>NZ_CP197255.1:2922500-7267500 GCF_052075895.1 Sorangium sp. KYC3313
GGCTGAGCCAACGTTGAAATACCACCCTGGGTATTCTGGAAATCTAACCTGGGCCCATGAACTGGGTCGGGGACACTGCCTGGTGGGCAGTTTGACTGGGGCGGTCGCCTCCTAAAAAGTAACGGAGGCGTGCGAAGGTTCCCTCAGCCTGATTGGAAACCAGGCGTAGAGTGCAAACGCACAAGGGAGCTTAACTGTGAGACCGACAGGTCGAACAGGTGCGAAAGCAGGCGTTAGTGATCCGGTGGTTCTGTATGGAAGGGCCATCGCTCATCGGATAAAAGGTACTCTGGGGATAACAGGCTGATCGCGCCTGAGAGTTCATATCGGCGGCGCGGTTTGGCACCTCGATGTCGGCCCATCGCATCCTGGGGCTGGAGCAGGTCCCAAGGGTTCGGCTGTTCGCCGATTAAAGCGGTACGCGAGCTGGGTTTAAAACGTCGTGAGACAGTTTGGTCCCTATCTGCCGTGGGCGTAGGACACTTGAGAGGAGCTGCCCATAGTACGAGAGGACCTGGGTGGACGTACCTCTGGTGTTTCGGTTGTCCTGCCAAGGGCATAGCCGGGTAGCCATGTACGGAACGGATAACCGCTGAAAGCATCTAAGCGGGAAGCCGGCCTCAAGACTAGGTGTCCCGGGCCGCAAGGCCCCTAAAGACCCCTCGTAGACCACGAGGTTGATAGGCCGGGTGTGGAAGCCGAGCAATCGGCGGAGCTAACCGGTACTAATAGGTCGTGCGGCTTGACCATACTTCTAAGGCAAACATCGAAGCGTCGCGCCCGGAGTTCGGGTGACGAGCAGCGTGACACAGCTGGCCCTGCGTAAACATAACGTAGAGCACCGCGAGAGCGGGCTCCGCAGGGTTCCGATTGGACGCACCCACAAGTTTCCGGTGGTGATATCGAGAAGGTCACACCCGATCCCATACCGAACTCGGAAGTTAAGCTTCTTGGAGCCGATGGTACTGCCAGGGCAACCTGGTGGGAGAGTAGGACGCCGCCGGGATTTTCTTCGAACCTGCGCACGGTGAGAGCCGTGCGCAGGTTTTTTTTTGTCCATTGTGCTTCGAGCTCCGGGCGCGCGTTGCGGCCTTCAGGCCGCCCCGGGGACGCCGGTGGCCGCGTGGAGCGCGTTCCGTGCTGGCCGGCCCCCGGCGAGGGTGCTCGTCGGGCGGCGCCGCGAGGGCCGAGCTCGCCTGGGACGCTCTGTCTCCGGGGCGCTGCGCACGCCGGAGACAGAACGTCGATCGGGCTCAGACATCCGCCCGCGCGGCGCCGGCCAACGAGTACCCTCGCCAGGAGCCTACGGTTCGGCAAGACGGCTTCGTTGAAGGCATCGCCTTTACAGCGAATTCGTGCTGGCCGCCGTCAGATCTGGGCCGTCGAGGCGGGGAGCGAGGCGGTGGCGGGAGCGTGCCGTTACGGCGTCGGGACGTGGGTGCCGTCAGGTGGCGACGCTCAGTGCGGGCGCTCGGTGGCGCGCCTCGGGCCGCAGCTGCGCAGGAGGATGAGCCCCGCAAGGACGGACAGGGCGGCGACCTGGAGTGCGAACGGGATCTTTTGCACCCATTCCTCCTCGTCGATCCCGATCGTCGCGAGGAAAAGGCCGAGCAGGCCGCCCATGGCTTCGCCGGCGCGGCTCAGAGGCGTCGCCGGGCCGCTTGCGATCGCCTCGTGCGAGAGCGCGTGCAAGAGGAGGCCCGCGACCGCGGAGAGCAACCAGGGCTCGATCACCTCGAGGTGCTCCAGGTCGACAAGCCGCGTCGCGAAGGCGCCGACCACCGTGGCGAGCGCAATGCCCGCGAGCGCAGCGCTCATGGCGCGCTTGCCGCCGGTATCGGCTTTCACCTCGAGGACCTGAATGGCCACCACCATGGCGAGCGGCACCGTGTGCGCAGCGATCACGAGCACGACAGGGAGCGAGAGCTGTCCCACCCGTGAGAGCGACGCCACCGCCGCGCCCTCGCCGAACTGATGCGCGAGCACCGCGGCGTACCCCATCGAGAGCGCCATCGTCGGCGTCCGGTGAGCCCCAGCCTCCCCGAGCACCAGGCGCTCCAGCACGGCCGGCGCCAGGAAGCCAGACGCCGCCGCGAACAACGCGAGCCAGCCGATCTCGCCGACCGCCTCCGGGAGCAGGTGAAGCAGCGCGATCGACGCCGCACCGACGAGGGCGAACGTCCGCAACGCAGACATCGCGCCCTCGCTCCGGTGACGGAACATCGCCGCAATGCCGCCCAGCATGACGGCCAACGCGAGGAGCGAGACGCCGAACGCCAGCGACACAGGCGCCCTCCTAGCACGGATCCGGTACGAGCCGGTGATGAGCCGAACGCTATGTGCGGTGCGCTACGAACGCGGGTGGTTGTGCCGTTCCGTGCGTAGGATCAGGTCGCCCACGAGGGCAGTCCAGCCGGTCTGGTGCGAGGCGCCGAGCCCAGCGCCGGTGTCGCCGTGGAAGTACTCGAAGAAAAACAGGCGATCTCGGAATCGAGGATCGCGCTGGAAGAGGGGGTGCTCGCCGTAGACAGGGCGGCGCCCCTCGCGGTCGCGCTCGAAGATCGCGATCAGCCGGCGCGCGATCTCGTGCGCTCCGTCGCGGAGCGTGCGAGGGCCGTGGCCGCCGAGCGACGGGATCGTGAGCACGTCGCCGAAGCCGTGGTCGAGCCGGAGCAGCGAGCGGTAGAGCAGGTAGCCGAGCGGGAACCAGATCGGGCCGCGCCAGTTGGAGTTGCCGCCCTTCATGCGCGTGATCGACTCGCCCGGCTCGTAGCCGACCGTGTACTGCGCGTCGCAGGGCTCGATCCCGAGCGAGACGGGCGCGGCCGCGTGCTCCTTGGAGAGCGAGCGCGGGCCGAACGGCGAGAGGAGCTTGTCCTCGTCGAACAGGTGCGCGAGCACCCGCTCGAGGCGCCCCGGCGGCACCGCGGAGAGCACCTGGCGGCCGTCTGGACGTACGGTGATCGCCTCGGCCAGCGCGGGGTTCTTGCGGAGGAACCACTCGGTCCGGCGCCGGAAGTTCGCGAGCTTGCCGTAGATCTCGGGGGTGATCACGTGCACCGCGCAGAGCGGGATGAGGCCGACGGCCGATCGGATCTTCACGTGCCGCGGCTTCCCTCCGGCGATGAGGATGTCGAAGTAGAAGCCGTCCTCCTCGGACCAGAGCGGCAGCCGGCCGTCCGCCGTGTGGTGGAGCGCGTGCGCGATCCGCAAGAAGTGCTCGAAGAACTTGCTGGCGAGATCCTCGTACGCGGAGTTGTCGAGCGCGAGCTCCAGCGCGATGCGCATGAGGTCGAGGCAGTACATCGCCATCCACGCCGTGGCGTCCGCCTGCTCCAGGCGCATCCCGGGCGCGAGCCGCTCGCTGCGATCGAAGAGCGAGATGTTGTCGAGGCCGAGGAACCCGCCCTCGAAGACGTTGTGCCCCTCGGCGTCGCGCTTGTTGACCCACCAGGCGAAGTTGATGAGGAGCTTGTGGAACACCCGCTCCAGGAACACCCGATCGCCCTCGCCCCGCTGCTTCCGCTCGATCTTGTAGATCTGGTAGGTCGCCCAGGCATGCACCGGGGGGTTCAGATCCGAGAACTCCCACTCGTAGGCAGGCAGCTGCCCGTTCGGGTGCTGGTACCACTCCTTGACCATCATCTTCAGCTGGGCCTTCGCGAGGTCGATGTCGAGCGAGGCCAGCGCGACCGCGTGGAAGGCGAGATCCCACGCCGCGAACCAGGGGTACTCCCACGCGTCGGGCATGGAGAGGACATCGGCGACGGAGACGTGCCGCCAGTGGGCGTTTCGGCCGCTCAGCCGCTCGGGCGGCGGCGCGTGCGCGTCGCCGCGGAGCCAGGTGTCGACGTCGTAGTGGTAGAACTGCATCGTCCAGAACAGCCCCGCCGCCGCCTGACGCTGGATGGCGCGGCGATCGTCGGACAGGGCAGGGCCCTGGACGGCGAGATAGTACTCGTCCGCTTCCCTGCGCCGCGCCTCCAGGAGCTCGTCCGCGCCGTCGAACGGGCACTCCACCGGCTCAGGCGCGAGCCGGAGCAGGATCCGCCGGCTCCCGCCGGCCGGCACCTCGAAGCGATGCCAGCTCGCGGCCTTCGTGCCGCGGCGCTCGGGGTTCACCCGCGCCTCGTCGCCGTGGACGACCCGGTGATGGAACGCGTCCTTGACGTACGGTGTCCGCGAAGGGGCGCCATAGAGCCGCTCGCGGTTCGTCTCGTTGTTGGTGAAGAGCAGCTCCGGGCCGCCCTCGATGTACAGGTGATGTGCGCCGTGCTCGGGGTGCGCCGCGCGCAGCATCACATGACCGGCGTCGGTCTCCATGGCCCGGATCTCCGGGACCGGACCCGGAGGCTCGGTCCAGGACCATGTGTTGCGGAACCAGAGGTGCGGGAGCACGTGGATCGGCGCGGCCTCCGGGCCGCGGTTCACCACGGTGATGACCATCAGGATGTCGCTCGGGCTCCGCTTCGCGTACTCGACGAAGACGTCGAAGTAACGATCCCCGTCGAAGGCGCCGAGATCGGGGAGATCGGCCTCGCCCTTCGAGAGTCCGCGGTCGCGCGCGGCGGCGACGAGCGCCTCGTAGGGGAACGGCCGCTGCGGGTACCGGTAGAGATAGCGCAGGTAGCTGGAGGTCGGCGTCGCGTCCTCGTAGTAGTAGATCTCCTTGACGTCCTCGCCGTGGTTGCCTTCCGGCCCGGTCAGGCCGAAGGCCCGCTCCTTCAGGATCGGATCCCGCTCGTTCCAGACGGCGACGGCGAGACACAAGATCTGGTGTCGGTCACAGACGCCGCCGAGCCCGTCCTCGTTCCAGCGGTAGGCGCGGCTCCGGGCATGATCGTGAGGGAAGTGCGCCCACGCGTCCCCGTTCGCGCTGTAGTCCTCGCGCACCGTGCCCCAGGCCCGCTCCGACAGGTAGGGGCCCCAGTGCTTCCAGCGCAGGAGGCGCTCGCGCTCTTCCTCGAGGCGGCGGTGCTCGGCGGTCGGCGCAGCGCGGACGGTCCTCGTCATGCGCGCCACGCTAGGCGACTCCGACGGAGGCGTCGAGCCCGCGGCCGGCGCGCGACGACCTGGAGCGGGCGCTACTCGGTGCGCTGGATGATGTGGAAGCCGAACGGCGTCTCGATGATCTCGCTCACCTCGCCGATCTTCAAGGCGAAGGCGGCGTCGGAGAAGCCCTTCACCATCATGCCGCGCTCGAACACCCCGAGATCCCCGCCGCGCTCGGCGGCGCCCGGCTCGTCGCTGTACTCCGCGACCGCCTCCTCGAAGCTCGCCCCGCCGCGGATCTTGAGGAGCGCTTCCTGCGCGCGCGCGCGGGCCTCGGCGCGCGTGCGGCGGAGGCCCTCGGGCTTGCTCTTCGAGCCCTCGTGCATGACGAGGAGATGCCGCGCGCCGATCTGCTTGGGCTGACTCGCGATCAGCGCGCGCTCCCGCTCGATCGCTGCGTCCTCCTCGGCCGCCCGGATCGGCGCGGAGACCGCGAGGCCGCCGCCGACCCAGGAGGGCGAGGTGGCGAGCGTCCCGCAGGCGGTCGCGCAGAGGAGCGCGAGGGGCGAGCACGCCGAGAGCGCGTGAACCAGCACGGCGCGGAGATGAGGGCTACGCATCGGCGCGGAGACTGCCGCGGGAGGGGTGCGCCCGCAACCCTCCCGTCCGCGCGCGCCGCTCAGCGGAGGACCATCACCGGGACGAAGGCCCACCCGCCAGCGGCCACGCTCACCCGGGCGCGCCTCGACTCGCCGCGGACGCCGACGACCACGTCGTGCGCGCCCGCGCGGACGCGGGTCCGCGCGATCGCGATGCGCGCGGGGAGCGTCGACCATCCGCGCGTGTCCGGCGTGTCGAGCGCGGTCAGCGTCGCGCTCGTCAGCAGGCCGACGAGCAGCCCCAGCGGCCCGGAGTCCTCTGCAGCTGCCTCGGTGGCGCCCTGCGCGGCTTCGCCGGCCGCGATGCGGGCGACGGTCCTCGTGATGGCCGACAGGATGACGGTCCCCTCGCTCTTCTTCCAGGCCGCGCGCACCTGCGCCTCGACGTCGAGCGCCTGCTCCATCGGCTGGGGGCGCCCGTCGAGCTGCAGCGTCGGAATCGAATAGCCGCCCTTGCCCCGGGCGAGCGTCGGGTAGTTGACCCAGGTCACGAGCCCCTTCGCCGCGAGCTCGCTCGCCCGCGCGCGATCCGTCGGGCTGATGTCGTTGGCCACGAGCGTGAGCGCGAGGCCGATCGGAAGGCGCTGCGGCACCTTCTGCGGGACGCGCCCGAACCCGACGACGACGATGAGCTCGGCCTCGCCGGTCTCGTCGAGGGGCGGCGGCGGGGCCTCACCTTCGATCGACGCGGCGATGCGGGGCGACCTGGGCTCGCCGCGCGTGAGCGCGCGGAGCGGGCGGCGGAGCGACGGATACGACCCGTGGCGGAGGGCGTCGTCGTAGTGGAGGAGCGCCTCGTCAGCCTGGCCGCTCTTCTCGAAGGCGAGGCCCGCAAGGTAGCTGCCGAGGCCGAGGAGCGCCGTCTCGCCCTCGTGATCGCGCAGGTATCTCTGCATGATCGCGAGGCGGCGAGCCTCGACCCTGGCCCCGCCGAGGTCGCGCTGGGCCAGGTAGTTCATCATGTTGATGGTGTTGATGAGCAGCTTCTCGTACGCAGGCGCCTTGTACGGGCCCACGTCGTCCGAGAAGAGGTATTTGCCGAGATCGTGGGCGGCCCCGCGGGACATGTCGAGCAGGTCGATCGACTTGTCCGCGGCCCCGAGATCGCGCGCGGACAGCCGGTAGCTGTCCATGCTGAGGAGGATGTTGCCGCGGTCGAGCAGGAGGAGCGCGTTGTCGCCCCGGAGCGCCGGGAGCTGGGCCGCGGTCTCGACCTCGAGCTGCTCGTTCAGCGCGGCCACCGCCTCGGCGGGCGCGCCGCGATCGAGCGCCTGGAGCGCGGTGCGCACGCGATCTTCATGTCCGCCGCAGGCGGCCTGCCAGAGGCCGAGGAGCAGCGCGAGAGGAGCCAGGGCCGCACGCTTGCGCCCCGCGAGGGTCGCGTGCCGCCGGCGCATCACTCCTGGATGAGCGCCTTGGTGAAGGCCGCCCTGTTCTGCCAGGCCACCGCGCTCGTGGCGACCTCGATGAGCTGCATGAACATGAAGTACTGGACGCGGCGCTCGTCCTCGGTGCGCTCGTCGGCGGTGAAGACCTTGCCGGTGAGGTAGTACTTCGCGCCGAGCTGGCGGTTGTACTCGGCGATGTGGTTCGGATCGAACCCGCCGCCGTGCTGCTTCTCGACCTCCGCGACCATCTGCTGCTGGCGCTCGACGGTCACCACGGTGACGAGGCTCGCCTGGGCCAGGTACGTCTCGATCTCGGACAGGAGCGCCTGAAGCTGGCTGTCGATGTGCTCGCTCGTCTGGTTCGACAGCGGATAGATGGCGAGCGTGGGCCGCGAGCCGTCGTGCGCCCACGCCTTGGCCACCGGAGAGGCCATCAGGGACGTCAGGTTCTCGTGGAGGAGCTGCTCGATGTCGCGCCTGTCGATTCCCGTGCTCATCGCCGCGTCGTCGAGCCCCTCGACCTGATTGCCGCGCACGTAGGTGGGGCCGCAGCCGATGGGAAGCGAGGCGAGCGCGAGCGCCGCGAGCAGCGCGGCCGGACGGATGCTGGGCGACATGGGCATGGACACTCCGCAGGGCAGGACGCCCGCATCCTAGCAGGCGAGGTGTGCGCTGGAGCTTCGATCAGGCGGAAATCGTGCTCTGCGACGGGGCGCGCGCGCTGCGTGCGCGGCGGGTGCGGCGCGCGCGGCATGTCGGCGGCGCGGACGCTCTGGCTCGCTGCAGCGCGAGCAGCGCGAGCATCGCGAGCAGCGCGCGCGCCGCCGCGGCCCCGCTGTCGTAGCCGACGAGGGGGCCGTGCGCGCACGAGAGCCAGCGCTCGTCGAGCGGCCGGCGCGAAGGCAAGCGCTCCGCGGGGTCCGACGCCGTGGCCCACCAGGGCGGGTCGTAGTCGCCGACGTCGGCGGCGCGCCTCGCCTCGGTGACGAGCCAGTCGCGATGGGCGATGAGCCCACCATAGATGGGATCGGCGCAGCCGGCCGGCCCGCGCGACGTCACGCCGATGATCCGCCCCGCGACGTCGAGCGCCGGTCCGCCCGAGTCGCCGCTGCAGATGCCGTTCTCTCCGCGCCACTCGCCTCCTGTGACGCGCTCCTGCGTTCCGCACCCGTACCCGACGCACTCGACGTGGAGCCCATCGCGGCGCCTGCGGACGCCGCCGCCGCGCGATCTGCCCTCCGTGTCGCCGAAGCCCACCGCCGAGTAGACCTCGCTCTCCTCGGGCGGCCGATCGAGGCGGGGCGCGAGCGGCGTGACCTCGCTGCCGCCGAGCGGGGAGGACAGCACGACGAGCGCGACGTCGCGCCCGCAGACGGCGTTGCCGTCGGGCGGGCTGAGCAGCGCGCGCGCGCCGATCCACGGCGTGTCCGCGGCCCACAGGGCCCCGCCGAGCGTGGCGTAGACCTGCGAGGCATCGACCGGCTCACCGAACGTCGCCGTCTTGCAGGCGATGAGCTTGGGAGCTTCCGCGATGCAGTGCTGCGCGGTGAGCACCAGGTTGGGCGCGATCACGGTGCTCGAGCAGGTCCGCGCGACGCGCCCTCTGCGATCGGTGATGAGGAGACCGGCGACCGCGCGGTCTCCAGCGTCTGGATACCCTCCCTTGATCCCCAGCGCGGCCTCGGCCGCGTCCTCCTCGTGCAGGTCAGCTTCGTCCGCGTCTCCAGCGCAGCCGGCCAGCGCGGCGGCGAGGAGGAGGCTGCCAGCTCGGGTACACCATGCGGTGCTGTTCCGGCACACGGCCAGCCGCCTTTGCACGGCACCTGCCAGCCTGGGCTGTGCACCGCCGCGCTCTCCGAGGGAGGAGAGGATTGCTTCCGGGGAAGCTCACGCGCTGGCGGAGCCCACCCCGCTGCGCTGTGGTGAGGGATGCGGTCAGCGCGCCGATCGGGCTCATGTACACCCGAGCGCCCGACGCTGTCGTGAACCGAGCGCAAGGCGCTGGAGCGCGAGACGGTGGCGAGGAGGCGGCGCGGGCGCGGGGCCTCGTGCGCCGGCAGCGCCTCCCTCGCGCGGCTACCCCGCGCGTCCGTTCGCGACGTCGCCGCGCCGCGAGCGCTCGTTTTCTCCCGGCAGCGCCGGAGCTCTCCGGGCGGCTCCGGAGTGTCAGCCGACCACGATGTTCACGATCTTCCCCGCGACGTAAATGAACTTCTTCAGCTGCTTGCCCGCGGCGAGGGCGGCCACGCTCTCCAGGCCGAGCGCGGCGGCTCGTGCCTCCTCCTCCGATGCCACCTTCGCCAGCATCACGCGACCGCGGACCTTGCCGTTCACCTGCACCGGGATCTCCAGGACGTCGTCGACGCAGAAGGCCTCGTCGTAGGTGGGCCATGGCTCGTAGCTGAGCGAACGCTCGTGGCCGGTGAGCCGCCACAGCTCCTCCGCGAGGTGCGGCGCGAACGGGGAGACGAGGAGGATCAGCCGGAGGACCGCCTCGCGCGGCGGCGAAGGCAGCGAGCTCAGGTGGTTTACGAAGACCATCATCGCGGAGATGGCGGTGTTGAACGCCATCCCCTCGATGTCGCCGGTCACCTTCTTGATCGTCCTGTGGAGCTGCCGGCTCGTCGCGTCGTCCATCGCGTCCGAGAGCGGTCGCGTGCACGTCGCGAACACGCGGTCCCGGAATCGGACCACCCCCTGGATCTGCCCTGACTGCCAGGGCTTCACCGCCTCGAGCGGGCCCATGAACATCTCGTACATCCGCAGCACGTCGGCGCCGTGGGCCCGCACGATGTCGTCGGGGTTGATCACGTTGCCCCGCGACTTCGACATCTTCTCGTTGTCCTCGCCCAGGATCATCCCCTGATGGACGAGCCTCGCGAAGGGCTCGGGGTGCTTCACGTGGCCGAGGTCGTAGAGCACCTTGTGCCAGAAGCGCGCGTAGAGGAGGTGCAGCACGCCGTGCTCCGCGCCGCCGACGTAGAGGTCGACGGGCATCCACGCGTCGTACGCGGCCTCCGAGAACGGCTCCGCGTCGTTCTGCGGATCGAGGAAGCGAAGGTAGTACCAGCACGAGCCCGCCCACTGCGGCATCGTGTTCGTCTCGCGCGCGTACCACTTGCCGTCCCGCTGAAAGAAGCGCCAGTCGACGGCGCGCGCCAGCGGGCCCGCAGGGTCGTCGCCAGGGCGGAAGTCGGCGAGCGGCGGCAGCTCGATCGGGAGGCTGGCTTCGTCGACCGCGATCGGTTGATCGTAGCGGATCGTGTGCGCGGCGCCCTTCCTGGGATCACCCTGCGGATCGGCGAGCTCGACGGGGAAGTAGATCGGGATCGGCTCGCCCCAGTAGCGCTGGCGGGAGAAGACCCAGTCGCGCAGCTTGTAGTTCACCTCGCGCTTGCCTTGCCCGAGCGCCTCGAGACGCGCGATGACCGCGCGCTTGCACTCCTCCGTCGCGAGCCCGTCGAACTCGCCGCTCCGGACCGCGACGCCCGGGTCGACGTAGGCGGCCTCGATCTGGTCGTGCAGGGCGCCGTCGGGGCTCACGACCTCGACGATGGGCAGCCCGTAGGTGCGGGCAAAGGAGAAGTCGCGCTCGTCGTGCCCCGGCACCGCCATCACGGCGCCGGTGCCGTAGCCGCCGAGCACGTAGTCGGCGACCCAGATCGGCACCTCCACGCCCGTGATGGGGTGGACGGCGACGAGGCCGGTGTCGACGCCGGTCTTCTCCCTCGCCGCCGCGGCGAGCCGCTCGCGATCGCTCTTGCCCGCCGCGGCCGCGACGTACGTGCGCACCGCCTCGCGGCGCGGCTCGGACGCGCCGCTCTCCGCGCTCGTGAGCCACGTCGTGAGCGGGTGCTCGGGCGCGAGCACGACGTAGGTGACGCCCATCAGCGTGTCGGGGCGGGTCGTGAACACGCTCAGCGCGCCCTTGCCCCATCCCTTGACCTCGAACGTGATGAGCGCCCCTTCCGAGCGGCCGATCCAGGAGCGCTGCATCGCCACCGTCCCTTCAGGCCAGTCGAGGAGGCGGAGATCCTCCGCCAGGCGGTCGGCGTAGGCGGTGATGCGGAGCATCCATTGCCTGAGCGGCGTCCGGTAGACCGGGTGCGAGCCGCGCTCGCTCTTGCCGTCGATAACCTCTTCATTCGCAAGGACGGTCCCGAGCGCCGGGCACCAGTTGACGCTCACCTCGTCCTGGTACGCGAGCCCCTTCTTGAAGAGCTGGAGGAAGATCCACTGCGTCCAGCGCACGTAGCGCGGATCGGTCGTGGCGAGCTCGCGCGACCAGTCGTAGCTGAAGCCCAGCATCTTGAGCTGGCGCTTGAAGGTCGCGATGTTCCGCGCCGTCGTGTCGGCCGGGTGCGTGCCGGTCTCGAGGGCGTGCTGCTCCGCCGGCAGCCCGAAGGCGTCCCAGCCCATGACGTGCAGCACGTCGAGCCCGCGCATGCGGAAGTAGCGGGACATGATGTCGGTCGCCGTGTACCCCTCGGGGTGGCCGACGTGCAGCCCCGACCCCGACGGATAGGGGAACATGTCGAGCACGTAGCGCTTCGCGCGGGCGGGGTCCGCGCTGCGGACGGCACGGAAGGTCTCGCCTTCCTCCCACGCGCGCTGCCAGCGCGGCTCGACGGCGGCATGATCGTAGCGCGCGGGCTCACGCGGCTCGTTGGGAGAAGGTTCGGTGGAGGCGCGGGGGTCCATCGTCTCGGCGGCCATATCGCGACGTGCCATAGCACTGTGCTGCCGCGGTCGACAGCCGCCCCGCGGCGGCAGACGCCCGCGCCCCGGCGGGAGCGCCACGCCCGTCCACGGCGCGCCGCGGCCATGTCGAGAGTTCCCGACAAGCGTGGACAGCGCTTCGGTCCGAGCTCTGCCGCCGGAGACGCCCGCGCCCGAGCGGGCTGACCTCGCGCGCCGCCTCGCGCGCTGGAGCCACCCGCGCGCCGGAGCGTCGTGCGCGCCCCCTGCGCGCCGGTGGCGCCGGCGAGAGCGCGCGCCTCGTGGGCGCCTCGGTGGCGGGACGAGCTCGCCCTTCATCGCCCCGACCCGAAGGATCGCACCCCTGGCGTCGCTATCCTGCGTCCGCGACGTGCGGTGTCGTCACGGCGCGGCGCTGCGTGGCGCCAGCGCCGACGAGCGGCCCCGCCCCGCGGGGCGGGGCGACGCGTCAGAAGGATGGCCGCACGCCGAGACTTGGGGGTAGATTGAGAGCGCTGTTCCGCTTCAGTGTGAGGCGGAGGGGTCGCGTGGGCGGTCCCTCCGAGGCGCGCGGATGACCGACAAACACGTTCCATGGGGAGCCCCCGAGAGTGAAAGGGCGGCGCAGCCAGGCCGGCCGCTCCCGTCGGCGCACGGCTCGGGGATCCCTTTCCGGCCGCTGCCCGTGCCGCCGCTGATGGCGCCCGGCGCCCTGCGCCCGCTCTCCGCGCAGTACGCGCTGAGCCCTCATCTTCAGCAGCAGAGCCCGCCCGCGTTCTCGGCGCCGATGCCGTCGGCGCCCGCGTTTTCGGGGCCGGCGTCATCGGCGCCCGCGTTCTCGGGCGCCATGCCGGCGCCGGCGTTCTCGGGGCCAGCTCCCGCCGGGTACACCCAGCCGCCCGCGGCGAGCGTCTCGGCGCGCGGAGGGACCCTTCCGCCCGGGATCGTCTCGCAGCAGGACGTGCTCTCGGCCAGCGGCGTCTTTTCTCCGAGCGCGCTCCCGTTCATTTCGGCGCCGCCGCAGTCGGACCCGGTGCCTCCGAGCCAGGCGGCCTTCCAGCCGGCGCCCATCACGGACCGGATGGGCGCGAGCGCGGCGCAGCCGCCTGCGCCGGCGGCGCCGCCCGGGTTCGGGAGCCCTGGCTTCGGTGCGGCCGCGCCCGCGGCGCCGGAGGCCGCGCGCGCGCCGATGCCATCGCCTCACGCCGGCCAGCCGCCTGCGCCGGCGGCGCCGCCCGGGTTCGGGAGCCCTGGCTTCGGTGCGGCCGCGCCCGCGGCGCCGGAGGCCGCGCGCACGCCGATGCCCTCGCTGCATGCGGGGATGTCGGCTCAGGCCGGGCCGCCGCCGGCCGCTGCGCCCGCGTCGGCGATGAGCGCAGCTCCCGGCGCGGCGGGGCACGGCGCGCCCCAGGCGGCCGGCGGGTGGGACGGAGCGGCCGAGAGCCCGTGGGCTACCACGTCGGCGCGCCTCGAGATGCCGGCGCTCCCGTCGACCTTCGTCCAGGAGCGCCCGGAACCGCAGAAGCCACCCGCCGCCGTCGCGCCGCGGCGGCGGGAGGGCGGCAGGACGCTCATCATCGTGCTCAGCGTGATCCTGGCGGTGGCCTTGCTGGCGCTCATCGGGATCACGCTGTGGCAGAGCATGGGCGGCGGAGGACCGATCGCGATCGACTACAAGGAGCCGCCGTCCACGGCCACCGAGGCATCGCCAGAGCCCACCGTGAGCGTGACAGCGGCCCCCAGCGCGCCCGCCGCGCCCCGCCCAGCCGCGCGCCCGCGGCCGAAGAGCGACGACATCTACGACGAGGTCGAGAAGGAAAAGACCCGGCGCTGAGGCGGCGCGACGCCGCACAGGCGGGGCGCGCCGCAGGCGATTCGTTGGCCCCGCGCCCCGTTCCGTGCTGGTGATCGCCCGCGATGGCGACGCCGATCCCGCAGAACCTTGCCCCCTTCTCCCTCGACGAGCTGGCGCGCGCGACCGGCGGGCGCGTGCTGAGGAGCGGGCCGGACGCGCGGGGCATCTCGACCGACAGCCGGACGATCGCGCCCGGAGCGGCGTTCGTCGCGCTCGCCGGCGAGAGCTTCGATGGCCACAGGTTCCTCGGCGCCGCCGCGCAGCGCGGGGCGGCCGCGTTCATCGTCTCGCGGGAGGTGGCCCTGCCGCCCGGAGGCGGCGCGGTGCTCGTGAACGACGGCCTCGCGGCGCTCGGGGCGCTGGCCAGAGCGCACCGCGAGCGATGGCGGACGGGCGCCCACGCCGACGGGCCGCGGGCGATCGTCGCGATCGGCGGCTCGGCCGGCAAGACGACGACGACGCGGACCATCGCGGCGCTGCTCGCGGGGGTGGGCCGCGGCGAGGTGCACGCGACAGCGGGCAACCTGAACAACGCCATCGGGCTGCCGATGACGCTGCTCGGGCTCGAGGACCGCCATCGCTTCGCGGTCGTCGAGATCGGCACGAACCAGCGCGGCGAGGTCGCGGCCCTCGCGCGGATCGCGGGGCCGGATCTCGCCGTGCTGACGTCCATCGGCGTCGAGCACACCGAGGGGCTCGGCACGCTGGAAGACGTCGCCGCCGAGGAAGGTGATCTGCTGGCCGCCTTGCCGGCCGGGGGTGTGGCCCTCGGCAACGGCGACGACGCGAAGGTGGTCGAGCAGCTCGAGCGCGCCGGCGCCGCGCGGCGGATCACCTACGGCTTCGGGGAGCGCGCGCGGATCCGGATCGCAGGGAGGCGGCCGGTGGGGGTGCGCGGCACCTCGGTGCGGATCGAGCGTGGAGGCGAGGCGCTGGAGCTCGTCGCCCCGCTGCTCGGCGAGGCGGGGGCGCTGGCGGCGGCGGCGGCCGTCGCCGTCGTGGAAGAGGCGATCGGCGAGCCGCTCTCGACCGAGCGAGCGGCTCGCGCCGCCGCGGGGCTCGCGCCGCCGGGGGACGGGCGCCTGTCCGTCCGCGAGCTGCCGGACGGCACCGTGGTCATCGACGACAGCTACAACGCCAACCCGCTGTCGATGCGATCGTCCCTCAGGACGGCCGTCGAGGTCGCCGAGGGGCTCGGGAAGCGGCTGGTCCTGCTGCTCGGCGAGATGCGCGAGCTCGGCGCGCTCGCGGCGGCGGAGCACGACGCGCTCGGCGAGCAGGTCGGCGCCGCGCGCCCCGCCGCGCTGATCGCCGTCGGCGGCGAGGCGGCGCGGATCGCGCGCGCCGCCGAGGCCGCCGGCGTGCGGGCGTGGTTCGCCGGAGACGCGGACGCCGCGGCGGCCCGAGCGCAGGAGATCGTCGAGCGCGGCGATCTGGTGCTCGTGAAGGGCTCGCGCGGGATCAGGATGGAGCGGATCGTGGAAGCCCTCGTCGCCAGCGCCGGGCGCGGCGCCGGCCCGTCGCCCTCGCCGTGAGCGCGCGTCCGCCGGTCGAGCGCGCTCGCCTCCCGGCGCGACGGACCGCGGTCACGCGCCGAGCGCAGCCCGCGCCTCGGCGACGGGCAGGCTGACCAAGAGCTTCGCCTCCTCGTTGCTGCAGAAGGAGCGCGTGACCATGCGATCGACGTACAGCGTGCCGCGGAGGTGATCGACCTCGTGCTGGAGGATCCGCGCGGGCCAGCCCGTCGCTTCCCACCGGAACTCCTTGCCGTCCTCGTCCACGCCGCTCACCTCGACCGACAGATCTCGCTCGACCAGCGCCATGTAACCCGGGACGCTGAGGCAGCCCTCGAAGAACGTCGCCCGCCCCGCGCCTGCCGCGTCCGGGAGCGACGGGGCGAGGACCCTCAGCGTCGGGTTGATGATCACCCTGAGCGGGAAGGGCACGCGGCCGCGCTCGGCGCGCTGGCCCGGGGTGAGGCGGGACATGAGCTCCTCGCCGTCTTCGAGCACGATCACCTGCTGGTCGACGCCGATCTGCGGCGCCGCGAGCCCCACGCCGGGCGCCTTGCGCATGACGGAGACCATCGTCGAGACGAGGTGCTTGAGCCGCTTCGTCCCGATCTCCTCGGGCGGGACGGGCGCGGCGGGCTTCCGCAGGACGGCTCTGCCTGCGAGGACGATCGGGGGGAGCTCCATGCTGCCGGGATGAACCGGCGCCCTCGCGAGCGCAAGCGCTGTGAGCTCGGGAGCAAGGACCGTGTGGGGGCCTCGCGGCGAGGCGGGCGTGAGGGTGGATGTCCTCGCGGCGAGGCGGGCGTGAGGGTAGAGGAGCGGCGCCGGGCACGGCCCGGCGTTTCCATGGCAGCACCTCCTCCGCCTCCGTCGGCTCGCGCGGACGCCCCCCGCCGGCCGCTCCGCCTCGCCGTCGTCGTCGCCCTCGCGGCGCTGACGCTCGCCGCCTTCGCCGCCGTGACGCTGCGGCTACAGCTCGAGCCGAACGTCGCCTCGCTCCTGCCGGAGCGCGGAGACGCCGCGGCGCTGCGCCGGTACGTGCGGGGGTTCGGGGGCGGCGACCTCGGCGTCGTGATGGTCAAGGGCGACGACCCCGACGAGAACGCGGCCGTGGCCGCGGAGATCGCGCGGGCCCTCGCGGCGCGCCCGACCGTGCAGCGCGCCGCCGATCGGATCGACGTCTCGCGCGCGCTCGATCCGTGGGTCGCGTTCCGGCACGCGGACGCGCGCGTGCGAGAGCGCCTCGCCGCCGCGCTCTCGCCCGAGGGGATGCGGGAGCGCCTCGCCGAGACGCGCGCCATGCTGCTCGCGCCGGGCGGCGGCGCCGCGGCGGAGACGATCGCGGCCGACCCGCTGCGCCTCTCGCAGCTCGTCTTCGAGTCCGCGGACATCGGATCCGGGGTGCGCACGCAGGCGGACGGCGCCTTCGCCACGGACGACGGCAAGGTGCACCTCGTCCTGGTGCAGCCGGCGGGGCAGGCGCTCCGCGGCGCCGACGCGCGGGCGTTCGTCGCGGACGCGAACGCCGTCCTCGGCCCGATCCGCGCGGCGCACCCCGGGCTCACGCTCGGGCTCACCGGCGGGCACGCCATCGCCGCGGCGACCGAGGCGATGCTCACGCGCGATCTCGCGATCTCGGGGTCGCTCTCGATGCTGCTCGCCTCCGTCGTCTTCGCGCTGCTCTTCCGCCGCCTGCGCGCCCTCGTCGCGGTGATGCCGCCGCTCGTGCTCGGGACCCTCTGGACCGCGGGGCTCGCCACGGCGCTCCCGGGCGGGCTCAGCGCGATCGCCGTCGCCTTCATGTCGGTGGTCGTCGGCGTCGGCGTCGACACCGGCGTCCACGTCTACGCCGCGCTGCTCGAGGCGCGGCGCGAGGGCCTCGAGCCGGAGGCGGCCGCGCGCGCGGCGAGGGCGCGGACCTCCCGCGCGGTGCTCATCGCTGCCGTCACGGCGGCGGCGGCGTTCGGGGCCCTCGCGCTGTCGGACATCAACGCGCTCCGGCAGCTCGGGCTCCTGTGCGCCGCGGGCGAGGTCCTGACGGCGATCGCCATCGTCCTCGTGACGCCGGCCGTGGGCGCGTGGCTCGAGCGGGGGACCCCGCCGGCCGAGGCGCCGGCGCGCTGGCCCGACGGCCTTTACTGGCTGACCCGCACCCGGGGCCGCGCGCTCGCGCTCACGGGGCTCGCGGCGCTCCCCATCGCGGCGGTCTCGCTCGGCGCCTCCCCGCCGCTCGCGGAGGCCATCGTCGCGATCAGGCCGGCCGAGCTCGAGCCCCTCAAGGTACAGCAGGAGATCTTCGAGGCGTTCGGCGGGCGGCGAGGGCAGTGGGTGGTGCTCGTCGCGGACGGCGACCAGGAGCGCGCCCGCGCGCGCGGCGACCGGATCGCGGAGCGCCTCGCCTCGATGAAGGCCGACGTGGAGGCCGTCGACGCGCTCACCGCGCTCGCCCCCGCCGCCCCGACGCAGGCCGAGCGCTTCGCCGCGCGTGACGCGCTCGACCTGCCCGCCAGGGCCGGCGAGCTCGCGCGCGCGCTCCGCGACACGGGCTTCGCGCCCGAGCGCTTCTCGGCGGTGCTCGACGGGATGCGCGCGCCCCCCCGGCAGGAGGTGGCGCTCTCCGATCTCGAGCGTGGCCCCGCGTCCATCCTGCTCTCGCGCTACCTCGGGGCGGACGGGGGCGAGGCGCTCGTCGCGCTGTACGTGCGGCCCCGCGAGACCGGCTCGGTCGCGCAGATCGAGCGCGCGATCCGCGAGGAGGATCCGGGCGCCATGCTCACCGGCTACAGCCGGCTCGAGGCGTCGCTGCGCGAGACGCTCGCGCACGACATGCCGAGGATCGCGCTCGTCGCGGGCGCGCTCGTGCTGCTGGCGCTCTCCGCTTCCCTCCGCAGCGCGCGCGACATCGCGCTGGCCGCGCTCGTCGTCGCCTCGGAGATCTCCCTCGTCCTCCTGCTGATCCGGGCGCTCGGCATCCCCCTGCACGCGTACGACGCGCTCGTCATCCCGGTGCTGCTCGGGATCACGGTGGACGAGGGCATGTTCTTGCTCCACCGCGCCCGCGAGATCGAGGCGGCGGGCGGCGGCGACGCCGTGATCCGCGAGACGCTGCGCCGCGAGGGGCCGGCGATCGCCGCCACGGCGCTGACCACGGCCGCGGGCTTCTCCGCGCTCGCGTTCTGCGGCTTCGACGGCCTCCGCGACCTGGGCCGGGTCGGCGCGCTGGGCAGCGCGGTCGGCCTCGTCGTCGCGCTCGTCGTGGTGCCGGCGGGGCTGCGGCTCTGGCCCCGGGCCCACGGAGGTGCATAACATGTCGCCGTTGTCACCCCGGGGCCTCCTCCTTGTCGCTCTCCTCGCGCTCGCGCGTCCCGCCGCGGCGCAGCCGTCTCCTCCGCGCGCCGCGCCGCCGCCGCCGCCTCCTGCCGCGCCGGCGCCGAGGCCGCCGCGCTCGGCCGTGGCTCGCGCCGTCGACGCGCTCGTGCGCTCGCTCGACACCGTGGACGGCCGCGCGCTCGTGGCCGCCGCGCCGCTGGTCTCCGACGCGCCCGCGCCGCGCGGCGCCCAGCTCGTGGCCACGCTCGCCGCCCACGTCGCCGGCAAGCTCGGCGCCGGCGTGCGCGCGCAGAAGGACCCGATCCCGCTGCCGCTCGCGCGCGAGGCGGCGCGCGACGACGCGGCGCTCGTCCACCTCGTCGTCGAGATCGCGGCGGGGCGGCTGCGCGTCACCGCGGACGTGTATCCGGTGCCGCGCACCGTCTGGGCGCGCATCCGCGCCCCGGAGCCGGGGCCCGTCGCCCACGCCTACGCCGAGGCGCCCCTCGACGCGGAGATCCGCAGCTTCCTCGCGCCGATCCCGCTCGTCGCCGCCAGGGTCGACCGCGCGAAGAACTTCGAGGGCGACGTGGTCGCGCTCGCGTGCGGCGATCTCGACGCCGACGGGGCGCTCGAGCTCCTGAGCGTGAGCCGCCGGCGCGTGACGACGCTCCGCCTCCGCGGCGGCCGGGTCGTGCCGCTCGCGTCGCGCCTGTGGCCGGACGTGGTCGCGGTGCACCCGGCGCCGCTCCGCGAGCCGCTCGCGTTCGCCACGCTCGTCGAGCGCGCGAGGGACGGCGAGCGCCTGCCGCCGTTCGCCGACGTCGGGCTCACCGACCGCGCGCGCAGCGTCCGCTTCGACGGCGAGCTGAAGGCGCTCGCCGAGCTCCCGGGGCTGGCGATCCCGGACGCGGGCGGCTCGGCCTGCACGACGGCGTGGGGGCCGCTCCTCACGGGCCCGCTCGGGCCGTGCGCCCCGGCCGATCCCACGCCGGCGACCGCGGCGCTCTCCGGCCGGTACGACGCGCTCGCGTCGGCGCAGCTCCTGTCCGCGCAGGGCGAGCCCTTCGCGGTCTGGGCGACGCGCGAGCGCGGCGCGGTCGAGCTCCGGGACAGCGCCGGCCGTCGCAAGGTCGTGGGCAGCGCCGGGGCGCAGCTCGCGCTCGGCGATCTCGATCAGGATGGAGAGCCCGAGCTGCTCGCCAGCCTCGACGTCCTCGATCCGCTCGAGGATGCCGTCGTGGTCTGGTCGTGGCGGCGCCGGGAGGGCGGCCCGGCCCGCGCGGCGCCCGAGGAGATCCTGCGCTTGCCGGCGCCGGCGGGGGTGCGCGCCCTCGCGGTCTGTCCGCCCGACGGGGCCGGGCGCGCCCCGTTCGCCGTCGCGACGGCGGACGAGATCTGGGTGGTGCGGTGAGCCTCCCGCGCCGCGCCTTCCTCGGCGGCGCCGGCGCGCTGCTCGGCGCAGCCGCCCTCCCGGAGGCCGCGCGCGCGATGGGGCGCACCCCGCTCGGCGGCCGCCTCTCGATGCACCTCCCGTGGCCGACGAGCTCGCTCGATCCGCACGAGCTGAGCGATCCCGCCGCGGCGCTGTTCGCGCCGGCGATCGCCGACTGCCTCTACGGGCTCGATGCGTCCGGGAACCCGTACCCGACGCTCTCGTCCGCGCTGCCGTCGCGCGAGGCGGATGGCGCGGTCGTGCGGCTCCGCGAGGGGTTGCGCACCGCGCGCCTGCTCAAGCTCGACGGCCGCGACATCGTGAGCTCCGTCGAGCGCGCCCGCGCTCGCGGCGCCGCCGCGGCGCTCGCCGACATCCCGAGGCCCGAGCGGCACCCGAGGGATCCGCTCGCCGCGGTGTTCCCGCGCGCGGATCCCGCCCGCGTCGCCCGCGCGCTCGCGTCGCCGATGGTCGCGCTCCTGCCGCGCAGCTTCGACCCCGCGGCGCCGGACGGCACCGGCGCGTTCCGGGCCGACGTCGGCGCGGGGAAGATCACGCTGACGCGCAACGACGTCGCCGCGCGCGGCGCTGCCTTCCTCGACGCGATCGAGGTGATCCGCTCCGACGACCTCACGACCTCGCTGCGCGCGTTCGAGACGGAGCGCGACGACCTCGGCTGGCTCGGCGCCGGCCTCCACACGAACCGCCGCGGCGCCGTCCGCTTCGATCTGGGCGTCGCCGGGTGGATCGTGCTCACGACGGGCCCTGACGCCGGGCCCTTCGGCCAGCCCGGCGTCGCGCAGCGGCTGGTCGACGCGCTGCCGCCCGAGCGCCTCGCGCACCTCGGCCTCGTCGGCCTCCCGAGGGCGCACGGCGATCCCGCGTGGGGAGGGCCCCCGGCCCCGTTGCTCGTGGACGAGTCTGCCGCCCACCTCGTCGAGGTCGCCGAGGCGGTCGCGCCGATCCTCTCGCGGCCTGGGCACGAGGTCACCGCGGAGCCGGTGGCGCGGGCGGAGCTCGGGCGCCGCCGCGCCCGCGGGAAGGCGACGCTCGCGATCGAGCTGGTGCGCCCGCTCGGCCCCGGGCCCCTCGACGCGCTGCTCGCCCTCGCGACCGCCGACGATCGCAGCCGCGCCCTCGACCTTGCCCGTCACCCGCCCCGCCTCGGGCCCGGCGCCGCCCCCCGCTCGCTCACCGCGACGCTCCGCCTCGGCGTGATCGCCGAGGTCCGGATCGCGGGCGGCGTGCTGCCGGACGTCGCGCTCGCGCACGCCGCCAGCGGCGAGGGCTGGGATCTCGGCGCCACCTTCCGCCGCCCAGCGAGGCGCTGATGTGTGTCTACCTCCGCGTGGAAGCGAGCGCGACCGCCCGGAGGCTGTTCCGGACGTCCGGGCGAGCGTCGCGGTGATGGGAGCCGCTTCGAGCGCTTGCGCGGTGGGGACATTTGGTTACTATCGGCTGGTCACGAACGTCACTGGCACTCGACACGACGCTTCTCTTCTCGGGGATCGCGGATTGATCGCGGACTGGACGACGCAACGTGTGGCGCACCGGGGGCTCCTCCCCAGCGCCGCCCCCCCTCGATCCCCCACGGCTCCATCGGGGCGGCAGGGCACTGTTCGGCACCGAAGCTGACGCATCTCGCAGAGCCGTGAAGTGAATCAGTGTCATGGGTACTCGCCTCTACGTTGGTAATCTCCCCTTCTCCGCCACCAAGGCCTCCGTGCAGGCCGCATTCGCCCAGAGCGGCGAGGTGACGGATGTACACATCGTGACCGACCGCGAGAGTGGGCAGTCGCGTGGTTTCGGGTTCGTCACGATGGGCACGCCTGAGCAGGCCCAGCAGGCGATCGAGAACATGAACGGCGCCATGATGGACGGCCGTCCGCTTCGCGTGAACGAGGCGGAGGAGCGGGTCCAGCGCGGCGGCGGCGGCGGCGGCGGTGGTTACGGCGGCGGTGGCGGCGGCGGTTACGGCGGCGGCGGCGGCGGTGGTGGCCGCGGCGGTCGTGGCGGTGGCGGCGGCGGTTACGGCGGCGGCGGTGGTGGCGGCCGTGGCGGTCGTGGCGGTCGCGGCGGCGATCGGTACTGAGCCGAGCTAGGTCGACGTTCCAGCGGCGGTGCCTCTCCCCAGAGGCGCCGCCGTTCTCGTTTGTGCGCTGCCCTGTGCGGCGATCGCCGTCACGCGCTCCGGGGCCCCGGTCGATCAGTCGAGGCCTCCGCCTCCTCCGCCGTCGCGGCGATCTGGCCTGCCTCCGCGGGGCGGAGCACGAGCATGCCGACGGCCATCGCCCGGGGCGCGGAGCTTGCTCCTTTGCCTGGCGGGCGTCAGAGAGCGGCACGCTGAACGCCCCTCGCGCTCGGGGCGGGCCGCTCACAGCCGATGCCTCCTTCCATCCCTTCAGAGCACAGGCCGTCGCCGCGGGCGATCTCGCTTTACTACTTCGGTATCTTCGCCGTCCTCGGCGTGTACCTGCCGCTGTTCCCGAGCTGGCTGGAGGCGCGGGGGATGCAGGGGCTCGCGATGGGGGCGATCGCGGCGACGCTCCCGGCGATGGGCCTCGTCGCGCCGCCGGTGTTCGGCTTGATCGCCGACGCGCTCGGCGTGCGGGTGTGGCTGATCCGGGCGGCTTGCGCTGGCGCCTTCGTCGTGTTCGCGCTGCTCGCGCTGTCGTCGGCGCTCGGCGTGTCGCTCGGCTTCGCCGGCCTCTTCGTCGCGGCGCTCGCGTTCGCCTTCTTTCGATCGCCGATGTTCACGATGGCCGACGTCGTCGCGGTGGAGGCGTCGGCGAGCTCCGGCATCGCCTACGGCCGGCTCAGGCTCTGGGGCTCGATCAGCTTCGCGCTGATGGCGATCGCCAGCGGAGCCCTCGTCGATCCGGCGCGGCCGGCCGCGTTCCCCGCCACGATCGCTGCCTGCCTGCTGATCGCGTTCGCCATCTCGTGGGCCCTTCCGGCGCGCGGCGAGGCGCTCTTCCGTCGGTCCGGCCCGCGCGACGGAGCGGCCGACGCCGCCGGCGCTGCGCGCGCTCCGGCCGCTGGAGGCTCCGTGCGGCAGCGCGCCCGTGCCCTCCTCCAGAGCCACGATTTCCGCCTGTTCCTCGCGGCATCGTTCCTGGCCCAGAGCGCCACCTCTTCGTACGATCTCTGTTACACGCTGCACCTGCGCGACATCGGCTTCCCCGAGTCGCTGGTGGGGGTCGCGTGGGCCGTCGGCGTCGCCGGCGAGATCGCGCTCATGGCGTTCTCCGGCCCCCTGCTCAAGCGATTCGCTCCGCCCACGGTGCTCGCGTTCGCCTTCGCGGGCGCCTCGCTCCGCTGGGCGCTGCTCTCGTATGTGCGCTTCTGGCCCGCCCTGCTGGCCATCCAGCCGCTCCACGCGGTCTCGTTCGGCATGATGTGGGTCGCCTCGCTCGCCTACACGCGGGATCGCTCCCCGCCTGAGATCCTCGCCACGGCGCAAGGGCTCTTTTCGGCGAGCGCTGGCGCCGGATCCGTCGTCGGGATGCTCGTGTGGGGTGAGCTCTACAAGCGCGGGGGCGGCACCCTCACGTTTGGGGTCGCCTCGATCACGGCGTTGATCGCATTCGTCCTGGCTGTGACCTTCGCGCGCTCAACGCGGCGTTCACCGTCAGGGGGCTCAATTTTCTCTGTCAGCTCCCGGTGCCAGGAGTAACGTTCCATTTTCCGCCGCACGCGTAGGCGCGCGCGGGCACTACCTGAACGAGGCGAGCATGTGCGGGATCGTCGGATACGTTGGGTCAAAAAAGGCGGCGCCGATCATCGTCGAAGGGCTACGGAAGCTCGAGTATCGAGGCTACGACTCGGCCGGCATCGCCATTCATGACGGCAAGGGCATCGAGATCGTCCGGACGCTCGGCAAGCTGATCAAGCTCAGCGAGGCGCTCGAGAAGCGGACCCTCGACGGCACGACCGGCATCGGCCACACGCGGTGGGCGACGCACGGCCGCCCGAGCGAGGTGAACGCCCACCCGCACTCCGCGGGCCCGGTGGCCGTCGTGCACAACGGCATCATCGAGAACCACGTGGCCGTCCGGCAGCAGCTGGAGAGCCAGGGGGTCAAGTTCCTCTCCGACACGGACACCGAGATCGTCGCTCACCTCGTCCACCGCGAGCTCCAGAAGGGCGCGAAGTCGCTCTTCGAGGCCGTGCGCGGCGCGCTCCGGCAGGTCCACGGCGCCTACGCGATCGCGGTCCTCTCGCGCGATGAGCCCGACGTCATCGTCGCCGCCCGGTACGGCTCGCCGCTCGTCGTCGGCGCTGGCGAGAACGAGATGCTGTGCGGCAGCGACATCCCCGCGCTGCTCGCGCACACCCGCGACATGATCTTCCTCGAGGACGGCGACATCGTCGAGCTGCGCGCGAGCGGCGTCCGCATCGAGACCGTGGCCGGTGGCGAGAAGGTCGAGCGGCGCGTGAAGCGCATCGACTGGAGCCCCGTCCAGGCGGAGCGCGGCGGCTACAAGCACTTCATGCTGAAGGAGATCCACGAGCAGCCCGACGTCGTCGAGGCCACGCTGCGCGGCAGGATCGATCTCGCCGCCGGCGACGTGCACGCGACCGAGATGGGGGTCACGCCCGAGTTCGCGAGGGAGCTGCGCCGGGTCTACATCGTCGCGTGCGGCACGAGCCACCACGCCGGCATCGCCGGGCGCTACTGGATCGAGCAGCTCGCCAGGGTCCCCACGGTCGTCGAGCTCGCGAGCGAGGTCCGCTACCGCGAGCCGATCTTCTTCCCGGACGATCTCGTGATCGCCATCAGCCAGTCGGGCGAGACCGCCGACACGATCGCGGCGCTCAAGGCGGCGAAGGCGCAGGGCGCCAAGGTGCTGGCGCTCTGCAACGTGCTCGACAGCGCCATCCCGCGCCTCTCCGACGGCGCGCTCTACACGCACGCGGGCCCCGAGATCGGCGTCGCCTCGACCAAGGCCTTCACCACGCAGCTCGCCGCGCTCCTCCTGCTCGCCGTCTACCTCGGCCGCCGCCGCGACTCGCTGCCGGCGGAGCGCGGGCGCGAGATCCTCCAGGCCCTCTGGGAGATCCCGAGCCACATGCGCGAGGTGCTCGGCGACGCCGACTACGTGCACGCGATCGCGAAGCGCCTCGTCCACGCGAAGGACGTCCTGTTCCTCGGGCGCGGCCTCGGCTTCCCCATCGCGCTCGAGGGCGCGCTCAAGCTGAAGGAGATCTCGTACGCGCACGCCGAGGGCTACGCGGCCGGCGAGATGAAGCACGGGCCGATCGCCCTCATCGACGAGGCGCTCCCCGTCATCGTCGTCTGCCCGCGCGACGCGCACTACGACAAGACGTTCTCCAACCTGCAGGAGGTCCGGGCGCGCGAGGGGCAGGTCGTCGCGATCGCCACGAAGGGCGACGAGTCGATCCTCGAGATCGCTCAGCACCACGTCTGGATCCCCAAGGTGCCGGACGAGGTCGGGCCGCTCCTTACCGTGCTCCCGCTCCAGCTCATCGCCTATTACGTCGCCAACCTGAAGGGCAACGACGTCGATCAGCCGCGCAACCTCGCGAAGACGGTCACCGTCGAGTAACGAGCAACGCCGCTCTCGCGGCGCGGCATCCCCGCCGCGGCGAGCGGCCTCCTCTGCCGCGCGCAGCGCTCCTCTTCGGTGCGCGCCCCTCCGTCTTCGGCGCGGGCGCCCCCGCGCCGCGCCTGCGCGCCCGCGCGGGGCCGCGGCTATGCTGCGCGCATGCGCATCCCCGGCAGGACGGAACGGCGGGTCGTCGCGGCCATCCTCGTGACCGCCCTGATCCCGCTCGTCGCCAGCATCGTGGTCGCCAGGACGGTGATCGCGCGGGTGTCGGCGACGGCGTTCCAGCCCGAGTTCGGCGTCCACCTGGACAGGGCGCTCGGCGTGTACGCCGAGCTGGCCGCCGCCATCAAGCAGGGCATGCGCTCCGAGGCCGACGCGATCGTCGCGGCGGACCCGCTGCGCGAGGCCGCCTTCACCGGCGACGCGCAGCGCCTCGACGCCGAGCTCGCGCGCATCATCGCCGCTCACCCCGCGCTCGTCTCCCTCCGCGTCGAGCGCTGCGGCGGCGATCCCGCCGGAGCGCGCGAGCGCGGCCGCCCGGTGGATCCGGCGCACGAGAAGACGCTCACGGTCCGGAAGGCGATCGCGCGCGCGCCCGGCCACGCCGCAGAGCCCGGCGATCCCGCGCTCGACGACGGCGGCTGCGACGGCGACGCGCGGACCCTCGTCGCGACGTTCGCCGCGCCGAGCGCGCGCTTCGACGAGCTCGACGCGGCGCAGGCGTTCGCGCAGGCGTACCACGCCCTCGAGCGGGAGCACCGGAAGGAGTACCTCGACGAGAGCTACGGCGACGCCTTCGCCGCACTGCTCGGCGCGACGATCGTCCTCGCGATCCTCGCCGGCGTGCTCGTGGCGCGCCCCGTGGTCGACCGCATCGCGCGGCTCGCCGCGGCGACCCGGCCCGTCGCGGAGGGCGACCTCTCGGTGCGCGTGGGGCTGCGGGGCGACGACGAGGTCGCCGATCTCGGCCGCGCCTTCGACCGCATGCTCGAGGAGCTCGAGGGCAGCCGCGCGCGGATCGAGTTCCTCAAGCGCATGGGCGAGTGGCAGAAGATGGCGCGGCACCTCGCGCACGAGATCAAGAACCCGCTGACCCCGATCCAGCTCGCCGTCGAGGAGTGCCACCGCCGCTATGCGGGCAGCGACCCGGCGTACCAGCGCTTGCTCCAGACGACGCTGGAGGTCGTCGAGGAGGAGGTCGGCACGCTGCGCCGCCTCGTCGGCGAGTTCTCCAATTTCGCGCGGCTCCCGCGGGCAGAGCTCGAGCCCTCGGATCTCGCGGAGTTCCTGCGCGAGCAGGGCGAGCGCTTCGCCGCGATCGAGGAGGCGGGGCGCGAGCACGCCTCGGACGAGGCGCTGCTCGGGCGCGTCGATCTCGAGTTCGACGTGCCGGACGTCCTGATGCCGGCCGCGCTCGATCGCGAGATGCTCCGGCGCGCCCTCGGCAACATCGTGCGCAACGCGGCGCAGGCGCTGCGCGACGCGCAGCGAGCGGCGCCCGGCGGAGGAGCCCGAGAGCGCCCGGGCGCCGCCGCGTGGGGCAGCGTTCGCGTCTCGGCGCGGAGCGAGGGGCAGAGCCACCTCATCGCGATCGACGACGACGGCCCGGGCATCGATCCCGCCGTGCGGGACTCGGTGTTCGATCCGTACGTCACGACGCGGTACGACGGCACGGGGCTCGGCCTGAGCATCGTGAAGAAGATCGTGGTCGATCACGGCGGCACCATCGACGTGCTCGAGTCCCCGCTCGGAGGCGCGCGCTTCGTCATCCGGCTCCCGCGCGCAGGCACGCCGGCGGCGCGCGCCGCGCTCGGGGCCGAGGCCTTCTCCGACGGCGATCGCGAGCCTGCCTCCGACGGCGCCGCTCCGACGCGGCCAGCCGCTCGCGGAGGGCAGGCGCCGCGCGGGGCGGGGTAGGGCCGCGCCCGCCGGTGCGGCGCCGCGGATCCTGCAGCGCCGGCGAGCCGCATGCTGGACGACGAGCGCTGCCCGGGAGCGCGCTCCGAACGGCTGGCGGGGGGCCTCGGCGCTGAAAGCGCACCTCCGGACCGGTCGGTGGTCAGGAGATGCTTGACCAGCCGGCCCCGCTTTGCCATGTTCGCCGGCGGAGAGGTGACCGAGAGGCCGAAGGTGCCTGATTCGAAATCAGGTGTACCCGCAAGGGTACCGCGGGTTCGAATCCCGCTCTCTCCGCTACGCTTGGCTGCTTGCCCCCGTTGAAAGCAGGTGGGCTCTCACCGCCCGCTCTCTCGCGAGCGGCGCCGGTCCGGCAGAAGCGAGGCGCGTTGAAGTTGTATCGGGAGAGGTGACCGAGTGGTCGAAGGTGCACGACTGGAAATCGTGTGTACGGCAACGTACCGCGGGTTCGAATCCCGCCCTCTCCGCTGAGCTGAACCGTCGATCGACTCCTTGCCGTGATGAGCTCCTTACAAGCGAGCCAGCAGGACGTCGGCGAGCGATGTGACGTGAGCGATGAGGCCGATCGGCCGGTCGCTCGACCGCCGCGTCCGCTCGTCGCTGTGTTCCCTGGCGCGGCGTTCGAGGGGAGCTTGGGGCGTGTTCGCCGTCGATGCGGCTGAGGCCCTGCCTGGTTCAACACCGTGACGAGCTGGATGGTCGGGCAAATGAGAGAAATGGGGGAGCCCGAGACAAGCCAGTGGTGCGCGGCGGGACCGACGTGATGGACGGGACCGACGTGATGGACGTGACCGGCGGGACGGACGGAACGCCGACGGATTGTCGACAAACCCCGCTTGACCAACCCTCGCCGGACGATGACGATGCTGCGGCAGAAGCCTGAGACGCTTGACAGGCGAAGGGCCGCCTTGTAGAAGTGGCGCCCCTTTTTGGCAGGCGCCCTTCCGGAGTTTTTCGCCCAATGAATCCTCAGCCCAAGTCCTTTTCCGCCAAGCCTGCGGAGGCCCGCAACGAGCGTACGTGGTGGGTGATCGACGCGGAAGGCAAGCCCCTCGGCCGCCTTGCCAGCCGCATCGCCACGGTGCTCCGCGGCAAGAACAAGCCCACGTTCACGCCGCACGTCGACACCGGCGACTTCGTGATCGTCGTGAACGCCAAGAAGATCCTTCTGACGGGCCGCAAGCTCCAGCAGAAGAACTACGTGCGGCACAGCGGCGAGCCGGGCGGCTTCCGTTCCGAGTCGTACGGTCACCTGCTCGAGCGCAAGCCGGAGCTCCCGATCCAGAAGGCCGTGAAGGGCATGCTCCCGAAGAACGTGCTCGGGCGCGAGCTCCTCACCAAGCTCAAGGTCTACGCCGGTCCCGACCACCCCCACGCGGCGCAGAAGCCGCAGCCCCTTAGCTACAGCTGAGCAAAGCCATGACGGAAACCAGAACGTACGCCACTGGTAAGCGTAAGACCGCCGTTGCGCGCGTCTTCCTCTCGCCGGGCACCGGCAACATCAAGGTGAACCAGAGGCCTGCTGACGATTACTTCGTCCGCGAGACCTCGCGCATGGTGATGCGTCAGTCGCTCGAGCTGCTCGAGCTGCTCGATCAGTTCGACGTGAGCGCGACCGTGGTCGGTGGCGGCCACAGCGCGCAGGCCGAGGCGATGCGGCACGGCATCGCGCGCGCCCTCTGCGAGCTCGATCCGGAGCGCAGGCCGTCGCTCAAGCGCGCGGGCTTCCTCACGCGCGACGCGCGGAAGAAGGAGCGCAAGAAGTACGGCCAGCCCGGCGCCCGCAAGCGCTTCCAGTACTCGAAGCGGTAGCAGGCCTGGGCCGCCGCCCATCGAGATGGACGGCATGGCAAGGACATCGAGGACGCGAGGGTTTCCCCCTCCGCGTCCTCGGTGCGTTTTGTCTGCCCGATGCCGCGAAGGCGCCGAGGACGGGGCGGCTCGTCCCTCGGCGTCTGTTCTCATCGAGCGGACCTCTCGGCCCGCTCGGCGTCCTCTGCTTTCATCGAGCGGACCTCTCGGCCCGCTCGGCATCACATCGCTTCCGGCGGGCTCTTGAGATCGGCGCCTTCGATGAGCTCGCCCTCGTCGTCCCCGGCGCCTTCCGGCGGCTTCGCTTCTTGCTCGTTCGGTCCGCTCGGTCCGACGTCCGGTGCCGCGGCGGCCGGGGCCTCGCTGCCGGTGGCCGCGAGCGGCGGCGAGGGAGGCTCTGCCGCCTCCGGCTTCGCCGGTTCGGGCGGCGGCTCGGGCAGCGGGATGGCGTCGAGCCGCTTGTCGAGCGCTTCCTTCGCCGCGGCGAACGCCGCGCGATCGACGCCGGGCATCACGCGCTCTCCATCGAGCTGGAGCGTCTCGGCATCGAAGTACTTGCCGTCCCTCTTCGCGCTGAAGTGAAGGTGAGGGCCCGTCGAGCGGCCCGTCGACCCGACGTAGCCGACGAGCTGGTGGGTACCCACCTTCATGCCCGCCTTGATCCCGGGGGCATACCTCGACAGGTGCGCATAGCCGGTGGTGACCCCGTTCGCGTGCGTCACCGTGACGAGGTTGCCGCTCGGACCCGCCGGACCGACCCAGTCGACCACGCCGCGGTACGCCGAGTACACCGGCGTTCCCGTCGGCGCGCCGAAGTCCGTCCCGTTGTGGGGCATCCTCTTCTTCAGCACCGGGTGCATCCGCTGCGGGTTGAACTTCGACGTCACGGGCGCGCCCGGGACCGGCGCGCGCCAGCCGCCGGCGTGCGGCTGCCGGCCGCGCTCATCGAACGTGCCGCGGGCCTCTTGCCCCTTGAAATCGTAGATGCGCACCGGCTTCTCCGCGGGATCCGCGGGCCGGTACTCGAACGCGATGATCTTCTTGTACCGGGAGAACATCCCGAGCGCCGTCTCTTCGATGGCGATCAGCCGGACCGTGCTCCCCTCCTCGAAGCTCTCCGTCGAGAGGCGCCCGTTCAGCGCGTCGTCGATCACGTCGAGCACGCCGGGCTCCAGGCCCCCCGCCCGGATCGCGTCGGCGAGATCCTTCCCCACGTAGAAGGAGGCGACGACCTCCTCCTCGGCGATCTTCATGTCGAGCGCGGCGCCCTTGAGCAGCCCGGCCGCGTCGTCCCTCGCCTGGTAGATCTCGCTCGCCGAGACCTCGTACTCGAAGGCGCGGACGCGGCGCGTGGAGCGATCCATCGCGACAGTGAACCGGTCCTTGCGGCCGCACTTGTCGAACTTCCGCAGCCCGTCGAAGGCCTTCATGATCCGGTAGATCTGCGCCTTCGGTACGCCCTTCTCGTCGAGGGCCGTGATGAACGACCGGCGGTCCATCACGTCGCTCACCAGGAGCATGGAAGGATCCTTCGCGAGCTCGGAGATCCGCCATGGGCCGGGCAGCGGGGTGCGCTGCTTGGTCTTCACCTCGGGCAAGGAGGACCGCCTGGCGGCCTCGTCCGTACCTGCTGCCGAGGCCGCCGGGCTCGCCGCGACCAGCGCGCGCTCGTCGCGCACGGGGACGCCCTGGATCAGCAGCGCGATGAGCGAGGTGAGCGTCGCGAGGCCGAAGATGCCGCCGAAGACCGCGGTCATGCGCGGCGACAGGTGCGGTCCTGGAGGGGGGCGGCTGAGGCCGGGTGGGAGCCGCGGGCCATCCGTCGAACCAGGGCCCGCGTGGGGACCGCCGTCCACGAGCGACGGCGTCCGCAGGGGCTGCATGCGCGGATCGCTGCCGCGCGACCAGGGCGCCGATGCGCGCCCGCGAGAAGAAGGAGGAGGGAGCTGCGGCGGCCACGTCGACGCCGCGCGGGCGCGCAGCTCGCTGCTGCGCGACCAGGGAGCGGCCGGAGCACCCTCGCCCCGGCGCCCGCCCTGCAGCGGCGCGGTCAGCGGCGGCGTGGCCGGTTTGCTGGGGGCGTCGAGCGCGTCGTCCGCGACGTCCTCGGCCGCGCCGATGCGCACGATCTCCGCGCGCGGCGCGTCTTGCGGGGCAGTGGCGCCAGGCTCCGCCGCGCTGCCGGCCTCTCCGCTCCGCTCCCCGGCGCGGTCCTCGGCGTCCGGCGCTCCGGAGGCCTCGAGAGGGTTCTGGGGTACTGCACTCGGCACGCCGCCGTGCGTACCAAGGCATCGACGGGGTTGCAACCGCGCGACTCCCTGGCCGACGCAAGGGTTGCGCGGAAGACGGATCCCATCGTACGCCGGTCGCGTAAGCTGACGGGCCTGATGGACGACCGGCTGAAGCAACTCCTGGTTCTCGGCAGGGAGCACTACGAGCGGCGCGAGTACGATCTCGCGGAGCACGCCCTGCGACAGATCATCGAGAAGACCGACCGCTTCGCGGACGTCTACAACATGCTCGGCGTCATTCTCCACGAACGCGGTGATTTCCTCGCGGCCGAGGCCCACTTCGAGCGCGCGGTGCAGCTCAACGAGCACTACACGGAAGCGCTGCTGAACCTCGCCGTCACCTACAACGACCTCGGCAAATACGAGGCCGCGCGGCATGTCTACTCTCGCATCCGCCGCGGCGAGGGGGGAGGCGGCGTCCTCGATCCGTTCGCGCGCGGCAAGATCGCCAACATGCACGCCGATCTCGCGCAGGCCTATGCCGACGCCGGTTGCGCGCAGGAAGCGATCGCCGAGCTCACGCGGGCTGTGGCGCTGTGTCCGACGTTCGTGGATCTTCAGCTGCGCCTCGGGACGATGTACCGCGACGCCGGGAATCTGGCGCTCGCTCGCGAGCATTACGCCGCCGCGCGCGACGCGAACCCGAAGTACGCGCCGGCGCGCGTGCTGCTCGGGGTCGCGCTGCTCTCCCTTGGCGAGCCCGATCAGGCGAGCGCCGAGTGGCGCGAGGCGCTCGCCATCGATCCCGACAACAGGACGGCGAAGATGTACCTTCGCACGCTGGAGGCGCGGCGGAGCGGGGGCGTCGTGTCAGGCGACCCGGCGCCGGCCGCCGCGGCGGGCGGTGCGTGGGACGCGCTCGACGAGGCGACTCCCACGACCGTGAGCGACATCCTCTCCAAGACGACGGCCGATGCAGCGGGTGAGACGGATCGTGCTGCACGGGAAAGCAAGCCCTGAGCGTTGGCGAAATACTCTCTCCTCCGAGAGGAGGCGCGCCGCGCGTGGCGTGAGCTCCGTGGCAGCGAGCTGTCCGCCGGCCGGACCGCCGTGGCGGTCGCGATCGGCCTGTTCATCGGGTCGCAGCCGATCTTCGGCTGCCACACGCCGCTCGTGCTCCTCCTCTGTCTGTGGTTCCGTCTGGATGCAGCGATTGCCTGGGTCGCTGCGAACATCTCCAACCCCTTGTTCGCGCCAGCGCTGCTCACGGCCGAGGTCCAGGTCGGAGCGTACCTCCGCACGGGTCGCTGGCTGCGCCTTTACGAAAAGATGAGCTGGGCGCAAGCGCTTTCGGACTTCCCCGAGTACATGTTCCTCGGCGCCCCGGTGGTCGGGCTCGCGCTCGCGGCGCTCGGCGGCGGCCTGATCTTCGTCCTCGTCACGCTGAAGCGGCGCCGCGCTCCCTCGCAGCAGAGCAGCAGGATGGAGCCGTATCGGCTCCCCGGGGATGCGCCGCCGTGGGTTCACGCGGTCGAGCGCGTCGCCGGGAGGTACAGCCCGCCTGAGGGCGCCACGCCGGCGCAGCGTACCCGCTTTCACTATGTCCGCTTCAAGCTGCTCGGCGACCCCGTCGCCCGGTTGATTGCCGGCATCGCGGGCGACCGCCCCGGCGCGCTCGGGGAGGTCCTCGATATCGGGACCGGGGCAGGCCAGCTGCCGATTCTCCTGCTCGAGCTGGGGAGGGCCGAGCGCGCGCGCGGGTTCGACTGGGACCGAGCCAAGATAGAGGACGCCCGGCGCGCGGCCGGCGAGGGCTCCGGCGCATCTCTCCCGCGCTCGTCCGAGTCGCCCGGCCCGCCCGGCCCGCAGCGCGCGGCCCACGCCGGCCCTCCGCTGGACGCCGAGTTCTGGTGCGCAGATGCGCGCGAGGCCGAGCTCGGAACTGCAGACACCGTGCTGCTCATCGACCTGCTCCACTACTTCCGCGTGGAAGAGCAGGACGCGATCCTGCGGCGCGCGGCGGCCGCGGTTCGTCCGGGCGGGCGCTTGCTCGTCCGCGAGGCGGACACCGAGCGCGGCTTGAGGAGCTCGATCACGCTCCTTGAGGAGCGTGTCTTCACCGCGCTTCGATTCAACCGGGGCGAGCGTGTGCGCTTCCGTCCCGCCCGAGAGATCGAGGCGCTCCTCGAGCAGCTCGGCTTCTCCTGCGAGACGGTGCCCGCCTGGGGGAAAACGCCCTTCTCGAATGTCCTCATCGTCGGGAGCCGAGCCCAGCGCTGAGCCCGAGTCGTCCTTCCCCGGAGCTGTCATCCTCCCACCGCCGTCACCGCGCCCCGAGCGTCAGCGGTCATTGCCGGGGTGTCCGAGCCGGCGTGCGGCCTCTTGTGCATCACCCAGTTGCTCGATCACCGCGGATGGTTAGAACCTGTCCAGTAGGTTGACGCGCTGGTCTCGCGGCTCCTTCTGGTACACGACCCGCGTTATCTATCGGTTGGAGCGACCCTGATGGCACGGACCATGCCATGTCCCATGGGCCTGGCGGCGGAGCCCGCTGTCCATGTCCCTGTCCTGATCGCCAGAGGCCGATAGGCTTCCGGTGGCTCCTCCTTGCCGGGCGTCAGGCTCGCCCACATGGCAAGCCCGCACTATCCGCCTGGGGCGTCCCGTCCAGGTGTCCGTGAAAGTGCGTTGAGCTCCGGGCCGGCCAGGTCCAGTGCGGCTCCGAGGGCGCCGCGTCATCGTCGAGAAGAAAGGCGCCGGGTGGGCGGAGCGAGTCAGGCGTTCACAGCAACGACGCTTGCGCGGCGCCGATCGCGCTCTGCCATGTCGGCAGTCCCGGCCACGCTCACGGCCCCACGGAGCGAGCACCGCCCGGCGGGAGTCCGGCCCCGGATGACCGGACTCCTGCGCCGCGTCGCGCCGGTGACGCTCCCTTTCGCTTCCTTGGAGCTCGGCCCCGTCTCACGCCCCAGCGTCCGCCGCGAGGCCGCGTCAGCGCCGCGCGACAGGACACCCGGCGCGATCGCGGATGCACGAAGCTAGATATGGTGGTCCTTTGATGATGTCCCACGATATGTTGGGGTCTCAGGGGATCACGACGTGGTGATCTCTCCCGATCCGACGTCGACAAGAGCACGGGCATGGCGGCCCGGTAACCCGGTGTCCTGGGCACCAGAGCGGACATGTGTGCACAGGCGCGATCGCGGAGCGCCGCCGCCGCCTGTGTCGTGTCACCAGGCGGATCCGCTCAGCAGCGGTCGGGCGGCAGTTGCCGCGCTTTACGTGCGGATTTCTCCGTCGTCCTACGAGGAGGCGACATGGCTTGGCGGGGCGTCCTGAGGGGCATCCAGCGGCGTGTACGGCTGCGGAGCTTGCTCCGCTCCGAGGTGCGACGTCTCCGCGCCTGCCGGGACAGCTCCCGGCTCGCCGCGATTTCCCCTGCCGGGCTTGCGGGAAGGCGGGACGTCGACCTCGGTCGGTTTGGCCGGACGCTTCTGGAGAGCGTCGATGCCGGCTTCAGCGGGAAAAGTACTTGGTAGCCCGCTTCTCTCCTTTCGACGTGATCTTCTTCTCGACGAGCAGCTTCCGAATCGGGAGGGTCAGCTCCTTCGTCGTGGTGCCCAGATCCTTGGCGATCTGCTCGACGCCCTGGCCGCTGTTGCTCCGGATGTGCTCCAGGACCTTCTGCGTCATGGCGGCGAGCTCTTCCTTCGAGCGCTTCTCGCCCTTCTTGCGGGTGGGCTTCGCAGCGCGAGCGGGACGACCGACCGCCTTCTTGACCTCCGCAGGCTGCTGGGGAGCGGCCTTGGCCCGACCCACCTTGCGCGGCGCGGCGGCCGCAGCGGCCGGCTGGCCCTCGCCTCGCAGGGCGTTGGCGACGGCCTCGAGAGCCGCTTTGCGGACAAGTCCGCTCAGCTGAGAGACGAATGCATCAACGTGGCTTTTGATCTCGGTTTCGACGTTGTTCATTGGATCTCGCGTCCCATGAATAGCTAGAGTTGTCAACTGCTGAACAGCACCTTGCTTGAAAATAATTCGAGAGGTGTCCCCCTCTCCCCTCTACGCGCGTCAAGAACCCGCGCTCGCCACCTCCCCGTCGGGTCATGGGGTGCTGGGGCGACCGGTCGAGCAGGACTCCAGCCACCTCGTCTCCCTGGCGACGTCGCGCCGCGAAGCCAGGCTCCGCCCCAACCCAAGAGGGTGCGATGGACAGCGCCGCGCTCCTCTCTGCACCGCGCTCCCGCTTTGGATGCCGCCGCGCGCGCGCCGTGGGCAGCCCCGTAACCGAGGGGAGCCAGCGACATTCCCATGAGGATCTGCTTTCCTGTGCTCCGGACACACGCGCCCCACCGCGCAGCGACCGAAGCGGGCGCCTGACCGAGGGACCGTGGAGGAGCCCGACCCCCCGGGTGGAGCGCCCGCGATGAGGAAAGGTGTCATGGCCGAGGTCGCCGTTCCAGGCGACCCCCGGTGAGCTGGAGCGGCAGCCTTTCACTTCTGCACTCCGCCCTGCTCCGGCGGCGTAACCGTATGCCCGAGCTCTCGTCTCCCGACCGAGCCGCTCTCCGGGATCGACCGCAACGTGTCGGCCGCCGAGGCGTCCTCCGGCGGTGTCGACGTCATGAGGGCTACCCCACCCACCTGCAAGGACATCCCCCTGGCGGATCGGCGCGGCGGCCCGACGCGGTTGCTCCCACCCACGTTGCAGCCCCCAGGCCATGTCGCCTCCGGTCTGGCTGCGTCTTTTTGCGGCTGTGCTGGAGCTGCCCAGCCTCCGGCCGAGTCTCCCAAACCGCTCGCCGTGCCCGAGCTCCGACGGCCGCCCTGGCAAGCCGGAAGTCGCCCTGCGGGAGGCCACGAGGCCGCCGCTCCCGCTCAGCCGCTCATCCTGATTCAGGGGGTGACACTCGTGCTGGGCACCAGGGTGACGCTCGCCCGCGGCTCGCTCCCGTGCGAGGGGGCGAAGCTCACCGTCGCCGCCGAGGGCGACATCGATCCCCCGAGCGGGGCGGCGGTGATGGACGCTGGTGGACAGTTCGTCACTCCTCGGCTGTTCGACGCGCACTCCCACCTCGGGGGCCGCCCGACACCAGGCGCGGCGGCGCACCTGGACGGCAGCGAACGGGAACCAGGCACGGGGCCGGTGGCGCCGCAGGCTCAGTTCGCCGATGCCTTCTGGCCCCAGGACCCGGGTATCGAACGGGCAGTCGCTGGTGGTGTTACGACCATACAAGTCCTTTCGGGTTCAGGCAACCTGATTAGATGGTGCGCGGTAACGATGGAGCTCCGACCGGGCATCAGCCCTGCCATCGCCCCTCCGAGCTTCCTCCGAGCTTCCTCCCAGGTTCCTCCCTGATTCCCGCCAGATGCTTCCCAGACGATCGCCACCGTGGCGCCCGGCGGGCTGAAAGTGGCTTGCGGGGAGAGCCCGAAGCGCAGCTACGGCGGGGACAAGCGGGCACCGATGGCCGGTACGGGCAACCTCGCTCTCCAGCGGGCGACCTCTCTCAAGGCCAGGAAGCTCCAGACGGACTGGGCGCGATGGAGCGACCGGGAGTCGCGCCGGATTGCGACCGAGGCGAAGACGCCGTCGTCCGCCAGGCCACGAAGCAGGAGCGGTCGACACCCGAGACCTCCTCCCGCGAAGATCCTGACGTCGAGCCCACTGCCAGATCGAGGGCGTGTCTCGCGTCGACGTGGGCGCGGCGCGCCATCACCGCAGTCGCCAGCGCCGCCTCCTACACGGGCGATCGCGCGGCGCGTGACGGCGGCGCGCCGTGATCGGGTGGCCTCACGAGAGCCGCGCGTCGACACGCGGCGCGCGCGGCTCACGTGATCAGGGCGCTCGCGCGCGCTGCGCGGCTCACGTGATCAGGGCGCTCGCCGCCGGACATCTCGACCTGGGCGTTCTGCCCCGTCGCGCCGAGGCGAGCGGCGCCGCGTCACATGACGGCGTTTCTAGATGTAAAGGAGAACCGGCGCGGGCCGCGTCGGCCGCTCTCCACGGGAGCAGCCGTGATCGCGGCGCTTGCTGCCGGCGCGCGCGACTTCTAGATCGTTCCGGCCGTGGTCAACCCGAGCGCCAAGCAGGATCCCGAAGCCCTCCTCGCCGCCAAGCTCGCGTCGCTCCCGACGACGCCGGGCTGCTATCTGTTCATCGACAAGGCCGGCGCTGTCGTCTACGTCGGCAAGGCGAAGAGCCTGCGCTCGCGCGTCCGCAGCTACTTTCAGGAGAGCGGGAGCGACGCCCGGTACTTCATCCCGATACTCCGGAAGATCGTGGCCGATCTGGAGACGGTGGTGACCGCCACCGAGAAGGAAGCGGCCGTACTCGAGAACGAGCTCGTCAAGCAGCACAAGCCGCGGTTCAACGTCAAGCTGCGTGACGACAAGGACTTCCTTTGCCTCAGGCTCGACACGCAGAAGGCGTGGCCGATGCTCGAGACGGTCCGCCGTCCCGCCCCGGACAAGGCGCGCTATTTCGGGCCCTACCACTCGGCGACGAGCGCGCGGCGGACGCTCCACCTGGTCAACAAGCACTTCCAGCTCCGCACCTGCTCCGATACCGAGATGGCGTCGCGCCGGCGCCCCTGCCTGCAGTACCAGATCAAGCGTTGCCTCGCGCCCTGCGTGATGGATGTGGACCGGGAGCTCTATACGGAGATGGTCCGCTCGGTCGCGCTCTTCCTCGAAGGGCGCCACGACGAGCTCACGGGGGAGCTCACCACGCGAATGCGGGACGCGTCGCGGGAGCTCGAGTTCGAGCGCGCCGCCATCTACCGCGATCAGCTCCGGGCGGTCGAGGCCGTGCGCGAGGCCCAGCGCGTCGTCTACGTGAAGGACGTCGATCAAGACGTGGTGGGCATCTACCGCGAGGGGACGCTCGTGGAGGTCGAAGTGATCTTGGTGCGGAGGGGGCGCGTGACAGACACGCTGTCCTTCTCGCTCCGCAACATGGAGCTGCCGGACGACGAGGTGCTCGGCGGCTTCTTGAACGAGTACTATGGCGTCGCGTCCACCACGATCCCCGATGAGGTCCTCGTGCCGGTGTTGCCCGACGGCGCGGAGGGCGTCGCGGAGTGGCTCGGCGATCGGCGCGGCCGCAAGGTGGCGCTCTTCGTGCCTCAGCGCGGGCCCCGCGTCGATCTGCTCAAGATGGCGAGCGAGAACGCGGCTCACGCGTTCCGGGAGAAGCAGCGGAGCTCCGACGATCTCGAGGCCCGGCTCGAGGAGATCAGGGAGCGCCTTCGTCTCCCGACGCTCCCGCGTCGCATCGAGTGCTGCGACATCTCGCATCTCGGCGGCGGCGACACGGTGGGATCGATCGTGGCGCTCCTCGATGGTCAGCCGGACAAGAAGCGCTACCGCAGCTTCAACGTGAAGAGCGTGGCCGACGGCGACGACTACGCCGCGATGTACGAGGTGCTCTCACGGCGCTTTCGCCGCGGAAAGGCCGCTCGGCAGGCGAGCCCCGCGTCCACCGCAGACACCGCAGACACCGCAGACAGCGACGCCGCCCTCGGCGCCGGAGGCGCGCCCGAGAGCGACGTGATGGAGGGCGTCACCGGGAGCGACATGATGGAGAGCGATCCGGCGGAGAGCGACGCGCTCGAGAGCGATGCGACGGAGGGCGACCTGGCTGACGAGGACATCGGCCTGGCAGCAGCGAGCGACGCTCCGCCGGAGACGGAAGGGGCGCCCGTGTCCGCTGCCGCGGAGCGAGAGAGCGCCGGCTCGGGGGGTGATGTGTCGAGGCGCTCCGAGGCCGGCGGAGGCGAGTGGGATCTTCCAGATCTGTTCGTCGTCGATGGTGGGCGCGGCCAGCTGCAGGTGGCGCTGTCGGCGGCGCGCGATCTCGGCCTGCACGGCCTCCCGATCGTCGGTCTGGCGAAGGAGCGGGAGACGCAGACCGGAGAGAAGCTCGTCGACCGCGTCTACCTGCCTGGCCAGAAGAACGGTATCCCGCTCCGATCCACGAGCTCCGCCCTCTTCTTCCTGGCGCGCGCGCGCGACGAGGCGCACCGCTTCGCAAACCACGCACGCAAGCGGCTCGGCAAGGCGCGGCGCCTCCGGTCCGAGATCGAGGACGTCCCAGGGCTTGGCAGCGCAGTGAGGACGGCGCTCCTCCGGGAGCTCGGTTCCATGGAAGGAGTGCGTCGCGCGACCGACGCTCAGATCCTGGCGGTGACAGGGGTCACCAAGCGACACCTGTCAGCGCTGCGCAAGGTCATCCCGTCTCCCGAGCCCTCGCAGCCAGACGCGCCGGCGGAGGACAGCGGCGATCTCTCCAAGGCACGGGGGCTCACGCGCTGAGCGCGACCGGGCCCGTTCCGCGATGGATCGGTGAAAGATCACGCTGCGACCCGAACGGCGTTCCGGGTTGAGCGCCAAGGCGTTCTCTGCGACGATCCGAGCACCAGGCGCCCGGTCGCAATCCGGGCGCACGCGGTCGTTTTTCGATCAAGAGCACCACCTGGCACACCGAGCGCTTCTTGCGGACCCGACGTCGTGGGCGGGCCGCGCTCGGCGGGCTCGATTCCCGGCGGGCGCTGCCTCGCTCCGGGGTTACGCGGCACGTGAGCACCATGGGAGAAGTACGCGCTGGCCACACGCTCGGTCGCTATGAGCTCCTCGTCCCCATCGCGCTCGGGGGCATGGCCTCGGTGTGGGCCGCTCGAACGGGCGGCCAGGTCCCCAGGATCGTCGCCGTCAAGCTGCTGCGCGCCGAGCTGAGCGACGATCCCGACTTCGAGGCGATGTTCCTCGACGAGGCCACCCTGGTCTCGCAGATCCATCACCCGAACGTCGCGGAGACCATCGATGTGGGCGAGGAGGACGGCGTCCTCTACCAGGTGATGGAGCTCATCGACGGCGAGCCGCTCAACCTGGTTCTCCGCGAGAGCAAGGCGCGCGGCGGCCTGCCGCTCCCCTTCGCGCTCCGCATCGTGGCCGAGGCGGCCCTCGGCCTGCACGCCGCGCACGAGCTGCGCGGCCGCGACGGCAAGCCCGTCGGCCTCGTCCACCGCGACGTCTCGCCGCAAAACATCCTGGTCGGATACGACGGGTCGGTGAAGATCCTCGACTTCGGCGTCGCCAAGGCCGCCTCGAACCTGCAGCGAACCCAGGTCGGCCAGCTGAAGGGCAAGTACGCGTACATGTCGCCGGAGCAGGCGGGCAGCGAGCCCATCGATCGCCGCACCGACGTGTTCACGCTCGGGATCGTCTTCTATCAGCTCGTGACGGGCAAGCACCCCTTCCACGCCGAGAACGATCCTGCGACGGTGCGCCGCATCTGCGACAAGGCGGCGGCCGAGCCGCCGCGGACCCTCGTCCCGTCGCTCCCGGAGGACGTCGGGCGCATCATCATGAGGATGCTCGCGAAGCCGAGGGACGAGCGCTTCGCCACGATGGCCGAGCTGCGCCAGTCCATCGATCAGCTGTCGCCAGCGACGCCTGTCGCCGCCTCGGATGAGCTCGCCGCGCTGATGCAGCAGATGCTCGGCCCGCGCGGCGAGCGGCGGCGCGCCGCGATCCAGGAGGCCATGCAGATCGCGCGCGAGCGCGCGCTCGACTCCGACTATCCGCAGTCACGGCAGAGCTCGCCGCAGGCCGCCGCTCAGCCCGGGCGCGCGAGCGCGGAGCGCGGCGCCGGCCCACCGCAGGGCGCTCGGCCGGCGCCGCCGACGTCCGACCAGGGCCACGCGCGGCGCTGGCTCGTCCCCGCGACCGTCGGCCTCGTGGTCCTCGTGGTGCTCGCAGGCGCGCTCCTCCTGCGCTCCTCGCCGCACGGCGGCTCGCCGCGCCAGCGGGGCGCTCTGCTCGTGCCCGAGGCGGGCTCGATCAAGGAGCCGCTCCTCAGGGCCGCGCGCGCCGCATCGAAGGCGCCGCGCGGCGGCTCCGATGTGACGCGGGCCGCACCGTAGCGGCGCCGCGCGCCCGCGTTCGCTTGACGGTTCGGGCAACGCTTTTCAAGATGGCCCCCCTCGCATGGATCTTCGCCGCTCGCCGGAGCTCTGGCGGTTCGCCGCGCTGGTGGCGATCTTCGTCACGAGCGGCCTGGCCATCACCTACCTCGTGCTGCCGCCCCCGCCGGACGACGGCCCCAAGCCCCCGCCGGTCCTCCGCGTGGCGCAGGTGCCGGTGCCGACGGGCGGCGACGTGGTGGCGAACGCGCTCGACCTCGTGCGCCGCTACGCCACCGGGGAGATCCGGATCGTGCTCCCCGACGGCTCCGCGCGCGCGCTCCGCCGCAACGATCTCGGCGTCGAGATCAACCGGGTCCGCCTCGCCGAGTTCGTGCGCGAAGCGCTCCGCCCCGAGAGCGCGCTCCGCCGCGCGCACGAGCGGGCCGCGCAGGAGGACGCGCCGCTCGACATCCCGATCCCGCTCCTCCTCGACTCCGAGCGGGCGATCAGCAAGCTGCTCGACCTGAAGGTCGAGCTCGACGCGCCCGCTGTCGACGCGTATGTCGACCTCGAGGCGAAGCAGCTCAAGCCCGAGAAGATCGGGTATCGGCTGGACGTCTACGGCACGCTCGCGCGCATCGACGCCGCCCTCCGGGCGGGCGAGGACACCGCGCAGGCCAGCGTCGAGACGATCGCGCCGAAGCTCGTCACCGAGCAGCTCGGCAACGTCAAGTTCGATCAGGTGCTCGGCTACTTCGAGACGCGCTACGCGACCGGCGCGCGATCCAAGGAGAGGACGTACAACCTCAGGCTCGCCGCGTCCAAGCTCGACGGCGTGGTCGTCATGCCGGGCGAGATCTTCGACTTCAACGAGACGGTCGGCCCGCGCGACGAGGCGCACGGGTACCGCGTCGCTCCGGTCATCGCCCAGGGAGAGCTCGTCGACGGGCTCGGCGGCGGGACCTGCCAGATCTCGGGCACGCTCCACGGCGCCGCGTTCTTCGCGGGGCTCGAGATCGTCGAGCGCTACCCGCACTCCCGCCCGAGCTACTACATCAAGCTCGGCCTCGACGCGACCGTCGTCTACCCGACGATCAACTACCGCTTCCGGAACCCGTTCGACTTCCCGATCGTGCTCCACGAGACGGTGGCCGGCGGCGTCGTGCGCGCCGAGATCCTCGGGCCCTCGCGCAAGCTCACGGTCACGTACTTCCGTCGCATCGACGAGGTCGTCCCGTTCGAGGAGGTGGAGCGCCCGACGCCGAAGCTGCCCGAAGGGACGCGGGCCCTCGCTCAGCGCGGCATCCCCGGCTTCAAGACGACGAGCTCGCGGGTCGTCCGCGACGGCGCCTACGCGGTGCGGGAGAAGTGGAGCGACAGCTACCCGCCGACCGCGCAGATCGTCCATGTCGGGAGCGGCCCGCGCGACCCCGAGGCCAAGACGGCCGACGACAATCACCCCGAGTACGTGGCGGACGAGTACCTCGTCGTGACGCAGGGGCCGGACGTCCGCACCCCGGGCGTGACCGGCCTGGAGCCGGGCGGCGGCACCGTCGAGAGCCGCGAGCCCGGGCTCACGGGCGAGCGCGGCTGGACCGAGCGCGCGGGGTTCGGCACGTTCCGCGCGAAGGGGGAGGCGCGCGCCGAAGGGGAACGCGGCCGCGCGCGCGGCGAGGACGCGCCGCCCGCAGAGGGGATCGCCGTCACGGGCGCGGCGGCGCCGGAAGCGCGTGGCCAGCGGGACCCCGCGGGGGACGAGGCGAAGGGCGGCAAGGGCAAGAAGCGACGCCAGAACCAGAAGAAGACGACGACGACGAGCGACGGCGGCTGAGCGGGCGGCCTCGAGCGGAGCCGGCGGCGGCGGCTCGGCGGAGCTCGCCGCGCTGGCCTCGGCGAGCTCCGCTCGCCCTCCGCCGCGGCCTTCAGCGAGCGCCGATCGCCCGGCGCACCTCGTGGAGCGTCGGGCCCGCGAGCGCCCGCGCGCGCTGGGCGCCTTCCAGGAGCAGGGCGTCGACGCGGGCCGGGTTGGCCATGAGATCGGCGTAGCGGCGCCGCGGCTCCTCGAGCGCGCGGTTCAGCACCTCGAACACGGCCTCTTTCGCCTCGCCCCAGCCGATGCCGCTCTGGTAGCGGCCGCGGAGCGCCTCCGCCTCTTCGGGCGTGGCGAACTCCCGGTAGAGGTGGAAGAGCGGCGAGGTGTTCGGATCCTTCGGCTCGCTCGGGGGCGACGAGTCGGTCTTGTACTTGAAGATCGTCTTGCGCAGCTTCTCCGGCGGCAGGAAGAGCGCGATGGTGTTGTCGTAGCTCTTGCTCATCTTGCGGCCGTCGAGGCCCGGGATCACCGCCGTCTCCGCGCTGATGCGCGCCTCGGGCAGGACGAGGGTCGGGCCGTAGATCGCGTTGAAGCGCTGCGCGATATCGCGGGCGATCTCGATGTGCTGGACCTGGTCCTTGCCCACCGGCACGACATTCGTCTTGAACAGGAGGATGTCGGCCGCCATCAGCACCGGATAGCCATAGAGGCCCATGTTGATCCCGGCGTCGACGTCGTCGCTGTCCTCGGCGCCCGCGGCGCTCGACGCCCCGGCCCGGGACTCCATGTTCTTGGCGACAGCGGCCTTGTAGGCGTGGGCGCGGTTCATGAGCCCCTTCGCCGTGAAGCAGGAGAGGATCCAGCTGAGCTCGAAGATCTCCGGAACGTCGGATTGCCTGTAGAAGATGACCTTCTCGGGATCGAGGCCGAGCGCGAGCCACGTCGCGGCGACCTCGTGGACGAGGCTCCGGAGCTTCTGCGCGTCGTGGATGACGTTGAGCGCGTGATAGTCCGCGACGAAGTAGAGCGCGCTCGACGCGGTCCCTGCGAGCGCGAGCGCCGGCTTGATCGCGCCTACGAAGTTGCCGAGGTGCGGCGTTCCGGTGGGCTTGATGCCGGTGAGGACGGTGCTTGCCATCGTTGTCGTGTTCCTGTGAGGGAGCTCATCCCATTACGCGCTCCCGGCGGGTGATGCCACTGCCACGCCCCAAAAATCAGCCGGGTTTCTTGCTGCGCGGGCGCGTTGGCGCGTGTCGGCGCGGGGGTCGGCGCACGCGCGGTGGAGCGCGCGTGCGCGCGTGCGCGCCAGCACGAGCTGCTCTGCGCGCAGCGCGGCCCCGTATCATCCGCCCGCGGCGCAGCGTGTACCCTGTCGTGGCCGTGTACGATTGGCGATTTTCGTGCCACGGTGGACCCCGGACCGACCCCACGACCCACGCTGGCACCTGCGCCATGTCTGGCCGAACGCCGTCATCTCCCGCACCTCGCCCCGAGGCCTCCGCTCCTCCTCTCGCTGGCCAAGCCCCCGAAGGCGCGCGGCCGACCGTCGCGCTCGCCGTCTCGGGCAGCATCGCCGCGTACAAGGCCGCCGAGGTGGCCCGGCTGTTGATCCAGGGCGGCGCGCGCGTGCTGCCGATCATGACGCGCGCGGCGCAGCAGTTCCTCGGGCCCATGACGCTGAGCGGGCTCTGCGGCGAGCCGGTGCGCGACACCATGTGGGATCCCGGCTTCGCGGGCGAGCTGCACGTCGCGCTCGCCGCCGAGGCCGATCTCGTGCTGCTCGCGCCCGCGACCGCCGACGTGATCGCCCGCCTCGCCGCGGGGCGCGCCGACGACCTCGTGACGGCGCTCGCCCTGTGCGCGCGGGGGCCGGTGCTCGCCGCGCCGGCGATGCACCCCCGCATGTGGGCTCACCCCGCGACGGCGCGGAACGTCGCCACGCTCGAGGCCGACGGGCGCGTGCAGCTCGTCGGCCCGGTCTTCGGCGAGGTCGCCTCGGGCGAGCGCGGCCTCGGGCGCATGGCCGAGCCGGCGGCGATCGCGGCCGCGGCGTTCTCGCGGCTCGCCCCGCGCGACCTCGCGGGCCTCCGCGTCGTCGTCACCGCGGGGCCCACGCTCGAGGACCTCGATCCCGTGCGCTTCCTCGGCAACCGGTCGACCGGCAAGATGGGCTTCGCCGTGGCGGAGCGGGCCGCGGCGCGGGGCGCGCAGGTCACGCTCATCGCCGGCCCCGTGTCGCTCTCCACGCCGCCGGGCGCGCGCCGGGTCGACGTGCGCGGCGCGCTCTCGATGCGCGGCGCGCTCTGGCAGGCGCTCGGCGAGGACCTGCGCGGCGCCGACGCGCTCATCATGACGGCCGCCGTGTCCGACTACCGCCCGGCCGAGCAGCACGCGACCAAGCTGAAGCGGACGCCCGATCTCGCGTCGCTCCCGCTCGTGCCGAACCCCGATCTGCTCGCGGAGATCGGCGCGGCGCGCGCCGGGCTGGCGAGCGCTGCCGGCGCGGACGGAGCGCGCTCGCCGGTGCTCGTCGGGTTCGCGGTCGAGACCGCCACGGACGAGGGGGTCATCGCCTACGCGCGGCACAAGCTCGCCAGCAAGCGCGTCGACATGATCGTCGCCAACCACGCGGCGGACTCGTTCGGCCGGGACGACAACCGCGCCACGATCGTGACCCGCGACGCCGCCGACGCGCTCGGCGTGTTGCCCAAGCCGGCGCTCGCGGACCGCATCCTCGACCGGGTCTTGCGATTGTCTCGGTCGAGTCAGACGGATCAGGCGAGCGCGCGATGATCCCGGGCGAAGACCGCGCCGCGGCTCCTTCCGCCGCGGCTCCTCCGGCTGCCTCCGGCTCGGCCGCCCCGGCCTCGTCGCGCGATCCGCGGGCGATCGACCCGCGCGAGCCGCCGCGCTCCTCGCGCCGCGAGGCCGCGCTCATCGCCGCGTCCGTCACCGCCTGTGTCGCGCTCGCCGTCTCGTTCGCGTTCGATCCTGGCCGCGCGGGCGCGCCTGCCATGCTCGCGGCGCTCGGCGCGCTCTACGCCGTGCTCGCGGCGCTCGCCGTGATGTGGCTCCGCCGGCGCGGCGAGCTCCGCGCCGCGCTCCGCCCCCTGTCCGGCGATCTCGCGCGCGGCGCCCTGGTCGCGGCCGGGCTCTACGGGCTCGCCATGGCGGTGCAGCTGCTGCTCGCCCCGCGGGGCTCGCCTCGCGAGGCGTGGGTCCTTCGCCTGTACCTCCAGCTCGGCGACCCCTCGGCCGACGCGCGCGTGTTCGTCGGCGCGCTCGTCTTCGTCATCGCCGCGCTGGAGGAGATCGTCTGGCGCGGGCTCGTCCTGCGCGCCCTGGAGGGGCCGCTCGACCGGGGCGCCGCGTGGCTGCTGTCGAGCGCGCTGTTCGCCGCCGCGCACGCCCCGACGCTCTTCCTGCTCGGCGATCCGGTGGCCGGGCCGAACCCGCTGCTCGTCGCGGCGGGCTTCGGCTGCTCGATCGTGTGGGGTCGCGTGGTGCACCGGACCGGGCGCCTGGCGCCGGCGGTCTTCGCCCACGCGTTCTTCTCGTGGGCGATCGTGAGCTTCCCGATCTGGCGGCCGTGACGCGCTCGCGCCTGCCGCGGGCTCAGCCCTCGAGCTTCGCGAGCTCCTCGTCGGGGACGTCGAAGTCGGCGTAGACGTTCTGCACGTCGTCGTGGTCGTCGAGCGAGTCGACGAGGTTCAAGCAGACCTCGGCGTCGCGGCCCGCGACCTCTTTCTTGTTCTTAGGGACGTAGCCCGCGGAGTTCGACTTCACCGCGATCTTCGCGTCCTCGAGGGCCTTCACGACGGTGTCCATCACGTCGACGCTGGAGAGCACCTGCCACTCCTCTCCCTGGTCGCTGTAGTCGTCGGCGCCCGCGCCCACGGCGGTGTCCATCAGCTGATCCTCCGTCGCCGCGTCCTTCGCGAGGAGGATGATCCCCTTCCTCTCGAAGGCCCACTGCGCGGAGCCGCCGGCGCCGAGCTGCCCGTTGTTCTTCTCGAAGATCTTCCGGATCTCGGCGACGGTGCGGTTCCGGTTGTCGGTCATCGCCTCGCAGAGGAACAGCGTCCCGCCGGGCCCCGTGCCTTCGTAGAGGATCTCCTCGTAGTTCGCGCCCTCGAGCTCGCCGGTGCCGCGCTGGATGGCGCGCTTGATCGTGTCGGCGGGCATCGCCTGGCCCTTGGCGTCGTTGATCGCCTTGCGGAGGCGCGGGTTGCCGTTCGGGTCTCCGCCGCCCATGCGCGAGGCGACGGTGATCTCCTTGATGAGCTTCGTGAAGAGCTTGCCGCGCTTCGCGTCGAGCGCGCCCTTCTTGCGCTTGATGGTGGCCCACTTCGAATGGCCGCTCATGCCTGTCTGCTCCGTGATGACGGGGCGCTCGCTCGCGGCGCGCGCCCAGGGGGAAGGTTCGGCGCAAGATGGAGCACCGTTCGGTTCGAGCGTAAAACCGTCAGGGCGCCGGGAGCGCCAGGAGATCGTCGAGCTCTCCTGGCGCTCTCGGCGCCTTTCGGTTCGAACCGTCTGTCGCTCTAGCGGTGCGCCCCGGGGGAGGCAACAGCGACGGCGCCCCCGGCCGCGCGGTTCCCTCCCCACCGGGAGGGCGAGCGCGGCGGGGAGCCCTCGTCGACCTGGGTCTGCGGCTGCCCCCCTCTGTGTCGCTACAGCGCGTAGCCGGTCTCGCCGTGCTCGGTGGCGTCGAGGCCCTCGCGCTCGTCGCTCTCGGGCACGCGCAGGCCGATCAGCTTGTCGACCAGCTTGAGGAGCACGAAGGTCACGATCGCGGCGTACAGCCCGACGGCCGCGATGCCGACCAGCTGCGGGACCAGCTGCCCCGGGTTGCCGGCGATCACGCCGTCGCGGCCGCCCTCGTTCAGGGCCTTCTCGGCGAAGACGCCGGTGAGGATCGCGCCGAGGAGGCCGCCCACGCCGTGCACGCCGAACGCGTCGAGCGAGTCGTCGTAGCGGAGGCGCTCCTTCGAGACGACCGCGAAGTAGCAGACGACGCCCGCGAGCAGGCCGATCACGACGGCGGCCCACGGCGCCACGAACCCGGCCGCGGGCGTGATCCCGACGAGCCCGGCCACGATGCCGGACGCCACGCCGAGCGCGGTCGGCTTGCCTCGCTGCGCCCACTCGACGAGGAGCCACGCCGCGCCGCCCGCCGCCGCCGCGAGGTGCGTGTCGAGCAGCGCCAGCGCCGCGAGCCCGCCCGACGTCAGCGCGCTGCCGGCGTTGAAGCCGAACCACCCGAACCACAGGATGCCCGTGCCCGTCAGGGTCATCGTCAGGTTGTGCGGCACGTGCCGCTCGTGCGGATATCCCGTGCGCTTGCCCAGCACGAGCGCACAGATCAGCGCCGAGACGCCCGCCGCGAGGTGAACCACGGTGCCGCCCGCGAAGTCGAGCGCGCCCATCTCGAAGAGCCAGCCCTTCTCCGCCCACACCCAGTGCGCCACCGGGTCATAGACGAGCGTGGACCAGAGCAGGATGAAGACCAGGTACGCCGAGAACCGCATCCGCTCGGCGAACGCCCCCGCGATGAGCGCGGGCGTGATCACCGCGAACATCATCTGGAACGCCGCGAACGCGAGGTGCGGCACCGTGCCGCGCTCCACCGCCGCGATCCCGTGCAGACCGACAAAGTCGAACCCGCCGATGAGCCCACCGTGCGACGTCCCGAACGCGAGCGAGTACCCGACGGCCACCCACTGCACCGAGATCACCGCGAGCGCGGCGAACGAGTGCATGAGCGTCGCGAGCACGTTCTTGCGGCGCACCATGCCGCCGTAGAACAGGGCGAGGCCCGGCGTCATGAAAAGGACGAGGGCTGTCGATGCGAGGAGCCAGGCCGTATCCCCAGTGTCGATCTTCATGGCACCGGGGTAACGTGCCCGATGTTTCAACGAGGTTTCGTTGTCGCGGCAGGACGCATTTGACAGGAAGTCGGGAAATTTCTAACGCCCGATCTGGCGGCGCCGGACACCGGACCCGATCGTTTCGTGATGTCACCTACATCAGGCCGGTTGTGGTCCGCGTATCGACAGGACCGGGACCTTGGCCGATCTCACCACCCGCTGCGCCACGCTGCCGAGCAGCGCCCGGGCAACGACGCCGCGCGCGTGGGTCCCGATCACGATCATGTCGGCGCCGATCTCGTCCGCGAGGCGGCAGATCTCCTCGTCGGGGATGCCGGCGCGCAGCACGCCCGAGATCTCGACGCCGGGCGTGGCGCGCCGGCGCTCGAGCACCTGATCGAGGCTCCGCTGCGCCGCATCGCCGATGCGGGCGGCGTCTTCGGCCGAGGGGATCAGGGACGAGCCTTCCGGGAAGCTGTAGACGGGCACGCTGTACACGTGCGCGACGACGATCTTCGCGGACAGCTTGCGGGCGAGCTCGATCGCCGTGTCGAGGGCGATCTCGGAGGTCGCGTTGAAGTCATGGGCCAGGAGGAGGGTCTTCATCTTGCTCCGCGGTGGTAGAGGGCGCAGGCGGCGCGGCGCCGCCCTTTCGGTCCCGCTTTCGTAGCTCCGGAGGCGGGTCTCCGGTAGGGGGCTCGTCGGAGGCGGCCGGCGCCGGCGGCTGCGCCTTCGACGGCGGCTTCACCCGCTTGAACAGCGCCATCTTCTTCAGCCGGCTGAGCTCCTCGAGCTCGCCGCGCTTCACCGCCGCGTTGTGGCGCTCCAGGTCCTTGCCCTTGAGCTCCCCCTCGTCGAGCAGCACGTACTGGACGGTCGCGGCGCGCTCGCCCGGATAGAAATAGGCCTCCTTCCGGTTCGACACGTGCGGTCCCATCTTGCTCGTCGCGCCGACGATGGCGCTCTTCGGGATCGCCTCCACCTGCTTCCGGACCCAGGCGTAGGTCGCCTCCTGGTCGGGCGTCAGCTTGCGCGCCACGCGGGAGAAGCCGCCCCTGAACGACGCGTTCTCGACGAGGCCGCCGAACTTCCACGACATCAGCGCGGCCGCCACGACCATGGCGGCGAGCAGCGCGCGCGACAGGCGCCGCCCGTCGAGCCCGTAGTACGCGGCCGGCCCGGAGCCCTCGATCCGCTTGAGCGCGATCGGCGTCAGCGCGAAGGCGATGGGGAAGAGGATCGACGAGTACTGGAAGTGGATCGAGAACACCGCGTCGCGCGAGGCGAGCAGGCAGAACAGGAGCCCGTAGGCGAGCATCCAGCGCCCGGGCTTGGCGAGGAAGGGCAGGAAGCAGAGGGGGACGAAGAGCTGGAGCAGGAAGATGATCTTCGGCTCCTCCAGCAGGACCTTGAGCGCGAAGACAGGGTTCGTGAGGAGGGAGACGAGCATGCCGCCGAGCCCGCTCCGGTTCGGCATGAGCTCCTCGTAGTAATAGGCGAACGAATAGGCGTCCTTGCCGGACATGATGATGCCCGACGACGTCATGAAGAACAGCTTCACGATGACGAAGTAGACGAGGCTCGTCGCGATGGTCACCCAGCCGAGGCGGGTCCTGCCCGGGCGCCGGTCGAAGATGGCGTAGAGCCCGATGAAGCACATCAGCAGGGAGACGTCCTCCCGGCAGAGCAGCAGCACGGCGAGGGTGACCCAGTACAGCCTGTCCCTGCCGGTCTCGTAGAAGTAGAGGAGCCAGACGACGAGCGGCGAGATCAGCGCGAGCGAGTGGAACTCGTACATGTTCGCGCCGTGCAGGGCCGGATAGATGGCCCACACCGCGGCGAGCAGCAGCGCCTTGCCGCGGTGAGCGAGCTTGTCGCGCGCGAGCAGGTACACGGGCACGACGCCGGCGCCGAGCCACGCGGACTGGAGGATGAGGAGGAACTCCGCCCTCGGGTAGATCAGGTAGAGCGGCGAGAGCAGGATGAGGATCGGGTCGAAGTGCGCGGAGCCGTGGTAACCGGCCTTGAGCCAGGAGCAGCCGAGCGGCCGTCCGTGGATCGTCTGGTAGAAGATGTTGTCGTAGTACCCGAGGTCGGGCGTCCTGGTGTGCAGCGCGTGGTGGTTGGTGATCGCGAGCCGGGAGAAGAAGAGCGTGTAGCCCGTCCACATCGCGAGCAGGGCCAGCGGCGGGAGCCACCGCGCGGCGCGGCCTCCGCGGGCGGGCGCGCCGCCGAGCTCGGGCGCATCGTCGAGCCCGGGCGAGAACCGCGCGCGGCGGCCCCAGGCGTAGGCGCCGGCGCCCGTGGCCAGGGCGGCGAGGACGGCGAAGAAGATCGTGCTCTTCGGGCTGTCCTTCTCGATGTTCGGGAGCTTGAGCGCGGCGACGAACGGGAGCGCGAGCAGGGGGATCAGGGCGCGGTTGAGGCGGCCCACGGTGCTCACGAAATCCCACGAGCGGGCGCGGGCCCGCCGCACCAGCATCACGAGGAAGTAGGCGAGCGCGACCCCCACGATGGCGGCGGCGGCGCCGCCGGCCATCCAGCGGCGCTCCACCTCGGTCAGCTTGTTCGTGTCGAGCTGCGCGTGCCGGCTCGGGTGGGTGAAGACCCAGGCCGTCACGGCGATGCTCATGCCGTAGAGGATCGGCCACGGCGCCAGGGTCAACGCGGCGCGCGCGAGCCGCTCGAGGGCGCCGTCGAGCTTGGCGAGCGCGCTGTTCAGCCTGGTGCGGTGGTTCTCTAGCATAGGTGAGGCGGGTCCTCGGCTACTTGACCCCACCCCCCGCTGTCAAGGAGCGGGGGGAACATCGCGAAAGGACGCGGAAGGACGTGTAACGACGCGAGGGCGCGGGAAGGGCAGGGCGCCACGCGCGGCCCGCGGTAGAATGGCGCCATGTCGCACTACCGGGATCATCTCGATGCGGCTCGCGCGCGCATCGAAACCCTCGAAGCCAAGCTGAAGGAGCGGGATGCGGCGCTCGCCGCCCGGGACGCGGAGATCGCGGAGATCCGTGCGGAGGTCGAGCGGTTGCGTGGCGGATCGGACGACGATGGGCCGCCCGACGGGCCGCTCGGCCGGGGCGGTGGGCAGCGGGCCCTGCTGGTGGCGCTCGCGGTGTGCAGCTTCGCCACTGCGACGGGCTATGCGATGGTGCGCCCCTCGCACTGCCTGCAGCGCGGCGGGGCGTACCCCCCCTCTGCCGAGGTGTCGCTGCGCTCGCACGACGGGTACGACGCCTTGTCGAGCCGGGTCTACGGGGCGCGCATCCAGGTGGGCAAGGCCGCGGGTGCGGCGCTCGAGCGCGGCCGCGTCCAGGCGAAGCGCTGCCGGCAGCCGGGCGGGCCGGGCGGGGAGGGGAGCGTGACCGTGACCTTCGCGCCGAGCGGCGGGGCCCACGTGGAGCTGGACGGGGCGCCCTTCGCCGGGACCGAGCTCGGCACGTGTGTGGTCGACGCGTTCCACGTCGCCGCGGCGCCGGTGCCGGCCTTCGAGGGGGAGCCTCTCCGGCTCACGACCCCTATTTCTCTCTAGTCCCGCGGGGCAGAATCCTGCCAGGGATCTGCCGCGCGAGCGGAGAGGGAGAGGGTTCAACGCAAAGACGCCAAGGCGCAAAGACGCAAAAATGCACGAAATCTGTTCTATTTTGCGCCTTGGCGTCTTTGCGCCTTGGCGTTGAATTCTCTTTCCGGATCCCTCGCCGGACTCCTGGTGCGTGGACCTAGCCGGATCGGGGGGTGGATGGGGCCGGGGAGGTGGGCGGGGGGGCCAGCTGCCAGCTCACGAAACCGACGGCGACGACGTTGAGGTAGACGACGGCGAAGACCAGGAGGCCGAAGCTCACGCCGTGCTCGGCGGTGAGACCGAGCGAAGGGAATACGAGGGAGAAGAAGAGCTCACGGACACCCACGCCGGCGATCGAGATCGGCAAGAGACCGAGCAGGTTCGCGATGGCGAGCAAGCAGGTGACGTCGAAGAGCGCGAGCGGCACGCCGAGGGCGCGCGCGATGAGGTAGCCCTGCGCGAAGTTGACGACGAACGTCGCCACCGTGACCGGGAGCGTGAAGAGGAGCCCGCGCCCGACATGAGCGCGCAGCGCGACCAGGAAGCGGCTCGCCGCGCCGGGCTCCGCGCTCTCCGACGGATCCTTCGCGAGCTTGCGCGAGAAGGCGAGCAGCAGCCGCTCGGCCAGCCCGGGGATGAGCAGCACGAGGGGCGCCAGGACCGTGAGGGCGATTCCACCCCACGTCAGCCAGGCCAGGCGGCCGGCGATCACCGCGCTGTAACGGGCGACGCCGACCGCGACGAACGCGGCGAGCACGTAGAGATCGCACAGCCTGTCCATCACGACGGTGGCGAGCCCCTCCGCGTAAGGCACGCCGAGGTCGTGGCGCAGGTAGCGGATCCGGAGCAGGTCGCCGACCCGCCCGGGGGTCAGCATGCCGACGTAGAGCGACGTCGCGTAGGCGCTCCACGCACGCCGAAGCGGATAGACGATGCCCCGGGCGCGCAGCAGCGCGTCCCAGCGGATCACCTTGAGGTGGATGTTGAGGACGTTCAGCGCCGCCGCGAGCGCGAGCGGGCCAGCCGAGGCCGATACGACCGCGCCGAGCACCGCGTCCCGGTCGTCCATGCGCGCGACCACGAGGACGAGCAAGAGCGGGCCAATCAGGCGGACGAAGGCGCGCAGGGCGGTGCGGCTCACGACGGCGAACCCCGGCCGCGCGCTCAGCGTGGCGCCGCGGAGCAGAGGGCCTGAAGAGAGGGGAGGCGCCCGGACGCGGGGGCCCGGGGCCGATCGAGGCGAGGCTCGGAGATCACTCGAGCTCTTCGCGGATGGGCGGCTCGTCTGCCAGGTGGCGCTGCTGCATCTGGAAGGTGAGGAACTCGCCGATGAAGCCCATCGAGAAGAACTGGATGCCGAGGAGGATCATCAGCACGCCGAGCAGGAGGAGCGGCCGGTCTCCGATCTTGTGACCGAGCAGCCAGAGGAGCGTCAAATACGCGTTGATGGTCACGCCGGTCGCAGCGAAGACCAGGCCGATGAGGCCGAAGAGGTGCATCGGCTTCTTCGAGTAGCGCGTGAGGAACATGACGCTGAGCAGGTCGAAGAAGCCGCGCAGGATGCGCTCCAGGCCGTAGCGCGAGGCGCCGTACTTGCGGGCGTGGTGGCGCACCGGGATCTCCGTGACGCGGAAGCCTTGCCAGGCGGCGAGCGCCGGGATGTACCGGAAGAGATCTCCGTAGATCGGGATGGTGCGCAGCACCTCGCGACGGTAGGCCTTGAAGCCACAGTTCATGTCATGGAGCTTCACGCCCGTGACCGCGCGGACGGTCCCGTTGAAGATCCGGGACAGGACGAGGCGATTGGCGGGGTCGAGGCGGTTGACCTTCCAGCCCACCACGACGTCGAGGCCCTCCTCGACCTTGGCGATGAAGCTCGGCAGATCGGCCGGGTCGTCCTGGAGATCGGCATCCATCGTGACGACCACGGCGCCCCTCGCCTTGCGGAACCCGGCCGTGAGCGCCGTCGCCTTGCCGAAGTTCTTCCGCAGCCGGATCCCCTTCACGACCGGGTTCTCCGCGCGGATCCTGGAGATGACGCCCCAGCTGTCGTCCGTGCTGCCGTCGTCCACGAAGATGAGCTCGTAGGAGAAGCGCCCCTTCAAGGCCTGATCCACCCGCTGGGCGAGCTCCGTCAGGCTCTCCGCCTCGTTCAGCCCCGGGACGACCACCGAGACGTGCGGCGCCGCCGAGGCGGCCGGCGCGATGGAGGGCGCCATGAGGCTCGGGCGAGGCTCGAAGGCGGAGAGCCCGAACGTGGCCCGGTCCTCCGGAGCCTCGTGAGGGGCAGGTGTGGGGGGCTGGTCCACAATCACGGCGGCGGAGGATAGCAGAACGTCACGAGAAGGCGCGGTTCCGTCCGAGGAACGCGCTGCAAGCGCGACGGCGACGAGGGCAGGACGTGCTGCCGGTTACCGGCAGGGGGAGAGGGGAAGGGCTGCGGAGAGCCGGCAGGGGTTCGGGGAAGGGCTGCGGAGAGCCGGCAGGGGTTCAGGGAAGGGCTGCGGAGAGCCGGCAGAGGTTCGGGCAAGGGCTGCGGAGAGCCGGCAGGGGGAGAGGGGAAGGGCTGCGGAGAGCCGGCAGGGGTTCGGGCAAGGGCTGCGGAGAGCCGGCAGGGGTTCGGGGAAGGGCTGCGGAGAGCCGGCTGGGGTTCGGGGAAGGGCTGCGGAGAGCCGGCTGGGGCGGACGGAAGCGCTGCCGGATGCAGCGGCGGTCGACGGCGGCATTGACATCCCGTGTGTCCGCCTGCCGGCTTCATGACGAAGCGGGTGGGGTATGCGAGACTCTCCGCATGAACGGCCGCGGTACGAAGACCCTCGAGCACCTCCTGCGCCGTTTCGACGACGAGATCCACTTCGGCGCCGTGATGCTCGAGGTGCTCGAAAAGGACGGCTTCGAGCTGACCCATGCTCGCCCGGTTGGGCCGTCGAGCTGGCTGCTCCGAGCGAAGCCGCCGCAGCACATCCAGGAAGGCTTCGGGCTGGCCCCCGAGCTGCTGTTCGTCGCCGTCCAGGGCGAGGTCCAGTCGAGGGATCTCCAGCGCGCCGCCGACGAGGTCGTGCGCTCTGGCCTGCGCCTCGACGGCAACCTGGTCATCGTGACGGACGACGGCCACACGTATGACGACGGTCGGCCGCTCCAGGAGCGCCTCGAGCGGATGCCCGGCCGGGATCAGCGCGTGGCGTGGGTGTGGAACGAGGATCGGTTCTGGCCGCCGCTCTCCGAGGTGCTCTGTCAGTGCCTGCCCACGTACGACGTCTTCGAAGAACGTGATCCAGTCCGAGGGCACCAGCTCATGGGCCGGGATGCGGAGGTGAAGGACCTCCGCACGCGCGTCCTGCGCGGCGACGCCGTCGGCGTGTTTGGGCTGCGCAAGTCGGGCAAGACCTCGCTGGTTCGCGCGGTCACCGATTGGCTCGATCCGGCGAGCGGAATCAAGACGGCCGACGCAGAGCAGGATGTGTCCCAGGCGTGCGTCCTCTGGGTCGATGCGCAGGGGCTCGATCTGCCGACCGTCGACGGTGTCGCGGACGATATGCTCGCGGCGCTGGGCCGCAGGATGCGCGCGTCCGGCGCTTCCTACGAGCCTCCGGCACGGGAGGGCATGGCCGGTTTGAAGGCGGCGGCTCAGGCGATTCTGGATGAGGGAATGCGCCTCTGCTTCGTGATCGACGAGTACGATCTCCTCTTCGAGCGCGAGGGCAACCTCGGCCCGGTGCCGGGCATCTCCAGGCTCCTCGGGCTCGTGCGCGCGCTGTCCCAGCAACAGCAAGGGGTCGTCTCGCTCGTGCTGATCGGCCGTGACCCCGAGCACCTGTCCGTTCCGCAGCTCGATGGGGTACCGAACCCCTTGCTCGCGGGGCTCACGCCGTTGTGGCTCGGGCCGATCCGTCCGCCGCACGACACGGAGATGCTCCGCAAGCTGGGGCGCCGCGCGGGCCTCGCCGTGGGTTACGAGACGGCAAAGCTCGCCCGCGCGTGGACCGGCGGGCACCCGCTGCTGCACCGACAGTTCGGCTCAGCGCTCCTCGAGGAGATCCGCGTGCACTCCCCGGGGGGCCTGCAGAAGGAGCCGACGGACCCTTATTGTGAGAGGGCTGTCGAGCGCTTCCTGGGACGTCAGGTGGTGCTCGAGGTGGACCGGGAGATCATCGCGCTGCTCTCGAAGAGGTACCCGGCTGCTTACGCGTTGCTCCTCGATCTCATCGAGAGCCATGATGCCGCCGCGGCTGTGAAGCGGTCAGGCGGACCGTATGGCCCCGGTGCGCGGCCGCTGCGGAACTTCGGCCTCCTTGACGATGCGACGCTGGCGTTGCCGATGCACCTCTCATGGTACGTCCAGAACCTGCTCCCGACGCGGACCCAGGTGGCCGTGTGACGAGCCGTTCCAATCCGTACAACTGGCAGCACCACACCCCACGCCACCCGGTGCATCGCGGCACGCCGGTGGCCACCATCGCGGGGCACCTCCGTCGCGGCGCTGCCGTCAAGGTCATCGGCGGTCGCGGGATGGGGAAGAGCGTGCTGCTCCAGCAACTCCAGGCGCAGCTTCTTCAGGACGCACCTGGCACGCGCGTCCTGCTCGTCCCGGGGCCGCCCGAGGAGTCGACAGTCGCCGGAGCGGTGCGCGATCTCGCTGCCAGGCTCGGCATCCGCGATCTCGCGGCGCCGCGAATGGACGACCTCCTCGAGCGCGTGCTCGATGGCAGCACGACGCGGCTGGTCGTGCTCTTCGACGAGGCCGACCAGTACGTCACGGCTGGAGATGGCGAGCGGGGGGCGTTTGCAAGGAGCTGGTTCAACAAGCTGGAGGTCACGCGGAAACAACACGGCACATGCTTCGATCTCGTCTTCGCGGGCGGGATCGGCCTCTTCTATCTGGAGAGCGAGGTGGGATCCGGGATCGTGAGCCGCGCCGAACCGTGTGTGCTCGACCCGTTCGGACCGGCGGAGATCTCGGTGCTCGCGAGGTCCTTCCAGGAGGACGGGCGCTCCCTGGACGACATCTGCCTGGAGACTCTTCGCGTGATGTCCGGGGGCATCCCCGTGCTCGTGACCTACGGCCTGGAGCACCTGTGGGATGCGGCCAGCCCCTCCGTACAGGCGCTGGAGCAGATCTTCGGCGTTTTTCGCGAGAGGCACGACGGCTTCGTTCGCGCGGCGCGCTCCTCTGTCTCGCAGCGAGGGCGGCTCGATGCTCCCTGGCGCGTGCTGAAGGTCGTGCGCGAGCACGCCGGCTCGGTCCCGATGCGGCGGCTCCGTGATGCGTGCGCCTTGCAGGCCGGCGAGCACGTCTCCATCGATCCGGAGCAGGCGCTGAAGCTCCTGCGCGCGGCCGGTCTGGTGAGGGTCGAGGGCTCAATGCTCGCCGACCCCGCAGCAGCCTGGCCCATCGCCTCGATCTTGAACCTGCCGGAGCTCCCGGCGAGTTCGGGCGACCCTATCGATCGTCTGATCCAGGACGTCTGCGCGGCGCTGGCGAACCTGCGGCGCGTCGGGCGCGATTTTCACGGCAAATCCGGGCTGCTGGAAGAGCAGGTGTTCAGCTCCTTCATCGCGGCGGTGCTGGCTGTCCTCGGATGGGAGACGGAACGCGAGGCAATTCAGGTGGCGGGTTTCACCGACGTGAAGGTGCGCCTGACGCGGCCCGGCCTCGACGGCCACGCCCTGATCGAGACCAAGATCTGGCGCGGCGCGGCTCACAACCAGGGAATCCAGGAGCAGATCGACGACTACCGCGTCTCGGACAGCCTTCACGGCATCGCCGTGACGCTGGGCGTGCGTGACGCGTCGGGCTGGCCGGAAGCGTATGAGCGGATGTGCCTTGCGGGCCGCAGCATGGAGCGACTGCCGACGCCGCCGGATCTCGTGGGCCGCTGGCGGGTCCAGCAGACCGACCCGGACGGCAGGGTGTGGCGCACCGACCACCTGGTGGTGCAGCTCCCGAAGCGCAGGTGATCCTGACGAGAGCGTGGGCTGGCGCGACCTCCGGCGCCAGGCCGCTGAGTGCGACCTACGCCGGAACAGGTGCGCGTGCGCCGACCGGCAAAGGGACCGCTCGCCGGCCCGCCCGGCGCTCCCTCCGGCAGGCGCTCACGCGGGCGTGCTCTCTTCCGCCTCCGGCTCCTCGGCGTCCCCCTCCTCCGCGGCGTCCTCCTCCGGCGCGGCGGCCGCCGGGGCGCGCTGCGGGCTGCGCTCCAGGAGCGCGAGGAACGGCGCGTGGAGCGCCTGGAGCAGGTCGCGCTGCTTGCCGCTCGGCGTGTGCTCGATGAGCCAGCCGAGCTCGCCGTGGATGGCGTTGAACGCCTGCGTGCAGCCGGCCACCGCCTCGCGGATGCGCTTCGAGCGCGCTACCGCGCGCTTCTGGCCGGAGGTGCGGCCGAGGCCTCTGGCGAGCGCCTCCGTCGCCTCCTCGACGCGCTTCAGGTACGCGCCGGCGCCGACCTTCTTCACGTCGGCGGCGAGCGGCGGCTTGCCCGCGAGCGCGACCTGGTGCCAGCCGTAGTCGACCTCGGCGTCATACGCGTACTGGGTCTGCTCGGTGCCCGCCCCCGCGAGCAAGGCGCCGCGGAGCCGCACCGCCGCGTCGCGCTGCGCCGGGTCCTTGCTCTCGGCCGCCGAGGCCAGGAACAGGTGCAGCGCCCGCTGGGCCGTGTCCCACTCCATGTCGAGCTCGGCGAGCACCGCGGCCGAGGCGACGCCGAGCGCCTCGTCGAGCGCCGCGATGCTCCAGCGCGCGCGCAGCTTCCAGACCACCGGCCTGGGCGCCTCGAAGAGCAACGTCGCCGGGACGCGGTTCGGGACATCGTACTTGTCTATCGAGACGCCCTTCCACGCTCCCTGCTCGAGATCCCGCGCGAACGCGCTGAACGCCTTGTCCGTGACGAAGCTGTATCCATAGGCTGCCATCGTTCTCTTCTCCGATCCTCCTCCAGGAAACTGGGCATCTTAGCGGGAGCGCCTCGAGCGGCCGCAACCGCTTTGCGCAAAGGGTCCTGTCGGAACCGTGCTCTGCACGGCCATTGGCCAGGGGCCAGAGGCCATTGGCCGGAGGCCGGAGGCCAGTGGCCATGGGCCAGTGGGCCAGTGGCCAGCGGTCAGCGGGCATGGGAGGGCCGCCGGGCCGTGGGCGCCCGGTGGTGGTCGGCGGTCGCGTCGTTTTCGAAGGGGGAGACGTCGATTGGGTGAGCACTCCGGCGGCGCCGTACCGACATGGGTAGGCGACGGCAGCGCCTCCAGAGGAGGGGCGCTCGCCCGAGAGGCACCCGCCCATGGACAACGCGATGCTCCCGCTCACGGAACCCACGAGACGGCCGGCCTTCGTCACGGCGGCGCTGGCCCTCACGGCGGACCTGCCCACCGCCGCGCTGGCCGTCACCGAGGCGTTCCCGCCGCAGCAGCCGGCGAGTAGGGTGGACGCTGGGAAGGAGCGTGACAGCGCCGTGAGCGACGCCGAGGAACCGATCGAGCGGCAGGTGTTCCAGCCGGGGCAGGTCTTCCACCAGATGGAGATCGTGCGGTTCGTCGGAGCCGGGTACTCCGGCGAGGTGTACGAGGTCCGCCACCGGATCAGCGGGGCGCGGTGCGCCCTCAAGATGATGCACCTGCGCGACCGGAAGGACGCGAGGAAGGCGGAGCGGAGCCTGGCCGAGGCCCACGGGACGTTCGGGATCCAGCACGCCAACGTGGTCGAGGTCTACGACATCGGCTGCGAGGCCGACGGCACGGCGTGGATGCTCATGGAGTTCCTCGACGGGCCGACGCTGAGCACCATCCTGGAGCGCCAGGGGAGGCTGTCGCCGCTGTTCGCGCTGCACGTCGCGCTCGAGGCCGCGTGGGGCTCGACGCGGCGCACGAGAACCAGATCATCCACCGCGACGTGAAGCCGGACAACATCGTCTTCACCGCGGACGGGATGGTGAAGGTCGTCGATTTCTCGATCGCGAAGGTCATCCCCTACGAGATGCGGACGACCCAGCGCAACGTGCGCCTCGGGACGGCCGCGTACATGGCGCCCGAGAACCTCGCCGGGAACGAGGCGGACGCGCGCGTCGACGTGTACTCGCTGGGGCTCGTGCTCTGGGAGATGATCGCCGGCCGCCACCCGTTCCGCGACGCCTTCGACGACCGGACGAAGCTCGTGAACTGGCAGTTCTTCGCGGATCCTGCGCCGCTGTCGGAGGTGGCGGGGCTGCCGGCGTACGTGGACGAGGTGATCCGGCGCGCGACGGCGAAGCAGCCGGCGGCGCGGTACCTGTCGATGGCCGAGATGGCGCAGGGCATGATCGCGCTGCGCAGGCGCCTCGAGCAGGACGAGGCGGAGGGCCGGATCTCGCTGGCGACGCCGCCCGGCGAGCCGCCGATCCCGGGCCGGCCGGGGCGGCGCGCGGTCTACCGGGCGCCGGTGACGGGGCCGACGCGGTCCTGGTGCCAGAGGCACGCCGGGCGCGACGCTGAACGGTGGCATGGGTGAGGAAGGAAGCACGGTCTGCACCGACGGGATTGCAGGCGAGAGCGGGCCCGAGGGCGGCCCTGGTGCGGGCGCGACCGGTCTCGGCGAGATCAGCGCCAGCGGTTTCACGGGCACCTCCGGCGGCGAAGGCGCGAAGGGCGGCACCGCGCAAGGCGGAGGCGGAGGCGGAGGAGCGAAGGGCGGCGCGGGCGCAGACAAGTGCTCGAGCGAAGCGTCGGCGGGCGGAGCGAGCGGCGGCTCTGGCGGAGCGGGCGGTTGCGGTGGAGCCGGCGGGAGGGGTGGCGGAGCGGGCGGATCGAGCATCGCGTTGATCAGCCTGAACGCGGAGCTGAGCTTCGATGCGGTGAAGCTGAAGACGGGGCGCGGCGGAGCGGGCGGGAAGGGTGGAGCCGGGCAGGAAGGCGGCGACGGTGGGGCGGGCGGCGTTGGAGGCACGAAAGCTGAAGGCGCGACGATGCTGCACGACGCGTGCGCCGGGGGCGTCGGCGGCAAGGGAGGCGCCGGCGGTCCCGGTGGCGGCGGTCGCGGCGGTCACGCGCTGGGGATCGCGTACAAGGGCGCGGCGCCGGCTGTGGAAGGAGCGACGGTGGAGCTCGGCGAAGCGGGCGCCGGCGGTCCGGGCGCGACCGCGGAGGGCGAGGGAGCGGCGGGCGTGAAGGCCGAGGTGCAGGCGTTCTGACGTGAGGTCGTGAGCGCTGCGGCTGCTGCGGCGGAGCGTGCACCGCCGCAGCGGCACGAAGCAGGGCGGAGAAGACGACGTGGAGACGGCGCGCTGAGGCAGGCGCGACGAAGGACGGACGTGTGCGCGCGGCGCGAGGCCGAGCGCGGCGCGTGAGCGAGCAGCGAGCACGTGGATGGCGGACGTTGCGAGGACGAGGGAGCGACCGTGAAGCGAGAGCTGCAGGCGGGGTGGTTGGCGATGTCGTTGTTGCTCGCGAGCACGGCGGCGACGACGAGCGCCCGCGGAGACGAGGAGCGAGCGACGCCGGGGCCGAACGCGGAGAGTGAGCGTGAGCGGGCGGTGCGTGACTTCGAGGACGGGCGGAAGGCGCACGTGGCGGGTCGCTTGGAGGACGCGGAGCTCGCGTCCCTGCGTGCGTGGTCGCGGCTGATCTGTGAAGATGAGCGCGATGAGAACGCCGAAGGACACGAGCGTCTCGCCCAACGCCCGGGAAGCCTCCGTCGGCCGGTGGACCGATCCGGTGTGGTGCGCGATGACGCCGGAGGCGGAGAAGAAGCGCATCGCGCAGGTGGAGGCGCGACGGGCGATGGCAGCGCACGGGATCGAGGACGCCCGGCTGGAGGCGACGCTCGTGCAGCTGGCCGGTTGGGTGGAGAAGTGGGCCGCCGAGGAGCGCGAGGCAACGCAGGCGGACGACGACGTGTGGGTGAGCGCGGTGCCTGTGAAGGGTGAGGTCGACCAGCGCAGGTCGCGCCTGGCGCTCGTCGGCACGGTGCTCTTCGTGCTGGGGGTCTTGTGCGGCGTGGTGCTGGCAGCGCTGCGGCTGCGCTGAGGTAACGACGTAGCGAAGCCGCGCGCGGCGCGGCTTCGTCGGGTGCAGAAGAACGCGCGCCGCCGTCTGCGGCGCGCCATGGCTCGGCTCGTCCCGAAGACGAGCGCGCGAGGAGGACGATCGTGTATCCAACGCTCGCCATCGAGGCGGCAGCGCAGTCGGACGTGGGCCGGCGGCGCAGTCACAACGAGGACAGCTTCGCGGCGCTGCCGTGCCTGGGGCTGTTCATGGTGGCCGACGGCCTGGGCGGCAACGCGGCCGGCGAGGTCGCGTCCCGCATGGCCATCGAGGTCGTCAAGGGCTGCTTCGAGGTGGACGAGGATCTCGAGGAGACGTGGCCGTACGGCACGGGGCGTCCGCACGACCGGGACGAGGTGCGGCTGGTGATGAGCGCGCGGCGTGCGAACCGGGCGATCTACGAGGCGAGCCAGAAGAAAGAGGAGGTGCGTGGCATGGCGACGACGTTCGCGGGCGTGCTGCTCGGAGCAGGGATGGCGTACATCGCGCACGTGGGCGACTCGCGTGTGTACCGGATGCGCGGCGGCAAGCTGGAGCGGCTGACGCGGGATCACACGCTGCTGGAGGAGCTGCTGAGCGAGGGGGACGGCGCGCTTGCAGCGCTGGAGGCGCTGAACGGGCGGGCGGACGCGGTGACTCGCGCGCTCGGGTGCGACAAGAGCGTGGAGATCGAGTCGCGCGTGGAGCCGACGCAGCCGGGCGACGTGTTCCTCGTCTGCTCCGACGGCCTGTGGGGCCCGGTGCCCGAGGCGCGGATCGAGGGCGTGCTGGCAAGGCACCGGGACCTGAGCCTGGCGGCGAGCCTGCTGGTCGACATCGCCAACGAGCACGGCGGACCGGACAACGTCACATGCGTGCTGGCACGCCTTGGAGGCGGGTGACGTGTGAGGCGATGACGCGCTGCTGCCTCCCGTCACGGGCGCACCGAGACCCGAGTGGTGTGCGCGTGCGGCGAGATGCCGAATTTTTGAGAATTTCACGCAACCCAACGTAAATCTGGGCGATGTCTCGGATTCGGCGAGAGCGCGCTTGGCGAGCGGTTTCGTCAGCGGCAGAATGGGCGCCCTTATCCCAAGAGGAGCGCTCATGGCCAAGGCTCGGCGGTTCAGCGGCAGCGGCATGCGTCGTTCGGGCAACGTGATTCACGTGAGTCCAAGGCTCATGTGGGAGCTCGCGTGGCTGCGGAAGCTGGGGCTCGAGGACGTCGACTGGGATCCGGAGCTCTGTTGCCTGCACTGCAGAGCAGAGCGAGCCGAACGAGGGGAGCCGGTGGAGGACCTCGCGCCGCCCTCCGGGGCATGGCTCAAGCTCCCGCTGCACGACGACCAGCACGAATGATCGGCGGGCGCCGCTGCGAGGGCGCCCGTCCAGGCGAGCTCCGCGCTCACGGCATCACCCGCCCCTGGGTGGGTTGTCCTGGGTTCGGGCAGAAGGGCCTCTGATCTGTTGGCCCCTTCTGCATCGAGCGGCGAGCGCGGAGATCCTCGGACCGTCGCTCCGAGCAGCCCTTCAGCAGGTCGATCTATCGCGGCGTGGCAGCTGCCGTCGGTGGCTGCGGCGGGGCGGACGCGCCGCACCGGCCGCGAGCGCGTGGCGCCCGAGCCCTGCGCAGGCGGCTCGCCGCGCGCCACCGTCGCCAGGGTTCTGCTCGGGTCCGGAATGGCGTACATCACCTACGTGGGCGACTCGCGGGTTTACCCGATGCGCGGAGATGTGACGTGCGCGCTGGTGCGCCGCGGAGGCGGGTGACGTGGCGGGCGAGCACAGCGGCGCGCCGCGCGGTGGACACCCGGACGATGAGCGGCTGTTCGGCCCCGATGCCGTCCGGACGCTGCGCGTGGCCTTCGAGGAGGTGACGTGGCTCCTCGGCCGCGGCTATCCGCTGCGCACCGCGATCCGGACCGCCGGCGACCACCACCAGCTGGCCGCACGCCAGCGCCTCGCGCTGCAGCGGGCCGCGTGCTCGGACGCGCAGCGGGCGTCGCGCCTCGCGCGCTGCGCCACGTCCTCGTCGCTCCAGGGCGCGGAGGCGAACATCGACGGCTTCAACCTGATCATCACCCTGGAGGTGGCGCTCGCGGGCGGGCTGCTCGTGCGCGGGCCGGAGGGGGCGCTGCGCGATCTCGCGGGGCTGCGCGGCAGCTACGCGCCGATCGCGGAGACCGACGCAGCCATCGATCGGATCGGCGACGCGCTGTCCGGCGCCGGCGCGGCGCGCGCGCGCTTCCTCCTCGACGCGGCCATCCCCAGCTCCGGGCGGCTGCGCGCGCGGATCCTGGAGCGGCTCGGGGGCGCGCCCCTCTCGATCGAGGCGACGCTCGTCCCGGATCCCGACCGCCTCCTCGCGGGGGCGGCGGGCGTGATCTCGTCCGACAGCGTCGTCCTCGATCGCTGCGTGGGCTGGGTCAACCTCGCAGACGAGATCGTGGGCGCGCGCGTGCCGGCGGCGCGCGTGGTCGAGCTCGTCCCTCGCGGAGGCGGCGCCGGCGCGTGAGGGCGCGGCGCGCCCGTCACCGGCAGAGTCCGAGCCGCCTCGTTTGCCAGGCGACCTGCGCCGCGAGCCCCTCGCGCAGGGGCACCCGGGGCACGTACCGGAGCGCCGCCTGCGCCGCCGCGGTGTCCGCCCAGGTGCGCCGGACGTCGCCGGGCTGCGGCTCTCCCCGCTCGACGCGCACGGGGCCTGCGAGCTCCCCCAGCAGCCCGAGCGCGTCGTTGAGGCTCACCCGCGAGCCGCCGCCGATGTTGAACACGCCGACCGCGCCGCCATCCATGGCGTCGACGTTGGCCTGCACCGCGTCGCTCACGTACGTGAAATCGCGCGTCTGCTCGCCGTCACCGTACACGCGGACCGGCTCGCCCTTCAGCACGGCGGCGATGAACCGGTGAAACGCCATGTCGGGACGCTGCCTGGGGCCGTACACCGTGAAGTACCGGAGCGAGATCGTGGGCAGGCCGAAGTTGCGCCGGTACAGCTCGCAGAGCTGCTCGGCGGCGAGCTTCGTCACCCCATAGGGCGAGTGGGGGGCGGTCCGGCTGGATTCGTGCATGGGCATATCGCCCGTGTTGCCGGAGGGGTCGCCGTAGACGGAGGAGGACGAGGCATAGACGAGCTTGCGCACCTGGCCGTGCGCCCTGGCTGCCTCCAGCAGCCGCTGCGTTGCGAGCACGTTGTCGCGCAGGTAGACTTCGAAGCTCTGTCCCCAGCTCGGGCGCACGCCTGCCTGCGCTGCCTGGTGGAAGACGACCTCGCGGTCCGAGAGCAGCGGGCGGAGATCGTCTGTCGCGAGGTCGGCCGTCGAGAGCGAGAAGCGCGGTTCGCCGCGCAGCCGTGCAAGGTTCCCCTCCTTGAGCTCGCGGGCGTAGTAGTCGGTGAAGCGGTCTACCCCGAGCACCTCGTGTCCGAGCTCGATCAGCCGCTCCGCCAGGTGGGAGCCGATGAATCCGGCCACCCCCGTCACCAGACAACGCATCCGCCTTCCGTCCTGGTCCTGCCGCGTCGCGGCCTCGCGTCCTCGTCCAGCCGCGCCGCGGCCTCCGGTCCCGGGCCTGCCGCGTCGCGGCGCGGCGATGCTAGCACCTTGGGCCGTCCGTTGAGTCGGGCAGCAGCCCGCCGCGCCGCTGAGCTCGCTTCGGGGTTCGGGAACCGAGCGGGGACCGACCGGGGTTGAGGACCGACCGAGGTTGAGGACCGACCGAGGTTGAGGACCGACCGAGGTTGAGGACCGACCGACCGAGGTTGAGGACCGACCGAGGTTGAGGACCGACCGACCGAGGTTGAGGACCGACCGACCGAGGTTGAGGACTGAGGACTGAGGACTGACCGACCGAGGTTGAGGACCGACCGACCGAGGTTGAGGACTGACCGACCCGGGAGGGGGGCGGCCTGAGCACGGGCTCCGCGCTTCCTGCCCTCTGTCAGCCCTCTTGCAACAGCACCCCCCACGCTTCTTGCAAATACGCCCACCTTTCCGATGTGTATTTCTGAATCTGGTTGCGCCTACCCGCCCGGCGGGCGACGCTGGTGCGCGCTCGGGCCCCTCGCTTTTTCTGTCCGAGGCGCGGTCGAGACGGGTCGGAAGGCTAGCTGTTGCTTATGGGAATTGTTGTCGAGCGGCTCACGAAGCGGTTCGGTCCGAACAAGGTGGTCGATGACGTCTCGTTCGAGATCGAGAGCGGCGCGCTGGTCGCGCTCCTCGGGCCGAGCGGAGGTGGCAAGAGCACCGTCCTGCGCATCATCGCCGGGCTCGAGAGCCCCGACTCCGGCGAGGTCATCCTGAACGGCAAGAACGCGACCACCACCCGCGTCCAGGACCGGAACATCGGCTTCGTCTTCCAGAACTACGCGCTGTTCAGGCACATGAGCGTGCGCGACAACATCGGCTTCGGCCTCAGCATCCGGAAGCGGCCACGGAAGGAGATCGCGGCCACCGTCGACGAGCTCCTCAGCCTCGTGCAGCTCGACGGGCTCGGCGGCAGGCTCCCGCACGAGCTCTCCGGCGGCCAGCGGCAGCGCGTCGCGCTGGCGCGCGCGCTCGCGCCAGGCTCGTCGCTGCTCCTGCTCGACGAGCCGTTCGGGGCGCTCGACGCCAAGGTCCGCCTCGAGCTGCGCGAGTGGATCCGGAGGCTCCACAAGGAGCGAGGGATCACGAGCGTCTTCGTGACCCACGACCAGGAAGAGGCGATGGACCTCGCCGATCGGGTCATCGTGCTGCACAAGGGGCGGGTCGAGCAGATCGGCACCCCGGAGGAGATCTACGATCGTCCGGCGACCGAGTTCGTCGCGAGCTTCGTCGGGTCGATCAACGTGCTCAAGGGGGAGGTGCGCGACGGCCAGGCGGCGCTCGGGACCCTCGCGGTGCACGCTCCCCCCGGGACCGGCGACGGCGCGAGCGTGCACGCCTTCGTGCGTCCGCACGACATCGAGGTCCACACCCGGATCGACTCCTCGAAGACGCCTGCCGCCGACGACGCCAGCGTCGCGCGCGTCGAGCGGCTGTCGCGGGTCGGGTGGATGGTCAAGGCGGAGCTCCGCCTCTCCGACGGCCAGCCGCTCTCCGTCGAGCTGACCAAGGATCGCGTCGCCGAGCTCGGCCTGTCCGAGGGGGACAGGGTGCTGGTAAATCTCCGAGACGCCAAGATCTTCGTGCAAGATTACTCCATCTAGCCCGCTGGCCGGCGCTCCCGTCCGGCCAACGGCCACCACGGGAGGCGGCACGTGGCTTCAATCTTCGACGACATCGCGGCGACGATCGGGCGCACCCCCCTCGTCCGCCTGAGCTCTGCGGGCAAGGGTCTGCGCGCCGAGCTGATCGGCAAGGTCGAGAGCCGGAACCCCGGCGGCAGCGTCAAGGATCGCATCGGCCTCGCGATGGTCGAGGACGCGGAGCGGCAGGGCAAGCTGAAGGCCGGGAGCGTCCTCGTCGAGCCGACGAGCGGCAACACGGGCCTCGCGCTGGCGATGATCGCCGCGGCCAAGGGCTACCGGCTGATCCTCACGATGCCCGAGTCGATGAGCCCGGAGCGGATCGCGCTGCTCCGGGCGTTCGGGGTCGAGGTGCTGCTGACGCCCGGGTCGCTCATGGTGCAGGCCGTCGCGCGGGCGCGCCAGATCGTGGAAGAGACGCCCGGCGCGGTGATGCTCCAGCAGTTCGAGAACCCGGCGAACCCCGCCGCGCACCGCGTGACGACCGCGCGCGAGATCTGGGAGGACACGGACGGGACGGTCGACGTCGTGGTCGCCGGCGTGGGGACCGGCGGGACGATCACCGGCGTGGGCGAGGTGCTCAAGCAGAAGAAGCCGGGCGTGAAGATGATCGCGGTCGAGCCCAGGAACGCGGCCGTGCTGAGCGGCGGCCGCGTGGGCGCGCACCTGATCCAGGGCATCGGCGCGGGTTTCGTCCCGAAGATCCTCCGGCGCGAGCTCATCGACGAGGTGGTGCCCGTGTCCGAGGACGAGTCGTTCGACGCCGCGCGCCGGCTCGCCAAGACCGAGGGCATCCTCGTCGGCATCTCCGGCGGGGCGGCGATGGCGGCGGCGCTGTCGATCGCGGCGCGCGACGAGATGCAGGGAAAGAGGATCGTGGTGATTCTCCCCGACGGCGGGGAGCGGTACGTCACCTCGCCGCTCTTCAAGGAGCTCGTCGGCTGCGCTCGCGCGGCCGTGCCCCGCTGACCCGCCAGGGAAGGCCGCCGCACATCGGGTCGCCTTCCCTGCAGAAGCACTCCGTCTTCCTGGGCGCCTGCGGCGCCGCCGGTCTCGCGGCCTCGATCACTCGATGCGGACGGCGACGAGGACCTTCATCCACACCCCTTCGGGCGGGATCGTCTTCGTCAGATCGACCTTGCCTTCCCAGTCGACGTGCACCGTGTAATCGCCGCTCTCGTCGTCCTTGTAGAAGAAGGGCCGGATGTCGTCGTGATAGACCCGATCGAGCGGGACGATGCGCTCCCCGGCAGGCATCGGCGCCTTCTTGGCGACGACGGTCGACTTGCCGTCGACGACGGCCGAGGCGGAGACGCTCTTGAGGAAGGTCAGGTCAGGCACGTTGTCGTCGCGTGCTTCCAGCCGGATGTACATGAGCTCGGCCCTGTCGACGGAGCTCGGGTCCTCCGAGACGGAGAGCTCGCTCCATCCGGAGAAGGTCGACTGCGAGGTGGGCTTCACGAGGAACTTGGTCTCCACCTCATGCTCGCCGATGACCGCGGTACAGGCGCTCGCGCCGAGCGACAGCGCCACGGTGAGCGCCGCGCCGGTGCGCGCGGCGAGGCAGTGCGAAGCGAGCCCACGGCGACAGGTCAACATAAGCATCCTCCTTCGCAAGACATAGCATGGCGAGCTCCGATCGACGCGCGGGGCGCGGCCGGCTATCGTCGTCGGCCGAGGGCGACCAGATGGCGGCGGAATCAGGCGCGGGTATTGACGGCGGTCAGGGCACGGCCCCTGCGTCCTTCGAGGCGAGGCTCGAGCTCGCCCAGCGGACGAGCACGCGGCTGCGAGACGCGATCGGGCAGGCCGTGGTCGGGCAGGACGACGTCATCGAGCAGACGCTGTGGGGGATCCTCGCGGGAGGGCACGTCCTCCTCGAGGGGGCGCCCGGGCTGGGCAAGACGCTCCTCGTCAGGACCATCGCCGGCTGCCTGGATCTCGCGTTCTCGCGCATCCAGTTCACCCCGGATCTCATGCCGAGCGACGTGACGGGCACGAACGTGCTCGTCGCGGCGGCGGACGGCTCGCGCCACTTCTCGCTGCACAAGGGGCCGATCTTCGGGCAGGTGATCCTGGCCGACGAGATCAACCGGGCGACGCCGAAGACGCAGAGCGCGCTGCTCGAGGCCATGCAGGAGCACGCGTGCACCATCGCGGGCACGCGGTACGCGATGGAGGAGCCGTTCTTCGTGCTGGCGACCGAGAACCCGATCGAGATGGAAGGGACCTACCCGCTGCCGGAGGCGCAGCTCGATCGGTTCCTGCTCAAGGTGCTCGTGCCGAGCCCGACCGAGGATGAAATGACCGAGATCCTCGCCCGGACCACGGGCCACGATCGCGGGCCGCCGCCGCGGGTGCTCACCCGCGACGACGTGCTCTCGCTGCGGTCGCTCTGCCGCGACATCGCGGTCGCCGAGCCCGTCATGCGGTACGCGTCGCGGCTCACCCGGGCGAGCGATCCGGCCGCCGAGGGGGCGCCCGAGATCGTGCGGAGGTCGCTCCGGTTCGGCGCCGGCGTGCGCGGCGCGCAGTCGCTGGTGCTGGCCGCGAAGGCCGCGGCGCTGCTCCAGGGAAGGGCGCACGTCGCCTTCGCCGACGTGCAGCGGGTCGCGAAGCCGGTGCTCCGCCACCGGATGATCCGGTCCTTCGAGGGCGAGGCGGAGGGGATCACGACCGATCAGGTGATCGCGGCGCTCCTCTCCGCGATCGAGGCGCGGCCCGAGCCCGTGGCGCAGGCGATCCGGCGATGAAACGCGTGCAGGAGCCGCGGGGGCAGGCGATCCGGAGCGGGTCGCTGAGGAGAGGCGCGAGGGGTCTTGCGGGGGCGGCGTGGCTCGCGGCGCTCTTCTCGGCGGGGCCCGCGTCCGGGCAGGCGCCGCCCCTGTCGACCGCGGCGGCGCTCGTCGTCGACGTGGCGCCTGTGCTCGGGACGAGCGGCGGGATGCCCTGGGGCTGGAACCAGGTCGTCGTGCGCGTCCAGAACTACGGCGGCCGGGCGGCCAGGGGCGAGGTCGAGGTCGAGTCGAAGCGCTACTCCGATGACCGCGTCTTCGTCGCGTCGGCGCCGTACGCCGTCGGGGCTGGCGCGTCGGTCGACGTGCGCGTGCCGGTGCACGTGTCGCCTTTCGGCGACGTGCAGGTGCGGGCGCTCGATGAGGGCGGAGCGCAGGTGTCGTCGCAGGGGCTCCCGTCGACCTCGCAGCACGCGGTGGTGCTCTTCGACGTCAGCGAGAGGTCGCTGCTCCGCGGGGGCCTCCACGACGCGCCGATCGCGCCGCTGTACATATCGACCAGCCGCGCGCCCGGGGGGACGCCGAGCCCTGTCCTCTGGGTCGGGCAGCCTCGCTTCGACAGCGCGACCGGCGACCCGCTGCTGCCCGACCGGGCGGCCCTGTACAACGCGGCGGACGCCGTGCTCATGCGCACCGACACGCTGTCCAGGCTGGGCGGCTCCGAGCTCGAGGCGCTCGCCGGCTTCGTCCTCTCCGGCGGCACGCTGGCGCTGTCCGTCGCCCGCCCCGAGGATCTGCGGCACCCGACGCTCGCGGCGTTCGTCGGTGGCGAGGTCGCGAGGGCGGCCATCGCGCCGCCCACCCTCGCGGAGATCGCGCCGCCCGGCGGCTCCAGCGGCTTTGGCAAGCAGGGCAACGTGCTCCTGCCCGCGCCGAGCGCGACCCCCGCGGTGGCCGAGTCGCTCTGCGGCTGGTCGGGCGGCAACCTGCGCGGGAGCGCGTATGGCAGCTCGGCGTTCTACGGCCTCGGCGAGGTGCACCTGCTCGCGTTCGACCCCACGCGCTCGCCCGCGGCCAGCGACCCGTGGGTGAAGATCCGGGTGGCCGATCTCGCTCGCCGAGCCTACGACCGTCGCTCCACGGTCGCCTTCCGCCCGGGGGAGGATGCGATGGGCGTCGACCTCGATCCGGTGCGGCGGGAGCTCGATCCGAACGAGAGCTCCCGCTGGGCGATCGGGGTCTCCGCGCTGCTGCTCTGCATTTACGCGGTGCTCGCCGGTCCGATCAATTTCTCGCGCGCCGCGCGGCAGGGGAGGCCGCTCCGCGCGCTCTGGCACCTGCCGGTGCTCTCTGCGGTCACGTTCGCGGTGATCGTCGGCGTGGGCCTGCTCGCGAAGGGGGTGCGCGGCCGGGCGCGCCACCTCACGCTGATCGAGGCGGGGGCCGGCATGACGAAGGGGGCGGTGCGCCGGTTCCGGGGCTTCTTCGTCGCCAGCGCGGAGGAGCTCACGGTCCGCACGACCGACCCGAGCGGCGTGATCAGCACGGCGGTGGCCGCCGAGCTCTCGGAGCGGCGCGACCGGCTGCTCGTGGATCGCGACGGGGCGCGGCTGACGAAGGTCGCGGCGCTCCCCTGGCAGACGGTGATCGTGCGTGAGGACGGGGCCGCGTCGCTCGGGGACGGCATCGCGCTCGTCGCCGATCCGAGCGGCGACGTCGTGGTGAGCAACCGGAGCGGCCGCGATCTCCGGGCCGGCGTCCTGTGGCTACCGGAGGGCGCGGCCCGCTACTTCGCCCGCATCGGCGACGGGGAGAGGGTCTCGTCGCGCGCGGGGGTCGATCTCGCGGCGCGGAGCGAGGGGCAGGGCTGGCTCTCGCACGCGGGCTTCGGGCGGCGGGTCGGCGGCATGGACGTCCACGACCTCGGCGGGAGGCTGCTGGCTCCGCTCCTCGAGCCCGACGCGCCGGGGCTGGGCGCCGCGTGGCTGGCGATCGAGGAGGCGGCGGGCGGATCGGTCGACTGGTTCCCGGTCGGCGTGCCCGTGCTGTTCGGCCAGCTCGACGGCGGCGAGGGGCGCGCGAGCGACTCCGGGTTGCGGATCGACAGCGACCGCGTGCTCGTGCGGGTCGTGGGCTACGGAGGCCGGCCGTGAGCGCGGCGCTCGGCGGCGCTCCGCCCTCCACGGCCGCGGCGCAGATCGAGCGGCCTCGGCCGACGATCCGCGTCCGGCACCTCTCGCACCGCTTCGGCGCGCTCGACGTGCTGAAGGACGTCACCTTCGACGTGGGCCCCGGCGAGATCTTCGGCTTCATCGGGCCGAACGGCGCGGGCAAGACGACGACGATCCGGGTCATGGCGACCCTGCTCGAGCCCATGGCGGGGCGGGTCGAGATCGACGGCGTCGACGTGACGATCGACCCCGCGGCTGTCCGCCGCAGCATCGGGTACATGCCGGATCACGCCGGCGTCTACGACAGGATCACGGTGCGCGAGTACCTCGAGTTCTTCGCGGACGCCTTCCGGGTGCCGTCGCTCGACGTGGTCGACGCCGTCCTGGAGCTGACCGACCTCGGCAAGATCCAGGACCGGATCGTCGCCACGATGTCGAAGGGGATGAAGCAGCGCCTCCAGCTCGGGAGGATCCTGCTGCACGATCCGAAGGTCCTCATTCTGGACGAGCCGGCGAGCGATCTCGATCCGCGCGCGCGCATCGAGATCCGCGATCTCTTGCTCGAGCTCCGGAGCCTGGGGAAGACGATCTTCCTCTCGTCGCACATCCTCACGGAGCTCTCCGACGTGTGCACGTCGATCGGCATCCTCGAGAAGGGCCGCCTCGTCGTCGCCGGGCCGATCGGGGAGATCGCCGCGCGCCTCGAGGCGGTGCGCGCGGCGCAGGCGCACGGGCACGCGCCGCCGCGCCACGGCGCCGCGCCGGGCGCGTACGGGGCGCAGGCGCACGGGCACGCGCCGCCGCGCCACGGACCCGAGGCGGCCACGCCCGACGGCGCGCCCGTGGATCCGGCCTCCGCCGATCGCTCGCAGGCCGGCGGTCCGCCGCCCGGATACGGCCAGCACGCGCCGCACGCCGCTGCGCCGGCGAGCGCGGGGCAGGCGGCCTATCCGGCGCTCTCGCAGATCTCCCGGCGCAAGGTCAAGGTGCGGGTCCTCGGCGATCCGGAGGCAGCGGCCTTCCTGGTCAGGGGCGGGCCGGGGATCACCGACGTCGACATCGTCGCCGGAGCCGTGCACGTCGGTTACGTGGGCACCGACGTGAAGATCGCCGAGATCGTGCAGCACCTCGTGCGCAGCGGCGTCGGCGTGATCGGCGTCGAGCCGGAGCGCAATGAGCTCGAGAGGATCTTCCTGGAGGTCACGCAAGGAGAGGTGCAGTGAGCGTGCAGACTGGCACATCGCCGCCCGCCGGTCCGGCGTCGCGGCGGCTCGTCGATCGAGCGCGGCATCGCGTGGGGCACGTCCTGCGCGAGCCGAACCCGATCTGGATCCGCGAGCTCAAGCAGGCGGCGCGCCTCGCCCGCACGCCGATCATCCTGCTCGTGCTGGCCGTGCTGATGGCGCTGCTCGTGACGGCCATCGGCGGCATCGCGGCGAAGGAAATCGCGCCCGCGAAGACGGGCGTGATCCTGTTCCAGGTCTTCTTCTCGCTCGCGTACTTCGTCGTGGCGCTGGTCGGGCCGGCGGTCGCCGCGAACAGCATCGCTTCGGAGCGCGAGGGGCGCACCTGGGAGGCGGTGCTCCTGACGGGCATCCCGCCCGGCGAGATCGCGCGAGGCAAGTTCCTCGCCGCTTACACGGCGATCTCGATGTACGTGGTGATGCTCGCGCCGGTCGGGGCGCTGCCGTTCCTGTTCGGCGGGATCGCCGCGATGGAGGTGGTGATCGCCTTCCTGTTCCTCTTCTTGATCGCGCTGCTCAGCGTGGCCTTCGGCCTGGCGATCAGCTCGAAGATGGGGAGCCTGCGCGCGGCGATCCTCGTCACGCTGCTGCTCGCATTCCCGCTGTCGATCGGCCTGTTCTCGGCGGGTGGCTCGGGGCTCTCGTACGCGGCCCACCTGGCCTGGCCGGAGGTGCCCGAGGGGCCGCCCATCTGGCTCCCGATCGCCTACCAGCGCGCGCCGCTCGGCCTCGATTACGTGCTCTTCCTGATCCTCCTGCCGATCGCGGCGATCGGCGTGCCCGCGTGGTTCCTGTACCAGGTGACCGTCGCGAACCTCACGAGCGAGAGCGACGACCGCTCCTCCGGGCTGAAGACGTGGTTCGCGGTCTGCGCGCCCGTGGCGACCGCCGCCGTCGCGGTGCCGGCGTTCTCGGTGGACGCCTCCGATCGCCTGCCCGCGATCGTCGCGGGCGTGTGCGCGGCGCTCTCGTTTCTGATCTTCTGCGTGTTCCTCTTTGCCGGAGAGCCGATCGGCCCATCGCGCCGCGTCGAGGTTCACTGGGCTCGGAGCCGCGCCAGCCGGCTGCGTCGCTTCTTCGGCCCCGGCGTGATGCGCTCGGCGTACCTCCTCCTCGCGGTGGGGGTCCCCGCCATCGCCGCGCTCTGGGTCGTCGGGCACCGGCTGAGCCTCGGCGCGCCCGTCCCGATGCCGGCGATCCATGCGCAGCAGGTCCAGCACGTCGCCGTCTACGCGCTCGCCGTCTACGTGTTCCTCGTCGGGCTCGGCGCGTTCCTTCGCGCGCGGATCGCCTCGCCCCTGGTCACGCGGGCGCTGCTCCTGACGCTGCTCTTCACGATCGCGGTCGGCCCATGGATCGTCGCCGCCATCGCCGGCCTCGTCGCGGAGCTCGACACGAGCGAGAGCGCTCTCCTCGTCGCGGCCCCGTCGCCGTTCTATGCGTTCGTGATGCTCTCCAAGGCCGATCAGGGCGACGCGGGGTCTGTCCTCGCCGCCGGGTACACGGCCGCAGCTGGCTGGGTCGCCGTCGGGCTCGGCCTGCTCGCCGCGGCCCGCGCGCGCTGCGCTGCCGTGGTCGCGCAACGCGAGGCCGCCTTCACCGAGACGGACGCGCTCCTCGCCCGGGAAGACGAGGCGGCGCTCGCGGCGGAGCAGGCAGCAGCGCCGCCGCACGCGACCACGCCCGAGCACGCGGAGCCAGGGAGCGCCGCGGGCACCGCCGCCTGATCACGGGCGTGATCGCGGCGCGCTCCGAAATCGTACGCGCACGTCTCTTTGTGTGGAAATTTGGAACGCGACCGGGGAATGCGTCAGGATGCGCTGCGCGCGGATCTGTCGAAATCTTGAGCATCCCGTGGTGAGCGTGTGAAAAGAGCGCTCGCGCGCTCGAGGTCCGGGAGCGAGAGGGGATCTCGATTCCTCGCGTCGTGTGACGACGGCGGCACCACCTCGACCCGCAGAGGATGGCCTTGCCTTCGCACGAAGACTGCCGATGCGCGGCGCCTGAGCTGAGCGATACCCTGCTGGAGGGAACGCCGTACCGGCCCGTGCGCCGGCTCGGGCGAGGGGGAATGGGCGAGGTGATCGAGGCGGCGCACGTGGGCCTCGACAAGCCGGTGGTGGTGAAGCTCTTGCACCGCGACCTGAACCGCGAGCCGCGGCTCGTGGAGCGGATGCGCGTCGAGGCGCAGTCGCTGGCGCGGCTCGCCCACCCGAACCTGGTGATCGTCACCGATTTCGGGCGGACCGCCGAGGGGAGGACGTTCCTCGTCATGGAGCGGCTCTATGGCCGGACGATGCGCGAGGAGCTCGCGGCGCGCGGCGCGCTGCCGGCGGTGGAGGCGCTCGATCTCGTGACGCAGACGCTGGCGGGCCTCGCCGCGGCGCACGGCGCGGGCATCGTTCACCGCGACGTGAAGCTCGAGAACCTCTTCGTGTGCGACGCGGATGCGCAGGGTCGGCGCGTGGTGAAGGTGCTCGACTTCGGGATCGCCAAGGTGGTCGCTCCGCGCGGCGATGGGCGCGCGCCGGCGCCGTCGCTCTATCAGACGGAGGAGGGGGTGCTCGTCGGTACGCCGCGCTATCTCTCGCCCGAGCAGGCTTGCGGGCTCGCCGTCGATGCGCGCACCGACGTGTATGCGGCCGGCGTGGTGCTCTACACGCTGGTCGCCGGTCGCGATCCGTTCGAGCATGTGAGGCGCGTCCACGAGCTCGTGCGCGCCCACGCGAGCGAGGTCCCCGCGCCGCCGTCGAGCCACGCGCCACGACCGGTGCCGCCGGAGCTCGACCGCGCGATCATGAGGGCGCTGGAGAAGAGCCCGGAGCTCCGTTTTCCTGACGCAGCGGCGTTCGCGGCGGAGCTGTCGCGCATCGCCGCGTGGCTTTCGGGAGGGGTGGAAGGTGGGTCGGTCATGCCGTCCGGGTCGTACTGGCAGCGCACGGCGCCGCTGACGCTGCCGCCGGTCCGGGCGCCGGTGCTCCCACCGACGTTGAGCGCGACCGTGAAGGCGTTCGGCCTCATGGCGCCGGACATGGCAGCGCGGCCCGCCCCAGGGGCTGCGCCGCAGCGCGCCTCGGAGGCGCACAGAAGCAGGTCGCGGCGCGCGCGACGGCCCGCGCGCGCTCAGGCCAGCTGGGCGGCCATGGGATTGCTGGTGGTGAGCGTGGTGCTCTTCGGCTTCACCCTGGCGCTGCTGGTGAGCTTCCTGGGCTGACGGGCGGGTACGGCGTCGTCGCCGCGGATGCCAGGAACGTCACCCGGCGTGACGAACCCGCTACGATGCGGGCTGCGGAATGGGAGCGCCGGCGCTGAGAGGGCAACCTGGGTCGGAAGGGTCAACCTCGGAGGGGTCAACCAACCTGGTCAACCTCGCGGTGGAGGTCAACCTGGGTGCGGGCCACGAGGCAGCTCAACCTGGGTGCGGGCCAGAAGGCAGCTCGGCAGCTCAACCTGGGTGCGGACCGTGGACCGTGGATGCTGGATGGGTGCAAAAAATCGATGTCGTAGCACGCGGGAAGTTTGGCGGCGCAGTATTGGACAACACGCGCGTGGTTCGGTGCGGAAGCAAGAAGGTGGCCAGGGTCAACTTTGCGCGCCGTCGACCCGCGGAGCCGCGCCTCGCGCGACGTCATGGTCCGCGACACCGGCGCCTTCGGGCATCGGGAGCCGCCGCAGTCACGTCCGTGACGGCGGCGGCTCCCGATGCCCGCGCCCTGCCATGGAGCGACCTTGGCATCGCTCCGGAGGGGGTGGTGACGCTTGGGTGCGTGGTGGAGGCGGCCGGGTGGAGTATCTTCGGGTCCATGCCGTGGCCCTGTCCCCGAGCGAGCTCCGAGGTACCGTGCGCGGACCAGCGCACGTTCGACGCTGGCCTCCGGCGCCCCCGGGCTCGTCGGAGCGCTGCCGTGGCATCCGCCACGCCGTCTGCGGTGCAGCGGTCGAGGCAGATCACCTCGGGAGCGCGCCCATGACAGCGCGGCGTCTTGTACCGGGGGCTCGATGCACTGCTGCTCACGTGGGGCAGCAGCACGCCTTTTGCGCGTGGCGAGAGGGGCAGGCATGACCAACAGGAACGCGAACAAGAGCTCGCCAGGGCAGCCGGCGGCTCAAGGCGCTGCGGGCGACGCCGCGCCGCAGCAACCGACGCTGCCGCAGCAGCCGCCGCGCGGGTACGACACGCCGAATTTTGCATCGCAAGAGCACCCCTCACCGGCGCAACAGCGAGCGCTCACGCAGGAGCCGCGCCGCAGACCCGAAGAAGGAAACACCGGCCCCGCAGCGCCGCCCGCGGAGCGGATGGTGCAGTGGGGCGAGCCCAGGCCGCGGCGCCGCCAGGATCGCGAGGCGGGGCCGAGCGACAAGCAGGTGTATGTTCCTCCGGTCACGCTGCCTCCCAACCGAGCGCACCAGGCGATGGATCAGCAGAAGATCCAGGTAGCCCCGTCGCTGTTGAAGGGCGTCGACGAACGGAACCGGCCGACGATGCGCAGGATCCCTGTGCAGGGGTTGCCGGGCCCCCCGACCGGTGCTCCCGATGGGCAGGGCGGCGCGCGTCCCGGTGGCGTCCGCACGGCCCACGTTGGTGTGGGCAGCGGCGTCTGGCCGCCGCCCGAAGACGAGTCGTCCGGCTCGCGCGGGCAGTCGTCCCGGAAGCAGCGGCCGATCGCAGCGGCCGTTTCCCCGCCAGCAGCCAGCGCGCCTCGAGCGGGGCTGCAGCCGACCGCGGCGCGGTCCGACGACACCGCGGTGACCGCAGCGGCCGCCGCGGCGGTGCTCGCGGCGCGCCGCCGCCGGGCCCCGCTGGCGCTCTTCGCGTTGCTCGTGTTTCTGGGGAGCGCGACGGTCGCAGGCTTCTGGGTGCTATGGCGCGCCGCCAATCCGACGAGCGAGCAGGATCCGGCGCTGGCCGAGGGCGGCCGCGCTCCCACGCCCGATCCCGCAGGCCTCGCGACGCCCACCCCGAGCGCGCAGCCCGAACATCCGCCCCCGGTGGCGATCGAGCTGCCGCCCATCGCAGAGCGACCCGTTCCCGCCGCGCCCGAGGTTCCGACGGTATCGCCCACGGCGGAGCCGAGCTCGCCGCCCGCCCACTCCGCGGCCACGGTCGCTGCCCGTCCGTCATCACCGCGCCCTGCTGCGCAGGTGAGGCGCCCCGTCAAGCCTTCGACGGCGGCGGACGACATCTACGACTTGGCTGTGAGCCCTCCGCTCCCACCCCCGGTCCCGCCGTCCGCGCCCTCTGCGTCGCCCACAACGCCCCCGGGGACGACCGCTCCGCCGCGTCCGTTCCCCTGAGGCGTCGCCTCTCCGGATTGCATTCCTCCCGCCAGCCACCATGCGAAAGCCATTCTTGAAATACCTGTCTCTACTCCTCCCGTGCGCGGCGGTTCTTCTGGGGCCGAGCGTCGCGAGCGCGACCGGAGAGGCTCGGCTGATGCCGAACTCTCCGACCGACGCCGCGCCTGCGACGTCGCGCGCGGGCGAGCGCGCCGCGCAGCTCTACCGGGAGGGAAACAGGTTCTACGATGAAGCGCGATTCGCCGAGGCCGAGGCGCGTTATCAGGCGGCGTGGGATCTCCAGCAGAGCTTTGACGTGGCCGGCAACCTGGGGAACGTCGAGCTGGAGGTGAACCAGCCCCGCGAGGCGGCCGAGCACCTCCTGTACGCGCTCAATATCTTTCCGCTCGGCGAGAAGGCCGAGAAGAAGAGCTTCCTGCAGAAGCGCCTCGCCATCGCCAGGTCGCAGGTCGGCGCGCTTCGCATCAGCGTGAACGTCGACGACGCCGAGGTGCTGGTCGACGGCAAGGTCGTCGGGCATTCGCCCCTCGAAACCCAGGTGTTCGTCGATCCCGGCAAGCGCACGATCGAGGCACGCCGCGCTGGCGCCAGGACATCGACGTCGCTGCTCGTGGCGAGGGGCTCGGACCAGAGCATCGCCCTCAGCCTCGATTCGGGCCCGAACATTCCGCTGGTGGTCGCGGGCGGGGCCGTCGGGCTGCTCGGGCTCGCGTCGGGCGTGACCTTCGCGATCCTCTCCACGGCAAAGGGCGAGTCCGCAGCGACGGAGCCGTTCGGCAGCGCGAGGCGCACCGACCTGCGCGACGCCCAGACCACGCTCGCCAACGTCTCGTTCTGGAGCTTCCTCGGCGGCGGCGTGGTGCTCGCGGGGACGGCCTTGTACGCGTTCTCCACGTCGAGCCGCACGCCGGTCCCGAAGGCCGGGCTCCCCCGGCTGTATGCCGCGCCCTTCGTGAGCGCGGAGGCGAACGGCCTGGTGCTGGGCGCGAGCTTCTAGCGCGACTGCGGGGTAGAGCTAGGCTGGTCGGCGCTGCGCGCTCCACGTCTCGTCCCCGGACTCAGCGCGGCTGGAAGTAACGGCCTACCTGCTCGCGGTACTCTTCGGGGACATCGCTGCGCTCGACACCGCCGACCTCCTGGGGACCCACGACACCGAGCGCGCTCTCGCCGCGCACGTTGGCGGTGTCTCCGGCGCGCCCGGCTGCTCGGCCCGTCACGATCCCGGGCATCGGCCTACCCGGGTTGAGCCTCGCGCTGGCGCGTGAGCGCAGCTCACCCCCGGCGATCGCGCCCGTCTGCCCTTCGTGGCTGCCCGAGCCGCCGCCCTCCGAGTGACCTGGCTGCGCCGACCCCTGCTTGCCGGCCCCACCCCCCGACGAGCCCTGCTGCCCGCCCTGTCCGCGCTCCTGGCCGCCCAACCCCGGTTGGCCTGACCCGGGTTGGCCTGACCCGCCTGCGATCGGCACCGGGAGCGGCGTCCCCCCGAGCTGCCCCTCGGCCTCGCCCGCCCCGCGCTGTGCATCGTCGAGCGCTCGTTGGCGCTTCGATTCCTCGCTGCCCGGGCTGCCCTCCTGGGCCATCTGGCGCAGCTGTTCCTCGAGCTGCCGCTGTCCGTCCGGCGTCTCGAGCTGCCGCGCGAGCTCGCGCATCTGCTCCTTCGACATGGGCTCTCCGAGCGCGCTCTCGGGGGACTGCGTCATCCGCTGCTTCAAGCGGTCGGCGAGCCGCTCGCGCTCCTCGGGGCTCAATTGTTCGAGCGCCTTCTCGAGGCTGCCAGCAAGCCGCCGCGCGTCGCGGTCGCTGCCGGTCCGGGCGAGCTCGCGGAGCGCGTCGCGCCCCTCGTCGCCCAGTCCGTCGCCGAGCGCTTCCGCCAGCTCCCTCAGCGCGTCGGCCTGCTTGCCGCGCTGATCCAGCAGCTTGCGCTGTTCCTCGAGCGCCTTCGCCACGCCGGGGGCGCCGGCCCTCCTGGCGGCTTCGGTCGCCTCCTCGAGCACCTTCCTCGCCCGTTCGCGGTCGTCCCGTTCGAGCTTGTTCGCGAGCCGCGCCATCTCCTCGTCGAACGCCACGAGGTCGCGATCGCCGAGCGCCTTCGCAGCCCGCTTCAGCTGAGGGTCTTCTCCGAGCTTGCCGAGCGCCGACTCCATCCCATGACGCTGCTCGCCCTCGCCGAGCGATAGCCGCTCGGCCGTGATCGCGTCGCGGAGCCTGCCGAGCTCGGCCTGCGCTTCGCGGCGCTCGACGCCGCTCTTCAGCTTTTCGCGGAGCCTCTTCGCGTCGTCCGAGAGCTTTTTCAGCCGATCGCGTTGCTCTGCGTCCCGGGCGTCGATCTCGGAAAGCTGGACCACCCGCCCGAGGCCGGCGATCTCGGCGAGGCGTACCTGCTCGGCCCCGGGCGGGGGCGCTGCTGCGGCGGGCGCAGGTGGCAGGGGAAGCCAGCTGAGATAGCCAATGGCCGCTGCCGCGAGGGGCGCTCCGGTATGCCAGCGCCGCCACAGGGGCGTGCGGACCTGCCGGGCGGTCGCGGCATCGAGGGCCGCGGCCGCGTGGGCGAACACCACGTCGCGGGCCGCGGATGCGCTGGCACCGGGCGCGCCGTCCGCCGCGTCCTGGGCTGCTGCGAGCTCGACGGCCGTGGAGACCGACTCGGCGGAGCCGAGCTTGCCGTCGAGAAACAACGCGACGTTCGGGTCAGTCCACCGGCGCCGGCGCGCCACCGCCGCGCCAGCCACGGCGCCGAGCAGGCCGCCCGCGGCCATCCAGGGGCGCAGCGCGCCTTGCCGCATGTGCCAGGCGACCGCCGCGCCTACCGCGCCGAGCATCATCCCAGCGGCGGCGCCGGTGAGGACCAGATCGAGCGCGAGCCGCCGCCGGACGCGGCGAGACCACCGAACGAACGCGGCGCTGAACCTCCGCCGGGGAGACGCATCGACCATGGATCGAGGTGTACCTGCCGGCCGACGCGCCGGCCAGAGCTGCTTCGGGGCGCTCCTCCACGCCTCATTGCGGCGCGCTGTGCCCGACGCCGCGCCCGGTGCGAGCGCCTCGCGCGCTGTGGGGACGCCCTGTCGAGCGGCGTCGGTCGTCTTGCGCCACGACGCGCCGCGGAGGAGCTATCCTCGGACATATCGCGCTCCGCCCCCTCACGGGACAAAGCACCATTTCAAGTGGAATGACGCGAACTCGAGGCGCGCTGGGACAACGTCCTGGGCAGCGCCGAGCAAGTTCAGACCACAGTCAGCGAAAGAGAACTTGCATTCGTGCGAGTCCTCGGACGATGTCCGGAGCGTCGCGTGGCAAGAGCCATAGAAAAGCGCATCGTCGACGTACATTCGCATGTTCACGACAGCAGCGTCGCCGCCCTTGCGCTTGCTGTCGAGCAGATGGAGATCGAGGTAGTAGAAGCCCCTCCTGTCCTTCGAGTGATCCGCCAGCTCCAAATTGGTTTCGCCATTGAGGCGGGAGCAGTCAACGTCCCAGCTGTCGTCGAATCCGGCGACAGGCAGCTTGCCGCTATCCCCCGTGTCAAGCACCAAGCTCTCCCCGTTCACGGTCATGACCGCCATGCCGTACGCTTCAGGAATTTCCGGGCTAGTAGAGCACCCGAACGGCGAGAGCGACAGCACGAGGCCTTGGGCGAGGAGGGGTCGGTGCATGGGAGTTCTCCAGCAGCATGGCGGGCGAGAGCATCGCACGAGGTCGACAACCATGAACGCGCGCAATGTGGTTGATCCATGCGCCGTGCCAGATGTCAACCGGAAACGGAGGCCCCTGTTGGGCTCGTGCCACCGGAAACGGAGGCCCCTGTTGGGCCCGTGCCGGACTGCGGGGCTGACCGACGTTGCCGTTGACTGTCGACCTGACCGACGTTGCGGCGGGGCTGACCGGCGGGGCTGACCGACGTTGCCGTTGACTGTCGACCTGACCGACGTTGCCGGTCTGCCGGCCCGGCCAGTCTGACCGACGTTGCCTCGGTGGTGAGACCCGATTACGAGGCGGTCCCAGGCCTAGGCCATGGCGGGCGCCAGCGGAAAACAGTAGCCGCCAGGATCTCGAAGATTCAAGTGCGCGAAATCATTGACCGCAAGCCCCGGCACGCGTTTGGCATCGTCGGCAGCCATGAGCCAGCCTCGCGCAATCGTTGCAGGTGCCACCTATCTCCTCACGCGACGCGCGTTGCGACGACACCTCCTCTTCCGACCGGATGCCGCGATTACTCAGCTGATCACCTATGCACTCGCGGTTTCGGCCAGGCGCTACGGCATTCGTCTGCATGCATTGTGCGCCATGTCCACGCACATGCACATCGTCGTCACTGACGTAGAAGGCGTGCTTCCGCGATTCCTGCAGCTGTTTCATCGCCTCGTGGCGCTGGGGACCAAGGTGCTCCGAACCTGGGAGGGGCCGGTCTGGGGCCACGAAGCGACCAGCGTTGTTCGCCTCTTGACGCGGGCGGCCGTGGTGGAAAAGATTTCATATTCACTGGCGAACCCGGTGGAGGCGGGGTTGGTGCGACGTGCGAAGGAATGGCCGGGTGCGAAGGTGCTCGTCAACGAAATCGGCCGCGGCGAGCTGCGGGCGAGGCGTCCTGACGTCTACTTTGCTTCGAGCAATTCCGCATGGCCCGAGGACGCCGCCATTGCGATCTCGCTTCCGCCAGCAGTGGCGGATGATGACGCGGACGCCTTTCGGCGCGAGGTGGCGGCGGAGCTGGAGCGGAAGGAAGCCGAGGCGCACGCCGCGATGCATCGAACTGGCCGCGGTTTCCTCGGCCCCGAGCGCGCATGCGCGGTGTCGCCCGACGCTCGCGCGACGAGCTTCGAGGCGCCTCGCGGCCTCAATCCAACGTTTGCGGTGGGGAGAGGACATGCAGACGCACGAAGGACCGCGGTCGCCGCTGTCCGGGCATTTCGCGTAGCGTACCGCGAGGCGCTTCAACGATGGCGTGCAGGGCTGCGCAGCGTGGTGTTTCCGGCAGAAACGTGGTGGATGCGCGTATTCCATGGCGTGGCCGTGAACGATGAGCCGCTCGTGTCGTAAAAGGAACGATCGGGATGCCGACGCGGCACATGGGCTGCTGAACGAGGGCGAGTGGGCGGCAGACGCCCTCCGTTCGCGTGCATGAAAGCGCACCTGGTTTTCGTGTGAAACTACACGTCAAGGGCGCCGGGATTGCGTGAGTCGGCCTGGTGGTCGAGGAGGCGCGGGCGTTCCGTGCGCGTCGCTACAACGGTAAAGGGAGCTCGGTATACGGCTCCATGATCCGGCCGACGACGATATCGCGCACTTGCGTCCCATAGTATGTCGATCCCGATTGCGTGCTCCAGGCGTGTCCCACGATCGTCCCGTTGCCGTTGGCATAGAGGCGCATGACACCCCTGCCAACACCCGCGTGCCAGGAGCCGTCCGCGTTGCGCCGGGTGTCGGTTGTCCCGTGGCCCGTGGTGCTCGAGTCGAGGACGAGGAGCGAATACTGGATTGTCCCCGTGACGACCGGATTGGTCGCCGTGCGCGGCACCGCAGCGCCTGCCGCGATGGCGACGTGCCCGCTCGCCGTGCTCCCCGCCGGATACTCGATCGCAACGATATCGCCGGCCTCGATCTCGCTCACCGTCACGATCTGCTCGAAGCCGACCTCCTCGATGATCCTGTCGTGGTACAGCGCGGCGTTCGGGCTCATGCTACCGAACCATGTGCTGATGTCGTAGACGGACAGCTGATAGGCCTGCTTGAGGACGTTCGTGACGAACGACGCGCACAGGCTGCGGCTCCGATAATCCGTGGCTCCTCCGACGCCGGCCCAGTAAACATAGGTCGTGCCGCTTCCATATTCGTTGTTTGCCGGTGCGATGTGGGTCACGAGTGTGTCGGCCCAGTGGAAATGACCCGGCTCTCCGGCCGTCTGGCCCTCTGCCGGGCGCGACGCGAGCAGGCTCCCCCCGGCCAGAACGACGGCCGGGAGCGCGCGAACAGCGGCTCTCGAGCTCATGCGCTTCAATGCATTCATGATTTCCTCCCGTGTGGAATCGATGGCCCCGCGTAGGCTGGTCACACCGGTGTCGGCCTCATCGCGGGCATCGCCGCAGAGCGCCGGCAAAGCGAAGTTGCGCACCAAGCCACCGAACATACGCCGAACGAACGATCTCTTCAATCACCGGCACGAAGGCGGCACACGGGCCGTGCGCGATCCTGCGCGGAGAGTGTTCCCCTCATTTCCACAGGCTGTCTCCTCGGGGCGACCTCCGTGCACGTCTTCGTAGATCCGCGCGTCGATGCCTACCGCAGGGCGGCGCGGCGGCGGCGCGGGGATCACGGCAGGTACAGAGACGGCGCGGCCGTCGCGGCGCCCGACGCCGACCGTCGCGACCGACGTTGCGCCCACGTCGCCCGACGCGACCGACGTTGCGCCCGACGCGACCGACGTTGCGCCCGACGACGCCGACCGACGCGACCGACGTTGCGCCCGACGCCGACGTCGACCGGAGGGCGGCGATGTCGTACGGATCGGCCTCCCGGGCGCTCGGGGCTCGCGCTTGGCTCGCGCCCGACGCGCTGGCGAAGCGCGCCCCGCCCGCGCCGCGTGGCGCGTGGCGCGCGGGCGGGCCGGCTCGCCGCGGCCGAACTCCGCCGTTTTGTTGACAGATCCGCGCAGTTCGATTGGATGGCCGCGTGCCCCCCGTGAAGCGCGCATCGACCCACCTCCACCCCACCCTGACGCTCGGCGACGCGCTGGAGCACTACGCCTCCTGGCCGAGACCCACCGTGATTGTCTCCGACGGTGCTTATGGCGTATCCGGTTTTCCCGGCGATCCCCCGACGCACGACGGGCTCGCCGCGTGGTACGCGCCCCACGTCGCCGTCTGGTCGGAGCGCGCCTTGCCGTCCGCCACCCTCTGGTTCTGGGGGACGGAGATCGGCTGGGCGACGGTGCACCCGCTGCTCGAGCAGCACGGCTGGGAGTACCGGACCTGCCACGTCTGGGACAAGGGAATCGCTCACATCGCGGGCAACGCGAACACCCGGACGCTGCGCAAGTTCCCCGTGGTGAGCGAGGTGTGCGTGCAGTACGTGCGCAAGGTCCTCCTGGAGAGCGCCGGCGTGCGGCTGCCTCTCAAGACCTGGCTGCGGCATGAATGGGAGCGCTCGGGCCTCCCCCTGCGCCAGACGAACGAGGCGTGCGGCGTGAAGAACGCGGCCACGAGGAAGTACTTCACCCGCTGCCACCTCTGGTATTACCCCCCGGCCTCGGCGTTCGAGCAGATCGCCGCCTTCGCGAACGCGCACGGCCGCCCCGAGGGGCGACCCTACTTCTCGGTCGATGGCAAGCGGCCGTTGACGGGCGAGGAATGGGCTACCCTGAGAGCCAAATTCCATTGCGAGGTCGGCGTGACCAACGTCTGGCACGAGCCCGCGGTCCGCGGCCCCGAACGCTTCAAGGAGGACACACGGTCGATCCACGGCAACCAGAAGCCCCTCAAGCTGCTCGATCGCATCATCCGCGCATCGTCCGATCCAGGCGATGTCGTCTGGGAGCCATTCGGGGGGCTCTGCTCGGTCGCGGTGGCGGCCTTCACCGCAGGGAGGCGCTGCTACAGCGCCGAGATCGCGCCCACGTACCACGCCGTCGCGTCGCGCCGCCTCGCGAAGTGCGCGCCGCAGCCGCGCGTCGAGATCTCGGCGGCCTGACGGTCGGTATCGGCCCAGCTCGTCCGCATGGTAGCCTGCTCCCCCATGGCGACGCCGAAGATCGTGACCGTGGGAGGAGGGACGGGCCATTACACGCTCCTCACCGGCCTGCGTGACCTGAGCGTCCGCATCACCGCGATCGTGACCATGATGGACTCGGGCGGGAGCTCCGGCAGGCTCCGGGACGAGTACGGCCTCCTGCCGCCAGGCGACTTCACGCGTTGCCTCGTCGCCCTGTCCGAGCACCCGGAAGCGCTGAAGGAGCTGCTCGGCCACCGCTTCCGCTCGGGCAGCCTCGGCGGGCACACCCTGCGCAACCTGATATTCACCGCGGTGCAGGAGATCACCGGCTCGCTCCCCCTCACGGTCGAGCGCCTGCACGAGATCTTCTCCGTCAAGAACCGCGTCCTCCCGGTCACGATGGATCACGTCGATCTCGTGATGCACCTCGAGAACGACCGGACCATCCGCGGCGAAGCGTCGATTGACAACCTCTCCGATATGCTCGATGCGCCGGTGCTCTCCGTCTATCTGGATCCCGAGGCCCAGGCGTATCCAGCGGCGCTCGACGCGATCGCGGAAGCCGATCTCATCATCCTCGGGCCGGGAGATCTCTACACGAGCCTCGTGCCGAACCTCCTGGTCAAGGGCGTGCGCGAGGCCATCGCGGCGAGCCGCGCCCGCGCGATGTTCGTGTGCAACCTGATGACGAAGCCCAACGAGACCCCCGGCTACTCGGTCGAGGACTTCGTGGGGACCATCGCCATGTACCTCGGCGAGGCCCGGCTCGACGCGGTGCTGGTCAACGATGTCTGGCCCTCCGAGGGCCTCGCGGAGTACGCCTCCGCCGGCTCTGAGCCGGTCGTGACCTCGCCGGACAAACCGCTCGCCTCCGACCTCCTCGTCCCCGCGGACCTGCTGTTCGGCGGCAAGCTGATTCGCCACGACCCGCACAAGCTCTCCGCCGCGATCGTCTCGCTCGCCCGCCAGCGCTCGTGGTGGTGAGGCCCGGGCCCGGCTCCGCTGCGCCTGGCCCTACGCTCGACGGCCACCCGGGGCGCGGCGCTGCCGCGTCGGCCGGGCGGCCTCAGGCCGGCGCGGCCGCGCACGACGATCAGGCGGTCTCCGGTTCGTCGGGCAGATAAAAAGGCGTGTTGACGATCACGATGCCCTTCCCGCCCCGGAAGAGAAGGAGCCATTTGAGGATCGACGCCGTGTGGTTGTGGAGCAGGTAATGGTACCAGCGTGACTCGACCACCTCGGGTACGACGACCGCCACCTGCCGGTCCGGGTGGGCGCGCGCGAGGGTGGTGACGAAGCGGAGCAGCGGCCTGAAGAGCCGCCGGTAGCGGGACCGCACCACCGAAAGCCGCGGCGCCGGTACCCCCTTCTCCTTCGCGGGCTCCTCCACCAGATGGTGCCATTCGCCGCTCAGGTCCTCGACGCGAGGGTCGTCGAGGAGCACCTGGAGCGCGTAGACCTCGGGCGAGAGGCGGAGCGCGAAGCGGAGCCCCTTCTGCGCCACGAGGTCCCAGCGCCTGATCGGGACCACCACGATCGGCGGCGGAGGTGGGGTGAGGTCGAGCGGCGCGCGGGCGCGAACCGCCTCGTCGATATGCTTGTAGTGGCGTCGCACATTGCAGAAGATGAGAAAGGCCCCGAGCAGGAGCAGGGTCGAGATCCACGCCCCCTCGGTGAACTTCGAGACGATGATGACGACGAGCGTGGCGGCCGTGGCCGTGGCGCCGGTCGCGTTGACGGCGAGGTGGAGCCGGGAGCGCGCGCCGCCGACCCTGCGCCAGTGCGCGGTCATCCCCGCCTGCGACATCGTGAAGGCGAGGAACGCGCCCACCGCGAAGAGCGGGATGAGGGCGTCGGTGATGCCCTGGAAGACGACCAGCAGGAGGGCCGAGAGCCCGGCGAGGACGCCGATGCCGTACGAGAAGGCGAGGCGCCTGCCGCGGTGGATGAAGGGCTCGGGCAGGAAGCGATCGAGCGCGAGGAGCTGGCAGAGGCGCGGGAAGTCGGCGAAGCTGGTGTTGGCCGAGAGCATGAGCACCGCCACCACGGCGGCCAGGGTCACGTAGTAGAACGGGCCGCGCCCCACGACAGCGCCCACGATCTGCGAGACGATGCTCTGATAGCCGCTCTTGCCGGGCTCGGTGGCGGTGATGCCGTACGCCCGCGCGAGGATCGCGATCCCGGCAAGCAGGATGCCGAGCGAGGCGACGATGTACGAGAGCGTCCGGCGCGCCTGCTCGCTGCTCGGCTTGCGAAAGGCAGGGACGCCGTTGCTCACCGCTTCCACGCCGGTCATCGCGGTGCACCCGCTCGCGAAAGAGTGGCAGAGGAGCGCCAGGCTCGCGGTCCCGAGCGCGACCGGCAGCGAGGGCGGCGCGACCACGGGCGGCGGGTGCCCTCCGTGGAGGATCGTCTTCCCGATCCCGATCCCGATCACCGCGAAGAGACAGCCGAGGAATGCGTACGTCGGCGCCAGGAACACGAGGCCTGCGGTGCGGAGCCCGCGCAGGTTCGCCGCGGTGAGCAGGGTGAGGACGGCGAGGCAGAGACCCAGGGTGTGGGGCAGGAGCGCGGGCACCGCGGAGACCAGCGCGCCCACCCCCGCGGAGACGGCGACCGCGACGTTGAGCACGTAGTCGATGAGCAGCGCCGCCGCCGCGACGAGGCCGGCGCGCGTGCCGAGGTTCTCCTTCGCGACGATGTACGAGCCGCCGCCGTTCGGGTACGCGGCGATCGTCTGGCGGTACGATACGTAGACGATCGCGAGCAGCCCGATGACCAAGGCGCTGAGCGGCACGATGTAGTGGACGCCGAGCGCGCCGAGGGGGATGAGCACGGTGAGCGCCGCCTCGGGGCCGTACGACGCGGAAGCGAGCGCATCGAGGCCCAGGACCGAGATGCCGGAGAGCGGGCCGATCTGTTCTTTCTCCTCTTCATCCGAGGCCAGCCGCCGGCCGAACAGCACCGTCATGAGCGACATGGGTGAGGCAGCTCACGCAAGGCGTGTGCCGGGAGCGAGCGCCGTCGCGCGCGCGTCGCTCGGAGCGGCAGCGTGCAACCGGTGCTCCAGGCTCGCGCCGAGCGCTCGTCAGCGGTGCTGATCGAGCACGAGCGTCGCCTGCATGAGCGTGGGTGGAGCCCGCCGCGTTCGAGGTTTGCACGGCCAGCCTCTCCTCCGATGCGAGCCGATAACGTGTGAGCCGATCGAGGTGGGATCATTTGCCACGCCCGGCCAAGTTGCCTCATCGCAGGCGGTCGCGCAGGCGTGCGAGCGCGTTCGCCGCTGGAGCAAGCGGCTCGCCCGCTGCCGCGCGAGCCGCGCGGGCTCACGCGTGCTGCGCCCCGGCCACCCCGGCGCTCGCTGCTGGTATGTGCTTCGCATGGCGCCGGGGGCTATCGCCACTTCCGTGGCTCATCATCTCAGGACGAGGTAGAGCGCTATGAGCATCGGTAATGACCAGTACACTTCGGGTGAGTACAAGAATGGGATTCACGAGGGCGGCTCGCGGGAGTCCGGCTCGCACGAGCCTGGCGCACAGCAGACGCAGGGCGGCGAGGGCGCGGTGAGCCTCGACATGCTGCTGAAGTTCGCCAAGGACATCCAGACCAAGGTCAAGGATGTCCCGTACGTCGTGCCGATCGCGATCGGCGGAGCGGCGTTTGCGATTGGCGTGCTCGCCAGCTCGAGGATCCTGCGCCAGCTCACGCTCCTCGCCGGCGGCTACGCGGTCAAGTACGCGATCCAGAACGTCCCCAGGGAGCCGATCATCGACTTTGCAAAGAAGGTCGTGTCCGACTCGTACCGGGCGTCGTCGAGGGCCTGAGCCGGAGACGCGCTGCGGCGCGCGCAGGGGCGCTCGCCCGCCTGTAGCCGGCGCTGCGCGTATTGTCGTCCTCTCTCGTACGTCGTTGTAGATGTCGTCGTACGTGCCCCCGTCGCCATGAGCCGCTGCAGCCGAGTGTCTTCCCCCGAGAGCGTCGCGTGCGATACCCTGCTGCCTCTCTGAGCTCCAGGGAGAGTGCTCGTGTGATGAATGTTACTTCAGACGCCCTGTTCGCGGAGTTCTTCGCCTGCTGTCCTGAGCTGCTGTTCGTCGCCTCGACGGCGGGCGGACTGCTCCACGAGAACGATGCCTTGCGGGAGGTCATCGGCCCTGCGAGCCAGGGGGGAGTGACGTTCGCAGAGCTCGCTCACCCGGAGGATCGCGCAGCGCTGCTCGCGGCGTGGACGAACCTCGAGCAGACCGGTGAACCTGTCTCCTTTCGCGTCCGCCTTCGCGACGCGCGCGGGGCGTACCGTCCGCTGTTGTGCAACGCGAAGCGTTCGCCCGATCGCAGCGCGGTCTTCGGGTCGCTCCAGCCGACCTCCGAGAGTGATGACAAGGAGCTGGGGACCCTCCGTAACAAGGCGCGCATGCTGGACAGCCTCGCCGAGCACGTGGACAACATGGTGCTCTGGGCGATCGACAGGGATGGAGTCTGTTTCTATCACGGAGGCAAGGGGCTCGGGGCCGCCGGGCTCAAGCCCGGGCAGCTCGTCGGGGCCAGCTGGTTCGACATCTATGCGGACAAGCCAGAAACGACTGGCATCCACCTCTCCGCCGCGGATCTGCGCCAATGGTTCGACGGGGAGGTGCGCGGCTTCCGCACCGACGCCTTCGGCGTTTACTGGGACAACTGGATCATCCCGCTCCAGGACGAGCGCGGAGGGGCCGTGTGCGGCGCGCTCGGGCTGGCGCTCGACATCTCGGCGTCCAGGCGCACGGAGGAGGAGCTGCGCGCCCAGCTGCAGCAGATCGAGGCGCAGCAGAAGGTCATTCGCGATCTCTCCACGCCGATCATCGAGGTCTGGGACGGCGTGCTCACGCTGCCGATGGTGGGGACGGTCGACAGCATGCGCACCGCCGACGTGATGGACAGCCTGCTCTCGAAGATCGTGGAGAAGCAGGCGCGCTTCGCGATCCTCGACCTGACGGGCGTCGAGGTGGTCGACACGAAGGTCGCGAGCCACCTGATCGAGCTCGTCACGGCGATCCGTCTGCTCGGGGCCGACGGGATCGTCGCGGGCATCAAGCCGAACGTCGCGCAGACGATGGTCGCGCTCGGGCTCGACCTCTCGCAGCTCAACACGCAGCGCAACCTTCGCGCGGCGCTCCAGCATGCGATCCGGAGCATGACCCGCCCGGAAAGCCCCCCGCACAGCGGCGCTGCGACGCCCGGCCTGCGGGCGCGGGGCTGACCGCGGCCGTCACGGGAGCTCGCCGCCGCCGCAGAGCAGCGCGGCGAGCTCCTCCGTCCGCTCCGGCGTCGCGAGGTCCCCGGCTGCGACGCTGATCGCGCGGATCCCCTCGGCTCTCCAGCCGCCGTGCTCGCGCTCCGGGGCCGCCGTGATCCGGACGCGCATGAGCTCGCCGGACGCCACGACCGCGAGCTCCACCCCTTCGCCCTCCGGCCCGTCACCGCGGCGGATGGTCACCGCCACCGCGCCGCGCGCCGCGAGCGCCCGCGCGAGCCGGGCCTCCGGCGCCGCCGCTCCGCCGAGCGGGTAGAGCGCCGTGGCGAGCTCCACGGACGCGATCGCCTCGGAGGCGCGCGTCCCCGCGTCGCGCACCGCGCGCCGCAGGCGCTCCGCGCGCTCGCCGTCGCGGTCGAGCGCCGCGCGATCCGCTGGCTCGAGCCGCACCACGCAGCGCACCAGCGCGGCGCCCCCGCTCGCGACCTGCGCCGCCTCGAGCCGCGCGCGGCGGAGCATCGCCGCGCCCCGCGCGTCGCCCGACGCCTCGAGCAGAGCCGCCGCGCCGCCGAGCACCGCGTCCGGAGCCGGCCGCTCCGGCGCCGCCGGGAGGGCGGCCTCCCGGTAGATCTGGCTCCACCCGCGCCCGACGCCGGGCAGACGCAGCACCAGCGACAGATCGGCGAGCTCCGTCTCCGGCGTGCGGACCGCGCTCGCGAACGCCTCCTTCACCGCCGCGAGGCGGCTCGGATCCGCGGTGAGCGCCGCGAACTCGGGCGCGTCGACGGCCAGCGAGAGGCGCGACGCGCTCACCTCGCGCGACCCCAGCGTCCACCGCTGGGGCGGCGCGGCCAGCGAGAGCTCTCCGCCGGCGACGAGGGCGGAGAGCCCGCGCTCGCCGCGCGCCTCGAGCAGCGCCGCGACCGCGGCCTTGAGCGCGGTCAGCGCCGGGATCACGCCCCGCCCATGCGCCCGCGCCGCGCCGTCCGCTGCTCCTCGAGCGCCGCCTCCTCCTCGAGGGCCGCCTCGGCCTCGCGCTGCGCCTCGGCGTCGACCGGGCGTTGCCCCTGCTGGACGCGCACGGGCTTCGCCTCGGTGACCGCCGCCTCGGCCATCGCGACCGCCGCGTGCCGCACGTCGTCGTACGGCTTCGCGAGGTCGAAGATCACCTTGGTGTTGCCCTGGCTCAGGTTCGCCAGCGCCTCGAAGCGGCGCAGCTCCATCGCCCCGGGCGAGCGCGCGAGGATGCTCGCCGCCTCCGCGAAGTTCTTCGCGCTCTCCACGTCGGCCTCGCTCTTGATGACCACGTAGCGCCGATCGCGCTCGGCGATCGCGCCCTTCGCGAGCACCTCCTGCATCTGGGGCGGCAGCGCGATGTCCTGGAGGCCGATCATCTCCACGTGCAGGCCCCACGCGGCCGCCACCGCCTCGACCTGCGCGCGCACCTTGGCGGCGACCTCCTCGCGGTGCGCGAGCAGCTCGTCGAGCCGCGTCTCGCCCACCACGTCGCGCAGCACGACCTTCGCGCGATCCTTCATCGCCGTCTCGTAGTTCTCGACGGCCAGCGTGGCCTTCTCCGGATCGACGACGCGGTAATAGACGACCGCGTCGACCATCGTGGTCACGTTGTCGCGGGTGATCACCATCTGCTGGAGGAGATCGCGGTTCTTCATCCGCGTGTCGATGCGCCGCAGCTCCTGGATCCCCGGGAGGAACAGCGTCACCCCGGGGGATATGCGGCCCGTCAGCTTGCCGAGCGTGAAGCGCAGCGCGGCCTCCCACTGGTTGATCTGCCGCAGCCCCGACAGCAGGTAGAGCGCGGCGAACAGCCCGAGCACGGTGAGGATCAGGGACATCGCTCGCGACTCTAGCAGAGCGGATGGCGCCGGCCGCGCGAGCGGCGCGCGTCGGCGGGCGCTCGTACGTCCGGACGTTCGCGCGCGCTCGCGGGCGCCCAGGCGCGGCTTCGACCTGGTGTCGTTGCCCGGGCGGTGTACTCTCGCCCCCTCGATGGGTGCCGAGCCGAGCCAGGCGTTGCGCGACGGCCGCTACGCGATCACGCGCGCCCTCGGCGAAGGGGCTCAGGGGCACACGCTCGAGGCGGTCGACAAGCGGCTCGGCAAGCTCGTCGCGATCAAGCGGTTCCAGATCCGCGGCGCCTCGAGCTGGAAGAGCGTGGAGCTCGCCGAGCGCGAGGCCCGGGTGCTCGCGTCGCTCTCGCACCCGAGCCTGCCAGGTTATCTCGATCATTTCGAGGAGGACGGAGCGCTCTTCCTGGTGATGGAGAAGATCGAGGGTGAGAGCCTGGGCGCGATGCGCCGTCGCCGCGCGGTGCTCGGGCGGGACGACATCCTCCGCTTTCTGAGAGATGCCTCGGGCGTGCTCGACTACCTGCACGGCCGCGCGCCGCCGGTCATCCACCGCGACATCAAGCCGAACAACGTGATCCGCCGGCCCGACGGCTCGTTCGCGATCGTCGACTTCGGCGCGGTCCGCGATCGCATGCGTCCCGAGGGCGGGAGCACCGTGGTCGGCACGTTCGGGTACATGGCGCCGGAGCAGTTCCAGGGCCGCGCGCTGCCCGCGTCGGACGTCTATGCGGTCGGCGCGACCGCGCTCTGCCTGCTCACCGGCGAGGAGCCGGAGAACCTGCCGCACCGAGGGCTCGCGATCGACGTGCCCGCTGCCCTCGGCGATCGAGCCGATCCGCGCCTCGTCCGGGCGCTCTCCGCGATGCTGGAGCCCGACCCGGATCGCCGCGCCGGGCGCATCGCGCCGCTCCTCTCGGGGCTCGGAGCGGGCGGCGCGCCCCCCGGTACGCCGCGCGCCGGCGAGCCCGCGGAGGGCTCCGCGGAGCGCGGGGCGCGCAAGGAGGTGCGGCGCACGCGCAAGGACGAGCGCAAGGATGAGCGGCGCGCGCGCAAGGACGAGCGCAAGGAAGAGAAGCGCGCGCGCAAGGAGGAGCGGCGCGCGCGCCGGTACGAGGGGCGTCCGGCGCTCGATCGCGGCCTGGTGGGCCTGCCGCTCGTGGCCGCGCTGTTCGGCCTCACCGTCGCGCGCATCGCCGTCGGCCTCGCGCTCGGGGTGATCGTCCCGACGGTGCTGACGCTGCTGTCCCTGGTGTTCGGCCGCGTGCTGCGCGAGAAGGCCGCGCCGAACGTGCGCAGGGCCGGGCGGGTCGCCGATCTCGCGCTGCGCCGCGCCACACGCGTCGTCCGCGGGCACCCGGCGCCAGAGGACACGGCCCAGCGCGGCCAGGCCGCGGCGGGGCGCGTGCGCTTCGAGGAGCAGGAGGCCCCCGGTCGATCGCGCATCCACGACGGCGACGTCGCGCCGGACGAGGAGCTCGACGAGCCGGAGATCGACGAGCCGGGCCGCACGCACGCCGCCTCGCGGCCGCCTCGCGCGGGGGAGCGCTGAGCGCAGCGCGCGCTCGCGCTCGCGCGGGGCCGCGCGATCAGATGCGACCGCGCGCGGCGTCGAGCTTCAGGCGGAAGACCTCGACGATCGCCTCGGCGAAGATCCGGCGGCTCATCTTCGAGCGGCCTGCGCGGCGGTCGACGAACACGATCGGCACCTCGACCACGCGCAGCCCTTTGCGCAGCGCGCGGTAGGTCGTCTCGATCTGGAAGGCGTAGCCGTTCGAGCGCACGCTGCCGAGATCGAGCGAGAGGAGCGCGCGCCGCGTGAACGCCTTGTAGCCGGTCGTGAGGTCGCGGATGCCGACGCCCAGGATGGTCCGCGCGTAGAGGGAGCCGCCCTTCGAGAGCGCGTGCCGCCCGAGGCCCCAGCCCTCGACGCCGCCGCCCGGCATGTTGCGCGAGCCGAGCACGACGTCCGCGCCTCGCGCGATCGCGTCGAGGAACGCCGGCAGGTGGCGCGGGTCGTGCGAGAGGTCGGCGTCCATCTCGAACGCGACGTCGTAGCCGCCGTCCAGGGCGCGCTGGAAGCCCTCCAGGTAGGCCGTGCCGAGCCCGCGCTTCGCCGCCCGGTGGAGCACGCGGACGCGCCCGTCGCGCGCGGCGAGCTCGTCGCCGAGGGCGCCTGTCCCGTCGGGCGACGCGTCGTCGACGACGAGCACGTGCGCCTCCGGGGCCGCCGCGAGGACGGAGCTCACGAACTCGGCGAGGTTGTCTCGCTCGTTGTACGTCGGCGTGATGATGAGGGTTCGGGGGGCCATCCTGGCTCGGCGCCGCGCGAGCGGGCGCTCGCACGCGTGATCGTGCGTGCCGTGCAGCGTCGCGCGCCGGGTCCGCGGGCGTCCGCTCGCGCTCAGGCCTCCGCTGCGTCGGCCAGCGCGGGCGCTCCGGCGCCCGGCGATCTACCAAAACGACGGCGCAGGCGGAAGGTTTCACGGGGTGCGCCGCGAGCGCCTTGTGGGTTGCCGGAGGCGTGCGCGCCGGGTACTTTCCTTTCCCGACAGGGCGGTCCGCTCTGCATCGGGCCGACAGGCCGGCGCGGCCTCGGTCAACTCACGGGGCGCGCCCCGCGCATCACAGGCGCTGCCCCGAACATGAACAGCGCGGCACCGACGGAGACAATCATGGCAGGCGAGCACATCGTCACCTTCACCAACGAGAATTTCGAGTCCGAGGTCATCAACTCCCCGATCCCGGTGCTCGTGGACTTCACGGCCACCTGGTGCGGACCCTGCAAGCAGCTCGCGCCGATCGTCGAGACGATCGCCAAGGAGTCCCAGGGCACGCTGAAGGTCGGCAAGCTCGACATCGACGCGGCGCCCAAGCTCGCCCAGAAGTACAACGTCCGCGCCGTTCCGACGTGCATCCTGTTCCGGGGCGGCGAGAAGGCGGGCTCGTACACCGGCGTCGCGAGCAAGGAGAAGCTCCTCCGGGAGCTCGGCGTCTGATCCGCGGCCGCGCGTGACGCCGGCGGGACAGCGCCCGGCGGGACAGCGCCCGAGCGCGCCGGCGCTCCCCTTCCCACAGACCGAAACCACCCCAAATACGGACCGAAAGTCCTCCCGGCGGCGGGGCCGCTCCGGCCAGCCGGCCGCGGCCCCGCCGACGCCGGCGCTCCACGTCGCCGACGCCCCGCGGCTGAGGCTTTGCTTGACCGTCGCGCGCGAGGTGACTACGACTCGCGCCGGCCACTTTCCCAGGAGTTCGTGATGGCGACGAAGATCGCAATTAACGGTTTCGGGCGCATCGGACGCTGCATTGTCCGCGCGCTCTACGAGCGCGGCGTGAAGGATATCGAGCTGGTCGCCATCAACGACCTGACGGATCCGAAGACCCTCGCCCACCTCTTCCAGTACGACTCGATCCACCGCGAGTTCAAGGCGGCGAAGGTCGGCGCCGGCGACAAGCACATCAGCATCGGCGACCAGAAGATCGAGGTCCTCGCGCTGAAGGATCCGGCCGAGCTGCCGTGGAAGAGCCTCGGGGTCGACATCGTCCTCGAGTGCACGGGCCTCTTCACGGACAAGGCGAAGGCCGCCGGCCACATCAACGCGGGCGCCAAGCGCGTGATCATCAGCGCGCCGGCCAAGGGCCACGACCTCACGGTCGTGATGGGCGTGAACGACGAGCTCTACGACGCGCAGAAGCACACGATCATCTCGTGCGGCTCCTGCACGACGAACTGCCTCGCCCCCATCGCCAAGGTGATGCTCGACAACTTCGGCATCGTCCGCGGCCTGATGACGACGGTCCACTCGTACACGAACGACCAGCACCTGCTCGACGTCCCGCACCGCAAGGGCGACCTGCGCCGCGCGCGCGCCGCCGCGGTCAACATGATCCCCTCGAGCACCGGCGCCGCGAAGGCGCTGTCCGAGGTCATCCCGGCGCTCAAGGGCAAGTTCGACGGGCTCGCGATCCGCGTCCCCACGGTCGACGTCTCGCTCGTGGACCTCACCCTCGAGACCGAGAAGCCGATCACGAAGGAGAGCATCCACGCCGCGATGAAGCAGGCCGCCGAGCAGGGGCCGATGAAGGACGTCCTCAACTACACCGATCGGGAGCTCGTCTCGGGCGACTTCATCGGCTCGCCCGCGTCCAGCACCTTCGACGCGACCATGACGTCGGTCCTCGGCGATCGCTTCGCGAAGATCTTCTCGTGGTACGACAACGAGTGGGGCTTCTCGAACCGCATGATCGACCTCGCGCAGCTCGTGGCGAGGAAGGGCGTCTAGCGCCGTGAAGCTCACCGGAATCCGCTCCGTCGAAGACCTCGCCGCCGCCGGGGACGCCGCTGGCCTCAGCGGCAAGCGCGTCTTCATCCGCGTCGACTTCAACGTCCCGCTCGACAAGAAGACGGGCAAGATCACGGACGACTCGCGCATCCGCGAGGCGATCCCGACGATCAAGCTCGTCATGGAGGCGGGCGCGAAGGTGATCCTCGCGTCGCACCTCGGCCGCCCGAAGCCGGGCAAGACCGAGGGGCTCTCGCTGGAGCCGTGCGGGGGGCGGCTCAGTGAGCTCACGGGCTACGAGGTCCACCTGCCGGACGACTGTGTCGGCGACTCGCCCAAGAAGGTCATCTACGACCTCCGGGCGGGCCAGATCTGCCTCCTCGAGAACCTCCGCTTCCACGAGGAGGAGGAGAAGGACGACGAGGGGTTCGCGCGCCAGCTCGCCGAGCTCTGCGACGTCTACGTCGACGACGCCTTCGGCGCCGTGCACCGCGCCCACGCGTCGGTGCACGCGCTGCCGCGCCTCATGCGCGAGCGCGCCGCCGGCCTCCTCCTCCAGAAGGAGCTCAAGGCGCTGACCCGGCTCGTCGATCGCCCGGAGAAGCCTTACGTCGCCGTCCTCGGCGGCGCCAAGGTCTCCGACAAGATCGACGTCGTCGAGGCGCTCCTCAACGTGGTCGACACCCTGTGCATCGGCGGCGCGATGGCGAACACCTTCCTCGCCGCGCAGGGCAAGAACCTGCAGAAGAGCCGGATCGAGGAGGACAAGCTCCCGCTGGCGCGCACGATCATGAGCAAGGCGCGCGATCGGGGCATCCAGCTCCTCCTGCCCGTCGACGCCGTCGTCGCCTCGAGCATCGACGCGACGCAGGGCGAGCCCGCGTCCGTCGACGCGATCCCCGAGGGCACGATGGCGCTCGACATCGGCCCCCGCTCGATCGAGCAGTTCGGTCAGGCGATCGAGCGGGCGAAGACGGTGTTCTGGAACGGCCCGATGGGCCTCTTCGAGACGCCCGCCTTCTCCAAGGGCACGTTCGACGTCGCGCGCATCATGAGCGGCGCCTCCGGCTTCACGGTGGTCGGCGGCGGCGACAGCGCGGCGGCAGTCAAGCAGGCCGGCGAGCAGATCGCCAAGGGCTTCGATCACATCTCGACCGGCGGCGGCGCTTCGCTCGAGCTCATCGAGGGCAAGCGTCTCCCGGGCGTCGAGGCGCTCCGGTCGGCCGAGGTGAGCGAGTGAAGCCCGTGAACGATGGGGGCACGTCCGCGGAGGCGGGCGCCGCCCCGCGGGCGGCCTCGCGTCGTCCGCTCATCGCCGGCAACTGGAAGATGAACGCCGGGGGCCAGGACGCATGTCCTCTCTCGGCGGCCGTCGCCAAGGCGACGCGCGAGCTCACCCGGGCCGAGGTGGTGGTCGCTCCGCCGTTCACGGCGATCGCCGCCGTGGCCCACGAGCTCGCGGAGGCGAAGAGCGAGGTCGGCATCGCCGCGCAGAACATGAGCGCCGAGGTCTCCGGGGCGTTCACCGGCGAGATCTCCTCGGGCATGCTCAAGGACGCGGGCGCGACCTGGGTGATCCTCGGGCACAGCGAGCGGCGGCAGCTGTTCGCCGAGACCGACGAGTCGGTCGCCCGGAAGGTTGCCTCGGCGATGGCCGCCGAGCTGCGCCCCATCGTCTGCGTCGGCGAGACGCTCGAGCAGCGCGAGGCGGGTGAGACGCTCGCCGTGGTCGAGCGGCAGGTCCGCGCCGTCCTCGACGAGCTCGCGAAGCAGCCCGGCTTCGGCGTCATCGCCTACGAGCCGGTCTGGGCGATCGGGACGGGCAAGGTCGCGCGCGCCGAGGACGCGCAGGAGGTGCACGCGTTCATCCGCGGCCTGCTCGCGAAGGCCTCGGAGGACCTCGCGGGCGTCACGCGCATCCTCTACGGCGGCAGCGTCAAGGCCGACAACGCCGAGGCGCTGCTCGCCCAGGACGACATCGACGGCGCGCTGGTCGGCGGCGCCTCGCTCGACGCCGCTGGCTTCGCCAAGATCGTCGACGCCGCTCACCGACTGGCGGAGCGCGCGGAACAGGGGTAGATCGCAGGCCGCTCCCGTCTCGCCACGGGAGCGCCGGCCTGTCCTGTCGCCCACTTGCCCCTTGGGCCCCTCGCGCGGTCCAGACTCACCCAGCTGAAAGACGCCGATGCTTCACACGTTCCTCAACATCGTGCACGTGTTCGTCTGTCTGTTCCTGATCCTCGTCGTGCTCCTCCAGCAGGGCCGCGGGGGCGGGATGGGCTCGGCCATGGGCGGCGCGACGGCGCAGGTGTTCGGCGGCCGCGGCGCCGGCAACTTCATGACCCGCCTCACGGCCGTCTGCGCCGCCGTCTTCATGGCGACGAGCGTTTCGCTCGCCTATCTCTCGTCGGCAGGCGACCGCGAGCTGCGCGAGTTCGAGAAATCCCAGGAGAAGTAGGCTCGCGTGCTAGGGCCCGCCCCCGCGCCGGGGAGGGCGCTCGGCGCGAGGCCGTCCGTGGAGGCGGCGTCGGCCGTCTCCGTCCCTTACGCGCGCGACCTTGCCCTCGTCGTCCTCGCCAAGGCGGTCGTCTCCGCCCTGGTCCTCGCGCTCGGCTTCCGGGCGGTGAGCGATGACGACTTCGCGCGCGTGGTCCTCGCGCAGGCGTGGGCCCACGCGCCCCGGCTCGACCCGACGGGGACGAGCTGGCTGCCTGTCCCTTTCTGGCTCAACGGCGCGCTCTTCTGCGTTCTTGGGCGCGCCTTCGCGCCGACCCTCGAGGTCGCCCGCGCCATCGCCTTCGCCCTCGGCCTCGCTTCGGCCGCGCTCGTCCACCTCTCCGCCCGCTGGATCACGGGGGACCGCCGCGCCGCGCTCGCCGGCGCGCTGCTCGCCGGCGCCTTCCCCTGGAGCGCGTGCCTCGGCGTGGCGACGGTCCCCGAGCTGCCGACCGCCGCCCTCTCGCTGTTCGCGGTGGCGTCGCTCGTCACGCCGCCGGCCGGGCCCGCGCCCCCGGCCGGGCGCGCCCTCCTCGGCGCGTTCGCGCTCGTGCTCGCGACGCTCTCCCGCTACGAGCCCTGGTCCATCGCCGTCGCCTTCGCGGCGATGGCGCTGCTCGCTGCCGCCCGCCTCGGTCAGGGCCGCGGCGCGCAGGCGAAGCTCGCGCTCGCCGCGCTCGTCGCGCTCGCCGGGCCCGCCGCGTGGATCGCGTGGAACCGCGTCGCTCACGGCGACGCGCTGCATTTCCTGGCCCGCGTCGCCTCCTACCGCAACGCGATCGGCCCGGGCGGCGACGGCTCCCTTCTACGGCTCTTCGCGTACCCTGCCGCGATGGTCCGCGAGGAGCCGGAGCTCTTCGTGTGGCCCATCGCCATCGCCCTCGTCGCATGGCGCGCCCGCCGCGGCGCGGTGCCGGGGGCAGCCCGACCGCTTCCCCCGCTCCTTCGCGCGGCCCGTCCGTACGCGCTCCCCGGCGCCGTCGCCGCCTTCCAGATCGCGGCGCTCTCGCTCGCCCTCGTACGCGACGGCGCGCCCACCCACCACCCCGAGCGAGCGACCCTCCTCGCGTTGCTCTTGCTCGCCCTCGCCGTCGGGGATCTCTCGGCGCGCGCCTTCCGGGGCGCCTCGGCCGGCGCGCGGCGCGCCCTCGGCGGCGCGCTGCTGGTGGTGCTCGCCCTCGGCGCCTTCTTCCGCCCGCACCTGCGCCGCGAGCACTTCAATCCGCGGAAGGACGAGGTCGCCATCGGCCGCGCCGCCGCGGAGCTCACGCCGCCTTCCGCGCCCCTCCTCCTCGAGGTCGCCGACTATGGCCACCTCGCGGCGCTCGCCGCCCTGGGGCGCCCCGAGGGGGTGTTCCCCGATCGCTCGATCGATCCCCGTGATCCGCCCGTCCGCTCGAGCTTCGAGGACTCCGCCTCGCTCGCGCGCCGCGCCGCCGGCCTGGGCGCCGCCTACCTCATCGGGCGCGCCAGGCCGCCCGTCATCGATTTCGCCGGCCCGCCGCTCGCGACGCGCGGCGTCTGGGGGATCTGGCCGGTGCCTCCGGCAGGCGGCGCGCTGGGGGCCCCGCCGGAGGGTGGCTCCAGGGGCGCCGCGCACCCCGCGGACAGGGCGCCATGAGCGAGCCCGCAAAGCCCTTCTTCGCGCACCCGTCTGCGTGCATCGACGAGCCCTGCGACATCGGCGAGGGGACGAGGGTGTGGCACTTCTGCCATATCTCGGCCGGGGCGCGGATCGGCCGCGCCTGCGTCCTCGGCCAGAACGTCTTCGTCGCGGGCACCGCCGTCATCGGCGATGGCGTGCGGATCCAGAACAACGTGTCTCTTTATGACGGCACCCTGGTCGAGGACGACGTGTTCCTCGGCCCGTCCGCGGTGCTCACCAACGTCGTCAACCCGCGTGCCCCGATCGACCGCCGCGCGTTCCTCGACACGACGCGCATCCGTCGCGGCGCCACCGTGGGCGCCAATGCCACCATCGTCTGCGGCGTCACGATAGGGCGCCATGCGTTCGTCGGCGCCGGCGCGGTCGTCACGCGCGACGTGCCCGACTATGCGCTCGTCACCGGCGTGCCGGCCCGGCGTACCGGCTGGATGAGCCGCCACGGTCACAAGCTCGTCGCCTCGCGCGACGGCCTCCTGCGCTGCCCCGAGAGCGGCTTTCGCTACGAGCGTCACGGCGACATCGTCCGTTGTCTCGACCTCGACGAGGACGCGCCGCTCGCCCGGCCCCGCGCCGCGGCCACGCGCCATTACCGCGATCCCCTCTCCGCGGAGGACACCGACGGATGACCGCCCCTGTTCCCTTCTTCGATCGAGCCCGCGGCGATCTCGCCATGCAGGACGAGCTCTCCGCCGTGTTCCAGTCGGTCCTCCGGAGCGGCCACTACATCCTCGGTCCGGAGGTCGAGGCCTTCGAGTCGGAGTGCGCCGCGTACCTCGGCGTCCGGCACGCGATCGGCGTCTCTTCCGGCACCGACGCGCTGCTCGTCGCGCTGATGGCGCTCGGCGTCGGCGCGGGCGACGAGGTCGTGTGCCCCGCCTACACGTTCTTCGCGACCGCGGGCGCCATCCATCGCACCGGCGCCACGCCGGTCTTCGCGGACGTGCTCCCCGGCTCGTTGAACCTCGACCCCGCCTCCGCGGCGCGCGCCCTGACGGAGCGCACCCGGGCCATCCTCGCCGTCCACCTCTTCGGCGGCTGCGCGCCCATGGACGAGCTCCTCGTGATCGCGGGCGGCCGCGGCCTGCCGGTCATCGAGGACGCGGCCCAGGCCTTCGGCGCCGAGCGCGGCGGCCGCCGCGCAGGGGCGCTCGGGCTCATGGGGTGCTTCTCGTTCTTCCCGACCAAGAACCTCGGCGGTTTCGGCGATGGCGGGCTCGTGACCACCGATCACGACGAGCTCGCCGAGCGCGTCCGGACGCTCAGGGCGCAGGGCGCTCGGAGGAAGCACCATCACACCCGCGTCGGCGGCAACTTCCGGCTCGACGCGCTGCAGGCGGCGCTCCTCCGGCGCAAGCTCCCGCGGCTCGGCGCGCTCCTCGAGCGGCGGCGCGAGCACGCCGCGCGGTATGCCGCGCTGCTCGGCGGGCGAGATCTGCCGCTGACGCTGCCGGACGCCGGCGCTGCGGGGCACACGTTCAATCAGTATGTCATTCGCCTGAAGGATGCCTCTCTGCGCGATCCGCTGCGGAGCTCGCTTGCGGAGCAGGGCATCGGCACCGAGATCTATTATCCCGCGCCGCTCCACCTCCAGCCTTGCTTCGCGCAGCTTGGTCCGCCCGATGGCTCCCTTCCGGTCGCGGAGGCGGCGGCGCGCGACACGCTCGCGCTCCCCATCTTTCCTGAGCTCACAGGCGACGAAGTCACCCGCGTGGCGGCCGCCATCGCTTCATTTTTCGGTTGAACCAGACGCCTCGGCGCAGCGGCGTCAAGGCGCCGCGTCGGTGACCCTCCGCGCGCCGGGCCGCGCGCGGCGCTGACGGCGGACGGCGGCGCGGGCGAACCGGGAATCTCGCTGGGGCGGTGCTGCCCACGGGGCCGGGCCGCGCGACCCGGCCTGTGCTAGACGTGCGCGCCATGAGCGTCGAGGTTGGCATCGTCGGACTGCCCAACGTGGGCAAGAGCACCCTGTTCAACGCGCTGACGGCCGCCAAGGCCGAGGCGCAGAATTACCCCTTCTGCACGATCGAGCCCAACGTCGGCGCCGTCCCTGTCCCTGACGACCGGCTCACGACGCTCGCGAAGTTCATCAAGAGCGAGAAGATCATCCCCGCCATGGTGCAGGTGGTCGACATCGCCGGGCTCGTGCGCGGCGCGAGCACGGGCGAGGGGCTCGGGAACAAATTCCTCAGCCATATCCGCGAGGTAGACGCCATTCTCCACGTGGTCCGCTGCTTCACGCTCGCGGACGTCGTGCACGTCGACGGCGGGGTCGACCCGCTCCGCGACATCGACACGATCGAGACGGAGCTGATGCTGGCCGACCTCGGCTCCCTCGAGGGAATGCTGGAGCGCACGCGGAAGCAGGCCAAGGGCGACAAGGAGCTCCTCCCGAAGATCGCGCTCATGGAGAAGTGCCTCGAGGCGCTCCAGGCCGGCAAGCCCGTCCGCGGCCTCTCCTTCGACGACGAGCAGCGGAAGGTCGTGAAGACGTTCGGCCTGATCACGGCGAAGAAGGTCCTCTACGTGGCGAACGTCGACGAGTCCGACGTCTCCGGCACGGGCCCGCTCGCGGCGAAGGTGCGCGAGCGCGCCGCCTCCGAGGGCAGCGGCGTCGTGCCGGTCTGCAGCAAGCTCGAGGCGGAGCTGAACGAGCTCGCGCCCGACGAGCGCAAGGAGATGCTCGAGAGCCTCGGCATGAAGGAGCCGGCGCTCTCGACGCTCGCGCGCGAGGCCTACCGGCTGCTCGGCCTCCAGAGCTACTACACGGTCGGTCCCAAGGAGATCCGCGCCTGGACGATCCCGATCGGGTGCACGGCGCCGCAGGCCGCGGGGGTCATCCACAGCGATTTCGAGAAGGGCTTCATCCGGGCGGAGGTCTACAAGGTGGACGACCTCGTCGAGCACAGGACCGAGGCCGCCATCCGCGCCGCCGGCAAGCTGCGCGTCGAGGGCAAGACGTACGTCTTCCAGGACGCCGACGTCGCGCACTTCCTCTTCAACGTCTGACTGACCGTCCCTCCCACGAGCGCGCCCGCTGCAGTCGGTCTCCCCGAGCGGGGCCCGGTGCGCCCCTGCTTCGCGGGCGGCGCGGCACCGCCGTTGCTCCTCCGGCGTTCGCGCAGGCGCGGTGTGCCGGCCACGACCGCCGGCGCTCCGCGGACCTCGCGCTTCGGACGGAGGCAGGACGGTGCCCAGGGCGAACGTCGGTGCGTGGTGTGTGCTCGTTCTCCTCTCCTCGTGGGGGAGCGCCGCGGCGGGCTGCGTCGCGGCTGCCACCGACGTCCCGCCCGAGGAGGCGGGCGCCCCGGACCCGGGCGGCCGCGCGGCGCGGGCGCCTGTTCCGCCCGCGCGGTGCGATGTGCCGCGCGGGTTCTCGGAGGGCGCGCCGCCCCGCTTTCCTGCGGTGCCCGCGCCGGCCATCGGCCACAGGCCATCCGCGGAGCCCCGCGACGACGTCTTCGGCCGCTTCCTGCGAGCCACCGTCGTCTTCTGCGGGCCCGACGAAGAGCCGTATTTCCTTCACTATCGCTTTTACATCACGGGCCCGTTCTCGGGCCGCTGGCTGCGCCCGCCGCTGCTCCAGCCGCTCTGAGCGCGCCTCCCTGCCCAGCCCGCCTGGCGGCCGGGGCGATCGCTGTTCGTCGCCGTTCTTTGGACGATGGCGCCGATGGCCGCGGCGCCCCGTCCGGTTTTTTGACCCCCCGGATCCGCTCGGCTACCTCCTTCGCCTTCACGAGACGAAAGGACGATCATTTGGGCGCACTCAAAGGATCCATCTCATTCTCGAAGTTCTATGTCCGCGGCGAGCTCACCGAGGGGTTCCGCGACAGGTTCGTCGAGCGAATCCAGCTCCGCGCGTTCCGGCCGCTCACGGTCGAGGAGGACGCGGAGCAGCGCGCCGGGTGGTGCTCCATCGAGAACCCGCTCGACTGCGAGCTCGATCACGGCAAGATCTTCTTCAACTCGTACATCAACCTCGGCCTCAGGACCGATCGCTGGCAGGTGCCCTCCGCGCTCTTCAAGGCGCATTTCGCCGAGGCGGAGCGGGAGCACCTCGCGAAGCGCGGGCGCGAAAAGCTCGGGCGGCGCGAGAAGGAGGAGCTCAAGGCCGTCGTGTCGAGGAAGCTCCGCGCGCAGCTCATGCCGGTGATGAAGGTCGTGGATCTGTCCTGGAACCTGGAGGCCGGCGTCGTCCGGTTCTGGAACCAGTCGCCGCGCGCGCACGAGGGGCTCTCGGAGCTCTTCGAAGAGACCTTCGAGCTCGATCTCGTGCCGGAGAGCCCGTACACCGCCGCCCGTGAGCTCGGCTTGACGGCCGAGCAGCTGGCCGCCTTCGAGCTGCTCAAGCCCACGGTCTTCCACGCGGAATCGACCCTTGGAGGTGCCCTGTGAGCCTCGCTGAGCTGATCGAGCAGCGCCGGTTCGTCGGCCGCGAATTCCTCGTCTGGCTCTGGTTCGAGAGCGAGCTCTTCGAGGGCCGCTTCTCCCTGGACGCCCTCGGCGTCTGCGAGCTCTGGCTCGAGGGGCAGATCACGCTCGTCCAGGAGAAGGAGCAGAGCCGGCTCAAGGGCGCGGCGCCGAGCAGCGCCCCCGAGGCCCACGAGGCGCTTCGCCAGGGCAAGCTCCCGTCGCACGCGCGCGTCCGCGTCACGCGCGGAGAGCTCGAGTACGCCTTCCTGTTCAACGCCGACGCGTTCTCGCTCTCGGGCGTGAAGATCCCGAGCGTCGTCAAGGACGCCGCGGACGAGCAGTTCTACGAGCGCATGTACCTCATCGAGGAGCTCGAGACGCTCTTCACCGCGCTCTACGGCGAGTTCCTCGCGCTCCGCCTCGGGGCCGCCTGGGAGTCCGGGGTGGCGCCGTTCCTCCGCACCTGGGTCCGGGGCGAGCCGGTCGACACGGCCGCGTATCAGAAGCTCCGGGGCAAGCTCGCGCCCGTCCGCGGCGCGGCGAGGTCGAGGACGACCCCGCCGCCAGCGGAGAGGCCCGACCGCGCGGCGCGCGTGGTCGCCTGAGCGCGCCGGCCGCCGCGCGCCGGCCGCGCCGCGCGGGGCCGGCGCGCTCGCGCCGCTACTTCCCCTTCACCTTGCCGTGGACCTGCTTCGCCATCGCGAAGTGCTCCTGGAGCTGCGGCAGCGTCGAGGCGGCGAAGTGCTTCACGTCCGCGTCCTTCGCCTCCTTCGAGGCCTTCTCGAATTCCTCGATGTCGCGCTGGTGGTCATCGACCATCGCGCTCATGTAGTCCCTGTCGAACTCGACCCCTGTCTTCTTGGACAGCTTGTCGACGTCCTCGCGGTGTTTCTGCGTGAGCTCCTGCGGTACGAGCGCGTCCTTGCGGTGCGCGAGCTCCGCGAGCCGCTTGTTGATCGCCGTGTGATCGTCGACCATCCGCTGCGCGAAGCGCTTCACTTCCGGGCTCGCGGTGCGCTGCTTCGCGAGCTGCCCGAGCCGCACCTCCAGGAGCCCTCCCTGGCCAGCCTTCTCGACGAACTCCCGATCTGACTCGCTGAGCTTGGTTTGGCTGGCCTGGGCCTGCTGCCCTGTCGAGCCCTGCCCCTCTGCAGCGGCAGAGGCCGGCACGGACGCTGCCGCCATCATGATGGTGAATAGAACAGGCTTGAGCATCTCAGTCCCCTCCTTGTCACGGCCGCCTCCGGCGGCGGTGCCGATCGCTCCATCGCCCCGGGACGGCCGGACTCCACTGCTCGGCGCCCCCGGGTGATGCGCTCGCCGTATGTCGTGAGTCGCTGGCGCTCTGGCAAGGGGCAGCGAGCATGGGGCGGTCCGCTGTCCACGCGCCCGGCTTGGCGCAGCGGGCCGCGCCCGGCGGACGGGCAAAAGGCCCCCGAGAACTGGGCCCCGGCCGATCGCTCCATCTACGGTTGGCGCCTGTGGTCGGCGAGTTCTTCAAGCGCCTCACGAACGGCGTCGTCTTCCTCCTCGCCGCCCTGACCTTCTTCCTCGTCCCCATCGGCAGGAAGACGGCCGCGCAGCACCTCGTCGCGATCGTCTCGACGCCGCCGGCCAGGGAGGCCGCCTCGGCGTTTGCCCACATCGCTCGGCGCATCGCCACCGAGGCGCGCACGGAGCTGGACAAGCTCCGCCGCCCGCCGCCCGCGCAGCGCGAGCCGAAGCCGACGACCGCGAAGGTGAGGCCGCCGCCGTAGCCGTTCCTGCCGTCGTTGCGCGCTGCTCGCGCCGGGCGGCGCGCTGCTCGCGCGGCTCGACCCGCGCCGGGCGGCGCGCGCCGGAGCCTCAGCCCTTGCGCGGATCCTTCACGTTCGGGTGCTCGTTGTAGAAAGCGTCGAGGCTCTCGCGGGAGATCTCCGCCTCGATATCGCCGTCTTTCAAGATCTTCGCCTGACAGCCGAGGCGGCTCGTCGACCGGACGTCGAAGGCCTTGTCGAGGATGTCCTCCTCGTCCTCCTCGGCCTCGCTGAGGAGCTCGCGGCCCTTCGTGACGTAGACGTGGCAGGTGGAGCACGCGCAGACGCCGCCGCACGCGTCGCCCTCGGGCGCGCCCACGGACTTCGACGCCTGGAGGACGGACGAGCCCACCGGGGCCTCGACCTCCCACGCGCGTCCGTGCGCCAGAAATCGGACCTTGGCCATCAGCTCCTCCTCGCCTCGACGCCGGCCTTCGCTGGGCCAGCGCCGCCCGCCTCGACCTGCGCGTGGCTCGCGTCGCCCCCGCCGTGCTCGGCCAGGTGCGCGTCCACGCCCTTCGCCGCGGCGACCTTCGCCTCGACGTCCTCGACCTGCTTGCCCGCGATCGCCCTGGCCACGGCGCGGTCCATCCGCCGCCCCGCCCACCCGTGCGTCGCCTCGTCGAGCGCCTCCGTGCGCGCGAGGATCAGCCCCGGCTTGTCCCCGCGGATCGCCGCGTCGAGGCCCTTCAGCGCGCCCTCGATCACCTCGCGCTCGCCTGGATCGAGCAGATCGGCGTCCGCGGAGAGCGCCTTGCGCGTCGCCATCGCCACGCGCTCGCCCTCGACCCGCGCCTCGACCAGCCGGCGCTTGAGAAGGTCCTCCTCGCCATGGTCCAGCGCCGCGAGGAGCATGTTCTCGACCTCCTCGTCGGTCAGCCCGTAGCTCGGCTTGACCTCGACCTTCTGCTCGACCCCCGTCGTCAGCTCGCGCGCGGTCACGCCGAGCAGGCCGTCGGCGTCCACGCGGAACGTCACCTCGAGCCGCGCCATGCCCGCCGGCATCGGCGGGATCCCCTTCAGCACGAAGCGCGCGAGCGAACGGCAGTCGGCGGCGAGCTCCCGCTCGCCCTGCACGATGTGCAGATCGAACCCGGTCTGGTTGTCCGCGTAGGTCGTGAAGGCCTGCCGCGCCCCCGCCGGGATCGTCGTGTTCCTCGGCAGGATCTTCTCGGCGACGCCGCCCATCGTCTCGATGCCGAGCGACAGCGGCAGCACGTCGAGCAGGAGCACCTCGTCCGCGCGATCCATCGAGCCGGCCAGGATGTCGGCCTGGATGGCCGCGCCCAGCGCGACGACCTCCTCCGGATCGATGTCCTTGAGCGGCTCCTTGCCGAAGAGGCGCGCCACGTAGTCGCGCACGTGGGGCACGCGCGTCGCGCCGCCCACGAGGATCACGCCGTCGATGTCCGCGGCCTGGACGCCCGCGTCGCGGAGCGCGCGGCGGCACGCGACGCCCGTGCGCTCCAGGAGCGGCGTGATGAGCGCGTTCAGCTCGTCGCGGGTCACGGTGACCAGCTTCGACGCCGGGCCGCCCGTCGCCTCGGCCGCCTGCACGGGCAGCTCGATCTCGATCTGCGTCGCGTCGGTCAGCGCGTGCTTGATGCTCCGGGCGGTGTCGAGCGCGAGCCGCACCACCTCGGGCGTGCGCCGCGTCGCGCCCATCTCCTCGAGCAGCCGCTCCGCGAGCGCCCTGTCCATGTCGTCGCCGCCGAGCGAGCTGTCGCCCCCCGTGGACTTCACCTGGAAGACCCCGTTATCGAGCAGGAGCACGGTGACGTCGAACGTCCCGCCGCCGAGGTCGTACACGGCGAACAGGCCGTTCTGCTGCTTGTCGAGCCCGTACGCGAGCGCCGCGGCGGTCGGCTCGTTGAGCAGGCGCAGCACCTCCAGCCCAGCCAGCCGGCCGGCGTCCTTGGTCGCCTGCCGCTGCGCGTCGTCGAAGTACGCCGGCACCGTGATCACCGCGCCGCCCACGGAGCGGAGCTCGCGCTCCGCCGAGGTGCGGAGCTCTTTCAAGATCTCCGCCGACACCTCGACGGGCGTCACGACCGCGTCCCGCACCTTGAAGCGCACGCTCTTCGCGTCCTCGGGGCCCTTCGGCTCCGCGAACTCGTACGGCCCGAGCCGCCGCGTCTCCGGATCGTTCGCGCCGCGGCCCATGAAGCGCTTCACGCTGACGATGGTCTCGCGGGGGTGGCTCTGCGCGAGCCGCCGCGCGCTGTCGCCCACGACCGCGCGGCCGCGCTCGTCGTAGTGCACGACCGACGGCAGCAGCCGCTCTCCATTGCAGTCGTCGATGACCACCGGGCGGCCGTCGCGCACGCGGGCGACGAGCGAGTTCGTCGTCCCGAGATCGATGCCGATCGGGCTGGGCCTTGCCTTGGGATCGAAAATTTCGAGGAGGGTCATTTCAAATCTGCGAGCTCTTCTTCGATGGCGCTCACTTCTTCGAGGAACCGCCGGATGTAGCGGAGCTCGCTGAGCAAGGCGAGCACGCCCTGCAGCTGCTCCGGATCATTCCCTGCGGCGGCGAAGGCGCCCTGGATCGCCGTGAGGGTCGCCTGCTCGCGCGCGAGCATCGCCTCGCCGAGCCGCGCGATCCGCGCGGGATCGCGCCCCTTCGCCGCCTCGGCGAGCTCTTCGCGCGACTCCATCATCTCCATGAGCAGGGCGGGGGAGGCCTTCTGCTCGCCCTCCTCGCCCCGCGCGACCCCGGCGCGCTGGAGCAGCGCCTCGGCCCGGCGGATCGGATCCCTGAGGACGCGCAGGGCGTCGTTCGCCTCGATCGCGCGGCCGAGCGCGAGCCGGCGCTCGGCCGCGGGGGCGCCCGCGTAGCGATCGGGGTGGAGCGCGCGGGAGAGATCGCGGTGGCGCTGCTCCAGCGCGCGCAGGTCGAGGTCGAACCGCGGCTCGACGCCCAGGGTATCGAAGGGATCGGTCATGGCGTGCTCTGGGGAAGGCGCCTCGGAGGCGGGGCGGGCGCTCCCTGCGGCGGCCTCAGGCCACCGTGAACGAGTGCCCGCAGCCGCAGCGCGTCGCCTCGTGCGGGTTCTTGAACTTGAAGCCCTGGTACATGAGCGTCTTCTCCCAGTCGAGCACCGAGCCGCCCAGGTAGAGGATGCTCTTCTTGTCGCAGAAGACGCGCACGGTCGCCTTGTCCGGCTCGGCGAACTCCAGGACGAGGTCCCCGGACCGGGGCGGCTTGTCCTCGAACTCGATGACGTAGGAGAACCCGGAGCAGCCGCCGCCTCGGATCCCGACCCGGATGGCGCCCTCGGGCGTGCCGCGCTTCGCGAGCTGCGCCCGGATGGCCTGCACCGCGGCGTCGCTCACCGAGAGCGTCCGCTTCGACGTTGCCTCCGCCTCGCCCGGGGCCCCGTCGCCGCGCGCGGGCGCGCCGTCCGCCGTTGCGGCGTGCGCGGCGTGCGGCCCGGTGTCCGCCGCCTTGGTCGTGGTCTGCTCACTGCTCTGCATGCGTCGTTCCTTCTCCGGTTCCGGTTCCGGTTCCGGTGCTGCGGGCCGCCTCCGCCCCGAAGCCCCGGCGCTGTTACTCCGCGCTCGCCGTCGCGGCGGCCGCGGCGGGGACCGAAGACGCCGCGCCTGCGAGCTCCTTCCTCGCCTGCTGCTTGGCGCGGAAGTCGGCGATGGCGCTCTTGATCGCGTCCTCGGCGAGGACCGAGCAATGGATCTTCACCGGAGGCAGGTGGAGCTCCTCGGCGATCATGCTGTTCTTGATCGTCTCGGCCTCGTCGATCGTCTTGCCCTTCAGCCACTCGGTGGCGAGCGACGACGACGCGATGGCCGACCCGCAGCCGAACGTCTTGAACTTCGCGTCCTCGATGACGCCGCCCTCGCCGACCTTGATCTGCAAGCGCATGACGTCGCCGCAGGCCGGAGCGCCGACGAGCCCGGTGCCGACGCGCTCGTCATTCTTGTCGAGCGTGCCGACGTTGTGGGGGTTCTCGTAGTGCTCGATGACCTTATCGCTGTATGCCATGGCTCTCTCCTCGACCGTTTCCTTTCGTCTCGAAACCTTGCTCTGCCGGGCCGGCGGCGCCCGCGCCGCTCGTCAGTGGGCCGCCCACTGCACGGAGTTCAGGTCGATCCCCTCTTTGTGCATCTCGTAGAGGGGCGACATGTCGCGCAGCTTGTTCACCTTCCGGATCACGAGGTCAGCCACGTAGTCGACCTCCTCCTCGGTTGTGAAGCGCCCGAGCCCGAACCGGATGGACGAGTGGGCGAGGTCGTCGCCGATGCCCATCGCGTGGAGGACGTAGGAGGGCTCCAGGCTGGCGCTCGTGCACGCCGAGCCGCTCGAGACCGCCACGTCCTTGATCGCCATCATCATGGCCTCGCCCTCGACGAAGCTGAACGACACGTTGAGGTTGCCCGGCAGCCGCCGATCGGGCGAGCCGTTCAGCTGGATGGCGTCGAGCTCCTTCCAGAGCCGGCTCCTGAGCCGCTCGCGCAGCGACAGGATGCGCGCCGACTCCGCCTCGCCCTCCTCCATGAGGATCTCGGCCGCCCTGGCGAACCCGACGATGCCGGGCACGTTGAGCGTGCCGGACCGCATGCCGAACTCGTGGCCGCCGCCGTCCATCTGCGCGGTGATGCGGACGCGCGGCTTCGACCTGCGCACGTACAGGAAGCCGATGCCCTTCGGGCCGTAGATCTTGTGGGCCGTCACCGACGCGAGGTCGACCCCCATCTGCTCGACGTTGAACGGGACCTTCCCGACCCCCTGCACCGCGTCGGAGTGGAGGAGGATCCCCTTCGATTTCGTGATCTTTCCGATCTCGCCGATGGGCTGGACCGTGCCGACCTCGTTGTTGGCCAGCATGATCGAGACAAGGATCGTCTTGTCGGTGATCGCCCGGGCGACGTCGTCCGGGTCGACCATCCCGTACTTGTCGACCTTGAGGTAGGTGATCTCGTAGCCCTGCTTCTCGAGCCGCTTGCAGGTGTCGAGCACCGCCTTGTGCTCGATGACGCTCGTGATGATGTGGTTGCCCTTGTCCTTGTAGAACTCGGCGACCCCCTTGATGGCGATGTTGTCGCTCTCGGTCGCGCCGGAGGTGAAGACGATCTCCTTGGGGTTCGAGGCGCCGATGAACCTGGCGAGCGTCTCGCGCGCGTGGCCGACCGCCTCCTCGGCCGTCCAGCCGAAGACGTGGCTCCGGCTCGCGGCGTTGCCGAATTTGCCGTTGAAATACGGCAGCATGGCGTCGAGGACACGCTGATCGACCGGCGTCGTCGCGTGGTAGTCCATGTAGATCGGAAGCTGGATACCCATGATGTTTCTCGCTCAGCGGTGATTCGAGCCGTGGCGGCAATGCCCATTGCCGCGGATGCCGGCGACGAGCTCGGGCTCAGCCGTGCTCTTGTCGTGGAGGTTACAGTTCGTGCAGGCGGCGACGAGCTCTGCCGGGTCGCACGTCTCGCAGGTGTCGAGGTAGGCGAGGCTCGCCACGAGCTCGTGCTCGAGGGTCTTGAGGTGCGCGATCTGCTCCCGCACCTCTTCGAGCTTCTGCTGGTAGACGTGGCGGATCTGCGCCATCGCGCCGGGGGCCGAGGGGGACGACTCCCAGGTCGAGACGATCTGCTGGATCTGGCTCAGCGACAGGCCGAGGTCGTGGAGCTTGCCGATCCACCGGACGCGGGTCAGGGCCCCGTGATCGTAGAGCCGGTAGCGCCCCTTGGAGCGGGCGTGCGGCGTGAGCAACCCCACCTCTTCGTAGTGGTGGATTGCCCGCACGGTTTTCCCGGTTGCCTTGGCGATGTCCCCCACCTGAAGGAGGCGCTCCTCCTCCTCGGCGCCACCGAGAGCCCCCATCAGGTCGTCCGTTCGGGACGTACTGGACGTGACGGGCCCCGCGATGCTTTGCTCGTGGGCTAGCGGAAGGTGGTGGCGGGTGGTCATCGGGGCCATCGCGCTCGTAACCGTGCTCGGTTGAAACCATGACCCTTACGTGCGCGTGAGGGTTGGGGACCTTGTAGGTCGGAGCGCCAAGACTGTCAACCGGGTCGTACGAGGCCAGCGTGAAACAGCGGAAGGAGGCGGAATTGGCGGCCGCGCCGCGGCGGGTCGGGGCGGCGGGAGGGCGCGCCTGCAGAGCTCGCCCCGCCGCCCTGTGCCGAGGCAGGCTGGCTGCTTTCCCGGGGGCGCGGGCCGTTCGGTGACGATCCGGCGCTGTCGGCGCGGCGCTCGGCGAGCGGGCGTTCCCGCCATCCATCGCCGCACAGGTATGGTATCACCTCCGGGACGATAGCGACGCGATGGCAGACAAGAAACGAATCCTGTTCGTGGGCTCGTTCAATCCCCCGGCTGACGGGAGGATGGGTGGGCAGTACTTTGCCTGTCGCTCGCTGATCGAGAGCGATCTGAAAGATGATTTCGATTTCCTCCTCGTCGACTCCACCCTCGACAGCATCCGGGTGCAATCGGCGCGCCGCAGGCTGCACAGGATCGCGCCGAGGGTGCTGAGGTGCGTCAGGGCGCTGCTCTTCTCGAGGGTGGACGCGCTCCTCTTGTTCTCGAGCTCGGGGCTGAGCTTCGTCGAGAAGGGATCGATCGGGCTCCTCGGCAAGCTGCTCGGCAAGAAGGTCGTCATCTTCCCTCGCTCGGGGCCGATCGTCGACAATGTCGCCAGGAGCAGGCTGTACAGGTCATACCTGAGCGCCGTCGTGAAATCCTGCGATGTCGTGATATGCCAGAGCGAAACTTGGCGAAGCTTCTTCCAGAGCGTGGTCCCCGAGGAGCGCGGGGACAAACTCGTCGTCATCGAGAACTGGCTGCCCGACTCCAGCTTCGGCGACGTGGGAGAGAAGGCATACCCTCGAGCCATGGACAGGCCCTTGAGGCTGCTCTATTTCAATCGGATCGAGCGGCAGAAGGGTATTTACGATTTCCTCGAGGCCATGCTCCTCTTGCAGCGGGCGAACGCCTCGGTCAGCGCCAAGATCTACGGGGACGGGAGCGAGCTGGACGACGTGCGCAGGTTCATCTCCGAGAACCAGCTCGAGAACACCGAGTACATGGGCTGGCTCTCGACAGACAAGAACGACGTCATCTCGTCCTTCGATCTGTGCGTGTTCACCTCGCACAGCGAAGGGTTCCCGAACGCCTTGCTCGAGGTCATGGCCCTGGGGGTCCCCGTCGTGTCCAGCAGGGTGGGCGCCGTGAACGATCTGGTCGTGTCCGGGAGAAATGGGCTCCTGGTGGACGTCGGGAGCCCGGGCCAGATCGCGGAGGCGGTCCTGACCGTCCTCCGCGAGCCGGCGCTGCTGGAGGAGTTCTCGCGGCGCTCGCTCGAGAGGGTGAGGCAGACCAACACGATGGGTCATGCCGTGACCAAGTTCAGAGACCTGTTGTCGACGCTATGAAGAACCCTTCTGTGCTGCTGTATCGGCTGGGAAACTTCTTTTATCGGAACAACCTGACCTTCGTCGCCACGATCATCACGTGGTTGAACAGGTGGTTGTTCGCGGTCTTCGTCCCTTCCTCGGCCACGATCGGGGCGAATTTCAGGCTCGCCTACTGGGGGCTTGGGATCGTGATCCACACAAGGGCGGTCATCGGCGACAACTGCATCGTCTGCCAGAACGTCACGATAGGCAGGAATTTCGGCAGCCAGGGCGTCCCGCGCTTGGGCAACGACGTCTATGTCGGAGCGGGGAGCGCCGTCTTCGGCGACATTGTCATCGGCGATAACGTGATCATCGGAGCCAACAGCGTCGTGAACAAGGACGTGCCGTCCAACTCCGTCGTCGCCGGAAATCCGTTCAGGATCATCGCGTCCGACAGGAAGCTCAAGTACTACGAGCTGGATAACCCGAGCGCCTGATCCGCAGGATCGGGTCGGCCGGTCCGCGTGACGGGGCGCGCCTTCTTGCGTGCGTGTTCCGTGCGCGCCCGGCCCCATGGTGCGCGTGGCCCGTGCGGGCTTGCACCGCCACGGGCGCGCCGGTTTCACCCGGCCGGGGAGCGCACGCAGCTCGAGCGCACGGGGCGCCGCGCTGCGACATCCGTCCAGATTTGTCCTGGACCGAGCTGGGAAACCGTGATTCCTTTCGCGAGGCACCCGCCCCGCCGGCGGCCTGCCCTAGCGAGGACGTGATGAGCAACACGGCGTCGTCGGCCGGAGACAAGGCAGGAAGAGCGCATTGGAATCAAGTGTGGTCGAACCGGTCGCTCCCGACGCCGGTGGATCCGCACGCGCGTGGGTTTCGGCAATATGTGCGCCAGGCGTTTCATCGGGAGTTCGTTCGCGCGTTCGAGGGCATAAACACGAAGGGGCAACGCCTGCTGGAGATCGGCTGTGGTCGTTCCGCCTGGCTCCCCTACCTCGCGCGTGAGTTTGGCTTTCAGGTCAGCGGGCTCGACTATACCGAGATCGGCTGTGCGCAGGAGCGGGACATCCTCGCGGGCGCCGGCATCCCTGGAGAGATCGTGTGCGCCGATCTGTTCGAGCCGCCGGAGCGCTTCGTGGGCGCCTTCGACGTGGTGGTGTCGCTCGGCGTGGTCGAGCACTTCGAGGACACGGCGGGCTGCCTCCGCGCATGCGCGCGCTACCTGCGCCCAGGCGGGCGCATCGTCACGGAGATCCCGAACATGCGCGGGCTCGTGGGGTGGGTGGCCAAGGTCACCGACAGGCCGACCTACGACGTTCATGTTCCGCTGGACCGCGAGGCGCTGGTGAAGGCGCATCGCGACGCGGGCCTCCATGTACTGCGGAGCGACTACATCCTGCCGCTGGACGTCAGCCTCTTCGGCGTGGGCAGCATCGGGCCGCGCTGGCTCCGCCTGCCGGCGGTCGGCGCTGCCTCCGCCGTTGCTGAGCTCGTCTGGGCGCTCGACGCGCGCGGCCTGGCTCCCCGACCGAACGCCGTCACGTCCCCGTACATCTTCTGCGTCGCCGAAAAGAGCTGATGGCACGACTCCATCGCGCCATGGAGTCTCGGGCCAGAAAGCGCACTCCAGGCGCGGGCTCCATCGCTGCTATGGAGCGCCGCGCGGCCCGCGAGGGGCTCCACGCCCAGCCGAGACGAGAAGGGGCCCGCCGAGGCCACGTCTCTGTCCCGATGAAGGCGTTTCCGCTTTCACGACAAGCCCCGCCATGGCCGAGTCCGGCATCATGACATTGTCACCAGGCCGACGCACCATGGTAGACACTCACAGGTAAATTTGTTCGACGTAGCTGTAAAATGTGAGCAGAGACAGAAAATTCCAGATGCTCGCCGCATTCCAAAGCCTGCTCCTGGGTTGTTCCGTGTGCTGACTTGGGGTACTAAGTGCGCACCAACAACGGGCTGTCCGCCATGGTGATGAGCTATGAATGCCGCCCGCCGCGCCGCACCTTAGGGATGCGGGATTTCCAGAGGAGCGAGCGATGGTAAGTACGCTCACGGCGGTCATTCTGGCGCTGGTGTTCTCGTGGGCAGCGACGCCGCTCGCGCGCCGTTTGGCGGTGAGGGTGGGGGCGGTGGATGAACCGACCGCGCGGCGCGTACACACGCGGTGCGTCCCGCGCCTGGGCGGGCTCGCGATCGTGGCGGGTTTCGTGCTGCCGCTGTTCATCCTGGTCGCGCTGGGGACGCAGATCGGGCTGTTGTGGTTCTCGCAGCACTCGCTGGTGGTGGGGCTGCTGGCTGGAGGGCTGGCGATCGCCGCGGTCGGCGCCTGGGACGATACGAAGGGAATGCGCGCGCGGCACAAGCTGGCCGCGCAGGTCCTCGTCGCGTCGATCGCCTGGGCCTTCGGGCTCCGCCTCGAGTGCGTGACGCTGCCGTACTTCGGTCATGTATCGTTCTGGCCGCTCTCGTTCCTGGTGACGATTCCGTGGTTCGTCGCCATCATCAACGCGATCAACCTGATCGACGGGCTCGACGGGCTCGCGGCGGGCGTCGGCTTCTTCGCCTGCGTCGCGAACTTCATCACCGCGTACCTCGGCGGCTACCCCGGCAACATGGTGATCTGCCTGCTCGCGGCGACGCTCGCGGGCGCGATCGTGGGGTTCCTGTTTCACAACTTTCACCCCGCGACGATCTTCATGGGGGACACCGGGAGCATGTTCCTTGGGTTCATGCTGGCCGCGATCCCTCTCTTCGGCGTTGGCACGCACAAGGGCGGCACCGCGCTCGCCGTCATGGTGCCGCTGCTCGCGCTGGGCCTGCCGATCTTCGACATGATCTCGGCGATGGTGCGGCGTTATGTCGCTCGCCGGCCGATCTTCTCCCCCGATCGTTCGCACATCCACCACAAGCTGCTCGACAAGGGCCACTCGCATCGCAGCGCGGTGCTGATCCTGTACGGGCTCAGCCTGCTGTTCACCGTGGTCGCGCTGGTGGCGTATGTCGGCCGCTCGCTCGAGATCGGGTTTGCCCTCGTCGCCTGCAGCGTGGTGCTCTTCATCGTGGTGCGCACGGCGGGCTCGCTCCCGCTCTTCGGGGCGCAGCCGCAGGACCCTCGGCGCGCCCGCGAGGCCACCGTGGAGGCGCTGCGCCGCGCCGTGCCGTGGGCGCTGATGGAGATCGAGGCCGCGAGCGGCGTGGACAGGCTGCGCCCGGTGCTCGAGCGCTTCGCCGAGGAGGCGAAGCTCGTCGCGCTCGAGGTGAGCTCCGCCGGCGCCAATGGCAGCGCGCGCGTGAAGCCCTGGAGCTGGGCGCAGGACGCGGCGACGGCCCAGCAGCTCCGCGAGGCGGTGGTCGCGGTGTTCCCGATCCAGCTCGAGGGCGAGACCGTCGAGCTGCGCTTCCGCTGGGACAGCGAGGCGTGCGCGGTCAGCCCGCAGGCCGACATGCTGCTGCAGCTCGTCGTGGACTCTGCAGAGCGCCTGCTTCTACGCCGGCCGCCGCCGCGCGCGCGGGATTCGCGCCCGCAGGGGCGCTTGTCGGTGGTGTGAGGGGCCTCTATCCCCCGCTGATTTGTTCGTGCCGCCGGACTAGCTGAGGAGACATCGTGGACATTGCCAGCAGGATCGTTGGTCTCAACAACAAGACGAACGAGCTCTATTATCGTTTCAGCGATCGTGCGCATTACTGGAAGGTCTACCAGGGCATCGTGGACGAGGCGGTCACGCCGGCGACGGACATCATCCACCTCGGCTGCGGGCCGCTGTGGTTCGGTAAGGTCGCGACGGTGCCCCTCGACGGCAAGACCATCTACGCGGTCGACCCGGATGAGGAGGCGCTCGCGCGCAACCCGGCGCAGCGGCATATCTGTGCGTTCGGCGAGTCGATCCCGCTGCCGGACGGCTGCGCGGACGTGATCGCCGCGGACCACCTGCTCGAGCACCTCGAGCGGCCCGAGGCGGTGCTGCGCGAGGCGCACCGCCTGCTGCGGCCGGGTGGGCGGTTCGTGTTCACGGCGCCGAACCTCCTCTCCTATTCGGGGCTCGCGACGCACCTGACGCCGCACTGGTTTCATAGGCTCTACGTCGGGCTGCTGCGCGGGACGAACGGCAGCGACAATGCCAAGCCGTACCCGACGTACTTCCGCATGAACACGGTCTGGGCCGTGAACCGCATCGCGAAGGCCGCGGGCTTCCGCGTCGATAAGCTCGCTACCGGGGTCGACCATCCGACGTATACGGTGCTGGTCCCCGGGCTCCACCAGGCTGCGTTGGCGCTGCACCTCGTGCTCGACAAGGTCGAGGCGCTCTCGCCCTTCCGCATCACGCTCACAGGCAGCCTCGTGCGCGAGTAGCGGTCACGCTCCGGGCGTGGAACGCCGGAGCGACTGCGGCGTTCAGCGCGAAGCCCGAGCCGCTCTAAAAGCGGATGCGAAAGCCGCCGCGCCAGGTGTCGCGCACGTCGCCGCGCCCGGAGAACACCGTGGCCGCCTGCGACCTCCGGAAGCGGGGGTGCCACACGCCCGAGCTCCGCTCCGGCGCGAGCTGGATGCCCTCGATCACGATGGACTGGCGCTGCAAGGTGGCCTCGTCGAGCCTGAGCCGGGAGCACGCGCTCGTCCTGCCTCCGAGGATGTCGTCAAGGACCACGAGCTCCCGCGCGGCGAGCTCCACCGTCCGGCGATGTCGGGGGGCCCCGGGGAGCGCTCGATACCCGTCGTGCTCGGCCTCCACGGTGACGCGGGCCGGGGCGCGCTCGAGCCTGCGCACCTCAGCGCGCGCCCGGCGGCCGACGCGAAAGGCGCTCCATACCTCGCTCGAGTCCATGTTGCCGAGCTCCACGGTGTTGTGGGCGCGCGTGGAGCGGGTCGTCTGCCGGTCGCTGTCGGCCCTGTAGCTGGAGACCCCGTAATCGACGACAGCACGCTCTCCGCTGAGCCATAGCTCGAAGGTGAGCGCGTCCGCGTGCACGTGCCCTGGCTGATAGGGGGCCCCATCCATCCCCGCGTCGAGCGCGAGCCAGGCCCGGTCGCCGAACCGCAGGATCACCCAGCCGGTGGCTGGGAGGTAATCGAACGACGGCACGTCGTCCGGCGGCGCGCCGGGGGCCCCCCGCGCGCCGCCGGAGGCCGTTCCCGGCACGAAGAGGCCGAGGTCCGCGCCGAGGGCGAGGACCTGGTCGAGCTCAGGCGCGGCGTCGAGCGACGCATCGTTGAAGAGAGGATACGAGCCATCCGGCGCGCGCACGGCGGCCGCCCACTCGAGGGCCCTCTCCGCCGTGGTCCGCCAGCTCTGGGGCACAGCGCGGCCGGCTGCCTGCGCGAGCTCGATGGCTTCGAGCAGCCCGGCCGTCAGCGCGAGGTGGTACGAGGCGGAGAGCTCGAAATGACCGCCGTCCGCGAGGAACTGCTCCGGCAGCTGCCAGGCCAGGATCGCGGAGCCGAGCCGCCACCACGCCTCGGCCTCAGGCCCTTGGGCCACCGCGCCCCCGCACACGAGCCCGATCGCGTTCTCCAGGAGGTGATTGGCGAGCAGGTGCAGCTCGAGGCCGAGCGCGATGGCCCGACACGCGCGCGCCAGCTCGGCAGAGAGCCCGGGGCGTCCGAGGCGCGCCGCCACCGCGAGCCGGCGGGCGCGCACCGACGCGGGAAACGCGTGCGACGCGATCGGGTCGTCCCACGGGCCGGGGGCGGGGAGGGTCGGCTCGGCCCCGAGCTCATAGCCGTAGGCGCGCTCGTAGGCGTGCAGGAGCGACCCTTCGGGAATGGCTGCCAGTCGCGCGCGCCCGCGCTCCTTCTCCGCGTCGGCGAAGGCCGCGAACCGCGGGCTCGACGGGGCAAAGCCCGGCCGGACGCGCGGCGCCAGCGCCGCGCTCGGCCCCCCGCCGAGCGCGCGGCGGCCGAGGGCGACCGGGCGGGCGAGCACCTGCAGCGGATGGAGCTGGACGAGGGTGCGGGCGATCCGCGGGAGGTTCATCGTTCGCTCCTGCTCTGGCCTTCAGGAGAGCGCGAGCGGCTGAGCACGCGCTCCAGCACATCGACATACTCGCGCGCGAGCATGTCGCGCTCGAACGAGCGCATCACGTGGGCCCGCCCTGCCTTCCCCATGCGCCTTCGCCTCTCGGGGTCGGAGGCGAGCTCGACGATCGCCCGGATCATGGCCGGTACGTCTTCAGGGGGAGCGAAGACGCCGGCGTTCGCCTCCTCGACGATGGACCGCGCCTCGCCATCGACCGAGATCACGATAGGCCGCTCCATGGCGAGGATCTCGAAGATCTTCGACGGGATGACCGTCTGAAAGAGCTCGGTCTTGCGCAGCGGCACGAGGCATAGATCGGCGGTCGCATACACCTCGGCGACCGCATCGCGCGGGAGGGCGCCGAGGAACGTCACATTGGAGAGCCCGAGCTCCCGGGCACGCGCTTCCAGGCTGGCCCGCTCCGCCCCCTCGCCGGCGAACAGGAAGCGAATGTCGTCGCGGGCGCGCAGGCCGTTCGCCACATCGAGCACTGCGGAGAGGCCGTGCGCCATCCCGTGCGTCCCGACGTACGCGACGACGAGGCGCTCACCGATGCCGAGCTTCTCCCGGAGCGGCGTGTCGCGCGAGGAGGGGGTGAAACGATCGAGGTCCACGCCGTTCCTGATGACGTCGATCTTGCCGGCAGGGATGCCTCGCTGGACGAGCCGCTCGCGGAAGCTCTGCGTGACGACCACGATCCCGTCGGCCGCCTCGTAGAGATGCTCCTCGATGCGCGTGAGCCCGCGCACGACCGCGTGCCCGGCGGAGAGCGCGCCCACGGCCACGATCGACTCGGGCCAGAGGTCGCGCACCTCGAACACGAACGGCAGCCCGCGGAGCATGGCGAGCCCGTAGCCGGCCATGGCCGAGAGGAACTGGGGGCTCGTCGCGATGAGGACGTCGGCCCGCGGTAAACCGAGCTGCGCGAGCGAGAGCGCGGATAGGGCGAAGGACCCGTACGCGAGCGAGCGACGCACCGTGCCTCGGTTGGCGGCGGCGTAGATCCAGGTGCGGAGGACCCGCACTCCGTGGAAGTCCTCTTCCACGCGGAGCCGGCCTCGATACGCAGCCGGGATCACCCCAGTCGGGTGGTTCGGCATGCCCGTCAGGACCGTGACGTCGTGTCCGGCACGCCGCCAGGCCCGGGAAAGCTCGGAGACACGCGCAGCGGGGGCCCCAGGCTCGGGGGGAAAGTAGGGAGAGACGTAAAGGATGCGCATCAGGGTTTCAGGGAGGGCTTCGCGTGGGAAACGAGCTTCGCTCGGCGGAAGAGGGCCGTCAGCAGCTCAGGATGAGCGCCTTGATCTCCGTTCCGCCGTGGATGCTGTCGATGTGCCCGAAGCCGCTCTCCGTTCGCACGAACAGCGACGCCTTCTCGGCGTCGCGGTTGTCGATCACGAGGAGCTGCCCGCCAGGCGCGAGGGTGCGCCAGAAATTGCGCGCGGCTCGGCGGAGCTGATCGTCGGAGAAATAGGCGCGATTCAGGATGTTCGCTGCCTTGATGACCGTCGGCGCGGGGCCATCCCACGGCTGGAAGATGTCGTGGGGCCTGAGGCGCACGCGCGCGTCCCGGCGCGCGATCTCGCGGAGCCGCGGCTGGATGAGGGATACCTCCGGATAGGCCGGGTCGAAGGGCGGGATGGCGCCGCGCCACCCTGAGAGCACCCAGCGCGGCCAGCGGCGCGATCCCGCCGCTGCGGGATAGAACAGCAAGCGCGGGGTGGCCGCAAGGACGCAGGCACCGTCCGCATCATAGAAGAACGCCCGCCCGCGGTCGTCGGTGCGCACCCGGAGCGAGAGCGCCCTGTCCGTCACATAGTACGCCTCGAAGGCGTCGCCGAGCGCGGCGATCAGATCGAGCGCCGTGCTCCCGTCGGAGGCACCGACATCGAGGACGACGGGGCGCTTCTGCCGGAGCGCTTCCACGAGGAGGGCGTCGCTCTGCCGATGCCTGCCCGGCCGCGTTGTCTTGTAGGTGCCGCCCAGCAAGAGGACGGAGATCCGCTCCGAGAACACCTCGGGCGACGTGATCTCCTCAGGCCGGAGCAGCGCCCGCGGGTCCGGGAAGCAGACCCTTCGGGGCAGCACGCGCGCCGGCCAGCTTGAACGGTTCAAACGAAAGGGAACTCTCATGACGATAGGGACCTGGCTTTTCCGCTCTTCAATGTTTCGGCGCTGCGCGGTCCATCTTGCGGGCGCGCGGTCCGCGTTGTCCTCGCGCCGGCAAGCTCCACCCCAGCGCGGCTATCGCCCCAGCGCAGACGAGGGGCCGAGGCGCGGGTCGCGCAGGCGCTGGCCGGGTCTCTTGCGTGTCGGGCGGAGCGCCGCCAGCCCGCGCCGCAGGTGCGCGACCACCGAGGTGAGCAGGAGCACCGCGATCAGCGCGATCCCCAGCGACACCGTGATCTTGAGCAGCGCGGTCAGCTCGCCGCGAAACTGGTTGTATGCGAACGAGGCGAGGTTCACCGCCGCAGCGCGGATGAGCAGGGGCGAGCCGCGGGCGCCGGCCACGAGGAGCGGAAGCATGAAGAAGAGCGCGCTGAAGACCCCGATCTCGATGGCCGTGCCGGCGAGCCCGAAGTTCAGGTACCCTTCGGCGGCGGCGCCCATCGCGAAGCCGGTGCCGCCGCGCGCGAGGTCGGGGGCCTCCCACAAGGCATATCGCTGCGCGAGGCCGAGCGGCCGCTCGCTCCAGAGCGGCTTGGGCACCAGGATGAGGAACGCGTTCACCCAGCTCTCACCCGGGTAGGTGATGATGGGCGGCTGCTCGTTCACGACGCTGACGAGGTTGGCGTAGACCCGCTGGAGCTCTCCGATCTCCAGCGGGTTCTCGATCTGATCGAGGTACGCGCTGGCCGACGATATCTGCGCGTCGAGCCCGCTGCCCTGCTCGGCGCGGGCGCCCTCCACGACGATGCCGTAGAAGACGACGGCCACCATTCCGATGGCCAGCCATATGCGTCGAATCTGGATGCCAAACGCATGTGCGGCGAGCGCGATGGAGAGGACCGTCCAGACGAGGGGGCCCCGGCGGCCCATGATCGTGTTGAGCAGAAAGCTCACCAAGAAGCACAGCCCCGCGAGCGAGATCACCCTCGGCACGCCCAGCCCCGCTTTGCGGAGCGATACGGCCCGGAGCAGGAGGTAGACGACGGCCAGCCCGACGAGATGCCAGCCGCCGAGGAGCAGCCCTTTGCCATCTGCCTCGAGGTGATTGGAGGCGTAGTTCATCGAGAAGAACCGCCCCACACCGATCGTGATGATCCACGTGGCCACGAGCCCCAGGCCCACCATGCCGACGATGATCGAGGCCCAGTCCTGGTCCAGCGTCGCCTTGGGCCTGTGCGCCGGGACCAGGCGCTGCAGGTCAGGCGCTTCCTTGGGGCGGCTCAGCGCGGTGCAGGCGAGGGCGCACCCGACCGCGCCGGCATAGGCCACCTGCATGGCTGCCGTCTCATGGCTCGACAGGGCGAACTCGCGGGAGATGAGGAGGCGCAGGATAGGTGAGTAGGCGACGCTGAGGAAATAGGCGGCTGGTATGTAGGTCTCCGGATCCAGCGGATGGAACCGGGGGCCGCTGGCGCGGGCGAGCGACGGGGCGGCCAGCAAGAGCAGGAGGCCGATCGTCCATCCGCGGCCGTCGCCGAGCGCTCCCTCGAGGATCGGGCCGAGGGCCGCCAGCGTCCCGACGAGGAGCGTCGCGGCCACCCGGCCGAGGGGCGTCTTCGTCCGCCGCGCGGGCGCCGCGCGGGCGCCGCGCGCGCGGGGGAGTCTCAGCGGGGGCAACGGCGGCGCTCCTCAGTTCGGCAAGGGGGGTGGAGGAGCGTCCGCCGGGGGCGGGGGCGCCGGCTCGGAGGGCGCGTGGTAATAGCCGTCCTTCCTGTCACCATAGTAGTGGTAGACCCCGTACTCCTGGCGTTTCAGATCGACGGCGTTCAGCACGACGCCCACGGTCTTGCCGCCGACGTCGAGCAGCGCGCGGATCCCGTAGCGCGCGAAGTCGTGCCTCGTCGAGGAGGCGCGCACGACGAGCACCGTGCCGTCGACCAGCGTCGACAGCACGGCGCCGTCGGTGACCGCGACGATGGGAGGGCTGTCGATGATGACCCGGTCGAAGCGGCCCTGGAGCTTCTGGAGCAGCGCCTTGAAGCGACCGCTGTGCAAGAGCTCCGCCGGGTTCGGCGGGATCGGGCCTGCCGGGATGACGTAGAGGTTCTCCACCTCGGTCTTGAGCGCGCTCTCGTCGTCCACGACGGAGTCGTCGAGCAGCGCGCTGGTGACGCCGAGCTCCGGGCTCTTGCCGAAGATCTGGTGGATGCGCGGCTTGCGGAGGTCGCAATCGATGAGGACGACCTTCTGTCCGGCCTGCGCCATGGCGACCGCGATGCAGCAGCACACGGTCGTCTTGCCCTCGCTGGGGCCGGCGCTGGCGATGAGGAGCGTCTTGTAAGGCCGGTCGGGCGACATGAAGAGCAGGTTGGTCCGGATCGCGCGCGCCGCCTCGGCGATCCCGCTCGTCGGCTGATCGTGCACGACGAGCTCGCGCCGGCCCAGCTGGGGCGCGGCCTTGCCGCGGTGGCGCGCCCTGCGGCGCTGGGCTTCCTTCTGGTCCCGCTTGTCGAACTCCGGGAGGAGGCCGAGGAAGGGCAGCCCGAGCTCCCGCTCGACCTCATCCGGCGTCCGCAGCGTGCGATCGAGCATCGCCCGCGCCAGCGCCGCGCCGATCCCGAGGAGCAGCCCGGCGAGGATGCCTATCCCGATGTTGACGCCGACGCGCGGCCGCAGCGCGGTGAGCGGGAGGTTCGGCCGATCGAGGATGTGGATGTTGTTCACCCGCAGCATTCGCTGGAGATCGCTCTCCTTCGTGCGCTCCAGGACGAGCTGGTACAGCTTCTCCGTGTTGTCCTTCGTCCTGCGGAGTCGATCGTACTCGATCTTGAGGGAGTTCAGCTCGAACGCCTGCTTCTTCGCGTCCTCGAGCAGCCCCACGAGGCCCCCCTCCTGGCGCTTCACGATGGCGAGATCGCGACTCACCGCGCCCTGAACGTTCTTGATCTCGGCGACCAGCGCGCTCCTGTTGGCGGCGACCCGCTCGGTCGCGGCGCGGACGTCGGGGTGGTTTTCACCCTTGCCGGAGCCGATGAGCGCGTCGCGCTCACGGACGCACTCCTCCTGGCGCGCGCGCAGCATCTGGAGGACCGGGCTCTGGATGAGCTCGGAGGCGGGGAGGTCGAGCGGGTTGTTCGGGTCGAGCTTCGACAGCTCGTGGTTCCGGGCCGCGAACTCTTCACGTTTCGTGCGCACGGACGTGAGAGCGTCGTTGATCTGCTTCATCTCCTCGCGCAGCAGGTTCGTCTTGTCCTCGAAATCGACGTCGAGGATGTTCTTGCTGAGCTTGTATTCGTGGAGCGACGTCTCGCTCGTCTCGAGATCGTTCTTCAGCTTGTCGAGCTGCGCCCGGAGCCAATCGACGGCTGAGTTCGTCGAGGCGACCGCGTCATCGAGGTTCTGCTCGATGTAGATGTCCATCAACGTGGAGAGGACGCGCTGAGCCCGCTCGCGATCCGCGTCGTTGTAGCGGATCACCGCGAGGCGGCTGTCCTTCACCGGCTCGACAGCGAGCCGCTCGCGCAGGATCTCCGCGGCCTCCTCCGGGGTCACGGACATCGGCCCGGGCGAGGCCGCGTCCTTCGGGAGGTCCTTCAGAAAATAAGCATCGTTCTGCAGGTTGAGCTGGGCGACGACCGCCAGCGCCACCCGGATGGACCGGATGACCTTGTACTGGGTTTCATAGTACTCGCGGTTATTCCAGTACGAGCCGGCGCCCATGTCGACCACGGTGTCGACCCCGCGGCCGAGCGGCCGAGGAGGGTTCGGATCGAACTGCACCGTCGCCGCCGATTGATAGATCTTCTTCTGCCCGAGCGTATAGAACGTGACGCTGAGGGCGACCAGGAGCAGGGTGGTCAGCGCGATGGCCCAGTGCTTGCTGACCGTTCGCCAGGTGACGACGAGGTCGAACGCGCGCTCGCCTGTGATCTCGTCGCGGAGAGCGGTCGTGGAGGGGGCTCTGGATTCGTCGGCCATAAGTCATGCGCTCGAAGCGCCTTCGCGGAGGGTAGAGGTCCGCGCGGAGGGGTAAGGTGCCCGCGGCGTCTCCAAAATTCAAGCCGGGGTTCTTACCAGGGGGGACGATGTAGTACAGTGTGCGCATTGTGGCAGGGCGCGGCCTGGCGGCGGCCTGGCGTCGGGGAGGCGAGGTGCGGCACATTCTCGCGCGGTGCGACGCTCGCGCCGATGCAGTACACTCCGGCCGCGCGTTCGGCAGCGAAAAACGCGCTCGGGCAGTCAGAATGGAACGATCGTCCTTCATGGCGCGCGGCGCGGTCGCGAGCGCGGTTTGCTCTGCGCTCCTCCTCGAGGGGGCCTCGGCCTTCGCCGACTGGCCATCTGCCCGTCACGACACGCAGCGCACGGGCGCCACGTCGTCCACGAGCAATATCGTGAAGCCGGCGCCCTACTGGCGGGCGTACCTCGGCGGTGTCCTCTCGACAGGCCGGGTGCTCGCAGGGGACGCGGACCAGGACGGCGATATCGACCTGCTCTTTGTGTCCGGCGGCCGCGTCGTCCTCTCCGATCCGCTGGGGTTCGTCCGCTGGAGCACCCCATCGCTGGGATTGCAGACGCTGCACTCCGTCGACGATCTCGACGGAGACGGGCGGGTCGAGATCGTCGCGCTGAGCGGCGCGGGCGCGGCGGTCATCGATGGATCGAGCGGAGCCGTCCTGTGGCGCGAGGACGCCTCGGAGCTCGGAACGCTCGGGGCCGCGCGCCTCGCGGATTTCAACGGCGACGGTTATCTCGATCTCTTCCTGGACGAGTGCGGCTGTTGCAGCGTGCGCACGGACAGCCCGGGTGTCATCTACAGCTTCGCGAGGGGGTTCGGCGCTGTCGAGCGGTTGCCTCCTCCTCCGCGGCGCGTGCATTGCAACGCGACGATCGACACGGTGGGCGACTGGAACGGAGATGGCGCGGACGATCTCCTCGTGTCCTCCTATGACCAGCTGTTCCTCGTCTCGGGCTCGGGGGACGTTTTTGCGGAGTCGGCCAGCATCGGCGCCCATCTCGGCGGGGCCGTCTGCGAGGCGGTGACCATGGGCGATCGGGCGAGCCCCGGTCAACACGCGCTCTGCTTCCAGAATCGGGTCCGCGGCAACCAGGGCGCGCGCGAGGTCACCCTGCTCGCGTACAGGCCGGACGAGATCCCGTCGCTCGCTGTGGTCTGGCGAAAGACCCTCAGCCCCAATGACGGCGGCGACGCCCGCGCCCCGACGCGCCTCGCGTGGGATCTCGACGGCGACGGCGCGCTCGAGGTGCTGGCGAGCGGCAAGGTGGGCGAAACCTGGACGTCCTTCGTGCTCGATGCCGCCACGGGCGCCGTGCTCGCCACCCTTCCCGACGCGATAGCGCAGGGCGCGGTCCAGGGAGACGCCGGCTCCGAGCAATGGCTCGTCGCGTCGCGCGAAGAGCGCGTGTCGGCGTACCGGTTCAGCCGCGCCGCCGGAGGCTCGCTGGAGAGGCTCTGGTCGCTGGACGGCGAGCGGGTGCGCACGCGGCTCGACTGGGCGAGATCCCGCAGGACGAACCTCGCCTTCTCGCTGGTGACTCCGGATCTCACGGGCGACGGACGCGGCGAGCTCGTGCTCGAGTCGACGTCGGAGCCCGTGGCGCTCACCGCGGTCGACATGCAGGGGGGCGGGACGACGGTCGCGGCCGTCTACTCCGTCGAGCCTGGCAGCGGCGTCGCGGCGCTCGAGCTGCCCGTCGCGAGCGCTCCGTCGTGGCCGCGGCTGGTGGTCTCCCGGGCCGACGGGTTCCTCACGTTGCTCGACGCGTCGTTCGGGCCCTCCAACCTCGTGCGGGAGGGGCGCGACGTCCTGCCCGGGATGCGCGTCGGCGGCTTCTACACAGGCCCGGGCGCCTTCGTCAATTTCGGCCGCGCCCCGCTCGCCGCGAGGTTCTCTCCGGAGGACGCCGCCGCCAGCGTCGTGGTCGTCGACAGCCGGGGCGACCTCGTCCGGGTCGCGTCCGACGGCGCGAGCAACGTGGCGCCGGCCAAGCCCGCCTGGCGCGTGAGGGACGCGTTTGGCGCGTCCATCGTTCCCGCCGAGGGGAGCTCGCCCGCGACGCTCGCGTGCTTCAGGCGGCTGCACCCGCTCACCGACCCGGCGAAGTACGCCGTCGCGACGCTCGACGCGAACGGCAGGCCAACGAGCGAAACTCCGCTCGAGAAGCCCCCCGCGTGGGACGTGCTGCACGGGGATCTCGACGGAGACGGCGCGCGCGAGCTCGTGGCGGTCACGGTGGATCCGAGCCTGCACACCGAGGTCGTCGCGATCGAACGGGGCGGCGGCGAGCGGTGGAGACACCGTATCGACGCCTCCGCCGGCACCCAGGCCGTCGCGATCGCCGACTGGAACGGAGACGGCGCGGAGGACGTGGCGGTCGCGATCAACAGGGCCAAGGTGCTCTCGGGCAGGAACGGCAGCCCCCTCGGCGAGAACCCGGAGACGGTGCTCTATTTCATGCCCATCCTCGCCGATGTGTCGGGAGATCATCGGCTCGAGATGACCCTGCAGGGGGGGTATGCCCCCGCGCGGGCGCTGCCGCACGACCTGAGCGCCGCGCTGTGGCGGGGCGCGGAGGACATCCGTCCCTATCCGCACGGCGCGATCGCGCGCTGCGACGGCAAAACGGTCCTCGTCGAGGGGTCGTTCATGAATCCGGCGCGGCTGACGTTCTCCGTGCTGGACGCCGCCAGCGGGGGGCAATCGAGCTTCATCGTCCTCGCGGGCGACGGCGCGTTCGACGCGGAGGACGCCGCGGCGCAGGCGGGCGCCCCGATGGGCCAGCTCGGAGACGTGGCGATCTCGCGGAACCTGACCGGGCGCGCGTCCGCCGGTCCGACCGCCATCGTCGGCTCCACGAACGGCTTCCTCTATGCGGTCGACGCGTGCTCGGCGCGCCTCGTGTGGTCATATGCTTTCGGCAGCCCCGTCGGCTCACCGAGCCTCGCGGACACCGACGGTGACGGCCACGACGACATCCTCGTGAGCGTGGCAGATGGCTACCTCTACAACATGCGACACGAGATCCTGCCGGCGCCCGAGTTCGTCTGGGACGTCGATCCGGGCAGCGGCGAGCGGGGCGAGGATATCGACGAGATCGAGACGAGGGACACGCTCCACATGAGGTGGTCGAAGGTCGATGGCGCGACGTCGTATCAGGTGACGGTCGTGGGCGGGCAAGGGGATTACCTGAGCTCGCCTGCGTGGCAGGACGTGGGCGACGTCGTCGAAGCCTCGGTCGGCGGGCTGCCGCTCCTCGATGGGGCGAAGTACTACGTCGGCGTGCGCGCGGTCTCTGCCGCCGGGCTCTCGCCGGACCGGGGGTCGGACGGCGTGATCGTGAGGATGCCGCAGGGCGAAGGGGGAGGCGGCGGTGGAGCCGGAGGCGCCGGAGGCGCCGGAGGCGCCGGCGGCGCCGGCGGCGGGGCAGGGGGTGGCGGCGATGGCGGAGCAGGGGGCACCGGCAGCGCAGGTCCTGGCGGAGCCGGCGCGGCCGGGTGGGACGACACGCTCCTGTACGGCCGTGGTTGCGTGTGCACCGAGGCGCCGGGGCAGCGTCCGGCCTCGTGGGCGGCCGGCCTCGGCGCTATCGCCCTGGCGCTCGTCGCCCTCGGCCGGGCCCGCGGGACGGCGAGCGCGCCGCCGAGCCGCCGCGCGACCAGGGCACCTCGCGGGCGCTGGCCGCACGACGCGCGGCCGGCGCGCTAGAAGCTCACGCCCCCGCCGAGCGCCAGCGTGAGCGCGAACGCCGCGCTCAGCAGGAGTATCGCGCCGAGCGTGTACCGCCGCACAGGCGCGTCGATCACGAAGGCGAGGCGCGCCACGCCGACCAGCACCGAGGGGCCGAACACGCCGAAATGGCGGACCAGGGGCGCCGGCGCCAGCAGGAGCCATCCGGCCACGCACGCGCTGCTCAGCACGCTGCCCGCCGCGAGCACGCGGCGCGAACCCGGGCCGGAGAAGTAAATGCACATGGCGTCCGTGACGAGCGGAGCCACCGCGGAGACCAGCATCGTCATCGTCATCGCGTCGCGCGCGGCGCCCGAGTGCGGCAGGCCGGGGATCCGGACCGTGAAGATCACATAGATGGCCGCGCCGAGGAGCGAGAGCAGGGCGGCCGGAGGCAGCCAGGCGCGCACGGCGCGCGCCTGCCAGGCCGCCGCGTCTCCAGACCTGCTCGCGCCCGCGACCGCGCGCGCCGCGAACGCCTGCGACGCCTGGGAGAGCACCGTGGCGAACGACCAGTAGAGCACCTGCTGCCCCACGCGATGGTCGCCGATGAGCTTGAGGTTGGCGCTGAGCGAGATCGGGTAAACGATGACCGTCGAGAAGTTCGCGATGGAGTACGGGACCGCGCGCCGGACGATGAGCATCGCGTAACGCGCGGCGCGCCGGAGCCGGGTCGGGCGCAGGAGGAGCAGCGCAGGCGAGGCGCCGGCGAGCCCGACCGCGACGGCGACGGCATCGGGGCGCCCCGCGAGCGCGGCCAGCATGGACGCGCCCGGGGAGAAGACGAGGAGCACCGCGAGCGCGTGCACATACCGCCCCCGGAGCTGCCAGCTCGGCCAGATGCTCGGCGAGGCGGCGGCGAGCAGCGAGCACGCGCTGAAGAGCGCGGTGACCAAACCCGCCGTCCCGCCCAGCCCGGTGATCAGCTCATGGGCGAGCGTGCAGCTGAAGGCGAACACGGCGACGAGCGCGAGGGCGCCGCCCACGAGCGCGCGGCCCTCCCTGGTCGCGAAGGCGCGCGCGCGGCGCGCAAGGGTCGGCGCGAGGCCGGCGGAGACCAGCGCGACGACGACCATCCCGCGCGACATGTAGTTGGCCAGCGCGGCGAGCGCCGCGGGGTCGGCCGACACCGCAAGCACCCACTGGGCCGCGAGAGAGACGGCGCGAGGCAGGATGACCGCGAAGGCGACCCCGGCGCCGCCGTGCATCCCAGCGCGCAGCAACGACGACAGCTTCACAGGGCGATTCGAAGGACGGGGAGGAAGGCGGAGATGGCCACGATCGTGCGCAATCTACCTACGGGCTGAGCGAAGGCGCCAGCGCCTTCGCCTTCTCCTCGAGGACCCGCTTGCGCAGCGCAGGGTCCTGCCCCCCGCGCCGCTGCAGCAGGCGCTCCAGCGCCTTCGACGCCTCGATGTGCGCGCCCGCTCGGCTGGCGGCGTCGGCCAGCTTGAGGAGGCGCTCCTCGGTCGGCTCGTCCTGCGCTGCCCGCGCGTAGTAGGTCACGGCCGACGGATGGTCTTTCCGCGCCGTGAGCAGATCGCCGGCCCAGGTCGACGTCGCCGCGCACGCCGCGAGCGTGGTGCACGACGCGGAGAGCAGCTCGCGGAGCGCGGGGAGGAGCTTCTCGGACGAGGCCATCTGCGCCGCCGCGACGACCCGCAGGCGAAGACAGCCGGCCCGATTGTCCAGCCGCTCGCAGCTCCCCGAGAGCAGCTGCTCCGCCTCCGCGCTCTTCTTGCCCAGGAGGAGGAGCCGCGCCCTCAGCTGGACCGCGAAGAACGAGTCGTCGTCGAGGCCCTGCACCGCCGCCGCGTGCGCCTCGATCTCCCGCTCGCAGGCGGCCCTCCGCCCGTCGTCACCGCCGCAGCGGGCGGAGCCCGGGACCTCCAGCATCGCGAGCAGCGCATCGCCGGCAGCCCAGTGCGCTCCGACCCGCGCGGGGTCGCGTGCGATCGCCTCCTCCGCGCAGCGCAGGCGCAGCTCGACCTCTTCCCGGCGGTCGCCCGCGGTGGCCATGCGCTCGAGCACCGCGACCCCGGCCTTGCCTTCCGGCACGGCCCGCTGCAGCTCCTCCCACGTGTGGGTCCACTGCCGGGCGAGCCCCGCGGCCGTGTCGGTCACGCCGGGGTCGTCCTCCACGGCGAGCCGCAGGCTCAGGAGCGCCTGCTCCTTGGCGCCGCGCGACGCGAGCACCTCCGCGAGCAGGAGGTGGGCGCGCCCGTGGCGGCGCGAGCGCTCGAGCGTGCGCTGGAGCCATGGGATGGGGCTCTCGCCGCTGCCCCGCAGCGCGGCGACCGCGCCGAGCAGCGGGAAGTACGGCTCCGCGGGGTGGCGGAGGATCGCCGCGCGGAGCTCCTCGCGGAAGCGTGGCCAGCCGGCGCCGCTCGCCGCGCCGGCGTCGCTCTGCGCGCGCAGCGACCGGCGGTCGTGGTCGACGTCACGCCAGCCGAAGCGCACCATCAGGGAGACGAGCGCGAGCGCGGAGGCCGCGGCGCAAGCCGCCGCCTGCCACGGCCGCCGCCGCTCCGGGCCGGGCTCGCCCGCCGGAGCCTCGTGCCGCGGCCGCTCGCCATGGGCCTCACCCCAGAGCGAGCCCAGGGTCGTCGCGAGCGCGATGCTGACGCCTGGCACCTCGAGCCCGAGATCGAACAGGTTCTGGAGGACGAGCACCGCGCAGCCGACCCAGGCGCCGAGCGCCGCCGTGCTCGCGCGCAAGGCGATCTTGCCCGGGCGAAACGCGGCGCCGAGCGCGACGAGCGAGGCCGCCGCGACCGGAGCGCCCCACTCGGCCGCCCACTGGATCACCACGTTCTCGGCGTGTGTGAACACGATGTTCCCCGGCGACTGTCGGTACGCCGGGAACACCGTCTCGAACGCGCCGCGCCCGACGCCGAGGAGCCAGTGATCCGCGAGCAGCGGGAGCGTCGAGCGAAAGAGCGACAGCTTGTCGAGGTTGTCGTCCGCCATCTCCGCGAGCGTGCGGTTCGTCGCGGCGAGCGCGGCCAGCAGCGCGCCGCCGCCGATGGCCACGCTCAACAGCCAGGCCGCCGCGCCCCGGCCGCGGGGGCCGGAGCGGTGCCTGCCGCGCCGCCGCGAGAGCAACGCGAAGAGGGCGAGGCCGAGCGGCAGCACGAGCAGCCCTCCGCGCGACGACGCGATGATGCCGACCCCGACGATCGTGGTGAGGCCGACGCCGGCGACCCAGGGCGGCAGGAGCGGCCTGCTCGTGAGCAGCAGCCCGACCCCCGAGAGGACGCCGAGGTTCAGGTAACCGGCGAGGTTGTTCGGGTTGAGCAGCGGCCCGACGTGCCATGACGCCACCGAGAACCGCGGTTGATACAGGCCGAAGACGGTCGTCGCGCCGAGCAGCCCGTGGGCGATCGTCGTGAGCGCGGCGAGGAACGCGCTGCCGAAGACCAGGGTGATCCCGAGCTTCGCGCCGCGCCGCGCGCCGACGAACGCGGCCGTGATGAAGACGCCGGTATAGGTCAGCCATTTCACGGCCTCCACCAGCGTGGCCCCGGGGTCGAGCGAGGCGCTGGCGTACCGCGGCGCCGCCTCGCCGAGCGGCATCAGGGAGCGCGACCAGATGTCGGCGCTCGCCGGCGAGAGCCGCTCGAGCCACGCGAGCGGCAGCGGCGCGGCCTGCAGCAGCGTATACGCGGTCAGGCCGAGCAGCGTGAGCGCCGGCAGCGTCTTCACGGGAGACGGCTCGCCGGCGAGCGCGCTGGCGCGGAGCGAGAGCGCGGCGGCGATCGCCACGACCGCGGACACGAGGGCCAGCGTCGGCGTATGGACAGCGCCGATGGCGAGCACGGACCCGGCGACGATGGCCCCGAGCAGCCACGGGATCACGCGCTCGGCGAGCGGCGGTGCGGCGCCTCCTGGGCGGCTCCGCGCCGCGGCGCCCATCGAGCGCCGGAGCTCGGCGGGCGACCTTAGCTTCGGGCGTGGGGAGTCCGTCGTCACGGCCGGCCAGGGTAGTCGATCTGCGCCGCAGAGGGACGGGGTCGCTCACGGCACCATCGAGTCGACCTGCGCACTCGCGGGATTGACCGAGAGAGTGTGAGATGACGAGCATCCATCCAGGAGCGCTGTCGCGCGCCGCCGCGCGCCGCCGCGCATCAAGGGGCCTTCCTTCGCGTTCGACGCCGAGCGGTTGATCACGAAGCGGTCGTCCAAGGCGCTGAGCGCGCTCGCGCCCAACCACGCCTCCGGCGACCAGCTCGCCGATCACGACCTGCTCCGAGGAGGCGCTCGCGCAGCCTCGCCGCTCGTGTAGAGTGCGCCGCGTGCTCACGCTCTCGGCGCATCCTCTGCTCGAAGTCGCCGCCTTCGTCACGACGTTCCCCGCGCCGCTCGGCGAGCTGCAGGGGAGCGACGCGCTCCGCGGCCTCCTGTCCGACAAGGCCTCGGCCCCGTTCCGCTCGGACGACGGCGTGCGGTCGGCGGTCCGCGATCTGCTCCGGCACGGCGGCTACAAGCCGACAGGCCGGGGCAAGCCGGCCTCCGAGTACCTCATCCGCGCCGCCGAGGGGGGATCGCTCGCGGCCATCAACGCGGCCGTGGACGCGTGCAACGCCGTGTCGCTGCACACGGGCCTTCCCATCAGCGTGATCGATCTCGACCGCGCCCGCCCGCCGCTCCGCATCGAGGTCGCGCCCGCTGGGGCCCGCTACGTGTTCAACGCCTCGGGGCAGGAGATCGACCTCGAGGGGCTCCTCTGCGTCTTCGACGCGGACGGCCCGTGCGCGAACGCCGTGAAGGACGCGCAGCGCACGAAGACGCACGCGGGGACGACGCGCACGCTCTCGGTCCTCTGGGGCAGCCGCGCGCTTCCGGGCCGCGCCGCGGGAGCGGCCGCCTGGTACAAGGAGCTGCTCGCCGGCGTCGGCGCGGCGACCTCGGACGCGCCGATCGCGGCCTGATCGCCCGGCGCGCGGGCCATCGCCTCCCACGCACGCCGGCGCGCCGCCGCTGCCGCGATGCGCCCTACGGCGCCGGCGCAGGGGGGTCGGGCAGCGTGATCACGCTCTCGTCCTTGTCGGTGAGCCACCGCCAGTTGTCGATGAGCCCGGTCGAATCGAGCTGATGGTCTCCGGCGTCGTAGGCCCCCCATCGGATCTTGATCTCCGTGTTCGGCTCCACGGGCGCCGAGGTGACCAGCCAGCTCGTCCCCGCGCGGCTCTCGAACCCCGTCCCGAGCAGCTCCCGGGTCCCGCGGGTGCACGCGTAGACCCTCTCGTCGAGATCGCAGGGCGGGCCGTCCGCGCAGGCGCAGACGTCGATGAAGGAGTTGTTGACGCTCATCGCGTTCCTCTCGCTGTCGAACAGGATGTGGCCATCGATGAGGTTGGCCGGCCGCGGCGAGAGGAACGCGACGAAGTAATCGTTGAAATTGTCGCAGACGACGGGCCAGTCGAACGTGACGTAATTGACGTTGAACGCGAAGCCGCGGACGTTCGACGGGACCCGGAGAGTGATCTCGACGGCGGTCGGATCGGACGGCTTCGCCGGCACGAGATCCTCGCAGTTGCGAGGGTCCTTCGGAAAGCCCTCGGGGAACTCGCCTTCGTACTTCTTGTCGAAGCCCTGCGGGCTCTCGAACCCCTCGTCGTCCGCCGTCCGCGCCGTGCCGCTCGAGAGGGCGAGCAGCCGCGTGCCCGCCCTCGGCGGGACGTTGGGTCCGAACTTGGGGAGGATGCCGTGCCCGAGGTGGAAGTTGGCGAGCAGCTGGGCTTCCTGCGGCGGCGGCGCGCCGTCGACCATGACCCAGGCGGCGGAGACCACGCCCCAGTCGCGGGGCCCGGACGACATCTTGCACAGCTCGACCGCCCTCGCGGCGTTGAGCGGATCCAGGTCGTCGAGCGGGATCCCGTCGTCGCACGGCTCGGGCACGTTGTCGGGGATGCCGTCGCAGTCGTCGTCCACGGGCTCCGGCGAGGCTCCCCCTTCTCCACCGACCGTCGGGAGCTCGAGCGCTCGCGGGTTGATCAGCGCGTTGCAATCGTCGCAGTCGCCGTCGAGCTCCGTGAAGCCGTCGCCGTCGTCGTCGGCCTCCGGCGAGCCGCTGCAGCCCGCGCCCCCCGCACCCACCCCCGCGGACGTGGCGGCGGTCGTCGCGTCGGCCGTCGTTTCGGCTGTCGTGGTCGGTGTCCCGCCGGTGCTGGAGCTGCTCGCGGCGCCGCCCTCCCCGACATCAAGGCCGCCTACCGGTCCGATGTTCCCGGTGCAGGCCGTGCCCAGACACCCTGCCGCGGTGATGAGGCTCAAGAAATTCAACCAAGGTTTCATCGGTGCTCCTCGAGGTCGCATGGAACCAGGGAGGTTCGGGTCGATCCGGCGATACGGGAGTCGTCGATGATTTTATCAGCAGAAGCGGCCGCAGCAGTCAGCCCATCCCGGCAAAGGTCGGTGCTTTTTTGTGAGGTGAATGCCCACATCGTGGCACCCGCATCCGACCCAGGCGCCATGGTCATGCGCGTTCCAGGAGACGCGGGTCATGGCGACAAAACGCAGAGCGCCGGCGCTTCGACAGCGCCGGCGCTCTCGGCCTCTCCGAGGGGCCGTCCACGGTTCGCCCCGCTCACACGCAGCGGGCGGAGCGCTCTGAACGATCAGGCCTGGGCGCCCGCTTCCTTCTTGCCCTTGCGCTTCGGCTCCTTCTTGCTGCCGGCGCCGTTCGTGGTCGCGGGGACCGCGGCGAGCGTCGGGCGCAGCAGGTCCTCGGCCAGCTTGGCCGCGCGGTCCGTCTTCTCCCAGGTGAACTCGTCACGCCCGAAGTGGCCGTACGCGGCCGTCTTTCGGTAGATGGGCTTCAGCAGATCGAGCTGATCGATGATCGCCTTCGGCCGCATGTCGAAGTTCTGCATGATGTACTTCTCGAGCACGTCCTCACCTACGCGGCCCGTGCCGAAGGTGTTCACGTGGACGCCGACCGGCTGCGCGACGCCGATGGCGTAGGCGATCTGCACCTCGCAGCGCGCCGCGAGCTTGGACGCGACGACGTTCTTCGCGACGTAGCGCGCGTAGTAGCAGGCCGAGCGGTCGACCTTCGTCGGGTCCTTGCCGCTGAAGGCGCCGCCGCCGTGCCGGCCCATGCCGCCGTAGGTGTCGACGATGATCTTGCGGCCGGTGAGGCCGGCGTCGCCGAAGGGGCCGCCGACCACGAAGCGGCCGGTGGGGTTCACGTAGATCTTCGTGCTCCGATCCATCAGCTTGGCCGGGATGCACTTCTCGATGATCAGGCTCCGCACCGCGTCGACGATCGTCTTGTGCTTGACCTCGGGGCCGTGCTGCGTCGACACGACGACGGCGCTCACGCGCACGGGCGTCTGATCTTCGTACTCGATCGTGACCTGGGTCTTGCCGTCGGGGCGCAGCCAGTCGAGCTTCTTGGATTTGCGGAGATCGGCGAGCTTCCGGGCGAGGCGGTGGGCATAGCTGATGGGGGAGGGCATCAGCTCCGACGTCTCGTCCGTCGCATAACCGAACATGAGCCCCTGGTCGCCTGCCCCCTGCTCCTTGAAGAGGCCCTCGCCCTCGGTGACGCCGCGGGAGATGTCGGGCGACTGCTTCTCGATCGCCGTGAGCACCGCGCACGTCTCGTAGTCGAAGCCCATCGCGGCGTCGGTGTAGCCGATGTCCTTGATGGTGTTGCGCACGACGACCGGCATGTCGACCCACGCCGAGGTGGTGATCTCGCCGGCCACGACGGCCATCCCCGTCTTCACCAGGGTCTCGCACGCGACGCGGGCCGTCGGATCCTTCTCGAGGATCCCGTCGAGAATGGCGTCGGAGATCTGGTCGCACACCTTGTCGGGGTGTCCTTCGGTGACGGACTCGGATGTGAACTGGTAACGGCGCATGAATCGCTCCTTCGGCGGACTCGAAATCGGACCTCTACGCATAGTTCGAGCGCGGGGCACCGTCAACGCGAGCCGCGGCCTTCCGCGGACAAAAGCGCCGGCCGGACGAGCTGCCTCCGGGCTGTCGGTGTGGGCTGTCGGTGTGGGCTGTCAGTGTGGGCTGTCGGTGTGAACGGTGCCGGGCGGCTGTCGCTGTCGACCCGCACCGACGTTCCGCGCAGGCTGCTGCCTGGGCAGCACTCTCACTCGGCTTCGCTGCTTCCTCGCTTCGCTGCTTCCCTGCTTCCCGGTGCGCCCGCGCTCCCTGGTGAAGGCGCTGCGCTGACTGCGGGGAGCTTGCCGGCGGGGTCGCCCGCGAGACCGGACGAGCGGGGGGCGTCGGGCCGCCGATCCGGCGCGCTCGCCCCGAGTGCGCCGCGCCGCCAGAGGTTATGATGCCGCGCATGATGTTCGACGAGATCAAGGCGTGCCTGGAGCGCGAGGGCTGGGCTGTGGAGGTCGTATCCAACGACAGCATGCGCAGCGACTTCCAGGGGGCCGAGCGGCTCTTCCCGCTGTTCGTGCGGCTCTCGCCCCCCTTCGTCGTCTTCGCGGTGATCCCGTTCGTGCGGCTCCCGATGGAGCTCGAGGAGGGCGACGCGATCGTGCGGCGCCTGCTCCAGCTGAACCGTGAGATCAACATGGCCAAGCTCTCGGCCGACGAGGAGGGCGACGTGATTCTCAGCGTCGAGTACCGCCTCGAGGACCTCGATCCGAGCGAGGTGCGCGACGCCGTCGACGTGCTCTCCTTCTACGCGAACAAGCACTATGCCGAGCTCGTGGCGCTCGCCGCGCCATGAGCGGTCACCGACCCCGCTTCAAGGCAGGATCTGCTCCTCTCTGGGCTTGAGCCCCTCGTGCTCCTTCAGCTCGGTGCGCACGACCCGGACGCGCCGCACGTCGCGCCCGCGGACGACGGTGAGCTCGACGGCGCTCCCGACGGCGCCGCGGAGCCGATCGCGCACCGCCGCCGACGAGAGATCCCGGACATACACGCCATCAATCATCATGATCTCGTCGCCCGGGATCAGCCCCGCCCGCTCGGCGGCGAGGCCCGGCGGCACGTCGCGCACGTAGAGCGCCAGCGACTCGTTATCTCGCCCAAGGACAGCGCCGATGGATCCCACGCCCGCGGTGCACCCTGCGGCCACGAGCAGGAGCGCCGCGCTCCAGGACCTGTTTGCCACCGCGGCACCATAGCGCCGAGGAGCCCCGGCGCGCCGCCATTCTCGCAGGGCGCCCCCCGGAGCGCGCGGCGGGACGCGGCCGCCACGTCAGACCGGCCCGAGCGGACGCGCGCGCTCGTCGAACGTCAGATCGCCGCAGGCGAGAGAATGTGACTTTACAGGAAGGGAGCGCCCGAGTGTGCCTGTCGCGTCCGCACGCGAGGTGCGAAGCGCGGTTCTCGGTGGGGCTTCAGGAGCGCAACCAACTACGCAGCTGGTCGCCGGAGGCGCGGGATACGCGCTGGAGAGCGCGGCGTGGCGCCGGGGCGCGGGCTTGCAGCGATCTGTCACGCCATGTCCATCGAGAGGTCGCAATCCAGTTGGTCTCCGGGGGCGGCTGCCCTAGAGTCCGGGCCGGGGTCGCCGATGCCTGAACCGCGCGCTGCTGCCGAGAGCTCGACACCTGCCGCCCAGTCCGGCGGTGTGCCCGGCGGCTGGAAGATGCGGATGGAGGACCCGCTCAATCGCTACTATCGGTACCCGATCGCGCGCTGGATCGTGCGGGCGCTGATGAGGACGCCGGTCACGCCGAACCAGGTGACGCTGGTTCAGCCGCTCTTCGCCGCGCTGGCCGGTTACCTGGTGACGTTCGATGATCCGAGGCACCTCATCGCCGGGGCGCTCGTGTTCGAGCTCCGCTCCATCCTGGACTGCGTGGACGGCGCGCTGGCGCGGGCGAAGAGGATGGTGAGCCCCGCCGGGCACGCCATTGACGGCCTGGCCGACTGGCTGGGCGTCGTCTTTCTTTATGCCGGCATCTTCTGGCACCTTCACCTTCACCCGCCGCCGGAGGGCCCGTGGAGCGCGGCCGTGCCCACGAACGCACTCCTGCTGATCGCGCTGCTCCAGGGGGCGCTGCGCTCTTTCTCCGCGGACTACTTCAAGCTCAAGTACTGCTCGATCTTCGAGACGGGCACCGACGAGACGGCGGACGTGCTGCGCCGGAAGATCCAGGCGCTCGGCCCCTCCTCCTCGTTCTTTGCCCATTTCGATGTCTTCATCGGGCGCATGGGGCACCTGGCGTTCGAGCACGAGTGGTTCGACCCGCGGCGGAGCCAGTCCTCGACCAGCGCGGATCAGGTAAAGCAGCTGATCCGGGAGGAGGCGTCGCCGCTCACGCGCCTCATCGGCGCGCTCTGGGCGATATCGAACGGCGACGCGTTCCTGTCGATGGTGGTGCTGACGCTCCTCGTGAACCAGCTCTGGCTGGGCCAGGTCTTCTTCGCGACGGGCGGGGTCGTCTGGATCGTCGCGGTCGTCTGGCTGAACGGCTGGTTCCTCCGCGGCGCATCCCGCCGCGCGAAGCTGGCCGTGGCCTGAGCTCGGCGATGGGCTGCGCCGCCGAGCTCGGATCCGCGAGTCCCCCTCAGCGCCCGCTCTAGAGGGCGCTCGCCAGGCGGCGGGCCTTCTCCACGTCTTCTTCGAAGTCGATCTCGGTCCAGGGCAGGTCGTCGACGCGCTCGATACCGAACGGTACCTCCTGGAAAGCGCGGTCCATCGCGGCCTCGTACTCCTGGTCGAGGCGGCCGGCGGAGACCTCCTCCTCCAGGAGGCGCTGCATCGCGCGACCGCCCTGCGGGCCGACCTTGGCGAAGCCGACGGTCTCGCCGGCGATGTCCCAGTCCTTGCCCACGCGGCGCGCGATCTTGAGGACGCGGCCGGCGCGGACGCCGACCATCATCTCTTCGCCGCTCTCCTCCGAGCTCGCGTCGACCAGCAGGCAGTTCTCGTGGGGCGAGCTCACGAGGCGCCGCAGCAGCGCGGCGGGGTACAGCACGTCGGCGTCCATCCACAGCCCGCCGCCCGACAGCCGGTCGGCCGCCACGTGGAGCGAGACGATGCTGCCGTGGGTGAACCGCGGGTTCTTGACGAGCTCGATCTTCAGCGAAGGGCGGAGCGAGGCGAGCGCGTCCTCGATCATCTCGTGCCGGAAGCCGACGACGATCGTCAGATCGGTGACGCCGCTCTCGGTGAGGTTCACGAGGTGGCGCTCGAGCAGCGTCTTGCCCTCGATCGAGATGAGGCACTTGGGCGCGTCCCGGCCGATGCGCCGGCCGCGGCCGGCGGCGAGCAGGATCGCCCTCATCGGCGCGCCTCGGCCGCGAAGCGGGAGGCGAGCTCCTGCGGCGTCTCCGCGACGCGGCCGATGCCCTTCACGGTGCCGCCGTCGACGAGGGCGAGGACCATGACCGGGCCCGGCTGCACGAGCGCGACGCGCAGCGACGCCTCGAAGGACTCGGCGGAGTCGGCGCGGTGCGTGGCGCGGTAGCCGACCGCGCTGGCGACCGACTCGAGCTTCACGTCGCCCGAGATCGTCCGCTGCCCGCCCGTCGAGGCGTGGGAGCGGTTGTCGAGGACGACGTGGACGAGGTTCGCCGGCCGCTCGCTGCCGACGCTGGCGAGGGCGTTCATGCCCATGAGGACGTTGCCGTCGCCGTCGAGCACGAAGATCCGCTTGCGCGGCTGCGCGAGCGAGAGCCCCAGGCCGATCGACAGGCCGAGCCCCATCGAGCCGATCATGTAGAAGTTCGAGGGCCGGTCCTGCGTCGTGTAGAGCTCGCGGCCGATCATGCCGTTGCAGCAGACCACGAGGTCGTCCTTGCCGACCGCCGCCGTGAACACCTTCAGCGCTTCGAGCTTGTTCATTCGAGCACCCCCGCGGGCACGATGAGCGCCGCCGGCTGCCTGGTGGAGAGCATGACGTCCTTCGCCCACTGCACCTGGGGCCCCATCGGCTCGGCGGCGCGGAGGACGCGGTGCTGGATCTTCATCAGATCGAGGATAGGGAGCATGATCTCGCCCATCATGATGTGCTCCGGGGCGTCGTTGCCGCCCTCGCCGCGCCAGGAGATGACGAGCAGCGTGGGCACCTCGTACATCGTGCTGAGCGAGGCCAGCGCGTTCACGGAGACGCCGAGCCCGGAGTTCTGCATCAGGACCATCGGCAGCCTGCCGCCGAGCCAGGCGCCGAAGGCCATCCCGATGGCGCTGTCCTCGCGGGTCGCCGAGATGTAACGGGCGCTCGTGTCGGCGTCGAGCCGCGAGACCAGGCCCTTCAGCAGCGAGCAGGGCACGCCCGCGAAGAAGTCGAACCCCGCCTCCTTGAGCGCGGCGACGAACTCGGGTGCATACGATTTGCCTGAACCGTGGGACATCGCCTCACTCCTTGATGAGCGCCCAGGCGCGACGGTAGTCCTCGAACGTGTCGATCTCGAGCCACCCCTTGTAAACGTCGATCGCCTGCACGTCCGCGCCGCGGTCGACGAGCTCCTGGAGCAGGTCGGTGAAGGTCGCGTTGCGGAGCGACTCGGCCTCGTGGAAGCCGCCCTTCGCGCGGCTCTCCTGCAGCTGGTGGTAGCAGTCGGTGAGCAGGCGCGCGCCCTTCGCGGTGAACATGGCCATGCCCACGAACTCGCCGTGCGCCTCGCCCGCGGGGATCGCGCGGCCGACGCGGGCCACCCGGTGCGGCGCCTCGGCGCCGACGAAGCGGTAGCCGGCCTCCTGCGCGTCCTTCAGGGCCACGAGGTCGGGCACGCCGCGCGCGTCCTTGGGCCGCTGGCCCTCGGCGTACGCGCGGTCGACGACGATCGAGATGTCCGCCGGGCTCTTGAGGAGCTTCTCGAGGTGGCCGCGCTCGAACACGATGTCGCCGTAGAGGAAGAGGAACGGCCCGCTCAGCTCCTTGGAGGCGCGGAAGAGCGAGACCACCTCGTTCGTCGTCGCGTACTCGTCGTTGTCGTAGAAGCGGGCGTTCGGGACCTTGATCGCCTCCTTCTTGTACCCGCGCACGACGGCGACGTCCTTGACGCCGCAGGCGTTGAGCACGTCGATCTGCCGCTCGAGGATGCTCTTGCCCTTCAGGTCGAGCATCGGCTTCGGCAGCTCCTCCGTGAGCGGCAGGAGCCCCTGGCTCTGGCCGGCGGCGAGGATGACGGCGGTGACGCCCGGGCTGCCGGAGGGCAGGAAGCTCGACTCCTCCTGCTTCATCTTGTCGACGCCCACGAGCTGGTAGACGCGCTCGAGCGGCACGACCTTGTCGTCGACGCTGCCGGTGTACATCTCGCGCTTCAGCGTCTGGAGCGTCTCCGTCATCGCCTTGATCGACGAGCGGATCGCGTGGTTCGCGAAGATGATCAGCTTGAAGCCGGCCTTGTGCAGCGTGTCGACGCTCGTCGTGCGGTAGATCGTCGGCACGCAGACGAGCGGCGTGTTCGGGCGGTCCCACGCGCGGGCGAAGGAGAGCACCTCGTCCGGGTCCTTGCTCTTCGAGTGGATGAGGACCATGTCGGCGCCCGCGTCCGCGTAGGCGCGGCCGCGGCGGAGCGCCTCCTCCATCCCCCAGCCGGCGATGAGCGCCTCGGTCCGCGCGATGACCACGAAGTCGCGATCCTTCTGCGTCGCCTTCGCCGCGCGGACCTTGAGCGCGTGCTCCTCGACGTCCGCGAGCTCGCGCTTCACGCCGGCGTAGAAGCTGCAGCGCTTCGGGAAGATGTTGTCTTCCATGCAGATCGCCGCGATGCCTGCCGCCTCGTACTCCTCGACGCAGCGGACGACGTTGACGGCGTTGCCGTAGCCGTTGTCGCAGTCCGCGACGACCGGGAGCGACGTGTTGTTCATCATCTTGGCGGCCTGGAGGTTCTCCGCCATCGTGAGGATGTTCGCGTCCGGCACCGCGTAGCTCGCGGAGATCTCGAAGCCGGAAGCCCAGAGCCCGTCGAACCCTGCCTCTTCGCCGATCTTTGCAGAGAGCCCGTTGTGCGCGCCGATGATGACGATCGGCCCGGGGCGGGCCATGAGTTCGCGCAGCTTCCTGGCTTTGGTCACGTCTCCTCCACTCCTCCGCGCGGTGTTGCCATCTCTGCCCGGCGGCCGACCGCGCCCGCGTGCGCCGCGGTGCGTGTCCCCGGCGAGCGGCGTCCCGTCGTCACCGCGCGCGGGCAGCTCCGGGGGGCGCCTGATCTCGCTCTCCTCCCCGAGGAGCCGGGCTTCAGAACGGGGCCTGCCTTAACACCGTTCGCCAGTGCCGCCAATGGCAGGGCACGACCGGAGCAGACGATCGCGAGGGCGGCGGAGCGCGCTCTCCGCCGCAGGGACGTGCGCGCTGCGGCGGTGCCTGATGGCGGGCGCGCGCGATGCTCGCGCCCCCTGCCGCTCAGCCCTCGCGGCCGACGACCCCGCGCAAGCGGACCAGCCCGGGGCCCGCGCGGAGCACCGCCTGGCATGCGAGCCGGAGCCGCGGCGGGGCGCCGAAGCGCTCGAGCAGATCGCGCTCGCCGCGCGCGGGCGGCTCGAGGAGCTGCTCCCCTTCGACGACCTCGACGCGGCACGTGGCGCAGCGCGCGTCGCGGCACGAGAACACGATCGGAGCGCGCGCGCCGTCGCAGACATCGATGAGCCTGCCGGCTCCCGTCTCCGCGGTGACGGCGGGGCCGAGCGCGCCGTCCTCGAACACGACCGTGGGCACCGCCGATCCCTCCTCCCGAACCAGGCGCGCGACGCCGAGAGCGCATTTTCTCGGGCGTCGGCACGCATTATACGACGAGCGATGACGGATCGCTGGGACGCAATCATCCTCGGCGGAGGGCCGGGTGGGTCGACGCTCGCCGCATCGCTGGCCCGCCTCGGCCGCCGGGCCCTCGTGCTCGAGCGCGAGCGGTTCCCTCGCTTTCACATCGGCGAGTCGCTGCTGCCGCGGTCCCGCGAGGTCTTCGAGCGGCTCGGGCTGGACGAGGAGCTGGACGCGCGCTTCCTCCGCAAATACGGCGCCCGGTTCCTGTGCTCGTCGACGGGGCGGACGCGGACGTACAGCTTCGCCGACGCGTTCGATCCGAGGTTCGAGTTCGCCTACCAGGTGCAGCGCGACGCGTTCGACCAGCTGCTGCTCCGCCACGCCGCGGAGCTCGGGGCGGAGGTGCGCGAGTCGTGGGAGGCCGTCGAGGTGGTGTTCGAGGGCCCCCGCGCCGTCGGGGTGCGCGCGCGGCCCCGCGCTCGATCCGACGGCGCCGGGCCGGAGGAGGCCGCGGCCGCGCGCGCCGGCTCGAGCGACGTCGTCGAGCTCCGGGCGCCGGTGATCGTGGACGCGACGGGGCGGGACACGCTGCTCGCGTCGAGGATGCGGCGGAAGGCGCAGCTGGCCGAGCTCGACAAGACCGCGCTGTTCACCCACTACGAGGGCGTGCCCCGCGAGGAGGGGATCCACCAGGGTGACATCCAGATCGTCCTCTTCGAGCACGGGTGGTTCTGGTTCATCCCGTTCCGCGGCGAGGTGACGAGCGTCGGCGCGGTGGTGTCGTCGAGCTGGATCCGGGGCCGGGCGAAGGGGGAGCGGCTCGACGAGCTGTTCGATCGCACCGTCGCGCAGAGCGGCTGGGCGCGGGAGTTCCTCGCGAGCGCGCGGCGCGTCAGGCCGGTGGGGGCGCTCGCCGATTTCTCGTACCGGATCGACCAGCTCGCCGGAGATGGATGGCTCTTCGTGGGCGACGCGGGCGGGTTCCTCGACCCGCTCTTCTCGACGGGCGCGCACCTCGCCATCAAGGGCGCCGATCTGGCCGCCACGACCATCCACCGCGCGCTCGACGCCGGGGACACCTCGCGCGCCGCGTTCGCGGCCTACGAGGCGGAGATCCGCTACGCCGTCGATCTCTTCCTGGGGGTCGTTCAGGGCTTTTACAAAGGCCAGTTCCGGGAGACGCTGTTCGAGCCGAACCAGCGGCCCACGATGCGCAAGCTCATCACCAGCATGCTCGCGGGCGACGTGTTCCACGCCGAGCGGCGGCCGCAGTGGGCCTCGTTCCTTCGGCAGCAGTATCCGGCGGAGGTGCCCGCCTTCGCGTGAAGCGCGGCGGGCGGCCGAGCGTGTGCCTCGTCGCGCGCGCGCTCGCCCGGGCGCTCGGCCGTCCGGCGCTCAGCGGCCGCACGCTTCGCGGTCCAGGACCGCGTCGCTCATCTGCTTGCAGGCGGCCGCGAGCGCGACGCGCGCCTCCGCCCTCGCGTCGCCCTCCAGCGCCTCGTCGTCGGCCTCCGCCTTGGCCTCGAGCACGTCGCGCGCGATCCGGATCGCGGCCTCGTGGCTCTTCCTGCTCTCCGCGGGCAGCTTGCCGGCGCAGGTGGTCATCGCGACCAGGTAGCTGTCGCAGGCGTCGACCCCCGTGCTGTCGAGGTCGGCCATCCCCGGATCGCCGCCTGCCTTGCCGCAGCCGAGGGCGAAGGTGCCCCAGAGAAGAAGTGCCAGGTGAGCTCTCGCCATGGTCGCGCGCGCCGGAGCGCCGCGCGCCGCAGGAGGCCGGTGCTGGCCGCCTCGCGCGCTGCCCGACGCCGGTGCACCCTGCCATGAGCCCGCGCCGTGGGGCAATTTTCGGTGGCTCCTGCGCGGCGGCGCGCCCTGCCAAGCGCCTGCGCCGCGCGGGTCAGGTGCGGATCAGCAGGATGGCGTGCTCGTGGCGCGGGCGGCGCTGGAAGGCGCGCGCCGTGGGGCGGTGGAAGTGGGGGCGCGGCTGCGACGCGACCGCGCGGACCGCGAAGCGCGCGCCGGACGCGGCGGCCCTGACCACGTCGACCGCGTAGACCGGCGCGCCGGCGACCACGCTGTCGGCGATCAGCAGCACGAGCGGCGCGCCGCTCCGGAGGACGCGCGCGAGCGCGGCGAGCACGCCGCCGAGCTCGTCGCGCCAGCGCGCGCGGCCGGCGTCGGGGCCGAGCGGGTCGAGGTGCCGACGGGCCCCGATCTCGTCCTGCTCGAAGCGGGCGCTGCGGAGCCGGAGCCAGCGCAGCCTCGCCTCGTGGTGGGCGAGGTAGTCGTACACGCCCGGGTAGGGCGGCGACGTGATCGCGAGGTGGACGGAGCCGGCCTCGACGCCGCGGAGCACGCGCGCGTCTCCCTCCTCGACGAGCGCGGGGGGGCTCGCCTCGAGCGGCGCGGCGACCTCGGCGAGGCGCTGGGCGAGCTCCTCCGCCTTGCGGAGGAAGAGCCGCGCCGGATAGCCGGCGGCGATCCGCCGCGGCAGCTCGTGCTCCGACGTGTCGGACGTGCGGCGGCTGAGCTTCGTCAGGATGGCGGAGAGCACGAGCTCGAGATCGGCGCGGAGCGCGTCGGCGCCGTGGCCCGCGATGCGGTCGAGGCCGACGCGGAGCCCGTCGACCTCGAGGAGCACGTGCGGCTCGAACAGGGCGACGTCCTCGGGGCCGTACCGGCGGCTCGGACCGGCGCGCGCCTTGCGGCGCTCATCGGCAGCGGCCGCGACCTCGCGGGCGGCGGCGACGAGCCGCTCGCGCTCGCCGGCGGTGCTGCCCTGCACCTTGAGGCGGGCGAGGCGCACGGCCAGCGGGTTCGCGTCGACGCCGATCGCCGCCCGGCCCGCGAGCCGGGCCTCGACGAGGACGGTGCCGCTGCCGCAGAAGGGGTCGAGCACCCGCTCGCCCGGCCTCGAGAGGCCCTCGATCAGCCGGCGGGCGGTGTCCGGGTGCATCCGGGCCGGGTAGCTGTGGAACCCGTGCACGTGCGCGCGCGCCGCTTCCTCCGCCGTGCTCGAGCTGGCCACGTCGAGCGCGTGGGCGAGCTTCGCGGCGCTTTCGGGGTCGCCCTCGAGCACCGTCGCGCCGCCGATGTGGGTCAGGGCGCGGCGCTCCTGGGGCGCGGGCCGGCCCGCGCGGGCCTTCTGCTGCGGCGGGCCTGGCTTCGGCTTGGGATCAGCGCTTCGCGGGGTCGACATGGGCGGTCCGTTGCGTCATGGGCTCGGCAGCGAAGGCTTCCTCTTCGGCGGCGAGGGCGCGCGCCACGCCCTCGGCCCCCGCCTCGCCCCGGTCTTCGCCGCGCGCCGCGCCGACGCGCAGCTTCGGCGCATAGCCGAACTCGCCCGCGGGGCTCACCGCGCCGCGCACGACGTCGTTGACCTCCAGCAGGGCGAGGAGCTCCTCGGCCTGGGACTCGGCGACGCGGAGGGTCGAGGCGAGCCCGCCGGCGGTGAGCGGGCCCTCGGCCTGGCGGGCGACGTCGGAGGCGACGGAGACCCAGGCGGCGTCGAGCGCGGGCGCGATGTCCCGGCTCCGCGACTTCGCCCGCCGGAGCGCCCAGAGGGCGAAGGCGCCGACGGGCGCCATGGTCAGGAGGCCGGCGGTGAAGAGCCCGACGCTCGCGTTGAGGACGAGCAGCAGCACGGCGAACAGGAAGAGCTCGAAGCCGAGCAGCGCGCTGGCCGCGACGCCCGCGGCGCGCCAGACCGAGCGCGCCGAGGCCGCCGCGCGCGCCTTCTGGAGCAGCGGCACCTCGCGGCCGGATCGCTCGACGCGGGCGTCGGCGACGGGGACGCGCGGGCCGCCGCAGGCGTCGCACGCGAAGCGCAGCTCGGGGTGCGCCGAGACGCCGGTCACGCCGCCGCAGTGCGGGCAGGCCTCGGCGCGCGCGGCCGCGCCGCACTGCGGGCAGCGATCGCCCTCCGGCGCGAGCGCCGCGTCGCACACGCGGCAGCGGGCGGCGCCGGGCGACGCGTCGCTCACGGCGCGCTCGCGGATGGGGCCGGGCGGGCGCCGCCCACGCTGCGCAGCACGGCGTCGAACAGGGCGCGCCCGTCCGCGCGGCCCTGGCCCTGGAAGGGCTCGCTCATCCGTTCGGGGTGCGGCATCAGCCCGAGCACGTTCCGCCGGGGCCCGCCGTAGATGCCGGCGATGTCCATCGCCGATCCGTTGGGGTTCGCGTCGCCGCCGACCAGCCCCTCCCGGTCGCAGTACTGCAGCGCGATGGCGCGCTCCTCGACGAGCTTGCGGAGCGTCTCCGGATCAGCCTGGTAGCGCCCTTCGGCGTGCGCGATCGGCAGGCGGAGCACCCGTGGCAGGCCGGTCGTGAACGGCCCTTCCGCGCGCGGCGTCACGAAGACGTCGCGGCACTCGAAGCGGAGGTGCGCGTTGCGGGTGAGGGCGCCCGGGAGCAGCCCCGCCTCGGTGAGGATCTGGAACCCGTTGCAGACGCCGATCACCAGGCCGCCGCGCTCCGCGTGCCGCCGGATGGCGGGGACGATCTGGCTCGTGCGCGCGATGGCGCCGCAGCGCAGGTAATCGCCGTAGGAGAACCCGCCGGGGATCGCGACGAGATCGGTGCCTGCGGGGAGATCGGCGTCGCGGTGCCAGGCGGTCGACGTGCGGACCTGGAGCACGTCGCGGAGCGTATGGATCATTTCGGCATCGGCGTTGGAGCCCGGGAAGATGACCACGGTCGCGTGCATGGCGGTCGACGTACTCCGATTGCCGGCGCTCGGCCAGGGGTCCTGACGGCGCGCGCGGCTTCACCGGCTTCTTTTGGCGTGCCATGATGGGACATGGCGTCGCGATGGGCGCGGACCGGTCGAACCGACGCGACGGTGCAGGCGGCGTCCGGCTATCTCGTCCTCGCGGCGCTGGCGATCTCGCTGGGCCTGGTGCTGCGGGATGGATGGCCGTGGATCCACCCGAGCCCGTGGCTCGCGCTGCCGCCGCTGGCCGCGCTGCTGGTAAGCGCCGCGCTCGGCCTCACGCTGGCGGCCGGCGTCATCGTGACGACGCGCGTCGCCGTGGCCCGGTTCAGCTGGGCTCGGCGCCTGCACGCGGAGCTCCGCCCGGTCGCGCGCGACTTCTCGCTCGGCCAGATCCTGCTCCTCGCGGGCCTCTCGAGCCTGGGGGAGGAGCTGCTCTTCCGCGGGCTCCTGACGCCGCTCCTCGGCGTGCTGCTGAGCGCGATCCTCTTCGGCCTGATGCACCAGATGCGCGGCCCGAGCCGCTGGGTGTGGATCGGCTGGGCGGTGGGCGTGGGCGCGGGGCTCGGCGCCATCTTCGCGGCGACGGGGTCGCTCGTCGGGCCGATCGTGGCGCACGCCGTCGTGAACGCGGTCAACCTGAGCTACCTGCGCGATCACGATCCGGGCGAGGTGGAGCAGCGGACGGCGCTCTAGATCGGCGCTTCCGCTTCCTCGCTGTCCCCGTTTCCTGCCGTCAGCGCTTCTTCGCGTCGGGACGGGGAGGCCTGGCCGGCATCGGTCTCGGGGGGATCGGGGTCGCGCGCGGCGGGCCTTCATGGCTCGCCGGCTGGGTCTCTGGGGGAGCGATGGTCCCGCGGGAGAGCTCGCCTGTCTCCACGGCGCTCTGCCGCGCCCGGCCTGGCGAGGACGGTCGCGAGGGCGGCGTTCGGCTCCCGCCTCGCGGGAGCGTCGGAGGCTCGCTCTCCGCCACGCGCACGCCGCGCTGGCTCGACGGCTTCGCTGTCCTGCGGGCCAGCGAGGGCAGCGTCGGCGGCGCCGCCGGGGCCGCCAGCTCGAGCTCGAAGCTCAGCTCGAGCGACGGCGGCCCCTCGGCGATCGCCACGCCGGGGTCGGAGCCCTTCGGCGGCGCAGGGGTGGGCCCGCGGCGCAGGCGCTCCTCGAACACGACGCGCGATGACGGCGGCGCGACGTCGTCGAGGATGGACGACGGCCCGCCGAGCGCCGTCGTCGCGCTCCGGGGCTCCGGACGGCGTCGCGACGGCGGGAGTGGCAGCTCGACGCGGGCGCTCTCGTCCTCGAGCCGGGTCGCCTCGAGCAGGTACGCAGCGATGGATGTCCGCTGCGCGGGCAGGGGGCGGATGCCTGGCACGAACGCGAACCGTCCGACCTTCCAGCTGAGCATGGTGCGGAGCGCGGCGAGCGCCGAGGCGCGCGTGCCTCCCACGGTCCCCTCGACGATGCACCCTTCGGCGATGTCCAGCTGAGCCCGACGTTTCTTGCTGCTCACCTCGAACACGCCCGACCGCCGCTCCATCTCGAGGACCGTGAGGACGGTCGCGATGGACATCTGGCTGAGATCGCCCTCGATCGCGGTCTGATCGACGGAGGTCGGGATGGACATGAGGCTGTCCCGCCGCAGGCGCAGGCGCGACGCCATCTGCACGAGCGCCCCGATCTGCGCGACGACCTCGCCGACCCGGAACGGCTTGGTCATGTAGACGTCGGCGCCCACGTGGAACCCTTCGAGGCGGGCCTCCTGGTCGTCGAGCGCGGAGAGGAACAGGAAGGGGGTGACCGATACCCGGGACGGCTGGGTGCGCACGTTGCGCGCGACCCAGTAGCCGTCGTGGTCGGGCAGGCCGATGTCGCAGACGATGCACTCGGGCTCCAGGGTGCAGGCGGTGGAGAGCCCGGCCTCCGCGGTGGGGCAGAAGACGACCTCGTAACCTGCCTCCCGGATCGCGGTGGCGAGCAGGTCCGCGACAACCTCCTCGTCCTCGATCACGAGCACGACCCCGCTCGGCATCTGGCAGACGGTACACGCGCCCTGCGGGGGTGGCCAAGGGTGAATGGCGGAGAGCCAGCCTGATCATTCATTCGCCGGCGCGCCGCCGTCCCGGCTCCTCGCGCGAGCCCTCGCCGCGGCATCCCGCGCGGGTTCGCCCGCGGCGTCCGGCCGCGGCGAGGAATCCACGCTATAAGAACGGAAATGGCAACTCTGGTCCGAGAGGCCGACGGTACGGCGCGGCCCGGCGAGCGGGCCTCGTCGGGGGCTCGCGTCTTCATCGCGATGAGCGGCGGAGTCGACTCGTCCGTCGCGGCGGCGCGCCTCTGCGACGCTGGATACGAGGTCGTCGGCGTGACGCTGCACCTCTGGGACTACCCCGACGACGGCAGCGTCAAGAGCCGCTGCTGCGCGCCCGAGGATCAGCACGACGCCCGTCGGGTCGCCGACCACCTCGGGATCCCGCACTACACGTTCGACCGCCGCGCCCTGTTCCGCGAGCACGTCGTCGACCCCTTCGTCGAGGCCTACCTCGCGGGCGAGACGCCGAGCCCGTGCGTGGCCTGCAACCGCTCCGTCAAGCTCCGGGAGCTGTTCCCGCTGGCGGAGCGGCTGGGGGTCTCGTGGGTCGCCACGGGCCACTATGCGCGGGTCGTCCTGGAGGACGGCGGCGCTCGCCTCTACCGCGGCCGCGATCGGCACAAGGATCAGAGCTATTTCCTGCACATGCTCCGGTCGGACGAGCTGTCGCGGCTCCTCTTCCCGCTCGGCGACTCGACCAAGGACGAGGTGCGCGCCGAGGCGATCGCCCGCGGGCTCCCGGGCGCCGAGAAGGGGGAGAGCCAGGAGCTCTGCTTCATCCCCTCCGGCCGTTACGCGCCGTTCGTGGCCGAGCGCGCCGCGGACAGGCTCCGCCCCGGCCCCATCGTCGATCGGGACGGCCGCGTGGTCGGGTCGCACGGCGGGGTGCACGGCTTCACGGTGGGCCAGCGCAAGGGCATCGGCGTCTCGCTCGGCCGGCCCGCGTTCGTCGTGGGCCTCGACGCCGCGTCCGGCGCGGTGCGCCTCGGCGACGAGGGCGATCTGTACGCCGCGGGCGCCGAGATCGCCGACGCGGTGTGGTGCGACGACGCGGTCTTCCCCCTGGAGGCCGAGGTGCGGGTGCGCGCGCGGCACGAGGCGGCGCCTGGCATCATCGAGCGGCGCCGCGACCCCGCGACGGGCGCGGAGAGCTTCGTGGCGCGGTTCGCGAGCCCGGTGCGGTCCGTCTCCCCCGGGCAGATGGCCGTGGTCTACCGGGGCGATCGCGTCCTTGGGGGAGGCCGCATCAAGGCGGCCCTCCGCTCGCAGGAGGCGTCATGAGGGCCCGTGCGCTCGCGCCCCTCGCCTGCGCGCTCTCGCTCGGGTGCTCGCTCGGGCAGGGGGAAGGCGAGGTCGTCAGCGAACGGCTGCGCGCGGCCGGCTGCTGGGACGACAGCTACGACATGAACCCGGACTTCTTCGCCGCGGTCCCCTACCGCTCCACCTTGCAGGTCCGGGTGCAGCGGGGGAGCGATCTGCAGGAGATCTCGGACGGGCTCGCGGTCCTGATCGATGACGTCGACCTCATCCGCGGGGACGGGACCGTGAACAAGCTCGACGTCGACCTGAGCGTCGGGCTCCCGCCCGGCGTCCAGCTGCCGGGCTCGCCTCCACCGACCCCGAAGCCGGAGGGGCTCGCGCCGCTCGTGCACATGGCGCTTTACCTCCAGCGGTCCTGCCACAACCAGAACATCGTGCTCTACGCCGTCGATGGGACCATCAAGTTCCAGGCGCTGTTCAGCGGCGATCCCAACGAGACGGACGCGGTCGACAAGTACACCGACGCGACGTTCGACGTCTGGGTCGGCGATCCGCGCGACGCAGGGCTCGGTCATCCAGCCGACGCCATCCCTCGGGAGCTCCTCTCGCGGGTCACCGGGGGGTTCCGCTTCTACTTCGAGCGGGGTCAACCTGGGCAACCGTTCCCCTGAGCCCGCCACGACTCCGTCCTGGGTTTCAGGTGGTGTCCTACCTGTCGGGACAGGCGCCTTCAGCGCCCGGGTGGATTGAAGCTGACCATCTGGAAGGTGTCCTGGCCGAGACGACATGGCAAAGCGCCGCGAACTCGCGGTAAAGTAGTGACCGCTCATGCCCCAACCCCCGCCTCGACCCGCATCGCGAATGGGCGGACCTCCAAGCCCCGGGTCGACCCATTCATCGCTCGAAGCGCGCGCGAAGGAGTCCGAGAAGCAGCAGGGGACCTACTTCCTGGGCCGTTACCGTGTGGTCGACGAGATCGGGGTGGGCGGAATGGCGAGCGTTCACCTGGCTCGCATGGATGGCCCGGGCGGCTTCCAAAAGTGGGTCGCGATCAAGCGGATCCACCCTCATCTGGTCGAGGACGATCAGTTCGTCGACATGTTCCTGGATGAGGCGCGCATCGCGGCTGGCATCAACCACGCCAACGTCGCGCAGGTCTTCGATCTCGGGAAGGACGACAACACCTACTGGATCGCCATGGAGTACCTCCACGGCGAGCCGCTCCGGGAGGTGATGCGCCGCGCGGAGGAGCGCCGGCTGCGCATCTCGCCCGAGCTCGCCGCGCGCATCTGCTCCGATGCCGCAGAGGGGCTCCACGCCGCTCACGAGCTGCGCGGAAAGAACGGCCAGCTGCTCGGCCTGGTGCACCGAGACGTCACGCCGCACAACCTGTTCCTCACCTACGACGGCTACACCAAGGTCGTGGATTTCGGGATCGCCAAGGTGGCCGACCGGCTGTCGTCCACCCGCGCGGGAACGCTGAAAGGCAAGTTGGCCTACATGTCTCCCGAGCAGGTGCGCGGCAACGAGATCGATCGCACGACCGACGTGTTCGCGCTCGGGGTCGTCCTCTGGGAGCTCACGACGAACCAGCGCCTCTTCCGGATGGATACGGATCTCGACACGCTCGAGAAGGTGCAGGCCTGCGTGGTCCCGCCGCCGTCCACGATCGTGCCCGACTATCCGATCGAGCTGGAGAGCGTGGTCATGAAGGCGCTCGCCAAGCACAAGCAAGACCGCTTCCAGACCGCGCGTGAGTTCTCGCGAGCGCTGCAGAATTTCCTGATGAGGAGCGGGGTCTTCGTTGGCTCCGAAGAGGTCGCGCAGTTCGTGCAGCAGGTGTTCGTCGATCGCATCCAGAAGCGCGAGGCGCACCTCGCGTGGGCCGCCGAGGTGACGTCCACCATCAACGTCGAGCAGGTGCGCGCGCGCAGCTCGACGACGGCCACGGACAGCGTCGGGCTGCGCAGCCGCGGTCGGGAGCCTGAGCCGCAGCAGCGCCTCACGCCGCCGCAGATCCTGCGGCACAACGCTCCGCCGGCGAGCGGGATCGCGCCGGTCGGGCGCCCGCCGTCGAGGGGCGCGGACGACAGGCAGATGGTCGCCTCATCGCTGATGGATGACGATGAGGATGTCCCGACGACGGTCGCGACGCGCGAGCAAGCCGAGCCGGTGCGCTCCCCTCCTCATGGGGAGCGACCGATGGTGCGCCCGGCGGCCGGCATGGTGCCCGAGCCGGCGCCTGCGCAGCCTCGCCAGGCCGGCGTCCAGTCCGGCATTGCCACGGTGCGTCCTGGCATGCCGACGGCGCGCCCCGGCTTTTCGCCGGCCTACCCGGGCCCACCGCGCGTGCCCGGCGGCCACGATCCTGCTCCGCCTCCGCTCTCCTCGAGCCCGTACCCTCCGCGCGACTTCGACACCGGCGAGCTCGCGCCCCTCCCCAAGGGAGGCCTCCTGGACAGCGATCTGGGCAACCCGCTCGCGTCCACGCTCGCGCTCCCGTCGCAGGATCCACCGCCGGTCTTGCAGAGCGCGAACGAGCCTGCGCGTCACGCGCGGATGACCAGGACCCCTGCCGTCGCCGCGCCGTCGCCGGCGCACGCCGCGGTCCCGTACGCGCTCCCCTTCAATGGCCATGCCGCAGCCCATGCGCCCCCTGTCGGCTCGCCGGTGCAGGCGGCCCAGGCGCCGATGACCGTGGGGCAGGCCCAGCTGTTCGCGTCCGCGGCGACAGCGCAGCCTCCACAGTCGCAGATCGAGACAGCGCTCTCCCTGCCGCGCCCGGATCCGGCGGCCATCTGGGCCGCCACGCAGGACGCGGCGTCCAAGGGGAACGGCAGGAACACGCTCGTGCTCGTTGCCGTCATCACCCTCACCGTGCTGTGCGTGCTCGGTATCGGCGCGCTGATCTACATGAAGACGAGCGCCGCGCAGTCCTCGCCTTCCAGCGGCGTGGACGCTGGCCCTGCGTCGCCCGCCTCGACGGACGCGACCACCACGGGCCAGTCGAGCTCCTGCGTGCCGGGGAGCGCCGCGGGGGCCCTTCGCGCGCTCTCTCTCGCTGCCCGCGACCGAGCGTCCGTCGTCCACCCCGGCCGGATCCGCCTGCAGCGCCTTACGATGAAGGGATGAAGTCTGTCCACCGCCGCTCGAACGGCGCCAGGGCGCGGCAGCGCCCCGGCGAGCGAGCTCAGCTGCGCATCGAGGCGCTGGCCGCCGGAGGCGCGGGGGTCGGCCGGCTCGCGGGCGAGGTCGTCTTCGTCCCTGGGACCGCGCCGGGTGATCTTGTCGAGGTCGAGCTCGACAGGAGCGCACGCCCGGCGAGGGGCAGGCTCATCGGCGTCGTCGAGCCGAGCGCCGACCGCGTCGCTCCGCCGTGCCGCTTCGCTGACGCCTGCGGCGGCTGCGACTGGATGCACGTCCGTATCGAGGCGCAGCAGGCCGCGCACGAGCAGATCGTCCGGCAGGCCATCGCGCGGGCGACGTCGCTCGCCGAGGCCGATCTGCCGCCGATCCGCGTCCATCCGGCCCCCCTGCCGCTCGGCTACCGGTCGCGGGCGAGGCTGTTCGCGCGCGCGGAGCGCGGCGAGGTGCGCGTGGGGTATCGCGCGCCGAGGACGCACGCCGTGGCGGCGGTCGATCGCTGCGTGGTGCTTGTCGACGCGATCGCGCCGCTCGCCGGCGAGCTGCCCGGCGTCCTCCATGGAGCCGTGGGGGAGGGCGATGTCCTGATCTCGCTGGGCGCCTCGAGCCGCCCGGTGGTCGAGATCCTGTGGCGTGGCCAGCTGCCGCCGGCCGTGTGGCAGCGGCTGGACGAGCGCACGGCGCGCGGCGAGTGGGCCGGCGCCCGCGTCACGCTCGACGGGGCGCGCGAGGCCGCGTCGTTCGGCGATCCGCGGCCCGCGATCCTGGGAGCGGACGGCCTGCCGCTGTTCCTCGCGCCGGGCGGGTTCGGGCAGCCGTCCGAGGAGGGGGCAGCCGTCCTCGCCCGCCGCGCCGCCGAGCTCGCCCACCTCGACTCCACCCGCGCGCCGCACGTCCTGGAGCTGTTCGCCGGGAGCGGGACGCTCTCCGTGCTGCTCGCGCGCGGCGCGCTGCGACCCTCCCCGGCCGCCGAGCCCGCCGGGGCCGCGGCCTCCGGCCCCCCGGGGCCCGCGTCCTTCACGGCCGTCGAGCTCTCGTCCGCAGCGGTCGCTTGCTTGCGGCAGAACCTCGCCGCCCGGGGCCTCGCCGGCAAGGCGATCGAGGCGGACGCCGATCAGTACCCGATCCCGGCCCGCACCGACGTCGTGGTGCTGGATCCCCCGCGCAGCGGGGCTCCCGGCGCGGCGCGCGCGATCGCCGCCTCGAGCGCGCGCGTGGTCGTCTACGTCTCCTGCGATCCGGCCACCCTCGCGCGCGATCTCGGCGGGATCCTCCGCGGCGGCTTCGAGATCACGGACATCGAGGCGGTCGAGCTCTTTCCCCAGACGAGCCATATCGAGTCGATCGTGCGGCTCTCCCGCGCCCGCAAGTCCGCGCGCTGACGCGCGCTGATCCGCGCGGGCATGCCGTCCTGCTCGCCGCGCCGAGCGCTGTTCCGCCGAGCTCGGCCGGAGGGCCGCGAGCGGCCGCGTGGCGCCGTCACCCGGCGGCTTGCGCTACGCTGCCAGGGATGATTCACCACCTCGACGATCGACTCCGCGAAGAGGCGCGGCGCTATCGTCTCGTGTTCGCCTGCCCCGATTGCGCCTCGTTCGATCCGGTGTCCCCCGACCCCGGCGAGGCGGGCGCCGGGCCGCCTGGCCGCGGGCCTCGTTGCTCGCTTGGCTACCCGGTCGCGCCGCACCTGAGCACCTCGCTCGAGGATCGCGACGAGATCATCTTCTGCAAAGCGTTCGAGCTGCGATGAGCCCTCCTGCTGGACCTCCCCCGCCGCCCAGGCGAGGCCGGTCGCACCCCCCGTCGCTGATCCGCCTCGCCGAGCGGCTGATCCGGGACGAGCGGCTGCTCGCTCGCGGCGACGTCGTGCTCTGCGCCTGCTCCGGAGGCCCCGACTCGACCGCCCTGCTGCACGTCCTTTCGCTGCTGCGGCGGCGGATCGGCCACGAGGTGGTCGCGCACGGCGTCGACCACGGCCTCCGCGCCGCGGCCGCGGCCGAGCTCGCGATCGCGCGCGACCTGTCCGAACAGCTCGGGGTCCCTTACGCCGAGACCCGCGTGGACGTGGCTCCCGGTGCGAACCTCCAGGCCAGGGCGCGCGCCGCCCGGTTTGCCGCGCTGGCAGCCGCCGCGGCGGCGCACGGCGCCCGCGCGATCGCGACCGGCCACACCGCGGACGACCGGGCCGAGACGGTGCTCTTGCGCCTGCTGCGGGGGGCGGGGCCGCGTGGGCTCGCCGTTTTGCCGCCGCGCGCCCCGCTCCCGTCCGACGTCGCCGGCGCGGCGTGTGGCGGCGTGTTGCCGGCCCCGGCGGCGAGCATCGAGCTCATCCGCCCCTTGCTCCAGGCCCGCCGCGCCGACGTCCTGGCCCACCTCGGCCGACATCGACTGGCGTTCGCAGAGGATCCCAGCAACCGGGATCCCCGTTTCACCCGTGTCCGCGTCCGCCGCGAGCTCCTCCCGCTCCTCGAGGACCTGTCGCCGGCGATCGTCGACCACCTCTGCGCGCTCTCGGACATGCTCGTCGCCGGGCGAGATCGGCCGCCTGGCGGCGATTCAGACGTCCTCGACGGCAGTGAGCCGCCGTCGATTCCGCTCGGTCGGGCGCAGCGATTCGCGATCGAGCGGGCTCGCAAGCTGGGGCGGCCGCTGCGCGTCCGGGTTCGCGGCGGCGAAGAGATCGCCGTGGGCTTTCCAGAGGAGTCCAGCGTGCTTATCGAGGATGGGTCTGCGCGTCGCGGGACCTGACCGCATGCACCCCACCCGCGGCCGCTGTCGAGCCCCCTTTTTTCGCCGTGTCACCACGGTCGAGACCCGCGGTCGACGACCGAGCCGACGGGTGGCATGCTGACTGGAACACGCGTACAATTTCAGTACACGCCGGCTCGCCGCGCGAGCTTAGAGGGTCCTCGTGAAGCAATCGCACAAGACGCTGCTGCTCTGGGTTCTGCTGATCATGATGTTCTTGGCGATCTGGCAGTTCTTGAGCCCGGATTCCCGGCCCGCCACACAAGTCGCGTTCAGCGAGTTCATGGCCCAGGTCCAGGTCGAGGCCAAGGACAAGGAGCCGCACGTCGAGTCGGTCACGATCAAGGACCGCGAGTACACCTTCTGGGTCAAGGACCCGAAGAGCGGGACGAAGACGAAGAAGGTCACGATCGGGCCTGACAACGCCGACGAGATCACGAAGACGATCGTCGACAACAAGGTCGCGGTGTTCTTCGAGAAGGAGGAGACGTCGCCGTTCTGGCCGGGGGCGATCATGTATCTCCTGCCGACGGTCTTCCTGCTCGTGATGTTCTATCTGTTCATGCGCCAGCTCCAGGCCGGCGGCGGCAAGGCGATGAGCTTCGGCAAGTCGCGCGCCCGGCTGCTCAGCGAGGCGCAGAACAAGGTGACGTTCGCCGACGTCGCGGGCATCGACGAGGCGAAGGACGAGCTCGAGGAGATCATCGCGTTCCTCAAGGACCCGAAGAAGTTCCAGAAGCTCGGCGGCCGGATCCCGAAGGGCGTCCTGATGATGGGCCCCCCCGGGACGGGCAAGACGCTCCTCGCGCGCGCGATCGCCGGCGAGGCGGGCGTGCCGTTCTTCTCGATCTCCGGCTCGGATTTCGTCGAGATGTTCGTCGGCGTCGGCGCGAGCCGGGTGCGCGACCTGTTCGAGCAGGGCAAGAAGCACGCGCCGTGCATCATCTTCATCGATGAGATCGACGCGGTCGGTCGCCACCGCGGCGCGGGGCTCGGCGGCGGTCATGACGAGCGCGAGCAGACGTTGAACCAGCTGCTCGTCGAGATGGACGGCTTCGAGTCGAACGAGGGCGTGATCATCGTCGCCGCGACGAACCGCCCCGACGTCCTCGACCCTGCGATCCTGCGGCCTGGCCGCTTCGACCGGCGCATCGTCGTGAACCGCCCCGACGTGCGCGGCCGCGAGGGCATCCTCCGGGTCCACACGAAGAAGGTCCCGCTCGGTCCGGACGTCGACATGGAGATCCTGGCGCGGGGCACACCCGGGTTCGTCGGCGCCGACATCGAGAACCTGGTCAACGAGGCGGCCCTCCTCGCGGCGCGTCAGGACAAGGACGTCGTCTCGATGGTCGACTTCGAGATGGCCAAGGACAAGGTGCTGATGGGCGCCGAGCGCCGCAGCATGGTCATCAGCGACGAGGAGAAGCGGACCACGGCTTACCACGAGGCCGGGCACGCGCTCGTCGCGAAGCTCCTGGAGAAGTTCTCGGATCCGGTCCACAAGGTGACGATCATCCCGCGCGGCCCGGCGCTCGGCCTCACGCAGCAGCTGCCGAAGGAGGACCGGCTCAGCATGTCGCGCGACTTCGCCAAGGCGCGGCTGTCGGTGCTGATGGGCGGCCGCGTGGCGGAGGAGATCGTGTTCGGCCAGTTCACGACGGGCGCGGGCAACGACATCAAGCAGGCGTCGAACCTCGCGCGGCGCATGGTGACCGAGTTCGGCATGAGCGACGTGATCGGGCCGATCTCGTACGGCGCTGACGAGGAGAGCGTGTTCCTCGGGCGCGATTTCACGAGCCGGCGCCGCGACTACTCGGAGACGATCGCCAACCAGATCGACGACGAGGTGCGGCGGTTCATCCTCGACGCCCACGCCGAGGCGCGGCAGCTCCTCACGGACAACCGCGAGATCCTCGAGCGGCTCGCCACGGCGCTCCTCGAGCGCGAGACGCTGGACGCCGAGGAGGTCGACGCCATCGTCGGTGGCCGCGAGCTGCCGCAGCGCCAGCGCGTCGTGATCCCGAGCTACAGCGATCGCGATCGCGCCGCCAAGGAGAAGCGCCGCGCGGCCAGCATCTTCGGCACCCCGAAGCCCGCCCCGAGCACCTGATCCCGAAGCGCGGGGCGGAGCCCGATGCCTCTCGGGCGGCCCCCGCGTACCTGGGGCGCCACGCGGGACGGCGCGGCGCCCCGAGCCTCCTCGATTCCCTTCCCCATCAGAAAAGCGGCGCGCGCAGCCGGCGCGCCCCCCGGATCGCCTCAGGGGGCGGTCAGCGTTGCCTGCAGGAACGCCCACTGCTGCAGATCCGCCGGGCGGCCGTCGTCGTGCGCGCGGTTCGCCTTCGTGAAGATCGCCTGGGCGCCGTCACCGAAGAGGAACAGGCCGTAGCCGAGCGCGAGGCGCAGCGGCTCCCATGGCTGCAAGGCGAGCGAGACGTCGATCTCGTGGCCCAGCGTCCGGCTCTCGTTGTCGCTGGCGGCGCCGACAGGGAGGAGGCGCGCTGTCACCCACCTGCCTGCTGGAGAGGCGAGGCCGACGAACGTGTATCCGGCGGAGACGGTCAGCGGGTCGAAGGGCGAGGCGCGGACGCTTCCGCCCCCCTCGATCACGTTGGACCACGCGTAGAGCCCCATGGGGCCGTGGTTGTTCTGTGCGTCGGGCAGGATCGGATCGAAGCGGCGCTGCGTCTCGCCCACCGCGAGCGCGCCGTCGTCGCCCGTCGCGTAAGCGCCGCGGGCGCTGAAGGTGAGGTGGGCGGGGAGCGCTGTCTCGAGCTCTGCGCGCGCTGCGGCCGCGAACGCGCCGAGAGCGCGGTCGGCCGCGAACGTGGCCACACGACCGAGCTCGTACGCCCCCTCGATCGCGTACCGAAAGCCCCGGCGGTCACCGGAGACGCGCGCGTCGAGGACGACGGTGTCGCCGGGCGTGAGCCAGGTCGGGCGCGGCTCCCGGGTGATGCGCGCGAGCGCCGTGGCCTCGAGGTGGAGCAGGGGGGCGAGCCGCCAGATCGCGTTCAGGCCGTAGAGCTGGGACCCTGTCCCGGCGGCGATGGGCTTGCGCGTCCCCGCCACCTCGGGCGGGGCGCCTCCTGGCGCAGCGAGGAGCACGGCCATCGCCTCGAGGTCGATGTTGCCGAGCTGCAGCCCTGCGCGCACCGCATCGAGCGATCGCCCGGTGAGCGTCTCGTCGTCCGCTCCGACGAGGCGGCCATCCCCCCACGCGATCCGCTGCCGGCCCAGCCGGATGAAGGCGCGGCGCCCCGAGCGCGCGCGCAGATCGATGTACGCCTCGTACGGCGCCGTCTGCGGGAGGGCTGGCTCGCCCGGCCCGACGAAGATCGCGTCGTCGTTCCCCCAGAGCCGCGCGTCCTGGAGCGTGACGACGCCCGTGACGGGGCCGCGCTCGACGGTCAGCCCGAGGCGCGCGCGCTGGGCGAAGAACCACTGCGTCTTGACGACGTTGCCCGTGTCGCTGAGCGGCGGCAGCGCGCCTCCGAAGCCCTCGGCGAGCACCGCGTTCGAGCTGTAGACGTCGCCGCCCGTGTCGACCGGGTACCGGCGGAACTCTCCGCGGAGCCGGAGCTCCACCGAGGGGCGGAACGTGAACCCGCCGACGGCCAAGCCCTCCGACTGCGGCGACGCCTGCGCCGCCGCCCTCCTGGGCGCGAACGTGAGCGCGAGGAGCGCCGATCCCAGAGCGATGGAGGCGAACGGCAGGGATCGGATCATCAGCGAGGAGGGCCGGAGCGCGGGGACGTCGAACTGCAGATGTGCGGCCAGGACCGCGGCGTTCAGGCGGGCCGCGCTCCTGGAGCGCTCGCGCGAGGATAGGCGTCCCGATGCGCGTCGGACAAGTGGGGAAGCGGCTCCGCTCCTCCCCGGCGGCCCCGGCGTCCGGCGGGGCCAGCTCGCGCGCCGCGCGCCATGCGGACGACGTCAGGGATCGAAATCGTCCTCGCCGTGCGACGTCGGTGGCTTCGGCGGCTTCGGGGCGGCCCCCGTGCTGCTCCCGCGCCGCGGCGGCGCCTTCACGCTCGGGGCGGGTTGCCTCGTCGGCGGTCGGCTGGCCGCGCCCCGCCGCGCCGGAGCGTCGCCCGAATCGACGGCGAGCACCAGATCGAGCGTGAGCTTCGACGCCCTGCCGGCGCGTCGATCCGCGGTCGCGCCCGCCTCCGCGATCACGCGCTCGGCCGCCTCGAGCTCGTGCTTCACCTCGCGACGCTGCGGATCGTCCGCCAGCGCCTCTGCCCACGCGGCGGAAAGCGACGCCCGCTTCTTCTCGAGCTCCGCGGCGCGGCTCGACAGCTCGCCGAGCTGCTTCGACATCGCGAGGGAGCTCTTCAAGAACGCCTCGAACGCCGCGATGGTGTTCCTGTCCTCCGCGTCCAGCGAGCGCCCGCCTCGGGCGATCCCGACCCGCGCCTCTGGCACGAGCTCGACCTGGAGCCGCACGCCCGCCGCGCGGAGCTCCGCCGCGCGCGCGCGCGCCGCCTCGAGCGCTGCCTTGCCGTCCGATCTCGGATCGAGCCCCAGCGCGCGCGACAGCTCGGCCGGCGCTGCATTCGAGAGCTCCTCGGCCTTCAGCGACTCGTCGCGGAGCGCCCGGGTGGCCTCGAAGAACTCGTCGTAGGGCTGCTTGCCCGTGCGCAGGGCCTGTCCCTGATCGAGCAGCGAGATCTGCGCGGTGCACGCGGCGAGCAAGGGGGCGTGCGGCGCGACCAGCAGCAGCGCGAGCGCCGCCATGCGGAGCCGGCTCGCGCGGTCCGGCGGCCTCGTCACCCACATTGGAGGATGACCCCCCAGAGCTCGTAGCTCGCGGCAGGCTTCGAGAGGAACACCACGCCCACGTAACCCGAGCGCGACGACACGCCGAGCACGCCTTGCCCGAAGTTCCCGGCCGGCGGCGAGAGCGCGATCGGATCTCCGATGGGGGAGAAGTTGGCGGCCAGGGTCTGCGCGCGCATGGCGCGGCTCCCCGGAGGGCCCTCGGTCCACACGAGGAGCCAGCGTCCATCGCCGAGCCCCGCGATATCCGGCGCGAAGGCGTCTCCCCCGGGGCCGCCGGAAGGGAGCGGGATCACCTGGGTCGACCCGGGGATGGACCCCGGGGCGGCCTGCCCGGCGCGGATCTCCCATCGCCCGTCCGTTGGCCGATCGGCAAAGACGACGGCGAGCGCGCGCTCGTTCCATCCGAGCGATGGCTTGCCGATCGAGCCTCCGGAGCCGGTCACCCGGGTGAGCTCGCCGACGGGCTTGCGCTCGGCGTCGAGCCAGCCTGCCCACACGGCCTTCTCGCGGCGGAACGCGACGGCGTAGCCGCTGGCGCCGGCCGCGAGCGCGCGCGGCGCCTCGAGCGGCTCATCCCCTTGCACCGGCCAGAGCGGGGAGGGGGCGGCGTCGGGAGCATCGGCCGCCACCAGAGCGCCGTCCGCCAGACCGATGACGAACGACCTCGGCCCCGGCACGCTGACGGGAGAGCGGATGGCCTGCTGTGCCGCCGTGAGAACGGTGAAGCGCTCCTCGACCGGCGAGATGCTCAGGATGTCGGCGGCCTCTCGGTTCGAGAACCGCTCGCTCCGCTCCCCGGTCGCGGGATCGATCTCGAGGCCCACGGCCTCCATGGGGCTCTTCGCGTACCCCACCACGAGCTTGCCGCCCTTCGTCGTCGTGACCTCGAAGGGGATGCTCTTCGCAACGAGCGGCGCCCATGGCTGGGGCTGGCGCGCCACCCAGCAAGGCTTCGGCGGGACGGGGATCGCCGAGCGCGCGGCGTCCTGCGCTGCGCCGAGCGTCGTGCGCGCCGTCCCGACCGGCGGCTGGCGCGCGGTCGTGACGGAGCGGCGGCCCGCGAAGAAGGCGACGACGCTCATGAGCACCGCCGCCCCGCAGAGGCCGATGAGCGACGAGGCCGGCACGGTCACCGCTGCGGAGAGCCCCTTTCCGTCGCCGCGTCGCGCCGCGAGCGCGCGCGGGTTGAGCGCTGGCGGGCCGTTGCCCGATCCGGGGACGGAGCCTCGATCCGAGCGCTGGCCCGAGGCGTGGAGCGCGTCGGCAGCCGCGCTCCGCTGCGGGTTCGGCAGCCCCGGCAGCCCCGGCCACGCGCGCATCGCCGGGTGCCCCTGCGACGCGCTCGATCCGACGCCGACCGACGGGATCGTCGCGTACTCGCGGCGCCCCAGCGGCGCCTCGGCGGCCAGAGGAGAGCGCTTCGTCTCGCTGGGCACGGGCGGCGTGGGGAGCTCCGGGCTCTCGCGGCGCAGCACCGTGGTGGAGGGCTCCGGGGCGTCGCTGCGATCGCGGCTCGCCGCGGGACCGCGGCCGTCGGCGGCCGGCATGTCCTCGGAGCTGCGGGGCGAGGGACCGTCGGTGGACGTCGCTGGGCTCGCAGGGCGAGAGCCAGGCGCCGTGGAAGCGGCGCCCGTGACAGGCGCAGCTTCGGCCGGCGGGGCCGGCGCAGCGAGGGGCAAGGTCGGCGTCGCCAGCGGGGCCGACGGCGCGGGGGGCGGTGCCATCAAGGGCGTGGCGCGGGGCGCGTCCGCAGGGGGGCGCGGCGGCGGCGCGGGGAGCGCGCCGAGACGGACGAGGGCCTTTGCGCCGGCCGCCGTCCGATCCGACGCGTCAGGCGCGCGCGGGCCTGCGGGCCGCTTCGCGGCGACCGCGGGGAACCGGACCGGAACTGGAGGTGGCGGCACGGAGCGCTTCCCCGTGAGCGCGGCGCGCTTCGTGGCGCGGCCGGGGCTCGACGGCGCCGGTGACGTCGCCGAGAGCGGCTTGCCGGCGCCCTGATCCGCGCCGGTCGTCGCTCCGCCGCGCCCATCGTTCTGCTGTGCAGCGCCCGCCAGCGCCGCGTCGCGACCGACGGGGAGAGGCGGCGGCCGGGGTGGTCTCGCCTCCGCGCGCGACGCCGTACCGCCCGCGGCTCTCGGCGCTGTTCCCGGGCTGCTGGGCGCGGCCGCGCCCGCCGCGCGCCTCGGCGGCGCCGGCTCATCGCCGTCCGTCGTCGCGCCGGCGCCGCCCGCGTCTGCGGCAGGGCGCTGACCCGCGGAGGTCTCCTCCGGATCCTCCGCCCCCGAGGGGAGCTTCGGCGCGCGCGGGATCTCGGTCGTCCCCTGGTCGCCGGGCGAGGGGCCGTCGTAACGGGGGAGCTGGGTGATCGCGCGGGCGACCCCCGCATCGAACGTTCCGCCTGCGGCTGGCACGACGATCGGCGCGTTCTGTCCGCTGGCCGGCGCGTCTGCCGGCGCCTCGACGCCCGTGAGCGTCCTCATGGACTCTCGCTTGCGCGGCGGCAGGGGAGGCGGCTGCGGTCGCGTGGCCGCTCGGCGCGCGTGCGGCGGCGCGGGCCTCCGCCCGTTCGAGGACCTCTCCGCGGGCGCCGGGCCGATGGGCTGACCGCTGCGGGCGGGCGCCGGACCCAGATCCTCGATGAGCTCGATCTCCAGCGCCGCGCCGTCCTCGCGAGCGGCCTCTTCAACCCCGGCGGCCGGCCCCTCGGGCGCAGCGGTGCGCGCCTCGGGCTTGCGCCGGAGCTGGGCGGCGTCGGCGAGCTCCGGCTGCCTGGACGCGGGCGCCCAGGCGTCCATGCCCTTGCGCCAGACGAGCGTGGAGCCTGGAATGATCCCGGCAGCCAGCGCGCTGCGCAGCTCGGCGGTGCTCAGGCTCCGCTGGACGCCACGCTCGTCCGTCCATCTCCACGCGCTCAACGGGGGCCCCTCCGCCAGCTGGTAGAGCGCCGAAATTTCAGGACGTGAACCACGACGATCGCGATCGTACCGCGCGTCGTTTGCAAAGAGATCTTCTTTCGTGCGCCCACGCAACCGCGCGTCCACTCACGACGAAGATCGCGCTGGTAGCTCATGACCCTTTCCAGCGCCCTCGCCGCCGCAGTCCGCTCCGTGGTCGCCGCCGCTGCGCGCACGCTCAGCCCGCCGGCCTGTGCGGGCTGTGACGCCCCGGTCGCCGATGCCTCGGTGTTCTGCGCCGATTGCGCGCGCACCTCCGTGCCTTACGCAGAGGGGGCGCCGCGAGGAGGAGCGGGCACGCGCGCCGGGGCGGGAGCACCTCTCGTCGCGTTCGCTCCGTTCGGAGGGGCGGTCGCGGAGGGTATCCGGCGCTTCAAGTACGGAGATCGTCCGGATCTCGCGCGCCCGCTCGGCCGGTTGATGCTCTGCGCGGCGCGCGAGGCGGAGGTGCGCGTCGACCTCGTTGTCCCGGTGCCGCTGCATCCGCGCCGTCTCGCCGAGCGCGGGTACAACCAGGCCGCCCTGCTGGCCGCGCACGTCGCCGACGGACTCGCGGTGTCCTTCGCGCCACGGGCCCTCTGCCGTGTCCGTCCCACCGCGCAGCAGGCGCAGCTCTCGCGTGATCGCCGCCTGGAGAACGTGGCAGGTGCGTTTCGCGTGCACGCGCCTGAGCGCGTCCAGCGCCGGAGGGTCGCGCTCATCGATGATGTGGCGACCACGGGGGCCACGCTCGCGGCGTGTCGAGATGCGCTCCTCGGCGCGGGCGCCGCTTCGGTGATCTACCTCGTCCTCGCGACCGCCGAGAGCGGGGCGGACGAGCTCAGAAGCTCACCTCCGTCAGCACACCGCACTTGACGCGGACGGTCCTGCCCTCGGTGAGCCATCGCGTGCCGTCGCGCGTCGGCTCGCCGAGTCGAACGAAAAAACGCCCGCAACGGACCTCGACGGGTCGCTCGCTGGGCCCCACCGGCACGCCCGTCACGTAGACGGTCGCATTCCGGGAGGAGTTGAGCTTGAGCAGGCCGTGGCCCTTTCGCGGGGTCGGCGGAGTCGTCGCTGCAGCGTCGACGGATGTCTGTCGTTGAGGGGCTGCCGTCTCGGTGGCTGATGGTGCTGGAGGTGCCGCGGCCTCGGTGGCTGATGGTGCTGGAGGTGGCGCGGCCTCAGCACGTGGCGTCGGGGATGCGGCCGGCGTCGGCTGTGCCGTGGCGTCGGTCGCGCTCGCCAGCTGCACGGGGACGGCTGCTTGCTTTGAAGCCACGGCGGTGACGCTTACAGGACCGCCGGTGGTCACGATCGCCGGTCGGGGCGCTCGGCTGGGTGCCGCCAGTTCGGGCAGGCTCGTCTCGACGGTGTACACCCCCAGCGCAAACAGGATGGTTGCTGTCGCCAGCGCAACTCCGGCGGTGCCGAGCGGTGAGAGCGGCTTCGACAGAGGCGCCGCGACTGACTCAGGTTGAGGCGAGGCCGACCCAGGTTGCGGCGAGAGTGGCTTCGACGGGGGGCCGTCGTCCGACCGAGGTTGAGGAGCGTCCGACGGGGGCGGGGGCGAGGCCGACCCAGGTTGCGGCGAGAGTGGCTTCGACGGGGGGCCGTCGTCCGACCGAGGTTGAGGAGCGTCCGACCGAGGTTGAGGAGCGTCCGACCGAGGTTGAGGAGCGTCCGACCGAGGTTGAGGAGCGTCCGACCGAGGTTGAGGAGCGTCCGACCCAGGTTGAGGAGCGTCCGACCCAGGTTGAGGTACGTCCGCGCCTGTCGACCCAGGTTGGGGGGCGTCCGGGTCCGTCGAGAACATCGGGCGCCACTTTAGCCGGATCGCTGCCGCGCCGGATTCCCCCCCTGTCGGCGGCCCACCCGACGGAAGCGCAGGAGCTTCGCCGTCGGAGCCGCTCTCGAGAGCAAGCACGAACGTCGGATGTGTGCTGGAATACATCCGTGTACGTCGTCGCACATCCACTGACGTGGATCCGCAGGAGGTTGCCGCGCGGTCGTCGTGTTCTGGCCGCCGGGGTGCTCGACACCCTCGGGCTCCTGGATCGCTTCCTCTGGCTGCGCGCGAAGCTTCGGTTGCCCGTGCTCTCCGTGTTCACCTACCACCGCATCGCGGATGTCTCGGAGGTGGACGAGCTCGATCCGGGGGTCGCCGAGGTGAGCGCGCGCGAGTTCGAGGAGCAGCTCGCGGTCATCAAGACGCACGGCACCGTGGTGTCCCTCCGGGACGTGCGGCTCCTCGCGAAGGGGCGGAAGCTCCCGCCGAACCCCGTCATGGTCGCGTTCGACGACGGCTACCGTGACAACCACGACGTCGCGTTGCCCCTCCTCGAGCGCGCGGGGGTCACGGCCACGTTCTTCATCGCCACCGGGTACCCCGACAGGGGCCGCCTCTTCTGGTGGGATCGCGTCGCGCTCCTCATGCACCGGTGCCGTCGGGCGCGCGTCGAGATCGCCTACCCAGCGACGCTCGTGCTCGAGCCGCTGCGCGACCCGATCGCCGCGGCGATGCTCGTCTGCCAGACCATCAAGCACACCTCCGGGGTCGACATCGGGCGCCTCTGGGACGAGATCGAGCGCGCCACGGGGGTGTCGATCGACCTCGACGAGGAGCGCGCGCTCGCGACCAGGACGATCATGGACTGGAACCACATCGGGGCGCTGCGCCGGGCAGGCATGGACGTCCAGTCGCACTCGCACAGCCATCGTGTCCTCCAGACGCTCTCGCCCGAAGAGGCCACTCGCGATCTTGCGCGCTCCCGCCGCGTGCTCTCCGACGCCCTGAACGAGGCCGTGCACGCGGTCGCGTACCCCGTCGGATACAGCCTGTGCGGCGCGTTCCATCGCGCCGTCAAGGAGGCCGGCTTCGAGATCGGCTTCACCAACAACTCCGGCCTTTGCATGCTCTCGTCCTTCGACCCCCTGAATTTCCCGCGCATCGCCATGGACCGCGGGCAGATCGGCGCGCTCTTCAAGCTCAAGCTGCTCATCGGCCAGCGGCCCGGCTCTCGGTCCGGCTGCTGATCGAGCAAAGACCGCGCGCCGCTCCGCCGCCGCGCGCGCCGAGCGCCTCCGCTCGCCCGACGCCGCCTCGGCCGGCGCGCGTGTGGCCTGGGCTGTGCACGTGGACGTCGCTGGGCCGGTTCTGCACGCGCGTGGCCTCGATGGCCCAGGAAAGCTGCTGCGCAGCCTGTTCGACGAAGGGGGGCTCACGTGAAAGGCACAATCCATGAACGCAGCTTCCGCGCCGCCGTCTCGATGCTCGGCGCGGCTTCGCTGATCTCCGCGGCCCTCGCGTCGGGATGCGGCGGCGCGTCGGCGCCCGCCGCCTCCGCGAAGGCGCCCGCGCGACCCGCGCAGGCGTCGCCCGGCGGGCAGGGCGCGCGGGGGGCGAGCGTCGAGCAGCGCGAGCAGCGCGAGGCCCAGCGCGCCTGGTGCGTTTACCTCGAGGCGCTCTACCAGCGGGCCACCGAGCAGGCGAAGGGCTGGCCGAAGTTCGAGCAGTGCACGCAGATGACGACGATGGCCTCGCCGAAGATGCTCCGCGCGACCTCGGAGTGCTCGCTGGCAGCGCTGCGGCGCTTCGAGGGCGATCCCTTCACCGCCGCCTATGCCGAGGAGGTGAGCCGTTGCGGCTCGGAGGCCATGACGGCCACCACGCTCCCGCGCGCCGACCTGGCGCCGTACATGGCCGTCCTCTGCGGCCGCCTCGCGGGGTGCGGAGACCTCGACTACGACACCTGCCGGCAGAGCCTGGAGGAGGGCCTCGGCCCGCAGCTCGAGCGAGCGATCGGCGCGATGAACAGCCGCGGCCGGCACGAGGTCCGCGTCTGCTTCGGCAAGCTCGCGTGCGGCGGCGATCTCGGCCCCCAGATCTCCGCGTGCCTCGAGCCCATCATGGACGACCTGCTCTGGCTGCCGGGGTGAGCGGCCGCCGCGCCGCGCTCCGCCACGCCCAGAGGGCGGCGGCGCCGCGCGGCGGTCAGCCGGCGGCGCCCGGCAGGCGGCAGCGCGCGATCAGGGGGACATGATCGGACAGCCCTGCGAACGCGCCCTTGTGCCCGAACGGGTGCGTGCCCGTGAAGTCCAGCCACTGGAGGCGCTCGGACGAGTAGACGTGGTCGAGGTGCATGCGGAGGTTCATGAAGCCGGCCGTCGGGAAGGCGCGCGCCTCGGTCTCGGAGAGGCAGCGGACCTTGGCGAACGCGTCCACGAAGCCGATCTCCTCGCGCAGGAAGCGATCGACCGGCGAGCCTGGCAGCGAGTTGAAGTCGCCGACCACCACGAAGTTGCCGCTCCGGCGCTCGCGGCGGACGAAATCGGCGAGCACCCTCGCCTCCTCGATCTGATTGGGCCCGAACCCCATCCGCGCCTCGCCGGTCCAGAACTCCCGCGAGAACACGCTCGGCAGGCTGAGGTGGGTGTTGAACACATCGAAGCTCTGCCCGCTCTCGTGCTCGAACGACACGTGCGCGCAGATGCGCGTCTGCTTCAGGCTCTTGACCCCCCGCCGATGGGTGATGTCGTGCGGGCGCTCCGCGTTGTGGTGTCCGATGTGGAATGTGTCGCGCGCGAGCACCGCGAGCCCGGTCGTGTAGATGTTCGTCCGGGAGGTAAGCCTGTAGGTGTGCGCGGGGAAGTAGTAGGCGACGTAGCGCTCGCGCCGCTCTGCCTGCGCCAGCGCCGCGTGCAGCTCGGTCGTCAGGCGATCGAGCTGGGTCTCCTCCGGGTGCCAGCGCGGGTTCATCGTCGAGGACCTCAGCGACTGGGTCTCGACCTCCTGGAGGCACACGAGATCGGGCAGCGGGGACATCCGCGCGAGCGTCGTCGCGATCCGGGTGATGGCGGCGCTGGTCGAGGCGATGCCCCGCGTGCCGTGCCCGAAGTAGCGGACGTTATAGGTGACGATCCTGAGCGCCGTGGCGTCGTCGCGCGGTGTCCCGGGGCCGCGGAGAGCGCCGGACGCCGCGCGTGTCGAGGTCGGGTCCGGTACCTGCTCCGCCGGTGTTGGGCCGCTCGAACGAGGTGGGAGGCGTCGCTCGGTCATGTATCCTCTCGCCCATGGGCAAGAACATCATCGTTTCCGAGGATACCATTCGTGACCTGCTGGAAGCGCATGCCTCCCTCTCCGCCTGGTATTACGAGCTCTGGTCGGCGCTGCGGGTCGCGAAGGCCTCGGCGAGCGCCCCCGATGATGCGGCCCGTGCGGCGTTTGTCGAGCGGATGGCCATGAGCTTCCCGGAGGTCGCGTCGATCGCCCGCTCCATCCAGGTGCCGAGGATGTTCGTCCCGCCGCCGCCCGCGGTGAGCGTGCCCCCCGTCGCGGAGGGCGAGACGGGAGGAGATGAGGCCCCGACAGCGATCGAGCCCGCGCCCGCCCGGCTGCGGGAGCTCCACGGCCAGCCACCGAAGAGCCAGCCAGGCTCGCAGCCCACCGATGAGTCCGCCCCTGCGCCGTCACAACCTGCGATCGCTCCTCCACCGATGGTGGTCCCGTCGACAGTGAAATACGACACCTGAGGTCCAGTCCCCGCTCGGCCGGACTCGCGAGCTCTCACCACCAAGGGCACGCCTCGCGTGCTCCCCCTCAGCGCGCCTCGCGCGCTGCTCCTCGCAGAGCCGTCAGCGCGCGAGGCCGCGGGGGGCCTTGCGACGCGCGAGGAGCTGCTCGGCCTCGGCGGCCCCTGTCATGTCGAACCTGGGGTTCAGATCGAGCGCGTCCCGCACGAGCCGCTCGCCTCGCGCCACGTCCCCCAGGGCGATCCGGATCGCCCCGGCGTGGTAGAGCAAGCGCGCGTCCCTCGTGCCGAGCGCCAGCGCCCGGTCGCTGGCCGCGCGCGCTTCGGCCAGCTTGCCGGCGCGGTACAGCGCCCAGGCGTGGGTGTCCTCGGTGTAGATGTCTGCGCGGACGGCGCGCTCCGCGCCGGCGAGGCGGAGCGCCTCGTCGCGCTCCAGGCCCCTGGTCGCGTAGTACAGCGCGAGGGTCCGGCGGTCCGACCGCTGCCCCGCGTCGACCGCGCCGGCGTAAGCCCGCGCTGCGCCGGCGTTGTCGCCTGCAGCCATCCTCGCGTCGCCGAGCAGCCACGCGGTCTCCGCGTCCGGGCTCCGCAGGTGGGCCCGCTCGAGGAGCTCGACGGCGCGGCCCCACGCGCCGCGGGCCAGCGCGACGCGCGCCCTGCCGGCGAGCGCCGGCGGATATTCGGCCAGCGCGGCGAGCGCCCGCTCGAAGCCCAGGTCTGCGCCCTCGTGGTCGCCCTCGTGCCAGAACATCATGGCCGCCTGGGTCAGGGTCCACGCGAGCGCCTCGGGGTCGCCCGGGTCCCCGGCGTCGATCGCGAGGCGGATGATCCGCTTCGCCGTCGCCGCGTCGCCCTGGAGCCACCGCAGGTGTGCGGCCCGCGCGTAGGACGGCAGGCCGGGCCGCTGGTCGACCATCCGCTGCGCCGCGTGCGCCGCGACCTGGAAGGCACCGAGCGCGAGGGCGGCGTCGCTGAGCGTCCCGAGCGCGAGCGCGTCGCCCTCGTCCTGCGAGAGGACCCGCTCCGCCGCGTCGCGCGCCTCGGTGAACCTGCGCTCGTGGATCAGCACGAGGCCGAGCAGGTTGAGCGACGCGCGATCCTCTGCGGTCAGCGCGAGCCCGGCCTCCGCGCACGCGCGAGCCCGGCCGTAGAGCGACGGATCGCCCGAGGCGCGCGCCTTTCGGAGCCACGCGTGGCCGAGCGCGCTCCAGAGATCCGCGCCGCCGGGCGCCTTCGCGAGCCGCCGGGACAGCGCCTCGATCTCGCGATCGACGGCGCTCGCGCCCGCCGGGGCCGCGAGCGCGAGCGCGAGCGCGGCGTCGAGGCTCGAGGGCGCCGGCGCCTCGGCCGCGCGCCCGGTCGACACCGTCGCGGCCGGGACGGCCTCGGCGCGCGGGCGCTCGGTGCAACCGAGGCCTCCGCTCAGGGCAGCGCAGGCGAAGAGGCAACCTGTTCGTCGCAGCATCGGAGCGCTGACCTCCTTTCGCGCTGGAGCTCCGCCCTGGGCGCGCCGCGGCTCTCCCGGGGGCGTCACAGGCTCGACCCGATCGCGAAAGAGCTTGCCTCGCCGGTCTGCGCCGGCAAGCTCGCCGCTCCAGCGCATCGTTCGATCGACCAGCGGCGCGCAGCGCGGAGGAGATCGCATTGCCTGTCCAGACGGATGGCGACCGCCTGCAGCGGCTCTGCGCCGCGGCGCTGATCGTGCACCTCTGCGCCGCGTGTGCTCGCCGCGCCTCGCCGGAGGCGGGCGCGACAGCGGCGCCCTCGCCGGGGGCGGATGCGGCCGCGGCGCTCTCCTTGGAGGCGGGCGCGACCTCGGCGCCCTCGCCGGCAGGGCACGCGGAGGGCCTGACGGGCGACGAGATCACCCCCGTCTACGGGAAGGCCGAGGGCACGCCGGAGCCGCTCGCGGCCCGGCTGTGCGACGCGCTTCACGCGTTGCCCGCGCGGCGAAAGGCGGCGTGCTGCGGCGGCGCCGCGGGCTTCCAGGCCGCCGCCGAGTGCGCGCGCGCGCTGAGCGTCGCGGTGCGCGCGCGGGCGGTGACGCTGTCGACCGACGAGGTGGGCCGCTGTGTCGAGGCGATGGAACGGTCGCTCGATGGATGCGACTGGGTCTCTCCGCTCGCCGCCCCGGTCCCGCCAGCGTGCGAGGGGATCGTGCGGGGCGCGCTCGACGAGGGGGCCCGGTGCCGGTCGTCGCTCGAGTGCGCGGGCGGGCTGCGCTGCGACGGCGCCGGCCCCACCGACGCGGGCACCTGCCGCGCCCCGCGCGCCGCGGGGCCCTGCGGCCTCTCGGTCGACGCGCTGGCCGCGGTCACCCGGCAGACGCGCTACGCCGAGGCGCACCCCGAGTGCCGCGGCCACTGCGCCGGGCGCGCGTGCGCGGACGACCTCCCGCTCGGCGGCCGCTGCGAGGCCCACGCGGCCTGCGGGCGGGGCCGCCGCTGCATCGACGCGCGCTGCAGCGAGGCGGCGCTGCCCCCCGCCGGCGCCGCCTGCCTCGGCGGGCTCTGCGCGGCCGGCGCGCGCTGCGTGGACGGGCGCTGCGCGGCGCCGAAGGCCGAGGGCGAGGCCTGCACGCGCGACGGCGAGTGCCGCGCCGCGTGTGTTCGACGAGCGCGCGGGGGCGCCGCAGGCGGCGTGTGCGGGATGCGGTGCGCTGCGCCGTGACAGGCGAGCTGCGCGCGCTGCGCCACGCCGGGCGGCTCAGGGCCGGAAGTGGCCCTGGGTCGCGCCCTCCCAGGCCGTCGCGAGGTAAGGGAAGGCCGGGAGGAACCGCGCGTCGTTCGCGCCCACGCCGTCGCCCGCCGTCGCGCCGAGCGCGCCGGTCAGGACGAGCGTGAGCAGCGCGTCGGTGACGTCGGTCTGCTCGTGATCCGCGCCGGGGACCAGCGCGCGGCCGTTCGGGAAGCCCGACGGCATGCCCAGATCGATCCGGAGCACGTCGCCGACGGTCTCCAGGCTGTGTCCTCCGAGGCTCGCGGGCTTCAGGTTGAAGGCGTCGATGAGGTCGGTCCGGCTCTGCTTCAGCGCCTCGGGATCGAAGGCCGCGAGCGGCTGGCCTGCCTGGTAGAGCCCGGAGAACTCGGCGTCCCGCACCAGGATCGGGTTCAGGAAGTAGGCGCCGAAGTTGGCGAGATCGTCGCGCGGGTGCGCGCGGTTGTACTTGTCCTTGTCCTGCAGGCCGATGATCCAGGTGTTGATCAGCGGCAGGCCGACCCGCGACACCTGGACCCAGGGACCGAGGCCGTCTTCCTTGCCGTTCGCGCGCAGGATCCGCACCTTGCGGCGGCTCGCGGAGGCCCAGACGCCGAGCGTCTGCCGGTCGCTCGGCCCCGGCGTCGGCTCCGCGCCGCCGTTGACCGCGGCGAGCGGGAGCTCGAGCGCGAGCGTGTGGACGTTGAAGCCGGCGAGGTTGTCGCGCGCGGTGCACGACGGGTGCGGCGCCGCGAGGAGCGGGCACATCCCCGCCAGATCGGACGCGCGGCCGAGATCCGCGTAGAACCCGTCGTCGCGCGGCCCGGCCCAGGCGCGCCCCGCGCCGCCCGCCATCTGCTTGAGGAACTTCGAGGACGTCGCGAAGGCCGGGTAGCCGCCGCCGGTGATCCGGTAGGCGAGCTGGTTCGTCCTCCTCCCGATGTTCGGCGGCGCGACCGGGGCGTCCCTCAGGAGCACGGTCGGCGCGCCGCCCTCGATCCTCGTCACGGTGTACGTCTGCTCCCCGCCGGCGAGCTGCGAGAAGAACTCGTTGCCGCCGCTCGGCGCCGGCGTGAGCCCCGCCGGATCCGCCGCCACGTACGGCCTGGTCGAGAACCGGAACTGATAGGTCAGCGCGTCCTCGAGGCTCGACGGCCCGCGCGCGATGTGCACCTCGTAGAGCACGTCGTCCGAGAAGCCGTGGAAGTTCGGCCCGCTGGCGGGTTCCTCGAGCGGGATGTAGCTCGCGAGGATCACGAGGTTGCCGCCTTCCACCCACGCGTACAGGTCGGTGTTGTCGGCGGCCGGATCCCTCGCGATGGCCGGCGCCTCGCGGTGGCTCGACGCTGCGGCGAGGCCGGGCGCGCTGAGCGCGACGGACGCCGTGAAGACGGCGACGGCGCGCGACGGTCGGTGGATCATGCGTGCGGGTCCTTCCATCGCTCCTCTGCGGCTCATTGCCTGAGCAGGAACACCGAGCCTTGCTCCTGGGCCCTGTGATCGACGAACGCGAAGACGTCGGCGCCCCTCGCCCGGTGCAGCCCCCCGGGCTCGTCGTGGCCAGGCGCGCCAGCGACCGTCGCCGAGCGCGCCCCGGACGCCACCTCGAGCCACACGACCTCGTCGGCGCCCCGGGTCGGGTCGCGCGTGAGCACGAGCAGCGCCGCGTCGTCGCGCGTCAGCGCGATGCCGCACGGCGTACCGACGTGGAGCCCGGTCGCGAACGGGCTCACGAAGCCGTCCTCGATCCTGAAGATGGTCGCCGTCTTGTCGGGGCCCGCGAGGGGGTCGCACACGAAGACGTCGCCCCGGCCGGCGACCGCGATCCCGCTCGGGTCGACGAGCGGGTTCCCCTTGGCGAGCGCCGACACCTCGCCGCCGCGCGCCGGCAGCGAGAACACGCCGGGCTGGCCGTCGTCGCGAGCGCGCCCCGAGAAGATGATCCGCTCCTCGTTGTCCGCGCCGCGGGCGACCTCGAGGCCGCGCGCGCACAGCCCCTCGCCGCCGTCGATCGGGGCGACGGCGCCGCCGGGCAGGTCGATCGCGAAGAGGGCGCCCGCGTCGCCGAGCGCCGGGTCGCCCGCGCCTGGGTCGGCCACGAAGACGCGACCGCCGTCCGCGCTCGTCGCGATCCCGAGCGGCGCCACGAGCGGCGGACCGGCCGCGATCTCGGCGGCGTCCGCGCCGCCTTGCGCGCCGATCCTGAAGACGCCGGCCCTGCCGTCCGCGCCGAGGCCGGTGAAGTACACGTGAGCCCCGGCGACATCCGGCGTCGCGTCGAACGCGATCGCCGGGACGAGCGGCAAGGCCGCATAGGGAGCGTCACCCCCCGCGCCGCCCCCGCCTCCCGTTCCGCTCGCCGCGGTCGTTCCTGGCGCTCCGCCGGTGGCGCCCGCGCTGGCCCGTCCGGGCGGATCCTCCGCGCGGCTGCAGCCCGGGTTGCTCGCGGCGGCCGCGAGCGACGCGGCAGCGCACAGCACACCGGCGCTTCGCCGGAAGTCCCCCCTGGCTTCCGTCATGCCTGCTCCTCCCGAGGGCGCCGTTCGTGCGCTCGGCTCGCGCGGCGCGCGCTGGCGCGCGCGACGCGAGCCGCACGGCGATCGCGCGGCGCTGGACGCTGCCCGTTCTGCCACGTGCCTCCCGGATCGAGTAGGCGCGCGGCCGCGCTGCGCGCGACAAAGCCGCTTGCACCCTGCCTCTCGTGTCCGGGGTTGCCTGCTGGCGCTCAGGCCCATGAGCAGCGCCGCCCTGGGGGCCCGGACGGCGTTCCCCCGTCGACCGGCCGACAGCCCCGTTTTATAACGACGTCATGTTCGATGTCGCTCGGTCATTGTACGTACGGGCGTTGGAGGACATCCGTGCGGCGGGTCTCTACAAGGAAGAGCGGATCCTCGAGACGCCGCAGGGGCCGGTGATCCGGACCGAAGGTGGCGCCGGGGTCCTCAACTTCTGCGCGAACAACTACCTTGGCCTGTCGTCGCACCCGGCGGTCATCGCGGCGGCGAAGGAGGCGATCGACACGCACGGCTTCGGCCTCTCCAGCGTGCGCTTCATCTGCGGCACGCAGGACCTCCACCGGCGGCTGGAGTCCAGGATCGCCCGCTTCTTCGGCGCCGAGGACGCCATCCTCTACTCGTCGTGCTTCGACGCGAACGGCGGCCTCTTCGAGACGCTCCTCGGCGAGGAGGACGCCGTCATCTCGGACGCGCTGAACCACGCGTCGATCATCGACGGTATCCGCCTCTGCAAGGCCGAGCGGCACCGCTACCCGAACGGGGACATGGCCGCCCTCGAGGACATCCTCCGCGCGACGGCCGGCAAGCGGCTCCGGCTCATCGCCACCGACGGCGTGTTCTCGATGGACGGGTACCTGGCGAAGCTCGATACCATCTGCGATCTCGCCGACAAGTACCGCGCGATGGTGATGGTCGACGACTCGCACGCGACCGGGTTCATCGGGCCGACCGGGCGCGGGACCGCGGAGCTCTGCGGCGTCATGCACCGCGTCGACGTGATCACCTCCACCCTCGGCAAGGCGCTGGGCGGGGCGAGCGGCGGCTTCACGACCGGCCGGCAGCCGATCGTCGACCTGCTCCGGCAGCGATCGCGGCCGTACCTGTTCTCCAACACGCTCGCCCCGGCGATCGCCGGCGCCTCGATCGCCGTGTTCGACCTCATCGACGCGGAGCCCTCGCTGCGCCTGCGGGTGATGGAGAACGCGCGCCGGTTCCGGCAGGGGATGGCGCAGGCCGGCTTCACCATCAAGCCCGGCGCCCACCCGATCGTGCCCATCATGCTGGGCGAGGCGCAGCTCGCGAACGAGATGGCGAGGGCGCTGCTCGCCGAGGGCATCTATGTCATCGGCTTCTCGTACCCCGTCGTGCCGAAGGGCCAGGCGCGCATCCGGGTGCAGCTCTCCGCCGCGCACGAGCCCGAGCACGTCGATCAGGCGATCGACGCCTTCCGGAGGGTCGGCCGGCGCCTCGGCGTCGTCGCCTGAGCGGCTCACTCAGTAGCGGAGGATCACCTTCGGGTGGCTCGAGATCGCCTCCTGGAAGGCCGCCGCGTCGTAGTCCTCGAAGTCGAACACCGTCCCCTCACCGCGGTTCAGGATGACCTCCCAGATGAGGTCGTGGATGTTCGGATCGCGCGACTCGAGCAGGTGGCGCGTGATGTGCCACGTCTCGAAGATGCGCCGGCCGATCACGCTGTGGAGGCTGATGCCGTCCACGATGAGGCGGTCGAAGTTCTCGATCACCGCGTCGCCGCTCTTCAGGCCGAAGAGGATCACGTCGCCCCCGCGCCTCGCCGCGTGGATCGCGTTGTTGACGCTGCTGTTCACGCCGCTCATCTCGAGCACGACGTCGACGCCGACGCCGTCCGTGAGCTTCCGCACCCGCTCCGTCAGCTCGGGATCGCTCGCGTGGGGCCGCTCGGGGCTCGCCCGGTGCGGGCGCAGGACCGCGTCGGCGCCCAGGCGGCGGGCCATCTCGGCGTTCCGCTCCGCCGGCTCCACGCCGATGACGTAGATCGCCCCCATCGCGCGGGCGATCGCGATCGCGAACAGGCCGATGGTGCCGCAGCCGAAGATGGCCACGCGCTTGCCGCGGAGGTTCACCTTGGTGCACGCGTGCACGGCGTTGCCGAACGGCTCCTGCACCGCGGCGACCTCGGGCCGGATCCTCGCGATGTCGGTGCGCCAGAGGTTCTTCGCGGGCAGCTTGACGAGCTCGGCGAAGCAGCCATCCTCGCTGATCCCGATGATCTTGTCGTCCGCGCACACGTGGGTGTCGCCGACGCGGCACTGGTAGCAAGCGCCGCAGGCGATGTGGCTCTCGGTCGACACGATGTCGCCGATCTCTAGCCCGAACGACCGGCGCGCGTCGGTCCCGAGGTCGACCACGCGGCCGAGCAGCTCGTGGCCGATCGTGCGCGTCGCCTTCCGATCGCGCTCGAGCGACGAGAGGATCATGTCCTTGAAGGCGCTGCGGAACCAGATGCCGCGATCCGAGCCGCAGAAGCCCGTCATGATCGGCTTGACGAGGACGCTCGCGCGGTCGTGGTAGTCCCTGGCCTCGTCGATCGCCGGGCGCTCGACCTGATCCTTGGACAGCCCGACGGTGGACTCCCACGGCTGCTTCTCGCGGTTGTACGTCAGCGCCCACATCGCGTCGCTCATGCACCTGGCTCCTGTTCGGGGTTCGAGGCGCACGCAGCTCACGCAGCTGGCGCACGGGCGCCTCGGGCATGGGAAGCGTGGCGCGTGAACGAGCGACCGCCCATCAGAAAATTGCGCTCGGGCTGCTCCCGTCTCCGGCGTCTCTCCTCGGCTTCTTCGGCTCGATCCCGCGGCGCCCCGGGCGCACCGTCTGCTCCGTCGCCCTGGACCGGATGACTCGCCGCGTCGACCTCGAGGGGACAAGACCGCCTACGCGCTGACGGGGAGGCTGCGCGCCCACGCGCTGCCGGCGCGGCTTCAGCGGCGCTTCGACTGAGGGCGCGCGGGCGCGGGCGGCGGGGTCGTCTCGGAGACGGGGGGCCGCTCGCGGAGGCATTTCTCGAGGCCGTCGTGCAGGGTCGCCTCGTGGGCGCCGGGGAGCTTCGGGCGCCCCATGACGTTCACGAAGAGGCGATCCTGCGCGATGCCGCCGCCGGGGCCGAAGCTCATCCACACGAACATCGCGCGTCCCTTGATGTGATCGAAGGGCACGCCCGCGCCGAGCCCTCCGCGCCAGCTGCGCGAGTCGTGGCTGTTGTTGCGGTTGTCGCCCATCACCCACGCCTCTTCGGCGGCCACCTTGAAGGGGCCCTGGAGATCGCCGCAGATGCCGCCCCGGCACGAGGAGCCCGGCGTGCAGTCGTCGCTCTCCACGCACATCATCCCGTCGGGGTTCTTCTCGTAGAGCGTGAAGTACGACTTGTCTCCGAGGTACTCGACGAACAGCTCCGCTTGCCGGCCCTCGTAGTGGTAGGGGCCGACGTGACAGTGCGGGACGAGCCAGCCGTTGATGACGGGGCGGCCGTTGATCGCCTCCAGCGTGTCGCCGGGGATGGCGATCGTCCGCTTGATGAAGTCCTGCTCCTTGTTCTCGGGGAACTTGAACACCATCACGTCCCCGCGCGACGGCGGCAGGCGAGGGAAGAGGCGCTGGTCGGTCCAGGGGATGAGCGGGCCGTAGGTGAACTTGTTGACGAAGATGTGGTCGCCGACCATGAGGGTCGGGATCATCGAGCCGCTCGGGATCTTGAACGCCTCGACGACGAAGGCGCGCAGGAGGAGCGCGACGGCGACGGCGATGCCGATCGACTCCGCGTACTCGCGCATCTCGCCCTTGCGCCAGCGGCCGAGGTGCTCGCCGACCGCGCGATCGGCGCGGCTGTGGGCGGCGTCGAACTCGTCGGCGTCGAACGTCTCGGCGCTCATCGCGCGCTCGAGGGCCGCGATCGCCTGCATCACCTGCTCGCGCTCGCCGCTTGTCAGCTCGCGCTCGACGTCACGCTTGCGGCCGCGCAGGATCCGGTGGGCCTCCTCGAGGAGCGCCGCGGCGTCCTCGAAGCGAGCGCGCGCCTTCGGCGGGATGTCCCGGCGGCCGCCGACGCCGATCGCCGACGCGAACGGCAGCTCGTGGCGGAACCGCCAGAGGATCATCGCGAAGATCGTGAAGAGCACGATGCCTGCCGGGATCTGCTGCTCGCCGACGAAGACCCGGAGCGGCTGGGAGCTCCCTCCCTGGGCCGGCGGGGTGAGCAGCCAGACGTTCAGGACCGCGAGCGCGAAGGGGACGATGCCGATCCACACGAGGTGGAACAGGAAGCGCAGCGGCGCCCGGCCATCCCTGCCCCCTGGCGGTGGCGGAGGAGAGCTGCCAGCCGGGCGCGGGTCTGCGCCGCCTGTCGCCTTGGCCGCGCTGGCGCGGGGCTCCGAGCTCGCGCTGCCCCTCATCGAGGGTCTGAACTCCGAGCTTGCGGGCCGACTGGCCGCGACCGACGGGACGCTCTGGGGTGGATCATCGGGGCGCGGCGGCAAGAGAGAGCTTATGTATACGCCGCCCCTCGCCGCGGCAAGTGCGCAGGCGTGGGGGGCGACACGCGGTCCGTCGGCGTCGCCGCCCGCGTGTCCTCGCTCGCCCTCGTCAGGGCGCGTCTCCGACCTCGACGGCGTAGCTCACGAGGGCCGCGCGGTCGTCGCGGGCGTACGTCGTTGGCTGCGTCCGCCCCGCGGCGCTCGTGTTGTCGATGACGAGGTAGTACTGCCCCTTGGGCAGCGGCACCGTTCGCCGCCAGGGGGCGCCGGAGTACACCGGCTCGTCGAGCAGGGCCGCCGCTGTCAGGGGCGCCGGCGTGGGCTGCGTCAGGTACGCCTGGAGCCACGGCTCCCCGGCGCCTCGAGGCACGAGGAGGACGTCCACGCCGGGCGCGCCCTCGACGGCGATCGTGAGCGTCAGGGCCTCGCCGTTGCCCGCGATCTCCAGCGGGCCGATGTAATCGCGCTGCTCCTGGTGCACCTCGGTGCGCTCGTTCGCCAGGAGCAGCTTGCCGTTGTCGCGGCGCTCGTACGGAGCGTCGGGCCGCTGCCCCTTCTCAATGATGCCGAGCCCGAACTGCACGGCGCCGTCGTCGTCGCGGATGACGGTGAACCCCCGGGCGATCTCGGTCTTCAGGAGCTGGGCGCCGAGCGCGTTCGCGTACGCGCTGCCCTGGGCGAGCGACACGCCGCCGAGCGAGATCGCGGCGGGCTGCTCGATGAGCTTGGTCGTGAAGCTCGCCGCCGTCGTCGAGCGCTGGCGGAAGTACACGTACATCGTGTCGCCATCCATCAGGAAGTCGTGGTCGTACTCGACGGCCGCGCTCGCATCGAAGCTCATGCGCTTCGTCAGGTTCGTCCAGACGACGCCGCTCCCCCCGAACTGAAGGAGCAGGTGCCCGTTCGCGAGCTCCTGGGCGACGCACGAGCCCGGGTAGAACCGGCCCGTCACCGGATCCTCGTCGCGGAGGCGCAGCGGCACGCTCCGCTTCCGCATCTCGGTGCAGAGCTGGCTCGTCGCGAAGGCGAGGATGGCCCTGCGGAGGGACAGGTTTCCCGGGTCGTTCACGACGCCGGGCATCACGCCGAGCGCGCCTTGGCCGCACGCGCCGCACACCGTTCCGAGCAGCGAGAGGCAGAGCGCGAGGCCGAGCGCGCGCAGCGCGGCGGTGCGGAAGAGCATGGGCGCAGCATAGTCGAAACACCGGCGGGTCGAGCGGCGCGCCGGCGGATCGAGCCGCGCGCCGCGAGGCGCGCCGCCGTCGGCCTCCGCGCGCCGCGAGGCGCGCCGCCGTCGGCCTCCGCGCGCCGCGAGGCGCGCCGCCGTCGGCCCCCGCGCGCGGGTGGTGATAGGGTCACCGCCATGGCGAACGTCGCAGTCATCGGGGCCGGCGCGTGGGGGACGGCGCTGGCGAAGTTGCTGGCGGACAAGGGCAACCCCACCGCGCTCTGGGCGCACCACGACGAGCTCGCCGAGCGCATCGGCCGCGAGCGCCAGAACGGCCGGTACCTGCCGGGCGTGGAGCTGCCCGCGAGCCTGCGGGCGACGGGCGATCTCGAGGACGCGCTCCGCGGCGCGGAGCTCGCCGTCGTGGTCGTCCCGTCGCACGCGCTGCGCGAGGTCGTCCGGGAGGCAGGGCGCCACATCCCGCGGGACGCGCTCGTGTGCAGCGCGACGAAGGGCATCGAGAACGACTCGCTGATGCTGATGAGCGAGGTGCTGGTCGACGAGCTCGGGCGCGAGGCCGAGCCGCGGCTATCGTACCTGTCGGGCCCGAGCTTCGCGCGCGAGGTCGCGGCCGGTCAGCCGACCACGGTCGTGGTCGCTGGCAGGGGCGAGCGGGAGACGCACGCGGTGCAGCGCATGTTCGCGACCGACAGGTTCCGGGTCTACTCGTCCGATGACGTCGTGGGCGTCGAGGTCGGCGGCGCCCTCAAGAACGTCATCGCCATCGCCGCCGGCATCTGCGACGGCCTCGGCTTCGGCCACAACGCGCGCGCCGGCCTCATCACGCGCGGCCTCGCGGAGATCGGCCGCGTGGCGGGGGCGAAGGGGGCGAACCCGCTCACCCTCGCGGGCCTCTCCGGGATGGGCGACCTGGTGCTCACGTGCACGGGCGAGCTGTCGCGCAACCGCACCGTCGGGATCGAGATGGGCAGGGGACGGAAGCTCGACGAGATCCTCGCCGGCCTCGGCCACGTCGCCGAGGGCGTGAAGACCGCGAAGAGCGCGCACGACCTCGCGGACAAGCTGGGCGTGAGCGCGCCGATTACGGTCGAGGTGTACCGGATGCTGTACGAGGAAAAGCCGCCGCAGCAGGCCGTCGTGGACCTCATGACCCGCGCGCTCACGAGAGAGTGAGACGCGGGGCCGGCTCGCGGGAAGGCGCTTTCTCGCGCCGCCGCGCGCCTCGCCTCTCGCGAGCGTGTAAAGTGGCGGCGCGATGCACACGCGACCTCTCGTGAGTCTCCTCTCCGCGCTCCTCCTGTCGAGCGTCAGCTCGACGGCCGCTGCCCAGTACGGCGCGCCGCCCTACGGTGGTCAGCAGGGCGGCGCGTACGGCGGTCAGTACGGCGGTCAGTACGGCGGTCAGTACGGCGGCGGGTACGGAGGCCAGTACGGCGGCTACGGGTACGCCCCGCCGAAGAAGAGCGAGCCCAAATCGACGCCGCTCGAGGTCGGCTACCTCTACGCCACCTCCGTGGCCTACGGCGTGGGGACCGGCATCTGGATCGACGCGATCGCCGGCATCGACGATCCCGGCGTGCAGTTCATCGCGCCCGCGCTCCTCGGCGTCGCGGCGCCGGTCGGCGTCTACTTCCTCGACTCGCCGCCGATGCCGCGCGGCATGCCGTCCGCGATCGCCACGGGCATGGTGATCGGCGCGGGCGAGGGGCTCGGCATCGCGTCCTACCAGTACGTCAGCGCGCGGAAGGGCAAGGAGTGGGGCTTCCTCGGGCTCGCGACCGCCGAGGTGATCGGCTCCACCGTCGGCGGCGCGGCGGGCTGGGGTTTCTACTACTTCCTCCGGCCCAAGCCGCAGACCAACATGCTCGTCGCCTCGGGCGCGGTGTGGGGCTCGCTCATCGGCAGCGCGTTCGGGGCCGCCGCCAGCAACGGCGACTGGAGCGAGTCGAACGACAGCATCTCGCTCGGGGGCCTCATCGGGTTCAACGTCGCGACCGCGGGCGCCGTGGGCCTGTCCGTCGCGTGGACGCCCTCGTGGAACCAGCTCGCGTGGATGTGGGGCGGGCTCGGCATCGGCACGGTGGTGTCGTTGCCCATCTACCTCGCGTACATCGGGAGCGATCATGACCCCCGCCGCGGCCTCATCGCCCAGGGCGCGGCGGGCACCCTCGGCCTCGTCGCGGGCGCCTTGTTCCTCGGGAGGCCGGACTCGAGCGCCTCCGTCGCCCTGGACGACCAGGAAGATCGTGGCCGTCCTCCGTTCGCGCGCGTGCTCGGCGGCAGCCTCACGCCCTACCGAGGTGGGCTCGGCGCCGTCGTCGTCGGAGAGCTCTGGTAAGCCGCGGTGTGCCGTCCAACACGGCTGCATGAGGCCGCGGCACGCCTGCTATGCTGCCCTCGATGCCGACCCTGAAGTATTTCGCCTCCGAGGGCGCGCCACGCCTGTACAGCGTCCACAAGCCGGTCACGACGATCGGCAAGGCGCTCGGAAACGACGTCGCGGTCGTGGGGGCAGGGGTGCTGGACCATCACGCGCAGATCGTGTTCGACGGACGCGATTTCGTGCTGGAGGAGTGCGAGCGCGACGGGGAGATCGCGATCAACGGCAAGAAGAAGCGGCGCGCCCGCCTGGTGCACGGCGACCGGCTCCAGCTCGGCGCGGTCGAGGTCGGCTTCTCGATGTTCGCCGAGGCGCCGACCGTCCAGGAGCGGCTCGCGCCGGACGACGGCGGCGCGGAGCGGCCCGCGCCGCTGCGGGGCTCGTCGGAGCTCGCCGGCGTCCGCAAGCTGTTCGCCTTCAGCGAGAAGCTCATCAACCGGCGCAGCGTCGACGAGCTCCTCGAGGCGATGCTCGACGACGTCATCGAGCTGACGCACGCCGACAAGGGCTTCCTCCTGCTCCTCGAGGGGGCGGAGGCGGCGGCCGACACGGCGGTCTGCGGCGGCGCTCCGGCCGCGCCGGCCGCGGGCGGCGAGCGCAAGCTGGCCGTGCGCGCGTCGCGCAACGTCCGCAAGGAGGCCATCACCGACGCGGCCGGGGGGATCTCGGACAGCATCGTGCGTCAGGTCATCGTCTCGGGCCGCCCGGTGATCGTGTCCGACGCGCTCGCCGACACGCAGTTCGGCCGGAGCGACAGCGTCATCGCGATGAAGCTCTCCAGCGTGATGTGCGCGCCGCTCCTGTCGCAGGGCCAGATCATCGGCGCGCTCTACGTCGGCAACGACAAGATCAAGCACCTCTTTGACCGCGCCCAGCTCGATCTGCTCAGCATCTTCGCGTCCCAGGCCTCGCTCATCCTCCAGAACGCGATGCTCCTGAACGCGCTCAGGGCCGACAAGGCCAAGCTCGTCGCCGAGCTTCACGACAAGAAGTTCGGCGAGATCATCGGCGCCTGCCCGTCGATGCTCGAGGTGTTCCGCAAGCTGCAGAAGGTCGCGGCGACCGACATCAGCGTGCTCATCACGGGCGAGACGGGGACCGGGAAGGAGCTCATCGCGCGGGAGCTGCACCGGCGCAGCCCGCGCGATGGCGGCCCGTTCGTCACCATCAACTGCGGCGCGATCCCCGAGAACCTCATCGAGAGCGAGCTCTTCGGCCACGTGAAGGGCGCCTTCACCGGCGCCATCGCCAGCCGCCCGGGCAAGTTCCAGGTCGCCGACAAGGGCACGCTGTTCCTCGACGAGATCGGCGAGCTGCCGCTGAACCTCCAGGTGAAGCTCCTCCGCGCCCTCCAGGAGCGGGTCGTCTTCCGCGTCGGCGACTCGAAGCCCGAGAAGGTCGACATCCGCATCGTCGCCGCCACGAACAGGAACCTCGAGGAGGAGATCCGCGCCGGCAATTTCCGGGAGGATCTCTACTACCGGCTCAACGTCGTGAACCTGTGGCTCCCGCCGCTCCGCGAGCGGGGCGATGACGTGCTCATCATCGCCAAGGTGCTGCTCTCGAAGTACGCCGACGAGCTCGGCAGCGCCGTGCGAGGCTTCAGCCCGGCCGCGCTCGCCGCGATCAAGAAGTACCCCTGGCCGGGCAACATCCGGCAGCTCGAGAACCGCATCAAGAAGGCGCTCGTCCTCTGCGACCAGGCGCTCCTCGCCGTGGAAGACCTCGATCTCGGCCCGGGCGCCGAGACGGCCATCATGCCGCTGGAGAAGGCCAAGGAGGAGTTCCAGCGGCGGTACGTGCTGGAGGCGCTCGAGCGCAACAACGGCAACCGCACGCAGACGGCCCGCGACCTCGGCGTCGACCCGCGCACCATCTTCCGCTACCTCGAGAAGGAGCAGAACCCGATGCCGAGCGGGGCCGGCGGCGTGGCCCGCGATCCGACCGAAGCGTGATGGACTACAACCCCGAAGGGCCCTTCGCAGACCCCTGTCCGACCAAGACCCGCGCCGATCTCGAGTGGGATCGCGTCCTCGAGGCGCTCGCGGAGCGATGCGCGTCCCGGGGCGGGAAGCGGCTGGCGCGGGCCCTGCCCTTCGCGTCGACGCGCGCCGAGGCCCTCACCGCGCTCGCGGAGGTGCGCGAGGCGGTGGAGCTCGCCCGGGCCGGGGAGCCGGTGCCGTCGCGCGACGTCGCGGAGCTCGAGGACGCGCTCGATCGGGCCCGCATCGGCGCGGCGCTCGCGAACGAGGAGCTGCGCGCCGTGCTCGGCCTCCTCGAGGCCGCGCGGACGTCGCGGCAGTACCTGCAGAACCGGCGCCAGATCGCGCCCGCGCTCCACGCCGCGTGCGCGACCAACCCGGAGCTCGACGCCGTCGCGCGCGAGCTCGCGGCGGCCTTCGATCCGGACGGCACGCTCGCCGATCGCGCGTCGCCTCGCCTGGAGGCGCTGCGCGCGGAGCGGCGCGCGGTGCGCGAGCGGCTCGTCCGGCGCCTCGAGGACCTCATCCAGAAGCACGAGGACATCCTCCAGGACCGCTACTGGACGGAGCGCGACGGGCGCTACGTGCTGCCGGTGCGCTCCGACGCGCACGAGCGCTTCCCCGGCATCGTCCACGCGACGAGCGCGAGCGGCGCCACCGTGTTCGTGGAGCCCCGGGTGCTCGTCGAGACGGGCAACCGGATGAAGATGGTCGACGCCGAGGTCGCGCGGGAGGAGCTGGCGATCTACGCGGCGCTCACCGCCCGCGTGGCCGAGGATGTCGAGAGCGTCGCGGCCGCCGCCCGGGCGCTGGCCCACGCCGACGTGCGGGCCGCGGCGGCGCGGCTCGCGCAGGACCTCGACCTCACCTTCCCGGACGTCCCGGAGGACGCCTTCGAGGCCGGGCGGGGCGCCTCGGAGGGCGGCTCGAGGCCGACCTCCATCGAGCTCGTCGGGGGCCGCCACCCGCTCCTCGCGCTCGACGGCGTGAAGGTGGTCCCGAGCGACCTCGCGATGAGCGCGGGCCGCGCGATGATCGTCTCCGGACCGAACGCCGGGGGCAAGACCGTGGCCCTGAAGACGCTCGGGCTCGCGGCGCTGATGGTCCGCGCGGGCCTGCCGGTCGCGGCCAGGGAGGGCTCTCGCGTCGCGCTCTTCGACGTCGTGCTGACCGATGTCGGCGACGAGCAGAACCTCCACAAGAACCTGTCGACCTTCAGCGCCCACGTGAAGAACCTGGGGCGGATCCTCGGCGAGACGCGCCCCGGCGCGCTCGTCCTGCTCGACGAGCTCGCCGGCGGCACCGATCCGCGCGAGGGCGAGGCGCTCGCCGCGGCCGTGCTCGACGCGCTGTGCGCGCGCGGGGGCACCGTCGCCAGCACCACGCACTACGAGGGCCTCAAGGCGCTCGCGCTCGGGGATCAGCGCTTCGAGAACGCCTCGGTCGGCTTCGATCTCGCCACCATGAGCCCGACCTTCCGGCTCGTCATCGGCGTGCCCGGCGCCTCGAGCGCGCTCGCGGTCGCGCGGCGGTTCGGCATCCCGGGCGCCGTGCTGGAGCGGGCCGACCGCTTCCTCACGAAGGAGGCGGTCACCTTCGAGCAGATGGTCGAGAAGCTCTCCGCCGAGCGCCGCGCGCTCGAGCTCGCGCGCGAGGACGCCGAGCGGGAGGCGGCCGCCTCCCGCGCGAAGCGGCGGGAGCTGGAGGCGGAGATCGAGCGGGCTCGGGACAAGGAGCGCGGCGTGATCACGCGGGAGGGGGAGGCGCTGCTCGCCAGCCTGCGGCGCGCGCGCGAGGACCTCAAGGCGGCGCAGGCGCGCCTGCGCGGCAAGCCCACCGAGGAGGACGTGCGCGCGGCCGCTCGCGCCATGGACGCGGTGGGGCAGAAGACGTCGATCGGCGGCGAGCTCGAGCTGCGCCCGAAGGACGAGCCGCAGGCGCGGCCGGCGATCGATCCGGCCGCCATCCGCGTCGGCGCCCGCGTCTACGTGCCTCGCCTGCGGGCCGAGGCCGAGGTGGTGGAGGTCCTCTCGGGCGGCCAGCTGCGGGTCACCGCCGGCTCGCTCAAGCTCACGACCTCGATCGCCGAGCTGCGCGGCACCGGCGCGCCGCCGGCCGCCGCGGCGCCCCCGCAGCGCCGCGTCGATCTGGACGCCGCCGCCGACCCCGACGTCCCGATCCAGACGGCGGACAACACCGTGGATCTCCGCGGCCTGCGCGCGCACGAGGCGGTCGCCATGGCCGAGCAGTTCCTCGACCGCTCGCTCGGCGCGGGCCGCAAGGTCACGTTCTTCGTCCACGGGCACGGCACGGGCGCCCTGCGCGATGCCGTCCGCGAGGCGCTGCGCGGGAGCCCGTACGTGGCGCGCCTCCGCCCGGGCGGACCGAGCGAGGGCGGCGACGGCGTGACGGTCGCCTGGCTGAAGTGGTGAGCGAGCGCGCGCCCGAGCGGCAGCGCGCCGTGACGCTCAGCGGTCCCGGTCGACGCGGCCGAGGTTCTCGGCGATCCGGTCGAGCACGCCGTTCACGAAGGCGCCGCTCTCCTCGCTGCCGTAGCGCTTGGCGAGCTCGACCGCCTCGTCGAGGATGACCGCGCGCGGCACCTCCGGGCGGTTCATGAGCTCCCACGCGCCGAGCCGGAGGACGTTCCGATCGACGCGCGCCATCCGCTCGAGGCGCCAGTTCGTGCTCGCCTTCCGGATCGCCTCGTCCACGGCCCCGAGATCCTCGGCGACCCCGACCACCACCTCGTCCGCGTAGGCGCGTCCCTCGGGATCGCCCGGCGTCTCGCGCCAGAAGGTCGCGACGACGCGGGGCGCCGAGCTTCCTCCGGCTTCCACCGCGAACAGCATCTGCAAGGCCGCTTCACGGCCGGTAGAGCGCGCACCCATCTCTCAGAACCTTCGTTTACAGGCCAGCGGTGTCCAGCGCGGCGCCGAGCGCGAGCATCTCGATCGCGCTGACGGCGGCCTCCCACCCCTTATTGCCATGCTTCGTGCCCGCCCGCTCGACCGCTTGCTCGATCGAGTCGGTCGTGAGCACCCCGAACGTGACCGGCACCCCGGTCTGGAGCGACACGGTCGCGATCCCCTTCGTGACCTCGGCCGCCACGTAGTCGAAATGCGGCGTCGAGCCCCGGATCACCGCGCCCAGGGTGATGATCGCGTCGACGCTCTTCTTGTGCGCGAGCCTCCCCACGATGGTGGGCATCTCCCACGCGCCCGGGACGCGCACGATCGACGTCCGACCGAGCGCGCCGCCGTGCCGCGCGATGGCGTCGAGCGCGCCCTCGACCAGGCGGTCGACGATGAAGTGGTTGAAGCGGCTCGCCACGAGCGCGAAGCGCGCCCCCGGCGGGACCACCAGGTTCCCTTCGATCACCCTCGCCTGTGCTTGCCCGACCGCTTGCTCTGCCATCCGCCGTTCCTCTCTCCTGCCGCGCGAGGTGCGCGATCGCCGCGATCGCGATCCTGTCCGAGCGCCCTTTTACCAGCGAACGAGCGCGCCCGTCTGTCAGGCTTCGCCCTTCATCGAGACGAGCGGCACCCGCTCGATCACGGTGAGCCCGTACCCGGTGAGCCCCGCGATCTTCGGCTGGCTGTTCGTGAGGAGCCGGATCTGGTGCACCCCGAGGTCCGCGAGGACCTGCGCGCCGAGGCCGAACTCCCGCAGCGTCCACGGCTGCTGCGTCTTCACGACGGGGAGCGTCTCGTCGGAGCCCGAGCCCTTCAGCAGCTCCAGCTCGCGGCCCAGGTCCCCTCGCGACGGGATGTAGACGACCACCCCGACGCCGGCGCTCTCGATCGCGAGGAGCGCCTCGCGCAGGTTCGAGCCGCCGTCGAGGGGCGTCGAGCTGAAGAGGTCCGCGATGGTCGACCCGGAGTGCACGCGGCACAGGATGGGGTCCGGCGTCGCCACCGCGCCCTTGGTCAGCGCGAGGAACTGCCGCTGCTCGTTGATCACCTCGTAGACGTACACGCTCCACTCGGTACCCGTCAGGTCGAGCCGCAGCGTCCGCTCGCCCACGCAGCGGACCAGCCGCTCGGTCTGGAGCCGGTACTGGATGAGGTCCGCCACCGTCACGATCAGCAGGCCGTGCTTCGCGGCGAACCCCTCGAGATCCGGCATGCGGGCCATGCTGCCGTCGTCGTTCATGATCTCGCAGATCACGCCCGCCGGCCGGAGCCCGGCGAGGCGCGCGAGATCCACGGATCCCTCGGTCTGCCCCGTCCGCACGAGCACGCCCCCGCGGCGCGCCTTCAGCGGAAAGACGTGCCCCGGCGTGACGAGATCCTCGGGCGCGGCGTCGCGCGCGATCGCGACCCGGATCGTGTGCGCCCGATCGGCGGCGCTGATCCCCGTCGTCACCCCGGTGCGCGCCTCGATGCTGACGGTGAAGGCGGTGCCGAGCGGCGGTCCGCTCCGCCCTGGCGCGGACATCATCGGCAGCTCGAGGCGCGCGACCTGCTCCTCGTCGAGGGCGAGGCAGATGAGCCCGCGCCCGTGCATCGCCATGAAGTTGATCGCCTCGGGGGTGACCGCCTCCGCGGCCATGCAGAGATCCCCCTCGTTCTCGCGATCCTCGTCGTCGACGAGGATCACCATCTTGCCCGCGCGGATGTGATCGAGCGCGGTGTTCACCCGGTCGAGGACCGCTTTGTCGATGGTGAGCCGGTGAGGCATCGGGCCCCCGGAGGTCATGTCCTGGTCGAGCCTGCCGCTCGAGGCGGCTGACACAGCCTCACCAGAATCCCCCCGCGCGCAGCTTTGCGAGGAGTCGTTCGTCGTGATCCGCATGCTCTCCCGTATTTCCGCGCTCTTCGCCGCGCTCGGCGGAGGCATCGCCGCCGCGCGCGTCTTGGCTCGAGAGGCCCTTCACGCTGGCGAGCGATGCGACCTCGAGCGCCCGCGCCACGTAGCGCGCGAGCACGTCAACTTCAAGGTTGACGGCCGCGCCGGGGCGGAGCTCTCCGAGGAGAGTCCGGCCGATGGTGTGCGGCACCAGCATCACCTCGAACCAGATCTCGGCGGCGCCCGGCGTGGACACGGCGTTGAGCGTGAGGCTCGCGCCGTCGACGGCGATCGAGCCCTTCGGAGCGAGGTACGGCGCGAGCTCGGGCGGGGCGCTCACCCGGAGGCGGATCGCGTCGCCGGCCCGCGCCTGCTCGACGACGCGGCCGAGCCCGTCGACGTGGCCCAGCACCACGTGCCCCCCCATCCGCGCGCCGAGCGGCGTCGCGCGCTCGAGGTGGACGCGCGCGCCGACCGGCAGCGCGCCGAGCGTGGTGCGGCCGAGGGTCTCGGCGGACATGTCGCACTCGAAGCCGCCGGGCGCGATGCGATCGACCGTGAGGCAGGCGCCGTTCACGCTCACGGACTCGCCGAGCGTCAGCGGCCCGAGGCTCGCCTCGACGAGCGCGCGGGCGACGGCGCCGCCGCTCCGGCGGCGGAGGACCCCGATCGTCTCGACAAGCCCGGTGAACATCGCCGACGCCCCTCTGCCTAGCCCTTCGAGGTGCGGTGCCCCTGGCTGGTCAGGAGCTTGTCGATGAGCCCCTGCGAGTAGCCCGACAGCTCGGTGAAGACGACGCCCATCCCCTGCGGATCATCGTGCACGCGCACCACCTCGCCGACGCCCTCGATCGTCTCGATGTCGTCCATGATCACGGTGAACCGCAGGTTCACCTTCGTCCCGACGGCGAGCGGCGTCTTCGAGCGCACGAACACGCCGGTCCGCGAGATGTTCGTCACGTACTCGTTGATGAACGCGTCGTAGGACTCGAACTCCTTGTTGATGGTGACGCGCTCTTCCTTGCGTCCCGTCTTCGCGTCGCTGCTCTCCGGAGAACCCTGATCGTCCACCATGACGCCTTACCTGCCTTGCAGATCGAACTGCTCGAGGTGGTACTCCTTCCGGGGCACGAGATCGATCCGGCGCTGGAACAGCCGCTCCGCCTCTTGCACGGCGATGCGCTCGTCGTTCTTCAGCAGATCGATCACGGCCGGGTGCGCGTTGACCACGACCGAGTAGCCGGGCAGGTTCATCCGCTCGCGCCGTATCTGCCGCAGGATCTCGTAGGCGACGGTCTGCTTGGATTGCAGCTGGCCCGTCCCGTCGCAGTAGAAGCACGGCTCGAGGATCGTCCGCCCGAGGCTCTCGCGCGTCCGCTTCCGGGTCATCTCGATGAGGCCCAGATCGGAGATCCGGTTCAGCGTGGTCTTCGCCTTGTCCCTGGAGAGCAGCTCCTCGAGGCGGCGCCGCACCTTTTCCCGGTTCTGGGCGCGCTCCATGTCGATGAGGTCGAGGATGATGAGCCCGCCGATGTTGCGGAACCGGAGCTGGTAGGCGATCTCTTCGACCGCCTCCAGGTTCGTGGTCAGGATCGTCTCCTCGAGATCCTTCGACCCCTTGCCGACGAACCGCCCTGTGTTCACGTCGATCGCGGTGAGCGCCTCGGCCTGGTCGATGATCAGGTGCCCGCCCGAGGGCAGCGGGACCTTCCGCGACAGCGCGCGCTGGATCTCGTCCTCGATCCCGTACGCGTCGAAGATCGGCTCCGTCCCCTCGTAGAGCTCCACCGCGTCGGCGCGCTCGGGCATGAACATCTCGACGAAGCGCCGCAGCCGGATGTACTCCTCGCGGTCGTCGATCACGATCTTCTCGATGTCGTCGGTGAAGAGGTCGCGGGCGGTCTTCAGCACGAGGTCGAGCTCGGTGTAGAGCACCGCAGGCGCCCTCACGCCGCTCTCCCGCTTCTTCGCCACCTCGCCCCAGAGGCGCACGAGGTAGCCGACGTCGGCCTTGAGCTGCTTCTTCGTGAGGCCCTCGGCGAGCGTGCGCACGATGAGCCCGCCCTGCGGAGGCTTCATCGCCTCGATGGCGTCCCGCAGCCGGGATCGCTCCTTCTCCGAGCCGATGCGCTTGGAGATCCCGATGTGATCGACCGTCGGCAGGTACACGACATAGCGGCCGGGCAGCGAGATGTGGCTCGTGACCCGGGCGCCCTTCGTCCCGATCGGCTCCTTCGAGATCTGGACGATGACCTCCTGCCCTTCGCGGACGACCTCGCGGATCGGCGTCGACTTCGAGATCCGCGGCGGCTCGTTCTGCCAGCTGCGTGAGCTCTGCTGGCCCCGCGCTGCGCTCTTGCCCTTGCCGTCCCGCGGCTGCTCGCGCCCGCGCTCTCGCGTCCGCTGCTCGCGCCCGCGTTGCTCGCGCCCCTCGCGTCCGCCCTGCTGTCCTTTGCCGCCCCGGTCGCGCCCTTCGCGCGCGTCCCGGCCCTCGCGGCCTTCGCGCGGCGCCTCGCGCCCTTCTCGGCCCTCGCGCGGGGCCTGGCGTCCCTCGCGCGGCGCCTCGCGGCCTTCGCGCCCCTCGCGCGGGGCCTCGCGCCCTTCGCGCGGGGCCTCGCGCCCTTCGCGCGGGGCCTCGCGCCCTTCGCGCGGGGCCTCGCGCCCTTCGCGCCTCTCGCGTGCTTCCGCGGGGGCCGCCTCCGCGAGCGCGGGGCCGCCCTCGAGGTTGGCGCGCCGGTCGCGCGTCCGTCCCGAACGGCGCACGCGCGCCTCGCGCCGTCCGCGCGCGCGCCCGCTGCGCGCGCGCGCTGCCGGCGGGACGTCCTCGCCGGAGGCCGCTGCCGCGGCCTCCGGGACCAGCGGCGCGCTCGCCTCCTGTCCGGCCGGCCAGTCGCCGGCGGCGCCGTGCTCGTCCGACGCGCTCGCCTCCTGCGCTCCTGTCTCGCCGCTGTCCGCGGTGTTGCTCAGCGCTTCCGGATGCTCCTCGGCCGCGCTCCACGCGCCCGCGGCATCCTCCGGTGGCGGGGAGGCAGGCTCGACCTCGTAGCCGGGCGTGTCGAGCTCGTCGTCGTCCTCGATGCTCGCCTCGTCGGGGCCGGATTCCTCGTCGCTGGCCTCGTCGGCGTCGCTGCCTCCGCCTGGCGCGACCAGCTCCTCGTCGTCGTCCGCGCCGTCGTGCTCGTGCCCGTCGTCGATCTCCGGCTCCGAGTCGTCGGCCTCGTCGAGCGCCACCATCGTCCCCACGCCGGCGAACGCCTGGCCGGAGGGGCCTCCGAGCACATCGAGCGCCGTGGGCAGCTCGATCGGCACGTCGCTCCCTTCGTCGAGCGAGCCGCCGGCATCGGCCGAGCCGCCGGCCTCGAATTCTTCTTCCGCCCCGAAGTCCGCTCCTTCCCGGAGCTCGTGTCGTCCGGGCGTCACGTCGGGGCTCTCGGGCGCGGCTTCTGCGCCCGATAGCTCATGCACCTCGCTTTCGTCTGGTCTAGGCGCCTCGCTGCCACGCGCGGCGCGGCCTCGTGAGGAGGCGCGCTCTTCCTCAACATTCCGGCGGTGCCCAGCCAGGTACGCCTCGAAATCGTCGGGCCGGATGAGGTCCTCGACGTGCAGGAAGGCTGCTCGCTCGAGCCCCACGTCGATGAACGCGGCCTGCATTCCGGGCAAAACGCGGCTGACCTTGCCGAGGTAGATGTTTCCGAGCGTCCCCTTGGAGCTCTCCCGCTCGAGATGCAGCTCAGCGATGATCCCGTTTTCGATCAGCGCGACGCGTGTCTCGCGGATGTCCACATTGATGACGAGAAGGTTCTTTCCCATGTCGGATGCCGCACATCGGCGGCGCCGCCAAGCGTTACCACGGGTTGCCCGGCCCATGAAGGCGCAACCCGGAGTATGCTGCGCGATTGGGGCCCGGGACCGGAGGCCGCCGAGGCAGGCCGGCCGCCAGTGCGTGAGCTACCTCGCGTCTCCGCCGCTCTGCCTCGACGGCGCCCGGCGGCGCGCCTGCCGCCTGGCCCGCGGACCGGCGGCGCCCGCCGCCGGGCCAGGGCCCTGGCCAGGAGCGCCGGATCGAGGCGCCCGCACGGCGGCGAGGGCGCGCGAGCCGGGGCGACGTCCCTCAGGCGGCGCTCCCCGCCCTCGCCCGGGACCCGGACCGCCCCGTTCCCTCGCCCCCGCTGGCACGCCGCCGCTTCCGTGCTGCTCCGGAGCCGCCGGTGTCGTGCCCCGCGCCGCCCTGCGCCGGCTGTCGAGCCGCGACGGCTGGCGCGGGCGAGCCGTCCGCCGCGGCTCAGCCCGCATAAAGGCCGAAGGGGGCGGCCATCTGGCGCCCCCTCCGGAGATGCGCTGCTGTTGTCAGAGGCTCACAGGCCACACACCGGCTCTCCGCCGGCATCGCAGCGCTCGGCGCACTCCTCGCAAACAGTGCACGTGATGAGGGCGTCGTAGGCCTCGACCCCGGCCGCGTTGTCCGTGCGGCACGTCTCGATGCACGTGGCCGGGTCTTCCACCGCGGCGCAGTCAGCGATACACACCACCACGTCAATACAATCGCTGCTGTCCGCGCAGGCCTTGCGGACCTCTTTGCACGGCCCATCGCCGGCGCACTTGTAGCAGCCCTCATTCGTGTCGCGGCCGCACGTGTCCGTCGTGTCATCACAGGTCGGGGTACCCGTCGAGGAAGTGCTCGTGGCGCTCGCGCCTCCTTCTCCGCCGGCGCCGCCGCTGCCGCCGGAGCCGCCATTGCCGCCGTTGCCGCCGTTGCCGCCGCCGCCAGAGCTGCTGCTCCCGCTGCTGCTGCTGGTGGTGCTGGAGCCCGACGACGTGTTGCCGTCGTCACCGCAAGCCACGAGGGCGCAGCCGGAGATCAAAACCGCAGCGAATACCCAAGATTTCATGCTCAATACCTCCACAGAACCCAACCGACCCTTCATTCGTGTACTCGGCGCCCCCCCAACGCTCGGCATGCCTGCCAAACCACCCGTTGTCCTGCGACCGGCCTCCGGGTGCACCTGTGCAGATCGTCGGTCAGAGAGAAGCATCGTGCGTGAAGTTCAAAGAAAAACAGCCACGCAAGTCGTTTCTACACGCTCGGGATCGGCCGCGCAACGGCGTCGCTCGCCCCAGCACCCACCTGCCGTGGCGCTCTAAGCGGTTTGCTCGCTGATCTCTCCCAGAGCACGGCTCTCGCGGGCTCTCAGCTGTCGCAAAATTCTGCTAAAGCGGGATGTTTGATGTGCTTGGAGGCCATGACGTCGTAAGCGCCGCCATAGGCCGTGCGGGTGATCACCCTCGCCTCGGGCACGGAGGCTCGGGCGAACGCATAGAGGAGCTTCGCTCCGTGAGCGATGATCCCGCCCTATTCCTGGTCGAGCCCCGGGAGGAAGCCGGGCACGTCGACGGAACGTGACGAGCGGGATAGTGAAGCAGTCGCAGCAGCGGACGAAGCGCGCCGCCTTGATGTCGAGGCAGCCGGCGAGCACGACCGCGCGACGCCATGGCAGGGCGACGACCCCATGCAGCCGGTACGACAAGGGAGCGAGGCCGGCGGAAACGTGCGAACCGTGCGAAACATGCGAAACGCACGAAACGCGCACGACGTGGAGACCTGGGGACGCGCGAGGCGCGCGGGGACCTGCGACGAAAAATGACCGCGGTCCTCGATCGGCTCCGCCCTACTCTCTTGCGCGGGCGAGGGGACACCACGTACGCTGAGCGGCGCTCAGCTCCCGATGGTAAATGCAGGAATTCCCGATACGTAGACCATCTGAAGACCGGGACGCGGGGGCCGCCATCGCCGCTGCGGACCCGCCGCGCCGCGACTTCGAACGGGGCAGCTCGGGCCGGCGTGGCAGCAGAGCGGTCGCCTTCCACGGCCACTGACGTGCGGCGCCTCGTGAGATGCGCGCGGAACAGCGTCACCGGCAGCCCTCGATCGTTCGCGCGAGCGCCACGCGCTCCTGGCTCGCAACGCCTTGCGCTCGACGGCCTCAGCGTGGCCTTCCGCCTCGCGTCGCGGGGTGAGATCGTTTCGGACGAGAGGTCGCTCGAGTGAAGCTCGCTCAGACTCGTGAGGCTCGTGCCCTGGCCGTCGCCGCGGTGGCGCGAGGGCTCATCGAGCCCAACGCCCTTTGGGATATGGCTTGCCGATGGACCCTCGGCGGCGCGTCGACGCCCCAGGAGCTCTTCGAGGGGATCCTCACGCCCGAGCAGCTGGCGGCGCTGCCGGAGCTGCTCGCGCAGGAGGGCCACAGCCCGCCCGTCGCGCGCGCCCTCTCGCCGCAGAGCGAGGACGGGGACGCGCTGCGCTTCGACACGCAGCGGGAGATCGACCTGCCTGGAGATGACGTCGGGGCCGATTTCCCGACGCTCGCGACCTCTGCCACGCGCGCCGTGAACTCCGGCGGCACCCGGTACGAGGTGGGCGAGGCGCTCGGGGCCGGGGGCGCCGGGAAGGTCGTGAAGGCGCGCGATCGGGAGATCGGGCGCGTGGTCGCGCTGAAGACCTTGAAGCCAGGGGCCGAGGAGGACTCCGCGGTAGGCAACCGCTTCCGGACCGAGGCGCGGATCACGGCCCAGCTCGAGCACCCGAACATCATCCCGGTCTATGACCTCGGCACGCTGCCGAACGGCCAGCCGTACTACTCCATGCGGGTCGTCAAGCGGCAGAGCCTGCAGAACGTGCTGACGAACCCCGAGCTCCGCAGGCAATGGCCGCTCGTCCGGCTCATCGGCGCGTTCGTGCAGATCTCCCGGGCGCTGGCCTACGCGCACCGGCGAGGCGTCGCCCACCGCGACATCAAGCCGGAGAACGTGCTGCTCGGCGACTACGGCGAGGTCTACCTGGGCGACTGGGGCAACGCGAAGCTGCTCGCGAGGGCGGAGGTGAGCGAGCCGATCTCCGTCGATCCGAGCGGGCAGGACTTCGGCCGCAGGCGGCACGAGGCGATCGCGAGCGCGCTCTCGGGCACGCCCGGCTACATCGCGCCCGAGCAGATCCGAGGGGACCACGCGCGGATCGATCACCGTGCGGACATCTTCGCGCTCGGCGTGGTGCTCTACGAGATCCTCACCGGCGAGCACCCGTTCGACGCGCCGACCGTCCTCGCCGTGATCCTCGCGACCCAGACGCGCGACCCCAGGCCGCCGCGCTCGATCGCGCCGAGCTGCCCGCTGCTGCTCGAGGACCTCTGCCTGGCGATGCTCGCGAAGGATCCCGATCAGCGGCCGCCGACCGCCGACCGCGTCGCGGCGGAGGCGGAGGCGTTCCTCGAGGGCGCCAAGGAGCGGATGCGCCGCCGCGAGGAGGCCATCAAGCTATGTGAGCTCGCCAAGGCCCCGCTCGAGCGTGACCGGCGGCTCGACGGCGAGCGCGAGCGGCTCGTCGAGGAGGCGCGGCGGCTGCTCAAGGACGTGAAGGAGTACGAGGCGATCGAGCGCAAGCGGGCGGGGTGGCAGCTCGAGGACAGGGCCGCCGGGGTCGAGCGCGAGCAGGCGCGCGCCGCGGCGGAGGCGATCGATCTCTACACGAAGGCGCTGGCGTACGATCCGGACCTGGTCGAGGCGCGCGCCGGGCTCGCGGACCTCTACTGGTCGCGCGCGGTGCGGGCGGACCAGGAGCACCAGCACGCGGCGCGCATCTACCACGAGGCGCTCGTGGCGGAGTTCGACGTGGGCCGCTACGCCGCCCTGCTCAGCGCCGATTCGGTCCTCTCGTTCGACTCGTCGCCGCCCGGCGCGAGCGTCGTCGCGTACCGTTACGTCGAGAAGGATCGCATCCTCGTGGCGAGCGACGAGCGCTCGCTCGGCCGCACCCCGCTCCGCGAGGTGCACCTCAAGCCGGGCAGCTACCTCTTCATCCTGAAGCGCGCCGGCTGCCGGGACGTGCGCTACCCGCTGCTGCTCAAGCGGGGCACCCACCACCGCGTCGAGGTGAACCTCTACACCGACGCGGAGATCGGCGAGGGGTTCGTGTACATCCCGGGGGGGACCTTCATCGCCGGCGGCGACGCGCAGGCCGACGATCCGCTCCGCCGCGCCGAGCTCCACGTCCCCGACGTCGCGATCGCGAAGTTCCCCGTCACCTTCCGCGAGTATTGCGAGTTCCTGAACGAGCTCGAGACGCGCGATCTCGATCTCGCCCTCAAGCGCGCGCCACACGGGACGCGCGGCTCCGAGGGCTACGTCGCGCGGCCCGCCAGCAGCGGCGGCTGGGAGCCGTTGCCCAGCGTGGTCGAGGGCGACGCGCAGAAGCGGTTCCCGGCGGAGGAAGGGCACCTCTGGAACCTGCCGGTCATCCTCATCGACTGGTTCGACGCCGTGGCCTACTGCCGTTTCCGGAGCGAGCGCGACGGGATCGAGGTCCGGCTGCCCACCGAGCTGGAGTGGGAGAAGGCGGCTCGCGGGACCGACGGCCGGTTCTACCCGTGGGGGGATCACTTTGACCCGACGTTCTGCCTGATGCGCTCGTCGCGGCCCTTCCTGGCGCAGCCGGAGCCGGTAGGGACCTTTCCCATCGACACCTCGCCCTACGGCGTGCGCGACATGGCGGGCGGCGTGCGCGAGTGGGTCGCCGACGTGAACGGCGAGAGATCGTGGGCGGAGACGTCGGGTGATCTCGAGTCGGCCGCCGACGCCGGCGGAGACGCGCCGCCGTGGCGCATCGCCCGCTCCGGGAGCTGGGCCGCGGACTCGCAGCAGTGCAGGAGCGCGTCGCGCACCCGCTTCTTCGGGATCGCGCGGGCGCTGAACCTGTCGTTCCGGGTCGCGAAGCCGCTCTCGCGGGGTCCGGGTCGCTGAGCCGGCGGCTCAGCCGCCAGGCCCCGCCGGGGGGTCGACGTACTCGACCTCGACGCCGCGGTGCGTGCGGAGGACGGTGCGCCCCGGCCGGCGGTCGACGACGTAGTCGGGGCCGATGGGCACCTTGCCCATCCCGCCGGGCGTATCCACGATCAGCTTCGGCAGCGCGATGCCGGTGAGCCGGCCCTGGAGCTGCTCCATGAGGGAGACGCCGGTCGCGAGCGGCGTGCGCAGGTGCGCCGTGCCGCGCACGGGGTCCATCTGGAGCAGGTAGTAGGGGCGCACCCGCCAGCGCACGAGACCCCGGAAGAGCGTGGCCAGCGTCGTCGCGTCGTCGTTGATACCGCGCAGCAGCACGGTCTGGTTCATGACGGGGAAGCCGTGATCCGCGAGGCGCTTGCAGGCGCGCTCGGCGGCGGGCGTGAGCTCCTTCGGGTGGTTGAAGTGCGTCATCACCCAGAGCGGGTGATACGGCTTGAGCGCGCGCACGAGCTCTGCGGTGATCCGCTGCGGCAGCGTGACCGGCACGCGCGTCGCGATCCGGATCGTCTCCACGCTCTGGATCTGCCGCAGCCGGGCGATGAGCCGCACGACGCGGTCCGTCGAGACGGCGAGCGGATCGCCGCCGCTCACGATGACATCGCGCACTTCCGGGTGCGCCTCGAGGTACGCCATCGCCGGCGCGAGGCGCTCGAGCGCCACCGCGCCGCCGCCGTCGCCGACCATGCGTGATCGGGTGCAGAAGCGGCAGTAGACGGCGCAGCGGTCGGTCGCGAGGAGCAGCGCGCGATCCGGGTACCGCTGCACGAGGTGAGGCGCGACCTCGTGCGCGACCTCGCCGAGGGGGTCGACCAGATCGCCGGGCACCTCGGCGGCCTCGTCGGCGAGCGGCACGCACTGCCGGCGGATCGGGCACGCCGGATCGCCGTTGTCGCAGAGGCTCAGGTAATAGGGGGTGACGCGGATGGGCAGCCCCGCCTTTTCGGCGCGCCGGGCGCCAGCGAGCTCCTCCGGCGTCAGCGACAGCGCCCCGTGGAGCGCGTCGGCGCTCGAGAGCGCGTGACGCAGCTGCCAGGTCCAGTCGCTCTTCCGCGTCTTCACGCGGGCGGCTCGCGCTCCCTGCTGCTCGCTCGCGGCGAGCGGCCCCGCTCGCTCCGGCAGCGCGGCGGCGCGGGCGTTCGCGCCTTCCTCGCCGGGTCGCCGGGCGAGCCGCGCGGCGGCGACGAGCTCGCTACTTGCCGGCATCGCTCGACGGCGCCGCGGCAGCGCCGGACCGCTCCGGCTGTGGCGTGCGGGGCTTCGCGGGATCGGGCTGCGCCGCGCTCCCGGTCTCCATGAGCTGCTCCGGCAGCTTGACCGAGGAGAGCGCCGCCTCGTTGATCTCGACGGGGAATTTCTTCCGCAGCTCGTCCTCGAGAGCGCGCTCCTGGTCCTGCATCTTCTGCTGGAGGAGCGCGACCCGGATCGAGCGTTCGGCCTCCGCGAACTGGCGCCGGTGCCCGCTGGTGAGCCCGTTCAGGCGGACGATGAAGAACCGTCCGTCGGCCTCGACGACCTCCTCGCCGACCGCGCCCACGCCGCCGATGCGAAACGCGGCCGCGCGGACCGGCTCTGGGACGCGGGGGTGGGCGCCGCGCGGATCGCCGGGCGGGCTGACGATGCCGAGCTCTCCGGCCAGATCGAGCGGCGGGGCCGCGCTCTTGTCCTTCGGCGCCGTGAGCGAGTGCTTGAGGAAGAGCTCACCCCACGCGCTGCTGCTCCCGGCCTTCTGCGCCTCCTTGAGGACCTTCTCCCCGAGCGCTCGGTCGCCGACGACGATGGCGGCGACGCGCCTGCGCTCGGGCTCGCTGAACTTGTCGGCGTTCGCCTCGTAGTACGCGCGCACCTCGGACGCGGGGATGTCGGCCGGCGCGGGCAGGCCCTTTCGCGCCCGGGCGATCATCGCCTCGCGGAGGATCTGCCGGATCGTGTCCTCGACCGCGGGGTCCTTGTCGAGGCCTCGGCGCCGGGCTTCCAGCGCGAGCAGCTCCGCGTCGATGAGCTCGCTGAGCAGCTCGCGGCGCCGCTCCTTCGTCTGGTACCGGAGCCGATCGAACTGGTCCATTCGCTCCAGCGTCCTGCCGAAGTCGCCCAGCGTGATCGCCTTGTCGCCGACCTTCGCGAGCACGCGCGCCGACTGCTCGGCGGTGAGGCCGAAGACCGGATCCCCCGCGTCCGAGGGGACCTGGAGGGCCGGCTCATCGCAGCCCGCGACGAGCGCGACGAGCGAGATGGCGAGCAGGGGTCGGCGCACCGGAGCTCGGGTCATTGCTGGCTCGGGGTCTAGCACGGTTTCAGCGTGGCTCGAGGTCGCAGCGCCTCGTTCGGGCTGGCGCGTCGGCGGACGCCTCGGCTCGTCGCGCGCGGAGCGCTCGCTCAGTCGACGATCGTGCCGATCTCTTCGCCCCTGCAGACGCGGAGGATGTTGCCGCGGGTCATGAGCTTGAACACCCGGATGGGCATCTTGTTCTCGCGGCAGAGCGTGACTGCCGTCGAGTCCATGACCCCGATCCTGTCGGCGAGGAAGCGGTCGTAGCTCAGGTGCGCGAACATCTGCGCGCCTTCGTGGCGCACGGGATCGCGGTCGTAGATGCCTTCGACCTTGGTCGCCTTGAACAGCGCCTGCGCCTGGATCTCCATGGCCCGCAGCGCCGCCGCCGTATCGGTGGAGAAGAACGGGTTGCCCGTGCCCGCGGCGAAGATGACGATGCTGCCCTTCTCCAGGTGCCGCATCGCCCTGCGGCGGATGTACGGCTCGGCGACCTGCCGGATCTCGATCGCGGTCATCACGCGCGTCGGCACGCCCGTCTTCTCGAGCGCGTCCTGGAGGGCGAGCGCGTTGATGACGGTGGCGAGCATGCCCATGTAGTCGCTCTGGGAGCGGTCCATCCCCGCGCTCGCGCCCTTCAGCCCGCGGAAGATGTTGCCGCCGCCCACGACGACCCCGATCTGCACCCCCATCCGCTGGAGCTCGGCGACCTCGCCGGCCACGTGGTGGAGCGTCTCGGGACGAATGCCGAACCCCCCTTCCTCGCCGCAGAGCGCTTCGCCGCTCAGCTTGAGCACGATGCGGCGGTACTTCAGCCCGGGGGCCGGACGAGGGGGAGGGGGAAGGAGAGAGTCCTGGTCAGCGGCCACGGTGGGACCTCGTAGCCGGGACCTGCGTGGAGGGCAACGAACAACGTGAACCATCGCCCGGGCGAAGCTGCAGCGCGCGCCGCAAAGTAGGAAGAGCGAGGGGGCAGAGCCAGAGGAAGCAGAGGAAGCAGAGGAAGCAGAGGAAGCAGAGGAAGCAGCGGCAGCAGAGAAAGCAGAGGAAGCATAGGCAACAGAGCAGGCAGACCCGCCGGGGCGGCATGTACCTTGCGTTTGCTGGGGCGGGGAGCTACTCTCGGTCCCCCTATGGCGCGTGTGACTGTGGAAGACTGCCTCGAGCGTGAGGAAAACCGTTTCGCCCTCGTCGTGCTCGCGGCCAACCGGACGCGGCAGCTCATGAAGGGCTCGGACGCTCTCGTGAAGACGAAGAACAAGCCTGCCGTGACCAGCCTCCGAGAGATCGCGGCGGGCAAGGTGCACTTCCACCGGAGCTCCCACGAGGTCGTCTCCGAGTGGCTCCAGCAGATGAACGCTGGCGGCCAGCGCTGATGCCGCATCGGAAGGGCGCGCGTCCGGTGATGCGCGCCTCCGTAGAGGCTCCGTTCTGCAGCTCGCTCCCGTCACCGTGCCAGCGCTGCGCTTGATCTACTGCCTCGCATGAGCGGGATGGCCACGAGGCGGCCGGCGCGCGTTTCGGGCTCCGGCCAGCGCCGCGATCCGGAGCTCGAAGCAGGTACGTCGGCCCACTACGAGGATCCGGCGTACTACGCGAAGACGTACGCGCGCCGTAAGGATGACGTCCGCTACTACGTCGACCTCGCCGTCGCGTCCGCGGGGCCGGTGCTCGAGTACGGCTGCGGTAACGGGCGGATCACGCTGCCTGTCGCGAGGGCGGGGGTCCAGATCACCGGCGTGGATCTGTCGGCGCCGATGCTCGGCGATCTGCGCGCGCAGCTTGGACGCGAGCCGCGCGGTGTCTCCTCTCGCGTGAGCCTCCGGCGGGGCGACATGCGGGCGCTGCGGCTAGGGCGCCGCTTTCCGCTCGTGATCTGCCCGTTCAACGCCTTCTTGCACCTGTACACGCGCGTGGACGTGGAGCGATTCCTCGCGCGAGCGCGCGAGCATCTGACGCCGAAAGGCGAGCTCGTCTTCGACGTTTCCATGCCCGAGCCGGCAGAGCTCGCGCGAGATCCGGATCGCGCCTATGCCACGCCGCGCTTCCGGTACCCCACGAAGGATGGCCCTGGCGAGTTCGTCCGGTACACGGAGCGGTTCGACTACGACAAGGTCCGGCAGATCCTGTTCGTCTCCATGGAGTTCTCGCCCGTCGACGGCGGCGAGCGCTGGATGACGCCGCTCGCCCATCGCCAGTTCTACCCGCAGGAGCTCGAAGCCTTGCTCCACTACAACGGCTTCGAGCTCAGGGAGCTCCGCAGCGATTTCTCCGCGGAACCGCCCGACAACCAGACGAGCATGCTGCTCTATCATTGCCGGCCACGCCGTTCTGCCAGGGCTCGCCGCCCTGGACAAGACGGGGGCCGCTGAAGGGGGCGCGGCACCGGCGCGCGAACACCCGGCGCCCGCTGCGCCTCGCGCCGCCCTGTGGCGGCGCCCGGTCGGCATCAGGGCATGCGCGACGTGTCCGTGCACGAGCGCGCGTGTGCCCCTTGGTCCTGCCGCACCGAGCGTGCGCCAGTGCCGCCGTTGCCTGGAGCCTCAGACGCCGATGTAGAGGCGGTGGGCGAAGTTGCGCTCGAGTTTGGCGCGCAGCACCTTCTCCGCCGCCGTCTCGATATCGTACTCGACGCGCTTGAACTCGAAGCGCTTCGTGTCGCTGTCGTAGACCGTGTAGCTCGCGCGGTTGTCGTAGTCCCGCGGCTGTCCCACCGAGCCGACGCTCACGATGTACTTGCGACCCTGCTCAAGCTGGAAATCCACCGCAGGGAGCTCCTCGACGCTGTTCGGTGTGAGCGCGAACACCTTGCAGAGGTGGGAGTGGCCGATCAGCGTGATGTGACCGAGCTCGTTCCACATCGGGAGGCACTCGCGCGCCTGCTCGGGGGCGAAGATGTACTCGAACTCTTCGAGCCGGACGGGCGAGCCATGACAGAGGTCGACGTTGATGTCCGTCAACTTCTCCTGGTACGTCAGGCTCCGGAGCCAGGCCGCGTTCTCGGAGGACAGCATCGCAGCGTGGGTGTCGAGCGCTTGCCGGGCGGCCTCGTAGTAATACGAGTAATCCATCCGACCCGCGACGGCCGCGTCGTGGTTGCCGAGGATCGTCTTCTTGGCCACCTTGCGGACGAGATCGGCGCACTCGTTGGGCGAGCCGCCGTAGCCGACCGTATCCCCGAGGCAGTAGTAAACGTCGATACGTTCGTGGCGGTAGGACTCGAGCACAGCGCTGAGCGCCTCGTAGTTGGCGTGCGTATCGCTGAAAATCCCGAGTCTCATTTCGACGCGAGGGCGGAGCTTAGCACGAAGGCCTCGACTTCCGTTAGGAATTCAAACCTGGATCCACGGATGGGCCGGTCGGACCGGCACGGAGCTTTGTCGACTCGGCGTTGTGTCGGCTGGCTTGTCGTTTCTGCTAGCTCCGGCGGTTCTGCTAGCTCCGGCGGTTCTGCTAGCTCCGGCGGTTCTGCTAGCTCCGGCGGTTCTGCTAGCTCCGGCGTTTCTGCTAGCTCTGGCGGATCCATCGGGTCCGTCAGTTCTGTCAGTCTCGTCAGCTTTGTCGGCTCCGACGGAGCGTGCTTCCACTGCGCCCGAGGATCTGCAGAGGACGGTCGAGGGCCGGACATGGTCCTTGCGGAGCTTGCCGAGGCGCTCCCAGCACGACCACGTTGACGAGCGGCCACCCGCACCGGAGAAGAATAGCGTGGAGCCCATGAATACCAAACAGAACGGTGCAGGGACGTCTCCGATTTCTGCGGAGCGGCCGGCCGAGTCTGCGCCGTCCGCTGCAGCTGTCGAACCTGTCGCGCCGCCGCCGTCCACCGTGGAGGATCTCGCCGAGGGGTGCGTGCGGTTTGTGGAGCGCGCCCTCGGCGTACGGCTTGACTATCGACCGGAGACCTTGCCCCTGCTCGACCACTACCTCGAGCAGGCGCGTGGTGCGACGTCGGAGCGGGCCGAAGCGTTGCCGATGGTCGCGCACATGGCAGGCGCTTACTTCGGCGAGGTGATCCGGCGCCGGCACGCGTCGTGGTGGCGCCTGGATGGCGAAGACCCGACCTACTGGCAGGTGCAGTTCGGCTCGGTTTTCCTCGCGTTCAGCCCCGTCCTCTTCGTGCGCGAGGCGCTCACGCGCGAACATCGGGCCGACGCCGCGCTGGACCTTGCAGAGGACTCCCTGAGCGGCGATCCGGCGGCGCTGGAGCTGGAGGAAGACGATCGCGAGGCGGTCGCGGCCAGGCTCGCGGAGCTGCCGTCGGTCTCGGAAAACGAGTACTACGCGCCCTCGACGCGGCTCGAGGTGATCGACATCGCCGTGGACGCGATCCGTTCGCGCCGGCTCGCTGCCGGCGAGGATACCGACGCCGCGCTCGATCCGGGCGACTACGAGCGCGGCGGCGGCTGACGCGGGGATCGCGGCGCGCGGGGTGTGGGGCGCCCACGCTCGCTCGGCGGCGCCGCGTGGACGTGCTCCGGAAGCGGCGACAGGTGGTATCGTCGCTTCCGTGTTGTGGGTCCTCTTCGGGCTGTTGTTCCTCATCTCGTGGGCGGCGTTCTTCACGTTCGACCTGCCCACCGCGATCCCGATCGCGACGAGCGTCGTCATCGCGCTCGCCGCGATCGCGCTCTTCGTGTACCGCCGGATCAACGCGCGCCGCGCGGCGTCTGCGCTTGAGCGGGCCATCGTCCAGCAAGGAGCGCAGCAGGCGCTCAACGCGCGGCCCGAGCGCCGCGCCGAGATCCAGGAGCTCCAGCGGCAGGTCCAGGGCGGCATCAGCGCCCTGAAGAGCTCGAAGCTCGGCAAGGGGAAGGAGCACGGCAACGCCGCGCTCTACTCGCTGCCCTGGTACGTCATCATCGGCCCGCCCGGGGCGGGGAAGACGACGGCGTTGAAGCACTCCGGCCTCGTCTTCCCGTACGCGCACCCGAGCAACGGCGGCGGCGTGCGCGGCGTCGGCGGCACGCGCAACTGCGACTGGTGGTTCACCAACGAGGCGATCCTCCTCGACACCGCGGGGCGCTACACGACGGAGCAGGACGACCACGAGGAGTGGATCGCGTTCCTGCAGATGCTCCTCAAGCACCGCGCTCGCCGCCCGCTCAACGGCATCCTGGTCGCCGTGAGCGTGGCGGATCTCATCGACGCGAGCGAGCAGCAGGTCGAGCTGATGGGGAAGAAGCTCCGGGCGCGCATCGACGAGGTGATGACGCAGCTCCACATGGTGCTGCCCGTCTACCTCCTGTTCACGAAGTGCGACCTCATCGCGGGCTTCTCGGAGTTCTTCGGCGACATGCGCAAGAGCGACCGCGCGCAGGCGTGGGGAGCGACGCTCAAGCTGAGCGCGGACAAGGCCGACCCAGGGAGGCTCTTCGACGCCGAGTTCGACGCCCTGGCGAAGCAGATCCACGCCCGCTCGCTGAAGCGGCTCGTGATGGAGCGCAGCCGCGAGGCGCGCGAGCGCGTCTACCAGTTCCCGCTCGAGTTCTCGGGTATCCGGCGGAACCTCTCCGATCTGGTCTCGACCGTCTTCATGGTCAACGCGTTCCAGGGGACGCCCATCTTTCGCGGCTTCTACTTCACGAGCGGCACGCAGGAGGGCAGGCCGCTCGACCGGGTCCTCCAGCGCATGGGCCAGGCGATGGGGATCCGCACGCACGAGGCCGCGGCGCAGCAGAACGTGGAGTCGAAGAGCTACTTCCTCCACGACGTCTTCATGAACGTCGTCTTCCCGGACGGGGACATCGCCGCGAGGAGCGCGAGCGAGATCCGGCGCCAGCGGCTCGTTCGCGGCGCGATCAGCGCGGCGGCCGCGGCGCTCGGGGTCATCCTCGCGATCCCCAGCGTGGTGTCGTTCGCCAACAACCGCGCGTTCCTGCGCGACGTGGAGGCGGACGCGCGCACCGTCAGCGCGCTCCGATGGGAGGACACGCGACCCCTCTCGGAGAAGCTCGCCGCGCTGCGGCCTGCGCTGGATCGGCTGAAGGAGATCGACAAGGCGCGCGAGGAGGGGCCGCCGGACGGGAAGGGGTGGACGATGTTCCAGGGGGAGACGGTGTACCCGCCGCTCGTGCACGTCTACGTCGCCAGCCTCCAGAACGGCTTCGTGATCCCGTGCAAGCAGCGGCTCGAGGATCGCCTCAAGCTCGCGAAGGGCGACCACTACCTCCGCGAGCGGAACGACCTCAAGCTGTACCTGATGCTCAGCGACGTCGAGCACCTCGACGTCGCGTGGGCGAAGGACAGGTTCACCTCGCTCTGGGCCGAGGTGCTGCGGGCGACCTCGAACCTCACCGAGGCCGAGCTGAAGAAGCAGCTCGAACGGCACGTCGAGTACTACCTGATGCTCATCAAGGAGAAGCGGGTCACGCCGATCGCGCGCAAGGAGGATCTGGTCGCGAGCGTGCGCGCGACGCTCCAGGCCGTGGCGCCGCGGAAGCGGTACTACGACTTCTTCGTCAACGCGATCATCGAGGAGAAGTACGACGAGACGGGTGACAACAGCCGCGCCAACCGCAAGTACCCTCCGCACACGCTCGGCGACATGTTCGCCGACCGCCCCGCCGTGCTGAAGATCATCGGCAGCAAGCTGTACGCGAAGGAGAAGCGCTGGAAGGAGGTGGACGGTCCGTACACCGAGAGGGGGCACTTCGCGGTGCTCGAGAGGCTCGAGAGCGGCGCCGACAGCTTGATGGCTGAGCGGTGGGTCGTGGACCTCGCGCCCGGCGAGGAAGCCTCCATCAACAAGAACCTGGACGGCCTCGCGGCCGACTACGACGTCAGCTACATCGCGCAGTGGACCGACTGGATGGCGGACCTCACCGTGCGGGTCCCGGCCAACCTGAAGGAGGCGAAGGAGACGTACCAGGCGCTCACCCAGGCGGATTACCCTTACCTCCGCATCCTCCGCGCTCTCGAGGACAACACGCAGTGGAAGCGGGATCGCAGCGCGATCGAGGACTCGGCCCTGGTCAAGCGGGGGAAGGAGTACCTCGATCGAAAGATCGAGCAGAAGACGAGGCTGAAGGTCCCCGTCAACGTGAAGCTCATAAGAAACCGGCCGAGCTCGGTGCCGGACGAGTTCAAGCGGACCGTCGAGTTCGGCGTGCCGACCGCGCCGAGCGGCTCGGCGCCGATCACGGACACGCCCCTGGCGAGGTACGTCTCGTTGCTCAGCGCCCTTCGCGACGAGATCCAGCGTCTCGAGGATCTGAACCCCAACGTCGACGCGCGCCTCATGGCCGATCGGTTGGTCGAGGCGACGCGACAGGCCGACGCGCTCCTCCAGCCCTTCGACGAGCGGGCCAAGACGCTGCTCCGGCCGCTGTTGCTCACCCCGATGCAGGTGGTGGCGGCGCGGCTGCCGCCGCTCGCCGCGGTGTCTCGCTATCCCGCGGCGGCGCCTGCTGGGGGCCCGCGCTGAGCCACGCGGCGCGGTTCAGATCTCGATGCGGATCTCGTCGCGGCCTGGTTGCACCGCGCCGGTCGCTGGATCGAGCGTGAGCACCATCTCGATCGCATCCTCGCCGTTGTCGCTGTAGTACCGAGGGCGTACCCCCATCGCGGTGAAGCCGAGCTTCCGGTAGAGCCGGATCGCTGCCCGGTTCGAGCGGCGCACCTCGAGCAGGATCAGCCGCACTTGCTGCTGCCGCGCATACTCGAGCGACCGGTTCATCAGCGCCGTCGCGAGCCCGCGCCGCCGCGCGGCCGGGCAGGTGGCCACGTTCAGCACGTGGAGCTCGTCGGCGACGTGCCACGCGATGAGGAAGGCGAGCGCGCTCCGCTCTTCGCGCGCGACCCAGCAGCGCGTCCAGGGGCGGCGCAGCTCTTCTCGCGCGGAGAATTGCGGCACGTCGAAGGCAGCGGACGCGACGGCGTCGATCTCGTCGAGCGCAGCGTCGTCCGCAGCGTCGGCCGTCAGCTGGCTCAGCGAGGCCGAGAGCCTCGTCGCGTCGCGCTTCACCTCGCCACCTCCGTGGGACAGCCGGAGACGATCTGGACTTGCCCCACCCGCCCGCTCTTGAGCTTCGTGCAGGCTTCCCCGAGGAGCTCGATGACCGCGGGCGACTTCCAGCGCCAGCCGTTCTCCGGGTCGTAGGCGACCAGCTCGTCGTCCAGGTAGACGTTCGTCTGTCCCGCCTCGGGAGGCGGGTCGACCAGGTCGAACTCGCAGGAGACGACGATGCTGGCGATCTTCGAGAGGACGTTCCCCAGCGTGTCGAGGTCGTCCACCTTGAAGTAGAACGGGCTCACGAACTGCGCCGTGCCGCCGGCGAGCGCCATCTGGTCGAGGACATCGCCGTAGAACTCGCTCCCCGGGATGCCGACGACGTAGACCTCGATCCCGCTCGCCGCGAGCCGCTCGATCGCGGCGACCGTATCGTCGCGATCGAGGCACCCTTCGGGGCCCGAGGGGCCCATGGGCGAGCAGCAGTTCTCCTCGGGGTCTGGGCACTGCTGTTCGATGTTGGCGATGCACCCGTCGGCCTCGCAACTTGCCGAGCTGTTGCAGTTCGGACCGCCGTCGGTCGCGAGCACGACGATGGTCTTGCCGGGGAGCTCGACGAGCTTCGGCGTCAGCGCCGCGAGGGTCGCCGCGGTAGGCGTGCCGCCGAGGGGCGCGGCCCGCGTCGCCGCGCGGAACCGCGATGTCGTCGTGGAGCCCGCCTGTCCCTCTGCGAAGGGAGCCCCCGGCGTGACAGCGAACACCTCGCCGCCCGGCCTGCACGGCGCCTCGTCGGTCGCGTCCAGGGGGAACACGGCGGCGCCGACGTTGATCAGCGGGCCCAGGTTGCGCACGAGGTCGACCGCGGCCGCATGGACCCGGTCGTATCGGGTCGCGTTCGAGCTCGAGGAGGCGGGGCTGAGCATGCTGCCCGACGCATCGAGGACGAAGTAGATGTTCGGCGCTTCGGCGATCTCGACCTGGTGGATCCGGTTGCCGCAGAGCCCTCCCGCGTCCGCGGCCGGTGGTCCGCTCGGGCCTTCGGTGTCCGGATCGAACCCGTCCTCTGGCTCTTGCGCCTCCTGACCGGTGCCGCTGCGCGGGCGCTGCTTCGTGACCTCGTCCTCGCACGCGGTCATCGCCGCGCCGCCGAGCGCGAGCGCGGTCCCGATGCAGAGGAGCATGCCGCAGGCGCCGGCTCGCTGCTTCACGGCCGTCTTCATGGCGAGCAGCGTATCACGCCCGTTCGAGCCGGCAGCGCCAGCGCGGGCGCCACCGCGCGCGTTCAGGGCTCGCGGTAGAACCTGGGCACGCGGCGCGAGATGCTGGTCAGCACCTCCCAGGCGATCGTCCCCGTGAGCTCCGCGATCTCTTCAGCGCTGATCGCGCCGCGCCCGAGCGGCCCGTCCTGCGCTCCGAGGAACACCACCTCATCTCCCAGGCGTGCTCCCGGTACATCCGTCACGTCGAGCATCGTGAGATCCATCGACACGGCGCCCGCGATCGGCGCGCGTTGACCGCGCACGAGGGCGGCCCCGCGGTTCGAGAGCTGGCGGCTCAGGCCGTCGGCGTACCCCATCGGCACGGTGGCCACGACGCTCTCCCGGGAAGCTTGCCAGGTGTGGCCGTAGCCGATCCTGTCGCCCTTCGCGATCGTGCGCAGCGCGACGATCTCGCTGCGCACCCGGATGACCGGCTTGAGGTCGGGCGCGAGCCCTGCGCACGGCGATATTCCGAAGAGCGCGACTCCCGGACGGACGATGTCGAGCCACGCCGCAGGGAGGCGCAGCATCGCCGCGCTGTTCGAGGCGTGCCGCACCCGCGGCGTGAGGCCGAAGCGCTTCGCTCGCTGCTCGATCTCCCCGAAGAGGCGCATCTGCTCGATCGTCACGCCGAGATCGTCGGCGTCCGCGCAGGCGAGGTGGGTCATGAGCCCGTCGAGCCTCACCTCCGGGTGCTTGGCGAGCGTCGCGAGCACCGCCTCGATCTCCGAGCTCGCGGCCCCGAGCCGTCCCATGCCGGTGTCGACCTTGAGATGGACGCCCACGCGACCGCGCTGCTCGAGCCGCACGACGCTCGCGAGGCGCTCGATCTGGCCAGCGTCGTAGACGACGGGCACGAGGTCGCGCGCAATGATCTCCTCGAACCCGTCGCGGCGCGGGCCGTAGTAGCCGCCCATGACGAGGATGGGCAGCCGGATGCCGGCGTCTCGCAGCTCGATGGCTTCCTCGAGCAACGCGACGCACAGGCCGGGGATCCCTGCGCGCTCGAGCGTCCGCGCGACCGCTGGCGCGCCGTGGCCGTACGCATCGGCCTTGAGCACGCCCCAGATCTGCGGCTTCGTCGCGCCGGTAAGCCCTCGCTCGAGGACGCGCAGGTTGTGCCGCAGGTGCGCGAGGTTCACCTCGGCGCGGGTCGGCCGCACGGCGTCCGCGGGCGCCGCTCGCCGTGGCCGCAGCACCCGCATGGGGCCTGCGCTCGCACCGAGCCCCTCGAGGGGCGACGCCGCGCCGTTGCGATCAGGAGTCGTGCTGCTGAGCTCTTTGGGCGCGTGCGAAGCGGACATCGTGTACGCCGATAGCTCTACGCTCGATCGCGGGTCAAGATTCCAGGCCATCTTGGTGTGACAAGGTGAGGCATCCGCGCGGAGAGCCGACGACGTCGATCAGAAGCAGCGACGCATGCACCGCGAGTACTTGCCGGAGCATCCTTTTTCGCAGGCGGCGGATTTGCAGTCGTCCTGGCATGCCTTCCAGTCCGTCTGGCACGACGCGCCGCACTTCGCGCCCGGCGGCGCAACCTCCTCGGCGGTGTTCGACGCCGAGGCCGCAGCGCCGCCGTCGTTCGCGTCCGGGTCTGCATGGGCCTCCTCCGTCGCCGCCGGCGCGGCCACGTCGGCGGTCAGGAGCCTGGGCGGCGGAGCGAGCGCGCTGGTCGGCTCAGGCACGGCAGGGGCTCGGCTGCTCGGCGGAGTCCACTCGCCTTCGTCGAAATCGCTGGCGTGGCTGAGCTGCCTGGCCCGCAGCGTGGCGTACTCCACACGGTCGCGCGTCTGGCCGAACGTACAGAACTGAAGCCACTCGTCCCAGCACGCGCGCCGCAGGGTCGGCTTGACATCGGCCAGCGAGTCAAGCGCCATGCAGTGCTCGAAGCGTACGTCCCCCTCGTAGACCGCGTTGATGCTCGCGCCGCATGCGGTCACCGAGGCGGCGGCTAGGCAGAGGAGGGTCCTGGACCGCACGTCGTAGAACACCGATAGCAGAAAAGCTCGGCCCTTGTGCCAGGGCCCGTCCTATCCGCCGCGGGAACCTGCCGGTCGCCCGGTCGAGGTGCTCTCCGGTTGAACTTTGCCCTGTGATGCCGTACGTTGCCGCCCCTTCGCACCGGCGGCGGCGGCACGACGCCTCCGCGCCGGGCGCCTCAACGGAGCCTGTTCATGTTCCTCATGCTGTCGAAAGGTCCCCGGAAGACCACGCGCTCCAAGTCGAAGCGCCACCGGTCCAAGCTGAAGGCGAAGAACCGCAACCGGCGCAACCGCATCTACCAGCGCACCTGATCGTTGCACTGAGCGCGAGCGGGTCCACGGCCTCGCTCGCGGTGCGTTCTTCGATCCAATCTTCGGGGCCGGCCCTTGGAACCTAGGGGCCGCCCTTCTTCAGCTCGGTCAACACCAGCTTGGCGACCGCCTTGAGCGTGTCGAACACCCCGACGCCGGTCCGCGCGACCCCCTCGAAATCGGGGACATTCGTCGGGTTGAGCAGCGAGCGGAGCTCCTCGACGGTGCCGATCTCCGGCAGGTCCCGCTTGTTGTACTGGATGACGTACGGGATCTTGTCCAGCGAGTAGCCCTGCTCGGCCAGGTTCGTGCGGAGGTTCTCCACCGACTCCTGGTTCGCCTCGATGCGGCCGAGCTGCGAGTCTGCCACGAAGACCACGCCATCGACGCCCTTCAGGATGAGCTTGCGGCTCGCGTCGTAGAAGACCTGCCCCGGCACCGTGTACAGGTGGAACCGCGTCTTGAAGCCGCGGATCTCGCCCAGCGCGAGCGGGAGGAAGTCGAAGAAGAGTGTCCGGTCGGTCTCCGTGGCGAGGGAGATCATCTTCCCCTTCGCGTCCGGGTTGGTGCGCTCATAGATGTACTGCAGGTTCGTCGTCTTGCCGCAGAGACCCGGGCCGTAATAGACGATCTTGCAGTTGATCTCGCGCGCCATGTAATTGATGAAGCTCATCGACCGCGCTCCTAGTCGTTGAAGAGGTTGTCGATGTCCTCGTCGGTGATCTCGGCGAACGGCGAGTCGGCGCCCGGCTCCTGCACCTTCTTGAGCAGCGCTTCGAAGATGTGGTTGAGCTCCTCGCTCGCCTTTCGCACCCGGAGCCTCACCAACCCGAGGCTCGACTTTGAGTCGAAGATCACCACGAGGATGACGCGGTTCCCGACCAGCTGGATGTGGATGTTCGCCTTTTCACCCTCGTGGAACTGAGTGGCGAACTCGTTCTCCTTGAGGAGCTTCGCCATCCCGCCCGTGGCGGCGATGTTCCCCGCCGTCAGCGAGGCGAGCGACGTGGTGTCGAGGTTGTCGACGTCTCCGCTCGCGGCGATCAGTTGCCCGTTTTTGTCAACGATGAAGACGACCTTCGCATTGGCGTCCTTGACGAGGCGATCCACCACGCTCTGGATCTGATTGAATTCCTCCTCGTACATCACCATCTGAGGGTTGACCATCGTTCCTCCGCCAGCGCTCTCGCGATGGGGCCCTGGGCATTGCGGGCTCTGTCGCCCTTGTCATCACCGGGCGCCGCACGTGCGGTCCCCGACCATCGTCATCCAACTGGCTTCCCGCTGCGCGGGGTTGCCTTACCACCGGTACCACGTTCGCGGCCTGACGCTCGCTGCCTTGGGACTTGCAGGGCTGGTTCGCAGCGCGCAGTGCGGCTGCTCCTCGACCGTGCACCCGTACATCTTGGGACGTTTCTATCCGAAGCAGGTGCGGCGGAGCAAGGCGGCCCTTTCTGGAAGTTGGAGGATCGCACGGCCGAACCTCGCCGAGCCCTTGCCGGACCCCGTCGGAGCTCGCTCCCCCTGCCCCCGGGGGAGGCTCGGTTCCGGACCTCTTCCAGGCGCCTGTCCGCCCCGGCTCACCCGAGGGCCTGCATGATAAATATCGAAAATTGTTATTATTTCCCTTTGTTGAATGCGGTCGGACGGCGCTGCGCCCTCCTCCGGGGGCGCTGGTGTGGGGCGCGCTGCGTGTCATCGCGCTGTACCCGGCAGAAGATCGACAAAATTCGCGGGATCGGCGCGCGCGGCGCGGCGCGCTCATGGAGATGCGGCCCGATGAACGCGGCCCGGGGGACGACCTCCTGCCGGCGTGCGTTCCGCCGGCTCGCGGGCAGCAACCCCTTGACCTCGGCCGGTGCGACGCCTCTGCAGCCATGGCTTGTGCTTGACCGATGGCTTCGGCCACGGGATAGCGCCTCGGATGCGTGACGTGCTCAGCCGGGCCGAGCCCCGTGAGATCGAGCTCAACCCGGGGACGACGAGGGGGCGCTCCTTCTGCGCGCTCACCGTGGGGACGGCGGTCTTGGCGTGCGCCGTGTCGCTCGGCGCCGACGCGCGCGCGGAGCTCGGCGCGGTTCACCCTGAGGTGCTCTCCGCGCACGCGGCTGTACGCGCAGCGAGAGGCCCCGAGGTCTACGCCGCGTTACGTGAGCTCTGGCGCACGTGGGACCGCGCGGACCCGACCCAGGTCGAGGAGGCGATCGCGTCGATGGCTGAGGCCGGCGCGACCAGCGCGCCCACCGAGGTCTATGCCGAGCTCCTCTCGGCGTACGCGCGCAGGCGTCGAGGTGATCTCGACGGAGCGGTCGCCAGGATCCAGAAGCTCGGGTTCATCGGCCGCTGGGCGACGATCGGACCGTTCGACAACGAGAACAAGGGGGGCTTCGAGCGGGCGTTCGGGCCCGAGGAAGATCTCGAGCAGCCGATGGCTGCGGGCAGGACGTACGACGGCAAGGCGCGCGCGGTCCGCTGGCGCGTGCCCCCCGAGGCGCCGCAGTACGGGTGGTTTGATTTCGGCGACTTCATTCGTCCGGTGGAGAGCGTCTGCGGCTACGCGACGACGTTCGTCCGCGCGAAGGCCGGGACGCGCGCTCCTCGGCCGATCTCGATCTGGGTCGGGGCAGACGGGGCGTTCAAGCTGTTCTGGAACGGCGCGAAGGTCCTGGCCGATCCGGGGTACCGCGAGCTCGACATCGATCGGTTCGCCGCGCCGGTGACGCTGCGGCCCGGCTACAACCGCCTGACGATCAAGGTCTGCGGAGGCGCGTCGGCGCCCAAGTTCGCGCTGCGCATCGGCAACGAGAAGGGGGCGCCGGATCTTGATCTGGAGGTGACCTCGGACATCGGAACCCAGGTCGCGGCGCCTCAGGGGGAAGCCGCTGACACGAGGCGCGCGGGCGGGGCGCGGGCGCAGGCTGGAGGGCCAACCTCCGGCGCGACGCGCGCCGCGCGCGCGGCTGCGATCGAGGGGCCGATGCAGGCGTTCGAGCGAGCCGCGAGCGCCGCTCGGCCTTCGCCCGCCGTGCTGGAGGCGTTCGCGCGGTACCTCATGCTCACCGGCGGCGACGCCGAGGGGGAGCACAGAGCGCGCGATCTCGCGCGGCGCTCCGCCGAGGCCGAGCCGAGCGTGCGTCGCTACCTGCTCGCGGGTCAGCTCTCCGAGGACAGGAACCAGCAGCGCGCGTGGATCGAGCGCGCCGCCGCGCTCGCGGGCGGTCGTGAGGACACCGACGTACTTCTCTCGCAGGCTCGGCTCGCGCAGACGAGCCCGAACTGGCGGGAGGCGGCTCCGATCTACGAGCGCATCCTGGCCTCCGATCCCGATCATGTCGCGGCCGTCCTCGGGCTCGTGGACCTCTACGTGGAGGCTGGGCTGAAGCGCACCGCGCTCGCCACGCTGGAGCGGGCGCTCGCGCGCCAGCCGAGCAGCGTCTCGCTCCTCCGCGCCTCGGCGGCGCAGCTGCGCGCGCTCGGGCGCGACACGGAGGCCGCCGAGATGGAGGCGCGCTACGCCGCGCTGCGGTTCGACGACTCGAGCTTCCTTCACCAGCAGGTCGAGCTCGCGGTGGCGCGCCGCGACCCTGCCGGCGCGGAGCGCTGGATCGAGCGCTTCCTCCGCAGCGAGCCCGACTCCGTCTGGGCCCGCACGGTCGCGGCGCGCACGTACCGCGCGCTCGGCCAGGGCGATCGCGCCCTCGCGGCCCATCAGCGCGCGCTCGCCATGGCGCCGGAGGACATCGGAACGCTGCGCGCGCTCTCGGACCTCTACGGCGAGGAGGGAAACCGAGAAGCGCAGCTGGAGATGCTGCAGCAGATCCTGGCGATCAGCCCTCAGGCGAAGGATGTGCGCGAGTACATCGAGCACATCGAGCCGCCGAAGCCGCGCGCTGACGAGGCTTACGCCTGGGCGCCCGACCGCTTCCTCCCGATGCGGCGCAACGCTGACCGGCAGTATCCCAAGCGCACGCTGCGCAACCTCACGGTCACCACCGTCTTCCCGAACGGCCTGGCGAGCCGGTTCCGGCAGGTCGTCTTCCAGCCGCTGACGGACGAGGCTGCGGCGAGCGCCCGGCAGTACGCGTTCGAGTACCAGGCCGATCGCCAGACCGTGAGCCTCCGTGCGGCGAAGGTCTACCGAGCAGACGGCAAGGTCGACGGGGCGATCGAGAGCGGGGAATCGGGGGCGAACAACCCGGCGCTCGCGATGTACACCTCGGCGCGCACGTTCTACGTCAGCTTTCCGCGGCTCAACGCCGGCGACGTCGTCGAGCTGCGCTACCGCGTCGATGACGTCAGCCCTCGCAACGAGATCGGCGATCACTTCGGCGAGATCGAGTTCCTCCAGGGGGATGAGCCGATCGCCAGCAGCGAGTACGTGCTGATCACCCCGAAGACCAGGCAGTTCCACCTCTTCGCGTCCGACCTGCCTGGCCTCGTGCGCGAGACCAAGGAGGACGCCGAGCGGCGCATCTTCCGCTTCTCTGCCGCCTCGGTGCCGCCGGTGGCGCCCGAGCCGGCGATGCCCGCGTGGTCCGAGATCCTCGCGCACGTCCACGTCTCGACCTTCAAGACCTGGGACGAGGTCGGCTCCTGGTACTGGGGCCTCGCGCGTGAGCAGTTCGATGTGGATGATGAGGTGCGCAAGCGGGTGCGCGAGATCACGAAGAACCTTGCCGACGATCGGAGCAAGGTCCGCGCGATCTACAAGTACGCGACCGAGACGCGCTACGTGGCGCTCGAGTTCGGCATCGAGGGGATTCGCCCGAGGAGGTGCGCGCAGACGCTCGCTCGTGGCTGGGGCGACTGCAAGGACAAGGCGACGCTGATCGTCACGATGCTCCGCGAGATCGGCATCCCAGCGACGATCGTGCTCGTGCGCACCCGCATGCGAGGCGACATCGGGCCGGAGCCCGCGAGCCTTGCTCCGTTCGACCACGCGATCGCGTACGTGCCGTCGCTCGACCTGTACCTCGACGGAACGGCGGAGCACTCGGGCTCGACGGAGCTTCCGATCATGGATCGCGGCGCGATGGCGCTTCAGATCAACGAGGGCAAGCCGAAGCTCGTTCGCCTCCCGGAGCCTGCTCCCGAGGCCTCGGTCGTGCACCGGACCGTCGACATCGCGGTCAGCGCTGACGGATCAGCTCAGCTCGGGGTCGACATCCAGGTGGCCGGTGCGTTCGCGCCGGAGTGGCGGACCCGCTACATGGCGGAGGGGACGCGCCGTGACCGAGCAGCTCGTGACCTCGCCACGGATTTCGGCGCGGTCGAGCTGGCCCCTGGGAAGGCCGGGGTCGAGGTGAACGATCTCGAGGACATCGAGCAGCCGGCGAAGCTGCGGGCTCGAGGAAGAGCCGTCGCGCTCGCTCGAAGGGAGGGCGACAGCCTGTCGGTCCCGGCTGTCCCCACGCAGCGTCTTGCCACCGAGTTCGCCTCCCTCTCGGCGCGCACCCGCGACGTGATCATCCCCGCGCTCACCACGCGCCGGGATGAATGGACCATCCGGATGCCTGCCGGGTGGCGTGTCACCAGGGCGCCGCTGCCCCAGGACGTCGACACCCCCTTCGGCAAGTTCTCGCTCTCGGTCGAGCAGTCCGCGGGGAAGATCGTCGTCCGCAGTCAGATCTCCCTCACGAAGTCCCGGATCAAGCCGTCCGAGTACATGGCCTTCCGAACGTTCTGCGAGACGGCGGACCGCGTCTTCGGTCAGCGGGTGGTGCTCGGAAAGTGAGCGAAAGTGAGCGACTGAGCGACGACCTGACCCCCGGCCCTCCGGCGCGCCGACCGGCCCCCCTAGCCGCTGCCTGGACACTTGACAACCCCACGCCGGATCGCCATAAAGCGCCCCCTCTACGCATCCCTGCGGCGAAGAACAGCCTCTCCGGTGGTTCGGAGCGGTGGCCGCCGGGAGCGATAGGCATTCGGATCGAGGGCATCATGCCGAAGATGAAGACCAACCGCGCCGCGGCCAAGCGCTTCAAGGTGACCGGCTCCGGCCGCATTCGCCGCAGCAAGGGCGGGCTCAACCACTGCATGCAGGAGAAGAGCAAGAAGCGTCTGCGTCGTCTCCGCAAGAACGACATGGTCGATTCGGCGATGGAGAAGCGCGTCAAGCTGCTTCTTCCCTACGGCTGACCCTGGAGCAGTGAGGTAGATTACCGATGCCGCGTGTAAAGAGAGGCTTCAAGGCCCGTCGCCGTCGCAACCGTGTCCTCAACCAGACCGAGGGCTACTTCCTCGGCCGAAAGAACCGCTTCCGCCAGGCGGTCGAGGTGCTCCGTCACGCCTGGGAGTACGGCTACATCAGCCGTAAGCTCAAGAAGCGGGATTTCCGTCGCCTCTGGATTACCAGGATCAACGCCGCCGCGCGCCTCAACGGTACGACTTACTCCCGCCTCGTCAGCGGGCTCAAGAAGGCGGGCATCGCCCTCGATCGGAAGATCCTCTCGGAGATTGCGATCCACGATCCTGCGTCGTTCGGCGCCGTGGCGAAGCTCGCCTCGCCCGCAGCGGTGAAGTGACGGCTCCGCGGGGGGGTCTTCAGCCCGCCGTTCGACCACCCCGATGCGGAACGGTCGAAATTGGCCAAGGCCGCCCCCCTTTCCTCTCCAGTGCCCGATTATCCTAGTATTTCGTATAGTTGGTGCGCCTCCGCTGCGAGCGCTCCCTCGGGTTGCATCGCAGACGTAGAGTTCGGGGGCATCCCTTCGGCAGGGACGTGCGGCTGCCGTCGCTGACGCTGATCAGCCTCATCAGTGTGAGGCGATTAGGCACTGAGCAACTGCGCAGCGTGCATTCCGTGCGCACCTGCTATGCACCGCCGATGGCACCGTATGATCGTGCGATCAGGGTGAACTTCGACCCAGCCCGGTTCGACGACTGGCCGACCGTTCGTTGTCTCTCAAGGGGCTCTGCGTCCCCAGTCGAGGCCTGAGCAACCTAAGGCGTGATCCCGGTCCCCTCCCCGGGGGCAGACTTAGCGATAAATTCCGCTGAGGCTAAACAATTTGCCGGAATTTCTAACTCTCCAGGCGATCTGTCGCGAAAAATAACCTTCTCCGCCTTCGTCCGTCAGGTGAGGGCTCGACATTGCCATCGGGAGGCCCAGGTTCAGGAAACATCGAAGCTCACTGAGAGAACGGCCTCAGCGGCTAGGCACGGGCTCCTACTCGCTGGAAAAGACAGCGAAATTCCCTTACCTGTGCTGCGAGGACGGACCCACCGGACCGCGGAACGCTGACGAGCTCGAGGTGTCCCCAAGGAGAACAGGTTGCCGATGTTGTTGCGTCCCCGAAAGCGTACCCAGTCATGCAGTTCGGCCCGGTCGCAGCGAAACGCCTCGCTCGACAGGACATGGACAGCGCCTTCCGCTCTACATAGCGCACCCAGGCCGAGCTCTCAAACGGGAGAAGCGGGAACGCACGCTAAAAAAGGCACTGTTTTTGCTTCTGGAGCTGGGCTGCTACCGGGGACTGGCGCAGGAGCATCATTCTGCAAGAGCAGACCTGCCTCAGGTGAGAAGAGTTCGACCGGAATCAAAAGAAAGCACCAGCGGTTGCCAGTCTCAACGGGGGCTCCTTCGGTCAGCTCCTCCCCTCTGTTTGGCACGAAATCCTCTCGCCTGCCGTCAAAAGGTGGCGAGACATTTCAATCTCGCAAGGTCAGCCGTTTAGAAGTGAACGCCGACACAAAGACCAAGATGAGCACGTCGACCGCCCGCCGTCCAGAAACTGCGCGGAGAAACGCCAAGTCCTCTGCTGTAGGTGCCTCTGCGCGGCTCGCGGCATCCAAGAGCTCGCAGGGGGCCGAGACCGCATCGGCTCCCCGGCGGGGGGCATCGCAGACCACCGAGTTGGAGGTCTCCGAGGTCGAAGATTTCGGGGACAACCAGTCGCCGCGCTCGCACTTTCAAGGAGCTACCACCGTGGAGGGAGCCGCCATGAGGTCGACCAAGAGCAACGCCACTGTAGTGAAGGGCGACCCGCTCGCTCAGGGTGGGACGGCCACGCCGGAAATCGCAGCGCTCGGCCTTCTGGAAGACGACCAGACGGAGGAGACGGCCGTGCGACCCCGCCCGGCCGAGATCCTCGATGAGGAGCGGGCGGCTGACTTCATCGATCTGGACCTTGGGCCGCTCGATCGGCTGCCTCAGCCCGAGCGTGCGAGGAACCAGGATCGGGAGCTGAAGGATGTCGAGGACGGGGGCGGCGACTCGATGCTCGCCCGCTATTTCCGCGACATGGCGCTCCACCCCGTCATGGGGCCGGACGAGGAGCTCGACACCGCGCGGGCGGTTGAGCGCACGGAGGTGGAGCATTGGGTGGCTCTCCTCTCCTACCTGCCTGCGGCCGAGTTCATCCTCACCGCGCTCGAGGAGGACGTCGTCAAGGCGGGTGAGGACGAGGTGAAGGCTCCTCAGATCGCGGAGATGCAGAAGCTCGTTCGCCTGGCGAAGAAGCAGAAGGGAAAGCTGCTCGCCGAGCAGGAGAAGCCGTGGACCCAGCTCTCCGAGGAGCTCGCTGCGGCCGTCCGCCTGCCGGACTCGGATCGCCTCTGGATGGCGCGTGCCTTCAGCATCGCGCGCGATCTCGTGCGCGAGCCCGACTTCGAGGACGACGTGAGCGATCCCGAGGAGACCCGCCCCACGCGGCCGAGGCTCCCGATGTCTGGCTCCTACCGCCGTTACCTCGATCGGGTCGAGCGGTCCTTCCAGGCGCAGCACGACGCGAAGAACCGCTTCGTGAAGGCCAACCTGCGGCTCGTCGTGTCGATCGCGCGGCGTTACAACCGCGGGCGCCTGCCGCTCATCGATCTGATCCAGGAAGGCAACATCGGCCTGATGAAGGCGGTCGAGCGCTTTGACCACAGCCGTGGCTACCGCTTCTCGACGTATGCATCGTGGTGGATCAGGCATGCGATCAGCCGCGCCTTGGCCGACAAGGGCCGCGCGGTCCGCATCCCGGTCCACATGCTCGATACGTACAACCGCGTGGCGCGGGCGACGCAGGCGATCATCGCGCGCACGGGGCATGAGCCGACCATCGAGGAGCTCGAGAAGGAGACGGGGGTTCCGCGCGAGAAGCTCGACAAGGTGAAGGACTTCTACGCGGAGACGCCTTTCTCGCTCGATCGTCCGGTCGGCGACGAGGACGGGCGCAAGTTCATCGACTTCCTCCAGGAGGAGAACGCGCTGTCGCCGTTCGATCACCTGGCCAACAGGAAGTGGAGCGACGAGGTCCGGCGTCTCCTGACCACGCTCACGCCGATCGAGTCGCGGATCATCCGCTGGCGCTTCGGCCTCGACGACGAGGATGAGCTCACGCTCAAGGAGATCGGCGACAAGTACAACCTGTCGCGCGAGCGCATCCGTCAGCTCCAGGAGCAGGCGCTCGGGAAGATCCGCAAGCAGATGCGCGACTACTGAGCGACGAGCTCAGCGCGAGTCGGTGAAGCGGCCGCGCGGCGTCATGCTGCGCGGCCGCTTTGCGTGAGCCGCCCGAACACGCAGCTGCGTGGGGGCGCGCAGAGGTGAGCGGGGGCCGGAGCTCACCGCAGCCCAGCGGGCCGACACGACAGCCCGCGCTCTCACGGCGTGCGTGCGTCCTTCCAGAGCTCGTCGGCGAGCGACTCGACGAAGTGGTCGATGGCCCTTCGCGCGGGGTCGATCTTCCCTGGGACGTCGGAGGCGAGCACGGCGAAGGCGATCGGGGAGCGACCAGGGGGCGCGAGGATGTAGCCAGACAGGGCCACAACCGCGGCGAGCGTTCCCGTCTTGGCACGGATGGCGCGCTCCTTCGACCACCCGCGGAAGCGGCTGCGCAAGGTGCCGTCGACACCGCCGATCGCGAGCTGCGCGGTGAAATCTGCGCCGAGCGCCGGATCGAGAAGCGCGGCGCGCAGCAGCCGGACGATGGCCTCCGGCGATGCGCGAGCGGCGTCGAACAAGCCCGAGCCGTTCCTCAAGACGACGTCTTGTCCGAACGCATCGAGCTCCCGGAGGGTCTCGCCGACCACCTCCGCGGCACCCTCGGCTGTGCCGGGGCGCCCGCGCTTCTCTGCGGCGAGCGTTTTGAAGATCGTCTCCGCGTAGAAGTTGTCGCTGTCCTTCCCGAGGGCGGAGAGGAGCTCGCCGAGCGGCGCCGAGCGGTGAGCCGCGAGGAGCCGCTTCTGGCGCTCACCGCCGAGCCGCACCTCGCCGGAGACGTCGACGCCCACCTCCAGCAGCATCTCCTTGAGCGCATACGCGACGACCAGGCGGGGATCGTCGACGCGCCTCGCCAGGCTCACCGCGCGGCCGCCCTCTGGGATGTGCCCGCTGAGGTGCGCGACGAGGCGCTCGCCGTTCGGTTCGAGCCGGACCCCGAGCTTCTCTGGTGTGCCGCGCCTCGCGGTGGTCACCGTGCCCCGGAGCACCGTGAAGCCCGGGGGATCGATCGCGACGGAGGCAGCCTGCCCTGCCTTCGACGGGCGCACCGTGAAGAGCAAGGCGTTCGCGTTCAGCGAGGCTGCCGCGACCGGGGCGCGAAAGGCCGCCCACTCCTCCGGCTGCTGTTCGAAGGCCGGAGGCACGTAGCGCGCGTCAAAGTAGCCCTGGTCGATCGCGATCGCCGCGACCTTCCGGACGCCGGACGCCCTCAAGGCGCGCGCCATCTCCCAGAGATCACGCGTCCTGAGGGAGGGATCGCCCGAACCCCGGAGCACGAGCTCGGCGACGGTTCCGTTCGACGCGTCCCCGTAGAGGCCGGTCAGGTAGCGGTAGCTCGGCCCGAGCAGGCGAAGCGCGGCCGCTGCCGTGAAGAGCTTCGCGTTGGATGCAGGGTTGTACAGGCCGCGCTGATCGAAGGCCGCCAGCGTCGCGCCGCTGGCGACGTCGAGGGCGAGCACGCCGACCCGCCCCCCCAGGCGGCGCACGTCGGTAACGAGCGTCTCGACCTGCGCTCGAGCGCGCTCAGGGTCGATTTTTCGAGGTCCGTACGACGCGAGGGGCGCCGGGAGCGCGCTCGGCGAGACGGGGGCTCCCTGGGTCGGCCTCGCTGTGGGGGTCGAGCGGTCAGCGGGAGCGGCGCCGCTGTCGAGCGGCTGGGAGCCGCCGGGGCGGGCGAGGAGCGACGAGAGCACGAGCGCGAGCGCGGAGGCTGTACGGCGGGGATGTCGAGGCATGAGATGTCTCCGCCTCTACAACGCCTCCACCGCGGACGCCTCCTCCGGTCGACCGGTCGTCGTAGCCCGGCGTCGCTCATCGGTGCGCGCGTGTGCGCTCGGGGTTGTCCTCGGAAAGGAGAGCTTGCTAGGGTGCGCGCAGACGCTCCTTCACGCTCTGTTCGAAGGGAGGACACCGTGTCCCAGCAGCATTCGACCCGCGCGCTCTTGCCGCTCCTCATCCTCGCGGCTGCAGCATGCTCCGGCGCCAAGCCCAAGCAGGCAGGGGAAGACTACAACTTCGATCAGGCACCGTCCGATGTTGCCGCACCCGCCGAGACGGGGGGCTCCGGCTCCGAGGCGGAGAGCTCCGGCGCCGAGGCGGGCGCGTCGGCGGACAGCGGGGGCGGGCTCAACCCCGATCAGAAGAAGCAGATGGAGATCGCGCTGCGACGCGGAGGGGACAAGGCGGCGAACTGCGCCGAGGTCGTGCCCAACGCGCCGACGGGCGAGGGAGAGGTCAAGGTCGTGTTCGACGGCCAGAAGGGACGCGTGACCGACGTGCTGGTCGGGCCGCCCTTCGCAGGGACGCCCGCCGAATCCTGCGTGAAGCGCGCCTTCGTCGGAGAGATCGTGCTGCCGTTCGAGGGGGAGCCGCTCGAGGTCCCGTACACCGTGAAGCTGCCGTCCAAGAAGTCGGGCGCGGGAGCTTCCGGAACGAAGACGCCATGAAGTTCGCCTCGATCGCCGTCGTCGCCGCGCTGGGGTTGGCCGCAGCCTCCGCCGGCGCGGAGGAGCCGGCGGCGCCTCCGCGGTACCCGCCGTCCTCGGCACGCGTGAAGGTCATCGTCGGCGGGGTGGCCGTGACGGCGCTCGCCTACGGCGCGGCGTTCCTCGCCGCATCGTCATGGCCAGAGGTCCCTGGGGCGAGCGAGCTGAAGATCCCGATCGCTGGTCCATGGCTCGCGCTCGCCAAGAACGGCTGCGCCGCGGACGATCCGGACTGCGGAGCGACGCTGTACGTTCGCGGGGCGCTCACCGCGATCGGTGGGCTCGCGCAGCTCGCCGGTCTGGGTCTCGTCGGCGAAGGGATCTTCATGACCACGGAGGCGCGCTCGGCGCAGCCTTCGACCCCTGCGGCGCTGACGGTGCGGCCGGCCCCGGTGATCACCGCGACCGGCATGGGCATCGGCGTCGTCGGAACGTTCTGAGCCACCGAGGACCACGCGGTCCGCGCGGTGATGCGCCGGCGCCCGCTCACCGGCGGCGCCATGGCAACAGCGCGGGGCCGCAGACGGGCTTGCCGGTCATCCGTCCGATGCGCTCGATCATCAGCTCGACGCTGGCGCCGTACGGTACGCGCTGATCAGCGCTCCCACCGAAGACGCGGCCCGCGCCGATCACGTCGCCCGCGCGCAGCTCGACGTGGTTGCTGATGTACGCGACGGACTCCGCCAGCGAGAAGGTCCACTCGCCAACGCGCGAACAGGAACGCGTCTCGGCGTCGACGCGGACCTGGGTCCGCAGCGCCTCGACCGAGCCGAGCTCGTCGGGCGTGACGAGCACCGGGCCGAGCTGCGTTGCAAAGTCCTTCGCCTCCGACAGTGGGAGCCCGCGCACCAGCGACCGCGCCTCCAGGCTGCGCGCGGTCCAGTCGTTCAGCACGGTGTAGCCAGCGATCGCGCGCTCCACCTCCTCCGGGGCGGCGCGCCGCAGATCCTCGCCGAGGACCACCGCGAGGTTCAGCTCGTAGTCGGGCCTGTCCTCGAGCGGGGGGAAGGGGATCTCGGCAGCATGTCCAAGCAGCGCGCGGCTGTTGCCGAACCGATACCAGGGGCGCTCGGCGCCGCGCGCGTAGGGGCCGAGCTGGATGTACGCCGCGCGGTCGGTGGCGCAGGGAGGCAACCACAAGATCGTGGCTGGGTGCAGATGCGTCGACGCGGGACGATCTCCGCTGAGCAGCCGATCATCCAGCGCGTGAAGGCCGGCGCAACGGAGCGCCACCACGCGCGTGTGAAAGTCCGACACGCCGCGGATGTCCGCGAGCTTCGTCCCGAAGTGGCGCTCCAGCTCCGCGACGTCGTAGAGCGCACCGTCCCGTTCGAGCGCTACGACCGGGGTGGACGTCGCGAGCTGGAGCACGTGCGCGATTCTCATGGCGTGACCAGGCCCGCCGGCAGCCGGCGGAGCGTACCATCCCGATCCGCCGGAGCTCTCAGGCCCGCGGAGCCCCCGGCGCCTACGCCTGCGGCCGGCGGTCGGTGTCCGATCCCGAGGGACTCGACCCTTCTTGGGACATCGGATTGTCCTTTGCATTGACGCGCTGGGAGAGCGGCCTAGAATGCCGGCGGATTCAGAGCGGCATCACGTCGCGCAGGCTTGCCGTGGGTCCCTGCCGGTTGCAGATGGGCTCGTACGGTAGGTCAGGTTCTGTTGCCGGCGCGGGGTTCCCCGTCGCGGGGTTTCCTCCGGCTTCGGTCCTGCTGACGGGGCCGTGCGGCTTGTAAGCCGGGCAAGGTATTTGCCGTGGACAGCCGACCCTCGGCGGCGCTCACCTTGGAGCGCCGCTCGAGGGACTGGTTACAGGCGCGCACACGGCGCAGCGGAGCGATGGGTCATGAGCAAGCGGACCAAATTCGTCTTCGTCACAGGCGGAGTCGTATCGTCGATCGGCAAGGGACTGGCTGCGGCCTCGATCGGGGCGCTGATGGAGTCCCGTGGGTTGAAGGTCACCCACCTCAAGCTGGACCCGTACATCAATGTCGATCCCGGCACGATGTCCCCCTACCAGCACGGCGAGGTCTTCGTCACAGACGATGGCGCGGAGACCGATCTCGATCTCGGGCACTACGAGCGCTTCACGCTCGCCCGGATGAGCCGTCAGAACAACTTCACCACCGGCCGCGTCTACGAGGCGGTCATCTCGAAGGAGCGCCGCGGCGAGTACCTCGGGGCGACGGTGCAGGTGATCCCGCACGTCACGGACGAGATCAAGCTGCGCATCCGTTCTGCTGCGGACGGGGCTGACGTCGCGATTGTCGAGGTCGGCGGTACCGTGGGTGACATCGAGTCGCTTCCGTTCATCGAGGCGATCCGCCAGCTCAAGGTGGAGTCGGGCGCGCAGAACGCGATCTCGGTGCACGTCACGCTGGTGCCGTTCATCGCGACGGCGGGCGAGCTGAAGACGAAGCCCACCCAGCACTCGGTGAAGGAGATGCGCGAGATCGGCATTCAGCCGGACATCCTCCTCTGCCGCTGCGATCGGCCGCTCCCGCGCAGCATGAAGGAGAAGATCTCCCTCTTCTCGAACGTCGCCGTCGACTGCGTGATCGCGGCCGTCGACGTCGACTGCATCTACGAGCTCCCCCTCGTGCTCCACGCCGAGGGGATCGACGAGAAGATCACGGAGCTGCTCAACATCTGGGCGAGGCAGCCGGACCTGTCGCCGTGGCAGCGCATCGTCGAGCGATTCAAGAAGCCGTCCCGCGGCATCGTGAAGATCGGCGTCGTCGGCAAGTACGTGCACCTGCGCGACTCCTACAAGTCGCTGCACGAGGCGCTCGTCCACGGCGGGCTCCACAACGACGTGCGGGTCGAGCTCGAGTACATCGACTCCGAGCAGATCGAGGCGCGCGGCGCGCCCGAGGTGCTGTCGAACCTGGACGCCATCCTCGTGCCCGGCGGCTTCGGCGATCGCGGGACCGAGGGGAAGATCGAGGCCATCCGCTTCGCGCGCGAGGAGAAGATCCCGTTCTTCGGGATCTGTCTCGGCATGCAGCTCGCGGTCGTCGAGTACGCGCGCCACGTCTGCGGCATGACGGGAGCCAACTCCGTGGAGTTCGATCGCAACGCGGCCTACCCGGTGATCGATCTGATGCCCGACCAGAAGGGGGTCGTCGAGAAGGGCGGGACGATGCGCCTCGGCGCGTACCCGTGCGTCCTGGACAAGGGCTCGATCGCCGCGGAGGCGTACGGGCAGACGAGCATCAGCGAGCGGCACCGACATCGGTACGAGGTGTCGAACAAGTACCGCGAGGCGATGGTGCAGAAGGGGCTCGTGCTCTCCGGGACGTCGCCCGACCAGCGCCTCGTCGAGATGATCGAGCTGCGCGAGCACCCGTACTTCGTGGGCTGTCAGTTCCACCCCGAGTTCAAGAGCCGCCCCCATAGCGCGCACCCGCTCTTCGCGCGCTTCGTGCGCGCCGGTCTGGAGCGCCAACGCGAGCGCAACAAGGCCGAGAAGCCGAAGCCCGGCGATTCTGCCGCCGCCCACACCCAGCAAGCTGTCTCGTCCGTCAACTAGAGCGGGGTGCACAGGTTCGTGCGCTACGGGCTCGGTCGCTGGGCAGGCGAGTGAGGCGTGCGAAGCTACGCCGCAGCGAGCCGAACGACGCGGATGAGCGCGCGGCGCACCGAAGATGCGCCCGCGCGCTAGCGGCCCGCACCAGAGCTCCCGGGGAGCTCTGGCCGTCGCATCGACGGCGAGACGGGCGGCGCTGCGATGGTCGTCGAGGGTTCTGTCGCGAGCTCTTGCGGACGAAGGCGGCCCTGCAGCCTCCGTCCGCAGATCATCGATGACGAACGCCGCGCGCGGTCAGACGTCGCCGAGGCTCGGCCGGCCCAGCGGCGGGGCGTCAAGGGGCTCGGCGTTTGCGGCCTGAGGGGCGAGGAGCGGCGACCGCTCGCCGACCTCCTTGATCAGGTTCCGCTGCAGCACGTGCGCCGGCGCGGTCCTGAGCTCCCAGATCAGGCCGAGCTTCTCCATCGCGCGCAAGACGTAGAAGCTGACGTCGATCTCCCACCAGAAGAAGCCCTGGTTCGCGCTGCTCATGTAGTGGTGGTGGTTGTTGTGCCAGCCCTCGCCGAGGGTGATCAGCGCGAGCCAGAAGTTGTTGCGGCTCGTGTCGGTCGTTGCGTAGCGCCGCGAGCCAAACACGTGCGCGAGGGAGTTGATCGTGAACGTGCCGTGCATGAGCGCGCACGTCGACACGACATAGCCCCACAGGAACGCGTCGTAGCCGCCCACCGCGAAGAGCAGCGCCATCATGCCGAGCGGCCCGACCACGTGGTAGCGGTCGAGCCAGCGGAGCTCAGGGAAACCCGCGAAGTCGGGGATGCGCTTCAGGTCCAGCTCCTCGTGCTCGCGGCCGAGCCACCAACCCATGTGCGCGTACCAGAACCCCTTGCGGAGCGGGCTGTGGACGTCGCGCTCGGTGTCCGAGTACTTGTGGTGGACGCGGTGCGTCCCCCCCCACCACAGCGGGCCCTTCTGCGTCGCCGTGGTGCCGAGCAGCGCAAGCAGGAACTGCAGGCCGCGGCTCGTCTTGTAGCTACGGTGCGAGAAGTACCGGTGGTAGACCGCCGTGATCGCGAACATCCGGACGACGTACGTGGCCGCGGCGAGCGCCGCGAGCTTCCACGTGGCACCTCGGAGGATGGCGACCACGGCGCCCACGTGGATCGCAGTGATCCCCAGCACGTTGAAGATCTGGCCGAGGCTGGGGCCAGGTTTCGGTACGACGACCCGTGTAGGGCTCGATGCAGGCGCTTGCGTCATGGGTTCCAAAGTGGATGGAGCATCGAGCACGCCCGTCACTGGGGCTCACGACGCTGGTCATGATTCCGTCATGCGATGCGGCAGCCGGCTCGCCGACGGATCGGCGCAGGGCGTCGGCGAGCGCGCGGCCTCAGGGGCGCAGGGAGAGGACGTCGATGGCTGGCCCGGCGGAGACCCGGATCTCGCTCGCTCGGAGGGGATCGCCGTCGAGGATGTAGGGGCCGTCGCCGGGCGAGGTCGCGCTGGTCTCGGCGCCGAACCGGACCGTGAAATCTTGGACGAGGTCGTCGAAGTGGTCCCTGCCGCCGATCCGGCGGCCCGCGAGGACGAGCGGAGCGCGCGGCCCGAGCTCTCGAGGGGGCAGGGCGCTGGCGACGAGGTGAGGGCGATCGAGATCCTCGCCTGCCCGGTAGGTGACCAGCATGTGGATCCCGAGGTCACGCACTGCAGACGAGCAGATGAGCGACCAGGCGCGTGGGGCGAGCTGCCGCCCCTCCACGTCGATCGTGCAGGGCAGCGGGTCGAGGACGCGGCGCGCGTGGGCGCCGCCGTAGAAGGACTCGATGAACACCCGCGCCACGATGCGCGCAGCGGCGCCGTAGCCGTCGCCTCCGCGCTCGTAGTAGACATCGAAGAAGCTGGCCACGAGCCCGGTGCCGAAGATGAAGCCGATGCGCTCCTCGACGCCGCTGCGGGTCGTCGCGCGCACGCGCAGGGTGGGCCGGCGGACGGCGCCATGGATGGCCGCGCCGCTCGGGAGGCCGCGAACCTCGCTGACCGTCCGCGCGAGGAGCACAGCCGGATCTCCGGTCATGCCCCAGTTCCGCGCGACGGTTGCCACGGTGCCGCCTGGCAGCAGGACAAGAGGCGGCAGCGAGCGCTCGCCAAAGGCGCGCGCGAGGGCCGTGACGCCGGCCATGAAGCTGCCGTCGCCGCCCGAGAGCGCGACGAGATCCGTGCGTCGCCGGGCGAGCCGCTCGCAGACCTCCGCGAGCTCCGCGACGTTCGAGGTCGGGTGGAGCTCCGCCGCGCCAGCGCACGCGGCCGCCATGCGGTCGATGAGCGACGGCCTCGCCCGGTACCGGCGCGCCGTGGTGTTGACGATGACGTCGATACGCATGGTGCCGGAATGTGACCGCCCTATAAAACGGAATCCCCGGGTGGTCGAGCCGAAGGGGCTTCGAACGCGAACTTCGGCGCGGTAAGAGGCGCGTCATGCGCCGCGTGCTCTCCCGGTCGATCCTCGCCGGCCTCCTCTCGTTCGCCGCCGTCACCGGCTGCGCGAGCTCGGCCTCCCTGCGCGCAGCCGAGGCGGGCAGGTTCGACGAGCTGCGCCGCACGTTGAGCGACGAGCTCCGCCGCGGCACGCTGGACAGCGAGGGCGCACGAGCGATCGCCCGCGCGGTCGCGCAGGGGGAGATCGCGCGCGCGACGCCGCCATCGGGCGCCGATCGGCTGCGCGAGCTCCGGACGTGCGCGCGCGCGCTGGAGGACGCGCTCGCCGAGCGCGCCGCGGGCTCGGACGCGATCGCGACCGCCGCGGCGATGATCCTCCTCGAGGCGGGGCTCACCGACCCGGAGAGCGTGAAGCGGTACGCGAGCGACGCGGCGGCCGGGAGATACCCCGGCAAGGACACGGCGCTCCGCGCGCTGGAGACGCGGGCGCTCATCACAGCCGACGACGGCGCGGTGCGCCGCTCGCGGATGCTCGACGGAGATCAGGAGGTCCGCGTCTCGGCGCTTCGCGCCGCCGCCGCGGCAGCGGACCCGAGCGATCGGGAAGCGCTGCTCGCGGCGGCGCGGCTCGATCCTTACCCGCTCGCGCGGACGCTGGCGATCCGCGCCGCCGGGGCGCTCGGCGGTCAGGAGGTCGTGCTGGCGCTGCGCGATGTCTGGACCCTCTCGGATGAACCCGGGCGCGAGGCGATCGCCGAAGCGTGGGCGACGTCGCGCGCGCTGGACGGCGGCGGGCGCGCGCAGCTCCGCTGGGCGATCTCCACCCAGCGCGGCGCGCCCGCGATCGCCGCCGCGCGCGCGCTGGTCCGCGCGGGAGGCGAGGGCGCCGGCGAAGCGGTCTCCGTCCTCATCGGCTCCATCCGCTCCAGCCAGAGCCGGGATCGCGTCTACGCCATCCTCTCGGCGCCGCTCCAGGACCCGGCGGTGCGATCTGCGCTCATCGAGGCGCAGGGCGATCCGGATGAGGCCGTGGTCTTCGCCGTCCATAGCCGCCACGTCGACGCCGCGCCGCGGGACGTCGCGGCGCGCGAGCGCTCCGCGGCCGTCGCTTGGCTGATGAAGCTCGCCGCGGGGACGTCGACGCGCGCGGTGCTCGCGCGGGGAGCCCTCGCACGTGCAGGGATCCGCGCGGTCGTGCCGCTGCTGGAGCGCGACGTCGGATCCCGCGAGATCCCGGTGCGCGAGGCGGCGGGGGCGGGTTTGGTCGCGCTCGGCGAGATCCCGCGCGCCGCATCGCTCCTCGCCGACGCCGAGCCCCAGGTCAGGACCTCGGTGGCCTGCGAGATCCTTGCGGCGTTCTGAGCGTTGCCGGTATGGCGCTCGCGGCGGCCCGGTCGCTCAGAATTTCGAGACGAGCTCGAGCCGCGCCCCCTCGAACGGTGGGAAATTCCGGCACACGCCCGAAACGCAACGCAGGCCCGCGCGCCGCTGTCCGACGAAGAGCTGCACGGTGTCAATGACCTGGTCGAGCACTGTCTCCCTCGACCCGGCTTTCCACTGAAGTCCCCCGTTGAAGTAGTGGCAGAGCTCGTTGCCCCTGCCGGGCGCACACCCAGGCTGTGAGGAGTACTCGTAGCCGAACATCGCCGCGAGATGGGGTGACCACTGGAGCGCGACGTAGTTGTCCCCTTCGACCCAGGACGATTCGAAATTCTCTGGCCTGTAACGGCGGCGGCTGTTGCCCTGTGCCTGGAGGGAGAACGCGCCGGCGAGGTGCTTCACGATGTCGTACCGGACGTAGCCTTCGCTGTAGAAGACGTCGCCGGTGTCGGCCGCATCGGATTGCCGAACTCCAGTCCAGGCGCGCACGTGCGAGCGGCGGCCATCGAAGTCGATCTCGGCGCCTGCCGCGGTATCCCAGGTGTCGGTCCGAAGGCTATCCGCCGTGTCGCAGTCGATGTTGTCACGGCGTTCCGAGAAGCTCACATAGCGTCCGAGCCAGGCGTAAATGGCCGCGCTCCGGTTGAAGCGGTAGTCCACGCGGGCGCGACCGCCCGTTACGCAGACATTGGGGGACCCGATCGGCTCGACGTAGATGGGCTCCGCCGTCGGAGGCTGGTTGTACGCCACGCCTTCGAACTCCGGCGCGTTGAACCCCGGGTTCGACAGCGGGGAGACGTCGACGTTGGCCGAGAGCGGGAAAAATCGCCGGTAGTGCTTCCCTTCGAGGGCGACGGCGAGCGGACCTCCGCGCCCGTTCGCCGCCAGATAGACCGCGTAGCCAGATATGTCCCTTGCCGGCTCACCATCCCGGCTGGGGCGACCGCTGCGGAGCTGCTGACCGGCCACCTCGACGTAGACGTCCCCGCGCTCCGCGATAGACGGAATACTCACCGAGCCGCTGAAGGTGCGGATCGTGTTGCGCTGCCGCTCGGGGGGGTTGCTGACGAACTCAGGGAACTCACCGGCGCACAGGCGTTGCTGCGCCCTGCGCACATCGGCGTCCTCAATGAGCTGGGCCGCGGCCACGCATCGGTTGAACTCCGCGGTATATGACTTGCGCAGCAGCAGCGCGCCGTTCGCTGCGAGCTCGACGCCCTTCACACCCGCCTCCAGGCGTCCGCCGAGCACGGTGTCCTCCAGGTAGTTCGGCCGGGCCCCCTCGATCGCATTGTAAGGTCGATTGTTTTTGTTGAAGTCGATTGTGGCCAGGTCGCTTGCGCCAGGGAAGCCGAAGAAGAGCGGCGACCCGTCCCCGTGGAGCCGCCTGCCGCTCGCGTCGTCGACGCGCAGGGGGTTCATCTGTCCGGCGAAGGCGGTGGCCTCCAGCCTGAACAGCTGGAAATCCTTGTCGAGCACGAGCCTGCCGCCCCTCACGGTCGTGTCGATGGCCAGCTCGTCCATCTTCCGCACGCTGAAGACGAGGCCGCGCCCGAGCTGCGCGTAGAAGTCGCCGACCGTGGCCTCGATGCCCGGCTGCGTGTAGGTGAGCCAGAGCTTCGCCGGGTAGACCGTCGTCAAATACCGGGAGTGGAGCTCCCGCGCGGCGTCGTCCAGCTCGAACGAGACCTCTTTGTTCAGGACCTTCCGCTGCAGATCGATGTCGGTCGCCGAGGGCCTGGGCACGTAGAAAGAGCCGTTGAGCCGCATCCCGAGCTGCAGGCGCCACCAGTTGAGCTGGGCGTCGAGCCGATCGACGAACTCTCCGTAGTTGTCGTCGAGATGGGTCGAGGGATAGCGGCGATCGTCGTTGCGATTGTCGAAGTGGTAGCTGACGGCCGCGGTGTTCACGACATCGAGCGAGAGCGGTTCGCCGCCGACGTTCGGGAGATCGACCGCCGCCGCCGGCGTGGCCGCGAGGAGGAGCGTCGCTGTCAGGCAGGAACGGACGAGGCGGAGCGGGCTGCGCACCGCCCGATCTCTACCATGGACCTTGGCGCCGTGGAGCGAGCGAGCCGCCGATCGCGCCGACAAGGCGCGCCGGACGGCCGCCCCGGCGCTACTGGCCAAGCGCCTTCTCGACCTGCTCGGTGAGCGCCGCCTCGTCGCCGGGCTGGTACCCGCTGCGCTTGTGAAGAATCGAGCCGTCTCGGCCGATGAGCACGGAGAACGGAAGCTCGCGCTTCGGATTGTACTTGGCGGCCACGGTCGTCTCCTCGTCGAGGAGCACAGGGAAGATCATCTCCCTGTCGTGGACCGTGCTGCTCACCTGCGCCCGCGACTCCGGTCCGTCGAGCGAGACGGCGAGCACGACGAACCCCTTGTCCCTGTGCTTCTTGTAGAGCTCGACGAGGTGGGGCATCTCCGCCAGGCACGGATCGCAGGTGGTCGACCAGAAGTCGATGAGCACCACGCTCTTGCCGGCATGGTCCGAGAGCCTGACCGTCTTGCCGTCGAGGGCGGGGAGCGAGAAATCCGGCGCCCGGCTCGCCGATGGGCCGCCTGAGGCTGCTCCGCACGAGGTGGTAGCGAGGCCGAGGACAATCGACGCCAGCGAGAGCGCGCAGCGGGTTTTTCGGTTCATTGGGTTTCCATCGCGAAGGGGCCGGCCTGAGCGGCCGACCGGCATGAGGGCTCAACGTCGCGGGCGCCCTCTGCGGCGCCCTGGCAGATTCTCCCTACACGCGCGCGCCGACCGGTGGTTCGACGAGGCGCGCACGGCGAAGCTCGTTCAGAGCTCGCCGTTCATGATCTTCTCAAAGGTTCGCCAGAAATTGCTGTTCTCCTCGGGCACGCCAGCGACGATCTCCATGATCGTCATGTCCTGCGTCCTGACGATCATGTTCGCCGGGAACGCGTCGGCCTGGAAAAGCGCGCCGAGCTTGTACGAAGGGTCGATCGCCGACGGGTACTGCACGTCGTACCGGGTCGTCCAGCGGTACAGGTCGTTCGGGACCGCCGCCTCGCCCGGGGTCCTTCCGTCTGCGAGCTGAACAAGGAACTCGCCGCCCTGGGGTTGATACTTCTTGTAGAGCTCGGGCAGGACGGACTCTGCCTCGATTTTGCAGGGGCCGCACCATACGGACGAGACGTCGATCAGCAGCACCTTCGGCTTCGGCTCTCCCGCGCCGTAAAGCGAGCCTTCCGGAAAGACCTCCGTCCCGGTCGGGTTGTAGAAATCGGCGAGCTGAATCGGCTGCATCGTGTCGTTGTGTTCGGCGGCGTTGGCGTACCCGACGAACTGATAGTTCGCGATCACCCGGTGGAGGCTCACCCCATACGGCCCAGCCGGATATCGAGCGTTCGCAGCTTGACCCGTCCCCTCGGGAAAAGGAGGAGCAGGAATGGGATCCTCTTCTGCGCAGCCGACGAGCCCTAGAGCCGCCACGACGAAAAGGCCCATCCCACCGAGAACCGCGTCGATTCGCATGATGCCACCGCCTGAAGTATGGTGTAGGAGTGCTCATTCTTCTGGGCGGCACGGGGGGCGTCAAGGGCAACCTTGGCGTCGCCGCTTCGCTCGGGAGCGCGTTTCCGCAATCTCCGGCCAGGCCCGCCGTGCCTGCCCCGATCCGCGGGTGTTTCCCGCGCTGAGGTCCTATGCAGCAGGTTGTCGCTTCTCACAGCGCCCGTCGGCCCCGTCTCCGTAGTATCCACGCCTTCCTGATGCTGTGCTGCCTGGCGAGCGGGGCGGCCATCGCGAGCGGCGCATGCTCGTCGGGCACGCCGCAGGACAAATGCTTCGGGGGGGTCATCGTCGACGGCGTTTGCGAGGGCAAATGCGAGCCAGATCTCTGCCTGGAGGGCAACACCTGCGTCGGCAACCGCTGCGTGCTCAGGTGCAGCAGCCACCGCGAATGTATTCCAGGCTTCCAGGACTGTGCGCCGGCCGAGGAGGACGACACGAAGGCCGAGATCCTGGTCTGCACGCAGAAGGAGAAGATGGTGGGCTTCGGTGCGCCCTGCCCATTCGGCACCGAGTGCGGCCAGTTCGGGCGCTGCCCCGACGAGACGCCGTGCAACCCGATCCAATGCAACGGGAACCCAGGCGAGTGCCAGCGCGACACGGAGCGGTGCGGCGGCGACCCCGCCTGCTCCGCCGGCAAGTGCAGCGACGGCAGCGCCTGCGTCGTCCCGGCCTGCTCCCCCGACCAGTGCACCTCGCTCGGCCTGGAGTGCCTTGGCAAGGGACAGGGCGACGCCGAGGCCTACTGCACGATGCCGCACTGCATGGGCGATGCGGACTGCCCCGGCGGCTTCGAGTGCGCCGTGTCCCGCGATCCTCACGCGATCTGCGGCACGAACAAGGGGGATAACGGCTTCTGCGGTGAGACCGACGAGGAGTGCATCGACCCGTCCACGTTCGGGGACGGCAACACCTATGTCGAGGGCCCGGTGTGCCTGCTGCGCAGCACCTGCGTCAAGCGCACCCAGTGCGCGCCGTGCAGCACCGATTTCGACTGCTCGTTCGCCGCGGAGCAGCGCTGCGTCGCGATCGACGGCGAGCTCCGGTGCGCCAGGTCTTGCAGCGCGGACTCCGACTGCGACCTGGACTACCGGTGCGACGAGGGCGCGTGCATCCCGCGGTTCGGCGCCTGCACCGGCAAGGGCAACTTCTGCGAGCCGTGCCGCAACGACACCGACTGCGGCGACGCGGAGTCCACGATGGAGTGCACCACCACGCTGCGCGGCGAGCGGGCGTGTCTGGACGCGGCGCTCCCCATCCGGTGCACCGCGGAGAACGCGGCGGAGGTCTGCCCGAAGTCGCCCAGCGGGCTCGTCGGCGCGTGCGTGTGCGTCGAGCAGAACTCGAGCGGGGACTGCGTGGACTCGCGGTGCTACCTGCCGTCGCGCCAGCTCGATCGCGGCGACCCCGATTCCAAGGTCGCCACCTGCTGGTGACGGCGCCGGCCGGGCGCAGGAACGGCCTGTGTCGCGCCGCGCCCGGCCAGGCCAGAGCGAGCGCCCGCGGCGACGCCGCGCTCGCCGGTTGACGGGAATCCCGAGCAGTCCTAACTCCTTCGCCCCATGCCCATCACGAAGGACGCCGCGCTCGCCGCGCTGGCAAAGGTCATCGCGCCGGACCTCCAGCGTCCCATCACCGACCTCGGTCGCGTCCGGGAGCTCTCGGTCGAGGGCGAGGCCGTCTCGCTCACCGTCGAGCTGACCAGCTACTTCAAGCAGCGGCTCGCGGCGGACATCGAGGCGGCGCTGAAGGGCGCCGGCGCGAAGGGTGTCCGGATCGCGTGGGACATCGGCATCCCCGCGCGCACCATCCTCCAGGACGACCCGTCCCCGGGCGTGCGGAACATCATCCTCGTGATGAGCGGCAAGGGCGGCGTCGGCAAGAGCACGGTCGCCGCGAACCTCACCCTGGCGCTCAGCCGCGAGGGGGCCAAGGTCGGCCTCCTCGACGCGGACATGTACGGGCCGAGCGTCCCGACCATGCTCGGCGTGATGGGCCGCCCGACATCGGCCGATGGGCAGAAGTTCTTGCCGCTCGAGCGCTTCGGCGTGAAGCTCATGTCGATCGGCTTCCTGCTGGAAGATCCGAGATCGGCGGTCGTCTGGCGCGGGCCGATGCTCCAGAACGCCCTGATCCAGTTCATGCGCGACGTGGAATGGGGTGAGCTCGACTACCTCGTGCTGGATCTTCCGCCCGGTACCGGCGACATTGCGCTGACGATTTCCCAGAAGATGAGGACCACGGGCGCGATCGTCGTGACAACGCCGCAGGAGGTGGCCCTCCAGGACGTGTACAAATCGGTCTCGATGGCCCAGAAGGTCGGGATCGCCCTGCTCGGCGTGGTCGAGAACGAGAGCTACTTCGTGTGCGACGGGTGCAGCAAGCGGCACGAGCTCTTCGGGGCCGGCGGCGGGCAGAAGATCGCCGAGTTCGCCGAGGCGCCGCTGCTCGGCCAGATCCCGATGGATCCGGCCATCCGGGAGTGGGGCGACGCCGGCACGCCGGTCGTTCAGGCTGCCCCGAGCAGCCCGATCGCGCGCGCTTTCGTGGATGTGGCGGAGCGGCTGGCCGGCCAGGTCAGCGCCCACAACCTCGCGAGCGGGGGCGGCCTCCGCATCGATCGGAGCGGGGGGAGCAACAAGCACCTGCCCATCATGCGGTAGGCTCTCGCGTAAACGTCCCGGGTACGATATGGTTCCGGCCCCTTCCCCCATTCAACCGAGGGGGCCGCTGGAGAGAACGCGAGCACGTTTCGCCCCCATCGGCATGCGTTGTCGCGCGAGGCGCGGATGAATACCCACGAAAATACCACCACGCCGGCGGACGCGCCGGGAGCTCCGGCCGACCAGGGCGGCCCGCTCGAGTCGTCGAACGCTGCGCCCGAGCAAGCAGCCCAAGCCCATGAAGGGGGGTCCACCCCTCCAACTGAAGCGAGCTACGAGCCCGGCGAAGAAGCGTCGCCGCAGGCGAGCTCGGCCCAGTCCGAGGCGACACCGGCCGCGGCGGCGAGCGCCGCCCCGGCGAGTGACGCCGACGACGAGTGGGAAGAGCAGCCGGGCGACAACATCGGCAACCGCGTTCCAGGCTTGCCGCGGGATGATATCGGCAATCGCAAGCCGGGGTTCTCGTCCGGCAGGCGGACCCCTCCGGCGGCTTCGAAGCCCGCGCCGGCCGCGAAGCCGGCGCTGGCTGCGAAGCCCGCGCCGGCCGGAGAGGCCGGTGCGGCCGCGCAGACCGAGGGTGGCGCTGGAAAGAAGCGTCGTCGCCGCCGTCGCCGCAAGGGCGCGGAGGAGTCCGGCCAGCCCGAGGGCGAGGCCGCTGAGGCGGCCGAGGCCAGCGGCGCGGAGGCGGCCGACGCGGCAGAAGAAGAGGAGGGCGAGGAGGAGCACGCGGCCGACGAGGCGGGCGGGCAGCCGCAGCCCGGTGGCGAGAAGCGCAAGCGGCGCAAGGGGCAGGGCGCGCCGCCGCCGCGCGAGCGCCCGGCCTTCAGCATCGGCGAGGAAGTGTTCGGCAAGGTCAGCAAGATCACCGACCACGCCATCTGGATCGACATCGCCGGGAAGGCGACGGGGCTGTTCGACCGTCGCGAGATCCTCGAGGAAGAGCCGCCCGTCGAGGGAGATCAGTTCATCGCGACGGTGGCGAGCACCGGCGTGCGCGGAGGCATGCTCCTCCTGTCCAGGGCGCCGGTGCAGCTCGATCAGGCGCGCGCGCGCGCCGAGGCTGCGCTCCAGAGCGGCGAGTCGATCGAGGGGTTCGTGACCGGGGCGGTGAAGGGCGGGCTCGAGGTCGACCTCGGCGGCCTCCGCGCCTTCGCGCCGGCGTCGCACGTCGATCTGCGCCACGGCGCCGACCTCAACTACCTCGTGGGCCAGCGGCTCGACTTCGGCGTGACCCAGTTCGCGAAGAAGGGGCGCGACATCGTCGTGTCCCGCCGCAAGATGCTCGAAGAGGAGAGCCGGAAGGCGCGCACCGAGGCGCTCACGTCGATCGAGCCCGGCTCGCTGCACAAGGGCATCGTGCGCAAGGTCGTCGCGTGGGGCGTGTTCGTCGCGCTCCCTGACGCCGGCGGCGTCGAGGGGCTGGTCCACATGAGCGAGGCGAGCCACGACCGCGGCGCCAAGCTGGCCGACCTGTTCAAGCCGGGCGCGGAGATCGACGTGAAGGTCCTCCGCGTCGACGACAAGGGCAAGCTCTGGCTGAGCCGCAAGGCCGCCACGGTCGACCCGTGGGACGCGGTGAAGGAGAAGTACGCGGTCGGCACGCGCCACAAGGGCAAGGTCGCTCGCCTGCAGCCGTTCGGCGCGTTCATCGAGCTCGAGCCGGGCATCGACGGGCTCATCCACACGGCCGACCTCTCGATGAAGCCGATCCAGCACCCGAACGAGGTCGTGAAGGTCGGCGACGACGTCGACGTTGTCGTCGCGACCTGCGACGCCGCGGGCCGGCGCATCGGGCTCCACCCCGCTCCGCCAGAGGGCGAGGAGAGCGAGCCGCGCCAGCGTGTTCAGCAGGGCAAGGCGGTGAAGGTGTCCGTCACGCAGGTGACCGAAGGGGGGCTCGTCGTCCGGGTGCTCGGCACCACGGGGCGAGCGGCTCGCGGCTTCATCCCGGCAGGCCACACCGGCACGCAGCGCGGCACCGACCTCCGGAAGGAGTTCCCCATCGGGACCCAGCTCGACGCGAAGATCATCGAGGTGGATCCGCGCCGGGGCGAGGCCAAGCTGTCGATCCGCGCCCTCAAGGAGGACGCCGAGAAGCAGGCGTACCAGCAGTACCGCGCGGGGGTCGCGCGCGAGGCCAAGTTCGGCACGTTCGCCGACCTGATGAAGAAGAGCTGATCCCGGGAGGCGCGCGCCGGCTCGTGCGGCAGCGCCTCCGCCTCCCTCCTCCACCGGCCACCGCCCGCGGTCCGGCGCGCTTCGCGCTACTCGCGCCCTAGCGCGCTCACGGGATCCATGCGCGCGGCCCGCCGCGCCGGGAAGAACCCGAAGACGATCCCGATCGCCGTGCTCACCCCGAGCGCGACCGCGAGCGCAGCCGGCTCGAGCCTCATCGGCCAGCCGAGCGCGCGCGAGAACCCGAAGATGACGCCGTACCCGAGCGCGCTGCCGACGATGCCGCCCAGCGTGGCGAGCACGAGCGCCTCGAGCAGGAACTGCAGCAGGATGTCGATCTCCCGGGCGCCGATGGCCATCCGGATGCCGATCTCCCGGGTGCGCTCGGTGACGCTGACCAGCATGATGTTCATGACGCCGATGCCGCCCACGACGAGCGACACCGCCGCGATGCTGACGAGCAACGCCGAGAGCGCCGCGAAGATCGCGTCCTGCATGGCCTGGAACTCCGCCTGGCTCCGGACGGCGAAATCGTCCTCGTCGTTCTCGCCGATGCGGTGCCGCTGGCGGAGGATCGCCTCGGCCTGCTGCCTGGCGCGCTCCGACGTCTCGGCCGACGTCGAGCTCAGCAAGATGGCGTGAACCTCCCCGGGCCGCGTGGCGACGACGTGCGACCGCATCGTGGTGATGGGCATCAGCACGATCTCGTCCTGGCTCTGCCCGAAGGGCGACGCCCCCTTCTCCTCCAGCACGCCGAGCACGCGGTACATCTGGCGGCCGATCCGCACCATCCGGCCGACCGGATCGAGCGATCCGAACAGATCGCGCGCGGTCTGAGCCCCGATCACGACGACCTTCTCGGAGAGGTTCTCCGAGGCGGGGCTCCACGGCTCTCCCTGCGCGACCTTCCAGCTCCGGATCTCGAAGTAGTTCAGGCGCGTCCCGACGAGCGTCGGGCTCGCGTTCTGGCCCTCGTGGATGACCTGGGCGCTCGACCTGAGGAACGGCGCCACGAGCCGGATGCTCGTCGACTCGCGCGCGAGCGCCTGGCCGTCGAGCTCCGAGAGCTTGGCGCCCGCGGTGCTGCGGACGCCCGAGGCGCGGGCGGAGCGGGCGAAGACGATGAGCGAGTTGGAGCCGAGGTTCGAGATCTGCGCGTTGACGCTGGCGCGCGCGCCGCTCGCCAGCGCCGTGACGGTGACGACGGCCGCGACGCCGATCGTGATCCCCAGGATCGTGAGCCCGGCGCGGAGCTTGTTCCGGCGGACGGCGCGCAGCGCGATCACGACCGCCGAGAACACCCGGGTGAGCGTGGCGCTCATTCGTGCCTCAGGGCGGCGATGGGATCCTGACGGGCCGCGCGGCGGGCCGGGAAGAACCCGAAGACGATCCCGATCGTCGCGCTCGTCCCCACCGCGACGACGACCGCGCTGGCCGGCAACGTCATGTTCCAGCCGAGCGTCGCGGCGAGGGCCTCGATGACGCCGAGCCCCGCGCCGAGCCCGAGCACGCCGCCGATGAGCGACAGGGTGATGGCCTCGACAAGGAACTGGACGAGGATGTCTCCCTCGGAGGCGCCGATCGCCATGCGGATGCCGATCTCGCGCGTCCGCTCGGTGACGCTGACCAGCATGATGTTCATGACGCCGATCCCGCCGACGAGGAGCGACACCGCGGCGATCGAGGACAGGAGCATCGTCAAGGTGTCCAGGATCCGCTCCTGGGACGCGCGGAACTCCGCTTGCGTGCGGATCACGAAATTCGGCTCGTCGTCCGGCGCGATCCCGTGGCGCTGCCGGAGGATCCTGTCGATCTGCTCCACCGCGCGATCGACGGTCCGCTCGCTCGTGGCGGCGGCGACGAGCATCTGCACCCTGCCCGGCGCGCTCGGCACGATCCGCGACCGGAAGCTGCCGATCGGCATGAGCAGCCGGTCATCCTGGTCCTCGCCGAAGGGCGATTGCCCCTTCTTCGCGAGCACCCCGATCACCCGGAACGGGTGCTTGCCGATCCGGATGTACCGGCCCACGGCCTCGCCCGAGCCGAACAGGTTCTCCCGGACGGTCTCGCCGATCAGGCAGACCTTCGCCTTGAGCTGCTCGTCGGCCTCGGTCCAGCCCTCGCCCACCCCGACGCTGTACGAGAGGATCGAGAGGTAGCTCCGGGTCACGCCCATGACCTGGGTCGCGACGTTGGCCTCTCCGGCAACGATCTGCGTCGACGTCGAGCTGAACGGGCTCAGCACGGCCACGCTCGTCGACTCCTTCAGGATCGCGATCCCGTCGGCCTCCGACATCCTCGCGTTCTCGCGGCGCTTCAGCCCCGACGCCTGCGTCGATTGCGGGAAGATGTAGATCGAGCTCGCCCCCATGCCCGAGATCTCGCCCAGGACGCGGTTGCGCACGCCCGTCCCGAGCGCCACGACGATCACCACGGCCGAGACCCCGATCAGGATGCCGAGCACCGTCAGGGCGGCGCGGAGCTTCGAGCGGACGATGGCGCGCAGCGCGATCCGGACGGCGGCGAGGTAGCCGCTCATGGCGAGCGCTCGTCGCTCTCCGCCGCGGAGAGCGGCAGCGCGGCGAGCGCCGCGGCCGCGTCGACGGGGCGATCGTTCCTGAGATCGCTGCGGATCTCGCCGTCGCGCATCGTGATCACGCGGCTCGCGCAGGCGGCGATGTCCGGCTCGTGCGTCACGAGGACGATCGTGATCCCGCCCCGGTTGAGCCGCTGCAGCAGCCCGAGCACCTCGTAGCTCGTGCGCGTGTCGAGGTTGCCCGTGGGCTCGTCGGCGAGGAGCAGCGGCGGTGAGGTGACGAGCGCCCGCGCGATGGCGACGCGCTGCTGCTGCCCGCCCGAGAGCTGGTTCGGCGTGTGGTGCAGGCGCTCGGCCAGCCCCACCGCGCCGAGCGCCTCGAGCGCCCGCTGGCGCCGCTCCGCCGCGCCGACGCCCCGGTAGACCAGCGGCAGCTCGACGTTCTCGAGCGCCGTGGTGCGCGGCAGCAGGTTGAAGCCCTGGAAGACGAACCCGATCAGGCGGTTCCTGACGATCGCGCGCGCGTCGTTGCTGCGCCGGGTGACGTCGAGGCCGTCGAGCCGGTACGTCCCCTGCGTCGGCCGGTCCAGGCACCCGATGATGTTCATCAGGGTGCTCTTGCCCGAGCCGCTCTGCCCGACGATCGCGACGAAATCGCCGTGCTGGATGCTCAGATCCACGTGCCGGAGCGCCCTCACGATGACGGCCTCGGTCGTGTAGTCCTTGCCGACGCTCGAGAGCTCGATGAGCGGTTCGTCTCGGGGCGCCGCGGCGACGTCTTGGCTCTGGGGCAGCATCACGCCTCAGAACAGCCGAGGGCCGCGCCCCCTGCCGCTCGCGGACGGATCGTCGTTCTCGTCGGTGACGACCTTGAGCGGCCCGAGATCGGACCCGAGCGCGGTGAAAATGCCGTCGGTGATCCCGACGTCGACGACGCGCGGCTCGATCTTCTCCGCCCCGGGCGTCGCGTCGGTCAGCACGTAGATTCGGCCCTTCTTCGGCGGGAGCGGCTCGAGGGGCGGCCCCTTGATCTCCTTGCCGTCCTTGTCCCGCGTCGGGGCGGGCTTGAACCGGAGCGCCGCGTTCGGCAGCCGCCGCACCCCCTTGGCCTCGGCGGACCGGACGCTCACCGTCGCCGTCATCCCCGGCCGGAGCTTGATGTCGGGGTTGTCGACCTCGACGACCGCCGCGTACGTCACCACGCCGGACTGGCTCAACGGGCTGTAGCGCACCTGGCTCACCGTCCCTCGGAACGTCTCGCCCGGGAACGCGTCGACGCTCACGTCCGCCGTCATGCCCTCGCGGAGCCGCCCGACGTCCGCCTCGTCGATGTCGGCGAGCACGCGCATCTTGCGAAGATCCTGGGCGATCACGAAGAGGGTCGGCGCCTGGAAGCTCGCCGCCACGGTTTGCCCGGGGTCGATCGCGCGGCTGATGACGACCCCGTCGATCGGCGAGAAGATGCGCGTGTACTGGAGGTTCGTCGTGGAGGAGCGGAGCACCGCCCTGAGCTGCGCCACCTGCGCCTTCGAGGCCGCGAGGTCGGCGAGCGCGACGTCGTAGGCGCCCTGCGCCGTGTCCAGATCGGCCTGCGAGCCCACCCCCTCCGCGACCATCTTCCTCGCGCGCTCGAGGCGCTGCTTGGCGGTCCCCAGCGACGCCTCCGAGCGCACGACGCTCGCGCTGGCCGCCGCGATCTGCGCCTGGTTCGAGTCGATCTGCGCCCCGAAGAGCGTCGGATCGATCTCGGCCAGCACGTCGCCGGCCTTCACGATGCTGTTGAAGTCCACGTAGACCTTGGTGATCCGCCCCGAGACCTGGGCGCCGATCTGCACCTCGGTGAGCGGCTTGACCTGCCCCGTCGACTGGACCACTTCGAGCACGTCGCCCGTGGTGACGTCGCCCGTGACGTAGCGCGGCGGCGGCGGGGGCCTCGTCCGGATCCTCCAGACGGCGAGCCCCGCGACGAGCGCTGCGATCGTCGCGAGGACGCCGAGGCGAGCGAGCCAGCGCTTCGTGCCTACCCGGGAGAGCTCCTGCTCCAGGCTCTCTCCCCCACGTCGAGGACGCGGTCCGCCCTCGCGCGGGCCCCGGGCCGCCGCGCCGCCGGGGGGCGCCGGCGCGGTCGAGGCCGGTCGCGTCTCGCCCGGCGCCGCCTCTCCGGGACGGAGGCGCTCCGCTTCCGTGGTGGCCTGCGCAGCAGCGGGCGACGCGTCGAGGGGGTCGCGACCGGTCGCCCGAGCCATGGAATCGGCCATCGGACGTCCTCATAGCATGCTGCCGCGCGAGCGCGCCTCGCTTGAAACCGCGGAAGCGCCGTGGCAGACCAACCGCCGCCCCATGGAGTCGCTGCCCATCGCAACGGATACGGTCGTCACGCTGTCCTACGTCCTCTTCAACGAAACCGGAGAGACGGTGGATGAGGCATCGACCGCGGAGCCGCTCGTCTACACGCACGGCTATGCTCAGATCGTGCCCGGGCTGGAGCGCGCGCTGGAAGGGCTGCGCGCCGGCGAGCAGCGCGAGATCACCGTCGAGCCGGAAGATGCGTTCGGCGAGCGCGATGACGCCGGCATCTTCGAGGTGGACAAGGCGGATTTCCCCGATGGGGGCGCTGTCGAGGTCGGCGACGAGTTCGTCGCCCAGGGCCCGGACGGTTCGCCGATCGCGCTCCGGGTCATCGAGATCCTCCCCGAGGGCTTCCGGGTGGACACGAATCACCCTCTGGCAGGCCAGAAGGTGCGCTTTCAGGTTCAGGTCAAGGACGTGCGCGCCGCCAGCGAGGAGGAGATCGCGCAGGCTCAGGCCGAGCTGGAGGAGCGCATCGAGGATTCCGAGGGCGAGGGCTGCTGCGGTCACGACCACGACCACGACCACGATCACAGCCACCATCACGAGCACGGGGATGGGGGGGTGCTCGTGACGCTCTCGAAGAAGTCGTCATAAGCCCACCGCGAACGGGTGGGTTGTCTGAGGAGATCACATCATGACCGTAGGTGAGAAGGGCAAGCTGACGGAGCTGCAGCTCGATCGTCGGGTGCGCGAGCGCCTCCTGGCGAGCGGGACGCTCAGCGCCGGGATCATCGAGGCGCACCTCGCGGGCTTGCAGGACCTGGAGGAGCACGCCGAGGGGATCGCCGTCGACCAGCCGGCGCTCGGCGCGTCAGCGCAGGGGTCGCGGATCGAGCCCGAGCTCGACGACGAAGGGGCAGAGTGAGCGACGCGACGAATCGGGAAGACCTCCCTCCGCCAGGGAGCCTCCCGGAGCTGCCGACGCTCGACTTCTCGACCTTCGTGCTGTCGATCATCGGCTCCGCGTACGTTCACCTCGGCGACGCGCCCAGCCCCGACGGCCGGGAAGAGCAGAACCTGATCCTCGCGCATCAGGACATCGATTTGCTGTCGCTCCTCCAGGAGAAGACGAAGGGGAACCTCTCGGGCGACGAGGAGAGGTTGCTCGAGCAGGCGCTCTACGATCTGCGGATGCGCTACCTTGAGGTCTCGAAACGATCGTGACCGTTGGCGCCAGGGCTCTCTTGTGGGTCCTCCTCGCCTCGCTGGTCGCCTCGTGCAGCAAGGCCTCTCCCGGCCACTCTTCCAGCGCAAGCAGCTCCACCGTCCCCTCGGGCGCCGTGCCGGTGGCGATCGCGCCGCCGCCTCCGCCCGCGCCGCCGCCTCCTCCGATCGTCCGCTCCGAGGGCATGCCCGGCTCCTTCGCGCCGCTCGCGCGCAGGGCCGATCCAGCGGTCGCGACGGTCAAGGCGCGCGTCGAGCGGCAGCAGCCGGGCGGCCGCCGCCGCACGGTCGCCGAGGGGCTCGGGACCGCCTTCGTCTATGATCCAGAGGGCTTCCTGCTGACGAACAACCACGTGATCGAGGGCGCGACCGACATCCTCGTGAGCTTCGTCGACGGCCGCGACATCAAGGCGACCGTCATCGGCCGCGACAAGCACACGGACGTCGCCGTGCTGAAGGTCGACGAGAAGGGGCTCCCGTCGCTCCCCCTGGGCGACTCGGACACCATCGAGGTCGGCGACTGGGTGGTCGCGATCGGCAACCCCTTCGGCCTCTCCCACACGGTCTCGGCGGGCATCCTCTCCGCCAAGGGCCGCACCCGGGACGACGTGAAGGGGCTCGACCCGAGCGGCTACTTCAACTTCCTCCAGACGGACGCGAGCATCAACCCCGGCAACTCCGGCGGCCCGCTCCTGAACCTCAAGGGCGAGGTGGTCGGCATCAACGCGGCCGTGCGTGCCAACGCGAACAACATCGGGTTTGCGATCCCGATCAACATGGTCCGGCAGCTGCTCCCGATGCTGCTGCGCGACGGCAAGATCCGGCGGAGCCAGGTCGGGGTGATCGTCGACGTCCTCAACTCGATCGAGGCGGGGCGGCTCAAGCGCCCCGATCGAAAGGGGGCGTGGGTGAAGACCGTGGTGGCGGGGGGACCCGCGGACCGGGCTGGCATCGCGCCGGACGATGTGATCATCGGCTTCGAAGGAAAGGCGATTTCCGACCCGAACGAGCTCCGGTGGATGGCGAGCATCGCCGGGGTGAACAAGGCCGTTACGCTCCGCGTCGCGCGGCTGGAGCGGGTCTTCGATGTCCGCCTCACGCTGGGCGAGCTGCCCGAGCTCAGCGACGAGGCCGATGAACCGTGAGCCGGGCGGCCGCTGTCTCCCGCCCGGCACGTCCGCCGGCTGCCGCGCGCCGTGCGTGTCCGCCTGCTCCGCGACCTCCCTCGTCCCCCAGCCTCCTCAGGTAAGCTGACCCCGTGGCCATTGCACCTTCCCACCCGGACGAGCTCGAGCCGGTCGCACCTCCCGGTGATCCCGGCGAGGTCGACGCGGAAGGCGACGAGCTGTCCGCGGAGGGCGACCACCCCGAAACGAAGCAGCTCCACCCGCGCCTGAATAGCGCTTCCGCCCGTGCGTCCAACCGCGAGGCACGGCGGCGGGAAGCGGAGGAAGATCGTGAGCTCATCGAGCGGGCGCAGAAGGGGGACCAGGCGGCTTTCCGCTCGCTCGTGGAACGGCACCAGCGCAGGGCGTTCGCGATCGCGATGGGGCTCGTCCGCGACGAGAACGACGCGCGCGAGCTCGTGCAGGACGCCTTCCTCCGGGTCTACAAGGGCCTCGGCTCCTTTCAGGGGGGCTCGTCCTTCTTCACCTGGCTCTACAGGATCGTCACGAACCTGGCGATCGACCTCATGCGGAAGCCGGGACGCCGCGATCTCGAGCTCCAGGAGAACCAGGCGGCAGACGAGCAGTCCGACTTCCCGCTCGTCGCTCGGATCGACGGCGCGGACCCCCTCAACGTCGTCCGGCGCCGGGAGATCGCCGGGCGCATCCAGGCCGCGCTCGACGCGCTGCCGCCCTACCACCGAGGCGTGATCCTGATGCGGGAGGTGGAGGGCATGTCGTACGAGGAGATGGCTCAGGCCATGGGGGTCTCGAAGGGGACGATCATGAGCCGCCTGTTCCACGCCCGTCAGAAGCTTCAGCGCGCCCTCGCCGACTGTTACGCGGAGGAAGAGGGCAAGGCCCCAGCAGAGGACCCGGAGGAGATCGCGTGAGCAGCGCCAACAGCAGCAAGGCGAATCACGGGGAAGCGAGCGCCCCGCCGACGGATCTGGAGCTGATGCTCTATGTCGATGGTGAGCTCGATGAGGCGCGCCACCGGCAGGTGGAGGAGCACGTGCTCCACGACCCGCGCTGCCGGGCGAAGGTCGCAGCGCTCGTCACCGCGGCCGACATGGTCCGGGACAGCGCGCTCGCCTCCAGCGCGGCCGACGGCATCGCCGATGGGGTGATGGCGAAGCTCCTCGAAGGGCAGGCGGGCGCCGCGCGGGGCGACGGGGGCGGCGCCGCGCGGCCGCTCGCGGCGCCGCCGTCGGGCGAGCCGCCCCGCGCTCGGGCGCGGCTCCAGGGAGCGCCGGCGAACGACAACGCGCGTGGGATCTTCGCGCTGACGGCGCTCGCCGTGGCGGCGGCCGCCGCCTTGATGGTCTGGGGCAAGATGGGCGTGGAGACGCCCACCGCGGAGCTGACGACGTCGGCGCCCTCCGCGTTGCTCGCCCCGCCGCCCGAGGCGCCCTCCGCGCCGCTCGCGGCGCCGGCGAAGGAGCCGGACGCCGCGCCGAGCTTCGAGGGGGAGGTCGAGCCCGGCGTCGAGATCGCCGCGGTCGACTTCGGGGCACGCATGGGCACCATCTTTTACGTCCCTCAGGAGGCCGTGGCTTCAGGCCCGACGACCACGGTGGTCTGGCTCTCCGATGACGGTCCGGGAGGACAGTGATGAGATTTCTTGCGAGTGCGATCACCGCGACGATGGTCCTGGCGCTCGGCGTGAGCCCTTCCCCTGCCGTCGCGCAAGAGAAGGCGCCGGCCCCCCCGCAAGCGGCGCCTTCGGACGCCGAGGTCACGTCCGAGATCGTGATCCTCCACGCGACGAACGATGGGAAAGGCATCGACCCGAAGATCGGCAAGATGCCCGAGCTCGGGAAGCCGCCGTTCTCTGCGTACAACAGCTACAAGCTCCTCGAGCGGCTGAAGGTCACCCTGCAGAAGGGGAAGCCGACCACGACGAAGCTGCCGAACGGCAGCGTCCTCATGGTGTCGCTGAAGGACGTGGTCGCCGCGAAGAAGAAGGACGAGCCGAGGCGCTTCGTCGTCAGCGCGAGCATCCAGAAGCCAGGTGGCACCACGTTCCTGCCCCTGCTCGAGGTGAACGCCAAGGCCGGCGAGAGCTTCTTCGTCGCGGGTCAGCCGCACATGGGCGGTGTGCTCGTGCTCGGCATCAAGGTCGCGCCCTGAGTCGAGGGGAGCTCGCCCCTGCTCAGCGGCGGGCCGAGGACGGCAGCGCGATCGGCAGTTCCAGAGAGAAGACCGTCCCGCGCGGGGCGCGCGCATCCGCGCGGATGCTGCCGCCGTGCGAGGCAACGATGTTCCTTACGATGCTCAGGCCGAGCCCGGTGCCGGTTCCGTCGGTCTTCGTCGTGAAGAAGGGCTCGAAGATCCTCGTCAGGTGCTCGGGCTCGATCCCGTGCCCGTCGTCGCGGATCGTCACCGTGATGTAGCCGTCCGCCGGCGACATCGCGGTGGAGATGCCGAGGCAGCCGCCGCGCTCGTTCATCGCGTGCGCGGCGTTCGTGAACAGGTTCACGAACACCTGCGTCAGCGGATCGATGACGCCGCAAACCGGAGGGATCTCGTCGAAGCGCCGCTCGACGGTGACGCCCGTCTGGTCGAGGAGGTGCTCGCAGAAGACGAGCGCGCGCTCGATGATGTCGTGGAGCGAGACGGCGCCCGGCTTCTCCGTGGACGGCCGCGCGTAGGCGATCAGGTCGCGCGAGAACCGGCGGATGCGATCCGCCGCGTCGTTGATCCTCGCGAGCCGCTCGATGTCCGAGGGGTCGAAGCCGCCGCGCTCGCCCTTGCGGCGCAGGTACTCGGAGTAGGCGAGGATCGAGGTGAGCGGGTTGTTGAGCTCGTGCACGACGCCTGCGGCCATCTTCCCGAGCGAGGCCAGCTTCTCGGCCTGCATGACCTGAGCGCGCAGCGACTCGTGCGCGCGCGCCTCGCGGAGCGACGCACCCAGGGTGAGCACGAGCCGGTCGACCAGCGCCTCGACAGGCGCGCTGTCGAGGTACGCGGCGTCGTCGGCCGCGATGTGCATCGTCGAGCGACCTCCGGGCTCGATGGCCACGACGCGCTCGAAGGCGAACTCCGGGAGGAGCCGCGCCGGATCGCGGCCGTCGTCGCGGCGAGCGCGCGGCGAGACCCGGACCGCCACCTGCGCGCCCGTCGCGCCGGGGATGTAGATGCCGAGCCCGCAGGCCGTGAGCACCTTCGCGGCCGCGCCGAGCAGCGTCGAGGCGCGCTGCTCGATGGAGGCCGACGGATCCAGCTCGCTCGACGCGATCAGCAGGCTGTCCACCCACTCGAGCGGGATGTCCCGGGTGAGGGGCTTCCGGAGCGTGACGGGAGCGTCGGACAATGGCTGCTCCCCCAGGCGCTCCGCGGTCTTTCCGCTCACCCGATCACCCTGTTCGGGTCGTCGCCGCTCGATCGGTCGAGATCGATGATCTTCGCTGCGCCGACATAGGATTTCGTCTCATAGCGGGTGATCTTGCCGATCTTGCGGACGATCTCCGCCATCCGCTCGGCTTCGCTGCGGATCGTGGTCGCGGCCCCCTTGATGGGGGACGCGTCGTCGATCCGGCGGCAGATCAGCTCGGCGTAGCCGAGCACGCTGGTGAGCGGCTGGTTCAGCTCGTGCGCGGCCGCGCCCGCGAGCTCGGCGATGATGGCCTGCTTCTCGCGAGCGCGGAGCTCCTCCTGCGCCTCGGTGAGGCGGGCCTCCATCCGCATCCGCTCCCGCAGGTCCGTGAAGATGCCGACCGAGCCGACCGGGACGCCGTTCTCGAAGATCAGCGCCGCGGAGAGGTGCACCGGGATCCGCGACCCGTCCCTGGCCAGGACCTCGGTCCGGTAGCCCTCGAGCCGGCCGGGACCGCCGTGCTCCTTCGCGTGGATGAGCCTCATGATGTGCTCGGCGTTGTGGTCGGGGTAGAGCGCGCGGGCGTTCATCACGCCGACGACCTCCTTCGCGTCATACCCGTAGATCCGCTCGGCGGCGCGGTTGAAGAGCAGGACGACGCCCTCCATGTTGGCCGAGACGATCGCGTCGACCGAGCTGTCGATGACGCGCTCCAGGAACTCCTTCGTCTTCGTGAGCTCCGCCTCGGTGGCGCGCTCCGTGGTGACGTCGCGGAAGCTGACCAGGACGGCGCCGCTCTCCTCGCGAAGGACGCTGCTGAAGCTGAAGCTCAGGATGAGCCGCTCGTGCTCGCCCCGCCGCACGGTGAAATCGACCATGTGCGGGAACGATCCCTTGGCGAAGCCGGCCCGGATCTCCTCGAGGAGAGGGTGCTCGCGCGCGTCGACGAGATCGGCCAGGTTCGCCCTCTCGAGGTCCTCCGCCGTGCGCCCGGTGATCGCCTGCGCGCGCGGGTTGGAGAAGAGGATGTGGCCGTCGGGATCGACGACGACGATGCCGTCCGCCGTCGAATAGAAGAAGTCGGCGTAGCGCTGGAGCGCCTTCAGCCGGCGCTCCGCCTCGAACCGCGCGAAGGTGCTCTGCTGCGTCTGGTCGCGGAGCGACTGCAGGATGCGCGCGTTGCGCAGGGCGATCGCGGTGGCGCTCGCGACAGTGCGGGCCAGCGAGAGCTCGTGCGCGTGGGGCGCCACCGGCTGCCGGCCGCGCAAGAAGAGCACGCCGAGCGGCTTGTCCTCGAACAAGATCGGCAGCAGCGCCAGCGAGCGGAACGCGTTCTCCGGGAGCTCCGCACGCACGATGTCGAAGAGCGGGTGCGCCTTCGCGTCGTCGATCACGAGCACGTCGCCCGTGCGCATGACGCGCTGGATCTCCGGGTACTTGCCGAGATCGATCGGCAGATCCCGCAGCTCCTTGTCGTCGCTCGCGGCGACCACGTAGCCGACGTCGCCCGCGTCGCCCACGAGGACGATGCTGCAGCGGTCGACGCGGGCCACCTCGGCGATGCGCCGCACGACCGTGAAGAGGATGTTCCGGAAGTCGAGCGTCGAGGAGAGCGCCTGCGTGAGCTCGAGGACCACCTTCGCGTCGTGCTCTTTGCGCGCGAGCGCGTCGACGTAGTCCCGGATCCGGAGCTGCCCGCGGATGCGCGCGATCAGCTCGGCAGGGCGGAACGGCTTGCGGATGAAATCGTCGGCGCCGAGCTCGAAGGCGCGGGCGACGTCCTCGTCCGCGTCGAGCGCGGTCAGCACGACGACGGGGACGTCCTGCGTCCGGGGGGCGTCCCGCACGGCGCTGAGGACCACGTAGCCGTCCGGGGGCGGCATCACGAGGTCGAGCAGCACGAGCGCCGGCACGCTCGCCTTGAGCCAGGCGAGCGCGTCCGCGCCCGAGGTGACCGCGACGGCCTCGATGCCCGCGTCGGCCAGCGCGTGCAGCAGCATCTGCCGGCTGACGGCGTCGTCGTCCACGACGAGCACAGGATCACGGCGAGGCACACGCCAAGCTTAGCGACTCCAGGCTGGAGCGATGAGAGAATTCCGGGCCTCGGCGCGGCGCTGGCGCACTGCATTGCGCTGCCCGCGCGGCGCTGGGATCAGGAGAAGAGATCTCCCTGCTTCGTCGCAGGAGCCGCGAGGCCCAGGTGCTCGTAGGCGCGGCGGGTTGCGACCCTGCCGCGCGGCGTGCGGCCGACGAAGCCCTGCTGGAGCAGGAACGGCTCGTACACGTCCTCGATCGTGTCGCGCGGCTCACTGAGCGCCGCGGCCAGGGTGTCGATGCCCACAGGGCCGCCGTCGTAGTGATCGACGATGACGCGCAGCAGCCGGCGATCCATTTCGTCGAGGCCGGCCGCGTCGATCTCGAGCCGCTCCGCGGTCTTCCGCGCGATCTCCACCGTGATCGCGCCGTCGCTCAGCACCTCGGCGAAGTCGCGGACGCGGCGCAGGAGGCGGTTGGCGACGCGCGGCGTCCCCCGCGCGCGCGCCGCGATCTCGCGCGCTCCGCCGGCGTCGATCGGCACATCGAGCAGGCCGGCGCTGCGCTGCACGATGCGCTCGAGCTCCTCGACGGGGTAGAAGTCGAGGCGGACGACGTGGCCGAAGCGCGACAGCAGCGGCGCGGTGAGCAGCCCGGTGCGGGTCGTCGCGCCCACGAGCGTGAAGGGCTTCAGCGCGAGCTGGATCGTCGTCGCGTACGGGCCGTCGCCGGTCATGATGTCGATGTTGAACGACTCGATCGCGGGGTAGAGGCTCTCCTCGACCGCCGGCGTGAGCCGGTGGATCTCGTCGATGAACAGCACGTCGTTGCGCTCCAGCTTCGTCAGCAAGCCGGCCAGCGCGCCCTTGTGCTCGATCGCCGGTCCGCTCGTGACATGGAGGGCGACGCCCATCTCGCGGGCGATGATGTGGGCGAGCGTGGTCTTTCCCAGGCCGGGTGGGCCACAGAACAGCATGTGGTCCAGCGGCTCGCGCCGCCGGCGCGCGGCCTCGACGAAGATCTTGAGGTTCTCCGTGTGCTTGGCCTGGCCGACGTACTCGGCGAGCGAGGCAGGCCGGAAGAGGCGATCGAAGCGATCGTCGTCGCCTGTCTCGGCAGGAGAGAGCGCCCGTTCAGGCATACCACGGGCGTACCGCGTGCAAGCAGCGAAGGGAAGCGATCCGCGCGGCGGCGTGGGTCGCCGCGGGGCGCTGGTCGAGGTCAGCCGAGCGCAGGGACAGAGGACAGGCGGGGGCGGCGGGGGGGCGGGATGCGCGGCAGACGAGCGCGGCAGAGCGGCCGGCCGTCGGGGGCGCCGTCCACCTCGAGAGAGCCGCCGTGGAGCTCGATCACCGATCGCGCGTGGCTGAGGCCCAGCGTCAGGCCGCGCCCGCGCGCCGTGGTCTGCCGGCTGAACAGGGCCTCGAGCTCGTCCGGCGGCACGTCGCGGCTGCCGTACTCGATGTCGATGCGGACCTCGTTGTTGAACTCGCCGGCCATCGTCGCCGTGAGGCGCACGAGGCGGGCCGACGGGTCGGCCGCGCCCGTCCGGAGCGCGTGCGCGACGATGACCGCGATCGCGCGCGTCGCGTAGGCTTGATCGACGGGGATCAGCGGCAGGGTGTCGCCGACCTCGATGACGACCTCGCCGCCGGCGTCGCTCGCGAGCTCGCGCGCCTTGCGGAGCGCGCCCGCGATGAGCCAGCCGACGGACGTCGGCTGAGGCTCGAGCGTGAGCTGCCCGGCCTCGACGCGGGCGGCGTCGAGGATCGACTCGATGAGGCCAAGGAGCTCCCGGCCGCGCGTCGCGATGAGCTCCAGGCTCTCGCGCTGCGCGGGGGTCAGATCCTCCTGGCCCACGAGCTCGGCGAACCCGAGGATGGCGTTCAGCGGGCTCTTGAGGTCGTGGCTCACGCTCGCGAACAGGAGGCCGCGCATGCGCTGCGCCGCCTCGCGGGACTCGAGCGCGCGCTCCTGCGCCGCGGCGAAGACGCGGAAGCGCTCGGCGAGGTCCTCGATGGCGTGCCCGAGCCGGGCGACGACGGCGAACCGGGCGGGGCGCGCGATCTGGGTGGCGCCGCGCAGCACGCTGTCCGTGCCGAGCAGGCGCACCTGCTTCGTGGCGTGCACGAGATCGGCCGCGAGGACGCGGCCGAACAGGTTGCCGAGCGCGCCGGCGACCAGCACCGCGAGCAGCGCGACGAGCGCGCCCCAGATCGCGGCAGAGGGCTCGAGGTCGGCGGAGAACCGGGTGTTGACGCAGCCGTAGTCGAGCGGCGTGATCACGGCGATCTGCCCGTCGGCTTCGCGGCCGAAGGAGGGCTCCGAGCCCACGCAGTCGTGCTCCAGGCGCGCGAGGAACCCGAACTCCGCCGCCGAGGCCACGACGTCGTTGCGGCCGGCCGCGTCGATGGCCCCGAGCGACGGGTCGAGCGCCGTGCGCGCGATGAGCCCCGCGGTCGAGCGCCGGCTGCGCTCGATGAACGTCTGGAGGTGCGCGTTCGCGATGAGCACCGCCCCGACGCCGACGAGCAGCACCGGCGCGGCGACGGCCAGGAGCAGCTTGGAGGTGACCCGCCGGCGCGGCGTCTGGTAAAGCTCGGCGGTCTCGAGCAAGGCGCCGATCGCCTCGGCCGGGCTGATCTCGAAGAGGCTGAACGCCGCGGCGCGCGTCAGCACGTAGTGCGGGATCGCGGAAGCGCTCAGGATCGTGATCGCGAGGATGAGCAGGCTGACCGCGCGGCCGTCGTCGAGCTTCTCTGGCCTGATCCCAGGGATCATCATGAGGCCCGCGATCGTCGAGCTCGCCAGCACGAAGCGCAGCGCCAGCGAGGTCGGGAGCCTGGCGAACCGATCGAGCTCCTCGTGATCGACGTCACGCGAGCCGATCACGAGCGAGCGCAGCAGGTTCTCGTGGGTGCGCAGCCGGAGCAGCGTCAGCAGCGTGGTCGCGCAGATCGCGGCGAGCGCGAGCTTGGCGCCGACCGAGAGCACGCTGGCGGCGACGCGCTGCTCGAGGATGAGCAGCTTCGGCGCGAGCGCCGCGATCGCGCCGAACGCGGCGACGCCGACCAGCGCCTGGCGGACGAGCACGCGCCTCGCGAAGTGGATCGCGTCGTCCCTCATGCGCTCCTCGGTCATGCGATCCTCCCCTGGGAGCCGCCGGCGCCGGGGTCGCTCCCCGGCGGCGCCGCCGCGTCGGGCGCGGGCGGGGTCGGCGCGAACAGGGGCTGCTGAACGATCCACATCGGCAAGGTGATCGTGAAGGTCGAGCCCCGCCCGAGCTCGCTCTCCAGCTGGATCGTCCCGCCGTGCATCAGCACGAGGCGCCGCGCGATCGAGAGCCCGAGCCCCGTCCCGGCCCGGCGCGAGCGCACGTCGCCGGTCTGCCGGTACTCCTCGAAGACCGCCGACGTCTCCTCCGGCGGGATGCCGGGGCCGGTGTCCTGGACGACGATCGCCACATAGCGGCCGCGCCCCGTGATGTTGACCGTCACCGAGCCACGCGCCGTGAACTTGACGGCGTTCGAGACGAGGTTGGTCAGGATCTGCCGCACCCTCCGCGGATCGGCGTGCGCGACCAGGGCGTGGTCCCCGGTGACGCGGAGCTGGAGGGGCTTGTCGCGCGCCGCCGCGGACGCTTCCCGCATCACCTGATCGACGAGCGCGCGGAGGTTGACGGCGCGGCGGGAGAGCTGGAGCTTGCCCGTCTCGAGCGCCGAGAGGTCGAGGATGTCGTCGATGAGCGTGCGCAGGTGCTCGCCGCTCTGCCGGATGACCGATAGCGCCTCGCGCGCGTCCTGGCTGAGCGGCCCGTCGACCTCGCTCTCCAGGACGTGCGCGAACCCGAGGATGGCGTTGAGCGGCGTGCGCAGCTCGTGGCTCAGCCCCGCGAGGAACGCCGAGCGCTCGCGGTCCATCGCGGAGGCCTGCTGGAGGTCCGCCCGGTAGGTGCGCTCCGCCGCGGCGAAGCGGGTGATCAGGAGGTTGAAGGCCGCCGTCAGGAGGCCGACCTGGTCGAGCGACCTGATCGGAACGGGCTCGGCCTGGATCACGTCCGTGGGCAGCGCGCTCTGGACCTGTCCGCGCGCCATCGCCGTGATGCGCTCGCGCAGGTAGTCGACGTCGTCGCGCGCCGACTTGGTGAACGAGAGCGCGACCGCGACAGCCACGCCGAGCAGCAGCACCGTGAGCGCCGCGACGGCGTTGCCGAGCGCGATCGAGTCGGGCGGCGGGCTCGGCGCCGAGACGAAGGTGAGCACCGAGAGATGAGAGAGCGGCGGGTGCAGCGGGCGCGCCGCGAAGCGGACGCGGCCGAGCGAGGTCGTCGTCTCGCCCTTGCCCTGGGTCAGCATCTGGACGATGCCGGCCCTGGCCGGCGCGCTGAAGCTCTCGTTGATCAGCACGTGGCCGCCTTGATCGACGAGCAGGATCTCCGACCCAGCCCGCCGCGCCGCCTCCCGCAGGAACGCCGCCCGCTCCCCCTCGATGGTCCCGCGGAGCCGCGCCGAGAGCGTCGCGGCCAGCACCTCGGCGCGCAGGCTCGCGGCCTGATCGCTCATCTTCGCGAGCTGGCCGATGCCGATCAGCGCGATCGCCATCGCCGTGGCGATCCCCACGACGATCACGATCGCGGGCGCGAGCGGCACGAGCGGCGTCGTGCCGCGGGGCCAGCGGATGAGGCGACGACGGCGGGCCACGGAGGAGCCAGGATGCTAGCGCGCTTCGGGCGGCGCACGGACCACCTCGGGCGCGCGGAGGGAACTAACGAGCGAGCGCCCTCGCGGGCGGCTCTACCTGGGATCGGTCGCCAGGAGCGCGAAGACGGAGTGGTCGAGCCAGCGGCCGTCGCACCACTCGGCCTGCCGGGCGATGCCCTCGAAGCGGAAGCCGAGCCGGCCGATGACCGCGAGGGAAGGATGGTTGTCCGTCGCGGCCGCAACCCGCACGCGGTGCGCGCCCATGTGGCCGAACGCGAACCCGAGCGCGGCCCTCGCGGCCTCGGTCATGAGCCCGCGCCCGGTCGCCTCCTTGCGGAGCCAGTAGCCGAGCTCGCAAGAGCGGTGCAGGTGCACGCACGCCTCGAGCCCGACCACCCCGGCGAGCGAGCGGTGCGCGCGCTCGCGGATGACGAAGCGCAGCGCTCTGCCGTGATCCCAGTCGGCGGCGCACGCCTCGGCGAAGCGCACGCTCGCGGCCGGATCCGTGTGGAACTGCACCCAGGGCAACCAGCGCTGGAGGGTCGCGCGCGAGCCGTTGACCGCGAGCCAGAGCTCGGGCCCGTCGGACGGGTCGATCGGCACGAGGATCAGCCGCTCGGTCTCGATGGGACGGGCGCGGACCTCGCTTCGAGGTGGGAGGATGAGCATGGGGTCACCGGCACTGGATGCGGGCGGCGTAGGGCTCGAGATGACCCGCCTCGTAGTCAAGCCAGGCGACATACCACTCTCCAGGCTTCGCGCCGGGGCTGATCGAGGGCGCCGGCTGATCCCCGCTGACGCGGGCGAACTTCGTGGGCGCGCCGATGCCGTCGCGGTTGATCGACGCGGTGAGCATGCGGCCCCCCTCGAACCAGACCAGCTGGGCCTGCCCGCTCGGCGCGATCGCGATCGACGGGCGCGCGCCCGACTTCGAGAACCGCTTGCGCCAGAGCGGCTGGCCCTTGGCCGGATCGATGTAGGCGGCCGATGCGCCCCCGAGCGGCGCCTCGCCGTGCCAGACGACGAAGCAGCCGCCCGCGCCGCAGGCGAGCGAGGGGCTGTCGCTCCGTACCCGATCGCTGTTCACGAGCGACAGGTCGCCGAGCGCGCGGTCGGCGCGCTTGCCGGGGCTGGCCGGCGGGAGCCCCTTGCCGGCGTTCGCGAGCGGGAGGCGCATGTACTGGATGACCCGCGTCGGCTCGCGATCGAAGCGGAAGGCGAGGTGCATCACGTCGTTCGCCACCGCCACCGAGGGGAAGCGGACGCGCGGCTTCGAGGGGCCCGTCGGGGTGACGTCGGTCAGCCGGATGATCTCGCCCGCCGGATCGAGGTTCGGCGAGAGGCGGCGCATGAAGAGGTCCTCGGAGGCGTTGTCGCCGTCGTCCGACCACGTGATCAGGAACCCTTCGGCGGCGCGCGCGAGCGAGGGCCACGAGTTCCCTCCGCGAGGGAAGGGCGCGACCATCACGGCGGGGCCGTCGATCCGGCCGTTGGCGTCGAGCCAGCGCACGTGCACGCCGGCCTCCGGTCCCTTGCCGTCCCAGTACGTGAGCACCAGCCGATCGCCTGCGGAGGTCAGCTCGGGGCGCCCGATGGCGCGGCCCTCGGGCGTCACGTCGAGCGCCGGCGACGACGGCCGCATCGCGCCGTCCAGCGTCGTCGTGTAGGCGTGCTCGGTGCCCTCGTGCGAGTCCGTCCAGGTGACCACCGCGCCGCGCGGCCCGAGCGCGATCGAGGGCCGGCTGGCCCCGACGGCGCGGCCGCCCTCGCGCACCAGATCGTGCGTGCGCGGCCTCGCGAGGCCGGTGAGCGCGCAAGGCGCCTTCCCGCTCGCGTCTTTCAGGGCGACCTGCACGTGATCGATCAGGGTCCGCGGCACGGCGTGGTTGCCCTTGTCCTGGGCGTCCTTCAGCAGCCTGAGCGCGGCCTTGAGATCGCCGGCGGCGACCGCCTCCTGCGCCTGCGCGACGAGCGGCGGCCACGCCAGGGCGGGCGGCTCGACGCGGGCGTCGGTGCGCGCCGGCACGTTGGTCCCGGCGGACGCCGAGGGGGCGCTGATGGCGCTGATGGCCGGCGGCGGCGCCGCGCTGCTCGACGAGACGGGCGGCAGGGCCGTCGGCTTGAGGAACTGGCGGTAGCCCGCGTAGGCGCCGCCCGCGAAGAGCGCGAGCACGCCGAACACGACGAGCGCGCGCCCCGCGCCGCCTCGCTTCGGCGTTGATGCGTGCGCCAGCGGATCGGGGACCGAGGTCTCGCCCGAGCCCCCGGAGAACGTGATCTGCTGCCCCGCGCCCTGGCTCATGCGCCCGGCGATCGCGGCGCCGGGCGCGCCCGAGGTGTCCAGCCCGGCGAACGGATCTCCCCCGCGCTCCGCCGGACCCGACGGGACGGTCCGCCGCGATTCGTTGGGGGTCACACGGACGACCCCCGGCGGGTCGAACGACAGGTCGGCCGGCGCGTCGCCGCCCGGCATGACGAGCCCCGCCTGCGACGGCTCCGCGCCGCGCGGCGGCGTCGGCTGCGCGACGCCGAGCGCGACCGACAGCTCGTCGGCGAACTCCTTCGCGGTCTGGAACCGGCGATCGATGGAGCGGTCGAGCGCCTTCTCGAACCACGTGGTGAAGCTCGCCGGGAGGTCGGGGCGGAGCGCCGCGGGCTGCGGCAGGGGCGCGTTGGCGATCTGCGCGAACGTCATCGCGACGCCCTGCTCGGTCTGCCAGACGGTGCGGCCGGTGAGGCACTCGTAGGTGATGCAGCCGAGCGCCCAGAGATCCGCGCGGTGGTCGACCGCTCCCTGGCCGCGCACCTGCTCCGGGCTCATGTACGCCGGCGTTCCGAAGACCGCGCCCTCGCGGGTGAGGCGCGCCTGCGCGTCGCCGCCGTCGACCGGCGCGTAGAACTTCGCGAGGCCGAAATCGAGGATCTTCGCGCAGAGCCGGCCCTCCTCGTCCTTCGTGAGGAAGATGTTCTCCGGCTTGAGGTCGCGGTGGACGATGGAGGCGGCGTGCGCCTTGGTGAGCCCTCGACACACCTGGGACACCACCGTCACGGTGGTCTCGGGGTCGAGGTACCTGATGACGGTCATCCGCTCGTACAGCGACTCGCCTTCGAGGAGCTCGAGCACCAGGAAGGGCCGCCCGTCGTCGAGCTTGCCCGAGTCGTAGACGTCGCAGATGAAGGGGCTGCGGATCGACGCGGCGGCCCGGGCCTCTCGGAGAAAGCGCTCGACCACGACGGCTGAGGTCGTCAGCTCCTGGGCGAGCACCTTGATCGCCACGCGCTTGCCGATGTCGATGTGCTCGGCCTCGTACACGGCAGCCATGCCACCGCGCCCGATCTCGCGTGTGATGCGGTATTTTCCGGCGAGGACCGTGCCTACCGGGATCTTCGCTTTGTTCGGCAAAGCCATCAGGCAGGGCTGTCCCGCGACTGGATTCGCCAGCGCAGCCTATTCGAGCCGCGTCACAAGAACAATGGCGAGCGCAGCGTGACCCGTCGGGGAGGGGCCCGATCCTCTCTCTGACGCCGCGCAGGCGGGCTCAGCGGCCCCACGACGGCACCGTGAAAGCGGATTCCACCCGGGGCCGGTCATGGAACAAGGCGGGGCCACCGCCCTGGTGGCGCGGTGCGTAGGCAGGTTCCCACCTCCGGCGCCACCGCTGCGCAAGCGAGCTCTGCCTTGTACAGGTGGAGCTGTGAAAAAAGTAAGCGGGCTCCGATTTCCTGACGTCCGATGCACTTTTCTCACGCTCGCGCGGTGCGCGAAACATTCCGGAAACATGAGCTTGGGTACACCAGCCTGGACCTTCGGTCGCGCGCCAGCGTCCGGGGTGAAGGGTCGCCGATCCGGCTCCGCTGGATGGGTCCCTGAGTCGTTGACAGTGGCGGGCTAGGCTCGGTGGACCGGGCTGCTCCCGTCACGGATCGGAAGCCGGGCGGTGCCCGGCACATCGATGGGAGGCCGCCGGCGGAGGTGTCCCCCCTTTACCAGCTCTGCTCCGGCGGGGCCTTTCGGGTGAGCGCCCGGGTCTTCCACCCTGGCGCGCACCCGGTCACCACAGGCGTGCGCAATGAAAAAGGTCGAGGCGATCATCAAGCCGTTCAAGCTCGACGAGGTCAAGGACGCCCTCGCCGAGGTCGGGATTCAGGGCATGACGGTGACCGAGGTAAAGGGCTTCGGTCGGACCGGCGGCAAGAAAGAGGTCTATCGAGGGTCGGCGTATGTCGTCGACTTCGTGCCGAAGGTCAAGGTCGACATCGTCGTGCCGGACAGCATGGTCAGCGACGTGATCGACGCCATCGAGAAGAGCGCCAAGACGGGTCGGATCGGCGACGGCAAGATCTTCGTCGTCCCCGTCGAGGAGGCCGTGCGGATCCGCACGGGGGAGCGCGGCGAGGACGCCATCTAGGAGGCGCGCCGCCGGCAGAGCGTCACAGGGCATTCGCGGCGGGTCACAGGCTCGCGGATCGATAGATCGACAGATCGACAACCGAGAAGCGAGCACGAGCCCGCGCACCGTCGAGTCACATACAGCGAGAGCAGCGAGTCAGCGAGGTAGAGAAGATCATGAAGGCGAAAGATGTCGTCGCGTTTGCGAAGGAAAACGACGTAAAATTTGTCGATCTCAAGTTCATCGATCTGCCCGGCATCTGGCAGCACACGACCATCCCGGCGTCCCGCCTGAACGAGGATCTCTTCGAGGAGGGGATCGGCTTCGACGGCTCGTCGGTGCGCGGATGGCAGCCGATCAACGCGAGCGACATGCTGATGACGCCCGATCCGTCGACGGCGAAGCTCGACCCGTTCCATGCCCAGAAGACGCTGAGCATGATCTGTAAGATCAGCGATCCGGTGACCGGCCAGCCCTACGGCCGCGACCCGCGCTACATCGCCCAGAAGGCCGAGAACCACCTCCGCGCGAGCGGCATCGCCGACACGTCCTACTTCGGGCCCGAGGCCGAGTTCTTCGTCTTCGACTCGGTCCGCTACGAGAGCTCGCAGCGCGGCGCCTTCTACGAGATCGACAGCGACGAAGCGGTCTGGAACTCCGGCAAGGCCGGCCCGAACCTCGGGCACAAGATCCGGTCGAAGGAGGGCTACTTCCCCGTCGCGCCGACCGACACGCTCGGCGATCTGCGCGGGCAGATGATGTCGACGCTGATCGAGACCGGCATCGCGGTCGAGGTCGGCCACCACGAGGTGGCGTCGGCCGGCCAGTGCGAGATCGGCATCAGGTTCTCGACGCTGACGTCGATGGCCGACAACCTCATGTGGTTCAAGTACGTCATCAAGAACGTCGGCCGCAAGAACGGCAAGTCGGTGACGTTCATGCCGAAGCCGCTCTTCGGCGACAACGGCAGCGGCATGCACTGCCACCAGTCGCTCTGGAAGGAGGGCAAGCCGCTCTTCGCCGGCGACGGCTATGCCGGGATGTCCGACACGGGCCTCTGGTACATCGGCGGCATCCTGAAGCACGCGAAGGCGCTCGCTGCGCTCACCAACCCGACGACGAACAGCTACCGCCGGCTCGTCCCGGGCTACGAGGCGCCCGTGAACCTCGCGTACTCGAGCCGCAACCGCTCGGCGTCGATCCGCATCCCGCTGGCCCCGGGCAACAGCCCGAAGGGCCGCCGCATCGAGGTCCGCTTCCCGGACGCGAGCTGCAATCCGTACCTCGCCTTCGCCGCCATGATGATGGCCGGCCTCGACGGCGTCCAGAACCGGATCGATCCGGGCGACCCGCTCGACAAGGACATCTACGCGCTCTCGCCCGAGGAGCTCAAGGAAGTGCCGCACATGCCGGGTTCGCTCGACGATGCCCTCGGCGCCCTCGAGCGCGACCACGAGTTCCTGCTCCGCGGCGACGTCTTCACCCGCGACATCATCAAGACCTGGCTCGACTACAAGCGCGAGCGCGAGGTCGACGCGATCCGGCTCCGCCCGGTCCCGCACGAGTTCTTCCTCTACTACGACGTCTGATCGCCCCCACCCCCGAGGGCAGCACAGGGGCCGGCGCACAAGAAAATTGCGCTGCGCCCCTCGCTGCCCAGCCTCTTCCTCGCTCGTCGTCGTGTCCGGCGGGCGCCGGTGACGCCGAGTCGAGGCGTCGCGGCATCGCAAAATCGACGGATCTCTGCGCCCGTGGAGGCGACGAGGCGGGTTATCGTCCCCTCGCGCCGCCAACTTTTGCTTCCTGCTGGAGCGCGCCGCACCGCGGTACCGCTCGTCCATGGCTCGGGTTATCCTCCGGTCCGGCTCCGGTGGGGGCGGCGTAAAGCCAGCTCCTCCTCGGTTCCCTGGTCCCGCGGTCCTCCGGTCCGCCTGTCTCCTCGGTCCCCTCAGTTCCTTCGGCTCCCTCAGCTCCCCAGCGACACCTCGGCGCAGCAGTGAACCCCGGCGATCTCATCCAGTCTCGCTACCGGCTCGTGAAGCTCCTGGGCCAAGGCGCCAGCGGGTCGGTGTGGGCCGCGAAGAACGTGCTCATCGACCGCGACGTGGCGCTCAAGGTGATGAGCCCCGAGGTGGCCGGGGACGCCGTCGCGCTCCAGCGCTTCTTCAACGAGGCGAAGGCGAGCGGGCGCCTGCGGAGCCCGAGCATCGTCGAGATCCTCGACCTCGGCCAGGCCGAGGACGGCTCTCCGTTCCTCGTGTTCGAACTGCTCGTCGGCGAGGGGCTCGACGAGTGGCTGCAGCGTGAGCACACCATCGAGCCGGAGGTGCTGGTCGAGCTCTTCCTCGGCCTCGCGCGGGCGCTCGACATGGCCCATCAGCAAGGGATCATCCACCGCGATCTGAAGCCCGCGAACATCTATGTGCATCGCAACCACCTGGGCGAGCTCGTGGGGAAGATCCTTGACTTCGGGATCAGCAAGGTCCTCGAGAAGGAGCACAACTTCTCGCTGACCCGCACCGGCTGCGTCGTCGGCTCGCCGGCGTACATGTCGCCCGAGCAGGCCGCGGGGCGCGAGGACGTGGACGCCCGCGCAGACATCTGGTCGCTGGGCGTCGTCATGTACGAGGCGTTGACCGGGACGACCCCGCATCAGGCGCCGAACTACAACGCGCTGATGGTCCGGATCCTGAGCAAGGACTGCGATCCGATCGCCGCGCGCAGGCCAGGGCTCCCGCCGCACCTCTGCCAGCTCGTCGAGGCGTGCCTCCGCCGCGAGCGCGACGAACGGATCGCCTCGGCGGACGCGCTCGCGAGGGAGCTCGAGGCCGTTCTCCGCGAGCTGCGCGCCGAGCGCTTCCGGGGACAGAAGGGGCGGCGCGCCTCGGACACCGGCCTCGGCGGCGACGTCGGCCTCGCGCCGGAGAGCGCGGCGGCGCGGGGCGGCGATGCCGCCGGGACGCTGGGGCGGCTCGTGCAGCACGGCAGGCGCCTGCCGCCGGCCATGCTCGTCGCGGCGGGCATCGGGGTGGTGCTCTGGGCGATGGCGCTCGTGCTCATCGGCAAGTACTGGGTCCGCTGAGCGCCGCGCCGCCGCAGGGCGAGCGAGCGTGGTCGGCTCGCCCGCGGCATGCGCGCCAGGTTGCTCCTTGCGGCGGTGCGCGTCGGGGCCCCATGTTGGCCCCACGTCGAGCCGTCACCCGAGCTCGAAGCGAACATTGATGGAAAGGATGCAAGTCGATGGACGACCACCAGACGCATGAAGCGCACGCCCATGTTCATGGGCAGGGATGTGGACATCAGGCGCTGCAGCATGAAGGCCACGTCGATTACCTGCACGACGGGCACCTGCATCACCCGCACGGCGATCACTTCGATGAGCACGTGCTCTCGGTCGGCAAGGAGAACCCTGACGCGTGCACGCCGGGCCATGCATGCGCCGATCACGAGGAGGCGCACACGCACGGGGCGGGCTGCGGCCATCAGGCCGTGCCTCACGGCGATCATTCCGATTACCTCGTCGGGGCGCACCTGCACCATCCGCACGGCGATCACTGCGATCACCACGGCTCGGTCCAGCTAGGGTGATCGCTGCGCCGCCCCGCGCCGGAGCTCCGGCGCGTGAGGTGGAGGCCGCGGGACGACACGCGAGGGAGACTGGCGAGCGGCGCGCGAGGGAGGCCGCGAGCGGCGTGAGGGAGAGCGGCGAGCGTGAGCTCCTGGAACGACGTTCCGGGGAGCCCGGCGTCACGCGGGCGGGGCGCCGTGGTCGTCCGGTGCGCCGCTCGCGCTGCAGCGATGTGCGTGTGCGCAGGGCGCATGCCGCTCCTCAGGCCCGGACGCACCGGTGTCGCCGGCGCCGCGCATGCCGCCGAGCCATGCGCGAGGGCCGAGCCTCATGAAGCTCGAGATCAGGAGCGCGCCGAGCGCGGCCGCGCAGACCCACGTGATCGTGGAGTGCTCCTGCGGCGCGAGGTCGTGGAGGTCCGGGATCGCCGAGAGGGGGACGAAGGCGTTCGCGACGAGGCCGAGCGCGACGGCGAAGGCGACGCTGAAGAGCGCGGAGGCGGCGGCGGCGCGCGCTCCGAACGCCCGATGCAGGGCGCCGAGCGCCGCGATGTGGGTCGCGGGCCCCGCCACGAGGAACGCGAGCGCCGCGCCGACCGGGAGCCCCTTGTGGATCATCACCGCGGCGAGCGGCGCCGCGCCTTGCGCGCACACGTGCGCGGGCACCGCGAGGAGCGCGCTCACGAGGACGTCGTCCGGCGCGCCGAGCGCGCGCGCCGCGGCCGGCGCGATGGCCGCCTCGAGGGCGGCGGCGAGCAGAAGGCCCGCGACGTACCAGGCGGCCATGTGATCGAGCGCTGGACCGACGGCCTCGGCGACGGCGGCGCGGAGCCGCGCGCCCGGCGATGCCACGGCCCCGGCGACGACGGGCGGCGCGCCGCCGGAGGGCGCGGCGCTCGATCCATTCGTCCTGGCCACTCTGGCGACGAGGAGCGCGACCAGCACGGCGAGGAGCGCGCCGCCCGCGACGCGCGCCGCGGTGAACGGCAGGCCGAGCATCCGCAGCGAGAGCAGCGCGCCGGCGGGATCGAGCGCCGGCGCGCAGAGGACGACAGCGACGACCGCGGCGACCGGCGCGCTCACGCGCGGGAGCCGCTGCATGCGCGGCGCAACGCCGCAGGCGCAGAGGGGCAGCGGCGGCCCGGACGCTGGGCCGCGGGCGGCACGGGGCAGTGCCGCGCCGCCGCGCAGCGAGCCGGTCGAGCTGTGCAGGACGCCCGGAGAGAGCGCGCGCAGGAGCCCCGCCATGGCGAGCCCGGCGAGCACGGCGGGCGCCGTCTCGATGAACAGCGGGCCGAGCGACTCGGCGAACGACAGCTCGGACGCGTGCGCGCTCGTGAAGCAGCTCTCCGGGCCGGGGAGCGCGAGCGCGACGCAGAGCCCCGAGGCGAAGGCGATCGCGCTCGCCGTCCGCGCGCGCGCCCCCCGAGGCGGCGCCTCGTGCGTGTGGACCACGAGCCGCAGGAGGACGCCGAGGCCGAACGCGATGAACACCTCGAACGACTCGTGGGGGAGGCTCTCCACGGCGCGCTGGCCGAGGAGGGCGCCGGCGACGGTGAGCAGCCCGAGGAGCCCGAGGCGCGCGGCGAGCTGCCGCCAGCCCCAGGCGGGCAGGAAGCGCGCCGCGAGCGACAGCCCCTCGGGCAGCCGGTGCACGAGGACGGCGCTCGCGAAGAGCACCCCATCCGCGCTGCTGTCGGCCGCGGCCACGGCCAGCGCGAGCCCGGCGCCGTCGAGCAGCCCGTGCACGGCGAGCGCCGAGAACGCGATCTCCCGCCCCAGCACCTCGCCGGTGTCACGCCTCCGGTGCTCCGTGAGCCCGAGCGCCGCGTACCCGAGCGCCGCCCAGAGGAGCGCCTGCGCCCCGATCTCCTCGACGACGTGCGGCAGGTGGCGCGTGAGGACGAGCGCGGGCACGAGGCCGAGCGTCAGCCCGTCGAGCGCCGACGTCGGCAGCGCCTGGCGCCGGCCGAGCGCCACGAGGAGCGGCCCCGCGGCGAGGCCGGCGATCGACAGGACGACGACGAGCGCGAGCATGGGCGCGGTGGGCTATGCCCGAGCCACGTAGCCTAATCAATATCAAATTGGTGTTGCAACCAGGATGCAGGCAGCCGTCTGTGGTCGCCGAGCGCCGCCGAGCGCCGCGTCATCCACGCGGCTCGGGGCTGCTGGTGGCCGGGGGTCGCCGGTGACCGGGGGCTGCTCCGCCGCTCAGGCTTGCACGCACCGATCGCAGCGGCCCTTGATCTGGATCTGGAGCCCCTTGCGCCGCAACGCGCGCGGCGCGCCGCGCGCCGCCTTGATTTCGATGCTCTCGTCAGGGAGGCAGAGCACATCGCCGCATGTGTCGCACATGAAGTGCGGGTGCTCGTCCGCCGCGTGCGTCCCGGTGGACTCCCGCAGCTCGAACCGCCAGAGGTGGTCGCCCATGTCGGTGCGGCGCACGAGCCCGGCGTTGGTCAAGTCGATCAGGTTCCGGTAGATGGTGGCGCGATCCCACCCTTTCGGGGCGAGCTCAGCAGCGAGCTCCGCGTGGCTGACGGGCGTCCGCGAGCGGCCGAGGCTATGCAGCACCGCGATGCGCGGCGAGGTGGCCCGCAGACCGGTCGCCCGGATCTGCTCGCGGAGCTCCTCCGCGGACTGACCTGCTTTCGTACGCGCCATGCCAAACATCTACCGTCGCCAGGAGAGTGCCGCAATCACGATGCATCGCGCCCGCCGGGCCGCGCGGCGCCCGGGTCGGCCGCGTGCCAGTGTGAGCGAGATCGCAGGATCGCCGCCGAGCCCGCCGCACCACCGCCCGCGAGAACGCAGCGTCTGCCCTCGTGCGGACCGCGTGTGCGCGTGCCCGGCGCGGCCCCGACGAGAGGGCCGGCGGCGGCGAGCGCCGACGGGGCCCCGAGCGGATGTGGCAGGCGGAGAGTTTGGATAACGTCGTGCGCTTGCCTTCGATCGTCGCTCGATCTGCACAGACCAGGCGGATGGGCGCGCGGCGCGGCGCTCCTCGGGAGAGCGCCTCGAAATCGGGGTGAGCTCCGCGGGTCCCTGATCCCGAAGGCGCGGAGGACATGGAACATGCGGAACAACCAGGTCCCCGTCATCGTCTGATCTCGAGTCGAGGGGCGCTCTCTCGGTCCGCGCCGCTCTCGACGTGTGCTCCATCATGGAGCGATCGATCCAAGTTGGAGCGATCGGCGTGTCCGTTCCACACGGGCCGCTGCGCCTCGTCATCGCCCTGCATGTCCGGGGGCCTGTCGGCGTTCGGCGAGAGAGCGCAAGACTCGTAAGACGACCAGAACGACCAGAACGACCAAGGCATGGAATCTTCCTTTGTCGTCGCGAGTGGAATCAGCTCTTTGGGAATTGAACCGATTGTGATCGCGGATATATATTCATGCTTCCTTTGCGGGGAAATGAACCAAGGAGAGTGTCCATGCGAGCTCGGACGTGTGCGGAAGTACTTGCCTTAGTCTTGATCGCTGCCTTGGGCGTCGCGTGCGGCGCCGACCCCTCGACCCCCGTGGAGGATGCGCCGGCCGTCGCTGACGTCGAGCCCGAGCAGGTCGAGGCGGCGCCGGCGCCCCTGCGGCGCGGCTGCGCGACCGCCGAGCTGAGCGACGTTGAGAAGGACGACGTCGAGCAGTTCGTCCGCAGCCAGATGGCGCTCGGGTTCTCGGTGGGCGCGACGGTCGAGATCCCCGTGCACGTCCACGTCATCAACAAGGGCACCGGCGTGTCGAACGGCGACGTGACGGACGGGATGATCGCGGAGCAGATCGACGTGCTCAACGAGGCGTACGCGAACACCCGCTTCAGCTTCACGCTGGCCTCCGTCGATCGGACGAGGAACGCGACCTGGTACACCATGTCGTCGGGCTCTTCGGCCGAGCGGCAGGCCAAGGCCGCGCTCCGCATTGGTGGGTCAGACCACCTCAATATCTACACGGCCAATCCGGGCGGCGGTCTGCTGGGCTGGGCGACGTTCCCCTCGAGCTACGCGGCCCATCCGACCGACGACGGCGTCGTCCTGCGCCATTCCACGTTACCCGGCGGCAATGCGGCGCCGTACAACGAGGGAGATACGGGTACGCATGAGGTCGGTCACTGGCTCGGCCTCTTCCACACGTTCGAAGGCGGCTGCAACAAGAGGGGTGATGGCGTCGCGGACACGGCGTCCGAGCGCAGCGCCGCGTATGGTTGCCCGCTGAGCAGGGACAGCTGCCGGGGAGGTGGGCTCGACCCGGTCCAGAACTTCATGGATTACACCGACGACTCCTGCATGGATGGGTTCACTGCAGGGCAGGCCGCTCGCATGTCGGCTCACTGGGATACGTATCGTTGATCGGTGGGTGATGGGACGGCGGGCGGCGGGCGACTCCGCCGCTCCCTGCCGGACAGGCGTCCGGCAGGGCTCGATCACATCGGCTTGATCTGGGCCCGGCGCTCGAAGCTCCGGCTCTCGGTGAGGACGCGCGGCGCGGGCTCGGCAGGCGCCGGCCCCGCGCTCGAGTCCCTCTCTCCCGGCGCCAGGCGCTGCTGGCGGCGGGTGCCGGCCTGTACGCCGAAGTACACGCCGAGGAACGTCACGACGCCCCAGCCGAGCAGGCCGACGGCGATGAGGCCGGTCTGGCGCGACGCATCGCCCCCGAGCTGGCTGATCTCCTCCATCGGCGCCGACAGCTTGCTCACCTCCTTCATCGGCTCGCGCAGCGTCGCGACCTGCTCCATCGGCTGCCTCAGCCCGGCGACGTCGCGCATCGGCGCGTCGAGGGCGGCGACGTCGCGCATCGGCGCGTTCAGGGCGGCGACGTCCGTGAGCGGGCCGCGGATGCCCACGAGGCTCTCGTTCATCGCGGCGATGGTGGCCTCCATCTCGCTCAGCCGGTCCATCGACTCCTTGAGGCGCGCGGTCTCCCGCATGCTCTGCTGCATTGCGTCCATCGACCCCTTGAGCTCGGCCAGCCGCTCCATCGCCGCCTGCATCTCGGCGAGCTTCTCCATCGGCTGACGCAGCTCGGCGAGCTGATCGATGCTCTCCTGCGAGCTCCGCAGCGTCTGATTCGAATCCTCGATCGTCGCGCGGGTGCGCCGCATCTCCTCCGTCGTTGCCTGGATGGAGCGCGTGTTCGTGTCGATCATCGTCGCCATGCCGCAGCCCGTCGACACGAGCGCGAGCAGCATCATCGGCGCAATCCGAAGGATCCTTTCGCAATGCATACCTGATCGTTGGTTCCTCGAAGGCGGCGCGTCAATGTGTGCTTGACGCGGTGCGCTGAAATATGACATAGCCGTGTCCGAGGGGTGAGGCGCTGTGGGAGATCGCGCGCGTTCGCCCGCGATCCGCTTGCGCGGCGCGCGCTCTCACGGCGCTGTGACATGTCGGTGTCGGTCCGGGGGATGTGACGCGCCGAGCGCCGGAGACCGGACGCCGGCGGTGGAAGAGGAGAGGCCGAGTGCCCAGCTGCGATGGATGCGGCGCCGCCGGCGCCGATGTCCGGAGCTACAACGCGGGTGCGGCGCGCTTCATGCCGGCGCGGCGGCGAGAGCTCCGTGGTGGCCGCGCGGGGCGGGGCGCTTTACCGCGCTGGACGGTCAGGCTGCAGGGCGCCGGCGCGGAGGGTGAGCGCGGCGAGGATGGCGAGCACGGCCGCGCCGAGCCAGGCGGGCGGGCCGAAGGCCTGCGTTCCCGCGGCGAGGGCGCCGTCGAGCCACGTGGCGTCGAGCAGGGCGCCGCGCAGACCTGCGCCCGCGAGCGCGGTGAAGCTCGCGTGGACGGCGACCGCCCCGAACACGCCGCGGCCGCGCAGGAAGAGCGCCGCGGCGAGCGCGCCGAGCGCGGTCGCGAGGGCGAAGCTCGACGGGGACGCGCCCGGCGCGAGCCCGAGCGCGGCGCCGTGCGCGAGGGCGGAGAAGACCAGCGCGGGGCGGGGCGAGAGGCCGGCGCGCGCCGCGGCGGCGAACGGGATGCCGGTGAGCAGGAGCTCGTCGCGGACAGCGAGGGCGATCGCGCGCGCCAGGGCGAAGCCGAGGCCCGCCGAGGGCGCCCCGGCCTCGACGGTCACCCACCCCAGCACCGCGGAGACGCCGAGCGTGATCAGCACGGCGAGCGCGCCGAGCGCGGCGCCGAGCCCGACGCGACGGGCGAGGCGCGCGCGGCGGCCTGGGCCCTCCGGCTCCAGCGGGTCGCTCCACTGCACGCCGGCCCGCGCCGCGACGACGTCGGCGACGACCGCGCCGGCGAGCGCCGCCGCGAGCGGGCTCGACGAGAGGAGCACGGACACGATCTGCAGGGCCGCGGCGAGGCCGATGAGCCAGGCCGCGCCGAGCGCGAGCTCCGTCAGGCGGCGCTGCGGTCCGGCGGGACCGGGCCGAGGAGGGGCCTCCTCCGTGGCGTTCAGTGGAGCGTGTGCCACTGGCCGTTGTGCTCCACCTTCGGGACGTCCGCGTCGCCGTCGACCTCGTTGCGGTGACGCGCGCCCAGCGTGGCGACGAGCTGGACCGTGGACGGGCGCGCGGGCCGGTGGCGTGCCTCCGACGCCGCACGGAGCCGGCGGCGCGGCGCGGGAGGCGGCGGCGATCTCCGGCTGCGGAGCCGCTGCACGGCCAGCCGGCCGGAGGCCAGCAGCCCGAGCGCCAGCAGCGAGCCAGCCAGCACCGGGACGAAGCCGTAGCGGCGCGCGACGTTGGCGCGCCACGCGAGCTCGATCTCGCGGCCCGTCGAGACATAGGCGGCCCCGAGCGCGGCCTCGAGCGGCACGCCGCCGCGCACCTGAGCCAGCGCGCGCACGAAGCTCTGCCGCCGCTCGTCCTCGACGAGGAAGCGGACGACGTCGGCCGCCTGCGCGTAGGGCAGCGAGACGGCCGTGTCCTCGGCGCCTGTCAGGTGCGCCTCGAGCTCGTCGAGCGGGAGGAGGCGCCCCCGGAGCGTGGCGACCGAGAGCTCCTGCGCGCGACGAGCGCCGCGGTCCCCGGCCACGTGGGCGGCGAACCCCTCGTGGAACCAGCGCGGCACCACGGCGCCGCCCGTGACCTCGTCCAGGGCGAGGTGCGCGAGCGCGTGACGGAAGGCGCCCTCGAGATCGGGCGCCTCGGCGCCGAGCCGCGGAGAGGCGCTCAGGACCGCGAGCCGCAGCGCGCCGAACGAGATCGCCGTCACGGGGCCAGCGAGGCCCCCGGGGACGAGATCGTCGAGCTCGGCGGGCACATCCGCGATCCGGACCTTCACGGGGGCGGTCAGCACGTCGCGGCCGAGCAGGGCGCCGAGCTCGGCGCGCAGGTCGCCGGCGCGGGCGATCAGCGGACGGACACGGTCGCGGGTGGACGGGTGATAGGCGAGCTCGATCCAGCCGAGATCCTCGGTGTGGTACGCCGGCGGCGGCGGCGGCACGGGAAGATCGGCGCTGCCGTCGCGCGACGCGGCGGGCGCGTCGTAGACGCGGGGCGCGGCGCCGGCGAGCCGCGCGGGCGCGGCGATGATCGCGACGCAGAGGAGCGCGGCGAGCCTCAGCCCGAACCCCGCTGGGCTGCGCCGGGAGGAGCGCGTCATGGCGCGATCCGGCCCCGCAGGTGCACGGTGTCGCCGTCATCGCCGCCCGTCTGGGCCAGCACCAGAACGACGATCCCGGTCGCGACGACGCCCGCGAGCGGCCCCCAGAACCAGGGGGAGCTCCACGTCGAGCGCCGCTCCGGGGGCTCCGGCGAGCTGACGCCGCCGCCCGCGGACCTCGGCGCCGCCTGGGCGACGTCGGCGCGAGGTCCGCGAGGTCCCGAGGCGCCGCGCGGCGATGAGGCGGGCGCGGGCGGCGGCGTCGCGGCGCGGCCCGCCGCGCCTCCGCTCTGTTCGTCTCCGGCGAGCAGCGCGCGCACGGCCGCGCCCGCGCCCGGCCAGCCGAAGATCGCCCCGGCGGGGGCGGCCGCGCCGTCCGCGGTCCGCTGGACCGTTGCGCCGAGCTCGAGCGGCGCGTAACTCGCGCCCGCGACCCGGAGCACGCGCGCCACGGGGTGGCCGTGCGCCGTGCTCACCGCGACGACGAGCGCCGCGCCTGCGCCCGCGCCGAGCGACGCGAGCAGCCCGCGCGCGACCGGCTCGGACTCGGCGCGCCCGGCGGAGCGGCGCACCTCCGCGAGCTCCTTCACGGCGGCCGGCGCGTCCGGGTGCGGCGGATCGCCGGCGAGCACCTGCGCCGTCGCCTCGTCGATGGGCGGGCGGAGCGCGGGGTCGCCGTAGATCGCGCGGGCGAGCGAGCGAGCCGCCTCGGCGCTCGCGTCGTCCACCGCCACCACGACGGCGCCGCGCAGGGCCGACCGTGCGGCGGGCGTGTCCGGCGCGCCGCGCGCCGCCGGCGCCGCGCTGCCCGCGTCCGGAGCCGCCGCGGCGGCGCCGTCTCGAGGCGGCTCCTGGGCCTGCGCGGGCGCCGCCGTCAGGCCGAGCGCCATCGCGACGAGGCCCGGGGCAACCGGCGGACAGCGGGACATGCATTTACGGTACGGAGGCCGCGGGCGAGCGTCAAACGGCGCGCGGCGCGGCGTCACGTCACAGCCAGCCGTGCTCGCGGTACCAGGCGACCGCGCGGCGCGTCCCCTCCGCCCAGCTCACCTCGGGCGCCCAGCCGAGCTCCCGGCGGGCGTCGCTCGAGTCGCAGACCCAGTGCGACGCGGAGAGCTCGTTCAGCTTGTCGCGCGTGAGCATCACGGCCTTGCCGGTGAGGCGGCCGAGCCCCTCGCTCGCGAGCGCGGCGCCGCGCACGAGCGAGAACGGGACGCCGAGACGGACGAGCGCCCGCGCGCCGAGCGCCGCCTCCACGTCCGCCAGCATGTCGCGCCACACATACACGCTTCCGTCGTCGATGAAGTAGGCGCGGCCGCTCGGCACGTCGCTCTCGATCGCCCGGATGCACGCGGCGGCCGCGTCGGAGGCGTAGATGACGCTGAGCGTGTTCCTGCCGTCGCCGAGCATCGGGAGGAAGCGGCGCGCGACGCTCTGGAAGAACGCGAACGACTCCTGGTCGCGCGGGCCGTAGATCATCGGGGGGCGCACGACGACCACGGGCAACGCGCCCTTCTCGGCGAGCACCAGCCGCTCGGCCTCGAGCTTCGAGCGCCCGTAGCGCGTCACCGGGGCCGGGCGCGCGTCGGCGGCGATGGGGCGCCCGTCCAGGCTCGGGCCGATGGCGGCGAGGCTCGAGACGAACACGAACCGCCGTATCGCCCCCGCCGGCGCCGCCTTCGCCGCGTCGAGCAGGTTGCGCGTGCCGCCGACGTTGACCCGGAAGAACTCCGCCTCGTCGCGCGCCTTGACCAGCCCGGCCGAGTGCACGATCGCGTCGACGCCCGGGGGGCCGACGACTGCGCGGCGGACGCTCTCCGCGTCCTCGACGGCGCCGTACGCGAGCTCGACCCCGCGCAGCGACGACAGGAACCTCGTGTCCGACGAGCGCCGCACCAGGGCGACGACGCTGTGCCCCTGCTGCACGAGCTGCTCGGCGACGTGCGAGCCGAGGAACCCGCTCGCGCCCGTGACCAGCACCCTCATCGATCCGCTACTCCTTTCCGGCCCCGGCGCACGCGTCCATCACAGCGCCCGCTCGTAGACGCGGTACTTCTTGTGGATCCGGCCGCCCATCAGCCGGATGCCCGCGTTGATGGCGGCGTTGTCCTCCAGCGTCCACCCCAGCTCGCCGCCCTCCATGCCGAGCAGATGCGCCGCGCGGTTCATCTCGACGTAGAGGAAGGCGCTGAGCCCGGCGTAGCGCCGCACGTGGCGCCACTTCTTGCGGATGCCGAGCACGACGAGGCGCCCGCGCTTCGGGCCGCGCACGCGCAGCCGCCACAGCAGCTTGAAGATGCCGCCAGGGAGGAGCTTGCCGTGGAAGTCCTTGATCAGCTGGTTGAGGTCGGGCAGCCCGAGCGACACGGCGGCCGGCTCGCCGTCGATGAACGTGATCTTGGTGAGCTCGGGCATCAGGATGAGCCGCACGTCCTTCGCCCACTTGACGAGCTCCTTCTCGGTCATCGGGACGAAGCCCCAGTTGTCGCTCCAGGCGTCGTTGTAGACGTCCATGAGGATCCGGATGTCGCGGAGCAGGTTCTTCGGATCGCCGCAGCGCGTGTGCACCTCCGGCATCGCCAGGACCTCGGCGTGGGCCCTCTGCGCCCGGGCGGGGACGTTGCCGACCTCGTAGCCCCACGCGTAGAGGTCCTTCACCTTCTCGAGCCCCGCCTGCTCGATGAGCCGGCCCTGGTACGGCCGGTGGTAGGGCATCATCATCACCGGCGGGAGCTCGAAGCCCTCGATGAGGCAGCCGATCTCCTCGTTGGTCGAGAGCGAGTAGGGGCCCCGCATGCGCTTCATCCCGCGCGCGCGCAGCCAGCCCGCGGCCTCGGCGAGCAGCGCCCCGGCCGTCTCGGCGTCGTCGATCGTGTCGATGAACCCGAACGAGCCGGTCTCGTCGCGGTGGACCCGGAGGTGCTCGTGATCGACCTGCGCGGTGATCCGGCCCGCTGGCCGGCCGTCCTTGTACGCCACCCACGCCGTCCCCTCGGCGTGCTCGAAGAACGGGTTCTTCTTCTTGTCGAGCCGATCGGAGATGTCCAAGTCGAGCGGGCGGATATAGTTGGGCTCACCTTCGTAGACGGTGTCGACCACGTTCAGGAAGTCCTTCAGGACCTTCTTGTCGCCCTTCCGGAGCTCGCGGATCTCGATAGCCATAGGGCCTGAGCCCGTACCTTCCGAGACGCGGCGCTGCAAGGGGCTCGCACCGACGTGGTCTCGGCCCCGAGCGCCGCGCGCCGCGCTGATCGCCGGACGCCACGCGCCGCGTTGATCACACGACGCCGCGCGCGTGAAGCCGGTAAGCTCTCGCGGAGGGCCTGTCCGGCCCCCGGCAACTCAGGTGGACGCAGCATGATGACCCCGAAGGAGTTCCAGAGGCAGTTCAAGCGGCTGCTGATGAGCCGCGTGGAGGGCATGGACTGGGAAGACAAGCTCGCCCGGGTCCGCCAGTACCTGCGCCAGCTCGAGGCGCGCCAGAGCCCGGAGGAGGAGTCGGCCGAGCTCTCGCCGTCGCTGGAGCTCATCCCGTTCGAGCCCGGCAAGCGGCCTGTCGACGAGGCGCTCTATCCGGGGCACGGGTGCAGCGAGCGCGTCGGCTGCATCAACACCTCCGGCGACCCGTCGGAGCTCGGCGACGAGGTGTGGCTGCTCTACCGGCTGCGCGATATCTACGCGTTCGTCGCCCCCTTCGAGCGCCCGTTCGAGGTGACCATGTCGGCGTGGTTCCTCCCCGCGAGCCCCGGAGACGGCGATCCGTGCCCGGTGCCCGGCCTCGTGGACCGGCCGCTCAGCCCGCAGATCGTCTCGACGTCGTCCTACCCCGTCCCGATGCTCGAGCCGGCCCCGTGGAACTCGTTCCATCAGACGGTCTACGTCGCCACCATCGCGCCGGCGCGGCAGCTCGTGCCGCACCCCCCGGGCGAGGAGACCGGCGGCGGCTATGCCTGGAGCGACCTGCCCGAGTCGTTCCGGCGGCGCGTCACCGACGGCTTCGAGCCGTTCACGTTCGCGAGCCTGTTCCGGCAGCAGCTCCGGGTCGAGATCAGGCTGAGCGAGGCGGGCAGGACGGTCGCCTCCGAGTCGACGGACATCGAGATCTTCGACACCGGCCGCTTCGGCTCGCTCTACGCGCGCCTGCTCGACCGGCTCGTCAAGGCGGACACGGAGATCCAGCAGCGGGCGCTCGGGATCGACGATCTCCACGTCGGCTATCACCCGTGGTTCCCCGTGCTGACCATCGGCATGGACAAGGCGCTCCTGTACCTCCGGGCCATCCATCAGGACCTCGAGCAGCACCGGCGCAACCTCCCCGACCCCCGCTGGCTGCTCCGGGTGGGCCTCTACCTCGAGCTGCTCACGTGCCTCGGCATCTTCGAGGCCGTGAAGCACGACTACCCGGACATGCTCTCGCCGGGGGAGCGCGAGGCCTTCGAGGAGGGCGCGGCGTTCGCGCCGATCCGCGCGTCGATCGACGTCGCGGCGTGGGCGCAGGTCTGGGACATGCGGCACATCGCGCCGCGCGCGGCCGGCTTCTTCGCGGCCGGGCCCGTGAGCCTGACGAACCTGATGCGCAAGCAGAAGGCCACGCTCGCCTTCCTGCACGCCCACCACGCGGACCTGCAGAAGGCGATCGAGCTCGCCGGTCCCAACCTGTGGAACGCGCAGGAGACGTGGCACCGGGTGTTCCGCGACGCGGAGCGGGCCGTGCTCAAGAACAACGCGCTCGCGTTCCCGGAGCTCGCGCACCTCGATCCGCGGTGGCGCGACTTCGCGCTCTGGCACCAGCGGGGGGACATGCGGCTGTTCGGGCTCAGCCTGATGCCCGAGGCGCTGACGGGGCTCTTCGGCGACCAGGACGGCATCTTCCCCGCGGCGTGCCGGCAGTACCGGAAGTCGATGAACGACGTCGCCCGGTGGGCCGCCGAGCGGAACCTCATGGATTACACGGGCGACGAGTGCATCCCGCGGAACGCGAGCCTGCTCGAGGCGTACATGGAGAAGAACCCGTCGCACCTCGCCGCGCTGCAGCGGCGCGACGGCCACGGGGCCGCGCCGTCGATCGAGCTGGAGGAGCCGAGCAAGGCGGCGCGGGAGGCGAGCGCCGAGGACCTCATGGTGCTGCTCCGGCGGACGCCGGTCTTCAAGCCGCTGCTCGATCGCGAGCTCCGCAAGCTCGCCACGAAGGCGCGCCGGATCGAGTACGGGCCGCTCGACCGGATCGTGCTGCAGGGGCAGCGGGACTCGTCGATGTTCGTCGTCGCGTCCGGCGCCGTCGAGGTCCTGGTGCGGCACCCCGACGGGCAGGACGCGACGGTCGCCGCGCTCGAGAAGGGCGCCGTCTTCGGGGAGTTCGCGCTGCTCACGGGCGAGGAGCGCACCGCGACGGTGCGCGCCGTCGACGAGGTGGTGCTCTACCAGATCACGAAGGAGGCCCTGCAGCCGATCATCGAGGCGCGCCCGCAGCTCGTGATCGAGCTGAGCTTGCTCATGGCGTCGCGCCAGGCCCACCTGCGCGACGCGGCCGAGCGCTACCTCGAGGCCGAGGAGAAGGTGCGGAGCCTCGCCGGGCGCATCCGGCGGTTCGTCCTCGGCTGAGCGCGCTCGGCCCTCCGTGGCCGGCCTCGCGCTCGGCCCTTCGCGGCCGGCCGGCGTCGCTCGGCCCCCTCGCGCTCAGCCCTTCAGGAGCCACGCGACGGCGTCGGCCTCCGCGGTGAAGAACGAGTACTCGGGCAGCCCCATGGCGGCCGACAGGCGAGAGATCTGCATCTTCGAGAGCGCGCTGTTCACGAGGTTCGCCGCCTTGCGCATGCCGTGCTCGACGGCGTAGGCCATGGTCTGCTCGACGTACGGGCTCACCTCGGGCTTCTGCGGGGGGAAGTCCGCGATGTCGGCGAGCACGTACCAGGGCTTCCCGAGGTTGAGCAGCGTCGATGCCTTCTGGCGGAAGTCGTCGAGGTACGCCTTGCCCTCGTCGATGTCCCAGAACCCCCACACCTTCACGTGGAGGACCCCCGTCGACGTGTCGGGCCTGACGTTGAAGCGCCGCTGCGGGGCGCGCTCGCGCCTCGACGTGAGCTCGGATCTCCTCGGCGGCTCGCTCCCGGAGAGGCCCGTCCGGCCCGGCGGGTCCAGGGGGGGCGGCGTCCGGGGTCGGGTCTCCGCGAACTTCGAGGCGGCCGACGCCGCGGGCGGCGCGGAAGAAAACGAGGGTGGGACGGAGCGCGAGGGCGGATTGGGTGCCGACGGCGTAACAGAGCGCGAGGGCGGGCTCGGGTAGGAGGCCGGACCGGGGCGTGAGGGAGGCGTCTTCGACGACAGCTCCGGCACCGTGACGGTCGGCACCTCGGCGAAGCCCCTCGCCGTGCCGGGCTTCGAGGGCAGCGTCGGGTCGGTCGGGCTCGGGTTCGCGCTCGGCGCGGGCGCCGCCGGCTCCGGCAGGAGGACGACGCGCGAGACCCGCGGGAGGGCGACGTCGAGCGCGGCGGCGAGCGCGCTGACCGCGACGGACGCGCGCTCGAAGCGGTCCTCGGCCTTGAGCGCCGTCGCCTTGAGGAACCAGCCGTCGAACTCCTTCGGCAGCGCCACCGAGGACCGCCGCGCCGCGCGCGCGCTGGGCGCCTCCATCGCGCCGCGCAGGAGCTCCCCCGCGAGCATGTACGGGGACGCGGTCGCCTCGGCCTCCTGGGCCCAGTACGACTCGCCGACGAGGAGCGCGTACGCGACGTGCCCGAGCGCGTAGATGTCGGCGCGCGGGCCGACGTTGCGCTCGGCGCGGATCTGCTCCGGCGCCATGTACACGGGCGTGCCGAGCATCTGCCGCGTCAGCGTGGAGGCGTTGTGCTGCTCGATGACCTTGGCGATCCCGAAGTCGAGGATCTTCACGCACGGCGAGCCGTCGTCGCGGACGGTGACGAACAGGTTGTCCGGCTTGAGGTCGCGGTGGACGATGCTCGCCGCGTGCGTCTTGTCGAGCGCGAGCGCGGCCTGGAACAGGTAGAGCGCGACGTCCTCGGCGAGGAGGGCGCCGCGCTTCTTGACGAGGCTGCCGAGCTCCTCGCCGCGGAGCAGCTCCATGACGAGGAACGGGGTGCCGGTCTCGTCGTCGACCCCGGCGTCCGAGGTCCTGACGATGTGGTCGCTCTCGATGACGCCGGTGATGCGGGCCTCGAGGGCGAAGCGGGCGCGCAGCTCCTCGCTGTCGAGCAGGCTGGGCAGCATCACCTTGAGCGCGCGGCGCGTCGCGGTGACGTCGTCCATCACCTCGTAGACGGCGCCCATCCCGCCCGCCTTGATGACGCGCAGCACCTGGTAACGGTTGCGAAACCGCGTATTCGGCTGCAACAGGCCGGGCGAGGAGCTCATCCTGCGGCCCTCGGTTCAGGCATGGTTTGCACCACGCTACCAGCGCCGCTTCCCGCGTCGCAAGGCGGTCGGGTGAGGAACGTGCTCAGCGCAGGATCGCGCCTCCGCCCGTAGGCCCACCTCCGGATCGATCGGCGTGGTCGAGGTGCGGCTCCAGCGCGCTCCAGAGCGAGCGGACGTCCTGGAAGCGCTCCTCGGGGGCCACGGCCAGCGCCCGCGCGACCCACGCGTCCACCTCGGGGAGCAGGTCGGGCCGGAAGGCGTGCAAGCTCGGCCGCGGGCCGCGGGCGGCGGCGAGCAGGATGTCGACCCGGCTCGCGCCGGCGAACGGCACGCGCCCCGCGAGCGCGCGGAAGAGCACCGCGCCGAGCGAGTAGATGTCGATCCGGTGGTCGATCTCCTGGGGCCGGCCCTTCCATACCTCGGGCGCGATGTAGCTGGGCGAGCCGGGGATCGTGCCCTCGCGGGTGAGGGGGTCGGCCTGCATGACCTTGACGAGACCGAAATCGAGCAAGCGCACGCGCCCCCGCGCCGCTGCCCCGGCGCGGGCCGGCGCGCTCCCGCGGTGAGGGGAGGTGGAGGAAGGGACGCCCGTGTCGTGGTCGAGGACGAAGATGTTCGCGGGCTTCAGATCGCGGTGGACGATGCCGCGCGCGTGCGCGGCGTCGAGGGTGTCGACGATCGGGCGGAACAGCTCGCGGATCTCGTCGAGCGGGAGCCGCTGGTTCCGCGCCTCCAGCTGGCGCAGCGCCGTCTCGAGATCGCTGCCCTTCAGGAACTCCATGACGATGTAGAGGGTGCCGTCGGGCACCTCGCTGAACGCGAAGACGTGCGTCGCGCTGGTGCCGGCCAGCTCGCCCATGGCGCGGGCCTCGCGCCGCAGGCGGGCTTTCAGGGCGGGATCGCCGGCGAACTCGGGCCGCAGGCACTTGACGGCGACGTGCGCGCCGGTTTCCTGGTCCAGGGCGCGGTAGACCACGCCGTGGCCTCCCTGACCGACCACCTCGAGCAGCGTGTACCGGCCGTCGATCACGTCGTCGATGTCGTGGTCCATCGGCAAGCCCTCGGTGCGTGAGCGCGCTGCGTCAGCGTGCCGCACAGCGAGCCCAGGTTGTAGCCGCTTCGGCGCGCTGGCGGTAGGGACCGGTTGGGCGCCGCCCTGACTCGCCGGCCGGGGGCGGACCGGTGGCGGAGAGGGGCGGCGGGCGCGGGCGCCCGGGGACGCGGCCCGCGGGAAGGCGCCTGCGGGGGGAAGAGGCCTGGGCGAGCGAGCCTGTGGCGAAGCGCGCTGGGAGGAAGCGCGACCCTTCTCGGGAAAGGGAACGCGCCGAGGGGGAAAGCGAATGCGACAGGGACGTCACGGATCGGGTTCAGGCGGTATCCTAGAGCGACAAACGGGTTGAAACCCCGAGGAAAAGCAGGAATTTCACAGGGAGGCGAGGAGACGGGGAGCGAGAGACGGCGAGAAGGAGAGATTTTTTTTTCTTCCTCCCCGCCTCCCCGCCTCCCTGTGAAATTCTCCGGGTTTCAACATGATTGGTGTTCTAGGAGTGACGGAAATGGCCTGATGAGCGATCCCACGCATCATGACGCAGCGACGAATTTGGTTGGTTTGCCGCCCCTGAGATCCCGTGTAGAGTGGCGCCCATCCTCCTATGAGATCCGTCCGACAGAACAGCGACCTTCCCCGGGTGAACGGCGCGCTGCCGGTCACGCTCGACGCGCAGCCAGCCAGGCCCGGCGCACAGGGACAGGAGCTGGAGGAGGAGGCGTGGACGTATGAGGTCGCTCACCACGACTCGCCGTCGGATCTCACGCACGTTGTCGGGGAGAACCTTAGGCGGTTGCGCACGCGGCGCGGCCTCTCGCTGGAGCGGCTCTCGAAGATCTCCGGCGTGAGCCGTGCGATGCTCGGCCAGGTCGAGCTCGGCCGCAGCGCGCCCACGATCAACGTCGTCTGGAAGATCGCCCGCGCGCTCAGCGTGCCGTTCTCGGCGCTCGTCAGCGATCGCTCGGCGAGCGGCCCGATGCTGCTGCGCGGGGATCGCGCGAAGCGGCTGACATCGCACGACGGCAAGTTCACCTCGCGCGCGCTCTTCCCGTTCGATGCGCCGCGAACGGTCGAGTTTTACGAGCTCTGCCTGGCCCCGCTCGGCGTCGAGAAGGCCGATCCCCACCCGCCCGGGACGACCGAGAACATCGTGGTCTGTCAGGGGACCGTTGAAATCAGCGTCGACGGACAGCGGTTTCTGCTCGCGACGGGCGATGCGCTCGTGTTCCAGGCGGATGTCCCGCACGTCTACCGCAACCCGGCGAACGTCGACTCGCTGATGTACCTGGTGATGACGTATTCGCTGCAGGCGCCCTGAGGCGGGGCGCGTTCCTCGCCGAGGAACGGGGGAGGGGCGGAGCAGCGCGAGGACGCCGGTGAGCGCCGACGCTCCGCTGCTCCGAGGCGGTCCGCGGCCGCGCTACTTGGTCATGGCGGGGGTGCACATCATCATGGGCATCCCGCCGCACATCATCATCATGGGCATCCCGGCCGACATCATCTTCGTCATGGCCTCGCAGCGCTCCTTCAGCGTGTCCATCGACATGCCCTCGGGCGGCATCATCTTGCAGATCATTCCGTCCTTGGTCATCTCACACGACATCTTGCACGTCATGGGCATGCCCATGCTCATCATGCCGGGCATCATGCCCATCATGCCGGGCATCATGGGCATGCCCATGCCCATCATGCCGGGCATCATGCCCATCATGGGCGTCATGGGCATGCCCATCATGCCGGGCATCATGGGCATGCCCATGCCCATCATGCCGGGCATCATGGGCATGCCCATCATGCCGGGCATCATGGATGCGCCGGCGGCCATCTCCGGCGTCGACATCATGGGGTACATCGCCTGCGGCATCATGGGCATCTGCATTGCAGTGGTCATGGGGGCTCCTGTCGTCAGCGCTCGTTGCTTCCGGGGAGCCGTTCTAGCTGGTCGGCGTGCCGTCGCAACGCGTTGACACGGGCGCCTGTCGCTTTGCTCCAGTCTAGCGGAGGCGCCTCCACGGCGTTGGAGGCGCCGGCGCCCCGGGCGGACGAGCAGCCATGATAGCGACGGCCGCTCCGACAGGAGATAGCTCCTCGAGCTCAGCAGCGTTGATCAGTTGATCTGCAGGTTCGCGGACGCCTCACCGTCCTGTCCCGCGCCCGCGACGCCGCCGCTCGGGGTCGTGCCGCCAGCGCCGCCGTACCCGGGGACGCCGGTCGAGCAGCTGTTGTCTCCGAACGTGAAGGCGACGCCCGCGGCTCGCGCCAGGCAGGCGCTCGGGCCACCGCCCCCGCCCGCGCCTGGGCCGCCGTCGCCGCCATTGCCACCCCTGCCGCCGACGCCGCCGTTGCCGGCGTCATCAGGACCGGGGCCGCCAGGGCCGCCGTTCCCTCCGAACTGCGGCGCTCCTCCGTTGCCGCCGCGGCCGCCGTTGCCGCCCTTTCCGGTCGTGATCTCGTTGCGGGAGACGACCACCCGTCCGGCCGCCGCGAAGATACCAAAGCTCCCGCCTCCACCGCGGCCAGCCTGGCCGCCGCGGCCTCCGAGCCCGCCGCATCCGCCGCTGCCGCCGCCACCGCCGCGATCATCAGGGAATGGAGAGCACGAGCCGCCGCCGCCGCCGCCCGCGCCGCCGCCGCCGCCGCCGTTCGCTCCCTGCTGCCCGTTGGTGCCGTTCGCAGGCTGGTAGACGCCCGAGGCGATGCGCCCGAGATTCGCGCCCCCTGTTCCCGGCGTCCCTTGCGATCCCGCCATGCCCGGTGCGCCATTTTGTTCTGGCGAGGTGCGCGTCGAGCAGCTTCTCGACGCGATGCCCCCCGCGCCGCCCGCCGCGCCCTGGCTGCCCAGATGGCCCGCCGCTCCGGTGTTCGGGCCATGTCCGCCATATCCACCCCTCCCGCCAGGCTCGTCGCAGGTGGGCGCCGGGCCGGCATTGCCGAGGCCGCTGCAGTTGTGGCAGCCCTGCTCTCCCGCATTCCCCACCGCCGCCGTCCCCACCGTGTGCGCCGCCCCGTTCGTCCCTGCGGCGCCGGCCCGTCCCTCCTCCACGTCGATCTGGTTGAACCGCACGAAGAGATCCGCCGTCCCCCCGCCGAGGCGCACTCCATAGGTGCTCGCGCCGGCCGACGACGGGCTCAGCGCTTCTATCGAGAGGCCCTCGATGTGCGTCGGCTGCGTGATCGAGGGCGCGTGGAACACCGTGCCTGTCGCGCGCACGGTGGTCGTCACCGAGGACGTCCTCCGGAACTTGAAGTCAGCGTTGGCGTGATCGAACCCACCATAGATGCTGATGCCGGACACGACCGTGACCGCCTCCTGGTACAGCTCGCCCGACAGGCAGATCGCCGGCACCGCGCCCGCCTGCGCCACCTGGATGGCCTTGGCGATCGTCTCCACCGGCGCGTTGCGCGCCCCGCTGCTGGCGTCGTCCCCCGTGCTCGCCGAGACGTAGATGCATCGCTCGACGAGCCCGTCGCCGCCATCGCAGTTGTCGTCGACGAACTCGGCGTCGATCGGATCCTCGCCCGCCTCTCCCGCCGCGGTCGGCGTACACGCGTATTCACAGCCGCACTCGCCCGTGAAGGGATTACCGTCCACGTCGTGTGTGCCCGGCAAGCATCCCAGCGCGCATCGATCCGCGCCCCCGGCGCCGCCGCCGCCCGCCTCTTCGCTGCCACCCTCTCCACCCGAGCCGCCTTCACCCCCGCTCGAGCCGCCTTCACCCCCGCTCGAGCCGCTCGTGGCGGCGGCGCTGCTCGATGACGCTGTCGTGGTGGTGGTGGTGGTGCTGCTGCTGCTCGCGGAGGACTCGCCGCCCGCGCCCGAGCCGCCTCCCGTGCCCGCGACCGGCCCGACGGGGCCGTCGATCGAGCTGCTCTCCGCGCAGCCGATCGCCGAGAGCAATGCGAGCAGAGATGCCGTCTCGAGGAAGAATTGTGCGCGCATGCTTAATTCTGCACCTTCGCGCGCTTTTCGAAAAGACTTTGTCTTGCTCGTTCCCAATCACCATGGGGCTGTGCGCCACATTGCGGCCGGCATCAAAAGCGCGTCCGCCCACGCCGTTATGTGCTGCGCCGGCGCGAGCCAGCTCACGATTCCGCGATTCGCACCTCGCGCCTGTCATCGTCTCCGGTACTCTGTGTCTGCGTACCTTCCCGCTTCCGCACCGTCCTCGCTGTCCTCTGTTCATCTCATGCGCCTCGAATCGCTCCACCTCACCTCGCTCGCTTCCATGGTTGGGCTCGCCGTCGCCATGGGGCTCCATGGCGCGTGTGCACCGGACTCAGGAGCTGGCCTTGTCTCGTCCTCTTCCTCTTCGGACGGAGCTGGCTTGGGCGGGACCTTTGATCCGGATGGCGGGCTGTCGACCGACGCGCCTGTCGAGGTCCTCGATCCGGACGCCGCGTGTGGCCTTGTCACCGAGGAGGCGATCGCGGTCCCGCTCAATCTCTACATCATGATGGACAAGTCGTCCTCGATGGCGGGCGACGACCCCACGGTGGCCGACAAGTGGACCAGCGCGAAGGCCGGCCTGACGGCGTTCGTCAACAGCGCGAGGTTCGCCGGCGTGCGCGTGGCGCTGCGCTTCTTTCCGCGGGTGGCGGACGACGTGCCGGCCTGTGACCACGAGGCGTACAGGGAGCCGCTGGTCCCGTTCGGTCCGCTCCCCGACAACGCGGGCGCCATCGTCGCGGCCATCGAGGCCGAGTCGCCGAACGGAGCGAGCACGCCCGTCTATCCGGCGCTGGGCGGCGCGCTGCTCCAGGGCATCGACGTGGCGAAGAACCACCCCGGCGAGGCCTCGGCGGTGCTGCTCGTCACCGATGGGCAGCCCCAGGGGCCGGCGGCCCAGTGCGCCGGGGTGAACCCGGAAGACCCGGACGCCATCGCGGATCTCGCGGCGGCGGGCGCGCGCTTCGGCACCCCCGTGCGCACCTTCGTGATCGGGCTCCCGGGCGTGAACCAGAGCTTCGCCAACCAGGTCGCGGCCGCGGGAGGCACCGACGCCGCCGTCCTCGTCGGGGCGACCAACATCGCCGTCGAGTTCGAGAACGCGCTCGCGAAGGTCACGGGGCAGGCGCTCCCGTGCGAGGTCGAGGTCCCTTCCCAGGTGGCCGGCGGGCAGGTCGCGTTCGACGACGTCAACGTCCTCTTCGGGCTCGACGGCGCATCGCAGGAGATCCTGCCGCAGCGCCCCGGCTGCGACGGCCCAGGCTGGCGCTACGACGACCCGGCCTCTCCCGCGGCCCTCGTGCTGTGCCCCGACACCTGCGAGGCCGCCAGGGGCGCTTCCATCGCGAAGATCCAGATCCTCCTCGGCTGCGAGACCGTGATCCTCTGACCGGGCGCAGCAGAAGGACCGCGCGATCTCGAAGGAGAGAGGGCGAACCGCTGGCGTCGTGGAGAGGACGGCGGGAGCGACGGAGAGGCCGAGGAACATGCGGCGCAGACGCGAGGCGTCATGGGTGAGGCAGCTCACTGCGCTGACGGCGGGGGGCGCGGATCGTGGGGCCGGCGCGAAGGCGTGGGACCGGCGCGCGCGGGCGGCGCCCGGCGCGGTGAGCGCCGCCTTGCAACTCTGCACTGCGCTTTGTGGACTCCGGGCCCCCAGAGCCGTAAGAGGACGGAACCATGACGAAGGAGTCCTCCCTCGCAGCCGCAGGCTCGCCGCGGCACGCCGCCCCCGCCGCGCTCCACCCCGCCCTGGTGCTGAGCGCCTACCTCGAGCCGCTCGTGCGCGGCCGGCGGGTCGCGGTGGTGGGTGACGCCACCATCGGCCTCGCCGACCGGCTGCTCCAGCGCGGAGCCCGCCTCGTTCATGCCTACGACCCGGACGCCGCGCGCGTCGCCGAGAAGCTCGCGCGGACGGCGCCCACCCGGCAGCCGCACCCGAACGTCGCCGTGTTCGAGGGCGACCTCGGCGTGCGCGACGGCGCCTTCGACACCCTCGTCATCCCCGATCTCTCCCTCTTCGGCGATCCGGCCGAGGTCGTCCGGCGCGCCCGACGCCTCACCGCAGCGGGCGGCGTCGCCGTCATCGCGTCGCCGAACCCGGACGCCGCCCGGGGCCTGCTCCCCGCGGGCGCGCGGCGCGGCGCGGCGCCCGGCTACTACGCGCTCTACGACCTCGTGGCGCTCCAGTTCAAGCAGGTGCGGATGGTCGGCCAGGCGCCGTTCGTCGGCTACACGGTCGCGGAGTTCGCGCCGAAGGGCGAGCCCGAGGTCAGCGTGGACACGTCGATCCTCGATGCGTCCGAGGAGCCCGAGTGGTTCATCGCCGTGGCCGGCGAGCGCCTGCCCAGGCTCGACGCGTTCGCCGTGATCGAGCTGCCGTTCGCCGACTTCCCGGGCGCGAGCGCCGGCCCGTCGCCCGAGGCGCTCAGCGAGGCCGAGGGCCGCGCGCAGCGGCTCGGGGGCGAGCTCGCGGAGCTGCGCACCCGGCACCAGCGCGACCGCGAGGACGCCGGGGTCCGCGCCGAGAGCGCGGTCGCCACGGCCGCGCGCCTCGCCGAGGTGGAGGCCGAGCTCGATGCCAGGGCGGCGCGCCTGCGCGACGTCGAGGCCAGGGCGGGCGACGCCCACGTCCGGGCCGAGCGCCTGTCGCACCAGATCCGCGACATGGAGGAGGAGCTCCGCAGCCAGCGCGATCGCGCGACCCGGCTCACCAAGCAGCTCGACGACGAGAAGCGGGTGCGGACCAAGGTCGAGCTCGAGCTCGGCATGATCCGCAACAGGCCGGAGATCGCCGGCGCCCGCGACCGCCTCGACGCCGTGACCGCCGACCTCGAGGCCGCGCGCGCCCGGATCGCCGAGCTCGAGGCGCGGCCCGCCGTGGCGGCGCCCGACCCGGCGCTCGCGGCGCGCGTGGGGGAGCTCGAGGCCGCCGCCGTGGGGGCGCGGCGGGAGCTCTCGAAGCTCACGTCGGAGCGGGACACGGCGCGCAGGCGCGCGCAGGAGAGCGAGCGCGCGCTGGAGGAGGCGCGGCGCGCCGGGGGGAGGGTCGAGGAGCTGGAGGCCGCCCGCGCCGAGCTCGCGCGCGACCGCGACCGGCAGAAGGAGCGGGCGGACCGGAACGAGCGCGAGAGCCGCGCGCTGGAGGACCAGCGGAGCGCCCTCGACGCGCGCAGGCTGCTGCTCGAGGCGCGGATCGTGGAGCTCGAGCAGACCGTCGTCGCGCTGGAGCAGCGGGCGTCGGAGCTCGAGAAGCGCGACGCAGGCGAGGCGGCGGCCGCGGAGATCGCGGGCCTCGAGGAGGCGCTGCGCGACCGGGGCCACGTCATCACGTCGCTCATGGCGCAGCTGCGCGAGAGCGAGCGGGTGGGCAAGGAGCTCGTCGACGAGCTCGGGACGGTCTTCGCGTCGGCGCCGGCCGGCGACGGCGGGCCGGGCCAGGCGGCGGACGGCGGGCAGGGCGGAGCGCTCGCGGGGCAGGGCGGGCCGGGCGGCGCGGTGGAGGCGCTGCGGCAGCAGCTCGACGCGCTGGCGCGGAGCGCCGCCTCGAGCGAGGCCGACCTGCGCGCCGCGGGATGGAAGATCGCGCAGCTCGAGCGCGAGCTGACCGAGGCGCGCGACACGGCCGGCTCTCCGCCGGCGCTCCACGAGGAGCTCGAGCAGGCGCTCGTCGCCGCGCAGGCGGAGATCGCGGCGCTGCGCCGGGCGGCGGAGCGGGACGACGTGGCGGCGGCGCGCGACGACGTGGTGGCGGCGCGCGACGACGTGGCGGTGGCGCGCGAGGACGTGGCGGTGGTGGCGCGCGAGGACGTGGCGGCGGCGGGCGAGGACGTGGCGGTGGTGGCGCGCGAGGACGTGGCGGTGGCGCGCGACGATGTCGGCGTGCCGCCCGAGGTGATCGAACAGACGGTGCTCCTCCAGCAGGTCGCCAGCGCTGTCGAAGCGAGCGTGTGAGCCGCGGTCTGGACCGGGGCGGGCGGTGGCCCCGGTCCAGGTCCGACTACGCGGCCTGCGCGCCGCATCGATCCACGCGTCCGCCGTGACGCCGACGCGTGGTCCGGGGCGCAGTCCGACGCGCGGCGCGCGACGTCACGCCGGGCCGGACAGGTTCCTGCTCTCGGCCGGCGACGCGCTGGCGAGCGGGGCGCGCTTCTCGCCCGCGAACGCCTTCTCCACGAGGTAGTCGCCCGGCTCGCCGCTGTTGCCCTCCTCGAAGCCGCGCGACTCCAGGAGCGCGGCGGTGTCGGCGAGCATCTCCGAGCTGCCGCAGAGCATCAGCCGGTCGTGCGCGGGGTCGAGCGCGGGCAGCGCCAGATCGGCGAAGATGCGGCCGGACTCGAGGAGCGCGGTGATCCGGCCCTCGGTCTTGAACGCCTCGCGGGTGACGGACGGGTAGTAGCGGAGCTTGGGCCGCACGATCTCGCCGAGCAGCTCGTCCGCCGCGAGCTCGTGCTCGAGGTAGCGCCCGTAGGCGAGGTCCTGCACGCGGCGGCACGTGTGCGTGATGACCACGCGCTCGAAGCGCTCGTACGTCTCGGGGTCCTTGACGACGCTGAGGAACGGCGCGAGGCCGGTCCCGGTCGCCAGGAGCCACAGGGTCCGGCCCGGCCGCAGGTTGCCGATCGTGAGCGTGCCCGTCGCGCGCTTGCCGACGAGGATCGTCTCGCCGACGGCGATGTGCTGCAGGCGCGACGTCAGCGGGCCGTTCGGCACCTTGATCGAGAAGAACTCGAGCGTCTCCTCGTGGTTCGCGCTCGCGAGGGAGTACGCGCGGACGAGCGGCTTGCCCGCGACCACGAGCCCCATCATGCAGAACTGCCCGTTCGCGAAGCGGAAGCTCGGCGAGCGGGTGGTCTTGAGCGTGAAGAGCTTGTCCGTCCAGTGGTGGACCTCAAGCACCGTCTCTTCTGTGTAACCGGGTACCATGTCGTTCATCCTTGTCGGTGCGAAAGCATCGCGGCGAGGTGGTTCGAAAGAGCGCGCTCCCCGATCAAGACAGCGGGGCGGCGCCGCGGTGCGCGAGCGCGCCGAGCTCTACCGCAAGGTCGTCTTCCATGAGTTCGCCGCTTAATCTAGCAATGATGCAAATGATAATCAAGATCGCCACCGGCCCATGGGGCCGTCCTTGGTGGCTCCGCGGAGCGTCGCCGCGCACGACCTCGTGGCGCGCCGTCCTCTAGGGGCGGCGGCGCGCCTTGACGATGCCCCGGGAGCCGCTGGCACGCCGCGGAGGCCCATGCCGCGGGTCGGGCGACGACGGCGGGCCGGGCGGGGCGCTCAGGGGCCGGGCGGGCCAGGTGCGCTGCGCCGCGCGGCGTCTCTGTGCGCACGCGGTCGCTCGCGCTAAGGACCGGGCCGATGCGCGCTCCTCGCCCCCTCTCCACGCTCGCCCGGCTCGCCGGCGCCGCCGCCCTGGCCCTCGCGCTCGGCGCCTGCGGCGCGGTCACCGCCCCTGGCGCGAAAGACCCCATCGCCTCGCTCCGCGACGCCGGCGCGCATTCGGCCGACGGCGAGGTCGTCGGCCGTTGGCTCCTCGGAGAGCTCCTGGTCCCGGGCGGCACGCCTGCCGGCGCCAGGGAGGCGCGCAAGCGCCTGGAGGGGATCGGCGCGAAATCGATGCTCGCGTCGCTCGGGCGCGCGATCGACGACCAGGGGCACGGCCGCAACGCGCGCGCGGCGGCGGCCTACCTCGATGCGCTGGACGCCGCCCGGGTGAGCGCGCACCCCGACGCCCCGCTCGTGGGCTGGTTCGCCGCGAACCGCCTGCTCGGCCTGCGATCCAGCGTCGCGGGCCTCTGGAAGAAGTCCCGCGAGGTCGTCCTGCGCGCCATCGACCACCCGGGCAAGCTGGGCTGGCGCGCGCGCGGAGAGCTCGTCGAGTGGTGGAGCCTCGACGGGCTGCCCGACGAGGCCGCCGCGGCGCGCCCGGACGGCGCCGCCGGGACCGCCGACGACGCCGCCGGCACGGCGCCCGCCGTGCCGCTCGTCGACCGCGCGGCGCCCGCCGTGCCGCTCATCGACCGCTCGGCGCGCCGCTACGGGTGCATCGAGGACGCCCGCTTCGCCGGCCCGTTCGGCCACCTGGCGCCGAGCGATCACCGCGTCCACTACGAGGCGGAGCGCGCCGGCCCCTGGCCGCCCGTGTTCCCGCGCGATCCCCACCGCAGAGGCCCGCCGCGCGTGCTCGGCGCCGAGCGCCGCGGCTGCCAGCTCTCGGCCGTCGCGCCGGAGGGGCCCGGCGAGGACGGGGCCAGGGGAGGCATCTTCTACGTCGAGACCTTCGTCGACCTGCCCGCCGAGCGCGAGATGCTCATCGCCGTCCAGGGGGCCTACGCCATCCTCGTCGACGACGTCGAGGTGCTGACCCGCGACACGAAGCAGTGGGGGATCTGGCCCCGCTTCGGCGTCCGCCTGCGCCTCGGCCCCGGCCGGCACCGCATCCTCGCCCGCGTCGGGGGCCGCGACACCTCCATCCGCCTGCTCGCGCCCGACGGCACGCCCCTCGGCGTGGCCACGTCCGCCGATCCGACGCCGCCCTATTCGCTCGTCCGGCCCGAGGTCCTGCCGGATCCCAACCCCATCGAGCCGTTCCTCACGGCGCTCGGCGTGCCGCCGCAGCCCGCGCCGAAGGTGGCGCGCGCGCTCGGCCTGCGCGGCGCGCCCCCCGCCGAGCGCGACGTGGGCGATCCGATCGCCCGGTATCTCGCCGCGACCATCGCGCACCTCGAGGGCCAGGACGACGTGAGCGCCGTGCTGATCGAGCCGCTCGTGGCCGATCCTGCGCGCGCCACCGGCCCCGCGCTCGCGGCCCAGGCGGTCTTCCTCGAGAAGGACCCGATCTTCCCGGCGTCCGACGGGCGAGACCTCGTGAAGGACGTGCGCGCGCGCGCCGTGGAGAAGGACCCGGAGCTCTGGTACCCCCGCCTCTGGCTCGCGCTCGAGGAGGCCGACAAGGTCGGCCTGTCCGAGATGACCCGCACGATCGAGGCCCTCGCCGACCGCTTCCGGGAGGTGCCCGACCTCCTGAAGACGCTCGCCGGGATGTACTCGCGGCTCGGCTGGCGCGTCGAGCACGTCCGCACCGTGAAGGAGGCCGCCGCGCGCTTCCCGGACGACATCGAGGTGCTGGGCGCGCTCCTCCGGATCCACGACGGCGACGGGCGCATCGCGCAGGCCGACGCCCTCGCCGCGCGCATCCGGGAGCTCGATCCCGACGCGGAGATCGAGCTGGAGAGGGCGATCGATCGCCGCGACTACGCGGCGGCGATCAAGGAGCTCCAGCGCCTCGGCTCCGTCCGCAAGGACCGCAAGGACATCGCCGCGCGCGTCGCCGACCTCCTGACCCGCGCCGGCAAGCGCGCCGAGTCGTTCGAGCAGCTCGAGCGCGCGCTCGCGAAGTCGCCGGACGACGCCGACGCGCGCCTCGCGCTCGCGGACGCGCGCTTCGCGCGGGGAGAGCGCGGCGCGCTCCAGAAGGCGCTCATCGAGGCGATCCGCACCGGCGCCGACACCTCGGGCCTGCGCGACGCGATCGAGCTGCTCGACGGCACGACGGAGCTCAGCCCGTACCGGCTGGACTCGAAGAAGGTGATCGCCGAGCACGAGGCCTCGGGCGAGGTCATGCCGGGCACGGCGGCGCGCGTGCTCGACTATGCGGCCATGTGGGTGCACGAGGACGGCTCGGCGCGGATGCTCCAGCACGAGATCATCCGGATCCAGTCGCGGGAGGCCATCCAGGAGCACGCCGAGCAGCGCATGCCCGAGGGGCTCGTGCTCAAGCTCCGCACGGTCAAGCGCGACGGGTCGATCCACGAGCCGGAGTTCATCGAGGACAAGCCGACCGTGACGATGCCCCACCTCGAGGTGGGCGATTACATCGAGGTGGAGAACCTGTTCGTGCTGCGCGGCGACGGGCAGGGGGGCCTCACGTTCCAGGGCCCGCGCTGGTTCTTCCGCGAGGAGAAGGTCCCCTACTGGCGGAGCGAGTTCATCGTCGTGTCGCCGAAGAGCCGGCCGCTCGACGTGGAGGCCTCCGGCCCCGTCCCGGCGCCGGAGATCGTCGAGTCCGGCGCGCTCGTCACCCGCCGCTACCGGGTCGACAAGAGCCCCGCGCTCCCGGAGGAGCCGGCGAGCGCGCCGATCTCGGAGTTCCTTCCGAACATCCGCATCGGCTGGGGCATCCGCCTGGACAGCACGATCGCGCGCATGGTCGACGCGGCCGCCGACGAGACGCCGCGCGATCCGCGGCTCGTGCGCATCGCGCGGGCGATCACACGTACGCCGCGCTCGCCGGCCGCGGGCGGCGGCGAGCAGGGGAAGGCCGCCGGCGCCGCGCAGGATGCGCGCGGCGAGGGCGGGGGAGCGGCGCCGTCGAAGGACGAGCAGGCGCGCCGGATCTACCGGTGGGTGCTCTCCAACGTGGAGCCGGGGCGCGAGGACGACGGCCGCCGCGTCGTCATCGGCAAGAGCGGCAACCGGACCGAGGCGTTCCTCTACCTGTGCCGCCTGGTCGGCATCGACGCCGGCTACGGCGTCGTGAGCGACCGGCTCACCGCGCCGCCGCGCGGGCCCATGAGCGAGGCCGAGACGTTCAACGCGCTCGCCGTCCGCCTCGACACCGGGGAGAAGCCCGGCGCGGGCGCGGCGCGCTGGATGTTCGTGCGCGACAAGTTCGCGCCGTACGGCTACCTGCCGAGCTCCCTCCGCGGGCAGCCGGCGATCGTGCTGAAGCCGGGGGCGCCGCGCGAGGTGACGCCCTCGTCCGGCGCGCACGACGGCGTGGTCACGGAGGGCGTCGCCGAGGTGGCGAGGGACGGCTCGGCCTCGCTGGCGATCGAGCAGCGCTACGAGGGCAAGCTCGCGATCGCGCTGCGCTCGGCGCTGGAGTCGCTCCCCGACGCCCAGCTCAGGGACGCCGTCGAGTCGCGCCTCCTGCCGCAGATGGTGCCGGGGGCGCGGCTCCAGGCGATCGAGATCAAGGAGCTGAGCGAGATCGACCGGCCGCTCACGCTGAAGATGAAGATCGCCGCCGCGAGCTTCGCGCGCGCGCAGGGAGGGGAGCTGGTCATCACGCCGCCCTTCGGCGTGCGCGTGGCCAGCCTCGCCAGCCTGCCGGTCCGCGAGACGCCGCTCTACCTGTCGGAGCAGATCGCGACGCGCTCGGAGGTGCGGCTCCGCGTCAAGCTCCCCGCGGGCGCGCGCGTGATCACGAAGCTCGCTCCGTCGACGGCGGACGACGAGGGGCGCGCCGTGCGGGTGAACGATCGCGTGGACGGGGGCGCGCTGGTCCTCGATCGCTTCCTCGATCTGCCCGCGGGCCGCGTGCAGCCCGATGCCTATACGAAGTTCCAGCAGTTCGCCCGCGCGGCGGACAGCGCGCTCGACCGGGACATCGTCGTGCAGCTCGACCGCGACGGACGCTGAGCGCGGCGCTCCGCTCGCCCCGCGCCGGGCCTCGGTCGCGGGGATTCCTGTGTGTCAACCCACGCGGTATGGATTACTCTTTTGTTCCCTACCGTGAGCGATCTGGATTCCCAGTACGCGCAGGATGCTGGCCGCCAGCCGACGGATCCCGTGAAGGCGCGGGTGGCGCGCGCGTTCCGGCTCTCCTCCCTGTTCGCGCAGGTGGATCGCGAGGTCCGGGAGGCGGTCACGGACGCCGCGGTGCTCGAGGTGGTGGCGTCCGACGCGGCGATCTTCGAGCAGGGGGCCCCCGCGGACACGCTGGTGGTGCTCGGCCGGGGGCGCGCGCGCGTCGAGCGCGTCAACGAGGCGGGGGCCGCGTTCCCGCTCAGCTACCGCGGCACGGGCGACGTGCTCGGCGAGTCGTGCCTCGGCGGGCTGGAGACGCGGACGGAGCGGGCGATCGCGATGGATGAGGCCGAGGTGGTCCGGGTGCCGCTCGCGCTCGTCCGCGAGCTCTGCGCCCAGCACCCGGGGCTCGGCGGCGCGGTGTTCGCGCTGCTCGTCGCGCGGCAGCGGGAGACCGAGGACCGGATCGAGTCGATGCTCTTCAAGAACGTGGGGGGGCGCCTCGCCGAGTTCCTCCTGCACGCGGCGGAGCGGTGGGGCGTGCCGACGCCGCGGGGGACGCTGATCTCGGCGCCGATCACGCACGCGGAGATCGCCCAGGTGATCGGGTCGACGCGCGAGACGGTGACGCTGACGCTCGGGGCGTTCCGGAAGGAGGGGGTGCTCGACGCGGCGGGGCGGCGCCTCATCGTCAAGGACCGCGAGGCGCTCGCCCGCAAACGCTAGGTGCGGTGACGGCCGAGGAGCCGGCGCGCTCCGCGCCGGCGCGCGCGCCGTTCCCAGTTGACGTGGCGCACGAAGCGTCGATACGCCTTCGCGAGTCGACCCCGCAGGAAAGGACCGCTCATGCCGAAGCTCAGCTCCGGGACAGCCATCGCCGTCGCATTTCTTTTCGGTTGCTCCGCGTCGTACGTCGCGCCGCGCTTCCTGGTGCCGCCGGTGCAGGCGGGGACCGATCCGCCCCGGTGGGAGGTCCGGTGCGTGGACGTGGAGACGGCGCGCGTCAGCGACAGCCAGGTGTTCGAGGTGACCACCACGGCCGGATGGAACCCGGTCCTCAAGCGGTTCGGGCAGGAAGGCTGGGAGCCGGTGCAGTTCCTGCGCAGCGAGATGACCGCGAAGATCGAAGCCGTGTGCTTCAAGCGGCCCCTTCTCTGACGTGGCGCACGTGGCGCACGTGGCGCGCAGCCGCCGCGCGCCTGTAGGGAGGTCGCGCCGGGAAGGCCGCCCGCGCCGGGACACGCCGGGACGGCCGCCGCGCGCCGGGACGGCCGCCCGCGCCGCCGAGACGGCCTCCGCGCGCCGGGAAGGCCGCGGCGAGCGGGCGGGCCTGCCGCGCGGCATTCTTGCGGCGGAAGCCGGCCGGAAGGCGTGCTAGGGGGGCGCCGATGGAGTCCGCGATCCAGACGTACCGGATCCGCCTTGACGGCATCCGCTTTCGCGCCAAGCACGGCGTGTCTCGCGCCGAGCGCGACCTGCCCCAGGATTTCGTCGTGTGCCTGGAGGTGGAGCTCCCGGTCTCGCTGTTGCCTCGCGCGGACACGCGCGCGCGCGTCTTCGATTACGACAGGCTCGCGAGCCTCGTCGTCGAATCGGGCACGAGCGCGTCGTACAAGCTGCTGGAGACGCTCGCCGAGCGCATCATCGAGCGCGTGCTCGACGACACGCCGGCCCTCCTCGTGACCGTTCAGGTCAAGAAGTTCGGCCCGCCGACGTCGGTGTCGGTGGACGCCGCATCCGTGGAGCTCTCGGGCCGCAAGCTCGGATGAGCTCGCTTGAAGCGGGGCGCCGCGCGACGAGGAGGGCGAGCCACCATGCCCGGCGAGGAGAGCGTGAAGCGCACCGAGGCCTACGCGAGGGAGCACCTGGCCAACGAGCGGACGCACCTCGCCTACGTGCGCACGGCGATCGCGCTGCTCAGTTTCGGCATCACGCTCAACCGGGTCAGCCTCTACTTCCTGGAGGCGGGGCCGCCGGCCGCGCCGGGAGGGCCGCGGTCGTTGCTGCGCGAGGTCGTGGGCGTCGGCGCGGGGATGGTCGTGCTCGGGATGGCGCTCATCGCGTGGGCGGCGATGCGTTACCTGCGCGTCGCTCGCGCCATCGATCGTGGGGAGTACCGGCCTGACCGGACGGCGATCCTGATCTTCACGGCGGCGCTCTTCCTGGCCGGCGCGGCGAGCATCGCCTGGCTCTTCATGGATTGAGCCGGACGCGAAGCGACGCGGCGCGACCTGCCGAGGAGGGGCGGACGGCTGCGGACGTTGCCTCCTCGCGGCCCGGCGGAGGACACGGCGTCCGTCAGCGGCTTTCCGTTGACGAGCATCGTTTTTCCTCCCTTCAAGCGCCTGCCCTGCTGGAAGGCTGCCTCGCCAGCGGCGCATTCTGGCGAAAACTTGCGTGACGCCCGTGGGCCCGACGCGGCATAGTGCGCGCCTCGGATGACAGGCAAACGACACCCCGGCGGATTGGGGCCGCCAGGGTGCCGGCGCCTCAGCCTCGTGCCGGAGGACTGGAGCATGGGTAGGCCCATCGCGCCTTGGTTTGTTGGTTCCATTCTTCTCATCGGCCCAGCGACGTTCTTTGCATGTGGTGACGTGCCCTATATGGGCGGAGACTGCGCGGTCACGGATGACTGTGAGTCGGACCACCAGTACGTGCCGGGCACGATCTGCGTCGATGAGCGCTGCGTGTGCGGGGACCCGGGCAAGGTCATCTGCTGCGCGCGCGGCGAGGAGGGCTCGCGCGGCGAGCAGGGCTCGGAGTGTTTCAAGGAGTGCCTCACCTGCGACGAGTGCGCGGAGGGCACCGAGGAGGGCACCGAGAAGTGCTCCGGGGTGCCCGTGCCGCCCGGCGGCTGTGAGAGCGGCGCGGAGTGCCCCGGGGTGCCGCCCGGCGGCTGCGAGAGCGACGCGGAGTGCCCTGGCCCGCCGGACCCGCGGTGCGGCGCGGGGCGGTGCGTGGACGGCGCGTGCGCGGTGGAGATCCACAAGGGCCCGCTCGAGTCGCAGCTCCGCGGCGACTGCAAGATCGAGGAGTGTACGGCCGACGGCCGCGTGGTCAGCGCGGCGGCCCAGGACGTCTACGATGACGGCAACCAGTGCACCCTCGACTTCTGCGCGGTCGATGAGCCGCAGCACCTCCTCTTGAACGAAGTCACGTGCCCCGCCTCGGGCGAGGGGCGGTGCCATGAGGGCGCCTGCGTGCAGTGTGTCGCCACCGACGCGTCGCTGCGCTGTCCCGGCGGGCTCGCGTGTGATGGCGTCTGGTGCGTGCCGGAGCACTGCGTGAACGACGTGCAGGACGCCGGTCGCGGAGAGACCGGCTTCAACTGCGGTGGCCCCTGCCGGCCCTGCCAGGCGGGGGACCGCTGCCGCGCGGCCACGGACTGCATGAGCGGCGTGTGCACGAACGAGAGCTGCATGATCCCGACCTGCAGCGACGGGGTGAAGAACGGCCGCGAGTCCGGCGTCGACTGCGGCACGCTCTCGTGCCCGCGTTGCGAGCCGGGCGGGGGCTGCAAGACCGGCGCGAACTGCAAGAGCGGGGTGTGCTGGGCCGGCGCCTGCGAGGCCCCCACCTGCACGGACGGCGTGAAGAACGGCGACGAGGCCGGCGTCGACTGCGGCGGTGAGGGGTGCGCGGGGCAGTGTCCGGAGTGAGCGTATCGCTGCCTGCCTCCGCGGCGAGTGCCTTCCAGGAACCAGCTGCCCTGCTCGACGCCGCGGAGGCGGCGCCGCTGCTCGGCTCCTGAGAGCACTCGCGCCTCGCAGGCCGGCGCGCGACGGGCGCAACCTCGGGACGGTACGACCCATGTCCATCGGGACGTCCCCGCCCGGATCCCGGTTGACGTCCAATTTCACCGTCGGTAGGACGGCTCGCGTCGTCACGTCGCTCGTCCGCTTGGGGAAAGGGGAGGTACCATGGGCACAAGAGGCCGGCAGAAGATCCCATGGGCGGTCGTGGCCGTCCTCCCGCTCCTCGCCGCACCGGCGCGAGCAGGAGCGGCCGAAATCAGCGCCGGTGCGAGCCTCGGGTGGATTGAGCTCGGCGCCGATTCTCGCCCCGCGGTGGGTCCACAAGGGGGGATATCGTGGCCCTTCGAGCGAGACTTCTTGTTCACGGTCCACGACCTGTGCACCCTCCTCCTGGGGGCCCAGGGCGGCGGGCTCGGTGTCTACAATCAGACGTCACTCGACGTCGGCGTCTCCTGGGAGGACGGCAATTTCAGCCTGGGGCCATCGCTCGCGCTCTACGACATGCCGTCGTGCGGCGTCGCCTTGTGCGGGCGCGTCGCCGGGGTGGCGATAGGCGGGCATGCGCAGGTCAACTCGTACTTCGCAGGGCCGCTGGGCTGGTCGACGAGCGCCCATGTGCAGTGGCTCGGCGGGGATAGTCCTGTGCTTCCGGGCCACGTGGCCTTCGTCGTCGTCGCTGGTCCCGTGTTTCGATGGAGCACCGAATGAACACGAGGAGGCCTCTGTCGTTGATGGCGGACGTCATCCCTCCTCCTCCGCGCCGCTTGCCAGCACCGTCTCTCCACCCTCCTTGCCAAGCTCGATGAGCCGGCAGGGCGTCGCCTTCCGGATCCGCTCCGCCAGCGGGCGGGAGTGCGTCGTGATCCATAGCTGGCTCCGGGATGCCGCGTGCACAAGGAGATCCCCGAGCGGCCCGAGCAGATCCGGATGCAGGCTCGTCTCGGGCTCGTTCAGCGCCATCAGCAGCGGAGGCCTCGGGCTCAGCAGCGCTGCCAGGAGGCAGAGATAGCGCGCCGTGCCGTCCGAGAACTCGCGGGCGTCGAGCGGCCGCGACATCCCTGGTAACCCGAGCTCGACGCGGAACCGCCCCTGCGTCGAGGAGACCTCGAGGGACGCGCCAGGGAACGCGCTGGAGACGGCATCCTTCAAGGCGACCCTGTCGCCGATATCGAGGATCGTCGCCAGCGCCGCGGCCAGATCGTGGCCATCGGTGCTGAGCACAGGCGTCCGCACCCCGACCTGCTCGACCCGCAACGGCGCGCCGGAGTCGGTGCGGAAGTGGTGATAGAACCGGAAGCTCATCAGCTTTTGCCGCACCACCGAGAGCAACGGAAAGCGGTGCGGCTCCACCACCTGCGCCAGCACCGACTCCGAGCCCCAGAGCGAGAAGGGAAAGGTCACGCGGTGGCCGTCCGCGTCGCGCGCGAAGGCCGAGCCCGCGGCCCGCTCCAGCATCGGCAGGCGGCGGCGCTTGTCGAGCAGCCAGAGGTTCTCTTCCTTGATGTCCGGGTCCAGCTCGAACGGCCCTCCCGGCGGCGGCGTCAGCCCGCACTGAAGCTCGTAGACGAGCTGATCCAGCCGCACCCGCAGCGTCATCCGCACCGGGCCTTTGCTGCGCCGGCCGGCCCAGAGCACCGAGGGCATGCCCCCCTCCTCGGCCAGCGTGCGCGCAAAGGTCCCGCTCGCCGCGGAGCCGAGCAGCACCATGGTGCGGTAGAGGTTGGTCTTGCCGACGCCGTTCGGTCCGACGATGACGTTGACCTGCGCGAGGGGGAGGGTCAGCTCGCGGATCGAGCGGTATCCCGCGACGTGGAGCTCCTGGACCGTCATCCCGCCCAGGATAGCGTATCGCGGTCACGGGCCTTGCTACCGCAGGCGGTGCTCGCGGAGCACGTCGGCCGGCACCGCCTCGCGCGCGAGCTCGCAGAGCCGCGCGTGGTGCGTGAAGAACAGCACCTGCGTCGTCCCCGCGAGCTCGCCGAGCACCGCGAGGGCAGCCCGGGCGCGGTCGTCGTCGAAGTGGATCAGGATGTCATCCAGGATGAGCGGCATCGGCTCGCCCGTCCGGGCGTGGTGCTCGAGGCTCGCGAGGCGCAGCGCGAGGTAGAGCTGGTCGCGCGTGCCGTCGCTCAGGCCCGTCACGTCCACCTCGCGCTGCACCGGCGCCCTCGCGGGCTCCGCCGCTGCGTCCGCGGGTGCCTTCGCGGGCCCTGGCGCTGGGTCCGCCGGAGCCTTCGCGGGCTCCGGCGCTGGGTCCGCGAGCGCCTTCGCGGGCTCCGCCGCGCCGTCCGGCGCGGGCGCCCTCGCGGCCGCTGCCCCGCCGGCCACCCCGCCGGACGCCGCCGCGCGGACGCAGCGGAGGATCGCCTGCTCGCTCTCGTCGTAGCCCACCCGGAGGCCGGTGAAGGCGCCCAGCGTCAGGCGGTGGAAGAGCGCGCTCGCGCGCGCCAGGATCGGGCCCTGGTTGCGCTCGCGGTAGCGCTCGATCTCGCGCTCGAGGAGCACCGCGGCGAGGCGCGCCCGCACGTAGCGGCGCACCTCGCCGCGCAGGTGCGAGAGGCAGATCTGCGCCTCCGCGGCGGCCTCCGCGGCGCCCACCGTCGCCCGGAGGTGCTCGCGCTCTTGCTCCAGGCTCCCGAGCGCCCTGTCGATCCGGCGCCGCTCGTCCTCGAGCGCCGCGAGGCGCTCCTCCGCCCGGTCGAGCTCGAGCGCGAGCGCGTCCCGCTCCACCCCGGCGGTCTCCTGCTCGAGCGCGGCGATGCCCGCGCCCTCGCCCGCCTCGAGGAGCTTGCCCTCGTTCTCGACGAGCTCGCGGTCGAGCCGGCGCGCCTCGCGCGAGCGCTCCTCGGCCAGGGAGAGCGCGGCGACGTCGTCGGCGTCGTCACCGCCGCGCGGGACGCCCGCCGCCTCGAAGAGCTTGGCGAGGCGCGCCTCGGCGGCCGCGCGGCGCGCGTCCTGCTGATCCAGCTCGCGGCGCTTGTCGGCCAGGCTCCGCGCGATCTCGCCGCGCTCGCGCAGGTCGGCGCGCGCCTTGTGGTGGCGCTTGATCAGCTGATCGGCGGCCTGATCCGCCGGCAGCGGGGCGAGGTCCGGCGCGTGCCGGGACGCGAGCTCCGCGACGTCGGCCGCGAACCCCCGGGCGTCGCGCTCCATGCCGCGCACCCGGCGGCGCTCGTGGGCGGCGCTGTCCGCCTTGCGGAACAGCGCGCCGAGCTCGTCGAGGATCGCCGTGGCCTCGTCCGCGGAGGCGTCGCCGGGCAGGCCGAGCGGCCGCACGCCCTCGGCCCACTCGGCCCGCCACGCTTCGAGCGCGCGGGCGTGCTGCGCCTGCTCGCGCTCGAGGTCCTCGATCTCGCGCTCGAGCTCCTTGCGCTCCCGCAGGAGCTCCTTGCGCTCCCGGGCCGCGCCCTCGATGGCCGCGAGCTCCTGCTCAGCGGCCTCGATGAGCGCCGGGAGGCGCGCCGGCGCGTCCTCCGGCGCTCCGGCCGCGTCGTCGCGCGAGCCCGCGCCGGCCGCGTCCCCGCGCGAGGCGCCCGGCGCGGCGCGGGCGCCCTGGAGCGCCGCGTGGAGCTCGGCGGCGTGCGCCTGCATCCGGGCCCGCAGCGCCTCGGCCTCGGCCTCCGCGGCGCGCAGCCGGTCGACCGTGGCGGTCAGGGCCGCGTAGCGGCCGAGCCAGCCGCGCATCTCGTCGGGGGAGCGCGGGGCGACGCCCGCGGGCCGCCACAGCTCGAGCCACGCGGCCTCGGCCTCCTCGGCCCGGCGCCCGAGCGCGGCGCGCTCCGCGGCGAGCTGCGCCAGGTCCGCCTGGGCCCGCGCCTCGTCCGCGAGCAGCCGCGCCAGACGGGCGACCCGGTCGGCCTCGCGGCGCAGCCGATCGGCGAGGGCGTCGGCGGCGCGGACCAGGTCGGCGTAGTCGTCGGGTTTCCCCCGGGCGGCCGGCGGCTCGTCGCGCGCGGCGAGCGACGGCCTGCGCCGCGCCCCGGGCGCGGCGGGCGCGTCCGCGCCGAGGTCGAAGAGCGAGGCGGTGTGGATCGCCGCGGCCGCCGCGCGGGCGCCCGCCTTCGCCTGGAGGGCGCGCACCAGCGCCTTGAAGGCGGCGTCCCGGCGCTCGCGCGCCTCCGCGAGGTCGGCCTCCGTGGGGACGGCGCCGGCGCGCTGGAGCGCGTCAATCTCGCGGGCGCTCTCGCGGAGGCGCGCCTCGATCTCGGCGGCGCGCTCGCCGAGCCGCTCGCGCTCCCGGGCGAGCGCGCCCCAGTGCGCGGCCGCCCGGTCGACCGTCTCGGGGAGCGGGACGGGCAGGGCGCTCGCCTCGGCCGCGGAGAGCGGCCGGCCTTCGGGCGCGCCGCCGGCGTCGAGGCGCGCCCGCCGCGCTGCCTCGTCGACGTCGAGGCGTGTCCGCTTCGCGGCCGCGCCGAGGCCGAGCCGATCGCGCTGCGCGTCGGCGTCGCGGGCGAGCTGCGCCGCCGCGGCGGCGGCCTCGCGGAGGCGGTGCTCGAGGTCACCCTGCTTCTGCGCGCGAGAGAGCGCGCCGCGGAGCGGGGCGGGGTCCTCGCCCGGCGGCAGCTCGGCCAGCCGGCGCGCGCAGGCGTCGCGCCGCGCGCGGTGCGCCGAGAGCAGCCGCTCCACCTCGCGCGGCTTGGCCTCGGCGGCGCCGCGCTCGCGGGCGAGCTTCTTGATGCGCGCCTCGGTCGCGACGTCGACGCGCATCGCCTCCAGCCGCTCGGGGTCGTCGCCGCCGGCCAGCGAGGCGTCCCGCCCGAGCCTGCGGAGGATCGCGCGCGCGTCCTCCTCGACGCCGTGGAGCTCCGCCCGGACGCGCGGCAGGTCGACGGCGGCCTTGCGGTGGCTGCCGAGCCGGGTGACGAGGCCGTCGATCGCGCCCGCGTCGAGATCGGCGAGCGACGCGGGGACCTCCAGCGCGGCGTGGCGGGCCTCGAGCTCCGCGATGTCGGCGCGGAGCCGCGAGGCCTGGGCGCTCGCGTCGGCGGCGCGATCCTGGGCGTCCTCGCGGTCGCGCTGCGCGCTCTCGGGCAGCAGGACGACGTGGCCGAGGGCGGCGCGCCGGCCGAGGATCGCGCGCCGCGCCTCCAGCAGCGGGAGCACCCGGAGCGCGCGCCGGAGCCGCTTGTCGGTCGACCGGAGCGCGCGCAGCTCCGCGTCGACGCGCTCCTGCTCGGCCCGCTGCTCGTCGATCTCCTGCCGCTTGCGCGTCCAGTCCGCGGGCGGGTGCGCGGCGCTCCTGGCCCCGTTGCGGGCCGCCTCGAAGGCCTTGATCGCCTCGTTGAGGGGGCGGGTCCTCGCCTGGGGCGTGAAGATCTCGTCCGCCTCCTGGCGGAGCGTGGCGAGCAGCTGCTGCAGCCCCGGCCCGCCGAGCCCCGCGCCGAACAGGCTCTGACCGACGTCGCCCTTGCCCTGGAGCAGGGCCTCGGCGCCCTGGCGGAGCGTCTCGTGGGTGAGCCCGAAGGAGGTCCGGAAGAGCTCCTCCGTCACGCCGCCGAGCACCGGCGCGAGCGCGACGTCGTCGAGGGGGTTGTCGTCCGGGTCGCGGAGCGTCTTCACGCGCCCCTTGCGGCGGACGAGCGCGAGCGCGGCGTCGCCCCTGCCCGCGAGCCGGCCGCCGACGCGGAGATCGGTGTTGTGGTGCAGGTGGGCGTCGGGGGTGATGTGCGGGATGCCGTAGAGCAGGCCGCGGATCGCCCGGAGCGCGGTGCTCTTCCCGGCCTCGTTGGGGCCGTAGACGACGTGGAGGCCCGGCGACGGCGAGGCGAAGTCGAGCCGGAGATCCGTGAAGGGGCCGAACGCGAGGAGGTGGAGCTCTAGGATCTTCACGAGATCGCTTGCCGGGCGCAGGGGGCGGTGCCCTCCCCTGAACGGATAGCAAGTGCGGAACCTCGGCGCGTTGTCAAGCCGCACCGCGCGGCGCCGGGGCGCGTTGCGCGGCGCCCGTCCGTCCGATGAGGGAGCGGCAGGTCGTGTCGTGCTGGAAGCGGCGGGCCGCCTCCGCCACGCGCCCGACGCGGGGCTGCTGCTGCTGAACGGGCTCGATCGCCACATGCTGGGCGCCGCCGCGTGGCGGCGCCGTGTGGCCGCGGCGCCGCAGTTCCACGAGAACCACGTCCTCGCCGGGACGTTCGCGTACAACCTACTGATGGGCAGGCGCTGGCCGCCGAGGCCCGACGACCTCGCGGAGGCCGAGGAGATCTGCCACGAGCTCGGCCTCGGCGAGCTGCTCGGCCGGATGCCGGGGGGGCTGGAGCAGGTGGTGGGCGAGACGGGCTGGCAGCTCTCGCACGGCGAGCGGAGCCGGCTCTACATGGCGCGCGCGCTGCTCCAGGGCGCCGAGGTCGTCGTGCTCGACGAGAGCTTCGCCGCGCTCGACCCGGAGACGCTGGAGCGCGCGTTGCGCTGCGTGCTCCGGCGCGCGCGCACCCTCGTCGTCATCGCCCACCCGTAGCCGCGGAGAGCGCGCTCTCATCGCCTCCTATCGCAAGGTCGTCAAGCCCACTTCGTGGCATCTCCCCATCTCGATGGGTCGACTCCTGTCTCGTTCTATCTCCTTCGCGTTCACGAACACGCGTCTTGGGCAAGGAGGAGCCCAGCGGCGCGCGAGATTCAGAGCGAGCTCACGTCGCGCAATTTCGCCACACAGACAGCGCTGGCCTCGATGTCGGTTTGCTCCTGATCGCTCTCAGGCAGCTCCGTAAGGCACGTTGCGCTCGACAACCGAGCAGCGACAGCGGTAGCGTCGTCATGTGCATATCGGCGCTGGACGTCATCTGTGTTGCACCTAAAATTCATTTCAATGCTGGAGTTCAAGACGGAGAGGCGGTTGCCCGTCGGCGCAGAGGTGCTCGTCGGGAAAGGAGTCCACTTCCGTGTCTGGGCGCCGGCCAGGCGCAAGGTCGAGGTCGTCCTGGAGGCCGGGCCGGGGAGCGGCGGGGCCGCCCCGCTGCGGCCCGAGGAGGGCGGTTATTTCGCGGCGCTCGTCGCGTCCGCCGCGAGCGGCACCCGCTACCGGTTCCGGCTCGATGACGGCGAGGCGCTCACGCCCGATCCCGCCTCGCGGTCGCAGCCGGAGGGGCCGCACGGGCCCTCCGAGGTGATCGATCCCGGCGCGTTCTCATGGAGCGACGCGGCATTCCGGGGCGCCCCGCTGAAGGGGCAAGTCGTCTACGAGATGCACATCGGGACCTTCACCCGGGAGGGCACATGGGAGTCCGCCGCCCGCGAGCTGCCGGAGCTCGCGCGGATCGGCGTCTCCCTGATCGAGCTGCTCCCCATCGCCGAGGTCCCCGGCCGCTTCAACTGGGGGTACGACGGCGTGAACCTCTTCGCGCCGACGCGCCTCTACGGCAGCCCGGACGATCTCCGCCGCTTCGTGGACGCGGCGCACCGCGTTGGGATCGCGGTGATCCTCGATGTCGTCTACAACCACCTCGGCCCGGACGGCAACTACCTCGGCCAGTTCTCCGGGGACTACTTCACCGATCGTCACAAGACGGACTGGGGAGCGGCGATCAACTTCGACGGCCCGCGATCCGAGGCGGTGAGGGAGTACTTCATCGCCAACGCCGGCTACTGGATCGACGAGTTCCACCTCGACGGGCTCCGGCTCGACGCGACGCAGAACATCTACGATGGCTCGAAGGACCACATCCTCGCCGCCATCGCGCGCCGCGTGCGGGAGGCGGCGAGGGGCAAGGAGACGTTCCTCGTGGCCGAGAACGAGTCGCAGGAAGAGTGGCTGATCCGCGCCGCCGAGCGGGGCGGCTACGGGCTCGACGCGATCTGGAACGACGATTTTCACCACAGCGCCAAGGTGGCGCTCACCGGCCGGAGCGAGGCCTATTACGGCGATCACGAGGGCTCGCCCCAGGAGCTCCTCTCGGCCCTGAAGCACGGGTTCCTCTTCCAGGGGCAGCGCTATCACTGGCAGAAGCAGCGGCGAGGGACGCCGGCGCTCGGCGTCGATCCGGCCCGCTTCGTCCTCTTCCTGGAGAACCACGATCAGGTCGCCAACACCGCGCGAGGCGAGCGGCTCTGTCACATCGTGAGCCCGGGCAGGTTCCGGGCGATGTCGGCGGTCCTGCTCCTCGCCCCGGGGACACCCATGCTCTTTCAAGGGCAGGAGTTCGGGTCCTCGGCGCCGTTCCTCTTCTTCGCCGACCACAACCCCGAGCTCGCCCCGCTCGTGCGCAAGGGCAGGGCGGAGTTCCTCGCGCAGTTCCCGTCCTGCGCGGCGCCCGAGGTCCGCGAGCAGCTCGACGATCCGAGCGATCCGCGGACGTTCGAGCGCTGCAAGCTCGATTTCTCCGAGCGCGAGCGGAACGCCGCCGTCTACGCCCTCCACGAGGACCTCATCGCGCTCCGCCGGCGCGATCCGGTGATCCGGGCCCAGCGCCCGCGCGGCGTCGACGGGGCCGTCCTCTCGGCCCACGCCTTCCTCCTGCGCTACTTCGGCGACGACGGCGACGACCGGCTGCTCCTCGTCAACCTCGGGCGGGACATCCATCGAGGGTCGTTGCCGGAGCCGCTCTTCGCCCCGCCGCCGGGGCGCCGCTGGGAGACGTCGTGGTCCAGCGAGTCTCCCCGCTACGGGGGCCAAGGCAGCCCACCTGTCATCACCGAGGAGGGCGTCCACATCCCGGGCGAGGCGGCGATCCTCCTCCACCCCGTGGTCGGGACGCCGGTGCCCGAGAAGACGAGCGCCAATCCGCGCCCGGAGGAGCCCAAGAAGCATGTACGCTGACGAGATCTGCCGGAGGATGGTCTGGTCCCGGGGCGCCGCCCCCACCTCGGAGGACGACGCCGAGCGCGGCTCGGACCCGCTCACGCGGGAATGGCTCGTCACGAACGGCCTCGGCGGTTACGCGTCGGGCACCGTCTCCGGCGCGGTGACCCGCCGCTTCCATGGACTGCTGATCTCCGCGCTGCCGGCCCCCCTCGGCCGCACCATGATGCTCAGCGATCTCTCCACCCGGATCTTCACCGCGGAGGACAGGGTGTACCAGGTGGGCGGTCAGGAGCCCTGGCTCGACGACGGCGCCGCGCAGGTCATCGATCTCGCCGAGTTCCGCCTCGAGGCCGGGCTCCCCGTCTGGCGCTACGAGGGCGCGGGGATGGCGATCGAGCGGCGCCTCCTCATGCCCCACGCGCAGAACACGGTCCATGTCACGTACACGCTCGTCGAGGGGACGGGCCCGGCGCGGATCGAGCTCCAGCCGTGGGTGAATTTCCGGCCGCACGAGGGCGCGCTCGATCGGCCGGTGGCGGGCCCCTATGCGCTCACCGTGGTCGAGGATCGCTACGAGCTCGCGTCGCCGGGCGACCTGCCGCCGCTCCGGCTGAAGGTCCAAGGGGCTCGGGCCGAGTTCAGGATCGAGAGCGCCCGCCTGCGCAACGTCCGCTACCGGATCGAGCAGAGCCGCGGATACGACGCCGTGGGCGAGTTCTACAGCCCTGGCCGCTTCAGCCTCGAGCTCCCGGTCTCGGGCAGCGCGACCCTGATCGCGTCCACGGAGGCCTGGGAGACGCTCAACGCCCTCTCCACGGCCGAGGTGCAGCGCGCGGAGCGCAAGCGCCGGACACGGCTCCTGCTCGCCGCGGCGCCCGAGGTCCGCACCGGGCCGGCGGCGGAGCTCGTCCTCGGCGCCGATCAGTTCCTCATCAGCCCCGCGGGCCGCGTCGAGGACGCCGCCCGCGCCCGGGCCGCGGGCGACGAGGTGCGCACCGTCATCGCGGGCTATCACTGGTTCACCGACTGGGGCCGGGACACCATGATCAGCCTCGAGGGGCTGACGCTCGTCACGGGGCGCCACACCGAGGCGGGCTACATCCTCCGCACGTTCGCCCATTACGTGAAGGACGGGCTCATCCCCAACATGTTCCCGGAGGGCAAGAACGACGGGCTCTACCACACCGCCGACGCCACCCTCTGGTTCTTCCACGCGCTCGATCGCTACCTGGCGATCACCGGCGATCGCGAGACGCTCCGGCTCATCCTCCCCACGCTGATCGACATCGTCGAGCACCACACCCGCGGGACGCGCTTCGGCATCCGCGCCGACCCGCAGGACGGCCTGATCCGACAGGGGGAAGAGGGGGTTCAGCTGACCTGGATGGACGCGAAGGTCGGCGACTACGTGGTCACGCCACGCCGGGGGAAGCCCGTGGAGATCAACGCGCTCTGGTACAACGCCCTGCGCCTCATCGAGCGCTGGGCGCGCGCGTCCGACGGCGACGGCGCGGCGAAGCGCTACGGCGCGGCCGCCGAGCGGGTCAAGACCTCCTTCAACCGGCGCTTCTGGTCCGAGGAGCACGGCTATCTCTACGACGTGATCGACGGCGAGCAGGGCGCCGACGACGCCTTCCGGCCGAACCAGCTCCTCGCGATCTCGCTGCCTCACCCCGTCCTCGAGCCGGCGCGCTGGAAGGGGATCGTCGATCAGGTGAAGGCGCGGCTCTGGACGCCCGTGGGCCTCAGGTCGCTCGCGCCGGGGCACCCGGACTACAAACCGAAGTACTTCGGCGACCTCCGCGCGCGGGACATGGCCTATCACCAGGGCACCGTGTGGGGGTGGCTCATGGGCCCGTTCATCGACGCCTGGCTGAAGGTGTATCCCACCGATCTCGGCGGGGCGCGGCGCCTGCTCGAGGGCTTCGCGCCGCACCTCGACGAGGCCTGCGCCGGCTCGATCAGCGAGATCTTCGACGCCGAGCCGCCGTTCACGCCCCGCGGGTGCGTCGCCCAGGCGTGGAGCGTGGCCGAGGTGCTGCGCGCCTACGCCCGGACGGCCCCCTCGGGGAGCTGAGCGCTCGCCCGCTCAGAATACCACAGGCACCGTCGCCGGGCCGCGGATCGTCGGCCATTCGCTCCATACGATGTCGCGGGGCGGGACGGCGAGCTCGATGCGCGGCAGCCTCCGGAGGAGCGTCGAGAAGGCGATCGCCGCCTCGATCCGCGCGAGCATCGCGCCCAGGCAGAAGTGGATCCCGCCCCCGAAGCCGATGTGCCGGTTCGGCGAGCGGCCGATATCGAAGCGGTCCGGCTCCGGAAAGTGCTTTGGATCCCGGTTCGCGGCCAGGAGCCCCGCCGCGACCCCTTCTCCCGCCGGCACGCGGGCGCCGAACAGCTCGATGTCGTCGAGCGACCAGCGGATCGTCGAGAGCTCTGCCGGCCCCTCGCAGCGCAGCGCCTCCTCCACGGCGGAGCCGACGAGCCCGGGGTCCTCGTCCAGCCGGCGCCGCTCCGCGGGGTGCGAGAGCAGGAGGAACATGCCGCTCGCGATGAGGTGCACCGTGGTCTCGTGGCCCGCGACGATCAGCAGGAACACCATGCTCGAGAGCTCCGCCGGGCTCAGCTTGCGCTCCTGCTCCTCGGCCACCAAGAGGCCGCTGATCAGGTCGTCGCGCGGGGCCTTGCGGCGCGCGTCGGCGAGCGCCCGGAAGTACGCCGCGAACTCCTCCACCACGGGCTGCGCGCGCTCCACGAACTCGCGATCTTTCGCGGGCGCGAGGAGGATCTTCGTCCACCGGCGGAACCGGTCGCGATCCTCGAGGGGGAGGCCGAGCAGCTCGGCGATCACCGCCGTGGGGAGCGGAAACGCGAAGTCTGCCACGAGCTCCATCCGGCGCCGGTCGATCACCGCGTCGATGAGCCCGTCCGCGATCGCCTGGATGCGCGGGCGCAGCCCTTCCATCATCCGCGGCGAGAAGGCCCGCTGGACGATGGCCCGGAGCCGCGTGTGATCCGGCGGATCGGCGTCGAGCATGTGCTGATCCATGAAGGTCGTGCGGTCGCTGAGCGGGAAGTAACGCCGGCGCACCTCGTCGGGGAGCTTGCGGAAGTCGCGGATCAGGCGCGGATCCTTGAGCAGCTCCACGCAGTCGTCGTAACGCACGGCCACCCAGATGGGCACGTCGAGGCGGGGGTGAATGAGGCGATGCAGGCGCCCCGCGGCCCGCATGCGCGCGTAGATCGCGTGCGGCTCGGCGCGGCAGCTCGGATGGAACAGCTCCGGAAAAGCGTCCTGGTCGACCATGATTCCCCCGTTTCATGGCGTCCGGACGTTCGAGGTGATGCTCGCGTCACGCCGGATCGCGAGGTGTGCATGGTGGAGAACCGCGCGCCGTCAAGCGGCGGCCGGAGGGCTGCGCGCCGTCAGGTAGCGGCGCCGGAGCTCGGGCGCGCCGCGGGGCCGCGCCCGACCTTCAGGGCGCGTCGCTCGCGCCGAGCAGCCGCGAGATCAGCGTGTGCTCCACGTCGTCGAGCGCCTCGCGCAGGAACGCCGGGTCGTCGAGGCGGATCGCGTCGTCCCCCTCGCGCGCCTCGACGGGCAGCTTGTTCCTGAGGCTCGCGAACTCGCGCAGCAGCGAGGACAGGCCCGCCTCGTCGTCGCGCAGCGCGCGCAGCGACCGCGTGAGCTGGCCGATCGCGTCGTCCCGCTCCTCGAGCGCGCCCACCTGGAGCGGCGAGATCGTCCGGGAGAGCACGCGCTCGATCCACAGCGCGCCGCCGAGATCGTTGGCGATCGCGCGGATCTGCCCCGTCCATCGCTCGAAATCGGCGCGGAGCGCGGCGTGCGCCTTCGTCGCGCCGCACAGGAAGACCCGCGCGGCCAGCGTGCGCCCGTCCGCCTCGGCGAGGCGCCGCTCGAGCTCCTCCCGCGTCAGATCCACGATGTCGTCGGCGCTCGCGGCCGGGGAGAGATCGACCTCGCAGGCGCTCCAGCGCACGACGTCGAGGGGGCGGTGCTCGACCGAGGTGATGCGGCCGTCGTCCACCGCGACGAGGAGGGCGCCCTTCTCGCCGGTCTCGCGGGCGTGGCGGCCCTGGAGGTTGCCGGGGAACGCGATGTACGGATCGCGCGAGAGCACCTCCCGGGTGTGCACGTGGCCGAGCGCCCAGTAATCGTATCGCTTCCCGACGAGGGTGTTCAGGCTGCAAGGAGCGTAGTTGTCGTGGCCCTCGCGGCCGCTCAGGCAGGTGTGGAGCATGCCGATGTTGAAGAGGCCTGCCCGCGCGTCCGGATAACCCGCGGCGAGATCGTCGGTGACGGCCTTGGTCGCGAAGCTCTGTCCGTGGACGGCGACCCCGAGCCGATCGAAGACGATGGACTCGGGGCGGCGGGGATCGAGCCGCCGGGCGTTCTCGGGGAGCTCCAGGTGACGCGTGATGTTGCTCTCGGCGTCGTGATTGCCATAGAGGAGCACGACGTCGACCCGGGCGGCGCGCAGGCGGGAGAGCTGCGCGGCGAAGAACAGGCCCGTGCTGTAGTCCTTCCAGTCGCCGTCGTAGATGTCGCCCGCGAGGAGCAGGAGGTCGACCTCCTCGGCGAGGCAGAGGTTCACGAGGTTCTCGAGCGCGCGGCGGGTGGCCCCGCGGATCTGCTCGACGGGGGCGCCCGGGTAACGGTCGAGCCCGCGGAGCGGGCTGTCGATGTGGAGGTCGGCGGCGTGGACGAACTTCATGGGCTGGCGCGGCCCGAGCTTAGCCGCTCGGCGCCGGGAGCGCTGCTCATCCGATGAGGATCGCGAGCGATGGCTCACCCGCCGTCGCCGGGCTCGGCCGCCCGGGGACAGCTCCGTCCGAGCTCGTCCAGCCGGAGGGCGAGGGTCGTGTCAGCCACGACGTGAGGCGCGCCGTGCGCGAGGAGATGGGATCTCCGGCGGGATGGACAGGGCGCGTCCGGATCGCGAGGAGTCAGCGGACGCAGCTGCAGGTGGAGTGCCCGCCATCCTGCGAGTCCGAGCCCGGCTTGCCCTTCGTGACAACGAGCTTGGCGTCCGTGCCGAGCTCCCGCAGGAGCTCGGTGGCGAGCGCCATGGCTTCTCGCTTTTCCTCCTGTGTGGGTGGAGAGGACCATGTGCCGCTCTTCTCCACCAGCGTCTGCACCAGCGCTTCGATCGGAGACGTCGGGGCCTCAGGCCCGCCGGACGGCGCCGGCGAGGCGCCGGTCGGTTGCGGCGAGGCGCCGGACGGTTGCGGCGAGGCGCCGGTCGGCAGCGGCGAGGCGCCGGTCGGTTGCGGCGAGGCGCCGGTCGGCAGCGGCGAGGCGCCTGTCGGCTGCGGCAAGGCGCCGGTCGGCAGCGGCGAGGCGCCGGTCGGCAGCGGCGAGGCGCCGGTCGGCCGCGGCGACGCACCTGTCGCGTCGTGCGCTAGCGGCGAAAAGCCGGCCAGCTGCGCCGCTGGATTCTGCTGCGCGATGAACTGATCAGCGTAACCCGGGTTACTGTTGGAGGATGCCTGCTGTGCGCTCGGATTGTTCAGCAGCTTGATGATCTGCTGGAGCTCGTCCGGTGCGAAGCCGTCTTTGGCCGTCTCGAGCCGCGTCGCCGCCTCCTTGAGGTGGCTCAGGTAGCCGTCGCGATTCTCGTACGGCACGGCCCCATCGACCACGAGCTGCCCGTTCTTCAACTGCGGGGTCTGTTGCTCCACCCGCTCGGCGTGGTCGCGGATGACCTTGGCGAGGGAGGCGCGCTGCTCACGACCGGGCAGGGTCGAGAGGACGACGCGGTGGTAGTTGGGGAGCTTGTTCGGGCCGAGCCACTTCTGCATGCGGGCCGCCTGGGAGTTGCCCTGCTCCTCGAGGTAGACGGTCTGCATGCCCATGAGAGCGGGGCCCTCCAGGGCACCGCTGCGCATACCGACGTTGACGGCGTTGTCGCGGTGGGTCTTGGCGAGGTAGCGGAAAAGACGGAGCTGGCCAAAGCGCCCTTCGTCCTTGAAGGGGAAGCTCGGGTCCTTCCAGAACTCGCCGAGGACGACGCCGTGCTCGCCCGGATCGACGTCGATCGGGTCGCCGACGAGCACGGGCTTGACGTCGCCCATCTGGTCGATGAGCTGCTGCAGGCCTTTCGGGCTCGTGAAATGGTGCGACTTCTCGGCGTCGGCGGCGCCTGTCTTGGCCCAGAGGAAGGCGTACTTCTCTCCGGGCGTGATGCCCTTTGTCGCGAGCCAGTCGCTCAGCTTCTTGTCCTCGGAGGCCGTGTTGTCGCCGGTGTCCGAGTGTGGGTTGTCCAGCCATTGCTGCGCGAGCCAGGCGGGCACGCCATTGTCGCCGTCGCCGCCGTAATCTGTGAGATTCTGGCTCACGACCTGGGTGCCGTAGGTGGCGCTGTGGATCTGCGCCCCTTGCAGCAGGTCTTCGCCGATGGCCTGGTCGCGGTCCTTGTAGGTCTGCTTGACGTCGTCGACCTCGTGGATCATCACGCGGTCGTCGGGCAACCACGGGGGCGCGCCGTTCTGGTCGCTCGCCTTGCGGGCAAGGGCGTCGCGGTAGAAGCGCGCGATGTCCTCGGCGTGGTCGCGGGCCCCCGTCGGAGCCAGGACGACGACGCCGAGCTCATCGTCGAGCGTCAGCGCGGCGGCGATGCCGTACCGATCGCCGCTCATGAAGTCGGCCTGCACGAGCCAGCCATGCTCCAGCGCCGGTACCATGGGCTCGTCCATCGCCATCGCGGCGTCGTAGGGGCCCTGTGGCTGTGCGGTGCCGGTACTGCCGGAGCTCGTCCCGGGGTTCGCCTGGTCGTCCGCTCCATGGAAGCGTTGCGACGGGGGGCCATCGTCGTCGCTGCCGCTGCGATCGCGTTTGGCACCCGCGAGCACGTTGGCGGGGCCGAGCGTGTCGCCGGAGCGGGGGCTGCTGGGCGCCTGAGCTTGCGACTGGCCGCCGGCGGATGTGCCGTAGGTGAACGCCCCGAACAGCTGCGGCATGTCCTTCTTGTCCACCCGGACGGGGAAGGCCTTCCCCCAGGACTGGATGGGCACGATGAAGGAATCGCCGTGGGAGGTGATCGGGCCGTCGATGGCGACCACGTGTGCGCTGGACGGGTCGAGCCCGCTGAGCTGGGCGATCTTCTGGGGATCATCAGGCGTCGGGGAGCCGGGCGCGTGGTTCTTCGCGATGTCCCAGAGCGCGGCGCCGTTCATCACGGTGGCAAACGCAAACCCTCCTTGCTCGGTCTTCGCGAGTGCATCGTTGATGCGCGCGACGTCGTAGCCGCCCGGGGAGCCGGCGGTCATGATCCTGGCGTCCGCGCCCAGGGCCTTGTTCATGAAGCCGGCGGTCGACTCGGCCGAGAGCAGCAGGTCGCCCTGGGCGGTGGAGACACCGGGGGCCTTGGCCGCGTCGCTCTGCTGCTCGAGCGCGGCGACGGCATCGGCTCCGAGCAGCTCGACGAGGCCGCGGGCGAGGACGTGGTCGACGAGGTGGTCATCGACATCGTTGCGGGTGGCCTGGTCCTTCAGGGCGGCGCGCTTGGCCTTGGCGGTCTTGAGGCCATTGACGAGCGGCCTTGTCGGCGTCGGGCCGAGCGCTTGCGGAGCGTTGCCCGTCATGCCGCTCCGGATGAGCTCCAGGCCGTCGCTGAGCGCCACGCCGTCCTGACCCTGCTGGCCCTGCTGGCCCTGCTGGCCGCCACGGAAGGCGGCGGCTCCGGGGGCCTTGGCGAGGCGGCCGAGCGGCTTGCCGGTGAAGAGCGCGACGGCCAGGTGCGATGCCGTGGCCAGGTCGCTCTTGAGCGTGGCGTAAAGCATGCTGTGGAGCGCGCAGTTGGTGAACGCCGATTGCGACAGCGAGGCAGGGTTCTGGAAGAGCGCGCTGAGCCGCTCGATGAACGGCTCGCTGACGCCCTGCGCCCGGAGCAGCTCGCTCAGCAGCGCGGCGGCCTCCTCCCTGTGCTTGCTGTCGGCGTTGGGCGGCCAGGTGGCGCTGCGCTCAGCGATCGTGCGGACCAGCGCATCGACCGGGCTGCCCTGGGCTTGCGCGCCTTGCTGGCCCTCGGCAGCACCTGCGGCCGTCGTGGGGGTGGTGGCGAGATCGCTCGGCGCCTGCGGCGGCGGGGCGGCCACATCGGGAGCGCTCGACGGAGCGGGGCTGTCCCCGGCGTTCTTGTCCTCCGGCTTCACCGAAGGCGCGCCCTGCAAGGCGCCACCCTTCTTCGGCGGCGGCCCCTTCCCCTCGTCAGGCGCGCCGGGCGGCGCCGGAGAGGCGCCGATCGGCCGCGGCGAGGCACCTGTCGCGCCGTGCGCTAGCGGCGAATAGGCGCCCAGCTGGGCCGCCTTCTGCTGCGCGTTAAACCGATCCGCGTAGCCCGGGTTCGTGCTGGAAGATGTCTGCTGTGCGCTCGGATTGTTCAGCAGCTTGATGATCTGCTGGAGCTCGGCCGGTGCGAAGCCGTCTTTGGCCGTCTCGAGCCGCGTCGCCTCCTCCTCGAGGTGGCTCACGTAGCCGTCACGATGCTCGAACGGCACGGCCCCGTCGACCACGAGCTGCCCGTTCTTGAATTGTGGGGTCTCGCGCTTCACCCGCTCGGCGTGGTCGCGGATGACCTTGGCAAGGGACTTGCGCTGGTCAGGACCGGGCAGGGTCGAGAGGACGACACGGTGGTAGTTGGGGAGCTTGTCCTCGCCGAGCCACTTCTGCATGCGGGCCGCCTGGGAGTTGCCCTGCTCCTCGAGGTAGACGGTCTGCATGCCCATGAGAGCGGGGCCCTCCAGGGCACCGCTGCGCATACCGACGTTGACGGCGTTGTCGCGGTGGGTCTTGGCGAGGTAGCGGAAAAGACGGAGCTGGCCAAAGCGCCCTTCGTCCTTGAAGGGGAAGCTCGGGTCCTTCCAGAACTCGCCGAGGACGACGCCGTGCTCGCCCGGATCGACGCCGATCGGGTCGCCGACGAGCACCGGCGTGACGTCGCCCCTCTTGTCGATGAGCTGCTGCAGGCCCTCCGGGCTCGTGAAATGGTGCGACTTCTCGGCGTCGTCCGCGCCTGTCTTGGCCCAGAGGAAGGCGTACTTCTTGCCGGGCGTGATGCCCTTTGTCGCGAGCCAGTCACTCAGCTTCTTGTCCTCGGAGGCCGTGTTGTCGCCGGTGCCCGCGTGCGGGTTGTCCAGCCATTGCTGCGCGAGCCAGGCGGGCACGCCATGGTCGCCTTTGCCGCCGTACTGTTTGAGATTCTGGCTCACGACCTGGGTGCCGTAGGTGGCGCTGTGGATCTGCGCCCCTTGCAGCAGGTCTTCGCCGACGGCCTCGTCGCGGTCCTGATAGGCCTGCTTGACGTCGTCGACCTCGTGGATCCTCACGCGGTCGCCGGGCGACCACCGGGGTGTGCCGTTCTCGGGGTTCTTCGCCTTGCGGACGATGACCTCGTGGTAGAAGCGCGCGATGTCCTCGGCGTGGTCGCGCGACCCCGTCGGAGCCAGGACGACGACGCCGAGCTCGTCGTCGAGCGTCAGCGCGGCGGCGATGCCGTACCGATCGCCGCTCATGAAGTCGGCCTGCACGAGCCAGCCATGCTCCAGCGCCGGTACCCTGGGCCCGTCCATCGCCATCGCGGAAGGGTCGGTATAGACCCATTGATTCTGGTCGCCCGACCAGGCCATGGGGAGCGAGGTGCCCTGCTGGGGGTCGTACGAGAACACGCGGAAGGTCCCGCTGGCGAGGATCTGATCCGCGCCCACCCGGACGGCTCCGTTGTCCAGCCACTCGGAAACGTACATCGGGGTTGAATCCCCGGTGACGTAGGCCACGAAGTAGGGGCCCTGTGGCTGCGTGCTCGCTCCCTGCGCGTCCCCGGTGCTGCCGGAGCTCGACCCGGAGAAGCCGGCCAGCTGCGTCGCCGGATCCTGCTGCGCGAGAAACCGCTCGCCGTAACCTGGGTTATGGTCTGCCTGCTCTGGGCTCGGATCGTTCAGCAGCTCGATGATCTGCTGGAGATCGTCCGGTGCGAAGCCGCCTCTGGACGTCTCGAGCCGCGTCGCCTCCGCCTTGAGGTGGCTCAGGTAGCCGTCACGATGCTCGTACGGCACAACCCCATCGACAACGAGCTTCCCGTTCTTCAACTGCGGGGTCTCGCGCTCCACCCGCCGGGCGTGGTCGCGGATGACCTTGGCGAGGGAGGCGCGCTGCTCACGACCGGGCAGGGTCGAGAGGACGACGCGATGATAGTTGGGGAGTTTGTCCTCTCCGAGCCACTTCTCCATGCGGGACGCCTGAGAGTTGCCCTGCTCCTCGAGGTAGACGGTCTGCATGCCCATGAGGGCGGGGCCCTCCAGGGCACCGCTGCGCATGCCGACGTTGACGGCGTTGTCGCCGTGGGTCTTGGCGAGGTGGCGGAAGAGACGGAGCTGGCCGAAGCGGCCTTCGTCCTTGAAGGGGAAGCTCGGGTCCTTCCAGAACTCGCCGAGGACGACGCCGTTGTTGCCCGGATCGACGTCGATGGGGTCGCCGACCAGCACCGGGGTGACGCCGTCCATCTCGTCGATGAGCTGCCGCAGGCCCTCCGGGCTCGTGAAATGGTGCGATTTCTCTGCGTCGGCCGCGCCTGTCTTGGCCCAGAGGAAGGCGTACTTCTCGCCGGGCGTGATGCCCTTTGTCGCGAGCCAGTCGCTCAGCTTCTTGTCCTCGGAGGCCGTGTTGTCGAGCCATTGCTGCCCGAGCCAGGCGGGCACGCCGTTGTCGCCTTTGCCGCCGTAGTAACCGAGCTGCCGGCTCACCTCCTCGGTGCCGTAGGTGGCGCTGTGGATCTTCGCCCCTTGCAGCACGTCTCCGCCGACGGCCTGGTCGCGGTCCTGGTAGGTCTGCTTGACGTCGTCGACCTCAAGGATCCTCACGCGGTCGCCGGGCGACCATGGGGGCGTGCCGCTCTCGGGGTTCTTCGCCTTGCGGGCGAGGGCGTCACGGTAGAAGCGCGCGATGTCCTCGGCGCGGTCGCGCGACCCCTTCGGAGCCAGGACGACGACGCCGAGCTGATCGTCGAGCGTCAGCGCGGCGGCGATGCCGTACCGATCGCCGCTCATGAAGTCGGCCTGCACGAGCCAGCCATTCTCGAGGGCCGGCGCCATGGGCTCGTCCGTCGCCATCGCGGACGGGTCGGTATAGACCCATTGATTCTGCTCGTCCGACCAGGCCATGCCGGGATCGACCCAGGCGCCCTGCTGGGCGTCGAACGAGAACAAGCGGAAGGTGCCGTGGTCGAGGACCTGCTCCGCGCCCTCGCTGGTGTTCACCCGGACGGCTCCGTTCGCCATCCACTCCGAGATGACCATCGGGGTTGGAGTCCCGTGGACGAAGGCGTAGGGGCCCTGTGGCTGCGTGCTCGCTCCCTGCGCGGCCCCGGTGCTGCCGGAGCTCGACCCGGAGAAGCCGGCCAGCTGCGCCGCTGGATTCTGCTGCGCGATGAACAGCTCGGCGTAACTCGGGTTATGGTTTGAAGATGCCTGCTGTGCGCTCGGATTGTTCAGCAGCTCGATGATTCGCGTGAGATCGCCCGATGCGAAGCCGTCTTCGGCCGTCTCGAGCCGCCGCGCCTCCTTCTCGAGATGGCGCAGGTAGTCGTCACGCTGCGTGGCCGGCACGACCCCGTCGACCACGAGGTCCCCGTACTCGTTGAATCGCTCGGGCTCGCGCTCGACCCGCCAGGCGTGGTCGCGGATGACCTTGGCGAGGGACGCGCGCTGCTCAGGACCAGGCAGGGTGGAGAGGACGACACGGTGGTAGTTGGGGAGCTTGTCCTCGCCGAGCCACTTCTCCATGCGGGACGCCTGAGAGTTGCCCTGCTCCTCGAGGTAGACGGTCTGCATGCCCATGAGGGCGGGGCCCTCCAGGGCACCGCTGCGCATACCGACGTTGACGGCGTTGTCGCCGTGGGTCTTGGCGAGGTGGCGGAAGAGGCGGAGCTGGCCGAAGCGCCCTTCGTCCCTGAAGGGAAAGCTCCGGTCCTTCCAGAACTCACCGAGGACGACGCCGTTGTTGCCTGGAGCGACGTCGATGGGGTCGCCGACGAGCACGGGCTTGACGTCGCCCATCTGGTCGATGAGCTGCTGCAGGCCCTCCGGGCTCGTGAAATGGTGCGACTTCTCGGCGTCGGTGGCGCCCGTCTTGACCCAGAGGAAGGCGTACTTCTCGCCGGGCGTGATGCCCTTTGTCGCGAGCCAGTTGCTCAGTTTCTCGTCCTCGGAGGCCGTGTCGTCGCTGGTGCCCGCGTGCGGGTTGTCGAGCCATTGCTGCCCGAGCCACGCCGGGACTTCATCGTCGCCTTGGCCGTTGAACGCTTCGAGATACTGGCTCACCATCTGGGTGCCGTAGGTGGCGCTGTGGATCTGCGCCCCTTGCAGCAGGTCTTCGCCGATGGCCTGGTCGCGGTCCTTGTAGGTCTGCTTGACGTCGTCGACCTCGTGGATCATCACGCGGTCGCCGGGCGACCACGGGGGCGCGCCGTTCTGGTCGCTCGCCTTGCGGGCAAGTGCGTCGCGGTAGAAGCGCGCGATGTCCTCGGCGCGGTCGCGGGCCCCCGTCGGAGCCAGGACGACGACGCCGAGCTCATCGTCGAGCGTCAGCGCGGCGGCGATGCCGTACCGGTCGCCGCTCATGAAGTCGGCCTGCACGAGCCAGCCATTGTTCAGCGCCGGTACCGTGGGCTCGTCCATCGCCATCGCGGCGTCGTAGGGGCCCTGTGGCTGTGCGGTGCCGGTACTGCCGGAGCTCGTCCCGGGGTTCGCCTGGTCGTCCGCTTGATGGAAGCGTTGCGACGGGGGGCCGTCGTCGTCGCTGCCGCTGCGATCGCGTTTGACACCCGCGAGCACGTTGGCGGGGTCGAGCGTGTCGCCGGAGCTGGGGTTGCTGGGCGCCTGAGCTTGCGACTGGCCGCCGGCGGAGGTGCCGTAAGTGAACGCCCCGAACAGCTGCGGCATGTCCTTCTTGTCCACCCGGACGGGGAAGGCCTTCCCCCAGGACTGGATGGGCACGATGAAGGAATCGCCGTGGGAGGTGATCGGGCCGTCGATGGCGACCACGTGTGCGCTGGACGGGTCGAGCCCGCTGAGCTGGGCGATCTTCTGGGGATCATCAGGCGTCGGGGAGCCGGGCGCGTGATTCGTCGCGATGTCCCAGAGCGCGGCGCCGTTCATCACGGTGGCGAACGCAAACCCTCCTTGCTCGGTCTTCGCGAGTGCATCGTTGATGCGCGCGACGTCGTAGCCGCCCGGGGAGCCGGCGGTCATGATCCTGGCGTCCGCGCCCAGGGCCTTGTTCATGAAGCCGGCGGTCGACTCGGCCGAGAGCAGCAGGTCGCCCTGGGCGGTGGAGACACCGGGGGCCTTGGCCGCGTCGCTCTGCTGCTCGAGCGCGGCGACGGCATCGGCTCCGAGCAGCTCGACGAGGCCGCGGGCGAGGACGTGGTCGACGAGGTGGTCATCGACATCGTTGCGGGTGGCCTGGTCCTTCAGGGCGGCGCGCTTGGCCTTGGCGGTCTTGAGGCCATTGACGAGCGGCCTTGTCGGCGTCGGGCCGAGCGCTTGCGGAGCGTTGCCCGTCATGCCGCTCCGGATGAGCTCCAGGCCGTCGCTGAGCGCCACGCCGTCCTGACCCTGCTGGCCCTGCTGGCCGCCACGGAAGGCGGCGGCTCCGGGGGCCTTGGCGAGGCGGCCGAGCGGCTTGCCGGTGAAGAGCGCGACGGCCAGGTGCGATGCCGTGGCCAGGTCGCTCTTGAGCGTGGCGTAAAGCATGCTGTGGAGCGCGCAGTTGGTGAACGCCGATTGCGACAGCGAGGCAGGGTTCTGGAAGAGCGCGCTGAGCCGCTCGATGAACGGCTCGTCGATGCCCTGCGCCCGGAGCAGCTCGCTCAGCAGCGCGGCGGCCTCCTCCCTGTGCTTGCTGTCGGCGTTGGGGGGCCAGGTGGCGCTGCGCTCAGCGATCGTGCGGACCAGCGCATCGACCGGGCTGCCCTGGGCTTGCGCGCCTTGCTGGACGTCGCTCTGCGCCTTCGGCGGCGGGGCGGCCATGTCGGGACCGCTCGACGGAGCGGGGCTGTCCCCGGCGTTCTTGTCCTCCGGCTTCCCCGAAGGCGCGCCCTGCAAGGCGCCATGATTCTGCTGCGGCGGCACCTTCCCCTTGTCAGGCCTGCCGGGCGGCGCCGGGGAGGCGCCGGTCGGCTGCGGCGAGGCGCCTGTCGCGCTGTGCGCTAGCGGCGAATAGGCGCCCAGCTGCGCCGCCGCCCTCTGCTGCGCGATAAACCGATCCGCGTAACCCGGGTTCGTGTTGGAAGATGCCTGCTGTGCGCTCGGATCGTTCAGCAGCTTGACGATCTGCTGGAGCTCGGCCGGTGCGAAGCCGTTTCCAGGCCTCTGGAGCCGCTGTTTCTCCGCCTCGAGGTAGTCCAGGTAGTCCTTACGATTCTCCACCGGCACGGCTCCGTCGATGACGAGCCTTCCGTTCTTGGGCTGAGGGGTGTCGCGCTCCACCCGCCGGGCGTGGTCGTCGATGACCTTGGCGAGGGAGGCGCGCTGGTCAGGACCGGGCAGGGTCGAGAGGACGACTCGGTGGTAGTTGGGGAGCTTGTCCCTGCCGAGCCACTTCTGCATGCGGGCCGCCTGGGAGTTGCCCTGCTCCTCGAGGTAGACGGTCTGCATGCCCATGAGGGCGGGGCCCTCCAGGGCACCGCTGCGCATGCCGACGTTGACGGCGTTGTCGCCGTGGGTCTTGGCGAGGTGGCGGAAAAGGCGGAGCTGGCCGAAGCGGCCTTCGTCCTTGAAGGGGAAGCTCGGGTCCTTCCAGAACTCGCCAAGGGCGACGCCGTTGTTGCCTGGAGCGACGTCGATGGGGTCGCCGACGAGCACCGGCGTGACGTCGCCCATCTGGTCGATGAGCTGCTGCAGGCCCTCCGGGCTCGTGAAATGGTGCGATTTCTCGGCGTCGGCGGCGCCCGTCTTGACCCAGAGGAAGGCGTACTTCTCGCCGGGCGTGATGCCCTTTGTCGCGAGCCAGTCCCTCAACTTCTTGTCCTCGGAGGCCGTGTTGTCGAGCCATTGCTGCCCGAGCCAGGCGGGCACGCCACTGTCGCCTTTGCCGCCGTACTGTTTGAGATACTGGCTCACCACCTGGGTGCCGTAGGTGGCGCTGTGGACCTGCGCCCCCTGCAGCACGTCTTGGCCGATGGCCTGGTCGCGGTCCTGGTAGGTCTGCTTGACGTCGTCGACCTCGTGGATCCTTACGCGGTCGTCGGGCGGCCACGGGGGCGCGCCGCCTTCCTGGTTCTTCGCCTTGCGGGCGAGGGCGTCGCGGTAGAAGCGCGCGATGTCCTCGGCGCGGTCGCGCGACCCCGTCGGAGCCAGGACGACGACGCCGAGCTCGTCGTCGAGCGTCAGCGCGGCGGCGATGCCGTACCGATCGCCGCTCATGAAGTCGGCCTGCACGAGCCAGCCATGCTCCAGCGCCGGCGCCATGGGCTCGTCCGTCTCCATCGCGGAAGGGTCGGTATAGACCCATTGATTCTGGTCGCCCGACCAGGCCATGGGGAGCGAGGTGCCCTGCTGGGGGTCGTACGAGAACACGCGGAAGGTGCCGTGGTCGAGGACCTGATCCGCGCCGACCCGGACGGCTCCGTTGTCCAGCCACTCGGAGACGTACATCGGGGTTGAATTCCCGGCGACGTAGGCCACGTAGTAGGGGGTCTGGGTCTGCGCGCTCGCTCCCTGCGCGGCCCCGGTGCTGCCGGAGCTCGACCCGGAGAAGCCGGCCAGCTGCGTCGCCGGATCCTGCTGCGCGACAAATCGCTCGCTGTAACCCGAGTTATGGTTTGAAGATGCCTGCTGTGCGCTCGGATTGTTCAGCAGCTTGATGATCTGCTGGAGCTCGGCCGGTGCGAAGCCGTCGTCGGGCCTCTCGAGCCGCCGCGCCTCTGCCTCGAGGTAGTCCAGGTAGGCCTTACGATTCTCGACCGGCACGGCCCCGTCGATGACGAGCCTTCCGTTCTTGGGCTGCGGGGTCTCGCGCTCCACGCGCCAGGCGTGGTCGCGGATGACCTTGGCGAGGGAGGCGCGCTGGTCACGACCGGGCAGGGTGGAGAGGACGACACGGTGGTAGTTGGGGAGCTTGTCCTTGCCGAGCCACTTCTCCATGCGGGACGCCTGAGAGTTGCCCTGCTCCTCGAGGTAGACGGTCTGCATGCCCATGAGGGCGGGGCCCTCCAGGGCACCGCTGCGCATGCCGAGGTTGACGGCGTTGTCGCCGTGGGTCTTGGCGAGGTAGCGGAAAAGACGGAGCTGGCCAAAGCGTCCTTCGTCCTTGAAGGGGAAGCTCGGGTCCTTCCAGAACTCACCGAGGACGACGCCGTTGTTGCCTGGAGCGACGTCGATGGGGTCGCCGACGAGCACGGGCTTGACGTTGCCCATCTGGGCGATGAGCTGCTGCAGGCCCTCCGGGCTCGTGAAATGGTGCGACTTCTCGGCGTCGGTGGCGCCCGTCTTGACCCAGAGGAAGGCGTACTTCTCGCCGGGTGTGATGCCCTTTGTCGCGAGCCAGTCGCTCAGCTTCTCGTCCTCGGAGGCCGTGTTGTCGAGCCATTGCTGCCCGAGCCAGGCGGGCACGCCACTGTCGCCTTTGCCGCCCCACTTTTTGAGATTCTGGCTCACGACCTGGGTGCCGTAGGTGGCGCTGTGGATCTGCGCCCCTTGCAGCAGGTCTTCGCCGACGGCCTCGTCGCGGTTCTGGTAGGTCTGCTTGACGTCGTCGACCTCGTGGATCCTGACGCGCTCGTCGGGCGACCACGGGGGCGTGCCGCTCTCGTGGCTCGCCTTGCGGGCGAGGGCGTCGCGGTAGAAGCGCGCGATGTCCTCGGCGCGGTCGCGTGACGCCTTCGGGGACAGGACGACGACGCCGAGCTCATCGTCGAGCGTCAGCGCGGCGGCGATGCCGTACCGATCGCCGCTCATGAAATCAGCCTGCACAAGCCAGCCATTCTCGAGGGCCGGTGCCATGGGCTCGTCCGTCGCCATCGCGGACGGGTCGGTATAGACCCATTGATTCTGGTCGCCCGACCAGGCCATGCCGGGATCGACCCAGGCGCCCTGCTGGGCGTCGTAGGAGAACAAGCGGAAGGTGCCGTGGTCGAGGACCTGCTCCGCGCCCTCGCCGGTCGATACCCGGACGGCTCCGTTCGCCATCCACTCCGAGACAACCATCGGGGTTGGAGTCCCGTGGACGAAGGCGTAGGGGCCCTGTGGCTGCGCGCTCGCTCCCTGCGCGGTCCCGGTGCTGTCGGAGCTCGACCCGGAGGCTTGCGGCGAAAAGCCGGCCAGCTTCGCCGCCGGATTCTGCGCGATGAACTGATCAGCGTAACTCGGGTTACTGTTGGAGGATGCCTGCTGTGCGCTCGGATTGTTCAGCAGCTCGATGATTTGCTTGAGATCTTCCTGTGCGAAGCCGTCTCCGGCCGTCTCGAGCCGCCGCGCCTCCTTCTCGAGATGGCGCAGATAGTCGTCACGCTGCGTGGCCGGCACGACCCCGTCGACCACGAGATCCCCGTACTCGTTGAACCGCGGGTCCTCGTGCTCCACCCGCTCGGCGTGGTCGCGGATGACCTTGGCGAGGGACGCGCGCTGCTCAGGACCGGGCAGGGTGGAGAGGACGACACGGTGGTAGTTGGGGAGCTTGTCCTCGCCGAGCCACTTCTCCATGCGGGACGCCTGAGAGTTGCCCTGCTCCTCGAGGTAGACGGTCTGCATGCCCATGAGGGCGGGGCCCTCCAGGGCACCGCTGCGCATGCCGAGGTTGACTGCGTTGTCGCCGTGGGTCTTGGCGAGGTGGCGGAAGAGACGGAGCTGGCCGAAGCGGCCTTCGTCCTTGAAGGGGAAGCTCGGGTCCTTCCAGAACTCGCCGAGGGCGACGCTGTGCTCGTCCGGATCGACGTCGATCGGGTCGCCGACGAGCACCGGCGTGACGTCGCCCATCTGGTCGATGAGCTGCTGCAGGCCCTCTGGGCTCGTGAAATGGTGCGACTTCTCGGCGTCGGCCGCGCCCGTCTTGACCCACAGGAAGGCGTACTTCTTGCCGGGCGTGATGCCCTTTGCTGCGAGCCAGTTGCTCAGTTTCTCGTCCTCGGAGGCCGTGTTGTCACCGGCGTCCGCGTGCGGGTCGTCGAGCCATTGCCGCCCGAGCCAGGCGGGCACGCCATCGTCGCCTTTTCCGGTGTACGCTTCGAGATACTGGCTCACGACCTGGGTGCCGTAGGTGGCGCTGTGGATCTGTGCCCCTTGTCGCACATCTTCATCGAGTGCCTGGTCGCGCTTCTGGTAGGTCTGCTTGACGTCGTCGACCTCGTGGATCCTCACGCGGTCGTCGGATGACCACGGGGGCGCGCCGCCTTCCTGGTTCTTCGCCCTGCGGGGGAGGGGGTCGAGGGCGTCGCGGTAGAAGCGCGCGATGTCCTCGGCGCGGTCGCGCGACCCCTTCGGAGCCAGGACGACGACCCCGAGCTTATCGTCGAGCGTCAGCGCGGCGGCGATGCCGTACCGATCGCCGCTCATGAAGTCAGCCTGCACGATCCAGCCATGTTCCGGCGCCGGTGCCGTGGACTCGTCCATCGCCATCGCGGAAGTGTCGGTGTCGTGGCTCGACTGGCCCCAGCTCCCCATCGCGGACGGGTCGGTATAGATCCACTGATTCTGGTCGCGAGACCAGGCCATGGGGAGCGGGGAGCCTTGCTGGGAGTCGTACTCGAACAAGCGGAAGGTGCCGTCCTCGAGGTCCTGTTCCTCGCCCGCGCCGGTGCTCACCCGGACGGCTCCGTTGTCCAGCCACTGCGAGACAACCCTCGGTGTTTGGGCCCCGGCGACGTAGGCCACGTAGTAGCGACCCTGTGGCTGCGCGCTCGCTCCCTGCGCGGCCGCGGCGCTGCCGCGATCGTGTTTGACACCCGCGAGCACGTTGGCGGGGCCGAGCGTGTCGCCGGAGCTGGGCTTGCTGGGCGCCTGCGCAGGCGCCTTGCCGCCGGCGGAGGTGCCGTAAGTGAACGCCGAGAACAGCTGCGGCATGTCCTTCTTGTCCACCCGGACGGGGAAGGCCTTCCCCCAGGACTGGATGGGCACGATGAAGGAATCGCCGTGGGAGGTGATCGGGCCGTCGATGGCGACGATATGTGCGCTGGACGGGTTGAGCCTGCTGAGCTGGGCGATCTTCTGGGGGTCTTCAGGCGTGGGGGAGCCGGGCGTGTGATTCGTCGCGATGTCCCAGAGCGCGGCGCCGTTCATCACGGTGGCAAACGCAAACCCTCCTTGCTCGGTCTTCGCGAGTGCATCGTTGATGCGCGCGACGTCGTAGCCGCCCGGGGAGCCGGCGGTCATGATCCTGGCGTCCGCGCCCAGGGCCTTGTTCATGAAGCCGGCGGTCGACTCGGCCGAGAGCAGCAGGTCGCCCTGGGCCGCGGAGACACCGGGGGCCTTGGCTGCGTCGCTCTGCTGCTCGAGCGCGGCGACGGCATCGGCTCCGAGCAGCTCGACGAGGCCGCGGGCGAGGACGTGGTCGACGAGGTGGTCATCGACATCGTTGCGGGTGGCCTGGTCCTTCAGGGCGGCGCGCTTGGCCTTGGCGGTCTTGAGGCCATTGACGAGCGGCCTTGTCGGCGTCGGGCCGAGCGCTTGCGGAGCGTTGCCCGTCATGCTGCGCCGGACGAGGTCCAGGCCGTCGCTGAGCGCCACGTCGTCCTGGCCCTGCTGGCCCTTCTGGCCGCCACGGAAGGCGGCGGCTCCGGGGGCCTTGGCGAGGCGGCCGAGCGGCTTGCCGGTGAAGAGCGCGACGGCCAGGTGCGATGCCGTGGCCAGGTCGCTCTTGAGCGTGGCGTAAAGCATGCTGTGCAGCGCGCAGTTGGTGAACGCCGATTGCGACAGCGAGGCAGGGTTCTGGAAGAGCGCGCTGAGCCGCTCGATGAACGGCTCGCTGACGCCCTGCGCCCGGAGCAGCTCGCTCAGCAGCGCGGCGGCCTCCTCCCTGTGCTTGCTGTCGGCGTTGGGCGGCCAGGTGCTGCTGCGCTCAGCGATCGTGCGGACCAGCGCATCGACCGGGCTGCCCTGGGCTTTCGCGCCTTGCTGGACCTTGGCGGCATTTGAGGCCGTCGTCGCCAGGGTGGTGAGGCCGCTCGGCGCTTGCGGCGGCGGGGCGGCCACGTCGAGAGCGCTCGACGGAGCGGGGCTGTCCCCGGCGTTCTTGTCCTCCGGCTTCCCCGAAAACGCGCCCTGCAAGGCGCCATGATTCTCCTGCGGCGATCCCTTCCCCGTGTCAGGCCCGCTGGTCGGCTGCGGCGAGGCACCTGTCGCGCCGTGCGCCAGCGGCGAATAGCCGCCCAGCCGCGGCGCGGCTTTCTGCTGCGCGATAAACCGATCAGCGTAACCCGGGTTATGGTTTGAAGATGCCTGCCGTGCGCTCGGATCGTTCAGCAGCTTGACGATCTGCTGGAGATCGTCCGGTGCGAAGCCGTCTTCGGGCCTTTCGAGCCGCCGCGCCTCCGCCTCGAGGTAGCGCAGGTAGTCGTCACGATGCTCGAACGGCACGGCCCCGTCGATAACGTACTTCCCGTGCTTGGGCTGCGGGGTCTCGCGCTCGACCCGCCAGGCGTGGTCGCGGATGACCTTGGCGAGGGAGGCGCGCTGGTCACGACCGGGCGGGGTGGAGAGGACGACACGGTGGTAGTTGGGGAGCTTGTCCTCGCCGAGCCACTTCTCCATGCGGGATGCCTGGGAGTTGCCCCGCTCCTCGAGGTAGACGGTCTGCATGCCCATGAGGGCGGGGCCCTCCAGGGCACCGCTGCGCATGCCGACGTTGACGGCGTTGTCGCCGTGGGTCTTGGCGAGGTGGCGGAAGAGGCGGAGCTGGCCGAAGCGTCCTTCGTCCTTGAAGGGAAAGCTCGGGTCCTTCCAGAACTCACCGAGGACGACGCCGTTGTTGCCTGGAGCGACGTCGATGGGGTCGCCGACGAGCACCGGCGTGACGTCGCCCATCTGGTCGATGAGCTGCTGCAGGCCCTCCGGGCTCGTGAAATGGTGCGATTTCTCGGCGTCGGTGGCGCCCGTCTTGACCCAGAGGAAGGCGTACTTCTCGCCGGGTGTGATGCCCTTTGTTGCGAGCCAGTCGCTCAGCTTCTTGTCCTCGGAGGCCGTGTTGTCGAGCCATTGCTGCCCGAGCCAGGCGGGCACGCCACTGTCGCCTTTGCCGCCCCACTTTTTGAGATTCTGGCTCACGACCTGGGTGCCGTAGGTGGCGCTGTGGATCTGCGCCCCTTGCAGCAGGTCTTCGCCGATGGCCTGATCGCGGTCCTGGTAGGTCTGCTTGACGTTGCTGACCTCGTGGATCCTTACGCGCTCGTCGGGCGGCCACGGGGGCGCGCTTTCCTCGTGGTTCTTCGCCCTGCGGGCGAGGGCGTCGCGGTAGAAGCGCGCGATGTCCTCGGCGCGGCCGCGCGACCCCGTCGGGGTCAGGACGACGACGCCGAGCTGATCGTCGAGCGTCAGCGCGGCGGCGATGCCGTACCGATCGCCGCTCATGAAGTCAGCCTGCACGAGCCAGCCATTCTCCAGCGCCGGCGCCATGGGCTCGTCCGTCGCCATCGCGGACGGGTCGGTATAGACCCATTGATTCTGGTCGCCCGACCAGGCCATGGGGAGCGAGGTGCCCTGCTGGGGGTCGTACGAGAACAAGCGGAAGGTGCCGCTGGCGAGGATCTGATCCGCGCCGACCCGGACGGCTCCGTTGTCCAGCCACTCGGAGACGTACATCGGGGTTGAATCCCCGGCGACGTAGGCCACGAAGTAGGGGCCCTGTGGCTGCGTGCTCGCTCCCTGCGCGTCCCCGGTGCTGCCGGAGCTCGACCCGGAGAAGCCGGCCAGCTGCGTCGCCGCCTTCTGCTGAGCGACAAACCGATCCGCGTAACCCGGGTTCGTGTTGGAAGATGCCTGCTGTGCGCTCGGATTGTTCAGCAGCCCGATGATCTGCTGGAGCTCGTCCGGTGCAAAGCCGTCTTTGGACGTCTCGATCCGCCGCGCCTCCGCCTCGAGATAGCGCAGGTAGTCGTCACGATTCTCGTACGGTACGCCCCCGTCGACAACGAGCTTCCCATTCCTGGGCTGCGGGGTCTCGCGCTCCACCCGCCAGGCGTGGTCACGGATGACCTTGGCGAGGGAGGCGCGCTGGTCACGACCAGGCAGGGTGGAGAGGACGACACGGTGGTAGTTGGGGAGCTTGTCCTCGCCGAGCCACTTCTCCATGCGGGACGCCTGAGAGTTGCCCTGCTCCTCGAGGTAGACGGTCTGCATGCCCATGAGGGCGGGGCCCTCCAGGGCACCGCTGCGCATGCCGAGGTTGACGGCGTTGTCGCCGTGGGTCTTGGCGAGGTGGCGGAAGAGCCGGAGCTGGCCGAAGCGGCCTTCGTCCTTGAAGGGGAAGCTCGGGTCCTTCCAGAACTCGCCGAGGGCGACGCCGTTGTTGCCTGGAGCGACGTCGATGGGGTCGCCGACGAGCACCGGCGTGACGTCGTCCATCTCGTCGATGAGCTGCCGCAGGCCCTCTGGGCTCGTGAAATGGTGCGATTTCTCGGCGTCGGCGGCGCCCGTCTTGACCCAGAGGAAGGCGTACTTCTCGCCGGGCGTGATGCCCTTTGCTGCGAGCCAGTGGCTGAGCTTCTTGTCCTCGGAGGCCGTGTTGTCGAGCCATTGCTGCCCGAGCCAGGCGGGCACGCCATGGTCGCCTTTGCCGCCGTACTGTTTGAGATTCTGGCTCACGACCTGGGTGCCGTAGGTGGCGCTGTGGATCTGCGCCCCTTGCAGCAGGTCTTCGCCGATGGCCTGATCGCGGTTCTGGTAGGTCTGCTTGACGTCGTCGACCTCGTGGATCCTGACGCGCTCGTCGGACGACCACCGGGGTGTGTTGTTCTCGTGGCTCGCCTTGCGGACGACGGCGTCGCGGTAGAAGCGCGCGATGTCCTCGGCGCGGTCGCGCGACCCCTTCGGAGCCAGGACGACGACGCCGAGCTGATCGTCGAGCGTCAGCGCGGCGGCGATGCCGTACCGATCGCCGCTCATGAAGTCGGCCTGCACGAGCCAGCCATTCTCGAGGGCCGGCGCCATGGGCTCGTCCATCGCCATCGCGGAAGGGTCGGTAACAACCCATTGATTCTGGTCGCCCGACCAGGCCATGGGGAGCGAGGTGCCCTGCTGGGGGTCGTACGAGAACAAGCGGAAGGTGCCGCTGGCGAGGATCTGATCCGCGCCGACCCGGACGGCTCCGTTGTCCAGCCACTCGGAGACGTACATCGGGGTTGAATTCCCGGCGACATAGGCCACGTAGTAGAGACCCTGTGGCTGCGCGCTCGCTCCCTGCGCGGTCCCGGTGCTGCCGGAGCTCGACCCGGAGGCTTGCGGCGAGAAGCCGGCCAGCTTCGCCGCCGGATTCTGCGCGACGAACCGATCGGCGTAACTCGGGTTATGGGCTGAAGATGCCTGCTGTGTGCTCGGATTGTTCAGCAGCTCGATGATTTGCCCGAGATCTTCCTGTGCGAAGCCGTCTTCGGCCGTCTCGAGCAGCCGCGCCTCCTTCTCGAGATAGCGCAGGTAGTCGTCACGATTCTCGTACGGTACGCCCCCGTCGACAACGAGCTTCCCATTCCTGGGCTGCGGGGTCTCGCGCTCCACCCGCCAGGCGTGGTCGCGGATGACCTTGGCGAGGGACGCGCGCTGCTCAGGACCAGGCAGGGTGGAGAGGACGACACGATGGTAGTTGGGGAGCTTGCCGAGCCACTTCTCCATGCGGGACGCCTGGGAGTTGCCCTGCTCCTCGAGGTAGACGGTCTGCATGCCCATGAGGGCGGGCCCCTCCAGGGCACCGCTGCGCATGCCGACGTTGACGGCGTTGTCGCCGTGGGTCTTGGCGAGGTAGCGGAAGAGCCGGAGCTGGCCGAAGCGGCCTTCGTCCTTGAAGGGGAAGCTCGGGTCCTTCCAGAACTCGCCGAGGGCGACGCCGTTGTTGCCTGGAGCGACGTCGATGGGGTCGCCGACGAGCACCGGCGTGACGTCGTCCATCTCGTCGATGAGCTGTCGCAGGCCCTCTGGGCTCGTGAAATGGTGCGACTTCTCGGCGTCGGCGGCGCCGGTCTTGACCCAGAGGAAGGCGTACTTCTCGCCGGGTGTGATGCCCTTTGTCGCGAGCCAGTCGCTCAGCTTCTCGTCATCGGCGGCCGTGTTGTCGCCGGTGCCCGCGTGCGTAGGGTCGAGCCATTGCTGTCCGAGCCAGGCGGGCACGCCATCGTCGCCTTTGCCGCCGTAGTAACCGAGCTGCCGGCTCACCTCCTCGGTGCCGTAGGTGGCGCTGTGGATCTGCGCCCCTTGCAGCACGCCTTGGCCGACGGCCTCGTCGCGGTTCTGATAGGCCTGCTTGACGTCGTCGACCTCGTGGACCATCACGCGGTCGTCGGGCGACCACCGGGGTGTGCCGTTCTTTGGGTTCTTCGCCTTGCGGGCGAGGGCGTCGCGGTAGAAGCGCGCGATGTCCTCGGCGCGGTCGCGGGCCCCCGTCGGAGCCAGGACGACGACGCCGAGCTCATCGTCGAGCGTCAGCGCGGCGGCGATGCCGTACCGATCGCCGCTCATGAAGTCGGCCTGCACGAGCCAGCCCTTCTCCAGCGCGGGTACCGTGGGCTCGTCCATCGCCATGGCGGAAGGGTCGCCGTAGCCCCACTGGCTCCAGCTCCCCATCGTGGACGGGTCGGCGTAGACCCACCGATTCTGGTCGCCTGACCAGGCCATGGGGAGCGGGGAGCCTTGCTGGGAGTCGTATTCGAACAAGCGGAAGGTGCCGTCCTCGAGGTCCTGTTCCTCGCCCGCGCCGGTGCTCACCCGGACGGCTCCGTTGTCCAGCCACTGCGAGACAACCCTCGGTGTTTGGGCCCCGGCGACGTAGGCCACGTAGTAGCGACCCTGTGGCTGCGCGCTCGCTCCCTGCGCGGCCGCGGCGCTGCCGCGATCGTGTTTGACACCCGCGAGCAGCTTGGCGGGGTCGGGCGCGCCGCCAGCGCGGGGGCTGCTGGGCGCCTGCGCAGGCGCCTTGCCGCCGGCGGAGGTGCCGTAAGTGAACGCCGAGAACAGCTGCGGCATGTCCTTCTTGTCCACCCGGACGGGGAAGGCCTTCCCCCAGGACTGGATGGGCACGATGAAGGAATCGCCGTGGGAGGTGATCGGGCCGTCGATGGCGACGATATGTGCGCTGGACGGGTTGAGCCCGCTGAGCTGGGCGATCTTCTGGGGGTCTTCAGGCGTGGAGGAGCCGGGCGTGTGATTCGTCGCGATGTCCCAGAGCGCGGCGCCGTTCATCACGGTGGCAAACGCGAACCCTCCCTGGTTGGTGTTCGCGAGTGCATCGTTGATGCGCGCGACGTCGTAGCCGCCCGGGGAGCCGGCGGTCATGATCCTGGCGTCCGCGCCCAGGGCCTTGTTCATGAAGCCGGCGGTCGACTCGGCCGAGAGCAGCAGGTCGCCCTGGGCGGTGGAGACGCCGGGCGCGTTGGCTGCGTCGCTCTGCTGCTCGAGCGCGGCGACGGCATCGGCTCCGAGCAGCTCGACGAGGCCGCGGGCGAGCAGGTGGTCGACGAGGTGGTCATCGACATCGTTGCGGGCAGTCTGGTCCTTCAGGGCAGCGCGTTTGGCCTTGGCGGTCTTGAGGCCATTGACGAGCGGCCTTGTCGGCGTCGGGCCGAGCGCTTGCGGAGCGTTGCCCGCCATGCCGCTCCGGATGAGCTCCAGGCCGTCGCTGAGCGCCATGCCGTCCTGACCCTGCTGGCCCTTCTGGCCGCCACCGAAGGCGGAGGCTCCGGGGGCCTTGGCGAGGCGGCCGAGCGGCTTGCCAGTGAAGAGCGCGACGGCCAGGTGCGATGCCGTGGCCAGGTCGCTCTTGAGCGTGGCGTAAAGCATGCTGTGCAGCGCGCAGTTGGTGAACGCCGATTGCGACAGCGAGGCAGGGTTCTGGAAGAGCGCGCTGAGCCGCTGGATGAACGGCTCGCTGACGCCCTGCGCCCGGAGCAGCTCGCTCAGCAGCGCGGCGGCCTCCTCCCTGTGCTTGCTGTCGGCGTTGGGCGGCCAGGTGGCGCTGCGCTCAGCGATCGTGCGGACCAGTGCATCGAGCGTGGGCGCCGGGGCCTGCGTGCTCTGCGCGATGTCCGGCGCCGTCGCATGGACGGCCTTCTCTTTGTCTGTCGCCTCGGGGAGCGGGCTGGCCGCCGGCTTCGGCTTCGGCGGGCCGGCGGTCTCGCTCCCCGCTTTCGCAGCGGTGCTGGAGGCGCTGGTGCCGCCGGCTGGGCTGTTCTCGCCGGATTCCGGTGGTGCGACATTGCGGGCGCGTTTCACCTGCGCGCTCAGCGGCGGCCGACCCTCGCGGCGCCCCTCGCCGGAACCGGAAGAAGACGTGGGCATGGTCAATGATTGCCCCGAAATGCGCGCGCTGCCAAGCGCCACCACCCCCTTTCATGGGCAGATTCTGTGGCTGGCAGGAATGTTGCCCGCGATGGCGCCGATCCCCCGGGGGTACGGGCTCTCTCCCGAGCGGCTACCCGGCGAGGTGGCTGGCGGAGCGCGCCTGCGGAGAGGGAGGCCAACGCGGGCTGACTGCCGTCAGCCGGTGCTCGATCTCGTGGAGGAGCACGGCGTGCCCGTATCGAGCTGGCCTAACGGACGCACGTGCAGGCCGAGTGTTCGGATTCACGCGAGTCCGGGTCCTGATCGTTCGCCCTGTCGATGACGTTCGCGTCCAGGCCGAGCAGCCGCAAGAGATCGGTGACGAGCTCGACGGCCTCCTTCTTGTCCTCTGGCGTGCGCGGGGAAGACCATGTGTTGTTCTTCTCGATCAGCTTCTTTTCCACGGCCTTGATCGGATCGATCTGGAGGTCGGGCCGGCCTGGCGACGCCGGCGGGGTGCCGGCTCGCTGCTGTAAGGTATCCCCAGAGCCGGGAGGTCGCGGCGCAGGAGTGGCCGGTCGCGCCCCCTTCGGCGCGCCGTTCCCCGGCGGCTGCGGTGATGGCCCGTTCTTCGCGGAGGGCCCGTCCGCGGGCGGCTTGTTGTCGGCGGGCGCAGCGCCCCTCGGCGGCGTCGGGCCGTTGTTTCCTTTGGGAGCGTTGGTGCCGCTCTGGCCTGGCTGCGTGCCGGTGGTGTTGGGACCCTTGGCGTCACTGGGGTTGGAGCCCTTGGCGCTCGCAGCGTCCGGCGCCTTGGCAGGATTTGTGCCGGCCTCACCCGTCTTGGGCGAGGCCTGGGGCGACGTGCCGTCCTTCGGAGCGTTGTTGTTTGCGGGCGAGCTGCCAGCAACGTCGCTCGGAGTTGGTGCACCACGCCCGGGCGCCGTCGCACCGGGGTTTGCCTGGGCGGGAGGGGTGGGCGCAGTCGTGTTGTTGCCTTGCGGAGCGGCCGTGGCGCCGCCAGGCCTGGGGCCCTGGGGGACGTCGCCCTTGGGCGTCGCACCGGGGTTTGCCTGGGCGGGAGGGGTGGGCGCAGTCGTGTTGTTGCCTTGCGGAGCGGCCGTGGCGCCGCCAGGCCTGGGGCCCTGGGGGACGTCGCCCTTGGGCAAAACGGGCTGCGGAGTACCTCCCTGTGGAGGCCCTGCGCTGGTGGACGCGTTGTTGCTCGGCAGCGAGGGAGAGCCCGGGTTGCGGCTCGCCGGCTGGGGGCCGCTCGGCCCCGTGGAATTGTTGCTCGGCTGCGAGGAAGCGGGGGACGCGGGGTTGCTCCGCGGCGTGACGCCCCGGTCGGGGGCGACGCCGACCTCGCTGCGGGGGACATCGCCCGGTCTCGGCGCGACAGGCTGCGACCTCGGCGCGACAGGCTGCGACGTCGTCGCGCTCCCGGAAGCGCCTCCCGCCGTCGCCGAGGGCGCGGGCTTCGGCGCCGTCGGCGCGCTCGGAGACGAAGCGCTCGGGAGCCTCATCTTGCGCGACACGGGATCCCAGCTGCTCTCGACGCTCCCCTGGGCGGCATTGGCGCCGGTCACGCTGCTCCCGCTGGTCGGGTGTGCGAAGGCGCCCGCGCTCTTCACCTGGGTACGCAGCCCCGACCGTACAGCCCGTGCCCCCGCGTTGCGGCTACCCTTGCCCGGAGTCCCCCCGCCGCGCGACCCGATGCCCATGGTCCATGTTTGCCCCGAAACCCCCGCGCTGCCAAGCGCCCGCCATCACGGGCGGCAGGTGCCGTTCGATGTCATCCCCCATCGCAGCGTCTGCTCGCTCCGGATCCACGCGAACGCAGCGTGATCTTCCGCCTGCGGGGGCGAAACCGGCGTCGAACCCACGCGACCGGGGAGCCGCCGCCGGGTGAGTTGTCTCGCACGGCGCGCTCGTGTACGAGGTGCGAGAGGGCGGCGCTGGATCGCGCCGCCATCGCGCAGCGCCAAGAGCACGAGGAACCATGAGCGTTACGACGATCGCCGTTGCTGATGTCGAGCCTTCGACGGCGCCGCTGCCCGCGTTCGACGAGGAGGCCTCGGTGCAGAGCCTCCTCGTTTCGCCTATCGAGGCGGCCTTCCGCCACCGGCTGCCGCTCGTCGGGCGCACGGACGTGCACCCTCTTGTACAGGCGGCCTACATGGCCTTCACCCAGCGTTACTCGCTCGTGCTCTCGCCGGATGTGATCTGGTTCTGCATCGCGCGGGGGTTCACGTTGCATCTCGCCGCGAACGAGGAGCAACGGCGCCAGTTCCTCGTCGACGAGCGCGACTTCGATCTGCGGCTGGATCGGCCGGATTTCACGCTCGGCCAGGTGAACCCGTGGCCCGTCGCGTTTCCGGAGTTCTCCACCCAGATCGCCGCGCGGGTCGGCAAGCTGTCGGAGCTCGTGACCGGCAATTTCTCGACCACGGGACCGGTGGAGCGGATGGCGTCGGAGCTCACGGTGATGACCCCGTTCGTGCCTGACTACGAATGGCAGCCGCCTTTCCCCGCCGACATGGTGTTTCCGAACCGCGGGATCCCGCGCATCCACCTGCTCGGCACCGCGGACGACTGGCGCTGGATATGCCAGCGCGCGGCGGCGTTCGGCCAGTTCGGGGCGGAGCGCTGGACTCGCGCGCTCCTGCCGGTGCTCGAGCAGCTCGTCGCCGCGGCGGAGGGCCGCCAGGATTCGGCGTTCTGGCGCTCCTTCTTCCGGTACGAGAACGCCGCGGACGAGCTCACCGGCTGGATCCACGTGCTCTTTCCTTACCTGCGCGCCTGGCCTGCCGATCACTTCGTGCTGAATCGGCACCTCGACGACTGGTTCGATCGCTGGAACGCGGCGGAGGCCCGGCGCAACCCGCTCGCCGCGCTGGCGTCGCCGGAAGGGCCGGGGTTCAACCGGCTTCCGCCCGGGCTCACCAGCACGCCGCTTCGTTTCATCGACGAGCACAGCCGGGAGCACTCCCTCGATTTCATCAGCGGCTTGATCGGCGTCACGCAAGATCCGCACTCGCTCTCGTTGATTCCGGAGTTCGTGTGGGCCATCGTCCACGAGGGACTCGAAGCCGGGGCCGAGCAGCCGGGCGAGGCGGCCGAAGCTTCCTGAGCGACGGCGGTCAGCCTACCCGAACCGCACCTCGAGCCCCGCGCCCCCGCCCGCCACCACGATCTCTCGATCCCGGCACCCCGGATCCTCCGCCATGCGCGCCGCGATCGGCGTGATCACCCGCTCCTCGATCACCCGCTTCAGCGGCCGCGCCCCGCGCCTCGGATCGAACCCCGCCTCGGCCAGGAAGGATCGCGCCTCGGGCAGCACACGGAGCCTCAGGTTGCGCCGCACGAGCCCGGTGCGCGCCTCGGCCTTGGCGAGCTCGAGATCGACGATCCTGAGCACGCTGTCCCGCCCGAGGCCCCGGAACTGCACGACGTGGTCGATGCGGTTCACGAACTCCGGCCGGAAGTGCTCGCGCACGCCCGCCGGCGCTGCGCGCCGCGCGCCCGGGGGCAGGGCGCGCTCGTCGTCGCCGCCGAAGCCGACCGGCGCCCGGTCGGCGACGCCGAGGTTCGAGGTCATCACGAGGAGCACCATCCGGAAATCCACGTGGCGCCCGTCCTCGTCCGTCAGCCGCCCCTCGCCGAGGATCGCGAGCAAGAGGTCGAACACCTCGCGGTGCGCCTTCTCGATCTCGTCGAGGAGCACGAGCGACAGCGGCTCCTGCCGCACGCGCTGCGCCAGCGTCGTCGCGTCCGGCCCCGCCGCGAGCAGGCGCGCCGACGAGCCCGGGAGCCTGTACTCGCTCATGTCGAGCCGGATCATCCGCCCCTCGTCGCCGAACATCGACCGCGCGAGCTCCTTCGCGAGCTCCGTCTTGCCCACGCCGGTCGGGCCGACGAACAGCAGCGTGCCGCACGGGCGCTCGGGGTCGTTCATCCCGGCCTTGAAACGCGCCAGCACCCGCGCCGCCGTGTCGCACGCCTCGTCCTGCCCGATCACGCGCCGCTTCAGCCCGCGCGCGATCGTCTCGGCGCTCGCGGGGATCTCGTCGGCGATGAGCTCGATCGGCAGCCCCGAGTGGCGCGCGTAGGCCTCGGACACGTCCCGCGGGTACAGCACGCGCGCCGGCGCCGCTCCGGCCGCCTCCGCCTCCCCGCCGGCCCGGGCGCCGGCCTCCTGCGCGAGCCAGTCGAAGAAGCGGAACGCCTTGCCGGGGAAGAGCACGTCGCGCCGGAACATCGCGAGGTGCTGCACCAGCCGCTTCTTGCCCGCCGGGTGCAGCCGGACGCGCGTGTCCTTCCGCGCCTCGTACTCCGCGAGCAGCGCCGGCACCGCGGCCGCATCCGGCTCGCGCAGCCGGACGATCTGGAAGCACGCCACGAGCGACGCCGCGCGGCGCTGGCACGCCTCGAGCTCCGGCTCGGTGCACTCCGCGACGAGGCTCACCTCGCCGGTCCGGAGCGCGGGCAGGAACACGTCGCCGATCGACGCGCCGTCCGGCTGCGGCCGGAGCAGCTGCAGGAGCGCGCCGACGTGGAGCAGATCCCCCTCGTGCGACAGCTCGCTCACGAGCTTCAGGCACCTCGCCTGCCACATGCCGAGGTACTTCATCCCGGCGAGCAGCCGATCGGCCGACGTGCTGAACAGGCCCGGCGAGCTCGCGCGCGCCTTGTCCCTTCGCCACGCCGCGAACCGCCGCGCCAGCCGGTGGACCCAGGTCGTCTTGCCGACGCCCGGGCCGCCCACCAGCAGGATCGACGGCATCGACGAGGCGCGCGCCACGTCGAACAGCGGCAGCGCCTGCTCGAGCTCCTCGGACTCGCCCACCGCGGGCGGCAGCCGCTGGCGCGCGGCCTTCTCGACGAGATCCTCGGAGACGGCGTGCAGCGTCGGGCGCTCGTCCTCCGGGCGCCGGGCGGTCCGGCCGGCGCGCTCCATCCGGCGCGGCGACCACGGGCGCACGTACTCGTCTCCCTCCCGGCGAAAATCGAAGAGCGACCGCGGGGACTCGCCGAGCAGCGCGCTCGTGACGAGCTGGCGGAGCACGTCGGGCGCAATCGAGAGATCCTCGAGGACCACGGACCAGCCGAAGCGGGGGAGCATCACGCGGACGCCGCCCTCGGCGAGCTTGCTCGCGAGGTACGTGAGCCGCAGCGGGATCTGGCGCCGGCCGACGACGGCGGTCCGCTTGACCGTGGTCTGCGGGTGGACGTCGACGTCCAGCGAGCGGACCTCGAACGACTCGTCCCACAGGTAGCGCTCGAGATCGTCCTCGTCCGTGGCGAGCCTCGCGTGGAGCTCGAGCTCGATCGCGCGCAGCACGTCGTCCTCGGAGGCGCCATAGGCGGACGGCGCCGGCCGATCGAAGAGGAATGCCCACGTGCGCAGGAGGATGCCGGTGACGCGGCCGTCGTGGTGGGCGATGAAATAGACGCGGAGCGATTTCTTGCTCATACGGTGGCGGTGGAAACGCGCAGCCTGAGCGCGCGAGCCTACCACACCCGGACAGCACCCCGGTCCGGGAGCTCCGCTGCGTTGCTCGGCGGCGCTGTTGGTTGTTTCGTCGCGCGCGCCGTCGTTTCATTGCTCCGCTCTTTCATGTCGCCATTGCGGCGATTCCGCCGCAGTCGTCCGCGCAGCGCCCCGAGGGGGCCTGTCCCGGCGCGAGGGGGAGCGGCGCCGGAATACACTGACGGTCGACTCAACGTCAGAGCCACCCCATGCGTCGTGGTGACGGCGTGCGTCAAAACGGCTGCGCGCCGCGACGCAGGAACAACTGCGCTGCATAATTCTGGCGGTGTGGAGATGTGTAATCTCATCCACCCTGGTCTCCTCGGGAGGTGTAGAGTGGTGTTCATGCCGCAAACGCCTTATTTCACGACGCCTTGCCGCCGCGCGGCTCGAGCCGCGTTTTCCTTGTTCCTGTCGCTTGCCCCGCTCGCGGGGGCCGTGCCCGCGAGCGCTGCTGTGACGCAGCTGGACGGCACGCGCCTGCCCACGGCGGTCCGCAAGAATGAGCTTGATCTCGTGACCAGCCGGGGTTTCCGCGAGGACGCCGTCACGCTCGAGGGGCTCTTCGGGTACCGGGGGGAAGACATCGATCCCGTGGCCGACGCGAGCACGGAGCCAGGTGTCTTCTCGCCGCTCTGCGGGTTCACGGGAGAGCTGGTGCTGCGCGGGGGCGGGTGCAAGGTCGCCTTCGGCTGGTACAACGCGACCGCGAGCGGCGTGCGCCCGCCGGACAACCAGATCTACGAGCTGATCCCCGCGGACACCAAAACGGCGTTCCGGTGCCAGGACGACGATTTCTGCCCGCTGGCCACGATGGTGACCACCCAGACGGGGCAGCACGGCTGGACGCCGCGGCAGTTCTCGGCGGCGGACATCCGGAACGATCGGCGGTACCAGGGCGGCCTGGTCGGCTTCGCGCTGATCGGCAAGGAGGGCACCTACTGCACCCAGACGAAGTTCTCGCAGCGCGAGCTGAACACCGTCTGCACGAGCTGCACGCCGAACGCGCCGTGGGTGACGACGCTCATCTACACGTCGACCGCCGAGCCCGACGCGTTCTATGTCGCCTTCGAGGACCTGCCCGTGACCGCGACGAGCTGGAAGGGGAGCCAGGGCGGGTACGAGAACGACGGCGATTTCAACGATTTCGTCTACTACATCACCGGCGTGACCTGCAAAGGCGGCGGCGAGATCTGCGATACGGGCCTGCAGGGCGCGTGCGCCGTGGGCAGGACGGGCTGCGCGACCGAGGGCGAGGTCCAGTGCCTGCCCGTGCTCGAGCCTGGCGAGCAGAAAGAGACCTGCGATAACATCGACAACGACTGCGACGGCAAGGTCGACAACGGCGAGGGGCTCTGCAACGAGGGCTTCGTGTGCAACCGCGGGTCGTGCGTGCCGTACTGCGGGCGCGGCGAGGTGGTCTGCGACGTCGGCCTCGTCTGCAACAACGACGGCTTCTGCGTGGAGCCGGCGTGCGTCGACAAGGAGTGCACCGGCGGCCAGATCTGCGTCGGCGGCAACTGCGTGGGCGGGTGCGACGGCGTCGTCTGCCCCGCGAACCAGGAGTGCCAGCTCGGGCGGTGCGTGGATCTCTGCGCCCACATCGAGTGCGAGGACGGCGCGGTCTGCGAGCGCGGCATCTGCCAGTCCAACTGCGGCTGCCGTACCTGCCCGACCGGCAAGGTGTGCGGGGGGGACGGCCGTTGCGTCGACACCGGCTGCGACGGCAAGACGTGCGCTGACGGGCAGGTCTGCGTCGCCGGGAGCTGCGCCGACGCGTGCGCGGGCGCCGTCTGCCCCGGCAACGCGCCGTGCGTCAACGGGGTCTGCGGCGAGCCGGTGGTCAACGGCGGCGCCGCCTCCGCCGCGAGCGGAGGGCCGATCGGACCCGACGTGGGGCTCGACGATCCGGTGGATCTGACCACTGGCTCCGGCTCTGGTTCCGGCTCCGGCTCCGGCTCCGGCGGCGCGAGCGGCGGCGGCACGGGCGGCAACAAGCCCGACACGTCCTGCGCGTGCCGCGCGGGCGCGACCTCGGAGGCCTCGCCGGCGAGGGTCGGCCTGCTCGGGCTCGGTCTCCTGCTGCTCGCCGGCCGCAGGCGCCGCGCGCGCCGCGCCGCGAGCCGCCCGTAGGCCGCGCTCTGGCCCGCCGCGCGCCTGCGTCACCCCGCGGAGCGCGCGGCCATCGCCGCGACGAGGCCCCCCACGACCGCTGCCAGGACCCACGCGAGGCGCGCGCCGTACGGCGACGCGGCCGCGGCGCCGGCGGGCAGCGGGAACACCACCGACCGCACCCGCCGGGACTCCGCGTCGACAAGGAGCACGCCGTCGACGTCGAACGCGACGCGGTACTCGAGCAGCTGCCGCCGCGTCGCGGGCGTGTCGATGCGGGGTGCGAGCCGGCCCGTCTTCACCTCGGCGACATACCGCCTGGGGCCGTGCGCCACGAGGTAGTCGGCGCGGAGCCCGACGCTGACCGGCTCGCCGTCGATCTGGACTCCGTACGAGATCGCGACCTGCCGGCCGACGATGGTGTAGCCGAGCTCGCGGAGGAGCGCCTCGGCGCGGGCCTCTCCCGCGGCGCCCTGCTCCCGGCACCGCGAGAGCCGGCGCCGCTGCCATGCGCGCCTCCACGCGAGCCGGAGCGTCTGGACCAGCCCGAAGGAGAGCGCCGCGCCGGCCACGGCCAGGAGGAGCTCGGGCGGCATGTCGCGGAAATCCACGCTGCGCGGGTTTGCTCAGGAATCGGGACACCGGGCCAAGTTTTCTGCGCCGGGACGCGCGCGGCTTGGCTGGCGCGCATGTCCGTGCGCTCCTATGACAGGGCCGCAAGAGGCATACCGCCTGCTCGTGCTCTGGTGTGGTGGCGCCGTGTTCCAAGAGCGTGCCCGGCTGATCTGGGCAGGGATGTACACCCATCGTCTGCGCGAGCACCCTCCTGCTGGATCCGAGGGTCGTCTGCCTGTGATCGAACACGAGGAGAGGCACCGTTCGCAGATCCGCGCGCTGACCGAGGCCAGCCGCGCGCTCGCGTCCGCGTGCCCGGCGCCCGCGATTCAAGAGATCGTCCTCTCGGCGGCGACGCGTCTGAGCGGCTCCGGCAGGGCCGTCCTGATCTTGAACGATGAGGGCGGGCGTCCGGTCGTGCGAGCGGCGCTGGGGCTCGATCCGGCGCTGCTCGCCGAGCTCTGCGGCCGCCCGCTCCCGAGCGCCGACGACGGGATAGCGCGAGCGCTGGACGGGGCGGCCCACGTCGCCGCCGCGCCGCTCGTCGTCGGCGGCCTTGTCTCTGGCGTGCTCGCGGTCGAGCGGGACGCCCCGGCCTCCGGCGAGGATGCCTGGCTGATCGAGGCGCTCGCCGATCAGGCCGCTGTCGCGCTCGCTGGCCCCGCCGATGGCGCCGCGCACGCAGGCGCCCGGGAGCCGCGCGCGCGCCTGGAGGCGGACGTACAGGACGAGCGCTATCGCCTCCTCGGTCGAGCGATCAAGGACCCGATCTGGGACTGGGATATCCGGACGGACCGGGTCGAGCGCAACGTGACGTTTCACGAGGTCTTCCGCTACACGCCCGAGCAGACGGCCCCGACCGGCGCGTGGTGGGTGGGCCGCATGCTGCCCGAGGATCGCGACCGCATTGCGCGCGCGCTCGAGGAGCTCATCCACGGGGGCGCCGACACCTGGTCGGCGCAGTACCGCGTCTACCGCGGCGACGGCTCCGTCGCCCGCGTGTTCGATCGCGGCACGGTGCTCCGCGACGCGGGAGGCAAGGCGATCCGCATGGTCGGCGCCTCGGTCGACCTGACCGAGCGGTTCCGGATCGAGAGCGCGCTCCAGGACCGGGAGGATCGGCTCCGGCTGGCCACGTGGGCGGCGGACGTGGGCACGTGGCGGGTCGACCTGGAGACGCGGTACGACACGAGGGACGCGAGCCTGAACCGCATCCTGGGCCTGGACGAGCGCGAGACGACGCAGCCCGTGGGCGACTGGCTGAGCCGCGTCCACCCGGAGGATCTCGACGCGGTGATCGCCACGCACGAGCGGAGCGTCCGCGAGCGGTGCATCTACGACGTCATCCACCGCGTCGTCCGCGCCGACGGGTCGATCCGGTGGGTCCACGATCGCGGGCGCATCGTCGCCGATCGGGACGGCTCCCCGCTGTTCCTGACGGGCGCCGTCGTCGACATCACCGAGCTGAAGCAGCTCGAGCACGAGCGCACGGAGCTGCTCCGCCGCGAGCAGCAGGCGCTCGCCCAGTCGGAGAAGGACCGCATCCGGGCCGAGGACGCGAACCGCATGAAGGACGAGTTCCTCGCGACGGTCTCCCACGAGCTGCGGACGCCGCTCACGGCGATCCTGGGCTGGGCGCGGCTGATCAAGGACAAGGCCCTCGCCCCGGAGCGCGTCAAGCAGGGCATGGCGTCGATCGAGCGCAACGCCCACGCGCAGGCGCAGATCGTCGACGATATCCTGACGGTCTCCCGGATCATCACGGGCAAGCTGCGGCTCCGCACGATCGCCGTGGATCTCGCCGCGGTCATCGAGGCCGCCGTGGACACCATCACGCCGACGGCGAAGGCGAAGGAGATCGAGATCCGCGTCGAGCCGGGCGAGGGGCTCAGCCACGTGTGCGGCGACCCGGATCGCCTCCAGCAGGTCATGTGGAATCTGCTCTCCAACGCGGTGAAATTCACCCCGAAGCGGGGGCTGGTCACCGTCCGGGTGGGGCGGAGCGACTCCCAGGTCGCGATCTCGGTCACGGACAACGGCAAGGGCATCGCCACGTCGTTCCTGCCGTATGTGTTCGACCGCTTCCGCCAGGGCGACTCCTCCCCGACGAGGGCTCACGGCGGGCTCGGCCTGGGGCTCGCGATCGTCCGCCACATTGTCGAGCTGCACGGCGGCACGGTGGAGGCGGAGAGCCCGGGCGAGGGGGGAGGGGCGACGTTCACGGTGACGCTCCCCCTGCCCGCGGCGCCCTCCGCCGCGCACGAGCGGCCGCCGCCTGCGCCGGGGCGCGCCCCGCTGCGGAGCGGGGAGCCGCCGCTCTTCGGCGTTCACGTCCTCGTCGTCGAGGATGAGCCGGACGCCCGGGAGCTGCTCGCGTTCTTGCTGGAGGGAGCGGGCGCGCGGGTCACCACGGCCGACTCGGCGAGCGAGGCCATGAGCGTCCTGGAGCGGCTGAGGCCCGATGTCCTGCTCAGCGACATCGGTATGCCCGGGGAGAGCGGCTATGCGCTGATCCACCAGCTCCGCGCGGCGGGCCGGGACGAGATCCGGCGTATCCCCGCCGTGGCCCTGACCGCCTATGCCCGGATCGAGGACCGGAGGAGGGCGCTGGCGGCCGGCTTCCAGAAGCACGTCGCCAAGCCGATCGACCCTGCCGACCTGGTGCAGGTCGTCGCGGACCTCACGGGCCGCTCGGGCAGCGACGGGCCCCCCGCCCGCCCCCGGCGCGGCGCCCTCCTCGGTTGACCCCGCGCGGTCGCGTCAGGCGAGCTCGACGCCGAGCAGCCACAGCATCAGCGCCTTCTGCACGTGCAGCCGGTTCTCGGCCTGATCCCACACGCGCGAGCGCGGCCCTTCGAGCGTCTCGTCGTCGATCTCCTCGCCGCGGTGCGCCGGCAGGCAGTGCAGCACGATGGAGTGCTGCGCGGCCTTCGCCATCACCCTGGCGTCCACGGTCCAGCCGGCGAACGCGGCGCGGCGCTTCTCCGCCTCGGCCTCGTGTCCCATGCTCGCCCACACGTCCGTGTTCACCACGTCCGCGCCCGCCGCGCCCTCGCGCGGGTCGTGCGTGATCGTGACGTGGCCCGTCTTCCGCGCGCGCTCGACCTCGTCCGCGGGCGGCATGTACCCCTCGGGCCCCGCCAGCACGAGGTGGAAGTCGAAGAGCGGCGCCGCCTCGAGCCACGAGCGCGCCATGTTGCTCGCGCAGTCGCCGAGGAACGCGATGCGCCGGCCGGCGATGCCGGTCCTGTCCCCGCTCGCCGCGAGCGCCTCCTGGATCGTGAAGATGTCGCTGAGCACCTGCACCGGGTGGCCGTCGTCCGAGAGCGCGTTGATCACCGGCACGCTCGCCTCCGCCATCTCGAGCAGGCGCGCGGTCGACGACGTGCGGAACGCGATCGCGTCGCAGTACCGGGCGAGGACGCGCGCCGTGTCGCGGATCGGCTCGCCGCGGGCGAGCTGGCTGCCCTGGGTGCTCAGCACGACCGGATGGGCGCCGAGCTGCGCGGCGCCGACCTCGAACGACACGCGCGTGCGCGTGCTCGCCTTCTCCAGGACGACCGCGATGGCCCGGCCGGCGAGCATCGTCGTGCGCCGCCCTTTCGGCTCCTCCTTCAGGCGAGCGGCGAGCCTGAGCACGCGGTGCGCTTCGGCCAGGGTGGTGTCCGTGATCTTGAGGTAATCGCGCTTCGCCATTGTCCCGCCTTCCGCGTCGCCGCCGTCCGGGCGCGCCGTCGCGCCGCGGGCAGCCCGCGACGCAGGGCGCGCCGTACGCCCGTCGTGATGTGGCACAACCGGGACGCCGCCGTCAATCGGCCGTGGATCCGCCGTGGACCGCGCTCAGCGCCAGATCTCGATCTGCCACGCCGCGTCCGAGATCTGCTCGACCGACGCGCGGATCCCGAGGAGATCCCGGAGCAGCCCGAGGTGGGTCGTCGTGTGGGATGACGGGCGCACGGTCCGGAAGGCGCCGCGGCCCGCGAGGGCGATCGGCAAGAGCAGCTGATCGGCCAGGTGCTCGCCCACGGGGACGCCCGCCGCGAGGTAGTCACGCGCCTCCTCGGCCGCCTTCGTGGCGACGGACTCCGCGCGCACGCCCTTCGCGCCGAACCCGGTGAAGACCTCGGTCACGTGCTCGCTCTCGACGGCGATGGTGATCACGTTGCCCGGGCCGTTCCCGCCCCTCAGCACGCTGGGCTTGAAGCAGCCCGGCTCCCAGCCGAGCACCGCCGCCGCCGCGTCGAGCTCGCGCGCCGCGATGGCGCCCGGGAGGTTCGACACCGTCGCGACCGCCCGCCGGCCGCGGATCTCCCCCCGCTCGAGGAGCTCGAGCGGCGCGAGCGCCGGCGCCGGCGCGATCGAGACGCGGGCCAGCCCGCCGCCGGCCGGGTAGAAGCCGGGCGTCACGAGCGTCGCGGTGACGTCCGGCCCCATCCTCCGCACGAGCGGCAGGTAGGCGAGGTCCAGGAAGTCGAACGGCGGCGCCAGGGGGTTGTGCGTGCCGCCCTCGAGCGTGAGCGCCGACGGCGCGGGCGCGCGGAGCAGCGCGGGCAGGACGGTCTGCAGCACGAGCGTCGTGCTCCCCGCGCTCCCGACCTGGAACGTGTGCTCGCCGGGGACGAGCGCGGTCGGTCGAAACACGATCTCCTGCGACCCGAGCGCGGCGCCCGACACCTCGGCGCGGCCGATCTGGGCCGCGGCCCGGACCGACGTCAGGTGTTGCCGCATCAGGCCCGGGCGCGCGCGGCCCTTGCGGATCGAGGTGATGCGGACGGGCGCCTGCGTGATCAGCGAGAGGCCGAGCGTCGTGCGGAGGATCTGGCCCCCTCCCTCTCCGATGGATCCATCGATGGTCAGCATGGCGGTCGGCTCTCCCCTGGATCAGCGATATCACGGCGCCGGGGCGCGGCTCACCCCTTCACGCAGACGACCTGCCGCAGGGTGTGGACGATCTCGACGAGATCCTTCTGCGCCCGCATCACGTCGTCGATCGGCTTGTAGGCCGCCGGCGTCTCGTCGATCACGTCCTCGTCCTTGCGGCACTCGACGCCCGCGGTCGCGGCCTCGTGGTCCGCGACGGAGAAGCGGCGGCGCGCCTCGCCCCGCGACATGACGCGGCCCGCGCCGTGGCTCGAGCTGCAGAAGCTCTCCCGGTTGCCGAGCCCGCGGACGATGAACGAGCGCGCGCCCATGCTGCCCGGGATGATCCCGAGATCACCCGCCTGCGCGCGGACGGCGCCCTTGCGGGTCACGAGGACGTCCTTCCCGTAGTGGTGCTCGCGCGCCACGTAGTTGTGGTGGCAGTTCACCGCCTCCACGGTCGCGTCGAAGGGCGGCAGCTCGCCCGAGCCGCGGAGCGCCTCGACCACCTGCGCCATCATCAGCTCGCGGTTCACCGCCGCGAAGTCCTGCGCCCACGACACGGCCTGCATGTAGTCGTGGAAGTGCCTCGTCCCGTCCGGCAGGTAGGCGAGGTCGGCGTCGGGCAGGTTGATGAAGAAGCGCCTCATCTCCTGCTTGGCGAGCTCGATGAAGTGGCTCCCGACCCGGTTGCCGACGCCGCGCGACCCGCTGTGCAGCATGACCCAGACACGGTCCTCCTCGTCGAGGCAGAGCTCGATGAAGTGGTTGCCGGTCCCGAGCGTGCCGAGGTGCTCGATGGCGTAGCCGCGCCCGACGCGCGGGTGCTTCTCGACGATCTGCCGGTACCGCGGCTCGAGCTCGGCCCACGCGGCGACCTGGGCGGGGGGCGGCGAGCGCCACGCGCCGCGGTCGTTCTTCCCGCCGTTGTCGGTGCGGCCGTGCGGCACGGCGCCCTCGATCGCCGTCCGGAGCCCGCGCAGCGCGTCCGGCAGCTGCGACGCGGAGAGGCTCGTGCGCGCCGCCATCATCCCGCAGCCGATGTCGACGCCCACCGCCGCCGGGATGACCGCGCCGCTCGTCGCGACCACGCTCCCCACGGTCGCGCCGATGCCCTGGTGCGCGTCGGGCATCACGGCGATCCACTTGTGGATGAACGGCAGCGCGGCGAGGTTCTTGAGCTGCGCCTCCGCGGCGGTCTCGAACGGCACGCCGACCGTCCACGCCTTGATGGGCACGCCCGAGTCCGTGGGGATGACGTTGTAGCTTCGCTCCATGGCAAGGTCTCCGGTGAGGGGTCGAGCCGTCCGGCGCGTGCCGCGGCGCGCGTTCGCGGCGGGGTCCGTCGGCCTCTGTCGTTCCGTCGGTCTGTCGTTCCGTCGGTTCGGCGTTCCTGCGTATCGCACGGCGCGTGCCACCCGGAATCCAGGCGATCACGGGCCACTGGCCCTGTGGATTAGATGTGTGTATAAATAGGTTAGATAAGAATCTATGACGCGCAAGACGACCGTGGTCCTCGGCATGCTGGGCCCGACGCTGGACACCGGGAAGACGCCGGAGCGCTGGTCGCGCTGGCGCCCGAGCGTGGCGCTGTGCCAGCACGAGGACCTGATCGTCGATCGGTTCGAGCTGCTCTACCAGCGCCGCTTCGAGGGCCTGGCCGGGACGGTGATGGGCGACGTGCGGCGCGCCTCGCCGGAGACGGACATCCGCGGTCACGTGGTCGAGGTGGACGATCCGTGGGACTTCGAGGCGGTGTACGGCGCGCTCCACGACTTCGCGAGGGCGTACCCGTTCGCGCCGGACCGGGAGGACTACCTCGTCCACATCACGACGGGCACGCACGTCGCGCAGATCTGCCTGTTCTTGCTCACGGAGTCGCGGTACCTCCCGGGTCGGCTCATCCAGACGTCGCCGCCGAAGCGCGACCGTGAGGAGCTCGCGGCCGGGTCGTTCACGATCATCGATCTCGACCTCTCGAAGTACGACCGCATCGCGTCGCGCTTCCAGAAGGAGCAGCGCGAGGGGGTGTCGTTCTTGAAGAGCGGCATCGACACGCGCAACGCGGCGTACAACCGGCTGATCGAGCGGATCGAGCACGTGGCGATCGCGTCGCGGGCGCCCATCCTGCTGATGGGCCCGACGGGGGCGGGGAAATCGCAGCTCGCGCGGAAGATCTACGACCTCAAGAAGGGGCGCCGGCAGGTGGGCGGCGACTTCGTGGATCTGAACTGCGCGACGATCCGCGGCGACGGTGCGATGTCGGCGCTGTTCGGGCACACGAAGGGGTCGTTCACGGGGGCGCTCCAGGACCGCCCGGGGCTCCTGCGCAAGGCGCACGAAGGGGTGCTGTTCCTCGACGAGATCGGCGAGCTCGGCGCGGACGAGCAGGCGATGCTGCTGCGGGCGATCGAGGAGAAGGCGTTCTTGCCGGTCGGCTCGGACAGGGAGGTGAGGAGCGAGTTCCAGCTGCTCGCCGGCACGAACCGGGATCTCGCGCTGGAGGTTCTGGCGGGGCGCTTCCGCGAGGACCTGCTGGCGAGGATCAACCTGTGGACCTTCCGGCTCCCGGGCCTCCGGGAGCGGGTCGAGGACATCGAGCCGAACCTCGAGTACGAGCTCGACGCCACGGCGCGGCTGCTCGGCGTGCGGATCACGATGAGCCGCGACGCGCGCGCGCGGTTCCTCGAGTTCGCGACGTCGCGGGAGGCGGTGTGGCCGGGCAACTTCCGGGACTTCAACGCGGCCGTGACGCGGATGGCGACGCTCGCGCCCGGGGGACGGATCGGGGTGCCGATCGTGGAGGAGGAGATCGGGCGGCTCGTGGAGGCCTGGCGGCGAGCGCCGGCGGCGGGCGGGCGGGGGCTCGCCGCGGGAGGCGCGGCGGGTGAGGGGAGCGACGGGGACGAGCTCGTGGTCGCGGCGCTCGGCGCGCGCCGGGCGGCGGCGCTCGACCCGTTCGACAGGGTGCAGCTCGCCGAGGTGCTGCGGGTGCTGAAGGGCGCGCGGTCGCTGTCGGAGGCGGGACGGGTGCTGTTCGCGGCGTCGCGGGTGAAGAAGAAGAGCGTCAACGACGCGGACCGGCTGCGGAAGTACCTGGCGCGGTTCGACATCGACTGGAGCGAGGTGGTGGCGGAGGGCGGGTAGAGAGGGCTCCCCCCTATCACGGGGCCAGGACCGAGCCCCGGACAACGATGTTGCGGCGCCGAACCGTCGAGAGCCGCGCGCGACCGATGCGCGATGCTCCCGCGGGCCGTGTCACGCCGCGAGCCGTGACATGTCACGCTGCAGCCCGTGAGATGTCACGGAGAATGGGCCTCACAGCGCGGCGGGCGGCCCGTCGTCCAGCGCGTGGAACGCGACGGCTCGAGGCATCTCGCGCTCTCTGCGCCTGGCACGTGGAGTGCTACGTGCCAGTCCGAGCGGCCGAGAAACAGCGTTTTCCACAGCGGCCTGTGCTCACGGGATGACAATGGCAAATCACGAGAACATCAATCCACCGGAGCGCACCAGGTCGTGTCCTTCTGCCGCTGGCAGAGGAAGAAGCACGACGGCGGACTGGGCCACGAAAGCCTGCTCGAAGGCGTTGACTTGCTGGTGACGGAAGGGTTCAAGACGCCGGCAGCAGCGCAGAACTTCGAAAACCTGGGTGACGAGTTCGGGGTCAGCAACGTGCCATGAATACGATCGATCCGATGACGTGCGCGATCGGTGTCGCTCTCTGGGCTCTCTTGGCCGTACCCCTCGGCTGCCAGGCCGAGGCGGAGGGCCACGAGCCATCCGTCGTGCCTGACGGCAGCATGGATCCGGCCGGTCCGGAGGTGACTGGCTGGGAGGTCGCCTCGGCCGATGGATCCGTGTGTCGGCATCCGGCGGTGGTGGCGGAGTGCGCGAATGGTTGGTGTCGCGTTCCGCCGGGCTGCTTCATCATGGGCTCGCCAGAGAGCGAGCTCTGGCGTGGTGAGTACACCGAGATTCCAAGGGCGGTCACGCTCGAGCGCGGGTTCGAGATCGGGCAGTTCGAGCTGACGCGCAAGCAGTGGTCGGAGCTCGTCGAGTTCATGCCGGAGAAGCCGGTGAAGGTCCAGGATGGTACGGCGACCTGCGAGGACGACGCGTGTCCGCTCCGGTATGCGACGTGGTTCGAAGCCCTCCTCTTCGCGAACCTGCTCTCCGCACGTCACGAGCCGCCCCTCGCGCCCTGCTTCGAGCTCTCCGAATGTCAAGGCGAGCTGGGCCGCGGCGTGATTTGCGGCCGCGTGGGCCTCGCGGGCGACGCGGCGAGCGTCTACGAGTGCGAGGGCTATCGCCTGCCAACGGAGGCAGAATGGGAGTACGCCGCGCGCGCGGGGACGAGGACGGCCTACTACGGAGGTGACATCACCGGAGCGAATCCGGACGCGCGCTACGACCCCGAGCCGAACCTCGAGCCCATCGCATGGTATGACGTGAACTCGGGAGCGCGTATGCACCCCGTGGGGACGAAGCGGCCCAACCGCTGGCTCTTGTTCGACATGCTCGGCAACGTCGTCGAGTGGACCAGCGATCGACCCGTCTTTCACGATGCCGAGGGGCCAGTGACGAACCCTGCCACGGAGATCACCCTGAGGACCGACGGGACAGATCTCCGCGTGACCCGAGGCAGCAACGCCGCGGGCTCGCGTTTTCAGCTGCGAGCGGCCAGCCAGAATTACCCCGCATCGGACGCGGCGTACCGAGGCGTCGGCTTCCGTCTCGTCCGAACCCTCAAGTGAAGGCTCAGCCGCCGGGCGCCTCGTGGTCGCGGCGCTCGGCGCGCGCCGGGCGGCGGCGCTCGACCCGTCGACCGGGTGCAGCTCGCCGAGGTGCTTCGGGTGCCGAAGGGCGCGCGGTCGCTGTCGGAGGCGGGACGGGTGCTGTTCGCGGCGTCGCGGGCGAAGAAGAAGAGCGTCAACGACGCGGACCGGCTGCGGAAATACCTGGCGCGGTTCGACATCGACTGGAGCGATGTGGTGGCGGAGGGCGGGTAGAGGGGGGAACGGCGAAAGGCCGCTCACCTCGGGTGACAGAAGATCCTCTGTGCGATCCCGTACCCCCGGAAGAGCGACGCTATCCCCCTACGTTATCCATGCATCCAAGGCGACGCCCTCCCTCAACAGCGTGCGGGCCCGGTTGACGGCGGCGCAAATGGGCTGATATCCATCCAATGGGCCAGCTGGGGGCGCCCCGGCGGCGCGGGTCCGAACGGAGGTCAGATGAAGCTCTACTACTCGCACAACTCAAACCCACGTCTCGCCGTGGCTGTGGCGCGGCACGTCCAGGCGCCGGTGGAGTTCATCCGCGCGGCCCCGTTCGCGCCGGACCAGATCGAATTCTTCCGAACGCTCAACCCCAACACGCGCGTTCCGATCCTCGTCGAGGACGGCACGCCCCTCTGGGAGGCCGACGCCATTGCCTGTCGCCTGTGTCAGCTGACTGGCTCGGACTTTTGGCCCGCGCCCGCTCGTCTGCCGGAGCTCTTGCGCTGGCTGAGCTGGGCGCACCAGCATTTCAATCCGCCGGCGAGCGCGCTCTACTTCGAGTACATCGTCAAGCCCACGTTTACGACCGACCGAGCAGAGCAGTCGGTGATGGACCAACACCTGAAGGAGTTCCGACAGTTCGCGGAGGTCCTGAACGGTCTCCTGAAGGGCCGCCGCTGGCTGATCGACGACAAGCTGAGCTATGCCGACTTCCGCGTGGCCTTCGTCTTTCCGTATGCCGCGCGCGCGCGGCTGCCCTTGGCCGACTACCCCGAGGTGCAGCGGCTGTCGAACCAGCTGGACGAGATCGAGGCGTGGCGCGAGCCGTTCAAAGGCCTGGAGGGATGAGATGAGGAGCCCGCGGGCGCGCGTGGCAGGCTGAGCGCGCCTGCGCTGCGAGCTCGAGCCGAGCTACCGAGGGGAGAAGGAAATCACTCTGGCCTCGTCGTCTTCAGCACCGACCACTCGACGTCGCCGAGATCCACGAGCTGGTCGTGGAGCAGCCGCGGGGGCCCATAGACGGCGACGCCGATCTGGGCGTCAAAGTATCGCGCCGCGGCGCGCTGCAGCTGCTCGGGGCTGATGGCGCGCACCCGGCGCTCCAGCGTCGCCAGGTGGTCGAGCGGCAGCGCGTTCAGATAGAGGTTCGCGAGCGTCCCGGCCAGACCGGGAGTCGACGACACAGCAGCGGCCGTCTGGCCGAGCAAGCGCATCTTCGCCGTCTCCAGCTCGGCCAGCGTCACCGGAGAGCTCTTGATCCGCCGGATCTCCGCCAGGATCTTCTCCAGGCTCTCACCTGCGCGATCGAGATCGGCGCTGAGCTCGATCAAGAATCGGCCAGCGGTCCTGCGTTGATAGCACGCGGCGTGCACCCCATAGCTGATTCCCGTGTCGTGCCGGAGCGTGGCCGCAGAACGCGACACGGCGAGCCCGCCGATCAGCATGGCGATGAGATCGAAGGTGAGGGCGTCCGGGTCTGACAAGCCGGCGCATGGCAAAGCGACGACCAGGCTGGCGTCAGACGTGCCACCCGCGATCGCACCGATCCGGATCTCCCGGTCGCCGCGGGGGATGACCGCTGGCGGCGCTGGCTCAGGCGGCACCTGACCCTGCGCAGGGGACCATGGGCCAAAGTGGCGGCGCGCGAGCGTGAAGATCGCCTCGGCTTGCACGGCGCCCACGGCGATGAGAGCGCTGTCGCGCGGGCCGTATTGCCGTGAGTAAAAGCTCCTCACCTGATGCCCGGAGAAACCCCTGAGATTGCTCCCAAAGGCCTTGAATGGCAGCGCCAGAGGGTGATCAGGGCCATACAGCCCCTCGAGGGCGAGCTCGTTCAGCTGGGAAGAGATGCTGAGGGAGCGGCTGAACAGCGCCTGGGACTGCGCGCCGCGTGCGCTCTCGAGCGCGTCGGCGTCAAAGACGGGGTGCTGGACGAGCCGCGCCAGAAGCCATGCCGCCTTATCGGCGCCAGACGCCAGCGTCGTGATCGCGATCGCGGTTCCGGCGGAGTTCACGCTCCACCCGGGGAGCTCACCGCTGATGCGGAGCTTGCGCAGGACCTCGCCGTTTTCCAGCCGCGTCCCCTCGTTCAACATCCGGGCCGCGAGCTCCGCGAGCCCGGCGTTGCTCGGCGCTCCATCGTCGCGGGCCGCACGGTTGACGTAGACCAGCGTCACGAGCGGCAGCTCGGGCCGCTCGACGACGAGCGTCGTCATGCCGTTCTCGAGCTCGGCCGAGCGGATGTCGTGGACCCGCAGCGCTGGCTCGGCCGTGAGCGGGGGCGCGTTCGCGCGGAACTCGGCGTCCGGGGTCGGCGTGAGCGGCGGCAGGGGAGGAGGCAGCTCCACCCGCGAGCCGCAGCCCGCGAGCGCTGCACCGAAGAGCGCGGCCCACCCCATGCTTGCTCGTCTCATGCGGACACCTCAGCGTGCGTCGACGGTCAAGTTGCCCTCAGGGGACGCGAGATCCTCGGGCTCCACGCGGACGAGGCGGGCGACGAGGCGCCGATCCGCCGTGAAGTAGCTGCGCAGGCGCAGCGCGTCGTCGGGGGTGACGCCGCGGATCTCAGCGATCCGCTGTGCCACGTCGAAAGGTCTCGACGTGGAGCGCAGCGACTGCAGGTGTCGGAACGCGCGCCCCATCGGCTGATCATGCGACATGAGCTCGCGGACGATCGCTGTCTGTTTCAGCTCCGGTAGCAGGGCGCCCCAGTCCATGGTCCACATCTGGCGGATTTCTCGCTCGATCGCCGCCTCGACGCCGTCGTGGGTCGCGTGCTTCGTCAGGGTCGCCGAGACGGAGAACACCGATCCCAGGTCCAGGTCGTCGATGTCCGCGTCGACGTGCGACAGGGTCCCCTGATCATCGACGAGGCGCGCCCGGAGCGACTGCCCCAGCGCGTAGGCGAAGAGCCCCGCCGCGACCCGCTCGCGCGACGAGGCGAGCGGCGCCGCCCAGCACATCTCGATCTGCTCACGATGAACCGCATTCTCGAAGGTCACCCGCTGCGCCGTAGCGAAGGCGGGCGGGGCCGTCCACCTTCGCACGAACGGCGCCTTCGGATTGACCACCGGGCCGAAGTAACGCTCCACGAGGGCGCGGGTCGCCTGTGGATCGATGTCGCCGACCAGGATCAGGCGCGCGTTGCTCGGACGGTAGCCTTGCTGGAAGAACCACTGCGCGTGCCGCAGCTCGATCGCCTCCAGATCGTCGAGAGGGAGCGCTGGGCCCGAGTAAGGGTGGTCCTGCCCGAAGATGGCGCGCCAGGTGTGGCGCTGGAACATCTGCTCGATGCCGTATTTCATCAAGAGCTCGTTGCGCACGATCTTCTGCTCGAGCGCGAGCGCCTGTTCGTTGAAGCGCTCGAGCGTGAATGCCATGCGCTCGCTCTCGATCCACAGCGCGAGGGGAAGCGCGGCCGCTGGCGCGAGCGCGTAGTAGGCGGTGTAGTCGGGGGTCGTGATCCCGTTCATGCGGTGCACCCCCGCTCGCTCGAGCAGGCTCAGGGCATCGAACGGCTTCATGTGACGCGAGCCCCGGTACGTCATGTGCTCGACGAGGTGCGCCAGCTGGCTATAGCCCCGCGGATCATCTCGGCTGCCGATCTCGTACGCGGCGATGACGGCGACCGTCGGCTGCCTGTGATCTTCCTCCAGGAGCACCTCGAGGCCGTTGGCCAAGCGGAAGTGGGCGGCGCTCTGAGCCAGGCCCTCGATGCCTCCCGCCGCCGAGCGGGCGCCCGGAGCTCCCGCGGGGTCCGCCGCTGCCGCGAGGGGCATGGCGGCCGCCAAGAGCCCCGCCACCAGCCCTGCGGCCCTCGCTCGCCCCGGCGCGCGGAGTCTCGGCTCTTTCTTGGCGTTCAATGGTTCACCCCTCGCGTGCTGTCTCCTGGCGCATGGACGCTGGAACGGCCGTCCGTGTCAAGCGCGCCGTATGGGGCGGTGTCGCCGGAGCGCCCCCTGACGGCACCGCTCGTCGCTCGCCTTTTGTCGTGCGTGCTGGCTTGTGTGGGAGCGCTCGACGTGGATGCCGTCCGTCGCGAGGGTCTCCCGTCCCGCCGGCGCTACAGAGAGCATCTCTGGATATTTACCGTTTCAGTTGACGGTTCCTCCCGACGGCGCATTTTCCTGAGCTGTTGCGAGCCGTGACGCAGCGAACAGGGCTTTACCGGTTCATCTTGTCGGCGTGGATCGATGACGGAGGTCACCTCCGCTGTTGATCGTGGCGCCGAACTGCCCCAGAGTGCCCGGCGCTGGAGGTCGGTTTCGATGGCTTTTCGTTCATTTCACCAGGCACCTTTCCTGGCCCTTACGCTGGGGGCGGTAGTCCTCCTGGCGGCCTGCTCGGATGACGACGGCGGCGGCGGCTCGTCAGCGAGCTCCGGGGGCACGGGCGGCTCGTCGGCGAGCTCCGGGGGCTCCGGGAGCACCACCGCGCAGGGCACGGGCGGCGCGGGCGGTGGTACGGGCGGCGCCGGGGACACGGGTGGCGGCGGCACGGGCGGCGGCGGCGGCACGGGCGGTGGCGGCGGCACCGGCGGCGGTGCGGACGCGCAGGGGATCGTGCCCAATCCCATCATCTCTCGCGGCAAGCCCGCCTTCGCCTCGGCGGGGACGGCGTCGGTGATCAACGACGGCAAGTACAGGTCGGCGGGGACCTGGATCGCGGGCAAGCCCACCTCGGCCGCGCCCGCCTGGGTCGCCATCCAGGTCGGCACCGGGTACGAGCGGCTGCTCCTGAGCTGGACGGCTTCGTACAACTACAACTACACGGACGTGCAATACGGGGCGCCGGGCGCCTACCGGGTGGAGACGTCGAGCGACTCCACGAACGGCTCGGACGGCACCTGGACCCAGGTTGCGGAGGTGACCAGCAACCCGGTCCGCACGCGCGCCCACAGCTTCGATTTCGGCGGCAAGAGCTGGGTCCGGCTCGTCGTGACCGCGGCCCCCGCGACGACCGATGACACCGGCGTGCAGCTCGACGAGATCGACGTGCACGACATCTCGAAGGGCGCGGAGGACACGTGGTTCTTCCTCGGCGACAGCATCACGGCGTACGCCTACGACCGCGACACCCCGGCCACGCAGCCGAGCTTCGCCGAGAACGTGCACGCGGCGCACCCGGCCCACTATCCGGCGATGATCAACGGCGGCATCGGGAGCGAGCTCACGAAGAGCAGCGACAAGCCCAGCGCGCTCGATCGCATCGATGACGTCCTGGAGCTGAACCCCGACTTCCACTACTTCGCCATCGGTTACGGCACCAACGATTCCTGGGGCCAGACCGACCCGAGCACCTTCAAGGCGAACCTGCAGCAGATCATCGACAAGATCGAGGCAGCGGGCCGCGTCCCGGTGCTCGCGCACATCCCGTTCTCGCCTGACGGCAACCACGACGCGGTCCCGGTATTCAACGAGGCGATCGACGCGCTGACGGAGGAGAACGGCCTCCCTCCTGGGCCGGATCTGTATACGTGGTTCAAGGACCACCCCGACCGGTTCACCGACAAGGTGCACCCGGATCCCGCCGGGCGGGTGGCCATGAACAAGCTCTGGGCCGACGCCGTGGACGGGCTCTACCCGGCCCAGCGGTAGCGCGACCAGACGCCGGGCGACACGCGACCACGCGCGCTCGCGGCGCCGGCGCGAGCCTTGACGCCACGCGGCCGCGGGAGCTAACTCGATCTGGCGAACTACACGGATCAGGCCAAGATCAAGGCGTTCGTGGGCGCGTTCCAGGGGCGGCTTGGCGGTTCCCTTCCCCGGCCGACCTCCCGCGGTAGAGATAACGGGCGCCGGAGCGGAGCCGTGATGGACGACGATCGGGACGAGCGAGAAGAGGAGGACACGAAGCGGGACATCGCTCCCTACGTGCCGCGCCGCCCCGTGATGGCGGTGATCGGCAACGGCCTCGCGGTGGACGCGGCGACCGAGGTTGTGTGCGTCGAGCTCGGGCGGCGCGCCGTGGAGGCGGGGTTCCGGCTGGTCACCGGGGGGCTGGGGGGCGTCATGGCCGCCGTGTCGCGCGGCGGGCGCGAGGCGACGACGTGGCGCGACGGGGATATCCTGGGGATCCTGCCAGGGTACGAGGCGTCCACGGCCAACCCGTACGTGGACATCGTCATCCCGACCGGCATGCAGATCGGGCGCAACATCCTGGTCGTCGCCATGGCCGACGTGGTCGTGGTCATCGGCGGCGGCGCGGGCACGCTGAGCGAGATCGCCGTCGCCTGGCAGCTCGGCAAGCCGGTGCTCGCGCTCGCGACGAGCGGGGGCTGGGCGAGGCAGCTCGCCGGGGGGCGCGTGGACGACCGGCGTTCGGATCGGATCGTGTCGGTCGCGAGCGCGGAAGAGGCGGTGTCGACGGCGTGGGAGACGGCGGGCCGCGGCCGCGGCCGGGGGGCGTGACAGGGCGCCGCGCGCGCGGCGCGGCCGCCGCGCGAGCCGGCCGCGCGGCGGCCCGTGCTAGCCTCCGCGCCGATGCCGGAAGCGGAAGAGGACGAGATCCAGCGGCTGAGAGCCCGCGTCGGGACGATCCTCCACGGAAAATGGCGGATTGACGCGCTGATCGGGGCGGGGGGGATGGCGGCCGTCTACGCGGCCACCCATCACGTGGGGCACCGCGTGGCCATCAAGATCCTGCACCCGGAGGGCGCCGTGTCCCGGGAGCTCCGCGCCCGCTTCGAGCAGGAGGCGCTCGCCGCCGCGCGGCTCGGGCACCCGGCCGCGGTGCAGGTCCACGACATCGACGTGACCGAGCGAGGCGAGCCGTTCCTGGTCATGGAGCTGCTCGACGGAGAGAGCCTCCGCGAGCGCGTGTTGCGGCTCGGTGCGATCGATTCGGGCGAGCTCCTCGCCCACATGGACACGCTCCTCGAGGTCATCAAGGCGGCGCACGACGCCGGGATCGTCCATCGGGACATCAAGCCCGACAACCTCTTCGTGACGCGCGATGGGCGGCTCAAGGTGCTCGATTTCGGGATCGCGCGCATGAAGCAGGGCGGCTCGGGGCTGAAGACGCGGACGGGCGCGGTGCTGGGCACGACGAGCTACATGGCGCCCGAGCAGATCCTGGGGAGGAACGTGGACGGGCGGGCCGACCTCTACGCGGTGGGCGCGACGATGTTCACCGTCCTCGCGAACCGCCGAGTCCACGACGACGACGGGCTCACCGAGGGAGAGCTCCTCGTGAAGAGGGGCACGACGCCGGCTCCTCCGCTGCTGACGGTGGCGCCGGGCGTGGATCCGCGGGTCGCGCGCGTCGTGGACCGCGCGCTCGCCTTCCAGGTCGAGCGGCGCTACCCGGACGCGCAAACGATGCTCGCCGACGTGCGCGCGCTGCGACGGGGCGAGGAGCCGCCCTTCGCGACGGGGGAGCTGGCCAAGATGGATGAGCGAACGCGCGCGTACGGCCGGGCCATCCCCGACGGGCCGCCGGCGGGGGCGCGGTTCCCGAGCGCGAGCCCGCCGGGGGTGGGGATGCCGGCGGCGGTGGCCGCCTCGACGGGGGCTCCTCCGGGCCAGCCTTATCCGGGGGCGGGGGCCGCGCCGCGGGGGCCGCGCGCGCCGGGAGCGACGCAGATCGCCGTCGCCGGCGGGGTGGGGGTGCTCCTCTTCTGCGTGGGAGTCGGCATGGTGCTGCTGCTCTGGCCCTCCCGCGACCAGGGCGCTGGCGACGCTGGCGACAGCAACGCTCCGGTGTCCCTCCCGAATGCCGCGCGGGCCCGGAGCGCTGCGGCGCTCGCGATCGACCCCGCCGGCTGCCCGCCGGGCGTGCCTTGCACCTGCCCGGGCGGCAGCCCGGGAAACGCGCCGGCGAGCTGCCTGCTGACGTGCGGCGACGCGCCCGGCTGCAGGCCGAGCTGCTCCGATCGAGAGAGCTGCGCGAGCCACTGCGCCGGTGACTGCCAGTCTTCCTGCGCGAGGAGCAAGGGGTGCAGCACGACGTGCGCCGACGGCTGCTCCACGGACTGCCGCAACGCGGAGACGTGCCAGGTCAACTGCGGCGCAGGGTGCTCGATCACCTGCGAGGACGTGAACAAGTGCGCCCACGTCGTGGGCGACAGGAGCGTCGTGAGGTGCAATCGGGTCGGAGGGTGCCAGGTGATGTGCATGGGCTCGTGCGCGGTGGCGTGCTCCAATGCCGGGGGAGGATGCCCGGTGACCTGCGTGGGGCAGGGGCCCGCGGTGAAGTGCGGCGACGGCCGCAAGGCGTGCGGGGACGGCTGCTCGCTGCCGCGGTGAGACCGGGCTGGCCGGGCATGCGCCGCGAGAACGAGCGTGGAGCGACCCTGGGCCGTCCAGGGATCGGCGCTCCGGCGTGCCCGTGTGCGCGCGTCGGTGGACGTGCCAGCGAGCCCTCGCCGCGCCTCAGAGCCGCGCCTTGCGCAGCGCGAGCAGCCAGTCGTTGAGCTCTCCCGGGTTGGGCGGCTCCTCCGGCAGCACGGCGTGATCGCGGGCCTCCTCGAGGGTCGTGAAGGCGCGGGCGATCTGCTCGGCCCAGCGCTCGGCGACGTCGGGAGCGAGCGGCGCCTGCTCCCCGGCGCGCTTGGCCTCGACCAGCTCGCGCGCGGCGCCGAAGCCGTAGAGGTCGAGGAGCGCGGTGACGTCGGTGACGATCTCGCCCGTCCGGAGGGCGTGGGCGCCGGTCAACGTGGTCCTGAGGACGTAGAGGAGCTTCTTCGCCGACGAGCGGCCTCCCGCCTCCCAGGCGCGGAGCTGGCTCGTGGCGAAGCCGACGTAGTGGCGGAAGATCCGGCGCGAGAGCGCGGCGGCGACGAGCGGGCGAAGCGAGGCGAGGTCGGGATCGACGTGCAGCTGGAGGGGGCCGAGGATCCGCTCGATGTAGTTGCCGTTGCCCTGGAGGACGCCGATGAGGACGGGGTGGAGCTCGTTCGACGTGTAGTCGATCTCGACGCCGTCGATGACCTGCATCCGCTCGGGGCTCGCGTTGCTACGGAATAGTCCGAGCAGCTTCTCGGTCGGCTCGACGTGGACCGCCTTGAGGTCGAGGTCGCTGTCTGGCGAGGGGAAGCCGTATGCGTGGGCGCCGCTCAGGGCGATGACGAGGTGCGAACGCTTGGCCTCCTCCTCGGCGATGACGCGCGCCGCGACCTCCTGCTGCTTTGCTTCGAGCACCTGAGGGTTCATCCGTCGTTCTTTCTCTCCTCGTTGCCGGGCGCGGGGGCCGCGTCTCCGTCGTCCCAGGCCGCGACCGGCGCGGGGGGAGCGTCCTTGCCGAGGGGGCCGGGCTCCGCCGCGAGGTGCCGGCGGGCGATCTCCTCGCGGACCCGACGGAGGAGCACGTCGGCGCGGGGCACGTCGGGGTGCGGCGGCAACCTGGTCGCGAGCCGCGCGGCCTCGAGGTCGGGCGTCATCGCCTCAGCGAGCTCGATGGTGCGTTCGAGCGGCCAGGCGCCGCTCTTGATGGCGAGGAGCGTCTCGCGGAGATCGCCCTGCACGACCAGGTCGACCTCGCCGTCGCGCAGCCAGCGGATGGCGGTCGCGATGAGGCGAACCAGGTTGTAGGCGTTCTTGGGGCGGAGGTCGCGGGAGAGGTCGAGCGACGTCCTGTCGGCCCGGGCGAAGGCCGCGAGCGAGGCAAAGTCGCGCGCGGGGAGGAGGCCCTGATCGTGGAGCGAGCGGTAGAGCTGCTTGATGTACTCCTTCGCCTGGAGCTCCCGGTCAACCTGGGTCGGCGCGGCGCGCGGGCTGACGGCGGCGAGCTTCCGGGCGACGTCGTCGAGCGCCAGCGAGGCGTCGTCGGCGAGCCAATCGAGCACGCGCTCCCGGTGCTCGGCCAGCCGGTGCGCCTGCGAGAGCCGCTTGAGCTGCGAGAGCGCGTAGCGGCCGAAGCTGCCGTAGATGGCCGAGGAGACGAACGCGTCGCGCGCCTCGAGGATCCAGGCGCCGATCTCGTCGTGCGCCTCGGCGGTGCGGACGAAGAGCAGCTCGAGTGTGTTCGGGTCGGCGCGCAGGGCCTGCCGGATGGCCTTCTCGACCTCCCAGTACGAGGCGCTGCCGTCGGCGCTCACGAGGTCGCGCGGCGGCTCGGCGAGGCCCGTGGTCCAGAGGAAGGGGAGGGCGAAGACGCCGCGCCGGTCGGTGTCGGACCTCTCGTTCGCGAGCCCCCACGCGCGCGACCCCACGACGGCCTCGAGGACGACGGCGGGCAGGAGCGCGTCCCAGGCGGCGCTGCGCCGCTCCGCGTGCCGCACCTGGCCGGTCTTGCGCGGGACGAGCTCGTCCCGGCGGTAGCGGACGACGCCCACGCCGACGAGCATCACGTCGAGCTCGGTACCCGCCGAGCCGACGACGCGCCCGATGGCGCCCTGCGGGACGCGGCGCTCGCCGAGGAAGCGGTCGACCCGGGTGGTCACCTCGGTGCCGTGGGGCAGAGGGACGGCGAGCGGATCGATGTGGGTAAGGCCGCGCAGGCGGAGCTCCATGCGAGGACGCTACCATGATGACGACGACCCGACCCAGGTTGGGGGCGACCGGCCGACCTGGATCCGACCCAGGTTGGGGTACCGGGGCCGACCCAGGTTGGCGGTGGGCCAGGTTGGCAGACCGAGGTTGGCGTCCCGACCTGGGTCGGACTGACCGCAACCCAGGTCGGGCTAGTCGGGCTAGTCGTCGTCGCAACGGCTCCAGCTCGGGTGGCGGCCCGCCAGGCGGCCGCCACCCACGAAGCTTGGTCGCGCAGCGAAATGATTGATGAAAATCCCTGGCACGGCGCTTGTCTTATTGCGCCTGTCATGAGCCAGCCCCGCGAGATCGCTGCCGGAGCCACGTACCTCATCACCCGCCGTGTCCTGCGCCGGCACCTGCTCTTCCGCCCGGATGCGGCAATCACCCAGCTCTTGGTCTACGTCCTTGCGGTGTCGACCCGCCGTTACGATATCGAGGTCCATGCGCTCTGCGCCATGTCAACGCATCTGCACCTGGTCGTGACCGACCCGAGGGGCGTCCTGCCGCGGTTCTTGCAATTCTTCCATCGCGTCGTCGCGCTCGGCACGAAGGTGCTTCGCGGGTGGGAGGGCCCGGTATGGGACCACGAGGCCACGAGCGTGGTGCGGCTGCTGACGCGCGCAGCGGTGGTGGAGAAGATTGCTTATGTCATGGCGAATCCTGTCGCCGCTGGCCTGGTGCAGCATGCTCGCGAGTGGCCGGGCGCCAAGGTGGATGTGGACGAGCTCGGTCGCGGCGTGCTGCGCGCGGCACGACCTTCGGTGTATCTCGACCCGGAAAACCCCCAGTGGCCCGAGGAAGCGACGGTCTCGCTCGCGCTGCCGCCGGCCATCGAGCAGGACAGCGCGGAGGGCTTTCGCCAGGACGTCTCTGCCGAGCTCGAGCGACAGGAAGCGCGGGCCCGCGCGGAGGTGCAGCGGCGAGGACTTCGCTTCTTGGGCGCCGAGAGAGCCTGCAAGGTGTCCCCTTACGAGCGCGTGACGAGCTTCGAGCCGCTGCGCGACGGCAATCCGACGTTTGCGGTGGGTCGCGAGCAGGGAGATGCGTGGCGAATCGCTGGTGCCGCTGTACGTGCGTTTCGAGCGTCGTACCGTGCGGCGCTGGAGCGATGGCGTGCCGGCGTACGCAGCGCGGTGTTCCCCGCGGGGACGTGGTGGATGAGCACGTTTCACGGCGCCAGCGTGGCCGACGTCGTGCTCACGGTGTAAAGCCCTAGCGGCGCCGTGGCAGGGAGGTGGGCGGGACAGGCGAGGTCATCATTGCCTTGTCGTGGGGCGCCTCCGTATGGGGGCGGTGGTGTGGGAGGCGGATCGTTGTGTGGCGTTGTGCGCAATAGGATGCGCTGGGACGATGCGGCTCCGAATGCGTAGGAGTGGGTCCGGAGGGGTTGCGATCGGCTCTGCGTGATCGAACGGGGAGCTTCGTGTCGGAAAACGAACATAGCGATTGGACCAGCTTGGCTTTAAGCTCGCCTAGCCGGGGTTCGATCGTGCCACGAGGAGAGTTCAGCTCGGCTGAAATTGCTGCGTTGCCGGCCGCAGCTCGGCTGCAGCTCAACCCGGGTCCGGCGTGTCGGCGGGCAGGCTCGCAACCTGGGTTTGGGCTGCCGCAACCTGGGTCGGCCGCAACCTGGGTCGGGTCGCCCGGGTAGGCTCAACCTGGGTCGGAGTGGGTTGCCGCAACCTGGGTTAGGTCGCGCCAACCGTCAGGGTTAGGTCGCGCCAGCCGTCACCGTTCGATCAGCAGCAACGGGCTGCCCGAGAGGACGAGCGTCGCCTTGCCGCCGCTCGCGTCGGCGGAGGTCTTCGCGCCGTCCCACGCGTGGACCTCGAACCCCGTCGCCGTCGCGAGCTCGACGCTCGCGGACGCGTCCTCCGTGCTGCTCGCCGTCACGGCCCAGAGGGCGATCCGGCGCTTGCCGTCCTTCGTGAACACGGCGCCTCGAGCGCCCTCCGGCAGCGCGAGCTCCCTGGTCGCGCTGTCATCGTAGGACGCGCCGAAGAGGACCTCGTTGAGAGTGGCATACGCCTTGCCGAGGTCGGTCTTCGTCGCCTCATCCACGCTGGCGAGCGCGCCGACATCGTTGTAGAGCCCCATGTGCGCGAACACGTCGTCGCTCCCGTCCTCGCCGTTCGATAAAATGAACCAGTCGACGCCGCCGATGCCGTGCGCCTGTGCCATGGTCATCATTTTGATGAGGTAGTTTCGCGCGTACTCCGGGCTCCCCACCTCCGGGTACTCCGGCGTCGGCGCGAGCGGCGCGCCGTTCTCCGAGACATTCCACCCCTGCACCTCCGCCCCGGCGTCGGCGAGCGTCGCGGCGAAAGCGTCCTTCGACGCGAGGAAATCGTCGACGGACGCATCCGAGCTCTTCGGGCTGAAGATCGGATAATAGTGAAAATCGAGCACGTCGATATAGGCGCCGCCCTTCTCCGGGTAATCTGGCGTGACCGCCCCCCCGTCGGGGTTGTCGGTGTAGCGCAGGATCGCCGAGAGGAACGAGGAGTATCCGATGCCCCCCGTCGCGATCCGCGCGTCCGGATCCGCCTTGCGCGCGGCCTCCTTCGTGACGCGCAGCATTCGTATATAGTCGAATATCGATCCATTGAACCGGGGGAGATCGGCGGCCTTCGGTGGTTCGGTCCTCCAGGTCTCGGTGACGCGCCAGTCGGCCACCCAATCGGGCTCGTTCCACACGTGCCACAGCTTGACCCAGGGCTTGTAGGTGTCGACGGTCCGATACACGTAAGAGGCCCACGCGTTGCCGGGATTCACCGTTCCATCGGCCGAGAAGATCGGCTCGTAAAGGCTCTTCGGGATATAGTACTCGTTCTGCCAGTCTTCCGCGTCGGCCGGCGCCACCGTCAGATCGACCGACTCGGAGCCGATGAGAAATCCGATATGGTCCGCCATGCCCAGGGACGCGTACGATTGAATGTCCCCGACTTCGATCTCGTATCCCCACCTCGCGAGATGGGCCGCTGGCAGCTTGATGCGGAGACTGCGGACGCCCGCTCGCGCCGCGAGCGTGGCCTCCTTGTCGTCGCCCCAGTCCGCGTTGCGGTGGCCGAGGTTGGCGCCATAGCGAAACGCGTGAGGGAGCCCGCCGTTCCCGCCGCTTCCCTCGTCCCCACCGCTTCCACCCTGTCCCCCGCTTCCGCCTCCCCCGGAGCTGATGTCGCCGCCGCCCGACGCGTTGTACCCCGGCGAGTCGTCCCCCGAACCACATGCAACGACAGCTGAAGCGCACAGCAGAACGGACCATCGACGCATGGACATTCCTCCTCCAGGCAGATCCCGGGAGGCCAGCGTAAGGGAGTTTCGCGTCCAATTTCAGGAAATCTGCGAAGCAGATTGCACTGCGCTCGCCTGGGGACCGTTCGCTCGCTCTACAGCGGCGTGCACGCCGAGGCCGAGGAGGCGCTCTCGCTGCCGGTCTCCGTGGGCGAGGTGCTTGCCCGCCTGGCTCGCGCCGCGGCGCAGGTTGGCGATCCTGGCTGACGCAGGCGCGTCTCCCTCCGGGCGCGCAGCGCACCGGTGGGGCTTTTCTCGATCGCGCAGGAGATTGCGCGTGCTTGTCTTCCTGCTCGCCCGGCCGGTCCTGCGGTGGCCGAGCGAGAATGCCCGCTCTGCTCTGCGGTTCATGGATCTCGAGGCGAGACTGGGCGCACCTTCGGCTGGCACATCGCTTGCCATGGTGCCCAGATGTAAGCGATGGCAGAAAGGGATCGATGAGCACGGCGCCGCGAAGTCCGTCGTCGTCACCGGCATCGCCGCGTGCAGCAGCAGTAGCAGCATCATCTGCATCGGTTGATGCGGACGACGCTATCCGACCGGACAGGGCTCCTCGTCAGATGAGGAGCCTCGTCCGCCGCTCCATGGATTCCTGACGGGCTCTGCCCCAGTCATCGTTCTGCGTGCCAGCGCTCGCGGCGTGGCGACGCCTCGCCGCCAGCTCCGCAGCGCGAAGAAGCTGATGAGCGAGTATGAACAAGCTAGACGACGTTCCCGAGTTCCCCTGTGTGAAGATCTGGTATCGGGTCGCGATCACGGATGTTGCGGTGATCTTTTTAGCACGGAGAGAGGGCGCTCTGCTTTCAAGGCAAAGCCGCGAGCAATCTGCTGCCGGTGCTGCTTCCGATCCTCGATGGAACGCGTACGGTCGAGCAAGTGATCGAGTACATGGGTAAATCCATCGAGCCCGCCGCCGCGAGCGCCTTGCGTATGCTGGCCGAGAAAGGGGTGCTCACGAGCGGTTCTCCCGTCGGGGCCTCGGCGCCGCGGCCCGTCGGGGAATCGGCCCGTTTCCACGCGGCATAACGCGATGACGAGCCGGAATCCCTCACGCAGCAAAGGTTGAGCGACGCCAGCGTGGCGGTCGTCGGTGCCGGGGTTCTCGCCGACGAGATCGCGCGCCAGGTGAGCCTCTCCGGGGTCACGGGCGTGCAGCGGAGGTCGTTCACGCCGACGCGGGCGACCTGGCCCCGGCGAACCTCGTCGTGGTCGCGCCGAGCGAGGTCATGGCCAACGCGGTGCATCCCGAGCGAGAGGCGGTCTGGGTGGCGGCGGTCGCCGAGGCCGTCGAGCGATATTCGTCGTTTTACGTGCCTGTGGGGGATCTTGTGTTCTCTTCGTATGACGCTCCTGGAGACGAGCGCGCAGCTCCAGCGCTCGACGGCGAGGTCGACCAAGCGGTATGTGCTGGGCGAGGCGATTCGACTGCCAGGACCGGCGCTGCCCGATGTGGGCCTGACGGTGCTGCTGCGGGAGCGCAGATCGATCCGCCAGTTCAGCGGCGCGCGGATCGACGCGCACCCACACGGTCCCCGCGAGCCCGATGACCATGCGGACCGTCCCTTCAGGAGGCGCGCGTTATCCCATGGATCTGTACTGCGCCGTCCTCGGGGTCGACGGTGTTGCCTCTGCAGATCACGTGCCGCACGCCCACCTTCGCCGCGGCCTCGAGCGCGCTCAGGTGCCGCGCGATGCGCCGGCCCGGGCGGTCCAGCGCGTCGGTGCTCATGAGCACCGACGCGCCGCGCCGGCGAACGCCTCCGCGAGCGAGGCGGGAGCATCGAAGTCTGCGCGCCGCACCTCGACGCCGCGGGCGCGGAGCTCGCCGAGCTTCTCCGGGTGTCGGGTCGTGACGATGAGCGGCCCTGCGCGAGCAAGAGATCGACGACGCGCCGCCCGAGGTGAGGGCCAGCGCCCCGTCGGGGTTGTCGCGCACATTACACACGTGTTGGGCCCACGGCAGCGCCGCGACAAGATGTGATCCGCGCCTCCCCGCGGGCGCCCCTTAAAGCTTGATTTGTCGGCAGGTCGTGAGGTTAGGCTGCACAGCCGAGGCCGCCGGCGCATCGCGGGCGGGGCACCTGAACCTGAACATGAGCGCACACGTGGACACTCTCGCGCGATCGCCGCTCGCGGTGGTCGAATACGGGCTGGATCTGGCAATCACGGCGTGGAACGAGAGCGCCGCGCGACAGCTCGGGTTCCCGAGGCAGGAGGCGATGGGTCGATCCATCGCCGAGCTGCTCCCCGTCCCCGAGGGCGCGGGGTTGTGGCGGCGGCTGCTCGACGAGGACAGCGGGGAGCAGCGCCTGCGTCACGCCCGGAGGGACGGGGGCGACGTGGCCATCGTGTGGGTTCATCACCGCGTGCTCGATGCGCGGGGCGAGGCGGCGGGCGTGGTGTGCATCGGCCGCGACGTGACGGCCGAGAGCGAGGCGTCCAGGCGTCAGGCGGAGCACGAGCACATCCTCCGTGCCCTCGTCGAGAACCTCGATGTCGTCGTCTGGGCCTGCGATGCCAGCGGCGTGTTCACCTACTACGACGGCAAGGCGCTCGCGGCGGCCGGCATGAAGCCAGGACAGCTCGTGGGGCTGAACAATTTCGACATCTACAAGGAGCACCAGACCGGGGGGTTGCGCAGGGCACTTCGAGGGGAGCCGATGCACAACGTCATGGAAGCGGACGGAAGGCCGATCGAGAACTGGTTCGTCCCGGTCCGAGGGGAGGGGGGCGAGGTGGACTCGGTGGTCGGCATCACCCTCGATCTCACCGAGGCACGGCGCGCGGAGAGGGAGCTCCGGGAGCGGCTGGCGATCATCGAGCGGCAGCAGCAGGTCATCCGCCAGCTCTCGACACCCATCCTGCAGGTCTGGAAGGGCGTGCTGGCGCTCCCGATGATCGGCGTGGTCGATAGCGCGAGGACGGCGGAGGTGATGGACAGCCTGCTCCAGGCGGTGGTGCGCACCGGGGCCCGCTATGCGCTGCTGGACCTGACCGGGGTCGAGGCCGTGGACACGAAGACCGCGAGCTACCTCGTCGATCTCGTCCGCGCGATCCGGCTCCTCGGCGCGGAGGGCATCATCACCGGGATCCGGCCGAGCGTCGCCCAGACGATCGTCTCGCTGGGGATCGATCTCGCCGAGATCACGACGCTGTCCGACCTCCAGGCGGGCCTGAAGCATTGCATCGGGCTCACGCTGCGCGAGGCGACCCGAGGCGGGCGTCCCGACCCAGGTTGAGGTTGCCGACCCGGGTTGGGGTTGAGGTCGCCTCCTCCTCGCCGACCCAGGTTGAGGTCGGACGACCCGACCCAGGTTGAGGTCGATGGGCGACCCGACCCAGGTTGAGGTCGGGCCGCCCGACCCAGGTTGAGGTTGCACAGGTTGAGGTTGCAGGTTGCCGGCCGGACCCTTCACCCTGGGCATGCGCCTGGCACGGACCTCGCATCCAATCGTCTCCCGAAGGAGGCCCCTCATGGATTACGACCGCTTTATCGAGGAGGTGCAGCGCCGCGCCGGCTTCGAGGGCCGCGATGAGGCCGAGCGTGCGATCGCCGTGACAGCACGGACGCTCGGCGAGCGGCTGCTGATGGAGGAGGCCGCCGCGGTCGCCGGTGGGCTGCCGGGTCCCGTCGCCGCCGCGGTGCGCCGCGCCACGTACCAGGGCGACTTCGATCGCGACGAGCTCTACGACCGCATCGCCCGCCGCGAGGGCGCGCCGCGTGGCTTTGGCATGGAGCACGCCCAGGCCGTGTGCCAGGTCATCGGCGAGGCGCTGCCCGAGGCCGAGCGCGTGCGGCTCCAGCGGCACCTGCCGGACTGGGCGGACCTCTTCGCGCCGCGCTCGGCCGGAGCGCCCCCGCCGCGGCCGGCGCACGCCGCATCGCCGCCCGAGACCGGCCAGGGCTCGACGTTCGCGACGGGGCGGCCTGGCAGCCACCACCCCTTGAGCGAGGCGCGCCCCGAGACGGCCCATGCGCAGTCGGTCGCCCGATCGGACGATCCCCACGCGGATACGAGGCTGTCGAGCAGCCCGGGGCTGACGCAGGAGCGCCTCCGAGAGACGCTGGCTGACGGGCGCCCCGGCCCCGAGCACCCCGTCAGCGAGACGCAGCGCTGAGCAGCGAACCGCACGCGGACGACCCCATCCCGGCGCGGGGGCGGGAACCTCCGGCGCCTGCTTGACAGCGGCCGTGCTCCAGCGAACACTTCGCCCCACGGGCTGCTCCGAGCCCGGCTCCTCGCTCGCCGCCGGCACGGCTCCGCGAGGGGCGAAGAGGGCGCTGCCCTTCGGCGGTCTTCGCTCGTGATGCTGCCGCTCTTCCGTCGGTGCCGGCCGACAAGGACCGATCTCGGCAGATCACCTGGACAGGGCCGATGGGGAACCGCCACCACCACAAGAAGCTGCGCGCCGACGTCCGCGCCAGGATGGCCCGGACCGGCGAGAGCTACCAGAAGGCGCTCGCGCAGATCCTCGACGAGCGTTCCACGCCGAAGGCGGCGCGAAACATCGATCTCGTGCCGATCGATTACTTCGGCGCGCCGGCCGCGCTCGCGACCTTCGAGATCGCGGGGCGGCTCGCGTGTCTCGTCGTCTCGAGCCGCCATCGCCCGCGGCCGTTCCCCCAAAGCCCCCTCGTCGCCCTGGCGATGCGTGGGCCTCGGGCCATCCATTGAGTGATCTCCGCGATCCCGGGTGTCGCGAGGTCATGATGAGCACGTCAACGAGAGATCGAATCGACGCCTTTCGCGCGCAAGGCTTCTTCATCATGCGCGCTTTCCTCGACATCGCCGAGCGCGCCGAGCTCCGTCGCGCGTGCGACGCCGCGCTCCTCCGCACACGAGCGCTCTCCCGGGAGACGGGCCACTCGACCCCCAGCATCTCGCTCCTCACGGACGGCGCGACCTGCTTTCAGGACGATCCCTGCGCGCTGGAGCGCATCTCCGCGTTCGTCGGCTCCCGGCGCGTCTGCGGGCTGCTCGCCGGCCTCTCGCGCGCGGGAGCGGGAGAGGGAGAGGAAGACGCCCCGCGCCTGAAGGACGCGCATTACTACCACGAGCAGACCAGGCGTGACTGGGACGGGGACTGGCACCGAGACAGCCAGTTCGGCCAATCCGATCCAGAAATCGAGCGCGCGATCGTCGCGACGACGACATCGGTCCATTTCAGGGTGGCGCTGGAAGACGACGATCGGCTCGAGATCGTCCCCGGTTCCCACGCCCGCTGGGACACGCCGGACGAGCTCCGGATCCGCAGGGGCGCCGATCGGACCACGCCGGACATGCCGAACGCCGCGCGCGTCGCTTTACGCGCCGGAGACGCGTGTGTCTTCCACGCGTGGTCCATTCACCGTGCAACTTACCTTCGAGCTCCTCCGCGTCGCACGATCGACGCCCTCTACACCTTCGCTCGTCCGACCGTGCGCCGGTGGACGCTGCCGTGAGGTGCGGCCGGCCTCCGCGAGGTGGGCGGCCCGCGGGTGCTGCTCGCTTGGTCCATGCAGCTCCCCATCGTTCCGCAGTATCGATCCGCTGCGCCTGAGCACCACCCGTGGGCTGGGCGTTCGTCTGAGCCCGGACCCGACCTCGCGAGCGCCGCCGCGGCCTCCGCGCGCGTGACCGGCTCGCGATCGGCGAGCAGGCGCCCGGCGAGCTTACAGCAGCCGCGCGCGAGGTCGCCTATCCTTGCCGCCCATGGCGCTCCGCCTGCCCCTGCTCCACCGCCTCGCCGGCGGGCTGGAGACCCGCCCCGTCAAGGCCGCGATCTCGCTCCTGATCCTCGTCTCGGTCCTGCCCATCCAGGGCCTCGACGAGCAGCTCCGCCCGTATTTCCTGGCGATCTTCGGCGTCGAGCTCCTCTTCCGGGCCCTCCTCCTCCACCAGCGCGGGGACGGGCGGTCGCGCCTCGACGTGCTCCTCTTCGCCTTCGACATCATCGCCTGGGTCAGCTTCCTGCCGCTCGAGCGGATCCTCGACGCGCACGCCGCCCACGCCCTCCCCATGCTGCGGCTCTCGCGGCTCTTCCTGCTCCTGCGCTTCACGCGCGAGATCGCGATCGACCTCTACGCGATCATGACGCGGCGCGAGCTGCTCGAGCAGTTCGGGCTCGTCACGCTGGCCGTCTGGGGGCTCGCGTTCGGCTCCTCCGTGCTGCTCAGCCACCTCGCGATCACGCACGACTACGATGGCCGCGGCCCGACCCCGGACACCGATTTCATCGACCGGATCTGGTGGTCTTTCCGGCAGATCGAGAGCGCCGACAACCTCGTCGAGAACCTCCGGGTTCACCCCGTCGTGGCCGTCGTCTCGCTCGGCCTCACCATGGTGGGCGTCTTCATCACGTCGTTCATCATCGGCATCGGCGCCAACGTGGTCGACCAGGTCGTGCGCGCGGCGCGGCGGCGGCCGGTCCGCTACGCGGGGCACGCGCTCGTGATCGGCCCGGTGCACGAGGCCGAGATGCTGGTGCAGGAGTTCGTCCGGCTGTACGAGCGCCACCGCGCGCTCCGGAGCATCCGGCTCGCGGAGCTCTGGCAGTGGCTCATCCGCCGCGGGCCCCCGCCGACCCGGCACGCGCTCCCGCGGATGGCGCTCCTCGGCACCGAGGACGACCCGCCTGCCTACCTCTACGCGCCGGGGATGCGCTGGGTGACCTACCGCCAAGGGGACAGCGCGCAGCCGGAGGCGCTCGAGCTCGTGGGCGCCGCCGAGGCGAAGCGGGCGCTGATCCTCGCGCGGCCCGACGCCGGGCCCGACGCCGACGCCCTGACGGCGATGGCGCTCTCCTCGTTCCGGGCGCAGAACCCGCACGGCCACGTGTTCGTCGAGGTGCAGGAGAGCAAGAACCGCGATCTCATCCAGGAGGTGGGCGGGCCCGGGACACATCCGCTCGACATGCAGCGGTTCCTCGGCTTCTTCCTCTGCCAGCACCTGCTCACGCCAGGCGTGGAGTCCCTCTACACCGACCTCATGACCGCGGACGGCTCCGAGTTCTACACGCACATCTTCCTGGGCGAGGAGGCGGCCGGAGCCGTCGGCAAGCTCGGCAAGGCGCCGAGGCACGAGCTCTCGTTCTCGGACATGGCGCGCGCCGCCTACGAGAAGCAGGTGATCCTCGCGGGGGTGTTCCTCGGGGACGAGGCGGCGGTGCCGAAGCGCGAGGAGGGCAAGCTCGTGTCGGTCGAGGGGCTCGTGCCGTGGCTGAATCCGCTGCTCGATCCGCTCGAGGGGTCGCCGGCGTGGGCGCTCGGCGCGCGGGCGGGCCGGGTGCCGGCGCAGCGGCTCCGGGGGCTCATCGGCGTATCGGCGACGTATGCGCCGCTCCTGGACTACGGGCGAGAGCTCTACAGGGGGCGGGGGATCGAGCGCGCCGCGGCGTCGGACGGCGCGACGGCGGCGCAGGCGTGGGCGGCGAAGCTCTCGCTGCACCTCGACGAGATCGAGCGGGTGCTGATCGTCGGGTACAGCCCCGCGCTGCCCTCGCTGCTGCACGCGCTCGCGCGGTTCGTGCCGGGCGTCGAGGTGACGCTGGTCCTCGGGGAGCGCGGGGACGAGCGGATGCCGCTCCCCGATCGGCTCGCCTCGCTCGGCGTGACGCCCGGCCCGGGCGGCGCGCCGCCGGGCTCGGACGGGGCGATGCTCTCGCTCCCGCGCGGGGGCAGCGCGACGGTGTACACGCAGCACGGGCACGACCTCGCCTCGCTCGCGGTGCGGTGCGTTGCGCGCGGCGCGCCGCTCTCCGCGGCGGTGTTCCTGAGCGAGCCCGAGGGGCTCGACCGCGACGCGCGCACGGCGATGCGGGTCATCCGCTTCGCGCGGGCGCTGGCGAGCCGGGAGCTCGCGCACGGCGGGGCGCTGCACGTGCTCGCGGAGTTCTCCTCGGTGGCGAAGGGCGAGCACGTCCGGAGCCTCCTTGCCCCCGACAAGTGCGGCTTGGCCGTGCGGGTCAGCCTCGTCAGCACCGAGCGCATCAAGAACTACTTCATGGTCCACAGCGCCTTCGTGCCGGGAGTAACGGCTCTTTACGATGAGCTCCTCGGCGAGGGCGGGCAGGACCTCGTCCGCATCGAGGCGCCGCCGCCCGACGTGGCGGGGCAGGCGGGCGACGAGCTCCGCTTCGACGACATCCGGACGGCGCTCGCGCCCCGGGGCGCCATCCCCATCGCGCTGGAGGTCGAGGAGCCGAAGGAGGACCAGCCCCGCGGCGCGAGCCCCGTCGCGCAGCGGGGCGAGCCCCGGGGCGCGAGCCATGTCGCGCAGCCGGGCGAGCGCAGGGTCGTGCACCTGAACCCGCCGCCGGAGAAGGCCTTCAAGACGGCGCTCATCCGCGTCGTGTACGCGCTCGCCCGGCGCCAGGATCTCGTGATCCAGGGGGCGCAGCGGCCGAGGCGGGGCGACGCCGGTGAGGCCGCGCTCGGGGAGGAGTCCCCGCGGATCAGCGCGTAATCAGCGCGTGATCAGCGCGCCGCCGCGCCTCTTTTTCGCGCCTCGCCCGAAGGCGCGCGATCTTCGCGGCGAGATCTGTATCCTGGAGGTGTGCCCGAGCGCCCGGACCTGGAGTACGTCGTTCCGATCCTCGCGCGCGAGCTTGCAGGCGCGGCCGTGGCCGCGGCGCGGGCCGAGAACTCGGTGGTGCTGCACGTCCTGCTCCCGGAGCGGCTCGACGCGCTCTTGCCGGGCGCGGAGGTCCGGCGCGTTGCGCGGCGGGCGCACGCCGTGGTCTTCGAGCTCGACGGGGCGCGCGCGCTCGATCTCGTGATCTCCCCGATGCTGGCAGGGCGGTTCTCGATCACGCGGCCAGGAGAGACGCGGATCCCAACCGATCTCGCCTTCTCGCTGACCCTCGGGGACGGCCGCGAGCTCAGGGTCCGAGACGACGTGCAGATGAGCAAGGTCTACGTGCTCGCGCGGGGCGATTTCGACAGGATCCCCGGGCTCCAGCGCGTCGGCCTCGACGTCCTCGATCCTCGGGTGTTCACGCAGGAGGCGTTCCGCGCCGCCGCGCGCGGGCGGCGCGACCTCGCCAAGGATTTCCTGATGGACGGGACGGCGCTCGACTCCATGGGAGACTCGTACGCCGACGAGGTGCTCTTCGAGGCAAGGATCCACCCGAAGGCGACGGTCCAGAGCCTCTCCGAGGAGGAGACCGACCGCCTGCACGTGGCGATTGCCCGTGTCCTCGGCGAAGCGACCCGGACGATCGCCCGGCGCGCGCCGGCGCTGGACGAGCGGCTGCGCGACTTCCTCAAGGTCCGCGGGCGCCCGGGCCAGCCGTGCCCCCGCTGCGGCGACAAGCTCCGTCGCGCGAGCGTCCACGGGCACGACGCGATCTTCTGCCCGGCCTGCCAGCCGGAGGCGCGGAGGAGCGCAGCGGGGGATCCGCGCCGCGCCAGGCGGGAGCCGGGCTGAGGCGAGGCCGGCGGCGACTCCCCAGGTGACGCTCCCGATGTTGCGCGCCCGCTGGCCGTCCGGTCGCGGGCGTGGTGACATGACCCGTGTAGGATTCTGTGGGATTGTGTGGTCGACGAAAAAAGGGTCGGCCCGCGCTCTGTTGGGTCACGGACGGCGTCCTTGGGTTTGTAGGCTCGAGGAACGTCTGCCTCCGCCGGACCTCATGGCCACCGACCGAGCTCACGCCCAGCAACGTATATCGACGAATTCTGGCCTGTCTCCGAGCATCGGAGCGATGGGCGCTGATAGCGCGCTGAAGGGCACGTCTGTGCCTCCCCGAGCCACTTACGAGGGCGCATGTCATCCTTTCAGCCACTCCATTCCCACGCGCGTCCAGCGACGCTGGTATTGAAGGACAGTCCTTCATCTCTCGCGTCGAAGCGCTATGATGGTGCCGCAAAGGAGCACGCGCCGTGTCATGACCACGGTCATCGCCCCATGAGCCTCGACGATAGCCCAGAACTCCTCGTCGAGGAGCTGATTGGTCGCGCGCGCGCTGGCGATCCGTCCGCGTTCACCGAGCTGTTCCGCCAGTGCGGGCCGATGCTCGAAAAGTGGGCGGCCCGGAGGCTCAAAGACGCCAGGTCGAGTGCGATCCGCCCCTCCGACCTCGCTCAGGAGACCGCGCTGCGCGCGTTCCAGAAATTCTCGACGTTCACTGGAGCGACCGAGGCCGAGTGGCTGTCCTGGCTCCGCGCCGTCCTTCGCAACTACACGCTGCAGGTGCTGCGCGATGCAAAGCGAGAGAAACGCAAGAATCGCGGGACGGTGGTCCTTGATTGTATCGAGGCGATGGACGTCCCCTCACCTCAGCGCAGCCCAAGCCAGGCGATGGCGCGGGAGGAGCAGCGGACGGAGACCTGGGCGCTGATCTACGAACTACCGGAAGACCAGCGTGACGCCATCTACCTCTGCCATCTGAGGGAACTCCCCGTCGCCGAGGTTGCTCGGATCATGCGCAGAACGGAGCCAGCCGTGGCGGGGCTCCTGAGGCGCGGGCTGAAGGCGCTGCAGTCCCGGATGATCAGCGGCAAAGAGGCGTGTCCGGGCGATGACGCCTCCGCGGCCTCGTCGGCCGACGCGGCAGCCGCGCTGCTGATCTATCTCCAGAGGCGCGACGCTGGAGAGCGCGTCGATCCGCAGGCCTTCCTGGCCGAAAACCCATCCTGCGCGGACGAACTCCGCCCCATGCTGGACTGGATCGAGCGCATCCGGTCGATGCGTCCAGCGTCCCTGAGCTCGAAACGCTAGAGGTAGTGAGGCCGTGCCCATGCTCGCATCCGGATCGTGCGTCGGGCGCTTCGAGCTGGTCCGCCGGGTCGCGAGCGGCTCGATGAGCGAGGTCTACGAAGGTCGGGAGGCGGGCAGCGGTCGTCCTGTCGCGGTCAAGGTCCTGAGGGACGCGTTCTGCATGGATGCCGACACGATCGCGCGCTTCCTCAACGAGGCGCGCATGCTGGAGCGCGTGCGAGATCCCCACATCGTGGGCCTCGTCGACTGTGGCCGTCTCCCTGGAGGACCGCCGTTCATGGCCCTGGAGTGGCTTCCGGCGAGCCTACATGATGTGCTCGCCAGTGCTGGAAGCGGCCTTTCATTACACGCAGCCGCGCGCGTCGCGTCGCAGATCGCACACGGCCTCCTGTCGCTTCACGAGCGCGGGATCGTCCACCGGGATCTGAAGCCAGCCAATGTGCTCCTGGACCAGCGGGACCCCGCCGTCGCCCGAGCCAAGCTGGCCGACCTCGGTCTGGCCAAGATGCCACGGGCGTCTGCTTCCGAGGAGGCGAGCCGGGGAACGGTGGCGGCGACGCTGCTGCCGGTCTCGACCGGCGGCGCGGCGTTGCTCGGGACGTGCGAGTACATGGCCCCCGAGCAGTGGCTCAAGTCCAAGGACGTCGAGCCCAAGGCCGACGTCTATGCGCTCGGCGTCCTCCTTTTCCAGATGCTCACCGGCCAGCTCCCCTTCGTCGGGGAAGACAAGGGGGCTCTCATGTGTCTCCATCTGTTCGAGCGACCTCCGCTTCATCTCCTCGACCATCTCGCCTCCGAGGAGCTTCGCGACCTGATCACGCGGATGTTGAGCAAGAGGCCGTGGCTTCGCCCAGACATGCGCGAGGTGCTCGATCCGCTTGCGCGCTTCTTGTGACGCTGGGCGCGAAATTTCGCGCGATCGCGAGCAAGACGGCGTCTTCATCGTTGGCAGCCCGCTACGTGACGAGCTGCCCTCCGCGGCGATCAGGAATCCGCTGCGCGCGAGGATGAAGGAGTCGAGAAATGGCCATCATGAAGCGTGTCACATGCATCACGAGAACGAACCTGCAGGGGGCACACGAGCGCATCCAGGCGCTCGGCGGCGTCAATGCCGACGGCACCCGCTGGCACCGATCACAGGCGGACGTCGCCAGCGATATCAACAGCGGTCGGTGCGACTACTACGTGGAGCAGCCGGGCGGACACCGGGTGACCCTCGTGGTCGTGCGCTCCTCGACCGGTTATGTCTACGTGAAGACGCAAGCGGACGGTGAACAGCCCAACAACCTGCTTTCTCTGCCGGACTGCCGCTAGACCGACGCGCCTTCACGTTCGCCCTGCCCGTGGGCTGGCCGCACGGAGCGATCGCCCTCGAGCTTCTCCCTGCATCGATGAAGAGGATCTCGCCGAGGCGCTTCGACGTCGCTCGCGCCAGCAGGCCTACGCCCGCCGCTCCGCCTGCGCATGGATCTCGGATCCATGCGCAGGCGCGAATCTGCTGGACCAGGGGTACCCAGCCTGCTCCCCTGGGCGTGAGCTCGATCACCTTGCAGGCATAGGCAGACATGTCCACGGAGAAACGCGAAGGCGAGCGCTACGACACGAGCACCGAACGGCTCACGGTTAGCGCGGACGTGGGAGGTCCCCCTGCGCAGCGGGGCATCACGATCGTGTTCCACTACCGAGACGGCGTCGAGGTGGCGCAGCTCGCCCCCGGCCAGGCTCGGGTCGTCGGGCGCGGCGAACCCTCGGACCTGTGCTTGCCGGACCGCACGCTCTCGCGCGAGCACGCGCGTTTTTCCCTGAACGAGGGGCGCATCCTGGTCGAGGATCTCGGCTCCACCAACGGCACCTGGATCGCGGGTACGCGGATCGAGCGAGCCGAGGTCGCGCTCGGCGGCGAGGTGATGCTGGGCACGGTCGTCGCTCGCATCGTTGTCCTCGGCACGGCGACGCTGCCGCTGGAGGGGGAAGAGAGCTTCCGCGCGCGGCTCGACGAGGAGATCAAGCGAGCGCGCCACTTTGGCCGCGGCTTCGCGATCCTCGCGGTGCGCGCCCCAGCGCCAGAGGCGGCGCGCGCGCCGCTCGGGGCCTGGGTGACAGGCTTCATGGCGAAGCTGCGGACGGGCATCGACCGGGCGAGCCTCTACTCCCCGGATACAGCGCTGGTCCTGCTGCCAGAGACGGGCGCTGAGGCCGCGTCGCAGATGGCGCACGCCGTCTCCTCGGCGCCGAGTCCGGGCACTTCCGCTCACATCGTCGGCGTCGCGGTGTATCCGGAGGCCGCGACCACGGTGGAGAAGCTGATCGAGCTCGCGCGCGGCGCCGCGGCGAGCGCGAGCGCGGCGCGACCGGTGATGGCGGCCCCGATGGAGGCGTGGACGGAGAGCGACGTGACGCGTCTCCATGGGGGCATGATCGCGGGCGCGGCGATGCGCGATCTCCTCGACGCCGCGAAGCAGGTGGCCTCATCGCGCGCCTCGGTCATCTTGCGCGGTGAGACGGGGACCGGGAAGGAGCTCCTGGCGCGGTTCATCCACGAGCACAGCCTGTGGCGTGACAAGCCTCGCGTGTGCGTCAACTGCGCTGCCCTCCCTCCTTCGCTGCTGGAGAGCACCCTGTTCGGTCACGAGCGGGGCGCTTTCACCGGCGCGTCGCAGCAGCGCGGTGGGCTGTTCGCGGCGGCGAACGATGGGACCTTGTTCCTCGACGAGGTCGGCGAGCTCTCGCTCGCTGCGCAGGCGGCGCTCCTGAGAGTGCTGGAGACCGGGAGATTCTCCCGCGTGGGCTCGACGCACGAGGTGGAGGTGAGCGTGCGCGTCATCTCGGCGACTCACCGTGATCTGGACGCCATGGTGAAGCAGGGGGCCTTCCGTGAAGACCTCTATTACCGGTTGAGCACGATCGAGCTGGAGGTCCCCCCGCTGCGCGACCGGCGGGACGAGATGGATTCGCTCGCAAGGCTCTTCCTGACGGAGGCCAACGCTGCGAACGGCCGGAGCGTGCGCGGCCTCTCGGACGAAGCGATGGCCGTGCTGTGCGCCTACCGATGGCCGGGAAACGTGCGAGAGCTCCGCAACGTCATCGAGCGGGCGGTGGTGCTGGCGCGATGCGAGCTGATTCAGCCCCACGACCTGCCGCCACGGGTGCGCACAACTCCGGCGGACGACGGCGTGCAGGCGGCGGCGCGGCGCGCGTCCGAACCGGAGCCCCTGGCCGACGAGAGCGCGCTCGGACGACCGGTGAAGGCGCATGTCCGCAAGGCCGAAGCCCAGGTGATCAAGGAAACGCTCGACAAGGTCGGCTGGAACCGGACCGAGGCGGCGAGGCGGCTCGGCATGCCGATCCGCACGCTCACGCGCCGGATCAAGGAGCTCGGCCTGACGCCGCAGAAATGATCCTGGCCAGAATGTCAATGGAAATTACGCGCGTGGGCTTCCATTCGTGGCCCTCCAGAGACGGCTTCACCTGTACGTGGAGGTGAGGGCTGTCCGGCTCTGCGCCGGGGCTCGGCGCAGGGCCATGCGCCTGAGGCGAGCTGTCGGCCAGAAATGGCCGATCGACGGCCAAATTTGGCCTGGTCACACCGCCTCTCAGGAGGGCGCTATACGGCGTTTTTCGGGGATCGGCGGGAGCGTCCGGTGCGGCACGCATCGTGCTCAGCGTCGCTGGCGCCGGGAGCACCATGTTGCGAGCCACTGCGACACACCGATCGATGGCGGGCGAGGGAGCGGCTGGCGGGCTCGCTGGGTCGAGGGGCCTCGCCGCGGCCCTGCAGCCACAGGATAGGATAGCCTCTCGCTCCCTGGCGACAGCCACGGAGCCGGCAGGACCCGATCCGATGAGCCTCCCCTCGAGCCTTGGCCGCTATCGCATCTCCGGGATCCTCGGCTCCGGCGGCATGGGAATCGTCTATCGGGGCGAGGACGCCGAGACGGGCGAGGCTGTGGCCGTCAAGACGGTGCCGGTCACGGGCCGATCCCGGCTCGCGAGTATTCGCCGCGAGATCCACGCGCTCCGTCGCGTTCAGCACCCAGGCATCGTCCCCGTCCTCGACGAGGGCGTGAGCGACGGGACGCCGTGGTATGCGATGCCGCTCCTGCGCGGCTCCACGCTGGCCGATCGTCTGCGCGAACTCCGGCCGGGGCGCGCCGACGACGGGGCTGGTGCTGGAGGCGCGACGGTGGACGACGCGACGGCCCGTATGACCAGCCGTCCCGGCGAGCCAGCCCGTGTGGTCGTATCGGCATCGTGGGGAGCACTGGCGCCGCGGCTCGGCCCGCTCCTCACCTTGATCCGCCGGATCTGCGCGCCCCTCGCGTTCCTGCACGGTGAGGGCCTGGTTCATCGCGACCTCAAGCCAAGCAACATCCTCCTGCAAGAGAACGATCGTCCGGTGCTCATCGACTTCGGCATCGCCGCGCACTCTGGCGGTGTCGGCGGGCGCGACGAGCTCGACGTGGAGCCCTCCTATGGCACCGAGCCCTACTGTGCGCCTGAGCAGATGCGCGGCCATCTGGTCGATGCCCGGGCCGATCTGTACGCGCTCGGCTGCATCCTCTACGAGTGCGCGACAGGGCAGCCTCCGTTCATGGGCACGGACATCAGGGCACAGCACGTGTACGCCACGCCGCTCCCTCCTTCTCTCCTCGTCCCCGGCCTTCCTGCGGAGATCGAGCGCCTGATCCTGCGACTCCTGGAGAAGCGTCCGCGGGATCGGGTCGGTCACGCGATCGACGTCGCCGCGGCGCTCGTGGCAGCAGGCGCGGAGGCAGAGCCCGAGAGCGGACCCAGGCCGCGAGCCTATCTGTACCGACCTGCACTTGAGGGGCGGTCCAAAGAGGCATCGAAACTGGCTCAGGCCGTGAAGGACGTCGCGCAGCACCGCCTCGGTGGTTTCGTGTTCATTCGCGGCGAGAGCGGCGTGGGCAAGACCCGCCTCGTGAAGGAGGTGAGTCAGAGCGCAGCGTACTTGTATGAAAAATTGAACCTCCTCGTGCTTCCTGGACGCTGCGCGTCCGGAGGCGGCGCGGCGTCGCCGCTGGATCCGCTCCGGCCAGTCCTGACCGAGGTGGTCTATCGAGCGCGGCAAGGTGGCAGCGCAGAGGCAGACCGGCTGCTCGGCTCTCGGGGCGGAGTGCTCGCTGCGTATGAGTCGTCCTTGCTCAGCCTGCCTGGCCAGGAGAGCCAGCGCCCTCCTCCGGCGCTGCCGCCCGAGGAGGCGCGGGCGCGGGTGCTCGCTTCGCTCCGGGACACGATCTGGGCCCTGTCGGAGCGATCGCCGCTCGTGCTGGCGCTTGACGATCTCCAGTGGGCGGACGAGCTGTCGCTGAGCTTGCTCGACGCGCTCGTGAAATCTGGCGTCGAGCATCATGGGGTGCTGGTCATGGCCACCTACAGAAGCGAGGACGAGCGCTCGGAGCTGCTAGAAATAGCTCGCGCATCGAGCGTCACCACGATCACGCTCGGGCGGCTCGACCGCCCGGCCGTGGCAGCGATGGTCGAGGACATGCTGGCGCAGGGCCCACCCTGGCCCGTTGTCGACGCGCTGGTGCAGCACTCGGAGGGCAACCCCTTCTTCGTAGGCGAATACCTGCGCACGGCCATCGCAGAGGGAATGCTCTACCGCGACGAGGCGGGGAGCTGGCGCTTCGATGAGCCCGACCGGGCGGCGTCCGCGCTCTCCTCCCTTCCGCTGCCGCGCACGCTGATCGCGCTCGTCGAACGGCGGCTCGATCGGCTCGACCCGCAGGAGAAGGCCCTCGTCGCGCTGGCCTCGGTCTTCGGGCAAGAGCTCGACGGCGACCTGCTGATCGCAGGCGTCGAGGACGCTGGCGCGGCGTCCACGGAGGCGCTGGAGACGCTGCGAAGGCTGCAGATCCTCGAAGAGGCGCCCGGAGGACACCTGCGCTTCGGCCACGACAAGATACGCGAGGTCGCGTATGCGCAGATCCCGCGCGACGAGCGGGCCAAGCTGCACCGGCGCGCCGGCGAGGCGATCGAGGCACGGTACGGCGGCGCGTCGGAGAGGCTCCCGTCCCTCGCGTACCACTTCGCAGAGGCCGGCGCGCACGGTAAGGCCAGCAAGTACTTCGCACAGGCCGCAGCGCGCGCGCGGGACCTGTACGCGAATCAGGAGGCGATCCGACTCCTGATGAAGGCCATCAACGAACGGGTCCAGGCGCCTGCCGCCGACGCGGACCTGCCGGACCTCGCCGCGCTGTACGAGCAGCTCGGCGATATCCTGGGTCGCGTCGCGGACCAGCCACGGGCCCGAGACGCGTACGACGCCGCGCTCGCGGCGGCTCCTGGTGAGTCTCTCCAGCTGGCCAGGCTCTACCGCAAGATCGGCAAGACGTGGGAAAAACAAGAGCGGCACACGAAGGCGCTCGAGCTGTCCGACCTCGCCCAGTCCGTGCTCGGCAACCCGCCCGCGGACCATGCCGACCCGCGGTGGGATGAATGGTTCGAGATCCAGATCGAGCGGATCTCCACACATTACTGGCTCGCGCACGTGGATCGAATGCGTGAGATCGTCGAGCGCATCCGGCCTCTCGTGCAGGAGCACGGCACGGCCGTCCAGCGCGGGCGGCTCCTACATACCTCGACGCAGGTGAACATCTGGATCGAGCGTTACGCGCCGTCGAACGAGACCGTGGGTCTGGCGCGCGACTGCTGCACAGCGTTCGAGCACGCCGACGAGTCGCATGAGGCTCACTGGATCCTGACGGCCCGTTGCAGCCTGGCGATCCTCCTCCTGCTCCACGGCGACCTGGAGGAAGCGGACGAGAGGATGACCGCCGTGCTGCACGACGCGGAGCGGATGGGCGATCTGGAGATGCATGCGCGCAGCCTGATCTACCTCTCCGTCATCCAGCGCAGGCGGAGCAATGACCTCCTCGTGGCGCAGCTGGCCGAGAAGAGCCTCGCGAGGTCGACCGAGGTGGGAATGAGCCAGTACATCGGCGCGGCCCTCGCGAACCAGGCCTGGATCGCGCTCCGGCGCGGCGATCATGTCGCAGCGGAGCGGGCGGCGCGTGAGGCGCTCTCGCGCTGGGGAGCGCTCCCGCGCGTGTATCCGTTCCACTGGCTCGCGAGGATGCCTCTCGCGTTCGTCGAGCTCGCGCGCGAGCGCGTCGACGACGCCGTGGAGCAGGCCAGGGCGATGCTCGACCCAAAGCAGCAACGCCTGCCGGACGAGATCGCGGCCGCGCTCGCAGCAGCGGACGCCGGCAGTGCGCGAGGCGACGCGGCCGGTGCGCGAAGAGCGCTCGAGGACGTCTCCGACGTCGCCCGAAGACTTGGCTACCTGTGAGCTGAACCGCGCCGTCTGAAATCGACGTCATGTGAACGCGGCGAAGCGCGCGTGCACAGGTGTGCGCTCGACCGGGCGTGGTCCGTGAGCAGGGAGCATGAAGGAGGAACGTCATGTCTGTTAAAAGCCTGATCATTGATGACAAGCGTGGTTTCATCTTCACGATCGACCGCCAGCGGGAGCCGGTCTACCAGCTGGAGTCGAAGCACTGGGCCCATGCGGATCATCGCTGGAGCGAGAGCGAGATCCCGCCGGAAATCCGCGCGAAGACCGACGAGCTGAGGCAGAACGGTAGGCCGGGCACCTTTGTGCGTTCGCTCGCGGGAGAGAGCGGCGTCTACCTGATCTACGAGAAGAACATCAAGCCGCTCCCCGAGCTCGCCGACGAGGAAGCTGTCTTCGCGCCCGTGAAGCAGCAGGGGAGCAACCGGGAGCTCTCCCCCTACGACATCGTCCTTTGCGCGAAAGGAGGGACCATCATCGCGGACAATGGAGACGTCTACCAGACCCGCGAGGGCGACTACTACGTCATCAAGTGCAGCACCTGGGGTCGCTTCGTGACGAACCAGGCCGCGCGCCCCCGCGACGTGGAGACGACCAAGGAGGTGCTGCTCCTGCTCGAGGATCTCAATGGGAAGAACTTCCTCTCGATGACGCCCGACAAATCCGAGGCGCTCCCCTCGACCATGCCGAAACCCGCACAGGCGATGTCCCAGATCAACTGCTACGTGCTCAACCTGGCGCGATTCAAGCGCTGATCAGGGGCGATCAACGAGGCACCATGACCACCTCACAGCACGACACCAGCGCGGCGGCGCTCGCCGAGGCGCTTCCGCCGGTTCCCAAGCGGTTCTTCTCCGGCACCCACCGCGCCGTCTCCCCCGAGGAGACGATGGCCCGACTCCGACCGCTGATGCCTGTCATGGGCATCACCCGGGTCGCGGACGTCACCGGCCTCGACACGCTGGGCGTGCCTGTGGTCATGGTGACGCGTCCCAACGCGCGATCGCTGTCCGTTTCGCAAGGCAAGGGCCTGACGCTGGCGGCGGCGCGCGCCTCGGGCCTGATGGAAGCGGTCGAGCACTGGCACGCCGAGCGCGTGCAGCTGCCCCTCAAGCTCGGCACCGTGAACGAGCTCCGCTTTCGGCACCGCCTCGTCGACGTGAGCGCCCTGCCGCGCCTCTCGATCAGCGCCTTCCACGACGACCTCCGGCTCCACTGGGTGATCGGGATGGATCTCGTGGCCGGCGCGCCCACGTGGGTGCCGTTCGAGGTCGTCCACACCGATTACTCCTTGCCGCTGCTCTCCGCCTCGGGCTGCTTCGTGATGAGCTCGAACGGGCTCGCATCCGGCAATCACCCGCTCGAGGCCATCAGCCACGCGCTCTGCGAGTTGATCGAGCGAGACGCGGCGACCCTGTGGTGGCTGGCAGGCGAGGAGCATCATCGCCGCACCATGATCGACCTCTCCACGGTGGACGACCCGAGCTGCCGGGCCCTGCTCGACGGGTACGAGCGCGCGGGGATCGAGGTCTATGTCTGGGATATCACGTCGGATGTCGGGGTTCCGGCGTTCTATTGCACCCTCGTGGACCGTGAGCCGAACCCTCACCGTCCGATCGCGCCGATGGGCGGATACGGGTGCCACCCCGCGAGGGGAGTGGCGCTCTCGCGTGCACTCACCGAGGCGGCGCAGAGCCGGCTCACCGTGATCACCGGCGCGCGGGACGACGTCCGTGTCGCCGGCAATGGGCCGGACGACGATCTCGAGGCTGCCCGAGGCTTTCTCGCCTCCCACGGGGGCGGGCTCGCTGCGCGCAGCTTCCTCGACGCCCCCGACCGCGCTGGAGCGACGCTCGACGATGACGTGACGTGGGAGCTCGACCGCCTGCGCGCGGCGGGCATCGACCAGATCGTCGCGGTCGACCTCACGCGGCCTGAGCTCGGGATTCCCGTCGTGCGGATGGTGGTCCCTGGCCTTGAACCTCTCTACGACATCCCTGGTTACGTACCTGGCTCCCGCGCGCGCCGGAGCCTCCTGGAGCGCGCCGCATGAGCATCTACATCTTCACTGGACCGACGATCGCGGCGACAGAGGCGAAGGAGCAGATCGATGCCGTCTTCCTGCCCCCCGCAGCGCAAGGTGACGTCTATCGTGCCGCGCTGGACAGGCCGGTAGCCATCGGGATCATTGATGGCTACTTCGAGCGTACTCCGTCGGTATCGCACAAGGAGATCCTCTGGGCGATGGGGCAGGGCGTGCACGTCTTTGGCGCCGCGAGCATGGGCGCCTTGCGCGCTGCCGAGCTCTCGGCCTTCGGAATGGAAGGTGTGGGCACCATCTATGGCGCGTATGCGCGCGGGGAGCTCGACGCCGACGACGAGGTGGCCGTCGCCCACGGGTCTGCGGAGGACGGCTATCGCCCCATGAGCGAGGCGATGGTGAACGTCCGGGCTACGCTGCGCGCCGCCGAGGTGGCCGGCGCGCTGCCGACGGCGGCGGGCGAGCGCCTCGAGCAGATAGCCAAGAGGCTTTTTTACACGGACCGGTGCTATCCTATCCTCTTGCGGCTGGCTGCAGGGCAGGGCGTTCCCGCGGCCGACATCGGAGCGCTCCGGGCCTTCCTGCCGGAGGGCCGTGTCGATCAGAAGCGCACCGACGCACTCGAGCTTCTCCGGCTCATGCGCGAGCGCTTCACCGGCCGGGTCGAGCCCAAGCCGGTGCGTTATCACTTCGAGGCCACCGACGCGTGGGAGCACATCCGCGGCAAGGTCGATCGCTCCGCGGTGGCGCCTGACGCCGGCCGGACCGATCCAGCGGTCGAGGAGCTGAAGCGCTCGGAGAGGTACGCGGCTGCGCGTCGCGGAGCGCTCGCCCGGGCGCTCGCGCTCGAGGTCGCGCGGCGGCAAGGCCGGACCCCTGAGGGGGAAGCGCTCCGGGACGTCGTGGAGGCGCTCTGCCGCGACCGCGGGCTCGCCGGAAAAGCGGAGCTCGCGAGCTGGCTCGCGCGGCAGGGGGTCATCGAGGTCGAGCGGTTTCTCGCGGACGAAGCGCAGGTGCGATGGGTCGAGATCCTCTATGGCCCGGACGCCGACCGCTGCCTCCCGGATCACCTGCGATCTACTGGCGAGTACGCGTCCCTGCGAGACCGCGCCCTCGCCCGCGCGCCTCGCGAGCATGGAAGTGCGCGCGCGGGCCACCTCCGAGGTGATGAGGTGGAGCCATCGCGCGTGCCTGTGACGGGGAGGGGCGAGCGATGAGCACCGCTGCCCAGAGCACGAAGGACACGACAACTGGAATCGAGGGAGTGGTGCTCGCCTGGCAGCTGGCGCAGCCCAGCGGCGCCGGGACGAGGAGCGCAGCAGAGAAGGCGCTGAAGCCGCTGCTCGGCGTTCGATTGAGCGACGCAGAGCGACGACGATCGCTCGAGGAGGCGTGGGCTACGCTCGAGCGGGCCGGGCACGTCACGTTTCCACGGAGAGGTGCTGTCGTGATCACCGAAGGCGGTCGGCGCACCGCGCTCGACGCGCTCGGAGTCGAGTCGCTCCCCGGTCGCATCCGCTGGAAAGTCGTCAAGAGACGATATCTGATCCCACGCTCGCTCGGTCGCCCAGCCCCGAGGACGAAGGCCGAGGTCGAGCGGATTGGCAAGAAAGAGGGACTATTCGCCGCGATCCTGGCATGGCATTATGATCTCGACATCGGCAGCTATCCCACGCTCAGGCAGGTACGCGACAGGTTGGCGTGGCGGTCGCTCGGGGTTGACACCAAGGAGCCGTTCACGCTCAAGGCCGTACTGGCACGGCTCATAAGCCGTGCGTACGGCCATTCGGCGACCTTCGAGACGAGCTACGGGCTCGCGCTCGCTGCGGCGAACGCGATCGGGGCGCCACGGGCGGAGCCGGGGGAGCTAGAGACCGCGCTTATCTGGCGCTGGATCGACGGGCGGAAGGCGGCGCGAGGGGAGGGGAGCGTGAGCTCGGCGGCGGCAGGCCCAGGGGGCGGGGCGCCGGTCGACAGGGGCACAGCTCCGAGCCCGAACGCTGTGGGAGACGTCGTCGCCCGCGTCGATGACGACGACAGCAGCGCGTTTGCGGCGCGAGTGCTCGCTGTCGCGCGAGGGGCGGAGACCGGTCGCTTCGGGAGCAACAAGGTCTTCATCTCGCACGTGTTCCGGAAGCTCGTGCAGATGGGCGCCGTCCCCGGCGACGCGGAGGCGTTCAAGGACCGGCTCGTTTCGGCCCACCGCGAGGGGCTGCTCTCGTTGAGCCGCGCCGATCTGGTCGAGGCGATGGATCCGAAGGACACCGAAGCATCGGAGACACGCCACCTCAGCGCTACGTTCCATTTCGTGGTCATCTAGGAGTGCAGATGTCGGCGCTCGCGCTCGCCGGAGAGGCCGCGACGAGATCTACGGCGAGAGAGAGAAGATACGATGGATACCACCATGACAGGTCGGGACGCCATGCTCAGCGTGTTCATGTCGAACAAGAAGAAGGAGGTGTTCCACTCTGTCGAGCACCGCCACCAGATCTGGCGTGAAGATCCGTTCGACGTCGAGTCGGTGCACGATCGGGCGCGAGTGCAGTTCCAGCGGCTGCTCTCGCAAGTGACGACGCCGCCGGGGCTGGAGGCCGGGCGCATCCTCCTGCTCATCGGGGAGTCCGGCAGCGGCAAGACGCACCTGGTTCGCTCCTTCCGGAACCACGTCCATGTCAACGGCCTCGGCTTCGTCGGCTACATGCAGATGACGACCACGGTGCTCAACTATGGCCGCTATCTGGTGAGCAACCTGATAGACTCTCTCGACCAGCCCTACTACGAATCGCTCGGGACGACAACCGGGCTGCTCCGGCTCTCCAACGCCGTTGCTGCCCGGTGCGGCGATACGGCCGCCGTCGCGTCCCTTTCCGACAATGCCGGCCTCGACCCCGATGCTGTGATCGATCTCGTGGAGCGTGCCGCAGATCGACTCATCTCACAGCCTCGCTACGCAGATCTCGACCTCGACCTCGTCCGCGCCCTGCTCTTCCTGCAGCGACAGGACCCGGCTCTCAAGAAGCGCGTCGTCAAATACCTGCGGTGCGAGGAGCTCCCCGAGCGGGACGCCCGGCACCTCGGCGGCATCTCGCCGAAGCGCAGCGAGGACGACGCGCAGAAGCTCGTCGAGCACCTCGGCCGGCTGATGTGGGCCTTCGACGCCCGCTCGCTCGTCCTCTGTGTCGACCAGTTCGAAGATCTCTACCAGCTCGAGGACGCCGAGGCGCGGTTCCGCCGCGTGATGGCCTCGCTGTGCGCCATCGCCGATCAGGTGCCGTCGTCCATCATCGTGATCGCCTGCCTGGCGGACTATTACGACGTGGTTCGCACCCGGCTCACTCGCTCGACACTCGATCGCATCGAGAACGACCCTCCCCCGGTGCGGCTCGTGAGCGGACGGAGCGCCGAGGAGGTCGAGATGATCGTCCGCCAGCGGCTCAGGCATCTTTATGAGGCCTGCGACATAAAGCGGGCTGATGGTGCCTCCGATCCGCTGTACCCCATCCCGCCGGCGTTCGTCCAGAAGCTCTCCGGGTTGCGCATCCGGGACGTGCTCGACGAGTGCCGCGCATTCCGAGACGCGTGCGTCGAGGCCGGTCGGATCGTCGAGCCGCCGCAAGGGAAGCCAGGCCCGCGAAAGCGTGACGACGACGATCGGAGCACGAAGGCCGCGAAGGAGCGGATCGAGCGAGAATGGAACGATTTCGTGGCCCAGACACGGGACGATTTGCCGGAGACAGACGCCGAGCTCGCCGAGCTGTTCGGCTGGGCCATCAGGACATCCGCCGACGAGCTGGAGAGCGGGTACCGCTTTGAAGTCCACGTGGACGGCGAGCACATCGAGGTTCGGGTGATGATCCCGACATCGAAGGGCCTGTATCGTCTCGGAGAAGAGCTATTGCTCGCGTTCTGCAACAAGGCTCCCCAGGGCGGTGGCTTTCGCGCCCAGCTCGACGCTGCCGTCAAGCGTGCCAAGCACCGAATCCCCGTGTTGATCCGCTGCGGTGAGTTCCCGAGCGGGCCGAGGTCGGCGCAGGCGCTCGCGGACATCATCAAGAGCAAGGGGGGCCGAAAGGCGGTCGTCGAGGACAGCGACTGGCGGAAGGTCGCGGCCTTTCGGAGGTTTCGCGAGGCGCAGCAGCGGCAGGAGCATTTCATGGAATGGCTCAGAGAGGAGAACCATCTCTCGCGGCTCCTTCCGCTCATTCATGTCCTCGATCTCGATCACCTCGATCGCTTCGATGGTGAGCCGGCGGCGGGCGGAGAAGCGTCGGCGCCGTCGCCTACGCCTGCACCGCGGTCAAAGGCCGACAATCCCCGTACGCCAGCGCGAGCCGCCGCTCCGCCCGAGCACCGCGCGCCTACCGCTCCGAAGAACGAGGCTATCCGGGCGAGTGCCTTCGGCGTGCCCGAGGGCGACGGATCCAGCACCCTGAAGAGTCCGGCTGCGCAGGCGAGCACGAAGGACAGCGTGCCTCGTGACACGAGCGGCGCCATCGCGCTCGGCGTCACGGGAGAGCTCGTCGCCCAGCAGCTCACGGTGGACGTCGAGGCGCTGACCGGTCACGCGGCCTTCCTCGGTAGTACGGGGAGCGGCAAGACAACGCTGGCGCTCAACGTGATCGAGCAGCTTCTCCTGCGCGGCGTCCCCGCGATCCTGGTCGATCGGAAGGGCGACCTCGCCGCTTACGCCCGTAGCGCGCCGTGGCAGGAACGGCACGCGGATCCTGTGCTCGACGACCGGCGCCAGGCGCTGCGCGAGCGGCTCGACGTCGCCCTGTTCACGCCAGGCCATCGAGAGGGCAGGCCGCTCGGCATCTCGCTCATGCCGCGCGGCCTCGGGACCCTCAAGGACCTCGATCGCGATCAGGCCGCCGGCTATGCCGCCCAGGCGCTCGGCGACATGCTCGGTTACAAGGACACGAGGAAGGACAAGGCGCTCCGGGTCATCTTGATCCAGGCGTTTCGGCTCTGCGCGGCGCACGGCGAGGCGGAGCGGCTCGATCTGGAGCTGCTGATAGCGCTCATCGCGAACGAGGATCCGGCGCTCGTCGCCTCGCTGGGGCGGCTCGACACGCGCCTTTTCAAGGAGCTCGTGCAGCACCTGGAGACGCTCAAGCTCGGCTCTTCAGAGCTCTTGAGCTCATCGGGCGACCAGCTCGACGCCGATCTGCTCCTCGGGCTCGGGCTGCACGCGCGGCCGGGTCGGACACGGCTCAGCATCGTCAACACGAAGTTCCTTGGAGACAACGCGAGGATCCTCTTCTGGGTGTCGCAGCTCCTGCTCTCGCTGACGCGCTGGGTGACCCGCGCGCCGTCGCCGCAGCTCCAGGCCGTGGTCCTCTTCGACGAAGCAGACGTCTACCTGCCCGCGCAGTCGCAGCCAGCGACGAAGGGGCCGATGGAGAACCTGCTGCGCCGCGCGCGCTCGGGCGGCCTCGGCATCCTGCTGGCGACCCAGAGCCCGGGCGATCTCGACTACAAGTGCCGGGACAACGTCCGGAGCTGGTTCGCGGGGCGGATCACGCAGTCTGTCGCGCTCGAGAAGATGAAGCCGCTCCTCAGCGAGGCTCGCGTGAACGTCTCTGCCAGGATTCCCGGGCAGCGCCCCGGTGAGTTCCACCTGCTTCAGGACGGGCGGGTCACGAGCTTCCGCGCGCACCGGAGCTTCCTCCAGGCCGAACAGGTGCCGGAGGACGAGATCCTCACGCTGGCCTCGCAGCGCAAGGCGGCGCTCGCGACGTGAGCCGACGCGGGCGTCGAGCGGGGCGGGCCGGAGTGGACGCGATCGTTTTGCGAGAGGGATGACGAGTGTACGGCTCAATCATCGATTTTGAAGACGAGTTTTCCCGTCACGGTCAGATCTTCGCGAGGGAGGACGTACTCGCGGAGCTCTGTCGCTGGCTCGTCGGTGACAAGCGGCTCCACCGGGGCTGGCTGCTACTGCTCGGCGGGCCCGGCGTCGGCAAGAGCGCCATTCTGACCAGCCTCCTCAAGATGCTGCCCGCGCCGAGGCCGCCATGTCACTTCATCCGGAGAGGGATGGAGGGGTTCGATCGCCCGGAGGTCGTCGTCCAGAGCCTCTGCGCACAGCTCGAGCGGCTCTACCCGGAGCACGGCAGCGCCGACTTGCCCTCCGAGATGCGGCTCGGGGAGCTCCTGAAGCGCCTCTCGACCAAGGAGCTCGCCCGTCGCGGCCAGCGGTTGCTCCTCGTCATCGACGGGCTCGATGAGGCAGCCGGCGACGACCCGCTGCCGAGGATCCTGCCGCGGGTGCTGCCGCCGGGGGTGGTCATCCTGTGCGCTTCGCGGCCCATCTACCCCGCTCTGAGCTGGCTGGAGCGCGACGGCGTCCAGCGGATCAACCTGAACGACGAGATGTGGGCGGCCTCCAACGAGAACGCGTGCCTGCACTTCTGGCAGCACCACGCCGATGAGTTCGCCCCGCCTCTCAGCCCTGCTTTCATCCACGAGGCGGTGCGCCGGTGCGAAGGGAACATGCTGTACGCGGTCAAGCTCCGGGACTGGCTGAGGATGCAGCCACCCGAACGCCGCGTAGCGAGCGCGATACCCTACGGTCTCGACGCGTTCCTCACGCAGATTTGGACGGAACTGAACGAGCTCGACGGCGCGGTGTACGCGCTCGTTATGGAGGGGCTCGGCCTTGCGTGCGCCGCGCGTGAGGCGCTCCCGGCGTACCTCTTCCGAGAGATCCTCGAGTGGCCGACGACGATGGAAGTCGAGACGTTCCTGCGCGCGGTACGGCCCTTCCTCCTCGAGACGCGAGCGCACTGGCACAAGGGCGAATCGGCGTACCAGCCATTTCATGCGTACTTCCGTGAGTTCATCTCGGGCAAGCTCGGGAGCTCCGTGATTCGCGAACATCACCTTCGGTTGACCGAGACGCTGGCAGCGTGGCCGCCCAACGAACGCGATCCTTTCCAGCGCGCGTATGCGCTTCGGCACGCGGTGGCGCATCGAATCGAGGCCGGCGAGCTCCGCGACGCTCAGCGCCTCTGCACGAACCTCGACTACCTCAAGACCAAGTTTCGCGAGATCGATGTCGCCGCTGCCCAGCCGGAGCGCGAGCAGAGCGGCAGGGAGGCCGGCGCCACCTCGGCCGAGCGCGATCTCGACGCCACGGTCCGCGCTTCTGTCGGGGGCGAGGCCATCGATCTCGCGGCGGTCCTCACCGCCGTGTGCGCGGAGGTGAGCCGGCTGGGCACCGATCCGGAGTCGCTGCCGGTCCTGATCTATAACCGCTTGCGCTGCGCGGGATGGTCGGTCGACAGGATCAAGGGAAGACTCGGCTTCGGCGGGGGCCTCCCGGCGCTCCGGCTCCTGCACGGCGTGCGGCTCGGGCCCGCGCGTCTCCGCTCATTCCGTGGGCACGAGAAGCAGGTCACCGCCTGCACGATCACGTCGGACGGGACCCGTCTGCTCTCCGCGTCGGCCGATGGCACACTCCGCTTGTGGGCGCTGGGGTCGGCGGCCTGCATCGCGGAGCTGCGCGGTCACGAGGGCGAGCTCACCGCCTGTGCGATCACGCGCGACGGGAACACGGCGATCTCCACGTCGACCGACGGCACGGCGAGGATATGGGACATCCGCGCGCGCCGCTGCGTCGGGACGTTGGAGAACGGAGGTCGCTGCGCGACCGCATGCGCGGTGACCCACGACGGCCTACGCGTCGTGATAGGTTCAGACAACGGGCTCCTCCAGGTCTGGGATCTGGCGTCGCGCGAGCGCGTCGCCACGATGGAGGGGCACGCCGACTACATCACGGCGTGCGTCATTACCGGCGACGGCGAGCTGCTCGTCTCCGCGTCACGCGACGGGTCGGTGCGGGTATGGCGCCTCACTTCCGGCGAATGCGTGCAGACGCTGCGTCGCGCGGAGCCCGCCGCCGTGCTCGCGCAGGGAAGCTTGAAGGAGCAGGGGTGGATTGCCGCGCTCGCGCTGACGCCGGACGGGAAGCAGGTCGTCGCTGCGGCAGGCGACGGATGCCTGGCGTTCTGGGACCCCCTCTCCGGTGTCTGCGCGCGAAGCTTCGGGGCTGGACAGGGGCGCGTCGACGCGTGCTCGATCCTGCACGACGGCCGTCACGTGCTCTGCGGGATGGCGGACGGCACGATGGTAATCTGGGACATCGCGGCGGAGCGGCGCATCCGGTTCCTGGAAGCGCACGCGGGAGCGGTCTCCGCCTGCGCGCCGACCGCGGACGGCCGCCGGATCCTCTCGGCCTCCTACGATCGAACCCTCGCGCTCTGGGAGATCGGCGGGCCCGAGAGCTTGATGCCCCAGGACGAGCACGACGCGCCTGTGGCGGCGTGCGCCGCCGCGCTCGACGCACCGACGGTGATCTCCGGCTCGGAGGACCGGACCTTGAAGATCTGGGACGCCGCGACCGGGGCGTGTCGCGCCACGCTCGCGGGGCACGCCGATCTCGTGACCGCATGCGCGAGCTGCGCCAAGGGGCGTCGTGCGCTCTCAGGCGCGCGGGACGGGAGTGTTCGGCTCTGGAACCTCACGACCCGCCGGCTCGTAGAGGCGCTCGATGGTCACGCCGCGCTCGTGAGCGGCTGCGCCTTTACGCCGGACGGGCGCATGATCACGGCCTCTCACGACGGTACGCTGCGGGTGCGGGGCGCGGACGACAAACGGCGCCTCATGGTGCTCCCGCACGGAGATCCCGTGGAGGGCTTCTCGATTTCGCAGAACGGCGATTACGTCCTGTCCTTCTCGCGGATCGGAACAGCAAAAGTCTGGGCTCTCAAATCTGGGCGTTGCGAGCGGACCTTCGCCCCGTTCACATCGCCGATCCTCGCCGGCGCGTTGACGCCGGATGGCCGGCGTGCGGTGCTCGCTCTCGAGAGTGGCGAGATCGAGGTGTGGGATATCCACGGCAACTGGTGTCTCCCTGTGCTCAAGGGCCATCGAGGGCGGGTCTTCGGCTGCGCTGTATTACCGGACGGCGCACGGGTCGTCTCGGCTTCGGAAGACAAGACGCTGAAGGTATGGAACCTCCATACGGGCGTCTGCCTCGGGACGCTGTACGGGACGTCCATTTTTCGATGCGTGGCGGTGACGAAGACGCTGATCTGCGCTGGCGATCACGAAGGGAACGTCTGGATGATCGCCGCCGACGCGGAGCCGTTGGACGAGGACGGGCGCGGAGGTCCAGCGTCGCCCTCGAAGACGGCGAAGCGTGGGCCGCGTCCTGCCGGCAAATCGTCGCCACCGCTCCGCTTCGGTGCTCGTCGCATCGACCCCGTCGCACGTATGGACCCCCTCGCGGCGATGGCCGACGCGTTGGCGGGCCTATATACGCAGGTAGAGGAAGCCCGCCTCATCGCTGAAGAGGCAGGGATCGATATCAGGCGCGTCAACATGAACGGCAGCGCGCTGGTCGTCTGGCATAGCATCCTCAAAGAGGCGTGCAAGCGGGGCTTGCTCCGTGAGCTGGTGCGGCGTCCACTGAAGCAATATCCCGGACACTCTGCGCTCAGCTATGCCGCGCAGATGCTCGGGGTTCTCCGGTGAAATGAATTGGTGATTTTTTGTGGTGAAGCTGTGGGGGTCTTTTGACGGTGCTCGCTGGTGGTGGATATGTCGCCATGTGGAGAGGGGGTGAGCGTGGGTCTCGAGCATCTTTTGCGTGACGGGCGCAGCCGAGCGGCCTTCCGAGAGGCGCTGGCAAGGAAGTACCCGACCGTCGACGAGGCGCGCGCGTTCGTCGACAAGGTGGGCCTGAATCCTATCCGGATCAGCTTCAGCAGCCGCGCCGATCTTACCTGGTTCAGCATCCTGGAGGAGGCCAGCAAGCAGGGCGAGCGGTGGGTGCGGGCGATCCTCGATCTCGCCCTCGAAGAGTACCCTGACGACGATGGTCTGTTGTGTCTGCGGAGCGGCTCCGCTCCGCGCTACGCCGAGGGGCCTGACATCGCCTCGCTCGGGTGGCGGGGCCGCGGCGGGCAGTCCTACGAGAAGCTCATCGGCAAGCAGAGCTCGCTCGTGCCGGTCAGCTTTCTAGAGGTCGGGATGGCCCGAGCTCGCGCTGTGGCGCGCGTCAAATGCGACGATGGCACGCTCGGCACAGGCTTCCTTGTCACGGGAGACCTCTTGGTCACCAACCACCACGTCCTCGGCTCTCGAGAGGCCGCCGCGGCGACGACGGTTCAATTCAACTACCAGAAGACAGCCGACGGGCGCGACGGCCAGGTCGAGGAGCTTCGCCTCGAGCCAGAGGCGCTCTTCTTGACATCGATGAAGGACGACTACACGATCGTGAAGGTGAGCGGCGAGCCGTCTGCCCGCTGGGGGGTGATCGAGCTGCAGGCAAGCCGGATCCACGCAGAAGATCGCGTCAACGTCATCCAGCACCCGGGGGGCGAGCAGAAGCAGCTCTCCTTTTTTCACAATCTCGTCGTGTTCGTGGGCGAGGGGCGCGTGCAGTACCTGACCGACACGCTGCCGGGCTCTTCGGGGTCACCTGTCTTCGACAAGGACTGGAAGCTGGTCGCGCTGCACCACAGCGGTGGATGGCTCGTCGAGCCGGGGTCGAGAGAGCGCTTCTATCGAAACGAGGGGATTCTTGTGGATCGGTTGATCGATGCGCTCCAGGCGGGGAACCCGAGCCTGCCCGCCTGACGTGGCGAGCGCCGCATCGTCACGTCAGCGCTACAGCGCTTCCGGCAGCGGCTCCGGCGGCGCGAGCCCCGCGCTCTTCGCCCTGCACGGGACGCTCACGCCCTGACAGCCGCACTGGTTCTGGCCGCCGTCGGTGATCTTGCCCGCCGTGCCGCTCTCCGTCTCGACGTTGAGATCGATGAAGTTGCACTCGATGGTGCTGCGCGCGAGCGCCACCGAGGCGCCGAAGCTCGCGACGGCGGCGCCGTCGCTCGCCTCGATGCGCACGCCGGTCAACGTGGCCTTCGAGTCGCCAGCGTCCGTGACGATCGTGACGCCACTTCCCTGGAGCCCCTCGGCCGAGCTCCGGGTGCCGCGGACCGTGGTCTCCTCCAGGATGGCCACAGATCCGAAGAGGGCGAGCCCCGAACCGACGCTCTCGTCGACGAGCGACGACCGGAGCACGAGGCCGCTCCGCCCGTCCTGCGCGTGGACCTCGATCCCCCGGCCGAAACGCCCATCCGACGCCTGCGGGAGCGTGCGGCGGACCGCGACCCGCTCCAGCGTCGCGTCGGCGCCCTTGATGAACACGTCCGCAGTGCGGCTCCCCTCGACCACGGAGCCGCGCGTCGTGACGTCGCCACGCAGCGGGCCGCGGGAGGCGACCGCGAGGCCGACGCCGTGCTTCCCGTCCCCGTCGCGCGGCAGGGTGTCGCGCACGACCACGCCGTCGAGCAACGGTCCACTTGTCGTTCACCACCGTAAAAAACCGCCGACCCGTCCGCGCTCACGGTCCTCTCTTTGCTCGAACGCGACCGAGGAGACGCGGAGGCTTCACAGGAGAGAGCAGCGAGCGACCGCCATCTACTCCGCGCCTCTTCTCCTGCGCCTCTGTGGTGCATTTTTCGTCTCACTGCATCGGCGTGCGGCGCGCCGGCGCGAGTCGAGCCATCGTGCGAGGCACGGTGACAGGGAGCGGCGTTCTGAGCTACGCTGAGCGCCCCGCAGGAAACGCAGTATGCTTTGCAAATCCCATCCATCTGTACATCGCCTGGCCGGCGTCGCCGTGCTTCTTCTGTCGCTGCCGGGCTGCGCCCTCGAAACGAGCGGCACAGGCGGGTCAGGTGAATCCGAAGCTCAACCCGGAGGACCTGGCGGCGCTCCCGCTGGAGAACCCGGCGGAGCCATCGCCGGACAGCCTGACGGCGCCCCCGTCGAAGAGCCGGGCGGCGCTCCCGTCGAAGAGCCTGGCGGCGCTCCGGCGGAAGAACCCGGCGGAACGCCGACGGAAGAGCCCGGCGGGGATCCGCTCGGAGAACCCGGCGGCGCTCAGGCCGAAGAGCCCGGCGGCGCTCCCAAGCCGCTGTGCGGAGCGGCAGCTTCATCGCTGATCGCGTGCTTCGCGTTCGAGGGGAACCCCGACGACGCCTCGCAGCATCACTTCACGCCCGAGCGGGTGCGCAGCCTGCACTACGCGCCTGGCCGGGCCGGGCAGGCCCTCTCGGTGACGATGGGGAGCAAACTCTACTTCCGCCATGACGCCGCATGGACCGCCTCCGCGATGACCATCGATGTCTGGATCAACCCCGCCTCTCTCCCCGACAAGCGGCGATACACCGTGATCGACAGCGGCGGGAAGCCTTCGCTCTTCCTGATGCCGGGCGGACAGATCCGCTGCACCATGGGCGTCGAGCGGAACGTGACTTACCCCATCGTTCCCGGGCAGTGGACGCACGTCGCCTGTCTCTCCGACGGCCAGACGCAGAGCCTCTACGTGAACGGCGTCGAGGTCGACCGGAGCCCCTCTGGCCCGGTGATCGCCTCCGGCGAACAGCCCGTCCACATCGGCTCGGACGAGCCCTCGGGAGAAGACGAGTTCAACGGGCTGCTCGACAGCCTCCGCATCTTCGGCCGGACGCTCACGCCCCAGGAGATCTGCGCGGCTGCCGGCGGCGGCTGCTGAGCTGCGCCGTCCGACGCGCACCCAGCGGGGGGCTCCGGCCCGCGGGTCGGCCCATGGCCGTCGCCCTGCAGATCGCCAGGCGAGCCCCGGCGTGACCGGCCAGGGCTGTCCGAAGAAGGCGCGCTCTCGGCGCGCAGAAGGAAGAACGGAGGGCGGGAAGAGAGCGAGAGAGGAGCGAAGGGCCTCAGAAGGGGGCGTCGCGGAGCGTGTCCTTGTACGTCGCCTTGTACAGATCGTGGCAGGCCTTGCAGCTCGCCTTGGCACCGTCGATGTCGCCCTTCTTGGCCTTCGCGATGCCGTCGTTCGTGATCGCGACCCACTTGTCCATCCCCTTGGGCGGCCGCTTCGCCACGTACTCCAGCGCCTCTGCGATCTTCGCCGCGTCGCCGCTCGTGGTCGCCGACTGCATCACCGATTTCATCCAGCCCTGCATCGGACAGGCCTTCTGTCCTTTTGCACCGCAGCCAAAATCCTTCTTCTCGGCGACGGATGCGGGGAGGTCCGCGGTTCCGCCTGCGGCCCACGCGGCTCCAGCAAAGCCAATGCCGACGGTCATCAACACGGCACTCATCAGCTTCTTGCTCATCGACATCCGACGTCTCCTGTGGGTAAGGGCAAGCGCAGCGAGAGACATTGCAGTTCCGCGGGTGGAAGTCAACAGCCACCTTGGTCGCCGAGCCGGCTCGCGAACGCCGCCGAGGCGAGACGGCGTCGGGGGACAAGATCTTCATCCCAAACGCCGCCGAGACGAAGATAACGTCAGGAGAGAAAAACTTCATTCATGATGTCCGCCCAGCGCCGTCTCCGTCCTCGCTCGCGCCGCGCGGACGTCCTGACGCCACGTGGCGGGCGGGGGGGCCGGCCCGCCGGCGAGCGCGCCTCCAGGGCCGCCCTCCGGGCGCGCGCCGCCTCCGCGCCGGAACAGCGCGCCCACCCTGGGCGCCGTCGGCGGGGTCTCCGTTCGTCGATGGCGCAGGCAGGTCTCTTCGCCGGCGCGATGACGAGGTTCGCGATGCGCCAGACCGACCCATCGACATGACGCGACGACGTGGCTTATCGACACAGCGCGATGCGCTCCTCGATGGCATTTCAGATGCCTTGAAGCGAGCCCGCAGAACACGGCACCCGGCGGCGCCCTCTCCGGCGCCGGAGCCGTTCGCCCAGCCCGGGCGCCCTCCTCGCCGATGGCTTACCTGCGCTCGGTCCACCACCCGGGCGGCCTGAGCACACGCACGTGTCCGTCGAGGACCCCTCGTTCGCGCCGGCGGGCGGCCTGCGCGTGCGCGGAGCCGGTCCTCCCCGAGCGCCCCGGCGTGTTCTTCGTGAGACTCCAGCCCTGACGCGTCGCATCGCGCATTCGCCCCGGTCGCGATCGCGCTGAAGGTGAGTTGCCCTACCATCCCGGGCCTGTATCCAGACCAGCAGGGCGGCGCGCGTGATATCGCTGGATTCACGGCCGTTGATGCGCGTCGGAGAGATCGTCGACGAGCGGTTCCAGATCGAGGGCCTCGCGGGCTCGGGCGGGATGGGGCACGTCTACCGGGCGCGCGACCGGCGAAGCGGCGACACGGTGGCTCTCAAGGTGCTTCGCCGCGCCGACAAGGGCGAGCTCAGCCGCTTCTCCTGCGAGGTGGAGGCGCTCTCGGCGCTGCGCGTCCCCGGCGTCGTCCGGTACATCGCCCACGGCGTCGCGGCGGACGGCAAGCCGTATCTGGTGATGGAGTGGCTCGCCGGGGAGACGCTCGCCGAGCGCGTCGCGCGGCGAGGGCTCACCCCTGCCGAGAGCGTCGACGTCGTCGCGCGGATCGCGGAGACGCTCGGCGCCCTCCACGGGCAGGGCGTCGTGCACCGCGACCTCAAGCCGAGCAACCTGCTCCTCGTCGAGGGGCGGCTCGATCGCGCGACGGTGCTCGACTTCGGGATCGCGCGCTTCCGGATCGACCAGCAGCTCACCCTGCCGGGCACCGTCCTCGGGACCCCGGAGTACATGGCACCCGAGCAGGCGCGCGGCGAGCGGCGCGTCGACGCCCGCGCCGACGTGTTCGCGCTCGGCTGCGTGCTCTTCAAGTGCCTCACCGGGCGCGCCGCCTTCCAGGGCGCCGGGGCGCTCGCCGTGCTGGTCAAGGTGCTGCTCGACGAGCCGCCGCGCCTCCGCGAGGTCCGCGCCGACCTGCCGGACGAGCTCGACGCCCTCGTCACCAGGATGCTCGCGAAGCTGCCAGACGGGCGTCCCCGCGACGGCGCGGCCGTCGCCGAGGCGCTCCGCGCGATCGACCTCAGCCGCGCCGGCGCGGCGGACGGCGCCCACTCTGGCGCGCTGGCGCCCGTCCTGGAGCTCACGAGCAGCGAGCGGCGCGTCACGTGCCTCGTGCTCGCGCACGAGCGCTCGGAGCCCGAGGAGGTGACCCGCTCGCAGGAGGAGGAGCAGGCGCGGGCGACGGGCCTCGCCGACGAGCTCTACGCGCTCGCCGAGCGCTACCAGGGCCAGATCGAGCTCATCGACGCGAGATCGCCGCTGCTCGTGCTGACGAGCGCCGAGGCGGCCACCGATCTCGCCGCGCAGGCCGCGCGCTGCGCGCTCTCGCTGCGCGCGCTGCTCGGCGGCGCGCAGGTCTCGCTCGTGACCGGCCGGGCCGAGCTGACGTCGCGCATCCCGATGGGCGAGCTCATCGACCGGGCGGTCCAGCTCCTGCCGTCGCGCGGCGAGCCGGGCGCGGTCGCCGCGGTCCGCATCGACGAGGTGACGGCGGGGCTCCTGGGCGGCCGGTTCGAGACGAGCTGCGAGGGCGGCGCGCGCTTCCTCCACGGGGCGCGGGACGACCTCAAGGTGACGTCGGCGCCGGCGCTGCTCGGCAAGCCGGTGGCGTGCTTCGGGCGGGAGCGGGAGCTCGCGGTGCTGGCCGCGGAGCTCGATCGGAGCATCGAGGAGTCGACCTCCGGCGCGCTGCTGGTGGTCGCGGCGGCCGGCATGGGCAAATCGCGGCTGCGGCAGGAGTTCCTCGAGAAGGTGTCGGCCCCCGCCGCGCGCGCGGCCGACCGCGCGGGCGGCGGGGGCGGCGCCGACCTGGCGGACGGCGCCCGCGTGGAGGTGTGGATCGGCCAGGGGGACCCGATGAGCTCGGGCTCGGCGTTCGGCCTCCTGTCGCGCGCGCTGCGGAGCGCGATGGGCATCGTCGACGGCGAGCCGCTGGAGGAGCGGCGGCGCAAGGTGAGGGCGCGGGTCGAGCGGCACCCGGAGCTCGACGTCGGGCGCGTCAGCGCCTTCCTTGGCGAGCTCCTGGGCGCGCCGTTCCCGGACGACGACATCCGGGTCGGCGCGGCGCGGCGCAACCGGCAGCTGATGGGCGATCAGCTGCGGCTGTCGTGGGAGGAGTTCATCCGGGCCGAGTGCGCGAGGCAGCCCGTGCTGCTGATCCTCGAGGACTTGCAGTGGGGTGACCTGCCCACCCTGACGATGGTGGAGGCGGCGCTCCGGAGCCTGCGGGATCTGCCGTTCCTGGTGCTCGGGCTGGCCCGCCCCGAGGTGCACGAGGCCTTTCCGGGGCTGTCCCAGGGGCGCTTCGGCAACCAGATGATGCTGCCGCCGCTCACGCGCCGGGCGAGCGAGCGGCTGGTGCGGGCCGCGCTGGGCGACGAGGCGAGCGCGGAGCTCGTGGCCACGCTGGTGGACCGGGCGGACGGCAACCCGTTCTACCTGGAGGAGCAGGTCCGCGCGGTGGCGGCCGGCCACGGCGCGGACCTGCCGGAGACGGTGCTGGCGATGGTGCAGGCGCGCATCGAGGCGCTCGACGCCGAGGCGCGGCGCGTGCTGCGGGCTGCGAGCGTGTTCGGCCAGACGTTCTGGCCGAGCGCGGTGAGCGCGCTGCTCGGGGGCGCGGTGGTGACGCGCTGGCTCTCGGAGCTGGAGCGCCGCGAGGTGGTCCACCGGCGCGGCCCCGGGCGGCTGCGCGGAGAGGTCGAGTACCGCTTCCGGCACGCGCTGGTGCGCGAGGCGGCGTACGGGATGCTGACGGAGGCCGACCGGCGGCTCGGCCACGCGCTGGCGGGCGCCTGGCTGGAGGGCGCGGGCGAGCCCGACGCGATGGCGCTCGCGGAGCACTTCGAGCGCGGCGCCGTGCCCGCGCGGGCCGCGGCGGCGTACCTGCGGGCGGCGCAGCACGCCCTGGAGGGCAACGATCTCGGCGCCGCGATCGCGCGGGCCGAGCGCGGGCTCGAGTGCGCGCCGGAGCCCGCGGTGGTGGGGGCGCTCCGGCTGGTCCAGGCCGAGGCGCACGTGTGGCGGGGCGACCTCGCGCTGGCCGAGCAGCGGGGGACCGACGCCGCGCGGCACCTCGCGCCCGGCTCGGCGCCGTGGTTCGCGGCCGTCACGCAGGCCGTCGCGGCCGCGAGCAAGCTGGGCGGCTTTGACCGCGTGGAGCGGTGGATGGACGAGGCGGTCGTTGCGCCCGGGCTGGAGGGCGCGGGCAGCGCGAGGAGCACGTGCCTCTGCGCGGGCGCCTCGACGCTGGCCTTCGCCGGCCGCCCTGCCGTCGTGGACGCGCTCGTCACGGCGGTGGAGCGCGCGCTGCGCGACGGGTCCGCGACGGGCGCGGAGGTGGTCGCGGGGCTGCACCAGGCGCGCGCTTTCCGCGCGATGAGCGGGGGCGATCCCGGCGCCTGCGTCACCGGCCTGGAGGCCGCGCTCGTGGCGTTCGAGCAGGTCGGCGACCGGCGCAACGCGTGCATCACCCGCGCGAACCTGGGCTATTCCTACGGCGAGCTCGGCGACTTCGGCGGCGCCGAGGCGGCGCTCCGCTCCGTGCTGGCGGCCACGGAGCGGATGGGTCTGCACGAGGTGGCGGCGGCGGCGCAGGCCAGCCTCGGGCAGGTCCTCGCTTACTGCGGCAAGCTCGCCGAGGCGCGGGCCGTCGAGGAAGCGGCCCTCGCGTCGAGCCAGCGGCTGGGCGACCCGCGCGCCGAGGTGGTGTCGCGCTCGTACCTCGCGAAGATCGCCCTGCTCGCCGGCGATTTCGCCGGCGCGGAGCGCGAGGCGCAGCTCGCGGAGGCGCTGGAGAGCGCGTCGCCGCTCCGCGTCGCGGCCACGGCGATCCGCGCCCGGGCGCTGATCGGGCTCGGGCGCGCCGCCGAGGCGCTCGCGGCCGCCGGCGAGGCCCTCGCCGCGCTCGAGTCGCTCGGCGGGCTCGAGGAGGGTGAGTCGATGATCCGCCTGGTGTATGCCGAGGCTCTTATGGCGAACGGCAACATTGATGAAGCTTCCGCTGCCATCGCATCCGCCCGCAACAAATTACTTGAACGGGCGGCCAAAATCGGTGATCCGAGCTGGCGTGATAGATTTCTCTATATCGTCTCGGATAATGCCCGCACATTAAGCTTCGCAGCTCAGTGCCTAGGAAGAGAGGTTGCTAGTCTCTAAGAGGCCAAAGCGCTGCAGCATCCGTCGCTGCGGCGACGGTGGAATTGTGTGCCTTGGTTGCCTGTGAGTTCTTGGTGTCAGGCTGGATGCGCACCAAGCGAGCAGCATGCGTGATATTGTCGGAAGCGATGTTGCCCATGCAAGAGGGAGAAATCGTTGGTGGCCGCTTCAAGATCGAAGCCATTGCTGGCTCCGGGGGCATGGGGCACGTTTACAGAGCATGCGATGGGCGTACCGGGAACACGGTGGCTATTAAAGTGCTTCATGGTGCAGGCTTCGGTGAGTCGAGCCGATTCTTGCGCGAAGTGCAAGCGCTGGCGGAATTGCAGGTTCCTGGTGTTGTGCGGTACTTTGAGCATGGGGTGACCTCGGGCGGTAATCCATTCTTGGTCATGGAGTGGCTCGACGGCGAAACCCTGGCGGATCGTCTTGCTCGCCACCCTCTTACGTTGATCGAGAGCGTCGATGTCGCATTGCAGGTGGCAACGACGCTGGGGACTGTCCATCGACGAGGGATCGTTCACCGCGACGTAAAGCCAAGCAACCTGCTCCTCGTCGATGGGCGGCTTGATCGGGTGATAGTGCTCGATTTTGGAATCGTGCGCGTCCGGAGTAGCCAGTCGCATACATTTACGATGCCGGGGACGATACTCGGTACACCTGAGTATATGGCGCCCGAGCAGGCGCGTGGTGAACCGAATATCGATGCCCGAGTTGACGTGTTCTCGCTTGGGTGCGTGCTGTTCGAGTGCCTTACCGAGCGTGCCCCATTCCAGGGAACTGGAGTTCTTGCTGTTCTGATGAAGATCCTTCTCGAGGAGCCACCGCGCCTCCACGAACTCCGCCCTGAGCTTCCGGAGCAGCTCGACGCGCTGGTCGCCAGCATGCTCGCAAAGCATCCGGACGGGCGGCCGCGCGACGGCGCGGCCGTCGCCGAGGCGCTCCGCGCGATCGACCTCAGCCGCGCCGGCGCGGTGGCCTTCAGCGATCCCGCCGCGCTGGCGCCCGTCCTGGAGCTCACGAGCCGCGAGCGGCGCGTCACGTGCCTCGTGCTCGCACGCGAAAGCCCCAGTTCAGAGGACGTCACCCGCTCGGAAAACGAGGAGCAGGCGCGGGCGACGGGCCGCGCCGACGAGCTCTACGCGCTCGCCGAGCGCTACCAGGGCCAGATCGAGCTCATCGACGCGAGATCGCCGCTGCTCGTGCTGACGAGCGCCGAGGCGGCCACCGATCTCGCCGCGCAGGCCGCGCGCTGCGCGCTCTCGCTGCGCGCGTTGCTCGGCGGCGCGCAGGTCTCGCTCGTGACCGGCCGGGCCGAGCTGACGTCGCGCATCCCGATGGGCGAGCTCATCGACCGGGCGGTCCAGCTCCTGCCGTCGCGCGGCGAGCCGGGCGCGGTCGCCGCGGTCCGCATCGACGAGGTGACGGCGGGGCTCCTGGGCGGCCGGTTCGAGACGAGCTGCGAGGGCGGCGCGCGCTTCCTCCACGGGGCGCGGGACGACCTCAAGGTGACGTCGGCGCCGGCGCTGCTCGGCAAGCCGGTGGCGTGCTTCGGGCGGGAGCGGGAGCTCGCGGTGCTGGCCGCGGAGCTCGATCGGAGCGTCGAGGAGTCGACCTCCGGCGCGCTGCTGGTGGTCGCGGCGGCCGGCATGGGCAAATCGCGGCTGCGGCAGGAGTTCCTCGAGAAGGTGTCGGCCCCCGCCGCGCGCGCGGCCGACCGCGCGGGCGGCGGGGGCGGCGCCGACCTGGCGGACGGCGCCCGCGTGGAGGTGTGGATCGGCCAGGGGGACCCGATGAGCTCGGGCTCGGCGTTCGGCCTCCTGTCGCGCGCGCTGCGGAGCGCGATGGGCATCGTCGACGGCGAGCCGCTGGAGGAGCGGCGGCGCAAGGTGAGGGCGCGGGTCGAGCGGCACCCGGAGCTCGACGTCGGGCGCGTCAGCGCCTTCCTTGGCGAGCTCCTGGGCGCGCCGTTCCCGGACGACGACATCCGGGTCGGCGCGGCGCGGCGCAACCGGCAGCTGATGGGCGATCAGCTGCGGCTGTCGTGGGAGGAGTTCATCCGGGCCGAGTGCGCGAGGCAGCCCGTGCTGCTGATCCTCGAGGACTTGCAGTGGGGTGACCTGCCCACCCTGACGATGGTGGAGGCGGCGCTCCGGAGCCTGCGGGATCTGCCGTTCCTCGTGCTCGGGCTGGCCCGCCCCGAGGTGCACGAGGCCTTTCCGGGGCTGTCCCAGGGGCGCTTCGGCAACCAGATGATGCTGCCGCCGCTCACGCGCCGGGCGAGCGAGCGGCTGGTGCGGGCCGCGCTGGGCGACGAGGCGAGCGCGGAGCTCGTGGCCACGCTGGTGGACCGGGCGGACGGCAACCCGTTCTACCTGGAGGAGCAGGTCCGCGCGGTGGCGGCCGGCCACGGCGCGGACCTGCCGGAGACGGTGCTGGCGATGGTGCAGGCGCGCATCGAGGCGCTCGACGCCGAGGCGCGGCGCGTGCTGCGGGCCGCGAGCGTGTTCGGCCAGGCGTTCTGGCCGAGCGCGGTGAGCGCGCTGCTCGGGGGCGCCGTGGTGACGCGCTGGCTCTCGGAGCTGGAGCGCCGCGAGGTGGTCCACCGGCGCGGCCCCGGGCGGCTGCGCGGAGAGGTCGAGTACCGCTTCCGGCACGCGCTGGTGCGCGAGGCGGCGTACGGGATGCTGACGGAGGCCGACCGGCGGCTCGGCCACGCGCTGGCGGGCGCCTGGCTGGAGGGCGCGGGCGAGCCCGACGCGATGGCGCTCGCGGAGCACTTCGAGCGCGGCGCCGTGCCCGCGCGGGCCGCGGCGGCGTACCTGCGGGCGGCGCAGCACGCCCTGGAGGGCAACGATCTCGGCGCCGCGATCGCGCGGGCCGAGCGCGGGCTCGAGTGCGCGCCGGAGCCCGCGGTGGTGGGGGCGCTCCGGCTGGTCCAGGCCGAGGCGCACGTGTGGCGGGGCGACCTCGCGCTGGCCGAGCAGCGGGGGACGGACGCCGCGCGGCACCTCGCGCCCGGCTCGGCGCCGTGGTTCGCGGCCGTCACGCAGGCCGTCGCGGCCGCGAGCAAGCTGGGCGGCTTTGACCGCGTGGAACGGTGGATGGACGAGGCGGTCGTCATGACGGCCTCGCAAGGCTCGGAGAGCGCGAAGAGCACATGTCTCTCCATGGGCGCCTCGACGCTGGCCTTCGCCGGGCGGCCTGCGGTCGTCGACGCGCTCATCGCGGAGGTGGAGCGCGCCATGGGCGATGGGGCGTCGACCGGCGCCGGCACGGGCGCGGAGGTGGTCGCGGGGCTGCACCAGGCGCGCGCTTTCCGCGCGATGAGCGGGGGCGATCCCGGCGCCTGCGTCACCGGCCTGGAGGCCGCGCTCGTGGCGTTCGAGCAGGTCGGCGACCGGCGCAACGCGTGCATCACCCGCGCGAACCTGGGCTATTCCTACGGCGAGCTCGGCGACTTCGGCGGCGCCGAGGCGGCGCTCCGCTCCGTGCTGGCGGCCACGGAGCGGATGGGTCTGCACGAGGTGGCGGCGGCGGCGCAGGCCAGCCTCGGGCAGGTCCTCGCTTACTGCGGCAAGCTCGCCGAGGCGCGGGCCGTCGAGGAGGCGGCCCTCGCGTCGAGCCAGCGGCTGGGCGACCCGCGCGCCGAGGTGGTGTCGCGCTCGTACCTCGCGAAGATCGCCTTGCTCGCCGGCGATTTCGCCGGCGCGGAGCGCGAGGCGCGCCTCGCGGAGGCGCTGGAGACCGCGTCGCCGTTCCGCGTCACGGCCATGGCGATCCGCGCCCGGGCGCTGATCGGGCTCGGGCGCGCCGCCGAGGCGCTCGCGGCCGCCGGCGAGGCCCTCGCCGCGCTCGAGTCGCTCGGCGGGCTCGAGGAGGGCGAGTCGATGATCCGACTGGTCCATGCGGAGGCGTTCTCCGCGGTCGGCGATGAGGCTAGCGCCGCCGCCGCGATCTCCGCCGCGCGCGACAAGCTGCTCGACCGGGCGGAGAGCGTCCGTGACCCCGAGTGGCGCAGGCGCTTTCTCTCCCACGTTCCGGACAACGCCCGCACCCTGGAGCTCGCAGCGCAGTGGGTCGGAGCTGTCGGAGCTGGGCGGAACTGTCAGAGCTGAACGTGGCTGAACGTGGCCGAACGTGGCTGAACGTGACTGAACGTGACTGAACGTGACTCAACGTGGCTGTCCTGCGGCGAAATCCGCGGAGGACGTGCAATTTAATGGCTGACAGTCGAAGTGGTTTGCCGTACCCTGCTGATTGACGTGGAGAGTTCCCGGCTGTCGTTCTGTTGAGCGACGCGCCGGAGGGCGTGCTGTGATCGGGGAGCGTGGGCGCTCCCCTTGGCTCGCTACCGAGGTCTCATCACGTGAAAACCAGTGCTGTACTTGGGTGCGCAGGCATCCTTCTCGTGGCTACCGGCTGCGTCGCGCCCGAGCAGGCGCTCGAAGCGGGGAATGAAACAGAGGAGCTCGGCTCCGCCGCTGACGAGCTCGCCAGCGGCAATGCGCTGAGCTTCAACGCGCTGAGCTTCAACGCGCTGAGCTTCAATGCGCTGAGCTTCAATGCGCTCAGCCACACCGCGCTGAGCCGGGAGGCGGCCTCCGCGCTGAAAGACCCCAGCGAGAGGGGCGATCTCTTCCGGACGCTCGTGAAGTACACGGTCAGCTGTGCGCTCAAGGAGTCCCAGTCGTTCCGTTTCTCCTGGACCGACCGCGCGGGCGCGACCCACAAGGAGGTCTATCCCGGACACCTCGGCCTCGCGCCCCGGTGGGACCGGCGCCCGCTCGACGGCGAGGGCAAGCGGATGGTCTCCGCGTGCCTCGCCGCCCACACGAACCGTTATGGGGTCTCGGTCAGCATCTCGATGCGCTCCCGACAGAACCCGCTGCGTCACGAGGTCGGGTGCGGCGAGCTCGACGAATACCCCCATGTCGAAGGGGCCTTCTGGGGGAACCTCTTCACGGAGACGCCGTACCTGCGCGCCTGTTACAACCCGGCGAACGTCGATGTCGCGCGCGCGGCGAAGCGCGACTGCGCCGCGGGCCATCTCGACGCGGACGGCGATCTCGAGGGCTGCGGGATGATCGAGATCGTCGGGCGTTGCAAGGAGTACTGCGGCAAGCTCAACCGCTCCGGGGAGTATTACAAGGAATGCGATGATCCGGAGTTCGGCGAGACGCGCCATGTGATCACCACCGCGCTGCGGTGACTCTTGCCATCCTGAGCAGAGGGGCCGCCGGTCGTCTTCTCCCTCGGCAGCCCTGATCGGGGCCGAGCGAGCGCGCCGGCCTCCTCGGCCTCCTCGGCCTCCTTGGCGCGGGCGGCGTCGCCGGGCGAAGATGCGCGGCCATGGAGATGCATCAGGTCCGGTATTTCCTTGCGGTGACCGAGACCCGCAGCTTCACGCGCGCGGCCGAGCGGTGCGCGGTCTCGCAGCCCGCGCTCACGGCCGCCATCAAGAAGCTCGAGGAGGAGCTGGGCGGCCCGCTCGTCCTGCGCGAGCGCGGCGGCGCCAAGCTCACGGCGCTGGGGCAGCGCGTGCTGCCGCGGCTCCAGCGGCTGCGGGACGAGATGCAGGCCGTCCAGGTGATCGCGGACAACCACCGGCGCCTCAAGCAGGTGCCGCTCCGGGTGGGCATCCTCTGCACCATCGGGCCCGCGCGGCTCGCGGGCTCGCTGGCGGCGTTCCGCGCGGAGGCGCCGGGGGTGGAGCTGGAGATCGCGGTGGCCGTGCAGGGTGAGCTCCTGCGGCGGCTGGAGGAGGCCGAGGTCGACGTCATCGTCTCGAACCTCGGCGACGCTGTTCCGGACTGGTGCGTGGTGGCGCCCCTCTACGAGGAGCGCTACGTCGTGGTCCTGCCGCCCGGCCACCACCTGGCCGCGCGCGAGGGCCTGCGGCTCGAGGATCTGGACGGCGAGCCCTACCTCGATCGGCTCGCCTGCGAGATGCGCGAGCAGGTGACGGGCGCGTGCGCCGCGCGGCGCGTGGACCTGTACGCGGCGTACCGCACCGACCGGGAGGACTGGGTCCAGAGCCTGGTGCACGCGGGGCTGGGTTTTGCCTTCATGCCCGAGCACTCGGTGCTCCTGACGGGCGCGTCGCAGCGCCCGCTCGTCGACCCGGCCCTCCGTCGCACCGTCGCGCTGGTGCGCTCGGGCGATCGCACGCCGGCGCCGGGCTTGCAGCTCTTCTGGGACGCGCTGCTCTCGCGCGCTGCCCGGGCGCGGCCGGTCACCCCTTCGCGGCGATGATGTCCACGTGCTCGATGACGGGCGGGGTGGCGAGCAGCTCCGGCGCCTTGGCCATGAGCGCGGCCGCGATGCGGCCCGCGAGGTGCTCCTTGCGCCCCACCTCGTCCGCGAAGGTATCGAAGATGCCGAACGTCGACGGCCCGATGCGCAGCGCGAACCAGTGAACCGTCCGCGGCTCCTCGGCGGCGAGGCCGACGGCGGAGCGGAGGAGCGCCTCGACCTCGGCCTCCTTGCCGGGCTTGGCCTCGATGCGGGCCAGGAGGGAGAGCGTCACGGCGGTCGGGGAAGCAGCGGTCATGGGATCCTCCTCTTCGGCGGCGCACGGCGCGCCGCGCTTCGGTGAAGAGAGTTGTAACGATCGGCGTCCGGCCGACCATTCGATGTTCTGGATGGATCCATCAGCGCCGTGGATGGCCGCTTCACAGGAGGGGTGGCCGCGATCCGCCGCCATGGCGGCGCCACCCCCTGAGGTGGAGCGCCTCTCGGGTTCTCCCGTGTTTTCGCGTCGGCCTCGGACCCCCTGCGCGGCCCCCCATGCTCTCGGCCAGCTTGCCGCTCACCGGCTCAGCGATGGTCAACCTATCGGGAGCATGGACCTCCTCATCGCCTCCATCGCGCTCGCGAATGGGCTGATCCTCGTCATCCATCATGTTCGGGAGTTCTCGCGCGTGAAAGGCCTGCCGCTCGAAGACTGGGAATCGTGGTGATCGACGCTTCCGCAGGGCGGAGTGTTCCGTCATGGAGCGCGCGGGGGAGGCCTCATCCTCCGCCGCCCGCCTTCGCGCCACCGCGCCCGCCCCTCCCGCTCCGGCCTGCCGCAGCGCCAGCACGACAAGACATGGGCTGAGGCTCCTTGCCTGTCCCCGCGGCGTGAGGCGTCGAACCATGGGGAGCGGATCCATGGGGCATCGGTTCGCTGGCGTGATCTCGTGACACGGGCATCGATCCCGGCGTGATGCCGTCTCGGGCGGAGACGGCCTGATCCTGCGATCCGTGCTCGGAGATTCCGGCTCGACGGCGCGGGGACCGAGGTTATGGTGCGACCCCGCAGCGCAATCGGGCCGACCCGCGGAGGGGAAGATGAACCAGGAAGAGCGGCAGGACGCAGCCACCTATCGCGTCGTCGTCGATCACGAGAAGCAGTACACCGTCTGCCCTGTCGAGCGCGCGATCCCGAGCGGGTCGCGGGAGGCCGGCAAGCAGGGATCCATCATGGAGTGCCTCGCTTATATCGAGCAGGCGTGGGAGCGCCTGCGCGCCCCGGCGGAGGGATGCACCCCGGCGGAGGTCGCCGCCCGAGCGCGCGCGGAGTGGCTCTCCTGACGCCGTCATGAGGCGACGACGGCGGCGATGACGGGGTGGAACGGGCTCGGGGGCGTCCCTCCGCTCATGTCGACCGAAGCGCCGGGATCCCTCCACGCAGGCGTGGATCCGAGTCACGGCGCGATAAGCCTCATCTGCGTCTCGAGCGGATCGATCCCGCGCAGCACGGCAGCGCCGTGCGGTCCAGCGAGGCGACAGGCTTCCTCGACGGGGAGGCCGTGGGCGAGATAGTAGGCGAGGGCACCGGCGAAGCTATCGCCGGCGCCGTAGTCGCCGAGGACGCGGTCCGGCGCGGGCGGCGCGTCGACCAGCGCGGCGCTCCCCGGGCGGAGCACGCGGACGGGCCGCGGCCCGTCGGTGAGCACCAGCGCGCCGGGACAGGGGTCGTACGCGTCGAGCGGGGCGTTCTCGCGCGGATCGGAGGCGCTGCCGATGACCACGTCGGGGGCGATCGCCGCCGCCCGGAGCGCCGCGCCCCTGCGGGCGGTCACCACGAGGCGACGCGCGGCGCGCGCGAGGCGCAGGCTCTCGGGGTCGGCGCCGGTGAAGTAAGTTGCCCAGCGAGGCGACGCGCCAGGCGGGCGAGCGCAGACGGCCGCGCCGCTCGGGGGCGACGATGCGTCCGAGTTGCCTCGGGCGCGAAATCGGACCAATCGACGCCATGGAATCAGCAGCGGCGCGGCGCGCGCCAGAGCTCGGCTCCTCGCGGCAGCCGAGCCTGAGCACGCTCCTCGGGATCGCGACATTTCTCCTCACGGGCGCGGCGATCGCCGTGGTCGCCGCGCTCATGGCCGCCTCGGCGACCATGCAGCAGGCCACCGGGATCCTCGGCGACGCGATCGAGAGCGTCCGCCTGGTGCACAGCCTGCAGATCGACCTCCTCCTCGATGCACACCAGATCCACCGCGACACCGGGGCCGCCAGCGGCGGGCCGATCTCCACCTTCCACGAGTGGGAGAGCGAGCTAAGGAAGGGCCTTGCGGAGGCTCACCGTCACGTGAGCAGCCAGGAAGAGAGCGGCATGCTCGTCGACGCAGAGCGGCGCGTCGACGAGTACCTCGTCGGGCGTCGAGCCGGCGATGCCGGCGGCTCACCCCCCTCGCCGGACGCGCCGGCGCCGGCCACCGATGCGCTCGCTTTCGACGAGGCGTTCAATGCCCTCGACGGCCTGGTCGAGATCAACCTCCATCAGGCCCGCGCGTCCCAGGCGCTCGTGGAGCGTCTGGGCCAGCGCGCGACCACCGCCGGCGTCGCGGCCGTCCTCTTCTTCATGGCCGGCGCGTCCCTGGTCCTCATCAGCGCGCGGCGGCTCGTCTACGGCCCCGTCGTCGCGATCCAGGAGGCGATCGGTCGCTACGGCGCGGGGGACCGCGCCGTGCGCGCGCCGCTCGTCGGGCCGCGCGAGCTCGGGGACATCGCGCGGGCCTTCAACAGCACGGCGGAGTCGCTGGAGCGCCAGCGTGAGGCGCGGTTCGCGTTCCTCGGCGGCGTGGCGCACGACCTCAGGAACCCGCTCTCGGCGCTCCGGCTGTCGGTCGGCTTCCTCAACGACGGAGGCCCCCCGTCGGAGCCGCGCGTGCAGCGGACCATGGCGCTCGTCGGACGGCAGGTCGATCGCCTCGAGCGCATGGTCGGGGACCTCCTTGACGCGTCACAGATCGAGGCGTGCAAGCTCGAGCTCCGGGTCGAGGCGCGCGACCTGCGCGAGCTCGTGCAGGAGGCGGCCGAGCTCTATCGCCCGGTGTCGCCGGAGCACCCGATCGATCTCTCGCTCCCCGAGGCGCCGGTGCTCGTCCGCTGCGATGCGACGCGGATCCAGCAGGTGCTCAACAACCTCCTGTCGAACGCGCTCAAGTACTCTCCCGCCGGCGGCCAGATCGATGTGGCGGTCCACGGCGGCGCGGGCTGCGCCGAGATCGCGGTTCGCGATCGCGGGGTCGGGATCGATCCGGCGGATCTGGCGCACCTCTTCGAGCCGTTCCAGCGCCTCAAGGCGTCGGCGGGCGCGATCCCGGGGACGGGCCTCGGGCTCGCGGTGGCGAAGCGCATCGTCGAGGCGCACGGCGGCCGCCTCCTCGTCGAGAGCGAGCCGGGCGCCGGCTCGGTGTTCCGGGTCGAGCTGCCGCGCGCGTCCTGATGGGAGAGGCGGTGCACGAGGCCGCGACGCGCGGCGCGCGAAGGGCGACGCCTCCACGAAGCGACCCCCCTCCGCCGGGCCGTACGGTCAAGCGCCCGTCCCCGCCGCGCGCCGCCATCGGTCGTCGCGGCGCACCGCCCGCCCCTCGCGCTCCAGCTTGATCAGGTGAGCCTCGAGGCTCAGCCGCGCGAGCGGCCAGGCGACCGGCGCCTTGTCTGCATAGACGACCGGCAAGAGCGCCTCGAGCGACGTGCCGCTCGCGCCGCCCTCGCCGGCCGCCTCGAGCGCCGCGACCACCAGCCGCTCCCGCCCCAGCCGGTGCGCGATGTAGCGCCGGAACAGCGCCTCCGGCGCGCCGATCGGCCCGCCGTGCGCCGGCAGCGCGACCCGCGCCCCGAGCCCCGCGAGCCGATCGAGCTGCGCGAGGTACTCCGCCATGTCGCCCTCCCGGGGATCGATCAGGATGGTCCCCTCGCCGGCCACCATGTCGCCGCAGACCAGGGCGCCCTGCGCCTCGTCGAGGAAGCAGAGGTGGTCGGGCGCGTGCCCCGGCGTGTGGAGCACCCGCAGCGCCGTCGGCTCCGGCCCGCCGAGCCGCACCACCTCCCCGTCCGCGAGGCGGCGCGCGAGCGGGACGCCCGGGAGGCGCGGGGCCGCCTCGGCGTGCGCCCAGAGCGGCAAGCCCAGCTCGGCCGCGAAGAAGCGCGCGCCCCCGACGTGGTCGGCGTGGTGGTGGGTCACCGCGATCGCCACGAGCGACCGCCCCTGGGAGGCGAAGCCGCGCGCCCAGGCGAGCCACTCGCGGCGCTCGTCCTCGTACGGCGTGGCCGGCTCGACGAGCAGCACCTCGCCGCCGCCGAGCGCGTAGCTGTTCGTGTGGGTCGCGGGCGGCAGGGTCGGCGTGCGCGCGGGGAAGGCCTCCACGCCGCGCACGCCGGACCCGACGGGCTGCGGGCGGATCACCGCTCGACGACGACCGCGAGCGCCTCGCCGCCGCCGATGCAGAGCGTGGCCAGGCCGCGCTTCGCGTTCCGGTCCTTCATGGCGAAGAGCAGCGTCGTCAGGATGCGCGCCCCGCTCGCGCCGATCGGGTGGCCGAGCGCGACCGCGCCGCCGCGGACGTTGACCTTCTGGGCGTCGAGCCCGGAGAGCTTGTTCACCGCGAGCGCCACCACCGCGAACGCCTCGTTCACCTCGAAGAGGTCGATCTGGTCCGTCGGGATGCCGAGCTTCTTCGTCGTGTTCGCGATGGCCGCGGCCGGCGCCGTCGTGAACCACTCGGGCGCCTGCGCGGCGCCGCCATAGCCGACGATCCGCGCGAGCGGCGTGAGCTTGTGCTCCTTGACGGCGCGCTCGCTCGCCAGGACGAGCGCGCTCGCGCCGTCGTTGATCGACGACGCGTTGGCCGCGGTGATCGTCCCGTCCTTCTGGAACGCGGGCTTCAGGGACGCGAACTTCTCGGGCTTGCCCGCAGGCGGGCCCTCGTCCTCCTTCACGACCACCGCGTCGCCCTTCTTCTGCGGGACGGAGACGGGCGCGATCTCCGCGGCGAAGAGCCCCTCGCGCTGGGCCGCGACAGCGCGGCGGAAGCTCTCCTTCGCGTACTCGTCCTGCGCTTCCCGCGAGAAGCCGTGCTCCCTGGCGCACGCGTCGCCCGCGGTGCCCATGTGGAAGTTGCCGTACGGATCCCAGAGGCCATCGTGGATCATCCCGTCCACGAGCTTGCCGTCGCCCATGCGGTAGCCGGAGCGCGCCTGCGGGAGGTAGTAGGGCACGTTCGACATCGACTCCATGCCGCCGGCGACGACGACGTCCGCGTCGCCGAGCGCCACCGTCTTCGCGCCGAAGAGGACGGCCTGGAGGCCCGAGCCGCAGACCTTGCTCACGGTGGTGGCCGGCACCTTGCTCGGGATGCCGGCGAAGATGGCGGCCTGCCGGGCCGGAGCCTGCCCGATACCGGCGGACAGGACATTGCCGAGGAACACCTCCTCGACGGCCTCCGGAGACAGCTTTGCCCGCTCGAGCGCCGCCCGGATGGCGACCTCACCGAGGCGAGGGGCGGGCAAGGGCGAGAGTGCGCCCTGGAACGCGCCGATCGGCGTCCGGGCCGCTGCGACGATATACACGGGGACGGGCAGGGTCATGATCTCCTCCAGCAGCGCTGATGCCATGTCATTCGATGACACCAGCCGTGCGCCTTGCGAATGTGCCTTGGGTACCTCGGCTGGCCTGGGGGGGCAAGCCGGCCCCGCGACGCTCCGCTGCCTGCGCGGTCGCGCGCGCGGTTGCCTGCGCGGGTTGCCTGCGCGGTTCGTTCGGTTCGCGCGGTTCGCGGGTTCACATCGATCATCGATCGCATCGATCGCATCGATCGCATCGATCGCATCGATCGCATCGATCGCCCCCCTGCCTCGCTCCGCCGGCCGGGCTCTTCGCGACCGGGCTCTCGCGATCCCCTCGAGATCGTATGTCACCCCCCCAGCCGCCGCGCGCCGCGCTCGCGCGAGGGGCGCCGCCGCCGCGCGCAGGCGCGGGAAACCCGGAGTGGAGCGCAGTCGTCGTGCGGCCGCCCTCGGACGGACCCCAAGCTCCGCCCGAGCCGGATCCGGGCTGGCCCTGAGCGCCCTCCGGGCCGAGGCCCCGCCGACTCGTCGCCTGGGCGCGGCGCGCGGCGACGCTGGCGCGGGCCGGGGGGCGCTATGTGGTACGCCGGGGACGTCGCGTGATATCGTGCGCGCCGATGGGGAAGGGGGGCTGTCCTCCCTGCGCCCGGGCGGACAAGGAGCGAACGAGCGATGGTGAATGCAGGCGATCGTGCCCCCGACTTCTCTCTCGAAAGCGACAGCGGTAAGACGGTGGGCCTCGCGGATTTCCCGGGCAAGACGGTCGTCCTCTACTTCTATCCAAAGGACGACACCCCCGGCTGCACGCGCGAGGCCCAGGCCTTCTCCGCGGCTCTGCGCGCCTTCGCCGACGCCGGCGCCGTCGTGCTCGGCGTCTCCCGCGACTCCGTCGAACGCCACCGGAAGTTCAGGGACAAGTACGATCTCGGGGTGACGCTCCTCAGCGATCCGGATCTCGCCGCGCACAACGCCTACGGCGTCTACGGCGAGAAGTCGATGTACGGCAAGAAGGTGATGGGCACCATCCGGAGCACCTTCATCATCGGCCCCGACCGCGCGGTGAAGCACGCCTTCCGCGCCGTGAAGGTCGACGGACACGCGGACGAGGTGCTCGCGATCGTGCGCGGAGGCGGCAGAGGCGAGGCGCCGCCCGCGCCTTCAGCACGGGCGACACCGAAGAGCGCGGCCAAGGCGCCTGCGAAGCGCGCGGCCAAGGCGCCCGCGAAGACTCGATAAAGGACCCCAGGAGCCGTCGAACAAACGACATCGCCGACTCGGGGCGTGCGGGCTGTCGATCGCCTGATGGATGGCATCGCGAAGGCCTCCGGCGCGGGGACGGCGGGCTCGCCAGGCTGGACGGGCCCGGCGCTTCATGAAAGAATCTGTGCCGTTGCTTGCAAATCGATGAAACTACCACGACACCAGGGCTCATCTCTCGATCCGCTTCGTGGCAGGTGGAGCGATGAGCGCTGGAGCGAGGGAGCGAGGGAGCTGGATTATGATGTTGAAGCATCCGATGCTACGGACTTTTGCTTTGCTGAGCTGCCTCTCCGCGATCGCCGCGTGCGGCGATGACGAGCCGCCGCCCAAGGTGACCGAGGGCGAGGGCGGCGGAGGCAGCGGGGGGGGCGGCGGCGCCGGCGGCGACGGCGGCACCGGCGGCGTGCCGGTCGAGACGTGGGATCTCGACCGCAGCAAGCCGCTGTCGGACGTCGAGCCGGAGTTCGCGGAGGCGGAGCACCCGCTCGCGCCGGGCGCCGTGCTGGCCGATCTCAAGGCCCCGCTCCCCACGAACGCCACCTGGATGAACTTCGCGCTCGGCCAGGGCGATCAGCGGATCAACGCCGCGCCGTACGACCTCAAGGCGGTCGGACAGGCGCTGTCGATCTCCCGGCCCGCCGTCGTGGTGGAGAGCGCGTCCGTCACCTCGGCGGACCTGACGCAGCTCGCGCTCAGCGCGCGCCAGGCCTTCGCCGGCCACACCGTCAAGTCGGCCGATCTCCTGTCAGTCACCGTGGAGTGGGCGGCGCAGGGCGGCACGATGACGGCGCCCATCGTGTACGGGATGCCGTACGTGACGGCCACGTACGACGGGCTCGCCCCCTCCGTCCGCGCCGGCGACGGCGTGGCGATCACCGAGGTCAACGGCGAGTCGACGAGCCCCACCACGGTCACGGGCGACCGATTCGAGATCACGCTCAACAACGGCCAGACGTGGGTGCTCTATGCGTTCCCCGAGATCAGCCTCGAGTGGGACGCCCTTTCCATGATGGCGGACGAGCCGTACGAGGGCTCGCTCCGCCTCGCGCTCGTCCCCGGGCCGAACGCCGCGGCCGTGCTCGACAAGCACGCCGCCGCCATCCCGGTCGGCGGCGACATCGAGGCCTCGGTCACCGAGGACGAGGCCAGGGTGCGCTTCGTCTGGAAGACCGAGGGCGAGGGCGATCTCCTGACCATGGCGCTGCCGCACCATCTGGATCACCTCGATATGTTCAAGGCGGCGGACGTCTCGCACCCGACCGTGATTGGCCAGATGAAGGGCATCTCCGGCGCGAGCTGGGAGCTCGAGTACCCGCTCAGCACGATCGGCTGGGACGCGCCGCGCCGCGCCTCGGACGAGTGGGGCGCGGCCGTCATCGAGGCCCTCGAGGAGGACAAGGGCTTCATGCCCGACGCGGCGGTCGCCGGGACAGACCCCTATTTCGGGGGCAAGCAGATCGCGAAGCTCGCGCGCCTCGCGCAGATCGCGGAGGTGGTCGGCAAGACGGATCTCGCGGAGGAGCTCAGGGCGCGGCTCAAGTCGCGCCTCAACCCGTGGCTCAACGGCCAGAACGACAACCCCCTCGTCTACGACACGACCTGGGGCGGCCTCGTGACGACCAACGGCCTGACAGACCAGGCCGCCGACTTCGGCCAGGGGTATTACAACGATCACCACTTCCACTACGGCTACTTCCTCTACGCGGCGGCCGTGCTCGCGAAGAGCGATGAGGCGTGGCGCGAGGAGTACGGGGACAAGGCGCTCTGGCTCGTCCGGGACATCGCGAACCCGAGCGCCAAGGACAAATTCTTCACGCCGTTCCGCAACATGGATTGGTTCAGGGGCCACTCGTGGGCGTCAGGGCTGTTCCCGTTCGCGGACGGCCGTAACCAGGAGTCGACCTCCGAGGCCGTCAACGCCTGGTACAGCATGCAGCTGCTCGGCGAGGCGCTCGAGAACGAGGACGTGAAGAACCTCGGCCGGGTGCTCCTCGCCATGGAGACGGCCTCGGCGCAGAAGTACTGGCAGGTGACCTCGGACAGCACCGTCTACCCTGAGCCGTTCAAGAACAACGGCGCTGTCGGCGTGCTCTGGTCCACGAAGGCCGACTTCGGGACGTGGTTCGGCGCCAACCCCGAGTACGTCTATGGGATCCAGCTGCTCCCGATCACGCCGATCTCGGAGTCGCTCATCTCCAAGGACTGGGTCCAGGACGCGTGGCCCGTGATCTCGGAGACCACGCAGGACGCGGAGGACCCCTGGAAAGCGTTCCTGATCGCGGCGCACGCGACCGTCGACAAGGAGGCGGCCTGGGAGGACGCGCAGGCGCTCACCGAGCTCGACGACGGCCTCAGCCGGACCGCGCTCCTCTACTGGATCGCCACGCGGCCCTGAGCCGGCTGCCCTCGCAATCGATCTCCCCGCGGCCCGGTGGTGGGGGAATTCCCCCACCCTGCCGGGATGATGGAGCCGCCAAGGCGCCATAAGACGCCAAGAATCTTGTGATTTCTTGGCGTCCTTGGCGTCCTTGGCGGTTCAAAAGACCCCCACCTTCAGCCAAAGCACCACCTACCACCTGCGGCCGTGAGCCCGCCGCCCCTCAATCGATGGGCTCGACCCGCACGTCGACCGCGAGGCGCTCCGCCCCGCCACCCACGTAGATCGTGCCCGAGGTCGGCGTCGCGTCCACGTAGTTGCGCCCGACCGCGACGCGGATGTGATCGGTCTGCGTCAGGATCCCGTTCGTCGGGTCGAAGCCCTTCCACCCGATCTCCGGCAGGTACACCTGGACCCAGGCGTGCGACGCCTCGCTCTGCCGCTGGTTCTCGTGCTTCGGCCCCGTGTAGATGTACCCGCACACGTAGCGCGACGGCACGCCGAGCAGCCGCGTCAGGCAGATGAACAGGTTCGTGAAGTCCTGGCACACGCCGCGGCGGTTCGCGTACACGTCGAACGCCGTCGTGAACAGGTTCGTCGACCCCTGCTTGTACTCGTACTCCTCGAAGATCGACGCGTTCAGATCGAGCAGCGTGTCGAGCAGATCGTAGCCGTTCCGCTCCACGAAGGTCATCGCGTACTCGATGAGCTCCGCGAGCTCGCTCTCCGCCAGCTCCGGCGGCAGGAGGAACGGCTGCAGGACCTGGCGCTGCCACGGCATCCACACGAGCGGGATCGTCGACCGGGCGCGCAGCGGGCGGAAGCTCAGCGGATCGGTGTCGAGCAGCTCCACCCGCGACCTCGACTCGATGACGAGATCGTGGAACGGCGTGTCGAGCAGCACCCGCCGCGCGCGGTTGCCGAAGACGTCGTCGTACTCGCGCTGCTGGCCCTCGACCGACACGTGGATCTCGTTGTGCAGCAGCGACTGCATCCGGTCGTGCGCCGGCGTCAGCCGCAGGAGGTGCGTGCTGCGCTCCACCGCGGTCGCATAGTGGTACGACGTGCGGTGCACCACCTGGAAGCGGCGGATGGCCGCGTGCACGGGGCGGCGGACCGGGCGCGACGAGAGCGGCGGCACGGAGGCCGACGCCTTGCGCCGGTCGGTGTGCGGTGTCGCCGTGGCCCGCAGCGCCCCCTGCCGCAGCACCACGAGGTGCCCCGGCGGCACGCGCTTCCAGGTCGCCGCCCGCCCGCCCGCGTGGACCTTGAGCTCCTCCGACGAGACGATGACGCCCTTGCGGCTCTTGACCCCCCGGCGCGTCAGGTCGACCTCCAGATCGTCGTCCCCGAACGCGAGGCGCTCGTACGGCGGCAGCACCTCCCACAGGAACGCGTCCCCCTCGCGATCGCGATCCGCGTAGACCACCAGATCGCGGCCGTCGGCCAGGACCGTCGTGAGGGGGCCGTGCTCGTTCATCTCGTCGAACCAGTCGCGCAGCACCGCCGGGTCGACGTCGCCGACGCTCCGGAGGTTCTCCGACGCCATCCAGCGCATGAGCTCGCACAGGATGAGCTCCGTGTCCGTCGAGCCGACCGGCTGGAAGAGCGACTTGGGATCGACCTCGATCCGGTCGACGAGGCTGCCGCTGTGCGCGAACAGCCAGTCGCGCCCGCCCCAGCTCCGGCTGAACGGCTGCGTGTTGGCGTCGTTGACGCTGCCCCACGTCGCCGTGCGGATGTGCAGCACGAGCAGCGACGACTCGAGGTGCTCCCACGCCTTCACGAGCTCGCTGCGGATGCTCCCCTGCGGCGGCGCCGGCTCCTTGAGCACCGAGGCGCTCGGCTCGCCGCCGGGGTAGTAACCGATGCCCCAGCCGTCAGGCAGTTTGCGCCCGGGGCGCAGGCAGGTGAGATCGAAGCATGGGGCGAGCTCGCCCTCGAACGACATCGCGAGGAGATTCGGCATGGGTGCGTCGGCGACTCTGGCGGCTACTGGCTCGTGACCGTGGGGCTACTGTCGGGCGGCCCGTAACCGAGCAGCTCGCGCCCGATACCGTCGCAGATCATCGCCGTCTCGTCGACCACATGGGTGAGCGCCGTGTGGACCGCCATCGGGTCGAACGCCTCGGTGGCCCTGTCGGCCACCCACTGGTGCAGGAGCTGGAGCCGCTCGAGGCTCTCGCCGCCGGGGAGCGCCACGCTGTCCGGCGGCCGGATCTCGCAGAGGCGCGCGAACGCCGCGTGGACGCAGTGCCGGATCGAGCGCGGGAAGCGCGGCTCGTACAGGAGGAACTGGGCGACAGCCTGCTCGCTCACCTGACCCTGGTTGAGCTTCATGAACGGCTCGAACCCGGAGCAGGCGCGGAGGAGCGAGAGCCAGAGCGCCGTCTCCACGACCCGGTGCTGCCTGCGCAGCGCGCCCTGCGTCTGGGCGCTCATCTCGGACGGCGGCGGCGGCGGCAGGTGGGTCAGGGCGTGGTGGTGCACGTCGAGCGTGCGCGCGGTCTGCCCGACGCGCTCGAGCAGCACGCCGAGCCAGATGAAATCGAGCGGCGTGTCGTTGAGCATCGTGCTCTGCGTGAGCCCGAGGCAGAGCTGCGTGAGCTGGCGTACGCGCCGGTAGAAGGCGTAGCGGCTCGACCTGAACTCCTCCCGCGCCTCGTCGCTGTTCACCCAGAGGTGGAGCTCGTTGACGGTCTCCCACACCTCGAGGCTGACGACCTCCCGGATCGACCGGGTGTTCCAGCGCGCGGCGGAGATCGAGCTGCGGAGGCTCGTCGTGTTGTCCTCGTCGAAGCTCATGTAGCGCTGCACGAGCTCGCCGTCGGCCGCGGCCTCCTCGCCGTGCTCGGCCCCGAAGTGCGCCTTCTGCCCGGCCACGATGATGACCGGCAGCCAGCACTGGTGCGCCGGGATCTCGGCGTCGAGCGCGAGGTTCTGCGTGACGGCGAGGATGCGGGCCATGTTCTCGGTCCGCTCGAGGTAGCGGCCGAACCAGAAGCAGTGATCGGCGACGCGGGAGATCACGAGGCCTCCGGGGGGTCGGATCCCGGCGCCGCGCCGGGAAGGTCGTTGTTCGTGGCAGCAGGGCCCGTGTCGGCAGCGCCGACCGAGGGCGTGCGCTGCGCGCTCTCCCCTGGGCCCTTCAGGACCCAGGTGTCCTTCGAGCCCCCGCCCTGGCTCGAGTTGACGACGTAGGAGCCGGCCACCAGGGCGACGCGCGTGAGCCCGCCGGGCAGCACCCACGAGCCGTCGCGGCCCGTCAGCACGTAGGGGCGCAGGTCGAGCCGCCTCGGGACCGCGGTCTTCCCGCTCGGGTCCCAGGTGGGGCTCGTCGAGAGCTCGACCCGGTGCTGGGCGATGTAGCGGCGCGGCGTCGCCTGGATGCGCGCCCGGAACTCGTCCCGCTGCGCGGCGGTCGACTGCGGCCCCATCAGCATGCCGTAGCCGCCGGCCTCGTCGACCGCCTTGACGACCAGCTGGTCGAGGTGGTCGAGCACATAGCGCCGGTCGTCGTCGCGCATGCAGAGGTAGGTGGGCACCTGCTCGAGGACCGGCTCCTCGCCGAGGTAGTAGCGGATCATCTCCGGCACGAAGGGGTACACGGCCTTGTCGTCCGCCACGCCGTTGCCGGGCGCGTTCGCGAGCGCGACGTTGCCGGCGGCGTAGGCGCGCATCAGGCCGCGCACGCCGAGCAGGCTGTCGGGGCGGAAGGCCTCGGGGTCGAGGAACGCCTCGTCGATGCGGCGGTAGATGACGTGGACCCGGCGGGGGCCGCGCGTCGTCCGGGCGAAGACCTGGTCCTGATCGACGAACAGGTCGGGGGCCTGCACGAGCTCGAGCCCCATCGTGCGCGCGAGGAAGCTGTGCTCGAAATAGGCCGAGTTGTAGGGCCCCGGCGTGAGCACGACGGCGCTCGTGCCGCTCGGGCTCGCGGGCGACACCGAGCGCAGCGTCTCGGCGAGCCGGGCCGGGTAATGGTCGACCCGCTGCACGCGCGCCTTGTCCAGCAGGTGCGGCAGGACGCGCTTGCTGATGAGCCGGTTCTCCAGGACGTAGGAGACGCCGGACGGCGTGCGGAGGTTGTCCTCGAGGACCCGGAAGGTCCCGGCCGGGTCGCGGATGATGTCGACGCCCGCGATGTGGATGCGCACGCCGCCCGGGGGCCGCAGGCCGTGGACCTGCTTCAGGTACTGCCCGGAGCCGAGCACGAGGTCCCGGGGGACGCGCTCCTCCTTGAGGATGCGCTGGTCCCCGTAGACGTCGTCGAGGAAGAGGCCGAGCGCGCGGACGCGCTGCTCGAGGCCGCGTTCCATGTGGGCCCAGTCCGCCGCGGAGAGCAGCCGGGGGATGAGGCAGAGCGGGAAGATCTTCTCCGCGCCGCGCTGATCCGCGTAGACCGAGAACGTGACGCCCTGGTTGAGCAGGGCGAGCTCCGCGAGGTGCTGCGCGCGCGCGAACTCGTTCGGCGCGAGCGCGCCGAGGAGCGTGGCAGTGCGCAGGAACTCGGGGCGAGGAGCGCCGTCTCGACCAAACAGCTCGTCGTAGGCGCCGGGGAGGGGAGCGTAGCCGGCGAAGAGGCCGGCACCCGGGTTCTCTAACAACACTGGAGTGAAGCTACCGCTGGACGGCCCTGGAGGTCCATGGGCCATTTGCGGTTTCTGACGCGATGGAGGCAGTGGCGCGGTCGGCTGATCGACTCGGCCTACTCGGCGTCGAGGGCTTGCCGCTCTCTGGAGCGCGTGAGCTCGTCGACCGCGGCGAGGAAGGCGTCGTAGTCGATCGGCTTGGGCAGCACCCGAGCGACACCGAGGCTCGTCGCGTCATGTTTTGAAGACGCGGATGAAACAATGACTGGTATACGGGCCGTCTTCTCGTTGTGCCGGAGCGCCGTGAGCAGGCCCCAGCCGTCCATCACCGGCATCATGATGTCGACGACGAGCAGATCCGGCGGCGCGATCTGGTCGAGCAGCGCCAGCGCCTCCTCGCCGTTCGAGGCGCAGCGCACCTCGTAGCCGCCCTCGCTCTCCAGGATCATGCTCACGACCTCCTGGATGTTCGGCTCGTCGTCCACGACGACCACGAGCTTGGCGCGGCTGTTCGGCGCGCTCGATCGTGTTCGTACTTCCGCGTTGCGCCGCACCGTCCGACCTCCGAGCGTATCGACCAGCATGCCGTTCTCCCCCGCGCTCTCCGGACCCCGAATTCTCCGGATGAACGAGAGTATTCCCCACGCGCTCCGTTCCGTCGCTGCGTGGAATCCAAGATTGAAAGCTCGGGAGACTCCCGAAAGCGGTGGGGGCCGCGCGCTTGCGTCATTACGCCCGAACCACGATCGGGCGCGCGGCGCGACCGGGACATCCGCGCGCGCACGCCCATGACGCGCGCGCGCCGGGCCGCGTGGACGCGCAGGCGCGGGAAGGTTGGCTATTCCCGAATTTCCAGGGCGAGCGCGCCATGCGCACGCGGTGCGTCGTCGCCGGCCGCCTGTTCCGAGATTCCTACTGTCCCGCGCTCTCGAGCTGCGCCGTCGCGTCGTGGTAGGCGCGCGTGACGTCGGATTCGTCCAGGATGCCGACGATCTTGCCCTCGGCGTCGGTGACCAGGAGCTCTCGCACGCGCAGCTCCAGCAGCACCTGGAGCGCGTGGTGCAGGTCCTCCGCTTCGCTGACCGAGGCGGGGCTCGCCATCATGTCGTGCGCGATCGCGAGCCCCGAGAGCTCGGGGCTCGTCGCGGTGGCGCGCAGGATCTCGGCGTCGATGGTGCCGACGACCTTGCCGTCCTCGGAGAGCACGGGGAAGGTGTCCTGCCACTCGCACGCCGCGATGCGCTCGACGACGATCGTGGCGGGGGTCCGCGCCTCGAACGACACGAACGGGCGGCTGCGGATGACGATGTCGGCGACGCGGATGCTGCGGAGCACGTCGACGATGAGCTCATCCCGGTGCGCCGGCGACTCGCGCTTGGTCGCGACCTGCGCGCGGTACAGGGTGCTGTGCCGGAGCGCCACGAAGGCGATGCCCTCGCAGAGCATGAGCGGCACGAGCAGGTCGTAGCTGCCGGCGAGCTCGCAGACCATGACGAGCGAGCCGATCGGCACGTGCGCGATCCCGCCGTAGAACGTGCCCATCCCGACGAGCGCGAACGCGCCGGGGTCGATGCGCGGGTCGCCGAGGAGGAGCTCCGCCGCGCGCCCGAAGGCCCCGCCCGTGAGCGCGCCGAGCACGAGCGAGGGGCCGAAGTCCCCCGCGCTGCCGCCCGAGCCGACGGTGAGCGAGGTCGCGACGATCTTCGTGGCGAGCAGCACGAGCAGGAGCTGCACCGCGGTCCACCCGCTCGGCAGCCACGGGGCCCCCGTGATCGCGATCTGGGCCGCGCCATACCCCGCGCCCAGCATCCCGAACCCCTGCCCCGGCCTGTCGAAGCGCGGCCCGAGGAGCATGAGCAGCGGGGTCACGAGCGCGCCGAGCGCGAGGCCGCCGAGCGCGGGCTTCGCCCAGGGAGGCAGGCGGATCCGGTGCATCGTGTGCTCCACGGCGTGCAGCGTCTGGAGGAAGACCGTGGCCACGAGCGAGACGACCAGCGCGAGCGCGGCGTAGAGGGGGAGGTGGCTCGGGATGAACGGGTAGCGGGGCGCGTGCGCGAAGAGGGTCGACTCGCCGAAGAAGTAAATGAAGACGGAGTACGAGACGACGCTCGCGAGGATGGAGGGGATGAGCGCGTCGGCCTCGAAGTCGTCGCGGTGCAGCACCTCGACGGCGAGGAGCGCGGCCCCGAGCGGCGTGCGGAACACGGCCGCCATGCCCGCGGCCGCGCCGGCGATGAGCAGGATCCGCCGCTCGCGCGTGTCCACCCGGAGGGCGCGCCCGATGATCGAGCCGATCGCGCCGCCGATCTGCATCGTCGGCCCCTCGCGCCCGCCGGACCCGCCGCAGCCGAGCGTGACGATGGAGGCGAGCGCCTTCACCACCGGGACGCGGCGGCGGATGTTGCCGCCCAAGTGGTGGAACGCCCGGATGAAGGCGTCGCCGCCGCCGCCGCGGGTCTCGGGCGCGAGCGCCGTCGTGAGCACCCCGCCGACGAGGGCGCCGAACGCCGGCAGGACGAGGACGAGCCACGGCCGGAACGCCCCGATGCGCGCGCGCGAGAGCACCGCCTCGCCCTTGGCGCGGAGCGGCTCGTAGCCGGTGACCGCGATGAAGAGCTCGTGCTCTGCGAGCTCGAGGGCGGCGAAGAACAGCGAGCCGGCGACGCCGGCCGTGACGCCGACGAGGATCGCGTGGAGCAGCACCCGACCGACGAGCTGGAACGGGATCAGCCCCTGCGCGCGGGGGATCGGCGTGCGCGCCGCCCCCGTGCGGCTGGGGCGTGATGGGGAGTACTCGCGGGACGACGTCATGATCTCATGGCCCAGGGCCTCCCCCTCGAGCGATGGGCCTGGCAGGAGCGGTAGCTTCCCTGATCTTCGGCGGGTTGCCGCCTGAAATCGCCGCCAGGATCGCCGTCCCGAGAGGCGCCCTCGCGGTGTCGGCCTCCGCGCGGTCTCCGCTCAGCCTCCGCTCAGCCTCCGCTCAGCTTCCGCTCGGTCTACGCTCGACTTCCGCTCGGGCCTCCCGCGCTCCATGAGCGAGGAAGGAAGCCTGGCGCGGGCGCGGCATCCGGACCCGCCCGAGCCCGGACGAGGTGGAGTCATGACGACCGATCGGAGCACCGTCGAGTACGGCACCCTCATCACCGGAGACGCCAGCGTCACGATGGGCGACGCCGCCGTCCAGACGACGGACGAGAGCGTCCGCACGACCGCCGAGACCGTGGTCACGCCCGTTGTGGCGCTCGAGCTGGCCGCCGAGATCCTGGCGGGCTCGCTCGGCTCGCTGATCGACGAGGATTACGTGCAGGGCAAGACCCGGTTCCGGGACGTGCTCTGCGAGCGGATCGACATCTCGCAGCTCGAGGCGGAGGAGCTCGTCGATGATATGGAGCGGTCGGGGCGGATCCGTTTCATCGGCGTGGAAGAGGGCCGGGGATGGCACATCCAGCAGGGAGCGGGGGTGCGTTGATCGCCGCTGTCTCGCGCAGAAAGACGGGCTCGCCGGTGGTGCCTGACGAAACAATTCCCTTGCCGGCGTACTCGACTCGTGGCGTACGCTGAGGTGCCTATGGAGGACGGTACGAAGCCGCGCCAGGCCGTGGTCCCAAGCGCTCCGCCCGCTCCGCTCGTGATCGTGGCCGGTTGTCCTGCCGAGCTCGTCGCCGCGTGCCGGGAGGCGGGGGCCCGGCTCGGGGTGACGGTGCGCGAGTGCGATCTGCGCTCGCTCCGGGCGACGAGCGCGGCGTCGCAGCTGTACGCCGTGATCGTGGGGGAGGAGCTGTACCGGTTCGATCGGGAGGTGTTCGACGCGATCACCCGTCAGGCGCCGGCGTCGCTGGTGCGCGTCGATCGCCGGGAAGCGGACGACGAGTCGGCGCGGCGGTTGCTCGTGGACGCCGTCTTCGAGTCGGCGGCGACCGAGCCGAGCAGCGGGATCCGGTCCATCCTGACGTGAAGCGGCGCGGCGCGACGGCGCACAGCCGCCGCCGGCGGCCGCGTCAGGGCTTGCGCTTCATGCCGGGGAGGGTGGCCTTCTCGGGCGGCGGCTCGAGGTACTCGATCTGCTCCGCGGCCAGGATGCCGTACTTCGGGTTGGCCGCCGCGCCGCCGGTCGACTTCGTGAACGTCACGCCGTAGGTGCCGGTGACCTTGACCTTCGCGCCGACGGCCGGGATCGGGTTCGGCAGCTCCTGGCCCCAGAACTCGTCCGTGAGCTTCGCCTCGCCCTCCTTGCCGCGCGGCGCTTTGTCGATCGCCTCGATCATGCTGTAGATCTGCGCGAAGTTCGACGCCCAGCCCATGACGTCGATCATGTCCTTCGTCTCGCCCTTCTCGTCGGCGATCGCGAAGCTCGGGACCGGCGCCTTGCAGTCCGGCGGGTCGCCCTTGCCCGTCTTGTGCACGGAACAGGCGGGGGCCTCCGCCAGGTTCGTCTTGACGATGTAGCCGATGATCGAGAGCTTCTTGCCGTTCACGTCCTCGAAGTGGACGCGGCTCCGGAGGTCGTGCGTGACGCCCCAGACCGTGTACGCGTCGCCCTGCTTCTTGTTCTTCGCGGGCAGCGTCGGCACCGCGGGCAGCGTCGCTTTGCGGCCGCTGAAGGCGGGCTTTGCCTGGTAGGGCTGCTCGTCCGTTCCGCACCCTGAAGTGCCCGCGACGAGGAGGATAGCGGCGAGGAGGGTTCGACCGAATCGGGCGTTCATGGCATCTCCAAGGTCAGCGTGACGGGCACCTCCAGCAGGAAAGATCCAGCGCTGGAGTAGCCTTCGGACAGCGGTGCGCCGCGTGCGGGTCAGGCGCCTCTCGCATGCGCGCGCGGCGGCGGAAACGGCTAACACGGCCGCGAGTCGATCGTAAAGAGAAACGGAGACGTCCCCCTCTCTTCATCGGGCCTCGTCGCGCACCGGCGCGCGGCGGAGGGCGGGCGGAGGGCGGTAGAGCGCGGCGGGCCGCTGCCGGCGCCGGCCCGATCGCGGGGCAGGAGGGCGCGAGAGGCGGGCTCTGCGAGGCGCGCGCGCGACCCGCCCGGGCTCCGCCCGGCGCCGCCAGGCCGGGTTGCGCGGGTCTCCGCGGCGTTCTCCCGGTCCCGGGGTTGCCTCGAATACGCGAAGGACGTGTTTCCGCTCTTCGCGATGGCAACATCGATCGAGTACCCTCTCCGTCCCATGCGCGAGACCTCCCTGCGCGCCGCTTTCGAAGCGTCGAAGGTTTTGGTGATGATCCTTGCTGGCGGCGAGGGCCGCCGGCTCGGCCCGCTGACGCACGACCGGGCGAAGCCGGCCGTGCCGTTCGGCGGCCGCTACCGGATCATCGACATCGTCCTCTCGAACTTCGTCAACTCCGGCCTCCACCGCATCAAGATCCTGACGCAGTACAAGAGCGCGTCGCTAGACGAGCACATCGCCCGGGCTTGGCGCCTCTCGCCGATGCTCGACAGCTTCATCGAGACCGTCCCTGCGCAGCAGCGCACGGGCAAGAGCTGGTTCAAGGGGTCGGCGGACGCCGTCTACCAGACCCAGCACGTCATCACGGACGAGTCGCCCGAGCACCTCTGCATCTTCGGCGGCGACCACGTCTACAAGATGGACGTGCGCCAGATGCTGCACGATCACCTGTCGCGCGACGCGGAGGTGACCGTCGCCGCCATCCCGGTGACGAAGGAAGAGGCCCGCGCCTTCGGCGTCATCGAGTGCGACGAGTCGGGGCGCATCCTCGCCTTCCACGAGAAGGTGCAGGATCCGCCGAGCATGCCCGGCAGGCCGGGCATGTGCCTCGCGTCGATGGGCAACTACATCTTCAAGACGAAGGCGCTGCTCGACGTCCTCGAGCACGACGCGGCGACCGAGGACAGCGCGCACGATTTCGGGCGCGACATCATCCCGCGCATGGTCCAGAGCGGCAGCCGCGTCTACGTCTACGATTTCCACGAGAACCGCGTCCCCGGCGAGGACGAGGGCGCGGGGTACTGGCGCGACATCGGGACGATCGACGCGTACTGGGCGGCCCAGATGGATCTCGTCAGCATCCAGCCGGCGTTCAATTTCTACAACCCGCGCTGGCCGATCCGGACCGGGATCAGCCACGACCCGCCCGCCAAGTTCGTCTTCCGCGACGAGGCGAACGCGCGCGTCGGCATCGCCACGGACAGCCTGGTCTCGCTCGGGTGCATCATCTCCGGCGGCAGGATCCACCGCAGCGTGCTCTCGAACCGGGTCCGCGTGAACTCCTTCAGCCACATCGAGGAGTGCGTGCTGTTCGAGGACGTCAAGATCGGGCGCCACGTCAAGCTCCGCCGCTGCATCATCGACAAGGACGTCGAGATCCCCGCCGGCGCCGAGATCGGCTTCAACCTCGAGGAGGACCGCAAGAAGTGGTTCGTCAGCGAGGGCGGGATCGTCGTGATCCCGAAGCGCGCCAAGATCGACTCCCCGTAATGCGCCTGACCAGGGCCCAGCGCGGCGCCGTCCGGGTGGCCGGCGCGTAACTCTCCTGAATTGCATGTAAAATTTCGATCGCGGCGCGCGGCGGCGCGTGGCGCTCGCCGGCCGGGCTGCGCGGTCCTGCCGCGTCCGCGGGGACGGGCCTGGGCGCCCCCCATGGAACGGGCGTCCCTGCTACGTTGGGTGTGCGATGCCGCGCACGATCATCATCGGTGACGTTCACGGCTGCCGGGATGAGCTGGCGCGGCTGATCGAGCACGTGGGCCTCGTATCGGACGATCGGGTCGTCATGGTCGGCGATCTGATCGTGCGCGGCCCTGATCCGTGCGGAACGCTCGATCTGCTCCGGGAGGTCGGCGCGATCTCCGTGCGGGGCAACCACGAGGATCGGCTGCTCCGCTGGCGTGCCGGGCGGAGCGATCCTCGCGGCGAGCCGCTGGGGGAGCTCTCGAAGGAGACCGCGCAGCAGCTGCGCAAGCGGGACTGGGCGTGGCTCGAGACGCTGCCGTACTGGCTGGATCTGCCGGAGCACGGGCTCCGTGTGGTCCATGCAGGGTTGATCCCCGGGTTGCCGATCGAGCGACAGGATCCGCACACGTTGATGTACGTGCGCTGCCTCGGCCGCTACGGCGAGCCGGTCGAGCGCCGCGGGGGCAAGACGCTGTGGGGCCAGACGTACCAGGGCCCGCCGCACGTGGTGTTCGGCCACAACGCGCGGAGCGAGCCGCAGATGCACGCGTGGGCGACCGGGATCGACACGGGCGCGGTTTACGGGGGGCGCTTGACCGCGATGGTGCTCCACGACGGCGAGCGCGTCCCGCCGCCGGCGTCGCGCAGCGAGGTGCTCGTCTCGGTCCCGGCGCGCCGGCGTTATGTGGGGCGCTAGAAATGCTCCGCGTCTTCCAGCGGTTCCGCGCGATCGGACGCGCCTCTCTGCGGGAATTTCGTTAGGCTCCCGTCCGCGCCGCGGCCGCTCTCCAGGCCGGCGGCTCGTCACGGAGCAAGCCAGGTGGAGCCTCGATACCCGTTCGTTGCAGTCGATGTCCCGGAGCCGGAGGCCGACGAGATCGGCGCCCTGCTCTTCGAGCTGGGCGCCAGCGGCGTCGAGCAGCGCGACGAGCAGACCCTCGTCCGCGGCGCGCGCTCGGGCCAGGTGACGCTCGTCGCCAGCTTCGAGGATCACGGCGAGGCGATGGAGGCCATCGCGGCGCTCGGGGAGCAGTCGCCGCCGCTCGCCGCGCGGCTCGAGGAGGTGGTGGGCGACGCCTGGCGCGACGCGTGGAAGGAGCACTTCGCGCCGTTCGCGCTGACGCCCACGATCACGGTCGTGCCGCCGTGGGCGGAGCGCGCGCCCGAGCGCGAGGGCGAGCGGGTGCTCCTGCTCGAGCCGGGCAGGGCGTTCGGCACGGGGCTCCACGCGACGACGGCGCTCGTGGCGGAGCTGCTCGACGAGCACGCGGCGGAGCTCCGCGGCCGCGAGATCCTCGACGTGGGCACGGGCAGCGGCATCCTCGCGCTCGTCGCGCTGCTGCTCGGCGCGGAGCGGGCGATCGCGATCGACAACGACGACGACGTGATCGAGGTGGTGCTCGAGAACGCGGCGCGCAACGGCCTCGAGGGCCGCATCGACGCGAGCGCCGGCGTGGTCGAGGCGGTGACGCGGCGGTTCCCGTGGGTCGTCGCGAACATCGAGGCGCGGGTGCTGCGGCCCTTGGCGCCGGAGCTCGCGCGCGTGCTCGAGCCGGGCGGCTGGCTGATCCTGTCGGGCATCCTCGAGAGCGAGCGCGACGATCTGATCGCGCGGTACACGTCGCTGCCGGGCCCGCTCGAGCACGTCGCGACCCGGCCGGATCCCGCGTCGCCGGGCGGCGAGCGCAGGGCGGGGCGGGGCGACGCGGGCGGCGAGGGCTGGGTGGCGCTCCTGTTCCGCGCGCCGGGCGGCGCGGCGTCCTCGCCGGGATGAGCGGCCCGGGGCTCTTGCGGGTGCCGCTCGGCGCGATCGCGGCCGGCGTGGTCGCGCTGCCGCCCGAGGCGGCGAGCTATGTCGTGCGGGTGCACCGCCTCCGCGAGGGGGATCGGTTCGTCGTGTTCGATCCGGAGCTCGGGGTCGAGGCGGAGGCCACGCTCGAGTCGATCGGCCGCCGCGGGGCGGAGGCGCGCATCGACGCGCCCCGCCCGGCCGCGCTGCGGCCAGGCCGGCGCGTGACGTGGATCCAGGCGGTGGGCAAGGGCGACAAGATGGACGCGGTGGTGCGCGACGCGACCGAGCTCGGGGCGACGCGGATCATCCCGGCGATCTCGGCGCGGAGCGTGGCGCGGCCCGCCGAGGAGAGGAGCCAGCGCTGGCGCCGGATCGCGATCGAGGCGGCGCGGCAGTGCGGCCGCGGGGACGCGCCCCGGGTGGAGGCGCCGATGAGCCTCGCGGCGGCGCTCGCGGAGGCGGGTGCGGCGCCGTCGACCGAGGGCGGCGCGCTGGGGATGTGCCTGGATCCCTACGCGGAGACGCCGCTCGGCGCGCGGCTGGCCGCGCTCTCGCCGGGAATGGAGGCGGCGTTCGCGGTCGGCCCGGAGGGCGGGTTCACGCCGGAGGAGCTCGGCATGTGCGCGGCGCTCGGGTTCGAGCGGGTGCGCCTCGGCGCGCTGACGCTGCGCACGGAGACGGTGTGCGCGGCGGCGCTCGGAGCGCTGATCGCGGTGAGCGACGCGCGCGCGGGGTGATGGGACGGCGGTCGGCGAGCGGCGCGCTGGTCAGCGCTGGTCGCAGCGCCAGCGGCCCGTCGTCGCGAGGTGCGGCGCGGTGGATCGCGGCGTTGCTCGGCGCGCTCGCGGTCGCGGTCTGCGCGTGCACCAACACGGCAGACGCTCCGAGGAGCGCGCACGCGCCAGTGGGCGACGGGGCCGCGCTCGGTCCGGCGCAGCCCGGCCTCGCGCCTGCAGCGCCGATCCCGACCGTCGCCGCCGCCCCGACCGCATCGCCCGAGCCGGCGCCGTGGCCCCGAGCGCGCCCGCCGCGCGTCGAGACGGACTGGTGCATCGACGGCGTCGACGCGCTCGACGAGGAGACCTGCTACGTGCTGCCCGACGCGCCGACCCGGACGCTGCTGCTCTACCTCCACGGCATCGTCCCGCCTGGGAAGGAGAGCCAGCAGAAGACCAACTTCGAGACGGTCGTGTCCCGCGCCGCACGGCGCGCGGGCGTCGCCGCGCTGATGCCGCGCGGCAAGGTCGGCCTCGCGCCGAAGGGCTACGCGAGCTGGTGGGGCTGGCCGACGGGCGGGCGGGCGTACGACGAGCACGCTGCTCCGCTCGTCGCGACGTTCGCGGAGAAGCGGAGGAGGCTCGAGGAGATCGCCGGCGCGTCGTTCTCGCGGGTGTATGTCGCCGGCTCGTCGTCGGGCGCGTACTTCGCCGCGGCGCTCGCGCTGCGCGGCGGGATCGACGCAGACGGGTTCGGCGCGATGTCCGGCGGGGGAGGCCGCGCGACGCCCGAGCTCGCGACGCTCGCGCCGAGGCCGTTCTACATCGGCTTCGGCGCCCACGACACGGTGGGCGGCTCGGCCCGCGCCCTCGCGGGCGTCCTGCGCGGCGCGGGCTGGCCCGTGCGCGTCGCCGAGCACCCGTTCGGCCACGGCGCGAAGGAGGTGTACCTGGACGAGGCGTTCGCCTTCTGGCGCGAGCACGAGGCGCGCTGACCCCGCGCGTCAGAAGTAGATCCCGAGCGTGTCCTCGCCCCACGGCAGCCCGCCATCGAGGTGCTCCGGCGATGCCGTCTCTGACCCCGAGACGTAGGTCACGGTCGTGCGCGCCAAGGAGCGCCGCGGCACGGTCGTGCGAGGGAGATCACTCGCCGCGACCGAGGAAGTCCATCAGCCAGGTCATTGCCGGCCGCATCGTGCCGTCCGGGTGCAGGAGGCCCGTGCTGTCCCTCCAGGTGGAGCCGACGACGTAGCCCCAGAGGGTGATGCCCTTGACGGCGCTGTGGTTGTAGAACATCGGGAACTGCTCCTCCATCACCCTGCGTTGCTCGTCGTCGTCCGCGAGGTCGATGTCGTACTCGGTGATGTACACGGGCAGGCCCGTGGCGGCGAGCCTGTCGATGTAGCCCTTCACGGTGCTGGTGTCGATCTTGTACGCGTCGTGGGCCTCCGCGCCGAGGCCGTCGATCGGGGCGCCCGCCTCCAGCGCCGCCTTCACGATCTCGACGAAGTGGTTGTGATCGCTCTCGTACTCGATGTTGTTGTAGTCGTTGAGGATCAAGGTCGCGTCCGGGCAGAACTCGCGAGCCCACTTGAAGGAGTTGACGATCCAGTCATAGCCGCTCTCGCCGCCGCCTCCGATGGCGTTCATGAAGGGAGGCACGGTGTGGGGCGGCGGCTCGTTCACGACGACGATGTACTTCGTGTCGGGGTACCGCTCGCAGAACGCCTGCATCCAGTCCCTCACGGCCTGCCGCTGCTCCTCCGCGGGGAGGCTCGTGAGCCAGGCCGCCTGCGTGGCACCCCACACGAAGCTGTGCTGCATGAAGGGGATGTCGTTGTCCTGCGCGTACTCGTAGATCGCGTCGAGCCTGCTCCACTCTCGAACGCCGCGGGTCCTCTCGACAGAGGGCCACTTGCCCTCGTTCTCGGGCGCGATCTGGTTCCAGTGCTGGATGAAGCCGTCGCGCACCTGGCCGTTCGTCGTGATGTTGCCGACGAACTTGCCGGTGCTGCCGCTCGAGCCACCCGACCCGTCGCTGGAACCGCCGGCCCCGGAGCTGCTCGGTCCAGCGCCTCCGGCGCCTCCGTTGCCGCCGTCGCCGGAGCCGCCCGTACCAGATCCCAGAGCGCCCGTGCTGCCCGTGGCGGCTCCGCCGGCGCCCGTTGCGCCGGCGCTGGCGCCATGGCCCCCCGCTCCCGTCGTGCCGCCCGCGCTCGACGAGCCGCTCGGGCCATCGTCAGCCTTGTCCACCTTGCCAGAGCAGCCGGAGAGGGCCGCGATCCCGAGCGCGATCGAGGTCGTGCCGCACAGCCATCGAGAAGAACGGTTCTTGTTCATGCCAACCACCCGCAAGCTGAAGGATCGTGACCGGTGACTCCCGGAGAGGGAAAGCCGAGGGGAGCAGCGCGAGGTAGAGAGCATGCGCCTGGCGCCACGCACGCCCGACAGACCGGCCCCCCTGGAGTTCCCGTTGCCCCTCGGATCTATCACGACCCGTGCGGTGGAGCGATCCTCCACGGTCACGAGCGCGGGCGGTGAGCAGCTGAAGCGCGTTGGCCTCCGCGCATACGAGGTCGGCCGGCTGCGCGTCGCCGCGCGCGCGGCGTGGATACTGGTGCCCGTCGTGCTCGTCTGCATGCTCGAGACGGGCGAGCGCGAGACCTGCGCGTGCCTCGGGGTGCTCCTGCTCGGCGCGAGCTTCTTCCTGCGCTGGCGCGACCGGCAGGGGGCGGACTCGGTGCGCTACGGGCTCCTCGCCGGCGCGCTGCCGCTCCTGGCGGGGCTCGCCGCCGGCCGGGTGGCTCCGGCCTGCGCGGACGCGCCGCTCCTCTCCGTGTGCACTGCCGTGTGCCTGGGCGTCGGTGTTCCATCGGGCGTGTGGCTCGGCGCCCGCCTCGTCCGGGGCTCGGCGCCCGCATCGACCTGGCTCGGGGCGAGCGGCATCGCGGTCCTGGCCGCGAGCCTGGGCTGCGCGGGCCTCGGCATCTCGGGTCTCCTCGGCGCAGGCGCTGGCTTGGTCCTCGGCGCTGCGTCCGCGAAAGTGCTCTTGCGCGCTCCGACATAGCCTGCACGGTGGCTTCCGTGGGATGGCACGCTTGGCGTTCTTACATTCGCTCGGGTTTCGCGGTAGAACGCGAGATCCGTCAGGTAAGACAGCATGATCTACAGCTTCCCAAGCTATGTGCCCGGCATTGCGATCGCCGTCGCGGTGCTTGCCGCGTCGATCGGCGTGCTCCTGCTGTGGAGGCGTCAGCCGCTGGTGGTCGCCTTGATCGCATTCGGGGTTTCCGCGGTAGCGGGTGGCCTCTTCGCGCCGATGCTGGCGATGGATCGGGTCGTCCTCGACGACGAGAAGCTGGAGCAGACGACAGGCTTCTGGTTCGCGCCGACCGTGAAGGGATTTCGTCACGCTGATGTCGCATCCGTCGCGATTGGCACCGCCAGGGATAGAAAGAATCGCAAGATCGAGGTGTGGATTGTGAAGATGAGGGACGGCCAGACGCGAGAGATCGACCCGGGCGACCTCTGGGAGATGAACGGTCAGGACATCCTCCGGCGCCTGAGAGAAAAAGGGATCGAAGTCAGCCGATGAGGACAGGCTTGCTCGTCTCGCGCCCGGTGCCGGCGACCGTCGCCGAGCAGGCGCGGCATGAGCTCGGCGTCCAGGAGCCCCATTTAGAACCGCCGGCGCCGTACGACACCCACACCCGCGGCACTGGAGCGGCCAGCAGGAAGCCAGGAAGCCGCTTGTCGACTGGGATGGCTGGTACGCCGGTTGCTTGTCTGTGGCGTTGGCACACATGGCGTGGATGAAACCCGCGATTCGAGCGTCCTTCGGCCTGGTGCCGCGGCACAACGATCCGGGTTTGGCACACCGGCACACCGGCCCCCGTGCCGCCAAAGGAGCAGGAAAATCCGTGCACACCCAACGAATTCTCTCCGCCCTGGTCAGCGTTGGCTTGCTCGCGGCGTGTTCTGGTTCCACCGAACCGGGCGGGCCGGGCCCCGCCGGTCCCGGCGACGAGCGTCCCGATGACGTCGGAACCCAGGTGCAGCTCGAGCTCAGCTCGGTCGCAGCGACCGAAGTCGAAGCCCAGGTGGCCGCCGCCAGACAACACGACGCGGCGTCCCTCCAGGAGGCCTACGCGGTCTCGTTCTCGAACGATCTGGGCTACGGTCTCACGGACGTTCAGAACCTCGATCTGATCCAGCGATCAGAGCTGGGCCTGAATGACGCGGAGCTCGAGGTCCTGGCCGCCAACGGCTTCGTCGTCTCCAGCCGACTTGCCTATCCCAGCTTTCCCTACGCCTACGCTGCCATCTACGTGCACGATCTGCCGGTCTTCGTGAGCGGCGACATGGTGCTCGAAGCCATGCACCGTTCGTACGACGACATCTTGCAGGCCCTGGAACGAGCCGTCTTGATCCCGCGTGTCACCCGCTTGCTCGACACGATGCGTGCTCGCCTGGCGTCCGGAAATTCCGGGCTCTCGCAGCAGGCGGCAGCCGACGCGGACTTCTACCTGACCGTCGCGCGCAGCCTGCTGATGGGAGCGCCGAGCGAACCCGTGGCGGGGGCAAGCAAAGCCGACGTCGCGTCCTTCCTGACTCACGCCGAAGCGGCCGACGGAGAACAGAAAAAGTCCATGTTCGGCGTTCCGCGCCGCTTCGACTTCTCGCAGTTCAAGCCCCGGGGCCACTACACGGACACGGTGGCGCTCGAGCGCTATTTCCGCGCCATGATGTGGATGGGACGCATCGATTTTCGGCTCATCGAGACCATGCCCGATGGCTCGCGCGTCTTCTGGCGCCGCCAGCTCGAGGCGGCGCTGGCGTTGCGTGGCTTGATGGATGCCGCGGCGCTGGAAGACTGGTCGGGCATCGATCGAACCGTCACCGCGTTCGTGGGCGAGCACGACTACATGATCGTGCCCGAGCTGGACGAGCTGTTGAGAGGCCTGGGGGTGTCCGATGCGAGCGGGCTTGCCGCCATCGATGACACGACGATCGCTCAGGCGATCATCGACGGGCGCTACGGCGAGCAGCGCATCGCGAGTCACATCATGCGAAAGGACGGCGGCGATTCCACGTTCCCGCTCAACGCGAGCTTTGCGTTCTTCGGGCAGCGCTACGTGATCGACAGTCACGTGTTCTCCAACGTGGTGTACGACCGCACCGCGACGCGCGTGGTCCCGAACCCGCTCGACGCCGCGTTCGCCGCCCTGAAGAACGATCACGCGGTGAGCCTGCTCGCGGGTGAGCTCGAAGAATGGAGCTACGCCGGCGATCTGGCGGCCGTCCGCGTCATCGCCGACGCCCACCCGCCATCGTACTGGGAAGGCAGCCTGTACACGTCCTGGCTCGGGGCGCTCCAGACGCTCTCGGCGAACGCCACGACCCTGGGGCCAGCCGCGGAAGGTCTACCCAGCGTGGCGCGCAGCGAGGCGTGGGGGCGCCGTTTGCTGAACACCCAGCTCGGATCGTGGGCGCAGCTCAGGCATGACACGATCTTGTATGCCAAGCAGTCGTATACCGGCAGCAATGGCTGCGACTTTCCGGATGCGTACGTCGAGCCCTACCCCGAGCTGTTTCAAAGGATCGCCAGATTCGCCGGCCAGGGCCAGGCCTTGGTCGATACCCTCGACTTCAGCTTGAACGGGAACGACACGCTGGCGGAGCAGGTGAGCGCCTACTTCGGCACCCTGTCGCGCATCGCGACCACCTTGAGTGAAATGGCGGAAGCGCAGCGGACGGGCATGCCGCACTCGGAAGAGCATCTGACCTTCATCAAGCAGGCAATTCACATCGAGGGCGGTGGCAGCGGCGACCCCTGGCAAACGGGCTGGTACAAAGATCTGTTCTTCGATCCCGTCGACGGCCTGAAGAGCGACCCGACCATCGCCGATGTGCACACGGACATCGGAGGCGACCTGCCGGTCCCGCGATCTCCGTCGGTGTTGCACGTGGGCACCGGCAATCCACGCATGATGGTCATGACGGTCGATACCTGTCAGGGGCCGCGCGCGTACGCGGGCGCAGTGTTCGCCTACCACGAGCACCTGGCGGAGGGCTTCACCCGACTCACCGACCAGGAATGGGCTCGGAAGCTGGTTCAGGATCCGCCGGCCGATGTGCCGTGGATGGCGCCGGTGCTGGCGGAGTAGACACCGGCGCGGCCAGGCCCCGCGCTGGTCCGACATCGCCCCGCTCCTCCGGCGCCCATCCGGCGCCCCGTCTGGACGATCAGTTCATTTTTCTGATGTTTCAGGCACAGAAAGTCTACATTCCGGGACGTACGGTGCAACGGCGAACGGGCGGCGAACACGGGCCGCCGTCCCGCCGACGGGCGGCGAGCAGCGCTCGCGCGCCGCCGACGACCGAAGAGAGCCCGGAGAGAAGAACGATCATGCGGATGATTTCCACGCGGCGAATCGCGTCCATCGCGGCCTCACTCCTGCTGCTCGGAGGCGCTCTCACCCTCCCCGCCGCGTGCGCCGCCCCGGCCCCGCCGAGCAGCAGCGCTCCGAAGAGCCCGGCGGCTCCGGAGCAGCCCGCCGCGACGCCGGCGGCACCGGGGCCGTCTCCGGCGGCGAGCGCGCTGGTTCCGCACGGCGGCGAGAGGCGTCAGGCGGGCTTCTACCACACGCGCGTGGGCGACGTCGACGTGACCGTGCTTTCCGACGGCACGTTCGGCCTGGATATCTCGAATGGCCTCGTCCTCAACGCCAAGCCGGGCGAGGTCGACAAGCTCCTCGCGCGATCGTTCCAGAGGTCGCCGATCGACGTGTCCTTCAACACCTTCCTGATCCACAGGAACGGCAGGACGATCCTCGTCGACACCGGGTGCGCAGAGCTCATGGGCCCCACGACAGGGAAGCTCCCCGCGTCGCTCTCCGCGGTGGGCGTGAGCGCCGAGAGCGTCACCGACGTCTTCCTCACGCATGTTCACCCGGATCACGCCGGCGGGCTCGTGATCGGCGGGAAGAAAGCCTTCCCGAACGCCACCGTCCACCTGAACCAGAAGGATCTCGACTACTGGATGGACAAGGCGAACGCCGCGAAGTCCTCGGGTATGCAAGCCCAGTTCTTCGCCGCGGCGCAAGCCACGTTGCAGCCCTACCTCGACGCCGGGCAAGTGAAGCCGTTCACCGGAGCGGCCGAGTTCTTTCCGGGGTTCCGCGCGGAGCCGGCGTACGGCCACACGCCCGGCCACACGCTGTACGCTCTCGAGAGCGGCGGCCAGAGGCTCCTCCTGTGGGGCGACCTCGTTCACCTCATGGCCGTTCAGTTCGACGAGCCCTCGGTGGCGGTGGCCTTCGACGTGAACGCGCCGATGGCCGTGGAGACGCGCAAGAAGGCGCTCGCCGACGCGGCCGACAAGGGCTACCTCGTCGCGCACACCCACGCCCCGTTTCCCGGGCTGGGCCACGTCCGGAGAGACGGAGAGTCCTACCGCTGGGTGCCCGCCCCCTACGTCGACGACGCGAAGAGGAAGTAGCGCGACGCCGCGAGGACGCACGGACGGGCTCACCCCCGCGGATGGATAACGCGCATGGCCCGCTCTCCCCCGGTGACGACCCGATCGAGCGCCTCGCGCAGGACGCCTTTGGCCGCACGGCGGAGCAGGGGGGAGATCCTCGACGCGATCGCCAAGAACCTGCCGGCGCAGATCCTGGGGGGCGAAGGTGGGGAAGTCGTCGCTCTTGCGCTGGGCGGAGCGGCATGTGCCCGCGGGCCGGCCGGTGGCCTGGATCGATCCGGGCGTCGGCTTCTCGCCAGGGATGCTGGTCGCGGCGATCGCGCGGAAGGTGAACAAGCCCGAGGTGGCCGCACGGATCGAGCAGGAGGGGGCGACCCTGCGCGCGGCGATGGAGCAGTTAGGGAGGCTCGGGCCTTACGCGTTCAGGCAGGTTTTCCACGCCTGAAACGCCTCGGATTACCGCGACGTAGCACCAAGCGGAAGGCATCCTACCGTATCGCTGTACCCTACTGGCTCTACCTGCCCGGCCCCCGTTTTCTGCACACCCCTTGAGTACGCCCGCGCTGCCCGGGTTTCACCGAGCATCGTCCACGGCGGCACGCCGGGGATCCATGCTTGACGTCCGCCGCTCTCCTCCCAATGGACGCCCTGCCCAGCGCTCCCTCAAGGAGGTCCTGTTGAGCTCCACATTCGCGGAGGACGCGTACCCTTCACCCGATGAGTGCGCTCGGTTGCGCGAGAGCCTCACACGATCGCTGCCCGAGATCCCGCCCGTCTACTTCTACGACGATCTCGGGAGCGAGCTGTTCGAGCAGATCACCCATCTCGAGGTCTACTACCCGACGCGCACGGAGATCGGCATCCTCGAGCAGCGCGCCGGAGACCTCCTGCGCGCCGTCCGGCCGCGGCGCCTCGTCGAGCTGGGCAGCGGCGCGGGCCGCAAGATCCGCATCCTGCTCGACGCCTGGCGGTGGGTGGGCGGCGGCGAGACGTGCACGATGCTGGACGTGAACGGGCTCTTCCTGGAGACGTCGATCAGCCGCCTCCGCACCGACTACCCGGAGTACACGTTCCGCGGCGTGATCGGTGACTTCACCACCGACCTGCCGCGGCTCGGCCGGGGCGGGGGGCGCCTCGTGCTCTTCCTCGCGGGCACCATCGGCAACCTCTACCCCGACGAGCGGCGCGCCTTCTTTCGCGAGGTCGCGCGCGTCATGGAGCCGTCGGACGCGCTGCTCGTCGGCGCCGATCTGGTCAAGGACACGGCCCGGCTGGAGGCCGCGTACGACGATCCGGAGGGCGTGACGGCGGCCTTCAACCGCAACGCGCTCCGCGTGATCAACCGGCGCTTCGGGGCGAATTTCGCGCCCGACGCGTTCGCGCACCGCGCCTTCTACGACGCGGCGCGGGCGTGGATCGAGATGCGCCTCGTGGCCTCGCGGCGGATGCGCGTGCAGATCCCGGCGCTCGATCTGCGGCTCGATCTCGAGCGCGGCGCCGAGATCCGCACCGAGGTGAGCTGCAAGTTCACGCGCGACTCGCTCCAGGCCTCGGCCCGGGCCGGAGGGCTCGTGGTGTCTTCGTGGCACACCGATCCCGACCAGCTCTTCGCGCTGGCCCTGCTCCGGCGGAGCGACGCGTGACGGAGGCCTCGTTCGAGGCGCTCCTCGCCGCCGCGTGGCGCCGCAGCGACGATCTGTTCGCGCTCGTCCCGGAGGCGTCGATGGGGCGTCGGCCCATCGCGCTGCGACACCCCTTCTCGTTCTACCTGGGGCACCTCCCGGCCTTCGCGTGGAACCAGATCGGCCGAGGCGTCCTCGGGCTCGGGCCCATGCGGAGCGATTTCGACGTGCTGTTCGAGCGCGGGATCGATCCGGCCGACGAGGACGGCGCCCGGGCCGCGTCGAGGGGCGCGTGGCCGGCGATCGCCGAGGTGATCGCGTACCGCGACGAGGTCCGCCGCGCCGTGCGGGCGCGCATCCCCGACGTGCTGGCGCGCGCCGAGGACGTGCTCGGCGCGCGGGGGCGGATCCTCCAGCTCGTGCTCGAGCACGAGCGGATGCACCACGAGACCCTGATGTACATGCTCCAGGAGCACGGCGCCGCGCGGCGCCCCGACGGCGCGCCCGCGTTCGTGGGCGGCGGGGGGCGCGCGGCCGAGCCCCGGCACGTCCCGGCGGGCCGCGTGGTGATCGGCGCGGACTTCGAGGCGATCCCGTTCGGCTGGGACAACGAGTTCGGGCGCGCGGAGATCGATGTCCCGGGCTTCACCATCGACTCGTTGCCGGTGCGGAACGGCGATTACCTGGCCTTCCTCGAGGCGATGGAAGACGGCGCGCGGGCCGCGCTCACGCCCCGTACGTTCGTGCGCCGCGGAGGCGGGCTGGCGGTGAAGACGATCTTCGGGCCGGTCTCCTTCGAGGTCGCGTCCGGCTGGCCGGCGCAGGTCTCGGGCGAGCAGGCGCGCGCCTATGCCGTCTGGCGCGGCGGGCGCCTGGCGACCGAGGCCGAGCTGCGCCGCGCCGCGTTCGGCGAGCCGAGCGGCGGTGTGCGCGCGCGTCCGTGGGGGCACGCGCCGGGCGAGCCGCGTCATGGCCAGTTCGGCTTTCGCGGATGGTCGCCGGTGCCGACGGGCAGCCACCCGGACGGCGCCAGCGCGTTCGGCGTCGAGGAGCTGGTGGGCAATGGCTGGGAGTGGACGTCCACGCCCTTCGCGCCCTTGCCCGGCTTCGTCGCGTACGCCCGCACGTACCCCGGGTACTCGGCCGATTTCTTCGACGGGGAGCACGACGTCGTCTTCGGCGCCTCGTGGGCGACCGACGAGGGGTTCCTCCGGCCGAGCTTCCGCAACTGGTATCGCCGGGACTATCCCTATGTCTTTTCGAGCTTCCGGGTCGTCCGCGAGGCGCCACGCTCTCGGCGGCGATGATCGAGCTCGAGCAGGTGACCAAGCGCTACGATGGAATCGCCGCTGTCGACAGCGTCTCCCTGCGCGTCGAGCCGGGCGAGCTGGTGGTCCTGCTGGGCGGGTCGGGATCGGGGAAGACCACGACGCTGAAGATGACGAACCGGCTCATCGAGCCGAGCTCGGGTCGCATCCGCGTCGAGGGCGAGGACGTGACCACCGTGCCGCCGCACGCGCTCCGGCGCCGCGTCGGCTACGTGTTCCAGCGGCTCGGGCTCTTCCCGCACCTGACGGTCGCCGAGAACGTGGGCATCACGCCGGCGCTCCTCGGCTGGGACGCGAGGCGCATCCGTGGTCGGGTGGACACGCTGCTGGAGCTGGTCGAGCTGGATCCAGCCGAGGTCCGCGATCGGCGGCCCGACGCGCTCTCCGGCGGCCAGGCGCAGCGCGTGGCCGTGGCGCGGGCGCTGGCGGCCGAGCCGGGCGTGCTGCTGCTCGACGAGCCGTTCGGCGCGCTCGATCCGATCACGCGCGAGCGCCTCCAGCGATCGTTCGCGCGGGTGCGCCGGAGCCTGGGGTTCTCGGCGATCTTCGTCACGCACGACGTCGTCGAGGCGCTGCTCCTCGGCGATCGCGTGGGCGTCATGCGCGGCGGGCGCCTCCTGCAGCTCGCGCCCGGCCGCGAGCTGGTGCGCGCGCCGGCCGACGACTACGTGGCCGATCTGGTGCGCGGCCCGCTCGAGCAGGCGCGCGCCGTCGAGTCGCTGATCGCGGGCGCGCCCGCGCGAACGATCGCTGGAGGCGACGCTTCGTGAAGGAGCAGCTCGCCCTCCTCCCGCGCTACCTCGCCGCCCACCTTGGGCTCACGCTGGTCGCCCTGGCGCTGGGCGTGGCCGTGAGCGTCCCGCTGGGCGTGCTGGTCACGCGATCGCGCCGCCTGGAGGGGCCGGTGCTGGGCGTGGCGAGCGTCGTCCAGACCATCCCGAGCCTGGCGCTCCTCGCCTTCATGGTGCCCGTGCTCGCGGCCCTGGGCGCGCGCAGCATCGGTTACCTGCCGGCGCTGATCGGCCTCTTCCTCTACAGCCTCTTGCCGGTCCTCAGGAACACGGCGGCCGGCCTCTCGGGCCTCGATCCGGCGGTGATCGAGGCCGCGCGCGGCGTGGGGATGACGCCCCGCGAGCAGCTCCGCCGCGTCGAGCTGCCGCTGGCGCTCCCGGTGATCGTGGCCGGCGTGCGCACGGCGGCGGTGCTGACGGTGGGCACCGCCACGCTCTCCACGCCGGTCGGGGCGCCGAGCCTTGGTGACTACATCTTCAGCGGGCTGCAGACGCGCAACACCACGGCCGTGCTGATCGGCTGTGTGGCCTCGGCCGGGCTCGCGCTGGTGCTGGACGGCCTGGTGCGTGGCCTGCTCGCCGGCGTCACGCGCCGCAGCCGGCGCCTCGTGCTGCTGTGTCTCGGCGGCTTCGCCGGGCTCGCGGTCTTCGCGGCCACCCCGGTCGTGCGCGCCCTCCTCGCGCGCGATGATCAGGTGTCCATCACCGTCGGCGCCAAGACCTTCACCGAGCAGTACATCCTCGCCGGCATCGTCGCCGGGAGGATCGAGCGCGTCGCCGGCGTGCCGGCGCGGACGCTGGGATCGCTCGGATCGACGGTGGTGTTCGACGCGCTGAAGAACGGCGAGATCGACGTCTACGTCGACTACTCGGGCACCCTCTGGGCGAACGTCCTGAGACGGAGCACGGAGAGCGCGGACCGCGCGTCGGTGCTGGCCACGGTGGAGAGGGAGCTGCTCGATCGGTACAACGTCCACGTGGCCGCCGCGCTCGGGTTCGAGAACACCTACGCGCTCGCCATGCGGCGGGCCGAGGCCGAGCGGCTGGGGATCCGGCGCATCAGCGATCTCGGGGCGCGCGCGCGATCGCTGCGGGTGGGGGGCGACTACGAGATCTTCCAGCGGCCGGAGTGGCGCGCCATCGAGCGCGTGTACGGCCTCGCGTTCCGCGAGGCGCGGAGCATGGATCCGTCGCTGCTCTACGAGGCGCTGCGGGCGGAGCAGGTGGACGTGATCACCGCCTTCTCGACCGACGGGCGGATCATCGTCGACGATCTGGTGCTGCTGGAGGACGATCGCCGGGCCATCCCGCCGTACGACGCGCTCGTGCTGGTGAGCGATCGGCTCGCGCGCACCCGCCCGGAGGTGCTGGAGGCGCTGCGCGGGCTGTCGGGGACGATCGACGCGCAGGAGATGCGCCAGATGAACGCGGCGGTGGACGAGAAGAAGGGCTCGCCGGCCGCGGTGGCCGCCCGTTTCCTCGATGAACTGCGGCGCTGAATTCTTCTGCGCTCAGTCCGACTGGTTGAGCTCATTGACAGAACGGGCCTTATGCGATGGGGCAGCCCTTCCACGCCTGAAACGCCTGGGATTACCGCGAGGTAGCACCAAGCGGAAGGCATCCTACCGTATAGCTGTACCCTACTGGCTCGGGCGCGCCCCGTAGATGGATCCCCGCGCGCGACGCTCGCCCGCAGCCGAGCTTTGACCGGACGGCACCGCGCCTCCTGGCGCGCGAGCGCCTCGATACCTTCCGCGTGAGCGCACCGTTGAACGTTCTCAGAGCGGGCGGGCACTCACCGAAGTAGCACCGACGCCAGGCCGCCGGCCCGTCCGTAGACCTGGGTCGCCGGTGCTCTCACGCGCCAAGTCTCCCGCTGTTCTCGGGAGCTCGCGGCGCGCGTTCTTCTTCCACCCAATTCGACGGCGTTCTTCGGAATCTCGGTCTTCGACCGCCCTTCCGAAAAGCTGCAGCTCAGCGCTCGATACCCTCGAACGCCGATTCAGGTCGCACTTTTCCCCGAGGAGCTCGCATGAATCGTAGTCGTTATTTGTTCTCGGCGCTGTCCTTCCTATCCGCTCTCGTGGTCGTCGCGTGCAGCGACGCCGAGAAGGGCAGCAGCGGCTCATCCGGCTCCGGTCCGGAGAACGGCAACGCGGAAGCGCTGCCGTGCGACGTCGACAAGATCCTCTCCACGAAGTGCCAGACCTGTCACGGGGCGTCCCCGAAGTTCGGCGCGCCGTTCCCGCTGGTCGACCGGAGCGATCTGGTCGCGCCCGCGGTGAGCGATCCCAACAAGAAGGTCTACGAGCTCGTCGCCGCACGCGCCCGCGACACCGCGCGCCCCATGCCTCCGCCCCCAACCGAGCGCCTGACCGACGCGGAGCTCGCGATCTTCGATCAATGGATCGCCGCCGGCATGCCGGCCGGTAAAGACACGTGCGTCGACCCGGGCGGCGGCGGAACCATCGACCCTCCGACCCTGAGCTGCACACCGGATGTCCTGCTAGCGCCGTCCGCGCCTTACGTCATGCCGAAGGACGTCCAGGACCAGTATATGTGTTATGGGGTCGATGTAGAGATCGGCCAGAAACGACACCTCGTCGGGGTCGCGCCCCGCATCGACAACAGCACCATTGTACACCATATCCTGCTCTTCAAGGCGGATGAGGCGTCTCCCTCGACGCCCACGCCGTGCGATGGGGGCGACATCATGGGGCCTCTTTTGGCCGTCTGGGCGCCCGGCGGCAAGGCCACGGAGCTGCCGCTGGAGGCGGGCTTCCCGCTGGAAGGCACGGCACACTTCACAATCCAGGTGCACTACAGCAACATCAAGGGCCTCGACGGGCAGCAAGACAGCACCGGCTTCGACGTCTGCACGACGACGGAGCTCCGCCCCAACGACGCCGGCATCTTCGCGTTCGGCACAGAAGACATCAACATCCCGCCTCACGGCTCGCTCGACGTGAGCTGCGATTACCAGTTCCCGCGGGATATGGGGGCGATTTCGGTGATCGGTGTTATGCCGCACATGCACACCCTCGGCAAGCACCTGTCGAGCAACACGGTGCCCACGGACGGCAGCGAGCCGAGCAACCTGGGGCTCGCCGATCCGTGGAACTTCGACAACCAGATCTGGTACGACAACGATACCATCCTTCGTGGCGGCGATACCGTGAGGACGCGTTGCGCGTGGGACAACCCGGGCAACCGTGCCGTGGAATTCGGGGAGCGCACGCAGGATGAGATGTGTTATAATTTCGTGATGTACTATCCGTCTCAAGAGCTAGAGTCAAAGGTGGAGGACTTGACTTCTCCGACGGAGGACGTGTCCTGTGTGACGACAAAATAGACCAGCGCGTGCAAGGCGCGCGGCCTGTGCCCAAGCGGAGGCGCGCGCCGTTCGGTGAGAGCGCTCGTAAGCCTGGCGAACAGGAGCACCGCGCGCGCCGCCGGGCGCCTTCGAGGGTCTCTTCGATCCGCGCGCCACCCCGAACGGCCGCGTCGCTCGCTTCGCTTTCAGCGAGCGGATAGGACAAGCAAACGCGTTCCGCAAAGTCACGATTCTCGGAGCCGTTCCTGACTCGTGCCGTCCGACTGTACGAGCTCATTGACAGAACGGGCCTTAGGCGATCAGGCAGGCCTTCCACGCCTGAAACGCCTGGAATTACCGCGACGTAGCACCAAGCGGAAGGCATCCTACCGTATAGCTGTACCCTACTGAGCTCGTCCAAACGGCAGCCTTCGCGGTTCGCGGCGCGTCGTGATGGCCGGCGCACGCACCTCAGGGCAGACTTCCCCCCGGCCACGTCGTCGAGCAGCGTCCCTCCCCTTTTGGTTTCGTCACGCGGGGGCCGCCGGGTACCGTCCCCTGGCGCGACGGCGCGGGTGAGCGCGTCGGGAGCGAGACGACGACGGCCCGAGGCGACGGGCCCGGTCACGGCGAACGCTCCGGGCCCAGGGCTCGCCGCTTTTGTTCGGGTTGGGCCCATGCGTTCCGAGGGGGTGCAGTCGGTAGTCTGCGGCCCCCAAAATTGCGGCAAAAGCGACGGAGCGCGACGATTCGGCACGGCATATTGGCTGTCCAACGATGAGGCGCGCGCCTTGACGGGCCCGTCGGGGGACGGTGCCTGCTCCTCGGCGACGCGGTGCGGATCCGCGAGTGCCTACACTGCCGGCGGCGGGGTAGGCCTCGCCTTACGGGCGTGAGCGCGCTCGCTCCTCCGGTACCGCCGCCAGCCCGAGCAGCTGACCGATCGCCTCGTGCACGACCCAGGCTGCATCCACGTCCCCGAGGGCGACGGCTCGGCTCAACGTGCCGGCAAGGGACGCGAGCACGGCGGATCGAGGCGACGGATCGATCGTCGTGAGCTCCCCGGGCACGGTGCTCGCCGGCTGGGCCCGGGTTGGGTCAATGCCTTCCGAACGGGTGCAATCGGTGGTCTGGTGCCCCCAAAATTCCGGGTGACGAGACGGATCGCGACGGCTCGGCACCGCAAATTCGTTCCTCCAAGAAAAGACGAGTGGCACTCGTCTCCCGGTGGACGTGGCTGCAAGAAAAGACGAGAGGCACTCGTCTCCCGGTGGACGTGGCTGCAAGAAAAGACGAGCGGCACCCGTCTTTCGGTGGACGTGGCACCAAGAAAAAACGAGTGGCACTCGTCTCCCGGCGGACGTGGCACCAAGAAAAGACGAGTGGCACCCGTCTCCCGGTGGACGTGGCTCCAAGAAAAGACGAGAGGCACCCGTCTCCCGGTGGACGTGGCTCCAAGAAAAGACGAGAGGCACCCGTCTCCCGGTGGACGTGGCTCCAAGAAAAGACGAGAGGCACCCGTCTCCCGGTGGAGGCGGCTGCAAGAAAAGACGAGCGGCACCCGTCTCCGCGGTGGAGGCGGCTGCAAGATGAGAGGGCCGGCACCCGTCTCCTGGTGGACGTGGCTCCAAGAAAAGACGGGTGGCACCCGTCTTCGCGCTGGAGACGCCGCCCTCCGACCCCGCGATCGCTGGCCCCCTTCTCGCCGGCGCTCCGGCGTCGGTCTCCCCCCTCGATGCGGCCTGTCCTTTTCCCATCGACAGATCCAGATCGCCCTTCGCGAGGTGCGCGCGGCGTTCGCTTCGCCCCCGTCGCTTTTGTGAGCCACCGGGACCCCCTCGCGACCACCTAGTCCAGTTCCCGTGGTCTTGCCCAGCGCAGCCCTCGCCCCCCGGCTCACCCTCGTCCGCCCGAGCCCCCTGACCGGCCTGGACGACGCCGGCCTCGCCCGCGCGGCTGCCGAGGGCCAGCCAGGCGCGGCCGGCGCCGTCTGGGACCGCTACGGCGCCCTGGTGCACGGCCTGCTCCGCCGCGTGCTCGGGCCGGGCGGCGACGTCGAGGACCACGCCCAGGAGACGTTCCTGCAGTTCTTCCGGGAGGTGAAGAACCTGCGGGATCCCGCGGCGCTGCGGCCGTTCCTCCTCGGCATCGCCGTGCGCGTCGCGCGGTCGGCGCTGCGGCGCCGGCGGCTCCGGCGCTGGTTCTCGGTCACCGACAGCGGCGCGCTGCCGGACGAGCCGGCCGAGGGCGTCGACGAGGGCGCGCGCGAGGCGGTCGCGCGGCTCTACGCGCTGCTCGACAGGCTGGACGACAGGGCGCGGCTCCTCTTCGTGCTGCGCCACATCGAGGGGCTGGAGCTCGCGGAGACCGCCCAGGCGAGCGGGATGTCCCTGGCCACGGCCAAGCGCCACCTGGCCAAGGTGACCGCGCGCGTCCACGCGATGGCCGAGCGGGATCCGCTCCTCGCGGCGTACGTCGAGCCCGTGGAGGAGGCGAGCGATGGCTGATCCGAGGCCCGGTGTTCCCCCGGAGGTCGCCCTGCGGCGGCTCGCGGCGCTGGCGCGTGAGGCGGGGGCGGCCCCGCCGGCGGACCGCGCGCTCGCCCGCGGCCGCGCGCGGCTGATCGACGAGGTCGAGCGCCCCGTGTTGCCGCTCGCGCCGCGGCGGCGCTGGCTCCTGCCGGCGGCGCTGGCGCCGCTGCTCGTGATCCTGGGCCTCTGGGCGCTGCGCCCGGCGGCGCGCCTGTCGTACCAGGTCGACGGTGTCGCGCCGGGAGACCGCGTCGAGGGCGCGGCGCTCGCGGACACCTACGTGCGCGGGGGGACCAGCGGGGCGACGGCGCGCTTCAGCGAGGGGACGACCGTCCGCTTCGCGCCGGGGGCGCGCGGGCGCATCGCCGCCGTGACGGCGCGCGGCGCGCAGATCCACATCGAGGGCGGCGCCGCGCACTTCCGGGTCGCGCACCTGCCCGAGGCCGAGTGGGTCGCGGCGGCAGGGCCGTTCACCGTCAGGGTGACGGGCACGGAGTTCGACCTGAGCTGGGAGCGCGAGCGGCTCGAGCTGACCATGCAGAGCGGCTCGGTCGCGGTCCGCGGCCCGCTCGTCGCGGGTGGCGTCGCGCTCCAGGGCGGCCAGCGCCTGGTCGCGGACGTGATCCGCGGCGAGCTCACGATCGCGGACCTGAGCGCCGCCGGCGCGCGCGCGCCAGGAGGCGGCGCGCTGCGCGAAGCCGACGCGCCGGCGAGGACGGACGTGCTGGAGGACGCCGGGGCACCGGCCGAGATGGGCATGCTGGAGGACGCCAGGGCGCCGGCCGAGATGGGCATGCTGGAGGACGCCAGGGCGCCGGCTGAGACGGGCGGGGCAGCCGCGGCGGGAGCGCCGGCCACCGCGGGAGCGCCGGCCGCGGCGGGAGCGCCGGCCACCGCGGGAGCGCCGGCCACCGCGGGAGCGCCGGCCACTGCGGGAGCGCCGGCCGCGGCGGGAGCAACGGCCGCGGCGGGAGCGCCGGTCACGACCGGGCCGATGGCGGCGCTCGCCCCAGCTTCGGCCGCGGTCCCTGCGCCCGCGGCGCCTGCGGCCGCCTCGGGGAGCTGCAGCGAGCATGTCGCCCGCGGTGACTTCGCCGGGGCGATCGCGGTGGCCGAGGCGCGGGGCATCGACGCGACGATCGCGGCGAGCCCGCTGCCGGAGATCGCCGCGCTGGCCGACGCCGCGCGCTACACGGGGCGGAACGACCTCGCGCGGCGCGCGCTGCTCGCCGAGCGCGCGCGCTTCCCAGGATCGCCCGAGGCGCGCTCGGCGGCGTTCCTCCTCGGTCGCATGGCGGAGGCGGGCTCGCCCGCGGCGGCCATCGACTGGTACGATCGGTACCTCGCCGAGTCGCCGGCCGGCTCGCTGGCCGCCGAGGCGCTCGGGCGGAAGATGATCGTGCTGCGCGCCTCCCAGGGCGACGGCGCGGCCCGGCCGATCGCCGAGCAGTACCTCGCGCGCCACCCGCACGGGGCGTTCGCGGCTGCCGCGGCGGAGATCCTGCGCCGCCCATGAGGCGCAGCGGGTTCGGGGTCGTCCTTGCGCTGTGCGCCGCGCTCTTCGTGTCCCGGGAGGCGAGCGCCGCGGAGGAGATCGGCGTGATCGTGGTGCGCGCGCCGCACGCCGGGAAGGTCGTCGAGGAGGCCACGGTGCGCCTCGAGGGCGAGCTGCGCGCGGTGGGCTTCTCGGTCCGCTCCCTGGAGGGCGCACCGGGCGTCGACGGGCGCGCGCAGATCGAGGGCGCGGGCGGCGTGTTCGCGGCCATCGCCATCCTCGAGACCGACCGCGGGGCCGTCGCCGGCGCGTGGATCGCGGATCACGCGACGAAGGAGACGCTGGTCCGCCGCGTGGAGCTCGGCGTCCCCGGCGCCAGCAACGCGGCGAGCGATCTCGCCGTGCGGTCGACGGAGCTGCTCCGGGCCAGCCTGCTCGAGCTGAGCGGCGCGCAGCGGCGCGAGCTGCCCGAGCGGGTGGCGCAATGGATCGCCGATGCGGCCGCGCCGGCGGGGCGCGAGGAGGCCATCGCGCTCGACGCGGGGCTGCAGCAGCCGCGAGCGGCGGTCGCGCCCGCGGATCGAGCCACGGCGGCGCGCGGGTCGGCCGCGTCCGCGGGCGGAGCCCGGGCGGCGCGCGGGTCGGCCGCGCCCGGGCGGCTTGACCCCGGGAGCGCTGCGCCCCGGGCGCCCACGGCGCCCACGTCCGACGAACGCCGGCTGAGCGTCGAGGCGGGGCTCGCGGCGCTCGCCGGCGACGTTGGTGTCGTCCCCGGGCCCTACTTCCGTGTGGGGCACGATCTGACGGCGCGCGTCTCGCTGCGCGGGACCCTCGTGCCGGCCGTCGTGGCCAGGAACCTCGACGCTCCCGGCGGGCGCGTGGCGCTGCGGCAGACCGCGGCCATGCTCGGCCTGGCGTACGCCGCCGGCCCCGAGGCGTGGCGGATCCATCCGGTGATCTCGCTCGGCGCGGGCGTCTACCATGTGACGGCCGCCGGCCGGGCGAACCCTCCTTATCGCGACCGGCGTCAGAGCTGGCTCACCGCCGGCGTCTCCGCAGGGGGCGGCGTCGGCGTCCGCGTCTTACCGTACCTCGCCGTCCACGCGGCGCTCGACGTCTTCGTGCTCGCAAGACAGCCTGTCTTCACCATCGCCGGTGTGGAGGTGGGCCGCACGGGGCGCCCGGCGCTGCTCCCGAGCCTCGGCCTGCAGGTGAGCTTCTGAGTCGCCGGATCCTTATGAATCGTTGATTTTGGTGAGCCACGGAGAGGAGCTCGCGCCCACTTACCAGAGCGAGGCACATCCCGGCTTCGCTTCGAGAGGGAGAGTCATGCGTCATCATCTTCTTTCACGCCGTCCGCTGCTCGCCGTCGCAGGGCTGTTCTTGATGCAGGCCGCGTGCGAGGTGCGCTTCATCGAAGGGGTCGACTCGCCAGAGGAGAGCTCGAGCACGGGGGCGTGTGCCGAATGTTGTTCCTCCTCGACGGACTGCACGACCGGAGGCAGCGCCGTGGGCGGGTCGAGCGCCGTGGGCGGGTCGAGCGCCGTGGGCGGGTCGAGCGCCGTGGGCGGGTCGAGCGCCGTGGGCGGGTCGAGCGCCGTGGGCGGGTCGAGCGCCATGGGCGGGGCGAGCGCCGGCGCGGTGTGCGGAGACGGCGTGGTGGACCCGGAGTGGGAGCAATGCGACGACGGCAACACGGCGGATGGAGACGCGTGCTCGAGCGACTGTCAGCTCCGCGCAGCGGGGGGCGCCGGCGGGGCGAGCGCCGGCGCGGTGTGCGGAGACGGCGTGGTGGACCCGGAGTGGGAGCAATGCGACGACGGCAACACGGCTGACGGAGACGCGTGCTCGAGCGACTGCCAGCTCCGCGCAGCGGGGAGCGCGGGCGCGGTGTGCGGAGACGGCGTGGCGGAGCCGCCGCGGGAGCAATGCGACGACGGCAACACGGCGGATGGAGACGGGTGTACGAGCGATTGTCAGATCGGCCCGGCATAGGGCCGTGAGCATCGTGGGGCGGCGCGGCCCGCCGCCTTCAGCCGATCACGGCAGCACCTTGCGCGTCGGGCACTCGCCGTCGCCCTGGAAGTCGCCGAGCGTACGCGCCTGCGCGACGACGTAGTCGTACGCCGTCTCGATCGGGCCGCCGGACGCGCCGGCGAGGTTGTACTCGTCGCCGAACACGTCGGCGGCGTTCACCTGCTTGAGCTCGTCGATCGTCGTCTCGCCGTCGCCGTCGAGATCGCTGTCCGCGATGTACTGCGCGTAGCGCTTGGTCAGCTCCACGCCCGCGGTGATGTTGTCGAAGAACCAGTGGTCGCCGTGGATGGTCGGCTTCACCGCGACCGTGCCGCTGGTCGGCACGCTGAACCCGTTGAGCCCGTCCTCGGTCGCGCAATCGTCGAACGACGTCCCGGCCGAGAGGCCCCAGCTGAAGCGCACCCGGGCCGCGGGGACACACGCGCCGCCGGGCGGCGGGCACGACTCGCCGTCCTCCTTCTCGATGGAGCCCTCGAAGAACAGCGAGTAGCCGCCCTCGACCATGAGGTCGACGTCGGCCGCCGTGGTGGGCGGAAGCGTCTTTGCCCCCGCCTTCGCGTTCGGGAGGTCGAACCCGAAGCGGTCCCAGCGCACCGCGCTCACGTCCTGGAACTCCGCGATCACATACCTCGTCGCCGGGGCGTTCTTGAGGTCGAGCACGAACACCGATGCATCGCCGAGCGTCTCCTCGGCACCCAAGCGCGCCGCGCGGACGTTGCCGATCGTCACGAGGAACCTCTCGTACGTGACTTTCCAGCCGTCCGCGATGTTCTCCTCCCCCGTGCCCGGCTCGAGGCCCTCGGGGATTGTGTCCTCCGGCTCCACGAAGATCTGCACGGCACCGGTCTCGGACGTCGCGCCGCTGTGATCGCCGCACCCGGCGACGAGCGCGAGCGCGCACGCCGTCACCACGAACCCTGTCTCTTTCAGTCTTTGCATGATCAAGCTCCTGAGTCGTCTCGAAATCCCGACGAGCGCGCGCAGGCGCGCCCGGCGAGCGCAGGCCCGCGCTCCTCGCGCGCCCAGCGCCCGCATCACCCTCTGGCCTCGTGAGATGCTCAGGCCGCCGGCGGGGAGCTCTTCGGCGCCAGGATCAGCAACGGGATGGGCCGGACCTCGGGCGAGGGCCGGATCGAGGTGAGGCGGACGACCTCGAGCAGCGTGGCCTCCGCCACGCGGTGCACGGGCGCGCCGAGCTGGCCGCGCAGCGCGAACGCGTCGCAGTGCTCGTCGCCCTCGTGGCGCGGCGCCAGCGCGTCGCACAGGTCGTCTCCGCCGCCGGGCCGCGCTCCGGGCGCGCCGGGCTGGTCGCCGGGAGGACGGCGCTCGGCGTGCAGCGTCGCCGCGGCGACGGCGATCGTCGCCGCGTGGACGAGCTCGCCGTGCTCGCAGTGGGCGTGCCGGACGAGCAGCGCGTGCGTCAGGCCGCACAGCTGCGCCGCGAGCGCGAGCGCCACGAGCCACCGCGCTCGCCACCGGCAGGCGGGGCTCCGGCCAGGCCGCCGCCGCGATGCAGCCGCCGCGCGGGCCGGACGGCGGCTCACGGAGACCGCCTCATGGCGACGTCGACCAGAGGAACTGCGGCCGGTGCACCGAGATCATGTCGTAGCGCAGCCGCTGGTGCGCGGGCGACCCCGGCGCGATGGCCACCCTGGTCGCGCCTCCTTCGGCCAGGGCGTCGAAATCGACGCTCGCGAGCCACTCGTCCACGACGTCGAAGCGGACCGCGAGGCGGACCGGCGCCGCGCCGACGCTCGCGGCGACCGCGAGGCTCGGGACCGTGAGCAGCCCCCGGCGCTGCGGCACGGCGTCGATGTCGGCCTCGAAGTCGAGCGCCTCCGCGCCCCGCGTCGCGCGCCCGCGCAGGTGGACGGAGCTGACGCCGGGAGCCTCCGGCTTCGGCGTGGGCGACGACTCGGTCGAGAACCAGTGGATGCCGTAGTTGAACGACACGCTCCGGATCTCACCCTCGAAGCCGTGGACCAGGCCGAGCGGCTGCGGCGCGGGGTCGAGCAGGTTCACGCGCGTGATCGTGGTCAGCTCGGCGATCGCGGTCTCGCAGAGCGTCGACGCGCCGGATTCCGCGGCGCAGAAGTAGGCCGGGCCGAAGGCGACCGTCGCCTCGTCGAGCGCGATCGTCCACGCGCCCGCGGCGATCTCCCCGGGGACGGAGGCCTCCGCGTGCGCGGCATACGTGACCTCGGGCTGGCCGGTGCCGGCGCAGGCGGACAACGCGGGCGACCCGAGGAGGACGGCGGCGAGGAGGCGGCGCGCGGCCGGGGAGAGGTTCGGGGCGTTCATAGCGAGAGCGTCACGTTCGCGAGGATCGAGCGCGGCGACCCGGCGCTGATGTGCCGGGCCGGAAGCTCCGAGGGGATCGGCGGCGGCCGCGATGCGTCCGTGGTGGTGCGCGGCCAGTACGACTTGAACGAGTACTCGGTGTCGGCGTACTCGGCGTCGAGCAGGTTCTGCGCCTCGACCCCGACCTCGATCCAGGGGCCGCCCTGCGCGGCGTCGCGGCCGACGCGCAGGCTCCGCCGGAGCGAGAGGGACGCGTCCACCACGAAGACCGGCGCGGCGGTCTGCGCGTACGGCAGCGGGCGCGGGGAGAGGAACGTCGCGCCGTAGCCGAGCCGCCCCTCGACGGGCGCGCCGGCGATCGTGAAGAGCGGCCGCTTCAGCGCGAGGTCGGCGCGCACCACGACGGGCGGCACGAACGGGAGCTGCTGCCCCTTCACGTACGGCGGCGACGGGTTCTCGGGCGTCGGCGGGGGCGGCTCGTCCAGCGTGGCGTGGACGAACGTCGCGCTCACGCCCGCTGTGAGGGTGGGGCTCGGCGCGGCCTGCAGGTAGGCGACGAGCCCGCGGCGGGTCGTCCGGCCGATGCGCACGAGCGCGCCCTCCGCCGCGTCGAACGCGAGGTCGTAGGAGAGGCGCGTCTCGTAGGCGGCCGCGGTCACGCTGAGGCCGCCGCCGGGGCGCAGCGTGGCGCCCGCCTCGTAGCTCCTCACGGTCGCGAACGGGGCGTTGTCCCCGTCCTCGAGCAGCCGCGCCTGCGGCGAGCGGTAGCCGTGCCCGTACGAGGCGGAGATGCGCAGCGCGGGCAGCGGGTCGAGCTCCAGCGTCAACCGCGGCCCGGCGGCCAGGCCCGCCGCCGTGCGACGGAACCCCTCGATGTGCGTCTCCTTCTGCGCCGCCGGGATGAAGTTGCCGATGCGGTCGTCCACGTCGAAGACGAGCAGGTCGGCGCGCAGGCCGCCGCGGAGGCGCGCGTAGCGCGACAGCTCGAGCAGCGCGTCGGCGTGGGCGCCGACCCCGGTCACCTGGATCGACGCGTCGACGCGCTGATCCCACGTCTCGTTCTGCGGCGGTTGGAGGAGGTTCTGCGCCTGGTCGATGCCGTTGGTCTGCACCTCGGCGCCGACGGCGACCTGGCCGGTGAGCCAGGGCGCGAGCGGGATCCGCGGCGTGCGGTAGGCGAGGCCGCCGCCGAGCGCGGCGTCCTGGTTCGCCTGCTCGATGAGGTCGCCCCTGCCGACCCACTCGGGCCGCCGGCGCGAGCGCTGCGTGTAGCCGGTGAAGTTCATCCGGCTCCGGTACCCGGACGTCGCCGCCCAGAGCCAGGCGCTCTTCTGCGAGCCGTCGTCGTCCGATCGCTCGACGCTCAGCGCGAGCTGAAGCCGCGTCGACGCGGCCGACTGCGCGCGGGCCGCGAGATCCGGGTAGGCGTCGTGGAAGCCGACGCGCCCCAGCTCGACGTCGTCGCGCCGGAGCACGCCCGCGAGGTTCGCGCGGCCGCCGTGGGCCGCGACGTGCAGCAACGCCGAGTACTCGTCCGGCAGCGGCACGCGGTACTGGCCGACGGCGCCCCCGGAGATCGCCCCGCGTGTGCCGTCGCCGAAGCCGTCGGTCGCGCGCACCACGGCGGCCCCGAACGTGTCTTCCGACTGCGCCTCGGGCGCCCAGAGCGCGAGCAGCCGCCGGGTGCCGAACGAGCCGAGCGTGCCCTTGAGCTGGAGCCCGCGCTCCTCGACGCCGAGGTCGAAGTACGCGCTGCCCGCGACCGCGAAGTCGCCTTGCTGCGGATCGTACACGCCCTCGACGACGCGGAGCGACCGCACCACCTCCGGGATGATCACGCCGAGGTCCGCGTAGCCCTGGCCGTGGACGTGCGAGCGCTGGTTCAGCGGGATCGGCCCGACCCGGAGCTCGACGTCCTGGCCGTGCTCCGCGTCGAAGCCGCGGAGGAAGATGCGCTGCGCGACCGCCTCGCCCTCGGGGTGGGCGACGTGGACGCCGGGCGCGGTGCGGAGCAGATCCGCGGCGGTGGCGTGCGGCGCGGCGGAGAGCGCCGCGCGGCCGATCCGGAAGTCGCTCGCGGCGCGGCGCGGCGGGTTCGGGCGGCCCTGCACGTGGATCTCGATCGGCTTGCCGGGCTCGGCCACCGCGTGCGGGCCCGCGACGCCCCCGGCGAACTCCACCGGCTTGGGCGCCGCCGGCCGGGGCGGCGGGGGCGCCGCCGGGCGATCCGCCGCCTCCGGCGCCTCCGTCTGCGCCGGCGCGGGCTGCTCCTCGTGGGGGCCCGGCGCGAAGTGGAACGGCACCCGGATCCGCGCCCGCAGCGGCGCGCCGCCGCGCATCGCCGGCGAGAAACGCCACCGCCGCACGGCCTTCATGGCCGCGTCATCGAACGCCGCGCCCCCGGACTCGGCCACGACCGCGTCGCTGACCGTGCCGTCCTTCTCGACCGTGACGAACAGCGTGACCGTCGTGTCGATGCCCTCCGCGAGCCGCTCGGGCGGGTACTCCGGATCCACGTGCTCGAGGATCTGCGGCGCCACGGGCGCTTCGGGCCGCGCCTCAGGCTGCCCGAGCGCCGGAGGCGCGGCGAGGGCGGCCGCGAAGAGGCAGCAGGAAAACGACAGCCAGCGCATGGGCAACCGAGCTCAACGCGACTACCACGCCACACAGCGGTGCCGCAAGCGCCGCACCGCCGCGCAGCGCGCGCAAACGACGGCGACGGAAGCGCGCGACGTCGCGCGACGTCCGCGCGCCTCCTCGGCTCCTCGGCTTCTCGGCGACACGTCGCGCCGGTGCAGCGGCGGTCTCGCCGCGGGGCGCGGGGCCGTGTATCGTCTCGTCATGCCGAATGAGACGCTCGTCCAGGCGGTCAAGACCATCGTCGCCCTCGCGCGCGGTGGCGACCTCGACGCGGCCTACAAGGGATACCGTGACCTCTTCCAGAAGCCGGAGTTCCTCAAGCAGCGCCCCGAGGATCAGCGCCAGGTGCTGCGGCTCATGATCCTCGCCAAGGGCGTCCCGTCGACGCCGACCGAGGCGATGATCGACGCCCACCGCGCCGCGGTCCCCGCGCTGACCGAGCTCGTGTCGATCCACGGCGATCCCGGCGACCACGAGCTCCTCGGGCTCTGCCACGTCGTGCTCGGCAACGTCGAGAGCGCCGACAAGATCTTCCGCGCCGGCCTCAAGATCGAGCGCGAGCGCAACCCTCAGAGCGATCTGTGCGGCACGCTGATGAAGCGGATCTCGCTGCTCTAGTTCGCGCTCGTCAGGGACGGGACTAGTTCTCAGCCGCAACCGTCCTGTTAGGATGGCCCCCGGGCGCCGTGACAGCGCGCCGTCAGGGAGTCCATGCACGTCATCGCGGTCGCGAGCCAGAAGGGCGGCGTCGGAAAGACCACGATTTCCCTCAACCTCGGGCTTGCCCTCGGGCGCGCGGGCAACCGCGCGTTGATCCTGGAGCTCGACGCGCAGGGGAGCCTCGGGCTGTCGCTGGGCCTCGCGGATCGCGCGCGGCCGGGCGTCGCGGAGCTGCTCACGGGCGCCGAGCGGCTCGAGTCGGTGCTGCTCCGGACGCGCGAGCCAGAGCTCCAGGTGCTCACCGTCGGCCGGGTCGATCCCACGACCGTCGCGGGCTTCGAGGACGCGCTCGCCCGCGGGCCCGTGCTCCCGAGCGTGCTCGCGCGGCTCTCGCCGGACTTCGACATCGTGGTCGTCGATTGCCCCGCGGGGCTCGGCAAGGTCACGACGCGGGCGCTCGAGGTGGCGACGCACGCGCTCCTGCCGCTCCAGGCCGAGCCGCTCGCGCTCCGATCGGTCGGCCAGCTGCTCGCGGTGATCGATCGCGTCCGCGCCGAGAAGAACCCGCACCTGTCGCTGCTCGGCATGGTGCTGTCGATGTTCGACCGGCAGGTGTCCGCGTCGCTCGACGTCGCCGAGACGCTCTGGACGAAGTTCCCCGACGGGATCATCCTCGACACGGTCATCCCGCGCGACGAGGCGTTCCTCGAGGCGTCTCTCCGCGGGGCGCCGCTCCTGCTCATGCAGAAGCGCCCTCCGCCGCTCGCGCGCGTCTTCGATCAGCTCGCGAACGACGTGCTGGTTCGCCTGGACCCCACCTCGCCGGACGATGACGATGGCCCGATCTCGCTCCTCCTTTGATGTCGACGGCGCCGTCGTCACCGCGGCGGCGCTGGTCAAGCGGTCGAAGTCGCGGAGGCCGCGGGCGGCGCCGGTCGCGCCCGCGGCCGAGCCGCTCGTGTCGTTCGAGTCCCGGCCGCCGTCCTCGCGGGCGGAGCCGGAGCCGACGTCCTCGTCGCCGCTCTCGCCGTCGTTCGAGGAGCTCGCGCCCTCGAGCGACCTCCTGCCCCTGTCGAGCCCCCTGTCGGGCGCGGGCGCGGGCGGCGATCTCGGGCTCCGGGGCGCGCTGCCCTCGTCGGCCGACGACGTCGACTCGCGGCGCGGCGCGCCGCTCGACCTGCGGCCCCTGGGCGCGCCGCCCTCGTTCGCGGCGGCGCGCGAGCCCCTCGAGGAGCGCCTCGACGGCGCCATCGAGGCGCTCTCGGCGGGCCGCGCGCCGCGCTTCCCGGACCTCGCCGCGGCGGGCGGGCCGGTCGCGCGCTGCGAGCGGGTGATCGAGTGGATCTCCGAGGCGACGGGCGCCACGGACGTGTTCCTCGCGGACGCGGCCGGGCTCCCGTTCGCCGGCGCGATCCGCGACACGGAGGCGAGGCTCGCCGCCTCGGGCCTCATCGCGTCGGCGATCGGCTCGCTCGTCGCGGCGCTGCCCGGCGCCCCCTCGCAGCGCTTCGAGCTCTGCGTCGGCGACGGGCCGTTCTTCCAGCTCATCGGGTTCCAGGTGCGCTCCGCCGCGTACATCGTCGGCCTGATGCGCCCGGGCCCGCTCACGCCGCGCGAGGCGCACGCCGTCCGGATCGCGTGCCGGCACGCGATCGACGCCGCGGTCGGGGTCGTCGGTTGAGCGCGGAGCACGGCGAGCCCTCGTTCGGTCGTGGCGTCGCGGTCGGCGCCGGCGCGCTGGACGACGACGACCCGCTCGCGCCGATCGCGCTCGACGGCCTCGGCTACGGCGTCGGCGGCCTCGACGCCATCGTCGTGTTCCACCTCGGCGACGCGCGCGTCCACGCCGTGTTCGTCCGCGAGGGCGCGGCCCTCTCCCCGGGCGACGTGGCCGCGGGGCTGCGCGACGCGTACCTCGGGAGCCAGCTCGCCGCGCAGCGGCTCGTCCCGGAGCGCGAGGGCTCGATCCGCCCCGCCCGCAGCCGCGGCGCGCGGTCGTCGAGCAAGCCGCCGCGCTCGCAGGGCCGCGCGGAGGAGCTCCCGGACCCCGTGGTCACGCTGGAGCTGAGCGGCCGGACCGTCCTCCTGCGCCGCGTCCGCGCGTGCGTCGTCGCGAGCCTGTTCGACGGCACGATGCCGCTCGGCATGGCGCGGCTCGTGGCGCAGCAGCTCGCCGCGACGCTCGCGCCCGAGCTGCCGCTCGAGGAGCCGCCCGAGGAGATGCTGAGCGACCCGTCGGGGCTCTTCGAGGAGCCGCTCAGCGCGGACACGGTGGACGATCTCGTGCGGGGCGTCGCGCGATCGGCGCCGCCGAGGGGCTCGTCCAGCATCCCGTCGCGCCGGACGGGCGGGACGCCGCCGCCCGTCGAGCCGCCGTCGGCCGAGGTCGCGCGGATCCAGCGGCTGCTCGCGCTGCTCGAGGCGCGCGCGCCGGAGCCTCACGTGGCGCGGCTCCGGCTCGCCCTGCGCGCCGGGCTGACGCCGCTCGCGCTCGAGCACCCGGACGGGCTCGGCGCGGAGGCGATGGTGCTCGTCGAGACGGCGGTCGCGGACATCCTCGGCCTGGAGCGCGCCGCGCTGCGGAGGCTCCTGTGACGGCGCTCCGGCACGGCCTGCGGGGCCGCATCGACGGCCCGCTCGGCGATCTGGTCGGCCCGATCGTCCCGCACGGGCTGCTCCACGTGGCGGATCAGCTGGTGATCGCGCACTCCCACCACTTCGCGCTCTTCCTGGAGCAGACGATCTTCGACGCGCTCGGCGGGGAGAGCCGCGGCGTGCGCCGGCAGGCGGCGTTCGAGGCGACGAACGCGCTGCTCGGGCCGCTGTACGAGGACCGCCACGGGGCGTCGCCGCGGGAGAAGCTCGAGCTCGCGGGCGAGCTGTTCGCCGCGATGGGGCAGGGGCGTCTGCGGTTCGAGGTGAGCGCGGAGGGCGGCGCGGTGCACGCGGGCGCGCTCTTCCACGGGACGAGCTTCCTCGCGAAGTACGGCGGTCGGATCCAGAACCGGCTGGCGGTGGACGCGTTCGCCTCGGGCTACTGCGCGGCCGCGGCGAGCCTCGCGTTCCCGTCCGACTGGGGGCGGCTCGACGCCGACGAGGTGACGTGCGTCGCGCGGGGCGACGCGGCCTGCACCTTCCTGCTGACGCGGCGGTCGGAGCGGCCGCGCTTCGGCGAGGCGCTGACGCGCAAGCAGATCGAGGCGGCGCGGGTGCGCTGGGAGACGGAGGGCGGGCCGCTCTCGCGGGCGCAGCGCGTCGAGGGCGCGATGCTCGAGGAGCTCGGGGCGCTGCGGTCGGACGAGCGCGGCCTCATCTCGGCGTACGGGGTGAACCTGGCGCTCTTGCCGGTGGGGTACATCGATCAGAAGACGTTCGACACGGTGCACCTCATCGAGCGGCGGTCTCCCGAGCTGGTCCCTGTGTTCGAGGCGCTCGTGCGGGAGGCGGCGCAGACGGGCGCGTTCCACCTGCTCGGGGGGATGCTCTCGTCCTCGTCGTTCGAGGCAACGTGCGGTCCGGTGGGCAGGGACCAGCACGAGCGCCTCGAACAGCTGCTCGGGCTCGCCCGCGCGCTCGGCTGGGGGGCGCTCTCCGCGCCGGAGTTCCAGCCGGGCCGGGCGCTCGTGCTGCGGGCGCCGATCACGCACGAGAGCGCGTATTACGCCATGAAGCACGGGCCCACGGCGCGGGGGCGGCTCCTGCTCCAGCAGGGGACGGCGCTGGCCATCATGCAGCTCCTGCACCGCGTCGATTTCGGGACGGCGCGGCCGATCGACGCCGAGACCTATGGTGGGCTGTTCAAGATGGGGACGCGGTTCCGCGTGCAAGAGACGAAGTCACCGCTCAGGGGGGATGGCGCGTGCGAGGTGCGGGTGGAGGCGGTCGAGGACAGGTGGTGACGTTCTCGTTCGCCCGCGAGCAAAACGAAGCATGCGGTCTTGAACGGCGAACTCTCCGGGATGGCCGGCGCACCAGCGGGAGGCCTTCCGATATGCTACCAGGTGCGGTCTATGCCAGGACTTGTATTCCCCTCAGGCTCGTTTGTCGCTTATCTCTTTGATTGCGACGGGACGATCGCGGACTCCATGCCGCTCCATTATCAGGCGTGGCTCGAGGCGCTCGCCCCGCATGGGTGCGAGTTCTCCGGCGAAGACTTCTACGGCTGGGCGGGTATGCCGACCGACCGGATCGTCGAGCGCCTGAACGGGAAGTATGGGCTGCGGATGCCGGTGGCCGAGGTCTTCGCGGCGAAGGAAGCGGCGTACCACCGCCTGATACCGACGGTGCGAGGCGTGCCTGAGGTCGTCGCCGCGCTGCGCGACGCTCCTCCGCGCGTGAAGCGCGCCGTCGTCTCGGGGAGCCCACGGGCGTCGGTGGAACGGACGCTCGAGTTCCTGGGCCTCCGCGGGTACATCGACGTGGTCGTCGCGGCGGAGGATTACGCGCGGCCCAAGCCGGCGCCCGACCCGTTCCTCGAGGCGGCGAGGCGCCTGGGCGTCGAGCCCGCGCGGTGCCTGGTCTTCGAGGACGCCACGCTGGGGATCCAGTCCGCGCAGGCGGCGGGCATGCCGTGGGTCTTCGTCGATCCCCGGGCGCTTGCCGCCGAGCGTGGGTGAGCGGGGCGGAGCGGGCCGGCGGGGGATACCTCGCCTGGCTCGCGTGGAGGCCGCGCGTCAGTGGGCCGCCGCGCGCCGCTCGGGCCGCGCGTTCCACACCCGCGTCGCCAGCGCGAAGCCGACGAGCGCGACCGGGAGCATGGCCGCGGGCCATGGCATCCAGTTCCCCGGGTGCTTCGCCGCGTCGCCCGAGGGCAGGATGCTCGCGTAAAGGAACGATTGCGCCGCGGTGCCCAGGTAGACGAAGCCGTCGATGATGCCAGTCGCGATGCCGGCGTTTTTCCTCCCGCCGAAATCCATGCTCGCGGTCCCGGACAGCATACCGTGGACGCCGATCACGCAGAGGGACATGAACACGACCGTCCACCCGGCGATGGGGAAGCTCAGCGTGAAGAGGACGATGACCGCGCCGAACACGAGGCCTGCGTACAGCACCGAGGCCACGGGGCCGCGGCGCGAATCGAAGACATGATCGGAGATGAAGCCGGCGAACACGCCGCCCAGGATGCCGGCGACGCAGAGGAGCACGCCCCAGTGCGCCGACACGAAGCCCTTGAGCCCGGTCTTGTCGGCGAAGACGAGGTACCACTTCATGACGGCGTTGCGGAGGAAGCCGCTGCAGAACTCGATGGCGACGATGATCCAGATGACCCGCTGCGAGAACATGCGACGCGCGACCGCGATCGCCCCCAGGCGCCCGCCGGTGTCGCCCGAGGACGCGTCGGCGGTGTCGAAGTCCCGGAACCCGGCCTGGCCCGGCGTGTCGCGGATGAGGAAGACGTCGAGCGCCAGAAAAACGAGCAGCAGCAGGGCGGGGACGTGGAACACCCACGGCATCGGCAGGTGCTTGGCGACGAATCGACTCCAGTCGTAGGCGAAGTAGAGCCCGAGCGAGATCAGGATACCAAAGACGCCGCCGAGCATCCCGCGCTCGCGGACGTGGAACCAGGGCGCGTTGACCTTGACGATGGATACGGCGCCGAAGCTCTGGAAGTACATGTTGGCGGAGAAGAGCACCGTCATCGCGGTGATGGCGGCGCCGTGGTCGAGCCGCCCTTCCTGGGCGAGGCGGACGGCCACGCCCATCAGGACGTTCATGAGCGCCGATCCGCCCGCGGCGATCAGGATGGTGACCCGCCCGCCCCACCGGTCGGTGAGCGGCCCGTTCAGCAGGAAGGCGACCCCATAAACGGCCGAGCCCCAGCCGTCGATGTTCCCGAACTCCTGCTTGCTGACGAGGCGCAGCGCGTCGAGCTCCGGCGCGTTGGCGGAGAGGTTGTACCGCCCCATGTAGAGGAAGGCGTACGTGAGCCCGAGCGGAAACCAGTTGAAGAACCGCCGGCGCCGGAATTCCTCCGAGTGCCCGAGATCGATCTTCGGCAGCCGCCGCATGACGACCGCGATGGCCGCGAGCAGGAGCACGATCGGCAGCAGCTGGTTGAGCCACGCAGGCATGGACGCCCTTCGACGATAACGGCCCCCCGCACGAGCGGCCATGCCTTCGCGCTTCCCTCGCGCGCCCGCTCGCTCGAACTCCGTCCGTGAGGTCGAAGCGCGCGCAGCGACGTGTTGCTGTCCTGAGAGCTACCGGCGAGAGCCGCGGTCAGCCGCCGTGGGGCAGCCCCGGAGATCTCCAGGGGGCCCCTTCCGAGCCCCCTCCAGGATCACCCCCCGCGCCCGCGGAAGATCGCGTGGCGGAAGAAGTTGATCTGGCTCTTGGCGAACTCCTTCGCCGCGTCCAGCCGGTCCCCCTCGCGCGACGAGCTGCGGAGCAGCAGCTCCCCGTTCTCGTAGAGATCCCGCGTCTTGCTCCGCTGGAGCTTCCCGCTCGAGGTCTTCGGCAGGATGCCCGCCCCGACCGCCACCACGTCATCGACGGTGAGCCCCATGGCCTGCTGGACGACGCGGCGCACCTCGCCCTTCAGCGCCTGCTTCTCCTGCTCGTCCGACGCCGGGGTCTCGAAGACGATGACCACGCGCTCGCGGTCGTTGTGCGGCTTCATCGTCCCGAACGCGATCACGTTGCCCTTCCGGACCCCGGAGACGCGGCTCGCCTCCCACTCGAGATCCTGCGGGTAGTAGTTGCGCCCGTTGACGATGATGACCTCCTTCGAGCGCCCGCAGATATAGACCTTGCCCTCCGCGAGGTACCCGAGATCGCCGGTCCGCAGCCAGCCGCCCGCGAACGCTTCCTTCGTGAGATCCGGGTCGTTGAAATAGCCGGGCATCACGCTCGGGCCCCGCAGCCGGAGCTCCCCGACCTCGCGATCGCCGAGCGGGCGGGCGCTCTCCGCGTCGTCCGACGCGAAGACCGCGATCTCGTGCCCCTCGAACGCCGACCCGCACTGCACGAGCGACGACGCGCCCTCGCTGTCGGCCGGGACGGGCGTCGCCTTGCCCTCCTTCCAGAGCGTCTCGCCGTCCACCGCGTCGGTCTGCAGCCCGGCCCCGAGCGCGCTGAACGACACCGCCAGCGTGCTCTCGGCCATCCCGTACGAGCAGACGAACGCCTTCTCGTCGAAGCCGACCGGCGCGAACTTCTCGGCGAACGCGCGCAGGTTGTCGGCCCGGATCGGCTCGGCGCCGCACCCGGCGACCCGCCACGCCGAGAGATCCAGCCCCGCCATCTCCTGCTCTCGGATCCGCTTCACGCAAAGCGCATAGGCGAAGTTCGGGCCGAACGACACGTTGCCCCGGTGGCGCGTGATCGTCTCCAGCCAGCGCACCGGGCGCTTCAGGAACAGGAGCGGCGGCAGGAACGTGATCGTGTTGACGTAGTAGAGCGGCGCGATCACGAAGCCGATGAGCCCCATGTCGTGGTAGAGCGGCAGCCACGACACGCCCGTGTCGACCGACCCGCGCACCGCCAGGCCGAGATCCACGATCGCCCGCACGTTGGACGCCAGGTTCGCGTGCGTGAGCACCACGCCCTTCGGGCGCGACGTCGAGCCGCTCGTGAACTGGAGGAAGCACACGTCGTCGAGCTCGACCTTGACCGGCTTCAGCTCCTCGCGGGCGCCCCGGAGGCCCTCCACCGCCACGATCTGCTCGAGCCCCGGCGCCTGCGCCTGGATCGTGCCGAGCATCCGCTTGATCTCGGCGCTCGTGAGCAGGACCTTGGCGCCGCTCTTCGCGACGATGTGCAGCGTGTTCTCGAGGTAGCCGGTCAGCCTGCCGAGGCCGGTCGGCGGGTAGATGGGCACCGGGATGACGCCCGCGCGGATCGCGCCCAGGAAGGCGAAGATGAAGTCGGCGTTGTCCGGCAGGATCAAGGCGACGCGATCGCCCTTCTGGAGCCCGAGCGCCTGGAGCGCCCCGCCGAAGCGCGCGCTGGCCCGCTCGATGCCCCCGTGCGTGAAGAACGGCTCGTTCTCGCTGGACTCCTCGATGAAGCGATAGCCCGTCTTCGTGCTCGCCGCTGCGTCCTCGATCGCCTGCGCGACCGTCCGCGGTTTCCAAACAGCCGTCATCCCGAGAGCCTTCCTTCGTTCTTGAGCCGGAGCTCGATGGCCTTGACGACGTCGGCGACCGTGTCGACCTCGCGCAACATGTCGTCGGGGATCGAGAGGTCGAACTTATCCTCCATATCCGCGACGATCTCCATCACTCCCAGCGAGTCGAGGCTGAGGTCGGCGACGAGGTGGCTCGACTCCTCGATCTTTACCTCGCCGGCCGTGTGTCCTTCCAGGAGCTGGATGATCTCTGCCCGCAACGTCTCCCGTGTCCACGTCATCCTACGTTCCTACCCTAACTGCGGCGTGGCGAGGAGGGGCTTGCTCGGCCGCAAGGCCGCGGGAATTCGGCGGCGCACCCCCTGACCCGACGCTCGCGCGTGCATCAGGGACGGGCGGCATCGACGATCTCGCGCAGCCGACTGAGCCCCTCGAGCGCCCGCGCGCCGTACCACATGAGGTCCTTGCCGTCGCACCTGATCACGTGGCCCCGGCGCGCAGCGGGGATGTCGAGGGAGCGAAATATTGCCGCGTCGGCGTCGGTGAAGGCGTGCGGCTCATCGGGCAGCAGGACGAGCTCCGGGGCGCGGGCGATCACCTCGTCGAGGGTCACGCGGGGGTAGCGGAGGTCGCGGCCCTGGACGCGCTCGGGGGGCAGCGGCGGCGCCTTGCCCAGGTCGGCCGCGAGCGGGTAGCGCCGGGGCCGATCCTCGAAGACGTTCTGCGCGCCCACGAGATCGAGCACGTCGGAGAGGAACGTGTCGCCGTGGGCGGTCATCAGCGGGTCCATCCAGATCGGGACGAAGGCGCGGATCGGCGGGCGCTCGCGGCGCCGCGCCTCGGCCGCGGCGTGGGCGCGGTAGGCGGCCGCGACCTGCTCGCGCGCCGCGGCCGGCGGCGGCTGGCCCGGGGCGCCGTGCTCCACGTACGCCAAGGGCGCGGGCGCGCCGGGCTTCGCCGCGCCGTGCCCGAGCAGGCGCGCAAGCCGGGCGAGGTGCGCCACGCCGTCGGCGACCCGCTTCGGGAACGAGACGAGCACCCGGAGCCCCGCGGCGTCGAGGCGCTCGATGTCGCGCTTGCTGTTCTCCTCCTGGTTCGCGACGACGACGTCGGGGTCGAGCGCGGCGATGCGGTCGACGTCGGCGTCCTTCGTGCCGCCGACGAGCTCGATGCCCTCGACGTCCTCGGCGGGCGCGACGCAGTAGCGGGTGCGGCCGACGAGCTGATCCCGGGCGCCGAGCCGGAGGAGCGAGTAGGTGTCGCTCGGGACGAGCGAGACGATGCGCCGCGGAGGAGAGCGCCACTCGTGCTTGCGCCCCCGGTCGTCGACGATGCGGATGAACGACCCGGCAAAGGCCGGTCCCCAGCCTGCGCTGAACGCCATGCGCCGGATGTAGCCCGCCGCCGCGCGCGCTGCACGTAAACTGCCGTGGACTGACGCGAACTGCCGTGGACTGCCGTGAACTGACGTGAACTGACGTGAACTGACGTGGACAGCGCGGCGCAGGGCCTGAACAGCGCCGCGTCCACTTAGTTGGCCCGCCCGGGCGAAGTCTGCGACGAGGGCTCGTGCAGATCGATCGCCTCGATGTGCGTCGCGGAGGCACGCTCCCGTACCCGCCTTCCGGCCTGCCCGCTCTCCCCCTCGGCGCCGCGCGCGAGGAGACGCCCCGCCGCCGGGCGGCGCCCCGCGGGGGGCGGCTGCTGCCGTGCCGGATCGGCCGTTACACGCTGTTCGATCACATCGGCCAGGGGGGGATGGCCGATCTCTACCTGGCCCGGGTGCGCACGGACCTCGGCGCCGCGCGCCTCGTCGCCATCAAGGAGGTCGCCCCGAGGTTCGCGCACGACCCGCGCTTCGTCGAGATGCTCGCGAGCGAGGCCAGGCTCGCGGCGGGGCTGCGCCACGCGTCCATCGCGCAGGTCGAGGACCTCTGCCGCGAGGACGGCTCGCTCTTCATCGCGATGGAGTACGTCGAGGGCCTCGACCTGCGCGAGCTGCTCCGCCGCTGCGCGCGCCAGAAGGTGAAGTTCCCGGTCGCGTTCTCGCTGCTGATCATCGCCGAGGCGCTCCAGGCGCTCGCGTACGCCCACCGGCAGGGCGTCGTGCACCGCGACGTCTCGCCGTCGAACGTGCTCCTGAGCTTCGAGGGCGAGATCAAGCTCTGCGACTTCGGCATCGCCCGCGCGCACGAGCGCTGCGGAGCCATGGACGAGGCGCTGCAGGGCAAGGCCGGCTACATGAGCCCCGAGCAGGCCCGGGGCGAGGCGCTCGACGCGCGATCCGACGTCTTCGCGGCGGGCATCCTGCTCTGGGAGCTGCTCGCCGGCCGGAGGATGTACAGCGCGAGCCCCGGCGCCGCGCTCTCCAAGGAAGCGGCGCGGGGCGATCTGCTCGAGCTCGCGCGGCGCGCGTCGATCCCGCCGCTCGTGGAGCGCGGGCTCCCCGACGAGGCGGCCCTCCACGCGATCGTGGCGCGGGCGCTCGCGGTCGCGCCCGACGAGCGCTACCCGAGCGCTGCGGCGATGCTCCAGGACATCGCCGCCTACGCGGCGGCGGCCGAGCTGACGGCGAGCCCGCTGCGCTTTGGGGCGTGGCTGCGCGACAACTTCGGTGCGGAGCTGGTCGCGCCCCGCCGGGCGCGCGAGCGCGCGGTGCGCGCGCTGGAGCTCGGTCCGCCTGCGGTGATCGAGCCGATCGCGACCGCGGCCATCGCGCCGAGCGCGAGGGCGGCCGTCACGCCGAGCGCGATGGACATCGGCGCGCAGGGCGCGATGGCGATGGCAGCGCCGCCGGCGATGGCGGCCGCCGCGCTGCCCGCGAGGGCGGCCGGCGCGCAGGGCGCAGAGCCCGCCGCGCTGGCCCTGGCCGAGCCCCCGCCCTGGGCCAGGGCGCAGCCTCCGCTCGCTCGCCCGCAGCAGCGCCGGCTCGTGCCATGGCTCGTGGACGGCGCGCTGCTGTTCGCCTTCGCCGCGCTCGTCATCGCGGGCTGCTACCTCGCGGCGCGCTAGCGCCCGCTCGGGCGAGGAGAACGTCGCCTCCCGCTCCCGTCCGGCGCACCGGCGCCCGTCGCCGTCAACCCGCGTCGACGATCGGCGCTTCGGGCACGGGCACCTGCATCTCCGGCCTCCGCGCGCACGCGTCGTTGCCGATGCCGACGCCGTAGCGGTAGATGAGCTCTCCGCCGAGCCAGCCGCTTGCCCCCGCGAGGCCGAACCCCGCGGTCGACAGCGCGATCCCGAGCGGCCGCAGCCCGCTCGCCCGGGAGGCGAGCGAGGCGCCGTACAGGCCGGCGATCGCGAAGTTCACGGCGCCGTGGACGAAGCCGACCCGCCTCGCGGGGCCGATCGTGGTGCTCCAGTCGGCGAGCCCGGCGAAGGCGGCGACGAGCGCCCCGCCGAGGCCGATGGCCGCGGTCGCGTCCGCTCCGCGATGGAGACGATGCCGCCTGCGGCCGATGCCGGCGAGATCGAGCACCAGCGCGCAGGACCAGGCGCCGATGGGGATGGTCACCAGCACCGGGTGCAAGGGGTGCCCGAGGAACTTGCCGTGCAGCACCCTGGCGAGCGTGGGCGCTCGCCTCAGGACGGATTGGATGCCGCGCTGGAGCGGGTCGGCCATCCGGTCGATCCAGTCCTGCTCCTCGATTCCCCCCAAGACTGCGCTTCCGATCATGTTCCCCTCCTCCGAGGCGCGCGGCTGCGCGGATTTCCAGCGCATGGCGCCCGCCCCGCCGACCGTCCAGCGGTGAACCCCTGACCGGATCCCGAGCAATCCGCGGACCCCGCGGGAGCGGGTCGGGCGTTCCCATCCCCTCCCGCGGCGCGCGCGTCGGCGACGCTCGAGCAGGCCGCGCACTTCGCTTCTGCAATGATGTTTTGCCGAAATTTCAGGTTCGAAATCGGCGAGCGCCCCATCTGAAGTGAAATACGTTCGAATCGCGAATCCCGCGGATGGCACGGACGGTGCTCTATGTCCGGCCAGCGCTGCCGGCGCGGCCTTCCCCCCCCCGAGGCCCCGGCGGCGCTTTTTTTTGGAGTCTTTCCTTTCCGGGCCCGGCGCGGCGCCCGCGCACGCCCTGCGTTCCTCGTCCTGGGCGGCGTTCTCTGGTATCTCGCCCGTGCCGCGCAGCGCGCGGCCCTCCCGGAGCGATGCCCCTCCTCGCCGACGTCGCGGTGCCCGTCCCGCTCTCGCAGGCCTTCACCTACGAGGTCCCCGCCGCGCTCGCCGGCGAGGTCCGACCGGGGGCGCGCGTCCTCTGCGAGTTCCATCGGCGCAAGCTGCTCGGCGTGGTGCTCGCCGTCAGCGAGCGCAGCGCGGCCATCGATCCGTCCAAGATCAAGCCGCTCACGGCGCTCGTCGACGCGCGCCCGGCGCTGCCAGCGGAGCTGCTCGCCTTCCTGCAGGAGCTCGCCGCCTACTACTTCGCGCCGATCGGCGAGGTGATCCGCCTCGCGCTGCCGGCGATCGAGCGCGAGCAGGTGCGCGCGCTCAAGGCCCAGGGGGAGCTCGACGGCGTCCTCGACCTCGGCCGCGCCAAGCAGGTCGGCGGCCGCAAGGTCGCGTACGCGAGCGCGACCGACGTCGTCGAGGCGCCCGGCACGCTCCGCGGGCAGGCCGCGGCGGTGCTCGCGCTGCTCCGGGCGAACGGCGAGCAGCCGGTCGCGCGGATCGAGGAGCGCTTCGGCAACGCGCGCAGCGCCCTGAAGAAGCTCGCCGAGCGCAACCTCGTCGCCCTGGACGAGCGCGAGCCGCCGCGCGACCCGTTCTTCCGCAGCGCCGAGGAGCGCGACGTGCCCCCCGAGCTCAACGCGGCGCAGGCCGAGGCCGCGGCGCGCATCGACGCGGCGCTCGCGGCGCTGCCCGCGCCGCCCGGGGGAGGGGAGCACCCCGCGAGCACCCACCAGGAGCCCCCGCGCATCGCGCAGGAGCCGCGGCCGAGCGCGTTCCTCCTCTTCGGCGTGACCGGCTCCGGCAAGACCGAGGTGTACCTGCGCGCCATCAAGAGCTGCCTCGACCGGGGCCGCGGCGCGCTCGTCATGGTGCCGGAGATCGCCCTCACCCCGCAGCTCGTCGCGCGCTTCCGCGCCCGCTTCGGCGACGAGCTCGCCGTGCTGCACAGCGGGCTGAGCGACGCCGATCGCCACGCGATGTGGGCGAGCCTCCACGTCGGCAAGGTGCGCGTCGCCATCGGGGCGCGCTCCGCGCTGTTCGCGCCGGTGCCGGACCTCGGCCTCATCCTCGTCGACGAGGAGCACGACGGCTCGTTCAAGCAGGAGGAGGGCGTGCGTTACCACGCGCGCGACATGGCGCTGCTCCGCGCCCACCGCGCCGGGGCGGTGTGCGTGCTCGGCTCCGCGACCCCTTCCATCGAGTCCGTCGCGCTGGTGCGCCGCGGCAAGCTCGCCGAGCTGCGCCTGCCGGACCGCGCGCACCGCGAGGCCAGCCTCCCCGAGGTCTCGCTCGTCGATCTCCGCCGCTTCGGCGCCGGCCCCTCGGGCGATCCGCTGATCTCGTTGCCGCTGCACCGCGCGCTCGAGAAGACGCTCGCGGCGAAGGAGCAGGCGATCCTCTTCCTGAACCGCCGCGGCTTCGCCCCGAGCGTCGTCTGCGGCTCGTGCGGGACGCTGACCACGTGCGACGCCTGCTCGGTCGCGCTGACGTACCACCGCGGGCGGCGCCGCGACGCGCGCCCGCCTTCGCCGGGCGGCGCGCCCGCGCCCGCGGCGCCGCTCGACGAGCGGCCGGAGGGGGGGCGGCTGCGCTGCCACTACTGCGACTATGCGGGGCCGCTGCCGGACCGCTGCGGCGCGTGCGGCGCGCGGAACCTGCTGCTCGAGGGGCTCGGCACCGAGCGGCTCGAGGCCACGATCGCCGGCTCGTTCCCGGAGGCGCGCGTGGCGCGCCTCGATCGCGACGTCGCCGGCAAGGATCGCTCGCAGGCGATCCTCGCGAGGATGCGCGAGGGCAAGATCGACATCCTGGTCGGCACGCAGATGGTCACGAAGGGCCATGACCTGCCCAACGTGACGCTCGTCGGCGTGGTGAACGCCGACGCCGCGCTCGGGCTGCCCGACTTCCGCGCGGCCGAGCGCGGCTTCCAGCTGCTCGTGCAGGTGGCCGGGCGCGCGGGGCGGCGCGACCGCCCCGGCCGTGTGCTCATCCAGACGCGCAACCCCGAGCACCCGGCCATCGCGTTCGCCGCGGCGCACGACGTGCCCGGCTTTCTCGAGCGGGAGATCCGCGACCGCGAGGAGGTGGGTTATCCGCCCGCCACGCGCCTCGCGCTGCTCCGGATCGACGCGGTCGACGAGAGCGTGGGGCGCGGCGCCGCGGCGAAGCTCGCGGCCCACGCCCGCACCTGCCCCGAGGGGGTCGCCCGGCGCGTCGAGGTGCTCGGCCCGTCGGCGGCGCCGATCGCGCGGCTGCGCGGGCGCTACCGGTTCCGGGTGCTCCTCCGGGCGCGCGATCGCGGTCCGCTCCGGGGGGCGCTCGCGGCGGTGGCCGGGCTGATGAGGGATGGCCTTGACCGGAACGCCCGGGTGATCATCGACGTGGATCCGGTCGCCATGCTGTGACGGGCGATCCTCGGAGACGGGCGCGCTCGCTGCGCCGGCGGCGCTCTCTAGCCAGATCCGCGCGCGGCGAGCTCGCCGAGCTCGTCGCGCGACGCGCGCGAGAGCCGCTCGAACTCCGCGCCCAGCCAGTCGAGGAACGCCGCGTCCCACGTCGGCCCTTCCGGGCGGCACGCGACCGCTGCGGCGAGCTCGCGGTCCCAGCGGCCGTAGACGTCCCGGAGGAGCGCGTGCGCCCGGCGGCCCTCGGCGGACGCAGGATCCGCCTGGCCGTCCGCGCGCTCGGCGAAGGCGTCCTCGCAGAGGAAGTAATTGCATGTCGCGGCCCGCCGCTCGGCGGGCACGGAGCAGCCGCGCGCGCCGTGATAGACGCACTTCGATTGCCGCGGGGCCGTGCGCTCCTCCCGCTTCCGCACGCGCCGGAGCTCGAGTCCGCGGCTCACGGGGAGCAGGTTGCCTGCGGCGATCTGCTCGAGCAGCCAGCCACGGCCGTCGAGGGAGACGATGCGCCCGATGTCCGTCCAGTCGAGCTCGGGCGGGCTGACGCAGCACCCCGCGGGGCCCTGCGGGCACTGGGCGCACAGCGTCGAGTGCAGCCGGGTGTGCTCTCCTGAAAGCTCCAGACGGATCATCGAACCCCTTGCCGTCCCCCGGAGGGGTCGAGACACGCGCTCGCCACAGCGCACATCCTGCCAGCGAACGCGCCAGGAATGACAGAAGCGCCCAGCGGCTGCAACCGACGCAACCGACGCAACCGGCGCAACCGACGCAACCGGCGCAACCGGCGCAACCGACGCAACCGACGTTGACCCCGCGTCGATCCGAGCGGCGCCAGGGCGCCCCTCCTCACCGGCATAGCGATCGAGAAGCGCGAGAACTCGCACTCCCGGGCGCTCTTGGAGGAGCTGAATCAGTTATAGTAAGTAACGAACATCGACGTGCGCCCCCGCGCGAATGCAGGGAGAAGCGTGCGATCGTCCGTTTCCGGCCGCGGCGGGAGTTGATAGGCTGCGCCGGCCATGAGCGATGCGCTTCCCAAGGAGGTCGGTCGAGCCATTCGCGTGCTCCGGCAGCTGCACGGGCTCACTTACGCCGAGTTCGCCGAGAAAGCGCGCCTCTCGGCGACCTACCTGCGGCAGGTCGAGCGCGGAGAGCGCGATCTCGGGCTCGGCGCGCTGGCGCTCATCGCACAGGGGCTCAACTGCGATGCTCGGCTCCTCCTGCCCGGCGACGGGAGGAGCCCGGTCTCCGCGGTCGTCGCCGATCGCTTCGATCGCGCGCCCGAGGCGCTCCAGGAGGCGCTCCTCTTCCTGTTGATCGAGCCCGACGACTCGCCCAAGAAGCAGGCCATCCTCGCGCTCATCAACGAGGATCCGGAGTGCGCGCGGCTCCGCTCGCGGCCTCGGCCGGAGGAGCGCGGGTCGCGCGGCTCCGCCCCCTCGTCATCGAGCCGGCGCGGGCGATGAGCCCCTGAGCCGTCACGTCCGGGCGGGCCAGCCCGCGACGCGAGGTGGCCCAGCGCAGGACTCCGGCCGGCCGCCGCCCCGCGCCTCTGCGCCGGGCATCGACGCGAGGCGCCGCGTGGCCATCTGCTGAAACGCGGCGAGCGCTCGGCTCCGCCGCTTGTACGCCGTCGAGAGGGGGATCCCGGCCCGGCTCGCGAAGTCCGCCATGGGGACGCCGTCGATGTCGTGGGCCATGAGGATCGCGCCGAGCTCGGCGTCGAGCTCGCGCAGGACCGCGCGCGCGAACAGGCGATCGCACTGCGAGATGATCTGCTCCTCGGCCGAGGGCTCGTCGAGCTCTGCGTCGAAGTCGTCGGGCAACGGCTCCTCCCTCCGGCGCCGCTCGCGCAGCCCGTAGTGGGACGCCGCGTGGACGGCGATCTTGTTCAGCCAGCGGTCGGACGGCCCGAGCTCCGGATCGTAGTTCCCGAAGCTCTCATGCGCCGCGAGCATCACGTTCTGGGCGATGTCCCAGCGATCCCGGCGCGGGACCCCCAGGAGGCGAAGCCATCGCCGCACGAGCACGATCGTTTTCTTGTTGAAGATCCGCCAGTAGGCCCCTTCTCTGTCGTTCGGTGGCCCTGAACCGTGGCCTCCTCGCCCCGTTCCCGACATCGCGTAACGATCGTTATCACAAGAAACGGAACTTGCAAAAACTGGTCGGGGCGATCACAGGCGAAATTTGATCGAAAAAGTGGTCGAAGGTGTGTGCGTGTGGTCATCTCCTGCGTCCCCCTCCGCCTGCGCGACTGCGCGCATGCAGGCCGAATCGCTCGGGAAAGCGCCGCTGGACGATGGTTCTCGGGATGTAACGATCGTTCCTCACCCGAACCGCGCCAAGGGGCCTTCCGGCATCGTCGGTCACGATGGTGCTCCCGCCCGGCTGCTGCGGCGCGATCGACGCGCGGGCGGGCTCGGCGGCGGCCTGGTGCACCGCGGCGGAGGGCGCCTCCTCGTGCGGGTAGGGTAGGTAGGCAGGCGAGACAGGCGAGACGCCGCCGCTTTCCTCGCTGGACGCCGCCGCATCGCGCCGGTAGACAGGCGGCGCTCGATGCACAGCTTCCATCGAAGGATGCCGGCCCCACGGCGGAGCGGCGCGCCCTGCGGGGGGCGTGTCGCGACCGTCCGCGCGGGCGCTGGCGAGGCGCCCATCGCTCATGTCGGCTGACGCGGGGAAGCCAGGGACGGCGCGCGGCGACGACGCGGCGCCCGCGGCCAGCGACGCGGCAGAGGTGCCGGCGGCGCGCCAGCGGGTCGCCTACTTCGGGCGGCCCGGGACGTTCAGCCACGAGGTCGCGTCCCGGCGCTTCGGCGCGAGCGCGGACCTCACGCCCCGGCGCACCATCTCGGAGGTGTTCGACGCCGTGGCCGGCGGCGCGGCGGCCTACGGGGTCGTGCCGATCGAGAACGCGGTGGGCGGACCGATCTACGACACCGTCGATCAGCTGATCCGCCGCGAGGGCACGGGCGCCGCGCTCGTCGTGTGCGAGGAGCTCTCGCTGCACGTCACGCTGTCGCTCCTCGGCAGGGCGGGCGTGGCGCCGAAGCGCATCTATTCGCACTTCGTCCCGCTCAAGCACTGCGGCGACTGGCTGCGCGAGACCTACCCTGACGCGCAGATCCTCGAGGCCGAGAGCACCGCCGAGGCGGTCGAGCGCGCCGCGCAGGACGGCGAGGCCTGCGCGATCGGCAACAAGGGCGCGGCGGCCATCTACAAGCTGGAGATCCTCGTGCCGAAGCTCGGCGCGAAGGGCGAGAACATCACGCGCTTCTTCATCGTCGGGAAGGCCGCGGAGCCGCCGGCCTCGGGGGGGCGGACGCTGCTCCTGTTCGGGCTGGACCACCGCCCGGGCGCCCTGGTGGCGGCGCTCTCCGCGCTCGGGAGACACCACATCAACCTCACGCGCATCGTCTCTCGCGCGCTGCCGGACAGCCCTGAAGAGTACCTCTTCCTCGTCGAGTGCGAGGGCAGCACGGAGGAGCCTGCGTTCAAGGAAGCCCTCGCGTTGCTCGAGCAGCACGCGACCGGCGTGCGCTCGCTCGGCTCGTTCCGCGTCAGCCAGAAGTACGAGTAGGCGCCCCGGGCCGACCCGAGGACGATCGCCGATCCGCGCGGGCGCCGCGCGGCGCGGCCGGTGCGTCGGATGACCGCGGGTCCGCCGCGGCGGACCCGCGCCAGCCGCTCGTCGCGTGGGCGCCCCCACGTGCGGGGAGAACAACGCCGCTGCGAAGCTGGGAATATCTTCGCGCGGGGTATCCCGCGTGACTCATGCGCTCTTTTCAATAACCAGTTGCCCCTCGCCTGTGACTAGAACGCTCGACAGGTGCTGTCTCGCACTCCTCACTAGGTAGGGTGGCATGGATCTACATTGGCGATGGCTCTTCGTGATGGTGCCGGCGCTCATGGGTTCTCTGGAAGCGTGTGATGTGGACCCATGGGAATCGGAGTTGACGGTCGACAGCGAGATGCAGAGCGGCGGGGCGAGCCAGAAGCGCCTCCCCGCCGGCGCGAGCTGCAGCTGCGATGCGGACTGCGACGGCGAGGCGGCCGTCTGCATGCTCGGCATCTGCATGCAGCGTGCGGAGGGGCTGTGTACGGCGCCGAACAGCGAGCAGGGCTGCGCGCCCGGCTCTCGCTGCTTCAACACGGACATCCTGAACGACGCGGGTGTGTGTTATCCCCTCTATGATCCAGGGACCTGCGATGGCGTGCAGAGCCGTCATGGCCTGTGCTCTCCCCGGCGCGGCGACGGGTGCAACACGGCCTGCGGCGCGGCGTGCGCGGAGGATACGGTCGGCGCCGGGGAGATCGGCGCGGCCTGCGACGCCGACGAGGCGTGCTCGCTGCGCGGCGCGACCTGCTATCGTGACGAGGATCCCTCGGCGCCGAACGGCTGGGTGGAGGGGTACTGCCTCGCCTTCGACTGCGAGAGCGATGACGAGTGCGGCCCAGGCGCCGGCTGCTTCCCCGCGGCGGAGGGCGGCTCGCCGGTGTGCATGAGCACCTGCGGCAGCGATCTCGACTGCCGGCCTGGCTACGTGTGTCACACCGTCGACGGCGAGGGCAGGTCGGCCTGCTTCGCCGGCTGCGACGGCGCGTCGACGTGCCCGGAGGGCACGACCTGCCTCGGGGAGCTCTGCGTATCGGACGATGTCGCGTGCTCACCCGACGTTCCGTCCGGCTGGTGTCCGGAGGGCAGCTCCTGCGATGGCGGCGAGTGCCGCAAGGGCCCCTCCGCCTGCGGCGCCGAGGGCGACGTCCTCGAGCCCAACGACGACCTGGCAGAAGCCGTGACCGCGCCCACGGGCGTCACGAGGGACCTCACCCTCTGCGAGGGGGACGAGGACTGGTTCAAGATCGTGGTGCCGGCGCGGACCATCGTCCGCGTGGGCATCCGGTTCCGTCAGGCCGCCGGGGACATCGATCTGGTGGTCTATGACGGCGTGGGCCGCCTGCTCGGCGCGCGCGACGGCGCGCAGTACCCGTACTCGTACCGCGATCAGGAGACGGACACCGAGTTCTACGGGTTCTACTCCGAGCGGGGTGGTGCCGAGTACTTCGTCCGGGTCGTCGGCCACGACGGCGCGCAGAACGTCTATGGCCTGGACGTCACGTCGACTCCGTATGTCGACGGCCCGAGCTGCGTGGGCGCCGGCTTCTCGTTCGACGAGTGCGCCGGCTTCGGCGAGCGCGGCGGCGGGCTCTTGCCGTTCCCGTTCCCCGACCCCGACGACTCGGTGGTCGGCGGCGGTTACGTCTGGGAGACGTTCAGCAATTACCGCTTTGCTCGGCGCGAGCTCATCATGCTCGTCAGGGACGCCCTCGCGGAGACGCTGCGTGCGTTCCCGGGCACGACGCCGCTCTCGCTGATCGACGTCTGCCAGATCAACGGCGTCACGCCCGGCTACGACGTCGACAGCCCGCGTCACCCCGAGTCGACGCACGACCAGGGTGGCAACATCGACATCGCCTATTTCCAGACGGACGGATCGAACGATGGGGAGATCATCTGCGGAGACGGGTCGAAGCACGAGGACGGGTACTGCTCTTCGGCGGCGAAGCGGAAGCACATCGTCGACCTCGAGCGGGAGGCGTTCTTCATGGCCAGGCTGTTCCGCTCGCCCCGCACGCGCGTCATCGGCGTGGACAAGGTCATCGCGCCGTTCCTGTCGAGGACCGCGGCCAAGCTGAACGCCCTTCCGGCCCGGGATCGGCGGAAGATCACCGACGGCGAGCTCGCGAGCTTCTCGGACCGGATGGCGTACGGCGAGGGGTGGCCATATCACCACCACCACATCCACCTCAGCATGGACTGGTGGCCCAAGAAGGCCGCGGCCGGCGGCGGCACGCCGGAGGCGTCGCTCGCGGCGCCGCGCGCCATCCATCGTTCGCCCGCGCTCGCGTCCGAGCAGCGGATGGTGTGGTCACCCCGGCCCGCGATCGTGCGATGAAAGGTCCCTTGCGCGACTCGGATCCCTCCTGGAAAAGTGCGCTGTATCCATAACGCACTCACGCATCGAAGGATGCCTCGTCTTGCTCCACGGCCGCTGGCTGCGGGGCCTTCCACCAGGCGACGCGCGACAAGCAACCGATGCCGGCCTGAGCCATGGGATTCCCGGCGTTGTTCGAGGTTCTTCGCACGTGGATCCAGGGTGGCGTGAAGGCCCCTCGTCACCCTCGATACCTGACGCGCCGATGCGCGTGAAACAGCGGAGGATAACTACATGAGGGCGGGAATGTAGGATCAGCTCGGGTCCCATCTTCCACGCCCCGCGCCGCCATGCTTTACTGTCGCCGTTCTTGGGAAGATGTTGCCGCCTTTTCGGCGCCTTGTCCGCCGGACGGACAGGTCATCGACCACCTGAGGAGAGCTGCTTTATGAGCAAGGAACGAGATACCGAGACCCAGGGCCCGTTGTTCAAGGTCGTTGACCGGCGGCAGGCGCTCCTGGGGCTGGGAGTGATTGCCGTCACCGTGTCGTGCGGAGATGGCGGCGAGTCGGATGACCCCAGCGGCGCCGGCGGAGGCTCTGCGAGCTCCGGGGGCAACGGGACCACGAGCTCGGGCTCGGGTACGGGAGGTGGGGGGGCCGACCCTGCCTCCACCACGGCGGGCTCGGGCGGCGCGGGACCGGCCACCTCCACCACGGCAGGCACGGGCGGCTCAGGCGAGGGGGGCTCCGAGCCGGGCGCGGGAGGCGCGGGAGGTAGCGGCGGCAGCGGCGGCGGCGACGGCCTCCAGGCGCCGCCGTTCGACAACGTGCCGATGTGCAGGGCGATCAACAAGACGGACGGCGCCGGCCAGGGCCCCTTCTTCATTCACGAGCTCGAGAAGAACGACGACATCTCCCTGGTCCGACAGGACATTCGTGGTCGCTACAATGAGAGCGCGCCAGAAGGTGTGGAGATGCACCTCCACCTGCGCGTGGTCGACCTGAGCGCGCCCGACTGCGATGGCAAGGGCGTCGGCCTGCCCGACGTGGACGTCTACATCTGGCACACGGACGGGCAGGGGTTCTACAGCGGCTTCGGGACCAGGGGTACCGCCAACGAGCAGAAGCCCGACGCGCCCTACGCGGGCAGGCCGGGTCAGAACGATCTCACCAACACGGACCGTTTCTGTCGCGGCGTGCAGACCACGGACGCGAACGGCGTCGTCTCGTTCCGGAGCATCTTCCCCGGCTGGTACAACGGCCGCGACGTTCACATCCACTTCGTCTGCTTCAAGAAGGGGTCGATGTCGAAGGGTCGCACCACGTACCAGGGTGGAGACCACATCTTCACGACGCAGTTCTACTTCGATCCCGCCTTCACCGACTCCGTTCATACCAAGTACGAGCCGTACAAGGCGCGCACCACCGGCAACCTGGCGAATTACTACCAGGGCGCCATCAAGGCCGACGAAGCGGGCAACAGCGGCCTTCGTGCCAAGGCCGTGATGGACGGGGACATCGTGATCGCCCAGATGCAGATCGCGGTGAATCCCGGCTAGCGCTGCTGCGCGAAGTCGCCCCGGATCGGCAGAAAAACCGCCATGGCGCCGGGGCCGCCGAGGAGAGAGAGAAAGTGCCGTCGCGGCGTTTTTTCCTCTCATTTCCCTGGTTCCTTGGCGTCCTTGGCGTCATGGCGGTTCGCTTTCCTGTCCGACGTCCCGCAGGAGTGCTAGGGTCGGGGCCATGAGACGTGATGGCCCTGACGCCGCTCCCTCGTCGATGGCCAGCGAAATCGGCGGCTGCTTGCTACGGCAGTTCGAGATAGCCTGGCAGCTCACCAGCTTTCACCTCGACGGGCTCTCCACCGAAGAGTGCTTGTGGCGCCCCGCTGACCAGGGATTGCACGTTCGTCAAACCCCCGATGGCGAGTGGCGCGCCGACTGGCCGGAGCACGAGGGATACGATCTCGGCCCGCCGAGCATCGCGTGGCTGACGTGGCATCTCGGCTTCTGGTGGTCCATGGTGCTCGACCACGCCTTCGGCGACGGCGCTCTCGCTCGCGAGAACGTGACGTGGCCTGGCAACGCCGACGACGTGCGCGCGTGGCTCGGAGGGCTTCAGGGCCAGTGGCGAGCGGTGATCGAGCAGGCGACCGACGACGACCTGCGCTCGACACGACGGACGCGATGGCCTTTCCAGGACCGCCCGTTCGGTGATGTCGTCGCGTGGGCCAACGTCGAGCTCACGAAGAACGCCGCCGAGATCGGCTATGCACGCTTCCTCTACGCACGAAGGCCGCGCAGCTAGGGTGCGAGCTCGCGCAGCTCCAGGAGGCCCGATCAGGGCGTGATCGTGATCCGGTCGAGCGCGGGCGGGGAGATAGGAGAGCTCGCCGCGAAGTAGTCCCGCAGCGCGTCCAGGTCCAGCGCGCCGCCGAGCCGATCGGTGCCGTCGTTCAGCACGGTGAAGCCGTCGCCGCCCGTCGCCAGGAAGCTGTTCACCGTCACCCGGTAGGTCCGCGCCGCCTCGATCGGGACGCCGTTGATCCGGATCGAGGCGTTGTCGACCTTCGCGCCGATGGGCGCGCTCTGGCTGTAGGTGTACGTGAAGCCGCCCGAGACCTGCAGGATCAGGCTCTGCAGCGCGCCCCCCGCGTCCAGCCGGAACTGCTGCTCCAGCAGCGTGTCGATCTGCGTCCCCGTGAGGGTCATCACGACAAGGCTGTTGCCGAAGGGCTGCACCGCGAACACCTCACCGAACGTGACCACCCCGTCGCTGACCTCGGTGGACGAGGCTGCGTAGATGAGGTCCGCGCGGACGCCGCCCGGGTTCATGAACGCGATCTCGGCCCCGCCGGTCCTCGCGTCGCGCGTGGCGGCGAGCTGGGCGTCGGCGATCACCGCGCCCATCGTGAACAGCCCGGCGCCCATGGCCGGGACGGCGCGGTCGAGATTCGCGGTGATGGTGCCGACCTGCACGTTGGCCAGCGGCGCCGCGAGGTCCTTGTAGCGCGTCACCAGGGTGCTCACGCCCGCGTCGGGCGCTTCGCGCGTCACGATGACGTTGTTTGCCGTCTTCGCCGTCACGTCGCCCGTGCTCTTGCTGATCTCCAGATCGATGTCCGTCACCAGACGGCCGAACGACGCCGCGCTCGTCACGATCTTGTCGTCGACGATGCAGTTGTACGCCTGATGGGTGTGCCCTGAGACGATCACGTCCACGGCAGGGTCGATGTTCATGGCGATGTCGACGATGGGGCCAGAGAGGCCCGGGCACTCGTTGAAGAGGCCGGCGGGGAGCCCTCCCTCGTGGAGCAACACCACGATCGCCTCGATGCCCTGCGCCTGGAGCTCCGGGACGATGTCGTTCACCGTGTCGACCTCATCCATGAACGACAGCCCCGCGACGCCGATCGGCGTCACGATGGACGGCGTGTCCTCGAGTGTCATGCCGATGAAGGCGACCTTCACGCCGTCGAACTCGCGGATGTCGTAGCGCGGGAAGAGCGTCCTGCCGGTCGTCGTGTCCACGACGACGTTGGCGGCGAGGAACTTGAAGCTCGCGCCCGGGAAGAAGGTGCCGTCCGTGCAGCCGTCGGCCGGGCTGCACCCGCCGTACTGCATCCGGAGGAGCTCCGCTGTGCCCTTGTCGAACTCGTGGTTGCCGACGCCGTTGATGTCGAGGCCGAGGAGGTTCATGGCCTCGATCGTGGGCTCATCGTGGAACAGCGCCGACACGAGCGGGCTCGCGCCGATGAGATCGCCGGCCGAGACCACCACGGTGTTCGGATTCGTGGCGCGGAGCGCGGCGACGCGGGACGCCAGGTAAGTGACGCCGCCGGCGTCCACGGTGGTGTTGGTGGGTGTGGCAGGCACGGTGATCCTGCCGCTGCTGCCTGTGGGGGGCTCCAGGTTGCCGTGGAAGTCGTTGAAGGCGATGATCTGCACGCTCACGGTGTCGCCGCCGGAGCCGCCAGCGCCGCCGGTGCCATCCGAGCCGCCGGTGCCATCGGAACCGCCAGCGCCGCTGCCTCCGGAGCCACCGGAGCCGGCTGTGTCGCCTCCGGAGCCGCCCGAGCCGGCAGCGCCGCCGCCCGAGCTGGTACCCGCCGCGCCGCCGCTGCCGCTGGACACCGAGGCGGTGGTCGTCCCCTCGTCATCGCCGCAGCCCGCGCCGGCGACCGGTGGCACGCACAGCGCGGCTCCGAGGAGCGTGACCCGCCACGCCTGTGCGTATCGCCCGAGGACCCACGAAGCTCCGCTCGATCTCATCTCTGCTCCTCCACGCCGCAGCGCTCGCCGCTCCATGGTGTCACATGCTGGATTCCCCTGGAAACGTCCATGTGAACGCCGCGCGGCGGGCTCATGGCCGGCCGCGGCCGCGGCTCCAGAACGCGACGACGTCCTCTGGCAGCTCGCGCTCGCGCAGGACGCGGAGGTCGTCGGCGTCGACGCCGAGCACAGCAGGAATGCCGCGGCTGCAGTGGCGGGACCACATGCTCAGCGTGTAAGCCCCCGTGTCGCGGATGAGCACGAGATCGCCAGGCGACAGCTCCGGAAACGCGAGATCGCGGGCCAGCACGTCGCCGCCGAAACAGAGCGGACCGCCGAGGGTGCACGGCGAGAGCGGCCCCGACTTGGGTTCGGCCTCGGGATCGAGCGCCATGAAGTCATGGTGCCAGTCGTCCGGGTGATACGCGCGGCGCAGCAGGAAGTCGGCGCCGAGGTGAAGGATCGCGGTGCGCCCGGCCGAGTCCTTCTTCACGTACTCCACCCGCGAGACCGCGAAGCCGCAGCCCGCCTGGATCCAGCGCCCGAACTCGGTGATCAGCGCGGTCCCCGCCTCGAAGAGCGTCGGCACCTCGCGCCGCAGCGCGGCCGCGTAGTCCTCGAGCGCCGGGGGGCGGTCCGTGCTCCGGTAGGCGACCGGCAGGCCGCCGCCGATATCCATGGTTCCGGCGGCGAGCGGGCCCATCGCGCGCCGGAGCTCCTGGCGCAGCGCCTCGACGCGGCCTATCCCGTCGATGAGCTGCGAGAGCGCGCACCCCTGCGAGCCGACGTGCACGTGCAGCCCGGCGAGCCACGGGTACCGCGCAAAGGCGGCGCGCACGGCGTCGGCCTGTTCGAGGGGGACCCCGAACTTGGAGCGCCGATCCGCGACGCTGGTCAGGGCGATGCTGGAGGCCCCGACCTGCGGGTTGATGCGCAGCCCGATGCGGCTGGCCGTCCCCCCGTGACCGACGAGCTCGTCGATGCGTCCGAGCTCGTCGAGGTTGTCGGCGTTGAGCCGCACGCCCAGGCGGAGGGCCTCCGCGATGTCGGCGCGGGACTTCGCGGGAGAGTCGTAGACGATGCGGTCGGGCGGGCAGCCGGCGGCCAGCGCGAGCTTCACCTCCTCGAGGGAGGCTGCCTCGAGCCCCGCGCCGCAGTCGACCGCCGCCCGCAGGACCTCGACGAGGGGGTTCGCCTTGATCGCGACGGTGTGGAGGGCGCCAGGCGGAAACGCCGCGCCGATCCGTCCGATGCGCGCCCGCATGCGCCCCAGGTCGTGGAACAGGACCGCCGGCTCCACATCCATTCCGCGGCGCCGCGCCTCGCGGAACGCGCGCGCCATGCTCCCGGGATCCAGCCGATCCGTGTCGCTCATGGAACCTCCCTACCGCAGTCTGGCGCCCCGGAGGGCGATTGTCCGCCCCGCGCCGGCGCGGCGAACGGCAGAGGTGCCCTGTTTCCTCGAAATTTCGTGACGTTCAACAGGCAGCGGGCAGGCGCGGTCCCGGCGTGCCGAGGGGTGGCCCGGGTCGAGCCGGGGGCGTGACGCACTGCCCTCTGGGCGGGACACCCGTGCGCTCAGGCGTCGACGATGATGTTGAGAATGCTGGTGATCAGCCCCGAGGTGTACGTGGCCGGCATGACCACGCTGCCTGGAGGCGGATTGAGGCCGGACGCCGGGAGGTTCGCCGAGCGAGCCGCGTAGGCTGGCTCCTTCTGGAAGACCTCCGCGCTGAGGTCTGCGTCGAAATAGAGCTGCGTCGTGATCAGCCTGGTCGTGGCTCCGTTGATGCGAGCGAGCATGTGGACGTGGACCGGCCGCCCCGCGTCCGACCCGGGATAGATCGACTTGAAGCCCACGATTCCGTTGCGGTCCGAGAGCTGCACGCCGCGGCAGAACCGATCCTGGCCCTCCGGCGTGCGCTCGGCCGCGCCCGTGGACGGCGTGGAGGGGCCCTGACGCTCGAAGCTGCTGGTTTGCCCATCCGCGTCGCAGTGCCAGATATAGACCTCGGCGTCGGGGATGGGCTCGTGGTTGTTCCGGGCGTCGAGCAGGCGGACATAGAGCCGGAGCTCGCAGCCGGGGTGGTCGTCCCGGATGTCGCTGCGAAACAGGCTGATGTCGTTCGGGATCTCGCTGTCGTCGATGAAGAACGGACCTCCGATGTCCGTGGCGGTCAATCGGCAGCTGCCGGCGCCCTTGAAGATCGACGGATCCAGCGCGTCGGCGCCGCCCGCGCCGCCGCCGGCGCTGCTCGAGCTGGTGGCGATGGGGCCGGCGGTGCTGCTGCCCGAGCTACCAGGGCCGCTCCACGTGCCCCCTCCGCCGCCGGTGCCGCTCCCGCTCAGGTCGCCGCCCCTCTCGTCGTCCTCCCTGCAGGACACGAGTACGGGCCTGGTGATGGCGAACGCCCCGAGCTTGACGAGGGGCTGCCGACGGTTGAAGACCCAGTCGAGCAGATCTCGCGGCACGGCTCCCTGGCTATTACGCATACAACGGTCTCCTTCGATGAGTCGCTGATCTGACCCGTGCAATCACCCTGGCTCGACCGGAGAGGGGGCGGCGTCCCGCCCCGGCGCTGCCCATGCCGGCGCCGTGGCTGACGTTGGGGCGACGGTCGACGCCGCCAGCGCCGCTGGTCGCCGAGGAGGCGCTCGTCGACGCCGCGTCATCGTCATCGGGCGCGTCATCGCTGTTCCCGGCCTCGGACCGGCACGCCACCATGACGAGCGACGGGATGAGCGCGCCGCGGATGGGTCGGAGGGCACGGGTACCGAAGCTGCCCGAGGACAGGCTGCCCCACCCGCTGTTCACGGTGAGACAGTGCTTCAAGGACATACGGGCTTGGCCCTCCTAAGTAAGAACCGGGCGACGCGCCGAGGTGCGCGGTAACGGAGCGACGTACCGCAAATCGTCTCTTTCTCGCCCCGTCTGGCGCTGCCGTGGCAGAACCAGGGCTCTCATCGAAGCAGCCCTGGTGAAGAAATACAGTGCGCGCGGTGCGCACAAGGTTTCCTGTGTGACTCAGACGAATTCCCGGAACGCGCCGATGTGATCACGGCATGGGCTCGAGGAGGGGCCAGGCCGGTCCTCGGAGGCCGCCGCGGGGCACCTGACCAGCGCGCAGCTGGGCGTGGAGGGCCCAGGGGCGCCGCCGGGGGCGCGCTCTCCTGTCGGAAGGCGTCGGAAGGCGTCGGAAGGCGTCGGAAGGCCGACAAACACTTCCGATTTTGCCGTTTGTGGTGTACTAGGCGCCCCCTCGAGAGCTCGAGCCGGACCCGCCGCATGACCCGCATCCTCCTCATCGACGACTCCGCCGCGATGCGGACGTACATGCGAGCGGCGCTCGAGGGGGCGCCGGAGCTCGGTCCGGCGGTCGAGGTGGCCGAGACGGCGAGCGGGTTCGAGGCGCTCCGGCGGATGCACGGGGGCGCTTACGACGCGGTGATCATCGACATCCACCTGCCGGACATCGACGGCCTGGAGCTCATCCGTTTCATCCGGCAGAGCCTGCACCATCGCGACGTCGCGCTCGTCATCGTCTCGTCGATGTCCTCGCCGCGCGAGCGGGAGCGGGCGTTCCGGCTCGGCGCCCATGCGTTCGTCGCCAAGCCGTTCGCCCCGGATACGCTGGTGTCCGCCGTTCGGCGGGGGGTCGCGTCGAGCCAGCTGGGCCTGCGCGTCGCGACGTAGGCGGGCGCGACGCCTCGCGGCGAGGCTTCCGGTGCACCGCTCCGAGCTGGTAGGGTGCGGGCCATGACGCTTCTGTCCCACCTACGCCGCTTCCGCGTGGCTGCGCCGCTGGCGCTGCTCGTCGCGACCGCCTGCTCTGCCTCGTCTCCCGCGCCCCGCGTCGAGCCGCCGCCCGCGGCCGCCGCGCCGTCGCCGGCGTCGTCCGGCGCGCCCGGTGAAGTCGGCCCGACCGGGCTGCTCTCGGAGGAGGACTTCAAGGCCCTCCACCAGCTCAGGGCGGACAAGGCCCCGCCCGCGCGAGGACAGACGGTCGATGTGGCTGGCACGAAGGCGTACCTGAGCCTGCCGCGGGACGCCAAGCCGCCGATCGCGGGCGTCATCGTCATCCACGAGTGGTGGGGCCTGAACGAGCACATCAAGCACTGGACCGATCGCCTCGCGGAGGACGGGTATGCGGCGCTCGCCGTGGACCTCTACGGCGGCAAGGTCGCGACCACGCCGGACGACGCGATGGCGGCGATGAAGGCGGTCGACGAGGCGAAGGGGATCGAGGTCGTGCGCGCGGCGCGCCGCTTCCTCACGACGGACGCGCGCGTCCTCGCGCCGCGCACGGCCTCGATCGGGTGGTGCTTCGGCGGCGCGTGGTCGCTCAAGCTCGCGCTGAACGAGCCCGAGCTCGACGCGGCCGTGATCTACTATGGCCGGCTCGTCACCGACCCCGCGCAGCTCAAGGCGATCAAGGCGCCCGTGCTCGGCATCTTCGGCAACCAGGACAAGGGCATCCCGCCCGAGGTCGTCAACGACTTCGACAAGGCGCTCCACGACGCGGGCATCGAGCACGAGGTGCTCCGGTACGACGCCGACCACGCCTTCGCGAACCCGTCGGGAGAGCGGTACAACACCAAGGCCGCGGCGGACGCGTGGGAGAAGGCGCGGCGGTTCCTGGCGGCGAAGCTGAAGGGGTAATGAGCGGCGGGGCTGGCGAGGAGGGCTCGAGCGGCCATCCCCCTCGCCGGCCAGGCGCTCAGCGGGACTTGAGCCGCTCGATCTCCGCGCGCGCCTGCGCCAGCTGCTTCTCTGTCTCCTCGCGCAGGCGCTGCTCCCCCTCGCGCAGGCGCTGCTCCTCCTCGCGCAGGCGCCGCTCCCTGTCGAGCTCCGCGGCCAGCTCCTCGGCGACGCGCTGCGCTTCCTCCTGGTGGGAGATGACCTGATCGAGCATCCCGCCAAGGCGGGCGATCCTCTCGTCGGCGTCCTCGAGAAGGGCGTTGCCCGCGAAGAAGCGGAGGCGCGTGCCGTCGAGCAGCAGATCGAGGCCGAGCACCTCGGAGGCGAACCGGCCAGCCTGAGGCACGATGCGCTGGTAGGCGCGCGGGCGTGACGGGTCGCTCTCCTGGGCCGCAGGCAGCCTGTAGGCGTGCAGGCGCAGGCGGGCGCGGTCGAAGAGGAAGTACTCGCGGATGCCGAGCCGGGCGTAGCGGTCGACGTTGACCTGGTGATCCTTCGTGCGGCTGCCGGCCACGTGGACCTCGATCACGAGATCGAGCCCCTTGCCCTCGTGGTCGACCACCCACCGCATGCGCTCGTGGGGCTCGACGTCGATCACGGCGAGCAGGTCGGGCGCGAACCGCGGCTCGCCAGGGTAGAAGACGGCGAGCTCGGAAGAGAGGTAGATCTTGCGGGCGCTGCGGCGGAAGAAGCCGTCCAGGGCGTCGAGCGCGTCGCGCTTCGCCTTGCGGTGCGGGTCTCCCTCGGGAGGCATGAGCTCCAGCGGGACCTCGGCGGGGAGCATGTCGACGACGCGCGCGCGCTCGGCCGGGGTCATCCGCGCCCACTGCTCGCTCGTCGGCGCGCGCGGGTCCGCAGGGTCGAAGAGATAGCCGGTAGGGAGGGCCTGAACCACACGCAAAGCCTAGCTCAACCCACCTCGTTCGGGGAGGCTCCCAGGGCGCCGGGCGCCAAGGTGACGCCAAGGTGACCCCTTACGGCGAAGCATCGTTTTGCGTGTGATTTTCAGGGGCGGCCGTCGCTCATCGCCTCAGCGGAGCTCGCGCAGCGCTGCGATGAGCTCCGCCAGCGACGTCGCGTCGCTCCGATCGAGCGCCACCGAGCCCGCGGCGAGCGCCTCGGCGAGCGCGCGCGAGCCCCCGGCCTCCGGCGCGGCGGCGGCGACGGCCGACTCGGCGCGCGCTATCTCCGTCACGAGCGCGCCGAGCGCCGCCGGGTCGATCGCCGCCGCCCTCGCCGTCGCGGAGAGCGCGCCCGCGGCGCTCTCGACCTGCTCGGCAGAGGCGCGCGCCGAAGCGTGGAGCTCCGCCAGGCGCAGCCGCTCGAGCAGCGCGCCGTAGGCCGACTCCATCGCGGCGAGCTCGCGCAACGCGAGCGCCGCCGGGCCCTCCGCTCCCTCTGGGCCGGCCGCGCCGTCTTCGCCGGGCGCGCCGTCTTCATCGGCCGCGCCCGGCGCGCGCCGCTCCGCGAGCTCCACGACCTCGACGCGCGCCGCCCGCACCTCGCCGAGGAACGCCTCGATCGACGCCGCCGCCGGCGCGAGCGCGCCCGCGCCCAGGGTCGCGAGCGCCTGCGTCGCCGCGCGCGGCCGCCGCCGCAGCAGCCGCCGGAGCGGCGCGTTGCACGCGATCCGCAGCGCCGCGGCCTCCGCGGCGGCGAGCACCCGCTGGCCCATCGACAGCTTCAGCGCGGCCTCGTCGCACGCGCGCGCGAGGTCCCCGGCGAGCGCGCTCGCCTCCGGTCGCTCCTCCGACGGCGGCGCGTCCTGCGCGCCGGCGCGCTTCGCCTCGAGCGCGGCGCGCGCGCCGGCAAGCGCGCCCACCGCGGCGCGCAGCCGCGCGACGGCGTCGTCGGCCGCCGCCGTCTCGGCGGCGAGGTCGTCCCCCTCGGCGTACGCGCGCTGGCTCGCCGCGAGCAGCCGGCGCCGCTCGTCGCCGGCCCGCAGCGCCGCGGCGCTCCGGCGGGCCTGGGCCGCCCCGAGCGCCGCCGCGGCGCGCGCCCCGAAGGTCCACGCGCACGCCGCGGTCGCCCCGATCGCGGCCGCGGCGGCGATCCCCACGGCGGCCGTCGGGACGGCCGCGCCCGCGCCCGCGCCCACGCGCAGCCCGACCATCCCGGCCGCGAGCGCGCAGGCCGCCGCGCCCGTGCCGACCGCGCGCGCGCCGCGCTGGCGGGGCGCGGCCTCGAGCGCCGTCACGCCGAGGTAGGCCACCGAGCCGAGCGCCACGAGCAGCAGGGCGAGCGACAGCGGCGACGTCAGCGTGACGAGGAGCCAGCCGAGCAGCGAGACGTCGATCATGGCAGCGCGCCGCTCGCCAGCGCGACCTCCCGGTCCTTCGCGCCGATCGACCCCGGCGCGGTCGTCACCTGGAACGACGCCCCGTCCCACACGATCGTCGTCACCACGAAGCGCACGTCCCTCCCCGGCGGATCGCTGCGGAACCGGACGCGCCACTCGAGGCGCGCGAGCTCCGAGGTGGGCAGCTGCACCGCCGCGAGCCCGACCGCCGGCGCGAAGGTGCCGTCGCCGAGCGCCGCGTCCACCTGGCCGTCCCGCGCCGCGAGGGCGAGCTCCGCGGCGTAGTCCTCCCAGAGCACGACGCGCAGCGCCCCGGGCCCGCTGAAGAGCTGGAGCTCCTTCAGCTTGCGGGCGAGGCTCTCGGCCTCGGCGCCGGCCGCGGGGGCCGCGCCGCCGCCCCCGGCGAGCAGCCGGCCGATGCGCGCCGCCGACAGGAGCCGCGCCCACGCCCGCGGATCGTCGGGCCCCGGCATGCCCTCCGCGGCGGCGACCTTGCGCTGGATGCGGAGCGCCTCGTCGACGCGCCCGCTGCCCGCGGCCGCCGCGGCGAGCCGCAGCCAGCCCTGGGGCTCGGCCGGCGCGAGGTCCGTGAGCGTCGTGTACTGGCGGTACGCCGCCGCGTACCAGCCGTGCCGGAGGTAGACGTCGCCGAGCATCGCGCGCGACGCGGGGCTCGTCGGATCGAACTCGACGACCTCCGAGTACGTGCGCAGCGCGTCCGCCTCGAAGCCGCTCGACGCGAGCACGTCGCCGAGATCGAGCGCGAGCGCCGGGCTCATGAAGCCGCGGTCGCGCAGCCGCCGCCCGTAGGCGAGCGCCTCGTCCTTCCGGCCCGCCTCCGCGAGCAGGCGCACCCGCCGGATCTCCCCCTCCGGGTCGTCGGGCCGGTCGGTGAGCGCCTGCCGCACCAGCGCGAGCCGATCGTCCACCGCCGGGAGCGCCGCGAGCCGCTCGTCGAGGAGCGCCCAGCTCGCCCTGGGATCGACGCCCCCGAAGAGCGTGCGCCGCACCGCCGCGGAGATCGCGGGGTCCACGCTCCGCCTGAGGAGCGCGTGCGCGATGAACCGCCGCGCCTCGGGCTCGCCGGCGAACCGGGCGAGCAGCGCCTCGGCGCCGCCCTCGGTGGACACCCTCGCCTGGAGGAGCGAGAGGAGCGCGGCCCTCGATCGCCAGTCCGGCAGCTCGCAGGTCGTGAGCGCGCCCTCGTAGCGCGCGATGAGCTGCTCCGCCGTCGTGGCGCGGGCGAGGCGCTTCGACCAGACGACGATGCGCTCGGCGAGCGGCCGCCGCGCGGTGTCGCTGCACGGCGCCATCGCGACCTGCGGGCGCCTCGGCGGCGGGGAGGAAGCGGGGCGCGCCGCCGCGGGCGCAGTCCTGCGGGCCTTCTCCAGGCGCGGGATGGCGTCGGACGGCGTGATCGCCCCGCCGCCGCCCGCCGCGCGCTTGAAGCCGGTCGAGCCGATCGCTGCGAGCTCGGACGGCTCGTCGGCCGCCCATGCGCTCATGGGCGCAGCCAGCGGGCGGGGGGCGGCCGGCTGGGTCGCCGTAGCCACCTGCTTCGGCCGCAGGGGCTCTTGCTCCGCCTCCTCGGCCGGGCGCGCCGCCTCGGGCGCAGGGGGCGGGGCCGTCAGCGTGGCGCCGGGGGAGGCGACATCCCCCTTGAGGCCCTGGTCCCGCTCGTTGCCCTGCTCGGCGATCGCCGGCGCCATCGCCGGCGCTGGCGCCGCCGCCTGCGCCCTCGCGCCGTGGCCGCCTTCTTTCGCCGAGCTCTCCTCGTAGGCCGCGCTCGGCTCGCTCTTCGCGCACCCGGCGGCGACGGCCGCGGAGGGCGGCGCGAGCAGCGCCGCGAGCTCGCGCTCTCGCCGGGGCGTGAGCGCCGTCAGCCGCTCGCCCCGGAGCGGCGAGCGCCGCCGCCGGATCCCCTGGTTCACGTAGGCCTGCTCGCTCTCGAGCGCCAGCGTGCTCGTGAACGGCGTGATCAGCCCGTAGTCGAGCCCGAGCTCCACCACCTTGCCCCGGTGCGCCTCGATGTCGTCGCCGTCCGCGAGCAGCCGCCGCATCTTCTCGGCCGCCCAGAAGCGCGGCACCAGCGCCGCGCCGACGCCCCGGTCGAGCGCGATGGGGTGCTCGCGGGTGTACTCCTTCCCCGCGAGCCGCCCCTTCACGATCGCCTTCGTGGGCAGGGCGTGGTGCGTGCGCGCGAGCAGCACCACCTCCTCGCCGCGCGACACCTTGCCGCTCGCGGTGAGCATCGGCTCGTCGAGCCCCGCGCCGAGGTCGATCGCGAGATCGGTGATGGTCGGCGTCTTGATCGCGCCGGCGAGGCGCAGCACCTCGGACGTCGAGCCCTCGGCCTCGTCGATCCGGAACGCCTGTCCTCCCCCGGCGCGCGCGAGCTCACGGAGCAGCGCGTGGTTCGAGTTCTCGCCGACGCCGACGGTGAAGAAGCGCGCGCGCGAGCCCGTGAGCGAGCGCCGGAGCCGCTCCGCGAGGCGCGCGCCCGTCACCTCGCCGCTCGTCGCGAGCCCGTCGCCGATGTAGATGACCGCCGGCTGCTCCTTGCCGTGCACCCGCCCGAGCGCCGACTCGAACAGCGCGCCGAGGTCGGTCGCGCCCCCCGTCGCGTGCTCGGCCAGCCGCGTGAGCGCGGCGGAGATCTCCTTGTCCGACGCCTCGGCCAGCCCGTCCTTCGGGTGCAGGACCGCCGGCGCCGAGTCGAGCGCGATCAGCGCGAAGTGGTCCGACGGCGACATCGCCCGCAGGATCGCCTCGGCGGCCGCCGCCTTCTGCTGCCGCGCCGACTCGTCGGCCGACGCCGACGTGTCCACCACGACGACCAGGTCGGCGGGCAGCTCCTCGAGCTCGGCCCAGTCCACGTCGGGCACGTACCTGGCCATCACGTAGTCCGCGCGGTCCTCGCCCGCGGCGAAGCGCGACACCCGCAGCGGCGACGGCTTGGCCGCGACGGAGGCCTCGAGCTGGAAGTCCGCGCGCGGCTCGTAGCCGCTCCGCCGCATGCTCACCCGCCGCCCGCCGTCCTCGATCACCGCGTCGGCCAGCGTCGCGATCTGCAGCCCCTGGCCGGCCTGGCCGAGATCCACGGACAGGGAGAACTCGCCGATCTGCACCGGATCGCTCGCGCGCATCGGATAAACGTAAGCAATCTTACCTGATGGCGCGCCGAGCATCTCCACGTAGCGCAGCACGACGCGCCGGGAGCCGCTGGCGGGCACGGGGAAGATGCGGGCGCGGTAGCTGTGCCCGTCGACCCACTCGAGCAGCGCCGGCTCGTGGCCGGTCTGCACGGCGGTCTGGTACCGCTGCGCCGCTTCCTTCCGCTCGATGACCTCGCCCTCGACGAGCACGCCGTTGGTCTCCACGGCGAACGAGCTCACGATCGCCCGCTCGGGCACGGTGAACCAGTACCAGCCCTCGACCTGGCGTCCGCCCGGGTTCGAGAAGGTCTGGTCCACCTCGGTCTCGGCGATGCCGTCGCGCAGGACGGCCCGCACGGCCTGCCGGCTGATCTCGAGCGTGCGCGCCTGCGTCCCTGGGGCGCCTTGCAGGTCGACGCCGTAGATCCGGCCGGATCCGCTGCCTTCGCCTGCGAGCGGCCGGTGGTCGCCCATGCCTCCGGTCCAGTCCTCCCAGTAGGCGAGCGGCGCCACCTTGGGCGCGGCGCTGCCGGCGACGGTCGCCTGCTCCCCTGCGTGCACCTCAACGCGCCCGCCGGGGGCCGCGACGACGGCGAGCCCGCGCGCCACGTACACGGTCACGGCGTCGCCCGAGCGCCTCATCGACAGGCCGGCGTCGGCCGCCGAGACGTTGACGTCCCCGAGCGCGTGCGAGAGCCCGCCGCGCCCTTCGGGCGGCGCGTCGAGCCAGACCTCGCCCCGGGCGATCGAGAGCCCCTCTGCGCGGAGCGCGATCTCCGAGTCTGCGCGGAGGAACACCGCCGAGCCGTCGGCGAGCCGGACGAGCGCCCGCGCGCCCTTTCCGGTCGCGAGCTTCGCCCCGACCGGGACGGGGATCCCGGACACCACCGTCGACTTCTTGTCGTCCTGAGCGCTCGCCGCGAGCGTGACCTCCCCCGACGACAGCTCGAGCCGCGCGCCGATGGCGCTGGTCTTCTCGGGCTTCGTCTCGTGGGTCAAGACGAGCGCTGTCACGCTGGCGGCGAGCGCGAGCGCCCCGAGCGCGAGCCGGAAGCGCAGGCCGCGCCTGCGGCGCGCAAGCTCGGCCCCCGCCCTCGCTGCGCCCTCTTCTGCCGGCGTGTCGGCCGGCTCAACCTGTTCGTGCGACGACATCCAAGACCTCCTCGCCGCGGTGGCCCTCGCCCCCGGGAGCCCAGCGCGGGGCCGCATGCAGACGTCCCATGCCCCCCGGCGATCTACCGAAGCGATCGCGCTGGTCATCGTAACGGGAAAGCACGCAGGAAGCGTAGCCCCAAGCCGGAGCGGGACGGCGAGCGGCGCTCATCCGGATGCCGCCTGGCGTGGGGACGAGCTTCGATCCGCCAAGACGCCAAGAGAAGAAGAATTGAACGCCAAGACGCCAAGACGCCAAGACGCCAAGACGCCAAGACGCCAAGACGCCAAGACGCCAAGAGAAGAGAGAAAAGCTCGTGAAGGCGCCAGGAGAAGATTGCGACGCTGGCGCTCCAAGGGTCACCACGCAACGTGGAAATCTTGCTGCGCCACGCCGCTCCGAACGCCGATCGGGCACGCTGCCGCCACGATGGCCGACCGGACGATTCAGAAAAGCAGCGCGGCCTTCTTGATATCGCTCGCGCTGGCGGCCGTCGCCGCCTGCGGAGACGACGGCAGCGGAGAGGCGAGCGCCTCGACGACATCTTCCGCGAGCTCGAGCACAAGCGCGAGCGCCGGGACCGGCGGCGGCTCGACCGGCGAGGGCGGTGCCAGCGGCGGCGCGACAGGTGGCGGCGGCGGCGCGACGGGCGGCGGCGGCGCGACAGGGGGCGGCGGCGCTGGCGGCGTGGGCGGGTCGGCCGGCGGCGGCGGCGCCGCGGTGGAACTCCTGGATCAGCTGCGCGCGCTCGACGTCGCCGAGGTCACGGAAGAGGCGTCCAAGATCCCCGGCTATCGGTTCTTCGTCATCGAGCTCGAACAGCCTGTCGATCACGATGCCCCGGAGGGCGAGCGCTTCCGGCAGCGGCTCGCGCTGCACCACCGCGACTCGAGCGCGCCGCTCGTGCTCGCCGCGACCGGCTACTCGCTGTTTCTCCCCGAGCAGTACATCGAAGAGCCCACCGCGCTCTTGAACGCAAACCAGATCTACATCGAGCACCGGTTCTTCACGCCGTCACGCCCGGAGCCGGCGGATTGGACCAAGATGACGATCGAAGCGGCGGCCGCCGATCACCACCGCGTCGTCGAAGCGTTCCGCACGATCTACCCCGGGAGATGGATCTCCACGGGGGCGAGCAAGGGGGGAATGACCTCCGTCTACCATCGTCGTTTCTACCCCGATGACGTCGACGGCACGGTGGTCTACGTAGCTCCGCTCAGCCGCGGCGTGGAAGATCCACGCTACATCGATTTCCTGAACCAGATCGGCGAGGCCGACTGCCGCGAGCGCATCGCCGCGTTCCGGCGCGAGGTGCTGCTCCGGCGCCGGGCCATGCTCGAGCGCGCGGAGACGGAAGCGGACGCGCTGGGCTTGACGTACGACCTGTTCGGCGTGGAGGCGCAGCTCGAGAGCGCCGTGATATGGCTCCCATTCTACTTCTGGCTCTACTCGCTCGAGGCCACCTGCGGCCAGATCCCGGACGTGTCGGCGTCCGACGACGACCTGTGGCTGGCGCTCGGCCTGATCTCTCCCGTCAGCGCCGGCGCCGACGCTGCGTATCTCGCCTTCGAGCCGTACTACTGGCAATGCTACACAGAGCTCGGCGCCCCCCTGCCCGACACCGCTGATATCGCTGACCTGCTCACGTTCGACTGGGGGGCGGTCGACCGCCTGCCGACCATCCCCATCGAGCCGGAGTTCTCGCCTGCCGCGATGGAGGACGTCGCGCGCTGGGTCGCCACCGAAGGCAGCGAGCTCCTGTTCGTCTACGGCGAGAACGACCCCTGGTCTGCCGGGGCCTTCGATCTCGGCGCGGCGGTGGACTCGTATCGCTATTTCGCGCCGGGCGCCAACCACGGCGCGCACATCGGCGGCCTCGCCCCGGCCGACAGGGACGCCGCGGTGGCGACGCTCGCCCGGTGGGCGGGTGTGCCACGGTCGCTCGTGACGGCGCAGCCCTTGCGCGCAGGCCTCCCCCGCTCTCCGCGCATGCTGCGCCCGCGATTCGCTCTCTGATCTCTTGTCTTTTTCGAGGCGATCACGACGATGTCGTCGGCGATTGCCGAGGGCGCTGGTACGGCTGGATGACCCCGGGTTAACCTCGACCGATGACCACCGCGGACCACGGGGAGCACATCCTGGCGATGCGGCCGCAGCGATGAGCGAGGACGCCCCCGGCGCGGCTTCGCCCGAGCGACGCTGCAAGGTCGAGGTGCAGGACGCCCGCCGCGACAAGCGCCTCCTCGGGTCCGTTGTCGTCGCGTCGCTCGTCGGCACGTTCGCCGCTCCGTGGGGGCTAGCCGCGCTCGGGATGGAGACGGCCTCGCTCTTCGCCGCGCTGATCGGCCTTGGCAGCTATTTCGCCAGCGCGCTGTCGTTCGCCGGCGCGGACCGCGGACCGGGCGAGCGCCGCCTCCGCGACGGCAGCGTGACGATCGAGGGCGAGCGGCTGCTGATCGCGGAGGGAGCGAAGGAGAGCAGCCTGCCGCTCGCGCGCCTCGCGGGCGGCTGGACGGAGCGGACGCCGAACGGCCACGCCGCGGTGCTGTCGTTCTCGGATGGGCGCGTCGCCGCCGTCGAGCAAGCCTCGGAGGAGGAGGCGATCGACCTCTTGTCGCGGGCCGGGGCGGGGGCGCAGGCGCGCGCGGTGCGGATGCGCACGTACCGCGAGGACTCCAGCGGTCGCAAGATCGCGGGCTGTCTCCTGGCCTTCTTCGTCCTGATCCTCGCCCCGGGTGCGCTGGCGCTGCTGATCCTGCTGTTCACGGCCATCGCAAAGTGGTCACTCGCGCCCCTCGTTCCGATGGTGGCCATGGGCGGGCTGGCGCCGCTCCTGGGCGTCGCGGCCTGGCTCTGGTCCAAGGTGACGCCGAGCTGGGTGCATATCGGCACCGACGGCGTGATGGTCAAGAGCGCGTTCCGGCGGCGGTTCCTCCCGCACAGGGCCATCGTCCAGGTCGCTCTCACCCACGGGGGCGTTGGCGGCGCCTATCATTTCGTGAAGATCGGCCTGCAGCACGGCGAGTCGATCACCGTCCCGGCGGCCAGCCCCGCCGAGGCCACGGCGCTGATCGAGCGTATTCAGGCCGCTCAGGCCGCCGTCGCGATGCAGGATCGGGCGCGGCTGCTGGAGGTCATCGCGCGCAATGGCCGGCCGCTGGCCGAGTGGAAGAAGGCGCTGGGGTCGCTGGTGGCCAGGACCGGATACCGGACGGCGGGGAACGATCTCGAAGAGGTGCTGCGCATCGTCGAGGACGGTTCGGCGCCGCCGGAGCAGCGCGTCGCTGCGGCGCTCGCGGCGCGCCCGCACGGGGGCGAAGCGGCGGAGAAACGGATCCGCGTCGCCGCCGAGGCGAGCGCCGAGCCGAAGCTGAGGCTGGCGCTGGAGAAGGTGTCCGCGGGGGAGGACGAGGATGATCTGCTGGAGGAGATCGGCGCCGGGGACGCCCGGAAGGCGGCGGGATGAGCGGTGTCATCTGACCGGCACGCGGCGACGCCGGTGAGATGAACGAAAAGCTCGTCAAGCCGCCAGAAGCAGATTGCAACGCCAGCGTGCCAAGGGAGCGAAGGAGGAAATATTCCCTCTTGCCTTTTGGCGTCTTTGCGTCTTTGCGCCTTTGCGTTCAATTCTTCCTCCCCCTCCGACCGGCGCTTCAGGCCACCTCGCGCCCCGCGGGTCAGGCGCGACGAGCGCTTTCAGAGGGCCAGGGCCCTCTCTATATCTTCATGGAACAGGCCGCCTGGGCAGGGTGAACGTCCCTGCGACGCGCGAACGGCGGTTTCTGTGGGGCTATCCATCATAGGAGGGGGCGATGGCAGGATTGCTTCCGGAGTTCCGGAGGTTCATCGACTACGTGTCTCTTGTCTCCTGGAGGCGGGGGCTGCGCCGGGAGCTGCCGGGCGACAGGTTCATGGCCGAGGTGGTGAGGACGGTCGACGGCGACACGCTCCGCGTGCGCGACGAGAACGGCGTGATCCATCCTGTCCGTATGCTCTCCATCGATACGCCGGAGACGCACTTCCTCGGCGCCTCGCAAGGTCGCTGGGCCGAGGTGGCCGCCGAGCGGCTGTCCGAGCTGGTCCCCGACGGCGCCGAGGTCGAGATCCAGACGGACGAACAGCCGTTCGACGCCTACGGTCGCGTCCTCGGATACGTCCTGTCGCGGGGTCGGCTCATCAACCTGCAGATGCTGGAGGAGGGCCTGGCGACGACTTACATCGTCGCCCCGAACCTCCGCCATGCGCGGGAGTTCTCCGAGGCCGCCCGGCGGAGCTTCACCGAGCGCCGCGGCATGTTCGGCGACCCCAGCGTCCTGCTCCCGTACGAGTTCCGGTGGAGGATGCGAGGCCGGTCGAGCGCGAAGCTCGTCGGCAGCCTGTCCCGAGGCGAGGTGTACGATCTGGCGGAGCGGGAGCGGGTCCCCGTCTGGGATCGGGTGTTCTTCTTCCAAGCGAAGGACGTCAAGGCGCCGTTCTTCCGCGTCAGGCCGGAGCGGGGCGAAGAGGGCGGCTGAACGGACCGCCGTGGGGCGCGCGCGCTCGCGGCGCGGGCCATGATGCCACGGATCGTGGCAGTTTGCCTCGCGCCGGCGCGCACATCGGCTGGACGGAGCGCGCTCGTGCGCTCTGTGGGCACGGTGATCCGCGCTGGCGCGAGGCGTGCTCGTTCGCCGATCCGAGCGAGGGGGCACGATCTCCCGCGCAAATTGCCCCGCTCCGCGCCTGATCAGGAACGGAGCGCACAGCCGGCGTGCCCTTGGCACAGGAGTCGCCTGCGGGCGGAACTGCTCATGGCGCCTCGGCTGTATGCCCGGCGAGCCGCCATTCGTGTGCACCGGGCGGGAGCTCCGCGCGCCGGGAGGCGGGGCGCTCGGCCGGCCATTTCTGACGACGTACCCCTCGTGAAGGAGCCGCTCGTATGCCTGTGAGGAGAATGGATATCACGTGCATGGTGGCGTGCACTGCCGCGCTCTCGCTCGGCCTCGTGCACTGCGCCTCGACGCCCGGGGTGGTACCTCTGGAGCCTGACAGCACCCGTGGCACGCCGCCGGGGACGCCCGAGGCGGTCGCGCCGGCGGGCCCGAGGGCGCCCATGAACGCGTATCCGCCGCCCGGCCCCGCCACGCCGCGCACGAGCTACCTGCCGGTCGACGACAAGGAGCCGTTCGCCGCTGTGATGGCCCGGATGAAGGCCGACAAACCCGCGGTGATGAAGCGCCACCAGACGCTGCTCGATGCGCGGTACGACCTCTCGAACCGCCCCGCGCCAGGCGTCACCATGTCGCGCGGAAAGGCCGTCCAGGGCGGCGTCCGCGTGAAGCTCGAGAAGGGGACGACGTGGGAGTCGCTGGCGGCGCTCACGCCCGACGCCATCCGGGACCAGGGGCTCTGGCCGCAGGGCTTCCTGCCGCTGCCCCACCCGAACCAGCCGGAAGGCGGGATGGTCTTCCCGAAGCTCCAGATCGAGGAGCTGAAGCGCCAGACGGGGAGGGATCTCACGCGCTTCGATCTCGACTTCGATATCCCGGATCACCTGATCTCCGAGTTCCCGCCGCCCATCTACCTCACGACGCGGCCTGACCTGGGCGACGTCTCCAAGGGGCAGCTCGTCACGATCGACAACTTCTACGAGCTCTTCAACGGCATCCTGAACCCGAAGCAGCTCGAGGGGCTCCGCCTCCTCGTCACGCCGTTCCCGCAGATGCAGTTCAACGCGACCGCGGACCGGCGCTCGGAGAAGGCGAGCCTCGGCGTCGCCTGCTTCGACTGCCACGCGAACGGGCACACGAACAACGCGACCCACCTCGTGGGCGACATAAGGCCGCAGGAGTTCCGCCACCGCCTCGACACCCCGACCCTGCGCGGCGTGAACATCCAGCGCCTCTTCGGCTCGCAGCGCGCGCTCAAGACCGTCGAGGACTTCACCGAGTTCGAGCAGCGAGCGGCGTACTTCGACGGCGACATCGTCATCGCCGTGAAGAAGGGGATCAACATCCTGGACCGGGGGCACCAGGTGCACCCGATGGCCGAGTTCCAGGAGATCCTCGACTTCCCCCCGGCGCCGAAGCTCGCGTTGAACGGGCGCCTCGATCCCGCGAAGGCCACGCCGGAGGAGCTCCGCGGAGAGCAGATCTTCAACGGCAAGGGCCAGTGCGCGACGTGCCATGCCGCGCCGTACTACACCGACAACCTGATGCACAACCTGCGGGCGGAGCGCTTCTTCAAGCCCGTGCTCATCAACGGACGGATGGCCACCGCGGACGGCCCCATCAAGACGTTCCCGCTGCGCGGCATCAAGGACAGCCCTCCCTACCTGCACGACGGGCGCCTGCTCACGCTGGAGGACACCGTGGAGTTCTTCAACCTCGTGCTCGGCACGAAGCTGACGGCGCAGGAGAAGGCCGATCTCACGGCGTTCCTCCGGGTGCTCTAGGAAGGCAGCGGCTACCGGCGCTCGCGGGGGCCTTTTCCTGCCGCGGCTCCGCAGGAGAGGCGCGCTGCGATGCCGTCGAGCACGCAGTCGAGACCCCTGTCGAATGAGGCGTCGGCCGGCGGGTGGGTGGCGTCCTTGACCACCTTGGCGAGCGTCGGGAAGCGGCCGGTGGCGATCATCCGGCGGATGTACGCCTCCGACGCCCGCTGCCATTCGGTCTGATCCATGCCGCTCGCGACCTCGGCGCGCAGCTCGTTGGCCTCGGCGCGGATGGCGCCGATCACGTAGGCGTTGACGGTCCTGACCGCCATCATCACGGCGTCGATGTCCTCGAAGCCCGGAGCGCCGCTCAGCGCGGCGAGCGAGGCCTCGAGGTGCGCGAGGGCGTTCGGGCCCAGATGGGGACGGCCGCCCAGCAGATCGATGAACCACCCGTGCTCCGTGGCGACCCGACGGGTACGGTGGGCGATCGTCCGGAGGGCCTCGCGCCAGCCGCCGGGGATCGGCCCCGCGGACGCCATCTCCCCGTACACCGCGTCCACCATGAGCTCGAGCAGCTCCTCCTTGGTGTCCAGGTAGCCGTAGAGGCGCATCGGGCCGGCGTCGAGCGAGGCCCCGATCTTGCGCAGGGACACCGCGGCGAGGCCTTCCGCGTCGGCGAGCGCGATGGCCGCGCGCACGATCCGCTCTCTGCTCAGCGGCCCGGGAGCGGGACGGAGCGCCGGCTCCGGGCGCTCCCAGATGAGGGAGGCGTCGGTCGCGTGCGGTTTCTTCTGCCGTGCGGTCATCGCTCGTCTTGTCCTTTTCCGCATCGGACCCCGGTTGACAACAAATCCTGAACGATACACTGTATCGTAGTGATACACTGTATAAAAGGACGGTTTTCATGGAACTAGAATCGACGCCGGTGCTCGTGGTCGGGGGCAGCCTGGTTGGCCTGTCGGCCGCGGTGTTCCTGGCCTGGCGAGGTGTGCGCGCGGTGCTGGTCGAACGGCACGCTGGCAGCTCGCCGCATCCACGCGCGATCGGCTACACGCCGAGGACGCTGGAGCTCTATCGCGCGGTCGGGCTGGGCCAGCACATCCCGCAGGTGCCGCCCGGCTTCCGGCTGCGCCGGGCTCGGGTCGAGAGCCTGGCCGGGGCGTGGTTCGAGGAGGTCCCGTGGACGCCCGGGGAGCAGGGGGCGCCCGCGATCGAGCGCTCGCCGTGCGCGGGCGCCGCGATCGCCCAGGATCGTCTCGAGCCCAGGCTTCGAGACAGGGCGGTCGAGCTCGGCGCCGACGTGAGGCTCGAGACCGAGCTGACCCGCTTCGAGCAGGACCCAGGCGGCGTGACCGCCTGGCTGCGTGAGCGCGACGGGCGAGAGGTCGCGCTGCGCGCTTCCTACCTGGTGGCGGCGGACGGCCACCGCAGCGCGATCCGCGAGGCGCTCGGGATCGGCCGCGCCGGGAGAGGGCACATCCGGACGGTGCGCAGCGTCCTCTTCCGGGCTCCGCTCGAGGAGTACCTTCGAACGGGGGTCACGCAGTTCGCGATCGAGCAGCCGGGCTTCAGCGCATTCCTCACCACCTACGGCGATGGCCGCTGGGTGCTGATCTTCTGGGATGACGAGGAGCGCGACGCGGCGACGTTGAGAGCGCTGATCTCCAGGGCGATCGGCAGGGCTGACCTGGAGATCGAGATCGTCACCACCGGGCGCTGGGAGATCAGCGCCCTCGTCGCCGATCGATTCATGTCCGGCAGGGTGTTCCTCGCCGGGGATGCCGCGCACACGCTGCCGCCCAACCGGGGCGGTTACGGCGCGAACACCGGTATCGAGGACGCCCACAACCTTGCGTGGAAGCTCTCCGCGGTCCTCTCCGGCGCGTCGGCGCCGGATCTGCTCGACACGTACGACGCCGAGCGGCGCCCGATCGCGTGGCTCCGGCACCACCAGATCTTCGCCCGCGAAGACTACAAGGCGCATGCGGGCGGGACCGCCGGAGGCGCGCCGATCCTCGACGACGACGCCATGGAGCTCGGGCAGCTCTACCGATCGACGGCGGTGCTCGGCGCCGGCGACGGGCTCCCGCCGGCGTTGCGGCCCGAGCAATGGGCGGGTCAGCCCGGCACGCGCGCGCCGCACGCGTGGGTGGTGAGGGGCGGCGAGCGGCTGTCGACGCTCGATCTGTTCCAGCGACGCTGGGTGCTGCTCACCGAGGACGCGCGGTGGTGCGCGGCCGCAGCGCAGGTCGGTGAGCAGCTGGGCATCGAGCTCGAATGCATCCGCATCGGCGCGGAGGTGCTGCCATCCGATGAAGGAGCGTTCTCTAGGGCGTTTGGCCTCGGTGCCGGGGGAGCGTCGCTGGTCCGCCCGGACGGCTACGTGGCCTGGCGCTCGCCCGACCTGCCGGCGGATCCGGCTGGCGCGCTCGCCGATGCCCTCGGGCGGGTGTCGTCCGCCGCGCGCCGCACCGGCGAGCGCGACGTCCTCAGTTAGGTGGTCGCCTGAGCGCGCTCGCCGGACGAGCTGGCGAAATCAGCGGCGAAGCGGGCCGGCCACCGGGTGATGACCTCGGTGCTCCGCCCCGTCATGCCCGGAGGCGACTGCGCGGCTCAGGAGTGCGGCAAGATCAGGTGGGTGGTCGGCCCGGTCCGAGGCGCCGTGGCCGGCGCGTCGAGGGATCGTCGAGCTGGCCTGGGGGACGCTCGCCTCCAATCCCGGTCCGGCTCACCTCAGGTAGTCGGAGATCGCGTCGTACCAGCGGCCCGCCATCCGGGCGTAGCCGGCCTTGTTGGGATGGACCCCGTCGCCGAGCTCGGACGTGGGGAAATCCTTGAACTGATCGACGAAGAGGACGTGCGCGCCCTTGCTGGCGCGCGCCTCGACCAGCGCGGGGATCTTGGCGTTGTACGTGTTGACCGCGCCTGCGCCCATCGGGAAAGGAATGATGTTGCTCACGACGATCAGCGCGTCGGGCGCCTCGGCGATCAGCTCGTCGATGAGCGCGCCCAGGCGGGTGTCGGCGCCGTTCGGCTCTCGATACATGTCGTTGGTGCCGGCGTGGAGCAGCACGATGTGCGGCATCTCCCGGAGCCCCGGGGTCGGTATACGATTGGCGATCTGCTGGATCGTCTCTCCGCTGATGCCCTCGTGATTGCGGGGGAACGGCTTGCCATCGACCATCGCGGGGCCGTTCCCCGGCTGGCTGCCCGTGAAGGTGACCTCGTGGCCGTCTTGCGTGGCAAGGTGGAAGAGCTCGACCCGGTACCCGCCGTCGAAGCCGAGACCGACGGTGATCGAGTCCCCGAGGGGCAGGATCTTGCAGGCGCCCGTCGCAGGGCAGGGCTGGAACCCTGTATCGGGCGAGCCCCCGCTTCCGCTGGATGCTTCCGCTGTGCTGCCGCTCCCTCCTGCGCCTCCAGCCCCGCTGGCGCTGCTCGAGCTCGAGCTGCTGGAAGAAGCCCCACCGCCCGAGCCGCTGGTCGCCGTCGTCGTGCTGCCAGCTCCGCTCGTGCTCGAGGAGACGCCCGACCCCTCACCCGTGCTCGTCGTCTGGGGGCCGCCGGAGGAAGAAGCCCCTCCTCCAGACCCACCCGAGTCTTCGGGCGACCCATCAGAAGCGCTGGAGCAGGCCATGGAACCGACCAACAGCAGGCCCACGAGCGGAATCCCACGGGCAAAGGTGCCGAATGCGCCACGGCGGACGAGCAGCGAAGAGGTCGAGGTAGACATGTGAGCCCCGCTCCCGGTCAGCGACCGAAGAAAATTGTGTTGTAAGCAGAGGGGGCGGGAGCTCGGCGCAATGCCTGACCACCCGCACAGCCTTTGCGAGGAAGTGAAGGGAAGGGTACGTGGCGCTCGCAGCGAGGTCGTTCAAATTCCCGGCGAAGGTTTTCAGGATCCCGACGCGCGGGATCCCATCCACCCGGCGCCAGCGCGCAGAGATGTGTGTGCGCTCACATGCCTGGCGCACGAGGGGCTTGACCCCCGTGTTCCTCGACGCCGACGATGCTCCGGGGCGATTCAGGCATGACCGCGGAGTTTTCAGCGAAGTACGGCGCGGCCCTGACCGGATCGGACTGGGTGGGGCTGCCCCTCCGGATCGGGTACGTGCCCGAGAGCGGCCGGCTCGAGGGGCTCTCGGCGGAGAGCGATGCGGTTCTGGTGTGGACGGGAGGCCCCTCGCAGGTCGACATTCGCTTCGCGGAGCCGACCTCGGGCGAGGTCCGGGAGCATTCCTTCGAGCGGCTCTCGGGAATGATGGACCTCTTGCCGCGGAGGACCAGGCTGCACAGCGTCGCGTGGCGGGGGCGGCCCTCCGTGTGCACGTCGGTGAACTTCCCCGAAGCATCCATGGTGGCGCTCTGTGCGTCTCCGTCCGCCGTGCTGGTCCCGGAGCGGGAGCCGCGGTTCGGTCTGGTCGACGCCCATGTCGTCGACCTGGTCCATCGCCTGCAGGCGCAGGCGGAGGGGCAGGAGTACTTCGGGGCCGTCTACGTGCAGTCGCTCTGCCTGGCGCTGGCTTCGTACGTATCGGCGCGGTACGGAGCGGGATCAGGGGCGGAGATCTCGCTGCGCAACGCGAGCCTCTCGAGGAGCCAGCGAACTCAGATCGAAAGATTCGTGGACAGCGAGCTCTCCTCGAACTTCGGGCTCGTCGACCTGGCGGGGCTGGTCGGCTACTCGCCGGACCATTTCTCGCGCTTGTTCAAGAGCGCCTTTCACCAGACTCCCCACCAGTACGTCATTTCACGCCGCATCGAGAAGGCGATGACCATGCTCCAGGACGAGCGGCTGTCCATCGCGGAGATCGCGCTGGAGTGTGGCTTCTCCAATCAGGGGCACCTCACCACGGCGTTCAAGCGCCGCACGGGGACGACGCCGGGCGCCTATCGAAAGAAGTGATGTCCCGGCCGGCGATCACTGGACCAGCGGGGCCGGTGGGCCCTCGGCTTCATCCTGAGAGCCATCGAGCATCATGCCCGGATCGACCGGCGCCACCGGGCTTCGCAGGGCGAGTTGCCGCTGGAGCAGCTGCTTGGTCCGCAGGACGCCCGACACCGAGCGGATGAGGCTCCGGTGATCCGCGCCGAAGTCGAGCCGCGGCACCGAGAACGGCGCGTCCGCGGAGCTACGGAACCCGCTGACCGTCGCATGGTCGCCAGGCCAGTTGGTCACGGCTCCCAGGAAGCCGAGCCGGCGAAGCGTCGCGCACTCGCGAGGACCGAAGTCCGTCCCCTCGTGCCCGTTCGGATAACAGAAGATGGGGACCGGGCGCCTGGCCTCGGCGCGCAGGCGCGCCCAGGACACGTGGATCTCGTGCTTCGATTGCGCGTCGCTCGTCCTGGAGAGCACCGGATGGGTGACCGTGTGCGGACCGAACGTGATGCCGCGCGCCTCGCACGCGCGGACGTCATCCCACGACATGGGCGCGTACCGCGCGGGAGGGCGCGCCGGGAGATCGACCTCGGCCGCGGCGGCGAGCCGCTGGATGGCGCGGAGCTTCTCGGTCTCGGGCACGCGCTTGCAGCGCTCCATGAAGCGCCGCGCGAGCAGCGCCCGCGGGACGCCGTCGTCCAGGCGGATGACGTGGCGGAGGCCGCCCAGCATCACGCTGAGCTCGCGGCGCCGCGTCGTCTCGAACACGTGCTCCACGCGGTGCCACCAGCACCACAGATGGCCGTCCAGATAGCCGCTCACCACGAAGATGGTGGCCGGGCAATCGAACTCCGCGAAGATCGGCGCGGCGACCGTCGCCTGGTCGATCGTGCCGTCATCCATCGTGAAGGCGACGGCCCGGTCGATGGGCGGCTCCTCGCCCGCGAGGCCTCGGAACACCCGCTCGAGCGACACGAGCGAATACCGCTCGCTCCTCAGGAACTGCAGCGCGCGCCGGAGGGCGCGCGGATCCAGGCCCTCGATCCCGCGATCCGGGTCGGCGAGCCGATGCATCACGATGATGGTCGAATGGCCGTGCATCATCGGTGTGAATGGCCGCGTCGCCCATGGCGTGGCCAGGAGATCGGAGAGCCATCGCGTTGCGTTCGACATGAGTCGTCCCCCCTTGAGAGCGTTTGAAAGCAGCAGCGGTCGGCGACGGCGGCGCTCCGCCGCCCGATCAGCTCGCGAGCGGCGCCGGCGAGCGCGACGACGGGTGATCGCCGAGAGCATGCCCGCCGTGGCGGTGTGGGGCGGCGGTGGTTGCGCGCGGCGTCTGGTCCGCGCCCCAGATCCGGGCGAGCAGCGTGCTCGGGCGGACAGCGGCGACACGCCGCGAATGCCGCAGGAGCAGCCGCGCGTACAGCTCCATGTAGCGCTCGGCCATCTGGATGGCGGAGTAGCGCCGGAGCGCGAGCCTCCGGCCGCTCCGGCCCATCTGCGCGGCGCGGGCCGGATTGGCGTGGAGCTCCGAGAGCCTCGCGGCGAGCGGCGTTACCTCGTCGGACGGCACGAGGAAGCCCGTCTCCCCGTGGACGAGCACGGTGGACACGCCGCCCACGTCGGTCGCAACGACCGGAAGCCCAGCGGTCATCGCCTCGAGGAGCGCGAGCGGCAGGCCCTCGGAGAGGGACGGCAGCGCGAACACGTCGAACGCGGCGAGGAGCGCCGGCACGTCGTGGCGCTCCCCTGTGAACAGCACGCGCTCGGACACCCCGAGCTCTCGCGCGAGGGCGTCGAGCCGCCCGCGCTCGGCGCCCTCGCCGACGAGGAGCACCCGTCCGTTCCGGGGCAGCGACGTCGCGGCGGCGCGCACGAGCAGCGCGTGGTTCTTCACGGGAGAGAGGCGCCCCACGCTCCCGACGACCCAGGCGTCTCGTGGAATCGCGAGATCGGCCCGAACCCGCGCCCTCGCCGCCGGGTCCGGCGCGAACCGAGATAGATCGATGCCGTTCACGACGACATGCAGCTTCGGCGGGTCGACCTCGCGCCGGCCGAGGACGACCGCGGCGGTCGGCTGCGACACCGCGACATGAGCATCGACGAACGCGGACGCGGCGCGGAGCAGCCAGCTCCGTCCTTGCATGTCCTGGGACACGCCGTGCTTCGTGTGGATGACGGGGACCCGGTGCAGCCATCCGGCGGGCGCCGCGTAGACGAGCGAAAGGTGGTTGTGCGCGTGGACGAGCGTGACGCCCTTCGTCGCGAACAGCGCGGCGAGGCGGGCGGTGAGCGCCGCGTCGAACCCCGGGCATTTCGGCACGAGGTGCACCTCGACCCCGCGCCGCCGGAGCTGCTCGGCGCGCGGGCCGTCGGGATCCTCGGCGATCGCGACCGCCAGCACGTCATGACCCGCGGCGCGCTGGGACGCGGCGAGATCGACGACCACCTGCTCGGCGCCGCCGGTCTGGAAGCTGCTCACCACGTGCGCGATGGCGAGCCGCCGGTAGGTCCGTGGATCCTTGAGATCACGAGCCTCGATACCGCAATCGGTCCGTACCACCATACCCCTCTCCCCCCATCGAGTAGACTGTCGATCTCTCGACTCGACCGCTCATCGAGCGCTAGAATGCCTCGACGTCCTCCCGCCGCGCCGTGGCTCTCCGGTACGGAACACACCGTCCAGGGCATCGCAAGAGCGAAACCGGGACGGATGGGGCCTCGACCTGGCAGATCGACACGAGCGCTGCAACACGCCGCATGACTACATTGCGGACGGCAGGGGCGCGATTCGAATACACTATACGTCGAGTTCGCGAACTGACAAGCACATCGCACAACAAACGAGAAGACCGGAGTACGGGGGCTGCACAAGCTCGAAGAGGACATGGGCCGTGGCGCCCAAGCGTGGTGATCCGTCCCAGTCTTCGCCTGGTCACCTCCCGCGAGGGCGACTTCTCACCGGCCCAGGAGCCCGTCGAGCGCCCGCGTGGGCGGCCCGGTCGCTGGTCTACAAAGTCGTTCGTTTTCGCCAGGTTACAAAAATCGTCGCCGGCCGGTCACGAAAGGTGAGCCGCGCCTGGCTCGCCTGAGCACTGTAGAGGGCGGGTCGGGGGGCGGTCTGGGATGGAGCGTGCTTGGCGGCGGTTCGCCCTGCGGCGGCGCCGCGGGTGACTTCGGATCATCGCCTCCTCACGGAACATGGGACACCGCGATGGATATCGCCGGACGGAGGACACCTCGATGCAGATCGCAGACGGCGCAGCCGCGCGCGTCTGGGGGGGCTGCGCCGATAGCGACCCGCATCAACGGCTGCGCGCCGGTGCTTCGCGGAGGTAGTCGAGCAGCCGGGCCTCGTCGCTGCCGATCATCCGATCGATGCCGTCCTCGCGGAAATGGCGCTGGATCTGCAGCGCCCCCGCGGTCGTCCGCACGAGGATGGCGACGCGCCGGAAGCGGCCCATCACGGGCGGCCGAATCCGCTGCATCGCCGCCTCGAACTGCGGGTCGTTCCGCCCCACCGCGGCGCGCAGATCGATGAGCAGACACAGCCGATGGCGGTCGACCCGGTCGAGCGCGCGGCTCACTTCCATCCACAGCTCCTCGAACTGCGCGACAGACTCGGACGGCACGGCGCTCCTCGTGACCCGTGCGAGCTGCGCAGCCGGGTCGATCATCACCGTGTGGTGCGCGTTGCGGAGGAGCTCGAGCATGGCCAGCGACCATTCTATCAGACCCAGAGCAGCGGAGCGAGCGAGCGAGCCGAGCACCCCGGGTGGAGCAGCCGAGTTCGCCGACGCTGCCTGGCTCGCTCTTCGACGCCGCCGGAAGAGACGCCTCCGACACGTACTGGAAACCCGCTCGGCGAGCCCCACCGCGTGAATCGCGCTGACGCGGAGTGGCAGATCCTGAACAGGAGCGGCGAGGGATGCGCTCGGCCGGCGGAACGGCCCAGGGGCCTCAGCGCTTCTCCGGGTGACGCGGGCCCGCGCGGCGCCGGCGCGCCGATCCGCTCACCGGATCGCGAGCGGGATGCCCGGTGATCCGGACGCGCCCCGGAGGGGCAGCGGGCTGTAGACGTAGAAGAACTCGTAGGGGCTCTTGTGGCCGTGGGGCCGCTGCTGGAGCTCCGCGGCCAGATCCGCGGCCAGCTCCGAGAGCACCATCACCTCGTGCATGAAGATTCCGCTCTTCACCAGCAGGTGATGGTGCACCGGGAAGACCACCCCCGGCGCCACCGGAGCCTTCGGCGGGGTGACCTCGATGCCGAAGTTGTCCGACCCGACGCAGGCGATGCCCTTCGATGCGAGCCACTTCGCGACCTCGAGCCCGATCCCCGGCTGGGCCAGCCCCACGCCTGGCTGCGTGTAATACCCCTCGGTGCCGAGCTCCCAGTTCTCCTCCCAGCCCGTGAAGATCAGCACGACGTCGCCGACGCCGATGTCGCGCTCGTCCATCTTCTGCGCGCGCAGCGTCTTCATCACCATGGGCAGCGTGATCTCCTGGCCGAACGCGAGCGTCTCCCCGCCGTTCGCGTAGCGCTTGACGTCGAGGAGCACGCCGCGCGTGACGAGCGGCTTCACCTTCTCGACGCCGAGGTGCGCGAGCCCGTCCTCCGTGAGGATCTCGGCGCCAGTGAACTGGTTGTAGAAGAGCGCGTCGGCGGGGTCCGTGCTCCCGGGCGGGATGTAGCCGAAATGGCCCAGCGCGTCGAACTCGGTCCCCATCTGGCCGAACTCGCCGTGCATCACCTCGGAGTTCGTGACCTGCTGCTGGATGACCGCGGTCGGCCCGGCCTCCACGGAGAGCCCCTGGTTGCCCGGGAACGTCGGCATCCCCGGCTCGTAGACGTGACCCAGACGATAGACCTTGCCCTCCTTGATCAGGCGCTTGCCCTCGAGGACCTTGTCCGGCGTCTGCGTGTTGGAGGCGCCCGCCTCGTCGTCAGGGCCCCACGGCGAAGGGCCGGGCACCGGATCGTACCCCTGCAGCATCGGCACGCCGCGGGCCAGCGCGGCCCCCGCGACCAGGCTGACGGCCATGGTCACCACGATCGCGCCACGTAACGGCATCACTCCAGGCTTCATAGGCAACCTCCTGGGTCACATCGCACGTTGTACCGACAGCGCTTCGCGCTCCCGTCATGGGCGCGGGCGCATGTCATCACTAGAGTACACCGTCAGGGGCGCCTGAAACCTGCTCTTCCGAGGTCGCCGCGGGCTCCGCCGATGCCGTGAAGGCCCTGTGCGTACCCGCGTACACCCGGTCTCTCGGTGGGAGCGCGCTCGGTCACCAGCGGAGCCGGCGCCCGAGCGCGTAGGCGATGCCGCTCTCCAGGGTCCCTTTGGTGATGATGCCGCTCAGATCGGCGCCCATCGTCGTGAGCGTCTGCGCGATCTGCGGCTTGATCCCGGTGAGCACGACCCGGGTGCCCAGCAATCCCGCGGCGCGGGCCGCGTCGACGAAGGATCGCGCCACGCGCTCGTCGACGACCTTCACCCCGGTGATGTCGAGGATGGCGATCTTGGCCTGTCGGTCGGCGATCCCTTCGAGCAACGTCGTCAGGATCCGCTCGGCGCGCGCGGGGTCGACGCTCCCGACGATCGGCATCGCGACGACGCCGGGCGCCAGCGGCAGGAGCGGCGTGATGAGCTCCTGGATCGTCGCCTGGTGCATCTCGATGAGCTGCCGCTGCATCTCCGCGCGCTCGGCCTCGGCCTGCTTGGTCCGGCTGATGTCCACCGAGATCGTCCCGACCGCGTAGATCTCCCCCTCGGCGTCGCGGATGGGGAACTTGGTCGACAGGTAGGTGCGCGGACCGTTCGGATAGACGAGCACCTGCTCGGATGCGCCCGGGCGTCCGGCGGCCGCCACCTCTTCATTGGCCTTTCGTATCGAGGCGGCCGCGGGCGCCGGGAGAAGGTCGTAGACGACCCGCCCTAGCAATTCCTCGCGGCTCATCTTGTAGAACGACTCGATTTCGCGGTTCACGAGGAGGAGCCGGCCCGCGGCGTCCACCGCGACCACCATGGACGGCGTGTATTCGAGGAACGCATGGAGCAGGCTCTCGCTCCGCTCGAGCATCTGCTCCGTATGCTTGCGCGCGGTGATGTCGTGCGCCGACCCCAGCATCCGCCGCCCCGGTCCCTCCGGATCGCGGCCGAGCGCGACGCCTTGCTCGAGGAACCATCGCCAGCCGCCGTCGCGACCGCGCACGCGGTACTCCACCGTCGCCTGCTCCCCGCTCTCCGAGGCGGCCACGCGAGCCCGGTACTCCTCGATGCGGCCGATATCGTCCGGATGCACCATCGAGGACAGGCCGTCGCCGCGGGGCGAGCCTGCCGCGGCTCCGCCGCCCTCTCCGACGAGATCGGCGAGCCCCCGGTTCCAGTAGACGTACCGCCCCTCATCGAGATCGAGCACGTAAACGAGGCTGGGCAGCGCGTCGAGCAAGCGCTCCGGGAAGCCGCGGCCGGCCTCCTCCAGCTCGGCGACGCGGGAGCGCAGGCGCCGCACTTCCTTCTGCAATGCGTCCAGCTCCGCCTCGAGCGCCACGGTCTTCTGCGCGTCCATCGGCCTTCCAGGGCGAGGTTATCCCAGTCTCGGGCTGAGGTGGATCACAATTTTCCCGGGTGTCCTGGCTCCAGCAGCGAGGAGACCTAGCCCGCAGCAGGCGAGCTGCGGTGTCAGGCCGGGAGGGCCGTATCCCGGGCCGCCAGCCGCCGGCGGCGCGCATCGCGGAGGCGCCTTGCCGGCGAGACGGCCAGCGCGAGCGCGAGGGCCATGATCGTGGAAGCGCTGCGCGTCGGCTGACCTGGAGCGCCAGTGCGGCAGCCGCCATCCCCGCCGGCGTCGGCCCCAGGACTGCCTGTACCAGCGGACGCCGTGCTGCTGCCCGCGTCCCCGCCGCCGCCCGCGACACTGCTGCTCGCGCCGCCGCTCGCCGCTCCTCCGCCTGCGCTGGCGCTCGCGCCGCCCGACCCGGTATCCGCGGTGCCGCCGCCGCCCGAGCCAGCGCTCCCCGCGCCGCCGGCGCCGGAAGCCCCGGCGGTCTCGGTCTCGGCCAACCCGGTCTCGAAGCAGCCAAAATCCGGAGCGGAGCCTGCGTAGGGCAGCCCGACGTCGACGCCCTTGTCGATGGCGTCGCTGTCCGGCGCGAGGCGGAAATTCGTGAGCACGGGCAAGCTGCCGTCCGCCTGTCGCGGAGCCCCTAGCCCCATTTCCGACGGATTTTGAAAGTCCGCGTCCGAGACCGTGACACCCCCCGCCGTCCAGGAGTTGTTCGCGTCGTCGGCGCCGTTGCGGTTCGAGAACAGCGTCCCGCCGAACGCCAGATTGTTCCGGTAAACCCCGACGGTGATGTCGTTCCCGTTCGAATCCATCCCGAGCATGTTGAAGTCGGGGCGATTGCCGTACGACGTGTTGTTGTAGAAGTAGAGCGTGCCCGGGTGGTGGTTCGCGTAGAACCCTGCCGCCCTGTTGAAGGCGGCGAGACAGTTTTGCACCGTGTGGGCCGCGGGCTCGGCCGGAAATCTCGCCGGATCGGCGCCGTAGCCTCCGCCCTTGAAGCCGTTGCCGTTGCCGATGCCGGTCTGCGTCCCCGGCTTGTAGCCGTTGTACCAGGCCCACGAGCGCTCGACGAGGCAGGCGGCGCCGGAGTTGATGAAATCGTAGCCGTCGTCCGCGTTCCACCAGGCGCGGCACCCTCGGAATACATTGCCGGTCTCCCCGGCGCCGACGTGACAGCCGAAGCCGTCCGCGCTCTCGCCCGCGCCGTTCGACGTGAGCTCGTCGAAGTTGTCGTGCGAGTCGCAGTTGAGCACGAGGTTGTTGCTGCCGCGCTGGAGGAAGATGCCGGCGCCCATGATGTGGTGGACGTCGAGCGCCTCGAAGATGTTGTTGCTCCCCTGATTCCACACGCCCCAGGACTCGTGGTTCAGGTTGTTGTTCTGGCGAACGCCTTTGATCTCGAGTCCCTTGAGGTGAATGTAATTGCCGGAGACGAGGATGCCCTTGATACGGCAAGAATCCCGGATGCCGTCGAAATCGAAGACGGGCTTCTCGCCGGGCGCCGCCCAGTACTTGATCAGGTTGCCGGCGCTCCCGCTCTTGTTCAGCACCACGCCGCTGATGGTCGCCGTCCCGCTCGAGCAGGTGGTGGTGCCCTCCGTGTACGTGTACGTGCCGCCTTTGAAGTAGAAGACGTCGCCGGCCATGGCCACGCTCTGCGCTTTGGCCATCGACGCGAACGGCGCGGCTTCGGTGCCGGCGTTCGCGTCGTCGCCGGCGGGCGCCGGGGCCACGTAGTAGTCCTTGGCCCACCCGCTCGTCGCAACGAGCAGCGGAGCGCCCAGCGCGGACAGCGAGAGAAAGAGTCGCACGTTCATTCTTGCACCAGCCCGAGGTCGTCGAGGTTGAAGCCCGCCGAGGCCGGGGGAAAGCACACCCAAGCGTATTGGAGGCGTCAAGCCCAAATTGCAGGACCTCCGGGTTGACAGGTCCAGCGTCTCTGCGATATCGGCCAGAGGTGCGCCGCCGGAGCACACGGGGCGTGGATCCATGCGACGATTCGCGATCTCTCGTTGGCTGATAGCGTGCCTGGCGAGCTGTACGTCGGCGCCGCCGTCCACGCCGGGGGACGGGGGCGTCGGGGGGCGTCCGCCCCCTGCGCCGGCGTGCCCGACCCAGAAGCTCGCGTTCACCAGGGAAACGGGGTGCGTGAACGATGGATCCCTGGAGTTTTGCCTGCCGTCGGACGACGCGGCGCTCCTCGCGCGCGTGCGGGGCATCGCGCCCGCGATCCGGGCCGGCTCGTCGAGGGGGCGCGCCAGGTGCGATGTGCCCGCAGAGACCCTGTACTTCTTCCCCACGGGAGACGCCGAGTGCACCGCGCGCCACGGCGCGCTCGAGGACGCGGCATGGGACCAGGTTTGTCGTATCGCCGCGCTGCCCGAGGTGCGGGAGATCGTGCCGACGTGGTACGAGTGAGCGCGGGCGGGCGCTCCTGCGCTGGCTCGCCGGCTGAGCGGCCTGGCCGCGCGGATCGCTGGTAGAACCGCGTCGCGGAGAGGGCCGCCCGCCGTCCCCTGGGCGTGCGAGGGTGAGCAACCCGATCACGGGCGCGCGAGGCCGGCCGCGCTGGAGTCACTTGACACCGCTCGGGGACGGCACCTTGTTCGCCGTGGCCCGCCCGGCTCATGCGCTCTCGGCGGAGCGCGTGGCGCTCGTCGCGGCGAGCGGGCACGCCGGTGAGGCGATGGGCTTCCAATTGCGATTGCGGTTACGGCGAAACTCCAGCTCCGGGAAGAGGAGGGTGCACACATGGCTGATCGCTGGCAGGACCCTGTTCATACGACGAGCTTCGGATTGCGATTGGTCGAGCCCTATACCCTGCGGGAGAACCGCGGCTCGTTCATCGGGCTCGGCATCGCCCTCGTGGTGCTCGGGGCTCTCGCGATCCTCATGCCCGTGATCGCCTCGCTGGTCACGGCGGTCGCCATCGGGGCCGTGCTGGTGGCGAGCGGCCTCTTCCAGGGCCTCCACGCCATCCAGCACCGGCGATGGGCCAACTCCGGCTGGTCGCTCGCGAGCGCCCTGATCCAGATCGTCGCGGGCGTCCTGATCGTGGCCTTCCCCTTGACGGGCACGGTCACGCTGACCTTGATCCTCGCGGCCTTCTTCTTCGCGGAAGGCTTCCTCAAGATCGTCCGCGCGCTCCAGCATCGCGAGATGCCGGCCTGGGGCTGGCTCCTGTTCGACGGGCTGCTCGCGCTGGCGCTCGGGGTCCTGATCTGGTGGCGCTGGCCGAGCACCGCGGCGTGGGCGATCGGGCTGCTCGTCGGCGTCAACGTCCTCGTCAGCGGCACGTCGATGTTGCTGATCGGGATCAGCGCGCGACAGCGGCCGGTGGCCAGCATGTGACAGGCGCCCCGGGCCGGAGACCGCGCCCGGCGCTCGTCCCTCACTGGCCACCATCGCCCGTGGCGAGCAGCCACGTCTCCACGGCGTGCGCGAAGCCCTCGTCGGCGTTCGACAGCGTGATGAACTGGGCTTGCCGCTGCACGACGGCGCGCGCCTGCCCCATGGCGATGCTGAGCCCGCTCTCCCGGAACATGAGCACATGGTCGGGCAGCTCGCCGATCGTGGCCATGGCCGCGCCGGAGACGCCGAGGCGCGCCGAGAGGGTCCTCGCGACCTCTCCGGAGTTGGCCCGCGGGTGCACCACGTCGATGCAATGGGGCGCGGGGCGCGACGCCGAGAAGAACGCGCAGGCCCCCTGGAGGCCCGACTCGCAGCGCTCCAGCACCTCGGCGTCGTCGCTGACACCGACGATCTTGACCGCGCTGTCCACGACACCTTCCCAGCGCTCGACGACCCTGGGGACACACCGCGTGACCGCCTGCTCGCGCGCGACGTCCGGCGCGTCGGCGTGGCGCACCAGCCAGTCGTCGCCCTGGTAGACCCAGACGGCGGCGCCGTGCCGCTCCAGGGTCGTGATGACTACCGCGGCCGCGCCGTTGTCCAGCGGGTGCTGCTCGATCACGGAGAGATCCGGCCGCACCAGCATGGCGCCGCCGAACGCGGCGACCGGCGTCGCGATCCCCAGCCGCCCGAGCAGGACGCGCAGGCCGCGCGGCGAGCGCCTGCTCATCAGCGCGAGGTCGATCCCGGCGTCGCGGAGCCGACTCACCGCCTGCTCCGTCCTGGGGGTGAGCACGCCGTCGGGCGTGAGGAGCGCGCCGTCCACGTCGGCGAGCAGCACGCGAATCCCTGTCATGCGGCTCTCCTCGCCAGCGGGGTGGCCAGGGCGGGCGTCCGCCACCCGCCGAGGTCGGCGGCGAGGCGGTCGGCTTCCGCTGGGCCCCAGCTGCCCGGCTCATGGGGCGAGAGCGGCGTCGCCTGGTCCAGCACCGGATCGACCACGGCCCATTGCGCCTCCACCTCGGCCTGGCTCGCGAACAGGGTCGGATCGCCGGCGAGCGCATCGCCGAGGAGCCGCTCGTAGGGCCCCAGCGCCTCGGACAGGTCGTTCGTCACGAGCAGCTCGGTCGGCTGTCCGACCATCCGCTCGCCGGGCGCCTTGACCCGCACGCCGATGGCGAGCTCCGGCGCCGGGGCGAGCCGGATGCGCACGTAGTCTGGATCCCCGCGCCCGACATCGTCGAACACGGCGTGCGGAGGCCGCCGCATCAGGACGATCACCTCGGTCGCCGTGACCGCGAGGCGCTTGCCGGCGCGGATGCAGAACGGCACGCCCGCCCAGCGCCAGGTGCGGATGCGGAGCCGCGCGGCGCAGAACGTCTCGACCTGCGACCCCGGTGCGACGCCCGGCTCGCCGCGGTACCCGTTGTATTGACCGCGGACGACGTGCGCCGGATCGAGCGGCGCGATGGCCCGCAGCAGCCGGACGCGCTCCGCGCGCACGGCGTCCGCGTCCCCGGACGGGGGTGGATCCATGGCGAGGCACGCGACCACCTGCAGGAGGTGGTTCTGCAGGACGTCGCGGATGCACCCGGTGGCGTCGTAGAACCGGCCGCGGCCCTCGATGCCGAACCGCTCGGCCATGGTGATCTGGACGCTCTCGACATGGTGGGAGTTCCAGACCGGCTCGAGCAGCGCGTTCGCGAAGCGGAAGTAAACGATGTTCTGGACAGGCTCTTTGCCGAGGAAGTGATCGATCCGGAAGATCTCCTCTTCCGGAAAGACGCTCGCGAGCGTGCGGTAGAGCGCCCGAGCGGACTCCAGATCGTGGCCGAACGGCTTCTCGACGACGAGCCGCCCTCGCCGCACGCACCCGGAGCGGTCGAGCGCCTTGACGACCTCTTCGAACAGGTCGGGTGGCACGGCCATGTAATGGAGCGGCCGCTGGGCGGTGCCGAGCCGCTCGCGGAGGCGGTGGAACGTCGCCGGATCGGCGTAATCCCCGCTCACGTACGAGAGCCGCGCGCACAGCTCGCGAACCACGCCCGCCTCGAACGCGCCCGCCCGCTCGAGGCTCTCGCGGACGCGGGCGCAGACCTGATCGAGGCTCCACGGGCTCTTGGCCACGCCGACGATCGGCACCTCCAGCTTGCGGCGGCGGATCAGCCCGGCCAGCGCCGGGAAGATCTTCTTGAAGGCCAGATCGCCTGTCGCTCCGAAGAGCACGAGCGCGTCGGCGGCGCTCATGCCGCCTGCCCGGCGGCGCCGGAACTCACGCGCCGCGTGCCCGAGCTGCCCTTACCTTCCATCCATCCAGCGCGCATGAGCTCGGCTCCTCTCGTCATGGCCCTGGAGGCCCTGGTCCCGCTCCGGCATCGCGTGTGCCACGCTGGATCGGCACGAGCGCGCCTTGCCGACCGCGGCAGCGGGAGGCCTTCCGGGGCTCCTGCCGCCGCATTCCTGAGCGCAGAGCCGCACCACTCCTGTGCAGCCTGCGCATGCGGCGGGTCTCAGCGGCTCACCGAGCGCGGGCGCGCTTTTGCGCCATGCCTTGGAGCCTCGTCACGAGCTCGACGGCCTCGTCCTCGCGGCCGAGATCGTGCAATGCCCTGGCTCGAATGAGGAGCGACTCGGGGAGCGCATCGACGCGGCCCGCCTCGGGCTCGAGCAGGCGGGCCGCTTCCGCCGGATCACCGCTGCGAAGCGCGACGGCCGCGAGGTTGTGGGTGATTTGGCGCTTCTCTCGATCGTCGCCGGAGCGCTCGAGAGCGGACGTCCACGCGCTGCGAGCGTCGGCCCACCGCTCTTGAGCGAAGCGCACGGCGCCGAGGTTCTGGAGCGCCGCGAGCTCATCGGCGTAGGAGAGATGGTCGGCGTCGGGCGCCGCGGCTCGCTCGTACCGCGACGCGGCCGCCTCCCAGTCGCGAGCGTCCCGAGCCACCTCGCCGAGGAAGAACTGCCCCTCCCGGCACGCGGGCTCGCGGCTCACCTCCGGCACCCAGAGGCGCTCATCGCTCGCATACCTCCGTCCTTCGCGCAGCGAGAGCGCCGTGAACGGCACGCCGAGGACGAGGACCAGCGCCCACAGGCGCCGGCCGTGCCGGTCGGCCGCGTCGGTGAGGAGCATCGCGCCGAACGCAAGTGGCACATAGAGGTAATGGGGCGACCACCAGCGCATGATCGGGACGAGCTGGAGCGACGGAAGGAGAGAGAGCGCGAAGAGCCACGCGACGCCCCGCCGTCGTGACGCGAGCACGGCGACGCCACCGAGCACGGCGGCGCCGAGGAGGGCCGAAAGGCTCGCCGTGCGGGTGATCCGGAACGCATCGCAGATGCTCTGGTCGAGCGGCACGACCAGCGCCAGGGCGCTCTTCCCGAGCGCAGCGAGCCTCGTGCCGACGCTCTCGTCGAGCGGCAGCGCCGGATGCTGGGCCCGGAAGCGGGGCGCGTACAGCAGGCGGAGGCCGGTCGCGGCCGCGAACGCGGCGCCTTCCGCTGCGAGCAAGCGCAGGTGCGTCGCGGCGTCGGCGGAGGATGCCTGCGGGATCGGCCCGGCGTGCCGGGCCGCCCCCCCATCGGAGCCGCCCTCCCGATGTCGCCCGGCGGAGAGCGCCAGGACGAACAGCGGACCAAGGAGCCACGCCGTCTCCTTCGTGAGCGCGCCGGCGAAGAGCGCCGCGGCTGCCAGAGCGGGCTTGTGCGCCTGATGCGCGGCGACGAGCGCAAGGAGGAAGACTGCTATCATCGCCTCCGAGCGGAACGCGATCGCGGACGCGACCAGGGATGTCGCCGGATGCGCCGCGAAGAGCAGCCCGGCCGCCAGCGCCGCGCGGGACGAGAGGCCGAGGGCCCGCGCCGCCACGGTGGTCATGACCGACGCGAGCGCGTGCCAGCCGAGCGTGACCGCATGGAAAAAGCCGGGCGTCTTCGACACGGCCGCGTCGATGGAGAGCGACAGCGCCATGAGCGGCCGGTAGAAGCTGGTGTCCGCGAAGCCCCGGGTGAACAGCCCGAGCCAGCCGGAGGGCGCCGCGAGCGCGCGCCCCTCACGGAGGTGCGCGTGATCGAGCCAGACGTAGCCGCCGCCGAGGGCCGTCGCGTGGGAAGCGGCGGCCAGCGCGGCGACGGCGATGAGCCCGCGGCGACCGGGGGAGAGCTCGCGCAACATGCACCCCTAGTGCGATCGGGAGACTCGCCAGGAACGCTCAGTCATGGGTGATCGAGAACGTCTCGGCGGTCGTACCGCTGATCGTCTTGAAGTAACCCGTGGCCGCCCTGGGGTTGCCGCCGACGTTGAAGGTGATGAACTGAGCACCGTAGTTCGCGCTCTGGCTCGAGGTGTAGATGAACCCCCACGTGTTGCTGCACCCGTACGGAAACGTGGTCGGTGTACAGCGCGTCTGGGAGCGGATGCTGTTCCCGCCGAGGCCGGCGACCGTCACGAACGTCCGCCCGTTCGTCCCATCGCCTCCGACGCAGAGGATCCCTGCGCCGTTGCACGTGGGGTCGACGGTCTGCGCGGTCATGTTGGTGAGCGTCCTCGTTCGCTCGTAGCTGTGCTCGTGTCCCGTCTGGATGATCGCGCCCTGCTTCCGGCACGTCTCGTAGACGTCCCAGCCCATCTCGTCGCCCTTGCCGCCCACCTGCATGGCCGCCTGATTCTGGTGCCACTGGCAGATCTTCCAGATGTGCGTGTCCGTGTTGAGGAACGGCGTGATGTGCGTCGCCCCGTTATCGCCCTTCTTGGCGGTCACCAGCACGAGGCCGCGGAAGGTGGTCTTGTAGTTTGCGTCGTGCGCGCCGGCGACCCGGGTCGCGCCGCCGAGGTGATTCGCCGCCTTGGGCAGATAGCCGCTCCAGGAGGAGTCATCGTGGTTGCCGCGCGAGATGAACACGGGGAACGTCGTGCCGAGGACCGACTCGACCTTGTTCCACCACGTGGTCGGGTTGGCCGAGTACGACATGTCGCCGTTGACGACGACCGCCGCCGCGCCCTCGTTCTTCACGAGGTTCAGCACGCTCGTGAAGCTGCTCCCCGTGCCCGTGTCCCCGATGAAGGCGATCTTGAGGTTCGGATCCGTCGAGACCGTTCCGTTGAGCGCGGCCGAGGTCGACTCGCTCTGCTCGAGGGCGCCTTCCTCCTCCTGCTCGTCGTGAACCCCCAGCGGATCGTCGTTCGCGCCTTCGTCGCCGCCCGCGCTGCCACACGCCGAAACGCCGGTCCCCATCGACAGCGCCAGCACGATGGCGCCGATCACGAGGCCGAACATCCGGGCGAGCGGAGCCTTACGAGGCTCGCTCTGCTGATCCCTATCTCCCTGTGTCACCATGGAATACGTTCCTTCTCCACCAGGCGCACGGCACTCCGTGCTCACGACGTCCCCGTCGAGATCGAGAGATCTGCCCCCTGGATGGAAAATCTACCCTATTGTAAGTACTCTTGTTTTTGTGATGGAGATATTGTTGCGGTATCGTTACGTGGCCCGGCCGCTCTGCTGGTCTCGTCGCTCAGCCGCCGCAACGCGAGCCGTCAGCTCAATCTGTCACTCAATCTCCACACCGCTGCCCTCGGCGCTGCCGGTAGAAGGACCCGTCGACTCGATCCTCTCCTCGTTGCCTCTCCTCGTTGCCTCTCCTCGTTGAGAGCCTCGACGCGGTAGATCTGCGGGCGGACAGGAGAGCCTGATATGAATCTTTCCATGTGCAGGGGTGTGGCCCGAGGGGTCCTGTGGTTGAGCGCTGCGCTGGCGCTCGTCGGATGTGGAGCCGATGACGTCGGGAGCGGACCGAGCCCCGCAGAGGCGGCGCTGTGCAGCGGGGCGATCTGCGCCGAAGACGAGTTCTGTTACTATCCGCCGGGGGCATGTGGAGGTAAGGACGGAGCTTGCCTGTTGCGGCCGACGACGTGTCAGAGCGACACGCAGGTCTGCGGCTGCGACGGTCGCGCCTACGCGAGCGCCTGCGAGGCGGAGCGGGAAGGACAGAGCATCGGCGCGGCCGAGGCGTGCGCCGCCGCCGCGCCTCCGGGGACCTTCGCCTGCGGCAGCTACTTCTGCAGAACGGCCGATCAGTATTGCGAGATCCCGGACGAGCCCCACGAAGAGCCGTTCAAACCGCCGCCGCAGCTCTTCTGTCACCCGATCCCTGTCCCCTGCATGCCGGAGCCGTCGTGCGACTGCGTCGGCGATGCCGCCGAATCCATGAGCGTGGGAAACTGCTACAGCCCGCCGGTCTGCACGCAGGACGCGGGGAGGCTCACCATCGAGTGCAACGCCGAGGTGTATGACCCGTGAGGGCCCGGTGAGCGCGCGACGAGCCGCCCTCCTGCGGATGATCCTGAGCGCCGCTCCGCTCGCGGGCTGCGCCGGCGGCTCCGACGCGGCGGGCGGGACGCCGACGTTCCACGCCGATATCGAGCCGCTCCTTCAGCGCAGCTGCGTGAGCTGCCACTCCACGGGTCGGATCGCCCCGTTCGGCCTGGGCAGCTACGAGGACGCGAAGCGCGTCGCCGACCTGATCGCCGAGGTCACGAGGGAGCGCACGATGCCCCCCTGGGGCGCGTTCGAGACGGACGAGTGCATGCCTCGCCATGGCTGGAAGGCCGATCTGCGGCTCAGCGGCGAGGAGATCGCGACGATCGAGGCGTGGAGCGCAGGAGGGGCGCCGGAAGGGGAGCGCGCCCTCTCGCCGGCTCCCCTCGCGTCGGGAGCGGACGAGCTTCACGGCGCGCAGCAGGAGCTGGCGCCGATGGCGCCGTTCGTCGCGAGCGGCGAGTCGGATCAGTTTCGCTGCTTCGTCCTGGATCCGGAGCTCTCGGACACGAGATACCTGAACGGGTGGAGCTTCCTCGTCGGAAACTCGAAGATCGTGCACCACGCGTTGGTGTTCCTCGACGAGCGCGGCGAGAGCGAGGCGCTCGCCGGCCCTGACGGCAGCTACGAGTGCTTCGGAGGCCCACGGGTCGAGGGCGGCGTCGTCGCGGCCTGGGCGCCCGGCGGTCGACCTTTCGACGCTGGACCGAACGTGGGCGCCCCGATACCGGCGGGCTCACGGCTCGTGATGCAGATCCATTACCACCCGGCCGGGGCGACGGCAGCCCCGGACAGCACGCGCTTTCAGATGCGCTTCGCGCCGTCGCGCCCCGAGTACGAGCTGCTCTTCGCGCTCGTCGGCAACTACGCTCGCCAGTTCGCGAACGGCGACGGCTTGCAGCCCGGTCCGGACGACGAGCGAGGCGCCTCCTTCCGCATCCCGGCAGGCGCTCACGACCACGTCGAGCGCATGCGCTTCACGCTGCCTGCCACGATGAACGGCCACCCGACGCCGGACCTCCACGTCTACGGCGTCGGCCCGCACATGCACTACATCGGCACCGACGTGAAGATCGACGTCGGGCACGCGGGCGGGGCCTCCGGCCAGGAGACGGAGGAGTGCTTGCTGCAGATCCCGTCCTGGGATCTCACATGGCAGCGCCTCTACCAGGTCGACGCCGCGATCGGCGACCTGCCGCGGCTCGCGCCGGGCGACGCGCTGAAGATCAGGTGCACGTACGACAATTCCCTGGACAACCCCCGTCTGCGGGCGGCGCTGACAGAGCGACACACGACGAGCCCGGTCGACGTGTCCCTCGGGGATACGGCGTTCGATGAGATGTGCCTCGCGAGGATGGCGTTCATTTACAAGGCGCGTTGAGGAGGCGCTGTTCGACTCTGTGTGCTCCTCCCGAGCGCACCTCAAGACAGGAGCTCTTCCCCATGGTCATCCATCGCGCGCGTCTTCCCCTCTGCCTCGCCGTCGCCGCCTCGTTCGCGCTCGCCGCGTGCGGGAGCGAAGGCGAGGAGCCGCTCGCCGCCCCTGGCTACGAGGAGCAGGCCGTGCTCGACGTGAAGGCGTTCATCCAGGCGAACCTCGACGACCTCGCCGCCGCGGCGGCGGCGCTGCAGGCCGCTGCGCCCGAGCCGGACGAGGACGGGTGGAGCGCGGCGGCCGACAAGGACGCCGTCGATGCGATGAAGGCCGAGTGGAAGAAGGCGCGATGGGCCTATGAGCACGTCGAGGCCGCGATCGCGGTCCTCTTCCGGGCTCTCGATGTGTCCACCGACGCCCGGTATGACGCGTTCATCGAGACGGCCGCCGACGCCGATCCGTTCGACGGCGAAGGGGTGACCGGCGTCCACGCCATCGAGCGGATCCTCTGGTCCGACGCCATTCCGCCCGCGGTCGTCGAGTTCGAGTCGGGCCTCGGGGCCAGGTACCGCGCCGCCGCGTTCCCCGCGACCGAGGCCGAGGCCAAGGCGTTCAAGCGCGGCCTGTGCGCCCGCCTGGTGGCGGACACGAAGAAGATGCAATCCGACTTTCACGGGCTGGCGCTCGACGCGCCGTCGGCGTTCCGGGGGGTCATCGGCTCGCTCGGCGAGCAGGTCGAGAAGGTGGCGAAGGCCGCCACGGGCGAGGAGGAGTCTCGGTATGCGCAGTACACCCTCGCCGACATGCGCGCGAACGTGGCGGCCGGGAGGCTGACCTACGATGCGTTCCAGCGCTGGCTCCTCTCGAAGGAGGGCGACGCCGCCGCCGTCGACCAGGCGGTCCTCGACGGCTTCGAGCGGCTCGAGGATGCCTACGCCGCGCTCCCCGGCGACGCGCTGCCGCCGGTGCCCGACATGTGGAGCTCCGAGGATCCGACGGCGGCGCAGCTCGAGACCCCGTTCGGCCAGCTCTTCTCGCTCGTTCAGCGCGAGAGCGACGACACGGTAGAGGGCTCCCTGGTCCGCAGCATGGTCGAGGCCGCCGATCTGCTCGGCATCCCGGAGCGATGATCCACGAACGGCGACGCCCTCCTCAGGGGGCCTCTGTCATGCGCGCTGTGACGCCGCGCGCCTGGGCTTGACTGCCCTGACGGCCCGCCTCTTCAACAGGAGCGGGAGGCTCTCGATCACGTCGACCCGATCCGCGATGAACAGCGCGACCCAGTGGGAGAGCCGGTGATCCGGGACCTCGTAGGCGATGCGGCGCAGCGCGCCGCTCACCCCTCTCGGCGGCAAGGCCGTGCTGAACACCGGCGTCGGACGGGCGCGCCCGGGGTGCCTGAGCACCCGCCCCTCGATCGGCTGCTGCTCGGGCTCGAGCCAGTGCGCGCTCTCCAGGAGGCGCGGCGGCACCTCCCTCGGGACGCCGGGCCTGTCCTCGAGGCAAAGATCGACTCCCCAGTACGGCAGCTCCCTCGGCACTACGATCTCGGCTTCCATGACCGCCTCCCCCTCGATGACCGAGCTCACTTGGCCCCCCGCGGAACGAGCACGCATTTGAGGATCCCGTCGGTCCTCGCCGCGAACACCCGGTACATCTCCGCAGCCGCCTCGAGCGGGGCGCGGTGGGTGATGAGCGCCCTCGGGTCGATGTTCCCGCTGCGGATGTGCTCGAGCAGGCGGGGCATGTACCGCTTCACGTCGCACTGTCCGGCCTTGATCGTCAGGCCCTTGTTCATGGCCGCGCCCACGTCGAGGAGGTTCCACGGCGGCCCGTAGACGCCGACGATCGAGACCCTCCCGCCGCGGCGGACCGACTGGATCGCCCAGTTGAGGGCGACGGGCGAGCCGGCCTCGAGCTTGAGCGCCTTGCCCAGCACGTCGTGCAGCGCCGAGCCGTTCGCCTCGAGGCCGACCGCCTCGACGCAGACGTCCGGTCCGCGGCCGTCGGTCATGTCCCGGAGCGCGGACACGACATCAGGGGTCTCGCTGAAATCGAGCGTCTCTGCCTTGTTGTGCCGGCGCGCGAAGTCGAGGCGGTAACCGATCGAATCGATGGCGATGACCCGGCGCGCGCCGAGGATCCAGGCGCACCGCTGGGCCACGAGGCCGACGGGCCCGCAGCCGAAGACGGCCACGGTGTCCGCGGGGCCGATGTCTCCCATCTCGGCGGCCTGGTACCCCGTGGGGAGGATATCCGAGAGGAAGAGCGCGTCCTCGTCCGAGAGGTCGTCGGGGATCTTCATGGGGCCGACGTCGGCGAAGGGGACGCGGACGCGCTCGGCCTGGCCGCCCTGGTAGCCGCCGGTCGTGTGTGAATAACCGAAGATCCCGCTGGCGAGCGTCGTGAGCGGGTTCGTGTTCTCGCAGGCGGAGGTGCGCTCTCGCTGGCAGAAGAAGCACGTCCCGCAGGCGATGTTGAACGGCACCACGACGCGGTCGCCGCGCTTCAGGGTCTGCACCGAGGCCCCGACCTCCTCCACGACGCCGGTGAACTCATGGCCGAAGATGGTCCCCACGCGCGTGTCAGGCACGTAGCCATGATAGAGGTGCAGATCGGAGCCGCAGATCGTGGCGCGACTCACGCGCAGGACCACGTCGTTCGGATGTTGAACCCGAGGCTCCGGGTTTTCCTCGACGCGGACGTTCTTCGGCCCATGGTATGTGAGCGCCAGCATTCGCACGACCTCCCAGCTTGCTCGACAGGGCAATGCAAGGGGTGAACCAGGCGCGCACGCTCGTGGGTGCGCCTGGCGTAGGCATCGGCTCTCCGGGCTTCGGGCGCCCAGGCTCAGGACATCGAGGACATCGCTGCTGACGCCGGCGGCCCGGGCGTCGTTCGCCGTATCGGCGGTCGCTCGTCCTCTTCTTCTCTTTCTTCGGCAGCGGCGGCAGCTTCAGCTTCTTCGGAGCGACGAGCGCGCGGGCGCCCCCTTGCCGAGGTGATACGCCGCCATCTTGCGCTTCAGGGTGTTCCTGTCGATGGCGAGCGCGCGCGCCGCGCGCGAGAGGTTGCCCTGGTGCACCTCGAGCGCGCGCCCGATCGCGGCGCGCTCGGCCGACGCCACGGCCACCGCGAGCGGCGCGACCTCCTCGCCGCCTGCCTCCGACGCCGTCGCTCGCGCGATCCCGCCTGCGCCGCCGCCCGCCGGCCGCGCCGCCGGCGACGCGATCTCCGGCGCGAGATCGCCCACGTCGACCGTGTGCTCGCAGAACACGCCCCACCGCTGCACCTCCGCGCGCAGCTCGCGCACGTTGCCCGGCCAGGGGTGCTGGTAAAGGCGCCTCAGCGCCTCGCGCGTCACCTTGAGCCCGCGCCCCTTGCGCCGCGACTGCACCTCGTCGAGGAACACGTCGACCAGCACCTCGATGTCGCCACCCCGCGCACGGAGCGGGGGAACCTCGATGATCGCGCCGCGGAGCCGGTAATACAGATCCTCGCGGAACGTCCCTTCCTCGACCATCGCCGCGAGGTCGCGGTGGGTGGCCGCGAGGACGCGGACGTCCAGCTCGATCTTCGCCTCGCCGCCCACCCGCCGCAGCGTCCCGTCCTGGAGCACGCGCAGCAGCGACGCCTGCACCCGCGGCGACAGCTCGCCGATCTCGTCGAGGAACAGCGTCCCGCCGTGCGCCTGCTCGAAGACGCCGCGCCGCCGCCCCGCGGCCCCGGTGAAGGCCCCCGCCTCGTGGCCGAACAGCTCGCTCGCGAGCACGCCCTCGGCGAAGACGCTGCAGTTCTCCGCGATGAACGGCCCCTTCGCGCGCGGGCTGTGCTCGTGGATCGCCCTGGCCGCGAGCTCCTTTCCGGTCCCGGTCTCGCCGACGATCAGCACCGGCACGTCGGTCGCGGCGACCCGGGTGATGCGGGCGCGGAGGAAGCGCATCGGCTCGCTCTCGCCGACGAGCACCGTGTCGCGCGTGCGCGCCTCGGCCCGCAGGCGCACGACCTCCTCGCGCAGCGCGCGGATCTCGGGGAAACCCTCGATGTCGAGCCGGACCTCGCGCACCGGCCGCGGGTGCGGGTGCGGCACGAACGCCGCCGGGATCACCTGGAGCATGCGCGCGGGCAGGATCCCCGCCTGCACCAGGATGACCCAGAGCGTCTGCGCCTGCGGCGTGCCGGCCGAGAGCAGGACGTCCGTCGCCCACGCCGCCGGCGGGAAGGCGCGCTTGAGCTGCGCCGAGAGCTTCCCGAGCACCCGGAAGAGCTTCGCGTGGTCCGACGGATCGTCGACGTCCACGACCCGGAGCTCGATCCGCGGCGCGCGGGCCCGCGCCCGCTCGACGAGCGCGCGCGACGGCGCCTCGCCCGCCGGGATGGTGAGGACCACGATCGCGTCGTAGCGGCTCTCTTCCTGGTCGAGGAGCCGCAGCACCGGCCCGCGATCGCCCTCGGGCCGGCGGCCGTGGTGCGCCGGCGCCGGCCCGAGCGTGCCCGCGTCCGACCAGGTGAGGAGGAGGCGATTCACTGGTGCACCGTACACCAGGCATGGTGCACGATGTACCACGTTACTTGGTGCACGGCGCACCATGTTGAGGCGTTCTGCCGGCGTCGCCGCGGGCCGCGCGCTGGCACGGAAGCCGCAAGTCTCCTCCGCATTCCCATGGGCATTCCCGTTCCCATCCGCGTTTGCGCCTGCCTTTGCCGCCTGCCCCGGAGATCTCGATGAAAGCCCCCGCCGACAGCGCAGTCCTTCCTGTTCACGCCCGCCTGGTCGCCCGCGACGACGTCTGGCTCGAGGGCAACGCCGTCCAGCAGCTCGCGCGCGTCGCCGCGCTGCCGGGCTGCGTCCGCGCCGTGGGCATGCCGGACCTGCACGCCGGGCGGGGGATCCCCATCGGCGCGGCCTTCGCCTTCGCGGACCGGGTCGTCCCGGCGCTCATCGGCGGCGACGCCGGCTGCGGCGTGCGGCTCGTCGCGACGTCGATCGGCCGCATGGCGCCGGACGTCCTCGAGCGGCGCGCCCGGCAGGCGATGGACGACGAGCCGCTCGCCGGGTGCGACCCGCGGGCGGTGTTCGAGCGGGTCTGGGAGCGTGGCGCGCGCGGCTTTGCCGAGGTCGACGGCGTGCCCGAGGCGCTCGCGCGGCTCGCGGCGGCGGAGCCCGAGGACGGCCTTCGCCCGAGCGGGGACGCCTCGCCGTACCGCGCGGGCTACGAGGGCGCGCTCGGCTCGGTCGGCGGGGGGAACCACTTCCTCGAGGTCGCCCGGGTCGGCGCGCTGCGGGACCCTGCGGCGGCGGAGGCCCTCGGCCTCTCCGCGGGGGAGCTCGTCGTCCTGGCGCACTCCGGCTCGCGCGGGCTCGGCGGCGCGCTCGGGCAGCGCTGGGGCGGCGCGGTGCTCGAGGGGGATGCGGCCGAGCCGTACCTCGGCGAGCTCGCCGGCGCGTGCCGCTTCGCGCGGGCGAACCGGCTCCTGCTCGCGTACCGGATGCTGCGCGCGCTCGGCGCCTCGCGGGCGTCGACGATCACGGGCGGGCTCGACCTCACCCACAACGACGTCGCGCGCGAGGCCGTGGGCGGCGAGCTCGCCTGGGTGCACCGCAAGGGCGCGGCGCCCGCCCGGGGCAGCGACTTCACCGTGGTGCTCGGGTCGCGCGGCGCGCCGTCGTGGGTGATGCGCTCGTGCGACGCGGAGGCGGGGCTGCGCTCCGTCGCGCACGGCGCGGGCCGCAAGATGGGGCGCAGCGAGGCGCGCGAGAAGATCGCGGCCAGGTACCGGCGGCGTGAGCTCGCCCGCACGGAGCTCGGCGGCCGCGTCGTGTGCGACGACCCGGCGCTGCTGCTCGAGGAGCACCCGGACGCGTACAAGCCGATCGCGCCGGTGATCGAGAGCCTCGTCGAGGCCGGCCTGGCGACGCCTGTCGCGCCGCTCGTGCCGGTGCTCACGGTGAAGCGATGAGCCGGTCGTGGGTGCAGATCAGCGCGGGGAGGGGGCCGATCGAGGTGCGGCGCTTCGTGGCGCGGCTCGCCGAGCGCATGGAGGCGCTCTGCCAGGAGCGCGGGCTCGCGGTGGTCGACGTCACGGTGCACGGGGACGAGGACGCGCCGGCGTCGGTCGAGATCCTGGTGGAGGGCGACGCGCGCCGCTGCCTGGAGGGCGAGCTCGGGACGCACGCGCTGGTCGAGCGGAGCGCGGCGCGGGGGAAGGCGGCGCGCAAGCGGTGGTTCGCGGGGGTGGCGATCCACGCTGCCGGGGAGGACGCCGGGACGGGCGCGGGCGGGGGCGTGGGCGTCGACCTGCGCGAGCTCGAGATCTCGGCCTGCCGCGCGAGCGGGCCAGGAGGGCAGCACGTGAACAAGACCCTGTCGGCGGTCCGGATCCACCACCGGCCGAGCGGGATCACGGTGCGCGTCGCCGACGAGCGCTCGCAGCGCGCGAACGTCCGCCGCGGGGTGGAGCGCATCGCCGAGCGGCTCGCCGAGCGCGCCGCCCGGCGCGTCGCAGACGGGGAGGCCGCGCGCTGGAGCGAGCACGACCGGATCGTCCGGGGAGAGCCGGTGAGGACGTACCGGGTGGGGCGGAAGAGCGCGCTTGTCGTGGAGGAGGCGCGGGAGGGACGGTGAGGAGAGCGGCCTCGCGTCTTGTTGGATAGGCGTCGTCTCTCCCGCTCACTACTTAAGTCGGTTCCGCCAATAGCCAGGCATTCGACTCGTGTGGCCAAACGCCAGCACGAGGACATGCTCGTCCCGGACAACGAAGTAGGCCACCTACGGGAACCTTGTGAACAGGAACCGGCGGACGATCTAGCTGCCCGCAACGAGGGGCCATGTGGTTGGGCTCGCCGCGATTGCACTCACTACACGATCGGCCTCGGCCAGCAGATCCTCACCGAGGCCCTCTCGCTCCTGCTCATACCAGTCCGCGGCGGCGGTAAGCTCGGCATCTGCCTCGTCGAGAACGACGATCTTCATTTGCGGTTCGTGCGGAGACGTGTGGCGAGCCGTTCCCGAACAGCGTCCCAAGGCTCGGCGCTCGCCGTGCCACGGTCGACGTCCTGCAGACGTCGCTCAACCTCGGCGAGCCAGGCAGTCTCAACGTCCTCGTCCTCTGGTCCGTCGAGGCTCGCGATCAAGCGCTTCGCGACGTCTGCTCGCTCCTCCGGCGGAAGTTGCAGAGCCTCGGCAAGCACGGCATTCCTGGACGACATCTAGGGATTGTAGCAGGATTTTGACCCATCGGCATCCCTCTTCCAGCGCCCCCAGACGGCTACAGCTGCCGCATGAAGGCGGTGAGATCGCTCTTCTCGTCGCGCGAGAGCTTCAAGCCGAGCACGAGGTTGAAGAACTCCACGGTGTCCTCGAGCGTCAGGCAACGCCCGTCGTGCATGTACGGCGGGCTGTCCTTGATGCCGCGCAGGGTGAAGGTCTTGATCGGGCCGTCCCCCGGCTCGTCCTTGAGGAAGCGCTCGAGATGCAGGTCGTGCTGCTGGTTGTCCAGGTAGAAGGGCGCCGTGTGGCAGCTTCCGCATTGACCCTTGCCGAAGAAGATCTGCTCGCCTCGCAGCTCGCTCGGGGTCGCCTTCGCGCGGTCGAGGCGGCCCGTGGCCTGGTCGAGCTTGGGCGTCGGCGGGAAATCGAGCATGTTCTGCAGCTGCGCCATGTGGCTGACCTGGATGCGGTCGAGGATGTTCATGCCCTTCTTCATGGCGTGGATGGGATCGCCGTTGAAGTAGGCCGTGCGCTGCTCGAACTCCGTGAAGTCTTCGACGGATCGCAGGCTCCGCTTCGATCCGTGGATTTGCTGGTTGAACACGCCGCGCAAGCTCACCGTGTCGAGGCGGAGGCGCCGCTCCTGCGGGCGCATGTCCGGGTTCAGGTGGAACTGCCCCGTCGTGTGGCCGTTGATGTGGCAGTCGAGGCACGTCACGCCGAGGCTCGGCTCACGGCTCTTGCGATCGTCGGTCGGGTTGAACTCCTCCTGCGGGAACGAGGTCAGGAGCAGCCGGAGCCCGTCGAGCTGCACCGGCGTGAGGATGTCCTTGAAGAGCCGGTAGTAGTTGTTGATCGACACCACCTCCCCGCGCGACACGTCGCCGAGCTCCGGCCGGTTGCTCAGGAACATCGCGGGCGGGAACTCGGGCAGGAACGCCTCCGGCAGATCGAAGTCCACGTCGAAGCGCTCGAGCCGCGGGAACATCGCGATCTGCATCTTCGGGAAGACCTGGCCGCCGTTCGCCTGCAGGGGATGGGGCAGCGACGGATACGGGAAGACACCCTGCCGCTTGATCTCCAGGGGAGGCATGGCGGCCAGCTTCTCCCAGGTCAGCCCGCTCTGGAGGCGCGCCGTCGGGCCCACGCAGAGCGGCTTGCCGCGCGACATCTTGGCGACGGGGTCCAATCTGGGCGTGAGATCGTAGCGCTGCTCGAGGAGCTTCTGCTGAGCGCGCATGACGTTGGGTTTGTTCGCGATCTCCCGCTTCATGATGGCGGTGGGATCCTCGTTCGGCTTGTCCGAGTTCAACGGATCCCGGTAGAAGTCGAACCCCGAGACCCTGCCCTGCTTCGGTTGGCTCAGGAACACGGGAGAGGACGGGTCGGCGTTCCGCGCGTTGAAGATGTTGGAGAGGTCGTGGGCGGTCTTCCTCTGCTCCGGCCGTTGCACCGCGACCTGGCAAGCCTCCTGTGCGCGGGCGATCGCGTCAGGCGGAGGCGGGGTCGGACAGCTCGTCTGTGCCCACACGCTGGCGATGCCGCAACCGACCAGCGATGTCGCGACGAGCGCGACGACGCCGCGGCAAATCGGCCTCTCTGCGAGCGCGACGGTCGTCCGTGACGAGGCTGGTCGGTTCTTGCTCATGCTCGTCCGTTTGCAAGCGCTAGACCGATCCTCGAGCGGTCCTCGGGCAGCGCGAGATACCTCGCGGGCAGAATCAAATGCTGCAGGACCCGACAAACCGCGGGAATTTGAACAGCTCGGCCGAGTCTCGGACGGGCCGCTTCCAGGCTACTTTTTCGGCTGGGCGGCGCTCTGCTTCGAGGCCCCGCCTGCGCTCTGCGCCGCGCGGCGATAAGCGCGACATCGTGTCGCAGGACGTTGGCAGCGGGTGACGCTAGCCTGTCTCGCGATGATCCAGCGAGACCACGACGGGTCTGCCAATGACCCGGCCCGTCTTCCTCACGGCGCGCGAAAGGCAAGCGGATCGGTCGGTCTCCGGTCGCTGCGGAGCTCGCGCTGGCGCCGCGCGGCAGCGCTGGCCGTCGCCCTCGCCGGCGTGGCGCTCACCGGCAGGGCCGAGCCCGCGCCACCCAGCCAGGATGCCTCCGAGCGCGTCGACTCGACCCCTGCGCCCGGCGAGAGGGCGCTCGCAGCGCGTCTGCTCGCGCCTTGTTGCTGGGATCAGACGCTCGATGTCCACGAATCGGAGGTGGCGCGCGATCTTCGTCGCGAGATCCATGCGCGTCTCCGTCGGGGGGAGGCGGCCGACGCCGTCGAGCAGGACCTCGTGGCGCGCTACGGCGAGCGCCTCCGGGCGGCGCCCTCGTCAGGCACGCTCGGCAAGGTCGCGCTGGGTTTGCTGCTGGCCATCGCAGCGACCTTTATCGGGATCTTCGCCCTGTTGCGATCGTGGCGGAGCAATGCAGCGCAGGCCGCTCCGTCCGGAGGCACCCTTGCGGCTGCGCGCGACGAGTACGACGAGCGCCTCGACGACGAGCTCCGGGAGCGCGACGCGTGAGTGCAGCCGATCGATCCGGAGTTCGCAGCCGTGGTGGACGGCGCGCACGTGCCGTGACCGGTGGGTGTCAGTTCCCTCGGTTACATTGGCCGGCCCCCGCTCGCGCGGACGATCTCCCCCGTGACCGCGGTGTTCGCCGCCGAGCACAGGAACACGATCGTCGGCGCCACCTCCTCCGGTCGCAGCAGCCGCCCCACGGGATACGCCTTCCCGCGCTGCGCGACGAGCTCCGGTGATGCCTGCGCGCTCACCCTGTCGGTCAGCGTCAAGCCCGGCACCACCACGTTGGTCAGGATCCCGTGCGGCCCGAGCTCGCGCGCGAGCACGGACGTGAGCCCGTGGAGCGCCGCCTTGGCGGCGGCGTACGGCCCTGCGCCCACCACCCCGTCGAGCGCCACGCCCGACGAGACGTTGACGATCCGCCCCCATCCGCGGGCCCGCATCGAGGGCACCGCGGCCTGGATCGCCGCGAAGGCGCCGTCGATGTTGTCGTGGATGACGCCCTGCCACTCCGCGAGCGGGATGTCCTCGAAGCGCGGCGCTTCCCAGGGCAAGCGCTCGCTCCAGCGGACCGCGTTGTTGACGAGCACATCGATCTGCCCGAAGCGCGCCACGGTGGCCGCGACCGCCGCCTTGACGGACTCGACCGACCCGAGGTCGAGCTCCAGCGCGACCGCCTCGCCGCCTCGCCCCTCGATCTCCCGGACGACCTCTCGGGCCTTCTCCCGCTCGCTCCGGTAGGTGAGCGCCACGCGGGCCCCCTCGGCCGCGAGCTGCAACGCCACCTCCTTGCCGATCCCCTGCGAGCCACCGGTCACCAGCGCGGCCCTCTTCTCCAGCCCCAGCTCCATGCGACACCTCGCTTTCGACAAGAAGGTAAACAAAATGGAAGAAACTTCCAAAATAAAATTGGAAGAATCCTCCAGTTGGGCCGGCTGGCCAGCGGTGCATGGCTGGGGTAGGGGAGGGGCCATGGCCGTGGCTCGACAGAACGGCGTGGCCCGCCGGGAGGCGCTCCTGGACGCCGCGCTCCGCTGCTTCGAGCAGCGGGGCCTCTTGCGCACCGGCATCGAGGACGTCCGCAAGGAGGCGGGCGCGAGCCCTTCGAGCGTGTACCACCTCTTCGAGGACTTCCCGGCGCTCGTGGCCGCGCTGCTGGAGCGGACCTTCGAGCGGCTGGTGGGGCACGTGACCGCGCGCGTCCTCGCAGCCAGGACGGCCCGCTCGGCGGTGCGGGCGCTGGTGGAGGCGCACTTGACCTGGGTGTTCGACCACGAGGGCGAGGCGCGCTTCATGTACCAGGCGCTCGCGCTGGAGCTCGACGGGCATCACCGCGCCGCGCTCCGGGAGACCAAGGCGCGGCTCAAGGCGGAGATCATGGCGCACCTCTCCGGGCTCGGCCTCTTCTCCGGGGCGCGCTCGTCCGAGGTGATGGTCGACGTCGTGCTGCTCGGGCCGGCGCACCAGGCCTGCCGCGCCTACCTCTCCGCGCCCGGCGCCGTGGACCCCGCGTGGATGAAGGCGACGCTGCCCGAGCTCGCATGCGCAGCGATGGGCAAGGTCGACCCGGCGCAACGGGCGGCCCGGACAGGGCGGCGCGCCGCTGGCGTGGAGCCGCGCCAGCAGGCCGGCGGGAGAAGGAAAGGCAACCCGGGGTGAGGATGTTCCTTGTTGCCCGCCAGAACGACGATCGCCAGTGCGAGCTCCGGCTCCTTGAACACCAATCATGTTGAAACCCGGAGAATTTCACAGGGAGGCGAGGAGGCGGGGAGGAAGAACAAAAGAATCTCTCCTTCTCGCCGTCTCTCGCTCCCCGCCTCCTCGCCTCCCTGTGAAATTCCTGCTTTTTCTCGGGGTTTCAACCAGTTTATTGCTCTAGCCTGCATGGTTCCCGCCCGGCTTGACACCCTCCACGCGATTCGTGCTACGGTCCCCCCCGAAGCCACCCGACGCTGCGATGGCGGCCCGGCCTGCGCCGGTCCGTAGCGCGTCCCTGGTGGCCTGCGCGACCCGAGACCACCGGGACGACCTCCGTGGTCGCCAAGGCTCGGAAAAACATGGCTGAGACGAAGTCGGCGTCGACGACGCTGCCCCTCCTCTCGTTCGTTCTCCGCAACTACAAGAATTTCAACGCCCGCGCGACGCGCGACGCGCTCCTCGCGTACTGGGAGCACATCGAGCGCGGGGGGAAGATGTTCTGGGCCGTGGCCGGGGCGATGTCCTCGGCTCAGCTCGGCATCACGCTGGCGCCGGCCATCCGCGCCGGCCTGATCCACGGCATGTCCGTGACCGGCGCCAACCTGGAGGAGTCGCTGTTTCGCCTCGTGGCGCATGACGGCTACCGCGACTTCCCCGACTACCGTTACCTCACCAAGCAGGACGACACGCGGATCCTCGAAAACCGGATGCGGCGCGTGACCGACACCAGCATCCCCGAGGACGAGGCTTTCCGCGCGGTCGAGAAGCACATCCTCCCCATGTGGGAGCGGGCGACGGCGAGCGGCGAGCGCCGCTTCTGGCACGAGTACTTCTACGATCTGGTCCGGGTGGTCGAGCCCGCGCTCCACCGCGGACCGCCCGAGGACTGCTGGTTGCTCGCCGCCGCGGAGGCCGGGTTGCCGCTGGTGGTCCCGGGCCACGAGGACTCGACCTTCGGCAACATCTTCGCGTCCTACGTGAAGCGGGGCGAGTGCAGCGCGAGCATCGTGAAGTCAGGCATCGAGTACATGGCCGAGCTCTACGATCAGTACCGTGCGCTCAGCGCAGGCGCGGGCGTGGGGTTCTTCCAGATCGGCGGGGGCATCGCGGGGGACTTCCCCATCTGCGTGGTGCCGTCGCTCAAGTACGATCTCGAAGAGCCGGCCCGGCCCTGGGCCTACTTCTGCCAGATCTCCGACTCGACGACGTCCTACGGCTCGTACTCCGGCGCCACGCCCAACGAGAAGATCACCTGGGACAAGCTGACCGCGGACACCCCCATGTTCGTGATCGAGTCGGACGCGACCATCGTGGCGCCGCTCCTGCTCGGGGCGCTGCTCGAGTGCAAGCAGCACCCGGCCGAGGCTCGGGCCATCATCGAGGCGCGCGGCGCGTGAGCGTCGGCGGCTCTCCTTCGTATTATTCCTGTCCCAGAAGCGAGGTTGCAAGACGATGAGCAAGAAGAAGGTCCTGATCACGGGCGGCGCGGGCTTCCTCGGGATCAATCTGGTGCGGCACCTGCTCGAGCGCGGCTATGACGTCACCTCGCTCGACCTCCTGGACTTCGACTACCCCGAGCGGTCGAGCATCCGCGAGGTGCGCGGGGACATCCGTGACGCGGCGGTCGTCGACGCGGCGGTGAAGGGGCAGGACTTCGTCGTGCACACGGCGGCCGCGCTGCCCCTGTACACGGCGGAGGAGATCTACACGACCGACGTGATCGGCACGCGCCTGGTCATGAGCGCCGCGCGCCGCCACGGCGTCGAGCGCGCCGTGCACATCTCCTCCACGGCCGTGTACGGCATCCCCGACCATCACCCGCTCTGCGAGGACGACCGGCTCGACGGCGTGGGCCCGTACGGGCAGGCCAAGATCCAGGCCGAGGTCGTGTGCCTGGAGGAGCGTGGCCGGGGGCTCGTGGTGCCGATCATCCGGCCCAAGTCCTTCATCGGCCCGGAGCGGCTCGGGGTCTTTGCCCTGCTCTATGACTGGGCGCTCGACGGCAAGGGCTTCCCCATGATCGGCGACGGCAAGAACCGCTACCAGCTCCTCGACGTGGCCGATCTCTGCGAGGCGATCACCCTGTGCATGACGAAGGACGCGTCGATCGCCAACGACACCTTCAACATCGGCGCGAAGGACTTCACCACCATGGGTGAGGACTACCAGGCGGTGCTCGACGCGGCGGGCAAGGGCAAGAAGATCGTGCCCTTCCCGGCGGCGCCGGCGGTGGTCGGCCTGCGCGCGCTCGAGGCGATGGGCGTGTCGCCGCTCTACAAGTGGGTCTACGAGACGGCGTCGAAGGACTCGTTCGTGTCGATCGAGAAGGCCGAGCGGGTGCTCGGCTTCACGCCGAGGTACTCGAACAAGGACGCGCTGGTGCGCAACCTCGAGTGGTACCGGGCGCATCGCAGCGAGTTCGAGAGCCGCTCGGGCGTGACCCATCGCGTGCCCTGGAAGCAGGGCGCGATAGGCCTGTTGAAGGCCTTCTTCTGAGGGGGCGCGCGGCGCCGGGGAGAGCGAGATCCTCATCATGAGTCACCCGCAGCGGACCTCGGGATGAGCATCGAGGACGACGCCCCCCTGCTGCGGGTGATGAGCCATCTCGGCCTGACCCGGGATGGGCTGCTCGGCATCGGCGGTGAAGCCTGCGTGTTTGCGCTGGGCGTCGAGCGGGTCGTGCGCGTCCACCATCCCGGGACCGTCCGGGAGACGGTCGTTCGACGAGCCCAGCTGCTCGAGGACTTCCACCAGGGCGCGAGCGCGGTGCCGTTCTCGATCCCGCGTGTCCTGGAGACGACCGAGCTGCACGGCCGCCTCATCACAGTCGAGCCGCGGCTCCCCGGGCGGCCCCTCTTGCAGGCGCTCGGCGAGGCGGCCGGCGCCGAGCGCGAACAGCTCATCACCCGCTTTCTCGAGGCCTCGACGCACCTGCGAGCCCTGCGCGTGAGCGCTGCGTGGTACGGCGACCTCTGCGAAGCCGAGCCGATCCGGACGCCCTCTTACCGCGCTTACCTCGAGCTGCGCGCAAGGAAGAGCCTGGCCTGCGCCGGGAGCGCGTTCGACGGCATCGATCCGGCGCGCCTGGCCGCCGCGCTGCCCGAGCCGGAGCGACCGAGCTTCGTGCACATGGACTTCTATCCAGGCAATGTGCTGGTCGAAGGCCAGGAGGTGAGCGCCGTGATCGACTTCGGGGGCCTACCCATCGTGGGAGACGCTCGGCTCGATCCGCTCTCCGCCGTCATCTACCTCACGCCGTTCATCACCACGACCGCCACGGATCGCGACCGACGCCTCGCCCGGGAGTGGCTGCTGGCCCAGCACCTCGACGCGCTGCTCGAGCCTGCAGAGCGATGGCTCGCCGCCCGCTGGTCGTTCGCGACCGACGACGTGCGCCTGCACCGATGGTGTCGACGCGTGTTGCTCGGACACCAGGGGGATCCGTGAAGCGGACCCTTGGACCCACGCGGCGGGCGGTCCCTCCGGCCGTCCACACGGGGCCGCCCGCTTGCTTTGCCGATCGTCCAGGCGGGGGTGGAATGCACCTGGCCAGTCAGGGGGACAGCGCTGCGCATGAGGCCGACGCGAAGCCCGGTACGCTCCGGCGCTCGCCGCGTCGCTAGAAAGATACGGCGGAGCGCTTCGTCGACGCGGCCCTTGCTACTTTTGGTAACGTGTGAGCCATGCGTGCGATGCGTCGATCCGCGTGCGTCGTGCGTAATCCTTTTGAGCGCCTTCCGGGAATTTGTATCCTTACCCTATGCTGAAATCATCGCGATTCCGCCACTTTGAAAATTTTCCTGCGTCATCGTCCTTGGCGCTCGGTGCGATGTTGTTGCTGGGCACGCTGCACGTCAGCGGCTGCGGCGGCGATGACGGGGAGGATACCTCCACCAGCGGCACCACCGGTGGCCAGCAGACGACGAGCAGCAGCGGCGGCGGCACGCCGGGAAGCTCCTCCTCCAGCGGCGGGGATCCCGGCTCGACCTCGGCGTCGGCCGGGGGGGGCGACGGCGGCTCGAACCCCGCCGGCACGGGCGGCTCGGACCCCGCCGGCACGGGCGGCTCGGACCCCGCCGGCACCGGCGGAACGGGTGGAGCGGGAACGGGTGGTGGCGGTGACGGAGGAGCGCTGCCCGAGTCCGGCATTCCGCCGGCGCCTGGCGCTGGCAATGTGCCGAAGCCGGGCGGCGCGGCCGGCGGGTTCAAGGTCCTCGACTGGGCCGGCTTCGCGGGCGCCGTGACGTACAGCTTCGACGACGTGAACCAGACCCAGATCCAGAACTACGACGCGATGAACGCGCTCGGCGTGCCGTTCACGTTCTACGTCTGGACCGGTAAGCAGGAAGCGAACAACGCGGTCTGGAAAAAGGCGCTGACAGACGGGCACGAGCTCGCCAACCACACGAGGAGCCACTCGAGCAACGACAACGGCTCCGATACGGACGCCGCGACGAAGGACATGAAGGACAAGTACGGTGTCACGCCGTACACGATGGCGGCGCCCAACGGCTCGGATGCGTACACGAGCATCTCCCAGTCGCGCTTCATGATCAATCGCGGCGTGTCCAACGCCCTGATCGGCCCGAACGACAACAGCAATCCGTTCAAGCTGCCCACCTACATTCCCCCGACCAACGCCTCCAAGGCGCAGATGGACTCGGAGGTCGCGAGCGCGCGAACCGGCAAGAAGTGGCGCACCTTCTGCATCCACGGCTTCACCGGCGGCAGCGACGGCGCCTATCAGCCCATCCCGTTCCAGGCCTGGGTCGATCACGTCAAGGCCGTCAAGGAATACGGCGACGTGTGGATCGGCACCATGGAGACCATCGGTGCCTACTGGCGCGGCCAGAAGGCGATCACCGACGGCACCAACATGAAGAACGGGAACGACACGACCTACAGCTGGACGCTCCCCCAGAACTTCCCGCCGGGCAAGTACGTGCGCGTGACGGTCACCGGCGGCACGCTCAAGCAGAACGGCGCCCCGCTCAGCTGGGATCCGCACGGCTACTACGAGGTCGCGCTCGACGCGAAGTCCGTCACGCTCTCGCCGTGACGCGAGCCGCCCGATGCCCCGCGCCGCTGCCGGCGCGGGCTTCGGGCGGAGCCGATCCCACCCAGGGAAGGTCCCGCAGCGGGGGCTTGACGTCTCCGAAGCGTTTGGGTCTCCTCTCCCCCAGCGAGAGCGCGTTTCATGCCTGACATCAGCGGTAGAACCATGGGGAGCTTCGCTCGGTTGCTCCGCGAACCGATCCTTCATTTCCTCTTCATCGGCGCGCTGTTGTTCCTCGGCCACCGGCTCGTCGCCGGCGATCCCAGGGAGATCGTCGTCAGCACGGGGCTGAAGGCGGACCTGGAACGGCAGTTCCGCGACACCATGGGGCGGGCGCCGACGGCGGCCGAGCTGGCGGCGGCGCTCGACGGGTGGAAGCGGGACGAGGTGCTCTACCGTGAGGCGCTGCGGGAGGGGCTCGATCGGCAGGACGCGACGGTGCGGGTCGCGCTGGCCGAGAAGCTGCGGACACGGGCGGCTCAGCCGAGCGCGGCGCGGGCGCCGACGGACGCAGAGCTGGACGCGTGGCTGGCTGCTCACCGGAGCCAGTACGAGGCGCCGCTCCGGTACGATTTCGAGATCGTCGCCTTTCCCAGGAGCGACCCGGCTGCAGAGGAGCAGCGGTCGACGTATCGACGTGCGCTGGCCGACGGTGCGGACCCAAGGACGCTCGGTCGTCCGATCGAGGGGGGCAACCTCACCCGCGATTCACTCGCAGCCAAGTTCGGACCCGCGGTCGCCGAGAGCATCGGCAGCTCGCCGCTCGCCGCGTGGCAGGCCCTGGAGACCCAGGACAGCCTGCTGCTCGCGCGGGTCAACCAGATAAGCGGGGGGCTGCCCAGCCGCGAGGCGATCCGCGCGACCCTCATCATCGACTGGACCGCCGCACGGAAGAAGCAAGCCGTCGACGAGTTCGTCGAGAGCCTCCTCGCGCAGTACAGATTCAAGGAGAGCCCTTGAATCGTTCGCGCCTGCTCCGGCTCGCTCGGTCCCTGCCGTTCTTGCTGGCCCTGCTCCTGGTGCCCGTCCCCGCGGCCGCCCACGCGCTCAACTCGGCGCTCCTTTCGCTGACGGAGGTGGAAGGTCACGACGGGCGGTTCGCCGTACGCTGGGAGGCGAGCTCGTCCGCGCTCCAGGCCGACCTCGCGACGCCCGCCGTGTTCCCCGCGGCCTGCAAGCTCGACGGAGCAGCTCTCGACTGCGGTCACGACGGCCTCGTCGGCACCATCGAGCTCCCCTGGCTCGAGGGGACCGAGACCAACGTGATGGTGGTTGTCGAGTGGCGGAATGGAAGCCGGCTTGTCCGGGTGTTGACCGGCAACGACCCGAGCCTGGTGGTCTACGGTATTCCCGCCTCCGCCGGGCTCGGCGCGCTCCGGCCGATCATGGTCGATTACACGTGGCTCGGCGTCGAGCACATCCTGACCGGGTTCGACCATCTCCTCTTCGTCATCGCGCTCACGCTCCTCGTGCGCGGCGGCCGGAAGCTGCTCGGCGCCGTCACGGCCTTCACGGTCGCGCACAGCCTGACGCTGGCCTGCGCCGTGTTCGGCTGGTTGACGCTGCCGGCCCCGCCGGTCGAAGCGGCCATCGCGCTCTCGATCGTGCTGATCTGCGGCGAGTGCATCCGGCCGACCGACTCGCTGACCCGCCGGGCCCCATGGGTCGTCACGTTCGCCTTCGGGCTGCTTCACGGGCTCGGGTTCGCGTCGTCGCTGCTCGACATCGGGCTGCCGGAGAGGCATGTGCCGATGGCGCTCCTGTTCTTCAACGTGGGCGTGGAGATAGGCCAGCTCGGCGTGATCGCGCTGGTGGTCGCGCTGCGCCTCCTCGCCGCGCGGGTCCCCACGCAACCAGCGACGGTGAGGCGCGGCGTGGTGTACGCGATGGGCGCAATGGCAGGCTATTGGTCGATCGAGCGCGTCGTGGCGATGCTCACGGACGCCGGCATGTAGCGGAACCCGCAGGCGGCGGCGTGGAGGCGGCCCCTTCGCGCTGCGCCGCAGGTCCGGCAGGCGCCTCGCCGCTCACCGCTTCTCGCCGCTCCCTGGCGCCGCGGGCGCGCCGCCTCCCGGCGTCGCGTCCACCGCGCCCGGCCCGAGCAGCGTGCCGCACATCGTCTTGCACCGGATGTCGGTCGGCTTGCACTCGCACTTGCCCTGCTCCTTGAGCTCGAGCTTCCCGCGCATCTCCTCTACGGTGAACTGCGCCATCCGCTCGACGCGAGCCATATCCCACCCCTCCTGGACCTGCCGGGGCGTCCGCGGCTCGGTGGCCTTGCCGTCGGGCTCGGCGCAGCAGCGGAAGCTCAGGAAGTAATAATAGAACCCCTCGTCGTGGGTGTAGATCTTCGGCCGGCACTGGTTGCGCACGCCCTTGTACCAGGGGCCGCCGGTGTGGACGCTGTCGAACTTGCCGCGCCAGCCGCCGCTCGTCTCGCTCGCCACCACCTCGTCGGTGTTCGCGGGCAGGTCGGCGACGCCATAGTCGCTGATGCACTCGGGCTGCGACCCGCTCCGCACCCCCTTCCACAGGCGGGCCAGCTCGCCCGGATCGCGCTTCGCGACCTTCTTCATGTCGGGATCGTCCCAGAGGTGGTCGCCGTTGCACTTCGTCGCGTCGCGCGAGTACCCGTACGGGAACGGCTTCATCTCGGGGCCCTCGCACGCGAGCGTCCACTCCGACTCGGTGCAGAGGCGCTTGCCGACGGCGGCGCACTTGACCTGCGCCTGGTGGAAGCGGTTCATCACCTCGGGCCGCTCCCCCTTCTTGTTCGGCCACTCGTACGTGTCGATGCAATACCGCTTCTTCGTCTTGTCGCCCGTGCAGCGGGCCGGGGCAGGGGCGAACTCCTCGCAGATCGTCTTCTTGTTCGACTTGTCGTACCAGCTGCGGAGGCAGCTGTGCTCGACCTCGCTGCAGTACTCGCCTTCCACGAGCTTCATGTCGGCCGGGCACGCCTGCTCTTCCGCGGTGGCGGTCTCCCCGCCGGCCGTCCCCGCCTGGGGGGCGGGCGCGCCGGCCTCCGGGGCGGGGGGCGCCGCGGGTCCGGCCTCGGCGGGGGACGGCGCGGCCGCGGGCGGGTGGCCGTCGTGCGCGCGCGGGGACGGCCCCGTCCGGGCCGGCTCCGGGGGAGCGCCGGAGCAGGCGGCGGCGAGCGTCAGGGCGGGGAGGGAGAGGGGGAGCAGGAGGCGTCGCATGCCCGGCGTCATAGTCGAGATCGCGGCAAGGGGAACCAGGCGTCGCGCCCCCGGATCGACGCCGCGCGCCCCGGCCGGGCCGGGGGCGGTCCGGCCGGGGCGCGCTCGCTCCGGGCGGCGGCGCGCCGGGCGCTCTCCGGGGGCACCGGCTTCCCGGGTTGGCGCTGCCGGATCTCGCCCTCTGCTCCGGCAGGCCATCGACGCGCACGGTTCGCCGTTCCCGCCGGAGGCGCGTGATATCGTGCGCCCGAAGACAGAAGGAGTATCGCTGATGATGCGTACGGCTCGTTTCGGTTCGCTGGTTCTTGCGTTCGTCTTCGCCGCTTCGGCGGCCGCCGTCTCGTGCGGCGATGACGGCGACGCCCCGTCCAGCGCGGCCGGCGGCGACGGCGGTGAAGGCGGCGGTGAAGGCGGCGGGGGAGCGGCGGGCGGCGGCGGAGGGGGATCGGACGCCGGCGGCGTGGCGATTCCCGATCTCGACGGGGATGTCCGGGCGGTGACCGACGAGCTCGGGGTCCTCCACCTCGAGTGCGCGTCCGACAACGACTGCTTCGCCGCGCTCGGTTACTTCCACGCTCAGAACCGCTTCTTCTTCATGGATTTCATCCGCAACCTCGTCGAGGGGTCGCTCGGCGGGCTGGTGAAGGCGGGCGCGCGGGTGCTCGAGCAGGACTATCAGAACCGCCATTTCTTCACGACGCGGGACGGCGAGCCGCTCGAGAGGGCGCTCTACGCGCAGGCGAGCCCCAAGGTGAAAGGGCATTTCGACGCGTATGCGCGCGGCGTGAACGCCTGGCTCGCCGACATGCGGAGCAAGAGGAACGGCGCGACGCTGACCGTCGAGTACAACCTCGCGCTCATGGTGAAGGACCCGATCCGCGACTGGAGCCCGGAAGACAGCGCCGCCGTCGGCCTCTACGTGCTCAACGACCTCTCGAACAACAGCGCGCAAGAGCTCGAGCTCGCGGCGCAGGTGCCGCTGTTCGACGCGGCGCTCGCCGCCGATCTGTTCTCGCCCGCGCCCGTGTTCGACGCGTCCACCGTGCCCGCCGCGCAGGCGGCGGACCTCGCGCGGCCCTTCGCGCCGTCGGCCGCGTCGCGGCTCTCGCCGCGCCGGGCGCTCTTCACGGGCGCGGCGGAGCGCGCGGCGAAGGTCGGCGACGGCCGGCGCAAGATGGCGGGCGACGCCGGGTCGAACAACTGGGCTGTCGGCCCGGGCCGCACCGAGAGCGGCCACGCCATCCTGGCGAACGATCCTCACCTGCTGCTCGGCAATCCCAGCATCTGGTTCCCCGTCGAGCTCGACGCCAAGAGCAGGGGCGACGGCGAATACCACGTCGCCGGCGGCACGTTTCCGGGCATGCCGAGCGTGATGATCGGACAGAACGAGTCCATCGGCTGGGGCGTGACCACCGCGTACTACGACCTGGCCGACGTCTACCTGGAGACGCTCACCGGGGACGGCGCGTCGGTCGATTTCAAGGGGGAAGACGTGGCGATCGTCGAGAAGAAGTTCTCGTTCAAGGACGCGGCCTCCGGCGAGACGATCGAGAAGACCTTCCGCTGGGTCCCGCACCACGGGCCCATCGTGAGCGAGGACGCGGGCGCCGGGACCGCCGTGACCATCCGGTGGCGCGGGCACGACGGCGGGACGGACCTCGACGCGTTCTTCGCCCTCGGGCGCGCTGGAAGCGTCGACGAAGCCAGGAGAGGGCTCGAGGCGGCGAGCTCCGCCAGCCAGAATTTCGTCGTCGTCGACACCGAGGGCAACATCGGCTGGTTCCCGTACAGCAAGGTGCCGGCGCGGCCCTGGGCGTCGCCCGAGGTGCCGGCGTGGCTGCCGCTCCCGGGCGACGGAAGCGCCGAGTGGGGCGACCCGATCCCGTTCGCCGAGCTGCCGCAGCTCCTCAACCCGCCCGCGGCCGCGATCGCGACGGCGAACGGCGACATGACGGGCGCGACCGCCGACGGCGACCCCACGAACGACGGGCAAGGCGCGCTCCAGGCGTGGGGCAAGGCCGACGGGACGCGCGAGCAGCGGATCCTCGATCTGCTCGACGCAGGCGGCGACGCGCATTCGCCCGACACTATGACGGCGATGCAGGGCGACACGTACTCGCTCTATGGCAGCTTCGTCGTGCCTGCCGTGCTGTCGGCCGCGGAGCCGGCGACGTTGACGGACGAGGAACAGGCCGTCGTCGACGCGCTCGCCGCCTGGGACCACACGTGTCCGACAGGGCTCGACGGGCACGATCCGGTGGACGCGGGCAAGGTGGACGACGCGACGCTCGCCGCCGCGTCGATCGGCTGCACGGCGTTCCACGCCACGTTCTATGCGATCGTGAGCGAGGCGCTGGGCGACGAGGCGGCGGCCGCGGGCCTCGACGAGCCCGGGTTCGGGCTGACCGTCGTGGCGCGCGCGCTGCGCGATCCGGCGCGCCTGAGCTCGGGCGCTCTGCTCTGGGACGACGTGACCACCGACGGCGTGGCGGAGACGCAGGACGACATCGTGCTCCGGGCGCTCACGAAGGCGGCCGCCTCGCTCGCGGCCCTCGGCCCGGCGGACGACTGGCGCTGGGGCCGCGTCCACACGCTCACGCTCCGCAGCATCTTCGATAACTTCGGCCTCGCCGTGTACAATGACGGGCCTTATGCCGCGCCGGGCGGGCTGTTCACCGTCAACGTCGCCAACCCGAGATCGCGCGCGCTCCCGCCGGACGGCGGAAAGCCCAGCTTCGCCTTCGCCAACGGGCCTTCGATCCGCCTGGTCATCGACGCGGATCCAGCGGGCCCGAAGATGCGCTTCGGGCTCCCCGGCGGGTCGGACCTCCACCGCGACAGCGCCTTCTACAACAACCTCCTCCCGCAATGGCTCGACAACGAGCCGCTCGAGTTCCACTTCGGGCCGGGCGCGGTGACGGATCCGGCGAGCGTGGTGGACGTCTCGCCGGCGCGCTGACCCGGCGCCATCGCGCGGCGGGCCCCGGCGGCGCCATGTCGCCGGGCGCCGCCGGCGCGAGCGCGCGGGCCATCGCGGCCGCCGCCCGCGCCGGCGCGTGCTCCAGACTCCCAGGATCCCTCGGCTCCGCAGGTTCTCGGGACACCGATGATTCCATTCGAACGCGCAGAGAAGAGCGTTGCGCCTAGGGCTATCCCCTGCTCGTATCCGGCCGCGCCTGGCGCCCTTCTCCTGCGCTGCGATGAGGCGCGAATGAGCATTGGCCGTGAAGCGATCCCTGATCCGTGACCTGCGCCGGAGTCTGAATTACTTATCTCCCCACCGTGGTCGACTTTCCGTGTGCCTCGCGCTCACGCTCGTCTCGGGCGGCCTGCCCGCGCTCGAGCCGCTCGCGCACCGCGCGATCTTCGACCAGATCTCGGCGAGCGCTGGTGTCTTCGGCCCCGGGAGCGGGCCGGCCGCGCCCGGGGAGCAGGGCGTCCGGTCCCTCGCCTGCCTGACGCTCGCCCTGTGCGCGCTCGTCGTCCTCCGGCAGATCGCGGAGGGCCTGGGGGCGCTCTCGGTGTGGCGGGTGCGGCTCCGCATCAACCGCGACCTGCTCGACGAGACCACCGCGCGGCTGCACGCGCTGCCCCTCTCGTACCATCAGGAGAGGGGCGTCGGAGAGACGATGACGCGGGTCGATCGCGGCATCACGTCGCTCATGGACTGCCTCGCTTCGGTCGCGTTCCAGCTCTTCCCCGCGCTCGTCTACCTCGTGGTCTCGCTCGGGATCATGCTCCGGCTGAGCCCGCTGCTCGCGCTGGTCGCTGTCGGGTTCATCGTGCCTCCGCTGCTCTTCGGCAGGGCGACCACCGCGCGCCTCGTGGAGCGCGAGCGCGAGGTGCTCGACCGCTGGTGCGGGATCTACAACCGCTTTCAGCAGGTGCTCTCGGGCATCAAGACGGTCAAGGCGTTCGCGCGCGAGGCGGACGAGCACGCCCGGTTCATCCGTTCCGTCGAGGAGGCGCAGGGCGAGGTGCTCCGGAGCATCGGGCTCCAGACGCGGCTCTCCGCGGGCCGGAGCGTGTGCGTCAACATCGGCCGTGTGGCGCTGCTCGGCGTGGGGGGCCTGCTCGTCCTCCGCGGGGAGCTCGGCGTGGGCACGCTTGTCGCGTTCCTCGGCTATGTCGGCGGCCTCTATGGCCCCGCGCAGACGCTCCTCGGCGTCTACGAGACGGCGCGCCGCGCCGAGGTCGGCCTGGCGGCGATCTTCGGCGTGCTCGACGCCGAGGTCGCGGTCGCCGATCCGGAGCGCGCCGTGAGCCCGGAGCACATCCGCGGCGACCTCGAGCTCGACCAGGTGAGCTTCCGCTACCCGCACGCCGCCGGGCGGGCGGTCATCGACGGGATCTCGCTCTCGATCCGCGCCGGCGAGTTCGTGGCGGTCGTGGGCCCGAGCGGCGCCGGGAAGAGCACGCTCGCCGATCTGCTCCTGCGGCTGCACGATCCGACCTCCGGGGCGATCCGCATCGACGGGCTCGACCTCCGGGCGCTGTCGCAGCGCGCGCTCCGGCGGAAGCTCGGCATCGTCACGCAGGAGCCGTTCCTCTTCGAGGACACCATCGAGGCGAACCTCCGGTATGGCTCGCCCGACGCGACGAGCGAGGCGCTCCGCGCCGCGGCGCGCGCCGCCTGCGCCGAGGAGTTCATCGAGCGGCTCCCCCTCGGGTACCAGACCCTCGTCGGCCGCGGCGGCGTGGCGCTCTCCGGCGGCGAGCGGCAGCGCCTCGCGATCGCGCGCACGCTGCTCAAGGACCCGTCGGTCGTGATCCTCGACGAGCCCACGAGCAGCCTCGATATCGAGAGCGAGACCGCGGTGCAGCGGGCCATCGAGGGGCTCTCGCGGGGCCGCACCACGCTGCTCATCGCGCACCGGCTCTCCACCACCCTGCGCGCCGACCGCGTCGTCGTCATCGAGGGCGGTCGCGTCGTCGAGCAGGGCCCGCCCGCGGCGCTCCTCCGCCGCGGCGGGGCGTACCGCCGGATGATGGATCTCTGGCGGGCGCACGAGCCGTCCGGCGCGAGGGGCCTCGGCCACCGAGCGGGTGCGCTGGAGCCAGCGCTGCTCGAGGCCGCGGCGGTGCCAGGCGTGTGAGCGGCTCCCGAGGCGCCGGGTCAAAGCATGATCCAGGAGCAGGGGCGCAGGGCGGCGCCGCACGCCCGCCCTGAGCCGTCGCGGCGGGGGCCGGCCATCTAGAGGCTACCCGATGTCCGCGCACCTCCGCGTCGTTCCAAAGCCCCGTCCACCGGACGGCCCTGCCGGCGCGCAGCTCACCTCAGCCGACATCCTGCGCGGCCTGCACGCTCGGAACCCCGCGGCGGAGCGCCGCCTGCTCGACACCTACGCGGGCCTCGTCGAGCGGATGCTGCTTCGCATCCTCGGCGACGTCCGGAGCCTGGAGGATCTGGTCCAGGACGTGTTCGCCCGGGTGTTCTCCCGCATCGACGACGTGCGCGAGCCCGAGGCGCTGAAGCCCTTTCTCACCAGCGTCACCGTGTTCGTCGCGCGCGAGGCGCTCCGCAAGAGGCGCAGGCACCGCTGGCTCGCGTTCTTCGCGAGCGACGAGCTGCCGGAGGTCGCGGCCAGCGCCGATCCGGAGGCCCGGCAGGGCGTGCGCGCCTTCTACCGCGCCCTGGAGACGCTCGACGCCGACGATCGGCTGGCGTTCACGCTGCGCATCGTCGAGGGCCAGGAGCTCACGGAGGTGGCCGCGGCGTGCAAGGTGTCGCTCGCCACCGTCAAGCGCCGGATCCAGCGCGCGGAGCTCGCGTTCGTCGAGCGCTGCAAGAAGGATGAAGTTCTGTCTTCCTGGCTCGCGGAGGGCGACCGATGGACTTGAGGACCAAAGACGTCGCGGCCGTGGTGCGCCGGGTCGCCGCGCACCAGGACGCCGCGCTCGAGCGGCTGGTGCGGCCGTCGACCACGGATCGACTCGAGGCGATCTACCGCAAGGAGGCCGCGCTCTCGCTGAGCGCCAGGGCGGCTCCCCGCTCGCGGCGGCTCGGCGTCGCGCTCGCTGCGGCGTGCGTCGCCGCTTCGGTCCTCTGGTTCGTGCTGCTCCGGCCGGGCGACCCGTTGACCTACCGGGTCGCGGGGGCGCCGGGCGCCGTCGGCCGGTGGGTGGCGGCGGACGCGTCGCAGGTCGGGCTCGACTTCTCGGACGGGTCGCGCGTGGACCTCGCGCCCGGGACGCGCGCCCGCGTGACCGAGGTCGGCCCCCGGGGCGCGAGCGTCCTCCTCGAGCGCGGCTCGCTGCGCGTGCGTGTCGCGCATCGCGACGACACCCGGTGGGTGGTGGCCGGGGGCCCTTTCGAGGTCCACGTGATCGGCACCGAGTTCGACATCACGTGGAACACGGACGCCGAGGAGCTCACGGTCTCGATGATCACCGGCCGCGTGCGCATCCTGGGCCCATGCGTCGACCCCTCGGGGCGCGCCCTCGCCGCCCCCGAAGCGGCGCGGCTTTCGTGCGCGGCTCCGCGACCCGCCGCGCCGCGGGCGTCGTCGCCGGCGCCTGCTCCGGAGGCCGTCCCCTCCGCGCAGCCTCCCGCGCTCCTCCCGAGCGCGAGCGCCGCCGCATCCGCGCCCGCGCCCGCCCCCGCGCCACCCTCCCTCGGCGCGCCGCAGCCCCGCGCGGGCGAGCCCCTGGCCGGCGCCCCCGCCGAGCGCTGGCGCGCGCACCTCGCCGCGGGCAAGCTCGGCGAGGCGCTCGCGGACGTGGAGCTCCTGGGCATCGACACGGTGCTCGGGCGCGCCGGCGGCGCGGAGCTCGTCGACCTCGGCTCCGCGGCGCGGCTCTCGCGCAAGCCGGACGTCGCGGCCAGGTTCTACGAGGCGGCGCGCCGGCGGTTTGCCGGGAGCGACGCCGCGGCCGCAGCGGCGTACCACCTCGGTCGCATGGCGTTCGACGGGCGCGGCGCCTGGGCGGAGGCCGAGCGCTGGTTCGCCGTGTACCTCGCCGAGAGGCCGCGCGGCACGCTCGCGCCGGAGGCGCTCGGCCGCTCGATCGAGTGCGCGAGGAACCTCCAGCTCCGCGCGCGCGCCCGCGAGCTCGCCGCGCGCTACCTCGCGGCGTACCCGAACGGCGCCCACGCCGGGCTCGCGGCGACGCTCGCCCATGGGGCCGATTGAGGGGTCCGCCCGGCAGCCTGGACGCTGGATCGAGCCTCCTCCCGCGGAGGTCGCGGCCGTCGCGCCGGCGCCGCCCGCGCTCGCCGGGAGCGCGCGCCGTGGCGAGCTCGATCGGCTGCGCGCTCGTCGCTTTGCTGGCGTTCGCGGCGCTCGCGGCGCCGTGCTCCGCCGGCGAGGCGCCGCCGATCACGGTCGTCGCCGGCGCGCGCGGGGCGCTGGCGTACCGGCTCTCGCAGGAGCTCGAAGCGGCGGGCCTGCAGGTACACGTCCAGGCGGGCCCGGCGGCGGCTGGTTCCGGCGGGCTGCTCATCGTCATCCCCGAAGGCGAGGAGGGAGCCATCGAGATCTGGTCGGACTCGAGCGGGCGCGCGGACCTGGTCGCGAGCGTGGCGCCCGACGGCCCGCTCGACACCCGGGTGCTCCGCGCGGCGGAGCTGGTGCGGGCGCTCCGGTCGACGGCCGGGGCCCCCGCCGGAGCCGTCGGACCCGAGCCGGCGGCCGTCGCGCCGGCCCCGGTCCAGCCGTCTCCCGCCGCGCCTCCTGCCGCGCCGCCCGGTGAGGCGTGGCCGCGCCCGCCGCTCCGCGCCTGGGCGCCGCCCTCGCCGCCGTTCGCGGTGCCCGCGGCGCCCAGGGCCCCGCTCGTCGAGGTCGGCGTCGCGATCGCCGCGGGATGGCAGGCGCCTGGCGCCTCGCTGGCGCTCGATGCCTCGCTCCGGATCTGGCCCTCGGCCCGGATCGGCGCCGGGCTCCTGGCGGACCTGCCGGTCATCGGTCCGGAGATCGAGGCGTCGGAAGGCAAGGTTCGCTTTCGCCGCTCGCTCTTTGGCGCCGAGCTCGCCCTCGCGCCCATCGAGAGGGGCCGCCGGTTCGGACTCGTCCTCTCCCCCGGCGTGGGTCTCGGTTACGTGAGCGCGTCCGGCGATGCGAGACCGCCCTATATCGACAGCGACGAGTCCACCTTCACCGCCTTGGTGTACGGGCGAGGCGAGGCGCGTTTCCGGCTCGTCGACTCCGTGGTTCTCACGGCGGGCGCGCTCGGCGGCGCGGCGATCCCGCCTGTCGACATCCGGTTCGCAGGACGGGTGATCTCGACGTTCGGCCCGCTCGCGTCGTTCTCGCTCGGTGTCGTCGTCCAGCGGTGAGCCGCCGCCACGACAGGCGGCCATTCCTAGGAGCAAGCCACGCGCACTTCCTCACTCGAGATCGGAGAGACCTCCTTGAAACAGCTCCTCGTCCCTGGATGCACCGCGCTCATGACGCTTGTCGCCGCATGCGACAGGATCCCGCTCGATCCCATACGCGATGAGGGCGCCGGCGGTAGCGCGACGGGAGAGGGCGGGGCCGGGGGCAGCGGCGGGGCCGGGGGCAGCGGCGGGGCCGGGGGCAGCGGCGGCGCAGGCGCAGGCGGCAGCGACGCCGCCGTCGGCAGCGGCGGCGCAGGCGGCAGCGGCGCCGCCGTCGGCAGCGGCGGCGCAGGCGCCGGCGGCGCCGTCGGCAATGGCGATCCTTTGTGGAGCCGGCACTTCGCCTCGAACCCACGCCAACCCAACGTGTGGGTGGGCAGCCGCATCGCCGTGGACGAGCCCGGCAACCTCGTCGTCGCGACGGCGGTCGCCGATGGCGTCGACTTCGGCGACGGTCCGCTCTCGACCGGGGGCGCCCTGGCCTTCGCCCTCGCGAGATTCGACGACGAAGGAGAGAACCTCTGGCACAAGGAATTCTCCGGTTCCGCCTACCCGCGTGACGTCGCGGTCAACCAGGCTGGGCTCATCGCCACGACGGGGGTGGTTTACGGGACCGGCGTCGACTTCGGCGGTGGTTTGCTCGCGGGGCCGGAGTCGGGCGGCGACGCCTTCGTGGCCGTCTTCACGGGAGACGGAGAACACGTCTGGTCGGCTCGGATCGGCGCCGATGGCGATCAAGGGGCGGACAGCCTCGCCATGGATGCAGCCGGGAACGTCGTCGTGGCAGGGACGTTCATGGGCCAGATCAGCCTCTGCGGCGCCTCGCTGACCAGCGTCGGTGACATGGACTCGTTCATCGCGAAGTTCGACCCTGCGGGGCATTGCCTCTGGAGCAAGCAACTCGGCTACACGGAGATCCACGACGTCGCGCTCGGCGGGTCGGGCAGCGTCGTCCTCGCCGGCAGCTTCGGCGCTTATTTCGCAGATGCGATCGACCTCGGCGGCGGCCCGCTGATCACCGCGGGCAGCGAGGATATCTTCGTGGCGAAGCTCGACGCCGCCGGTGAGCACGTCTGGAGCAAGCGGTTCGGCGACGAGGCGCTCCAGAGGGCGTACGGCGTCGCGGTCGACGGCGCTGGAAACGTCGTCATCAGCGGGACGTTCCTCGGGAGCGTGGATTTCGGCGCAGGCCCGCTGGTGAGCGCGGGAGGGTACGGCCCTCTCGAGCCCGGCTCTGTCACGTGGGGGGGCAACGCCTTCGTGACCAAGCTGAACCCGGCAGGCGAGCTGCTCTGGGCCAGGCGCCTCGGGCAGCATGGGCCGCAGACGGCGCTGGACGTCGCGGCGACCGCGGGCGGCGAACTCGCGATCACCGGCCTGATGTACGGCGACGTCGACTTCGGCACGGGCCTGATGGACTGCACCTACGGCGACGCCTTCGTCGCGAAGCTCGATGCGGCCGGCACGGTCCGCTGGGTGAAGCACACCGGCGGCAGGGAGCAACAGTACGGCTATTCCACGGCCATGGACGGGGCCGGTGACGTGTACGCCGCCGGGCCGTTCTTCGGCACCATCGACTTTGGCACGGGGCCGCTGGCGACCCCGACGCCTACCCGGGCGATCTTCCTCGCGAAGTTCGGCCCCTGAGGCCGCGGGCGGCGATCCGCGAGGTGGCCCTCAGCGCAGGCAGGCGCCGAGCCATCGCGCGGCGTTCTGTCCGAGGGCGGGGCCCAGGAGCTCGGGGGGCAGGTGAAGGCCCTGATAGGTGCCGATGGTGCGGGCGGGCTGATCGGCGGTTTGACGAAAGAAGCGAAACTTGTCCTCTCTCAAGAGACCCATGTTCGACTCCACCTGCAGGTCCCACAGCTCCATGGACATCGGGTCCAGCCCGCTGGTCACGAGATCGGTCCCGAACAGGAAGCGCTCGGGCCAGCGAGAGAACAGCCTGAGGAGCTGGGCGCGCTCCCGCTCGAGGCTCGCGAACCCCTCTGTCGCCGGGCCGGCGGAGCCATGGCTCGTATCGACGAGCAGGCGCGGAAACGCCGCCATCAGGGACTCCATGCGCGCGAGGTCGGTGCGGCTGCCGCAGAGGTGCGCGCACACGAGCTGCAGGTCGGGGAAGGCGCGCAGGACCGCCTCGAGCTCGCTCCTGTAACGGACGGTGTTGGCATGAAGCAGAACCGGAAGCGCCTGATCCGCGAGCGCCTGCCACATCGCCTGGTGCGAGGGGTCGTCGAGGGGACGCTCGTGAAAGAGGTTGTGCCCCTGGTAAAGCTTCACGCCGCAGGCGCCTCGGCGGCGCAGCTCGGCGAGGTAGGCGATGTCATCGTCACCGAGCTCCAGGGTGACGAAGGGAATGAGCTTCCCACGGTGAGCCGCTGCGGCGTCGAGGACGAGCTCGTTGCCTGCGCGGTAGCCGGAGAGGCCAGCGCCGCCGCGTCCGCTGGTCAGGTCCGGGCTCGCCAGGATGACGGCGCGATCGACGTGATGCTTGGCCATGTGCGCGAGCAATGGTGCCACTGCGCTGGCCTCCGTCAGGTGCACATGGATGTCGATGACCTCCTGACGGGCCGGCGGAGGCGGCGACGAACGGCACCCCAGGACGGCGGCGAGCGCGGCGCCCCACGCGATGCTCCGGAAGCGAGCGCCGCGATCGGCGCGCGAGTTCATCGAAGGAGGGCGATGAGGGCGGCGGCGACCACGAGAGTGATGAGCGACGATTGGATTCATCGCCGACAAGGATACGCCGTGGCGGGGATGGCGCCATGAGAAAGGAGGGAGTCAGGAGATATGAAAAAATGATGTGAGCGGATGATCCGCTTCTGAGTCTGCTTTGTGCGAACGCTCGATGTTCGCGCCTCGAGGGCGAAGTTTCGCCCTCGAGGTCGTTGTTCATTTGTGCCCAGTGGAGTTGTCTATGTCGCTCATTCGTAGCTCGGTTCGTCTCATGGGGTTCGCGGCGCTCTGCGCGTCTTTGTTCGGAACGACATCTTGCTCGCGCTGGCTGGACGAGGGCTCAGGCGCCGACGGAGGCGGCGGTGATGCCAGCGGCAGCGGCGGTACCGGCATCAGCGGGAGCGCCACCAGCGGTAGCGGCGGCAGCGGCGGTACCGGCATCAGCGGCAGCGGCAGCGGCGGCGGCAGCAGCAGCGGCGGCAGCAGCAGCGGTAGCGGCGGCAGCGGCAACGGCAGCGGCGGCAGCGGCGGCAGCGGCGGCAGCGGCGGCAGCGGCATGGGTGGGGCGGGTGGAGGCGGGGCCACGACCGGGGGCGGCGGAGCGCCTGTCTGCGCGGACGACGCCTACGAGGCGAACGACGCGTCCATCTCTGCGGCTCCGCTCGCCTATGACCATACCGACGACAGCTTTGGTCCCAGCGCGTGGTTCTCGAAGATCGACTTCGTCCTCTGCCAGGGCAACGAGGACTGGTACCTGCTCGACACCACCTCTCTCGGGATCGAGGAGGTCAACTGGAGCCTTCGCGTCCTGGCCTCCGGGGCAGGGCTGTGCGGCTCGGGTTGTGAGCAGTACACTCCGCCCTCCGGTCCAGAGAACACGTTGATCGTGGAGGTCTACAGCGCTGCCACGATGGAGCTCCTCGGGGCTGAGGAGAGCGATCATGGACGCGTATGGCTCGACGGAGGGGGCGCGGATTCGGCGAACGATCTGCTGCTCCGCGTCTATGGGCCGCCCGAGGCGAACTACCCGTACGACATGAGCTTCGTCGCCAAGTCCTATGAAGGGGAGGACGAGTGCGAGTGCTGATCTTCGCCTAGCGCCGCGACGCCCGCGCTCCTCTCTGCTTCCGTGTCCCGAGGGGCCGGGCGGCCCGGCGCTGCCCCGCGCGCCGCCGGGAACGAGCGCGGCGCCCCGCTCAGCCCTGCTTCGGCGCCTTCATCCGCGCCGGATCCACGCTCACGTCCCGCGCCACCTTGCCGAACGCGATGACGCTCCGGTCGCCGTTCCGCTCCTCGATGACCACGCGCCGCACCGACCACAGCTCCGGCCCCGAGGTCATCTCGAGGCTGCGCACGTGCTTCGCGACCTCCTCGGCCCGCGGCCGCGCCGCCAGCGTGATCCCGTCCGCGCGGCTCGGGATCGACAGGTCGTAGCGCGCCCGCAGCTTCCCGAGGTCGCCGCCGAGCAGCACCAGCAGGTCCGACAGCACCGCCCCGAAGCGCCCCGCCGCGCCCCGCCCCGCGCCCGACGCGCCCTTCGGCGTCGCGAAGCCGAACCCCTCGGGCGTGATCCAGTAGGTGATCGCGTCCGGCGGCTTCAGCTCCCACCGGAGGCGGTCGGGCAGCACCAGCGTCATCTCGCCGTCGCTCTTCACCGCCGTCGCCAGCAGGCCGATGCTCCGCTCCTGCGTGAACGGCGCGACCAGCGTCTTCACCGACGCGCGCGCCCGCGTGATCTCGGCGAGCGCGTCGCCCACCTCGTCCGCGCGCGCGCGGCGCGCGTGGCTGCCGAGCGACAGCGCCCCGCCGCACGCCGCGAGCCCCTTCAGGAAAAATCGTCGCTGCATCCTCGCCTCGTCCTCTGACATGGTCATGTCAGACGAGCGGGCCGCGCTCAATCCGCAATGGGCTTCGGCGTGTTGGGCCCGCTCTCCGGCAGGTCCGGCTTCGCGATGTACTCCTTCGGGAGGTCGCCCGTCAGGCACTTGAGCCACACCACGATCTGATCGACCTGGGCATGGGACAGGTCCTTGCCGAGCTGGTGCTTGCCCATGAGCCGCACCGCCTCCTGCAGCGACGAGACGGACCCGTCGTGGAAGTACGGCGCCGTCATGGCCACGTTGCGGAGCGTCGGCACCCGGAAGACCATGAAATCCGCCTGCTTCTTCGTGATCTCGAAGACGCCGCGGTCCATCGTGTCGGGCCACGACCGCACGAGGCCGAGCTTCTGGAACATCGTCGCCCCGATGTGCGGGCCGAAGTGGCACGTCACGCAGCCGACCTCGACGAACGTGTTGAACCCTTCCTTCTCCGCGTTGGTCAGGGCCTCGGGCTCCCCCTCCAGGAACAGGTCCCACCGCCCGCGCGTGATCAGCTTGCGCTCGAACGCGCCGAGCGCCTTCGCCGTGTTGTTGGCGTTGACGGGCCACGGATCGCTCGGGAACGCCCTGCCGAACGCCTTCACGTACTCCGGGATGGAGCGCAGCGTCGCCTCCAGCCGCACCGGCGTCATCGCCATCTCGCTCGGGTTCATCATCGGCCCGTTGGCCTGGGCCTCGACGTTGTCGAAGCGCCCGTCCCACATGAGCGAGAAGAACCCCGCGGAGTTGTACACGCTCGGCGTGTTGCGGCGGCCGCTCTGGTGCGCGTGCCCGATCGACACCTTGGCGCCGTCCGCGCCGTAGCGATCGAGCGGGTGGCACGAGTTGCACGAGAGGTCGTGGTTCTTCGAGATCCGCGTCTCGTAGTAGAGCATCCGGCCGAGGTTGATCTTCTCGTCGGTGAGCGGGTTGCTCGAGGACGTGATGACCGCCGGCAGCGGGTTGAAGCTCCCGAGCCGCTCCGGATCGATCTGCACGGCCGGCTCGGCCGGGGCCGCGGCGGACGCGCCCGGCGCCGCGGTGGGCGCGGCCGGCGCGGCGGCCGCCGGCGCGGGCTGCGTCTCGCCGGTCGCCGGGGCGGACGCGGACGCCGTCGTCTTCTGCACCAGCCAGGCGCCGACGCCGGCGCCCGTCGCCGCGACCAGCACCGCCGCCGCCACGAGCGGGGCCACCTTGCTGCGGGGGCGCACGTGGGCGGTGGGCTGGTCACCCGCCACGATGATCGTCTTGTGGAACGGCACGGAGGTGCCCGAGACCGTCCTCGATGGCGGCGGGCCGTCCGGGAGCCCGCGGATCAGGAGGCCGTGCGGGGTCGCGTGGTGGCCGCTCTGGGTCGCGTGGTGGCCGCTCTGGGTCGCGTGGTGGTGACCGCTCTGGCCCAGGGCCCCGCTGTGCGTGACGTGCTCGGGCCAGCTGCGGGGCGTCCCCACGGGCGTGGGCGGGCGCCGCGTCGACATCTCGCCGGGGTCCGGCCAGCTGCGGGACGTGCTCCCGGGCGTCGGCGTGCGGCTGCGGGGCGTCCCCACGGGCGTGGGCGGGCGCCGCGTCGGGACGTCGGGGTTCGGCGGCCCCTGCGAGGGCGGCGGGATGTCGGCCTGCACCGAGTCGGGGAGGGGCTGCAGCATGCTCTCGTGGATCGAGATGCCGTGCGGCAGGAGCATCCGGCACTCGTCGAGCATCTCCGCCGCGCTCTGGAAGCGCAGGTTCCTGTCGATCTGGAGCGCGCGCTGGACGATCTCGGAGACCTCGTAGGGCACCCAGGGCGCCAGCGTCTGGATGGGCGGCGCCGGGGTCGAGCAGATCGCGACGATGAGCTCGCCGAGCCCCCGCGAGTTCCTGTAGGGGGTGCGCCCGGCGAGCATCTTGAAGAGGACGATGCCGAGCGACCAGACGTCGGTCCGGCCGTCGACGTCCCGCATGTTGCGCGCCTGCTCGGGCGACATGTAGATGGGCGAGCCGATCAGGTTGCTCGTGGCCGTGAGCTCCTTCTGTTGCTCGAAGGTGTCGTCCTGGATCTTGGCGACGCCGAAGTCGAGGAGCTTGACCGCGTACTCGCCCCCGTCGCGCCGCGCCAGGAACAGGTTGGCGGGCTTGATGTCGCGGTGGAGGACGCGCGCGTCGTGCGCCTTGATGAGGCCCATGCACGCCTGGGCCACGATGCAGAGCGCGAGCTCGGGCGGCAGGGGGCCGAGCCGCCGGAGCATCTGGTCGACGTCCTCGCCGTTGAGCAGCTCCATCACGAGGAAGGGCAGGCCGGTCGCGCGGTCCCTGCCGCTGTCGAGCACGCTCGCGATGTGCTCGCTGTCGATCGCGCCGGCCGCCCTGGCCTCGCGCTCGAAGCGGGCCATCACCGCCTCGTCCTGCGCGAGCTTGCTCGTGATCACCTTGACGGCGACGCGGCGGCCGGTGCCCAGGTGCCGTGCCTCGTAGACTGCCCCCATCCCGCCTTCCCCGAGCAGCCCGAGGATGACGTACCGTTGATCGAGGGTGGTGTTGATCAGGTTGATGTCCGTCATGGTCTGGTCGACTCGGTCGCCGCTCCGGTGCCGCGACCTTGGCGCCCCGAATCGCATTGTCGGACGGAAGCAGCCGCTAGGCAATCTTGCGGTAAGGCCATGCCGGACGAGAGGTGTCCTACCGCCGATGTACGGGCGTGGAAGAGAGGGCACCCCGAAACCACGCCGAAAACTTGCGATCTCGCGCAGGGTGTGTCGCTGCTGGCGCTGCGGGGAGGGCCTTCGTAGGCGTGGCGGCGCGGCGCTTTCGTGCTCGCTGTGGGAGGAGGCGCGTCCCGGGCGCGGGGCTGTCGCGCTCGCTCGCCACGCTCGCCACGCTGGCCACCTTGGCGTCACGGCATGGAGACGGCGCCGCCGCGCTTGCGCGAGGGACGGAGCGGTTATTGGGTTGCGTCTGTTTATTTAAGGATTGTCGTTGCCGCGCTCCCCGCCTTCGTGCGGTGAGCCGGCGCGCTCCCAGGCGGCGTAGTCGCCGCTCGTGAGCAGCGGATCCTCGGGCAGGGCGCCGGGCTCGGCCGTGTCGAGCGCCGGGTCGAACGCGGGGTCGAGCAGCCGGGTGAGGTCGAAGCGGAGGAAGCGGCCGGCGAGGTGGGGGCCTTCGCTGACCCAGAGGACGCGCGCCGTGGCGTCCATGACGACCGCGTGGGTGGCGATGAGCGCGTCGATCGCGCGCCGGTCGCCGAGCGGCAGCGGCGCGCCGCCGCGCCCGCGCCGGTCGCGCAGGACGTCGACCGCCGCCTCGATCGTCGCGCCCTCGGGCAGCGCCGCGAGCCGCTCGTCGAGGCGGTCGCGCCGCGGGCGGGTCGAGGTCTCGGCCTCCACGCGCAGGTTGCGCGGATCGCCCGCGAGCGGCCCCTCGAAGTGGTTGGTGAGCGGGACCTTGCCGCGGCCCCGGCGCGCGTGCAGCGGCGCGCCGGGCGCCCGCTCGGCGATCGCCGCCTCGCCGCCCGCGTCGACCAGCATCACGAGGTGGGAGACCATCGGCGCGCGCGCCTCGAGGATCGCGAGCGCCTCGTCGACGCCCCGCGCGCGGCCGAGCACCTCGCGCATCGTGTGGACGACCGGCTCGCCGGCCGCCCGCGGCTCGCCGGCCCGCCCGCCGTGGACGACGAGCGCGAGGCCCGCGGCGTTCATCCCCGTCACCGCGCCGATCAGGCCGGGCCAGGACACCGAGGCGTACGGGATCTTCCCCTGCTCGTGGACGAGGAACACCGCCTTGCCCTCGTCGAAGACGGGCCCGGCCTCGAAGTCGAAGTTGCGGGCGAGCACCGCGTGCCCGTCCGCCGACGCCGTCCCGGTGAGCGCGAAGCTCGTGCAGCCGATGAGCGGCGAGTGCTCGAACGAGAGCGCGATGTCGTAGAGCGACTGGAGGAAGACGAAGCGGTGGTACGTGGGGAGGACGCCGTCGAACGGGTCGGGCGAGAAGGCGCGGGCCTGCGCGGCGATCTCGCGCCGCACGCCGTCGGTCATGCCCTCGTCGACGCCGCGGAACTCGAGGCGCGACAGGTCCATGATGAGCCACCGGAGCGGGGCGACGGGCACGTGGCGGTGGAACTGCTCGTAGAGGGTCCCCTCGTTCTGGACCATCTCCGGGTAGAAGAGCCGCCCGTGCTGGTGCCCGATCTCCTCCGGCGACCCGGAGAGGCGCGCCTCGAGGATCCGCCCGCGGCGGCGCACGTAGGCCGGGCCGAGCACGCGCAGCCCCCCCGGCCCTGTCTCGGGCTCGCCGGCGGTCGCGCGGATCGGGGGCGGCTCGATCCGCGTCGCGGCGGCGATGCCGAGGTGCGCGAGGATCGGCGCGGCGAGGAGCGCGGCGGCCGCGAGGAGCTTGCGGCGGTGGCGTGCGAGGCGCGGCGGCCGCAAGTCAGGGAGGCGCCGTCGCCGGCTGCCGCGGGTGGGGGTCGAGCTCCGCGGCGAGCGCGCTCGCCGCGGCCGGGCGGACCGGGTCGGGGAACGGCACCGGCGCGGCCGGCACGTGGCGGAGCCCGCGCGTGAGCGCGAGCGTCGCCACCACCCGGCGGATGATCCGCGCCGGATCGCGCACGCTGTCGAAGTGGGTGAGCCGCTCGCCCTCGGGCGGGTAGATGACCCGGATCGGCGCCTCGACCAGGCGGACGCCGGCGGCCACCGCGCGCAGGAGGATCTCCGCTTCGAAGGCGTACCCCTCGTCGCGGGCGCCGAGCGACAGCGTCGTCCGGAGCGGGTAGCGGCGCAGGCCGCACTGGGTGTCCGCGAAGGGGCGGCCGGCGAAGAGCGAGAGGAAGAAGTTCGAGATCCGGTTCGAGATCTGGTTCGCGCGCGGCGCGCCTGCGCCCGCGAGATCCCGGACGCCGAGCACCAGCGCCTCGGGGTCGGCGTCGGCCTCGATGAGGCGCCGCGCCTCCTCCGGCGGGTGCTGTCCGTCCGCGTCGATCGTGACCGCGACGTCGAAGCCTGCGGCGACGGCGAACTCCATCCCGGTGCGCAGGGCGGCGCCCTTGCCCTGGTTCTCCGGGTGGCTCAGCACCGTGGCGCCGGCCGCGCGCGCCCGCTCCGGCGTCCTGTCGCTCGACCCGTCGTCCACCACGATGACGGAGCCGGCCAGGCCGTGGACCCGGAGCGCCTCCCGTGTGACGTCCCCCACGTTGCGCTCGGCCTGGTAGGCGGGAATGATGGCGCAGATCCGCATGAGACGGAGCGCGATTACCATGGTGTGCCCTGGATGAACAGCGGCAGGCGCCCGGAGCGCCGTCCTGGCCTGCTCCTGCTCCGTTGCCGTCCTGCGTTCCGTCGCGTCTGGATGAGCGAGATCGTCTCGCTGCTGGGCGACTGGATGAGCTTCGTCGCCGTGAGCCTGCTCGCGCTGGGGGGCGAGGGGGGCGGGGTCGTGGCGCTGGCGCTGGTGATGGTGGGGCATCACCTCCCGAACGCGCTGTTCGCGCCGGTGGCGGGGGTGCTCGCGGACCGGCTGGATCGGCGGTGGCTGCTCATCGCGACGAGCGTGGCGCAGGGGGCGCTCACGGTCGGGATGCTGGGGGCCGCGGTCGCCGGCAGCGTGGTCGGGGTGCAGGTCCTCGTCTTCGTGCGCGCGTCGGTGGGCGCGCTGCGCTTGCCGGCGCAGAGCGCGGTGCTGCGCCATGTGGTCGAGGAGGACGAGCTGCTCGAGGCGAACGCGATCGTGTCGGCGACGTGGAGCGTCATGTTCGCCGTCGGGATGGCGTTCGGGGGCCTGATCGCGGGGCTCGGCCCAGCGGCGGCGCTCGCCCTGGACGCGGCGTCGTTCGGCCTGTCGGCGCTGTTCCTCCGGGGGCTCCCCCCGATGGCGGCGGAGGGGCGGCCTGCGGAGGGCGGCGTGCTGCCGGCGCTCGCGTCGGTGCGCCGCGACATGGTCCTCGCGTGGCGGCACGCGTGGGAGCGGCCGCCGCTGCTCGACGCGGTGCTCGCGAAGACGCCGGTCCACATGGCGAACGGCGGGGCGCTCCTCTTGCTCAACCTGCTCGCGACGCAGCTCCCCTTCGCGGGCACGGGCGCGCTCACGCTGGGGGTTCTCCAGTGCGTGCGCGGCGCGGGCACCGGGGTCGGCCCCCTGGTCGGCGTCGCGCTGGTCCGCCGCGGCCTGCGGGGCGAGCGCGCGGCGGCCGGGGCCGTCTGGGTGACCTTCGGAGCGATCGCGGTGTTCGCGGTGACCCGCCACCCGGCGGCGCTGCTCGCGGTCGTGCTCGTGTGGGGCCTGGGCAGCGGGGCGAACTGGGTGCTGTCGAGCACGGAGATCCAGCGGCTCTCGCCGGATCGTTTCGTCGGCCGGCTCTCGGCCGCCGACAACCTGGTCCTCACGGTGGGCCTGTGCGGGACGTTGCTCGGCGGGGCGTTCCTGGTGGAGCGCGCCGGTGTCCCCGCGGCTTCCGCCTGGCTCGGCCTCGGCGCCGGCGTCGTCACGTGGCTCGGGGCGCAGTGGATGCTGCGCCGGCGGGCCGCGGCGGTCTCGGCGGTCCCGGCGCCGCCTCCCTTGCCCCCCGAGATTGCGGCGGTCCCGGCGCCGCCTCCCTTGCCGCCCGAGACCGAGCGCAGCTAGCCTCCCGCCCCGATGATCCCGGACGTGTGGGCGCCTCTGAGCGGCCTCTCCGTGCGCCGCTGCGAGGACGAGGGCCTCATCAACGGCACCTGGCTGGCCGGCGACCCTCCGCGGTACGTGGTCCAGCGGGTGAGCCCCATCTTCGCCCCGGAGGTCCACGACGACATCGAGGCGGTGACGGCGCACCTGGCGGCCCGCGGCCTCGCGACGCCGCGGCTGCTGCGCGCCGGCGACGGCGCCCTGTGCGCGCGCGACGCGGAGGGCGCGGTGTGGCGGGTGATGGACTTCGTCCCTGGCCGCACGCACCACCGGGTCGGCTCTCCTGTGCTGGCGCGCGCCGCCGGGGAGCTCGCGGCCCGGTTCCACCGGGCGGTCGACGATCTCGAGCACGTGTACCGCCACGTCCGCGCGGGCGCGCACGACACGGCGCTCCACATGGAGCGGCTGGACGGCGCGGCCACGGGGGGCGAGGGGCGGCGGCTGGCGGACGCCATCCTCGACGCGTTTCGCACGTGGCGGGGGCGGCTCGACCTGCCGGTCCGGCACTGCCACGGCGACCTCAAGATCTCGAACCTGCGCTTCTCCGAGGCGGGGGAGGGGATCTGCCTGCTCGATCTCGACACGCTGGCGCTGCAGTCGATCGACGTGGAGCTCGGCGACGCGTGGCGGTCGTGGTGCAACCCGGTCGGGGAGGACTCGACCGAGACGCGCTTCGATCTGGAGGTCTTCGCCGCCGCCGTGGCGGGCTACCGCGAGGCGAGGCCGTTCGGCGCGGAGGAGCGGGAGGCGCTCGTGGACGCGGCGGAGCGGATCGCCCTGGAGCTCGCGGCGAGGTTCTGCCGGGATGCGTTCGAGGACCGGTACTTCGGCTGGGACCCGTCGCGCTTCCCGACGCGGGTCGCACACAACCTGTACCGGGCGGCGGGGCAGCTCTCCCTGGCGCGCTCGGCGCGGCGCCAGCGCGGGGAGCTCGCGCGGCTGCTCGCGGGGGGGTGAGCGCGGCGCGCGCCCCTGCCGCGCCGGGCGCCGTGATGCGCTATCGCCCCTTTGCGCTCGTCAGCGATCTGCCACCGCGTAGGTCATCACCGGCTGCACGCGGCCTTTGACCGTGATCTCGCTGATGGGACGTGTGTTGAAGACGTCCTTCACGAGGAGGTGCGTGTCCTCGCTGAGGAGCACGCTCACGCCGAGCTCCTTGGTCGCGCTCTCCAGGCGCGAGGCGAGGTTCACGGCGTCGCCGATGACGGTGTACTCCATCCGCGCTTCACTGCCGATGTTGCCCGCGACGACCTCGCCGGTGTGGATCCCGACACCGGTCTTCAGCGCCGGGATTCCCCGTCTGGCGAGTCGCTCGTTGAAGCGCTCGAGCGCGGCGCGCATGCGGATGGCCGCGCGCACGGCGCGCACGGCGTCGTTCGGCCTGGGGACGGGCGCGCCGAACACCGCCATGATCGCGTCGCCGATGTACTTGTCGACGACCCCGCCCTCGTCGAGGATGATGGCCACCATCTCGGTGAAATACTCGTTGAGGAGCCCCACGAGCTCATGGGCGTTCATCCTCTCGCTGATGGTCGTGAAGCTCCGGATATCGCAGAAGAGGATCGAGACGGTGAGCGTCTCGCCGCCGAGCTGCACCTTGCCGGCGAGCAGGTGCTCGAGCACCGATTCGGTCATGTACTTGCCGAAGGTGCTGCGGAGCTTGTCGCGCTCCTTGAGGCCGTCCACCATCGAGTTGAAGCCGGTCGCGAGATCCTCCAGCTCGTCGCCTGTCTTCACCGCCTCCACATGGACGTACCGCTGTTGCTCGAGGTGCTTGAGGGCGACGTTCACGCGGGAGAGCGCGCGCGCCATCGTGCTTGCGAGGCGCGCGCCGAGGATCAGCGAGAAGAGCGCCGCGACGGCGAGCACGCCGGCCGCGAACATCAGGTTCTGGCGCACGATGTTCCGCACGTCGCTCACGTCGAGCGCCATGACGATCGAAAAATCGCCGGCCTTGCCCCGGAGCGATCGGGGCGCGAAGCGGGAGAGCGCCCACAGCGAGCTCGCCTCCTCGACGATCGTGGGGTGGGTCTCGTCGCCGATGACGGCGCCCTGGAGCAGCTCGGTCGGGAAACGCGCCGTGCCCGTGACCCTCTTGCCCGACGGGTCGACGAGCGCGATCTCCACGCCGAGCCTCGTCGCCGCTTCGTCGAAGTAGGTGTGATCGATGGGGATGCAGGCGAGCAGCGACCCGGCGTCGCTCCTCGCATGCTGGGCGATCATGTACGCAGGCGGCGAGCCTTGCTGTCCATCACACCCATGGACGAGCACGTCCCGCAGGTCGTCCATCTCGCCGAGGCCCGGGAGGCCCTCGGTGAGCCCGGGGACCTCGTCCGTGCTCGTCGGCGGCGCATCGAGCCCCCTCGCCGCGACCAGCTCGCCGAGCTCGTCGAAGGCGACGATGGCGACGTTGGGATGAGCGTCGGTGACGGCCTCGAGCGCCGTCCCCACGGCCGACTCGTGCCGCACCCGGAGCCCCTCGACCAGCTCGCGCGTGCGAGACGCCTGGCGTGAGCTCGCCGAGATGGCGCGCTGCTGCTGCCTGAGCTCCAGCCGGAAGTTGCGGATCGCCTGCGGGACGCGCTCGCTGATCTGCGCGAGGAGCTGCCGGTGCATCACCCAGGAGAGCACGGGGAGGGCCGCGAGGGTCGCGAGCGAAGAGAGCGCGACGAGGACGGTGAGCTTGGCGCGCACGGTGCTGAGGCGGAACATGAAGACCGTCATCAAAGCAAAGTCGGCTTCCGGTGGACAGCGCTTCGTCCGGGCAACAGCGCTTCGGTCGGTCACTGGCACCTCGGGAGACCGCCGCACGATGGGTGTCATCGACGACGAGTCCGACAACCGCGCGGTGTTGTGCGCTCGGCTCGTACCCGTCGCGGCGGTGGCGGGCTATCTCACGTGCCCGGGGTCAACGGGTGGATTCCCGATCTGCAGGGCGAAGGCGACCTTGGCGGTGGAGCTCGTGCGCCATGAACGGGCAATGACGGTGGTCGACCGTCGCCAGGCCGGTCGCCGGGTCGATGTACATGCCGAGATAGGCGCAGATATCCCGGTAAGCCGCCCGCAGCTCCGGCAACGCCTGCACCCAGAATGGGGGGAGGGCCCCGGAGGGGATATCCTCGATCCGGTCGGTGAGCTTCTCCCGCCGTGGTCCGGGTCGTCTGGGCGCTTCGGTCGAGCCGATCAGCTCCTTTAGCGCCGCCTTCCCCTTCTGTCGGACCTTGGCGTCGAATTCGGCGGGCTCGGCGGCTCGTTGGACGCGAATCACGCAGACTCCCTGCCGGCGTGCTGCTGGACGTAGTACCGCCAGCGCACCAGGAAGGGATCCATCTCGGGGAGCGTGCGGAGGAGGGCCTCGTTGACGCGCCGGACCTCGGCCGCATCAGGGCTCGAGTCCCTGAGCAACTGCCGCGCCTGGCGCAGCACGGCCTCTGCCTCCGCGGACGTCGCGGCGTCGAGATCGAACACGTCGGACATCAGCCAGCGGTTGACGTCCCCCCGCTTGTGCCACACGTCCTGCGCGATCTGCACGGCGCCGTCCACGAGATCGAGCTTCCAGAGCGCGTCCGCTTCGGGATCGAACAGCGGTTCCACCGACGCGAGCACCAGCGGGGAGTGCGTGGCGGCGATCACCTGGACGCGCGGCGCATGCGCGCCCCACGCGCCGATCGTCCTGAGCAGCCCCGGGAGCACCGCGCGTTGCCACCGGGGGTGGAGGTGGGTCTCGGGCTCGTCGATGAGCAGGATGACCTGCTCCGAGAGCGGAAGGGCCTGCCGCCGCGCCGCCTCCTCGTGCTCCGAGAACGCCCAGGTAAGAAGGTACGCCAGCTTGAGCATGCGCTGCATTCCGGCCGCCGCGAAGATCACCGGTACCTCGTCGCCGTAAGGCATCTTGATCGTGGGGACGTCGCGCACGTCCTCCAGAAAGGGCCGGGTGGGTTTGCCGGCCTCCATGGGCCGTTCCGGATCCTCGGACAGCGCCTCGAGCATCCGGGAGAGCATCGCGAAGCGAGGGTCATGGGACTGCTGCCAGCGCGTCCAGTCGTCGAGCAATCCTCTGCAGACCACCTGGTTGTCGCCGGTGCGGAGCTCATCGAAGACCTGACCCGGCGTGAAGTGGTAGGCGGGCAGCATCTCGCGCTCGCTGCCGTCCGCGCCGCGGTAGAGGCGGTAGTTCTTCGCCGGATCCCAGACCGAGAACGCGCCGTCCGCGCGCGCGTAGAGGACGAGGCCGGGGTTCGATGGCCGCCCTCGCTTTCGCTTCCAGTCCTGGGCCTTCGCGATCCAGGGGGACACGTCCTCGGTGAGCCCCTTGGCCCCGTCGAAGGCGAACCCGATGGACGCGTCGGGCCGCCTGGGGACAGCCGGGTACTGCGGCCAGGTCCGCGTGAGCGCCCACCAGGCGACATCGAGGAGGAACGACTTGCCGAGGCCGTTGTCGCCGGTGATGAGGTTCAGCCGTCCCGCGAGCGGCCCGAACGTGAGCTTGTCGGCCGGACCGATGCCGTCGAGCTCCAGCTGTCTAAGCATCGTGTTCTCTGGTGAGCAGCGGGCGCGAGCTTCCGCGCGCGCGGAGCGCGCCTGCTTCAGTCGTTGCCATCGTCGTCCAGTTTGCGCGCGTCTCGTGCCACCGCCACCCGCCCGTGCGCTCGTCCTCCGTGCGGATGCGGTTGAGCTCGATCGGCCGCGCCAGGACCTCGTCGCGCACCTGGTCGTCGGTCGCACCCCGGGCGACGTCATCGACGAGGTAGAGGCGCGAGCGCACGCGCACGAAATGGCCCTGCTGCGGGGTGACCGACACGGGCGCATCCTAGGATGCGAGGGCATCCCGGAGGAAGGACATGGGCGGGTGCCTGCTCGGCGAGACCCCCGGGCATGTCGGACATGGGCGGGTGCCTGCTCGGCGAGACCCCCCGGGCATGTCGGACATGGGCGGGTGCCTGCTCGGCGAGACCCCCGGGCATGTCGGACATGGGCGGGTGCCTCGCCGCTCACGCCCCCGGGCATGTCGGACATGGGCGGGTGCCTGCTCGGCGAGGCCGCCGGGCATGTCGGACATGGGCGGGTGCCTGCTCGGCGAGGCACCCGGCATGTCGCCGCGAGCGGTCCGGCTAGAGCTCGGGCTCGGCGCTCACCGCCGGCGCGGCCGGCGCCACGTCGCCGGGCGCCGCCGGCGGGCTGGGGGCCGCGGGCGGGGCCTGCTCGGACGCCGCGCGCCCGCGCAGGGCCCGCTCGCGATCGGCGTTGAGCTTGTCGATGTAGGCGAACAGCCGCGCCTCGTGGTCGGCCGGCAGCTTGCTGCCCTCTTCCTGGATCTCGTCCCGGAGCGCCTCCCGGAACCGCCCGAGCAGCCCGACCGCGGCGCCGCGGAGCGGGCCGGTGGCCCCGGCGTTCTCGCCCGTCGCGAGGAGCGTGGCGCGCCTGCGCAGCAGGCCGTCGATGTCGTCGCCGGCGGCGACGAACGCCTTCACCCAGTCGTGCAGCGTCCCTCCGCCGGGGGTCGCGGCGGCCTTCAGCTCCGCCTTGAGCCGGGTCAGCTCCGGCCGGTTGTCGAGCGCCGCCGCCGCCTCGTCCGCGTACGGGGCGCGGAGCACGTCGAGCTTCGGGACGAACGCCTGCTGCGCGGTCGCCGCCGCTTCCTTGAGCGCCGCCGGCAAGGCGGGGTGCGCCTCGACGGCCTTGCACAGGAAGAAGACGGCCGCCCCGAGGCCGTCGTGCCGGACGTCGGCCTCGGCGAGCTCCCTGGCGAGCGGCGCCTGCGTGCCCGCGGCGTCGGGGATCGCGTCGATCTCCTTCTGCTTCGCCCGGAGCCGCGGCTCATACAGCTTGCCTGTCGCCGACAGGCGCAGCTCATCGGCCTTGTCAGTCAAGAGATCGCGCAGCGCGAGCTTCAGGTCCCCTATCGTGAGATTGCGCAAGGTCACCTCCGTGAATGGCGTGATCGGCCACCCCCCACGGCCGCACGGGCGGCCGAGAGGGCGAGCCAAGGAGTGTTGCTGGAGCGTCACAGGATAATGAACTTCTCCGCATCCGGTAGTCCGAATTCGATGGCTCGGAGGCGGAGGACCTGCGGGTGCGCTGAAATCGTGCTGGGAACCGGTCGAGTTTGGCGCTTTTCCCGGCGAGACCGCCCCACCTGTTATCGCTTGTAATTGCTATTTACGATGTCGTTTGCTCCCTTCGCGACCGCGGAGGCAAGCGATGACGTCCGGGTGGATGAGACGGGGTTGGCGGCTGTGCGCGGGTTGCGTTCTCTTGCTCATGGTGGTGAGCGCGCCCCTCGGCGCGTGGGCTCAAGCGTTGACGTTGCGCCGGATAGGCGATCCCCTGCGCGCGCGGCTCACCGGCGCTCGTGGCGGCGCCGAGCTCGCGGCGGCGCTCGCCGGGGACGCCGCCGTGCTCGCGAGCGCGGGAGACCCCGCCGGCGGCCCCGGCGGCCTCGCCGTCGTCCCGATGGTGGCCTTGCCAGCGGACGTTCGCGCCGATGGCGCCGGCCCGGGGGCGGACCCGTGGGTCCTGTTCGACGGCCGCGGCGACACGGGGCTTCGCAGCGAGACCGGGGAGAAGGTGCGGATCCGGGTCTCGTTTCCGCAGCCCACCGCGCTGGAGGCGCTCTCGCTGTACGGGCGCAGCGAGGGCGCGCTCACGGTCCGCGCGGAGGACGGCGCAGAGCTTCAGGCCGCCTCCGGCCTCGTCGACGTGCCGCTCCACGACACGGGCGAGCGCTGGACGCGCCTTCCCATGGCGGTCACGGCCCAGCACGTCGTCATCGAGTGGCTTCCTTCGGGCGAGCGCGGGCCGCAGGAGATCCTGTTCTGGACCGCCGGCGCGCCCACGCGCGGCCTCTCCGAGGTGGAGCTCGCCGATCGCGTGCTCGCGGGGCGGCTCGCCGGGGCTTACCAGTTCGCCGCGACGTCCGAGCGGGCGACCGTGACGCGCACGGGCGGAGAGCAATCGCTGTCGTTCCACGTGGACACCGATCCACGGGCGCTCGCGCGCGCGTTCCTCGTCTACCAGCTGGAGGGCCGCGGCCACTGGTCGAGCGTGAGCCGGCAGATCAACGGCACGGCCCCGCGCGGCGGCTCGCTGGCGGCAGCGCCCGCGACCGGAGGCCTGCAAGTCGAGGAGATCGCGCCCGCGTGGCTGAGGCGCGGCGATAACGTGGTGCGGTTCCGGCCCTCCGCGGAGCAGGAGCACGGATTCACCGTGAGCGCGCTCCGGGTGGTCGGGATCCCGCACGCCGGTGTAATCGAGGCGCGTTCCGCTGCCGAGGCGCGCGCCCGGCCGGCCGGCGAGCGCGTGCCTCGCACGGAGGCGCTGCGCCTCGATTTCGGCGCGCGTGTGGCGCCCCACGCGCTCCTCTTCCAGCTGACCAGCGCGGGCGCCGGGGAGCTCCGGATCGCGCCCGGCGAAGGAGCCGAGGGGCTGCGCTTCGACCTGAAGGGCCTGCCGCCGGGCTGGCACCGGTTCGATCTCCCGGAGTCAGCGACATGGCCGGGGGCGGCCTCCGTGCAGATCACGCCGGCGAAGGGGAGCCGCGCCGAGGTGTCGGACGTCGCCGTGGTGGCGAGCCCCGTCCCCTCCCGCGCGCGGCGGATCGCGCTGAGCATGCCGCTGCACGGCGAGTGCGCCGAGGGACGAGCCCATGTGCGCGGGTTCCTCGATCTGGCCGGCGAGGGCGCGTCGCGAGCACGGCTGTTCGCCGGCGCGGAGCCGGTTGCGCTGGGCGACGACGGCAGCTTCGAGCTCACGCTCCCGGAGCCCGAGGGGGCGAGTCACCGGACGTGGACGGCGCGCCTCGAGGCGCGGCTCGAGGACGGCACGCGCCTCGGTCGCGAGCTAGAGCTCGGTCCGTGCGCCGCGGGCGCCGCGCCGGGCGGGCTCGTCGTGGACCACGGCGCGCCCTATGGCGCGGTGGTGAGCCCGGACGAGGGCGCGGTGCTCTCGTTCGCGGGCGCCACGCTCGATATCCCGCCAGACGCGCTGGAAGAGACGACGCGCATCACGATCCGCCCGCTGATGCCCGTCCAGGTGCAGCCCATGGGGCGCGCGATGCGCAATGTGACGCCCGAGGGGCGCGCGTTCCGCTTCGGCCCGCATGGGCTCAAGTTCAAGAAGCCGGTGAAGCTGACGCTGCCTGTCGACGCCGCGGCGATCCCGAGCGGCGCCAGGGCCAGGGAGATCTTCGGCTTCTACTTCGACGAGGCGGTCCAGCGATGGACGAAGCTCGGGCGCGTCGAGGAGGGCGGGGCCCGGGAGCTCACGAGCTTGACGGATCACTTCACCGATTTCGTCAACGCGGCGATCTCCATGCCGGATCAGCCGGGAGCGCAGTCGTTCGATCCCAACGCGATGAAGGGGATCCAGCTCGCGAGCCCGTCCGCGGGCGTGTCGTTCATCGAGCCGCCGGAGGCGAACGGCCAGGGCACGGCGCAGCTGTCGTTCCCGATCGAGGTGCCGCCGGGCCGGCACGGCATCGCGCCGGATCTGGCGGTCACGTACGAGAGCGAGCTGGGCAATGGCTGGCTCGGCGTGGGGTGGGATCTGCGCGTCTCGGCGATCGAGATCGACACGCGGTTCGGCGTGCCGCGGTACACGGGCGACGAGCTCTACACGCTCGACGGCCAGATGCTGCGGGCCATCCCCGATCAGCCGGGCAGGTACGAGCGGCGCGTCGAGGGCGCGTTCGATCGCATCGAGCGCCTCGGGGCCGATCCCGGGAGCTTTCACTGGGTGGTCACCGACAAGGACGGCACCCGGTATACCTACGGCGAGAGCGCGGACGCGCGCCTCACGGACCGGTCCGGCGAGGCCGGGATCTTCCGCTGGAACCTGGAGCGGGTGGAAGACACGTTCGGCAACCGGATGCGGATCTCGTACTTCAAGGACGCGCCCGAGCGCGAGGACTGGGTGCAGCTCTATCCGCAGCGGATCGACTACACGGAGCACGAGAGCGGCTTCCCCGGAGCGCACTATCACGTCGTTTTCACGTTGGACGACGGAGCGCAGCGGAGCGACGTCGTGAGCTCGGCGCGCGCCGGCTTCGAGGTGCGGACGACGCGGAGGCTCACGCGCGTCGACGTCACCATGGGCCAGGCGCCCGACGCCGAGGAGATCATCCGGAGCTATCATTTCGCGTACGACACGCCGGACCCGCGGCACCATCACAAGTCGTTGCTGAAGAGCATCGCTGTCCATGGAAACGGCGGTGAGGAGATGCTCTACGAGCACGGCTTCGAGTACTTCGGCCTCCAGCAAGCGGACGGCGAGCTCCAGGTGTTCTCGGCGCCGACCGAGTGGGGCCTTCCCGCGGAAGGGCGCGATGGCCTCGGGGCCACGAGCTCGGTCGAAGGGGGGCTCAGCGCGTTCGTCGGCGTGGGGCCGACGGTGTGTGATCCGCACGCCGGGGTGGGGGTCTCCGTCTCGTTCGGGGCGGACGACGAGGACGTCGCGTTCACGGACATCAACGGCGACGGGCTCCCGGATTTCGTGGGCAGCAACGGCGTCTGGCTGAACTCGCTCCCGGATCGGTCGAGCGGAAACGCGTTCTCGCCGGAGAGCGTGGGCAGCACGCACCAGATCACGGCGAGCCTGCAGGGGGCGATGCACATGTTGCAGGAGCTCGGAGGTCTCGGTCTCAACCGCGCCTGGAGCACCGCGACCGCGCAGAGCCTGCTGCTCGACATCAACGGGGACGGCTTCCCGGAGCTGCTGGATGGGAGCGGGGCGGCGCTGAACCCGAACAACGCGCGGCTGGGGCCGGGCGCCCGCGGCGCCGGGTTCACGATCGACGAGGACTTCAGCGATGGCGAGCAGGTCGAGGCGCTCCGCAACGCGTTCTACCGGACCAGCGCGCTGGTGAAATGGACGCCGCCGATCGACGGTGTCGTCGTCATCGACGGCGGCGTGTCGCTGGCCGGGGGCGGCGCGGGAGACGGGGTGACGGCGTCGATCACGAAGACGATGCTGGCGCCGCGGCCGAGTGACAAGTTGCACCGCGAGCACCTGCCGCTCTGGCAGAGGGACATCGGGCCGAGCGATGCTGCGTGTGTGCCCGAGGGCGAGAGAGGGTGCGGGAGCGGCATCCGCGTCCGCGTCCGTCCGACGGATGCGCTCTTTTTCCGCGTGGACCCGAGGGAGGACATCGAGGGCGACATCACGCGCTGGAACCCGCGCATCCGCTATGCGGAGCTCTGCCCGTCGGACTCCTGCCGGCCGTTGCTTCCGCGCGAAATAGGGCGCCCCGACGCGCTCGGGCGTCCGATGTATACCTATACCTTCGCGGACGACTTCTCCGTGCTCGACCGGAGCGTGCCGGGCTGGGCCGCAGGGGCGGACGGGCAGGTCACGGTGCAGGCGAGCTTCGTCCGGACCGACGCGGACGATGCGTTCGATGTGCGGCTCGTGCGCCGGGACGTCGACTCGGGGCAGAGCGTCGAGGTCCATCGGACCAGGGTGTCGGGCGCGCAGCTCGGCACCGAGATCGCGTGGCCGGTGTCCGTGCTCCAGGGCGATCTCCTGTTCCTGTACGCCGAGCTCGGCGAGGACGTGGTCGACCCGTCGCGCGTGCAGTACCAGGGGTTCGCCCGGTACACCGAGGTGTGCGGCCACGACGCGGATCCTGGGAGCTGCCGCGCTGTGGGCGAGTGCGCGCCCAGGTTTGGCGCGCCGTCCGGAAAGAGGGTTTGCGGGCTCGAAGCGTCGCCCGGCGACGGCGGGCCGATCTCGGTGCCCGAGGAGTCGATCCTGGCGCCCGTGCAGCTGAGCGACAGCACGATCGGCGGGACGGCGCTTCTGCTGTCGCAGCTGGAAAAGGTGGACGCCCGCATGGTGGGCGGGTTCCGCGGCTTCAGCTACGGCGAGTGGACGACGGAGTATCCGTTCGACGAGAACCAGCTCCGCCGGAGGCCGGCGGAGAACAAGCCGCCTTATTTCACGCGCGTCGAGCCGCACTGGGAGGGGTACCACGCGAGCTGGTCGCCGGGGGACGCCGGGTTTCCTCTCGTGGGCAGCGTCAGCGGCCCGGTGTTCCGGGGCTCGGGCGCGGACATGTACATCCGGGCCGGGGAGCTCAAGCCGTCGCGCGTCGGCGGCATCCGGCCGGAGGACGTGGCCAACGTCCCGGGGCTCAGGAAGAGCCACAACGGCTCGGGCTCGGGGGAGCTCGCGCTCATCGGGTCGTTCCAGGTGACGACCGGGACCACCGAGTCGAAGCTGGAGCTCGTCGACGTCAACGGCGACGGGCGGCCCGATGCCGTCACGCAGGGCGGCGTGCGCATCCAGACGTGCGGCAGCGGCGGCCGGTGCGACGGGCAGCAGCCGGGGCAGTATGGCGCACTGACCGTCGACGGGCCGGGGGACATCCGGGTCATCGAGAGCATGAGCGCGCGGTTCGGGTTCGGCTTCGGATCCGCGGCGTCCGCCGTCGCGGAGAAGATCGAGGCGAGCGCCGAGACCAAGGAGGTGCTCAGCGTGCTGCCCTCTCTCGGCAAGAGCTGGGGCACGTCGCAGACGACGCGCGACCTGCTCGACGTGAACGGCGACGGGCTTCCGGACAAGGTGAGGAGCGCGGGCGGTGTGCTCCATGTGCAGCTGAACCTCGGCTACCGCTTCGGGGACGAGCGCCCCTGGGCGGCGCTCGATCCGAGCGGCGATCCGTTCGAGCCGTTGCCGGAGGTCGACGGGGATCCGCTGACCGCGCTGGGCCGGGTCTGGTCTCCGGAGCATCTCTCGTCGGTGCGGGTGCAGGACAACACGACGAACAGCCTGCAGGTGGGTTATGCGGGGATCGGCGGCGGCATCGCGCACACGGTGAGCCGGACGCTCGTCGACTTCGTGGACCTGAACGGCGACAGGCTGCCCGACCGGGTGATCAAGCAACCTGGACAGGGCTATTACCGCGTCCGGCTGAACCTCGGTGACCGCTTCGGGCCCGAGGAGAGGTGGAGCGCGCCGGCGGTGAGCGGCGCGCTGCCGTGGGGCGTCGTGCTGGAGAAGAAGTTCACGAAGGAGATCAACGGCAGCAACGACGCGCTGTCGTTCTCGGAGACGACGGCGTTCAACGCCGGGTATGGCGTGCCGATCAAGATCACGACGCCGTACGTGTGCATCGTGCTCGAGATCGCGGCGCAGCTCGGGTTGAGCGACGGACGGAGCGAGCTCGCATGGGAGGACGTGGACGGCGACGGGACGGCGGATCACGTGCTGAAGCTGAGCGAGGGGATGCTGCGGGAGAGCGACCCGGCGCTGCGGGCGCGGCTGAACCTGACGGGCAAGACCAACCGGCTGTCGCGGGTGGTGCGTCCGCTCGGCGGCAGCATCCGGCTGGACTATGCGCGTGAGGGCAACAAGGTGGCGTATGCGAGCAGCCCGGACGAGCTGAGCGTGGACATGCCCCGCAGCAAGTGGGTGCTGTCGCGGGTGGAGGTGGACGACGGCATGGGCACGCCCGCGTACGTGCACACGTTCGATTACCACCAGAGCGGGTTCTACGACCGGGCGGAGCGGGAGGACTACGGCTTCGCGCAGGTGACGGCGACACGGGAGGACGGCTCGCAGATCGTGACGCGTTACCACAACCAGGACTATTACCGTCGCGGGCTCGTGGCCGAGGTGATCGAGCAGGACGCCGAGGGGCGGCTGTTCAGCCGGCAAGAGGTGGTGTACCGGGCGCCCGGGGCGCAGGCGACGCTGACGGGCTCGTTCTTCCCGGCGGAAGAGCTGCGGACGATGTCGTGGTACGAGGGCAAGACGACGGACCCGAGCGCGCCGGGCAAGCAGACGCGCGAGGAGCGGGACTGGGACGACCGCGGCAACCTCATCGGGGTGATCGAGCACGGCGAGCCAGGCACGCTGGAGGACGACGTCACGAGCACGATCCATTACGTGACGTACGACGGGCCGCACATCGTGCGGGCGGACAGCGTCGAGGTGCGTGACAGCGCGGGGACGCTGCTGCGCGAGCGCACCGCCGGGTACAACGAGGTGACCGGGGCGGTGGAGTGGATCACGAGCACGGTGATCGGGGGCAAGGATCCGGCGACGGGCGCGCCGTACACGGGCGACGCAGCGACGAATCCAAGATGGGAGTTCACGCACGACGCGTACGGCAACCTGGAGCGGGCGATCGAGCCGCGGGGCTTCACGCTGACGTACGAGTACGACGATGTGGCGCAGACGTACCTCTCCCGGGTGGAGGACTCGTTCGGATACTTCTCGGAGAGGTGGTCGGACTACCGCTACGGCGCGGTGAGCGCGGTGCGGGACGTCAACGGCCATGAGGTCCACTACGACTTCGACGGGTTCGGGCGGCTGCGGGCGGTGTTCGGTCCGGACGACCCGCTGGCGGCGGCGGAGGCGACGATCGCGTTCGAGTATGCGCTCCAGGCCGGGGAGAGCGTCGCCATGCCGGCGTGGGCGCGGACGCGGCACAAGGACGTGCAGCACCCGGGGGATCCGATCGACACGGTGACGTTCGTGGACGGGCTGGACCGGGTGATCCAGACGAAGAAGGACCTGGAGAAGGATCCAGGGACGGGGGCCGCCGCGGTCGTGGGCATGAGCGTGAGCGGCCGGGTGGTGCTGGACGAGCGGGGGCGCGTCTGGCAGCAGGGGCAGCCGGTGTTCGCGACGGGGGAGGCGACGGCGTTCGTGGACGTGGCGCTGAAGCACCCGACGACGTTCGAGTACGACGTGCTCTCGCGCATCGTCGAGCGGAGGGAGCCGGACGACGAGGCCGAGGGCGGCGAGGCGGTGACGACGACGAGCTACGATATCGAGGAGCTCGATGGCGTGGCGATGTTCGTGGCGACGGAGGTCGACCCGAAGGGGAAGGTGCGCAAGGCGTACCAGGACGTGGACAACGCGATCGTGGCGGTCGAGGAGCGCAATCGGCTGGGCGGGTCGGAGGCGTGGACCACCCTGATGACGCGGTACGGGTACAGCGCGGTCGACGAGCTGGTGCGGGTGACGGACGCGCGCGGGAACGTGACGACGGCGGCGTACGACACGCTGGGGCGGATGGTGACGCTGACGAGCCCGGACATGGGGCGTACGGAGTGGCGTTACGACCGGTCGGGCAACGTCGGGGCGCGGCAGACGGCGAAGCTGGCAGCGGAGAGCGCGGGCAAGCTGATCCGGTACGAGTACGACTTCAACCGGCTCACGCGGGTGAACTACCCGGACTCGACGGACGTGACGTATGTGTACGGCGAGCCGGACGAGGCGGGCGACGAGCACGGCAACCGGGCCGGGCGGCTGGTGGAGGAGCAGAGCGAGGCGGGGAAGAGGACGTTCTGGTATGACCGGCTGGGGAACGTGGCGAAGCTGACGACGGAGTTCCCCCGGCTGAGGGAGCCGCACCGGGGGCCGTACCAGGCGACGATGGAGTACGACTTCGACGGGTTCGGGCGGCTGCTGTCGATGAAGTTCCCTGGCTCCGGGGCGGAGGTGGTGACGTACGGCTACGACCGAGGGGGCCTTGTGCGGTCGGCGGTGGGAACGAACACGCAGACGAACCCGCAGCACCCGGACGAGCCTGCGGTGACGCAGTACCTGCTGCACATCGGGTACGACGAGTTCGAGCAGCGGGTGAGGGTGGTGCACGGCAACGGGATCGCGACGTCGTATCGGTATTACGAGAAGTCGCGGCGGCTTCAGGAGATCAACGCGGACCACCGCGACCGGTACCTTGTGGAGCGCGGCCGGCCGGCGCGGGCGTTCCAGCGGATGCGGTACGCGTACGACCCGGCGGGCAACCTGGAGCGGGTGCGGAACGAGGTGCCGTACGAGCAGGACATGCCGGGCTCGGTGCTGGTGGGGCCGACGACGCAGGAGTACGGGTACGACGATCTGTACCAGCTGCTCTCGGCGAGGGGGACGTACCAGGACCGGAGAGACTGGCAGTACCGGTACCGGCTGTCGTTGGCGTACGACGAGATTGGCAACATCCTGACCAAGGACCAGGCGAGCTACCGGTACGTGCCGCAGGCGTGTCCCACGCCGGTTCCGGCTGGGTGCGACGGATGGCGCGAGGACCACGCGATCCGGGAGCAGACGTACCGGTCGGAGTACCGGTACACGGGCCCGCAGCCGCACGCGCCGAAGCGCATCGACGAGCAGCTCGTGGCGGAGTCGGCCCCGTGGTCGCGGGTGATCAGCTACGACGCGAGCGGCAACCAGACCGGCTGGACTTACCCTGGCTCGGGCACGCGTGCGACGGAGTGGAACGAGGAGAACCGGGTCACGCGGGTGACGCAGAACGGGCAGGTGCTGTCGCGGATGCTGTACGACGGCGACGGCGAGCGGCGGGTGCACCAGCACCACGTGAGCGGCGAGGAGGAGACGGCGTACCACGACCAGCACCTGACGCTGCGGGACGGTCGGTTCGTGACGAAGCACATCTATGCGGGGCAGACGCGGATAGCGAGCAAGATGGCCCCGGACTGGTTCCGTGACCCGCCGACGCTGTACTACCACCCGGACCACCTGGGCAGCACGAGCTTCGCGTCGAACAACGAGCAGACGCTGACGCAGCGGGACGAGTATTTCCCGAGCGGGGAGCTGTGGATAGACGCGTCGGACTCGCGGTACGAGCTGAGGCGAGCGTACGTGTTCACGGGGAAGGAGCTCGATCAGGCGACGGGGCTGTACTACTTCGGGGCGCGGTACTACGACCCGAGGAGCAGTGTGTGGCTGAGCCCGGATCCGATCCTGGACGAGTACATGGACGGAGGGACGAGCGGAGGGGTGTTCAACCCCGGGAACCTGGGGCTGTACAGCTACACGCTGAACAACCCGGTGAATCTGGTCGACCCGGATGGACGGCAGGCGCAAGGGGGACACCGGAACTTCGCGCCGGGTGGCAATGGAATGGGTGGCTGCCGGCATCCGAACTGCTGGTACGGGCCCGAAGGGGCTCGCTTCCAGCAGCAGATGCAGATGCAGCGCTTGGCGGAGCAGCAGGCGCAGGGCAGGATACCGACAAGCCCGGCGGCTGCTCCTCCTAGGACGGTGCGCATGGGCGGCGTGAACCGAGAACCGGTGCTGCCACCGCGGACCGCTGCCCAGCAGCAAGCGGCGGCGCCCCCGAAGCCGGTGCCGGCAGTGCAGCCTGGGCAGGCAGCACAACCGGCGAAGCCACCGCAACCTGCCCCGGCAGCGCAGCCGCCGAAGCCTGTGCAGACGGCGGCCGGCAAGGCATCCGCGCAGCAGACGTCATCCAAAGCAGCCGCAGGAGAGAAACCAAGCGTTTCGGTTAAGAAAGTTGTGAATAGCAATATGCCGCATGCTGCAGAAAGGGCAGTTGAGCGCGCGGGTTTCAGTAGTGCAAAGGATGCTCGCGCCGCGCTTCAAGAGTTCGGGGTCAGTATAGAAAAGGGCGGCTTACCGAGTGGTGCTATCCGAGATACTGCCCATGAAGATCGAGTGATTGTTCCTGGGTTCGGGCAGCGAGGGGCTGTTGTCTATCAGGTCAAAGACGGGACTCTGAGGTTGAAGACGGTGTTGCAATGGAGGCCGCTAAAATGAGTGAATCTGACTCGTTAAATGGTGTTGGGGTCTTTGAGTTGCGTGTGTCTGAGGACGATTCCGATGTGGCGTATCTTCGGTTGCCGTCTCATCCTGGAACCAGTCCCTGTGAGATGTCCAAGTCTGCTCGGCTTCGTGATCTTATTGGTGATTACGATGGCCCGGATGTGGTGCTTGATTTTGATTTGAGGGGTGTTCTTGTTGGTATTGAGATAATTGCATAGGCTGGGAAATCTGGCGAAGCTGACGGCCGAGTCCCTCCCCCCCCCGGGCTGCGCGAGCCGCACGGGGGAGGGGACCATACCATGCGATACACGCAGATCAACCCACAGCACCCGGACGAGCCTGCGGTGATGCAGTACCTGCTGCACATCGGGTACGACGAGCTCGAGCAGCGGGTGAGAGTGGTGCACGGCAACGGGATCGCGACGTCGTACAGGTATTACGAGAAGTCGCGGCGGCTTCAGAAGATCAACGTGGACCACCGCGACCGGTACGACGCAGCAGGCAACCTGGAGCGTGTGAGGAACGAGGTGCCGTACAACCAGTCGATGCCGGGGTCGGTGCTGGTGGGGCCGACGACGCAGGAGTACGGGTACGACGATCTGTACCAGCTGCTCTCGGCGCGCGGGACGTACCAGGACCGGAGAGACTGGCAGTACCGGTACCGGCTGTCGTTGGCGTACGACGAGATTGGCAACATCCTGACGAAGGACCAGGCGAGCTACCGGTACGAGCCGCGAACGTGCCCTCCCCTTCCGGAGCCGTGCGACCCATGGCAGGAGGGCCACGCGATTCGGGAGCAGACGTATCGGTCGGAGTACCGGTACACGGGGCCGCAGCCGCACGCGCCGAGGCAGATCGACGAGCAGCTCGTGGCGGAGTCGGCCCCGTGGTCGCGGGTGATCAGCTACGACGCGAGCGGCAACCAGACCGGCTGGACTTACCCTGGCTCGGGCACGCGTGCGACGGAGTGGAACGAGGAGAACCGGGTCACGCGGGTGACGCAGAACGGGCAGGTGCTGTCGCGGATGCTGTACGACGGCGACGGCGAGCGGCGGGTGCACCAGCACCACGTGAGCGGCGAGGAGGAGACGGCGTACCACGACCAGCACCTGACGCTGCGGGACGGTCGGTTCGTGACGAAGCACATCTATGCGGGGCAGACGCGGATAGCGAGCAAGATGGCCCCGGACTGGTTCCGTGACCCGCCGACGCTGTACTACCACCCGGACCACCTGGGCAGCACGAGCTTCGCGTCGAACAACGAGCAGACGCTGACGCAGCGGGACGAGTATTTCCCGAGCGGGGAGCTGTGGATAGACGCGTCGGACTCGCGGTACGAGCTGAGGCGAGCGTACGTGTTCACGGGGAAGGAGCTCGATCAGGCGACGGGGCTGTACTACTTCGGGGCGCGGTACTACGACCCGAGGAGCAGTGTGTGGCTGAGCCCGGATCCGATCCTGGACGAGTACATGGGGGGAGGGACGAGCGGAGGGGTGTTCAACCCCGGGAACCTGGGGCTGTACAGCTACACGCTGAACAACCCGGTGAACCTTGTCGACCCGGATGGGAGGAGCGCGCAGGGGGCGCATCGGAACTTCCCGCCTGGGGCCAACGGGTGCAGGCACCCGAGCTGCTTCAACGGGCCGGCGGGGCAGAAGTTCCACCAGGAGCAGATGCTGCAGCGGATGAACGCTGGCGCTGCGGCGGCGGGTCGCACGTCTCGCGGTATCGGGGACGGCATGCGCCGGCTGCTGTTCAGGTTCGTGATGCAGCAGCAGCAGACTGCTCGGCCGCCGGCGCAGCCAGCCGCCGCGCCGGCGCAGCCGCCGCAGGCTACGCAGCCGGCGAAAGGCCCGCAGCCGGCGCCAGCGGCGAAGCCGCCGCAGGGGGCGGAGGCGGCGAAGGCGGCGACATCATCATCCGCAGCGGGTGCAAACGGAGGACTCAAATGGGGCAATCCGGCGAGTAAGCCAACCTATGGTCACACATTTACTAGTCACACGGCAAAGCTTACGCCGAAGCAGCTAACGGATAGGGCCAGAGGGTTGGGTCACCAGGCAAGCTAGTGGACAAATGACAAGGCGGCGGCCAATTTTATTGCGGACGTGGCAAAGAAAGGTCCTGGGGTTCACGATGTCCCGCTTCCGAAGGACATGGGGCGGAGCTTTCTTGCTGATGGAACTCAGCTGAATTCCGATATGGCGCGGGTGATAGTCAAGCCAGATGGTGGGGTGAGGACCGCGTTTCCGTTTAGTTCGACTCATCCCAACTAAGACGCGCGAGGTTGACGTGATTGAAGACGAAATTGCATCGATTCGAAGAATTTGTTCTGACCTCGGGCTTCCTGAGGGAGACTCGTATGTTCAGGATTGGGCGTATGAATTGCCGGAGGAGTTTCGGGGCGAGGTTGCATTCTACAGGTATCTGGATGCGTACGCTAACCCGACATATGGGGATCCTGAGCGGCGCATACTAATGCAGCTGGCACTGGATGTGGCGAACGATTTGCTGCAGCGGGATGAAAATATTGGTGTGTCGGCATGGAATGCTTTGGCCAGTGTCATTCGCGTGAGGCCTGATCTTCATCGAGATCAAGTTGAGTACTGGGCAGCGGTCGGGGAACCTCTGGAGGACGCCTTTGCATTGACGCGCATGGTTCGCGGGCTTTGGAATGAGATCTACGCTTGTGCGGACGAGCAGTCTTCGTGAAGTGTTGTGGTGCGGTGTGTCGAATTTTATGTTTCGTGGATAGAGCGTCAGCGCGGGTACGACGCAGCGGGCAACCTGGAGCGCGTGCGGAACGAGATTCCGTATGCTCAGTTGATTCTGGTATTGAAGCTATGGAATGCATATGCGAGAGCGTGTTCGTGAGGTGTTGATGCTGCTGTCGAGCTTGGAACTGCAGCGTGCCTACCAGGTGCGGATTCCTGCTGTGAACGTGGCGGAGGAGCTGTTTAATCAATGGGACGATTGCTACAGGCCAGACAACGCTGAGTTTGACTCTCTGTTTTCTGTGGAGGAAGGCCGCGCGCTTGGGGAGTTCTCCAGGATTATCGATGTCATCGCCGAAGATACCCCTCAGGTTCTTCCTCCACTGGAGGAATTCATGGCGACTGAGGCGTGGAAGCGGCTCTGCGCCGAAGAACAGAAGGCTTTAGGGGCACTGGCCAACCAGGGGCCGCGGAACTGCGGCGCTGGCTGGATGGGTGACGCCGCGGAACGGTTCGCTTGATGAGAATGCGAGCAGGGGCAGGTGTGGATGAGGGCAAGGCGCTGCTCCTCGGTGCTGAGTTGTTTCGCTCGGTTGTGAGCGAGATGCGCCCAACGTGGATCGGCGGAGTCCTTGAGGCGGTCCTTGCTGTGACCCGATGCGACTTCTTGGGGTTCGGGCAGAGGATCGTGGCAATATGTCGCGACAGGAATTCGTGAGGTACGGCGGAGGGCCTGTTCCTCGGTCTCAGGCGGGTCAGCCTGAATCTCGAGAGCGAAGGGGCGCCAATCGAGTGTGCGATGGTAGAGCTTCTCGAGGTCTCCGCTAAGGTCGTATTCAATGCAAGCGGAGCTCAGCCGGGTTTTGACGCACACGCCGGAGCACGGGGCCTCCCGCTGGTGTGGCACATCATGAGGCTCGTCGAGGAAGGACCTGGACGCGAGGAGGCGCTGCGCTGCGTTGAAGAAGCCTTGTGGCGAGGGGTGGGAACGGAAGTCGCCAACAGGTTTGCGACAGGCCGGGCGAGGAACCTATGAGAGGATTTGCGCTGGGGGCACGTTCCGGCACCAGGCCCCCCAACCAGTCGAGGTCGGGGCGGCCGCGTTACGGCGGGCGTCGCGCCAGGTTCGGGCGCGGCGCTGGTCGTGTCTGTGTGCGGCGGCACCGCGGTTCGGCCGGCGCGAGCTCCCCAGACCCGAGCTCAGCGATCGGGCTCGGGTCGGGCCCACGCCAGCCGAGGGGGGCGATCCGCCGCCACGCCCCCCAAACCCCGGCCGAAGCCGCGGATCGCGACGACGGTTCGCCACCGCAAATCAGCCTGCGGGAGCTCGTCCAGCGCGCGCCGCGGGCCCTCCGCCGCTCAGGGCGACGGCTGTGCCGGCACGAAGCGCTCGATGACCGCCTTGCGAAGCAGCTTCAGCGGCAGGATGCCCTGGGCGAGCACGAAGTCGTGGAATCGCTGCGCGTCGAAGCGCGAGCCCATGGTGGACGCGATCTCTCGCCGCAGCTCCATCAGCCGGGTGAACCCGTCGAAGTACGAGGTCGCCTGCCCCGGCGCCCGGCAGGTGTAACGCTCCACCTCGGGCGGCATGAACGGGAGCAGGATGGCCTCCGAGCAAAGCGCCCACCCCTCCATGTTGGCGCTGTTCTCCGCGAAGACGGCCCGGGCGATCGAGACGCCCCGCTCGACGAGCGAGGCGAGCTGGAGCTCGTGCCCGGGGCGCGCCGCGTGGGCGGTGAGCGTCCATGACGCCGCGGCGTAGGTGAAATCGTCGATCCTTCGCAGCTCGTCCGAGGGCCCTGGCAGGCTGAGCGGAAGCACGAACTCCCCCCGCTTCTCCCTGGTTGTCGAGCAGCCGCGGCGGCCGCATGCGCGGCGCCGGCATCTCGGCGCTCTCGGCGGCGGTGCCGAGCCGGATGCGCGCCGGCCGCTCCGGCAGCGTGACGAGGCGCTCCTTCCGGATGATCTCGTCCATCCGGGCGAGCCGCTCCCTGTAATGCGTCAAGATCGCCGCGGCCTGCAGCGCGAGCGCGACCCCCTCGGCGCATGGACAAGTTGTTGAATTGGCACCGCTTTTCAGGGGACGTCGGAGCGCATGGAAAATGTTCAGTCAACCCGGGGTCAGGTCCCCGCAGCTGGGGCTTGACGTCTTCGGAAACGTTGGATCTCCTTCTCCGCTGGCAGATTTCGGTAGATGAATTCAAGATAGTGAAACTGGCCCTGCGCGGCCGCGTCGGTCGGCACAGCGCTGAGCCGCACGGGAAAGCGAGCGGTGGAACATGGCAGACATTCGTCATCTGGTCATCGTGATGCTCGAGAACCGCTCCTTCGATCACATGCTGGGTTACCTGCGCGGCACGGGCATGGACGTCGATGGGGCGATCGGCGCGACGAACTCGGACGATAACGGCACGCCGATCACTGGATATCATCTCGAGAGCACGAGAGTCCGGATCCGCCCGTATCACCACCGGAAGGAGGTCGTGAGGCAGATCAACGGCGGCGCGATGGACGGCTTCGTGAAGGGCTACAGCACGAACAGCCACGTCGCCGAGATCATGAGCTGGTTCGACCAGCGCGATCTGCTGACGTACGATAGCCTGGCGCGACAGTTCGTCGTTTGCGACCGGTGGTTCGCTTCGTTCGCGGGCCCGACGTGGCCGAACCGGTTCTTCGCGCTATGCGGGACCAGCGGCGGGCGCACGGGCAACCTGCAATGGATCGACCACGCGACGTTCTTCGACTTGTTGCCGGTCGACTCGTGGCGCTACTACTCGCACGACATCGCGTTCTTGCGCACCGTCGAGAAATACAAGGGCCACCGCGGGCCGCCGATCGCGAAGATCTCCTCGTTCTACAGGGCCTGCCGTGAAGGCACGCTGCCCAGCGTCTCGTGGATCGACCCGAACTTCACGCTGGTCGACGTGGACGCGCTGCTGAACTGGGCGAATGACGACCATCCGCCGGCCGACGTGGCGCGCGGTCAGAACCTGATCGCGCGCATCTACAACCACCTGATCGCGAGCCCGTCCTGGCCGCACGTGGCGCTGGTCGTGACCTACGACGAGCATGGCGGGTTCTACGACCACGTGCGCCCGCCGCCGTCGCCCGCGAACGAGGCGGCGCCGTTCGACACGCTCGGCGTTCGCGTGCCGGCCTTCGTCGTCTCGCCGTGGGCTCCGCGCGGCGTGCCGTTCCACGGAACACTCGATCATACGTGCATCGCGCGCACCGCGCTCGAGCTGTTCGCGCCCGATCGCGTGAACGCGCTGAGCCCTCGGGTCAGCGCGTCTCCGAGCCTGCTCTCCGTGCTCAGCGAGCCGAGACCACGCACCGACCAGCGCAGGCTCGACGGTATCCCGATCCTGGAGACCGCGGTCGCCCCGATCCACATGGGCTCGACCGCCCCGCCCGGCTTTCACTCGATGGAGCTCACCGACGCCCAGCAGGAAATTCTGACGCTGAAGAAGGCCGCGCTCGAGGCCGGCGTGCCCGTCGAGAACCATTGAGCCAGAGCGCGGCCCTCCGCGGCCGCGCTCCCCTCCGAGCGAACCCGGCGTCGACGCGCCCTGCCTCGACGGGGAGCCCGCTCGCCGGCCAGCCGCGCCAGCCACGCGGTGACCTCTCCGCTTCGCGTCACGCGCCCTCCAGCGCCGCCGTGCAGTGCCCGCAGCGCACCGCCTTGATGGGGATGCTCATCGCGCACTCGGGGCACTCCTTCGTCGTCACCTCCTCCGCGTGCTGTCTCTGAAGCTTCCCCATGAGCCGCACCAGGAGGAAGACGCAGAGCGCGACGATGAAGAAGCTCACCAGGCTGTTGATGACGACCCCGTACTGGAGGAGCACCGCGCCGGCCTTCACCATCTCCTCGGGGGTCGCGTACGGACCGGGCCCGCTCGGGGGCTTCAGGACGATGTAGTGCCGGCTGAAATCGATGCCGCCCGTCAGGAGGCCTATCGGCGGCATGATCACGTGATCTACCAGCGTCTTGACGATGTTGCCGAACGCCGCGCCGATCACGACGCCCACGGCCATGTCGACGACATTGCCACGAACCGCGAACTTCTTGAAATCCTCCCAGAACATCGCTTCCTCCGGCGTCGGGGGCTCCTGCCCTCGCGATCGCACCGCTCCGGTATCATCTCTCCGCGATCAGGACGCTACCAGACGCCCGTGCGGACCGCGCGGCAGCGGCGGTCGCCGCCCTCCGCGCAGCCGCCGCCAGCAGCACGAACGGTGCCACCGGGCTCGTCCGTGGGCTCACCCTGGCTAGCCGCCCGCAACTGGCGCCCTCCGCGCGTTGCCTGCCGCGCTCCCGCGCGCTTCCTCGCTCGCCCCGCGCTCCCTCCCCGCTCTCCGCCCGCTCCCCGCCGCGCGTCGGGCCCCCGCCCGTCGGCTTCCCCGCGCTCGCAGCGCGGCCGCCGCCCCGCCCCCGTGCAAGAGCGCCACACCTGGGGCCAACTGCGCCACCTCCCACCGATTTCGCACATGGCGGTTTCCCGGCCCGGGGCGGCTCTCTAGGATGCGCGCCGGAGGAACCACCGAGCCATGGACCCCGACGCCGAGGCCGCCCTGCGCTACCGCGCCAAAGCCGAGCTGCGGAAGCGCGCTCGGGCCCTCCGCGGCTCCATCCCCCGCGACGCCATCCTCGAGCGATCGCGCCGGATCCAGCGCGCGCTCGCGGAGCTGCCGGCCCTCGCTGCGGCCCGGCGGGTCGCGCTCTTCTACCCGATCGAGGGGCGCAACGAGGTCGACCTCCGGGAGCTCGATCCGCTGCTGCGCGCCCGCGGCGCCCGGGTCGCGTACCCCTCCGTCGACCCCGAGTCGCGCGCCATGACCTTCCGCTTCGTCGAGGACCCCGAGGCCATGGAGGAGCGCGGCCTCGGCTTCCGCGAGCCCGGGGCGACCGACGAGGAGGCCGCGGCGCTCGACGTCATCGTCGTGCCCGCCCTGCAGATCGACGCCCGGGGGCACCGGATCGGCTATGGCGCCGGCTACTACGACAGCACCCTGCCGCGCTTCTGCCCCCCGGCGCATGCGGTGGGCGTCGTGTTCGACTTCCAGCTCATCGCCGAGGTGCCGGCGACCCCGGGCGACGTCCCGCTCGGGACCATCGTCACCGACGCCCGCGTGCTCGTCGCCGAACCCGCCTAGGATGCCCAGGGCGCAGGTGGGAGAGGACATCGCGAGCGACAGGCCCGTCCTCCTCGCGGCCATCGCCTCGGGCGCGATGATCGCCCAGCAGGTCGCCGGCCGGGCGACCCGTGACGCCCTCTTCCTCGCCAGCTTCGGCGCGGCCGACGTCCCCAAGGTCATGGCCGCCGGCGCGGCCCTGTCGTTCGCCGCCGTCGTCCTGCTCTCGCGCGCGCTCCTCCAGCTCTCCCCCGCGCGCGTCGTCCCGGCCACGTTCGCTGCGAGCTCCGTGCTCCTCGCCCTGGAGTGGGCCCTCGCCCGGCGCGCGCCCGGCGCCGCCGCCCTCGTCTTCTACCTGCACATCGCCGTCTTCGGCGCGACCCTCATCTCCGCCTTCTGGTCGCTCGTCAACGAGCGCTTCGACCCCCACACCGCCCGCCACTCCATCGGGCGCATCGCGGGCGGCGGGACCGTCGGCGGCGTGATCGGCGGCCTGTTCGCCTGGCGCGCCAGCCGCCTCATCGACGCCCCGACGATGCTCCTCGCCCTCTCCGCGGTGAGCGCGCTCACCGCCTGGGCGACCCACCACCTGGGCGCCGGCCTCGCGCGCGCGGCCCGCGCCACCGGCGGGGCAGGGCGCACCGAGGTTGAGGCGGGGCGCACCCAGGTTGAGGCGGGGCGCACCCAGGTTGAGGCAGGGCGCACCCAGGTTGAGGCGGGGCGCACCCAGGTTGAGGCAGGGCGCACCCAGGTTGGCGCCGGCGGGTCGGGGCTCGCCGCGCTGCGCGACAACAGCCACCTGCGCGACCTCGGCCTGCTCGTCGGGCTCGGCGCCGTGAGCGGCGCGCTGTTCGACGTGGCCCTCAGCGCCGAGGCGGCCGCCGCGATGACCGACCGCAACGCGCTGCTCTCGTTCTTCGCGCTCTTCCACCTCTCGGTGAGCGTGCTGTCGTTCCTCGTGCAGTCGCTCGCCGCCACCTTCTCGCTCGACCGGCTCGGGCTCGCCGCCACCATCGGCATCCTCCCGGCCGCGGTCGTCGCGAGCACCCTCTCCGTCGTGGTCGCGCCGCGGCTCTGGGCCGCCTCCATCGTCCGCGCGACCGAGGCGGTGCTGCGGAACTCGCTGTTCCGGTCGGGCTACGAGCTGCTCTACACGCCCCTGCCTCCGGACCAGAAGCGGTCGATCAAGACGCTCATCGACGTCGGCTTCGACCGCATCGGCACCGCGGCGGGCAGCGGCCTCGCGATGGCCCTGCTCGTGCTCGCTCCGGGCGGATCGCTCCCGCTGCTGCTCGGCCTCGGCGCGGCGGCCGCGGGCGTCACGCTGCTCTTCACGCCTCGGCTGCACCGGGGCTACGTCGCCGCGCTCGAGGGCAGCCTGCGCTCCGGCGCCGTCTCGCTCGACCCGACGAACGTCGTCGACGCGACCACCCGCCGCACCCTGAGCGGCACCGTTGACGCGCTCAGCCGCGACAAGGTCCTCACCGAGCTCGCCGCGCTCCGGAGCGCCGCGGCGGCGCGGCACGACGCCGGGCGCGCTCCCGCCGACGGCGAGCGCACGTCGCACCCCGGCCCGCCGCTCTCCGGCCGCTCACCGCTCTCCGGCCGCGCCTCGCTCTCCGGCCCCGCCCCCGGGGACTCGCCGCGGCCTCCGGCGGATGATCGCAGGGGCGTCGATGGGCCGCTGTCCGCGCGCGCCGCGTCGGCCGCGCTGGCGTCCGATCCGGTGCTCGCCGCCACGGCCGACCTGCGCTCCGGCGATCCCGAGCGGATCCGCCGGGCGCTCGTCCGGGAGCCGGACCCCGCGCTCGTGCCGCACCTCCTCCCGCTCCTCGAGCGCGAGGGGCTCACCTCCGAGGCGATCCGGGCGCTCCGCGCCGTCGCCCCCCGCGCGACCGGCCAGCTCACCGACGCGCTCCTCGATCCGTCCGTGAGCGTCGCCCTCCGGCGCCGCATCCCGCGGGTGCTCCAGGCCTGTCCCACCCAGCGCGCCGCCGACGGCCTGCTCCTGGGCCTCGCCGACGAGCGCTTCGAGGTGCGTTTTCAGTGCGGCGTCGCGCTCGCGCGGCTCCTCCAGCAGCGCGCGCCGATCCACCTGCGGCGCGACGACGTGATCGAGGCGGCGATGCGGGAGATCGCGATCGGCCGCCGGGTGTGGGACGCCCAGCCCCCCGGCGTCGCGCCCCCGGTCGAGGCGCCGCTGGCCGAGCGATGGCTCGTCGAGCGGACGAGCCGCAGCCTGGAGCACGTGTTCCGCGTCCTCTCGCTCTGCCTCGAGCGCGAGCCGCTCGAGATCGCCTACAGGGCGCTCCACGCCGACGACGCCCACCTCCGCGGGACCGCGCTCGAGTACCTGGAGAACGTCCTGCCGGCGCCCATCCGCGAGAGCCTCTGGCCGTACCTGGGCGCCCGCGCGCCCGCCCCACCCGAGCCAGACGCCGCCGAGCCGCGCGCGCCGCGCCTGCCCGAGCACGCGCTCGACGAGCTTCGCCGCTCTGCCGCCGGCATTCCGCGGCCGTCGATCTCCGCTGCGCGCCGACGACGAGAGCCACGCACGTAGCGCGTGCCCCACCGCTCGTCGCTCCGGCGAGCGACAAAAAAAAAGCGTCGCCGGGGCCTAGGGGGGGAGAGGCCGCACCAGCAACGCTCGCCCGTGAACTAGCAGCTCACATGCCACCGCGAGAAGACGGAAATAGATTTAAAATTCGCATAGATGTCCCGGGCGCATCCTCCCGGCGTTGCACTCCTGCGATTTCATCCTTGCAAACGAGCATCGTGTCGAGGACGTCCCCCACCCATCCGTCTCAAGGCGTTCCCCCCGGCCCTCTGCCCCATCTCCAGCGGTTTCCGCCCCCTCTCTGCCCCATCCAGAGCCGCAGCAGAGCGGCGGTCTCCCGCACAGGAGACGGGCCCAGATCGGCGTTTTCGGCGCGGAAGCGCACTCCGGTGCGCTGAGCACCGAAAACGTCGAGGTGGGCCCGTATCCGAAGCGGGTGACCGCCGCTCTAATGGAGGGGTTCGCGGCGGTGGGCGCGCTGGTCGAGGTGCTCGGCGATGGTGAGCCGGTCGGCGTCGCTCATGACCACGAAGCGGACGGCGAGCAGGTTGTCGCGGTCCCAGACCGGGCGGGCGCGCAGCCGGATGGGGCGCCCGACCCCGAGGTCGAGCTCGAACGGGGTCACGGCGGGCAGCGCCCGGCCTGCCAGCGCGGGCGCGCGCTCGACGACCATGCCCGTGGGGGAGAGATCGATCGCGCGACACCGGTGCCGGTGGCCATCGACGAGCGCCGAGACGGGGAAGTCGACCTGCGCGCGCGCGCCCTGCCTCCGATCCATGAAAGCCTCCTTGGTGTCCTCGTGACGCGGCGATCCTAGGTCGCGGGGCTCGTCCGGGCCAAACATCGGGCGGGCGAGCCGCGCGGTCCGCTCGCGGCGCCGGGGCGCGATCTCGGCGCTGTCCGCTCGGGGCGCGGGGGAGCGATCTCGGCGCGCGCGGGATCGGTGCGATATGCTGGCCCGTCGAAAGGAAGGTGTGGCGATGCCCACGTGCCGGGAATGCGATAACGAGGTCGACGAGCTCAAGACGATCAAGGTCGGAAGCAAGAAGAAGAAGGTCTGTGAGGACTGCGCCGACCGCGCGGCGCAGGAGGGCGCGATCGCCGAGGAGAGCGAGGCGGTGGTGCAGCAGATGATGGGCTTCAAGGGGAGGCGCTGACCGCTCGCACGCGCGCGCGCCCGCCGATTCCCGCCGATCTCCCCCGCGCGGCGAGCAGCGCGACGCCGCGCGGACGCCGCCGATCTCCCCGTCGAACGCCGGCCCGTCGTCCCTCTCCACGATCTCCCGCGAGCCCGTGCCGCGCGCGTCGCGGCAGGCCAGCCGCGACGCGCACGGCGGATCCTCCGCCAAGCGATCGAGCAGGGCTGCGAGCTGTCTTCTTGCTTGCGATGCAGCGGTGTCGCCGAGGAAGCGCGCGACCTCCCTCGGGTCACAGGCGCCGCGGCCGAGATAGCGAATGCAGGGGCAAGGTAGGTAAAGGTGTTTGGTCGACATGGAGAACGCTGTCGCATTGGGGGTTCACCCACATTTCCCCGGGGATTTCGTCTGCATTCAAGCGAGCGGACGACCACTTCTCTATACCTTCCTTACATCAGCGGACGGACTGCGCATTGCAGTTCTGCATCGAAAATTTGCAACCGCGATGTGAAAAGCGGCCGAGGTGTGCGACCTAATTGGGTGTTCGTTTCGTTTTCGAAAGCATTTCGTCTTGACCCGTCGTGTTAATCCGGGAATAAGTTGTTTCACGAGAGCGCCGGTATCCGCCCCTCTGGTGCTGAATGGTCTGCACCGATGGTTCGCGGCGCGAAGGCACGCAGCGGGAGGCTCCACTTCTGCCCCCTGGTGCTTTCGCCCGTTACGGTCCTGTTCACCACAGGGGTTTGACGACGCCGGGGGAGATAAAGCCATGCATTCAATTTCTCAAGGCTTTGGGTCGCTGTCGATTGCCGCCGGTAAGGTCATCGCTTCCCTGTTGGCGATGTCGATCGTCGGCTTCGGCTGCGCGCCGCTCGACGAGGACGTGACCGCAGAGGAGCTGGACGCGGAGGAGCAGGCGGCCGGCACGACGTATCAAGTTGGTCCCACGCGCACCTACAAGACCATCGGTGATGTAGCCAGCAGACTGCAGCCGGGCGACGTGGTGGAGGTCGACGGAAACGCCACGTACTCGGGCAACATCAGGCTCACGAAATGGGGCACGCCCACCTCGAAGATCACGATCCGCGGCGTTCGCGTCGGCGGGAAGCGCCCCGTCCTGAAGGGCGGCACCAACACGATCGAGATCAACGCGAACCACATCGTCTTCGAGGGGTTCGATGTGACGGGCGGCACCTCGAGGTGCATCTTCCAGCACGGGCACGATGTCACCATCCGTGACTCCGTGATCCACGATTGCCCAGCGCACGGGATCCTGGGCGCCGACAGCGATTCGGGTTCGCTGTTGGTGGAATACGTGGAGGTCTATAAATGCGGTAGCGGTACGCAGAAGCACCCGATCTACATCGCGACGGATGAGTCCGCCTACCCGGGCTCCGTGTTCCGGATGCAGCACAGTTACATCCACGACGCAATCGGTGGCAACGCGGTGAAGACCCGCGCGGAGCGGAACGAGATCTATTACAACTGGATCGAGGGCGGGCTCTACAAGGACCTCGAGCTCATCGGCCCCGACGGGCAGGATCCGGGGCTCGCGCGGGAGGACTCCGATGTGGTCGGCAACGTCTTCCGCAAGACGCACACGCAGTACGTGATCCGCGTCGGCGGCGACGGCACCGGCGACACCAACGGGCGGTATCGGTTCGTGAACAACACGTTCCTGCTGATGGCGGGGTCGAGCGCGGCGATCCACCTGTTCGATGGCATCGAGAGCATCGAGCTCCACAACAACATCTTCCATCGCGTCGGGGGCGGGAGCGTTCAGGTCTTCCGTGACGACGCGAGCTGGAAGACCGGCAGCCCGCTCATCAAGGGCGTCAACAACGCCGTGCCCACGGGCACGACGGTGCCTTCCGGCTTCACGGGGACGCTGATCGTGAGCGATCCCGGCTTCACGAGCATCGGCAACCGCGACGTGACGCTGCTCTCGACGAGCCCGCTGCGGAACGCGGGGGTCAGCTCGACGACGGGGATCTCGGGGCGCACGTTCCCGTCGCCGCTCGCGATGCCGCTCTACCACCCGCCGAAGGCGGCGCTCGCGGCCGTCGGCTCCGCGCAGCGGCGGACGGCCGTGGGCGCGGTCGACATCGGCGCGTTCGAGTTCGGGACGACGACCACGACGCCGACGCCCACGCCGACCACGCCGACGCCCACGCCGACGACGCCCACGCCCACGCCGACCACGCCCACCCCGACTCCGGTGTGCTCGGTCGTCAACGCTGGCCAATGGTTCAATTCGTCGCTGCCTTCGACCCAGCGGGGCACCTTCACGGCGACCTGGGACGTGACGCCGAGCGCGTCGAAGATCGACGCCGTGGTCGGCCTCTCGAGCGGCTCCGCGAGCCAGTGGACCCAGCTCGCCGCGATCGTCATCTTCGACGAGGAAGGCAATGTCCGTGTCCGGAACGGCGCGAGGTACCAGGCGCTCCGGGTGTTCCCGTACACCGGCGGGACGACCTATACCGTCCGGATGGTGGTCGACGTGGCGGCGAAGCGGTACTCGGTGTACATCCGGCCGAAGAACGGCACCGAGGTGCAGCTCGCGAGCAACTACGCGTTCAGGTCCGAGCAGGCCAGCGTCGCTTCGCTCGCGAACTGGGCGATGACGCAGACGATCGGAACGGCCACGCTGTCGGCCTGCAACTTCAAGATCCAGTGATCCCACGGGGGGCCGGCGCGACGAGCGCCGGCGCTTCCTCGAGGCGGTCGCCCGAGGGGCCCGGCGCGAGGAGACGGTGTTCTTCGCGCGGCGCGGGGACCCCGCCGGACTCACCTGAGACAAAGCTCCTCCGGCTTCACCGGAGGAGCTTTTTCATTTGGGCTCAGACATCGACGCTCCCCGCGCCGCGCGAAGAACACGGCCTCCTCGCGCCCACGGAGGCCGATGGGGCGTAGGCGATAACCATGCTTTGCGCCCTGAGCATGACCGAACGAGCCTGCTTGACGCCTCACGAAAGCGCCGCTCGGTCACATGGCCAGAGAGGGAGTTTGGGGGTGGCCGTGATGGACGCGGCGCCGGGCCGCCCCGGAGGCTCAGGCGAGGCCGCTGCGCTGGAGCAGGGCGTCGAGGGTGGGCTCGCGGCCGCGGAAGCTCCTGTAGAGATCCATCGGGTCCTGCGTGTCACCGAGCGCGAGGATCTGGCTCCGGAACGCGTCGCCCACCTTCCGGCTGAACAGGCCCTCTTCCTGGAAGCGGGAGAAGGCGTCGGCGTCCAGCACCTCGGCCCACTTGTACGAGTAATAGCCCGCTGCGTAGCCCACCGGGCTCGAGAAGAGGTGCGAGAAGCCGGCGATCATGGCGTAGCCCTCGGGCAGCGGGACGGGCGAGTAACGCCCGAGGACCTCGCGCGCGAACTCGACGACATCGCCCTGCTCTCCGGTCCAGTCCATGTGGAGCGCGAGGTCGATCTCGGCGAAGCCGAGCTGCCGCATCGTCGCGGCGCCCGCGCGGAACGTGCGGGCCGCGCGCATGCGCTGGAGCAGGTCGTCGGGGACGGGCGCGCCCGTCTCGTGGTGGCGCGCGAAGAGATCGAGCGCGTCCCGCTCCCAGCACCAGTTCTCCATGATCTGCGAGGGGAGCTCGACGAAGTCCCAGGCGACGTTGGTGCCGGCGAGGCTCCGGATCGGCACCCGGCTCGAGGCGTGGTGCATCATGTGGCCGAACTCGTGGAACAGCGTCTCGACCTCGCGGTGGTTGAGCAGCGCGGGGCGGCCGCCGACCGGCGGGGTGAAGCTGCCCGCGAGGACCTCGAGGTGGCGCGCGTCCTCGCCGGCCGCGCGCCCGTCCTCGCTCGGCGCGCCCGTGACGAGCCCGTGCATCCAGGCGCCGTCGCGCTTCTGCTCGCGCGGCACGAAGTCGAGATAGAAGGCGGCGCTCTGGGCGCCGTTCGGCTCGACGAGCTGGTAGGCGCGGACGCTCGGGTGCCACGTGGGGGCGGCCTGCCAGGGCGCGATGCGCACGCCGTAGAGGCGGTGGGCGATCTCGAACAGGCCGGAGACGACGCGATCCAGCGGGAAATACGGGCGGAGCGCCTCGTCGTCGAAATCGTAGCGGGCGCGGCGGAGCTTCTCGGCGTAGTAGGCGACGTCCCACGGCGCGAGCGGCGGCGCGTCCGGGCCCTCGATCTCGCGGCGGAAGGCGGCGAGATCTTCCTTCTCGCGGGCGAAGACCGGCTCGGTGCGCGCCCGCAGCGTGTCGACGAAGCGGCGCGCCGCGGCGCCCGTCTTCGCCATCCGGTCCTCGAGCACGAGATCGGCGAAGCTCGCGTAGCCGAGCAGCCTCGCCTTCTCCCCGCGGAGCTCGAGGATGCGGCGGATGAGCGGCCGGTTGTCGTGGTCGGCCTCGGTCGCCCGCGTGTTGAAGGCGCGGTAGAAGCGCTCGCGGATAGCGCCGTCGTCGAGGTGCGTGAGCACGGGGATGTAGCTCGGCGCCTGCAGCGTGAAGCGGTAACCCTCGATGCCCCTGTCCTTCGCGCCCTGACGGGCCGCCTCGACCGCGCTCGGCGGCAGGCCGGCGAGGCGGGCGGCGTCCTCGACCACGAACTCGAAGGCGTTCGTCGCGTCGAGCACGTTCTGCGAGAAGCGCAGGGTGAGCGTGGCGAGCTCGACGTCGATCTCGGAGAGGCGCTTCTTGCCGACCGGGTCGAGCTCGGCGCCGCTCCTCCGGAAATCATCGAGGGTCTTCTTCAGGAAGCGGCGCTGTGGGCCCGTCAGCGCCGCGGCCTCGGGCGTGGCCGCGTACGCCTTGAGCGCGCCGTAGACGCCCTCGTTGAGGGCGATGCCGCTCAGGAACTCGCTGACCTCCGGCTGGACGGCGTTGTACGCGGCGCGCAGCGCGGGTGTGGTGGACGTCGATTCGAGGTGGGAGACGACGTTCATGGCGCGGTCGAGCCGCTCGGTGACGGCCTCGAGCGCGGCGAGGGTGTTGCCGTAGGTGCGGGGGCCGGGCGCCGCGACGAGCGCGTCGAGCCGGGCGCGGGCGTCCTGCAGCAGCGCGCGCACCGCGGGCTCTACGTGCTCGCTCCGGATGCGATCGAACGGGATCTCGAAGCCGAGAGTGAGCAGGGGATTGTCGGTCGCTTCGGTCATATCGCTCCTGGTTGGGCTTGATGGGGCCGGCGGGCGGGCGCGAGCCGGCGACCCTCGGCCGGTCCGCGCAGCCCTACCTTGGTAAAGGCGCCGGCGAGGGTTGGCCAGTAGTTCGTCGTCCAAGTTCTTCCATGGTGGATGGAAGGGGGCCGAGCGCCCTCCCCGGGGGCCTGATGTCACGGCGAGGGCGGAGCTCGGTGAGACGAGGTGAAGCGCGGGCGAGCGGCTAGACGCCCAGCCACCGCGCGACGATCGTGGCGAGCACGTCGGACGTCCCCGAATGGATGCTGCCGCCCAGGGCGTCGTCGATGGCGGAGGGGAGGCCGCTCTCCTCGAGGTAGCCAGCGCCGCCGCGGAGCCGGAGGTCGTCGAGCGCGGACGCCACGGCCGAGTCCGCCGTGTGCCACTTCGCGAGCGCGGCCTCGGCCTGGCCGCGCTCGCCCTGGTCCAGCGCCCACGCGGCGCGGTAGATGAGCAGCCGCGACGTCTCCAGCCGCAGCTTCATCTGCGCGAGGCGGTGCGCGACGGCCTGGTGGCGGGCGATCGCCTGGCCGCCGATCTCGCGCTCGCGGGCGAAGCGGACGGCGTCGCCGAGGGCGCGCTCCATGGCGCCGAGGCGGAAGGCGAGGATGAGCGCGCGCTCGAAGGTCATCGCGATCTGGAAGACGGCGAGGCCGGCGCCGGCGCGGCCGAGGAGCGCGTCGTGGCCGACCTCGCAGCCGGCGAACGAGACGGGCGCGAGCCGCGCGCCCCGGAGGCCCGCGGTCGCGAGCGGCGCGCCGGGGAGGATGCGCGCGGCGCCCTCGCCCGCGGCGCGGGGGACGAGCAGCGCGGTGAGGCCGCGCGCCGGGGCCCCTCCGGCGCGGCCGCCGCCGTCGCGCGCGATCGCGAGGTACACGTCGGCCCGGTCGGCCCAGGTCACGTACCGCTTGTCGCCGGTGAGCCGGTAGCCGGCGTCCGTGCGGTCGGCCCTGGCCTGCGCCGACGCGACGTCCGAGCCCGCGCCGGCCTCGGTCGCGGCGACCGTCGCGATGCACGCGCCGCTCGCCATCGGCGGCAGCCACGCGCGCTGCTGCGCGGGCGTGCCCACGCGCGCGAGCAGGAGCGCCACGCCGAAGAGGTGCGCCCCCGCGGCGAGCAGGACGCCGCCGTCGCGCAGCGTCGCGCCGAGGCCCTCGTAGGCGAGCGCCGTCGTGACGAGGTCGAGGCCCTCGCCGCCGAGATCGCGGGCGATCGGCAGGCCGAGGGCGCCGCCCCGGGCGAGGACGCGCATGCGATCGTCCGGGGCCGCGGCGTCGGCCTCCGCGCCGAGGGCCCGCATGCGGTCGTGGACGGCGCGCTGGGAAGGGGTCCACCCGAAGTCCATCGTCGCTGCGATACCAGAGCCGGCGAGGGGCGGGGAGGAGACGAGGACGGCGCGCGCGCTCAGTAGGGGCGCTCTCCGGCGAAATTGCCGGGAGGATCGTAGTTGCACACCCAGATCTGCCAGGTGCCACCGCCGAACGGCGAGCCGGTCGTGCAATCGGCGACCCCGCAGCCGAGCCGCAGGGAGTCGGCCCATACCACCTGCGTGTAATGGCCGCAGGTGGAGCTGCAGGCATTGCTCGCAAGGTCGTAGTTGGCCGCCTCGTCGACCCACGAAGCGACGACATCCTCCGGTGTGGGTGACGCGCCGGTCGACGCGAAGATGTTTTCTCCATAATCGCTCGCGCTATGGCCGAATATGCACCGGGCGGCATAGGCCTGAGCCACCGCGGCGATCTCGGGCGACCACAAGAGAGGGGGCACCGGCTGATCGGCGGGCGGGTCGACGGTGGCGCGCGCGGCGTTGTGGGCCGCCGTCATCCCGGTCATCCTGGGCGGCTCGCCGGCGGCCTGGCCGCTCGTCGGGCCCTCGTCGTCGGACGAGGCGCCGCAACCGGCCGTCAGGGCGAGCAGGAGAGAGAGCTGCACGAACCGGGGGAGCCGTGGGCCGAGCGTCTTCACGGGGCCATTGTCCTACGGCTCGACCGAGCTCTGCAACGGCGATTCGATGATGGCTGGTTGAGCCCACGACGTGCCGTGTCATGGCGCGCCCGCAGCGCTGCCTGGACGGCGGCGACCGGGCGTTCTTCCTACCACTGCCGTCGGCATGAACATCAACAGATCTCGTCGTCGTTGGCTCCCGTGCTGACGGGCTTCGCCCTAGGGTGACGTCGAGACGAGCAACAATTCCGCAGCATGGGCCTTGTCATGTGGGTCGATCTATGAGCTATTGTCGCCCTGCTTCGGAGGCGGCCGCAGGCCGAGCTCGGAGGCGAGTGTGCTCCCTCATGGGGGTTCACCGCTCTCCGTGGCAGTCCCGCACCAGCTGCATGCCCGACAAAGAACGAAGGAGTTTCCCGATGAATATCCGTGTGACGTGGCGAATCGCGGCATTCCCGCTGGCGCTGGCGGGGCTCTCCGTCATCCCGGCGATGGGGTGTGACAAGGTCTCGGAGCTGCAGAATGACGTCTGCTGTCGCGACTTCACGCCGGGCGCCGATCTCGCCACGGTGGAATGGGGTCTCGAGGGCGAAGCAGAGCTCAATTATGGTGCCTTCATGCAGTCCGTGTCGGACTTCACGGGCGCCGCGGGCGCCATCGTGGCGGACGTGACGAGCGCCTGCCAGGCGATTGCGCTGGACCTCGGCGCGGACGTCGCGACGATCACGGCGACGAAGCCGAACGAACGGGCGGAGCAATGGTGTGAGCTCGCCGTCGACGCGCTCGGGGACGCGACGGCCGGCCTGTCGATCACCTTCCAGCCGCCGAGCTGCACGGTCGACGCGAGCGTGCAGGCGAACTGCGAGGCGAGGTGCAGCGCCAACGTCGAGTGCCAGCTGACCCCGGCGGAGGTCGTCGCGCGCTGCGATCCCGGCCAGCTCTCGGGGCGGTGCGAGGGGAAGTGCACCGGCTCGTGCGAGGGCTCGGCCAACCTGGCGGTCCACTGCGAGGGCACGTGCCAGGGGACGTGCGAGGGCACGTGCGACGGCGAGTGCTCCGCGACGACCGCCGGCGGCGACTGCCGCGGCGAGTGCCAGGGCACCTGCACGGGCGAGTGCCGTGGCTCGTGCGCGTTCGCGGCCGAGGCAGAGGTGCAGTGCAACGCCGATTGCTCGGGCTCGTGCGACGTCCAGTTCAAGGCGCCGAAGTGCAAGGCCGAGCTCAAGCCGCCGAGCGCCGAGTGCCAGGGGTCCGCGGAGTGCAGCGGCTCCTGCGAGGCGAGCGCGAGCGCGAAGGCCAGCTGCAGGGAGCCCGCGGTCAACATCGAGGGTGGGGCCGACGTCGAGGCGGCGATCGCGACGCTCAAGGCGAACCTGCCGCGGCTCCTCGTCGTCGCGCACGCGCGCGGCGAGCTGCTCCTCGCCAGCGCCCAGGCGGTGGTCGAGGCGGGCGGCCACCTCGAGGGCGCGGCCACGGGCAGCGTGAAGGCGGGGGCGTGCCTCATCCCGGCCACCAATGCGATCACGCAGGCGGTCGAGAACATCCAGGCGGGCATCGCGGGCAGCGGCAGCGTGATGGCGAAGCTGGAGATCGCCCCCCCGAGCCCGTGAGCGCAGGGCCCTCGAGTGCAGGCCCGGCAGCGGCGCAGGCCGCGGCCGGGCGCGCGTGAAGGACCCGTCAGGCCAGCCGCTGGCGCAGGCCGCTCACCGCGGCGCTGCGCCCCTGGTCCGGGCGCGGAACGCCTCCGGCGTCACGCCGGTCCAGCGCCGGAACGCCCGGTGGAACGCGCTCGGCTCGGAATAGCCGAGCAGATACGCCACCTCGCCGATCGCCATGTCCGCGTCGAGGAGCGCCGCAGCGCGGCCGCGCCGGACCTCGTCGAGCAGGGCGTGGACCGACGTTCCCTCGTCGCCGAGGCGGCGCTGGAGCGTGCGCGGGCTCATCCGCAGGCGCGCCGCGAGCGCGCCCAGGTCGACCCCCTCGCGCAGCCGCTCGCCGAGGAGCGCGCGCACCCGGTCGGACAGCGCGGGCGGCGCCGCGCCCGGCAGGCGCGCCGCGGCGGCGCTCATGTGGCGCTCGAGGAACGCGGCGAGCACCTCGTTCGCGTGCGGCAGCGGGCGGGCGAGCTCTTCCACCGGCAGGACCAGCTCGGTGGCCGGCGCCTCGAAGAGCACCGGCGAGCCGAGCCGCCGCGCCTTCTCCTCCGGATCACCCGCCGGCGCGTGGCGAAAGCGCACCGCGAGCGCCTGGAGCGGCGCGCCGCACATGCGCCCGGCGTTCACGAGCACGTCGAACGCGAACATCTCCGCGAGCTGGCCGTGGGCCGGCCGGTCGGGCCCGAAGGGCACGAACCCGAGGTGCGCGCGGCGCCCGCGGATCTCCAGCGTGTGGCGCTCGCCCTCGTTCCAGATCTGCTGGTAGCGGAGCATCCGGAGGAACGACTCTCCGAGGGTCGGGCTGCTCATGGCCAGGAAGCCGAGCGCGTCGAAGTGCTCCGGCTCGAAGCGCGCCGCGAAGTCGAGGCCGAGGTGCGGATCGGCGGTCGCCGCCACGGCCGCCTCGATGAGCGCATAGAACGCCGCGAGCGGCACGCGGGCGTCCGGATCGGCGAGCGCCGCGCCGGCGAGCCCCGCGGCCTCGAGCAGCGCCCGCCGATCCGCCCCGCGCTCCGCGGCGTGGTCCGCGAGCTGCGCGGCGGTGCGGGCCCAGATCGTCGGGGCGGGCGCCCGCGGGGCCTGGCGCCGCATGTCAGCCCTTGTGGCGCGCGCTGTCACGGCTCCCCGGCCGGGCAGGCCCCAGGCTTCCGGGCGATCGGAGGAGCATCATGCGAAAGCACGGCATCGAGGAAGGGCGCGGCGCGTTCGTCGAGGGCGCCTGGTACATCATCGCGGACGCGGCCAGTGTGGGCAAGCGGCCGGTCGCCGTCGAGCGCTTCGGGACGCGGCTCGTGCTGTTCAGGGACGAGCGCGGCGCCCTGGTCGCGGCGCGGGCGCGCTGCCCGCACCGCGGCGCGGACCTCGGCATGGGGCGGGTCGTGGACGGGGCGATCGAGTGCCCGTACCACGGCTTCCGGTTCGCCTCGGACGGGCGCTGCGTCGCGATCCCGTGCGAGGGGCGCGGCGCGGGCGCGCGCGGCGCGGGGGATGCGCTCGCGCTGACCCGGTACGAGGCGCGGGAGCACCGGGGCTTCGTGTGGCTCTTCTGGGGCGAGCGGCCGGCCGAGCTGCCGCCGGTGCCCTGGTTCGATGGCCTGCCGCCGGACGAGCGGCACGCCCACACGGCGTCGATCGACTGGGACGTGCCGTTCGCGCGCGCGATGGAGGGCATGCTCGACCTCCACCACCTGCCGTTCGCGCACCGCCCCTGGGTCCCCGGCGTCGGCGCGATGCTCGACCCTTGCGAGGTCCGCGTGGACGGCGATGTCATCCACGCCGAGGCGGTGCTGCGCCACGACGACGGGGAGCCGTGGGACGGCCGTCGGGGGTGGAGGTTCGAGATGGAGGTGCGCTTCCCGGGCGTGCTGCGCCTCTCGTTCGGGAAGCGCGTGGTGGGCATGGCGGGGTGCGCGCCGATCGACGCGGAGCGGACGGCGATCGTGGGGCGGTATTACGTGCCGATTCCGGTGATCGGGCGGCTGCTCGCGTGGCTCGGGTTGCGGGCGGAGTTCTGGCTGATCCAGCCGGGCGACGAGCGGATGCTCGCGTCCTCGGAGCCGCGCGACGCGGATCTCGACGCGTGCCGCTTCGTGCGCGCGGACGCGGGGATCCTCGCGTGGCACAAGATGCGGCGGGCGCGGCTGAAGGCGCAGCGCGCGGGGGAGCCGCGCCGGCTGCCGGTCGAGGCGGGGTGAGGCGGCGCCGGGCAATTCACGATCGCACGGATCTGCTCTACGACGATGTTGAAAACCTATCCAGCGGTCAACTGGCGCGCTCCTGACAAGGGGCGTGTGCAGGCCAGTTGCTCGTCGATAGGGCCCCACCTACGCGCCATCTCGTGATGTCTGTGATCGCGAGATGCGCGAGGAGCGTGGGGGGGCGGCGGGCCATTGGTGTGACCGCGGCGTGGGGCGGCGCGGGGGGCTGCGTGGTGCGTCAGCCGCGCGTCGAGACGAGGGTCTGGACCACGAGCCGCAGATCGTCCACGTCGAGCGGCTTGTCGAGCACCGCGTCGGCGCCGAGGCGGTAGGCCTCCGCGTGCGTCTCCGGGTCGCCGAACGCGGTGATGAGGACCACCGGCGTCGTCCAGTCGTCGCGGCGCAGCCCGGCCAGCAGATCGAGCCCGCTCGCGCCTGGCATCCGGATGTCGCTCACCACGACATCGACCGGGGCGCCGTTCCCGGAGACGAGCGCTTCGCCCATCAACTCGAGGAGGTGCTTGGCGTCGTGCGCCTCCAGGACCTCGTAGCCGTCGCGGCGGAGGGCGGTGGCGAGGAGCAGCCGCAACTCCCTGTCGTCTTCGGCGAGCAGCACGCGGATGGGGGGCGCGCCGGGGTGGACGCACGGCACCGGCGCGGGGGGCGTATTCAGGATCGAGGCAAGACCGCGCATCGAGTCGGGGGGCATCGGGCTCTCTCCTTGGTGGGAGGCCTGTACTGCAGGCCGCGTGCCGCCCGCCGGCGACCGTCCTGAACCGACCCGGGTTGAGGTGGCTGGGTTGGGTGGCCGGAACCGACCCGGGTTGGGGGGCCCGGAACCGACCGAGGTTGAGGTGATCCGGAACCGACCCGGGTTGGGTGGCCCGGAACCGACCGAGGTTGAGGTGGCCCGGAACCGACCCGGGTTGGGGGGCTGGCCGGAACCGACCGAGGTTGAGGTGACCCGAAACTGACCCGGGTTGGGGGGCTGGCTGGCCGGAACCGACCGAGGTTGAGGTGGCCCGGAACCGACCCGGGTTGGGGGGCTGGCCGGAACCGACCGAGGTTGAGGCAGCAAGGTTGAGGCAGCAGGCGCCACCCAGGTTGCGGCGGACGGGCGGGTTGCAGCGGACCGGCGGCGACCCCCGCGTCGGCCATCCGGGGTGGGGCGTCGTTCCCCGCCCGGGGTATTCCTCCGCGCCTCAGCTCCCCTTCGTCCCCCCGGCGCCCGGCTCCCACCGCTCCAGCTTCCGGTGCAGCGTCTTCCGGTCCAGCCCCAGGATCCTCGCCGCCAGCGTCTTGTTCCCGCCCGCCGCCTCAAGCACCCGCAGGATGTACCGCCGCTCCACCTCCTCGAGCGGCACCAGCTCGGACGGGTCGTCCCCCGCCACGAGCACGTGCGACGGCCGGTGCTCCCGGATCTTCGCCGGCAGGTCCTCCACCGTGATCTCCGGGTACGCCGTGAGCGCCACCGCCCGCTCCATGCAGTTCTGGATCTCCCGCACGTTGCCCGGCCACGTGTACGCGAGCAACCGCTCGGCGGCCGCCGGTGACAGGCCGACCACCTCCTTGTCCCAGCGCGTGGCGAAATCCTCGATGAAGCGCTGCGCGAGCAGCAGCACGTCGCTGCCCCGCGCCCGCACGGGCGGCAGCTCCACGTGGAGCACGTTGATCCGGTAGTACAGGTCCTCCCGGAAGCGGCGCGCCTCGACGGCCTCGTCCAGGTCGCGGTTCGTCGCGGCCATGATGCGCGCGTCGAACGGCACCTCCGCGTTCCCGCCCACCGGGCGCACCCGGCGCTCCTGGAGGGCGCGGAGCAGCTTCGGCTGCACCGCGAGCGGCAGCTCCCCGATCTCGTCGAGCAGCAGCGTCCCGCCGTTCGCCTCGACGAACAGCCCGGCGCGCGCCGTGCGCGCGTCGGTGAACGCCCCCCGCACGTGCCCGAAGAGCTCGCTCTCGATCAGCGACTCCGGCACCGCCGCGCAGTTGATCGCCACGAACGGCCCCTCCTTGCGGCGGCTCCGCGCGTGCATCGCCTTCGCGACGACCTCCTTGCCCGTCCCGCTCTCGCCGGTGATGAGCACCGTCGCGTCCGCGTCGGCGATGCGCTCGATCAGGTCCTGCACGCCCCGCATCGCGGCGCTCCGGCCGATGAGGTCCGGGAACCCGCCGGGCCCGGCCACGGCGCGGCGCAGCCGCCGCACCTCGGCCTTGAGCGCGTGGTGCGCGATCGCCCGCTCCAGCGCCAGCGCCAGCGCCTCGATGTCGACCGGCTTGGTCACGTAGTCGTACGCGCCCGCGCGGATCGCCTGCACCGCGGTCTCGATGCTGCCGAACGCGGTGATCACCACGACCGGCACGTCCGGCCGGATCTCGGCCGCCCGCCCGCAGACCGCGATCCCGTCCATCCCGCGCATGTTCAGATCGGTCAGGATGACGTCGAAGCCCTCGTCCGCCTCGAGCAGCGCGAGCGCCTCCGCCGGTGAGGTCCTGGTCGTCGCCTCGACGCCGCGCGACCGCAGGTCCGCCGAGAGCCACGCGCACATCGCCTCGTCGTCGTCGATGATCAGCGCTCGCCTGCCCATGGTCACCTCGATGGCTCGCCCGCCATCTCTCCTCGATAACTCGCGTAGTACAGCGCCCCGCCCGCGGCCAGCCGCGCCGCGGCGGCCGCCCCGGCCAGCGCGCCCTCGGCCCGCGGCCGCCGGGCTCGCGTCATCCTGCGTCCTCCTGGCCGCTCGGCGGGAGGTACACCGTGAACGTCGAGCCCTTGCCGAGCTCGCTCTCCGCGCCGATCCAGCCCCCGTGCTCGCGCACGATCCCGTAGGACACGCTCAGCCCGAGGCCCGTGCCCTCGCCGACGTCCTTCGTGGTGAAGAACGGCTCGAAGATGCGGAGGATGTTCTCGGGCGCGACCCCCTCCCCGCCGTCGGTCACCCGGACGGCGACGTGCTCGCCCTCGGCGCCGCCGTGGTCGGCCGGCGGGCGCGCGCGGGCGCGCTCCACCCGCACGGTGAGCTCGCCGCCCCGCTTCATCGACTGCATGCCGTTCATGATGAGGTTCGTGAGCACCTGCTGCATCTGCCCCGAGTCCACCTCGGCGCGCGCCGCCCCGCCGCTCGCCTCGTCGAGGCGGAGCGTCACGCTCCGCTTCCGGGCGAGGGGCTCGAGCAGCGCCAGCGTCTGGCGCGCGATGTGCGCGAGATCGGCCGGCGCCTTCTGCGCCACCCGGCGACGCGCGAAGTCCAGCAATTGCCGGATGATCTTCGTCATCCGGTCCGCCTGCTCGGCGATGATGCGCGCGCTCTCCGCCGCCTCCTCCTGCGGCAGGCCGCGCGCGATCATCTTGGCGCGGCCGCCCACCACGTTGAGCGGCGTGCCGAGCTCGTGCGCGAGCCCCGACGCCAGCTTGCCCACGGTGGTGAGCCGATCCGCGTGCCGGAGCTGCTCCAGCGCCGCGATGCGCGCGGTCGTCTCGCGGCCCGCGCGCTCGCGCGCCTCGGCCAGGTGCTCGCACATCGCGTTGATCTCGTCGGCGATCCGCCCGAGCTCGTCGCGCTGCGGCAGGAGCAGCGGCCCGCCGAGGTCGCCCTCCCCGATCCGCCGCGCCTTGTCGACGAGCCGCCGCGTCGGGCGCCCGACGAGGACCTGCCCGAAGGTCATCGCCAGGAGCCCGCTCAGCGCCGCGAGGGCGATGATGGTGGCCACGGTGTTGACCACGCTCGCCTGGACGTACGCCTCTTCCTCCTCGAGCGACTCGGAGATCTCGATGGCGCCGACGCGCTCGGGCTCCACCCCGACGGGCGCGTACGTGTAGAAGCGCCCGCTCTTGTCGCCCTTGCGCTCGATCCGGAACACCTCGGTGCCCCGCGAGAGATCCTCGATCTCGGCGGCGGGCAGCGCGGGCGCGAAGCGATCCCCGGCCGGCGCGTCGAGCCACACCCAGCGGAAGCGCACGCCGTCGTCGCGCTCGCTCATCTCGTCGAGCAGCTGGAGCGCCTCCCCCATCCCGTCCCGGCGCCACGTCTCGACCACCGCCGCGCGGAGCGCGATGCCGATGAGGTGCTCGTCGCGCCGCATGTCCGCCTCGAAGAGCGCCCGCTCGCGCCGGACGGAGAGGTAGCCGTACAGGCTGAGCGCCGCGCACATCACGAGGACGAGGGCGAGGGTGAGCTTGCTGGCGAGTCGCATGAGGTCGCCGGTAGGATGCAGGACGCGTACGCGTTCTCAAGGTGTCCGTCCGCACGCTGACCGGCCCGGGCCCGCCCCGGATCGCCCCGATGGGGCAAAACTCCCCTGGACGGGCCCCCGCGGGCCGCGGCGTCACCTGCGCGCCACGTCCTCCCACGAGCCGGTCGCCGCGAGCTGCGGCGCGGGCACCGGCGCCGACCAGCGCAGCGGCAGCGCGTCCTCCCGCCAGGCGCCCTCGGCCACGTGGAACCGCAGGAGCCGCCGGGCGCCTCTCGATCGTGCTCGCTGCGCACGAGCCCCCCCCGGTCCCCATCCATGTCGTCACCCGGAGGGCCGGCGGGCGGCGGTCAGGGTGCGCGCGTTCGTGGATTTCCTCGTCGATCGGCTCCGGTCCGAGGCGTGGCTGAGCTCGTGATCGCAGGCGAGCTCGCGCGTCGAACCTCGGCCGGAGGGCGCTCAGTCCGCCGGCGCGCTGGCGCGGATGAGGTGCTCGAAGGCCCCGAGGGCGGCCTTCGCGCCGTCGCCGAGGGCGACGACGATCTGCTTGAACGGCGTTGTCGTCATGTCGCCGGCGGCGAAGAGGCCGGGCACCGACGTCTGCCCGCGGTCGTTCACGACGACCTCACCGAGGCCGTTGAGCTCCACCGTCCCCTTGATGAACCCGGTGTTGGGGAGGAGGCCGATCTGCACGAACACGCCCTCGACCTCGATCTGGCGCTGCTCCTTCGTCTCGGTGTGCTCCCAGCGGAGCCCGACGACCTTCTGCCCGTCGCCCACCACCTCGGTCGTGCGCGCGCGCGTGATGATCTCGACGTTGGGCATGCTCTTGAGCTTCCGAACGAGGACCGCGTCGGCGCGGAGGGCGGGGGTGAGCTCGAGCAGGGTGACGTGGCCGACCACGCCCGCGAGATCGATCGCCGCCTCGACGCCGGAGTTGCCGCCGCCGATGACGGCCACTCGCTTGCCCTTGAACAGCGGTCCATCGCAGTGCGGGCAGTACGTCACGCCCTTGGTCCGGTACTCGGCCTCGCCGGGGACGTTCATGTCGCGCCACCGGGCGCCCGTCGCCAGCACGACGCTCTTCGCGCGGAGCGTGGCGCCGCTCGCCAGGCGCAGCTCGAACGGCGAGCCGGGCGTGATCGACGCGACGCGCTCGTGCTTGATGAGCTCGACGGGGTACGCGCGCACGTGTTGCTCGAGCGCCGCCGCGAGCTTGGGCCCGTCGGTCTCCACGACCGAGATGAGGTTCTCGATGGCGAGGGTGTCCATCACCTGCCCGCCGAAGCGCTCGGCGACGATGCCGGTGTCGAGGCCCTTGCGCGCCGCGTAGATGGCCGCCGAGGCGCCGGCGGGCCCGCCGCCGACGATGAGCATGTCGAACGGCTTGCGCTGGTCGAGCGCCTCGACGCGCTTCTTCACGGCGGAGCCGTCGTCGAGCTTGGCGAGGATCTGCTCGATCTCCATCCGACCCTGGCCGAAGGGCTCGCCGTTCAGAAAGACGGTCGGCACGGCCATGATCTTCCGCTGCTCGACCTCGCCCTGGAAGAGGGCGCCATCGACGGCGACGTGGCGAACCCTCGGGTTCCTGGCCGCCATCAGGTTCAGCGCCTGCACGACGTCGGGGCAGTTCTGGCACGATTGAGAGAAGTAGGTCTCGAACCGGAGCTCGCCGTCGAGCCGCGCGATCTGCTCGAGCGCCTCGGCGCTCACCCGCGGCGGATGGCCACCGACGTGCAGGAGCGCGAGGATCAGCGAGGTGAGCTCGTGACCGAGCGGGAGCCCCGCGAAGATCACGCGCGGCTCCTCGCCGGGGGAGTGGATGCCGAACGACGGCGTGCGCCCTTCGCCCTCGCGCCGCTCGTGGAGCTCGATGAGGGACGAGGCGCTCGCGACGTCGCGCAGGAGCGCGCGCATCTCCTCCGACCCCTGCGAGTCGTCGACGAAGGCGGTGACCGCGACGGGACGGGTCAGCCGTCCGAGGACGTCGCGGAGCTGGGTCTTGATGGAGTCTTCGAGCATGGCTGCGTTCCTTCCGTCGAATACGAGCGGGTCACGAGCGCTGTCGGGCGCCGCCGCGGCACGCGCGCGGCGACGCCCGAACACCTCAGATCTTGCCGACGAGATCGAGCGACGGCTTGAGGGTCTTCGCGCCCTCGTCCCACTTCGCCGGGCAGACCTCGCCCGGGTGCGTGGCGACGTACTGGGCCGCCTTGACCTTGCGGAGCATCTCCGCCGCGCTGCGGCCGATGCCGAGGTCGTGGATCTCGTAGACCTTGATGACGCCGTCGGGGTTCACGAGGAACGAGCCGCGGAGCGCGAGGCCCTCCTCCTCGATGAGCACGCCGAAGTTGCGCGACAGGGTGGCGGTCGGATCGCCGACGAGCGGGTACTTGACCTTCTTGATCGCCGCGGACGTGTCGTGCCACGCCTTGTGCGCGAAGTGCGTGTCCGTGGAGACGCCGTAGATCTCGACGCCCAGCTTCTGGAACTCGCCGTGGAGGTCCGCGAGGTCCTCGAGCTCGGTCGGGCACACGAAGGTGAAGTCCGCCGGGTAGAACACGAAGAGCGACCACTTGCCGAGGACCGACTCGTGCGAGACGTCCACGAACTTCCCCTGGTGGAACGCGGTGGCCTTGAACGGTTTGATGCGGGTGTTGATGAGCGACATTCTCTTTTCCTCGTTTCGGGGCGGGGGCGTCTCGTGCCTCCGCGCCAGCGAGGGGCAACGTGGTCGCTCTGCGCCGGCGATGCAAATCGAACGATTTTATGAAGAGTTCATTTTTTATGATACTCCGCCGGCCATGGACCTCGAGCAGGTGACGCTCACGCAGCTCCGCTACGCCGTGGCGGTGGAGCAGACCCGCAGCTTCCGCACGGCGGCCGAGCGCTGCCACGTCTCGCAGTCCGGGCTCAGCATGCAGGTCCAGAAGCTCGAGGAGCTCCTGGGCACCGTGCTGTTCGACCGCAGCAAGAAGCCCGTCCTGGTGACCGAGGAGGGGGCGCGCGCCATCGCTCAGATGCGCGAGATCCTCCGGGAGACGGAGCGGCTCGGTCAGATCGTCGCCGGCGACGACGCTCCGGCGGGGCGCTACCGGCTGGGGATCATCCCGACCCTCGCTCCCACCTTGCTGCCGCTGTTCCTCGACCCCTTCGTGAAGGCACACCCGCGCGTCGAGCTGTTCATCGAAGAGCTGAAGACCGAGGAGATCATCGAGCGGCTCGCCGCCGACACCCTCGACGCGGGGCTCGCCGCGACGCCGCTCCACGCTCCGGGGCTGAGCGAGACGCCCCTCGGACACGAGGCGATGGTCGCCTATCTCCCCGAGGGCGACCCGCTGCTCGACCGCAAGACGGTCACGCAGGCGAACCTCAGCGAGCGCGAGCTGTGGGTGCTCCCGGAGGGGCACTGCTTCCGGAGCCAGGTGCTCTCGTATTGCAGGAGCGGCCAGGCGAGGCCCCCGCGCGGCGTCCAGCTCGAGAGCGGCAGCTTCGAGACGTTGATCGGCCTTGTCGACACCGGGCTCGGAGCGACGGTGCTACCCGCGCTGGTGGCGCAGGGGCTGCCCCCGGACAAGCGCCGCGACCGCGTGCGGCCGCTCGCACGGCCGATCCCGCTCCGGGAGATCGGGCTCGTCACGTCGCGGACTCAGCTGCGCAGGCGCGTCACCGAGGCGCTCGCGGCCGCGATCCGCGAGCACCTCGGCCGCGCGCTCGGGCCCTCGCCCCCGGGCGGGAGCGTGCTCGATCCGCTGCTCCCCGAGGGCTGACGAGGCAGGTCCGGAGGTCATCCACGCATCGGACGATGCGGCAGCCTTCACTGCACGCCAGGCGGAAGCTCGTCCAGCGGCGGATGCCAGTGCGCGGAAGGTGTTGACCGGGTGCACGACCGCTGGGACGTTCGTGGCCGGATGATCCCCCCCGATGCTCCCCGCGGCTCTCTCTCAGCGCCCGCGCAGCGCCCGACCGCGGGGCTCGTGCCGCTCGAGCGCCCCGGCTTCGGCGCGGGCCTCAAGGCCATCCTGGGCGGCTACGGTTACCTCTTTCGCACGCCGGACCTCTGGCCGCTCGCGCTCGTCCCCACGGGCATCGCGCTGGTGCTCATGGTCGTGCTCTCCATCGTCGGCGTGAAGCTCGCGCCCTCGCTCGTCGAGCTGATCGTGAGGGAGCCGGGGACGGGGTGGCCCTGGACCGTGCTCATGGCCGTGCTGCGGATCCTCTCGCTCGCGGTGGTGCTCGTGGCCGCCCTCGTCATCTCGTTCGGGCTCGCGAAGCCGCTCTCGGGGACCGCGCTGGAGCGGATGGTGCGCAGGGCCGAGGCCGATCTCGGGGCGCCCCCGTGGCCGGAGGTCGGCTTCTTCGCGGACATGTGGCGCGCGCTGCAGTCGTCGCTCGTGGCGCTCGCCTTCACGCTCCCGATCCTCATCGTCCTCGGCGTCGTGGGTCTCCTCTTCGCGCCGGCGAGCGTCGTCGTCGTCCCGCTCCAGCTCGCGGTGACGGCGCTCGCGGGGGCCTGGGACCTCTGCGACTGCCCGCTGTCGATCCGCGGCGTGCCCGTGGCGGCGCGGATCGATTTCGTGCGCCGGAACCTCGCCGCGGTGATGGGCTTCGGCTCCGGCCTCGCGCTGCTCTCGTTCTTGCCTTGCGCGCTGCTCCTCGTGCTCCCGGCCGGCGTCCTCGGGGCGGCTCGACTCGTCGTCGCGCTGGAGCGGTGGGAGGCCACGACGCGAGCGCCGCGCTGAGCTCGGGCTGTCCGGGCCGCAGCGCCGGGGCTTGAACGGCAGGGCGGTCTGCTACGTCGCCCAGAGCACCGAAAGATCGAGCTCGACGGCCTCGAACGGCGGGGCAACCGAGCACGATCCGGCCGGCGGGCCCGCGCTCCGGCGCGGGGAGGTCCGTCGCGCCGCCGCTACATCCAGAGGCGCGCCACGATCCCGTACGTCCCTGGACCTGGCACGCCCCCCTGGTTCTCGCCGCAGATCACGACCTTCTGGCCCGGGTAGACCGCGGCCCGGTGGATGCCGCCCGAGTCGCCGATATACAAGGAGAGCACCCCGCCGACTCCGAAGTTGGGATCGAGCCTGCCGTCGCGCAGGTAGCGCGCGAGCACCGGCCCAGGCGTGGCGCCGCCTGTCGCATTGCCCACGACCAGGATCCGGCCGTCGGGGAGCACGATGGCGTCCTCCGCCACGTCGTCGCCGTCGGTGATCGGGAGCGCGACGACGCCCGACGCGCCAAAGCTCGGGTCGGCGGCGCCGTCTTCGAGGAAGCGGCGGACCTCGAAGTCGGCGCCCCCGTCCTTGCCGACGCTGCCGCCGACGAGGATGCGGCCGTCGTCGAGGACGGCGATCGCCGCCGTGCGCTCGCTGCTCGCGGACGTGCCGAAGACCTGCTGGCCGCCGGTCCCGAAGGTGGTGTCGGGCTGCCCGTCGGCGAGGAAGCGGGCGAGGATGCCGTCGGACTGGCCCCCCGCGTCCACCTCGCCCAAGACCAGGATCCGGCCCTCGCGGTCGACGACCACGGCCCTCGCGGTGGAGGCGCGGTCGAGCGCCCAGAAGCCGTTCGGCGCGGCAAAGGCGGTGTCGAGCCTCCCACTCGAGGAGATGCGCGCCACCATCATGCGCGCGTCGCGCGCGCCGGCGACGAGGATCTTGTCGTTGGCCAGGACGTGCCCGTCCACGACCGTCTCTTCGCCGCCCGTGTCGACCAGCGCCTTGCCGTTGTTGCCGAACTCCGCGTCCGCGGTCGCGCCGTTCGCCCCGACGCGCCAGAGGGCGATGTCACGCGGCTCCGGGATCTCGTGCCAGCCCATCGCGATGATCTTGCCGTCCACCTGATGCCCTATCGCGGACGACTCGGCCTCGGAGCCCGAGCTGCTCCCGATCCTTGTCGAGAGCAAGGCGCCGCCGGCGAAGTCGGGATCCAGCGCGCCGGCGCTGGTCAGGCGCGCTATCTTCATCGAGGAGCCGCCGACGCCGCCGATGCCCCAGCCGGTCGCGACGATCCGCTCGCCGACCACCTCGATATCGGTGAAATAGCCGCCGTCGTCGTTCCCGAAGCGCACCGGCGCAATGCCCGTCGCCACGCCGAACGTCGCGTCCAGGGAGCCGGGGCGGCCGGTCACGAGCGCGTTCGTCACGGCGGCGGTGCTCTCCAGGGCGCCGGAGGTCGCCGTCAGGGTGAAGGAGATCGTGTTGCCCAGGGCGAGCGGCGCCTCGGCGCCTACCACGATCTCGGCCTTCGTCTCCTTGGCGGCGATCGTGATGCGATCGACGACGAGGCCCGCAGGAGGGCTCACCGCCGCCACCGTCACCTCGCCATCGAAGCCGCCAGTGCGGCGTATCTCGATCTCGACAAGGTTCTTCCCCCCGAGAGGCACCGTGACGTTGGGCGTCAGGACGACGAGCGCGAGATCCATGACACCAGGGCCGTGACCGCCGCCGCCGGCCTCGCCGCCGCCGAGCCCGCCGCCGCCAGCGTCGCTGCCGCCAACCCCGGAGGGCGCGCCCCCGCTCCCTTGAGACGTCTGGCCGTCGGGCCCGCCCGTGTCGCGATCGTCGCTCACGTCATGAATGCCCAGGATCTGCTGGCAGCCCGCGAGAGCGAGCGGGAGCGAGGGCATGCACAGAAGCGGGAGTAAGGCCGCGAGCCGCCGGCGAGGACGCATTGCCGCCATCGTCGCACCCCCCCTCGCGACGTCAACCCGGACCAGGAGCTGCTCAGGGCGCGCTGGCCGGCGCTTGCCCGGCGCGCGGTACTGCAGCGCCGCCGGCGCGCTCGCGCCGCCTGTGCCGATCACCCGTCGCGCGAGTCGCGCGTCCCCTCCGCGTCGCCCGCGTCGCCCGCGCGCTCGCGCCCCGCCCTGCGCTTGCGCCGCCGCTTGACCGACACCCCGCTCGACTGCATCGCGAAGAGGAGCGCCTCCCGGAGGTTCGAGAGCGTCTTGATGTTCGACAGATCGAGCCCCAGCGACACCACCGTCTGCGCCACCTCGGGCCGGATGCCGACGACGATGCCCTGCGCCCCGAGCAGCGCCACGGCGTCGATGAGCCTCAGCACGTGATCGGCCGTGGCCGCGTCCACGGCGCTCACCCCGGTCAGATCGATGATCGCGTGACGGCAGCGGGTCCGCGCCACGGCCTCGAGCAGCACCTCCATCATCTGCTGCGCCCGCTCCTCGTCGAGGACGCCGAGCACCGGCATCGTCAGCACCCCCCTCCAGACCTCGATGATCGGCGTCGACAGCGCCCGGATCGCCTCCTGCTGCTGCTCGATGATCGCGAGCCGCTCGTTCAGCACGGCCTGCTGGCGCTTCTTCTCGGTGATGTCCGTCGCGCCGCCCGCCATCTGGAACGGCACGCCCTTGTCGTCCCACTCGGCCATGCCGCGGGTGAACACGTCGCGGTACTCGCCGTCCTCGCGCCGCAGCCGACACTCCACCTCGAACGGCCGCCGCTCCTCGAGGTGAGCCCTCAGCGCGGCCTGCACCGCCCCCTGGTCGTCGGGGTGCACGCGCTCGAAGAAGCTCGCGAACGTCCCGCCCCACGCCTCGCGGCGGACGCCGATCAGCTGGAGCATGCGATCGCTCCAATCCACCGTGTCCTCGCGGAGGTTCCAGAACCAGACGCCCTCGTTCGACGCCTCCGCGAAGAGCCGGTAGCGCGCCTCGCTCCTCCGGAGGGCGGCCTCGGCGCGGCGCAGCTCGGCCACGTCGGTGGTGCCGCCGATCCACCGGAAGATGTTCCCCGCGGCGTCGCGCTGCGGAAGCGCGCTGACCACGTGCTCCCGGTACGTCTGATCGCTCGCCCGCCGCAGGCGGAACTCCGTGTGGTACGGCTCGCCCGTCGCGAGGCTCCGGGTCCACGCCGCCACCGTCTTCGGGACGTCGTCCGGGTGCAGCACCGCGAGCCAGCCCTCGCCGATCATCTGCTCCTCCGTGCGGTCGAAATAGTCGAGGACCGCCCGGTTCACGAAGTTCAGCTGGCCGTCCGGGCGCGCGGTCCACACCTGGAGGGGCATCGCGTTCCCGAAGAACCGGAGCTGCGCGTCCAGGTCGCCGAGCGGCGCGTCCAGCAGCCCAGCCCCGCTCGCCGGGCCGCCGGCCCCGCGCACCCGGCTCGGCGGCGGCGCGTCCCGCCCGTCCGGCTCCTCCACCTCCTCCTGCCCCGCCCAGGAGGCGTCCCCGAGCGCGCGGAGGAGCGGCTCCTCCAGGTCGAGCGTGCGCTCCGCGCGGCTCTCCGCGACCCGCGCGCGCACGAGGCGGAGCAGCTCCTTCCGCACCTCCTCCTCGATCCGGCCGCGCAGGTAGTCCTTCGCGGAGGCCCGCGACTCGGCGAACCTCACCGACTCCGCCGACAGCTCCGCGACGTCCAGGAAGATCCCGAGCGGCGCGCAGGGCCTCGGCGTGATGCGCAGCGCGAGGGTCGCGTCGAGCCGGTGCTCCTTCGCCTCTCCCTCCGCGTCGACCCGCACCGTCACGGCGTGCGGGATCGCGACATCGAACGCGCCGCTCATGCTCCGCGTCGCCGCCGGTTCGCCGACCTCGAAGTCCACCGTGAGCCGCGACGGCCTGCCGAGGACCTCGAGCTCCCGCTCCGCGCGGCGCCCGACCGGGAGGAGGGCGATCACCTGGCGACGTATCACGTCCTCGGTCATCGCGAGATCGACGATGCTCCGACCCAACTCCTCGAGCGTCAGCCCTCCGTCCTTCACCGCGTCTCCTTCCCGATCCCGCTCTCCCCCCGGTGTCCGTTAGCCCTCCTCGCGCCCGGAGGGCAATCGGTTGACGTTAACGCACCGCGCCGCTCGCCGGAAGCCCTCGCGAGGCTCAGCTCGACGCCGATGTGTACCGGCCTATCGCCCGCTTCCACACGCCGCGCGCGACGGCGCCGAAGGCGATCGCGCCGAGCGCCGCGGCGGCGGCCGTGCGCGGTGCGATGGTGCCGAGCATCGCCTCCGCCGGGTACGTGGTCATCAGCCCGAGCGGGACGATCACGGTGAAGACGACGCGCCAGAAGCCGCTGAAGATCGTGACCGGCCAGCGCGCGAAATCGAAGATGGAGTTGAAGAGGTAGGCCAGGTTGTCGAGGCGCACGACCCAGAACGCGGCGGAGATGACCAGGATGCACATGGAGTAGAGCACCAGCGTCGCCGTCACGAGCAGGCACAGCGCGAGCGCGACGTGGGCGGGCGCGGGGGCGCGCCCCATCTGGGCGAAGGCGTAGACGAAGATCGCCACCGCGGCCGCGGCGTCCACGACCTTGCGGATCTCGAACCGGGCCGTGGAGACGAGGAACTGCGCGTCGGCCGGCTTGAGCAGCGTGAAGTCGAGCGTGCCCTTCCGGATCTGGTCGACCACGCTGATGAGCGACGGGTTCACGGCCCCCTCGAGGATGCCCTTGAGCAGCGTGAACCACCCGACGACGACGAGCGCCCGCTCGTACGTCCAGCCCTGCACCGGCGGCCGGGCCGAGAGCGCGATGTGGAGCGGCACCAGCCCGACCACCGTCCACACGACGGTCATCACCGCGCCGAGCAGGAAATCCCACCGGTACTGCATCCCGAGCGCGATCGACACGCGCAGCTGCGTCGCGAGCAACCGGAGGTAACGCACGCCGCTCACCCGCCGAACGCCGAGAACCGCCGGACCCCCGCGCGCCACGCGACGAGCGCGGCGGCGGCGGACGCGGCGGCGAAGGCCCACTGCACCGCGAGCTCGGTGAGCGCGCGGCCCGGGTCGAGCAGGCCGGTGATGAGCTCGACGGGGAACGCGAGGCTGTAACGGAACGGCAGGACCCGCGCGAGATCGGCGAGCCACGAGGGGAACAGCTCGATCGGGACGAGGTAGCCGGCGAGGACCATGAAGGCCGCGAGGTAGACGTCGAACACCGCGGTCGAGCTGTCGATCACGAACGCCAGCGAGCCGATCAGCGCCATGGTGAAGAAGTTGATCGCCCAGGCGCCGACGAGGGAGGCGACCCAGAGCCCGAGATCGAGGGCCGTCGGCTGAAACCGCTCGCCCGACGTCGCGACGAGCGCGATGACCGCGATGGGCAGGCAGAGCGCCGCCCGGAGCGGCAGCGCGGCGAGGTTCTCGGCGGCGTACGAGAAGAGCGGGTGGATCGGCCGGAGCAGGCGCTGCGAGAGGGCGCCGCTCTTGATGTCCATGTTCATCTCCCAGACGAGCCACGAGCCGGTCAGCTGCCGGACGATGAGGATGGCCAGGAAGTACGCCGAGAAGTCCCGCGCCTCGAAGCGGCCGACCGGCGCGCTCGCGGCCACCGCCGACCAGAGCGCGAGGCTCACGAGCGGCATCGTCGTCGTGAGCATCCAGATCAGCATCTCGGCCCGGTACGCGAGCGCGGCCGCGAGCCCGACGCGGAGCAGCGTCGGGAACGCCCGGGCGGCTCGAGCGAGCTCGCTCATGACGCGGCCCCGCCCGTCGACCCCGACGGCTCGCCTTCCGGCGCGCTCTCCGGCTCGCCTTCCGGCGTCGCCGAGGGCTCCACGCCCGAAAAGAGCTCGCGCATCACCTCCTCCAGGGGAGGATCCTCGACCGTGAGATCCGAGATGTCGGTGTGGCCGAGCAGCCAGGACATGGCGTCGCGCAGCTCTGCCTGCGGCACCTGCAGCACCGCGTGGCCAGAATCGAGCGAGAGGACGGCGCCCACCCGCTCGAGGAGCGCCTGGTCGACCGGGCTCTTGAAGTGCAGCGCGATCCGCTTGTGGGGCCGCACGCTGCGGACGAGCGCCGCGAGGTCGCCGTCGTAGCGCAGCCTGCCCTTGTCGATGACGATGACCCGCGGACAGAGCGCCGCCACGTCGTCCATGTAATGGGACGTGAGCACGATCGTCGCCCGCCGCCGCTCGTTGTAGCGGCGGATGAACTCGCGGACGCCGAGCTGCATCGCCACGTCGAGCCCGATCGTCGGCTCGTCGAGGAACAGGATCTCCGGCCGGTGCAGCAGGGCCGCGGCCAGCTCGCACTTCATGCGCTCGCCGAGCGAGAGCTGCCGCGTCGGCTTCGTCGCGATCTCGGCGATGCCGAGGAGGTCTTCCAGCTCACCGAGGGTCTCCTTGAAATCCGCGTCGCCGATCCCATAGATCGCCCGGTTCACCGCGAAGGTCTCGGCGGGCGGGAGGTCCCAGAGCAGCTGCTGCTTTTGCCCCATCACGAGGGTGATCCGCTTGAGGAAATCGGGCTCACGGTGCCGCGGGACGAAGCCGGCGACCTCGACCTTGCCGCCCGACGGGTGGAGGAGCCCGGAGAGCACCTTCAGCGTCGTCGTCTTCCCGGCGCCGTTCGGGCCGAGGAAGCCGACGCGCTCGCCGGGCGCGATCGAGAACGAGAGGTCCTCGACGGCGTGGACGACCTTGGTGCGGCGCCGGAAGAGCGAGCGCACGGAGGCCGAGAAGCCGGCGGCGCGCTCGTGGACCTGGTACGTCTTGGAGAGCGACTCCACCACGATGGAGCTCGACGCCTCTGCCATGGGCGGCGGAGACTAGCACCTCCGTGCTGGGGCTCCCGCGACGGTCGGCGCTCGACCGGCCGATCCCGTGGGCTAATCTCGTGACACGGGGGGCAACGGCCGCCGGAATTCCCCTATGCCGCAGAGCTTCAAGGACGACACGATCCACGACCTTCCGCTCCCGGCGAGCGGCGCGCGGCAGGGGGCCGACCCCGCGGACGCCGTCGCGACCGGCCCGCGGCAGGTCCTCGCAGGCCGGTACGAGCTCCTCGGGCTGGTCGGCATCGGCGGGATGGGCAGCGTGTACCGCGCCCGCGACCTGGAGCTCGAGGAGCTCGTCGCGGTCAAGGTGCTGCGCCGGGAGCTCAGCGTCGCGCCGGAGGTGACCGATCGGTTCCGGCGCGAGGTGCGGCTCTCGCGCAAGGTCACGCACCCGAACGTGGCGCGGGTCTTCGACATCGGCGAGCACGAGGGCGACCGGTTCCTGACGATGGAGTTCGTCGACGGCGAGCCGCTCGCCGCGCTGCTCGCGCGCGAGCGGCGGCTCGGCATGACCCGCGCGCTGGACGTCGTGGAGGGCGTCTGCGCGGGCCTCCACGCCGCGCACCGGGCCGGCGTCATCCACCGCGACCTCAAGCCGGACAACGTGCTGCTCGGGCGCGACGGGCGCGTCGTCCTGACCGACTTCGGGATCGCGCGCGCGGTCGCGAGCGGCGAGGCGGGCAAGACGCTGGGCGCCGTCATGGGGACGCCGGCGTACATGGCGCCCGAGCAGGTGCAGGGCGCCGACGACGTCGACGCGCGCGCCGACATCTACGCCCTCGGGGCGATGCTCTTCGAGATGCTCACGGGCGAGCGCGCGTGGCAGGGCGACGCGCCGCTCGCCGTCGCCGCGGCGCGGCTCTTCGCCGACCCGCCGGATCCGCGGCTCCGGCGCGCCGACCTGCCCGACGCGCTCGCGCGCGTGGTGCTCCGCTGCATGGCGCGCGAGCGCGACCACCGGTATCCGTCCGTCGAGAGCGTCGTGCACGACCTCGCCTCGCTCACCCGCCCGGCCACGGTGACGCCGCCGGCGTTCACGCCGCCGCAGGGGCGGACGGCGGTCTCCGGGGTGACCCCGGGGGCGAGCGCCGGGGTGGCCGAGCACGGCGGCAAGAGCGTCGTGGTCCTGCCGTTCGCGAACCAGGGACCTGCGTCGGACGCGTACCTGGCCGAGGAGCTGACGGACGATCTCGTCGACACGCTCTCCATGACGCCGGGCCTCCGGGTGAGGCCGCGCGGGGCGCTCGAGCGGCGCTCGTCCTCCGAGCTCGATCCGCGCGAGGTCGGGCGCGAGCTCGGCGTGCAGGTGGTCGTCGGGGGCTCGGTGCGGCGGCGCGACGGGACGGTGCGGATCAGCGCGCGGCTCATCAGCGTCGCCGACGGGTTCCAGCTGTGGGCGAAGCGCTTCGATCGCCCCGAGGCGGAGGTGCTGCGGATCAACGACGAGGTGGCCGAGGCGGTCGCGGCGGCGCTGACGCTCGACGGGGCCGCGCCGAACCGCACGGCGCCGAGCGATCCCGTCGCGCTCGACCTGTTCCTGCGCGGGCGCCACGAGTACCGCAGGTTCTGGCCGGAGCACCAGGAGCGGGCGATCGCGCTGTTCGAGCAGGCGCTCTCGCGCGCGCCCGAGGATCCGATGATCCTGTCGGCCTACGCGATCGCGCGCTGCCGCTTCTGGTTCTTCACCGACCGCGGCGGGGAGCTCGCCACGGAGGCGGCTTCGCGCGCCGTCGCCGCGGCGCCCGGGCTGCCGGACGCGCGGCTCGCGATGGCGTCGGTGCGGTTCCAGCGCCTCGACGTGGTCGGCGCGATGCGGGAGCTCAAGGCGGCGCTCGCGTGCCGCTCGGGCAACGCCGAGGCGGAGGGCCTCATCGGCCACATCCTGCTCGAGTGCGGCGCCTTCGAGGAGGGCGCGCGCCGCGCCCGGTCCGCGCTGGCGCGCGATCCCGAGGTGGTGCTGGCGGCGCAGGCGCTGGCGCGCGCGTACACGCTGCTGGACCGGTGGTCGGACGCCGACGACGTGATCCGGGCGCATCCGATGGTGGGCAGCGGCTCGGGCTACACCGTCCTGCGGATGCGCCGCGCGCTCTGGCAGCGCGAGCCGGAGGTGCTCGAGAAGCTCTCTCAGCGGCGCGTGAGCGAGGCCTTCCCGGACCTCCCCGCGCCGTTCGCGCACGTGATCGCTGACCTCATCGAGGGGCGGCTCTCGGACATCCGGCCCGTGCAGGTCGAGGGGGAGCGCCCGGCCGTCACGGCGCTGCGGCGCACGTCGTTCTTCCGGCAGCTCCAGGCGGAGTTCGCGGCCTTCCTCGGCCAGCGAGAGCTCGCGCTGGCCGCGCTCGAGCTCTCGCTGGCCGACGGCCTGTTCGACCTGATCTGGCTCGAGCGCTGTCCGGTCCTCGCACCCCTGCGCGACGAGCCGCGGTATGCGGCCGTCCACGCGGCGGTGCAGCGGCGGGCCTCCGCGGTGGTCGCGGTCTACCGCGAGCGCTGAGGCGCGGCGCTCAGCTCGGCGCGCGGAACAGCGCGAGCACGCCGGTGTAAAGGGCGAGCCTGGCCTGGCCCCGGGCCCAGGGGGCGATCTCGAAGCTCGAGTGCATGCCGGCGATCGGGAGGTCGGCGAAGCGCTGGCGCAGGATGCGCGGCTCGACGTCGGGCGTCCCGTACAGGCCCTGGCCGCGCCCGGCGCAGGTCAGGTAGAGCGCGAAGCGGGGGGCCGACCCGAGCGCGCTCCGGGACACCTGCCGGGCGATCCCCTCGAGCCCGGCGCGGCCGGCGGCGGCGTCGCGCACCGCGAAGGCGAGGCGCGCGCCGGGCCTCGCTTCGTCGCCGAGCAGGAGCCCCCGCCGCGACGGATCGATGCCGCGGACCGGCCGCAGCACGTAACGCTCGGAATCGAGCGCCTCCGCCTCGGCGTCGCCGCGGTCGGCGCCCGGCGGGTCGGCCAGCGCGGCGAGGATGAGCTGCTGCGCGCTGGGCGGCTCGCCGAGCGTGGCGGTCGCGGCGGAGAGCAGGTCGAGCGCCGGCTGCCCGCCGGCGCGGAGCACGACGCCGCCGCTCGCCTCGTCGATGCGGTGGAAGCCGGAGATCAGCCTGGCGGCGGGCGAGGCGGCGACGAGCGGCGGGGCGAACCCGGTGATGGCGAGGCCCGTCGCCGGGCCCTCGATGAGCTCGCCCTGCGACGTCACGCCGATGGCGGAGCCGGAGGCCGTCCCGGCGCCGAAGAGGCACGCGTTCGGCGCGGACAGGGAGAGCGCCTCGAGCCGCTCGGGCGCGAACGCCCCGGGCCGGGCGAAGAGGATGGCCGTCGCGGAGCGCTGGCCGACGGCGCGGGCGAGCGCCTCGCGCAGGAGGCGGCTCGGCTCCTCGGCGCGCTCGGGCAGCGCGAAGGGGGTGACCTGCCCGCCGGACCACAGCACGCCGCTCGCGCCGGTGTCCCCCTCGATCTCGCCGCGCTCGCTGAGCACGCCCGCGGCCGGCACGACGCAGGCGGGGACGCCGCGCCAGGCGCTGCGGACGAGCTCGGCGATGCCCGAGGCGCGCTGGGCGAGCTGTCCGGAGGCGAAGACGACCCCGCCCGACGGCGACGGCACCGCGCTTCGCAGGTCCGCCAGGTGCTGGAGAAGGCCATCCGGCCCACAGGTCGCGGAGAAGCTTCGTGCCATGGCTGGCTCGTCTCCATCCTAACCGAGCCTCCGCCCACTCGACAGGCCCCACCCAAGAAGTTTATCGTGCGACAGTCGCGCCGGCGCCTCGGGGATTTCCTCACGGGACGGCAAGCGAAGGACCGGGCAAGCTCGATGAGGATCCAATCATTTGGCCGCACCGATGTCGGGCGCCACCGGCGCGCCAATGAGGATGCGTTCTTCCGGGACGACGAGCTCCGCCTCTACATCGTCGCGGACGGCATGGGCGGGCACGCGGCCGGCGAGGTCGCGAGCGCCGAGGCGGTCGAGACGATCTACGGCATGGTGAAGCGGGGCCTGCCTGCCATCGGCGATCCGAACGAGCCGCTGACGCAGCCCAAGGCGCGCGCCGTGCTGCGCATCCTCGAGGGCGCGATCCAGGCGGCGACGTACATGGTCTTCGCGATCGCCGAGCTCGATCGCGACAAGAGCGGCATGGGCACGACGATCAGCGCGGCGCTCATCGTCGGCGGCGCGCTCGTGACCGGCCAGGTGGGCGACAGCCGCATCTACCAGGTCCGCAACGGGACCGCGGTGCAGATGACCGAGGATCACACGCTGATCGCGTGGCAGATCAAGAACGGCCTCATCTCCGTGGACGAGGCCAAGAGCTCGCCCCACCGCAACGTGATCACGCGCGCGGTCGGCAACCGGGACTACGTCGAGGTCGACACCTCGATCGTCGCCGTGGAGGAGGGCGATCGATACCTGCTCTGCTCCGACGGGCTGCACGGGTATCTCCACGCCGAGGAGGAGGTCGCGAGCATCGCCTCGAAGGGCGGCGACGCGGCGGTCGACCTCTTCATCGACCTCGCGAATCGGCGCGGGGGGCGGGACAACATCACGGCGGTGCTGGTCGAGGTGGGCTGACGCGCCCGCGCGAAAGTCGGCTACGCTGCCCGCATGGCGCTGAAGGACAGACTGGTCACCGAGGGCATGAAGCTCGCCGCGAACCCGAACGTGGCGAAGCTGATGCAGGACGAGCGGTTCATGCGGCTGTTCATGACGGCGATGAGCGTGCCCGGCCGGGTCTCCTCGTTCACCGCGGAGCAGAAGGAGACGTTCGCCAAGGCGATGGGCCTGGCGACCGTCGAGGAGGTCCGCGACCTCAAGCGCATGGTGGCCTCGCTGGAGCGCGAGCTCGCGAGGCTCCGGCGCGAAGGCTGAGCCTCGGGGCTGGTCGCAGGCGGTAACGAAGCGCCGCGCCGCGTTTCTTCCTACATTCGAACGTTCACGTGGGTGACCGATGGGGGGGCGAGCGGCGCGGCGCGCGCTGCCGAGAGCGCCGCCGCGCCCCCGCGACGGGTCACTTCGTGTCGCCGCGCGCGTAGATGCTGGCGACGTAGTCGAGCACGTCGCGCGCCGAGACCTCGTTGTACCCGAAGTACTTGATCATCCGGGTCTTGATGATGTCGATCTTCTCCTGCGTCTCCTTGTCGATGACGCTCGACACGAGGGTCTGGAGCTTGATCGCGTCCTTCTGATCCTCGAACAGCTTGAGCTCGAGGGCGCGGCGCAGCCGGTCGTTCGTGTGCCACTCGAACTTCTTGCCGTCGACCGCGAGCGCGCCGATGTAGTTCATGATCTCGCGGCGGAAGTCGTCCTTGCGGTTCTCGGGGATGTCGATCTTCTCCTCGATCGAGCGCATCAGCCGCTCGTCGGGCTCGACGTCCTCGCGGGTGAAGCGGTCCTTCACCTTCTCCTTCAGGGTGTAGGCCTTGATCGAGTCGATGTAGTTCGCGGCGAGCTTCTGGATCGCGTCCTCGTCGGCGCTGATCGCCCGCTGCACCTCGTTCTTGACGATCTCCTCGTACTCGCGCTTCACCATCCCGATGCACTCGGTGAAGCGCTTGCGCTGCTCGTCGTTCGTGATGAGCGAGTGGTGCCGGAGGCCCTTCTCGAGCTCGCTCATGACCATGAAGGGGTTGATCGTCCCCTCGCCGAGGTCGTTGACGAGCGCGTTCGAGATCTTGTCCTGCACGTAGCGGGGGCTGATCCCTTCCATGCCCTCGCGCGACGCCTCCTTGCGGAGCTCCTTCACGGTGTCCTGCGTGTAGCCGGGCAGGACCTTGCCGTCGTAGAGCTTCATCTTCTGGACGAGCGACAGGTTGTGCTTCTTCGGGTCCTCGAGCCGGGTGAGCGCGGCCCACATCGCGGCGACCTCGAGCGTGTGCGGGGCGATGTGCTTGCCGCGGATCTTCTCCTTGTTGAAGTCCTTCTCGTAGATCCGGATCTCCTCCGACACCTTCGTGATGTACGGGATATCGATCTTGATCGTGCGGTCGCGGAGGGCCTCCATGAACTCGTTGTTCAGGAGCTTCTTGTACTCGGCCTCGTTGGTGTGGCCGATGATGACCTCGTCGACGTCCGTCTGGGCGAACTTCTTCGGCTTGATCTTGTGCTCCTGCGACGCGCCGAGCAGGTCGTAGAGGAACGCGACGTCGAGCTTCAGCACCTCGATGAACTCGACGATGCCGCGGTTCGCGATGTTGAACTCGCCGTCGAAGTTGAACGCGCGCGGGTCCGAGTCCGAGCCGTACTCGGCGATCTTGCGGTAGTTGATGTCGCCGGTGAGCTCGGTCGAGTCCTGGTTCTTCTCGTCCTTCGGCTGGAAGGTGCCGATGCCGACGCGGTCCTTCTCGCTGAGCACGAGGCGGCGCACGCGCACGTGCTGCATCACCTTCGACCAGTCGCCGCCGTACTTGTCCATCAGGCGGTTGAAGATGAAGCGGCACGCGGGGTCGAGGTCGCCCTCGGTGCGGACGTGGTGCTGCGCGCTCGAGAGGCCGAGCTCGCGGAACGCGCGGTCGCGCCACGCCGGCGGGACGAGGCGCAGCGGCTCCTCGTGCATCGGGCACTTGAAGCGGGCGCTCTCCGTCCCGGCCATGCCGACGTCGTCGAGGTTCACCCAGTCGAACGTGTAGAGCGCGCCGTCGGGGGTCGTCGAGTAGTGCTCGATGCCCTTCTTGAGGAGCCGGGCGATCGTCGACTTCGACGAGCCGACCGGGCCGTGCAGCAGGATGACGCGCTTCTCCGGGCCGTAGCCCTCCGAGGCGGCCCGGAGCACGTGGACGAGCCGCATCAGCGGGATGTCGAGCCCGTACACGGCGTCGGCGCCGCCGTGCATCTCGTCCTTGAAGAAGTTGTACCGGATGAGCTTCTTCTTGTTGTCCGTGTACTCCTCGATGCCGTAGCGGATGATCATGTCGTACGCCCGCTGGAACGCGTTGCGCGTCACCTGCGGGTTCTGGCGCACGATCTGGAGGTACTCTTCGAACGTGCCCTCCCACGCGAGATCGCGGTAGAGCGCGAAGTCCTGCATCGCCGCGATCTTCTCAACCATCCCTGTCCGCAACTCGCCCATTTCGCACCCTTTTTCTCCAGGGCGATCGCGGGGCGGCCATGGCCGCCGGAGGTGCGGGGGACAGATCTCGGCTCGCCGAGCTCCGCCCCCGTCTCGCGTCGCGCGCCCAGGGGGAAGACGCCAAGCTTAACACCGATCTCGGGGAGGCAAGTCACCGCGCCCCGAGGCGTGATCCATCCCCCGGAACGGGAGCGCGCGGCGGAGCAGCCGGTCGCGCGGGTGGAGGTGCGAGGTCGACCGCGGGGAGGCGACGTCAGCGAGGCGTGGCCCCGCCGGAGCGCGCTCCCTGCGCGCCTCCCCAGGAGAGCCCGCCGCTCTCGACGACGCCGGGCCAGGAGTCGACGTATTCCGACGGCTCGCCGGGGCCGGAGATGTCGATCCAGAAGACGCGCCCGGCGCCGGGGCGGCGCACGTCGACATGGACGAACTTGCTGTTCGGGTAGAACCCGCAGCCCACGTCGTCGAGCGTGCGGCAGAACTGAAACAGCGCGGTGTTCGGGACGCCCATCACGAGGATGTCCATGGCGCGCCCCTCGGCGTGCTGGCTGTGGTGCGTGCCGGAGGTCGGCCTGCGCGCGGCCGGCGCGTCGCGCGTCGTCGGCGCCCGCGGCCTGTACCCGCTGAAGATGTGGAGCCCGCGGCGCGGGAAGGCGTCGGCGATCTGCTGGAGCAGCCAGAGCAGGCGCGGGTGGACGAGGCGGACCTGGGGCACCCACTCGAGCGCCCGCTGCCAGGTGTCGGCGTCGGGCTCGTCGGGGAGCTCTGCGCCCGGGTCGGGCGCGTCGGGCGGACGGGCCATGATCGACAGGCGATCCAGCGCGCCGGGCGCGACGGAGCCGTCGCAGCGCACCAGCTCGAAGGCGTCGTGCTGGCCGCCGTACCGGGCGAACCGGACCGGGCCCCTGCGGCAACGCCAGTCGAGCGGCTGCTTCTTCGGCGGATCCCAGAGCAGATCGAAGCCGTTCGAGGAGAGGCTCGGCCCCGTGGTCGCGAGCACCGGCGGGCCGAGGATCGGATCGAGCTGGCGGAACCACGCCGGCGCGGCCGGCTCGAGGTGGAGGGTGCCGGGCGGCTCGAAGGGGGTGAAGGGGGACCAGGCGCTCGCGAACGCCGTGGAGCCGAGGGCAGGGGAGGCGAGCGCGTGCTCGCCGAGCGCGTCCGCGGCGTCCGGCCGCGCGCCGCCCCAGGCGAGCTGCCACCACGGCTGCTGCCGCCATTTCCCGTAGGCGCTGCTCAGGTAGAGCCGGAACGGCCCGGGGCGCTCGACGGCGGCGTTGTGGAAGGCGCGGAGGAGCGGCAGCTCCGGCGCGACCGTCTCGTTCAGGTTGAAGCTCGCGCGCCTCGGCGGCTCGTCGAGCAGGCTGGCGCCGGCGCGCTGGGGGGCGGCGACGAGCGACGCGGCGAGGCCGAGGGCGGTCGCGAGGCTGTGGACGGCGGCGCGGGACGTTGCCGGCATGGGATCGACGAGGGGCGCGGGTGGGGCGAGGAAGGTAGCTCACCCAGCGGGCGGGCGACCCTGATTTGCCACAAACCGCCAGCGCGGTGGATGAAAACACACCCGCGGGGCGATCGGGGCCCCGCGGCGGCGCTGTTGCCAGCGCGCGGCGCTCGCTCAGGGCGTCGCGGAGGCGCGCGTCAGCCTGTCCCGCACCGCGTCCCACGCGGGACCCTCGGGGACGGCGGCGATGACGATCACGTCGCAGCCGGCGTCCTCGAGCCGGTGCAATGCGGCGTAGAGCGCCGCGGCGTAGCCGGCGGGATCGCCGGGGAGGAGCTCGGCGTGCGGCCCTGTCGCGGTGCGGCTGCCGTGCTCGACGGCGCCTGCGCGCGACCCGGCCCGCGCGGCGCGATCGAGCGCGCCGCGGACGTCCTGTGCGGGGACCAGCGCGACCTGCGCGCGGGGGGCGTAATGGCGCGCGTGGGTCCCCGGGGACGGGGCGCGCTCGGCCGGGGCAGTGATCAGCCCGGCGGTCGTCTGGAGCGGCGCGAGCGGCACGAGCGCGGCGATCGCCTCGGCCGTGACGTGCCCCGGGCGGAGCACCCGCGCGGGCGAGCGCGTGACGTCGACGATGGTGGACTCGATGCCGACGGCGGTCGGCCCGCCGTCGAGGATCGCGTCGATGCGCCCGCCGAGGCTCTTCTCGACGTGCTCGGCGGTGGTCGGCGAGATCTCGGTGGAGCGGTTGGCGCTCGGCGCGGCGATCGGCAGCCCGACCGCGTCGAGCAGGGCGCGCGCGACCGGGTGGACGGGGATGCGGATCGCGACCGTCGGCCCGCCGGCGGCGACCACGTCGGCGACGCGGTCGGCCCGGCGCGCGACGATGAGGGTGAGGGGCCCCGGCCACATGGCGTGCGCGAGCCGCTCCGCGTCCGGCGGCCAGCCGTCCGCGAGGGCGCGGGCGGACGCGACATCGGGGACGTGGACGATCAGCGGGTTGCCGGGCGGCCTCCCCTTCGCCTCGAAGATGCCGCGCGCCGCGCGCGCGTCGTCGGCGCGCGCGCCGAGGCCGTACACGGTCTCCGTGGGGAAGGCGACGAGCCCCCCGCGGCGGAGGATCTCGGCGGCCCGCGCGATGGATGCCGCGTCAGCGGCGAGCCGCTCGGTTCGCATGCGCCGCGGTCCATGTTGCCCGGGCGCGCGGGAGGCAAACGAAAAGCGATCCCCTCCGGCCGCCCGTTTGGATGCCCCCGCGAGGTCGCGACCTGGGGCGGAGGCTGTTCGCGAGCCGGCGGCGAGGTCGCGACCTGGGGCGGAGGCTGTTCGCGAGCCGGCGGCGAGGTCGCGACCTGGGGCGGAGGCTGTTCGCGAGCCGGCGGCGAGGTCGCGACCTGGGCACTTGTATGAAAAGATCCATTTCCTCAGATCGGGACCTGTCTCCGGGGCCGAAAAGATCCTCCGCGATAGGTCGTGACCTATCCGCGGCCTCGCAAACGAGCGCCGGCGCTGGTCGTGACCTTTGGTACAGGTCTTTTCTCGACGTGCACGCGCCAAGGGCGCCGTATCAATCGTACAGATCCACTGGCGCCGTCGGTGCGCTCGTATCGGAAGGGTGGGCAGCTCGCGTCGTCTTGGAGCTCCAGCCACCGGTCCTCCGGGCGTACTGGTTCCACTCACCAGGAGTCCGGCGAGGGATGGGGAGAGAGATTTCAACGCAACGTCGCAAAGGCGCAAAGCCGCAAAAAGAACAAATTTCGTACATCCTTGCGTCTTTGCGCACTTGACGATTTGAAAGCAAAGCTGGACAGCTGCACGTAATGCCGCACAGCCGGGCCAGGCGCCGGCCAGCTTGCGGCAACGCGTGCTGCCCTCTTCATGCGGGGCTGCGCTGACGTGCCCGGCGCGCCACGGAGCTCGCCGCGCTCACGGCGCTGCGGCGCGGCCGAGGGAGCGGCCGTCGCCGTCGGCGTCGATCCAGAGCGGCGCCGTCATCGCGAACGGGAGGATCTCGCCCGGGTCCCCCGCGAGCACCGGCTCGAGCGGGCGCCGCCCCCGGACGATCGCGACGACGAAGGTGTCCTCGGCGACGGAGATCGCGCCGTGCGCGCTCTGCCCGGGCCCGCGGTCGCCGAGCGCTGCGCCGGCGCGGGCGTCGGGCCGTGGCGGTCGTCGCCCGCCGCCGGCCCCGAGGACGACGGGGATCGCGATCTCGTCGAGGAGCGCGCCCGCGGGCGTCGTGCGCACGCCTTCCAGCGGGATCGGCGCGCCGCTCGCGACGCCGCCGACGAGCACCTGGAGCTCGCGCGCGTCGACCCACGGGGCGCGCTCGACGCGGATCGAGAGCGACAGCGGCCCGCCACGGGACCCGCGCCGCGCCGAGGCGACGCCGCCCTGGCGGGTGTCGCCGAGGCGCATCGTCACGAACGGCCCGTTCGTGATCACGACGTCGCGACGGCGCCGCAGGCCCGCGACGAGATCGGCCACGTCGAGCCGGCCCGGATCATCGTCGGCCACGGCGACGTAGGTGCGCGGGGTACCCGCCTCCGCGCCGCGCAGCCCGTGGCTGTCGCTGGTCGCCGTCGGCGTGACCGGGTGGGACGCGCGGAGCAACGCCCAGAGATCCTCGAGCGCGCGGTCCCGCGCGGCCGCGTCGCGCCCGGTCCAGACCTCGACGGCATCGGCGCCGTCACCGACGATCTGCGCGAGCAGGCTCGGGCCCGGATCCGGCGCGGCCTGCGGCGCCCCGGATCCGTGCAGCGGCGAGCCGCCGCCGTGCTGTCGGCTCACCTGGACGACGCGCTCGCCGGGCAGGGCGCGCACCTCGCGCAGGATCTCGCTCGCCGTCTCGTCGACCCACCGCAGCGCGCCCTCGCGGGGCGCGGCCGCCTCCCCGCCGAGCGGGAACACGCTGAGGCTCCCGAGCCCGGCGCCGCTCCGGCCGCTCGTGAGCTCCACGCCCGGGAGCGCGCGCAGCCGGGTCTCGAGCCGCAGGGCGGCGACGTCCCGCTGGAGATCCGAGGCGAGGTTGTGCTCGCTCGCCACCGCGCACTCCACGCCTTCCGCCGCGTTCCAGGCGAGCCGCGCGGCCGAGGAGACGCCCGCGTCGGCGCTCCGCGCCGTGTGCTGCCGGAGGTCGCAGGCGATGTAGCCCGACGTGTCGACCACCCGCTCCAGCGTGAGATCGAGCCGCGACGTCCCGCCGTCCGCGATGTCGACCGTCGCCTCGGCGAGCGCGTACTCGGGGCCATGCGATGCGACGACGCGGACTCGCCCGGGGGGAAGGGCGACATCGAGCTCGCCCATGAGCGCGAGCCGGGGCGGCGAGAGGGCCTCGCCGGTCGCGGCGTCGAAGAGGCTGACCCTCGCCGGCGCGAGCGGACCGAGGGGATCGGGGGCCGCGGCGGGCACCGAGGCGCCGCCCTCGTGCACCGAGAGGTAGAGCCGGCCGGCGCCGGACAGCGTGAGCCGCGCGGGGGCGATCTCGCCGGCGCGGATCCGGATCCGCGCGCTCCCCAGCGCGCGGCGGCCGCTCCCTTCGAAGCCGACGAGGTAGAGGCCGGGCGGCGCCTCGGCGGCGAGCGGCGCGCCGTCGCCGGTCCGCAGCCACAGATCGAGCGCGGCGGCGGGCGGCGCGGCGCCGTCCTCGGCGATCGGCGTCAGCGTCGCCTTGCCGGCGAGGGGCGGGAGCGGCGCGCCGCGGCCGTCCACGAGCTCGAGCGCGACGCCGCCGGGCGCGCCGCCGCCGAGGAAGAAGAGCTCCGTCTCGACGGCGAGCGAGTCGCCGCGCGGCGCGATCGCGAGGATCCGCTGGTACGCGGCGCGCCCGCCGGGCGGCAGCGCGGCCTGCCGAGCGAACGTCGCGTCGCTGAAGCCTTCGCCGCTCCGCGCGCGGACCGCCGCGCCGCCCACCGGGGCGAGCGCGTACGCGACGCCGGCCCCGACGCCGGCCAGGTACGGCGCCTCGTGCTCGCCGCGGAGCCCGGGCGCCGCGCCGGGCGCGACGTGCTCCGCCGCGCCCCAGTGGACGACGTCGCCGAGGTCGAGCGCCTCGAGCGGGCGGTCGCCGTCGTTCCGGAGCGACGTCGTGATCAGGACCGCCCGGTCGCGCGGCCGGAGCGTGTAGCGGGTGGTGACGGAGAGCGCGCCGCCGGCGAGATCGCGCCCGCGCACCGCGCCGCGCGCCTCGATCCAGGCGGCGCCGTCCTCGCCGCCGCCCGTCGTGATGTCGCGGTAGATCACCTGCCGCGGCGGCGCGCCGAGCCGCGTGACGAGCTGCCCGAGCTCGTCGCGGCGCGCCCGCGCGTCCGCCGCGTCGATGAGGTTGCCGCCGCTCTCGGCGAGGCCAGCCCCGGGGCCGGGCTGGTCGACGACCACGGCGATCTCGTCGTTCTCGAGCACGTAGTCGCCGGGCCGCCCCGCCGCGAGCGGACCGGAGAGCGCGTCCGCGGGCCCCGTGATCCGCCGGACGCGCGCCGGCCGCGCGGCGCCGCCGTCCCTCGGGCAGAGATCGCCCTGCTCCGCGCCGCCGCGGCCCCACCGGCAGAGCATGCCGAGGCGCTCGACAGCGCCGGACGACACGACGACGCTGCCGCCCTGCACGGGCGGCGCGCAGGTCGCCGGCGCGAGCGCGAGCACGAAGAGGCGCGCCGCGCGGAGGGCGCGGCGCGCCGCGCGCCCTGCGGGGCTTCCGGGGGGGCGGGGGCACTCGGGCGAGCGGGTCATCGATCCTCTTCCGACTCCGATGCGCGGCCGCGGCGCGCCTTGGGTCAGGAGCGCTCGGTGGCGAGGACGAAGAGGGCGGCGAGCCCCAGGCCGACGCCGAGCGCGCGGCGCGCGGTGAACACCTCGCCGAAGAGCAGCGGCGCGAAGAGCGCGGCGATCGCGATGCCGCCGGCGAACACGATCGGCCCCGTCGCGGTCACCGGACCGCCGATGCGGAGCGCCATGAAGGTGAGCGTCGCGACGCCGCTGATGCACAGGCCGGCGGCGCAGGCCCAGAGCACCCCCTGGGCCGACGGAGGCGTCTCCGCGCCAGGGCGGATGAGGAAGAAGACGAGGATCCCGATGGCCGCGGTGCCCTCGAGGCACAGCGCGCCAAGGGCGTCTCCGACCCGGCCTGCCGCCGCGCGCAGCATCAGGTAGTGACCGGCCATGCAGAGCGCGGCGAGGAGGGCAGGGACGTACCAGGCGGACATGTCGCGCGTCGCAGCCTACTCGTCGTCCGCCATCTCCGGGTAGTCGCCGGGCGCGAGGTTGTCGAACCGGGTGCACGAGGAGGTGAACCGCGTGAGCACCTTGCCCGTCGGCCCGTTGCGCTGCTTGGCGACGATGAGCTCGGCGATGCCTTTGTGGTTGGTCGTCTCCGGGTTGTAGTACTCGTCACGGTAAATGAAGATGATGTTGTCGGCGTCCTGCTCGATCGCGCCCGACTCGCGGAGGTCCGACAGCTGAGGGCGCTTGTCCTTGGTGGTCCGGGTCTCGACGGCGCGGTTCAGCTGGGAGAGCGCGATGACCGCCACCTTGAGCTCCTTCGCGAGCTGCTTGAGCCCGCGGGAGATCTCGCTGATCTCCTGCTCGCGGCTGCTCACGCCGTCCCGCCCCTTCATGAGCTGCAGGTAGTCGATGACGATGAGCCCGATGCGCCGCCCCGAGCTGCCGTCGCTGGGCGGCCGGTCGTACTCGGCCTGGATGCGCCGCACCTTGGCGCGCAGCTCGAGGAGGGAGATGGCCGGCGTGTCGTCGATCCAGATGGGCAGGGTGGACAGGAACGAGGCGGCCTCCGTCAGGCGCCGCCAGTCGTCGGGCTGCAGGAAGCCCTGGCGGAGCTTGCCGACGTCGACGCGGCCCTCGCTGCAGACCATACGTGTCGCGAGCTGCTCGCGGGGCATCTCGAGCGAGAAGACGGCGGCGCCGAAGCCGGGGTCGTGCCGCTCGACGCCGTGCCCCGACTGGTCGGGCCCCGGGGAGCTCACGGTGCGCGGCGACGCCACGTTCACGGCGAGGTTCAGGACGAAGGACGTCTTGCCCATGCCGGGGCGGGCGGCGATGATCGAGAGGTCGCCGTCGTGCAGGCCGGCCGTCTTGGCGTCGAGCTTCTCGTACCCGGTCGAGATGCCGGTGATCCGGTCGCCGCGCTCGGCGGCGGCGGTGATCTGCTCGAACGCGGCCTTGAGCACCTGGGCGATCGGCTGGGTCGCCGTCCCCTGGGGCGTGCGCGCGAGCTGGTAGACCGCCTGCTCCGCGCCGTCGATGTACTCCTGCACCACCCCGACGTCGCCGTAGCCCTCGGCCGCGACGCGCTGGCACGTGGCGATGAGCTGCCGCACGCGCCACTTCTCGTAGACGACCCGCGCGTGCGCCGCGACGTGCGCGACCGCGGGCGTCGCGTCCGCGAGCTGGGCGAGGTACGCCGCGCCGCCCACCTGGACGAGGCGCTCCCGGTCGCGCAGCCACGACGCGACCGAGACGATGTCGATGGGCGTGCCGGCGGCCGCGAGCTCCTGCGCGGCCTCATAGACGCGGCTGTTCGCCTCGCTGTAGAAGTGGTCCGCTTTCAGGATCTCGAGCACCCGATCGAGCGCGTCGCGGTGCAGCAGGATGGCGGAGAGCACCGCCGCCTCGGCGTCGAGGTCGTGCGGCGGCACGCGTCCGGCGACGATGGGAGGTTCGATCCTCTGAGGCCGCTGGCCGCGGCGCTCCATCATTCTCATCATCCGTGCTTCTCCTCCCCACCGATTCCCCCCATCCCGCCCCGAGCTTTTCCACAGGTGCCGAAATGGGCGACGCCCCGGAGGGGAAACGTTCCTCCGGGGCGTCGGGTGCAGGGTCGATTTCCGTCTACCAGAACATGGGCAGCGCTGAGAAGGGTTTCTGTTTGCATTGCAGTGAGCGTTCGTGCGGTCGGCATCCCAATGCAGGTTTCACGTCGAGGGGGCGCTCTTCCATGATCAGAGGCACGATCGGAGGCATGATCGGAGGCAGGCGCGGCGGCTTGCTCGGGCGCTTTCGCGGAGGCCTCGGCGGCGATCGCCGCCGAGGGGCCTCGCGGCGAGGCGCCGCCGGCGGCGAGGTATGGAAATTGAGCAACCCCGGTCTCATCGCCATTTCTTTTCGAGCTTGACTCAGCTGCGATGACGCTTCGCGCCTCGGCGTGAGCCATCGCGGGGAGCCGCCATTGTGGATCACAAAACACGCCATACAAGGATTGAGCCCGCCGAGGTGGTCTGCGTCGGTGAAGCGCTGTGGGATCTCTATGCGCCCGAAGGCATTCCGCTCGAGCAAGCGAAATTGCTGCGCCGTGTGCCGGGGGGCGGGGCGGTGAACACCGCGACGGCGCTCGTCCGGCTCGGGATACGCTCGGGGCTGTGCGCCGCGCTGGGCGACGACGCGATGGGGCGCGGGCTGAGGGACGAGGTCGCGGCGGCCGGCATCGACGTGGGACGGCTCTCGCTGAGCGCGGCGCGCACAGGCCTCATGCTCGTGGCGATCGAGCGCGGCGAGGCGCGCTTCGCCGGGTACAGGCAGGGCGAGAGCGAGGCGCAGGCGCTCGCTGCAGCGCTGCCGGAACGATGGCAGACCCGGGTCGTGCACTTCACCGGGATCGCGCCGGTGCGCGGGGCGAGCGGCGCGCTCGCGCGGGCGGCCGCGAGCGCTCGCCGCGAAGGGTGCGCCGTCGTGGTCGACGTCAACGCGCGCCCGCGGATGTGGCCGCGCGCCGCGCGCGCCGCGTCCGTTGCCGGCGCGGAGGCCGGCGCCGCGCCGGTTTCCGGCGCAGGCGTGCGCGGCTGCTTCCGCCTGTTCGGGCAGGCGGACCTCGTGAAGTGCAGCGCAGGCGATCTCGACGTGCTGGGGACGACGGCGCGCGCGCTCCGCGAGCGCCTCCGCCCCGAGGCGACGCTGGTCGTCACCGATGGCGCGCGGGAGACGCTCCTGCTCGGCCCCGGGGGCGAGCGCGCCGTCGCGCCGCGCCCTGTGCGTCCGCACGATCCGACGGGCGCGGGCGACGCCTTCTGCGCCGGGATGCTGGCGAGCCTCGTCTGGGAGGAGCGAGCGCGGTGGGGGGACGCGGCGCTCATGCTGCGCGCGGTGACGCGGGGGCACGACGTCGCGCGGGCGTGGGTGAGGCGGAAGCGCGGCTGAGGGGGCGCGGGGGCGCGGCCCAAGGGAGCGCGCGGGTGCGGCCGAAGGAGGCGCGGCCCAAGGGAGCGCGCGGGTGCGGCCCAAGAGGGCGCGCGGGTGCGGCTGGAGAGAGGGGAGGGGAAGCGCGGGAGCGCGGGTCGAGCCGCGCTCCCTGGCGCTGCGCTACTTGGCGGCGACCGTGACCTCGACCGACGCCGTGATGGACGGGGCGAGGCGGATCACGACGGGGTGGGCGCCGAGCGACTTGATCGCGTCGGTCTCGATGCGGCGCCGGTCGACGCTGAAGCCCTGCGCGGCGAGCGCCTCTTCGATGTCGCGCGCCGTGACCGAGCCGTACAGCTTGTCGCCCTCGCCGACCGGGCGGCTGATCGTGAGCTTGACCTGGTTGAGCTTGGCCGCGAGCTGCTCCGCCTCGGAGCGCGTCTTGGCGGCGCGCGACTCGGCGACCCGCTTCTCGTGCTCGATGCGGGACACGTTCTCGGCGGTGGCGCCCACCGCGAGGCCGCGCGGGATGAGGTAGTTGCGCGCGAAGCCGGGGCGAACCTTCACGAGCTCGCCGCTCTTGCCGACGTTGTGGAGGTCCTCCGTGAGGACCACATGGATGTGGGTTGCCATGATCGACCTCCTACGCCGTGACGGTGAACGGCAAGAGCGCGATGTTGCGCGCGCGCTTGATCGAGAGGGTCACCTTGCGCTGGTGGCGCGCGCAGTTGCCGCTGATGCGGCGCGGGACGACCTTGCCGCGCTCCGAGATGAAGTACTTGAGCGCCTGCGGGTCCTTGTAGTCGATGATCAGCGCCTTGTCCGCGCAGTAGCGGCAGACGCGCTTCCGGCCCGTGCGGCGGCGCCCGGGGGCGTCGGCGTTCAGGTCGGGCGTGCGCCCGAAGTCGCGATCGTCGTAGTCAGCGCCGCCGTTGCGGCCCATGTCACTGTTGCGGCCGTTCATAGCTCAGCTCTCCTCCTCGTCGGCGGCGCCTTCCGCCTCAGCCTCTTCGGCATCGTCGAGATCGCCCGCCGGGGCCTGCTCGGAGCTCCGGTCGATGCGGCGCTCCGGCTCGATCAGGCCGAGCTGGCGCTCGCGCGAATCGTCGCGGTCGTCCTCCAGCGGCGTGAGCTCGAGGCGCTCGAACTTCACGTCCTCGTCGGCGATCGTGACGCCCTCGACCTCGACGTCGTTGCGCACGAGCACCGTCTGGTACTTCAGCACGCCGTCGGAGAGGCGCAGGTTGCGCTCGATCTCGGAGACGACCTTCCCGCCCCCGAGGTACTTCAGGTACACGTAAACGCCGCGGCGGTGCTTGGCGATGTCGTACGCGAGGCGGCGACGCCCCCACGTCTCGACCTTGGTCAGCCGGCCCGACTCGCGGCCGACGACCTCGGCGAGGCGCGACCCGATCCGCTCGGCGCCGTCGGCGTCGATGTCGGGTCGCAGGATGTAGATCGTTTCGTACTCTCTGGCGCGCCCGGGCGCCGTTACCTGTCGGCTCATTCAGTCTTCCCTCTCGGCCAATGGCCCCGGGGCGGTGCCCCGGAGCGAGGAAAGGAACAGCCTGTCGAGCGACGCACCGGCGAGCTCGGCAGGCTGTCCCGTAGAGGATCAGGGCTTCTGCGTCGGGGGGAGGGGACCCTTCCCTTCCTTCGCGGCAGGGGCTGGATCCGTCGACCCATCCCCCTCGCCCTTCTGCCTCTTGCCCGGCTTGGGCCGGGTGTTTCGGACGTTCATCGCGGCCTCGAAGCCGCGGGCGGCGACTTCTAGCACACTTTGGACAGCTTGCTTCAAGCAGTCGGGCAGGCTCGCGCGCTCGACGGCGTCGAACCCCGACAGGACGTAATCCGCGACCTCGCCCCGGAAACCCGCCGGAGGCCGTCCTACCCCGAGGCGGACGCGCCCGAAGTCGCCCGTCCCGCCGTGCGAGATGATCGAGCGCAGCCCGTTGTGCCCCGCGTGCCCGCCGCCGACCTTGAGGCGAACCGTGCCGAACGGCAGGTCGAGCTCGTCGTGGAGCACGATCAGCTCGGAGGGCGCGACCTTGAAGAAGGCCATCGCCGGCTGCACGCTGCGCCCCGACTCGTTCATGTAGGTCATCGGCTTGAGCAGGATCGCCTGCTGTCCGGCGATCTCTGCCCGCGCGTGGACGCCCGAGAACTTCTCGCGGAACGGATCCGCCCGGACCTCGTCGGCCAGCGCGTCGATGGCCATGAAGCCGACGTTGTGCCGGTGAGCAGCGTATTCCTTGCCGGGGTTCCCCAGGCCGACCACGAGCAGCATGACGAGCGGGTTCTGCTGAGTCCCTGGAATTGAACAGGCGAGGCAGGCGAGGCAGGTGAGCGCGGGGCAGGGCGGGCCGCGCGCGCCTCGCGGTGCGGAGGCGCGAGGCGGCCCGCTCCCGGGTTACTTCTTGTCCTTCTTGTCGCCGCCCGCGGCGGCAGCGCCCTTCGCGGGGGCAGCGGCGCCGGCGGCCGGCGCAGCGGCCGCGGCCGGCGCGCCGGCGGCGGGCTTCGCCTCTTCCTCGGGGCCAGCCTTCTCGGGCGCGTTGACGACGGCGATCGTCTGGTCGTCCGCGAGGAGCGTCTTCACGCCCTCCGGCAGCGTCAGCCCGCTGGCCTTGTACGAGTCGCCCAGGTCGAGCTCGGTCACGTCGATCTCGACGAACGACGGGATCTTCTCCGGCAGGCAGCGCACGGGGATCGTGCGGAAGATCTGCTGGAGCACGCCGCCGGTGACCACGCCCTTCGGCTTGCCCACGCAGCGGAAGGGGATCTGCACGTCGACGGGCTGGTCGAGCTTCACCTGGATGAAGTCGGCGTGGACGAGCTCCCGCGAGATGGGGTGGTAGTCGTAGTCGCGCACCATGACGGTGAGCGTCTGGCCGTTCTCGATGGCCAGCTCGACCACGGAGTTCTTGCCGTGGTCGGAGCCGAGCACCTGAAGGAGCGCCTTCGGCGAGATGGCGACCGACTGCGGCGCGAGCTCGCGCCCGTAGGCGATGGCGGGAATCTGTCCGGCGCGGCGCAGGCGGCTCGACGCGCTCTTGCCGCTATCCTCGCGCCTCGTGGCGTTGAGCTTGATGATGTCCATGACGACGGCTCCAGAAGTGATCCGGGGGTCCGCGGTGCGCGGTTCCGCCCCGGCGTAGGGTGCGGCGCTATAGCAGAACGGAGAAGAGAAAGTCGAACCTTCGTCGCCGGAGGGCGCGTTTTATGTCTTTTGTGCGTTCTTTGGTGTGTCCTGGCGAGGGGGCGCGGGCGACCTGCGTCGCCGGTGCGTCCCGCCGCCGAACGCGCGCGGCCGGTCAGACGAAGAGCGAGCTCACCGAGTCCGAGTGATGGATGCGGCGGATCGCCTCGGCGAGCAGCCGCGCCACCGAGACGACCTTGAATTTACCGGAGGCCCTCGCCTCGTCCGAGAGCGGGATCGAGTTCGTCACCACGACCTCGGTGAGGGGCGAGTCCTTGATGCGCTCGACCGCCGGCCCGGACAGGACCGGGTGCGTGGCGCAGGCGGCGACGCTCCTGGCGCCCTGCTTCATCAGGGCGTTGGCGGCGTTCACCAGGGTGCCGGCGGTGTCGATGAGGTCGTCGAGGATGAGGCAGTTCTTGCCGGCCACCTCGCCGATGATGTTCATGACCTCGCTCTCGTTCGCCCGCTCGCGGCGCTTGTCGATGATCGCGAGCGTGCCCTGGAGGCGCTTCGAGTAGGCGCGGGCCCGCTCCACGCCGCCCGCGTCCGGGGAGACGATGACCACGTCCTTGCCGTAGTGCTCGCGGAGGTGGTGCTCCAGCAGCGCCGGCATCGCGAACAGGTGGTCGAACGGGATGTTGAAGAACCCCTGGATCTGCCCGGCGTGCAGGTCGAGCGCGACGATCCGGTTCACCCCGGCGGCGACGATGAGGTCGGCGACGAGCTTCGAGGTGATCGGCGTCCGCGGCGCGACCTTCCGGTCCTGCCTGGCATAGCCGTAGTAGGGGATGACCGCCGTGATGGATCCGGCCGAGGCGCGGCGGAGCGCGTCGACCATGATCAGGAGCTCCATCACGCTGTCGTTGACCGGCGAGCAGGTGGGCTGGACGACGTAGGTGTCGACGCCTCGGACGTTCTCCTGGATGACGCAGAACGTCTCGCCGTCCGAGAAGCGCGACACGCGCGACTTCCCCATCGGTTGCTCCAGGACCTGACATATTTCCTGGGTAAGCGGGAAATTGGCGTTGCCGGAGAAGATACTGACTCTCTTGAACACGGCGCGCCTCCAGCCCATTTCGGGGAGCGCGGCTCTATCAGTCGGCCATGGGCACGTCAAGCGACTCTGTACAGCGATCGCTTGGCTGTACGTGCGTATCGTGACCGGCGGCGCCGGCTCTCACCTGCGTTCTCGCCTGCGTCCACCCGCATTTCGTTCGGCGCTGCTTCGGGTTAGGTAGCGGCCGTGGAGTCTTTCGCCGCCGCCGCTTCGGGGCAGGGCGGGCGCGCCGCGGCCGGGCCGCGGGGCAGCCTGGTGATCATCGGCAATTTCGACGGCGTTCATCTGGGGCACCAGGCGCTGCTCGCCGACGCGGCGCTGGACGCGGAGCGGCGGGGGCTCGAGCCGGTGGCGCTCACGTTCGCCCCGCACCCCGCGAGCGTCCTCGGCCGGACCCCGCCGGCGACGCTGACGGCGCTGCCGCGCAAGATCGAGCTCATCCAGCGCGTGCAGCCGGCGATCCGGGTCGACGCGGTGACGTTCGACCGGGCGTTCGCGGCGCAGACGCCGGAGGAGTTCGTGCGGCGCGTGCTGCTCGATCGGCTCGCGGCGCGCGTCGTCCTGGTCGGCGCGAACTTCCGGTTCGGCCGCGGGCGCGCCGGCGACTTCACGACGCTCGGGCGCCTCGGCGAGGATCTCGGCTTCGAGACGCGATCGCACCCGCTCGTGGGCGACGCCGAGGGGGCGTGGTCGAGCACCCGCGTCCGAGCGGCCCTCGCGCGCGGGGATCTCGAGTCGGCCGAGCGGATGCTGTCGCGCCCGCACATGCTGTCCGGCGTCGTCGCGCAGGGGGCGAGGCGGGGCCGGACGATCGGCTTCCCCACCTGCAACATCGACGAGATCGAGGAGGCGCTCCCGCCGTTCGGCGTGTACGCGACGCTCGTCGATCGGGTGACCTCGTCGGGCCGCGCGATCGCGCTCGCGCGCGGCGTGGCCAACCTGGGCGTCCGCCCGACGGTCGAGGCGTCGAGGCAGGCGCGCCCGAACCTCGAGGTGCACCTCTTCGACGTCGACGAGGATCTCTACGGCGCGGCGCTGCGCGTGCACCTGATCGCCCGGCTGCGCGAGGAGCGGCGGTTCTCCGGCCTGCCGGAGCTCAAGGCGCAGATCGCGCGGGACGCCGAGGCGGCGCGCGCGCGGCTCGCGTCGATCAGCGCGGATCCGGCGGCGGAGGGGGCGTTTCGCTGAGCGGTCCGGCGAGGGTGAGCGAGCGTCGGATGTGGTAGCGTCGGCGGCGATGGAGCGCCGGGAGCTCGACGGGCTGACGCGGGAGGAGCTGATAGCGCGCGCCGAGGGGCTCGGGGTGCCCCGGCCGCGCCTGCTCACGAAGGTCGAGCTCATCGACGAGATCGTGGCGCGCACCGCGCAGAGCGAGCCGGAGCGGGCCCGCCTCCGCGGCTTCCTCGGGCGGGCGCGCGATCTGCTCTCGCGCGTGGTCGAGCGGGGCCTGCACATGCCGGAGGCCGCGCGCGCGCTGCGCGGCGAGGCGCCGCCGGAGCAGTGGCCGCCGCCCCCGCCCCCGCCGCCGCCGCGGTCCACCACGACGCTCGCCGAGATCTATGCGTCCCAGGGGCACACGGACCGGGCCATCGCGATGCTCGACGAGATCCTCGCGCGAGCGCCGGAGGACGAGGGCGCGCGGCGGCTCCGGGAGAGGCTGATCGAGAGCGCGGCACGCGGGCAGGGGGCAGGCGCGGAAGCGCGGGACGCGGAGGACGCGGACGCGGAGGATGCGGAGGACGCGGACGCGGAGGATGCGGGCGCGGAGGACGCGGACGCAGCCGCCGAGGGGGCGGGCGCAGCCGCCGAGGGGGCGGGCGCAGCCGCCGAGGGGGCGGGCGCAGCCGCCGAGGATGCGGAGAGCGCCGCCGCGGAGGCTTCTCCTGCTCCGTTCGCGCGAGACGATGGCGCGACCGAGCCACGCGGGGCCGCCATCGCGAGCGAACACCAGGGGGAGCCCGGGCCCGTTGCCGGAGCGCCTGGCGGCGTTCCGGTGCAGCCTCCGCGAGATCCTTCGCCTGCAGGCGCCGGAGCGACGGCGTCGCCCGTCGCCGCAGGGGTGGCGCTGGATCTTGCGGCGGCCTTGCGCGACGAGCGGGCGGAGCTCCCGGCGCGGTATGACCTCGACGAGATCGTCGGCATCGCGGTCGATCACGAGACGATCTACCTCTACTGGGAAGTGCGTCCCAGGACGCTCGCGCGAGCGCGGGCGCGTCGCCCGGAAGGACAGCTCGCGATCCGCGTCGTCGCGGTGCTCCCGAGCTGGGAGCGGCCCGTGGTCGAGCAGCGGGATCTCGCCATCGACGCGCTCTTCGGGGACATGTTCGTGCGCGACATCCCGTCCGGCGCGAACCTCCGTATGTGCACGGGCTGGCTCGCCGGCGAGGTGTTCGAGCCTTTCGCGGTCGGCCTCGAGGTCGCTGTGCCACGCGCGTTGCCGGCTTCGCCGAGATCGTCCTCCGAGGAGCCACCGGCCTCTGCGCCAGCGCTGACGGGTGAGACCTCGGAGGAGCCACCAGCCTCTGCGCCAGCGCTGGCGGGCGGGACCTCGGAGGAGCCACCGGCCTCTGCGCCGGAGCTGACGAGCGAGATCCCGCCGGGCAGCCCCGCTGCGGCGATGAACGTCGCGGAGCGGCACCTCGAGGGCGGCGCCGGCGATGCGGCGTCCCCGGCGCTGATCGCCGCGGTGACGGCGTCACCGCCGATTGCCGGGGCCAGCGGAGAGCACGGCGAGCCTGTCGTCGTGGTCGGCGCGAGCGGAGGCTCGGCGACCACGGCGCTTCCGGCGTCGAGCGCGCCGGTCGCCGGCGGTGACGCAGATGTCGAGGTGGCCGCGGCGGCGGTCGTCACCGGCAGCGACGTGGCGCCTGCTGCGCCGGCCGCGATCCGCGGCGTGGCCGCGGAGGCAGTCCGGGCGGCCGCGCCTCACGGCCTCGAAGCGGTCGCGGCTGGGCGCAGCGCGACGCTCGTCGCGGAGCCGACGCTCGCGTTGCCCGACCAGGCGCCGGGGCGCTTCTCCTCGGGAACGGCGCCGACGCCGGAGGCGATCGCTCAGGCGGTCGCGGCGACCCGCGGCGCGGCGAGCGAGGGACCAGCCCGCTTCCCGTCAGGAACGGCGCCGACGCCGGAGGCGATCGCGCAGGCGGTCGCGGCGACCCGCGGCGGTTCGAGCGAGCTGCTCCGAGGAGGCGGCGGGAGCGCGGGACCTCACGCCAGCGAGGCGCTCCGGCGCACGAGCGCGGAGCGGGGCCTCTCGCCGGGCGGCGGGCCGCGCCTCGGCGCCGATCGGGTCCGATCCCTTGGCGGTGGAGCGGAGCTCTGGCGGAGCTTCGCCACCCGGGCGCGCCCGCCTTCCCGGGGCCGCTGAGCGACCTGGTTGACCCGCCGCACGCAACTCGCGACGGGCGGCGGTCGACCCACCTCGCGTGCACCCGAACCACCGATCCGTCGCAAGCTCCGCTCTCTTCCTCCTCCTCCTCGCCGCGCTCGCCTGCGCCCTGTTCACGCGGCAGGCGCGCGCCGAGCTCCCCCTCGACGACGAGCCCACGGCGCTCGACCCGCGCGTGGACCGCCTCGACACCGCGCCCCACGAGCTCTGGGCTGCGTCCCCGGGCAGCGCGCGGCCGCTCTGGCTCGCGGTGGAGCTCGGGGTCGCCCGGCTCGAAGGGGGCGAGCGCTCCCTCACCGGCATGCTGCTCGCGAGCATCCCCCTCGGGCGGCTATCCGCCCGCCCAGGCGCGCCGTCTCCACCGTCCGCCGTCGCCGAACCTGCGGCGCCTCGGCTGAAGCCTGCCCCGGCGACCCCGAGCCCGCCGCGCGCGGCGCCCGAGATCGAGCCCCCGGGGCCGCCTCCGCCCGCGCAGCCAGCCGAGGCCGAGCCGCCGCTCCCGCTGCCGGTCCGGGTCACGCCGGCGATGGCCCGCGCGATCGTCGAGGCGGCGCTGCGGCGATCCCGCCTCCTCGATCCCGAGGCGCGCATCGACGCGATCGCGTCGCGCGCGCGGACGTCGTCGCTCTTCCCGGAGCTCCGGCTCCGCGTCTCCCGGCTCGTCGACGAAGCGGAGAGCCTGGCCCCCACGGAGTACGATCCGTCGCGAAGGACGGCGTCCGGCGGCACGAGCCTGTGGCTCGAGGCGCGCGCGACGTGGCGGCTCGACCGGATCGTCTTCGCCGACGAGGAGATCGCGCTGGAGCGCCTCCGCCGCGAGCGCGCCGAGCTGCAAACGAAGCTCACGGCGCGCGTCCTCGAGCTGCTGTTCGCGTGGCAGCGCGCCGTCGCGCTCGCGGCCGATCCGGGCCAGAGCCCCGAGGAGCACCGCGCCGCGACGCTCGCGGCGCTCGAGGCGGAGGCGTCCCTCGACCTGCTCACCGGCGGCTGGATGACGCGCTGGCGCGCTGCGCGCGAGTGAGCCCGCGCGCCTCCGCCCGCGCAGGGCGCCCGCGCGCTACAGGATGGTCTGCGAGAGCGTCACCGCGCGCTTGCCGGTACCGGCGTCTCCGTCGGGATCGGTCACCGTCACCCCGATCTCCACGACCTTCCCGAGCAGCTCCTCGATCTTCCGCTCGCCATCCAGCCGGAACCGCAGCCCGGCGAGCTTGCAGAAGCCGCCTTCGTCGGGATCCAGGGTGAAGATGACCTCGAGCGGCTCGATCGCATAGCCGAGCTCGGGCACGATGCCGTTCACCAGGGTGAGCGAGCCGGATCGGCGCAGGTTCTTGAGCCGGATGGCGACGAAGATGTGGTAGCCGCCTTGAGGTCCAGCCTCCACCTGGATCTCGTCGAGGTCATCGAGCGGGAAGTAGTCGGCCTGCCCCTCCCCGACGATGACGACCGGCTCGCCCCCGGCGGCCGGCTTGCAGAGGTCCGGCTCCGCGCCCGCGTTCCACGAGGTGCTGTAGGGATCGAGCTGCCGGGGATCCACGTCGGGGGCGCTGCAGCCGCCGGCCACGCAGGTCTGAGGGGCCGGGCAAGTGGCCGCCCCGGGCGCGACGACGCACTCCCGCTCGAGGCGCACCCGCAGCAGCAGCGTGCGGCCGCCGATCACCCGGGTCGACGCGGTGCGGGTGAGCAGCGGCCTCTCGGCGTCGTTCGCTCCGAACGCCTCCAGGGAGATCTCCACGGCCGTGCCATCCTCGAGATCGCTGAAGAAGAACTCCCGCGGGAAGAACAGCTGCCCGTTCTTCTGCGCCAGCGCGTCCTCGTGGACCACGTCTCCGCCGGCCCGCAGGACGACGCGCAGCAGGTCGATGTCGGCGCCCGCGCGGAGCTCGCTCGTCACCCCGATCACCACGGTCCCGGTGGTGGGCCTCGAAGCGCCGCAGCCCGCGACGAGCAGGGCGCAGAGCGCGAGGGCGGCGAGCAGGAAGGTGCGCATGTTCGTGGCGGCCTGGCCGCGAGGGGCGCGGCGCCCGTCGCTCCCTCCTCGCGGCGTTCGGTCGTCCTGGGCCATGCCGACGGCGTGTGCGGCGCGCTGCTGCCAGGCGCAGCGCGCTACTGGATGCCTTCGAGCGCGGCCAGGAACACGTCCGGGCCGACGAAGTCGTTGAAGCGCTTCCGCTCGGCGCCGGTGGAGTCGTACAGCACCACCGTGGGCAGGCCGACGACCTTGTACTTGCCCTTCACCGCGTCGATCTGCGGATCCTCGTCGTCCGTCGCGTCGACCTTCACCGCGACGAAGTGCGCCGCCTTGGCCATGACACGGGGATCCGAGAAGGTCTCCTTCGCGAGCTGCTTGCAGGCGCCGCACCACTCCGCGGTGAAGTCCACGAGCAGCGGGCGCCCTTCCGCCTTCGCCTTGGAGACGGCCACCGGCTCCTCGTGCAGCCACGTGAGCTGCGGCGACACGACCTCGCCGGCCACCGCCGACGGGACGGGCGAGGCGAGCCTTGGCAGATCCAGGCTCGCGACGAGCAGGAAGCTGCTGGCCACCGTGAGCGCGATCCCGACCCCCTTGCGGGCCTTCACGCCGGCGCCGCCGTCGTCCCAGGAGAGGTGAACCGCGCCGAGCGCGAGGCCGACCGCGACGAGGCCCGCCATGATGGCCATGAACTGCGGCGTGGGCTGCGCGAGCGACGACAGCGCCGGGAAGGTCGTCTTCAGGAAATAGAGCGCGACGACCATCATCACGATCCCGAAGAACGACTTCACCCCCAGCATCCACTTGCCGCCCTTCGGCAGCGCGAACGCGAACGCGCCAACGAGCCAGAACGGCAGGCCGAGCCCGAGGGAGAAGGTGGCGCCGACCAGCGCGCCGAGGCCGACATTCTGGGTCTTCCCGATCCAGAGAATGATGCCCGTGAGGACGGGCCCGGTGCACGGCGCGGCGACGAGGCCGCTCACGAGACCGAGCAGGAAGGCGCCGCCGTAGCCGATGCCCCCGACCTGCGAGAGCCGCTGCATCAGGGTGTCCGGCAGCGTCATCTCGAACGCGCCGAACATGGACAGCGAGAGCGCGATGAACACCGCCGCGATGCCGACGATGACCCACCTGTTCGAGAGCACGCCGCCGAACAGGCTGCCCGTGAGCGCCGCGGCCACGAGCATCGTCGTGAAGAGCACGACGATCCCGAGCACGAAGCTCGTCGAGAGCAGCATCGCCTCGCGCCGGGACTTCGCCTCCCGCGCCCCGAAGATGCTCACCGTGATGGCGATCATCGGGTACACGCAGGGGGTCAGGCACGTGAGCAGCCCGCCCCCGAGCGCGGCGAGCGCGGCGAAGAGCGGGCCGGCCTCCAGACCGCGGGTGAAGAGATCGCGCTGATCATCGGCCAGCGCGAGCGCCGGGGACGCGAGCGTGGCGAGCGCGACCAGCGCCGGGAGCGCGCGTCCGAGCGCGCCGCGCCCGCCACGTCGGACACCCGCCGGCGCGGCGCCGGCGCTTGCCTTGAAACGAGTCGAAGCGGTCATCACGAAGGTTCTATAGCAAAGCGATCGGGGTCGTGCGGCGGGCCGCCGTCCGTTCAGGCCGGCATCAGCGTTCCGCGAGGGACGCGAGCGTCCGGCGCGCCGCCTCGATCTCCGCGCCGAGCGCGATCGCGACCGCGGCCCTGCCCGAGGTGCTCCGCTGTACGAAGGCTTCCAGGTATTTCTTGGCCTCGTCCCAGCGCCGGTCGAAGTAGGCCATCTGCCCGAGCACGAACCGGCCGTACCCCTGGCCTGCCGGCACCTCCGAGAGCCGATCGATCAGCGCGCCGAGCCCCTCCACCGGCTTGCCGCTCTCGCACTGCACGACGGCGAGGTGCCCCTGGTAGAGCGGCTTGTCCCGCGTGCCCCAGCGCGCCGCGCGCGTGAGCGCGCCGATCGCCTCGTCGTACCGGCGCGCCAGGTGATACACGCTGCCCAGCGTCCACCAGTGGAACGCCCTCCGGCTCGCCGGCCCCGTGCGCGCCGCCAGCCGGAGGTGCCCGACGGCCCCCTCGATGTCCCCGAGGGCCTGCTTCGCGCGCGCCGCGTCCTGGTGGGCGACGTCGCTCAGCACGCCGAGCGCCAGGATCTGCTCCGCGACCTCGGCTGCCCGCTCGAAGCGGCGTGTCTCGAAATACGCGAGGTAGAGCTGCCGCAGCAGCATGGCCTGCGTCGTCCTGTCGAGCGGCCCCCGGAGCGACAGGCCCCGCCGCGCCCAGATGGCGCGCGAGCGCGGGGTCGCCGCGCCCAGCGCGCGCCGCAACATCTCCTCCGCGCTCAGCGCCGCCGCGGGCGCGCGCCGTCGCGGCGCCTTGCTCGGCCGTTTCTCTCGTGGAGCCTTGGGGCCAGCGTCATCCCCGCTACCCGCAACGGGCTGCGCCGTCGCTTTCGTGCGTCGCCGCGTACCCCCGGAGCCCGTACGGACGGATCGAGCGCCGCCCACGCTGTCACCGTGCTCGCTCGCCTTGCGCACAGAAAGCAATCCTAACAGACCTGCACACGCGTTCCAGCAATACGCGACGTTTCCATCTTGACTCGGGCCAGCTGGCTGGCAGGTGGCCGGTCGTGGGCGACGGCGGGGGCCGGCAGGGGTTGGCCGTGCGCCAGTACGGGCTGTCGGCTTCGGCTGGACCTTGTTGCGCCCCATCGAGCGTGGCGCCATCGTCGCGGCCATGCGTCGCCGTCCTGGCTCAACTTCCCTTCAAGGGAGGCGGTATTCCGTCTCCACGGTCTCCCTCAACCTGGGTCGGGTCCTCAACCTGGGTCGGGTCCTCAACCTGGGTCGGGTCCTCAACCTGGGTCGGGTCCTCAACCTGGGTCGGGTCCTCAACCTGGGTCGGGTCCTCAACCTGGGTCGGGTCCTCAACCTGGGTCGGGTCCTCAACCTGGGTCGGGTCCTCAGGCTCGCGCCATGCTTGGCCTTGCTCGCCGGCCTGCCGCTCCTGGCCGGGTGCGGGCACCCGGCGAGCCGCGACGAGTGCGAGGCCATCTTCCGGAGGAGCGCCGAGATCGAGCTCCGCGCGCAGAACGTCGTCGACCCGAAGATCGTCGAGGAGCGCACGGCGGCGGTGCGGGACGCCCGCGGCAAGGAGCTCATCGACAGGTGCGTCGGGCGCCGCATCACCGATGCGGCGATGGTGTGCGTCCGGCAGGCAACGACCCCGGAGCAAGTCGATGAGTGCCTGGAATGACGCGCCCCGCGACCCGCGCCGACGTCCTGGCAACCCTGGCGATCGTCCTGCTGGTGCTCGGTATCCTTGTGGGGCGCGCCGCGCTCCGCCGCGCCGCTCCACGCCCGTCCGCCGAGGCATGCGCCGCGCTCCTCGATCGGTACGTCGAGCTCGTCCTGCGCGCGGCCAACCCCGAGCCCGCTGCGTCCCAGGTGGCCGAGAGGACCGCGATGGCGCGCGCGACCGCCGGAGAGCGCGGCTTCGCCCGCTGCGAGGCCGACCTCACGCAGGCCGAGGTGGCGTGCGCCCTCCAGGCGGGAACTGCGGACGACCTGGAGCGCTGTCTGCCCTGACGCGACCCGCGCGCGGTCCGCGGAGGACCAGCCCCGACATGCTCCCCTACCACAGCGACGGTGAAGGAGCGGCGGAGGACGGGCGGAGGACGTCGGAAGCGCGGCGGAGGAACGTGAAGGGACGCCGGCGCGCTGCGAATCGTTCCGGGCGCGCCGCGCTGTGATAGTCTCGGCCGTGGCGAGCGCTCCCCGCTGGCGCGATCTCCTCACCTCCCCACCCTCGGATTGCCTGTCGTGAAAGCCCCGTCGCCCCTGCTCGGCTTCAACAACAACGTCCGGCACAAGGGGCGGTTGTTCCACATACAGACTGAGGACTCGGGCATTCGCCATCCTCACATCATCACGCACCTCTTCGCCGACGGCGGGCGCATCCTCAAGACCACGAAGACCTCGTACGCGGAGCACGTCGGTCAGGCCTCGCTCGCGGAGACGGTCCGCGGCCTCATGAAGGAGCAGCACAAGGCGATGTTCATCGCCCTGCGCGACGGTCACTTCGACTACCTCTTCGACGACACCGCCGCCCCGCCCGTGTCCGCAGGCGCCGTGTCCGCAGGCGTCGCCCCCGCCCCGTCGCATCCGGAGGCGAGCAAGCCGGCGCGGGCCTCGTCGCCGTCGTCGCCCGAGGTGGCGGGCGCGCCGAAGCCGCCCCCGCCGTCCCGGCCCCTCACGCCGCCCGTCATGCCGCCCGTCGTGCCCGATGCGTCGCCGCGCCCGAAGCCGGCGGCCGCGCCGACGCCGGCGCCCAGGCCCGCCGCGCCGCCCGCAAGGCCAGCGGCCGCGCCCCTCGCCGCAGCACCGCGCGCCCCGGCCGCCGAGCCGGCGCCCGCTTCGGCCAGCGGGCGCCCCCGGCTAGAGCTCGATCCCGTCGCGCTGCAGGCGCTCGGCGGCGGGCGCGCGGCCAGCCCGCTCGCCGGCAGGGCCGTACGCCCGGCCTCGCCCGCCGAGATCAAGCCCGAACAACCGTCCATCGATCTCGATCTCGACGCGCTGGAGCGCGCCGCAGCCGAGGCACAGACGCCGTTCTTTCAGCAGATCCAGGATCTCCCGCCGCCGCCCGCGTCGGTGATCGGGCGGCGGGCGGAGTCCGCGGCCTCCGGCGCCGGGGTCTACAGCAATGTCCACCCCGAGCAGCCCGTCGCGCCGCCCGCGCCCCAGGTCGCGGTCGAGCATTTCTCGGGCGGCCCTGGCTCCGGCCGCTACGCGGCCTCGCGCCCGGCCAGCATCTTTGCGACGAACCGGCCGGCGGAGGGCGCCTCGATCTTCGGTGAGGACCTGATCAGCGAGAAATCGCTCGACGAGGTGATCCTCAGCTACCTCGCGGAAGATCTCGACAGCCCCCCGGAGAAGAAATAGCCGGGCTGCCGCCTGGCGTGGCGGACGCGTGGAGCAGGTGCGTGGGGGGCAGCGTGGAGCGGGAGGGCAGGCAGGTCGGCGAGCAGGTCGACCGAGCGGCGGTCACCTGATGAGACCCGATCAGACCGCAGACGACGCCGAACGACAGCGTCGCAGGGGCGCGACCGTGGCCCGCATCTGGCTGCGGCCGATGTCGTATCTCCTGGGCGTCAGCGTCGCGACCCTCGCCGTCGTCCACCTGCTCGACGTCGCGCGGCACGAGAACGCGCACCTCTCGCTCTGGGAGGTGTTCGCGCGCATGTCGCCGAGCGACGCCGAGCACATCATGGGCGGCATCGGCGAGGTCATCGCCGCCATCCTCGGCATCGTCATCACGGTCGCGTCCATCATCGTGCAGCTCGCCGCGAACCGTTACACGCCGCGGATCACCGAGATGTTCTTCCGCGACCGGACGAACATGCTCGTGATGGGCTTCTTCGTCGTCAGCGCGGTGTTCTCGCTGTGGGTCAACTTCTCGATCCGCGTCGGCGGGGGCGGCCCGACCGAGGACGTCTTCGTCCCCGTCTACGGCGTCGTCGTCACGATGGGGCTGCTCACCGCGAGCCTGCTCATGATGGCGCCCTACTTCGGGTACGTGTTCGACTTCGTCGAGCCAGACAACGTGGTCCGGCGGATCACGACGAGCGGCGTCGAGCAGGCGCTGCGCCCCGCGGGCGGAGAGGGCGAGGCCGAGGTCGACGAGCGGCGGGTGACGGCGCTCTCGTCGCTGGAGCAGCTCGCCGACGTGGCGCTCAACGCGATCGACCAGAAGGACAAGGGGATCGCGTCGAAGACGGTCGACTCGCTGTCGGAGCTCGTCGTCGCGTACCTGCCCCACAAGGCGACGCTCGATCCGCGCTGGTTCCAGATCCGCGATCGCCTCGCGAAGGACACGGACTTCGTGAGCATGAACGCCGAGGCGCTCGGCAAGCTGTCGACCGCGCGGACCTGGCTCGAGTACAAGGCGCTCCGCCAGTTCTTGATGGTCTATCGCGAGGCGCTCACGGCGATGCCCGACCTCATCACGCGCATCGCCATCGACACGCGCTACATCGGCCAGACCGCCATCGCCGCCGGAGACCGGGCGGCCGTCGCGGTCGTCGTGAAGTTCTTCAACACCTACATGCGCAGGTCGCTCAACGCGAAGGACATCGCCGCGGCCTACAACAACCTGAACCAGTACCGCTACCTCGCGGAGGAGCTGCTCAAGGCGGGGTGGGGCGATCAGGTCCTCGAGATCGCGCGTCATTTCAAGTACTACGCGCAGACGGCGCACGCGATGGGGCTCGCGTTCCTCACCGAGACCGTCGCGTTCGATCTCTGCGTGGTCAACGAGCGCGCGTACGACCTGCACGCACCTGCCCGGGACGAGCTGCTCCAGCTCTTCCTCGAGGTGGACAAGGAAGCGGAGCTCGACCAGCAGGAGCCGTCGCTCCGCGGCGTCCGCAAGGCGCAGGTCAAGCTCGCCACGTACTACCTGCAGAAGGGGGAGGAGGCGCTCGCGCGGAAGATCTACCGCGACATGCGCGACGAGCGGCCCGACAGGCTGCGCTCCATCCGCGCCGAGCTCCTGGCCGTGACGAGCAACGAGTTCTGGGAGATCAACGACCGGGGCGCCGTGTTCGAGTACATCGAGCCCGAGCGGCGCCAGCTCATCCACCGCTTCTTCGAGTGGTTCCCGGCGACGACCATGCGGGAGCCGATCCGCGAGGAGCACACGCAGGAGTGAGCGAGGCGTGAGCGGCGCCCCCTCGGTCAGGCGGAGCCCAGTGCACGCAGGCTGGATCTGCGCCGGGCATCGACGCGGTGATTCCTGCGGCGCGCGGGCGGCGGTAGGATCGGGCATGCCTTGCTTGCACCCTCTCCACCCCGAGCAGGAGGGCTAGCCTCGACGGAGTCGAGATCGAGCGCTGCACACCACGAGATGCCTGCCTCCCGCCCGCGTCGCAAGAACGCCGAGTCCGATCCGCCGCCGGAGCTGTTCGCCGGCAAGTACCGGCTCATCCGGATGCTGGGCAAGGGCGGGATGGGGGAGGTGTGGCTCGCCGAGGAGGGGCCTCCCGACCTCCGGCGCCACGTCGCGCTGAAGCGGCTGGTCCCGAGGCCAGGGCTCGGCGAGAGCGCGAGGGAGTCGTTCTTCGCCGAGGCCCTGGTGATCGCGCGGCTCGATCACCCGAACGTCGTCCGGCTGGTCGAGTTCGGGGAATTCGAGGGCTCGGTGTACCTCGCGCTCGACTACATCGACGGCCCCGCCCTCGATCGCGTGCTCAGGAAGGTGGGCGCGTTCTCGCCGCGCGCCGTGGCCTACATCGGCCGGGAGATGGCGAGGGCGCTCGAGGCGGTGCACGGCCTGTGCGAGGACGAAGGGCAGAGCTACGCGGTCGTCCACCGCGACGTCTCGCCGTCCAACATCCTGATCGGGCGGGACGGCCGCGTCTGCCTGACCGACTTCGGCGTCGCGCGGATACCGGGCCTCGCGGACGAGCAGTCCGAGAGCAGCGTGTTCAAGGGGAAGCTCCCGTACATGCCTCCGGAGCAGGCGCGCGGGGAGCCGTTCGACGGGCGCGCGGACGTGTTCTCCCTGGGGATCACGCTCCTGGAGGCGCTGCTCGGCAGCCGGGTGCGCAAGGCCGAGACGCAGAGGCAGCTGATCATGGGCGTCGCGTCGCTGCCGATCCCTCGCGCGCGCGAGCTCCTGCCCGACCTGGGCGCGCGGCTCTCGGATGCGCTCGACGGGGCGACCGAGTTCTCCATCGAGAAGCGGACCGCCAGCGCGGGCAAGCTCGCCGGCGATCTGGAGCAAGTGCTCCGCGACATGGGCCAGGGCGCCGAGGAAGAGGCCCGGAGCGAGCTGAAGGAGCACGTCGAGGCCTGCATCGCGAGGACGGGCTCGCTGAGCGGCGCCGGTTACCGCGCCTCTCCGTCGCTCCCTCCCGAGAGCGCGTCGAGACAGAGCTCGCCGGGCCTCGGGCGAAAGGCGCCAGCGGTCGGGACCACGTCCGCTGACCGTAGGTCGGTCCGCCCCTCGTCGCCCGATGGACGGCGCGGCGTTCCTGCGGCGGGCCGCAGCGACGCCCCGCTCCCTCTCGGCGCCGCGACGGGCTCGCTCTCGGTGCAGTACCTCGATTTCGACGGCCCGGACGATGTTCCGCAGCGCCCGCGCCTGCACGCGATGTCGACCGCGCCGGAGGGGGAGCTCCAGCGAGGGCTCGCCGCGGCCCAGCCTGCGAACGGCGTTGCTCCCACGGCGAGCAGGCCGCCCGCCGCGGGCAGGCCCTCCGGAGCGAGCGTGCCGCCGGCAGGCAGCGCGCCGATCGCGGTGCCGGCGGTGAACGCCGGCGGGGAGGTGGCGCCTGGTGAGGAGCCCGCGTCTACCGGGCTCAGCGCCGAGCAGCTGCGGCGCAAGCGGACGATCTTCTATGCAGGGCTGTTCGTGCTCGGGACGCTGGCGACGATCCGCCTGATCTTCGTTTCTTATTGCTAGCGGGGCTCGGGCGGCGCCTGCGCGCCGCGAGCGTCTGGGCGCCCCTGTCAGGGCTCGGGGCCGCCTCTCGTCAGCCGCTCTGGATCGCGCGGAGCACGGCCGCCTCGTTGAGCGCGTGACGGCCGCCCTGGAGCGAGGCGAAGCCCGCGCGGGCGAGCGCGGTGAGCGCGTGCGCGGCGCGCCGGATCTCGACCTGGCTGCGCGAGCCGCCGCGGGCGGCGAGCTCCTCCGCGGTCAGCGCCGCGCCGCGGGCGAGCAGCTTTGCGGCCAGCGCGACGTGCGCCACGGACCGGGGGGATCGGCGCCGCGCATGGCTCCTCGCGGCGCTCACCATCTGCTTGACGCCGCGCACCTCGAGCATCGTGGTGGCCGGCATCGCGAGATCCCGGAGCGACGGAGAGGCCGGCTTCGCGATGATCTTCACGGCCGCGCCGCCCGACGCCGCGGCGGGCGCGAGCGCGGGCGCCCCAGGGACGCGGTCCAGGGTCGCGCCGAGCGCGGGAGCCGCGGGGGCGCGCGGATCGGCGGCCGCCGGCGCCCGGGCGACCTCGCCATGGCCAACGCGCGCCACGATCTCGCTCTGGATCACCACCTTGACGACGCCGGCCACCTGAAGCGCGGTGCGCAGCCGCTCGGCCTCGGCCTCGGCGGCTCTGCGCGCCTCGTCGGCCCGGGCGAGCTGCTGCTGGAGCCGGCGGATCTCGGCCCGCAGCGCGGCGCTCGGATCCGGGCCTTGCTGGCTCGCGCTCTCGGCCGCGAGCGCCTCGCGCAGCTCGTCGAGGAGCGTGCTCAGCGTGGCGTCCGCGACGCGCGGCACGCCGCCGGGCTCACCGGTCCAGCTCGGCGCCTCGCCGCCGTGGGCGGTGTGGCGGGCGCGCCAGCGCTCGAATCGCCCGGCGGCGGGCAGGAAGAACTCGCCGGCCGGGAGCGCGCGGAACTCCTCGAACGTGTGCCCGTCGACGAGCGCCCTCACCGCGTCGTAGTCGCGCTCGATCTCGAAGCCGCCGATGGCGGGGAAGTTGAGCTGGCTCATGAGCTCCTTCGAGACCGCCTGCGTGCGCTGGCTGGCGACGACGAGGAGGACGCCGCGCTTGCGGCCCTGCTTCGCGAACCGGTGCAGGATATCGGAGGTGAGCGACGCGCCCGATTGAGGCGCGAAGATGTGCACCTCCTCGACCACGACGGCCGCCGGGGCGCGGCGCTCCGAGAGGAGGACCCAGAGCCGCTCGAGGAACGGGAGCGCGGCCTCTTGCTGGGAGCGGCTCGTCGGCTGATCCGACAGATCGACGATGAGGCCGAGCCCCTCGTCGAGCACCCTCGCGAGCGCGATCTCCGCCGCGCGCTCGCCGGAGGGCAGCGGCAGGTCCGCGTGGGCGCCCCCGAGGACGAGGACGCGGAACCGCTCGCGCAGCGTGTAGAGCTCCCCCTCGGGATCGATCGCGACGACAGGGATGCCGGCGGCGAGCAGCTCCTCGCAGAGGACCCCGACGCCGAAGCTCTTGCCCCGGCCGGAGGAGGCCCAGATGCCGACCCGCAGCCCGGTGCGCGCGTAGTCGGAGAGGTCGAGCTGGTAACCGTCGCAGAGGGAGAGGATGGGGCTCACTGGGTCGCTTCGGGTCGGGGGTCGGGTCGGCGCGCTCGTGGTGAACTGTAGGCGAGCGCGCGGACGCGCGGGAGGCGGGGGCAGCATCGCGGCGGAGTCAAAGGCCACAGGGCATGTCGCGCCGCTCTGCGATCGGACGCGACCCGCGCTGCGGGCTCATCCGCGCCGCTCGGCTCGCTGCGGCGTACTTTCCTGCACCTCATTCGCCTGCCCCCGGCCGAATCCGTACCACACGAGCCTGTTCCCCGCTTCACGGAGAAACCGAAACCGTCGGATAGGCGACGTGACCAACGCCGACATCGTCCACGGTGGTCGTCTCGAAGGGCCAGATCCCGCCGGGCGGAATGTCGGCGGCCGCGCTGCTCGTCGCCATGCCGAGCGGCCGTCCGGCTCGATTCACCGGGAAGACCGTTATCCTGGGATCGCTCACCGCCACGTCGAGTCGGTTCTCGAGCGTGCCCGTGTAAGCGCTCCCGGCGCCCCTGCCGACGGTCTTCACCTCGCTGACGGTGACGGCATCGACGGGGACCACGTCCACGGTGAAGGCAGGAAACCTGTGCTTCAGATACCCGAGCTCCTCGATCACGAGCTCACCGGGGAGATCCGCTGAGCCAGTCATCGCGATCTCGCCCGGGGCGATGCAGGGGATCATCACGCCAGAGCCGTCGTCCAGCCGATAGAGCCGACGGCTGAGCAAGCTCCCGCCCCAGGTTGTCACCAGCTGATCGGCCTTGTCGATGAAGTAAACCATCAGGCCGGCGTCGCAAGACGGGGTCTCCCCGTCATTCCTGACCGCGGCGTAGAGCTCGGGGCCCGTCGCCCCCTGCACGAGGGTGAAGGCAACCAGCTTGAGCCCGGCCCCTTCCTCGTCCATGTCGGTGCTGGACAAGCCTTCCGGCACGAAATGCAGGCCCTCGCCGGGGTCCCCGTCCATGCCGCCCCCGCCCGTCTCCGGGCCGCTCGAGCCAGCTCCCGCCTCCCCGTCGCTGGCAGCATCCCCGCCGCTGCCGGGTCCGCTCCCGCCGTTGCCCGCCCCCTCCTCGGGGGGGCTCGCCGAGCATGCGAGAGGGAGGGCAAGAGCGACAGCCCCGATGACGACCAAGGACTTCGATTGCATCATTGTGCAGAGGGCGAGGGGCAGGGAAGCTGGCTTCCGGGGGCTCACGCTAGCGTCACACCGTCTCACGGGCAAGCGCCAACCTCCTGAAGCTCGGAGAGCGAGTGTTCAAGTCCACAGCCCACGACTCCAGGACGACGACACCGCGTCTTCATCCACGGTAGCCCCCCGCGTTCTCGGCGGCCGCCGGGCGAATCTCCTCGACGAGCGCCCCGACGCGCCCGGTCGACACCCGCACATCATCCACCCAACGCCTGGACGAGCGGGGCCGCGCGCCCGCTCTCGCGAAGGTCCCGGAGGAAGGGGACGCCGCGCCCGCCCCAGGAGCCGGGTCGACGACGTTGCGAGCGAACCCAGCTTTTCGAGCCAGAAATGACCGCCTTGACCGCCCTGACCGCAGATGACCCAATTGGCGTGATGCTCCTCACGTTGGGTGATGCGGCGCGTTGCCCACGAATGACACGAGGCTTGGAATGTCATGGTTGCACATTTGAGAACCTACTGGATTCGGCAGACCCGTGCGCCCGCGCGAGAAGCGCCGGCCTCTCGCGGCCGAGCGAGCTCTCGTCGAGCACTCCTTCACTGTTGTCGATGAGCGGCTCGAGCCCGGCGACAGATGCTCCGTTCCCATTGGCGCTATCCAGCCTGGTTGCATCTCGCGGGCGCACCCTTTTTGTTTGAGATGTCGCGCGGATGGAGTTCTATCTGGAGGAAGGTTGAATCGCCCGCGCGCCGCTGGCGCGCGCAGGGCTCGACGTCAACGGCGAGCTGCGGCGTGACCCATGGGCACGGCGAGGCACATCCCCCGACCGTCGACGGCGCCTCGTGCCATGTCGTGGTTCACGCGTTCTCTTCACTCCGCGGCGCTCGCTCGATGATGCGGCCGAGGAGAGCGTGCTTGTGGCCCCGATCGCGCCGCCGCGCCGCGTCGCAATGACGCGCTTGGCGGCCCCTGCAGTGGCCCGCGCGCGTCGCTGTTCCGCAGGGAACTCGGCGTCCGCGCGCCAATCGGTCCGCTTCTCGAGGTCGAAGACGACATCAGGGCGCCGCTCGTACGCCGGCGTTTCATTATCACGTCTCCAGAGGAAGCGATCGGCCAGACGCGCGTGATCTCGAGGATGGCGACCCGCAGGCTGTTTCATCACTTTTGATCCGCTCCCATGATCACTTCGGCGCGGACCGGGAATAGTGAGGTCATGCGAACGTTACGGCAACTATCGTACATTGGTACGACAACATTTTTCACCTCATTGACCTTCCTCGCCGGGTGCACCGGCGAGATAGCGCCCGGCGATGCGGAGATTACCGGCGGCGGGGAGACCTCCGGCAGCGGCAGCGGCAGCACCGGTTCGGGGGGCACGGACGAGCCCGACAACGGTTCGCCCGAGAAGTGCATCCCCGGCATCCCGATCACGAGCCAGATCCCCCGGCTGCTGAACCGGCAGTACGACAACACGGTGCGGGATCTCCTTGGCGTCACCAGCGTCGACGGCCAGCTGCCGTCCGAGAAGCTCGGCGACGACTTCGACGGCCCGATGACCTCTGACGCGTGGCGCCTCTATCAAGAGGTTGCCGAGAAGATCGCCAAAGCAGTGATGGCAGGGCCGAACAAGTCCAAGTTCATCAGCTGCGACCCGTCGGCGGCCGGCTGCCTGGAGGAGACCATCAAGACCTTCGGCCGCAAGGCGTTCCGTCGCCCGCTGACCGATCTGGAGGTGGCGCGATTCCAGAAGCTGGGCCAGATTACGCCGGCAGGAACGCCCGCCGAGGTCGCCGAGGCAACGCTGATCGGCTTCCTCGTCTCGCCCTCGTTCCTCATGCTCCCCGAGCTGGCGACCGACCCGGATGCGTCGACTCAGGCCCTCAAGCTCTCCAGCTACGAGGTGGCGACGAAGCTTTCGTACTTGCTCTGGGGCTCCGCTCCGGATGACGTGCTGAGCGCGGCGGCCGACAACAACGAGCTCCAGACGAAGGAGCAGATTCTGGCCCAGGCGCAGCGGATGATCGCCGTGCGCGAAAAGACCGGGCCGCTCGTGACAGCGTTCCACCGCAACTGGGCGCAGATGAACAACGGAAACGCCCACTGGTGGACGATGGATCACGACGTCGAGACGTATCCGTTGTACTCCGCTGCCGCCAAGCCCAGCTGGCAGGCCGAGCTCGACGCCTTCTTCGAAGACGTGGCGTTCGAGGGCGGTTCGTTCAAGGACCTCCTCCTCAGCAACGTCGCCTTCGTCAACAAGGACAACGCGGCGATCTACGGGCTCGACCCCGCGAGCTACGGCACCGAGCTGACCAAGGTGGAGCTGGACGCGAACCAGCGGCCGGGCTTCCTGACCCGCGTCGGGTTCTTGAGCTCCTACGCGGGTTACGACGCCACGAGCCCGATCCTGCGCGGCGCGTTCATCTCGGTGTACCTGCTCGGCGTCAATCCGGGTCCGCCCATCCCCGGCGCCACCATGCAGACCGTTCAGGGCGAGTTCGCGACGCAACGCGCGAGGATCGAGAAGCTGACGGAGCCTGCGAGCTGCAAAGGCTGCCACTCGGTCATCAATCCGCCGGGCTTCGTGATGGAGAACTTCGACGGCATCGGAAAGTGGCAGACGACCGACCCGCTTGGTGGTGCGATCGACGCGAGCGTCACGACGAACACCATCGACTTCGGCGACGGCAACGTGAAGGAGATCTCCTCTCCGCTGGCGCTCATGCAGGAAATCGCTGAGCTTCAGAAGGCCAAGCAGCTGTACGCCGAGTCGTGGGTCTCCTACGCCTTTGGGCGGGATCCGAACGGGAAAGACAAGTGCGTCGTCGATCAGATCGACACCAAGCTGGCTGAGGGCGGCTACAGCATTCTCAATCTTCTGGCCGATCTCACTCAAGCGGATTCGTTCCGCGTGCGCGTCCGCGAAACGCCGTGAAAGCTGAGGAAACTTGACCATGAGCAAGCAACTGAACCGCAGAATCTTCCTTCGTGGCCTGGGCGGAGCCGCCCTGGCCGCGCCGTTCCTCAGCTCCGTGTGGGAGCGCGACGCAAAGGCCCAGACCGCTTCGGGTGGGAAAGCGCTCATCGTGATGTTCACCCATTATGGGTGCGTCACGAACAAGTGGTTCCCCACGAAGACCCAGGGGGAGCTCACGGCGGCTGACCTCGAGGCGACGAGCCTCGCGGCCCTCGCTCCGTACGCGAAGAAGCTCCTCATGCCGCGCGGCATCCGCTCGATGAACGAGTGGACCGCCAACATGAAGCGCGGACAGGGGAACGACTCTCACACGCAGATCGTGGGGTCGTTCTTCACCTGCCAGCCGGTCACGCCGAACAGCAACGACCCGTTCAGCTTCAACCAGGCGACGAAGTTCAACGCGAAGCCTGTCGGTCCTTCGCTGGATCACGTCATGGCCCAGCAGCTCAGCCCGAACGGCACTCCCCTGCTCATCGCCACGGCTGGCCAGAATGACAACGCTCAGTCGGCGATCTCCTACTCCGCCGCCGAGACCATCCACAAGGGCCTCAACGCGTCGCAGGCCTTCAGCAGCCTCACGGGCCTCTTCCAGGCGGGGCAGCCGATGTCCCCGGACACCTACGCGGCGCTTCGCGGCAAGAGCATCCTCGACCTCGTGAAGGACGATCTGCAAACGCTCGAGCGGTTCGACATGAGCCAGGCCGACAAGCGCAAGCTCGCGGCCTGGAAGGAGCTCCTCAACCAGACAGGAACCGTTGTGGCTTCCGCGCAGTGCAGCGAGGAGCTCGGCGTGATGCTCGGTGCGACGTCCGCGAACGCCCAGAAGGCGTCGTCGGGCGGCCTGGGCGTCGACGTCCTCACGACCAAGGTCTCCGGCGACCTGGATGGCGCGGATATCAGCTCGGCGATCGCGGCGCTCGCGGCCGCCTGCAATGCCAACCCCGTCATTTTCCTGAAGTACCCGGGAAATTACGGCTTCAAGGGGCTCGGCATCACCATGGAGTCGCACTCCCTCTCGCACCGCCTCGACAATGCAGGCATGCAGGGCAGCTGCCTGCCCAACGCGCTCGAGTGGCTCGTCAAGGTGGACACCTATTACGCGCAGAAGTTCGCGAAGCTCGTCGGAATGCTCGACAGCATCCCCCAGGGGAATGGGTCGACGGTCCTCGACACCAGCGTCGCCATCTGGTTCAACGAGATGTCGGACGGCAACGCGCACAACCTCAACAACGCTCCGATTCTTCAGGCCGGCAGCGGCGGCGGTTACTTCAAGACCGGTCAGATCATCAACGTCGACCCCGCGTCGACCCCGACGGTCGGCAACAGCATGTCGCAGTGCGCCAACGGTACCGGCCAGGTCGACGGTACGAGACAAGGCACCGGGACCGATCCGAAGGTTGGCAACGCGCCGATCAACAAGTACTTCTGCAACATCATGAACGCCATGGGCGTGAAGGCGGGTTCGGATGGCTTCCCTGCGAAGGGCGGCTCCGCGGAGGTGACCCACTTCGGCTATTCCGACAAGACGGAAGAGTTCATCGGTGGCAAGGGCGCAGTCGCCGGCGCCAAGATCAGCAATCCGGGCGGGTTCACGGAGCTCAAGGCCTGAGCACTCTCGGAGCCAGGTCCTGAACACCCCGACGAGCTCGGGTCCAAAGACCCCTTCTTACCGAAGGGGTCTTTGGGTTTGTGCGCCGCCGGCGACCGCGGGCATCGCGAAATGGCCGCTCTTCGTGGTGCGCCTCACGTCGCGGCTCCGCGCTGCCCAACGATGGCGGGCAGCGACAGGCTGGGCATCTCTTCTCATGTTCATGCTGACGAAGCGCTTCCTCATCCCTGCTGCTGTGCTCCTCCCGCTGGCCTGCTCGAGCGAGGTGAGCGACGGTGCCAGGGTGGGCGGGGACACTGGGAACGAGGTGCTCGTCGTCCCCGAAGACCTCACCATCATCGCGCTCCCCGGCGGGAACGGCGTGCTCAACGTGATCGCGCTGACTCTTCGCAAAGGACCGACCAACACCGAGCTCTACGCCGCCTTGAGGAACGACGGGAATACCCCGGCGTGCAGCGCGGCCCTCTCCGTCGAGCTCTACAACAAGGCCCAGCAGTCCGTGGCATCCGGGATCAACGGGCTCCTGACTCAGCATTTCTATCGAGTCACGGATCGCCCGGACGCGATCGCTGCGTGCGTGGGTCCAGGCGACGTGACCATGACCGCGATCACGGACCTGCCCTCGGACATCGTGATTGAAGATGTGGGATACGTCGTCTACCGGTGCCCCTACTTTGCTCTCGACGTCGTTCCCATCGATGGCCTCACCACCAGCGAAGTGAAGGCCGTGACGGGCGGCGCCGGCACGGTGTACACGGGCACGCTCTTCAACGGGCTCGACGTGGCGGTGAGAGATCCCTCCGTCACTGTCTTCTCAGTCGATCGCGTCGGGCGTCCGCTCGGCGTGGCGATCGCCAGCGGCACCGTCCAGATTCCGCCGGGTGGCAGCTGGGCCTTCGAGACGAACACCGTGGACACGCCCGGAGCCGATCAGGCCGCATATCCGGCAGGCGCGATGGGAGAGCAGTAGACCTTCCCATGAGTCGCGCGGGCGCGATCGGCTGCGGCAGACCTACCCGGTCTACGTGAGTGAAGGGAGCTGCCGCCGAGGGTGGCTTCGTTCGACCGGCGCCCGCGGGGCGCCGCAACCCGTCGGCGGCTGCTCGCCAAGCCCTGCTACTCCTTCGCGCCGTCCGCGATCCATTGCGTGAGCGCTTGGATGTAGTCGGGAGGTATGCACTTGGCATCGCCCTCGTTGACGCATTCGAGGGGCATTCGCGGAGTTCCGCCGCACGGCCCCTTCAGGACCTTGATGAGCGCGCTCTCTTCCGGATTCTCGGTGTTGATGAGATCGCCGCAATGCTCGGTTACGTGGGAGCTCACCCTCATGTGGAGCTCTCCGTCGACCATCAAGTTCAGGGGGTTCATCTCGTCGTTATGGCAACCCGCCCCGAAACACGCGTTTTGTATGACGAACTGCAACGTCTCGAACGTCGGAGGCTGCCCGCTGCCACTGCCGGTCGAGCCGCCGTCGCCACCGGTGCTCGCGCTGGTCGAGCCAGCCCCGCCCGAACCGCCGGACCCGACCGCGCTCGACGTAGACGCACTGGCGCTCGTGCTTCCGGCGTCCGTGCCGCCGGCGCCTCCGGCGCCGGCATCGTCAGGGTCGTCGGAGCAGCCTGGAAGCGATGACAGGATGGCGACGATTGCTGCCGCGATGAAGCTTGAGAATCGAAGTTTCATGGTTCACGACGAAGATGGTGAGAGAGAAGGTTGAGCTCTCGTTCCCGTGGATCGAAGCAAAAGGCTTCGAGCTTCGGATTGCAGAGGCGACGCGCGATCCACGTCGCCCGTAGGCAAGAGCTGCGCGAGACGAGGAACGTCCTCTTGTGCGGGTAGAATGAGCAAACGCCATCAGAAAATCAAGCGGTTCGTGGAGGCCATCCCGGTGTACAGCCCTGCTGTACGCGTCGATTGACACTCGTGCTTGTGCGCTCAAGCCGGTCTCACGTGCCCTGAGCGCCTCTCACAACTTCTGGTCACCAGGCAGACGGGGGCGGGCGCGTCGCGTCGTTGCTCCTCGTCGCGCCATGTCAGCAGGGCTCTTCGTCGCGCCTGGCGCTGCGCCCGAGCTCGGCTGCCTGGCTTGGTCCGGCGCGATCCGCGTCGGGAGGGGAGAAGAACTCGTGGCGCGATCCGAAAGTCAAGCTCCTCGAAGTGGGCCTCCCGAAGTGGCCCTCCCATCGTACAGCCACGCTGGATGCGCCGGTCGACAAGAAAACCGGCTTGCGCTCAGCGCCCGGGCGCAGCCATCCTGCTCCGCGAGATCCCGCACTCTTCCGACAAGGAACTCCCCGTGACCGCCGCTTCGCTCTTCGAATTGGCAGTGCAGTTTCATCGGGCCGGGCAGGTCGATCGCGCAGAGCTCCTCTATCGCGGCGTGCTCGAGCAAGCGCCTGGGCATGGCGACGCGCTGCTTCTTCTCAGCGTGATCACCGTCCAATCCGGCCGGCTCGCGGAGGCCGCCGCGCTGCTCGAGCGAGCCGTCCGCGTCGCCCCGAACAACGCTCTCTACCTGTCGCATCTCGGCGACGTGTATCGCTGCCTCGGCCGGAGGCCCCAGGCGGTCGCCGTGTTGCTCATGGCCGTCGCTCGGAAGCCCGACTTCGCCGAAGCGGTGTTCAACCTTGCTCTCACGTTCGAGGAGCAAGGGGACGTGGACGCGGCGGCGGCGTGCTACGAGCGCGCCCGCGATCTCGAACCCGGGTCATTGCAGGCTGGCGAGCGCCTCGCGGGCCTGCGGGACCAGCGGGGTGCGTCTGCCGCCGGGGTCGCTCCTGCGGCGGCGCGCAGCCCCGAGTCGGGCTTGAGCGCGTCCGACGCCCTGGCGGCCCTCGGCGAGACATTGCGCCTCGGCGGCCGGCCGGACGACGCCGCGGCCTGGTACCGCGTGGCGCTGAGGCTCAACCCGCGGATGGCCAATGCGTACACGGCGCTCGGCGCGATTCACGCGGACGCCGGCCGTTTCGACGAGGCGATCGACGATCTGCGTCGAGCGCTCGAGATCGACCGAAACTACCATGTCGCTCGGGATTATCTCGCCGCCGCGCTCGGCGAGTCGGGGCTCCTCGACGAGTCCCAGGCGATGTACCGCGAGGCGGTCGCCCTGTGTCCCGACGACCCCGCTGCGCACAGCGCTCTCCTCTTCAACATGCCGTTCTGGCCGAACGTCACCGAGCGCGAGATCCTCGCCGAGGCGCGCGCGTGGAATGCCCGGCATGCCCGCGCCCTCGCCGCGCAGGCTCCCCCTCACAAAACCGATCGCTCGCCCGACCGGCGGCTCCGCATCGGTTACGTGTCACCCGACTTCCGAACCCACGTCCAGTCCCTCTTCACGATCCCGCTGTTCCAGAGCCATGACCACCGGCAGTTCGAGATCTTTTGCTACTCGAGCACGGACAGGCCGGATAACCTGACGGATCGCATCCGCGGGTATGCCGATGTTTTTCGCGAGGTCGCGGCGCTGGACGACGCCGCCCTGTCCGAGGTCATTCGGCGGGATCAGATCGATATCCTGGTCGATCTCACCATGCATATGACGGACCGCCGTGTCCTGGTCTTTGCCCGCCGGCCCGCTCCCCTTCAGGTGTGCTGGCTGGCGTACCCCGGGACGACGGGCCTCGAATCGATGGACTATCGCCTGTCCGATCCCTTCCTCGATCCCCCCGGTGCGAGCACGGACGTCTATACGGAGGAGACCCTTCGGCTCCCCGACTCGTTCTGGTGCTACGACCCGCTCACCGACGTGCCCGACGTGAGCGCTCTCCCCGCTCTCGCGGAGGGGAGGGTCACCTTCGGCTGCCTGAACCACTTCAGGAAGGTGAATGAAGGGGTGCTTCACGTCTGGACGAGGGTGCTGGCCGCGGCGCCCAGGTCGCGGCTCACGCTCATGGCGCCTCAGGGAAGGGCCCGGGACCGGGTGCGCTCGATCTTCGAGGAAGGGGGCGTCCAGCTCGATCGGGTCGAGTTCGTCGACCGGTGTGGGCGGCTCGACTATCTGCGAAGGTACCGCGACATCGACATCTGTCTCGATACGTTCCCTTCCAACGGCCACACCACGAGCCTCGACGCGCTGTGGATGGGCGTCCCGGTGGTGACCCTCGCAGGGGAAACCGTGGTCGGCCGCGCCGGCGTCTGCCAGGCGATGAACCTGGGTCTGCCGGAGCTCATCGCGACGACGCCGGAACACTACGTTCGGGTCGCCAGCGCGCTCGCCGAGAACCTCGAGCACCTCGGGGAGCTTCGCCGGACGCTGCGCGATCGCATGAAGCTGTCGCCGCTCATGGACGGCCCGCGCTTTACCCGCAATCTCGAGTCGATCTACCGCGACATCTGGCGCCGTCTCTGCGCTCGAGCCTGAGGCGAAGGCCGCTCGGCGAACGCGCCGCGCGGGCCCGGTGCTCCGGCGCTTCGCGCCCGTGACACGTTCTCGTGAAGCCATGCGCGAAGATTCCACCGCACGGGCGGCCTCCATAGCAGTCCGAGCAGCCGACCGATCGCTTTGCAAACAGCCCGGGCCGCACCCTCATGCTCGAGGGCGACGGCGCGGCTCAAGGTGCCAGTAAGCTCGGCAACCACAGCATCTCGAGGCGACGGGTCGGCCGGCACCAGCTCCCCGAGTCGGGGGCTCGCCGGTCGGACCCGCGTTGGAATCCTGCGCTGGGGGATCAGTTCGGCACAGGTCGGGGATAGTCATATTATGCGAACGCTGCGGCAACTAGCGTACATCGGTACGGCAACATTCGTGACGTCATCCACTTTGCTCGCTGGTTGCACTGGCGAGATGGCACCCGGTGACCCGGGGGTCTCCTCCAGTGGCGGGGAGACCTCCGGCGGCGCCGGTACGGGGGGCGGGCCGGCGGAGCCGGACCCCGGCGACCCGCGTGTCTGCACTCCCGGCATCTGGGCGACGTCCCAGGTCCCGCGGCTCTTGAACCGCGAGTACGACGCGGTGGTGAGGGATCTGCTCGGTGTGACGAGCGTGTCGAACGCTCCCACGGGCAACCCGTCCTCTCTCCTCGTGGCCGACTTCGAGGGCAGCATGACGGACATCGCCTGGAACTCCTACCTCGTGGCTGCCGAAAGCATCGCCGCCGAGGTGATGGCCGGGGCGAACAAGTCGAAGTTCATCGCCTGCGATCCGGCGGCGGCCGGGTGCCTCGAGTCGACGATCCGCGCCTTCGGCCGCAAGGCGTTCCGCCGCCCTGTGACGGACGAAGAGGTGCAGCGCTACCTGCGGTTCAACGCGCTGGAGCCCAAGGGCACGCCCGCGGAGGTCGCCGAGGCCATCCTCTTCGCCATGCTCGCTTCGCCCTCGTTCATCACGGTCCCCGAGCTGACGGACGACACGGAGAACGGCGCCATCAAGCTCTCCAGCCACGAGGTGGCGACGAGGCTCGCGTTCCTGCTCTGGGGCTCCATTCCGGATGACGCCTTGAACATCGCCGCAGACGCGGGTCAGCTCACCACCAGGGAGCAGATCCTCGCGCAGGCGGAGCGGATGGTTCAGGACCGCACCAAGACGGCGCCGATCGTGGCCCTGTTCCATCGTGCTTATGCGGACATTCGTGAGGGGTCGCACTGGGGACAGGTCGAGCACGACACGACCAAGTTCCCCGACTACTCCCCGGACATCGTCGCTCCGATGCTGGCCGAGATCGACGCCTTCTTCGAGGAGGTGGCGTTCGAGGGGGGGTCGTTCAAGGACATCTTCCTCAGCAACGTCGCTTACGTGAACGAGGACACCGCTGCGATCTACGGGCTCAACGCCGCCGACTATGGCGCGGAGCTGACGCGGGTCGAGCTCGACCCGAACGAGCGGCCGGGGTTCTTGACCCGCGTTGGGTTCCTGAGCTCCTACTCGTCCTTCGGCGCGACGAGCCCGATCCTCCGGGGCGCGTTCGTCGCCAACAGGCTGCTCGGGCTCACCCTGAAGCCGACGCCCGGCGCGGACCAGACGCCGCGGCCTCCGGGCCCGTTCTCCACCGAGCGCGAGGCCATCGAGGCGCTGACCTCCCCTGCGGGGTGCGTCGACTGCCACAGCAAGCTCGTCAACCCGCCGGGCTTCGTGCTCGAGAGGTTCGACTCCGTTGGCAAGGTGCAGACGAAGGATCCGCTCGGCGGCGACATCGACGCGACGGGCGACGTCTACTTCAGCGACACCAACACGAAGACGATCACGACGCCCCTCGAGATGATGACCGAGCTCGGCGCCGGTGCGATCGCCAAGCGTCACTACGCTGAGCAGTGGGTCTCCTGGGCCCGCCGGCGGGTGCCGAACACGAACGACGCCTGCACCGTCAACGAGCTCAGCGACAAGCTGTCCAGCGACGGCTACACCATCATCAATTTGCTCACGGATCTTACCCAGGCCGATTCGTTCCGCCTGCGCACCGTCTTCGGGGATTGAAAAGGAATACGACCATGATGAAGAACCTCAATCGAAGAGTATTCCTCCGAGGCCTGGGTGGAGCCGTCGTCGCTGCACCTTTCTTGGGCTCTGTCGCCGAGCGTGACGCCGAGGCGCAGTCGGCCGGCGGCGGCGCGCCGAAGCGGCTGATCGTGCTCTTCACGCACTATGGCTGCCTGACGAACCGGTGGTTCCCGAAGAAGTCCCATGGCGAATTGACCGCCGCCGATTACGAGGCGACGACGCTCAAGCACCTCGCGCCCTTCGCAAAGAAGCTCCTGATGCCCCGTGGCATCCGGGGGATGAACGAGTGGAGCTTCGGGCGGACCCACGGCCAGAACAACGACCCCCACGGCCAGGTCATGGGGTCGTATTTCACCTGCTATCCGGTGACGCCCGAGAGCGACAAGTTCAACGCGAAGTCGACCGGGCGGTCGCTCGATCACATCGCCGCGGAGCAGGTCAACCCCAACGGCGCCGCTCCCCTCGTGATGCAGATCGGCGGGGTGCGGCAAGACTCGTTCTCCAATTTCTCGTACGACAAGCCCAAGCAGATCTTCCCTGGCATCGGGTCTCCGACGACGATTTACAACAACCTCACGGGCCTCTTCGGCCAGGGCCCCGTGTCGCAGGACACGTACAAGGTGGTCCGCGGCAAGAGCGTGATCGACGTCGTGCGGGAGGACCTGGAGACCCTCGAGAGGGTCAGGATGAGCCAGGCGGACAAGCAGCGGCTCTCCGACTGGAAGGACCTCCTCCACCAGACCACGAACACGGTCAGGGCCCAGTGCAGCGCCGCCCAGGCAGAGGCGCTCGGGTTGACGGCCCAGTCCGTGCAGGCGGCCTCGCAGGGGGGTGGCCTCGGCATCGACCTGTCGAAGTCGACGAACATCATGATGGACCTCGCGGTGCTTTCGGCCATCTGCGACCAGAACCGCGTCATCTTCATGAAGTTCCCCGGGACGCTCACGTTCAAGTGGGACGGCATCAATCATTCGAAGGACTCCCATGGCATCTCCCACCGCGTTGGCGACGCCAACATGGGTGGTGACTGCGTTCCCGATGTCATCGAGATGATTCAGCAGATCGACGACTGGTACGCGAAGAAGTTCGCTTACCTCGTCGGTCGGCTCGACAGCATCGATGAGGGCGAGGGCAAGCTCCTCGACAACACCGCGACGGTCTGGTTCCAGGAAGACTCCGACGGCAACAGCCACAACCTCAACAACCTGCCGATCCTCCAGGCAGGGAGCTGCGGCGGCTACTTCAAGACGGGTCAGGCGGTGAACGTCGAAGGTGGCAAGGCTGACCTGGCCGTCGGTAACAGCGAGGCTGCCTGCGGGCCGGGCCAGACGAAGCTCGAGTTCGGCGAGATCGACGGCACGGGGACGCCGCCGGACGTCGCCACCCAGCCGATCAACAAGTACTTCTGCAACCTGCTGAACGCCATCGGGGTGAAGGCCGACGCGGACGGCTTCCCGGCGATCGGTGGCTCGGCCGAGGTGACCCACTTCGGCAAGCACGACGACACCAAGCTCTTCGCCAGCGAGACCAATCCAGTGTCCATCAAGGACCCTGGTGAGTTCAAGATGCTTCGCGCGAACGGCTGATCATCAGCACAACGACGCGGCGCTCCGGGGCGGAGCCCGCGTCGTTGTCATCGGCTGCTCACTGCTGCGCGCCGCCGGTGACCCACTGCTCGATCGCGTCGATGTATGTCTGGGGCAGGCACGTGTATTCCGGGCCGGACACACCGACGCATCCATTGGGCATGCGGGCGATATCCCCGCAGGGGCCTTTGAGGATCTTGACGAGGGCGCTCTGTTCTGGCTCGCCGGGGGTGACGAGCGGAATGTCTCCGCAAGCCTCGGAGATGTGCGTCGTCAGGGTCGCGTAGAGGGTGTCGTCGTCGAGCAGCCTCGGTTCCGCCTCGCCGTTGTGGCAGCTCGCATCGGAGCAGCCAGCATTCGCGACGACCGCTCTGACCGTATCGAAGGTCGGGTCGACCGCTGAGCCGCCACCGCCGGTTCCGGCGGAGGTCGAGCTCGAGGCCGTGGCCCCTCCGGCGCCATCCCCGCCCGAGCCCTGCCCGCCGGACCCGGATGCGCTCGAGGTCGTGCCGGCCTCCGAGCTGCCGGTGCTTCCATCGTCGGAGCAGCCCGAGAGAGCTGACAGGAAGGTGAGGAACGCTGCAGCGGTGAAGTTTGAAAGTCGAAGTTTCATGGGTCGTGATTCAAGTGATTAGAGAGAAAAGTATAGCGCTCTCGCCGGTCGAAATAAAGAGAAAGGCTTCGATCCGTCGGACCTTCAAGGCGAGGCGTGATCAATGAATCGATCTGGTGAAGCCGAACTTTTGTGAGCAGGTCGCCCGTGGCGCTTTCGCCTGTCGCTCGGTGGAGCGCTGAGCGAGGCCAGGGGTGTCCTCCGGAGTGGGCAGGCGCTGCGGGGCGGGCAGGACGAGCAGGTGCGTTTGAAAATCAAGCGGTTTGTGGCGGCTATTTTCGCATACAGGCGTGCTGTGCGCGCCGATTGACATTCATGCCTGATGCCCTCAAGCCCGATCTCGACTGTCAAAAGTGCTTGCAAATGCCGTCGCTTTTGGGGCGCTCCGTCGAGCGCCGGAGTCGCGTGCGGCTGCGCAGCGCCGTCGGGCACAGCCGAGCCGTCGAGCATGGCGAGGATGCGATGTGGCCCGGCGCGAGCAGGGTGGGTACCCTTCGCCCATGCGCGATCCCTTCCTCGTGCCCCCCGGTCCGCTCGTCGATGTCGCCTGGCTCGCGGCGCACGCGGGCGATCCCCGCGTCCGCGTCGTCGATTGCCGCTGGTACCTCGGCGGTCGCCGCGGCGCCGACGAGTACGCCCGCGGGCACATCCCGGGCGCCGTCCACCTCGACGTCGATGCCGATCTCTCCAGCCCGGCGCAGGGCGGACCAGGCCGCCACCCGCTGCCCGACGCGGCGGCGTTCGCGCGCGTCCTCGCCCGCATCGGGGTCATCCCAGGCTCGTTGGTCGTCGGCTACGACGACGCCGGGGGCGCCATCGCCGCCCGCCTCTGGTGGCTGCTGCGCTACTTCGGTCATCCGGGAGGGCGCGTGCTCGACGGGGGACTCCAGGCGTGGACCTCCGCGGGACACCCCCTCTCGACCGAGGCACCCACGATCGCGGAAGCGCCCGCCATGGATCTCGCCCCCGGCGGCGCCCCGGTCGCCGACAAGGCGGCTGTCGACAGGCTGCGCCGCGATTCCGCGGCGGTGATCCTCGATGCCCGCGCCCGCGAGCGCTACGAGGGGCAGACCGAGCCCGTCGATGCCCGCCCGGGCCACATCCCCGGCGCCCGCTCCGCCCCCTTCGCCGAGAACCTCAGCGCCCCCGGGGGCGCCTTCCGCGAGCGCGCGGAGCTCGAGCGGCGCTACCGCGACCTCGGCGCGCTCGATGCTGCCACCGTGGTCTGCTACTGCGGCTCCGGCGTCACCGCCTGCCACGACCTGCTCGCCCTGACGACGCTCGGCCGCGAGGACGCGATCCTCTACGAGGGGTCCTGGAGCGATTGGGCCCGCGACGCCGCCCTGCCCGCGGCCAGAGGCCCCGAGCCCTGAGCGGCGTCAGGCGAGCGCGCGGCCGACGGTGGCCTCGATCGTCTCGCGCAGGTAGCGCGCGGCGAGCGCGACCGTGCGCGCCGCGCTCTCCGGCGTCGGCTGGAGCGCCGGCGCGACCTCCATGACGTCGCCGCCGATCAGGCCGACCTCGTGCCCGAGCCGGCGGATGAGCGCCACGACGAACTCGGGCGACAGGCCGTCCGGCTCCGGCGTCCCCGTGGCGTCGGCGTACGCGGCGTCCGTGCCGTCGATGTCGTTCGAGAAATACACGCCCTCGACGCCGGTGCTCTTCACGTGGGCCACGATGGCGTCGAGCGCCGCCGCCGGATCGGCGCGGCACTCGGCCGCCCAGAACTGCCGCACGCCGTAGCGGCTCTCCCAGTGCTCGCGCGGCTTCTGCGACGCGCGGACCCCCACCTGCGTCAGCCGGCCGCCCCGCCCGACCAGCTCGTTCGCGTGGTACGACCACGTGGCGAAGCAGTACGCGATCCCGAGCCGCTCCTCGAGGAGATCGGTGTGCGCGTCCGGCTGGACGATGCCCCACGGCCGCTTCCGCGCGCGGGCGAGCGCGCGCGCCACCGGCAAGGCCGTGGAGTGATCGCCGCCGAGCACGATGGGCGCGACGCCCGGGTTGATCGAGAAGACGAGATCGAGCGCGCGCTCCGCGATGGAGAGCGGCGAGACCGGCAGCCGCGACGCCGCGGGCTCGGGCACGCCAGCGTAGAGCGCGCGGCGCGACGCGGCCTTCTGCGCCTCCGAGAGCATGTCGTCGTGCAGGAGCTGCGGCACGACGAACACGTCGCCGATGTCGACGAGCCCGACCTCGCGCGCCCGCTCGGGGAAGTCCGGCAAGGCGTCGAGGAGCGCGGTCCGGATGGCCTGCGGGCCCATGTTGGAGCCGCGGAGGAACCCCGCGCCGACGTCGGAGGGCACGCCGAGCAAGACGGCGCGCGCGCCGGCGATGCGGTCGAGCGACGCGCGGAACCGCGCGAGGACCTCCTCCTCGGTCGCGGCGCCGTAGAGCCGCCGCTGGACCTCGATCTGCTGCGCGCGGCCGGTCGAGACGAGGTAGAGGCCTCCGGCCGCCGGGCGCAGCAGGAGCGCGAGCTCTTCTTGCGGGGTCATGCCCGACGAGGGTACGCGCCCCTCAGGGGGCCGCCAGCGAAAGGGCGGGCGCGGGCAGAGGGAAGCGCTCGGCCGTGAGGTGAGGGACCGGCGCGCTCATCGCCGCGGTCCAGCTGGCGCCGCACGCGACGACCCGGAGCGCGCGCAGCACCCCGGCGTGCGCGACCAGGAGGTGCGGGCGCGCGCGGGACGCGACGTCCGCGTCGTCCGCGTCGGCCGCGTCGGCCGCGTCGGCCGCGTCGGCCGCGACGTCCACGCCGGGCGGGGCGCCGATCTCGCGCCAGAACGACCGCACCCTGGACTCGACTTCGAGCGCCGACTCGCCCCCGGGCGGCCCGACGCGCTCCCAGCCGTCGAGCCACGCGGCGTACGCGGCCGGGTCGTCGCGCGCGATGTCCGAGAAGGCGCGCCCCTCCCACGCGCCGTAGGAGATCTCGAGCAGGCGATCGTCGATCGCGCGCGGCACCCCGAGGCGCGCCGCGAGCTCGGCGGCCGGGAGCGCGCAGCGGGAGAGCGGCGACGACCAGACCACGCCGGGGCGGACGCAGAGCTCGTGGAGCGCGCGCTCGATCGCGGCCGCTGCAGCCTCCGGGGGGAGCTCCGCGGCGACGTCGAGGCGGCCGTAGCAGACGCCGGAGCGCGCGACGGGGGCGTGGCGGAAGGCGACGAGGCCGTGGGCGAGGGGATCCACGCGCGCGCCCGCGGCTCAGCCGCCCCGCACGAGCGCGAGGGCGAGCAGCGCGGCGCACTCGGCGATCTGCTGCGCAGCGCCCAGGAAGTCGCCCGTGAGCCCGCCGGCGCGGGCGTGGAAGCGGAGGCCGCAGATCGCCGCGGCGGCGGCGGCCGCGACGAGCATGCCCGCCGCCTCGGCCGCCGTGAGGGCCCCGGCGGCGTGCGCCGCGGCGAGCGCGAGCGCCGGCCAGAGCGAGCCGAGCAGCGCCTGCGGGAGCGCCGCCTGCGCCACCGGGCGGCTGCGCGAGCCGCTCTGGGTCACGTAGGGCAGCGCGACCATCAGCCAGATCGGCGGGGTGCGCGAGAGGCACTGCGTCAGCACGAGGGCGACGGGCGCCGCGGCGTCGAGCCGCGCGAGCAGGGCGACGCGCAGCACGAGGACCACGATCAGCGCCGCCGCGCCGAACGCGCCGATGCGGCTGTCCTTGAGGATCTCGAAGATCCGCGCGCGATCGAACGCGCCGCCGAGCGCGTCGGCCGTGTCCGCGAGGCCGTCCTCGTGGAACGCCCCGGTCAGCAGCAGCCCGAGGGCCACGGTGACGCTCGCCGCGACGAGCGCGCCGCTCCGATCGACGAGCAGCCACACCGCGGCCTGGACGGCGCCGAGCGCGGCGCCCACGAACGGGAACCAGGCAGAGGCCCAGCGCCAGTCCGCCTCGGCGTAGGGGAAGCCGCCGACCGGGACGCGCGTGAGGAAGGTCGCCGCCGCGCGGGCGCCGCGCAGCACCGGCGGCGTCGTCATGGAGTCCCGGGCCGCGCGCGATCCGGCACGCTCGCGCTCGCGAACGTCGCCATGCCGGCGTGGAGGGCGCAGGCCGCGTCGAGGAGGGGCAGCGCGGCCAGCGCCGCGCTCGCCTCGCCGAGCCGCATCCCGAGGTCCAGCAAGGGGCGCGCGTCGAGCGCCGCGAGGACGTGGGCGTGGCCGCGCTCGGCCGAGCGGTGGGCGAAGAGCATGCCCGACCGCGCCTCGGCGCACATCCGGACGAGCGCGAGCGCCGCCGTCGAGACGATGAAGCCGTCGACGAGCACCGCCATGCGCCGCTCGATCGCCCGCGCCATGGCGCCCACCAGCGCGGCGATCTCCTTCCCGCCGACCGCCTGCACGACGCGGTGCGGATCGGTGCGCTGGACGCCCGAGGCCTCCTGCGCGCGTCGCGTCGCGTCGCGCACGACCTCGATCTTGCGCGACAGCGCGTCGCCGGAGACGCCGGTCCCCGCCCCGACGACGTCCTCCGGCGCGACCCCGAGCAGCAGCGCCGTCATGGCCGCCGCCGCGGTCGTGTTGCCGATGCCCATGTCGCCGAGCAGGACGACGCGCGTGTCGCCCCCGAGCGCGTCGATCTCCGCGGCGCCCGCGCGGAGCGCGCGCTCGTAGACGGCCTCCGAGAGCGCGTCCTCGATCCGCAGGTCGCCGATGGGATCGTCGGCGACCGGATCGCGCCGCAGCAGCGCGCCATCGCCGCCGTCGACGCGCTCGTACGGGTGGGCGACGCCGACGTCCACGACCCGCAGCTCGACACCGAGGTTCCGGCAGAGGACGCTGGCAGCGGCGCCGCCGCGCACGAAGTTCGCCACCATCGCCGCCGTGACCTCTGGCGGGTACGCCGACACGCCGTGCCGGGCGACGGGGTGATCGGCGGCGAAGAGCACCGCCGCCGCGGGCCGGCTCGCGGGCGCCCCGCCCTGGATGCCGGCGAGCGCCACGGCGAGATCCTCGAGCACGCCGAGGCTGCCGCGCGGCTTGGTCAGCGTGTCCTGCCGCGCGCGCGCCGCGCCCACCGCGCTCGCGTCGAGCTCCGGGAAGACCCAGTGAGGCAAGAGAGCCATGTCCGGGTTCTCTACTCCGACGCGCCGGCGAGCGGGCACGGCGCTGCGGACTCCTTACAGGAACAGGAGTCCTTCGGTCCTATCGGTGGAGCTGAGGGGGATCGAACCCCTGACCTCATGACTGCCAGTCATGCGCTCTCCCAGCTGAGCTACAGCCCCGGTCGTTGGGAGCGGCATATCTACAGCCTCTCGCGCCGCTTGTCTCTACTTTTTTTCGACCGGCGCGTTTTTGTGTCCGAGGGCGTCGGTTCGCGGCTGTTCGTGCACGTTTTACGCACGTTTCATGCCCGTTTGCGTGCGTTTGCTCCCGTTTGCGCGTGTTTGCGCGTGTTGCCGGGTGGGGGCTCCCGGCGGCGAGCTCCGCGCGGCCTGGCGGTGATGCGGCCGCCGGGCCGCGGGGGCGCTCAGAAATTCATCAGCTTCGCCAGGTAGTACTTCATCGTCTCGGTCGTCCCGCCGCCGATGCGGAGGAGCCGCTGATCGCGCCAGGCGCGCGCGATCGGGAAGTCCTCGATGTAGCCCCAGCCTCCGTGGAACTGCAGGCAGGTGTCCACGACGTCGTTCGCCACGTCGCCGGCCAGGATCTTCGCCATCGAGATGAGCTTCACCGTGTCGAAGCTGATCGGCACCTTCCGCACGTACCGCTCGTCGTTGTAGTGGTCGACGCACTTGTAGGCGAACGCGCGCGCCGCCTCGCAGCGCGTGTACAGGTCGACGAATTTGTGCTGCCACGACTCGCGCTTGATGAGCGGCTTGCCGAACGCCACCCGCTCGCGCCCGTACTCGACCGTGCCGTCGAGCGTCATGAACGAGCTCGCGATCGCGCTCACCGCAGCGACCAGCCGCTCGGTCTGGAAGTTCTGCATCAGGTACGCGAAGCCCTGATCGGGCTCGCCGAGCAGGTAGCGCCCCGGCACCCGCACGTCCTCCAGGAAGAGCTCCGCGGTGTCCGAGGACTTGTTGCCGATCTTCTTCAGCTTCTTCGCGACGTTGAAGCCGCGGAGCGCCGTCGGCACGAGGAAGAACGAGCAGCCGTGGGCGCCCTTGTCCGGCGACGTCTTGGCGAGCAGCGTCACGAAATCGGCGCGCGTCCCGTTCGTGATGAACGTCTTCTGCCCGTTCAGCACGTAATCATCGCCCTCCTTGCGCGCGATCGTCCGGATCCCGGCCACGTCGCTGCCGGCCGCCGGCTCGGAGACGCCCAGCGCGGCGATCTTGTCGCCCGCGAGCGCCGGCTTGAGGAACTCCTCGATCTGCTCCTTCGTGCCGATGTCGCTGATCACCGGGGTCGCCATGTCGCTCTGCACGAGCAGCCCCATCGAGACCCCCGCCATCGTGCAGCGCACGAGCTCCTCGGCCTTGGCCGCCGAGAACCAGTAGTCGAGCCCGGCGCCGCCGTGCTCCTCCGGGAAGTGCGCGCCCAGGATCCCGAGCTCGCCGGCGCGCTTGAACACCCAGCTGGGAAAGCACTCCGACGACTCCCACTCCTCCACATGAGGAGCGAGCTCCTTCTCTGCGAAGGCCCGCACCGTCTTCCTGAACTGCTGATGTTCTTCCGTGAACGGCTGCCACATCACGAACCCCTCCTCGCCGGCACGACCGAGATGATTCGTACACGAAACATTTTCCAGCGCAAGCGCTGCGCCTCCGCGCTTCGGCCGCGCCTGATCCGCCGAACGGGCCGCGAGGAGCCCCATGGAAAACGAGGGCCGATGGCGCGGCGCGCGACCGTGCGGGCCGCGGCGCGAGCGGTGCGAGCGGTAGACGCCCCGCCGAAGAGCGAAAAATGAATCGGCACGCGCATCCATCCACGCAGTCTGCCGGCTCTGCTAGCCTCCGGGCCACATGCGACTCCTCGTCCTGTCCCGCAATGCGTCCCTCTATTCGACGAGCCGGATCGTGCTCGCGGGGCGCGCGCGTGGTCACGACGTCAGCGTCATCGATCCGCTCGATTTCCAGATCGTCGTGTCGCGCGGCCGCCCGTCGTTGCTCGTCGGTGGTTCGGCGGTGCCGCGCTTCGACATCGTGATCCCGCGCATCGGCGCCAGCATCACGAACTACGGCCTCGCCGTGGTCCGTCAGTTCGATCTCATGGGCGTCCCCGTCCTGAACGGCGCCGTCTCGATCGCGAGGAGCCGCGACAAGCTGCGCGCGCTCCAGCTGCTCACGCGCCGCAAGCTCAACGTGCCGATCACCGTGTGCGCCCGGAGCCCGGCCGGCGTCGAGGCGGCGCTCTCGCTCGTCGGCGGCTGCCCCGCGATCGTGAAGCTCCAGCAGGGGACCCAGGGCATCGGCACCATGCTCGCCGAGACGCCCCACGCCGTGCACGCGCTGCTCGAGACGTTCTGGGCCATGGGCCAGGACATCGTGCTCCAGGAGTACGTGCGCGAGTCGAAGGGGCGCGACATCCGGGTCATCGTCGTCGGCGGCCGCGTGGTCGCCTCGATGCGCCGCGTCGCCAAGCCGGGGGAGTTCCGCTCGAACCTCCACCGCGGCGGCAAGGGCGATCGGGTGAAGCTGCCGCGCGCCTACCGGAGCGTCGCGATCCGCGCCGCGAAGGCGATGGGCCTCGAGGTCGCCGGCGTCGACATGCTCGAGGCGCGCTCCGGGCCCAAGATCCTCGAGATCAACAGCTCGCCCGGCCTGGAGGGGATCGAGCGCGCGAGCGGCGTCGACGTCGCGGGCGCGATCATCAGCTACGCCGAGCGGTACGCGGCGGAGCAGCGCGGCCTCAGCCGCCGCACGCTCGAGGCGCGGATCGCCGAGGTGATCCACGACGAGCGCATGCCGGCGCCGCGGCGGCTGAGCCGCGCGGCGGCGGAGAACGGGGCGGGCGCGAGCCGCCGGAAGGCCGCGGCGCTCACCGGCGGGAGGGGCGCGCGGAGGGTCCTCTCGTGACCCTGCGGGTCGAGGCGGCCGGCGATGCGGTCGTCCTGACCATCGATCGTCCCGAGCGCAGGAACGCCATCGACAGCGGCTTCGCGGGCCGCCTCGGCGAGGCGATCCGCCGCGCCAGCGCCGACCCGCGCGTGCGCGGCGTCGTGCTCACCGCGACGAGCAGCGACGTCTTCGTGGCGGGCGGCGACATCCGCGAGCTTCACGCGCTCGCCGCCGGCGGGGCGCAGGGGGGCGAGGTCCTCCGGCTGTTCGAGGGCCTCGCGGCCTTCGAGGAGAGCGAGGTGCCGATCGTCGCCGCCGTGCAGGGCGACGCGCTGGGCGGCGGCTGCGAGCTCTTGCTGCTTTGCGATTTCGTCGTCGTCGAGGAGCACGCAGGGCTCTCGTTCCGCCACGTCAAGATGGGCCTGTCCCCGGCCTGGGGCGGGCTGACGCGGCTCTGCGAGCGGGTGGGGCCGCTCGCGGCGGCGCGGCTGCTCCTGACGGCGGAGAGGCTCGACGCCGCCGAGGCGCTCCGCGTCGGCCTCGTGAGCGAGGTCGTCCCCACCGGCGCGGCGCGGAGCCGGGCGATCGCGCAGGTCGGCCGCATCGCCGAGAGCCCGCGCGCGTCGGTCGCGGCCATGAAGCGGTCCCTGCACAGGGTGCGCGAGGCGCTGCGCGCCTCCGCCGCCGAGGTCGAGCGACGGGCGTTCGCCGAGCAGTGGAACGGCCCGGAGCACCGGCGTGCGATGGATACGTTCCTGAGCAAGAAGTGACGGTGGCGCGGCGTGGAGGGCGCGGAGCGGCAGGACCTTGAGGGCGCCGAGCCCCCGCTGGAGGGCGCGGAGCTCGCGCCTGCGAGCGTCGAAGCCGCGCAGGCGAGCGTCGAGGCCGCGCCTGTGAGCGCCGAGGCCGCGCCTGTGAGCGTCGAGGCCGCGCCTGTGAGCGCCGAGGCCGCGCAGGCGAGCGCCGAGGCCGCGCAGGCGAGCGCCGAGGCCGCGCAGGCGAGCGCGCTCTTGCCCATGCCCGCGCCGCCGACGATCGAGCACTTCATCGGCCGCCGCCCGCACCTGCGCGCGCTCCAGCGCGCCGCCGAGGCCCTCGTGCTGGAGCGGCCCGTCGCGGTGCTCGTTCACGGCGCTGCGGGCATGGGCAAGAGCGCGCTCATCCACCACTTCTTGATGGGGCTCCGCCGCGACAAGGGGCCGGTCGTCCTGCGGGGGCGCTGCGCGCTTGCGGCGGCCGAGTCCTACAAGGCGTTCGGGGGCGTGATGGAGGCGCTGAGCCGCTTCCTCCGGCGGGTCTCGGACAACGAGGTGGAGCGCCTCCTGCCGCGCGACGTCCGCGCGCTCGCCCGGGTGTTCCCGGTGCTCTCGCGCGTGCCGGCCGTCGCCTCGGCGCCGCGCCCGAGCGAGTCGCCCGACGCGCAGGAGCTGCGGCAGCGCAGCTTCGCCGCGCTCCGCCAGCTGCTCTGGCGAATCGCCGAGCGCAGCCCGCTCGTCGTGGCGATCGAGGACCTGCAGTGGAGCGACATCGACAGCGTGGCGCTCCTGCTCGAGCTCACGCGGCCTCCCGACGCGCCCGCGATGATGTTCCTCGGCAGCTTCCGGGACGAGGACGTCGCCACGAGCGCGCCGCTCCGCGCGCTGCTCGACGGGATGCGCCTCGAGCGCCGGGGCGCGGAGGCCGAGGCCGCCGGCGCGCGGGGGCGGATCGAGTCGGTGCGCGGTGACGGCGAGCTGCGCGAGATCGCGGTCGGCCCGCTCTCGCCGCTCGAGGCCGAGGAGCTCTCGCTCGCGCTCCTCTTCGCGCGCGACGACGTGACCCGCGCGCGGGCGGACGCCATCGCGCGCGCCTCGCGGGGCAACCCGCGGCTGCTCGGCGAGCTCGCCCGCGACGCGCAGGAGCTCTCGGGCGAGGACGGCGCCCGGGGCGACGCCGCGTGGGGCAGGGCGCTCGACGCGCGGCTCCGCCGCCTGCCGGAGCAGGCGCTCCGGCTGCTGGAGGTGATCGCGGTCGCCGGGGAGCCGATCGACGCGGCGGTCGTGGCGCGCGCGGCGAAGCTCCGCGACGACGAGCGCGCCCCGGCGATGACGCTGCTGCTCATGGAGGACCTGATCTCCGCGCGGCGCGCCGGCGAGGGCGAGCTCGTCGAGGCGTCGCACGACAGGGTGCGCGCGGCCGTGGTCGGCCGGCTCGGCCCGGAGCAGCTCGCGGCGCGGCACCGGAGGCTAGGGCGGGCGCTCGAGGCGCTGGGGACGGCGGACGCGGAGGCGCTCTCGCGGCACTGGCTTGGCGCGGGGGACGCGGCGCGGGCGGGGCGGCTCGCCGAGCGCGCGGCCGAGGAGGCGGCGGAGGCGCTCGCGTTCGAGCGCGCGGCGCGGCTCTACGAGCTCGCGCTCGGCCTGCGCTCGCGCGAGGCGGATGTCCCCGAGGCCGAGCGGCGCGCGCTCGGCGTGCGGTGCGCCGACGCCCTGGTCAACGCGGGCAAGAGCGCCGAGGCGGCGCGGATCTACGCGGCGGCGGCCGAGGGGGCGGACGGCGCGCTCTCGCTCGAGCTCCGCCGGCGGGCCGCGGAGCAGTACCTGCGGAGCGGGCACATCGACGAGGGGATCGAGCTCGTCCGCGCCGTCCTCCGGGCCGTCGGCCTGTCGTTCCCGGAGACGCCGCGGCGCGCGCTGGTGGCGCTGCTCCTGCACCGGGCGGAGCTGCGCCTCAGGGGCCTCCGGTTCCGCGAGCGGCCCGAGGCGGAGGTGCGGCCGGAGGACCTCGCGCGCATCGACGCCTGCTGGACGGTGACGGTGGGGCTGTCCGGCGTCGACATGGTCCGCTCCGCCGAGTTCTCGGCGCGCGCCCTGCTGCTCGCGCTGCGGGCCGGCGAGCCGTACCGCGTCGGCCGCGCGCTCGCGTTCGAGGCCTCGTCCGCGTGCATGATGGGGGCGCCGGGCCGGGCGCGCGCGGAGGAGCTCGTCGCCGCGGTGCGGGCGCTCTCGGAGCGGCTCGACAGCCCGCACCTCCTCGGCCTGTCGATGATGGTGTCGGGCATGCTCGAGGCGTTCACGGCCGGGCGGTGGAAGGCGGCGTCCGCGTGGTACGAGGTCGCCGACGAGCTCCTGCGCGACCGCTGCGCCGGCGTGTCCTGGGAGCTCGCGACGACGCAGCTGATGGCGTCGTGGGCGCGGTACTACCGCGGCCAGATCGACGCGCTCGCGCGGACGACGCCGGCGGTGCTCCGCGCCGCCGAGCAGCGGGGGGATCTCTATGCGGCGGCGATCTTCAGCGCGCAGGCGACGTGGGTGGCGCTCGCGTCGGACGACGTGGCGGGCGCGCGCGGCGCGATCGCGGGGGCGCTGTCGAGGTGGACGACGTCGGGGTTCCACCTCGAGCATTTCGTCGGGCTGCTCGGCGAGACCTACGTCGACCGGTACGCGGGCCGCGCCGGCGCGGCGATGAAGCGCCTCACGGACGCCTGGCCGATGCTCGAGGGCTCGATGCTGCTGATGATGCAGAACAGCCGGGTGATGGCCCACGTCGAGCGCGCGTGCACGGCGCTCGCCGTGGCCGAGGCGGCGCCCGAGCCGGAGCCGCTGATCCAGGCGGCGCTCCGGGACGCCGCGGCGCTCGCCCGGGAGAAGACGGCGTGGTCGGACCCGTTCGTGCCGCTGATCCGCGCGGGCGCGGCCGAGCTGCGCGGCGACAGGGAGGCGGCGATCGCGCAGCTGGAGGCGGCGGCGGCCGGGTTCGACGCGGCGGACATGCCGCTCTATGCGGCGGCGGCGCGGCGCCAGGCGGGCGAGCTGCTCGGCGGGGAGAAGGGGCTCCAGCGGCTCCTCGTGGCGGATGCGGTGATGGCGCGGGAGCGGATCAAGAGCCCGGCGCGGTGGGCGGCGATGCTGGCGCCGGGGTTCGGAAGGGGCGAGCGGGTCGGCTGGGGCTGACCGTGGCGGCCAGCGGCGGTCGGGGAGCCGCTAGCCCGAGCCGCCGCCGGGCAGCGGGCCGAACTGCTTCTCGTACGCCGCGAGCCGGGCGGCGAGCCGCTTCGCCTCATCGCTGGCGGCGCGCGCCTGCTCCTCGGCGGCGCGAGCCTGCTCCTCGGCGGCGCGAGCCTGCTCTTCGCCGGTCTGCAGCACGCGCCCATGGGCATCGATCCAGCGCAGCCAGTCGACGGCGAGGCCGCGGTACGTGCCGTGGCGCACCCCGAGGCGCAGGCCGAGGCACGCGCTCACGACGTCGCCGTTCGTCTCGGGCGGCATCGGCAGGTAGGACCGCGTGGCTCGATCGAGCACATAAGCCTCGAGCACGCCCGAGAACGGATCGAACAGGTAGTACTCCGGCACGTGCAGGAGCTTCGCGTAGATCCGCATCTTGTCGCCGCGATCGACGGCCTGGGTGCTCTCGGAGAGCAGCTCGATCACCACGTCGGGCGTCCTCCCGTCCTCCTGCCAGACGACCCAGGACTTGCGCTCGCGCCTGTTGGTGTCGAGCACCACGAACACGTCGGGGCCTCGGAAGTCGTTCTTCTTTGCCTGCAGCTCGCTGAAGTAGATGGCCATGTTGCCGGCGACGTACACGTCGTCGCGGTCGTGCCAGTGCATCTGCAGGACCTCGACGAGCAGGTTCATCTGGGCGCGGTGGCGCTCCGACTCCATCGGTTCTCCGTCATCGTGCGGGAGCTCGTCCTCGCCGGGCGGGGGAATCGGGACGGGGGAGTTCTCGCTCTGGAAGGGCATTCGACGCTCCGACCGGAGCTTACCTCATCCGTGCGTGCGCGCAGCCGGCCGGGCGGTGACCACGTGCTGTGGCGCCCTTCGGAGCGGGTGTGCACGAATCGGGCGTGATCCGGCGCGAAGCGACGCGGCGCCGCGTACCACTTGCCGGTGGCGTCGAAGCTCCCGGGAGAGCTCGATGTCGGTCCGCTGGACGGCGACGATGCTGGCGTCCGTGTTCGGGATGGGGGGCGCGGGGTGGGGCGGGGCGTGCAGAGCTGGGAGCTGGCCTCGGCCGGAGGGGACGCGCTTGTCAGCGCCCCGGCTGCCAGGATCGGCCGACCCGGAAACCTTGTACATCTTCGAGGGGGTCGGGGTCGGTCGACCCGGAAACCTTGTACATCTTCGAGGGGATCGGGGTCGGTCGACCCGGAAACCTTGTACAAATCGAGGGGGCCGGCGGTGAGCCGACCCGAAAACCTTGTACATCCCGAGGGAAAGGGGGGTCGACCGAGGCGGAGGCGTTGTCGCTGGAAGCTCGATCGAGGGCGGTGAAGGGACAACGGCGCCCGCCTGCCCCCTGCCGCTCGTGACCTTGCCCGACCCGGAGGGAAGGCGGTAGGTTGCACGGGGTTCCTGCGGACCGCGGCTGTACGCGCTTCGCGCGGGGTTCCCGGGACGAAGGGCATGCGCTTCCGTGTCGAACATCTGGGCCCGCTACGCGAGGCGGAGGTCGATCTCTCGAAGGACCTCATCGTGCTGACCGGGCCGAACAACTCGGGGAAGACGTACCTCGCGTGGGCCGTGTACGGGCTGCTCCGCTTTACACCGCGCGCCACCATCCAACCGATCGAACGGTTGAGCGAAGCTTTTCTGGCATCCGAGGATCAAAGCATCGCCCTGGACGATGTGGCGCCGTACTTGCGCGATTACCTCGCCGATCTGACGAAGGCATTCACTCCAGCAATACATCTGTGCTTTGCCTCAGAGGGCGACCGGTTCCGCGATGTTGCCTTATCTGTCGAGCTCGAATCGTCCAGTTTGGTGAAAGAATGGGCCTCTGCGATTACATCATCTTTTATCAGCGGCACCGCGAGTATGGCGCCATGCCCGCGCCCCTCTACGTCTTTCTGTGCTAGCTGAAGTCCAAGGACGTCGGTGGCAGCAGGGGGCAGCTTGAGAACAGCATGCTCCTGGCCGAATACATCGTCTCCATGGTGAAGTACCACGGTCGGGTACAGTCGGATCTGCGGGTCGTTTACCGAGGATTGCTCTTCAGCTCGAACGTGCCTCCTCAGAAGACGGCCGTAAGGCGCACGCCTGTCACGTACGTGGTGTCCAGCGAACGGTTGGTCGGTCTCAAGCTGATCCACTACCCGTGTGGCAGCGAGTGGACGTTGAGTCACTTCTGCGACGAGCCTTGAGCCCTCGCCGACCCCGCGCACGATATCTCTCCTCGATGCCGTAGATGTGCGCAGGTGCGCCTCTTCCGAGCTGAACGCCCGCCATCACGGCGTGTTCACACGCATCGCGGTAGGCCCCCGGCGAGGGTGCTCTCGGCGCGGGGTGGGGGATGGGCCGATGTTTGAGGCCGAGGTGTTGGTCATCCGGCGAAGCTGGATGACCAACACCTCGGCCGAGTTCGGCGGGGCCCCCACCCCGCGCCGAGAGCACCCTCGCCGGGGGCCGGTCAGCTCGGAGCCCGCCGCTACCGCACCGCCATCACCACCTCGTGCGCCTCCGTCCTCGCCGGGATCTCCCACCGCTCGCTCATCCGCCGGATCACCGCCTCCGGCACCGCCGCCTCCCGCGCCCGGTTCTGTGCGAACAGCGTCGACGCAGGCACCTCCACGTAAACGACGCGGATCCTCGCCCCGTAGTCGGCCGCCATCTGCAGCACGGGCCCACGCCGCTGCCGCGACAGGTTCGTCGCGTTCCACACGAACCGCTCCCCGCGCCGCAGGTGCTCTTTCGCCCGCTCGCGCGCCGCCTGCACCACCTGCCCCTGCGCGTCGGTCGGATCGATCTCCAGCTCGCTCCGCAGCGCGTCCAGCGAGACGACCGGCCAGTCGGCGAGGTGCTCGCGAACATACGTGTCCTTCCCGGCGCCCGGCAGCCCGCTCATCATGACGACCTCGGCGCGCGTGTCGTCGTACACCTCCACGTCCGGGTGCCGCCCGCTGCCCCGCTCGGAGCGGAAGTACACGAAGCGCGTGTGAGCCGAGGCGAACGAGCGCGGCGCCGTGTAACACCCCTCCTCGCGGCAGAACTCGCGGAAGAGCTCGATGTTGTCGACGACGCGGGCCATGTCCGCGCACACGCGCCCCCGGATGTCGGCCTCGGCCACGAGCGCGAGCAGATCGCAGCGCGCGTGCAGGCTGATCTCGGCGGCCACCCGCTGCGCGTCGTCGCGCTCGATCAGGTAGAACGGGATCTGGTGGTAGCGCACGAGCGCGCACACATGCTCGCGTAGCGCGAACGGCGCGCCGAGCTCCCAGAGCAGGCGGCGCGCGAGGAGCTCCCCCGCGCGCGAGTGGCCCTTCGCCGTGATCCGCCCGTCCTCCTCGCGGGTGGTCGCCGGCTTCGCCACGTCGTGGAGGAGGCACGCGAGGTACACGACGCGCTGCTCCTCGGCCGGCAGCCCCTGCCACTCGGGCAGCCCGAGGAGCGTCTCCAGCACCATGCGGGTGTGGATCCAGACGTTGCCCTCGGCGTGGTGGATCGGGTCCTGCGGGCAAGCCTCGAGCGCGCGGACCCAGTCGAAGACCTGGAGCTCGTTCCAGGGGACACGCGCGGGATCGGGGGTGAGCAGATCGAGGAGCGAGGAGGTGGAGGACATGACGGAGGACCTCTGGCGAGCGCGCGTGAGGGCCGTAGCATGTCCGCGAAGCGACGCCGGTGCTACCCTGTCGCCGCCATGTCCGCCAAATACCCTCGCTCGTTCCACCTGCCGTGGTCCCCTGGCGGGACGTCCGACGACAAGCGGATGGCAGACGTGTCGGGGCTGCTGGGCGTCGAGATCGTCATCACCGAGAAGTGCGACGGGAGCAACCTCACGTACACGCGGGCGAGCGTCTTCTCCCGCTCGCACTCGGGTCCCCCGTCCCACCCGAGCTTCGACCTCGCGAAGGCCACGCACGCGAGCATCGCGCACCTGCTCTCGGAGGGCATGTCGCTCTTCTGCGAGTACTGCTATGCGATCCACTCCATCGAGTACGAGGCGCTCCCGGGGTACTCGCTGGTCTTCGGCGTGCGGGACGACGTGCGGGGCCTCTTCTGGGAGTGGGACATGGTCGTGGCCCAGGCGAACGATCTGGGGCTCCCCACGGTGCCTGTCCTGTTCCGGGGCACCGTCGAGGGCGAGCGCGAGCTCGAGGCGCTGACGACCGCGCTCGCGCGCGAGCCCTCCGCGTTCGGCGGCCCGCGCGAGGGCGTGGTGGTGCGGGCCGCCGGCGAGTTCCCGGACGCGGCGTTCCAGCGGCGGCTCGCCAAGTGGGTGCGGCGCGGGCACGTGCAGACGGACGAGCACTGGATGCACCAGGAGATCCGGCCCCAGCGGCTCGCGCCGGCGCCGGCCTCTGCGTCACCGCCGTGAGGCCAGCGCCGCGAGCCGATCGCAGAGGCCCTCGCGGATCGGGCCGTAGGCCTTGCGGTACTCCTCCCAGTCGAGGCGCTCGTCCGCGACGATCTCGCGCCAGTACGGGGTCGCGGCGCCGTAATCGTGGAGGACGCCGGACTCGGCGATCTGCACGGCGAAGAGCGGCACCCGGAGGGCGTGGAAGAGCTTCTTCTTCGAGGCCTCCGGCTCGTCGTCGAAGCGGGCGCCGGCCTTCTTGAAGTCGGACGCGGAGCGGCTCGCGGCCGACGCGGCGAGCTTCTTCCTGTCGAGCTTGAACGGGAAGGGCGGCCTTCCTTCCTTGAGCCGGTGCTCGGGCGGCAGGAACAGGCACTCGAGCGCGAAGACGCTGTGCTCGGCGATGGCGTCGCGGAAGGTGTCGAGGCCGTGGACGACGACGTTGACGCCCGGCGCGAAGGCGAGGTCCTGCCGCGCGTCGCGCCGCGCGAGGACGGCGACGAAATCCTCGTCCGACGTCGCGGACGCGGTGCCGTACACGCGCGACCCGGCGCGGAACACGCTGTGGACCTCGCCGTCTTTGCGGCCGAGGACGCGGAGCACGGTGGAGAGGCTCATGGCAGCGGCCCCGATCGAGGGACGGCCAGCATCGCGCCGTTCCCATCCCCGCGCAACGGTCGGCGCGCGCTCGACATCGCCGCGCGGTTTGTGGAGCTGGCGGGATGGTCAACCTTCGATCGTCCGCTCGCCGGCACCAGGGGGAGTGTCGTGTCGCCGCCTGTGGTTGCCGAGCAGCTCCGGTGCGCGCGCCGAGCGCGCCGGCTCAGATAGGCCACGATGACGATGTTGAGCACCAGGATGACGATGCGCGTCAGTCGCCATCCATGGCGGACGAGGTCCATGATCTCGAAGGGGACGAGCGAGGCTGTCGCTCCGACGACCCCATTGACATCACGCGTGTCGAGGACGGCAGCTGGCGCGGCGTGTACGGAGTTCGGGCCGTGGCCTGCGACGTCCCGGCCGGCTGCGCGGCCTTGCCTCGCCAGCGCCTGGCCGCTCCGGCGGCAGCCTTGGCCGCCAGCGTGTATAATCATGGTGTTTCGCCGATGATCTCTTGATCAGGGCAGAATCCGCGCGAGGCATTCCTGCAAGTGGGGTACACATGGCCGTCGGGCAGCAGCAAGCGGGTCAGCAAAGCCTGTTCACCGATGATTTTTTCTACTTCATCCTGAGGCTTCGAAAATCTCGTATCCAGTCCGTGGTGGCCCGCGTGCGGCGCATGTATCCAGACGAGTCGCCGGAGCAGCAGGCGCGCCGGCTGATCGCATCGACCAAGGCGATCTCTTTCGCCGCGGGCGGCGTCGTCCATGTGCCCTCCATCCTCCCTGGGTTCGGCATCGTGTACGAAGGCGTGGGGTTCGTCGCCGGCACATCCATCCTTACCAGGATGCACCTTTACCTGGTCCTCGAGATAGCGCTGCTCTTCGGGAAGGACATCGACGAATCCGAGCGCGTCAAGGAGCTCGCGGCCGTGGTGGCGGCTTGTGCCGCCAGCGTCGCCGCGCCGGTGGCCGTCCTCGCGGTGAGCTTGAACCCGGCCTTCGCCGTGGCGACGGGGGCGCTCGCCGCGACGGCCGTCTCCCGGGCGATCGGGGAATCGGCGATCCGCCGCTACCAGCGCTCGACGGCGCCCGAGGCGGCGGTCCCCGCGCCCGCGCAGGGATAGCCGCGTGTGCTGCTGCGATGGCGCGCTCTCGCCGACGTGCACCCACGTGAAGCGCGGGTGCTGCTCGCATCACGGCGGCGTCTGCGCCTGCCCGTGAGCGCACCCGCAGCCGATCGCCGCGGCGCGAACACAGAAGGTGGCCCTCTCCACCCTCCCGGCGGAGCGTGAGCTCACCGGCGGCCGTGACGCTCCTGTGAGCCCGGTGTTTCCTCGACCGTGGTAGCACCGTGCTCGGCGCCGCCTCAGCCGGCGGCGCCTCCGCGCCTCCAGGAGGGTTCATGGCCGCCGCCGACTCGCGCTCCGCTCGCCCCCAGAAGACCGATCACCTGCCCGAGGCCGTCGAACGGCGGGTGGCGGACGCCCTCGCCGCGCTGTCGCTCGAGCAGAAGGTCCGCCTGCTCACGGGCGCCGACTTCTGGAGCACGCACCCCGAGCCCGCGATCGGCCTGCGCCGCATGGTCGTCTCGGATGGCCCGGTCGGCGTGCGCGGCGAGCGCTGGGACGAGCGCGACCCCTCGGTGTGCCTCCCTTCCTCCACCGCCCTCGCGGCCACGTGGGACGAGGCCTTGCTGGAGCGCGTCGGCGCCGCGCTGGCGTCGGAGGCGCGGCGCAAGGGCGTCGACGTCGTCCTGGGGCCGACCGTCAACCTGCACCGCAGCCCGCTCGGCGGCAGGCACTTCGAGTGCTTCTCGGAAGATCCCCTGCTGACCGGCCGGATCGGCGCCGCCTACGTCCGAGGGCTGCAGGCCCACGGCGTCGGCGCCACGCCCAAGCACTACGTCGCCAACGACTCGGAGACCGAGCGGTTCACGGTCGACGTCCGGGTCGACGAGCGCACGCTGCGCGAGCTCTACCTCGCGCCCTTCGAGCGGATGATCACCGGCGCGGGCGCGTGGCTCGTGATGGCCTCGTACAACGCCGTCAACGGGGTGACCCTGACGGAGAGCGCGCTGCTCGCGTCGCCGCTCGAGGACGAGTGGGGCTTCGACGGCGTCGTGGTCTCCGACTGGACCGCGACCCGCTCCACCGAGGCCGCGGCGCGCGCGGCGCTGGACCTCGCCATGCCGGGCCCGGGAGGGACGTGGGGCGCGGCGCTCGTCGCCGCCGTCCGGCGCGGCGCGGTGCCCGAGAAGGCCATCGACGACAAGGTCCGCCGCCTGCTGCGCCTCGCCGCCCGGGTCGGCGCCCTCGAGGGCGTCGCGCCGGCCGCGCCCGCCCCGGCCCCGCTCTCCGGCGCCGAGGCCGGGACGCTCGCCCGCGAGGCCGCCGCGGCCGGCATGGTGCTCGTGCGCAACCAGGGCGACGCGCTCCCGCTCGACGCGGCCAGCCTGCGGCGCGTCGCCGTGATCGGCCCGAGCGCCGCGGCGGGGCGGATCCAGGGCGGCGGCAGCGCCAGCGTCCACCCGCACTACGCGGTCTCGCCGCTGGACGGGCTGCGCGCCGCGCTCGGCCGGCGCGCCGAGGTGCTCCACGCCGTCGGCACCCGCATCCACGAAGGGCTCGTGCCGGTGGCCGGGGACCAGGTCGTCGACCCCGTGAGCGGCCAGCACGGCGTCCACGTGCGGCTCCTCGACGCGGAGGGCGGCGTCCTGCACGAGGAGCACCGCGACGTCGGGCGCCTCACGTTCATCGGGGATCGGCGCGCGAACGAGGCCGCGACGATCGAGGTGACGGCGCGGTTCCGCGCCGCCGGGGCCGGGCTCTACCGGATCGGCGTGGCCGGCGTGGGCGTCTACCGCCTCGCCGCCGGCGGGCAGGTCCTCTTCGACGAGGCGATCTTGCCGGACAAGGACGACATGGCCGCGGCCCTGCTCGCCCCGCCGCAGCGGGCGGCCGAGCTGTCCCTGGCCGCCGGCCAGGAGATCGATCTCGCCCTGACGCACACCGTCCCCGTGGGCACGCTCGCGGTGGCGTTCTCCCTGGGCGCCGAGGTCCCGGCGCCGTCCGACGAGGAGGAGCTGGCGCGCGCCGTGGAGCTCGCGCGCTCCGCCGACGTCGCGATCGTGGTCGTCGGCACCACCGAGGCGATCGAGAGCGAGGGCTTCGACCGGACCACGCTCGGGCTCCCCGGCCGCCAGGACGAGCTGATCAGCGCCGTCGCGGCCGCGAGCCCCCGGACGATCGTGCTGGTGAACTCCGGCGGGCCGGTGACCATGCCCTGGCGCGACGAGGTGGCCGCGGTGCTGCTCACGTGGTTCCCGGGCCAGGAGTTCGGCGCCGCCGTCGCCGACGTGCTGCTCGGCGCCGTGGAGCCCGGCGGCCGCCTGCCCACGACCTGGCCCGCGCGCGCGGAGGACGTGCCCGTGCTCTCGACGAAGCCCGAGAACGGCAAGCTGGTCTATGCCGAGGGCCTGCACATCGGGTACCGAGCCTGGGCGCGCGCCGGCGTCACCCCGGCCTACCCGTTCGGGCACGGTCTGGGCTACACGCGGTGGGAGATCCTCGACGTGGAAGCGCCGAGCGCCGCCGCCGGCGCGGCGGTCGAGGCGCGGGTGCGCGTGCGCAACGTCGGGGCGCGCCGCGGGCGCCACGTGGTCCAGCTCTACCTGTCGCGGCCGGACTCCGAGGTCGAGCGCCCCGCGCTCTGGCTGGCCGGCTTCGCGTCCGTCGAGGCCGAGCCCGATCAGACGGTCGACGTCGCCGTCACCGTCGAGCCGCGGGCCTTCGCGCACTGGGCGGCGGGCCGATGGCAGGTGGAGCCCGGCGTGTACACGCTGCATGCGGGCCATTCGGCCGCCGTCCTGACGAGACGGACCGCGGTGCGCCTGCGCGATTGAGAGCGCAGCTGCGCAGCCCTGGGCGCTGCGCGCGCTCGCTAAGATCGATCCGACCATCCACGGATCGAATCGATGAAGCCGGGAGCGAGGCTTTGCCGAGGATCATGGCGGGCGCCTCGCGCCTCCGCGCAATGCCTTGGTGCAAATTGCCTCAGCGTGACCGGTGCGCGCGGCCGATTCCCCGCCGGAAAGGGGAATCCGTGCTCGTCTTGTCGTCTCGTCCCGAGGGCGCGCGAGCGAGCGTCGAGCTCGCCGGACGCTGCGCGCGCGGCAGGGCGTGGGCTGGGGGTTCGCGCAGGCGCCGGCGGAGGTGAGGAGACGGCTCCTGGTTCGCCGCTTGCTTTCCAGGAGGGCGACCCATGATGGACGAGCACCATGTCCCCGGCCAGAGCGGATGGCTCGCGCTCGCCAGGAGAGGCGATGAGAGCACGGGCGGCGTCTCGTCGAGCGTCCGTGGATCGCAGAGGGAGCGCGCCGTGGGCGAGGTCCTCGCGGGCAAGTACCAGATCGTGGGCCGGCTGGGCGCAGGGGGCATGGGCACGGTGTGGCGTGCGCGCAGCCTTTGGCTCGACGTCGACGTGGCGATCAAGGTGCTCCACGAGGAGCAGCTCGACGCCCACGCCGCCGAGCGGTTGCTCCGGGAGGCGCGCGCGACGGCGAAGCTCGGCCATCCGGCGATCGTGCGCGTGTTCGATTTCGGCGAGACCGACGCGGGCGAGCCGTTCCTGGTGATGGAGCTGCTCGAGGGCACGCCGCTCTCGAGCTGGCTGGAGGCGAGGGGCCGGGTGCCGGCGGAGCAGGCGGTCCAGGTGCTCTTGCCGGTCGCGTGTGCGCTCGCGACGGCCCACGCGCAGCGCATCGTCCATCGCGACATCAAGCCTGCCAACATCCTCATCGTGCCCGACGGCGCGGGCGGCCACGTCCCGAAGGTCGTCGACTTCGGCATCGCCAAGCTCGCCAACGCGCCGAGCCCTGCGATCACGCAGCGAGGGACGATCGTCGGCAGCCCGGAGTACATGTCGCCGGAGCAGGCCGACGGCCAGCTGGACGTCGGGGAGCAGACCGACGTCTGGGCGTTCAGCGTGGTGATGTACGAGATGATCACCGGGCGGCGGCCGTTCAGCGGGGAGACGCTGAGCGCGGTGATCGTGGCGATCTTCAGCAAGGAGCCGGTGCCGACGACGGAGCTCGGCGCCGGCGACGAGGCGCTGTGGGCGATCCTCCGGCGCGGGCTGGCCAAGTCGCCGGCCGATCGATGGCCCAGCATGCGCGCGCTCGGCCGCGCCCTGGCCGCCTGGGCGGTCGAGCGCGGGGTGACGGCGGATGTGGCGGGCACGTCGCTCGCTCACCAGTGGCTCGCGCGAGGGGCCGAGCCGCCGCTCGCGGCGGAGGAGGCGGCGGCTCCGAGCGCCGCGCCTGCGGGCGCGGCCTCCGGGGCGGAGGTGGCGGCGCAGCGCCCGGCCGGCGCGCGGGAGGCGCCGGGCGCGCTGCGGGCACCGGCGGCCACGCCCGTCGCGCGCCGGGGCGGCACCATCAAGATGCCCGAGGCGTGGCGCGGAGCTCGGCTCGGGCTCACGGCCTCGCCGTGGCTCCAGAAGGCGCTCGTGGTCGGGGTCCTCGCCTTCGCCGCGCCTCTGGTGGTCGTCCTGGGGCTGGGCGCGCGGGGTGGGAGCGCGAGCGCGGGCACCGCTCGGCCGGCGGTCGTGGCGGCTGCTCCTGCCGTCGCCCTGGGCGCGTCGGAAGCGCTGCGGAGGACGGCGTCGGCTGCGTCCTCCATCGGCGTCGCGCCCCCGGATGCCGGCGCGCGGCGCGCGGCTGCTTCCGAGGCGGCCGTGAGGGGTGCGGCGGCGGACAGCGCGCCTGCCGAGCGGGACGAGCCGAGCGATCCGCGGGAGGAGCCGGGCGATCCATGGGATGAGCTCTTGCCGGCGCCCGCGGAGCCGCGCGCTCCGGTGGCCGAGCCGCGCGCTCAGCGGGTCGAGCCGCGCGCTCAGCGAGCTGCGTCGCCGCGTCCACGGCCTGTTTCCACGTCCATGCCGCTGCCGGCGGCGCCCGACTTCTGAGGTGTCATGCGCACTCCCGGGGTGAAGCACCGTTCCCTTCGTGGTTCTGGCGATCTGCTGCTCCTCCTGGTCACGCTCGCTGCGGCGGCGCTCGGGCCGGGAGGCTGCTCCGCTCTGATCAGCGAGGAGCTGTCCGACAAGGCCGACGAAACAGAGGGCGCTGGAGGGCTCGACGACCAGGTTGGCGGCGGGCGTGGCGGGGGCGACCTCATCGGGAGCAGCGGCGCGAGCACGAGCAGGACCACCGTGGGCAGCGGTGGCGACGAGAGCGCGACAAGCAGCGGGAGCGCGAGCAGCGGGAGCGGCGCTGGAGCGAGCAGCGGGAGCGGCGCTGGAGCGAGCAGCGGGAGCGGCGCTGGAGCGAGCAGCGGGAGCGGCGCTGGAGCGAGCAGCGGAAGCGGCGCAGGAGCGAGCAGCGGGAGCGGCGCAGGAGCGAGCAGCGGGAGCGGCGCTGGTCCGAGCAGCGGAAGCGGCGCAGGAGCGAGCAGCGGGAGCGGCGCTGGTCCGAGCCATGGGAGCGGCCCTGGCGCGAGCAGCAGTGCAGGCGAGGGCAGCGGAAGCGGCGCTGGTGCGAGCGACGGGAGCGCCGCTGGCGCTAGCGGCGGTAGCGGCCCTGGCGCGAGCAGCAGTGCAGGCGAGGGCAGCGGAGGCGGCGCTGGCGGCAGCGGCGCGGGCGGCGAGGGCAGCGGAGGCGGCGCTGGCGGCAGCGGCGCGGGAGGCGAGGGCGCGAGCGGCTGGAGCGGCGCGGGCGGCGCGGGCGGCGCTGCAGCGAGCAGCGACGCAGACACCGAGACGACCTGCCATGGCCATTACGCCGATTGTGACGGGGACGTGGCGCAACATTGCGAGACCAACCTGTGGAACAACGACGCTCATTGCGGCACCTGTGGCAATCGATGCCCCGCCGGTACGAAGTGCCGGCGAGGAGAGTGCTCATGAGCGCGCGCCCCGCACCGCGCTCCGCGCGCCTCGGCGTCGCGCTCGCCGCGGCCTTGCTCATGGCCGAGGTCCCGCTCCCCGCGTCGGCGCAGGGCGCGGGCGATGTGGAGTCCGCGCGCGTGCTGTTCGTCCAGGGGGCCAAGCTGGCCAAGCAGGGGCGCTGGGAGGAGGCGCGCGCGCTCTACGCCCGATCGTTCCAGATCAAGGCGGCTCCCCTCACGCGCTACAGCCTCGGCGTCGCGCAGAAGGAGACCGGGCACCTCGTCGCGGCGCTCGCCAGCTTTCGCGCGTTCCTGGCCGAGCCGCCGACGCCGGCGACCTCTCCCTACGTCGGGCCGGCGCGCGAGGCGGTCGCAGCGCTCGAAGGGCGCATCGGCCGGGCGACGATCGCCGTCAGGCCCGCCGAGATCGGCGGGCTGGCGCTGACCATGGACGGGAGGCCGCTGAGCGCGGTCCCTGGTCAGGTCATCGAGCTGGACCCGGGCGCTCACGAGATCGCGGCGAGCGCTCCGGGGTTCCGCGCTGCGGTCGCCCGGTTCAGCGTCGGCGCGGGCAGCTCGGTCGAGGTCCCGATCGCCCTGGCGCGAGCCACGACCGAGACGAGGCGAGCCTCGGCTGCCGGGGGCGCTCTGCCTCCCGTGGCAGGCGCTGTCGATGCATCCTCTCGCCGGACGCTCCCGCTCGTCGTCCTGGGCGCGGGCGGCGCGCTCTTCGCCGGCGGAGCCATCCTCGGGCTCTCGGGCCTGAAACAGGCAGGCGACGCGCGCTCGAGCACGGGCGCGGACGCGGGCGCCGCGCGGGCCAAGGGGATCGCCGGCGACGTCCTCGGCGTGGCCGGCGTCGCGACCGTGGGCGTCGGGCTCTACCTGCTGCTGAAGGAGCCCGCGCCGAGCACGACCAAGGCGGGCTCCGTGACGCCGTGGCTGAGCGCGTCCGGCGCGGGCATCGAGGTGCGGCTCTGACGCCGCGCGGCCCGCGCCGAACCCACCGCCGGCGGCGAGCGCCCGACGCCAGGACGCGGGGCAAAGAAAGACGGAAAAGAGAGGCGGCGAGGGGTATTCCCGGCGGAAGCGCGGACATGGTACTGCGCGCCCATGCGCTCGCTCGTGACGGTGCTGTCCCTGGCCGCGCTCCTGGCCGCGGGCGCACCCGCCTCGGCCAAAGGCGACGGGACCAGCTCGCCCCCTGCGGCCGCGCCCACGGCGAGCGCTCCTCCTGCGGCAGCGCCCATGGCGAGCGCGCCCGCGTCCCCGCAGGACCCGGCGGCGGCCCGCTGGTGTGCGCCGGAGCTCGCGTCGCTGCCCGGCGAGGTGTGCGCCTTCCTGCCGGCCAGGGAGGCGCCTGGCCCCCGGGTGCTCGTGATCTTCCTGCACGGCGTCGTCCACCCCGATTCCGGGTGGCAGTGGGCGCAGCAGCGGGGCGCGGCGCGGGCCGGCGCCCGGCACGGGGCCGCGGTGATCATGCCGCGCGGCCGGCGCGGGATCGGTCCGAAGACCATGGAAGACTGGTGGTGCTGGCCCACCGCCTCCGCCGCGCAGACGGCCCACGAGGACGCCCTGCTCGCCGAGTGGGACGCGGCGCGCGCGGAGCTCGAGCGGCGCGCGGGCGCGCGCTTCGAGCGGGTGCTCGTGTTCGGCTTCTCGAACGGGGCGTACTACGCGACGTCGCTGGCGATGCGCGGGCGGCTGCCGGTCGACGGCTACGCGGCGTTCGCGGGCGGATCGGGCGCGCGCTACCTGCAGCGGGCGGGCGCGCAGACGAAGCTGCGCGCGCCGGTCTTCGTCGGCTGGGGCGGGAAGGACCCGGCGCACAAGGACCAGGTGGCGCTCGCGAAGATGCTCCGCAGGCTGAAGTGGCCATCGAGGTCGCTCGGCAAGCCGCGCGCCGGGCACGCGATGACCGACGAGCAGGTCGACGAGGCGTTCGCGTTCCTGACCGGCAGGCGAGGCGGCGACAAGGCGCCCGGCAGAGGGCGAGGAGCGCGGACGCGCTGACGACCGCGCTCTCCCCCGATTTCCTCGAGCGCGAGGCGGTCAGCCGCCGCCTCTCGACCTGGTCGCCGTGGCCGACGGGGGCGCCGGAGCGTCGCCGGCCGGCACCTGGAGCATCGCGTAGTCGATCGTGGTCTCGTTGCGGAGCACGGTGAGCACCACCATGTCGCCGGGCACGCGGGCGCGCAGGTCGTCCTCGAGGCCTGCCAGCGAGTGGACCGGCCGCCCGTCGACCGCGAGGATGACGTCGCCCGGCTCCAGGAGCGGGGACGTGAAGCTGCGGATATCCATGCTCGCGATCCTCGCGCCCTCCCCGGTGGTCGGCTGGATGGTGAGCAGCCAGGGCGCCGGGACGGAGGTGGCTGTCGGCGCGCGGCTCGACCGGTCGTCGCGCTTCTCTGGCCTTGCGGTCGCCGCCGGGCTCGCCGGCGCGCCGGCGTGTTGCTGCGTGTCCTCGGCGCGCTGCTGCGAGGCCTCGACGCGCGGGCAGTCGCCGCGGCACGCGCCGACCGCCAGCGGGACGAGCGGGGTGAGCACCCCTGAGAGGCGTCGAGCCCACCCGTACGCGCCGCGCGCACGGAGGGGCTGATCCCGCTGTTGACTGCCATGCATGGCCCCGGCGTCCTCCGCGCGTTCGCCGCGCGTCCTCACGCATCCTCACGCGTGCTCGCGTCGCTCGCGTCACTCACGTCGCTCACGTCGCTCACGTCGCTCACGTCGGGAGGTGCAAGATCCCAACCACCGATTCCCTGCCGCTGTCCGGGCCGTTGTTCGGCGCGCCGCGCAGACCCGGGCGAGGCGGGCGCGGAGAGCGTTCTTCTCTCTCTCTCGCTGCGCCCTCGCAATTCCGTCTCTCGCGAGCCCGAGCGGCGTCCTCGGGCCTTGAAATCACCGGAAAGCAGGGAGGGTGTCCGTCCCCCGGCGCGCCGTGCTCACGGGCTGGCGGGCCGTGGCGCCGCGCCGAAGTGCGCGGGGAACACCCGCTCGAGGAACTCGTTGCGCAGGAGCCCGTCGGGATCGACGAGCCGCTTCAGGCGGACGAACTCCGGGAGCGCGTGCGCGTACATCGCCTGGAGGTGCTCCGCTGTCGCGTGGACGTTCTTCACCAGGTAGACGCGGCCGCCGAGCTCGAGCGCGCGCGCGCTGAGCTCGCTGAGGCGGAGGCCGATCCGGTGGGCGCTCTCCTCCTCCGAGGCCTCGAACGCGAGCGTCACGGCGAACCCGTCGGTCCCGTGGTTCGCCGAGAGGAGGAACTGGTCGCCCTGGATGTGGAGCACGTCGAGCAGGAGCGGCGGTATGCCGTCTCGGGTCGCGATCTCATCCACCTTGCCCAGGAAATCGACGAGCCGGCGCAGGCTGTCCTCCTGGGCGCCCGGGTCGTAGGGGATCATGAACGCTTGCTGCACCGTGAGCATGGGCATCCCGAGGGTCTGCGCGATGCGCTTCGCGCGGACGTTGCCGTCCATGAAGAACAGGTAGCCCATGAGCTCATCGACGTACGGGCGTGAGACATCGAAGAAGAAGCGGTCGATGAGCGTCCAGAGGCCCCGGCTCACCACGGAGGCGCGCATCAGCCACTCGATCGGGACGCGGAGAACGTGCCGGGGGCGATGGATCAGCAGCGGGCGGAGCTCGTGCGAGGTCCCCGGGACGTACCGCGACCGGAGGACCATGCTCCTGCTCCCCTCCAGGGTGTGGAAGGCGATGGAGAAGAGCGCCTCCGGGATCCACCCGTCCTCGTCTGCGGTGCCTCCCTCGGCGTGCGGGAGCTGCTCCGCGCGCGGCAGGAGCGCCGTCGCGAGCTCCTCGAGCGAGGCGCAGCGCGTCGCCTGGGTGACGACCCGGATCGGCGTCCCTGCCGGGGCGACGCGCGCGACGCGGTAGGTGACATCGATCACCGCGCCGAGGTAGCCGAGCCCGCCGATCACCGCGTGGAACAGCGCGCTCGTCGCCTCATCGCGGCTGAGGGAGAGCAGCTGTCCGTCGAGGCAGAGGAGGGAGAGCCGCTCGACGTAGTGTCCCTCTTTGCTGGCGATGCCCGAGAAGCGCGAGAGACAGTCCCCCGAGACCGTGCCTCCCGCGGTGGCGTGGCTCGTCGAGACGACCGTGTAGGGCACGAAGCCGCGGGCGGCGAGCGCGCGGGCGATGGCTCCCCAGGTCGCGCCGGCGCCCACGGTCATCCGCGCTCCCTGCGTGTCGATCTCGATGGATCGAAAGTGGTGCATCGAGATCACGATGTCGTCGTTCAGCGCCTGGCTGTCGAACGACTGGCCTCCGGCGCGGAACGTGATCCTGCGCCCTGTCCGCTTCGCCATGCGGAACAGCACCCTCAGCTCCTCGACCGACGCCGGGAAGTACACGTCTCCGCACGATCGGTGCAGCCCGCTGTACCCCTGGAGCGAGAAGAGCGGTCTCCGTCGGATCTCGTCGAGCCGTGGCGCGAGCGGCGCCCCCCCCGCGTACGCGAGCCCGGCGCCCCCGCCTTCCTCTTCGCGAGGGGAGCTCGAGGGCGCCCTGCCGATGAATCGAGCGACCACGTTCAACCCGGCGACCGGTGGAGTTGAACCCCGCCCGTCGTCCCAGCCCGATCGAGAGCAGCGCGCATCCCACCAGCTTCGCTCCAGGTGGCTTGGCGGGCCAAATTAGCCGCCATCGTCGCGCGGCGGCTGTGCGCTGCCTCGACCGCGAAACGCGTCGCTCTAGAAGCCGCGCAGCTCCACGTGGATATTTCGCCGGTGCGCGGACTGCTGGAAGCGCCGGATCAGCTCCGCGACGTCGTGGTCGATGTACGACACCCCCTGGGCGTCCACGACCACGTGCGTGTCGCTCGGCAGCCGCTCGAGCAGCGTGACGAGGTTGCCCTGGGTGAAGAAGTAGGCCGCCTTGTTGAACCGGATGGTCACGCGAGCCCCCTCGTGGATCACGTCGAAGACGCGGGACATCTGGGTCCTCAGCACGAAGAGGACGCCGACCGCGAGGCCGATGGCGATGCCCTTCAGGAGATCGGTCAGCACGATGGCCACGATCGTCACCACGAACGGGATGAAGTGGTTCCAGCCGAGCTGGCGCATCTCGGCGAAGATCTTGGGCTTCGCCAGCTTGTAGCCGGTCACGAGCAGGATCGTCGCGAGGCACGCGAGCGGGATGCGCGAGAGCAGCCCCGCCGCGAAGACCACCGCGAGCAGCAGGAGCGCGCCGTGCGCGAAGGCGGAGACCCGCGTCCGCGCGCCGGCGTTCGTATTGGCGCTGCTGCGGACGATGACCGACGTGACAGGGAGACCGCCGGCGAACCCGGAGAGCACGTTGGCGAGGCCCTGCGCGACGAGCTCCCGGTTCGGCGGCGACTTGCGGTGCCACGGATCGATCCGATCCACGGCCTCCAGGTTGAGCAGCGTCTCGAGGCTGGCCACGATCGCGAGCGTCACGCCCAGCACCCACACCTCGGGCCGCAGGATCGCCGACCAGTCGGGGAACTGGAGCGCGCTGACCAGGTCGCCCGTGGGCAGCGTCACGAGGTGCCTCTGCTCGAGGGCGAGCGACGGGATCGCCGCCTTGAACAGCTCGTTGCCGAGCGTCGCGACGAGCACGGCGATGAGGGGCGCGGGGAGCCAGGAGATCTTCGCGAAGCGCGATTTCTCCCACCCGACCAGGATGGCGAGGCAGACGGCGCTGATGAGGAACGCGCCCCACTCGATGGCCTGCGCCGCCTGGCCGATGATCGTGAAGGTGTTGCCGCCGTCGGCCTTGAACGACTCGGAGGCGAAGTTGTCCTTGTCGAAGCCGACCGCGTGGGGGACCTGCTTCAGGATGAGCAGGACGCCGATGGCCGCGAGCATCCCCTTGATGACCGAGGAGGGGAAGAAATGGCTGATGGCGCCGGCCCTCAGCACGCCGAGCCCGAGCTGAAGGACGCCGCCGATCACCACCGCCATCGCGAAGGCCTGGAAGCTCTGCAGGCTGGCGATGCCCGCCAGCACGATGGCGGCGAGCCCCGCCGCCGGGCCGCTCACGCTGAGCTGAGAGCGGCTCACGAGCGGGATGACGAGCCCGCCCACGATGCCGGCCACGATGCCGGAGAGGAGCGGGGCCCCCGACGCGAGCGCGATGCCCAGGCAGAGCGGCAGGGCGACGAGGAAGACGACGAGGCCGGCGGGGATGTCGTACTTGAGGTTCGCGGTGAGGCGCGGGTCGAGCGGCGGCGCGCCCTCCGCGGGCGGCGACTCCGGGCTCGCACCCGGGCTCTCGGAGCTAAGCGTCACGGCGCCGGCGGGATTCACCCCGGCGCCTGCATGGATGGGATTCGGAAGCTGCATCGGACGGGCCCTCTCGATTCGAGTTAAGACGTGGATCGGCGACGAACAGGCGCTCAGACGGCCCGGCGGTAGACCGCCGACTCCGGCAGCGCCGATGGGGGCACAGCGTCACCGATCGGCCCGAACTGGCCGGTCGAAGCCTCGAATTGAAAGACCTGTCCGGTCTCGATCTTGAAGACCCAGGCGTAAAGAGAGAGATCGCCGCGCGCGAGCCGCGCGCGGATCGTCGGGTGCGTCCGGAGGTTCTCGAGCTGGGCGAGCACGTTCTCCTCCACCGTGATCGTCAGCCGATCCTCCCCCTCGATGTGCGGGTAGTTCTCCTGCACCAGGCGGCGCGTCAGCTCCGCGTGCTGGAGCCACCCTTTGACCGCCGGCAGCTCGTCGAGGCCCCCGAGATCGAGCAGCCCGCGCATCGCGCCGCAGTGCGTGTGGCCGCAGACGATGATGTGCTTGATCCCTAGGTGCGCGACCGCGAACTCGATCGCGGCGGACTCGCTGCCGTTGCTGGCGCCGTACGGCGGCACGATGTTGCCGACGTTGCGCACGATGAAGACGTCACCCGGCTGGGTCTGCGTGATGAGGTTCGGATTGATCCGGCTGTCCGAGCACGTGATGAACAGCGCCTCGGGCCGCTGACCCCTCGCCAGATTGCGAAAGAGGTCTTGATGTGTGGCGCACACCTCGGCATGGAACTTGTGCAATCCGTCCGCGAGCTTCTGCATGGAATAAACCCTCTCGTTGACCGCGCCGATACGGCGCGGCGATCGTCATGAACACCTCCACTTCCAGCGACTCCGAGCCGGACCGCGAGCGGCCACGGCCACGGAGCTAGCCTGTCAGTTCAGGAAACGTGGTGGAGGATGACGGAGGGGAGGGTGGGGGACGGGGGACGGGACGCGGACAGGCCGGAGGTCGGCGACGAGAACGGCGCGCGGCGGCGCCGCGCCGCCGCGCGGCGCCGGTCGCGAGGCGATCGAACGATGCGCCCCGTCGCGGAGCTGCGGCTGCAAGGCCTCGAGGCCCCCCACGTCGTTCTCGCTGGCCCCGGTACGAAACGATCCCGAAACATCGGAGTTGCCGGCTTCGATGATGCTGAGATTCGCCCGTCCCAGCGCAGCGGGGGCGAGGATCAGCACGAAGAGCAGCGCGATCCGAGGGAAAAATGACCGGAGAGCCAGCATCGTTCGAGGAGTGAGAGGCTGTCGGCCGCGGGAACCAGGGAAGCGCCCTGTCTATTCCCTAACCTGGCAGCGGTCTCGGTTCGTCGCAAGACACAACGAGGTGCAGACCGTGTGTGGCAGAATGTCCCGATCTGGGACGGACGTCTCGCGCCTGAGCCAGCACGGCGCCACGTCCAGATACCCGTACCAGCGACAGAATTCAACCTGCTGTCAATGCCGTCGCGATGGCGTCGCGGAAGCCGCGCATCTCGTGCTCACTCGCATATTTATAACGAGGCCAGAAGAAGCCCTTGAGACCGTCCCTCTGACGGCGCGGGACCACGTGGATGTGCACGTGGGGGACGCTCTGACTGACGCGGTTGTTGATGGCGACGAAGGAACCATCCGCCGAGCATGCGGACTCGACAGCGCGCGCGAGGCGCTGCGCGGCCGCGAAGAGCGGACCGACGAGCGACGCCGGAACGTCGGTGAGCACCTGATGATGGGCGCGCGGGATGAGCAGGCAGTGGCCGGGGAAGAGCGGGTGGTGATCCAGGAACGCCATGACCTCCGGCTCGTCGAGCACGACGTGGGCCGGCGTTTCGCCCCGGGCGATGCTGCAGAACACGCAGGGGCGGGGCGGCATGGCGGGCCTCGTCCTCTTCGATGCCGCGCCACCTTCCTGGCGTCAATGCCGGGGGCGCGCCCGCGGCCACGCGGGCGGCGCGCGGCCCCGGCCACGCCGGGAGCGCGCGTCCACAGCGGAGCGCGGCTGCGCAGGGGGGCGCGCGATCAGTGGCTGGCGAGGAGGTCGTCAATCGATCCGTGCGCGGCAGGCTCGCGCGTCCAGTAATCGAGGAGAAGGCCGCCGGCCGTCATCCACGCCCGGTCGAAGCGGCCGTCCTGCGACGTGACGCGCACGACGTGGTCGCCGCCGTGGAAGGCCCAGTGGCGGCCCGTGTGGTCGAAATGATCGATGAGCGCGCCCTGCCGCGTCTTGACGTGGAGCGCGTCGGAGGGATCGCCCCACGAGGTGTCGATGATGAGCTCGTAGACCTGCCAGATGTTGCCGGACGGGAGCACTCCCCAGTCCACCTGGACCCCGGAGTCGTTCGGGAGCCCGAAGACGAAGCAGCGGGGCATGCGCCGCGCCGCGTGCCAGAGATCGCCGTTGCGGCTCGGCTCGTGGTGGAGCGTGACCAGCGTGTCGCGCGCGAGGCCGAACGCGTCGTTGTCGCCAGGGCTGTCCCACACCCGGCGGAAGAGGTGCTGGCAGAGCTGGTCGGCCCCGGCGGAGAACCCGACGGTGAGCAGGCCCCGCTGCCGGCGCTCGTGCAGGAGGCGCCCGAACTTGCCGGGCTCTCCGTCGAACATCGCGCCGAGCTGCTTGTAACGCCAGAGCCCCGTCGTGCTGTAGCCGCCGCCGAGGATCACCACCTCGGACGACGCGAGGTAGCGCCAGAGGACGTCGACGTCCTCCCTGCGCAGGTCGCTGCTCCAGTAGAACGGCACGTGCTCGAGGCCGAAGCGCTCGTAGAACCGGAAGAACCAGCTGAAGTTGCCGTACGCGAACTCCTGCCGCTCGCGCTCGTTGCCGTCGCGGGGCGCCTCGGACATCGGCAGGAACAGGATGCGCTTGTTGTCCCGCCCCGAGAGCGCCCGCTGCGCGATGTAGTGGTCGTGGATGAAGTTGCAGCGGTTATGGGAGCTGTAGAGCAGCGCGGTTCCTCTCATCAGGGCGCGCATCTGAGCCGCTCGCCGCGCCGCGCGTCAAGGGGCCGCGCTCGGCGGGCGGGCTCGGCGACGCGGCGCCGCGACGCCCTGGACGATCGGGCGCCGCCCCTCGATGAAGCACGGTCACGGCCGCCCGCCTGCCCGGCGAGCGTCAGCCGCGCCGCACCTGCTGCATCTTGCGAGGGATGGCGCCCGAGCGCATCAGCATCTCGAACGCCTCCTTCTCGAGCATCGGGTGGACGCCGCGCGGCGGGACGCCCATGGGGCTCTTCTTCTTCGTGACGAAGCCGCTCAGGTACTGCGGGTTGAGCGCGCTCAGGCTCCGCAGCGTGGTCTTCATCTGCTTCGTGTTGTTCGCCCACGCGTACGCGAACGCGCGCGAGCGGAGCAGCTGCGGCTTCAGCTCGGCGAACGCCTCGTCGCTCGGATCGAAGGTCTCGAGCAGCTCGACCGCCTTCCCGGCCTGGCCGGTCCGGGCCCACGCCTCGCCGACGATGGCGGCCATCATGGCGCGGATCCTCGGCTCCTTGTGGCGGGTCATGTCGATCTTGTCGACGAGCGCCCGCGCCTCGTCCGTCTCGCTCAGGATGAGGTGGATCATGCCGCGCTGGGCGCGCGCCTCGTCGGCCATCGGTGCCATCACCTTGTCGAGGTTGATGGTCTCCAGCGTCCGGAGCGCGGCCCGCGGGTCCTCCTGCATCTGGAGCTGCGCCTTCGCGAACGTCGCGGCCGCGTCGTCCTTCTTGAACTCCGTGTCGAGCTTGGCGATCGCGTCCTTGCGGGCCTCGGCGGAGTCGGCGGTCTGCACGATCTGCGCGACGGCGCGCGTCCGGGTCGCGAAGCGCAGCGCCCACACGATGACGCCGCCGACGATGACCGTCAGGACGCCGGCGACCGCCTTCGGCCAGACCCCCGGGATGGCCAGGGCGATGGCCCAGACGATGAGCGCCGGGATGCCGACGCGGATGGCGAGCGAGCGCGGGTTCAGCTGGGAGAGCGGGTCGGCGGGGGGCTTTCCGCTGCGGAGGGCGGCGATGGCCTGCTCGCGTTGCTGCTTGGGGCTCTGCTTCTTCGGGGTGGGTTTGCCGGGGGTCTTCATCGAGGTCGTGGAGCTGATTTCCTGCGCGGGGCGCGGGGTCTCATAGCCGGCTTGCGGGGGAGCGGCCAGCGGAGGCGGACGGACGGACCGATCGGCCCCGGGAGGGGCTCGGGCGGTGGAGGGCTAGCTCGTGGCCGTGTCGGGGCCGCTGCTGCGGGCGCTGGGCTCGCCTTCGGGCTCGGGGGCGGGGACGGGCGTGGAGGCCGGGCGGGCGGGCTCGAAGCCGCGCAGCGGCGGGAGCGGCTCGATCGCGGGGGCGATGATCGGGACGCCGCGCTGCGGCGGGATCGTGGCCGTCGGATCGGCGAGGCCCAGCGTCGACTCGCGGAAGTGGAGGAAGATCGTCTGCGCGAGCGAGAGGCAGGGCACCGCGAAGAGCGCGCCGGTGATCTGGAAGAAGTGCTCGCCGACGAGCAGCGCGAGCACCACGAGGACCGGGTGGATCTTCGCCGCGTCGCCGATGATCTTCGGGTTCAGGAAGTTCGCCTCGAGCTGGTGGATGCCCACGATCCACGCGAGCACGCCGACCGCCGTGCCGAACGACTGCGTGAGGCCGATGAGGACCGCGGGGATCGAGCTCAGGATCGAGCCGAAGATCGGGATCAGCGACATCACCGCCGCGAGGACGGAGAGGATCGGCCAGTACTTGAGGTCGAAGAGCCAGAAGCCGATCGCGGAGAGGACGCCGTTGACGAGGCAGATCAGGAGCTGCCCGCGGACGACGCCGGAGAGCCCCCGGTCGAGCCGGCGCAGGAACCGATCGAACGAGTCGCGCGAGGTCGGGTGCCAGAGCTCGCGGAAGAAGCGCAGGATCTTCTCGTGCGTCAGGATGATGTAGCCGGCGAGCATCAACGTCATGAAGAGGTTGAAGATGCCGCGCGAGATGGCCGTCGCGATGGCCTGCCCGATCCGGAGGACCGCGAGCGAGTTCTCCTTCAGGTAGGTGGCCCCCTTCTCGTAGCCCTCCTGGAGCATGTTCGCGCTGGAGAGCCCGCGGTGCCTCGGGCGCGCCTGCGTGATCTGCCAGACGCCGTCGCGCGTCTCGCGGACCTCGACGTCGTCGGCAATCTGCACGTCGAACGCGCCGTCCGGCCCGGGCAAGACGCGGATCGGCGGGCGCTCGACGCCCTCCTCGCCGCCAGGGGCCTCGATGGAGCCAGGCGCCCGCGCGCCCTGATCGGGCTCCTGGTCGGGCGCGAGCGCCGGCGGCGGCGCCTCGGGCTCGCGGCCCGACCAGCGGTTGAGCCGCGCGTCGAGCGCGGGCAGGTACTCCTGGCGCAGGCGCGCGGCGAGGCGCGGGGCCTCGGCGGTGAGCGCCTTCCCCTCGGCGATGAGGCGCGGGACGCTGAGGGCGAAGAAGCCCGCGATCCCGGAGAGCACGAGCGCGTAGACGACGAGGATCGCCGCCCACCGCGGGACGCGCGCGCGCTCGAGCCGGAGGACCGCCGGCGTGAGCACGTAGGCGACCACGAGCGCGAGCACGAACGGGAGCAGCACCGCGTGGGAGACGATGAGCAGCGCCGCCGTGAGGACGGCGCTGACCGTCAGGAACACGGTGCGCTGCGACGGGCCTTCGCTCACAGCGCCTCGCCGCGCGCGGCCCGGCCGTGGGGGCCCTCGTCGACGACCGACGCGGGGAGGTCGGCGAAGAAGCCGAGCAGGTGGTCCCGCGTCGCCTCGAGCGCCTGCGGGACGACGCGGGCGTCGGCGAGCACCGGCATGAAATTGGTGTCGCCTGGCCAGCGCGGGACGATGTGGACGTGCAGGTGCTCGGCGATGCCGGCGCCCGCCGCGGTGCCAAGGTTGATCCCGACGTTCATGCCCTCGCACTTGAGCGCGGCGCGCAGGCGGGTCGTCGACTCGCGCACGAGGCGGAAGAGGGCCTCGTGATCGGCTGGCTCGAGCGCGTCGAGCGAGGCGACGTGCGCGTGCGGGACGATGAGGAGGTGGCCCGACGCGAACGGGTAGCGGTTGAGCATGACGAACGCGCGGCGGGTCGTCGCCACGACCAGCCGGTCGCGCTGTTCTTGCTCGGATGCGCGGGGGATGCCGCAGAAGATGCAGTCGGCCTGGCCCTTCGGCGCAAGGATGTACTCGATGCGCCAGGGCGCCCACAGGGGGTTGCCCATGTCGCGGAGACGCTAGCACGGCGGCAACGCGCGCGGGACCACCGCTCGCTCGTCGGCACGCCGCGCTCGCAGTTGCCGCGCAGGCGCGCCTCGCGTTCCGCCGCGCCGCCGATGCGGGCTCAGAACTGGATCGGCGTGGCCGCGAGATCGAACCAGAGCGAGAGGCCAAGCCCGACGGAGGTGCCGAGCGCGTCCCAGACGACGTCGCGGACCGAGGGGGTGCCGTGCCCGGCGGCATCGTAGACCTCCTTCGCCAGCCCGGCGCCGAGCGCGACCGCGGCGCCGAGCGCGAGCCGCTGGCGGAGGTCGTCGGTCGCGAGCGCGCCGAGCGCATACCCGCCGCCGGCGAGGGCGATTGACGCGCAGAAATGGCGCATCTTGTCATCGCCGAACCACGGGTCGGCGGCGCGGAGCGGGGCGTAGGCGCGCCCGAGCGGCTGCGCCGGGGACCCCACCCAGGGAGCGGCCGAGGCGCGGGGGCCGCCGCCGCGGGCAACGGGAGCGGCCGTGATGCGGGGGCCGTCGGCGCGGGCAGCGGGAGCGGCCGCGGCGCGGGGGCCGTCGGCGCGGGCAGGAAGAGCGCTGAGCGCCAGGGCGGCGAGGACGGGCGCCCCGAGGGCGGGGCGCGCGAGGAGGCCTCTCATCGCGGCATCGTCCGCGGCCTCGCGGAAAAAGCAAGAGGCGAGGCCCTGGGGAGGGCCTCGCCTCTCGTCGACATCGGGTCCACACGGCGAGCCGAGGGCACCGGGGCGCCCTCGGCCCGCCGCACCTGAGGTGCGGCGGGTGAGCGCCTGGCGCGCGGCAGCGTCAGCGACGCCGCGCGCCGAGCCGCGTCACTTCAGGTCCAGCTTGGTGCCGAACTTCTCTTTGATGAGATCACCGATCGTCCCGGCCACCGGCTTGTCGTCGTCGTCCTTGCGCTTCTGCTGCTGCTGCCGGACCGGGGCGGGGCGCTCCATGCCGATGTTCTTCATCGTCAGGAAGAGCCGGCGATCGACCGTGTCGAGCGACGAGATCTCGGCCTTCACCTTGTCGCCGACCTTGAGCTTGCCTTCCTCGGGCTCCTGCACGTCGCCCTGGGAGATGAGCCCCTCGACGCCCTCGCGCAGCCGCACGAACACGCCGTAGTCGACGATGCTCACCACCTGGGCGTCGTCGAGGACGCGGCCGGGCGGGTACTCCGTCAGCATGCTCGGCCACGGGTCGTCCCAGAGCTGCTTGATGCCGAGGGAGACCTTCTTCTCGTCGTGGTTGATCGAGAGGATGATCGCCTCGACGTCATCGCCCTTGTGGTAGAGGTCGCTCGGGTTGTTGACGCGCACCGACCACGAGAGATCGCTCTTGTGGACCATGCCGTCGACGCCCTCCTCGATCCCGACGAAGACGCCGTAATCGGTGAGCGACCGGACCTTGCCCGCGATCTTGTCGCCGGGGTGGTACTTGTCCGTGAACAGCATCCACGGATCGGGCTCCAGCTGCTTGAGGCCGAGGCTGATGCGCTTCGCGCGCGCGTCCACCTCGAGCACCTGGCACTCGAGCTCCTGGCCCACCTCGAGCAGCTTCGACGGGTGCTTGACCTTCTTGGTCCAGCTCATCTCGCTGACGTGGATGAGGCCCTCGACGCCCGGCTCCAGCTCGACGAACGCGCCGTAGTCGGTGATCGACATGACCTTGCCGCGGACCTTCTTGCCCGCCGGGTACGCCTCCTCGGCGTGGTTCCAGGGGTCCTCCTGGGTCTGCTTGAGGCCCAGGGAGACGCGCTCGGTGTCGGCGTTGTACTTGAGGACCTTCACGAGGACCTCGTCGCCGACCTGGAACACCTCGCTCGGGTGGTTCACGCGGCCCCACGACATGTCCGTGATGTGCAGGAGGCCATCGATCCCGCCGAGGTCGACGAACGCGCCGTACTCGGTGATGTTCTTGATGGTCCCCTTGACGGTCATCCCTTCGGTCAACGTCTCGAGCGTCTTGGCCTTCATCTCGTCGCGCTCGCGCTCCAGGAGCACGCGCCGCGAGAGCACGATGTTGCCGCGCTTCTTGTTGAACTTGATGACCTTGAACTTGTAGGTCTGGCCGATCAGCTTGTCCAAGTTGCGGATCGGGCGGAGATCGACCTGAGAGCCCGGGAGGAAGGCCTTCACGCCGCCGCGGATGGTGACCGAGAGGCCGCCCTTCACGCGCTGGCTGATCGTGCCCTCGATGAGCTCGTCCGCCTCGCAGGCGTTCGAGATCTCATCCCAGACCTTCATCTTGTCGGCCTTCTCCTTCGACAAGGTCACGAGGCCGTCGTCGTTCTCGCGGCTCTCGATGTAGACGTCGACCTTGTCGCCCGCCTTGACGGCGCTCTGGCCCGCGGCGTCCGCGAACTCGCGGAGCGCGATCACGCCCTCGCTCTTGCCGCCGATGTCGACCACGACGGAGTCGCGGTTCACTGCGACCACGGTGCCGGAGATGATCTCTCCTTCACGCGCGAAATCGCCCCCTTCCACGCTCTGTTCGAAGAGCGCGGCAAAGCTCTCCATGCTCGCCCCGGACGAGCCTGCCTCCATATGGATGTTACTAGTCATGTTGTTCGTTCTTGTTTCCTTTCCTTCCCTGGGATTCGCCGCGCGGGCGCAGGCGTGGACCCTAGGTGCCACGCACGAGCGGCGGAGGGGCAGGCACACGCGTACCGATGCACCCGGGCCCCTCGGGAGAGGCGAGCCTGTAGTCTGAGGAGGGGCCTCTGTCAATGCAACGACCGAGCCACTGGAGGTTTTTGTGGGCCCGGTCCGTTTTGCTGGGAAGGATGTGCCCGCCCGCCCAAAGCAGCGCGATCTCAGGGCGCGCGCGCGTTGAGCGCGTCGCGCGCGGCGCGGGCGCGGTGTGCGAGCTCTGCGCAGGCGCGGTCGAGGCCCTCGTGGGGCCATTTCGTCCGGATCTCGACGAGCTCTCCCTGCGCGAGGGCCTGGGCTCCCTCGAGCGCGGCGCCCGCGCCGGCGATGTCGGGGAGCAGCGCGAGCGCGAGCTTGAGGCTGCCGAGGAACGCCTGGGCGTCCGGGGCGAGCGCCGCGGCGGCCTCACCCGCAGCGGGCGCGAGGCGCATCGAGAGCTCGGGCTCCGCGCCGAGGGCGAGCGCGCCCGAGGCGTGGTCGATGCGCCGGAACAGCGCTCCGGCCCGCGGCAGCACGCCGGAGACCGCGGCCGAGGCGCCGGACCACGCGGCGCTGGTGAGCGCGAAGGTGACGGCGCCCTGCTCGGGCAGATCGAGGCGCCGCCACTCGTCTGCGTCGGGCGACGCGGGCAGCGCGGCCTTCACGATCTCGACGTCCGTGCCGAGGACGAGCGTGCCGTCGTCGGCCTGGCCGAGCACGGCGCGCGGCCCGAGGAGGAGGAGCTCGCCCTCGCGGCGGACGCCGGTCCAGCCCTCGTCGCGGGCGACCTTCTCCATGCCGGCGACGAAGCGGCCCTTCGGGATGCGCCCGCCCGCGAGCGCGACCCAGCTCGTGGCGTCGGTCGACGCGACGACGATCTCGCGCAGATCCGTCGGCAGATCGAGGCCGGTGGCCGCCTCGATGCGCGCCTTCCGCGACGCGGTCTGGGGCGCGTCGTCGAGCAGCGGGAGGAAGTGCCGGCGCACGGGGCCGAAGAGCGCGAGGTCGGCGGTCTCGAGGCGGACCACGATGTTCGCGTCGCCCGGGATGTGCTGCCGGGCCGTCGGCACATAGCGCCAGAACAGGAGGTAGACGCCGAGCGCGGCGCCGGCGAGCAACGCGGCGAGCGCGATCGCCAGCACGAGGCACGCGGCCCCGCGGGGGCGGCCCGGGCGCCGCGGGGCGGCGGGGGCGCCCTCGCCGGGCGGCGCGGGGCGCGCCTCCGCGGGATCGCCCTCGGGCGCCGGCGCGGCGAGGTCGTCGGTCACGGTCGGTCGGATCGGTTCTTCGATCAGGGTGTCAGGCATCGGCTTAGCCGGGCGAGCGCCCGGACAGCAGGGCGAGCACGAGGGGCGCAGGGAAGAGCCAGCGGAGCCGCACGGTGCTCTCCACCTGCTCGATCGAGAGCTCCTTCATCAGATCTGCGTGACGACCCTCCTCGACGTTGTCGCGGAGCACCTCGAGGAACCGGCGGGCGCGCGCCGCGCCGGCCGCGTCGACGCCGACGAGCTCCACGTCGAGGCGCACCCCTTCGTCGTGGAGGGACGCCACGGCGCGGACGCGCGCGACGCCCGCGACGAGCGCGCCGATCGACGGGAAGCGCCGCGCGAGGTAGGGGGGGAGCCGGCGCGCGCGCAGGTCGGCGCTCACGAGCCCCTCGGCGGCCGGGTCGCCGCGGCGCGCGTCGGGGCCGTCGCGGAGGAGGCGCGCGACGCTGCTCACCTCGACCGCCGACACGAGCGCGACCGCGCGATCGCCGAGCGCGACGATCCGCGCCGTGTCGGCGCGCGATCCCGCGACGCCGCCGCGGCGGTCGAAGACGGCGACGCCGTCCTGCGCCGCCGGCGCCGGCTCCCAGCGGCCGGGATCGGGCGTGAGCCCGGCCATGCGGCCCTCGAGGACGACAACGCGATCGCCCTCCTCGAGATCGGCGAGCCGCAGGCCGAGCCAGACGACGTCGGCGCGCTGGAGCGCGCTCTCCAGCGCCTCGTCGGGCACCTCGTCGAGCGCGCGCCGGGCGAGCTCGTCCGAGGCCGCCTGGCCCAGGCCGTCGCGCATGCGGGCGACGTCGACGCGCACGACGAGATCGAGATCGGCCGGGAGCAGATCGGCCGGCTCGATGCGCCGGACGACGCGCGGGCCGGCCGGGCTCGCCGCGCGCGCGGGGTGGCCGCCGCCCGCGAGCCGCGGCGCGGCGTCCCCGCAGGCCGGGAGCCCGAGCGCCATCAGGGCGGCGGCGGCGGCGGCGGCGCGGACCTCAGCCGCCGCGCGCACGGAGCTCCACGAGGGTCGCCATCTCGTCGATGATCTCCTGCGGGCTCCTGTGCCCCGAGTCGACGAGGATCGCGTCGTCGGCCTTGCGGAGCGGCGCGACGGCGCGCTCGCTGTCGGCCTTGTCGCGGCGGAGCACGTCGGAGAGCGTCGCCTCGAAGCTGACGGGCATGCCGCGCGCGACGAGCTCATCGTACCGCCGCTTCGCGCGGATCTCGGCCGGCGCCGTGAGGAAGAACTTCACCTCGGCGTCCGGGAACACCACGGTGCCGATGTCGCGCCCCTCGAGCACCACGCCGCCGCCCGCGCCGGCCTGCCGCTGCATCGCGAGCAGCGCCTTGCGCACGGCGGGGATGGCCGAGACCCGGCTCGCCCCGAGGCTGATCTCGGGCGCGCGGATCGCGCTGGAGACGTCCTCGCCGTCGAGCAGCACGCGCATGCCGCTGCCCCCCAGGCTCGACTGGGCCGGGGCGTTCGCGGGCGGGGGGGCGGAGGAGTCGGGCGGCAGGCCGTGCGGGCTCCGCTCCAGCGCGATGCGCCCGCCGCGCGCGAGATCCTCGGCGAGCGCGCCGATCTCGCCCTCCGCTTCCCACGTGAGGCTCGCGCGGCGGGCCGCGAGCGCGACGGCGCGGTAGATCGCGCCGGTGTCGACGAGCAGGTAGCCGAGCCGCTCGGCGAGCCCTCGCGCGACCGTGCCCTTGCCGGCGCCGGCCGGCCCGTCGATCGCGACGCGCAGCCGCCGGGGCTCGCCCCGGGCCGGGAGGTGGTGCGCGTCGTCCTGTCGTTGTCGTTCGGTCACCTGCGCTCCTCCTCCTCTCTCTTCCTCACCGGATCGCCTCACCGATCGCGCGCTCACGCGGCGCGGGCGCCCTCGACCTCGATGCGCGCGCCCAGGGCGCGCAGCGTCCCGACGAAGAGGGGAAAGCTGGTCGCGATGCAGCCCGCGTCGCGGACGCGCGTGGGCCCGCTCGCGGCGAGCCCGAGCACGGCGGCCGTCATCGCGATGCGGTGATCGCCGCGGCTGTCGACGTCGGCCGCGTCGAGCGGCCGGTCGGGCCTGCCCTCGACGAGCAGCCCGTCGGTGCGCTCCTCGCAGCGAAGGCCGAAGGCGCCGAGCACGGACGCCATGGCCGCGATGCGGTCGGTCTCCTGCGCGCGCAGCTCCCGCGCGTCGAACACCTCGGTGAGGCCGCGCGCCCGCGCGCCGAGGCCGAGCAGGATCGGCAGCTCGTCCATGGCGCGCGACGCGAGCTCTCCGCCCGCGCGCCCGGCGCGGAGGCCGCCGCCGGAGGCGGCGGACGCGACGTGGACGTCGCCGGTGGGCTCGCCGAGGGCCTCGCCCTTGATCTCGACGGCGACGCTGCCGTCCATGTCATCCATGTCGCGCAGCACCTCGAGCAGCCCGGTGCGCGTCGGGTTGAGGCCCACGCGCCGCGCGGTCACGCGGCTCCCCGGCACGATCTGCGCGGCGGCGATGAGGAACGCGGCCGCGGAGAGGTCGCCGGGCACGTCGAGCTCGAACGCCGGGAGCGCGCCGGAGAAGCGGGCCGCGTCGAGGCAGACCATCGCGCCGACCGAGTCGATCGGCACGCCGAGCGCGGTGAGCATGCGCTCGGTGTGATCGCGCGAGACGAGCGGCTCGCGCACGAACGTGGGGCCGTCGGCGTAGAGGCCGGAGAGGAGGAGGGCGCTCTTCACCTGGTCGCACGGGACGGGGAGCTCGTGCTCGATCGACGAGAGCACGTGCGGCTCGGGGAGCGGCCCGACGTCGAGCGGCGCCGTGATCTCGCCGATCTTGCGCGGATCGAGCTGCCCCTCGATGCGCCCGCCGCGGAGCCGGAGCGGCTTCGCGACGCGATCCATGGGGCGGCGCGAGAGCGACGGGTCGCCGACGAGCCGCGCCGCGAAGCGCTGGGCGACGAGGATGCCCGCGAGCAGGCGCATCGTGGTGCCGGAGTTGCCGCAGTCGATGGGGCCGCCGGGGGCGCGGAGGCCGGAGAGCCCGGCGCCGTGGACGACGAGGTCGCCCGGCGACGGCTCCTCGACGAGGACGCCCATGGCGCGCAGCGCGCCCACGGTCGAGAGGACGTCGCCGCCGAGCGTCCCGCCCCGGATGCGGCTCTGCCCGGTGGCGAGCGCGGCGAGGAGGAGCGCCCGGTGGGCGATGCTCTTGTCCGCAGGGACCGGCACGCTCCCGATGAGCGGCCGCTCCGCCGGGTGGACGATGAGGTCGGGCACGGGTTGCCGTGTAGCAGAACGGCGGCCGCAGGCACAGCGGGCGGGGCGTCGAGGGCGCCGCGCGCGGGGCGGGACCGCGCGGGCGCCTCGATGTTAGGGTCGCCGCGTCGCAGCGGGGATCGACGGGAGGCGGAGGCGGTATGGACGAGGCAGTGGACGTGGCGGCGCGCGTGGCCGCTCGGCTCGGCGCGATCCGGGGCGTGGTGGCGGTCGTGCTGGGCGGATCGCGCGCTCGCGGCGCGGGCCACCCGGACTCGGACGTCGATCTGGGCATCTATTACGAGCCCGAGAGCCCGCCCGACCTCGCTGCGCTGCGCGCGCTCGCGCGGGAGCTCTGCGCGGGTGGGGCCGAGGGCGACGTGGCGTCGCTCGCGCGGGAGCTCCACGCGAGCGCCGTCGAGGACGTCGTCACGCCGCCCGGCGCCTGGGGGCCCTGGATCAACGGCGGCGCGTGGCTGGAGATCGAGGGGCACCGGGTCGACTGGCTCTACCGGGATCTCGCGCGTGTGCGGCGCGTGATCGGGGAGTGCCGGGCGGGGCAGGTGACGTGCGACTACCAGCCCGGTCACCCGCACGGCTTCCTCAGCGCCAACTACCTGGCCGATATCCACGACTGCCGGCCGCTCTACGATCCGGAGGGCGCGCTGGCCCCGCTGAAGGCGCTCGTGACGCCTTATCCCCCGGCCCTGCGGAGGGCGCTCCTCGAGAGGTTCCTGTGGGAGGCCGGCTTCGCCATCGACACCGCGAGGAAGGCCGGGCGGCGCGGCGACGTGTTCTACGTGAGCGGCTGCCTGTTCCGCGCCGCGGCCTGCCTGGTGCAGGCGCTGTTCGCGATGAACGAGCGCTACCTCTCGAACGAGAAGGGCGCCCTGCCGAGGACGCGGTCGCTCTCGCTGTGTCCCGAGGGCTTCGCCGACAGGGTGAACGCGGTGCTCGCCGCGCCCGGCGAGGGCGGGGAGGCGCTGCTCGCGAGCCTCGGGCGCATGGAGGCGATCGCGCGCGAGGTGCGCGAGCTGTGCCGCCGCGACGGGCCGAGCTGCTAGCATCCGCCGCGACGATCGCGGAGGGCGCCGCGGGGGCGGGCCCGGCGGCGGCGGCGCATCGAGCGAGGACGAGGAGCCATGGAGTCGATCAAGCTGGAGCACGGTCCGTCGGAGGAGCAGCTGGCGAAGCTCGGGGCGCGCGGCTGGCCCATCTGGACGAAGGAGGTGTCGACCTTCTCGTGGCACTACGACGAGCGGGAGATCTGCTACCTGCTCGAGGGCGACGTGATCGTGACGCCCGCGGAGGGCGGCGGCGCGCCGGTGCGGATCCGGGCGGGGGATCTGGTGACGTTCCCCGCGGGGCTGAGCTGCACCTGGGAGGTGCGCTCGCCGGTGCGGAAGCACTACCGGTTCGGCTGAGCGGGGGGCAGCGCCTCGGGGCAAAGCGACTGTCGGCCATCGCCGCGCGGCGGCGCTTCGGGGCGCGGACTCGCGGGAGCTGTTCGCGCTGCGCCTCCACCTTCTCGATCTCGAGCGCGGCCGCGACCCAGGCGTCCACCACCTGCGCGAGCGGCCCCTCGGGCGTCTTCAGCTTCTTGAGCAGCTTCTCCGACGCGTCGTCGAGCCGCGACGGGAGCAGCTTGGCGTCGCCCGCCTGGTCGCCGTAGCTGCGCGAGATCGCCTTGAGCCCCGCCGGCGCGAGCCGGTCGCGCAGATCGAGGACCGTCGCCGCGAACGCGGGATCGTCGCTCATCTCGGCGAGCGCGCCGAGGTAGTTGTACGCCCCGCGGAGCTTGCGATCGTGCGTGGCGTCGAGCGCGATGGCCTTCTCCACGAGCGCCTTCGCCTGCTGCTGAAGGCTGGAGCCGAGCCGCTGCGTGGTGAGGATCCGCCCGTGCGCCTCGTTGACCGCGGGCAGGAGCGGCGCGAGCAGCGGCAGCGACGTGAGGACCCTCCGATCCTGCTCCGGATCGAGCCAGGGGCCCGAGATGTTGACCATCGCTTGCGGGGTGAGATTGCGATAACCCATGAGATACCCTCCTTGGTCAGGGGCGTCCCGAATCTCGGTCCGGGTTGGCTGGATGCAGCGTCCCGCGCGCTCAGGCAGCCGTCGCGATCTTGCTCCGTGGTCGGAGGACCGCTGGTTGCGCTCGGCCCGCTTCGGGGAGCCCGGATGGGCTGCCAGGGCATGTGCTCAGCTCCTGAGAGAGGCCCTCTTCTTCCAAGAGAGGCCCTCTTTCTCACCAGAGGCGCGCTCCGTGCCGGTGCACCCCGACCGCCCAGGAGTGCGATTTGGTGAGAATTTTTGGCCGCGATTTGCAATGCGTTGGCGAGAGCAAATTCGGTCTGTGGGGGATTCAAAGCGCAGGCAGACCTATGTTAGTGCACGTCTGCCCGAGGGATGGACGCCGCTCCGGCCGAGGCTGGGCTGAAAAGGCGGTACCGCGCCGGATTGGGCCGGCGCGGCATCGGGTCCCTGTTGTAGGGCCGAGGTGCGCTTTGCTGCGTTCTGCGCTGGTCATCTGTTGGTCGCACGTCGCGGCCGTCGCGATGTTCCTCCTCGCGCTCGAGCCAGCGTTCGCCGCGCAGCCGCCGCCTCGGTCGCCGCGTGTGACAGCTTTGATCAAGGAGGCAGAGGCCGCCCTGGAGCGGCTCGACATCGCGCGCGCTCGCGACCTGTGGGCGCAGATCTACGATATCGAGCGATCCACGGTGGGGATCTGCCAGCTGGGGCAGCTCGACCGCCGACTCGGGCGCTGGGTGGACGCCGTGGTGGAGCTCACGCGGTGTGTGCAGGACATGCGCCCGCCGGCCACGCCCAGGGAGCGGCGGCTCCACGAGACGCGGCATGCGGATCTGGCGGTGGCGCGGCTCGAGGTGGCGCAGCTCCACGTGTTCGCGCCCGCCGGGGCGGCGCCCGTGCTCGTGGACGGGCGCCTCGTGGACGAGAGCGGTCAGGTCTACGTGGCGCCTGGGCAGCATGAGATCACGACGATGTTGCCGGATGGCCGCAAGGTACGCTCCACGGTGCACGTCACCGCGAGAGAATCGCGCGTCGTCCTCCTGAGCGCCGAACCGGCGAACGTGCGCTCGGTCGCTCCGTTGAGGGCGACGCCTGCAGGCGCGCCGGCGCAGCCGGAACCCGGTCCGGCGCCGTGGCTTCTTTATACGGGCTCCGCGGCGTCGGGCGCGTTCCTGGTCTCAGGAATCGTGCTGCACATCGTGGCATCGATCGAGGACACCGCCTTGAGGGACGAGATGTGCAAGCCCCACTCGGACATCCAGGCTGCGGGCGTGTTTCGAAGAGAGCAGCAGTCCGTCGAGGTAAAGCAGCACCTCAGCACGGCAGCGCTTGTTGCCGGGACCGCGCTCGGTGCCGCGACACTCGCGGTTGCGGTGCTGCCGGATGGCACTCAGATCCGCGCGCGTAGGGCTGGCGCGGAGGTGCGGTTCTCGTGGTAGAGCCTGGTACCGTCTGGGAAGGTCACCGGATCCTCGGTGAGGTTCACGATGGCATGGTCAGCACGTTCCTCGCCCGGCAAGTAGGCGATGAGGGAGCGACGGTCTGGTTGCACGTTCGTGAGGGCCAGGCCTTGGACAGGAAGGCCTTCACGTCCGAGTTGAAGCGGCTGCAGGATATCTCGCGAGCGGTGCCGCAGATCGAGCCCGTTCTCTACGGCGACGCAAGCGGCCTATCTGCCTGGGTCGCGTGCCGGCGGAGCGACGGTATCGGCATCAAGGACGCAATCTCCGGGGCCGATCTCGGGGCGACCGCGCTGCGGATGGTGATCGAGATCGCTCGAGCGATCGAGCGCTGCCACGCGCTGGGCTGGTGCCATGGGGCGCTGAGTCCGGAGCGCGTGTTCATCACGTCGCAGCGCGACTACTGCATCCGCCAGTTCGGCCTGGTCCGGTTGTTCCGGATCGAGCCGCACGAAGCCGCACGAGAGCCGCTGGTGGCGCCGGAGCTGCTGAGCGGCGAACGTGTCGGCCCACGGGCAGATGTCTATGGCCTTGGAGCCCTGCTGTACGAGCTCGTGTGCCGTCGCTCGCTGGACGTCGGCCAGACGGGTGAGCTTGGGGCGCGACGTATCGCCCCGGTCATCCCGAACGACACCCCGCGCGCTGTCGCCGCCGCGATCGAGATGGCCCTGGCCGAGGATCCGCGTCGCAGATACAGGAACGTCAACCACTTCATCACCGTGCTCGAAGACCTCGTGGACGCATGGCCTACGTTGGATCAGGCACCGAGCCGCCGTGATGACCGGGCTTCGAGCGCTGGCGCAGCGCCGTCAACGCTGCGCAGCTCGCACCTGGAAGGGGCACCGTCGCCAGCATCCGTGATGGACGGCCCGGATACTCGACCATCCGAGGTCGCGCCCGGGGCTGTGCCATCGGGGGTTGCGCCGTCGAACGAGGACGAGCCTCCGCTGCCGCAGGTTCCCCCGCTCGATGTGTCCTCGTGGCCGGCCTCCACTCCGGAGGAGCCGGTTTTGCAGCCGCCACCGTCGTTGATCTGGCAACCGGACCGAGAGATCCTGGCCGCTCGGCGCAGGCCTTCCGGAGCGACGCCCCGGCCATTCCCCCTACGCATCACTGCTTCGCTTGCTGCGTTGGCTGCGATAGGCGCCGGGGTGCTCTGCATGACCCAGCCGGCTCGGGTCATGCTCCGCGCGGAGAAGCATGCAGCGACCCTGGTGGAGACGATCTCGCCGCCACGAAAGGTGCAGCCCTCGACGCGAACGCTGGGCTCGGCGCCGACCGCATTGAGGGAAGCGGACAACCGGCCGCGCACCGCGCTTCCGCGGAAAATAAGCGTGGCGACAAGAGCCGAGCTGCGCCGGGCGTACTGCGAGGCCGGCGATGTGAGCTGTGGTCCTGCGATGTACTAGGAGGGCTTCTGTCGATGCGATGTGTTCTTCTGCTCATCGGCGCTGCGGCCGCGGTAGGTTGTGTCCCCGACCGCGACTGCCCTGGCACAGGGCCCCACGAGGGCGATCGTGCCGTGTGGCTCTGGAAGGGCACGCAGAACGAGGTGCAAGACTGTGCGGAAGAGACGGAGGTCCTTTGGGATGGCTGGCGGGAAGATACCTCCACCTCACCCGAGTCGCCGTCGTTCGCACGTGCTTGCGCGGGCGTCGTTCGCGATGACCTCCCGGACGGGTACACCCTTTGCGTGATCCCGACCGAGGACGAGGAGATCTGCTACGAGGGATACGAGGATCGCGCGATGTATGTCGAGGAGAATGGAGAAGAGCACGTGATGTGCTGCACGCCTGCCGGGCACCCGCCGACGGTGATCCCTCTAAGCTTCGGCGAATGCACGACATGAGCGAGCCGATGGCAAATTCCCTCGCACGTGCGATCTCTCCGCTGTTCTGGGTTGTCGTGTGGAGCGCGGGTGGAGGGTGCCTCGCTCAAGCCGAGCCCGAGGTCTCGGGCAAGGCGGTTGTGACGCGCGCCGGCGAAGAGCTGGTGATCGACACCGGCGGTAATGGAACGAAACTTGTAGGCCTGGACGACGATCCGGCAGGCCTGTGCGTCGTGCGGAACTCGGGTGGCCTCAGCGTGGTGGTGGAAAAGGGGGATGACGCCGGGCTCTCGTTTATCAACGTCATGGACGGGGGCGGCCTGCCTCATGTATCCGCGACGATCGACGGAGATCTCTACCAGGGTCCGTGTGAGATTATCGTCCAGGAGCAGCCAACCGACCCGTACGAGGCCGACGTGTCGGCGGGGCCGTGTGACATCATCCGGCTCTTCGACGGTGCGAAGGCGCGCGTGGAGACGGCGGTCTTTCACGTCTCAGACTGCAGCGGAGCCGACTAGGCGGACGGGCTCTCCTGGGGCGATCGCGCCCTCTCCGGCGGACCATCGTCGGCCTGCGCCTTCCTTCGAGCGGCGCGGACCGCCGCCAGCCAGTGCGCCCGGTCGGGGTCGCTGTCCCATGGGGGGGCCTCCTGGTAGAGCGTGTCCCAATATTCCCATACGGCCGCCTCGGTCGTCGCGAGCTCGCTCTCGCCTTCGGGCGCCTCCTCGACGCGGTCCACGAAAGAACGCCATGGTTCCGAGGCGACGTGGCTCAGGCTCGGCCACGGCCGAGCAGGCTCCCCACCGAAGCGTCCATCGCTGCTCCGGAGATAGCCTTCGTAGGCGCTTTGCGCGAGGGCGTTTCGCCGGGGACTGTTGACCGACATCGTGCACGCGTTGCGGAACGCTGCGGCCCAGATGTGGTCCTCCTCCGGCACATCGTCTCTCCATGCGGTCGCATACAGCGTGCGCAGTTCCTCATCGCGCGCCGTAAGCTCCTCTCGATTCGCCGGAAACGGCAGCGCCTTGATTGCGCGCTCGCGCGCGGCGCTCGGTCCGGGGAACTCAGGATATCCAGGTCCCCCCAGTAACGGGGTGACGTCAGCATCGGCGGGATGGGCCGCGTCAACGTCCTCGGCTTTCCGCGGCGGCCGATCCGAAATCCCCTACGAAAGGCGCGGAGCGCCTCGGCCCGGATCTCCACGGCCGTATCGTCGGACGTCAGCGTTCGCCAGAAATAGGTCCTGTGGAGGCGAGACGTGGAGTCAATCGGAGCGAGCTCGCTTGTGCCCTCGTGATCGTTCTTGAAGGCCTCGAGCATGAAAAAGAATGCGCTCTGGACGGCTTCCAGCAGCATCGGCCAAGGTGGGGCTGGGTGTCCGTCGAGGCGTCCGTGGCGGCTCGGGAGAGCGCCTGCGTTTCTTCGGCCGACGCCCAGGGGGCGCGAATTATCAATCCACCGCCTGAACTTCTTGCGGTGCCGCTCTGCCCATATGCGATCCTCCTCCAGCAAGTCGTCTCGCCACGCTTCGGCGCAATGCCTGCCCAGATTCTCGAGGTCCCAGTTCCATGACTTGGGGTCTTTAGTTTTAAAGAGGCCGTGTCCGAAGACTGCTTCGCGCAGTTGAACCCCTCCCGGAGGGAAGTTCGACCACCACTTCACGGCCAATCTCCGGATTGGCCGCCCGTCCGATCGAATGGCATTGCCGCGATCCGGTCTCTCAGCTCGTCGCGGTCGCTGGGATCCACGGTGGAACAGCCGCAGGCAAACACGACGAGCAGAACGCCGCGCCGATGGTTCATCGGTTTTCCCCTGATTCACCGATCCACGTACCCGCAGACGGTGGCCGACCTTACCAGCGGTCGCCGCCGCCGGTCAAGCCGCGGCGGACCACCTGGAGGACGGTGACCGGCGCCCAAGCGGCGCCACTGGCCGGGGCTTCGCCTTTGAAGAAGTGGCAGTGACGGTGCCGAACGATTTGCCGAACATCGCCGGGTCGAGGAGGCCCGCCCGAACCGCCCTTCACCAGCAGCGCAGAGTTGCGCCGCTCCTTCGAGCGCGGCTCCGCGAACGCTCGCGCCGCTCGACCCGGGTTGAGAGGGCACCACGCACTCGGCGCCGTCCACCGCGGAACTCCGGCTCCCTCCGCCTCGGGTCTCGACTAAAATACGACCTCATAGGCATTTTTCATCCACCGGCCTCTGGCGATATCGTCCCAGGCGTACGTATCGGGTTTGGGGCGGTGGCGGTGCTCTGGCGCGGGGGTGTAGCGCGGTCCTCTCTCGCGCCCGTGCGAGCTCGCTCAGGAACAGCGGCGCCCGACAGGTACGCATCGGCAAGCACGGCGCGGGGACTGGGCGCGCGGATGGCTTGATGCTCACCGCTCTCCATGGAATCCTGCGCACATGAAGCTGCGCCTAAAGGCCATGGCGGCCGCTGCGGTCACCGTGATCGCCCTCGGCTGCTCGATCATGGCAGGGGCAATGCGGCCATGAATCTCAAGATCCTGCACGAGGAGCAGGTGCCGGGCGTGACGAATGTCGAGTGCAGGTTCGTTTGGGATTTCCGCTACGAGCCGGAGAAAGTGCCGTCCAACCTGACGAACCCCAGATCGATCACAGTCGACGAGCTGATCGACTGGCTGATCTCGCTCCCGGCGCCACCTCCGGGATTTGCTGCCCCTCAGCTCGTCCCGCTCCTCTGCCCGCTCGGCGCTGGACCAGGCTGGGGGTGCCCACCTCGGCCAACGGACCTTCCGGGCGAGCAACCCACCGACCCGACGGGCGGTGAACCAGGGGATCATCCATGAAGCTCAAAACGTCGCGCGTGCGGTACCTCATGCGGCGCATCGATGTTGAGGCGGGCACGGCGAGTTGCCTATTTTCGCCCCAGGATATTTGGGGTCGGAACATGGACCTCGAGACGCTGGGCAGGCTGTGCGCCGAAGCGTGGCACGACGACCTGCCCGAGGCGGACCGCGCATGGGCCGAGGCGCATCGCGAGAAATTCGGGAGGTGGGTCGACGATTCGCGGCCCGAGGCCATCCGCCCGAGGGGGGACGCGGGCTCTCCCCAGAGCCTCCCGGGCAGGTTCGGCAAGGAGCCCGCTCCGCCGTGGCCGATGCTGCTCGAAGCCGTCAAGAGCGCGTTTTTTACCTTCGTCGTGGACTTCGGGCAGACGGTCGAGGGCGAGGGCGAGGGCGCGACGGGCGAGCCGGCCGCGCGCCTCCACCGAACGTCCGTCTGGCGGGCGCTGACGGTCGACGACGCCCCCGAGGTGGACCGGCCCTCGGCGCTCCGCGCCTTCCGGAGGGGGTTTTGGCGTGGGCGCCGCGGGCTCCCGAGCTCCATGACGAGGCCCATCCCCCAGAGGCTGGAGGCTGCGCGGTTCTGGCCGATGCGTACGCTGCCCCATCTCCCCGGACCGAGCGCGGCGCGCAACCGAGCCCTCTGGGACGCGTCGATTCACTGCACGGATACCAAGGAGTACCGGGCGCTCCAGCAGGAGTTGCGCGATCTCTATGCGAGCGCCTGGCAAGACGACGTGCCGGAGGAGGACCGCGAATGGGCCGAGTCCTACCGCCACTCCTGCGTGAACGAGGTCAACCGTCGCCGGCGAGACGCCGTGGCCCAGAGCGCGTACGAGGGCTATCTCCAGAGCAGCGACGGGCTCTTCGACGGAGAGCCCGCAAGGCCGTGGCCGAACCTGAGAGGCTACGACTCGGACCCATGGCGTGCTCTCGTGGATGCCGTCGAGGACGCGCCCGAAGGCGAGAGCGAGCTCGCGACGGCCGAGGCGGCAGCGCGCGAATTCTGGGACTCGCTCTACCGGGAGGCCCCGCCGTGGGACAGCGACCCGGCCAAGGTGCACTGGCTCGCGGCGGTCCGCGCCGCGCGACGAAAGGGGCTGTCCGGCGATGGTCCGCCGGACGGGGGGGCGTAGCGCTCACGGACTCCCATTCGCCTTTGGCACGGAACTGCCGCTCCCTCCGCCCCGGGTCTCGACTAAAATAGGACCCCATGCGCTTTTTTCATCGCTCCGGTGGGATCGTTTTCTCCATGAAGAGCGCTCGCGCGCTCGCGCGCGCCGCCGGGGTGCTCGGCGCCGTGCTCTGCGCGGCGTGCGCTGCAGACCCCGAAGCCCCGCCGCCCGAGATCTCGGTCGGCACGGTCGACGGCACGGACGCTGTGCTCGCCCTCGTGCGCGGCGCGGGCACGGTCACGCTCTACGTCTGCGGCGGCGTGAGCAGCTACGCGACCATGACCCGGTGGTTCGAGGGAACCGAGGACCCGAGCGGCGCGTTCTCGCTCGAGAGCGACGGGTGGATGGCCACCGCCGATCCGGGCGGCGAAGCCGGCCGGCTGCGCACGCCGGAGGGCGCGGAGCTCGCCTTTCGCGCGCGCCCCGCGGCGCTCGACCGCATCGAGGGCCTCTACGTGGCGGTCGACGGCGGCTGCCGCACCGGCGCCGTCGTCTTCACGCCCGACGACGCCGAGGCGCCCGCGCTCCAGGGCACCTGGTGCGGCGCCGGCGATCTCTATGCCCAGGTGACGCCGATCCGCCCGCTGTCGGTGCTCGATCGGCGCGGGATCGAGGTGCAGGTCGAGCTCAGCGGCGCACGGAAGAAGCTGCTCGTGACCCCGCTCGTGCGACCCTGAGCCACGCCTCCGCCGTCCCGCCGCATCCCCGCCGTCCGCCCGCTCCGGCCCGGCGCCCGTCCTCGGCGGCGCAGAGCGCGTCGGCGATGGCGCAGGACGCTCGGCAGTCTGCCGCGACGGCGGTGCTCGCACCGGAGTCCTGCGAGGAGGAGGCCGTCAACCCGATCCTCGTGATCAACCCGATCCTCGTGATCGACACGCCGCCCGTGGGGTCATGGACCTGGTGAATCCTCCCTGGGCGCGCGGCGCGCGACCTCGTCGAGGATCTCGTCGGCGAGGAGCGACTCGCACGCGGGAAACAAGTCCCGCTCTTCGAAGCGCACGTGCTCGGCGAGCTCTGCTCCGAACGCCCGAGCGGCGTTCGCGTCACCCGCCGACGCCGACGTGGCCGCGCGTCGCAGGCGGGCGTGGTCGCGTTCGACGCGTTCGCAGAGGTCGAGCCGGCCCGCGGCGCGCAGCGCGGGCAGGAGGACCTGCTCCTCCGCGAGGAAGTGAGGCTCGAGCTCCCGATCGAACTGCTCGCGGAGGCGCGCGCCTTCCGACGTCGACCAGGCGTCGATCCGCCGCTCGACGGCGCGGGCCAGGACGAGGGCGTGGTGATGCTCCGACGACAGACCGCGGAGCCGCCGATCGCGCTTCACGCCGACCCCGGCCCCTGCGGCGCGCCGCCGTCGTCGTCCCAGCACGTGAGCTCCACGGTGATCGCCGCGACCTCGGACGGCGGCCTCGAGGGCGCGGCCCTGCTCGCCGCCGCGGCTGCCGCACCTGGCGAGGGCGCGGCCCTGCTCGCCGCCGCGGCTGCCGCACCTGGCGAGGCCAGCAACGCCTTCATGATGCTGCCGAGACGAGGCCCATTCTCCGGCGTGTCGGGTTGGCCGTCGGCCCATACGGCGCGCGCGCCGCTGCCCCGGAGCTCCTCCTCGAACGCGCGAACCGCCTCGTGCAGGCGCGCGATCGCTGCTCGCGGCGCGAGCGACGCGAGGTACGGAGTCGGACACTCGTAGCTGACGATTCCGGAGCAGGGCCCGTATTCGTCGACGAAGCGCTGGCTCTGCTCGATGGCGTCGAGCGGGACCGCGTAGGTCTCCGGGCACGCGGGGCACGACACCTCGAGCGACAGGTGGTGGGTGAACTGGGTCGAGAGCATGAGCGCCTCCTTTCACGAGATGCTGATCACGAGAGTTGCAGGAGACGTGCCATCAGCTCGCGCTGTACTCGCGCAGCTTGCGCCAGAGCGTGTTGCGCCCGACCCCCAGCACGCGCGCGGCCTCCGCCTGGGAGCCGCCACAGGCATCGAGGACGCGGAGGATGTGCTCTCGCTCGACCTCCGCGAGCGACCGAAGCGCATACGGTGCGCGAGGTGCAGGCGGCGGCGTGAGCAGCTCCTCCGGGAGGTCCTCGGCGTCGATCCTCGCGCCGGTCGCGAGCGCCGCGCCGTGCTTCACGGCGTTCTGCAGCTCGCGCACGTTGCCCGGCCAGGGGTGGCGAAGGAGCACGGCTTGCGCGGCGTCGGTGAAGCCATGCGCCCTGGTGCGCTCCTCGCCCAGCATGCGGCGCGCGAGCGGGAGGATGTCGTCTCGCCGCTCCCGGAGGGGCGGAACCTGCACGGAGAGGACCTTGAGGCGATAATAGAGATCTTCGCGGAACGTCCCCCCTCGCACGCGCTGCAGGAGATCTCGGTGCGTCGCGCAGACGATGCGGACGTCGGTCTCGAAGGCCTGGTTCTCGCCGACACGCCGGATCTCGCCGTCCTGCAGGGCGCGCAGCAGCTTGGCCTGCAGCGGCAGGGGCAGCTCGGCCACCTCGTCGAGGAAGAGCGTCCCCTTGCTCGCCGCCTCGAACAGCCCGCGCCGATTCTGCGTGGCGCCGGTGAAGGCTCCCTTGCCGTGCCCGAAGAGCTCGGACTCGAGGAGCTCGGCCGGCAAGGCCGCCACGTTCACCGGAACGAAGGGGCCGGACGCGCGCGGCGAGTTCGCGTGCAGCATCCGCGCGACGACCTCCTTGCCGGTGCCCGTCTCGCCCAGGACAGCGACCGGCGCCTCGCTCCTCGCGAAGCGCGCCACGCGTCGAAAGACGGCCTGCATCGCGGCGCTGCGGGCGACCACATCGGTCGCACCGGACAGGCGCGGCGCGAGCGGGATCAGGCCGCAAACCTCGCAGCTCTGGCGCGGGTGTTCCATGCGTTCCATTTTGGAACGCGACCGGAGAGGAGGCAAGCCCGCCAGCGATTTCGGGGGGCGAAATCGGGTGGATCCGCGCGCGATGGATCTCCGGCACGCGCCCTGCTTACGCGGACGACAGGAGGTCCACCGTGCTGAACCCAACGCGATCGGTCGCCAACATCGTTCTTGATCACTCCGAGTGCGCCCAGGTCTTCCAGCAGCACCGCATCGACTTTTGCTGCCGCGGAGAGCTCAGCCTCGAGCAAGCCGCCAAGGAGCGCGGAGTCGAGCTCTCCGCGCTCCTGGGGCAGCTCGAGCGAGCCATCGCGGAGCGGCGAGGCGGCGCGCCGGGCGCGGTGCGCGAGGTCCCGACGCCCGCGCTCATCGACCACATCGTGGGCAAGCACCACGCGTACCTGCGAAAGGCGCTGCCCTTCGTGCGGCCGCTCGCGGCGAAGGTCGCGCGGGTTCACGGGGAGCACAACCCGAAGCTGCGCGCCCTCGACGGCGCTGTGGGCGAGCTCTCGGAGGCCCTGCTCCTGCACCTCGACGACGAGGAGGCGACCCTGTTTCCGGCGCTCCGCTCGGCGGGCGCACACGTCGACCCGGAGACGACGCGCGCCCTCGCGGCGATGCGCGACGAGCACCTCGCGGTGGCGAAGCTCCTCGAGACCATCCGGGATGCGAGCGACGATTTTGCGCTCCCCGACTGGGCCTGTGGCAGCTATCGCGCGCTGTTCGGGGAGCTTCAGGCGATCGAGCAGGACATCTTTCAGCACGTTCACCTCGAGAACCACGTCCTCGCGCCGCGCTTCGGTTCGTGAGCGGGAGCGCCGCGATGCGGTGAAGCGGCGGCGCTGGGGTGGTCGAGCGCGTCGCGGCCCGCCGCGCGCCGCGCTCTTGCAGGGGACCACGCCGCTCGCGAAGGGCGTCGCGGTCGAGGAGCTCGAGGTCCTCGGCAAGGCCCTGCGGGCGAGCGCGGCCGGCCGCGACGCGCTCGCCAAGCGCGGCGACCCGCAGGCGGTGCTCGACGCGCTCGCCGCCCTGGAGGGCGACGTCGGCAAGGCCGCGCGCGCTCACCTCGACCTCGTGCGCTTCCGCACCACCTGCTCCACGCCCCCGCGCGCCGCGCCACCAGGGCCGTCAACACCCTCCTCGCCGCGACTTCACCCGGACACGTCGCGCGTCGCACGGACAGGGGCGGCGTTCACCCGGACACGTCGCGCGTCGCACGGACACTTTCGAAGCGGTGCACGAGCGGTCCTCCGCCGTGGGCGTGCCCGCCATGTCCTCCGTGGTGGCCGGCGTTGCCGCCGTGAGCGCCGGCATGAGCGGCTGGGCCGGCGCCGTGCTGCCCGTGCGCGGGGGCCTGGGCAGGGGAGGCGGCGTCGGGCGTGGCGCTGCAACTGCTGAGGAGCGCGGTGAGGGCGGCGCAGGAGGCGGCGGGGCGAAGGCGGCGGTGCATCCGCGCTCCCTGCCACGAACCGCGGGCCGGAGTCCCCTGCGGGGCGCTGTCGCGCAAGTTGCGCAAGCTCGCGCCTATTTGAGCAAGCCCCTGCCCGATCCGGACCGCCCGGGGACCGCGGAAAGGCGTGAACCCCGCAAAAGCCGCGTGGCCCGACTCCTGCCAAGGGAACTATGCCCTCCGCAACACGGCGACGGACCCCGATGGCGCGTCGCTGAGGCGTCCTCGGCACGGCGATCGCCGCGTCGAGCAACGCGTCGATCCTTCGCTTCGACGCTGCGCATGTCGCCGCCGCGGAGGAAGGTGCTCGTGCATTGCAACCGCCTCGCCGGGAGCGGCGAGGCCCCATGGAGAGACATCATGAACGTTCAGCGTCGTATCCACAATCATCGATTCGCCTCTGCGCTCTGGCTCGCGCTCTCGATGGCCCCGTTCGCCGCGGGCTGTCAGGTGGAGATGGCCGACGAGGCCGTCGAGCCGATCGCCTCCGAGGCGCAGGAGGCGAGGGCAGGCGGCACCATCTCGGTGGCCCTCTGCGGCGGCTTCCTAGGGCTCACGTGCAAGCCCGGCTTCTTCTGTGATTACGAGATCAAGGCCATGTGTGGCGCGGGCGATCAGTGGGGCGCCTGCACGCCCATCCCGAAGATGTGCACGAAGGAGTACGACCCTGTTTGCGGCTGCGACGGCAAGACGTACGGCAACGAGTGCGCCGCGAACGCGGCGGGCGTGTCGGTGGCGTCGCTCGGCGAGTGCGGGGCTCCCGAGGAGCAGGCGTGCGGCGGCATCGCCGGCCTCGCGTGCGAGCGCGGGTTCTTCTGCGACTACGGCCCGGAGGCCCAGTGCGGCGCGGGCGATCAGACGGGCACCTGCGAGCGCATCCCGGAGGCGTGCCTGGACGTGTACGACCCGGTCTGCGGCTGCGACGGGAAGACGTATGGCAACGCCTGTTATGCGAACGCGGCGGGCGTGTCGGTGGCGTCGTCCGGCGAGTGCGGGGCTCCCGAGGCGCAGGCGTGCGGCGGCATCGCCGGACTCGTGTGCGAGCGCGGGTTCTTCTGCGACTACAGCCCGGAGGCCCAGTGCGGCGCGGGCGATCAGATGGGCACGTGCGAGCCCACCCCGCGGGCCTGCCTCCAGGTGTACGACCCTGTCTGCGGCTGCGACGGCAGGACGTACAGCAACGCCTGCACCGCGAACGCGGCGGGGGTGTCGGTGGCGTCGCGCGGCGCTTGCGACGCGCGCCAGTGAAGCGCGGCGCTTGCGACGCGCGCCAGTGAAGCGCGGCGCTTTACGGCGCCATCGCCGTCCGGATACCCAAGCACGCGAAGAAGGAGCTCGAAGCCTACCTCGATTGCGGGCTGCTCTGCCGCGGCTTCGCGCGGCTTCGGTGCGATGGCTGCGACGAGAGCCGTCTGGTCGCGTTCAGCTGTAAAGGACGTGGATTCTGCCCGTCGTGCCTCGGCCGGCGCATGTGCGCCACGGCGGCGAACCCCATCTAGAAGCGGCTGTGCAGCAGCGCGCCGCCGCCGCCCGGCAGGATTGCGGGTGTGAGGGCGACGGAGGTGCCCTGCTCGGGTGCTGTCAACAAGAGCACCACGCCAGCGCCGAGCCCGGCGAGGCCTATCGCGCCGAGCACGGAGCTCGTGGTGGTGAGCGTCTGGCCCCGGGACTTGCGCGACATGCCCTCCCCGCTGCACTGCGCGGGGTCCGGGCACTCCTTTTCGAGATCGCCCTTCGCGCCGATCGCGAGCCCGCCCGTGACGAGGCTCCCGCCCAGGGCCGCGACGCCGACGCCGCCCACCACGAACGCGAGCGTCTGCCGCGTCCTGGAAGCGGGCGGGGCGTCCGGTGGAGGCGAGTGGGCCTGCGGCGCGTCGGAGAGCGGGACCGGCGGTGGCGCGGCGACGAGCGGCGAGGGCTCGAGACGCACGTCCTTGCGGGCCCCCTCCGCGACCGACACGTGCGCCTCGGCCTGCCTGCCGTCCGCCCAACGCGCGACGAACTCGTGAGCCCCGGGATCGACGGGAAACTCACTGCCAAGGCTGGCCTGCGGCATCGCGCCCTGGTCGAGGAGCACCTCCGAGGGCGCCGGCGCGCCGTCCGCCACCCGGATGACCAGCCTGGGTAGGCGTGGCTCGAGCTCTATGAGTTGCCGCTTGGTGGTGGGCAGTCTGGGGTCGCCCGGTTTGAGTTGAGGCAACAGCTCCTTGAAGTGGCGCCATGCGCTCGCCACCTGCCCGACCTCCCCCTCGCACAGCGCGATGTTGTACAGGGCGCCGCGCGACTCATACAGCGCCTGGCTCTGGCGGAACAGCGGGAGCGCATGCGGGCAGTTGTGCGCCTCCGCCAGCGCGACGCCCTTCTGGAAGAGCTCATACGCCGCATCCTTCGGGGCCTTGGGCTGCGCTGACGCCGCGTAGCTGGCGCAGAGGACCGTGAGCGATAGCGCACAGCGTATCGCTGGGAGATCTCTTGTTCGTTTCACTCGAACTTCACCCGAGGGTCTTGTTGTGTCTTGAGTGGGGCAGTTGCTGGCGGCGGTCTCGTCGGCGTGCGGGTCGCGGCGCTTCCGGGCGGCGTCGTCTTCGTGGTCACCGGCTTCAACGAAGTCGACGGCGTGGCTGACGGCTTCGCCGTAACTTCGGCGGAGGCGCTCGCCGTGGGCGCTGGGCCGAACGCCGGCGCGGCGGTCACGGTCTCCGTGGGGGCTGTGGCGAGTTCCGCCGTTGCCGTGCTGACCGCACCGGTGGACGCGGACGTGAGCCCTGGCGCTGGGATCGAGGTCACGGGCGCGCTGCTGTCTATGGATCCGCTCGCCGTTGGCCGCCACGCAAGGACAAACCCGGCCAGCACGAACACGCCAGCGGCGCCGGCGAGCAGCACCGCACGGTTGCGAGGCGTACGGGGTCGCATGGTGTTGCCCCAGGAGGCGTGGGGCAGCGTCGCATGCGCCGTCCCCGCCGCCTCGTTGCCGAGCGACGACGGCGTGCCCGGCGGAGCCGGCATTGGGGCCGTCGTCGCGGCCTCGGGCGCTCCGACCTGCGAGGGCAGCGACGCGCCAAACACATGGGGCGTCACGGTGGGCGCAGCCTCGGCCGGCGAGGCGCCAGCGCGAGGGGAGGGCTCCGGTAAAAGCCGGTCGATGCTCTCGAACGAGAGCATCGACCGATAGGTTCCGAACGGCGCGAGCACACGGGCGATCTCGGTCACGCTCTGGACGCGGGCGTTCGGGTCCTTCACGAGACACCGGGTCACGAGCGTCGCGACAGCCGGGGGCACGTTCGGCCGAAGGGAAAGGACGGGGATGGGCGTGTCCATCAAGATGGCCGCCGTGATCGCGGTGATGCTGTCTCCCTCGAACGGGTGCCGCCCCGTGAGCATGCGATACAGGATCACGCCGAGGGCCCAGATGTCCGTGCGCACGTCCGTGAATTTAAGGCTTCGAATCTGCTCGGGCGGCATGTAATGGATGGAGCCCATGATGAGGCCGGTCGCAGTCAGGCTCGCCTCCTTGGCGGAATCGCCGCTGGTGATGAATTTCGACAGGCCGAAGTCGAGCACCTTGAGGAGGGGAGTTCCGTCGGGGCGGCGGGTCAGGAAGAGGTTCTTCGGCTTGAGGTCGCGGTGGATGATTCCCCGCGCGTGGGCCTCGGCAAGTGCCTCGCACGCCTGGATGAGGTAGTCGGCGGCCTCGACGAGCGGGAGGGGGCCACGGGTATGGAGCACGTGGCCGAGATCGTCGCCCGTCAGGTACTCGAGCACCATGTAGGCCGCGCCCGAGTCCAGCGTCCCGACGTCGAGGACGCGCGCGATGTGCTGTCCGTCGAGGGCGGCGGCGGCGCGAGCCTCGCGGAGGAAGCGGGCGCCAGCGTCGGGGAGCGCGGCGGCCTCAGGGAGGAGGAACTTGACGGCGACGCGCCGCTCCAGGACGAGGTGCCACGCTGCGAGGACCACCCCCATTCCGCCGGCGCCGAGGATGCGCTCGATTCGGTACTTGCCCGCGAGAACGTCGCCGGAGGCGGGGACGCCAGAAAGAACGGCGGGCTGCTGCGGCATGGTGGGCGGAGAGCGTAGCGGGGAGGTGGTACGGTACAAGAGGCGGACGGCCCGGAGAACAAGGCCAGGCGGGCGACCCCGGGAACGCGGGCGACGCAGGACGACGGCTGCGGAGATGCCTTGCGGCAGGACGCCGGGTGACGCCGACCAAGAGGGCGTTGACAGATGAAGTTCCCCGAGACGGAAGGGGGGCTCACCGCGGGCGTGCACGGCCTGTCCCCTGCTTCAGGTATCCCGCGCCGTCGCTGCCCGGCCCAGCGCCGCGTGAGCCAACGCCGTAGCGCCGCCCTCCTGCACCCCAGGCCGAACCGCCGTGCCCGGCGCAGGTCGGCCAGTAGCACCCGTGCCTCCCGACGGCGATCCCGCGCCCGCCCCGGATCCGGCGCCGTGTAGAGGGCCGCCGCCCCGCGGCGTGTCCCCACCCAGCATCGATTCAATAGAATTGGGTGTCCGGGATGCGCCGGGCGGGTGTCCGGAATGCTGGTCGCTCCGATGTGGTTCCGGACATTACCCGTCGCCGCACACTCGCCTTCTCCAAGAAGCTCGCGCGGCACTGCGCCGCCGTCGCGCTCCACTACGTCCACGTGAACTTCTGCCACATCCCGCGGAACATGCGGATCACCCCGGCGATGGCAGCAGGGCTTACGGACCATGTGTCGACCTTGGACCAACTCATGGCCACCGCGCTGGACGAGCCGGCTGGGGACAAGCCCGAGCCGGGGCCGCTCGCCGTCCCGAAGCCGTAGGGGACAGCCCGGGAGCTCCCCGGCGGCAGGGCGTGGCTCCGCATGGTGGGAGGCGGAAGCGCTGGTGCGATGCCCAGCCCGCAGACGCAGTTCCCTCCTTCCAGTGCTACCCCGGTGGCCTCTCCGGTCGCCACACATCTAACGGATGCGACTGACCCCACGCAGTCGCCCAGGACACCGCTCGTCTCCTGCGCCGAACCGACCGAACAGCTCGACCTATTGGCATGGCTTCCGAAGCCGAGGACGCCGGTGCAGTTGTCGTTGTTCGATGCCCCGCCTATTCACCCGACCAAGGCGTAGACTGGCAAATTGACACCTATTATACGCCGAAAGATGCTACGTGTCATGATAGGCAAGAGGTGGGCGATGGTATCCAGGATGGGGCTTTGGGCCGTCACGGTCGTGTGCGGCGGGTGCGCACAGTTTATCGGCGTTGATTGGGACAGGTATGAGCCGGACGCAACAAGTGGCGGCGCAGGGGGCAGTGGCGAGACCAGGACCGGTCCCGGTTCGGGTGGCGATGGCGGCACCGGCGGCGTCCAGAACGGCAGCGAGTCGGGCGGAGGCGCCACAGGGGGTGCTAACGCAGGTAGCAGCCAAACCATCGTGTGCGTTCCGGACCGAGACAAGCAGTGCTCGTGGAATACGCCGCAGCGATGCAACGATGATGGCCAATGGGAAGACGCGGAGCCGTGTTCAGCGGCGGCACCCGCGTGCGATGCGGGGAAGTGCGTGGCCCGTAGCTGCGTCGGGTTGAAAGAGGAGTGCGGGCCGGGTGGCAATGAAAGCTGCTGCGCAACAACAGAAGTTCCAGGTGGAACGTTCAGCGTAAGTGTCGATGACAGATCCTTTATGACGGTCAGCTCGCTCCAGCTCGATCGATTCGAGGTTACCGTGGGACGGTTCCGTAAATTCGTAGAGGCATATCCGGATAGCAAACCAGCTGAGGGAGCCGGCAGGCACCGGAAAATCGAAGGAAGTGGCTGGGACACAGCCTGGGACTCGGAACTGCCCCCGGACGCATTAGCGCTGAAGAATGCGATAACGTGCAGCGAATACAAAACGTGGACGGATGAACCAGGCGACTACGAGCGCCTGCCGATGAACTGCCTGAACTGGTATGTCGCCTTCGCGTTCTGCGCGTGGGACGGGGGCCGGCTGCCAACCGAAGCGGAATGGTACTACGCGGAAGTCGGAGGGAGCGAGCAGCGGAGGAATCCGTGGTCACAACCTGGAAGCCAGCCCACGCTCGATGGTACTTTCGCAATCTATGCCTGCACGGGGGACGTTTCTGGGTCTGATGACTGTACGTTCGGCGACATAACGCCTGTCGGTTCGAGGTCGCCGAAGGGTGATGGAAAGTGGGGGCAGGCAGACTTGGCCGGAAGCATGTGGGAGTGGACCTTGGATCGATATAAACTCGGTCGTGCAGAGGGTAACTGCGAAGATTGCGCCAACCTAATTGGCACGTCGGGTCGAGTAAAGCGAGGCTGGGGCTGGAGCAGTGGTCATACGGGCGTTCTGGAGGCATCCCACAACAAAGAGGACCCGGCGGTCCGGTTGAATGATATCGGGGTCCGGTGCGCAAGGACACCCTAGAGCGACAAGCGCATTGAAGCCATTTAATCCCGGCAAGTTACGCTGCCTGCTGCGTCAGGCGTTAGGCCACCTCGAGATTCTGGATCGCTGCCGTACGCCGAAGATCGAACAGATTTCTCCTGGCGGCGATGTAGCGTGCAGTGTGGCCCTTCCGTGCCGCGATGTGGGCGAGCGCATGCTCCACAGCCACCCGCTGGCGGAGCACGGCGCGACCTGCCCCCGTCTGCGGCAGCTTCCGGAATTTGCGCTGCAGAGCCTCGTCCACCGCGATGGACACGGTCCGCCCTCGTCCCGAGGCGGCTTGGGTGCACTTGGCTCGGAGGGGACACGCGCCACATTCCTCGGGATCAAACTCGACCGTGTCGCCCGGTTCGAACACTTCGACCTGTCCGGCGGGACATGTGATTGTCTTGGCGCGCAGGTCGATCTTGAACACCTGCAACCAATGCCTCGGCGAGACCTCTGCGCACGCTGTCGCCTACAGCCCGCCCGCCTGCGGGTTGGGGCGACGTTCCTCACGCTCTGGCGCTGAGCTCTCGGGTCCCGGGCACAAGCCTCGCGCGTCTGCCACCCCGCCGTTCACGGGTGCACGCGATGTGCCGGCGATGTGCTATAGCAGGCAGCGAGCGGCAGGCGTTCTCAGGTCGAGCCTCTGGGCAAACCCTCACCCGCCGCCGAGCCCACCCTGATGGTCGAATTGAATCTCCTCCCCGCCGACGCGACTCCAGCCCGCGATCTGACTGACGACGAGGTCGCCCAGCTCCGGGAGGACCTCCTCTACGGCCCCGTGGACGACAGCACGTTCGACGCGCTCTACGCCGCGCCGATTCGCGACAGATCCAGGCAATTCTGGACCACCGCGGATATCGCCCGCCAGGCGGCCTCGCTGTTCGCGCGCCACAACGCCCGACGGGTGCTCGACATCGGCTCCGGGCCCGGCAAGTTCTGCCTCGTCGCCGCGTGCACCCGACCGGATCTCGACTTCACGGGCGTCGAGCACCGGGCTCACCTCGTCGAGGCCGCTCGAGCGGCCGCGCAGCGCCTCGGCCTCGACAACGTCCGGTTTTTCCTGGCCGACGCGACCGACCCCGCCTGGTTCGGGTTCGACGGCTTCTACCTCTACAACCCGTTCGCCGAGAACATCTATTCGGTCGACGATCATTTCGACGACACCGTGGCGCTCTCCCGGCGCCGCTTCATGAACGACGTCGGGCGAGTGACTCGCTGTCTCGCGAACGTGGCGGAGGGCACGTGCGTCGTGACCTACAACGGCTTTGGCGGCCCCATCCCCTCGACCTTCAAGCTCGTGCACGCCGAGCCGGCGGGCTGCGACTGGCTTCGCCTCTGGGTGAAGCAGCACGAGCCGGCGGATCCCGGGGGGTACTACCTGGAGGGGGACGACGAGGTGACGCTGGTCCGCGGTGAGCTGTCGGACCTCAAGGAGAGGCTCGCCGAGCTACTGTGAGGGCCGGTCCGCCCGCGAGGCGCGCGCACCGCGGCTTGTCGTACGCGAGCGCGCTCGGCTCGACGCCGGTCCTGGCCGACGCGAAGGGCACGCCGCTCTCGCTCTGTCCCGGATCCGAACCCTCGATGATCGGGGTGCCATGCCCAGGTGACGCCGATCCGCCCGCTCCGGCGTTGAATCCAGCCCCCGTCCGATCGAAGGTCGGCGCATGGCGGACGCAGCTCGGCCGCGGAGGCGGCACCTTGCCCTGCCCGCGTCGCGCTTCATCGGCCGGGAGGGCGAGCTCGCCGCGATCGCCGAGCTGCTCCGGCGCGGCGAACGGCTCGTCACCCTCTGGGGCCCGGCCGGCATGGGCAAGACGCGGCTCGCCCTGGAGCTCGCGAGCCGCTGGGCCGAGGCGCACGCCGGCGAGGCCGTGTGGCTCTGCGAGCTCACCGCCTGCCGCGACCTGCGCGCCGTCTGCGGCGCGGTCGCGCGCGCGATCGGGGCGCAGGTCGCGGCAGGGCGCCGGGAAGCGACGCTCGTCGAGCGGATCGGCCGCGCCCTCGCGACCGAGGGGCCGGCGCTGCTCGTGCTCGACAACCTGGAGCACGTGCTCGAGCAGGCCGCGCCGGCCCTCGACGCGTGGGTGCGCGCGGCGCCCGAGCTCCGCTTCCTCGCGACGTCGCGCGAGCGCACCCGCCTGGCAGGGGAGATCAGCTACGAGCTCGGCCCCCTCGGCCTCCCCGCGGAGGGCTCGACCGAGCCCAGCGCGGCCGTGGCGCTCTTCCTCGATCGCGCCGCGGCCCAGCGCGCTTCCGCGCCGCCGCCGCCGCCCGGCGACGAGCACCTCGCCGACGTCGCAGCGCTGGTGCGGCGGCTCGAGGGCATCCCGCTCGCGATCGAGCTCGCCGCGGCGCGCGAGGGCGTGCTCGGCGTGCGCGGCCTGCTCGCGCGGCTCGGGAGCCGGCTCGATCTGCTCGCGGGCGCGGCGCGCGGCCGGGAGGCGCGGCAGGCGACGCTGCGCGGCGCGATCGAGTGGTCGTGGGACCTCCTCGACGACCGCGAGCGACGGGCGCTCGCCTGCTGCTCCGCCTTCCACGGGCCGTTCACGCTCGAGGCGGCCGCCGCCGTCCTCGCGGAGCCCGACGCCGCCGCGATCGATCGGATCGAGGCGCTGCGCGACAAGTCGCTGCTCCGCGCGGCGCCCCCGAGGAGCGACGGGGCGACGCGCTTCGCGCTCTACGAGGTGGTGCGGGAGCTCGCCGCCGAGAAGCTCGCCGAGCGCGGGGAGCGCGAGGCCGCGATCGAGCGGCACGCGGCGTTCTACCTGGCCGCCGGCGAGGCGGCGGCCGCGGACTTCGAGCGGCGCGGCGCGCTCGAGGCGCTCAACCGCATCGCCGGCGATCTGGAGGAGCTGCTCGCCGTCGCCGAGGGCGCGCTCGCCCTGGCGACGGCTCCTCGCGCCGGCTCCGGGGCGGCGGCCGAGCGCGCGCTGCGGGCGCTCGGCGCCATCGAGCCCGTGCTCAGCACCCGCGGCCCGTTCGGGGCGCAGCTCGAGCTGCTCGACCGCGCGCTCGCGGCGGCCGAGGCGCTCGCGGCAGATCCGCGCGTCGTGGCCCGCGCGCTCGCGGCGCGGGGGCGCGCGCGGCGGCTCCGAGGGCAGGCGGAGGCCGCGCTCGAGGACCTCGAGCGCGCCCGCGCGCAGGCGGCGGCGCTCGGCGCGGAGGCGCTCCTCTCGGGGATCGTCACGGACCTCGGCGTGCTCCACCACGGGCGGCGCGACATGGAGCGCGCGCGCGACCACTACGCGCAGGCGCTCGCGCTCCACCGCGCCCTCGGCGATCGCCGCGCCGAGGGGCGGGTGCTCGGCAACCTCGGCGCGCTCCATCACGACGAGCGCCGCGAGGGCGAGGCCGCCGCCTACTACGAGCAGGCGATCGCGATCGCGGCGGAGGTCGGCGACGGCCGGATGGAGGGCATCTTCTCGACGAACGCCGGCCTGCTCGAGCAGGAGCGCGGGGCGCCGGCGCAGGCGCGGCGGCGCTACGAGCGCGCCGCCGCGATCCTCGGCGAGGTGGGCGATCTCCGGTTGCTCGCGATCACGCTCGGCAACCTCGGCGCGCTCCACCACGAGGAGGGGCGCCTCGCCGATGCGCGCGCGTGCCACGGCCGCGCGGTGGGGCTGCTCCGCGAGGTCGGGGACCGCCGCTCCGAGGGGATCGCCCTCTGCCGCCTCGGGGCGGCGCTCGCGTCGGTCGGCGAGGTGGCGGAGGCGCGGCGCGCGATCGAGCCCGCGGATCGGCTGCTCGCGCAGCTCGGGGACGAGCCCGACGTGGAGCTCGCGCGGGTGGCGTCCGGCTTCGTCGACCTCGCGCTCGCCCAGGCGGCGCGCCGGGCGGGGCGGGGGGAGGAGGCGGCGGGGCACGCGGGCGCGGCGCGGCGCAGGATCGCGCGCGCCGGGGAGGGATCGCCGTCGAGCGCGAGCCGATCCGACGACGTGCGGCTGCTGCTGCGGATCCTGGAGCGCACCCTGGCGGCGCTGGGCGGCCTGCCCGAGGCGCGGGCGGAGGACGACCTCCTCCTGACCGAGGGGGCGCGCTTCGTCCGCCCGCCGGGCGGCGGCTGGCACGACCTGCGCGAGCGCCACGCGGCGCGGCGCCTGCTGCACGCGCTGGCCGAGCAGCAGCGGTCTGCGCCGGGCCGAGGGCTCTCGCTGGCCGCGCTGAAGGAGGCGGGGTGGCCCGGCGAGCGGATCTTGCCGGAGGCGGCGGCGAACCGGATCTACGTGGCGATGAACCAGCTGCGGAAGCTCGGGATGAAGCCGTGGCTCCGGAGAGACGCAGAGGGGTACTCGCTGGATCCGGCGCTGCCGGTCCACTACGTCGCGGTGGAGCCGGCCGCGGGGGGAGGGGGCGATCCGCGCGGGGGGAAGCGGCGGTAGGGGGCTGTTGCCGGCCGCCCGGCCCCCGGAGAGGGTGTTGTTGGGGCGGGGTGGGGGCCCCGCCGAACTCGGCGGAGACATGGCGCATCCGGCGCCGCCGGATGCGCCATGTCTCCGCCTCAAACATCGGCCCATCCCCCACCCCGCCCCAACAACACCCTCTCCGGAGGCCTGCGGAATCGATGGCAAGCAAGGACGGCAGCGCCGGGGGAGGGGGCGTGCGAATCGGTTTAAGAGCGGATTAAGGGGCGGTCCTGCGGCCGGAACGTAGCCTGTTGGGCGGAGGTCACGCCATGCACATCATCGCTTCTGCTCTGCTGATCCTTGCCCCTGCCATCCTCCTCGCCGGATGCGGTGAGAGCCGTGAGGCCAATCCGGCCGTCAATTCGAGCGGCGCTTATGGCGCTGGATCGGGAGGATCCGGCGGTGACGGCGTGAGGGGTTGGGGCGGCGGCCCGGGGCAGGGCGGCGGCTTGGGGCAGGGCGGCGGCTTGGGGCAGGGCGGCGGCTTGGGGCAGGGCGGCGGCCCGGGTGAGGGAGGCAGTCCGGGCGAGGGCGGCGGTCTGGGTGAGGGAGGCAGTCCGGGGGAGGGAGGCAGTCCGGGGGAGGGAGGCAGTCCGGGGGAGGGCGGGGGATCGCCGTCAGCGGAGGCCTGGTACCGGTCGATCGTGGGACCTCGTAATGAACCCGGTGGTGCGGGGCCTACGGCCCTCGCGATCGGTGGCAGGGCAAACATCGTCATGGCCGGCTACTTCTCAGGGCCAGCCGACTTCGGCGCGGGCATCATGCCGTTCGTCGGCGACCCCGAGGATCCCCTCGCCGGCGACTTCTTCGTCGCCACGTATGCAGACGACGGCGCCCTGCGCTGGGTCCGGAACTTCGGCCGCAGCCGGGTGACGACCATGGGGGTCGCGGTCGACGGGAACGACGGGATCGCCGTCGTCGGCCAGTACTCGCACCGACCGCTCGAGGCCGGGGATCTCGTCCTGGGAGAGCCGGAACGAGACGACCCGCGGGTCGCCTCGTCCGACATCTTCGTCCTCGCGCTCGATCGGGACGGCGCCCCGCGCTGGATGCACCGCCTGGGCGGCGGCGGCTTCGACTTCGCAGGCTGCGTGGCCGTCGGTCCCGGAAACGACGTCGTCGTCGCCGGCGAGTCCGAGGGCCGCCTCGCCCTCGCCAGGTTCGCCGCCGACGGGACAACCCGCTTCGCGACGTACACAGGAAAGCTGGCGTCGAGCACCTGGTTTGCCTCGATCGGCGGCGTCGCCGTGGACCTCCACGGCGACATCCTCGTCGCTGGGTACTTCTCCGGCGACGCCGACCTCGGCGGGGGCGCCATCACCGGGGTGAAAGGCGAGCAGGCCTGGGTGGCGAAATACTCGGGGGAGGACGGCGCCCACCTCTGGTCGAGGCACATCGGCGCACTCGAAAGCGGTGGTTTCAGCAGCGGCGACCTGGCGAAGGCGCTGCTCGTGGACGAGCTCGGCGACGTGCTGATCGCCGGCCAGTTTGCGCAGGGCGCCGACCTCGGTGAGGGCCCGATTTCCGCCACGAACGGCGCATTCCTCATGAAGCTCGCCGGCGAGGACGGCGCGAACCGGTGGGCAAGGGCGATCCCGACCCCGGGCTTTCAGGTCGGCTCGATCAACCTCTCGTTCGCGCCCGAGGGCCGGGTCGCGCTCATCGCCTCGCTCAGGGCGCCCTTCGCCTCGCTCAGGGCGCCCTTCGACCTCGGCGGCGGCTCGGTGGACGAGGACGGAACCTACGTCGCGACCTACGAGCCAGACACCGGGGCGTTCGTCGCGCAGCGGCGGCTCGTCGAGCCCGGCGAGCCGCACGGGTTTACCGGCCAGGTCCCCTCCGTGCTCGACGCGACAGGACACCTGACGACCGTGATGCTTCTCAGCGAGGCACAGAAGAGCAAGGGCTGGAACGGCTTCCTCCTCGCCCACCTGCCGTTCTGAAACGGGCGGCTCGCCCCGAGCGTCAGCCGTCCCCCAACTCTTATCCTCCTTCCTCCGCCTGCCCCTTCTCGGCCGCATCGCCTGCGAGCGCGCCCGCCTGGATCGCCCGCACCTCGTCAATCGTGCTGATCTCCTCTGCAGGCTTGTCAGGCCGGTATCTCCTCACCCGCGTAGACCGCAGCACGACCCCCCCGGGGTACCGCGGACTCGCCTGCACGCCGTCGAAGGCGACCTCGACGACGATCTCCGGCCGCACGTACACCGTGTCTGCGTCGCGGCCGATCTCGAGCTCCAGCAGCCGCTGCGTCTGCCACGCGAGCACCTCGTCCGTCATGCCCTTGAACGTCTTGCCGAGCAGGACGAAGCCCCCGGCCGCGGGATCGCGCGCCCCGAGGTGCAGGTTGCTGAGCAGCCCCCGGCGCCGGCCGGTCCCCCACTCGGCCGCGAGCACCACCAGGTCGAGGGTGCGCGCCCGCTTCACCTTGAGCCACGAGCCGCGGCGCCGCCCCGCCTCGTAGGGCGCGGCGAGCGACTTGGCGATCACGCCCTCATGGCCGCGGGCGATCGCGTCGGCGAAGAACGCCTCGGCCTCGGCCGCCGTCGGCAGCTCGATGCGCGGGACGCGCAGCGACCGGTCGAGCACCTGCCGGAGCGCGGCCGTCCGCTCGCTGCCGGGCCGGTCGAGCAGATCCTCGCCGTCGAGGTGCAGCACGTCGAAGAACAGGGCGCGCAGCGGCAGCTCGGCGCGCAGCGCGGCCGCGTCGTGCGCGCGACCGAAGCGGCGCATCGTCACCTGGAACGGGCGCGGCGCGCCGTCCGCGCGAAACGCGAGCGCCTCGCCGTCGAGCACGACCGAGCGGACCGGGAGCGCCCGGACGATCTCGACAATCTCGGGGACCGCCTTCGTGACCGGGCCGAGGCCGCGGCTGAAGACGCGCACCTCGTCGCCGGCCTTGTGCGCCTGCACGCGCACGCCGTCGAGCTTCCACTCCAGCGCCATCGCGCGGAGCTCGCTCAGCGCCGCCGCCACGTCGTCGGCCGACTGCGCCAGCATCGGCTGCACGGGGCGGAGCAGCTGCAGCGAGAAGCGCTGGAGGCCGGGCGCCCCCTCGAGGAGCGCGGCCTTGGCCACCTCCACCGCGTCGCCGGCGAGCATCACCGCGCGCCGCAGCGAGGCCGGCGGCACCCGCGCCGCGCGCGCCACCGCGTCGACCATGACCGGCTCGAGCCGCTCCTGGCGGAGCTCGCCGGCGAGGAGCCGCGCGAAGAAGTCCCGCTCGAGATCGGTCGCGCGCGCGAACAGCCCCGCCAGCGCCGCGCGGCGCTCCCCCCCGGCCCCCGCCCCCGAGGCGCGCGCGATCTCCGTGACGACCGCGTCGGCGTCCCCCAGGGTGAGCGCAGGCTGGGCGACGGGAGGAGAGGCCCGGCGGGCCTCGGCGAACACCGAAGGCCCGAGGCCGAGCCGCCCCTGGCGCAGCCGACCGGTGAGCCAGTCGACGCCGATCTGCACCTCCGCGGGCGAGAGGCGGCGCAGGAGCGCGGCGAGCGCGCCGATCTTCTCGACACGGCGAGAGAGCGCGGCGACACGCTCGGAGGTGGCGACAAGGTCGGAAACGAGCACGCGGGCAACCCTACCTTGGCACCTCGAGAGCTCACGCTCGACAGGTCTTTTGACGAGGCCGCTGCAGGGTGTCCTCCGCAACCGAGCCGGGGAACTCCGCAGGATCGAACCTGGCCCATGGGCGCCAAGTGGTCTCCGCGTGGGCAGAGAGAGCCTACCAAAGGGTGTAACGCGGCGGAGCAGAAAAGCGCTCTCCCGCGCCGGAATGACGGTCACTCCCGCTTGCAACCACTTGCGGGGAGGGGCGAAGAATTATCATGTCATCTGCAGGTGAGTGCCTCGCTCGGTCGCCGCCGGCGCCGCGAGCAGGCGAGAGCGCGATCGCCTTTCAGAGGATCTCGTGGGCCGGATCTCGGGTGCTGCGCGCCATCGATTCGCCAGGTGCGAAGCGCCCGACGCGCCTGCGCCGCCGCACGGGGGGGAGGGCGCGCGGCGCTGCCCCGCCGTGGCCGCAGACTCCCGAGTACGCCGCGAGATGGCCCCAGCTGCGCCCGTCTCCCTCGACCGCGAGATCGCTCCGTTTAGTTGACCTCCGCCGCGGGCCTTGATACCGGGTTGGCGGTCGGCGCGCCGTGGGCAGGTGAACACGGCGGGCGGGCGCAGTTTTCCTCAACCACAGCTCAGGAATAGCGCCCTCCGCTGACAAGGCCGCGGATTTTGGCCTTGGGAGCAGCTGGCTTGGTTTTTGCGCAGCACCTCTCCGGCAGCTGGACTGTACTGGAAGGAGCTGACGTGGTGTTGGTGTCCGCACGGGAAGGCGACGGAGGTTCTTCGATGGTGGAGCGGCAAGTCCGGAAGCGGGTGGGCGTCGTGATGGGCGGCTCGTCGGGTGAGCGCGACGTGTCCCTGCGCTCGGGCGCGGCCGTCGCCGAGGTGCTCGAGGCCCGCGGGTACGATGTCGTGCGGATCACGCTCGGGGACAGGTTCGGCGCGGAGCTCTGCGCGACGCTGCAGCGCGCGCGGCTCGACGCGGCGTTCCTGGCACTGCACGGACGTCTCGGTGAGGACGGGTGCGTGCAAGGCGTCCTGGAGCTCGCCCAGGTTCCGTACACGGGGTCGAGCGTGCTCGCGAGCGCCCTCGCGATGGACAAGCTGAAGGCCAAGGAGATGTTCCGGCTGCACAACGTGCCGACGCCTCCCTACTACACTGTGGGTGCGAATCAGGACCTCGAGGAGCTCGATGCCGTCCATGGCTCGTTCGGGTTCCCCGTCATCGTCAAGCCGCGCGGCGAGGGGTCGAGCCTCGGCGTGACCAAGGTCGGGTCGCTCGAGGAGCTGAAGTCGGCGCTCGCGCTGGCGTTCGAGTTCGACGACGCCGCCATCGTGGAGCGGTTCGTGGCGGGGACCGAGGTCAACGTGGGGATCCTGGACGGGAAGGTCCTTGGCGCGATCGAGATCGTCCCGAAGAAGGGGCTCTATGACTACGAGGCCAAGTACACGCCGGGCATGACCGAGTACCACATGCCGGCGCGCCTCCCGCCGACCCGCTACCGCGGCGTCCTGAACCTGGCGGAGCGGGCGGCCCAGGCGCTCGGGTGCACGGGCGCGGTGCGGGTGGATCTGCTCGTGACCGGCGGAGAGAACGAGTACGTGCTCGAGGTGAACACCCTGCCGGGCATGACCCAGACAAGCCTCCTGCCGAAGATCGCGGAGGCCGCAGGCTACGAGTTCGGCGACCTGTGCGAGGCCATCCTGGCGAGCGCCAGGCTGCACCAGCCGGTGCGGCGCCGCGCGCCCGCCGCCTCGGAGCTGCGGCTCGGCGAGAGGGGACAGGCCGAGAAGCGGCTGCGCCTCGTGAAGTCGGCGATCTGAAGCGAAGGCGAGCGCGGCTCCGGGGCCCCTGCCGGAGCCGGGGCGCGCTGCCATCGCGTTGCTGCGAGAAGTCGCCCCGGATCAGCATCAACAGAAGAGCCGCCATGGCGCCAAGGCCGCCATGAAGAAGCGGACAAGGGAAGGGCCGCCCCGGCATCTCGACGATCCGCGGAGGAGCCTCGTCCCCCCTGGACGGCAATCTCCGCCCGTGAGAGCCTCGGCGTCTCACGCCCCTCCAAACCAGCCTCGCCTGGTCTCACCCCTCCTCGCCGCAAGGGAGCCGCTCATGGCCAGGTTCCGCCAACTCCTTGGCGCATCGTTCTTCATGGCCTCCACGGCGACCGTCCTCGCAGCCGGTTGCAGGGAGGAGGCAGCGCCGCTCGTCCCCTCGTCCCTGCCCCGCGCGCCGCAGGACGTGGACCGCAGCTGCCGGTGCCCGGACGGAGCCTACTCGACCGGCGAGCTCATCGATCCGGACGACACCTTCTGCGACATGCAGGTCTGTGGGAGAGACTTCATCTCCTATACCTGTACAAAGACCGGGTGGAAGAGCCAGCCGCAGGACCGATGCGGCGACCGCGCCTGCCCCGACCACCTCGATTACCCCGCCTCCGACGATCCGGAGGGGCTCACCTTCTGCGGAGCGCGCGTGCTCAACGGCCACCCCGCTGGCCTCTACCATTGCTTCGGCGGCGGTCAGATCCCGCGGTGGTGGCGCGTGTGTGACGGCAGCTGCGCGGCCACGAGCCCCCGAGGCGCCGAATGCAGGCCTCCGCGCGAGGCGTGCGACTGCCCTCTCCCGCGAGGCCAGGCCGAGTGCGGGGCGCGCGTCTGCCTCCCCTCCGGCGCCGGCAACGAGAGGACGAAGTACGTGTGCGCCAGCGACGGCTGGCATGACCTCGGCGTCTCCTGCTCGGGCGCAGGCCCGGCGAGCTGCACCGCCTGTCGTGGAATCCAGGACAGCCACGGCGAGGAAGCCATCACGAGCGTCTGCGGGGACGAGATCTGCGGGCTAGGCATCGGCAATGAGAGCCGCTGGGTCTGCGGCAAAGAGGGATGGATCAACGCCGGACAGCCCTGCGATCCCGACGAGCGGCTCGGCCCGGCAGCAGAGGATCTCGGGAGGTGCCCCCTCGCGTCCACGACGCGATACGGCTCGGGACAGCCCTTCCCCCGGCCGATCGAGCCAGGGCAGACCTTCTGTGGCGGGCAGAAGTTCTACGACCGCCATGGCCTGCCCACCGGCGAGATCAAGGGCGATCCCGCCACGCTCTACGCGTGCCCCACACCCGGCGGAGAGCCCGTCCTGTCCACCGCGTGCGCAGACGCGGGAGGCGACGGGACGTGCAAGCGCATGACGGAGCTCGCTCCCTGGCACGAAGGGGACATCTGGGGCCAGGCGACCGAGGGCGCCCCGCAGATCCCGCAGTGGGACCGCTGCGACGAGCGGTGCCCGCGCCCCTCCGAGGCGAAATACAAATACCGGAGCGAGGAGCGCCCCCATGAATGGTGGTACCGCGTCTGCGGCCAGCACGGCAATACAGGGCGCTTCGGCACGCTCTACTACTGCAGGATCAGCGGCGAAGACTACGACGCCGCGCTCGCCGGCGAGGTCGAGATGGGTGAGCTCCTGCCGGCAGAGGCGTGCGCGAACAGCGAATGCGACGCGATGGAGGACCCGATGGCGAACTACGACCGGTGCGGCGCCAGCGACGCCAAGCCGGTCGGCACGCCGCCCGATCCTCCGCCGGGCTCCGCCGTGATCGGCTGCGACAGCCTCCACGACTACCAGGGCACGCTCGTGCCGCAGCGCGATACACGCCGCGGCCTGCGGGTGTGCGGTCCAGGCAAGCAGATCTACGAGTGCTCGGACCGGACGCTCGGGCGCCCGAGCGGCTGGGAGGTCAAGCCGATCTCCTGCGGGACCGATTGCGGCGAGTGCGGACCCGATCCGTACGGCAGGACGCCCCCGTATTGCAGGGAGATCCCCGGCACCTTCAACCGCGGGCTGAAGTGGCTCGGCTGCGACAGCGCGACGTCCGATCCGTCGGAGATCGAGTGCAACGACAGCGCGGGCACGCTGGACCCTGCCTACTGCGGGAGCAACAGCGGCCCGCTCGGCGCGAACGGGGACCCGAGGATGCTCTACCACTGCCGGGCGATGTGCCCCCGGGGGACCACGTCCGCGCCGTGCGCCGATGGCGAGACGGCCGGGAGGACGTACGAGTTCGTCCGCTCGGAATACTGCCAGTTCGGCTGCGTGATCACGCCGTCGAGCGCCCCGAGCGACCGGTGCTACCTCCCACCTGGCCTGGGCTTCACGGATCCCATCGACAACCCGCGCCTGCTGAAGATCCTCGGCTACGAGGACCCCTGCTGGGGCGGACACCACCTCGGCCAGGACGTCGTCGTGAACGGCGGTCGGACCGTCGGCGCGGAGGTGAAGGCGATGGCGACAGGACGCGTCCTCTTCGCCGGCCACAACGACTCGAGCTACCACGCCACCGTCCGCATCGAGCACTTCGTCGAGGACCCGAGCGGCGGCCCGGCGCGGCGGGTCTGCTCCTTTTACGGGCACCTCAGCCGCGATGGCCTCATCAAGGAGGGCGAGATGGTCTCCATGGGGCAGCGGATCGGATCCGTCGCGTCGTGGGAGTCCATCAAGCAAGCTCACCCGGATCTGGGCCTCACGGGCGGGGAGGAGAACACGCATCTCCACTACGTGCTCCTCTCCGACGCGCTCTGCAGCACGTTCGGCACCTCGCGCGGCGCGCCGTGCGGGTACGACAAGTCCCTGAGCTCGTTCGACGAGCAGAAATGCAAGGACTCGGTGTACGACGCCAGCAGGACGGATCCCGACGAGGAGCCGGCGACGTTCACGGCCGTGAACGACAGGTGCGAGAACTGGATGCACGCCGGCGGCTTCATCTCCCCGCTGCACTACATGAACGAGACCCAGGGGCGGAAGGTGTGCGCCGCCAGGGCGGACTGCGAATAACGCTTGGCCGGAGGTGATCCCATGCGCCGCACTGGCACGATCCTCTTTCTCTCCATCACGACGCTCACGTGCGGCGTTGACGACCCGCGCATCTGCCCGCCCGGCTCGCTCGCCGCGTGCTTCCTGCCGGACGGCACGCTCGGCGCGCAGCAATGCGCGAGCGACGGGAGCGCGTACGGCGCGTGCGGCGCGCTGCCCTCCCCGCCTCCTCCCGCCGGCGCGGGCTGCGCGCACCTCGGCGAGGCCTGCTGCCCGAGCCTGCCGGCCGAGCTTCGCCCCGGCTGCGAGGCCGCGGCCGCGGAGGGCGACGACGAGGCCTGCGACGAGGTCCTCCGCGCCGCGGGCGACGTCGACCTGTGCGTGGGCGGCCCCGCCGCGCCGCAGTACGGACCCAACTGCGCCGGCCTCCTGAACGGGTGCTGCGCAGCGCTGCCCGAGGCGCTGCGGGAGGCGTGCCACGCGATCGCGTTCTCCGGCAACGAGCGGCGCTGCGAGCGGTTCCTGGAGCAGGACGCCAAGGCGTCGGGGCGCTGCGAGGACGTGAGCCTCGCCGGCGAGAGCTGCGGCTACCTCGGCGCGAGCTGCTGCCCCTCGCTGCCCGAGGGCCCGGCCGCGCGCTGCGCGAGCGTCGCCGGGGCCGGCAACGCCGAGGAATGCCTCGGCTACCTCGGTCAGGTCGGGGACGCCAACCGGTGCCCCACCGTGGGCGACAGGGAGCCGCTCACGTCCGCCGCGTGCGACGAGCTCCTCGCGAGCTGTTGCTCGAGCCTCGACGGGCTGCTCGCCCACCGGTGCGACTTCACGGCGCTGACCGGCAGCGGCGCGCTGTGCGACGCGTTCCTGAGCGGCCTCGCGGGCACGGGGCTCTGCGGCGGCGGAGGCGAGGGGGGCGCTGGCGCAGGATGCGGCGATACGGACGCCGACGTCGAGAACTGCGGCGCCTGCGGCAACGTCTGCGGCACCCAGAACGCGACGCCCTCCTGCGCCGCGGGCGCCTGCTCGCTCGCGTGCGCCATCGGCTTCGGCGACTGCGACGGCGACGCGTCGAACGGCTGCGAGGCGGATCTCGCCCAGGATGCCGACCACTGCGGCGGCTGCGGCAACGCCTGCGTCGAGAAGCACGGCACGGCGTCGTGCATCGCCGGCCGCTGCGCGCTCTCGTGCGTGGAGGGGTTCCGCGACTGCGACGAGGATCCCCTCACCGGCTGCGAGGCGAACGTGAGGAGCAACCCCTTCCATTGCGGCGGCTGCGGCAACGACTGCCTGGGCGGCGTCTGCGAGGACGGCGTCTGCGGCCCCGAGGCGACGACGATCGCCTCGGGGCTCGCCGTGCCCTCGGCGCTCGCCGTGCTCGGCGACCACCTTTACCTGGCCGGGGCGCGGCCGCAGGGCGGGGTCGCGGTCCGCGTCCTGAAGTACGGGCTGGACGAGGTCGCGTGCCTCGCCACGCTCGCGCCTCCGCAGGACGGGACGTGTGGCTTCGGCGTCTTCGAGGGCGTCGCCGTCGCCGGGCTCGACGTCTTCGTGACGAGCGCGGAGGGCGTGCTCAAGCACACGGCGAGCGACGGCCTCCTGCTCCTCAGCGCGAACGTCGCCGAGCCGTGGGCCGTCGTGGCCGACGCGACCGCGGTGTGGTTCACCTCGCGCGCAGAGAGCGGCGTCTTCCGGGTGGACACGGCGAGCAGCGCCGAGGACGCCGTCGAGATCACGGGGACCGTCGGGAGGGCAGGCGGAGCGCTCGTCGCCGACGACACGCACCTTTACTGGGCCCAGGGCGGCGGGGTCGTGGTGAAGATGCGGAAGGACGGCGCGGAGCAGCAGCAGATCGCGTCCGGCCAGTCGTTCGATGACGCGCTCACCCCGCAGTTCCTCGGCATCGACGCGGAGCACCTCTTCTGGAGCACGGAGAGCGGCCGCTTGATGCGGCTCGGCAAGGACGGCGCGAACCTCGTCGTGCTCGCCGACGAGCAGCCCGCTCCGGCCGGGATCGCCGTGGATCCGGCGCCCGACGGCGCCGTGTACTGGGTCAACCGCGGCAGCGGCGTGGTGCGGCGGGTGAACAAGGACGGCTCCGGCCTGGCGACGCTCGCCGCCGGGCAGGCGCAGCCGATCGCGATCGCGCTGGATGAGGCGTACGTCTACTGGGCGGCGCAGGACGGGGCGGTGCGGAGGACGGCGAAGTGACCCTTCCGACGGGGGGCGAGCGGTGGTGGATCAGTCGCAGAGGGGGGCCTCGGCAAGCGGACATCATCCTTCGTGGACCGAGCGTCAGGGAAGAGCTCACGCCTCGAGATCGCCCGGTGCGAGCCTCGCTCCGAGCTGTCGCCCCGGGCCGCCCACGGCCCGCGCGAGCGCCTGCTCGCGCAGGTGCCGTCGCTCCTCGGGCAGGCGGGCGTGCAGGCGCGCCTGCACGCCTGCGAGCTCGCTCTCCGGGTACGAGCGCTCAAGCAGCGCGACGAGGGAGCGCCCGGCGGCGGCGTGGCGCACCTCGTCGCGCAGCAACGACTCGAAGACCCGTCGGATCGACGGCTCCTCGGCCGCGCGAACGTGGGCGCGGAGCGTCCTCACCGACTCCTCCTCGACGAGCACGAGCTCGCGGGCGGCGATCTCGAGCGCCCTGGCCGCCGGAGGATCGTCGGTGCGGGGCATGCGCTGCCCCCCGAGGTCGAGGTGGAGCGACTCCCATCCTCCGAGCCATCCGACGACCTCCGCGCACAGTCGACTGTGGCGGAGCTCGTCCCCGATGATCCGGTGGACGGCGGCGAGCGCCGGGTACGGCGCCTCGGCCTCGACGAGGGCGGCGAGCAGCTCGGTGTAGATCACCACCCCGCGGTACTCGCCCAGGACACGGTGGCTCCAGGCGAGCTGGGCGTGCTCGATGTCCTCCGCGGAGAAGCGCTCGAGTTCAAGCCTCACGCCAAGCCCGTCGTCGACGCCGATCGATGTTTGTGCGTCGAGATCGCGAGCGAAGCGGGCGAGGATCGGATCGTCCGTGGCGAGCTCGATCATCTCTTCTCGATCCGGCTGGACACGCTCAGCGTGAAGAACGCGCCCATGTACTTGAAGTGAGGCCTGAGCTGCACCCCGAGCCTGTACCAATCGCCCTCGTGCTCGGTGTCCAGGACGAGCACCTTCACCTTGCGCAGCGGTCTCCGGGCGCGCGACGCCGCGGTCACCACCTCTCGGTCCGCGACGTACTGAGACACCCAGTCGTTCAGCTCTTTCTCGGCTTCTTGCGGCGTCTCGAAGGCGTGCTGGTAAGAGCGGTAGATGACCTTGAGATAATGAACGATGCGGGCGAGGACGAAGAGCCAGGGAAGCTGGGTCCCAAGCCTGTAATTCATCTCGGCGGCCCTGCCCTCGTCCGTGTCGCCGAAGGACCGCGGCGCTTGCAGGGAGTTCGCCGAGAAAAAGCATGCCTGCCCGGGAGCGACCGCGAGGAGCGGGATCAATCCGCGCTCCGCGATCTCGGCTTCCTGGGGAAAGGACAGCGCCACCTCGGTGGGTGTCTCGATCGTGCCATGTCCCTCGGGTCTCGGTAGCCCCTCGATCAGCCCGCCGCCGCCGGGACGGATGATGTTGGGACACCACCGGTATCGCGCGAAGCTGTCGGTGAGCCGGGTCGCGAAGGCGAAGCTCGCGTTGCCCCAGCAGTAGCTCTCGTGGTCTTCGGTGCTCTCCTCGTAGGCGAAGCTCGCCTCGGCGCGCTCGCCGCGACCGAACGGCGCGCGCAGAAGAAAACGCGGCAGCGCCAGCCCGAGCGCGCGTGAGCACTCCTCCGCGCGCAGCTGCTGCAGCGCCTCGGAGCCCTGGGCCCGGTCCGCACCCCCGAGCGCGTGGTAGCTCTCCACCCCGAGGAGGCGCGGCGAGGCGCCCGCCACGAAGGGCGCCTGGGCCAGGAGCGCCACCGCCGCGCATCGCTGGAGCAGGGCGACGTCCTCCGGCTCCGGGCCGAACTCGAGGTTCGCGAGGATGGCGCCGTACGGCTCGTGCCCGCGCCCGATAGCGCGCGCATAGACGATGGCGTGAAGCCCGCTCTTGTCGGTCGCACTTGCGGATGCGAAGTCGTCCCGCAGGTCGTCCTTCGAGCAATCGAGCAGATCGAGCCGGATGTTCTCGTCGAAGCTCGTCCTCTCGACAACGAACCAGAGCCCACGCCAGGCCCGCTCGAGACGCTGAAAGAGCGGGTGGTGGAGGATCTCGTCCACCTGCGCGCCGATGCGTCGATCGATGCCCGCGATCAGGTCGTCGAGCCGCGCTGGGATCAGCTGGACGAGCCGCTCGTCGTCGACCGGTAGGCGAAGTGTCGTGGTCATGGTGAACGAGTAGAGGCGCAGCCGTCGCGAGCCGCAAGAGCGTCTCGGTGCCCGGGGCGCGCTGACGCCGGTGTTGGAGCGCACGGGCGCGCGGCCCGGAAGGTTCCCGAGGGCAGCGCGCTGCGCGCCTATCGCTCGCTCTTTGTGTCCTGGACAAGGCCCAAGTTCGGCGGATGCGGCGCCGCGCGCCCGCCGCCTCGGAGCTCCGGCTCAGCGAGCGGGGACAGGCCGAGGAGCGGTCGCGCCTCGTGAAGTGGGCGATCTGAGCCGAGGGCGGGCGCCGCTCACCCTGGGAAGCGCGAAACCCGAGCTAAGGCACGCGCTTCATCGTGATGAAGTCGGTCGCCATGCCCTCGACGATGGGCTTGAGCTTGAACACGTCGCCTTCACAGCGGTACTCGAAGACGGTCCCTGGGCGGTCCATGCCGGAAAAGGCGCTGGTCGCGGGCACGGGCATGTCGCGGCCGCCGAGCGTGGCCTTGGTCTCGACGCGCAACCCGCTCATGTCGGCGCGCGTCGTCTTCCAGCGGCCAGGGCCCGCGGGCTCGTATTCAGCGCTGGAGCGGCCGTTCATCTTGACCGTGATCTTCAGGGCCATCCCGGCCGTGGGCGCCTCGAACACGTTCTCGACGCCGCCCTCGCTCGTCTCGCAGACGTAGCTGCCACGCTCGTTGCCGTTGAACGTACAGACGTACTTCCCGCGCTCGCTGACGACGCGCGCGCCCGACGAGCTGCGCGCCAGCGTCTCGAGGAACATATCGGCATAGTCGTATTCCCACTTGCCCGCCGGGCAGCTCGCCGCCGGCGCAACGGCGGACGCGCCGCTCGGGGCAGGCGCAGCCGGCGCGGTCGCGGCGGTCGCGCCCGCGGACGCAGGCGCGCTCGCGGATTCGGATCGGTCACAGGCTGCGAGCGCAGCAATCGACACCACGGTGAAGGGGAGCAGGTGAGGACGTGCCATGCAGCGAGAGTACGCGTCCAGGCGCGCAGTTGCACGCATCAAGGCGCGGAAGCTACGATGCGCTCATCACGGTTTTGGCACCGAGCACCGCAGGTGCAGGAGCTCCACTCTCCTCTCGCTCTTGTGGGTGTGGACCGTAACGAACGCTCCTTTAATTGCGTGCCCCTCGCTGGGCGCGGTCTGCACCAGCGGCAGCTCCGCATCGCAGGCACCGCGGTCGTAGTGCTTCGGATCGCCGAGCAGCTAGCCGCCGCCCTCGCCGAGCGCGGACAGGGCTTCTTGAACGACAGCCTCCGGGCGCTTCGCGATGGCTGTGCGCTCGAAGAGCATGCCGGCGATCTTCTCCTGGAGGGTCCGGGTGCTCCAGCCTTCGAGGCGGCAGAGCTCGACGTAGAAGCGGCGCCGGAGGGGGTCGTCGAGGGCGATGATCTCCCGGAGATGGGTCCAGCTCAACTGTGCACGCAGCGCGTGCACAATCTCCGGGTCGGGGAAAACCTCGGCGAAGCGCAGCATGTGGTGGAGGTTGCGCTTGCCGAAGCCGCGGCCGTACTCGGCCGAGAGGGCGGCGGCCACGTCGGCGACGACCTGCTCGCCGTACGCCGCCCGGCCCTCGCCGACAACATGCTCGCGAAGGCGGCGGCCCACCTGCCAGTACAGCCAGACGAGCTCGCTGTTGATGGATCGGGCGGCGGCGGCGCGGCTCTGGTCGATGAGGCGGCGCAGCTCGTCGACGAGGGCGGCAGGCATGGGGGCGAGCGAGGCGGTCATTCGGGCTCGCCCTCGTCGAGGTCGTGGGGCCCGGTCATCTCGATCCGGTCGGCGATGTGCGTCTTCGCCCGCCGGTCGCCGATGATCAGGCGGTGCGGGTCGGCGAGGGCGAGCAGCTCATTGCGGGAGAGGTGGTCGAGGACTTGGCGCGGCGTCGGCATGCGCGGAGCAAGACGGTAGGTCGGGGCGGCGAGGGATCGCAACGGAAAGATCGCGGCTGGTCTCTCACCATATCGTGCGCATCGACGGGCCCGGGCGAGGAGTGGGCGGCCTACCGGAGGCGCACAACCAGGGAGAACCCGGCGAGCGGCGGTGAACCAGTCTGCCTGGTCGTGAATCAGGCTGCATTGCGGAAACCCCTGGACCGCGCGGCGAGCAGCGCGGCGAGGAGGAGCCAGGGCATGGACGAGCCGCCCGCGTCAGGGCCAGCGCCACGCGCCACGGCGCAGCCGTTGCCGTGCGCGCGCGGCGGGGCGCTCCCTTCCGGTGCAGGCGCCGGAGGCGCGCCTCCGGCGTTGCCGCCGGAGCCGCCGGAGCCATTCGCGGCGGCGTCGCCGCCGTGACCCTCGCCGCCCTGGCCGCCACCGCCCTGCGCATCGCCGCCCTGGCCCTCGCCCCCCGCGCCGCCTCCAGAGCCGCTGGCCGCCTCCGCGAGCAAGCAGCCCCCGGCGATGCACTCGCCGCCTGGACAGGGCGCCCCGTCGAGCTTGTAGCGCCTCTCGCAGGCGCCGGTGGCCGGCGCGCAGACGGCGCGCCTGCAGGTGGAGGTGTCGGGCTGCGGGCACACGAAGGGGTCGCCGCCGACGCAGGCGCCGTTCTGGCAGGTGTCGGTCTGCGTGCAGGCGTTGCCGTCGTCGCAGGGGCTGCCGTCGGGCTTGCGCGGGTTGTCGCAATCGCAGGCGTCGCCGACCCCATCGCCGTTGACGTCGGCCTGGTCGGGGTTCGCGATCAGCGGGCAGTTGTCCACCGTATCGGCGACGCCGTCGGCGTCGTCATCCTCGTCGCACGCATCGCCGAGGAGATCGCCCGCCGGCAGGCCAGCATCGGTGTTGGCCTGGAGCGTGTTCGGGACCGCAGGGCAGTTGTCCTCGCTGTCGGTGATGCCGTCCTCGTCGGTGTCGAGCTCGCAGGCGCCGGCCCTGCACTGCCCGCTGAGGCACTCCTTCGGGAGCGAGCACGCGGCGCCGACGGGCTTCTTCGGCAGGCAGTCGCCGCCGGTCGCCGCGCAGTAGGCCGCATCGGCGCACTGGGTGTCAAAGGTGCAGCCCGTGAGGCAGGCGCCCGCGACGCAGCGGTACTCGGCGCAAGATCGCGTGTCACCCTCGGCGCAGACCCCGCGCCCGTCGCAGAGGGGGCCCTCGACGAGCTCGGAGGCGTCCTTGCACGAGGCCGCGCCGCAGGGAGTGCCCTGCGCCTGCAGCTGACAGCCGCCGCGGCCGTCGCAGACGCCGGTGGTGCCGCAGGAGGAGGCAGGCTCCGCGGGGCAGTCGTCGTCCGGATCGGCGCCGGCCTGGATGGGCCCGCACGCGCCGTCGGGGCCGGCGCCCTTCTTCGCGGCGGAGCACGCCATGCACGCGCCCGCGCAAGGGACGTCGCAGCAGACGCCGTCGACGCAGGACGCGCCGGCGCAGTCCGCGTCGGCGTCGCACGGATCGCCGGGGAGGGCAGGGATGAAGAGCTCGCCGCCGGCGAGGATGCCGCCGGGCCCGTTGCCGCCAGTGACCAGGACCTTGCCATCGCTCAGCAGCGTCGCCGCATGGTGGGCTCGCTGGAAGTACATCGTCTCTGCCGGAGACCAGCTGTCGGCGGCCTGGTCGTACACCTCCGCGGTCGCGCTCCCCTCATAGCCGTAAGCGCCGGCAATGCCCGCCACGATGAGAACCCGCCCGTCCAGGAGCGACGTGGCTGTGTGGTTCTGGCGCGCAGCGCTCATGGGAGCCCGTGCCGTCCAGCGATCGGTCGCCGGATCATACGCCTCCGCGGCCGCGAGATTGGTGTAGTCGGCCCCATAACCGCCTGCGACGAGGACCTGGCCGTCATCGAGCAGCGTGGCCGTGTGGTTCTGGCGCGCGGCGCTCATCGGCGCTGTCGCCGACCAGGTGCCCGTGTCGGGGTCGAAGATCTCCGCGCTCGAGAGGTTGGTATAGTCGGCCCCATAACCGCCCGCGACGAGGACCCGCCCGTCCCTCAGCGACGTCGCCGTGTGACCCTGGCGCGCGGTGCGCATTGGCTCTGTCGCCGACCAGGTGTCCGTCTCGGGGTCGAAGATCTCCGCGCCCGAGAGGTTGGTATAGTCGGCACCATAACCGCCCGCGACGAGGACCCGCCCGTCCCTCAGCGACGTCGCCGTGTGGAGCTGGCGCGCCGTGATCATCGGCTTTACCCCTTTCCAGCCGCGCGTGTCGGGGTCGAAGATCTCCGCGCTCGAGAGGCTGATATACTCGATCCCTTGGCCACCCGCGACGAGGACCCGCCCATCGTTCAGCCGCGTCGCCGTGTGCGCGCTGCGCGGGTCGCTCATCGCCTCCGCCGCGGTCCAAGCTCCCCGCGCCGGGTCGAAGATCTCCGCGCCCGAGAGGCTGACATGGTCGATCCCTTGGCCGCCCGCGACGAGGACCCGCCCGTCGCTCAGCAACGTCGCCGTGTGGTCGTAGCGCGCGTCGAGCATCGGTGCTGCTTCCGACCACGGGCTCGCGCCCGCCAGGTCGTAGATCTCTGCGCTCGCCTCGAAGTCCTGGTTGCCGCCCGTCACGAGCACATCGCCGCCCGGGAGCAGCGTCGCAGTGTGAGCGCTGCGGCCCGCGACCATCGCCGGCACGTTCGACCACGAGCCGGCCGCCGGGTCGTAGATCTCCGCGCTCGCCAGGGGCCCGGACTCGGACGACGCGGACCCGCCCGTGACGAGGACCGATCCGCCGTCCAGCAGCGTCGCCGCGTGGCGAGTGCGCCCGGCGCTCATCGGCGCCGTGAGCGCCCAGCTGTCGCTCGCCGGGTCGTAGATCTCCGCGCTCGCGAGCTCTCCCTCTTCCTCTTCCTCCTCGCCCTCGTCGTTCCGGTAGTTCGTCGAGAGGCCCGTGACGAGGACGCGTCCGTCGTTCAGACGCGTCGCCGCGTGCTCCTGGCGCGCGACGCGCATCGGCGCCGCGGCGGTCCAGATGTTCTCGACCGGGTCGTAGATCTCCGCGCTGCCCAGCGCGCTCTCGCCATCGACGCCGCCCGTGACAAGGACGCGCCCGTCGCCCAGCAGCGTCGCCGTGTGCTCATGGCGCCCAGCGCTCATCGGCGCCCCAGCGGTCCAGGTGCCCTCCAGCGGGTCGTAGATCTCGGCGCTCGCCAGCACGCCCGAGGTGCCATAGCCGCCGGCGACGAGGACGCGCCCGTCGTTCAGCAGCGTCGCCGTGTGCCCTTCGCGCGCGTCGCTCATCGGCCGCGCCGGCGCCCAGCGGTCCTCCGCCGGGTCGTAGATCTCCGCGCTCGTCAGCGCGAACTCGGAGTTGGCGCCGCCGACGACAAGGACCTGCCCGCTGGCCAGCAGCACGGCGGCGTGCTCGCGGCGATCCTGGCTCATCGGCGTCGCCGGCGCCCAGCTGTCGTCCGCCGGGTCGTAGATCTCCGCGCTCGCCAGCGTGCGCTCGCTGCGGGAGCCGCCCACGACCAGGACCCGCCCGTCGTCGCCGCCGAGCCGCGTGGCCGTATGCCCCTCGTCCCGTTGCTCGCCCATCGCCCCGATGGGGCGCCACAGCGGATCCACGAGCAGGAGCTCATCCGACGCCTCTGCCTCGACAAGCAGCGCGATCTCCGCCCCGCGCGCCTCGAGGCGCGCCGCGATCGGCCGCCCGCCTTCCGCGAACGCGCGCGGCGCGGTGACGCGCAGCCGCGGCGTCCCCGCGGCGTCCACCACCTCGACGGCCTCGCCGCGCTGCCGCAGCGCCGCGCCGTCGACCTCCCAGACGGCCGCGGGCTCACCCGCCGGCACGGCGCCCGGCGCCACGGTGAGCCATTCCTCGATCCCCCCGGCGACCGCCCGCCAGAACGACGCGCCGCCCGCGCGGCCGTAGATCACCGCGCCGTCGACCACCGCCCCCGGGCCGGACGCGCCGGCCTCCCGCACCCGCACCGCGAAGCCGCCCGCGCCCGAGAGCCGCATCCAGCCGCCGCCGTCGCGCGGCAGCTCGGCCTGGAGCCGCGGCCCGCGCCCTGCCAGGCCAGGCGCGGCCAGCGCGAAGCCGCCGCCGGTCGCGCCGGTCGCCGACAGCGCGCCGGGAGCGCCGCTGCCCAGCACCTCGGCGGCCTGCGCCGGGAACCGGCGCTGCACGAGCGCCGCCGCCGCCGCGCCGTCGTGCCCCGCCGCGCACCCGATCGCGCCCATCCACCCCACCACGGCCAGCACCAGGACCGCCATGGCCAGCACGCGAAGACCCGACCCAGCTCGCATGCTGGTGAATGTCTCACGCGGTCACGCCCGTAACAACAGCGCCGCGAGCGCGGCTCACACGAGCGATGTGCAGATCCCGAACCGGGGATGATAGACCCCGATTCGGCGCTTGCCGCTCCGCGTCTCGGGCGTCACGAGGACCACCACGCTCCTGTCGAGCGGCGCGTTCGCGCGAATCCGCACGTGCTGGCCGGCGACGACGACGTGCCAGATGTTCACCGTCCCGTACCTCGTCACGACAGCTCCCTCGTAGATGTGCGCCGCCGACGGCGCGCCGCGGAGCGCCAGGCGGCACGCGGCGTAGCTGCCCAGCGCCTGATACAGGAGCACGACCGGCATGACGGCGAACGAGAAGGCGAGGAGCATCGCGACGAGATCGATGTGCCGGAAGAACGAGCCGACCCCGACAAACCCCGCCCAGAAGAGCAGCGAGTACCCGACGCCAGCCAGCTGGTGCCGGACGTGCCGCAAGGCCGCCCAGGGGCGCGGGGGCGGCGCGCGGAGCTCCTCGGGCAACTGGCTCGCGTTGGGTGGCTGCATGTCGTACCGCTCCGACATACCCGGGGCGGCCGCGGAGCTCAATCGGACAGCGCGCGCGTCGCCGCGTCCTCCCGCGCTCGTCCAGGCGCCTGGCCGCTCCCGCTGCGCCTGCGCTCGCCGCCGCAGCCCGCTCCCGCCGTCCTGCCAGCGATCACGGCGCGAAGATCACCGCCCCGCCCGGCGGGACGCTCATCGAGAGCACGCCGGCCGCGGAGACGACCTCGCTCGCGCCGCCGAGCGCGTCCCTGAGCTCGGTGCCGGGCGGGAGGCCGAGCGCCTGGGCGACCTCGACCGAGATGTGCTGCGCTGTCCCCGCGCGCGTCAGCGCCACCACGGCGGACTCCCCCCGGCCGTGCCGGCGGCCGAAGACCAGCGTGTCCTCCGTGGCGGTGAGGTTCACGTAGGCGCCGCGGCGGAGCGCGGGGATGTCCCTGCGCGCGGTCCCGAGCGCGCGCACGAAATCGAGCGTCTCCAGCTCGTCCGCCGTGAGATCCTCCTCCGGACGCCACAGGCTGCGGTTGTTCGGGTCCGCGCCGCCCCACGCGCCGTACTCGTCGCCGTAATAGAGCAGCGGCGCGCCCGGGAGGCCCAGGAGCCACGCCATCGCGAGGCGCGCCCGCGCGTACACCTCGGGCGACTCGGGCGCTCCTGCGGTGTCCGACCACTGGCGGCCCGGGACCTCCCGGCCGCGGGGCCCCGCCTCGTCGCGGTAGTCGGCGAGCGTCGCGAACCGGGCCGTGTCGTGGCTGCCGATGTACGGCGTCATGATCGCGCCCTCCGGCCACCGCCGCTGCCCGTGCTCGACCCAGTACGCGGCGTGCAGCATGCCCTCCTCGCCCCAGCCGAACGTCTGGTACGAGACCCCGTGATAGAGGACGAAATCGAGCTGGCCGTCGAGCCCCTGAGGGCCGATGTACCTCGCGATCGTCTCGTAATTCTCGTCGTTGCACGGGTCGGCGCAGTCGCTCCAGCCCATCGCCGTCTCGCCCATCAGGAAATAACGTGTGCCGGCCGGCTCGAACGCCTCGCGGACCTCCGCGGCGAGGTTGCGCGTCGCGATCTCCTCCACGTGCTTCACGGCGTCCACGCGGAGCCCGTCGAGATCGAACGCGTCGAGCCAGTGGATCGCGTCCGCCACGAACGCGGCGTTGGCCCCGGGCACCGTGTGGTCCACGTCGGGGAGGTAGCTCGCGAACATGCAATCGAGCGCGTGCGACGTCCAGTCGCACCCGTCCGTCCCGCAGACGCACCCCGTCCTGAACCACTCCGGGTGAGACGAGACGTACTCGTGATCTTCGTGGACGTGGTTCACCACGAAGTCCTGGAGGACGCGGATCCCGTGGCGGTGCGCCTCGGCCACCACCGCGCGGAGCGCCCCGGCGCCGCCGAGCCGCGGATCCACCTCGCGCGCCTTGATGGGCCAGTAACCGTGATATCCGGTGACCTGGTGGACTCCATCGCTCGCCGGGTAGGCACCGGCGGGGTTCTCCTGGAACGGCGTGAGCCAGATGGCCCGCACGCCCAGCGCGTCGAGCGTGCCGTCCTCGATCGCCTGCCGCAGCCCCTCGAGATCCCCGCCGGCCCAGTCGCCCCGCGGATCGGCGCCCGGCGTGGCGGGCGGGTTCAAGGCGGGATCGCCGTCGCGGTAACGATCGGTGACGACCATGTAGATGAGCGCGTCCTCCCAGGAGAACGGCTCGGCCTCGACCCAGAACACCAGCCGGAGCGGCTCACCGGCGCGCCCGCTCCGGGTCGCCCCGCGGAGGGTGACGCGGTATTTGCCGTCGCCGAGGCCTCCCAGCTGGATCCGCACGTCGCCGCGCGCGTCGACCGAGAGCTCCTGATCCGTGAGCGGGCGCGCCTCGCCGTCCTGGTCCTGCAGGACCGCCTCGAACGCGGCCGCCTCGGGGCCCGCGCCCTCGATGCCGTCCCGGTAGACGAGCCGGGCCTCGAAGGCGCCCTGTCCGGCGGCAGGCCGCGTCGCCTGGCTGGACGCGACCGAGAACGACGGGAGGCGGCAGTCAGGGACCTTGACGGCGGAGTTCTCGACCCCGTCGACGTACTTGCGGCGCCCCTCCGCCGGGTCGAGCACCCACGAGACCTCGCCGCCGGACCGATAGACGATCTTGTAGCCGTGGAGCCCCGGCGGCAGATCGACGGTGGCCGTGAGCCGGCCCTGCGTACCGCCCTGCAGCTGCGGGGCAGCGCCGAGATCGAAGCCGTTCCACTCGCCAGCGACGCGGACATCCGTGGCCCCGGGAGGCGCGTTGAACGTGAACGAGGTCGGACAGAGCACGTTCCCGTACTGCGCGCCTCCGCCCGCCCCGCCGGCGCCCGCCCCGCCGGCGCCTGCGGCCTCGCCGCCCGCGCCAGCCGCCTCGCCGCCAGCAGCGCCGGCGCCCGCCGTCCCGGCGCCGCTCGTGCCCTTCCCCTGGCCCGCGTCGAGCGCGCGATCTCCCCCACACGCGAGCGGGACGGCAGGGAGCGTGACGGCGGAGAGAGCGGCGATAATGACGGCAGAACGGCGGCGCGACATGGGCTCGAGCAGTATCCGATCGCGGGAGGCATGTCAGCGCGCGCGTCGCCCTGAACCACCTCAGCCGCCGCGGAGAACAGCGATGCTCCGCCCATCCTGTCGCGTCGCCAACAGGCGCGCGCAGGTTCCGTCGGGGCTCCGCCCCGCGCCCAGGCGTTCGCTTCGCGCTTTGTCGGGCCGAACCGCGTGAGCTCACGCGCTCGGAGCGGCCTGGTCTCGCGACCCGATCAAGGCGTGTACCGATAGAGCTCGATCCAATCGTAGGTCGCGCTCGCCGTGCCCGTCTCGGCCGTCACGGCCCCGGCCCAGGCCGCGCTCGACGACGCCCAGATCGTCATGAGCACGTTCTGCGGCAGCACCATGAGGTCGATGCGCTCCTTCCACTCGTGTCGGAGCACGTCATCGACGGAAAAGCGGGCGCCGGACGGTGTCCATTCGATCTGGTACGTGTGAAAGTCCTCGCTCGGGTCGAAGCCGAGGTCCACCTTCTGCGGATGCTGCGTCGGACTGACGGATTGCGTCACCGGGGGCTGTACCGGAGCGCCCGTGTACACCATGGCATTGAACTGCACGTCACTCGGCTCGGCCCCCAGGCACTCGATGTCGAGCTCGTTCCAGTTGTCCGCCGGCCAGGGGGTGTAGATCGTGACCAGGGACGAGATGACCGCCGAGCCACGGGCCAGCTTGACGCGAGCGCGCACGCGCCCGTAGGTGAGCGCGTCCACGGAGCGAACCTCGGCGCCCAGGAAGGTCTTGGCGGCTCCGGAGCTGTCGGCGGTGCCCTGGGGGGCCGGCGTGAGCCGAATCACCAGCTGGCCACGTTCGATGGTGGCGGCGGATTGCGAGAACAGCGCCAGATTCCCGGTCCAGGAATGTGTCATCAGCTGCCAGCGAGCTGCGTCCAGCCGATCGAAATCGTCGCGGAAGAGCAGGGTGAAGGCCTCTTCGGGCAGGGGAGGGCCGCCCGCTGACCCGCCGTTCCCCGTGGCGCCTGCCGCTGCTGTGCCACCCGCCGTTCCGCCGGCGCCGCCCGCGCCGCCAGCGCCGCCCGCGCCGCCAGCGCCGCCAGCGCCGCCAGCGCCGCCGGCGCCGCCCGCGCCGGCTCCGGCGCTGGAGGCGCCACCCGCAGCCCCAGTCCCCGCCATGGAGCTGCCCGTCTCGGCGCTGGAACCACCACCTGCACCCGCGCCGGTGCCGTCCCCGCCAGTTCCGGTCGCCGAGCCCGGGCGCTGGCTGGAGTCGTCACAGGCCAGCGCGGTGAATGCGGAGAACAGAAGCGAAGCGACCGTGAAGCGCGTCGAAGACATCATGGGCTCCACTTGGAGCGCCGGGCGCGAGAGCGCTTCGCATTTTTTGCTTCCGGTCCGCGTCCCCGCTGCCGCACAGTGACCTGGCCTTGAGCGCTCGGCCCGCGTTGTTCCAGCCCTTTCCGATGCTCGCCGGCCGGCGCGCCCAGGTCTTCCGTCACCAGCCGCAGTACCGTCGGCCCCGGCACTTCCACGAGGAGCCGGAGATCAACCTCGTCGCTCGCGGCACGGGCATGATGGGCGTGGGGGAGCGCGTGGTGCCGCTCGTGGCGGGCACGTTGCTCTATTTCGCGCCGGGGCAAGATCACGCGCTCCTCGAGGAGAGCCGTGATTTCATTCTGTACGTCGCGGCGCTCCGCCCCGGGCTGGCGGCTCGCGTCGCGGGGGCCGCGTCGAAGGTCGCGCTCGACGCCGTGCAGCTCACGCCGGCGGTGCTCGCCGAGGAGCTCGCGCTCCTCGGCGCGCTCGACCGAGCGCGCGACACCTCGGTCGTGGAGCATCGCCTCGCGGAGCTCTTCGAGCGGTCGCTGTCGAACGTGCCGCTCCCCCACGTGGTAAGCCGCCGCATCTTCGAGCTCTTGCGGCTCGATCCGAACCTCCCCGGGGCGGCCCTCGCGGCGCGCCTGCACACGGGCGAGAGCGGGATCAGCCGGCGCTTTCGCAAGGACGTGGGCGTGAACGTCGTCGAGTACCGTGCGCGGCTCAAGCTGATGCAGTTCGTCGCCGAGGTGGATCGCGGCGCGAGCTTCGCGCGCGCGGCGTACGCCGTCGGTTTCGGGAGTTATGCGCAATGCCACCGCGTCTTCACGCGCGCCCTCGGCTGCGCGCCCCAGGGCTATTTCGGCGGCCAGCGGACGGCGCTGACCGAAATGACCGTGCCGATGCACGGAGGGTAACCGTGATATCCCGCGCGCGGCCGAGCCCGCCGGCTGACGCGGATCCGCGCCGGATCGCCAGCAACGCTGGCCAATGTGCGAGGGCGGGGAATGGTATACCTTACCGGGGAAGGAGCTCCTGCCGCCACTGCCGAGGCTGCCTTGCCCAGCGCCTGCATGACGAGTCCGTCTCCTCCCTTTCCCTACACGATTCGCGAGACCATTCACGAGGGCCGCGGTACCGCCGTGTACCGCGCTGTTCGAAGCGCCGACGGCCATCCGGTGGTCCTCAAGGTGCTCGACCCGAGGAGCTGCCGGCCGAAGGACGTCGCCCGGCTCAAGAGGGAGTACGAGACGGGCAAAATGCTCGACGTGGCAGCCGTCGTCAGGCCCCTCGCCCTCGAGATGTACGATGGGGCGCTCGCCCTCGTCATGGAAGACCCAGGCGCTGAGCCGCTCGAACGACTGCTCGGCGCGCCGATGGCGATCGGCGGGTTCCTCGAGCTCGCTGTCCGCCTCGCGGATGCCGTCTCCGACATCCATCAGCGCGGCGTCGTCCACAGAGACCTCAAGCCCGCGAACATCCTGGTCATTCCTGCCACCGGCGAGGTGAAGATCGCCGATCTCGCGCTCGCCTCATGGCTCTCACGCGAACAGCACGCCCTGGGGCCGGCACGCCTCATCGAAGGGTCCCTCCCTTACATGTCGCCCGAGCAGACAGGGCGGATGAACCGTGGGGTCGACAGCCGCAGCGATCTGTACTCCCTGGGGGTCACGTTCTACCAGATGCTCACGGGGAAGCTCCCCTTCGACGCCCGCGACCCGCTCGAATGGATCCATTGTCACGTCGCCCGCGCGTTCGCGGCGCCGTCTAAGGTGGTCCCCGACGTGCCGGAGGCGGTCGAGCGCATCGTGATCAAGCTCCTCGCGAAGATGCCCGAGGATCGCTACCAGACGGCCCGTGGCCTTGGCCATGACCTGAAGCGGTGCTTCGACGCATGGCGCCGCGGCGGCAACGTCGCGCCCTTCCCGCTGGGCGAGCAGGACGCGTCGGGCCGCCTGCGCGTCCCGCAGAAGCTCTACGGGCGCGACGAGGCGATCGCGGCGCTGCTGCGCGCCTTCGAGCGCGTGGCCGACACCGGATCTCCACAGCTCGTGCTCCTCTCGGGCTACTCCGGCATCGGCAAGTCGACGCTGGTCCACGAGCTGGACAAGGTTGTCGCCGGCGAGCGCGGATTCTCCGCCTCGGGGAAATTCGACCAGCACAAGCGCGATATCCCTTACTCCACCATCGTTCAGGCCGTTCAGGAGATCGTGCTCGAGCTCCTCGCCGACAGCGAGCGGATCGCGGCCTGGAAGCAGCGGTTGCTCGAGGTCCTCACGGTCAACGGGCAGCTCGTCGTGGACTTGATCCCGCAGCTCGAGCTGGTCATCGGCCCGCAACCGCCGGCGCCCGAGCTGCCGCCGGTCGAGGCGCAGAACCGGTTCCGCACCGTCTTCCGGCACTTCATCGGCGTGTTCGCCCGGAAGGAGCACCCCCTCGTGCTCTTCCTCGACGATCTCCAGTGGGCCGACTCGGCGAGCCTCGGGCTCCTGCAGGATCTGGTGACGCACCTCGACACGGGCCATCTCCTCGTCATCGGCGCGTACCGCGACAACGAGGTGACCCCCTCGCACCCGCTCATGACGGCGCTGCACGAGGCGAGGAGGGGGGGCGCGCACGTCCAGGAGCTGGTGCTCGGCCCGCTCTCCCGCGAGCACCTGTCCATGCTCGTCAGCGATATGCTTCAATGCCGCCTCGAGGACGCCGCGCCGCTCTCGGCCCTGGTCCACGAGAAGACGGCCGGCAACCCCTTCTTCGCGATCCAGTTTCTCCTCGCCCTCCACGAAGAGCGGCTGATCGACCTCGACCCGCGCGCGGGCGCCTTCCGGTGGGACATGGCGAAGATCCGCGCCAAAGGCTTCACCGACAACGTGGTCGATCTGATGGTCGACAAGCTCGCGCGGCTCCCCGCTGGTACCCAGGAGGCGCTGAAGCAGCTCGCCTGCCTCGGGAGCGCCGCGGACGTCGGCGTCTTGACGATAGCGTGCGACCGCTCGGACGAGGCGCTGCACGCGGAGGTCTGGCAGGCCATCCTCGCGGGGCTCGTCCTCTGCCACGAGGGCACCTACAGGTTCCTCCACGACCGCGTTCAGGAGGCGGCCTATTCGCTCATCCCGGAGGCCCGGCGCGCCGCGGTGCACCTCGAGATCGGCCGGCGCCTCGTGTCTCGTCTGCCCGGCGGGGCGGTCGAGGAGCGGGCTTTCGACGTCGCGACCCAGCTCAATCACGGCGCCCACCTCATCACCGATCCACGCGAGAGGGAGGCGCTCTGCCGGCTCAACCTCCTGGCAGGGATCAAGGCGAAGGCCTCGGTCGCCTACGCCTCCGCGCGCAGCTACCTGGCGCAGGCGACGTCCCTCTTGCCGCAGGACGCCTGGAGCGCGCGGTACGAGGACACGTTCAGGCTCCACCTGGAGCTCGCCGAATGCGAGTCCATCGCCGGCAATTTCCAGCCGGCCGACGAGCTGTTCGATCTGATCCTCCAGAACGCCCGCTCCAGGCCCGACCGGGCCAGGGCCCACCGGCTGCGCATGCGGCTCTACCAGATCGCTGGACGGCACCGCGACGCCATGACGGTCATGAGCGAGGCCCTGCGGCTCTACGGCGCGACGCTCCCGGACGCCGACGAGGAGATCCAGGCGGCGATGGAGGCCGAGATCCGGCAGGTCCCGATCTCCCTGCGCGGGCGCCGCATCGCCGATCTCGTCGACGCGCCCGTGGCGACCGACGAGGACGTGCGGGCGTTCATCAGCCTGGTCGCCGAATCGGCCCCCCTCCTGTTCTCCGTGCGACCGGCGCTCTGGCCGCTGCTCACCGCCAAGGGGGTGAACGCCTCTCTGCAGCACGGGCACGCCGAGGAGTCCTCGTTCGTCTACAGTTGTTACGCCGGGGTCATGGTGTCCATCCTCGGGGACGTCCCGTGCGCGTTCCAGTTCTCCGAGATGGCGCTCAGGCTGAACGAGAAATTCAATAGCGTCACGGCCGTGCTGAAGGGGAGGCTGCTCTTCCACCACGCGGGCGTCATCAGCATCTGGCACAGGCACTACGCGACGAGCCTGCCGCTCATGGATAAGGCATTTCTCGATTGCCTCGACGTCGGAGACTTCATCTTTGCCGGCTACTTGACGTACAACATGGTGTGGGTCGTCCTCGAGAACGGCGATCCGCTCGACCGCGTCATCGAGGTCGCGCGGCGATTCACCGCCTTCGCTCGCCAGACCCACAACGACGTGGTGTACCACGTGGTCCGGTTCGAAGAGCAGCTCGCGGCGAGCCTGAAGGGAGCGACGCGGGCGCCCACGAGCTTCGACGGCGGCGACCTCGACGAGGCGAGCTCCCTCGCGATCCTCCAGAAGGCGGGCTTCGGCCTTGGAATCGCGATGGTTCATATCATGAAGCAGGTCGCCGCGTTCACGCACGAGCGTCACGCCGAAGCGCTGGAGTCCGCGGCCACCGCCGCGCTGATGCAGGGGCAGGCGGCGTCTCTCGCCATGGAAGTGACGCACCAGTTCTACCACGCGCTCACGGTGACGGCGCTCCACGCAGAGGCGCCGGCCGAGCAGCGGCAGCGATTCGCGCAGACGCTCGAGAGGGCGCTCCACAAGCTGAGGCGCTGGGCCGAAAGCTGCCCCGAGAACTTCCGGGGCCGCTACGCCCTGGTGTCCGCCGAGGTCGCCCGCATCGAGGGCCGGGACCTCGACGCGATGCGCCTCTATGAAGAGGCCATCCGCGCGGCGCGCGAGAGCGGCTTCGTCCACGTCGAGGCGCTCGCCTACGAGCTCGCGTCTCGGTTCTATCGAGCGCGAGGGTTCGAGCGCTTCTCCGATACGTACCTGCGCGAGGCCCGCTCGTGCTACGTGCGCTGGGGGGCCGACGGCAAGGTGAAGCAGCTCGAGCAGCGCTATCCGCAGCTCCTCGAGCGGCGGCCGCTCGAGGCGACCGCCACCTTCGCGGCCGGCACGGAGCAGCTCGACGTGCTCGCGGTCGTCAAGGCATCGCAGACGATCTCGGGCGAGATCCTCTTCGAGAAGCTCCTGCGAACCCTGCTCGAGTTCGTCCTCGAGCAGGGAGGTGCCCAGAAGGGCTGCCTCATTCTGGTGCGGGACGGCGACCTGACGATCGAGGCGGAGGCCGCGATCGAGGAGCGACAGGGGACCGTGACCAGGGTTCTCCAGTCGTTGCCGGTGTCGTCCTCTCCGCTCCTCCCTGCCTCGCTCCTCCACTACGTGCGGCTCACCAAGGAGCGCGTGCTCCTCGACGACGCCGCCGCGAAGGCGGGCAGGTTCTCGGGGGACGAGTACATCGTCCGGCACACTCCGAGGTCGGTCCTCTGCGTCCCCATCTTGCGGCAGGCCGAGGTGCTCGGCCTGCTGTACCTCGAGAACAACGTCACCACGCACGCGTTCACGCCCGAGCGGCTCCTCGCTCTCGAGCTGCTCGCCACGCAGGCGGCCATCTCCCTCGAGAACGCGCTCTTGCTCGCCAGGGAGCGCGAGGCGCGGGCGGCGGCGGAGGCCGCGGAGCGGCGCACGGCGTTCCTCGCCCACGAGCTGAAGACGCCGCTGACAGGCCTCCACCTGAAGCTCGACGCGCTCGCGCGATCGATCAAGCAGCGAGAGGCGGTCTCCTCGTCCTGGCTGTCGCCGTCGCTCACGTCGTTCAAGCGCCAGCTCGGCCGGCTCGACCTGCTGATCGACAGCCTGCTCGATCTCTCGCGCATCCAGAAGGGGCAGCTGGCCCTGACGCGCGAGCCGGTGGACCTGGCGGCCCTCGTGCGGGACGTCGTCGGGCGGCTGAGCGAGCAGGCCGAGCTGGCTGGATGTGCGCTCCACGTGCAGGCGGAGCGCGCCGTCGTGGGCCCGTGGGATCGGCTGCGGCTCGAGCAGGTCGCGACGAACCTGCTCACGAACGCCATGAAGTACGGCGCCGGAAAGCCGGTCCGGATCGTCACCGACGGGGACGGGGCCGTCGCTCGCCTCTCGGTCTCCGACCAGGGCATCGGGATCTCCGAGGCCGACCAGCGGCGCGTGTTCGAGGCGTTCGAGCGCGCGACGGGGCTTCATCAGGCGCAGAGCCTCGGGCTCGGGCTGTACCTCGTTCGGGAGATCGTGCGAGCGCACGGAGGGCGCATCGATCTGCGCAGTCAGCTGGGCTCAGGGACCACGTTCCTCGTCGAGCTGCCCGTCGAGCCGGAGGGAGAGCTCGGCCCCGCGCAGCCGTCCTGAGGAGGGGGGCGCGCGGGCCGCCTGGCGCCGACTGGGCCTCTTGAGTCGGCGCCCATCACCGTGGTCGATCCAACGTTCGGCACCGGCTGGGATGACTGGAGCCAAGAGAAAGAGTTGCAGCGGAAATCGACGAATGGTCCTTGGCGGCTTGGCGGTTTTTCTGCCGCTCCGGGGCAACTTCCCGCAGTAGCGCTAGCGATCGCTCAGCGTCTCCTTGTCGCGCGCGTCCGCGGCGAGGTACTGGCGCAGGTGCCGGCGGAGGGAGACCCGCGTGATCCCGAGCGCGCTCGCCGTGCGGGTCACGTTGCCGTTCTGGGCCGCGTAGACCGCGAGGATGTGGCGGCGCACGGCCTCCCCGAGCGACGCGCTGCCGCGCGCGGGCGGCGACGGCCGCAGCGCGCCCGGCGGGCCCGAGCGCGGCGGCGCCGGCGGACGCTTGGCCGCGCCGATCTCGGGCGGCAGGTGCTCCAGATCGAGCGGCGCGCCGTGGGCCCGGAGGAACGCGCGCTCGACGACGCCCCGGAGCTCGCGGACGTTCCCCGGCCAGGGGTACGCCTCGAGCTGCGCGAGCGCGCGCGGGGTGACCCCGGCGCTCGCGAGCCCCGTCGCGCCGCTCTGGCGCTGGAGGAAGTGCTCGACCAGCCTGCGTACGTCGCCGTCGCGCTCGCGCAGCGGGGGGAGCGAGAGCGCGAGCCCGCCGACGTGCCGGTGGAGCGCCTCGTGGAACGACCGCCCGAGGACGCGCGCGGCGAGATCCTGGCTCGTCGCGGCGATGACCCGCGCGTCCACGACCAGCGCCTCCCCGCCGCCGATCCGGCAGAGCGGCTCCCCGTCGAGCACGGCCAGGAGCCGCGGCTGGAGCTCGAGCGGGAGCGCGCCGATCTCGTCGAGGAACAGCGTGCCCCCCCGCGCCAGCTCGAGCAGCCCGGGGCGCGCCGCGGGCCGCCCGTCCGCCCCGGCCGCCATGCCGAAGAGCTCCTCCCGGAGGCGCTCGGCCGGCAGCCGCGCCGCGCTCACCGCAACGAAGGGGCCGCCCGCGCGCGGGCTCGCCGCGTGAAGGCGCCGCGCGCAGAGCTCCTTGCCCGTGCCAGGCTCGCCCGTGATGAGCAGCGGCGCGCGCTCGTGCTCCGCCAGCCGGCGCAGCTGCTCCATCGCGCCCGCCCAGCGCTCCGAGGCGCCGATGAGCCGCACCTCGCTGTCGTCCTCGACCCAGACGACGCGCGTCATCCCGCCGCCGGACGAGCAGAGGTGTTCCGTGCGCCGGGAAGGGGCCGCGCTTTCTTCCACATCGCATCTCCTCGATTCATGGGCAGACGGCGAGCGACGCGCCTGCCGTTTTCTGGATTACCGAGCTGTCCTCGGCGCAGGCGGCGACCAGGGAGGGACCGCCGTGAGCGAGAACGGGAACGACGGTGGGAACGACAGATGGACGATAGACGGACGACGGCGGATGAACGTCGGTCACGAGGTGGCCACGAACAACGAGGGATGGTGGCTGACACATGCCGGGTGATCTCACCCGGTCAGCGACATCGACTCTACCGCGAATCACGGTCTCTTGGAAGGGAGATCCCGACCGGCGGCGGGGGGTGCGCCGAGAAACTACGTGCTCAAAATTTGTGCGTACGCGCGGACCTGGGTTAGTCGACCCGTGTACCCGAAAGGAGAGACGACGAGATGAGCTCGAAGCGCAAGACCCCGGCCCGCACGAAGACCACCCGGGCCACGAGCCCGGTCGCCTCGGCGCAGCCCGAGAGCGCGGTCTCTGCCCCCGCCGCCGTCGAGATGCCCTCCGCGGCCGTGGAGCGCGCCGCCGAGCGCGCGAGCGCCGGTGCCCCGAAGGCCGCGCCTCCGCGCCCGCGGCTGTCGCGCGAGGAGCGCCACGGCCTGATCGCCAAGGTGGCCTATGGATATGCCGAGAGGGCCGGCTTCCGGAACAACCCCGTTGAAGACTGGCTGAACGCCGAGCGCGAGGTCGACGCGCGGCTCGAGCGCCTCGCCAGCTGAGGTCTCCGCCGCGGCGGCGGGGGCCGCGCGAGGCCCCGCGTACGCCCTTGCGCGCCCGACAGGCGCGCTCGCGCGGACGGGAGCGGCCCCGTCGGCCGGCGAGGGCGGGCCGCGGCCGCGCTCCCGCCGACCCGGCGGCCGCGCCCGCGGGCCCTCGAGGCTCGTAGCCGCGCCGCGAGATGGGTATCCTCGCGCTCCGCGTGGGCGGTGGGCCCACGGTTCGCGGTCCACGCGCGCCCCGGCCGCCTGGACCGCGGAGGTCTGCACACCGATACTTGCGCCATGCATTCAGGTCACGTCCTCGCCAACCGCTTCCAGCTGGAACGCCTCGCGGGCTCCGGCGGGATGGGCGCGGTGTGGCGGGCGCTCGACCGGCAGAGCGGCCACGTGGTCGCGCTCAAGGTGATCTTCAACCAGGGCAGGGAGCACGTCGTGCGCTTCCAGCGGGAGGCGCGCCTGCTCGCCGAGCTCGAGCACCCCGTCGTCGCCCGCTACATCGACCACGGCGTCACGGAGGACGGCCTCTACTACCTCGCCATGGAGTGGCTCGAGGGCGAGGACCTCGGCGCGCGGCTGTCGCGCGGGCCGCTCGGGATCGAGCACAGCCTGATGCTCGTCGGCCGCGTCGCCGAGGCGCTCGCCGCCGTCCACGCGCGCGGCATCGTGCACCGCGACCTCAAGCCGACCAACGTGTTCCTGCCCGGCGGCGACATCGGGAGCGCGAAGCTCATCGACTTCGGCATCGCGCGCCAGGCCGACGCGACGTACGAGCTCACCCTCACCGGCTCGGCGATCGGCACGCCCGCCTACATGGCGCCGGAGCGCGTCCGCGGCGACGTCGACGTCGACGCGCGCGCCGACCTCTACTCGATCGGGTGCCTCCTGTTCGAGTGCCTCACCGGGCGGTCGCCGTTCGTCGCCCAGCACCCGCTGTCCGTCCTCGCCAAGGTGCTCTTCGAGGCCGCGCCGCGCCCGAGCACCTTCTGCCCGAACATCCCGCCGCCGCTCGACCTGCTCGTGGCCCGGCTGCTCGCGAAGAACCCCGCGGAGCGCCCCGCGGACGCGGGCGAGGTCGCCGCCGAGCTCCGGATGCTGAGCGTCGTGGAGGGCAACATGTCCACGGGCAACGGCCTGCCGACGCCCGCGCTGACGAAGAGCGAGCGGCGGCTCGTCAGCGTCGTGCTCGCCGCCGAGATGAGCGCCGGCAGGCGCGGCCCCCCGTCGGCTCGCCCGCAGGCGATCGCGGGCCCCGAGCGGGCGAGCGACACGATGCTGTCGGGGCACCACGCGACCGTCGTCTCCGGCAGCAAGGACGCGCTGCCCGAGGGCCTGCTCGCGCCGGCGCCGCCGGCGAGGCCCCGGCCCGCCCCGCCGCCGACCACGCCGTTCCACGAGGTCCGGCAGGCCGCGCAGGCGCACGGCGCGGTCCTCGAGGTGCTCGCCGACGGCTCGGTCGCAGCGGTCGTCGCCGGCGCGGGCTCGCCGACCGACCTCGCCGGCAAGGCCGCCCGCTGCGCGCTCTCGATCCACGCGCTCCTGCCCGGGGCGTGGGTGGCGCTGGCGACGGGCTGGGACGTCATCGCCGGGACGCAGGCGGTGGGGCAGGTCATCGATCGCACGGGCGCGCTGCTCGACGCGCGGGTCCGCCACGCCGCGGAGGATCCGTCCTCGGGCCGGCCGGTGCTCATCGATCAGATGACGGCCGCGCTGCTCGGCGATCGCTTCGAGATCGCGGCGGGCAGCCAGGGCCCCACGCTGCTCGGCGCGCGCGAGCCGCAGGACGGCGGGCGCAAGGTGCTCGGGAAGCTCACGACGTGCGTGGGGCGCGAGCGGGAGCTCCGGGCGCTGGAGGACGTGCTCGACGAGTGCGCGACCGAGGGGGTGGCGCGCGTGGTGCTGGTCACGGCGGGGGCGGGCGTCGGCAAGTCGCGCCTCGCGCACGAGCTGCTCCGGCGGGTCGAGGCGCGCAGCGAGCCGGTCACGGTGTGGCGCGCGCACGGCGATCCGATGCGGGGCGGGGCGCCGCTCGGGCTGCTCGCGCAGACGGTGCGGCGCGCGGCGGGCCTGCTCGACGACGAGCCCGCGGAGGCGCGGCGGGAGAAGCTCGCGGCGCGGGTCGCGCGGCACGTCGGCGAGGCCGCGCGGGAGCGGGTGACGGAGCTGCTCGGCGAGCTGGTCGGCGCGCCCTTCCCGGAGAGCCCGGCGCTGCGCGCGGCGCGGCAGGACCGCGCGGTGATGGAGGAGCAGGCGCGGCGCGCGTGGCTCGATTTCCTGCGGGCCGAGTGCGACGCGCGGCCGGTGCTGATCGTGCTGGACGACCTGCACTTCTGCGATCGCGCCACGGTGGACACGCTCGACGCGGCGCTCCGGTTCCTGCGGCACCAGCCGCTCATGGTGCTGGCGCTGGCGCGCCCCGGGGTGCGCGAGGCGTTCCCGGGCCTGTGGGAGGATCGCGAGGCGACGGAGATGCGGCTCGGGGAGCTGTCGCGCCGCGCGTGCGAGCGGATCGTGCGGGAGGTCCTCGGCGACGCGCCGCCGGAGGCCGAGCTCGCGGCGCTCGTCGACCGGTCGGCGGGCAACGCGTTCTTCCTCGAGGAGCTCGTGCGCGCGACGGCGGACAGGCGGGCGGGGGAGGTGCCGGAGACGGTGCTCGCGATGATGCAGTCGCGGATCGCGGCGCTCGAGCCCGAGGCGCGCCGGGTGCTCCGGGCCGGGGCGGTGATGGGCAAGGTGTTCTGGCGCGGGGGTCTGGAGGCGATGCTCGGCGGGGGCGGGCAGGTGCCGCAGCTCGAGTCGTGGCTCTTGACGCTCGAGAAGCGGGAGCTCCTCGAGCCGCGGCCGGAGTCGATGTTCCGCGGGGAGCCGGAGTTCGCGTTCCGTCACGCGCTCGTGCGGGACGCGGCCTACGAGATGCTGACGGACGCGGATCGAGCGCTCGGCCACTGGCTCGCGGCCGAGTGGCTGGAGCGCGTGGGCGGGGACGATCCGGCGGTGCTCGCGCTCGTCGACTGCCACCTCGGCCGCGCCGCGGACGGGGCGCTCTCGCTCGGGAACGCGGACGGCGCGGCGGGGCACCTGGCGCGCGCGGCGGGGGTCCGCGTGCGCCGCGGCGAGTTCGACGGGGCGATCGCCGCGATGACGCGGGCGTTCGAGCTCGCGGACGTCGCGCGGCGCGAGCCCGACGAGCTCGCCCGGTGGGTGGAGATCCTCTCGAAGGCGGCCGGCCACGCGCGCCGCGCGCCGTCGCTGCCGGCGGCGTCGGACCGCATCCTCGCGCGCGTCGATGCGGTCGGCTCGCTGGAGCACCGGGTGAAGCTGCGCATCGAGCTCGCGCGCGCGCTCGGGGCGACCAACCTGTTCCGGCTGTCGCACGACCTGCTCGACGACGTGGTCGAGATGGCGGTAGGGCGCCGCGAGCTCCTGCAGGAGGCGCTGACGGTCGACGTGGAGGTCTCGTGCCTCCAGGGGCAGCTCGCGCGCGCGCGGCGGGCCGCGCTCGACCTCGCCGCGCTCGGGCCGACGGACGATCCGCGGGCGCTCCAGTCGGTCGCGCTGGCGCGGGCGACCTCGGGGGATCGGCCCGGGGCGCTGGAGGCGCTGTCGCGCTGGGAGGCGGCCGCCCCGGGCGATCGGGTCGCGGAGGCGGTGCGAGCGAAGCTGCTCGTGACGATCGAGCTCTACGCGGGGGATTTCCGGGCCGCGGCGGCGGCGTGCGAGCGCGCGATCGCGCTGGATCGGGCCCTCGGGCTGCGGTTTGACGGGGTTGTGAACCTTCACAACCTGGCCTACGCGTGCGTGCGGCTGGGCGAGCACGAGCGGGCGCGGTCGCTGTTCGCGGAGTCGCTCGAGCGGGCGGACGAGGCGGGGTACGACCGGGTGGCCGCCTCGAACCGGATGTACCTGGCGTACCTGGACGGCGTGGCGGGGGCGGGGGACGCGCGGGAGCGGCTGCAGGCGCTCATCGCGCGGGCGGAGGAGCAGGGCTACTGGCACGACGTGCTGCAGGGCCGCTGGGCGGCGGCGATGCTGCTGAAGAACGCGCGCAATGACGCGCTGGCGCGGCGGGAGTTCGAGGACCTCCTGGAGCTGTCGGTGCGGCTCGGGGATCCGCTGGTGGAGAAGGACGCGCGCGCCTGGCTCGACCGCGTGGACCGGTGAGGGGCGGCGTCCCCGGCATGCACTGCGGGCATGTTCCGGGCGCGTGTGGGTGAACGTGTCATCGTGGAGTGCAAGTCGACCGCTATCTACAATCGCCTGTTCGAGGCGCAAGCGCTCACCTGCCTGAGGCTTTGTGATCTCAAGCTCGCGCTCGTCATCAACTTCGGTGAGCGCCTCGTGAGACAGGGCATCCGCGATGGCGCACGCTCGCGGGTCGAGCGCGCCCCGCGCCCCGCCCTCGAGCGGCGGTAAGGCGACGGGGGCCTCGCGGCACCCCCTGGTTGCGATCTGTGACGGCTGGCGGGGGCGCCGCGCAACCTGAGGGAAAGAAGCTTGGCTTCCATCACCCGCAGAGGAACCATGACCCACGCGTATCGACTCGCCTCCTTCTCGATCCTCGGCTTGCTGATCGCTTGCAGCTCGACGGACCCCGACGTCACGCCCGGCGCCGGCGCGGGCTCTGGAGGAACCTCGGGCGCGGGGCAGACGACCGGCGGGGGTGGCGTGACGACCACGGGCGGTGCCAGTACCACCACGGGCGGAACAGGCGGCGCCGGAGCCACCACCGGCGCAACGGGCGGCGTCACCGGGGGCGTGGTCGGCACGGGTGGAGCGGGCGCTGGTGGAGCGGGCGCTGGCGGCGGGGACACGGGTGGAGCGGGCGCTGGTGGCGGGGGCACCGGCGGGTCGACCCCGGTCGGGGATCTCCACATCACGGATCCCGTTCCGGGCTTCGCGAGCGTCGCCGGCGGCACGACCGGCGGCGGCACGGATCTGAGCTCGGCCATCACGGTGGGCTCGATGAGCGAGCTCCAGGACGCGGCGAAGGGCTCGACCCCGGCGATCATCCTCGTGAAGCCCGGGAACTACAGCGGGACGCTCGCGCCAGGCGCCAACAAGACGATCATCGGCATCGGCCCCGGCGTGACCATCACCGGCAACATCCGGATGAGCGGCGCCGGCGTGAACAACATCATCCTCCGCAACCTCGCCGTGCGGGGCGCGCGTTGCGCCAGCTACGACGAGTGCAAGGCCGGCGCAGACGCCGTCTACACGGGGAACGGCGCCCACCACGTCTGGCTGGACCATCTGGACATCTCCGACGGTCAGGACGGCAACTGCGATATCACCCAGGGGGCCGACTACGTCACCGTTTCCTGGTCGCGCTTCTACTACACATACGACAAGGAGCACCGGTTCTCGAACCTGATCGCCGGCAGCGACGACGAGCCGGCGAGCCAGGGCAAGCTGCACATCACGTACATGAACAGCCACTGGGGCGAGCGCGTCGATTCACGCCAGCCTCGCGGGCGGTACGGCAACGTCCACATGCTCAACAACTACCACAAGACCGGCGGCGGGCAGATCCACGGCGTGGGCAAGGACATGGCGCTCATCGCCGAGAGCTGCGTCTATGATGAGAACAGGTCGATCTGGACGGACATGGGCAGTCCGAGAGGCTGGAAGGGGATCGGCAACCAGGGGACCGGCGACGACTTGAACGACTCGAGGGGCACCGTCTTCGAGATCCCGTACCGCTATACGCCGATGCCGGCGTCCCAGGTCGTCGCGGCGGTCACCTCCAAGGAGTGCGGAGCCGGCAACACATGCACGCTTGCTTACTGAGAGCTCCCCCCGGCTGGTAGGCCGGAGAGGGCCTCATCGGTTCGTCGAATCTACAGCTGAGCGGCCGGCTGGCGGCTGCCTCTCCTCCGGGCTGCCTGTTCCATCGTCCCGCTGGATGGCCCCGGACGGAAAAAAAGATACGCTGTCCGCATGCGCCAGCTTGCTTCGTCCCTAGCCGCCCTCTCGCTCCTGCTCTCGTTCACCCCGCCAGCGCTCGCCGAGGAGACCGTCACGGATGCGCAGTGGGCGAAGTCCTACGGCTTCCGACTCGGTGTGGAGGCGGACGTGCTCACCAGCACCATCGAGGCGAACCTCCCTGACTGGGAGACCGTGAGCAGCGACGGGACGAGCGGCGCGTGGGAGGGAAACTCCTTCGTGGCGTCCTTCGCGGCGGTCGCCCAGATCAAGCTGATCGGCGGGCTCCACCTCGACGCCGAGCTGCCGTTTGCGTACGGGAGCAGCCAGGCGAGCGAGCCAGGTGCGGGGGAGCACGACGCGGCGACCGTCGCGCCGGAGCTCGAGGGGTTCTTCTTCGGCAATCCCTCGATAGGACTTCACTACGCCGGGAACATTTCCCCCATGCTGATGCTCGTCGGCGGGCTCTCGGTCTCCATCCCCATCACGCAGGATCCGTCCGACGACACGAAGGCGGCCGCGGCGGCGGCGCTGGCCGTGCGCGGGTACTTCGACACGCAGCGGGCGCTCCTGGAGCACATCCCGCTGCGGGCCCGCGGCGGCATCGAGCTGCGCCCGATCGAGGCGCTGTATGTGCGGAGCGATCTCGTGGCGATGTTCGCCATCCCCACGGGCGGCGGCGACACGGAGTTCTTCATCGAGCAGAGCAACGAGGCGGAGCTGCGCAGCGTGGGCGGGTTCGGGGTCGGCGCGCGGCTCCAGGCCGCGTTCCCGCTCACCCAGACCGACAAGATGCAGCTCGCGGCCGAGCCCTTCGTCGGGGTGGAGCCACCCGCGTCGGGCCTGTACTTCCGGGCCGGGCTGCTCGTGGCCCTGGACGAGCCGCTCGGGTTCGGTCTGGAGCAGGGCAAGCTCGCGACGCTCCGTCTCGCCGTGGGGGCCAGATTCTGAGCTGGTTGGGCCGTGTGGCGCGAAGGGACAGGGCCTGCGGGACGGACCTGTGCCGGCGCGGGGGGTCTGCTAAATATCCCTGTGAATGAAGCGACGGACAGCAGAGCTCAGCGCCGAGGATCTGCAAGCGCTCACGCGCTCCCCCGACGAAAGTCTGCGCATCAAGGCGGCGCTGCACCCGCACACGCCGCTCTCGACGCTCCTCTCGCTCGCCACCGACCAGGCCATCAACGTTCGTCGCGCCCTCGCCCGCCGCACGGGCGCTCCTCGCGAGGTCCTCGCGCAGCTCGCGCGTGACGCCTCGCGCGCCGTCCGGTGCGCTGTCGCCGCCCATCCAGGCTGTGACGAGCCGCTCCGCCGCTTGCTCTGGACCGACGGCGACGGCAACGTGCGCGCGATCGCGAGACACGCCGCAGCGATTCCGCATCACTTTGCCGAAGACCTCGCGCGAATCGCACGCAACGAGCCGGTGCCCGCCCCGGTGCTCGCCGAGTTTGCCGAGCTCGGAAGCCAGGCACGCTGTGCCGTCGCCTCGCACCGCGAGTGTCCGGGCGACTGGCTCGAGCGCTTCCGTCACGACGCCGACGCAGACGTGCGGCTCATCGCCGAGACGCGCATGGGTCTCTCGCTCGACACACTGCGTGCCTTCGCGCAACACCGACTGCCTTCTTATCGCGCCACCGCCGCCGCGTCGCTGCCGTGGGACGACGCGAGCATGCCCGAGCTGCTGGCTGATCGGAATGAACGCGTCTTGCTCGCGCTCTTGCGGCGGCCGGACTTCCCCGCCGCGTTCTACACCCAGATCACGGACAGGCCGCCGCCCGGCGTGCGTCTGCTGCTCGCAACCCACGAAGCGCTCGACGCCGCGCACCTGCAGGGCCTGCTGCGCGACCCGCTCGTGGATGTTCGCCGGCGTCTGGCGCGGCGCCGTGCGCTGAGCGCCGAGCATTTCGAGGTGCTTGCGAGCGACGGCGACACCAGGGTGAAGCTCGAGCTCGTGAAGCGCCGCGATTGTCCCGAAGCGTGCCTGCGCCAGTGGAGCCGTGCCCCGAGCGAAACGTTGCGTCGCGCCGTGTTCGCGCATCCAGGCGTGACGCCGGACATCCTCGCCGCCGCGAGCGCCCTGCGCGACAACCATGAGGAGATCGCAAAACACCCGCGCACACCGGAGCAGATCCTCGTCCAGCTGGCCGACTCCGCCAGCGCCTTCGTTCGTGGCGCTGTCGCGCAGAATCCGAGCACGACCGAGCGCATGCTGTCGCAGCTCGCGCGGGACGCCGACTCCTATGTGCGCTTGCAGGTTGGCAGAAACGAGACATGTCCACTGTCCCTGCTGCTCGACCTCGAACACGACCCGTACTTCGTCGTGCGCCGTCACATCGTGTGGCGCGCCGACTGCCCGCTCGAGATCCTGGAGCGGCGCGCCGCCGACGAGAACAAGTATGTCCGCTACGCCGTCGCGGACCACCCGCGAGCCACAGCCGCCGTGCTGTCGGGGCTTGCGCGCGACGGAGCGATGTTCGTGAGGGCGCGCGCCAAGGAGCGTCTCAGCGGCTCCTGACGACGCCGCTGGATCGGGGGTGGGGCGATTCAGAGGGGGCGTCGAGCAGCTGAAGGCCCGGAAAGATGACGACGCTGATCACGCGGGCATGGGCTTGGCAGGAAAGGGGAACTATTGTCCTTCCTGCCAAGCTGCCCTCGTGGGATGGTCCGGTCAACTCCGGCAGAGAGGCGCGCCATGGAAAGGCCGTTTACTATCGTCTTCATCCTGTTCCCCCAGCTCACGCAGCTCGACTTCACGGGCCCGTTCGAGGTGTTGCAGCGCCTGCCCGGCGCGCGCCTCGTGGCGGCCTCCCGCGAGGGCGGCTCGCTGTCCGCCGACAGCGGCCTCACCTTCAGCGGGCTCGCCCGCCTGTCCGACATCACCGAAGCGGACGCGATCTGCGTGCCCGGGTAGGATCCGCAGCCTCCCTTCGACGCCGGCTCCCCCGAGACCGCGCCCGCCGAGGTGCTCACCCGCGTCCGCGATCGCGCCCTGCTCCAGGTTCCGGAGCGCCGCGCCGCCCTGCTGGCCGCGCGCGCCTGGGCGGTGTGACTCTGCTCCCGAGCGGCTCCTCCCTCTCCCTCCGGGAGAGGACCGGGGGGCGGGGCTGGTCGTGAGCCCCCGCGATCCCCTTGAGCCCGGCGACGCTCGCCTCCACGCTCGTGCCCACACCGCGCGGCCGCTGAGCGCAGCCGCTTTGCCCGGAGATGATCATGCCCCCCGAACGCCCTGCCCTGAACCCCAGCGATCTCGAGCCCCGCACCGGCTCGACGTACCCCGAGTCGCTTCGCGCGCGCGTCACGCCGCGCGAGAAGCGCGCGCTCGGCGACGCGCTCGGCCTGACGAAGATCGGCGTCAACCTCACCACGCTCTTCCCGGGCAAGGAGTCGGCGCTGCGGCACTACCACTCTCACGAGGACGAGCTCGTCTTCGTGCTGGAGGGCGAGGTGGTGCTGCGCACGGACGACGGCGAGCAGGTGCTCACGGCGGGTCAGTGCGCGGGGTTTCCGGCCGGCGCGCCCAACGGGCATCACTTCGTCAACCGCAGCGCCGCGCCAGCGCGTTACCTCGAGATCAGCAACCGCGATCCCGAAGACGGTGTCGAGTACCCCGACGAGGATCTCGCCTTCCGCAAGGTGGGCGGCGAGTTCGTCTTCACGCACAAGGACGGAACACCTTACTGAGTGGATGAGGTGAGCACGTCTCCGACGAGCGCGCTTCACACGGGGCTTGTCTAGATCTCCGGGTGCGGTCCGCCGTCGAGGACCAACAGGTCGAGATCGCGGAGCTGCTCGCGGTCGCCCACGACGTCGATCCGGGCGATCTTCCCCTGCGCCAGCGTGAAGCGGAGCACCCGGAAGAGCCGCCCCTTCGGGGCCAAGACGATGCCCACCGTGCCGTCCACGAGGGCGGGGCGCGCAAACTTGGCGCCGCGCGCGGCGGGGATCGCCTGCTTGGCCCAGGCGCGCGCGCCGCGGACCTCGCCCCCGGCCGGGGGCTCGGCCGTGGCGTCGGCGTGGATCACGACGTCCGGATCGAGGATCGCCACGAGCGCGTCGAAGTCGCCGCCGCGCATGGCCGCGATGAAGGCGTCGACGACCTCGCGCTGGCGGCCGACGTCGGCGTCCGGAGACGGGGGCGCGCCCTGCACGCGACGGCGGGCGCGGCTCGCGAGCTGCCTCGCCGCAGCGGGGGAGCGGCCCACGATCGAGGCGATCTCCTCGAAGGGCACAGCGAACAGGTCGTGGAGCACGAACGCGAGCCGCTCGGCGGGGGTCAGCGTGTCGAGCACCACGAGCAGCGCGAGGCCGACGGAGTCGGCCAGCACCGCCTCGCGCTCGGGATCGGTCCCGGCCTCGCGGTCCACGGCGGGGTCGGGCGCGGCCATCGGGTCCTCGCGCCGCGCTTTGCGCGAGCGCAGCATGTCGAGGCAGACCCGCGCCACGACCGTCGTCAGCCACCCGCCCAGGTTCTCGACGCCGCTCGTGTCGGCGCGGCTCAGGTGGAGCCAGGACTCCTGCACGGCGTCCTCCGCCTCGCTCAGGGAGCCGAGCATCCGGTACGCCACGGCCTGCAGATGGGCTCGGTGGGCCTCGAACCGCTCCGCCAGCCAACTATTTTCATCCATCGGTCACACTCCCTCGTCGTGCTTCGTCATGGCTGTGACGGACGAACCTTAGCCCATGTGACGGCGCGAACGGACGTTCAGCGCCCCGTCACGGTTGGCGAGCACACCCGAGCCCCTCGGGAGGAGCACGAACATGCTGAAAGCACGGATGAAGAACCCCGCGATGGTCATCCCCGACGTCATGCAGCCGATCTACGCCCTGATCGGCGCGGTGAAGAAGAGCGGCGTGCCGGCGCGGACGCTCGAGCTCGTCCACCTGCGGGCGAGCCAGATCAACGGGTGCGGCTTCTGCGTCGACATCGGCGCGCGCGAGATGAAGAAGGCGGGTGAGACCGACGAGCGCGTGTTCGCCGTGGCGGCCTGGCGCGAGGCGCCCTATTTCACCGACGCGGAGCGCGCCGCGCTGGCGCTCGCCGAGGCCGCGACGCGGCTCAGCGACCGCGCGGACCCGGTGCCCGACGACGTCTGGGAGGAGGCCGCGAGGCATTACGACGAGCCGGCGCTCGCGGCGCTGACCCTGCAAATCGCGCTGACCAACCTCTTCAATCGGTTCAACGTCACCACGAGGCAGATCGCCGGCTCGGCGAGGCTCGACGCGCGCGCGGAGAACCGCTGACGAGGAGCGCGCGCCGGCAACCGCGGACGAGGCGAAGGTGTGGAGCCTGCGTCCTAAGAGCGACCAGAAGGGACGCTTATGTCCCGGCGCCCGGTGAGCCATGCGGTCCCGGCGGCGGCCAGAAGCGCGGCGGCGCCGAGGAGATAGAGCCGGCGCAGGGCGATCTGCGCCTTGTCGGGATCGAAATCGGTGAGCGAGCTCCGCGCGCCGCGCGGCAATACCCAGGCGTCGCTCCCGCCGCCGATCGCGCGCAGCGCGCGCCCGAGCGTCTTCTCGGGCGCCATCCGGCTCTGAACGTAGAGGATCCAGCGGCCCAGCGGCGTATGCCCCTTCGGCTTCTGCTCCATCGACGTGATGACGCGGCGGAGCTCCGCGGCCGTCTCGGCCGCGCTCCCCTCGCCCGGCAGGCGGGCCCATTCCCCGTGACCCGGCAACACCCACGCGAACCTCAGCCAGCCGGCCTCGGCCGCCGCGAGCAGATACCGCACCGAGCGGATCTGGCGCTCCCAATCCTCCCAGCATTGCAATCGATGCGCCACGAGTTGACCCAGGAAGCGCGAGTAGCTCAGGTGATCGCCGGTGAACAGGAAGCGGCCTCGAACCAGGAGGCACAGCGAGCCCGGCGTGTGCCCGGGCTGCGGCAATATCATGATCTCGGCCTCTCTGGCCGCCTCTCTCGAGAGCGGCTGCCCCTCGAGCGAGAGCGGGCCGAGCTCGTTCCCGAGCTTGATCTCCACGTCGCCGGTCGAGGGCATGTACTTGTTTTCACGGAGGCTCACGTCTGCGGCGCCGATGATGCGGCGGCAACCCGGGAAGCGGCTGGCGAACTCGGCGTGGTGGTGCGTATGGTCCCGGTGCGTCAGAAAGAGCCATCGCACGCCGCCGTGCTCGGCGAGCCAGCGGAAGACCTCCTCGCTCGGCTTCGGGGGATCGATCAGCACCCCGCCTCCGTCGCGCTCGATGAAATAGGACATGGCGCCGATGTTCTTGATGGATGGGTGTCCGATGACCCAGACATGATCCTCGATGGGCCGCGGAAAACCGCGCCAAGGTGACCCGAGATCGCCCCGGCGGACCTGCGCCGCGCCCGGCTTGAGCGTGATGGCGCCGAACGGGCACGCCGCGACCGCCGTCCGCGCCGCCATCAGATCTTCCTTGCTCCGCGGCTGCCGCAGCACACCGGTGAAGGCGCCCTCCTCGTAGGAGCCCGGCAGCACCGAGAGGCGGCGGCCTCCCCGGAGCTCGCTGGCCGGCACCACCTCGCCCAGGAGCTCCGGCGCGTAGTTCCGGCACGTGCCGGCGCCGCAGCACTTGCGCGTAACGAACAGCTCCCCCCACTCCTCAACCTGCATTTCGTCTTGCATCGCGGCACCTCGTGGATGGCAATCGCTGGTAGAGAACCTCTCGGCCGAGCTCGGAGTTCTCCAGTTCTTCGCTGCCAGTCGTGGCAGTGTCGAGAACGACGGTAGCTTCTCCCGCTGCGCTTGACCAGGTAGCGGCGGGCGAATGCCGCGGTGAAGGACCTCGAGTCCTCCCCGCGCGGCGTGCTGCGGGTGGCGACGCCGCTCCTGTTCGGCCAATCGTTTCTCGCCAGCGTGGCAGCGGCATTGCGCGTCGTCTACCCCAGCAACCGCCACCTCTCGCAGCGCGTCCGCCTGTTCGTCGACATGCTCGTCGCCGAGTTCCGCAAGCGCGGGGACGACCACGGCCTTGTCGTGCAGCAGAGGTTGTCCGAAAAAAATTCCAGAGGGAGGATCGCTGGTCGCATTCCGTCCTGCTCGACACTACGATGAGGCTCCGACAGCAGCGCCCCTGGAAGGATGCGAGGGGGGCAATGATGGAGCTGCGGGATTACACGCTGGAAAAGGTAATCTACGACGGCAACGAGACACGGGTATGGCGCGCGGTCCATGTCCCCTCGGGGGCGCGCGTGGCGATCAAGATCCCGGTGGCCGAGGTGGCCAGTCCGCGCGTGATGGGGCGGCTGATCCACGAGCACCAGGTGCTCATGCAGCTCGCCGAGGTGCCCGGGGTGGCGCGCGCGCGGGCGCTGGAGCAGCGGGGCGGCACCGCGGCGCTGGTGCTGGAAGATCCCGGCCTCGGGTCGCTCGATCGCCTGCTCGCCAAGCAGGCACGCGTGCCGGTCGGGGCGGCGCTGCGGCTCGGCCGGCTCCTGTCACGGGTGCTCGAGGGGGTGCACGCCGCTGGCGTGATGCACAAGGACATCAAGCCGCAAAACGTGCTGGTGGACGCGGCGTGCGAGAGGGTCACGCTGCTCGACTTCGGCATCGCCTCGCTGCTGTCCCAGGAGGCGACCGAGGCGAGCATTCCCGAGGCGCTGGAGGGGACGCTTGTCTATATTTCCCCGGAGCAGACGGGGCGCACGGCGCGCGCGCTCGATACGCGCACCGACCTCTATTCGCTGGGGGTGACGCTCTTCGAGGTGATGTCGGGGCGGCTGCCGTTCACGGAGCGCGATCCGCTCTCGCTGGTGCACGCGCACCTGGCCAAGGACCCGCCTCCGCTCGACGCCGTCGCCCCGGAGGTGCCGAGTGCCGTGGCAGCCATCGTGGCGAAGCTCCTGGCCAAGGATCCCGAGCGGCGTTACCAGACGGCCCGCGGCGCGGCCGAGGATCTGGAGGAGTCCCTCCGTCAATGGGACGAGCGGGGCACGGTCGAGCCGTTCGGCCTGGGAAGAAAGGACTTCTCGCGAAGGCTCCGGTTGCCGCAGGTGCTCGTGGGGCGGGAGCGCGACGTCGAGCGGGTGGGCGAGTCCTTTGCGCGCGCCGCGCAGGGCATGACGGAGCTCCTGCTCGTCGGCGGCCCCTCGGGCATCGGCAAGACGGCGCTGGTGCGCACGGTCTACAGGGACATCGCGCAGGCGGGGCGCGGGCTCCTGATCGCGGGCAAGCACGATCAGCTCGCGCGGTCGACGCCTTACGCGGCGCTGGCGCAAGCGTTCGGGGCGCTGATGCGCCAGTGGCTCTCCAGCCCGGAGGCGGTGCTCGAGGCCTGGCAGGAGCGGATCCGGCGCGAGGTCGGGGACAACGCGCGGCTCATCGCGGACGTGGTGCCGGAGCTCGACCTGGTCATGGGCAAGCTGCCGCCGGTGCCGCCGGTGGAGGGCGAGCAGGTGCTCAACCGGCAGAAGCTGACGTGGCTGAATTTCGTGCGAGCCGTCACGGCGCCGAACCCGCCGCTGGTGATGTTCCTGGACGACATGCAATGGGCCGACAGCGCCACGCTGATCATCCTGCAGACATTGCTGACGGACGTGGAGCGCAAATGGCTGCTGGTGATCGCGGCGTACCGCGACAACGAGACGCCGCCCGAGCACCCGCTGTGGAAGCTCGTGGAGGCGGTGGAAAAGAGCGAGGCCAACGTCTCGCGGATGACGGTGGGCCCGCTGTCGGCAGAGCAGGTGCAAAAGTGGTGCTCGCGGACGCTGGAGAGCGAGCCCGCGCGGGTGGAGCCGCTGGCGCGCGTGCTCTCGCGCAAGACCCGCGGAAACCCCTTCTTCCTGGAGCAGCTGCTGCTCTCGCTGCACCGGCAGAAGCAGGTGGAGAGGGACCCGGAGACCGGGGCGTGGCGGTGGGAGCAATCGTCGCTGGAGAAGGCGGGCGTCACCGATAACGTGGTGGCGCTCCTGACGGACAAGGTGCGTGAGATGCCCGAGCCGACGCAGCAGCTCCTGGGGCTCGCGGCCTGCGCAGGCCACAGGTTCCACCTGCACGACCTGGAGCGGCTCAGCGGGTGGGAGCGCGCTCGCGTGACGGGGGCGTTATGGCCGGCGCTGGACGCAGAGCTGGTGGTGCCGGTCGATGGGGCCTACCGCCCCGCGCAGGCGCTCGGGGCCATCGGCGCGGCGGCGATGGACGCGGCCTACCGGTTCCTGCACGACCGCGTGCAGCAGGCGAGTTACGAGCGGATCTCGCCGGAGCAGCGGGTGCTCGCGCACCTCGAGATCGGCCGTCGGCTAGAGGCGCGTCATCGCGCCGAGGGGGGGACGGCCCAGCAATTCCTGGAGCTCGTGCGGCACCTGAACCTGGGCGCGGCGCGGCTCGAGTCCGTGGAGGAGCGCAAGGAGCTCGCGCGGCTGAACCTGGAGGCCGCGCGCGCCGCGAAGGCGGCGAGCTCGTACCGGTTGATGACCCACCTGCTGGACAGCGCCCAGGCGCTCCTCGGCGAGCGGGCCTGGGAGCAGGAGCGCGCGCTGTCGGCGGAGATCGGGCTCGAGCGCCTGGAGGCCGCCTATCTGCTGCGGGAGTTCGACGACGTCGAAGCGCGGGCGCTCGCCCTGCTGGACAGGCCTCTTCCGGAGGTCGCCTGGCTCTCGGCGCAGGAGATCCGCACGCGGTGCTGCGTCGCCACGGGCCAGTACACGCGGGGAATCGGGCTCGGGATGGCCGCCCTCGCGAAGCAGGGCATCACGTTCCCCGACACGGATGAGGCGTGCCAGGTCGCGCTCCTGCGAGAGTCCACCGCGCTGGATCGATGGCTCGATCGCGCGCCGGACGGGTTTGATCGAATGCAGGTCGATCCGTCGCTGGAGCACCGGCTCATCGATGCCCTGATGACGCAGGCGCAGCTCTGCGCGATCTACGGTGGCCGGCCGATGTTGTATTCGCTCGTCATCGCCCGCATCGTGTCCGAGGCGATACGGCGGGACGCGCTCACGCCCGCCGCCACCCTCATGATCTGCAGCTTCGCCAACGCGTGGTCGGTGGCGACGGGCATGTATCGCCGCACCATGCGCTGGCTCACGCCCGGGGTGCGCGCCGCAGAGCGCGTGGGCTCCGCGATGCTCCCCGAGTGCCTCGCGCTCAAGGGGATCTACCTCGGGCACTCGAGGCCCATCGATGAAGCGTCCCCCGTCTATGAGCAAGCCATCGCAGCCGGCCTGAAGATCGGGTCGTTTCAAGGCACGAGCTGGGGGCTCCTGTGCGACCTGCTCTACTACCGGCTGTGGCGCGGCCTGCCGCTCGGCCAGGTCGATGCGCAGCACAAGGCGCGCTGGGAGCTGGTGCAGCGCGCAGGGGACGCCGTCGGGCGGCACCACTTCGAGCTGGTCGCGTCCTTTTGCGAGGTCTTGATGTCTCCTGACGGCGCCGAGCGCCTCCTGGAGGAGGAGCCGTTGCCGCGAGGCTCTCGCTCCCTCCTTGCCGACGGGGACAGGTACACCGGAGGGTTCGCTCGTACCCTGGAAGGGTATCTGTTCTGTGCCGTCGGCAAGTGGGAGCGGGCGCTGTCGAGGATGCGGGAGGCGGAGCAATTCCAGGCAGACCTCCTCGGGATCCCGATGGTGACAGACATCGCGCTCTTTCTCGCGCTCGCGGCGGCGAAGCGCTGGCCCGACGCCGTCACGGACGAGGAACGGGCGCGGCTGCGGCAGCACATCGAGCACAGCCTCGCGCGATTGCGCTACTTCACCGAAGGCTGCGAGGCGAATTTCCTCCACAAGCTGCGCCTCGGCGAGGCGGAATACGCCCGCGCCCTGGGCAAGCCCGAGGAGGCAGCGGCCAGATACGACGAGGCCATCGAGCTGGCCCGCGAGCACCGCTTCCTGCACATCGAGGCCCTGGCAGCGCAGCTCGCCGCCGAGTCTCGGCTGGAGGCGGGCAAGAGCCATGTCGGGGCGATGTACCTGCGCGAGGCGCGCGACGCCTACGCGCGCTGGGGTGCTGACGCGGTGGTCGCCCATCTGGGCGCGAGGTATCCCGCCTTGCTCAAGGCGTCCATGCACGAGTCGGCCTCCGACCGTACGACCGTGACGGCGACCACCACGACAACGGGCGGGTCCACGGGCGCGAGTTTCGACGTGAAGACCGCGGTGCGCGCGGCGCAGGCGCTCTCGGGCGAGCTCGACCCGGGGCGCGTGGTGGGCCGGCTGATGGAGCTCACGCTGGAGAATGCGGGGGCGCAGCGCGGCGCCCTCGTGCTCGGCGAAGGGGAGGCGCTCTCGGTCGTCGCTCGTTTGTTATGGGTGGAGGGGACCCGCATCGAGGCGGGCCTGTCGGAGCCGCTCGGGCAGAGCCACGACGTGCCGGTGGCGGTGGTGCAATATGCGGCCCGCACGGGCGAACCGGTGGTGACGGGCGACGCGCGGTCCGACCCGCGCTTCGCCGGCGACCCGTACCTGGCATTGCACGCGGTGCTCTCGCTGCTGGCGCTGCCCTTGACGCATCGGGGCCACGTGGTGGGCGTGCTGTATTTGGAGCACCGCGACGTGCCGTCGGCGTTCCCTCCGGCGCGCGTGGAGCTCCTGTCGGTGCTCGCCTCGCAGGCGGCGATCGCCGTCGAGAACGCCGCGCTGTACCGGGACCAGGAGGTCAAGATCCAGGAGAGGACGGCGGAGCTGCGGATCGCCAAGGAGGCGGCCGACCGCGCCAACCGCGCGAAGAGCGATTTCCTCTCGAGCATGAGCCATGAGCTGCGCACGCCCCTCAATGGCATTCTGGGGTACGCTCAGTTCCTCCTGCGAGCGCCCGAGCTCTCGCCGAAGAGCCGCGAAGGGGTGCAGATCGTGAAGAAATCGGGCGAGCACCTGCTGGCGTTGCTCAACGACCTCCTGGACCTGGCGAAGATCGAGGCCGGCAAGATGGAGCTCGTCCCCCGGAGGTTCGACTTTGCCTCCTTCGTGCACAACGTGGCGGATCTCTGCGGCGTGCGCGCCGAACAGAGGGGCATCGCCTTCACCCACGAGGTGCGGGGCCCGGCGCTCGCCACCGTGCACGCGGACGAGAAGCGCTTGACGCAGGTGCTCTTGAACCTGCTCGGCAACGCCATCAAGTTCACCGAGCGCGGCGCGGTCACCCTGCTCGCCGACGTGCTGGACGACGGCGGAGATGGGCAGCGCGACGTGCGCTTCCGGATCGAGGACACGGGCACCGGCATCGCCCCGGAGCACCTCGCGCGCATCTTCGAGCCCTTCGAGCAGGTGGGAGACCAGCGGGCGAAGAGCGAGGGCACCGGGCTCGGCCTCGCCATCAGCAAGAGGATCATCGAGCAGCTGGGCGGGACCATCCATGTCGAGAGCGAGCTCGGCAAAGGCAGCGCGTTCACCGTGACGCTCACGCTCGCCGAGGCGCTCTCTTCCGCGGCCGCCGACGACGCCCTGGCGTGGGCCACGATCACCGGGTATCGCGGCGAGCGCCGCAAGATCCTCGTCGTGGACGACAACCCCGGCAACCGCGCTTTGTACTGCGATCTGCTGGTCCCCATCGGCTTCGACCTCATCGAGGCCGACGGCGGCGAATCCGCGCTGCGGCTCGCCCTGGAGCACAGGCCGGCGCTGATCCTGATGGACCTGGCCATGCCAGGCGTGGACGGCAATGAGACCACGCGCCGCCTTCGGCAGATGCCCGAGCTCGACGGGGTGGTGATCCTGGCCTCGTCGGCGAACGTCGCCGCCGCCGAACAGCCGAAGGGGGCCCACGCCGGCTGGGACGACTTCTTGCCGAAGCCGGTGCATGCCAGCCTGCTCTTCGAGAAGATCGCGCGTTTTCTCCGCGTGGAATGGACGCATGAACCGGTGAATGCCGCCCCCACGGTGGTGAAGGGGGATGACGCGCTGGTGCCACCCTCGGCCGAACAGCTATCGCTGCTGTCCCGGCTGGTGGCGTCGGGCCGTATCCGGAAGGTGCTGGTGGAGGCGGAGCGCATGCAGCAAAATGAGCCGCGGCTCCGCCCCTGGCTCGCGCAGCTCCAGGCCCTGGCGCGGACGTACCAGATGCGGAAGCTGCAGGAGTTCGTCGAGGAGCATGCCGCGGTAGGCCAGGTGGTGGCCGACGGTCAGCGATCATGAGCAGAGCCTCCGCGCCCGGCGCTCGTGAGGCCACGATCCTCATCGTGGACGACATGCCCACGAACCTGGCCCTGCTCGTGGATCATCTGGAATCCGCGGGGCATCAGGCGCTCGCCGCCGAGGACGCGGAGGCGGCCCTGAAGCGAGCCAGCCTCATGAAACCCGACCTGATCCTGCTGGACGTGGTGATGCCTGGGATCGACGGGTTCGAGACCTGCCGGCGACTCAAGGCGGCCGAGGGCACCCGAGACATCCCGGTGATCTTCATGACCTGCCTCGGAGAAGTGGCGGACAAGCTCGTGGGGTTCGAGGCGGGGGGCGTCGATTACATCACCAAACCGTTCGAGATCGAAGAGGTGCTCGCGCGGATCAGGACGCACCTGAGCTTGCGCGAGGCGCAGAAGGAGCTCGAGGCGAAGAACGCGCAGCTCCTGCGTGCCCACCAGGAGCTCGAACAACGGGTGCGAGAGCGCACGGCCGAGCTGGCGAGCTCGAACGCCGCCCTCGAGGCGGAGAACGCCGAGCGCCGGCGCGCGGAGGCTGCTTTGCGCGAGAGCCAGCACCTGCTTCAGGCCATCATCGACAACTCCACGGCGGTCATCTTCGTCAAGGACCTCGAAGGACGCTATTTGATGGTCAACCGCCGCCACGAAGAGCTGTTTCATGTGACCGCGCGGTCGATCGCCGGCAAGACGGATCATGACCTGTTCCCCGCGGAGTGCGCCGACGCGCTTCGCGCTTTCGACCGGCAGGTGGTGGCGGCCGGGGGGCCGCTGGAGATGGAAGAGATCGTGCCCCAGGACGATGGGCTCCACACGTACATCGCGATCAAGTGCCCGCTCTTCGACGAGTCGGGCAGGGTGTATGCGGTCTGCGGGATCTCCACGGACATCAGCGATCGAAAGCGGGCGGAGGCGGAGCGGGAGACGCTCCTCTCTCGCGAGCGGGCGGCGCGGGCGGAGCTCGAGCGTACGGGGCGGCTGAAGGACGAGTTCCTGGCGCTCTTGAGCCACGAGCTGCGGACGCCGCTCACCGCGATCCTCGGCTGGTTGCAGCTGCTCCGCATGCGCGGCCCGTCGGACGAGATCCTGGGCCGGGCGCTCGGGACGATCGAGCGGAACGCGCAGGCGCAATCCAAGCTCGTCGACGATCTCCTGGACATGTCGCGCATCATCGGCGGGCGGCTGAGCCTCGACGTGGAGGTGGTCGATCTGGGCGAGATGCTCGAGACGCTGCTGGAATCGGCGGAGCCGGCGGCGAAGGCGAAGGGGATCCGCCTGGAGCTCAGCGTCGAGTCGGCCGGAGAACAGGTCACGGGGGACCCGAATCGCCTCCAGCAGATCGTGTGGAATCTGGTCAGCAACGCGATGAAGTTCACGCGGCAAGGAGGGCAGGTGAAGGTATCGCTGCGCCGCGAGGGGTCGTACGCGCGCCTCGTGGTGAGCGACACGGGGATCGGCATCGCGCCGGAGTTCTTGCCGTACGTATTCGAGCAATTCCGGCAAGCAGACGCCTCGACCACGCGCGAGTACGGCGGGCTGGGTCTGGGTCTCTCGATCGTGCAGCACCTGGTGGAGCTGCACGGGGGGACGGTGGAGGCGACCAGCGCAGGGAGGGATCAGGGGGCGAGCTTCACGGTGAAGCTGCCGCTTTCGGCCAAGCAAGCCGAGACGCTGGCCGGCGGAGAGCCGCGGCCGACGCCGCAGCGCCGGCCGTCATGGCACCGCGCCGGGGAGCTCTTGAGCCTGAAGGGGGTGCGGGTGCTTGTGGTGGACGACGAGCCGGACACGCGAGAGCTGCTCCTGCGGATACTGGCGGAGTGCCAGGCGGAGGTGCGGACGGCGGGTTCGGTCGTGGAGGCGCTGGCGGAGCTGGAGCGCGACCAGCCGATGGTCCTGGTGAGCGACATCGGTATGCCGCACGAGGGCGGGTATGAGCTGATCCAGAAGGTGCGGCAGTTGCCGGAAGAGCGTGGGGGGAGCGTGCCGGCGCTGGCGTTGACGGCATTTGCGCGCGCCGAGGACCGCGCGCGGGCGCTCATGGCCGGATACCAGATGCACCTGGCCAAGCCGGTGAAGCCACCGGATCTGGTGGCGCACGTGGCGACCTTGGCCGGACGAATCCATGGCATGGCGAGATGAGGATCGACGCCACCTGCTCCGATCCGTTCACCGCGCACGCTGGGCCCGGCGCGCGCCGAGGGCGGCGCGCGCCAGCTCGACGGCCCTGTAGCCGCGTGGGGCGACGGGAGCGTGGGGACCAGGGGCATCGAGACATCCTGGTCGACAAACTGGACAATGGCCGGCTAAATCTAGAAAAAATAGCCTGGATTTCTAGATCGACGCGGGCTCCATCTAGAGTTTTCTCTCTCACATCTGGTTAAATATAGGCTATATCGAGAGAATCATCTCAAAAAATCAGGTCATCGCACCCTGAATCCAGAGAATCATCTCAAAGAACCAGGTCATCGCAGCCTGGATCCAGAGAAACAGCTCAGGAATCAAGCGAAGCAGGTGGGGCCGACGGTGAGCGCATGGTCCGGCCCGACTTCCGGTGGCCGACGTCCCACCGCTCGTCTCTCGACGCGCCGCAGCGCCGCGCTCGAGATCCCCGCCAGCGGCTCTTCGGTCACGGTGAGCCTGGATGGCGCCGCGGGAGAGCGTATCCAGGCGACGCGGGGCAGTCGCGTCGCCATGAATCCCGAGCCGGGGAGACGTGTGGCCGCGGCCGGTCGACGCAACGCGTCTCGCGCGCTGCGCCGCGCTCCGGCAGCGGCCCCGCCACGGCCCACCGCTCGTGCATCCGGCGGGCCGGGTCGGCGGCGCCTCGGCCCGGAGCCAGGGGCTTGCGCAAATTTCGGTGCCAGGCATTGTGCCGGTGCGACGGGCCCTTGGCACCGGGCGAAACCTTTCCAACAATCCCGACCCGTTCAACCCTCGAGAAAACAGTGGAAACGCAAAATTCTACCATCATCTACACGAAGACGGACGAGGCGCCGGCCTTGGCCACCTATTCGCTCCTCCCGATCGTCGAGGCGTTCACGAAGGCCGCCGGGGTTCGAGTCGAGACGCGCGACATCTCCCTGGCGGGCCGCATCCTCGCCAACTTCCCCGAGCGGCTGACGGATAGCCAGAAGCTAGGCGACCACCTGGCGGAGCTCGGCGAGCTGGCCAAGACGCCGAACGCCAACATCATCAAGCTACCCAACATCAGCGCCTCCATCCCGCAGCTCGTGGCCGCCATCAAGGAGCTGCAGCAGCAGGGCTACGCCGTGCCGGACTATCCCTCCGAGCCGAAGACAGAGGAGGAGAAGGCGATCAAGGCGCGTTACGCCAAGGTGCTCGGCAGCGCCGTGAACCCCGTCCTGCGCGAGGGCAACAGCGATCGTCGCGCCTCGCCGGCCGTCAAGGACTACGCCAAGAAGCACCCGCACTCGATGGGCGCGTGGAGCCGTGAGTCGAAGAGCCACGTCGCTCCTATGTCGAGCGGCGACTTCTACGGCAGCGAGAAGTCCGTCGTGGTGGACAAGGCGCAGGAGCTGAAGATCGAGCTCGTCGCCGGCGGCAAGACGACCGTGCTCAAGCCGAGCGTCAAGGTGCAGGCGGGCGAGGTCGTCGACGCCAGCGTGATGAGCGCCAAGGCCCTGCGCGCGTTCTACGCCGAGCAGGTGGCGGACGCGAAGAAGCAGGGAGTGCTGTTCTCGCTGCACCTCAAGGCCACGATGATGAAGGTCAGCGACCCGATCCTCTTCGGGCACGCCGTCAGCGTGTTTTATGCCGAGGCGCTCGAGAAGCACGCGGCCACGCTGGCCAGGGTCGGCTTCGACCCGAACAACGGCATCGGCGACCTGTACACGAAGATCCAGAGCTTGCCGGCCGACGAGAAGGCGGCGATCGAGGCGGACATCAAGGCCGTCTACGAGCAACGCCCGACGCTGGCCATGGTCGACTCCGACCGCGGCATCACCAACCTGCACGTGCCCTCGGACGTGATCGTCGACGCCTCGATGCCCGCGGCCATCCGCTCCAGCGGCAAGATGTACGGCACCGACGGCAAGCTCTACGACGCCAAGTTCACGATCCCCGATCGCTCGTACGCCGGCATCTACCAGGCCACGATCGAGTTCCACAAGCAGCATGGGGCGTTCGATCCGCGCACGATGGGCAGCTCGCCGAACGTGGGGCTCATGGCGCAGGCGGCGGAGGAGTACGGCTCGCACGACAAGACGTTCAAGATCGCCGAGAGCGGCACGGTGCGCGTCGTCGACGCCTCCGGCAACGCCCTGCTGGAGCAGAAGGTCGAGGCCGGCGACGTCTTCCGCGCTTGCCAGACGAAGGACATCGCGATCAAGGACTGGGTCAAGCTGGCCGTCTCCCGCGCGCGCGCCACGGGCGCCCCGGCGGTGTTCTGGCTCGACGAGAACCGCGCCCACGACAGGAACCTGATCGCCAAGGTCAAGGCAACCCTGCCCGAGCACGACACCAAGGGCCTGGAGCTCCCGATCATGAGCCCGGTGGAGGCGATCAAGTTCACGCTCGGCCGCATGAAGGAGGGCAAGGACACCATCAGCGTCACCGGCAACGTGCTGCGCGACTACCTGACGGACCTGTTCCCGATCCTGGAGCTGGGTACCAGCGCCAAGATGCTCTCCATCGTCCCGCTGCTGGCCGGCGGCGGCCTGTACGAGACCGGCGCCGGCGGCTCGGCGCCGAAGCACGTCCAGCAGCTGCAGAAAGAGAACTACCTGCGCTGGGACTCGCTCGGTGAGTTCCTGGCGCTGCAGGTGTCGATCGAGGACCTCGCCAACAAGACCGGCAACGCCAAGGCGAAGGTGCTCGCCAAGGCGCTGGACACGGCGATCGGCCTGTTCCTCGAGAACAACAAGAGCCCGGCGCGCAAGGTCGGCGAGATCGACAACCGCGGCAGCCACTTCTACCTGGCGCTCTACTGGGCGCGCTCCCTCGCCAAGCAGACCGAGGACAAGGAGCTGGCGGCCAAGTTCGGCAAGCTCGCCCAGACCCTGACGGACAACGAGTCCAAGATCGACGGCGAGCTGATCGGCGCGCAGGGTAAGCCCGTCGACCTCGGCGGCTACTACCACTTCGACGATCGGAAGACGTTCGCCGCGATGCGGCCCAGCGCCACGCTGAACGCGGCCATCGACGGCTTCTCCTGAGCCGCGCGGGGTCCCCGCCGAGCGCGCGCGTGCCCACAGGCGACGCGCTCGGCGGCCGCGGCCGTTCAACCACCGTACGTCCGAGTCACGCGCCGGGTGAGCGCCTTGACGCCCACCACCAGACGATGACACCATGTCTGAAATCGTTGGGTGGACTGGAGCAGGGAATGGCCGGACGGGGACGATCGATCAGCGGAGACAAGCCCAAGCCCGGCCCTGGCGGCGGTGGAGAGCCCGCTCGGGGGAAGCTGGATCCGTTCGAGGGGAAGGACTCCTTCGACGGTGAGACGTTCGATGGGCTCACTCTGGAACGAGCGGACCTGAGCGGCCGAGATTTCTGCGGCTGTGTGTTCCGGCGTTCGAAGCTCGGCGAGAGCCGCTGGACGCGCGCTCGGCTCGAGAACTGCGTCTTCGAGAGCTGCGATTTGACCAAGGCCGATCTCACCATGCTCTCGCTGCGCGGCGTGGCGTTCAACTCCTGCAAGCTGATGGGCGTCGACTGGACGAACATCGCGAAATTCCCCGACGTGTCGTTCGAGGATTGCGACTTGCGGTATGTCATCATGGATTCGCTCGCGCTGCGCAAGACGCGCTTCGAGCGGTGCGCGATCACCGAGTCGGTGTTCGCCGCGACGGACCTCGCCGGGGCCGTGTTCGAGGAGTGCCGCTTCGCGGGGACGCGCTTCGAGGACTGCGACCTTCGAAACGCGCAGTTCCCTCGCTCCCAGGATCTGTTCATCGATCCGGCGAAGAACAACGTGAAGGACGCCCGCATCCCGCTGGATACGGCGATCCTCCTCGCGGCCTCGTTCGGCATGCACGTGCTCGGCTTCACGGAGAAGGACGGCAGATAACGGCCCGGGTCGCCGCGCGCCGCGGCCTCGAAACACCAGCAGCCTTCACGGCTTCGCGGCGCTCCCCAGCTCGGCCGGGAGCGCCGCGTCGAGCCAGGCCTCGAACGTGCTCGACAGCGCGCAGGTCGCCGCGCCGCCGCAGAGGTCCGCGCGCTTCGCCGTGAGCTCGCCCTCGAGCGCCTCCCGCGCGGCTCCCAGCGCGCGCGCGCAGACGAGGTTCTTCGCCGTCTGAGCGACGTTCACGCCGCTGCCGGCGGTCACGACGACCGCCGCGGGCTTCTTGTTGCCGCACGCGCGGCCGAGCGCGGCTGTCGCGCCGGCGTCCGTCGCTGAGCGCCGTCGGCCGCCGCGGGCTCGCCCGGCTTCTCGGCCGCGGCCTCCGCGCTCGGATCGTGGATCACCGCGCGAACGGGGTGCCCTCCGGTCCCGTTCTTCTTCCGGCAAAGCAGCTCGAGCCAGCCGTCGAGGCTCTTTGCTTCGCAACCGAGGCCGACGGCCGCTGCGATCGACTCGCTCCGGCCGTCCTTGAAGGACGCCGGCGCACCGGGAGACGCCGGCGCGGTCGACGGCGGAGTCAACTCGGCGGGCGCCGCGGTCGCGGGGGCCGACGAAGACGCCTCCGCGGCGGCAGGCGACGCTGTCTCCGCGGCGGCCGCCGCCGGTGCGCTCGAGCCGGCCACGGCGTCGTGTTCCGGGCGCGCCAGGCGAACCGAGCTCGATCCTCGCCGGCCAGATCGGATAGGCTGAGCATCCCATTCCATCGCGGCGTCAGGCGCCTGGAGAGAGCAGATGAGCGAGTCCAGCATTCACGGCGGTTGTCTTTGCGGGGCGGTGACATTCGAGGTCGACCCGCCGTTCCAGTTGATGGCCCATTGCCATTGCTCGCGCTGTCGCAAAGGCACGGGCACGGGCCACGCCACGAATCTGGCCGTCGATCCCGGCCAGCTCCGATGGCTGTCAGGGGAAGAGGCCATCACACGCTATGAGCCGCCCACGGCGAAGAGCTTCGGGAAGTGGTTTTGCAGTCACTGCGGGTGTCCCGTCCCGCGCCTGAGGCGCGGCGGCAAGATCGTGCTCGTCCCGGCGGGGTCGCTGGATACGGCGCCGCCCATCTCGCCGACGGATCACATCTTCTGGGCATCCAGAGCGCCGTGGGGGTGCGCCAGCGGAGGGCTTCCAACCCACGACGAGTACCCGGCGTCGTGGTAGGACGACCGGGCGTGTCGTCCCCTTGATCGTCGTGCAGGGTCAGCGGGTCACGCTGCTGTCCGGCCCGGCGCCCTTGGGGGGCTCGTAAGGCTCGGGGCTCTTGCCGACGGTCCTGAGGTTCACGAGCTTGTTGAGCAGATCGAACCAGAACGGCGCGCCGAGGGAGGCGGCGGCCGCGGTGATGAGGATGCCGGGGGTCAGGAGCCTGTCGAGCACCCCGCGGAGCCAGCCGACGATGCCCTGGCCGAGGACCGCCGCGATCGCGTTCCAGAGCTTCGGGACGCTCGTGTGCTCGGGGGCCTTCACGCCCCAGGTGATCTCGACGTCGAGCCCGGTGATCCGCGAGCGAGCGGCGCTTGCCTCGGCGATCGCGGCCATGATGTCCTCGTTCTGGTCGACGCCGCCGGCCTGGGGCGCGGCGCGGGGCGGCGACTTCGCGATCTCCTGCGCCGCCGCGATCAGCCGGGCGCGCACCACCGCGTCGCGCGAGAGGGCGCCCGCGAGGCGGATGCTGTCGGCGTTGAACCCGACGCAGAGCACGAGCGCCGTCGCGGTGATGATCAGCTGCGCGCGGCGCTTGTACCGGCCGGCGGCCCGGTCCATGGCGTCATTGAACCAGCGCTCCAGCCGGATGTTGGCCTCCCGCATGTCCTTGACCGTGGAGTCGACGATCGTGGTGAGGGCGCGCCGGAGATCGCTCTTCGGCGGCATGCTCCGGAGGATCCGCTTCAGCTCGTCGAGCGGGTCCTCGTCGCGGCCCGGCACCGCCGCGAGCTCGCCCGGCGCAGGCGCGGCGGCGCTCGCCTGCGGCGGAGGGACGCCGTCGCTCGCCTGCTGCAGGGGCGCGGAAGCGGCGTCGCCCGCCGGCGCAGGCGCGGCGCCGGCGCCGGCCTGCGTAGGTGGAGCGCTGGCCTGCGGGGGCAGCGCCGCGGCGCCGTCGGGCCAGGGGACGTGCCGCAGGGTGTCGATGAGCGCGGCCACGAACGCGTGCGACGGGATGTAGGACGGCCCTACCCAGCCGTACTTGAGATCCTTGATCAGCGGGTGCTCGCGGAGCTTCGCCGCGAGCGGGCTCGGGAGCGGTCCCGGCATCACCCGGGTGCGCACGAACTCGACAGCTCCCCGCGCCACGCGCTTCATGATCTGCTCCAGCGGAGAGCCCTTGGGGGCGGTGGTATCGGCGGCGCCGGGCGACTGCTTCACGTGCGCGTCGAGCTCTCTATCGGCCAGCATGATCTCGATGCTCTGCGCCAGGTTGAGCGCGCGCAGCCGGAGCACGCCGGCGAGCGCCTCGTGGATGGCCGAGCAGAGGACGCTGAGCAGGAAGAAGACGCTGACGAGGCCGATCGCGATGTCGAGGGTCGTTCCCATGGGCATCCGGAAGGGCAGGGCGCGCGGCGGCGCGAGGCGCAGGCCGGCGCGCGTCGCGCTCCCCCGGCCAGCAGGAACAGGGAGGGAACAGGGAGGAAGAGGCGGCCCTGCGAGCGCCCGTTCCCCGCCGCGGCCCGACCAGCAACTCCCCTCCGCGGCCCGATCAGCATACGCCACCCGGCGCCGCGGAGCGAGCGGGAGAGCGCGCTCGTTCTCGCGTGTCATCCCGCGTCATCCCGCGCTCGATGCCACGGGATCTTGGTCTACCATCACGCCCCCGTGACGAGCACCACCCTACCCCCCGAGTCGCGGCGCAGCAGCGCGCCGCAGCCGCGCGCCTCCTGGGTCCAGGAGAGGGCCGACCCCGACCGGACGACGATGCGGCCCAGGCGCGCCCGGCTCGTGCACGAGCCGCCGCCGGCGTCGCCGCCCGGGACGCTCGTCATCGAGGAGACGCAGCGGCCGAAGATCTTCGTCATCGACTACGACGCCGAGGTCGTGTCCGAGAAGGAGATCCAGAGCGTCGATGAGTGCATTCCCTACCTCACGGACGACCGGCCCTCCATCACGTGGGTCGATGTCCGGGGGCTCGGGCACAAGGGGACCTTCGAGCGGCTGGGCGAGATCTTCCGTGTCCACCCGCTCGCGCTGGAGGACATGGTCAACGTGCCCCAGCGGCCGAAGGCGGACGTCTACGGGGGCGAGCACGTCCTCATCATCGCGCGGATGGCGCAGGTCGACGAGCGCTGCGTGCTGCACACCGAGCAGCTGGCCATCCTTGTCGGCAAGAGCTTCGTCCTGACGGTGCAGGAAGAGGCCGACTGGGACGTCATGGAGGCCGTGCGGGAGCGCATCCGCACCGGCCGGGGCTCGATCCGGGAGCGGGGCGCCGATTACCTGGCGTACGCATTGCTCGACGCGGTCGTCGACGGCTTCTTCCCGGTGCTCGAGCGGCTCGGCGAGCACATCGAGGACCTGGAGGTCGAGGTGATCGACGCGAAGCGCCGGATGTCGAAGCCGATCCACGATCTGAAGCGGGATCTGCTCACGCTCCGGCGCGCCATCTGGCCGCAGCGCGATCTCGTCAACGCGCTGCTCCGCGAGGACAACCCGATCATCGCCAAGGACACGCGGCTCTACCTGCGCGACACGTACGATCACGCGGTGCAGCTGATGGACATGGTCGAGACCTACCGTGAGCTCAGCTCGGGCCTCATGGATCTCCACCTCTCCGGGATGTCAAACCGGATGAACGAGATCATGAAGGTGCTCACGATCATCTCGACGATCTTCCTCCCGGTCACCGCCATTGCGGGCATCTACGGGATGAACTTCCACCACGAGAGCTCGCCGTTCAACATGCCGGAGCTCGACTGGTATTACGGCTATCCGCTCGTATGGTGCCTGATGCTGGCGAGCGTCGTCGGGCTGCTCACGTACTATCGCCGCAAGGGCTGGATCAGGAAGGACGACGACGGCGCCTGAGCGTCAACGAGCGCGGGGCGTCAGCGCTTCTTCGCGGGCGCGTAGAACGCGAGGTTCCCGAGCAGGCGCGGATCGCCGGGGCGGCGCGCGAGGGCCTTGCGCAGCGCCGCCTCGCCGGCGGCGAGCTCGCCGACGTGGAACGCGCTCGTGGCGACGAGGTCGAGCAGCTTGTGCTCGTAGACCTCGGCGTCCACGAAGAGGGTGGCCTGGGCGGGGAAGGGGAGGGCGGCGCCGCGGGAGGCGAAGAGGTAGGTGAGCGGCCAGCACCGCTGTCCGTACCAGTGCCAGGCGACGGCGAAGAGCGGCTCGGCGCGGTGCGGGCTGTGGGCGTGGGCGTCGAGGTAGCGCTGCTGCACCTCGGGCCAGGGGCGCCCCAGCGCGGCGGCGGTGCGCGCCATGCGGAACAGCGACTCGTAGACCTCCTCCTGCCAGCCGCCGAGCGCGGCGCGCCGCTCGTAGGCCTCGAACGCCTCCGCGTGCCGGCCGAGGCACTCCAGCGTCTGCGCGAGGTAGAACGCGGCGCGGCCGTCGCGGGGGGATCGGGCCAGCGCGGCGGAGAGCAGCTCCAGGTCGCGCTGCCACCTCCGGCTCTGGGCGGCGGCGTCGCGGCGAGAGAGGTCGTGGACGATGTGGGCGTCGGGGACGCGGATCGAGGGGGGCGGCTCGCCCTCCTTGGAGAGCACCTCGTGGGTGGCGCCGACGTAGCGCCACCCGGCCGAGGCGCGGGCGAGCCGGGCGGAGTCGTAGACGGAATCGCCGTAGCGCACGCGGACATGGTAGGCGCCGTGCCCCGGGCCCGACGCGTCGCGGCGCTCCTCGCAGAAGCGACGGAGCGCGTCGCCGGCGACGAGGCGCTCGTCGCCGCTCAGCATGAGGGTGAACACGGCCGCGTCGCCCGCGAGGTCGAGGGCGCGGCTGCGCGTCGCGCCGAAGTCGACGAAGGGCTCCTCGACGAGATCGCCGGGGACGCCCGCCATGGCGGAGCGCGCGAGGGCCTGTGTGCCGTCGGTGGAGCCGGTGTCGAGGAGGGTGAACCGGTCGACGTGGGGCCTGGCCGAGGCGAGGGTCTCGCGGATGGAGGGGGCCTCGTCCTTGACGATCATGACGAGCGCGAGGAGGGGGGGTGTCACGGGAGCAGTATGCCGCCGGACGCCGGTGGACCGGGGGTTTTAAAAATTGAAGAGGAGGAGGGCGCGCGCCGGAGCGCGGGAGGGGTGACGCGCGGCGGCGGAGGTAGGGCGCGCTCTCTGCGAATTGGTCACGGCCCTGGCGTTCTGTACACTCTCCATGTCATTGTAATGAACATGCGCGGACGCCGGAGTGCTCTCGTGTTCATCGGCGCAGTGGCGCTCCTCGCGCTTGCCGGCAGGGCGGAGCGCGCCTCGTCCGATTCGGGCTCTGCTCCCGGAGGGCACGGGCCGGGCCGCCCGCGCTTCGAGAAGGCGCTCGACGTGCAGGTGTTCCAGCGCGGGAACATCCACACACACACGTCCCTGAGCGATGGGGACAGCGAGCCGCGCGACGTCGTCCGCTGGTACCGCGAGAACGGGTATTCCTTCGTGGCGCTGACAGACCACAACCAGCGCGTCGATCCTGCGATGTTCCAGGATCCCTCGTCGGCGTCGAAATTCGCCGTGATCCCCGGCGAGGAGGTCACGATGTGGGCCGAGGGGAAGGCCGTGCACGTAAACGCGCTCTGCACGCGGGCGACGATCGGCGGGGGCGCCTTCCTGACCAAGGGGGAGGCGCTGAAGTGGGCGATCGGGCGTGTGTGGGCGGAGGGGGGTGTGGCGCTCATCAACCATCCGAATTTCGACTGGTCGTTATCCGCCGGCGACCTCCTGGCGGCGCCTGCGGCGGAGCTCCTCGAGATCCACAGCGGGCACCCGTACGTGTACACGGACGGCGACGCGACGCGCCTGTCGCACGAGGCGCTATGGGATGCGGTGCTGACGGTGCGCGGCGCCGCGGGAGGGGGGATCGTCGGCGTCGCGGTGGACGATCTGCACCAGCTCACGGCCGGGTCGGGCGCGCCGCCCGCGGGGCCCGGCCGCGGGTTCATCGAGGTGTTCTCGCGGGAGGCGTCGCGCGTCGCGATCTGCAGCGCGCTCGCCAGGGGACGGCTCTACGCGTCGTCCGGGGCGAGGCTGCGGAGGATCGCGCTCGCCGGGGACGCGTTCTCGGTCTGGCCGGTGGCGGCGGGCGCGGTCGTCGAGTTCGTCGGGCGCGGCGGGCGCGTGCTGGAGCGGCAGCAGCCCGCGGAGGGGCGGGCGACGTACCGGCTCCGCGGCGGGGAGCGGTACGTGCGGGCGCGGATCACGCGGCCGGACGGGAAGCGGGCGTGGACGCCGGCGTACGCGACCGTGGAGCCGTGAGCGCCGCGGGCGTCGCGGACGCCAGATTGCCCTCCGCGGCGGCTCACGCCCCCCCGCGCTTCCCGTCCAGCCGCGCCAGCACCGCCCGCGGCGACATCGTCGCGCGGTAGACATAGATCTCCCCGGCTTCGTCGTCGCCCAGCACCTCCTCGCTCACGCGGAGCTGCTTGCCGACCGCGAGCAGGATCCTCGCCGGAAACCCCTTCCGGATCAGCTCGACACGCCGCCACACCGCGTCTCGGCTCCAGAACCCGAACGCCTCGAGGTACACCTCCTCCCCGGTCTCCGCGTTCAGGAACACCAGATCAGGGACGCACACCACCTCTCCGGGCAGCGCGAACAGCCGCTCGTTCGGCGACACGGTCCAGGGCGACCCGAGCTTCCTGAACCCCTCGCAGAACGCGTCCAGCTCGGGCGTCGTCTCCGCGAGCTCTCGCCCGTGGTACAGGAGGCCGTCCGCCGGGCCGATCTCGACCGCGAGCGGCTCCTTGTCGCGCCCCCAGCGCAGGTCGGCGCGCAGCCGGAACGAGGCGCACGAGAGCACCGACGGCAGGAACATCGCGAGCCGCAAGCCATACCGCTGCACCGCGTCGAACAGGCTGAACGGGCCGTCGAGCGCGATCGTGTAGCCGGAGACCGGATCGCCCTGGACCACGTGGATGAGCCCGTGGAAGCGCGCCGCCCGGAAGATCCGCCGGTAGCGCTGGGCGCTCTCCCCCTCGACGCGGATCGTCACCTGCGTCGCCCGGAGGAGGATCGACTGCGCCAGCGCCAGGTTGTACCGATCCAGCACGATCTCGGGCGCGTCCGCGGCCGCGCGCCGGAGGATCTCGGCGCCGCGCAGGTCGGCGTAGAGGCCCGCCTCGATCGCGGCGGGCGTCGTGCCGAGCCGGGCGGCCACCTCGTCGAGCACGGCGGCCCGGTCGAAGCGGGCGCGGACGTCGAGGGCGCGGTGCGCCGCCGCCGCCGCGTGGAACAGCTCGCGCCGGAGCGCCTCGGGATCGACGCCCTCCTGCACCTCGTACTCGCAGCCGTCCTCGAGCACCTTCCTCAGGCCGAGCGAGGCCACGCGATCGCGCGCGGGCACCTCGATGGCGTCGAGCGCGGCCTCGACCTCGTCGCGGCGCTCGCCGACGCGCTGCGAGAGGATGTCGAGGTACGCCCGCGCGACCGGCAGCAGGCGCTCGGCGGCCGCCCCGCGGAGGTACTGCGGCACGACCATCCCGCCCCGGCGGCGGACGCGGACGAGGTCACTGGTAAGCAATGTGCTCCCGGCGCTTGTCGCTCACCCGCTGCTCGCTCGTGCCGAGGGCCACGAGCTCGTAGAGTATCGCCGTCTTGTTCTCGCTCCGGCGCAGGATGCGGCCGAGCCGCTGGACGTGCTCCCGCACCGAGCCGCTGCCCGACAGGACGATCGCCACGTTGGCCTCGGGCACGTTGACCCCCTCGTTCAGCACCTTCGAGGTGACCACCGCGGACAGCGCGCCGCGGTTGAAGGCGTCGAGGATGGCGCTGCGCTCCTTCACCTTGGTCTGGTGGGTGATGGCCGGCAGCAGGAACTGCCGCGAGATCTGGTAGACCGTGGCGTTGTCCTCGGTGAAGACCAGGGTGCGATCGGCGCGGTGGGCGTGGAGCAGCCGCGCGAGGACGTCGATCTTGCCGGGCGCGCACAGGGCGAAGCTGCGCTGGCGGCGGTACGCCTCGAAGGCGCGGCGGCCGGCGTCGGACTGCGAGCTCAGCAGGATGAACTGGCCCCACCCCTCGGGCATGCGGATGCCGTTCGCGCGCAGAAAGCCGATGTACACGGCGCGCGCCGCCTCGTACGCGGCGCGCTCGTCGTCCGAGAGCGGCACCTCGAGCCGGACGACGTCGTAGGCCGCGAGGTACTGCCCGGAGAGCTCGGTGATCTCCCGGCGGAAGACGATCGGGCCGATGAGGTCGTCGTAGCCCCGGCCGTCGGCGCGCTCGGGCGTGGCGGTGAGGCCGAGGCGGAAGGGCGCGAGGCACATCTTCGCGGCGAGCGCGTACGACGGGCTCGGCAGGTGGTGGCACTCGTCGAAGATCACGAGGCCGAAGCGGGAGCCGAGCCGGTCCATGTGGGCGTGCGCGGAGTCGTAGGTGGTCACCGTCAGGTCGAGGACGTCGTGGTAACCGCCGCCGAGCAGGCCGATCGGGACGCCGAACGCGGCGGAGAGCCCGTCGTACCACTGGTTCAGGAGATCCAGGGTGGGGACGACCACGAGCGTGCTGCGCTGCCGCGCGGCGATCGCGAGCGTCGCGACGAACGTCTTGCCCGCGCCCGTCGGGAGCACGACAACGCCCCGGCTGCGCCGCCCGGCCCAGGCGTCGAGCGCCTCGCGCTGGTAGGGGAACGGGTCGTGCTTGGCGAGCGGCGCGAGCGGGAGCGCCTCGTACTTGCGGGCGGCGTCGGTGAACGGGACGCCGCGGGCGCGGAGCCTCAGGACGAGCTCGGCGTAGTCGATGGCCGGCACGCGGTAGACGCGCTCCCGCGCGTCCCAGCGGCAGGACGCGGGCAGGCACGCGGGGTCGAGCGGCGCGCCCTCGGCGGGCTCGCCCGTGTCGCCGCCGTCGGGCTCGCCCGCGCGCTCGTCTGCGTTCGATGGCAGCGCGCTGCTGTCGAGCGCGGGCGTCGCCGCGAGCGGCGGGCGCGGGGCGAGGCCTTCGATGCGGAGGGTGCCGCCCTGGAAGCCCAGGACGATCGGCGCTGTGCGGACCGGCTCGGTCATCGGCGCGCTCTTTTGCCGCGGGCAGGGCCGCGTGCCAAGCGGAGACGGCCGGCGATCAGGCGAGCTCGGTCGGCATGACCGAGGCGCCCCGGAGCGGCGCGCGGTAGCGCACCCAGACGAGGGGGGACTCGTTCAGCGTGATCGTGAGGGCGCTGCCGGCGCTCACCGGGAGCTTGCGGCCGAGCTCGCGGTGGATGTAGCGCGCGATGAGCTCCGGCGTCGAGCGCTTGCCCTCGAACGCGGGGTGCTCGTCGAGGTTCCGGTAGTCGATCTCGGCGAGCACGGCGCGCAGGCTATCCCGCAGCGCGCTCGTCTCGACCACCTGGCCGAGGGGCGAGAGCTCCTCGCGCTCCACCTCCACGCTGACCGTGTACGTCGCGCCGTGCAGGCGCTGCGCAGGGCCGAACTGCACGCCCTTGAGGCTGTGGGCCACCATGATGTGATCGCGGACGCCGACGGTGTACATGGCTCCACTATACCCGCCGCGCCGGCGCAGGAGGGAGATCCCAATCGCCTGTCACGGCACACCGGAGTAAGGTGGGGGCGATTCCCCGTCCGGCCCCCGCCGCGGCGGACGGGTTCGTGCGGGACGCAGTGACCGGTTGACCGTTGCGAGGGAGGATCGCCGATGAACAGCGAAGCGAGCGTGCTGGCCCCAGGGTTCCTCATCGCGTCGCCGCCGCTCGGCGATCCGAACTTCGACCGGACGGTCGTGCTCCTCGCGGTGCACAGCGAGGGTGGGGCGCTGGGGTTCGTGGTGAACAGGCCGGCGCCGATGACGCTGGGGGAGCTCCTGTCGTTCGCGGGTTATGGCAACGACCTGAAGGATCCGGCGCCGGTTTACCTCGGCGGGCCGGTCCAGCCGAGCTCGGGGTGGATCCTGTGCCTCGATCCGGCGCTCGGGGCCGAGGAGACGGGCGTGATCCCGGTGGGCTCCCGGGTGCGTGTCACGTCGTCCCGGAGCGCGTTCGACACGCTCGCGGCCGACGCGGTGCGCGGCACGGCCGCCGCCGACCCGCGGCGCAGGACGGTGCTCCTCGGCTACAGCGGCTGGGGGCCCGGCCAGCTCGAGCGAGAGATCGCCGCCGGCGCGTGGCTGCCCGTGTCCCTCGACGAGCGGATCCTGTTCGACGTGGAGGCGGCCGAGCGCTGGGAGCAGGCCTATGCGCTGCTCGGCCTGCGCCCGATCGATGTGATGTCGATGCGGAGCATCGGAGAAGCCTGAGAGCACACGACACGAGAGGAGTCCTATGGAGATCAATATCGGAATCGACGCCAAGAACCGCGAGCTGATCGGCGCGGGGCTGGGACGCGTCCTCGCGGACACCTACACACTCTATTTGAAGACCCACAACTTCCACTGGAACGTCACGGGACCCATGTTCCAGACGCTCCACCTCATGTTCGAACAGCAGTACAACGAGCTGGCGCTCGCCGTGGACCTGGTCGCCGAGCGCATCCGGGCCCTCGGCCTCCCCGCGCCGGGGACCTACAAGCAGTTCGTCGCCCTCGCGACCATCAAGGAGGACGACGGCGTCCCCAAGGCCACGGACATGATCAAGCGCCTCGTCGAGGGCCACGAGACGGTCGCGCGCACGGCGCGTGAGCTCTTCCCCGTGGCCGAGAGCGCCAACGATCAGCCCACCTGCGATCTGATCACCCAGCGCCTGCAGGTCCACGAGAAGACCGCCTGGATGCTGCGCAGCCTGCTCGAGTAGCGCCGCGGGGCGCCGCATATCGTTCCGCCCGTTCCGCCCGTTCCCGCCCGTTCCCGCCCGGCTCAGCGCGCGCTCTTGACGAGGAACCCCTCGCCGTCGATCGCCACGGCGCGCTCCTTCAGCAGGCGGCCGACGGCCCGCTTGAACGCCTTCTTGCTCAGGCCGAAGAGCGCCCGGATCTCCTCCGGGCTCGAGCGATCCCCGACCTTCGGCGCGCCCGGGCGCGAGAGCCGCGCGAGGATCTTCTGCGCGTCGCTCTCGACCTCCTCGTGCGCGTGACCGCGGAGCGAGAGCTCGATCCTCCCGTCTTGCAGCACGCTCGCCACGCGGAACCGCGCCGCCTGGCCGCGGGAGAGCGCGTGCGGCTCGTCGGCGGGGAGCAGGCCGACGAACCTGCGCTCGACGATGACGAAGAGGCCGATCCCCGGCTCGTTGCGCCACGCCTCCCCCTCGACCCACTCGTCGAGATCGAACTCGCCCTGGTCGCGCAGCATCTCGCTCACGCGCATCGTCCCCGCGAGGCGGCCGGTCCTGTCCACGAGCAGCCCCACGGGGTGCCGCTGGCCGACCAGCGGGTCGCGGGTCTGCTCCGCGCAGGGGACGAGCAGCTCCTTGGGCAGGCCCCAGTCGACGAAGGCGCCGAAGGGCGCGACGTCGGTGACCGCCAGGAAGGCGACCTCGCCCAGCGTGACCTTCGGCCGGCGCGTGGTGGCGATGGGGCGATCCTCCGAGTCGAGGTACACGAAGACCTCGAGCGCGTCGCCCTCCCTGGCGCCCTCGGGCACCTCGCTGCGCGGCAAGAGGAGCACCGGCGCGTCCGGGCGAAGGTCGTCCGGATCGGCCGAGAGGAAGGCGCCCGGCGGGCCGAACCGCCGCACCGGCAGGGTCACCACGCGCCCGAGGAGATGGTCGTACGGCATCGGCGCGCAGTCTTGCACAGGGCAGGGGGGCGGGGGCGCGCGGTCGGTCGGTCGCGCCTCTTTCGGCGCCCTCTTTCGGCGCGATGGCCTCCCGATCCCACAAATCAGTTGAAACTGCCTGAAAGACGCCGAATGGTGAGCTGCCGAGGCGCCGGAACGCCAGGAGGTGGAACGCCTCTTGGCGCGCTTGATGGTTCGTTTCCCGCTCGAACGACGTGATCGATCTTCCAGGAAGCCGAACGGGGTGAAGCTCCTCCAGGTCCCTCGGGGCGTGCCGCCCGCTGTGGCTCCGCGAGCGACGAGCGCGTCTCGTCGGGCGTGGAAGCGACTCGCGATCGCCGCCGGTCTCCTGCTCGTCGCGCCCTTCGTCGTGGCGCACGGCCGCGTCTGGCTCGACGGCGCGACACCGTCCGAGAGCGCTGGCAGTCCCGCGCGCGGCCGGCTGCTGCACGGGCACCCGCTCCGCCCCTCGGGGCCCGGTTATGTGACCTACTCTTACCTGGGCGCCAGCCTCGGACGCCAGTACGTGCACGGCGCGGTTCGCGACGCGCTGGAAGAGGCGTTTGCCGCGTGCGCGGCCGCCAAACCAGGGCGGCGCTTCGTCGTCGGGGAGACGGGCCACCGCGGTGGCGGCCCGTTCTGGCCGCACCGCACGCACCAGAACGGGCTCAGCGTCGATATCTTCGTCCCGCTGCGCGACGGCGCGGGGCGGCCCGCGGAGGTGTCGACCTATCCCTGGAACAAGCTCGGTTATGGCCTCGAGCTCGACGCGCAGGGCCGGTTGGGCGAGCTGACGATCGATTTCGACGATCTCGCGCGCCTCCTGTCGACGCTGGACGAGAAGGCCAGGGCCAGGAAGCTCCGGATCCAGCGGATCATCCTCGCGCCGGAGTACGTGCCGTTGCTGCTCGCGAGCCCCGCGGGCCGCAAGCTGGGCTCGCTCGCAAGGGTGATCCCCCGCGGCCCGGTGTGGTGGCGGCACGACGAGCACGTGCACATCGAGTTTGCGTTCGCGGCCGGCGGCCCGCGCTGAGCGAGGTTATCGACGGCGATGGCGCCGGAGCCGCTCGCGCTGCTCTTTCCGCCCGCTCCCAGCCGCGGCCGAGTCGGGCCCGTCGCTCCCACCCACGCACGAGGCCGGTGGCTTGACGAGCCGGTTCCATGACGTTACCGCTGGGAAGGCCCGCGAGCGGCGCGGGTCGCGCGTCGCGCAGCGGTGAGGCGCGGAGCCCGCCATGGACGACAGCTCCGGATACCGCATGTACGTGTTCCGCAGCGGCCGCCGCGACGTCCCGGGGCGGCGGCTCGTCGACGAGCTCGCGGGCGACCTCCGGGCGATCGCCGGCCCCGGAGGCGCGGCGCGCCCTCGCGACCTCGTGCTCAGCGCCTTGATCCGCGCTGGCGAGCTCGAGTCCCTCCTCGCCGACGCCGGCGCGGAGAGCGCCTCGGCGCTGGCGCAGCTCACCGACGATCTCGCCGCCGCGCTGATCCGCGGTGACGGCGCGGGCGCGCTCGCGATCGCGGACGGCCAGACCTCTGGTCACGGACAGCCAGACGTCTGCCCACGGACAGCCGGACGTCTGGCCACGCCCGAGGCCCTCACGGCCGTCGAGGTCCCGGCGATCCTCTCGACGTCGCCGCCCGAGGGGTTCTCGTTCTACGCGCTTCATCCGCTCGATTTCGCCCGGCTGGCCGGGCGGCTCGCGTCCCCGCCGGCGCCGGTCCGGGTCGTCGGTATCCGCAGCATCGGCACGACGCTGAGCGCGGTGACGGCCGCGGCGCTCCGCGGGCAGGGGATCCGGGCCGGGCGCACCACCGTGCGCCCGTCAGGTCACCCCTACGACCGCCGCGTCGAGCTCGACGCCGGGCAGCTCCGCTGGGTCGAGGACGGCATCGCCGAGGGAGCGCGGTTCTGGGTCGTCGACGAGGGGCCTGGCCTCAGCGGCTCCTCGTTCCTCGCCGCCGGAGACGCCCTGGTCCGCGCGGGTGTCCCGCCCGCCAGCGTCGTTTTCCTCGGCTCCCGCGCGCCCGATCCCGACGCGCTCGTCGCGCCGGACGGCGCCCGCCGGTGGCGGTCCTTCCGCTCGGAGCGCGCCGAGGGCGGGGCCCAGCTCCCCGCCGACGTGGGCGAGCCCATCGGGGCCGGGGCGTGGCGCCGCCGCTGCTATGAGGACGAATCGCGCTGGCCGCCCTCCTGGACGTCCATGGAGCGCCTCAAATACCTTTCCCGCGACGACCGCCGGATTCTGAAGTTCGAAGGGATGGGCCGCTACGGGGCGGAGTGTCTGGAGCGGGCTCAAGGCGTCTTCCAGGCCGGCTTCGGGCCGGAGCCGCGCGGCGAGGGCCAGGGGTTCTGCTCGTATCCATGGCTCCCTGGCCGCCCGCTCCAGGCCGATGACCTGTCCGCCGCGGAGCTCGATCGCCTCGCCGACTACTGCGCCTTTCGCGCCTCGGCCTTCCCTGCGCCGAGCCCTGCGGCCGACGAGCTCATTGCGATGGCACGCACCAATTTCTCGCTGGAGATGCGCAGGGAGCTCCCGGGGGAGCTCCGCCTGGAGCTCGCGCGTCCGGTGATCGTCGATGGCAGGATGGATCCTCACGAGTGGCGCAGGTCCGCCGCGGGCGAGCTGGTCAAGGTGGACGCCTGCGGGCACGGCGACGATCATTTCCTCCCTGGCCCCACGGACATCGCCTGGGATCTCGCCGGCGCCATCGTCGAGTGGCGGATGCCGCGAGGCGCCCGGCGCGCCTTCCTGGAGCGGTATCAGCGCCGCTCCGGCGATGATCCCGAGCGGCGCCTGCCGGCGTATCTCCTCGCCTACACGCTCCTGCGTCTGGGTCACGCCGCGATGGCCGCGGCGTCGCTCGCGGACCAGGGCGAGGCGCTGCGCCTCTCCGCGGCGCGACACCGCTATCGCGCGGCCCTGATCGAGGGCCTCCGCCCCGCGGCCGCCTCGGGGGCGTTTGGCTAGCTCCGCGTGTCAGGAATCCCGCCAGAAAAAACGACCGATGACGCGCGGCGGCCGGAAACAGTAGCAATTTTTATGGTTTCCGCCTGTTTCGACGCTGAGGGCGGCTCCGGTGTGGCCGAGCGGGGCGCTCTCCGCCGCAGGGCAATGGCGCAGCGCCGGGCAGCTCATCCGGAGGCGGGGACAAGGGGCGTCACATCCGCCCGCACGGACGGCAGAAGCTGCCCGAGCATCTGCCTGCCGAGCGCATTGAGCTGTCGCCGCCGGAGCCTTTCACCTTTTACGCTCGACGTCGAGGCCCACCCATCCGCTACGTTTGCATCTCCGCCGGCGGCGTGCCCGGCGGCTTCACTGCTCGACGCCCTCAAGCGTGTGGCAGCCATTGCACGAGAAGTCGCCGGTGTTGGTCATCGGGTCGTACGCGGCGATCTGCAGCACATCGGCCATCCGAGGCATGACCGTCTCGAACATCCATGTGCCCCACCGCTCGATCTCCGGATCCTTCACGTACTCGGCGAACGCCTCCTCGGTGGCGGGAAGCGGGGGGAGGTCGGGGCTCGGCATCGCGAAGGTCCCGTCGGCCGCGCCGCTGCCGTGACAGGTCACGCACGTCATTCCCTCGAACTTCGCGTCGAACGCGACGAAGGTCTCCTTCATCTCCGGCAGGACGACATCCTCCATGAACGCGAAGCGCTGATCGAAGCTCATGTCCTCCCACGCGACGGGCGCGTCGTCCTCCTCACCCCCACATGCAGCGACGATCAGGCACATCGCGATCAAGACGCGCTTCATGACCATATTCCTTCTCCCTTCGTGACAGCTCGTGCAGCATCTCATCCGGCGGCTCGAACCGCTTTTCCCGGTCGCGGCGGCGACGAAGGCCGCATGCCCCGAGCGCCGCCGCCGTCCCCGGCGACAGCCGGCGTCATGATCGCGACCGGCTGTACCCCATAGACCCCGCTGCCCGAGGAAACTCATCGCTGAAAAAAATGCGGGGGAGAAAAATCGAACGCCCATCGGCCCAGACCGTTATTATGTGATTTGGAACACAAGAAAGCACGACCATCGCGGCCGGCGGCCTCAGTTCTCCGTAAGCGCTGCATGAAGCGCCGTCTCTCCCCACTCGCGGACAAGGATCACGTCTTTTGCGAGTACCAGCCCAAGCACACCAGCGCTGCGGTCTGCGAGATGTTCCGCGGCTTCTCGGGGTACATCCAAGCCGACGCCCACGCACTCTACGACGCCCTGTTCCGCGGCACGTCCCCAAGGGGCGCTCGTGCCGACGAGGGACGTGGACCGCCGCCGACGGACGATGGGGTAGACCTCCCGGTAATACGTCGGCGCGCCCGTTTCTCCCGGGGTCTCTGTCGGTCGTGGTCGGGCCGGCTTGGACATTGATGACCGGAGATGCCGCGCGGGGCTGAAAGTGACGCCTGGCCACCCCTTCCGCGGGACCGCACGCTGAATCGACAGACACGTGGCCAATGCACCGGCGCTTCGTCGCCCGGCCTACTGCGCCCTCGAGAAGGACACGCTCCACGTCGGCGCCACCTCGGCGATGATCTCCCTGAACCGCGGCGGGATGTCCGAGAGCTCCGTCATCTGGTGGATCGTGAGCACCTCGGCGCTCCCGAGCCCGACGGGGCAGCGCAGCGCCCAGGCGATCGCCTCTTCCTTCGAGCCCACCTCGATCAGGTAGAAGCCGCCGACGAGCTCCTTCGACTCAGCGAAGGGCCCGTCGAGCAGGACGCGCTTCCCCCCCGAAATCCCGACGCGCGCGCGCACCCCGGCGGGATTGAGGCCCTCGGACGCGACCAGCACGCCGGCCTTCTGCATGTCTTCGTTGTATGTCATGTACGCGGCGAACAGCGCCTCGTCCGAGGGCGCATCCGCCGCTGCCTGTGCGTCGTGCTTCGCGTCGTCGGTCGCCCGTGCCGCGGTGATCATGAATCGCATCGTCGAGTTTCCTTCCGGTTCGAAGAGGAGCGCCCCGGCGGCGTCGACCGCCCGGCCCCTGTCTCCATCGTCACGACGAACGGGCGACCACGCGATCGACACGCGGGGCGATCTTTTTTGAATTACACCTAAGGCTTCGTAGTCACGAGGTTTTCTTCTGGCGGGCGGAGCTGGACGGTGGACCCGGACGGGGAGCTCATCGTCCCGGGGCCGGCAGGGCGGCCCCGGCTGCTCTCCGGGGTCGCCACGGGCCGGGGAGCGGAGCCGGCCAGGCCCGCGATTTTTTCTGGAGGCGACCGATGATTCCTGATGCCCGCGGGGGGTCTATGTTCGGCCACACGCTCTTCTCGATCTACGTCGCCGCGTTCCTCTGGGGAGGGCTCGGGCTGCGCGGCCGCCGGGTGCGCGCGCTGCTTTCGGCGACGCCGCCCTCCGACCGATAACGTGGGCGAGGTGCGCTGCGGCGTTTGGTCCAAGCTTGCTCACCCCTCCGGCGCCACCGGCAACCCGAGCAGCCGACCGATCGCCTCGTGAAGGACCCGCGTCGCCACCTCATCTCCGAGGGCGACGGCGCGGCTCAGGGTGCTGGCGACCGAGGCGACCACCGCAGCCCGACGCGACGGATTGGTCACGGCGAGCCATCGAAGCGGCCGCCTTCACTCCACAGCCTGCGGGTGAACTGCGCGGCGATCGCGTGTCGTACCATCGTGTCTGCATGACGCTCTCGCGACGTTCCCCCTCGGACGCCGATCTCTGGCGGCGCCTCGTCTGGTGGTCGGAGGCGTCGGATCGAATGGTCGGCGGCTGCGCCGGTGGCTGCGCGTTGGCCGTCGTGAAGGGCGGCCGCTCCGCGTAGATGGCGCGCCGCTCGTCGCGGACGCCCGCCCCAGCTCGGACTGGATCGACGCCGTCGCGACCATCCCCGAGGCGGACCCCGGCCGGCGGGGCGCGCTCTCGGATCGGTGGCTTCGGGCGGCGCTCGCGGAGCACTCGTCGATCGTCGCGTTCGAGCGCCTCGCGGGCGTGCTCTCGGGCCTGGGCGCACCCGAGGCGCTCGTCGATCGCGCGCGGTCCGCGATGGACGACGAGAGGCGCTCGAACGCGTCGCGATCGACGAGCGCCGGCACGCCGAGCTGGCGTGGGACATGCTCGCCTGGCTCTGGCCGCGCACGGCGGTGCGGGCTCGCGCCGCGATCGCCGAGGCGCCGGCCCCGACGGCTGCTCTTGGTTGAGGGCGTAGCCGAGCGCAGTAGAGACGAGGCCGCGCTCGCGGGGACGTGCGTGCTCGGCCCTCGCCCACGCAAAGAACGTGTCGACCAGGGGGCGGACGACGGCGTCACGGCGCACCTTGCGCTGCGCGGGCCTCGTCGCCGAGGTTGCGTGCGGCGAGAACGTTCTCGGGCAGGCCACGACCTGCTAAGCGCTCGGAGATGGCTTCGAGAATGGGGTTATTGTGCTGCACACCGCTCGCCTTGGTTATCGCCTGCGCGGCCGAATCCTCGCGCGCGCCCGTCGACGCGGGCACCGACGCGCCGCCCGCGGGCACCGTCACCGCGCGCCCACCGCTCCCGCGTGAGGCCGCCCTCGACGCGCGCTTCGTGAAGATCACGCTGCACCGCGAGTTCTACTGCGAGGGGGCGAGCTTTGCGGACTTCAATCACGACGGGGTGACGGATGTCATCGCGGGCCCGGATTGGTACGAGGGTCCGGGGTATGGCACGAGCCATCCCGTGTGGCCGAGGAAAGCCTTCGATCCACACGGCTACTCGGATTGCTTTTTCGAGTTCCCCCACGACTTCGATCACGACGGGTTCACCGACGTCCTCGTCGTCGGCTTTCCGGGGGTGCCCGCGGCTTGGTACCAGAACCCGCGCGACGGCGACGCGCTTTGGGCTCGTCACGACACGCTGCCGTGGCCGATCGACAACGAGTCGCCCCTGTTCGCCGACATCACCGGCGACGGCGTGCCCGAGCTCGTGCACATGTCGGGGGGCATGCTCGGAACGTCGTCGCCCGGCGTGGACCCGACCGAGCCGTGGGTCTTCCGGGCGCTCACCGAGAATCGGGGGTACGGCGCGTTCACGCACGGCCTCGGTGCAGGCGACGTCAACGGGGACGGCGCAAGCGACTTGGTCGAGGCGAGCGGCTACTTCACGCGGAGCCCAGAGTCGCCCGACGGCTTGCCGTTCACGCGCGTCGAGCAGCCGTTCGGTGCCGGGGGAGCGCAGATGCCGGTGGTCGACGTGGACGGCGACGGGGACGCGGACATAGCGACCACGCTGGCCGCTCACGGCTACGGGCTCTCCTGGTTCGAGCAGGTTCCAAACGCGGCCGGCACCGCGTTCGTGGAGCACGTCGTTGTTCCGGGGACCACACCCGATGCCGCGTCGAGCGTGTTCATGCACGAGCCGCACGCGCTCGCTCACGCCGACATCGACGGTGACCGGCTTCAGGACCTCGTGAGCGGCGAGCGCTTCTGGGGTCATGTGCCTGCCGGCATGCCGGACTTCGACGCGCCGGCCCGGCTCTACTGGTTCGAGCAGGCGCGAGCGGCGGAACGCGTCGACTTCCAGCCTGTTCTCATCGACGACGATTCGGGGGTAGGCACCCAGCTCACGGTCGCGGACGGCAACGGAGACGGCCGGCCGGACATCGTCATCTCGAACAAGAAGGGCGCTTTCGTCTTCCTACAACGCTAGGGCGGAATCCTCGCGCCGATCCAAGACGGCCTCCACCGGCGCGAAACTTGCGAAGCGACGGAGGCGAGCTCCCGATCGCGGGCCCACGGAGCCGCTCCTCGGAACGCGCGCTCACGGCCGGACGCATCCGCATCGGTATCTCGAGCTGGCGCTCTGCGCCCCGGCGGGGCGTCTTCTATCCCAGGGGCCTACGGCAATCCGAGGAGCTCGCCTTTGCGGCGCGGCATTTCGACTCGATCGAGCTCAACGGCTCCTTCTATTCGCTCCAGCGAGCGTCGTCCTACGTCGTGTGGCGGAACGCGACGCCGCCGGACATCAGCGCTTCATCTTCGCGCCGTCGTCGCCCGTCACGCCCGGTGGGAGCGTTGCATCATCGTCCATCGATGCGACGAAAGGAGCCCACACCACGGTGCGCTGCCCCGCGTGCCCGGCGGGCGTGGGGTCACCCGGCGCTTGCCTTGGCCAGCGCATCCTCCAGCCTGTCGTTGCCCCAGAACATCTCGTCGCCGACGAAGAAGGTGGGCGCGCCGAAGATCTTGCGGCGGATGGCCTCTTCGCTGAACGCCCGGAGCCTGGCCTTGCGCGCCTCTGCCTGGGCCTCTTGCACGTGCTTGCGGCCGTCCAGCCCGAGTTCATCGAGGACCTGCACCGCCACCTCGTCGGTGTTGATGTCCTTGTCCTCGGCGAAGTTCATCTGCATCACCCGCCGGCAGTAGTCGCCCGCCCAGGGCTGCTCGGCAAAGGCGGCGGCCACGCGCATGGTGTGCACCGCCGCGCGCGGAAAGGTGGTGGGGCGGCGCCATGGCACGCCGTATTTGGCGCATGCTCGGGCGGTGTCCATGAACGCGTATTCGCCCTTTTCCTTCTGCAGCACGAAGGGCGAGGTGTCCCATCCCAGGCGCTTGAAGACCGGGCCCAGCAGGAACGGGCGCCAGACGATGTCGACGCGTGCGTCCCGTGCCAGCGGCGTGATCCGCGAGATCGCGATGTAGCTGTAGTTGCTGCCGAAGTCGAACCAGCACTCGACCAGTCCTGTCATGGGTTCTCCTGTTCGTGGCGTTCAGTCGTAGACCACCAGGCAGCGCACTTCGATGCTGCGCCGCAAGGGCGCGTCGCTCGGGATGTGGGGCAGGTCGAAGGCGGCGTGGGGCGTGAAGCGCGAGGTGCCGCTCGCTTGCGAGTCAAACTGCTTGAAGACCAGCGCCTCGTGGGTGTCCATTTCCGAGAAGTAGGCCCAGCGGTGGCCGGGCGCGTGGCGCGACAGGTAGATCTCGCCGACCCGGCGCGGGTAGCGCAGCTCCGCGGGCACCAGGTCAACCACGTTCACGCTGGTGGCGTCGCACACCGCCAACGGGGTATCCCTCACGACGCCGCCGATGGAGCGCCAGATGTTGACGATGCTGTAGCGGCGCACCGCGGCAGCGGCCTCAGGATCGTTGAGCACCAGGTGCAGGCGCCTGCGGCCGCTGTCTTCCGAGTAGTCGTTGTGCACCCGGCCCAGCGCCGCGGCCGCGCTCGCGGCGCCGCTGCGGCCAAAGGTCAGGGGGGGCGGGCGGCCTTCCTCGCGCTTTCGCAGCAGGTGGTCGAACACGAAGCCGCGCGAGGCGCCGGTGACGAGGCAGGCCAGCTCCACGCATTCCGGGTAGTAGACGGCCTGGAGCGCCTCCTCATCATGGAAGTCGTGCAGGCGCGAAGGCGCGTCCCACAGCTCGAAGCCCTCGTGGTGGATGCGGGGCGGGGCGGGCGCGAGGCGCGCGTCGACGATCGGCACCTCGCGCAGGTCGTGCTCGAAGTTCTCCCGGGGCACTTCCGGGCCTGTGTCAACCAGGTGGATGACCGGCCGGGCGTCTGCCGGTTTCAGATAGCCCACCGTGCCGCGCACGAAGGGCACGCGCGGGCGAGATGGCGTGAACGCCGGCCCTCGGCTGCCACGCGGGGAGGTGGCGGGCGCTGGGGCGGCAAGCGTGGCGTGAAGGGAGGCCATGGACGTCAAGGACTTCTCCTCGTGAATGGACCGCAGGGGCGCGGCACACGTCCATTTCAGCTCACCGGCGATGGGCCTCAAGTGAGATTTCGGACGGACTCGCATTCCTGGCACGCAAGTCAGTGCGTGTCCGAGGCGGCCTGGCGGCGTATCCATTGGCACACCCGCTGCACGTCGGGCGTGGGGCTGGGCTCGGATTGGACCAGCCAGTACTGGTGGGACGATGTCCACTGCCCCTGGTCCCATCCCAGCGCCTCCAGGCTGCCGGCCTTGACCAGCGGTGCGACGAGGGCCGAGCGGCCCAGCGCCACGCCCCGCCCGCTGGTGGCGGCATGGATGAGCTGGTCATACTGGTTGAAGCGGATGATGCCCCGGGGCTTCAGCCGTTCCAGCCCCATCAGCTTGAGTTTCTCGTTCCATTGCAGCCAGGGCTGCTTCGGCTCGTCGAACTCCAGCAGTACGTGCTGCTTGACCACCTCGGCCGCCGGCCGGCCGCGCAAGTGCAGCGACGGATGGGCCACGGGCACCAGCGCCTCTCCAAACAGGGGAACCGCGCCTTCCGGCGCGGCGCTGGGCGCGCAGTAGCGGATGGCGATGTCCACGCCTTCGGCGCGCAGGTCCATCAGCTTGTTGCTGGTGGCGATGCGCACGTCCACGTCCGGCAGCTCTTCGTTCAAGGCGCCCAGGCGCGGCAACAGCCACAGGCCGACCACGCCGATGCTGGCGGTGATCGTCACCGGCTGCTTCTCGTGGCGCTTGTGTATCGCCGCCATCGCGTCCTGAAGCTGTTGCACTGCCATGTCGGCCACCTTGAAGAACCTCTCGCCGTCGGCCGTGAAGCGGATCGACCGGTGGCCGCGCACCAGCAGCTTCACGCCAAGCGCTTCTTCCAGGGCCGACACCTGGCGGCTGACGGCAGATTGGGTCAGGCACAGGTCCTCGGCGGCGAGGGTGATGCTCATGCGCCGGCCGACGGCGACGAAGCCCTTGACGAGATCCAGCGAATGAAGCCGGGCGAGAGGCAGTGACATGCGCAGCGCTCATGTGACGTGGACGTCAAGGATTGTGGGACGGCCGCCCGCCCGTCAAGCGGGGGGTTGGAGGCAGCCACGGTAGCTCACGGTGGTGACTTCGCTCACGCCAAGATCAGCTAACCTCTCGATTTTGTGGATTTCCTCGCGGCCTGGAGATCGCCGCGGGGGGTCACGCCGCTCAGGTCGACGCCGAGCTGCACGATGATCTGCGCGACCGTGGGCGCGATGCCGACGAGCACGACCTCGGCGCCGAGCAGCGCCGCCGCGCGGACGGCCCGGAGCAGATGGTCGGCGACGCCCGTGTCCACCATCGGGACGCCGGTGACGTCGATGAGGACGACCGAGGCCTGCTCGCGCTCGATCGCGGAGAGCAGCGAGCGTTTCCGCTCGACGTCGCCCGCAGCGTCACCTCGCGGCGCGGGCGAGGTGCGACGGGACGCCGCCTCGTTCCACGCCTCGAACGCGGCCGTTCCAGATCGCCGGCTGGCGCCGCTCCGGGTAGCGCAGCATACTCTGGCCGCGATTCTTGAGCCGTCACGGGCGGATTTCGTACGCCCGTCTCCGGGCCTGCCGCTCCGGCTGCCCCTTCACCGGTTTCGGCCCGGTGCCCCATGGGTCTGCTCCGAGATGCCGTCGCCGAGCCTGGCGCGCCGCAATCACAGGCCCCGTCACGTTGATCGCTGGCGAACGCTGGCTCCTGGCGGAGGCGGACTCCCTCGGAGCGAACGATCGTCCGAACAGAATCATGATGTGGAGGCAGAATGAAGAAGAAAGAACTTGGTCATCGGCTTGGTCTCGCGGTGTGCGCGGGCGCCGCGCTCGGCCTCTCCGCGGGCTGCTCGCTTGAAGGCGCGTCGGACGAGCCGCTCGATGCATTGGGGTTGCATTCGTCCGCGATCGTCGGCGGCGAGGTCGCCGAGGCGAGCCCCTGGGCCGTCCAGGTCTTCGACGTGCGCGGGAGCACCGGCGACTTCTACCAGTGCACCGGCACCCTCGTCGCGGCGCGCTGGGTGCTCACCGCGCAGCACTGCATCGCGGACGAGGGCGAGACCTCGGCGGTGCGCGTCGGCAGCAACACCTACCTCGCGGGCCAGCGCATCGCGGTCGACGCCGTCGAGGTGCCCTCGGCCGCCGCCGACATCGCGCTGCTCCACCTGACCGAGGACGCCAGCGGCCCGGTCGTCCAGCTGGCCGAGGCGACGTCGGTCGCGATCGGCAGCGACGCGACGGCCTACGGCTGGGGGAGCGAGGGCACGCCGCTGGTGATGGCGCCGTCGCTCAAGAAGGCGACCCTCCACATCGACGGCTGGTACTCCGTCGAGGAGCTCCTGGCGACGGGCGTGACGGGCTCGGGCTGGAGCGGCGACTCCGGCGGCCCGTGGTTCGTCGATGGGCGTCAGGTCGCGGTGTTCTCGGCCTCGAGCGGGCAGAACGGCACGAACCTGCACGCGACGCAGCTCGGCGTCGACGTCGCGCGCCACCGCGCCTGGATCGACGCCACGATCGCCGGCGGCCCCACCGTCCACCCCAGCGGCCAGGTGGTGCTCCACGATCTCTCGAACTTCTCCGGCGTCTCGCAGGGCTTCGGGATCGGCCGCTACGACCTCCCGGACATGACGATCATCGGAGACAACCGCGCGAGCGCCATCAGGGTCCCCGCCGGACTCCGGGTCACGGCCTTCATCCACGCCGATTTCGGGGGCGAGGCGCGCGTCTTCACCTCGGACACGGATCTCGTGGCCGCGGGCTTCAACGACGGGATCTCGAGCATCGTCGTCTCGAACGCCTCGGACCCGCAGCTCGACGTGGTCACCTTCTACGAGAACGCCAGCTTCTCGGGCCAATCGGTCAACTACGGCGTCGGCTCCGGCCTCTTTTACAGCACCCCGTGGGACCAGAGGGTCAGCTCCGTCCGCGTCCCCTCCGGCTTCAAGCTGACGCTCTACAACGGGCTCTGGCGCTACTCGGCCGAGTCGCGCGTCTTCACGGCAGACGCGAACCTCGCCCCCCAGAACTTCGACGACCAGACCCGGAGCTTCCTCATCGAGCGCTTGTAGGAGCGAGCGCGCGGAGCGGCCAGCGCTCTCGCGTCGCGAGGCGAGCGCCGGATCCTCCCCACGCCGGCCGCGCGAGGCCAAGTCGGCGCGCGCTCGCGAGCCTTGCCCGGTACGCCCCCCGCGGATCGAGCCACAACATGGGCTAGCTTACCATCGTGGACACGGCGTCCGGCGCGGCGAACGCCCCGGCGCGCCGCTGCACGGTGCCGTTGCGCTCCACGAGCCCGCTCGGTACCCTCGGGGGTAAAATGACGTCCACCGCGCCGCAGGGCTGCTGCGAGGGGAGCCCTGTCGACCGTTCGGCTTCCCCTCTGACCAGAGCCCTGCCTCCCGCCGCCGCTCCCTCCGGCCCGATGAACAAACGGCGAGGCGCCCCGTCCGCCCTCCGAGGCATGTCGCGCTCAGCGGCGCGCACCGACATGCGAATCAAGCACCACGCCAGGGCCGAACGCCGTGGCTTCGCAGAACGATGAAAGGAGTTATGACGACATGAAGAGGTTCTTGGCTCTTTTTGCCGCCCTGGGTTGCTCCCTCGCCACGTCGGTCGCGCTCGCGGATCCTCTCCCTGTGACCGGCCAGTGGCGGACGATCGATGAGAAGGGGGTCGAGCAGTCGGTGGTCGAGATTTACGAGAGGGGCGGGAAGATCTTCGGCAAGATCGTGAGCCTGAAGCAGCCGCTCGACGAGAAAGGGAAGCCGAAGATCTGCACCGCCTGCGAGGGCGCCGACAAGAACAAGCCCATTCTGGGGCTCGTCATCATCAGGAACATGGTCCGCGATGACGACGAGTACGATGACGGTACGATCCTGGATCCGAACAACGGCGAGACCTATAGCTGCAAGCTCGAGGCGATCGAGGGCGGGAAGAAGCTGAAGGTGCGCGGCTTCCTGGGCATCTCCCTCCTCGGCAGGACCCAGACCTGGCTGAAGAAGTAACAGCTTCTCATCCGCCAATCGTCGGCCGCGGCGCGCGGCGGCCGCCGCGCGACGTGCTACACCGCGGGCTCACGCCGGCCCTCCGGGGCGGTCGCCCCCCGAGCATGGATATGACTCAGCCCCAGCCCGACAATCCGCTCCACGGTGTCACGCTCCAGATGATCCTCGAGCACCTGGTCGCGCAGCATGGCTGGGAGCAGCTCGGACGCATGATCGACATTCGCTGCTTCAAGTACGATCCCAGCATCAAATCGAGCCTGCACTTCCTGCGACGGACCCCGTGGGCCCGGCAGCAGGTGGAGGCCCTCTACCTGCGGGACAAAGCCAAGCCCAGCCCGTGACCGGCCCGCTCGATCGCACGCCGAGCCCCGGTCTCGATGCCGCGGGGGCGCAGCGCTTCCCCCGACGCCGGGGTCAGGCGCCCGGGGCGCGCACGAACTGCTCGTAGACCACGAGCGTGACCGGCTTGTCGGTGGCGACCTTGACGAGGATGCTCTTGACGCGCAGCCATTCGAGGCCGGTCTTGCCGGCGCCCACGCGCGGCACGCCGATCCGCGCGATCCCCGCCCCGGCGGCGTGCGTCACCATCGCGGCGAGCGAGCGCTCGAGCGCGGCGAGCGAGGGCCTCTTCGTCGCGTTCTCCTGGATCGCGAGGGTGTACACCGTGTCGCCGCCCTCGCTCCAGACGAAGGCCTCCCCGAGCTGGAGCTTCCGCTCGGCGCTCCGCTGCTCGAACGCCGGGAGCAGGCCCGGCCAGCGCTTCTTGAACGTCACGGAGATCCCCGTGTCCATCGTGCCCACGCAGCTCACGCCGTGCGCGTACGCGTGGAGATCCGGGGTGTTGAGGAGATCGCCCTTGGTGAAGATCGTCGGCACGCGGGGCACCCTAGCACCGCCGCGGTCCGCTTCGTAGCTCGCCTCCATCCCGGATGACGCCGTCGCCGTCGACGTCGCGATCGCGCGCGAGCCAGGGCGCCGCCGGACGCCTGGCCGGAGCACGACGGTAGCCCCGGCTCACCGCTTCCTGGAACGCGAGAGGCCCTGGGCGAGGGAGCCGACGAGGGTGATGCCGGTCCCGTCAAAGCCCGACGCCACCAGGGCGCGGGCCAGCGCGGGCTGGATGCCCGTGATCATGGCGGACGCGCCGAGCAGCCGGATGGCGCGTACCATCTCGATCAGGTGCCTGGCGCCGGACTCGTCGAGCGTCGCGGCGCCGGTCATGTCGAGTATCACCCGGTCGACCCCGCTGCCGGCGATCGCGGGCAGGAGCCGCGCCGCGATCTCGGCGCTCCGCTCTCGGCTCAGCGCCCCGATGATCGGCAGCGCCAGCGCGCGCTCGCCCACGTCCAGGATGGGCGCGGAGAGGGCGAGGATCTCACCGCGCTGCTGCTCGACGAGCGCCAGCGTCGCGTTCAGCTCGTCCAGCAGGCGGCCGCGCTCCTCGGCGGAGCGCTCCGCGCCTATCCGCGCCGTCTCGTCCGTGTGGTGGAACAGGACCCCCAGGGCGCCCGTCACGGGATCACGCACCGCTCGCCCCTCGATCGCGTGCAGGCGCTCCCCATCCACGGTGCGGACGAGCAGCTCTCGCGTCACGATGTCGCCGTCCAGCGCCGCCCCGAGCATCGCGTCCGCCTCGCCGGGCTCGCCCAGCCAGGCGCTCCACGTCCTGGTGCGGCCGAACGCCCGCAGCGCCGCCGGGTTCTGCATCAGGAGGTCTCCGCTCGGGTCGACGAACGCGATCATCACGGAGGTGTGGCGCAGCGCCTCGATGCCTCGGACGAGCTCCGGCTCAGGCGCTCCCTCCCTGGGAAGCGCCTGGCTCAAGATCGCGAATCGCCCATCGTCGAGCTCGATGCTCGAGGAGTGGAGCGTCACCGTCACGGGCACCCCGCGCGGGTAGAAGGTCCAGCTCTCGCGCACGACGCCCCCCTCGCGCAGCTGCGCGGCGAGGGCCTGGAAGCGCGTCCGGATCGACGCCGGCACCGTCGAGAAATCGCGCGCGAACAGCTCGTCGCGATCCTGCGCCCGCCACAGGTCCAGGCCGGCCTCGTTCACCCAGCAGACCCGCGAGCGGTCCACGTCGACGACCCACACGGGGATGGCCGACAGCTCAAGCCCGGCCAGGCGCTGCGCAAGCTGCATCGGCATCACACTCGCTTACCGGGCTGCGGCGCGCAATGGGCGCCGGTTCGCCGTGTGATTCTCCTCATAAATTCGGCCTGCAGCGGCGACAGGCACACCCGGCCACGCTGGCATCATCCCGGGCCAGCTCCCGCGCCGACTGGAAACATGCCGCCTGGCCCTCCTCGATCCGCCGCCACGGGGGAGAACGCCGATGCGGAGGCTGCTCTCTGTCGTTGCGTACGTTGCGATTTCGCATACCTGATGGATGGACCTTTTCTCTCTCTCCCTGCGAAAAGAACATTCTCGCCCAGCAGAAATCAATACGCGAGCAGCCTTGCGACGCCGAGCGATCGTCATCCGGGCAGCCGTGAGATCCGGAGCGACGGTGCGCGCGCTCGGCAGCGAGTACGTCTATGCGCGTTACAGAAGCCGCGTGCAGGGTCAGGACGAGGCGCCTCCGACGCGCATCACCGGCGCCGTCGACGGCACGACCCTCTCGTGGGATCCAGCGCCGCCGCCCGGCGCCCAGGCCACGGTGGACAAGGGGAAGAGCTTCGTTGTCCGATCCAGCCAGCCGTTCGTCGTCAGGAGCCAGGATGACGAGCACCCGTTCTACGTCTCGACGTACATGACGCGCGGCGCGGCGTTCCAGAATGCCGGGGATCCCGAGTTCGTCAACGTGGTCCCGGCGGGGCAGTACCTGTCGCGGTACATCTTCTTCACGGACCCGACCTACCCGGAGACGAACGTCGTGTTCCTGCGCAAGAAGGGGGCTGACCGTCGTCATCCCTCCCGAGCCTCCGCAGTGAGCGGGAGATGCGGTATCAGGGGCGGCGGGCCACGCCCGGGCGACCCCGGGCGGCGCGCGCGCGGCCCAGGCGGACCAGGTACGGTCGTCGTGGCAAAGCGGCCGCAGGGCGGACGCCGGGGCCCGGGGCGGCCCGCCGAGGAGATAGCCGCGGCCGGCTCGACTACGGCGATCCCACGTCTCGCGCTCATTTCTTTCCCGACGTTGCTCTACGGAATTTCCGCGATGGTGCGGTGAGTACCGCGGCGATAGGTTCCCACCTGCGATCCCGGTTCGTCCGCGGCAGCCACGCGCGGCAGCCATGTCGAGCTCCATCCCGGTGGTTGACCGGAGAGCGCACGCTCATGCTCAAGCGCCTCATCCTCATTGACGGCCCCCCTTCGAGCAGCGATGGACGCTCGACCCGCGGGACGCCGCTCGTCTCCCCGTCCGACAGGGCGGCGCTCTCCAGGGAGTTCCCCGGCGTGGAGGTGGAGAGCGGCGCGCCCGGCCCGTCCGGGAGGGCGCTCCACGCCGTCATCGACGCCCGGGCGTGGCGCGCGTCGGCGCTCGACCTCTGGGCGCTCGACACCCGCCTTCACGCGCTCGACGCCGGCGGCCTCTTCGACCTCCGGATCGAGGGGCTCGAGCGAGCGGGCGCCGCGCGCGCCGCCTACGAGGTCCTCACACGGTGCCAGCGCTTCCTCCGCAGGAGGAACCCCGCCTCCGCGACCGAGGTGTTCGACCGGGTCCTCGGGCGGCACCGGGAGCTCCACGATCTCGACAGGCCGCTCGTCCGCGCCGACCACGATCATGCGCTCGACGTCTGGCAATGGATGCTCCGCCTCGAGCCGCGCGCCGGCGTCGCCGTCCAGGTGGCGGCGCTCTTTCACGACGTGGAGCGGCTCGTCTCCGAGGCGGACGTCCGGAGAGAGCACCGCGCCCCGGACTACCAGGCGTTCAAGGACGAGCACGCGCGGCGCGGGGCCGCCCTGACGCGCGCCGCGCTCGCCGGCGTCGGGCTTGGGCCGGAGGTCCTCGACCGGATCGGCGCCCTGGTGGCGTCGCACGAGCGGCCGGGGGACGACGCCGAGCTCGCCTTGCTCAACGACGCCGACGCGCTCTCGTTCTTCTCGCTGAACAGCGCCGGGTTCCTCGACTGCTACGGGCCCGAGCACACCCGCGCCAAGGTGGCGTACACGCTCCGCCGCCTCCGGCCCGAGGCAAGGGCGCTCTTGCCGCGGATCCGCTGCCGCCCCGAGGTAAGAGCGATGATCCCCGGCGAGCCGGGCAGGCCACTGGCGCTTGCGCCCGAGACGCAGGCATCGAGGAGGTCCGCTCCGCCATGAGGCTCGTCATCTTCGGTCTGACGATCAGCTCGTCCTGGGGCAACGGCCACGCCACGCTGTGGCGCGGCGTCGTCTCCGCCCTCGGGCGGGCCGGGCACCACGTCACCTTCTTCGAGCGCGACGTCCCGTATTACGCCGCGCACCGGGATCTGACCGCGCTCTCGCACGGCAACACGCTCCGGCTCTACACCTCGTTCGAGGACGTCCTCCCCGAGGCCAGGCGCGCCGTCCGCGAGGCCGACGCGGCGATGGTCACGTCGTACTGCCCCGACGGCGGCCCCGCGACCGACGTGGTCCTCGAGTCCGGCGCGCTCAAGGTCTTCTACGATCTCGACACGCCGGTGACGCTGGATCGCGTCCAGGCCGGACAGCCGGTCGGCTACATCGGCCCTCGAGGCCTCGCCGATTTCGATTGCGTGCTCAGCTACACCGGCGGCGCGGCGCTCGATCGGCTAAAGGCGCAGCTAGGCGCCCGGCGGGTGTTCCCGCTCTACGGCAGCGCGGACCCGGCGGTGCACCGCCCGGTCCCGCCGCGGGACGGCTTCCGCGGGGATCTCTCGTACCTCGGCACGTACGCCGCCGACCGGCAGGCGGCGCTCTCCCGCCTCTTCCTCGAGGCGGCGAGGAGGCTGCCCGAGCGGCGGTTCGTCATCGGGGGCTCGCTCTACCCCGAGGACTTCCCGTGGGCGCAGAACATCTATTATCTGCGCCACGTGGCGCCGCCGGATCACCCGGCGTTCTATTGCTCCTCGCGGCTGACGCTCAACGTGACGCGGGGGGCGATGGCGGCGATGGGCTACTGCCCTTCCGGCCGGCTCTTCGAGGCCGCCGCCTGCGGGACGCCGATCCTGAGCGACGGGTGGGAGGGGCTCGACCGGTTCTTCACGCCGGGGAGGGAGATCCTCGTGGCGGCGACCACGGACGACGCGGTCGCGGCGCTCTCGCTCCCGGAGGGCGAGATCGCCGCCATCGCCCGCGCGGCGCGGGAGCGGGTGCTCGCGGAGCACAGCGCCGCGCGCCGCGCGGCGGAGCTCGTGGCCATTCTCGAGTCGGTCTCGGCTCATTGAACGGAGCCGAGGTCGGCTCATCGAACGGAGGGACGGCGCGATGTGGGGAGTGATTCCGGCGGCGGGCCTGGGCAGCAGGATCCAGCCGCTCGCGTTCTCGAAGGAGCTGCTCCCGGTGGGGACGCGCAGGGACGGCGACGTGGAGCGGCCGCGCGCGGTCAGCGAGTACCTCATCGACCGGATGGTGCTCGCCGGCGCGACCCGGCTCTGCATGGTGATCTCGCCGGGCAAGTCGGATATCGTCGAGTACTACGGCGCGAGCGTCGGCCCGGCGCACATCTGTTATGTGGTGCAGCCGGCCGCCGCCGGGCTCTGCGACGCCATCTTCCGGTCGCTCCCCTGGATCCGGCCGGAGGAGGACGTGCTCGTGGGGCTCCCCGACACGGTGTGGTTCCCGGAGCACGGGCTCTGCTCGCTCGGCGTCGGGGGGCTCTCGTTCCTGCTCTTTCCGGTCGAGCATCCGGAGCTCTTCGACGCGGTCGTCACCGACGAGGAGGGCCGGGTGCTCGAGATCCAGGTCAAGCAGCGCGACGCGCGCTCGCGGTGGGTCTGGGGCGCCTTCAGGCTCACGGGGGCGGTGATGCGAGCGCTCCACGACCTCTGGCGCGAGCGCGGGCGGGAGGATCCGTACATCGGGACGCTGGTGAACGAGTACCTCGCCCGCGGCGGCAGCGCGCGCGCCGTGCGGGCCGGAGAGGCCTATGTCGACGTGGGGACGCTGCACGGCTACCACGAGGCCATCCAGCTCCTCAGCCGCGCCGCCGCGTGAAGGGAGGAGCCATGGAGAGGTGCGTCGAGGGCGCGGCGACGTGGACGCGGGAGCAGATCCAGGAGCGCGTGCGCGGGCTCGGGCCGTGGTTCCACAACCTCGATCTCCGCGGGGTGAAGACGGCGCCCGACCATTTCCTCGGGGATTACCCCGCGTTCAAATGGAGGGGCTTCGCCGACGCCGTCCCGGCGGATCTCACGGGCAAGACGGTCCTCGACATCGGCTGCAACGCCGGCTTCTACTCGCTCGAGATGAAGCGGCGCGGGGCGGCGCGCGTCCTCGGGATCGACAGCGACGAGGACTACCTGGCGCAGGCGCGCTTCGCCGCGGAGGTCTCCGGGGCGGACATCGAGTTCCGGAACCTCTCCGTGTACGACGTCGGCGGCCTCGGAGAGCGCTTCGATCTCGTGCTCTTCCTGGGCGTCCTGTACCACCTCCGCCACCCGCTCCTGGCGCTCGATCTGCTCCACGAGCACGTGGTCGGACACACGCTGATCTTCCAGAGCATGCAGCGCGGCAGCGCGGAGGTGGCGCCGCTGGAGGAAGACTTCCCCTTCTCCGAGGAGGAGATCTTCGACGAGGCCGGTTATCCCAGGCTCCATTTCGTGGAGCACAGCTATGCGCACGACCCGACCAACTGGTGGGTGCCCAACCGGGCTTGCGCGGAGGCGATGCTGCGGAGCGCCGGCTTCGAGATCGTGAGCCACCCCGAGCCCGAGGTCTACCTCTGCCGCCGGCGCGAGAGGGCCGCCGGTCGCCCGCCTGGCGCCGTCTATCCGGCGAGGCGAGCCTTCGTGAAGGGAGAGCAGGCGTGATCGAGGCGGTGATGCTCTGGAACGAGCCCAACAACAGGTCGCACTGGGATTTCGAGATCGATCCCGAGTGGACGACCTATGGAACCATGGTGAAGCTCGCCGCGGACGCGATCCGGAGCGAGCGCCACTGGCTGCTGCGGGTGCTGGGCGGCATCTCGCCGATCGATCCGGGGTTCATCGCCAACATGGGGCGGCAGGGCGTGCTCGAGCACGTCGATGTGGTCGCGGTGCATGGCTTCCCGCTCGACTGGAATCACTGGCAGATCCACGAGTGGCCCGCCAAGCTCGAGGAGATCCGCCTGGTGACCGACAGGCCGCTCTGGATCACCGAGATCGGCGTCTCCACGTTCGGCGCCGAGGAGGTGCAGGAGTTCGGTCTCCGGCGGAGCGCCGAGCTGCTCCGCGGCAAGGTCGAGCGGATCCACTGGTACAGCCTCTATGATCTGCCGCGCGCGTGGCCGGCGACGACCCGGCACCGGGAGGCCGAGGGCTCGTCGTATTACCGGCATTTCTACATGGGCCTGCTCCGCGAGGACGGGACGCCCAAGCGCGCGCTCCGGCTCTTCCCGGAGTACACCCCTGAATTCGGTCTGTGCCAGTGGTTCCACTTCGACGACCACCGGCTCGACGACGCGGTGGCGTGGCTGAAGGATCTCGGGGTGCGCCACCTCCGCACAGGCCTCAGCTGGGCCGACAGCTTCCGCCCCGGCGCGGAGGCCTGGTTCGACCGGCAAATGAAGGCGCTCGAGCCGTTCGAGGTGACCCTGACCTACTGCTTCACCCCCGAGCACGCCGGCGTCCGGCCCCACCACACGAGCCCTCCGCAGCAGATCGAGGAATTCGCCGACTTCTGCGCACGGATGACGCGGCGCTACGCATGAGATGACGCAATGCGTAGCGCGCGCAAGGAGCCGAGGGGCGGGTACGCGTCTGCTCGCCTATCCGCGCTTTACGCGCCGTCTGGCGCGCCGCGTCGCCGTTTGGTAGTGTGGAGATCGCTGCGTTTTGCGCCAGGACGACCTGGCCGCATGCGCTCCAGGTGGCTCATGTCCCACGTCGCGAGCACGCCGAAGCGAAAGAGAAGACCCGAGGAGCACCGCGGCAGCCCGGGGGGGCGACCCGAGCCGCGCACAGGGCTTCGCACCAGGCGCGCGGAGGTGCCGTCGTGAACCTCGCCGTGCTGCGCCGTCAGGGCCCCTCCGCCCAGGAGCTCGCGTGGCCGCCGTTCTCGTGGCTCTCGTCGGGCCGGGCGCCGCGCTGTCTCGTCGTGCTCGCCCATCCGGACGACGAGACCATCGGGCTCGGCGCGCGGATCGGCCGGCTCAGCCCGATCGAGGTGGTCCACGTGACCGACGGGGCGCCGCGCGACGAGCGCTTCGTGCCGGCGGGCCTCGCCGGCATCGGGCGCGAGCGCTACGCCGCGCTCCGGCGCGAGGAGGTGACCCGCGCGATGTCGGCCGGCAACGTGCCCGCGGGGCGGCTCAGGTGCCTCGGCGCGGTCGACCAGGAGGCGATCGAGGAGGCGCCGAGCCTCACCCGGCGGCTCGTCGAGCTGTTCGCCCGGACGCGGCCCGAGGTGGTGTTCACCCACCCCTACGAGGGCGGCCACCCCGATCACGACGCGGCGGCGCTCGCCGTCCACGCGGCGGCGGTGCTCGCCCTCTGGAACGGCGTCACCGCGCCGCTGATCTTCGAGGCGGCGTCGTACCACGCCGCGCGCGGCCGCCTCCTCACCGGCGAGTTCATCGCGCACCCCGGCGTCCCCGAGATCGCGCTCCGGCTCTCGGACATCGAGGCGTCGCGGAAGCGCGCCATGCTGGCCTGCTTCGCCAGCCAGCGGGAGGTGCTCGCCCCGTTCGGCGCGGAGGTCGAGCGCTTCCGGCCGGCGCCCGCGTACGATTTCCGCAGGCCCCCGCACGACGGCCCGCTCCACTACGAGCGCCTCGGCTTCCCGATCGACGGCGCGCGCTGGCGGCGGCTCGCGGCGAAGGCGCTCACGCTGCTCGGCCTCGAGCGCGAGCTGTGCCTCTGACGGTCCTGCTCGTCGGTTATCCGCTCGCGCCCGTGGGTCCGGACGCCGTCGGCGGCGCCGAGCAGGTCCTCTCGATGCTCGACGAGGCGCTCTCGCGCGGCGGCCACCGGTCGATCGTGGTCGCCCCGGAGGGCTCCGCCTGCGCGGGGACGCTGGTGGCCACGCCGGCGCCCCCGCCGGGCGCGGTCCTCGACGAGGCGGCCAGGGAGCGGGCCTTTGGCCATCACCGGAGCGCCGTCGCCCGGGCCCTCGACAGGTATCCGATCGACCTCGTCCACCTGCACGGCGTCGATTTCGATCGCTATCTGCCCGAGCCGGGCGTGCCGGTGCTCGCGACCCTCCATCTCCCGCCGAGCTTCTATTCGCCCGCGGTGTTCCGTCTCGAGCGGCCGAGGACGTTCCTCCACTGCGTGTCCGCGACGCAGCGGCGCGCCTGTCCGCCGGAGGCGCGGCTCCTGCCCGACATCCCGAACGGCGTCCGGCTGGAGCGCTACCGGCCGAGGCGGTACAAGCGCGGCTTCGCCCTCGCGCTGGGCCGTATCTGCCCGGAGAAGGGCTATCACGTCGCCGTGGAGGCCTCGGTCCGCGCCGGCGTGCCGCTGCTCATCGCCGGCCAGGCGTTCGGGTACGAGGCGCACACGCGGTATCTCCAGGAGGTCCTGCTGCCGATGCTGCGCGGGCCCGGGCCTGTGCGGCGCTTCATCGGCCCGGTGGGCCTCGCACGGAAGCGCCGCCTGCTCGGGGCGGCGCGGTGCCTGCTCGTCCCCAGCCTTGTGCAGGAGACCAGCTCGCTCGTGGCCCTGGAGGCGCTGGCCTCGGGAACGCCCGTGATCGCGCTGCGCGGCGCCGGCGCGCTGCCGGAGATCGTCGAGCACGGCCGGACGGGGTTCCTGGTGGACGGCGCTGCGGAGATGGCCGGCGCGATGGCGAGGGTCGACAGCCTCGACCCGGCGGCGTGCCGCCGCGCGGCCGAGGAGCGCTTCTCGGCGGCGACGACGGCGGCGGCGTATCTCGAGACGTACCGCCGGATCCTGCGGGAAGGGTGAAGCGCCGGGTCGCCGTGCCGGAGGATGGAGGACGACGCTCTCCGCCTGCGGCCGCGCCGCGGGCATCACAAAGACCTCTCAGCGAGCGTTGCAGGCGAAGACGTGCTCGATGGCGTCCACGCACATCTGCTCCGCGACCTCCCGGGTGACCCGAGCCAGCACCCGGAACCGCGTGAGCTCGGTCAGGGTCTGGTAGACGTTGACCTCGGCGATCACCTCTCCGTCGCCCGCGGCCTCGGCGCTGTAGAAGAGGCGGATCAGGTTGTTCGCCTTGGCCGGCACGCCCCGGAGCAGGAGGTGAAACTCGATGCTGGGGGTCTTCTCACCGACGTCATGCTCGATCCGATAAGCGTGCCCTGACGAGGCGAGCTCACCGCCGATGGCATCAAACGTGGGAACGAAGATGTCGGCCAGGATCCGCCGGAATTCGTCAATGAAAACCTGGCGCCGATCCGGCGGGGTGGAGCCGTTCGTGCTCCGGGCCAGGCGATCGCCGTATTTCTTTTGAATGATCCCCAGGCGGATGCGGGTAGTTTCATCGATGGCCACGTGGGTGTCCCTCGGCGGTCAGAACAGGGCGGGATCTCGGGGCGCTCTCGCGGGCGGCTCTCGCGGACGTCACTTGAGAATCAGGACCTTGGTCTGGCTCGGGACGATGGTCGTCGAGTTCGTGTTGATCTGGTTCCCGAGGCCGTTGGCGGAGAGCACCACCGCCGGTTTCCCCTGCCACAACGTGTTGCGAGAGAACCGGAGACGCCTCGCGGGGCCCATGTTGCGGCCGGAGATCACGCCGCCGAGAAGCCCAGGGTTGTCGCCGGAGGTGAGCGGAATGGTGGTCGCCAGGGTATGGGCGGGAGCGGGCCCGATGCGCACTTTGTACGCCGGGGACGTCCCCATGGGCTTCGCCGCGAAGTTTGGAAATGGGACGGGGATGGTCGTCGGAAGACGGCAGACGTCCGGGATGCCGAAGTCCATTCCGCCGCGCGATGTGATTGCAAACATGTCCGGTCACCCTACCTGGATCTGATCGGCGTCGATCTTCACGACGTGGCACGCGGTGATCTTGGCGTTCTCGCTGTGGATGACGAGGTTGCCCTTGGCCGCATAGTCGATGCGCTCGGCGCGCACATGGTCAGCCTCTTCCACGATGCGGTAGGAGCGCTTCACCCGCTGCGACAGCCGTTCGAGCGCCGAGTCGAGGCTCCGGCCGATCAGCTTGGCCCGGTCGACCTCCCCGCGGGCCATCTTGCTGAGGAACGTGAACAGCTCCAGCGCGACGTGCCCCTCCTTGGCCTCGACACGGAAGGTCGACGCGGCCATCGAGAGGTCCTTGCCGGCTGCCACGTGTACACCGTCGGGCGCCGCGATGCCCAGCGAGCCGCGCCGCAGACGAATCTGGAGATCTCCTTCGGAGACGAGGTGCGAGGGCGCGCCTTCCTCCCGCTCGAGAATCGCTAGGATGTAATGCGCGCCGTTCACGGCGGTGAGGAGCACCAGGTCTCCGGCGGCGGGCTCCAGCAGGCAGCTCGTCGCGCGCTTCGCGCGGACCTCGCCGCTCTCGGTCTCGACGATGTACGCGGAACCATCGACGCGGAGCACGGCGCCGTGATCGCCGTGGGCTTCCCGCTGGGTTTGTCTCGCTCTTGCTGCGCTCTGCATGGTTTCCTCATGAGTGAGGGGTGCGTTGACTGCCGGCAGGCCTCCCAAGGACGTTGGCCTGCCAGTCTTCTGCTTCCTTGAGCTCCTGGTCGTCGCCGTGCGCCAGCGCCTTGCTCGGCGGCCAGATCGCGTCCTTGTCCGTCACGCGGTGCAGCCGCGCGCGCGACAGCGTCGCATCGGAGAAGTCGGCGAACGACACGTCGGCGTGGGAGAAGTCCGCGTGGCTCAGGTCGGCCCGGCAGAAGCGGGCGCCCGGGCAGCTCGCCCGGTGCCAGACGCTCATCTCGAGCCGCGCGCCTGAGAGGTTCGTGGCGCCCGCGCGCGCGTCGACGAAGAGCGCCTGGCTCAGGTCGGCCTGGGTGAGGCTCGCGTTCATCAGGGTCGCTTCGACGAAGTCGGCCAGCCGGGCGACGGCGCCGTCCAGCCGGGCTCCGGTCAAGTTGGCGCCCTTGAAGCCGCATTGCGTCAGCGTGGCCCCTGAAAAGTCGCAACCTCGCAGGTCGGCGCCGGTAAATTGCGTTCTGCTGAGGTCCATCCGCCGGAAGTCCTTGGGCCCCATCCGCACCTCGATCAGGATCGCTTCCACGAGGGTAGTCCCCGTGAGAACGGCCTGGGACAGGTCCTGACGGAACAAGACAGCCCTGGTCAGGTTGGCCTGAGAGAAGTCCGTGCCCTCGAGCGTGACGCCGAACAGGGTGCCGTCGGTCAGGTCGGCCCGGACCAATCGGGCGTTCTTGAGCTGGGCATGGTCGATGGTGGCCGACGAGAGGTCGGCTCCGGTCAGATCGGCCGATTCGAGATCCACGGCCGAGACGCTCGCTCCAACCAGCGAGGCGCCGGCGAGCACGGCCCCCGCGAGCGTACAGTCCATGGCCGTTCCAAGGTGAAAATCCAGCCCCTTCAGGTTGGCTCCCGCGAGGTCACAGCGGTGAAAGATCGCCTCGCGCGCCTTGACGCCGGTGAGGTCGGCGCTGGTGAAGCGGACATCTTCGAAGATCCCGCCGGAGAGGTCGAGCCCCGACAGGTCGACGCCCGACAGGTCCAGCTCCGAAACGATCTCTTCTTGTTCGATCAGCTTGCACAGCGCTTCCCTGTCCATGCTCCCTCTAGAACACCAATCATGTTGAAACCCGGAGGATTTCACAGGGAGGCGGGGAGGAAGAAAAAAAGAATCTCTCCTTCTCGCCGTCTCTCGCTCCCCGCCTCCTCGCCTCCCTGTGAAATTCCTGCTTTTTCTCGGGGTTTCAACCCGTTTGTCGCTCTAGGCCGGTATTACCCTGAGTCGCTTGAGGTTGGCGCCGGCAAAGCTCGTGTCGTCATCTCCAACCACTCGATCGGCGCATGCGCTGAACAGGCTGGCTTTCTCGAAGCTGGCCCCCTGGACGCACGCGCTGTTCAGGATGCTCTGCCTCAGGTCGGCGGCGTGGAGCGACGCCCTGGTGAGGTTGGCGCGGGTCAGCATGGCTTCGGCGAGGTTCGCGCGATCGAGGCACGCCTCCGTCAGGTCGGCCTCGTTGAGCAGCGCGCCGCGCAGGTCGGCGTCGGAGAGGTCGCTGCCGGCGAGGCTCGTCCCCATCAGGTTCGCGCCGGCGAGCGTCGCGCCGGAGAAATCTGCGCCGGCGAAGGACGAGCCCATCACGCTCGTGAGGTCCTTTGCCATCACCTTTCGGAAGATGGCGCGGTCGCCCTGGGCGGCGATGAAGGTGGCGGAGGTCAGGTCGACGCCGGTGAAATCGACCTCGGTCACATTCACCTCGTTGAAGGTGCACCCCGAGAGCCGCGCACCCACGAGGCGCGCTCCCGTGAGGTCCACCTGCTGGAACATCGCCTCTTCCGCGACGACGTTCTCCAGGTTGGTGTCGCAGAAATTGGCCTCGGAGAGGTCGGCGCGCGAGAGATTGGCGCCGGACAGATCCGCTCCCCAGAGGTCCGCCTTGACGAGCACGGCCTCGCCGAAATCGACGCCTCCCGTGGCCTTCACGTCCCGCAGGCACGCCGAACCAAAATTGACTCCGTTGAGCCTGGCCCCCGAGAGATCCGCGGCCTCCAGGTTGGCTCGCGCCAGGACGGCTCCCGTGAGCTTCGCCTTCCGCAGGATGCTCCCGGTGAGAAAGGCCGACTCGAGCATGGCGCCCTCGAGGTCGATCCCCTCGAGGTCGAGGTGAGAGAGGTCGGCGCCCGTGAGGTCGCACCCCGCGAAGCTCCGCCCCTCCTTGTGCCCGGCCTCCACGTCGCGGCGAAGTCGCAGGGACTCTTCGCTGTCGAGCGGCGCGGCGGCCGCCAGGAGGTGCGCGAGCCGCGGCCCGTCTTCGCCCAGCTCGGCGAAAGACGAAGCCCTGTCGTCCGGATCTTCCGCAGACGCGAAGCCCTCGTCGTCCGCAGCTTCACCGCCCCAGGCATCGTCTTCGGGCAGGGCGTGGGCCGCCTCGGGCGCCTCGTCGGGGAGGTTGAATGGGTCGTCGAGGTCCTCGTCAGCGGCGGCCTGGGTCTCGTCCTCGAAGGCTTGCCAATCCAGCGACGACACCAGCTCTTCGGTCTTCTCCGGCGTGAAGCCCTCGCTCGTCAGCGACCGCCGCACGCGCTCGCGGACCTCCGACATCCTGATCTCGCTCGGGCGCTCGGCGTCGTTCTGACGCGCCTTCGAAAGCAACGCACCGACGTCGACCCCGTGCGCCGCCAGCCCGCTGCCGAGCTTGCCCTCGACCAGGCGGACCACGGCCTCCTCGGATTCTTCCGGGTCATCGAGGGACGCGAGGTCGTCGGAGGGCTCTTCCTGGGCGAGGTGCGCCTCTGGATCGATGCCATGGTCTCGCAGCTGCTTCTTGCCCCATTCCGTGAGCGCTTCCTGCGCGCGAAGCGCTTCGGCCTCCTCGGGGTCGTCTTCCAGGGCGGGCGTCGTCGCCGAGGCTGCAAACGCGAGCGCCTCCGTGTCCGCCTCGTGGTTCACCCCTGTGTCCACCTGGGACCACGCGGAGCTCTCCTCTTCCTCCGTCTCCGTGCCCTCCGGGAAGTCCGTGGCCGGCTCCGCCTCGTCCTCGTCGGCCGCGGCTCCAGCCGCGCGCTCGACGGATCGAGCCGGAGTGCCTCCCAGAAACCCCTCCCGCCTGAGCTTCGACGCGAGCCCGGAGAGCGTGTCATCGGGCAGCGGCGGCGCCTCCGGATCCTCGGGCTCGGGCATGAGCGTGTCGTCCTGGTCATCCGGGAGATCGTTGCTCAGAGGGCCAAGCCGGGGGATCAGGTAATCGTGGTAATAGGCGACGGGCCTGGGAGCCCCCATGGCTTCGCAGGCGACCAGCACCGCCACCACGTCGTCCGCGTCGTCCTCGGAGATCTCGATGCCGCCGCGGAAGAGGACGACCCCTCGCTCGCGGTGCGGGAACAGACGCACCGTGTCGAGCTTCATCGCGGGCTCGTGGATCTCCACACCGTCGCTCGTCTTGAGGACGACGAAGCATCGACTTGCAACGCCGGGGAGGGCGCCTTCGATCCGGGGCTTGTCGGGGTGCATGTTCTCGACAACGAAGGTCTCGTCGCCCCGGAAAACACCGTCGATCTGCTGGTCGTCCGGGGCCATGTTGAACAGCGTCGGGTCCAGATCCCGCGCAAGACCAGGGAAGCACTCGTCGCGCCACGCCGCGTCGTAGGTGCCGATCTTGGAGAACCGCTGGGGCCACGTCAGGTCGTAGCCGTCGAGGCCGGCGGGCATCGGGCAGTCGCCGCGCGCGTGGATGAGGTGCCTGGGCGACTCGATGTTGGGGAGCGCCGCGCTCTTGTCGCCGTGGCCTTTGCCCAGCGGGTTCCTGGCGAAATCCTTCCCGCCAAAGGCGTTTCGCCAGGTGACGGGCATCTCGGTGAAGGGCGCCGGGTCCGACATGCCGAGCAGCCCCCACGTCCGGTCGCCGATGACGTAGAGGCTCTTGTTGATGGGTCCGAGCTGGACGCGGACCGAGCTCGCGGGGCGAGCGACGCGCCCCGGCGGATAGCAGCGGCCCGTGACGAGGAGCTCGCCCCGGGTCTTGGGGTTGAACTCGTCGAGGAGGCCGTCCTCGCCGAGCTCCTCCATGGCCATCTTCCAGATCGTGGGCTCATAGAGCAGCCGGGCCGGCCGGTCGTAGGAGAAGCCGACGAAGGTGGTGACCACGAGGTGCGGGGTGCGCTGGTGCATGAAGACCCTCGGCACCACCCCGAGGCGCATGGGCTTGACGATTTTCATCCGGCGGACTCCAGGGTGGCGGGCTCGATGGGGCGTTCGACTCGGCGCTCAGCGCGAGGCTGTGCCACAAGCGGCAGGTGAATTACTGAATGAGGTGCAGCTGCCCTTTGTGGAAGCCGAGCTGGTATTGAATGCGACACAGCTCGGCCCTGTACTGGAGACCCTTCGCCTGGATCTCCGCCCGTGTCACCTTCTTTATCTCGTTAGGCGCATATTTGTATGCCAGGCCGTTGATCCTCTCGGTCTTGGTTCCCTTGATGATCTCGATGCGCGACCCAATTGTGGTCTTGTAGAGCCCGGTGATGGTGCTTTCGGCGGGGCCATTGACAGTGCTCTGTTTCGGCCCGTGAAGCGTGAATTTGACTGGACCAAAGACCTCGGCGATGTTACCGCCCCTGACCGTTTTCCTGCTTCCCCCCGCGTGAACGGTGGTCGTTCGCCCTGCGTAAAAGTTGCTGGTGGCGTGACCGCGGATGTCCGCGCGTCGCGTGCCGTTGATGTCGACCTCGCTGGTGCCCCAGACCGTTGTTTGGCTCGACTTGTAGATCGTCGTCTCTCGCCCGTCGAAGAAAGTGCTCTTGTCGCGCTTCTGGATATTGGTGTTGCGCTTTCCAAGGACGAGCAAGCTGCTGTTGCCCTTGATGGTGGCGTCGCGATCGCCCTTGAGCCAGAACGTGTCGTCGCCCCCGATCCTCGTGGTACGATCCTTCGTGATGGTGGTCTTCCGGTTGCCGTGGAGGATCGTCTTTTCATTGCCGAGGATGGTCGTGTGGCGATAGCCCAAGATCACGTTCTGCGCGTATCCGGCGATGAAGGTTCCGGCGTATCCCCCGGTGATGCTCAGGCGGAACCCGCCCACGATGTTCTCGGAGATGCCCACGGTGATCGCCGTTCGGTTGCCACCCACGATGTTCTCGGAGCTGCCTCCGATCCACGTATAAGCGTGCCCTTGCGACTTGACCTCGTACGACGCGCCGCCGTTGGGCGCCCCCATCCGGAGGTAGGTGTTGTCATACGGCGTCGACAGCGTGACCCGCTCCTGCCCGGCCTGGTCTTCGAGCTCGAGCCGGTTCCGCCCGCCCGTCTGGATCACGTTCCGCGTGTTGTTCCCCGACGTGACCGGGCTCGGCGTGAGCGCGTTGGGCGCGACGCCGACGATGGCCGGCCGGTCGGGATCGCCCCCCTCGAAGGCGCACATGACCTCGACGCCGGCGCGCAGCGGGAAGTGGAAGCCCTCGATGCCGCCGCCGTGGGGCTGGAGCATCCGGACCCAGGTCGACGCCTTCCCCCCGCTCAGGTCGCTCTCGTCGAAGAGGAACTTGATCCGGTAGCGGCCATGGCTGTCGATCTGCGCGTACTCGCTGACCGCCGCGCCCTCGACGACCGCGATCTCGGTGCCGTAGATGCGCGGCCACGCGGTGACCTGCGGCGCGCGGAACTGCGTCGTCACGGGGATGGCCCTGGCCTCCATGCGGTAGTTCTCGGTCCACGTCGCGAAGTCGCGGAGCTCGGGCATGTCCGGGGCCTGGTTGGACCAGTGCTCGACCTCGATGGTCAGGTACTTCGTGTTGAACGCGGCCCGCGGGTGGTCCTCGATCTCGAAGGTGAACCCGGGGACCACCGTCGCCGCCTTGCCCATCGCCTGGAAGACGACGCCGGTCGCGGAGAGGCTCTCGGCCTTGATCCGCGCCAGCCGCGCCCCGTCGCCCGACGAGAAGAACCGCGCGCCGTACAGGCTGACCTCGCCGAAGCCGCTCGGGCTGACCGACGCCTGCCCGGTGACCGGTACGGCCGGCGTGGCGTAGTTGTAGTCCTTGAGGCGGACCGTGCCGGGCATGGCGTCATGCCGGCAGGTGAAGGCGTGGAACGTGTCCTTCGCGGTGTTGGCGCCGCCTGGCTGCGGGTAATAACGAATGGGCTTGCCGCCATGGGGCTGATGGGCCGACTTGTCATCGACAAGCACCAGCGTCTCGCCGCCCTCCCCGTGCTCGAAGTGATAATAGATGCCTTCGCGCTCCATCCACCGGGCGACGAAGGCATAGTCGGTCTCGCGGTACTGGCAGACGTGCTCTTCGGCGGTGTAGGAGCCCTGGAGCTGGAGCGCGCAGTCCGTGACGCCGCCCTTCTGAAGGACGGCTTGAAGGATCGCCGGGATGGCCTGCGCGGTGAAGACACGGCTGTGAAAGGACATGGCGAGCAAGGCGAGGCGCGGGACCATGGTGGCCCGGAAGACGGACCGGCCGGCGAACTCGTTGATGAGCTCGATGCTGCCGAGGACGCCGCTCCGAAGGAAGGGCTCGCCGCCGTCGCTCCGCTCCAGGGAGATGCTCACCGGCTGCCCCACGGCCGCCGCCATATCGAAGCTCTGGCCGACGTCGTTCGTCATCACCAGGTAGAGCTCGAAGCGATAGGGCCTCGAGATGCCCTCGGTGCCGTGAAAAGCTACGAGCTTGGTGGAAGAGGGCAGGGCGCTGGATTGGACGACGAAATTGTCAGGCATGGCGAGCCTCGCGGGTGGGAAACAGCGGCAGGCGCAGACGCGCTGGAGAGCCTAGACGGAATTTGTGTCAATTGTGTGGCGGGCCACATGCTTGTTGTTGTCTATCGATGACGATGACGTGACGGATTCGTCGCAGGCGATGTCGTCCGGTTGGCGACGTCCCGCTCGCGCCCATCGTCACGCGGCAGCGGTCCGCGCCGGCTCGCCTCTTTGCCTCCAGCAGCGCAGGGCCGCCGTCCTCTCGGCGCGCTACATCCGGATCAGCGGTCGCCCTGCGAGGGCCGTCAGGAAGAGCGCCAGCGCGACGGCGCCGTAGCCGATGCCGAACGCGATCACCCATCCCACGGCCCGCCGCGTGCGCGGCCCCGATCCCGGCGCCCGCGCCGACAGCCAGTAGCCGACCAGCGGGACGGCTTGCAGCGCGTGCATCCCGAAAAAGTGGGCGATGCGCAGGTCGCCTCCGCGCGTGCTCCAGTTGACGGCGGGGAGCCCGGGCCCGCCGTCGGCGACGCCGACGCTGTGCGCGTTGTGCGCCGACATGAAGCCGCCTTCCGCGCAGGCCAGCAGGAACAGGACGAGACCCAGCCGGATGCCCCAGAGATACGGGGCCGGCAGCGGAGGTCGCGTCGCCCAGAACCTGGTCGCGAGGTACGCCGCGAGCGCCGTGTTCACGAGGATGGCGATGCCCATGAGCGCGAACACCGCGCCGTCGAACAGCGTCGATTGATTGAAGTGCGACGCCACGCCCCGTGCCGCCTGCGCGGTGATCGCGATCATCTCGAAGCTCACCATCGCCACCGTGCCCCAGACGACGGCCCGGCGGCCTCTCGGCGGGAGCGTGACATCACCGACGAGCCAGTTGATCGTCAGGAGGTAGATGGCGATCGAGGCGGCGAACTTCGCCGGCTTGATCCACGGGTTCACCCCCATCACGAGGCGCGCGTCGAGCGGGGCGGCGGCGAGCAGCACGACGAGCAGCGCGGCGTGGGCGGCCGCCGCCATGAACAGGACGGGGCTTCGCCGGAGGAGCTCCTCGATCGAGCGAGGGAGCGAGAACGAGGGGCTCAGCGAGCGGGCGCTCATGTCAGGCCTCCCCGGCGGGGCGCGGCGCCGCGATCGTGACGACGGCGCGGCGCGATCGATCGGCGATCGCGCGGACGGCGAGGTAGAGCGAGAACCCCAGCGGTCCGAGCATCAGCGTCAGATAGAGCACCGGGGCCATGAGCCACGGCGAGAGATCGCGATCGCGGCTGTCGAGGTACACCCACCGGCCCACGAAGAGATCGAAGGCGAGGAAGTGAACCCAGCCGATCGTGGCGCCCGCGGGCGAGCCGAGCAGCGGGGCGACCGCCGCGAGGCTCGGCTGGTTGACGATCGGGAACACCTCGCGGATGACCGGGAGGACGAGCGCCGCGTAGAGCAGCGCGGGCGCGACGACCACGAGCGGCGACTCCATGATCCGCCGCGTCCATCGAGCGCGGGGCAGAAAAATCATCAGGAACCAGAACGGCATCACGAGCAAGCCGCTCAGTCCAAAGACCCTATCCATCCTACCCTCCACCGGTTGCTGATTGTAACGATGAAACTATTCGTAACAGTGTTAACTTTGCGGGAAAAAAAGAGAGCGATCAGGGGCTCAGGCCCCGGACCATCATCCTCATGGCGATCTCCAGGGTCCGGTCGACGTCGTCGGCCGTGAAGCGGCCGCGGTCGGCCAGGCCGAGGGCGGTGATCCCGTGGACAAGGGCCCAGACCACCTGGCTGTGGCGCTCCACGTCGCCGCGCTGCATGGCGCCGGCGTCCATCGCGGACGCGACCGCGTTTTGCAGCACGTCGAACGAACCGATCATCGGCTGTTGCCGCGCTTTCCGCTGGTCGAAGACGAAATCGAAGCGCTGCATGAACATCAGCCGGTAGTGCACCGGGTTGTCGATGCCAAAGCGAACGTACGCGGCGCCGAGCGCCACGAGCCGCTCGATCGGGTCCGCCGTGCTCTCGGCGGCCGCGACGAGCGCCCGCTGGAACTCGGTGAAGCCGTCGTGGACGATGGCGAACAGGAGATCGTCCTTGTCCTCGTAATAGCGGTAGATCGTCGTCGCCGAGTAGCCGATGCGCTCGGCCACCTGGCGCATCGAGAACGCCTCGTAGCCCTGCTCCAGAAACAGCTCGCCCGCCGCCGCCAGGATCGCGCCGCGCAGGTTCTCCTTCTGCTGCTCGCGGCGCTGCTGGCTCGAGGCCTGCAGGCGCTCCGCCTGGGTCGTGCCGCTGGTCTTCGTGGTCTTCGGGCGCGAGCTCGCCATGTCCGTGTCGCCTGGCCTCCGGGCGGCGCGGCCGCCGCCCCCATCGTCGTGCGTAACGGTGTTACTTTTTATAACAACGGCATCCTATGCAGTCAAGGATCTCTTCATCGAGCGCGCTCCGCGAGCGTGCCTGGATGCGAAGGGCTCGGGCTGGAGCTCGATGCGTTGTGGGGGGAAGTCGAGCAGCTCGGCGCCGACGAGGGCGAAGCGCCGGAGGAAGACCAGGAGAGCTTGCCGCGGTAGCCTGCCGGCGGCGCCTCGCGGCGCCGCCCGTCGTCAGTTCATCGTCAGTTCACGGTGGGCACGAATTCCACACACGCCTCTTCGATCGCCGCGAGGGCGCTCGTGAGGCCGTCCTCGAGGTGCCCTTCGCAGAGATCCCAGAAGAACCCACGGCCGTCGGCGGCGAACAGGTCCACGAGCCTCTGCATGTCCCGGGCCGCTTCCGCGTCCCCATAAGCGCCCTCGCACTGCCGCCTCCCGCCGATGCCGAGGAACACCACGTTCTTCGCGTCGCCCTTCGCGGCGATCAGCCGATCGTGGATCTGCTGCGGCGTCTGGCGCGGGGCGGGCTGCTCGTCCTCGTCGGTGATCGCCACCACCACGAGCAGCGCGTCGTTGCGGAGGAACCCCGCGTTCTCGGCGGTCGAGAACGGCGGCTCCAGCGCGGCGGCGATCGAGGACACGGGCTGCTCGTCGTCATTGGTTTCGGTGCACTCGATGTCGTCCACATAGAGATCTGCAGCGCACTGAAACTCGCCCGTGAGGTCGGTGCTCGTGCTCTCCATCCACGCCTTGCCGCTCTGGAACGAGCACTCACCCGCGGCGCCGCGCGTGTGGAAGGTGGCGGGGAGGGGGCAGGCGTCCATCACGGCCGCGCGGAAGTCGAGGATGCCATCGATATCGAGCAACGCCTGCGCGAACGCCGGAAACACGACGTCGCGCATCGACGCCTTCTCCTCATCCATGCTCGAGGAGTTGTCGAGCGCGAACACGACATCGACGTGCTCGCACCCCGAGGAGGCCGCGCCGTTGCCGCCTCCCCCGGTGGTCCCGCTGCCGGACCCGATCCCGGAGCCGACCCCCTCGCCGAAGGAACCCCCCTGGCCGCTGGAACCACTCCCCTGCCCGCTGCCCGAGCCCGAGCCGTCCGACGAACCGCTGGTACCACTCGTTCCCGAGTCCCCGCCGCAGCCCACGAGACCCACCGTCGCCGCGCAGAGCGCCGCGCACCATGCCCTGAGATCCATGCCGCTCTCCTTCGCTCTAAGTTAAGGGCGCAGTGCCCCTGCCGTTCGCCGCACGGCCCTGTGCGACAATCGGGCGTCAGAGAGCTGACGGTATCATGGGCGCCGCACCGACTCTACGGTCGGCTCGGCTCAGCCGTTCGCCGCACGGGGCAACGGTGCGTCATCGTCCGACACCGGGAGCCCAGGTGCGCGATGGCCCAGCCCGAGCGCGCTCCGGAAACCCTCGAGCGTGCGGCGCAGTCCCGTGCGCAACGGCACCTTCGGCTCGAAGCCGAGCACCCGCCGCGCGCGGTCGATCACCGGCTGCCGCTGCCTCGGATCGTCCTCGGGCAGCGGACGGAACACCACCCGACCCCGGCTCCCGGTCAGGTGGAGCACCTCCTCGGCGAGCTCAAGCACCGTGAACTCCTCGGGATTGCCCAGGTTCACCGGACCCGTCTCGGCCGGGTGCTCCATCAGCCGGACGATGCCCTCGATGAGGTCCTCCACGTAGCAGAAGCTCCGTGTCTGGGAGCCATCGCCGTACACTGTGAGGTCCTCGCCCCGGAGCGCCTGCACGATGAAGTTCGACACCACCCGACCGTCATCGAGCGCCATGCGCGGACCGTACGTGTTGAAGATCCGCGCCAGGCGTACTTCGACCCCGCGACGGCGGTGGAAGTCCATCATCAGCGACTCGGCGCAGCGCTTCCCCTCGTCATAACAGGAGCGGATCCCGATCGGGTTCACAGCGCCCCGGTAGCCCTCCGGCTGCGGGTGGACCTCGGGATCGCCGTAGACCTCGCTGGTCGACGCCTGGAAGACGCGCGCCCCGCAGCCCTCGGCGAGCTCCAGCGCGTGGAGCGCGCCGAGCACGTTGACCATCGTGGTCCGGACCGGATCGCGCTGGTAGTGCGGCGGGCTCGCCGGCGAGGCGAGGTTGTAGATGCGGTCGACCTCCCGCTCGTACGGCTGCATGACGTCGTGCTCCACCAGCCGGAAGCGCCGGTGAGAGAGGAGATGGGCGACGTTGTCCCGGGAGCCCGTCGAGAGATCGTCGAGCGCGACGACCTCGTGGCCCTCCCGGATCAGCCGATCGCACAGGTGGGAGCCGACGAATCCGGCGCCCCCGGTCACCAGGATGCGGAGCGCTGCGCTCATGTCTCTCTGACCTCCTCTCCAGGTCGACTCCCCACGTCGACGTCATCGTCCCCGGTCCCCCGGGCGCTCCGGCGCTCCGGCGCGTCCTGCTCGTCGAGCAGCTCCCGGGTGTATCTCTCCAGCGCCTCGGCGCGGTGCGCCGCGGTGTGTCGGGCGAGCACGCGCTCGCGCGCCCGCTGGCCGATCGCGATCCGCTCCCGCTCGGGGAGCTCGCGGATCAGGTGGAGCACCTCCTCCGGGGAGCGGGCGACCAGGATCTCCTTGCCCGGCTCGAACAGCTCGTCGAGGCCCGGCCAGTCGTCGCTGATCACCGGCACGCCGCAGGCCGCGGCCTCGAAGAGGCGCACGCTCGGCGAGTACCCCGCCTCGATCATGTCCCGGCGGGTGACGTTGAGCGTGAAGCGTTGCGCGCCGTAAAAGCCGCGGTGCGCGCCCGGCGGGACGTGATCCGTGCGCTCGACGTTGGTGGGCCAGCCGATGTCCGCCGGGTACTGCGGGCCGGCGACAACGAAGCGGCCTCGCCCCCAGCGGCGCGCCGGCGCGACCAGGAGCCGGTCCAGCGTGGGCTGGCGATCGGCGCTGTACGTGCCGAGGTAGCCGAGATCCCACCGGGGCGGCGCGCGCTCGGGGAAATACTCGTCCGGATCCACCGCGCAGTAGAGCGGCCGTGCCCGCTTCGCCCCGTGGCGGCGCTCGAGCCGCTCGAGCGTCGGGCCGCCGGTGAACGAGAGGTACAGGTCGTACCGCGGGATGAGCGCCGGAGACAGGTACCCGGCGCCGCCCCGCTCGATCTGCTTGAGCGTCACCGGCGTGTCGATGTCGTAGAACGCGGTCTTCCCGCGCGCGGTCTCCGTCACCCAGGCGCCGACCTCGGCGCCGTCGGGCACGTAGGACCCGACGACCACCAGGTCCGCGTCGCGCACCGCGCCCCCGAAGCGCGCGCGGAGATCGTCGAGCCCCCGGTAGAGCTCGGTCCGGCCGTAGGGCGGGCTCGGGAGATCGCGGTTCTCGGCGTAGAACGAGAGGTCCCGCTCCAGGAACAGCACGCTGTGCCCCCGCTGGGCCAGCCGCTTGAGCAGCCCGCGGTACGTCGTCGCGTGGCCGTTGCCCCATGACGAGGTGATCGACAGGCCCAGGAAGACGAAGGAGATGGGCTTCACGGCGGCGCGATCGCGGTGAGGGTTGCGCCGTCGGGGCGGGCCAGCAGGGCCTCGACCTGCCTCGCGCGCTCGGCGTAGGTGTGCCCCGCCAGCACGCGCTGCTTCGCCGCCCTGCCGATGGCGCGGGCGCGCTCCGGCGTGAGCGCCCGGAGGGCCTCCGCGACGTCGTCGCCGCTCCTCGCGACAAGCACCTCGCGCCCGGGCTCGAGGAAGAGCTCGATCCCCTCCCACGCGTCCGTGACGAGGCACGCGGCCGCGCCCGCGGCCTCGAAGACCCGGGTCGCCGGGGAGAAGCCGACCGACGCCATGCTGTCGCGGGCCACGTTCAGCACCGCGCGGGCGCTGGCGTTGAAGGCGTTGTGGTCCGCCGTGTAGACGTGCCCGACGTAGCGGACGTTCGGGGGCATCGCCTTGTCCTGCCAGCCGCTGCCGCCAAGGAGGAACCGGAGCCCGGGGAGCGCGGCCGCGGGCCGCAGGAAGAACTCCTCCACGCGCCGCTCCCGGTCCGGCAGGCGGTTGGCGAGCAGCGCAAAATCGCAATGAAATCGAGGGTCTGGCGCGACCTCGAAGTGGGTCTCGGGGTCGAGCGCGTTGTAGATCGGCGCGCAGCGCCGCGCGCCGAGCGCCTCGTAGCCGCGCACCACCGGGTCGCCGCCGCCGTAGGTGAAGACCAGGTTGAAGCGCGGGATCTGCGCGCGGAAGGGATCCGACGGCGCGGCGCGGACCCGCTCCAGCGTGGCCGGGGCGTCGACGTCCCAGAAGACCGTCGTGAGGCCCGGCCGATCGAGCGCGGCGACCTCGGCCTCGAGCAGCTCGTCGAAGACGCCGACGCCGCTGGCCTTGACGACCACGTCGGCGCTCCGGGCCTGCTCGACGAGCCGCCTGGGCTCCGCGGGGTCTGTGCCGGAGTAGACGACGACGCGGGCCCACGGCGGGTCCTCGATGTCGCGGTGCTTCTGCCGATCGTAGGCGTCCGGCTCGTGAAAGGTGATGCGGTGCCCTCGCGCCGCGAGGGCGCGGAGGATGCCGCGGTAGTAGGTGGCGGCTCCGTTCCAGTAGGCGGAGACGAGGCTCGATCCGAAGAAGGCGATGTCGAGCGATCGGCTCGCGGCCGGGCGTGGGTTGCGTCGGTTCATGACGTGGCTCGCTGGGGTGTGGCGGCGGGCGCGGGGCGGTCGACCTCGACGCCGAGCTCGGCGGCGATGTCGAGGAGCTCGTCGACCCGGTGGGCGCACGTGTGGCGCGCGAGGATCGTCGCGCGCCCCCGCTCCGCCAGCTCGGCGGCCAGGGCGGGCTCGGCGAGCAGGGCCGCGAGGCGCCGCTTCATCTCGTCGCCGTCCCGGGCGACGAGGTAGTCGCGGCCGGGAGAGAACAGCCCCTCCGCGTCGCTCCACGGCGAGCAGACGAGCGGGATGGCGCAGGCCATGGCCTCGAACGGCCGGATGGTCGGGATGCCCGGGAGCGAGGCGACGTAGGGCCTCCTCGGGACGTGGACGGTCACCCTGGCCCGCGCGAACGCCTCGGGAGCGCGGTAGTTGGGGAGCCAGCCCCGATGCTCGATCCCGGCCGCGTCGAGCGCGGCGCGGGCGTGGTCGGGGTAACGCACCCCGTGCACGCGGGCGGAGAGGCCGAGATCGCGCGCCGGGCCGATCAGGAACGCGTCGAGCTCGCGGGTGCGCTCCTCGTCGCCCCAGTTGCCGATCCACACGAGATCGCGCTCGGGCTGGGCCACGCGGCGCGGGCGGAACACGCGGACGTCCGCGGCCTCGTGCCAGACGAAGGCCCGGCGGGCCCAGCGGCGCGCGAGGTAGAGGTCGCGGATCACCCGGCCGAAGGCGAGGACGCCGTCGTAGCGGCTGAGGTCGTAGCGCGCCATGGCCCCGGGATCCGTGACCGACCGGTGGTGCGTGTCGTGGAAGAGCAGCCGGTACGGCGCGCGCGCCGCGCGCGCTCGATGCGCGCCGATGCGGGCGACCAGCTCGGGCTCGCTCCACTCGTGGACGAGGACGAGCGAGGTGCCCTCGAGCGCCTCGTCCAGGTCGAGCGAGGCAAGGTCGTACCGGATCGGATCGACGCGCGGGTAGACCTCCCTCACCTCGCGCAGCGGCGCCTCGCCGTGATCGGCGACGAGGTTCCGGAGGCTCCACGCGTCCCTCGGCTCGAAGGCGCGGACGTCGTGCCCGCGCTCGGCGAGCTCGGTGACCACGCCGCGGAGGAAGTGCGCGTTCCCGTGGTTCCAGTCGGAGAGCAGGGAGTGGCAGAACAGGGCTATGCGCATGGCGCGCTCGCCTTCTTCACGGGGGGCGCGGCCGCGATCCCCGAGGTCCCGCGCGGCTCGAGCCGCTCGGCCGCCCCGCGCGCCGTCGAGCGCGCTTCGCTGGGCCCGCGACCGAGGAGCTCGCCGTAGAGGCGCTGGTAGCCCCGGGCCATCCGCCGCGGCGAGAAGCCGAGGGCGCGGGCGCGGGCGCGCGTGGCCATCTCGCGCCGCGCGCCGGGCGTGTCGATGAGCGCCCGGAGCGCGCGCCGGAGGGCCTCCGTGTCGCCGGGATCCACGTAGAGGGCCGCGTCCCCCCAGACCTCGCGCAGGCTGGGGATGTCGCCCAGGACGAGGGCGCACCCGGAGAGCGCCGCCTCCAGGACCGACAGGCCGAACGGCTCGTAGCGGGCCGGGTGAGCGTAGATCGACGCGCGGCCGAGCGCGGCGGCGACGGCGGACGGCGAGAGCACGCCGAGGTGCTCGAGCGAGGGGAGGGGTGTCGCGCCCGCGCCCGCACCTCCGTCCGGGCGGACGTCGCTCCCGGCCACCTGGATCGGCCAGGGCAGGTGAGGGGCCACCTCGCCGAGCGCCTCGATGTTCTTGGCCTGGTCCCAGAGCCGCCCGACCGCGAGGACGAGCTCCTCCTTGGGGCGCGGGGCGAACCGCGCGGGGTCGGCGGCGTTGGGGATCACCTCCGCCCGCGCGCCCCCGGGGAGCGGGCCGTGGTGGCGCAGGAGGGCGTCGAGCATCGCGCGGGTCGGGGCCACCACCGCCGGCGCGGCGGCGAGCCCCCGGGCCACCTCGCGCCGGTAGCGATCGTACCGCGGCGGCGCCTCCCCGCCGAGGACCGCGGCCCACCAGGAGAGGACGCACGAGTGGGCCACCACGAGCTTCGGGGCGCGGAAGGCGAGGGCGCCGTGCGCATAGCCGTTCAGGTGGATCAGCGCCGGGCGGACGCGCTCCTCGAGCTCGAGGAGCCAGTCCCCGGCGCGCGCGACGTCGTCCCAGGGGTCCTCCATCCACTCGAGCCGGAAGGAGCTCTCGAAGACGGCGAGCCCGGGCACGCGGCCCGCGGCCTCGCGCTGGGGCGCGGAGAGCGGCCCGCCCAGGGTGGCGAGCGACGTCCGGACCCCGCGCGCCGCGAGCGCGCGCGCGAGCTCGATCGCGTAGGAGAAGACGCCCCCCACCGTGTCGGCGGTCATCAGGACCGAGCCGGGGGCGCGCGCGGCGTCAGCCATGGCCGGGGGGCGCGATCTCCAGCGCGGAGAGCGGGAGAGGGCGGCTGTCCTGGAGGTCGCTGAAGCGCTCGAACCGATCGAGGTAGTGCGCGACCGAGCGCTCCCACGCCTCGTCGTCGGGGGTGCCCCAGCGCATCGTGTACTCGGGCGAGCCCGGGTAAGGGAACATCGGCACCGGCTCGTTCGCCCACACGCCGTGCTGCCGGAGCCGCTCCCGGAAGGCGGCGACGTCCGCGGGATCGTCGGTCGGCGACTGGATCAGGTTCGCCTGGACGAAGGGCACGCTCTTCTTGGCGTGGATCAGGAGATCGCCGAGCTGCTCGGTCGAGAGCCTGCAGCGCTTGGCCAGGAGGCTCCTGCCCTCCCGGGTGACGCTCTCCACCCCTGCCTCGATCGAGACGCACCCCGCTCTCCCGAGCAGGTCGAGCATCTCCCGGCTCCAGCTGTCGACGCGCATCTGGACGCCGAACGACACCGGGCGATCGACGAGCGCCTCGAGCAGCGGGCGATCCGGCAGGAAGATCTCGTCGATGAAATAGACGTAACGAACCCCCTGGGCGACGAGCCCGTCGAGCTCGTCGAGGAGCACCTCGAGGGGGCGCTTGCGGTAGCCCTCGCGGAAGTTGTCCTTCGCGCAGAAGGTGCAGTGGTAGGGGCACCCTCTCGACGCCTCGACCTCGGCGCCGGGGCCGATTGGCGTGGTGTCGAAGCGGTGGTGGTGGTGGGCGTGGCGCGCCACCGTGGCGTCGTCCCAGCGGAGGGCCGGCAGCCGGGCCATGTCCGACGCGCGCGGGCCGCCCTGCACGCGCGCCTCGTCGCCTTCCAGCCAGGCGATCGCGTCGATCTCGCCCCAGCGCGATCGCGGGCGATCGGCGAGCTCCACCAGCACGTCCTCGCACTCGCCCATCACCACGGCGTCGACCCCGAGCTTGCGCAGGGTGGCGCGGGGGGTGGTGGAGGCGTGGGGGCCCACCGCGAGCCGGAGCCCTGGCAGCCCGTGGAGCGCGTGGAGCGCCTGCTGCGGGACGCGGAGCTCGGGCGGGGCGCAACGCCAGAAGAGGTAGCTCGGCGCGGTGGTCACCACGATGGCGTCGGCGCGGAGCGCGGCCACCTCGTCGCGGAGGGCGCCGTCGGCGAGGCCCCGGGCCTGGGCGTCGACGAGGGTCGCCTCGTGCCCCGCGGCCTCGAGCAGCGCCCTGGCGTAGCCGTATTCGAGGGGCAGGTGAGGCTCGCGGCAGCCGAAATAGATGCTCCCCTCGAAGCTCCAGGCCGGGTTGACGAGCGCGAACCTCACCGGACGTCCCCCGCGCACGGCTCCTTCGCGGGTTGGCCGGCGCCGGCGGCGGCCTTCCCGGCGCCGGTCGCCTCCGTCATCTCCCGCAGCCAGCCGTGCAGCCTGCGCACGCCCTCGCGGACCCGGACGCGCGGCCACCACCCCGTGGCCGCGGAGAGCCGGCGGCAGTCGGACACGTAGTACCGCTGATCGCCCGGCCGCCACCCCTCGAAGCCGATCAGGGGGCGCTTGCCGTCGAGCTCCTCGATGAGGTCGAGCAGCTCGAGCAGGCTGAGGGTGTTCTCCGGGCCCCCGCCGACGTTGAACGCCGACGCCGAGATCTGCCGGATGTCCCTGCGGGCGAGGAGGAGCGCGTCGACGAGGTCGTCGATGAAGAGCACGTCCCGGACCTGCATCCCGTCGCCATAAAGGGTGATCGGCTCCCGCCGGAGCGCCTGGAGGAGGAAATGCGCGACCCACCCCTGATCCTCGGTCCCGAACTGGCGAGGACCGTAGATACAGCTCATCCGGAACACCGCCGCGGGGAGCCCGAAGGTGCGGGCATAATCGATGACGTACTGGTCCGCCGCGCCCTTGGAGCAGCCGTAGGGGCTGTGGAAATCGAGCGGGCGGGCCTCGGAGACGCCGGAGGCCCGGAGCTCCGGATCCGCGGGCTCGTAGCGCCGGCCGCTGCACGAGAGCGGGACGTCGGGGAGGCCGCCGTACACCTTGTTGGTGGACGTGAGCAGGAGCGGCGGCAGGGCGCTCTCGGCGCGGATCGCCTCGAGCACATTGAGCGTCCCGCGGGCGTTGATCTCGAAGTCTTCCACCGGCTGGACGAGGCTCGTCGTCACGGCCACCTGGGCGGCGAAGTGGAAGACGCTGGAGGCGCGCCGGACCGCCGCCGCGACCGCGCGGGCGTCCCTCACGTCGCCGGTGATCAGCGTGACGTGGTCGCCGTGGGTGCGCCTCAACCACTCGACGTTGCGCGCCACCGAGGGGCGGGAGAGGTTGTCGAAGAGGATCACCGCCTCTCCCGCCTGGAGCAGGCGGTGGGCCAGGTTGGCCCCGATGAAGCCGGCGCCGCCGGTGATCAGCGCCGGGCGCCCCGGCGCTGCGGTCGCGCCGCCCGGGCCATCCGCCGCGGCGCTCATACCGTCAGCCCCCTGGATTCCAGCTCGGCGCGGGCCTGGGCGACAGCGTCCTTCGCCACTTGCCCCTCGAGCCAGCCGGCGAGATCGCGGAGCCCCTCCTCGAGCGAGACCCGGGGCGCATACCCGATCTTCTGCTGCGCCGCGCCGATGTCGGCGAAGCAGTGCCGGACGTCGCCCAGCCGGGCTTTCCCGACGATCTCGGGCTCGATACCGCTCTTCCCCATCACCTCGCGGACGCGCTCGGCCACCTCGCGCACGGTGTACGACCGCCCGCTGCCGATGTTGAGCACCTGGCCCACCGCGGCGTCGGCGCCGAGGGCCCGGACGCAGGCGCGGGCGACGTCGGTGACGCTCACGAGATCGCGCCGCTGCAGCCCGTCCTCGAAGATCACGGGCGGACGGTCGTTGAGGAGCCGCGCGGCGAAGATGGCGAGGACGCCGGTGTACGGGTTGGAGAGGGCCTGACGGCGGCCGTAGACGTTGAAGAAGCGGAGGGCGACGGTCGGGATCTGGTACGCGCGCCCGATCATCAGGCAGAGCCGCTCCTGGTCGTACTTGGAGAGCGCATAGACCGACTCGAGCCCCGGGGGCTTGGACTCGGGCGTCGGGATGGGCACGAGCGCCTCGCCGGCCTCGCTCCGGACCTCCCAGTCGCCGCGCTTGAGCTGCTCGAGCGGCCGGCTCGCGCCGGGGACCACCGCGCCGGAGGCCGCCCGGTAGAGCCCCTCGCCGTACACGCTCATGCTGGAGGCGACGAGCAGCCTCGAGACCGGCTTCGCGGCGAGCTCCTCGAGGAGCACGGCGGTGCCGAGGTTGTTGATCGAGGTGTACTCCGCGATCTTGTACATGCTCTGTCCGACCCCGACCGCGGACGCGAAGTGGACGACCGCGTCCACGCCGCGGAGCGCCGATTTCACCGCGTCCCGGTCGCGGACATCACCGACGATGAGCTCGACCTCCGGGTCGAGGTACGCCGGGCGGCGGCGGTCGGGGCCGTGCACCTGAGGGACCAGGCTGTCGAGCGCCCGGACGCGGACCCCCTGGCGCAGGAGCTCGTCGGCCACATGAGAGCCGATGAACCCCGCTCCACCGGTGATGAGGACGTGACTCGTCATATCCCTCGTGTTCGAAACAGGGCATGATCGTTGCCCGGACGCCATCCGAGTATCATGCGACTCACGATCACGCAACACGGTTTGTGAGGTATTCAACAAGGGCCCGCTCCGTGCGATTTTCCGTGCTCCGCTGAGGAATGCTCGAGTCTGGCGAGCCCATAGGGGCTTTCCCGTCTGTCTACCGGGCCAGTCTGTACCGTTCGAGTGCGCGAGATCCGCTGGCGCCGGAGCGGTTAGGGTGAACCCGTAGCGATGCTTCTGATCGCTTGCGTGTCGCCAGCGGCATTGCGTTGAGCTCCGAGCGATTCCCAGGCATTCTGCCGGCGCGCGAGCGGCGCGAGCGGCGCCAGCGCGGGAGCGCGCGGGCGGCGCCAGCGCCGCGCGGCCCCGGCCGGGCACAGGCGCTGCAAGCTTGCCGCCGCCCGCAGGCCTCCCGTACGATCAAGAAGCAAGAAGGAGAGGAGCGATGATCGTCGTTACCAACCGCATTCCCGTCGCCGAGGGCCACGAGGCCGATTTCGAGGATCGCTTCAAGAACCGGGTCCACCTGGTCGATCAGGCGCCCGGCTTCATCCGGAACGAGGTCCACAGGCCGAAGCCGATGAAGCTGGACCACGCGACCGGCGCGTGGAGCCCGGACCCGGACGCGCAGGGGTTCTACGAGGTGAAGACCTGGTGGCGGTCCATGGACGATTTCATCGCCTGGACGAGGAGCCCCGCGTTCGCGGAGGCGCACCGGAACCGCGCGCCGAAGGAGATGTTCGCGGGCCCGAGCAAGCTCGATATCCACGAGGTGTTCCTCAGCACCGATCTGCCGGGGTAGGCTCGGAGCGCGCCGTCCTCGCCGGCGGCGCCTGGAACGACACGCGAACGCCCAGAACCAAGGAGACGCAGCGCATGCGGTTTCGTCCGGATCCCACCTTTTACCCGTCGCCGCGCCTGGCGATGGAGGCGCCGCCCGAGCGGCTGGCCTACGTGACCGCGCTCCACGCGGGCGCCGCGCTGAAGCGCCCGGGCGAGCCGCGCCACGACGCGCTCACGGTCGTCGATCTCGATCCGAGGTCGCCGGCGTACGGCACCCTGGTCTCGGTCAACGAGCTGCCGACCTACGGCGACGAGCTGCACCATTCCGGCTGGAACGCGTGCAGCGCCGCCCTGTGCCCCTACGCGCCGCACCCCCACGTCGAGCGCCGCTTTCTCCTGCTGCCGGCGCTCCGCTCGTCGAACATCTTCGTCTTCGACGTCAAGCCGGACCCGCGCCGCCCCGAGCTCGTCCACACGGTGCGCGCCGAGGAGATCGCGAAGCGGGCCGGCTACTCTCGCCCGCACACGCTGCACTGCGGCCCCGACGGCATCTACGTGAGCGCGCTCGGCGGCCCGGACGGCGACGGGCCCGGGGGCATCTTCGTGCTCGACTGCGAGAGCTTCGATGTGCTCGGCCGATGGGAGATCGATCGCGGGCCGCAGTTCCTCCACTACGACTTCTGGTGGCACCTCGGCCACGACACCCTCCTCACGAGCGAGTGGGGGACGCCGAAGATGATCGAGGACGGCGTGAATCCGGAGCTCCTGCTCGGCAAGAAGTACGGTCACAGCGTTCATGTATGGGACCTGCGGAAACGCAAGCACCTCCAGGCGCTGGATCTCGGCGACGAGCACCAGATGGCGCTGGAGCTCCGCCCCGCCCACGACCCGACCAAGGCCTATGGCTTCGTCGGCGTCGTCGTGAGCGTCAAGGACCTCTCCGCCTCGATCTGGCTCTGGCATCGCGACGGCGACCGGTGGGCGATCCGCAAGGTGATCGAGGTGCCGGCCGAGCCCGCGGATCCCGACCTCTTGCCGCCGCTGCTCAAGGGCTTCAAGGCGGTGCCGCCGCTGATCACGGACATCAACCTCTCCCTCGACGACCGGTTCCTCTACGTGTCTTGCTGGGGCACAGGCGAGCTCCGCCAGTACGATGTATCGGACCCGTTCCACCCGAAGCTGGTCGGCTCGGTGCACCTCGGCGGCATCGTGCGACGGGCGGCGCATCCCCGCTCCGGGCCGCTGCGGGGCGGGCCGCAGATGGTCGAGGTGAGCCGCGACGGCCGGCGCGTTTACTTCACCAACTCGCTGTATGCGTCGTGGGACGAGCAGTTCTATCCCGAGGGCGTCGGCGGCTGGATGGCCAAGATCGATGTGGCGGCGGGCGGGGGCCTCTCGGTCGATCCCGAGTTCTTCGTCGATTTCGGCCCGCTGCGCCCTCACCAGGTGCGGCTCGAGGGGGGCGACGCGTCGTCCGACTCGTTCTGCTACCCCTAGCCGGCCATGATGCCCTGGCTCACGCTGGCGCTCCTCGGCGCCTATCACGGCATCAACCCTGGCATGGGCTGGCTGTTCGCGGTCGCCCTGGGCCTGCAGGAGAAGAGCAGCGGCGCGGTGCGGCGGGCGCTCGTCCCGATCGCGCTCGGCCACGCGGCGTCGATCGGCCTCACGGTCGCGCTGCTCGGGGTCGGGCTCGCGAGCGTCCCCGCCGCGGCGCTCCGGTGGCTCACGGCGGCCGCGCTCGTCGCGTTCGGCGTGCTCAAGCTGGTGAGGCCGCGCCACCCGAGGTGGGTCGGGATGCGCGTCGGCTTCCTCGACCTGACCTGGTGGTCCTTCCTGATGGCCACCGCGCACGGCGCGGGGCTCATGCTGCTCCCGGTCTTCCTGCTCGGCGCCGAGAGCCCTGCTCCGTGCCACGGCGGCGGGTGCCACAACGCGGCTGGCCTGTCGCTCGCGAGCCCGCTGGGCTACCTCGCCGCGGTCCTCGTCCACACGGCCGCCATGATGGGAGCGGCGGCCGCGGTCGCGCTCGTGGTCTATCACAAGCTCGGCGTCGCCATCCTTCGCACCGCCTGGTTCAACCTCGATCGGGCCTGGGCCGTCGCGCTCATCGGGGCCGGCGTCATCGCGGTGCTGCTCTGACGTCCGCTGTGACGGGCGACCGGGCGACGGCCCGGCTCCCGAGCTCGCCGACACCCCGCTTGAACGCGGGCCGCCTCGTGTACCTCCTCCCCAACCTGATCACGCTGTCCTCGGTCTTCTGCGGCTTCGACGCGGTACGGCTCTCGGCCTCCGCGCGGTCCGACGACGACCTCCAGCGCGCCGCGCTCCTCATCCTCCTCGCGATGCTCGCCGACACGCTGGATGGCCGCGTCGCGCGAATGACCCGGACCGAGAGCGCGTTCGGCGCCCAGCTCGACTCGCTGGCCGATCTCGTCTCCTTCGGCGTGGCCCCGGCGCTGCTCGTGTATCAATGGTCGCTCCACCGCCTCGGTCTCGCCGGCGTGCTCGGCGGGTCCGTGTTCGCCGCGTGCGGCGCGATCCGGCTCGCCCGCTTCAACGTCCTCTCCATGGGCGAGGCGGGCGGTCCGCCGTCGCCCCCGAGGTACATCGTGGGCCTCCCTGTCACGGGCGCCGCGGGGGTCCTGATAGCGATCGTCATGACCCGCCGCGGCGCGGGCGGGCAGCTCGGCGGCGCCGGCGTCGCGCCGGCGGTCCTCGCGACGACGCTGCTCGTCTCGATGCTGATGGTGTCGACGCTCCGGTTCCGCTCGTTCAAGGATCTCCGGCCGGGCCCCCGCACGCTGCTGGCCACCGCGCTCGCGCTCGGATCGAGCGCGCTCCTCTCCTTCCGCTGGGGGCTCGCGCCCGTCCTCGCCTGGGGGCTCGGCGTCTATGTCCTGCTCGGCGTCGTCGAGTCGCTCTGGCGGCTCCCGGCGCTGCGGCGCGGCGCTCCGGCTGCGCGCGATGCACACGATGCGCGCGCCCGGGGAGGCGACGAGCGGCCGTAGCGCGGCCCGCCGATCACGGCCTCCCCGACTGCCAGTACCCGTTCCCCTGCTGCTTCCACCACTTCACCTCGGCGTTCGGGGCCCCCGGCCACGCGCGATAGGTGTAGATCCCGTCGTCCAGGAGACAGATCGGGTCCTGGTGCTCGTGGCTCAAGCAGACCTTCCCGGGCCCTCTGTCGTACTCGAGGTAGTAATCCACCTGTTCGGGGTCCTGTAGCCCATCACGCCAGATATTTTTCGTTCGTGCCTCCCATCTGCCCATCGACACATAGGTGAACGTTCGATGGGTGGTCCCGGTGACCCCCCCGGCCCGGGTGGTCGGCCCGGAATACGCATAGATCATCATCTGCGCATAGGCGGCCGCCGACGTGAGCGACACGACGGCCAGGGTAGCGAGACCGCGGCGTAGCCTGCTCATGGATCACCCCTCCTGCCATTGAGAGAACGATGCTCGCCTCGAGCGATCGGCTGGGCGTCAGGTTCTCCTCCGGCCTTGACGCGCTCCACCATCTGGAGCCCTGGCGCTGACCGTCAACCCTGTGTACCTGCCTGTGGGGTAGGACCGCTCGCGCGATCGCGAGCAGGCTCGTGCTGGCGGCGCACGCGGCGCTTCAGCGCTCGACCTCGATGGGCTGTCGCGGAGATCTGGAGCGAAGGAGCTGGTTGGCCGCTCGGCGGGACCAGCCCGATCGACTCCTCTGCAAACGCTGGTTCAGGGGCGGCCACGGGTGACGACGAGCTGGGGCCAGCGGGGCGCTCCACGGGCGGTGCCCGTGCCCCCGCCGCTGCCGCCGGCCCCGCCGCTGCTGCCGGCGCCGTCGCCGCCGCTGCTGCTGGCGCCGCCGCCGCTGCTGCCGGCGCCGCCGCCGCCGGCCTCGCCGCCGCCGCCGGGGACCAGGAAGTCGCGCACCACGCCCATGTGCTGCATGTTCGAGGCGCCGCTGTCCGACGAGAGCGCGGGGCTGATCTCGGAGAGCGGCGAGTAGACGCGCGTGTCCGCCACCAGGCCGTTCGCGAAGCTGCTCCCGCCGAGCACGACGGCCGTCTCGTACGCCTCCAGGTCGCCGTCGACGAGCACCCAGTCGTAGGGCTTCGTCCTGCCGGCGTTGGTGTTCGCGTTCCCGTTCACGTCGGCGGGATAGGGCCCGGCCGTGACGACGACGTCCGAGAGGCTCGAGACGCACGCCTCGGTCCGGCTCCCCGTGTTGAAGTCGCCGCCGATCACCAGGTAATCGCCCTGGGCGACGTTCGCCGCGATGAACGAGGCGAGGTTCTGCGCCTCCGTGTTGCGCGCCGCCGCGCTGGACGTCAGGAGGTGGACGCTGATCGCGAACACGTGGCCAGGGCCGGGGATATCGATGCGCGCCCACGCGAAGTCCCGGTTGCTCACCGACGTGTCGTCCCACTCGCCGGACGCCACGATCGGCCACCGGCTCACGATCCCGTTCGGGATCTGCGCCCCGCTCTCGCGGTAGTAGCTGAACCCGGCGCCGAACGTCGCGTCCACGAAGGCGCGGAGCTCGGAGGTGGTATTGCCGCCGTAGTTGAACTCTTGCAGCAAAGCGATGTCTGGCTTGATTCCCTGCAGGATGCGCTTGCCGTGCCCGGGATCGTAGCTCTGGTGGTTGCCGCTCGTGATGTTGGCGGCCATGAGCCGGACGCGCGTCGACAGCGCGTCGCTGTGCTCGCCGAGGAGCTCCGCCTCCGCGCCCTCGTCCACGTCGAGCGGCGGATCGGCCGCGCACGCGGCCATGGCGAGCGCCGAGGCGAGCAGAGACAGCCGAACCCATAAGGATCGCTTCAAGCGGGAAGACGTCGATCGCATCGCGCTGCACCAGACCTTTCCGGGGATCGTCTCCTGAAGCACCCCTCGAATTTCCTGGGAAAATTCGCAGGGAGGCGGGGAGTGAAATACCACCGATCTCCCCGTCTCCCCGCCTCCCTGTTGAATTCTTCTCTGAAAATGCGAGCAAAACGAGGGGGGGTGTCAGGAGCGTCTCATGACAGCACGGAACGAGGGCGCGACGGTGTCGCGTTCGTCCCTGTTTCATGCAGTGATGATGCCGTTCCGGTCACGGACGGACGACACCCGACGTCCAGCGCCCTGGTCGGCTCAGCGGCTCGCCATCGCGAACGCGATCCCGCTCTGGAGGGAGCTCTTCACCGCGCAGCGGCCCATGTCCGCGCCGCGCTCGGCGAGGCGCTGGGCGACCTCGGGGCGGATCCCCGTGAGGACCACCCGCGCGCCGAGGAGGCCCGCGACCCGCACCGCCTCGAGCAGCGCTTCCATCGCCGGCCGATCGATCTCGTCCACGCCGGTCAGGTCGATGATGGCGATCCGCGTGCGGCGGTTCGCGATGCCGCGCGACAGCGCCTCGATCATGCGGCGCACCCGCCCGGCCTCGAGCGGGCCGATGAGCGGCACGACCACCACGTCGTCGCGGATGGGGATGAGCGGCACGGACAGCTTCGCCAGCGCGTCGTCCTGGGCCTTGATCACCTCCTCCTGCAGCCGCGCGCGCTCCTCCTCGGCGCGCTTGCGCTCCGTCAGATCGATGCCGGTCATGATGACGAACCGGACCCTCTCGTCCCTGCCGCGCAGGACGGCGCCCGACCACGCCGTCACCCGGCGGGCGCCGTCTGCAGCCGTCCACGGCACCTCCACCTGCCTCTTCGACCCGCCCGCGCCGAGCTGCTCGAAGAGGCCTTTGAGCTGCGCCGACGCGCGCGGATCGGGCGTGAGATCCCAGAGGAACCGGGCCTCCCGGAGCCCCCGCGCGCTCCCCAGCGCCTGCTCGGCGGCGCTGTTCATGCGGACGATGCGGCCGCGCGCGTCGAGCACCACGATGAGGCCGTCGACGAGATCCATGACGGCCGCCATGAAGTCCCGCTCCCTGCTCAGCATCTCCTGCCCGTGCTTGCGCTCGAAGATGCGGCCGAGCTGCCGCGCGATGCGGCCGATGGTCGCCGTGAACTTCCCGTCGTCCGCGTGCTCGGCGTCGGAGAAGAACTCCAGCACGGCCACGACGTCCGCGCCGACGACCACGGGGAACGCGAACCCCGCCTTCACGCCCAGGTTCCTCGCGAGCCGGGCGCGCGGGAAATTGGCGTCCACCGTGACGTTGCGCACCCACGCCGGCTGCTTCGAGGCGAGCACCCTCCCGGGAAGACCGAGCCCCGCGGTGAACTGTGTCGCTTCCGTGACAGCCTTGAAGGTCGCGAACTTTGCTTCATCGCTCAGGTGCCAGAGCGCCGTGGGAAGGAGCAGAGACGGATCGTCCGCGGCCGGCACGTACGCATGCCCGACCGGCCAGCCGAGGTGATTGCAGATGTGCGTGATGGTGCGATGCAGCGCCTCGTCGACGCTCGCTGCCTCGTGGACGTCGACGGTGACCACCCGGAGCAGGTCCACGAGCGACCGCTCATCCGTCAGGACATTGTCGAGCCTCAATCGGGCTCGCGCCGCCAGTTCATCCGAGCGTTTGAGGGGGCAAGTCATGCATGAAGCCGTAACATGCGCCATGTATCGAATCCGTTTCGATGCGGCGTCGTCCTCGGTCCGCTCGTTCCGCTTGTTCCGCTCGTTTGCCATTGACCGGCGCGGCGCGCTCGGCCGAGTCATCCGAGTCGTCGCTGGACGGTGGTGCGCTCTTCCCCTTAAGGTGTCGACTGCCGCGGCGAGGCGGCGTGCGCGGGCGCGCGGGGCCGTGAAGCAGGCGACGGCCGCGGCGTCCTCTCCGGCTTCTGCTCCAGGCTCTGACGGCTTCTGACGGACAAGGATGATGATGCTCTCGAACTGTCTTCGCCGGTGTGCGTTCGTTGTGACGTTGCTGGCCGCCGTGCCGGCGCTCGGGGCGCCTCCGCCGGACGGCGCCGCGGCCGAGGCGCAGCAGGCCGCCCGGACCAAGGCGCACGAGGGGCTCAAGCTGTACGGCGCGGACCGCTGGCAGGAGGCGTTCGACGTCTTCCAGGAGGCGGATCGGCTCTTTCATGCGCCGACGCTGGTGCTCTACATGGCGCGGTGCCAGCGCAAGCTCGGCCGCCTGGAGGCCGCGCGCGACCTGTACGAGCAGGTCCTCGGCGAGCCGCTCCCGGAGGATCCGCCGACCGCGTTCCTCGAGGCGCGGAAGGACGCCGAGACCGAGCTCGCGGGCGTGCGCGCCGCGCTGGACACGGCCGCGGTGAAGGCGCCCCCCCGCGCCGAGCCCGCGGCGCCGGTCGCGGCGGAGGGCGGCGGCTCGCTGGTCCCCGCCGGCGTCGCGTTCGGGCTCGGGGCGGTGGGCATCGGCGTGGGCGCCGTGACCGGCCTCATGTCGCTGTCGCAGGTCTCGGACATCAGGTCGGCCTGCGAGGGCCGGCGCTGCCCGGCCGAGCTGCAAGGCGACGCGGACGCAGCGACCACGCTGGGCCACGTGTCCACGGTGAGCTTCGTCGTGGGCGCGGCGGCGGCCGCGGCGGGCGTCGTGCTGCTCGTGGTCCGGCCCGGCGGCGGCAGCGCGTCCGAGGCCGCCGGCGCGCCTGCAGCCGCGGGCGCGCCGCCGCGAGCGCCGCGCGGCGTGGTCTGGAGCGCCGGGGTGGGCCTCGGGCGGATCGAGCTCCAGGGGAAGTTCTGAACCATGTCGTCGCGGATGGTCAGGCCCTGCGCGACGGCGCGATCCTCGACGTTGTCGAGATCGCAGCGGTGGTCCAGGGACTCTCTCCCTGCCGTGTGTCGGTATCGCATCGCGCGCGCCGTCGTGTCGCGCGCACATGGCTCCCCATCTCGGGGGCGGCCGAGCCGCGTGTCGATGGCGAGCCGCACCTCGAGGCGAGTCAGCGTCGCCCCGCTGCAACAGGGATCGCCGCCGCCGAGAGCAATGTCCTCGTTTCGCGCTGGTGCCGGTCAGATCATGTGTTGAGTGACGATCTGTAAAGACACTTTAATAAGCGTGATGTCGCGAGCGTGGCGCAAGGTAGCGAGGTCGGGGCGCGCGCCGGCGCGCCCGCTCTTCCGGCGGGGCGAGGGCGATCCGGGCGCCCTCCGCGCTCGGTCGGCTGCGCCGCTCGGGTCGCTGCGAGCGCACCTCGGCCGCGCTCTCTGGTAGCGTGGGCCCGTGCAGCCTCGCGCCACCGCCTGCCGCGTCCCTCCTGCGATCGTCCTCGGGGCGGCCGTCGCCCTCCTCGCCCCGGCCTCGGCGAAGGCCGCGGATCCGGCGCCCGCCGTCGTGATCGACCTCGGGGGGGTGCCGCTCGATCTCGTGCTGGTGAAGGGGGGGCGCTTCCGCCAGGGCTCGCCGCCCGCGGAGGCCGGGCGCGGCGACGACGAGGCGGTCCGGGACGTGACCGTCGGCCGCGACTTCTACCTGGGGAAGTTCCCGGTCACGGTCGGGCAGTTCGCGCGCTTCGCCGCGGAGACCGGCTACCGCACCGAGGCCGAGGTCGGCGCCTCCGGCGGGTTCGGGTTCGACGGCAAGGGCCTCTCGCAGCGCAAGGAGTTCACCTGGAGGACTCCCGGCTTCCCGCAGACCGACGTGCACCCGGTGACGCTGGTGACCTTCAAGGACGCGGGCGAGTTCACCCGCTGGCTGACGCAGAAGACAGGCCGCGCCTTCGACCTGCCGACGGAGGCGCAATGGGAGTACGCCGACCGCGCGGGGACCCAGACGCGGTTCTACGCGGGCGACGCCGACAGCGCCGCGGCCGCCATCGGGTGGTTCAAGGGCAACGCGGGGAGCGGGACGAGGCCTGTCGGGCAGAAGCAGCCGAACGCCTTCGGCCTGCACGACATGAGCGGCAATGTCTACGAGTGGTGTCGCGACTGGTACGGACCCTATGCGCCCGGCCCGGCGGTCGACCCCGAGCAGAAGGCGCCCCCGGCCGGCGACAAGCCCCGCCGCGTGCTGCGCGGCGGGTCGTGGCTCAAGGACGCGAAGCACCTGCGCGCCGCGGCGCGGTACCGCAACGACCCCGGCAGCCGCAACGCGGACAACGGCTTCCGCGTGGTCGCCGCGCTCTCGGCGAGCGCCCCTGCCGCGGCGCCCGGGCCGACCCCGCCGCCGGCGGCGGCCGCGCAGGCGCCGCGCTCGAGCTCCTGGTCGACCGCGGCGACGGTGGGGTTCGTCGGCGGCGGCCTCGTCCTGGCGAGCGCCGTCATCGGCCTCATCGGCCTGCTCGTGCACCGCGCGGCCGGCCGCAAGCCGATGGCCGGGGCGCCGCCCGGCGTGACGTTCCGGCCGCAGGGCGACGGCTTCTGGCTGCACGCGCCCCCGCACCTGCACGGGTTGATGCTCCACTACCGCTGCCTCGTGAAGGGCGCGATGCGGCGCGCCTCGGTCCCGATCGAGCCGGGGCCGCGCGGGCAGTTCGTCTACACGGGCGGCGTCCCGTACGCCGTGGAGGTGGAGCAGATCGGCGCGGCCGCGTGGGCCGCGCCGCGCGCGGCCGGGTGGGCCGCGGTGCCGTCCGCCGCGCCGCGCGCGGCCGCCGGGCGGCACCGGTCGAGGGACCGCATCTCGAGCGCGCCGGACGTGGCCGCCGCGCCGTTCCGCGGCTATCCGTCGGCCTACTGAGCCGCGCCGCGCGATCTTCGCACGTTTCGCACGTTTCGCATGTTTCGCATGTCTCGCATGTTCCGCAGCTCCCGCATGCGCCGCCCGCTCTGCGCCGTCTTCGCCGAAGCGCCCGCGCACCGCGCCCGCGCCGGCCGCACGCTGCGCGCGCTCCGGCTCGCCGGGCTCGCGCCGGTCGACCTCACGGCGGCGCCGCTCGCGGCCGCGGCGGAGGCGCTCGCGGCGGGGCCGGTGTGGCTCGTGCGCGGGGGCGCCTGGCCTGCGCCCTCCGCGGCGCTCGAGCCGGACCCGTTCCCGCCGCCGAGCGACACAGGGCTGCCGCTCTGCGCGCTCGGCGCCGTCCTTGCGCCGATCGATCTGCCGGCGGCCGTCCCTGCGCGCGCCGATGCCACGGCGTGGGCCGACGCCGACGCCACGGCGTGGGCCGAGCTGCTGCGGGCCACGGGCGGCGAGCTGAGCCGCGCCGCGCGCGCCCGCCGCGCGCCGGGGCTGCCCCGCGCGGCGAGCGTGTACCTCGACGGGGCGCTCGCCGCGGGCGTCGCGGCGCGGCTCGGCGCGGGCGAGCCGCTCGACGCCGCGCTCCAGGGCGAGCTCGGGGCGCGGCGGGCGCGCGTGGTGCGGCACGCGCCGCTCGACGTGTGCGACGACGACGCGCCGCGGGTCGCGCAGGTGGTGACCAGCCTGCAGCAGGGGGGCGCCGAGCGGATCGCGATCGACCTCGCGAGGGAGCTGCCGCGACGCGGCGTGCGCTCGCTCGTCTGCGCGGTGTACCGGCCGACCCGCGCCACGTTCGCCGCGCCGCCGGGGGCGCTCGATCTGTCCGATGCGCGCGGCGACCGGGAGGCGCGCTTCGACGCGCTCGCCCGCGGGCTCGCCGCGTGGGGCGCGGATCTCGCGCACGCGCACCTGTTCGACGCCGAGGACCTCGCGCGGCTGTCCGCGCGCGGGTACCGCCCGCTCGTCACGGTGCACAACGTGGCTGCAGGCTGGCCGGCGGGCCTCGATCGCCTCGCGCCGGACGACGCGGCGCTGCTCGTTGCGTGCGCGCGCGCGGTCGAGGCGGAGCTCGCGGAGCGCGCGCTGCCGATCCCGGCGCGCACGGTCTGGAACGGCATCGACCTCGCGCCTGCGGAGGCGGCGCGCCGGGCCGAGGCGGCGGAGGCGCGTCGGTCCGGGTCGGGGGAGGCGGCGTGTCGGTCCGGAGGGGCGGAGGCGGCGCGCCGATCCCGGTCGGCGGAGGCCGCGGCGTGGCGGAGGCGCCTCGAGATCGCGCCGGACGACCTCGTCCTGCTCGCCGTGGCGAACCCGCGGCCGCAGAAGCGGCTGCACCTGCTGCCTGGAATCCTCGAGGCCACGCGGGCCGCGCTGGCGGCGGCCGGCGACCCGCGGGCGGCTCGGCTCGTCGTCGCCGGGAGCGCCTCGCCGGGCAGCGAGCAGGCGCTGGCCGCGGAGGCGGAGATCCGGCGCGAGGTCGACCGGCTCGGCCTGCGCGCCGAGGTGCGCTTCGCGGGGGCGGTCGGCGACGTCGCCGGGCTGCTCGCGGCGGCCGACGTCCTCGTGTCGCCGAGCGCCCACGAGGGGCTGAGCCTCGCGCACCTGGAGGCGCTCGCGGCGGGCCTTTCGGTCGTCGCGACCGGCGTCGGTGGCACCGCGGAGATCGCGGCCGAGACGCCGGCGATGGTCCACCTGCCGCTGGATGCCGCGCCCGAGCGGTTCGCCGGGGCGATCGTCGCGGCGGCGCGCGCCGGCGCCGCGGGGGAGGCGCGCGACGCGCCGACGAGCGGCCGGGACGTCGTGGCGGAGGCGCGCGCCGGTGCAGGGTCGCCGAGCGGCCGGGAGGTCGTGGCGCGGCACTTCAGCCTCGCGCGGATGGCCGAGGGCTACGCGCGGCTCTACCCGCGGGCGATCGCGCGCAACCGCGGCCTGCGCCGGCGAGACGGGCTGCTCCTCGTCACGAACAACTTCTCGATGGGCGGGGCCCAGTCGAGCGCGCGCCGGCTGCTGCTCGGCCTCGCGGCGGCCGGCGTGCGCGGCCGGGCGGCCGTGATCGAGGAGCAGCCGGAGTACCCGACGCCGGGGCGGCGCGCGCTCGCGGCCGCGGGCATTCCGGTGCTGGCGGTGCCGCCGCCGGCCGACATCGAGCCGGCCGAGGCGGTGGAGCGCCTGCTGCGCGCGATCGAGGAGGACCCGCCGGAGGCCGTGCTGATGTGGAACCTGATCGCCGAGCACAAGGTGCTCCTGGCCGACGGGCTGCTCGACGTACCGCTCTTCGACGTCAGCCCGGGCGAGATGTACTTCGCCTCGCTGCGCCGGTATTTCGCGTCGCCGCGCCGCGGGCTGCCGTACCGCGCGCCGCGCGAGTATGGCGCTCGCCTCGCGGGGGTGATCGTCAAGTACGGGGCCGAGGCGGCGCTCGCCGCCGAGGTGCTCGGGGCGCCGGCGCACGTGGTGCCGAACGGCGTGGCGCTCGGCCCGCGCCCGATGGCGGCGCCGCGCTCGACGCCGCCCGAGCCGCGCGCGTCCGGCGGCGAGCGCGCGTTGCTCGCGATCGGGACGGCCGCGCGCATCCACCCGCACAAGAAGCTCGACGAGCTCCTCGCGGCGCTGCGCCTCGCGGCGCCGCGCCTGCCGCCGCACGTGCTGCGCATCGCGGGCGGCGTGGAGCGCGGCGCCGAGGCGCACGCCGAGGAGCTGCGGCGGATGGCGGCGGGGCTGTCGGTCGAGTGGGTCGGCGAGCTCGCCGACACGCGCGCGTTCCTGCGCGAGCTCGACATGTTCGCGCTGATCGCCGAGCCCGCCGGGTGCCCGAACGCGTCGCTGGAGGCGATGGCCGAGGGGCTGCCGGTGGTGGCCACGGCGGTCGGCGGCATGTCCGAGCAGGTGGACGACGGCGTGACGGGCCGCCTGGTGCCGCCGGGCGACGCGGAGGCCCTCGCCGCAGCGCTCGTGGAGCTGGGCGCCGATCTGGCGCGACAGGCGCGCATGGGGGCGGCGGGGTGGGAGCGCGCGCGGGAGCGGTTCTCGTTGGAGAGGATGGTCGCCGATTACGCGGGCGTGTGCCTTGGCGGGCGGAAGGCGTCCCCGTGGTAAGGTCGCTGCGTGTCGCTCACCTCGTTCAGCGTCGAAGGCTACCGTTCGTTCGTCCGTCGCACGCCCATCGAGCTGCGTCCGTTGACGCTCCTCTTCGGCTACAACAGCGCCGGCAAGAGCGCGCTCGTGCGGGCGCTGCCCCTCTTGTCCGCGTCGTCCGGCGGCGCGAACGTGGGCCCGCTGGCGCTCACGGCCGAGGGCATGCGCGAGCCGACGTACGCGGATATCGCGACGCGGCTCTCATCACGCAACAAGCTCGTCTTCGGTCTGGCCTGGGATGACGACGAGCTGCCAGTGCGCGCCATTGAGATCTCGCTGCGCGAGGACGACAAGCGACACCTGGTCAGCGAGCTCTTCGCCCGCGGCGCGGACGGCGCCGAGCTCCTCCATGCCATCGATGTTCCCGAAGAACCGGGCCGGTATGAGATCACGGCTCCTGGAAGCCCGCCGCTGACAGTCACGCTCTCGTTCAAAGATCTCCGGCCTGTGCTGTCGGGGCAAGGCGCCGCATCTTCCGTCCCCGGCGATGTCCGATTGGTACTCGGCCAGTGCTGGCAGCGATTGGAGTCATTGCAGGAGTCGGTGCACTGGCTGGGCGCGGTGCGCGCGGCGCCTGAGCGTCGTGGGGTTTACCAGGGCGAGCCGGTGCGGCTCGGGAGCAGTGGTAAAGAGGCGGCGGCAAAGCTCGCTTATGACGCGCGGGGCAGGAAAATCATCCTGCCCCGCGTCTCGGCGGTGTTGCGCGAGATGTTCGGTCAAGCCATCGACGTTCGCGACAGCGGAGCGGAGTTCGCCATCGAGCTCGAGCCCGTCGAAGGGGCGCCGCTGCGGATCTCGATCGTCGATGTCGGAGAGGGGGTCAGTCAGGTCCTGCCGGTGCTGGTGCTCGGTGCGATGGCCGCCGTGGGCGATCTCCCCCCGGGCGCCGTTCTCGCCATCGAGCAGCCGGAAATGCACCTCCACCCGCGGGCCGAGCGGGCGCTGGCCGAGTTCTTCGGTGAGGTGATCAAGGCGCCGTCCCACCCGAGGCTTCTGATCGAGACCCACTCAGAGAACCTGCTACTCTTCGTGCAACTGCTGATCGCACAAGGCGAACTCGATCCCAAGGATGTTTCCATCCTCTGGCTCGAGAGTTTGCCCAACGGGGAGTCCGACTGCCGCGGGATCGCGCTGGACGCTCGGGGGCGGCCGAAAGACTGGCCGGCGGGGGTCTTCTCCGAGGACGCGAAGATAGCGCGCGAGCTCTTCCTGGCGCGGAGGGGCGTACCGTCATGATGGTGCTGCTCGACGCAGAGCTCTTTGTCGGCACATCGACCGCGGATCTGATGGTGCTGCTATGGCTTGGCGCGACTCAACGGCACAGGATCGTCGTGCGCGACGACCAAGCGACGGCGTACACGGCCTGGCTCGCGGGCCTGGACGAGGCGACGCGCGCAGACTGGGAACGCGTTGTCGGGGACGGTCTCCGCCAGAGCGAGCTGGAACCATCTTATCATGAGGTCTGGGTAACGGCGCGCGGGGAGTCGACGTGGTCCTACCCGCATCCGATACTGACATTCGGCGACGCGATCGATTTCCTCCAGCGTCCCTATCGAGTCCTCCTGGAGAACGGTCTAACAGACCGCGCCTTCCTCTTGAGCATGTGCGACCGCGCGACGCGTGAGTTCCTGGAAGAGCGGATCTCTCGGGAGTGGGTCGAGGCGGAGCACTGCGGAGGGCTCGGCGAGCTCGAAAAACGGGTGAAGAAGGTCCGGGGGCACGTCGCGACGCGGATGCGCTCCTCGGCCATGTTCGACAGCGATGCGATGCGGCCAGGAGCGCCGAGCCCGAAGTCGGAGGTCGTCCGGAACCTTTGCTATCCCGACGTGCACCACCACCAGCTCGAGCGCCGGGCCATCGAGAACTATCTGCCGCGTGCCGCGCTCGAACGGTGGTGCCAGCTAGCGCAGGGGCGAACGCGGGACAAGCGCAAGGCCCAGGTTGAGGCGCTCTTCGCGCTCCGGGACGACCAGCGCGCACACTACAATATGAAGGAGGGCTTCGAAAAAGACCTGCCGAACGTCCATCGGGCAGGCGAGCTGTTCGCTGTCATCTCGGGCGATACGCGCCGATTGCTTCATCATGGATTGGATGTGCATATCGCCAATTTGTACCGAGACGGTCACGTCCATTTTCATGAGCTGGAGCGCGCGGCAGTCGTGGCCCACGTGCAGCAATTCGCTCGGGAAATCGTCGAGCGGATCCGGTGAGGGAATCATGACGGTACGAGAGTCACTGGCCGGGTTCTATAGCGAACCGCAGATCCGGTACCTACCGCAGGTGCTTGAAGAGATCGGCAGCGGCCAAATTGTTATCCCCAAGTTTCAGCGTCCGCTCGTGTGGCCCAAGGAGATGAGGCTTGCGTTGCTCGACAGCATTCTGGAAGGAATTCCGATCGGCACGGTCATGCTCTGGCGAACGCGCTCCGGCGAGATGTCAGTGAAAGAGCGCCTTGGCCCGTTTCTGTTGCCCATGGCGGACAGGAGTGCGCCTGTACGCCAATATTTGCTCGACGGGGAGCAGAGGCTCACGACGCTGTACTTCGCGCTCATCGGCGCCCAAAAGTTGGCGCAAGACAGCGACGAGACGAACGAGCCCCCGGAGGCGTTTCAGGTATATTACGATCTGCGCGTTAAGGTGTTTGTTACGCGGCAGGATCTCGGGGCGGTGCTCCCACACCATCTCCCACTCACGGATATGCTTCAGGGGGCTCGCTTGGTCAAGTTTCAGCGAAATCTGGTCGGTGAGAGGCGTGCCGGCAAGAGGGAACAAGAGAACTATGCCGATGCGGATGACCTCGTTAGCTTATCAGATGAGGTCGCTGACGCGTTTCGTCAGTATAAATTTCCGACGGTCCCCGTGACGTCGGAGAACGTCGAGCTCGTAACGCGGACCTTTCAGCGCGTGAATAGCCAACACGTTACGATGAGCGAAGTTCATATGGTGAATGCGCTCACGTGGTCCTCGAGCTTCGACCTGCTCGATCGTCTGCAGGAGATGAAGCAGGGATCTCTCGCCGAGCTCGGATGGGACGAGATCGATGAGCAGACTATTCTCCGGGTTTGCAAGATTGCGCTCGGAGTCGCCATCTACGATGACGACTCCGAGGCGGTAGGAAAGGCGCTCAAGAAGCAGCCCGACATCCTGGGAGAAGTCGAAGCCCATCTCTGTCACGCCGCGCGGTTCCTCAGGACGAAGTGTTCGATCTGGGCTCCGGATCTGGTCCCCTACACTGCCCAGATCGTCCTCCTCGCGGCAGCGTTCCGAGAGAGGCCAGAGCCGGATGCGGACGTGCTCGAACGTCTTCGTGACTGGCTCTGGTTGACCACCTACACCGAGATGTTCCAGCGGCAGATGAGCGAGTCCCGGTTCTCGCAGCTCCTCGACGACGTTCGCGCGCTGGCCACCGGGGAGATGCTCGCGCAGCCGCCTGGCAAGGCGCCAACCAAGCGTCCGCTGCCGCGCTTCGACTTTCGTCATGCGCGTGCGCGCGGCGTGGCCCTGTTGATGGCCAGGTACAAACCGCGGGCTCCTTCGGCTCCCTCGGAAGAAGTGACGCGAGCGCATTGCAGCAGGCTTCTTGCGGAGCACCGGAACCGTGCGATGACACAGCTCATCACCTCGGCGCAGGCCAGGAGGCCGGCGGTCTCCGGCAGCCCCGGCGCACGCGTCCTCGTTCGCCCAGAGTCCATTGGTACAATGCGAAGGCTCCTCCAGTCGGCTGAGCGACCGTCCAGCGAGTTTCTCGCCAGCCACATCATCAGCCACGACGCATGCCAGGCGTTCCGTGATGGCGACTATGATACATTCGTCCGGCTGCGTGAAGGCCGCCTCAACGACCTGGAAGACGCGCGCTTTCAGCGCGTGCTCCGGCGTCTTTATCCCACGCCAGGTGGACTGCCGAGCATCTAGTGGCAAGTCCTTGTTGCGGAGCCTGAGAAACGGACGGGATTTGAACAGCGGGCGCGCATGGGGGCGGCGGGGTGGAGCGCGTGCAGGGTAACCGTCCGACCAACGCCATCATGACTACCCCGTAGGGGCCGGTTACCAGTCCACATCGCGACGAAGGAGGTGCCTCCGCCCAGCCGGCGTCACTTCAGGCGCAGGTAGAACTCCGCCGCGTCGAGGCGGTTCATCGAGCCGGCCGGGCCGGTGATGACCGCATGCTGACCGGCGACCAGCAGGCCGGTCGCGGAGAGCGCCGTCATGCCGCCGTCGACCTGCTTTGCCGTGGCCCCGGACGCGGACAGATCGACGCCGTCGAGTGAGCCGCTCAGGTTGGTGTTCAGGCTGTGCTCGGAGAAGGAGGGACAGGGATACGTCACGCACACGATCCCGCTGCTGTCGACCCGAGAAAAGTGGCCCTTCGGCGCATTGCCCGTCGCCCCGAGCCAGATCTCGCTGGCGATGAGGACGTCCGCCGGCCGCGACCTCAGGTCGCCGAGCACGACCTGCTTCAGGCCGCCGCGGACCAGCGCCTGCCCGGCACCGAACGCCTCTCTGGCTTTGGCCTCTGTCGAGCGATCGAGCCCGAGCCCGGACAGATCCAGCTCGAACATGTGGCATTCTTCTTGCCAAGTCCCATCGGCGCAGCGGGTCACGCTGGTGTTGACGCGGGCGACGAAATGGCCACCGCACATCGGCGCGGCGCATCTGCGGTAGTCAGGATGGGTCGCGATGAAATAGTCCGCCACGGCGACCTCGGCCGCGGCCAGCGCGCCGACATCGGCCTCGACGTCGAGCTCGGCCTGGGCGAGGTCCCCCGCGAGGCCGCCCTCGCGCGGGGCTTCGCAGGCGAGCGCTGGCGCGGCGAGCACGCCGAGCAGGGCGAGCAGCGAGAAGCGATGATGGGTGAGGTTGAACATCGGTGTTCTCCAGGAGCGGACACGGGTCAACGTGGATGCGAGCGCCTCGGCCGGTCCGCAGGCTCGGGACGCCTTCATGAGCTCCCACGCGTCGAGGGGACGAGCTGTCGCGAGCACGGTATGCACATGCCGCCCTGCCACCTGCTCGCCGTGCTTCGCTCGGAGACAATCGGCTCCAGCGAATCAATATAGTATGCTACCAGACCTGCCGAGTGAAGAGCTGGTCGGAGCAAGAATTCGACGAGCCATGAGGCGTCGCGTAATCGACCTGAAGTGACGTGGATTGTAGGGGACTGTCCCCCAAGCTCATCGGTGCTTTACGGAGAGCTTGACGAACTATGCTGGCACGGGATCGCGCGGTTCCCGGCCGCGGTTCTGACTTGGATTTTGCCGTTCTTGTTGCTCGCGCATCCCCGTGCCCGTGCCCCGTGCCCGAGCGCCGCGGGGAGCATCCGATCTCGGATCGGAACCAGGGTTGGCTGGTGGCATGAGGGTCGGTCGTGGTGAGCTGCGCGCTACCCCGGCTTCTTTGCCACGACGAACGCAACCATCCTCCCGCCACCGACCTCCCGCTCCTCGATCTCGACGAACCCTGCCTCGCGCATCTCGCGGAGGATCGTCCCGCGATCGTAGCTGTGGACGACCGGCGCCTTCCCGAACCAGCGCAGCACCGTGATGATCGCGCCGTAAGGTACCCAGGTGCCGCCGAGGCAGACGTTGGACGAGATGAACGAGCCGCCGGGCTTGAGGAGGTCGAAGAGGGTCTTGAGGGTGCGCCGCCGATCGGGGACGAGGTGGAGGATGGAGTAGGCCCAGGCGCTGTCGAAGTGCTCGGGCTCGTACGGGGTCGGTTCGTCCAGCGTGCCCTGGCGAAAGGTGACGTTGGTCACGGCCTGGGCCTGCTTCTTCTGGTCGGCGATGCGGATCATCTCGCCCGAGACGTCCATCGCGTGGATGTGGCCGGCGTACGGCGACATCGCCAGGGCGAGCGAGCCGGTGCCGCAGCCGATCTCGAGGACTGTGGCGCCCGGGCGCAGGTGCTCGCGGGTGATGGCCTTCTTGCGCTCGAAGGCGGTGACGTTCTCCACCGGCTTGGCGGCGTACTTCTCGGCGATGTCGTCCCAGAACTTGGCGTCGGCGGTCATCGTGGTCGAAGAATCTACGCACGCGGCGCGCCCGCGCCCGGTGCAAGTTCGTGACGCAGGGGCGCAGTTTCGCGCCACCCCTCGGCCTCGCCGCGAAACAGCGCCGCGCGCGCCGTCAGCGCCGCGGTGATGCCCTCGCGCGCGGCCCGCAGGCGCGCGTTGTCCCGGAGGTCGCGGTGGCTGAGGAGCCAGAAATCGGCGACGTGGCGCAGGTCCGGCCTCGCGAGGCGCTGCAGCCCGGGCTCCGGATCGCCGGCGTACGTGGGTAACATCACGAAGCCGAGGCCCGCGTGTGCGGCCTCCATCATGATCGCCATCGACTCGAACGTGCCCCAGATGGGAACCTCGGGATAGCTCGACGACGCGACGAGCTCCCTCACGATCCTGGTCACGCTGGATCCGAGCCAGCGCGCGGGGCGCGCGCCGCGCTCGGGGTCGAGCTGGGCAGCGTGCGCGGTCGCGACGTAGTTGCAGAGGGTGATGGGGACGAGCCGCCGCCAGAGCCGCGCCTCGAGGGCCTCGACCCGCCGCGCCACGGTCGAGTGGCTCACGCCGAGCATCGAGCCCGCCGCGCGGACGGAGCCCGTTCGAGCGAGCGCGAGAAAATGGCGCACGTCATCCCAGTCCACGACGCCGCTAGAAGCCCTGGTAGTCGATCTTCATCTGATCATAGGGAGCGATCATGCTCTCGATGACATCTCCGCTCGGCGAGAAGATGCGCTCGTGCCACTCGGTCGGCTCCCAGATGAAGGTGCCGAGCCCGCGCTTGTCCGGGAGGTTGAACATCAGGTCGTTGGCCGCGCGCTTCTCCCACGAGTACTCCGCCACCACGAACTTCAGGTCGGGATAGCGCTTCACGAGGTCATCGAAGTTCGCCTTCCACCCCGAGGGCGGCCCCTGGTACTCGGTGTAACAGGACTGGCCGAGCACATCGAACTTGACGCCCTGCCCGAGTACCCCGTCGACCCACCAGCGCGTCGCCGCGTTGTCGTCGCAGCGGTCGAGGTGCAGCATGACGGTGATCGTGTCGTCGGCGTCCTTGACGCCCTGGATCCCGGCCTTCAGGAGCGAGCCCAGCCCCTGGAACGCCTGCCCGGTGACGAAGCCGTCAGGCCACAGCAGCCCCTGCGGGATCTCGTTGCCGATCTGGACCATGTCCGGCCGCGCGCCGGCGGCGCTCAGCTGCTCGATCGCGTCCCGCGTGAACTCGCGCATGGCGCTCGCCAGCGCGTCGCCCTCGAGATCGGTCCAGGCGACGGGCTTGTGTTGATCGTCGGGGTCGGCCCATACGTCGCTGTAATGAAAGTCGAGCAGGAACCCCATGTTCGCTCGCTTCACGCGCCGCGCCATCTCGATCGTGTGCTCGAGATCGCAGAAGCCCTCGCGCGAGTAGGGGTCGTCGTCGACGGCCGCGTCGGCGTACACCGCGGTCGGGTCGTTGAACAGGCGCAAGCGGATCCAGTTGAACCCGTGCGCCTTCAAGATCTCGAGGATGTCCTTCTCGACGAGCTTACCCGTCCGCGGATCGATGTCGCGGAACACCTTGCCTCCGGCCTCGCGCTCCTGCACCCAGGAGATGTCCGCGCCGAGGATGAAGCCCTGGGGCGCGCCCGGCGTCCCGTCGCCTCCGCTCCCGCCCGTGCCCGCGCCGCCGGCGCTCGCGGAGGTTCCACCCGCGCCGCCGGTGCTCGCGGACGTTTCACCCGCGCCGGCTCCGCTTCCGGTTGTGCTGCCGCTCGCGCCGCCCGCTCCGCTCCCCGTGGACGCCTCGGCGCCCGTCGATGCGGCCTGACCGGCGCCGCCCCCGCCGGCCGCCCCGGCCCCCGAGCTCTCACCGCACGCGGCGAGCGCCGGAAGCAGCGTCACCACACCCATCCATCCCAGCGTCTGTCGCAGCATCCCTGATCCCGGCGAGGATCCTACCATTGGCCATTCGCGCGATCACGGCGCACGAAGAGGGCGCGTCCACGATCGCGGCGCCGCCGGTAGAAAGATCCGCTGTCGATAGGCGCCAGGGCGCAGAAATGACGAAGGCCCGCCGCACGGCGTGTGCGCGGCGGGCCCTCGGACTGCTCACAGACGATGGTTTACTGCTGCTCCGGCCCCTTGCCCATCCAGTAGCTCTCGGGCGGGCCCAGGAGGCTCTCCTTCACGCCACCGGCGTCCACCACGATCTTCTGGACGATCACGCCCGGATGGACCATCCACACCTTCAGCGTGTGGTCACCCGCCGCGGCGATCGTGTGCTTGGTGCGCATGATGTTGGCGTTGTCCGAGGTGTGCCGCTCCCAGATCTTGTTGCCGTTGCCGTTGAGCTCGACGGCGTGGCTCGTGTTGACCTTCTGGACCGGACCGTCGTCGAACGACACGGCGTACTGCAGGCCCTCGGCCCAGTTCTGGAAGTTGTTCCTGGGCGACACGTAGACATACACGTTCACCGGGCCGCTGCTCGTGAGGTGCATGTCGTACTCGAGGCGAGGCGACGCGGCGCCGGGCTCCTGGGCCTCGGCCGTCACAGGGAACGGCGTCACCCCCGACCCGGTGCGCCCGATGTCCGGGAGCAGCTTCCACTCGACGTCATCCGTGCCGATGGCGCGGCTGAAGTGATCCGCTTCCATCGAGACATAGCCGTTCGCCTCGATGAAGCGGTTCGGCTTCCACGCGACCTGCCGCGGGTCCTCGACGCGGGCGATGACCTCCACCGAGCTCCCGTCCGAGCCCGTGACCGTGATCGGGACGTCGACCGGGAACGTCTGGTTCGTGGGGATCATGACCCAGTCGACCCTCACCGTCGCGCGCACCTCCTTGTCGACGACACCCTGGCTCGGGTAGACGTTCAGCCACGGCGGGCAGGGCGTGTTCGCGGCCCAGCCGGTGGGGCACTCGACCGGGAGCGCGACGTCGATCGCGTACTCGAGCGGCGCGCTGCCGCGGTTGAACACCTCGATGTACTGCTCGGGCTGCGTCTGATACCGGCTGAACGCCGGCAGCTCGGGGGTCACCGTGGTCCCGTCGCCTGCCCCGGCGCCCGTCCAGAAGTTGCTCGATCCGTCGATCGCCACACCGAGCTCGGCCGCTTCGGGGACCTCGATCGAGACGAGCTCAGGCCAGATGAACTCCTGGATGTTGTTGTACTGGTGCTCCGGCTGCTGCCAGGACGGGTTCCCCGGCGCGCCGTAGCCGATGTGCGGCTGCGTCTGGAAGCCTTCCCACTTCCCGTCGGCGAGATCGTGATTGTAGTAGTAGGAGAGCGCCAGATCGTCCTGGAGCCGCGCCTCGGCGATGGCCGCCAGGTCGTTCGTGGCCGCGCGCCCCTGCGCCGCGTAGAGCTTGTTCTTGAAGCCAGCCAGGCGCAGCGCGTACAGGTTGGCGGTCGCCTTCACCTGGTAGAGCACGAGCTGGAAGTAGGCGTCCTGCACCTCCTCCGGCAGGAGCCTGGCCGCGAACTCCGCCTGCGAGGCCAGCGCCTCCCACTCCTCCGTGACGCTCTCGAGCTCGCGGTAGTTCGTGAGGCTGAACGGGCTCGCGCCGTCGTCGTACGTGATCGCGGCCGTGTCGGGATCCGGGACGTCGGTCGTGGGCGCGCTGACCAGGAGATCGTAATCGACGGTGATCTTCCGGTTGGTCAGCTCCGGCTTGCGATCCGACTGCAGCAGCGCGTAGCTGTGCAGGATGTCGGCGATGATGTCCGCGTGCTCGGAGCCGAACTGCTGCTCGGTCCACCGCCGCTCCCAGTCGCCGATGCGCTCGACCGGCCAGCGGTCCGGGTTCCACGCGTAGTCGAGGAAGAACTGGAGCGGGAGCTCCTCGTTCTTGAAGTCTCCGACGTTGACGACCCAGAGCCGATCCACGCCGTAGTTGTAGGCGAGGTGGAGCTGCTCCCAGACGTTGGGCAGGAGGATCGTGTCGACCCACTTGTAGTTACGGCCGCCGCCGACGTAGTCGAAGTGGTAGTAGAGGCCGAAGCCGCCGGCCCGCTCCGTGCCGAGCTCCGGCAGGCGCTTCATGTTGGACCAGTTGTCGTCGCAATAGACCACCGTGACGTCGTCCGGCACGGTGATGCCGGCGTCCCAGTAACCCTGGATCTCCTTGTACAGCGTCCAGACCTGGGGGATGGTCGTCACGTCCTGCCCCGTCACGTCCTCGAGGATCTTCCGCTGGGACGCGACGATATCCTGCATGAGCGGGATGCCGTCCGCCGGGGGCAGGCTGACGTCGCCGGGGCCGCGCATGCCGAGCGTGACGACGCCCTCGATCTTCTCGTCGACCATCCGCTGGATGCCCTTGGTCCAGTGCTTCTTCAGCGCGTCGGAGTTCACCGAGAAGCGCCACTCGCCGGTGCCGCCGTACGGATCGTTCCCTGGCTTGGTGATGGTGCCTGCCGCATCCCTCTGCGCCGCGACCGCGTGGCGATTCCACTCCTCGATACCCTGCATCATCGGGGCCTCGTGGGAGGTCCCCATCACGATGCCGTACCGCGTGGCCGTCGCGTGGTTCTCCGGGTCGTCCTCGCCGAACGCCCGGCCCCAGACGGCCGGCCAGATGTAGTTCGCCTTCATGCGGAGCGCGACCTCGAAGATCTTCTCCCAGTAAAGGTGGTTGAGCCCTCCGGGGAAGCCCTCCGCCTTGCCCGGCCCGAACATCTTGGCCGCCCAGTTGCCCGTCGCGGGGTTCTCGTCGTTGATGAAGAACCCGCGGTACTTCACCTTCGGTTCGCCCTGGGTGTGCTGCCCGGGGAGCACGAACAGCGCCTGCTTCTTCTGGGCCGGGACGTCGTCCCACCAGTACAGGGGCGACACGCCGATCTGCGAGGAGAGGTCGTACGCGCCGAAGATGGTGCCGCGCTGGTCGCTGCCCGCGATGACGAGCGCTCGGTCCACGCCCTCCACCGGCTGCTCGACGATCTGCGTGACGAACGTCTCCCACTTCCCCGTCAAGCCGGAGACGTCGAGCCGCTCGTCCGCCACCAGCTGATCGATGATCGGGCTGTTGCCCACCGTCCCGACGAGGACCACCTCCTTCGCCGACGCCGGGATCTCGTGGTTGACGGCCGCGGCAGCGCCGGTCACCCGCTGGATGTCCGACGCGAGGTCGTCCACGACGCGGTTCACGCCCGCATAATCGCTCTCGCTGACGACCAGCGGTGCGACCTTGCCGCTCACGGCGAGGGGGAAGCGATCCGCTCCACCTTCGGTTGAAACGTACTTCTCCAGGGCGCCCGTCACCGGGTCGACCGGCGACACCGGCGTCTCGCCGGGCGGGCCCTGCGGCCCCGGCTCGCCGGGCGCGCCCGGCTCTCCCGGATCGCCCTTCGCTCCATCCGACCCGCAGGCGGTCAACGAAGCGAGCGACATGGGGAGCAGCAAGCAGAGTAGCGAGGATCCGATTCGACCCTTCCTGATGACCATGCGTGCGTAACTCATAACGGTGTTTCCCTCGTTGATGCGGCTGACCGGCGTCGTCGACGCGCCCGCGCTGGACACGGGCCGTGACCTCCGGCGCTGAGGCCGGGCGCTCCTATGCAATCGTCCAAATCCCTGCGGCGATCCGCGCGACCGTGATCGCGATCCCGGTGATCACGAGGCGCCGTTCCGAGCGCTCACGCCGTGGCGATCCCGGTGATCACCACGGCGTGAGGTGCACACCGACGGTCCCGAGGCCGTGCAGGCTCGACCCGCGCCGGCCGCGCCGGACAGGACGCGCCCGCTCCGGGCCGCCGGAGGCGCGTGGATAACGAGGCGCCCTTGACGCGCGGACACGGTCCGGCGCGAAAGGCCCCTCGCTGTACGCCGCGTCTCCGGCGGTCGGGCTGGTCTCCGTCGTCGATAGTTGTTGACAGATGAAGCTCGGAGGCGGAGTTCGCCTTCTCTGCACAAGTTGGCTGGGTGTCACCCAGGTTGCACCTCGCTGGTGTGGCCCGGGAGAATTCCCGCAGCGCGCTGATCTGATCACGCAATCGCCTCGATTTTTCGGGGTGGCATCCGTTTTCGTCATCGCGGCGCGCGGGGGGGACGCCGACATGCATCGAGGTGGCTGTTGCATGGCGCGCGGGTCCCCTGGCTTACCGCAGCGGTGATGAGTGACAGTGTTTATGAAGTCCCGCGCGTCGATGAGAAAGAAGGCGTTGTTCTGATAAACGATGCTTCCCTGGGCATCTGCAAGCGTCGAGAGCGCCGCCGCAACGACACTCAAAACGCCAGGATGCCGCATCAGTCACCCCGCCTCGAAGCGAACAAGGATAAGTAAGTCTCATTACAAATAAATGAAGAGAGGGGTTCAGCCAGGCTGGCCCGTCTCGGCGCGATACTGCTTCGAGAACAGCGCCATTGCAAGAGGAGGCTCTCGGGCGCTCCAACAGGGCTTTGAGGCACAGGGGTCGCGTCATTGTGTGCCGAGGATAGTCCTTTTGTGCCATCCTGGGTCAGTGGCAAGCGTTGAAGGCGGCACGTCAATGTCGCGGCGCTTCGCGTTGCGACGTCGCCCCTAGCGCTGTCCGCCTGCGGATGGAGGCTGGAAGCCGCGGAGCGGCACGGCGCCGCCGCGATGCGAGGACGGTGTGGCGCGCCGCTTGCCCTGCGCCATGGATGGCACAGTCTCCACAGGTTCGTTGGGAAAGAAAGGGCAACACCATGAGAGCACATCGCATCATCCAGGGAGCGCTCCTGCTGGCTGCGGCGCAGCTTCCTTTCGTCATCGGTTGCGCGCCCGTCGCCGAGGGGCCGGACAGCGGCGACGACGCGGATCCCGGGCCGGAGTCGTCCGACGCCACGTCGGGCGGCGGCGCGGACGCGCCCGATCCGGCTCTGGATCTGTTCGCTTGCAACTTCGAGCCGAGCTGTGAGCCGGTCACCATGCACTCCTATCCGAGCCCGCCAGAGGCGCTCCCGTGCGCGGCCAAGCTGGTGACCGGAGGCGGCACGGGCGTCCTCAGCTCGCTGCTCGCGCCTGGCCCGTACATCGACGAGACCGAATCGCTGATCTTCGTCCTGGGCGACGGCACCGCGCTGGTGCAGACGCGCGAGAGGCACTGCGGGCGCGAAGGGATGGAGTGCGGGCCGACACTTGTGTGGGAGGCGCCGTCGCCCCATCAGATCTGCGACCTCGTCGTCTCTCCGGACCTCGAAGCGGCGTGCGAGGAGGACGCCGAGGGGTGCGCCTGGAGGCCGTGGGCTGACGTGGCGAACTGCCGGTCCGTCGAGGAGCACACATGCGAGGACGTCACCGCGCTGCTCGCGGCCATGTGATCGCGGCGGGGCGCGCCGGCCGCGAGCCGCTGAGCTCGGCCAGAGCCCCCGTCGGAACGGCCAGATCGTCTGTGCCTGCTCGGCTGGAGGTCCGCGATCGCGGCGCGTTCGGATCGACCTGGGTCCGGGCACGCGGGCGCTGGCCGCTCGGCCGAGGTCAAGTATGCTCCCGGGCCGCCCGTGAGACCCTGGCCGCCGCCATGCCGCTGATCGTCGTCGAGGACCTGCGCAAGGCGTACCGGGTGGCCGAGCGCCGGCCGGGCGCCCTGGGCGCGCTCGCCGGGCTCGTGCGCCCGCGCTACCGCGCGGTCGACGCGCTCGCGGGCGTCTCGTTCTCGCTCGATCGGGGCGAGCTCGTCGGGTACATCGGGCCGAACGGCGCCGGCAAGTCGACGACGGTCAAGATCCTGGCGGGCATCCTCGTGCCGGACTCGGGGCGATGCGAGGTGGCCGGCCGCGTCCCGTGGCGCGAGCGCATCGCGCACGTGGGGCGCCTCGGCGTCGTGTTCGGCCAGCGCACGCAGCTCCTGTGGGATCTGCCGGTGATCGACTCGTTCGAGCTCCTCCGGGACATCTACCGCGTCGGCGCGGCCGAGCACGCCCGCGCGCGCGACGAGCTCGTCGCGATGCTCGATCTCGGGCCGCTGCTCGACACGCCGGTGCGGCAGCTCAGCCTCGGCCAGCGCATGCGGTGCGATCTCGCGGCCGCGCTGCTCCACGCGCCCGACCTGCTCTTCCTCGACGAGCCCACGATAGGCCTCGACGCCGTCTCGAAGCTCGCGGTGCGGCGCTTCGTGCAGCGGCTCAACCGCGAGCGCGGCGTCACGGTGATCCTGACGACGCACGACATGGACGACATCGAGGCCCTCTGCTCGCGGGTCATCCTCATCGCCGGGGGGCGGGTGCTCTCGGACGGCTCGCTCGAGGCGCTGCGCGCGCAGGTCACCGCGGAGCGCTGGCTCATCGTGGACCTGGCGGACCCGGCGGCGGAGATCGCCGAGCCGCGCGCCGAGGTGATCCGCCGCGAGGGCGCCCGCGTGACGCTGCGCTTCGACCCCGCCGCGATCTCGACGGCGGAGCTGGTCGGGCGCGTCACGGCCCGCATCCCGGTGCGCGACCTGCTGGTGCAGAACCCGCCCATCGACGAGATCGTGGCGCGGCTCTACGGCGAGGGCGGCGACGCGGGGGCGCCGCCGTGAGCGCGCCGTTCGAGCGCTTTGCGGCCAATTTCGCCGCCTGTGCCGCCGTGTTCCGGGCGCGCTGCCGCGCGCTCCTGCAGTACCGCGCCGCGGCCGCGGCCGGGTTCGGCACGCAGCTGTTCTGGGGGTTCATCAAGGTCATGGTGCTCGAGGCGTTCTACGGGAACGCCGTCTCGGGCGCGCCGCCGCCGATGGCGCTCGGACAGGCGATCACGTACACGTGGCTCGGACAGGCGTTCTTCCAGCTGCTGCCGTTCTCGACGAACCCCGACCCCGAGGTGCGCGAGCTGATCCGCACCGGCGCGGTGGGCTACGAGCTGGCGCGCCCGCTCGATCTGCACGCGCTCTGGCTCGCCCGCGCGCTCGCCGCGCGCGTCGCGCCGACGCTGCTGCGCGCGGTCCCGATGTTCGCGGTCGCGGTGCCGCTCCTCGGGATGGGGCTGCCGCCGTCGCTGGCCGCCGCGGGCGCGTGGGCGGCGGCGATGGTCGGCGCGGCGGCGCTCGTGGGCGCGTTCGCGACGGCGGTGACGTCGACGATGCTGTGGACGACGTCCGGCGACGGCATCGCGCGGATCGTGCCGTCGCTCGTGCTCGTCGCCTCCGGCATGATCGTGCCGCTGCCGCTATTTCCGGCGTGGATGCTGCCGTGGCTCGACGCGCTGCCGTTCCGGGGCATGGTCGACGCGCCGTTCCGGCTCTACCTCGGGCACCTGCCCGCGGGCGCGCTCCCCGGCGTGCTGCTGCACCAGGCGCTGTGGACCGCCGTGTTCGTGGCGCTCGGCAGGGCGATGGTCGCGCGCGGCCTGCGCCGGCTCGTGGTGCAGGGCGGCTGAGGGGCGAGGGCGAGGAACAGACGAGGACTGACGAGGACTGACGAGGACTGACGAGATGTCGCTCGATTTAACGAGGCTTTACCTCCGGCTGGCCGCCGCGTCGCTGCGGGCGCAGATGCAGTATCGCGCGTCGTTCGTGATGTGGTCTGTCGGGCAGTTCATCACCGTGGGCATCGAGCTGCTCGGGGCGTGGGCGCTGTTCGACCGGTTCGGCGCGGTCCGAGGGTGGCGCTTCGCGGAGGTGGCGCTGCTGTTCGGCCTCGTCAACGTCTCGTTCGCGCTCGCCGAGTCGTTCGGCCGCGGGTTCGACACCTTCTCCGCGATGGTGAGGTCGGGCGATTTCGACCGGCTCCTCCTGCGCCCGCGCTCCACGGCGTTCCAGGTCGCCACCGGGGAGTTCCAGTTCCTGCGCGCAGGGCGGCTCGCGGTCGGCCTCGTGATGCTCCTGTGGGCCGGCAGCGCGCTGAGCCTGGGCTGGACGGCGGCCAGGCTGGCGCTGCTCGCCGGCGCGATCGTCGGCGGCGCGTGCGTGTTCTACGGACTCCTCGTGCTCCAGGCCACGCTGTGCTTCTGGACGGTCGAGTCGCTGGAGATCATGAACACGTTGACCTATGGCGGCACGGAGGCGGCGCAGTACCCGCTGACCCTGTACCGCGACTGGTTTCGGCGCTTCTTCACGTTCGTCGTGCCGCTCGCGTTCGTGAGCTACATCCCCGCGGGCGCGCTGCTCGAGCGCCCCACGGTCCCGGCGCTGCCGGAGGCCGCGCGCTGGGCGTCGCCGCTCGTGGGCGTGGCGTTCCTGCTCGTGTCGCTGCGCATCTGGCGGTTCGGGGAGCGGCGGTACCAGTCCACCGGGTCCTGAAGCAGCGGGCGGGGCGCCGGTGCAAAGGCCAGAGGCCGCCGCTTTGTCAGCGGGCGCTGTCAGGTGTCAGCGATCGATGACACCTGACAGCGCCCGCTGACAGGCGGCGGCGGTGCACGGCGGCGCGCTCCGCAGGACTGCGTGCGGGGCGGGCTCGGCACGCTGCCTGCAAAAGCGTTGAAGCGCTGAGGCGTTGAAGCGTTGAAGCGTTGAAGCGTTGAAGCGCCCCGGCACTCAGACGGCAGCGAAGAACGGGCTTCGCGCGCCAGAGATCAACGGAAACCGGCGAGGCGGCCCGCGCCGCCTCGCCGACGATGGAGGATGTACCATGCTCTCTCTCAACAAGACCCTCGGTCACTTTGGAATCGCTCTCTGCAACTCCACCCTCGCGCTCTCGCTCCTCGGCGCCGCCGCGCTGATTCCGGGCTGCGTCGCCGGCACCGACGAGCCGTGCAGCGACGGCGCCTGCGAGAGCGAGCTGGGCGACGGGCTGGACGTCAGCTCGGGCGAGGCCGAGGACGTCGGTGAGGCCGATTCGGCGCTGGCGGTGAACGACGTGGGCGTCATCCCGAACAGCGCGTGCCCGGCCGGCGTCGAGAAGATCACGATCTTCATGGACGACGAGGATACGAGCAACGGCAACGACCACGACGGCTGGATCGGCGCGACGCAGAGCAGCAGCAACACCAACTTCGTCTTTTGCCGCGTGCCGGGGACCTCCTTCAAGCCGCTCAATACCGCGGAGCCGTACGCCGTGCTCAAGCTCGGCATCTCCTGCCCGGCCGGCTCCGAGGCCTTCTCGCGCACCTTCGACAACGAGGACACGTCGAACAGCAACTCGTTCACGGGGAACATCTTTCCCAACACCAGCTCGCAGAGCCCCTCGAAGACCACGCTCGCGTTCTGCCTGTTCCGCGGCAGCGCTAGCGCGATGAGCAGCTTCCCGAGCCTGGGCTTCAGCTACGGGATCCTGTCGCGCGCGGGCCTCTCGAAGAGCCTGGGGGAAGGCTGGATCGAGACGGACGACGAGGACACCTCGAACGGGAACAGCATGTTTTTCTCCTGGTCGGCGCTCGACGTCGCCAAGACCAACGACGCCACCCAGATCGTGAGCAACGAGGCCGACTCCAAGACGAGGCTGCGCACGGCCCGCGTGAAGTGAGATCCGCGCCGCGCGGGGAGGGCCGCGCGCGATAGATTTCGCCGGGCGATCCACGTACTGTCCGGTGCATGAAGCCGGCCAGGGACGAGCCCGAGCCCTGCACGCTCACGAGCGTGGATCGCGATCGCTCGCTCCGCATGCCCTCCCTCCGTGTCCGCGTCACCTCGCCGCAAGGTCACGTGACGGAGGCGCTCCTCGATATCAGCCCTGTCATCGTCGGGACCGGCCAGGACTGCACCCTGGTCGTCCCCGACGCCCGGGTCTCGCGCCGGCACTGCGAGCTGCGCCTCACGCCCGAGGGGATCTTCCTCCGCGATCTGGGCAGCAAGAACGGCACGCTGCTCGGCCAGACGGCCATCCTGGAGGCGCGCCTCCCCCCCCGGGTGGCCGTGCTCATCGGCGACTCGGAGCTCGTCGTCCACCCGGCCGGCGAGCCCCGGCTCGTGCCGTTGTCGCCGACTGGCATGTTCGGCGGCGCCATCGGCCGGAGCTTCGCCATGCGCGCGCTCTTCGCCAAGCTGGAGCGCGCCGCCGCCACCGATCAGACCCTCCTCCTGCTCGGCGAGTCCGGGACCGGCAAGGAGGTGCTGGCCAGGGCCATCCACGAGCACAGCCCGCGCAGGAACGGGCCTTTCGTCGTCTTCGATTGCGGCGCGACGACGGCCAACCTGGTGGAGTCCGAGCTGTTCGGCCACACCCGCGGCGCCTTCACCGGCGCCCACGCCGCGCACGCCGGCCTGCTCGAGGAGGCGAGCGGCGGCACGCTGTTCATCGACGAGATCGGCGAGCTGCCGCTCGAGCTCCAGCCCAAGCTGCTGCGGGCGCTGGAGGCGCGCCAGGTCCGGCGGCTCGGCGCCAGCGATTTCCGGCCGTTCGACGCGCGCATCGTCGCCGCCACGCACAGGAACCTGCGCGCCCGGGCGGCGGAGGGGCAGTTCCGCGAGGACCTCTATTACCGGCTCGCCGTGGTCGAGGTCCAGGTCCCGGCGCTGCGCGAGCGCAAGGACGACCTCCCCGCCCTGGTGGAGCGCTTCCTCGCCGCGCACAACCCGCCTCGCTCCCTCGCCGATCTGCCGCCGAACGCCCTGTCGCTGCTCGCCGCCCACGACTGGCCGGGCAACGTGCGGGAGCTGCGCAACGTGGTGGCGCGCCTGCTCCTGTTCCCGGAGACGGTCGACGAGCTGCTCCGGCCCCTCAAGGAGGGCGCCGCGGCGGCGCGCCCACCTGCCCCCGCGCCCGGGCCCGCGGCCGCGACGGCGCGCCTGGACCCGCTGCTCGAGATGCCGCTGCTCGAGGCCCGCGAGATGGTGATGGAGCAGTTCGAGCGGAGCTACCTGACCGCCTGGCTGGGCCGCCACAAGGGCAACATCTCGCGCGCGGCCGGCGCCATGGGCGTGTCGAGGCAGCTCGTGCACAAGCTCCTCGACAAGCACGGAATTCGGCCGAAAGGGGAGCCCTGATGCCGGCCTCGCGGGCCGCCGCCCGCCGCGCGCCGTGGCTCGCGGCGGGCGTGGCGCTGCTGCTCGCGCTGCCGCCCGGCATTGCGGGCGCAGAGGGCCCGGCGGGGCTCAACGCCACGTTGAACGAGGCGGACGTCGCGCACCTCAGGGCGGAGAGGCTCTTCGAGGAGGAACGCCTGGCCGAGGCCGCCGCGCTCGCCGAGCGCGACGTCGCCCTGCACGAGAAGGTCGTCGCCTTCTACAAGGGTCGGCTGCCGAAGCAGCACACCCCGGCCACGCCGTCGCCCGAGCTGCTCCTCGGCGCGGCGCTCGATCAGCTCGGGTGGGTCCTGATCGAGCTGGGCCAGCACCGGCGCGCCGAGGAGGTCTTCGCGCGCGCCCACGCCATCTACGGGCGCATCCTCGTCGCCGGCGACGAGGAGCTCGCGGGCCTCTCGATCGCCGGGCTCGCGCGCCTCGCGGCCCTCCGCGGCGACAGCGCCGCCGCCGAGGGGCTGCGGCGCGAGATCGTCGCGTTCGACGCCCTGCTGGGCAGCCCGTTCCCCTGCCTCGCCTACAGCGAGGTCGGCCGCCTGTTCGCGATGAAGGCAGACCTCGACGTGGCCGAGGCCATGCTCAGGCTCGCCGCGGAGAGCTATCGGGGCAAGCCCGCGGTGCAGGTCGAGCTGCTCCGCAACCAGGCCGATCTGGCCCTGGAGAGGGGCGAGCCCGAGGTCGCCGAGCCGCTGCTCGTCAAGGCGCTCGAGGCCGCCAGCGCCAGCGCGCGCGCCGCTGGTACGCCGAGCCCGCGCCTCGCCCGCGTCCTCGACAGCCTGGGCCGCCTCCACCTGGCGATCGGCAGGCCCGACCGCGCCGTGCAGGCGTTCACGCGGGCGCTCGCGCTCCAGGAGGAGGCGCTCGGCCCCGGGCACCTGGCGGCCGCCGAGTCGCTCGACGGCCTCGCGCTCGGACACATGCAGCGCGGCGAGCCGGCGCGGGCCGCGCCGCTGCTCGATCGCGCGCTCGCCATCCGCGAACAGGTGCTCGGGCCGGGGCACCCGGCCACCGCCGCGCTGCGCCTGCACCTCGGCGACCTGCGGCGCGCGACCGGCGACGACGGCGCCGCCGCCGCGCTCTACCAGCGGGCGCAGGCCGATCTCGCGGAGGCGTCGGGGCCGGATCACCCCGCCGTGGCCGAGGCGCTGCTGCGGCGCGCCGCCCTGGCCCGCGGCGGCGATCGGCCCGATCCGGGGCGCTCGGAGGCGCTCTCGCAGCGGGCCCTCGCGATCGTCGAGAAGGTCTTCGGCCCCCTGCACCCCAGGGTGGCCGACGCGCTCGACGCGCTCGCCGAGGGCCACCTGCGCGCAGGGGGCATCCCGAGCGCGGCGCAGGCCCTCGCGCGGAGCACGGAGATCCGCGACCGCCGCGCGGCGGCGCTGCTCGCGGACAGCTCCGAGGAGCAGAAGCTCGCCGCCGTGGAGGCGCTGCGCGGCCAGACCGACCTCGTCCTGGCGCTGCCCGCGGCGGCCTCGCCGCAGGGCGGCGCGGCGGTGGACCTGGCGTTCACCACGATCCTGCGGCGCAAAGGCCGCGCCCTCGACGCGCTGGCGACGGGCCGCGCCGCCCTGCGCGATCGGCAGAGGCCGGAGGACGCGCGGCTGCTCCGCGAGCTCGTGGCGATCCAGGGCGCGATCGTCGACGCCATCGTGCGCGGCCCGGGCGCCGTGCCGGCCGCGGAGCACGACGCCGCGCTCGCCGCGCTGGAGCGCCAGAAGGCCCGGCTCGAGGCGGAGCTGGGCAAGCGCGGCGCGACCCTCCTGCGCGACGACCGGCTGGTGACGCTCGCCGAGGTGAAGGCGGCGATCCCGGAGGACGCGGCGCTCGTCGAGATGATCGTGCGCCGCCCCGTGGGCGAGGCCGCGGAGGCCCCGCGCCTCGCGGCGTACGTGCTGCGCCGGCGCGGCGCCGCCCGCTTCGTGGACCTCGGCGAGGCGCGCGCCGCCGCTGGCCTGGTGGACGAGCTTCGGCAGGCGCTGGCGAGCCCGCGGCGCGATCCGGCGCCGGCCGCCCGGGCCCTCGACGAGCGCGTGCTGCGGCCGCTCCGGCCGCTCCTTGGCGACGCGCGCCGGATCCTGATCAGCCCGGATGGCGAGCTCAACCTGGTCCCGTTCGGCGCCTTGCTCGACGAGGGCGGGCGCGCGCTGATCGAGCGCTTCACCTTCACCTACCTGTCGAGCGGGCGCGATCTCGTGCGCTTCCTCCACGATGAGACGCCGCCCGAGCCCGGGCCGGCCGCCGTGCTGATCGGCGCGCCGGACTTCGGCGATCCCGACCGGCAGCGCTCGCGCTACCGCCCGGGGGCAGGCCCCGATTCGGTCGAGCTCGGCGACATCCGCTTCCGCCCGCTGCCCGGCACGGCCGAGGAGATCGCGGCGATCGGCGCGGTGATCCCGGGAGCGAAGGCGCTCACCGGCGCCGCGGCGACCGAGGAGGCCGTGCAGGCCGTGGCGCACCCGCGCATCCTCCACATCGCCACGCACGGCTTCTTCCTGCCGCCCGTCGTCGCGTCGGCCGGGCGGGCCCTCGAGAGCCCGCTGCTGCGCGGCGGCCTGGCGCTGGCGACGGCCAACCAGCCCGTCACGGGGCGAGAGGACGGGATCTTGACCGCGCACGAGCTCGCCGGCCTGGATCTCTACGGGACGCGGCTCGTTGTGCTCTCGGCCTGCGAGACCGGGGTCGGCGCGGCCCGCAGCGGCGATGGAGTGTACGGCCTCCGGCGCGCGGTGCTGATGGCGGGAGCGCAGACCCTGGTGATGAGCCTGTGGAAGATCAGCGATCAGGAGACGCGCGATCTGATGGTGCAGTACCACCGCCGGCTCCAGGGCGGCGGCGGGCGCAGCGAGGCGTTGCGCGAGGCCGCGCTCGCGGTGCGCGCCGCGCCCGGCAACCAGCACCCCTTCTACTGGGCCGGCTTCATCAGCGCCGGAGACGGGTCGAGCCTCGATGGCAAGGACGTCCCGCAGCGGCCGGCGCCGCCCCCGCCGGTCGCGCCCGGCCCGCGCGGCTGCGGCTGCGCCGTCGGCCCGGGATCGGGCGGAAGCGCCGCAGCCCTCGCGCTCGCCGCGCTCCTGCTGGGGTGCCTTCGCCGGCGCCGCCGGCCCGAGGACAGGCGTGCTTGAGCTCTTGCGCACGAGGACAGAAAAGAAGGAAAATAGTGCGATGCGCAGCAACGTGAGTCGCTCAATTGTAATCTTACTCACGGCCTTCCTCGCCGCGTGCGGCTCCGCCCCGCCGCCCGACGCGCCGAAGTCGCCCGAGGGGGTCGCGGCGCCCGATGTCTCGGCCGCGCCCGACGGGGCGGCGGCGCCCGATGGCTCGGCGCCTGATCGCTCGGCCGCGCCCGCGGCGGGCGGCGTCGCCGAGGAGTGCGTGTGGCCGGCGGGCACCCCCGCCGAGCCGCCGCCGGCTTGCCCGCCCGGCTGCTTCTGGAGCGAGAAGGACAAGGCGTGCAAGCCGGATCGCGGGGTCATCGTGCCCCAGCGCCCGCCGCGCTGACCCGCTGCCCTCTCAGCCCGAGGCGGCAGGCGCCGGACGCTGCTCCAGCCACGTCCGCGCCTCTTCCATCAGCTTCATCGTCAGCTCGCGCAGCGTCACGTCCGCGGCCTGCGCCGCGGCGAGCGCCCGCGCCACCTCCTCGGGCGGCGCCGCGCCGCGCCGGGCCAGGTGCAGGGCCTCCCAGAGATCCGCGCAGAGCACGCGGTCGCGCTCGCGGTGCTGCTCGGCCACGCGGCGCGCGGCCTGCGCGTCCGCCAGCGCCTCGGCGCTGCGGCCCATGCCGGCGAGCAGCTCGGCACGCCGGAGCAAGGTCAGCGAGAGCATCGCGTCGCCGCGCTTCTCCTGCAGCCCGACCGCCTCGTCGGCGCAGCGCAGCGCCGCGCCCGCGTCGCCGCAGCGCCGCAGCGCCTCCGCCCGCAGCGACAGCGCCACGCCGCGCAGCGCCGGATCGCCGGCCTCGGTCGCCAGCGCCGCGGAGCGCCCCGCCACCTCCGCCGCCTCGGCCGCGCGGCCGGCGCGCAGCAGGAAGGCCGCCAGGTTCTGCAGGAGCAGCCGGCGCTGCGCCCGCATGCCGTAGCGCTCGGCCCGCGCCGCGAGCCCGTAGAGCCGCTCGATGGCCGCCGCGAGCCGCCCCAGCTCGGCCTCGACCACCGCGAGATCGCCGTCGATCTCGACCTGCCGCCACACCGAGGCGCCGGCCGCCGAGAGCTCGAGCGCGCGCTTCAGATCGGCGTCCGCCAGCTCGAGGTCGCAGCGATCCGCCTCGTAGTCGAGCTCGAACCGCAGCACGCGCGCCGGCAGCTCCAGGCCGGGGCCGCAGCGCACGGCCAGCTCGACCGCCTCGCCGGCGAGCGCCATGGCGCGAGGCCCGCGCGTCACCCCGGCGAGGGCCATCCGCGCCTCGCAGCGCAGCCGCTCGTCGCCGAGCGCGTCGGCGTCGGCCAGCAGCGATTCGTCCCCGATGCCCGCCTCGTGCAGCCCGCGGGCCACCTCCAGCCGGTAGATGCGCCGCCGCAGGCCCGCGGCGCTCGCCGGAGCGAGGGCGCCCGCGCTCGCCCCCGGCCGCTCCAGCCGCTGCCTCGCGTCCTCGAAGGCGCGCCCTCTCAAGAGGACGCGCACGATGTCGAGCTCGATCGCGGCGCGCTCGCCGGGATCGCCGGCCAGCGTCGCCAGCCGATCGCCGAGCCCGGCGGCTTCCTCGAAGAGCCCGGCCGCGAAGGTCGCATCCATGGCCCGCCGCAGCCAGGCCCGCGCCGGCTCGACGGCGCCGAGCTTCTCGTAGCCGGCGGCCAGGAACGCCGCGTCCGCTGCGGCGCCCGGCCCCGCGGCGATGGCGTCGAGGAGCGCCCGGTGCAGGCGCGGGAACCAGGGGCGCTTGCGCGCCACGCCGAGCACGGCCTGCCGCACCATCTCCTGCCCGAAGCCGATCTCCGGCGGCTCCCCCGACACGGTGAGCATTCCCGCCTCGACCCAGGCGTGCACGGCGCTCTCGAGCAGCTCGTCGCTGGCCACCACGCGGTAGAGGACCTCGAAGCCGAGGCCGCCGCCGTACAGGGCGACCGCGGCCAGGGCGCGCAGCCCCGCGCGCTCGGCGTCGCTGCCCGGCTCGAAGTAGCTCGCGAGGCGGTCCTCGACCAGCTCCGCGACGCCGGGCACCTGCTCGTGGAGCGCCCGCCCGGAGGCCGCCTGCAGCGCGCCGTCCTGCCACGTGATGGCGCCCGTCTCGCGCCAGGCCAGGAGCGCGTGCACCGCGAAGAAGGGCACGCCGCCGGAGCCCCGCGCCACCGTCCGCGCGAGCTCCGGGGAGAGCGGCGCGATGGCGTGCGCCAGCCGCTCGGAGTCGGCCTCGTCCAGCCGCTCCAGCGCGAGGTGCTTGATCCCGGGCCGTATCCTGGAGCGCACGGCCCCGAGCAAGGCCCGCAGCTTCGGGGACGGGCTCGGCTCGTTGCGGGCCGCCGTGAGCACGAGCAGCCGCGCGGGATCGCCGCTCGCGGCCTGCTCGGCGAGCAGCGAGAGCAGGCGCAGCGTCGTCGGGTCGGCCCACTGGAGGTCGTCGAGCGCGAGCAGCAGCGGCTCGGCGGCGGCGCGGAGCAGCGCCGCCTCGACCCCCTCGAGCGCGCTGTCCGCGTCGCCGGCGCTGGGCAGCGCGGCCGGCGCGAGCGCGCGATCCACGGCGTCGGAGAGCTGGGCGAGGGCCACGCGGCCGCCGGGCGGCAGCGCGTCGAGGGCGCGGCGCAGCGGCCGCAGCGGGCTCTGCCGCTCGGGCGAGCAGCTCCCGCGCAGCACGCGCTCGGCCGGCAGCCCGGCCGCCTCGATGCCGGCCTGCAGCACGCGCGTGCGGCCGATACCGAGCGGACCGGTGATCACCACGAAGCGCGCCCCGCCGGCGATCTGATCCGCGGCGCCCGCCAGCGCCGCCAGCGCCGCCTGCCGGGCGATGAGCGGCGGGTGCACCTTGATCTCGGGGGCCTCGGCGCGGGAGACGGTGCGCGCTGGAGGGGCGTTTGCCCGGGAGAGCGTCGGCGCTGCGCCTGTGGCGGAGCCGGGGGCCGTGTCAGGCGAGCGCTCGGCGAGCGGCGGCGCGGCCAGCGCGCTCGCCATCTCGGGAGGCGCCGCCGCAGGCGCCCCCGAGGGCTGACTGCGCGGCGCGGGCGGCGCCGCCAGCGCCGGGCCGCCGCCGCCCCGCAGCGTGCGGGCGACGCGCTCCGCGGCCTGCCCCTCGTGCGGCGCGAACGGCGCCAGCGCGGCGGCGAGCGCGGCCACGTCGGCGGGGCGCTCCGCCGGGTCTTGCCGGAGGCAATGCAGCACGGCGGCCTCCAGCGCCGGCGGGGTGCCGGGGCGGGCCGCGGCGAGCGGCGCCGGACCGCGCTGGATGGCCGCGCAGACGTCGAGCAGCGACTCCCCGGGGAAGGGCGGCGCCCCGCTGAGCAATCGGTAGAGCACGGCGCCCAGCGCCCAGATGTCCGAGCGGGCGTCGGCGGTGCGCGCCGAGCGCATCTGCTCCGGGGCCATGTAAAGGGCGGTGCCCAGCACCGCGAACGTGCTCGTGAGCTGCTCTCCGGCGGCCGCGGGCGTGTGCTTCGCGATCCCGAAATCGATCACCTTCACGAGCTCCGAGCCGTCGGCCCGCCGCGCCAGGAACAGGTTCCCGGGCTTCAGGTCGCGGTGCACGATCCCGTGCGCGTGCGCCTCGGCCAGCCCCTCGCAGGCCTGCAGCGCGTACCCCACGGCGACCTCGATCGGAGGCGGCCCCTGCACCCGCAGCAACGCGCCGAGATCGCAGCCCTCGAGCAGCTCGAAGACCAGGAATGGATCCCCGGTGTCGAGGAAGCCCAGATCGAAGATGCGGGCGACATGCTCGCCGCGCAGCGCCGCCGCCGCCCGCCCCTCGCGCAGGAAGCGCTCCCGCGCCGCGGCGTCGACCAGCGCGTCCCGGCGCAGCAGCTTGAGCGCGACCTGGTTGCCGAGGTGCAGGTGGCGGGCGGCCATCACCACGCCCATCCCGCCCTGGCCGAGCAGGCGCTCGACGCGGTATCTGCCGGCGACGACGTCTCCGAGGCTCACCGGGGCGCTCATGGGCTTCGCGGCGCCCGAGTATAGCGGTGTTCGCTGCGCCGCGGACGCGATATACGCGCCAGACCCTCGCAGCCGAAGGAGCCCCGCGTGTCGATCAAGGACCACCTCTCCATCTCGCCCGAGGTCAGGAAAGCGCTCGCTGGCGGCCGGCCGGTGGTCGCGCTGGAGTCGACCATCATCACGCACGGCATGCCGTATCCGCAGAACCTCGAGATGGTGCAGCGCGTGGAGGCGGTAGTCCGCCGGAACGGCGCCGTGCCGGCGACGATCGCCATCATGGACGGCAAGCTCAGGGTGGGCGTGAAGGGGGACGATATCGAGCGGCTGGCCAGGGAGGGCGGCAAGGCGGCCAAGGCCTCGCGGCGCGACATGGCGGCGCTCCTGGTCCTGGGCGGGCTGGCCGGGACGACCGTGGCGACCACGATGATGGCGGCGGCGTGGGCCGGTATCCGGGTCTTCGCCACCGGGGGCATCGGCGGCGTGCATCGCGGGGCGGAGACGACCTTCGACATCTCCGCCGACCTCGAGGAGCTGAGTCAGACGCAGGTGGCAGTGGTCTGCGCCGGGGCCAAATCGATCCTCGACATTCCCAAGACGCTGGAGACGCTGGAGACCCATGGCGTGCCGGTCCTGGGTTACAAGACCGAGGATTTCCCGGCCTTCTGGGCGCGGCAGAGCGGGCAGAAGGTGGACCACAGGATCGAGAGCGCCGAGGAAGCGGCCAGGGTCATCGCGCTGCAGTTCGAGCTCGGCATGGGCGGGGTCCTGGTGGCCAACCCGATCCCCGAGAGCCATGCGATGGACGCCAGGGCGATCGAGGCGCGGATCGAGGAGGCGATCCGGTGCGCCGAGGCAGAGGGGGTGAGCCGCAAGGACCTGACGCCGTTCCTCCTGAAGCGCATCTTCGAGCTCACCGAGGGCAAGAGCCTCGTCGCGAACATCGCGCTGGTCGAGAACAACGCGGCGGTGGCGGCGGAGATCGCCGCGGCGATGAGCGAGCTCGGGGCGAAGTCGAAGTCGAAGTCGAAGGCCAAGGCATGAAGCGAGGCCCACCGCGCGCTCGCGGTGGGCGACGTGATCGTCGGCCCCGAGGGGTTCTGGGCGGCGATCAGCTCGCCTGCGCCTCCGCTGCGGCCGCGGCCTCGTGCGCCGCGGCGAGCTCTGCGTCCTTCGCCGCGATCCGCGTGAACGCCGGCCGGCTGCACACCCGCGCGACGTAGTCCTTCACCTCCGGCAGCTCGGGCACGAGCTTGAACTTCACCATCCAGTCCAGCGCCTTGCCCCAGAGGACGTCGGCCGCCGTGAATCGATCGCCGAGCAGATACGGCCCCTTCCGGAGCGCCTCTGCCACCACGCCGAACATCGTATCGAAATCTCCGTACGGAGACATCGACGGCGGCGCCGGATCGCGCTTCATCGCCCGATCGACGACGGCCGGCTCGAAGCTCGACCCGTAGTACACGATCCACCGGAGGTACGGCCCGCGCAGCGGATCCCCGATGGCCGGGGTCAGGCCGGCTTCCGGGAACAGATCGGCGAGGTAAATGACGATCGCGACCTGCTCGGTGACGAGCGCGCCGTCGTGCAGGATCGCGGGCACCTTCCCGAGCGGGTTCACGGCGATGTAAGGGGCCTTGCGCTGCTCCCCGGCCTTCATGTTCAGCACGCGGAGCTCGTGGGGCGCGCCCAGCTCCTCGAGCAGGGTGCGCGTGGTCGTCGAGCGCGTGTTCGGTGAATGGAACAGGACGAGGTTGCCCCTCGGGGTCGTGGTCGAATCAGCCATGTTGGTGCCTCCGGGGCGGACGCTACTGCCCGGGCGAGGCGCGGTATTGTAAAAGAGCGCCACGCGCGATCATGAGCTCGAGCATCACCCCCGAGGACCCCACCCGCGGCATCCTGAACCCCGCCGCGGGTCTCCAGCGCTTCGAGCTGCACCGCCACGCGCCCGCGCCGGACCTGGCCAGGCTCGTCGACTGGCACTGGGTCGTCCGCTGGTCGCTCACCGCGCCGTTCGAGCAGGAGCTCTTGCCGCACCCCTGCGTCAACCTGGTCATCGAGCTGCCGGGCTCGGCGGTGCACGGCATCGGGACCCGGCGCGAGGTCGTCCGGCTCGAGGGCGCGGGGCGCGTCGTCGCGACGAAGTTCAAGCCAGGCGGCTTCTTCCCGTTCGCGCACCTCCCCATGCGCCGGCTGGTCGACCGCGTCGTCCCCCTCGTCGAGATCTTCGGCGGCGCGGCCGGGCCGCTCGAGCGCGTCGTGCTCGATCAGCCGGACGACGCTGTCGCGATCCGCGCCGTGGAGGAGCTCCTGCGCGCGCGCAGGGGCCCGGAGGACGCCGGGCTCGACGAGGCCATGGCGCTCGCCGTCCGCGCGCAAGAAGACCGCGACATCCACCGCGCCGAGCATCTCGCCCGGATCGCGGGCGTCTCGGTGCGCACGCTGCACCGCGCGTTCGAGCGGTACATCGGCGTCGGGCCCAAGTGGATCATCCGGCGGTCACGCGTGCAGGAGGCCGCGGAGCGCGTGGCCACGGGCGCGCCCGTCGCGTGGGCGGCGCTCGCGCAGGAGCTCGGGTATCATGATCAGGCGCACCTGATCCGGGAATTCAAGGTCCAGGTCGGCTTCACACCGGCCGTCTATGCAGAGCGGTGCGCGGCAGCGAGGTCGAAAGGCGGCCCGCCCGGCGTGAAGGGGTGAGCTGCGTGTTCACGGCCATCCACAGCGCGAGAAGGCCCCGTGATGCGCAAGAACTTGGTTCAATTTTCTCCAGCTGGAAGAACCCAAAGCGGCTTGCGTCAAAGTTCCTCTGTCGATACCATCCACGCGCCAATCGCGCGCCGTCGTCGGCGACACCAGCTTTAGAGGTACTCGAAACATGCGTCGATTTCAGAATCGCGTCTTCGTGGTCGCGTCGTTTTCTTTGGGGCTGTTCGCGGCCATGCCCGTGTACGCGGCGTCCGTGCAGGCGGTGAGCCAGGCGACGTGGGGAGCGAGCGGCGTCCCGAGCTACGTCAACATGAACATCTACGTGCCGGACAAGCTGGCCGAGAATCCGCCCATCGTGGTGGGCTGCCACTCGTGCAGCACGCCGTTGAGCTCGTTCTTCAACAGCATCTCGGGTATCAAGGCGGGCGCCGACAAGAACGGCTTCATCATCATCCTTCCGGAGGCCACCGGCCGGAATTGCTGGGACGTGGGCACGACGAAATCGCTGACCCACGACGGCGGCGGCGACACGCAGGCCGTCGCTCAGATGGTGAAGTACACGCTCGAGAAGTACAAAGGCGACCCGAAGCGCGTCTACGTGATGGGCGGCTCGTCCGGAGCGATGATGACGCAAGCCATGCTGGCGGTGTACCCGGACATCTTCCGGGCCGGCGCGGCGAGGGCGGGGGTGGCGGCCGGGTGCTGGGCGGACGGCTTCGACGCGGGCCAGCAATGGAGCAACAACTGCGCGGGGGGCAGGACGAGCAAGTCGGCGCAGCAATGGGGAGACCAGGTTCGCGGGATGTTTCCTGGGTACACGGGGCATCGCCCGCGCCTTCAGATCTTCCACGGCACGGCGGACGCGACGATCAACTACAAGAACCAGGCCGAGGCGATCAAGGAATGGACGAACGTCCTCGAGCTGAGCGAGACCCCGACCTCGACCGACATGATCACATCGGGCGGGACCACCTATGATCGCCAGTTCTGGAAGAACGAGTGTGGTCAGACGGTGTTCGAGGCCTGGTCGGGAAGAAACGGCGCGCACTCCATGCCGTACGAGGCCGACGCCATCCTCGCGTTCTTCGGGCTCGACAAGGCCGGTGGCGCCGATCCGGAGACCAACTGTTCCGAGGCTGCCGGCAGCGGCGGCACGGGTGGCTCGGGCGACGGCTCCGGGGGTGATCAGAACGTCGGCGGCGCCGGGCCTGCTGCGGGGAGCGGCGGCGCCTCGGGGGACGGCGGAAGCGCGGGCGAGGGCGTGACGGTCGGCTCTGGCGGGCAGCCCGCAGGCGGCGGCGAGGTCACCACGACGGGCGGCAGCGACCCGAGCGGCACGAGCGGCACGAGCGGCGCTGCGGACAGCGCCTCCACCGGTGCGGGCTCGGAGTCTGCAGGTGAATCGGGTGAAACGGGAGGGTGCGCCGTCGTCAATGGCGATGCCAGGCCGAAGAGCTCGTATGCAGCGGTCGTCGCCATGGGTCTTGCGCTGTTGACGCTCCGTCGCCGGCAGCGAAACGCCCGGAGCTGACACGTGTCTTGCCGGTGAGCTGACGCAACCCCTCGGCCTTACGAGAAAATTCACAGCGAGGTGGCGAGGCGGGGAGATGGGGAGTGAAATCCCACCAATCTCCCCGCCTCCCCGCCTCCCTGTTCAATCTTCTGCCAAAAATAAGGGGTCTCCGCGCTAGAAGGGGACCTCCGGAATCGGCGCGCGGTCGAGCCCCGGCGCGGTCGTCGGCGGGATCGGCGGCCTTCTGGAAGGAGCGGGGACAACCGTGTGCGGTGTCCTGGGCGTGGCGCTCGACGGCGGCCGTGCTGCCGTGGTGGACGTCGAGGGCGCCGGTGGCGTCGCGGTCTCGCCGGCGGCGTCTGCTGCCGAGCCCGTCGCCTCTGCAACGGGCGCCGCGGGCGTCACGCTCTCCAGCGGCTCCGAGGAGCGCTCGACCTCTGCGGACGCCCTGGCGGCGACCTCCTCCGACGCCGGCGCGCCGGCCGAGGCGACCTTCGCATCGCCCCCGCCGCTCGCTCCGCCCCGACCGAGCGCGATGGTGAGGCCGGCGCCGAGCAGCATCGCCATCGCGATGCCGATCACCAGCGTCGCGCGCTGAGGCCGCTGCTGTCCGGCGTCCTGCGCCGTCGATCCGGCGATGGTCAGGGTGCCGGGGCCCGCCGAGCGGGGCGCGGATGCTGGCTCGTCGAGCTTGGCGGCGTCGAGCGCTATCGTCCCGCTGAGCCTCGGTCGAGCGGTGCTCGGCACGCCGGAGCACGGGCATTGCAGATCCGGAATCGATGGCGACGCCATGCCCGCGATACGGCGGAGCTCGCTCATCATCTCTCCGACCGACTGGAAGCGCTCCGCCCGCTCGCGGGCCAGCGCCCGCGCGAAGAAGGCATCGATCTCCGGCGGCAGGTCGGGCGCGATCAGGGACGCGCTGGGCACCGGGCCGACCAGGATGCTGGCGATCACCGCGCCGAGCTGGGCCCCCTGAAAGGGCAGCTCGCCGGTGATGCCATAGAAGAGGATGACCCCGAGCGACCAGAGATCGCTGCGCTGGTCGATGTCCTTTTCGCCCCGGACCTGCTCCGGGCTCATGTAGTGGGGCGAGCCGAGCAGCTCTCCGGTGCGGGTCACCTCTTCCGTCTGCGCCGCGCAGGTCTCCTTGACGATGCCGAAGTCGAGGATCTTGACGACTTCATCCTGCTCTCCCTCCACGCGCACGAGGAACAGGTTGGCAGGCTTGAGATCGCGATGGACGAGGCCGGCGTCGTGTGCGCGACGGATGGCCTTGCCGGCCTGCACCAGGATCAGGGTGGCGTCCACGAGAGAGAGCCGGCCGACGCGCAAGAGGCGCGTGCCCAGGTCCTCGCCCTGCAGCAGCTCCATCACGAGGTATGGAGTGTCGTCGTCGACGCCAAAGTCCTGGACGTAGACGACGTGTGGGCTCTGGAGGCTCGCCGCGATCCTGGCTTCACGCTCGAAGCGGGCGAGGAACGTCGATGACGCAGCATAGGTCGGGTCCATGAACTTGACCGCGACGAGAGAGCCCAAGTTGACGTGTCGCGCCACCCACACCGAGCCCATCCCGCCGTGCGAGAGAGGTCGTTCGAGACGATACTTCCCACCTACGACGGAATCCGGAGCGAACTGCATGGTGATGGCTTCCTCCTGATAGCCGAGGGAGGCGAGGGGAGCGTACAGGATAGGAAAGGCGCCGGCCACGACGAGGCGGGAGATGTCAGATGGATTGTCCTTCTGTGCGCCACGTTCCGGGCGCCTCGGGCTCGATACGGCCACGAGATGGCTCCCCGGATCGCCGTGGCAGGCCCGGGTCCGACGCGGGCGTCGAGAGCGCCATCGGTGCGTGACGTTCCTGACAGCGGCGGTGTTCGGCGAGGGGGATGGGCTCGGGACGACGGCGAGCGCGGGCGCTGCGCGCGCCGGCGCTGAGCGTTCGCGCGCCGAGCACCGGGGGCCTCGCTTGCGCAGCGCAGCACGCCGGGCCTCCGCGGCGGTCCGCCGGCGCCCGCGCCGCGAGAGAAGACCACGACGCCCCCACCTCCGAACCCCCGCGCGGCAGCACGAGACCGCCCGCGAGAGCTATTGCGATCCCCTTGCCTCCGTCTAGAATCTACACTGCAATGAACAAATTATTTCGCAATTCAACTATCATCGCAGCTGGTCTCTCCCTCGCTCTCGGCGCGCTGGCCTGCGGAGAAGACGACAGCCCGGCAGACCAGAGTGGAACGGGCGGCGGGGCGACCACGGGCTCGGGCGGCGGGGCGACCGCCGGGTCGGGCGGCGGGGCGACCACCGGGTCGGGCGGCGGGGCGACCACCGGGTCGGGCGGCGCGTCGACGTCGGCGTCGGCGTCGAGCGGCGGGGTGACGACGGCGTCCGGCGGCGATCCCAATCCCGATCCCGCGAACGCGCGGACCTTCGACCACCGGCACGCGAGCCTGGACGGTATTCCGGCGAGCTGCGTCGAGGCGCTCAGGTCGGGGGACTTCGTCTTCCACTACGCCCACCGCTCGCACGGCTTCCAGATCATCGTCGGCGCCGAGAGCATCGAGGCGAAGACCCCTGCCTACGCCTTCGAGAAGGAGTATTGCGCCGTCCCCCAGCAGGAAGGCGCCTTCCTGATGTGGGACGGGATGATCGCCACCGACCTCATCCCGGGCGCGCAGTACTGGGCGACCGAGGCCGGGATCAACGACGTGCGCGCCATCCTCGGAGGGCACCCGGAGATCCGGTACTCGATGTGGGCGTGGTCCTCGGAGATCTCCGTGCAGACCGAGGAGGACGTGCAGCGGTACCTCGACGTGCTCGACGCGCTCGGGCAGGAGTTCCCGGAGGTGACCTTCATCTACATGACGGGGCCCGGTGACGAGGAGTACAACGGCGTGAACCGCGTGGAGCGCAACCAGCAGATCCGCGATTTCTGCCGGGATCATGGGAAGATCCTCTATGACTTCGAGGACCTCGACGTCCACGCGGACGGCGAGCGGCACACCACGATGGTGGGCGACGTCGAGATCCCGATGCAGCACCCGCGTTACGACGTGGAGACGTCCGGCAACACGGAATACGAGCACACCCACACGACCCAGGGCGCCTGCGAGAACAAGGCCATGGCCTTCTGGCGCATGATGGCCGAGCTCGAGGGGTGCGCGCCGTAGCCCCCGAGGCCGGCGGGCGCGCGGGCTGGCGCTCGGCCGCGGCGACGCCGCGAGCCGCTGTCTTTCCTGTCGGTCAAACGGTTACTGGATCAAGGCTTACGAGGCGCCGGCCGACACGCTGCTCGCGAAGAAGCGCCTCATCGAGGCGCTGACGCGGCGCCTGTTCAACCACGTCGAGCACGGCATCAACGTCCCAGGGAAACGGCTGGACGAGGCGCGGCTCGCCTTCGAGTCGGAGACCGAGCCGCAGCGGAAGCGCGTCAAGGCCGCCATGCTCGCGGGCGCGATCTTCAATCGAGCGACGGATATCTTCACCAAGCTCGTCGAGATCCAGGAGCTCGGCGTCACCATCGAGCCCGACAACGCCCTGATGCGCGAGTGCGGAGAGCACCTCCTCGAGGCGCTGACGCTCGGGAAGAGGGTGCTCCACCGCAGCGGCGAGGAGGGGCTCGACGAGCTCTGGGGCGAGCCCTTCAAGGCGTTCTCGTTCCCGATCGAGGCGTTCTACAACAGCCGGTATGTCAAGATCGCCCAGAGCATGAGGGCGATCGACGGCATTCGCGACGCGATGATCGCCATCTTCGCGGGCTCATCGCGCCACGTACGGCGCCGCGCCCGCGTCCGGGTCCGCGCGCAGCGTCGCCTGAGCGTCCGGACCGGCCGCGCTCACCCCGCGTCCTGCGCCGCCACGAGCTGGATGCCCTTCTCGGGACAGGCGACGACGCAGAGGCCGCACGCCTGGCACTGCGCTGCGTTCGGCGTGAACGCGGTCTTCCGGCCGTGGACGAGCGACTTGAGCTTGCCGAGCGGCGAGAGGGCCTCGAACTGAGGGATCCCCTCGTTCGTCACGGAGCCGGGAATCCATCGCCCGGCGGATGGTTGATGCGGCATGATGCCACCCGTGACCGTTGCCGATTCGCTTTCGACCCAAAGGCCCGACCGAGACAAGCTCGGTCTGGATCACACCCGGGAGTTCGTGGACCGCGTTTTCGGCGCTGACTTGCACGCCTTGCGCGTGCTGTCGCTGGCAAACGGCGTCGCCGGGGTCCTGAACGCCGCCGTCCTGTCGATCCACGCCATCGGGCAGGCCTATGCGAACGTGGCGAAGATCACCGCCAAGAGCGGCGTCAAGCAGGTCGACCGCATGTTGGGCAACGACGCCCTGTCGCTCGACATCGTGCTGGCGCGCTGGGTCCGGTTCGTCGTGGGAGAGAACGCGTCGATTCTCATCGCCCTCGACTGGACCGACTTCGACAAGGACGACCACACGACGCTCTGCGCCTACATGGTGACGACCCACGGTCGGGCGATGCCGCTGGCTTGGAAGACGGTGAAGAAATCGACGCTGAAGGATCGGCGCACCGGACATGAACTGGAGATGGTCGGCTGCACACCTGGCTGCCCGAGAACGTGAACATCACGCTCCTGGCCGACCGGGCGTTCGGCTATCAGGAGCTCTACGCGCTCTTGGAAGCGTTCGGCTGGGACTTCGTCATCCGGTTCCGAGGCTGCAGTTGTTGGTGGGCGCGCGAGTGACGGACAAGCGTGCCGCCGTGGGCGCCGTGGTGCTCGTGAATGCGGCGCGCATGAAGGAGGCATGGTGCCTGGCGACGTCGCTCGCGACCACGAAGGCGGCGGAGGTGGTCAAGCTCTATGGCCGGCGGTTCACGATCGAGGAGACCTTCCGCGACACCAAGGACCTCCACTTCGGCATGGGGCTGTCGGCGACGCACATCCGCGATGCGGCCCGGCGCGATCGGCTCCTGCTGCTGGTCGCCATGGCGCACACGCTCTTGACGCTGCTCGGCGCCGCCAGCGAGGCCTCCGGGCTCGATCGAACTCTGAAGGTCAACACGGTCAAGAAGTGAACGCACTCGCTCTATCGCCAGGGGCTGTACTGGTACCACTGCATCCCCACGATGCGGGAGGAGTGGCTTCGCCGCCTGGTGGATGCCTTTGACCGCATCGTCCGCGAGCATGCGTTCTTCCGCCATTTCTTCGAGGTCAAATGAGGGGATGTCTCAGCCAGGGATCTGCTGCTCACGAACGCGCTGTTCTACTGGGCGCCGAACAGCATCGCCAGCGCGGCGAACCTCTATTACGAGACCGCCCGCAACGAGGCCATCCCGCCGTATCTCTTCGAGAGGATCGCGGCGCCGACCGCCGTGGCCGATTTCCCGGCGGAGATCTACCGCTCGCCGCGCGCCTGGGTCGAGAGCAGGGCCAACCTGGTGCGGTGGGCGGAGATGCCGCATGGCGGGCACTTCGAGGCGCCAGAGCTCCTCCTCAAGGACGTGCGCGCCTTCTTCCGGTCGCAGCGCGCCGGCTCGGGCGCCTGATCCGCGACCCCGGGCCCGCCGGCGGCCGGCGGTGAGCGGCGTCGCTCGCTCGCGCGGGTTTTGCTCGCTGAGCCCGCCCGGGCTCCAGCCGAGCGGCGACATGCGCGCCATCGCGTGTACAATCGGATTATGAAACGTGATCTTCGTTCTGCGTTGCTTGCCGTGTTGCCGGCGCTGACGGGCGCATCGTGCGGGGCGCTGCTCGGCCTCGATGACTTCACCGACGCTCGAGCGCCGGGCGGCGGGGGTAGCGGAGGGATTGACGCCTCCTCTGATGGAGCCGGGACTGCCACGTCGGGCGGCGCAGATGGATCGGGGGGCGCAACGTCGGGCGGAGGCTCAGGCGGCGCTCCTGGCGGTGTGTGCGCTCCGAACAGCGACACGTGGTGCTCGGGGAACACGCCGCAGCGGTGCGACGACCGCGGAGCGTGGCAAGACGAGGCGCCGTGCCCCGCCAGGGCGCCGGTGTGCCGCGGAGGGACCTGCGTGGCACCTCCGAGCTGCGCCGACCTGGCACCGACGTGCGGGCCGATGAGAAACGAGAGCTGCTGCGCGACGACGGCGGTATCGGGCGGGACCTTCAACCGGAGCAATGTCAGCGAGCATCCGGCCAAGGTGAGCGACTTCCTGCTGGACCGGTTCGAGGTGACCGTGGGGCGATTCCGCGCGTTCGTCGATGCGTACCCGAGGAGCTTTCCCGAGCCGGGAGCCGGGAAACACCCGAAGATCGAGGGGAGCGGGTGGGATTCGAGGTGGAACGGGTATCTGGCTTCGAGCGCGGCGTTGCTCAAGGACGAGGTAAACTGCGAATCGATGTTCCGGACGTGGACGGATACGGCGGGCGACAACGAGAGTCTGCCAATGAACTGCCTGAGCTGGTATGCTGCGTTCGCGTTCTGCGCCTGGGATGGGGGCCGCTTGCCAACGGAGGCGGAGTGGAACTACGCAGCGGCGGGCGGAGACGAGCAGCGGCCGTACCCGTGGTCGACGTCGCCCACGGATGAGACGATCGACCAGAGTTTTGCGGGGTATGGCTGCACCTTCACGGATACTCCAGAGAAGTGTACGTTCACGGACATCTTGCCTGTCGGATCACGGAAGGCAGGAGATGGAAGATGGGGGCAGGCCAACCTGGCCGGGAACGTGCGAGAATGGGCCCTGGATATGAAGTGGGACTATTCCGAAGATTGCACGGACTGCGCTAACTTGGAGGGGGGAGCCGAGCGGGTATTGCGGGGCGGCTCCTTCTCGGATGACGCGCAATACCTGCTTTCATCCACCCGCGAGAGCCACGACGCGACGACGCGCCGCCCCTACATCGGGGTCCGCTGCGCGAAAAACCCGTAGTTGCGAGGCGAGTCCACCGAGCGGATCCGTTCTGCTGCGAGCTGGAACGGCGGCCGCGGGCTGCGCCGTCGGCCATCAGCAGCAACGCCTCGCCCCGCCGTACGATGCGTTTCCGTCTTGTCCGGACGCAGGGCCGCCTCCACCGCCGTGCGCTGGTCTTCCCCGGCTGGAAATTCTTTGGCGGAGTATTGCGACGTCCCCGCCGAGCCGGGCGTCTTCCGGGTGTGGGACGAGATGATCCACAACAACTACGTGCTGGGCGAGCAGTACTGGGGGAGCGAGGAGGGGCTCGCGGCGCTGCGCACCATCCTGAGCGAGCACCCGGAGATCCGGTAGTCGATGTGGTTGTGGTCCTCCGAGATCGTCGAGCAGACCGAGGAGGACGTGAAGCGTTCCCTGGACACGCTGTACGCGCTCGGCCAGGAGCTCCCGAACGTCACGTTCATCTACATGACCGGGCCCGGTGACGAGGAGTACAACGGCGTGAACCGCGCGGAGCGCAACCAGCAGATCCGCGATTTCTGCCGGGAGCATGGGAAGATCCTCTATGACTTCGAGGACCTCGACGTCCACGCGGACGGCGAGCGGCACACCACGACGGTGGGCGACGTCGAGATCCCGATGCAGCACCCGCGTTACGACGTGGAGACGTCCGGCAACACGGAATACGAGCACACCCACACGACCCAGGGCGCCTGCGAGAACAAGGCCATGGCCTTCTGGCGCATGATGGCCGAGCTCGAGGGGTGCGCGCCGTAGCCCCCGAGGCCGGCGGGCGCGCGGGCTGGCGCTCGGCCGCGGCGACGCCGCGAGCCGCTGTCTTTCCTGTCGGTTAAGTCCCGGTTTCCGGCGGAGGACTCCGCCGGATCGCGTCGCTCACGTCTTGCGGGCCGCCTTGCGCCCATGCTACTCGGCTGTCGCACGGGCATGCTCCCCCGCGCGCCTCCCGCGCAGGGGCGCCGCCTGGCAGCCGATCGGAGGCGGGCCATGGAAAGCGCGATACCGCTCGGGAAGAAGCAGATCATCGACGGCCAGCTGCGGGTCTACTACTACGGTTACTGGATCAAGGCCTACGAGGCGCCGGCCGACACGCTGCTCGCGAAGAAGCGCCTCATCGAGGCGCTGACGCGGCGCCTGTTCAACCACGTCGAGCACGGCATCAACGTCCCAGGGAAACGGCTGGACGAGGCGCGGCTCGCCTTCGAGTCGGAGACCGAGCCGCAGCGGAAGCGCGTCAAGGCCGCCATGCTCGCGGGCGCGATCTTCAATCGAGCGACGGATATCTTCACCAAGCTCGTCGAGATCCAGGAGCTCGGCGTCACCATCGAGCCCGACAACGCCCTGATGCGCGAGTGCGGAGAGCACCTCCTCGAGGCGCTGACGCTCGGGAAGAGGGTGCTCCACCGCAGCGGCGAGGAGGGGCTCGACGAGCTCTGGGGCGAGCCCTTCAAGGCGTTCTCGTTCCCGATCGAGGCGTTCTACAACAGCCGGTATGTCAAGATCGCCCAGAGCATGAGGGCGATCGACGGCATTCGCGACGCGATGATCGCCACCTTCGCGGGCTCGCCGATGTTCGCCGGGCTGGACCGCCTGGCCCGCGAGCTCGCGCACGCGGCCAAGATCAAGTGCGAGACGCTGCGCACCGACGACGACATCTTCGAGGTCTGGACGTCGTTCGTCGTGTCGGCGGAGAAGCTCGCCGGCTTCCAGCCGCTGCTCGGCGCGGACGCCTCGCCCCATGAGCGGGAGCAGGCCGCCCGGGGCGTCGAGCTGATCGTCCGTGGCAAGAACGTGATCTCGTACATCACGCGCGCGCGCGTGCCGATGCCCAAGACCACGGGCGAGCTCCTCGAGCGGTACGAGCGCTATCGCGCCACGTACGGCGCCGCGCCCGCGTCCGGGTCCGCGCGCAGCGTCGCCTGAGCGCCCGGACCGGCCGCGCTCACCCCGCGTCCTGCGCCGCCACGAGCTGGATGGCCTTCTCGGGACAGGCGACGACGCAGAGGCCGCACGCCTGGCACTGCGCTGCGTTCGGCGTGAACGCGGTCTTCCGGCCGTGGACGAGCGACTTGAGCTTGCCGAGCGGCGAGAGGGCCTCGAAATCTGCGCGCTCGATGCGGCCGATCTCGAAGACGTGATAAGGGCACACCTCGACGCAATCGCCCTTCGCCTCGCACCGGCTCCGGTTCACCACGGGCCGGAAGGCGCCGGGCTCGGCCCGGCACTGCTCTCCCGGCCTGTCCCGGTGCGACGCGGCGCGACGCGCCTTCTCCTTGTTCAACGATCCTGTCATTGCGTGCCTCGTGGTGATGGGCGCGACGATCAGCGCAAGCGCGCCGCCCCGCAAGGGGCTACCAGCTCCACCCGCGCCGGTCAACGAGGCGAGGCCGGCGGATCGCCGTCGCCGGCGAGCTCGCCGGCGGTTGGTTCCGCGTCCCCCGGAGACCTGACGGCCGTTCGACCCGGGTCGCGGCCGCCGCGAGCGCAGAGGCTTTCACGCGCATGAGCGTCGGCGGCGCGGTGTTGTACTGCGGCTGCACCGTGGCCGGCGCGCGCGGCTCGCTCGGAGCGCCGCGCGCGGCGATCGCGCTGGCTGGAGCGATTTTCCGGCGGAAGCGCGGCATTGCTCCCGCAAAGGGCCGGGCGTTTCGGAGATCGACAGGGGCATGACACCGCCCTGGCCGCTCCTCTTCGGCGAGCGGTCGTGGCATAGTCCGTTCATGAGACATGAACTCCTTGGCTCCGTGCTGTGTGGCCTCCTCCTCGCCGCCTGCAGCGATGACGAAAGCGTGTCGCCGATCGGAGCAGGCGGCGCGGGCGGCAGCACGAGCAGCGGCGCTGGCGGCGTCACGACCGGCGACGGCGGAGGCGGAAACGGAGGCGCAGCGCCGGTCGCCTGCGGAGGGAGCGCAGGAGCGACCTGCGGCGAGACGGAGTACTGCGCGACGCCGGACGTGGCGTGCGCCGCGGAGGCGCAGGGCGAGTGCACGCCGAGGCCGAGGGTCGGGGAATGTCCGGACGAATGTCAGGGCGTCTGCGGGTGCGATCAGCGCACCTATTGCAATGAGTGCATGGCGCACGCGGCCGGGGTGAACGCGTCGAGGGATACGGTCTGCGCAAGCGCAGATTACGTGATCGCCGACCACGACCGTGTCTACGTGCACCACGCCGACCTGCGAGAAGATCGGTGTCTGGCGATCTCGATCGCGGCGTTCGCCGACAGCGATCCGCTCTATGCCGGCATCGATCTGGAGGACTTCTGGGGCGTGCTGGACGTGGCGCTCACCGACCAGATGGGCGATTGCACCGGGCCGGGCATGCCGCCCGCCGACGAGCGCACGTATACCGTGACCGGGGCCACCGGGACGATGTCGTGGGAGGCTGAGCCGAACACCGGCATCCCGTGCATCATCGACATGGATATCACCGTCACGCTCGACGGGGAGCCCGGGACCGTGCGCTTCCAGGAGACCGGCGTGATCGTCGACAACACGTGCCTGTAGCGTCTAGCGCGCGTCCAGCTCTACTGCGGGAAGTCGGCCGGGGAAGGGGACCGTCAAGCCGCCAAGGGCGCCAAGAAGCCAGAAAAATGGGAGGGAAGAATGCCGGGACGGCACTTCTTCTTCTCCCTTGGCGACCTTGGCGCCATGGCGGTTTTTCTGCCGATCCGGGGCAACTTTTCGCAGCAGTGCTGGCTCCGCTCGTCGGTCTTCACCGGGGTCATCGACGATCGATCGGTCAACGATCGACTTCATGCGCTGCTCGCGTCGGGGACGGGTGAGCCCTGCGAGCCGTCCACAGGAGGCTGTGTCCCAGAGCTACGCCGCGGATGGCAAGGACACTCCCTTCCCGGCTCTCCTTGCATCGATGATGTGAGCGGTGTTGACGAGCCCGATGTGAGAGAACGCCTGTGGGAAGTTGCCGAGCTGCCGGCGCAGCTCGGGGCTGTACTCCTCGGCGAGCAGGCCGACATCATTGCTGAGGGAGACCAGGCGATCGAGGAGCGCCTCCGCCTCGTCGAGGCGACCGACCATCGCGTAGTTGTCGGCGAGCCAGAAGCTGCAGATGAGGAAGGTCGCTTCGTCCCCCGGCAGACCGTCCACCCCCGTCTCGGTCGCGTAGCGCAGGACGAGGCCATCCCGGGTGAGGCCCTTCTCGATCGCCGCGACGGTGGACAGCATGCGGGGATCATCGGCGGCCAGGAAGCCCATGTGCGGGATCAGGAGCACGCTGGCGTCGAGGGCCTCCGAGCCGTACGATTGAGTGAAGGCCCCGACGCGCGTGTTGAATCCGCGATCGAGCAGGTCAAGGCGGATCTCCTCGCGCAACGCGCGCCAGCGCTGGAGCCGCTTCTCCAGTCGATGCTGCCCGCCGACACCGAACTCCTCGTGCATGCGTACGGCGCGATCCACGGCCACCCAGGCCATCAGCTTCGAGTGCGTGAAGTGCAGCGGCTTCGCCCCGCGTACCTCCCAGATGCCCTCGTCCGGCCGCTGCCAGGACTTCTCGACGAAGTCCACAATCTCCACGATAGGGTCCCATGTGTGCGGCAGATCCGGCAGGCCGTGTGTGTGGGCATCGTAGAGCGTGTTGAGCACCTCGCCGTAGACGTCGAGCTGAAACTGATCGTATGCGCCGTTGCCGATGCGCACCGGTCTCGATTCCTCGTATCCCGGGAGCCACGGCAGCTCGATCTCGGTGAGCCGATGCTCCCCGGCCACGCCGTACATGATCTGCAGCTGCGCAGGAGCGCCGGCGACCGCGCGCATGAGCCAGTCGCGCCAGGCCTGAGCTTCCTCGAGGTACCCGCCGCGCATCAGGGCGTCGAGCGTGAGCGTGGAGTCGCGCAACCAGCAGTAGCGATAGTCCCAGTTGCGAACGCCGCCGAGGTCCTCCGGCAAGGACGTGGTCGGCGCCGCCACGATGCCACCCGTCGGCGCATACGTGAGCGCCTTCAGCGTAAGGAGCGACCGCACGACGGCGTCACGCCAGCGGCCCTGGTAGCGACAACGGCCCGCCCACTCTCGCCAGTGACGCTCGGTTCGCGCGAGCTCGTGCTCCGCGTCGACGGGGTGGGCCGGCGCGTGCTCATGCGACGGGTAGAACGTGAGGGTGAACGGCAGGCGTTGACCCGCGCGGATGACGAAGTTCGTCTCCAATCGGGCGGCGTTCCAGTCGGGGTCGAGCGACGCTGGGCTGCTGAACGCAAGCGCGGCGGGTCCAGACGTGAGCGTCGCTCGGCCTCCGTCACGCTGGATCCACGGGATCACGCGGCCGTAGCCGAACCGCGCCCTCAGGTCGGAGTGCATCGGGACCTCGCCCTCGATTCCTTCGACGATCCGGATGACGTCGTGGGCTCCGTCGACGAGCCGGGCGGCATCGTGCGGGGCGACGCCCGGGGGCATGAGGTCGATCAGGCGCACGCGGCCGCCCTCACAGGCGAACTCGGTCTCAAGGATCAGCGTGTCCCGCCGATAGCGCCGCTCCTGGCTCCGTATCGCCGTGGCTGGCCGGATGGTCCAGTAGCCGTGTTCGTCGCGTCCGAGCAGCTTCGCGAAGCACGCGTCTGAGTCGATGCGTGGCAGGCACAGCCAGTCGAGCGAGCCGTAACGCGAGACCAGACCGACCGTGGTCGTGTCACCGATGAGAGCGTAGTGTTCGATCGGAGCTGACATGGCTACACTATGCGTGTTCATGCCTGGACCGCAATCCTGGAGCTGACCGTTCGCCGCCCAGACTGCCTGATCCGATCCGCGCTCGCAGCGCCGTGTCCCAACGCGTTCGCTCGCTCATGCTGCAAGCAAGAAGGCTCATCAAGCCATTCGTGGCGGGGCGGCACGACGCTCGTCTGCGAGGAACACGGAGGCGTTGCGCCCTGGAGTTCAGCGGCCACGAGCGGGTCGTGGACCACCGCATCTCGCGGGCATCCTCGCGCCCCTTCCCACGTACGTATCAATCTACAGCACGCGGGCGCTCCTGGTCGACGGATGAATCGTGCCCGCCCGCCGCGTCACGGCGGAGGCTTTCGGCCGCCCGCCGGTGGTGCAGGGGCCTCGGTCGCGGCGGCCACGCCGGCTGCGGCGGCCAATCCGGCGACGATGCCGTCCCAGTGGCTGCCCTTCCACAGGACCTTGCCGCATCGATCGCACCGCCAGAACTCGTCGTGGCGATCCGCCACCACCGCCGGCACCGCATCCCGGATGCTGTCCTTCGGGGCGGCCGTGAGCGCGCCGCCGCACGCCATGCAGCGGGGGTCCCGCACGGGCAGCCCGAGCTCCCGCAGCACGAAGCCGGCCTGCTCCGTCGGCCGCAGCCCGCGCGGCACGTAGAGCCCGCGCACGGCCGCGGTGCGCAGGGAGCGCCGCTCGAATACGCCGGCGTCGGAGCTCAGCAGCACCCGGCCGGTCTGCTGCGCGAGGCGCACGAGATCGCCGTCGTCGATGCCATGCTCGAACATGGCGTCGTAGCCCGCGCCGCGCAGCCAGCGCGACAGGCCGCCCAGCATCGCGTCGCACAGGAAGCTCGGCGCCGCCGCGCCGCCCTGCGCCGGGGCCGCGCCGACCTGCGCCGGGGCCGCGCCGACCTGTGCCGCCGCGCCGCCTTGCGCCGGATCGGCGCCGCCTTGCGCCGGATCGGCTTCGCCGCCCGCCTCACCCACGAGCATGCCCCATCGCGCTCAGGATGGCGGAACGCCAGCGGGGGGCAAGGGCGCCGCCGGTGAAATCCCCACGCGCCCGCCGCGCGCTGCTACCGTCGCTGTAGGGTCAACCGATCGTGGAGGAGTCGATGTCGATGAAGCGTGCCAGGTGCTCCTGCGTGGCGGCCGCGCTCGCCGTGCTGGCGAGCGCGCAGCAAGCGTCGGCCTACTGCCGCTCGAACACCTGCAAGAGGTCGGAGCTCTGCCTGCAGGACGACCAGCCGGTCGGTGAATGCAAGCCGCTCCGCTGGGCGGGCGATTGCATCGGCTTCAGCATCCAGGAGGACGCGTCCAGCGAGATCTCCTACCAGGAGATCTCCGACGTGCTCGAGGCCGCGTTCGCTACGTGGACGCAGGCGCCCTGCGACGGGGGAACGCCGGGGCTCCGCGTCCAGAACCTCGGGCCCGTCGCCTGTGGAGCGGTGGAGCTCAACGCCAGGGACGGCAAGACAAGGATCGTCGACGGCCTCGTGCCGGGCAACACCAACGTGGTCGTCTTCCGCGATCTGGAGTGGCTCGCGAGCTCGGGGCACAACACCGAGATGCTCGCGCTCACGACGGTGCAGTTCGACAGGAAGACCGGTAATCTCTGGGGGGCCGACATGGAGATCAACACCGATCTCTACGACTTCACCGTCGGGGACGACTCCGCCGCGCCGAGGGAAGATCTGCTCGCCATCGTCACGCACGAGGCCGGCCATTTCCTGGGCCTCGACCACACCATGGCCGGCCCCGAGGCGACCATGCACTCGAGGTACGACAGGGCGGACCCGATGAGCTTCCGGACGCTCCACGACGACGACATCGCGGGCATCTGCCAGATCTACCCCCCTCGGGATCTCTCCACGTCGACGTGCAACCCCATCCCTCCGCACGGGTTCTCGCCCGAGTGCGCCGACGACCAGCTGGTCCGCTGCAGCGCGGCGCCGCCCGCCGCCGGCGGCCCAGGGTGGAGCGCCCCGCTGGCCGCCGTCGCGATCGGCGCAGCCGCCTGGCTCCGCGCCGTCGGGCGCTCCCGCGCCGGCGGGCGCTCCCGCGCCGGCGAGCGCGGCCGGCCGAACCTCGGTCGGGATCGTCCCACGACCGGGAGGGCGAGGTCGTAGGCCAGCTATTGGTATACCCTTCTCAATACATCAACTAAACCTTCGATCGATGCGGCGGCGCCGATTGCACGTCGTACGTGTACGTCAGGTTCTGGAGAACGGCGTCGTCCGAGCTGCGCGTCGTCCGGAGGCGCCCCGGAAGATCTGCGGATCGTCGCGCGGACGCCGACCCCGGCGGCGCCGCGGTCGAGGAGCTTTCCGACGTTGCCGTCACGGTCGCTGGATGTGTCGTCACGACAGACAACCGCACCGCTTCACGCTCACGTCTACTTGCTGGGGAGGAAGCGGTCAAAGAATCCTTCCTCAGCGAGATGCCCTATCGGAAAATTCCAGCCCTGGAGGGAGACGCTCGGCCTGGTACACGTACGCGCCCCGAATCTCTCAACCTCCGCCGCCGCTCCAGCACGACATCGAGCGGGCGATCTGATAAGTTCGACGAATGAACCTGCGTCGCGCGATCCCATACCTCTGTCCGTTGGCCCTGCTCGCCGCGTGCACGGACGAGCAGCGCTCTGACGCGGGCACCGGCGGAGGCGCCGGGACCTCCGAGAGCAACGGGAGCACGAGCGCGGTGACCGGGACCAGCGCAGGCAGCGGCGGCATGGGCGGCAGTGGCAGCGCTGAGGAGAGCGGCGGCAGCGGCGACGTGGCGCCCCGGGAGCCCGAGGAGATCCCGGTGCTGGAGGACATCACGTTCTACGACGGCTATGCCGAGACCGTCGATGAACCGATCCCGGCCGGCGTGATCCGCCACAACAACTCGCTGGTTGCGACCAGGTTGACCGACGAGCTGCTCGCCAAGATCCAGACCACCCTGAAGGTCCGCGTGGTCGTGGGAGCGCGGTGCGACAACTACGACCGACTCGGCTCGGTCAACCTGGCGCTGGTCCCCAAGGGCGCCCCGACCTACGTTCCCGGGGAGGTCGACCGGATCGAGATCGCACGGTTCGTCACGCCGTTCATGGACATGAACAAGCAGCCGAAGACGGTCCCCTACGAATGGGAGGCCAGCAACCTCGTGCCGATCTTGAGGGACCCCGACCTCCTGGCCGAACACGATCTCTGGCTCGAGTTGGGTGTCTTCGGCGTGCCTTACGCCGCGAACGACGAGGTCCCCGGTTGCGCTGGTCGCAATGACACGCAGCTCGGGTCGCTGCTGCTCTACACCGACAGCACGCAGGAGGCCCAGGACTTCAGCGTCCTGTTGCCGCTGGCGATCAGCGAAGAATTCAACAACTACGCCACGGGCGCCAGCGACAAGGTCGGCACGACCCGCAAGACCGTCAGCTTCGAATTGCCGGCGGATACACAGGATGCGCAGCTCGTGTTGATCACGTCGAATCACGGCGCCAACCGGGGCGGCGAGGAGTATATTCGCCGCGAGCATTACGTGTACGTCGACGGCGAGCTGGCATTGCAGTACAAGCCAGGGCGCACGTCGTGCGAGCCGTTTCGCAAGTACAACACCCAGGGCAACGGCATCTACGGGGCGTCTCCGCGGTCGGACAAAGACTGGCAGTCGTCCAGCAACTGGTGCCCTGGCGACGTGATCGACACCCGGATCGTCCCGTGGGGCGCCGCGAGCGCCGGCACGCATGAGTTCGTGATCGACGTCCCCGACGCGACCTTCGCCGGCGGGGAGGGCAATATCCCGTTCTCGCTCTACGTGCAGGCGCGTTAGGCGCTCCAAGCGCCAGCACCCGACGCGGGAACAGCCCGGGCCGTCACCGCGCTCCCGGCGGCTGCGCGCGGCGGCGTCCGTGCCGCCGCGCGCGCAGGAGCGCGCCGCCGGCCGCGGCGAGGCAGCTCAGCAGCGCCCCGGCGCGCCCCCCACCCGACGCCCCGCAGGAGCAGCCGCTGCCGGCGCTCGGCTCGCCTGCGCCCGCGCCGGCTGCGCCCGCGCCGGCCTCGCCCCCGCCGGCGCTCGGCTCGCCCCCGCCCGCGCCCGTGGCGCCGCCCGCGCCGGCGCCGGCCTCGCACGAGGCCGCGGCGCCGACGAAGCGCGCTGTCGCCCGCCAGAGCCCGGGGCAGGTCCGGCCGGTCGAGCTGTCGCCCCCGCAGGCCGCCGGCGGGCCGCAGAGCCGATCGAGCGTCATGAGCGGCGAGAACGTCCTGCCCCCGTCCGTGGAGACGCCGGCGGAGAAGCCGTCCACGGGCTCGTCGGCGCAGGCGAAGAGGCCCCGCGCCGTCCAGGTGAGGCAGCGGACGCCGAGCTGCCCAACCTGGGTGAACTCCAGGGTATCCGTGGGCGCCACCCACAGGCCGTCCAGATCGCTGCCGGCCGCGATCTCGGTCCCGTCGGGCGAGAGGGCGAGGCCGAGCAGGCTCGCCGCCTGGAACACCTCGCGCCACGTGGCGCCCCCGTCCCGCGAGACCAGCAGGGCGTCCGCGCCGTCGCCGTCGCGGCGCACGTACACCACGTCAGGGTCGTTCGGGTCCACGGCGCCGAGGTACGGCAGGTTGCGATCGTCGCTGCCAGGGACGTCGAGCTCCTCCCAGGTCGCGCCGCGATCGTCCGAGCGCCGCACGATCCCCTCGAACGTGGGGCCGTTGCGGCGCCCGCTCACGTAGATGCGCCGCGGATCGCTCGGCGCGCTGTCCAGGGTCACGCCGAGGAACGTGCTCGGGAAGTCGACCCCGGCCTGCGTCCAGGTCCGTCCGTCGTCCTTCGATTCCCAGACCTGCGTCAAGATCGCGTCGCTGGCCATGACGCTGGAGCCGAGCAGGAGGACGCTCGCGGGATCCGCGCGATCGATCGACAGATCGACGATGTTGCCCTGGGGGAGCGCGCCCTCGGCGATGTGCCAGTCGCAGCCGCGGTCGTGCGTCGCGCTGAGCCCGTCGAAGAGCCCGGCGAGGATCGAGCCGTCGGCGGTGACGACGAGCATCGGGTCCTCGAAGCCGCTGTAGCCGATGGCCGCTTCACAGATCCACGACCAGCGCTCGCCGCCGTCGTGGGTGGTGAGGACGCCGTAGGTCGCGCGGACGACGATGTGCTCGGGATCGGCGGGATCGACGAGGATCTGGCCGGCGGTGGGGTATCGACCGTTGGCGCGCGCGGGCGGGGCGGCGGAGAGGGCGAGGCCCGCCGCGGCGGCGGCGAGCCCGAGAGCGATACGGTTCATCGAAGCGAGGTTCGCTACTGCCGCCGGAACTGCTGGTTCGTCCCGTTGTTGCACGTGTACTGGGCGAGCCTGGCGCCGTCGGCGGTGCTGGCCCCGTAGACGTCCACGCACTTTCCGCTGTTGACCGAGCGCAGCGAGACGACGCCGTTGCCGCGATCGATGAAATCCCACTTCTGGCTGTTCCTGCCGCTGTTGCAGCCTGCCTGCGTGATGTTCGCCCCGTTGTTCCGGCTGGACCCCTGCACGTCGAGGCACTTTCCGCTGTTCACGTTCTTCACGGTCGCCGTGGTGCCGCTGATGATCTCGACTTGCCACTGCTGGTCGCTCGCCCCGGTGCACGGCCGCTGGACGACGGTGGCGCCGCTGTCCAGGCTCGCCGCGTTGACGCTCATGCATTTGCCGGAATGGAGGGCCGCCAGGCTCTGGCCGGCGGTGCCGCCGGTGCCCCCACCGGGGTCGCCGCCGGGATCGGTCGTGCCGCCGCCCAGGCCGGAGATCTGGATCTGCGCGCCCGTGGCCGACACGGAGAGGAGCTTCAGCGTCGCGTTCGTCCCGAAGAGCTGATGAGAAGCGCCGACGGCGAGCGGCGAGTCCCTGAAGTTCCCGCCGGGGATCATGTCGAGCAGGTGCGCCCGGCCGCTCTCCCGCGACTGCGTGAAGAACGCATGGATGAGCACGCCCTTCGTGGAGAGGTTGCGCGAGTCGACGACGTTCGTCGCCGCCGGCTGGCGGAACTCGATCTGGTACATGACGTCGTTCGGGCCCTTGACGCGGAGGAGCTGGGTCCCGGTGCTCGCCTCGGTCATCGGGGCGAGCGTATACGTCCCGTCGGCGGTGACCGTCTGGGCCTGCGACGACGGGATCCACCCGAGGTTCACCTTGTAGTTGGCGTTGAAGTGCTGCTTCCCGCCGTTGCCCATCGGGTCGAACGGATCGCCGTACTCGTCGAAGGTGCAGTCGTTGCTCATCGTCACCGTCGCCCCGGCGTTGCGGCACGTCCGCGAGGAGGCGTGCCACAGGCCGAAGTTGTGGCCGAGCTCGTGCACGACGACCTCGGGCCAGAGGCCGGCGATCCAGGTGGCGTTGCCGGGCTGCGCGCCCATGCCGGCGTACCCGCAATCCATCTTCCCCCAGATCATGTAGTGCTGGTACGCGTTCAGATCGAAGCCGGCGTTCCTCGCCGCGGTCCTGGCCTCGTTCTGCCATCGGTTGTAGTCGTCGCACTTGCCGAAGGTGATGTTGAACGGGCCGGCGAGGTCGTACTCGAGCTGCATCTTGCCGAACGACGAGCCCGCCAGGTGGGTCGCCGCGCCGGCCATGGTGTTGCGCACGTCCTGCTCCGTGCCCAGCGTCTGGCCGCCGTCGAACTGCACGCGCAGCACCAGGACGCGCTTGGTCCCGGTCGTGACGAGCGCGTTCGTCAGCTCGCCTATCCCCTCGGCAGGCCGCATCGTGGCGACCACGATCGTGCCGTCGCCGGTCTCGGTGCCGAACACGTCCACCGGCGAGCCGCTCGCCGTGCGCCAGTCGATCGACGGCTCGGCGCCCGGCGCCGCATTCGTCATCGAGCCCAGGTCGAGGCGCACGAACACCCCATCTTCCCGCTCCAGCATGTACCGCGCCTCGCCGTTGGCGACGGCGACGGTCAGCGTCCCCGAGGCGGTCGGGGCCGGCCCCGCTTCCTCGTCACCGGCGTCGAGGCTCAGGCAGCCGGGCGCGAACGCGCACGCTGCAATGAGGGCAGCCGTGGTGAGGTGTGACTTGAAGCGCTTCATTGGATCTTCCTTTCCTGGCTCGGTCCGATGCGCCCATCTCCCCCGATGCCGGAGAGCGCCGCGCCATCCCCCCTCAGGAGCCCGGGCGCGGCGAGACGGAGCGCTGTCAAGGAGAGGCCGCAAGCGCCGCCAGCCTCTCCGCTGCTGATGTAAATTGACGGCCAATCCGCTCGCGGATCCGGGGGACGATCGCTCGCGATCGCCGCGCCGTGCTGCCGTCCTCGCACCCTCGCGAGTGTCTTTGCCTTCAGAGCAAATCCGCGGCCACAGTCGTGCTATCGGCTTGACACGGGCAACGCGCCTCTCTGGGTGAAACAATCACGTGAGGACGGCCCGTGATCCAATCCGATATGATGTTTGCGCGACTGCCGTGGATCCCGAGGGATCCTGAATGGACATGAAAACACCACCCCAGTGAGACCACGTGAGTTGGTGGATGAGCTCTTGTGCTCGGCGGATCGAGCGAGCTCGGCCGGCATTCTGCGCGATTTGCCGCGAGGGTGGCAATCCGTGGTCGCGGGTGAGCGCGTGAGTTCACCGGTGAGGGCGCGGGCGGGGATGTGGGTAGATTGGCGCGCTCGCGGCGCGCCCTGCCGGCCGTCGCTCCGTCCGGAGCTCCGCGGGGCGCGGCCTGGCCGTGGGCGCGGAGCGTGGAGGGAGATCGAGGGGACCCGCGGCAGGGCCGCTCAGCGGGGCGGGGACAGGGCCGCTCCGCCCAGCTGGACGGCGGCCCCGCGGCGGATCGCGCCCTCGCGGCGCACGGTCGCGTAGACCCCGGCGACCGCCGAGAACACGACGCCGGGGGCGACGGTCGCGCTCGCGACCGCGTTGTGCCGGGCGAGCGCGCGCAAGAGGCCCGGATCGCGCGGGAGGTCGCCCTGGGCCAGCGTGGGGACGACGCAGCGGGGGCAAGGATCGATGACCTCGAGGCGGACCTCCTGGGCGATCTCCAGCGCGCGGCCTATCCAGCCGTTCTCGACGAAGCGGCGCTCGCCCGCGGCCGTCGCGACGACGAGGTTCGGGCGGAACCTCGGGACCTCGACGCGCCCCGAGGGGTGGAGATCGCGCAGGCGGTCGAGCGTCGCCGTGGTCAGCACGTGCATGGCGGCCACGTCGAAGAACGTGCCGGCCGGCGCGGCGAGCGCCATGGGCTCCTCGACGATCGTGGTCTGCGCCGCGGAGCCGTCCGCGGGCGTCCGATCCGCCTCGCGCGTCGCGGCGTCGGGCGGCCGGCTCACGAGGGCCACGTCGCGGCCGAGGGCGCGCGAGAGCGCCCGATCCACGTCCGGCTGCGCGCTGCTGAGCACGGCGCCGTCGGGCAGTGTGATCCACACGGGCGGCAAGGGCGCCGAGGGGCGCGGCGGCGCCGCGAAGGCCGCGCGGCACGCGAGCAGCGCGCCCCACTTGCCGGGGTGCTTGGCGCTCGCGACGTGCCCCGTCTCCCGGTCGAGGACGGCGTAGGCCCGGTCGCCGATCGCTCCGCGGTCCGTGATCGCCGTCTCGTCGATCTCCTCGCCTTGCATCGATTTGACCGGATAGCGCCATATCGACACGACCGTTCCGGTGGGCTGTTCGTCCGGGTGCATGGCGTCTCTCTACTCGTTGCTCGATCTCCGGGCGAGCTCGGCGCCAGGAGATCGACGGTGCGACACGGCGCCTTGCGCCTCGCTCGGCTCCGCCGCTCTCGGCCCCTGGTCGCTCGCTCGGCTCCGCCGCCGCCCCAGGTCCAGATGCGCGCAGCGGCAGACACGCGCATCGGGTTCACACGGGGACGATCAGCTCGGCGAGCGGGAGCAAAGCGTAATCGGCGGCCGCGGTGAACCGCATCTCCCCGTCGATCAGGTAGAGATCGGCAGCTCCGGGTCGATCGTCCAGGATTCCGAGGTCGTACGTGACGACATCGCCGTCGACGCGCAGCGTGCGGATTCCTCCGATCTCCTTCTGGTGCGCTGCCGCCGTGGGCCAGTCGTGACCGAGCTCCGCCTTGCACTTCCTGTGACCGGTGTGACCGGCGACCTGTCGCAGGCCTCGCGGGAGCGAGCGCGGCTCGAAGCGCCGCGGTCGCGCCGGATCGAGCTCCCATGCCGGATCGCCACCCACGCGATCCACGCACGCAGGTCGATGGTAGAGGAGGCCGCCGCCTTCGTTGCCTGCGGCGCCCGCGACGTGGAGAGGCTCGAGCGAAAGCGGCGTGCGCGCGCCGCTCTGCCATTCCGTGCGCCGCGCGTCGACCGCGGCGCGCAACTGTCGCTCGAGCGCCGCCGCCAGCCGATGCGGGTCGCGCTCGTCCGGCATGCCCAGTATCGCGAGCTCGCGCGTGGTCACGCCCGCGTGGGTCAGCAGCACAGCGCGGCCGTCGGGCAGCACGCCTGAGAGAGCGAGATGAAAGCGGCCGCAGAGCAGCAGCTCGATGACGAGCTCGCGCTGGGACTCGCTGAACGATGCGTAATCGCGCGCCGCGAGCCCCGGGGTCGCCACATCGGGAAACTGCGCTGCGAACTCGTCGCGTTCGCGCCGCGCGGCGGCCTCGGCGCCTTCACGCCGCCTGGTCTCCTTGATCGAGCGCCCGAGCGCGCGCGCCGCAGCGAACCGCACGTCGTCGAGGTCGGCGAGCTCCATGACCCGCGCCGCGTCATGGTTGCCGAGCAGGAGCCTCACCTGAGCAGCGTCGTGGCTGGCTAACCAGCGCAGCGTGCGGAGCCCCTCCGCGCCGGCGCCCACCGGATCATCGAGGTCATAGTCGAAGTGATCGCCGATCGACACGAGCACGACGTCGCCGGCCAGCCGGCCGTCCGCGCCGAGCAACGCGTGCGACGCGAGCACGGCCATCACCTTGGCCATCGGCGCCTGCGGGTCGCCCATCACGAAGATGCGCCGGGGCGTCACCATTGGCTGAGGCGCGGCCATGGCGCCTATTTAGCATGTCCTCGGATTCGGGCAAACGCTTGTTGATTATCACGCTGCCCGGCCGCCTCCCGCCGCTGGTCTTGAGCATCCGGCGCTCAGCCGCCTCGGCCATGGCCTGAGTGAGGGGTCGCTCTTGCAGTGCCCGGCGCTCGGGCGTCGAGCGCGACGAGGCAGGGGATGAGCCCTCCGAGCCTGGATGGGATCGAACGAGGGAGAGCGCCATCCTGCCCTCACTTGCACGCATCGCAGACACGCAGCGCCTCCTTCTCCACCGTACTGCTTCCAAATTCCAAAGAGGCCCCGCTTCGGGACGGGGCTTGGAAGGATCTTTCGTGCCGTCGAGGACGCCGCTCCGCGGACAGGTGACCGCCACCACAAGGACGAACTTGCCCTACCGCGACGTCTCCGACTTCGCGCGGGAGACCGGGACGTCAATCTTGGTCGGTCAGCGGCCTCTTCTCTATGTTCAGGTCCTTCCAGGGACATACCTCTTGCAGGAGACCGAAGTCGAAGGCCCAGAAATACTCGGGGCTACCGGGCTCGAGCAGCGTGCAGCAGTAGTCAGTCCATGTTCCAAGCCCATCCACGACGATCGCCTCGCTGCAACTGGCTCGAATATCGTCCTCCACCACCCTCCAGGGTATGACCTCCTCAAGCCGGAGCCGGCGCTGCTTCTCACCCGCGCGAACGAAGCGGATTCCACACATGGTCTGATCGACGCCCATTCTGAGCTCCAGCTGCAGACCTGGCCACGCAGGGAGAGAGTAGAGCATCCTCGTGGCGTAGAAAAACGCGTCTTTCGCCGGCGCCGGCACGACGCGCTGTGGGGCTCCGAGGAGCTGAAGGTACGAGTCGGCACGGCACTCGCCTGCGGTGCCTTCGCCTCCATAGAGCGCGCCTGCGCGCGCTACCATCTCCTTCGCCACATCGACGTCCGCCGGGTTGATGCCCAACCGTCTCAGGCCCTCTGCAATACATTCCTCGTTTCGCATGCATGACATGAGATACGCCTGAAAAGCGTCGATAGGTTTCATGATTCCCTGCTGAGGCTCCACGTCTTATTTGCTGAGATTGAGACCCGTGAACATAAATTGTTTTTCGATCCTCGATATGATGACCATTTGGATGGATATCGTGCCGGTAGGTCCTACCACAACCACCCGTCGTTCGCCAAGCAGCCGGAGTGGGGGAAGCACGACATGGTCGCCGATCTGCACCAGCTCGGTAGCCATCGATTTTGTAGGCAGGGAGTAGAGCGCAGCCCGGATCGCGATGACGGCCTCGTCCCGCGGGAGGCCGAGCTTGTTAACCTGTGCCACCGCCTCGACGATCCTCCCGCCCTTCTGTTTGATCCTCAGGCCGATTCGAACGCCCTGCTGACGCGCTCTCTCCAGGAGGAGGGACTCTTGCTTCGCGACGGCCTGTGCAGGGGGTATAGGGCTGGCGTCCCCAAACTTCGGACTGGGCCGCTTGCCCGCTGCCGCCGTGCCTCCCTTCGCTCCTGTCGAGCCTGCCTCGGGCTGACGCGCCGGCGCTGCCTCCGGGGGCTCGGGAGGTTTCTTGCCGTCGCCGCCCTTCCCTCCGCTGCCGGTCGTCAAGGCCAGCAGCGCAGCCCCGGTGGGTGCAACCCCGACCGCGCCGCCGCCTACCTCCGCGACCGCTACAGCCGCACCCGGGGCGGTGAGCCGGAGGCCGGGGGTGATGGCTCCGCCACCTGCGGCTGCCCGCAGAACCATAGCGAACGGCAGGAGCGCCCTGGCCCGCTCCGTGGCAGCGCCCTGAGTGTCCCCCGCAGCCTCGAGCTTGTTCGCCTGCTGGAAGTGGCGTTGCATCACAACCGCGGGGTTTCTGTCCCTGGTCGCCTGGTAGAAGCCCTCCGTCTTTACATCGCTGTAGAAGCTCTGCGCGATGGCAATGGGATTGATGTAGACCACGGCATCGATCGCCTCCGTGACCGCCGTGCTCGTGCCGATCAGGCTCTCTTTGACAGCCTTTTCGGTTTTTCGGATCCCGGGGGTCGACGCGTACATGGCCCAGGCAAGCAGCTTGGCCTGTTCCCAGGTGCCAAACTCTTCACCTTCGTTCCCGCTCGGATCATGTAGCCGAACCGGATTCCCCATTACATAGTTATACAATCCTGGACCATCCACCATCCCCGCCGGATCTGCGCTCGTCCACCTCCCGAGCCAAGGCGCGTAGTACCGCGCCCCATGGTAGTAGAGCCCCGTTTCCTCGTCTTTCTCCTTCCCCGTGTACCGATACCGCCGCTGCGATACTTCGATGCCTGACGCCGCCGCCCAGTAAGCTGTCGTCCCGTACGGGTGGTACTCCTCGTAGCCGATCACGAGCCCTGCCCCGTCCACCTCCAGCGACGCCGATCCGAGGTGGTTGTCGAGCTGGTAGCGCACCCGCGGCGTCACCGTGAACGGCCCCGAGGTGTCGACCGTCTTGGTCTCGACCATGGCCACCCGCCGCGCGCTATCCATGACGTGCAGCGTCTGTCGCTCGAGCACGAGCCCCGTCGCGTCGCGCTTGCGGTAGACCTCGTAGCCGCCGATGTAGATGCGCTCCTCGACGAGCCCGTTGTGCTCCCAGACCTTGCGAACGCGCTGCCCGGCGGCGTCGTAGGCGTAATACACGACTCCGCCGCCGTCGAGATCGGTGCTTCGCAGCTGGTCGTTCTCATCCCACGTGAGCGCTTGGATGTGCGGCATGGCCGTCATGTTGCCGTGGGCATCATGGGTATACATCGGGCTCGACGGCTCGTCCTCAGGATCCCCGAACGTGCTCACGAGCCGGTTGCTCGTCATCTCGTAGGCATACCGCCGGATCCAGGTCCCCGCGCCGGCCAGATGCTCCATCCGCACGAGGTTCCCGACGGCGTCGTAAAAGTACTCCTCTGTATAGTTCCTGAGCGCCTGCGGGTTGTTCGGGTGGGGCAGCGCCTGGATCGGCAGGTCGTTCTGGTCGCGCTGCACGTCGGCGAGCCCGCCCGCGTGCTCTCGTCCCGTCGCCTCGATCAGGCGATAGACCGCGTCGTAGGCGTACTGAGCGTTCGGTGACACCACGGCGTTGTTGAAGAACACCGTCTGCTGCGCGCTGTCCTTGATCTCGACGATGTTCCCGACGGGGTCGTACGTGTACGTCAGGTTCTGGAGAACGGCGCCGTCCGAGCTGCGCGTCGTCCGGAGGCGCGCGAGCCGGCAGGTCAGCGGATCGTACGTGTATTCCGTGGACGTGCCGTTGCCGTAGTCGATCCGCTCTCGCTGGCCCTTCGCGTCGTAGTCGATGTTGTCAACGAACGTCGTCCATGTCGCCGCGCCCGGAATCCACACCTCAATGCGTTCGAGCAGGCCCGCCTCGTTGTACGTGGGCTTGATCTCGCTCGCATCCGGCGCGATCTGGCTCGTCGGCCGGTTCAGCGCGTCGTACTCCGTCTGCATCTCGAAGCTCTCGGCCTCGAGCAGCGGGTCGGCCGCGGCGGCGATAGCCGACACGTCCGTGAGCGCCGAGAGCACCGACCAGTCGGCGCCAGCATGCACCTCGCTGCGCAGCCGGCGCGACGCCTGCAGCAAGTTGCCCTTGAAGTCGTACGTCTGGCTGGTCACCACACCCGCACCATCATACACCTGGAACGCCCGCCCGCGAAGGTTGCGCTGCAGTGCTTCCGGATGCGCTTCGCCATAGACCACGCGCCTGACGAGGCGCTCGGGCTCGCCGTCGAGGAACAACCACGTGCGTGTCAGGCGTTGTAAGGCGTCGTAGGTGTGACGGCGATTCTGCCTCCTGCCGTTATAACTACGCACCAGCTTGTTGCCGATATCAACGACGTCCAGGTGAGCTCCACCGTCCGGGCTCGCCGTGGAAAAACGCCGCCCAAGGACGTCAAAATGCTCGGTGACCGCCTCGACGCCGCGCGCGTCGATCACACGGAGCACATGGCCTTGCACATCGAGCTTCCTGCGCGTCTCGTGGGAGGGGGCAGCCACTCCGTGGATCCTGTTGGGGATCACGGTCCAGAAGGCACGTCCGAGCGCATCGAGGTACGTGGCCGACGGCGTGTCCGCGTGCTCGAGCGCGAGCGTCGCGGCCCGCTGCTCTGCAGCGCTCGCCGAGCCCGACTGCCGTTCGGCCAGCCAGGGCGTGCCGATGACGGCGTCGTTCTGATCGAACGTCCGTGTGAGCCAGGCATCGAACTCCGCGCGGGATTCGGCTCCGTCGGGAAACTCCGTGCGGATGACGCGATCGAGCGGGTCGTAGTGCACGATAGGAGTGACGCCCCATTCCACCAGGTCCGACTCGTCCTCGTATTCCGCGGTTGAGCTGAAGAACGGTTCGAACTGCTTTACCGGATTGCCCTTGTTGTTGAAGACCGTGCGGCCTGTCCCGATCCAGCGGGCCGTCACGGGCCCGATGACGAGCGCGCCATTCCCGTCGCGCACGAGGACACCTTGACCGTCGCGGAGCGGCGCGTCACCTGGCTCGGCCTGAACCTTCTGCATCACCACGCGTCCGAAGCCGTCGCAGTAGGCGAGGCTCTCGTGAAACGGCGTGGTTGGGCTGCCGGCATGATGCACCTCGCGCGTGAACGTGTGCACGAAGGCCGGCTTCTGCTCGACCTGCCAGCGAAGAATGTCGTATTCGACGCGCGACGTCGGATTGTCGAGCGTATCGCCTTCGTTCGCGCTGTCCTTGCCCATCACGGCGCTACGGACGACCTCGCCGAGCGCGTCGAAGGCGACGGCGGAGCGGTTGAGGTTCGGGTCGGTGACGTGCCATGGGGCAAGGACGCGGTAGTCGTTCTCGGCCTGGACCTGATTGTTCAGCGGATCGGTCGTCGTCTCGATGAGCAGCGCAAAGTCGTCGTAGGTGACGAAGGAGTGCTCGCCGAACGAGTCGACCGCTTCCACGGGGAGATAAAAGCGCGCGGGATCGAAGATGAGGTGGCCGCTGGCCGTCCAGTACCCCCCGTCGCGCTGGACATAGCGCCCCTCGGACAGCAACACCGCAGGGTCGAACGCCGTCGCGCTGAACTGCCCGGAATCCTGGACGATCTCGCTCACGAGCCCCGGCGTCAGCGCGAGCTCGTAATGCTTGTACGGAAGCGCCAGGGATTCGACTTCACCGAGCGGCAAAGGCCCGGTAAGGTCGTCCTTGTAAAAGACCTGCTGCGTTCGCTGGATCAGGCGGCGCTGGGGTGCAAGGCCGGTCGACTCGCCCTCGTAGGGCAAATCGTCCTCCGGATCGAGCATATCGAGGACACCCGTCCCCTGGTCATCGTGCAGCGCGGAGCGAGCCAGCAAGCCCTGTCCAGCCGCCGGCAGCGTGAGCCCGGTGAGCTCGAAGTGCCGCTCTTCGCATCGCAGGCCAACCCTGTACCACGTGTCTTCCGCTGGCTTGTTGATGAAATCGGCCTCCGATACCGTCGCCCACGCGCGCCGCTGCTCCGGCTCTCCCGTGGCGCGTGCATACGCGAGCGACACCCTGCGCTTGACGTTGCCGAAATCGTCGACATCAATCACGAGGTCGTGGACGACGCGCGGATCGTCGGCCTTGCGCTCGCTGTGAATGAGGACACGCTCTCGATCATGCACCATGAAGACGCCGTGCCGCGTGCCTTCGCTCGTCTTGATGCGCCTGACGCCGAAGCTCTGCTCGGTCGTGACATAGGGGATGTTCTCCTTGTCTGTGCCGTCCAGAGCATAGACCTCTTGACGCAGCAGGCGCCCGCGCAGCGCTCGCGCCGCCTCGCGCTCGTCCTGAATGGACATGCCCTGCGGGAGCACGGTGTCCCTCAAGAGCAGGGCGGCCGGCCCCTTCTGGAAGTACTCCTCCGCCAACTCCCGTTCGAGCCGCTCTTTCTCGAGCCAAGCGCCCGTATGATACCAGCTCACCATCCGTACCGGCGCCTGGAAGAGCTCGGTCCCGGAGGCCCCAACCGTGAACTCCTCCGCGTCGCGCTGCTCGACGCGGGCGAACCCACGAAACTCGCGCTCCACGCCGTCGAAGAACCCATGCCGATAGCGATACGTCGTCACGAACCGGCTCTTCGAGATTGCGTCGACCCGCTCGACATGATCGACCACGTGCACGGGGAAGGGAAGGCGCGTGAGCCATTGGATGCCGGCGGCCTTGTCCTCGAGGTAAAACTTCGTCGACGGCGCGTAGCTGATCGTCGTCTCCACGCCGAGGTTGTTGACGACCGAGCGGAGTAGGTGCGGTTTCGCGCCCGCCATCAGGTCCACGTAGAAGATGGAACGCGCGGTGGGAAGCGGCGACGACCAGACCAGGCACGCGGTGCCCTGGCCGAGCAGATCGACAATGCCAAGCCGTACAGCGTTGTCCACCGGCGGCAGCGAGTGAATGTGCACCGGCGCAGCGAGGCGATTGCCGGATTCGTTCAGGTAGAGGGCGACGCTATCGCTCCCCAGATACAAGATGTCGCTAGTGCCCGAGCCGTCGACATCGCCGAAGCGGATGCGCCGCGCGTCGAACTCGTCCATGGCCGCGAAGACGGGGCCATTCTCCAGCGTGACCTTCTTGCCGAAGCGCCCATACCCGAGGTTGGGCCAGTAGCTCACCTCGCCGTTGCGCACGCGGACGATGTCGACGAGCCCGTCGCCGCTCATGTCGGCCAGCTGGATGCTCTGCTCCGGATCCGCGAACACGACCGCCGGCCCGCGCTCGTCGTCGTCCGTATAGGAGACGCGCTGGGCTTCGCCAAAGCCCTGCTTCGCCTTCGAGCGATACCAGACGAACGCGTGGTCCTCGGTGATCAGCAGGTCCGCGAGGCCGTCGCCATCGAGGTCGATAAAGCGCAAGTTCGGATCCATCCAGTCGATGTTCGGAAGGGACTCGAACGTCCGGAGCGCTTCGAAGCCGCCCTCTGGCGTGCTCGAGAAGTAGCCGGAGAGCGGGGCGCCGTAGGCGACCAGATCGAGCTGGCCATCCCCACCGAGGTCCTCCAGCTGCTGGATGCCCCCCACGAGCGTGCTCGGCGCGGGCAAGGCGGAGAGGGTGCGGGGCGCCTCCAGCTTTCCTTGCCCGCGGTTTGCTTTGTAGTACCAGGTCGACCCTTCGTCGATGAGCACCCCGGGGATGCCCTCGCCGTTGAGATCGATCCACTGCTTGGCCGCTCCGTCCATGCCGCCCTCGATCCCCACGAGGCTGTCGCGCGGGAGCGCGCTCAGCGTGTCGTTGATGACGGGCCGCACGTAGTCGAGGCGCAGCGTGGGGAGCACCTGGCGCTGCCAGGTGCTCGCGACCGTGTCGAACAGATAGCCCGCTTGCGTGACACCCACGAGATAGGTGAACGCTCCGTTGGCATCATACTCGAAGTCCGTCGACCTGACGAGCACCGGCGTGCCATTGGCGGGGAAGCAGTGAAACATGAGCACGCGGCGGCAAAGCCGGTACGTACGCACCTCGAACGTGGCCCTGTAGCTCGAGAACGGGTCCTGGCGGACCGTCCAGGGCGAGGTCCCCGGTCCGGTGTCCGCCGGTGTGGGTACGGCGGTGGTGGTCGTCTCGGCGGGCGCGTGCTCGCCGTAGTCGAACACCATCTCCATCATGAAGTCGCTCGCGACGAACGGGGCCGCGTTGCAGTAACGGACACGCTTCAGGTAACGCTGGGCAGTGGCAAGGAAGACAACATTCCCTCCCTGGCGCTTGAAGCGGCTCTTCTCGCTCAAGTCCGAAGGGTCGACGCCGCCGCCATCCTCGGCCTTGTACTCGTAACGAATGATGTTGCCGGTATCGTCGCGGCTCTCTTCGAGCAGCCACCTGAAGATGCGCGCATCGCGGCCCACCTCCGGGCCTCTGGGGTCCGCGATGCGCGCCTCGGGCGTCTGGCCATAGACGTGGGTTGTATTGTCCTTGGTGGTCACACGCCAATGCACGTCGCCGTCGTCCTTTCGGATCCAGCGCTCGATGCGCGCAAAGAGGCCTTCCACCCGCGGCCTGTAGGTGCGCGCGACATGGGTACCGCGATCGAGCTCAGGCGCGCCGGTCTGGCTGAGCGTGGGGACCAGATCTTCCGCGCCCGAGAGGATGTAGTCGTCAGACTCGATGTCGTCCCGGTAGCGCGGAAGGCCCTTGTCGGTCTTCCGGGAGATGCTCGCGATCGAGAGAGCGAATCCGAGACCGAAGGCGCCGTTGCCGCCCCCGCTGTCGTACGCGAGCTGGAGCTGCGGGCCGAACCCGCCGCGACCGGGCGACGCGGGGAGCGGAACGGCGAGCGACGAGGTGCCCGTCGCCGGGTTGACCGAGAATTTCTCGCCGATGCCGCGGATGGCACCTCCGCCCTTCGGCAGGGTGAGCGCGGGCAACAGGGGCTGCCCGCCAGGTTCGCGGCCCTTCCCATCGCCGGACCCGCCATCCTGGCGCGCAGCGCGCGCTTCAGCGCCCTGATCGGGCGTCGCCTGCGCGCGGTTCGTCGACGTCGTGTCCGGTTGGCCTTTACGGCCGTCGCTGGATCGCTCTCTCTTTTTCATGACGCCTCACCGACGGTTCAAGGGGCCACCACGCTCTGGATCAGTTGAATGCTGGGCTTCGGTGCCTTGCTCTCCTCGACCTGAAACAACGCCTTCATCTTCGCGAGCCTCTGCCGGATCCACTTGCTCGATGTGGCCGCCGTGAAGAGGCCGCGGAGCTGCTGCGGAGTGAGGTCGGCGACCTCGGAGACGACACCGATGCCGCTCCGCCGGATCCTCAGCGCGTTGTCCATCTGGTCTTTCCCGTGGGGAACGATGACGATGGGGACCTCCTCCCAGATGGACTCCTTGATCGTGGCGAGGCCGCCGTGCATGAACACCACCTCGGCCTGCTTCAGGATTTCGAGCTGCGAGACCCAGGAGAAGAGGCTGACGTTCTTTGGAAGTCGGTTGTTGAGCGGGTCCACGTCGACGCCATATTCGACGTTGAGCTGAGCGAGGAGCTTGTCGCCGACGGCGAGGACGAGATGATGGTTATCCATCCTCTGGGTCTTCATCATATCGATGAGGTTGTTGAAGAACTGCCGTGCCTTGAACTCGTAATCCTGGACTTGCGAGCCGGCGGTGCCGAAGATGAGCGGCTTGTCCGTCGGGATCCCCGCCGTATTGCCGGGCAAGGAGCCTCCGCCCAGGTGCTGCCGCGCGATCATGGGCTCGACGTACTTGACGTGGTCGCCATGATTCCAGTCGTCGTCGGTGAAGTCGAACGCACGGGGGCAAGGGATCAGCTCGAGCTTGTCTCGGAGCGGCTCGATGAATTGATCGATGTCGAGGCCCGGCTGCGGCGAGACGGAGTCGATGATCTTTTGCGAGACGGCGCGCGGCATGTAGACGAGCTTGGTCTTGGCGTGGAGCCTGGGCGTGTCGTCGGGGTGGCGGAGGTACGTGGTGATCAGGATGAAAGGGATCCCGTACTTGCGATGGATGAGCAGCGTTTCGAGCGCGGTGAAGTAGCCGCCGATGAGCAGGTTCGGCGCGGAGGGCCCGAGGAAGACGTCATCGAGCGCGCCGCGGCAGATCGGAAGGAGATGGTGCGGCTTCCAGCGCTGATCGATCGGCTCGAGCTTGTTCTCGTACGAGTGCCCGAGCGGGTATACCGATGGCAAAATCTCGTGGAACATCGGGTCGCTCAGAGAATTCATGTACGGTTCCATGATGAAACGGCAATCCGGGATGCCCATGAACTCCACGGTGTAGCCGGAGCTCTGCAGGGATTTGGCCAGGTTGATGCACGGAAGCCAGTGGCCCTGTTCTTTGTAAAGGTCGGGCCAGATCATTACTCTTGCCATGTCGCTCTCCTCATGACGCAGTAGAGACCGCGGACGGTTCAGGTTTCAGTCGGCGGCCGCCGCCGTGTATCTCACGATAAAGACGATATCTTCGACGGTGTCGGCGCTCAGGCCGTGTTGCTCCAGCGCCCAGGTCTCCGCGGCCCAGTTCTGGAGCAACGTCGTGGAGGCGCTGCCGCCTTTGGGCAGGGACCGCACGGCGATGCCGTTTTGCGGGTTCACCGGCGCGTCGACGCCGCCGTTCAGCGAGATGCCGGCGTCGCTCAGCGCGGCGCCGGGCTTGGTGATGACGTGAACGTCGACGTGGCCCTCGTCATCGACGATGTTGGCGAGCGCGAGCGTCATGCGGGCACGCCGGATCACGAACGGGAAGTGCTCGGGCAGGAGCGTCATCTGGACGGGCTCGCCCGGGCTGGTGAGCAGGCGGTGGAACACGTCGGGGAACTCCTTGCGGAGGCTAAGGACCCGCACGAGCCCGGTCTCCTCGTCGGAGACGACCTTGAGGAGCTTGTTGAGCCCGTCGATGATCGCGGTTTCCGCGCCGTCCTTGAGCGTGCCGCCGCCGTCGCGCGCGGTGTAGCTGAGCTGCAGGACGGCGTCGGAGATCGTGTTGTGATCGAACTGCGGATACGCCGTCGGCAGCTCGAGCCTCCACCGGCTGATGACGCCTGCGCCCTCGAAGGGCAGGTAGCGCTCGTCGCGGAAGTTGAGCTCGAACAGCCCTGCGTCGCTCTGCGCGCTGCTCGTCGCTATCGATTGAATGCCGACGAGATCGTGGACGAAGCGCGGGTCGTCGAAGCCGGTATAGGCGTACGCGGTGGGATTGGCCGTGCTCTGCTTGCGGATGGCGCTGCCGAGCAGCGTGAGCTTGGCGCTGACGCTGGTGTGCGGCCCGGTGACGCAGGGGATCGTGAGCCGGACCGCTCGGATGCGCCGGAAGTACTGGCCAGGGTGATCGAGATCGAACAGCACCTCCGGGAGCTCGAACTCGCAGGCGCCCTTCTCGCGCAGGTCCTGGAGCGCGGCCGGGTTGATCGCGGCGAGCGAGATCGGCTTCTGGATCTCGAACTCGCGCCGGTTGCGCTCGAGGTAGGCCACTTCCATGCGCTTGAGGTCGAGGACGAGCTTCTCGCCGGCGAGCAGCCCTTGCCGCAAGCTGTCGAAGTATCCGAACTGGATGAAGCTCGTTCCGTCGAGCCCGAGCTCGAACTGGAAGGTGCGCTCGGCGCTCTTCGCCACGTCATAGGCGAGCTTGTACACCTGCTGATAAGTGCGGCTGAGCTCGCGCACCATCCACTGGTAGAGGTCGCGGCTCGTGAACTTCTCCTGCAAGAACTCGCGCACCTCTTCCGCGTGCTCCATCTGCGCTTCGTGGTTGTCGAGCTCGAGCTGCGCGATGTCGCGCCGGATCTGCGCGGTCGCGATTTGCTGGTCGATCAGCGTGATCTCCTTGGTCGCGAGCCGCTTTTGCAGCTGCCAGTCCTCCCAGCGCCGCTGGTGGCTGGCGTTGATGCCGGCGAGGCTCGCGGTGCCTCGCGTATAGCTGGCCGCAGCGCCGAGCCCGTCGGCCATGGATTTCATCGCGCTGGCGAGCGCGCTTCCGGTCTTCACGTTCACCTGAAGGAACGGAAACGGCCCCACCATGCCTACCGCGGGGTCGGGGATAGGCGCGAACAGCCCGGCGAGTGTGTGGAATACACCCTGACCCACCTCGAACCGGGTGCTGAACTTGGTCATCGAGAGCTGTGTCGCCTCGCTCTCGTTGATGCGAACGCGGTTGGTGTACTCCGTGAGGCGCTCCTCGACGAGCGCCCGCGAGAGATTGAGCGCCTTGATGTTCTCCTCGGCCTCGGCGATCTGCGCCTGCCGCACCCGGCGCACGAGCTCCAGCATCTTGATCTCATGCCCATGGCGCATGAGCTGCAGCTCCTCGGCGTCCTTCTTCTCGAGCGCCGCGAGCAGCGCCGCCCCGAAGCCCTTGAGCTCGTTCGCGAGATCGACCGCTCGCTGGATCCACGTGCCGAAGCGGTAGCAGGGCAGCGGCGCGTTGAGCTGCGCGAGAACGCTCCCGAGGTCGAGGCCTGCCGCGGCGGCGCGCACGAGCAGGGCCGGGTCGATGGGGGGCTCGAACAGCTTGAGCTGACGCTTGACCCCATCGATGTTCATGCTGTTTCTTATCTTGAAGAGACGGTCCTGCACCGTGTCCCAGTAGCGATCGAGCCGCTCGTTCCTCGGCACGCAGAAGAAGAGGGTCCTGAGCGAGAGGTTCTTGATCGAGGCCGTCGCTGCGTCCTCTTGCGCGAGCTGGGTCTGCTTCAGGTGCTCGCTGTTGCTCACGAGCCGGTATTCGACGTCGACGATGGCGTTCGAGAAGCTCGTGATCCCCTTCGTCTTGAGCTCGCGGTACGTGTACCTGGGCTCACCCGTCAGCGGCTCGACCGCCTCGGGGCGGTCGCCGAGCAGCTCAGCCGCGAGGATGTAGAGCTGCGTCGCTTGATTGATGGCCTCGATCGTGTCCAGCCGGAAGAGCTGATCCGCCCAGGCGATGAGGTTGTCGAGATACTTCATCACCACGGACTTCTGGTACGCCACCAGCCGCTGCCGCGCGATGAGGTGCGGATTGAAGGGGTTGCGCCGCCAGTCGTCGACCAGCGCGGTGAGCTCCTGGCGATCGTAGGTCGACAGCGTCTTCGTGAGCCCCAGCGTCTCCGAGAGGCTGTCGGTCGCATCCTTGTTGGCGAAGAACGGCAGGAAGTTCCAGTAGCGGGAGCCGGCCGGGAGGCGCTCGACCCAGCGCTTGGTCTGCTCGTATCGCGTGAGCTCCTGCTTGGGGTCGAAGACATAGTGGTACCATTTCATCGCGTCTTCGAACTTCAGGTCCTGGCTCAGGCGCCCCGCGATCAGCATCGGCAGATGGAAGAAGAGCTCCCAGTTGTAGATGCCGAACGGCGTCCCGTAGCCGAACTCGATCGTGGGCAGCGGATACGGCTGCTCGACGCTGCGCGTCGGGTGGAGCTCCGTCTCGATCAGGCGCTGCGTCGTACCCCAGGCCTGCCTGTCGCCGGCGATGTGGTAGCCCAGGTAGAGGTGGCCGTAGTAGTTGTAGTAGTAGTTCGAGTAGTACCGGTTGTCGGCGATGGGCAGCGCCTGCGTCGCGCGGTTCATGATGCCTTCCGGCCCGAACGCCTGCAGGCGCTTTCGCACCTCCGTCACCAGCGGATGGTTGAACGTCGAGAACGAGGCGACTTGCGTCCTTTCCCGGCTCAGGCCCGACCGCGTCACGACCCCTTTGCTCACGGCAAACAAGCTCGTGGAGGGGGTCTCGTAGAAGAAGGGCTTGAGCTCGGCGCTGCCGAGATAGGGGAAGTTCGTGCCGAAGACGCGGAAGGCGCCCGGGGTCCTCCGGAAGAACGGCGCGTTGCCCAGGAATCGGAGCTCATCGCCGGCGTTCCTGGCGTGGACGATGTAGTCCACCTCGACGGCGGCGTTCTGCACGAGCAGGGTTCCTTCCGGCCAGCTCTCTCCCACCTTGAGCACGAGGTCGCTGGACCCCAGCGTGTCGTCGCCCGTGTGCCACACCGCGAACGTGCCGAGCCGCTTCGGTCTGAGGAAGTTCTTGTCTTTCCAGAGCCATTCGGCGAGCGAGTCGGCCCGGCTCACGCCGTCCGCATTCGGAATGTTCGTCTTGACGACATCCACCGATACGTACTCGCTGCTCGCGACGGCGACGCGCAGGTGGTAGCCCGCCGTCCGGGGCTTGTCTTCGCCGAGCTCGCGATCGAAGATCGTCTCCGCGTCGGCATCGGTCACGCGGCTCTTGGAGAGCTTGGGCTTGAGCCACTTGTTCTCCGAGGCCACGTACTCGCTCCACATGAGGCGGATCTCCGCCTGGAAGTCCGCGTGCACGGCTCCGGCGTTGTCTCCGTCGACGTGGTTCTTGTTCGCCGGCAGGGGCGTCGGCTTCTGCTTGTTCTGCACCAGCGGCCAGAACAGGTGGAGGCGCCCATTGAAGACGACCGGCGCGACGACGTCGGCGTTGATATCGAGGTTGATCTTCTTCCACGGTGTCCAGACCCCGTCGTGGAACTGCTTGGCCTGGAACGTCCGATAGTAGAAGCTGCGCGACTGGAAGCGCGTGCGGCCCACGACGTGAAGGACGTGGTTGACGCCGGAAGAGAAGACCTCCTCGGCGTAGGTGCCTACCACCTCGAGGTTCGACACCTCGCTCATCTTCTCCAGGTAGTTATGGAGGGCCGTGAGGCCCCGCTCGTGCGTGATGTCGCCCTCGACGAGCTCGTTCTCGAGCTCCATGAAGAACTCGGTCTTGTCGTCGCGCAGCTCCGGCTCGATCCAGTTCTCGGGGTAGAGGAAGACCTTGCGGTTGGCCTCCCAGACCCGGTAGTTCTGCATCCACGCCCACTGGTCCTTGGCCTGCTCGAGCTGGATCAGCGAGGCGTTGTCCTCGAGCCCGAGGAAGACGCGCTGGACGAAGAGCTGCACGACGTTCAGAGCGAGCCGGATACGCGAGATGAGCGTGTCGGGCTCCATCTCGACGTCGATCAGGAAGTGAGCGAAGAGGTCGTTCTCGTCGACAAAATCGGGCTTCTGCTCGCCGTTCACGCCGTCGACCTCGACGGCGCCGGTCGTGAGGTATCCCGTGAGGGCGTCGCGCTGGCGTCGCCGGAGCGGGTCGCGCAGCGGCTTGAAGACCTCCTTCCAGGCATCCCTGCTGAACTGCGATCGGAAGACGTTCCTGAGCCGAACGGCGGCGCCAAGGGTCGGCGCTGGGCTGAGCAAGAGGTCGATGATCTGGCTCGCGTTGAGCTCGAGCCGCCGGACGATCCGCATCGTCGCCCTGAGCATCTGCCAGAGCTCGAGCATCTCCGAGAGGTTAAAGTTATGCCAGGGCGGCGGCGGGGGTGGCGCCGGAGAGATCAGATCGAGGACGGCCAGGATGTCCTCGGTCTTCCATCCAGTGAGCACCGCCACATCATCGGCGCCCGCGTCGGCAGAGCCGCCGCCTTCACTCCAGAAATCGAACAGGGTCTTGCTCTTGAGCTCCACGGAGCGCTGGAGGTCAAGCAGATCGATGAAGCCCGCGAGCGCCGACCACGGCACGTCCGCGTCGTCGTCACGCAGGGGGAGCTCGTCGAGAGATAGCCCAGTAGACCCTTCGCTCAGGTATTTCAGCTCGGACCTCTTCAGCTCGAGACCTTTCACGAGCCCGACAGCCTTGAACAGCTTGGTGTAGACATCCGCACGGAATGGGACGATGGCGCTCGCGGGCACGGGGACCGGGTCCGCGTTGCCGACCTGCCAGAGCAGCGTTGCGTCCTCCGTGCCGCTGTAGGTGACACGCACGTCCAGGACCGTGCCCGCTTTCAGCTTCTGGCCAGGGAAGAGGTAGAGCTTGTTCTGTTGAACCTCGTTGTACCCAGAGGAGGTGCGCTGCTCGCCGTCGATCCATAAGGCGACCTCGGCGCTGGGCGCCACCGGCAAGCTGACCGAGATGATGAATACGTAGTCGTCGTCCCGCGGGATGACCACGGACGCCCTGCGTTCCCCCGGCTCGGCGGTATTCCATTCCGCTTTCAGGAAGCTCTTCCAGTCATCGATAGCCATGCCGAAGTCGCCGGTCAGGATCCTGAGCGCCTTCGTGAGCAGCGCTTCGGCTTCATCCCGAGCGAGGCCCATGAGCTCGGCAGCGACGGTGAGAGCCGAGGCCGTCCGCGCCTGGTCGACCAGGTAGGCGCGGAGCCGATCCCACACGAGCTTGTAGCGCAGTACGCGCGATCGGGCCTCATCATAGGTGACCAGCTGATCGATGGGGTCGTTGTCGGGTGTCCACCCGATGAATGCCGCGAAATAGCGATTCAAAAAGTTCCGGTTTTGCTCTCTCAGCGGTGCTTGTACCGCTTCGTACCCCGCCAGCGCGTCATCGTATTTCTGCTGAGTGTCGAAATCGTCCCGGTGGGGCGGCGGAGGCGGCCCCTCGACGATCTGGATCGCCCGCACGACCTTGTCGGCCGGCATGATCTTGGTGAGCGCAGCGACCAGCGCGGCCGCGTCGGGGATCTGGTCCGGGTAGGTCGCCTCGATCTCCGCCGCTGCCGCCGAGAGCCGTTGAACGGCGCGAGTCATGTCCTCCGCCGTAGGCGCAAACGGAGCGCCCGGGCCGCTTTCATTGCGCAGATAATAGGCGATCTCGGCGGCCGACATGCGCGACGCCCGAGCTCGCTCGAACTCTCGGATGGCGGCGTAGGTGTTCAGGATGGCGGCCTGGAGATCGGTTGCCCCCTCCGCGAACGGGTTGCCCACGAGCGCCGCGAGGTCGTAGAACTCGGCGATCGAGAGCCCCATCGCCCTCGAGAACGTCGCCACCCGGTACATCTCCGTGAGCTCGGCCAGCCCGAGGTTCGTGACCGACTTGGAGACGATGACCTCCCCCCAGAGCCGGTCGATGTCTGTCGAATTCAGACGAAGGGCCGCGCGGAGGTGCGCCGGATAATCCTCGTCATCCGTCACCGTCGCGAGATTGACCGTCGCGCCGATCCGCACCCGCTCGAGCCCTTGATACTCGGCCTGACTCGGGGCGCCCACGAGGAACACCTCGTCGAAGCGGCTCTTCTCGATTCGCCCGGTGCGGCGCGTATCGAGGTTCGCCCACCACGCGACCACGTCGAGCGGCGAGAGCTTCAGCTCGTCGGCCAAGCGCTTTACCTGGGCGAGCCTGACGAGGTTGTCGGGAATGTTGCCATCCTCGAGGCTCATCAGATAGGCGTCGAGCTCGCGCATGCTCCAGCCGAGGTTGCGCCAGAGCCGGACGAAGAAGCTGACGCGCCGCAGCGTGTCCGTGTTGAGGTGCGCGATCTGGAACTCGTTGTAGTTGCACTCGACGAGCTCTTCCGTGCTCGACACGATGTGGAGCCCGTGCGTATCGGCGGCCTGGCGGTGGACGAAGCGGGTATCGAGCAGGTCGAGCAGCTCCTGGTAACGCAGGCCCGTGCGGTGCAGGAATACGGGCACCAGCGTCACGAGCTTGACCCAGGCCGGCCTCGTGTCCGGGTCCGCCTCCGGATCCGGCTCCGCGGCGGTGATCTTGAGGGTGGGTTTGTCGGGCCGCCGGATGGTCACCTCGTGGGCGCCGGGCGGGATCACGAAGCCCCAGTACTCCGGCACCGGGCGCTCCGCGCCGAGGATCGCCTGGGCCTCGGAGGGCGTCAGGTTCAGGTAGGCGAGCGCGATGTTCGGATCCAGGAGCTTCGTGTCGGCGTCGCTCATCGAGAACGCCTCGAGGATCTCATGCTTTCGGATGTTCTTCTGCTTGAGGAAGATGTCGATTTCTTCCCTGCCGAGCGCCAGCGGCAGATGAAACGGGAAGACGGCCTGCGCGAGCTTGTCGTACGCCTTGTGGTTGAAGTGCTCCGGGAACACCTCGAGCGAGTCGTTCGCTCCGTTGGTCTGGAGCGCTGGATAGACCGTGAGCGGCGCGGCGTTGCCCCGGATCCGGAAGCGGACGGCGTCGTCCTCGACGATCCACTCTTTGCTCGGTTCGGTATAGGCGGCGCTCTGATTGGCGACCGCGCGCTCGCTGAGCACGTACCCTTCCGCCAGAACCGCGCTGCGAAGCGCGCCCAGCGCCCCCTCGACGCCGTCCTTTGCCTGGTTCATCGTCTCGGGCGTGACGCCGATGGTGAACTCGAGCGGCTCGACGACCGCTTCGAGGACCTCGTTGACGATGTCGATATACGGCAAGACCGTGTCCGTGTTGGAGCAGGTGAGCTCGATGTCCTCGAGGTCGGGTCGGCGCTCGAACAGCGTCCTCTTGGGCGCGCCGTCGACCCACTCCAGCAGATCCATCAGGTACGCGCCGGGGCTCAGCACCGTCTGGCAATGCTTGCAAGCACATTTGTTGAGGTCGCCGAACAGGGTGATCCAGTTCGGGAGCTTCGGGAGCTTGTTCAACGTTGGATCGCCGTTCGATGCCACGAGCCCGGCGGTGTAGCCGTGCGTCGGATCGAGCACGGAAAAATTGACAGGCCCCGGTACGGCGCTCATCCCGCCGATCTCATTCAGACTCGGGTGGAACTTGACCAGCGTCGTGAGGATCTCGTTCGCGTAATGGGATGCCGTGCGGTGGATGTCGCGCGCCGCCGTGAGGCCACCCACGTGCTCTTCATGATCCGCCACGAATCGGTCCTCCGGGATGCGTGCGATCCGGACCGCGGAGTCGAGATCCTCGTCGATGAGGTGATTGGCCGCCTCGAAGTCGGCGGTCAAGCGAAACACGCGCTGGATCTGCTTGATCGAGCGGACCGTGCCAGAGTCCAGCGTGAGATCGTTCTCGACGAGGTAGTCGTCGATGTTGCCCTTCTCGAGGCTGAACTTTGGGTGATCCGTCAAGAACTGGCTCACCGCCGCGAAATCGGGTTCCCCCTGCATGCGGGAGACGAAGCGACGCTGCGGGCTCAGCTTGCCGAACAGGTCGTAGAGGCGCCTCGCGTAGACAGCTCCTTGCCCGTACGTGCCGTTGAACCCCGGAACATCACCGGGGTATCGACCGTCATTGTAGCTGGTCGAGCTCGATGCGAAGTCGGTCCAGTTCGGGTGCGCGCCGTCCAGCGTCACCGTGGCGAGATCCTCGATCGTCCGCCAGCCCGAGCTCGCCTTGTTGGCGTACACGGCGGCGACGATCGGGTAATAGCGGCCGGCCTTCTCGTACATCTCGAACACGAACGTGACGTCCTCCGCCTCCTGTTCGGTCAGCACTTCGTCATCGACCAGCGCGGAGAGCAGCCCGGGGAGCTCCCCGAGGTTGTCGAAATGCGCGCCGATGAGCGCCTCCTTCTTGGCCCTGAACGGGTTCTCCGCCGCGGGCAAGCCTTGGATTCCGATGGTCCGCGCCAGCCACAACGTACTGGCCGAATCGACGGTAAAAGGCTGGGGATTTTCGGTGGTAGCCGCTGTCGCACGTGCGGCGGACGCCAGCGAGCTATTGCCAGGGGTCGTTGACGAACTCGTGAAATTGTGTGCAGTGTAGTTGGTGGGCCACGATGTCACTACTGGCGCACCAGCGAACGCAGCGCATGGGAGCCACAGGGTCTCCTTGTTGGCTGTCAAGGGGATATGCGCCGGTGGATCGGCCTGGGCGTTCAGTCCAGAGGCCGGTCCTGAAACGGTGACACCTACACCCGTTGATATCGTTCCCTTCCAGCTGTTCTTGGCCACGCGATAGACCTGCGCGGCCGCCTGATTTGCGGCCGAGGTCTGAAAGTTGACGAGGGTGCCGCCCTCGCTTCCCGTTGCTACTTTGGCGTAGCCGTTCATGCGAACACGGCCATCCAGACCATGGAGGTCGGACCACAATAGCGTCCAACCGGCCGGCGTCGTCACCGTCGGCCCGTCGTAGACGGCGAACAGCGCGATGAGCAGGTCGCCGGCCGTGACCGCCGAAGGCATGGCGGCCTGGTGCGCCGTGCTCGCGGTGCCAAACGAGGTCTGCGTGAAGTTCAGAATCTGGGGAAATCGCTCTTCCTTGCCGAACACGAGCTCGAGCAGCTGTTGCTGCCACGGACGGTCTCTGCCCTCATCGAACGGGACGAAATTCATCAATTTCGTGAGCACCGTTCGCCAGGTGTCGACCAGGGTCGGATAGATGTCGACCTCGATCGCCGCGGAGATGATCCCGCGGTGGACGGCGGCGACCAGCGTCTGGAAGAACTTGTCGGGATTTACGTCGAGCAGCGCGCGCAGGTTGTCGCCGAGCCCTGCGCGCACGAGCGAATAGATGACTTCCCGCGACATGGGCCCGCTCAGCGTCGAGGGAGGAAGCTGTGTGTCGATCTCCTTCGCGATGAGCCAGGAGCGGACGAAGGCGCGGACCAGCGCTTCATCGAAGCCGCTCGAGCGAGCGACCAGGGTCAGGAAATCCGGGCGTTCATCGAGCGTGCGTACGGTCGACAGCTGTGCGGCGTCCGAGACCCCCAGGCTGGGTTTCAGCCCCGTGACCAGGCGCTCGTACTCGCAGTCGGCGTTGGCGACCACGCGATCGATCACCACGTCGAGCTGCTGCTCGCGGGCGGCATTGTAGATCACCTCCGAGGACGATAGCCTCCGCAGGTCCGTCCCCTCCGGATTCAATTTTTCGTTCGCATACAGGATCAGGTTGATCTGCCCTGGGGGTGTGCCGATCGGGATCGCAGCGCTCGCTACCGGCGGCGGGCTGTAGAGGATCTCGAAGTTTCCGCCTGCGTCGCTCTCCGCCTTGCTGAGCAGGAATTCGTCGATACCGCCGCTCGTCCAGCCGACGTGGTATGCCTCGACGACGATGCCCGAAGCGGCGAGGCCGATGGTGTTCCGCACGGTGCCGAAGGCGCGGTGCTGGCGCGAAGATGCGGTCCATGTCGCGCCGCTGCTCACGAGCTCGGCGCTCTGGCCGATGATGATGCGCACCCTCGACCCGCTCTGGATCGCGTTGAACGTCTGCGTCCAGCCGACCTCCTGCCCGCTCGCGCTATAGATCCTGAAGCGCAGGTTCGCCGTCTCTCGTGTCGACTCGAACACCGCGACGCGCTGCAGGACGACCGGCCAGCCGCCGGTCTCCGGGTCGTATTGGCCCTGGCCTACCTCCCTCTCGGTAGAGCCCTCGATATCGAATGCCCTCACGCGCGCGATCTCGTTCTGAGTCGGACGGTTCATGTTGGGCCAGAACAGGTCGATGTTGATGATGTAAGGGTTCGGGATAGACATGTTCTTTCCTCTCAGGCACGCTCGCGCGCGCACCTTCAACGTCGACAATGGCGCGCCATGCCCTGGCTCGCCTCATGGCGTGCCAGGGTCGGCGCTCCCTCCGGGGAACGTGGCAGAACGTCAGCGTTGCGGCATGATCTCGCCGCAAACCATGTGCGACAGACGCACTACCGATTCTGTCGCATTCTGATGGAATGTAACTTCAATGTTGGTTGAATATTGCGTAATCTGTGCCTGCGGAAGCGGTGCGCGTCGCAGGCTGCGCCGTCTTGCTTGTGTTCAGGCGCTGTCGAGCGAGTGGCATTCCGTGATGGACGAATATGTCAGCGTGCAGACTGATGGTCAATGTCGGACCGGTGCTCGAGACCAGGCGGAGATCTCGGGAGCAAGGCATTCGGTCGGTGATCCCCATGGGGGGACGGGTGATCACGGAGAGCCGACATCAGAAAACTGTCGAAGGTCAGCCGCGCCGAGTGGAGCGGCGCGTCACGGCGCGTTAACGCCCAGGCTGGTTCAAGAGCAGCTTGGGTCTGTTCCCGCGGACTTCTAACAAGCTTGGTGAACACCGATGTTCTCATCGGCCTGGCCCGGAAGGCGGCTGTGAACCGCAGTGGTCCGGCTCCAGGAGACGCGAGCCCCGGCAACGGGGGCGCCCACTCGATAGGACGTCATCGAGGCTCGGACATCAGCCCGGCCCTGTCACGCGGGACGACCTCCCTCCACGGGGGCGTGCCGCGCACGCGGAACCAGGGAGGAGCCTGGGCGACGCGGTGCTAGAGGACCGATCAGTTTGATTTTGTGGTAATCCCGAGCGCTTCGATGCAAGGCTCGACGGTCTCGCCGGACCATGATCTCGTCCGCATCCGGAGGTGCACGGATGGAACGATGGTTGCCGCCGGTGGAGCTGTCGCGACAGGAACAGGCGCTCATGAAGCGGTTGACCCGGGTGCGAGCCCTGTTCGGCTTTCTCAGGCTGCACCGGCACGAGCTATTCGACGAGACGTTCCAGGAGCAGCTGGAGAGCATGTACCGGACTACGGGCGCAGGTGAGCCGCCGCATCCGCCGGCGCTGATGTGCATGGTCACGCTGCTCCAGGGCTACGTCGGCGCATCGGATGCCGAGGCGGTGGAGCTGTCGCTCGTCGACCTTCGCTGGCAGATGGTGCTCGGCTGCCTGGGGGCGGCCACGCCCGCGTTCTCGCAGGGCGCGCTGCAGGCGTTCCGAGAGCGGATGGTCGAGCATGAGATGGACCGGGTGCTGCTGGAGCGGACCGTGGCGCTCGTTCGGTCCGGCGCGATGACGGAGGGCGAGAGGCGTGCGGTGTCCAAAGCGCTGCGCGTGGCCGTCGATAGCCGCCCTTTAGCGGGAGCCGGGCGGGTTGAGGACACGATCAACCTGCTCGGCCATGCAGCACGCAGCATCGTCCGCGTCGTGTCGAAGATCACGCAGCGCCCGCCCGAGGAGATCTGCCGCAAGGCGGGCATCCCGCTGCTGCTGGGTCCCAGCATCAAGGCCGGGCTCGACCTGGATTGGAGCGACCCGAAACAGAAGGCGGCGGCGATTCAGATCCTGGAACGGCAGGTCTCGTCGCTGCAGCAGTGGGTGGACCGCCATCTGGACGACGTCGTCGAGCAGCCGCTCCGCTTCTACTTGGATGCGGTCACGCAGGTTCGGGACCAAGACTTGGAAATTGCTGAGGATGGGGCCGTTCGCATCCGCCAAGGTGTTGCAGCTGACCGCCGTGTCTCCATTGAGGACGCCGAGATGCGCCACGGTAGAAAGAGCCGCTCGAAGAGGTTCGATGGCTACAAGGAACACATCGCACGCGATCTGGACCTTCCCGTCATCGTCGCCTGTGCGGTCACGCCAGCGAATCGCCCCGAAGAAGAGGGGGCCGCACCGATCGCCGAGGACATCCAGCGTCAGCGGCTGCGCCTCGGCGAGCTCCACATCGATCGCGCCTATGTGAACAGTCCCGTCGTTGGCGACGTGATCCGCGACGGTGGCCAGGTGTTCTCGAAGCCCTGGGGACAGCGTGCTCGCAGCCCCAACCTGTTCAGCAAGCGCGACTTCAAGATCGACCTGCGCACCAAGACGATCACCTGTCCGGCAGGACAGGTCGAGGCATTCGAACCGGGCGACACAGTCCAGTTTGATCCTGAGGAGTGCGGCGCGTGCCCCCTCCGAGCCAGGTGCACCCAAGCCGCCTCGGGACGGGGGCGGACCGTGTCCATCGCGAAGGACGAGGCTTTGCAGCGCAAATTCCGGAAGCTGCAGCAAACGGGGGCAGGTCGCGCCGTGCTCCGCCAGCGGGTGGCTGTGGAGCATGCGCTCGCCCACATCGCGGCACGGAAGGGCCACACTGCACGCTACATCGGCGCCAGGAGAAATCTGTTCGACCTCCGGCGCGCAGCAGCGATCCAGAATCTAGAGGCGGCCCAACGTCTGATGCAGCAGGCAGCGTAACCTGCCGTAATTAAATGGTTTTCAATGTGTTTGTCGCTCTAGGCCGGCCTGGAGCGATCCACGCGGAGCTCGATCCACGGAGAGGTCTGCTCGGCCAGGGTGCGGTAGGTGAGCGCCGCGGCGCCGACGAAGAAGAGCGCGAGCGCGGCCGGGCCGATGTCGATGCTCCCGGCCGAATCGACGGCGCCGAGCATGCTCGCGTGGAACGCGCGGAACAGGCCGAGGTGAAGCGCCGCGAGCGCCCCGCCGAGCGCGAGCGCCCAGGAGCGGTGGAACCGCGCGCGCTGGGCGTGGTGAGCGATGACCGTCTCCGAAGCGACGCAGAGGCTGCCGTGCGCGGGCGCCCGGAGCACCCAGGCCCGCGCGGCGTCGCGGTAGCCCTTGCCGGCGGCGCTCGCGTCGATCTCGCGGCGCACCGAGCCCGCGATGTAGATCGTGTCGCCGGGGCGGACCTCGGACACGTAGGCGGGCGCGCCGCCACGCCTCGTTGGGACGAAGGTGGTATCCAGGGTCAGCCTGCTGCTCGCCGGCTCGACCCGCACGGTGGCGCCCGAGGCCAGCCGGAGCGAGAACGCGCGCGCCCGCGTCTGCCACGGGCTCGGCGCTGCGCTGGCCTGGCCGCCGCACGGGATCTCGATCGCGATCACCGCGTCTCCCGGCGCGGCGTCCTCCGCGCTCACCTCGCCGCGCAGGAGCGCAAACCCCTCGCGTATCGCGCCGGGTGAGGCCGACGGGCTCCGCGCATACGCGGCGATCTGCGAGCGCCGCCGGTGGTGGAGGCAGCGCCCGATCGCGATGGCGACCGCGACACCCAGCACCACCCCGGCGACCCCGTAGACGATGAAAAGGCTCGCGACGAAACCCATCGTGACAGCGTAGACGTGCGGCGTCGGGGCGTCGAGACGGGGTGTTGGCCTCGGGAGCCCCGGGAGCGCAAGGCGCGCATCTCGCACCATAGCCGCACCGCGGCCCCGCGCCCCGCGTCGACACAGACAGCGGCGCACAGCGCCGCAGGCGCCAATCCGAGCGCCGCTGCACGCCAGGGAGCGCACTGCCACGGGTGAGGCGCAGGGGCACAGCCGCGCGGCGCATTGCGGTCTGGACGGGCGGATTGCCACGGCGGGAGGCGATTTCGATATGAGGCAAGCGCCGCTCCAGGGCCGGGCGCGAGGCCGCGTCCTGCGTGTCGGGCGCGGGTGGCGCCGCGCGTCAGAAATGGGCGATAGAAGTTCAACGCGATGCCGGAAGCGTGTTAAGGAGACGCCGTGTCCGACCAGCTCAGCTCGGATCTCGCCTCGCTGCGGATCCAGCGGGACGTCGATCCCGATCGACGGAGCCCGCTCCGCACCGTCCTCGTCGCCGCGGTCGTGCTCGCGGCGGTCGCCGGCGCCGCCGCGTTCGCCGTGCCGAAGGCGCAGAGCGCGCTCTTCAAGACCGAGATCACCACCACGGAGGTCGCGCTGGTCTCGCCGGCGCAGGCGTCGATCTCCGTGACGTCGACCGGGTACGTGGTCCCGCAGGTGGTGTCCAAGGTCGGGGCCAAGTTCCCCGGCCGCATCGCGCGGGTGCACGTCAAGGAAGGCGACGTGGTGAAGCAGGGTGACCTGCTCGTGGAGCTCGACGACGCCGACCAGAAGAGCCTCGTGGCCGCGGCCCAGGCCAAGGTCGCGGCGGCGCGGGCGCGCGCCTCGGCCTCCCGGGCGAGCATCGGCGAGGTGGAGCAGCAGCTCGCGCGGGAGCGGCTGCTGGTCGAGCGCCAGGTGACCGGCCGCGCCTCGATGGAGGACCTCACCGCGCGCATGCACTCGCTCACCCAGTCGGCGGCGGCGGCTGACGCCGAGGTGAAGGCCGCTGCGGCCGACGTCGAGAGCCTCCGGGTCACGCTGGCCGACCGGAAGATCGTCGCGCCGATCGGCGGCACGATCATGTCGAAGCCGCCGGAGGTGGGTGAGGTCGTCGGCCTCGAGCTGCCGCACCTCGTCGAGATCGCCGATTTCACGTCGCTCGTCGTCGAGACCGATGTCCCGGAGACGCGCCTCTACCTCGTCGAGCCCGGCAAGCCGTGCGAGGTGGTCCTCGACGCGTATCCCTCGAAGCGACACCGCTGCACGACGCTCGAGATCGGCAAGCGGGTGAACCGCGCCAAGGCGACCATCCCGGTGAAGGTGAAGTTCATCGGCGAGCCGAAGGAGGCGCTGCCGGAGATGAGCGCGCGGGTGAGCTTCCTCGCCGAGGCGCTGTCCGAGGAGGCGATGAAGGAGCCGCCGAAGCGGGTCGTCCCGGAGGCCGCGGTGGTCGAGCGGGGCGGCGCCAAGGTGGTGTTCGTGGTCAACGAGGGCCAGGTGAAGATGGTGGCCATCAAGGTGGGCGGCCCCGCGCCCGGCGGGCTGGAGCTGCTCGACGGCCCGGCCCCGGGGGCGCGCCTCGTGGCGAGGCCGTCCCCCGAGCTCGCGGACGGTCAGAAGATCAAAGAGAAGGAAAAGGGGAGCGAATGACCGAGGGGTATCGCGACGGGAAGCCGAAGCCCATTGTCGAGCTGCAGGGGGTCGGCAAGAGCTATTTCCGCGACAAGGAGCCGATCGTGGTGCTCGACAACATCACGCTCGACATCCCTGAGGGGTCGTACGAGGCGCTGATGGGGCCCTCGGGCTCGGGCAAGTCGACGCTGCTGAACCTGATCGCCGGGCTCGATCGCCCGACGCGCGGCTCGGCGCGCGTGGCGGGGCAGGACCTCACGCGGATGAGCGACGGCGAGCTGGCGCGCTTCCGCTCCAGGACGATGGGCTTCATCTTCCAGGCCTACAACCTGATGCCGGTGCTCACCGCGGTCGAGAACGTCGAGCTGCCGCTCCTGCTCACGAACCTGTCATCGTCCGAGCGGCGGAAGCGCGCGCAGACGGCCCTGCGCGTCGTCGGGCTCGAGGAGCGGATGGGCCACTATCCCCGGCAGCTCTCCGGCGGCCAGGAGCAGCGGGTCGCGATCGCGCGGGCGATCGTGAACGACCCGACGATCATCGTGGCGGACGAGCCGACCGGCGATCTCGATCGCAAGAGCGCCGACGAGATCCTGGCCCTCCTGGAGAAGCTCAACAAGGAGTTCAAGAAGACCATCCTGATGGTCACGCACGATCCGCAGGCCGCCGAGCGCGCGACGGTGACGCGCCGGCTCGACAAGGGGAACCTGTCATGAACCTCGTCTCCGTCGCCGCCAGGAACGTCCTCCGCAACAAGTTCAGGACGCTGCTGACCGTGATCGGCGCGGTGGTGGCGGTGCTCGCGTTCGTGCTCCTCCGGACGGTGCTCTCGGCGTGGAACGTCGCCGCCGACCACGCGGCGAAGGACCGGATCGCGACGCGGCACAAGATCTCGTTCATCCTCCCCTTGCCGAAGCGCTACATGGACACGGTCCGCGAGGTCCCCGGCGTGACGGAGGGGTCCTTCATGAGCTGGTTCGGCGCCAAGGACCCGCGCGACGCCAACAACTTCTTCGCCTCGATGGCCGTCGAGTCGAAGACCTTCTTCAAGGTCTACGACGAGATGGTCGTCTCGCCCGAGGACATGGAGCGGTGGCTGGGCGACAGGAAGGGCGCCATCGTGGGCGACGTCCTCGCGACCCGGCTCAAGGTGAAGCCGGGCGACACGGTGACGCTGGAGGGGACGATCTACCCCGGAAACTGGCAGTTCAACGTCTCGGGGATCTACACGGCGACGCGCAAGTCGATCGACAGGTCGCAGTTCATCTTCCACTACGACTACCTGAACGAGTCGCTCCCCGAGCGGCAGCGCGACCAGATCGGCTGGATGACCGCCCGGATCGACGACCCCTCGCGGAGCGCGGACATCAGCGCGGCGATCGACAAGATCTTCGACGAGAGGGACGTCCAGACGGCGACGATGAGCGAGCGGGCGATGAACCTGTCGTTCATGGCGATGATGTCGGCCGTGCTGACGGCGCTCAACGTCGTGTCCATCATCATCCTTCTCATCATGATGATGATCCTCGGCAACACTATCGCCATGGGCGTCCGGGAGCGGACGCGGGAGTACGGCGTGCTGCGCGCGCTCGGGTTCGAGCCGAAGCACGTGAGGATCTTCATCATCGGGGAGGCGGCGACCATCGGGCTTCTGGCCGGGTTGCTCGGGCTCGTGGTCTCGTATCCGATCGTCGAGCTCGGGCTGGGCCGGTGGCTGGAGGAGGACATGGGCGCCTGGTTCCCCTATTTCCGGATCGAGCCTTCGACGATGGTCATGGCGGTGCTGCTCTCGATGGGGCTGTCGCTCGTCGCGTCGCTCATCCCGGCGTACAACGCATCGAAACTCTCGGTCACCGACGCGCTCCGGCGCGTGGCGTGAGCGACCCACGCAGCCTGTCTTCGACACCCTGAAAGCGGGAGAGAGCGCTCATGATCCCCGTCGCCTACAACGTTCGAAATCTGGTGGTGCGCAAGACGACGACCCTCGCGACGGCGTCCGGTCTCGGCCTCGTGGTGTTCGTGTTCGCGTCGGTGCTGATGCTCGCGAACAGCGTGGAGCGCACCCTGGGGCGCACCGCGCGCGACGACGTCGCGATCGTGATGCGGAAGGGCTCCGACGCCGAGATGGTGAGCAGCATCGAGGAGCAGCAGATCGGCGTGATCCTCGCGAGCGCCGAGGTCGCGAAGCGGCAGGACGGCAAGCCGGACGGGGTGGGGGAGGTGGTGGCGGTCATCCTCCTCGAGAAGCTCGGCACGGAAGGCATCTCCAACGTGCAGGTGCGCGGGGTGCCCGACGACGTGCTCGCGTTCCGCTCGCAGGTGAAGATCATCGAGGGCCGGCCGGCGCAGCCGGGCACGGACGAGGTGATCGTGGGCAAGGCGATCGTGGGCCGCTTCAAGGGCCTGTCGATCGGCGAGTCGTTCGAGCTGCGAAAGAACCGGCCGGTGAAGGTCGTGGGGGTGTTCGAGGACGGCGGCTCCTCGTCGGAGTCCGAGGTCTGGGCCGACCTGCACACGACGCGCTCGGCGTTCGGCCGCGAGGGGGGCGTCTCCGCGGTGCGGGCGCGGCTCGCCTCGGCCAGCAAGTTCGACGCGTTCGAGGCGTCGATCGAGCAGAACCGGAACCTCGGGCTCGAGGTGATGCGCGAGAGCGTCTATTACGAGAAGCAGTCCGAGGGGACGAGCATGTTCATCAAGGTGATGGGCGTGCTCATCGCGGTGTTCTTCTCGATCGGCGCGATGATCGGCGCGATGATCACGATGCACTCGTCGATCGCCAACCGGCAGCGCGAGATAGGCACGCTGCGGGCGCTCGGCTTCTCGCGGTTCAGCATCCTCGTGTCGTTCCTCATCGAGTCGGTCCTCCTCGCGCTGGCGGGCGGGGCGCTCGGCGTGCTCGCCGCGCTCGGGATGAGGTTCGTGCGCTTCTCGACCGTCAATTTCGCGAGCTGGTCGGAGGTCGTGTTCACGTTCGAGCCGACGCCCGGGATCCTGCTGACGTCGGTGGCGATCGCGGCGGTGATGGGCCTGCTCGGCGGGTTTTTCCCGGCGCTCCGCGCTGCGCGGATCAGCCCGATCCAGGCGATGCGGGGGTGACCCGGGGCGAGGGGGGCGGCGCCTGAGGCATCCCCCGCAAATTCTTCGGAAAGTTCACAGGGAGGCGGCGAGACGGGGAGGTAAATCTTCAAATACTCCCTGTCTCCCCGCCTCCCTGTTCAATTTCCCCGCTGAAAAGGGCTGCGAAAGGTGTTCCGGCGCGCCCGGCGCTCCCTTGGCCGGGGACGTGCTCTCCCCTCGCCGGGGGGGAACAGCATGCCCACGATCACCAAGGCGATTTACGTGAACTTCGCGGCGGGGAGGAACGTGGAGCGGCTGAATCGGCTCTCCTCCCTGGTCCAGCGGACAGAGCTGAACTCCCTGGTGATCGATATCCGGTCGGAGGGGGGCGCGCTCCTCTTCGAGCGTGACGAGGTGACCAGGGCCCAGCTGGGCGCCCTCCGCGACGCCGGTATCTACCTCATCGCCCGGCTCGTCGCGTTCAAGGGCGGCCCGCGGGGCTGGCACGACCCGGGCTCGGAGCCGCGATGGCACGAGATCGCGGAGATCTCGCTCCGGGCGTACGACGCCGGCTTCGACGAGGTGAACTACGATTATGTGCGTTATGGCGCCGCGCGCGAGCCGCGGTCGCGGACGCCGATCGAGGAGAGGGCGCCGACGATCCGCGCTTTCTTCGAGTTCCTCCGCGCGGAGGTCGGCAATGCGGCGTCTCGCCCGATCTCCGCGGATGTCTTCGGGTTCACGCTGCTCGGGCCGCAGGACGGGATAGGCCAGCGGCTGGAGGACGCCGTGGAGCTCTTCGACTACGTGATGCCGATGCCGTACCCATCGCACTGGGGCCCTGGCAGCTTCGGGTTCGCGAACCCTGCGCATCACCCCTACGAGACCCTGTATGCCTCGCTCTCGGCCGGCTGGCGCAGGGTGGCAGCGCTTCCCGGGCGCATCGGGCTGCTGCGCAGCTGGATCCAGGCGTTCGATCTGGACAGCTCGCGCCCCATGCAGCGGTACGAGTACACGCCGTGGCACATCCAGGAGCAGATCCGCGCGAACGACGACGCCGGCTGCGCGGGCTACGCGGCGTGGAACCCCAGGAGCCACTACGACGAGAGCGCGTTCGTCGGCGCGCCGCGGGACACGGTGTGAGAGCGCGGCCGCAACCGCTCTCGCCACGCCCGCAGCGGGGCCATCCGGCGGCTTTGCCGCGGCGAGAGCGCTTGCCATGCCGCGCTGCTGCCCGCACGCCGCCGCCTGACCGGACGGGCTAGTACCGCGGGTCAGAAATCCCGCCAGGATTTCTGCGACGATGCGCTGGACGCGGACGAAATATCAATAATTTCAATCTGTTCTGTCTGATTCGCGGTCGGGCAGCTCGCCGGTGTGGCCCAACGCGGGCCCAACGGGGCGCCTGCAGCCACCGGGGCGCCCGCTGCGGGCTGGCCGGCGTGGTCAACGACCTCGCCCGGCGCTCGGTGGTGCAGCGCGCGGACGAGGGACGCGCCGTTGCTCGGCGACGGCGAGCCCGCCTCCGGGCCCGCGGACATGGGATCACTTCCGCCTAAACGGCCGCCCTTGCCGTTCAGCTCGGGGATCGCCTCGTCCAGAGGAGCGAAGTCTCCCAAGCCGAGCTCAGCGACCTTGCGTGCCGCGCGCTTGTAGTGGTGGATCTGACGGCTCGACTTATGCCCGGTCCGATCGGAGATCCACGTCTCGGTGCGGCCGTTCGCGAGCTTGATCGTGATAAAGGTCGCGCGGGTGTCGTGCAAGCGTATATTCAGCCTTGATTGCGTGGTCTCGAACAACTCGGGCCGATCAATGCCAGCACGGCGCAGGTGATTTCGAAAGTTGTGCGCCCCACTGCGCCCCGGCAGAGGCCCGCTCGGCCCAACGAAGACACGCTCCTTCGGGGGACATATAGCGAAATAGGTCCGAAGCGCCCGCACGACGTCGGGTGAGAGTGCCCACGCGCGAGGGTCATCCGTCTTGTTCTCGTCGAGCACCACGGCGCCGCGATCGAGATCCAGGTCGGACGGCTCCAGCCTTCCGGCCTCGTCTGCCCGCATTCCCTCGCGAATCAGGAAGCCATAATAGATCCGATAAGACAGCGGAATATTTACCGCCGCCATGAGGCGCCTATCCTCGTCGGGATAGAGGGAGCCTTTGGCCTTGTTGTCCTCCGCCTTGGGGATCCATCCACGCGGCAGCGGATTGCTGGCGATGATGCGCGCCGGATAGGTCGCGAGCGCGAGTATCCGATGAATGACCTTTGCGACTCCTTGACGCGAGGAGTCCTCAAGATGTCCTGGCAGCATGGAGATCGCTCGATCCGCATGGTCGAGCGTCAAACGAGAGAGAGGAACGGGGCCGAGTACCCCCAGAACATGATTGAGCTTATGCCGGTATTGCTCCGGATGGCGAAGCGCTTTCACATGCAGTGGGTATTGCTCGGCGAGCCTTCCAGAAACAACCAATTCGGCGAACTCGGCGAAGGTTGTTTCCCCGGACGCGCGAGCACGCGCTTCGCCCCTGCAGAGCTGTTCGATGGCAAGCCGGACGTCGCGGAGCGCGCTGCCCTCGCGCGCAGCAGCGCGCTCCAGCAGCGGCAAGCCGAGCACGATCTGGCCGGCCGCGAGCAGGCGCCCGGCGAGCTCGGACAGCACCTCCAGGCGCGCGTTGGCTTCCTGCTTGGTCCGGCACGTCGGCAAACTGAACGTGGATCGACCGGCCTCGCCGAGGCTGAGGCGCGCGGTCCACGTCTTCCCGCGCAGCCGGACGGACCCGGAGCCGTTGGCGCGCTTGTCTCCTGCGGGCCTGCCGGGTGCGCGAGTCGCCAGCTTCGGGTGCTCCGTCGTGCTCGCCGAGCCCGGCGAGTCTGCGGCGGCCGCCGCTGCTTCCTCCACCGGAGTGGCACGTCCGGCGGAGCGGCTCGAACGCAAACGCCGATCGGTCGACGCCGGTGCAGGGAGGGATGTGGTGGGCGACGACGCCGAGCGCTTGGCGCGCGCCCGTCGGTGGGGTACGTCAGTCATGGGTCGGTCTCCGGTGATGCGGGGCTCGATCAAGGGCCCGTCCGGCGTTCGCTGCGCCGACCGGGCCCGCTCTACTTTGGCGGCAGCCTAGCACGGCTTGTTCCTGCGCGAGGATCGCTCGCCCGGCCGGTGCGCGGACATGGGACAGATTCGAGGCCGGCAGAGGCCAGCACGGCGGCAACCCGCGTTCGCTCATCCACCTCTGTGTCACGGCGCGATGCTGGGTCACCAGCCAGCGCCTGGAGGTAGGCGACGAACGCTTCGCGCTGGACGAGGCGCAGCTTGCCAAGCCTCGTGACCGGGAGCGGGAAGCCCGGTCCGCGAATCGTGTCGAGGTAGACGCGTGCCGGGATCCCGGTGACCGACTCGACATTCTTCTGCGAGAGCGTCTCCGGCTGCGGCGCTGTGAGTGTGAGCCCCTCCAGCGGGATCGCGAGCGTCGCCGTTGCCGTGGTGGGCTGGGCAAGCCCCCTCGGGGGGCACGATCTTCGGGCTGGCACGCCCGGGAATGTCCTCTCGACCACGCGCGTGCCGTTGTCCGCCTGACGAAGAGCAAGGGGTGCCGATACACGGGCGAGAGCCGCTCGTGTCATGATGTACCTCCATCCGTGTTGGGTTCGTTCGCAACCGTGACCGACGCCGCCGGAAGGTGCCCGAAACGGTAGTTCTGCGCTCTCGGTAGTTCGCGACGAACTACCGGTGTACGCGCCCGGAAAGAACGTCAAGCGATGTCGCGGGGTTAGGTGTTTTTGGAAGCGCCGCTGAGGGGCCGAAAAAGGGGGAAAACGAAGGGCGCGATTTGGTAGTTCTGCGCGCCCCCTCAGCGATGCGTGCGGAGGTGACACCGAGGGGGGCGCCAAGGTAGGCACACACCGCGCAGAACGCGACCCACGCGCACCGGGCGAGCGGGTTCGGCCCTTCCGCCGTCGCCTCCTAAGCCCCGCGCCCCCGTGCCGACCACCGTGTCAATGATGCCGTCGGGCGCCACACGACGGACGCTGTGATTGCCCCTATCGGCGATGTAGACGCTGCCGTCGAGCCCCACCGCGATGCTGAACGGACTCGTCGATGTAGCCAGCGTGGCGGGGCCGCCGTCCCCGCTGTACCCGGCCGCGCCGGTACCGGCCACGGTCGCGATCGTCCCGTCGGGTGTACCCCGCCGCACGCGATTGCCGCCCTGCTCGGCAATGCGAAGGCGGCCATCAGGCCCGAGCGCGAGCCCGCGCGGCACGTCGAGCTTGGCGGCGACCGCAGGCCCGCCGTCGCCGCGATCCCCCTCATTGCCTGTGCCGGCCACGGGCCTCAATCACGCCGTCTGTGCCCACGCGGTGCACCCGGTGGTGGAACGTATCGGCGACGTAAATGCTGCCGTCCGTCGCCGCGGCCACGCCCGAGGGAGCATATCGATGCGCACGAGCGAGGCGGGCACGCCGCGGCGGCTGGGCGGGATCGTTAGGGCATCAGGCCGAGCGCGAACAGGGCATCCGACCAGAGCGGCCAGAGCGTGCGGTAGGGGTGGGTCGCCAGCAAGATGCCACCGTTCGGGAGGCGCCGGACGTGGAACCGGGCGTGATCCACCAGGAAGTAGACGTGCTCGCCCGTCAATTCCACCCAGGCGAGGGACCCGCCGCCGCGGGTGAACCCCTCACCACGCGCCCGGGCCTGCACCGTCAGGTTGTGGATCTCCTCGGCGCGTGGCTCCGCGGCGCGCCACGCCTCGTCGGGCACGTCCGCCGCGGCGATGAGCGCCTCGATCAGGGCGGAGCCCGGCAGGCCCAGCGCCTTGAGGACGGTCTCGCGGGAGAGCGGGATCAAGCGCCCACTCTTGTCCGTCGGAACCACGCGCGCCCCGGCCGGCGCGGCTTCCACCCGCGCGCGGAGCGCCTCCGCCGGTAGGCCCGCGATCCGCGAGACGCTTTCGCCGTCGTGGAGGCTGACCCACGACAGGGCGAGATCGCGCGCGATCTCGCCGGCGTTCGCGTGGTACGTCGCGCACATCGAGACCGGCGCGAGCCAGGTCCACGCGCTCGTGCAGCCGCCGGTCGAGACGCGCCCGGTCGCGTCCGACGCGCAGACGCGGAGCAGCAGGTCCTCAAGGTCATCCAGCACGATGTGCCACGCGAGCTCGGCTTCCGCCTCCACGGAGCGCGGGCCGCTGCCCAGGGCGGGATACAATTCCAGCGGGAGAATGTCCGCCGCGCTGGCAGGGACCATGTGGATGGGGCCCCGTGGCTTGAGACGTTCGCTCTTGCCCGTGAAGCAGCGATAGTGGCCATAGAACGTGCGTCGGTCGTCGAGCTCCATGGCGAAGTAGGTCTCGGCGTCGGTGCGTCCGAAGTGGGCGCGGATCATCGCGACCGCCTCGTCCACGAAGTTCACCGAGCGATCCACGTCGGAGCCCATCCTCACGCGGATATAACTCCCTTGTGCAACGAGAGCCGGCAACGCCGCCGCGAACGCGTCGCCCCGCTCTGTCTCGTCACACCACGCGAAGAAATACGGCCCTGGTTTCATCCTTGGATCACCCTCGTGAGGTTGCTGGGTCAGGGATCAGGCCGAGCGAGAAGAGCGCGTCGACCCAGAGCGGCCAGAGCGAGCGGAACGGGTGGGTCGCCAGGATCACGCCGCCGCCCGCGAGGCGGCGCACGTGAAAAGGCGCGTGCTTTCGGAGGAAGCGGACGTGGGCACGCGTGTCCGTGTGCACCGGCCACGTGGGCGGGCCTTCGCCCGTCTCCGCGATCTGGCTCGTCAGCGCCAGGATCTCTCTCGCGCGCGGCTCGGCGGCGCGCCACGCCTCGTCGGGCGCCGCCGCGGCCTCGAGCGCCTCCAGCAGGGTGGCGGGCGGCGTTGCCAGCGCCTTGAGGACGGTCTCGCGGGAGAGTGCGTGCGCGCGCTCGCTGCCGCCCTTGAGCGGGACGCGCGCCCCAGCCGGCGCGGCTTCCACCCGCCCGCGGAGCGCTTCCAGGGACAGGCCCGCGTTGCGCGATACCATCTCCTTGTCGTGGCGCTGTAGCCACGACACGGCGAGATCGCGCGCGATGTCCCGCGCGTCCGCGTTGTACGTCGCGCACATGCGGACGGGTGCGATCCAGTCTCCCCCGTTCGTGCACGCGCCGGTGCGGACGCGGCCGCTCGCGTCCGGCGCGCAGAGGCGGAGCAGGAGGTCCTCGAGGTCGTCCCGGAGCAGGTGCCACGCGACCGCGGCCTCGGCCTCGATCGAGCGCGGGCCCCTGCCCCAGGCGAGCTCGAGGTAAGAGCAGAGAAACCTACGCTGGTCGCACGTGGTCATATGGATGAGGCCGGCCGAAATGTCACGGCCGGCCTCTTCGGTGTAACAGTGGCAGCTGCAGCCGAAGATACGTTTGGAGCCGGTCAGCATGACGTCGAGGCCTGCTCCAGCGGAAGGACCTGCGGCAAACTCGGCGCGGATCATCGCAACCGCCTCGTCCATGGAGGTCGTGTAGAATAGACCATCGTCCGTCATCATGCTGATACGAGTCCCTGGATGCATGAGCGCCGGCAGCGCCGCTAGGAACGCGTCGAGCGTCTCTGCCGCGTCACACCAGGCGAAGAACGACGGTCCTGATTCGCTCATAGCTGGGTCACCTTGATGGGGTGATTGAATCCTTTCAGGGTCACCTTCTTGCGCGTCTTCGTGTTGAAGAGGTACCCATCCTTGACGGCATAGGTATCTTTCGGCTTGAATTTCGCACCGCGCGTCATGATGAGCTCGACCTGCTCGACATCCCCCGCGACCCCCTTGTTCCGTAGCCCCTCCATCCCGTTCGACAACTGCTTGAACACATCGTCTAGAGCGACAAACACATTGAAAACCATTTAATTACGGCAGGTTACGCTGCCTGCTGCATCAGACGTTGGGCCGCCTCTAGATTCTGGATCGCTGCTGCGCGCCGGAGGTCGAACAGATTTCTCCTGGCGCCGATGTAGCGTGCAGTGTGGCCCTTCCGTGCCGCGATGTGGGCGAGCGCATGCTCCACAGCCACCCGCTGGCGGAGCACGGCGCGACCTGCCCCCGTTTGCTGCAGCTTCCGGAATTTGCGCTGCAAAGCCTCGTCCTTCGCGATGGACACGGTCCGCCCCCGTCCCGAGGCGGCTTGGGTGCACCTGGCTCGGAGGGGGCACGCGCCGCACTCCTCAGGATCAAACTGGACTGTGTCGCCCGGTTCGAATGCCTCGACCTGTCCTGCCGGACAGGTGATCGTCTTGGTGCGCAGGTCGATCTTGAAGTCGCGCTTGCTGAACAGGTTGGGGCTGCGAGCACGCTGTCCCCAGGGCTTCGAGAACACCTGGCCACCGTCGCGGATCACGTCGCCAACGACGGGACTGTTCACATAGGCGCGATCGATGTGGAGCTCGCCGAGGCGCAGCCGCTGACGCTGGATGTCCTCGGCGATCGGTGCGGCCCCCTCTTCTTCGGGGCGATTCGCTGGCGTGACCGCACAGGCGACGATGACGGGAAGGTCCAGATCGCGTGCGATGTGTTCCTTGTAGCCATCGAACCTCTTCGAGCGGCTCTTTCTACCGTGGCGCATCTCGGCGTCCTCAATGGAGACACGGCGGTCAGCTGCAACACCTTGGCGGATGCGAACGGCCCCATCCTCAGCAATTTCCAAGTCTTGGTCCCGAACCTGCGTGACCGCATCCAAGTAGAAGCGGAGCGGCTGCTCGACGACGTCGTCCAGATGGCGGTCCACCCACTGCTGCAGCGACGAGACCTGCCGTTCCAGGATCTGAATCGCCGCCGCCTTCTGTTTCGGGTCGCTCCAATCCAGGTCGAGCCCGGCCTTGATGCTGGGACCCAGCAGCAGCGGGATGCCCGCCTTGCGGCAGATCTCCTCGGGCGGGCGCTGCGTGATCTTCGACACGACGCGGACGATGCTGCGTGCTGCATGGCCGAGCAGGTTGATCGTGTCCTCAACCCGCCCGGCTCCCGCTAAAGGGCGGCTATCGACGGCCACGCGCAGCGCTTTGGACACCGCACGCCTCTCGCCCTCCGTCATCGCGCCGGACCGAACGAGCGCCACGGTCCGCTCCAGCAGCACCCGGTCCATCTCATGCTCGACCATCCGCTCTCGGAACGCCTGCAGCGCGCCCTGCGAGAACGCGGGCGTGGCCGCCCCCAGGCAGCCGAGCACCATCTGCCAGCGAAGGTCGACGAGCGACAGCTCCACCGCCTCGGCATCCGATGCGCCGACGTAGCCCTGGAGCAGCGTGACCATGCACATCAGCGCCGGCGGATGCGGCGGCTCACCTGCGCCCGTAGTCCGGTACATGCTCTCCAGCTGCTCCTGGAACGTCTCGTCGAATAGCTCGTGCCGGTGCAGCCTGAGAAAGCCGAACAGGGCTCGCACCCGGGTCAACCGCTTCATGAGCGCCTGTTCCTGTCGCGACAGCTCCACCGGCGGCAACCATCGTTCCATCCGTGCACCTCCGGATGCGGACGAGATCATGGTCCGGCGAGACCGTCGAGCCTTGCATCGAAGCGCTCGGGATTACCACAAAATCAAACTGATCGGTCCTCTAGCTCAACCGGGTTGCCCCCTTTCACTTCGCTCACGATCAGCTTCTGCCCGCGGGACACCGTCACGAAGTCAGGAGCCTTCCCACCGGACATGCCGGGGAGCGACTCGTCTGGAAGGTCGAGCATCTTACGCACGCCGCCGTCGCCGACGCCGAGGAGCGCCCGCTCGTCGCGGGTCATGAAGCTGATCGCCGTTTTCTCGAAGGTGTTGAACCCGGCTTCCGTGACGTGCCCTTTCAGCGTCTTGAACCCGCGGAGCCTCCATACCTCGAACCCCTTGACAACGACCTTATCGACCTTTGCGATCTCCCCAGCGATCCGGATCCCACGCGGCGGTAGCGCGCCGGCGGCAGCAACGCCGTGCCAGATGTGCCCCACCGCCCCGAGCCCGAAGCCCAGCCCCGAGAAGATCCGCTCCTCATCGCTGAGCTCTCGCCCCGACGGCACACACCACTCCTTGCCCGTTACCGCCTCGCACAGGTCGAGCGTCGGCCCGACCACGGGCACGAACCCCACCCCGATGCGCGTCGTCGCGTGCACCAGCGTCTGCATCACCTCCGCGTACGCCTCGAAGCCCTCGCCGACCGTCGACATCGCCCCCGCGAACGCGCTGATCGTCTGGTAGAGCTGCGTCTGCTCCAGGTCGAGCCCGCCCCCCGTCCACAGGTTGAGGTTGTCCTTCATCTGGTCCGCGAGCGCATCGAACCGTGGCTTCAGCACCGTGTCCACCTGCGCCCGCAGGTCGGCAGGCACGGGCGAGTCCTCGAACCAGTCCGACGCATCCATGAACTGCCGCACGAAGCCGGTGATCCGGTTCTGCGCCTTCAGGAACGCGTTGGTCTCCGCGAGCGACACGCCCATCCGGTCGCGCAGCGCGATCTCCAGCGCCGCGCTGTTGGCCCGCCACGCCCGCACGTTCGCCACGAAGTCCGCCCGGAGGACCACCACCCGGCCGCTGACGTCCGCCTCCAGCGCCGCGAGCACCGCGTCCGCGTACGCCGCGTAAGGATCCCTCCCCTCCTCGAACGCGCCGTCCACCTCCGCGATGTCCGGCACCTCGACCCACGGCACCTCGCTCTCCCCGAGCGCGTACGCTTGCGGGTCGTCCGGATCCCACCCCTCGGTGATGTTCGTCGATGAAGACCGATTTGCGAGGCTGGAGGACTGTTCCGAAAGCGCGGATGCCCACCCCCGGCCCGTGCTCGGCGCTCCGCGCCTGCGCGCGGTCCGCCCCTCCCAAATCGCGCGCTCCGCGCGCTCAGGGAGGGGTGCGCCGTCCCGCATATCCAGGTGGGAACCTGAGAGGGAGAGCAGGCGGGCAACTCGCGTCAGGACGTGATGCCCAGCAAGAAGAGGGCGTCGGCCCAGAGCGGCCAGAGCGTGCGGTACGGGTGCGTCGCCAGCACCACGCCGCCGCTCGGCAGGCGGCGCACGTGGAACGGGGCGTGCTCTTCGAGGAAGCGGACGTGCCTGCGCGTGGTCGTGTCCACCCGCCAGGTGGGCAGACCTTCGATCTCCTCGGTCTGGCTTGTCAGCTCCAAAATCTCTCTCGCGCGCGGCGCGGCGGCGCGCCACGCGTCGTCGGGCACCGCCGATGCTTTAAGGGCGTCGAGCAACGCGGAAGGCGGTGCTGCCAGCGCCTTGAGGACGGTTTCGCGGGAGAGCGAACGCGCGTGCTCGCTGCCACCTTTCATGGCGACGCGCGCACCGGCCGGCGCGGCTTCCACCCGCGCGCGGAGCGCATCGAGCGACATGCCTGCGGCGCGCTTGATCTTGCCCTTGTCGTGGAGTTCCACCCATGACAGGGCGAGATCGCGCGCGAGTTCCGCGGTGTTCGCGTTGTACGTGGCGCACATGTCGACCGGCGCGACCCAGTCCCAGGCGTTCGTGCATGCGCCGGTCGGGATCCGTCCGCTCGCGTCTGGCGCGTAGAAGCGGAGCAGGAGGTCCTCGAGATCGTCCTCAATCACGAGCCACGCCAGCGCAGCCTCGGTCTCGATCGAGCGCGGGCCCCTGCTCAAGACGAGATCGAGCTCAGGACGGAGAAAGTCGGATTTGTCGCACACACGCAAGACGAGGGGGCCGGATGCATGGCGACGTTCGTATTCTTCCGCGAAGCACGCGATGCCGAAGCATATCGCGCGCTCGGGGTGCCTCAGCATGACGCCGAAGGATAGGTCCGCGTTGATCCATCCGGAGAAGTGGGCGCGGACCGTCGCGACCACCTCGTCGATGGAGTGCGTTTTGATCCAAATGTCGTTATCCATCGCCACGCGGATGAGGTCTCCCGGAATCACCAGCGCCGACAGCGCTGCCGCGAGCGCGTCGACCCGGTCGGCCTCGTCACACCACGCGTAGAACATGGGGCCTGCTTCGCTCATAGCCGGATCACCATGACGAATTTGCCGCCTACGGCGACGGGTTTGCCCGTGAGCAGGTTGATCAAGTAGCCGTCCCGCACGCCGATGTTCTTGTTATCAAACGTCGCCCCCTGCTTCATGATGAGCTCCAATCGGGCAACGTCGCCATGGAGCTTCCACTTCGTCTTCAGCGTTTCCATCGCGTTCGTCAACTGCTCGATCACGTCCCTGGCGATTACCTCGTCTCCGCCTTTTGCCTCGCTGAGAATCAGCTCGTTCCCTCCGCGTAACGAGACGAAGTCCGGCGCCTTCCCCTCGATGGTACCCGTCCGTGACTCCTTCGGAATGTCGAGCACCCTGCGCACGCCGTCGTCGCCGACCCCGATGAGCGCTCTTCCGTCGTCCACCAGGAACTTGGCCGCTTTCTTCTCGAAGATGTTCACCGCCTTGGTCGTGATCGCCCCGGTGAGCGTCTTGTACCCCCTGACGCGGTTCGTCTTCACGATCTTGGCGAAAACCTCCTCGATCTCGGCGATCTCCCCGGCCACCCGGATCGCGGACGGCCGCAGCCCGCTGGCGGTCTTGATCACCCGCCACATCGGCCCGATCGCCGCGACCCCGAACCCCATCCCCGAGAAGATCCGCTCCTCGTCGCTGAGCTCTCGCGCCGACGGCAGGCACCACGCTTTGCCCGTCACCGCCTCGCACAGGTCGAGCGCCGGCCCCACCACCGGCACGAACCCGACCCCGATGCGCGTCGTGGCGTGCACCAGCGTCTGCATCACCTCTGCGTACGCCCCGAACCCCTCGGCGACCGTCGACATCGCCCCCGCGAACGCGCTGATCGTCTGGTAGAGCTGCGTCTGCTCCAGATCGAACCCGTCCCCCGTCCACAGGTTGAGGTTGTCCTTCATCTGGTCCGCGAGCGCGTCGAACCGCGGCTTCAGCACCGTGTCCACCTGCACCCGCAGATCCGGCGGGATCGGCGTCTCGATGAACCAGTCGGACGCATCCATGAACTGCCGCACGAACCCGGTGATCCGGTTCTGCGCCTTCAGGAACGCGTTGGTCTCCGAGAGCGACACGCCCATCCGGTCGCGCAGTGCGATCTCGATCGCCGCGCTGTTCGCCCGCCACGCCCTCACGTTCGCCACGAAGTCCGCCCGGAAGACCACCACCCGGCCGCTCACGTCCGCCTCCAGCGCCGCGAGCACCGCATCAGCATACGCCGCGTAGGGATCCCTCCCTTCGTCGAACGCCCCGTCCACCTCCGCGATGTCCGGCACCTCGACCCACGGCACCTCGCTCTCCCCGAGAGCGTACGCTTGCGGGTCGTCCGGGTCCCACCCCTCGGCGCGCGCGTCTTCCGTCGCCAGGTCCGCCACCTCGTCGGCCTGCGCGCCGAACTCGTCCATCAGCCGCGCGAGCTCGTCCTCGAGATCGCTTACGCTCTGCTTCAGGTCGTCGATGAGCTGCTCCATCGCCGCGCGCGTCTCCGGCGCGACCGCGTCCTCATACCGGTCCAGGATCGCCTCGAGGTCGGTCCGCGAGATCTCGTCCAGCGGCCGGCCGACAAGGTCCTTGAGCTCGGTGTCGAGCTGCTGGAGCAGGTCCATCTTCTCCGCCAGCAGGCCCACCGCCCGTGCGTTCGCCACGAGCGCCGCGCGCTCCTTGGCGATCTCGGCCAGCAGGATCTCGAGGTCACGCGCCAGCGCCGGATTGATCTCCGCGAGGCTCAGGTCGACCTCGGTGTTGCCGGAGAACTTCTCCCCGCTGCGCCGCACGTTGAAGAGAGGCTTGTTCAGTCCGAGCGGCTCCGAGACGAGATGCACCACCTCGTGCGACTCGGTGCACCAGTCATCGCCGGCAGAGTTCTTCACATGGAAGTGGAAGTCGTTCGCTCCCATCTGGAGCAGCACCGAGTCGAACTCCGTCTCCGCCCTGTTGGTAGCCGAGCCGTCGGGGAGCTCCAGCAGCGCGCCGGGGACCTCGTACGTGGTCAGCGGCGTGTCGTTCACGCTGAAAAAGTTGTGTCCAACGAGGAACGCCCCTTCGCACGAGGAGCTGAGCTCCGTGCGCTCCCAGTCCAGCCTGTACGGCGTACCGGCCCACGCGAACGACGGCGCCAGCACCGCCAGCGCCGTGAACAGCGCGACGAGCCTCCGGAACACCGCGGCGCTCGGGCCGCGCAGCGCGACGTCCTTGGAGCCTCTCATGTCCCCTCCGCGCCGCGCACGGCGGCGTCGTACGCGATCGCGGCGCCCTTCACGTCCCCCGCGTCGAGCCTCGCCTGCGCCACGTCGAGCTCCGCTGCGCCCATGCCCTTCTCCCGCAGCGCCGCGAGACCCGCCGCGATCTTCTGCGGCACCCCCGTCCTGAGCTCGGCCTCCGCGGCGTCGAACCTTCCTCGAAGCTCCGCGCACCCGGCCTCGCGCCAGGACGACCCCGCCGCCTCGCAGAGCGGTCGCAGCTGCGCCAGCGCCAGGAGCTCCCCGCACCGCTCGGCCAAGAGCGGCAGCCCGAGCTTCTCGCTCACCGGCGGCGCCGCCGACAGCGCCGCGACCTGCGCGCGCCCACGCTGCTCGAAGGCGTCCGACGCCTTGCGGGTCCGCGCCCCCGCGACGGCCTCGCGCGCCCCCTCGTCCATCTGCAGCACGCGGAGCGCCTGCCGGCGCAGCGCGATGCCGCCGAGCAGCGCCGCCGCGGTCGCGTCGCTCCGGGCGACGCGGCCCTTCACGTAACCCAGCATCGCGTTCAGCGAGCGCAGCGCGCCCGACGTCATGTCCGGCAGCACCGCGCCGTGCGTCGCGAGCAGCTCCCTGTGCGGCGCCATCGCCTCATCGAAGGAGGCCGCGAAGACCTGGAGCGTCGCCGACCACCTCAGGATCTCCGCGGTGAGCTCGCCGGGCGCGCGGCTCGCCTCGCGCGCCGCCGCGAGCACGGCCTGCTCCACGCCGTCGAGGCCGTCGATGTCCGACCGCGACGCCTGCGCCGAGAGCTCCGCGTATGCCGCCGTCTCCGCCGCCTCGGTCGCGCGATACGCAGCGAAGCGCGCCGCGACGCCCGCGTATTTCGATCGCAGCGGGGCGGCGTCGCTCCGGGCCTGGTCGAAGATCGCCTGCACAGCCGCCATCGCCTGCCGGTCGGCCGCGAGCATGGCGGCGAGCGGCTCTCTCTCCGCGCTGGCCTTGTCGATCATCGCCGCCTTGAAGTTGCCGGCCGCGTCGACCGGCGCCTCCGCGAGCAGCACCCTCTGGCGGTCCCTCGCCTCGTCGAGCAGCCGCGCGAGCTTGCCCGCGAGCGTCGCCCGCAGCGATTCGGCGTTCCTCGCGTCGTCGCGCACGTACGCGATCGCCTCGTCGATGTGGCCGAACCAGACGCCGAGCGAGGTTTCGCTCGCGACGATCTCCTCTGGCATCTTGTCGTTCGGCCAGGTGGCCCACACCTCGATGGGCAGAGCGCCGTCCTTCTCGGCCTGGGCCCACGCGGCGCCCGGGCCCTGATTCTCGCCGACGCAGTGCTCCTCGCCGCCCACCGCCGCCGCGCAGAAGCTCCCGAACGTGTCGTCCCCGAACTTCCACAAGCACCCGGCCGCCGTCGCGCCGAACGTCAGCGCGCCGATAGCCGCCGCAAGGATCGCCCTCCGTCGCGCCGGTCTGGATCTCTCGATCATGCTCATTGCCTCCACCCCGCGAAATTTCTCGCCCGCGCACGCTCGCCCGCCGATTTTCCAGAAGCAAGCGTCCCCACCAGAGCGCTAGGACATTGCTCGGCCGTGGATCGCGCCCCGAGCGCCAGGTTGTCCGTCCTCAATGCGCGGACAGTCGCCGAACCGGAGAGGTGTGCTTGGGGGTGCGTGGCGCCACCGCCTGCGGACCGGCCGCGGCGTCGAGGCGGACGCCGCTGAGCTCGTGACCCTCGCCGGCGAGCTCCGCGAGCGAGGTCTCGGCGTCGTGCTCCTGGGGCGCCGCGCGGCTGTCCACGTCGCCGCCAGCAGGCCCGCGGGCGCTCTCGTGGAGCTCCGGGCGTGCCACCGTCGGCGCCCTGTAACACCAGGGTTCGCCTGAAGTGTCGTGATCCTATTCAGGGAAACGCAGCGTCTCGACCCGGGTGCCGTCCTCCCCCCGGATCTCTTCGCCAGACCAATCCCAGCTCACGCCGCCCTTTCCCGGCGGTCCGAGAGTATAGGTGACCCCCTCGAGCGTGAGCTGAGCTTCGTCGAGGTAGGCGATGCCGATCGAGTCGCCGCCGCGCCCGGGGCCGCCGTAGCCGCCATCGCCCCCTAGGCCGCCGTCGCCACCCTTGCAGGACCAGGTGCCGTCTCCCACGGCGCCGCCCAGTTCGCCTCGACCGCCTTTGCCCCCTTGCTCGGGTGGCCCGCCGTCGCCACCCGGTCCCCCGGCGAGCGTCTCGATCACGGTGTCGCGTACCGTCAGGTTGGCGTGGAGCGCGACGATCCCGATCGTCGGGTGGCCGTTCTCACCCCCTCGACCGCCTCGCCCACCGCAGCCACCAGCGCCTCCGGAGCCGCCGCCGGCGCCTCCCTTCGAGGCCACGCCGCACACGGCGAGGCCGCCTCGACGGCCACCACCCCCGCCGCCGCCTTGACCCGGCATGCCCCTATCGCCGTCGCCTGCCCAATCGGCCTCCCATCCTGTCTCGGTGATACGCCCGATGCCCTGACCCGCGGCGCCGACGGTACCCCACATACCGTTTTTCCCGGTGAAGCCGCCGCTGCAACCACCGTCTGCCCGGTTGCCAAGTCCTCCCTGCCCATCGTGGCCGGGGTCCGGCTCGGGTACGGGCTCGCCGGCCTCCCCATCTCCAGCGCCGTCTGCGAGCCCGTCGCCTCCCTTGCCACCGGCGCTCGGGATTCCGCCATCGCACGGATTCATCACCGCCGGGCCGCCGGGGACGGCGTCTGCCGTGCACGCATCGCCGCCGTACGCGCCATCCGGTCCGCGCGGTGCCTGGTTTAGCCCGCCCCATTTCTCGCCATCGTGGCCTGCCCATCCGTAGGAGGTGCGGAGCTCGCTCCGGATGAGCTCCACGGCCGTGTTGGAGCGAACAAGCATCGTGATCGGGCCCCACCCATCCAAGATCATGTCGACGATTGTTGATACCCCGTCCGCGGCGCCGCTGTCGCCGTCGCTCGCCGGCACAACGGTCAGGACGATGTCCGGCCTGTCCGAAATCTGAAGCACAGAGCGCGTGTCGGCCTGGCGCTTCCAGCTCACGCAGCCGAACCCCCCGATGAGATCCACGCCGGAAGGCAGCGTCAGGGGCCCGAAGAACCCGTCGGCGCACGCGAAGACGCGCCCTCGGCCGGTACGCGCGAGCTCCACGCCGCGCTGCAGCGTGCGCACCGGCTTGTCTTTGGTCGTGCCGGGGTTCGCGTCGTCGCCGCTGCCCCAGACGCCGCCCACGAACACGCCGCATCCATCCTCCCACACATCGGCGGCGAGACGCTCGAGGCAGACCGACTCCGGCGGCGGCTCGCCTTGACACGGCGAGGCGCCGTCGCACGCCGGTCCGCCAGGCTCGTTGGGGCCCGGCGCGGTGCCGCAGCCGGCCAGGGCGAGCAGCAGCGCGGGGGACAGAGGGATCGCTCTCGTGGTTCGCATCGTTCTTCCTCGATGTCGTGTCGTAGCGAGGGGGACAATCAGCGGGGCGGGGCGGGATTGGGCACGTCGAATTGACGGTAAGGCATGGAGTCGCCATCCTCGCCCATCCCCACCTCGTCATCTGGTCCTGCATTACCTGCGCTGCCGCCCTGGCCAGGGTTTCCAAGCTGTACAGGGGAGTCCGGCCCGATGCCCACGTAGGCGCTGTGAGCAGCGACACCGTAGGACGACCCCCCGAGGCCGCCGCCGGCGTCGCCCCCGCGACCGCCGTGGCCACCGGCGCCGCCGGGGCACGCGGGCCACATCTCACTGACACCGGGAGGAGGCTTTCCACCATAGCCGCCGACGGAACCCCCGCCCCCCGGTTGGCCCGTGCCGCCGACCCCGCCGTTGCCGCCGTTGCCCGTAGTCACCCGAGTCGCCTCGAGCGTCACCGAGCTCCCCTGCAGGGCAACGACGCCGATGCTCGACCCGCCATAGCCACCGCCTTTACCCCCGATGCCACCGCAGCCGCCGCTGCCACCTGAGCCGCCACCTGCGCCGGCCTGCGGGCGGCCAGCCGGGCACGCCCCCATCGCTCCCCGCGATTTGCTGCCGCCACCGCCGCCCCCTCCTTGACCGACGCCGCCCCTCTTTCCATCATCACCGCGGATTCCCATCCAGCCGTCTTCGGTGAGGTAGCCTGCGCCAACAGCACCGTCCGCGCGACCGGCGTCAGGGCCGTCCATCCCGTTTTCGCCATCACCGCAACGCGCGCTAGCCGCGCCAGTGCCTCCAAGGCCGTTGCCTTCTGGATTCTCCGCGGGCCGCGGCTGCCCCGGAGCGCCATCGCCCCCCGACTCGAGCCCACCGTCGCCCCCGTAGCCTCCGGTGGACTCGACGCCATCGTCGCAGACGGTCACGACTGCCAGCGCGCCCGTCGGGGAGTCCGTGGTGCAGGCGTTCGCGCCGTCGTTCCCCACCATGCCGGCATTCGCGCGGAAGCTCGGCGCGTCCTTCCCCGGTTCCCCGTCCTTGCCATCGCCCGCGACGACCACGCTTTCCCGCACGATCGCCCTGGCCCCCGCGCTCAAGATCACCGCGATCGACGACTTGCCGTCGGGTGCCGAGGCGCCGGCCGCCTTGACGCTTGCGCCGAAGACCGTTGACGTCTTGCCCTCCTTTTCGCCTGCGATCACCCTCAGCGGGATCCCCCCCGGCGGAGCGATGATCGTCGGGTGCTCCGGCCCGCCGAATGACCCCTCGTACGACCAATCCCCGCCGTCACACAGGCGCCCGCCCCAGAGGTCGACCCCCGAGGGCAGCGTGATCGTCTCCGCGAACTCCCCTCCGCACGCGTACACGCGCCGGGTCGGCTTCTCGTCGTGGCTTCGCCCATACGCGGCGAGCCCAATCGCGTGTTGCAGCGTCTTCACCGGCGCGTCCTTCGTTCCGGGGCTGTTGTCGTCGCCCTGCTCGCTGACGAACACCCCGCACTCGTCGAGCGCCATTGCCGTCGCTGGGTTGCCGTCACAGAGAGTCGGCTCAGGCGCAGGGGCGCACTCCATCACTTCCCAGCAATCGTCACGGTACGAAGTGCAAGCTAGCAGCGTGCTGCTCGCTCCCCACGCACAGACCACGGCAGCAACCGCGGCGGCCACCGCTCTTCGGTCTGCCTGTGGCCGCATCCCCTCGGTACTCGGCATGGTCACCACACCCCCTCGATGCTCACGCCCGTCTCGTGCCCGGTCACGACGGGCGATATTTGGACCCGATCCTGCGCTGGCGTGTGTCCCAGGAAGGAGAAGTCCGTGAAGAAGGACGCGGCGGTGGCCGCGCCGATCACACCCCCCGTGATAACCAGGGCCGTGCCCCCCCGGTCGGACAGGTTGCGCGCGTCACGCAGGCGCCGCAGCTCGCCGCACGGCGAGCGCTCCGGCGCTTGCCAGCACATGGACGAGCTCGATCTTGGGTCGCTCTGGAGCTGGTCACGCCGCGCGCTCATGTCCTGGTCGAGCTTGCTGGCGCTGATCATGAGGATGGCGCCTGCCGACACGGTGCCCGTCGCGAGCGAGATTCCCACGACACGCAGCGTGCCCGGCCAGGAAGCCCACGGACTGGGGGCCTGCACGCGCGGAGGGGGCAAAGCGCGTACGGGAGTCGGCGTCGCGGTCGCGGTCCCCTTGGCGCCGCTCGCCTCCTTGGTGCCGCTCGCCGCCGCACACAGCAACGGCATCGTGAACTCGTGCTCCGCGCCTGCCACGGCGCGCAAGTAATGAAGAGCGTCCTTACAGCCCGGTGCACGGCCCCGCACCATGTGTTGGCCTGGCTCGAAGAACAGCGTGTAGGTCCGCGCGGTCCGGCCGATGCGCTTACCGTCGATGAGCACCTCGGCGTCGGGCGGATCGACGCCGAGCACGAGCCGCGCGACGTGTGGCGCTGCGTTGCGCTGCCCTGCCTCGAATCGCTGCTGGAGCGCTTCTGGCAACGCTTCGCGCTGTTCTAGGCTCCTGGCCAGGTGCTCGGCCGCGTCGCGGTACTTGTGCAGCGCGAGCTCGCAAAGGCCGAGCTCGCCGGCGAGCTCCGCGCGCTCCACCTCGGTGCTGGTCGCCGCGTCCGCGGCCTCCAAAGCTGCCTTGTATTCAGCGGTTGCCTCGGTCCACAGCCCGGCCTTGCGCGCTTTCTGACCACGGCGAACATGCTCCTTCACCGTCGATCGGTCGCTCGGTCCCGCCTTCGGATGGCTATTGTCCGCGCTGGCCGAGTTCGGGAAGCCTGTTGCGGCCCCGAGCGCAAGAAAGATCGAGAGCGAATGCGCAATGCAACGCATGCCGCGACGGTACCGACGCCGGCTGCTTGGCGTCAACCGGCAGAAACCGCCACGTCTCGGCGGCTTCGGTGGGAATTGGCGGTCGGATGAGGGAATGCGTTCAACCATCCGTAAGACATGTCCAAGCGTAGTCTAAACAACTACATGGCGGCACACTGTCCGACCGAAGTTGCTCCTCGACTCATTTCTCTGAACCTTTTGGGCCGCCTCGCGTGTGCTGCTTACCGTGGCCAAGCCAGCGACCGTCTCCCCCGGCTTCGAGCTCTTCCGGCGCCTGGCCAGGCGCCACGGTGTACCGGCGCGAAACGCCGAGGATATCGCCCAGGAAGCGCTGCTGCGGGGGCTCGACGCCGACCAACGGATCGAGCCGGGCGGCGACCCGGGGCCGTACCGCGTCACGATCGCCGTCAACCAGGCGCGCAATCACGTCCGGGACGCGCGCTGCCGCGGCGAGGTGCTCACGTCGTTCGATGAGCGCGAGATCCGAGATGAGCTCCCCACGCCGGAAGAGCTGCTCCGCAGACGGCAGCGGGAAAAGCTCACCCGGCAGCTGATCGACCAACTCGATCCCAAGTACCGGGATCTCGTGATCAAGCACGACCTCGAGGAGATCCCGCTCGCCGAGATCGCCGCCGAGCAGGGGCTCCCGCTGGACACGGTGAAGACGCGACACCGGCGGGCCCACAAGGAGCTCGAGGTGCAGGGGGGACGGTGGCAGGCGCAGGAGCGCTCTCAGGGAAGGGACGGGAGCATCTGCGTGCCCCTTGCACTGGGGTTCGGCCGTCGCGCGTGGTCGGTGGCCTCGCTGGGTCGGCTGGGCCTTAGGATCGTCGTTCAGGCCGCGCTCGTCCTGCTGACCGGCGCGCTCGTCTCCGCCGTGCCGCCCTTGCCCGACCTGGAACCGTGGATCAGGGCGGCGGCGGTCCGCGCCCCTGCCACCGCGCCCGCGGAGCAGGACGCCGTGGCGCCCCTCGCGCGAGATGGCGTCCAGAGCGTCGCGGGGCCCGCCAGCGGAGATGGGGCGCCCGACGCTGCGGCGCCCGCCGCGGCGACCGCGCACGAGATCTCGTCGCGCACAGAACACGGAAGCGTGCACGGCGAGGCGATGGCGACCGGCACGCCCGCTCCCTCGAACGCGAAGACGAGAAGTCACCGGGCCGCGCCTCCGGCGAGCGCCGTTCGACCGACCACCGGCGAGGTCGAGAGGAGCCTGGTCGACCAGGCGCGGAGGGCCATCGAGGCCAACGACGTCATGGCCGACGTCGAGGCTCGGCGGCTGCTCGAGGCTCACGCGCGGCAGTTCCCGCGAGGGCGGCTCGCCGCGGAGCGCGAAGCGCTGCTCAGGCAGCTTCGCTGAATCGTCGGCTACCCATCAACAGCTAGGCAGGCGGGGATAGCGGTGCTGCTTTCGCGCAGCGCAAGGCCGAGATCCGCGTTGTGTCGGACAAGAACGCTCACGTCCAGGAGGCGAAAGTTCATGGAAGACATGCTGGGTGCGATGTGGCTCGTGTCGCCGCTCGGGCTCGCGATGATCGCGTGCGTCGCGATCGGCTTCGCGGTCACCGCGCGCGAAGCGCTGGGACGAGAGCGCGGGCTTCGCGAGGCGCGCGAGCACGCGCATGATGACGAGGAGGCGGCCCTCACCGATGCGAAGGAGCAGGCCGCGGGGGAGCGCGACCGATATCGGCGCCTTCTGGACTGTCATGTCGACGCGGCGCTTGCAGCGCTGAGAGACGCCCGCGCGCGCTCCGCTCCCCGGCCGGGGAGGGTCTTGGAGTCGTTCTGTGCGACGACGCCTCCGTGGAGGAGAAGGCTGGGCGAGAGCACGGGGTTGGAACCAAGGGAGGTGGAGCGGTTGCTGAGGAGCGACCTCCCCATGACGCCCGGGCTCGCGCGGCAGCTGGAGACCTTCACCGGTACGCCGGCGCGGTACTGGGAGCGCCTCTGGTGGCTACACGACGACCACCGATCGGACGCGGAGGAGACCGTGGTGATCCAGGTGGGCGAGCCCGTTGCCAAGCGCGAGAGCTCGGCGCGTCCCGCGTCGTCGCCGGCCCCGAGTTCGGCGCAGCCGACTCCGCCAATGGTACCTCCCCGCGCGCTCGACGTTCCTCCGCCTGTGGTGCCGTCTCCCGAGCTTGCGGCCAGGAGCCCGCGGGCGAAGCTCCCGCCGCCTCCGCTAACGCGGCTTCGGTCGCCGCTCCCTCTCCGCACCGCCACGGGGGCGGAGCTCGTCCAGCGCGCCGCCACGCTGACGAGCTTCCCGCTACAGCGTGACGAAGGGGGGACGAGCTCCGCCAACCCGTCCGACTGGGAGGACGCAGAGCGCTCTCCGCTGAACACGACACTTCCGGGCGTAGGGAGCCATGGATGAGCGCCGCCGCGCTTCGCAGCTACACGCCATCAGGAGCCTGCTGGCGAGCATGCCGCCGCTACGGGAACTGAGCAGCTACGGCTGACGTCTTCCTTTGGTAGCGGACGGGGAAGACCGCGAACCGGTGCCGCATGAGGCGGACGCGCGGCATCACCCGCTTACGGGCGATTGCCCGCGGGGGAGGGTAACGTCATGAATCGTCTGTCTAATGAAGACGAGCGCGCCGCCGCGCACGCGCGCTTGTTTTGCCCGGCGCAGGTTCGTGCCGTGCTGCGCTGGCTGGGGAGGCTGGCGGTCCGCCCGTGCCATCGTGCCGACGTCGCAGGCCAAGTCTGGCTCACTGCCTGGGAGAGCTGGCCGAGGTTCGATCCCAGACGCTGCCGGCCGGAACGCTGGCTGAACGCGATCACCGTACACGTTGCTTCACACTATCACGAGCGGATGGAGCGCCGCAGGGAGGAGCTCGTCGACTTGATCGATGTGCCCGATCCAGCGCCGGATGCCGCTGCTACCATGGAATCCGACAGCATGAGGACGGGCACCATCGCCGCGGTGAACGAGCTCGATCCGAAGCTGCGATTTATTCTCGTGGCACACGACCTGAACGGAGTCTCGATGGCCCAGATCGCCGAAGACGCAGGGCTACCTCTCTCTGTGATTTACAAGCGACGCGCCAAGGCGATCGGTGCGCTGCGCGACATCATCCGACTTCGGGAAAATGCGGAGGACTTTGCCCAGAGAGTGGGCCCGCAATGACCATCAAAGGCCTGGTTGTTCACTTACGGCGCGACTGGGACGATCACAAGGCCGAGCAAACAATCGACACTCTCATGATGATCAAAAAGGTTAGCAAGGTGTCACCTATCGCAGCCGGTTACGAGGACGACCTGAACCGGCAGCGGGTCGAGCGAGAGCTGCGCGACTAGCTGCTCTCGCTTCTGGGCGACGAATAGACGTCGAACGCGGCGCTGGCGAACCCGCGTCCGAGGGCCTCAGAGCCGGGGGCGTCACCGAGCCCGCCGCCCCGTGTCTCGGCTTCCGCTGCTCCGTCACGGCGCCCCCGGGCGCCTATGCAACGCGAAGGAGCCGCGCAAGGCGATCTGCTACGCTCCGGCGCACGTCCGCCAGAGGTGGGGATCCACCGAATCCGCCGCTGGCTTGCTCATAGGCGAGACCGGCCCACTTCAGCACGTGAAGGAGGCGCTCGCCATTGGCCGGGTGCACCTCATAGGTCGCTCGTTCGCTTTTCTGGTGGGGGAGATGAGGCTGTTCGGGGTCGTCGACCTGAATCGAAATAGTCCACGGGATGCGAGCCCACTTTTTATCGGGTCCCTGCTTGCTGTCGACTGCGCAAACGATCACTCCCTCGCGCTTCACGGTTGCGAGCAGCCATTCGAGGACGCCCGTGAGTTCGTCCAGCTCCGCGTTGTCGAGCTCGGAGAAGAGGCGCACCACACCCCGGAAGAATGCGTCTGCGCTCTTCTCTTCACGACCGTACTCCGCGACCAGGACGCCAAGAGCAACGGCGGCGCGTTCGCTCGGAGCGTCCATCAGCGCGCGCACGGCGCGGCTGATCGCGTCCGCGAAGTCGGGGTTCTGCTGGGCTTCAGCGTCCAGCTTCCCAGCGACCTCCTCGGCGGTGACGCCAGCATCGGCTGCCCACTCGGCCTTGATGGCCTCGAGCAGGTTCAGGGCCCGGCGGTGGTAGCGCGTCGTCCACGCTTGCCACGCCATTCCCAGCGCCCCAGGCAGCAGGGTCGCGATCAGGGCTGCAGTCGCGACGCTTCCCGCGGCGACGGTCAACCCGGTGCCGGCGACCACAGCCGGCGCTGCCGCCTTGCCTACCTCGATCGCGGCGGTGGCCCCCACCTCGACGGCATCCTTCGGATCGACAGCCTCGCTCATGGCGAGGAGCCTACAAGGGCGGCGCCGAGATCGTAAGAGGAAATGGCAGCGGCTGCCGCTCAGCCGGGCCGTTCAAATTCCCGCAGTTTGTCAGGTCCGGCAACAAGCTCGCCGCCGTTGCCGGTGCCCTGCCGTCGCTCTCGCATCGCACGGCAAGCCTATGTCCCTGGCCTGCTCGACGTCAGGATGGGCTCTGCCGAACGGATACCCACGGGTCCGGTTCCAGCAGCGCGTACGGCTGGCACGGAAGAAGGGCTCGGTCGCCGCGTGGATGGCGGTCGAGAACGCGAAGGGGCACACCTGTGCGCTCTCCTGGCTGCTGCTCGACGTCTACACCCGCGCAGATCGCCCCCTGCCCGAGAAGTTCGTCGGCGCCGACAGCGACGCGCGCCTGCGCGTTCTCGAGAGCGTCGCGCGGGAGACGGGCGCCACGCGGAACCAGGTCATCCTGGCATGGCTGCGCCAGGGGAAGCCTGCGCTGGTGTCGATCATCGCGGCCAGCACGACCGCGCAACTGCAAGAGAACCTGGGATCGCTCGATCTCGTCCTGAGCGACGAGCAGATGTAGCGGCTGAGCGACGCGCACGGCTGAGGCGCGGCGCCGCGAGCGCGCCGCGAGGGTTCACGCCGCGGCCCGGATAGCGTAGGCTGGGGGGAGTTGCATGAAACCGGACGACCTGCCTGACCGTGTTCATATTGAAGCCTTGAGGGAGGCGCTGTGGCGTCCCGAGAGCCGCGCTGCCGTCCTCGTCGGCGCGGGCATGAGCCGCAACGCCGATAAGTTAAGCCCAGCCGTGCCAGATTTCCCCCTGTGGTGGGACATCGCGGCCGAGCTCAGGAAGACCGTGGACCCCAAGACTTCCGAGCACGATGCGCTGCGGCTCGGCCAATTGTACGAGAACACCTATGGACGGGCGCGACTCGACGACATGCTCCTCGAGTTGGTTCCCGACGGCAAGTATGAGCCAGGTCCGCTGCATCAGCGTCTCCTTCATCTGCCGTGGGCGGACGTCTTCACGACCAACTACGACACCCTTCTCGAGCGAGCACGCCGCAGCGTTCCAGAGCGCAAGTACGAGATCGTCGAGGCGCCGGCCGATCTCACCCGCGCCGAGCGGCCGCGAATCGTGAAACTCCACGGCAGCTTCCCCGCGCGCCGGCCGTTCATCTTTACGGAAGAAGATTACCGGCGCTATCCGACCGATTTCGCCCCTTTTGTGAACCTCGTCCGGCAATCGGCGATGGAAAACGTTCTGTGTCTGGTCGGCTTCTCGGGATCCGATCCGAACTTCCTGCAGTGGGCCGGCTGGATCCGTGACCAACTCGGTTCGACGGCACCCAAGATCTATCTCTGTGGCGTACTCGACCTGACGACACCCAAGCGGAGCTACTACCAGCACATGCAGGTCATTCCGGTAGACCTCGGCCCGCTCTTCCCTCAGGGCGAGTGGGTCCTCCGCGACGAGCGCCAGCGCGCCGCGTTCGAATGGTTAATGGACAGCCTGCGCGCTGGCGAGCCGCTTGACCGAAGCCGATGGCCGAAGTTGAAGAACCGAACGAGCCCACTCCGGTCCGTGGCGCCTTGGCCCCCCGTCCTCGCTCCCCCGGAGGCCCCGGACCTGCCGCCGTCGCCAAAGCCGCCGCAGGGCAAGCTGGACCACGCAACGCTTACGGGCCTTTTGAACCGCTGGAAGATCGAGCGCTCCTGCTATCCAGGCTGGGCCGTCTGCCCGGACCATGCTCAAAGCGCACTCTGGAACGCCACCAATGAATGGTTTGTACTCTTCGAGTCGGATTCCGGCATTCATCTTCTGGACGAACTTCCCGTCGCCGAACGTATCGGCGCGATCTATGAAATTTCCTGGCGAGCCGAAACAGCGCTCCTCCCGCTACCCTCCACGATCCCATTGCAGATGGAGAAGGCCCTCGAAAGCATCAACCCGCATCCCATACTAATTGATCTAAGTGACGCCTCCCTCACGCCGAACACAGCGACCGAGTCCCTTCGGTGGGATGACCTTACCGAAACGTGGGTCAACGTCGCCTTTTCACTGGTGCGTCACGCCTGGCAGTTCCAGGACACTGCGCTTCACGAGCGCTGGATGAAGCGGTTACTGCGCATCGCGAAGGTCCGATCATCTTGGCGCGCCCGTTGGTGGTACTCGAAATGTTGGCACCATCTCGTGCGACTCGAGACGAGCGAGGCGCTCCGCGCAGTAAGAGATTGGCCTGAAGACCTGTCGTTACCCTTCTGGGAAGCCAAACGCGCGGCGGTGCTCGGGGATCTCGGTCTGCTCGAAGAGGCTCGGCAGATCGCGACCCGGGCGATGGAGCGCGTGCGGCTCGGTCGCGACCGAACTCGTGTCGATTACCAAAGTCTCTCCGCAGAGGGATGGATCCTGCTCCTGCATCATGTGCTTACCGAGTATGCTATAGAGCTACCGGGACAGGAGCACGAGATTCGACAAAGTCGATTGCGTGAACTCGCGCGCGACCGCTGCAATCCATGGGACGACCTTCGCCGGCGGGAGCACACGCTGATCGAGGAGAATCCTGGCATGCGCCGCACGGCGACTCGCGGTTTCGATCCGGGACGCGTGCACTATGGATCGAAGCTGGTATTCTGGCAAGCAAGCGAGTGGGCGCTTATCAATACGCTACACGACGGATTGAAACTACGTAGTAAACGTCCTGCATTCCTTGAGGCCATGCGTCGCCTGTGGAGTAAATCGCCGCGCCTTGTGCTGAGCCTAGTTATCCGCGCTGGTGCAATTGACGCCATCAGGGAGGGCAATCCGCTGTCGGGGCTGCTCGATCGTGCAGCGATCGCTCTCCTGTCTCAAGAGCAGGTGGACGCACTTTACGCGTGGCTGTCTACTGTGCTGGCAGCCGCGCTGGAGAGCTGGGAGCAGAACCCTGACCCCGGACTCAGGGATGTACGCGGAGACCGGTCGCGGATCGAGGGCGCGGCCGAGGTACTCTCACGACTCGCGTTTCGACTTAATGAATCGCAACTCACGGGCTTATTCGATCTAACACGCGCCCTGCACACATCAACCGCATGTCAGCGTGCTCTCGCGCTGCACTCGGTCATCAAGCATTTGCTCCGTCGAATTCTCTACGCCGCTACACCCCTGCAAATCTCGTCGTGGGTGCCAGAATTGATGAGAATTCCGGTTCGCGGGGAACCTGGCACCGAAATCAATGAGCATAGCGATTGGTCGGAACCATTCTGGCTGTTCGACTGGAGCGATCTGATACAGTTCACATCGACCAACGGCGTGTCATGGGCTCCGACCATCGATCGCCTCCTCGGGCTGGTCCGGGAGGGCCTACCGGAGACTCGTAAACGCGCGTTTACGAGGCTTGCTGCGCTTGCGCTCGCCGGCGCTTTGACGCAAGGCCAGCTCGATAGCTTCGTCGAAGCCATATGGATCAGAACCAGCCGTGGCTATCCAGCGGACATCGGCTTGCCCTGGGTTCTGCTCAAGCTACCTGAGAGACAACCGGGAGAAACGCGGCGCGCGGTCGTGCGATACTTCCGCGAAGCACCACTCGATGCAGAAGAATGGCTCGAAGCGCTGAGCAGGACGACCACACCGACAGCGGAGTTCCACGAGGGCGGCGCCGTTGCGCCCGGGATCGTGTGGACGCCAGAGGAGGCGCGGTCGCTACTGGATAGGCTCTTGAAGCTTTGGGAGGACTCGAAACCTTTGTTGTCAGACCTCGACCACCTCCCCCCACGGATCGCTCTAGACATTATCAGCAATGTATGCAGTACGCTATCGACGGCCATCGCGCCTTTCCTCGACCTCGGAGATCCCCGTGCACGCGCGCAAGCGGTGACGCTCGCCGAGCGCCTGCGCCAGCACGGGACGGCGGCCACCTGCATCCTGCCGTCGCTCCTGCAGCTTGGCACCGTAGAGCCCGGCGTGGCTGCCACCGACGTGCACCGCGCGGTGGTCGGAATCCACGAGGAAGACGTGAGCGATGGCGTATCAGCCCTGCTGCTCTGGCTCGATCTCAGCCAAACGGGCCGGCTCGCGCCTCCGCCTGGGTACCTACTCGACGTGCTCGTCGCCTGCGTCGAGACCGGGCGCTATCCGGGCCTGACCCACACGCTCGCTGGCGTGACGGCGCTCGTGTCCCGGAAGCGGCCGCCCCTCGAGGCGCGCCACAGAGAGGCGCTCGAGCGCGCCCTCGGCCGCCTCATCGAGACGACGGCGCTCGACAGGCTGACCGACGACAGCGCCGCGGCGGATGATCTGCCGCTCGACGCGGGCGAGCGAATGGCGAGCCTGGAGTGCGCCTCGGCGCTCGCCGCCGCCCTGGCGACAGCCCACCACGCGGTCGGCGCGGACGAGCCTGCCGCGATCACGGCGTGGCGCGAGCTCGCCGCCGCCCACGTTCTACCCGAGGTGCGGCGGCCGTGGCGCGCCTTGATACGCGCGTGAGCCGGCGTGCCGAGCGAGCTCGCCCCAACCGTGCTGCGCCCTGCCGACCGACCGTCCGCGCCCGCGCGCCTCGGCTAGAGCGGCAGTCCCCGGAGTTGGTACGGGCCCATATCGAGTAAGCGCCCCCCGTTGCCGGGGACGCCTCTTGGCCCTCCCTCGCTTCCGTGGACACCCACTGAGGCACCAGGAAGCAGGGATGGGACGGAGTAAAGAGGAGGGCGTTCACGCCCGAGTCCAAGGCGGAGGCGGTACGGCTGCCTTCGCGGCGCTGCTCGACGCGCTCTACCGCAAGCCCTGGGTGGTCTACGCCAAGCCGCCCTTCGCTGGGCCCGAGCAGGTCTTTGCCTACCTCGGCCGCTATACCCACCGTGTCGGGCTGTCCAATCACCGGCTGCGGTCGATGGATGAGCGCGGCGTGTGCTTCCGGACCCGCGGAGACAAGACCGTGACGCTCTCCGCAGAGGAATTTCTGCGTCGCTTCCTGCTGCACGTGCTGCCTCATCGCTTCGTGAAGATCCGACACTTCGGCTTGATGGCTGCGTGTCACGCCACCACCACGCTCGAGGTGGCACGCACGAGGATCCTGGCGGCGCGAGACGCAGGGCAGCGCGCTGTCGGGGGAGATGAGCACCGGGAAGGCCGCTCGCACGAGCACGAGCCCTCTGCGCGCCACGTCGTCAAGGTCGACTGGTGCACGCTGCTCACCGCGCTCACGGGGATCGACCTGTCCATCTGTCCTCGCTGCGGCCAGGCTGCGATGGCTCGCCGCCCGCTGCCGTCGTGCGTCGTCGCCTCTTCCGCTGCTCCTCCGGACACGTCATGAGCATCGCTGGCCTGGGCAGGAGCAACAACACCACCTCCGTCGCGTGGCGGTCAGGCATCGATCCGCCTTCTGCGCCGTCCATGTCGGCGGCCTGCGTGCTGCTGGGCCTCTGTCGGCGCCGCGCTCTGTCTCGGCACGCTCGGCACGTCTGCGCCCAACGTCGTGGCGGCGGGATGCACCACGCGTGCGAGCCCCGCCGCGCCCGCCCTCTGCTGCCTTCTCGGGCAGGATCTCCATAGACCCCGCGGCCGCCCCGCCAGGCCGCGAACCGGCCAGGTCCAACCCGACGTTTACGGGACTGCGCCGGGACCTCGCCGCCGCTGCTGCTCGGGCGCAGTCCCGCAAACGCCTATTCAACGGGGCGCCCTCCGCCGCCGCATCGCGCGCGGTCAAGGGCTCGCGGCATCACCGGTCGGGGTCGGCGCCTAGACCAGGGGGCCGCTTTCACTCCGCAGCCTGCGGGAGCGGCGCTGCTGCATGAGGCCGGCTTCGCGCGCGTCGATCGCCGGCTGCTCCACCGCTACTGGTGGGCCCCGGCCTGGATGCTGGCGGCGCGCTGAGGGGTACGGCCACGCTCCGGCGGCAGGCGCACAGGGGCGGCGATCACCGCCCGTCGGACGCGTTGCGCGCCCGGTAAGCGCGCTGCTGGCACGCCCGCGAGCAGTAAGCCCGCGGCCGCCCCGTGGCAGGCTGGGCGATCTCGCGGCCGCACTGCGCGCACGTCGGCCCCTCGTCACGCCGGGGGGCGTCGCCGGGAGTTTCGTCACCAGCGCGCGCCGGGGGTCGTGACGTTTCGGGACTTTCGTCACACCGACCGGAGCGCGACCGGACGAGCGCCTCGATGCCGTCGAGCACGCGCTGGAGGCCGAACAGGAACACGTCCTCCGTGAACGGGTGGTCGTCGAACGCGCCCGAGCGCATCAGCTTCGCCATCGTCGGGTGGCGCCCCGGGTCGAAGAGCTTGTCCCAGAAGTACGCGCGCTCGGACCACCACTGCTCGTCGGTGACGCCGGTCTCCTGCTCGGCCTCGACCGCGTCCACCGAGAGCCTCGCCGCGCCTCGGACGTACCCGTCGACGAGGTGGACGGCGGCGAGCACCTCGCGGGCGGTGAGGCCGATCCCGCAGACCGCGCGGAGCTCCGCGTCGTACGCCGCCATCCCGTTCGGCCCCATCACGGGGCGCACCGGCGTCACGAGCAAGAACCACGGGTGGCGGTGGTAGAGCGCCCAGTCGGCGAGCGCCGCCGCCTCGAGCTTGGTCCGCCATCCCCCCGGGACGCTGTCCACGAGGGGCAGCTCCCCCGCCACGGTGTCCAGCATGAGATCCAGGAGCTCGGCCTTGCCCGGCACGTACCTGTACAGCGACATCGTGGTGAACCCGAGCTTCCCGGCGACCCGCTGCATCGACAGCGCCGAGAGCCCCTCGCCGTCGGCGAGCTCGATCGCGGCCCGCACGATCTGATCGAGGCTCAGGCCGGGCCTGGGCCCCCGGCTCGGCCGCTTCCTGATCCCCCAGAGGAGCTTGAGGCTGCGCACGGCGTCGCCGCCCCCGCTGTACTCCGTCGCAGTTTTTCGCCGTCTCTTTGGTTTGACAGCCATCCTTCAACTGCGTATACCACACACAGTACAGTGTACGACGTAAACAGTTGCTGGAGGTCCGCTTGAAGCAGCACGACGAGAGGCCATCGAGGCGAACGACGCGAACGACGCGAACGACGACCCTGCTCCTCCACGCGCGCGGCCTCGCGGCCTCCGTGCCGCTCCTCGCGCTTTCCCTCGGATGCGCGGCGCAGGAGGCGGAGACGGCGCAGGAGCCGACGTTCTGGCAGGACGTCGCGCCGATAACGGCGTCCAAGTGCGCCGCGTGTCACCAGGAGGGCGGGCTCGCGCCCTTCCGCCTCGACGACTACATCTCGGCGAAGGCGCGCGCCGGCGCGATCGACGACGCGGTGCGGGGCGGCCATATGCCCCCTTTCCTCGTGAAGCACGACGGCTCGTGCGGCGACTTCAAGGACGACGAGACGCTCACCGCCGAGGAGCTCGACGTCATCCATCGCTGGGCGACCGGGGCGCGCGCCGAGGGCGATCGCGCGGGCGCGCCGCCCACCCCGCCCGTGCCCACGCTCGAGGGCGGGGTCGACTACATGACGCCGCCGATCACCCCCGTGGTCGACCCCGCCGATCCCCTCGCGGCCCACGACGAGTGGAGGTGCTTCCCCGTGGACCCGAGCCTCGACGCGGACCGCTTCATCACCGGATATCAGGTGACGCCCGGGGTCCGGTCCATCGTTCATCACGTCACGGTCTACCGGGTGACCCCCTCGGAGGCGTCGCTGGCGGAGGGCAAGACGAACCAGGACGTGATGACGGAGCTCGACGATGCCTCGCCGGACCGGCCCGGCTGGGAGTGCTTCGGCGGACCGGCCGACGAGTTGCCGTTCCAGCCGCTGTTCGCCTGGGCGCCCGGGCAGGACGTGGTCGAGTTCCCCGGCGGCACCGGGGCGCCGGTCTCCGCGAAGGACGTCTTCGTCGTCCAGGTGCATTACAACATCCATGACCACGCGGGCGCCTCCGCCGAGGACTCGACGCGCCTCCGGCTCCGCTACGAGGACACCGTGGAGCGGCGCGCCGTGTTCGTCGGGGACGACGGCTTCATGACGACCCTCTTCGAGCCGGACGGCCCGGACACGCTGCCGCCCGGCCAGCAGAACGCCGCCTACACATGGCGCAGGACGCGGGCGGAGCTCGCGCTCGACCCGATGCTGCCCTCGATCGAGGTTCTCGGCGTGATGCCGCACATGCACGAGCGCGGGCGCACCTTCGACCTGCGCGTGGGGTCGGGGACGCAGGAGAGCTGCATCGCGCGCGTGAACGACTGGGACGTCCACTGGCAGGGCGTCTATTGGTATCGCACGCCGCCGCTGCTCGACCCGAGCTCCTCGCTCGAGGTGACATGCACCTTCGACACGCGCGACGCCGAGGCCCCGGTGCTGCCGGGGTGGGGCACGCAGAACGAGATGTGCAACCTGAACCTCCTGGTCGCGCTGCCGATGACGCCGTGACGCCGCGATCGTCCCTAATTCATTCCTTTCTGCGGCTTTGCGTCGTTGCGTTGAAACCTCTCTCCGGATCCCTGGCAGGACTCCTGGGGGGTGGAACTAGACCCCGTAGACTTGCTCCACGATCGACGCGATCAGCTCCATGGATAGCGTCACGCCGCGCTGCTGGCGCCACGCGACATGCCCGTCCGGCCGGATCAGGAGCGCGCCGTCCTGCTCGATCTGCGAGAGCGCGTGCACCGCTGCCTGATGACAGGCAGGGATATCGGCCGAGCCGAGCCTGAACAGCCGGACGTCGTGGCGCGCCTCGACATCCTCCAGCGCTTCGAGGTCCGCGGGCAGCGCCTCGACGGCCGCGCCGAGCAGCAGGATCGAAGCGCCGTAGTCGATCATGGATCGGCTGCCGCGCTGTCTCCTGTTGCCGTCCAGCCAGAAATGCGGGAATCGCGCGCCCGGCCGCGTCGACGGGATGTACGACGACACCCGATCGTCGACCTCCGGTGGTCTCGTGCCGTCGGCGCTCGGCCTCGTAGCTGTCGAGCAGGCCGGGCGCGGCCCGCCGCTGGGGGGAGAAGATGAAGTAGAGCTTGCCCCGGGTGCGGACGACGCGGCGCAGAACCCGAGGAGGACCCGGCCATCGGCGTCGTTCGGAGCTCATGGCAGAGGGATAAAGCACGGGATTCACGTGCACAATGACCATGAGTGGCCATGCGGTGGCCGGAAATGGCCACGCCCGTGGGAGGCGGGAGGCTCAGGTCAGGGTCGACGTTGTGGGCGCGCTTCGGCGAGCGCGAGCGCGAGCCGGACCAGGCCGGCTCGTCTGGCCATCATGACCCCTCAGAAGCCCACCACGGCGTCGTAGGCGGGCTTGGGGTTGTGGTTGCCATCGAAGAGCAGGGGGAAGTCCTTGCGCCCCGAGCTGAACTCCGACAGCCAGGTGTTGTCGTCCGCGATGCCCCAGAAGGTGACGCCCGTGATCACGGACTTGTACTTCCGGAACAGCTCGAAGAACTCCCGGTAGCGCGCGGCCTGCTTGGCCTTCAGCGCGTCGGTGAAGGTCGCGGCCGTGTAGAACGTGCTCTGGTTGTACGTCACGCCGGGGATGTACAGCGAGAGGTCGAGCTCCGTGACCTGCACATCCAGGCCGAGCGATGAATAGAGCTTGATCGCCTCTTCCATGTTGGCCACGTTCTGGTGAACCGCCTGGTTCGTGGTCACCGTGGAGGGCTCGATGTTGAGGTGGGCCTGCAGCCCGACGCCGTGGACCGGCACGCCCTGGTCGAGCAGGCCCTTGAGCATGTTGTAGATGCCCTGCTGCTTCGCGGGGATGTAGTTGTAGAAGTCGTTGTAGAACAGCTTGGCGTCTGGATCGGCCTCGTGCGCGGCCTTGAAGGCCTCCGCGATGTAGCTCTCGCCGAGGACCTCGTACCAGCGGCTCCTCTGGCCATCTGCCAGGTTGCCCGTGCGGTACGAGCCGTCCTCCATCATGGCCTCGTTCACGACGTCCCACGCGTAGACCTTGCCCCGGAAGTGACGCACCACGTTGCTGATGTGGTTCTTCATGCGCGTCAGTAAGGTCTGCCGCGACACGGTGCCGCCAGAGCCGTTCGAGAACAGCCATGCCGGGTTCTGGCTGTGCCAGACCAGGGCGTGCCCGCGGACCTTCATCTTGTTCGTGACCGCGAAGCTCACGATGCGATCCGCCGCGTCGTAGGTGAAGCTGTTTTCGTTCCTCTGGAGCGACTCGAACTTCATTTCGTTCTCGGCGGTGATGCTGTTGAAGTGCGTCTTCAGCAGCGCGGCGTGCGTCATGTACGACTGCGAATCCACCGCTGCCCCGATCGGGAAGAGGCTCGCGTACTTCTCCGCGAGGTCCTTGGGGCCTTCATCGGGCATGCCGCCCGTGCCCGTGTCCGCGCCGCCTGTCCCCGCGCCGCCCGTGCCCGCGGAGGCAGCGCTGTCCGCGCCGCCGCTTCCACCCTCGTTCGTTTCACCCCCACCGGCCGACGTGCTGCCGCTGCCTCCAGCGTTGCTGCTGCCCGCGCCACCCCCGGCGCTCGCCGATGTTCCGCTCGTTGGAGCCGTGCTCGCGGTGCTGCTGGCGGTGGTGGCGCCCGTGGCCGCATCATCGTCCGGAGCCGACGTGGACGAGGTGCAGGACCAGAGCAGGCAGCTGAGCAAACCAATCGAAATCAAATTCTTGCGCATCGGTGCGATCCCTCGGAAACGCACCCTACTCGATTGGTGCCCGCCACAGCGAGTCAGGGCGTCCAGCGTATGTTGTTGGGTAATACTACTTACGAAGTGTCTCGATGGAGGTGTTCTTTTCTCCTTCCGCACGTGGGTGAGCCCGGACGGGATCCAGCTTTCTCGTGAATGTTCTGTCGCACTGGCGCAACAGAGCGGCCTGGGTGGAGGAGGTATGGGCATGAGGGAGGAGTTGCGAGGACGACGGCGATCGGGCCGCGGGGCGCGCCCGCTGACAAGGGCAGCTGTCCTGCTGGCGATCACCGCGCCGGCGCTGGCCTGCGACGTCGGTGAGCAGGGTGGCTCCAGCACCGGAGCGGGGTCGCATCCGACTACCAGCGAGGCGAGTGCGGGAGGCGCCGGCGAGGCGGGGGGAGCAGGCAGCGCCGGGGGCACGGGCAGCTCAAACAGCGTTGGGGGCACGGGTGGCACGGACGGCACGGGCGGCATGGGCGGCGCCGGCGGCACGGGCGGCGCGGGCGGCATGGGCGGCGCCGGCGGTACGGGCGGCACGGGCGGCGCGGGCGGCATGGGCGGCGCCGGCGGTACGGGCGGCATGGGCGGCGCCGGCGGCACAGGCGGCGCCGGCGACACGGGCGGCGCCGGCGGCACGGGCGGCACGGGCGGCGCAGGCGGCGAGCACTGCGATGGAGTCGCGTCGGCATGCCCGCCCGCGGGGAGCCATCTCTGGAGCAAGCGCTTCGGCGGCGCTCACGCGCAGGTCGCCACGGACGTCGCCATCGATTCGGACGGCGGCATGATCGTCACCGGCCACTTCGCAGGGGCCATGGATCGCAACGGCTGGCGCTCGATGTACAGCGCAGGCGGCGACGATGCCTTCGTGGTGAAGTTCGTGCGCGACAGCGACGTTCCCGAATGGGATTACATACCCCTCTGGTCCCAGAGGTTCGGCGGCCCAGGCGCCCAGCGGGCGCGCGCCATCACCGTGGACGTCGCCCGAAACGTCATCGTGGTCGGCCTGTTCCAGGGAACCGTGGATTTCGGCGGCGGCCCGCTCACGAGCGCCGGTGGCGACGATATCTTCGTCGTCAAGCTCGACGCAGGCGGCCAACACGTCTGGAGCCGGCGCTTCGGCGACGCCGCAGACCAGCGCGGCGAGGCGGTCGCGGCGGACAGCGGAGGAAATGTCCTTGTGACGGGCCTGTTCCAGGGAACCGTGGACCTCGGCAGCGGCCCGCTCGCGAGCGCCGGCGGCGACGACGTGTTCGTCGCCAAGCTCGATCCGGACGGCAATGCCGTGTGGAGCCAGCGGTTCGGCGACGCCGCAGACCAGCGCGGCGAGGCGATCGCGGTGGACAGCGCAGACGACGTCCTCGTGGCCGGCGATCTGCAGGGGCAGGCGGATTTCGGGGGCGGCCCCCTCGTGAGCGCGGGCGGCGATGACGTGTTCGTGGCCAGGCTCGATGCCCACGGCGAGCACCTCTGGAGCAAGCGCTTCGGCGACGCCCAGGACCAGCATGTCGGGGATCTCGACGCGCGCGAGACGGGCGAGGTGCTGCTGATAGGCGATCTGGAGGGACAGGCGGATTTCGGCGGGGGGCCGCTCGTGAGCGCGGGGGGCAGCGACGTCTTCGTGGCCTGGCTGAGCGTGACCGGGGATCACCTCCACAGCGCGCGCTTCGGAGGCGAGGCCGAGCAGCACGGCGAGGCCATCGTCCATGCGGAGGGCGACGTGTCCCTGCTCGCGGGGGAGTTCCAGGGCCGGATCGATCTGGGCGCGGGGCCGCTCACGAGCGCCGGCGGCGACGACGTCTTCTACGCCGCGCTCGACGGGAGCGGCGCGCCTCTCTGGAGCCGCCGCGCCGGCGACGCCCAGGACCAGCGCGCGGCGGGGCTCGCCTGGAAGATCACCGAACAAGGTCCGCGGGGAATGCTCGCGGGCCGCTACGACGGTCAGTTCCAGCCAGGCGATCTCATCGAGTGCCGCGATCACAGATTCACCGGCTGCCGCCCCGGCTGGGACGACAGCTTCGTGGTGGAGTTCGCGCCAGCGACCGGAGGCGATGCGTCGCAGTGCCACCTCGGCGAAGGGATGCAGGACAACGGCGTACAACACTCCATCCTGGAGGTGGCGGCGGACGGCGGCGGCAACGCGGTGTTCCTGGGCGCGCTCGGCGGCGTCGTGGATCTCGGCGGCGGAGAGCTCGCGCCGGGGGGCCCCGCGATCTTCCTGGGGAAGCTCTCTCCGACCGGCGAGCATCTATGGAGCAGGGCCTTCGACGTGGGCTCGCCGCTCTCGCCGACCCCGATCCGGCGCATGGTCGTGGACAGCGCCGGCAACATCGTCGTTCTTGTGGGCGCCGATGCATCGCTCGACCTCGACCTCGGCGGCGGGCCGGTCGGCCGCGGCATCCCGGCGATCGCCATGGCGAAATACGACCCGTCCGGCACCCACCTCTGGAGCAAGCGCTTGAGCACCGGCGGCGTGAAGTCGCTCGATGCGCTGGCGGTCGACGGCGCGGGGAACATCTTCCTGTCCGGCAGCTCCGAGACGGGCATCGATTTCGGCGGCGGCCGCGTCCCTCCGAGGAACACGGTCGGCTACTGTGCGTTCCTCGTGAAGCTCTCTCCGGGCGGCGAGCACCTCTGGAGCAGGGGCTTCGTGGGGACGGACTACATGCATCCGTGGAGCGCGACCGCTGACGGGGGCGGCAACGTGATCGTGGTGGGCGCGCTGCGGGGGAGCGCCGATTTCGGCGGTGGGCCGCTGTCGAAGGCCACGCGGCGCTCGGACGACGTCTTGATCGTGAAGTACGACGCGCTCGGCAATCACCTGTGGAGCAAGAACTTCGGCGACGACGCGTGGCAGTCCGGCCAGGCCGTCGCGGTGGACGCGGACGACAACCTCTTCGTGATGGGCAAGTTCGGGTCGACCCTGGATCTCGGCGGCGAGCCGCTGTCGAGCTCGCCAGAGGCCAACGAGTCGTTCCTGGCGAAGCTCGATCCGCTCGGCAACCACCTCTGGAGCAAAGGTCTCGGGCTGCACGTGTGGGTATCGGGCATCGCGAGCGATGGGGCGAACCTGCTGCTCGGTGGCAGCTTCTATGGGGCGGGCGAGCTCGGCGGGAGCCCGTTCTCCACCTGGGGCCAGAGCGACTACGACGCCTTCGCGGCCAGGTTGAGCGGCGCGGGCGACCTGCTGTCGGTCGCGCAGCTCACCGGTCCCGACGTCCAGCGGGGCTTGTCGGTCGCCGCGGACAGCGCGGGCCACATGTTCGTCGCCGGGAGCACGGTGGGGGAGGTCGACCTCGGCGGGGGAGCGCTCGCCGCGGACGGCACCGAGGACGCTTTTCTCGTGAAGCTGGCGCCGTAGGTCGAGCGACCCAGCGACCCGACCTGGATCGGTTACAGCGATCCGGCCCATCGTCTACCGATGGGCCGCCTTCACTCCACAGCGAGAGCAGGCCCCATGAAAAAGACGGGTGGGTCGCGGTGCTCGGGGACGACGGCGAGTGGCAGACCTTCTGGAGCTCTCCGACCCTGACGAGCCGCGCGCCTTTCGAGATTCACAGGGAGGCGGGGAGAAGGGGAGTGAAATCCCGTGAATCTCCCTGTCTCCCCGCCTCCCTGTTTGATTTTCTCGCTACAATGCCAGAAAAATGAGGGGGTTGTCAGCTGGCGGCCTCATCTCGTGGCCTTCGCCCGCGCCGCCGGCGCCTTCGCGGCTCCGCCGCTCTTCGCCTTCGCCCGCGCCGCCGGCGCCTTCGCGGCTCCCGCCTTCCCGAAGCGCACCTCGAACGCGCCGGCGTCCTCCTCGATGAAACGGAGGAGCGCCTCCCCTTCCTCGGCGAGCTGCTCGCGCGCCGCCTTGCCAAGGGCCTCGAACGGCTCGAGCACCAGCGCGGCCGTGGCCTTCTTCCGCTCGACCGTCCATGTGCCGGCCACGAACCCGTCCACGAGGAACGTCGGCAGGATGCGGAGGTTGGCGGACATGACGATCCGCGGGCGATGCTCGTCCGCGATGACCCGCGTGCGGTCGTCGTGCGCGAGCAGGAGGTTGTCGTAATCGGGTAGAAACCGGGCCGGCGCGGGTGTGTCCGCGGGCGGCCGCGGCGCGTCGGTCAGGTCGAAGAGCTCCCGGCCCCGCTCGTCGCGGAACACGCAGAGCTGCTCTCGCAAGGCGTGGAGCACCTCCTTGACGCGGGTCAGGCCGGACCACGTTTGCACGTCGGTCGCTGTCGCCGGGCCGAACGACGCGAGATAACGGAGCACGAGCGCCTGCGGCGCGCCGCCGTCGCGGAGCGGTTTGCCGAGCCAGGACGCCGCCGGGGCGAAGTCCGCCGTTCCCGGGTATCCCCACGGGGTCTCGGCGGGCACCTGGACGACCGGCAGGTGCATGCGAACCGCGAGGGCCATGGCCCGCACGTCGCCGTCGGCGTGGAGCTCGGCCAGGTGGTCGCGCAGCTCGTCCATGGTCCGCGGCTCCGCGTCGAAGTACGCGCGCGCCTCGGCGACCAGCCCGGCGATGTCGAGGGCGTCCGCGCGCTCGCGGAGGACCGACCGCGTCGCGGCGTGGAGCACCGGCGCGATGACCGGGTGCAGATCCAGGTAGTCCCTTGCGCTCACGAGGTGCAGCGTGCCGCGCAGGAACGGCGCCCGGACGACCTCGCGGCGCACGACGAGCTGGACGAGCTCTTCGCGCCGGAACGCCGCGAGCCGGGACCAGAGCCCGATGAACGGCGGCCGAGCCAGCTGGGCCTGGAGGGCAATCAGCCGCTCGATCCCGTGGACGGCCGAGGTCTGCTCCCGCGCGAGCAGCATCTGCCGCGCGAGCGTGGCCCGGTTGAGGTCTCTTCGTGTCAGCGTCGGGGCGGGCATGCAGCCCGCGAGCTTACTCGAAACGAGGCTCAACCTCTATGGGCCGCCCGCCTGCTGCTCCTGGCCAGAGCAGCAGGCGGCGCGCCTCACGTCTGGACTCAGGGGGCGAAGACGAACGAGAACAGCGCCGCCTCGTCGCGATCGGGTCAGAACCGATAAAGCACGTTGTCCTTGTCGCCAGAGACATAGACCGTCCCTGACGGGCCCACGGCGACGCTGCTCAACGCATAGGTCGGCACCATCCCCGTGACCGCCTCGAGCCCCACCTTGAGGTGCTTTTTCACGACCCATGTGTCCCCCGTCGACGGGTCGACGCGCAGCAGGCGGCGCTTTCCGACCTCCACGACGAGCAGGGTGCCGTCCAGATCGGCCGCCATCCCCTCCGGCTGATCCAGGCCGTCGGCCACCACGAGCGGCGGAGAGAGCGTCACGCCCCCCGCCGCCACCTGGAGGATCTGGCCCGTGGCCCAGTCGGCGGCCCAGAGGTCGCCTCCCGACACCGCGAGGCCCGAGGGCACGGTCATCGGCGCGAGCGTCACGGGGCCGCCGGACGTCTGGCGGGCGATGCGCGCAGCGCCCGGCCCCGCGCCGAGCTCGGCCACCACGAGATCTCCCTGGAACCGGACCGCGTTGAGCGGCGAGACGAAGTTGCTGTACGTCTCGAGGACCGTCGCCGTCGCCGGGTCGTAGGCCTGAACCACGCTGCTGAACCACGCGGTCAAGATCAGGTTCGAGCCGTCCGCCGACACCGTGGCAGGCGCGTGAAACTCCGACTCTCCGAGGAACGACCGCTCGACGCCCAGCGGAGCGCCCGTGTCCCCGTCGAACTTCCGCAGCGACGACAGATCGGCCACGTAGACCGACTCGTCACATCCTTCGGTCGTCACGGCCACGCCGCCGGGCATGATCATGCCGCCCGGCATGATCGTGCGCACATGGCCGTTCGGCCTGATGCGGACGATGAAGCCGTCGCTGGCGCTCGACACGTAGAGATTGCCCTGCGGGTCGAATGCGAGGTTGTCGAGCCCCGGCGTGAGCTCCGCGATGACCTCCTTCTCGCCCGTCTCGATGTCGATCCGCACCACATCGCCGTTCTGATCGACCACGTGGAGCCGGCCGAGCCCGTCGAACTTGGCCGCCGCGGGGATGAAGAAGCCGTCCGCGACCGTCTGGAGGTCGCACTCCACGTCCGGATCGACCGCGCCGGTGCAGGAGTCCACATCGATGCTGATCACCCTGCCTTGCGTCCAGATCGGCCCGTACAACCTGCCGTCGGGCCCCCAGTCCATGCCGTTCAGGAAGCCGAGGTTGCTCGCGATGTGGCGCGGCGGCGCCGACAGCTCCGGATCGACCTCGTAGAGCCCGTCACCGAAGAAGTCGAGCGCCACGAAGAGCCGCCCCGTATCGGAGAACGTGATGGGGTTGACCCCCGGCGCGACGAACTGCTGGGTGATCGCGCCCGACGGCGCGTGCCGCACGACATTGCCAGGGATGAGCGAGGTCCAGTAGAGCGAGCCATCCGGGCCGAACGTGAGGTCGTCCGGGCCGTCGATCCCGTCCGACGCGTCGAGCCGATCCACGATGGCTCCGCTCTTGCGGTTCACGATGGCGATCTCATTGCCAAGGAAGCTCGCGACGTACAGCCGACCATCCGGCCCCACATTCATCCCATTGGTGCCGTGCATCGGCGACCCCTCGGCGAGGATCGGCCGCTTCGCATGCGCCGGCGGCGAGGCTCCCAGAAGCACCGTGCCAGCGAGCACGAACGCAAAAAGCCTGTGCATGAGCTCTCCCTTCAGCGCCGCACCTGGACCGGCACACCCAAGGATCACGATGACGTCAGGCGCGAGACCAGCGCGACGGCGCGAACCTCCGGCGGACTTTGTAGTCACGCGGGGTTGTTTCGACGCTAACATAATCAGTAGACTTACCCAAGCATAAAATTCGTGCAATGGATGCGGGTGCGTCAGCGTCGTCAGCGTCGCCGGCATCGTCAGCATCGTGAGTTCCTGGGCGGCCATCCCGCGCGGCGCGCGTCGCGTGACACCCGAGCCGGCGTGGTGGTATGCGTCGGAGTCGATGACTGCCAGCATCTGTCTGCCGGCGTACAACGAAGTCCGCACCATCGAGGCGACCCTCACCGAGCTGTCGCGGCTCGGCCCCGAGGTGGACGAGATCCTCGTCTGTCTCAACGGGTGCACGGACGGCACGGAGCGCGTCGTCGAGGCGTTCCGGGGGCGGGAGCCGCGGCTCGCCGTCATCGAGAGCGAGCTCGGAAAGAACAACGCATGGAACGCCCTGGTGGCCCGGGCGCGCAACCGTCGCCTCGTGTTCACGGACGCGGACGTGCGCCCCGCCGAGGGCTCCATCTCGGCCCTGCTGCGCGCCCTGGAGCGCTCTCCGCGCGCCGCCGTCGCCGCGGCCTTCGAGCAGCCGCGCGGGGCGCCGCCGCCGCCGCTCGGCACCGTCCTCCGCCTGCTGACGACCAGCCTCGGTCAGGACTACATCTCCGGTCGCCTCTACGCCATCGATCGCGATCGGCTGGGCGCGGTGATGGCCGATCGGGGGCTCCTGCCTGCCGGGGCGCTCCCTCGGCTGCCCGTCGACCTCGTGACCGAGGACTCGTGGCTCACGGCGCTCGTCGCCGGCGACGCGCTGGTCGTGGTCCCCGAGGCGCCCATCCACTTCGAGGTGGACAGCATGGCCGACGTGATCCGCGCGCTGGCGCGCAATGCCGCCGCGAGAGAGCAGCTCCGCTCGAGCTACCCGGAGCTCTACCGGCGCGACGGCGCCCGCCTGCTCTCGGCGCAGTCGGCGCCGAGGATCCTCCTCGACCGGCTGAGATCGGCGCCGGGGCCTTTCGCGGTCACGCGCGGGCTCGGGGGAATGGCCCTCAGGGCTGCGATCCACCGCGTGCTCGGAGCGCGGATCCGGGCGCAGCGCGACCGCATCCTGGCGGACGTCAGCGCCGGCCGCGGCGGGCGCGTCATGGCCACCTCCGGCCGCCTCCCGTCGAAGGGCGGCTGAGCGCCCGTCCCGGCAGGCTCCCCGCCCTCATCGCCGGGCGTCAGACGCGCGGGCGGAACCAGTCGATCGTGCGATCGAGGCCCGAGTCGAGATCCACCACAGGACGCCAGCCGAGCAGCTCGGTGGCCCGGGAGATATCGGGCCTGCGCCGCTGGGGATCGTCGACGAGGGCATCGCTCATCGTCAGCTTCGCGCGCCCGCCGGTCTTGCGGATGATGAGCTCGGCGAGGTCCTGCATCCTCGTCTCGGCCGGATTCCCGAGGTTGACCGGTCCGGTCAGGTCCTTGGCGTTCATCACGCGAACCAGCCCCTCGATGAGGTCGCTGACGAAGCAGAACGAGCGCGTGCGGTGGCCTCCGCCGTACAGCTCCAGCGCCTCGCCGCGCAGCGCCTTTACCACGAAGTTGGCGATGACCCGGCCGTCGTTCCGGTCCATGTTCGGGCCATAGGTATTGAAAATGCGCACGATCACGGTATCGACATTGCGGGTCTGGCGGTACTCCCAGAAGTACGTCTCCGCGACCCGCTTGCTCTCGTCGTAGCAGGCCCGAGGCCCGATGGGGTTGACGTTCCCCCAGTAGTCCTCGTGCTGAGGGTGGACGAGCGCGTCGCCATAGACCTCGGAGGTGGAGGCCTGCAGGACCCGGGCCCCCAGCTCCTGCGCCAGGCGGAGGACGTTGATAGCGCCGAACACGTTCGTGTTGAGCGTGTGCACCGGATCAGCCCGGTACTTCACGGGCGACGCCGCGCAGGCCATGTTGTAGATCTGGTCGACCTCGAAGCGGAGCGGCTCGCTCACGTCGCAGCGGTGCAGCTCGAACCGCGGGTTCTTCAGCAGCGGCCCGAGGTTCTCGTCACGCCCCGTCACCATGCTGTCGACGCAGATCACGTGGTGCCCGTCGGCCAGGAGCCGCGCGCAGAGGTGCGATCCGAGGAAACCAGCCCCACCCGTGACCAGGATTCGCTTGCTCGCACTCATCGGAAAAATACCTCCTTGACGCGCTGTTCGGTAGAGCTCTGGGCCGTGGCGCCGTGATTGGTCGAAAACCTCTTACCATAGGAAATAGGTATTACAAAGACCGGATGACATCTGGAGGCGAGTTCCTTATCATGCCGGGCGTGCACCGCTCGCCTCGCTACCTGGGTTCGCTCGTCCGCGCAAAGCTCGCCCGCGAAGCGCGCCCGATCTGGGTGGATGTGTGCGTCACCAATCGATGTCACCTGAGCTGCGAGTACTGTTACGGCGACTACCACCACCGGCGCGACGACATCGGACAGCTCAAGGTCGAGCAGCTGTTCGCGATCGTGGACGAGGCGGCGGCGCTGGGGACGGCGGTCCTGACGCTCACGGGCGGCGAGCCGATGCTGCACAAATCCATCGGCCGCATCGTCGAGCGGGCGGTGAGCCGAGGGATCTCGGTGGGAATGGTCACCAGCGGATTCCGCGTCAAGGAGCGCGTGGACGAGCTCGCCGACCTGAGCTCGATCGTCGTGAGCGTCGACGGTCCGGAGCCGATTAACGATCTGAACCGCGGTCAGGGGACCTTCGCCGTGGCCATGACCGCGCTCGAGGCGTGCCAGGCGCGCGGCATTCCGCGCATCGTGAAGGCGGTGCTGAACCGCCGGAACAAGGACCAGGTGCCCTGGCTCCTCGAGCTGGCGGGCCGCTTCGGCGCGCGGCTCGAGGTCGTCGTGACCTACGCCCCGCAGTCCGATCGGCAGCTGCGCATGCACGGCGACAACTCCCTCGACGCGGGCGAGCGGCAGGCCCTGGCGGACGCGCTGCTCGAGCAGAAGCGCCGGGGGGCGCCGATGGTCTTCCGCGAGCGCGTCTGGGAGAACATGGCGCGCTGGTGGCAACACCACGGCGGGGATCGCGTCACGCGGGAGGAGCGGCGGGAGCGCTTCGAGTACCTGCCGTGCAGCGCGGGCCGGTACTACGCCTTCATCGACGGCGACGGCCGCATGTACCCGTGCAACCAGCGGCTCGCGGACTTCCCCGCCAGGAGCGTGCTCGAGGTCGGCGTCCGGGCCGCGTGGGAGCACCTGCGCGATCACGGCTGCTTCGCCTGCGCGGCGCCGTGGCTCAACCAGCAGCACCTCGTGAGCAGCGAGCGGCTCCTCGCGCGCAGCCTGGGGCGAGATCTGCTGGCGCGGGTCGCGCGTGGCTGAGCGGACGCTCGCCATCGTCGTGCTCGGCGGCTCGCGCGGGATCGGGCGGGCCATCGTCGCGCGCGCGCTCGCGGAGGGGCACCGGGTGTTCGCCGGCGCGCGGGACGAGCGCGCGCTCCTCGCGTTGCAGCAGAGCGCCGCGCCCGAGGGCGCTGGCCGGCTCGGCACGGGCGCGGTGGACGTCGGCGACGACGCCTCCCAGCGCGCCTTCTTCGGCGCGGCGCGCGCGTTCCTCGGCGGGATCGACGTCGTCGTCAACAACGCCGCCCGGGAGGGCTACGGGCGCCTCGACGAGATGGCGCTCGAGGACGTCGAGGCGATCGTCCGCACCAACCTCCTCGGCGTCATCCTCGGCTGCCGGCACGCGGCGCAGGCGATGCGGGACGGCGGCGGCCACATCATCAACGTCGGCTCCGAGGTCTCGTTCCGCGCCGTGCCCATGAAGAGCGTCTACTGCGCCACGAAGTTCGCCGTCCGCGGGCTGAGCGACGCGCTCGAGCTCGAGCTCGCGCCCCGGGGGATCCGGGTCTCCCAGGTGCACCCGGGCTGGGTGGACACGGGCCTGCACGAGGACGAGCGGCGGCGCCGGGGCTCGGTGTCCCGGCCGCACGACGGCGGCGTCGCGGTGGAGCGGGTCGCCGAGAGCGTGGCCGCGCTCTGGCGCGCGCCGCGGGCGCAGGGCGGCGCTCCGCTGCGGCTCCGCCTCCGCAGCGTGGTGGGAGAGCTCTTCCCGGCGTGGGCGCGGTGGCGGACGCGCCGGGCGTTCGGGGAGCAGCTGAGAGAGGGCTGAGGCGAGACGGCAGGGCGGGGGAGCCGCCGCGACGCCGGACCGGAGACCACCAGGAGGTTTTCTTGACCTGTGCAACGACGTCCTTCCCTCAAGGAGCAACCGCGCCGCCTCCTCCGCTGGATCCGGGCGCCCCCGTCGTCGTCGAGGGCCTCGACGCGGTGGGGGAGGTGCTGCGGCGGGCGCGCGGGCGGGCGCAGGCGGTCGCGATCGCCTCGCGGGACCTCGAGTGGCTCGCGGCGCGCCTCGGCCTGTCCGAGCGGACCGCGGAGGGGCTCCCGGTGGTCCGGTTCGGCTCGGGCGAGCGGGGCGGCCTCGACGCCGCGGCCACCCGGGCCGTCGAGAGGCTCGTGGCCCTGTCGGTGCTGCTCGGGGGCGCGCCGCTGTGGCTGACGATCGCGCTGCTGATCCACCTCGAGTCCCCGGGCGGGCCGTTCCACATCGCCCCGCGCGCAGGGCTGCGCGGGAAGCCGTTCCGGTTCTTCAAGTACCGGACGATGCGGACGCAGCGCCGGGACGGCGAGGACAGGGGCGACGCCGCGCGGCTCTCGGTCATCCGCGGCGAGATCCCCGGCTTCGTGCGCGACGATGGGGTCGTCATCCCCAAGGACCCAAGGGATCCGCGCGTCACGCGGCTGGGCGGCGTCCTGCGCTGGCTGTGCCTCGACGAGATCCCCCAGCTCCTCCACGTGCTCACCGGCGACATGGCCCTGGTGGGGCCGAGGCCCTATCCGATGGCGGAGTTCGACGCGCTCAAGCCGTGGCACCGCCTCCGGACCGAAGGCCGGCCCGGGATCACCGGCCTGTGGCAGGTCGTGGCGCGCAACCAGGTAACCTTCGACCAGAGCGTCATCCTCGACATCTACTACCTGACCAACGCCAGCTTCTGGGGCGACCTGAAGATCATGGCGATCACGCCGCTGCGCATGCTCTTCGGCGTGGGGAGCTACTGACGCCGTGCGCCGGGCGATCGACGACGCCGTGAAAGGACCGCTCGCCGGCCGCTCAGGAGGCCCCGAGGTGGTCCCTGACGCGAAAGAGGACGATCACCTCGCCGGCCACCAGGCCGAGCGTGACGACGAGCTTCACCGCGGCCGCGCCGGCGGCGCCGTGCGCGGGCACCGCCCACAGGTCCCCGGCCGCGATGAGGAGCACGGTGGCCGTCCAGAGGGCCGCGTACGGGCGCTGCTGGCCCGCGGCGAAGAGCATCGGGCCGATGGCGAGCTCCGGCACCATCCACACGAGCGCCGTGGTCAGGAGCTGCAGCGGCAGCACGGCGCTCGCGTAGTCGGGGCCGAACACGAGCCGGACGAGCGGCCCGCCCATCCACCACACCGCGGCGCTCATGAGCGCGCCCGCGGCCATGAGCCCGACGAAGGTGAGCGTGGCGAGGCGCCTGCGGGCGCTCGCCGAGCGGCTGGCGACGAAGGCGGGGAAGACCGCCGCGCGCACGACGCCCGGCAGCATCATGGCGCCGCCGATCATGCGCTGGACCGCGCTCATGTCGCCGACCGCGTGGGGGGTGCTCATCCAGCCCAGCATCAGGAGATCGAGCTGGAAGTAGAGGGGGCTGGCGAGCATCACCACCGCGAGCGGCCCGGCCTCACGGAGGAAGCCCTGCGGCAGCGCCGCGCCCTCGCTGGACCACTGCCGGCGCTCGAGGAGCTGGGCGGCGAGGGCCAGGGCCAGCGCGAGGGCGACCAGGTGGCCCGCGACGAGGGCCCACGCCAGGCCGAGCGCGCCGAGCCCCGAGAGCAGCGCGCCCGTCCCCAGCCCGAAGGACGTGACCGCCATGGTGACCGCCACCAGCACCTCGCGATCCATCCGCTGGTGCCCGCGGAACACCTGGTTGAGCATCTCGACGAACGAGGCCATCAGCCACGCGGCCGTCAGCAGCCACACGAGCGTCCGGCGTGGCGAGGCCGCGCCCGCGAGGAGGCCGACCACGAGGCCGACGGCGCCGGCGGCCAGCGTCACGGCGAGCTTGAGGCGCACGAGCGGGCCGATGGGAGCGCCGGGATCGCGGGCCACCTCCCGCGCGATGAACAGGTGCAGGCCGAGGTCCGCGAGCTCGCCGAGCAGGAAGCCCACGGCGAAGGCGTAGCTGTAGTCGCCGAAGCCCGCCGGCCCCAGGTGCCGCGCGGCGACCACGGCGAGGAGCATGCGGACGCCGCGCGAGACGAGATCGCTCGCGGTCTTCAGCGCCATGCTGCCCGAGACGCTTCGCCTCGCCGGCGGCGGGGCGTCCTCGCGGAGCGCCGACGACGTCATGGCTGGAGGAGATCCTTCGCCGGAGGTCGCCGCGCGCGCATGCCGCTCCCCTATCGCCCCGATCGCGGTGCGGTTCAACTTCCCGTCGGCGGTCACGTGGAGCGGCGGGGCGCCGCGCCGCGCGTGAAGGATCCAAGTCAGGAGAGGACCACGTGAAGACCAGCACGGATGGCAACGTTTCGTTGGTGCAGCTCAGGCGAAAGGAGTCGCTGGTCTCGGCGGACATCGAGCCGCCGGAGATCCTGCTCGAACGAGCCCGCGCCCTGGCGGTGCCGGCCACGCGCCCGGCGGTCGCGCCGCGGCCCCAGGGCCAGACCCGGGAGCTCACGCGGCGCGGCGTGCTGTGGCTCGGGCAGACGTGCAACCTGCGCTGCCACTTCTGCTACTTCCTCGATCGGATCGAGGACAAGGAGCACCCCGAGCACCCGTTCATGTCGCTGGAGAAGGCGCAGGAGATCTGCCGGACCCTCGTCGAGTTCTACGGGAACGACGCGATCGACATCCAGGGCGGCGAGCCGACCATCTGGCGCGACATCCATGCGTTGATCCGGTACTGCGCCGGGATCGGCCTCGCGCCGACGCTCATCACGAACGCGCTGGTGCTCGACAAGCGCGACAAGGCGCAGCAGTTCAAGGACTCCGGCGTGGCCGACTTCCTGGTCAGCGTCCAGGGGCTCGGGAAGGCGCACGACCTGGCCGTGGGCGTGAGCGGCGCGCACGTGCGCCAGATGCGCGCGCTGAACCACCTCATCGCGCTCGACGTGCCGTTCCGCGTGAACTGCGTGATGTCGAAGCTCGCGGTGCCGCAGCTGCCGGCGATCGCGAGGCTCTCGGTGGAGCTGGGGGCGCGCGCCGTCAACTTCCTCGCCTTCAACCCGTTCGCGGATCAGCGCAAGCAGGGCGCCCGCACGGCGGAGAACGTGCCTCGTTATGGCGACCTGCGGGGCCCGCTCGACGAGGCCCTGGACGTGCTCGCGCAAGCCGGCGTGGAGGCGAACGTCCGGTACCTGCCCCACTGCATCGTCCCCGAGCGCCACTGGCCGTCGGTGTACAATTACCAGCAGCTCTCGTACGACCCGCACGAGTGGGATTTCGCGAGCTGGACCTGGACCAACAAGGGCCCGCAGCGGATGCGGGCCGGCGCCGTGTCGCCGCCCGTCCCGCTCGGCGCGCGGCCGCGCCTCGGCCGGCTCCGGCAGCCGCTCCTCCGCCTGGCGGACGCGATCGACCTCCGGGGCCGGATGCTCCGCGCCGACACGGACCCGCGGCTCGGCCCCGTGATGAGGAAGCTGGAAGGGCTGTCGTACCGGCTCCTCCGCCGCCGCGGGGATCGCGACGCGGCCTACCGCCACGACGCGCTGAACCGCGTCGAGCACAACGGCTACCAGAAGGGCGCGGGGTGCCAGCGCTGCGCGCTCCGCGACATCTGCGACGGGTTCCACGGCGACTACGTCGCGATGTTCGGCACCGACGAGGCGCGGCCCGTCGTCGATCGCGCCCCGGTCAGCGATCCTCGCGCGTTCATCAGCGCGCAGGACAAAGTGGCGCCGGCCAGGGGAGAGGCATGACCGCCGCTGCGCCCTCGACCGCGCCCCGGGTCGACGTCCTCGGCGTCCCCGTCACGCGGCTCTCCTTCGAGCAGCTGCTGCGCCGCCTGGACGAGGCCTTGCGGGCGGAGCGCGAAAGGCCCGACTACTACACCTACGTCAACGCCTACTGCGCCACGCTGGCGGCGCGCGAGTCGCCGTACCGCGCCTCGGTTTCCCGGGCCGACGTCGTGTACGCCGACGGCATCGGGGTGGTCTGGGCGGCGCGCCTGCTGGGCGGGCCGTGCCCGGAGCGGATCAACGTGGGCCCGATCGAGCTGGGCCGGATCGTGGACCTCTGCGCCGAGCGCGGGGCCTCGGTCTTCCTGCTCGGCGGCGCGCCCGGGATCGCCGACGAGGTCGCGCGCCGCCTGGTCGCGGAGCGCCCGGGGCTCCGGATCGCCGGCGTTCACCACGGGTACTTCGCCCCCGAGGAGGAGGCGGCGGTGGTCCGACAGATCAACGGCTCGGGCGCCGCGTTGCTCATCGTCGGCCTCGGCCCGCCCAAGCAGGAGCTCTGGGTGAGCCAGCACCTCGCGGCGCTCCAGGTGCGCGCCACCTGGTGTATGGGGGGGCTGCTGGATCAGGTGGCGGGCGCCGTCGCGTACCCGCCCGAGTGGGTGCGCCGGAGCCACGTCCAGTGGCTCTACCGCCTGGCGGTCGAGCCGCGGCGGCTCTGGCGGCGGTACCTGCTCGGCATCCCGGAGTTCATCGGCCGCGTCGTCCACCAGCGCCTTCGGCCGGAGAGACAAGCATGAGCGACCAGCGACCCTTCATCCCCATGGTCTCGCCGCAGGTGGACGAGCCGGACGCGATCGCGGCGCAGATCGCCGACGTCCTGCGCTCGGGGCGGCTCAGCAACGGCGGCCCGCTCGTGGAGGGCTTCGAGCGGGCGATCGCGGCGTTCCTCGGCGTCGAGGAGGCGGTGGCCGTCTCGAACGGCGCCGTCGCGATCAGCCTCGCCATCGAGGCCGCGGCGGTGCGGCGGGGCAAGGCGATCCTCCCGGCCTTCACCTTCATCGCGACGCTCAACGCCGCGGTGCACGCGGGCTTCGAGCCGGTCTTCTGCGACATCGACCCGGAGACCTGGACGCTGGATCCGGGGCACCTGCGCCGCCTGCTCGCGGAGCACGGCGCGACGCTGGTCCTCCCGGTCAACGTGTTCGGCGTCCCGCCCGATCTGGCCGCCATCACGCGCGAGGCCCGCGGCGCGGGCGCGGCCGTGATCTACGACGACGCGCACGGCATGGGCACCGAGACGGCGAGCCGCGAGGCCGAGGCGCTCCTCACCGCGACGACCTACTCCCTGCACGCCACCAAGGTCCTCGTGGCCGCGGAGGGCGGCGTGGTCGTCTCCCCGGACCGGGAGGTCCGCGCGGCGATGCGCCGGCTGCGCAACCACGGGCTCGCGCAGCCGCTCTCGGCGTCGGTCCCGGGGATGAACGCCAAGCTGGACGAGCTGCGCGCCGCCCTGGCGCTCTCGTCGCTCCGCCGGCTCCCGGAGGCGCTGGCCCGCAGGCGGACGTACCTCGACCGGCTGCGCGCGGCCCTGTCGCGGCACCCGCAGGTGTACCGCACCCAGCGCGTGCCGCCGGGCGTGAACCCCAACGGGCAGAACCTCGGCGTCGGGCTGATCGACGCCCCGATCGACGACGTCATCGCGGCCTTCGCGCGGCGCGGCGTCGAGGCGCGCCGGTACTTCTACCCGCCCCTGCACGCGCTGGACTGCTTCCCCGCGGGCGTCGCCCTCCCGAACACGGACCGGCTCTGCGCGGGCCAGGTCTGCCTGCCCCTGCACGGGCGGATGAGCGAGGAGACGCTCGATCGCGTCGAGGCCGCCATCCACGGCGTCGCGGAGGAGCTGGAGGCGCGGCGGCCGTCCGCGCGCTCCTCGAGGCCCGCGCTCCTGGGCGCCACGTAGGGGCGGCTCCAGGGATCCGACGCCATGCGCATGGAAGGAGCGTGGGACCGCCTGAGCACCGCGGCCGGCGTGATCGGGCTCATGGCCTTCGCGGTCGCCGCGTTCACCCCTGCCGCCGCGCCGCTCGATCGCTGGATGGCGTCGGCGCCCGACGCAGGGCAGGCCGACGCGGTGGTCGCCCTCGGCGCGGACGTCGATCCGGACGGGCGGCTCCCGGAGGATTCCCTCCGGCGCGCCGTCGAGGCCGTCGCGCTGTACCGTGAGGGGCGAGCGCCGCTCGTGCTGATGCTCGGCAGCCGCAACGGGCCGGCCAGCGAGGCCGAGTCGCGCGCTCGCCTCGCGCGGGGCCTCGGCGTCCCCGCGTCGGCCCTGCTCACGGAGCCGCGCGGGCTGACGACCGCGGTGGAAGCCCAGCGCAGCGCGGAGCTCCTGCTGCCCAGGGGCGCAAGGAGGATCCTGCTCGTCACCGGCGCGCACCGCATCGCTCGCGCGCGCCGGCTCTTCGAGCGCGCGGGCTTCGAGGTCCTCGCCGCGCCCGTCCCGGAGGGGTCGCCGGCGTCGAACATCCCGGGGGAGCGCCTCTCGGCGATCGGCCGGCTGCTCCAGGAGCTCGCGGCGCGCGCGCTGTCGCGGCTCCACGGGGGAGCGTAGCGATGCCCGACGCGCTCTACATCCTGGGCGTCGTCGCCGCCACGTCCTGCGCTGTCTATGCGGCGGGGCGCCGCCGGGGGATGCGCGCCGGGCTCCTCCGGCCCGCGCTCCGGCGCGCGATCCGCTGCGTGGGCGTGTGCCTCCTGTTCTGGGGCGGCAACGTCGCCGTCGGGGCGGCGGTGGCCCTGCTCGTGCGCGGCCTGGGGCTCGGGTTCATCTGGCTCTACGTCAACACCGACGTCTCCGTCCTCGTCCTCTCCGCGCTCCAGGCGCTGGCCTTCGAGTCGTGGCGCGTCGAGCACGAGCGGGAGCGCGCGGCGAGCGCCTCGCGCGCCGACGATCTCCCCGGATCCCCTGCCGCGCCGGGGCCGGCACATGAGTCCCCGCATCGGGTAAAAGGAGCGAAGCGATGAGCACTGCAGCCGTTGAGGAGCGTCCGATCTCGAGCCGGTGGAGCGACAGGGCGCTGCGCCAGACGGCCGGCTACTACGGGCTCTTCATCTGCCTGGGCCTCATCACGGCGATCACCGGGCCGACCCTGCCGGACCTGGCGCGGCAGACGGGCTCCAGCGTCGGGGACATGGGCTCGCTGTTCCTCGGCGGGGGGGTCGGTTACACGCTCGGTACGCTCTGGGGAGGCAAGCTGTTCGATCGCGTGCACGGGCACACCCTGCTCGGGGGAGCGCACCTGATCGCCGCGGCGTGCCTCGCTGTCATCCCGGCCGTCCCGTGGTTATGGCTGCTCGTGGTCGTGGCGTTCTGCCGGGGTCTCGCGGAGGGGCTCGTCAACACGGGCGCGAACGCGCTGCTCCTCTGGACGCACGGGGAGAAGGTCAGCCCCTACATGAACGGGCTGCACTTCTGCTTCGGGCTGGGCGCGTTCCTGTCGCCGCTCCTTGTCGCGCGCGTCCCGGGCGCCTGGGGCGGTTATCACGCGGCGTACTGGGCCGTGGCCGCCTTCTCGGCGCTCGTCGCCCTGGGCATGCTCTCGATGCGACACTGTCCCGAGCCCAAGGAAAAGGCCGAGAAGGACGCCGCGGCGAAGGGCGCGGATCGCGCGCTGCCCCTCCTTCCGGTGCTCGTCGCGGTGCTGTACCTGTTCGCCTACGTCGGCGGGGAGATCTCGTTCGGGAGCTGGATCTACACCTATGCCCTCACGCTGGGCGTCGTCTCGGCGACCGGGGCCGCGTACCTCACCTCGGGGTTCTGGCTCTCGTTCACGATCGGGAGGCTGCTCTCGATCCCGGTGGCGATCCGCTTCACGCCGCGCCAGGTCATCCCTGTGGGGCTGGGCGGCTGTCTCGTGCTGTCCGCGATGATGCTGCTCCTGCCGCCCTCGAGCGCGCTCCTGTGGGGTGTCTCGCTCGGGCTCGGGCTCTTCATGGCGCCGCTCTGGCCCAGCGGCTTCACGCTCACGGGGCAGATCGTGCCCATGACGGCGTTCGTGACCGGGCTCGTGCTGGTCGGCGACAGCCTCGGCGGCATGGTCCTCCCGGCCCTCACCGGCAAGCTGATCGAGGGAGCGGGCCTGGAGCGGCTGGCCTACTCGCTGCCGATGCTCGTGTTCGGGAGCCTGGTTGTCTGTGCCTTTTCTTATCTCGTGCTGCTCACCCTCGACAGCAGGCGAGGAGGGGAGGCGGCGGCGGTGAGCGCCGCGCGCGACGGCGCTTTGCCCTGAAGCCTGCGGCGCGGCTCATTGCGCGCGATACCCCTGCGCCGGGTCGCGCAAGGCGCCGCAGATGCCTCCGAGCGCCTCTCCGATCTCCGGGGACCAGCCCAGGCCGCGCAGCCTTGTCGCGTCGAGGGCGGCGTCCATGGCCAGGAAGCCGGCGATGGGGCCGTGCGCTGCGAGGGCTTCCGCGAGGCTCCACGAGCCCACGGGGACCCCGGCGGCGTCGCCTATCGCCGCGAAGAGCGCCGCCATGGGCTCGGGCGCCGCCTCGGCGGCATGGAACACGCCCCTCTCGTCCGACTCCAGCAGCCTCGCGTAGGCCACCGCCAGATCCCGCACGTGGACGGTGGACCAGCGGTTCTCGCCATCATCGATATAGCGCGCCACCCCCGCGGCGCGCGCGCCCTGCACCAGGCCTGCCACCGGGCCTCCGCCGTCGCCATAGACGATGGGCGGCCGCACGACCAGGCCGCGGACGCCCTTCGCGCCGAGCACGCGCGACTCGGCCGCCACGAGCCACTCGAGCGCTCCGCCGGGGTTGACGCTCTCCTCCTCCGGCACGGGCACCCGCGAGGAGCGCGCGCGCGGCGCCCCGGTCGTCGTGATGAAGACGCCGCCGCTCATCGCCGAGAGCATCGCCGTGACCGCCGCCTCGTCCGTGGCCGGGCGATCCTCTCCTGTCGTCGCCGCGGTGTGCACCACCCCGTCGCCGGCCGCCGCCGCGCGCGCGAGCACGTCGACCTGCGATAAACTCCCCCGGATCGGCTCCGCGCCAGCGGCCCGCACCTTCGCTGCCGACGCGTCGCTGCGCGCGAGCCCGCGCACCCGGTGGCCGCGCGCGACCAGGGCGCGGGCGACCGCAGATCCGATGAAGCCGCTCGCGCCGGTGATGAAAACGTCCATGGTTGCCTCCTCGTGACTCGGTGGCTGAACCATGGCGACGGACCGGGGGACCCTCCATGTGATAGCGTCCAGCGCTCTTTTGTGATCGTCCAATGCCCGATGTCCTGACAGCGCTGCTCCGCCACGTGCGCATCGAGACCAGCCTCTTCGGCCGCGTCGAGCTCGGCGCGCCGTGGGGGGCTCGTATCGGCCGCCGGGAGATCGTCCTGCTCCACCACCTCCTCGAAGGCGAGATGTGGCTGGAGCTCGGCGGCCGAGAGATCCGCGTCGGCCAGGGCGATCTGCTGCTCATGCCGCACGGCGTCCCGCACTGCCTGCGGCACCGGCCGGGGGCGGCCGTCGTCGACGAGGAGCGCTGGCTCTCGCCGCCTCGGTCGGGCGCGCAGACGGTGCGGCGCCGGCTGGGCGGCGACGGCGCGAGGACGGTGGTGCTCTGCGCCGCCATGCACGTCGCGGGGGCCGGGCGGTCGCTGCTGCTCCGCGCGCTGCCCTCCGTGGTGCTCCTCGACGGCGGGGCCGGGGAGCCGGTGCCCGGTCTCGGCCGGCTCCTGGACGGTATTCGCGACGAGGTGCGCGACCGGCGGCCGGGCGCGCCGGTCATGGCCGCTCGCTTCGCGGAGCTGCTCCTCCTGCAGGCCATCCGCGCGGAGCTCGAGCGCCCCGCGCCTCCTGGCTCTTTCCGCGCGGCGCTCGCGGACGAGCGCGTCGCCCGCGCTCTGGACGCGCTCTACAAGGCCCCGGCCCGCGCGTGGACCGTGGCCTCGCTCGCGCGGGAGGCCGGCATGAGCCGCTCGGGCTTCGCCCTCGCCTTCCGCGAGCACGTGGGAGAGGGCCCGCTCCGTCACCTGACGCGCTGGCGCATGGAGCTGGCGAAGGAGACGCTGCGAGAGCGCCCCGGGCTCGCGCTCGCCGAGGTGGCGTCGTCCGTGGGGTACCAGGACGAGGCGGCCTTCAACGTCGCGTTTCGCCGGGAGGTCGGGGTCCCGCCGGGGGCGTACCGAGCCGGGGACCGCGAGCCGGGATACTGAGCTTCAGAGAGCGCTGCGTCTCTTTGGTCGACCGCGCTATCTGGTGAGACGATGTCCTTGGAGCCACGGCGTTATGGCTCGGCAGCCGTGGAGCGAGCGGATGGATCGGGACGCATGCGCGACGAGCTGTGGAGAGACTGAGAAATTCCTTCACTTGCAGCCCTTTCAGCGGGCAAATTGAACAAGAAGGGCGGGGGCGATTTGCCGTCGGGCGCATTGTGGTGCTGTTCGCTGCCCAGAGATATTTGCAGGGATGCGGGAAGATTCTTGCGCTTGCAAACGTGTCCTCGCTTTACCGCCTTCCTGTCGAGCGGACAGCACGTCGGGCGCGTTCGTTTCCGATCTGGACAGGGGGAGCCGGTCGGGTAGCGTAGGTTGCCGTGCGTATCGCATCGAGAGCGGACCTGACGCAGGGCCTCGAGGCGACCCAACCCGCTGCGGGAAAAGACTCTCTGCCGGGTGAGGGCGACGAGCGCGGCGGAGGCGACGAGCGCGCACGGCCTGCGTGGCGTCCAGGTGCCGTCGTCGCCGGCCGGTACCGGCTCGATCGGCTGCTCGGTGAAGGGGGCATGGGCGTGATCTGGGCCGCGAGCCACACGCTGACTGGCAGGCCGTTCGCGCTCAAGTTCGTGAAGGGCGGGGCCGTGCGCGGCGCGGTGGGCATGCGCCTGCTGCGCGAGGCGAAGCTCGCGAGCAGCGTCCGCCACCCCAACGTCGTCGAGGTTCACGACGTCGAGATCGAGAGCGGGGCGCCCGTGATGGTCATGGAGCTCCTGTCCGGTGAGTCGCTCGCAAGCAGGCTGCGTCGCGAGCCGAGGCTGCCCCTCGGCGAGGTAGCCTCCATCTTCCTGCCGGTCATCTCCGCCGTCGGGACGGCGCACGCGCTGGGCATCGTCCACCGCGACCTGAAGCCGGAGAACATCTTCCTTGTCGACGGATCGAGCGAGCGGGTCAAGGTCCTCGATTTCGGCATCGCGAAGCTGACGGCCACGAGCGGACAGGACGCCCAGACAACGGGGCTCACCGAGAGCGGGACGAGGCTTGGTACGCCCTGCTACATGTCGCCGGAGCAGACGTTCGGAGACCGGCAGATCGATCACCGTACCGACAACTGGTCGCTCGGCCTCATCCTTTACGAATGCCTCTCGGGCGTGCTCCCGACCCGGGCCGACAACGCCGGCCAGGTGTTCAAGATCATCGTGACAGGCGCGATTCCCCCGCTGGAGAAGGTCGCGCCCGACGTGCCCCGGGAGCTCGCCAGGGTGGTTGGCCGGTTGCTGTCGACGGACCGCCAGGCTCGGCTCTCCGACCTGAGCGAGGTCGCTCGCGCGCTCGCGCCGTTCGCGCAGGGCGCGGCGCCGAGCTTCGGCGCGCCGGAGCCGCCCGCATTGGGCCTCTCCGAGCCGCCCAGGGCGCCGGGCGGCGAGGCGGCGGATGGGGACGTGGTGGACCCCCTGGGCGCGACCGAGCGCCTCGGCGCCGCGGCGCGCCGCGATGAGCTCCGCTCGACCGGAAGGCGCCTCGGCTTGCGGGCGGCGGCCTGGAAGATCGGCCTCGCCATGGCGCTCGCGGCCGTCATCGCTGGGGCGCTCGCGCTGCGCGGAGGGCCTCGTCCGGTCGGGGCGACCACCGTTCCCGGGCCGCGCTCCATCACTACGGCGCTCGCCCTGTACAGCGCCGCGCTGAAGGCCGCTCGCGATGCCAACGAGGGCAAGGCGGTGGACGGCCTGCGGCAGGCGATCTCCATCGATGACTCCTTTGCCGAGGCGCACCTTCGCCTCGCGATCTACGCGCCGGAGCCCGCCGAAGCTCGGGAACACTATCAGCGCGCAGAGGAGCTGAGCGTCGCGCTCGACCCCCGCGATCGAGCGCTCCTTGCGGCCATGGAGCCCGCGCTCGGCCGCGACCCCGCGGATACGGCGCGCTGCGCGGAGCGGCTGGCCGCGCTCACGGCGCAGCACCCGTATGATCGCGACGCGGAGCTGCTGGCCCTCCTCGCGCGCTGCGCGCTGCGATCGGACGTCCATACCAGCGTCGCTGCGGCGAGGCGGGTCATCGGGATCGACCCCGAGTACGCACAGGGATGGGCCACGCTGGCGCAGTCGTTGTGGCAGCTCGGGAGCTTCAACGACTCCGCTGCCGCCATCGACCGGTGCCTCGCGATCTCGCCCACGGCGGCCAGCTGTTACGAGATCCGGAGCGAGCACCACAGCGCGCTCGGCCGCTGCGCGGACGTCGAGGAGGACCTGTGGCTCGCGCGGCCCACGACGAGCGGAAGGGGCCGGCTGATCTTTCGCAGGCTTGCGTGGTCGAGCTATGCGCAAGGGCGCTCTCTCGACGCGGTCCGTGAGGCGATGCGGCAGAGCCGGGTCTCGCTGCCGCACAAGGAGCGGCGCTTCACCGCGCTGCTCGACGAGTCGAACCTGAACGCGATCCTGGGCAATTTCTCGCAGGCCGAGGAACAGCTACGGCAGGCGCGCATGTACATCAGCGCGGAGTCCAGGGGGCACGCCGATGTCGTCCGCGCGCTCATCGATGTCTACCTCGAGACCGATCGCAGGCGCGAGGCGGCGGACATCGCCAAGACGTGTCTTGACAATTACAGCGCCTGCGCCGGCGGCTCGCCGGACCTCTTGCGGGTCATGCTGCATGCCGGCCTCATCGCCAGGGCCGAGTTCCAGGAGAAGGTGGCCGAGCTCCTGTCGCGGTCGAGCGCGCAGGGTGCGGCCGATCCCGCGCGCTCCGCCGCGGTGCAGGCCTACGCGCGGTGGATCGAGCACCCCGAGGAGGCGGCGGAGGCCGTCCCCGCGCTGCCGCTGACCGCGCTGATGAGCAATCAAGTCGGGCAAGAGGTCCAGGCGGACGTCGGCGCGGTCTTTTACCTCGCGGGCATGCCTCTCCATGCGATCCCCACGCTTCGCAAGGCGGTCACGACGTGCGATATGCTGGGCTGGCCCGTAAGGTACGTCCGCACGTTCTGGTTTCTCGGTCAGGCCCTCGAGCAGATGGGCGAGATCTCCGGCGCGTGCGAGGCCTACGCGAGCGTGATCGAGCGCTGGGGGAACGCCAGCCCGCGCTCGGTGACCGCCGAGCAGACGCGGGCGAGGATGAAGGCGATCGCCTGCGGTCCGGTCGAGTGACCGCTCCCGCTCTTCGTGCCGGGGTCCGTCGCTCTTCGACCGGGGCCATGCCGTGCCGCTTGTCCAACGGAGCGATCCCGCGGCGCCATTGTTCTGAATTTCAGTTCAATGGTGTGCGGAAAATGCAGATTCTCTTCGCTGTGCTGGGCGCCTACCCTGGTGCATATGGGCCGAGTGCTCGGCCCGCGCCGCGCCCTGCGGCAAACAGCCTATTTTGCTGGAGGAGAGCTTATGCGTGAGGAGACGAGACGGGCAGCATTGCGTGCAGCAGCGAGGGTCGCGCTGGGAGCGCTGGCCTGCGGCGCCCTGGCGGGCTGCAGCGGACGTTACGTCTCTGGCGGGCAGTCGTCACCGCTGGATCCCGACGAGGAGATCCCGGCGGAGGAGCCGGACGCCCCGGCTCCGGCCAGCGGCGGGGTGACGGCCGGAGTCGGCGCGACGGCCGGAGTCGGGGCGACGACCGGCGGCGGTGGGGAAGCTTCGACGGGGAGTGGGGTCATTCCGACGCCCGATGAGGGCGGCGAGGGCGGCGCGGGCGGCGCGGGCGGCGCGCCGTCCACGCCGACCGGGCTCGCGTGCGCCGAGCAGGTGAACCTCGACGACACGGCGGCTCGCCCTCGCGCGGAGCTCGACTGCTGCCTCGACTACACGGCGCAGCGCCTGCCCGCCCCCGGGACGGGGATCTCCGAGTCGCAGTGGGCGGCCCTCGCTGGAGACGCCTCTTTCGTGAACTGCTGCACGGCGCTGATCGTGGGCGTGGACGCCGACGCGATCGCCTACACAGAGGCCGAGACCGTCCGGCACGGCTGCTGTTTCGGCGACGTCGTCGCTCCCGAGGCGGAGCTCTATACGCAGACGCTCTGCACGCCCTGGGGCCCCCCGGTCCCGCCGGCGCTCGACGCCTATGATGCCCCGTCGGAGGTCGCATGAACGCCGCGACGCTCGATCTCCGCGGCGAGGCGCGCGCGCGTGCCTTCGACGTGAGCGGGTATCCCGCGGCGCTGTTCCCGTCGGCGATCCTCACCTGGCACGCGCGGATGGTGAACGAGCACGGGTCGTCGGCCGTGTTCGAGGCGCTCGCGAGCCAGCTCGCCTCGGCGGGCTTCCCGCCGGAGCTCGCCGAGGCGTGCCGGGGCTTCGCCGACGAGGAGCGCCGTCACGGGATCCTCTGCGGCGCCGTGGTGGAGGCCCTCGGCGGGACGGCGACCGCGAGCGTCCCGCAGCGCCCGGAGTTCCCGCTGCACCGCGACGCGCCCGCCCGCGCCGCCGCGCTCCGCAACGTGATCCACATCTGCTGCATGAGCGAGACGGTGGCCGTGGCCCTCATCGGCGCGGAGCGGCTGGAGATGCCGCCCGGGCCGCTGCTCGATCTGCTGACGCGCATCTACGCCGACGAGGTCGGGCACGCCCGCTTCGGCTGGCGCCTCCTCGAGCAGGTCGCGCCGGATCTCTCCTCGGCGGAGCGGCAAGCGATCGAGCGCTACCTGCCCGTCGCGTTCCGGCACCTCGTGGAGCACGAGCACGCGCACCTGCCGGCCCACGACGCCCCGCCGCACGGCGAGCAGCTCGGGCTGTGCAGCGGCCTGAAAGCCCGGGTGTTGCTCGATGAGACCATCGAGGAGGTCATCCGCCCCGGGCTTCGCCGCTTCTTCGATTGCTGATCTCCCGCGCGCCCGCCCGCGCCCGCCCGCGCCGCGCCGACGCCCCCGTCGCCGAGGCCCGCCCCTCCGGCGGGTGCCCGCGATTCCCCGCGGGTCACGCGCGCTTCTGCGGCCTGCCGCGGGGCTCGGGCGCCGCCGGCTCCGGGACCGCGACGGGCGCCAGCGTCTGCCGCGCCAGCTCTCGCGCGTAGGCGAGGCGGTCGGCCGGCGAGCCGAGCGCGCTCAGCCCCTCGTAAAGCCCCGCGAAGAACGCCGGGAAGAAGACCGCCGAGAGCGCCGCCACCACCCGGCGCGCCGCCGCCCGCTCCGCGAGCCCGGGCACCGCCGCCCGGACGAGATCGCGCAGGCGCTCCATCACCGGCGCGAAGAGCTTCGGGAAAGGACCGCTGTAGTCGTCCGCGTGAAACGCGTCGTGCAGGAGCGCCCTGCCCACGTTCGGGTACCGCATCCCGCCCTCGAGGTAGTAGCCGAGCAGCCCGCTCAGCGCCTCCAGGGGATCTCCCGGCATCCGGGCGAGGAAATCCTCGCTGTCCGACAGCATGTTCCGGATCGACCCCTCCAGCGCCGCCGCGACGAGCGCCTCCTTCGACCGGAAATAGTAGTTCACCGCGGCGATGTTGACGCCGGCCGCCGCCGCGAGCTTCCGCACCGTCAGCTGCCCGATGCCGTGCTTCTCGATCTGATCGATCGCCGCGACCACGAGCCGCTGCCGTGGATCGAGATCGTCCGCAGGGGCGAGGGGGTCACGGTCGTTCATACGATTGTTTGAAACACACCTTGACGATGCGCCTGGCAGGCGTCAATCCTTGAAACGAATGTTTCAATCACTTGTTTCTTCAGGCGCTGGGGGTGCACCGATGCTCGATCGGCGGAGGTTTCTCACCCACACGGCGGTCGCGGGGGGCGCGGCGGCGCTCGGGTTCGCGTCGGGCCGCCGCGGGGTCGATCAGGAGGTCGCGTCCGCGCGGTTCCACGGCGACGACACGCTCGGGCAGGGCCAGGCGGCGCCCGTCTGGCACCGGTTCAAGTTCATCGGCCAGCCGGTCGCCCTGGCGCCGCTGCTCGCGGTCGTCGCGGTCCACGCGCCGGGCGCGGCGTGGGCCCAGCTCCCCGATCTCGTGGACCTGAGCGCGCAGTACATGCCGGGCGCCGCGCTCGAGGACCCGCGCCCCGTGCGGGTGCAGATCTCGTCGTACGAGGTCAACGCCAACGTGCCGATCCCCCTCGGGGAGAGGACGTTCCTCATCCCGGGGGCGACCTACCACGTCGAGGCGATCTCGTACGCCGGCGCCTCGCCGGGCTTCGACGAGCTCCGGGCGTTCCACGCCGTCGACGTCCCGGTGCTGTTCGTCCAGCTGCTCCCCCACGACTGGTCGCTCTCGCTGCGCGTCGCGCCGGGGCTCGCGGGCGACTTCGAGGCCTTCGACGGCGGGCTCGTCCGCGTCAGCGCGCTCGGGCTCGTGACCCACACGCTCTCGGAGAAGCTCGTCCTCGGCGGCGGCGCGCTCGCGTCGTACAGCTTCGGCTCGTTCCTCCCGCTGCCCGCCGCGTACGTCGAGTGGACGCCGAGCCCCCGGTTCCGCGTCGAGGCCTTCCTGCCGGGCTTCGCGTCGGCGAAGCTCCTGTTCTCGGATCGCGTCGAGGTCGGCCTGCGCGCGGACGTGGCGGGGAACGCCTACGCCGTGCGCGACCCGCGCGTCACCGGGGCGTGGCCGTGCGCGGCCCTGCCAGCCGACGACCCGGCGGCCGAGCAGGACGAGCGGGCGGCGCGGCCCGAGCTGTGCCTCGATCACGTCGCCTACTCGGTCGTGACCGCGGGCGTGACCCTCGGCGTGCGCGCCTTCTCGTCGGTGTGGGTGACCGCCCAGGCGGGACACAGCCTGTTCCGTCGCTACGAGCCGATGAACGACGAGGACGATGCTATCCCCACAGGCGTGCAGAGCATCCCGAACGTGCTCTTCTTCCGCGCCGGCGTGACATGGCGCATCCCGAAGAGCTGAAGCGCGACTCACCGCCTGGCGCGCCGCGCGAGCGTATAGCCGCACACCGACCGGCGGGTGCCCGCCGGACCGTTGAAGACGGCTCGACGCCGGTGCATCCTCCGCCTTATGCGCCCGGGAGAGGTCATCGACAGCCGCTTCCAGCTCGAGCGCGTCGCGGCCTCCGGTGGGATGGGGACGGTCTACCGCGCCGTCGATCGGGCCACGGGGGCGCAGGTCGCGCTCAAGCTCCTCGGCCAGCCCGACCGGAGCGCCGCGCACCGCTTCGAGCACGAGGCGCGGATCCTCGCCGAGCTCGATCACCCGCGGATCGTCCGGCACGTGGCCCACGGCATCACCCCCGACGGGGTGCCCTACCTCGCCATGGAATGGCTCGAAGGGGAGAGCCTGGCGCAGCGCCTCGCCCGGCAGAAGCTCGATCTCGAGGAGAGCCTCGCCCTGCTCCGCGCGGCCGCCGAGGCGCTCGGGGCGGCGCACGCGCGGGGCATCGTCCACCGCGACGTCAAGCCGGGCAACCTGCTGCTCGTCGGCGGCGAGGTCGGCGGCCTCAAGGTGCTCGACTTCGGCATCGCCCGGATGAAGCGCACCATCGGCGCGCTCACGCAGACCGGCTCGGTGATGGGGACCCCGGGGTACATGGCCCCGGAGCAGGCCACCGGCGAGCGCGACCGCCTCGACGCGCGGGCCGACATCTTCTCGCTCGGCGCCGTGCTCTTCGAGTGCCTCACGGGCAGGCCCGCGTTCCAGGGCCAGCACGTGATGGCCCTCCTCGCGAAGCTCCTCATGGAAGACCCGCCGCGCGTGCGGCACCTCCGGCCCGAGGTGCCGCAGGAGCTCGACGAGTTCGTCGCCCGCATGCTCGCCAAGGACCCGGAGCAGCGGCCGCGCGACGGCTCGGCCGTCGTCGACGCGCTCGACGCCCTCGAGCGCGATCCGACGAGCGGCCTGGCCGCGCCCCCCGTCCTGTACGAGGCGATCACGGCGTGCGAGCTCCGGCTGCTCTCGCTGGTGGCCGCGCGGGAGCCGCGCTTCTCGCCCTGCGACAGCGCGGCCAGCACGCTCGTCGCCACGGCGCCGAGCGACCTCACGAGGAAGCTCTACACGAGCGCGCAGCCGTTCGGGGCCCGCGTGGACGCGCTCGCCGACGGGACGATCGTGCTCTCGATCGCCGGCGTCGGCGACGCCGCCCTGCAGGCCGCGCGCGCGGCGCGGTGCGCCCTCACGCTCGTCGAGCTCGTGCCGGAGGCCTCCGTCGTGCTCACGACCGGCCGCGCCGAGCACACCGGCAGCCTCCCGGTCGGCCCGGTCATGGACCGCGCGGCCGCGCTCCTCGCCCTCGCGGAGCGCGACGCGCGCCCGGAGCGGAGGCCCGCGCCCGTGTGGATCGACGACGTGACGCGTGCGCTGCTCGACGCGCGGTTCGAGATCGAGCCGGCGCGGCCCGGCTCGTTCTTCCTGCTGCAGGAGCGCGAGGTCGGCCGGTCGGCGCGGACGCTCCTCGGCAAGCCGAGCCCCTACGTCGGCCGCGACAGGGAGCTCCGGAACCTGCGCGAGCTCCTCGAAGACAGCTTCGGCGGGCCCGAGCCCCGCGCCATCCTGATCACCGGGCCGCCCGGGATCGGCAAATCTCGTCTGCGGTACGAGCTCATCGAGATCCTGCGGGAGCGGCACCCCGAGCTCATCGTCGCGGTCGGCCGCGGCGACTCGCTGAGCGCGGGCTCGCCGTTCTCGCTCCTCGGCTCCGCGCTCCGGGGCGCGGCCGGGATCACCGGCGGCGAGCCCGCCCCGGCGCAGCGGGAGCGGCTCCTCTCGCTGGTCGCCCGCGCCCAGGCGCTGACGCCGGGCGAGAGGACGAGGATCGCCGCGTTCCTCGGCGAGATCGTCGGCACGCCGTTCCCGGGCGAGGCGGATCCGAGCTTCCTCGAGGCGCGGCAGAGCCCGGCCCTGATGGCCGACCAGATCCCGCTCGCCTACCTCGACTTCATGGAGGCGGCGTGCGCGGCGGGGCCCTACCTGCTCGTGCTCGAGGACATCCAGTGGGGCGACGCGGCGTCGCTCAAGCTGATCGCGCGGGTCCTCCGGGAGCTCCGCGACCGGCCCTTCGCGGTGCTCTACCTGGCGCGGGTCGAGGTGCGGAAGGTCTTCCCCGTCCTCTGGGAGGGCAGCGAGGTGCACGAGATCACGCTCGGCGCGCTGCCGCGCCGCGCGGCCGAGGAGCTCGTGCGGCAGATGCTCGGCGACGAGCTCCCGCCCTCCGAGGTCGCGCGCCTCGTCGAGCGCGCGAGCGGCAACGCGTTCTACCTGGAGGAGCTCATCCGGGCGGTCGCGGAGGGGCGCGCGGACAGGCTGCCGGAGACGATCCTGGGCATGGTCGAGGCGCGGCTCGAGGCCATCCCCGCGGAGGCGCGGCGGCTGCTGCGGGCGGCGAGCATCTTCGGCGAGGCGTTCTGGAAGACCGGGGCGCTCGCCCTGCTCGGCGACGCCGGCGGGTCGACGCTCGCGGTGGACTGGCTGCCCTGGATGCTCCAGCGCGAGCTGCTCGAGCGCCGCGAGCAGAGCCGCTTCTCGGACGAGGAGGAGTACGCGTTCCGGCACGCGCTCATCCGCGACGGCTGCTACGCGATGCTGCCGGACCACGATCGCGCGCTCGGGCACCGGCTCGCCGCCGAGTGGCTGCTGCAGGCGGGAGAGCACGACGCCAAGGTGCTCGCCGAGCACTTCGAGCGGGGCGGCGAGCCGCGGCTCGCGGTGGAGTTCTACCTGCACGCGGCGGAGCAGGCGCTCGCCGGGAGCGACCCGGCCGCCGCGCGCGCGCTCGCGGACCGGGGGCTCGCGCTGGGCGCGGAGCGGGACGTCGAGGCGGTGCTCCGCGGGATCCGGGAGGGGGCGTCCCGCGCGCTGGGCGTGGCGGACGAGCGCGCCGCGCGCTCGTCGCGGTCGTGAGCGCTCAGGGAGGCCGCTTCCGAGGCCGCGGGTGCCGTCGGGCTCGCCGTGGCGAGCCGCCGTGATGCCTCACCGGCCCGCGGCGATGGGCATCCCGGTGCCGGAGACGAAGACGAGCGCGACGGCGCCAACGACATCACGGCGCCACCTCCATCGAGCCTGCCCTTGTCCAGCCGCGCGGGGACGAGCTTCCGCAGCTCCGCGGCGATCTGGCAGGGGGTCCGGCGGCGGCAGCGATAGCACCGTCTTGGCCTCGGCCGGCACAATCGGGGATGGCGGCCGACGTGGCACAGGACCGGAACAGGCGAGAACCAGCGCCAGCAGGCCGAAAGCGAGGCAGAAGAGGAGAGGATAGTCCGCGCAAAGCCATTTCGATTTATCAAGAGTTTTTCATTAGCAACCGGCGGTTAGCACAAGCAAGCGCGATTCTCCTGCAGCGCGGACGGCGCCCGATTCACCAGCCTGGGCAACACGCTCGACATGAACAAGGATTGGCACTACTTCCTGGGCTGTCGCTTCGGCATCTTCAATCACGCCACGCAGTCTTCAGGCGGCTCGGTGAACGTTGCTTCCTTCGAGGTAACCACGCCGTGACATGCGGGCCGGCTCGAGGAGGCGGGCGCCCCCATCGACGCCATTGGCTGCCAGGCCCACGGCACGGGTGACCTGTCCGCCGCCACCGCGAAGCGCGCGAAAGGCAGGTGCGCGTTGGGTCGCCGACGCGTGCGGGGGGGTGATCGTGGCCGGCTCGAGGCGAGCGGCGCGACCACCGGCGGCTGACGCCCCACTCAGGGCAAAGCCGGAGGACGAGGCCCGACCGGGGACGTTCACGCCGATCCGCCCCTCCGCCGCCGAGATCGGGCCCGGCCAATGGCAAGGCGCCGCTCGAGCGGCGCCTCGAGAGAGGCGGGCGCCGGGGCGCGGTCGTGGTGGATGTCGATACCATTCCCCCGCCGCCCGCGCGCGACTATGCTTGGTCCCGATGGACGACAACTCTCCTCCCGAGGGGCGCATCAAGCGAGGCGGGCGCCGGGCCGCCGTCATGGTCGATGTGGCCAAGCTCGCCGGCGTCTCGTACCAGACGGTCTCGCGGGTCCTGCACGACAGCCCCCACGTGCATCGGGACACGCGGGAGCGCGTGCTCGACGCGATCCGCCAGCTCGACTACCGCCCGAGCTCCGTGGCGCAGGCGCTCGTCACCGGGCGCTCGCGGACGCTCGGTGTGGTCAGCTTCGACACGACGCACTACGGCCCGGCGTCGACGCTCCACGGGCTCGAGGCGGCGGCGCACGACGCCGGGTACGGCGTCAGCGTCGTCAGCCTGAAATCGCTCAGCCGGGCGCCGGTGGTGGATGCGGTGAAGGGGCTGTGCGATCAGGGCGCCGACGGCATCATGATCATCGCCCCGCTGCGGTCGGCGGTGGACGCGCTGCGCCACGTCACCTCCGACGTGCCGGTGGTCGCCGTCGAGGGGGGGCCGGACGATTCGGTCCCGGTGGTCGCCGTCGACCAGCACGGCGGCGCGGCGGCCGCGACCCGCCATCTCCTCGACCTGGGTCACCGGGCGGTGTGGCACATCGCCGGTTCGACCGAGTCGCTCGAGGCCGAGCAGCGCATCTACGCCTGGCGTTCGACGCTGGAGGCCGCGGGCGTCGAGCCGCCGCCTCTCCTGCGCGGCGACTGGAGCGCACGCTCGGGCTACGAGCTCGCCCCGCAGCTGGCGCGCACGCCGGGCGTCACCGCCGTCTTCGTGGCCAACGACCAGATGGCGCTGGGCGTGCTCCGCTACCTCCACGAGATCGGACGCGCGGTGCCGCGGGACATCAGCATCGTCGGCTTCGACGACATCCCGGAGGCGGCCTACTTCACGCCTCCGCTCACCACCGTCCGCCAGGACTTCTCCGAGCTGGGGCGCAGGTGCCTCCACTTGCTGCTCGGGCAGATCGAGAGCGGCCGCCGCTCCTGCTCGCGCGTCGTGGTCGATGCCGAGCTGGTCTTGCGCAAGAGCACCGCCGCGATCCCCCGGAACCGATGAGCGCTCCAGCCTGCCAGCCTCGTCTGCGCGCATCCCCTCACGGTTCAGAGACCTGGCGATGATACGCGCCGGATAGGTCGCGAGCGCGAGTATCCGGTGAATAGCTTTTGTGATGCCTTATCCTCAAGATGTGCTGGCAACATAGAGGCTTGTTGACGCTCACGATGGTTGATGCCCGATCGCGCAGGCGGTTCGATGGCCATCGCGGGGGTGAGAGACGGCGCTGTGGCTGCGTCTCCTTATCCCTCGGCTCCCTGGACGCGCGCCGTCGCTCGCTCGCGGCATGAATGCGGCGTCTGCCTCGAGCATCAGAGGCGGCATGGCAAGATCGTTCGAGTCCATCGGTTCGACTTCCAGGCTTCACCGGCGTGCCTCCGCCGCCTTGCTCCTCGCCGCCTTCGGCCCCACGAATGAATGCGATCCTAGCGCGCCCGGCAGCAGCAGCAGCAGCAGCAGCAGCAGCAGCGGCGGCGCCGCGGGCGGCGGCGGGTACAGCTCCGCAACCACAGGAGACGGCGGCGGCTCCGCTGCGACGGGCAGCGGCGGCTCCGCAGGCCACGGCGGCGGCGGCTCGGCTGCGACGGGCAGCGGCGGCTCCGCAGGCCACGGCGGCGGCGGCTCGGCTGCCACGGGCAGCGGCGGCTCCGCAGGCCACGGCGGCGGCGACGAGAGCACCTCGACCGGGAGCGGCGGCTCGCCGGCGACATGCGTGCCGGGATCCATCGTCGCGTGCTACTCCGGCTCCGAGGGGACCAACGGCGTCGGGCGCTGTACGGCCGGGACGCAGACCTGTCGTCCTGACGGCTTCGGCTACGGGCCCTGCACGGGTGAGATCACCCCTGCTGCGGAGGTCTGCGCCACGCCGCAGGACGAGAGCTGCGACGGCGACCCCCAGTGCCCGCAACCGGCCGCCTGGGCGCGCGGCTTCGGCATCGAGCCCACCCTTCCCACATCGACCATCGCCGTCGACGCCATGGGGAACTACTACATCTTCGGCGCCTTCGAGGGAACGGTCGACTTCGGCACCGGCCCTCTGACCAGCGCCGGTGACAGCGACATCTTCCTCCTCAAGCTCGACCCCTCGGGCGCGCCGCTCTGGAGCAAGCGCTTCGGCACCCCCTTCCCCGAGACAGGAGATGCCCTGGCCATCGACGGAAACGGCAACGTCCTGATCGCCGGCACCTACGAGGGCAACTACTCTGGCATCGGCATGGACCTCGGCTTCGGCGGGTGCGCCCTGCCGGCTCCGCCCGATCGTTCCGCGCAATTCATGGCCAAGCTCGACCCCGACGGCAATCACATCTGGAGCGATGGATTCAGCTTCTACTATCCGTATGCTACCTGGGCAACGAAGATGGCCATCGATGCTCTCGACGACGTGTACCTCGCCATCGGGTTGGAGGACGTGACAGCGGTGGTGAAGCTGGACGCGATGGGCAATGTCCTCTGGAGGCGTAACACTCCGGGCAGCCCGAGCTTCCAGATGAACCTCGCGCTCGACAGCGCCGGCAACGTGGTGACAGTGAAAAAAGCAGGCGTCGATGGCGACTACACTGTCCTCTACACGTACGTCTCAAAGCTCTCTCCGGATGGAGATTTGCTCTGGTCCCGGAGGTTGGACGACCACGACTTCCGTGGCAAGGTGGCGGTCAACTCGGCGGGCGAGATCCTCGTGTTGGCCGAGGGGGTTCTCATCAAGCTGGATCAGGACGGCGAGGAAGTGTTCACCCTGCCCGTCCTCCACACCGGCAACATCGCGGTCGACCCTGCGGACAACATCTTCCTCGGCAGGGTTGGGCTCACGATGCTCGACCCGAGCGGCGCCGAGCTCTGGACGCGCGACTTCGCGGCCTCTGTAGCGGACATGGCCATCTCCCCGAACGGCGCGGTCGCCGTCACCGGCGTCGTGAGCGGCCCTGTGGACTTCGGGACCGGCCCGATCGAGTACACAGAAGGCTGGGATATCTATGCTGCCACATTCAATCCGCCGGCCAGCGGCGACAGCGGCGAGGGAGGAGGCAGCGGCGGCAGCGGCGGCGGAGACCCGTCCGAGACGTGCGTGCCGGGCTCGGTCATCGCGTGCTACTCCGGCCCTGCCGGGACCAGGGGCGTCGGACCCTGCGCTGCGGGGACGCAGACCTGCCGGCCCAACGGCCTTGGCTTCGGCGCCTGCGTGGGCGAGGTGACGCCTGCCGAGGAGCTCTGCTCCACGCCGGAGGACGAGAACTGCGACGGCGACCCCCATTGCCCCATGCTGTCGTGGGCGCGCGGGTTCGGCAGCACCGGCGCCGACGAGGGCCTGAACATCGCGAGCGACGCCGCAGGCAACTACTATGTCACCGGCGCCTTCACAGGAACCGTCGACTTCGGCGCGGGCCCTCTGACCTCCCCCATCAGAAGTCACTTCCTGCTCAAGCTCGATCCATCGGGCGCGCCGCTCTGGAGCGAGCGCCTGCCCAGCGGCCGCCCGCTCGTCATGGCCGTCGACGGCAACGGCGACCTCGTGCTCGCCGGCACATACTCGCCGGGCGGCGCCATGGTGTTGAACCAGTGCCTGCCCCCCTACCGGGACTTTGATACAGCAGCCTTCGTGACCAAGCTCGACCGCGATGGCAACTCCATCTGGAGTCAAGCCCCCATCGCCCCGCCGGAAAGGCTGCTCGAAATCTTCAGCTATCCCGAGCGGATCGCCGTCGATGCGGCCGGCAACACCTACCTGGTCTTCGTCAACGTCTCGACGGACGGTGCCTACCTGTTGAAGCTGAGCCCTGGCGGCGATGTCCTCTGGAACCACAAGATCACGCCCCCTCCCGACGAGTACGACCACCCGCTCTACAACGCCGATCTCGCGATCGACAGCGCCGGCAACGCGCTGACCGTCACCGCACCGGAGTCCGCCGCAGGGAATCTCACGGTCAGCAAGCGCGACCCGACCGGCGCCGTGCTCTGGAGCCGCACGTTCGCGCCGGATCCGTCGATCCCCCCTGGCGGCGAGGGAAAGGCGGCTTGGTCGGTGACCGTCAATGCGGCTGACGAGGTCCTCGTGGCCGGCATCACGGACGGGACCGTCGATCTCGGCGGCGGCGTGCTGCCCGCCGGCCCCGTGCTCCTGAAGCTGGACGCCGCGGGCGCCCACGTGTTCAGCGACGCGATCCCCTTCGGCGACGCGCTCGCGCTCGATTCCGCTGGTAACATCGTCGTCGCCGGAGACGGGCTCGCCAAGCTCGACCCGAGCGGCGCCGAGCTCTGGACCCTCGGCTTCGGCGCCAGCGCACATGGCATCACGATCTCGCCGAGCGGCGTGATCGCCCTCACAGGGGCTGCGAGCGCGGCGGTCGACTTCGGGACCGGCCCCATCCGCCACGCCGGCGGCTCCGACATCTTCGTCGCGACGTTCAATCCCTGAAACCCATGGGGCGAAGGGCGCCATGCTCGAGATCGAAGAGCCCTTGCCGCCATGGGGCTGATCTCCCGGAGAGCCGTGCGCACTTGCGTCAACTCTGGAATTCTCGCTCTAAGACGGCCGGTGGGCCTCGCCAGGCACAACGATCGAGCGCCGATGGGCCTGTGGTACGCTACGATCAGGCCCTTGTGTCGAAGCGCAGTGTACAACCGGAGGCCCGCGGCACCCGTGTGATCGAGGTGGCAGGCGGTCCGCGGCTCGTCGTCCCCCGCGGCCGCCTCACGGCGGTGGACGGGCCGAGCGCGGGCCACACGATCGCCGTCGAGGCTGCTCCGGTGGTCGTCGGCGCGGGCGATGACGTCGATTTCACGCTCGCGGATCCTGCGGTGAGCGCGCGCCACCTCGAGATCGCTGCCACGCCCCTCGGCTTCCGCTTGCGCGATCTCGGGAGCACGAACGGGACGTTCGTCGACGGCCGGCGCACCGGCGAAGTCTGGCTCGTCGAGGCCACGGAGATCCGCGCCGGAGAGACGCGCCTTTCCTTCACGCTCGAGGAGGGGGAGCGGGAGCTCCCGCTCTCGCGTGCCATGAACTTCGGCGATCTCCTCGGCCACAGCCCGCCGATGCGCGCCGCCTTCGCGATCCTCGAGGGCGCGGCCCGCAGCGACGCGACGGTGCTCGTGCTCGGCGATTCGGGCACGGGCAAGGAGCTCGCCGCGCGCGCCATGCACGAGCGTTCTCCGCGGCGCGATGGGCCGTTCGTGATCCTCGACTGCGGCGCGGCCAGCCCGACGCTGCTGGAGGCGCAGCTCTTCGGCCACGCGCGCGGGGCGTTCACCGGCGCCACCGAGGCCCGTGAGGGCCTCTTCGAGGCGGCGCACGGCGGCACGCTCGTCCTCGACGAGATCGGCGAGCTCCCGCTCGAGCTCCAGCCGAAGCTGCTCCGCGCGCTCGAGGCGCGCACCGTCTGCCGCCTCGGCGAGCCGAGGCCGCGGCACATCGACGTCCGGTACATCGCCTGCACGCACCGGCTCCTCGATGCCGAGGTCCGCGCCGGGCGCTTCCGGCAAGATCTCTATTTCCGGCTCTCTGTCGTGACGGTCCGCCTCCCGCCGCTCCGAGAGCGAAAGGAAGAGATCCCGCGGCTCGTCAGCCACTTCCTCGGCAAGCTCGCGCCGGGCGCCCCGATCGATCTGCCCAGGTCCATGCTCGAGCTGCTCGCGAGCCACACATGGCCGGGCAACGTGCGCGAGCTGCGCAACGTCGTCGAGCGGTTCCTGACGCTCCCAGGGGTCCCGGCGGCGTCGTTGCTCGGCACCTCGAGCGGGGCTCCGGGCGGCGCCGAGCTCGGCGGCCTGCCGATGCCCGTCGGCGAGCCGTTCCACGAGGCGAAGCGCACATGGACCGAGCGCTTCGAGCAAGCTTACCTCGAGCACCTCCTCGCGCGGGCGCAGGGCAATGTCTCCGAGGCCGCGCGGCTCGCCGGGCTCTCCCGCCAGTCGTGCTATCGGCTGATGCAGAAGCATGGCCTCCGGGTCGAGTGAGCCGGCCGCCGAGGGCGACCTCCATGTCCCCGCCGCTCCCGGCTGGCTCGTCGTGCGCCGCATCGCCGTGGGCGGGATGGCCGAGGTGTTCCTCGTGCGCGGCGAGCGGGCCTCCCGCGCGGTGCTGAAGCGGATGCTGCCTCAGCACCGGGGCGATCCCGAGCTCGTCCGCGCCTTCGTGCACGAGGCAGAGCTCGGGCGCGCGCTCGCGACGCCGGTCCATCCGGCCCTCGTCCGCACGCTGGAGCACGGCGAGGACGCGATGGGCGGGTGGATCGTCCTCGAGCACGTCGAAGGGGCAACGCTCGCCGAGATCCTCGCTGCCGCCCGCCGCGCCGGGGAGGCCGTGCCGCTCGGCGTCGCGCTGCATGTCACCGCGACGCTCCTCGACGTGCTCGCGTTCGTGCACGGCGCCACGGACGCCGCGGGCCGCCCGCTCGGGATCGTGCACCGCGACGTCACGCCGGAGAACCTCCTCGTCTCGCGCGATGGGGCCGTCAAGCTCGGCGACTTCGGTATCGCGCGCTCGCGCCTCCGGGACGCGCGCACGCGGACCGGCGTCATCAAGGGCAAGCTCGCGTACCTCGCGCCCGAGCAGGTGACCGGATCGAGCGTGGACGCGCGCGCGGATCTGTATGCCGCCGGGATCCTCCTCTGGGAGCTCGTGACCGGCCGGCCCTGGCTCGACGCAGCCGACGAGCTCTCGCTGCTGCGCGCAGCGGAGGATCCGCCGCGCCGGTCGCCCTCGTCGCTCGGCGGCGACCCGCGCCTCGACCCTGTGCTCGCCCGCGCGCTGGCGCGCTTCCCCGAGGAGCGATTCCCGACCGCCGCCGCCTTCCGCGGCGCGCTCGCCCCGCTGCTCGAGACCGAGCTCCGGGGCGACGAGCGGGCCTGGCTGGCCCGCGGCGCGCAGGCCCTTGCCCTGCCCGGACCGGCGCCCTGCGCGCCCGATCCTGCCCCGGCGCCGCCGCCGGAGCCGCCGCGCGCCGCGCCCTCCTCCGGGACGGCACAGCCCCGCGCCGGGAGCCCGCAGCCCGCCCGCGCGGCGTGGCCCGCCATCGCCGCGCTCGCCGCGACGCTGCTCGCCGGCGCGCTGGCCGGAGAGCGCATGCTGCGCGCAGGCGGAGCGGCGTCGCGTGCGATCCCGATGCAGGTCGCGCCGGTCGCGACGGCGGCGAGCGGAGGCACGGCCGCCGAGGCTCCGTCCGCGCCCGCGGCTGGGGCCGCTCCGGTCGCCACGGCGGCGAGCGGGGGCAGCGTTGCCGGGGTCCCGTCTGCGCCCGCAGCCGGGGATGTCGCGGCGAAAGCGTCCTTTCCGAGCGCGTCAGGGCCCCTCGGCGGCGTCCCACCGGCCCGAGGGGCAGCCGCCTCCGCGCCTTCCGGCGGCGCCTCCGCGCCTTCCGGCGGCGCCTCCGCGCCGTCCGCCGCCGACGGTGGCTTGCCCGCCCGCGCTGAAGCCGGCGAAGCCCTCGCTGCGCCGCCGGCCAGGCTGGAGGGTGCGCCGGTCGACGAGCGCGCGGCCGCGCTGCGCGCTCGGCTCGACGCCGCCCGCGCCTCGCTCGCGAAGCGCGGGATCGAGGCCGCGGACCTCCCGCCCGGCCTGCGCGCCTCCGCGGCGCGCGCCGAGGCTGCCCTCGCCGAGGGGGACGTCGCCGCGGCGGCCTCCGAGGTCGACACGTTCGTCGCGACCACCGCCGGGCTGCGGCTCGACCAGGAGATCCTGCGCCGAAAGCTCGATCGGGTGGGGGCCCTGCTTCGCGCCGCGCACGCGCGCGGCGCCGACACGCGCGGCGCCGACACGCGCGCCGCGGCGGCGCTGCAGTCGTTCCTCGACAGGCGCTACGAGGCGACGAACGCCGAGCTCGACGCCCTCCTCGCGGAGCTCGCGCGATGAGGGTGCGCCGTCAGCGGCAGAGCCCGCTCGTGGCGTCGCAGCGGTGCTCCGGAGCGCACGGCGAGAAGAGCGCGTCGGCGCGACAGTCGTCGACGCACAGGGCGCGCAGCCGATCGCACACGCGCCCTCCCGGGCACGGCACGGGGCAGTCTCTGGGAAGGCAGACCCCGTCGACGCACGCGACGCCCAGGGGACACGCGTAGTCCGGCGCGCACGGGGGCTCGGTCGGCTCCGTCGGGGGCGGCTCGCAGGACAGGGAGAAGTCGCCGAGATACCCCTGCGCGCCCGCTTCTGCCGCGACCTGATCGAGCGGCTGCCCTGCCAGATCGCGTACCGCGCTGGCGATGGCGACGCGATACGCGAGCCCGCCGACCCCCGCGAGCCTCGGCGTGGCGACGTTTGCGACGAGCCCTGACGGATCCATGGCCACCGAGATCGGCCCTGGATCTGGCGTGATCACGACGGCGCCCGGCGCGCGCAGGCTCGCCTCGTCGATGGGGCGCGAGAAGGAGATGACGAGCGAAGGCACGGCACATCCGAGCGCGGCGCCTCCATCGCTGGGCAAGACGCGCTCGACGCGAGGCGGCCTCACCTCCGGCCGCAGGTTGAAGGGGACCGTCATCCTCGGCGGCGGCGCCGCGAGGCGCGCCCCCATCAGCTCGCCGCGCGCGACGAAGCTGCCCGGCGCCGGGCTCGCCTGCAGGCCGAGCACCCGGATAGTGAGCGAGACGTCGGGTAGACCGCCCTGCTCGATGCGGATGATCGGGAGCCGCTCCCGCTCGATCGAGAGGGTGAATACGAGCTCGAGCGCCGCATCCACGTCGGCGTTCTTCACCTGCACGCCGCCCTGCGACCGCTCCTCGCCCGGGGCGTAAAGGCCCTCCTCGGCGTCGACGACGAGCACGGCCTGCTGGACGTGCGCGAGGAGCTGCTCGGTCGTGTTCACGTTCGGATCGGGCACGAGCATCAGGTCGAGCGCGGGCGGCTCCGCGCACCCTGCCGCGCCGAGCGCGAGCCCGGCGGCGCCGAGCGCGAGCGCGCGCCGGAGGGCGGGAGAGGGGCCCCTCGCGGCGTCCTGCCCAGGCTCGCGCGCCGGAGGATCGCGCCGGCGCCGGCTCATGGCGGGGTGAGCACCACGTCGGGGTCGCCCTCGCCGCTGCTCAGCGCGACGCCGATCCCGGCCGCGGCGCCGGCCGTCGCCGCGGCGGCTACGCCGACCCAGAGCCACGGCTCCTCGTACCAGGCGCGGCGCGGCCCCGGCGGGAGGGGCGCCCAGGGCTTCGCGAGCCGCTCGCCCAGCCGCTCGATCGCGGCGCGGAGCCGCGCCGGATCCGCGTCGTGCACGACCTCCTGCATGAGCTGCTCCCTCATCTGTGTCTCCACGTCGACGATCGCGCCGCGCACGAGCACGGTCGCGCCGAGCCCCGCGAGCTCGGTCCGGACGATCTTCGAGGCGCCGAGCGCGCGGGCCGCCTCCCGCACGCACGCGGCGTCGTCGGCGCAGCCGGGGCTGCGCGACAGCCGCGCCGAGAGCAGCGAGACCCGCGCGCCCCCGCGCCGCGCGAGCGCAGACGCCATCGCGCTGTCGCCGTCGACGCCCTCGACGCTCGCCTCGGTGGCCCATGCGGCGGGCATGAGCGCGACGTGGACGCCGGGCCGCGGCGTGCGGGGCGCCTCGCCGGTCGCCCCGGCGCACCCCGCGACGAGCGCTGGAGCGCCGGCGAGCAGCGCGATCAGCGCGAGCTCACGTCCGGAGGGCACGCCGGGAAAACCCAGCTGCAGGAGTCCCCGTCCGTCGGCGTGCATGCAGGGTAGATGCGGGTTCCGTCCGGGCATGTCCAGTATTCCGCGGGCGGCGGCTCACCACACGCGTCGACGCCGCAGACGCCGCTCACGTCCGGAGTGCACGTCGGGAAAACCCAGCTGCAGGAGTCCCCGTCCGTCGGCGTGCATGCAGGGTAGATGCGGGTTCCGTTCGGGCATGTCCAGTATTCCGCGGGCGGCGGCTCACCACACGCGTCGGCGCCGCAGACGGGCTGCCGGCACTCGCGGACTTCCCAGCCGCAGGTGCCATCCGGGTGAGGGATGCACCGGCCCGTGTTCCCGCCGATCGAGCCGTCGGCGCACTCCCAGGACGGCGTCCCGAGCGCGGGCCCGCACGCGTCGACATCGCACGTGAGGGCGCCGTCCGCGCACCTGACGAACGTGGTGTCCGAGCCCGCGCCGTAGAGCGGGGCGCAGTCGTCGCGCAGGAGACAGGCGGCTTCGTCGAGCCCATCGCACGCGATCCACGATGGGGTTGCGCCTGTCGTGGCGCCGCCGTTGACAGAGGTGCAGTTCACCATCGCAGCGAGCGCGGTGAGCGCGAGGAAGGCGGTGGCGAGTCGATTTCTCATGATCGTGTTCTCCTCGTCCTTTCAGGGTTGCCGGACCCTGTGCCCTGTAGCAATGGCCATTCCACCGCTTCCCGCGCCCATTCCTCGGGCGATCGCGCCGCTGGATCCGGCGCCGATCGTCACGCGCCGTTGACACCTGTCCACCGCCCGTGACAGGGGCCCGTTGCGGCGTGCGCGAACAGGGGCTCCCGGACGGGCCATGTCCACTTCTCCACCATTGACGACAAATGCACTGGTGTCGGGATCGGGCTCGACCTCGGTCAAGTCACGGTCTCGGAGGCGACGCTCTCTCGTTCCAGCACGCTCTCCCAGCGTCCACGCGGCGACCACCGTACTGGAAAAGCACCGTTGTGCGCCGCAAGGTGCTCGGTGACGCCGTGGAGCGTCTCGCGACGCGCCTCCCGGGCCAGACCAACGCCCGGACGGACACGTGTGCCCACGGCACGCCGAGGCGCCCCTTGGTGGCGCCCGATGGTCTTTCCAGCCGTCAACCCTCCCGGAGGTCAGGCCCGCTCCGGCCCCTTGCTGTCCTGGCTCTTCGGCCTGGGCGTGGCGTCGTCGGCGTCCGCTCGTTCCAGCCACGTTTGCGCCGCGCGCACGAGCGTCTTCACCTCGCGTCGGGAGAGGCCCTCGGCGCGCTTCAGGAACGCCTCGAGCGCCTCCCGAGCCTTCGCCGGCCGCCCTGCGTGGGCCTGTAGTCTCCCTTCGTGATAGAGCGCCTCCACGAGCGACGGAGTCAGCCGCAGCGCGCGTCGGGCGGCCGCGATGCCGGCGTCGATGTCGCCGCCGCCGGCGTGCTCGCGGAGCGCGCAGGTCGAGTCGGCGAGGGCGAGCTGGGCGCCGGCGTCGTCGGGGTTGGCTTGCGCGGCCGCCACGGCCTCGGCGTGGTGCGCTGCGCGCGCTTTCCCCTGCCGGATCTCACGCCGGCAGCGAGCGCAGTCGACAGCGTCGGCGTCGATCAGGAAGCGCAACGTCTCGTACCAGTACCGTTGCTCGGTCGCGCGAAACACGAAGTCTTCACCGCAGGTGCGACAGGGCCGCTGGCGATCGACGTAGAACAGCACCGGGCCGCCCATGCCGAACACCTGGCGCGAGACGTCGGCGCGCACGGCGCCGGGAGGGAGCTTGCGCACGTCGTCGGGGTGGAGGTCCCAGAGCGAGAAGCTGCGTCCCTCGGGCGTCGTCACGGTGCGCTCGAGCAGACGCAGCGCTCCGAATTCGGAGTCCCACACCCGCGCCTCGGGGGAGGCGGGCGATGGATCGCGGCGCGACCGGCGTCTGGCCATCCGGCAGGATAGCAAGATCAGGGCTCCAGCGCGAGGGCGGCTGCCGTCCTGCACCCGGGCCTCCTTGAAACGGGCGTCGCGTGTGCCCGGCCATCCGCGAAACCACGTCATGGATCAGGTCACTGGATACAGCCATCACCGCCACGACGAAGGTGCACAGCAACCGAAAGAGAGAGCGCTCGTCGAGATTCGCGGAAGTGCATGTATATAAAATCAGAGTGGAATTCGCCAAGAGGATCGGGCATGTTTGCCATGAGCTTACGCTCCCTGCTGTGCGGACCACGCTCTTTCGACCCAGGACCGAGCCATCACGACGCTCGCGGTCCCACCCTTTCGCTCTGCCGCGCTACACTTCCTCGCGCTGCGATCCGGCTTTTGATTTGCCTAGCTCTCGCGGGCCGAGCTCCAGGGCGTGCTCCGCGAGGAGCTGAACGGCTCCCCGGCCTGCGCGCCGTGGTGCAGGATCTCTCCCAGTCCGGCTTCACGGCCCAGCGCGGGTTCCCGGTCGAGTGCTCGGTCCGCGGCCTCGACTGGGGGGAGCTGACGAAGCACGGCCAGCGCATCCCGGACGCCCAGAGCGGCCTCGTCGTGGATCTCGACACGGACGACCAGCTCGGCATGCCCGAGCTCCGCATCGTGCGTGCCCGACCGCGTGCGCGCGGCGGACCTCGGCGTGAGCGTCGAGGCGAGCGCGACGACGCGGAACACGCTGATCGGCGGCGGGCGCATCGCCAAGTACAACGACAGCGGGCGCCGCATCGACGTCCGCGCGCGCCTGCTCGCGGAGCAGCGGAGCCGGCCCGAGGGCCTCGCGCGCATCCAGGTGAGGAGCGCGTCGGGGGGCGCTGGTGCCGCTCACGTCGGTGGTCAGCTACGAGGAGCTCCCCGCGCTGCAGGCGATCACGCGCCGCGATCGCGAGCGCGCGATCTCGATCGCGACGTTGATGGCCGCGGTCCCGTCGGCGCTGGCGCTCGGCCCCGGCGCCGAGATCCGGGCCCCGATGGCCGCCGCGGTCATCGGAGGACTGCTCGTCTCGACGGCGCTCAGCCTCCTCGACGACCACACGCTCTGCTACCGACAAGACGTGGAGTCGGACCGGCACGGTTTCCGCATCGGCCGCGGCAACATGACAGGCTGGCAGTAGGATTGTGGTCGGGCAGTCCGGCGATGGCCGTGGTCCGGCGCCCACCCCTCTTAACGCGGCGCTCCGAAGGAGCCCTGCCAGCCATGTCGTCCCTCGGGCCCGAAGATACCCGCGGGCCGGTCGATTGGAATTGACACCGGCAGTGTGAGCGTTCACATTCCAGTCGAGGACCACCCCTTTGTTTCGGCTTGCTCGGGTCCTCCTGAGTACCGAGCTCTTCGTCAACATGATCCATTCAGTCGATTTTTACACCGATCCTGTTCGCTCGGTCGTCGCGGAAGCGATTGCTGATCGATGGTGATCGGCGTTTTGCCAAGAGCGATCCAATAGAGGACGCGACAGCCCTCGCTTGTTCGACGGCTGTCGTGAAATCCTGGGTGCTGTCCACCGGAGACGACTTCGTCAAGAATCCGGCGATGCTGGCGAAGCGACAGGATGGCAAGCTCGGGAACGAGGGAACCTATGTTGCGGCGGGCCATGCTGAGGCGCTCCTCGGGCGCACCGGTGCCATCACATCGGCCCCGTCCGGGAGCTCGTCTGAGCCGGGTGGTAGGTGCTTTGCCAGGGAGGCGGATCCCGCAAGGAACGTTCTGTCACCTGAGGGGAGCGTGGCGAGCCGCCCTTGACACGCTCGAATCGTTTCGTTTCCTTTTCACCTGATTCCGGTACGTAGGAGACCTGTGATGCAAGATCAAACGTTCATCCGACTCGCCTTTTGTGTCACCCTTGCGAGCTGTGTCGCGATTTCGTGCGCCCCCGCCGAGTCCGACTCGAACAACGACGGAGGGGGCGGAGGCGGCGCAGGGGGCGTAGGCGGCGGAGCGACGGCGAGCGGCTCCGTCACAAGCGCGAGCGGCAGCGGCGTTTCGACCTCTAGCAGCACCACCGCGGCCGGGACCGGCGGTGACGACAGCGGCGGGAGCGGCGGGAGCGGCGGGGCTGACCCGACCGGCAGCGGCGGTAGTGGCGTGGGTGGCTGGCCCGAAGGAGCCATTCCCATGGGGAACGCGCCTGTGCGGAGCGCGGGGTGCGGCAAGGCAACCACGTTGACGACCAAGGAGTATACGATCTCGAGTTCGGGCCAGAATCGCGTGTACTACGTCGATATGCCCAAGAACTACGACATGAACAAGCCCTACCGGCTGTTCTACACCTCGCATTGGATCGGCAGCCGCTGGCAAGACGTCAAGGGGCAAGACTTCTACTTTCTCAAACCGCAGTTGGAGGCCGACGGAGAGCAAGCCATCTTCGTGGCCCCCTCCTCGGACGGTGCAACGTGGCAAGAGAAGGACCACGCGCTGTTCGACGACATCATGGCGCTCATGAATGAAAATGTCTGCTACGACACGACCCGCGTGTTCGCGACCGGCTTCAGCTTCGGAGGGATGATCACCTACTCGCTGTCGACGAACCATCAAGCGGAAATCCGTGCGGCCGTGGGCATCGCCCCGGCCAACTACAACATCTGGTTGCCTGAAAAGACGCGGAAGCCCATCGCTTGGATGCACACGACGGGCATGAGCGACGGGACTTGCCCCTGGGTGAACAACGAAGGTCAAAAGAGAGGGGCCAAGTTCATTGCCCTCGAAAAGGCCGAAGACAACGGCTGCACGATTCCGGACAACATCCCGACTTCGAACGGCGCGTACAGCTGCTTCGATTTCAAGGATTGCGATCCGGAACATCCGACGCGGGTGTGCACCTTCGGCGGCGGGCACACGAACATCGACGGCAATCCGAATTGGATTCCCATCGAGTCGTGGAAGTTCTTCAAGCAGTTCTGACCGACGTCCTCGCCGCGGACGGGACCCTCGCCCGCGCGCAGCGCCGCGCTCAAGGAGGCGACCTCGTCGCTCCGCAGGCGCTGCATGGCGAGGATTTGCTCGCGCACCAGCGCCCGGCGGCGGCGGAAGTCGACGCCGTGGTCGGGCTCGCCGGGATGTGGGTGTTCTCGGGGAGGTAGATCGCCGAGGCGCTCCGCTTCAATCCTTCAGGGCGCTTTAAGCCCCATGCATCTTGAGGCCGCGCTCGTCCATCACGGCCTTGTTGCGCGCCTCGCTCTTCGCGTACGCCGGGCGGGCTCTGACCCGCTCGGCATATCCGGTGAAGCTCGGGCGCGGCTCGAGCATCTTGAAGTCGAGCATGTACGCGATGGTGCCGCCGAAGATGACGTCGGCCATCGAGAACTCCTTGCCGAGGACGAAGTCACGGCCCGAGATGGCCGATTCCATCGTCGCGATCATGTCGTCGTAGTTGCCCCAACCGGCGGAGCCGGCGCGGAACTCCCAGTTGCCGACCTTGGCCATCGAGCCGGGCTCGATGACCGAGGGGGCGAAGAGCGACCAGCGAAAATACGTGCCGCGCGCCGCGTCGTCGAGCTTCGGCGCGAGGCGGCCCGGGGCATAACGATCCGCGAGATAGAGGCCGATCGCCGCGGATTCGGTGACGACGGTGTCGCCGTCGACGAGCACGGGCAGCTTGCCCATCGGATTGAGCTTCGTGACGTCCTCCTTCTTCTGGTCGCCGGCCATGATGTCGACGAACTTGAGCTCGTACTCGACGCCGACTTCCTCGAGCATCCACACAGTGTTGGCGGCGCGCGAAAACGGGTGGTGGTAAAGAACGATGGCCATGGTGGTGTCTGTTTCTCCGTTCGTTTCCGCCGGTCGGTCGGCGGCGCGGCGGAGGCTACCAGAGTCCGGCCCCGTTGGGCGCGGCGCCAGGTGCGGCAGGTTTGAATTCCTCTGCCCGCCGCGTTCATGGCTCGCGCCTCGGCGCGTGGCGAGCTCGACCGCTACCGGGCGATGATCACCGGCTCGAGCCGCGGCCACACGAGATGGCGCAAGCCGCCTCCATCGTGGGGCACACCGTGCCCCCGCAGCGCCGCCTCGCCCGGCGACGCGGCGAGGAAGGCCGGCGCCTCTGCGCTCGCCACCTTGAACAACGTGTCACTGGACCTTGAACAAGGCGTCACCGATGGTGACGTGCCATTCCCCGTCGAACCAGCGCCCGTGTCCGAGGTCGCTGCTGATCTCCTCCGGGGCGGCGCCGGGCCGCCCGATGTAACGCTTCTTGTTGTTGAGGAACATGACCTCGCCGGTGTCGCTGATGCCGTCGTGCCCGATGCGCAGCTCCTGCTGATCGAACTGGCTCGGCGTCGCGAAGTTGCTCAGCTGGTGCGCGTCGCCCGAGGGGGGCCGCAGCCATACCTGGTTGACGGCCCCGTCGCTCTTCAGGTAGGCCGCGTGCCCTGCGTGCAGCAGCAGCCCTGCCGCATCGCCGGTCCTGGAGTCGCCGAGGAACACCTCCGCGCCGTCGGCCGTGTAGAGGTAGCTCGAGCTCACGGATCCGTTCCACCACCGGCCGGCGACGTTCGTCCCGTCGGTGATCGGCCGTTGCAAGTAGCCGGGGTGGTTCCCGAGGCGGATCTCGCCCGGCCCGCGGATCCACGGCTCTTCGTGCGTGCTGTAGTAGGTGTCGCCTGACGCCGTGATGTCCGCCTGGAACGGCGACGCGCTGCCAGGGTCGAGCCACAAGCTCGTCTCGATGCCTGTCGAGAACGTGTGCACGATGGCCTCGTCGTCGTCGGCCCTCGTCCACAGGAGCGTATCTCCGTTCACCGCGTCGAGGCGGCCCTGCCTGGGCGTCCGGTCCAGCGCGCCGTCCTTCCACAGGAAGACGTATCCGTACCACGCTTGCATGGCGACGCCGGACGGCGTGAGCGCCCCGTAACCAGGCTTGTGCATCCAATCCTGGTGCAGCCGGAGCTCCCCGAGCCACGTCACCTGCTGCGTCACGCGATCGACGACGCCGATCTGGAGCGCGTGATCGATGAACAGGACGCGCGTCGCGTCGAAATCGAGGATGGCGCCGGGGGCGCGCTGGACGGCGGTGAGCTTCGGGCTCCGCTCGACGTAGACGCGCGGGAGCGCCCAGTCGTTGAAGCCGAGTCCCCCGCCGAGGGTCGGCCCGTACCAGACGGGGCCCACGTCGTCCATCGCCTCGAGCCTGATCGTGAGCACCTCGCCCGACTGAAGCGGCGAGGACAGGTGGTGCAGCACGTCCATCCTCCCTGGCACCGACGACGGGACGCCCACCAGCACCTCATCGCGCACCTGGCTCCGGACGCGCGCCTTGAACTGCGTGCAGGAATAGGGAGGCGTCCCCACGCACGTCGCAGCGATGCGGGTGTCCCCGGTGAGCGTGCGGTTTGGCCGCGGGCTCGCCACCCAGACGCTGGGCGGCGCGTACCTGTGCACGGTATACTGCCTCGTCGACGCCCTTCCGAGCTTGTCGTACGCGGTGAACGTCAAGGTGTGAGGGCCGTAGGGCACCGTGCTCGTGTCGATCGTCGCATAGTAGCGATCGTTGTAGTCGTTGAAGGTGAGCGGGGTCGTCACCCCTGCGTATTCCGCTTCGACGGAGTAGACGTCTTCGTAGGGTATCGCGGCGATGCTGACCTGGATGTTGTTGAAATCGGAGATCGCGCTCTTGTGATCTTTTCTCCAGGTGGTTCGCCCGAAGAACTGAATCTGGTCCAGGACCACCTCCGCCAGCGCGGAGGTGGTCGAGAGGGACATCCACGACGCGACCGCACAACCGACGACCGTCCGAGGGGAACGCATGGGGCCTCCGGGGCTGGTACGCGGCTCTGATGCCGCCGCGGTTCGCCCCGTTCAACCGGCGGGCCCGCGACGCGGCGGAAGCGGCCGGGGTCAGGAGGCGGTCAGTGGAAGCACACCTCGAGCGAGGGGCGGTTGCCGAGGATGTCGTGCTCGCTCGAACGGTAGCTGGTGAGCGCCGTCAGGTCCTCTTCCAGGAGGAAACCGTGGTTCGGGTGCACGCCGTCGACCCACGCCTGGACGAGCGCGGTCAGGTCGACGGTCGCGACGCCGGACGACGCCCCGAGGAACGTCGCCTCGACGGCCGGCTCGAAGCTGTCGGCGAAGTTGCTCCAGGTCACCGTGGACTCCGCCCAGGAGGCGTTGATTCGGTGCACCCGGATCTCGCCCGTGCCGGAGCTGTAGAGCGCGGTGCTGAACGTGGCGGACGCGACGGTGGCCCCGTACGGGATGGAGTCGAGCTCGAAGCGGTACAGCGCGTTCTTCTCCGCGCCGTTGCTCAGGCCCGTGTGGACATAGGAAGAGCTGCCCTCGTTGTAGCTCGGGTACAGCGCCCAGATCGCCGTGTCCGCCACCTGGCCGAAGGTGCCCCGCTGGATCGTCACGCAGGGGTCGCACGCGTCGCCGGCGCCGTCACCGTCGCTGTCGGCCTGGCCGGGGTTCGGCGTGGCCGCGCAGTTGTCGCAGGCGTCGCCGACGCCGTCCCCGTCGCTGTCGGCCTGGCTGGGGTTCGGCGTGGCCGCGCAGTTGTCGCAGGCGTCGCCCGCACGGTCCCCGTCGCTGTCGGCCTGGCTGAGGTTCGGCGTGGCCGCGCAGTTGTCGCAGGCGTCGCCTCGGCCGTCGCCATCGGCGTCGGCCTGGTCGTAGTTCCGCGTGGCCACGCAGTTGTCCGCTCCGTCGCAAACCCCATCATAGTCGTAGTCGTACCACCCTGGGCCTCTGCATTCGTCGCAGAAATCGCCGTACCCGTCGCCGTCGCTGTCGTCCTGGCCGGGGTTGGGGAGGCCCGGGCAGTTGTCCACCGAGTCGCAGGCCCAGTCGGCGTCGAAGTCGGTGTCCCCGGACGCGTAGCAGAAGTCGCACGCGTCGCCGTGGCCGTTCCAGTCGCTGTCTTCCTGGCCGGGGTTCGACGTGTCCGCGCAGTTGTCGCAGGGGTCGCCCACGCCATCGCCGTCTGTGTCGCGCTGGTCCGGGTTGTAGTCGTAGTCGCAGTTGTCCGCACCTCCGCAGAGCCCGTCATAGTCGTAGTCGTCCCATCCTGAGCAGGGCGCGCAGGCGTCCCCGAGCCCGTCACCGTCGCTGTCTTCCTGGCGGGAGTTCGGCGTGCCCACGCAGTTGTCGCAGGCGTCGCCGAACCCGTCGCCGTCGGCGTCGCTCTGGTCCGGGTTGGCGGTCGCGATGCAGTTGTCCGCCCCATCGCAGACGCCATCATCGTCGCTGTCGGCGTCGCTTTGGCCCGGGTTGACGGTCGCGACGCAGCTGTCCGCCCCATCGCAGAGGCCATCACTGTCGCTGTCGTCCGACCCCGGGCCCACGCAGCGATCGCAGGCATCACCAACCCCGTCGCCGTCGGCGTCGCTCTGGTCCGGGTTGTAGGCGTCAAAGCAGTTGTCGCACCCCGTGCCCGCACCCGCCATGACGCCGTCGCCATCTCTGGCCCCGCTCCCCATGAACTGGGCGGTGGACACGTAGCCGTCGCAAATATTCCGGTTGGCGCAGCGCACGCCGGTGCGGGTCGGGTTGGCGTCGAACAGACACGCTGACGCCGCCCCCTCGTCCGACGCGACGTCGACGCGCACGTAGCCCCACGAAACGTACTCATCACCGACCAACGCGACCTGGAAGTCGTTACAGATCGCGGGGTTGTAGAGCTCGAGCAACGCCGGATCGGTGATGCTCACCCGGAGCGGCGAGGCGTTGCACTCGCAGTCGTTCGAGCTTGGCACGGTGTCGAGCAGCGTGCCGTTCATGTACAGCGCGAAGCCGCTGGCCGCGACGCAATCGGCGTGGGCGATGGTGTACGTGATCGCGGTGGTGGCCGCGTGCGCCGCATCGGGCAGCAGCGCGAAGCCGAACGACAAGCCAAGCGTACGGAACAGCAAAAAGCCAATATTGCCTGGAAGGCGCATCGTTCCTCCTCGGTTTCGGGGCGCTCGCACCGGAGCGCACGCGGCAGCGAGCACACCCGCTCTGCCCGGAGACCCGCCGGGCCGCGCTGCGCCCGTCGAGCTGCACGGTCCAGAGCTCGTCGCTTCCCGCCCTAGATGCGACAGCGCTTGCCAAAATTCACCGTTCGGTGAGGATCGCCGCGGCGGGGTCGCTGGAGGCTCGAGCGCCACCGTCATGACGATGGCGGCCTCGACTCCTTCCGCAGCCGCGCGCGGACAGCCGACGGCGTCGCCTCGGTCTCGCGCCGAAACGCGCGCTGAAACGCCTGCACCGTGGCGAACCCGACGGCGTGGACGATCTGCTGGTTCGACAGCGTCGTCTCGCGGAGCAGGCGGCGCGCGTGCTCGGTGCGCAGCGTCGCCCGGTACGCCATGGGCGGCGCGCTCGTGGCCTCGAGGAACCGCCGGGCGAGCGTGGCGCGCGAGACGCCCACCGGGGGGCTCATCCGCGACGGCTGTAGACGCTCCTGTCGCGGGCCGCGCGCGCGGTCGGCGCCCGAGACACCGCGCGATCCCCGGCGTCCGTCGAACAACGGCATTGTCCGGGGGGCATCGGCCGGGGCATCATCCGCCCCCGGACACCCTCCGACCGCGTGGGCGCCCCCTGCGCTCCAGGCGAGCGCGGGGCCGTGCCCGGACGGGGATCTCCGGCCGATCCGCTCATGATCAGGCTCCTCTTCCGCCGCAGGATCGCCGAAGGCTACCGCAGGGAGCTCCTGCGCGTCTGGACCCCGTTCCTGCTCGTCGGCCTCACCGCCCTCGTCGCGACGTACCTGCTGTTCGTAGAGCCCCCGCCTCCCCGCCGGCTGACGATTGCCACCGGCCAGCCCACGGGCCGCTATCACGCCTTCGCCGAGCGGTACCGCGCGTACCTGGCCGGGTTCGACATCGCGCTCGAGATCCGCGAGACGGCGGGCTCGGCCGAGAACGTCGCGCTCCTGCTCGATCCGGCGAGCGGGGTCTCGGTGGCCTTCGTGCAGGGCGGCGCCATGCCGCCCGACGCGCGCGACCGCCTGAGCAGCCTCGCCAGCGTCTACCGCGAGCCGCTCTGGATCTTCCACCGCGGCGACCGGCCCTACGACCGCCTCACGGATCTGGCGGGCAAGCGGCTCTCGATCGGCCCCGAGGGGAGCGGCACGCGCGTGGTCGCGCAGCGGCTGCTCGCGGACAGCGGCGTCACCGCGGCCGGTCAGGCCGCGGCCGGCGCGCCCTTCGAGGGGCTGCCGGATCGGCAGGCGGCCGAGGCGCTCCAGGCCGGCCGCATCGACGCGGCCTTCTTCATCGTCGGCCCCGGCTCCGAGCAGGTGCAGCAGCTGATCCGCGCCGATGGCGTGCGCCTCATGACCCTGCGCCAGCACCAGAGCTACGCGCGCCGCTACCCCTATCTGACGAGCGTCGTGCTCAGCGAGGGGCTGCTCGACCTCGAGCGCAACATCCCGCCCGCGCCGAGCCCGTTGCTCGCCCCGCCGGCCGCGCTGGTCGCCAACGCGACGCTCCACCCCGCGCTGGTCCCGCTCCTGATCGAGGCGGCGCGCGCCGCGCACGAGCCGGGCAACCTCCTCGACGCGCCCGGCGAGTTCCCGTCCGCGCGGTTCGTGGAGGCGCCGCTCCGCCCCGAGGCGCGGCGTTACCTCGAGGAGGGGCCCTCGCTCCTGCAGCGCGTCCTGCCGTTCTGGCCTGCGTCGATGGTGAGCCGGCTGAAGCTCATGCTGCTGCCGCTGGCGACGGTGATCTTCTCCATCTTCAAGATCGCGCAGCCCCTGTACAACTGGCGGATCAGCGCGCGGATCTACCGCCATTACGAGATCTTGCGCCGCGCGCAGCGGGAGCTCGCCGGCCCGCCGGATCCGGCGCGGCGCGCGGAGATGATCGCGACGCTCCGTCAGCTGGAGGAGAAGCTCGCCACCGTATCGGTCCCGCTCGGGGCGATGGCGGCTCTCTACCAGCTTTACCTGCACCTCGGGTACGTGCGCCGGCGCCTCGAGGGCGAGCAGCCCTCGCTACCGCCGCCGCCGCCGCCGCCCGTCGCGTGATGTGTGACGCGTCACGCCGACGTTCCTGCGCGGTGATTCAGCCGTGGGCGGCGCGCAGCTGCGCGCGGACAGCCGACGGCGTCGCCCCGGTCTCGCGCCGAAACGCGCGCTGAAACGCCTGCACCGTGGCGAACCCGACCGCGTGGGCGATCTGCTGGTTCGACAGCGTCGTCTCGCGGAGCAGGCGGCGCGCGTGCTCGGTGCGCAGCGTCGCCCGGTACGCCATGGGCGGCGCGCCCGTGGCCTCGAGGAACCGCCGGGCGAGCGTGGCGCGCGAGACGCCCACCGTTCGCGCCAGGGTGTCGACGTCCCACGCGCGCGCCGGGTCGTGCACGAGCTCGGCGATCGCGCGGGCGACGACGACGTCCTGCGTGGCGCCGAGCGCGGCGAGCTTCGCGGGCTCGCGGTCGGCGAGCAGCCGCACGAGCTCGATGAGGATGAGCTCGAGCCAGCGACGGCGAGCCAGCCCCGCCCCCGGGCGCATCTCGTGCAACTCGCTCCGGAGGCGCGCCAGCGCGCCGGCAAACGAGGGCCGCGCCTCGATGGCCCGCGCGCCGGCGTGGATCACCGGCGGCAGGACCTGCAGCAAGGGGGCAAGCGCGTCGTGCTCGAACCGGAACACGCCGCACAGCGCGCGCGCCGTGGTGGCGCCGCGGCCGAGCACGCGCTCGCCGTCCTCCTCTCGCGAGACCTCGAGCCACCGGTCGAGGAGCACGGGCTTCGCCCTCGCGTCGCCGTGGTCGACGCGGTGCCCCACGTTCGGTCGCACCAGCGCCACGTCGCCCTGGTAGAGCGAGACAGCCTCTCGCCCGGCGCGCAGCACGCAGCTCCCCTCGGTCACGTGGTGGAGCACCAGGATCGGACGCGCCGGAAGCTCGAGCGCCCAGGCCCCCCGCGCAGCGGTCCGGCAGACGAGCTCGGACGAGAGCTTGGCCGCGAAAAATCGGCTCGACAGCGGGTCATCCTGGTACATGGCGCGAGCCTAACGATGATCCAGAACACGCGCAATGTGAGCGTCTGGGGACATTCGTTGCGCGCGCCGGCCATCGCGGGCGCGTCCGCCGAGGGCTACATCCAGCCCATGAACGACGCCACCATCGCTTCCTCCGCCTCGTCCCTCCCGTCGCGCCGCCTCGGCGGCGCGGGCATCGCCACGCTGCTCACCGGCCTCACGCTCTGCTTCATCGGCGCGCGTTTCCTGGTTGTCCCCGGCGCCGCGGCTGCGGCCTTCGGCGTGCCGCTCGCTGGCCTCGCCGCGTACGCTGTCGCCAAGGGAGCGCGCGACCTCTCCGTCGGCGCCTTGCTCATCGCCTTCACGCTCCTTGGCGAGCGGCGCGCCGCGGCGCTCGCGCTGCTCCTCGGCTCCGTGATCCCCGTCGTCGACGGAGCCATCGTGCTCGCGTGGCGCGGCGCTCACCCGGGCTACCTCGCGATCCACTGGGGCACCGCCGTGTTCTGCGTCGCGCTCGGCGTGCTGCAGCTCCGCCGCCGTGCGTGACCCTACCGAGTGCCTGAAGGAGTCCTATCGGGGCGATGGTCGATCACAGGGAGTGAACGCCGAAATGAGGAAATCGTACAGCGCAGCACACGTCCAGATGATCCTCGGAGTGGTCTCCGGGCTGTTCTACCGCTCCCGCTTCCGCCACGGCCTCCGCTTCGTGCCGCTCTTGCGCTTCCGTCCCTCTTTCGACGTGTCCCTGCCCTGCTAGGGCGACAAACGTGTTGAAACTGCCTGAAAAGCGCAGAATTTCAACCGCCAAGACGCCATAAGACGCCAAGATTTTTTTTTTTTGGCGTCTTATGGCGTCTTGGCGGTTCATTCCTCGCTTGATCAACGTGATCGATGTTCTATCAGGCTGCTCCTATCGGAAGCCAATCACTTGCCAGCGCCGGCAGAGGACGAGGTGCACGGGGTCGCTGGGCGGTGCTCCGCGGGATCCGGGAACGGGCGTCCCGCGCCCTGGGCGCCGGGGCGCGGCGCTCTCGTCGCGCTCGTGAGCGCTCAGGGCGACCGCTTCCGCGGCCGCGGGATGCCATACTCGTCGATTCGGTTGATCAGCGTGCGCAGCGAGACGCCGAGGAGCTTGGCGGCGCGCGTCTGGTTGCCCGCGGACCGCTCCAGGGCCTCGACGACGCGCTGCCGGTCGGCGGCCTTCATCTCGAGCCGGAGCCTCGCCAGGGCGTCGCCGCTCGGCGGCGGCGCGTCGGCCGGCGGCAGCCCGGCGCCGCTGGGCGGAGGCGGTGGCAGCGCGGCGCGGCCCGACGGGGGTGCGTCGCCGCTCGACAGGGGCGTGGCGCGGCTCGACGGGGGCGCGGCGCCGCCGGGCGGCAGCGCGGCGCCGCTCGGCGGCAATGGCGGCGGCGGGGGGATGGTGCCGCTCGGCCGCGACGCGGCGCCGCTCGGCGGGGGCGTGGCGCCGTTCATCAGGTGCGGCGGCAGATCGGCGGGCAGGACCGACTCCCCCGCGCACAGGACCGCCGCGCGCTCGATCACGTTGCGCAGCTCGCGCACGTTCCCCGGCCAGGCGTACGCCTCGAGGGCGGCGAGCGCCTCCGGCGAGATGCGCGGCGCGCCGCGCTGGTCGAGCTGCCGGCACGCCTCCTCGAGGAACCTGCCGGCGAGCGGGCCGATCTCGGCGACCCGCTCGCGGAGCGGCGGGACGACGAGGGAGATGCCGTTCAGCCGGAAATAGAGGTCCTGGCGGAAGGCGCCGCGCGCGATCTCCGCCTCGAGATCGCGGTTGGTCGCCGCCACGAAGCGGAGGTCGAGCCGGCGGGGAGTGCGGCCCCCGATGCGGAGCACCTTCCGGTCCTCGAGGACGCGGAGCAGCTTCGCCTGGAAGGCCAGGGGCAGCTCGCCGATCTCGTCGAGGAACAGCGTGCCGCCGTGGGCCGCCTCGAGCAGGCCGGCGCGCGCGTGGCTGGCCCCCGTGAAGGCGCTCTTCTCGTGGCCGAAGAGCTCGCCCTCGAGGAGCGACGGCGGCAGCGCGGCGCAGTTCAGCTCGACGTAAGGCCCGCTCGACCGCGGCGAGCGCGCGTGGAGGGTCCGGGCGAGCACCTCCTTGCCCACCCCCGTCTCGCCCAGGATGAGCACGCTGATGGGGCTCCGCGCGGCGCGGGCGGCCTGCTCGTAGAGCGCCAGCATCGCAGGGGCCAGCAGCACGATCTCCGCGGGCGGCTTTCCGCGGTCGGGCTCCTCGGCCGCCCCGCCGGGCGCGCGGCCGACGACGACGGTGGTCGCGCCGAGGTTGAAGCGCTCGCCGACGCCGACCTCGGCGCTCTCCCGCGAGAGGCGCCGCAGGCGGTGCGTGCGCGCCGTCAGCGCGCGGGCCTGCGGCTCGCCGACGAACGTGCCGTTGGCGCTCCCGAGGTCCTCGATCCGGAGCGGCGGGCCGACGTGGAGGGCCGCGTGCCGGCGCGACACCGAGCGATCGTCGATCCGCACGTCGCACCCCTCGTCGCGGCCGAGGACGACGCAGCCCTGGGGCGGCAACGGGGCGAAGGTGATCGTGCTGCCGGCCACGATCGCGAGCCGGAGCGTCGTCGCGCAGGAGCCCCGCACATCGCTGCCGGGAAAGCCTTCGTCCACGAGCACATCCTACGCGCCGCCGCGCGCCGCCGTGCGCTGGTTCGGCGTTGATCTGCACGAAGATTTGCACGAATCGTGCAAACCCGTGCAGAGCGTCGGGACCGCGCGGGCGATAGCGCGGCCGATCGTGCAGGCGGGTGCACGATCGGCGCACCGGTCCGCCGGCGCCCTCGCGCGGCGGCGCCGCGAATCGCTGGGTCCGCTGCTCGGCACACCTCCTGCTGTCCAGGAATTCGGGCGCTCGCGAGCGTCGATGGCGACCTCAGCGGCGGCGCGGGAAATCGCGCCCGAGCGGGCTCTGCGGCAGCGCGACCCGGCCCCCCACGGATCACGGATCAGGAGCGAGCGAACATGTGCACCGAGCATGGATTTTTAAATCGCAGACGCCTTCTCCAGGGGCTGGGCCGTACGGCGGCGGTGGCCGCGTTCGCGCCGGCGGTCCTGTCGGCCAAGGTGGCTGAGGCGCACATCCAGACGACGTACGAGCAGCTCGTCCCGGGGCTGCCCGAGCGCGTCGGCCTGTGCTCGGAGCGCATCGAGGACGTCTTTGCGCGCATCCAGCGCCGGGTGACCGACGGCCTGTTCCCGGGCGCGGTCGCCCTGGTGGCGCGGCGGGGGAGGATCGTCGGGCACCGGGCGTTCGGCTCGCGGGTCCGCGGCGCGGACGAGCCGATGACGCTCGACACGCTGTTCGACCTGCTCTCCATCACCAAGGTCCTCGCGACGGCGACGTCGGCGGTGATCCTCGTGGAGGACGGCGTGCTGCGGATGAACGACCGGGTGGCCGACTTCATCCCGGAGTTCGCGGCCAACGGCAAGCAGGCCATCAAGGTGCGCGACATGCTCCGGTACACGGCCGGCTTGCCGCTGGACAGCCAGTTCCTGGACGACCCGGACTGCGAGAGCGTCTGGCAGCGCATGGCGGAGTCGCCGCTCGAGTACATCCCTGGCACGCAGGTGCTCTACAGCGATCTCACCTACCGCCTCCTCGGGCGGGTGATCGAGGTCGCCTCGGGCATGGATCTCGACGCCTTCGCGAAGGCGCGCATCTGGGGCCCGCTCGGCATGCGCGACACGACCTTCAACCCGTCGGCGGCGCTCATCTCGCGGACCGCGGCCACGGGCTACTCCGAGCTCCGGGGGAGGGTGCTGCGCGGGGAGGTGCAGGACGAGCAGGATCACGCGCTCGGCGGGATCGTCGGCTGTGACGGCGTCTTCTCGACGGCGCGGGACATCGCGGTGTTCTGCCAGATGATCCTGAACGGCGGCAGGTACGGCGGCGTCCGCGTCCTGAGCCGCCAGGCCGCCGCCGCGATGGTGAGCAACCAGACGCCCGAGGTGAGGGCGTCGGAGACCGACGTATCGCCGATAACCAACCTCCTGATGACGCCCAAGGGCTATGGCTGGGAGCTCGCGACCCACCGCTTCTCCAACGGCGGGTCGCGCCTCTCGAGCGGCTCTTACGGCAAGGCGGGCGGCACCGGGTGTTTCCTGTGGATCGATCGCCGCCGCGAGCTGATCGGGGTCATCTTGACGAACCACGGCGTGCCGACGCCGTTCGATGAGATCGGCTGGAACCGGATGCTCGACGCGGTCGGGAACGGGGAGTTCTTCGACGGGATCGTCAACGCCGTCATCGACGAGTGAGAGTCGCCTTCATGTCGTCTCCGCGGCGCCCCCGCGGCCCCTCGGGCTCACCCGAGCGCCGCGCGGCGCGGCCTTACTTGCCGCAGCCGACGCGCTCGGAGTGGAGCGCGAGGTCGTCGTACCACATCGTCTTGGCTCCGCCGTGGTACTTCTCGAACCCGAACTTGAAGAGCTTGTAGTCGTACGGGCCCCAGTCCGTGACGTGCATCGCGTTGACCTCGGTGCCGTCCACGAACACGCTCACCGAGCGGCCCGGCCCGTCGTAGTGGAACTCGAGGCAGTACCAGGTGTTCGCGACGAGCTTCACGCCGCCGCTGCACATGTACATGCCGCCGTTCGAGAGCATCTCTTTGTCGTCGCTCTTGCGGTTCAGCTCGAGCTGACACTGGTGCTCGCCGATGCGGATCTGCTCCCCGTTGTTGGGATCCCCGTTGCCTTCCACGGCCGCGACATACGTGTTGTGGCCCATCTGGATGTCGGTGGCGCTCTTGAGGTAGATCCTGCCCCAGAAGTTGCTCGGCACGGCCACGCCGAGCATCTGGCTGAAGTCCGTGCCCGTGACCTTGACGGAGCGCGAGCCGCTGTGACCGGTGCTGTCCAGCGTCACGAACTCGCTCATCCTCGGGCGCAGGTAGTCCGGGAAGAACTGGATCTCGGAAGGCAGCGCGCCGTCCTCGAAGTCGGAGCAGAAGATGCTGCACCCGCCGGGATCCGTGCCGCCGGTCGCCGCCGTGCTGGTCGTTGTGTCGCCGGCTCCGGTGCTCGTGGCGCTCGTGGTGACGTCGCCTGAGCCGCTGCTCGTGGCGCCGCTGCTGGCGGCGCCGCCCGTGCCGCTGCCCGTCGTCGCGCTGCCGCTGCCGCTGGTGGCGCCGCCGCCGCTGGTGGCGCCGCCGCTGGTCGCGCCGGGGCCGGAGGACGTGCTCCCGGGGCCCGGGCCCGCGGCGTCGTCGCCCGACCCGCCGGCGCCGCCGGCCCCGGAGCTGGATTCGCCGCCGCACGCGGCCACGGACCCAAGTGTGAACATGGCAAAGAAGGCAAAGGAACGAGCCGAGAAGGACATACCGGGAGATCTCCTCAAGAACGGGCGCAGAACGGCCCAAGCGATGCGCGCGATTCTATCAGTGAACCCCGCGCGTGTCAGGCAGAACCGGAGGAGTGCGCCGGGGCCAGCTCAGGCCTGCCGGAGCCCCATCGCGCGCGCGACTCCATCCCGGTACGCCAGCCAGGCCGCGTGCGCTGCGGCCACCGCCGACGCGACAGCGTCCGCCGTCGGGCCCTCGTCCGGCGCGTGGCCCAGCACCATCTCCCACGCGTCCCGCCGGTGCCCTCCTTCGACCGCCCGGTGCGCCCTCGCCAGGCGCATGCGCTCGGGCGGACACCCGTAGTGCCGCACCATCGGGTGCGCGCGCAGCGCCTCCTCGATCGGCGGCGCCTCGCGCTGCCCGAGCAGCTCCGCGCGCTCGTGCACGCTGCCCTCCACGAAGATCGTCAGCACCGCCGCGCCCACGACCCACGGCGGCGCCGCGCTCACGCGGTCGAGCAGCGCCCGGTAGGCGTGGGCCTCGGGCTCGAGCGGGAGCGACTCGTCCTCGATGGCCGCGCGCGGGATGCCCAGGCCGTCGATCATCTCCAGGAAGAGCGCCGGGTGCGACACGCCCAGCGAGAGCTTGCCCGTCTGCTCTTCGAAGAGGTTCTCGGCGAGGGCGCTGCGCACCGCGGCCGGCGGCGACTGGCCGAGCACGCGCGCGAGCAGCACCGGGAAGTCGCGCACGTAGACCCGGTATTCGTGCCTGAAGTGAACCGCGAGCTGGTCTCGCGTGAGGCCGGGGCCTGTGAGGTGCGCCCAGGCCCAGTGGTTCTTGCGGTCCATGATCGCGAGCAGGCGTTCCTGAAGACGACGCGTCATGCGGCAGCTCCTCGGCAAGGGGTGAGCCTTGGTTGTACAGCACCGACGGCGTCTGCCCAGCGCCGTCGTCGCAGGTCGCGCGGAGGGCGGCGCACCGCCAGGGCAGGGCGGGGAGGGGATCGAGAGCCTGGGGGGCTCGTGCGCCGTCCTTGTCACAGATCGCCCGCTCCGGCCGATGACGCGCCATGAGCTCACGTTCCTGGGAATTCGTCGCCGCGGTCACCCTCCTGGCCTGTGGCTCGCAAGGGCCCGCTCCGCGCGAGAGCCGTCACGCGTCGGCCGCTGGGCCTGCACGCGCAGAGGCGCCCGCGCCGCTCCGCGCGCCCGCGCCCGCGCCCGCGCCCGCGCCCGCGCCTGCTGTGGCGCCTCCTGCCGAGCCCGCCATCGCGCCCGCGTCCGCCGATCCGATCGTCGCCCGCGCGCGCCTGGAGGTAGCCCGCGGCGTCACCTACGATCCGGCGTGGGTCGCGATCGGCTACCCCAACGGCGATCCGGCCCCCGATCGCGGCGTCTGCACCGATGTCGTCGTCCGCGCCGTCCGCGCTGCGGGCGTCGATCTCCAGGAGAAGATCCACGAAGACATCCTCGCGCGCCGGGCGGTCTACACGACGGTCGAGCGTCCCGATCGCAACATCGACCATCGTCGCGTCGGGCCGATGCTTACCTACCTGCGCGCCCACGCCACCTCGCTCCCCAGGACGTTCGACGAGGCCGCGGTGAGCACCTGGAAGCCCGGCGATATCGTGGTCTGGGCGCTCAAGCCGTGCCCTTCGTGCAGGCCGGATCATGTGGGCATCGTCAGCGATCGCAAGGGGCCGCGCGGCATCCCGCTCGTCCTGCACAACATCGGCCCGACGCCGACCGAGGAGGATGCCCTCGACGCCTGGACCGTGCTCGGCCACTTCAGGCTCCGTCTGAGCCGCTCAGGGACAGGCAACGGAGCAAGAGAGAGTGCACAGCGAGACGGGGAGGCGGGGAGGAGAGAGAGATAGACAGAGCAAGGTGGAGAGGCGAGAGGTGGGGATCCTCCTTCGAGCCTGCTCGCCGCCCCGCATCGATGCCGTCCGAAGCCGCCGGCGCCGAGCCTGCGGGGTCGAACGACTGACCCCCATCTCTCACCTCCCCGCCTCCCCGTCTCCCTGTGAATCTCTCCTTCTTCCTCTCCTCCCAACAATTTTTTCGCCCCCCGTATCCTTCCGGCCGCGCCGTTCGTCGGTGGGCCATGACGACGACAACCCCGACCGAACGACGCCTCTACGTCTCCATGATCACGTCCCTCGACGGCTACATCGAGGGCCCGGGCCGCGAGCTCGACTGGTTCCAGGACGGCAACCCGCAGTTCGAGCGGTACTGCGACGAGATGGTCGACTCTGTGGGCCTCGCGGTCTACGGGCGCACCTCCTACGAGCTCATGCTCCAGTACTGGCCTGACGCCGAGGCCCACCCGCGCTCGCCCCAGGACCTCGCGTTCGCGCGCAAGATGAACGCCCTGCCCAAGGTGGTGCTGTCGCGGACCCTGACGCACGCCGCGTGGGCCAACACCCGCGTGGCCCGTGACCCCGAGGAGATCGCCGCGCTCAAGCGGCAGCCCGGCAAGCCGATCGTCGCCTGGGCCGGCGCCGCGCTCGTGTCGACGCTGATCGAGCTCCGCCTCGTCGACGAATTCCGCCTGATCGTGCACCCGGTGGTGCTCGGCGGCGGCACGCCGCTGTTCGCGCGCCGCGACCATCGCCTCTCGCTGCGGCAGATCCGGACCCAGAACCTGGGCGGCGGGCTGTCGGTCCTGTGCTACGAGCCGGCCTGGTCATGAGCGACGAGCCGCGCGACCTCGGCGAGCTGAGCAATGATGTGAAGGCGTCATGGCAGCGGTTCCTCGACGTGTTCGAGCCGCTCCGGCCCGAGCTGTACCGTTACTGCCGCTACCTGACCCGGAGCCCGTGGGACGCCGAGGACCTGGTGCAGGACACGATGGCCCGCGGCTTCGTCACGCTCGGCACCCTGTTCCACGACCTGCCCAACCCGCGCGCCTGGCTGTTCCGGGTGGCGTCGAACCTGTGGATCGACCGCGCCCGGCGGCAGCGGCTCGAGCGCGACGCGCTCGGCGAGCCCACGGCAGCGCCCGTGGCGCCAGGGCACGCGACCGACGAGCGGGCGTCGCGCGAGGCCGCCGGCACCCTGGTCGCGCACCTGTCGCCCCAGGAGCGCGCGGCGGTCGTGCTCAAGGACGTGTTCGATTTCTCTCTCGACGAGGTCGCCGCGTCGCTCTCGACCTCGGTCGGTGCCGTGAAGGCCGCGCTGCACCGCGGCCGCGGCAAGCTCGTGGCGCCCGAGGCCGACGAGCCCCGGGCGCCCGCGCCGGGCGTGCTCGACGCCTTCTGCGCCGCCTTCAACGCCCGCGACCTGCCGACCCTGACCTCGCTGCTCCTCGACAGCTCGATCACCGAGATCGTCGGCGTGGTGACCGAGTACGGGCGCGAGCCCCCGGCCGATCCGCGCACCGGGTCGTTCGTCGGCAGCCTCTCGCCGATCACGACCACCGACGCCGGCGGGGTCGACGCCCGTCACCTGGTCGGCTACCTCGGCGGCCCGCCGCGCTGCGAGGTGCGCGAGCATCGCGGTGAGCTCTTGCTGCTCTTCTGGTTCGATCACGACACCGGACCGGCGGTGCGCACCGTCTGGACCGTCGAGACCGACGGCGAGCACATCGCCCGCATCCGCAACTACTTCTTCACCCCCGATGTGATCGCCGAGATCTGCCGCGAGCTCGACGTGCCTTTCCGCACGAACGGCTACCGCTACTGGATCCACGGGTAGCGGCCTCGCTGTAACGTGCTGGAGATCGCCCCGACAACGGGCGCAGAATGGCCCCGGCGATGCGGGCGACCTCCCGACCTGCCTTCGAGCTCACGAGCCGCCGCGTCGGGCGGCGCCACGAGGGCCTTGGCCGCGTCTTCGGAGGCCTCGCGCTGCTCGCGAGCGGGGGAGGGCCTTTTCTGATCAGCGTCATCGCCCTGGTCCTCGCGCACGTGCTGGACGAGCCGAGCCTCCGCGGGTTCGCGTTCCGCGCCCTGACCCTCGCCGTGCCCGGTGTGATCGTCGGCCTGGGGCTCTCGTTCGTGAGCGCCCTGTTCACCACCACCGCCATCGGCAGGAAGGGGCCGGTGCGCGTGGCCGCCGACGCGGCTGGGCTGCGCCTCGGCTCCGGCGCCGCGGAGCGCTCGATCCCGCGCGCCGAGATCCGCTCCGGCCTTGTCCTGTCGGACCTGCGCGTCCGCGTCGAGCTCCGCCTGCGCGGCGGGCGGGTGCTCGAGGTGCACATCGCGCGGGAGGAAGAGGGCGCGCGCCTGCTCGCGGCCCTCGGGATCGGCCCCACGGAGCGGCGCGTCGCGGTCTCGCTCGGCAGCGTCCACCGCGAGCTCTTGGCCGGCTGCTTCGGTCTGCCGGCCTTCATGATCCTCTGGCTCGTCGTGATCATGGCGCTCGCCGAGCCGCTCACCGGCAGCTCCGGACCGGTCGTGGCGTGGTTTGCCCTCACCGCGCTGTCGACATGGCTCCTCCGCCGCGCCGTGCGCCGCACTCCGGTCGTGGTGGGCACCGACGGCGTGCGCGTCGAGCGGCCCTTCTCGACCGTCTGGCTCCCTTACGCCGAGCTCGACTCGGTCGAGAGGCGCGGCGATTGCCTCCTCCTCTTTCGCCGGGGCAGCGGCGGTCCGGTCGTGCTCCGGACGGGAGAAGCCCTGACAGAGACGCTGGCGCAGCGCCTCCGTGATGCGCGCGAGGGCGCTGCCGGCGGCGCAGCGCTGCACGGCGCCGACGCGCTGGAGCGGCGCGGCCGCGATCTCGCGCTCTGGCGCGAGGACCTCCGCAAGCTGCTCGCCGGCGACGGCTACCGCGCCGCTGGCCTGACCCCCGAGGACGCGCTCCACGCGCTCGACGACGCCAGCGCCCCGCTGGAACGCCGGGTGGGCGCTGCCTTGCTCCTGCGCGTCGCTGGCTACCCCGAGGCGCAGGAGCACATTCGCATCGCCGCCGGGACCACGGCCGACGATGCGCTGCGCGCTGCGCTCGAGAGCGCCGCGGAGGACGAGGTCGACGACGCGGCGCTCGCGCGGGCCCTGCGGTGAGCCGCGCGCCGCTGAGCCATTCTGGGCCACGCGCTACGGGCGCGTCGGTCGGCGCTGTAGAAGGCGAGATCTTCAGGGATATCCGGCGGTAGTGAGATGGCACATGTCCTGCACGCTGCCGGCAGCGGAGGTGTTCATGTCACGTAACTTTCTTTCAGACGATGCAGCCTTGTTATCGCCGCTGCCCACGCCGCCGCCTCGAACGGCGGCCCTGGTGCAGCGGGTGTCTCGAGCGGCCGCAGCGGCTGCTGCCGTCTTCGTGGTCGCCTGTGGTCCTCCGGGCGTCGACGAGGGACACGACCCGGGCGATCAAGGCGAGATCATCCCGCCGATGCCGCCGCCGCCGGATGGGGAAGAGGGGGAGATCATCCCGCCGATGCCGCCGCCGCCTCCGGACGAGGAGATCATCCCGCCGATGCCGCCTCCTCCGGACTGCGAGGGCGGCGAGATTGTGCCGCCGATGCCGCCGCCGGGCGGGGAAGAGGGGGAGATCATCCCGCCGATGCCGCCGCCACGGGACGGGGAAGAGGGGGAGATCATCCCGCCGATGCCGCCGCCACGGGACGGGGAAGAGGGGGAGATCATCCCGCCGATGCCGCCGCCGCTTCCGGACGAGGAGATCATCCCGCCGATGCCGCCGCCGCCGGATGGGGAAGAGGGGAAGATCATCCCGCCGATGCCGCCGCCGCCTCCCCCGTGCAAGTGAGGCGCTCGATCGTCGCACCGTTGCGCTCCCCAACATGGTGAGGTCGAAGATGGGCGAACAGGAACGCGAGCTGGAAGTTGCGCCCGAGTGGTGGCGCTGGGCCACGGAGAACCTGCTGCGCGGCGTGCCCGAGGGCGTGATCTCGGAGCAGCTCCAGGCGGCCGGCGTCGGCAGCGCGCAGGCCGGAGAGCTGCTCTCGGCCATCGTCCGTTCGCCCATCTTCGTCGCCGCTCGGCCCTTCGCCAGGTCGGCGCGGCGGCACGAGATGCTGGCGCGGCTCCAGCAGAGAATGGCGTCGGTCGCCTGCGATCCGACGGGGATCCCGCGGCGCTCCGGCGTGTCCGGCGAGGAGCTCCGCGACGTCTATGTCGCCGGCAACATCCCGGTCGTCCTGACCGACGTCGTGACCCGCTGGCCCGCCTTCGGCCGGTGGACCCCGGCGTACCTCTCCGAGCGCTTCGGCGATGTCGTGGTCGACGTCACGACAGGACGCCAGAGCGATCCCGACTACGACATGCACGCGGCGCGGCACACGGAGAGCACGCCGCTGCGCGACTTCGTCGCGCGCATCGCCGGCGCCGCGAGCGAGGAGACGAACGACTTTTACATGGTCGCCAACAACCGCGTCCTCGAGCGGACGAAACTCGGCGCGCTGCTGGACGACGTGGTGCTCCCGGACGGGTACTGCGCCGCGCAGCGGCTGCTGGGCGCCTCGGCGCTCTGGCTCGGCCCTGCCGGGACCGTCACGCCGCTGCACTACGACACGTCCAACATCCTGTTCGGACAGGTGTACGGCAGGAAGCGTTACCGCATGATCGCGCCGTTCGAGACGTCGCTGTTCGACGGCGCACGCGCGATGTACGCCGATCGGGACCCGGAGAAGGACCCGATGGCCCCGGTGCTCGTGAAGGACGTGGTGCTCGAGCCGGGCGAGGCGCTCTTCATCCCGGTGGGCTGGTGGCACCACGTCCGCGCGCTCGACGCGAGCATCAGCCTGGGGATCAACAGCTTTCCGTTCCACAACGACTTCGACTGGTACCGGCCGAGCAACATCGGTTAGCGAGACGCTCGACCATCGGTCACCAGCGTGGATGTTTACGTCGCCCGTCTCGGGATCGGCGAGCACGACGCCGTGGAACGATGGCCCCGTACGCACCGTGACTTGCGCGATGCGTCCGCGCGGGGTCTGCACCGTGAGCGTCGTCGCCGAGCCGAGGCCCGAGCACAGGCGCAGCGCGATGTCCCAGCCGTTCGTCCAGAGCACGGGCAGGACGATGCTCGAGCGCGGCTGCGACACCGCGCGAGGAGGGAGCGGCGACAGGCGACGCGGCTGTGCAGGTGGAGGGAGCTTGGCCCATGGGCTCTTGGCTACTGTAGGCCGAGCAAGAACTCCTGTATGCGGGCCGATACCGCGCCCCCTGCCTCGAGGAGCATCGCGTGGCCTGTGCGGAGCACGATCATCCACTCGGCACCCGGAATGAGGCGGCGCAGCGTGTCGAGATCGGCCCGCAGGGCCATCACGTCGCGCTCGGGCGCGATCACCAGGACCGGCACCCGCACCTGGGGGAGGACGTCCGACGCGCGTGCCTCCATCAACGACCGCAGAGACTCCCAGTAAGCGCGAAGGTCCATGGTCCCGACGGCGCGGAGGAAATGCTCGAGCTCCTCCCGAGGCGCCTCGGGCCCGAAGACGCCCGCGGCCTGGCCCAGGGGGAAGAGGGCCCTGGACGCCGTGACGCGGCGCACGACCGGCGCAATACGAGGGACGATGGGGGCCGCCGTCCGTAGCGCCATACGGAGGGCCGCGCGCGTGCCGGGGATCCGGAAGGCGGCGCTCGACGCGTAGGGGTGATCGGCGCCGCCGGCGATGAGCACCATCGCGCGCACGAGATCAGGGCGACGGCGGTAGAGCTCGAGCAGCACCGTGACGCCCATGGAAAAGGCGATGTGCACCGGCGCGCCGGAGAACGTACTACGAGCACGGACCGCCTCCGTCACCCGGAGAAGATCGTCTGCGTGGGTCGAAATGGTGTAGTCGCCCGAGCGCGCCGTCTCGCTCTGCCCGTGGCCCCGGTAGCTCCAGTGGACCAGGTGGGTCGTCGTTGCGAGCGCGCTGACGAGGTGCTTCCAGAAGTTCTCCGTCGTGCTGAGGCCGTTCGTGAGGACGACAGGCGCTCGATCCCGCAGCTGCACCTCGTCGCCTGGGCGCTGGTGCGTGTGCCACGCGATGCGCGTCCCATCGCTTGCAACGATGTGCCGGAGGATCGAGCCTTCCATGATTGGAATGGACGGTAGCATGCGCGACCTCGCGACCAGCTGCTCGGGTTGTCGGTGGCACCCGAGGGGCGAGCAAGCTCGGACCGGTAGTCGAGCCCGCCGCTCGCATCGGCTCGCTGCCGGCTCATTGCCACTAGCCGGCGCCCGCAGGCTCTGCTGAGGTCGGCCACGCTCGAGCGCGAGCGATCTACCGAGGTAGGAGAGCTGGGCCTCTGCGTGAGCGACAGGCTCGGAGGTCACGCGTGAACGGCCCCGGGCGTCCCCGGGGCCGTGATTCAGCAGCCAGCGCTGCCGCTCGTGGTCCCCGCTACCGCGCCGGGCTGATGGTCACCTTCAGCATCTGGCTGGCCGCAGGATACAGATAACCGTCATCGACGGAGCGCACCCGGTCCGTGGGATCGTCGGCGCCCATCTGCGGCCCGGCCTGGCGCGGCGCCTGGTCGGGGCCCACGCCGGGCCACTGGTTGGCCTCGGTGCCCGCGTCCCAGATCGAGACCTGGTCGGAGACATCGCCGCTCACCGGCTCGCCGCTCGCGTCGAACAGCGCGATCCCCTCCTCGCTCGGGGCGAAGAACAGATCGTTCGATTGCCCCAGCATCGACGCGAAGCTCAGCCGCTCGCCGGGCCGCGCGGTCACCCTGAAGCTGAACTTCGCGCCGGGCAGCAGCGGCCCCGGCATCGAGGCGCCCACGGGCGTGTCGTAGACCAGCACCGACGAGAGCCCGCTCTCGCCCCCGACCTCGGCCTCCAGCGACTCCGCGAGCGTGGTCGGGTTCCCGTCCTCGGCCAGCATCTCGAGTCCCTTGCTCCGGTCCGCCTCGCCCGACCTGAACAGCGGCGCTGCGGCCCCGTGCACCACCGCGACGCCCGGCGCCGCCGGCGAGGTCAGCCCCGCGCGGGGCATGACCCCCTCGTGCAGCATCATGGGGTTCCCGTCCTCGGCTTGCGCCTCCAGCCCGTTACCGGGGTACGCCTGCCCGACCGTGAACAGCGGGTTTTCCATCGTGTGCACCACGAAGAGCCCCGGCGACAGCGGCACGGCGGCCGGCTCCCCGCCCTCGGGCATCAGCGTCCCCACCTCCGACATGTTGGTGATCCGGATCGTGAACTCATTGCCCGGCTCCGGCGTCACGATCACCTGGATGACCTCCTCGACCGCCGGGTAGGTATAGCCATCCTGGACCAGCCGCACCGTGTTGTCCGGGTCCTTGGCGCCCGTGTTCGGGCCGCTCTGCCGGGGCGCCTGGTTCGGCCCCGCGCCCGGCTCCTCGTTGGCCTCGCTGCCTGCGTCCCAGAGCAGGACCTGGTCGGTCACGTCCCCGCTCACCGGGTTGCCCGCCTCGTCGTAGAGCGCGATCCCGGCGCCATCGGGCGCATAGAACAGATCATTCGACTGCCCGAACATCGTCGTGAACGACAGCCTGTCGCCTGGCAGGGCGCCGACGCGGAACTCGAAGCTCTTCTCTGGGAAGAGCGGTCCGGGCATGCTCTCGCCCACGGGCGTGTTGAACACGCCGGCCACCCGGTAATCCCGCGCGGGTGTCACGTTCTCGATGGTCACCTCGAAGCTGGCCGCATCCCCGGCAGCAGATCCGCCGGCGCCTCCCCCGCCCATGCCGCCCGCGCCTGTGGTATCGCCGCCTCCGTCATCGCTGCAAGCAGCGGCGAGGGTGAGGACAAGGGACATGGCCGACAGCGTGTGACGCCGAATCTTCATGACGATCCTCCAGAAGCAGTGAATGAGATGACGCGAACTGGATCGCCGCCGCCGCGGAGAGCGGCGCGCAGCGATCGTTCCTCCAACGCGCTGGAGACCGGAGCGGCCGCGGGCGCCCGCGTCGGCCCGCGATGGCCAGTGGCGCGTGGTTCGAGGGTGCTACGCGGCGGGTGCAGATCGGTTTCGCGACCCTCGCACGCGCCTGCACGATCGCGCTCGGGAAGAATTGTTCAGCGCGGCCGTCGGTCGCCTCGAGCGCGTGGGCGCCTCACTTCGGACTCCTCGGTGATCGGCCCGGCGGCGCCCCGCTCGGCACGCCCGCAGCGCTGGCGAAACCGCGGCTCGTGTAGAGGGGTCAGCACGCCCGCAGCTTTCACCCGATCGCCGCGAGCGTGGCGCTCGGGCGCCGGCACAGGCGGCGGCACCGGCGCGGGCAGCAGCAGCAACGCGGGCGGCAGGGCCTCGTGGGCCGGGGGCGTGACCTTCGCCCATACCGGAGATCACAAGGCGGCCGGTTGGGCTCGCGTCGGGCCACACCGGAAGAGGGTTCAGCCGCCCGTGTCCCGTGTAGCTATTGAGAATTGTCAAAGTCTCCGCCGTTCGTTCCTCCGCGCCAGCGCCGTCGCCCAAGAACTTCCCTGGTTCCGCGCCCACGGCAGGCCCCCGGCGGCTTGGCACCACCTCACACGCAGCCACGCAAAAACCTGGGCGACGCGCCGCTACACCTCCGGAGCTCCTCCTGGGCTAGGGTAGGGTAGCGATCCCTGGACCGAGGCGGCGCCCCGCGCACCCCGGCCCAGCGCCGCGAAGGAGCCCCCGATGAGCCGTTACGCCGACCATGAACCCGCCTGCGTGGACTCGCCCGCGAACGCGATCGAGCTCGTCATCGACGCGCGCGCCCGCGATCTGGGCGGCTTCTCCGTGCGGCGCGTGCTGCCGTCGGTCCGCCGCCGGCTCGTCGGCCCGTTCGTCTTCTTCGACCACATGGGCCCTGCGCGCTTCGCGGTGGGACAGGGCATCTCGGTGCGCCCGCACCCGCACATCGGGCTCGCGACGCTGACGTACCTGTTCGAGGGGGAGATCCTCCACCGCGACAGCCTCGGCACGGCGCAGCCGATCCGGCCGGGCGACGTCAACTGGATGGTCGCCGGGCGCGGCATCGTCCACTCCGAGCGCGGCGACCTGGCGCACGAGACGCACCTCCACGGCGTCCAGTGCTGGCTCGCGCTGCCGACGGAGCGCGAGGAGGACGCGCCCCGCTTCGAGCACCACCCGGCGGCGACGATCCCCGTCGTCACCCGGGAAGGCGCCACGCTGCGCGTGATCGCGGGGGAGGCCTACGGCGCGCGCTCGCCGGTCGGCGTCCTGTCGCCGACGCTCTACGTCCACGCGGAGCTCGACCCGGGCGCCACGCTCCCGCTGCCCGAGGAGCACGCGGCGCGCGCGGCCTACGTGATCGACGGATCGGTCGGCTGCGAGGGCCAGCGCTTCGGCGAGGGGACGATGCTCGTGTTCCGCGCTGGAGCGCAGCCGGAGCTCCGCGCGCTCTCGCAGAGCCGCGTGATGCTCCTCGGCGGCGCCGCGCTCGACGGCGACCGCCACATCCTGTGGAACTTCGTCTCGAGCTCGCCGGAGCGCATCGAGCGCGCGAAGCAGGACTGGAAGGCAGGGCTCTTTCCCAAGGTGCCGGGGGACGACATCGAGTTCATCCCGTTCCCCGACGGGTGAGGGGGCGCGAGCGCCGGAGCGGCGCGCTCAGGCGCCGCGTTCAAGGGAGCCGGAGCGGCGCGCTCAGGCGCCGCGTTCAAGGGAGATAAACGGGCCATGTTGAACGGAGCTTGTTACTGCGGTGCCGTGCGCTTCGAGGTCGACGACGCGTTCGGCTACGCCTTCTACTGCCATTGCTCGAGGTGCCGGAGGCGCACCGGCGCCGCCTGCGCCGCCATCGGCGGGATCGAGATCGACAGGCTCCGCGTCACCGCGGGGCGGGAGCACCTGCTCCGGGTCGGCGAGTCCGAGGACGGGTACCGCTGCGTCTGTAAACAATGCTTCTCGCCCGTGTACGACGTCGTCCGCGAGCAGCGGTTCGCGCACGTGCAGCTCGGCACGCTCGACGGCGCGCCGGCGAAGGGGCCCGATCACCACATCTACGTCGGCTCGAAGGCGCCCTGGCATCAGATCACGGACGCCTTCCCCCAGTTCGAGGAGCTGCCGGCGTAACGCGCAGCCCGACCGGGCCCGGGATCCCGCCGGCCGCCGCCCCGGAATCCACGCGACTACATTTGTAGTTGACGTGCGGCCTCCCGTGAACGACACTTGTCGTCGTGGGAACCGAAGCGCTGACCGATCTGCAGCTCGCGGTGATGAAGGCCCTCTGGGCCGTCGGGGAGGGCACCGTCGGGGACGTCGTCTCGGCGATGGCGGAGGACGGGCGGGAGCTCGCTCCCACGACGGTGGCGACCTTGCTGCAGCGGCTCAGCCAGCAGGGGTGGGTGGAGCGCAAGAGGTCTGGCAGGCAGTTCGTGTACCGCGCGTCGGTCGACCAGAAGGAGGCGGCCAGGGGCGTGCTCCACCGCGTGCTGCGCTCGTTCTTCGGCGGCAGGGCCTCGGCCCTCACCGCGCAGCTCCTGGAGTCGGAGCAGCTCAGCCCTGAAGAGCTCGCGGAGATGCAGCGGCTGATCAAGGAGAAAGGCGCGTGATCCTGGCGCTCCACCTGCTCGCGGGGCCGGGCGCCTGGTCCGGCATGGCGGCTCTCTGGCTGGCGCTGCTGCTCACCTGTTCGGTCCATGCCGCGGTGTGGACCGGGGCGGCGGCGCTCCTGGCTCGCCGGAGATCCCTCTCGTCCTCCACGCGGCACCTGCTCTGGAAGATGGCGCTGTTCGGTCCGCTCGCGACACTGCTGCTCGCGGCGGTGATGTCATGGGGCTTCGAGCGCGCGCCCGGCGACACGGCATCTCCTGGAGAGATCGCCGTCCTGTCGCTCGAGGACGCCCCCGCGCCGGCGGTCCTCGATGCCGCGCCGGAGATCGGCGGCTCAACCGGGGAGAGCGCCGGCGCCGGATCACCGGCGCGGCGCGCGGAGGGAAGCCCGGGGTGGAACCTGCTCGCCGCGTGCACGGCCGGAGCGGCCGCGCTGGGGCTGCTGCGGTTCGCCTCGTCGGCGCTGCTGCTGTGGCGCGGGCTCCGCGGGCGCAGGGAGGTGCGGGACGCGCGGCTGCTCCAGCGGCTGGAGCGGCTGCGCGCCCGGATCGGAATGGGCCCGGTCGCGCTGACGGAGAGCGCCGATGTCGGCAGCCCGCTCGTCATCGGAGCCTCCGAGATCTGCGTCCCGCTGGCAAGGCTCGCCGCCCTCACCGACGCGGAGGTCGACGCCGTGCTCGCGCACGAGCTGGCGCACATCGAGCGCCGCGACGGGCTGTGGTTTCCGGCCGCTGGCCTCGTGCAGTCGATCCTGTGGGCGCATCCGCTCGTTCACTGGGCGTCGTCCCGCTTCCGCCAGACAGCGGAGCTCGCCTGCGACGATCGCGCCGTCGAGCTCACGGGGGATCCCCTCGGCCTGGCGCGCGCGCTGGTCCAGGTCGCGTCGGGCGCCTCGCTCGCCCCGCGGCGCGCGCTGGTCCCGGCCATGGCGCGCTCGGCGGGCGCGCTCCTCCCGCGCGTCAGGCGCCTCCTCGATGCGGGGAGCCGGGCGCGATCCACGCCGAGCCCTCGGGGCCGGCGGCGGGCCATCGCCAGCCTCGCCGCGGCCGGCGTGGCGGCTGCGGGCCTGAGCGTCCAGGTGGCGCGCGCGCGGCCGCCGCTGCTCGCGTCAAGCGCGGGCGGCGCGCTCGCGCGGGATCGCGGCGCTGCCCTCGGCGCAACGGCATCGCCGCCCGACGCGGCCGCGGCGAGCGAGCAGATGGTCGAGCTCGCGCGCCGTGAGCACGAGATCGAGGCGCGGCTCGAGGAAGCGCTGCTCCTCCCCGACGCGCAGCGCGCGGACACCCAGGCTGCCGTGCGGGTCCTCGAGCTGCGCCAGGAGCTGAGGCACGCGCGCGCCGCGAAGGCCTGGATCGAAGAGCGTTTCGTCGACGAATGGACGACGTGGGAGAGGCGCCCGCGGGCGTCCGGCAGCGCGCCTCGGTAGCGCGCTCCGCACACCGCACGGGCCTGTCCAGAACAGGAGCTGACATGTCGATCATGAAGAGGGCGCCGAGCGCGCGGCGCACGGCTGCGCGCTCGGCGCGTGCGGGGTTGACCGCCCGGGCGCTGTGCGCGGTCGCGACGATGGGGCTGACGGCCGCTGGCTGCGCGCGCGCGGAGGTCGTCACCCTGGAGCGCACGGGACAGCCCATCACCGTCCACAGGCCGGCGCTGTATCCGGAGACGATCGAATACGACAGCAGCCGAGGCAAATTCCTTGTGAGCTCGTTCAGGGAGGGCGCGATCTACGCGGTGGACGGCGATGGCGGCGTCTCCCGTGTCGTCGACGACCCACGCCTCTGCTCGGTGCTCGGCATCGCCGTGGACGTCGAGCGGGGGCGGCTCTGGGCGGTGAGCTCCGATCTCGGCGCGAGCGTCAAGCCATCTGCCGCGGGGCCGAAGAACGTGGCCGCCGTGGGCGTCTACGATCTCTCCACGGGCAAGGCCATCCACTACGTGGATCTCGCGCCGCTGTCCCCCGGCGCTCACCTCGTGAACGGCATCGCCCTGGACTCGGCCGGCAACGCCTACGTGACCGACAGCTTCTCGCCGACCATCTACAAGGTCGATCCGCAGGGGAACGCGGCCGTCTTCCTGCGGGACGAGCAATTTGCCGGCGAGGGGATCAACCTCAACGGGGTGGTCGTCCACCCCGATGGCTATCTGCTGGTCGTCAAGAAGAGCGATGGCACCTTGTTCAAGGTGCCGCTCGCGAACCCCGCGCGGTTCGCCAGGGTCGATGTCGCCGAGCGGTTCGTGGGCGGAGACGGGCTGACCCTGGTGGGGAAAAGAGATCTCGTGGTCGTCGCGAACCAGGCCGCTGGCGTCGCGTCGAACGCCGCGTTCTCGCTGTCGAGCGAGGACGGCTGGAGCACCGCGAGGTTGCGCGCGGTCCAGCGGCTCGGCGACGTCTATCCGACGACCGGCGTGCTCCGGGACGGAAAGCTCTATGTCATCCACAGCAAGCTGAACGAGCTCATCCAGTCGTCGCCGGAGCAGCGAGAGCGGCTGCGGGTGGAGGCGACCATCCAGCAGATCGGGCGCGCAGCGCTGTAGCCGCGGCGTGCCTCGCGGCCGGCCCGAGGCGGGCGGGGGTACTGCAGGGCGCGCCTTGCGGCGGCGTCAGGGCTGGTCTTCGCCCTGGCCCTGGCCGTCGTCGGTGTTGCCGAGATCGGGGCATTTCTGCGCGATGAGGTCACACGCCGCGATGGGGGCCTCGAGCGCGCTCGCCGCGGAATCGCAGCTGAGCGCTCGGACCTTCTCGGCGTTCGCCAGCATGCACGCCTCGTACTCGGCCACCGTCGCGGTGCAGCCGACGCGCGCCTCGGCCGGCGGCAGACAGCTCGCCGCGGCCGTGTCGTCCGCGCGCGCCGGCGGCTGCTGGCCCTCGGCCAGGCACTTGTCCCTCACGACGGTGCACTCCTGCCCGACCGTGGACCACAGGAGTCCGACGAACTCGCAGGTATCCTGCCTGGTGAGCACGAGGCTCGGCGTGAGCGACTGGCACGTGGTGTCTTCGTCCGCGGCCGTCAGGTCCTTGAGCTGCTTGCTGCTCAGCGCGGCGGGGATCGGAGCGGCCGCCACATCCTTGCCGCCCCAGAGGACGAGCGACAGGAAGGCCGAGAGTGCTCCGAGTCGAATCAGTCGATTCATTCGTTCTCTCCCTTGTACGAGCGGCCGGCTCCGGCCGCGGACGGGCTCGGAGCAACCGACGTACCCGGCGCCTCGTTGTGCACGACGGGGCCGCGCGGGTCTCCGCCGCCGCCCGCGGCGCGATGATCGAGGCCCACGCGCTCATCGGTCTTCCAGGCTTCCCTCCTTCGCGACCGCGCGCTCTGGCGAGATCCCACCCAATCCACGCTGGCCGCCTGTCCTTCGGTGTGTGTGCGCGCGCGCTCGCCGGCGCGGGCAGGATGGGTACAGGGCCGCTCGCCCTGCCATGGCGCCAGCGCGCTCACAGGGACGGCGCTCTGGCGCGCGGACGAAGCGGATCGGACGACGTGAAGTCGAGCCATCCGCCGCAAGGACGCGAGGGAGAGAAAATCCTGGCTCTCCTGGCGGCCTTGGCGTCCCGGTGAACTCCCGGCACGCTGCCGCGCCGCGCGCGGCGAGCGCCGCGCCGGAGCGGAGGGCGGCCGGGGGCGGGCCGGTCAGAAGAGGTCCCGCTCTCCGCCCGGATACACGAAGGAGCTGCGGGGCGAGTACCACGAGGCGCTCTTCACCACCTGGATCGGGCTCCCGGGCCGGAGCGCGTACACCGGGTGATCCTTCGCGAGGAACTCGACGGCGAGGAGCTCGTACGGGTCGGCCATGTCCGCGATATAGGGGTAGTTGCCGGCGACGAGCCGCCCGTCGACCTTCGTCACGTAGGCGAGGTGGCCGCGCGCGACGACGCCGATCTTGTTGCCGACGAGCGCCCTGGTCCGGATGATGGGCACGCCGTCGACCGAGGTGGTCGCCACGAGCTCTCTGCCGTGCAGCTCGAGCGTCGTCGCCCCGGGCGACGCCGGCACGCCGCGCTCGCGCACGTACCGGCGCACCGTCTCGGAGGAGTTGACGTAGTGCGTGAAGAACCGCGCCGGGCTCGCGCCGTCGGGCGTCGTGTGATCCGCGAGATCCAGCCCCAGGTAGGTGAGCGAATAGGCGCCGAAGCCGGAGGTCTGCTCCGGCGTGTCGACCACGTACTGGTTCATGTAGATGGCCTTGTTCTCCGCCGGCCTGATCCCCTCCGGCAAGAGCGCCGCTGCGGCGGCCGGATCCGCCGGGACCCAGCTCGAATAGAGCATACGGCTGTCGATGACCATCTGCGGCGCGGCGAGCTTCGACTCCGACATGGTGCTTTCCTTCTCCCCCCCGGGGAGACGAGCAGTATCACAACTCGGCGCCCGGCGAACGCACGAGGCGCCGGGCCGACCCCGCGGCGAGCGCCGCAGCGCCCGGGCCGCTACTGGACGAGCGAGCAGACGTAGAACCGCTTGTTGTCGCAGTAGTCGCCGCTGCACTCCACCGCCGTGATGAACCGGTTCGTGCCGAAGTGTACGTACCACTCCTCCTCCGACAGCCAGCCCGACCAGGAGCAGCCCGTGAGGCGCCCAGCCGCAGGTTTTGTGCACTCGAGCGAGATCTCGTCGCAGTAGCTGTCCGCGCAATCGATGCCCGTCACGATGCCCTTGCTCCCGCGGCCGCCGAAGCAGTAGCGCACGTTGTCGCCGAGCTCGAACGCCTCGCAGCTGCCGCCGCTCGGGCCGTCCGAGCACACCACCTCGCCGAGATCGCTGTCCCCCTCCTCGGAGAAGTAGCTCGTCCAGTACCTGGTGGAGATGTCCAGAGAGCTCCAGGAGGGCAATCCGTTGCAGTGCAGCGCGACCTCGTCGCAGTAATCCCCCCAGCACGCGAAGCCGGTGGCGGCCTCGGGGCCGGGACAGTAGGCGGGGGCGTCTTCTTCCGAGACGTAGCCGGTCCAGCCAGCCTGGGCCGGAGAGGCCGCCGCGATCGACGCGAGCGCAACACAGCCTCCGAACAGCACGGCGATCTTGTTCATGATAGCAAGGCTCCTTTCTCTGTCGTGTCGGCAGGGCGTCGTCGGGCGGGCATCGGCCGGAGGTTTCCGGCCAGGCGTGCGTGGGGCGGGAACCCCCCCGCGGTCTCGCCGTCTGCGTTCGAGCGCCTGCTGGCGACGTGGAATAGCAACCCATGCGCCAAGCGCCGCGAGCGCGCCGGGCGCCGGCGTTCACGGGGGTGCAGGAGGAGACGCGCGCGGCGCGCGGCGAGCGGCTTGAGCCAGCTTTGCGCAACCCGAGCGTCATCGGCCCGAGCTGGTTCGGTCGGATGGTGGGGAGAAAATCTTGCAGCAATACTGTAAGATAAACAATCGACATCGACCCGTGCCCAAACCGGGACCTCTGCGGTCTCTCCAGGTTGAAGGGGCCAGCGAAGGCGGGTCCCTTTCCGGGGCGCCGCGCTGCACCGAACGGCAGGCGTCCCGCCGTGCATCCAGGAGAGCTCCGTCGGCGGCGCGACCGCACCGCGGCGGTGACGGCGCGCGCTGCGCGCGGCGTCCTCTCGCGGATGGCTGGTTTGCTCGTTCACCAGGGCTCGTCGTTCTTTTTTCAAGGAGAAATGTCATGAACTTTCGTTCGATGCTCTCTTTTGCTCTTCCGCTCCTGCTCGCCGCGTGCGGCGACCCCCAGGTGGGCTCCGAGTATCCGGGCGAGGCGCTGCTGACGGTCGAGGGGACGATCGTCAATGAGCACGGCGTCGCGCCTGCGGGGCCGGTCGACGCCGCGCTGGTCTGGAACACGGTATCCGGCTCCAGCGATGTCGAGAGCTTCCCCGCCCGCGCGGCGGTGACCGGGAGCTTCCCCGCGAGCTTCACGCTGTCGATCCATGCGCCCCCGCAGGAGAGCGCGCTCAACGATTTCAGCGAGGAAGGCCTCGACGACACCCGGGTCGGCATCGCCACCATCGAGGCGGCGCTCGACGAGGCCTCCGCCGGGGAGGGCGCCTCGCTCGGCGTCGATGAGGATCATGTGATCGTGTACGTCGAGAGCGAGATGGCCGAAGACGGCTTCTGGTCGAACCTCTTCGGAGGGCAGCTCTCCCCCGGATTCCACGTCATGGATGTGTTCAGCCGCGAGGGCGAGGTGGACGCAGAGCTGCAAGCGGCCTTCGACGCCTGCGACGCCGCGGCGACGACGGAGGCGGAGCACAAGGCCTGCTACGGGCATGACGCGAAGATCAAGATCCGTCCCTCCGCCGGCGGGTCGAGCACGTCGCTCACCGTCCGGATGGCGCCCTCCGAGGATTTGACGTACCCCGACTGGCACTGATCGTGGTACACGCTGGGACGTGGAGGATCGCGAGGCGCTGGTGTCGCTGATCGAGGCGGCCTACCGGCAGCATGGGCACCTCGTGCTGCGCCGGGCGCGGCGGCTCCTCGGGAACGAGCAGGAGGCGCGGGAGATCCTCCAGGATGTCTTCGCGTCCCTGCTCGGCGAGCCCGGGCAGCTCGACGGCAAGGGCCCGATGGTGGGCTGGCTCTACGGCGCTACCACGCACGCGTGCCTGAACCGCATCCGCGATCACAAGAACCGGCTGCGGCTCCTCGACACCCACGTTGCACCCCTGCAGCAAGAGAGCGCGGCGGCGTCCGCCGAGAACGCCCTCCTCACGCGGGAGCTCCTCGCGCAGCTCCCGGGCGACCTCGCGCAGGTCGCCGTCCACTATTACTCCGATGAGATGACCCACGAGGAGATCGCGCGCGTGATGGGCTGCTCCCGCCGGCACGTCGGCAATCTGCTGGAGCGGCTGAAGGCCACGCTCTCCGACCGGATGAGAGAAGGGAGTTCGAGTCCATGACGCCAGCGCGACCCGAAGGGTGCCTCTCGGAGCTGAAGCTCGACGAGCTCATGGCGGGCCAGCTCGACGCGGCCGCGGCGCAGGAGGCGAGCGCGCACGTGGCTGGCTGTCCTCGGTGCTCGGCGCGGCGCTCCGAGATGGAGGCGGCGCGCGCCTCGTTCGCCGCGTCGGCGCCGCCGCTGCGGCTCGCCCGCGGCGCCTCCATCTCGGAGCGCCGCGCCGCGGCGAAGGTCCGCCCGCCGCGTCGATGGCTGGCGCCCGCGGCGGCGAGCGCGCTCGCCGCGGCGGCGGCGGCGCTCTTCTTCTTCCGCTTCCACGCCGGGCCACAGGGACGAGACGCGGAGATCCCCGGAGAGCGCATCAAGGGCGCGGAGCACATCGGCTTCTACGTCAAGCGCGGCGGGAGCGTCCTGCCCGGCGGCGCCGGCGAGAGGCTCCATCCCGGCGACGCGATCCAGTTCACGTACTCCAGCGCCGAGGCGCGATACCTCGTGATCCTGAGCGTGGACGGGGCCTCCCAGGCGAGCGTCTATTACCCGAGCGGTCCTGTCGCGGCGCGGATCGAGCCGGGCCGGGAGGTCCTCCTCCCCCAGAGCACGGTGCTCGACGACACGCTCGGCACCGAGCGGATCTTCGGGCTGTTCTGCTCGGAGGCGATCGCGGTCGAGCCGCTCCGGGCCGCGCTCGCGGCTCACCCCGGCGCGCCGCCCGCCCCGCCGGGCTGCGACGTCGACGCGCTCACGGCGGAGAAGGTCGCGGCGTCGCCGTGATCCGGCGTCGCAGAGCGGCGCTCGCCGCCGCCGCGTGCGGCCTTGCCGTCGCCGCCGCGGCGGCCCCGGCCGAGGCGCGCATCGAGCGCTTCGCGGTGCTCATCGGCAACAACGCCGGAGAGAAGGGCGAAGTCGAGCTCCGGTACGCGGAGGACGACGCGTCGAAGATGTACGACGTGCTCAAGGACCTCGGCGGCTTTCCCCCGGCGAACCTCGTGCTCTTGCGGAGCGAGGGCGCGGAGACGGTCCGGCGCACGCTCATCACGATGAACGACCGTGTCCGCGCGGCCATCTCGAGCCCGGACACCGATGTCCTCTACCTCGTCTATTACTCCGGCCACGCCGACGCGAACGCGCTTCACCTCGGGCCGACGCCGCTCTCGCTGACGGAGTTCGAGCAGCTCGTCCGCGGCTCGGCGGCCTCGGCGCGGCTCTTGATCGTCGACTCGTGCCGCTCCGGGGCGCTGACGCGGGTCAAGGGCGGCACGAGCGCGCCCCCCTTCGTCATCAAGCTCGATCAGCGGCTCGCCGGGCAAGGGATGGTGACGCTCACGTCGAGCTCCGGAAACGAGGACGCTCAGGAGTCCGATGAGCTCAAAGGGTCGTTCTTCACCCACGCGCTCGTCTCGGGGCTGCTCGGGACGGCCGACGCGGACCGAGACGGCGCCGTCTCCCTCGAGGAGGCGTACCGCCATGCGTACGAGAGCACCTTGCGCGCCACGAGCCGCACGTGGGCCGGGGCGCAACACCCCACCTTCCGTTACGACCTCCGCGGCCAGGGCAAGCTCGTCCTGACGGAGCTGCCTGTCCATGCGTCGCTCCGGGGCGTGCTCCGGTTTCCGGCCGGCAGGGCCTACCTCGTGATGCGAGACTCCAGCGAGGGCGCGGTGGTGGCCGAGGTGGGGGCGAGCGACGCGACGCGGACCGTCAGCCTGCGCCCTGGCCGTTACTTCGTGCGGGGGCGAGGCCCCGACTTTCTCCTGGAGGGGAGCGTCGACGCCGGGGCAGGGCAGACGATGGATGTCGGCGACGAGCGATTGAGCCGCGTCATGTTCGCCCGGCTCGTGCGCAAGGGCGGCGGCGTCCGCGAGGTCGCGCACGGGCCGGTGGCGGGTTATCAGCTCAGGACGCCCCTTGTCCCGGGGGATTCGCTCTGTCACGGCGGCTTCGTCGGATACGGGATCGAGCTCCAGCACCTCGGCGTCGCGCCCCGGCTCAGCGCGTGCCGCAGCGCCTTCCAGAACGAGCACCTCACGGCGAGCGAGGATGAGCTCGGCCTGGACGTGCGCCTGTCCCGCTCCTGGGATCTGCCCGTGATCAGCCTCGGCGTCGGCGTGGACGTCGGCCTCGCCGTCATGAGGCAACGGTTCGAGACCGCCGGGCGCGCGCCCGACCGCCATGGCCTGGCAGGGGCGTTCGGCGTCGATGCAGGGGTGAACATCGATCTGCCGGAGGGCTTCTACCTCGGCGTCGAGGCGGCGGCGCAGACGTACGTCTTCAAGCAGCAACGCGCGGGCAGCGATGAGGGCGAGGTCGGTCCCGCGGTGGCCATGCGGCTCCGCGTGGGCGTGGGCATGAGCCTTTGACGCGGGCCGCGATCCTGCAAAATTGCCGCGTCGCCATTGCGCACCTCCAGCGTCGCCCCGGGGTCTTGACGCAGGATCGGAGTGAGCTCAACGTCGTGGGATGGGGAAGCCGTGGCGGATGGGCGTGCTTGCGCTGATTGCGCTCGCGCCGGCTTGTGATGGCCGGATTGTGCGTGACGTCGAAGAACCGCCGGCGGGCGGAGGCGAGGTCGGATCGACGGCAGGGGCTGGCGGTGCCGGCGCCACGTCATCCGGCTCGGGCGACCCCGCGGTCGTCGCGAGCGCCAGTTCAGGCGGTCAATCCTCGGGAGGTGGGCCGAGCGAGCCGGACGCAGGCGCAGGCGGGGACGGAGGCGCAGGCGGGGACGGAGGCGCAGGCGGGGACGGAGGCGCAGGCGGGGACGCAGGCGCGGGGGGCGCTGCGCAGGGGTGCGAGCCGGGCCGTTCACTCGGCGGCGTCTTGAATGCCAATCGCCAGGAGGATCTCGAGAAGCTGCGCGGTGTTTCCGTGCTCGATGGCAGGCTCACCATCGGCGGGGAAGTCTCCGATCTGTCCCCGCTCGCGTGCCTGACGACCATCACGGGCCGCCTCGATATCAACGACACATTTCAGCTGTCTACCCTGGACGGTCTCGACGCCCTTTCCTCCATCGGGATGCGGCTGGAGGTGATGCGGAACCTATCGCTGCTCAGCCTCAGCGGACTTTCGAGCCTGCGACAGGTCACGGGAATCATCGACATCCGTGAAAACCCGCTCCTCGAGAGCCTCACCGGCGTCGGGGTGAACGTAGGGGAGCTGCGCGTGATCGACAACGATTCGCTCGAGTCCTTGTCAGGCCTCGAAACCATGGAGGAGGGGGAGCTCTGGATCGAGGGCAATGACCGGCTCGCGACGCTGGACGGGCTGGGGAACCTCCGCCGAGGGAGCCTCACCGTCTTCGACAGCGACGCGCTGACCAGCCTCGAGGGCCTCGGAGCCGTCGAGGAGCTCGATGAGCTCGCCATCTCCGAGAGCGACGGGCTCGCCAGCCTGGAAGGTATCGAGCGGCTCACGAGCGTCGAGCACCTCTTTTTGTGGAAGAATCGGCAGCTGAGCTCGCTGCGCGGCCTCGACGGCCTCGTCCAAGCGGGGTTCATCGAGATCGGGTTGAACGAGCGTCTCGTGGACCTGACCGGGCTCGCGGCGCTCGAGACCGTCAACTCTCTCGAGGTCAGCGGCAATCCCTCGATGGTCAGCCTCGACGGCATGCTAACGCTCCGCGGTATCCAGTATCTCACTGTCAGTGGGAATCCCGAGCTCGTGAGCGCCGGCGCTCTCGCGCATGTTCCCTCGGGCGAGGACCTCATGCCGGCGCTTTACTTCTCGGGCAACCCCAAGCTCACGCGCATCGATCTCGGCGGTGTAACGCACCTGCAAATGTTCTCCGTCTCCGGTTGTGACTCCCTGTCGGATCTGTCCGATCTCGCCGGCGTCACCCAGCTGGCGGCTCTCGGCGTAAGCGATAACGCCGGACTCATGAGCCTCACGGGAGTCGAGCAGCTCTCGCAGCTCGATCAGCTGACGATCAGCCACAATCCTCGGCTCACGGATCTCCGACCCCTGAGCGGCCTCCGCAACATATACGGGATCGGAATCACCGGTAATCCTGCGCTCACCACCCTCGACGGGCTCGGTTCGCTCAGCGAGGGCAACGGCGTGACCGACAGCGTGACGCTCGAGGACAACGATGCGCTCGTGGACATCGACGCTCTGCGTGGCCTGGTCCACGTGCGCCAGCTCACCATCCAGGACAATGACGCATTGCCTGCGCTGACCGGGCTCGAAGACCTGGCCGAGCTCTCCTGGCTCTTCGTCGAGGGGAACCGGTCGCTCGCGACGCTTCGCGGCCTGGGAGCTCGAACGATCGCTGCTTGGATGCGGATCGCGCACAACGACAGCTTGCCGAGCTGCGAAGTCGAGGCATTCATGGATGGCCTCTACTGGCGGCCCGAGAGCACGATCGAGGAGAACAACGGTACCGGGACCTGCTCGCCCTGAGCCGCGGGGAGGTCAACGCCGCTGTTGACGCTCGACACCGACGCGCACCCATCTCTGTGTCAGGATGTGCCGGCTGTTCTGGCACAGAAGCGCTGAATTCCCCAAGATCTCGTGTCTGGCATGCTTGCTGCTGACAGGCAGCCCCATGACAACGACATCCTTCTCTTCGGCTCAATTTCGGATCGCGCTCGCTCACCGGCTGACCCGCGCGATACTCACCTCGGCGACGCTCGGCATGGTGGCTGGAGGCGCCGCGTGCAGCGGCGATGTCGTCCGGGACCGCGTGTCGGGCGAAGGTGGCGGCGGCCTCACCGCGGGAAGCGGCGGCCGCCCCTCGGGCGACGCGAGCTCGGGATCGCGTGGAGAGGACGACGAGAGCTCGGGATCGCATGGTGAGATGGACGGGCAAGGCGGCGGCATCGACGGTGGCCCCGTGTCGGCGAGCTCGGGTGGTGTCTACTACGACACCGTCGAAGGCACCCACTGCATCCCGCGGGAGGAGGTCAGCGGGCAGGGCGGTGCAGGGGGAGCTGGCGGCGTGGGGGGCCAGGGCGGCGCGCCCGCGAGCCCGTGCCCTCCTGTCAACCCTTACGATAGTAAACACCGTTTCCCAGGCAGCGGCTGCGGAGTCTACGAGATCGGCGAGGGCGTCCTTCGAGAGGGTCAGTGCTGCTACGACTACACCGCCGAATGCGCCTCCGTGGGCCGCCCATTCGTCGTGGGCGAGCGCGCCCGCACCGCGCGGGCAGCGCGGCGCGAGGCGGGCGCCTGGGGCGCAGCGGCGCGCCCGGACGTCGCGCAGCTGACGCCGGCAGAGCGCGCCGCGCTGGCCGATGCGTGGCTCCGCGACGCCTTGCTCGAGCACGCATCCGTCGCCTCGTTCTCGCGCTTCGCCCTGGAGATGATGGCCGTCGGCGCCCCCGCCGCGATGCTCGCCGCCGCGCACGAGGCCGCCGGCGACGAGGTGCGCCACGCGGCGCTCTGCTTCGGGCTGGCGAGCGCGTACGCGGGCGCGGCGCTCGAGCCCGCGCCGTTCGAGTTCGGCGGCCTCGTCGAGGTCAGCTCGGATCTCCCCGAGATGGCGGCGCGCGCCGTCGGTGAAGGCTGCGTCGGCGAGACCCTCGCCGCCGTGCTGGCGAGCGAGCAGCTCGCGCATGCGAGCGACGCCGCGGTCCGGAGCGTCCTTGCCACGATCGCCGAGGACGAGGCCAGGCACGCCGAGCTCGCGTGGCGCTTCGTGGCCTGGGCGCTCCAGGCGGGCGGCGATGCGGTGCGCCGGGCGGTCGCGGCGGCGTTCGATGCCGCCCTCGCGGCGCACCTGCCGGCCCCCGCGGCACAGGCCGCCCCAGCCGGCGCCCTGGCCGCGCACGGCCGGCTCGAAGGCGCCGCCCTGGTCTCCACGTGGCGCCGCGCGATCGCGGACGTCATCACGCCGGCCATGCGCACGCTGCTGTCGGCCCAGCACCGCGGGTGAGAAGTCCCGCCAGAAGAGCCGATTGAGAATGAGCCGTCGCCGGAAATTCAGGCGCCACGGGCCGGGAGAGTTGCGCCGCTGGAGACGCTCAGCGTAGTCCCGGCGGCCCGTCGGGCGGACGGCCCAGGGTCATTCGGCGGGCATGTGCAGGACGAATGGGTCCGACGTGGTAAAGAATACGCCGGTGTACCCGGCGACGTACAGATTGCCGTCGGCGTCTGCGGCCGCGGCGAGCGCTGTGTCGCTGCGCGGCGTCCCGATCTCCTTGGTCCATTGCGCTGCGCCGCTCCCGTTGAGCTTGCGCACGTAGACGTCCTCTTCGCCGCTGCTCGTGGATCCCACGAGGTAGACGTCGTTCTTGCCGTCGATGGCCAGGGCAAAGCCGTAGTCGTAGGACGCATTGCCGACGTGGTGAGTCCATGACGTCGCGCCGTCTGCGTCGAATTTGCGCACGAAGGCCTCCGGGGATCCCTCGCTCGGGCCGCCGACCTCGCCGGCGGTGCTCCCCGCAACATAGAGGTTCCCGCTGCCGTCCACGCGCGCGGCGAAGACGAAGTCGTTCTCCGTCGAGCCGAACTGCCGAGTCCATGACGTCGCTCCGCTCGAGTCGAGCTTGCGGACGAAGGCGTCCCGCTGTCCTCGGTCCGAGTCTGCGACGACGCCACCGGAGGTGTATCCGCCGACGTAGGCGTTGCCGCTGCCGTCGACCGCCACGGCCATGGCTTCGTCCTCGTCTGGCCCACCAAACAGCTGAGTCCACGCTGGCGCGCCGTTCGTGTCGATCTTGGTCACGAACGCCTCACCCGTGCTCTGGTCGCCGCCGTAGCTGGTTCCGGCAACATAGGCATTTCCTTGCCCATCGACCGCCAAGGCGTTTGCCGACTCCGAACGCCACGTGGCAAGCTGCCGTGTCCACAGCGTCGCGCCGCTCGAGTCGAGCTTCCGCACGAACGCGTCGCCGAAGCCTCCGCTGGCACCTTCGAGCGCGCCCCCCGTGGTTCCAGCCACGTAGACGTCGCCGCTGCCGTCGACCGCCACGCCCTTGGCATGGTCGTCGCTCGATGTCCCAAACTTCTGAGTCCACACAACGGATCCATGCGCATCGAGCTTGCGGACGAAGGCGTCCGATTCACCGCCGTCCGCGAGCGCGCCGTAGGCGTTTCCCGCGACGTAAACGTTGCCGCCGCCGTCGACCGCCACGGCAAAGGCCACGTACCAGCCCTCCGAACCGAATCTGTAATAAGGGTCGGCGCATACGGCATCGGCGGTTGCTGTTCCGGGGGTCGCCACACCGCCCTGTGGCCATGAGCTCGAAGCCGGCGCGCAATCCGTGAAGGGCGTGCACGCGCGCACGTTTTGCATCGTCGAAAAGGTACCATCGCCGCAGATCACGCACTGGCGATCGCTGGTGTCGGTGCCTTCCTTCGCGATGTACTGACCCGGGGGGCATCGCGACCACGCCTTGCAGGTGTTGCTGGGGTCGCCGTCATGGTCGAACGAGCCATCAGGACAGATCTTGGGTCTGTCGTCCGGCGCGCCACCTGCTCCTCCGTCGCCGGGCGTTCCGCCTTCGCCCGTGGCTCCGCCCGGCCCCACGCCGCCTTCGCCCGTTGTTCCGCCTGAGGTCCCTCCACCTTCGTCGGTTGCTCCGCCCGACGCCCCTCCGCTGCCGCCCGAGTTGCCGGCGGCGGCGGTCGTGTTCCCAGCGTCGCTCCCAAGGCCGCCGCTCGCGCCCGTTCCTCCGCTCGATGTTCCGCCGCCTGTCGCTCCGGTGCCTTCCGAGTGGCCTGTGCCTCCGGAAGAAGGGTGGGTGCCCTCGTCGCGGACCGTGCTTCCGCAGCCGAGAAGGACGATTCCGCTGATGAGGAAGCCGCTGACCTGGCGGTGCACTGGCCGCTGGCGATCGTGGTTTGAATGCATACTGACCCCACTGCCCCCGCGCAGCGCGAGCGCTGAAGTATCGTACGCCACTCTGCTGAGGAAGTCGGCGAGTTCTTCGAGCAGGATCGCGCTTTCAGTGTGATTGACAGGTTGTGGCACTGCTGCTCGCGGCGATCTGCGGGTGTCATGGGGCGAGCGCCCCTGCCTTCCGCGATCCAATGCGAGGGTGGGAGGCGGCTGCCGCCGCCTGACGCCTTCGCGCTGAGCGCAGCGCTCGGGCTCTCGGGGAAACCCTCCCCCTCGAGTACACCTGCGACGGGAAGGACTTTCCTTTCAGCGGCATGCCACGACCTCCGACGCTCAGCCGGCGGCGTTCGCCGTGCCGCCCGCGGCGCCCTGAGCCGCCCCACGCTTCGCGGTGGGGCGTGGCGCCCTTCACGCCACCGCGAGCACCCGAAAGAGCTACGAGAGACGCTCTGGTCGTCCGCGCGGGGGCATGCCGGCCCTCCTGGAGCAACGGCGCTGGTTCAACAACCAATCCGCGTAGCCACCCGAGGCGGCGCCGCGCTGCTGGACGGCGCGCGCGGATACGGTTAGCTCCAGACCATGAACCTCACCGACGTCCTGCGGGAGCTCGCCGCGCTGAGCAACGAGAAGATGCGCGAGGTCAACGCCCGCGCCGGAGACGCCCACGGCGTGAACCTCACCCAGCTCCGCGCGCTCGCGAAGCAGCTGAAGACGGACCACGCCCTGGCAGGCGAGCTGTGGCGCACCGGGGACCCCGACGCCCGCCTCCTGGCGACGCTGGTGTTCAAGCCAAAGGCCTTCTCGGCGGACGAGCTGGACGCGATGGTCCGGGAGATCGGCTATCCCAAGCTCCTCGACTGGTTCATCGTCAACGTGGTGAAGGCGTCGCGGCACGTCGAGGAGCTGCGTGTCCGCTGGAAGGACTCCGCGAGCGAGCTGGTCGGGCGCGCCGGCTGGAGCCTGACGACGGACCGCGTCGTGAAGAGCCCAGCCGGGCTCGATCTCTCCGCGCTGCTCGACCAGATCGAGGCGGAGATGAAGGCGGCGCCAGGCCCGAAGCAGTGGTCGATGAACCACTGCCTCGCCGAGATCGGCATCCACAACCCCGGGTTGCGCGCCCGCGCGGTGGCCATCGGCGAGCGGCTCGAGGTGCTCAAGGACTACCCGGCGTCGCCGGGCTGCACGCCGCCGTTCGCGCCGGTCTGGATTGCGGAGATGGTGCGGCGGCAGAAGGCGGCGAAGACGCGGGGCAAATGAAGGGGGGCGGCGCGCCCCGCTACCGATGGCGTGAAATCGGCATGCTCGCGCGCCTGCGCTCGGCCCGCCGCGAGGCGAGGCGCGACGCGACGGGGGACAGCAGAACAATCCAATTGCAACAGGAGCAGACTGCGCCGGGGGTAAGGTCAAGCGCGCACTCCCGTGCTGGATGATTCCATGATGGTCTGTCAGACCGTCGGGCGCCGGCATCGGGTGCACCGAATTGGCGCGGACAGATCTTGCGCCTTGCGATGCAGCACACTAGACTCCGATCAACGAGATGCAGTCACGGGAAAGGTGACTTGAAGCGCCGTCTGTGACGAGCTGATCGCGTGCTCATCGTGACTGGTGCGACGCTCGCGCTGGCGTTCGCGGCCGGGCTCGCCGCCGGAAGGATCGGACGAGGCACGCGAATGGGCGGCCAGCTCGATGTCCAGGCACGACAGCTCGACATCCAACCAAGGGAATTCAACTTCTACACGTGAGGGGCCGAGCGAGCGCTCGCGCCGCTGCAGCGGTGCATGGCGCCATCCGACTTGGTATCAACCGGCGCGCGTCGCGGCGTGCCGTTACAGGCGAGTCGACATTCCCCGATCGGTTCACCCTCCCTTCTCCCTCGACGCGGACAAGCCGCATCCATCGAAGCGGACGGGCCGCTGGCAGGCATCACACCCACAGCAGCAAAAGGATGTAGAATATGCGAACACGGTCATTAGCAACAGCTTTCCTCGTGTGCGTCGCCCTCGCCACTGCGAGCTGCGCGATGGACGCGTCGGACGGAGATGAGTCGGACGGCACCGAGGAGACCGGTGACGCGACGTTGGCCTCGACGGTGTCGGGCTGGACGGGGTGGTCGTCGGGGAGCTGCGGAATCCATGGATGCACCCCCTTCGTCGAGCCCACGTGCGCGAACGGGAGCTTCGCGACCCGCTGGGAGAGCAATTCGGCTCGCACCAGTTTCCGGATCTACTGTACGCCCGGTCCATCGTCCACGTCGAACCACGGCTGGACGACCGATTGCCCGAGCAACAAGGTCGCGACGGCGGTCCGGTGCATCACGACGAGTGCCGGGCTATACTGCACGCCGGAGGTCCGGTGCAGCACGCCCGGGGGGGATTGGGGTACCGGCTCGCCGTCGTCCCTGAGCCCGACCACGATAGGCACGAATCGATACCAGTGTCCCGACACCCCAATCACGGGGTATGGATACGTGGACCGCATCAACTCCACGGGTGGGGTTTGCGGCACGCTGTGGGCGCCGCTCCCCTGATGCGGCCTCCCCCGTCTCTTCCCGCTCGATACCGGCGCACGTTCCCGCCGCCCGGTGAGCGCCTCGCCGGCTGATAGGATCGCGGGCCTCACCGTGAACGATCGCCGCGAGAGCTTCCAGGCCATTCCCCACGACGAGATCCAGCGCGCCGAGGACCAGTCGTGGACCGAGCGGCTCCTATCGTGCTTCGCCGTCACGCGCTGCTCTTCACAGGAGTGAACTCTTTGGCATGAGGGGATCGAACCACCCCACGAAGTGATTCCACTTCAGGCGGCGGGGAGCTCGGCGACTGGCGCGCTCAGGGGCGCGAGCGACGGCCCTTCTGCGCCGGGCGCCGCGCGTTCATGCCGGCAGAAAGGCCTGCTTCGAGGAGAGGAGCGCGTCCATCAGGGCCTCCCGCTCGGCCGGCGGCTGCGCCGCGACCCGCTCCCACGCGTCCCTGCGGAGGCTCGCCTTGGCGAGGCGGAACGCCGCGGCGGGGCGGCCGCACGCCGTGGCGAGGAAGCGGCGCGCGTCCTCGAGCGGCTCGGCGGAGAGCGCGTCGCCGACGCCCATGTCGAAGAGGCTCGCGGGGGAATGGAGCTCCGCGCCGAAGACGAGCCTCCGGAGCGCGCGGGCGGGAGAGGCGGTCCGGGCGATCTCGAAGGCGACGCGCGGGAAGGCGATGCCCACGGCGAGCTCGGGGAGACCGACCTTGTAGTCGCCGGCGCCGAGGGCGAGAAAGTCAGCGCACATCGCGAGCAGGAGCCCGCCCGCGATCGCGTGGCCGTGAACGGCGGCGGCGAACGGCTTCGGAAAGCGGAAAGCGGCGCCGAAGGCGGCGTCGAAGTCGTCGAGGAAGCTTCCAAGCCCGTCTCGATCGAGCGACGCGACCTCGCGGAGATCGAGACCCGCAGACAGGCAGTTTCCGGCGCCGCGGACGAGCACGCCGCGCGCGGCGTCGTCCTCCGCGAGCCGCTGGAAGACGTCGGCCAGCTGGCGGAGAACCGCCTGGTTCATGGCATTGACCTTCGGTCGGCTCAGCGTGACCTCGGCGATGCCGTCCCTGGTGAGCACCTCGACGAATTGCATGGCGAGACGATCGCGCAGAGACGAGCGCGGCGCAAGCTCGCGCGCCCTGGCCCCCCAGGCCGCGGCCCGCGGTGATCAGGCTGCGTGTGCGAGATCGCAAGCGATCCCTTCTGCGAACGCGGCGCTCTATCAACGGATGATCCATGCACCGAAGAACCGTTTGCACTCCACAGCCATCCTGAGCCGACCTGTCATAGGCCCCAGACGCAACGAGACGGGCACGGCGCGCTCCGCGTTTCCTGCAAAATTTCCGTGCAGTAACCGCACAGTTCCAGCACCCCGTCGTTCTTGACGCGGGATCGCCGTGAGCCCAGCCTCGCGGGAGGTGGGCCGGGCGAGCCGGGCGAGCCGGGCGCGGGGGGCGCGGGTGCCGGTGGCGTGGGGGAATGAGGTGCGGGGGGCTGGGGCGCGGGTGCCGGTGGCGCGGGGGGCGACGAGCAGGGGTGCGACCCGACCCGCGTGGAGAGCGGCACCTGGAATGTCAATCGCCAGGAGGATCTCGAGGAGCTGCGCGGCGTCACCGTCCTCAATGGCAGGCTCAACATCGGCCGCGAGGTCTCCGATCTGTCCCCGCTCGCGTGCCTGACGCGCATCTCGGGACGCCTCATGATCAGCGACACCAGGCTGTTGTCGAGCCTCGACGGCCTCGACTCCCTTTCCGTCGTCGGAGCGCGGCTGGAGGTGGCGCGGAACGCGTCGCTGCTCCGCCTCGGCGAGCTTCCGAACCTGCAACAGGTCAAGGGGATCATCGAGATCCGTGAGAACCCGATCCTCGAGAGCGTCGCCGGCGTCGGGTTGAACGCACATGAGGTGCGCGTGATCGACAACGATGAACTCGATTCCTTGTCAGGCTTCGGCAGGTTCGAGGAAGGGGTGCTCCTGATCCAGGGCAATGACCACCTCGTGTCGCTGGACGGGCTGCAGGGCCTCCGCCGGGGGACGCTCCGCCTGGTCGACAACGATGCGCTCCTGTTCTTGCCAGGCATCGAGAATTTCGAGGAGGGGGAGCTCTGGATCGAGGGCAACGACGGGCTGGCGACGCTGCGCGGGGTGGCGAACCTGCGCCGCGGGCGGCTCAGCGTGATCGACAACGACGGGCTGACCAGCCTCGACGGCCTCGAGGCCCTCGAGGATCTCGAGGATCTCACCATCTCCGGGAACGACGGGCTCCTCAAGCTGGACGGTGTCTCGCGGCTCTCGACCGTCCAGAACCTCGTGCTGGCGGAGAACCCGCAGCTGGGCTCGCTGCGCGGCCTCGAGCAGCTCCGTCATGCGGGATCCATCTCCATCGCGCAGAACGAGCGTCTCCGGGACCTGATCGGGCTCGGGGGGCTCGACACCGTCGACGGTCTCGTCATCAGCGGCAATTCATCGATGGTCACCCTCACGGGCATGTTCTCGCTCCGTGGTGTCGTGTCCGCGGTGATCGAATCGAACCCCGAGCTGGTGATCGCCGACGCTCTCGCGCACCTTCCCTCGGACTGGGGCGACGTGCAGTCGCTTTATTTCACCTCCAACCCCAAGCTTACCAGGATCGATCTCGGCGGCCTCACGCGCCTGCAAGAGCTGTTCATCAGCGATTGTGGCTCCCTGGCGGACCTGTCCGACCTCGCCGGCGTGACCGAGCTGTCGGTGCTCTCCCTGGGCCAGAACGCCGGGCTCGTGAGCCTCACAGGAATGGATCAGATCTCGGACCTCTTTCTGCTCTCGATCGCGAACAATCCCCGGCTCACGGATCTCCGGCACCTGAGCGGCCTCCGCAACGTCCAAAGCGGGATCGAGATCGTCGGTAACCGCGCGCTGACCAGCCTCGACGGGCTCGGTTCGTTCGGCGCGGGCGACGACATTACCCAAGTCGTGAGGCTCGAAGGCAATGAATCGCTCGTGGACATCGCCGCGCTGCGTGACCTGGTCCGCGTGGGCCAGCTCGTCATCCAGGACAACGACGCGCTGCTCGGGCTGACCGGACTCGAGGGCCTGGCTGATCTCGATAGCCTCATCGTCGAGGGGAACCGCTCGCTCGCGACGCTCCGCGGCCTGGGCGCCCGGATGATCAGTGGTTGGATCGAGATCATGGGCAACGAGAGCTTGCCGAGCTGCGAGATCGAGGCGTTCTTGGAGCGCCTCGACTGGGTGCCCGGCAGCGTGCGCGAGGAGGGCAACGGCACCGGGACCTGCTCGCCCTGAGCCGGCGGGGAGCCCGCCGTCGCGCGCGAACGACGCCGTCGCGAGCGCCACGCTCGGGCGCTCGCAGCGGCATTGCGCTGCGACGGCATTGGCGCCCAGCGATCCCGTTTTTTCACCGTGCCAAGTTGGACTGGTTGTACGGTGACGCGCGTGAAAACGCGCCTCGCCGCCATTCTCCTCCCGTCCTGCGCCGCGGCTTCGCTGCTGGCCTGCGGTCCGTCGGCTCGGCCCGCAGACGCCCCGCACGCGCAGGTGTCCCCTGGTGCGAGCGGGATGGCGCCTGCTCCGGTCGTGAGCCCGGCGGCCGCCGAACCCGCGCCGAGCGCGGCGACCGCGGCCCCTGCTCCGGCGAAGACGTGCAGCGAAGCGCAGGACATCGAGACCTGCGAGGCCGAGTGCGCGGCGGGCAGGGCGGCGGCGTGCGAGGCGCTGGGCGACCTCCACGCGAAGACGGAGGACAAGGCGTTCCCGGGGTTCTCGCTCGGGTCTGCGCTGCGGGCGTTCGGCGAGGCGTGCAAGCTCGGCGCGAAGAGCGCGTGTGACAAGCGCGAAGCCCATCTGAAGGAGCTCCGCGCCGCGTGCCAGAAGAGCGCGAGGAGCTGCGCCGCGCTCGGCCGGGCGCTCTCGGGACAGGACGGCCACGACAAGGAGGTCGACGAGAGCTTCGACCGCGGCTGCAATGCGGGAGACGTCGCCGCTTGCGAGGGCCGCGGCGAGCTGCACATGGACCTCGAGCCGGCGAAGATCCACGCGGCGATCGCCGAGAAGGCGCTGGATCGAGCGTGCGCGAGCGGCTCGGTGAGCGCGTGCTGTTCGCTCGTGAAGGTCTACACGGACACCGACCGCGAGAAGAAGGCCGATGCCGCGAAGGCGCGGGTCCAGGCCGCGAACGACAAGTCGCAGCAGGGCCGGATCGCGTGCGACGTCTTCCGCCTGGGAGGCAAGCCCAAGGTGCGGGTGATCGCGAAGGCGAACGCGGAGAGCGCGAAGGCCTTGAGCAAGCAGGAGATCGCTTTGCTCGAGGAGGTGCTGTCGCGCCGGGTGCCGTATTGCTACGGCGAGCCGCCGAAGAGCCCCGCCGAGCTCGACATCGAGCTCGTCCCGGACGGCGCCGCCAGGATGGCCGGCTACACGGGGGCCGACAGCGAGCAGTGCGTGAGCCGCATCGTGGAGAGCATCCACCTCGCCGGCACGGCGCCGCGCCGCGCCCGCTTCGGGCTCAGCTTCGAAGCGGCCAAGTAACGCCGTCGCCGGCGAGGAAGCGGCGTTTCACCGAGGCTCTCGGGCTGGCTCACCAGGATGGGGGGCACCAGCGCGCGAGTCGGGCGAACCACGCTGGCCAGCGTAGACACCCCGGGGCGCACGTCGTCGGAAAAGCTGCCAGCGCGGGAGCCCCGTGAGGGCCGAGCATTCCACCTCGCGCCAGCGGCCATCACGGCGCTGTGCGCGCGCGCTCTGCAATCGAACCGCACAGCCGAACTCAGCAGTTCGGTGAGCCCATCGCTCCCGCAACGGGCGCCGCAGCGCGGCCGTGCAGCCCGCCGCGGTTCGCCAGAACGCGCGTGCCACCGCTGTCGCATCTCCTCCTCTCTTCTGCTCCGCCAGTGCTCGACTCCACCCTCCCTCACGCTCACGCGCCGCGCAGGGCCGCCGCCCGCGACGATCGGGCCTCCCGCCCGAGCCACGGCCCGTCCCCGAGCCCATTTACCCATTTGGGAAACGCTCCTGTTACCTTGGGCAGCGCTCCGCAGCGCACTGCGGGCGCAGGTTCGACGGCAGCGCCGGCGCGCCGGCCCCTTGCACCACCGCCAGCCGAGGTCCGGATCCACATGCAGCAGGACACGAAGAGCGCGCGCGTCTCGTTTCGTATCGACAACCTCGAAGCCGCGCTCGAGCAGGGGATCGACAACGAGGCGGCCGCGCTCGACGTGCTCGTTGCCGCGGCGGCCAAGGGGAGCCTGCACCCGGAGCTCTGGGCGAAGCTCCACGAGGCCTCCGCCCGCCACGACCGGTTCTCCGAGCTCGCGTTCGCCTACGAGCGCCTCGTCGGCGAGCGGCGGTTCGGGATGCTCCCGCAGGCCGCCCAGGCCGAGGTCCTCGTGCGCGCCGCCGAGTTCCTCGCCGACTCCTTCGGCGACCCCGGCGGCGCTCGCCCCTACCTCGAGCGGGCGCTCTCCGTGCTGCCCTCGCATCAGGAGGCGTTCTTCCGGCTCGAGCGCATCCTCCAGGAGGCGAACGAGCCGGCGAAGCTCGCGGACCTCTACGCCCTCGCGGCGGGCCACCGCGCGGACCGCGCCGAGCAGCTGTCGCTGCTCCGCCGTGCGTTCGAGCTCGCCGACGTCAACGGAAGCGGCGCGAGCGACGAGGAGCGCGCGATCAAGCTGCTCCAGCAGATCCTCAAGGTCGACCCCGGCGACGCCTCGGCGCGCTGGGAGCTCGAGGCGCGCTACGCGCGCGCCGGGCGACACCAGGAGATCGCGAGGATGCTCGAGCAGGCGCTCACCGCGGAGGCGCCGCCGCCCGATGCGCTCGAGATCCGCGCGCGGCTCATCGACCTCTACAGCGGTCCGCTCAAGGAGATCGAGCGGGGGCTGCCGCACGTCGAGGAGGTGCTCGCGCAGAACCCGGGCCACGAGGCCGCCCTCCGCGCCGGGGAGGCCCTGCTCGCGCGCAAGACCGTCCTCGTGCGCGCGGCCGCGGCGCTCGAGGCGGCCGGCGCGCGCCGCGGGGACGCCCTGGAGGCGGCGCGGATGATGGCCCTCCAGATCGAGAACCTGCGCGGGCCGCGCCGCGTCGAGGTGCAGAAGCGGCTCGTCGAGCTGCAGTTCCAGCGGCTCGGCGATCTCGCGTCGGCGTTCTCGCTGTCGGAGCAGATCCTCGCGGTCGACCCGTCCGACGAGGCGGTGCGCGAGCGCTTCGTCGCGCTCGCGTCGGCGCTCGACCGCCAGGCCGACGCGGCGCGCGTGCTCGTGCGCGCGTCGGCCGGCGCCAAGGACAAGCCGCTCAAGGCCCGCATCGCCGCCGAGCTCGGCGAGCTGTACGAGGGCCTCGGGGACGGCAGGAAGGCGCGCGCGTCGTTCCAGCAGGCGCTCGACGGCGAGCCCGACGACGCGGCCGCGCGGCGCGCCGCCCGCGGGCTCGCGAAGCTCTGCGAGCGCGAGCGCGACGCGCGCGGGCTCGCGGGCGCGCTCGAGCGGCTCGCCGAGGCCGAGCCGGAGGCCGATGCGCGCGAGGCCGCGGCGGAGCGGCTCGCGCGCCTCTACGAGGAGGAGCTCGGCGACGCCGCGGGCGCGATCGCGGCCTACCGCAGGCTCGCGGAGTCGGGCTCCTCGCGCGAGCCGGGCGCGCTCGCGGCGCTCGAGCGGCTGTACGAGGCCACCTCGGCGCACGAGGGCCTCGCGTGGGTCCTGGAGCGGCGCGCCGAGGCGGAGCCGGACCGCCGCGCGGCGCGGGAGCTCGCCTTCCGCGCGGCCGAGCTGCGCACCCGGCTCGCGGATCTGCCCGCCGCCGTCGCCGCCTGGCGCCGCTACCTCGCGGCGTTCGGGGCGTCGCGCGAGGCGCACGCGCGGCTCCTCCCGCTGCTCGAGCAGGAGCGGCGCTGGGCCGAGCTCGAGGCGCTCCTCGAGGCCGAGGCCGAGCTCGCGGCCGGGCAGGACCGCGCCTCGGTGCTCGCCCGGATCGGCGCGATCCGCATGGCGCGGCTCGACGATCCGGCCGGCGCGATCGCCGCGTACCGCCAGGCGCTCGCGCTCGATCCGGCCGAACGATCGAGCCGGCTCGCGGTCGAGAAGATGCTGGGCGCGCCCCCGGGCAACGGCGCCGCCGGCGCGGAGTCCTCCCCGTCGCGGCAGAGCTCCCACCTCCTGCTGACCGACGATCAGCGGCTCGCGGCCTGCGCGGTGCTGGAGCCGATCGCGCGCGCGGAGAAGGCGGCGCCGCTGCTCGTGCGCGTGCTCGAGACGAAGGCGGAGCTCGGGCCCGTCGTCTGGGCGCCGGGCGCGTCCGCGCCGACCCCGGCCGACGTGTCGGGCAGGCTCGCGGCGCTCGAGGAGGCGGCCTCCGTGGCCGAGCGCGAGCTCAGGGACCCGAAGAAGGCGCTCGATCTCTCGGCGCGCGGGCTCTCGCTCGCGACCGCGCACGCGCCGGAGAGGCTCGCGCGGTGGGTCGCCGAGGTCGAGCGGCTGACGGAGCACGGCAGCGAGTCCGCGCGCCGCGCGCCGGCGCTCGCGGGGGCGCTCGGGGATCGCGCGGTGGACAGCCCGGCGCTGTCGCACCTCGCGCGGCGCGCGGGCGAGGCGCTGCTCGCGAGCGGCGACGTGACGCAGGCGCTCGCTCTCTACCGCCGCGCGCTCGCGTTCGAGCCGTCGTCGCTCGATCTCATCGCGCGCGTCGACGCGCTCCTGCGCGAGCAGGGCAGCCCCGAGGAGCGGCTCGCGCTCTACCGCGAGGCGCTCGCGCAGCCGTGCGCGCCCGCGCGGCGGCGCGAGCTCCTGCACGCGATCGGCACCATCCAGCGCCGCGACGTCGGCGACCTCGCCGGGGCGGTCGCGACGTACCGCGCGGCCATCGAGGACGACGCGGGCGACGACGCGGCGTACGAGGCGCTGCTCGAGACGTACGCGGCGGGCGGGGCGTGGGGCGCGCTCTACGGCGCGCTGGCCGAGCGGCTCCCGGGCGTGGCGCCCGACGCGCGTGTCGCCCACGAGCTGCGCATGGCCGACGCGGCCGCGAGGGGCGGGGAGGTCCCGAGCGCGGTCGCGCACTACCGCGCGATCCTCTCGGGCGGCGCGGCGCTCGACGGCGCCGCGCTCTCCGCGATGGAGGCGCTGGCGCTGTCCGCGGGCGACCCGGCGCTGCTCCGCGAGGTGCTCGAGCGGCGCGTCGCCGCCGCGGGGGATCCCCAGGACGAGGCGCTCTGGCTGGAGCGCCTCGGCGAGCTCGCGGCGTTCGGCATCCGCGCGCCCGACGCCGCGCGCGCGGCGGACGCCCCGGCGGCGCAGGCCGCTCCGGGCGACCTCGACGCCGCGGTGACGGCCTGGCAGCGCGCCGCCGGGCTCGCCGAGGGGCCGCTCGCGGATCCGGAGCGGGCGCAGCGGCTCTACGAGCGGGTGCTCTCCGTCGCGCCGAAGCACCGCGACGCCGCCGCCCGCCTCGCGGCGCTCTACCGCGGGCAGGGGGCCTGGGCCCGGCTCGCGGCCGTCTGCGAGGTCCTGCTCGAGACGGCGGCGTCCGACGACGAGGCGCTCGCCGCGCTCGCCGCGCTCGAGGACGCGGCGATCCGGGCGCGCGCGACGTCGCGCTTCGTCGACGCCGCGCTCGATCTCCGCGATCGCATGAGGGCCGGGGGGGAGGGGAGCGCGGCCGCCGGCAAGGCGGCGGCGCGGGTCCGGGCGATCGAGGCGGCGCTCGCGCGCGTGCTCGCCGCCGATCCCGAGCGGCAGGACGACGCCGCGTCCGTCTACCGGCGCCTGCTCTCGCCGCAGGACGACGGCGACGCCGCGCTGGGCGCGCTCGACGCCGCCGCGCTGGAGGCGTTCCGCGCGTTCCTCGCGCAGAGCCCCGACACGCTCGCGCGCCGCGTGGACCGGCGCTGGCTCTTCACGCTCCTCATGGAGCGCGGGCACGAGGGCGAGCGCCCGAGGGCGCTCTCCGCGTGGGCCGCATGGGAAGAGGAGATCGGCAACCGCGCGGCGGCCGCGGCGCTCTACGCCCGGCTGCTCGAGGTGGATCCCGAGAACGACGACGCGCTCGCGGCGCGGGGGCGCCTCCTCGCCGAGGTGGGCGATCACGAGGGCGCGGCGGAGGTGCTCGCGGCGCGCCGCGACCGGAGCCAGGGCAGCGCGCGCGTCGCGCTCGACGTCGAGCTCGCGACGCTCCTCTTCGAGCGGCTGGATCGGCCGGCGGACGCGCTCGACGCGGTCGCGCCCGCGATCGAGGCCGGGACGATCGAGCCCGCGGTGATCGAGATCGTGCAGCGCGCGCTCGGGCGCCCCGAGACGCAGGCGCGCGCGGCGCTCCTCCTCGAGCGCGCGTGCGACGCGCTCGACGACCCCGAGGCGCGCGTCGCGCTGCTGGAGGCGCTCCTCGCGAGCTCGCCGGCGGACGCCGCGCCGGGCGCCCCGCTCGACGCGGGCAGCCTCGCGGCCGCGCAGCGCGCCGCCGTCCGCCGCGGCTGGTTCGAGCGCCTGCTCGATCACCACGACCACGACGCGCCGCGCGGCCTCGACGCCGCCCTGCGCGCGGTCTCCGAGCTGCCGGGCGAGCTCGCCCTCTGGGATCGGCTCGAGGAGCTCGGCCGCCGGGCGAAGCAGCCCGAGCGCGTCGCGGCCGCGCACGCCGCGGCGCTCGACGCGGGCGCCGCGCTCCCGCCCGACATCGCCGAGGAGATCGGCCGGCGCGCCGTCGAGCACCACGAGGAGTGGTTCGACGCGCCGGAGGCCGCCCTCGCGCTGCTCCGCCGGCTCGTCGAGCTCGTGCCTGGCTCGCTCTGGGGCTTCGAGCGGCTGAAGCTCGCCTACAACGCGGCCGAGCGCTGGGAGGACCTCTTCGCGCTCTACGACGTGATGCTCGAGCGCGCCTCGGCGGCCGACGAGCGCGTCTTCCTCCTGGAGGACGCCGCGGCCGTCGCGCGCGACCTCGCCGGCGACGGCGAGCGCACGATGCGCTACCTCGAGCAGCTCCTCCCGCTCCAGGACGACGCGCGCACCCGCGCCGCGCTCGAGCGGCTCTACGAGCGGCACGGCAGGCACCGCCCGCTCATCGATCTCCTGTCGGCCGAGCTGCCGAGGCTCTCCGGCGACGCCGCGGATCGGCTCCGCGAGCGCGTCGCGCTCCTCTGGATCGACGGGGTCGGCGACGCCGCGTCGGCGCTCCCCGTGGTCGAGCAGCTCCTCGACGCGCCCCCGGCGCCGCGCGCCGCCCGCGCGGCGCCGCGCCCCGTCGACGCCTTCGCGCTGCTCGAGCGGATCCTCGGGGCGCTGCCGCCCGAGCAGGCGCTCGCCGGCGAGGCCGGCGCGCTCGATGCGCGCGCGGCGCGGCAGCGGTCGGCCGCGCTGCTCGCGAAGCACCACCGCGAGGAGGCGAGGCCCACGGACCTCGTGCGCGTGCTCGAGATCCAGCTCGAGGGCGCCGACGCCGGCGATCGCCCGGCGCTGCTGCGCGAGATCGTGCGGCTCCGCCGCGACGCCCTCGGCGACGAGCCAGGCGCGTTCGCGCGGCTCGCCGAGCTCGTCGAGCTCAGGCCGTCGGAGGCCGCCGATCGCGCGGAGCTCGCCGAGCTCGCCGAGCGCCTCGGCCGGCACGACCGCCTCGCCGAGGTCCTCGCCGCGGCCGAGCCGCGCGCCGGCGACGCGCGGCAGGCGCTCTCGCTCGTGCGCGACGCCGCGCTCCTCCGCCGCGACCGGCTCGGCGACGCCGACGGGGCGATCGCGCTCTTCCGCCGGCTCTTCTCGCTCGCCGAGGCGAGCGGCGACGGGGAGGCCGCGCGGGACGCCGCCCGCGCGCTCGATCGGCTCTTCGCTGAGGGCGATCGCGTCGCCGAGCGGTGCGACGTGCTCGACACGCTCGCCGCGATCGAGACGGACCCGGCGGCGCGACGCGAGGCCCTCGGCGAGCTCGCGCGGCTCGCCTCCTCGCGGCTCGGCGACGAGGCCCGGGCGATCGCGGCGTACTCGGCGCGCCTCGTCGACGACCGCCAGGATCTCGCGGCGCTCGACGGCCTCGCGGCGCTCCTCGAGGAGGGCGGGCGGTACCGCGAGCTCGCGGCCGTGCTGGAGCGCCGCGCGGCCGTGCGCGGCGGCGCGGGCGGCCGGCGCGATCTCGGGCGCGTCGCGCGGCTCTTCGAGCGCGAGCTCGGCGACGCCGACGAGGCCATCGCCACCTGGCGCCGCATCCGCGAGGAGCTCGCGCCCGACCCGGAGAGCGGCGACGCGCTGGCCGCGCTCTACACGCGCGCGGAGCGCTGGGGCGACCTCGTCGCGCTGCTCGAGGTCGAGGCGTCCGCGGCCGGCGCGCTCCCCGGCGGGGCGGGCGCGGCGCGCAGCGTGGAGCTCTTCCAGCGCCTCGGCGACACGCACCGCGATCGCACGCTCGCGTGGGAGCTCGCCGTGAAGGGCTACCGCCGCGCGCACGAGGCCGAGCGGGACGCGCGCCGCGCGGGCGTCGAGGGCTTTGGCGGGGAGGGCGAGTGGGGGGCGGCCGAAGGGGGCGAGCGGGACGCGCGCCCGCCCGCGCCGCGCGCGGGGCTCGAGGAGCTGCTCCGCCGCATCGACCCGGCGTCGGCCGAGCACCGCGGCGCGCTGGTCGCCGCCGTCGGCGCGTTGCTCGAGATCTGCGCCGACGCGGACGACTGGCGCGGCCAGATCGCGCTGCTCGAGCCGCGGCTCGCCGCGGCCGGGACGGACGCCGAGCGGGTCGCCATCCTGAAGGCCTCCGCGGCGCTCCTCGAGGAGCGAGGCGACGACCGGGAGGGCGCCTTCGAGCTCGCCTTCCGCGCGTTCCTCCTGTCGCCCGGCGCCGAGCCGCCCGAGGGGCTCCTGCGGCTCACGGACCTCGCGGGCCGCTGGCACACAATCGCCGACGCGCTGCCCGACCTCGAGCGCCGCGGCGACGTCCCCGCCGCCACGCTCCGCGACCTCACGGCCCGCGTGGGCCGCTGGCACCGCGACGCGCGCGCCGACGAGGACGCCGCCGAGCGCGCGTTCGAGCGCGCGCTCCTCCACGACCCGGCGAACCGCGCGATCCTGCTCGATCTCGCGGAGCTCCTGCGGCGGCGGCGCGGGCCCTCGCTCGTCCCGACGCTGCTCCGGCTCGCCGCGGCGACCGGGCACGACCTCGCCCTCTACCGCGAGGCCGTGGAGGCGGCGCGCGACGCGGGCGACGCGGCGCGGGCCCGCGCGATCGCGGCGGAGCTCCTCGAGATCGCCGTGCAGCGCCTCGCCGACAAGGAGGAGCAGCCCCCTGGGCCCGGCGCGTGGCCGGCCTCGCGCGCCGCCCTCTGGGCGATCGACGCGCTCGTCGGCATGCTCGCGGGCGCGGGCGACAGGCCGCAGGTCGTCGCGCTGTGCCGGCGCGGCGCCGCGCTCCCGTTCGCGTCGAGCGAGCGGCGCCGGCTGCTGCGCGTCGCCGCCGAGGCGGCGGAGCCCGGCGAGGCGATCGCCCTCTACGGCGGGCTGTTCGCGGACGATCCGACGGACGAATCGGTCGGCGAGAGCCTCGCCGCGCTGCTCCGCGCGGCCGGGCGGCGCGAGGAGCTCGTGCGCCTGCGCGAGCTGCAGATCGAGGTCTCTGGCGATCTCGATCGCCGCGTCGCGCTCCGCTACGACGCCGCGGAGCTCCTCGCGGACGCCACGCGCGCGTCCGAGGCGATCGCGCTGCTCCGCCGGAACCTCGCGGAGAGCCCGGGGCACGGCCCGTCGATCGACAGGCTCGCCGCGCTCCTCGAGGCGGGCGGGCTGCACCGCGAGCTCATGCTGCTCCGCGAGGAGCAGGCGGCCGCGCGCGGGTCGGCGGGCGCCGGCACGGCGGCCGCCGAGCTCTGGCTCCAGGCGGCGTCCCTCGCCGAGCACGAGCTCAACGAGCCCGAGCGCGCCATCGCCAGCTACCGCCGCGCCGCGGACATCGGGTCCGTCGAGGCGCTCGACGCCCTCGCCCGGCTGCTCGCGCGCCGGGGCGAGCACGCGGCCGCCGCCGAGGCGCTCGAGCGGCTCTGCGCCGGCGCGGCGCCTGAGGAGCTGCACCAGGCGGCGCTCCGCCTCGCGGACGCGCACCTCGCCGCCGGCGGGCCCGATCGCGCCCGCGCCGCCCTGGAGCGAGCGCTGCCCCGCGCCGCGCAGCCCGCGCCGCTGCGCGAGCGGCTCGCGTACCTCTACCGCGCGTCGGGCGCGTGGAGCGCCCTGGCCGCGCTCATCGCGGGCGACGCCGCGCGCGCCGACGAGGCGCCGGCCCGGCTCTCGCTCCTCCGCGAGGCCGCTGACCTCTACCTCACGCGCGGCGGCTCGCCCGCCGCCGCGATCCCGCTGTTCGACGAGGCCATCGCGCTCGCGCCGGACGACCTCTCGCTGCGCCTCGCGCGGAGCCGCGCCCTCTCCGCCGCCGGCAGGTCCGACGACGCGACCGCGGCCCTGCGCGGGATCATCGCCGACTTCGGCACCCGCCGCCCCAAGGAGCGCGCGTTCGTCCACTACGAGCTCGCCCGCGTCGCGCTCGCCACGGGCGATCGCGCCCGCGCGATGGCGGAGTTCGACCTCGCGCTGCGCGTCGACCCCGCGCACCCCGACGCGCTCCACGGCCTCGCCGGCCTCGCCCTCGAGGACGGCCAGCTCGAGCGCGCGCACCGCGCCTACCGCGCGCTGCTGCTCGTCGCGCGCCGGCCCCGCGACGAGGGCGAGGGGCTCGTCGGCGCGCGGCGCAGCACGATGCCGCCGACGCGCTCCAGCGTGGTCCTCCCGTCGGGGACCTCGTTCAGCCGGGCCGAGGTCCTGCTCGCGCTCGGCGAGATCGCGCGCCGGCAGGGGGCGCCCGACCGCGAGGCGGAGTACGTCGAGTCCGCCTTCGAGGCGGCGCGGGAGAGCGACGCCGAGCACGAGAAGCTCCTCGCCGCGCTGCGCGCCCGCGGGCGCCACGACCTGCTCGCGCGCGCCCTCGAGGCGCGGCTCGCCGGCCCTGCCGAGGGGCCCGCCGAGGACGCCGCCGCGGCGCTCGGCGAGCTCGCGTCGCTCTACGAAGGCCCGCTCGATCGCCCGGAGCTCGCGCTCTCGGCCCGCCTCCGGGCCCTCGATCTCACGCCGGGCGCCGGCGCCGCGCACGACGCCGCCCTCGAGCTCGCGCGCCGCTCGGGCCAGACGCAGCGCTACCTCGACCTCGTCGAGCGGCTCGTCGCCCGGGCCGCCTCCGAGCCGTACGAGGTCGCGCTCCTGCTCCGCTTCGGCCGCGCCCTCGAGCTCTCGCCGGCCGATCAGGAGCGCGCCGCGGCCGTCTACCGCCGCGCGGAGGCGAAGATCGCGGCCGGCGCGCCGCCCGCGGGCCGCGACGCGGGCGCCGACATCGAGCAGCTGTGGAGCTCGCTCGAGGCCATCTACGCGCGCCTCGGCGATCGCGCCGCGCAGGCGGACGCCCTCCGCAAGCGCATCGGCCTCGCCGACGCCCCGGCCGCCCCCGCGGGCGGCGCGGATCGCGCCGGGCCGCGGTACCGCCTGGCCGCGCTGCTCGCGGCGGACGCGGCGGACGTCGATCAGGCGATCTCGCTCCTCGAAGAGGCGCTCGACCTCCACGCCGATCCGGACCTGGCCGAGGCGATCCTGCGCGACGCGCTCCGCACCGATCCGAGGAACCCGCGCGCGATCCGCCTCTTCGAGCGCCTCGCCCGGCAGGGCGGGCGGCCGCGCGCCCTCGTGGACGCGCTGCTGCTCCTCGCCGAGGTCGAGGGCCCCGGGGTCCTCGAGGAGGCCGTCCGCACCGCCCGCGCGCTCGGCGATCGCGGGCTGGCCGAGTCGATCCTGCTGCGCATCGTCGGCTCGGAAGCGCGGTCTTCGTCCGGTCCGTCCGGTTCGTCCGATTCGTCCGATCCGTCCGGCTCCGCGTGGGCGCTCGTCGCGCTCGCGGAGCTCCGCGAGGAGGCCGGCGATCTCGCGGCCGCCGCGTCGCTCTGCGAGCGCGCCGCGCGCGCCTCGGCGCCCGAGGAGGAGCGCGCGCTGCTCCTGCACGCCGCGGAGCTCGCCGCCGGCCCGCTCGCCGACCTCTCCCGCGCCGCGCGCCTCTACGAGGAGCTCCGCGCCCGCGAGCCCGCCGAGCGCGAGATCTGGACGCCCCTCGCCGGCGTGTACCGGCGGAGCGGCGACGCCGCGCGCCTCTCCGCGCTGCTCGAGGAGACGGCGCCCCTCGTCGACGATCTCTCCGAGCGCTGCGCGCTGCGCCTCGAGCGCGCGCGCCTGCTCGCGCGGGAGTCGCCGGAGGAGGCGGCGGTCCTGCTCCGCGACATCCTCGACGAGGATCCGACCCAGGTGGAGGCCGCCATCCTCCTCGCCACGATGCTCGAGGAGGCCGGCCGCACCGACGAGCTCGGCGAGCTCTTCGCGCTGCAGCTCGACGCCGCCAAGGATCGCGCGGACGTCGCCTCGATCGCGTCGATCTCGATGCGCCTCGGCGCCCTCCTCGAGCAGCGCGGCGACGATCGCGGCGCGCGCGACGTCTACCTCGGGGCCGCGGACTGGGACGGCGCGAACCGCGACGTGCTCCGCGCGCTCGTGCGCCTCAGCCGGAAGCGCGACAACGCCGACGACCTCGTCGACGGGCTCGAGAAGCTCCTGCGCACCGAGCAGGGCGGCGAGGCGGCCCAGCTCGCCCTGGAGCTCTCCGAGCTGCACGGCGCGCGCGGCGACGACGCCGCGGCGGAGGCCGCCCTCAAGGCCGGGTACGCCGTCTGCCCCGCGAACGACCGGCTCCGCGAGGAGCTCGCGTCGCGCTACGCGGCCCGCGAGGCCTGGCACGCCCTCGCCGAGCTCCACGTGCTCACGGCGCACGGCGCGGACGGCGACGAGGCGCGCGTCGAGTCGCTCTGCCGCGCCGCCGAGATCCTCCGCGATCGCGCGGGCGACGCCGCGGCGGCGGCCGAGCTCCTCGAGCGCGCCCTCCGCGTCGCGCCCGGGGATCGCGACGTCTTGATCGCGCTCATCGACGCGTGCGGCGCGGTCTCCGACCACGCCCGCGCGGCCCGCGCGCTCACGGCGACGCTCGAGGCGAGCCCGGACGACCCGTGGCTCCTCCGCGCGCGGGCCGAGGTCCACGGCGCGCTCGGCCAGGGCGACCGCGCCCTCGCCGATCTCGAGCGCGCCTACGCGCTCGGCGGCGCCGAGTACGCCGCCGAGCTCGTCGCCGGGCTCGAGCGGGCGCTCGCGCGCGCGGCGGCGCGGTCCGCCGACGCCGAGGCCGCGGGCGCGCCCAGCGAGGCCGCGGCGGGGGCGGCGGGCGCCGCCTCGCCGCGCGCGCTCCGGCTGCGCCTCGCCGAGATCCTCGCGCGCTCGAGCGACGTCGAGCGCGCGCGCGCCCACCTCGGCGATCTGCTCCACGCCGACTCCAAGGACCGCGCCGCGCTCAAGGCGCTCGCCGGCCTCGAGGAGTCCGCCGCGCGGTGGGACGCCGCGAGCGCCGTCTACCGCAGGCTCATCGCGCTCGAGGAGGGCGACGCCCTCGTCGCCACGGCGCTCCTCCTGGCCGGCGCCTGCGCGCGCGCGGGCCACCTGGGCGACGCCCGCGGCGGGCTCGAGCGCGCGCTCCGCGCCGCGCCGGGCAATCCCGAGATCCGCGACCGCCTGCGCGCGCTCTACGCCGAGATCGGCGCGAACCGCGAGCTCGCCGCCATCACGCTCGAGGACGCCGCCGCGGCGTCCGACGTGGCCGGCCGATTTACGCTCCTCGTCGCCGCCGGCCGCCTGCTGCTCGACGCCGGCGACGCCGCGCAAGCGGCCGCGGCGCTCCGGGAGGCGCGCTCCCTGCGCCCCGAGGAGAGCGAGGTCGCCCTCCTGCTCGTCGACGCGCTGAGCGCCGCGGGCGACTCGAGGGAGGCGCGCGCGGTCACCGCCGAGCTCATCGTGGCTGCCAAGGGGCGCCGCTCACGGCACCTCGGCGCCGTCTACCACCGCGTCGCGCGGATCGAGGACGCCGAGGGGAATCTGCACGAGTCGCTCACGGCGCTCACGAGGGCGCTCGAGAACGATCCTCAGAACGGCGAGATCGCCATGGAGCTCGGCGAGAGCGCGCTCGGGCTGGGGGAGGAGGACATCGCCGCGCGCGCTTACCGCGCGGTCACCCTGATGAAGATTTCCCCCGAGCCCGGCGAGGGAGGCACGACGCCCGCCGCGCGGGCGCTCGCCTATTACCACCTCGGGGCGATGGCGCTCGCGGCCGGCGACCGCCGGAAAGCGCGCCTGATGCTCGACAAGTCCGTCTCGGAGGACGGCTCGCTCGAGGCGGCCCGGGCGCTGCTCGACGAGCTGCGCGCCGGCTGAGGGCCTGTCCCGCGCGTCTCCGCGGGTATGCCCGGGTCGCGGCGGCCGCCTCCGCGGCCGCCCCAGGCGGCGCGCGCAGGGGCGTGGAGCGCGCAAAACCGCGCGACTCCAGGCGTTTTTTGACGCTCTCCGGCCCGCTACGGCGCCGCGCCGCCGCCCTTCCCGGCGGCTGGTTGCCCCTCTGGCGCACCGCTCCGGCGCGGTCTTTCAGGGGTCCGCGCGATGCCCCGTCTCAGAAATCGCTATTTCTCCCCGCATTTTTGTCTTTTTTTGTCCTGTGTCGTGTGTAAGGTTCACTGAGGCTGTGCGCGACGAGGTGTCGCGCGCGAGCTCATGTCCGAGGAGAGTGCCATGGCAAGTAAGAAGACGGCCGGGGGCGGCGCGAAGAAGACGTTGAGCAAGAGCGGCCTGATCCAGGCCATCACCGAAGCTGCCGGTGATGAGCTGAGCCGCAAGCAGGTCAAGAACGTTCTCGAGTCCCTCATCACGATCGGTCATCGCGAGCTGAAGAAGTCGGGCGTGTTCACGCTGCCCGGCTTCGCGAAGTTCCGGGTGGTCAAGCGCCCTGCGACGAAGGCGCGCCAGGGGATCAACCCGTTTACCAAGCAGCCGATGACCTTCGCCGCGAAGCCGGCGAGCAAGTCGGTCCGCGCTCGGCCGATCAAGGCCATCAAGGACGCGCTCCTGTAGGCTTACGGGATCTCCCAGCGGAGCGCAGGGCGGCCACGGCGACGTGGCCGTTCTTGCTCCATGGCCTCGGCGCGCCATCGCCGGGGCGGCGGAAGGGCGCCCAGCGCGGGGCAGGGTGGGGCAGGACGGGGCAAGGGCAGGGTGGGGCAAGGCGGCCCGCGCGGCGCGCCGGCGACGCGCCGCCGCCGGGGGCCGGGCGGCTCGATGCCGCCGCCCCCGCCGCGAGGTCAGCTCACTTCTTGCGGCTGTAGGCCTGCGCCGCCACCGGTCCCGAGCCGGTGCGCGCCTTGACTACCAGCTTGGCCGTCGCCGCGATGGGGAACGGCCATTGGTAGCAGCTCTGCTTGGCTCCGATGGCGGCAGTCGGGCCGGTGTCCGAGTCGACAGCGAGCACCGGTTTCAGGTTGAACGCTGCGAGCCCTGGCTGTCCTCCGGCGTTCAGGTCGAGCTCCAGCTGGATGTCCACCTCGGTGACGGTGGGGAGCGCCTGCGCCAGGAACGTGTAGCAATTGCCCGGCTGGAGCATGAAGGTCTGCCCAGAGGCCGTCTGTCCCTCGGGCACCACGCTGCAGACGGGCGCCCCTTCCGGCTGCATCTTCGGCGCCTCGCCGGCGGCGCGGCCCTGGAACATGGTGGTCATCGCGAGCGACTGGACTCCATCGCAGGGCGCCGCCGTGGGCACCGCGACCGGGGGCAAGCCGGCGTCCGGGGGCGGCACGGACGCTGTCGGCTGCGGGGGCGGCGTCGTCCCCGCGTCCGGGGCGTCGTCCGCGAACTCCGGCTCCTTGCTGCTGCCGCCGCAGCCCAGCGCTGCCACCGACAGCGCCAGGAGCACTGCTGAACCCAACGACCTACCCGTCACCGTCATCTGCGGCCTCCTCGCGCACAGCCTTGCCGCACGCCGCGGCCCCTCGTTGGGATAGCTGTGCTCGCGGCGCTCATACACCCGCCAGGGGGCGGGGGCTATGCGCGAGCGTCTTGCGCCGCTGCGCCGCCGGCGCAAGCCTGCAGGCAAGCCGGCGCGGGCGTTCGACCTCTCGCGCCGTCGCGCCGCTCAGCCGCCGGACTCGCCCACGAACTCGCGCAGGATGCACATGCGCGCAATGAGCAGCGCCTCGGGTCGGATCGCCTGATCGAGGTACGCGGCGGAGTTCGCCTCCACCAGCGACTCGCGCAGCATCCCCTGCTCCAGGAACGTGACCGCGCGTCCGAGGTGCAGCCGCGCCCTGTCGGCCGCGAGCCCCATGCCAGCGCTCGCCAGCATTTCTCGTTCCAGGAACCACCTAGCAAACTCTCCGGGACGATCGAGCTTCGCTCGGGAGCCGTGGTCGGTCATGCCGTAGGCTACCTCACTTTTTAACCTGGGCCAGCCGCGCCTGGCCGCAATAACCCGGGAAATCATGGCAGAAACAGCATCAATCCGTCGGATGGGCGCGATGAAAGCGAGGGCGTGCCACGTCCAAGTCGACATCCGGCGGACGGACCTGGAGCTCGGTTGAGCGGGCTTCGGGGGGCGCGCCGGGGAGCTCCCTGCGAGCGACCCGTTGCGTCGCGAGCCCGTCAGTGAGATTGAACGCGGCGTTCTGCCGGAAATTCGAGGAGGTTCTTTTGCTCCGTACGATTGGCGTCCTGTCCGCCCTGGTCCTCACCGCCGCCCTCGCTGCTGGTTGTCAACAGCGGGAGGCGTCCACGCCGCCGAGCTACGCGAACCAGCCCCCGCCCGGCTACTACCAGCAGCCCGGGTATCAGCAGCCCGGCTACCAGCAGCCTGGGTATCAGCAGCCCGGCTACCAGCAGCCCGGCTACCAGCAGCCGGGGTACCAGCCTGCCCCGACGCAGCCTGCCCCGACGCAGCCCGCCCCCACGCAGCCTGCCCCGACGACGACGCAGCCTGCCCCGACGGCGCAGCCTGGCGGCTTTCCCTGGCCGTTCCCGCTCCCGGGCCAGCAGACCGGCGGGCAGCAGCCTGCCCCGAGCGGCGGTAGCAGCTCCGGCAGCGCGTCGGCGATCGATCCGAACCTCGCCTCCGCCGCGACGATCCCGCTGAACAACCTCGCTGCGACCGAGGCGCCCGGCATGACGAAGGAGGGAGGGCCGATCGCGGGGCAGTTCAGCGCCGGACAGACCCTCGAGCAGCCGATCCAGCTGATGCCCGGCAAGTGCTACACGATCGTCGGCGTCGGCGCGGGCATCACCGAGCTCGACATCAGCCTCGTCGCGCTGACCCCGATCCCGATGGGCTCGTCGGTGCTGGCGCAGGACAACTCGAGCGGCGCGAACGCCGCGCTCGGCGGTCGGGGCAACTGCTATCGCTGGTCGCTCCCCGTCGGCATCAACGCCAAGTACATCGTGAAGGCCACCTCCGGCTCGGGCGTCGCCGCCGCGCAGCTTTACGTGAAGTGACGCCGCCAGGACGCCGAGGACGCCAGGAGATCGCTCTCCCCGGCGTCCTCGGGTATCGGCCACAAAAGCGCCGAGGACGCCAGGAGATCGCTCTCCGTGGCGTCCTCGGTCGCAGCGCCGCGGCTCGCGGCAGCGCTGGCTAGAGCCGGATGCCGGGCGCCGGGAAGCCGCGGCAGAGCTCCGCGACCTCGGCGGCGATGCGCGCGATGCGCGCCTCGTCGTTCACGTTCTGCGCCACCTCATCCATCCACGCCGCGAGGCGCTCCATCTCGGCGACGCCCATCCCGCGCGACGTCACCGCCGGCGTACCGATGCGGAGCCCCGACGGGTCGAACGGCTTGCGCGGATCGAACGGGATCGAGTTGTAGTTCGCCACGATGCCCGCGCGATCGAGCGCCTGCGCGTACGGCTTGCCCGCGATCCCCTTCGGCGTCATGTCGATCAGCAAGAGGTGGTTGTCGGTCCCGCCGGTGATGAGCCGGAAGCCGCGCGACTCCAGCGCGCGCCCGAGCGCCTGCGCGTTCACCACGATCTGCTTCGCGTAGGCCTGGAACCCTTCCTCCGAGGCCTCCTTCGCCGCGACCGCGATGGCCGCGGTCGTGTGGTTGTGCGGACCGCCCTGGAGGCCGGGGAACACCGCCTTGTCGATCGCGCCCGCGTGCTCCTTCTTGCAGAGGATCATCGCGCCGCGCGGGCCCCGGAAGGTCTTGTGCGTCGTCGACGTCACCACGTCGGCGATGCCCACCGGCGACGGGTGCACCCCCGCGGCCACGAGCCCCGCGATGTGCGCGATGTCCGCCGCGAGGATCGCCCCCACCTCGTCGGCGATCGCCCGGAACGCGGCGAAGTCGAGCGTGCGCGGGTACGCCGTCGTTCCGCACCAGATGAGCTTCGGCCGGTGGGCGCGCGCCAGGTCGCGGACCTGATCTAGGTCGATGCGGTGATCGCTCTCGCGAACCCCGTACGGCACGCTCTTGAAGTACTTCCCGGTGATGCTCACCGACCAGCCGTGGGTCAGGTGCCCGCCCGCGGGCAGGCCGAGGCCCATGATCGTGTCGTTCGCCTGCGCGAACGCGAGGTAGACGGCCAGGTTGGCCGGGCTCCCGGAGTAGGGCTGCACGTTCACGTGGTCGGCCCCGAACAGCTTGGCCACCCGCGTCCGCGCGAGCTCCTCGACCACATCGACCTGCTGCTGACCCTCGTAATACCGCTTGTGCGGGTACCCCTCGGAGTACTTGTTCGTCAGCACCGAGCCCGTCGCCTCGAGCACCGCCCGAGACACGTAGTTCTCGCTCGCGATGAGCCGGAGCGTGTCCGCTTCCCGCCGCTCTTCCAGGCGGATCAGCTCGGCGATCTCCGGATCGACCTCGTTGAGTGCCCGCAGGCCCTTCACTTCGCTTGTCGCGCTCATACCTCGAACTCCCCGCGTGTGAGGATGTCGGTGACGCGCCAGAGGAACGAGTTCGCCAGCACCCCGTCGATGATGCGGTGGTCGTACGACAGCGCGAGGAACATGACCGGATGGATCGCGATCGAGTCCTCCTTGTCCTTCGTGACCACCACGACGCGCTTCTTGATCTCCCCCATCCGGAGGATGCCCACGTTCGGCTGCGAGATGATCGCGCCGCCGAAGAGGTTCCCCTTGAGCCCGGGGTTCGAGACCGTGAAGGTCGTGTTCGCGAGATCGTCGGCCGTGATCTTGCCGGACTTCGCGCGCCCGGCCAGCTCGTCGATGCTCCTCGCGATGCCCCGCAGCGACAGCTCGTCCGCGTGCTTGATGCTCGGGACGATGAGGCCGCCGGGCGTGTCCACCGCCACGCCGAGGTTGACGTCGCGCAGCACCACGTACGAGTTCTCGAGCACTCGAGCGTTGAACTCCGGGTGCTCGCGCAGCGCGCGGACGGCCGCGGCGCAGATGAAGGACAGGAACGTCAGCGACACGCCCGCCTTCTTGAACTCGTCCTTGTGGAGGTCGCGCAGCTTCGACGTCTCGTGCAGGTCGACCTCGGCGACCGTCACCACGTGCGGCGACGTCACCTTGGAATAGACCATGTGGTCGGCGGTGATGCGGCGGCGCCGGCTGAAGGGCACCACCTTGTCGCCGGGCTTCGGGGAGTAGGGCGGCACCTTGTACGCGCCGTACCCGACGCCGGGCACCGGCGGCACGAACCCGCCGCTTGCCTGGATGAGCTGCGAGAGCTCCGCGGCCGCGCTCGCCGGCTGGGCCGCCGCGCTCGGCTGAGGCGCCGGCTCGGCCGGCGCGCCGTGCGCCGCGCGCATCACGTCGTCGCGGGTGATCCGGCCGTGATCGCCTGTCCCGTGCACGTCGCGCAGGTCGACGCCCGACTCGCGCGCGAGCTTCTTCGTCGACGGGCTCGTCAGGGGGCGGGCGCCCTCGTCGTGCCCGTTGCTGCCGGGCGCCGGCGCGGCGGCCGCGTTCAGCGGGTGGTGCGCCGGCGCCGGCGGCGCGCTCGCGCGCTGGGCCGTCGCCTGGGCCTCGCCCTGCGCCGTCTCGTCGATCTGGCAGAGCAGACCTTCCTTGGCGACGACGGTGCCCTCGGCCACCGCGATCCGCGAGACACGACCCGCGACGGGCGCCGGGATCTCCGTGTCTGCCTTGTCGGTCGCAACCTCGAGCAGCGGCTGCTCGCGCTTGACGAAGTCGCCCTCGCGCACGAGCCACCTCGAGACGGTTCCCTCGACCACGCTCTCGCCGAGCTGTGGCATGCGAACTTCGACCATCGCTTCTCGCGCCTCCAACGCGCGCCGCCGTGAGCGCCCGTTTCACCTCTCCGAGCAAGGCGGCACGGTCGTATACGCCGCCCGCCCTTCGAGAGCAACGACACAGTGTTCGTCCGGTGTGCATCCTTTTTTGTGGGTCGCGTCGGTCGCGTCGGTCGCGTCGGTCGCGTCGGTTGCGTCAGTCGCGTCGGCTGCGTCAGTCGCGTCGGCTGCGTCGGCTGCGTCGGTCGCGTCGGTCGCGTCGGTCTCGACCACGGCGAGCCGCCTCCACCGAGGCACGCCTCCACCTGGGCGCCCCGGCGCAGAGCGGCTGGGATCGAATGTCGACGCACGTAGACGCTGGCGGGCCCCAGCCGGTACAAGGGCCCCGTGCGTGACGCCGCGCCGGATGCGACCGCAGCCCCCGTCCCCCTGGCCCCCTCGAGCGAGAGCGCGCGCGAGCGCCTCGCCGCCGGGCCGCCGCGCGTCGTCGGGGCGCGGGCGATCCGGGCGGCCTCGCTCGGCGTCATCGCCTTCCTGCTGCTGCAGGTGCTGACCTACGGCTACGGCCGCGATCAGGGCATCTACGCCATGGTCGCGCGCGCGGTGCTCGACGGCGGCATGCCTTACCGCGACGCGTTCGACTTCAAGCCGCCCGGCATCTTCCTCATCTACGCGCTCGCCCGCGCCCTCTTCGGCCCCGCGCAGTGGGGCATCCGCGTCCTCGAGGTCCTCGGCCTCGCCGGCATGTGCCTCGCGATGGCGTCGCTCGCCGCCCGCCTCTTCGGCGACCGGCGGATCGGGGTCGTCGCCGCGGCGCTCGCCGTGCTGGTGCACGCCCAGCTCGATTTCTGGCACACGGCGCAGCCCGAGTCGTTCGGCGGCATGCTCACCATCGCCGCGCTGCTCGTGGCCACGCCGCGCGGCCGCGACGGCGCGCCCCGCCCGGCGCCGCGCGGCGCCGCGCTGGTCGTGTCGGGCGCGCTCTTCGGCGCCGCCGGCCTCCTCAAGCCGCCCCTCGCCGGAGGCGGCGTCGTGCTCGCCGTCGCGCTGGCCGCGCCCGCCCTCGCCGAGCTCGCGCGGCGGGGCGCGGCGCGGGCCGCCGTCCAGCGCGACGGCGACGCCGGTCCGACCGCGCTCCAGGGCGAGCCGGCGCGCTCTGCGCCGCCTGCGTCCGGGCCGCTCCGATCGACGGCGGCCGCGCTCCTCTGGGCGGCGCTCCGGCCCGCCTTGCTCATCGCGCTGGGCGGCGTGCTCCCCGTGCTCGCCTGCGCCGCCTGGTTCGCCCTGAGGGGCGCGCTCGGCGATCTGTGGGAGGTCCTCTTCGTCTTCACGCCGCACTACACCGCGCTCGGGTGGCGCGGCGCGAGCGTGCTCGGCATGGCGTGGTACGGCGCCTGCGAGTGGCTCGTCCACTACTCCGGCCCGCTCGCGCTCGGCCTCGCTTGCCTGGTCGCGCTCCACCCCGAGCGCCACGAGCGGGCGGGCGTGGCGCTGCTCTCGGGCGTGATCGCCATGCACCTCGTCGGCGTCGTGATGCAGGCGAAGTTCTTCCCCTACCATTACGGCGCGACGTGGCCGCTCACCGCGATGCTCGCCGCGCTCGGCCTCTGGAAGGCGTGGCAGCGGTGCACCCGCTCCGGCGCGAAGGCGGCCGCGGCGGCGCTCCTCGCGGCGCTCCTCGCGACCGCCTTCGCCCGCTCCGCGACCAAGGACGTGGCCGACGACTACATCGCGCGCTGCGCCAAGCGGATCGCGGTGCTCGCCACGGGCGCGAGGGACCAGGCGCGCCTCGACCGCCTCGCGTCGGTCGCCGACGTCAACGCCGCGGCGAACCGGGAGGTCGCCGCGTGGCTGCGCGAGCGCGTCGCGCCGGGGCGCCCCGTGTTCGTGTGGGGCTTCGAGCCGGTGATCTACGACCTCGCCGATCGACCGCCGGCGACGCGCTACCTCTACAACGTCCCGCAACGCGCGGCGTGGGCCCGGCAGGAGGCGCGCGACGCGCTGATGCGCGACCTCGCCGCGAGCCCACCGGCCGCGATCGTGGTCGAGCGCCACGACGTCTTCCCCTCGGTGACCGGCGACGTGATCGACTCGCGCGACACGCTGAACGGGTTCCCTGAGCTCGCGGGGCTCATCGAGGAGCGCTACGAGCTCGCCGTGAGCATCGAGGATTTCGAGATCCACCTCGAGCGCTGAGCTCCGGAGCCCAGCCCCGGGCGGCGGCGGCGCGGCGCGCTGCCAGCTGCGCCGCGCCTTCAGGGGCAGGGCAGGGTGTTGGGCCTGCGAGGGGTGGGCGCCGCCGCCCCGAAGCGGCGGCCGTCGCGGAGGCCGTCGGCGCAGCGCTGGATCGACTGCGTCTGAGACAGCGCGGAGGTCGCGCCCTCGCTGACCTGGACGCGCCCCGGAGCGCCGGCGATCAGGGCGTTCAAGAGCTGCGCGTCCGGCTCGGCCGCCGGTCCGTAGACCAGCGCGTCGATGAGGCGCGCCGCCGTGGCCGGCGTGGACGTGGGGAACGCCGCGGGCAGCCCCTGGTACAAGGCGACCGCGTCCGGGCCGTTCCGCAGGGTGTTGGCCGGGAAGACGAGGGCGGGCGTCGGTACGACGCCGCTGGTGCCGACGAGCAGGAGCCCGCCCCCGTCCGTCGTGCCGTCGAGCTCGATCGCGAGGTAGGAGCCGTCGGTGTCCCCGTTGTAGAGCACGAGCGTGTAACCGGCGAGGCTCACGTACCGCCAGCCCGTGCTGATCTCGATGAACTCGAGCAGGTCGCCGCTGTCTGCCGTGTCGGCGTCGACCTCGGTGATCTGGAGCTGGATCACCGTCACCGGGAACGACGTCCACCGCGCCCCCGGCCGGTTCACGACGATGTCCGCCGGGCCGATCGGCGTCGCGTCCGAGAGCGCGGGGATCGTGATCTGCGTGTCGGAGTCGATCGTGAAGGGCTGCGGCGCGAAGCCCACGGTCACCCCCGTCGCCCCGGTGAAGCCGGAGCCGGTGAGCACGAGCGCGCCGCCGACGGCGATGATCGGATAATCGACGGAGGTCACGCTGGCCGGCGCTCCGCATGCAGGGCAGGACCTGCCGCCGCAGTCGATGCCGCCCTCGTCGCCGTTGTGCAGCCCGTCCTCGCACGTGGCGGCCTGGCAGACGTAGTCGGTGCAGACCCCGGTCGGGCAGTCCGAGCCGACGAGGCACTGCACGCAGACCCCGGCGGGGTTGCACAGCCCGCCGTCGGCCAGGGAGCACCAGGTGCCGGCCTCGACCGGGTCGTTGATCGGCGAGCCATCGCGGCAGGAGTCGACCGTGCACTGGCTGTGGTCGTCGCGCAGATCGTCGTCGTCGTCGACCTCCGTGACCGCGCCGTCACCGTCACAGACGCGCTCGCGACAGTCGCCGGCGATCTGCTCCTTCACGGGCGTCCCCGAGGCCACGGGCTCGGTCGTGCATCCACCGTCGACGCACCTCGCGACCGCGCACTCGCTGTCAGGCGCGGGGCAGTCGGTGTCGCCGGTGCACGAGACGCCGCCGCCGCCGCCGGAGCCGTCGATGCCGCCCGCTCCGCCGCCCCCGCCGGCTCCAGCGTCGCCTCCGTTGCCGCCGTTGCCATCGACTCCGCCGGCGCCACCATCGCTCCCGCCGTTGCCACCGCCGGAGCCACCATCGCCACCGCCGGAGCCACCATCGCCACCGCCGGAGCCACCATCGCCACCGCCGGAGCCACCGCCGCCGTCGCTGCTCCCGCCGCCGCCGTCGCTGCTCCCGCCGCCGCCGTCATTGCCGCCGGAGCCACCACCGCCGCCCCCTCCGCCCGTTCCTCCCTGTCCGCCGCTCCCTCCCGTGTCCTCATCGATGAGGCTGCGATCGGGCATCGTGACCATCTGGCAGCCCGCGGTGGCCACCAGCGAAAGGCTCAACACGAGCGCGGAAGCGTAACGATTCGATCTCGAAGTCATTGACCACCTGTGTGCAGATTGGCAGGGGCGCTCGACGCTTCCGGCGCTGCCCCGCGCTGCCCCGCGCGCGGGAGCGAGCGGGAAGGCGCATCCTAGACGCACGGGACGCCTGAAGAAAGCGCCGCGCCGCCGCGCGCCGGTCCGGATCGCGCTGGCCTGGCGGGCGCCGCGCTGCGCCTGCTGCGCAGCAGCTGTCCTCGCGCGCTCCCTCGGGCGGGCAGGTGGGGAGCAGCCCGCTGGCATGCTCGTTGATGGGTCTCGAGCGCGGGGTTGCGCTCCGCTGCGAGCGGGGGCGAGCATGGCGCCCCGGTCGCGGCGCGGCGACCGAGGAGCAAAGAGCATGCGGATCGCGATCGTTTCCACCCCGTTCATCCGGGTGCCTCCCTCCGGGTACGGCGGGACCGAGCTCTTCTGTCACGAGCTGGCCGAGGGGCTGTCGGCGCGTGGACACGAGGTCACGCTGTTCGCGACGGGGGATTCGGTGGTCAGCTGCCGCCGCCGGTCCCTTTACGGGAGCCCGAGCTGGCCTCCGGCGCCGGAAGACGAGGTCAACCACGTCGCCTGGGTCTTCTCGGAGATCGCCCGCGAGGACGGGTTCGACGTGATCCACGTGAACAGCCCGATCGCCGTCCCGTTCACCCGCTTCGTCCACGTCCCGGCGGTGCACACCCTGCACCACGCGCCCTGCGGCGAGAGCTCGCGCATCTACGCGCGCCACCCGGAGGTCGCGTACGTGGCGATCAGCGCGCGGCAGCGCGCCCTGGAGATCCCGCTCCCGCGCTCGTGCGTCATCCATCACGGCGTCACGCCGGCGCGTTATCCGCCGAGCCTGAGCGACGAGGGCTACCTCGCGCACCTGGGCCGTTACGCCGAGGAGAAGGGGACCCACCTGGCGCTCGACATCGCGAGGGCCGCGGGCCTGCCGATCAAGCTCGCGGGCCGCGCGCACCCCAAGGACCGGATCTATTATCTCCAGGAGGTCGCCCCGCGCCTCCGGGAGAGCGGGATATCGGACCTCGGGGAGATGGGCCACGACCGCAAGGTCGCGCTCCTGCGCGGGGCCCGCGCCGTCCTCTGCCCGCTCCAGTGGGAGGAGCCGTTCGGGCTGATCGCCATCGAGGCCATGCTCTGCGGCACCCCGGTGCTCGGCTTTCGCCGCGGCTCCTTCCCCGAGATCGTCGACGAGGGCGTCACCGGCTACCTGGCGCCGCCGGGCGACCTGTCGCGCCTCGCCGCGCTCGCGGCGGGCCTGGCCCGCTTCGATCGCGCCGCCTGCGCGCGCCGCGCGCGCGAGCGCTTCAGCAGCGCCGTGATGGTGGGCAAATACGAGGAGCTCTACCGGACCGTGACCGGCCCGCGGCGCGCCGAGGGCTCCCGGGCGGCGTGATCGCTGCGCGGGAGGTCGAGGGGCTCAGTTGACCTGGGGTGGGATGGCCACCTGGCACTCGTTGGCTGGCGTCATCCATTTGATGGCGTTCAGCCAGAAGCGCTCGACCTGATACTCGGGATGATCGACCCACTCGCTGTTGTAGGTGATCCACTCGTCGCCCCAGACCAGGACCCGTCCATCGCCTACCTCCAGCGCCTTCAGCACGTCGTTGCCATCGCCGGTCGCCAGCGTGGTGCCCTCGCCGACCACCGGGTAGCCGGTGTCCACGCCGACAGCCTCGATCCCGTCGAGCACCGGATGCCCTCCGCTCCACTCCGTGATGGGGACCGTGGCGCCGCCTCGCCTCGGGAGGATCTGCGCTGCGTCGTAGCCGACGCCGAGCGGAGCGAGCAGCGTGTTGACGTTCTCGCGCTCCCGGGTCTGGCCGTACCCGATCAACGTCATGAGGCCGCCGCCCTTCGAGATCCAGTCGCGGAGCGCCTCGACCTCGGCGTCCGAGTACGTGCGCCCGATGTCGCTCACGTCCTGGATGACGATGACCTGGTGCTTCGCGAGCTCCTCCGCGGTGAGCTCGGCGTCGTTCAGGCCGAAGGCGCCGTTGATGCTGCGCTCGTTCAACCAGGACTCGAAGACGTCGCCGTCGCCCCACCGGCCCGGCTTGCCCAGCGTGGCGATGCGGAGGCAGTCGCAGACGCCGTCGCCGGCGACGTCGACGTCGTCGACGATGCCATTGCCGTCGTTGTCCAGGCCATCGCAGGTGTCCTCGTTGCTGGGCGTGCCGCTCCCCGAGCTGCTGTTGCCGCTGCCGGCGCCCGTGGCCAGGCTGCCGAAGTCGTCTCCGCCGCTGCTCGAGGCCACGCCCCCGAGGTCGTCTCCGCCGCTGCCCGCGCTGCCCGCGCTGCCCGCGCTGCCCACGCTGCCCGCGCTGCCCGTCCTGCCGCCGCTGTCCCCGGTGCTGCTGGCACTGTCATTGCTGGAGCACGCGGCCGCTTGCAGCGCCGCAGCGATGCACGCGACCCGCAGCAGATGTCCGGCAGGGACCCGACCGAAGGACGACAGGCGAGATCTCGAGTTCATGGCTCTCTCCACGAAGTTAGGCGTCGATGGCGGCGAACCCTGGCGAGCCGCCGAAAGCATTCGAGCGAAGCTGCATGGTGTCTTCCGGGCGGGGCTTTGCGCAACGCGAAATAGCGGTTCGCATGACGAACATTGGGGTCGACCGTGGGAGCCATGGCCTCGTGGTGTGACGTCGCACAACGAGGCATTGTAAATTTCAAGCCCGACGCGGTCTTCGAGAGAGCTCGCGCCCAGGACCTCGTCGCCCAAGTTCATTCATGGCCGCGCGTCTCCGGTGGGCCCGCTCCCAGGGGGCCGGGCAGCTCGGCGGGACCTCACGCCCGACCAGGAAGGACCTGGCCTCGCGCGGCCAGGGCTCCCCTCAGGGTTGCACGAGCTCGACGCCGCTGAACTCGATGGGAAAGGTGATGACGGTCGTCACCCCGCCTTGCGGCGAGGGGAACTGCATCTTCTCGAAGGCATCGGCCACGCAGCGATCGACCTGCTGATTCTTCGCCGTCGACCTCACCACGTCGGCCCTGTTCACCCTGCCGGTCGGACCGATCGTCGCCTTGACGGTCACCTTCCCCGTGAACTTCGGCGAGCTCTTGACGCCGATCTTGTAGCACTCGTCGAACAGCTCGCCGTGCTTCTCCACGACGTCGCGGACCTGCGATTCGGAGATGTTGCCCCCCAGCGTGCCGGTCGCGGTGGCCGCGCCGGGCCTCACGTTGCCGTCCGGCCTCGAGGCGGCCGGCCGCGGCGGGGGCGTCTCGACCGGCGTCGCCGCCGCGGGGGCCTGCGCGTCCGGCGGGGGCGCCGCGGGCTTCGGCTCCGGGGGGGCCGAGGTCGTCGGCTCCGGGGACGCCGCGCCGGTCGGCCCCTCCGACGCGGGCTGCGCCGGCGACTGGGCGGCTGGCGGCGGGGCGCCGCAGCCCGCCGCGAGCGCGAGGATCAGAACCAACCCTGTTCCGCGAGAGCTCATGCCCGAAGGTAAAACCCGAACGCGGGGCCGTGTCCACGGGGATAGCGGCGCGCGCTCGCTCAGCGCAGCCGCAGGACCTCGACCTCCGACGCGCCGCCGCGATCCACGAGCTTCGGCGCTCGGCCGCGCTCGCGCGCCGTCATGGACGCCCAGAACACCTCCGTCCCTGGCCGCTTCCGGATCGGCACCGGATCGGCATAGAGGAAGCCCGTCCTCCAGCGCTGCGGCGAGATCGCCGTCGGCGGTCCGACCTCGCGGACGACCGGGTCCGCCATCGTCGTGGACAGCGGGGCGCGCTCGACGACCCGGGAGCGCACAGCGAGCACCACGTCGCTCGCCGCCGGGCCCCCCGCGCGCACGAAGATCGTGAGGAGCGAGCGGGCGCCCTCGTGGAACGTCGTCCCGAGCAGCTCCGTGCCGTCGTCGAACCGCGCCCCGATCGGCGCGAGCGCGGCGCGGATCTCCGCGAAGAGCGCCGCCGCGCGCGCGCCGTCGCCCGCGCCGAGCGCCATGTTGTGCGCGATCCGCTTCTGCTCCAGCGTCTCCGGCGGCGCGGCCGGCGGCTCCGCCGGCTGTCCGAAGTGCACGCGGAGCTCCCACGTGAGGAACGGATCCGGCACGATCTCGCGCTCGGGCTCGGTGCCCGAGACGAGGTACCAGGCGAGGAGCCCCGGCTCTCGCTCACGGAACGAGAACGCCTCGATGCCGTTCGCGCCGCTTGCCGAGAGCGTGCGCGCCCCGGCGCCCGCGCCGAGCACCCAGAACGGGCCCACCGCCGTCACGTCGAAGCGCTGCGCGAGGCTCGCCTGATCCCGGTCCAGCATGAACCGCGTGTCCACGAGGTAGGCGCCGCGCGGCGGCGCTTCCTTCGGCGGGGGTCGGCTGGGCGTCACGACGCGCCCGCCGAGCGCCCAGACCTGCGCCCAGGTGGCCTTCATGCTCTCGTGCATCGCGACGGGCGCGTCGGTCGGCGTCCCCGGCAGCCTCGGCGCGAGCCACCGCAGGAACGCCGTCTTCTCCCCGTCGGAGTCGATGAGGTGCCCCCGCTCGTTGAAGCGCCCGCCTGTCTCGCGCGCATAACGCAGCGCCGGGAGCCCGTCGCGCAGGACGGCGGCGAGCGGCACGAGCCACAGCGCGAGCGCCGCGAGCGCCGGCCCGCCCGACGGCGCGTCGAGCGCCGCCCCGGCGGACGGCGTCGCGACCCGGGCGGCTCGCCGCGCGGCGGCGGCGCGCTCCAGGAGCGCCGCGCCGGTGTCGACGAGGGCGGCGGCGGCGAGGGCGAAGTAAGCCGCGAAGTAATGCGGCCAGAAGATGTGGATGTCGGCGCCTTGCCGGAACACGACGTACTGCACCGCCGCGGTCGCGAGGTAGAGCAGCGGCAGCGCGTCGTGCTCGCGCCGGAGCAGGACGAGCCGCGCCGCGCAGACGATCGCGGCGAGCTTTCCGGCGGCGATGGCGATCGGCGTGAACGAGAGCTCGAGCCAGTACCGCCGGCCCTCGAGCACCTTGCCGAGCGGCTCGGCGTTCCCCGAGGAGCGGAGCCCGTAGCTCGCCAGCAGGTCGCCGAGCTTGCCGGCATGCTGGAAGAGGGCCAGGTAGAGCCCGGCCGTCAGCGCGACGATCGAGGCGGTGAGCACCCACCACGCGGCGTAGCGCCGCTCGGGGAGCGGGCCGAAGACGCGCCTCGGGAGCAGGTAGGCCCGGATCGCGCCGAACGCGAGCAGCCCGCCCGTGAGCACGAACGCGGGCCAGTCGGCGTGCATCCCGAGCGCGAGCCCGAGCGCGCTCACCGCGAGGTAACGGCGCCTGGATGTCTGTAACAGGCGGACGTAGCCGAAGAGCCCGAGCAGCGTCCAGGCCATGACCGGGACCTCGAGCGCGTTGAAGTTCGCGAACGACAGCGTGATCGGCAGGACGACGAACGACGCCGCCGCGGCGGCCCCTGCGGCGGGGCGGTAGACGCTCCGGCCGAGGGCGTAGAGCAGGGGCGGCGTCGCGGCGCTCAGGAGGACGGCGGGCAGGCGGCAGATCACGTCGTGCCGCCCGAGGACCTTCATGAACGCGGCCGTCGTCCAGAAGATCCCCCACGGGTGGTGGCAGTAGTACATCCCGGGCGGCGGCCGGCTCGCTGTGTACTCCCACACGGGTCCGGGGATCTTCCAGCGGAGCATGTTCTCCGCGATGATGCCGACGCTCGCCGACGACGCGTAATGTCCGGCGAGGACGGGTCCGAACATCTCCCACGCTGCCGCGAGCGCGAACCACGCCGTGGCGAGCGCGGTGACGGCGAGCGCCGCGCGGGCCTCGCGGCGGGACGCGGCGGGGAGGCCGCGCAGGTCGGTCGGATGGGGGGCGAGGCGCGGGGGCAGCAACGTGGGCGCAGCCTATCTCGTCGGCGGCGCCGCGCGGGCAGGCGGAGCGCCGAGGAGCGGGCGCCGCGCGCCGCAGCGGCGCGGGTCGATGCGCGCGCCCCGGTCGGGTAGGATGGGGACATGTCGACCGAGGCGCACAGGCAGGTTCATCGGCGGGCGCACCGTGACGGCAAGGAGCGTGATCCGACGTTCTATCCCGTGGAGAAGAAGATGGGGGAGGACTCCCTTCAGACGTGGATTGTGGAGCTCCTCCGTCCACTCATCGAGCGCTGGTACGAGGCGCTCGGTCGGCCGAGGTTCGTGGGGGCGGACCAGTTCATCTATTATCGGCAGTTCGATCCTTCCAAGGTCGTGGCCCCGGACGTGTACGTGCTCCCTGGCGTGCCGCCGGGCCGGCGCGTGCGGAGCTGGAAGGTGTGGGAGACGGGCATCGCCCCGAGCTTCGCGCTCGAGGTCGTCTCGTCCGACGAGCCGTACAAGGACTACGTGGACGCGCCCGAGCGCTACCGGGAACTCGGGGTGAAGGAGCTCGTGATCTTCGATCCCGACTGGGAGCGGGGCCGCGATCGGGTGCGGTGGCAGCGCTACCGGAGGCTGAAGACGCGCGGCTTCGTCCGGGTGGAGACGACGAACGTCGACCGGATCCACGCGCGCGTGCTCGGCTGCTGGCTGCGGGTGATCGGCGCGGGCGAGGAGGCGCGCCTCCGGCTGGCCACGGGGCCCGAGGGCGAGGAGCTCTTCCCGACCGCCGCGGAGGCGGAGCGCGCGGCGAAGGAGGCGGAGCGCGCGGCGAAGGAGGCCGCGCTGGAGCGCGTGGCGGCGCTCGAGGCCCAGATCGCGAGCGCCGCCGGGGCGAGGGGCAAGGGACCCGGGGCGCCGTGAGCCTCGCGCCAGACGTTGAGCTCTGGCGCCGCGCCTTGTGAGGCTTCTCCTTCGGTTTCGGAACAACACACGCCACTGACGAGGCGGAGCCGGCATATCGCGACCTCTGTGCACGGGCATCCGAGGCCTCTTTTCTGGTTCCGAGTCGATGGATCCCCCTCGGAGAGGGGAAGCCAGCACATCGCGACCTCTCCCGGCGGGCATCCGAGGCCCCATTTTCGGTTCCAGATCGACCGAACCCCCCCTCGGGAGGGGGAACCGGTACATCGCGACCTCTCCAGGATGGCCTCCCAGGGCCTCGGCTCGGTTCCGAGATGATAGCTTCCCGCCACCTTGGGTACCCCGTCCCCTCCGGCGGAGCCTCTGGCGGCGCCCGCTCCCGAGCGTCGCGCGCTCTCCGGCCTGCTCCGTCGCGGCGCGTGTCGACTGCGCGCCGCGGCGCGTGTCGACCGCGCGCCGCTCGGCGTGGCGCTCGCTCTCGTCGTCGTCGCCGCGTCCGTCTACGTGATCGCCGTCCCGCTCGCGGTCGTCCGCTACCCGCCGATGACCGACCTCCCATTCCACGCGGCCGAGACGGCGGCGTTCAGGCACTACCTCGACCCGGCGTGGCACTTCCGCGAGCAGTTCACGCTCCAGCCGCTCGCCGTCCCGTACATGTCCATGTACGCGCTCGGCGCCCTGCTGATGCTCGTCCTCCCTCCCGTGGCCGCGGTGAAGGTCGCGGCCGCGGCGATGCTCGCGCTCCTGCCCGCGGGCCTCGCCGTCCTCTTCCACGGCCTGAAGCGGAGCCCGCTCCTCGGCGTCCTCGGCCTGCTCCTCGTCTGGTGCAACCTCACCCACTGGGGCTTCCTCAATCACATGGGCGCGCTCGGCCTCTTCGCGATGGTCATCGGCCTGACGCTCCTGCTCCTCGATCGCCCCTCGCGCGGCCGGCAGATCGCGCTCGCGCTCGCGCTCGTCGCGCTGTTCTTCACGCACATCTTCCGCTTCCCGTTCGCGCTCGCCGCCGTCGTCGGCACGGCGATCGTCGTCTTCCCGGCGACGCGGCGGCTCCGCCCCATCGCGCTCCCGCTCGCGCCCTCGCTGGCCCTCTTCGCGGCGTGGCTCGTGGTCCGGACCGACACGCTGCACGCGGCGCCCATCGCGCCCGCGCTCCACTGGGAGCGGCTCCGCGAGGTCCCGTCGCTCCTCTTCACGAGCTTCACCGACCCCGCCGAGGCGGCGGCGGCCGGCCGGGCAGCGCGCTTCGTGCTCGCCGCGCTGCTCGTTTGCGCCGCCGGCGCCGCCGCACGGCTCGCCGGCGCCGGCGCCGATGCGGCGCGCTCACCCGAAGGCGCCAGCGCCAGCGCCGCTGCTGCGCGCTCACCCGCCGGCGCCGGCGCCGACGCGGCGCCCTCGCCCGCGGTGGACGCGCAGCAGCGGTCCTTCGCGCGCCTCGCCGCCCTCGTCCCGATCGCCTGCGCGATCGTGTTCCTGGGCCTGTTCCTGAGCCTGCCGCTGCAGATCGGCCTCTGGTGGTACGTCTACCCGCGCGAGATCGTCGCCGCGCTGTTCCTGGCGCTCGGCGCCTTCCCGGACCTGCCGCGATCACCCTGGCTCAAGGTGCCGGCCGTGCTCGCGCTGTCGGCCGCCCCGGTCTTCCTCGGCGCCGTGGTCCGCGACAACTACCGCCGATTCGACCAGAGCACGCGCGACTTCGACGCCATCATCGCCCGCGTCCCGCAGGCGCCGAGGCTGCTCTACCTCGTCTTCGATCACGGCGGCTCGACCCGGACGACGACGCCGTTCATCCATCTCCCCGCCTGGGTGCAGGCCACGCGAGGCGGCTGGCTCAGCTTCCACTTCGCCGTCTGGGATGCCTCGCCCGTCGCCTACAGGCCCCGCGAGGAGCCGGGCGCCGTCGTCCCGCCGTCCACGCCGCTCCGGTGGGAGTGGACGCCTTCGATATTCGACGTGCGCCGCCACGGCGCCTTCTTCGACTGGTTCCTCGTCCGCCGGCGGGCAGGGGCGGATCACCTCTTCGCGAAGGACCCGAGCATCGTCGCCGTCGACCACGTCGGAGACTGGTGGCTCTACCAGCGCAGCGGCGGGCCCTAGTGGGCACGCCGGCTCCGACTTTGGGTTACGATGTCGCCCATGCGCACCTCGACTGCGTCTGCCCTCGTCGCCGCCGGCATCGCCCTCCTCGCCGTGTGCGCCTGCGGCTCCGAGGACCCCGTCGGCCCTGGCGGCGCGGAGGGCGGCGGGCTCCCCGCCGGGCCCGTCTGCCCGGAGCCCACGCCGGTGCCCTGCGAGGACGAGGTCTTCCAGCAGATGAACCTCCAGGACACCGTGGCGCCCGGGGAGATCGTCAACGAGCAGGACGGCGCGGGCATCCGCTCCATCGTCGACGCCACCGCGGGCGGCCCCTTCGCTTCCGAGCCCGACGCCTACGTCTATGCCCGGTTCACGGACGCCGGCCTCGAGAAGGTCGAGATCTCCGACGAAGCAGCGCTCCAGTCCATGGACTGGGACATCGCCTTCCGCCGCTACATCGTGCGCATCAACAGCGGCCACTCCGGGCCGTCCTGCGTCACGGCGGCGCGCCTCCCGGGCACCCCGGACTACGATGGGATCATCGAGGCGCCCGGCGAGCCGAGGCTCCGCAGCGACGAGTATTTCACCGAGAGCTGCGAGCTCATCCCCGACGGCTCCGGGCTGGACTCCCCGGCGACGGCGCTCTCCGGCTACTGGACCTATCCCGGGTGCGTGAAGATGACCGGCCTCGTCTACGTGCTCCAGCTCGCCGACGGCCGGAGCCTCAAGCTGACCGTCACGCACTTCTACAACGAGCAGACGCAGGCGCAGTGCCAGGAGAGCGGGATGGTCCCGATGGAGGACACCGGCTCCGCCAACTTCCAGATCCGGTGGGCGTTCCTGCCGTGACGCGGACCGCCGGCGCGGTGCCCGCGCGGCGCGGCGGCCCGGCCCGCGCCGCGGCCCCGTGGCGCCGCCTGGGCCGCGCGGCGGCCGTGCTCGCGCCGACGCTCGCGGTCTGCCTCGCGCCGGCGCTCGCCGGCTGCGGCGCGGACGACGCGGCCGCGGCGCCGCTCGACGGGCCCGCCGCGGCGCCGCTCGATCGGCCCGACGCGCGCGGCACGAGCCTCCAGTTCCGGTTCGATCCGGACGACGTCGTCGAGACCTTCGCGTCGGCGTCCGGGAGCTTCCTCGTCCATTTCGCGCGCGAGGGGCGCTGCGCGGTGCCCGCCGAGGACGGCGACGCGACGGGCGTCCCCGACTTCGTCGAGGAGGTCGCCGCCGTCTACGACGAGGTCATCACCCACTACCGAGACGTCCTCGGCTTCCGGCCGCCGAGGAGCGACGAGGACCTGCCCGACAACGGCGGCGACGGCCGCTTCGACGTCTACCTCGTCGACTTCGCCGGCGTCGGCGACGGCGCGTTCCGGGTCGACGCCTGCGCCGAGGACGCCGGGGACCGCTGCGCCGGCTTCATGACCCAGGAGAACGACTACAGCGGCTACGGCTATCCGTCGACGCTGACGGCGAACCGGATCCTCGGGAGCCACGAGCTCTTCCACGCGGTGCAGGCGGGCTACGACCACGGCCAGGACACCCTGATCACGGAGGGGACCGCGGTCTGGGCGACCGAGTCGTTCGACCCCTCGCTGAAGGACTTCGAGGGCTTCGTCGACGGCTACCTCGCGAACGCGGATCGGTCGCTCGACGTGCCCTTCACCGGCCCCGTGGACCCCTTCAGCTACGGGAGCGCGCTCTTCTTCCAGTTCCTCGAGGAGCGCTTCGGAGACGGCACGGTCCGCGCGCTCTGGGAGCGCCTCGAGGACGGCGCGAACGGCGAGGCGGATCCGGTGTGGTTCGAGCAGCTCGACCCCTTGCTCTCGTCGCGGGCGCAGACGACGTTCGCCGAGGCGTTCGTGGAGTTCGCCGCCTGGAACCTGCTCACCGGATCGGCCGCGGATCCCGAGCGCTCCTACGCCGCCGGGTCCGGCTACCGCGGGCTCGCCCCGGAGGAGGTCGCCGCGCCCTACGCGGACGGGCTGCGCGTCTTCCACGCGTCGGCGCAGTACTTCAGCGTCTCCCCCGCCGGGCGCGCGACCATGACGGCCGCGCTCGCGGCGCCCGCGGACGATCCGGCGCAGCTCTCCGGCCTCGCGCTGCTGCTCGCGGCGCGGCGCGGCCGCGTGTACGGCGAGGTGGTGCGCGCCGGCGACGTCGCCTCCGGCGCGGCGCTTGTCGACATGGCGGGCGCCGATGACCTCGCCGTGATCGTGGTGAACGGCCTGCAAGATGGCGAATCGCGCAAGCCGACGCTGTGCATCGGCGCGCCGGACGAGGTCGCCGCGTGCCGGGCCGCCGCGGAGGCCACCGGCGGCGGCGGCGGCGCCGGTGGCGAGGCGCCCGCCGAGGGCGCAGCGGGCGGCGTCGACGACGGCGGGTGCGGCTGCCGCGTCGTGGCGCCGGCCGCCGCGGTCGCGAGCTCCGCCGCGTCCTTCGGCTGCGCGCTGGGCGCCTCGCTGCTCGCGCTGGCCGCGCGCCGGCGCAGGCGCCGAGCGGGGGCCTACGCGCCGGGCGACGCGCGCGGCGCGGCGCCGAGCGGCGCTCGGTGAGGCGCGTCACCCGGCGAGCGCGCTCCCCCGCCGACCCCGCGAGCGCTCGTCACGCCGTCAGCCCGATGCGCTACCCTGCAGGAGATGAGCGAGCCCCGTTCCGACGACGCATGCCCTCTCCTCCGCGAGGACGCCGAGGGCATTCTTTGTTTGGCCATCGAGGGCGATATCTCGGACGAGATCGCGCGCTCTCTCTGCGCCGTGTTCAGGCGCGTGGCGGACAGCGGCCGCGAGGTCCTGGTGCTCGCCGACGCCCGTGGCGTCGGGACCCTGACGGCGGCGGCGCGCAGCGCGCTGGCGGAAGAGCTGCGCGGCGTGCGCTTCAGCGGGGTCGCGGTCTTCGGGGCGAGCTTCTCCCTGCGCGTCGTGATCACGCTCGCCTCGAGGAGCGTGCAATTCTTCACGGGCGAGGTCTATCCGCTGGCGTTCTTCGACACGGAGGCCGAGGCGCGCGCGTGGCTGCGCTCCCAGCGAGACGCGCTCCGGGCCACGCAGCGGCAGGGCGCATGACGCCCGCCGCCCTCCGAGGCGCGCGGGCGACCCGGCGCATGCGCGGCCCCGAGCCGCGACCCGCGCGCTCGATCGGCCGCTTCACCGGTCGTCGCGCGGGTGGCGTCCGTGATCGAGCGAACGTCGTACCGCCACGCAACGAGCTACCGTGCAACGCCATGAGCGACCCCCGCATCGACGACGCAGACCCGGTCCTCCGCGAGGACGCCGAGGGGATCCTGTGCACCGCCATCGAGGGCGATATCTCGGACGACACGGCGCGCGCGATCGCCGCCGCGTGCAGGCGCCTGTCGGAGAGCGGCCGCGCGGTCCTCGTGCTCTCCGATGCGCGCCGCACCGGGGCCATCTCGGCGTCGGCGCGCAAGGTGATGGCGGACGAGCTCCGCAGCGTGCGCTTCGACGCGATCGCGCTGTTCGGCGCGAGCTTCGCCGTGCGTGTCGTCTCCACGCTCGCCGCGAAGAGCGTGCAGCTCCTGACGAGGCAATCCTATCCGGTCGAGTTCTTCGAGACGGAGGGCGAGGCGCGCGCATGGCTGCTCGCCCGGCGGGATGCGCTCCGGGCCGGGCGGCGGCCCGGAGCGTGACGTCCCCCTCAGCGGCGCGCGCGGGCCGCGCCGCGCCGGCGCGCCGCCGCGGCCAGGCCGAGGAGCGCCGCCGCCGCGAGGCCTCGCCGCTCGCCTGAGCCCGCGCCGGCCGGAGCGCACGCGCAGCCGGCGCGCTGGTCGCCGGCGCCCTCGCCGCCTCCCGAAAGCGACGGCGGCTCGTCCCCGAGCACCTCCCTGAGCGCCGCGACAGGGTCGATGATCCCGTGTCCGAAGATGGGATCGTGCCCGCTCTCGTCGGGGACCGCGTAGGGCGCCAGCCGCGCCGTCCGGATCATGACGTCGTAGAGCTCGCCCGCGGTCCGCTCGGGCGCGGCGCTCACCAGCAGCCCCGCGACGCCGGCGGCGACAGGGCACGCCGACGAGGTGCCGCCGAACCGGTCGGTGTAGTCGCTCGCGTCGTCCCCCTCGCTCCCGGCGATGTCGGTGCTCAGCGTCCCCGTGGGCGCGACGAGATCGATGGATCTCCCGCGGTTCGTGAACGGCGTCGCGTCTTCCAGGTGGTTGACGGCGCCCACGGCGAGGACGCCCCGCACGGCCTGGAGCTCGTCGTCGAGGATCTCCCGGTCGTCGTTGCCGGCGGCGAACAGGACGAGCGCCCCCTTCCCGCTGCGCCCGGCGTCGAACAGGCGGTTGATCGCGGCCTCGACCACCCTGGGGACGGGCATCGGGTCGGCGTACCCCCAGCTGTTCGACACGACGGCGGCGTTCACCTGCAGGGCGAACTCGAAGGCGTCGACCGAGGCGGAGATCGGCCGCGGCTCGTCGTCGATCAGCCGCACGCACCGCAGCCTGCAGGCGGGGCAGCCGCCCGCGATGCCCACGCCGTTGTTGGTGTCGGCGGCGATCAGGCCCGCGCAGGCCGTCCCGTGGTTCACGCTCTGCTCGCCCGGCTTGTAGGTGGGGTCGTCGTCGTCGTCGATGACGTCCAGGCCTGGATCCACCTTCGCGGCGAGGTCGGGGTGATCGAGGTCGCACCCGGTGTCGATGACGACGATGGACGTGGCCGCGTCTCCCTGCGTTCGCCCCCAGGCCTCTTGCATCCGGAGGTCGTCGAAGTACCACTGGTCCGGCAGGCGCGGGTCGTCCGGCGCGAACGGCGCGCCGTGCGCCTGGAGGCGCACGTGGAGGTCCGGGATCACCTCGCGCACGGAGGCCGGCCGCGCCGCGCCCTGGAGCCGCTGAGCGAGGTCGAGGCCGTCGCCGCCGCCGGTGTCCCTGACGAGCCACAGCCCGATCGAGGGCATCAGCGGCCTCACCACCTCCACGCCAGCGGCGCCGAGCGCGTCGAGCGCGTCCAGCGCGCCGGGCTCGACCTCCACGATCGCGGTCGCGCCGACGCTCGCCTCGACCGTCCGGCCGCCTGGATAGCGGAGCCGCACCGGCGCGAGCGCGCGCGGCGTCGAGGACGCGCCCAGCGCGGCCGGACCGAGCCGCTCGACGTCGACGCGGCGCCCGCCGTCCATGAATGACCGGGCGCTCGCTGCCGGACGCGCGCTCGCGAGGGCGTCGCCGGTCCCGGCGGCCGCGAGGAGGAGCGCCGCCGAGGAGAGCACGATCGAGGGCTTGTGTCGCATCGCTCTCCTGGATCTACCGGAGCGCGCGGCGTCCTACCAGGGCCGCCCTGGAGCGGCGCTCGGGCGAGAAAGATGAGACCGTCAACCGGTGCTCGGACAAGGAGGATACAGACCGCCAGGACGCCAGAAGACGCCAAAAAGAGAGATGTCTCCGGGGTCTCTTGGCGTCCTTGCCGCCTCGGCAGTTTCTCGCTTCGAGCGCCAGGGACTCTATCTCTGCTTCAGGTCCTCAGCGCGTACGGGGTCGCTCCGGTCGTCGCAAATGTGCTGCAATCTTCTCCGGAACAGCGGCCGACTGATAGGCATAAATTTGTGCGAATGAGGCTTCATCGATTGATGTTCGGTGCCGTGCTCGGCGTTTCGCTCGGATGCGGCGGGGGCAGCGTCGAGCCCGCTGGAGACAGCGGCGGCGCACCGCTCGGCGAGTTCGAGTGTCGGGTCGGGGCGGATTGCAACAACGACACGTGCAACCGGGTCAGCGATGCCGTCTGTTATGAAATACGAGGTGCCTACTGCGGATCCGACGAGGACTGCGCCGGCATCGACGGCGAAAGCGGCGGCGGGGGAGCGGGAGGCGGCGGCGCAGGCCCGCCGATCATCTGCGAGCTGCCGCATTTCACGTGCCCGCCTCTCCAGAGGCTGTCCACCTGCGTCCGCGGCTGCGAGACGGACGCCGACTGCCCTTCGACGCTGGCGTGCGCGCCGGATCATCGGTGTCGGGCGAGGTCGTGCGCCGCCGAAGCGGACTGTCCGAAGAACCACGTGTGCGATACGACCAGCGCGTGCGCCCGCACGGCGTGCTCGAGTGACGCCGATTGCGAGGGCTTCTGCGTGCTCGGGAGATGTGAGGAAAAGCCGGGGATGTGTTTCCTGAACTGACCCGCTTCGACGGAGTCCCAGCGGGGCTCCCGCAACGTCGTCCCTGATTCCGCGCCGCGCGACGACCCCCTCCCCGGGGGCCGGACGCCTCGGCAAGACCTCCCGCGCAGGACGACCCTGGGCGGCTCGCTGCTACCCCTTCCCCGGGCCCCGGATCACCATCGACACGAGCAGGTCCCTCATCTTCGAGAGCTCGTCCCGCACCGCTCCGTCGTCGGGGAGCGACGTCAGACGCAGCGTGACGCGCTCCAGGAACTGCTGCCTCGCCCTCTCGAAGCCCGGCACCTGCTGGTCGTGCAGCGCGCAGGTCACCAGCTCGTGATCGAGCAGCCGCCAGAAGAACTTGCCGTCGACGGTCGTGGCGCCGAGCCTCCCCGTGAAGCCGACCACCGCCCGCGCTCCCGCGTCGAGGAGCCTGTCGAACAGCGGCCCGTTCGCGGTCTCGCCACAGCAGAAATAGAGCACGCGACCGCGCGCCCAGAGCTCGATCTCCTGCGCAGGGCTCTCGTGCGAGAGCAGGATGCCGTCGGGCGACTCGTCGTCCACAACGCAGCTCGTCTTGCCGTGGGACGACACCACGATCGCCCGGAAGGGATTGCCGGTGCTCTCGGCGCGCGCGATCTGGCGGAGTAGCCTCCTCCGCTCCGCGCTGGCGCGTCCGAACGGTACGATGGAGAACTGCTCTCCCATACGCCCGTAGAGCTGCGTGCGCCCGGCCGCGAACCACGCGCTGTCCGGGTCGAAGGATGTGTCAATCGAGAGTACAGGTCGAGCCGTCATCCTACCTCCGTCGAAGATCCCCCGGTGAGCGTTGGACATCGCTCGTTCGCGCGCCGGACAGCGCCCGCTGCGCCGAGCAGCTGGCGTACGGCATCAGGCCCTGTCCATCGGCTTCTCCGCAGCATGCTCTCTTCCCGCGGCCATTCCGGACCCCTGCCACGAGACTCTCCGCAGGCTAGAATAACAACCGTAGGGACGCTCCTACTAGAAAAATCGCATTCGCTCCGACGAATTTCTCAGGTTTCGCTGACTTGTAGGGTGGCGCTGGGGCGTGTGTGCGGCTCAGGCTTTTTACGTCCGGCTTCAGCACGCGCGTGTTGCGTGAGGGTATCGTTTCTAGCAGTCGTCCAGTTGTCCAGGCGTCTCTGCGCTGGGTGTCCGGGCGCTCACGGCACCGGGGGCCACCGGGGAGAGGGGGGCTGGAGAGGCGGCGCATGGTTCAGGGGAGGGGCGCTGCGGCGTCGGTCTGGCCCAGGACGAGCCTGCGGGGCTCCCCCTGCTGCAGCGCGCGCATCCTCCCGTGCATCTGCTGCCCGAGCGCTTCGCGCGCGCCGTCGTCAAGGAGCTTCCTGACCTTGGGGAACAGGTGCTCTTCCTCCTCCTTGTGGTGGTGCTCGAGCTGCTCGGCGAGCACATGGATCTTGGCCCCGAACGTCTCGTCCGCGGCGTCGAGGGCCACGAGATCGGCCAGCACGCGCTTGATGGACAGGTGCTCCTCCAGCGACTCGAGGAGGATATCCTCGGTGCGGCGAGCCCGGACCGCCGGGTAGAAGTCCTGCTCTTCGATCGTGATGTGGGTGGCGAGGAGGTCGGCGGCAGCGGAGAACTGCGCCGCGGTGACGGAAGAGGCCTCCTTCAGCTCGGAGAAGCGCTGCTCGAGCTCGCGGTGGTGGCGTACGAGGAGATCGATGGCGTCCATGAGATCTCTATGGAGCGGATGCCGCCTGCGAGCAAGCGGGAGAGGCGCGCAGAGCCTGCCAGATCGAGACTCGCGGATTCAGCTGCCCCCTGGCGTCGGATCCGCAGCGCGGCGGCGACATGGCCCGTCTGCGGGGGTCGAGCGAAGAGGGATGACGATCCTGCGGTGGTTCGAGCCGCCGCCCGCAAGGTGCCTGTTTGCCCCAGGGAGCTCCCTTGCGGGCGGAAGGCCTCTCCTGACGCCGTGGATCATGGGCGCGATCTCCCGCTGTCTCTTTCTGTCTCATCGAGCCGCCGGCGAGCGGAGCGCGCGAGAGCCGCCCCTCAGGCGAGGTCGAACAGCAGCACCTCGCCCGCGCCCTTCCCGACGAGGTGGAGCGACTGGCCTGCTCCTCCCGCGCCGGGGGCTCCGATGGCCGCCGCGTCGCCGGCCTCGAGCAGCGTCCCGTTCAGCTCGACGCTCCCGCGCGCGACGTGGACCCAGGCGTTTCGGCCGGCCGGGAGCTCGTAACGCGCCTCTTCGCCTTGCCCGAAGAGCCCCGCGAACAGGCTCACGTCCTGGTGGACCGTGACCGAGCCCTCGCGCCCGTCCTGCGAGGCGACGAGCCGCAGCTTGCCCTGGCGCTCTTCCTTCGAGAACGCCTTCTGCTCGTAGCTCGGCGCAATCCCGCGCCGATCCGGCACGATCCAGATCTGCAGCAGGTGGGTCGGGCCCGCCTCCGAGGTGTTGTGCTCGCTGTGGTACACGCCCGTCCCCGCCGACATGCGCTGGACCTCGCCAGGGCGGATGATCGACCCGTTCCCCATGCTGTCCTTGTGCGCGAGCTCCCCCTCCAGGACATAGGTGACGATCTCCATGTTCTGGTGCGGGTGCATCCCGAACCCCCGCGACGGGGCGACGCGGTCGTCGTTGATGACCCGCAGCGCGCGGAAGCCCATGTGCTCCGGATCCTGGTAGTCGGCGAACGAGAACGTGTGGAACGACTGCAGCCACCCGTGGTCGGCATAGCCCCGCTCGCCAGAGCGCCGGATCACCATCGAAGAAGTGTTGTTGGCCATGACCTCAGCATGCGCCCGCCGATCCATCTTGTGAATCGGCATTGTTCTCATGGGGACCATCTACAAAGTAGATGGATGCCCCTGGGACACGGTCGCGTCAGACGACCTCGAGGTTGGTCGTCTCGGCGTCCAGCCAGGGCCCGCCTTTCGGGTGGATCACGAACGCGTCGAAGGTCGCGGCCGTCGCGCGCACGCCGGCCGGCCTGAGCTGGTCCTGGGGGACGATCGCCAGGTTCGGCGCGCTCACCGCCGGTGCGGTCGTCTTTCCGCCGAAAGCCTCCGACGCCGCGCGCATCACCGCCGCGAGCCGATCGGCGGTCGGCTCCGGCAGGAAGAGCGCGCCGAGCGTCGCCACCCGGTCGATCCCCCGGGCGGTCGCGATCTCCGACAGGAACACCACCGCGGCGCCGACGGCCCGGCCCGCCTCCTCGACGAGCAACAGCCGGCGCGGCCGTGGATCGCGGAGGGCGTGCTCGAGGTGCGCCGCGTCGGGCGCCGCCCACAGCACGCGCTCGCCGCTGCACGCCGCCATCACGGCGAGCACGTCCTGCACGGCCGATGCCGGCGCGGCCACGGCCCGCGGCGGCGCGGCGCTCGCCCGGGGGAGAAAGCCGTGGTTCCGGCACGCGGTGAGCTGCTTCAGCTCGAGACCCACCGCCGCCACCGCCTTGAAGAGCACGCGCTGCGCGGGCGCGGACCGCGCCTCCACGAACACCGCGATGGGCAGGCCGGTCGCCCGGAGGCCGGCGAGGAGCTCTGTGTACAGCCGGCTCGCCAGCCCTTGCCCCTGGAACTTCGGCCGCACGCTCACGAACGAGAGGACATATCCCTCCGACGCGGCGCCCCGGAACCGGAAGCGGCGCGGCGCGACGCCGATGAAGCCGGCCGGCTCGCCGCCCTTTCGCGCGAGCACGGCCTGCGGCGCCGGGCCGGGGAAGCCGAACTGCCACCTCAGGTAGCCGGCCGTGTAATGGAGGGTCGGCGGAGGCCACGCCTCGCGCAGGACGAAGCTGGCCTCGTCCGCCGCCGCGACCGGATCGACATGCTCGAACTGCATGGACACGAAGCCTCTCAGTGCCCCCAGGAAACGGACGTGCGAGCAAGCGGCGAAGCGGCGATGCGCCGCGCTACAGGGTCGCCATCTCGGGAGCGCGCCGCACGGGTTCGGGCCAGCCGCTCGGATCGTCGCCGTGCTGGGCCAGGAACGCGTAGACCCACCGCTCCAGGCCGAACGCGATGCACACGCTGTGCATCGGGCCCGCGCCCTCGACATCGCAGCTGAACGCGCGGCCGAAGAAGTCGGTATGGTAGTTCAGCGAGCCGGCCGCCACGCGCTCGCCCTCCGGGAGCATCAACGAGATCTCGTATTTCGTCTCGCTGCTGATCTGGAAGTACGTCTTGGCGGCCGCGTCCGGCGCGATGAAGAACGGGTCGCTCGCCGTCCGGATCTCGCCGGCGAGCCGGTGCTCGTCGAGGTAGCGCGCCACGATCTCGTTCCCCTGCTCGCGCAGCGCGAGCACGTTCTCCCGCGACCCGAGGAAGACGATCTCCCGCATCGTGAACTCCCAGAGCCGCCGCAGGTCGACCATCTTGCTCGACTCGTAGCGGAAGCAGCGGCCCGCGAGGGCGTAGCGCGCGCCGCCAGCCGGCAGCACCCGGTCGCGATTCGCCGCGTACACGTGGTAACAGACCGCCGGCGAGAGGCACACCTCCGGCTGCGCCATGTCGCTCAGCGCGCGCTCGTCGAGCGTGTCCCGGTCCTGATGCCGCGCCCGGAAATCCTCGATGAGCGGCATGTCCTCCGGCAGATGGCACGTGAACGTGACGATGTGCGGGAACGAGCGGAAGTAGTCGCACTTCGCCAGCGTCGCCGCCGGGATCAACGTCGGCACGAGGATCGGGCTCGGCGAGAACGGCGCGCCGAGCGCCTCCAGCGAGCGATCGAAGTAGCGGTAGAGCCGCAGCGGGATGCCCTCGAGGGCGACCTGGCCCTGGCCCATCTGCGTGATCCCGGCGGGGAGCGCGCCGCCCCGGAACTCCACCCGATCGCACGCCGGGCTGCGGTACACGAGCTTCCGCGTGAGCTGGCGCAGGCTGCGCTGCATGGTGCGCGCGAGGCCCTCCGCCGCCTTCGCGAGGTCGGCCGCGCGCTCCTCGGGGGCCTCGAACTCCAGCGCGGCGCCCTCGCGGACGAAGCGGATGTTCGCGATCTCCTTCGAGAGGAAGGCGATCTGCTTGGGTATCTCCTCCTGCGCCATCTCGGTCGCAGGCGCCGCGAGCTCGACGGTGACGACCCTCCTCACGGCGCGAGCTCCTGGATGAGGGAGCTCAGCGCGCGCGGCGTGCGGGCGACGCTGAACCGGTCGTCGGGGAGCGCGACGTTGAACTGGTCCTCCAGCTCGGTGAGCAGCTGGAGCGCTCGAACCGAGGAGAACCCCGCGTCGTAGATGTCGTCATCAGCCTTGATCGCGGCGGGCAAGCGGCCGACCGTGACGATGACATCGATCACCTTCTCCACCTCGATCACCATGAAAAAACTCCAGGGTTAAGATGCGCTGTCGGAGCCCGAGCGACGCGGAGCGTCGTCCGCGCCGTGCCGCCTCGCGCTCGCATCGGCGCGGTCCGCCGCGGGCGGCGGCGGCGGCTCGGTCCGCAGTGATGCCACCCGCCGGGCCGGATTGCCAGCGACGACGGTGTACGGAGGGACATCGGCCATCACGATGGATCCCGCCGACACCACGCTGCCCTCGCCCACCGTGACTCCAGGGAAGATCGTGGACCGGGTCCCGAGCCAGACGTTGTCCTCGATGACGACCGGCCGCACCTCGGCGTCCGAGGGAGGCAGGCCCCGCCTCCGGGCCTCCGGATCGCTCGGATGCCCGCTCGAGTCGAGGATGAAGACGCCCGCCGCGATCATGCAGTGCTTGCCGATGGTGACCGACTTGCCGACGACGATCCGGCAGCCGTGCCCGATCCCGGTGTTGTCGCCGATCCGCAGCGTGGGGCGGTCGCAGAACCGGGCGGCGAAGATGAAGTCGGTCTTGCCGTCGAGCACCACGTTATCACCGAGGATGATGTCGCCCCGCCCGTTGATGAAGTGGATGAAGGTCCCCGTCCGGACACCCTTGCCGTACTGCGCGCAGTGCGACTTGAAATGCGGCTCGCAGACGAGCACACGCGCACCGAAATAGTACACCTCGCGCGCGGCCTCGAACGCCATGCGCATCGGGACCACGAGCGGCCGCGGCGCGGGCAGGGTGAAGCTGCGGACCTGCCGGCGCACGTGGCGCATGGCGCGGGCGACGTCGTGATCGGAGGAGGCGAGGAAACGAACCAGATTCTTCATAGAGGGTCGCTCGGCGCGGACTGGTCCAGTCTGCGATGTTCAGCGGGTCGCACGCGGCCAGAAGGACGAAACGAACGCAGGGGGCCGGAGACTATAACCCGAAACTCGTCGCGCCGAACCTGCTCTTGAGCCGACCTATCTCTCTTGGGCCTCTCTTGGGTCTCTGCAGGGCCTCTGTTGAGCCGCTCTTCCGCCGCTCTCACGCTTCGTGGCAAACCATGCGCCAATCGACGTTGGCGAGTCGCCTGGTTGCAAGATTTTCAAATACCGTGACGGCGAGCGGACTTGGCGTCCTTGGCGACTTGGCGGCTTTTCTACCGCTCCGGGGCAACTTCCCGCAGCAGCGTCAGGTCGCGTCAGGGCCGGACGGAAGAGCGTCGGTGGGGCATTTTGCCTCCATGTGGGGCAAAACGCCCCGGAGCAGGGCCAGGCCCAGCGCGGCCTCGACAAGGGTGAGCGCCACGGCCCACGTCGTCGTCGAGGCGGCGATGGCGGCCAGGCGTGCGTCGCGCGTCGCGCCGGCCGCGAAGCCCTCGAAGAGCGCGGCGGCGAGCACGTCGCGCGTGCCGAAGCCTTGCGGCGTGATGGGGAGCGTCACCGCCACCATCAGGATCGGGATGTACGTGAGGGCGGCTCCAAGGGGAATGCGCACGTCGAAGAACCAGAAGGGGAGCCAGGTGCCGGCGAACAGGACGAGGAGATGCGGGATGCGCGCGGCGAGGGCGACGAGGTGGCCGCGCACGCCCGCCTCGAAGAGCGGGGCGAGGAGCTTCGCGCGCGCGAGCCGGGCGGGGCGGAGCGCGAGGATCGCGAGGTAGAGCGCGCCCGCGGCGAGGAGCAGGGCGGAGCCGGCGAGCGGCCCGCCGTTCGCGGGCACGGCGACGGCGCCGAGGAGGAGCAGGCAGCCGAGCCACGACGCGTACACGACGAGCGTCGCGCCGGCGACGCGCGCGAGCGGCACGGCGTGCACGCGCGCGAGGAAGACCGTGATGAAGGCTTGACCGACGTGGTGGTTGAGCAGCGACGGGAGGTAGGAGGCGCCGCGGAGCACGAGGAAATCGCGGAAGGCGACGGGCGCGATCAGGCGGCGGTAGACGAGGACGGTCGCGAACGTGTCGGCGCCGAGGAGCGCGAGGACGAAGAGGGCGGCGAAGGCGACGAAGAGCGGGGCATCGACGCGCGACAGGGCGGCGCCGAAGGCGTCGAAGTCGAGCCGGCCGAGGACGAACGCGACGAGCGCGGCCGCGAGCGCGAAGGGCAGGGCGCGGCGCGCGCGCCCCGCGAGCCGCGGCGCGGGACGCTCCTGCAGGTCGCCGTCGCGCGGGCGCGGGCTCGGTGACGGAGCGTCGGCGAAGGTTCCTGTGTGGGTCGAGGAGCGCAACGGCGGGACGGTAGCAGAATCCCCGCGCCGGTGGCCGAGCCGAAGCCGCAGGGAGCGGCGCGCAGCGACCGCACGGCGCGGCGACCGCGCCCGACATGGGGCATAGTCGTCCGCCATGTCCAAGTACGATTACGATCTGTTCGTCATCGGCGCCGGCTCCGGCGGCGTGCGCGCAGCCCGCATGGCCGCTTCCTACGGCGCCCGGGTCGCCGTCGCCGAGTCGCGCCACCTCGGCGGCACCTGCGTCAACCTGGGGTGCATCCCGAAGAAGCTCCTCGTCTACGCCTCGCACTACGCCGAGGACTTCGAGGACGCCGCCGGCTACGGCTGGACGATACCCGGCCACGGCGCGAGCGGGGACGGGCACGCCGGCCCGTCGTTCGACTGGCCGACGCTCCTCCGCAACAAGGACAAGGAGATCGAGCGCCTGAACGGCGTCTACGAGCGGCTCCTGAAGAACTCGGGCGCCGACGTTCGGCGGGGGCACGCCCGGGTCGTCGACCCCCACGCCGTCGAGATCGACGGCGTCAGGATCACCGCCGAGCGGATCCTCGTCGCGACCGGCAGCTATCCCTGGATCCCCGATCTCCCCGGGCGCGAGCTCGCCGTCACCTCCGACGACCTGTTCCATTTCCAGGCGATGCCGCGGCGGGTGGTCATCGTCGGGGGCGGCTACATCGCGGTCGAGCTCGCCGGCATCCTGCACGGCCTCGGCGCCAACGTGTCGCTGATCCACCGCGGCCTGCACCTCCTGCGCGGCTTCGACGACGACATCCGGGCGTTCCTGGCCGCCGAGATCCAGAAGAAGGGGCTCGACCTCCGCCTGGGCGCGAGCGTCGAGAGCCTCGCGCGGCAGGGCGACGCGCTCGTCGCGACGCTCGCCGACGGCACCGAGCTCGCGGCCGACTGCGTGCTGTACGCGACCGGGCGCCTGCCGAAGACAAGGGGGCTCGGCCTCGAGGAGGTCGGGGTGAAGCTCGACGAGGAGGGCGCGGTCGTGGTGGACGACGCGTTCCAGACGTCGGTCCCGTCCATCTATGCGCTCGGCGACGTGATCTCGCGCGTGCAGCTCACGCCCGTGGCCATCGCCGAGGCGATGGCGCTGGTGAAGACGCTCTTCCGCGGCGAGCGCGCGCGCGTGGACTACGCCGGCATCCCGACCGCCGTCTTCAGCCAGCCGAGCGTCGGCACCGTCGGCCTCACCGAGGCGCAGGCGCGAGAGCGCCACGACGTCGCCATCTACCTCTCGACCTTCCGCGCGCTCAAGCACACCCTCTCCGGGCGCGAGGAGAAGACGATGATGAAGCTCGTCGTCGACCGCGCGACCGACCGGGTGCTCGGCGTCCACATGGTCGGGCCCGACGCCGGCGAGATCGTCCAGGGGTTCGCCGTCGCGCTGAAGTGCGGCGCGACCAAGGCGCAGTTCGACGCGACGATCGGCGTCCACCCGACCGCGGCCGAGGAGTTCGTGACCATGCGCGAGCCGCTGCGGAACGCAGATCGCAGCCCCACGCCGATGGGGATCGCGCCGAGCTCCGCGTAGCCCGGGGTCACTCGGGGCGGCGTCGTCCGCGCCCGTCCGCTTCGGTCCGTCTGCGAGCGCTGGCGGTCGTCTCCGTCCGCTTCCGTCCGCTTCCGTTCGCTGATCCGAGGTCGCCCGCTCGCGTTCGCGCTCGGCGCGCTCCTCTGGTATGGACCGCGCGATGTCGTCCCACGCCTCGAGCCACTTGAAGCCGGTCGGCCTGCTCGCCCGCACCAGCGACCGATCGTTCTACGCCTTCAATGCCGTGCTCTCCGCGGCCGCGCTGGCGTTCCTCGCCTACATCCTCATCATCCGGCGGGGCGCGGGCGGCGCGGATCTCCGCTTCATGCCGCCGCTGAACGCCGCCTTGAACGCGACGGCCGCCACGCTCCTCGTCGCGGGCTGGATCGCGATCAAGCGCCGCGCGATGGTCGTGCACAAGTACCTGATGGTCTCGGCGTTCGCCGCCTCGTCGCTGTTCCTCGTCGGCTACCTCGCCTACCACTTCGTCCACGGCGACACGAAGTACCAGGGCACCGGGCCGCTGCGCGCCGTCTACTTCGCCGTCCTCATCTCGCACATCGTGCTCTCGGCGGGCATCGTGCCGCTCGCGCTGACGTCGTTCTACTTCGCCTACAAGGCGAACTTTGCGAAGCACGCCAAGGTCGCGCGGGTGACGCTGCCCCTCTGGCTCTACGTCTCCGTCACGGGGGTGCTCATCTTTTTCATGCTCCGCGGGAGCTCGCCAGCGGTTCCCTGAGCGGGGGCCCTCGCCGCGCGCGTGGTGGCCGAGCCAGTCGAGCTGGCTGTACCCGTCGAGGCGCTCGTCCCGCGACGGGTTGAGACGCCCTGAGAGATGCTGTCCCCGATGGTGAAGAGCCTCATGATGCCGTCCTCACGCGTTCCGCGTCGGAGCCCCATGGTATCCGAACGCGCGACGCCGGCGCTCAGCGCCGCTCCGCGCGTCTGCGCAGGACGGCGCTCGCGATGCGCACGGCGAACAAGAGCGCGAGCAGCGCCGCGTAGATCATCGGCTCTGTCGCGTCCTTCTTCACGCGGAGGAAGAAGTGCACGATCCCGAGGACGGCGGCGGCGTAGGCGAGGCGGTGCAGGCGCTTCCAGCGCGCGGCGCCGAGGCGCTTCAGCATGCGCGCGGTCGACGTCGCCGCGAGCGGGACGAGCGCGAGGAGCGCGACGAAGCCGGCGAGGAGGAAGGGGCGCTCCGTGATGTCCTCGACGATCGCGCGCACGTCGAGGCCCTGATCGATGAGCGCATACGTCAGGAAGTGGGCGCACGCATAGAAGAACGCGAGCAGCCCGAGCGCCTTGCGGATACGCAGCGGAAAGGTCCAGCCCGACACGAGCTTGAGCGGCGTCGCCGTCAGCGAGGCGACGAGCAGCAGGAGCGCGAGCAGGCCGAGCTGGTTCAGCGCCTCGGCGACGGGGTCCGGGCCGAGCGCCCCGGCCCCGGCGCGCAGGCCGAGCACGACCAGCGGGACCAGCCCGCCGGCGACGACCGCGGGCGGGAGCCAGCCGAGCTTCCGGCCAGCCGGCGCGCCGGCGGCCGCAGCGCGCGGCGGCGACATCGTCCTCGCTGGCGCGCGCATCATCAGAAGCTCTCCCGCAGGTCCATCCCGCTGTAGAGGCCGGCGACCTCCTCCGCATAGCCGTTGAACGGCAGCGTGGGACGGCGACGCAGCTCACCGATCCTCCGCTCCGTCGCCTGGCTCCAGCGCGGGTGATCCACCGCGGGGTTCACGTTCGCATAGAACCCGTACTCGTCCGGCGCGGCGCGGCTCCAGGTCGTCGCCGGCTGCCGCTCGGTGAGCTTGATGCCGACGATCGATTTGCACCCCTTGAAGCCGTACTTCCACGGCACCACCAGGCGAATGGGCGCTCCGTTCTGGCCGAGCAGCGATTTGCCGTAGAGGCCCACGGCCAGCATCGTGAGAGGGTGCATGGCCTCGTCGAGCCGGAGCCCCTCGACGTAAGGCCACTCGAGCACGTCGCTCCGCTGGCCGGGCAGCTGCTCTCGATCGAGCAGCGTGGTGAACTGGACGTACCGGGCGCGAGAGGTCGGCTCGAGGCGCCTGAGCAGCGCGCCCAGCGGGAACCCGAGCCAGGGGATCACCATCGACCACGCTTCGACGCAGCGCATTCGATAGACGCGCTCCTCCAGGGGAAACCATCGGAGGAGGGTGTCGAGGTCGATGACCTCGGGCTTCTTCACCTCTCCCTCGCACGCGATGGCCCAGGGGCGGAGCCTGAGCCGGCCGGCGTTCTGGGCCGGCTCCGACTTGCTCAGGCCGAGCTCGTAGAAATTGTTGTACGAAATGATGTCCTCGTAGGAGGTCCGCGCTTCGTCGGTAACGAACGGGTCTCTCGAGCTCGTCCCGGAGGACGACGCGCCGGCGGCCGGCGGCGCGGCCACGCTGCCGAGCGGCGCGGCGGCGCTGCCGAGCGGCGTGGCCTCGCCGCCGGGGGCGCCGCCCGCCGTGAGGCGCGCCGCGCCGCCCGTGAGCCAGACGAGGCCGCCGCCGATGGTCGACGCGGTGCCGGCGAAGAGCGCCGCGTTCTTGAGGAGCTCGCGCCGCCGCAGGTAGAGCGCTGGAGGGGTGATCTCGCCGGCGGGCGGTTCCTTGGGCAGCTTGCTCATGCCCCCATTCTACGATCGGGCGGGGCTCCGGTTGCGGTCGGCCGCGATCACGCGGCCCTTGACAGGAGGCGGAGCGCCGTGTGCGGCGCCTGGTGGAGCGAGGGCAGCGCGAGCATCTGGGCGATGCGCGTGGAGCGTCGCTCGATCCCGCGGCAGATCGCCGCCCGCTCGCTCCCGCCGCGCGCGGCGAGGAGCGCCAGGACGTCGTCCCAGACCCGCTCGCGCCACCGCGAGAGCATCTCCATGGACACCCAGACCGCGACCTCCGGCGCGGTCTCCAGGAAGAACGCGCTGAGGGGGCAGCCGTGCCGCGCGGTGAGGCGCGCGAGCGCCTCGATGACCGAGGCGCGGAGCAGCGTATTGACCTGATCGTGATCGTGCTTGAGCCGCGCGAGCATCGCCCGGTCGGCGCCGTGCCCGAACTCGACGATCGTCGCGTGGATCCCGAAGATCAGGTCGTAGTTGATGTGGGCGCTGAAGCCGAGCAGCGCGTTCTGCACGGGGGGCGTGAACCGCGACGCCGTGCTCGCGTACGCGATGTGCCAGGCGCCGCAGTCCTGCGCCGCGCCCCGATCGTCCCAGCCGAGCGTCTCGAGGTACCGCTCGCAGAACCGGCCCGCGAGCCGCGAGATCCACGCCGGCTCGAGGAACATGCCGTCGCGTCGCCCGACCTGGGCCGCGACGGCGCGCGTGACGATACCGTAGACGTCGGTGAAGGCCGCTCGCCGATCCCCCGCGGCGAGGAGCCGATCCGTCACGGTGTCGAGAGCAACGGCAGCATCGTGGACGCTCGTCGGATGCAGATTAAGGCCGTCGATGCAGCACCTCATGAAGTTCCCCTCCTACTTCTTCGCTCGTCCAAGAGACATGTCTGATGTTCGAACTCCCGCATCCGACCAGCCTCGCAGACCCCGGCGCGCGCCGGCGACGCGCAGCACGAACAGTGCAGCAGGGCGCCGTCAGGCGATCTGCCCGGCCCCGGTCGGTCTGGTTTGCGGTCCCGGTGCGCGTCGTTCCCATGTGGAAAGCGGATCTCCTGACCCGCCGGGAGAAAGGTCGCCGCGGCCGTTGCCTCTGGCTTCTCCTCCTGCCGGCCCTCCCCTCGAACCGGCTTCCGCAGAAGAGCGATACTCGATGCGATCCTTGACGCGCTCGCCGCGGGATGCCCCCCCCTCGCTGCGGCGCTCTAAGTTCGACCTAGTCTACGACATGGTGTGGGGTGACCACAATTGTCTTATGACGACTGATCCCGTTCAGGACAATTTCGAGGTTATTCCAACTCGTAACCTCGAACAAGTGCCTGTTGACCCTGACACGTTTCATTGCGACGCGGGAGAGCGCCACGGCATCTTCGCGGTTGCGCTGCTACTGGAGCGACGGCTCGTCACGCTCGGAAACCCCCCACTGGCATGGGCGCGAGTCGCGACGAGATGTTCTCGAAACATGCCGAGTGCTTATCCCACGTTGACTGTACGGTTGGAGCTCGCGATGTGAAGGTCGTTTAGGAAGTACCTGAGTCGGTGATCAGGAAACTCCTGGCCGGTTTTCCACAGGTAGCTCGCGAAATCTTGCGTTTTTGGTGAAAAATTGTACGAAAACACGCGATGATGGCGGTCTCGTGCCACACCCGCGGCGGCCGTCGGGATCGTGCTGGCGCATCCGCGGCACCAGGGCTCGCCTGTCATGCCGCGGGGCCCTGCTCGGGTGAGCCTCGTGCCGAGGCGCTGCAGCCCGCGCCTGCAGGCACCGGGGGCCGGCCGCACCGGCGGTGAGGGGCCGAAGGGCCGGCCTGACCCCGCGGACCCCAGGCGCACCCGTGGCGCGGCGCGTCGGGGCGGCGAGCCGGTGGTCAATCCGGGGCGCACCCGCCTTGACGGCGGGGTGACGGCGCCGGAGCGCCGCCGTTCATGACGTGCGGGAGGAGGGCGTTCGCTGTCGAGGAGAGGGGAGGGAGGGGAGGCGCCGCCGGCCTTGGGCGAGGCCGGCGGTGCGGCGCCTCAGCCGGTGCCGCCCTTGGCATGCACGTCGCGGTGGATCAGCGTCGCGCGCAGGTAGTCGCGGTTCATCTTCGCGATCATGTCGAGGGGGATCTCCTTCGGGCAGACCGCCTCGCACTCGCCGACGTTCGTGCAGTGGCCGAAGCCCTCGACGCGCATCTGGGCGACCATGTTGAGGCTCCGCTGATCGCGCTCCGGCTCGCCCTGCGGCAGGAGGTTCAGGTGCGTGAGCTTCGCCGCGGTGAAGAGAGAGGCGGACGCGTTCGGGCAAGATGCGACACAGGCGCCGCAGCCGATGCACGCCGCCGCGTCCATGGCGCGCTCGGCGACCACCTTCGGCACCGGGATCGCGTTCGCGTCCGGCGCGCTGCCCGTCGACACCGAGACGAAGCCGCCCGACGCGATGATCCGGTCGAACGCGCTGCGGTCCACCGCGAGGTCGCTTACCACCGGGAACGCCTGGGCCCGCCACGGCTCGAGCCACAGCACGTCGCCGTCCTTGTAGTGACGCATGTGCAGCTGACACACCGTCGTCCCACGGAGGGGGCCGTGCGCCTGGCCGTTGATCATGAAGCCGCACATGCCGCAGATGCCCTCGCGACAGTCGTGATCGAACGCGATTGGCTCCTCACCCTTGAGGATGAGCCGCTGATTGAGCACGTCGAGCATCTCGAGGAAGGACATGTGCTCGCTGACGTCGGGCACATCGTACGTGACGAACCGGCCCGCTTCGTACTTGCCCTTCTGCCGCCAGACATGGAGGGTGAGGCGCATTATTTGTAACTCCGCTGCGTGGGGTGAACCTCGTTGAACTGGAGCGGCTCCTTGTGGAGCTCCTGGGCCTGACCTTCGCCTCGCCATGCCCAGGCGGCGACATAGGAGAAGCGCTCGTCGTCGCGCTTCGCCTCGCCCTCGGGCGTCTGGTGCTCCTCGCGGAAGTGCCCGCCGCACGACTCCTCCCTGTCGAGCGCGTCACGACACATGAGCTCCGCCAGCTCGAAGAAGTCGGCGATGCGCGCGGCCTTCTCGAGCTCCTGGTTCAGGCCGGTGCCGGTCCCCGAGACGCGGACGTCGCGGTGGAACTGCTCGCGGAGCTCCGGGATCCGCGCGAGCGCGCCCTTGAGCCCGGCCGCGTTGCGCGCCATCCCGCACTGCTCCCACATGATCTTGCCGAGCTCGCGGTGGAACGAGTCGGCCGTGCGCGAGCCGTTCGCGCCGAGCAGCTTGTTCAGCCGGGCGCTCGCGTCGCGCTCGGCGTCCCTCACGGCGGGGTGCAGGTCGTCGACCCGCTCGAGCTTCGTCGACGCGAGGTAATCGCCGATGGTGTAGGGGATGATGAAGTACCCGTCCGCCAGGCCCTGCATCAGCGCGCTCGCCCCGAGCCGGTTCGCGCCGTGGTCGGAGAAGTTCGCCTCGCCGAGCACGTACAGGCCGGGGATCGTGCTCATCAGGTTGTAGTCGACCCAGAGCCCGCCCATCGTGTAGTGGATGGCCGGATAGATGCGCATCGGGACGCTGTACGGGTCGTCGCCGGTGATGCGCTCGTACATGTCGAAGAGGTTGCCATAGCGCTCGGCGATGGCCGGCTTGCCGAGGCGCCGGATGGCGTCCGAGAAGTCGAGGTACACGCCGAGCCGCGTCGGCCCAACGCCGCGGCCCTCGTCGCAGACCGCCTTCGCCGCGCGCGACGCGACGTCGCGCGGCACGAGGTTGCCGAAGCTCGGATAGCGGCGCTCGAGGTAATAGTCACGCTCGCCCTCGGGGATGACCTCCGGCGGGCGCGTGTCGCCCGGGTTCGTGGGCACCCAGATGCGGCCGTCGTTGCGGAGCGACTCGCTCATGAGCGTCAGCTTCGACTGGTAGTCGCCCGAGACCGGGATGCACGTCGGGTGGATCTGCGTGAAGCAGGGGTTGCTGAAGAGCGCGCCGCGCTTGTGGGCCCGCCAGATGGCCGTGGTGTTCGACCCCTTCGCGTTCGTCGAGAGGAAGAAGACGTTGCCGTAGCCGCCCGACGCGAGGACGACCGCGTCGCCGAGGTGCGTCTCGAGCGCGCCGGTGATCAGGTTGCGGGTGATGAGGCCGCGCGCCTTGCCGTCGATGACGATGAGGTCGAGCATCTCGGTGCGCGGGTACATCTTCACCTTGCCGAGGCCGATCTGCCGCTCGAGGGCCTGGTAGGCGCCGAGGAGGAGCTGCTGCCCCGTCTGGCCCCGCGCGTAGAACGTGCGCGACACCTGCGCCCCGCCGAACGAGCGGTTCGCGAGCACGCCGCCGTACTCGCGCGCGAACGGCACGCCCTGCGCGGCGCACTGGTCGATGATGTTCACGCTGATCTGCGCGAGCCGGTACACGTTGGCCTCGCGCGCGCGGTAGTCGCCGCCCTTCACGGTGTCGTAGAAGAGGCGGTAGATGCTGTCGCCGTCGTTCTGGTAGTTCTTCGCGGCGTTGATGCCGCCCTGCGCGGCGATGCTGTGGGCGCGGCGCGGAGAGTCCTGGAAACAGAAGCTCTTCACGTTGTAGCCGAGCTCGGCCAGCGTCGCGCTCGCCGCGCCCCCGGCGAGGCCGGTGCCGACGACGAGGACCGTGTACTTCCGCTTGTTCGCCGGGTTGACGAGCTTCAGGTTGAAGCGGTGCTGGTCCCACTTCTTCTCGATGGGACCTTCGGGGATCTTCGCATTGAGCTGCATGATGACGGAGGCTCCGGGCTCAGCGGACGATGCCGAACAGGACGGCCAGCGGGACGGATGAGAAGCCGGCGAAGAGCAGGATCGACGACGCGGCCGCGAACTTCTTGAGCGCCGGCGTGTAGCGCGGATGGCTGATGCCCACCGACTGGAACATGCTCCACGCGCCGTGGTAGAGGTGCAGCGCGAGCAGGCCCATCGCCACGACGTACGCAATCGCCGCGGGCGCCGAGCTGAAGCCCTTCACGACGTTGTCGTAGGCGTCGAGCGGCACGAAGTCGGGGTGCAGGGTGCCCGTCGTCAGGTGGAGCAGGTGATAGACGATGAAGGCGGCGAGGACGCCGCCGCTCAGCAGCATCGTCCGCGCGGCGACGTTCGGGTGCCGCTGCCCCTTCACCTGGTAGGGGACCGGCCGGGCAGCGCGGCTGTGCTGCGCGAGCGTCACGCCCGTGTAGACGTGGACGATGAGGGCGGCGAGGAGGACGATCCGCGTCCCCCAGAGCAGGGAGGGCGTCCCGTGGAGGAAGGCGGCATAGTCGTTGATCTTCTCCCGGCCGAGGAAGACCTGCAGGTTGCCGGTCATGTGGCCGATCACGAATCCGAAGAAGATGACGCCGCTCAGCGCCATCGCGATCTTCTTGCCGACGAGGTCCCGGTAGAAGGTCGCGGCGCGCTGGGCCCTGGCGGGGAGAGTCGATGGTGCAGCGGTGGGGCTCATCGCTCCCCTCCTTTAGTGGGGTGTGAACGCGTTCGCCAGAGGGAATCTTGAGCTCGATCGCCGAAGAATTTGCGGGCGCTCGCCGCAGATCTCGGTCTCGGCGCGGACGAGCGCGCCGCGCGCCTCATCCACATCCCGCGCGCGGGCGTCAGGCGGCGCAGGGGCCGAGCGAGCGCCGTACCTTGTGGCCGTAAAAGGCGAGCGCGAGCTCAATCGCGAAGATGCCGATGGCCTGCTCCTCCTGGCTGGTGAACGCCGGCAGGCGCTCGTCCCGGAGCACCACGAGGCCGCCAAACGAGCTCTCGCCCAGGCGGAGCGGCGCGACGATGGCGGCGCCGAAGCGATCGCCCTCCGCGGTGCAGAGCAGATCCGGCGCGTCGTCCGCGGACAGGCGGACAGGCGCGAGCGCGCCCTCGATGCGCCGGGCGAGCCGGGCGATGAACGCCGCCGACACCTCGGCGCCGGAGGTCGCCTGGTACAGGGTGGCCCCCTGATCGAGCGCCAGCGAGAGCGCCGCGCTGGTCGTATAGACGACCTTCGCCGCGAGATCCACGGCGCGCTCGGGGAAGTCGTCCCGCGAGAGGGACGCGACCAGGGCGGCGCTCGCCTGGTGGACGGCCGCCACGGCGTCGAGGTGGGTGCGCAGCATCGCCGCCTCGAGCAGCCGCTTCAGGTCGTCGACGTCGTAGGGCTTCTCCAGCATGTCGTATGCGCCGCGCTCGATGCACTCCACGGCGGCCTGCACGCTCGAGCAGGGGGCGCCGACGACGATCTCGAGGTCCGGCCCGAGCGCCTTGAGCGCGGCGACGGTCCCGGCGCCCTCGATGCCGAGCGCCCCCACATCGGCGACCACGAGGTCGAAGCGGCGCGCCTTGACGAGCTCGATCGCCGCGAGCCCGCTCTCGGCGCAGGTGACGTCGAAGCCGCCCTGGTTCAGCTCGAGCGCGAGCCTGTCGAGGACCCTCTTCTCGGCGTCTACCACCAGCACATGGGGTCGGGCCTGGCTCACTGATGCCTCCTCCTCTGGTCTACAACGGGTGCGCCGCGCCGCCTCGCCATCCGGCGCTGCCGTGATCGCGTGGCGACCGCGGCGGTCGTGGTGGAAGTCGCTCCGCCCGGCGGAGCCCTCTCCGCCCTCTACCACCCGTCCGAAGTCCGCCTAAGGTCCAATAGAACCGGTATTCCAGCGAAACGGAAGTCGAAGCGGCGTTGCCGCAGTCCTCCGTTAACAGGGGGCGGCGCCGCGCGCCCGGCGCAGATGTGCTCCGGTATGCCGACTCCTGTGGAGCGTGAGCGTTTCTCGCAGCGCTCCTCGCAGCGGGAGGCGCGCGATAGAGGCCTATTTCGCGGGAGGCGCTGTGGTGGTCGCGCGGCGCATGGCGGAGAGGATGTGGTCAATGATCTCGGGGACTCCTTGGCTCCGGTTGCACTGGGCGAACAGGAACGGCCCGTCGCCCCGCATCCTCCGGGCGTCCCGCTCCATGACGCCGAGGTCGGCGCCGACGTGCGGAGCGAGATCGGTCTTGTTGATGACGAGCAGATCCGACTGCGTGATGCCCGGTCCGCCCTTGCGCGGCACCTTGTCGCCGCCGGCGACGTCGATCACGTAGATCGTGTAGTCGACGAGCTCCCGGCTGTACTGGGCGGCGAGGTTGTCGCCGCCGCTCTCGACGATGAGGAGCGCGGGCGCGACGTGATCCATGAGGTCGTCGAGCGCGACGAGGTTGTGGCTGATGTCCTCGCGGATCGCCGCGTGCGGGCAGCCCCCGGTCTCCACCGCGCGGATGCGCTCCGGCGGCAGCGCCTCGTTGCGGTGCAGGAACTCGGCGTCCTCCTGGGTGAAGATGTCGTTCGTGACGACGCCGAGCGGCATCCTGTCGCGCAGCGCGCGGCAGAGCGCGAGCACGAGCGCCGTCTTGCCGCTGCCGACGGGCCCCCCGATCCCCACCGTGAACGCGCGCGCCGAGAAATCGCGGTCCTTCGGCGCATCCCGCTCGCTGAAGAGCCCCGGATGCGCCCAGTGCTCGTGCGTGTGCCCGTGCTCGTGCGTGTGCCCGTCTCCGTGCGCATGCGCGTGCCGATGGCCACCCCCGTGAACGTGGTCGTGGTCGTGGTCGTGAACGTGGTCGTGGTCGTGGTCGTGGCCGTTGTGCCCGTGCCCGTGCTCGCCGGGGTCGTGCATGCTGTCACCTCACGATTGAAAGAGACGCGAGTAGAGCCGATCCTGCGTGGCCCCGAAGAGATCGAGGAGCGGCGCCGGCTGCGCGAGCTCATCGATGCCGTGATCTTCACACTCATGGAGCACCGCGTCGAGGAGCGGCGCGCTCTCGAGTTGCAGTCGCTGTGCCTCCAGCGGCCCGATGAGCCCGAGGCGCACCGCCGCCGAGACGACGCCGCGGAGCGAGGCGTGCAGGTACACGGCCTGCGCGTCCTCGCGCGGGACGCCGAGCGCCGCGAAAGCCGCGCCGAACGCCGGCGCGTGGTGGCCCAGCGCCTCCCGCGCCCGAACGGCGGCGTCGAGGCGGCGGATCTCGGCGGAGGGGAACACGCGCGCGCTCGTCGCGAGGAACGCGCGGCCCTGCGTCCGGCTCGCCCGGTTCGCGACGTGGTTCACGAGGAAGGCGTCGCAGGCGTCGTCGACGGCCGCGATGTCGAGCGGGCGCTCGTGCGCAGCCCGCACGAGCGGCAGCGCGCCGAGGCCCACCTGCCAGAGCGCGCTCGCGACGAACGACGAGAGCGCGCTCCCGGGCCCGACCTCGCCGAGCTGGACCGCTGCCTCCAGGCCCGCGGAGTGCGCGAACCCTCCGACCGGGAACGCGGAGTCGGAGAGCTGGAGGAGGAGCCACCTGTTCATGCGCGCGGATGGAAGCGGACGGAAGCGGACGGGAACGGACGGGAACGGACGGAAGCGGACGGGAGCGGACGGGAGCCAACGGAAGCAGGCGGAGAGACGGGTGAACCCGCGGGCGCGGAGCGGCCTCCCCGCCTCAGAAGAGGCTGTACCTCTGCGCGAGGGGCAGGATCTTCGCGGGATCGCAGCGGAGGAGCTCGCCGCCGGCCCGCACCTCGTACGTCTCGGGATCGACCGTGATCGGCAGGAGCGTGCTGTTGAGGCGCATGTCGGCCTTGCCGATCCGGCGGCACCGGCGGACCGCCGAGAGGCGCTTCTTCAGGTCGAGCCGGCGGATGCTCCCCTCGTCCATGGCGCGGCTCGACACGAACGCGATGCTCGTCTCGCCGACCGCCGTGCCAAGCGAGCCGAACATCGGGCGCATGTAGTACGGCTGAGGCGTCGGGATCGACGCGTTCGGATCGCCCATCTGCGCCCAGGCGATGAGGCCGCCCTTGATCACGAGCTCCGGGCGCGCGCCGAACATCTGGGGCCGCCACAGCACGAGGTCCGCGAGCTTGCCCGGCTCGACCGACCCGATCTCGTGGGACATGCCGTGCGCGATGGCCGGGTTGATCGTGTACTTGGCCACGTAGCGGCGGATCCGGAAGTTGTCGTTGTCGCCCTGCTCCTCGGGAAGCCGGCCGCGCTGATCCCGCATCTTGTGCGCGGTCTGCCAGGTCCTCGTGATCACCTCGCCGACGCGGCCCATCGCCTGGCTGTCGCTCGAGATGATGCTGATCGCGCCGAGGTCGTGCAGGATGTCCTCGGCCGCGATGGTCTCGCCGCGGATGCGGCTCTCGGCGAACGCCACGTCCTCCGGGATGTTCCGGTCGAGGTGGTGGCAGACCATGAGCATGTCGAGGTGCTCGTCGAGCGTGTTGACGGTGTACGGGCGCGTCGGGTTCGTCGAGCTCGGGATGACGTTCGGCTCGCTGCAGATGCGCAGGATGTCGGGCGCGTGCCCGCCGCCCGCGCCCTCGGAGTGGTAGGAGTGGATCGTCCTGCCCTTGAACGCCGCGATGGAGTCGTCGACGTAGCCCGACTCGTTCAGCGTGTCGGTGTGGAGCGTGACCTGGATGTCCTCGTGCTCGGCGAAGCTGAGGCAGCAGTCGATGGCGGACGGGGTCGTCCCCCAGTCCTCGTGCAGCTTCAGCCCGACGGCGCCGGCGCGCACCTGCTCGAGCAGCCCCTCGGGCGACGAGGTGTTGCCTTTGCCCGTGAGGCCGATGTTGAGCGGCAGGACGTCCGTCGCCTGCAGCATCAGGGAGATGTGGCGGGCGCCCGGGGTGCACGTGGTCGCGTTCGTGCCCGTCGCCGGGCCCGTGCCGCCGCCGACGAACGTGGTGACGCCCGACGCGAGCGCCTCGTACCCCTGCTGCGGGCAGATGAAATGGATGTGCGCGTCGACGCCCCCGGCCGTGACGATGTGGCCTTCGCCGGCGATGACCTCCGTCGTCACGCCGACGACCATGCCCGGCGTGACGCCGGCCATCACCTTCGGGTTGCCGGCCTTGCCGATCGCCGCGATGCGGCCGCGCTTGATGCCGATGTCGGCCTTGTAGACGCCGGTCCAGTCGACGATGAGCGCGTTCGTGATGACGCAGTCGAGCGCCTCGTCGTTCGAGGCGCCGGGCATCTGCCCCATGCGATCGCGCAGCACCTTGCCGCCGCCGAACTTGCACTCGTCGCCGTAGGACGTGTGATCCCGCTCGACCTCGGCGATGAGGCCGGTGTCGCCGAGCCGCACCCGGTCGCCGACCGTCGGCCCGTAGATATCGACATAGTGCCGCCGCTGCATCCTGTGGCTCATGCCTGCTGCTCCTCCCGCGCGGCGTGCGCCGCCGCGTGCGGGTCGACCTGCACCAGCGTGATCGTCTTCTCGTCGCCCGGCTCGAAGCGGACCGCGGTGCCCGCCGGGATGTCGAGCCGCATCCCCGCCGCCGCCGCCCGGTCGAACTCGAGCGCGCGGTTCGCCTCCGAGAACGGGTAGTGGCTGCCCACCTGGATCGGCCGGTCGCCCAGGTTCTTCACGGGGAGGGAGAGCCGCCGCCGGCCGGGGGAGAGCTCGATCTCGCCGGGCTTCACGAGCACCTCGCCGGGCGTCACGAGCACCTCGCCGGCGGTCACCTCCCCCTGGCCCGCGGGCTGGAAGAGCGACACGTCGGGCACGGGGAGGAAGCTGCCGTAGAGCGCGAGCGCGAGATCGCCGTGCTCGAGCGCGATCGGGTGGTGGACGGTGACGAGCTTCGTCCCGTCGGGGAAGGTCCCCTCCACCTGGACCTCGGCGACCATCTCGGGGACGCCGGCCATCACCTGCGCGCGCCCGAGCAGGCGCCGGCCGACGTCCATGAGCTCGGCGACGCTGCGGCCGTCGCGGATCAGCTCGAGGATCTGCGTCGCGATGAGCGCGACGGCCTCCGGGTAGTTGAGCCTGACCCCGCGCGCGAGGCGCTTCTGGGCGAGGAAGCCCGCGCCGTGCAGCACGAGCTTGTCGAGATCACGAGGCGCAAGGTGCATGTTCGCCCTCTCTCCGGCGCGGCGACGCCGCGGCTTTGCCGGCGCGGCGCGACGCTACCACTTTCGTGCGAACGGATCATCACCGAGCTCACCCGCGAGGAAGCCGAGCGCGCCGCGGACGAAGCCGGCCACGCGCTCGACGCTCGTGCCCGCGACGCGCACGACGGCGCCGCCGCCCCGGAGCGGGCTGGCCGACGCGACGAGCTCGGCGCGCCGCTCGGGCGGCGGCCGCGGCGCGAGCAGCGCCTCCGCCGCGCTCGCGGCGCGCGGGCCGAGCGCGACGAGCGTCGCGAGCGCGTCGAAGCGCCCCATGCGCTCGGGCAGCGCGCCGTGCGCGGGATCGAGCCGCGTCGCGTCGAGCAGCACGGCCCGCCCGCCGCGGCTCACCCGGATGCGCGACGCGTACCGGTCGAACGCCCAGCGCTCGCCCCGCGCGCTCCGGCCCGAGGACAGCGCGTCGACGAGCACGAGCGACGCGTCGTCCGCGAGCGCGACGTCGATGTCCTGCTCGTACCGCGAGCCCGCGAAGCAGACGACCGGATCGGGGATCGCGACGAGGAGCCCGCCCGCTTGGACCTCGGCCTCGAGGCGCTGGCGGCTGACGAGGGGCGAGCGGTAGACCTTGGTCGAGGCCTGGGTGCTGAGCAGCGCGGCGGCCCCGCGCCCGACGCGCGCGTGGAGGTGGAGCTCGTCCCCGCCGACGAGGCCGCCGCCGAAGCTCGCGACGAACACCCACGCTGCCTGCCCGTGGTTGTTCGGAGCGAGCAGCTTGAGCGGGCTCCTGGCGAGCGCCTTCTCGAGCGCGGTGCGCGCTCCGACTCGCGCGAACACGAGCTCACCGCTGCCGGCCTTCCCTGCGCGCCGCGCGGGCGGCGGCGGGTCTCGCTGGGCGGCGGGAGGATCGCTGGGCGTGGTCACGGGCCGGCGTGCGTACCACGGACCGCGCCCCGGCCGCGAGGGGGCGCAGCGCACACAGGAGATGGGTACCTCACGCGACCAGGAACACGACCAGGGAGGTGGGGAGAAATTCGAATCATCTTCCCGATTTCCCTCCTTCGCCTGGACATGAAACATCCCGGACATGTGAGCATGCTGTCAGGACTCTCCCGAACATCACCACGGTGTTATGAGGGAGCCAGCCACTGCGTTCCTCCTGTCCCCGACGACAGCGCGTGTCCGGGGTGTCCGCCGGCCGCTGTGGGCGTTCCGTGACTCGCTGTGATGTCGTTTGCATGGATGACATGTTGCTTGACGGGAAAGCGCAGCTCGGGTCAGCTCGTCGGGCGGCCGGGGGGCCGCGGAGGGGGTCCGATGTTCATCGTCAGGAAGGGCGAAATGCCGCCGTGGTCTCGTCGATTCAAGGAAACGGCGTCGCGCCTGCTGGAGCGCCACGGCGAGACCCCGTTCGAGCTGCGCTTCTGGGGCGGCGAGCGGCTGCGCTTCGGCGCGGGCGCGCCCGAGTTCGCCGTGACGTTCAGGACGCGTCGGTCGCTCTGCGAGACGGCGCTCCGGGGCACGCTCGGCCTCGGTGAGGCCTATGTCCGGCGCGAGGTCACGTTCGAGGGAGATCTCGAGGACTCGCTCGCCGGGCTGTTCCAGCTCGCTCGGTCCGTGGAGGCGCGCCTGCCGCGCCTCGTGCCCGCGTCGTTGTCGTTCGACCGCGGCGTCTCGGGCGTGCTCGACGCGCTCCGGCTCGGGCTGCTCTCCGGGGCGGCGAAGCGCGAGAGGCTCGCCGTCGAGCGCCACTATGGGCTAGGCAACGACTTTTACCCTCTTTACCTGGACAGGCGCCTCCAGACGTCCTGCGGTTACTTCAGCTCTCCGGGCGAGACCCTCGACGACGCGCAGGCGCACAAGATCTCCCTCGTCGCGCGGAAGCTCGCGCTCCGGCGCGGGCAACGGCTCCTGGATCTCGGCTGCGGATGGGGGCACCTCATGTTCCACGCCGCGGAGGCGTACGGGGTGCAGTGCCTCGGCATCACCCTCTGCGAGAACCAGGCGAGGTACATCCGCGAGCAGGCGGCGGCGCGGCGGCTCCCGGTCGAGGTCCGCGTGATGAGCTGCGACGAGCTCGAGGACGAGCCGCGGTGGGATCGGCTCGTCTCCCTGGGCTCGATGTGCCATGCCGGCGAGCGTCGTATCGAGGTGTTCTATGACAGGGTGAAGGCGCTGCTCGCCCCGGGCGGCGTGTGCCTGCTCGAGAGCGTCACCAGAGAGCAGGAGTCGTCGCGGACCGACCCATTCCTGCAAAAGCACATCTTCCCGGGATACTGGCCTCCTTCGCTCCAGGGGATGGCGACGCGCGCCTCGGCGCGCGGCCTCGACGTGCTCGACGCGGAGAACCTGCGGCGCCACTCCGCGCTCACGGCGCGCTGCTGGCGCCGTAACTTCCTGGAGAACAGGGAGAAGATCGAGCGGGTCACCGGCTTCGACGGCACCTTCATGAGGACGTGGGAGTTCTATCTCGCGTGCGCGGCCGCCGCGTTCCGCAGCGGGCACCTCGGCGCCATCCAGATGGTGCTGGCGAACGGGGCTCCACGCGACTACCCCCTCGCACGCGAGCCCCTGTATGCCACGGAGGAGCCCTCGCCGCGGGAACGCGCGCCGATCGTCCCGGCCGTGCAGCTCAGTTCGTGGGGGGCGGCGCTGCCGTCCTGATCGGTCGGGCGCGCCCCGCGCGCCCCACGCGCCCCACGGGTGCCGGTGGGGCGCGCGTCCTCTGCGCGGAAGAGCTTGTTAAGCACGCGCGGCCAGCTATCAGCTAAGGATGAGCGAAAGGCTTGCGGCCAGCGCCCGTCGCGGCGCCGCGCCCTCGTGGTCCATGTCGCGCCCTCGCTCCACGGCGCGCCTGGTCTGCGCCGCCGCGGGGCTCGTTGCGCTCTGTCTCCTGCTCGCATCGTGTACCCAGGTCCGCTACATCGCGCAGGCGGGCGTCGGCCAGCTCTCGATGGCCTGGCGCGCCGAGTCGCTCGAGGACGCCGCCTTCGACGCCCGCAAGCCGTGGCGGACGCGCGCGCTGCTGCGCGAGGTCCCGCACATCAAGCGCTTCGGGGAGCGCCACGGGCTGACCCCGACCGGCAATTACAGGACGTATGTCGAGCTCGATCGCCCTGCCGCGGTCTGGGTGGTGAGCGCGTGTGAGCCGCTGCGGTTCCGCTCGAAGACATGGAGTTTTCCTATCGTGGGTACCGTCCCCTACATGGGGTGGTTCGATCTCCAGGATGCCAAGGCGTTCGCGGCGCCGCTCAAGGCGGCCGGCTGGGACGTCGACGTGCGTCCGGCGGGCGCCTACTCGACGCTCGGCTGGCTCGAGGATCCGGTCCTGTCCACGATGATCTCGGACGGGGACGAGGCGCTCGGCGACCTCGCCAACGTGGTGCTCCACGAGTCGCTGCACGCGACGCTGTACGTGAAGGGGCAGACGAGGTTGAACGAGAGCCTCGCGAGCTTCGTCGGGGACGAGCTCACCAAGCATTACCTGGACGAGCGGGTGGGCCCCTTCTCCGCGGAGAAGACGGCCTACATGAGGGAGCTGGAGAGGAGCGAGGTGCGGACGCGCGCGCTGCACGCGGCCTACGTCCACCTCAATCGGCTGTATGCGTCCCCGGCGCCCGACGCCGAGAAGCGGGCGGAGAAGGATGCGGTGCTGGCCCGGCTCAAGGCCGACATCGGGGCGCGCCGTCCGATCAACAACGCGTCGCTCGTGCAGTTCGGTGTCTACAACTCGGGGACTCCGGAGCTCCGGGCGCTGCTCGCGACCTGCGGTGGCAGCTGGCCGAGGTTCCTGGGCGCGTTGCGGAGGCTCGAACGCCACAGATTCTCCGCGCCCCAAGAGAACATCGCCCGTGTGGTCGAGCCGCTGATCGAGGCCGGCTGCAGGTAGCCCAGCGAGCTGCGCTGTGCGCCGCGAGCTACGCTATGTGCCGTGTGCTGCGCCGATGTGGGGTGAGCTGCGCGCCGCGCTGCGTATTGCGGGCTGCGCCGCGTAGCGCGCTGCGCCTTTGGCGGGGGGCACGTCGTCGAGATACGACGCAAAGCGTCGGTGGCAGCCGTCCCGCCCTCTTGCACTTCTTCGCTTCCACGGTGCAATGCGGGGCGTCCAGCGGCTCGATGATGAACGTATTCATGTCCAGGTAACGTTTGCGTTCTGGATCTGAACCCATCCCTGGATCGGACCAGTCCCTGCGGAAATGTATGACCGGTGCTGGCCTCCGGGGTCGCGCGCGCGCCTCGGAGGGAGGGTTTCAGCGGCAATTTTGGCTGCTGGGCGCCAGGGCGGCCGCCCCTCCGCCGTTGGCCCGCCGGTTGCTCTATGTATCCACCAGATGTCGCCCCTGCTTGTCGTCCTGTTTCATGAGGACTCGAAGAGGGGGGACCCTGGCATGACCTTCGCAATGCAGCCCCGGTCTTCGGGGGGGACGCCAAGCGAGGTGCTCTGCGACGCTGGCCGAGCGATCGCGACCCCGCCGTCACCCGAATGCCATGGCTCTTGCGGTATCGGGCTCCTTGATTGACTTGTCGCCGGGTGCCGGCGGAGAGCTTCGGTTCACGTGACGACAGACGCCTCACGAGGCGATTAAGGAGGGATGGTCGAGGCACGCGCGACGCGCGTCGCCCGTTGCGTTGGCTTGGTATGATCAGCTTGTCAGACCTCGGTCTGAGCTTTTCTTATCCGTTGTGCCGCTCTCGATGTTGACCCTGCTTCCCGCTTCGCTTCAGCTTCTCCCCTGCTTCGCTTGAGCTTGCCCGTCCGATTCCGGTTTGCGCTTTGCACTTCGCTTCAGCTTCATCTTTCGGTTTGACTGGCTTCTCGGATTGTCTTAATGTCCCGCCCGTCTTCGCTTTGTCTTCGCTCTTTACTTGTTTGCGCTTCGTATTGCTTTCCTGACTTCTCTCTTCTGACTTCTGATCTCTTCTGATCGCGGGCCTCTCCAGGACTCCGGTGGACTCCCCTCCACCGGCGCTTCTGTGCGGTCCCGGTGGGTCCGCGCAAGCGGGCCTCAGGCCGGCGGGTTCTTCCCGACCGGCCTTTCTTTTTTTGTGCGCACGAGCGCTTCCCCGGCGCGCCCTCGACGCCGCGAAGCTCGCTGCTGGCTGCGCCTCGGGCCTGAGCGCGGTTGTCAGCGGCCGTCGTCGCCGGGGGTGTGCCTGGGGTGGACGGTGGCAGAGACGATCTTCCACTCGCCGTCGATCTTCTCGAGCCGCAGCACCACGGGCAGCTCGTCGCGCCGGACCTCACGCCCATGCCGGGCGCCCGTGACCGTCGCGGTGGCGGTCACCTCCGCCGTCATGCCGGCCGGGTCGACCTGGATCTCCGTGCCACCCAGGCTCACCTCCGCGGTCTGATAGACGACCACTGCCTGGGTCGCCGCGTTCGCGAGCTCGTCGCGGCCGCGGAGGCTGTCGCCGATCTCGACGATGCGGGCGCTCGCCTCCTTCGCGAAGATCTCGGCGAACTCACCGCGAATGCGGCCGTGGCGCACCAGCGGATTCCGCTCGCCGTCGTCGATGCGCACCGCGTTCTCGAGCTGGGTGAGCCGGTCGCGGATCCGTTCCTCCTCGGAGGGCGACAGCAGCAGCGCCGCCGCGCCGAGGACGGCGCCGGCGGCGATGAGCCCGAGCGGGATCCAGCGTTTCATGCTGCAAGTATAGGCGAAGGCGCCGCGCGAGCGCGCGGGACCGCGGAGCCGCGGGACCGATCCCGCTGGCGCCCTCTGTCGGCCATCGCGGCCATCGCAGCTATCGCCCCACGATCGGCTCGAGGCACCGATCGCGCGCCTCGCGCAGGGCGCGGAGCTCGACGTCGATCCCCTCGCCGCTGCCCGCGTCGATGGTGAGCCGGTCGCCGCCGGTCGTGCCGAGCTCGGTGCAGGGCACGCCCGCCGCCCCGGCCTGCCGCGCGACCTCGGCCGCGTCCTCGGGCCGGACGCTCACGATGATCCGGCTCGGCGCCTCGCCGAACAGCGCCTCGGCGAGCGGCTCGCGCGCGCCGCCGTCCGGCGCGCCCGGCAGCCGCACGCGCGCGCCCACCAGCGCCGCCGGATCGTCGGCGGCGGCGCAGCACTCGCCGAGGGCGATCGCCAGCCCGCCCTCCGAGACGTCGTGCGCGCTCCGGAGGAGCTGCGGCCGCGAGCGAGCGAGCGCGAGGCAGAGCCCCTGGAGCCGCGCCTCGCGGTCGAGATCGAGCGCGGGGGGCGGCCCCTTCACCTCGCCCGTGTGGCGGGCGACGTACTCGGAGCCGCCGAGCGGGCCGCCGCGCGGATCGCCGAGCAGCAGCACGGTCAGGCCGGCGGCGGGGAACGAGGCCCGCAGCACGTCCCCCGCGTCCGCGACGAGCCCCACCACCGCGACCGTCGGGGTCGGCAGGATCGCGCGGCCGTCGGTCTCGTTGTAGAGCGACACGTTGCCGCTCACGACGGGCACCGACAGCGCGCGGCACGCCGCCGCCATGCCGTCGATGGCGAGCGCGATCTGCCGCATGATCTCCGGCCGCTCCGGGTTGCCGAAGTTGAGGCAGTCGGTGAGGCCGATCGGCTCCGCGCCGGCGCACACCACGTTGCGGCACGCCTCCGCCACCGCCATCGCCGCGCCCTGGAACGGGTCGAGCTCGCAGAGGCGCCCGTTGCAGTCGCTCGAGAAGGCGAGGAGCTTCTGGATCCGCTGGCCGTCCTTCTCGCAGGGGACGCGCACCACCGCCGCGTCGCTGCCGGGCCGGACCTCGGTGCCGCCCCGCACGATCTGGTCGTACTGCCGCCACACCCACGCGCGCGAGCCGAGGTTCGGGGAGCCCGCCATCTCGAGGAAGAGCGCGGACCACGAGGCCGGCGCCGGGAGGGAGCGCGGGTCGAACGCCCGGCGCGCCGGCAGCGAGGCGTCGTCGCGCTGGGGGCGGTCGTACTTCGGCGCCGCGTCGGTCAGGAAATCCACGGGCAGGTCGCAGACGACGACCGGGTTCCGGGCCACGCCGGCGGCCGCGCCGCCGAGCGGGTCGTAGCCGGGCGTGGCGCGCACGACCCACCGGCCGGTGTCGGTCACCTTGCCGATGATCGCCGCGTCGAGCTCCCACTTCGTGCAGATCTCGATGACGCGCGCCTCGCACCCGGGCTTCGCGACGAGCAGCATGCGCTCCTGGGACTCGCTCAGCAGCATCTCGTACGGCGTGAGCCGGGCCGCGCGCCGCGGCACGAGGTCGAGATCGAGGTCGAGGCCGCTGCCGCTCCGGCCCGCCATCTCGACCGATGACGAGGTGAGCCCCGCGGCGCCCATGTCCTGGACGCCGACGAGCAGGTCCTCCGCGAAGATCTCGAGGCACGCCTCGAGCAGGAGCTTCTCCATGAAGGGATCGCCGACCTGCACCGTGGGGCGCTGGCTCGGGCCGCCCTCGGAGAACTCGTCGGAGGCCATGGTCGCGCCGTGGATGCCGTCGCGCCCCGTCTTGGCGCCGACGTAGAGCACGTTGTTGCCGACGCCGCTCGCGCGCCCGTAGAAGATGCGGTCGGCGCGGACGACGCCGCAGGTGAAGGCGTTGACGAGGATGTTGCCGTCGTAGGCGCGATCGAAGAAGAGCTCGCCGCCCACGGTCGGCACGCCGATGCAGTTGCCGTAGCCGCCGACCCCCGCGACGACGCCGCGCAGGAGCTGCGGCGTGCGCGGGTGCTCCGGCCGGCCGAAGCGGAGCGAGTCGAGGTTCGCGATGGGGCGCGCGCCCATCGTGAAGACGTCGCGCAGGATGCCGCCGACGCCGGTCGCCGCGCCCTGGTAGGGCTCGATGTACGACGGGTGGTTGTGCGACTCCATCTTGAAGACGGCCGCGAACCCGTCGCCGATGTCGACGACGCCCGCGTTCTCGCCGGGCCCCTGGATGACCCGCGGGCCGGTCGTGGGCAGCCGGGCGAGGTGGACGCGCGAGCTCTTGTACGAGCAGTGCTCGCTCCACATCACGCTGAGCACGCCGAGCTCGGTGAACGTCGGCTGCCGCCCGAGGCGCTCGCGCGCGCGCTCCCACTCGCTCGCCGAGAGCTTGTGCGCTTGCGCGAGCGCGGGGTCGACCGGCGGATCGCCGGGGAAGGGGGAGGGGGCGTTGACAGGGGAGGCAGCGGCGGCGCTCATCGCGGCCTAGCTAGCGCAAGGACGGGACGAGGGGAAGAGCGGGTGGGCCCGTCTCCTGTGCGGGTGGGTCCCGCTCCGGGTGGGTCCCGGTCGGGGTCGCTCTAGGCGTCGCGCTTCACGAGCAGCGCGGTGAGGTCGTCGATCTGCTTGGCCGAGCCGGCGAAGCGGCGCACCTCGGCGAGGAGCGCGCCCAGGATGTCGGACGTGGGGCGCGCGTGCAGGCGGTGGATGAGGTCGCCGACGCGCTCCTTGCCGAATACCTGCCCGGCGGCGTCCTGGTACTCGTAGAAGCCGTCGGTCAGCAGCACGAGGAGATCGCCCGGCGCCATCACGAGGGGCGGCATCGGGGGCAGGTCGAGATCCTTGAACATGCCGAGCGGGACGGTCGACGGATCGCGCCACACGATCTGGCCCTCGGCCGCCCGGTAGTGGAGCAGCGGCCCCTGCCCGGCCGAGTGGAAGCGGAGCTGGTGCGTCGTCGGGTCGAGGATCCCGAGGAACGCCGTGATGAAGCGGTCGTTCGGCAGGTCCTCGAGGAGCTGCTGGTTCACGTGGTGCATGAGCGCGTCCATGTCGGCCGAGAGGCGCAGGCCGATGCGGAGCATCGCGCGGAACTGGGTCACGCTGAGGGCGGGGCCGATGCCGTGCCCGGCCGCGTCGGCGAGCAGCAGGAGCATCGGCGACATGTCCGCGCGCTCGTCGAGCCGGATGACGTCGTAGATGTCGCCGCCCGTGTCGTCCGCCGGCTTGCTGAACGCCGACAGCGAATAGCCGGGGCAGCGCGGCAGCCGCCGCAGGAGGATGTTCTGCTGGATGTCGCGCGCGATGGTGAGGTCGTGCTCGAGCTTCAGCTTGATCATGCGCTCCTCGAGCAGGAGCGTGCGCTGCACGGCGACGGCCGCCTGCGCCGCGAGCAGCTCCGCCACGTCGCGCTCGTCCGGGCCGAAGTGGTCCGCCTTCGAATTCAGCATCTGGAGCACGCCGACGAGCTTGTCGTCGAGCCCGATGAGCGGCACCGTGATGAGGGATTTCGTATGATACCCCGTCCGGCGGTCGATCTCCTGATTGAACCGCGGGTCGGAATAGCAGTCGTCGACGAGGATGGTCTGGCGCTTGCGCGCGCACTCACCGGCGATACCCTTGTCGATGCTGACGCGGATCTGGGCCTCGCCCGTGGCGACACGGGAGTAAAGCTCCTTGGCCTCCTCGTCGTAGAGGAAGACGCTCCCGCGGTCGGCGCCTATCACCTCCCGCCCCGTCTTGATGATGAGCTCGAGCAGCTCGGTGAGATCGCACGGCGCCGCGAGCTTGCGCGAGACGTCCAGGATCAGGATGAGCGACGACGCATCGATCAGGGAGGGAGTGCCCACGCGCATGCGGCCGGAGAGTTTGGGCTACGTGGAAATAGGGGTCAAGACATGGTCTCGCCCCGGGTGCTCATGACGACGTCGTCGCCAGCGCGTGCCCACGCCGCCGTTCCGCCGTTCCGGCAGGGTTTCGCCGCGCCGCCGCGCCGCCGCGCCGCGTTCCGGCGCTGTGGGGATCTCCGGCGTCCCTGGGCGTGCCCCGGCGCGCGTCGGTGTTCCTGACCTCGGCGCGGCCCAATTTTCGAGCGACGACGGTCGCGAGCGCCCCGGTGACGCTGCGAGATCGCCGTCGATGCCGCCGGCGCAGGGACCGGGGCGGTGGAGGTCGGCGCTACCACCTCGGCCCTACCTGTCCTAGAACACGCGGCGCACTCTCCTTGAAAGCGAGCTCTTCGATGAACCGCCTCCGCCTCGTCGCCCTCGTCCCGGCCGTTGCCCTGGTCGTGGCGGCCTGCGACGCGCCGCCCGCTCCCGCCGGCGCGGCGCCCGACGCCTCGCCCTCCGCCGCGCAGGCCCTGCCGCAGCCGGCCGCCGCGCCGCAGCAGCCGGCTGACGCGCCGCCGCAGGCGAGCGCCCCCGCGGCGGCCCCCGGCGCGGGCGCTCCGACGACGGCGGACGCGGCGGCGGGCGGCGGTGCGTCGGCCGACGCGGGCGCGCCGGCGGAGGACGCGGGCCGGAAGCGCGAGGACGCTGGCGCCGCGACGGCGGCGCGCGACGCGGGGACGGTCGTCGCCGACGCGGCAGCGCGCGACGCGGGCGGAGGGCGCGCCGAGGCGCCGGCGGCGACCTCCGCGCCCGCGCCCGGCACGGCGGCGCCGCCCGCGGTGCCGCCCGCCGAGGCGGGATCCGCGGACGCCGTCGCGGCCGAGGTCGACGCGATCTTCGTGGGCAAGAAGACGTACTCCGCCCGCTTCAAGCAGGAGCACACGCAGAAGGTCTCGGGGGCCGTCAAGAAGCAGAGCGGCGCGCTGTCGGTCCAGAAGCCGGACAGGATCTCGTTTCGCTACGATCCGCCGAACCAGAACCGCATCGTCTCCGACGGCGTGTCGCTCAAGGTCTACGTCGCCGAGGACCGGCAGATGTTCGTCACGCCGGTGCAGAACTCGGAGTATCCGGGCGCCCTCTCGTTCCTCATGGGCCACGGGCTCCGCCCGTCGTTCACGTTCACCTTCAACGACAAGGCGAAGTTCGAGGGCGGCCCCGTGCTCGTCGGCAAGCCGCGGGCGCCGACTCCCCACTACGAATTCGTGATGTTCTATATCGACAAGGCGCTCCTCGCGAAGAAGGACCCTGGCGTCGTGCGCCGCGTCCTCATCGTCGACGCGCAGGGCAACCGGAACCGGTTCGACTTCGAGGACGCGTCGCAGCCCGCGTCGATCGCTCCGGCGGAGTTCCAGTTCACGGCGCCGCCCGGCACCGACGTCAAGCAGAACGGATGACCCCGCACCTCTCGCTCTCGGAGCTCTTTCCCGACATCCATCCGGAGTGGATCCTCGCCGAGGACGGCGATCTCCTCGTCGTCGACAAGCCGGCTGGCCTGTCGACGCACGCGCCGGAGGCGGACCGGATCGACGACATGGTGACGCGCCTCCGCGCCTTCCTCCGCGGCCGGGGCGACGCGGAGGCGTACCTCGGGATCCACCAGCGGCTCGATCGCGACACGTCGGGGGTCCTGCTGTTCACGCGGCGGCGCGAGGCGAACGCGGCCATCGCGCGGCAGTTCGAGGGGCGCACGGTGCAGAAGACGTACGTGGCCGCGGTCTCCGGCTTCGGCGATCGGCCGCCGCGCGGCACCCTGCGGCACCGCCTCGTCCCGGCGCCGGGAGGTGCGATGCGCGCGCTCGCCGAGACCGGCGGGGCGCGGGAGGATCGGGCCGCGGGGCGGGAGGATCGGGCCGCGGGGCGGGAGGATCGGGCCGCGAAGCGGGAGGATCGGGCCGCGAAGCGGGAGGATCGTGCCGCGAAGCGGGAGGATCGTGCCGCGAAGCGGGAGGATCGTGCCGCGGGCGGCGTGCTGGCCATCACCCGCTACCGCCTCCTCGAGCGCCGCGGCGACCGCGCCCTGCTCGAGCTCCGGCCCGAGACAGGCCGCACGCATCAGCTCCGGGTGCAGCTCGCGGCGATCGGCCTCCCCATCGCGGGCGATCCGCTCTACGGCGGCCCCGAGGCCCCGCGCCTGCTCCTGCACGCCGCCGAGCTCCGCCTCGATCACCCGGCCACGGGCGCGGCCGCGACCTTCCGCTCGCAGCTGCCTGCAGTCTTCGAGGCGTGGCTCGCGGCCGCGCCGGCGGACCCGTACGCGGGCGGCGTCGCGGCCGTCGAGCGCGCCATGCGCGAGGCCGCCGAGCGGCGGTACGGGATCGCGCGCGCGGGGGACACCACGGCGCTCCGGCTCGTCCACGGCGCGGGCGACGGCCTCCCCTCCGTCTCCGTCGACCTGTACGGCGAGCACCTCGTCGTGTCGCTGTCCGGCGCGGGCGAGGGCGAGCCGGGCGCGCCGCCGCGGGATCTCGTGCTCGACGCGGCCCACCGGCTCGGGGCGAAGGGCGTCTACCTCAAGGCGCGCCCGAAGCACGCGAGCGTCATCGTCGACGCGCGGCGCGAGGAGTTCGCGCCGCGGCACGCCGTCCGGGGGGAGGACGCCCCGGAGGAGCTCACCGTCCTCGAGCACGGCTTGCCGTTCAAGGTGCGGCTCGGCGACGGGCTCTCGACCGGCATCTTCCTCGACCAGCGCGAGAACCGGCGGCGGGTGCGGGAGCTGGCCCGGGGGGCCCGGGTGCTGAACCTGTTCGCCTACACGGGGGCGTTCACCGTGGCGGCCGTGGCGGGCGGCGCGCGCGAGAGCGTGACGGTCGACGTGTCCCGGGGCGTGGTCGCCTGGGCGCGCGACAACCTCGCCGCGATCGGCGCGGACCCGGCGGCGCACGTCGTGGTCGAGGCCGACGTGTTCCCGTGGCTGAAGGCCGCCGCCCAGTCCGACCGGCGCTTCGACCTTGTCGTGCTCGATCCGCCGAGCTTCGCGACCACGAAGAAGAGCCGCTTCAGCGCGGCGAGCGATTTCGGCGCGCTTGCAGCGCTCGCCTTCCGCGTGCTCGCCCCGGGCGGCAGGCTGCTCGCCTGCACCAACCACCGCGGCATCGCGCGCGCCAGGTTCCGGCGCCATTTGCACGAGGCCGCGCGTGAAGCAGGATGCGACGTCGTGCAGATGAAAGATCTCCCCGATCCCGTCGATTTTCCCAGTGAACCAGGCGCGGAGTCCCACCTGAAGAGCGTCCTCGCCAGCGTGGCCGCGCCGTCCGCGAGGGCCCGAGAGGGCGCGCCGCCCGCGAAGGCAGGGAAGGCCGCGCCGTTCGCGAAGGCGGGGAAGGCCGCGCCGTTCGCGAGGGCAGGGAAGGCCGCGCCCACCCAGGGCGCGCGCCGAGGGCCCGCTCCGGCCCGGACGACCCGCCGAGGTGCGCGATGAGCCAGCGGCGTTTGCTCATCACGATCAGCTCGTACAGCTACCTCGAGGCTGCCTTCCTGGCCGCGGGCGACTTCGAGCGCGGCCTCGTCGAGCGCAAGAGCTTCCCCGACGGCGAGCGCTACCTGCGCGTCGCGGTCGACTGCTGGGGGCGCGACGTGGTCCTGCTCGGCGGCGCCCCTCGGGACCTCGACTGGCTGGAGATCTACGACCTCGGCTGCGCCATCTCGCGCGCAGGCGCGCGGTCGCTCTCCATCGTGATGCCTTATTTCGGCTACGCGACCATGGAGAGGGCCGTGAAGCCGGGCGAGGTGGTGACCGCGAAGACGCGGGCGCGGCTCATCTCGGCGATCCCCTCGTGCGACGCGGGCACGCGCATCTTCCTCTTCGATCTGCACACCGATGGCATCGAGTTCTACTTCAGCGACTCGCACGTGACACGCCACCTCTACGGCGCTCCGCTCATCACGCAGGCGGTCCGCGAGCTGATGGGCGATCGCCCGTACGTGCTGGCGGCGACGGACGCGGGCCGGGCCAAATGGGTGCAGAGCCTCGCCCGCGCCCTCGGGGTCGAGCCGGCGTTCGTGTACAAGGAGCGGAGAGGCGATGGCGTCGGCGTGACCGGCATCAACGCCGATGTCTCCGGCCGCGAGGTCGTCATCTACGATGACATGGTCCGCACCGGCTCATCGCTCGTCCAGGCGGGGCGCGCCTACCTCGCCGCCGGCGCATCCAAGGTCCACGCCGTCACGAGCCACCTCGTCTTGCCGGGCGACTCGCTCGAGAAGATCAGGAAGGCCTCCGTGTTCACGACGCTGCTCGGGACCGACTCTCACCCTGGCAGCCAGCAGCTCGCCGATGCGCCCGGCGCCCTCCGCTCGGTGGCGCCGCTCCTGGTGCGCGCGCTCGAGCGGGAGACCTAGGGCACCTCCGGCCCTACGTGAGGTTCGTGAGCGGCCCGGTGCAGTACTCACGCAAGCCGAACGTGGTCCGGGGGTCGCCGAACAGGTTCAAGATCGAGACGAGCAGGTCGTTGTGCGGGAGATTCGGGTACCGGACCCAGCGCCCGGTGCGCAGGCCCCCGCCGCCGCCGGCCAGCAGGAACGGCATGTCCGTCTTCCTGTGGGTCGGCGGATCCGAGATCTCGGAGCCGAAGAAGACGACGCTCTCGTCGAGCAGCGAGTGCCCGCCCATGTCGACCTTCGCCATCTCCTGCAAGAGATAGAGGTGCTGCTCCGAGTACCAGGTGTAGATGAGCTCGCACTCGGCCGGCCTGAATCCGCCCATTTCCTGGTAGAAATGGTGGTGCTCGGTCAGGTTCAGCCACGGCAACGTGTGCTTCGCCTCGGTGTCGCTCCACTGCAGGGTGCCGACCGCGGTGATGTCGCAGGCGAGCGCCATCACCAGCATGTCCGTCATCAGCTTGCCCACCTTGGGGATCGCCGCGTCGGTCGAGCTGTCCACGATGACGCCGGCGTCGTCCGCGTCGAGCCCCGCGCTCGGGTTGTAGTCGGACGTGTCGACCCTCGTCGGGGCCCGGCAAGCGCTCGTCGCAGCCGGCGTGCTGGCGAGGCTCTGCTCGATCTCGCGGATCTTCGTCAGGTGCTGGTCGAGCTTCTGCTTGTCGGCCGCGCCGAGCCTCGCGGAGACGGCGGCGTAGCGCCGGTCGACGAAGTCGAGGATCGATCGCTTCCGCGCGAGGCGGAGGGCGGCGTCGTTGCTGGCGCCGGGGTCCAGCGTGCCGAAGAGATCGGTGAAGATCTCCACCGGATCGAGGCGCGGCGGGATGGGGTTGTACGGCGCGGTGTCCTCGAAATTGGCGATGTTCATCGGCGACATCAGGCCGTGGGACTTGCCCGTCGCCCAGCGCACCGCGAGCTGGAGGCTCGCCTTCGCCCTCTGACCGGCGGAGATCCGGGAGGCGATCACCTGATCGATGGACGGCCCCCTCGCGTAGCCGGTCGAGGTGATCATCTGATCCGTGCCCGTGAGCCAGGCGATGATCCCGCTCTGGTGCTGCTCCCCGCGCGCGCTCTTCATGTCGAGGCCGTCGACGACGAGCAGCCGGTCCTGCACCGGCGCGAGCGGCGCCAGGATGGGGCCCAGCGTGAAGCTCGCCTCGGTGCCGGTCGGACGCCAGCGGTCGATCAAGGTCCCGCCGGGCGTGTAGACGGCGAGGAAGCGCCTGGCGGGGGCGGGTTGCGCGCGCGCCGGGCGCTCGGGTCCCATGATCTCCAGCCACGGGAGCGCGACGGCGATGGCGCCGGCGCCTCGCAGCATGGCACGCCGGCTCAAGCGGAATCTCGACATACCCTTCGCTCCTTTCAGGCAGCCATGTGGAGGAGACCGTCCGTCTGGGTGAGCTCGACGAGGAGCGCAGGTTCGTGACTTGCGGACCCAGACACGGTTCTCCCCCCTCACCCGCATCGGCCAAGCCGAGATCCCCTGATTCAACAACACCTTTTACGAAATGGCCAGGGGGATTGTCGTGCGGGGCCCACCACGATGCGGCTCACCACGAGGGCACATGCCGCCGCGCTGGTGCGAGGGGCGTGCGAGGGGCCACGTCGTCGAGCGCGCAGCGCGCAGCGCGCGGCGCCGAATTCCCTTGCCGGCGTCGATCGGCGCGTGGATGCTCGCCCCGGATGCGCGGCTCGCGCAGAAAGGATGAGCGTCGAGGCCATGGACGAGCTCGTACGACAGGTCGCAGAGAAGGTTGGCATCTCGGAAGACAAGGCCCGCGTGGCCGTGGAGACGGTGGTCGGCTTCCTGAAAGAGAAGCTCCCCGCGCCGCTCGCCGCCCACGTCGACACCGCGCTCGGCGCGGCGGCCCCCGCCATCGCCAACCTCGACGTCGGCAGCCTCGCGGGCTCGCTCGGCGGCCTTTTCGGCAAGAAGTAGCGGCATCTCCGCCGAGCGCGCCGCCGGAGCGCTCTCGACCGAAGTCCATCTCTCCTCTCCTGCTCCTGACCTGGACGACGCCGCCTCCACGCTTCGCGCGCTCCGGGTGGAGATGCGCTCATGTCCAGGACGTGCTCGCGCTTCGCTGCCTGGCGCGGCGTGAGCATGCGCCGATGGCGCCCCGGCACGTCACGGCTCCGTCCTGGTCCGGCGCGCGCGCGACCCGGCGCCGCGACCGCGGCCCCGATCTGGGTTGAGTCTTCGCATCCCCGCGAGCGCGGGCCCTCTAGCGGGCCGTCTCGGGCGCGGCGGCGGTCGACAAGCGTGGAGAACCGCGGGTTTCCTGGACGACGCGCGCGCAGCGATGGATAGCGGCTGCACAGGCGGGCTCCGGCACCGGGCTTGCGAGCATCGAACGCCTGGAGAAGCACCCGCCCACCTCCGTCTTCACGCGGGCGGTCCGCTTCCGCGAGGAGAGGAGCGATATTCCATGGCGTCCGTGATCGGCGGCGAAGCCGCGTTCATCGGGTCCTTGACCGAACTGATCGAGCTCAACTGGTCCACGGTGGACGCGCTCGCAGCAGCGCTCTCGCGGATGAGCCGACCAGGTGACAAGAGCCGGCTCGCGAGCTTCCTTCACGATCACGAGCGTCACCTCGAGGTGCTCGCCGCCCTGGCCCACGAGCTCGGCGAGCCGCCGGTGGAGAGCGCCGTCCGACCCAAGCTGAAGAGCAAGGCGCTGACGAACGGGATGGTCGGAGATCGCGCGATCCTCGAGGCGATGAGGCATTACGAGGAGGACAGCTGCGCTGCTTACGAGCGGATGATATCGTTCCGCGAAGGCCTCTCCGAGCGCGCGCGCGACGTCCTCCGGCACTCGCTCGCGGTGGAGCGGCGCCACCGGGACTGGTTCTCCGAGCAGCTCGACTCGCGACAAGGGCTTTTGCTGCTGCCGCTGTAGCGCGCGAGCGCCCTTTGGAAGACGCGGCTTTCTTCCGTCGTCTCGTGTATCATCGCGGCGATGATTCGCCCTCTCGTCCTTGCATCCCTTGGCGTCGCCCTTCTCCTCCTCGGCTGCGACGAGCCCCCGAAGCCCGTTACGGGAGCGGCCTCGGCCGCGCCTTCTGCTGCGAAACCCGCCGACGCGCCTCCCGCCGCGAGCCCCGCAGCCACGGCCAGCGCGCCGCCGAAGAAGCAAGAGGTGGTGTGCACCAAGAGCGATCCGGTGACCTTCTCTCATCCGGCGCTCGAGGCCAGGGTGCGGCAGCAGCTCCAGAAGCCCGAGGGGCCGATCAAGCGCGCCGAGCTCAAGAACATCAAGACCATGAACCTGTCGGACGCCCAGGGGCTCGACGAGCTCGATCCGTGCCTCTTCCCCGAGCTCACGGGTGTCAAAGGGCTCTACCTGCCGCCGGGCAAGATCGACGACCTCCGCCCGATCAAGGGCCTGCTCCGGCTGGAGTCGCTGCGCGTCTCGGCGACCCTGGTCAAGGACCTCTCGCCGCTCTCCGGCCTGGTCAAGCTCGACCGGCTCGACATCGGCCGCACGCCCGTCGCCGACCTCTCGCCGCTCGCCGGCCTCACCAGCCTCACCGAGCTCCAGCTCGATGAGACCGAGGTGACCGACGTGGGCCCGCTCGCCGGCCTGAAGAAGCTCGAGATGCTCCAGATGAAGCGGACGCGGGTGAGCGACGTGTCGCCGCTCCGCGAGCTCAAGAGCCTGAAGAACGTCTACCTCGAGGGCTCGCGGGTCGAGGACGCGAGCCCGCTCCGGTCGATCCCCGGGATCAAGATCCACGAAGGCTGAGGCGGCCGGCCCTCGCGCCGCCGCCGGCGTGCCGCGCGGAGCACTGCCGCGCGCGGGCCGCGCCGAGCGCCGCCATCGCGAGGAGCCCGAGCTGCCAGCCCGCCCCAGCGGAGCCCGCGGCGCCCGCGCCGGCCGCGCCGCACTCGCAGCGCAGCTGCCCGTGAACGCCGACGTTCGCGCCGGGCGCGCCCTCCTCCGCGTCTCCGGTGGCTGGAGCGCCCCCGGAGCCGGCCTCGCCAGCCCCGCCGGCGCCCGTGCCGCCGCCTTCGCCTGGCAGCGGCGGCGCGTCGATGACGTGGGGCACCGGCCCGGAGCCCTGCACCAGGAACGGGCGCGGCCGCAGCGCCGGCCCGAGCGGCAACGCGGCGAGCCTCGCTGCCGGCCACACGACGGCCTCGCCCGGATCGAGGTGCCACGCGCCGGCCACCTCGGCGTCCGGCACGGCCCGCCGCTCGGCGCCGTCGATCAGCCAGAGGGAGGCCGCGCCGTCGTCGCCGCGCACGAGCAGCGGCGACGATGGGAACGCGTCGCCCTCCGGCAGCGCCTGGAGCGCCGCGTCCGGCGCGATGGCGATGTCCCAGAACCGCGAGAACCCCCAGGCGTCCAGCGCGCCGTCGCCGCCGAGCGGCCGCCTCACGCCGGAGGGCAGATCGAGCGGGCACTCGAGGGCCCTCGGGCTCCCCTCGAGCTCCACCTCCTCGCCGCTCGATCCGTCGACCCCGTAGGCGTGGACCGCGTGGTCGCCCCCGAGCAGGCTGAGCGGCATCGGCGCCTCGAAGCCGTGCGCGCACGAGCCGAGCGGCTCGCAGAGGTCGTCGCGGCGCAGGTCCGCGGGGAAGCTGTAGCCCTCCGCGCCCTCCTCGGTCGCGGGCACGTCGAAGTAGAGCCGCGCGTCGCCCGGCGCGCTCTCCGCGTCCGGGTCGCGGGTCCACCCCGCGATACCGCTGCAGCCGGCGGCCTCGAGGGCGCCCTCGGGGGGCTCGTTGAGCAGCGCCTCGTACGAGGCGACGAGCGACGTGTAGGGCGGCACGTAGACCACGCCGACGCCGCTCACGGACTGCCGCACGTTGAAGTGCAGGTGAATGGTCGTCGGCGTGCTCCCGTAGACGTTGGACACCCGCCCGATGCGCTCTCCCCGCGACACGTCCTGGCCGGGCGAGACCTGGACATTCGACATGTGCAGGTAGTCGTAACGAGTCCCGTCCTCGCCGGTCAGGTAGACAGAGTAGCCGCCGACGCTCGTGATGGTGCCATCCACCACCGCGACGACCCAGTGTCTCCCCGCCTCGCACGTCGCCGGCCGGATGTCCTGCCCCTGGTGCCCTGTGCCGGAGGGGCAGAGAGGCATCTCCCACGAGCGCGACTCGCAGTAGTTGTCGTGCCACGGATAGGCGTAGTTGTCCGTATCGCACTGTCCACCGGCCGGGCCCGCGCTCCCGCCTTTGCCGTAGACTTGGGAGTTGGCGAACGCCGGGCCCTCCTCGAGCGGAAAGCGCATGGAGGGCGCATACACGACGTCGTCGGCGCGCCCCTCTCCCGAGCCTGAGAGGAGCTCGCCGGCCGGACGGTACGAGAACGGATCGGCCGCGGCGGCGCGCGGCGGGAGCGCGAGCGCGAGCGCGGCTGTCGCGATCAGCGAGGCCAGCGCGGCGGGGCGGGGGCGCGGCGGGCGGAGCGGGCGGAGCGGGCGGAGCGGGCGGAGCGGCGAGATCATGGCATGTCTCCCGCGGCCCTGGGCTCGTCGCCGCCCACATAGACGAGCCCCGAGGCGAGCTCGAGGAGGAGCGCGTCCGAGGCGCAGGCCGGCGCCTCCGGGGAGGCGCACTCGACGTCGAGCGCGTACGAGACGCCGTTCTCGATCCACGACGCGCTCCAGATACCCTCGTTCGCCGTGACGAACGCAGGCGCCCCGCGCACGGCGCGGGGCCCCCGGAACGGTGGAATGCTTGGATACTTGCGCGATAGGCGGGTCATCGTGAGCGAGACGGTGATCGCGTCCGTCTTTGCCCAGAACGAGGTCCAGTGCTCCCTGGCGACGAGGACGGGCGCCGCGAGGAGCTCGCGCCGCGACGGCACGAGCACCGGGACCCGCGAGGCCCTGGCGGCGTGGGCCGCCGTCTTCGGCAGCGCCGCGAGCGCGGTCCGGTCGACCGAGGCGGAAGGGGGCCAGGTAACGGCGGAGATCACCGGGGTTGCCGCCGCGGACAGCGGCTGGGCGGCCGCAGGGGCGGGCGGCGTCTCGGCGGGAGGCGCGGCCTGGTCGCACGCGGCGATCGCAACAGAGAGGAGGATAACAACAGCAGTGGGCGCGCCGCGCATGAGGCCTCGCGGAAGGGGACCCTCTATTCTAGTCGAAAATCGGCAGGTCTGCCCAAGAGGCGGTGGGGGGCGCGCAAGATGTCGCCAGGATGTGACCGGGACGCCTTGATGCTTTGCGTGATGGCGCCGTGGGAGAGCTGTCCGAGGGGGCTTCGGCTCGGCGTCCCCCCGTTCAGCCGCCGCTCGCCATCGTCAGCATGTCGTCCAGAAGGAGCTTGAGGTGCGGGCACTTGGCGTAAGCGACGCCGGGATCGAGCGCCCGGAACAGGTTGGTGCCGTCGATCACCTTTTTGTATCCCCTCTTCAGCTTCTCGCGATAGAGGCGATCAAGGAGTTTCGCTGGCGGCATGTCGAAGTTGACGGCCTCCGGCTGCGCGCACTTGCCCGGGAGCGCGCCGCGCACCTCCGCCGGAAGAATCGAGGGATTGGACAGCAGCCATGCCTCCGTCTCGTGCACCGCAAAATGCTGGCGGTACCTCGGATTCCGCACCTTGCTCTCGATGTCCTTTTTAAACCACGCGTATCGCTCGAGCGCCGTGGTCCTGTCCGCAGGGTAGATGGTCGGGCCGTACAGATCGAGCAGGCCGACCGCTCCCACGACACCCGCGCCCACTTTGCCGGTCAAGTTCAGCTCCACCTTCTTGGCGATCTCGTCATAGAAATCAGGCCAGCCCTCGAAGCGAACAGTCTTGATGCCGATGGGTTGCGGGACCCGTGGGTCGAGCCACCGCTTCAGGAACTCGGGTAATGCCTTCTCGGTGCGGCCCTCGACGAAGAGGACGATCTTCATACCATCCCCTCGAGCTCTCTCGAGCGGAACAGAGCGCCAAGCGTATATTGATCGAGCCACCGGCGGAGCTCATCCCCATCGATGATCGACAGACGTGTCTCGCCGTCCTGCCAGCGCGCCACCGTGGTCACTGGAGGCTCCCCGCCGAAGGCGTCTAGGAGCTGGTCAGAGTGCGTGGTCAAGACGACCTGGGAGCGCTCGGCCGCGTCGGCGGCGAGCTCTGCCACGATGGGCAGCATGCTCGGGTGGAGGCCCACCTCCGGCTCGTCGATCGCGATGAGATCGGCGGGACTGGGGCTTGCGAGGATGGCGAGCAGAAGGAGAAAGCGGACCGTGCCGTCCGACAGATCTGCGGCCGACTGCTCTGTTCGCAGAGACCTCCACCGGACACGGAGCTGTACACGCTGGTCCGCCGCCGGCGGGAAGACGAGCTCCTCGTAATCCTGGCTGAACGCCGCCCGCATCGCTTCATCGACCACCCTCTTGAAGTCGCGACTCCCCGTGTAGAGCGTGTGGAGCACCGGGATGAGGTTCTGCCCGTCCGCGGCGATACGGCGGTCCATCCTCGCCACGGCGGCCTGCCTGAGCGACGCCTGCTGATCGACGTGCACGTCATGATAGATCGACCAGCCCGATAACACGTCGCGGAACCCCAGCACCTGCGCGTTCCCAAACGGTCCTGCCAAGAGCGACAGCAGCGTCTGGTCGTCTGGTACGCTTCCCTCGTGCGCGGCCAGCTTGCGCTCCCGAGAATCGAACATCACAGCGTGGCCAGGACGCCTTTCAAGGAATTTCTTTGGTTCAGCTTTCTGGCCAATCTCCTTGAGATGATAGTTCGCCAGCTGCTCGTGCTCGATCCTGTACGCGCTCGTCCCACCGAGCCTCCGGAGGCGCAGCTCGTACGTCAGCGCCTCCTTGACGCGGTCTCGTCCTTCGCCGAGCGGGTCCGTCTTCATCGTCCAGGAGATCTCCTGCGCCGCACCATCCCAGAGGAGAGGAGCGATGCCACCCCACCGCAGCACCTCCTGAGGCAACTCGCCCAGTGCGCTTCTCTGGAGCAGTGCGAGCGCACGAAGCAAGTTTGACTTGCCAGAGCCATTGGGGCCGATGATGACGTTCAGTCGACCAGGCTGCCACGTCACGTCACGCAATGAGCGGAATCCAGCGATACTCAGCTTCTGGATACCCACGGTACGATCCTTTCTGTGAATTCGCTGTGCCGGGCGTGCTGGTCTGCGGGACAGGAGCTGCCGCCGGTGCCATCATCGAAGCGGCCGGCGTGTTCGAGCGCGTTGTAACACCGCCCCCTGGAGTTCGGCCAGCGCTGGACCCTCTCTGCCGGCCGACCGCCCCCTCAGAGCGTCGTCCCGCCCGCCGCGCGCGCGAGCGCCTGGTCGATCGCCCCCGGGCTGAACCCCACGAGGATCTGCCCCCGCACGTCGATGATCGGGATGCTCCCCCCGCGCTGGTGGCTCTTCGCGAGCTTGTCCTGCATCTCCGCGGCCGCGCCCGCGTCCTCCTCGATGTCCTTCACCACCGCGGCGATCCCCTTCGAGCGCAGGTAGTCCGCGGCCTGGTGGCACGGCTTGCACCACGAGGCGCCGTAGATGATCACCGTGACCCCCGCGAGGTGGCTCGGCGCGCCCGGCGCGCCAGCGCCCGCCGAGCCGCCGGGGCCCGGCGCCGCAGGCGGCGGCGCCGTCTTCGCGATGTGCTCGGCGCGCCGCTTCTCCAGCAGCGACTCCCATTCCCTCCGCGGCATCGTCCGGACCGCATACGTGCCGTCCGGCCGCTTCTGCGTCAGATCCGCGACGTAGAACGCGTCCCGCGTCCCCTCCGTCCGGTCCGAGAGCATGGCGCGGACGAGCGCGCGGCCCTCGGCCGGCACGTCGGCCGGATGCAGCTCGACGTGCGTGTCGCCCTTCTCGTCGATCCACGTCAGCATCAGGTTCGCCGTGTCGTCGCGGAGCTCGAGCGGCGGCAGCTCGGCGACGGCCTGCGCGGGCGTGGTGCCGTCGTCGCGCTTCTCCTTGCACGCCGGGCCGAGCGCCGCCGCGGCGAGCGCGAGCAGCACCCCCGCGACGCGAGCCCCCGCGACGCGCCCCCCCCGCGCGCCCCCCGCCCGCCGCTTCACGCCTCGCCTCCCGCCGTCGCCGAGGCCCCGAGCTCCTCGCTGAGCGCCATCCACTCCGCCATCGCCGCGTCGACGCGCTTCGCGAGCGCCTGCTCCTCGCGCGCCGCCGCCGCGAGCTTCGCCCAGTCGCCGCCCGGGTCCTGCTTCAGCGCCTCGCGCATCTCCGCGAGGTTCGCCTCGCCCGCCGCGATCTCCGCCTCCAGCTCCTTGACCCGCTTGCGCTTGCGCTCCGCCGCCCGCGCCGTCGCCTTGTCGCTCTCGAACGCCCGCCGGCGCGCCGCCGCGTCGCCCGCGCCCGCGTCGGGCGGCGGCGGCATCGTCGCGCCGCTCCGCCGCACCGCGCGGCCAGGCGCCTTCGCGCCCCGGTCCGCCGCCTCCGCCCGCGGCTCCTCGCGCGGCGGCGGCGCGCTCGCCGTCTTCCGCGCTCCCCGCGCGCCCTTCGCCCTCTCGCCCTCCTCGCGGGCGCGCTCCGCCGCCTCCGCCTCGGCCGCGAGCTTCTCGAGGTTGTCGCGGTAGTCGCGGAAGCCGCCGGGGTAGATGTCCACGCGCCCCTCGCGCACCGCGACGACGCGCGTCGTCACCGCCTCCAGGAACCTGCGGTCGTGCGAGACGAGCAGCACCGTGCCCTCGAAGCCCGCGAGCGCCTCCTCGAGGATCTCGGCGGCGGGGATGTCGAGGTGGTTCGTCGGCTCGTCGAGGAAGAGCAGGTTGCGCGGCTCGAGGAGCAGCTTGCCGAGCGCGAGCCGGCTCCGCTCGCCGCCGGAGAAGCCCTGCACCTTCCGGAGCGCGTCGTCCCCGTAGAACCGGAAGCGCGACAGGTACTGGCGTGTCGCGTCGACGTTCATGTCGGCCCGCACGCTGCGGATCTCCTCGACCGCGGTCCTCGACGGGTCGAGCGAGCCGAGGTGCTGGTCGAAGTAGCCCTGGCAGAGGTTCGTCCCGCGCCGCACGTCGCCCGCGTCCTCGGGCGCGCCCGCGCCGGCGAGCAGCTTGAGCAGCGTCGATTTGCCGGTCCCGTTGGGCCCCACGATGCCGACGCGGTCGCCGCGCCGCAGGAGGAGGTCCACGCCGGAGAAGAGCGTGCGCCCGCCGCGCGAGGCGCCGAGGCCGCGCGCGTCGAGCACGATGTCCCCGCTGCGCGGCGCGGGCGCGAACCGGAACCGGACCCTCTCGGCGGTCGCCCACACGTCCTCGGGCCGGTCGATCGTCTCGAGCTTCTCGAGCATCTTGCGCCGGCTCTGCGCCTGCTTCGTCTTCTGGCCGGCGATGTTGCGCCGGATGAAGTCCTCGGTCTTGGCGACGAACGCCTCCTGCCGCTCGGCGAGCTCCCGCTCCCGGGCGAGGTCCTCCTCGCGGGCGACGGCGTAGTCGCTGTACTTGAGCGGGTAGGCGCGGAAGCTGCGCTGCCCGAGCTCGAACGTGTGCGGGCAGACGGCGTCGAGGAACGCGCGGTCGTGCGAGACGCAGAGGAGCGCGCCGCCGAGGCCCGCGAGGTGCTTCTCGAGCCAGGTGATGGTCTCGATGTCGAGGTGGTTCGTGGGCTCGTCGAGCAGCAAGAGATCGGGCTCGATGGCGAGCACCACGCCGAGCTGCAGGCGCCCGCGCTCGCCGCCGGACAGGCTCGAGACGGGGCGATCCATGTCGGCGGGCGAGAACCCGAGGTGGGCCGCGATGATCTCCACGCGGCGCTCGAGGTCGTCGCCGCCCGCGATGTGGTAGCGGTCGGTGAGATCGCTGAGGCGGGCGAGATCGGCCTCGCTGCCGCTGGCGGCCGCGTGCTGCGCCGCGGTGAGGGCGTGGCGCAGCTCGAGCACCTCCGAGAACCCGGAGAGGAAGGCGTCGAGCACCGTGCCCTGGGCCGCGAGCTCGTGCGACTGCCGGAAGTACGCGAACCGGATCCCCTTGCGGATCACGACCGAGCCCGTGTCGGGGGTGAGCTCGCGGGTGACGAGGCGGAGCAGCGTCGATTTGCCCGCGCCGTTCGGGGCCACGAGCGCGGCGCGCTGGCCTTGCTCCAGGGAGAAGGTGATGCCCTGGAAGAGCCTGTCCGCGCCGTAACCGAAGCTGAGGTCGGCGACCTGGAGGACCGTCATTGCGGCCGAGTTCTAGCATGTGTCCGGCGCGCGCAAGGGCGCTCGGGGCGCGGGGCCCACGCCGCGCGGCCCACATCGCGTGGACAGCGTGGATGATCGTGGGCGCTCGCCGCGCAGGCGATGAAGAGGCGGGGGCGCGCCTCGCCCGCCCGGGCAGGCGAGGCGCTCGGGCTCAGCCCTCGGCCATGAGCGCCTTCACGGCCGGGCGCTCCATGATGCGGCCGAGCCATCCCTTCAGGTTCTTCAGCTCGGAGATGTCGATCTTGGCCGCCTGGAGGCCCCAGCCGAGCACGGACGCGAGGTCGAGATCCACCAGGGTACAGCGCTCGCCGGTGACGTACGGGCGGCCGTCGAGGCGGCCGTCGAGGATGCGGAGCAGGCCGCGCGCCTCGGTCATCGCCGCCTCGGCCTGCTTCGCGTCCTGCTGCTCCTTGGGGAACCAGTCGCTCGTGTTCTTGATGTAGCGGAACAGGGCGCTGGTCAGGTTGACCTGGCCCCAGACGAGCCACGTGAGGGCCATCAGCTGCTCGGGCGAGCCGGGGGCCGGCCACAGGCCCTTCTCGACGCCGTAGCGCTCGCCGAGGGCGATCTGGATCGCCGCCGACTCGAACATCGGGGTGCCGTCAATGACGAGGGTCGGCACCTGGCCATTGGGGTTGAGGGCGAGGAACTCCGGCTTCTTCTGGTCGCCGGCGCGCAGATCGACCCGGACGGCCTCGTGGGGGACACCGAGCTCGGCGAGCGTCAGGCGGATGCGCCCAGCGCTCGATTGGGGGGAGTAATAGAACGTGATGGTCATGGTTCGCCTCCGGCGCCCCTTCTAGTGGATCCGATTCGCCGCCGTCACGCTCATCGTGCATGGGACCGCCACGTTTCCTCGGGGCCCTGTCGAAACAGCGATGTTCCCACTTTGTCATGGGAAGCAAGAAATCGACAGAATCGGGCGGGGAGCGCGGGTGAGCGAGGGGGGTCGCTCAGGCGTCGATGGGCGTGAAGCGCGAAGAGGACAGTCGTCAGGACAACACGAGCGCTTCTTCTCTCCGGCCGTCTTCACGGTTTCACCACGCCCTCTCCGCGCGAAGCACAGACCTCGAACGACCGGACCTGATCCCGGCGCGGTGACATCACGTCAGTTCTCCTCAGCGGCGCATCCATCGCGATGGTGTCGTATCCTGCTGCACTGGAGCAGATCTTTCCTGTTGCGGGCGAAGAGGGGAGCGCGCCTCGCTCCCGCGGCACCGTCCTTGCCCGCAGCGGGGGCGCCGCGCCCCGCGCACTGCACTGGAGGCGCGCTCTGGAAGGAAAACACGATGCGCAAAATGCTTCTTCACTTTCACGTCGTTCCGATCCTCCTCGCCCTCGCCGGCGGCTGCTCCGGCGAGAGCAACCAGCAGCCCGACACCGGCGGCACGCAGACGGGCGGCACGCAGACCGGCGGTACGCAGTCGGAGCAGCCGCCGGGGCCGCTCGGGCCCGAGCAGCAGGCGGAGCTCAGCGCGCTGCTCGACGAGCAGGAGTCCTCGGCGAACATGACCGCGGAGGACTTCGCCTCGAGGTACGCTGTCCCCTTCGCCTCGGGCCTGCCCTACGCGCCTGCGGACGCCGAGGGCCTCTCGGTCGTCCAGGGCACCTCGCTCGCCCTCGACCAGGACGAGCTCGCGAAGCTCTCCGCGAACGGCTTCGTCATCTCGGAGAAGAAGACCTTTCCGACCTTCGCTTACGGCTACGCGAGCATCTACGCGCTCGACCTGCCGCTCTACGTCTCCGCCGACTCCATCCTGTACGCGGTCCACCGCTCGTACGACGCGATCCTGAAGGGCGTGGAGCTCGCCGCGCTCGCGCCCGAGCTAGGGGCGATGCTCGAGGAGATGCGCGCGCAGCTCGCCGCAGGGGCCGGCGGCGAGCTCGGCGCCGAGGCGCGCGCCGACGCCGACCTCTTCACGGCCGTGGCGCTCTCGCTGCTGAACGACGCGCCCGTCGCGCCCGTGGCGGGCGCCGACGCCGCGAAGATCGACGAGCTCGTCGCGGGCGCCAAGGCCCACCAGGGCGCGGGCAACGTGCGCCTCTTCGGCTCCGAGCGGATCATGGACTTCTCGCAGTTCGAGCCCCGCGGCCACTACACCGACTCGCCGGTGCTGCAGCGCTACTTCCGCAGCATGATGTGGCTCGGCCGCGTCGACTTCCGCTTCCTCGAGACCCAGCAGGACGGCACGCAGGTCCTGCAGCGGCGGCAGCTCGAGGGCGCCTATGTGCTGCGCGCCCTCGCCGACGAGAACACCCTCGCCCGGTACACGCGCATCGACGACACGGTCCAGGCCTTCGTCGGCGAGAGCGACACCATGACGCTGCCCGAGCTCGACGTCCTGCTCGCGGACCTCGGCCTCGCCGACGCAGCCGGCCTCGCCGGGCTCTCGGACGAGCAGATCATCGACGTCGTGGTGAAGAAGGGCCACGGGACGCAGCGGATCTCGAGCCACATCATGATCAACGGCCTCGGCAAGGGCACGATGCCCCTCTCGTCGAGCTTCGCGCTGCTCGGCCAGCGGTACGTCGTCGACTCGCACGTCTTCTCGAACGTGGTCTACGACCGGGTGAAGGGCGGCACCGTCAAGCGCATGATGCCGAGCCCGCTCGACGTGGGCTTCGCCGCGCTCGGCAACGATCAGGCGGGCCTGTTGCTCGCGCCCGAGCTCGGGCAGTTCCCCTACGCGCCGGACCTGCACATGATGCGCGTGCTCGTCGACGCGCACCCCGGCGACTTCTGGAGCAAGAACCTCTACAATCACTGGCTCGGCGCGCTGCGGGAGCTGTCGCCGTCGAAGGCGCTCGCCGACAACGCGGGGCTGCCGGCGGTGGCGAAGACCGAGGCGTGGGGCCGGCGCCTCCTGAACACCCAGCTCGCCTCGTGGGCCGAGCTCCGGCACGACACGCTGCTCTACGCCAAGCAGTCGTACACGGGCGGCGCCACGTGCGAGTTCCCGGACGCCTACGTCGACCCGTACCCGGCGTTCTTCGCGCGCATCGCCGATCTGGCCGAGCAGGGCGCCCGCGTGGTCGAGACGCTCGATCTGTCGGGCGGACCATCGCTGCCGGGCGCGCCGTCGTCGTCGCTGCTGGAGCAGCGGGTGCCGGCGTACTTCGCGCTCCTGCAGCGCGTCGCGCGGACGCTCGGCGAGATGGCCGAGAACGAGCGCGCCGGGGTGCCCCTCACGGCGGAGCACCTCGATTTCATCAACCAGGCCGTCCGGATCCAGAGCGGCTGCGGCTCGGACGTGGGGGCGGATGGCTGGTACGCCGAGCTCTTCTTCGACATGTCCCAGACCGTGATCCAGGACCCGACGATCGCCGACGTGCACACGCAGCCGACCGACGCGGGCGGGGCGCCGGTCGGGCGCGTGCTGCACGTGGGCACCGGCCTGCCGCGGCTCATGGTCGTCACCGCCGATCCCTGCGGCACGCCGCGCGCCTTCGTGGGGCTCGCCTCCTCGTACTTCGAGAAGATCACCGGGGACTTCCAGCGCATGACCGACGAGGCGTGGGCCGACGAGCTCCACCAGGCGACGCCTGACGACGTCGCCTGGATGAAGGACCTCGTCTCCCGCTGACCTCGCGTTCAGGGCTCGCGCCCGCAGGATCGAGCCCTGAAGTCTGTGCCGTGCTGTGCCGGCCAACCCGCCCGCGTGTCCGTGGGATCACGCCGAGCTGTGGAGGATCGCCGCCAGATGGCACAAAACTCTGCCCGGCGGCTCCGGACAGCCTCCGGGTTGAGTTTCAACTCTCCCGGCGGCTCCGGACAGCCTCCGGGTTGAGCTGAACGCAGCCGCCACGGTGGCCTCGCGCGCCGCTCCCCGGCGGCGCGGGGCGCGTCTCACGCGGCCGCGGCCGCCGCTCTCACGCGGCCGCGGCCGCCGCCAGGAACGCCTGCGAGAGCTCCGACGGCGCCGGCAGCGCCGCGCTCGCGAGCCCCCGCCGCGCCACCGCGAGCCAGCGCATCGGGTCGGCGACCGCGCCGCTCGCGATCGCCGCGAGCAGGCGGCGGCGCATCCAGTCCTTGCGGCGGTAGAAGCTCGTGCCGTGCTCGGCCGTCGGGCGCGGGACGTAGCTCGCCAGCGAGACGTGGGTCTTCTCGTGGAGCAGGAGATCCGCCAGCGCCGTGAAGGCGACCGCGTCGTCGCGCAGGAGCACCGCGGTGAGCAGCGCCCGCACCCGGGCCGACGCGAGGTTCACGCTGATCCCGCTCCCGTCGGTGTGCGCCATCTCGTCGGGGCCGTAGAGGTCCTGGTGCACCCAGATCGGCGACGCCGGGAGGTCCGCGGACTCGGAGATCGCCGCGTCGAGCCGCTCGATGATCGTCATGGCCGCGGCCACGGCGCGGACGCCGGGCACGTCGAGCGCGGTCTTGAGGAGCGCCTCGCGCGAGGTGCGGGGCATCGGGCACGGCGCGGCGCCCGGCGCCCGCGGAGGCGCCCCGGCGGCGGCCTGGAGGGGCTGCGACGCCGCGCCCTCGCTCGCGAGGCGCCGCCAGAACGCCTGCGCGAGCGGCTCGTCGAGCGCGAGGTACACGAGATCCCCGGGCCGCACGCCGGCGGCCTCCCGCCCCACGGCGGCGTCCGGCCCCGGACCGGAGGCGCCGAGCGGCCAGCGGGCGGTGCTGCGGACCTGGCTCGACGACAGCGACGGCGCGGCCTCCAGCGGGCGGAGCACGCCGGTCCGGTGCGCCTGGAGCAGCTCGCGCAGCGTCAGCGGCGCGCTCCGGTAGTGGACCTGGCCGAGCGGGGAGAGCGCCGCCCCCGAGGGCCGCTGGCCGGTGTCGACGACGATCGACCGGAAGAGGGGCGCGTCGAGCAGCCCGCTCGCGAAGCGGATGACCTGCTCGGGCGCCGCCACCGTGGGGGTGCGCGCGACCGGATCGAGCTCGTCCACCGCCTGCGCGGACGCGATCGTGATGCTCTCGCCGAGCAGCGCCGCGTGGAGGAGCCGGTCGAGGACCGAGGAGAGGCGGTGATCGACCGCGCGCAGGAGCTCGCGGTCGTACAGGGCGTCGCGCAGGACGAACCGCTCGAAGGCCGCGACGAGCGCCGCCTCGACCGCCGCGGACGCGGTCGCCGCGACCGCCGAGCGGCCCTTGTTGAGCGGCACGCCGAGCGGCAGCTCCGCGACCAGGCCGAAGCCCGCCGCCGTGATCGCCCGCGCCAGCTCGCGGTGAAGCCCGAGCTCGGGGCCAGGGAAGGGATCGATCCGCGTCGCCACCGTGAGCCCCTTCTGGGTGATCGTGAGCTGCGGCTCGATGCCGTCGCCCCGGCCCACGAACAGCTCGACCGCGCCGCAGAGCCCGCCCGACGGCGGGAGCCGGAGCGGCACCTCCGCGGCGCGGCGGAGGCGCCCGCGCGCCGTGTTGACGAGCGCGCCGTCCACGTAGATCCGCGCGACGGTCGCGTCGACCAGCCCCACCGCCGCGGTGACCTCCGCGGCGAGCGCGGGCCGCGAGATCGGCTGCGAGAGCGACAGCCTCACCGAGGTGCCCGTCGTCGGGCGGCGCGGCGGCTCGGAGGCGCGCTCGTCGACACGGCGCGCAGCGGCGCCCGCGCGGCCGCCGTCCGCGTACGGCGCGGGCGGGGGGCGGGGCAGGGACAGGAGCGTCCACGAGAAGTCCTCGTAGGGCGGCCCCCCGCCGAGCGGCGCGACGAGCAGCCGGTGCCCGCCCGAGGGCGTCGCCGTGACCACCTCGATCCACGGCGCGATCTCGAGCACGGAGAAGAAGCCGATCCCGTGCTCGCCGATCGCGTCGGGCTCGCCCGCCTTGCCGCTCCGGAAGGGCACGAGCAGGTCGGCGAGGAGCTCGGTCCGGCTCATGCCGCGGCCTTGATCGGTGACCGAGATCTCGCGCCCGTCCTCGGACGAGCGGACGTCGATGCGGGCGCCCGGCGGCGACGCGTCGAGCGCGTTCTGGAGCAGCTCGCGGAGCGGGCCGATCCGCGACGACGCCTGCGCGTAGATGGTGCGGGAGAGGATGCGCTGCGCGAGGTCGGGCACCGTCGCCTCGCCGCGGCAGGCGGCGACGAGCGCGAGGCGCTCCGCGCTGCTCGCCTGCAAGTAGGCCTCGGCGCGCCCGTGGATCCGCACGAGCAAGAGCTCCGAGAAAAGCCCGTACGAGATCTGGGTCATGGCTCGCCTCCAGACGTCCTTTCGCCGGGCCGGGGCGCCGCGAAGGCCGCCCCGTCCACGGGTTCGCCGACGATGAGATCGCGCTCAAGATCGGCCTCGCGCACCCCGGAGGCCCGGTCGAAGGCGGCCCGCAGCGCGTACCAGTCGCTCCAGCCCGAGGGGCGCCGCACCGCCGCGCTGTCGTCGCGGATGAGCAGGAGCCGGCGCGTGCCGAGGCACGGCAGCGGCCCCGCCGGCCGCCGCCCCGGGGCGTCGGGGAGCGGCGGCACGCCCGGCGCCCGGCGCGCCGCCGCGCCCGCGCCGCGGTCCGGCTGGAGCCGGCTCCGGCAGAGGGCGACCATCGTCGTGTGCGGGCTCGTCGCCCGCGCGACGAGCAGCGGCAGCCCGGAGAGGTCGCCGCGGCGCCGCGCCAGGGCCGAGAGCGTCTCCGGCGCGTCGATCTCGAGCTCGTCCTCGAGCAGCTCGCGCTCGCCGGGCAGGTGCGGCTGCCACTCGCGCTCCGCCCAGAAGCTCTCCGGCACGAACAGCCGCTCGGCCACGCTCGGCCCGAGGAACCCGAGCAGCGCCTCGCGCCGCTCGGGGGTCACCATGCAGCGCCCGGGGCCGAGCAGGGCGCGCGCGAGATCGAGGGCGACCTCGTCCCAGCCCGCGGATTGCAGCATGAGCGCGCTGATCTGGGCGGCCATCTCGGCGAGCCTGTCGCGCGTGCGCCGGCCCTCGCCGCTCGCCGCGGCGAGCTCGATGAGGCGCCGGTAGAAGGCCGTCGCGACCGCGGTGAACTCGGGCCCGACCTTGAGCGCGTCCCGCCCCTCGGTCAGCTCCACGGCGGCCGGGAAATCGATGAGCGCGAGCTCGGCGAGGGCGAGGCAGGCGTCGACCTTGACCCCGGCGTGGAAGGTGGCCGCCGAGATGCTCGGGAGCAGCCCTCGCCCGCCGACGTGGAACCGCGCGAGGAGCGCGTCGCCGCGCTCCCCCTCGAGGTGGGCCCGCGCCTCCAGCGCGGCCGCGCCGGGGGGCTCTGGCGCGACCGCGACCCGCTCCTGGATGAGCTGCCCGCCGGAGATCAGCCGGCCGTCGTTCACGGCCGCGCCGTCGAGCAGCACGAGGGCGCGGCTCGCGGGGAAGAAGTGGAGCGCGTCGCGCAGGTACGCGCGGACCGTCGCCGTCTCGAGCAGCGCCGAGGTGACGCGCACGCGCGTCCCGAGCAGCGGCGCGATCCGGCGCACCGAGCACATCAGGGCGGCGGTGAGCTCGGGCGACGCGCGGCCGCTGGCTTGCCCGAGCTCCTCCGAGGCGCTCGCAGGCGCGCTGCCCGCGTCGCCCGCGCTGGGCCAGGCCACGACGCGGATCGCCCATCCCTCGACGCCGTCGCCGGTGGTGACGTGCAAGCTGAAGCTCTCCGGATCCGAGAGCCCCAGCCCGAGCACGGAAAAGAACCCGACCCCGAACCGGCCGAGATCGATCCCTGGCCGCTTGTCCGTCGCGAACGGGATGAGCAGCCGTGAGAGGATTGCCCGGAGCCCCATGCCGGCGCCGGCGTCGCTGACCTCGACGCGCCCGTCGGTGACGGCGACGTCGACGACGGGCTGCGGCGCGCGGGCCGCGTCGGCCGCGTTGAGCACGAGCTCGATGAGCGGCCGGAGCGGATGCCCGAACTGCCGGCAGATCTCCTCGTCGAGGATCTTGAGCAGGTAGGCGCGGTCGATGGGCGGCTCCGCGAGGTCGCGCTGCCCCGCGCACAGCGCCTCGAGCGCGGGGCGGTGCAGGCCGACGGCGACGAGCTCGTGCAGCGCCCCCAGAAAGTACAGCCCGGCGTCGCCCGGCAAAGGCGCGGCGCGTCGGTTGCCGCCCCCGTCACCCCCCGCTCCGTAGTGCGCGTGCACGCTCGACTGCTCCCCCTCACGCCCGCCCTCGACATGCCCCTGCGCGAAGTGCGCGCACCCACCGTGCGAATGCGCGCCGAGTGAGCGCCGAGTGGCGGACGAGCGACGGCGCTTTCACCGCCCGTGCCGAGCCGAACCGTCGGGCGTCGACCGTCCGTCCTTCAGCGCGCGGCCGCCGGGGGCGTCGGCCTCCCGCCGCCTCGGCCTACCCGGCGGCTTGGTGCTCGCGCGGCGAGCTCGGCGCGCCGCGCGCTTCGTCCTCGTCCGCGCTGCCCGCGCCCTGGGCGTCGCCGAGCCGCGCCGCTGCCCCGCGGGGGAGCGCTGCGCCCTGGGGGAGGGTGGTGCTCAGGGGCAGCGGCGTGACGCTCTGGGGCGGCGGCGTGACGCTCTGGGGCAGATCGGAGAGCTCGGTCAGATCGGAGAGCGCGAGCGCGCTCCACTTGCCGGGGGGCGGGATCGACATCACCCCGTCGCGCTCCCGCTCCAGGCGCGCGTTCAGCTCGCCCCCGATGAGCAGCGCCAGCGCCAGGAGCCACAGCCAGAACAGGAAGATCGCGACGGTCGCGAGGCTCCCGTAGAACGTGGCGTAGCGGCCGAGCGTGGCGACGTAGAGCGAGAAGAGGGTCGACACGGCGGACCAGAGCACCACCGTGAGCACCGCGCCCGGGAAGATCCGGCGTCGCTCGATGTTCGGGCGCTGGATCGAGATCCTGAAGAAGGCGGCGACCATGCAGATGACGAGGCCCCCGGGGAGGGCGAAGGCGACGATGCGGGCGCCGGTCGATCCGGAGAGCGTGCCGATCAGCACGCCCACGCCGGCGACCACGGGCACCACGGCCAGGCTGGCCATCACGCACGCCGCCGCGATCGCCCTGCGCACGTACCAGGGGCGCTCGCGCGTGTTGTAGATCGTGTCGAACACGCCCATGGCGGTCGAGATCCCGGAGGACGTGATCCAGAGGAAGCCGGTGATGCTGATCGGCGCGACCGCCGACGACTGCGAGAGCCGGATGAGCTCCTCCGAGACGAGCTTCGCGACGTCCGGGGGCGCCGCCTGCAGGATGGGCCGCACCACCACATCCGACCACTGGTGGATCCGGCTGAGCACATAGCCGGCGAAGGCGGCCAGCGGGATCAGGCTGAGGAACGCGTCGAAGGCCATCGCGCTCGCGGCCCGCGGCCCGTTGTGGCGATCCAGGCTGACGATGACGCTCCACACCGCCTTCGCTGCGTGGTGGCGCGCGATCTGTTGCCGGATCGGAGCAGGCACGGAGGGCAGCGTCGCTCTCCCTCGTGCGGGGCGCAATACCATCCGCCCCGCCGCCGCGCGCGGCCGATCTCGGCACAGCGGCGATGTCCGTGCAGCGGGGCTCTGGCGCGCGCGCGCCTAGGCGTCGGTGCTCCTGTCGGCGGCGAGGAGGCTCTGTACGGCGTAGGGCACCGACTCGACGCCGGCGAGCTCGGCGAGGGCGTAGGCGATGTGCTCGCGGCTCGCGTGCGGCGGGATGCCGACGATCGCCCAGGAGCCGCCCTCGCCGCGCTGCAGGTTGCGCCCGCGCTCGACGCGCATCGCGGCGAGCGCGGGGTAGACGGCCACCGTCATCCGCTTCGGCCGGAGGCGGTCCAGCGTGCGCATGGCGAAGGCGATCCGGTCGAACTCGCTGGGGTCCCGGTACTCGATATGCCGCGCCCGGTCGATCTCCACATGATGGGCATCACGCTCGCGCACGTCGTGAGCATAGCCCAAGCAGGCCGCCGCGCCGCTCCGGCCTGCGGCCCCGGACGGCGGTTCGAGCTGGCTCGAGCGAGCCGCGGATGCCGGCGCCGGCCGGCCATGCTACGCGCCGAAGCGCCATGGACAGCCTCCCCCTGCTCGCCGATCACCCGTACGCCTCCTTCCTCGATCAGGTCGAGAAGCCCGCGCGCTACGCGGGCGGCGAGGTCGGCTCGGTCGTGAAGGACTGGGCGTCGGTCGAGGCGCGCGTCTGCCTGGCATTCCCGGATGTCTACGACATCGGGATGAGCCACCTCGGCTTCAAGATCCTCTACAAGCTGCTGAACGACGACCCGCGCACGCTGGCCGAGCGCTGTTATACCCCCTGGGTCGACATGGAGGCGCAGCTCGTGAAGCGCGGGCTGCCGCTCGTGTCCCTCGAGTCCGCGCGCCCGCTCAGGGACTTCGACGTCGTGGGCTTCTCCCTGCAGTTCGAGCTCACGTACTCCAACATCCTCACGATGCTGCACCTCGGCGGCGTCCCGCTGCGCGCGGCGGACCGCGGCGAGGACGACCCGATCGTGATCGCGGGCGGCCCGACGGCGACCCACCCCGAGCCGATCGCCCCCTTCCTCGACGCCATCGTCATCGGCGACGGGGAGGAGAAGGCGACCGAGGTCGCCCTCGCGTGGGCGCGGCTCAAGCGCGAGGGCGTGCCGCGGCGCGAGCGGCTCGTCGCGATCGCGCGCCTCGGCGCCGTCTACGTGCCCTCGCTCTACGCGACCCGGCTCGATCCCGACACCGGCTTCGAGGTCGTGGACCGCCCGCTCGCCTCCGGGATCCCGTTCCCGATCGAGCGCGCCCTCGTCGACCTGAACAAGTACCCGTTCCCCGACGAGAGCCCCACCGGCGGGCCCGAGGCCATCTTCGACCGCATGTCGATCGAGATCGCCCGCGGCTGCACCGAGGGGTGCCGCTTCTGTCAGGCCGGCATGATCTACCGGCCCGTCCGCGAGCGCGATCCCGAGCAGATCGTCGACACCGTGATGCGCGCGGTGCAGAGGTCCGGCCAGGACGAGGTCTCGCTCACGGCGCTCTCGACCGCCGACGTCTCGTGCATCTCGCCGCTCATCAAGAAGGTCACCGAGCGCCTCACCGCGGAGCGCATCTCGCTCGGCGTCTCGTCGCTGCGCGCCTACGGGCTCGAGCCCGACCTGCTCGACGAGCTCAAGCGCGTGCGCGCGACCGGCCTCACCTTCGCGCCGGAGGCGGGCTCCCAGCGGATGCGCGACGTCGTGAACAAGAACGTCACGGAGGAGCAGCTCCTCGAGACGGCCGAGCGCGTGTTCAGCCGGGGCTGGGGCAAGATGAAGCTCTACTTCATGATCGGCCTGCCGACCGAGACCGACGAGGACGTGCGCGGCATCGTCGAGACGGGCGCCCGCGCCGCCGGCGCCGGGAAGAGGGCGGCGGGCAGGGGCAAGCCGGTCGACGTGACGGTCAGCGTCTCGACCCACGTGCCGAAGCCCCACACGCCCTTCCAGTGGGCGGCGATGGACACGCTCGGCGAGGTCGGGCGCAAGCAGCAGCTGCTCAAGGATACCGTGCGGCCGTATCGCGCCGTCACGCTGAAGACCCACGAGGCGCACGCCAGCGTCCTCGAGGGCATCTTCGCCCGCGGCGACCGCCCCCTCGCCGACGTCCTCGAGCGCGCCTGGCGGCGCGGCGCCCGCTTCGATTCGTGGGAGGACAGGCTCGATCTCGCCGTGTGGGAGGAGGCGTTCACGCACGTCGGCGTCGACCGCGCGAAGTACCTCGGCACCCTCCCGGTGACGGCGCGGCTGCCCTGGGATCACATCGACGTCGGCCTCGAGGAGGGCTTCCTCGCGAAGGAGTACAGGAAGGCGCTCCAGAGCCGCCTCAGCCCGCCGTGCGGCAAGGTCGCCGGCACGTTCGTCCACCACACGAACCTCGACGACGCCAAGGCCGACGCGCGGCGGCTCGTCTGTTACGACTGCGGCGTCGCCTGCGACATGACGCAGATGCGCGAGGAGCGGCTCACCTTCCTCGATCGGCTCGGCGCCCACCGGCGCTCGCTGCCGGTGCTCACCGACGCAGGCGCCGCGCCGCCCGCGGCCGCCGCGGGTCCCTCTGGCGCGCCGGCGAGCGACGGCGGCGCGGAGCGGGCGAGCGTCGTTGCCACGGAGCAGGAGAGCGGCGGCGGCAGGGAGCCCCCGCGCGCCGAAGGGGAGGCGCCCCACCGCGCGCGGCGGATCGCGCCTGCGCCGAAGGGGCGCGGCGGCTTCCGCTACCGCTTCCGCTTCGAGAAGGCCGGGCCGATGGCGCTGCTCGGCCACCTCGACGTCGTGCGCGAGCTGCCCCGCGTGCTCCGGCGCGTCGGCGCGCCGATGACCTACACCGCGGGCTTCCACCCGAAGCCCGACATGACCTTCTCGCCGGCGCTCTCGCTCGGCGTGATCAGCCTCGATGAGTACGTCGACCTCCGCCTCGAGCGCGACCTCGATCCCGCCGCGCTCGACGCGCTCGTCGCCGCGATGTCGGCCGCGAGCCCGCGCGGGCTCGTGTTCCGCGGCGCCGTCCAGCTCGGCCCGGAGGACCCTTCCCTGAGCAAGCTCATCGCCGGCGCGCGCTACGCGCTCGCCTTCGCGCGCTCTGCGATCGGCGGCGACGCGGAGGCGCTCCTCGCCGCCCGCTGCAGCGCCGCCCTCTCGGCCGCGTCGCTCCCGATCCGCCGGGAGATCGACCGGCTCGCCAAGATGGTCGACGTGCGCCAGTACCTCGTGCGGGCCGAGGTCGGCGGGCCCGAGGTCCACGCGGCGCTCGCGCGCGCCGGGCTCGTCGGCGATCTCGTCGCCCTCGAGGTCGAGGTCGATATCCGCGGCTCGGGTGCGGTGAAGTCGTCCGAGGTCGCGGCGGTGATCACGGGAGAGCCGGGCGAGGCGCCGGGCGCGATCACGCCGCCGCCGCACCGCGCCGTGCGGCTTCAGCTGTTCGGCCGTACCCCGCCGGCGGGCTCCGCAGCGGGCGAGCGCTTCTCGCTCTTCGATCTCGAGCGGGCGCGCCGCGTCAAGCCGGCTCCGGAGCGAACACCGGCCCTCCCGCTCGCCGCGGACGCCGAGTGAGCCAGCCCGGGACGGCCGTGTCGTAAAGATCCTCCCGGCGGCGGTGGCGGCGGCGGTGGTGGAGCGCGGAGCGCGCGCGGGCGATCGCTCGGGGATCGGCTACGCTGCGCTTTGCTTTATGGAAAAGGAGGCTCACGAGACGGCGTGCTGCGCGGCGCGCCTGGCCGCGGCGGGGGCGGTCGGCGCGAGCGTCGCCCACGAGCTGCGCAACGCCCTCGCGGTCGCGGAGTCGTCGCTCTACCTGGCGCAGCGCGACCTCGACGATCGGCCTCGCCTGCTGCGCCACCTCGACCGGGTGACGTGCGAGATCCGCAAGGCGCACGAGGTCATCGGCAGCGTCCTCGGGCTGGCGCGCGGCGAGCCGCTGCGGCGCGAGCCGGCGCACCTCGGCCGGCTCATCGAGAGCGCGCGGCACGCGCTGGTGCTGCCCACGGCGGTCCGATTCGAGGTCGCCGTCGCGCCGGCCGACCTCACGCTCCTGTGCGACCCGATCCTGCTCGAGCGCGTCTTCTCGAACCTCTACCTCAACGCGATCGAGGCGTTTCACGAGGGGCCCGGCGGCGTGATCGTCACGCGGGCGTGGAGGGGCGACGAGCGCACGCACCTCGAGATCGAGGACAACGGCCCCGGCGTTCCTCCGTGCGTGGCCGACCACCTCTTCGAGCCGCTCGTGACCGCCAAGGTGAAGGGGACCGGCCTCGGCCTCGCGCTGAGCCGGGTCATCGTCGAGGCGCACGGCGGCGAGATCACCGCGACGGCGGGCCGGTGCGGGGGGGCGGCGTTCCGCATGTGGTTGCCGAACGCGTGACGGGCGCGGAGCGTGGCGAGCTCCCCGGGGCGAATCCCCGGCGTGCTATCGTCCTCTCATGCAGGTGAAGCACCGGACGGGGGAGCGGGGCCCTTTCCGCGCGGAGCACCTCCGCGCGGGGGATCCGTACGAGCTGTCGAACGGCCACCCCGTCTACTGCGCCCCCACGGGGGGGCGTGCCTCGGGGCCGAACCACCTGGGCAGCTCGGTCGTGGGGTGGGACCCGGCGGTCAAGGAGGTGGGCGTGGACACGGGGTACTCCCCGGATCCGGGCACCCTCCGGGCGCCGGACGTCGCGGTGGGGAACGTGCCCGACAGGCCGGGCTGGGTGAAGGGCGTGCCGGAGCTCGCGATCGAGTACGCCGACGTGGGGCAGGACGAGAAGGCGCTGAAGGAGAAGATCGCCGACCTGCTCGCGGCCGGTACGAAGCTCTTGTGGGTGGTGCGCCTCACCGGTCCACGGCGGGTCGAGGTGCACGAGCCGCGCCGGAAGGTGCGCGTCGCGCTCCCCGGGGAGCTGCTGAGCGCGCCGGGCATCCTGAAGAACGCGGTCCGGGTCGAGGCGCTCTACGACCGAAGCGAGGCGGAGAAGAGCACGCTGACCAACCTCCTCCAGCGGCGCGGATACGAGGATCTCGACGCCGTGCTCGATGCAGGGCGCGAGGAAGGCCGCGAGCAGGGGCGCGAGGAAGGCCGCGAAGCGGGGCGCGAGGAAGGCCGCGAAGCGGGGCGCGAGGAGGGGATCCTCGAGGGCAAGCGCGACGCGCTGAGGCGTGTCCTCGCTCGGCGAGGATTGCGGCTCACGAAGGCGGCCGCGGCGAAGATCTCGTCGTGCAGGAGCGAGCGGGAGCTCGACCGCTGGCTCGACCGCGCGCTCGTCGCGTCGGCCACGGCGGAGGTGTTCCGCCGCGCGGGGCGTTGACCCGGGCCCGCGCGCGCGCCGCACGGCTCAGGCGCGGCCGCGACCGCGGACGAGCTCGGCGATGGCCTCTCCCAGGCCCTCCAGCGTGAGCGCGAACATCGGGAAGATGGTCTTGATCGCGTCGACGGTCGGGTGGGGGTAGGGGCCGATCCCGTCGGGGTTCAGCCACACGGCGCGGTCGAAATGGTCGCGGAGCATCGTCAGCCAGGCGACGCCGGGCAGCCGCGCGTCGGGGTCGAACGAGGAGCCCGCGCCGCCGCCGGAGCCCGACGAGCCGAGCAGCTCGTAGGGCGCCATCGAGGCGTCTCCGACCATCACGAGCTTGTGGTGCTTGCCGCACTCGCGGAGGAGCTCGCGCACCGGGACGGGGTCGAGGAGCCCCTCGGTCCTGAAGACCCTCTCGTAGACGCAGTTGTGGAAGTAGTAGCTCCTCAGCTCCTTCCAGTGCGTCGCGCGCTTCGCCGCGCTGAAGAGCTGCGACACGAGCGCGGCGCTGGGATCCATCGAGCCGCCCACGTCCATCATCAGGATCACGCGCGTGTTCGGCCGGCGCGGGGGCCTCGTGACGATCTCGATCTCGCCCGCGTTCCTGGCCGTCGCGTCGATCGTCGCCTCGATGTCGAGCTCGCGATCGCCGCCCTCGCGCGCGAAGGCGCGCAGCTTGCGCAGCGCCACCTCGATCTGGCGCACGTCGAGCGTGAGATCGCTGCGGTAGGGGCGGTAGCGGCGGGCGTCGGCGTTCTGCACGGCGCCGCTGCGCCCGCCCGCGGGGCCGCCGACCTGGATGCCGCTCGGATGGAAGCCGCCGCGGCCGAACGGCGAGGTGCCGCCGGTCCCGATCCACCGGCTCCCCCCGTCGTGGCGCTCGCGCTGCTCGCGGAGGCGCTCCTCGAACCGCCGGAGCACCTCCTCCAGATCGAGCTCCTCGATCATCGCCCTCTCCTCGTCGGAGAGGGCGCGCATCTTGATGGGATCCCGGAGCCACGAGAGGAGCTCCTCCGTCACCGCCTTGGCCTCCACGTGCACGCCGCGGAAGTGCTGGGCGAACGCCAGATCGAAGTCGTCGAGGTGCGCCTCCGAGTGGACGAGCATCGCCCGCGCGACGTGGTAGAAGCCCTCGAGCGAGCTCTCGTGGAGGCCCGCGGCGAGCGCGCGCGCGAGGCCGACGGCCTCCTGGGCGCCGACCGGGACCTTGCGGGCCCGGAGCTCGTAGAGGAACGCGACGAACATCGCTAGGACCGGAACCGCCTGCCGCCCGCCAGCTGATCGGCCAGCGCGACCAGGTCCTGCTCCTTCTTGAGCAGCGCGCCGAGGAACGGCAGCGCCTTGTCGAGCTTCACCTCGCCCACGCCCGCGCTCCGCAGGACGGCGATCCAGTCGATGAGCTCGCTCGTCGAGGGGCGCTTCCGGATCCGCGTGTTCTTCCGGATCTCGTAGAAGACCTGCATCGCCTGGTCGGCGAGCGTCCGATCGAGATCGGGGTGGTGGACGCGGAGGATCTCCCGCATGAGCTCGGGCTCCGGGAAATCGATGAAGTGGAAGACGCAGCGGCGCAGGAACGCGTCCGGCAGCTCCTTCTCGTTGTTGCTGGTGATGATGACGACGGGCCGCTCCCGCGCGGCGATCTCGTCGCCGGTCTCGGCGATGCGGAAGCGCATCCGATCGAGCTCGTGGAGGAGATCGTTCGGGAACTCGAGGTCCGCCTTGTCGACCTCGTCGATGAGCAGCACGACGCGCGCCGAGGCGTTGAACGCCTTGCCGAGCGGGCCGAGCTTGATGTACCGGCGGATATCGCGGACGTCGCCGTCGCCGAAGCGCGCGTCGTAGAGCCGCTGCACGGTGTCGTAGACGTAGAGCCCGTCCTGGGCCCGCGTGGTGCTCTTGACATGCCACGTGATGAGCTCGGCCGACAGGCTCCGCGCGATGGCCTCGGCGAGCAGCGTCTTGCCGGTGCCGGGCTCTCCCTTGACGAGGAGCGGCCGCTCCAGGACCAGCGCGCAGTTGACGGCGGCCTCGAGCGCCTCGCTCGTGAGGTAGCGTTCGGTGCCGCGGAAGCGGCGGAAATCGGACATGCCGGAACGGTAGCACCCCCGCCGAGCGCGGCGGACCGCGCGGGATCAGAGCCAGTCGCGCGCGAGGTAGGCCGTCCACGAGGCGGCCCGCTCCCAGAGGGGGCGCTCGGCCCAGCGCGCGGCGGTGATCTCGTGGCAGTGGGCGAGGTCGTCGGCGAACATCCGCTCCATCGCGCCCGCGAACCCGCGGTGCGCGACGACGGCGTTCACCTCGAGGTTCATGCGGAGCGACTGGCTGTCGAGGTTGGTGGAGCCGACGGTGGACCAGAGGCCGTCGATGACCGCGGTCTTGGCGTGAAGGACGCGGCCGTGCCACTCGAACATGCGGGCGCCGGCGTCGAGGAGGTGGCCGTAGATCGCGCGCGACGCGAGCAGGACCGCGGGCACGTCGGTGGTGCCGGCGACCATGATCCTGACGTCGACGCCGCGGCGGGCCGCGGCGGAGAGCGCGTGGATGATCCGGAGCGGCGGCAGGAAGTAGGCGTTGGTGATGAAGATCCTGCGCCGGGCGCGCTCGATGGCGTGCCGGTAGGCGTCGCGGATGCCGTGGCGGTGCCTGCGGCGGGGGAGGTCGTTGCTGATGATCTGGACGGCGGGGTCGGGCCTGCGCGCGGCGTAGACGTAGCGCTCGTCGTCGATGGGGGCGCCGCCTGTGCGCTGCCACGTGCGCAAGAAGAAGTACTGGAGCTCGGCGGCGGCGGGCCCCTCGATGCGGAGATGGGTATCGCGCCAGCCGGCGCCGCCGTCCTCCGGAGCCGCGTAGTCGTCGGAGAGGTTGAGGCCGCCCGTGAAGGCGATCGCACCGTCGACGATGAGCGCCTTGCGGTGGTCGCGGCGGGCGACCTTCCCGAGCGGGGCGGAGAGGTCGAGGGGGCGGAAGGCGAGGGACCGGACGCCGGCGCGGCGGAGCCCGTCGAGGAAGGACGACGAGACGGAGGAGCCCCAGGCGTCGAAGAGGACGTTCACCTCGACGCCGGCCGCCGCGCGCTCCATGAGCGCCTCGGCGAAGCGCTGGCCGGTGCGATCGACCCGGAGGATGTACGTCTCGAGGCAGATCGTGCGCCGGGCGCCGGCGATGGCCTCGAGCATGGCCGGGTAGGTCTGCGCGCCGTCCTTGAGGAGCGCGAGGCGGTGCGCGCCGACCGTCATCTCGGCGAACGCGGGCGCGGGAGGGGGCTGGGACATGCGGCGGAGGCCAGGCTGCCCGGGACGAGGCGGCGCGATGATAGCGCGGACGAGCGCGTGACGCCCCGGCGTGATGCTTGGCCGGCGCCGGTCTCCTCTCGGCGACCCTGGCGCCTCGGTGATCCGGGCTGTCGAGCGCCCCGATCAGCCCGTCTTCTCGACGTACGTCATCACCAGGTACAGGATGACCTGCCGTTCTGATTGCCCTCCACGGGCAACGATGCGCCGAGCCCATCGCCGGAGACCAGCCCGGGCGAGCTTCGTGGCGTGTTCTGACGGACGGATTTCATCGCACCTGCCAGACGGGCATCCACGTCCAGATCGGGAACCACCAGAGGGCGACCGGCATGGTCAAAGAGCTTCCCGACGATGTCGGCCTGTTGCTCTCGGGAACATGCTCGTTCCGAGCCGCCCGCCGCCGCTGCCGGTATTCCTCGAGGTCGATCACTTGAGCACTCTGGGGGCGCATCCGCTTCACCTCCAACCCGTAGACACATCATCCGTTATAACGGATTGTCTGTCAAGCGACAGCTCGGCCATGACGCACGTGGGGCGGCACGCTGCGTTGACCCGAGGACGGCAGGGCGCCCTCGCGTCCGCGGCGCAAGGCTGCCGCTTCTTCGTTTATGCCGAAGAAATCGAGCTTCTCATCCCCCCTTTCCATGTTCACGGCGTCCGATGATGAGGTCGCTTGGCGACGACGCGTTGCGTCTTTTTTGAGATGGACGGATCAAAGCGCATCCGAAATAGTGGACGATGCGGAGGGTGGGCCACCCGAGGGATCGCTCGTCGCGCTCTTCCTCGTCGGCATCGCCGGCGCGGCCCGCCCGCGAGCGGTTCACCCGTGGCGGGGGAGAGGACGTTGGTGCTTTCCAGGAACATCCGGCGCGCGCCGCGCTCTGTCCTCCTATCGCAGCGCGGCCGCGGAGCTGGCGAGTGCGCCGCGACAACACGAACACACAAGGAGGCAGCCATGGCGGGCGTCGACGTGGGAGGTGGCGAGAGGCGGGCGCGAAACAGCGAGATCAACATGATTCCGTTCATCGATCTGCTGATGGTGACCATCGCCTTCCTGCTGATCACGGCGGTGTGGGTCACGAACTCGCGGCTCAGGACCAGCGCGGAGGTGCCTGCCGCCGCGGGGTGTGGTGAGGAGTGCCAGAAGGAGCCTCTCAGGACGATGCATGTCCATGTCGGCGAGGACCAGTTCAACCTCGTGTGGAAGCAGGGCGCGACTGTCCTGAGCGAGGTGAGCGTCCCCAAACGTCCTGTCGAGATCGGCGGGGCAGGTGCCACCGCGATCCGTTACAGAGAGCTCGGCGAGGCCATCCGCCGCGAGTGGGAGCGGAGCGGAGAGCACCGCGCCCCGAGCGACCGCCGCGCCGACCAGGCCGTGCTCCACAGCGACAACAAGACGCCGTTCCGTGAGCTCGTCGCCGTGCTCGACGCGATCAATGCCCCGCGCCGAACCGTCCTCCTCAATGATGGCCGTAGCGCCGAGATGCCAGCCTTCCTGGCCACCTTCTCGGCACGTTAAGAGCGGTGGTTGAGCGACGGGGGAAACGCGTTACGCGGTGAACTCGGTCGTCAGCGCTACCCAGTTCGAGGGCGGGCGGACGGCGTAGCTCAGCGCCAGGACCTCGATCAGCACCACCCGGTAGATCGCGTGGACGTCGTCGACGTCGACCTCGTGCGCGTTCGCCTCGAGCGCCGCGTCGAGGTGCTCCTGCACGAAGGCGAGGACGTCGGGCTGCTCCATCGCGATGACGTCGTCCGAGTCGACCGCCTCGGCAGGATCGTGGAGGCGGATCTGCTCGTCCAGGTTCAGCGACTCCTCGACGCCCGTGAGCGCCGTCTCGGTGACCTCGTCGAGGTCCTGACCGAACAGCTCGTCGAAGGCGAGCCAGATCGCCAGCGTCAGGAAATAGCCGAGGGCGAGCGCCGTCTCGTCGAGCGGGCCGGACAGCACCGAGGAGATCCGGTCCGCGAGCGCAGGCTGCGTCTGCTCGAAGCGCGTGAACGCGTCGTCGAGCTGCTTGCGCGAGTCGTCGTCATCCTCGGCGAGCTGATCCTCGATCTCGGACAGGACGCGCGCCGGCACCTGAGCGTACGAGGGGACGGGGCGAATGGCTGCGCGGCGTACCCACACGGGGACAACCTAGCACACGATGGCGCGGCTCATGGAGCGAGCAGCCGAATGCTCGACGCCGGGACCCATCCCTCCGTGGCGCCCCAGCGGACCTCCGCGAGCCCGCCCGATCTCCTGCCGACCTCGACCGACGCACCCTCGGGGATCGCGCTGTGCTCCGCGCGGGGCAGCGCGCGCCCGTCCTCGTCGAGGAGCCGGACCTCGGGGACCACCACCACGCCAGCCCGGGTCGTGAGGCGGAGGTGCCGCGCCGCATAGGTGAGCGGCACCAGCGCGAGCAGCGCGGCGAGCGCCGTCGGCGCAAGGACGCTGCCCGCGACGTGCGCAGGGCCGGCGGGGCGGCGCCGCAGGACCATGCCCAGGGCGAGGAGCAGCGACGCGAGGAGCGCGGCCGCCGCCCAGGTGCGCTCCGAGGCGAGGCCGACGATGACCCGGCCGAGCGTCGGGCGCACGTCGACCGCATCGGTGGCGCGGCGCGAGCGCCGGCGGGTGATCTCGGCGCGCACGAGATCCAGCGCGCGATCCGCGTCGGCGTCGCCCGGACGGAGCCGCAGCGCCTCCTCGAACGCGGCCGCCGCCCGGCCGAGGTCTCCGGGGCGATCCGCGCCCTCGCGGACGCGCGTGAGGTAGGCGAGCCCGCGGTTGTAGCTCGCGTCCGGGTGCACGAAGCCGCGGTCGGCGAGCAGCTCGAACGTGTCGATCGCCGCGCCGTACTCGCCGCGGCCGAGCGCGGCCGTGCCCTCCTGGAACAGCACCTCCGGGGGCTCCGCCGGCTGCGCGCGCGCCTCGCTCGACGGCAGCGCCGCCGCGAGGCCGGCAGCGAGGAGGAGCGCGCCGGCGAGGGGGCGCCTGCGGCGGCCGTTCACGCGGGCTTCCATCGCGAGAGCTCGGTCACGACGGCGCGGCCCTGCTCGACGAGCGCCGCGGCGGCGGCGCCGCCGCCCTCCTGCGCGGTCGGCTCGAACCGGATCGCCTCGCACGCGGCCAGCGCCTCGCAAGCGCGCGACGAGAGCGGCCCGGGGACGCCGCGCCTGCCAAGCTCGCCCGGGAGCTCCGCGAGCAGGACGCCGCGCGAGCGGAGGCCCGTCGCGGACTCGATCGCCCGGTGCACCGCGCGCTCGACCGCCGCGGCCGTCGCCCCGAGATCCCCCTGCGCGGCCGCCTCCTCCGCTTCGCGCTGGGCGATCGCCGCGAGCCGGGCGGGCGAGGTCGCGCCCGCCGCGCGGCGATCGCGCGCACGGCGCAGGAGCCGATCGCCCGCGCCGAACAGCGTCACGACGAGCGGCGGCGCGGCCAGGAGCAGCCAGAACGGCGCGCCGTCGAGGGGCAGCGTCGCGGGCGGGGCGTGCGGGCCGAGCGACGTGCGGAGCCCCGGCATGCCGGCGAACGGCTCGCCCCGGCCAGCGCCGTCGCCCTCGGCTCGAGGCGCCCCGGACGGCGGCCCGGACGACGCCGGAGGAGCCACCGGGCTGACCTGGACGACGCCGAGCTCGGCGCGCTCGACCACGTAGCGCTTCTGCGCCGGATCCCAGTAGGGGAGCTCGATCTTCCCGAGATTGACCGCGCCGCTCTCCTGGATCCGGACGACGTAGCCGAACGATCGGGTGCCGCCGATCGCGCCGCCGCGCGGCTCGATCGCGTCGCGCTTCTCCGGGTCGAGCCACTCGAGCCCGGTCCGCTCCGGCACCCGGAGCGACTGGGGGAAGTTGCCGGTGCCCGCGACCTGCACGGTCACGGCGACCGAGCCGCCCTGCTCGATCTGGCGCGGCTGCACCGTCGCCTTGAGCGTGAACTGACCGACGTCGCCGACGACATAGCCGGACGGGCGGCCGGCGAGGGGCGGCTCCGTGACCTTGACGACGACGTCGTTCGATTCGCGCAGCACGCGCGCGCCGATCCGGCGCGCGGTGATGCGCGTCTGCATGCTGCCCGTGTGCAGCTCGCCCGTCTTCAGCGGGAACAGCGCCAGCTTGTCGACGAGGCGGGCCGCGTAGCGGTGCCCGCCGACCCGCGTGTACACGGGCCGCTCGTTGCGGGGGTCCTCGAGGAGCGGGTGGCGAAGGAAGTCCGCGGCGGGCGCCGCGCGGGGCTCGGTCATCTCGGCGTTCTCGCGGAAGTACAGGTAGAACGAGACCGTGACCTGCTCGCCGACCACCGCGGTCGTCTTGTCGGGGATGGCGCGCAGGAACACCACCGGGTCCGGCTCGCGCGGCATCGCCAGCCCTGTCGCCTCGGGCTCGGGCTCGTCCTGGGTCGCCTCGTCGTCGAAGAGGCCGCCCGAGCCGCCGAACGGCCACGGGAAGCCCTGCAGCGGGCCGCCGGGCAACAGGAACGGGTTGTTCGGCCGGCGAGGCCGCCCGCTCGCCGGCGCGACCTTGATCATGATGGGAGCCGCCGGCAGGCGCCTGCCGTTCCACGAGATCGTCGGCCCCGGGATGGTGTAGCGGCCGGGCTTGTTCGCGACGATCTGCCACGTCGCGCTGATGCCCAGCTGCGTGATCATGACGCCGCCCCCGAGCTGGGTCTTCATCTGCGTCCCGATGCTCGGGCCGGAGACGATCGAGAGGTCGGGCGGGACACGCAGCTCCGGATCGGAGGGCATGCCGGCGCCGCGCTCGACGAGCGCCTTGACCTCGACCGTGAACGGCTCGCCGACCTCGACGTCGGTGGAGCTCGCGCGGGCCGAGAGCTCCGGCTGCTGCTGGGCGCGCGCGCGGAGCGGGGCGAGCAACGCGAGCAACGCCACGAGCAGCGCGGTCGCGAGCGGCGCGAGGCGCGGGGGGGCGAGCGCGAGCGGGCGCGTCACTTGTCCTCCATGCCGCGGCCGCGCCGCATGCCGGCCTTGTTCTTCGCTTCCTGCTCCTGATACGTCGGCGCCTCCTCGAGCTGGTCGAGGATGCGATCGTCCTGCCGGCCGGTCTGCGGCGGCTCCTGGGGCTGCTCGCGCGGCGGCTCGGGTGGCTCGGGTGAGCCGGCGTCGGGCGTCTGGTCCTGCGGGCCAGCGTCAGGGCTCTGATCCTGGTCGCCGCCGTCGTCGCCCGCGTCCTGGTCGCCGCCGTCGTCTCCCGCGTCCTGGTCGCCGCCGTCGTCTCCCGCGTCTCCCGCGTCCTGGTCGCCGCCGTCGTCGCCCGCGTCGGGCTCGGCGTCCGGCGGCGCATCGGGCTCGGCATCGGGCTCGGCGTCCGGCGGCGCGGCGTCCTTCTGGTCCTCGATGCGCCGCAGAGCGATCGCCCGGTTCCAGGCGGCGTCCCGGCCGACGCCGTCGCCGCCGGCCTCCTCGAGGACCCCGGGGATGATGGCCAGCGCCTGATCGTAATACGTCACGGCGTCCTCGTACTTGCGCCGCAAGAACTCGAGGTTGCCCGAGAGGTAGCGGGCCCGCGCGCGCAGATCGGCCGGCACGCTCGGATCGGCCCCGATCGCCTTCAGGAGGACCAGCGCGCAGTCGATCTCGATCCCGCGCAGCGCGTCGCTCTGCTCCTGCTCCGGCCCGCCGTCCGCGAGCTCCTCGTCACCGAACCGATGACCGTAGCGCTCGGCCAGATGGAACAGCGCCAGCCCGAGATCGAACGAGCCGTTCGGCTTCTGGCGCACGGAGTCCGGCAGCCCGATGCCGGCGTCGCTGCACGGGCCCGTCCCCAGGTAGCTCTGGAGGGCCTGCTCGGCAGACTCGAGGTTGCCCGCGTCGAGATCGCGGATCGCCTGGTCGACCGCCGGCGCGTTCCGCTCGAACGGGGACGTCGGATCCCACCCGCTGCACCCGGTCGCCGCAGAGAACGCGGCCCCGGTGAGGCACGCGGCGGCGAGCCCGATCGCGATCCAGCGCCCGCGGCGAGCGAAGAACCCGGCGAGATCCACGCGCTTGCGATCACGACGCGGCATGCCGCCCTCCCGCGTTCCCCCCGGAAGCCTGCCCCGCTCCCGCCCCGAGCGGGCGCCCCTTCAGCAACGCGGCGCGCTTCGGCGCGGCCTCGGGGCGCGTCGCCACGAAGCGACGGCGCGGAGCGTCCTTGAGGAACACCTCGGCGATGAGGAGCAGGATCGCGAGGCCGAGCGGGTAGAAGTAGACGTCCGCGTAGACCGTCTCGACCCGCTCCGAGAGCTCGCTCTTCATCTGCCGCCTGAGCTCCGCGGCGATCGTCTCGATGCCCGTGGTCCCCTTCTCCGCGCGGATGATCTGCCCGCCCGGCGTGGCCTGCGCGATCGACGCGAGCTGCTGCTCGCCCGACAGCGACAGCTCGGTCGTGAGCGGCTTGCCCTGGCGATCCGTCCGCCACCCGACGATGCGGCCGTCCTGGCCGATCTCCGGGATCGGCTCCGGCGTGCGCCCGCCGATCTGAACGACGTGGATCGTCGTGCCCTGGGCGCCGATCGCCTGGGCGACGCTCAGCGGGTAGCCCTCGAGGTCCTCGCCGTCCGTGACGAGCAGGATGATCCGCTTGTGCTCGGCGGACTTCGGATCGCGCCTCAGGAGCTCGTTCGCCTGGTCGAGCGCGCGCGCGATCGCCGTGCCGCCGATCGGCATGTCGTTCGGGTCGAGCTGGCGGAAGAACTGCGCGATCGCCGCGCCGTCGGCGGTCAGCGGGAAGCCCATCGGCTCGCCGGCGAACGCGACCGCGCCGAAGCGCGCGCCCTCGAGATCCTTGATGAGGCGGGCGACCTCGACCTTCGCCCGGAAGATGCGGGACGGCTCGACGTCGCGCGCGTACATGCTCTTCGAGTAGTCGAGCACGACCACCACGTCGACGTTGGTCGCCGGCACGAGCCGCGTGCCCTTGCCGTACTGGGGGCGCGCCGCGGCCACGAACGCGAGCGCCGTCGCGAGCACGAGCAGCACGCCCTTCCAGGCGCGGCGCTTCGCCGGATCGGCGGTCGTGAGCGCCTTCACGCGATCCTCGTCGCCGAAGCGCTTGATGGCGCGCGCCACGCCGAAGCCGCCCAGGATGAGCAGGAGGCCGATCAGCGCGGCAAACGCCGTCCCGAGCAGGAACCAGGGGGCCGCAAAGTTCACGGGAACCTCCGGAGCAGCCAGGCGCGCAGGAGCGCGTCGAGCCCGATCAGGAACACCCCCGGCAGGAGCAGGAACGGGAAGAGATCCTCGTACGCGGCGCTCGACGCCTCGAAGCGGGTCTTCTCCAGCCGGTCGAGCACGTCGTGCATGCTGTCCGCGAGCCCCTTCGCGTCGGTCGCCACGTACGACGCGCCGCCGGTCTTCTGCGCGATCTCCTGGAGCAGCGCGGGGTTCACCGGGAAGCGGTGGCGCACGTAGCGCGGCTGCCCGAAGAGATCGATGCCGTCCTCGACCTCGACCTCGTCGTCGGTGCCGATCTGGATCGTGTAGACCTTCGCGCCGAGCGAGGTCGCGAGGTGGGTCGCGTACTCGGGGGAGATGGCCCCGGCGTTCGAGTCGCCGTCGGTCAGGAGGATGACGACCTTCGACTGCGCGTCGCTCCTGCGCAGGCGCGCGACCGCGGTGCCGAGCGCGTCGCCGATCGCCGTCGCGCTGCCGTCGATCACGTTGAGCGTCATCTGCGAGACCATCTGCGTCAGCAGGTGGTAGTCGAGCGTCGGCGGCGACAGCACGTAGGCGGCCTTGCCGAAGACGACGACGCCGAGGCGATCGGTCCTCCTGCGGCTGATGAAGTCCTGGAGGACGAGCTTGGCCGTGTCGAGCCGGGTCAGCCGCTTGCCGCGCGGCAGCTTCGGCTGGCCAGGGAGGTCGCTCGCCCGCGCGTCGAGGATCGCGCGCATCGAGCCCGACAGGTCGAGCGCCACGACGATGTCGATGCCCTTGTCGTCCGAGCGCTGCTCGCGGAGCACGCTGACCGGCCGCCCCATCGCGAGGACGAGCAGCGCGAGCGCCACGGCGCGCAGCACGCCCGGCAGGTCGCGCAGGTGGCTGCGCAGCCCGCGCGGCCCGCGCGCGAGCGGCGCGACCGTGCCGAGCCGGAGCCGCGGCCTGCGCGCGTCCTCCGCGAAGATGCCCCAGTACCAGACGACGGGCACCGCGACGAGCGCGAGCAAGAACCACGGGTTCTGCCAGCTCGCCGAGGACCAGGCGTCGCGGCGCGCGAGGTAGGGGTACACGCAGGCGAGCGCGGCGACGACGAGCGTCGCGAGGAGGGCGAGCGCTGCGCGCTTCGTGCGGCTCAAGGCGCCTCCTCTCCCTCTGGCGCCCGGGACGGGCGAGCGGGCGGCTGCTGCCCGCCGGCGGGCGAGCTCCGGGGGCCGGCGCCGTCGCCCGGACGCGCCGCCGGCGGGGTCGTGCGGTGCACGATGCTCTCGCCGTCGTCGAGCGCCGTGAGGCAGTCGGCCTCGCTCGGCTGGAGGCGCGCGAACTTCACGAGATCGCAGTCGGCGAGGAACCGCGCGATCTGCGGCAGCACCGGCACGGGCGGGCGCACCCGCGCGAGCAGGTCCCGCATCTCGTCGCTCGTCGTCTCGAGGCCGTCGAAGCCGTACCGCGCGCCGAGGTACCTGCGCACGCAGTCGCTCACGAGGTCGAAGTACTCACCGGTCCGCCCCTCGCCGAGCAGGTCGGAGCGCCGGAGCGCCTCGAGCTCCTCGAGCGCGGCGACCCACGGCAGCTTGGGCGGCGGCGCGACCACCACGCGGGGCCGGCGCAGCCAGCGCCGGACCAGCCACGCAACGAGCAGCCCGAGCGCCGCGCCGATGAGGATGCCGGCCGTGAGCTGCTTCGCGAGCACCCACTCCTCCCGCTGCGGCCGCGGCGGCGGGTTCGGCTTGACCTTGGGGTCCCGCTCGTTGGCGATCGGGTCCTCGATCACGATCTCGTGCGGCCGGGTGCAGACGGTGACGAGCTCCCCGCTCGCGCGGGACACGGCGATCGGCACCGGCGGCAGCAGGAGGGCGCTCCTCCCGGGCTCCTTGGGCAGCGGGACGAACGGGATGACGAGCCTGGTCGTGGCGCCGGCGTCGGTGGCCGTCGTCGTGCTGGTCGGCCCCGCGCCCGCGTCGGCCTCCGGCAGGACGAACCCCGCCTTCTGGATCGCGCGCGCGGCGTCGCTGTCGCCCTGGACCTTGAAGCCCTCCGGCAGCACCGTCTCGCCCTTGCCGTGCGTGACCGTGATCTCGAGGTGGGCCGCGTACCCGCTGAACCCGTTCTTCGGGAACGTCTCCTCGATCCGGGGGCGCGTCGCGCCGGGCGGCACGTGCTCCGCGCACGAGGCCCACACGCTCTCGCCGCGCTCCGTGGCCGCCGGGGCCGGGGTCGGAGGCGGCGGCGGGGTGTCGTCAGCGGCGGGCCCTCCGGCGCCGCCGGCGTCCGGCTGCGATCGTGCCGGCGACGCGCACGCGAGCGCCGCCGCCAGCGCGGCCCACGCGAGCGGGCTCGCGCCGCGCGCGGCGCGGACCGCCGAGCGACGCGCCCTCATCGCCTGAGCCTCCGCGCCCGCTTGGCGAACAGGTCGCGCAGCGGGCTCACGAAGCTCTCGCCGGTCTTCACCACCACGGCGTCGAGCGCGAGCTTCTTGAACAGCTTGTCGCGGTCGCCCCGGAGCTTGCGCATGGCGGCGCGGTAGTGGTCGCGCACCGCCCGGTCGCCGGTGTCCACCACGACCTCTTCCCCGGTCTCCAGGTCCTCGAACGTCGCGAGCCCCACGTCGGGCAGCTCCTCGTCGCGCGGGTCGACGAGCATCACCGGGATCACGTCGTGCTTGGCGCTCGCGAGCGAGAGCGAGCGCTCGAAGCCGGAGGCGAAGAAATCGCTGATCACGAAGGCCACGCTCCTCCGCTTGGCGACCTTCACCAGCGTCTCGAGCGCGAGCTTCAGGTTCGTCCCGGTGTACTTCGGCTCGTGCCCGAGGATCTCCCGGATGACGCGCATCACGTGCTTGTCCCCCTTCTTCGGCGGGACGAGCTTCTCGATGGCCTCGGTCGCGAGCACGAGGCCCACGCGGTCGTTGTTCTTGATGGCGCTGAAGGAGCAGAGCGCGGCGATCTCGGCGGCGACGCGCGCCTTCGACGCGCGCCGCGTGCCGAACTGCTCGCTCTGCGAGGCGTCGACGACCAGCATGACGGTCATCTCCCGCTCCTCGACGAACACCTTCACGAACGGCTCGCTCATGCGGGCCGAGACGTTCCAGTCGATCCAGCGCACGTCGTCGCCGGGCAGGTAGGCGCGCACCTCGCGGAACGAGAGCCCTTGCCCCTTGAAGACGGACGAGTACGTCCCGGAGAGCTGCTCGTTGGCGAGCCGTTGCGTCCGGATCTCGATGCGCCGGAGCTGCTTCAGGAGCTCCGGCGGCAGCGGGTTCTTCGAGCCGGAGGCCTTGCTCACGGCACCTCGACCACCTCGAACACGCGCCGGACGATCTGCTCGGACGTGACCTCCTCGGCCTCCGCCTCGTAGGTCAGGACGACCCGGTGCCGGAGCACGTCGGGGCCGATCGCCTTCACGTCCTCCGGCGTGACGTAGCCCCGGTGGCGCAGGAAGGCGTGCGCGCGCGCCGCCAGCGCCAGCGCGATCGAGGCGCGCGGGCTCGCCCCGTACTCGATGAGGCTGCTCAGCTCCCGCATCCCCTTCTGCCCGGGCTCGCGCGTCGCGAAGACCACGTCCACGATGTAGTCCTTCACGCGATCGTCCATGTACACGTCGCGCACGACCTTGCGCGCGGACACGAGCTCCTCGGGGGTCGTCACCTTCGCGGCCTTGCCCTCGACCACCCCCGTCGTGCGGTCGATGATCTGCCGCTCCTCGGCCCGCGCGGGGTACCCGACCTTGACCATGAGCATGAACCTGTCGACCTGCGCCTCCGGGAGGCGGTAGGTCCCCTCCTGCTCGATCGGGTTCTGGGTCGCCATGACCACGAACGGGCTCGGCAGCGGGTAGGTCGTGTCGCCGATCGTGACCTGCCGCTCCTGCATCGCCTCGAGGAGCGCGCTCTGCACCTTCGCCGGGGCGCGGTTGATCTCGTCGGCGAGCACGAGGTTCGCGAAGATCGGGCCCAGCTTCGAGGTGAAGTCGCCCTTCTGGTGGTTGTAGATGACGGTGCCGATGAGGTCGGCGGGCAGCAGATCGGGCGTGAACTGGATCCGCGAGAACTTCGCGTGGATGGCGTCGCAGAGCGTCCGCACCGTCAGCGTCTTGGCGAGGCCCGGGACGCCCTCGAGGAGGACGTGGCCCCCGGTGAGCAGCCCGATGAGGATGCGCTCGATCATGTACGTCTGGCCGACGATGACCTTGCCGACCTCGCTCAGCAGGGTGTCGATGAAGGCGCTCTCTTTGGCGACCAGCTCGTTCAGGGCGCGTACGTCGTGCATAACGGGTGGGAGCTCATAGCAAGCCCGGCCGCCCGAGGACAACCGGCGCCTCTCGAATATTCCTCGGCGCGAGGCGGGGCCGCGGCGCGCGCTAGAAGCCGGGCTCGCGGAATTTGGCGCGCCCGGTCTCGGCAGGCGATCGGGAGCGAGGCGGGCTCGCGCTCGCGGCGGGGGTGGAGGACGGCGGCGCCGCGGGCGCGGTGGACGGGGCCGGCTCTGACACGTGCGCGGGCTCCGGGGCGCGCGGCTCGGCGGTGGCGACCCCCGGGCGCGGCTCCACCGTGACGGCCGGCGCCGCCGGCACCGCCACGGGCGGCGCGCCGGGGCCCTCCCCGAGGCCGATCCACAGGAGCGTCGCCGCCCCGAGCAACGCGCCCGAGGCGACGAGCGCCGCCGCGGTGGCGATCGTCCGGGCGCGGCGGCGCGGGTCCAGGCGCGAGGGGGTGCGCCCCCGCGCCCTGCCCTCCGCGGCGCGCAAGGCGTCCTTGATCAGCGCCGTGCGACGCGACGCGCGCGCGGCGAGCGCGTTGCGGATGTACCCCGTGACCTCGCCAGGGCGGCTGCCGAGGGTGGCGTCCACTGCCTCGAGCGCGTCCGCGAGCTCGGCCATCGTCGCGAAGCGCTCGGCCGGATCCTTGGCCAGCGCGCGCATCACCGCCGCCTCGAGCGCGGGGGGGTACCCGGGGACGAGGGGGCCCGGCGGATCGACCGGCTCGGGCCGCGCGATGCGCGCCATCGTCGCGAGGTCGTGGCTGGCGGCGAACGGGTGCGTGCCCGTCGTCAGCTGATAGAGCACGATCCCGAGCGCGAAGACGTCGGACCGCCGGTCCAGCTGCTCGCTATAGACCTGCTCGGGCGCCATGAAGAGGATCTTGCCCTTCATGTGCCCGGTGTTGGTCGTCGGGTTGTCCACCTGCGCCATGGCCTTGGCCACGCCGAAATCGGCGATTTTGACCGAGCCGTCCCGCGTGATCAGGATGTTGTGCGGCGAGACGTCCCGGTGAACGAGCCCGACCAGCGCCCCGTCGTCGTCCCGTAGCTCGTGGGCCGCATGCAGCCCGCGCGCCGCCTCGATCGCGATCCTCACCGCGACGGGCAGGGGGAGCGGGCTGCCCTGCTTGCGGGTGCTGCCGCCGAGCAGCGCCACGAGCGCGTCGCCGTCGATCCACTCCATCACGAAGTAGAGCACCCCGCTCTGCTCACCTTGATCCAGGATCGCGCACACATTGGGGTGCTTGATCCGGGCGGCGATGCGCGACTCCGTGAGGAACATGCGCTTGCAGCGCGGATCGCTGGAGAGCGCCGGCAGCATCGTCTTGACTGCAACGATCTTGTCGCCCGCCGCCCCGCCGCGCTCTCGGGCCGCCCACACCGTCCCCATTCCGCCCTGCGCGATGGCGATCAGCAGCTCATAGCGGCCGAGAAGCTGGCCTGGCACAAGATCGACGGGCGCTATCACAGCTCGTACCTGCGACTCCTGTGTCGTCGTGAGTCCGACCATGCTGAAGCTCTCACCGACAGTGGGAGAGCGTTCCAGGCGGGTCGTGCAAGAGCGTTCCAGGATCGGACGCCAATCTCAAACAATTTTCCAGTTGTCGAGGATCGGCCGGCGTGAGTACGGTTAGACTGCCTCTATCGCTTGGTGATGGAAGGAGGCGCGGGTGAAGCATCGGATCACCATCGGCGGAGTGGTATTCTTCGCCTTGGTCGGCGTCGGTCCGGCTGCGTTCGCCGAGCCTTCCCCGGAGGACGCCGGCCGCGCGCCGCCGGCCGCGGTCGCGAGCGACACTGCGGCTGTCGTTGCGCCCCACAAGCCGAGCGCCGCGGAGCTCGCGTCCGCGCGGCGCCTCTTCGCGCTCGGCCTCGCCGCGGAGGACAGCGGCCGGTGGGCAGAGGCGCTGGAGACGTACGAGCGCATCCGCAAGATCGTCGTGTCCCCGCCTCTCTGGTATCACCTCGGCGTCTGTCACGAGGCGCTCGGCCACGTCGTCGAGGCGCTCAACGCATTTGAGCTCGCCGCGTCCGGCGCGGCCGCGCGGAACGAGATCGCGCTCGCCAGGGAGTCGCGGGCACGACTGGAGAAGCTTCGCGTGAAGACGTCGCAGATCGTCCTGCAGCTGCCCGAGGACGCGACCGGCGTGCACGTCGAGATCGACGGTGAGCCGATCCACGCCGCGCTCGTCGGCGCGGCCATCCTCGTGAGCCCCGGGGCGCGGCGGGTCCTGGTGGCGGCCGAGAACTATGCGGCGCGGTTCGAGGCGACGGTGCAGGCCGAGACGGGCGCGGTCGTCGAGCTGCGGGCCGAGCTCGGCCGCAAGCGCTCGCCCGCGGTCCCGCTGTCGAGCGCGCCCGCGCGCCAGGCGCTGCCCAGCGCGCCCGCGCCCGGGCCGCGCGTCTCGCCGGTGGTCGTCGTGGGGACGGCGGCCGCGCTCGCCGCCGGCGCCGTGGTCACGGGCGCCCTGGCGTACGACGTGCGGCACAGCTTCCTGAAGAAGAACGAGAACCCTGCCCCGGGCTCGCTGGGCGAGCGGCAGGCGCTGCGCGACCGCGGGCAAGCGCTCGCCGTCACGAGCACGGTGCTCACCGGGGCCGCCGTTATCGCGGGCGGCTTCGCCACCTACCTCTTCTGGCCCTCGTCCTCCTCGCCTGCGGCTCCTCCGGACGCCGCCGGGCGGCGGCCCGCGCCCGCGCTGCGCGCCCCCCGCCCGGCGGCGCTCGCGCCATGGGTCGGCGCGGACGGCGCCGGGGTCGCCGTGCGGGGAGTGCTGTGAGCGGCGCACCTCGCCCCGGAGCGGGCGTCGTCGCCGCGCTCGCCCTCGCCTGCGCCGGCCTCGGCGCGTGCGCCTTCATCGCGCCGTTCCCCGACGTCGCGGCGGATCCCGTGCCGGTGGGCGAGGGGGGAGGCGGCGGCGGCGGCGGCGGCGGGGCGGGCGGCGGCGGCGAGGTTCAGGAGATCTGCGTCCCCCTCACCGAGGCGGCCTGCTACGCGGGGCCGCAGGGCACGCAGGGCGTCGGCCTCTGCGTCGCCGGCGTCGCCGCGTGCAGCGACGACGGGACGGACGTCGGCGCCTGCGTCGGCCAGGTGCTGCCCGCGTTCGAGAACTGCGCCACGCCCGAGGACGAGAACTGCGACGGGCGAGCGTGCACGGGCGACCCCGTGCACAGCGTCGCGCTCGGCGGCGCCGGCGCTCAGCAGGGCCTGGGCATCGCCGCCTCCGCCGACGCCGTCGTGGTGGTCGGCTCGGCGTCGGGCAGCACCGATCTCGGCGCGGGCCCGTCGGACGAGCTGGGCGCGCTCGGCGAGCCGGACGCTTTCCTCGTCTCGTTCTCCCGCGACGCCTCCAGGCGCGAGGGGCGGTTCCGGTTCGGCCGTCGCTTCGCGGACAGCGTCGCCCGGGCGGTCGCGCTCGCGCCGGGGGGCGATGTGGTGCTCGCGGGCAGCGCGGCCGGCGACGTCGATTTCGGCGGCGGCGTGCTCGAGGGCGCCGGCCGCCGCGCCGACGTCGTCGTGGCGCGGTTCGACGCGACCGGGGCGCACCAGTTCAGCCGGCGGTTCGGCGACGACGCCACGCAACACGCGGCGGCGGTCGCCGTGGACCAGGCGGGGAACGCCTTCATCACCGGCGAGTTCTCGGGCACGCTCGACTTCGGCGAGGGCCGCCGGGGCGAGCGGTTCACCCTGGAGAGCCACGGCAAGAGCGATGCCTTCCTGGTCAAGCTCGACGCTGCCGGCCACGTCGACTGGGCCAAGCGGTTCGGCGGCCAGGGAGATCAGGCCGGTACCGGCGTCGCCGTCGACGGCGACGGCGACATCGTCGTCGTCGGCTGGTTCAGCCGGGAGGTCGATTTCGGGGGCGAGAGGCCGCTCACCACCGACGCCATGACCAACCTGTTCGTCGCGAAGCTCGACCCCTCGGGCGACCACGTCTGGAGCAGGGCGGCCGACGCGACCAACGCGGCCGAGGCGGTCGGCGTGGCGATCGATGGAGCGGGCAACATCCTCGTGACCGGCTCGTTCCGGAGAACGATCTCCATCGGCGAGTCGCTGCTCACGAGCAATGGGGACAAGGACGTCTTCCTCATCCGGCTGGACGAGAACGGCGTCCTGCAGTGGTGCGAGGACTTCGGCGACGACGCCGACCAGGAGGGCGCCTCCGTCGCGGTCGATCTCGCGGGCAACATCCTCCTCACCGGCTCCTTCCTGGGGAGCCTCGACATCGGCGAGGAGGCGCACTCGGCCGTGGGCGCCGCCGACGTGTTCGTGGCGAAGCTCGACCCCGCCAGCCATCCGATCTGGTTGCGCTCGTTCGGCGACTCGGGCGAGCAGCGCGGCGCGGCCGTCGCCGTCGATCTGCTCGGCGATGGCTGGGTGACCGGCCGCTTCGACGGCCTCCTCGATCGCGGGGCAGCCACGGCCGCGAGCCAGGGCGCCGGCGATGCGTTCCTCGTGCAGATCGGGCCGTGAGCGCCGCTCGCCGGCGGCTCACTCGCCGGCGAGCGGGTAGATCGGCCGGATGTCGATCGGGATCCCCTCGAGGCCGCCGAGCGCGTGCTGCATCGGCTCCGAGACCTCTCCGTATCTGGCGAGGAGCTCGCCGGCGGCCTGCCTGTCGCCGCGGTGCTGCACCATGCAGAGGTCGCGGACGAGGCGGGTGATGGCGGCCTCGAGCTCCTCGGCGTCGACGGTGAAGCGCCGTGTCGCCGGGTCGAAGCGGGCGGCGCGCTCCTCGAGGAACCGGTTGATCTGGAGCGCGGCCCCCTTGCCGTGCGCCTCGGCCACGCCGAAGCGGGTGCTCCTGAAGAGCCCTGCGAAATAGGAGATGAGGAGCTTTCCCCTGAAATCGGCCGCGAAGTGGCCTCGCCGGATCATGAAGAGGACGTTGTAAGCGCCCATCACGTCGGCCTTGGCCTCCTCCAGCGCGGAGTACGTCGGGCCGAGCGCGATCCGCACCTCGACCCGCTCCCCGCCCACGGTCGTGAACGCAGGGCCGAGGCTGTGCGAGAGCTCGTGGAAGAGCGTCTCGTTGAAGAACGCGTCGGAGGACAGGTGATCGAGCTGCGCCGGGTCGAGGATGCGCTCGGCGATAGGGCGCATGATCAGCTCGAACTTCGTCTCGATGACGTTGCGGAGCAGGACCTTCTTGGCCCCCTTCTCGGCGCGGACGCGCTCGTCGTTCGGCAGGTTGAACGCGATCGTCTGGACCGATTTGCGGGCGTCGCCGGCGCTGAACACGAGGTCGACGACCTGGATGGGGCTCTCGCCGCCCCGCGCGGTCTTCACGTCCTCGGGGACAGGCAGGTTGCGCTCCATCTCCGGGAGGAGCTCCTTGTACTTCGAGAGCTTCCGGGAAGCGTCGGGGTCGCTCACCGTGACGAACGACTCGAACGAGGCCTTGAGGCCGAGGAGCTCGTCCTCGTAGGTCTCGTAAGGGCCGATGGTCACCTCGACGCGGCTGTCGAGGTCCATCCAGTCCTTGTCGGATGCATAGTAGTCGTCGGAGCGGAACGCGGCGGCCCGGGACCTCAGGAACCGTCTTAGGCTCTCGCTCGCGGTGAGCGCCGCGGCCTCCTCGAGGAGCGCGCCGGCGGGGCCGAGCCACGCGGCGTAGGCCTGGCTGTACGGCACGGCGACGAGCCGGCCCTGGTCCCGGCGGATGAGCGTGAACAGGCTCTCGAAGGCCTCCTTGTCGCCCGGGTGCTGCTCGACCCACGCGTTGAGCTCGTCGGCCGAGAGATCTTCCGGGTAGAAGCCGGCGCCGGGAGGATGGGGCCTGTCGATGGCGAAGGGGCGGTGGTGATCCTGCCTGTCCCACGGGCCGCGCATGATGTCGAAGTAGGCGAGCCTGTCCCGCCCCTCCGGGGTGCCGTCCGCGACGAGCTTCTCGCGGAGCTCCGGGTTCCCGGCGTAGGCCTGCCGATCGAACACGGGATCGAGCTGCCGCGAGGCCTCGATGAGCTTGCCGAGCGCTCTCCTCTCCGGCTCGGGCAGAGCGCCGATGTCCGCGGTGAGCCTGGCCGGCGCGAACTGCTTGACCTTCTCGGACAACATCGGGACCTCCTTATCTCGTGAGATGAGCTCCCCGGCTCAGGGGCGGCTCGCTGGGACCGGGTGGGCGTCGCGGTACTCGCGGATCGCCTGGGCTTCGTCGACGGCGTGCTTGAACCCCGTGGCGGCGCGGAAGGCGGCGCCGTCCACGACGACGGGGTACTTGATGTGGGTCAGCGCCGCGCGAGGGAGCTTCGGCAGGCCGAAGCGGCCGAGCGCGTTGCGCAGCACGAACTCGGGGAGGGGCACCGCCACCCGGCCCGCCGCCCGGATGATGAGCGACAGGGGCACAGGCTGCGGGCCAGAGACGTTGTAGACGCCGCGGATGCGCTTCTCGAGGGCGAGGCAGATGGCGGTCACGACGTCCCGCTCGTGCATGAACTGGAACAGCGGGTCGAACCCGAGCACGTACGGGACGCGGGGGCCTCGGAGGAAGCTCGCCAGCGTGCCGTGGCCTGTCGGGCCGAGCGTGTAGCACATGCGGAGAACGGTCGTGCAGAGCTCGGGAGCGCGCCAGAGCGCCGTGCAGGCGTAGAGATCGGCCGCGACGAGGTCGGCGAGCTCGGGGAAGGTGGACACCGCCATCGGAGGATCCTCCTCCGTGTGGTAGAGCGGCGATTCGGGGCCGGCGCCGTAGTAGGTGTGTCGGCCGACGAAGATCACGTGTTCGACCCCGCAGGCGCGGCTGTTGTCGAAGACGACGCGCGTGCCGCCGAGGTTGATCCGATACCGCTCCTCCGTCTGTTCCACGAGGTGCGTCACGGTCGCCATGTGGATGACGGCCTGGGGCCGGGTCTTGCGGAACACGTCCTCCGCGGCGCGCTTCTGCAGATCCACGTTGTGCATCTCGATGCCGGCCGGGGCGGTCGGCCACGGCCGCCGGTCGATGCCGATCACCTCGTGCCCCTCCTCGAGGAGGCGCGTCGCGACCATGCGGCCCAGCGGGCCGGTGATCCCTGGGATGAGGACCCTCATGCGTGCTCCTTCGATGAGGCGGGCCTGGGCGGCGTGGCGCCGCGCCAGTCCACTGCCAGCTTCCCGCGGCGCCGCTTTCGCCCGGCCTCGATGAGCTCGGCGATCCTCGCCTTCACCTGCTCGACGTGGCCCAGGATCACCTCGTCTTCCTCGGCGCCGGTCCCGGCGAACGTCATCGGCTCGCCGTACGTGATCTCCAGCTGGACCGGCAGCGGCGCCGGGATGAGGTACGGGGTGATCGGGATGTACGGCACGCCGAACAGCCGGCCGATCGTGTACGAGTTGGCGATGGTCGGCACCGCCTCGCCGCCGCCGACGAAGCCGAAGGGGATGACGGGCGTCCTCGTCTTCATCGCGAGCCGGACGAACCCCGATCCGAAGTGCACGAGCGAGTTGCGCTCGCTGTAGAGCTTGGCGGTGCCGCGCGCTCCCTCGGGGAACACCATGAGCAGCCGCTCGTCCTCGAGGAGGCGGCTCGCGTGCTCGGGGAGGCCGGTGAACTGCCCTGTGCGGCTCGACCAGAGCGAGGTGAAGGGGAGGCGATTGATGAATTTCTCCGCCATCCCCTCGGCCAGACGCGGAGGATCCATGGCGAAGAACATCGACGCGACCACCATCGCCCCGTCGATGGCGACTCCCCCGCAGTGATTGCCGACGAGCATCGCCCGCCCGCGCGCGGGGACGTTCTCCAGGCCCGTCACGCCCACCGAGAAGTAATGATGATAGAAGAAGTCCAGGAGGGAGAAGAAGAGACCCAGGTGCTTCCGGGAAATGCCGTACGGATCGACCCCGAAGCTGTTGAAAGGGATCTCCAGCCGCTGGACGCGCTGGGCAATCGAGTCGCTGACGAGCAGAGTCAAGGGTCACCCTCCGGGAGGCTTCGGCGCCCGGAGGGTATGCGCGATCGGGCGAGGAGCACAACCTCCGCCAACCGGCACAAGAGGCAGCCGGCGCGGCGGAGCCATGGACCACGCGCCGCGCGCCGGGCGCGCTCGTCGAGGATCGCTCCTCGAAACATAACGCGCCGCGGCGAACAACCGCCTGTACGTGGAGACCGCGAACGCGCGAGCGCAGTCGACGTATGTCGCGCTCGGAATGCGGCGTTCGCACGCGGAGCTCTACGATCTCGATTTGGCCTTCGGCTCGTCCTGAGGGGGCCGGCTCTCCTGGTTCGAGCCAGGGGGGACGACCGCGGCCATCGACGGCCAGGAGCCCTTGACGAGGGCTCGCATCGCGGCCGTCTTCAGCGCCACCTCCCCGGGATCGAGGAAGACGCCGAGGGCCTGGCGGATGTGAGGGAGCGTGCGGATGAGATCGGCTGGCGTCATCGCTTCGGGCGGTGACACATCGCTCCGCTCGCAGGCCTCCTGGATGAGCTTTCTGGCGAACGCGGGTGCGAGGCCACAGCACTCGACGACCTGCTCAAAAAGCGAGCGCATGAGCTGGTTCCCCCCGGGTAACGTCCGACGCGCGGCGCGTCTTTCACTTGGGCGAGCACATACCGCCCTACGACAAGAATAGCCTACCTCCCCTATCGCGCTCGTGAGGCGACCACTGACGTTCTGCTGTCTTCCGTGAGCATGTAGGCGATGCCGCGCGTTCAATGTGCGATAGCGCGACCCGGCGTCGCGCTATCGGCGCCGAGGTCGCGGGTGCTCGCGGTCGTCGGGGTGTTGGACGTGTCTCCATGGTCGGAGTGTTGGACGCGGCGGCGAAAAGGATCATGGCTCGGCCCGGGAGGCGCGCTGGATCCATGCGCACGTACCGTCTTGGGCTATCTCCGCGGTGACGTCGTGCGTCACAGCCCTGTGCGCGTCACAGGCCGGATGGCTTGAAGGGCGTCCGGGAGGACGTCCGCGGAGCGCTCCGCTTCGGCTCTGGCGCCTTTGGCGCGGTCTTCGGCGCCGCGCTCCGAACGGTCGATGAGCGGGTGGCCGGCTTCGCGGTCGGGGCCGCGGATCCGCTGGTCGCGCGCGTGTCGGGCCGGCTCGTCCTCGGCTTGACGGCCGCGGGCGGGGTTGCTCGGGAGATCGGCCGCGGGGCGGGGCTCGTCGCACGGTTGGCGGTGGGGGCAGGGACCTGCGCGGGCCCACCGGGCGTGGAGCCGTGGGTGGACCGGTCAGGGGCGGAGCCCTGGGCGGCTCCGCCGGGAATCACGCCCCGAGCGGAGCTGTCGGGAACAGCGCCCCGAGCGGAGCCGCCGGGGACCGGGGACCCGGCCGGGTCGCCGGGATGCCCGGGCGAGGCCGCCTGGACCGGCCCGCTGGCCGCCGCGGCCGCGGGGAAGAAGGACGAGATCCGGGAGACAGAGGCGTTCTCCGCCGTGAAGGGAACGGCTGGCTCTTGCTGGCCGGCGGCGAGAAAGGCGCCCGCCCCGACCGCGAGCGCGACAGCGCAGGCGCTGGCGAGCACGCGGCGGCGCACGATGTGGTGCCGGCCGCGGGAGACGGCCTCGGAGACGACGGCGCCCAGCCCCGGCGCGCTGCTCTCGGCGCCCGAGTTGTCCTGCGCCGCCCCGACGCTCCGCTGGGTCAGGGGAGCGCGCTGGCTCAGGGGCAGACGATCGCTCAATGGAGAGCGCGGGCTCAGGGGCAGAGGATCGCTCAACGGAGAGCGCTGGCTCAGCGGCGATCGCGCCGACCGGGGCGCCGACGCGGGGCCGCCCCGCGCGCTGAGCGGCGCGGTGAGGCTCTCCGGCGGCCCGCGCAAACCGACCTCCTTGATGAGCGCCTCCACCGCCCGGGGCGACGACACAGCGAGGCCCGGCGTCTGCGTGGCTGCGTCTTCCAGCGCCTCGGCGAACGCCGCGGCGGTCGGGAAGCGGTCGTCGGGGTCGGTGCGCAGCGCGCGCAGGCAGATCTGGTCGAGCGCGGCCGGCACCGACGGGACCACCCCGCGCGGACCCGCGGGCGCGCCCTGGAGGATCTGCGCGAGCAGCGCGCCGTCGTTGTCGGCCTTGAACAGGCGCTCTTCCGTGAGCATCTCCCAGAGCACCACGCCGGCCGAGTACACGTCGCTGCGACGGTCGACGTTCGCGGCCCGGATCTGCTCGGGGGCCATGTAGGCGAGCTTGCCCTTGAGCGCGTTGCCCCGCGTCGACATGAGCCGCGTCTCGGCGCGGGCCACGCCGAAGTCGGTGATGCGCGCGATGCCGTCGACGCCGACGAGCACGTTCTGCGGCGAGACGTCGCGGTGCACGAGGTTGAGCGGCTCGCCCTCGCCCCCCGTGAGCTCGTGCGCGGCGTGGAGACCCGCGAGCACGTCGAGGAAGATGCGGAGCACGATCCCGAGCGGGACGGGCCGCTTCGCCCGCGCGCACGTGCGGAGCAAGCTGTGCAGCGACGGCCCCTCGATGTACTCCATGACGAGGAACAGCGGGTCCTCGACGAGATCGAACGTCGCGACGACATTGGGGTGGCGGACCCGCGCCGCGAGGCGCGCCTCGTCGAGGAACATCGCGACGAACTCGGGCTCCGCCGCGATGTGCGGGTGCATCATCTTCAGGGCGACGAGGCGCTCGAACCCGCCGGCGCCCAGGGCCCGCCCGAGATACACCGTCGCCATGCCGCCTGACGCGATGGCGCGCAAGCTCTCATAGCGGCCCGCGTGCAAGGTCACGTGACCAGACTACACCATGCGTGATGCGTTCTCCACGACTCCCGCGCCGCTCGCGCGAGCCTCCTCCCACACGGCCGCGAGGAGAACCGGATTCTGTGTCGATGTGAGGTGCCCTGCGACCGAGCGCCGAGCCCAGGGGCGCCGAGCCCAGCGGCTCACGTGACCTGTCTCTCGGCGATCCAGGGCCGCGCGCGGCGCGGGAGCGCGATCAGCTCACGATCGGCAGCCGCCTGGCCGCCCGCCGTGGGCGCGCGCCGCCCTGCTCGCGCTCGCGCAATGCAAGGTCGTGCTCGATGATCGTCAGGGGGTTGTCGTAGGCCGGCAAAGGAAGATCCTGATTCTTCGCATAGACAGGGTGCCTGCCGTGCTTTTTGTACCACTCGGCCACCGTGGCGTTGGCCTTCATCTTCTCGAGGATATTCCGCCACCCAGCCCCGGTGTTGTACGCACAGAAGCTGATCTCGCCGAGCTGTGTTCCGTACGGAATGATGCACATCTCGGTGCGACGGAAGTCGTAATTGAACAGGTCCTGGAACCACATGCCCGCGACGAAAAGGACCCGCCACTCGTACTCGCGGGCGTCGCCCTCGCCGGCGTGCGCGGCGCCCGTCTGGCTCATGAACTGCTTCACGAGCGTCGCGAGGTGGAAGCCGGGCGGCGCGTTCTCCGGCTGGTAATGGCGCAGCAGCGCGGCGACGACCTGCGCCTTCGTGAGGGCGCGGCCGCGCCCCGCGTCGAAGATCGCGCGCAGGTCGGAGAGCAGCCCTTCGACATCGATGAAGTCGAGCAGCGGGACCATCTGCTTCGTCTTCTTGTGGACGAACAGCACGGTCCCGATCCCGCAGTTCGGGTGGCAGCCGCAGTTGATTTGCCCCCAGTCCTTGTCGGGGCCGTCGAGGAGGTCGGTCACGTTGCCGAAGGGGCTGAGCGCCGACAGGGGGAACCAGTCGCGCAGCGGGTCGGTCACGCCGGTCTGACGGGCGATGTCGTGCGCGAGGTGGCTCAGCGTATAGCGCTGCTGCTCGCGCAGCTCGTCGGAGATGTCCTCGTCGCGGCCGGTGAAGCTGACCGGCTGGAAGCTGACGACGGTGATCTTGTCGGCGTTCTGGACCGCAAAGTCGATGATGGGCCCCACCTGATCGTTGTTGACCCCGTTGACGATCGTCACGACCAGGATGACGTCGATCCCGGCGGCCGAGAGCTCCTCGATCGCCCGCAGCTTCACGTCGTAGAGGTTCCCGATCTTCCGGTGGCCGTTCGCGGCGTTCGTGACCCCGTCGAACTGCAGGTACGCCATCCGGAGGCCCGCTTCCTTGGCCTTCCTGGCGAAGCCCGGCTCGTCCGCGAAGCGGATCCCGTTCGTCGCGCACTGCACCGCGAAGTACCCCTTCTCGCGCGCGTACCGGATCGCGTCGAGGAAGTGCGGGCTCAGCGTCGGCTCGCCGCCGGAGAACTGGATCGACATCTGGCGGCGCGGGCGCACCGCCGCCGCGTCGTCCAGGATCCGCGTGATCTCCTCCCAGGAGAGCTCATGCACGTAGCCGACCTGATTGGCATCCATGAAGCACGGGTCGCACATCATGTTGCAGCGGTTCGTCAGGTCGACCGTGAGCACCGCGCCGCGACCGTAACGGATGGTGCTCGAACCGTGGTCGTGGATCCTGTCCTTCGTCATCTCGACGTCGCGGCCGCCGAAGAGACGCTCGATCCGGGCCAGGAACGCCGGGTCGATCGAGATCGTGTCCGAGAAGAAGCCATGCTTCGGGCACGTCTTCTCCATGACCACGCGCCCTTCGCGCGCGACGATGCTGGCGCGGATCTCCCCGGGCTTGTCCGTGATGAGCTTGGTCCAGTCCGCCCTGCCACTCAGGATCTCGGCGCGCGCCTCCTTGACGCAGCGCGGGCACAGGCTGTCCGTCTCGCGAGGCCAGCCGAGCGGGGGCTTCGTGCGCTCGCCGCCCCTCGGGATCGGCTTGTCGCTCCACTTCGGGTGAAACGGCCTGGGCTCGCCGCCGAGGCGGCTCAGTCGCTGCAAGATCGGCCACGCCTTGCCGGCGGAGACCGTGATGGCCTTTTCCAGTATCCGTACCAGGTCGATCAAGCGTCACCTCTCTCACAGCCGCATTTCGCGGCTGCACGGTAGGTCGACCTAGCGCGTGCTTCCATCAAATTCCAGGCTATCACGCGGCGCTGACACGGCTCGGCCTGGGGCGTGACAGCGGGCCGTCGATCGCGGGATAGTGCGGCGCAGCGAATGCGATTCCTCCCTGGAACCCCCCGCGCCCTGGGCCTCGCCGCGGCGCTCGCGGCCACCGCGATGGCGGGCCCGGCGGCGCCTCAGCCGGCTTCGCGGACCGCCCGGGCGCCGCGGGCCGCGGCGGAAGGCGGCAAGGCGCCCGCGGGGGCCGCGGCCGGCGCGACGCCGCTGCGCGGCAGCGTCGGCGTGCCCGTCGGCGAGCGGCTGCTCTCGTCGAGCGACCCGGCGGCGCGGCTCCGCGGCATCGAGCGCCTCGGGGCGATCGGCACCGAGGAGGCGGTGAGCGCGCTGCTCGCCGCGCTCGAGCAGCACGGCGCCCCGGGGGCGCGCGATCCCAGGGCGCGCCTCGCGGCGGTGCGGGCGCTCGCGCCGCACGCGCAGCGGGACAGCGTGCGCCAGCTCCTCGCGCGCGAGCTCTCGGAGAGCGCGCCCGCGCGCGGCGCCGCCTCGCCGCTCGGCGAGGTGCTGCGCGGCACCGCCGCCCTCGCGCTCGCGCGCACGGGCGAGCGGCGCGCCCTCGGCGTGCTCGTGAACGCGATCGTGCAGGGCGGGGCCGCGGGCGAGGCCGCCGCGCGCGCGATCAAGGCGCACCCGCCCGCGTCGCTCCAGCTCCTGCTCGGCAGCCGCAAGCGGCTCGAGCCGGCGCTCGCGAGCTTCCTCGGCGATCTCGGCGATCTCCGGGCGATCGCGGCGCTCCGGCCGATGCTCGAGGGCGGCGACAGGGCGGCGCAGGTGGCCGCGGCGCGCGCCCTCGCGCGCCTCGGCGACGAGGCGGCGCTGGCGAAGGCCCGCGCGTGGCTCCGCAAGCCAGAGCCGGGGCTCTTCGAGCCGACGGCGGAGATCCTCGTGTACCTCGGCGCGCCGGAGGCGGCGGACGCCGTGGCCGCGCTGCTCGGATCCGAGCTCGGGCGGATGGAGGGGCTCAGGCTGGCCGAGCTCGGGCCGGCGGAGCGGCTCGCGCCGGCGCTCGCGCGCGCCCTCCCGCTGCTCCCCGACGACGCGCGGCCCCGCGCGGTCGCGGCGATCGGCCGCGCGGGCGGCGCGGAGGCGGCGCGGCAGCTGCGCCGGGTCCTGAACGAGCGCCCCGAGCTCGCGACGGCGGCCGCGTTCGCGCTGGCGACGATGCCGGGGGCCGAGGCGCGGGCCGCGGTCGCGGAGCTCTTCGATGGCCCGCGCGCCGCGAAGGACGCGGACCTCCGCAGGCTCGGCCTGCGCGCCGGGGTGGTCCGCGGGCTCGTGCTGCGCGACGCGCCCGAGGCGCTCGAGAAGCGGCTGCTCGCCGCGCTCGCCGCGCCGAGCGGGTCGAGCGATCGCGCCGTCGGGGTGTTCGGCGCCGTGGCGCTCGGCCTCCGCGACGCGGTCGATGTCGTCGGCGCCTGCTCCCCGTCCTCGTGCGATCGCGCGGCGGTCCACGCGGCGGCGCGCGGCGCGCTCGCTCGGGGCGAGCGCGCCCTCGCCGCCCTCGCGCCGCTCTTCGCGGCGCTCGCCGCGCCGGGCGCCGGGTCGCCGCCCGGCGACGCGAGCGCCGCGAAGAGCGGCGACGCAGCGCCCGACGCGGCGGCGATCTCCGCCGGCGTCGCGCTGCTCGCGGAGCCCGGGGGCGGGGCGATCGCGACCTCGCGGCTCGCCGCGCTCGCGGAGGCGGGCGGACCGCTGTCGCCGCTCGCCGCCCGCGCGCTCGCGCACCGCGACGACGAGGTGGTCCGCGGCAGGATCGAGCGGCTGCTCGAGGGGGGCGATCCCGTCGTGCGCGCGCACGTCGCGCTCGGCCTCGGGAGCGACCCCATGCCCGACAGCGTCTCCCTCCTCGCCCGCGCGTACCGCTTCGAGGACGACCCCGCGGTGCGCCGCGCGATCGTCCGCGGCCTGTCCCGGCGCACCGAGGTGCAGCGCAGGCGCGTCCTCGTCGCGGCGCGGGATCTCGATCCTGACGAAGGGGTGCGCGCGCTCGCGCGGGCCGCCCTCTCCGGCGCCGACGCGCGGGCGCTCGATCGGCCCCGCTCCGCGCTGGCGACGGGCGTCGTGTGGGTGGCCATCGTCCCGAACGACCGGAGCGCGTCCGGGAGCGCTTCCTCGCGCCCGGCGCGGCTCGTCCGGCCGGATGGGCTGGCGGTCCCCGTCGTCGCCGATCCCGACGGCGTGCTCCTCGTGCCGGCGGTGCCGCCCGGCGTGAGCGCCGTCCTGCTTGCGCCGGCCGCACCCCCGGGGGACGCTGGCTCATGACGACGATGAGCAACGCGACGGACGAGGGCGCGGGCGTGGAATCACGCGCCGAATCACGCGCCGAATCGAGCGCGGAGCCCGGCGCCGCCGGGGCGCCGGCGAAGGGCGAGGCCGACCGCGCTCCGCGGAGCGGCGACGCGGGCGCCGGCGCGATGTCGTTCGAGGAGTCGACGCGCCGCCTCGCGAAGATCGTCGCGGAGCTCGAGGGCGGCGACCTGCCGCTCGAGCGCGCGCTCTCGCTCTTCGAGGAGGGCATCCGCCTCTCGCGGTCGGCGCAGGAGCGCCTCGATCGCGCGGAGAAGCGCGTCGAGGAGCTGCTCGGGCTGGACGCCGACGGGCGCTCGGTGACGCGCGAGTTCGAGAGCTGAGCGGAAGAAGGGCGACATGAGGACGGCGGCGGCGCTGATCATCGGCAACGAGCTGCTCAGCGGGAAGATCGCTGACGAGAACCTGGTCGTGCTCGCGGGCACCCTGCGCGCGCTCGGCGTCAGGCTGGAGCGGGCGGTCATGGTGCTCGACGAGCTCGAGGTGATCGCCGCCGAGGTGCGGGCGCTCGCGGCGTCGCACGACTGGGTCTTCACGAGCGGCGGCGTGGGCCCGACGCACGACGACCTGACGATCGCGGGCGTCGCGCGCGCGTTCGGCGTGCCGGTGGTCAGCGCGCCCAACATCGAGAGCCTCCTGCGCGATTACTACGGCGATCGGCTCACCGAGGGGCACCTGCTCATGGCCCGCATCCCGGAGGGCGCGCGGCTCGTGACCGGCGGCAGCGCCGCGTGGCCCGGCGTGGTGATGCGCAACGTGTGGATGCTGCCCGGCGTGCCGCAGATCTTCCGGGCGAAGCAGGCGCTCATCCAGGCGGAGCTCTCCGGCGGGGCGCCGTTCGTCTCGCTCGCGGTGTTCACGACCCTCGACGAGGGGCAGCTCAAGCCGATGCTCGACCGCGTGGTCGAGGCCCACCGCGACGTCGACATCGGCTCTTATCCGAGGTGGTCCGGCGTCGAGTACCGCACGAAGCTCACGTTCGACGGCCTCGTCGAGGCGAGGGTGCGCGCGGCGCGCGACGCCTTCGCCGAGAGCCTCCCCGCGGAGACGATCGTCCGCGTCGAGTGACGCGCGCCGCTCTCGCTCCGCTCGGCGGCGTCGGCGGCGCGGTGGCGCTCAGGTCGAGCCATCTGAGCGGCGCGCTCGATGCAGTCCGTGGCGGTGCCGTCTGTCCAGGCGATGCACCAGGTATCCATTGCCTTATCTCGACGTGTTTTCTCATGCCTTGAGGGTTTCTCCCCTCTCCGCTTCCCTGTCGCTCCAGCCCCCGCGTCGTTGCAGGCTCGTACTGCGGCCGTATAACGTTGGCCGCCATGAAACGCGGTTTCGCGGGCGCGTCGGGAGCGTCGATCACCGCTCTCGCGCTGAGCTGGGCGATGATCTCGTGCGGCGCCGCCGTCGGTTATTCCGACGACTGCGCCGAGGCCTTGAGCTGCGAGCCGCTGCCGGCCTCCCCGCTTCCGTGTGCCGGCGACCCTGCCACGGCGCCAGCGAAAGAGGAGTGCGGGGTGTTCGTCGCGAGCCACGGAGACGACGCCCGCACGGGGACGAGACAAGAGCCCGTGAGGACCTTGCAGCATGCGGCCCAGAAGGCGCTGCTCGAGGGCAAGCCGCACGTCTATGCGTGCGCCGAGGACTTCCACGAGGCGGTGCGCCTTCCGTCGGGCGTCGAGATCTGGGGAGGTCGCGCCTGCGGGCGCGAGGACTGGGCCTACCTCGGCGCGGAGCACCCGACCGTCGTCGCGCCGCCCGCCGGCCGCGTGCCGGTCCTGGTACACGCCCACGGCGCCGTCCTCTCGGACCTCTTTTCCAGCGAGCCGCGCTCGCTCCTGTTCGGCGTGCGGCTCGTGGCGGCGGACGCGACCGAGCCGGGCGGCTCGTCGATCGCGCTGGTCGTGACGGACGATGCCGACGTGGAGGTGAGGTGGAGCGAGATCCTCCCGGGCAATGGCGCGCCCGGCGCGCCCGGCGAGGACGCCCCGCTCGAGGTCGCGGAGGACGGCGCGCCTGGGAACCACGGCGCCGCGGTCTGCTCGGCGGAGCTCGTGCACGGCGCCTTGCCTACGGTGACGCTGTGCCCCGACGGCAGCACGTCGATTGGCGGTCGCGGCGGCATCGGCGAGCGCGGTTTCGGTGGCGATGGCGAGAACGGCGCGGTGATCGAGCGTGATCTCGCGATGGCTCCGCTGGCCGGCGGCCAGGGCGGGAAGGGGGTAGCCGGGACCGACGCGTGTGACGCGGGCGAGGCCGGACAGGACGGCGCAGCGGGCGCGTCGGGCGAGGGCGGCGAGCAGAAGGCCGCGCGCGCCAGCGCCGAAGGGTGGCACGGCGCCTGGGGCGAAGTGGGGACGCCTGGCACGATCGGCCGGGGCGGCGGCGGCGGCGGCGGAACGCGGGGGCGCGGTGTCTGCGCGAGCACGGAGCCCCAGGGCGGCGCGTCCGGCGGCTCGGGCGGGGGCGGCGGCTGCGGTGGTCGCGGGGGTGGCGCCGGGCAGGCGGGCGGATCGAGCATCGGCATCCTCACCGTGGGGGCGGAGGTGGTCGTCGAGCACTCGTGGATCGTTGTGGGGGCGGGGGGCGACGGCGGGTCCGGCGGACGCGGGCAGGCCGGGGGCTACGGGCGGGCGGGCGGCATCGGCGGAGCGGCCGGGATGAATGATCGGGGACAGGAGGAATATGCCTGCGAGGGCGGCCACGGAGGGCGGGGCGGCCCCGGCGGCGGCGGCGGCGGCGGGCTCGGGGGGTACTCCCTCGCCGTCGCCCGAGTGCACGGCGGCATCGATCTCAAGGCGAGCACCGTCGTTCAGCTGAACTCGGCGGGCAAGGGAGGGGCGGGTGGCGGCTCCGACCGACGGCTCGGCCGAGGAGACGATGGCCTCGCCCAGGAAATCTGGTCGTTGGAGCAGCTGATCGAGCCACCGCGGTGAACCGCGGCGTGCCCATGCCGAATCGCCGATTCACGAGGGAGAGCGATGCAACAGAGGGTGGTGGCGGGGGTGGTGGTGCTGTTGGCGGTCGCCTCTGCGGGGTGTGGAACGGCCGATCGCTGCGAGGGCGGGGTGGAGTGTGGTGGGGCAGCGCCGACGGAGGCCGACTGCCTCGAGGCGCTCGCCGCGCACAGGGCGGTCGACGGCTGCGGTGTCTTCGCCATCTCCGCATCGGTCCGGAGCGGGGATGGCACGATGGCGAGCCCGGTGACGTCGCTGGAGCGCGCGATCGAGCTCGCACGCGGCGGCCGGCGCCGCGTGTTCGCGTGCAACCGAGTCTACCGAGAGATCCTGACCATTCCCTCCGGGATCGACATCCACGGCGGGTTCGATTGCGATAGCGGCTGGCAGTACGACGCGGACTGGTCGCGGACGGTAGTCCAGGTCACGTGGACACAGGCCCCGCTGACCATCGTGCCGGACGAGGGCGAGCGCCAGGGATTCGACGACGGCGTCACGACGCTCACGGATGTGAACTTCAGACAAATCGGCCCGTTCGACACTCTCGATGGCGGCCAGACCGCGTACGGGATCGTCGTCGAGTCGAACGCGGCGGTGGAGCTGATCCGGAGCGACATCGTGGTCAGCCACGGCGCGAGAGGGCCCCACGGGAACAGCACGCGCGTCGACCAGCCGGAGCGAGCGCGCAACGGAGCGCCCGGGAACCCGGGGAACGACGCCTGCTCGGCCGGCACCGTGGCTGGCGGCGCGCCGGTCACCACGGTCTGCGACGACGGCTCCGTGTCCACGGGCGGCAAAGGGGGCGATGGCCACGCAGATCGCGGCGAGGCCGGGAGCGACGGGACGCCGCTTCCAAGCCCGAACCCTGATGGCCATGGCCTCGGAGGCAGCGGGGCGAGCGCGGAGGAGAGCGGGTGTAAGCGCGGGGAACCGGGGCAGGATGGGGATCCCGGCGCGGACGGCCGGAGCGGGCGCGGTCCGGGGCGGATGACCCTGGCGGGCTGGGTGGGTGAGAGCGGAACCGAAGGCAAGGCCGGCGCGCCCGGAACGCCCGGCGGGGGCGGGGGATCTGTCGGCGGCGCGGCCGTATGCGGCGCGTCCCCCAAAGGCGGCGCATCCGGCGGCTCCGGCGGCTCCGGCGGTTGCGGCGGCAACGCGGGCGGCGGGGGCGGCAGTGGGGGTGCCAGCATCGGCATCGTCGTCTTCGCGGGCGCCAGAGCGACGTTGCGCGAGGTCGCGATCCAACCGGGCAGCGGCGGGGACGGCGGCCGGGGTGGTCGCGGACAGAACGGCGGGTATGGCGGGCGCCGTGGAGATGGAGGGCAGCTGCAGGCAGATGGTTCTCGGGCCTGCGCGGGCGGCTCGGGTGGTCGCGGGGGTGACGGGGGGCACGGCGGCGGCGGTACGGGGGGGCCATCGATCGGCATCGCCTATGTGTCCGAGGATCAGCTCACCCTGGAAAACATCACCATCGAGCTCGGCGCGCCGGGCGAGGGCGGCTTGACTGACAAGCTGGACGGCGACAAGGGCGACGACGGCTTCGCCGTCGAAACGTACCGCTTCACACCGTGAGCCCGGCCGGCGTCGCGCCCGTCGGGCTCGTTCGGGATGGGGCAACCGGCGGATGGAAGCGGTAGTGGAGCCCATCGGGCAAGCGGATGACGACGGGTCTCCGCCGGATGACGACAGGTTCCACCTCGGATGACGAGGAACCCCCCGTCGGATGACGGCGGGTACCCGCCCCGATGACGACGTCTCCAGGGCGGATGACGATGGCTCGCCGCCCGATGCCGATGGGTTTCGTCCGGACGCTGATGGGCTCCAGCCACGTGCCGGCGGGTCCCGGCCCCGATGCCGATGTCTCCGCGCCGGACGACGATGGCTCCCGGGCGGATGACGACGACATCCACCTAAGCTGACGATGGTCCCCTCCCGGAATGACGACGCCCTATGCCGCGATGCCGACGATTGCGAGCCGCGCGCTTGCGGGGCGCATATCGTGCCTCGCGCTGTCGCCATTCACAGGCACGCTCCTTCTGGCGCTCGCAGGCGCCATGGGCCGAGACGATCCCCTCGACATCCCGCTCCCTGTGCACATAGCCTGCGCTGATGGTCAAACCTACCTCTCCTCCCGAAGAGACCATCGACAACGATCCCACGCTCGAATCCCTGGCCGAGCGGCTCGGCAAGCCGGAGCCCGGCATCATCGAGGCCTTGCTCGATGGCACGACCGAAGTCCAGCTCGTCGAGCGAGGGAGGCAGATCGCCTCCTCGCGTGTCTTGACGGACCTGCGCCGCCTGTACGCGACGGCGCACGCGTGCTGGTCGGGCGCGTCGAAGGACAAGCGGGAGAAGCTGCGCGGCTTCTCGCCGGAGCTGCTCGCGCTCGCGGTCGAGCAGGCGCTCGCGCTGGAGCGGCTGCTCGAGGCGCACGAGAGCGCGGGGCAGAAGAAGGACGCGGCGCGCGCCACGACGGACGCGGCGCTGCGGGAGCGGCACTCGCGCGCGCTGCTCCTGCGCGACCAGGCCTATGAGGTCCTTCGCGGCGTCGCCGGCTCGGGCAAGGAGGCGCGTGAAGAGCTCGCGCAGGCCGTCGGCACAGCGGAAGATCCGGGCGCTCTCGCGCGCGGGCTCACCCAGCTCGCCGCGCTCGGCAAGCGCTACCTCGCGCAGAAGAAGGGCCCCGTTGCCGTGCGCGCCAAGCTGATGCGGCTCGATCAGGACTACGTCGCGCGCCTCGAAGAGACCGCCGAGGAGCTCACCCAGGCGGCGAAGACCGCGGCCGCGCGCCCCGCAGGCCAGAAGGTCACGAGCGGCGACCTCGACCGGGCCGACGGCATCAACCTGATCCTGCTCGAGCAGATCGTGCGGGTGTTCGAGCGCGCCAACGAGCAGGATCCGACCATCCCGCGACTCGTGCCCATCGCGACGCGGCGGCTCTTCAGCCGGAGCACCAGGAAGAAGGCGACCGAGACGCCCGGCGGAGGCGGCGCGGCTGGCAGCGGCAGCGCCGGAAGTGGCAGCGCCGGCGGCGCGCCGCCGGACGAGGAGGATCCGGTCGAAGGCGATGACGCGCCGGTCTGAGCCGAGAGCGCTCTGATCGGAGCTGAGCGTCGACCGAGGGCTCAGGCTGCAACCTGGGCCCTCTTCCTTTTTGTCACGCCCTCGCCTGCGACGTTACGGGCGGACCCTCGCCGGTGGCCAGCTCGCATTCATTTCCCATGGATTTCCGTGGATCTGCGTGGCCGGCCAACATGCTCCTCGGCCGAACAATGTCCTACTGCTTTCGTGAGGACGCTTGCGCCTGAAGAACGGGCGGGCGAGCGTGCCCGGGCGAGAAAAATCGCGGGGTGGAGGCAATGAGATGAGAACGGTGCGATTGGCGACGATCGTCGCGGCGGCCCTTGCCGTTCTGACGTACGGGGCAGCGTCGTCCGGCTGCCTGTGGGATCGCGAGGACGAGCCCCTGAGCGGGAGGATCTGCGCGATACCGAACACCGGTGTTGTCGAGCACTGCGTCGATGCGAGCGAGGGCCCGGCCAGCGCGTGGAGCAAGGCCGAGGCGGACGGCGAGCTGCCGATCTTCATGTGGGCGCGGTGGTCGGGTCGCGTGAGGCCCGACGAGCTCATTGCGAGCGAGGCGGAGCTCGGGGCCTGGTTCGATACCGTCGATCGGGTCGTGTCCTATGTGCGCGACGAGAAGAAGCATGCCGAGTCGCTCCGGGCGACGCTCCACGGCGAGCTCGGCAAGCTGCTCCGGCTGATCAGGGATCGCCAGGAGGAGGCCCTCCAGGCAGAGCCGATCCATGCGGCCGACAGCTTCAAGGAGGCGATGACCGGCAAGGCGAGCGCCGAGCGGGAGCCGCTCATCGCCGCGATCGCGGCGGACAAGCAGGCGATGGCCGCCGTGCGGGGCATCCTCGATCGAGCCAGGGACGAGGGCGCGCCGCTGCAATCCAGGTACGCAGGCGCGGCGGCGCGCTTCGCCGCCTACCGCGCGACCGAGGCGGCGGAGACGGCGGCGTACGCGGCGCTCTCGGCGCAGGCGTCGCGATCGGCGATCGACGAGCTCGACGGTGTGGAGCAGGCGGTGCTCGCGGCGGCGCGCGAGGCGAGCCGCGCGCCGGGCGAGCTCGCCGCGGAGGTGATGACGCTGTCGGCGGAGCTCCAGGCGTTCGCTGTCTCGTCGGAGGAGGCGCTCGCGCCGCACAGGGAGTTCCGTGCGACGCACGGCGCGGTGGTGCCGGACATGACGTCGGGGGCGCTGCGGTCGCTGAATGCGATGCTCGGGTATGTGCAGCGGCGGGTCGCCCGGAGCGACGCGACGGCGACGGCGCTGCTCGGCGGGATCGCGCTGCGCCGGCAGGCGCTCGTCGCACTCCAGGGGGACGAGGGCGTGCGCGAGGCGAGCGCGCGGGCACGGAGCCGCAAGGCGTCCGAGGTGTTCGGCGAGGGAGCGCGCGCGCGGGTCGCGGCGCTCTCCGCGGCGCCGCCGATGAGCGAGAAGGTCGGACTACCGCTCCTGGCCGAGCGGTGCGGGGAGCTCGTGGCGCTGGTGCAGATGCGGCCGCTCTGCGAGGCGGCGTCGTCCTCGTGGCGAGAGGCGGGGTGCGCGGCGCTCCGAGGGCGGTTCGACGCCGCGGAGGCCGAGCTCAGGACGGGCTTGCCGCAGAAGATCGCGGCGGGCCTCGCGGCGCTGCGGGAGAAGGGGATGGGCGCGGCGGAGCTCGACGCAGCGCAGGCGAGGCTCGACGCGGGTGACGTGAAGGGCGCCGCGATCGCGTATGACGCCGCTGTGCGCGGCGCGGAGGGGACATGAGGAGCTCGAAGGACGTCGCGCTGCGCGGCCGGAGCTCCGTGGTGGTCCAGAAGCTCGTCGCGCTTGTCACGGCGCTGGCGGTGCTGGCGGTGCTGGCGCCGTCGTTCGCGTGGGCCGGCACGCCGTACACCATCCTCTGGAGCAGCCGCCAGGACGTCGACTCGTGCGCGAGCGGCGAGCTGGAGACCGAGGGCGACGCCATCTTCGAGGTGAACCAGACGCCCCTGCCCACCTACGGGATCCCGGGCGCGCTGCAGGTCGAAGGCGACGGCTCGCTGAGCAACACGCTCGAGGCGGGGTTCGACTCGGTGCTGCTCCGCACGGGTACCAACGCGTTCTACTTCGGAGTCCACACCGCGAACGGCAGCGATTGGTGTACCCACGCGCACGACGTGGTGCACCTCGTCTCCGAGCCGCTCGGGCTCAACAAACCGCTCTTCGACATCCGCCGCGATGGGACCGGCTTCGAGGGCAGCACCGTGGCCGACCTGGGCCTCGCGGAGATCAACCCCGCGCTCGCGCGCGACATCGCGGAGCTGGAGGTCGCGCTCGGCAAGCTGATGGAGGCGATCCTCCGGAACGCCGCCAGGGTCGCGGACCTTAGGGCACGGATGGACCTGCTGCGGCAGCTCGACACCGAGCTGCACGACCTGGTGAGCCGGCCGCTCGACGAGATCTCGCGGACCGACCTCGACGCGATCCTCGACCGGTACGAGGACGTGGTCGACCCGGCGACGCGGGCGGCGATGGAGCAGCTCGTCGACGACCTGAAGAAGAGCGTCAGCGACCTGGAGGGCGAGCTCGCGCGGCTGATGGACGAGTTCGGCGCGCAGGCGGACGAGGTGGCGGACCTCGCGACACAGGATGCGCGCGCTGAGGGATGGAACCCGGACGATCCGTGGGCGTACGCGCTCGGGGAGAGCGAGGTGCCGTGGGTCGAGGTGCCGGCCATCGCGGAGGTGGAGGGAGCGTTCGACGAGGGGAGAGACCCCTACGCGGCGTATGCGGACGGCGTGATCGCGGCGCTGGAGAAGGACGTGAGCGGCGACGTGGTGGTCGCGCGGGCGGACTTCGTGGCGAACGTGCGGGCGTGGCGGGCGAACAGCGCGGCGCTGGAGATCGCGCTGCGCGACCGGATGGGGGTGTCGCTTGCGGAGACGAACGCGTTCCTGAAGGCGCAGAACCGGATCACCGGGTTCGTGCGGAAGTTCATGGATGCGTCGGACTGGTTCATCGACACGCCCATCCCGGCCGACCTGCGGGCGCAGGTGGACACGGTACTGAAGCCGCGGTTCGATGCACTGGCGGACCAGATGAAGGACAGCCTGAACCAGTGGACGGGGGACGGGCTCGACCTGGAGCAGACGCAGCTCTACCAAACGATCAGCGCCTTCGCGGGGGCGATGTCGACGGTGGGCGAGGGGTTCGAGGCATACGCGGAGGTGATGCAGACGCTGGTGCACGCGACGACGCGCATCGGGGTGGGGTTCGTGCCGGTGGTGGGGCCGGCGCTCGACCTGTGCGAGGCCGTGACGGGTAAGGCGTGGTGCCTGCCGTCGGGGCAGGAGCTCAGCGACGAGGAGCGGATCTTCTCGGGGATGGGGTTCGGGCTCGGCGCGGTCGGGCCGATGTGGCGCGCGGTCAAGACCAGCAGCGGGCTGCGGCCGGCGGCGATCCGGGTGGCCGGGGAGATTGCCGAGATCGAGGAGGTGTTCGCCAAGATCGTGAAGACGAACCGCGTCCGGGGGTACAAGAACCTCACCGGGGCGATCACGAAGTTCGAGGTGAACATCTTCGAGAAGAAGGCGGCGAAGTTCCTGGTGGACGACGGCCGATCGCTCGTCGGAGTCGGCGACGACGGCGTGCGCACGGTAGTCGGCATTCCGAAGACCTCGCGCCCCAAATCCAAGGAAGCGATGGCTCCCGACTTCGTGTCGATATCCCGGGGGCACAAGCTGATCATCAGCGAGGCAAAAGGCGGAAAGATCTATGTTGACGACGTGCGCAACCAGCTGTCAAACGCGATGAAGGCCCTGAAGAAGAAGAGGCTCGATGGAGACGTGGAGCGGGTCGAGCTCATCATGGAGCAGGGGGCGGAGTTCGAACCGAAAAAGTACACGGTCAAGGATGGCTACCTGTTCGATTCGGACGAGGGAAAGACCGTGCCCCTGATAGACTTCGACAAGTTCATCATGGTGATCCGTCTATGAGCGAATCAGGCCCCCACTTTTTTGCGTGGTGTGACGAGGTAGAACGGCTCGATGCGTTCGCCGCGGCGCTATCGGCCCTCGTCATCCCGGGGGATCTCATCGGCCTGATGATGAGCGCGAGCATATCGTGCGAGACGCATTCGGTCGACGAGGTTCTCGCCATGGTCCGCGCCCACTTCGGAGGTTTGAAGAGCGCTCACATACTGTCCGGCGTGAATCTGCGCGATTCCGAGCGCGACATCTGTGCCGGCATCGCGTGCTACCCCGAAGAGAGCGAACGTCGCTCTCCAAGCGGCCCTCTCAAGCTGCGAATGTGCGAGAAGCGGGATTTCTTCCCGTTCGAGATCGCCGTGGGCAGTTACAGCCCACGCTTCGTGGAGGCCGAGGCCGCGGTCGCCTGCCACATGGTCCAGGGCGACATCGAGGATCTCCTGCTCCGCCTGTGTGCGTCGGACACGAGCGGGCGCGTGCCGACCGGCGCCTGCACGGACAAGGAGGACTGGATCGCTCCGGTCGAGATGTGCGCGACCTACAACGCGAACGCCGCGGAGCTCGCGCGCGACCTCGCCCTCTCGTGGGTGAGCCTCCACCATAAGGAGAGCGTCTCACGCATAGCGGGCATGTCGCTGGAGGCGCTGCACGCGCGCGTCGACGCCGCGCCGTGCGGCGCGCGCGTGCCGATGAAAGGGGGCAGCGAGCTCACGCGTTCCCTTTCGCGAGAGACCGTGCTCAAGGCGTTAGCGACACCGCCGGCTGCGCTGCTCGAAGCGCTCGAGGCCGCGGCGGTGCCCGACGAGGCGTGGCGCGCGGCCGAGCCACAGGCGCGCGAGATCATGGAGCTGCTCCGCCAGCTCGGGGAGGCGGCCGAGGGAGAGGGTCCGCCTGCCTTCCGGGCAAAGGTCACGTCGCGCGGGCACACCCGTTTCCTCGAAGAGCACGCGCCCTTCCACGTCCGCCGCCTCCCGAACGGCGGCGTGATGCTAGCGACCCACCCCTACCGCACGCTGTGGCCGCTCTGGTCCGACGCGCTCTTCGTGCTCGGCCTGATGTCCTGACAGTGGCCGCGAATGCTCTCGGTCCTTCGGGCGTCGCACCCAGGCGCGCATCTGCTGGACGGCGCACCCCTCCCTGAGCGCGCGGAGCGCGCGATTAGGGAGGGGCGGACCGCGCGCAGGCGCGGAGCGCCGAGCACGGGTCGGGGGTGGGCATCCGCTCTTTCGGAGCCGTCCGCCGCCGTTTCAGAACCTTCATCATCGACGATCAACACCGAGGGGTGGAACCCGGACGATCCGTGGGCGTATGCGCTCGGGGAGAGCGAGGTGCCGTGGGTCGAGGTGCCGGACATCGCGGAGGTGGAGGGAGCGTTCGACGAGGGGAGAGACCCGTATGCGGCGTATGCGGACGGCGTGATCGCGGCGCTGGAGAAGGACGTGAGCGGCGACGTGGTGGTCGCGCGGGCGGACTTCGTGGCGAACGTGCGAGCGTGGCGGGCGAACAGCGCTGCGCTGGAGATCGCGCTGCGCGACCGGATGGGGGTGTCGCTGGCGGAGACGAACGCGTTCCTGAAGGCGCAGAACCGGATCACGGCGGTCGTGCGGCGGTACATGGATGCGTCGGACTGGTTCATCGACACGCCCATCCCGCCGGACCTGCGGGCGCAGGTGGACACGGTGCTGAAGCCGCGGTTCGACGCGCTCGCGGACCAGATGAAGGACAGCCTGAACCAGTGGACGGGGGACGGGCTCGATCTGGAGCAGACGCAGCTCTACCAGACGATCAGCGCGTTCGCGGGGGCGATGTCGACCGTCGCCGAGGGGTTCGGGGCGTACGCGGAGGTGATGCAGACGCTCGTGCACGCGACGACGCGCATCGGGGTGGGGTTCGTGCCGGTGGTGGGGCCGGCGCTCGACCTGTGCGAGGCCGTGACGGGCAAGGCGTGGTGCTTGCCGTCGGGGGAGGAGCTCAGCGACGAGGAGCGGATCTTCTCGGGGGTGGGCTTCGGGCTCGCGGCGATCGGGCCGATGTGGCGGGTGATCAAGACTGCCAGCGGGCTGCGGCCGGCCGCGATCCGGGTGGCCGGGGAGATCGCCGAGATCGAGGAGTTTTTCGCCAAGATCGTGAAGACGAATCGCGTCCGGGGGTACAAGAACCTCACCGGGGCGATGACGACCAAGCCGGTAAACATCTTCGAGAAGAAGGCGGCCAAATTTCTAGTGGACGACGGCCGGTCGCTCGTTGGGGTCGGCGACGACGGCGTGCGCACGGTGCTCGGCATTCCGAAGGAGTCACCGACCGGCACCATCGAGGGGAAGGCTCCCGACTTCCTCTCGGTGTCCAGCGGGCACAAGCTCATCCTGAGCGAGGCAAAAGGCGGAACGATCGACGTCTTCGAGGTGCGCAATCAGCTCACGAACGCGATGGAGGCGGTGAAAAAGAAGGGGCTCGCTGGAGACGTGCAGCGGGTCGAGCTCATCATGGAGCAGGGGGCGGAGTTCAAGCCGGATAAGTTCATCGTGAAGGACGGCTACCTGTTCGACACGGACAAGGGGAAAACCGTAACCCTGAAAGGCTTCGACACATTCATCATGGTGATCCGGCTATGAGCGAATCAAGACCTCACTTCTTCGCCTGGTGTGACGAGCCAGAACGTATCGATGCATTCGCGGCGGCGCTATATGCGCTGGTGATTCCAGGGGATCTCATGAGCGTGGACCTGAGCACCGATATTTGGTGCAAGACGTCCTCCATGGACGAAGCGCTCGCGATGGTCCGCGCTCACTTCGGAGGAAGGAACAGCGCTCACGTATCGTCCGGCGTGATGCTGAGCGATTCTGAGCGCGTCATGGTGTTCAGCGCCGCGTGCTACCCTGAAGAAAGCGAACGTCGTCGTCCCTTCGGCCCGCTCAGCATGGCGGCGGGTGAACGCAAGTGGGATTTCTACCCGTACGAGATCGCCGTGGGCAGCTACAGCCCGCGCTTCGTGGAGGCCGAGGCGGCGGTCGCCTACCACATGGTTCAGGACGACGTCGAGGACCTCCTGCTCCGCCTCTGCGCGCCGGACGCGAGCGGGCGCGTGCCGACCGGCGCCTGCACGGGCGAGGAGGACTGGATCGCCCCGGTCGAGATGTGCGCGACCTACAACGCGAACGCCACGGAGCTCGCGCGCGATCTCGCCCTCTCGTGGGTGAGCCTCCATGACAAGGAGAGCGTCTCACGCATCGCGGGCATGTCGCTGGAGGCGCTCTGCGCGCGCGTCGACGCGGCGCCGCGCGGCGCGCGCGTGCCCATGAAGGGCACGCGCGAGCTCACGCGTTCGATCTCGCGCGAGACCGTGCTCAAGGCGCTCGCAACGCCGCCGGCAACGCTGCTCGAGGCGCTCGAGGCCGCGGCAGTGCCCGACGACGCGTGGCGCGCGGCCGAGCCAAAGGCGCACGAGATCATGGATCTGCTCCGTCAGCTCGGGGACGCTCCCGAGGGCGAGGGCCCGCCTGCATTTCGGGCAGACATCACGACGCGCGGGCACACGCGCTTCCTCGAAGAGCACGCGCCCTTCCACGTCCGCCGCCTCCCGAGCGGCGGCGTGGTGCTGGCCACCCACCCCTACCGCACGCTCTGGCCGCTCTGGTCCGACGCGCTCTTCGTGCTCGGCCTGATGTCCTGACGCGCATCGGGACTGGCCAGACTCGCAACTGCCTGGCGGCCGCCACCCTCCGCCGCCGCTCCGCCGCCTCGCCGGCGCGCGCGCCCCCGCGGCGCCCCGGGTCGGCAGGCCGGCCCGCCGCGTGCTTGTCGCCCGCGCATGAGCCCGTGGAAGCGCGCCGCCCTGCTGTCCGATCACCTCCCCGAGACGTGCACCGACGACCCCTCGGCGCTGGCCGCCTTCGTCGGTCCGCGAGAGCGAGCGCTCGAGGAGGGGATCTGGTCGCTGGGCGACGCCGACCTGCTCGCGATCGTGCTCGGCACAGGGCTGGTCGGCACCCCCGTGACGCTCGTCTCCGCCGCGCTCCTCTCGCGCTTCGCCGGGCTGGAGGGGCTGGCGCGGCTCGGCCCGCACGCGCTCGCCGAGCACCCCGGCCTCGGGCTCGCGAAGGCGCTCCGGATCGCCGCGTCGCTCGAGCTCGGGCGGCGCGCCTTCGAGCGCGCGGTGCGCCCGCGGCCTCCGGTGCGCACCTCGGCCTCGATCGCGGCGTGGTGCGCGGCGCAGCTCGGCCCGCTCGATCACGAGCAGATGTGGGTGATCTCGCTCGACGGCCGCAACGGGATGAGGGGAGCGCGCAGGGTCTCGCAGGGCGGGCTCCACGGGTGCTCCGTCACGGCCAGGGACATCCTGCGCGCCGCGCTCTCGGACGCGGCCTCGGCGCTCGTCTTGGTGCACAACCACCCGAGCGGCGACTCGGCGCCGTCGCCCGAGGACGTGGCCATGACCAACGCGGTCGCCGCCGCCGGCGAGGTGATCGGCGTGCCGCTCGTCGACCACGTCATCCTCGCGCCGGACGGGCACTACTCCTCGCTGCTCGATCTCGGGATGATCGCGCCCGGCGACGCGCCGCGCGCCGCCGCCCCGCCGAGCCGAGGCTAGGCGCGCTGGCCGACCAGGAGGCCGTGCCGCTCTCCGCCGGGCGCCCCGCCGGTGCCTGGCACGCTCGCGAACCGCAGCGTCGCGCCGCCCCAGTCGACCGAGGGGCTCCCCTTCAGCAGCGAGGTATAGAGCGCGCTCGCCTGCGTCATCGGGCAGCCGATCGCCTCGCGCACGAGCGTGAGCGACGCGCCCGTCGCGTAGCTGACCGGCGCCTGCCGGCCGTCCTCGCCGATCACCGTGACCTTGAAGACGTCGTCCTCGGCGCGCGCGGCGCGGTCCGGATCGGTCAGCGCGAGGTGCAGCGCCTCGATCGTCCCGCTCCCGGGGCCATTGTTCGGGGAGTCGAGGGTCACGTGGAGCTCGAGGAGCGGCGCCGTGTAGCGGACGATCTGCCGCGCCGCCGCGCCCTCTGCCGTCGCGGGCGCCGCGCGCGCCTCGCGGCGCCTGAGCTGCGCCTCCATGACGAGCGCCGACCGCGCGAGCTCCCGCTCCGTCTTGCCGAGCAGCCGGCGCGCGCGCATCTCGGCGAGCGCGCGCTGCAGCACCTCGCGGTTCCTCGCCGCCTGCTCGTGACTCCGCTCGCGCGCGAGCAGCGCCTCGAGCTCGCCCAGGGCTCGCTCGTGCTCCCCGATCGACGCGAGCGCGTCCGCGAGCGTGAGCCGGGCGTCGGCGAACGAGGGCGCGCGCCTCACCGCCTCGCGGTAGGCCGCGATGGCCGGCGCGATCTCCCGCCGCGCCTCGTGCGCGAGCCCGAGCGCGAAGGCCGCCCGCGCGTCCTCCGGCGCCGCGTCGCACGCGCGCGCGAGCCAGCGCGCCGCCTCGTCGTAGAGCCGCAGATCGTACAGCACCACCCCGAGCTCGCGCTGCGCCCGCGGATCGGGCGGCTCGATCGCCGCGCCCCGCCGGAGCTCCGCGGCCGCCTCGTCGAGCCGGCCGAGGCGGACCAGGGCGCGGGCGTAGGCGAGGCGCGCCTCGATCAGCTCCTCCCCTCCGCCGAGCTCCACCCCGCGCGCGAGCGCCCTCGCCGCGTCCGCCCAGCGCTCTTCCGCCGCGTACGCGGCCCCGAGCGCGAGCCACGCCCCCGCGTCGTCCGGCGCGCCCGCGACGTGCCCCTCGAGCTCGGCGATCCCGCCCGCCATGTCTCCGCGGCCCAGCAGATCGAGCGCGCGCGCTCGCCGCGCTCCGGACGACGTCATCGCGGCAGCGTACGCCGGCGCGGCGGCGCGGGTCGAGCGCCCGAGCGGGCGGGGCCTCACCCGCGGCGAGGCCTCACCCGCGTCTTCGGCGTCAGTAGCCCTGCGGGAGATCGCCCGCGAGGCACGAGACGGTGTTCGGCGCCCCGCGCGACGACCACTTGGCGCCGGTCGGCACCTCGCCGTCGAAGCGCACGCCCTCGCGTGGATCCCACGACGGCGTCTCGCCCGGGCGCAGGGAGTGCGTCCCGCTCTGGTAGAACGCGATGATGTACGTATGCCCCGCGACGCGGCAGCCGAGCCGCCTCGCGAGCGCCTGCGCGAAGGACCGGCCGGTGTGGCCGAAGGCGCTGCAGCAGCGGAGCCACACGAGGGCGTCCGGCCCCGCGAGCTCGGCCCTCACGGCGTCGAGCGCCTCATCGAGCGGCGAGCCGGGTCGGAGCGCGGCTTCGTCGAGCCGCGTCGCGCCCATGCGCATGTACCCCCAGCCGCCGTGCCCCCAGGCCTGCAGCGACGCGATCTTCCGGCCGCGCTCCCGCGCCGCGCGCGCCGCCCAGCCGAGCGCCTCGGCCCAGCTCGTGGCGGACTGCCATGCGTCGGCCGCGCCCGTCATGCGGTGCAGCAGCGCGCCGGCGCGCCAGATCGGCGTGAGTCCGATCGTCGCGCCCACGGCCTCGCCCAGGACCTCGAGGTCCCCGGTCTCGGCGGAACCGGCGGAGTCGACCGCTGCTGGGTGCGCGCGCGCCGCCGCGCCATCGCGCCGCCTCGCGCCGTTCGCCCGCCGCGCGCTACCCCACCCGACGTCGGTGTTATCGAAGAGAACGAGCCGCATTCAACCCCCCATTCTACGCGCTCCGAATGTACCGCCGCTCGCAACCGCGGCCACGCGGTCGATTCCCCACCCGCCCCCCGAGCGTCTCCCGACGCCGCACGCGGCGCGTCGCACGCGCCGCACGCGCCGTACGCCGGAGGCACGCCCCGGGCGCGGCGAGGGCGCGATGGATGGGAGGAGGTCGTCCGTCGACGTCCTCCACCGTCTAGTTCGCGGTGGGCGCAATCGGTAGTGATTTCCTCCCGCGCCCTCGGCTAGCCTGCCCGAACCGATGGGCCTGTCCGAAAACATCAGGTTTTATGCGGCGACCGACGTCGGCCGCATGCGGGACCACAACGAGGACAACTACCTCGTCGACAAGAAGCTCGCGCTCTTCGTGGTCGCCGACGGGATGGGCGGACACGCCGCAGGCGAGGTCGCGAGCGCCCTCGCCGTCCGCATCATCCACGAGGAGCTGAAGAAGGAGCGGGACCTCATCGAGAACCAGGCGCGCAGCAACGTGCGGCGCGCCGCGATGAAGGAGGTCCTCAGCCTGCTCGAGCACGCCGTCCAGCGCGCGTGCGCCCGGATCCACGAGGAGGCGAAGGCCGACACGACGAAGCGCGGCATGGGCACGACGCTCTCCGCGCTCCTCATCGCCGGCTCGCACGGCTACATCGCGCACGTCGGCGACAGCCGCATCTACCTCCTCCGCGAGGGCCGCATCCAGCAGGTCACCGAGGACCACACCGTCTACAACGAGCTCATCAAGCGCGGGAAGCTCACGCGCGATCAGATCGAGAAGGTCGCGCAGAAGAACGCGATCACGCGCGCCGTCGGCGTGTACGAGCGCGTCGAGGTCGACACGCTCACGATCGAGGTGCTCCCGGGCGACCAGTTCCTCCTCGCGTCGGACGGGCTCCACGGGTACATCGCGCACACCGCGGAGCTCGAGCCGTTCTTCGAGGAGGAGAACGGCGAGGTCGCCGCGAACGGCCTCATCGATCTCGCGAACAGGAAGGGCGGCAAGGACAACATCACCGCGATCCTCGTCCGGCTCGGCCAGGGCGACCACCGCGACAGCGTCCGCGCCCGGCTGCTCGCGCTGAAGCGCGACGTGCTCGCGAAGATGCCGCTCTTCGCGCGCCTGCAGGAGCGCGAGATGCTCCGGGTCATGCAGGTCGCCGAGGTGCTCTCGTTCGAGCCCGGCCAGATCGTGGTGCGCGAGGGCGATCGCGGCGACGAGCTCTTCATCGTGCTCTCGGGCCTCGTCCGGATCATCCGCGGCGAATCGGTGCTGAGCGAGGTCGGCCCGGGCGAGCACTTCGGCGAGATGGCCCTCATCCGCAGCATGCCGCGCTCGGCCACCGTCTCGGCCGTGGAGCAGAGCGAGCTCATCGCCGTCCGGCGCGCCGATTTCTTCGAGATCCTCCGCAAGGAGCACGAGCTCGCCGTGAAGCTGCTCTGGCAGTTCCTGGGGGTGCTCGCCGACCGGCTCGACCAGACGTCGCGCGACTTGAGCACCGCCCGCGAGGAGCTCGCCGCGGAGGACATCACGAGCGAGATCTTCCCCGACAGCGAGGAGGGGAAGAGCCCGTTCGCCCCCGAGGAGCGCTCCTCGGCGCGCTGAACGGCGCCCCCGCGGCCGCGCCCCCCGCGGCCGCGCCCCCGCGGCCGCGGCCGCGCGGAACGGAGCGAAACGGAGCGGAACGGAGCGGGATTGCTGCGGCGTGAGCGGCGGGGAGGGGCCGCGCGAGCCGGGCGAGCGATTCGCGGATTGACACCCTCCTACCCCGGCCGGTAGCGTCCGTCCGACGGATAACCATGAGCATGCACGGCAGAAGGTACTGCGAAGGCCATCTCGCTCGCGTCGCCATCAACGTGGCTGGGGGCTCGGCGTTCGCGTCGCTCGCGGCCCTAGCGGCGGCTCTCCTCGCGGCGTCCCCCGCGGCCGCCGACGAGCCGCGGAGCGCCACCGAGCCGCGGCTCATGATGGAGACCGGCGAGATCACGAGCGTCGTCGACGCCTTCGACGACGGCGACACCTTTGATTTGAACTTCAGCTTCGGCTTCGAGTACGCGTCGAAGAGCGCGAAGATCCGGCGCGAGACGAGCATCGCAGGGCCGGGGCTGTCGTCGGGCGGCTACACGTCGAACCTGCTCAACGTGGCGACCTACAACGAGGCGACGTCGAAGCTCAACTTGCGCCTCGACGTCGGCCTCTACCGGGACCTGGCGCTCTACCTCAGGATGCCGCTCATCCTGAACCACGCGCGCGAGCTCACCGATCTCAACGGCAGCGCCGGGGCGGAGGCGCAGGCCGTCGCGCTCGCGGGGGCCCCCGGGGAGCAGCTGTTCCAGATGCCCTTCACGTCGCCGAACCGGAGCGGCATCGAGTACCTCGCCGTCGGCCTCGACGTGAACATCATGAACCAGGCGCGCGACCGGACGAAGCCGACCTGGCTGTTCGGGATCGAGGGGCGCTTCCCCGTGAGCGAGCCGATGCACGCCTGCACCGAGTCGCCGAAGAGCGGCCAGGTGAAGTGCGCCGATCCGACGGACGTCAACCGGAACAACAGCAGCGACAGCGAGTTCGATGGGCAGAGCGTCGCCCAGCGCGACCCCGGCGTGTCGCGCGGCACCATCGGCCTCGAGGTCCACACGTACCTGTCGAAGCGGATCAAGTACGTCGAGCCGTACGGCGGGTTCAAGGCGCTGTTCGAGTTCCAGCAGGAGTCGAGCGACTACGGCCTCACCGACCTGAAGACGTCGCTGGTGAACCACCCGCCGCTCGTCGGCAGCGTGATGCTCGGCGTGCTGATCGTCCCCTGGGAGAACCGCGAGAAGTACACCGGGCTCACGCTCGATCTGCGCTTCACCGGCGAGTACCACTCCGAGGGGCGCGACTACTCGGAGCTGTTCGACGCGCTGGGCTCGAGCGACGCGGGCTCGCTGCGCCAGCCGCAGTGGGCGGCGTTCCGCGACAACGACGCGTACGACCCCGACATGTGCAGGACGGGCGATGCGAGGGCCTGCTCGCCGTCGATCGTCGACGTGGGCTCGCAGCGCACGTACTTCACGGGGCTCAGCGACGTCCAGCCGTACGGCTCGTACCGCGCCTCGGCGAGCGTGACGTGGCGGGCGGCCGAGCTCGTGAAGTTCCAGATCGGCGCGGGCTTCCGCCACGACGGGGGGCACGGCATCGGCGGCGACCAGCCGTGCAACTCCCAGTTCAAGGACAGCCTCGGGGCTGCAGGGCCTTGCCGCCGCCAGGACGCGGACGGGCGCCTCACCGTCACCGGCAGCCCGAACCCCAACTACCGCCCGACCATCAACGCGGTCGGCCGCCGCTTCTACGTCAACGACAGCAACACGTTCGACCTCTTCGCGAGCGGCACGTTCATGTTCTGATCGACGCCCCGAGCGGCGTGGCCACCGCGGCGAGCGCCGCCTCTGGCCGAAGCAGCAACCCCATGATCGACCCCTGGCACCTCCGCGGCGGCGCGGGCGCCCTGGCGCTCGCCGCGGCGCTCGCCGCGGCGCTGCCAGCGTCGGCTCAGCCTGAAGACGCGGCGTTGCCTGCGCGCTCCGGGGGAGACGAGCGACCGGCGCAGCCGCCGCGACCCGATCGGCCGTCGCGATCGGCCGTGGTGCTCGCGACCGCGGTCGCGCCCGGGGCCGACGAGCGCGCCGCGCCGCTCGCCAGCGCGCTCGACGCGCTCCTGTCGGACACGGCGCAGGACCTCGGCCTGTCGGTGGATCTGGCGGGCCGCGTCGCCTCGCGATCGCGCCCCGACGAGGCCGAGCTCATCGAGCGCGCGCGCTCCGGCGACGAGCTCCTCATCGCGCCGAGCCTCGAGCTGCACGGCGACGAGGTGGAGCTCAGGCTCGCCGTTGCGTCCGGCGGATCGAGGTCGCTGAGGGTGCGGGTCGAGCGCGTCGCGCGGGACGACCTCGCGGTGCGCGCCGCGGTGATGCTCCGTGATCTCCTGGCCGAGCTCGACGCCGGCGCCGCCGTGGCCCGTGCGTCGGCCCGCGAGGCGCCGTGCCCCGAGCGGTGCCGCGGGCGCCTCGCCACGCCGGCGCGCAGCATGGGCAAGGCGACGCTCGCGGCCAACGCGACGCTCTACGGAGGCCTCGTGGGCTTCTCGATCCAGCGATCGAGCGGCTCGGACGATCCGCGCCTGCTCTATCCGCTCCTGGCGGTCGGCGCCGGGATCGGGCTCGGCGGCGCGATCATCATCGCGGAGGAGTGGGACGTCGGCGTGGCCGACGCGTGGTACCTCGGGTCCGGCACGTGGTGGCCGACGATCGCGGGGCACCTGATCTACCAGGGCCGCTTCGCGCAGCACGCGGCGGATCCGGCCCAGGAGCGCTGGGCGTCCGGGCTGATCGGCGGGACCGCCGGGATCACGCTGGCGGCGCTCGGGCTCTCGCTGGGCCGGATGTCCGAGGGCGGCGCGCTGATGGCGCAGTCGGGCGGCGGGCTGGGGCTCATGCTGGGCGGGCTTGTCGAGTGGGCGGGGCGGGGCGACGTGCAGCGGACGCCGATCGCGGGGATGGGCTACGGCGCGGCGCTCGGCTGGCTGGCGGCGGCCGCGGCGGCCACGCAGCTCGACGTCACGCCGTCGGAGATCCTGGCGATCGACGTGGGCGCGATGCTCGGCGGGCTGGGCGCCGCCGCGCTGGCCAGCCCGCTCGTGTTCGAGTCCCCGACCGAGGCGCAGCAGCGGGCCTGGGTCGGCGCCACGGCCGCGGGCTTTCTGCTCGGGGCGGGCGTCGCGTGGTGCGTGACCCGCCCTGCCGACGCCGGAGCCCGCAGCGCGGGCCCCTCGTGGAACCGGTTCGGCCTGCCCATGTTGGGAGTGATAGGAGAGAGCGTGGTCGGGAGCCGGCGAGCGCCCGCGCTCGGCCTCGGGTGGCAGGGGGCGATTCCGTAGGAGCTATGAAGATCACGATCACCGAGCTGGATGCAGGGACGCGCCTCGACAAGCTGCTCGTGCAGCTTCTCCCCGGGCTGGGGCGCGCGGGCGCGAAGCGGCTGTTCTCCGAGGGGCGCGTGCGCGTCCTCGGCGTGGGGAAGAGCGGCGCCGGCCGGCGCGCGTCGAAGGGCGACGTGGCGGCGGCCGGCGAGGTGCTGGAGGTCGACGTCGAGCCGACGGAGGCCTCCGGCGCGGCGACGCCGGATCCTTCCGCGCCGCTCGACGTGGTGCTCGAGCGCGACGACCTGGTGGTGGTGAACAAGCCCGCCGGGGTGCCGACGGCGCCGCTCCATCCGGGCGAGCGCGGGACGGTCGCGAACGCGCTCGTCGCGCGGTACCCCGAGATGGCGGGCATCGGCTTCTCTCCGCGGGAGCCGGGGCTCTGCCACCGGCTGGACACGGACACGAGCGGCCTCGTGCTCGCGGCGCGAACGGCCGCGGCGTTCGCGGCGCTCGGCGCCGGGCTGAAGGAGGGGCGGCTCGACAAGCGCTACCTGCTGATCTGCCAGATCGGCGATCTTCCCGAGATGGGCTCGATCGAGGTGCCGCTCGCGCCGCACCCGAAGGACAAGAAGCGGGTCTACCCCTGCATCCACCCGCGCGACGTGGCGCGGTACGCCCCGAGGCCGGCCGCGACGATGTACAAGCGCGTGCGGCAGGTGGGGCTCTGGGAGCTCGTCGAGGCGCGGGCGCCGCGGGCGCTGCGGCACCAGATACGGGCGCACTTCGCGTCGGTGGGGCACCCGCTGGCCGGCGACGTGCTCTACGGCGGGCCCGCGGTGGAGGGGCTCAGCCGCCACGCGCTGCACGCGCACTACATCGGGTGGGGCGGCAGCGACGCGGTGCCTGCGTTCGTGGTGACGTCGCCGCTGCCCGCGGACATGGCGGCGCTGGTCGGCGAGGCCTGAGCCGCGCGCCGCGTCGCCTCAGGGCGCGCGCGCCTCGACGACGTGGCCGTCGACGTCGCGCGCCCGCGCCGTGATCTGGAGGTCGTTGGCCGACGCCGTCCCGTCGAGATCGCTGAAGCGGAACGCGATCACGTATGCCGCGGACTGCGCGTTGAACTTCGCCGGCTCGATCCGGATGCCTCCGAGGCTCTGTTCGTCGATGGTCGCGGCGTCTCCCTCCCCGGTATATTTGCGGTTCCACTCCTCGTAGTTGAACACGCGCTCCTCGATGACCTCCCCGGTCGATCGGCTGGACGTCGCGACCGCGAGCTCGACGAGGCCCGGGGAGATGCCTGGCAGGGTGGCCTCGACCTCGACCGAGACGCTCGACGTGGAGTCCTCGTCGGTGCGGCGCACGGAGAGCGCCGGGGGCAGCCCGTCCGGCGTGGGGAGGAAGCGGAGCGGGTGCACGCAGTACACCTTCTCGTGCCCTCCCTCGCGGATCTCGAAGTGCAGGTGGGGGAACAGGCTGCTGGCGGCGAGCCCGGTATAGCCGATGTGCTGACCGCGCCCGACCTGATCGCCGGTCTCGACGAGCGGCATCGCCAGGTGGATATAGGTGCTGTAGAGGCACGCGCCCGGCTGATCGCAGTGCTCGATCTGCACCACGACGTCCTCGAAATCCTGGTAGCGGCCTGCGCGGATCACCTTTCCGTCGGCGACCGCGTACACCGGGGTGCCCATGACGGTGGGGATATCGATGCCGCGGTGGAAGTCGTAGACGCCATCGCGCGAGGCCTGCAGGCGGGGACCGAAGCTCGACGACATCGGCTGGATCTCGTCCGTCCCCCCGATCGGCCACACGAGGTCTGGGCCTTCAGGCTCCGAGCCGCAGCCGGCGACGATCGCGGAGAGGGCCAGCACGGGCGCGAGAGACGATGGCTTCATGGTGGCGAGTCCGTGGCGCGCGGGCTCCGCGCAGGTGGCGAGTCCACGGCGCGGCGCCCACACGCAGGCTATCGAAGCAGCGCGCGGAAGTCGAGGTCAGGTGTGCTGTGATGGATCCATGCGGCGCCGCCATCGACGCCGCTCGACTCTTCGCCTGCGGAGCAGCGGGGTCCAGCTCGGGATCGCGCGCGTCGTCTCGGGGCGCGCCGATGGGCTGCGGCTCGCGGGCGGCTTCGCCCTCCGCCCTCGCCGGCCGCGGCGGCGCGCTCAGGGCGTCGCCGGGGCCAGCGCGTACGACCGGTGCGTCATCGTCACGCCGAGGCTCGTGAGCGCCGGATCCGCGGCGGTGCAACGCACGAAGCTCCAGTTGTTCGGCGTGGCGAACGCGAACCCGAGGGAGCTGTCGGCGACCGTGCCCTCCCACTCGATGAGCGACACGTCGTCGAGGAACGAGGTGGCCTCGCCGCTCGCCGGCACACCCGCCCTGAAATAGAACCGGACGGAGCCCGCGTTCGCCGGCGGGGTCAGGTCGACGGTGAACGGCTGCCAGCCGTAGGTGCCGGCCGCGCGCGTGAAAACGATGCTGTTCGACACGCTGGTCCCGCCGCTCGTGTACCAGTAGACCTGCACACGCATCGGGCCGGCGTTGTTTCCCTTCATGTAGCCGGTCAGGGTCAATTGGCGGCCAGGCTCGAACTTGACGCGGTTGTTCATGTAGGTCGAGGCCTCGGTCGTGTTGCTCGACTTGCGCAGGAACACCATCGCGCCGGTCCCGCCGTGGACGACGCTGTTCTCGATGTAGCGGTACTCGCTCATCGACCACATCGAGCCTTCGTGGGAGGTGTCGTCGACGTCGCCGTCCTCGAAGTCGCCGTAGAGCATGATCTCCCGGCCGTAATCGCAGCTCGCGGCGGCCGTCGTCCGGACGGCGGCGAGCGAGTCCGCCGGGTTCGAGCGCACGTGCGCGAGGGGGCCTGTGCGGCGGCTCGTGAGCGGCACGGTCCGCGTCTCGACGGCATCGCTCGTCGTGTACTGCGAGGGGCTGCTCGCCGCGGCGGCCCGCGGGCCGCTCGGGAACACGACCGCGCCGGTCAGGCCGTCCGCCGCCTCGCCGGGCGCGGGCGCCGCCGGCAGCGTGGTGGAGAGGTGGCCGATGTGGCGGATCGCCCGGCCGAGCCAGGCGCCGCCCACGAGCTTCGGGACGTAGTCCTCGTTCTGGAACGGGATGAGCTGCACGCGGTGCACCGCGCGGTTGCCGCTCGCGTCCTCGTCGATGTCGATGGCGGCGAGGTACGACTGGAACGTCTCGAAGACGTCCTGATCGAAGACCATGTTCCCGAGCGACATGAAGATATAGCGGGGGCCGGCGCCGGCGTTGTACAGCCCGATGCCGTGGATCGTGTGCGGGTGGTGCGCCACGACCATGCCGGCGCCCTTCTGGACGAGCTGGGTGAACCGCCTCCGCATGCCGGACGACGGATAGTCGCTGTACTCGATGCCTCCGTGCAGCACCGGGATGGCGAAGCGCCCGACCGCGTCCTCCGCCATGAAGTCGCTGATCTCCGTGAGGCTGAGCTCGAGCGCGCCGGCCTTGGGCGGAGGCCCGTCGGAGGCGGTGAGCGTGTACGCCGGGAGCGTCGTCCCGTCGTTGACGAGCTGGTTGAACCCCTGGAAGGCCACGTCGACGCCGCCGAGCGTCCGGTAGAGCACGGTGCCCTTCGCCATCGTCTTGTCGAGCCCTGCGCCGAACCAGTCGAGGCCGGCGTTCGGGACGGCGGTGAGCGTGTCGGCGACGCCTGCCCCCAGGTAATCGAACATGTGGTTGTTGCCGAGGCTCACGGCGTCGACGCCGGAGAGCGCGAGCGCCCTGACCGTCTCGGGGTAGGAGAAGAACGTGAACGACTTGTAAGGGTGGGGCGTCTGCGGGTTGGCAGTGACGGGGCACTCCAGGTTGACCTGGGTGTAGTCGGCCGACGAGAGGACGTCGCGCAGGAAGGCGAGGACGGCGCTCGCGTCGGCTTGCCGTGTCGCGGGGCGGATCAGGTCGCCCACCTCTCCCTCGATGCCGTCTTCGTCGCTGTCGATGAAGCGCCGGCCGAACATCGTGTCGCCTCCCACGAGGATCCGGGCGCGGCCCGCGCGCTGCTCCGTCAGCACGACGCGGCCGACCCCGGCGGCCGCCTCGGCGAGCGGCAGGTGCAGATCGGCAGGGACGATCTCGCTGGTGTACCCGTCGACCTCGACGCGCAGCAGGACCGAGCGCCGCGCGAGCGCCGCCAGCGTGAACGCGCCCGCGCCGTCGGTGAACGCGATCTCGCCGTGGTTGACCGCGCCGCTCCCCCAGCCGATGGCCGTCACCTCCGCCCCCGCGATCGGCGACCCCGCCTCGTCGACGACGACGCCGGTCACGTCGATGGGGGCCGCCGCGTAGGTCGCGTCGTACGCGGCCTCCGTGGCGTCGAACTGGAACGCCGCCGACGCATCGCCCGCGGCGAGCCAGGCGCAGGCCGCAGCGCACACCGACAGCGGCGCGGAGGTGATGACGCGGACAAGGGGTCTTTCTGCCATGTTCGCTCCCGATCGGTTGGGGCCTGTTCGAGGACGGATGACCTCGACAGGCGTGATGGGCGCCAGAGCTCCTTCAGGGCCGGCTCAACACGTGCAAAACGTACAGCGCGCAAACGTGTAAATGTGCCGTGTGACCAAACTCCGAGGTGACCAAGGCCGACGATGGGGTCGCGAGCGTCGACTGGCCGCTCAGCCCTCGCTGGAGAGGCCACGAGAGCGCCGACCCATGCACGATTCGATCCGTTTCAGCGATGGCGCTGGAGACAAGGACGATGATCTCGAGACTATCATGCTTCGATCATCGCTCGCTATACGCTCGCGTGGAGCGGCCGGCGATTTGTCCTCTTGTCCTCTAGTTTTCTTGCGGTCTTGTGGTCTTGCCGGCGTAGCAAGGTGTTCCTGCACGTGAAGGCGTGTGCATGGACGGTGCGCTGTGGCGATGCGCGCCTGTGTCGTATAGCGGCGTACTGCCCTGGGCTCGCTACCCGACCAGCGCCGAGCCCTTGGCGAGCTGCGCGCGGCCGATCACGGCCAGGAGATCGGTTTGGGTCACGATGCCGCGCAGGCGCATCCTGGCGTCGACGATCAGCGCTTCGTGCACGCGCCCGCGGGAGAGGAGCTGGAAGAGCTCGTTGATCGGCGTGTCCTCGCCGGCGGTCTCGAAAAAGATGGACGGCAAGTCGCGCACGGTGGCCTCGGGCATGGCCGGCGCGATCGAGACGTCGATCGCGCCGTGCACGACGCCTCGCTCGTCGACCACCGCGCGAAGTGATAACCCAGGCTCGTCACGGCCGGGCCGCCGATGACCGCCGTGAGCGCCACCGCGCCCGCGGGCGGGTGCAAGCACCGGAGCAGGCTCGTGACGGCGATGGTGACCGCGACCGCGACGGCGCCCGCGCACAGCGGATCGGGGATGACGCGCGCCGCCGTGACGCCGATGACGGCCGCCAGCACGTTGCCGCCGAGCACGGACCAGGGCTGGGCGAGCGGGCTCGCGGGGACCCCGAACACGAGCACGGTCGACGCGCCGATCGGCGCTATCAGGAGCGGCGCCGGCGCGGTCGGCCCCAGGCAAGTGTTCATCACGGCCCCGGTCACCAGCAGCCCGAGCAACCCCCCGACCGCGGCGCGCGGCGCGAGCGGGATCGGGACGATGGGCCGCGGCAGGGCGCCAGCGGTGCGCGCGAGGCGCTCGTGCTCGCGCCCCTTGAGCGCGACAAGGGCGCTGGAGTGTTATCCTGGTAGGGTGTGCGTCTCTCGCCGAGGCGCCGGAACACCGACGATGGTTGGCGAGGGCGATTGAGGAGGGCGATCGAGCGTGCCTCGTCGGTCTATCGGCGCGACCTCAGCCCGCCGACCAGGCTCGCCAGCGCCACGATGCCCCCGAGCGGGAGAGCGAGCAGCCCCGCCGCGGCGCAGTTCAGCAAGGTCGCGAGGGTCTCTGCCAGCAGCTGGGCCTTCTGCGCGGCGTCCGCGCTGCCTGATGCGATGGCGGACGCGAGCGCGACGGGCAGCGCGCCGCACGCGACGCCTCCCGCCGCGGCGAGGAGGCCGAGCGTCGTTCCATGACGCCAGCGGCGTTGCAGCAGGGCACGAAGGCCGAGCACGGCCGCGCCGAGGGTGACCAGGCCGAGGAGGATCATCAGCGCGCAGAGCGCGTGCGTCATGGCGTCGTCCTGCTTCGTTGCGTGGCGGCGGTCATCGCGGCGCGAGCCAGGCTGATGCGAACACCCGTCGAACGAAGCCGCCCGGTCGTCGAGGTGGCGGCGTCATCCTTTGGGCTCAGCTTTCTGGGCCTCTTCAGGCCCCATCCATTGGTCCCAGCCTCCGGCAGGCTCGCGGGCCCCGTACGCCGCGAGCCAGTCTCGCGCGGCCTGCACGATCGGCGCGGGCGCCTCGAGGCTCCACTCCCAGGTCTCGAGCAGCGCCCGCAGCCGGCGCGTCGCTTCCTCGGTGCGCAGAAATTCATGATCCTGGATGTTGGTGGTCGTGGGTTTCCAGTAGTCGAGGAGCGAGATGTACTTGTCGAACAGCCCGAGGAGCTGCTCCGGCGTGGGGCGTACGGCAGGGTTTCCTTGTGCGAGGTAGCGCGGCGCCGCGAAGGCGGGGATGAGGTTGAGCACCCCGAACAGCGTGCCCATCACCTCGCCCAGCTTGTCCCATGACGCCTTCCACCGCTCGGGCTCCTTGGTCGCGAATTCGTGGGCTGCTTCCAGGGCGGCCCTCCACTGCTCTTCGTCCGTGTGCTGAGGCATGGTGTTTCCTCACGGGGCCATGCAGATCGGCCCTACGAAGCCACCGAACAAGGACGAGAGGCCTCTCGCGCCGACGGCGATCGGCTTGCCGTCGAGCACTCCCAGCTCCAAGCAGACATACGCGCACCAGGAGCGAATCGCGAGATGGGACAGGAGCTCGCCGACCCAGGCGGGGCACGTGCTGCACCTGGCGTCGCCGCAGTCCGTGACGAAGCAGCGGTGCTTCACGGAGGGTAAAGTGGTTCCCCACGCGGCGTACTTGCAGGGGGTGGAGTAGGCGCACCCGAACTCGTCCGTGCACTCATAGCGAGGCGTGATCCCGAGGGGCAGCGTCGAGGGATCGAGCGTCGAGAGCCACCGATCGGCCTCCTCGGCGGCCGCCGGCATGTACTGCGTCATGAGCTCGCCGAGTGCGGCCTCGTCGAGTGTCGCCGGGTCCAGGCCGAGCGACTCGATCATTCCGGCCAAGGCGTACGTTGTGAACGTCGCCTTCGTGGACGCGAGGGCGAGCTCTTGCGGGTCACCCCGCATGAATGCCTCCTCGGCCAGCTCCTCCGGTGTCTTCGTCTCCTGGTCCGGCTCCTCCACGCTCTGGTCCGGCGCCGGTTCCTCCGGGACCGGGACGCCGTCCGGCGCCGAGTCGTCATCGCCTCCCGTGCCTGGGCCCACCCGGATGACACAGCCCGGGACCATCGCGTACCCAACGATCGCCAGCCCCATCGCCGCAAGCAGTCTGCTCAAATGGCGCCTGCTCATTGCCTCCTCCCCTTGTGTGGTCTCGAACCGTAGACTCGCCAGGCGCTGCGGCGCAACGTGGAACGGCGCGCGCTCAGCGGCGGCGCTCACACCGATCCTGAGAGGAACGAGAGCACGCCGGAGGGGCCTCGCTGCGTCTGAGGTGAACTGTGCGGTTCGAGGGGTCGGCTGAAGGCCGGCGGGCAGCGTGACGGGGCGACCGGATCGGAGGAGAACGGCGGCGTCATCGCGTGACGGAGGCGCCGGCCGCTCCCTTGGCTGGCCACGCCGGGCGCGCGGCCCTTAGATCGGCTCGGGCTCGCTCTCGTCGTTCTTCTTCTTGGCGGCGGCGCGGGCCCGCTGGTGCGCCCGCCGCTCTTCCTCGGCCGCGTCTTCATACGGTGAGAGCAGGCGATCGCGCAGGAGCGCGTGGGCCTCGTCCCTGTCGTCGTCGTACTCGGAGTGCACGTGGACCATGAGCGCGCCATAGGCCTCGTGCCACGCCTCGACCGCCTTGACGGCCGGATCCGCGCCCTTGGCCTCGGTGACGCCGAGCTTCCCGCCATAGAGTTCGGTCCAGCGCCGGAGCCGGCCTACCTCGGCCGAGAGCCCGAGTCGCTCCACCGCGGCGTTCACCTCCTTGCGGTCGAGCGCCTTGACCATCGCGCTCATGCGCACCCATTGCTGGGAGTGGGCGAGCCGCAGGAAGTCGGTGCCTGACGACAGCACCTCGGAGCGCACGAGCTCCGCGTCGCCGCGGCGCGCGGCCTCCTCGTCGGAGAGCGGCAGGATGCCCTCGTGATCGAACGCGCGCACGATGCTGTCGAGCTCACTGCCGAACGCCCCGATGCACCGGTCGGTGCCGCGATCGATCTCCGTCATCGTGGCATCGGTGCTCCCGAGCGCCTCGAGGACCTCGGTGGCTGCGAGGACGGACTGGATCGCGGTCTCGACCTTGGCGGAGAGCTTGATCTTCTTCGATTTCAGCGCCTCCCGGTGGGCGGCGAGCTTGGTCCCTGCGACGATACACCCGCTCGGCGGGAGCCGGCGGGCGAGAAATGCGGCTTTTCCCATGAAGCCTTGCTATCGCAACCTCGGGGGCAGGGCCAGGCGATGGCCAGATGCCGGCGCACGTCGGCGGCGGTCCCCCCACCGGGCGGAACCTGTCGGCGGCGGTCCCCCCACCGGGCGGAACCTGTCGGCGGCGGTCCCCCCACCGGGCGGAACCTGTCGGCGGCGGTCCCCCTACCGGGCGGAACCTGTCGGCGGCGGTCCCCCTACCGGGCGGAGCACGCCGGGAAGCGCACGCTCGCTGTACGCTACGCCGCAGCGGAGACGGCCTTCTTGCGGGGGCGCGGCGCGCGGGTCGCCCCGGCCGCGCCGGCGCCGGACGGCTTCGTCGGCATGGCGCCCGCGGGCGGGGTGGACACGGCGCGGACCAGCGCGGCGGCGATGGCCGCCGTCATCCTCGCGGTCGGCAGGCGCGGCGTGAACGCGAGCACGCGCTCGCCGGGGCGCCGGCCGCGCGAGGAACGGCCGCTCTTCGCGAGCCCCTCGACGGCGCGCTCGCACGGCGAGCCGGGGGCGACGCGCAAGAGGACCTCGGGCAGCCCGATGGCGCCGCCGGCGCCGGGCGCGTAGACGACGCCGACCTCGATCCCGACGAAGCCGGGGAGCGCCGCGCGCGGCGAGAGGCCGAGCCGGAGCTCGTCGGCGTCGGGGCTGCCGTCCGGGATGCGGAGGCGGCCGACGACGCGGAGCTCCTGCGCCCCGGCCGCGGCGCCGGCGGGCGCCTTCCGCAGGCGCCGCACGCGCCGCGCGACGTCGCGCAGGAACGCGACCGGCCGCGCCGCCGGATCGGCGGGGAGCTCGGCGAGCCGGCCGGTGCAGAAGATCGCGAGCAGCGCCGTCGCGTCGAGCGCGAGCAGGTGGGCGTGGTACGGCGAGGCGGCCGCCACGGCGTGGACGCCCGCGCCGAGCCCGGCGAGCAGCGCGACGAGCAGCGCCTTGCCGGCGCGCGTCGAGACGTCGAGGTAGACGCCGCGCGCCCGCGGCGGCTCGCGGAACGCCTCGGCCTCCGCGATGGGGAGCCACTTGCCAGGGCGCCGCAAGGTCGCGGCGGCGCGCTCCGGGCGGGGCGTGCGGTGCGCGGCGAGCGCGGTCGCCGCCGCCACGAGCGCGGCGCCCGGCGTGCCGTCCCTGAGCAGGAGCTCCAGCGCGACGCCGGCGACGAGCGCGAGCCCCGCGAGCGCGGCGCGCGGCGCGAGCGGGATCGGGACGAGGGGCCGCGGCAGGGCGCCCGCGGCGCGCGCGAGGCGCTCGTGCTCGCGCGCCTTGAGCGCGACGAGGGCGCTGTAGAGCGCGAAGAGGACCACGCCCGCGGCCACGTAGAGGGTGCGGCTGCGATCGGGGCTGCCGGCCGCGGCGTCCGAGAGGCGGCCGAGCGTGTCGGCCCCGGGCTTCGCCGCCGCGGGCTCGGGCTGGAAGGCGCGCGCGTCGGCGCGGATCGCCCACCGGATCGGCTCGGCCTTGGGGGCGTACGGGCGGAGCAGCTCCAGCTCGTCCTTGTCGAGCGCGCGGCGGAGCGTGGAGAGCGTCGTCGGCGCCGGGAGCGCGTCGGGGGACGCCTCGTCGGCCTGCGCCTCGTCGACGCGCGGCTCGTCGGGCGCGGCCGGGAGCGCGACGGTGAGCCGCGCCGAGTCGTAGCCGTCGTCCCAGACGGGGCCGCTCCAGGAGACGCGGGAGCTCGGGCCGTCCTGCCGGATGAGCCCGCGCTTCATGAGGTCCGTGCGGTAGCGGAAGAAGAGCACGAACACCCCGCGGCTCAGCCCCTTGCCGTCGAAGCGGGCCCGCATCGCCGCCGGGCGGCGCGTGCCGTCCTCGCGCGGCCGGAGGTCGGGCGGCAGGAGCTCGATCGCGACCGGCGTCGCGGACGCGAGCGAGCCCGCCTCCGCGGCCTTGAAGGGCACGGCGTAGCTGCCCTGATCGAGCTGGGCGTCCGGGTCGACGCCCTGGATGTCGAGCCCGCGGAGCGGCCCGCCCGAGATCTTCAGCGTGACCTTGTGCTCGACCGTGGCGGCGCCGGCCCGGTCGATCGACAGGCGCACGTCGTCTCCGGCGATGTGCACCTCGACCCACGCGCGCGCGGGGAGGGCGAACGCGATCGACATGAGCGCCGCCAGGAACGGGAGCAGCAGCGCCGGCCCGGGGCGGCGGGCGATGCGAGAGGGCATGGTGCAGGAGTCCCACGTCGCCGCGCGCGGGGCCAAGTTCCAGGGACGCCGCCGGCCGTCCCGCGCGGCCGCCGCGCTCACCCGCCGGGCCGGCGTCGCGCGCGGACTGGCGACTGCAAGGCGAGGGCGTCGATCAGAAGACGACGCCGAGCGAGAGCGACCCCATGAGCTTGATCTTCCCCGCCTTCTCGTAGAAGGAATACTGGTAGGGGCCCGCGGTGATCGTCACGGGATCGGCGAGCGCCACGCCGAGCCCGAAGCCTCCCGACATGGCGAACCCGCCGTCTCGGCTGAGCACGTTCGTGCTCCCCACCATGCCGCCGAGGACGACGCTGCTCACGTCGCCGCGGCCCTCGAGCCGCCCGGGAGGGGTGATGACCGCCTCGAACGACTCGTAGCCGATGCGGCCTTTCACCCAGAAGCCCCGCAGCGCCTTGCCCTCGACGTAGACACCGACGTCCGCCGCGAGCGCGTAGCCGGTCGTGTCGAGCGACGCGTCCTCGAGCGAGCCCCAGATCCACGACGGCGCGATCCCGAGGGTGAGCGGCCCGATGACGGCGACCTCGCCCTCGAAGGTCATCTTTCCAAACAGGAGATCCAGCGCGTTGTAGCGGACCGACCAGCGGCAGCAGGTGGACTCGGGGGGCTTCGGGGGCGGCGGGGGCCCGGCCGGCAAGGCGTAGCCCGGACCATAGCCGGGCGGCTGTTGAGGATAGCCTTGCTGAGGATAACCCTGCTGAGGGTAACCTTGCTGGGGGTAGCCCTGCTGAGGATATCCTTGTTGCTGCGGGTAGCCTTGCTGCTGAGGATACCCCTGCTGCTGGGGGTAGCCCTGCTGAGGATATCCCTGCTGCTGCGGGTAACCTTGCTGCTGAGGATACCCCTGCTGCTGAGGATATCCTTGCTGAGGATATCCTTGCTGCTGGGGATATCCTTGCTGCTGCGGGTAACCTTGCTGCTGCGGGTAACCTTGCTGCTGAGGATACCCCTGCTGCTGCGGGTAACCTTGCTGCTGAGGATACCCCTGCTGCTGAGGATACCCGGACGGCGCCTGGGCAGCTCCGCCGGGCTGCGCCTGGCCCTGCGGGAGCGGCTGAGCGTTCTGTTGCGCTGTCGCCGCTGGGGCGAGGAGGAGCGCGCCGAGGCCGAGAAGGAGGCCGCAAGCTGCCGGGCGGAGAGCTGCCCTGGACAAGGGCGCGCGCGCGGGGCCCAGACCCGTGGTGAAAGCGCAATCCATGGCGGTGGACTGTACCGAATCCCGAGCACGCCGGCTACACGCGCGCCGCGAACCGTCGCCGCGCTCGCGCGCGCGATCTCCAGCCTGTAATCTCCGTCCCGATGCCGCCAGTCCCCGAAGTCGTCGCCGTCACAGAACTCGCGCCCGGAAGCGCCGCCTCGAGCGGCGCCGCGGCCGTGCCGGCGGTCGATCCGAGCGCCGCGCGCGGCGCCGAGACACCCTCGGCCGAGCTCGATCGTGCGCTGTCCACGCTGGGCGACGCCGCGCTCGGGTTCGCTCGCATGCCGGCCCTCGAGAAGGCCTTCCTGCTCCGCTCGTCGCTCCCGGACCTGCTCGCCGCCGCGCGCGCCGAGGTCGAGGCGTCGTGCGCCGACCGGGGGCTCGATCCCGGCTCGGCGGCGAGCGGGGAGGCGTGGCTCGCGGGGCCTTGCGTCACGCTCTCGCAGGTGCGCCGCCTGGCCGAGGCGCTCGAGGACATCGCCGCGCGCGGGCGCCCCCAGCTCGGCCGCGGGGCGGTGCGCGCCCGCGCGGACGGTCGGATCGAGGTGGAGGTGTTCCCGGCGCGCCTGAAGGACACCGCCCTGCACGGGCCTCTCCGCGCGCGCGTGCTGATGCAGCCCGGGGCGACGCGCGAGAGCGTCCGGGAAGAGCAGGCGCGCTTCTACCAGCAGCGCGACCCCGAAGGGGGCGTCGCGCTGGTGCTCGGCGCGGACGACGTCGCCCGCGTCCCCCTCCGGGAAGCGCTGCACAAGCTCTTCGTCGAGGGGCGCGTCGTGGCGCTCGCGATGAGCCCGCGGATCGCGCCCCTCGGCGCGCTGGTCGAGCGCGCCCTCGCGCCGCTCGTCGCGCGCGGGCTCCTCCGCTTCGTCTACGGCGGCGCCGCGTCGGGCGCCTACCTCGCGGCCCACCCCGCCGTCTCGGAGGTCCACGTCACCGGCCCGGCGAGCGCGCACGACGCGCTCGTCTGGGGGCCGCCGGGCCCGACGCAGGCGCGCCGGCGGGCGTCGGGAGCGCGGCTGCTGGACAAGCCCGTCTCCTCCACGCTCGGCGGCGCCAGCCCGGTCCTCGTGATGCCGTGGCTCTACGGCGGCGACGAGCTCTGGTTCCAGGCGAGGTGCCTCGCGAGCCAGATCGTGAGCGGCGCGTCGCACGGCAGCCACGCCGCGAGCGTCCTCGTGCTGCCCAGGGGCTTCGCGCAGCGGCCGCTGCTCTTCCGGATGCTGCGCCGCGCGCTCGCCGCCGTGCCGCCGCGGCGCGCCGCCCACCCGGAGGCCGAGGCGCGGTACGCCGCGCTCACGGCCGGGCGCGCGCCGATCGAGCCCGAGCGCCTCGAGGCCTCCGCCGACGTGCCGCTGCCGTGCGGGGTCGCGCGCATCGGCGCGCCAGGGCCGGGCGAGCTCCCCTGGACGCTGATCGCCGGGCTCGCCGCGTCGGACGCCGCCGAGCCGCTGCTCTCGACCGAACCGCTCGGCGGCGTGCTCTCCGTCGTCGAGGTCGGCTCGAGCGATCCGGTGGAGTTCCTGGAGGCGGCGACCCGCTTCTGCAACGACCAGCTCCGGGGCAGCCTTGGCGCGACGATCGTGGCGCACCCGATGAGCGAGGAGGACCCCGCCGTCGGGGCCGCGCTCGACCGCGCGCTGCTCGATCTCCGGTACGGCGTGATCGCGGTGAACCAGGCGCCCGCCGCCGCGCACGCGGCCGTCGTCCCGCCCTGGGGGGGCCACCCGGGCTCGACGCTCGCCGACATCCGGAGCGGGCTCGGCTTCGTGCACAACACAACGATGCTCGCGCAGGTCGAGAAGACCGTCCTGCGCGCGCCGCTCACCGCCTTCCCGCGGCCGCCCGGCTTCTACGATCACCGGCGCTCCCACGTCGTCGGGGAGAGGCTCGCGGCCTGCGCGGTGGATCCAGGGTGGGGGAGCGTCGCGCGCGTCGTGGCCGCCGCGCTGCGGGGCTGATCCGGCGTCGCGCCCCCACCGCGATCTCGTCGCGTTCCCGCCTCGCCTCGATTCCGCCTCGATTCCGCCGCGCTGGCGCGGCGATCAGGAGGGGAGCGACGAGCGGAACTCCTTCACCTTCTCCACGATCTCGCGCAGCGCCTTCCGCGAGGCCTCCGAGGCGTCCTCGGCCAGCTTCTCGGCGTCGAGGAGCCTGGGCTCCAGCTTGTCCCAGGCGTCCTTCGCGTCCATGCCGGCAAGGTGGAGCCTGACGCGGATCTCGTCGCGCAAGGTCTGGAGCGACTCCAGGCTCTTGTTCAGATCGCTCTTCAGTTCCGATGTGATGTTGCCCATTCTTGTCCTCCCGAGGCTACGAGTGTCGATCGCTCCTCTCTGCTCGTGATGCATTGGCCGCGCCAGTTGGCGCGCTTCGACGCGGCGCGCGACGTTCACGCGTCCTGACCGGATCCGAGCCCATCCATACCGGGCGCAGCCGCCGCGCCCTCCTCGCGAGGTGTGGCAAAAGCGCCCAGGGACGTGCGTTTTGCCGCACCTCGGACGCGAGCGCGCGTGCGGGCGCTCAGGCGAGTTGCGCCTGCGCGCAAACGATGCCGTCATGATCGGCATAGACGAGCTCGCCGGGAACCCACGTGACCCCGGCGAACGTCACGGCGATGTCGCGGTCCCCCGCGCCCTTCTTGGCGCTCTTCCTCGGGTGCGTCGCGAGGGCCTTCACGCCGATCGGGATCTGGCCGATCGCCTCCGCGTCGCGGATGCACCCATGAACGATCACACCGGCCCAGCCGTTCTGGTGGGCCATGGCGGCGATGTTGTCTCCGAGGAGCGCGCAGCGGAGGGAGCCGCCTCCGTCCACGACCAGCACCCGCCCCTGGCCGGGCTCTTCGAGCGCCTTGCGGACGAGCACGTTGTCCTCATGGACCTTCACCGTGGTGATGCGCCCGTGAAACAGCCGAGCTCCGCCGTAATCCCGGAAGATCGGAGCGGCGACGAGGACGTCCGGGTGCTCGTCGCACAGATCCGTGGTCTTGATCGATGAGCTCATGAAGACTCCCTGTCCGCCTTCCTGGGTTGTCGACCGCCGGATTCAACCGCTCATCCGCCGCCGGTCACGAGGGCTCGTGGCGCTCGCCGTCCTTGGCGGAGGGGAGGGAGGCGCCGCCCTTGCGCCTGCCCGCGCCGGCGAAGGCCGCCGAGTCGACGCCATGCCGGGCGAGCCACCGGCGCAGCTGGTTCCGGTGCATCCCGAGCGAGCGCGCCGCCCGCGTGACGTTCCCCTGCTCGCGCCGCAGCGCCGTCTCGATGGCGAGCCGCTGCATCTCCGGCGGCGCCGGCGTGCGCCTCGCGACCTCCGTGATGTCGAGGCCCGCGGACGGCGCGAGATCCGCCACCTCCACGCCGGTGCGCCCGGCCGCGAGCGCCGCGAGGCCCGCCTGCCTCACCTCGCAGAGCAGCTCCCGCACGTTGCCCGGCCACGCGCGCAGCGCGCAGCACTCCAGGAAGCTGGCCCCCGGCGCGAGCCGCGCGCCGGTGCGCCTGAGCTCCGCCGCCACGAGCCAGGGGATCTCCTCGATCCGCTCCGTCAGCGACGGGATCCGCACCTCGGGCCGGCCGATCCGGTAATAGAGGTCGTCCCGGAACCGGCGCGCCGCGACCTCGCCCTGGAGATCCTTCAACGTGGCCGCGCACAGGCGGAACTCGACCTTGTGCGGGCGCGTGTCGCCGAGCGCGACCACCTCCCGGGTCTCGAGGACGCGGAGCAGCTTCGGCTGAACCGCCGGATCGAGCTCCGCGACCTCGTCGAGGAACAACGTGCCGCCGTGGGCAGCCTGGACATAGCCCTCGGCGTCGGCGGTCGCGTCCGAGTAGGCGCCGCGCCGCGCCCCGAAGAACAGCCGCTCCGCGAGGCCCTCCGGGATCGCGGCGCAGTTCACCGCGACGAAGGGGCCGCCCCGCCCCGTCGCCGCGTGGTAGGCGCGCGCCGCGAGCTCCTTGCCCGAGCCGCTCGGCCCGGTGAGCAGCAAGGTATCCCCACGCATCCCCGCGCGGTGGATCGCCTCGCGGACCTGCCTGAGCGTGGGGCCGACCAGCCCGTCCTCGTGCTCCAGGACCCCGCCGCGCTGGAACGGCTCGATGTCCGCGGTGAAGCGCAGCAGCGTGCTCCCGAGCCGGATCACGCGCGGGGGCGACGAGAAGACCTGATCCTCGATCTGCACCCCATCGACGAAGGTGCCGTTCCTGCTGCCGAGATCGGTGATCCGGAGACCCGCGCCCGACAGCGCGACGCGGACGTGCCGGCGCGACACCTGCTCGTCCTCGACCACCACCGTGTCGTCCGACGCTGCGCGGCCCAGCACGACCGCGCCGCCCTCGAGCGGGATCGGCGCGCAGGCAGGCTGGCCGCGGGCGAAGATGACCACCAGGCCAGGCGTCGCCCCCTCCGGCGACGCCGACGGCGCGGTGTCGGACGCCCTGATCGTCGACTGATCGTCGGCACCCACACCTCACGCATACATGATCCCACGCCGGCCCTGAAGGCTCTCGGGTATCGGCCAGTGTGGTTGAAAAAATCTATCGAAGCGCGATACCCGCGCCTCACTCGTCGTGGGGGTGCGGCTGCTCGTCGTGGGCGTGCCTCTGGCCGAGGCGGTCAGTACCGCAGCACCGAGGGGTCGACCTCTTGCGACCACGCATCGATTCCGCCCTGGAGGTTGTAAAGGTTCCTGTAACCCTTCGCGAGGTAGTGCTCGGCGGCCGCCTGGCTGCGGCCGCCGTGGTGGCAGTGGAAGACGATCCGCGCGTCCTTCGCGAGCGTCTCCAGGTACCGCTGCCCTGCCTGATCGAGGTGACGGGCGCCCTCGATCGTGGCGATCTTGCGCTCCTGCTCGGTCCGGACGTCGAACAGCTCGATCGCCTCGCCGCTGTTCAGCAGGGCCTTGAGCGCGGTCGACGAGATCTGCTTGACCTTCGGCGGCTCGTTCGGGCTCTCCAGCTTGAAGCCGCCGCCGGAGGGGCCCTCGACGAAGTCGATCGACAGCCCCTCGGCGCGCCGCGCGCTCGCGCGGTCGAGCAGGAACACCGCCCCGCCCGCCTGGGCCTCGACGTCGCCTGCCTGCCGCGGGCCGAAGTAAAGGCCGTAGTTGTAGGACGGGTCGATCTCGATGTGGACGAAGTCGGCCTCCGACTCTTTCGCGGCCGCGAACGCCGCGAGCGCCGCCGCGGTCACGCGGAGCGTGGGCGGCGCCTGCGCCTCGCCCTGCGAGAGCCCGAGCGCCTTCACGAGCTCCCCGGTCGCGTGCAGCTCCTTCACGATGTCGCAGCCGCCGACGAACTCGCCGCGGATGTAGAGCTGCGGGATCGTGGGCCAGCTCGAGAACTCCTTGATGCCGTCGCGCAGCGCGGGATCCGAGAGCACGTCCACCGTCTGGTACTCGGGGAGGTGCTCGTCGAGGAGGGTCACCACCGTGGCGGAGAACCCGCACTGCGGCATGGTGCGCGTGCCCTTCATGAACAGGACGACATCGCTCTCGCGAATGATGGTGGCGATCCTGGCCCGCATGGGCTCGCTGAGGCTCATGTGATTGCTCTCCCTGCGCGGCGGTGGCGGTGCGGTCGGCTCCCGCGCTCGTCCGCGGGCCTCTCGCTAGCATGAGCAAAGCACGGCAGCGAGGCCCTCCAGCCGGCCCCGCCCGCGTCGACCGAGGGCGGAGCGCGCCGCCTCCCTGCGCGCTCAGCGGCCGAGCAGGAGCCCGAGGACCGCCGCGATCGCGGCGAGGGTCGCGATGACGGCCGGCGCGCCGAGCTCGGCGCCGAGCGCCCGGAAGCGCCCGCCGCTCGTCGCCGGAGAGCGCGCGAGCGCTTCCGACGGGGGCGGCGGGACGCGGCGCACGCCCGGCGACGCCGCGCTGTCTTCGCGGAGCTCGACGAGGAGCTGATCGAGCGGGGCGTGCTCGCCGAACGGGCGCACGAGGCGGAGCGTCACGCCGCCGCCGAGATCGGGGGGGAGCCGGAGCCGCAGCGTCCTCGCGGCGATGTCCGCCGGGGCGCGGTGGGCGCCGCTCCGGGCGCAGCTGTCGCAGCCGCCGCCGTCGCAGCGGGCGCAGGTGACGCGGGCGGGCACGGCGATCTCGATGTCGGCGCCGTCGCGCGCCCACGCCGCCGGGACGGCGATCGCGAGGCGGCCTCGCGAGCCGTCCGAGGCGTCGAGGCCATCGCGGTCGATCAGCTGCGCGAGCTCGGCTCTGCCCATGGACCTTGTGTGCCGCACCCGGGCCCCGGCGCCAAGCGCCGGCGCTGGGTGAGACCCGCCGCCGCGCCGCGGATCACGCCACCCGACCGGCGCGCAGGACGCCCACCGCCGAGAGCAGGCACGCGATGGCGAGCAGCAACCCGCCGAGCGACCCGGGCCGCGTGCTCTCCTTCAGCCCCACCACGAGCACACGCGCGAGCTCGCCGTCCGGCACCTTCGCCGGGTCGGACAGGTAGCTGAACACCGCGCCGAGGTCGATCCACGTCGCGTGGATCGTCGCGACCAGCGTCGTCAGCCCCATGGCCGCGATGAACCCGAGCTTTCCGGGCTCCGGCCGCCGGGCGTACTGCAGCCCCGCGCCGACCGTGACCATCCCGAAGACCAGGATAGGCCACATCCCCCAGCCGCCCTCGACGAAGAAATCGAACATCGGTGCCTCCCTCTCGTCTGCTCTTCTCTGCCTGCCGCGTCTCGTCGCCGCCGCCGTGCGCGCCGGCCTTCACGAGCCCCAACGCGGCGCCGCGGATCCCGTGACCGGAAAACTTCCTTGTCACGCCTGCAGCCCTCGCGCGTTATGTCGGCGTGGAGAGGGAGGGCGCAGCAGCTCCGTCCGACGCCGAGCTCGCGGCGCGCCTGAGGCGCCGCGATCCGCGCGCCTTCGACGCGCTCTACGCGCGCTACCACCCCCGGATCTTCAGCTTCCTCGTGCGCCTCTCCGGCCGGCGCGACGTCGCCGAGGACCTGTTCCAGGACACCTGGCTCGCCGTCGCGCGCCACGCCGGCCGGCTCGCCGAGGACACCGATCTCGCCGCGTGGCTGTTCACGATCGCCAGGAACCGCTACCGGAGCCACCGCCGCTCCGCCTTGCTCGACCTCGCCCGCGCCGCGCTGTTCTCCCGCGAGCCCGCGCCGGCCGCGCCCGAGCCCGAGGGCGCGGCGGACGCCCGGGCCGACGTGGCGGCGCTGGAGGCGGCGCTCCGCGATCTCGCGGCGGCGCACCGCGAGGTGCTGCTCCTCGGGGCCGTCGAGGGGCTCGACACGGCGCAGGTCGCCCAGGTGCTCGGCATCCGCGAGGACGCCGCGCGCAAGCGCCTGTCGCGCGCCCGCGCCGAGCTTGCGGCCCGCCTGGAAAGGCGAAATGCTGAGCGGCCCCGGCGGGGATCGACGACCTCGATCTCCGCCGCGGACGCCGCGGACGCGCCGGATAGACACGCGCGAGGAGGTTCTCGATGAAGCCGTTCTCAGGAGAGGATCCTCTGGCGAGGGGCCTCGCCGATCTGCCGCCGGTCGCCCCGCTCGACCCGGCACGGGCCGACGCGGTCCGGCGCATCGCCCGCGCCGCGCTGGTGGAGGCGGAGCGCCCCGCGCCGAGCGCGCGGCTCTCGCTCGCGTGGTCGGCGGTGATCTTGCCGGGGCTCCTGCTGAGCTCGGGCTGCGTGTACGTGTGGGATTCGGTGCAGAAGATCGGGCAGATCTACGGGGGAGGGTAGCGGCCGGGCGGCGCCTTCGCCGCGCGGCCCGTGACGAGCCGCGCGGGGTGAAGCGGCGGCGCGCGGATCAGTCGCCGAGGTCGACGACCTCCAGCCCGTGGTACCAGAGCGCGCAGAGCGCGTTGTCGCCGGAGATCGTCACCTGCGAGACGTACGACGAGAGCTCGCCCTTCATCTCGAGCGTCAGCTCGTCGAGGTCGGCCGCGTCGAGCACCGAGAGCCCGGGCGGGTTGTAGCCGGCGAGGAGGAGGCGCGTCCCGTCCACGGCGCGCGGCCAGCCGGCGTCCGGGCTCGAGAGCTCCTTCGTCGCGACATCGATGCTGCCTTCCTCGAGCCCGCTGGCCACGAGGATCCCGGACGAATGCGCGCCCACGCCCACCGCGTCGCCCACGGCGTAGTACCCGGAGGTGTACATGAACACGCGGTCATCACCCACGAACACCTGGTCCAGGCGGGTGCCGTCGTCGAGCGTGTGCTCGTCCCGGAGGCTCGCGCTCGCGCTGCCGACGTCGAGCAGCTTGAGGGTGTGGCGCGTCCCGCGGCAGACGCCGGGGCCTTCGTAGTTCTGCCGGTTCGCCGGCACGAACTCGGCGTAGTAGCTGAACGCGCTGTGGCACTCCTCGTAGCCCGCGACGTTGAACTCGACCGTCTCGTAATCGGCCGTGAGCGCGCGGCCCGACGCGCCATCGAAGGCCAGCAGCGAGCCGGGCACGTTGACCGGCGTCCGCACGACCGCCGATGAGGGGTCGGCCACGTCGATGCGGTCGATGTAGAAGCGCGCCCTGGACGGGTCGTTCTGCAGCGGCACCCAGTGCGACGTCACCACGGTGGTGCCGTCGAGCTGGAGGCCTGTGTAGCCGGCGCCGTTGGGCAGGCGCAGCGAGCGGTGCGTCGGGCTCGACGGGTTCGAGAGATCGATGATCTCGAGCGACGGATCGCGGCGCAGCGGCGGCGGGGCGCCGCTGCCGTCCTCGTAGTAGTAGTACTCGTCCTCGACATTGCGGAGCACGAGCGTGCTCCCTGCCTGGACCACGGCGGCGCCCGTGGAGACGATCCCGCCGTAGTACCCGTAATAGTAGAGCGCGTTGCTGGTGAACGGCAGATCGCGCTGGCTCGCGATCCGCGGGGCTTCGGGGTTCGTGAGATCGATGACGGCGAGGTTCGTCTTCGTCGTCGTGTCGGTGTACGAGGGCCAGAGCAGGTAGGCGTACTGCCCGTGCGCGAAGAGCTGCGCGCTGTCGAGGCCGGACCCGTAGCAGTCGCTCTTCGCGCCGGAGGCCAGCGTCGAGAGGTCGAGCTTGCCGATCGGCTCGGCGCGCCCCGGGTCCGCGGCGTACACGACCTCGAACTCGGCGGCCTGTGTCCACCAGTCCGCGCCCATGCGGACCACGAGATCGCCCGTGGCGACCGTGTTGCTGACGACGGTTGACAGGGCCAGGTCGGCGGCCTTGACCGGGGCGTCGCGATCCTCGATGTTGAACGTCCCGACCTCCTGGTCGGAGACCGCGAAGAGCCGCGTGTCGTGGACGAAGGCGCGGCGCGCCTGGCCGCGCGCCGGCGCCGAGCCGCGCCTCGTGAGCGTGTCGGCCGTGAAGTCGATCAACTGGACGCCGCTCTGGTACAAGCCGCAGCCCTCGGCCTCGTCGATGTCCCAGCCGCTGTACGGCACGAGGATGGTGCCGAGATCGTCGAGGATGGTGAAGGCCTTGTGGATCTGGTCCTGGCCCTCGGCGAGGTTCGCCCAGTCGCCGCCGAAATGGACGCGCTCCAGCATCGTGGGCTTCGCGAGGTCGGAGACGTCGAAGAGCGAGACGTGGAGCGAGCCGCCCGTGGCGGCGTTGTCGAAGCCGACGGCGAACAGCCGGTCGCCGCGCGGCTCCATGTGGTAGACCCAGCCGGGCATCTCGAGCTCGCCGAGCTGGGCGGGGTGCTCCGGATCGCTGAGATCGATGGTGAAGAGCGGGTCGGTCTGCTCTGCCGTGATCGCGTAGGCGCGGTCGCCGTCGAAGCGCACGGAGCGCAGCGTCTCGGGCCTGGGCAGGGTGAGCTCGACGAAGCCGAGGGGCGTCAGCTCTTGCGAGGACGCGACGGCGAAGGTCTGGACGCCGGGCCGTGCGTTGGTCCGCCAGAGGCCGGGCTGGCTGACGACGCGGAGGACGCCCTCGTGCTCGTCCATCTGCCAGCGGCTCTGGATCTGGCCGACGGCCTCGACGCTCGCGCCCTCGACGAGCGCGCCGCCGGGATCGGAGATGTCGACGACCTGGATGGTGGAGTGCCCCTCGTCGGTGCCGTCCCACTCGATGCCCGCGATGTACATGCGGTCCTGGGTGACGCTCACGCTGCGCTGCCACCCGTAGTCGTTGGGGTCGTCGTCGTAGCTCAGCTGATCGACGACGGCGATCTCGGCGGGGGCGCCGACGGCCAGGGAGGTGATCGTCGTGTTCCGCGACTCCTTGCACCCCCAGCAACCGCCGTCCTCGAACGTGACGGTATAGAGCACGTCGCCCACGATGCGCGAGTCGGAGATGGCGCCCGGCAGGTCGAACGAGCCGATCTGCTGGATATCCGCCGGGTCGGAGACGTCGAGCGCCTCGATGTGGCTCGATTGCTCATAGGAGTACTCGCCGGTGGCCGCGTCGTAGATGTACTGGGTCCACGACGAGAACATCGCGTAGACGACCCCGTCGCGCAGGTACATCTCGAAGGGGATCCCGCTCGCCCGGTAGTGCCCGAGGAGGCTCAGCCGGTCGCGCTTGGAGATGTCGATGATGCTGAGCCCCGAGTACTGCGAGAGCGCGTAGAGCTTGCCGTCCTTGACCTGGATGATGTCGGCCTCGGTGATCGCGCGCTCGGCGTCGCCGTCGGCCGGGGGCGCGGTCGGGGCGCCGTCGCCTCCGGTGCCCGCCGAGCCCTCGCCTCCATCGTTGGCCGTATCTCTTCGACCGCCGGCCCTCGGATTGTCAGAGATGAAATCGGTCGAACCGGTTTCGGAGGAAGGCCCTGTCGAGCCTTTCCCGCAGCCGGTGAGTCCGGCCGAGGCCGCCGCCGTCGCGAGGACGAGCCAGCCGACGTAAGTTCGAGACAGGAAGGTCATGGTTCACCTCGTTGAGGACGAGACACAGGGCGTCATGTCTCCGCCGGTGCGCGTGCACTGTTCAGGTCCCGTGCCCGGCGCACTGAGCAAGTAACGGGCCACGCGGAACCCCGCGAAAAATCCAAGGAATTTGCCGGTATTCCCGTGGCTTGTGCCAGAGTGTGCGGCCGGCGGGCTGCCGGCGGTCATGGGCCTGCCCGCAAGGCGTGCGCCGTGGTGATGTTCGATGCCCTGGTCCCGGGGTGAGCTCTCATGACCTGGAGGCGGCTCACGCGGCTTGTGGGCAGCTGCTCGCCACCGCGGGAGCATCGCGCCTGCGCGCGTGGATGCGTGGGGGGCGCCGGCGCCGTGCTTGGCACGAGGTGTGAATCCTGGCGCCTGCGGCTGCCGAATGGCAGGTTCGTCTATCTCTTGATAGGAGGCTTGACGATGGATCTTTTCAGCAAACGTCACCGGCTTGTGGTTGCGATGCTCATGCTCTTCGTACCTTTGCTCACCGGCGCCAAGGGCAAAGGCTGTCAGGGCCCGATCGAGGGCGGGGGGGCTGGCCCTGGGGGAGGTGGGGTGGCGGGCGGCGAGCCGGCCTCGTGCCAGGTGACCGGCTGCAGCGGCCAGGTCTGCGCGGACGAGGACGTGGTGACGGACTGCGAGTACCGGGAGGAATATGCGTGTTACCAGGAGCACAGCGTGTGCGAGCGGGGCGCGTCGGGCGAGTGCGGCTGGCGGGCGACGCCGGAGCTCGAGGCGTGCCTTGGCGGCGGCGAGCCTGCGCCGTGCGTGGTGACCGGCTGCAGCGGTCAGGTCTGCGCCGATGCCGATGAGGAGGTGGTCACGACGTGCGAGTGGCTCGAGGAGTACGCGTGTTACAAGGAGCACGGCGTGTGCGAGCGGGGCGCGTCGGGCGAGTGCGGCTGGCGGGCGACGCCGGAGCTCGAGGCGTGCCTTGGCGGCGGCGAGCCTGCCCCGTGCGTGGTGACGGGCTGCAGCGGTCAGGTCTGCGCGGACGAGGAGGTGGCCACGACCTGCGAGTACCGTGAGGAATACGCGTGTTACAAGGAGCACGGCGTGTGCGAGCGGGGCGCGTCGGGCGAGTGCGGCTGGCGGGCGACGCCGGAGCTCGAGGCGTGCCTTGGCGGCGGCGAGGCTGCGCCGTGCGTGGTGACCGGCTGCAGCGGTCAGGTCTGTGCCGGCGCCGATGAGGAGGTGATCACGACGTGCGAGTGGATCGAGGAGTACGCGTGTTACAAGGAGCACAGCGTGTGCGAGCGGGGCGCGTCGGGCGAGTGCGGCTGGCGGGCGACGCCGGAGCTCGAGGCATGTATCGGGGCGGCTTCGGGCGACTAGGATGAAGATCGGCTGACCGCTGCGGCGGTGATGCTCTGCCATGATCACCCGCCGAGCGAAGGAATCTCGACCTGTGACCGCCTGAGCCCGGTGGTGGTCTGCGGGGGTGTGGACGGCGCCTGCTCTTTCTGGGAGTGAGGCCGCCAGTGGACCTCGAAGCGCGCAAAAGGGTTTTCCCTACTCGCTCACAAGCCGCAGCCCCACCGGCAGCCCCTCTCCAAAGAACGCCGCGCGCTCGGACTCCTCGACGGCCACCACCTCGCGCACCGCGTTGACCCACGCCTCGGGCGCGCCCACCTTGACGAGCCGCCGCTCCACCTCGCCGCGGACCCGGTCAGAGACGTCGCGCGCCCGGTCGCCGGTCCTGCGCGCGAGCTGCACCGCGGCCGGCGCCGCCGACGGCAGCTCGTGCCACTTCTCGCGCAGCAGGTGGTCTATCCACCGCTCGGCCGCCGCCGGCGACACCACATGGTGGACGCTCGCGTAGGCCGGAACGCGCGCGCCGAGGCGGCCGATCGCCGCCCAGAGCCGCGCGTCGCGGTCGGTCCATGTGCGCTCCAGGATCCACGCGCCGAGCTCGCTCCGCCGGCCGGCGGGCACGCGCTCGAGCGACGCGCAGAGCTCGAGCAGATCGTCGAGCGCCTCCGGCTTCACCCCCTTCGGCTTCTTCAGCCGCTGCTCGGCCGGGGCCAGGAACGGATCCGCCAGGTCCCGGATCGCGACCTGCAGCGGCTCGTCGAGGCCGCCCGCGATGCGGCGCCAGGCGATCCAGAACTGCTGCCAGGAGCGCGCCTCCTGCGGGAACGCCAGCCGCTCGGCGAAGAGCGGCGCGAGCGCGGCGACGCGCGCCGGGTCGCCCGCGTCGCCGAACCCGGGGCGGAGGCAGTAGCCGGCGAGCGACCAGAACACGCGCTCGTGATCGGCCGAGCGCCGCCGCGAGCGCGCGCTCGGGACGAGGGTGTCGAGCAGCGCCCGCGCGGTCTCCGTCGTCCAGGTGGCGCGCTCCCCGAGGACGCGCTCGAGCTCGCGCACCAGGTTCTTCGCCTCCCGCGGCGCCACGTCGGGCCGCCCCTTGCCGAACACCCGCTCGATCGCCTCCCGGGCCTCGTCGAGGCGCTTGCCGCCCGGCGCCGCCGCGGCGTGAGGCCTCGCCTGCGCCCGCTCCGCCGGGGCGCCGCCCTCGGCCTCGGCGGCGCGCGCGCCGCGGCCGTCCTCGCGCAGCTGGAACGCCAGCCGGAAGCGGCGCGGCGCCGCGGCGTCCACCTCGACGCAGGCGAGATCCAGGGTGCCGATCGCGGTGAGCTCTCCCTCGATCTGCACCCGCACCTCCGCCTGCTTGCCGGTCGCGGCGCGCGCCGCGTCCCCCGCGTCGAACGCCACCGCGATCGGCGGCAGCGCCTCGAACCGGTCGTCCTCGAGGGGGACGAGGTCGCCCGCGCGATCGACGCGCGCGTCGTCCGACGCGAACAGGTCGAACCGCACCGGGCGCCCCACGACGAGCGCGAAGGTCCGCCCGGCCGCCGCGTGGACGCTGCCCTCCTTCGCGCCGCGCGGCACGACGCAGACCGCTGGCCGCGGCCCCCCGCCGGCGGGCGGCTCGAGGCCGACGTAGTAGCCGCGCGCCGCGCCCCCCTCGATGCGCACGCCGCGGCCCGCGAGGGCGAGGCCGTACGCGACCGCGCCCCGCGCCACCGCGAGGTCGGGATCGGCGTGCGGGAGCAGATCGAGCGGCGGGCCGCCCCAGCGCTCGACGACCCGCGCGAGGCGCTCCGCGACGCGGCGGGCGCGGAAGACGCCGCCGTTCAGGAGCAGCGCGGTCGGCCCTCGCGCCTCCGGGGCGTGGCGCGCGAAGAACCAGGCCACGTGCCGGGTGATCGCGACGTCCCGCTCGTAGGGCAGGCCGAACGCGACGAGCCCGCTCCGCCCGCGCTGCGGCCGGGCGTCCCGCGGCGCGTCCGGGAAGAAGCCGTCCAGCACGACGCCCTCGACCTCGTCGCGGCCGAGGCGCGTCGTCAGCGCGCCGCCCACGAGCCGCGCGCCGTGCGAGAGCACCGTGACAGGCGCGTCGTCCGGCGGCGAAGGCGCGGCGCCGCCGGACGAGGCCCCGCCGGCGAGCAGGCGCTCCTTGGCGGCGCGGCAGGCCAGCACGAGCTGGCCGAAGCGCGCCGGGTCGAGCTTCTCCCCCGCGCCCACGAGGCGCGGCTCGCAGAGGTGGGCGAGCGCCAGGTCCATGTTGTCGCCGCCGAGCAAGAGGTGGTGGCCGACCGCGACGCGGGAGACCTCGGGGTTGTCCTTGGCCGCGCCAGCGCCCCGAGCGACCCGGATGAGCGACAGATCCGTCGTGCCGCCGCCGACGTCGCAGACGAGGACCATCGCCTCGCCGCCCGAGCGGTCGAGCAGGGCGTCGAGGCCCTCGGCGCCGGCGAGCCGCATGAAGTCGTAGAACGCAGCCTGCGGCTCCTCGAGGAGGCGCACCGAGAGGCCGGCGCGGCGGGCGGCCTCGACCGTGAGCTCGCGCGCGACCTCGTCGAACGAGGCTGGCACGGTGAGCACGACCTCCTGCGCCGCGAGCGGGCGCTCCGGGAAGGCGTCGTCCCAGGTGCGCCGCACGTGGGCGAGGATCCGGGCGCTCGCGTCGAGCGGCGAGACGCGCGGCAGGGCGGCCGCCTCCTCGGCCGCGCCCCACGGCAGGATGGGCGCCGTGCGGTCGACGGCGGGGTGGCAGAGCCAGCTCTTCGCCGAGGCGACGAGCCGCCCGGGGATCTCGCCGCCGCGCCGGCGCGCGTGCTCGCCGATCGCGAAGGGCGCGTCGCCGAACGGATCGGCGGGCGCCTCGCCGGGGAGGGGCGCGTAGAGCAGGGACGGCAGCAGCGGGCGCGCCTCGATCTCGGTGGCGGTCACGAGCTGCGGGATCGAGAAGACGCGGATCGCGCCGGGATCGGCGTCGCGCTCGGCCCACGCCACGACGGTGTGCGTGGTGCCGAGGTCGATTCCGACGATCAGGCTCGGGCTCTTCGCGGGGGCGGACATGCGTGCGCGCAGCAACGATACTGGATCGCCGCGGCGCATTCCGCAGGTCCGGCGCGCCGCCGCGCCGGCTCGCGCGCGCCGCGGCGCACTTCTTCCGGTTCTTCCGGGCGATTCCCCGTGCTAGAGCCGCGAAATGCGAGCGAACCGAGCGATCTGGCTTGTGGTCCTGGGCGCCCTTGCGGCGGGGTGCGGGTCGGCGACGACCGAGATGTCGGTGGCGGCGAGCGCGGCGCCGCCGCCTCCTCCTCCTCCCGTGGCCGTCCAGCCGGCGGCGCCTGCCGAGGCGGTCATCGAGGGGGATCGCATCAAGATCGCCCGGCCGATCTTCTACGACCTCGACAAGGACGAGATCCGGCCGGAGTCGTTCTCGGTCCTCGACGCGGTGGCGAACATCCTGCGGACCCACCCGGAGATCACCGCGCTCACGGTCGAGGGGCACACGGACAACCAGGGCAGCGTGGAGCACAACATCAAGCTGTCCGAGCGCCGCGCGAACGCCGTCGTCCGCTACCTCGTCCAGCGCGGCGTCGCGACGCCGATGACGGCGCCGGGGTACGGCGCCGGCGCGCCGCTCTGCTTCACGAACGACGAGGGCTGCCGCGCCATGAACCGGCGCGTGGAGTTCCGCATCAAGTCGAAGTGACCGGCCGGCGGCCGATCGAGGCCGCCCGCTCGTCGCTCCGGCTCCGACACGCCCCTCCCCGCGCCTGTACCCGAGCCACCCGGGCGCCGGAACAACAGGCCAGGTTACCACAGACCCTCAATCGAAATCGACTGATTTCGTCGGCGTATGACGCGTGTGACGCGTGTGACGCGTGTCACGCGTTGTGCGGGCGGCGGTCGCGAGGTTTGTTGTGAGGATGCCTGTCCTTCTGTGCGCCTGTGGGACAAGGGACTCCCAAAGATGCTTGTGCTGCAAATTTGTGTTGAACGGCGCCTCTCGATCGTACTTAATCTATCACGGGAATCCGCGCGCTGACTGCGACGCGCCAGGTCGAGCAACTCACTGCATTGCAAGGTGGATCATGGCGAGCGTTCGTCGTCGTATGCTGGAGATCGCTTGTCTCGTCCTTCCGGGGCTCGCGTGGCTTTCGCCGCGCACCGCCGATGCGCATCACGCCGACCATCTCAGGTGGGCGGAGAGCCTCGTGGACAACATCAGCCCTGAGAACAACGAATACAACTCGAGCCCCAGCTTCATCAGCTGGGCTGGCGTGGCCGGCGCGCGGCGCTACGCGAACCGGACGCAGTGCGCCACCTTCCTGACGGAGCTGCTCAAGCGGGGCTACGGCTTCACCGAAGCGTCGCTCGACCGCTGGCTGGGCAGCCGGAGCCCGAGCGCGGCCGCCTACTACGACGCCATCGTCGAGGAGAACGGATTCGAGAGGATCCACGACCCCAAGGACGCGCGCGCCGCCGACATCATCGCCATCCGCTACCCCGCTGGCGACTCGTCGACCGGGCACGTCGCGATCCTCCGCCGGGCGCCGAGGGCGAAGCTCCCCGTCAGCCCCCTCGTCGCGGGCACATTCCAGTTCGAGGTGAGCGTCGTCGACTCGACGAGCACGCACCACGGCTCGTCCGACTCCAGGTACGCCTCGAGCGGCCGGGGGGCCTCCGGCGCCGGCTACGGGACGATGCGGCTCTACACGAACACCTCGGAGACCATCGTCGGGCACACCTGGAGCACGGCCGCCGTCACGGCCTATTACCCCACGACGGTGCGCCAGGTGGTGATTGGCAGGCTGGTGTTCGAGGACGACGAGCGGTCGGATGACGACGACGCCGACGACCGGTGGTAGCGAGGGGCCGACGGCCACTTCCGCGTGTTCAAGGCTCGTCGCTGACGGATGCCCCTCGCTCGGCTGCACGCTGAAGACGGCGTCCGCCCCCCCGGGCCGCGGCCCCGATGAGGAGAGCGGCGCACCCGCCGCCGCTCGCCCGAGCCGTGGGATCTGCGTGGATCCCGGCCTCGGTTTACGTTCGACCCGTCGGTTGGTAGAGTCCTCTCCAGGAGGGCCGTATGCGCGAGCCGAGCGAGACGGGAAGTGCCGACGGTGGCCGTCGTGGCGTGCTGGGAGCGGTCGCCACGACCGCAGCGGCCGCGGCGATCGGGGCAGCCGGCTGCCCGTCGCCGGCGGCGCCTGCGGCCGGCGAAGCGCCGGCGCGCACGCTCGGGCGGACCGGCGCGCAGGTGGAGCCGGTGTCGCTCGGCGGCGAGGGGATCCTCCGGACGACCGGCCGCCACCGCGAGGCGGTGCCCGTGATCCTGGAGGCCCTGCGCCTCGGGGTCAGGTATTGCGACACCTCGCCTGCATACCAGCAGAGCCAGGACTACTACGGTGAAGCCTTCCGCGCCGCCGGCCCCAAGGCGCGCGAGCAGGTCTTCCTCGCCTCCAAGACCCACGCGCGCGATCGCGACGGCGCGCTGCGGCTGCTCGACGACAGCCTGCGTCGGCTCGGGACAGACCACCTCGATTCATGGCAGCTGCACGATCTGCGGGAGCTCGAGGAGCTCGACGCCATCTTCGGCAAGCGAGGCGCCATCGAGGCCGTGGAGCAGGCCAGGGCGGACGGCCGCGTGCGCCACGTCGGGATCACCGGCCACCACGACCCGCGGATCCTCCTGGAGGCGATGCGGCGTTATCCTGTGGATACCGTGCTCTGCGCGGTCAACCCCGCAGATCCGGCGCGGCTCCCGTTCCTGACGACCGTGGTCGAGGAGGCGCGGCGGCGCGGCGTCGGCGTCATCGGCATGAAGATCATGGCCGCGGGCCGCCTGCTCCAGGATCGCGCCGCGAGCGCGACCGAGCTCATCCGCTACGCGGCGAGCCACGCCGACACGGTGATCATCGGCTGCTCGTCGATCGCCGAGGTGCGCGAGAACCTGGGCGCGCGGTCCCTCTCCCTCCCGATGCCGCCCGCCGAGCGCGCCGCGCTGGAGGCGCGCGTCGCGCCGCGCGCCGGCCGCTACGACACGTTCAAGGCCGGTTGAAGCGGCGGATACGCGGCTCCGCGAGCGAGGCGCGGCCCGCGGAGCTGCGGTGTGTAAAATTTTCCCTTCACTGCAATCTTGGGTTGTCTGCCGCACACGAGCCATGCGCCAGCACGCAACAGAGCGCAACGGAGCGCAACAGAGCGCAACAGAGCGCGACGGAGCGCGACGGAGCGCGACGGAGTGCGACGGAGCGCGGCGTTCTTCCTGGCAAAACGCCGGCGAGCGCGCCCCCAGGCCCCGTTGACAAGCGGAGGTGCCGGGGTCTAGAGTGGCGGCCCTCTGAGCTCGCTCGGAGGCCCCAGGCCTGACAATCATCGGCTTATCCGACCCGGGGCAGCGCAGCCTCCGGGTTTTTTTCTGTCGCTATCCACGGAGACCGCGCGTCCATGAGCAATCAGTACGGCCACTTCGACGACGAGAGCCGCGAGTACGTCATCACCCGGCCCGACACGCCGCTGCCCTGGCTCAACTACCTGGGCTCGGACGAGATGTTCGGCCTCTGCACCAACACGGCGGGCGGCTACACGTTCTGGAAGGACGCCAAGCTGCGCCGGCTCACGCGCTACCGGTACAACAACGTGCCCATGGATCTCGGCGGGCGCTACCTGTACGTGAACGACGGCGGGGTCGTGTGGAACCCCATGTGGAAGCCCCTCAAGACGGCCCTCGATCGTTACGAGTGCCGCCACGGCCTGGGCTACACGAAGATCACGGGCGAGAAGAACGGCGTCGAGGTGGAGGTGCTCTACTTCATCGTTCCCGGCGAGAACGTGGAGATCTGGCGCACCCGGGTCACCAACAAGAGCGGCTCGAAGAAGGACATCCAGCTCTTCTCCTATCAGGAGTTCTGCTTCTTCGAGGCGCTCAACGACATGACGAACTACCAGCGCACCTACTCCATCGGCGAGGTGGAGATCGAGGGGAGCGCCATCTATCACAAGACCGAGTTCCGCGAGCGCCGCTCCCATTACACGCTCTTCGCCTGCACGCGCGCCATCGACGGGTTCGACACGAGCCGTGACGCCTTCTGCGGCAGCGTCCACCACGGCCTCCACGAGGCCCAGGTGCCGGCCAGGGGGAAGGCCACGAACTCCAAGGCGTTCGGCTGGAACCCGATCGGCAGCCACCAGGTGAGCCTCTCGCTCGAGCCCGGCGCGAGCGAGACCATGAGCTTCGTGCTCTCGTACGTGGACCACGGGGACCTGCCCAAGTTCAAGGCGCCCTTCGTCCTGAACAAGCAGAAGGGCAAGGAGATCCTCGCCAAGTACTCGGCGCCCGGCGTCGTGGACGGCGCGTTCGCCCAGCTGAAGGCGGACTGGGCCGGGATCCTCTCGAACTTCCAGGCCGACTGCCCGGACGAGCACGCGACTCGCATGCTCAACACCTGGAATCAGTACCAGTGCATGGCGACCTTCAACCTCTCTCGGTCGGCCAGCATGTACGAGACCGGCATCGGCCGGGGCATGGGCTTCCGCGACTCGAACCAGGATCTCCTGGGCTTCGTGCACCTCGTCCCCGAGCGCGCCCGCCAGCGCATCCTCGACATCGCGGCCACCCAGCTCAGCGACGGCACCTGCTACCACCAGTACCAGCCGCTGACGAAGAAGGGGAACGCCGACATCGGCGGCGACTTCTACGACGATCACCTGTGGCTGATCCTCTCCACGTGTGCGTACATCAAGGAGACCGGCGACAAGGGCATCCTCAAGGAGGCCGTGGGCTACGCCGACAAGCCGGGCTCCAAGGAGGACCTCCTTCACCACCTGGAGACGTCCATCGCCTACACGATGAAGAAGCGGGGCCCGCACGGCCTGCCGCTGATCGGCCACGCGGACTGGAACGACTGCCTCAACCTGAACTGTTTCAGCACCGAGCCGAACGAGAGCTTCCAGACCGCGGGCGACGTGAAGGACTCGAAGGCCGAGTCCGTGATGATCGCCGGCCTCTTCCTCTATGCCAGCCGCGAGATGGCCGCCCTGTACGACTGGATGGGCCAGAAGTCCGACGCCGCGCGCATGCGTGAGCAGTACGCCGAGATGCTGGCCGTGGTCGAGAAGGAGGCCTGGGACGGCGAGTGGTACCGCCGCGCCTACGACGCCGAGAGCCGGCCGGTCGGGAGCAAGGAGAACGAGGAGGGGAAGATCTTCATCGAGAGTCAGGGCTGGTGCGTCCTGGGCGGCGCCGGCGCGGACAACGGCCGCGCCAAGCAGGCGATGGAGAGCGTGCACAAGCACCTCTACACGAAGAACGGCATCGTTCTGCAGCAGCCCGCGTACTCGACCTATCACCTCGAGCTCGGCGAGGTCACCTCGTATCCGCCGGGCGTGAAGGAGAACGCAGGCATCTTCTGCCACAACAACACATGGATCCACCTCGGCTGGTGTCTCCTGGGCGAAGGGGAGCGCGCGCTGGAGTACTATCTCTCCATCTGCCCCTCGGCCAAGGAGAGCCAGATCGAGACCTATCGCGCCGAGCCCTACGTCTACGCGCAGATGATCGCCGGCAAGGACGCCCCGGTCTTCGGTGAGGCCAAGAATGCCTGGCTCACCGGCACCGCGGCCTGGACGTTCGTGTCCGTCAGCCAGGGGATCCTCGGCGTGCAGCCCCAGTACGACGGCCTGAAGCTGGATCCCTGCGTGCCCAAGGCGTGGAAGAGCTTCTCCATCTCCCGCCGCTTCCGCGGCGCCACCTACGAGATCAGCGTCAAGAACTCGGGGGTGTGCAAGGGCGTGAAGAAGCTGACCGTGGACGGCAAGACCGTCGCGGGGAACGTGATTCCCCTGTCGCTGGCCGGCTCGACGGTGCGCGTCGAGATCGAGATGGGCTGAAGGCCCTCTGTCGGAGCGCGCCGCGCGATGGCGGCGGCGCGCTCCGCGTGCGCTCGTCCTGTCCGCGCAACTGCACGTAACGCGCGCCGAGCCCGCGGCGGCGAGCGCGCCTGCGGCTCAGTCGGCCTGGGCTGGGCCGACCCACCTCCCGTTCAGCATGACCCGCTTCACGCGCCGCATCGCCCGGATGTCCGCGAGCGGGTCGCCTTCGATCAGGACGAGATCGGCGAGCTTGCCCGGCTCGACGCTGCCGAGCCGGTCGTCGGCGCGGAAGTACCTGGCGTTCTCCAGCGTGCCAGCGACGAGGACCTCCATGGGCGAGAGGCCGCTCTCGACGAGCAGCTCCATCTCGTGCTGGTAGGCCCACCCTCGCTCGGCGCCCGGCGCCTTGCCGTGGGAGCCGACGACCACCCGCACCCCGGCGCGGCGCGCCGCGAGGGTGAGCTTCATCATGTTCTCGAAGCCGCGCACCTGGGTCTCCGTCGCGCCCGCGTCGCCGGCGCGGCGCTCGAAGATGGCGAGCGTCGGGGTGAGGAAGGTGCCCCGCGCCGCGAGCAGCCCGAGCAGCGCTCGGGTCCGCGGCGCGCCGAGGGAGATGCCGCGAAAGACCTCGAAGCGCCCCGGAAAGCGCGCATCGTTGTCGGCGATCACCGACTGGCGGTAGCGCTCCGCCTCGCGCGGGGGCACGAGGGCCGTGCCGAGCGACGTGATGTGCTCGATGCCGTCGAGCCCGGCGCGGACCGCGGCCGCGGCGTCCACGGTCTCGAGGTGCGCGACGGCGATCACCCCGCGCGCGTGCGCGGCCTTGGCGACCTCCTCGACGAGCCCGAGGGGCAGGCGGAAATAGACCTTGATCGCCGACGCCCCGCGCTCGACCAGCTGATCGACGGCCCAGCGCGCCTCGGCCGCGTCGCGCACCAGCATCGCGCTCTCCGGATAGGCCGGATACGGCGCGTCGAGCAGCGGCCCCGCCAGGAAGAGCCGCGGCGTCGGGCCGAGCTTGCGGGCGGCGTCGTACGCCTCGATCCAGTTCCCTGGCTCGCGCAGCGAGGTGACGCCGCGCTGCAGGACGACGCCGGGCAGCCCGTCGTCGCCGTCGAGGTGGAAGTGCGCGTCGATGAGGCCGGGCAGCACCGAGAGCCCCGCGCCGGGGACGACCTCCGCGCCGGCCGGGACGTCGGTGGCGCCGCGGGCGCCCGCGGCGACGATGCGATCGCCGCGGATCACGACGATGGCGTCGCGCACCGGCGGCCCTCCCCGGCCGTCGATGAGCGTGGCCCCGACGATCGCCGCGCAGCGCGCGGCGTCCGGCCGCGCGACGGCGTTGATCTCCCGTGGGGGCGGGGGCTTCGGCTGCCCTTCCGGCGAGGGCCACTGCACGGACGTGCTTGCGCAGGCGCACAGGCCCGCGAGCGTCGCCGCCAGACACACGCGCAACACGCGCAACACGCGCAACACGCGCAACACGCGCAACACGCGCAACCGAATGCCCATCGTGCCCTCCCCCCGTGACGCGCGACGAGCCCCGCGCGTCGCCGTCGCTCCGCGGCGCGCGTGGGGCCGTATCGCTGGCGCCCGTCGCGCGCGATCGCAGCGCGAGGCCGGGCTCTGCGATCGCGCGCGACGCAGGCGCCGCGCCTCTGATCGTAGCAGATCCGTGCTCCAGGGCCGCTGTCACGAGCGCTTTCCAACTTCCACCTTCAAGTCGTCGAAGTCGAAGGCGCGCGCGCTCCCGGCGACGTCCGCCGCCATCTCCAGATTCGCTCGAGGCATCGAGATGGCGCAGCGCTGCGGTCAGCGCGCGGCGCGGGCGGCGGCGATCCCGGTGACGGCCTGGCGTTCCGTGGAGCACAAGGAGGCTCGGAACTCGCGACTTGCGGGATTCGGTGCCACGCTCGCGGCGAGCGTGAGCCGTGAGCCCCCCGCCACGGCGATGCGCGCGGCGCGCGGCGCGCGATTTCGGTGCTGTTCCGTCAGGACGTCGGAGTCAGGCGATCCCCGAGCCGCGGGCGCTGGTCGGCTCGTCCTCAACGCGCATGCCATGGTGTTTGGGGTCGCTCGACCGGGCGAGGCGCGGACAGCTGTTTTCGCGCGTCGCATGGAAGATAGTTGAGCGTCACAGCCTGGGTGGAGTAGTGTGCCGCCGCCGGCACGCGGGGGTTGTCGCGACCGGCGAGTCCCCTTGGGACTGACAGACGAAGCGACGATCGACGACGGGCGCTCGTTCGAGCGCGCCGGAGGACACCATGCGTAACATGAATCTTGTCAGCATTGGCTCGATGGCCCTCATCCTTGGCGCGACCGCCTTCTCCGCGGGGTGCGGGGACGACACCGAGACGACGGGCTCGGGCGGCGGGGCCACCGCGAGCAGCACGACCGGCGAGGGCGGCGGCGGCGGCACGGGCGGCAGCGGCGAGGGCGGCAGCGGCGAGGGCGGTGCCGGCGGCACGGGCGGCGGCGAGGACTGCGTGACCTGCTCGGCGCCCCTCCTCACCGAGGCTGATCCGGCGGACCTGTGCGAGTCCTCGATGCCGAAATACCAGGCGGTTACGCAGTGTATCTGCGAGACGTGTGGCGCGGCGGAGGGCGACCCCTGCTTTGCCGCGTGCGACCCGGAGACGGACGTACCAGCGGACGCCGAGTGCCAGGCGTGCGGCACCGCGGCGGCCACCACCGCTGAGGGCGCGTGCATCGAGCAGGGCACCGACTGTCTCCAGGACGGCCAGTGATCGCGACGCGCCGAGGTCTCGCGGATCCGTCCGCGCGACCTTCGGCGATTCGCGCTGCGGCCGCAGGGAGGGGCGGGAAGCCTGCCTCGCCCGCGGCCGTCGTTTCGCGCTCTCCGCTGTCGCTGCGGGCGCGGTGCGACAGGCGCCTGTCGGTGCGCGGGCGATCCCGCGGAGAGACCTAGTCGACCTCGCTCACCGTCACATCCACGTTCATTGTCTCGGCGGCGGCGGTGTAGAGCGTCCCCGCTGTCGGCGTTGCGTCCATGTAGTTGCGGCCGTAACCGACCCGCACGTGGTCGAGGCTGGCCAGCACGCCGTTCGTGGGGTCGAACCCCTTCCAGCCGATGTTCGGGATGTAGAGCTGCACCCACGCGTGGGTCGCGTCGGAGCCGGCGCGGCTCGCGCCGACGTTGCCGGTATAGACGTATCCGCACACGTAGCGCGCCGGAATGCCGAGCAGCCGCGCCATGCAGATGAACAGGTTCGCGAAATCCTGGCAGACCCCGCGCCGGTTCACGAAGACGTCATACGGGGTGGTCGCGAGGTTCGTCGAGCCCGGCACGTACCGGTATTCGCGGAAGAGCGTCAGGTTGAGCGCGAAGAGCGTCTCCATCAGGTCCGCGTCGTTCTGCTCGACGAACGACATGGCGTAATCGAAGAGCTCCTGGAGCTGGGTGTCGGGGAGCTCCGCCGGGCGCACGTACGGCGCGATGAGCGCCTGCTCCCAGGGCATCCAGACGAGGGGGAACGCGGGCCGGATCGTCTTCTTCGCGAACGCGAACGGATCGGCGTCGCGGAGCTCCACGATCGAGTCGGCCGAGATCGTCAGCGCGGTATACGGGGCGGTGATCTCGAAGCGTGTGACCCGGTTCCCGAAGACGTCCTCGAACTCCACGGTGGACACGTTGGGAGCGATCGTGAGCGTGTGCGAGAGCACCCGTTGATCCCAGTCGTGCACCGGGCAGAGATGCAGCTTGTGCACGCTGCGCTCCACCGGGCGATCGTAGGTGTATCTCGTCGAATGGACGACCCGGAGCCTGCGAATCGTCGGTGCCATGTCGGGCACCCCCGCGCTCACGCCTCGGCGCGCACCGACAGCTCGATCCGCCAGCGCTCGTTCGGCTTCTGCGCCTCGCGGGGGATCGCCTCCAGGAGCAGCGTCCCCACCTCGGTGACCGACGCGCGCAGCCGCACTGGCACCATGTCGCCCTCCCGGCGGCCCTCCGCGGGCAAGGTGACCTCGATCGGCGAGAGCTCCTCGAGCTCTCCGGGCTTCCAGTCCTCGAGCTCGGTCCCGGCCTGGTCATCCCGGCGCACCGACGAGCTGAAGAAGCGGAAGCGCACCGGCTCGCCGACCACCACGCTGAACTCCTGCGGCGGCAGCGTCGCCTCGGTGCCTTCCTCCATGCCGAACGGCGCGAGGCAGAGCGCCGTGATCGGCGGCTCCAGGCCGGGCACCGCGGGAACGGCCCCCTCGATGCCCACGTAGTAGGCCCGCGCCGTCCCGCCGCGGATCCGGAGCCCGCGGCCGCGCCGCGCGAGGCCGTAGGCGGCGGCGCCGCGCGCGACGGCGAGATCCAGGTCGTCGCTCGGGAGCACCCGCGGCCGGGGCGCGCCGTCCTGCTCGAGCCACGCGCCGAGCGTCGCGACGAGCCGCTCGCGCAGCGCCGCGCTCTTCATGACGCCCCCGTTGAAGAGCACCGCCGTCGGGTGCAGGAGGAGCGGCGCGCGGCCGGGCTCGGCGTTCGCGCCTCCCTGTGGGGCGAAGCCCGGAAGCTTCGACGTCGCGCCGGCCTGCCGCCCCAGGAACGCGGCCAGGTGGCGGGTGATCGCCGGGTCCTGCGCGTACGGGAGGCCGAGCTGCGTCAGGCCGGCGCGCGCGCGGGTCGCGGGGCGCGCGGACGAGGGGACCTCGGGGAAGAACCCGTCCACGAGCGTCCGGGTGATCTCGTCGCGCGTGAGCTCGGTCCGGATCGCCGCCCCGAGCAGCTTCGAGCCGCGGCCGGCGATCGCGATCGGCGCCTCGCTGATCGACGGATCGCCGAGCAGCCGCTCCTTCGCGACGCGCGCGGCGTGGGTGAGCGACGTCATCTGCCAGCGATCGAGCTCCTTGCCCTCGGCGGCGAGCTTCGCCTTCACGACGTGCGCGAGCGCGAGGTCCATGTTGTCGCCGCCGAGCAGGATGTGGTCGCCGACCGCCACGCGGACGAGCTCGAGCGAGCCGTCGCGCGGGACCGCGGCGATCGCGGAGAAGTCGGTGGTCCCGCCGCCGACGTCGATCACGAGCAGCACGTCGCCCGGGTGGAGGTGCTTGCGCCACGCCTCGCCGGCCGCGTCGATCCAGGCGTACACGGCGGCCTGCGGCTCCTCGAGCAGGGTGAGATCCTCGAACCCCGCGGCGCTCGCCGCCTCGACGGTGAGATCGCGCGCGGCGGCGTCGAACGACGCGGGCACCGTGATCACGATCTCCTGCTTCGCGAGGGCGAGCGCCGGATCGTCCTTCGCGAACAGGTGATCCCACGCCTCGGTGAGGTGCTCGAGGTACCGCCACGACGCCTCGACGGGCGAGATCTTCTCGATGTCCTCGGGCGCGCCGAGCGGGAGCGTCGATCCGCGCCGGTCGATGCCAGCGTGGCTGAGCCAGCTCTTCGCGCTCGAGATGAGGCGCGCCGGCGCGTCGACGCCGCGCGCGCGGGCGTGCTCGCCGACGGCGAAGCGCCGCTCGGCGTCCCAGGGCAGCGCCTGGGGGCCCTCGCTCTCGTGGGGGATGTACATGAAGGAGGGCAGGAGCGGTCGCGCCTCGAGCGTCCCCTGCGCCACGAGCTGCGGCGCGGCCATCACCTCGGGCGACGGCGTGAGCCGCGCGTCGGCTCCTTCCTCGGGCAGGCGCGCGTAGGCGAGCGCGCAGTGGGTGGTGCCGAGATCGATGCCGATGATGTAGCGCGCGCTCATAGCTCGACCTCCGCGGGGGCGATGATGCTGGCGTCGTGGCCGGCGACCGGCGTCGGCAGCGAGACGTCGTCGGCGCGCCAGCCCCGGTGGCGCAGCACCCCTCTGTAGGGCGCGGTCCCGGACACGTTGCCGATCAGCTTGATCTCGGAGGGGTTGTAGCCGGCCTCGAGCGTCACCTTCTCCCCCTCGTCCTCGCGCCGCACGGGCGCGAGCTTCGCGTGGCTGCGCAGCGCCTTGCGGCAGCCCTCGTGGACCATCCTCGCCGCCACGCCGACGTCCGCGTCGCCGAACGAGGCGATGTCCTGCTCGAGGAAATCGACGAGCCGCCCCTCGCGCTGGAGCAGCGAGAGCAGCTGGAGCGCCGAGCTCACCGCGGGCGCGGCGTGCGGCGCGGGGGCGGCGACCGGCGCGGGGGCGGGCTCGCTCGCCGCAGCCGCGGCGGCCTCGGGGGCCGCGGGCGCGCCGCCTGCGCGATCTCGCTCGAGCCGTCGCGGCTCAGCGCGCTCGGCCGGCGGCAGGGCGGCGACCGCCCCGCGCGCCTGCCAGGCCCGCGCGGCGAACTGGGAATCGAACAGCACGCGGAAGAAGCAGGCGAAGGCGAACCAGAGCCGCGTGGACCAGGGGAGGGGAGGATCGTGGAGGTCGGCCACGGCGAGAGCCTAACGCCGAGCGTGGGGATCGGCACAGAGACCGGCGCGCGGGGCAGGGGGGCGCCTGCCCCGCGCCGCCCGGGGCGACCCCGGGCCCCTCAGAAGGTCGCCCGGAGGACGGGGACGCGGACCTCGTGCCCCTGCGCCACGCCGAACTTGAACATCTCGTCCTGCGAGTAGAGCGGCTTGAACGAGAGCGCGGGCACGCCGAGCGCGACCCGGCGCGGCGTGATGTCGACGAGGCCGAGCCGGGGCGCTTCCCAGCGGGCCCGCCGGAGGATCCGCGCGGCGTCCGTCGTGAGCTGGACGTTGATCCCCGGCTGCGGGGGCTCCGCTGCCGGCTCGTTGCGGATCGGCTCGCTCTGGTCCGAGTCGGGGGGCTTGTACGCGGTGGCGTTCAGGGTGACGACGAGGGTCGGGATGACCAGCGCCATGCCGCCGGCGAGCATGTAGAGCGGCACCTCCGCGGGCGGATCCGCCGCCTCGACGAAGTAGCCGGCGACGCCGCCGCCCACCGCGCCGAGCCCGCCGAACACGAGGTACGGCCAGGCGCGCTCGACCCCGATCGCCCCCATGGTCAGCATCACGACCTCGCCGCCGAGCAGCGCGCCGCCGACGATCCCCTTGCCGTCGACGCTCACCGTGTCGCCCTCGCTCGCCTCCTGCGCGCTCGCGCGCCCGGCAGCGCCGGCGAGCACCGCCGCTGCCACCGACGCTCCTGCCAGACAATGCGCTGCCTTTCGATTCAAGCGGTTCATCGGCATCGTATTTTCCCCGTGTCGACTGTCGCGAAGCCTGCGAGGGCTCAAGCCATGGATCACCGCCGGCCTCATCCGAGCCTGGCGTCCGGGCCGGCCGGCTGGCGATCCCGTTTGGGCCGTCGAGCCGTTCTTGATTTGTGAACCGCTGGCGGAGTGAGCGGGTGCACACGCGCCTCGTCTCTCCTCCAGCGAAGCCGGTGCGCGAGCCTAGCACGGGTCTCAGCGCTTCGAACCGCTGCATTGCCGGTGCGGAGGATGGGTGGTATGGCTCCGACGCAAACCGGGCCGTGGCCCGCCGACCTGCCGCCGAGCGCGCGGCAGCCTTCAAGGGATCAACGCTATGGGCCGCATCGGACCGCTCGAAATCGCTCTCCTCATCGGCCTCGCCTTGCTCCTCTTCGGCGCGGGGAGGATCGCTGACATCGGGAAGGGGATCGGCGAGGGCATCCGGAATTTCAAGAAGGGGATCCGCGACGAGGACGACGAGGATCCCGCCAAGCAGCTGCCGGCGAAGCCCGAAGAGAAGCCAGAGGACACGCAGAAGCCCGTGTAGCGCCCGCGCTGGAACGCGGCGCTCGGGGGCGATCGGGGCGAGCGCGCACCGACGTTGGTCGACGCTCGCTGGAGCGCGTCTATACTCGATCGCCGTATGGCTCACCGACCCATGGAGCGCATCGCCAAGGCGCTCGTCGTCTCCGCCGCGTTCCCGCTGGCAGCGTACTTCGTCCTTCAGTTCGGCCCTGGCGGGCTCTGGCGCGGGTTCGAGCCTGCGCTGGCGGTCACCGGGCAGGTGGCCAAGGCGCCGTACGACCTCACGCGCCTCGAGGCCGTCAACGAGACGCTCAAGATGATCCGCGACAAGTACGTCGAGCCGGATCGCGTCAAGCCGAAGGAGATGCTGCTGTCGGCGCTCAACGCCGTCCAGCGCGACGTCGCGCAGGTGATCGTCCTCAACGAGGATCCCAACGAGGTCACCGTCCGCGTCGAGACCAGCGAGAAGAAGTTCCGGATCGACAACATCCAGGGCCCCTGGGACGTCTCCGCGCGCCTCCGTGAGGTCTTCACCTTCCTCCAGAAGAACCTCCGCGGCACCGAGGTCGATCTGCGGGACGTCGAGTACGCCGCGTGCAACGGCATGCTGCACACGCTCGACCCGCACTCGTCGTTCCTGAGCCCCGAGGCGTACAAGGAGATGAACCTCTCCACGTCGGGCGCGTTCGGCGGGCTCGGCGTCGTGATCTCGATCCGCGACCAGATGCTCACCGTCCTGAACCCGATGCCCGACACGCCCGCGGGCAGGGCGGGCCTCAAGCGGCTCGATCGGATCGTGAAGATCAACAACGAGTCGACGCTCAACATGCCGCTCGACGACGCTGTGCGGAGGCTCCGCGGCGATCCCGGCACCCCGGTCACCGTGTGGGTGACCCGCGACGGCGAGGGAGGGTGGCAGGGGCCGAAGGCCTTCGAGCTGACGCGCGAGGTGATCAAGGTGAGGTCCGTCGAGTCGCGCGCCCTCGAGGGCGGCGTCGGCTACGTCCGGCTCAAGACGTTCCAGGCGACCTCGACCGCGGAGCTCGACGCGGCGCTCGACGGGCTGCGCAGCAAGGGTCAGCTGAAGGGGCTCGTGCTCGATCTGCGCGGCAACCCGGGCGGCCTGCTCGACCAGGCCGCGCGCATCGCCGACAAGTTCCTCGCCGACGGCGTCATCGTGTCCACGGTCGGCGCCTCCGAGGGGCGCGAGGAGAAGCGCGCCAAGGGGCCGGGCACCGAGCCGCTGTACCCGATCGTGGTGCTCGTGAGCGGCAACAGCGCGAGCGCGAGCGAGATCGTGGCCGGCGCGCTGAAGAACAACGATCGCGCCGTCATCGTGGGCTCGCAGACGTTCGGCAAGGGCAGCGTGCAGCTCGTCTTCCCCGACGTCACGGCCGAGAAGGCGGCCCTCAAGCTCACGATCGCGCAGTACCTGACGCCGGGCGACATCTCCATCCAGGGCGTCGGCGTCACGCCGGACATCGAGCTCGATCCGATGACGGTCGACGATCTCGAGATGGATCTCACGGTCCAGAAGGACGGGCTCCGGGAGCGCGATCTCTCGGCGCACCTCTCGAACGCGCGCGCGGCGGCCGCGGGCAAGCCGTCCGAGGTCGTCCGTTACCAGCTCACGAGCGCCGAGCGCGAGCGGATGCGGGAGCGCGGGGGCGACATCGACGAGGACTTCGCCGTCGACTTCCCCATCCGCTTCGCGCGGGATCTCGCCGCGCGGATGCCGCCCTCCACGCCGAGGCTCCTGCAGCTCCGGGCGATGCACGACTACATCGAGCAGGTCGGCAAGGAGGAGCTCGGCAAGGTCGCGGCCGAGCTGACGAAGCTCGGCGTCGACTGGTCCGACGCGCCCGAGGGGGCCACGCCGGCGGCGAAGTCCGAGCTCGACGTGAAGGTCGAGACCGATCGCCCCAATGCCGAGGTGACCGCGGGGCAGCCGATGGAGCTCCGGGTCACGGTGAAGAACAACGGAAAGCAGCCGGTCTACCGGCTCCGCGGGACGACGGAGAGCGACAACCCGTACTTCGACAGCAAGGAGCTCATCTTCGGCAAGATCGGCCCCGGCCAGACGAAGAGCGCGAAGGCGCCGCTCGGCTGGTGCGAGGTCGAGGGGCGGAAGGTCGGCTCGACGAAGCCGAGGAAGGCGAACGAGAAGCGCGTCTGCACGATCCCGATGGACGCCCTCTCGCGGAGCGACGGCCTCAAGGTGAAGTTCGAGGTCGCCGCCGCGCCGGAGCCGCCGGCGGTCGAGATCCGGCCCACGGTGCGCGCGCTCGACCGGCCGCTCTTCCAGTACGCCTATCAGATCGCGGACGACCGCGAGGGCAACGGCGACGGGCTCATCCAGAAGGGAGAGCGGGTCAGCATGTACCTGACCGTCAAGAACGTCGGCAAGGGGCCGTCGTACGAGACGCAGGCGAACATCGCGAACCTGTCGGGAGACGGGCTCATGCTGCACGCGGGGCGCTTCGACATCTCGAACATCAAGCCTGGCGACGTGCGCAAGGTGGTCTTCAGCTTCGACGTGGAGCAGCACCTGTCGGAGCCCGAGGCGACCCTCACGCTCTCGGTCGGCGATCGCGATCTCCGCGAGTTCGCCAGCGAGAAGGTGAAGATCCCGATCTCGCCGCGCATCCAGCTGAGCGGCGGCGGCTCCACCATGAAGGCTGCGGCGGAGGGGGCGACCCTGCTCCCGTCGCCCGAGGCGAGCGCGCGCGGCTTCGGCCGGCTCCCGGCGGGCGCCGTGGTCAAGGTGCTCGGCGAGGCGCCGGGCGGGTTCCTCAAGATCGACCTCGGCGCGGGGCGCTTCGCGTTCGTCGCGGCGCGCGAGGTGGCCCCTGGCGGCGGGCCGGCCCCGGCGGCGGTCGCGTTCGAGGACCTCTACTCGCACGCGCCGCCGACGCTGGACATCGCCGCGGCGGCGCTGGCGACGACGGCCGGCACCGTGAAGATCACGGGGACGGCGTCGGACAGCGAGCGGCTGCTCGACACCTTCATCTTCGTCGGGTCGCGGAAGCTCTACTACAAGTCGAACCGCGACGGCGCCGACCCGAAGAAGGCCGAGTTCTCGTTCGAGGCGCCGCTCCGGCCGGGGGTCAACGTGATCTCCGTGGTCGCGCGCGAGACGCCCGACACCACGACGCGGCGCACGCTCGTCGTGCGCAAGGACGGGCCTGACGGCTCGATCCTGAAGACCCCGAAGTCCGACAACCCCGTGGACGATTGGATTGCGGACCGCGGCGGTGAGGAGTAGGTCGCTGGCAAATGGACGAAGGCGACGACAGCCAAGGCGACATGGACCACCGCGGTGACGGGCGTACAGGGCAATGCTCCGCCGGGCTGCCCTGCCCGGCGAGGATCTGGTAGCCTCATCACGTGGGACTCCTCGCCTGGCTCGGCCTGAAGCAGGGAGGCTCGTTCCCGAACCTCGACGCCCTCCTGACGGAGCTCCGCGCGGCGCTCCCGGACGACGAGGCGGTCGTCCTCCGCTACATCGCCACCGTCATCGTCCTGCTCGGCAAGGTCGCCTGCGTCGACGGCCGCTTCTCCGACAAGGAAGACGAGCTGCTCCGCGAGCTGCTCACGCACGTCGACGGGCTCGCGCCGAGCGGCGTCGAGGCGGTGTTCAACGCCCTCCAGGGCAAGCTGCCCGCGCTCCAGGAGGGCGAGGTCGACCGCTGTTACCGCGAGCTCAAGGCGCTCTGCAACGCGAGCGAGCGGGTGGAGGTCGTGCGCCTCTTGATCCGGCTCGCGGCGGCGGACGGCGCGCCCACGCCGGCCGAGCGGGCCGAGATCGAGCGCATCGCCGAGGAGCTCGGCGTCTCGCTCACCGACATCGAGCCCGACCTCGCCGTCGAGGCCGTCCATCAGGCGGGCTCCCTGGCGCCGCCGGACGACCGGAGCGATCCCGGCGGCGAGCCCCCGGCGTGAGCCGGGCGCAAGCGCGCTCGTCTGCTCCGTCTGTTCCGTCGCGCTCGATCAGTCGCGCGCGTCGCGCTGCTCGGCGCTGCCCTCGGGGCTCGGAGCGCGGCTCGCGAGGCCGAGCGCCCGTCGCTGCTTCAGCGCCGTGAGCGCCACGAACAGGACGAACAGGACGGCCCCGAGCACCGCCACGAGCACGCCGAAGTTGAAGAGGTAGTGCGCGCCCTGCGCGCCCCCCACCCCCATCAAGAAGATGCCGAGCAGCGCGATGCCCGCGCCGATGACGGGATCAGGGCCGACGTCGTTCTCCGACGTCGCACGCGAGAGCCCGCTCCCCTGGACCCCGGAAGCCTCGTTGCTCATCGGATGGCTCACACGGAGGAGCTTAGCAAACTGGTCCACCGCCCGAAACCCGCCCGCGCCGGACCCGGGCTATGCTGCGCGGGTGAGCACGCCCACCCACCCACGCAACGACCGTCCTTCTCCGCCCGCGCCGTCTGACTTCGCCGGGCGCCGCGTCATCTGCTTCGAGAGCCGCCGCGCCTCCGAGATGGCCTCGCTGATCCAGCGGTATGGCGGCGTGCCCGTCACGGCGCCCACGCTCCGCGAGGTGCCCATCGACAGGAACGAGCGCGCCCTCGACTTCGCGCGGCGCCTCGCGGGCGCCGAGTTCGACCTCGTGATCCTGATGACCGGCGTCGGGACCCGGGCGCTCGTGGCCGAGGCGGCGCCTGCGCTCGAGCCGAACCAGGGCGGCGGGGCGTCCGATGGCGACGGTGGCGCGGACGCCCAGGGCGTATCTCTCCTGGCGGCGGCGCTCTCGTCCGTGCAGATCGTCGTGCGCGGCCCCAAGCCGGCCGCGGCGCTGCGCGAGCTGGGCCTGACCCGCTTCACCACCGTCCGGGAGCCGAACACGTGGCGAGAGATCGTCGAGGCCGTCAGCGCGCTCGGCGACCTGCGCGGAAAGCGCGTCGCCGTCCAGGAGCACGGCGCGCCGAGCCACGAGCTCTACGCGAGCCTTGCGGCGGCCGGCGCGCAGGTCACGCCGGTGCCGGTGTACCGCTGGGCGCTCCCGGAGGACACGGCGCCGCTCCGGCAGGCGCTCCGCCTCATGGCGGACGGCGGCGCGGCGATCACGCTCTTCACGAGCCGCGCGCAGGTCGAGCACGCGCTCCTCGTGGCGGCCGAGGAGGGGCTCGTCGAGCGGCTGCGCGCCGCGCTCGCGCGGGGCGTGGTGGCGTCCATCGGGCCGGTCTGCACGGAGGCGCTGCGCGCCGAGGGGATCGAGCCGGATTTCGAGCCGGAGCACCCGAAGATGGGCCACCTGGTCAAAGCGGCGGCCGCGCGCTCGATCGAGATCCTCGTCGCGAAGGGAAATCAGGGCGACGCGCCCCTGCCGGCTCAGTCTTCGTAGTCGTCGTACGCCTCGTCCTCGTCGGTGGAGCGCGCCACGGTCGCCGGTCGGGGCGCCAGGCTGGGCTCTGCGCCGGCGGCCGCGCGCGCATCCATGTCGGCGTGGCCCCTGTCGATCAGCTCGGCGCGGTAGAGCACGCGCCCGTCCTCCGCCGTGATCTCACCGCCCACGTCGCCCCAGGTGAAGTCGTCGCTCTGGAGCGTGCGCATCGTCGCTTTCGTCTTGCCGATGCGCACGCGGAAGCTCGTCCGCTGGCACGGGATGGAGGCGCCGCCGACCTCGACGTTCACCGCCTCGCTGCCGAGCACGTCCTCGTTCTCGTCGGCGGCGAGCGCGGTCTTGGCCATCATCGCGTCGTAGGCCGAGAGGGTCGCCGGCCGCTCCGCGCCGTCGTCGATCCACGCCGCGCCGAGGATCTCACCGCGCCTGCTGGGCTCGTCGCTCATGCGGACCCGCAGCGCCTCGGCCTGCTTGCCGTCCTCGAGGGTCACGTCGACCACGAGGACGTCCCCCTCGCGCGCGACGACCCGCTGCGTGAGGAGCAGCGGCGTCTTCCTGAAGCTGCCCGAGAACCGGTAGGCCACATAATCGCCGGGCTTGCGCGCGCCCGGCGCCTGCTCGGCGATCAGGCCGCGCTCGCCCGGGCCCTTCGCGCGCTGCGGGACCTCGCGCCGCGCTTGCGCCGCCACCTTGGCGGAGGCGTCCTGCGGGCGACCGGAGCGAGCGTTCGTCTCGATCCCGGCGCCGCAGCCGGCAGCCAGGACCGAGGTGAGGGCGGCGAGGAGGAGCGGTCGGTTCATGCTCGTCCGGTACCGGAGAGCGCCCGCCGTGGCCCAATTTCTGGCGGTTCCAGGGCGCACCCGCGCGACCGCGCGCGGGCGGTGTTCAGGGCAGCTTGCCGCTCGGGAGCATGTCGTCGAAGGCGGCGTCGAACTCGTCGGCGATCATCTCGGCGCCGACGGCGCGCGCGGCCGGCTTCGGGACGTCGATGCGGCGCAGCCGCTCCGCCACGCTGCCGCGCGGGTCGCTGTAGCTCGGGCTCATCCTGGCGACGCGCTGGAAGTAGTAGAGCGCCTGCTCGGGGACGCCGCGCATCTCGTAGGCGTTCGCGATCTCGTAGGTCAGCGCGAGCTCCTGCTCGACCGTCTTGTGCGAGGCGTGCAGCCCGCGGATGAGCGCGTCGATGCCTGCCTCGATGTTGCCCATCTGGAGGTGGGTGACGCCGATCATCGATTGGCAGACGCACTCTCGCCCGGGGTCGCGGGAGGCGAGCTCGAACTCGCCGATGGCGTCGGCGTAGAGGCCCATCTCCTTGTAGGCGACGCCGAGATCGTAGTGCGTCGACGCGTCGGACTCGGAGATCTGCGCCGCGACGCCCGCCTTGAACTGCTCGAAGACGCTCTCGACGCTGATCTGCCGAGGATCGTCCTGGACGCCCGTCACCGAGCCCGGCACGACCTCGAGCTCGTCGATCATCTTGAGCGACTCGGCGATGTCGAACGCGCGATCCTCGTCCGGCCGCTCGCTGCCGCGCGGGACGGCCCGGGTGCCGCTCTCGTTGTCGGTCGCCGCCCGCACCACCACCCGCGCGTCCGAGGCCAGCTCCGTGACCTCGCGCAGCCGTTCCATCAGGAGCGGGTGGTTCGGCAGCCGCGCCAGCTGCTCCTCGAGGATGTTCCGCGCCTCGTCGAACATCCCGTGCTGCGCGAAGAACTCGACCTCCTCGAGCGCGTCCTCGTCGAGCGCGTCCGCGCGCCGCAAGGAGCCCGGCGGCACGGAGCGGCCCGACACCGGCCGGACCGACGCCGGTCGGCCCGACACCGGGCTGTACAGGGCCGGCGGCGGCGCGGCGAGCACGGGAGGGGGAGGTATCGACGACGCCGGGGGCGGAGCCTGGGACGCAGCGACGGCGAGGGGGTGCTCGGGCGCGCGGCTCGGGTTGACCGACGCCGTCTCCTCCTCCTCGTCGTCGATGGCCTCGAGCTCCTCGACCTCCTCGAGCTCCTCGACGTCCTCGATCGGGAAGCTCGGCAGCGGCGGCTCGTTCGCGAATGGATCGTCGAGGTGCGTGACGAGCTCGGGCCGCCGGGGGAGCGCCTCGACGACGCCGTCTTCATCGAGGGTGTACGCGGGCAGCGGCGCGTCGGGGTCGTAGAGGTCCTGGCTCGGCACCTCGGACGCATAGGCGTCGTTCTCACCGGCCGTCGGTGAGGCTTCCGGCCCGGCGGTGTCTTCCTCCGCGAGCTCCTCCTCCTGCGGCACGGCGTAGCCGAGCAGGTTGAGCATCTCCGTGGCCTGGGCGTTGCCGGGATCGAGGAGCAGCACCTCGTCGAGGAGCCTCGCCGCGTCGTCGACGGCGTCCTCGCTGGCCAGCTGCTGCGCGAACGCGAGCATCTGCTCGACGGCGGCGTCCTGGTCGCCCGCCTCGATCAGGACATCGCAGAGCTTCTCGCGCAGCTCTCGAGCGGCCGGCAGCCGGGCGACGCCGCCCTGGAGGAGGGCGATCGCCTTGTCGTACTGCCGGTCGCGCCGGAGGCTCTCGGCGTGCGCGACGAGCTGCCTCGGGCTCGCGATCGGCGACGTCGAGGGCTGCGACGCGCGGAGCGGGATCGGCACCGCGGACGCGGGCTCGTCGTCCTCGACGTCGAGCTCCTCCGCCTCCTCGTCCTCCTCCTCCTCGAGCTCGACGTCGATCGACGCGCGCGTGTTCCTCGACGAGGGCGCGATCTGGGAGGCGAGCTGGCGCACGCCCTCGTCGTTCGGGGCGCGCGTGATCAGGGCCGAGACGAGCGCGGTGAACTGGTCGACCCGCCCGGCCTCCTTGGCGATGCGCGCCGACTCCTTCTGCACCTCGATCGCCTTGGCCGGCTGCCCGAGCAGGTCGAAGGCGCGGGCGAGGAGCGCGAGCGTCTCCAGGTCCTTCGGGTTCTCCTTGAACGCGATCTGGAGCTTGGTCAGGGCCGACATCCCGTCGCTCGGGTCGCCGCGGTCGAGGTAGATCTCGGCGGCCATGCGGGCGAATCGGGCGTCGGGGCGGTGCTGCAGCAGGCGCTCGACCACCTTCAGCGCGTCGTCGCGCCGCCCGAGCTTGAGCAGGAGCTCGGCCGCCGTCCCGAAGCGCTGGATCGCGGCGTCGTAGTCGCGGACCCGGATCAGCGCCTCCGCGAGGCGGAGATAGGCGAGGGGGTTGTTCGGGTCGAGGTCGACGACCCGCTTGAAGATGTCGATCGCGTCGCGGTCGCGCCCCGCGCGGAGCAGGCGCGTCGCGACCTCGTCGTAGGCGGCGAGCGCGTCGCTCGTGAGCCCGAGCTGCGTGTAGATCTCCGCGAGGCGCGGGACGATGTGGCCGAAGCGATCCTCGTACTGCGGGACGTGCTTGTGGATGATCTCGCGGATCTGCTTGTAAACGGCGATCGCCTTGAGCGCGAAGCCCTGGAGGGAGTAGAACTGGCCGACGCGCTCGTAGGTGGTGATCGCCTCGACGTACTCCTCCGTCTTCAGGTAGAGGTCGCCGATCTTGAGCAGCGTGCGGACGTCCTTCGGATCGTCTGCGACCAGCTTCTGGTACTCGGCGATGGCCTTGTCGAAGCGCTTCCGCTCGACAAGCTTCTGCGCGGTCTGGAGTACCTTGTCGCGATCGACCGCCACGGCGATGGGAATCTCCTGCTGAGGGCAGCGAGGCGTTGCTCGGGCGCCTCGCCGGCATCCCTCACCTCGCCTAAAAAACACCTAGCCAATCCCGCCACCACGTACAAGCGCGCGGCACCGGAAGTTCCGGAAGCTACCGCGAAGGTGCTTGTTTGCAGTGTGCGGCCCCCCGGGGGCCCTGTCTGACGACGCGGCGACCGCCTGGCGCGGTGGCCGCGAGCCCCCGCCCCGGTCGGACGCGGGCGGTCCGGTCGAGGCGCGTCGAAGAGCGCGCCCTACCCTGTAGGAACGCGCTGAACGGCCGGGGATTCGCGAAGATCGCGGGGAAGGTGGCGAGCGCCGCCATTCCCGCGAAGACAGCGTTAAGCCTAGCAGTCGAGCGGCCTTGTTGCACATTTCGTGCGATCTTCTACGACCCGCCGACCCGCGGCCGCTTCGCTGGAGGTCGCGCGACCCCGCGATCGCCGGATGCGCCTGGTACGCCTGGTACGCCTGGTACGCCTGGTACGCCTGGTACGCCTGGTACCCATCGCGCGCGGGTGATGTACGCGCGCCGCGCCGGCGATGTACGCGCGCCGCGCCGGATGAAAGGGCAGGGGGTAGGTCGCGAGCTCGGCCGTCGCCGGGGGCGAGCGCGGGCGCCGGCGGGAGGGCGCTCCGGAGCGCCGCCGTTTCTCGACCGTCACGGCGAATGGACCTAGAGTTGGGCACCATGTCGCGCAGCCAGGCCTACCGTGCCCCGTTCGCTCCTGGAGAGGAAAATGCCGTCGATGCCGCGCTTTGCGAGCGGCTCCTCTCGGTCGCCCTGTCCAAGGGTGGTGATTACGCTGACCTCTTCTTCGAGTACCGCGCCGGAGGCGGGTTCACCTTCGACGAAGGGATCCTCAAGGCGGCCTCGCGCGGGGTGTCGATGGGGGTCGGCGTCCGCGTCCAGCGAGGCGACGCGACCGGGTACGCGTACACGGAGGACCTCACCTGGGAGGCGATGCGCCGCGCGGCCGAGACGGCGGCGCAGATCGCGACGGGCTCGGGCGGCAAGGAGAAGATCGAGCTCAGGCGCCGCGAGCTGCCGACCCGCTACGAGCTGCCCAGCATCTCGCTCGACGCCCCCGGGCTCGCGAAGCGCGCGCTGCTCGAGCGCGCGAGCGCCGCGGCGCTCGCCTACGATCCCAGCATCGTCAAGGCGGAGGCGAGCTTCGTCGAGGAGGTGCGCGAGGTCCTCGTGGCCACGAGCGACGGGCGGATGGCGCACGACGTCCAGCCGCTCATCCGCTTCGGCGTGCGGGCGCTCGCCGAGCGCAGCGGAAAGCGCCAGGAAGGCTCGAGCGGCGGCGGCGGGCGCATGACGACGGCCTACTTCGAGGGCAAGTCGCCGGAGTGGCACGCCGAGGAGGCCGCGCGGCAGGCGGTCGCGATGCTCGACGCCCGCGACGCGCCCGCCGGCGAGATGAACGTCGTGCTCGCCCCGGGCGACAGCGGCATCCTGCTCCACGAGGCGGTGGGGCACGGGCTCGAGGCGGACTTCAACCGCAAGGGGACCAGCAACTACGCGGGTCAGATCGGCAAGGACGTCGCGAGCCCGCTCTGCACCGTGGTGGACGACGCGACGCTCCTCCAGTCGCGCGGCACGATCAACGTGGACGACGAGGGCCACGAGCCCGAGCGCAGCACGCTTATCGAGAACGGCAAGCTCGTCGGGTACATGCACGACCGGCTCTCGGCCCGGCACTTCGGGCTCACGCCGACCGGCAACGGGCGGCGCGAGAGCTTCGCCGCCGCGCCGATGCCCAGGATGACGAACACCATCCTGCTCGCGGGCCCCCATGATCCCGAGGAGATCGTGAGGTCCGTGAAGCGAGGCGTCTTCGCGAAGAAGTTCGGCGGCGGCCAGGTCGACATCTCGAACGGCGATTTCGTGTTCTCGCTGACCGAGAGCTACCTCATCGAGGACGGCAAGCTGACCGCGCCCCTCAAGGGCGTGAACCTCATCGGCAACGGCCCCGAGGTGCTCCGGCGCGTCACCATGCTCGGCCACGACGTCGCCGTCTCCGACGGCATCTGGACGTGCGGCAAGGACGGACAGAGCGTCCCCGTGGGTGTGGGCTGCCCCACAATCAAGATCGATCTCATCACGGTCGGCGGAACGCGGATCGGCTGATTTTCAAGACTGGAACGTCAGGCGGAAGGTAAGCCCCGCAGCGGTGTTGGTGGGTTTAGCGCGGTGCGTCTTGCCGGCCCGTCGTGACACCCGTATACGGGGCGTTCATGGCGCGTCGCTCGTTCATAGCCATCGTTGGACACGGACCGGATCTGGAGCGCGACGAGGGTGCCGCATCGGTCTTGCGCTCGCTGGGCGCTGACGTGCGAACCCTGGATCTCTGGGACGATCCCCCGCGGCTCTTCCACGACGACGAGAGCAAGGCGCGGGCGATCGTCGTCGAGGCGCTCGACAGGCCGGACCTGGCCGCCGCGGCGCTGCGCGCGCTGCGCCGCGAGCCGCGCCTCGAGGAGGTCGGCGCGCTGGTCGCCGTGAGCGTCGCGCAGATCGCGCGGATCGAGCCGTCCAGCGGCTTCGACGACTTCCTGCTCGTGCCGTACGTGCCGGCCGAGCTCTACGCGCGCGTGCGCCTCGTCGAGTGGCGCCGCAGCGAGTTCGCGACCGAGGAGCGGGTGAAGGTGGGCGCGATCGTCATCGATCGCGCGGCCCACGACGTCTCGGTCGGCGGCATGCACGTGCCGCTCACCGCGAAGGAGTTCGCGCTGCTCTCGTACGTGTGCGAGCGCCGCGGAAAAGTTGTGTCGCGGACAGAGCTTCTCCGCCGTGTCTGGGGCAGCCAGTACGAGGGCGGCGCGCGGACCGTCGACATCCACGTGAGGCGTCTCAGGGCGAAGCTCGGCGCGGCGCTGCCGCTCGTCACGCTGCGCGGGGCCGGGTACCGCCTCGAGTCGCCGAGCCCCGGCGCCGGTGGTCCCGAGGGCGGCGATGCGAGCAGGGCGCTCCAGCGGAGCGGGGCCGGCGAGGAGGCCCAGGGCGACGAGCGCGGGGAGCTGCGCGACGAGGACGAGGACGAGGACGAGGACAGCGACGACGAAGGCGACGAGGACGAGGGCGACGAGGAGGAGGACGCGCAAGCCAAGCGGCGAGCGGCGCCCTCGGCGAGTGACGCCGCGCCGCCCGGGCGCGAGCGGCGCATCACCCGATGACGCCGCCGGTTCGCCGCGGCGGCGCGCGAGCGACCGCCGCCGGTGCGGCGCGCGGCGGCGGTCGCTCGCGCCCCGCCGGGCCGCCGATCGTCGCGATCAGCGTCGGGTGCCCCAGCGGGGTGGGCCCCGAGGTGGCCGTGGCCGGCGCGGCGTCCGTCGAGGGCGCGCGCTGCGTGCTCGTCGGCGATGAGGCGATCATCCGGCGGGCAGCGAGGCTCGTCCGGGTCGCGGCCCGGCGGCTCGTCGTCGTCGATGGGCGCGCCGCCATCGAGGAGCTCGCGCCCGGCGCGATCGGGCTCTGGGCGGGCAGCGCGCGGCTCTCGCGGCCGAGCGCGTTCGGCCGGCCCGAGGCCGAGGACGGCGCGGCGCAGCTCGCGTGGATCGACGCGGCGACGGATCTGGTCCGCGAAGGCGTCGCTGCGGCACTGGTCACGGGGCCCGCGTCGAAGCACGCGATCGCCACGAGCGGCGCGCCGGGGTCCGCGGACTTCCTCGGGCACACCGAGCACCTGGGCCGGCGGCTCCGCGCGCGCGAGGTCACGATGGCCTTCGCCTCGGGCAAGCTCGTGACCGCCCTCGTGACGACCCACCTGCCGCTGCGCGAGGTGCCGGAGGCGGTGAGCCCGCGCGAGGTGGCGCGCGCCGCGGTGTGGCTCGCGCGGCTGCTCGGCGATCTCGGCCGCGAGAGGCCGCGCGTGGCCGTGGCCGCGCTCAACCCGCACGCAGGCGAAGGCGGGCTCCTCGGCGACGAAGAGCAGGTGCGGATCACGCCGGGGATCCGCCTCGCGGCGCGGCGGCTTTCGCGCTCGGGCCCGGCGGCGGAGCTGACCGGGCCCGTCGGCGCGGAGACGGCGTTCCGGCTCGCGGCGCGCGGCGCGCTCGACGGGGTCGTCGCCATGTACCACGACCAGGCGACGATCCCGAGCAAGCTCCTGGGCTTCGGCGAGGCCGTGAACGTCACGCTCGGCCTGCCGATCGTGCGCACGAGCGTCGACCATGGCACCGCGTACGATCTCGCGGGAACGGGGCGCGCCGACCCGCGCGGCATGCGCGAGGCGATCGCGCTCGCGGCGCAGCTCGCGGCCGCGCGCGCGCGCTGACGCAGCGACGCGCCAAGCCGCGCGCGGGAAGCCGCGGCTCAGCGCGCCCGTGGGCGGCCGCCGAGGTGCGCGAGCAGCCGCTCGAGCGCCGGCATGCTCACGCCGCGCTCTCGGCCCATCTCGAGGACGGCGGCGCCCATCGCGAGGTGCTGCGCGTGGAGCTTGGGGCCGAAATGCACGTCGAGGAACCGCAAGAACTCCGGGGCCAGCAGGCGCACGAGCGCGATGCCCGGCTTCAGCGTGAGCGGCCCGATGCACCGGAGGAGGAGCTTCGTCCACGGGGCCACCTTGCCCAGCCGGTCCGCGAGCGCCACGGACTCCCTCGTGGCCTCGATCACGGTGCGGAGCACGCCGTCGTTCTCGAGGAGGGCGCTCGCCCCGCCGCCCGCGTCGATGGCGACGATGAGCGGGAAGAACGCGGTCGTGGTGGCCACGTTCTGCGCGCCCACGTCGGGCTCGAGCCGCGCCGGGACACCGGCGCTCGTGAGGCGGCGCGCGAGCTCCTCGAGCGGCGGTCGCTCCGCGGGGGCGCCTCCCTCTTCGTCGATGAGCGTGGGCGCGAGCTCGGTGATCCAGGCGCGGACCACGCCGCGCTCGTCGAGGTAGCCCGAGACGCCCGGCATCGCGGGGGTGATGCGGCGCTGGGCGGCCTCCTCGAGGTCGGCGCGCTGCCTTGGCAGGAGCGGCGTGAGCACCACGGCGGGCGCGGCCGGGGGGGCGCCGCGGAGCAGATCCGCCACCGACCTGCCGCCCGCCGCGCGCTGCGCGGCGCCGCCGAGGTCAGCGCGCGGGACGAGCTGATCGAAGCGCACGGTGATCAGGACGACGTCCGCGTCGGCCGGGATCTCGGTCGCGAGGCGCGGGCGATCGAGCGTGTCGCGCCGATCGGCGCCGTTCACCTGCTCGACCACGAACGGCCGTACGTCGCCGGCGCGCTCGGGCCGGACCACGAACGTGACGTCGTCTCCCTGGGCGGCGAGGCGCACGCCGTAGACCCGCCCGAGCGCCCCCGCGCCCACGATGGTGACCCGCATGGCTCTCCCGTAGCCTGCGCGGCGCTCGGAGAGAAGGGGGCCGTCGCCGCCGATCGCGGCCGATCCCTCAGAACGTCCGCTTCGAATCGATGAGGATGGTGACCGGGCCGTCGTTCTCGACGAACACGCGCATGTCGGCGCGGAAGCGGCCCGTGGCCACCGCGAGGCCGCGGGCCCGCAAGGCGGCCACGAAGCGATCGTACAGCGCCTCGGCGCGCACGGGCTCCATGGCGCCGTCGAAGCTCGGCCTCAGGCCGCGCCGGACGTCCCCGAAGAGCGTGAACTGGCTGATCGCGAGCACGCCGCCGCCGCGCACGTCCGCGAGCGCCCGCGACATCTTGCCGGCGTCGTCGCTGAACACGCGGAGGCCCGCGATCTTGCTCGCGACGTGGTCGGCGTCGGCGTCGGCGTCGTCCTTCGCGGCGCCGACGAAGGCCACGAGGCCGCGCTCGATCGCGCCGACCACCTGGCCTCCGACCTCGACGCGCGCGCCGAGCGCGCGTTGAACGACCGCGCGCATCGCTAGCGCTGCGCGGCCGCGCTTCGACTCGGCGCGGCGGCGGGCTCCGCCCCGGTGCCCGCGCTCAGCCCGAGCTCGCGCATCAGCTTGGCCGTGAGCTTGAAGTAGGTGCCGCGATCGTACGGCTGGTTGAGGATGTGGAAGTCCTTCCGGACGAGCCCCACGCAGCCGAAGCAGTAGGTGCAGCCGGTGCAGTCGACCGAGCGCACGAGGTACGACGACTGCGTGCACCGCTCGGACGCGACGCAGTGGCTGCACGCGATGAGATCGCGGCAGCCGCGGCAGTGCGTGCTGTCCGAGGAGCGCTGGGTGTCGACGCAGTAGTGGCACCGCTGCAGCGCCTTCGAGTTGCGGCAGAACGTGCAGTCGACGCAGCGCTCGCACGACACGCACGCGACGCACCGCTCGTTGCCGGTGCCCGTCTCGAACGTCTGGATCAGCTTGCGGAGCTCGGCCTCGAATTCCGCGCGCGTCATTCCGCCTCGCCGCTCGCTTCGGAGATGTCGCCGCCCGCGCCGCGCCGGGGCGCGCCGTCCGCGGCCGGGGCCTCGGGCCTGCCGCTCACCTGGCGGCGCAGCCGCTCGGCGGCCTCGCGCGTCGCGGGCTCCTCCGCGAACTCCTCGATGCGGCGGAGCCGCGACTCGAGCACGGCGCGCCGCTTCGGCAGCTCGCCGACGAGGATGCCCGCGAGCTCGTCGATCGCCTCCTGGATGCGCTGCTCGTCGCTGTGCTCGAGCAGCTGCAGGTACACGTCCTGCTCCGCGGGGAAGGTGTGGCCGGCGCGGAGGAACTCGTTCGCGGCCTTGGAGATGTTGGGCCGGCCCGACGCGCAGAGCAGCTTCGACAGGAGCCGCTGGCGCTCGATGGCCTTCGGGTCGCTCTGCGGAGGCGGCGCGAGGACGATGCGCCCCGGCGCCTTGGACGCGGCGTCGCGTCCGGACTTGACGCGCCCGCCCTTGCTGTCCTCTGCCTCCGGCTCCTTGCGCGGAGAGAACAGCGCCTCGAGCGCGGCGCGGTGTTGCTTGGCTGCCCGCCGGTCCTCGCCGCTCTGCGTCGGACGCGGCAGCCCCGCGCTGTTCGGCTGACCACGGCCATAGGCCGTGTGGAGCTCGGGATTGTGCCAGACCTTGGTTGCGTCTCTACGAATTCGCCGCATGTCGTGCCCCTGGTGACCTCGGAGCGATCATGGACGCGCCACCAGGTTCGGCTTCCGCATCCCGCGTGTGGCGCCCCGCTTGCATCGATGTTGTGGTGAATGAGGCTGGTGCGTGTTGGGCCGGGCGCTTCCCCCGCGATCCGCGATGGCCCGGACGATGTTGCGCAAGGGACGCGACGCCTATCTCCGCGCTGATCACGCTGGCTGCGTTGATCGTGAAGGTAGGGCCACGCCGCAGTGCATGGTGCGCCAGGCGATACCTGACCGCGGACCGCGTGACGAGGGGCTCTGCCCCCATGCACCCCGGAGCCGCGCTCACGACCCGACCGCGGTCGCGAGGCAGCTGGGTTCCTACCACAGCCTTTGGTCAGCGCCGCAGAAAATTGGGCTGCCCTCCGCACTTCATGCCATTCCTGTCCTCAGGGTTCGGTCCCTTCTGAGCTTGCCTTCCAAGTCTCCCTTCGGAGGTTGCCTTCCGAGCTTGCGAGCTTCCGCGAGGGGCGTCTCGGAGACGCTGTTTCGAGGTTGCCGGTCTCGTCCCAGGTCGATTCAAGAAGCGGACCGCTGACTGCCCTTCCCAATCCCACATCCTGCGGACGGGCGGCGACGCCGTGTCTGGGAGATCCGCTCCTTGACGGATGGCACTCGCACCCGACCCGACTGGAGCTTTCCATGATGAGCCTTCGATCCGTGAGCAGTGAAGGCGCGGCGCCGCGGGACGCAGGGGGAGCTGTGCGCAGGGGAGAGCCGCGTGCGCGCCTGAGGCGTGCTCGCGCGGCCGCGCTCTCGGTGCTGGTGAGCATCGCGGTGCCGGCGATCCTGGCGGGGCCCGTCTGCGCGGAGCCGCTGCCCAGGGCGCACGCCGCTGCCGGGAGGTCCGGGGAATCGAGGGAAGAGAAGAGCGAGCAAACCCGTCGGGATCGGGCGCCGGCGAGCCCCGCAGGCGTGGAGCAAGCTCCGCGAACGAAGACGCGGGAGAGCTCGCCCGATCGTCGCGCGAAGAGCGCCGCGGCGGCGACCGGTGACGAGAAGACGAGCGGGGCGGGGGGCCGGAACCGGAAGGGGAAGGCCCGTACCCGCAGGGAGGCGCCGCACGCGGCTGCAGCCGCGGAGGAAAACGCGGGCGGCTCGGCGAAGGCGGGCGGCGGGAAAAAGGGGGTCGCCAAGAAGAAGGCGGGCGGCGAGAGGAAGAAGGAGAAGAGGCGGGCGGCGCGCACGGCCGAGAGCAAGCGGCGCGGGGCGAAGAAGGGGGTGGAGCGGGAGGCGCCTCCGAAGCCGTGCCACGGACCGGTGCTCTCGATGGATCGCAGCGGGCTGGAGCCCGAGCGCCTCGAGCTGGTCGACTGCAAGGGGAAGCCGCGCGAGGAGGCCCGGCGTGCCCTCTCCTTGCTTGCGCGCCCGTGGGGCACGCCGCGGCCGATCCTGTCCGACGAGGGCGCGCCCGCGCGGAAGCCAGAAGCGGCGAGCCGCAAGGGGCGGCGCGCCGGCGATGCGCCGCGCGCCGCCGGGGGCAGGGCGAGCGGGGCGCAGGCAGGGGAGATCGCGCCCGGGGTGCGGCTGCTCGACCCCGGGCTGCTCTCCCGCATCGACGCGCTGGCGCGGCGGTACCCGGGCCGGCTCGTGTCGCTCGTGAGCGGGTACCGGCCGCAGAGCCAGGGCAGCCTGCACCAGACGGGCCGGGCGCTCGATCTGCGTATCGCCGGGGTGCGGAACGACGAGCTCGCAGCCGCCTGCCGCGCGCTCGCCGACACGGGCTGCGGGTACTATCCGAACAGCTCGTTCGTGCACGTCGACGTGCGCGCGCCAGGGACGGGGAGCGTCTCGTGGATCGATGCGTCCGGACCCGGCGAGGCACCCCGCTATGTGACCGCGTGGCCGCCGCCGCAGGACGAAGGGCGAGGGGCGACCGAGCGGATGCCCGGCGAGGACGCGGAGGAGGTGCTCCGGCGGGAGCGCGGCGAGAAGGAGAAGTCCGCGAGCGCGGCGCCGGAGAAGATGGCGGGCCCTGCGTCGGACAAGGTGAGCGCGGCGCCGGAGACGGCGGCGAGCGCGGCGCCGGAGAAGGCGAGCGCGACGCCGGAGAAGGCGGGAGCGTCGGAGACGGCGAGCGCGACGCAGGAGAAGGTGGGAGCGTCGGAGACGGCGAGCACGACGCCGGAGAAGGCGGGAGCGGTGCCGGAGAAGACAGGAGCGGTGCCGGAGAAGACAGGAGCGGTGACGGAGAAGGCGGCGAGAGGCACGCCGTAGTAGTGAGGCGGGATGGGTATCACGATTCCTCGCCGGCACGCCTCGGCGCTCGCCGGTACGTTCGGTCCGCTCGCGATCCATCGCCATGAAATCATGGCCGCGGGCGCGTCTTATCCCGCCTTCACGCTGGAGCTCGCCGACTGGATCTCGGTGGCCGCGATCACGGATGAAGGTCAGTTCGTCCTGGTGCGGCAGTACCGGCACGGGGTCGACGCGGTGACCATCGAGACGGCTGGCGGCCTCGTCGATCCAGGGGAAGAGCCGGCGGCCGCCGCGCCGCGCGAGCTCCTGGAGGAGACGGGGTATGCCGTGGAGTCGCTCGAGACGCTCGGGTGGGTGCACCCGAATCCTGCGCTCCAGGCGAACCGCTGCTTCCTCTACCTGGCGCGCGGCGCGCGGCGGGTCGGCGAGCCCGAGGGCGACGAGCACGAGAGCACCGAACCGGTCGTGATGAGCGCAGACGATGTGAGGGCGGCGATGCAGGACGGCCGGATCAGCCACTCGATCGCCGTGATCACCCTGCTGCGGGCGCTCGCCGTCGCGCGTGATTCGTGAGAACGGCCTGTCTGCCGACTCACGCGATAAGCTGCATTATCGACGCCCTGCGTGAGCGAGAGCGCTCGCGTCCTTGCGGGCCGGTTGACACGGTCGGACCCGTCGCTTCTTGATGCCCGTCCTTCGCGGGGCGCCCCTGGAGATCGGGAGCGGCGCGGCGGAGCGCAGCAATGGACCTCACGGCGAAGCCATGGAGACCCGATTGATGAGCCGTGTTCTTCGGCCGACCGCTTTCTTCTGTTCTTGTACTGGCGTTGTCCTGCTCGCGGGGTGCACGAGCTCCACGCCCGCTCCGCTCGACATGGTGGCCACCACGGACGACGAGGGCCGTGGGAGCGTCGGAGTCGGGAGCGCCGCCGCTGGACCTGGAGGCTCAGACCCTGCGCCGCGCGCCGGCTGTGACGAGCTCTCGGTCGAGCTCCAGAGTGCGCTCGACGCGGCCGTGGAAGCGCAGCGGCTCCCCGGCGCGGCCGCCGCCGTGCATCTCGGCGGGTGCAGCTGGCTCGGCGCCGCGGGGGTCGCGGACACCGAGGCCGACGTGGCCATTCAGCCCGGCGATCTCTTCCGCGCAGGGAGCATCACGAAGACCTTCGTCGCCACGCTGGCGCTGATGCTCCGCGCGGAAGGCCGGCTGTCGCTCGACGACGCCGTCTCGGCGTACGTCGGCGGTGTCCCCCGCGGAGAGCAGATCTCCGTGCGACAGATCCTGAACCACACGAGCGGCGTCGTCGACTACACGGCGCTCGACGAGTTCTGGACGGCGGCCTTCGACGACCCGACGCGCACGTGGACACCCGCGGAGCTCATCGAGCTCGCGGCGTCGAAGCCGCCGTATTTCGAGCCAGGGCGCGGCTTCGCCTACTCCAACACGAACTACATCATCGCCGGCCTGATCGTCGAAGCGGCCTCGGGAGAGCCCATCGGCGAGCTGCTCCGCGCTCGCGTCCTCGAGCCGGCGGGGCTCGCGCACACCTACCTCGACGGCGCCGAGGAGGCCCTGCCCGGCCTCGTGCACGGTTACGGGCGGAGCCGAGGGGAGCTCGTCGAGATGACCTCCGCGATCGACGCGTCCGCGGCCGGCGCGGCGGGCGCGCTGGTCTCGACCACGGGCGACCTCACGCGCTTCTACCGCAAGGTGCTCGACGGCACGCTGCTCGGCCCCGCCGAGATCGAAGAGATGACCGCGTGGGTCGACGCGCCCCTCGGCGAGGTCACCGGGTACGGCCTCGGGCTGTCGCGCCGGGAATCTCCGCTCGGCGTCCAGGTCGGTCACGACGGCGGTATCTGGGGCTTCACGTCGTCGTCTTATTACGCGGTCGACAAGGATGCTTCTATCACCGTGCTCGTCAATCTCGACGGCGGCGATGTCGGCAGGATCGTCGATGATCTGTCGAATGTCCTGATCACGCCCTGAGCCGGGAAGGGGGCCGTCGCGTCGATATCGACGCGTACGCGCGCAGGCCGGTACCGGCCGCTGTCCGCCGCGCGCACACGCGACGCCCCGCGGCGTGCGAGGCGAGCGCGCGGCGCCGATCCACGGTTATCAGGAACCCGCGCCGCCGTGCGTGGCACAAGCGGTCCGCCGCGAACGGGCCTCACGCTTGCATCGCCATGGACGCAGCCCGCACGGGATGACGCCCGGCAAGACGCTCGCATCGCGAAAGGATTCCGTGATGAAGCTGATGAAAGCGCTCGGGGTCCTGGCGCTGTCCGGAATGGCGCTCGGCACCGCGCAGATGGCTGCTGCGGGGAGCACGACGCCCATCCAAGATCTCGTGCTCGTCGAGGAGACAACGAGCGCGGACTTCCCCGGCGCCAGGATTCCCCCGGACGATGCCCCATATCATGGGAATTTCCGGCCGTTCAGGCCCTTCGGGCCGCACAGGCCGTATGGGCATTTCCGGCCGTTCAGGCCCTTCAGGCCGTATGGGCATCTCCGGCCGTTCAGGCCCTTCAGGCCGTACGGGGGCTTCTCTCCCTACGGGCAGCCCCGTGACCCCGGGCGATCCGAGGCAACGCCGGCAGAGGACCGCCCCGGGCCGATCATGCGCCTCGGAGAGCCTCGCTGACCTCGATCCGGAGCGGCGCCGGGGGCGGGTGGGTCCCCGTTCCTCGCGCCGCGGCGCGCCCGGCCCGATGGCGTATGCTGCGCCCGATGCGCTCTCACGACGCGGGCCGCCCAGGCGCCCCGCCCGCCGCCCCCTCGCCCGCCCAGCTCTTCCACCGCATCTTCGCGCTGCTCGCCGCCATGGAGGGAGCGCAGAGGGCCAAGGTCATCGACCTCGCGCGGCGCCTCATCCCGACGCTCACGGCCGAGGACATCCGCAACCCGCACGACTTCCCCGGCCTCGACGACCCCGACTGGCACTTCGAGGACGGGCAGCTCGCCGGCATCGAAGCCGTCCGGTTTGCACTCCGCGGCCTCGCGAGCGATGTTCTGGGGGATGGCGAAGGGCGCGAAGCGCGAGAGAGACACGAGAACGACGGCCAGCCCGGAGCGAGCCGCGAAGGCGGCGGCGCGCAAGGCGAATGAGGCGTTTTATCAGCCGTTCTCCACGCTCCGGCAGCTGAACAAGGCCAAGCCGGCGCCCGAGGCGAGGCCCAAGGCGACGGCGGCCTCGACCGAGGCGAGGCCCAAGGCGACGGTGGCCTCGACCGAGGCGAAGCCCAAGGCGAGATCGCCCGCGCCCCCGGGCGCAGGCGCGGCGCCGCGGGCAGGCGCCGAGCCGGCGCCGCGGCCCGTCGACCCCGAGACCTTCGCCATCTACATGGCGGGCGTCCGCGTGCTCGAGGATCGCGCGACCCGGATCCCGGTCACCGCCAGCCGCGTCGAGCGGGCCGCGCTCCCGACGATCGCGTTCGATCCGGACGAGGACGCGCGCTCGCGCATGCGCTCGCTCGTCATCGAGGGGATCAAGTTCGAGACCACGGACGACAGCGAGCGCATCGAGGGCCGGCGCCTCGACGTCGATCCGCGCGAGCTCAGGCGGCTCCGCCGCGCCCGCTACGCCGTCGACGGCACCCTCGATCTGCACGGCCTGAGGCTCGAGGCGGCGCGCGAGGCCGTCGAGGCGTTCGTCTGCAAGCGCCAGCGCGACGGCGACCGCGTCGTCGCCATCGTCCACGGCAAGGGCAACCACTCGCCCGGCGGCCACGCCGTGCTCCGCGGCGAGATCGCCGCCTGGCTGAGCAACGGCCGCGTCGCCCGCCACGTCGCCGCCTTCGCGACGGCCCCGGACGCGGAGGGCGGCGCAGGCGCGTTGCTCGTCCTGCTCACGCGATGAGGCCGGAGCCGCGCGCCGAGCCCGAAGGAGCGCCGGGGAACGGGCCGCAGCCGAAGGCGCGCGCGCCGCGCCGCGCCCTCGCGCCGGCCGCCGCGCTGCTCGCCCTGATACCCGCGTGCGCGCCGGCCCCGGCCGCGCCGCCCGGGCCGCCGAGGCCCGCGCCGCCCGCGCAGGCGGCGTCGACGCTCGGCGACGGCGAGCTCGGAGAATACCGCTCGGATCGCTTCGATCTCCGGCTCCCCCTGCCCGACGCGCGCGGCTTCCGCGTCGAGGACGGCGAGGGCCCCTGGCTCGTCGCGACCCACGCCGCGTCGTCGACGTCGCTGCTCGTGCGCACCTGGCGCGAGGACGGCCGCGCGAGCCGCGCGGCGTGCGAGGCGCGCGCGCGGCTCTGGCGCGATCTGCCGCGCCCCGTAGACGGCCTCACCGCCGTCGAGCGCCGGATCGACGTGCCGGAGGGGTTCGACACGGTCGTGGCGATCGGCGTCGCCGACACGCACTCATCGCCGCGAGCGCCGATCGACGGCTTCGCGGTCGCCTTCGGCGGCTCCGGCCGGCGCTGCTTCGCCTTCGTCGCGGAGACGCGCGCCGCGGGGCCCTCGGCGGAGCAGCTCGTGGCGGAGCGGCTCGCCGCGGTGGTCGAGATCTCGCTCGGCGGCCTCCGCCTGCTGCGCGAGATCGCGCCCGCCGTGCCGCGCGAGCCGCCGCCGTGAGCGGCCGCCGTGCGCCGCCGCGGTGAGCCGCCGGTTCAGCGGTAGACGCCGCCCCGCGCGCGGGATTCGAGCGCCGCGGCGAGCTCCTCCTCGCCGATCGACCAGGCCTCGGCCGACAGCGCGCGCGCCTCGACGGGCTGGAGCGCCTCCAGCGCGTGCGGCGCGAAGCGCAGCCGCGACAGCGACAGGAGGCGCTCGAGCGCCTCGGACGCCACGCCGCCCTGGAGCTCCTGCCGCCACGCGCGATCGATCGCCTCGAGCCGCGCGGGGCTCTTCCACGCGTCGGCGATCACCACGCGGCCGAGCCGCGCGTCGATGGCGTCGATCCCCGTGGGCAGCGCGACGATCGCCTGCTGCGCCGCGCGCGCCGGGTCGCCGAGGCCCAGCGAGAGCAGCGCGCGGGCCGCTTCGAGCAGCCGCGCCTCGTCGGGCCGGAGCGCGGCCCGATCGACCGACGGGAGCCGCTCCAGCGCGGCCGCGTAGCGCTCGCGGCGCGCGTCGTCGATCACCGCGGCCAGCGCGCGCAGGACCCTCGCCGTCGGGGGCGAGAACCACGGATCCGCGCCGGCGCGCGGGCGCTGCGCCGGGTCCTCGAGGTCGAGCGCGGCGGCGCGCCACACGGACGCGCGCGCGTCGAGGACGGCGCGCGTCGCCTTCACCGCGAGCGCGAAGAACAGGGCGGCCGGGAGCAGGCCCTTCACGCCCCAGATCTCGCTGAGGAAGTAGCTCGCCGCGACGAGCGACGAGAGCGCGAGGAAGAGCAGCAGCCGCCGCCGGCGCCTCGCGTCGTCGCCCGCGGCGCCGGCAGCCCCGTCCGTCGCGCCGACGAGCTCGGCGCACCACTCGAGCAGCCACGTGAAGGCGGATCCCACGTCTGCGGGATCAGGATGCCCTCCGCTAGGCCTCCGCGCGAGGCCTTTCGATCTCCGCGCAGAGCGCCCGGGTGAAGTCGCTCGTGCTCGCGGCGCCGCCAAGGTCGCGCGTGCGCACCTCGCCGGCCCGGTAGAGCGTCGTCAGCGCCCGCTCGATCCGATCGCCCGCGTCGTGCTCGCCGAGGTGCCGCAGCATCATCACGGCGCTCTGCACGAGCGCCGTCGGGTTCGCGTAGCCCTTGCCCGCGATGTCCGGCGCCGACCCGTGCACCGCCTCGAAGACCGCCGCGTCGTCGCCGATGTTCGCGCCGGGCACGATCCCGAGCCCGCCGACCAGGCCGGCCCCGAGGTCCGAGAGGATGTCGCCGTAGAGGTTCTCCGTCACGATCACGCCGAGCCGGTTCGGATCGCGGACCATCGTCATGGCCGCCGCGTCGACGATCATCTCGCCGAGCTGGATCTCGGGGTGCCCCACGGCCACCCGCCGCGCGCAGTCGAGCGCGAGGCCGTCGGAGATCTTCATGATGTTCGCCTTGTGGACGATCGTCACCTTGCTCCGGCCGTGCTTCTTCGCGTACCGGAACGCGAACTCCGCGATGCGCGTCGAGCCCCGCTCGGTCGTGAGCTTGATGCTCTGGGCCACGCCGGGCAGGATCATGAGCTCGAGCCCGGCGTAGAGCCCCTCGGTGTTCTCGCGCACGATGACCATGTCGACGTCGAACCGCGGGTCGACGCCCGGCAGGCTGCGGATCGGCCGCACGTTCGCGTAGAGGTCGAGCGTCTGCCGGAGCGTGACGTTGACCGAGCGGAACCCGCCCCCGATCGGCGTCGTCACCGGGCCTTTCAGGGCGATCCGGTTCTTCCGCACGGCGTCGATCACGGGGAGGGGGAGCGGCGAGCCCGTCAGCTTCGCGACCTCGATGCCCGCGTGGTGGATCTCCCAGTCGACGGCGACGCCGGCGGCGGAGACCACATCCTGAGTCGCCGTCACGACCTCCGGGCCGATGCCGTCGCCCGGGATCAGCGTGATGCGATAGGCCATGGGCCGTCCCATTAGCAGGTGCGCAGGCGGGAACAACGGACAAGCGCGCCTGTGTTGCGATGGCGCAACCACGCGCCGCGTCAGCGCGCCGCGCCTGGCGGAAGCGGGGACGGGGCCCGGCGACGGCGAGAGGCGCGCGAGGCGGCGGGTCGGGCGGCTCGATACGGCCTTTTACAATCGCGCGCGACCTCGGTAGGGTACGCGTCCGCACGGCCTGACAGGCCGCTGTCCCCTGGAACCGGGCGCGGGCCGGGCCATCGGCCCCAGCTCATGTTCACCAACTAGAGTGTAAGGAGCGTGCTCATGCACCCTCGTGTCTTGAAAGGTCGCAGAACCGCTTTCGCGGCCTTCCTGCCTGCCGTGATCGCGTCGTCCTCGCTGGGGTGCGGCTACTCCGAGGAGGAGTGGAAGGCCCAGCTCGACAAGTACAACCGCCTTCAGAGCCAGCACCAGACCACGGAGGGCCGCCTCGCCCAGACGCAGCAGGAGCTCGAGGCGGCCCAGGCGAGGGTCGCGGAGCTGACGAAGCAGCTGGAGGCGGCCGGCATCGACATCAGCAAGCTGAACGAGAACCTCCAGGCGACGAGCACGCAGGTGTCGCAGCTGAGCTCGACGCTGGAGGAGCGCGAGAAGGCGCTCGCGGAGTTCAAGGCCCGCGCCCGCCAGCTGGAGGCGATCAAGGCGCGGTTCGAGACGCTCAAGAAGAAGCTGGACGAGCTCACGAAGCTCGGCCTGGCGGTGAACATCCGGAACAACCGGATGGTCATCTCGCTGCCGGGCGACGTCCTCTTCGACTCCGGGCGCGAGTCGCTGAAGAAGGAGGGCAAGGAGATCCTCCTCAAGGTCGCGACGGTCGTCAAGAACGACAAGTCGCTGCTCCAGCGCGACTACCAGGTCGCCGGCCACACGGACAACAAGCCGCTCGCGGGCGGCCAGTTCCGCGACAACTGGGGCCTGTCGCTGATGCGCGCCCGCGAGGTGCTCGTGTTCCTCGTCAGCCCGGCCGACGTCAAGGGCGGCGGGGGCGCGCTCCCCGTCGCGAACTGGAGCGCGGCGGGCTTCGCGGACACCGATCCGGTCGCGACCAACGACACCGACGAGGGCCGGCAGAAGAACCGCCGCTGCGACCTCATCGTGGTCCCGAGCGTCGAAGAGATGCTCGACCTCCGGGCGATCACGCAGTAGCCCTCGACCTCGCGGCGCGCGCCGCCGTCCGCGGCGCGCTCTTCGACGATCGCGTCCGCGCCGTCAGGTCCGCTCAGGTCAGCTCGTGTGTCCACCGCCCGGCGATGGTCGGGCGGCCCTGCGAAACTCGCTCGGCGTCTGGCCGGTGACGGCGCGGAACGCGGCGGCGAACGCGCCGAGGCTCTGAAAGCCGACGTCCAGCGCGACCTGCGTGACGCTGGCGCTCGGGCTGGAGAGCAGGTCGATCGCCCGGAGCACGCGCGCGCGCGTGACGAAGCCGCGCCACGTGACGCCGGTCTCCTCGCGGAACCGCCGCCGCAGCGTGCGCTCGGTCGCCCCTGCGAACGCGGCGGCCCGCGGGAGATCGGCGCTGGAGACGTCGCGCAGCGCGCACTCGATCGCGCGCTGCACCGGCCGCGTCTTGCCGCGGGGCAGCCGGTACGTGGCGCCGCGATCGAGGAGCGGGCCGATGATATCCGCCATCGCCGCGAAGAACGTGTTGGCCGCGGCGTCGTCCGGACGCCGCGCGACCGGCCAGCGGCGCGCGTAGATGACCATCTCGCGCAGGAGCGCGGGGATCTCGAAGATCCTCACCGCCGCGAGGGGGGAAGGGAACGCGGCGGGCTCGAAATAGATCGAGACGATGGACGCGTCGCGGCAGGTGGTGGCGTGCCGCTCGCCCGCGGGGATGAGCGCGGCGAGCTGCGGGGGGAGCAGGAAGGACGCGTCCTCGACCTCGAGGCGCGCCGTGCCGGCCAGAGGGCAGAGCAGCTGGTGCCGCGCGTGGGTGTGCCAGCCGTACACGGCTCCCGGCAGCTCGTCTTCGTAGGAGAACGCGCGCGCGCCGGCATGATCGAGCCCGAGGCGCGCGAGGTGCTCGGTGGTCTCCGTCGGGGTCAGGACGCGGGCTTGCAAGGCGTGGCCTCTCGGCGGTGATCTTTGTCCGATCGCCGGCAGCCGTAAAGCCGGAGCGCGTCCATCTTCGAGCGCCATGAAGCAAGCGGCTCCCGCGGCGCACGATGCGTTGATACAGGAACAGTTCACCCGCCAGGCCAGGCCGTTCGCCGAGGTCCGGGCCCACTCGGCGGAATCCGCCATGGGGCTGCTGCTCGACGCGCTCGCCCCGGCGCCGAGCGACGCGGCCCTCGACGTGGCCTGCGGGCCGGGGATCGTCGCCTGCGCGCTGGCCCAGCGCGTGGCGAGCGTGCGGGGGCTCGACATCGTCCCGGCGATGCTGGACGAGGCGCGGAAGAGGCAGGCGAGCCTCGGCCTCTCCAACGTCACCTGGGAGCTCGGCGACGCGAGCCGGCTGCCCTATCCGGACGAGAGCTATCGCCTGGTCACGACGCGCTACAGCTTCCATCACCTGCTGGAGCCGCTCGTGACGCTGCGCGAGATGGCCCGCGTGTGCCAGAGGAGCGGGCGAGTCGCCGTGATCGACGTGGCGCCGGCCGAGGACAAGCGGGCGGCGTACGACGCCGCCGAGAAGATCCGCGATCCGTCGCACGCGAGCGCGCTCACCGAGCGCGAGCTCGACGCCCTGTTCGACGCGGCGGGGCTGGAGATCGAGACGACGACGCGGTACCGGCTCGAGGTGGAGCTCGAGGCCACGCTCCGGGCCTCCTTCCCGGAGCCCGGCGGAGCGGACCGGCTCCGGGCCCTCTACCGCGCCGACGTCGGCGTCGACGCGCTCGGCGTGGGCGCGGAGCTCCGGGGGGACGAGGTCCACTTCGCCTATCCGATCGTCATCCTGGTGGGCCGGAAGCGCGGCTGAGCCGAGAGGCACCTTCTGCCCGGCGACTCGACTCGAGGCGCCAGGGCTCCGCAGCTCAGGGGAGCGCCGCGGCCGGGCACGAGGGATCGGTCGTCGCCTCGACGTCGTCCACGTGCAAGGCCTCGTCGTCGAGCGGCGCATCGCAGGTGCCGCTGGCTCTTATCTTGAAAGAGATCGGCTGAGGCATGCCCGCCGTGCGCGGATCCAGGCAGATCGTCTGTTGCGTCCAGCGCTCGCTGGCAGCGAGGGCGCCTCCTGGCATCGAGGAGGCGGTCGCTGCGAGGAGGTGGCTCGTGCGGTACCAGAACTTCAGCGCCGGACCGGCGGTCCCCTGAGGCTCGGGGACGGTGAACACGGTGGAGGCCGAGGGCTCGCGGCACGGCTTTCGCACGGACAGCGAGAGCGAGACGTCGCCGGCGTGCGCGGCCGCCGCGTCGACCGCGAGCCTGGCGCTGCCGCGCGCAGGGTCCTCCGCGTTGAGGACCCATGTCGGCGAGAGGCCCGCGTCCGCGCCGGGGTTCTCGAAGCCGGGGTCGAAGAGCGGCGCGTCCCCGGGGCAGCGGTCGTCGGAGACGATGGCGAGATCATCCACCGTGAAATCCCGCTTGTTCTCCTCCATGCACGGCTGGCTGTGCCGGTTCCGGAACGCGAACGCGAGGCGGTGCGCCATGCCGAGCGCCCACCGGGGCAAGCAGGCATGCGAGACCTGCGCCTCGCCCGTGCCCGTCAGGGCCGTCAGCCGGTGCGTGCTCAGCATCACGTCGACGATCGCCCCCGGGCTGCCACGGCTCCAGATGCGGAGCGCCGGGCTCGGCAGCGCGGCGGACGGCAAGGGCGCCGAGAGCGTGCCCTCGAGCGAGGGAACCTGGCAGAAGAGCGTGGTGGCGAGATGTCCGCCCTTGCCGCCGCCCTGGCCCAGGCCGCCCTCGATCTCGGAGACGCCGCCCTCGGGGGTCGCCTTCCAGCCGGCGGCGCCTGCTTCGAAGTCGCCGTTCAGCACCTGGCCAGGCGGCGGGCACTCGTTCATTTCATCAGGCCGAAGGGCGACGTCATCGAACGTCAGCGTGAAGTCCTGTCCGGTGTCCTCATCGCACAGGGGAGAACGCCGGGCGGGCCCGAGGAGCAGCTCGATCGGCCTGCCGTAGGCGCGCTCTCCCAGGCACACCCGTTGCGGGGAAAAAGACGAAGAGGGCATGAGATCGAGGTCGGTGATCCCTCCGTCGATCCGGACCCCGACCCCCGGCGGGCCGAGGCAGTCCATCGCGAGCTCGCAGCCGACGCGCGCGGCGAACGTGAGGAGGAGCGGCCCGGCGCACGCGAGGTCCGGCATCGAGAGGCGCTGATAGAAGCCCGCCATCTGGCACACCGCGTCTCTCCCGATGATGCCGGCCCCGGGGTTGCCGTTGCCCTCGACCTCGGGGGAGACGAGCGCTGCCCCCGTGGTGCCCCACGTATCCGAGCGCTGGAATGAGGGGTCCTCCGGGCCTCCCCGCCAGTCGCAGTCGCAGTCGCCGTCGACCATCGGATCATCATCGGCGCTGGCACACTCCGAAACAACACATACGCTGTCTGCGCAGCGGAGCCCGCCGTCGCACTGGCCCAGAGGCCCACACGGACAGCCTTCCTCACCAGGAGGGCAGTCGGCGCCCCCGCCCGCCGCGCTCCCGGCGCTGCCGTCGCCTCCCGCCCCGCCTGCGCCGGCCGCGCCTGCCGCTGCGCCGGCAGAGCCCTGCTCCGTCCCGGAGCAAGCGCTCGCGAATGCGCCAAGCACGGCAGCGATACAGCAGGTCAGCGGGCGCGACCATCCCATCATCAATTCAAGCTAGCGGGGGAATCACGAGATCGCAAGGTAGACAGGATGTTTCCTTTTTCCTGGAGAGACATCGAGATAAGGAGAACTCTCAAGTCGTATCGGGCGAAGCCGGAGACGCGGACGTCCGCACGCTGAACTCGGGCTCATCAGCTCATCGGCGCATCGTGGCGCGGGCAAACATCGGTTGAGGAAGCGATGCGAGCGCGAGCGTCCGAGAGGCGGGCGCGCGTCTGACGGCCCGCGCGGCTCGTCGTGCGAGCGCAGGCGGTGTCCACGAGAGCTCCGCGGCGCGAGCCGGGCGACGACGCGCCGCGTGCTTGGCCCCGCGCCGAGCGCGTCAGCCGCCGGAGGCGGCGCCGAGCGCCGCGGAGGGCACGAGGCTCGAGACGGGGGTCCCCCCGGCATCCGCGCCAAGGAAGGCCCGCAGCTCGGCGAGCAGCGGACCTGACTCGCCGATGAAGGGGAGGTGATCGTCGCCCGGCAGCTCGACGTGGCGCGCGCCGCGGATGCGGCCGGCGAGGTCGCGCCCGGCCGCCGCCGGGACGGCCCGATCGCCCGCCCGGTGCAGCACGAGCGTCGGGGCGCTCACCCGGCCCAGCGCGGGCCGGACGTCGGCCGCCGCGTGTGCCCGGAGCATGCGCGCCGCCCCGCCAGGGCTCGCGCCGTGGCGCAGGTACGCGGCCCAGAAGCGCCGGAACGCGCCGTCATCCGCCGCGGACGGGGCCAGGCGATCGAGGAAGAGCGGCTCGCCCCAGCCGCTCCGCAGCGCGCGCTCGGCCTCCTCGGCGTCCTCGCCGGCGAGCCCGAAGAGGCACCCCGGCCAGGCAGACATCTGCGCCGCGCTCCCGAGCGCGATCAGGGCGCGCGCCCGCGCCGGGTGCGCCGCCGCGAGCAGCGCGCACGGCGCGAAGCCGGCGCCGACGCCGAGGAGCGCGGCGCGCGCCACGCCGGCCGCGTCCAGCACCGCCAGCAGATCCTCCGCCTGCTGCTCGGCCGGAGCGCCCGCGCCCTCGCGCTCGCTCATCCCGGTGCCGCGCTGGTCGAGCACGATGAGCCGCGCCCACGCGCCGAGCTCGGCGAAGAACCGGGAGATGTGCGCGCCCTCCCACGCGGCCTCCACGTGCGTCACCCACCCCTGGACCAGCACCAGATCGATCGGCCCGGCGCCCGCGGTCCTGTAGGCCAGGCTCGCGTCGGCGCTCGTGGCCAAGCGGGTCTCCGCGGCGGGCAGGCGCGCGGGCGCCCGCGTGGAGGAGACCACCCCCTCCCGCGCGGCCTCGAGCCCGCGCCGCATCGCCTCGGCGACCTGCGCGTACGCGCCCGCCCAGGCCCGCGCGGCGGCGGGCGACCAAGCGTCCCCTTCGAGCTCCTCGAGCGCCTCGAGCAGCGCGCGGCCCATGGCGTCGAGATGCTCGGGCAACGCGGCGTACGCCGCGTGGCGGCGACCGAGCGCCTCGAGCATCTCGACCAGCTTGTCCGGCGCGCGCAGGTTGTCGACCACGAGCTGCAGCGCCGCGGCGAGCTTGCGCCGCTGCTCGCGCATGTCCGGCGGGAACAGCGCCCGGAGCGCCGGCTCGCGGGCGAAGAGCCGCTCGTAGAAGCGCGTCACGAGCGCCTCGGCGCGCGGGGCGAGGCGCTCGAACGAGGCGCGCACGACGTCCGCGCCCGCGTCCTGCGCGCTCGCGGGGGACGACGCGGAGCGGACGATCTGGAACGCCCGGCAGAGCGCCTCGGTCTCCTCGAGCGCGGCCTGCACCTCCTCGGCCGACGCGAAGCGCGCCTCCGGCTCGCGCAGGACGCAGCGATCGATGACGGCCGCGAGCATCTCCGGGATGTCGGGGCAGAGCGAGCGCAGCGGCGGGAGCGCCCGCGCCGTCACCCAGCTGGCGATCGCGTGCACATCGAGCCCCGCGTGAGGCAGCCGGCCCGCGCACAGCTCGTAGAAGACCAGCCCGAGCGCGTAGACGTCGGAGCGGGGCGTGCCGGCGGTGCCCGCCCAGAGCTCGGGCGCGAGGTAGAGCGGCGTGCCCATCATCGTGCCGCCGTCGGTCAGGCTCGCGGTCTCGAGCGTGCCGACCGCGTCGAGCGCCACCGGGATCGCGGTCGTCAGGGCGGACATGTCCGTGAGCGCCCACGGCGCGGGCGCGACGGCGGAATTCGGCGCGGCGCGATGGCCCGCGTCGACGGCGGGGGCGCCGGGCCGGTCGGCGAGCTTGGCGAGGCCGAAGTCGAGCAGCTTCACCTCGCCGCTCGCGTCGAGCATCACGTTCGCCGGCTTGATGTCGCGGTGGAGGACGCCTCGCCGGTGCGCCGCGGCGAGCCCGCGCGCGAGGCCGAGCGCGAGGCGCAGCGCGGCGGGCCACGGGAGCGGCTTCGGGAGCAGCTCGAGCGGCTCGCCCTCGACGAACTCGTAGGCGATGTACGGCCGCCCGCGCACCTCGCCGATCCGGTAGACGGCGACGACGTTGGGGTGCTGGAGGCGCGCGATCGCGCGGGCCTCGACGCGCAGCCGCTCGATGGTCCTGGGATCGGGGCTGTCCGCCGCGACGAACTTGAGCGCGACGGGCCGGTCGAGGACCTCGTCGTGGGCGAGGTACACCTGCCCCATGCCCCCGCGGCCGAGCGGCCGCACCACGCGGTAGTCATCGAAGGCCGAGGGCGGCGCCCACGAGAGCGGGGGCGACGGCGGCCGCTCGCTCTCGCCGAAGCGCTGGTGCGTCGCGTGGAGGAAGAGCGGCGCCCCGAGGTCGCTCTCGCTCGGGCGCGTCGAGAGCCGCGCGCGACAGCCGTCGCAGCCGGCCACGTGCCCGCGGATGCTCGCCGCGTCGTCGTGCGGGAAGTTGCCCGCGAGCCAGGCGGCCAGGGCGTCGTCGGACGGGCACGGGATCATGCGCTGCTGTTCTCCGGAGCGGCATTGTCCGTGCGCGCTGTGGACAGCGCAATGGCCGCGCGGTCTGTGCCGCGCTGCGCTGCCCCGCCGCCGTGAGAGGCAGCACCTGTGCGCCTGCCCTGGCCGTGCGGTGCTGGAGCGCGCCGCGAGCCCAGCGCGCGAGCGCGCTCGCGCGCTGGACCGGCGCCGCCGCGGTGTCACGCTCACGGAGCGCGATGAGCGACCCGAAGCCACCGCCGAGCCCAGCGCCCCGGTCGGAGACGGTGCGGCAGGCGCTCCTGGAGGAGCTCCGCAGGGGAGCGGCGACCGCGTGGGAGCTCTCCACCCGCCTCGGGATGCGGGAGCGCGAGGTGGCGCCGCACCTCGAGCACCTCGCGCGCTCGTTGCGCGCGCGCGGCGAGCGGCTCTCGGTCGCGCCGGCGCGCTGCCTGCGCTGCGGCTACGCGTTCGACGAGCGGCGGTCGCTCGCGAAGCCGAGCCGCTGCCCGGCGTGCCGGGGGGAGCGCATCGAGGCGCCGCGGTTCCGGATCGACGCGGGCGAAGGGTGAGGCTCCCGGGCGGCGGCGCTCCTCACAGGGCCGGTCGCTCGGGCGGCTCCGGGCGCCCGCGCCGCGCGGCGCGGGCCTCCACCTCGCCGAGCAGCCGCGGGCCCGCGCGCTCGCCCGCGCCCGCGAAGAAGGCGCGGGCCTGGGCGAGGTCGCCGTGCGCCGCGTAGAGCTCGACGAGCTCTCGCTCCGCGGCCTCGTCGATCATCGCCTCCAGCGAGCCGGCGCGCGCGGGGCCGAGCTGCACGATGGCGCGCAGCGCCCTCATGGCCCCCCCGGTGGCGCTTCGGCCGCCGAGGCCCCGCAGGCTCCACGACTTCACGTAGAGCGCGCGCTTGCGGAGCGGCGCCCCCACGGCGCCGCGGAGCGCGCCGTCGCAGGCGCTCACCGCCTCGTCGAGGCGCCCCGCGGCGAACGCCAGGTCGGCCAGCGCGAGGTAGGCCTCGGCCGCCTCGCCGGACGCCGGGTGCTCGAGCGTGAGCTGGCGCAGCCGCGCCTCGGCGCCGCCCGCGTCCCCGCCGTCCTGGAGCGCCCGCGCGAGCGCGAGGAGCGCTCGGGGCCGCTGCTCCGCTGCGCGCAGCGCCGGCGCGTCGACCAGCGCGGCGTAGGCCGCCGCGACGCCCGCCCGCAGCCGCGCGGCCTCGGCTTCGAGCGCCGCCCGCCGCGCCTCGCCGTGCCCGCCCGCCGCGCCTGCCTCCGCGGCCTGGTCGAGCACGAAGAGCTGCACGCCGATCACGCGGTAGCGCCCCGCGAGCGACTCCGCCTCACGGAAGATCGGCTCGGCCGCCGCGCTCGCGCCTGGGTCCGCGCCGCCGCGCGCGGCGGGCGCCGGCGCTCCCACGCTCGCGCCTGGGTCCGCGCCGCCGCGCGCGGCGGGCGCCGGCGCTCCCTGCGCGGCGCACCCCGCCGAGGCGAGGGTGAGCGCCATGAACGCGGCGACCCGCCGCGCTGCGGCCCTGCGCCGCTCCGTGAGACTGCTGGTGGCCTTCGCTGCGCGCTCCACAACCCGTGACACTTCTTCTCCTCGTCACTCGCCGCCGGCAGAGAGGGCGAAACGCCGCGCGCCTCGTGCCGAACGGCGCGGGAAGATAACCGCGGGCGCCCCAGGGACCAGGGCAATCCACGGCGGACGCGCCGATTCTCTCCCTGAGCGGCGCGGAGAACAGCGCCTTTCGAGCGCTTTGCGCGGCGGCGCACACGCCGCGCGCGCGGGCGGGGCGATGCGCCGCAGAGCACGCACCTCCAGCACGCTCCGCCTCGGCCCATCCATTGCGTCTCGGCCTTCATCGCTCCGCGCCCGGACCAGCGCTTCACACCGGGCGGGGGCGCATCCGGATGGAGAGTCACGACATGGCGACAAAAGTGAACTGCCTCCCGTTCACGATCCCCACGATGCCGCGCCTCGGGCTCGCCGATCTGAAGGCGCGCTTCCGACGCCTCTCGCTCCTCATGTACGACACGAAGGTTCCGATCGCGACGCTGGAGAAGGAGGTCTATCCCTACCTTGCCCGTGGCATCGAGTTCGTCAATCCATGGCGGCGCGTGCGCGGGATCGAGACGTACCAGGTCGGCCTCTCGGGATCTCGCGTCGGCGGCCGTTTCGACCTCGACGTCTCTCAGTTGAGCGTCCGGCTCTCCGAGCCGAGTGACGCAGGCCGCGCCCTGGTCGACAGCACCTTGTACCTGAGGTTGTTCCCGCGCTGCGCGTACCCCGTGCGGGTGATCCTGACCTACGATTTCTGCATGATCGACGGCGGCGAGAGCTTCGAGATCACGCGCCACGAGGAGATGTGGCGCATCGGGGACATTCTTCGGTGCGCTCCGCTGCTCGGCCGCTCCTACGATGTCTTCCGTTCCTGCTCGGGTTACCTCTTCACCGGCGCGCTGCTCCTGTCCCGCGCGGTCGCTGTCCGTCCGTGAATCGTATGTAACCCGTATGTAACCAGGGACGTCCGGCTTGACGAGATCTGGACGCCGCGATGCACCTGTCCACGTGAGCTCCGGCTTCACCGCGACCACGACGACCACTCCCCGCACCGGCGGGGTTGGTCTCGTGTGCGTGCGGTGAGCTGACGAGCATACGAGGAACCAAGCCCCGCCGGGATCCGGACGGGGCACGTCGCTTTGCAGCGCTCCGTCTGGCCGGCCACCACCGACGGAGACTGACATGCTCGACGAAGACGATCATCGGTATCTAGGCCAGCGCCACGACCTGTTCCACATCCAGGAGGAGGCGCCAGGCATGGTGTTCTGGCACGCGCGCGGGTTCACGCTCTATCGCGTCCTCGAGGAGGCGGTCCGGCGCCAGATGATGCGTGACAGCTATCGAGAGGTCCGCACGCCGCTCCTCCTGCGGCAGGCGATCTGGAAGGCCAGCGGCCACTGGGACAATTTCTCCTCGAACACGTTCCGGCTGCAGGAGGACGATCACGCCGCCGCGCTCAAGCCCGTGAACTGCCCGGGTCACATGCAGATCGTGGCGCGCATGGCGCCGTCGTACCGGGATCTCCCGCTGCGGATCGGCGAGCTCGGCATGGTGCACAGGGACGAGCCGAGCGGCACGCTCCACGGCCTCTTTCGCCTGCGCCAGTTCACGCAGGACGACGGCCACATCTTCTATGTCGAGGAGCAGGTCGAGGCCGAGGTCGTGCGCTTCGCGAGCGCGCTGCGCGACTTCCATGCTGGCTTCGGCTTCCGCGACATGGTGGTCGGCTTCTTCCCGAGCAGATCGTCGTCGTTCCTGTGACGGACGCGCAGCGCGCCTATGCCGAAGAGGTCCTCCTCGGCTTCCAGCGGAAGGGGGTGCGCGCGATCCTCGACGCGGGGGACGACACGCTCTCGCGGAAGATCGCCCTCGCGCACGCGGCGGCGATCCCGCTCGTCGCGGTGATCGGGAGACGCGAAGCCGAGCGCCGCTCCGTGGCGATCCGTGAGCGAGAGGGCGGGCAGCAGCGCGAGCTGCCGCTCGACGAGGCCGTCGTCGAGGTGGCGCAGCGGTGCGCGCCGCTCGCCTGAGCGCGGGCCGGCGATCTCTCGGAATCGACGGGACCGACGCAACCGAGGGAACCGAACGCCGGTCCGCGTGTCGGAATGTCCCCGGCGCCCTGGTCTTCTCTGGCCGGGGACCTCCCGACAACCCTCGTTCACTCACGGAGCAGCTCGATGGGAACTCTGCCGCCCGGGCCGAAGTCGCTCAGCCTTGTGGATACCGTTCGCGCAGGATTCATTTCCTCCGAGCCCGTCTTCAGGCGCTACGCCGCCGAGTACGGCCCCACCTTTCGCCTGAGGTCGCCGAACGGGATACTGACCATCACGGGCGATCCGGAGGCGATCCGCGCGGTCTACACGGCCGACCCCGACGAGTTCGAGGTCTGGGGTGTCCAGCTGACGGAGCCGGTCTTCGGGACCTCGTCGGTGGTCGTGACGGCGGGCGCGCGGCACCGGCGCGATCGGCGGCTGCTCGCCCCGCCGTTCAGCGCCGGCGCGATGCGGGGTTATGGCGGCGCGATCGCGGACATCAGCCTGGACGTGGCGTCGCGGTGGCGGCCGGGCCGCTCGTTCTCGATGCTCGCGGCGACCCAGGCGATCGCGCTCGACGTGATCGTCCGCGTGGTCTTCGGCGTGAGGGGCGAGGCGCGCGTCGGCAGGACCCGCGAGGCCGTGCTCGGGCTCATCGAGTCGCTGAGCCCGAGCTTCATGATCATCCCTGCGCTCCGCCGCGACTTCGCCGGCTTCGGCCCCTACGCGCGCCACAAGCGCGCGGCCAGGGCGCTCGACGCGCTGCTCTTCGAGGAGATCCGGGCAAGGCGCGCGGAGGGGGACGCTTCGCAGGACATCCTGGGCCTGATGATGAGCGCCCGCCACGACGACGGCGCGGGCATGAGCGACGTCGAGATCGCGGACCAGCTCCGGGCGCTCCTGTTCGCTGGCCACGAGACGACGGCCATGTCGCTCGGGTGGGCGATGTACTGGCTGCACCGCGAGCCGGCCGTGCTCGCGCGCCTCCTCGACGAGCTCGACGCGCTCGGTCCCGCGCCTGAGGCGGACGCGCTCGCGTCGCTGCCGTACCTGGAGGCGGTGTGCCTGGAGGCGCTCCGCCTCCACCCGCCGGTGGTGGACGTGGCCCGCGTCGTGAAAAGGCCGTTCCAGCTCAAGGATTATACCATCCCGGCCGGCGAGGCGATCGCCGCCTCGCCGCTGCTCCTGCACGGCCGCGAGGATCTCTACCCGTCGCCTGAGCGATTCCGCCCTTCGCGGTTCCTCGATCGGAAATTCACACCCTTCGAGTTCATCGCCTTCGGCGGCGGCGCCCGCCGGTGCCTGGGCGCGGCGTTCGCGATGTACGAGATGAAGGTCGTCCTCGGCACGATCCTCAGGAGATACCGGCTCCGGCTCGAGAGTCAGGCGCCCATTCAGCACGTGCGCCGCGGGCTGACGATGGGGCCGAGCGGGGATGTGGCGATGATCCTGGAAGGGGAGCGCGAGCGAGCGAGGGTGGAAGGCCGCCCGGCTGCGGTCCAGGGCAACCCGGCGGAGCCGGCGCTCCGGTCCGCCGCGTCGCAGCCGGCAGGGCGGTGCCCCATGGGCTTCTCCTGAGCGTTGCTCACCGGGTCTCCTCACGCGCGGCCGGCCGGCGGTGCGCTCTGGCCTCATTCCGTCAGCTCATGCTCGCGGGGGCGCGGATCTGTCTGCCGGCGGCGCTCCACGACGAGCGGCAGCCCGTCCCGCGGCACGAGCGCCCGCTGGCCGCCTGCGCCCGCTTCGTACCCTGCGGGCAGGTCGAACCGGAACTCCCGCACCAGCGCCGCCAGCATGAGCTTCCTCTGCAGCACGGCGGTCCGCTCGCCGATGCACTTGCGCATCCCGAGCCCGAAGGACGGGCGGGTACAGCCGCAAGGTCTCCTGCACCACCGTCGACAGGATCGAGGCGCGCTCCACCTCCGCTCCCCGCCCGCCCATCCCCTGCGCGCCGATCGCGTCGAGCTCCTCCTCGAGGCGCCTTCGCACCTCCGTGCGCTGCGCGAGCTCGTACAGCGCCCATGCCGACGCCGCGGCCGTCGGCACGTGCGTCACCAGCATCATCACGACCTCGTCGATCAGGGCTTGTTCGTCGATCTGGCCGGCGTCCACCGCGCGCACGAGCGGATCCAGCAGATCGGTTGTCCCGCGGTTCCCGGCCGCCTTGCGGCGCTCTGCCGCCGCCAGGATGGACGCCGCGAGCGCATCCCTCGCCTGGCTATAGGCCATCTCGTCGTCTGCGGCGTGCCCGAGCCACGCTTCCACCCGGGGCAGCTCGGTCGCGATGCGCTCCACGACCTGCTCTCCCGACTCCCCGAGCAGCAGCATCGACGCGCTCCGCAGGGGGTCCGAGAACACCCTCTGGATCGCGGCCGGATCCGAGACGGCAAAGCACCGCTTGAGCCCCAGCCGGAACCGGAAGAAATCGCCGTACGCCAGGGTGCCGTCGAGCAGGAAGGCGAGGGGATCCGCGCGGAATTCCGGCCAGGAGCCGTGCAGAGGGTGCGCTTTCGGACCAGGGGATCGAATCATGGCCAGTTCTCCTGAGGGCACGGAGCCGTGATTTGCACGCAACGTGGTGAGGACGGCGCCAGCGTTCCGCGATCGAGGGCGCGGGAGTCGTTCAGGAAGACAGCTGGGCGCCGGGGCCCGAAGGCGCGCGGAGGCTCAGGTACACCGCCGCGTGGCTCAGGTCCGAAGGCGCGCGGAGGCTGAGATAGACCACCGGATACCCGAAGTCATAGGCTGACGCGCCGGGTTGCGCGCGCACGTGCTCCTCGTACGCCCTCGCGAGCTCCTGCGCGGTGCACGGGCAGCCCGCCTCGGCGGCGATCGCGAGGATGCGCGTCATATCCTCCCCAGAGCAGATCCCGCGCCAGCGCCGCGGGCAGGCGAAATGGCCGGCGATGGCGGCCCTCGAGAGGCCTGTTGTGCGCGTCCTCGCGCGGGTTGCGCGAGCGCTCGCGCAACTCGCGCAGCGGCGCCTCCCTCACGCACGGACGGGGCGCCGGTGTCGCTCGACAGACGAGAGGACCGGGCGCCGCCCCCTCGTCGCATGCTCCGGCGCGGCGAGGGGACTCTCGCCGGCCCTGCGATCCCACTTGATAATATTAGTTAGCCTTACTAACTAGTGGGGTGACCGACACGCTGACCGTCTTCACCACGTTGCTGCTCGCGCGGATCGCTCGCGTGGATCGCACCGCCTTGCAGCTGATTCAGGAGCGCCTCGCTGAGAGGGGGGTCACGCTCGCGGAGTTCCGCCTGATCGGCGCGCTGGTCGGAGAGCGCGTGGGGCTCACCCAGCGCGAGCTCGCCGAGCGGCTGCAGATCACGGCCGCGTCGCTCTCGGCCCTCGTCGGCCGCCTCGAAAAGAAGGGTCTCGTCGAGAGGACCCCCGACGAGAGCGACGCGCGCGCCTTCCGCGTGCGTTGCACGCCTCAGATCGCAGAGCACGACTGGGTACAGGACGTGGTGGTCGAGGTGGAGCACCGCGCGACGCGGGGCATTCCGGCCGAAGAACTGGAGACCACGGGGCGTGTCCTCGCCGCCATGATCGGCAATCTCGAGATCGACGACACGCCCGTTCCATCATGAGGAGAGAAAAATCCCTCTCCGTGTGCTTCCGCTCGGCGCGCCGCAGGATCGGCGCATGCGCAGGTCGCGTCTCATGATCTGCCCCCTCTGCGCGGGATGTCCGCCTCGCGATCGAGCAGCGCGCCGAGCGCGTCGAGCTTCTTCGCCCAGAATCGCTCGTAATGAGCGGCCCAGTCGTGGACCGCGCGCAGCGGCGCGGCTTCCACGTGGTAGAGCCGCGAGCGCCCCTCCCGGCGGGGCGCGACGAGCCCGGCGTCCCGCAGCACCCTGAGGTGCTGCGAGATCGCCGACTGGGTCACGTCGAACATCGCGCACAGCTCGGTGACCGAGCGCTCCCCGCCGGCCAGCGCGTCGAGGATCGCGCGCCGCGTGGGGTCCGCGATCGCGCGGAACGTCTCGTCCGGGGAGCGCGCGTTCGTCACCTCACGTCACCTCGCGCCACGTCGCACGACCTCACGTTGCCGCGGGGAAGTGCTTCTTGGCGCCGGCGTCCAGCTCCTCCTGCGTGGCCGCCTTCTTCCGTGTCGCGAGCGACCAGCGGTGGCCGAACGGGTCGGTCACGATGCCGTATCGATCGCCCCAGAACATGTCCGCGAGCGGCATCTCGACGCTGGCGCCCGCCTCGACCGCGCGCTTCCAGGTCGCGTCGACGTCGGGCAGGTCGAGGTGGAGCGTCACCGCGGTGCCGCCGAACGCCTTCGGCGTGCGGCTCACCCCGCCGCACTGCTCCGGGAAATCGTCGCTGAGCATCACGAGGCCGCCGTTCACCAGGAGGGCCGCGTGGATGAGCTTCTTGCCGTCCGGCGTCGGCTGTTCGGCCACCACCGTCGCGCCGAACGCGCGCCGGTAGAAGTCGATGGCCGCGCGGGCGTCGTCGACCGTCAGGTAGGGCGAAACAGGGGGAGGAGCGGGGGGTTCGTGGTTCGTGGCCATGCGCCGCATCCTATTAGTGGTCTCTAATATGTCAACCGACCGGCACGGCGGCGAGCTCGCCCGCTCGTGGACGGATCACGACCGTCCTTGGTGACGGGATCGCGGGCGCGCTGCACGGAATCGCGGGCGCGGCGCGCGGGAGCGGGCGAGCGGAGCCGGGGAATTCGCGTGCGAGGAGGTCTGATCACCCTCTACGCTGAGCGCCTCCTCGAACCGCGAAGGTTGCCATGAGCGATGACATCGTCGAGCTGACCACGAAGCACACGTACGGCACCTGGCGCGCCCAGCGCGGCTGGAAGCCGATCCATGTCACCCGCGCGGAGGGCTGCGCGTTCTGGGACGCGTCCGGCAAGCGCTACCTGGACCTGTCCTCGCAGCTCATCTGCTCGAACCTCGGCCACCAGAACGAGGCCGTGATCGAGGCCATCTGCGCGCAGGCGAGGCAGCTCGCCTACATCAGCCCGGCGCACACGTGCGAGGTGCGGGCCAGGGTGGCGCAGAAGCTCCTGGAGGTGATGCCGAAGGGGCTCGACAAGTTCTTCTTCGCGACGTCGGGCACGGAGGCGAACGAGGCGGCGTTCAAGATGGCCCGGCTCTACACCGGCAAGCACAAGATCATCGCGCGCTACACGTCGTACCACGGGTCCACCGCGGGCTCGGTCGCGGCGACCGGCGACTTTCGCCGCTGGTTCATCGAGCCGGCCGGCAAGATCCCGGGCGTGGTGTTCGGCCCGGAGGTGAACTGCTACCGCTGCCCGCTCGGCCGGAGCCACCCCGAGTGCGGCGTCGCGTGCGCCGACTACCTGGCTTACATGATCGACCACGAGGAGAACGTCGCGGCGGTGATCGTCGAGCCGGTCGTGGGCACCAACGGCGTCCTCATCCCACCGGCCGACTACCTGCCGAAGATCGCCGAGGTCGCGCGGAAGCGCGGCGTGCTCCTCATCGCGGACGAGGTGATGAGCGGCTGGGGCAGGACCGGAAAGTGGTTTGCGGTCGATCACTGGGGCGTGGTGCCGGATATCCTGACGACGGCGAAGGGCGTGACGAACGCGGCCGCGCCGCTCGGGGTCGTCGCGACCTCCCGCGCGATCGCGGACTACTTCGACGACAACATGTTCGCGCACGGCCACACCTACGAGGCCCACCCCCTCACGCTGGCCCCGGTGATCGCCGCGATCGACGAGTATCGCCGGCTGGACCTCCTCGACCGCGCGACGAAGATGGGAGACGTGGTGGGCGCGAAGCTCCGCGCCCTCAAGGAGAAGCACCCCTCGATCGGCGACGTGCGCGGGATCGGCCTGTTCTGGGCGGTGGAGCTCGTGAAGGACCGCGCGACCAAGGAGCCGTTCAACGTGCCGCAGGACAAGGCGGCCCGGCGGCCCCTGGTGGTCGACGCGGTGGTCGCCGAGGCGGCGAAGCGCGGGGTGTCCCTCATGGGGTGGGTGAGCCACCTGCTCGTGGCGCCGCCGCTCATCATCAGCGAGGCGGAGATCGACGAGGGGATCGCGGCGCTCGACGCGGCGCTCGACGTGGCGGATCAGCGGCTCTCGGGCTGAGGACCTCGGGCGCGAGGCGGCCCTTCACGGGCCGCCGGAAGAGCACGTCTGTGGCTGCCGCGAGGCGCGCCCGGCGAGGGGGGCGCGGCGACGTGCTAGGATCGTGGGCATGACTGCACGCACGAACGGCCTGCCGACCCGTCCTCCCCGGAACACGGGGCCGATCGAGCTGCGCGATTTCGGCCCGACCGGCCGCCGTCTGGGCACGCCCGACGATTGTTACGACGGCAGCCCGTGGGAGCTGCACCGCGGGGAGCTGATCGAGCAGATGGGGAGCAAGGATATCCATGGCATCGTGATGGCGCTCCTCGCCGCCCTCTTCCGCACGCACGCGCGCGAGGGCGTCACGGTGATGACCGACGTGTACTGCGATCTCAGCGACCCGGCAGGGCCGTCGCTCCGGGCGCCGGACGTGGTGGTGGTGGGCGATCTCTCGTCGCCGCGGAACGACGCCTACCGGGGCACGCCGGTGCTGGCCGTGGAGATCCGGGGCACGCAGTCGAGGCGCTACCTCGAGGAGAAGGTGAAGCTCTACCTGGAGCACGAGTGGCCGTGGGTGTGGATCGCGCACGCGGAGCGGCGGGAGCTCGAGGTCGTGCGGCCTGGGACGGCGTCGATCACCTACCGTCCGGGCGCGGAGGTGCCCCTCCTGCCGGAGCTGGGCAAGCACGGCCTCGGCGCCGTGCCGGTCGCGGCGCTGTTCGAGGAGCGCGACGCGGCGCGGTTCACGGACGAGTGGGTCGAGGCGCGCACCCAGGCGCGCACCCAGGCGCGCGCGATCCTCGCGGTGCTCTCGGCGCGGGGGCTCGCGGTGCCGGAGGCGGTGCAGGCGCGGGTGCTCGCGTGCGACGAGCCTGCAGCGCTGGAGCGATGGCTCGTCAGCGCGGCGACGGCGGCGAGCGGGGCGGTGTTCGCGGCGGCCGTGGATCGAGGGTGAGCCGGCGGCTGTCGGCCGCTCGGTAAGGGCGGCGGCCGAGGGCCGTGCGCTCCGGGGAGCGCTCCTCGGCGCGGAGCCAGCCCGTCACCGCGGCGCCGACCCCGCCGCCATCACCGCGACGGCGGCGCCGAGCCGCCCGCGCACGCGGCGGCGCGCGCGAGGAGCAGGTCGCGCTCGCGCGCGTTGCGCGTGAGCGACGCCGCGCGCTCGAGCTCCGCGCGCGCCTCGTCGAGGCGGCCGAGCTTCACGAGGAGGTCGCCGCGCACGCTCGGCAAGAGGTGGTAGCTCTCGAGGGAGCGCTCCGAGGTCAGCGCGTCGACGACGGCGAGACCCGCCGCCGGGCCGAACGCCATCGAGAGCGCGACGGCGCGGTTCAGCTCGACGACGGGCGACGGCGTGACCTGGGCGAGCGCCGCGTAGAGCGCCGCGATGCGCGCCCAGTCCGTCTCCTCCGCGGTGCGCGCGCGCGCGTGGCAGGCGGCGATCGCGGCCTGGAGCGCGTAGGGACCGCGCGCGCCGCCGAGCGCCTCGGCGCGCTCGAGCGCCGCGAGGCCGCGGCGGATCAGCAGGTGATCCCAGCGCGCGCGGTTCTGATCCAGGAGCAGGATGGGCTCTCCCGACGGTCCGACCCGCGCCCTGGAGCGCGAGGCCTGGATCTCCATCAGCGCGACGAGGCCGTGGACCTCCGGCTCCTGCGGCGCGAGCTCGGCCAGGATGCGGCCGAGGCGGAGCGCGTCCTCGCAGAGGGCAGGCCGCATCCAGTCGCCGCCGGCCGTCGCCGAGTAGCCCTCGTTGAAGACCAGGTAGATGACCTGCAGCACCGACGAGAGGCGGGGCGCGAGCTCGGCGCCGCGGGGGACCTCGAAGGGGACGCGCGCCTCGGCGAGGGTCCGCTTGGCGCGGACGATCCGCTGGGCGACGGTCGGCTCCGAGACGAGGAACGCGCGCGCGATCTCCTCGGTCGTCAGGCCTCCGAGCAGGCGGAGCGTGAGGGCGACCTGCGCCTCGGTCGAGAGGACCGGATGGCAGGCCGTGAACACGAGGCGCAGGAGGTCGTCGCCGACGTCATCGTCGAGCGCGGCGTCCAGATCCGGCGCTGCCAGCGCGTGCTGGGCCTCGATCTCGTGGCCGAGCTCCTCGTGCTTGCGCTCGAGCCGCTTGCTCCGGCGGAGCTCGTCGATCGCGCGGCGCTTCGCGGTGGCCATGAGCCAAGCGCCCGGCCTGTCCGGGACGCCCGACTCCGGCCACCGCTCGAGCGCGGTGACGAGCGCGTCCTGCGCGAGCTCCTCGGCGAGGCCGACATCGCGCACCATCCGCGCGAGACCGGCGATGAGCCTGGCCGACTCGATGCGGAAGACCGCGTGGATGGCGCGATGCACCTCGGGGGCCGTCACGGCGCCCGATCAGAACACCTTCCGCCGTCGGCGCAAGCCCCCCGCCGCCGGCGCAAGCCCCCGAGGTGCGCGGGGCTACTTCTTCTGCGCCGCCTGCGCGCGCAGGCGCTCCTCCTGCTCCCTGAGCTCGGGCGTGAGCGCAGGGCCGAAGTCGTCCGCCGTGAACACCTGGCGAATCTCGATCTCGGAGTCCTCGTACATCGGGTTGGGACAGCGCTTCACCCACTCGATGGCCTCTTCCTTCGACTTCACGTCCCAGATCCAGAAGCCCGCGATCAGCTCCTTCGTCTCGGTGAAGGGCCCGTCGACGACGGTCCTCTTGTCGCCCGAGAACCGGATGCGCGCGCCCTTCGCGCTCGGGTGGAGCCCCTCGCCCGCGACCATCACGCCGGCCTTGACGAGCTCTTCGTTGAACTTCCCCATCTCGGTGAAGAGCTGCTCGCTCGGCATGACGCCCGCTTCGCTGTCCTTGGTGGCCTTGATCAGGATCATGAATCGCATGGTCGTGTCTCCTTGCTTCCTTGGTGGAGCTGGGCTCCGGAGGGGCTCTTGCCCGGGGCGAACCGTGGCTTCATCGTCACGACGAACGGCGGGGCGCGGGATCGACACGCCGGGCGATCTTTTCTTGAGATACTTTCAAGTATTCGTAATTGTTGATGATTAGAGCGATTGGCCCGCCCGCCGCGCCGGTCCGGGGCCTCAGAAACGGCTGCGCAGCAGCGCGCCGCCGCCGCCCGGCAGGATCGCGGGCGCGAGGGCGACCGAGCTGCGCTGCTCCGGCGCCGTCAGGAGGAGCACCAGGCGGAGGGGATGGCGGGCTGCTGCGCCATGGTGGGAGGAGAGCGTAGCGGGGAGGTGGTGCGGAGTACAAGAGGCGGGCGGCCTCGATGGCCGCTCGCGAGCGCCCGACCCGGGAGGGCTTGCGCGATGACGGAGTCGACGCGATCCGCTCGCGACGTCCGCCGGAGAGCGCCTACGGCTCGGCCTCGATCCGCGCGGCGTCCTTCTTCTGCTGGAGCCTGTGCTTGATCGCCCCGAAGAGGACCGGCGCCACGGAGACGAAGATGATCAGGTAGACGACCCGCTCGATCTGCTTGGCGTCGAAGACCTTGCCAAGGAAGTAGCCGAGGAAGGTCATCGAGAAGACCCAGAGCACGCCGCCCACCACGTTGAACATCGCGAAGCGCCGGTACTGCATCTGCCCCACGCCCGCCACGACCGGCGCGAACGTCCGGGCGAACGGCATGAAGCGCGCGAGGATGATCGTCTTGCCGCCGTGCTTCTCGTAGAACTTCTGCGTCGCGATCAGGTGATCCTTCCGGAACAGGAGCGACTGCTCGCGCGTGAAGATCTTCGGGCCGGCGCGCCGCCCGATCGAGAAGCCCACCGCGTCGCCGATGATCGCCATCGCCATCAGCGTGACGTTCATCAGGAGCAGGTTCTGGAAGTTCGGTAATCCGAGCGGGTTGATGAGCCCCGCGTTGACCAGCACCCCGGCGGTGACGAGCAGCGAGTCCCCGGGCAGGAAGAACCCGATGAGCAGCCCCGTCTCGGCAAAGATGATGATCATCAGGACGGGGTAGCCGCCCCACTGGAGCAGCGACTCGAGCTCCCTCAGCCTGCTGAAAAATTCACGGAGGAGATCCACGGCCGCTCGATAGCTCACCCCGGCGGCCGCGTCGAACCCCGCGTGCGCCCCGGCCGCCGGCGCCGCCGTTCACACGGGCGCCGCCGGCGGTGAGTCGCCCTGCATCGCTGGCTGCCCCGTCGGGCTGCTCCCGCGGGTGAGCCCCTGGGCTCCCCGGAACCCCGAGGGCGAGCTCCCCCGGCGCGCCGCCCGTGGCCGCGCGCGCTACGGCGTATAGCGCGCCAGGTACTCCTTGAGGTGCAGCTTCCGGGCCGTGTTCTCGGACGACATGTAACGTATCGTGCCGAAGATCTCCCGCTCTGGACCCCAGGCCCGATCGTAGCGGCCGAGCACCCAGAAGATGCCCGAGGTCGAGTTCGGGTCGCGGCCGTCGAGCGCATACCGGTCGTTGAGCTCGATCATGATCTCGAGCGCCTCGCGCGGCGTCCGCGACCACTCCAGGATCTTCTTGCCCCAGAGCATCCGGAGGTAATTGTGCATTCGCCCCTCGCGGAGGAGCTCGACCTGCGACGCGTTCCAGATCCGGTCGTAGGTCGCCGCCGCCGCGAGCGCCTCGATCGGGTAGACGCGCGGGCGCCTGTCGCGCGCGTGCTTCTCGAGCGTCGCGAGCGCCCAGTCCGGCAGAGACTCGTACTCGGTCGGATCGCGCTTCCACGAGGGGCGCGGCCCGTCTCCCTCGCTCGCCCCGAGCGCGAAGGCGTTGAACCCGAGCTCCCGCCAGGTGACGAGCTGCTCGAGGAACGCCTCGGCCGAGGCGCTCATCCCCCAGAACCCCTCGCGGCTGCCGCTCGGCCGCTTCACGCCGTCACCGGGGCGGCCGAGTTGCTCGACGCGGAAGGCTTCGCGCCGCGCGACGGCCGCGAAGACCTCGTGCGCCGCGAGGTGGCCGAAGTGCAGGTACGGCGACAGGCCGCTCGTCGCGCCGGCGTCGGGGTGATCGCGCTCTTCCAGGTAGCGCGGCAGCCGCTCCGAGACGAAGCGCGCGAGCGCCTTGCCAGCCGCCTCCGGGCCGCCCCGGCAGGGCGCCGGCGGGACGGCGTGATCGATGGGGATCGCGGAGAGCGCCGCAGGATCGCCCCCGAGCAGCGCCGGCGAGGCCGCCGGCCACCTGCGCGCGATCGCGCGGGGGAGGGGAGCCGCAGGCCGGAGCTTCGCCCGCTTCAGCGGATCGGCCGCCGGTTGCGCGCCGAGGTGCTCGCCGAGCACCCGCTGCCAGAAGATGCGGAACGAGCGCGCGGTCGTGAACACCCGATCGGCCGCGCGCATCGGCAAGAGGCCGTTCGAGTCGACCTGCTCGAGGCGGACCGGCGCCTGCCGCGCCGCCGAGGCGACCATGCGCGGGAGGAAAAAGCAGGGGTAGTCGTCCGTGACCACCACGCACGCCCGCGCCGCGAGCGCGCCGAGCAGGCCCTTGCCGGCCCCGTCGGCGGGCTCGACGTAGGGGTGATGCGCGACGCCGGCGGCCGCGAGGCGGCGCGCGTTGTCGGCCATGCCGTCGATCACGAAGCGATGGATCCTGTCGCTCGCCCAGCGGTAGCCGCACCGCAGCGCCTCCAGCACGACGAGCGGTCGATCGAGCGCCATCGACCAGGCGATCGCGCGCTCCAGACCGAAATTGTACCGTGTCCGGCGACTCGCGATCATCCAGTAAAGGACGTAGTCGCCGCCCTCGCGGACAGGCATCGCGTTGCGGGTGCGGAGACGGAGCTCTGGGACGCTGCTGGAGATCACGACACCTCCTCCACGACCGGCCCGCCAGCGCGCCGCCGCGGCCCCGGCGCTCTGCTCTCTCTTCAGGACGAGCGGCGCTCTAGAAGCGCCAAACGGGTTGAAATTGCCTGAAAAACACGAAATTTCGAACCGCCAAGACGCCAAGAAGCCAAGAGCGCCAAGAAGAGAATCTCATCTTGGCGTCTTGATGTCTTGGCGGTTTATTTCTCGCTTGATCAACGTGACCGCTGCTCTAGCACGGCTCGGACACGGGCGCGCACATGCGTCTGGCGGTTTCATGTGGGAAAGGCCGGCGCGCGGCCCCGGCCGCTCGGGATATGCCCGCGCTTGCGCCGTGGTGAAGGCGGCTTCAGGTACCGCCGCAGCGGTCGTTCATCGGCGCACGAGCACGACGCGCGAGGAGGGGCAACATGGCTCTTGATCTCCATCATGGCGGCCGAGCAGCAGACGCACAACTACTACGTCAACGTCGGGCCGTTCTTCACGGACCCGGTGGCGCGGCTTCTCTACGCCGAGATCGCCTCGATCGAGGAGCAGCACGTCACGCAGTACGAGGCGATCATCGACCCCGAGGAGACCTGGCTGGAGAAGTGGGTCCTCCATGAGGCCACCGAGGTCTACAACTACTGGAGCTGCCTCCAGCAGGAGCAGAACGCCCGCGTGAAGCGGATCTGGGAGCGGTTCCTCGACTACGAGCTCGGGCAGCTCCACGTGGCCATCGACCACCTCAACCGGATCGAGGGGCGCGACGCGGCCGAGATCCTACCCGCCTCGCTCCCGGACCCGGTCTCCCACAAGAGCCACCGCCAGTTCGTGCGCGACGTGCTGTCCAGGGAGGTGCATCTGCGCGCCGTCGGCGAGGACATCGTCGATCCGCGGGTCGTCCCGGAGAGCGCCGCGACGATCGCCTACCGGCAGCAGATGAACTCCGCCGGCTCCCCCTCCGAGATCGTGGCCGCGGGCTACCGGTTCACGCCGGGCACAGAGCTCTCGCGGCGCGCCGAGCGCTCGGGCACGCGCCTCTACGAGGCGATGATCGCCAAGCACGACGCGGAGGGGAGCTTCGAGGGCGGCCCGACGCGCGCCGACCTCGAGGCGATCCGCGACGACGAGCTCCGGCACTTCGCGCTGCTGAAGCGCGCGATCGAGCGGCTCGGGGCCGATCCGACCGCGATGACGCCCGGCGCCGACGTCATCGGCCTGGCGTCGTCCGGCGTCCTCGCGGTCGCCGTCGAGCCGAGGATCAACCTCGGGCAGAGCCTGCAAGCATTGCTCGTCGCCGAGCTCACGGACAACGACAGCTGGCGGATGCTCATCGACCTGGCGATCGCCTGCGGCCAGGACGAGATGGCCGCCGAGTTCCGCGTGGCCGAGCAGCACGAGGCGCTCCACCTCGAGCGCGTGCGAGCGTGGCTGTCGAGCAAGCTCGCGCTCGACGCGCGCGGCGAGCCCACCAGCACGACACCGCAGCAAGCCGCCTGACACCGAGCCGGCACTCCGCCCCCGGATCGGGTGATCCGAGCTGGGCGGATCGCGGGCGCCTTCGGCGCGGCCCCGTAGACCGGCCTCCGGGATCTCGGTTATGACGCTCGGCGCGCGGGCCCGGCGCATGCGGGGTGCCGCCAGCGGCTCCGCGCCCCGGGTGAACCCATGGACTTGCCCCAGAAGCTCCGATCGCTGTTCCTGCTGCCCTTGATCGCGCCGCTCGCCTGCGGCGGCGCTCCGGCGTCCGCGCCGCCGCCTCCCCGACAGGCCGCCGCGCCGGCCCCTGCAGCGCCCGCGGCCGCGGCCGCCGGGGCCCCGGCCGCCGCGGCCCCGGCGGCGCCGACGAAGGCCGGGCCGCGCGTCGACGCGACGCTCATGCCCCGGCGCGTGCTCTTCGGCAACCCCGATCGCATGTCCCCCCAGATCAGCCCGGACGGCCAGCGGCTCGGGTTCCTGGCCCCCTCCGACGGCGTGCTCAACGTGTGGGTCGGCCCGGCCCAGGCGCCGGCGTCGGCCAAGCCGGTCACGAAGGAGCAGAGCCGCGGGGTGCGCACCTTCCTGTTCCCCTACGCGGGCGACTACGTCCTCTATCGCCAGGACAAGGCCGGCGACGAGAACTGGCACATCTACGCCGTCGAGCTCAAGACCGGGCAGATCAAGGACCTCACCCCCTTCGAGGGCATCTCCGCGATGTTCGAGGGGATGAGCCCCAAGATCCCGAACGAGATCCTGATCGGCATGAACGATCGGGACAAGAAGGTCCACGACCTTTACCGCGTCGACGTGCGCACCGGCGAGCGCAAGCTCGTGCGGCAGAACGACGGGTTCGTCGGGTTCGTCACCGATCATAACTTCAAGGCCCGGCTCGCGTCGCGGATGACGCGCGACGGAGGCCAGGAGTACATCGATCTGACCGGCAAGGAGCCGAAGCCCTTCGTCGCGTTCGGGCCCGAGGACGCCGTGACGAGCGAGGCGATCGGCTTCGACGCGGCCGGCAAGACGCTCTATTTCCGGGACAGCCGCGGCCGCGACACCTCCGCGCTCGTCACCCTCGATCCGCGGACCGCGAAGCCCGCCGTGCTCGCCGAGGACGCGAAGGCCGATGTCAGCGCCGTGATCGTTCACCCGAAGACGGGCAAGGTCCAGGCGGCGGCCTCCGAGCGCGAGCGCAAGCGCTGGCAGGTGCTCGACAAGAGCATCCAGCCGGATCTCGACGCCCTCCGCGCGGTCGCCGACGGCGAGCTCGACGTGCTGAGCCGGTCGCTCGACGACAAGCGCTGGACCGTCGGATACACCGTGTCGGACGGCCCGGTCCGATACTACCTCTACGACCGTGACGCGAAGAAGGCGACATTCCTCTTCACGAACCGCGCCGCGCTCGAGTCGCAGCCGCTCGTGAAGATGCGGCCCGTGGTCATCAAGGCGCGCGACGGCCTCGAGCTCGTGAGCTACCTGTCGCTGCCGCGCGCCGCCGACCCCGACGGCGACGGCAAGCCGGACAGGCCGCTCTCGATGGTGCTCCTCGTCCACGGCGGCCCCTGGGCGCGCAGCTCCTTCCGCCTCGATCCGATGCACCAGTGGCTCGCGAACCGCGGCTACGCCGTGCTGAGCGTCAACTTCCGGGGCTCGACGGGCTTCGGAAAGAGGTTTGTCAATGCGGGCGACCTCGAGTGGGCGGGCAAGATGCACAACGACCTGCTCGACGCCGTGGAATGGTCCGTCGCGCAGGGCATCGCCGACAGGGCTCGCGTGGCGATCATGGGCGGCAGCTACGGCGGCTACGCGACGCTTGTCGGCCTGACCTTCACGCCGGAGACCTTCGCCTGCGGCGTCGACATCGTCGGCCCCTCGAACCTCGTGACCCTGCTCCAGTCCATCCCGCCCTACTGGGCGCCGATGCTCGAGCTCTTCGCGAAGCGGGTCGGCGACCCCCGCACCGAGGACGGCCGCGATCTCCTGCGCACGCGCTCGCCGCTCTACCGCGCCGACCAGATCAAGCGGCCCCTCCTCATCGGCCAGGGCGCCAACGACCCGCGCGTGAAGCAGGCCGAGAGCGATCAGATCGTCAAGGCGATGACGAGCAAGGGCATCCCGGTCACGTACGTGGTGTACCCCGACGAGGGCCACGGCTTCGCCCGCCCGGAGAACTCCATGTCGTTCAACGCGATCGCGGAGACCTTCCTCGCGCAGTGCCTCGACGGCTCCTACGAGCCGGTCGGCGGCGACTTCAAGCGGTCGAGCGTCACCGTCCCCGTGGGCGCCGAGGTCGTCCACGGGCTCTCCGCGGCGCTCCCCCGGCCCTGAGCGCTCCGCTACGTCCGCTGCGTCGACGCGGTCCGCGTGCGCCGCCGCGCGTCTGGTTCGCTCACCGGGGGCGCGCTCGTCAGGTCGTCGAGCGTCTCCAGCAGCTGCTCCAGGTCGAACGGCTTGTTGATGATCCTCGTCGCGTCCGGGTGGTTCGGATCGATGCAGAAGCCGGGATCGCTGAGCGCCGTCACGAGCACGACCGGCGCCGCTCTCCCCTCGGCCACGAGCGTCTCGATGAGGCGCGGCCCGTCCAGGAACGGCATCACGCAGTCGATGACGATGGCGTCGGGCGGCGCCTGGGAGCGCAGCCGCTCCAGGGCTTCGAGGGGGTCGGTGTACCCCTCGACCTCGTACCCTTCCGCCAGCAGCACCTCCGCCAGCGTCTCGACGATCGCGTCGTCGTCGTCGACGACGACGATGCGCCGCTGCCTTCCTCGCTCCGAGTCTCCTTGGTCGTCTCGCTCGTCGCTCACGCTCACGCTCACCTCGGTGGAGAACCCCGGTGTCACTTCTGGGACCGGCCGCTCTCGCCGTCGACCCTCGTGGACCACCTCTGTGCGAATTGTTTACAGGCTCTCCCGGTGCTCGCTCCAAGCGCCCCGGCCTCCGCCGCCTCTCCGGCTCTTCCGCGGAGATCCCGGCGTAAAACTCAGCTCCGTGCCGGAGGCTGCTCGTGCGCCGGCGAGAGATCCGGAGAGCTCCCCATCCTCGTGCGCAGCTGGACGGGCCGCTGGCGCACCCGGAGGCGCATGTTGATGAGCTCGACGCCGAGCGAGAAGGCCATCGCGAAGTAGATATACCCCTTGCTGATGTGCTGGCCCATGCCGTCGGCCAACAGCACCACGCCGATGAGGAGCAGGAAGCTCAGCGCGAGGATCTTCATGCTCGGGTGGCGCTGGATGAAGGCGCCGATGCTCCCGGCGAAGACGAGCATCACGCCCACCGCGATGAACATGGCCACCATCATGATCGAGATGTGCTGCGCCATGCCGACGGCGGTGATGACCGAGTCGAGCGAAAAGACGATGTCGAGCAGCACGATCTGCGCGATGACGGAGGGGAACGACGCCTTCGCCTTCGGCTGCTCTTCCTTGGGATCGTCGACCTCGAGTTTATCGAACATCTCGTGGGTCGCCTTGCCAATCAAGAACACACCCCCGGCGAGCAGGATCAGATCACGCCCGCTGAAGTCGTGTCCGAGCAGGCTGAACAGGGTAGCCTTGAGTCCCATCACCCATGAGATCGCGAGCAGGAGGAGCAGCCGCATCCCGAGGGCGAGCACGAGGCCGATGCGACGGGCGAGCGGCTGCTGCGCCAGCGGCAGCTTCGCCGTCATGATGGAGAGGAAGACGATGTTGTCGATTCCAAGCACGATCTCCAGCGCGCTGAGGGTCGCCAGCGTGATCCAGCCGTCGGCGTGCAGAAAGGCGCTCATGTCGGGCATCGGGGTGGCGCTTTGTAGCATGGACAGCCGTGGCCGCCCGCCACGCCCGGACCATCGCCCCGCGCTCCGGTGGATCCTGGGCGATCTTGCTCCCGTGTTCAGGGCGCAGGGCGGCGGCGATTACGACGGATGCGTGAACGCAAAATACGTTGGCGGCGTTGGCGGCGTTGACGGTGGCGACAACGTCGACGGCGGCGACCCTGCACGGGCGACACACGTCGGCGAGCGCGGCACGGGCGGCGCTTGACGCGGGATGTTCACATCCGGTACAGAGGATATGGAAGTACGCGCAAGTGGATCTGCCTCCTTCCCGGCTTCCAGGTGAGCTCCTGCGGGGTGTTGGCGAGCTCGCCGAACAGCGCCGCGCTTCCTCGCCATGCTGGCGAAGCCGCATCGTCGCCTGTTCCTCACCTGGAACGCGTGGCCTCACGACAGAGGGGGCGCCCGCGTGACCGTGGTTCCGAAGGTCGGCTTCGGGCAGGACGCGCGCTGGGCCGCCGGCGGCAGCGCTGACGGGGGGCCTCTGGATCGGGCGCTCCTCGGGGGGGATCCGGCGGTCAGGGTGCCGGAGGCGTGCTGGCTGGACGGCGGCGCTGCCCGGCTGCGCATCGAGGGGCGCGAGCTGAGCTACCCGATCGTCCTGCTCGGCTCGATGGGCGCCTGGATCGAGCCCGACTATCGGACCTCGTTCCCTTTCGGCAGCGTCGTCCGGGTGCGCCTGTACGCCGGCGACGTCGAGATCGGTCCGCTCTCCGCCGTGCTGGTGCTCCAGTCGATGGGCCTGCGGGGGCCGCTCATCGGGCTGTCGTTCGAGGACGGAACCCCCTCGCGCGCGGCGGGGCAGATCCGCGACGTGCTGCGCGCCCTCGTCGACGCGGGCACGGCCAAGGCGGCCGCGGCGAGCCTGTTCAGGCCCTCGGCCACGGACGCGGGGCAAGTGCGCGAGATCATCGACGACCCCAGGAGGGTGCGCAACATCCTCGGCTTCCTCCTGCGGAGGAAGGGCGTCGTCTGCCGCGCCGAGAGCGCGCCGCCCCTCTGCGTGATGCTCAGCGAGGTGGGGGCCGGGACGGTCACGTGGTTCGGCATCAAGGGCTGGAGCGAGGACGCCGCGGTCGAGATCGCCGGTCAGAACTCCGTCTTTCGCTTCAACGTCCGCGCGGACGAGGTGCGCCCGGGCGAGCTCGTCTCCGCGCTGCCGGCGCGCGTGGAGCGCCTCCGCAAGAACCTGCTGCAGCGGGGCGTCGAGGCCGATCTCACCGCGCGCTTCCTGCACCCCCAGTGGCTTCACCTCCCGCCGATCGAGGCCGAGGTGGTCGACGTGTCCTTCTCGGGCCTGCGGATGGCGCTGACGAGGGGACACCCGCCGCTGCTCCCCAGGCACAAGCTCTCGCTGGAGCTCCCCGACGGCGACGACGGCGTCGTCCACCTGCGGGGCGAGGTGCGGTCGGTGTCGGTCGTGGAGGGCGCGGACACCCAGCTCTGCAGCGTGCACGTGACCGCCGCGCGGCGCGAGGACGAGCGGCGCTGGCTCAGGCTCGTGTCCCGCATCCTGCACGCGACGACCTACGGCGGGACCGCGTGGCAGGCGGAGCTCTGGGATCTCTTCGACTCGTCCGGCTATTTCAACCTCTCCGGGCGGCGGCCGGAGCACTTCGACGCCATCAAGCCGAGCTTCCTGACCATGGCGCAGAAGGCCGCGGCGGTGCCGCACCTCCTGTACAACGTGGCGTGTCTGTCCGAGCACGGGATCGAGGGCAATTTCTCGATCATGAAGCCATACCACAGCACGTGGATGATTCATCAGCTCGCGAAGCGGCCAAAGTCCGCGTCGAACCTGAGCTCCCGGCAGGTGCTCCGCGACATGTTCACCCGCTGCTTCGAGCACGCGATGGCCGACCCGGAGTGCCGCTGGATCATCGCCTACGCGGAGGCGCACGTCGCGTGGAACGAGCGATCGCTGTTCGAGTTCGCCCGCGCGCGCCACGAGACGGGCCACGTCCTGTCGCTGCCTTTCCGCCTGATGGGGGTGGACGCGCGCGCCGCGCCGCGTGCGCCGCGCGAAGCCGGCGGGCCGATCGAGATCGGCGAGCCGACCCCCGGGGAGCAGGCGGCGCTGCTCGGCCTCCTGTGCGCGACGTCGCCGCGCATGTACGTGGAGGCGCTCGATCTCGTGCCCGGCAGGCTCGGGATGGGGCCCTGCGTCGAGCGCTGGCGCAGCGCGGGCCTGGAGCGGGAGCGCGTGCTCCTCGTGGCGCGCCAGCACGGCGAGCCGCTGGCGGTCGCGATCCTCGAGCTCGGCGAGCTCGGCACGAACCTCTTCCGCCTCCTCGACTCGGTCCGCATCTTCCCGATGCGCCCCGGCGGAGACGCCGCGCTCGGCCCGCTGCTCGACGCGGCGTGCGGCTGGTTCCGCAGCCACGACAGGAAGTCGTTCATCTACTTCGGTGAGCGCGGCAAGCTGACGTTCGATGGCCCTGCAGGCTTGCACGACCTCGGCGAAGGACGGCTGTGGATCGTCGCCAGGGAGCTCGTCCCGGAGTTCGTGGAGCATGTCTACCGGCTCACCGAGCCGAAGCTGCGATAACGGCCTGGATCAGCGGCGGCGCGACGCTATGGTCTCTTGGTCTCGGTCCTCCAGGTGAAGCGGCATGTACCAGCTCAAGATCGACCTCATCAACGCGCTCATCGAGGTCACGTTGCAAGGCGTCGTGCGCGCGGAGGAGGCGCAGGCGTACGCCGCGGAGTACAAGAAGGCCCTCGGCTCGCTCTATGGCCGGAGGATCCGCGTCCTCGTGGACTTCCGCGGCTTTTCCATCGCCTCCGAGGAGGCGACGGAGCTCCTCCGCGACATCGCGGCGACCTCGACCGCGATGGGGGTGATCAGGGCCGCCGAGCTCGTGCAAAGCGATCTCGCGGCGCTGCAGGCGAGCCGGATCGCCCGTGAGGCGGGGACCGCGCAGCTCGTGCGGGTCTTCAAGGACGAGGGGGCCGCGCGCAGCTGGCTCTTCGGCGATCGCCCGGCGCCGTGAGGGCCGGCTGCGCGCGGGCCGCTGCGGCGCGCCGTGCGGGCCGCCCGCTCAGCGCACGACGAGCACGTCGTCGACGGGGCGGCGGAGGGAGCGCGCCGACACGGGGCCCGCGAGCGACAGGCGGAAGAGCAGGACCTCCGCCGTCGCGTCGGTGACGTCGAACAGCCGGAGATAGCGCTCCCGGAGCCCCGTCGCGGCCTCCGCCGTCTCCGCGTCGAGCCCCTCGCCGCCGCCCCGGATCAGCCGCGCGAACAGGTAAGGCAACGTCGTCATCGGGTAGACCGCGATGCCCAGCTGCGTCGCGGTGAGCCATGCGCGCTCGACCGCCCTGCCGCCCTGGAAATAGTCGGTGAGCCGGGCCCGCGGCAGGGTGATCAGCCCGACGGCCATCGCGCAGCGGACCGCCTTCTGCGCCATCTTCTCGAGCCCCCGGCCGCCGCCCCAGCGCCGCACGAGCTCCAGGGCGCGGTAATCCCGGCAGATCTTGAACCCCGCGAGATCGGTCGGCGAGAGCTCGAGCGTGCCGACGAACAGCCCGTCCCGGCGCGCCTCGGCCTCCGCCTCGGTCCAGCGGACCTCCCTCATCATGTCGGCGTGGGTCTGCCTCGCGAGCATCCGGAGCCGATCGCCGGCGCCGATGAGGGCGCCGATCTCGTCGAGCTCCGCCGGCGCCTCGAGCAGCCCGAGGCGCGCCCCGGGGATGGACTCGACCGCGGCGCGGAGGGCGGCGCGGTGCTCCTCTGCGAGCGGCGCCCGCTGGCCAGGGCGCCGGTTCGTGTGCCGGAGCCCGATGGCGTCCGCGAGGCCATCCATGGCGTGCTCCTCGGCGCCGGGGGGCGGCGCGCCGAAGAACGTGAACGTGGCGGCCAGGTCCTCGTCGCCCTCGCGCGGGAACGGCGTGACGCGCACGCTGAGCCCCTCGCGGTGCGCGGCGAGGACGACGTTCTCGGCGGCCGCGCCGAGCGCGACCACGCCGCCCGCGCCCTGGAAGTCGGCGAGCGACTCGGAGCGCGCGCGGTCGTGGAAAAGCCCGAGGCGACGGCCGTCGTGGACCCAGAGCCAGGGCTGGCAGTTGCCGCCCGAGGGCGCCGCGACGCCCGCCGCGACGAGCCGCCGCAGCCGCGCCGGGTCGAGGGCGACAGCGCCGGCCTCGGCGGCCGGGAGCGGGCCCGCCGCCGCGGCGAGGGCAGGGCCCGGCGCGCGCGGCGCGTCCGCGGCGGTAGGCTCCCCCTCGGGGCCGCTGATGAGCTGCTCCAGGTCGACATAGTACCGGCCCGACCGCACCGGCTCCCCGAGGGCGATCCGGCGCGCCGTGTCCGCGGCCGCCGCCCCGCCGTGGACGACCGCCGACCCGAGCTGAGGCCATGTGCTCACCGACTGCTGCACCTCGATGAGCGACGCGCGGAGCCGGACCGAGATCGCGTCTTGCCCGATGATCTGCATGACATAAGGCACCTTGTCCTCGGTCGACAGGCCGCGGAGGCGCTCGGGCGTGAGATCGCCGACGAGCCCATGGAGAATCGGCCGATCGCCCTCCAGATCGAAGCGCTCGACGTCGATGAGCCCCCGGTCGCTCGTCTCCATCACGACCGGTATGCGGCGGGCGCGCGCGTTCGCGCGGAGCAGGAGCTTGATATCGAGGCTGTCGCACTCGTCCACGAGGACATCGAGCTTGCCCCCGTCGAGCAGGAAGCGCTCGATATTGTCCTCCGTGACCCCCTCGGGGAAGCACGTCACGTGGAGGAACGGGTCGAGCTCGGCGATCTCGCGCGCCGTGGCGACGACCTTCGGCAGGTCGAGGTTGTGCGCGCCGGTCCGGATCCGGTTCAGGTTCGAGAGATCGAGGTGGTCGAAGTCCGCGAGGCGCAGCTCGCCGGCGCCCCGCTCGAGCGCGATGGTCATCGCCACGGACTGCCCCACCGAGAGGCCGACGACGCCGATGCGCCGGCGGGCGAGCGCCGCCTGCTCCTCGCCGCTGATCTTGTGCTTGTTCCGGTCGGTCCGCAGCTCGACGAACTCGGCCTCATCGAGCAGGTGCACGAGGCGGTGCGACCACGGATAGTAGACCCAGACTCCATAGGCCTCGATGGGGGCGCCGTTCAGGTGCTCTCCCACGAGCCGCGCGACGTCCCGCTCACCGAGGCGCTCCCGGGGGTGGCGTGTCTTCACGAGATCGGCGAGCTGCCGGTCGATCGTGTCGAAGATCTCGACCCGGGCGTCGTCGTGGAGCAGGCGGCCGAGCCCCTCCGCGTCGTCCTCGCGCGCCGGCCGGAAGAAGCGGGGCCGCCACGCGCCGTTCGGGGCCTCTCGCGAGGAGATGAGCTGCTGCCAGCGGGTCGTGTTCATCGCGGTGGTCCGGTCCCCTCCTGCCACCGTCCTACCACCCCCGCGCCCCGGGCGTCGCCACGATCTTCCCGGCGGCCCCGGGTCAGCGCGGCGCGCGGGAAGGCCGGCCCTCGATCTCGAGTCTCATCTTCGTGACCTTGTGTTGCACCAGGGCGGCCTCAGGCCCGGTGACCTCCAGATAGCGCAGCGCGGCCACGACGTCGCTGCCACGGAACGCCTTGACCCGCGGGTTGAACCAGCTGAGCGCAGTCCCGATCTGCCGGACGAGGAGCGCGTCCGTGCAGATGGCCACGGTGAGCGCGGTCTTGCTCACGTAGTCGTTGATGGATGCTCGCTGCTTCGCGTTGGGGCCCCCCCCGGCGGTCACCACGAGAGTCTTCGTGCAGCTGGGCGGGAGACTGCCCGCCGCCTGCATATACCCTTCCCATTCCTCGTCGCTCGGCGGTTCCCTGCCGTGGACGGCGATGAGCACGTGCTCCGTCGTGTCGAACAGCATGCTGGGTTTCGTCATCGTCTCACCGAGCGCGCACCGATCTTACGTCTGCGCACCGCCGAGCCGCCAGCGCGCACAGCCATCCCCTGGGATAGTCCTGCGTCTGGCCATCGGGCAAGGATCCGCGAGGTCCATGGGGTGCACCTAGGACGGTTCGATCGACGGAGCAACGACCACGAGCGACTTTCGATGCGGTGCTCCGGTGGACGGACCGCGCGCGTCGCGTCGCGCGCGACTCCTCCCTGACCGCGCGGACCGCGCGCGCGGCGCGACCGCGCCGGGCCGGCTCGACGTGGGGCGTCGCGGCGGATGGAGTCGCTCGAGCGGCATGGTCCTCTCGTTCGCGTCGTTCACGCCGCCCACCCAGGGCATACCCGAGTTATTTCCAATGTATTTCATGACGTGCTGCTGGGCAGTTGCACGGTGGGCCGCCAGCTGCTCTGTGGTCTATACTACGGGATGTGCGCTGGGGATCTTCCGCAGGCGGGTGCGGTGCGCGCCGCGTCGCACCGAGGCTTGACGGATGGCCCCCACCGCATGTAGCGCTCGATCGGTGGGCTGTGATGCCCTGCAGCCAGGGGCGGCGCCCGGCCTGTGGGTCGGGGCTGCCGAGTGACGACCTCGCCGGGGGGAAAGGTTTTTCACGATGCGTGTGCTGGAAAACTTCGTCGGCGGAGCCTGGTCTCGAGCTTCGGGGGCGACGCGCCTCGAGGTGAAGAACCCGGCGACCGGGGAATCTCTTGCGGAGGTGCCCCTCTCGACGGCGGCCGACGTCGACGCGGCGGTGAAGGCCGCGCAGGCGGCGTTCCCCGGCTGGAGCGCGACGCCGCCGGTGCAGCGGGCGCGCTACCTCTTCAAGCTGCGCGAGATCTTCGACGCCCATCGCGACGAGATCGCGGCGATCTGCACCTCCGAGCACGGCAAGACGCTGGCCGAGGCCCGGAACGATTTCGGTCGCGGCATCGAGAACGTCGAGCACGCGGCCGGCATCCCGGCCCTCCTGATGGGGCAGGGCCTCGAGGACGTCGCGTCCCGGATCGACTGCCACACGATCCGCCAGCCGCTCGGCGTCTTCGCGGCGATCACGCCGTTCAATTTCCCCCCGATGGTGCCGCTCTGGTTCTTGCCGTACGCGATCGCGACGGGGAACACGTTCGTGCTCAAGCCGTCGGAGCAGGTCCCGCTCTCGCAGCAGCGCATCTTCGAGCTGATCGAGCAGGCCGGGCTGCCGCCCGGGGTGGTGAACCTGGTCCACGGCGGCCGCGACGTCGTGAACGCCTTCTGCGCGCACAGGGACATCGCGGGCGTGTCGTTCGTCGGCTCGTCGGCGGTCGCGCGCCACGTGTACAAGAGCGCCGCGGAGGCGGGCAAGCGGGTCCAGGCGCTCGGCGGGGCGAAGAACTTCCTCGTCGTGATGCCGGACGCCGAGCAACAGATGACGGTCGCCAACGTGGCCGAGTCCATCTACGGCTGCTCCGGCCAGCGGTGCCTGGCCGGCAGCGTCGTCGTGTGCGTCGGCGACGCCTACGAGGCCGTGCGCGACGGGCTCGTGCGCCGCGCGAAGGGGATCGTGCTGGGCGACGGATCGAAGCCGGGCGTGACCATGGGCCCGGTGATCTCGGCGGCGCACAGGGACCGGGTGCTCTCGTACATCAACCAGGGCGTGGCGGAGGGGGCGACGCTCCTCCTCGACGGCCGGGACGCCAGGGTCGAGGGGTATCCGAACGGCAACTGGGTGGGGCCGACGGTCTTCGACGACGTGCGGCCAGGGATGGTGATCGCGACCGAGGAGATCTTCGGGCCGGTCGCGTGCCTGATGCGCGCGAACGACCTCGACGAGGCGATCGCGATCGCGAACCGGAGCGAGTACGGCAATGCGGCGTCGATCTACACGTCGAGCGGCCGCGCGGCGCGCGAGTTCCAGCACCGCGCCGCTGCCGGGATGGTCGGCGTGAACATCGGCGTCGCGGCGCCCATGGCCTTCTTCCCCTTCGGCGGCCAGAAGGGCAGCTTCTTCGGCGATCTGAAGGCGCACGGCCCGACGGCCATCGACTTCTACACGGAGCGCAAGATCGTCATCACGAGGTGGTTCTGATGGCAAGGAATGTACTTGGCGGGCTGATCCAGTGCTCCACCCCGATCGGCGACGACGGCGCCTCCGTCATGGCCATCCGGGACGCGATGTTCGAGAAGCACCTGCCGTTCATCGACGAGGCGGGGAAGAGGGGTGTGCAGATCCTCTGTTTGCAGGAGGTCTTCAATACACCTTACTTCTGTCCTTCGCAGGACGCGAAATGGTGCGATGTGGCCGAGCCCGTCCCCGGCCCGACGGTCGAGCGGCTCGCGGCGTACGCGAAGAAGTACAAGATGGTGATGATCATCCCGATCTACGAGCGGGAGATGGCGGGCGTCTACTACAACACGGCCGCCGTGGTCGACGCCGACGGCACGTACCTCGGCAAGTACCGGAAGACGCACATCCCGCACACGAACGGGTTCTGGGAGAAGTTCTTCTTCAAGCCGGGGAACCTCGGCTATCCCACGTTCCAGACGCGGTATGCGCGGATCGGCGTCTACATCTGCTATGATCGCCACTTCCCGGAGGGGGCGCGGCTGCTCGGCCTGAACGGCGCCGAGATCGTGTGGAACCCCTCGGCGACGGTCGCCGGGCTCTCCCAGTACCTCTGGAAGCTCGAGCAGCCCGCGCACGCCGTGGCCAACGGCTACTTCATCGCCGCCTCGAACCGCGTCGGCACCGAGGCGCCGTGGAACATCGGCAAGTTCTACGGGACGAGCTACTTCTGCGACCCGCGGGGCAGCTTCCTCGCGACGGGGAGCGAGGACAAGGACGAGCTCGTCGTCGCGGAGATGAACCTCGACCTGATCGAGGAGGTGCGGAGGACGTGGCAGTTCTACCGCGATCGCCGGCCCGAGACGTACGGCGAGCTCACGGAACAGCTGCCCTGAGGGCCCGGGGCGGCGGGAGGACGGCGAGGTCAGCCAACGAGCGCGACGAGCGCGACGAGCGATGCGAAGTCCACCGCGAAGACATCAGCAGCGCCGGGGCGCTGGTCGCGGCCGGCTCTCTCCCCCGGCGTTTCCCCCGCCATGGCGGCGCCGCCCCCCGGAGGGGACCCGCCGCGCGGCGCTCACCCGCGGAGGAGCAACATGGGCATCCTGATCAAGAACGGCGAGATCATCACAGCGAGCGACCGGTTCGTCGGCGACGTCTACTGCGAGGACGGGAAGATCGCCGCGGTCGGCGCGGGGCTGTCGAAGGAGCGCGCGGGGGACACCGTGATCGACGCCTCGGGGCAGCTCGTCTTCCCCGGCGGGGTCGACGCCCACGTGCACATGGAGTTGCCGTTCATGGGGACGGAGAGCTCCGATGATTTCGAGACCGGCACGGCCGCGGGCGTCGCCGGGGGCACGACCTCGATCATCGATTTCGTGATCCCGGCCCGAGGGCAGGCGCTGCTCGACGGGCTCGCGATGTGGAACGAGAAGGCGAAGAAGGCGGTCTCCGATTACGCCTTCCACATGGCCGTCACCTGGTTCGGCGACGATACCCTCAAGGAGATGGCCGTCTGCACGCGCGAGCACGGCATCCCGTCGTTCAAGACCTTCATGGCCTACCGCGGGGCCATCGGCGTCGACGATCCGGAGCTCATCCAGGTGATGGAGGCCGCCAAGGGCCTCGGCGCGCTCGTGACCGTCCACGCCGAGCACGGCGACGCGGTCGTCGCGCTCCAGAAGAAGCTCCTGAAGGAGGGCAAGACCCACCCGCGGTACCACGCGCAGAGCCGCCCCGCGCCGATCGAGGGCGAGGCGACGGGGCGCGCGATCATGCTCGCCCGGATGATCGGCGAGCCGATCTACATCGTCCACCTCACCTGCAAGGAGGCGCTCGCCGCGGTCACCGAGGCGCGGAGCCGGGGCCAGGTGGTCATGGCCGAGACGTGCCCGCAGTACCTCCTGCTCGACGACTCGGTGTACGAGAAGCCCGGCTTCGAGGGGGCGGCCTACGTGATGAGCCCGCCGATCCGGCCGAAGGGCCACCAGGACGCGCTGTGGGCCGCGCTCTCGTCGGGGCTCATCCAGACCGTGGCGACCGACCACTGCCCCTTCAACCAGGCCGGCCAGAAGGACATGGGCAAGGACGATTTCTCCCGGATCCCGAACGGCGCCGCCGGCATCGAGAACCGCCTCGCCCTGCTCTGGACCTACGGGGTGCTCGAGGGGCGGATCGACGTCCACCGCTTCGTCGATCTCTTCTCCACGCAGCCGGCCAAGATCTTCGGGCTGTACCCGCGCAAAGGCTCGATCGTGCCGGGCGGCGACGCGGATCTCGTGGTCTTCGACCCGAAGGGGAGGAGCACGATCTCCGCGAAGACCCACCATCACCGGTGCGATCGGAGCATCTTCGAGGGCTTCGAGGTGAAGGGGAAGCCGACGCACGTCATCGTCAACGGTCGGGTCCAGTGCACGGACGGCAAGCTCGACGTGCAGCGCGGCGCAGGGCGCTATCTACCCCGCCGGCTCGGCCCGACCCAGGGAGCCCAGGCCTTCTAGCCACCACCCACCATTCGAGAGGAGCCGCGCGAGCGCCAGCATGACCCGAGCCCCGATACGCCTCTCAGCCCTCCCGTCCGGCCGGATCGAAGAGCGATTCGAGGACAAGAGCCCGCGCTACACCGACGCCGAGGCGATCGCCGAGGCGAACCGGTGCCTCTATTGCGTCGACGCGCCCTGCATTAAGGCGTGCCCGACGGCGATCGACATCCCGAGCTTCATCCGGAAGATCGCGGCCGGCCAGGTGAAGGGCGCGGCCCGCACCATCCTCACGGCCAACCTGCTCGGCCAGTCGTGCGGGCAGGCCTGCCCCGTCGAGGTGCTCTGCGCGGGCGACTGCGTCTACAACGCGTGGGGGCGCGAGCCGATCGCGATCGGCCGCCTCCAGCGCTACGCGGTCGAGTCGGCCCTCGCGCGCGATCCGCGGATCTTCCGGGCGAAGCCGCCCACCGGCAAGAGCGTCGCGCTCGTGGGCGCGGGGCCCGCGTCGATCGCCGCGGCGGGCTACCTCGCCCTCGAGGGGCACCGCGCCGTGATCTTCGAGCGGAAGGCGATCCCCGGCGGCCTGAACACGCTCGGGATCGCGCCCTACAAGATGAAGGGGCACGAGGCGCTCCACGAGCTCGAGTGGGTCCTGTCGCTCGGCGACGTCGAGCTCCGCGCCGGCGTCTCGGTCGTCGCGCAGGCGGCCGGGCCGGGGGAGGTCTCCGCGCGCGACCTGGTCGCGGAGTACGACGCGGTCTTCCTGGGGCTCGGCCTGGGCGCCGATGCGCGCCTCGGCCTCCGCGGGGAGGACGGCGACGGCGTGGTGGGCGCGACCGCGTTCATCGAGCGGCTCAAGGCCGACCCGGGCCTCGACCTCGCGGGCGTGCGGCGCGCGGTCGTCATCGGCGGCGGCAACACGGCGCTCGACGTCGCCCACGAGCTGGCCCTGCTCGGGGTCGACGTGGCCGTTGTGTACCGCCGCTCCGAGGCCGAGATGTCGGGCTACGCGCACGAGCTCGAGGGCGCGCGGGTCGCCGGCGCGCGCCTCGTCGAGAACCGGGTGCCGGTTGAGGTGGTGCGCGAGGGCGGCAAGGTCGTCGCGTTGCGGATCGCGCCCGCCGACGCGGGGGCGCGGGGCCCCGCGCCGGGGCCGGCCGAAGAGGAGCTCCTGCCCGCCGACCTCGTCGCGGTCGCGATCGGGCAGAGCCGGGCGACGCAGGTGGCGCTCGCGTTCGAGGGGGTGGTGCTCGACCCGAGGGGGCGCGTGGTGGTCGACCCGGCGACGCACCGCACGGGCAACCCGAAGGTCTACAGCGGCGGCGACTGCGTGAACGGCGGCAAGGAGGTCGTCAACGCGGTCGCCGAGGCGAAGATCGCCGCGCGCGCGATGCACGAAGCGATGACGACGTGGGCGGGCGGCGCGGCGCCCGTGCCCTCACCGCAAGGGAGCTGAGCGATGGCCGACCTCTCTATCGACTTCGCCGGGATCAAGAGCCCGAACCCGTTCTGGCTCGCCTCGGCGCCGCCGACCAACACCGGAGATCAGGTCCGGCGCGCCTTCGACGCCGGCTGGGGCGGCGCCGTCTGGAAGACGCTCGGGAACCCGATCGTCAACGTGTCGAGCCGGTTCGGCGGCATCGACTACGGCAACACGCGGCTCATGGGGCTCAACAACGTCGAGCTCATCACCGATCGCCCGCTCGACGTGAACCTCAAGGAGATGCGCGAGATCAAGCGGCGTTACCCGGGCCACGCGCTCATCGCCTCGCTGATGGTCGAGACGAAGGACGAGTGGCGCGAGATCATCCGCAAGGCCGAGGACACGGGCGCGGACGGGCTCGAGCTCAACTTCGGCTGTCCGCACGGGATGTGCGAGCGCGGCATGGGCTCGGCCGTCGGCAACGAGCCGGCGGTCCTCCAGGAGATCGCGCGCTGGGCCGTCGAGTTCGCGACGACGCCGGTCATCGTGAAGCTCACGCCCAACGTCGGCGACATCCTGGAGCCGGGCGAGGCCGTGCTCCGCTCCGGGGCGCACGGCGTCTCGCTGATCAACACGGTCAAGTCGCTCATGGGCGTCGATCTGGAGCGGATGGTCCCGCTCCCGCGGGTCGGCGGCGCGTCGACGAACGGCGGTTATTGCGGGCCCGCGGTCAAGCCGATCGCGCTCCACCTGCTGAGCCAGCTGGCGCGCCACCCCGGCGTCGGCCGGCTGCCCATCTCCGGCATCGGCGGCATCTCGAACTCCCGCGACGCCGCCGAGTTCATCGCGCTCGGCGCGACGAGCGTCCAGGTCTGCACCGCGGTGATGCATTACGGCTACCGCATCGTCGAGGAGATGATCGAGGGGCTCAGCGACTGGCTCGACGATCACGGGATGCGCTCGGTGAACGAGCTGCGCGGCAGGGCGATCCCGCAGGTCCAGGAGTGGGGCGAGCTCGACCTCTCGTACCGCGTTGTCGCGGACATCAGCGCCGACAAGTGCATCGGGTGCCAGCTCTGTTACGTCGCCTGCATGGACGGGGCGCACCAGTGCATCCACCTGCCGGGGAGGACGGAGGCGGAGGCGCGCGCGGCGGGACACACCCACCTCCCGAAGGTCCTCCCGGATCGCGCGGTGTCGGCGGATCCGAGCGGGGACGCGGCGCCGTCGCGCGTCCCGTTCGTCGACGAAGAGGAGTGCATCGGCTGCAATCTGTGCGCGCTGGTGTGCCCGGTGCCGGGGTGCATCACGATGAGGGAGGTGCCTTCAGGCAAGCCCCCCGAGACGTGGAACGACCGTGTCCAGAAGGGGACGGACTTCGTGCCCGGCGGGCTGGAGTCGACCGCCCGCGCGCGGAGCTCGTGATCCCGGGCTCCTGGCCAGGCGGCCAGGAGCCCGCGACGACCGCGACCGCGCCGGGGCGCTGCCCGGGCTACGGGGCGAGCTTCACGACGATCGCGTCCTCGTGGTCGTACGTGCCCACGCCGATCACGTTGCCGGCGCTGTCCACGGCCAGATCGAAGATCTCGCCGCGGTCCGCGCTGCCGATCGGGTCGACCGACCACAGCACGGCGCCCGACGGCGAGAGCTTCGCGATGGCGCCGCGGGGGTTGACGAACACAGGTGTCGCCGTGGAGCGGGCGCGTGTTCCATGCCCCGTACCCCGCGGGGTCGAGCTTCGCGAGGAACTGGGTATTCCACAGCTCCATGGGGGCCGGCGCGCCGTTCTCGGCGAAGTCGATCGGGCCATAGGCGTAGCCGCCGAAGATCACGTTGTCCGCGCCGTCGACCGCGACGGCGCGCGCGCGCATCGACTCGTACCAGCCGTTGACGAAGCGCCTGCTCCAGAGGACGCTGCCGGGGGCGCACGGCGCGCAGCTCGGGCCCCCGCAGTCCACGCCGGACTCGGCGCCGTTCTGGATCCCGTCCTCGCAGGTGTCGTGGTAGCAGACCGTGAGCGCCGGCCGCTCCGTGGCGCTCGCGCTCTCGCTGCTCCGCAGGGTGCTCCGGGTCACCGCGTCCTCCTCGATCAGCACGCCGTGGTTGGCGAGCTCGCCGCTCACCCAGGCCTGCGCGAGCGCGGTCACGTCGACGTTCCGGAAGCCAGTAAGGCCGCGCCGGAAGGTCACGCACCGCGGGGCGCACGCGTCGCCATGCCCGTCGGCGTCGCTGTCCACCTGCGACGGGTTCGCGGCGCCTCATCGCAAGGTCCGCGCCCTCGCCGCCGACGGGGGCCGCGCCCCGGGCGGTCCTCCGTCGGCCGCGAGCGGGCGCCCACCGGGGCGCCGCGGGCTCGCCCCGGTGCAGCGCCGCGCGGCCGGCGTTTGCGAGCGACGCGCGGCCGCGTCCGATTTCGTGACACGCGCGGCGCGGTGACCGGAACAAACAACACGGAGGGCAGGAGCCCTCGCTGGAGGAACATGGTCCCGAAAGACGCAGCGACGATCACCCCGCGGAATCGCGGTCTCACGCCGAACGCCCAGGCGAAGCAGAGGCGGGCGGGCATGTCCGATCACGAGGAGCGGGCCGAGCTGCTCGCCGATCACCGCCCGGAGCTCGCGCGCCTGCTGCAGAGCCTCCCGGCCCGCAGCAGCGCCCCAGCGCCGCTGACGGGCTATCTCCTCTCCTTGCGAGAACCGACGGGCTACCTCATCGCGATCGGCCTGCAGCAGCGCGACCCGGCTCTCGAACCCGAGCGCATGCTCCGCGCCGCCCTGGCCGCGGGCGAGCGCGCGCCGATGCTGGTCGGCGTGATGGCGCGCTCGGCGATGGCCGAGAGCATCGCGCCGCTCGCGCCGGTCACGCGCGCGGTCGCCGCGCGCCTGAAGCGACCGGCCCCCTCCGGAACGCTGCGGGTCGTCGTCGCTGCGGCCGGCGGGGCGGAGCTCTTCACCGTGAAGCTCTCGGAGCTCACGTCCCCCTCGTCCGGCTCCGGCTGAGCGAGCTGCCCGCTCCGGCGCTCACTCGCTGGCGTAGACGCGCCGCTCCATCGCGTCGAGCCCCAGGTACACCACCCGGCCGTCGAGGCTCGCGCCCCCGCGCTCGGCGCCCTCGGGCGCCGGCCGGCGGTCGGCGGCCTCGTCGCCTTTGCGCAGCGCCTCGTACTCCGCGACGGAGACGCGACGGCACCCGTCGAGCGGGGCGTCGATCTCGAGGGCGGCCACGAGCGCCCCGGCCTCCGGCCCGATCCTGCCCGCGAAGAACTCGGCGCAGCAGCCCGAGCCGTAGCTGAACAGCCCGACGCGCTGCCCCTGGAGCGCGCGGGCCTCCGCGTTCAGCAGGGACGCGAGCGCCAGGTAGAGCGAGCCCGTGTAGATGTTGCCGATGCGCGACGGCAGATCGAGCGACGGCTCCACCTCGACGGCGAAGCTCTCGTCGGCGGCCTGCTCGGTCAGGCCGTCCATCGCCAGCCGGTGGCGGTGGGCCTTGCGGGCCATCTTGCCGTAGGGGACGTGATAGCAGGTGCGCGCGAGGGGATCGCCGTCGCCCGCCACGCGGCGCCACTCGCCGTAAGCCCCGGCGAGGGCGTCGAGGTAGCACTGCACCGAGTAGTGACCGTCGACGAGCGCCTCCTTGTGGTGGAGCGGCCGCCAGAAATCGTAGACGTCGCGCGCGTACGTGCCGGTCTGGCCGACCTCGATCTCGACGAGGCGCGGGCGCTCGCGCACGAGCAGCGCCACGGCGCCGGCGCCCTGGGTGGGCTCGCCCGCGGAGCCGAGCGCGTAGCGCGCCACGTCCGAGCACACGACGAGCGCGGCGCGGCCGCGGGCAGAGCCCGAGGCGATCCAGTCCACCGCGTTGAGGAGGCCCGCGGTGCCCCCGAAGCAGGCGTGCTTGGCCTCGAAGACCCGGCACGCGCTCGGCAGCCCGAGCAGGCCGTGGAGGAAGGAGGCCGCCGGCTTCGCGTGGTCCACGGCGGTCTCGGTGCCCACGACGCAGAGCCCGATGTCCGCGGGGCTCGCGCCCGACCGCTGGAACAGCCGGCGGGCCGCGTTGGCGCCGAGGGTGATCGGATCCTCGTCGGGCGCAGCGATCGCCATCCGGCGGGTCCCCAGGCCGGTCAGGTACTTGGAGGGGGCGATGCCCCGCGCCTCGGCGAGCTCGGCGAGCTCGACGAAGCGGCGGGGGACGGCGAGCGCGATCGCATCGATGCCGATGCGAGGAAAGTCATGACGTAGGCTCATACCTGCATCCTAGGGGCGCATTGTGCAGAGACCATCCAGCCCACGCGGAGCGTCCGAGGAGCCGAGGCGCCCGCCGCGCCGCGGCGCCGCGTTCCAGCTGGCGCCCTCGCTTCGCGCAACCGGTGGCGCGTGGCGCGTGGCCGCGCCTCCATCCACCGCGCCTCGCCGTGCGCACCACGTGGAATGACAAAGACGCTTCCATGATACATGTCATGGAACAGCCTCCGAGAAAAATCGCGGTCAGGTCAAAATCGTCACCACATCGCGTTGCAATTGTGCAATCTGAAATAGCGCGTTCATGCGCCCTAGCGGTCGAGGTTCATGTGAAGCTCTCCCGGTCTACCATGTTGGTTCCGCTTCTTGGGTTGGGTGTTCTGGTGATGACCGGCGCCGCAGGGTGCTCCTGCAGCTCCGGGGCGGAGGGCGACGCGGACGCGACGGCTGGAGCGAACGTCGGTGGAGCCGGCGGCGCGGGTGGGGGCGGCGAGGGCGGCGCGGGCGGGGGCGAGGGCGGCGCGGGCGGTGACGACGGGGGGATGATCGGCAACGGCTCCAGCGGCTCCAACACGGGTGGCAGCGGCCCCGTGACGCCCGATACGGCCTGTGTCGCCACGGTCGCCGAGGCCACGCTCACGAAGCGGCCGGTCGACATCGTGTTCGTCATCGACAACTCGCCCAGCATGGCGAACGAGATCATCAGCGTACAGAACAACATCAATGAGAGCTTCGCCTCGATCATCGGCGAGAGCGGCATCGATTACCGCGTCATCATGATCTCCGCGCACGGCGCTGCGGAGGTCGACGACTCGATCTGCGTGGGCGCTCCGCTCAGCGCCGCGAGCTGCACCCCGGTGCCGGAGGCGCCGGGGAACAACCCGCCCGTCTTCTACCATTACAGCCACGAGATCAGGAGCAACGACGCGCTCTGCGTGCTCCTCGGGAGCTACAACGGCGGCATGCCCGACCAGTACGACGTGGCGCCGTCCGGGTGGTCGGAGTGGGTGCGCGAGGACTCGTTCAAGGTGATCACCGTGATCACCGACGACCACGTGGGGTGCCAGACGACGCACCTCCCCCGCAACATCTATATCGACGACACGCGGCAGCCCTGGGAGGAGGTCGCCACGGACTTCGAGGAGCTGCTGTTCGGCCTGGACCCGGCGGTCTTCGGCGACGCGACCGTGCCCAACTACGTCTTTCACAGCATCGTCGGGCTCCACGAGAACACGGTCCCCACGGACGCCTACGCGCCCGACGCGGACGTGGTCGAGGAGACGTGCGGCACCGCCGTGGCGCCGGGCACGGGCTACCAGACGCTCAGCAAGAGGACGGGCGGCCTCAGGTTCCCGCTCTGCCAGACGGACTCTTATGACGTGGTGTTCCAGGCGATCGCGGAGGGCGTCATCACGGGCGCGGTGGTCGCGTGCGAGTTCGCGGTGCCGGACTCGCCGCCGGGGGAGATCATCGACCTCTCGACCGTGGTCGTCCAGTACACGCCCGGCGACGGGAGCGAGCCGCAATCGTTCGCCCAGGTGGCGAGCGCGGCAGCGTGCGCCCCGGGCTCCTTCTACATCGAGAACGACATGATCACGCTCTGCCCCGACGCGTGCCGGCTGGTCCAGGACGACGCCATGGCGGCGGTCGACGTCCTCTACGGCTGCGATCCCGAACCGGCGCAGTGAGCTCGTCGGCCGGGCGGCGGCGCCGGTGAGCGCGGCCGCCGCCCGCTTTGGGCCGGCGCGGGGCGCGTCGAGCGCCCTGCGCGGCGGCCTGGCGCGTCTCCCGCGCGAACGCTCAGAGACAGCAGCGGAAGCCGATGTCCGCAGACGGGGTGAGGCGATCCTGGTCCAGGAGCGCATCGCACCTGGCCGCCTTCAGCGTGTCGCGCGTGATGTCATCCTCGTCCTGCTGCGAGGCCCGCGAGCCGCCGCGGACGAGGCAATTGCCCTGCGCGTCACAGGAGTTCTCCCACTCCGCCACGTTGCCGCTCATATGAAAGAGGCCCGTGATTCCGCCTTCGCAGGGCGAGATCGGCGGGAGCGGGTTGGGGGGCACGGGCTTCCTGGCGAACTCGCCGCTCGAGTCGCCCACCTTGCAGGTCGCCTCACTATAGAGATCGCTGTACGGGTATTCGTTCACGCCCTGGCCGGAGCACGCGTTGAACCACTCGCTCCGCGTCGGGCTCGCGAAGTCGGCAGGCGAGTTCGCGCCTCCGCCGATCCTGCCGCAGAGGTGTTTGCCCATGTAGGAGCAGTACGCGTAGGCGTCGCACCAGTCGACGTGGGTGACGGGCACTCGCCCCTCCGTGTAGGGCCACCCGCTCGAGGGACGGTAGATGTTCCCCGCGCACTCCGCCGGCATGCCGGCGAGCACCGGGTTCGCCTGGAGGAAGAGATCGTACTCCTGCTTCGTCACCTCGTATTGATCGATGCAGTAGCTCCCGCCGCCGCTCACGGGCGAGATCACCATCCACGCCGGGCACGCGCAGACGCGGTTCGTGGCGTTGCAGATCGACGTCGCGCAGTCGGCGTTGGCGCTGCAACGCTGCCCCGCCGGGCACCGGGCGCTGCACCCCTCCGTGCCGCCGCAGTCGATGTCGGTCTCCTTGCCGTTCTTCACGCCGTCGCTGCAGGTCGCGGCCTGGCAGACCTGCTCGTGGCAGACGAGCTCGATACAGTCGGTCGATTTGGAGCACGCGTCACCGGGCGGGCAGCCGGGGCAGATCCCGCCGCAATCGACGTCGGTCTCCTGGCCGTTCTTCACGCCGTCGCTGCAGGCCGGCTCCAGACACTGGCCATTCACGCAGCTCGACGACTCGCAATCCGAGCCCGCCGCGCAGCCCTTGCTGGTCTTGCACGGCGGGCACGCCGGGTTGCCGTCGCGCGGCGCGGCGGCACCGCCGCAGTCGGTGTCCGTCTCGTCGCCGTCCTTCACGCCGTTGTCGCACCGCGCCGCCACGCACGCGCGCCCGGCGCCGCCGCTGCCCCCGCCGCCCTCCTCGCACCGCCCTGAGAAGCAGTCCGCGGCCTCGGCGCACGCCTGATCGACCCGGCACGGCGTTGCGCAGGCGCCGCCGCAGTCGACGTCCGTCTCGTTGCTGTCCTTCGCGCCGTTGGAACAGCTCGGCATCTCGGCGCCGCCTTGCCCGCCGGTGCCGCCCTGTCCGCCGGCGCCGCCCTGCCCACCGGCGCCGCCCTGCCCACCGGCGCCGCCCTGTCCGCCGGTGCCGCCGCCCTGTCCGCCGGTGCCGCCGCCCTGTCCGCCGCTGGTCGTGACGCCGCCCTGTCCGCCGCTGGTCGTGACGCCGCTCGAGGGCAGGTCCCCCGTCGTGGGAGGCCGGTATCTGTCTTCGCTGCTGCACGAGACAGACGCGGCGAGGGCCACGAGGGGAATCAGAACGACGGACGACCTGAGCATGGAGGTGCCTCCCTGTGTTCGAACACGAGGTCAGAGATAGAGGCTCAGCTTACTTGCGACGTCGCCTGTCCCGGGTGACAAAAAGATGCTCCCGCCCGGCGGCCGGAGTCACCGCCATGTGGGCTCCCCCGGACGGCGGATGGCCTCTCGCTCTCGCCCCAGCGCGGCTGGCGCTTCAGGGCGGCGCGTGTCCGTCGAGCCAGCCTTGCGCGAGCTCCAGGATCCGCGCGTTGTCGGGGACATCGCGCAAGAAGCGCTCGCGCCAGACAGGATCGCCGATCCTCCCGGCCCGCACGAGCAGCCCGTTGCGGGCCAGGGCGATGGCGCCCTTGGCCTCGGCCATCTGGCCCGTCGCGGCCAGCGCCTCGGCGTGGACCAGGCGCACCAGCGGGCCCTCCTCGTCACGGGGGCCCGACTCGAGCAGGGACAGGGCCTGCGTCGTGGCGGCGAGCGCCTCGCCGGCGCGCCCGAGATCGAGCAGCGCGCGCGCGCGCGCCGCGATGGCCACGGGGAGCCGCTCCGGCACCCCCCGCGCGAGCGCCTCGGCCGCCTGCGACTCCGCCTCGGCGAGCGCGGGCTCCCCCGCGAGGAGCAGGACGCGCGCGAGCTGGAGCCGGCTCTCGCACTCCCGCCGCCGGTCGCCGCGGCGCGTGAGCGCCTCGATCGAGCTCCGCAGGGCCGCCCTCGCCGCGTCGACCTCGCCCGCGTGGGCCAGCGCGAGGCCGAGGTTCTGCAGCGCGTTCGGGACCCGGTCGTCGAGCGCCATCCGCTCCGCCTCCTCGAGCCCGGCGCGGAGGACCCCCGCCGCCGCCTCGAAGTACCCGAACTGGACGTAGCAGAGGCCCATGTTGAGCCGCGCCCGGCACGCCTCGCGGCGATCGCCGATGTCCTCGAACGCGGCGAGCGCCGCGCCCATGCTCGCGATGCAGGCGCTCGGATCGCCGTTGTGCTGCCGGAGGAGCCCGTGCAGGTAGAGGAGCTTCGCCTCGATCATGAGATCCGCGGCCGACGCGTCCTCCGTCGCGCGCTCGACCGCGTCGATCAGCGCGTCGACGCAGGCGTAGCGGCCGCCGAGCAGGAGCACGATCGCCCCCTCGAGCAGGCAGGCGTTCCTCGCGATGCGCGCGCCGTCGAGCGGCTCCGTGCCGAGGACGACCATCATCCAGCGCTCGACGCGCTCGTAGTGGCCCTGCTTGTGCCCCGCCCCCGCGAGCTGCGTGAACGCCGAGAACCACGCCACGGAGCCCGGCGCGAGGTGCCGCGTCGCCTCGATCCCGCGCTGCTCCGCGAGGGCCGGCTCGCCGCGCCAGAGCAGCGCCTCGGCCTCGACCAGGCGGAGCGCGCCCACCGCGGCCGGATCCGGCCTGCAGGCGATGCCGCGCTCGGCGCAGGCGATCGCCTCGGCGAGGTCGTTGCCGCGGAGCGCGTTGTCGGCGGCGCGCAGGTACCACTCGGCGGCCTTCTCGGGCTCCTCGCCGCGCTCGAAGTGCTCGGCGAGCGCCCTCGGATCGCCCTCGCCGGCCGCCTCGAGGAAGCTGCCCGCGAGCGCGTGGCCGATGCGGAGGTCGCGCGCCGTCAGCATGCCGTAGGCCGCCTCGCGGACGAGCGCGTGGCGGAAGCAGTACTCCGCGTCGTCCCGCGGCCGCCCCTCGCCCCGCCGCGCGATCACCTCGCGCCGGAGCAGCTCCGCGAGGACCTGCGCGATGTCGGCGCTCCCGAGGAGCGCGGCGACCGCGCTCGACCTGAACGTCTCGCCGAAGATGCTCGCCGCCCGGAGGAGCCGCCGCGCCTCGGGGTCGAGCGTCTCCAGCCGCGCCTGCACCATGGCCACGACCGTCTCCGGCTGGCCCTCGCTGTTGCCCTCGGCGGCCGCGCGGATCTGCTCCTCGAGGAAGAACGCGTTGCCGTCGGCGCGCTCGACGAGCCTCCCCACGAGGTCGTGCGTCGCGTGCGCGCCCAGCGCCTCGCGCACGAGCCGCTCGCTCGCGCGGCGCGGGAGCGGCGTGAGGTGGAGCTCGTGGGCCAGCCGGCCCTCCCAGAGCTTCGGGAAGAGCCGGCGCACGTCGGGCCGTCCCAGCGCCAGCACGAGCAGCGGCATGTCCTTGAGCTGGCGCAGCGCTTCGTCGACCATCGTGACGGTGGGGAGGTCGCCCCACTGGAGGTCCTCGAGCACGAGGAGCACGGGCCCCGCGCGGCACGCCGCCTGGAGGAAGTCCTCCCAGGCGTGGCGGAGCTGGTCGCCCATCAGCACGGCGTCGCGCCGCGCGAGCCGGAGCTGCACGTCGTGCTCGTCGGGGAACGGCGCGCCGACGAGCTCGCCGAGGAAGGCCGCGACGCGGGGCGCGTCGATGCCCCCGTGCTGCTCCACGCGGCTCCGGACCTTGCGCTGCCGCGCCTCCAGGGGCTCGCCGTCGGCGACGCCGAGGGCGTCCCGGAGCGCGCTCGCGAGCAGGCCGAAGGCCGCGCCGGCGCCCATGGGGTCGCCCTGGCCGAGCCAGACCTCGATCCTGTCACCCCGCTCGCGGAGCTTGCGGATGAGCTCCTTTCGCAGGCGCGACTTGCCCATCCCGGCCTCGGCCGTCACGAGCACCGCGCCCGCGGCGCCCTCGTCGATGCAGCGATCGACCTCGGCCACGAGCATGGCGAGCTCGCGCTCGCGGCCCACGTAGGTGGTCGGCTTGCCGAGCAGCTGCGCGGTCCGCTCGTCGCGCGCCCCGTGCAGGACGCGGCCCGCGGCGTCCTCGGTGACGTCGAACCGCATGCCGATGAGGCCCGCGGTCACCTCGTCGATGCGGACGCCCGCGGCGGGGGAGCGGTCGTCGTGGGCGGCGAGCATCTGGAAGGCGCGGTCGATGAGCTCGCCGACGGGCACGCGCGCCGAGAGCTCCGCCCGGCCGGTGGCGAGCGCGACGGGCGCGCCGCCGAGCAGCTCCTGCAGCGCGAGCGCGCACCGGGCGGCCCGCGCCGCGAGGTCGGTCGGCGCGCCCGCGCCGGACAGCACGATGAGCGGCGAGCGGCCCTCGAGGAGCTCGAGCTCGCCGCGGTACTGCTCGGCCACGTCGTGCAGCTGCCAGAGCTCTGCCTGGCGCGGCTCGGCCGCGGCGCTGGAGCTGACGGCGCGCTCGCGGGTGACCACGAGGCAGGTCACGCGCCGCTCGCCCGTCGTGAGCTCCACAGCGCGCGGCGGGAACGAGCGGGGCCCGCCGACGCTGCTCTCGGGCGCGTCGATCGCGGCGAGCTCGGCCGCGACGGCGCTTCCATCGGCCGGCCGGTCCAGCGGGGATTTCGCCAGCATGCGGGCGACGAGATCGTCGAGCGCGGCGGGGGTGCCGGGCCGGAGGTCGCGCGCGCGGGGCGGCTCCTCGAGGAGGACCTTCATCAGCACGGCGAGCCCGGCGTTGCCGTGGAAGGCGGCGCGGCCGGTGAGGCAGCGGTAGAGGATGCAGCCGAGGGCGAACACGTCGGCGCGGGCGTCGACGCTGAGCTCGCCGCGCGCCTGCTCGGGGGCCATGTACCCGGGCGTGCCCAGGACGAGGCCCGCGGCCGTGAGCGGCTCGTCGGTGACGGCGCGGGCGAGGCCGAAGTCGATGAGGTGCACGCGCTCGAGCGAGCCGCCTTCGAGCAGCAGGTTGCTCGGCTTCAGGTCGCGGTGGACGAGGCCGAGCCTGTGGATGGCGCCGAGCGTCCTCGCGACGTGGAGGCCGAGCTCGAGGGTCTCCTCGAGGGTGAGGCCCTGGCGGGTGAGCCGGTCGGAGAGCGTCTCGCCGTCGAGCCACTGCATGGCGAGGAACGGCTGTCCCCACGCGGTGGCGCCGTGCGCGACGTAGCGCACGACGCCGGGCACCCGGGCGGCCGCGAGCGTGTGGGCCTCGCGCTCGAAGCGGACGAGGTGCTGGGCGCTCTCGGTGGTCAGGAGCTTGATCGCGACCGCCTCGCCGGTCTCCTGATCGCGGGCCCGGTAGACGGCCCCCATCCCGCCCGAGGCCGCGAGGTGCTCGATGCAGAACCGGCCGTCGATGATGTCACCTACCTGCATCGCTCACCGAGGACCCGGACGAGGAGCCTCGCCGGCGCGCAGCCTGCCAGCGGGGTGAGCGCTGCGTCCAGTGCTCATTGGAGCGGCGCGTCGCGGCCAAGCGGGCGTACGTCTTAAGGAAAAACCCGATCGAGGGGAGCGGTGGCGGCCGTCCGTCGGGTGGCGCGCGGCGCGCGGTGCGGTCCTGGGGCCCTGTGCGGCGGGGCTGGGGACCTCGCGCGGCGACGCGCGCTCGGGCCGCGGCGCTGCCGCGCCTTGGCGGCGTGGCTGTCGGCGCGGCGGGCGCTGCGCACCGGCCGCGCGCCGGCGTGGTAGGCTGCGACGCCGGTCGACTGGCCGACGGTGACCTCCATGCGCAACCCCCTGAGCTCCTCTCTCGTGCCCACCGTTCCCCCGGGAGCGGACGAGCTACCTTGCGACGATGGTGAGCCGATGGAAACCGAGCGCCACCGCAAGCAGATGACGCTGCTCATCGAGACGCTCGAGTCTGCGTGGCGGGACCGCACCGACTTTTACGTCGGCGGCAACATGTTCATCTATTTCAGCGAGCTGCAGGCGAAGAAGAACGACTTTCGCGGGCCTGACGTGTTCGTCGTTCTGGACACCGAGCGCAGGGAGCGGAAGTCGTGGGTCGTCTGGCAGGAGGGCGGGCGGACGCCCGACGTGGTCATCGAGCTCGTCTCGCCGTCGACCGAGGCGATCGACCGCGGGGAGAAGATGCGCACGTACGCGAAGCTGCTTCACGTGGCGGCGTATTACCTCTTCGATCCGCTGAGCGGCGTCATGGAGGCCTATGCGCTGGACATGGCGTCACGCTCGTACACGGTGGCGCCTCCTGACGCCGATGGGACGTTCCCGTGTCCGCCGCTCGGCTTGAAGCTCGGTGTTCGGCGCGGCGTCTACCAGGGCCTCGAGGCGGACTGGCTGCGATGGCTCGACGGCGAGGGACGGGTGCTGTCGAGCGCGGAGGAGGACGCGCGCGCGGCGCGGGAGCAGGCGCGCGCGGCCGCCGAGCAGGCGCGCGCGGCCGCCGAGCAGGCGCGCGCGGCCGCCGAGCAGGCAGAGGAAGAAGCGCGGCGCCGGGGGGACATGGAGCGGCAGCTCGCGGCGGCGCTCGCGGAGATCGAGCGGCTCAAGCGGGGGTGACGGTCCACGTAGGCCGTCGCCGCCGTAGGCCGTGGCCGCCAGACGTCGCGCCAGGGGCGGTGGGTGGCTTCGGGCCGCCCTGTCCCGAGGCGTTGAGCGCGTCCCTGCGCCGCTATCCCAGCAGCCGCTTCCACTGCTCCGTGAGCCGCTGCGTCGAGACCGGGACAGCCGCCTTCAGCTCGGGCGCGAAGAGCGACACCCTGAGCTCCTCGATCAGCCAGCGGAACGACTCCAGCTCTTCCGCGGGCACCCCCTTGTCGCGCAGCCCCTGCTGGTGCTTGAGGTAGTCCTGCCAGAACGGCAGCACCTGCGCGGCCTTGCTCTGGTCCTTCTGCGGCCCGTTGGGCAGCCGCTCGAGCCGGATCTGCGCGGCGCGCAGGTACCGGGGCAGGTGCGCGAGCCGGTCGACCGGGGCGCGCGAGAAGAGCCCGACCGGCAGCAGGAAGTCGACCTGCGTGCGCACGTCGTCGAGCGCCGGCCTCGACGCGCCCGGCTTGCCCGTCATCGACCGGAGCATCGCCTGCACGCGGTCGAGCTCGACGCCGATCTCCCGCGCCAGCCCCGCGAGCTTCCCGAGCACGCCCTGCAGCGACGCGCGGCCCTTGTCGAGGCGCGCCTGGAACGCGGCCTTCGTCCTCGGAAAGGCGCCGGGATCGCCGAGCTGGAACGCCTCGTCGAGCGCGCGCAGCGCGATCTGCCGGGCGAGGCCTGGCTCGCCCGGGGCCACCTTGGCGCCGAGGCCGCTCACGGCCACGGCGCTCCGCAGCGGCTGCTCGAGCTGGCTCATCTTGCCCCCGAGCTGCAGCAAGAGGAGCCGCCGCAGCCCGGCGCGCGTCGCCTCGGCCGCCGCGGCCCGCGAGGCGAGCACGCGCACCGACACGGACGTCTCGCCGTCGACCAGCGCCGGGTAGCCGAACACCTTGTGGCGCCCGGCGTCGACCTGGACGCGCTCGGGCAGCGCCTCGACGCTGAACGACGTGAGCCCGTCCCGCTCCAGGCCCGCCTTGCCGACCCTCGCCCAGGCCTCGCGCGCCCGGCCGGACAGCCGCTCCTTGAGCTCCCGGAGCTCGCGCCCCTCGCCGATCACCCGGCCGTCCTCGTCGAGCACGCGGAAAAAGAAGCGCAGGTACGGCGGCAGATCCTGGGGCCGGAACGCGTCGGCGGGCACGCGCTCGGCGGTGCGGTCCTCGACCGCGCGCGCGAGGACGGCCCGCAGCGGGCCCTGGAACGGCCGTAGCTCCGCCGCGATCTCCCGGGCGACCTCGCGGAGGGGGGCGAGCGGGACGAGCGCCTTGCGGAGCGATTTCGGCAGCGACTCGAGCAGCTGCGCGATCTTCTCGGCGTGCCACCCGGGGATCATCCACTCGAGCTCGTCGGGATCGGCCTGCGGCAGGAGCACGAGCGGCAGCGAGACGGAGATGCCGTCGTCGTCCTCGCCCGGATCGAAGCGGTAGGAGAGGGGCACGGCGGCGCCGTAGAGGTCGAGCGCATCGGGGAAGCGCTCGGGCGTGAGGTCCGCGGCCTCGTCGAGCAGGACGTCGGCGAGCGACAGGTGGAGCGCCCGCGGGTCCTCCGCCTCGGCCTCCTTCCGCCACGCCTCGAACGTCTTGCCGCTATAAACGCCCTCGGGCACGCGCCGGTCGAAGAAGAGCTCGAGCGCGTGCTCGTCGGCCAGCATCTCGCTCCTCCTCGCCTTGTCGCGCAGCCGGCTGACCTCCTCGAAGAGCCGCCGGTTCGCCTCCATGAACGGCGCGCGCGTCGTGTACTCCTGCCGGACCAGCGCGTGGACGAGGAAGATCTGGCGCGCGGACTTCGGGTCGATCGCCCCGAAGTCGACCCGTCGATCCTTTGCGATCGGCAGCCCGTACAGCGTCACCTGCTCCCGGGCCATCACGGCCGCGGGCTTCGCGGCCCAGTGCGGGTCGCTGTGGCTGCGCTTGCAGAGCGGCCCGGCCGCAGCCTCGATCCACGCGGGATCGAGGGCCGCCGCCATCCGGGCGAAGAGCTGCGACGTCTCGACCAGCTCGGCGGCCATGATCCACGCGGGCGGCTTCTTCGCGAGGCCCGACGACGGGTGGAGCTGGAAGCGCGTCTGCCGGGCGCCCAGGTACACCTTGTTCTCCTGGTTCCACATGCCGATGCGGCTGAGCAGGCCGGGCAGGAGCGCGCGGTGGATGGCGTCGCCCTTCGCGGGCGCGTCGCTCGGCGAGAACCCCATCTCCTTCGTGATCCGGCTGATCTGCCGGTGCACGTCGGCCCACTCGCGCATGCGGAGGTACGAGACGAAATGGTCGCGGCAGGCCTTCCTGAGCTGGTTCTGGGTCAGCCGGCCCTGCGCGTCCTGGTAGAAGCTCCACAGCTTCAGGAGCCCCACGAAATCGGAGGCCTCGTCCTTGAACTTCCGGTGCGCGTCGTCGGCCTGCTTCTGGGCGGCGAGCGGCCGCTCCCGCGGATCCTGCACGCCGAGCGCCGCGGCGATGATCAGCACCTCGGCGAGCGCCCCCTCGCTCTCGCCGCCCAGGACCATCCGGCCGAGGCGCGGGTCGAGCGGCAGCCGCGCGAGCTTCCTGCCGGTGTCCGTGAGCTCGCCCGCGCCGTCGAGCGCGCCGAGCTCCTCGAGGACCCGGTAGCCCTCGTCCACGGCGCGCTTCGACGGCGCGTCGAGGAAGGGGAAATCCTCGATGGCGCCGAGCCCGAGCGCCTTCATCTGGAGGATGACGCCCGAGAGGCCGACGCGCAGGATCTCCGGATCGGTGTACGCGGGCCGCGCCCTATCGTCCTGCTCGTCGTAGAGCCGGAAGCACACGCCGCTCTGCACGCGGCCCGCGCGCCCCTTGCGCTGGTCGGCGCTCGCGCGCGAGATGGGCTCGATCTGGAGCTGGGTGACGCCCGTGCGCGGGCTGTAGCGGTTGACGCGGGCGAGCCCGGAGTCGATGACGTACACGATGCCCGGGATGGTGAGCGACGTCTCCGCGACGTTGGTCGCGAGCACGATCCGCCGCCCCGGCAGGGACTGGAACACGCGCTGCTGGTCGCCCTGGGGGAGCCGCCCGTAGAGCGGCAGCAGCGTGGTGTGCGGCAGGCCGTGGCGCGTGAGCTCGGCCATGGTGTCGTGGATCTCGCGCTCTCCAGGGAGGAAGACGAGGATGTCCCCGCGCGGATCGATCGAGGTGATCTCCTCGACCGTGGCGGCGACGGCGTCGGCGACCTCGGCCTCTCCGCTCTCCGGGCGGCGGTGGATGACCTCCACCGGGTACGTGCGGCCGGAGACCTCGATGACCGGGGCGCCGCCGAAGTAGGCCGCGAACCGGTCGGTCTCGAGCGTCGCGGAGCTGACGATGACGCGGAGATCCGGGCGCCTCGGCAGCAGGCGCTTGAGGTAGCCGAGCAGGAAATCGATGTTGAGGCTGCGCTCGTGGGCCTCGTCGATGATGAGCGTGTCGTAGCCCGAGAGCCGCGGATCGCCCTGGATCTCGGCGAGGACGATGCCGTCCGTCATGTACTTGACGTAGGTGGCCGCGCTCGTCCTGTCCGAGAAGCGGATCTTGTAGCCGACCTCCTTGCCGAGCTCGACGCCGAGCTCCTTGGCGACGCGGGCCGCGACGCTGGTGGCGGCGATGCGGCGCGGCTGCGTGACGCCGATCCGGGCGGAGAGGCCGCGGCCCATGGCCAGGCAGATCTTGGGGAGCTGCGTGGTCTTGCCCGAGCCGGTCTCGCCCGCGACGATCACGACCTGGTGCGCCTCGATGGCCCGGGCGATGTCGCGCACCCGCGCCGAGATGGGCAGCTCCTCGGGAAAGCGGACCGGGCCCCCCGACGCGGGCGGGGACGAGGCCCGGCCGCCGGGGGCGGGCGGAGCGGGGGGTTGCTCTTGCGGAACGCGGTGGCTCACGGTGCGCGAGGGGGTAGCACCTCCCGCCGCGGGATGCCGTCCGAAGCGGCGCGCTCGCCACCCCGCGCGCCCGTCGACGGACCCCTGCGGACGAAGATGGAGGGATGCGCGCAGTACGGCGCGACACACGAGCGCGCGGCGCGGAATCGTCGGCATCGCCGCGGAGGGCGTCGTCACGCCGGGAGGGAGCGCGCAGGCAAAAGAAGCCGGATCGCTGCGTGAAGGTCAGAGCGGCTCGGTGGGTCGGTGGCGCGAACGGATGGTCGATTGGCGCCCGTTGCGAGTGTGGGCACGGTCGGCGGCGCCTACGTTGGGTCGCAGGAGATTCACCACATGACCAAGACGATTCTCATTACCGGAAGTTCGAGCGGAATCGGCCGCGCCACGGCCAAGTCGCGCGAACCGAAGCGGCGTCATCGTCAGCATCTCCTCTGGGGGCGGCCGCGTCACGTTCCCGCTTGGCACGCTGTACCACGGGACGAAGTTCGCGGTCGAAGGGCTCTCCGAGTCGCTCCACTTCGAGCTCGCGCCGCTCGGGGTTCGCGTGAAGATCGTCGAGCCGGGCGCGATCAAGACGGATTTCATGAGCCGCTCGCTCGACTTCAGCAACGACCCGCAGATCAGCGAGTACCAGCCGCTCGTGCAGAAGGTCTTCGCCGTGATAGGCCCCATGATGGAACAGAGGGCGCCGCCAGAGCAAATAGCCGAGGGCGTGTACGCTGCGACCACCGACGACTCGAAGCAGCTCGCCGGCAACGTGCTGCGCCGTGCTGGCCTCGCGGAGGATCTCCTCCAGCAGCCTTCCGTGCGGCTCGCGTCCGAGGACTACTACCGGCTCTGGGACGGCATCGAGGCTGAGCTGGGCGACGCGCACCTCCCGCTCCGCCTGTGCGAGGCGATCCGCAGCGAGTCGTTCTCGCCGCCTCTGCTCGCCGCGCTGCTCGAAGGGCTCCCAAGCGGCCTCGTTATGATGGAGACGATCGCGCGGCGCCTCGGGCTCAGCAAACGGACGCTGCAACGGCGGATCGACGACGAGGGGACGAGCTTCCAGCAGATCTTGAAGGAGACGCGCGAGGCGCTCGCGCGCCACTACCTGGAGGAGACTTCGCTGCCTGTCGCAGAGATCTCCTTCCTGCTCGGCTTCTCGGAGCCGAACTCGTTCTACCGCGGCTTCCGAGCATGGACTGGAACCACGCCAGACCAGGCATACTTCGGGCCACAAACTGCACCGCGACCACCTCCACCTCGATCTGGCGCGGCATCGGGTGGATGGCACGAGGCAGCACTTCATCGCGCATCGGGCTCATTGTAACGGGGCGTGACAATCGACCAATCGTGGTTGGCGCGGATCCAGATGCGTATGCCCTCCACGTAACGCGCCAGGTTCCGGTCGATGGTCGCAGAGAACGTAGGCAGGTGCTTCACCAGCTCCAGGAAGTGCTCGACTTGAGCATCGTGGATACCGGCGGCGCGCGCGTACGCTGCTTCGAGCTCGATGCGCTCTTCGTGCATGAGCACGACAACCAGATTGTGCACGTCGCGGTTGCTCGTCTCTTTGCGCAGCGAGTAAATGTCATTGGCAAAAGACGCGATGGCGTTGCCGGCGCGACGCACCTCCGCCACCAAGGGATGTTCTACGACCTCATCCGGCAAGAACAGGTCGCCGGCATATTCGATGAAGTCCCAGAACTCGTACATGGTGGACGTGTGCATGCGCATACCCTCGAACACCGCGCGGCTGGGTACGCGGTCGAGCTGGCGGTTTTGCGCTTCCCAGACACAGCCATCGATGTAGTTTTCGACGTGGCGGATGAGGCGCCGCCGCCAGAACGCAGGACAACCATCGCCGATGCGTCGCCAGATGTCCGCCAATGCCTGGGCAAATGGCGCATGCCCAACGGCAGCCGTGGGCCCTCGCAGCACCTCGTACACATCGAACAGCAGCCTCGAGACAACCTTCGGTCCGGCGCCGTTCAGTGATGTGTTCTCGCACACATCATCGAAGAAGAAGAGCCAGCTGTAGTAGTCGCAAATCGCCTGAAGCCGCTCGAAATACGCATCGGGGTAACAATGCGCGGCGAGCGCCGAATAGCTGCGCACCTTGTCGAGCGTTCGTGGCGATTCATCGGGGAGCAGGCCGCACTTGCGAGTCCATTCGAGGCAATCGTTCGCGAGCTGTGCCGCCTGCGGGTGGGGCGGCGTGGCGGGAAAAGGACAAAGTAAAGCTCTGTGCACAGCTTCCTCCTCGACACGGATTGGAAGCTGCTTGGCCCATGCGCTGGAACCGTTGGCGCTCCCACTCCGAGAGACGCTCCTACCACGAATCGCTTCCGACCGCAGCAGGTGGCAGGCGCATTGAATGAATTACCATGCCGCCCAACGTCGAGGCGATCCTGCGCAGGTTTCCGCGGAGCCGACGTCGGTGAACGACACCAGCAGGGTACAGCTGTACGGTAGGATGCCTTCCGCTTGGTGCTAAATATCTGTAATTACATGACTTTTATGCGTGAAAGACCTGCATGGCCGCATAAGGCGCGCTCTGTCAATGAGCTCGTACAGTCGGACTGCACGAGCCAGGAACGGCTCCGAGAATCTTGACTGGGCGTCGCCTGGGCCCGGCGGGAGGTCACCCATTTCGAGCGCGGCGTCCGCGCGTAGGTAAAAAAGCCGGATCGCTGCGCGAAGAAGTGTGGCGCGGCGAACCGAAGTGGTGGGACCGCGCGCGTCGCGATGCCTCGTTCATGGGTCGAAAGAGCGGGCCCCGCGCGGCGCAGAGCGCGCCAAGGGGCGCATCGGCGTGCCGCGCCCGCGATGCCGGCGCGTAGGTAAAAGAAGCTCGACGCTCCTGCCCCGGGGCCTCGCCGTGCTCATGGACGAGACCGTCGAGCGAGCGCTCGTGACCGACCTGCTCGTCTCTGCGGCCGTGCTCTCGACCGCGGCGCTCTTGATGAACCGGACCGCCGATCCGTCGGCGGGGTTCTGCGCGGCGGGCGCGGTGGCCGCGGCGGTCCTGCCGGCGCGCGTCCGGGATCTACGCCGCGGCGATGCTGGGTTCGCTGGCGACCGCGATCCTGCCGTGGCGGCGCGAGTCCGCGCCCCGCGCCGCCCAGGCGTCTCAGGATCGCGTCAAAGGGTCGTGATCGTCACGTCGTCGAAGCGCACGTCGCTCATCGCCCACGAGAACAGGGCGACCGAACCCCACGCGTACGTCACCTCGCTCGGCACCGCCAGCACCACCTGATCATTGACCTTGATCCGGTGCGTCGTCCCCTCGCGCTCGACCCGCACCGTCATCCATGCGTTCTGCGGCGGCACATAGCTCGTGTTGACCGCGAGCTCGGTGAAGACGCCGTTGTCCACCCGGACCAGGCGCGCGACGCTCAAGCTCGCGTCGAACATCACCCGGTAGTAGCTCGAGCCGGTGTCGTTGATGGCGTACATGAGGCCGAAGCCGTCGGGGTCGCCCGCGTAGATCTTCGCCGAGAGCGCTCCCTGCCCGAAGGCCGTGTGGGGCGCGACGAGGTAGGTCCCGCGCATGTCGACAGCTCCGTCGGCCGCGGTCTGGGGGTAATCGAACGCGCTGCCCGTCTCGGTCGCCGCGCCGCCTACCCCCCTCCAGCTCGGCGAGCTGTCGGTGATGCCCTCGTTGATCACGGTCCAGACGCTCGGCGCGACGCCTTGATCGAACGTCTCTCTGAAGGGGATGGTGCCCAGCTTGGCCACGTTGACCGAGCTCAGGTCCACGGTGACGACGGAGGCGGCCGCCTTCCCGCATGAGGTGGTCTTGATCTCCTCCCAGAGGACGTAATCGTGGGAGACCCAGGTGTGCCGCACCGACTGCAGGTTGACGTTCTCCACCGGGTAAAGCGACTGATCCTGGAGGCTCGCCGCGTAGACACCCTCGTATTCCTCCGTGAGCGTGCTCTTGGCGAGGTTGGGCAGGCCGTAGAGCCCGCCCCACGTGTCGTTGTGGAGGTCCTCCCATTTCTTGTAAGAATGCCCGCTCACCGAGGCCAGCTTGTATTGCCAGCCGAAGATCGAACCCGAGGAGAAATCGATCACGTCGAAGTCGTTCAAGGACTGAGAGGCCTGCTCGCTCACATCGAATCTGAAGCTCGTGGACGGCCCCTCGGCGCCCACGCCCGCGCCGACCGAGAACCCGTTCGACGTGGTGAACGTCGAGGACTCGTTGGCCGAGTGGGGCCTGTGGGCGTAGGGCGAGAGCCCCCCCGACAGGGGGCGGATCGAGTGCTGGAGGGTCTCCTGGAAGTAGCCGCGGTTGTTCCCCGAGTTCCACTTGAGCCCGCCGGGGTTGTACTGGGTGCCATTGCCCGCGAAGACGACGTATTTGCCCTCCGGCGCGTTGGAGGCGAGGAGCGTCACCGTGAAGTTGCGGTCGATGACGGAGCGCTGGCCGTCGTCGCCGCACTCCCAGTTGATGGAGGTGGGCGTCACGTTGTACGAGCGGTAGGTGCCCTCGGGCAGAGGCGCGGTCACGACCTGGGCGAGCGCGTAGGCCTTGTGGTCCGCGAGCAGGCCCTTGATCTCGGCGAGGAGCTCGCCCCGGGCAGGTAACGCCGTCTGCGCGACCTCGGACCTCGAGGCGATCCGCGGCTTTGCGTCGATGGTGATGGGCTCGGCCTCGGGCGCCGCGTCGAACAGCGCGTCGAGCTCGGCCTCGCTCCTTTCGAGCTTCTTTCCGAGCTCGGCCCGCTCGTCCGCGGTCATCCGGGCGTACCTCGCCTTCGCGGAGGCCGGCAAGCGCACCGAGCTGTGCTCCTCGGTCTCCTCGCCGGTGACGTCGCCAAAGACGCGCACGTCGAAGCGCTGGCCGCCCGGGCTGGGCGCCGCGTAGACGACTTGCGCGGACATCCCGATGCCCAGCGCCAGCGCGACCTTCTCGGCGTCGCGCGCATTCTCGAGGATCACAGGCACCCCCGCGAGGCGCGCTGCCCGGAGCAGGGACGCGTAGGAGCGGATGTCGTCGGCGCTCGCGGCCTCGGCGTCGATGAGCACGGCGGACGCCTCTGCCAGGCGGCTCGCGGGGCTCGGATCCGCGATGAGGTCCGCCCGGAACCTCGAAGGGGCGCCGTCCATGAGCTCCGCGAGCAGAGGGGCCTTTTCGCGTTGAATGGACGTGAGAGCGACGACAGGGCCCGTCGTGGCAGCGGCGGGCTTCGCGGCCGGGTCGCTGGGCTCCTCGGCGCCCGGCTCAGGGTCAATGAAAGGATCCGCCTGGGTCTCTGGGGCAAGGCCCCCGCAGCCCGCGACGGCGAGGAGGGTGAGGGCCAGGGGAGAGAGGCGAGCCAGAAAGGTGAATCGTCGCATGGGGGTCCTCCCGGAACATTCGTTGCAGGGTGAGGTCGGACGCGCGGGCGGTGGGGGCGCCGATGCCCCTCGCTCCACACGCCTCAAACCTTTTCCGTAAACGGAGAGGAAGACCCGACACGGGCTCGGTCGATTTCTGGATCGACCGAGCCCGCGCTCTCCGAGCCCCGCGGCGCGCTCGGCCAGGAGGGCGGTAGCGACGAGGGGTCCACCGCCGAATTCACGCGCCCGCGCCGGGCGGCGTCAACGTCCGCCTTGCCCGCGCGCGAGGCGCGCAGGGCGCGGACCGATCACGGCGGCGGTCACCGCTGCTCGCGAAAGAACTCGATGCTTTGCCTCATCGCGTCCGGCACGGAGGTGAAATGATCCCCTGCGACCGGCACCACCTTGACATCGAGCCCGCAGCGGCGCGGGCTCCGGCGCCGGCTCGGCGGTCTCCGCCGCGATCGGCGCGGCCGGCGCCGGCTCGATGCCAGCTGGCGCGGTGGGCCCGCGAGCTCCTGGGGCAGCGCGCGGCACCTCCTGGCAGGCGAGCGCCGTGAGCGCCGTGAGCGCGATGATGGGTCGAAGCCGAGGGCGCGTGATGAGGGGCATGTCCAAGCCATGATCTATATCAACCATGGTAGTTCGTGAAAGCCCCTCAAATGAGGCGCCATGCGGGCGTACCTGCCCACACGCGCTGCGCCGTCCCGGGCGCTCGAAGGCCTCGTGATGCCGAGCGGAAGACGAAAGAGGGAAGGTGAAGGTCGTCCCTCCCCGGTTTGAGCGAGGACGGTGCAGACTTTTCCTTCGCGCTTCAGGGCCGACAGCTGTTTTCTGAGCGCGTCCTTCTGCTTCTCGTTCGCGGCTGCATACGAGATGAATACGTCAATCGGGACAACCGCAGGAACCGCGAGGATAGCGTGACAGGAAGGAGCCAGGCGGACGAGCGGAGCGGGCTCTCATCAAAGCCTTTCCTTGTCATCCAGATGCTGGCGAGTCTGTACATCGAAGCGGGCTGGCTCCGAGGTGCAAGGCTTGCCCTCCGGTATCCGTCGTGTACGAGGGCCGGCTGCATCCGCGCCGGTCGAATGGCATGGAGCGCTGGAGACGCCACCGCGTCGTCCCAGACCGAACGCATCGACGAGGCGCCCGTCCCCGCCGGCCCTAGCCGGCCGGCGCGACCAATTTGCCGAGGGTGGGGAAGGAGACTTCAATCCTGTTCGTGGTAGGTTCACGCATTGCGCGCCTGCCCGATGGACGATGCAGCCCCGCTCGCATCCTTCGGCGGAGCCGTCCTCGAGCGCCGCGTGGACACGCAGGTGAACATTCTCGTTGATGGAGGTCCGATGATACGGATGAAGCTTCTTGGATTGTTGATGGCCGGCCTCTCGCTCTCGCTCGTGGCATGCGGCGATGGGGAGGGGAGCAATGGGGGCAAGGCCGGCGACGACACCGACACCGGCGGCGGAAGCGACACCAGCAGCGGAAGCGACACCGGCGGCGGAAGCGACACCGGCGGCGAGACCGACACCGGCGGCGAGACCGACACCGGCGGCGGAAGCGACACCGGCGGCGAGACCGACACCGGCGGCGGAAGCGACACCGGCGGCGGCACCGACACCGGCGGCGGAAGCGACACCGGCGGCGGCACCGACACCGGCGGCGGGACCGACACCGGCGGCGGAAGCGACACCGGTGGCGGGACCGACACCGGCGGCGGGACCGACACCGGCGGCGGGGATGCTCTCGACGGCGAGCAGCTCGGCGAGCTGACGGCCGCAGAGGCCCAGCAGGTGTGCGACGACGTCACCGAGGCACTGGATCTCTCGAAGGAGGACCTGTGCGACCTCACCGGGGTGCTCGCCAGCGTCGTGGATGGAACGGACTGCGAGACCGCCAGGGCGGATTGCATCAGAGCTCCGGAAACGCCCGAGTCGACCGGCTCGTGCGATACGGCCGGCTTCGTGGGGTGCACCGTCACGGTCGCGGAGCTCAAGGCCTGCATGATCGCCACGGGCGACGCCTTCGAGGCGATCACGTGCGAGTCGTCCATCGATGACTTCTCGCCGCAACCCGCGGCGTGCGCGGCCGTCTACGTGAAGTGCCCGGGGCTCCTCGCAGGCGGCTGAGCGCTCGTGAGATCGCCCCCACGGGGACGGCGGTCCTTCGGCGTGTCCATGGACGAGCTGACCGGTCGCGTGGTGACGATCGCGCCGCAAGTCTTCGTCAGCACGCTGGATGAGCGTTGGCTGGGGAAGGACACCTATGAGCACAAGCACATCGAGCGCGAAGGCCGACCAGTCTCCCAGCGTTGACGGCGAGCGCGACACGCCGCAGCGAGCGTATTGCTGCGCCTGCCGGTAGAGCGGCATCGCGTCCTCGAACTTCTCGACGACGATGCTGGCGAGCAGCCCCGGCCCCCCTCGTCGCCATCGCTTCCTCCTTGTCGCGATGGGGACTGGTGACCGGACCCGACGGGCTGGTCAGGATGGCGTTGGTCGGGCGGTTACAGCGCGACGCCGCCAAGCCCATCGAGCTCAAGGTTCTCGCCGAGGCGCGGCTCGTGCCCAAGGAGACGGCGAACTTCGTCCCGTAGATCCAGGCGTTTGCCATCGTCGCCGCCAACCGCGGGCGTTTCCGGCTCGACGATCTCGACCCGGTGGATCCGTTCGAGATCGGCGAGGTCGCCGTCCCTGCGGGGACCGAGGTGCGCACGATCGCCAAGGCAGCCGGCGTCTCCGTCGAAATGGTTGGCGATGGGCTCGAAGAGATACCCTCGCCCGCAGGGGAAAGCGCCGACCGTCCCCGGAGGCTCGAAGCGCTGGTGCCGCGCTGCGGGGAGGTTCGCTAGGCGTGAAGGCTCACTCGCGGGAGTCGAATTCGAATTCGTTGCCCTGCGTGACGATCCGCAGGCGGTCCTCTCTCTTGGGCCACATCTCGAGATCGATCTCGGGGAAATAGAGCCCCATCATGTTGTTGTTCGCGCCTCCCGAACCCTCGTCGTCTACACGGAAGTTGATGCAGAGGTGCTCTTCGCTGATGACGGGAAGCGTGACGCCAAAGCCGCTCAGCTGTCCGAATTCGATGCGGCACAGCCCGAAGCGGAGCTCATCGGGGTTGCGGGCCGTGACGGTGACGCGAAACGGCTGACCGAAGAACGTCGCGGAGAAGTGCCCCCAGTCCGCCGACTCCCACGCCCCGACCATGAGCGGCTGGTAATGCGTGAAGGGGAGGCCGTCGATTCGCTTCTTCAGATCGATGAGGCGCCCCGAGGTCCAGGCCGTTCCATGGGGAACGGTGATCGGGGCTCCGTCCACGAATCGGAAACCGTATTTGAGGATGAACTTGTTCCAATGTGAGATCTCGCCGTTGCGGTATGCGGCCTCGGCCGAGCCAGGTGCGGAAAAGACGCAGAGGGCAGTGAGTGCAATCCCAGCATGCAGGATGACGCGCCGTGGAGCGGAATTGGCGGAGCGGATAGCCGAGGTAAACATGTTCTCTCCCCTCGATTGGCGGTGGCGTCTGGGCTGACGCTCACCCTTCGATGTGAGCTTGGTACAACGCATGACAAATACTCCCTCTGTCGAACGGTTGCCGAGCGTTGCCCCGGTCCCGCCGGGCCATCGCCCGAGGGGGGTCTACAGCAACCTCCGATCCAGCAGCGCGAGGCCAGGAATGGCGCGGGCGCGGGACGGAGGCCTGCAAGCCCTCGGGCAATCGGTTGCGCGATCGAGCAAGAGGCGGGCGGGCGGCGTCCCTGGTCCGTGTCTCGGGTGACCTCGCCACCGGACGCAGGGGCTCGGTCAGAGCGCGTAGGTAAAAGAAGCCCGATCGCTGCGTGAAGAAGTATGGCGCGGCGAACCGAAGCGGCGGGACCGCGCGCGTCGCGACGCCTCGGTCACGGGTCGAAAGAGCGGGCCCCGCGCGGCGCAGAGCGCGCCAAGGGGCCCATCGGCGTGCCGCGGGCACACATCGCCCCCCGGGCGTTGGTCTGGCCCGGGATGTTCTTGCGGCTAGGGGGCGTCCCCGAGCGCCTTGCGGCGCAGGACGGTGCTCTTCATCGATGCCGGGTCGCGAAGGAGCGGCGAAGCTCGCTACGCAGCCGCTCGCCCCGGTACCCCGGCGGGAGGCGAGGCGCTCCGAAGCAGCGCGAGCATAGCTCACAGTTCCTCGCCGCCGACGAGCGCCACATCGCGGAATTGTTGCCGTTTTCGACCGGCCCCTGGGGTATAGCCTGCCAGCAGGATGGTAATCCATCTGCGATGATGGCTGGATGGCTGGATGGCCGGATTTTCCTCCGTCCGGCGCCATGCCCGGACGCCGCCGTCCACACGGCTGTAGGGCGTATCGGTACAAGGTCTGTCGTGAGTTGGCGTAGCCCATCATCGAATTGATTGTTGCGGCGCGCGGCCGAGCTGTAGGACAATCGTTCCGTGAATACGCTCGGCTCACATCTCCACGGGTTCGCGTTGTTCTCCCTGATGCTCGCCCTCGCTGCCGGGTGCGGCAGCTCGTCCGACGACGCCGACGCCCCGGCGAGCGGCGAGGGCGACGACGAACCGCCCCGGATGGTCGGGATGACGGCGGCCCACAACGCGGCGCGCGCCGCGGTCGACCCGCCTGCCGATCCGCCGCTGCCCCCGCTTTCGTGGTCGTCCGAGCTCGCCGCGGTGGCTCAGGCCCATGCCGATAAGTGTGTGTTCCGCCACAGCGCGAACGGCTACGGAGAGAACCTCTTCGCGACGTCGAGCGGCGCCTCACCGGCCCCCGAGAATGTCGTCGGCTCGTGGATCAGCGAGGCGGTCAGCTACGACCTCGCGAGCAACGCCTGCGGCGGCGCGACGTGCGGCCATTACACCCAGGTGGTCTGGGCCGACTCTCTGCGGCTCGGCTGCGGGATCGCCAGCTGTGCGGACGGCTCACCGTTCGAAGGGGTCAGCGCCTGGCAGTTCTGGGTGTGCACTTACGATCCTCCCGGCAACTTCGTCCCCTCTGTGCCAACGTCGGGTGAGACAGGCTCCCCCTGGAAATCTGTGGTGAGAGGGCGGAGAATGGACCTGACCCGTGCCGAAGCCTTCCCATCTCCGATCCGTCGATCCTACCCCCGCCCCAGCGGCGCAGGGCGCTGCTCCACGCCCGAGTGGCGTCGCCGTCGAGACTGTGCCGAAGCCGGGTAAGAGGCGGAAGTTCTCGGCGGCGGAGAAGCTGCGCATCGTTCGCGAGGCGGCCGCATGCACCCAGCGCGGCGACATCGAGGCGCTGCTGCGCCGCGAGGGCATCTACAGCTCCCTGCTGACGGCGTGGCGCAAGCAGCTCGCCCTCCACGGCAGCGAGGCTCTCGCGGGGCGTAAGCCCGGCCGCAAGCCGAAGCAGGACGCGAAGGATCGGCGCATCGCCGAGCTCGAGAAGCGCTCGGCCCGGCTCGAGGAGAAGCTCGCGCTCGCTGAGAAGCTCATAGATCTCCAAAAAAAAGTCTCTGCCATTCTGGGCATCAACCTCACGAACGACGAAGAGCGCTGATGGACGTCATCGAAGAGCTCGATGACCCGCACGTCCCCATCGCGCAGGCGTGTGCGGCACTCGGCATCAGCCGCGCCACGCTCTACCGGCAGACCCAGCCCGCGATGCCGCGTGCGCTGCACGGGAGCGCTCCGAGCCCACGCCGGCTCAGTGACCCCGAGCGGCAAGCCGTGCTCGATGTGTTGCACAGCGACGAGTTCGTCGACCAGCCCCCGCCGGAGGTCTACGCGACGCTGCTGTCGCGCGGCGTCTATCTCGCCTCCATCCGCACGATGTACCGCCTGCTCGCGGCGTCGGGCGAGAGCGGCGAGCGACGCGCGCAGCGTGGGCCGATGAAGCATGCCAAGCCGACGCTCACCGCCACGGCCCCCAACCAGATCTGGACGTGGGATATCACCAAGCTGCGCGGGCCGCTGCCTGGGGTCTTCTACTGCCTGTACGTCGTCCTCGACCTGTTCAGTCGCATGACCGTTGGCTGGCTGCTCGCCGAGCACGAGAGCGCCGAACTCGCCGAGCAACTCTTCGCAGAGACGGTCGCCCGCCACGGCGTCGAGCCCGGCTCGCTCACGGTGCACGCCGACCGCGGCTCCGCGATGAGGTCGGAGGGGCTCGCTCAGCTCCTCGGCTCGCTCGGCGTCGTTCGAAGCTTCAGCCGGCCTCACGTCAGCGATGACAACGCCTTCTCCGAGTCGCAGTTCAAGACGCTCAAGTACCAGCCCGACTATCCGGACCGCTTCGCCTCGCCGGCTCATGCACGAGCGTGGTGCCAGGAGTTCTTCGGCTGGTATAACGACCTTCATCAGCATTCTGGCCTTGCGCTCTTCACACCTGCTGATGTATTCTACGGCCGAGTCGAAGATGTCGCGGCTCGGCGCCAAGTCGCCCTCGACACAGCGTACGCCGCGCACCCGGAACGCTTCCCGAACGGTCCGCCCGTTGTGCGTCGGCCGCCCGCTTCGGTAGCCATCAATCCGCTGTCCGTTGACGACGCTGCCGACGAGGCCGCGGGGCCGCACACGGGCACGACCAGCGCCGCGGCCGAACCTGGCGCAACGCCCGCCGCTGTGACGCGGCCGCCCCGACCTCGACTGGTGGGGGCCCTGTGCCGGAACGCGCCCCTCAGCGCGATCTCCTCATAGGATTCTCGTCCGGCCTGTCTCAAACCCGTTGGCAACTTCCGACCCGAAGCGCGCCCCCTTGACCTGGCGTGCGCCGCCGCGTAACCATCGCCTTCGGTGGCTCCCGAGTGGAGCGTGGGTTCTCTAGGAGAAGATGGTCATGCAGCTGTATTACTTGCTCCCGCTCGTGTTGATGGCGGCCGCTTTCGCGTACTCGATGCACGTCCGCAAGAAGGCCATGGCCGAGGCCGCCAACATGACCCCGGAGCAGATCGAGCAAAAATTCAGCGATTTCTACGCCCCGTATTACGAGCTCCAGCCCGGCGAGCGCATCATCGGCAACTGGAGCGGAGTCGAGTACCAGGCGCCCGCCGGCACGGCCCGCCGCATCGCCGGCGGAGTCCTCAACGCCGCATCTGCCGCCGTGATCGGCGTCTCCAGCTACGTTCCCAACGTTCACGTCGGCCTCACCAGCAGCGGCCGCGTCCTCGTCTCTCGCGAGTACAGCGACTTCGGCAAACGCGGCAACTACAAGCACCTCGTCGCCTTCGATCAGGGCACCCGCGCCTTCAACCAGGACGCGACGTATCCCGGTCAAGACATCGGCCCCCGCCCCGGCAACCCTTTCAACCCTCTCGTGAGCCTCGAGTTCATCCAGCTCCGTTCGCCGAGCGGCGAGACATACGAAGCGTGGCTGTCCCCGCAGGGCAGCCGCCACGGCCAGCACGGATTCAGCTCGATCTTGCAGTCGCTCGGTTGAGCGCAGCGAGGGGGGCGCCGCTGACCAAACCACTCATCCCCGCCAGTTTGCCGCCTCATGGGGCCACCTGACGGCCTTTTTTGCAGGGTCATGGGGCCACCCCAAACGCAGGAGGATGGGGCCACCCGCGCGGGGGCGCCGCGGCGGCTCGTGCGGCCGGGCGGCGAGCTCATCGTGCTCCTCAACCAGAGCGTCTTCGACGACCGGCCGTATGCGGCGCGGCTCGGGCTCCCCGAGCTCCCCGAGCTGTCGGACGCGCGGAGCGAGGACGCGCTGCGCCCGGCCTACCACGCCGCGGGGGTCGAGCTCCGGGAGAGCGCGCTCGTGGAGGGGGACATGCCGCACCAGACGAGCTGGGGCCAGCACCTCACGCTCGCGTCGGGCCGGCGGACCCGCCTGCTCATGGCCGAGGCGATCGGCTGAGGGAGCATTCCTCTGCACGCCGGGGGCATCTTCTGGTACGGCGACCTGCTCTACGTCGCCGACACCAACAACGGCTTTCGCGTGTTCCGCCTCGACGACATCATGCAGGTCTCGACGGCGGCCGCGTGCGCCGCGACCGCCTCGGCCGCCTTCCTCGGGGGCCCGCCGTCGCCGCCCTGCCCGGCATCGGATGTCTCGATCTCGCTATCGCGCACGGTCAGCTTGGCATGAAGCGCGATGATGCCGATCGACGGATAGCCGTTCTCGCCACCTCGGCCGCCTCGAGCGCCGCAGCCGCCGGCGCCGCGGCCGGCTCCTCCCTTCGACCCCGCACCGCACACGGCGAGCCCTCCCCGATGGCCGCCACCCTAGCCGCCGACGCCGACGCCCGACGCGCCGCCCAGCGCCGCGTTGCCGCAGGCGCTCCGGCCGCCCGGTGCGCCGCCGCCCCCGCCGCCCACCTGGCCGGCTGCGCCGGGCGCGCCCGGCGTGCCGTCTCCCCCACGGCGTCCGTCCGCGCACCGGGCGCCGTCCTTCGCGCCCGCGCCGCCCAGGCCCGTATCCCTGGGGTTCAGGGCCGTCGGCGGCTTGCCGTCCTCGGCATCGCCACCGCGGTCCGGGCGCCCGTCGCCGCCTTTGCCGCCCGTCGACACCATGTCGCCGCACACGGTCGTCACGGCGGGCGCGCCAGTCATGGTGGCTGCCGAGCAAGCGTCCTGTCATTCGGATCGCCTCCGCCGCCGAGCCCCCCAGCGCCGGTTTCTCCGGAGGTCCAGGTAGCGCTCTCCGTGAGGTGAACGCTGCTGTCCGCGCGTCCGACGGCGACGCCTGCGCGCGACACCTGGCCCTTCGAGTCAGTTTCCGACCGGCTCATCAACATTTCCGCCGAGCATGCGCGTCACCCAGGGCGGCGGAGGCTTTCCACGCACTGAGATCTTTCCATCTGGCTCAAGCTCGATGGAGGTCCCCCGGAAGATTGGGGGAAGGGGTTGCCCGAATGCGGCAGCGTCCGAACGCGGCCCGGCAACTGGTCTGGAGTACCATCCGATCTGTCGATCAGGAAACTTTCGCCCGATAATCAGTCCGTCGCCGTCGGCCGGCCATTCGTCGGGTTCATAGATGCCGATCGTTCCATCCGTGCGCCGGACGATCACGGCCTCGGCGTCGCTCCCCAACAGCTCACGATTGCGTCTGACCTCTGGAGACTCAAATTCTTGAGGATTGGGGGTAGACGCGTCAGGGACGTCATCCGGCGCGGGCGCGGGAGCCCGCATGCTGGTGGCCATGCAGATAGCCAGTTGCACCTTCGTGGAGGCAAGCTCAGTGCGTTCAGCGTTGCAGTCATGGACGGCGGGCGCCGTGTCAGGCGCGGGTGATGCGCTCGCGACCGTTTGGGCTCTAGGTGCATTGCGCGGCACTGCGCGTCCGATGAAGGCGCCGGCGATGCCGGCAATGAGTGCGAGCGCAAGGGCGATGTGGCGAGGAATCGTCATGGCGCATCTCCCCGCTTCGGCTTCACCCTTCCGCCAACCATGCGCTGCACGACAGGATCAGCAGGCTCGCCATTGACCATGATCGTTCCGTCAGGCGCAGTTTCGATGATGGGCTCGATGAAATCGGACGACGCGGAGAAGGTGTGGAATGCGGCAGGATCCGAGCGTGGTCCGGCATCGGGCCCAGAATACCATCCGATGTCTCCGCTTGGTGACTTTCTCGCGACGATTATTCCATCACCGTCGATAGGCCACTCGTCGGCTCGATAGACACCGGTCCTCCCGTCATGGTGTTGCACGATCACGGCCTCGGGATAGCTCTTCAAGAGCTTGCGATTTCGCTGGATCTCGTCGGCTCTCGACCTGCGTTGCGGGTCTGTGGGTTCGGACGGCTCGGGAACGTCGGACGGTTCAGTCTCGGAAAAGCGCGTGTCGAATGCCATGCAGATAGCCAGTTGCGCTTTGGTCGACACGAGCTCGGCGCGTTCGGCCTTGCAGTTATGGCCGGCAGGCGTCGCGACCGAAGGCGCGGATGACGTGCTCGGCGCCGCTTGGGCGTCGGGCGCATCGTGCGGCATGGCGCGTCCGATGAAGGCGCCGACAACGCCGGCAATGAGTATGAGTGCAACCGAGCTGCGAATTGTCATGGCGCATCTCACGGCTACATCGGACAGCCTGGGGGCACAGGCTGGCAAACTTCATGGTCCTGATTTGGCCACTCCTGGGGAATTATGCCAATCTGGCACGGCGTCAAGAACGTGAATGGATCGGCTTGGGTGCACAGGTGAATGTCCTGGTTTAGTTGCTCCTGATAGAGGCTCATTACCTTTAGTTCGAATAGGATTTCCAGCGTGTCGGCGCCGATGTCCGAGCACTCGTCCCTGAACGTGACGCTATCATAACCAGAGCAATATGCGGCGCAGAAGATGGGCGGGTCCGAATGACAGAAGGGCAGGCCCGAGTTTTGACTGGAAGCTCCGGTGCCGGGAGTGCATTCCTTTCCTCCGATTGAGCAAAGAGCAAACACGAGCACCACAGCGCGCAAAACGAATCGTTTCATGCGAATCTCCTTCGGGGGTCAAGCTCACGTTCCGCGCCCCGCACGCGTGACGGGCGGCGATGCATGGCCCATGCGCGGGTCGCTCGCGTCCAGGGAAGCGGCGTTGCGTCCCGACCCGACGCGGGCGCTGTCCTGGCGAGCGGCACCACACCGCAGAACGGGCATGGTGAGCGATGTGAGTCACGAAACGCAGATGGATCGCCTTGTGCATTCCGAACTTGGCTATGGTTTTCTCGCTGAAGCGCGGCGTCAATGGTGATCTGGGGCACGCAAATGTCCTTGCGTTGCCTTCCCGCCCCGTGCCCGTGCTCCCAAGGTAGTATTGCGCTCCTGGGCGGAGTACGCGCGGCGCGCGCTCGACGGAGTGCGTCGACGTCACCAGGGCCGCGGCGTCCGCGCTGGCGGTCGTCTGGACGGATCTCGGCGTCGCTGTCGAGGTGGCGGCGGCAGCGCGCCTGGACGCAGGTGGATCGCTATGGCGAGAAGCGCATCGTCTCGGCGGAGAAGCCGTCGCTGCCTCGGTTCGCCTTGTCGCGCGTCTCGTCGAACACATCCGCGATGCCGCCCCCGCCCCCTTCGCCGATCTCGAACATGACGCGATCCAGGGTGAGCTGCTCGTCGTCGGCATAGGCGATGCCGATCGAGGGCCCGCCGGAGCCCCCGCCGCCGTAGCCGCCCGTGCCGCCCCGGCCGCCGTAGCCTCCCCGGCAGGCATGCTCGCCGCCCAGGTCCGACGCCTGCCCTGGCGGGCCTCCTTGCACGCCCTGTCCGCCCAATTGGCCTTTGCCCCCCCGGCCGCCGTAGCCGCCCTGGCCCGTGATGACCTGGGTCTCCCGCAGCGTCAGCTTACTGCCCGCGTGCGCGAAGATCGCGATACTCGCGCCGCCCGCGCCGCCGCCGCGGCCGCCCGTGCCGCCGCAGCCGCCGCCGCCGCCCGAGCCGCCCGACGCGCCGCCCAGCGCCGCGTTGCCGCAGGCGCTTCGGCCGCCTGGCGCGCCGCCGCCCCCACCGCCCCCCTGGCCGGGCGCTCCCGTGCCGCCCTGGTTGCCGGGCACGCCTTCCCAACCGGCCTCGGTGAGGCGTCCACCCTGGCCGGCTGGGCCGGGCTCGCCCGGTGCGCCGTCTCCCCCACGGCGGCCGTCCGCGCACGGTGCGCCGTCCTTCGCGCCCGCGCCGCCCAGGCCCGCATCCCTGGGGTTCGGGGTCGTCAGCGGCCTGCCGTCCTCGGCATCGCCACCGCGGTCCGGGGTCCCGTCGCCCCCTTTGCCGCCCGTCGACACCATGTCGCCGCACACGGTCGTCACCGCGGACGCGCCGGCCACGGTCGCGGCCGAGCAAGCGTCGCTGCCGATCGCTCCGATTTCCCCGTAAGCTGGCTGCGGATCAACGTAGACCGCATCTTGGCCGTCCTCGCCTTTTTGGGCGCGGTCCGACTGGATCTCGCTCCGGAGCACCTCCACGACCGCGCCCGGCGCAAGCCTCATCGCGATCGAATGGATGCCCTCATCCAACCTCCACCGCTGCTCCACGCGCATGTCCACGATCGTGGATACGCCGTCGGTGGCCCCCTCGCCGTCGTGCTGCGCCGCCACCACGGTGATCAGTGCACTACCCCCGGGGTCTGGAGAAACGAGCAGTGCCGGCTTGTTGGTCGGCCCTTCCGTGTAGTGTCTCCATCTCGACCAGCAAGCGAAGCCGCCCCACAGATCGATGCCGGACGGCAGCGTGACGGCCTCGAGATAAGTGTCGACGCAGGCGAACACCCGCCCGCGAGTACGCGGCGCGAGCGCGACCGCGCGGGCGAGCGTCTTCACCGGCTTCTCCATCGTGCCGGGATTGCTGTCGTCTCCCCACGCCCGGCTCGCGAACACCCCGCACCCGGCCTGCACGCGCAGCGCGGCGAGACCCTCGAGACACTCCTCCTCCGAGGGCGCGGACGCAGGCTCTGGGTCGCAGGTGCCCCCCTCCGCACACGGTGGGGTGAACGGCTCCGTCCCGCACCCCAGGGCGGCCGGCGAAGACAGCAGCACGATCCATGCAGCGGCTGTGAACTTCATGTTCTTCTCTCTGCGCCCATCCCCGTGCGAAATCCCTCATTGGGGCGGCACAAGCAGCTCCGGGAACTCCCAGAGAACGGCGGTCTGGCCGTCCTCCCCTTTGGCGTTCGTGTCGATAGGATCGCCTCCGACTCCCCCGGCACCAGGGGCTCCCCAAGTCCAGTCGGCGCTCTCCGTGAGGTGAACGCTGCTGTCCACGCGCCCGACGATGACGGAAACGCCTCCGAGTCCTCCGCCGCCATCGCCGCCTTTGCCGCCATCGCCGCCCATCCCGCCCTCGCATGCACGGTAGCCCGTGCCTGCGATGGCTCCACGGGGACCCTCTGGCCCGCCGAAGCCACCGTCTTGCCCCCTCCCTCCATTGCCGCCGCGCCCCCCATCGCCGGTGATGATCTCGGTCTTGTCCACCAGGACGTGAGCATGCAAGGCGATGATGCCGAAGCTACCGCCCCCGTAGCCGCCGCCTCGGCCACCGCGCCCCCCGCAGCCGCCGCCCCCGCCCGAGCCGCCGGACGGTCCGCCCTGCGGATCCACCGGGCGGCACTTCCCGTTCGGTCCGACGCCGCCCCCGCCGCCGCCCCCCTGGCCGATCCCCCCGTTCTTGCCGTCCCGTCCCGAGAAGCCCTGCCAGCCGTGGGCGCTGATACTTCCGTACTTGAGCGGCTCGTCCACGCCCGTCCCTCCTCCGACTCCGTGCGCGCCGGACGCTCCAGCGCCGCCGTTCTCGCCGGGCGTGCAGGTCATCGGCCCGCCCTTTCCCCCTTCGCCGTTGTCGACTGAGTCAGGCCCCGGCGCCGGTACGCCTTGCTCGCCGTCGCCGCCCGCAGCGACGTCGCCGTCGCCGCCTTCGCCGCCGATCGACGTCGTCCCGTCCTCGCACACGGTCACCGCCGGCGGAGCGCCCTCGGTCCAGTCCGCCAGGCACCCGTCACCCCCCTTTTGGCCACCTGCCCCACTCGGCGCCTGGAAGGGCTGCGGAGCGCTCTCCCCATCCGCCCCATCGGCCCCGTTCCCCGCCAGGATCTCGCTCGACACCACCTCCACCGCGGCGCCCTCGCGCACGATCATCCCGATGGCCGACCCGCTCGGCCGCACCGCGTCCGCCGCCACGAGCCGCACGCCGAACACAGCCGACGTCATGCTCGCCTCGCGCGCCTCCACGACGAGCGGCACCCGCTCCGGCGCCGGCGCGATCCCGGTGAAGCGGTCCTTGCCGGCCCAGGTCCACGCCGCCGTGGCGCAGTCCCGGCCTCCCCAGATCGCGACGCCCGACGGCAGCGTGACCGCCTCCGCGAAGTCCTCCGCGCACGCGTACACCCGCCGCGTCCCCCCGGGCACGGACGCCTTCTCCACCGCGCGCTGCAGCGTCCTGACGGGCGCTCCCCTCGTCCCGTCGCTCGCGTCGTTTCCACCCCGCGCGACGAACACCCCGCACCCGTTCTTCGCCGGGCTCGTCGCGGGATCGCCGTCGCATGGCGAGGTCGGGGACGACGGCTCCGGGGGCGGCGGCTCATCGCACGTCTGCTCTTCCCAGCAATGGTCCCCCCCGTACATGCTGCACCCCGCGACGGCGCTGGCACCGCACGCGCACAGCGCGGCGACCGCGAGCGAAACCGACACCCTCCGCGCCGCCCGAGCCCACCTCATCGTCGCCTCCAAGCCCTCCATCCGGCCCCCGCAAGCCCTTTCACCACGCCCCGAACGCCACCACGCCGACCTGCTGCGCCGTCGTCACCGGGACGAGACGCAGCCCGCTCCGCGCCGGCGTCGATCGCAGGAACGAGAGGTCCACGAAGAAGGACGCGGCGGTCACGGCGCCGACCACGGCCCCCGTCGCGACCAGGGCGGTCCCGACGACGCCGGACCGATCGCGCTGCTCGCGCATCCAGCGTAGCTCCGGGCACACCGAGGGCTGCGGCGCTTCGCGGCACGCGCCCGAGGTCCACGCCGGATCGCGGTGGAGGCCGTCGATGCGCTCGCGGAGATCCCCGTCGAGGCGGTTCGCCCGGAGCATGAAGACCGCCCCCGCCGACACGGCGGCCGTCGTGACCGCGATGCCCGTGATCCGCAGCGTCCCCGGCCATGACGCCCAGGGCCCCGGCGCCGCCGGGGGCGCGGCCGAGGCCGCCGCCGGCTTGACCGGCTCGCTCCGCGCCGCGCCCGGATCCGGCGCGCGCGCGGGCGCGTCGGCCGCGCGCACGAGCTGCAGCGCTGCGCTGACCGTCTCCCCCGCATCGACCTCGACCCGCTGCGAGCCCTCCCCGTGCCCGGACAGCCGGGCCCGGAGCGTGTACGTCCCCGGCGCGACGAACAGCTCGTGGACCGTGGCGCCCGTGCCGACGGGCTCCCCGTCGAGGAGGATCTCGGCGTCGGGCGGGGAGGCCGCCACGTAGATCCTGCCGACGTGCTCGATCGCCCTGTTGAACGCCCGCGTGAACCTGTCGAGGAGCGCGCGACTCAGCGCGGCGTCCTGCTCGAGGCTCTTCCCCAGGTGCTCGGCGGCCTCCCGGTGCTTGCCCTGCTCCAGCTCGCAAAGCCCGAGATAGCCGAGCACCTCGGCCCGCTGCACCGCGGTCATTCCGGCGTCGGGCGCCGCCAGGACGGCTTCGAAGCTCGCTTCCGCCTCGGTCCACTTCCGTGCGCCGAAGGCAATCCGGGCCTTCTGGCGCGCCTTCATCGCTGCCGCGCTCTCGGTCGCCAGCGCAGGTGCAGCGCGCGCGAGCCCGATGCCGCTGCCCAGCACGCCGAGAAGGCAAATCCCGGACAGGGCCGAGCGCAAGAGCGTCACGCGGCCCACGTTATCAACGAGCCTGTCAGCCCAGCAAGCGCGCTTGGATACCGAGCGCGGCTTTTTTTGCATGATAAATCAGACGTCGCCTGCGCAATGATTCCACGGAGCCGTGGCCTTCTCGTTATCCCTCTGCGAACGCACCTTCGCGCACCGTTCTTCGTCGCACCGGTCGATTGGGTCACCTCTTTTCGCGCCTGAAGCATCTGGACGTGCATGGATGTGAGCACCTCGGCGAGCCTGGCCATCGCAGCCCCTGGCCCGCTTGCTTCCGACCGCTTCCGCCGGCTCGCGCGCGCCATGCGCGTGCCGGCTCAGGACGTCGACGACGTACTCCAGGACGCGTGGCTTCGCATCCTGGAGAACCGCGCGCGCATCGGCCTGGTGAGGGACGCCGCGGCGTATGTGGACCAGCTCGTCAGAAACGTGGTGCGCAGCAGCCGGCGGCGATCGCGCCGCCGGCACGAGGTGATCGCACCCCTCCAGGACGAGGATCCTTCGGACGAGCGGCCGGGCCCGGAAGCCTCCTTGATCGCCCGCCAGCGGGCTTCCGTCCTCTGGCGCTTCATCGACAAGCTCGACGACGCACGTCGCACGGTCTTCATCGAGCACGAGCTCCTGGGCCGGACGCTCGCCGAGATCGCCGGGGCGCACGCGCTCCCCGAGAACACCGTCAAGTCACGGCTCGCTGCCGCCTGGGACAGGATCGAGCAGGAGGTCGGGCGCTGGCAGGCGGCGCAGCACCGGCGCAGGCAGCCTGCGGTGCCGTGCTTCGTGCCCTTCTTCTCCGGTGCCTGGCTTCACGACGCCTTGCGCGGGCTTCGCCGGTTCAGGCTGCATGGGACGGCGGCAGCGGGGCTCGTGCTCGGGGCGGGCGCTGCCTGGCCCGGCCCAGCGGCCGGCTTTGCCGAAGCGCCCCTGCTCCCGACCTCGGAGCGCGCGCGGCCCGCGCTCGAGATGCCGGCGGCGCCTGCTGACCAGCGCGGCGTGGGGCCGGGCCGACCCGAGAGCGCGATCCGGCGAGAGGCCGTCACGGCCTCCGCCGTGTCCGCCCATCAGGGCAGCACCACGACGGCTCGCGTGGTCTCCGCCGCGGGCAAGGTGTCGCCCCGGGCGCACTCCGGCGCGGCGCATGCTCGGATCGATCCGATGCTCGAGCGCGCGCGAGCGATGCTCGAGCTCGGGACCACCGAGGGACAGCTCTCGGCGTGCCGTCTCCTGCACGAGCACCGCGAGCGTCGTGGTCGCGGAGAGCACGCCGCGGACCGCGACGCGCTCCTCCGGCGGGTTCGCTGCGAGCGCCACGGGTCGATCGGGGCGCAGAGGTGATCGCGTCGCGCGTGTCTCGAGATCGAAGAGCTGGGCAAGCCGATCTCCGGCCGAAGAGCCTGTCGATTGGCGGATCGGTCGAGTCTGAGGGGAGGCTGCCGGCAGCCCTGCCGGCAACGGAAGCGGGTGGTGCCCTAATTGGGCTTCCGCTGCCCTAGTTTGACTCCGGACCTCGCATGAGCGGCTAAGTTCTGCCGGAAGTAGTGCAGCCCGCGGTGATTCGCGTCGCCCGGGCAGCGTGGCCGAACCCCGATCCACGAGGTCCGACATGCTGACCGTAGTCCGTTCGCCTTCGGGCGAGCAAGAAAGCAAGAAGGCGAAGGTGCGCCCAAGCGCCGCCGCCTCTGCGTCACCCGTTCCCTCTCCGACATCGAGCGCATGCGGCTCCGCGCCGCCCTCCGCAACCTGCGCGGCCTGTACGGCACCTGGGCCTGCTTGGCCGAGGTCATGGGCATGCAGTCCCGCACGCTTCGCGCGATCGCCTCGGGCAAGTACGCCGGGTCGCCCGGCACCGCCATGAGTGCCGCACGTGCGGCTGGAACCACCATCGAGCGGCTCTTGGGCCGCCCCGTGGCCGCCGATCGCTGCCCGAACTGCGGCCGAGGTGCCCCATGACCTGGCGGGGCCCGCACGTTGGCCCCGCTCGCGTCCTGAACATCGCCGAGATCGCCGCGCAGGAGCCGTTCATCCGGAGCGTCCTGCGCGGCCTCGGTGTGCCCGCCGTCGACGTTGGCGACGTGCTCCAGGACGTGATGCTCGGTGCATGGGCGAGCTCCCAGGCCGGGCGCTACAGACCGGACCCTGTGCGCGAGCCCCTGGACGCGCTCAAGCGCTGGCTCTTCGGCGTGTGCAGGTTCCACTGCACCCACTACCACGAGCGGGCGTTCCGACGTCGGGAGGTACCGGTCGCCGACCCGTGGGCGGCCACGGGCGAGGAGCGCGTCGACCCCTGGCACGTCGGCGAACGCATCGACGCTGCCGAGGCGCTCATGGCGATCGCCGCGATGCCGCTCTGGGCCCGCGAAGAGCTCGTCTTGGCCGCGCTCGGCCACGGCGGCACCGAGATCGCGGACATACTGGGCATCCCGCTCGGGACGGCGGGCAGTCGCCTGCGGCTCGCACGGGCCCGCCTCGCTCGCAAGCTCCGAAGGCGCCGAGGAACAAGCCCGCCCTGACCAAAGCGGATCTGACCCACGTCTCGGAGAAGCTGCGCATCTTCGATGCCTGCCGCGGTGGGTGCCCGTGGAACCGCGACCGGCTTTGGGCCGCCGCGCTCGACGCCCAGATGAGCGCGAGAACACGAGCCGAACGCGAGGCCGTTGCAGAGCCCCGCGGCGCCTTGCAGATCCTCGACGCCATCAAGCGGCGCTTCGTCAGCAAGTAGCTGCCGTCCCCGGGCCTCGACGGCCACGGGAAACCATCCAGGCCACGACGAAGATCCCCCGGGCGAAGCATCGCGTAAGATCGCCGCGCAGGCTCAGCAAGAGGACCGCGGGCGCGTCGCTGCGCTCAAAGGCCCCCGGCTTGACGCCGGGTGCCTGCTCGGCCAGCGTGCACCCCATGGGCGTCAAGCTGAAAGTCACCTTCGACGGGGACGAGCCTGGGCTGGCGCAGCACCGCCTGAGCCTCTCGTCCTTCGGGGAGTCCCTCAAGCTCCTGCTGTCCGCGCTTCAGCGGACGGCATCGGGGATCCTTGCGTCCGCGCTGGATGATACGGAATACGGCACCAAAGGGGGCCGGCTAGCCGCCGAGGCCAAGCTGCTGGACCTCGAGCTCGCTTCCATCGAGCAAGGATCCGCCGCGCCGACCTTCGTGTGCGTGGCCAGGCCAGGATCTCAGCTGCACCTACAGAGCTTCGACACGTTCGGCGAGCAGACTGTCCAGCGTCTGGTCCAGGATCTAGACGCCGAGCGCCAGGGTAGGCCGGCCAACGCCTCCGTGCGTCGATACCTTCGGTCGCTGCCGGCAGGCGTACGCGCTCAGCGCTACACGGCCTGGACCAATGGAACGGTGCTCGCTGATGTACAATTCGGTGAGCTATCGTTGTTAGAGGTTCCAGCCCAAGGCGCTCGTCTGGTCAAACTTCTTGGCCGGATCTTGAGCGTCGGGTTCGACCCTGGCGCAAGCTACATTACCCTGAAGACGAGCAGCCGCACTGTGCGGTGCTCGGCGTCGTCGGAGCAGGTAGAGCGCGCACTTCCGCTGCGTCACAAGGACGTGGCTGCCGCTGTCCTCGACGGGCAGAAGCCATCTCTGGTCTGGATTCTAGATGCGGCAACCCCACCACCCCGCGTACCGATCGAGAGCACGATAGAGCACCTGCGCACGAATTGGGCGGAGACAATGAGGATCCTTGCCCAATGAACGATGATTTGAGCTGGGCCTTCGTGGAGGTCGAAGACGTGCTTCACTTGCACGCGGCCGCTATCCGCCACTATGGCGGGGATCAATCCATTGCACCAAAGGCTGGGTGCGTTGAAGGAAGCATCGGGGGCGCTGTCACCGCTTCGATGTACGTGGCGGAGGACGGAGAGCCCGATCTGCTCGTCGCTGTCGCCTATCTGCTCGTGTACCTCGCCAAGAACCACTGTTTCGTGGACGGGAACAAGCGCGTCGCCTGGAGTGCCCTATTACGTGTCCTAGATGCAAACGGCATCCAGATTATAGCGAAACAGGATGAAGCAGCGGCGTTGGTCAACGACGTGGCAAGCGGCGTCATTGATGCGCATGGTGTTTTGAACTGGCTCTCGTCGCCGAACCGGATTGGAGCCGCCCCTGGATGGGCAGATACCACCTGAATCTCCGTCAGGTGACCATTGCTCTGCTGCTAGAACATCCCGGCAGCGGTTTCCGGCCGAGAAACCGAAACATCACTCGGATTCGCTGAACAAGCTCAGCTCTACCATCCTGCGCGGCCCTGGCGCTGGCGGCGGCTCGGACGGCGGCGGTGGCTCCGGCTCCGGATGGGCCGCCGTGCGCGCCGCGGGTGGCGGCTGCGGTGTGGACGGCGTCGACGGGGTACCACCGCCCGAGACGAGCCGGAGCCACCCTGCCCCCGTCTTGAGCTGCCGGACCCGCCCTGTCTGCGCCGGCAGGGTGAGCGCCTGCGGGACGGGCGGCGCGGCGGCAGGTTCCGCCAGCGCGGCCCGGATCAGATCCTCGACCGACCAGAGCTCCGAGACGACTGCAAGGTAGCACGGAAAGCCTATGTTTCTCGGCGTTTCTGCGCGGATAGGACAGTATCCGTCATAGCCGACGCGCGCGATTACAACCTGTTTAACGGCCCTTTCGCGTCATGGCGCGCGAGCGCTGACGGGCTACGCAACGCGCGTAGCGGCGTCAGCACTGGCCCGTGGCGGTTCGGAGGTCCGCCTCGATCACGGCGTTGTCGCCATCCCGATCGGTGATGCGCACGCGGAGGCAGCTCGCCTTCAGCGCTCGATCGATCCAAGCGTCGAGACTTTCGCCGTCGAGCTTCTCCCCGTCGTACGGTTCGAGGCTGACCGGGCCGATGTAGACCCACCCGAGGAACCTATTCCCGTGCTCGTCCAGAAGCCAGCGGCCGACGAGCTTCGCTTGCATCGTCGGCACGACGGGTGGGCGTGCCGTCCGGTCGATGCGAACGCTGCTGTTGAGTTGGGGGGGAACTCCTCGCCTTCTCGCGTCGGCGGTCGGTGGACTTCCGTCTTGAGAGCTTCGTCGAGCAAGTCGGGATCAGGTGTATCGATGGGTTCCATGGCGCAGGTCTCCGTCGCAGCGCCATGCCGCAGGGGCATGGCGGGGTAGAGCGCTCGCGAGTCAGGGTGGAAGCGCGTCTTCCACCTTGGGCGTAAAGGCGCAGCCGTGCCCTCCAACAAGCGCGTCGCGAACACGGCGCGTGATCGGGTGCCCCGCGGTGCGAGAACCCCCGGCGCGCCGGGCTCTGGGGAATCATGGATCGCCGCGGATGAAGGTCAAGATCGCGGCCGACAAAAATCAAACGATTTCAGGTAGATACAACTACGATCGTAGAGCTCCGGCAATCCGATGCGTGCAAATGGCCGTCGAATGTGCGTGCAAGCGCTCGAAGCGCCGGCACGCGCGGGCAACGGTGGTGTGGGCGGGGGGGGCGATGGCGCGCGGGCCATGGAGCAGCCGGACCCCCCGCGCTTTCGGCGAGGTGGTCGCAGTTGGATCGGGGTGGTCGCGTTTCAGGCAAACGCGACCACTACCCGGAAACGGTCTTGGGGAGGCTGCCGGCAGCCCTGCCGGCAACGGAGACGGTCGGCCGCGAACCGCCACACGTGGATGGCACGGTGCGTGCCGACATGCGTGCTGACAGCTACCAGACGCCGTGACGAGAGCAGCACACTCCACGCCACCCCGCCGCGCGCCGGGCACATGACACCTTCAGGCGACTTCTCGCGAGCCTCGCGGGGCCCAGACCATGACGCAAGATCGCGACGAGGGCGGCACGCCGTCGGAAAATCAGCCGGCATGTCGATTGACGGGTGCGCGGGGGTGGTTTCCCTGCCCGGAACGTTCGGCGTGCGCCTGACGTTCTCAACACGTCCAGCGCGCGGGGGTGGAGCGCGTCGTACCTGTTCTCCGCTGCTCCGCGACGACGAACAACGAGAGGTCATCCCCTCATGACGAAGCCTTCTCCGCTCAAGAAGAAGCCCGCTCCCAAGAAGCCCGCGGCCCCGCCCCAGGCGGCGGCGGCGTTCGACAAGATCCTGCCCGAGATCGAGGCGCTGAGCCCGGATCGGCTGATCGCCATCAACCTCGATATTCCCCGGGTCGTCTCCCAGGTGCTGGGCGTGCTGCCCGGCCTCCTCGCGCTGCGCTCCGCCATCGTGGAGCACGTGCCGACGCACGATGTCGCGTTGCTCGACCGGCTCGAGACCTACGCGCTGGCCGCGTGGTACGCGCACCTCGCGTGGCTGTCGAGCGGAGGCGCCGAGAACGCGCTGAAACCGCTGCTCGCGGAGGCGGCGCCGCTGCGCGAGAACCTGCTGAGCGACGCCGAGGCGCTGGCCCGGCGCGTCCTGCTCGACGCGGACACGGTCGCGGAGATCCGCGCGGGGCTGGGGCACATCGACACGGCGAACGACCTGGTCGCGCTCTCGGCGCTGTTCACTGCGAGCTGGGCGGAGGTCGCCAACAAGACGGCGGCGACCGAGGAGGAGGTGAGGCGCGCCGGGGAGATCGGGCCGCAGCTGCTCGCGGCCCTCGGCGTGCGGGAGCACGGCAAAGGCCCCGGGCCGACCGAGGCCGCGGACAGGAGGGCGCGGGCGTTCTCGCTGCTCGTCCACGCCTACGACCAGACCCGCCGCGCCGTCGCGTACCTGCGCTGGGACGAGGAGGACGCCGATACGATCGCCCCCTCTCTCTACAAGGGCCGCACCGACCGCGCGACGGCGCACAGCGACACCGTCGCCGCCCCGGGCGACGAGGCGCCGGCTGAACCGGCGGCGCCCGGCGCTGCGACCCCCGCAGCGCCGAACGGCACGGCGGCGCCTGCTGCGCTGAACGGCGCGGCAGCGCCCGCGGTGCCCGGCGCCGCACCGAACGGCACGGCGCCTACCGGCTAGACACCGCCGCCCGCCTCCGCGGCGAGCGCTTCCCGCTCCCAAGGATCGGCTGCCCAGGCGAACGCACCGGCGGAGAGCAGGCAGACTCCCCCGCTTGCGGTGCTGTTCTCGAGGCGGGATCGAGCTAGTGGCTATCCACACACGCCGGCTTGGGGCAGCGGCCTTCCAGGATGTCGCGGCACACCTTGTCGCGCGCCTTCTTGTCGACTGCTCCGAGCGCGGCGTAGATCTGCTGCGTGCTGCACCCGAGCGACCCCTCGACCGCGAGCGAGCCGCACGCCTCGAACACCTGCGGCGCCGGCAAGGCCGCGCAGAGGGCCTCGCAGGCCGCGATGTCCGCGAGCTCCATCGGGCACACGGCCGCGTAGAGCGTGCACATCGCCTCGCACCGCCCGACGCACCCGGCGCCGCCCTCCGGGCCGAGCGGCCCGGCCGCGGTGCAGCCGGCGGGATCGCCGGTCTCCGGCGCGCGGCACCCGGCATAACCGCCGGGCGACGGCATCACCTCGCAGACGGTGCAGCACGCCTCGACCGACGGGTACTGCGGCGTGAGCTCGCAGAGATCCATCGATCGGGCGCAGTGGGCCGAGCACGCGGCGATCTCGCACGGGCCGGCCTCCTGCGCGGGCGGAGCCCAGCTCTCCGGGCTCCCATCGCCGGCGTCGCCCGCGCCGCTGTCGATGCCGTCGCCCTCGGCCGAGGTGGCGCCGTCCTCGCCGTCGGGCAGCGGGGCGACGACCTGACACCCGGCGACCCACGCGGCGAACGCGCAGGCGGCAGCGCGGCGCGCCCTCACAGCGTCCCTCGCATGCTGATGTAGCCCGGACCGACCGCCCAGGTGACGCTCGAGGCCGGGGCCTTCGAGCGCTCCAGGCCGAGGGTGATGCCGCCGACGGCCGCGCCGGCGATGGCGAGGCCGAACCCCACGTTCGAGACCCAACCCAGGGCGTTCGCGTCGCCTCGCGCATCTGCGGAGCAACCCGAGGCGCCCTGCCGGCACGCCTCGGCGAGGTCGTTCCTCGCGCTCAGGTAGGCCGCGCCCACGCCGAGCCCCACCGCCAGGCCGGCGCCCGAGGCCACGAACCCGCCGATGGCCCACGGCGAGACGCCGTCCGGGCGGGGCGCCGGGGTGAGGGTGACGTCGATCGCCGTGATCTCCCGCTCCGGGACGTAGACCCGCTGCCGGGCGCCGGCGTAGCCGTCGGCCTCGACCTCGACCCAGTGGTTGCCGGGATCGATCAAGGTCCCCTCCGAGGAGACCTTCACCTCCTGGCCGTCGATCCTGAGCCTGGCCCCGGCGGGGCTCGGCACGAGCCGCACCTTCAGCCGGGGGATGCGGTCGTCGAGCTCGTCGCGCAGGGCGCCGGCGCGGCGCCGCGCCTGCATGAACGGCCAGGGCTCCCCGGGGAGCGCGCGCGACGAGGCGATCGTGGCCGCGAGCTCGCGCGCCTCGCTGAGCCGGCCGATCGCGGCGAGCGCCTTCGCCACCTCGATGGAGGTCGAGGGCACGCGGACGAGCTGCTCGGCGCGCTGGTAGGCGCGGAGCGCCTCCGCGTACCTCCTCAGGATGAACAGCTCGTCGCCCAGGTACACGAGCTCCCGGGCGTCGCGCCGCGCCTTCTCGTCCGCGGCGCCGCCGGCGGTGTCCGCCGTGTCGCCGGCGAGCGCCGGCGGCGACGCGAGGATCAGGCTGGTGATCATCAGCAGCGTGCTGGGCCGGGGGCGCATGGGTCTCCTCTCCTGTCAGAAGCCGAGATCGCGGCGCCAGCGCGTGCGCGTCGCGACCGTCTTGACCGGCGTCGCGGCCGGCGCGGCGAGCGCCGCCGGCAGGGCGCTCCGGGCGCCAGACACGGCCGGCACCCTGGCGTCGGCGGCCGCCCGGGTCGCAGGCCGCGCCGTGGCCGCAGCCTGCGCCGTGGCCGCAGCCCGCGCCTCGGCCTGGTGTGGCCCGGCGTCGTCCTGCGCCGTGGCCGCAGCCTGCGCCTCGACCTGCGGCGCCGTGGCCACGGCCCGCGCCTCGGGCAGCGGCCCGCTCGTCGCGCACTGGGCCGCGGGCTCGACGGCGGGGGCGGCGCGCCCGGGCGCGCCGCCGGCGACCATCGCGAGCGACGCGGTCTGCGCTGCCGGCGCGGTCCGGGCGACGCCGGAGGCCCCCGCCCACGCCAGGGTGCTGAGGCCCATGACGGCGCCCGCGGCCAGGGCCCAGGTGCGCGCCCGCGCCCGCTGCCGGGGCGAGCTCGCGCCCAGCGTGCCGAACGGCAGGAGCGTGGTCACGAGCGACGAGAAGCCCTCGCCCGAGCCGAGGGCCTCGCGCGGGGGCATGAGCTCGGTCTGGGCGGGCCGCGCGGCGCGCGGGGCGGCGACGGCTGCGTCCAGCGCCTCGAGGACGGCGCGCGCGCTCCGGGCGCGGCGCGCCGGGTCGGGCTCGAGCAGCGAGAGGACCCAGGCGTCGATCGCGGGCGGCACATCCGGGGCGAGCCGGGACGGCGGCGGGGGCGGCCCGCGGTCGATCGCCACGGCCACCGCGGCGACGGTGGCGCCGCCGAAGGGGATCTGCCCGGTCAAGCAGAAGTAGGCAACGACGCCGAGGGCCCAGAGATCGCTGTGCGGTCCGACCCGCGCGCCGCCCGCCATCTGCTCGGGCGACATGAAGTGCGGCGTCCCCAGGATGGCGCCCGTGACGGTGAGCCGCTCGGCCTCGTCGGCGGTGTTCTTGGCGATGCCGAAGTCGAGCACCTTCACGAAGGGCTCCCCCTCGCCGTCCACGAGGAAGATGTTCTCGGGCTTGATGTCGCGGTGAACGATCCCCGCCTCGTGCGCCCTGGCCAGCGCGGCGCAGAGCTGGCGGAGGATGGACACGGTCTCCTCGAGCGAGAGCCGCCGGCGGCGCTCGACCCGATCTTGCAGCGTCTGCCCCTCCAGGTGCTCCATCACGATGTAGGGGACCCCCTGGTCGGTGAAGCTCACATCGAACACGCGCACCACGTGCGGGCTCTGGATGCGGGCCGCGGCCTCGGCCTCCCGGTGGAGGCGCACGACGGCCAGCGGGTGGTCCATGTACATGTCGCGGAGGAACTTCACCGCGACATGGGTCCTGAGCGCGACGTGCTCGGCGAGCCAGACGCTCCCCATCCCTCCCTGGCCGAGCGCGCGGATCAGCCGGAGCTGAGAGCCCACGTGCATCCCCGGCAGCGGCCCGCGCTCCGAGCTCGACGCGGTGTGGCAGCCTGCCTCAGCTGGGGCGATCAGGCAGGGCGATGGCTGGGTGGCCTCGCCTATTCCTAACGTCTTGCTCATGCCGGAGCTGGCTTGCACGCCGCGAGCCATCGCTCCGGCCGAAGGGTTGCGGGGACATGCGCCGGCGTGGGGGTGTCCCGTCGTGGCGTGGAGCCGCGCTGCGCAGCGCCCTCGTGACAGTTCGCTACAGGCGCGGTCGCGGCTGCGGCGCGCGCTGTCGACACCGGCTCACGGACGGTTCACGGCCTCCGTCGGCGCGCGCTCCACGCGGCGCCCTGTCGCCGGAAACCGTGACGTAACACGAACGGCGCTGTCAGTGGACGTCAGTGGACGCGGCGGGGGACGCGCCGAGGGCGCAGGTCGAATCAGGGCTTGTCGTCCGCGCGCCGAGTCACCAGGGTAGGCCCGGCGATGCAGCCTCTCCTCCTCTGTTCCCTGCTGGCTGGCGTCGGCCTCCTCGCCGCGGCGTGCGACTCGCGTCCCGCGGAGGCGCCCAGGCCGGTCATTCTTCCGCCCGTCGCCCCGGGCGAGCTCCGCAGTCCGGAGGCGTTCGCGGCGATCCGGGACGACGACGCGCGCGCGGCCTCGCTCTTCCTCGAGGCGAGCAAGGTGCTGCTCCACCCGCGCTGCGTGAACTGCCACCCTCACGACGGCGTCCCGCGCCAGGGCGACGCCGGCGAGCGCCACAGCCCGCCGGCCGAGCGCGGTCCGAACGATCGCGGGGTGGCGGCGATGGAGTGCACGTCGTGCCATCAGGCGCAGAACCTCGAGCTCGCCCGCGTCCCCGGGGCGCCGGGCTGGCACCTCGCGCCGGCGGAGATGGCGTGGCTCGGGCGGTCGCCGGCGGCGATCTGCGCGCAGATCAAGGATCCGGCGCGCAACGGCAAGAAGACGCTCGCGCAGATCGTCGAGCACTCCAACCGCGACGAGCTCGTGGCGTGGGGGTGGGCGCCCGGCCACGGCCGCACGAAGGCGCCCGGCTCGCAGGCGGCCTTCGGCGCGCTCGTCGACGCGTGGGTGAAGGCGGGCGCGGCGTGCCCGCCCGAGGAGTCCCGACCATGATCATCCTGAAGGTGAACGGCGCGGAGCAGAAGCTCGACGTGGATCCGGACATGCCGCTCCTCTGGGTGCTGCGCGACGTACTCGGCCTCACGGGGACGAAGTACGGCTGCGGCCAGGCGCTCTGCGGGGCGTGCGTGGTGCACCTCGACGGCGAGACGGTGCGCGCCTGCGTGACGCCGGTGAAGCGCGCCGCGGGCGGCTCGGTGACGACGATCGAGGGGCTCAGCCCCGCCGGCGATCACCCGCTCCAGCGCGCGTGGGTGGAGCTCGGCGTCCCGCAGTGCGGCTTCTGCCAGGCGGGGCAGATCATGAGCGCGGCCGCGCTCCTGCGGAAGAACCCGCGGCCCTCGAACGACGACATCGACAGGTCGCTCGCCGGCAACATCTGCCGGTGCGGCACGTACACGCGCATCCGCGCCGCGGTCCGCAAGGCCGCCGGCCTTCCCACGGAGTGAAGATGGAACAGCAACGGGTCGTCCTCCTCCGCCGCTCCTTCCTCGCGGGGCTCGGGCTCGCGGTGGGCGGGCTCGCGCTCGGGGTCGCCGAGGCCGCGCCGCCCGCGCCGGCTGTGCCGCCCACGCCCAGCGGCGCGCAGGCGCAGCCGGGGCTCCGGACCGGGGTGTTCCTCCACATCGCGCCCGACGGGACGGTGTCGATCGTCTGCCACCGGTCGGAGATGGGGCAGGGGATCCGCAGCTCGCTGCCGGTCCTCGTCGCCGACGAGCTCGGCGCGGACATGGCGCGGGTCAAGATCGTGCAAGCCGACGGCGACAAGGTTTACGGCGATCAGAACACCGACGGCTCGCGCAGCGTGCGCGGCGGCTACGAGCCGATGCGGCGCGTGGGCGCGACCGCGCGCGCGATGCTCGTCGCGGCCGCGGCCCGGAAGTGGCGCGTCCCCGCCGCGGAGTGCGTCGCCCAGCAGCACGCGGTCCACCACGCGAAGTCGAAGCGCTCGCTGGACTTCCGCGAGCTCGTGGCCGACGCGGCGAAGCTCCCGGTGCCCGACGCGGAGTCGGTCGCGCTCCGCCCCGCCTCGGAGCTCGAGCGCGTCGGCGGCCCGCTCCCGCTGCTCGACGGCCCGGCCCTCGTCACGGGCGCGGCCCAGTTCGGCGCGGACGTGCGCCTGCCCGGCATGCTCACCGCGGTCATCGCGCACCCGCCGGTCGTGGGGGGCAAGGTCGTGCGGTACGACGGAGCCCGCGCGCTGGCGGTCCCGGGCGTGAAGAAGCTCGTGGAGCTGCCGGCGCCGAAGGGCGGCGGGGTGGGGTTCCAGCCGCTCGGGGGCGTGGCGGTCGTGGCGGACACGACGTGGGCCGCGATGCGCGGCCGCGCGGCGCTGGAGATCGTGTGGGATCACGGCGCGAACGCGTCGTACGACTCGGCGAGCTACCGCGAGGCGCTCTCGCGCGCGGTGCGCGCGCCGGGCAAGGTCGTGCGCAAGGTCGGCGATGTCGACGGGGCGCTCAAGGCGGCGGCGCGCACGGTCGAGGCCGAGTACTACGTGCCTCACCTCGCGCATGTGGCCATGGAGCCGCCCGCGGCCGTGGCGAAGGTCGACGCGGGCGGCTGCGAGGTGTGGGCGCCGACGCAGAACCCGCAGGCGGCGCGCACCGAGGTGGCGCGGGCGCTCGGCGTCGACGAGGCCAAGGTCACCGTGCACGTGACGTTCCTCGGCGGCGGCTTCGGCCGGAAGTCCAAGCCGGACTACGTCGCCGAGGCGGCGCTGCTCGCGCGCGAGCTGGGCGCGCCGGTGCGCGTGCAGTGGACCCGCGAGGACGACGTGCAGAGCGGCTACTTCCACAGCGTCAGCGCGCAGCGCCTCACGGCGGGGCTCGACGCGAGCGGCAAGGTGACGGCGTGGCTGCACCGGACGGCGTTTCCGCCGATCCCGTCGACGTTCGACGCGAAGGTGAAGACCCCGAGCGACAACGAGCTCGGCCTCGGCGTGCTCGATCTCGCGCTCGCGGCCCCGAACGTCCGCGCCGAGGCGTGCGACGCGCCGGCGCACGTCCGGATCGGGTGGCTCCGGTCGGTCTGCAACATCTTCCACGCCTTCGCGGTGCAGAGCTTCATCGACGAGATCGCGCACGCGCGGCAGGCGGATCCGCGCGAGGTGCTGCTCGAGGTGCTCGGCCCTGCCCGGAAGGCGACGCCCGCCGAGCTGGGGGTCGACAAGGTCCCGAACTACGGGGCGTCGATCGAGCAGCACCCGGTCGACGTGGGCCGCCTCCGGCACGTCATCGAGCGGGTGACGGAGCTCTCGGGGTGGGACGCCGCGCGCAAGGCGGGCCGCGCGCTGGGCCTCGCCGCGCACCGGAGCTTCCTCACGTACGTGGCGGTCGTCGCCGCGGTCTCGAAGGACGCGCTCGGCAAGGTGAAGGTCGACGAGGTGTGGCTCGTCGCGGACCCCGGCACGGTCATCAACCTGGACCGCGTGCGCGCGCAGATGGAAGGCGCGGTGGTCTTCGGGATGAGCATCGCGCTCCACGGCGCCATCACGATGAAGGGCGGCGCGGTCGAGCAGACGAACTTCCGCGACTACCCGGTGGTGCGGAGCCCGGAGGTGCCGGCGCGGATCCACGTGGAGATCGTGAAGAGCGACGCCCCGCCCGGGGGCGTCGGGGAGCCCGGGGTGCCGCCTGTCGCGCCCGCGATCGCGAACGCGGTCTTCGCCTTGACGAAGACGCGCGCCCGGGAGCTCCCGCTGCGGCGCCTGGGGCTGTGACGGCGCTTCGGGCCGGGCAGCGCGCCGCTGCTCACGATGTCCCCGTTTCGCCCTGCCGTCGATAGATGTCCCTGACGTGATGTACCTGCTCGTCTTCCGGCGCTGAGGTCGCCATCGCATGACGCACGCCCTGACACCGGACATCGCCTCGCGTCTCGCCGCCATCGCGCTCGGGCACGTGACGCGGGAGTATCCGAACAAGCTCGATCACGTCATGGCCGGCCCCGAGGACGTGAAGGGCCCGCGCGACCTTCACCCCATCTTCTACGGCAGCTTCGACTGGCACTCGTGCGTTCATGGCCACTGGCTCTTCGCGCGGATCCACCGCCTCTTCCCCGGCGTGCCCGGCGCCGCGCCGGTCCGCGGGCTGCTCGACGCGCAGCTCACGGGCGAGAAGGTCGCCGGCGAGCTGGCCTATCTGCAGCGGCCGTCGAGCCGCGGCTTCGAGCGGCCTTACGGGTGGGCGTGGCTGCTGATGCTGGCGGCCGAGCTCTCGCGGTACGAGACCGAGGAGGGGCGGCGCTGGGCGGCCGCGCTGGCCCCGCTCGGTGACGCGTTCGCCGGGCGGCTCCTCGAGTACCTGCCCAGGGCCACGTATCCGGTCCGCGCCGGCGCGCACACGAACAGCGCCTTCGCGCTCGCGCTCGCGCAGGAGTACGCCGCCGTGAAGCGCGATGAGCGGCTGTCGCTGCGCTGCGCCGAGGCCGCGCGCGCCTGGTACGGCCGCGACGCGGACTGCCAGGCGTGGGAGCCCTCGCAGGACGATTTCCTCTCGCCCGCCCTCGTGGAGGCCGAGTGCATGCGCCGGGCCCTGCCCGGACCGGAGTTCCGCGGCTGGTTCGCGCGGTTCCTGCCGCGGGCGGCGCGCGGCGAGCCAGCGACCCTGTTCGAGCCCGCGACGGTCAGCGATCGCAGCGACGGCAAGATCGCCCACCTCGACGGGCTCAACCTGAGCCGCGCCTGGTGCTGGCGCTCGCTCGCCGCGGCGCTGCCCGAAGGGGACGCGGTCCGCGCCCGCGCCCTCGACGCGGCGGAGCGGCACCTCGACGCCAGCCTGCCGCACGTCGCCGGCGACTACATGGGCGAGCACTGGCTGGCGAGCTTCGCCCTCCTCGCGCTGGGCGAGGGCGTTGATTGACGCGTCACGGGGCCGCGGAGCGGTGCTCAGCGGCGTCCGGTGTTGCAGCGTCTATGTCGTGGAGCGGGAGACGGGATTTGAACCCGCGACGTCAACCTTGGCAAGGTTGCACTCTACCACTGAGTTACTCCCGCAAACGGCGATCCCATCGATCAGGAAATCTCATTCCTGTGCGCATGTCAGCGAGGAGGCTGAGCACGCCGGGACATCCTTGGAGGTCGTCTCCGTCGATGGGGGCGGAGGAGTACCAACCGACGTCGCCCTAGTCAAGTACCGATGTGCGTGGTCGTGGCGCTTCTCACGGACGGAGATCCAGGCGCCGTGGTTTTCCGGGTTCCGGCACCGGCGGGGCCCGGTTGTCGTCGGGGGGACACCTCGCCCACCACTATCCCTTGCCGCGGGCGTACCTCCTGAGCTTCCGGTAGAGCGTCGACGCGCCGATCCCGAGCTCCGCGGCGGCGCGGGCCTGGTTGCCGCCGTGCCGCTCGAGCGCCGCGAGGATCGCTCGCCGCTCGACGCCCTCCAGCGTCCGCGCGGCCGGCTGCTCGCCCGCCTCGCCGCCGGCCGGCACGGCGCCGCGGACGTCGTCCGGAAGGTCCTCCAGATCGGCGGCGCCTCCCTGCGCCAGGGCGACCGCGTGCTCCACGGCGTTCTCCAGCTCGCGCACATTGCCGGGCCACCCGTGGCGCTCCAGCGCGCCTTCGGCCTCCGGCGTGAAGCGCGCGACGGGGCGATCGAGCCGTCGCGACGCCGCCCCGAGCAGCGCCCGCGCGAGCGGCAGGATGTCCTCCCGGCGCTCGCGGAGCGGCGGAAGGCGGATCTCGATGACCCGCAACCGGTAGTAGAGGTCCCGCCGGAAGCGGCCCGCCGCGACGTCGGCCGCGAGATCGCGGTTCGTCGCCGCGAGGATCCGGGCGTCGACGGGGCGGCTCGCGTTCTCGCCGACGCGGCGCACCTGCCGCTCCTGGAGCGCGCGGAGGACCTTCGCCTGCACCCCGGGCGGGGCCTCGCCGACCTCGTCGAGCAGCAGCGTGCCCCCGCGCGCCGCCTCGAACAGTCCGGCGCGGTCGTGGGTCGCGCCGGTGAACGCGCCGCGCGCGTGCCCGAAGAGCTCGCTCTCCAGCAGCGTCTCGGTGATCGCCGCGCAGTTGACCGCGACGAACGGGCCCGCGGCGCGCGTCGACGCGCCGTGGATGAGCCGCGCCACCCGCTCTTTCCCGGCGCCGCTCTCGCCCGTGAGCAGGATCGTCGAGTCCACCGGCGCGACCCGCCGCGCGCGGTCGAGGGCCCGCTGCATCGCCGGGCTCTCCGCGACGAGCGGGGTCGGCGGCTCGCCCCGCGGCGCGGCGAGGGGCAGGGCGCTCGCCCTCGCGCCGAGCGCGCGCCCCGTCGCCCTCCGCAGCGGCGCGGGCTGCGCGGCCTCGCCGAGCGACGGGTCGAGCGCGCTCTCGCGGAAGAACGGCAGGTGCTCCTCGAGCGCGCCGCCCCACGCGGCGCGCGTCCGTCCCTGGAAGTGGCAGACGTCGTCGCCTCGGGCGATGCACCGATCCTCGATGACGTAGACCGCCTCGCCCGTCGCCCGGGTCATGTAGCCGCTCGCGATGCCGGCGAGCATCCAGCAGACCGGCTCGTCCGCGCGGCCGAGGTGCAGGAGGTGCTGCTCGGCCTCGTACGACGAGAGGAGCGTGGCGCCGCGCGAGGCGAGGGGCGTCGTGTCCCCGGGGGCGAGCCGGATGAAGCCTTGCAGCGTGTGGAGCAGGGCGCCTGCGCCGTGCAGCTCGGCCTCGCTGTCCCAGGCGAGCCGGGACGTCATCGCCTCCGCCATCCTGGCGCCGTGCTCGACGCCGAAGCGCGTGAGCACGGCGCGCGCCCCCGCGTACCCCGCGAGCCGGACGAGCTCCTCGCGCAGCGTCCCGAGCGCCCCGGCGTCGAGGATGACCGCGCGCTCCCCGGCGAAGCGGACGACGCCGCCGCGCGCGTCGACGTCGAGCAGCTTCCGGATGTCGAGATCGGCTGCGCGCATGGGACGACCTTTCAGGGCGACAGGAGCGACCGGTCACCCTGACCGGCGGGCTCGCGAGGCGCCACGGACGAGCCCCGGATCTCCCGTGGAAAGCGGCCTCTCCCGCGCGGGCCCGGCGTGTGCTCGGGGCCGTCGCGGGAGGTCTCTTCGCATGAGCGAGCGCGTGGACATCATGACACCCGCCTTCCGGGCGGATCCTTATACGCCGTACGCAGCGATGCGCCGCGAGGCGCCGGTCTGCCAGGTAGATCCCGGCGGGATGTGGGCGGTGAGCCGGTACGCCGATGTCGCAGCGGTCCTGCGGAGCCCGGAGCGGTTCTCGTCCCAGGGGTTCCGGGCCGCCTGGCAGCCGGCGTGGGTGGGGCACAACCCGCTCGCGAGCTCGATCCTGGCCATGGATGGCCCGGATCACGCGCGGCTCCGCGGCCTGGTGAGCCGGGCGTTCGGGGCGCCGGCGATCGCGCGCATCGAGCAGCGGGCCCGGGATCTGTGCGAGCGGCTCGCGGGCCGCCTCGACGGCGAGGTCGACTTCATCGCCGCGGCCGCGGCGCCGCTGCCGGCGTTCGTGATCAGCGAGCTGCTCGGCCTGGATCACGCGCTCGAGCCGCACTTCAAGCGGTGGATGGACGACCTCCTGTCCGTGACGCCCGAGCCGGCGAGCGCCGAGCACGCCGCCCGCGTCCGCGCCACGATCGCGGAGCTCGATCGGTACATGGCCGACGTCATCGCGGCCCGCAGGCGCTCGCCCTCCGACGACCTCGTGAGCGAGCTCGCCCGCGCCGGCGAGCCCCTCGGCGACCGCGAGATCATCGATCTGCTCGTCAGCATCCTCGGCGGCGGCCTCGAGACCACGACCCACTTCCTCGGCAGCTCGATGCTCCTGCTCGCGGAGCGCCCCGCGGAGCTCGAGCGGCTGCGCGCCTCGCCGCAGCTCATCCCGAGGTTCATCGAGGAGATGATGCGTTATGACGGCCCGACCCAGTCCGTCCCCCGGCTCACGACGTCGGACGTCGCGCTGGCCGGCGTGACGATCCCCGCGGGCTCGCTCGTGCTGGCGCTGGTCGGCTCGGCGAACCGCGACGAGCTGCGCTTCACGGATCCCGATCGGTTCGATCCGCACCGCGGGCAGCCGAGCCTGACGTTCGGGCACGGCGCGCACTTCTGTCTTGGCGCGGCGCTGGCCCGGATGGAGGCGAAGGTCGCGCTCGAGGTGCTGCTCCCGAGGATCGGCGAGGTGACCCGCGCGCCCGGCGAGATCCCCTACAACCGCACGCTCACCGTGCGTGGCCCCGTGTCGCTCCCGCTCCGCTTCAGGCCGGCCTGAGGGCGCGGATCGCTGCCATTCGACCTCGCCGTGGGCGGCCGAATGCGGGCGTCGTCCACGGTCCCTAATTTTTCGAGAAAATTCACAGGGAGTCGGGGAGTCGGGGAGAGAAATCCCATCAATCTCCCTGTCTCCCCGCCTCCCTGTTCAATTTCCGCTAAAATTCCAACGAAATGAGGGGATTTGTCGAGTCCTGTTCTGCACAATGGCTGTCCATGCGACATCGAGCGTTCCTGCCGCTGGTCCTCGCTCTGCCGGCGTGCGGCCCTGCGGCCGCGCCCTCGCCTGCAGCGGGCGCCGCGCCCGCCGTGGCCAAGGCGGCCCCCGCGGCGCCGTCTCCGTCGGCGCCCGCCGCGGGCGTCGTGCCCGCGCCTGCCGCGAGCGCCGCGCCGGCGCCGCAGAGCGCCTGCGCGCTGGAGCGCGGCTTCCACGGCACGATCGGGCCGAAGCTCGAGGTCTTCGCGCGGATCGCGCGCGACGGAGGGACCGTGCGGGGCCGTTACTTCTATGCCCACGTCGGCGTCGACATCCCGCTGGCCGGGACGGTCACCGACGCTGGCGACATCGCGCTTGTCGAGGGCAACCCGGCGCGTCCGACGGGTCAGTTCGCGGGCACCTGCCGGGCGGACGGCCACCTCGTCGGGACGTGGACGAGCCCGCGGGGCGCCTCGCTGCCGTTCGACCTCGCCTCGGTGGGCGCCCGCGATGTGCTGCTCGTGGCCACGAAGAAGAGGGCGCGCCGCTTCCCGCCGCAGCCGAACCCCGATGGCCCGTCCGAGGGGATCGGGATCCCCTTCGAGCCTGGCGAGGCGTGCAGCGAGGAGCTCGCGTGGCCCGAGATCTTCGGCGCCGCGACGGCGAAGAGCGAGGCGGCCCTCAACCGCGCGCTCGAGAGCGGCGCGTGGGTGTTCGGGCAGGGGGACGAGGCCAGTCTGCGCGCGTGCAAGACGGGCGAGCGAATGGCCGCCTCGCGCACCTTCGAGATCTCCCTCAACGAGAAGGGCCTGCTCGCGGTCCGCTCCCACGATGCGATGCGGTACGAGGGCGGCACGCACCCCTGGGACCCTGGGCCCGAGCGCTGGCAGGTGCTCGACGCGCGCACCGGCGCGCCCGTGACCCAGCTGCTCGACCGGTCTGCCGCGTCGAAGAAGGCGCTACGGCCCTTGCTGGAGCGCTGCCTCGCGCCGCTGGCCGGCGGCGACGCGACCGTGCTCGAGCTGCTGCGGGAGCGCGTGAGCCTCGACAACCCGGATCTGCTCCTCCTGCCGACGCCCGCCGGGCTGAAGCTCGCCGCGACCGGATATCCGCCGCCGCTGCGCGTGCTCGAGGGCGATGGCCCCATCCTGACGTGGGCGGCGCTCGCCGGCGCGGGCGCGGTCGACCCGATGAGCCCTCTCGCTCGTCTCTGGGCGGGCCGCAGCGCGGCCGCGGCGACGGACCCGTGCGCGAAGCAGGGGTCGCCCTGAGCCGGACCCGATCGGGCCTGTGAACCCGACCCAGGTTGAGCCGACAACCGACAATCCGACCCGGGTCGAGGCGATCATCGGCAATCCCATGGTGAGACGAGCCCGGGAACCTGGCCGGACCTCACCGAGCTGGACAGTCGGATCCGCCGCGCCACCGTGATCAGCGATGCAAGTGAGCGCCTCATCCTTCGGACGTCCGCCGGGTTGAAGCTCGCCGCGACAGGAGATACAACGCTGTGCGCCCCCTGGCGGCGCAGGCCGTCGTAGTATCCTCAATTCGCCTGTACCGCGCTTGTTGGAAGCGACCCAGCTCACACCAGGGTCGTTTTTTCCGGGGAGGATGCTCGTCACGAGCATGCGGATCGAAAGAACATGGAACAGAAGACAACTCCGACGATCACCGAGCTCGAGCGTGAGATCGATACGCTGCGCCGACGCGTCGCCGAGCTGGAGGCCCCCGCGCGCCGTTACAAGGCCCTGCTCGACGGGGGCATCGTGAGCATGATGATCTACGATGGCGAGAGCCGCGTGCTCGAGGTGAATCGTCGTTGGGAGCAGCTCTGGAGCTTGCGCATCGGGGATCTCGCCGGGTGGCGGTTGCTGAAGGACGAGCAGGTATCCGCCAATGGGTCGATGCCCCTCGTCGAGCAGGCGTTCTGGCGGGGCGAGGCCACGGCGTTGCCCACCATTCGCTACGATCCGGTCCAGGCAGACACGCTCCAGAAGGGAGTGGCCCGCTGGGTGGCCTCCTCGCTCCATCCCATCAGCGACGGTGCGGGCAACGTGCGCGAGGTGCTGCAGATCCACGTGGACGTCGGCGAGCTCAAGCGGTCCGAGGACGAGCTGCGGGTCCAGACGGCGCAGCTCGAGGCCGCGGTCGCCGAGCGGACCCAGCGGCTCGCGGAGCAGCTCCGCGTGAGCGAGGAGCAGCAGCGCGCCATCACCGAGCTGTCCACGCCCGTGCTCAGGCTCTGGGACGGCATCCTCGCGCTGCCGCTCATCGGCCAGATCGACGCCAAGCGCGCCGCTCGCATCCTCGAGGTGCTGCTGCAGGCGATCGTGGACACGCAGGCGGAGCATGTGATCATCGACGTCACCGGCGTGCCTTTCGTGGACGCGGAAGGGGCACGTCACCTCAGCGACACGGTGCGCGCTTCCTCGTTGCTCGGGGCGCAGTGCGTCATCGCGGGCGTCTCGCCGGCGATGGCGAGATTGCTGATCGACTGCGATCTCGGCTTCGACGGCGTCCCCATCGTCGCGAGTCTCCAGGACGGGCTCCGGCGCTTGTTGCCCGGCCGCGACGGCGATCGCGCCATGGGCGCTGCTGGCCAGCGCTGCCCTCGGCCCGTCGAATGACGGGCCAGGCGCGTCTTTCGGAGGGCAACCCGCCGGGTGATGCTGGGCCGCATGCGCCCGGCCATCGTCCTGGAGATTGCCCCTCTCGCGGCGCTCGCCGGGGTCGACGACACCGATGCAACGAACGCATCACGTCATCCTGGCGAACCAGCGCTCGAGGATGGTTTGCGCCCGCGCGAGCTCCGAGAGCTCCGTCACCTCGTTGAGAGCGTGCATCGTCCGCTCCGCGCCCGGTCCGAAATTCGCCGCCGGGATCCCGAGCGTCGTGAAGCTTGCCACTTCCGACCAGGTTTGCCGGGCCTCGACGCCTTGAACGCCGCTCTGTTCGAGAGCTGCGATGAGCGCGTGGTTCCGGTTCGGCGGCGCCGGACGGGAGAGCTCCTCGAACCGGACGGCCCCCACGCGGTCTACGAGCGCCATCAGCCGCTCTTGCGAGGTATGGGAGCTCGTGCTGGGGCCGTACGTGTGGTGCACGTTCACTTCCAGGTGGTCTGGCACGACGCTGCCGGCGCGGCCCCCGTGCGCCGAGGTGGCGTTCATCATCTCGTACCAGGTGAGGCCGTCGACGACGTCGGGTACGGGCTCGAACGCGGCCAGCTGAGAGAGCACGCGCGCGAACTTGTGAATCGCGTTCACGCCGGCACCGGGCAGCCCGCTGTGCCCCGTGCGGCCTGCAAACGCCAGCGTCGCGTGCGTGGAGCCTCCCGAGCCGAGCTGAAGCTTGTTGTCCGTGGGCTTGAGCACCAGGGCGAAGTCGGCCCCTCGTAGCTCGGCGTCCTGCTTCATGACCACCCTGAGCTCGCTCGCGTCGAAGCCGCACGCCCCGCGGGCGTGAAACACGAGGGTGAGCTCGGCGTGCACCTGCGGCCGGCGCTCGGCCAGGTCGAGCATCAGGCAGAGGCCGCTCTTCTCGGCGGCGCCAGCGCCGAGCACGCGGTTGTTCTCCGTCCGCGCTTCGCCTCGCTGCCCCGGGGTCGCCACGTCGAGCTGCCCGACGAGCAGAATCTTGGGGCCTCCCGACCCGCGCGTCAGCGGTGCGACCAGGGAGTCCCCGTAGCGGCGCGGCGGTGAAGCCAAGGGGAGCGCCGCGAGCCGTTGAATCAGCTCGTCGGCCAGGTTGCGTTCCTCACCCGTCGGCGAGGGGATTCTGCACAGCCACAGCAAATTCTCGAGTAGCTCCACGTCGACCTCCGATCAGACCCAACGATGCGCGCTGGCTCCCCCTCAGTCGTACCGGAATTTTCGGTACCAGGACACCAGCCAGAAGGCGACTATCGAAGGAGCGCCTCGCACAGCGCCGGGGAGAAGGTCTTCCGGGCGAATGGGCGGACGACAAGGATCTCCCCCACATGCGCCGGATCGAAGCGGGCGTCGCGCTCCAGGAGCCTGCCGTCGTTCCACCACGCCGCCCGCTCCAGCCATCGTGCGGAGCCCGCGCGTGGATGGGCGCATGGGGGACGTCCTGCGAAGCACGGGTAAATACCCTGGATGCTCAAACGGATGCTTTGCTCGCCTCGCGGCAGGGTGCGCGTCGCACGCCAGTCATAAGACGCCTGGCGGGGGGGCGCATGCGCTCTCGGCGCGGTCAGCCTGATGAGAGCCGTCCTCGCGTCCAGCCCTGCACGGTGCTTCTTCCTCCGGGAGCTCGCGCGGAGGCGCTGGCTAGCTCGCGGGGCGCACTGGCGCAGCAAGATCGAAGTCACCGTATACCCAGATCCCGGCGGCGTCGTAGAGCTTCGTCAATGCTGGTTTGGAAACGCCGTTCTTCCCCCACGGCTGGAGATCCCCGTTGAGCTCGCAGAACGAGAGATCTGTTGCCCCAGCGGCCTTCAGCCTCTCGGCCCGCACCAGCACCGCAGCCAAGATCGCTTGGTCGAACGGCTTGACGAACTCGAGCTCGCCGCCGCTCAGCTCGATCGCGCGCTCCAGCATGGCGTCGTCGAGCGCGAACACATCGAGCCCTGGGTGCTTGCGCAGCGACGTGAGCGTCGTGTCGAGCTGCTTGAGCTCCTCTTTCACTCTGCTCTCGAACATGCTGAGCACCCGTAACGCAGTGGCATCGTCGTCGATCGAGATTTTTCCGTTCGCCTTGCCCCAGCGCAGAAACTGGCGAATGGCATCTGCTTCATGCCGAGGCTTGAGCTCCTGGATTGGACGACGTGCCTCGTTCAGGCAAATGGACGGAAGATAAAGCTTGAGCTCTCCCGCGGCTGCACGGTCGAGAAGATCAACCGCTGCTTTTTTCTTGTGATGCGCAGGCGCAGCATAGTCCACGACCCAATTGGTCTCGACGAAGACGTGCCGCATCGTTCAGGTCCCGGTGCGCCTCAGGCTCGCACGCGGCCCAGCCGCACGCACCTCTCCTTGCTCCAGAGCGGGCACCACGTGATCCTCGACGGCCTCACGCAAGTCTGGCGCTAAGGCGGCCAGATTGGATGGATTCTTGAGCCCTTCCAGCCAGCGCTGGACTTCGTCCTCGAATTGAACCCCGCGCAGTCCTGGCTCTTCAATCGCGCGAATCGTCGACGCAACGCCGGCTTCGAAGATGCCCGCCGTCGAGAACGCCCCGACCAGCTCCACCGATCCTTTCTCGTAGCTCGCAAACGTATCGCGGTAGATGCGCACTGCGTCCGGCGTAACGAGCATCCCGGTAGCGTAGCCATGGCGCACCATGTACGCCTTGAGCTGTTGTTCCGACGCCTGGAGATCGTGGATCGACAGCTTCACCTCGACGACGAGCGAGCGGCTCGTTCCGTCGCGGGAGGTGACCAGAATGTCCGGAGCGAACGACATGCACGCATTGTAGCACGTCGCGCGCCCACGGAAAAACGCCGGCTCCTCAGCGAGATCGCGCAGCTCCGGCTGCCTTCGGCTGGCCTCCGACGAACGCCGCCAGGTGCTCGCCGGTCAGCGTCGACTTCGCCGCCACCAGGTCGGCCGGGGTGCCTTCGAACACGATCCGCCCGCCGTCGTGGCCCGCGCCCGGCCCGATATCGATGATCCAGTCGGCGTGCGCCATCACCGCCTGGTGGTGCTCGATCACGATGACCGACTTGCCGGAGTCGACCAGCCGGTCCAGCAGCCCGAGCAGCTGCTCGAGGTCGGCCAGGTGCAGCCCGGTTGTCGGCTCGTCGAGCACATAGACGCCGCCGTCGGCGCCCATGTGTGTCGCGAGCTTGAGCCGCTGCCGCTCGCCGCCCGACAGCGTGGTGAGCGGCTGGCCGAGCCGCAGGTAACCGAGCCCCACGTCGGCCATGCGCTGCAGGATCGCGTGCGCGGCCGGCGTATGCGCCTTGCCAGCGCCGAAGAAGCCGACCGCATCTTTGACCGGCAGATCGAGCACCTCGGCGATGTTGAGCCCGCCGAGCCGATAATTCAGCACCGACGCCTGGAACCGCCGGCCCTCGCAGTCCTCGCAGACCGTGGTGACGCCGGCCATCATCGCGAGATCGGTGTAGATCACCCCGGCGCCGTTGCAGGTCGGACAGGCGCCCTCGGAGTTGGCGCTGAACAGGGCAGGCTTCACGTTGTTCGCCTTCGCGAACGCCTTGCGGATCGGCTCCAGCAGATCGGTGTATGTCGCCGGATTGCTCCTCCGGGAGCCACGGATCGGGGTCTGGTCGACCGACACCACCCCGTCACGGCCGGACACCGAGCCGTGGATGAGTGAGCTCTTGCCCGACCCCGCCACGCCGGTCACCACCACCAGCACGCCGAGCGGGATGTCGACGTCGACGTTCTTCAGGTTGTGCGTGCGGGCCCCGCGCACCTTCATCACACCCGACGGCTTGCGCACCGACCGCTTCAGGGAGACCCTGTCGCTCAGGTGACGCCCGGTGAGCGTGCCGCTCGCCCGCAGCCCGTCGACGGTGCCCGTGAAGACCACCTCGCCCCCGGCGGTGCCGGCGCCGGGGCCGAGGTCGACGACGTGGTCGGCGATCGCAATCGTCTCCGGCTTGTGCTCGACCACGAGGACGGTATTGCCCTTGTCGCGCAGCCGCAGCAGCAGCTCGTTCATCCGCTGGATGTCGTGGGGGTGCAGCCCCACCGTCGGCTCGTCGAAGACGTAGGTGACGTCGGTGAGCGACGACCCGAGGTGGCCGATCATCTTGGTGCGCTGCGCCTCGCCGCCCGACAGCGTGCCCGACGGCCGGTCGAGGCTGAGGTAGCCCAGCCCGATCTCGACGAACGAGTCGAGCGTGTGCCGCAGCGTCGCCAGCAGCGGCTTGACGGACGGCTCGTTCAGATCGCGCACCCACTTGGCCAGGTCGTTGATCTGCATCGCGCAGGCGTCGGCGATGTTGATCCCCTTGATCTTCGAGGACCGGGCAGCCTCGCTGAGCCGCGTGCCGCCGCACTCGGGACAGGTGGAGAACTTGATCGCGCGCTCCACGAACGCCCGGATGTGGGGCTGCATCGCGTCGACGTCCTTGGACAGCATCGACTTCTGGATCTTCGGGATCAGCCCTTCGTAGGTCAGGTTGATGCCGTCGACCTTGATCTTGGTCGGCTCCTTGTGGAGCAGGTCGTGGAGCTCCTTCTTCGTGAACTTGCGGATCGGCTTGTTCGGGTCGAAGAAGCCGCAGCCGCCGAAGATGCGCCCGTACCATCCATCCATCGAGTAACCGGGGATGGTGAGCGCGCCCTCGTTGAGCGACTTGCTGTCATCGTAGAGCTGAGAGAGGTCGAAGTCGGAGACGGAGCCCATGCCCTCGCATCTCGGGCACATGCCTCCGTTGACCACGAACTCGCGCTTCTCGGTCTTCTTCCCGCCGGCCTTCTCGATCGAGATCGCCCCGACCCCCCGGACCGACGGGACGTTGAAGGAGAAGGCGTTGGACGAGCCGATGTGCGGCTTGCCGAGGCGGCTCCACAGCACCCGCAGCATCGCGTTGGCGTCGGTCGCGGTGCCGACCGTCGAGCGGGAGTTCGCGCCCATCCGCTCCTGGTCGACGATGATCGCGGTCGTCAGCCCTTCCAGCACGTCGACCTCGGGCCGGGCCAGCGTCGGCATGAACCCCTGCACGAACGCGCTGTACGTCTCGTTGATCAGCCGCTGCGACTCCGCCGCGATGGTGCCGAACACCAGCGACGACTTGCCCGATCCCGAGACGCCGGTGAACACGGTCAGCCGCCGCTTGGGGATCTCGACGCTGACGTCCTTGAGGTTGTTTTCCCGGGCGCCCTGGACGCGGATCCAATCGTGGCTGTCTGCGGCGTGCTGCCTGTCTGCGGCGTGCTGCCTGTCTGCGGCTTGCTGCTTGGAGGAGGCCATGTTCACGATCATGTCATCAACACCGACGGCGTGTGAAGGGGTTCCGGCAACCTGCGCGAGTCCGGCCGCAGCGCCCACGACGTCACCGCCAGCGCGAGGACCACGAGCGGCGCGAGGATGTGGCCAGCGTTGCTCGTGGAGTCGCTGGCGCCGACGGCGGCCCAGGCGAAGGCGGCGCCGGTGAGGTCGAAGGCGAGGCCCGCGTACGCCCACTCCTTCAAGCGCGGGAATCTCGGCGCCAGCAGCGCGAGCGCGCCGAGGATCTTCCAGATGCCGAGGAGCGTGACGAAGTGCAGCGGGTAGCCGAGGCGCACGAAGCCGTCGACGCTCGCTGGGGCGTGGAGGACGTGGGCCACGCCGCCCGAGACCATGGACGACGCGACAAGGCCTGTGGTCACCCAGTAGGCCACGAGCCTCGCCCGGCTCATGAGATCCTCTCGAGCAGGTCGACGAGCTTCCCGCCCATCATCTTCCAGCCGTAGCGCGCGCCGCCGAAGTTCTGCTTTTGGTCAGGCTTGAAGCCCGATTGCACGAGGGACAGGCGCGTGCCCGACGCCGTGGGCGTGAGCGTGAAGGTCACGACGGTCTCCAGGAAGGGGACGCTCCACGTGTAGCTGAGCTTCCGATGCGCTTCGATCTCGACGAACCGGCAATTCACGGTGCCGTCCCAGCCGGGGTACGGCTGCGTCTTGAGCGTGAACGCCGCCCCCGGCTCGAGCTGGAGGCCGATGGTGGGCAGGAGCCACTCCGCGAGCAGCGCCGGTTCGGTGAGCGCGCGCCACACCTTCTCCGGCGCATGCTTCAAATCGAACTCGAACGAAATGGATTCGGTTTGCGATTCTGCGGTCGTGTCGGTGGGGTTCATTCGTCCATTTTCTCCAGCAGTTGTTCTAGGCGATCGACGCGCTCCATCCAGAAGGCGCGGTAGTGCGTGATCCAGTCGACGAGCGGTTTCAGCCCGCGCGGCTCCACCCGGTAGTAGACGCAGCGCCCCTCGCGCCGGCCGCTCACGAGGCCGGCGTCCTTCAACGTGGCGAGGTGCTGCGAGATCGCCGGCTGCGAGATGTCGAAGCGCGCCGTGAGGTCCTTCACGGCCGCTTCGCCACGCGTGAGCGACTCGAAGATCGCCCGGCGGCTGGGGTCCGCCAGCGCCTGGAAGATCCTGTCTTCGATCACGGCCGCGCTCTGCATCCACGACGTATAAGCCGTGGCTTATTGATTGTCAAGCGCGCGGATCGGGCTGCCTGGACGCGTCGGGGAAATAAGGCATGATTCTTGCGTTGCTTCTTGAGCGGCACGCGGAGCTCGAGAGCGCGTGGCCCGAGCTCGCCGAGGGGCTCGCTCCGGCGAGCGCCGGGGAGAGGCGGTGGCTCTGTTCGCGGCGAACGAGGCGGCGCCGACGAGGTGTTGTGTTGGGTGTGCGCCGGCGAGGCGTGGGCGTGGCGCGCTTCGAGGCGGCGAGCGGCCGCTACGTCGCCGGCGACGCGCTGCTCTGGAGCGCCGATCGGCCGGCGTGCGGCGAGGATTGGAATCCTCCCGGGAGGCCGCCGGCGCTCTCCGGTCTGAGGGTCACGTGTGCCCTGGTGCTGTACGAGGGACTTGTGGAGCGCCGGGCGTCGACGCGACGCGGTGCGCGGCGGGGATCACCAGGGATTCCGCGGGCAGGCGATGAGGCTACAGTTCGTGAAGGTGTACCCTTCCGAGGTCGTGTAGGTGTTGCAGAGATCGCACGCGGGGAGCAAGGGATTGTCGAACGTGGGGCAGTCGAAGCGGCGCTGCTTGTAATAACGCGATGTCTCGCCGTCGGCCTCCCGGTAATTGGGGTCGCACTCCCAGTTCACCCAGCCCACGACCGTCGTGTAGGACGCGTCGCTGTAGTACGTGCGGAAGTAGCCGCTCGACGGCAGCGGCTGCTGCGCTGACTGCACCAGCTCGCCCTCCTCTCCGGCGAGAGCCTCTCCGGCAGGATCGGCGCTCATCACGCAACCGCCGATGACGGCGGAGGCGACGAGCGAGGCGAGGACCAAGCGAATCTGCTGAATCATGGGTAGCTCCTTCTTGCAAGGCGAGAGGCACAGAGAGGGCGCGATGGCTGCGGCGATGACCGAGCCGCCGTCGCGCCGGGGGGCATTGCAAGGAGGAGACCACGCGGCGACGCGCGTGCTCCCCCGGCGACGCGCGGCGCTGGCGCGCGCCGGGGAGCGGCGGATTGAGCGATCCTTGCGCAACTTGCGCCGAGGGCGCTCAAGGCGCGTCGTGACCGGCCGACGAACGCCACGGGCGAGGCCCGTTGCAGCTCTCGCCGGGGTCGCCGAGAGCCGTGCGGCTTACTGCCCGGCCGTTGGATCCATCCACACCACCTCCCAGTGGTGCCCGTCGAGGTCCTCGAAGCTCCGGCTGTACATGAACCCGTGGTCCTCCGGCGGCCCCGCCTCCTTGCCGCCGCCGGCGAGCGCCTTCGCCACCATCGCGTCCACCTCGGCGCGGCTCGCGCACGAGAGCCCGAAGGCCCCCTCCACGTGCGTTGCGGTGTCGCAGATCTCCTTCTTGGTGAGCGTCTTGAAGAACGGCTCGACGAGCAGCATCGCGTAGGCGTGCTCGCCGATGAGCATGCAGGCGGCCTGGTCGCCCGTGACCTTCGGGTTGAACGTGAGGCCGAGGGCCTTGAAGAACGCCACGGTGCGATCGAGGTTCTTGATGGGCAGGCTGACGAAGAGCTTGTGGGACATGAAATTGTCCTCCTTCGGCTCCATGGACCCCCCGCCCGCGGAGAAATCATCGGTCGCTCGAAAAAAATCTTCGCGCCCTGCTCCGGCAGCTCCATGGGCGCGGCCTTGCGCCGCTCGCCGAGCTGCGCCTCGTGCAGCCCCTCGCGGCGAAGGAGCTCGCCGAGCTCCCCGCCCGGAGAGCGCGGCCGCCTCCGTCACCGCGCGCAGCTCCTGCTGCCCACGAGACCATCGGGCGGCTGCTCGGTGCAGCACGGACAAGGAGGTCGAGCGCTCCGGCGCGTGAACGGTCTTACATCTTGGCGCTTGGCCGCGGGGATGCCGTGGGCTCGGCCTTCTTCGGATCGAGCACCACGGCGACGCCCATCCCGAACCCGTGACCGCCCCGGAAGAGCGGCATGCCTCCCACTTCAGCCGTGGCGCGCTGCTGCTCCGTGAGACGGTTGGAGGTCATCAAGGCGAGAGTCTCGGGCCGCAGGATACGCACGCCATCCACGGCGCCTGCTCCCAGGAAGATGCGCGAGCTCGTCACCGCCAGGATCCTGGAGGGCGACAAGCCCTGGTATGCGGAGCGCCTGCCTCTGGTCGAGGCTCGCCTCCGCGCTCGGCTCGGCCAGCTTTCCGTTCGCCTGGGCGACGCCGGCTGGCTCGATGGTGCCTTCAGCGCTGGCGACTTGATGATGGTGTCGGTGCTGCTCAGGTTGAGGTTGTCGGGCATCCTGGACGAGTACCCAAACCTGGCCGCTTATGTCGCCCGCGGCGAAGCGCGGCCCGCCTACAAGCGAGCCTTCGACGCTCAACTGGCTTCAACACCGGCAAGCCCTCGACCGCCTGATCGCAGCCTTCTCTGGCAGGGCTGAGAAGTCCGCGAGGAGCAGCCCGCGAGACAGCCGCACCTCGCGCTCTTCGCCGCGTTGCGGCCGATGAGCACGACGAAGCCCTCTACCCCTCCTCTCCGCGGCCGCGTATGCCGCTCGGTGATCTGGGGCTCGACGTGGGACCTGCGTGATCGGTTGCCCTGAGTTCCTCGTGCGCCTTCACAGCCAACAACGCGCACGGACCTTGACATCCTCGAATTGTGTTGCTTTTCCTTCCCCCTCAATGCGCTTGGTCAAGATCAACCCGCCCGACGTCCACCAAACTCCCGGTTATCACCACGTTACAATCGTCGAGGCCGGTCGGCTGGCCTTCCTCGCCGGCCAGTGCCCACTCGACCTCGACGGCAACGTGGTCGGCGCGGGCGACTACCTCGCGCAGGCCGACCAGGTGGCAGCGAACGCGCTGGCCGTCCTGAACGCGGCCGGGGCGCAGCCCGCCGACGTGGTGCGCTCGGTGATTTACGTGGTCAGCGACGACGACCAGGTGCTGGGCGCGGTGTGGCAGCGACTGAACGACTCGGCGCTCGGCCCGGCCTTTGGTGCGGCCAGCACCCTGCTCGGGGTCGCTTCGCTCGGCTTCACCGGTCAGCTGGTCGAGCTGGACCTGACCGCCGCGCTCCCCGGTTGATCCAGCGGCGGCCGGCATCGACGGCCCCACTTGAGGCCCGCAGCCTGGAGCTCCCCGCCGACGTGCGGGAGCGCATCCTCGACCTCCGACCTCAGGCGCTCGGGCTGAGCGGCAAACCAGACCACGACGTGCGTATCGAGAAGCCACTTCAAGGCCCGTCTCCCTCGAATGCTCGCCGAACGTCGTCAGGAAGAGGGGCGTCGAAGTCGTCTTTGATCTGGATTTGTCCACGCAAGCCACCTGCAACCGGGGCGACGGATGCCTGCGGCTGCGCCTCGCCGAGCGCGATGATCTCGACGCGCTGACCGCGGAGCGGCGAAAGGGCTGGCAGAGCACGAACGACCGTGTCCGGTCCGTCCCGAGTTTCAGGCGCCGCCGCGGATGGTCAGATGATGGTCAAGAGCAATGCGCGTCACGTGCGCGGGCCGGCGTGGCAGGCGCCAGTTGCGTCGGTATCTACCGGCCGGCCAGGCGCTCGGCGAGCGTCCATAGCTCGATCCCCAGGGTGCAGTCGTTCAGCAGGGGAGAGCCCGCCGCGGGCTGGTTGCTCACGAAGTACTTGCCGTGGATGTCATGCTCGCCCATCGCCAGATGCACGAGGCGCTGCGCGCCCTGGGCCGGCGTGTCGAGGAACGGCGCGGCGAGGACCTTCAGGGCGGCGCCAGCGGCGCCCATGTAGCGGCCGAAGTCGGAGGCGATGATGCCGGGGTGGAAGTCCGCGACCACCACCTGCGGGTGTCGCCGGCCGAATTCGCGCAGGAGGATCCCCGACGCCAGCTTGGCGCGCGCGTAGACCTTGTGAGGCCCCAGTCCCGCCGTGCTGGTTGAAATGCGGGCGAGGGTGTCGGAGGACAGCGTAGCCCCGGTGTGGGAGCGCGAGGACGTGGCGATGACCCTGCCGCCCGTCAGGCGCGGCGCGAGCAGGCGCATCAGCAGCCACGGGCCGAGGGTGTTTACCTGGAAGATGGGCTCGATACCCGAGCTGGTGGGTTGCCTATCGGCGGGGATCCCGCCGGCGTTTGCGGCGAGCACGTCGATGCGCGGCAACGTGCTGAGGAGGTCGTGGGCGAGGCGCCGCACCTCGTCGAGGCGGGTGAAATCGACCGAGTGGCCGCGCACGCCGAGCTCGGCGCAGAGGGCCGCGGTCTTCTGCGGCGAGCGCCCGACGGGGACGACGCTTGCGCCCCGGCGCCGCAGCTCTCGGGCTGCCGCCGCGCCGACGCCCGAGCTGGCGCCCGTGATCACGACGATCTTGCCATCGAGAGAGCTCATCTCAGGTCCCTCGTCGAGAGGCGCCGTTGAGGACCACCCGGCGGCCAGCGAAGGCGTCGTCTTCCGCGGCGGAGACCAGAAACTGGGCGACGTCGTCGCGAGCGATCGCGAGCTGGCCGGGAGCGCGGAGCTCCGCGGAGACGCTCCAGCCCGAGGAGGGCGCCGCGTCGGTCAGCCGGCCGAAATACGCCACCGTCCACGCCAGACCCGAGCGCGCGAGGATCTCCTCGGCAGCGTCGAAGTCGCGGTAGTCGCGGCGGATCAAGATGCGAATGGCCGCGCGGACGAGGGGCGATGCGTGCGCATTGCTCTGGCCGGTGCCCCAGGCCAGCGGCATGACGATCCGCGATATGCCCTGCTCGCGCATGGCGGCGACCAGGTTGCCGGCCGCGGCCGCGACGATCGCCGGGCCGCGCTTGCCCTTGAGCCACAGCGGGTTACCCAGCGCCGAGAGCACCGCGCCGTGCCCGGCGATGGCCTCGCGAACCCGCGCTGGCTCGTCGGCGACCGCGCCGATTCGAACGGACAGCCCGGGTCGCCCGACGATCGCCCCTGGATCTCGCACGAACGCGGTGACCTCGTGGCCGCGTCGTAGCGCCTCCGCGACGACCCGCTGCCCCAGGCGCCCGTTGGCTCCGACAACGAAGATCCGCATACCTATCTCCTCGCCCCGGGGCGATGCTCGCATCCATCCAGGTGAACCCTAGAGATGCCAGTGGCATCACGCCGTCATCGCGCGGCATATGGCACAGCCGGGATATGGCACAGCCGGGACGGTCCCGCGAGGGGCGTTCGTGCCAATCTTCGACGCCTTCTGGCCAGCCCAACGTCCCGAGCCCGCGCCGGATCATAAAACCGTTGGCATGAAGTGGAACATCAAGCATCTTTCAGCCATGCACGTCGTGGCTGTGGTCGCGATGGACGGGGTCGTCCCGTTCGACCTGTCGACGCCCTGCGAGGTGTTCGGGTGTGTCCGGCTGCCCGGGGGTCGGGCCGGGTATCAAGTCCGTGTTTGCGGGGTGACGCGCGAGGTGAGCGCCCGAGCGTTCGACCTCCGGGTGCGCTGCGGCCTCGACGAGCTGACGCGAGCGGACACCATCATCCTTCCGGGCGTCGCCGACGCGAGCGTTCCGGTCCCGGAGGCGCTCTTGCACGCGGTCCGCGCCGCGGCGGCCTCGGGCGCCCGCGTCGCCTCCATGTGCACCGGGGCGTTCATCCTCGCCGCGACCGGGCTGCTCGACGGGCGCCGCGCCACGACCCACTGGCTCGCGACGGACGAGCTCGCGCGCCGCCACCCGTCCATTCGTGTCGACCCGAAGGTGCTCTACGTGGATGAGGGGCAGTTTCTGACGTCGGCGGGCGCCGCGGCGGCGCTCGACCTCTGCCTCCACATGGTGCGGCTCGACTACGGCTCGGCCGTGGCCGCGGACACGGCGCGGCTCTCGGTGATGCCGCTCGAGCGCGACGGGGGGCAGTCGCAGTTCATCCTCCACGAGCCGCCCGCGCCGGACGGGTCGTCGCTCGAGCCGCTGCTGCGGTGGATCGAGGAGGTCCTCGACAAGCCGCTCACGCTCGAGGACATCGCGCGGCGCGCGGCCCTCAGCGTGCGCACGCTGAACCGCCGCTTCCGCGAGCAGACCGGCACCACGCCGCTCCAATGGCTGCTCCGGGCCCGCGTGCGCCGCGCGCAGCAGCTGCTCGAAACGACGGAGCACTCGGTGGAGTCGATCGCGGCGAGGGTCGGGTTCGGCTCGCCGACCGCGTTTCGCGAGCACTTCCAGCGGCTCGTGACCACGAGCCCGCAGGCGTACCGCCGCGCCTTCCGCGCCGCGCCGATCAAGGCGAACGGACGCCGGGGGGCGAGCGTGAAGTCGAGCGCTTCTTGAGCGCTGGATCGGGCGAGGCGCCCCGCGCCCTCCCGGTCAGGCGCCCTTCCACCCGAGCCGCTGCCGCCGCTCTCTCGGTGACCACCGCCCCGACGAAGTTGAGCGCGGTGCGCTCCGGCAGCTCGACGCCCGCGGCGAAGATGCGGCGGACGCCGAAAACCAGCGTGTCGATCCAGCGAGCAGGCCTTGCTCGACCAAGTCGAACGCGCGCGGCGACGGCGAGCTACGTCCGCACCTCGTTCAGCGGAGGAGCTCCCGTAACTGCTTTCGCCCGCGGTGCAGCCGCTTGTTCGTCGTGCCTGGATGGGCACCAAGCTCTGCCGCGATCTCCTCAGCGGTATCGCCCACGGTCGACTCGACGTGATGTGCGCCTATGCTCCGCCACCGCTTCCTTGCGTGTCATCGACGTGCTCATTCTCCTGGCCCGACGCAGGGCGGATCTCGGCCTGAGGTCGCTCAAGGACGCCGGCTCCACAGCCGGCTATCTGTCGCTAGGGCCGCCGCCGATTCATCGAAGTTGCAGCAGCAGCGCCTCGCGCTCACGGGCCAGCTGACCCCGAGGGAACTCCATGGCGTGCATGTCGAGCAGGCGTCGCGCCTCGACGTCAGCCCTGGCGTTGTAGGCTTCGATGGCCTTGCGCGCCTGGAGGATCAGGTCCTTCTCGCGCTCGCTCGCGACCGTGCCTACGGCGCGGACGGGCGGTGAGGAACGTGCAGCTGTTGCGGCCGGTGAAGCAGGCTTGCCGTTCATTGCGGCCGGTGCATTCTCGCCGGGGGCCGGGATGCCGCCCTGCACTGGGGGCGAGGCCGTGGCGACCGCACGGCGTGCGTCTGGCTGGTCGAGGGGCGGTGCGGTGTGCTGCTGCGCGGGCGTAGCCGCACCGGCGTGGACCGCTGCTGGCCGTAACCACGGGGTCGCACTGGCCGAGCCTGACGAGCGTGGAGCTGTCGCGACGACGGCGCCCGTCAGCACGACGAACGCCGCCTGCGCGAAGACCTTTGCCCCGACCTTCTGCAGGCGCAGGGCGGTCGTCCACCACGAGCGACGGAGCAGGCCGAACGCCACCGGAACGCAGGGCTCCTTGTCCCAGCCACGGAATTCTTGCTGCGCCATCCAGCGCCGCTTCGCCTCCTCCAGCTGCTCGCGTGCCCTGCGGTGCTGGCTCCTCACGGTGTCCAGCTTGAGCCCCAGCCCAGTCCCGCAGGAGCGCTTCCTGCGCGAGGTCCTCGGCGTGTCGCGCGGTGACACCGACCCGCCTGATGAGGCGGCGGAAGCGCTCGAAGTGGGGGGGAGTTCGTGCTGGCTTGCCCACAGCTGGTAGCACCCCTGAGCTGGCCGGAAGGGTTCAAGAAAGAGCAGGGTGGGTCAACTTTGGTAGGATACTGTGCGCTTTGTGATGTGCGTACCTGGGCGGCTCCACTGCTCGGAGGGTCGACGGCAGCTTTGCGTCGCCGGGTCGATCTTTGCCTGGCAAAACGTTCATTCCCTGCGAATTCGTCGCGGTTGACGCCGCGCGCTTCGCGTAAGTACGGTCCCCGCATGCGTGATGTTGCGCCCTCGTTGCTGTTCTGCTTGATGCTTGGCGCCGCCGCTGCCTGCACGAGCCCAGCCAGCGCGGAGGACATCTATTCGACGCTGGAGCTGAGCGGCAGCTCGACGGTGAAGGACCATGTTCGCCGTGCACAGAGAGCCCGCGATGCAGGTCGGTGGACCGAGGCGCACGCGGCCTACAAGGCGGCGTTCGAGGCGACAGACCCGGCGTCGAGCACCGAGAAGGAGCGCGCGCAGTTGGATGCGCTTGCCGTCGGGATCCTGCGCAAGAAGGTGAACTGGGTGCTCGATGCCGACATCCGTGATTTCTTCAACACCATCGATCACGGATGGATGGTCAAGTTTGTCGAGCATCGCATTGCGGATCGGAGGATTCTGCGCCTCATCCAGAAGTGACTGAGCGCAGGGGTGATGGAGGAAGGTCGCTGGACCGCAAGCGAGCAGGGGTCCCCCCAGGGGGCGACGGTGTCGCCCCTTCTGGCGAACATCTACTTGCACTACGTCTTCGACCTGTGGGTCCAGCAGTGGAGAAAGCGGCACGCGCGCGGCGAGGTGATTGTGGTGCGCTACGCCGACGATCTCCTGGTTGGATTCCAGCACAAGCCGGATGCCGTGAAGTTTCTCGACGCGATGCGCGGCCGGTTGCAGCGCTTCGCGTTGACTCTTCATCCCGACAAGACGCGGCTGATCGCGTTCGGCAAGTTTGCGAACGCGAGACGGCGAGAGCGACACTTGAAAGGAGCAGCGGAGACATTCTCCTTCCTTGGCCTCATGCTCATCTGCTCGAAGACCAGGGCGGGAAAGTTTCTGCTGGAACGGCATACGGTGAAGAAGCGGACGCAGGCGAAACTGCACGAGGTGAAGGCCGAATTGCAGCTCCGCCGGCATCAGCCCATCCCCGAGCAAGGGCGTTGGCTCGGCCATGTCGTGCGCGGGTACTTCGCGTACCATGCCGTGCCGACGAACATCCATGCGCTATCGTCCTTCCGCACCCAGGTCATCCGTACATGGCACCGCGCCCTGCGACGTCGAGGGCAACGTGACCGGACGGACTGGGTGCGGATGGCAGCCCTAGCGCAGCGGTGGATCCCACCCGCCCGTGTGCTGCATCCCTGGCCTGACGAGCGCTTTGACGTCCGTACCCGAGGCAGGAGCCCAGTGCGGTAGCGATGTCGGCCCCGAGCAACCGGGTGACCAGGCCACGCCACGTCCTCGGATCGGGGACGTCCCCGGACAGATCGACCCGGAGCCGCTTCCCGCCGGCCTCCTCGGCCACGGCCCAGGAGACCGGACCGCGCGGGCCCAGGAACGCGCGCAGGTAGCGATGGTCCGCGGACCACACGTCGACCGGGTTCTCGGGGCGCCTCTGGAGCGCGGCGACGGTGAGCGCGAGGCGGAAGGGCGGGTGCACCGGGACGGAGATCCTCATGGTTCAGTCCGGCTGGAGGCGCTCCGAGAGGCAGAACCTCATGCTGCACGATGGAGCGACGAGACGTCCGGATCCAGCGGCCGGCGAGCTATGGCAGCGCCCCCTCCGGACGTACATGGCCACCTCGACCAATGCGGCGGCTGCGCTCTCTGGCGAACTCCTTCAAATGGAGCACTGGACGAGTTTGTGGTGAGAAGGAGAGCACGTATGCCACCAGAGCCCACCGATCCGCCATGTCTGGGACCGCGTAAGAATAGGATCCCATCGGGGTACCGTTCAGTCCGCCAAAGATCGTGCGATAGATATCGGCGGGCGCGAAGCCGTTCTTGAACGACCATTTGTACGTGAAGTCCGCCGGCGGATCTGGGTGGCCCCAGTCGTCGGTGAGCGCGGGGGCGGTTTCCCCGTCACCTCGACCTTCAACCCCGTGACACTGGAGACACAGCAAGACCCGCGCGATCTTGTGTCCACGATCCGTCAAGGTGGCCAGATCCGATGGCGGCGCTGGGATCTCGAGCTTTCGAGGTGCCGCGTGAGAACGATACGCCTCGACGAAGCGCGGGGAGAACACGATCAGGTAGAGGGCTACCTCGTGCACCTGTTGCTCGCTCAGGAACGGCGCCCACGCCGGCATCGCGGTGCCGGGCACGCCGTTTCGGATCACGCGCTCGACGTCGTCGAGCGTGGGCAATTCATGAAATTCGGTCGTGCGAAACTTGTAATTCCCCTGGCGAAAATCACGAGGCTTCACGTCGAAGCTGGAGGCTTCGGGGCCAGCCCCGTCGCCGGCATCCCCGTGACAGACGGCACATTCATGAAGGTACACGGTCTTTCCGCGCGTCGCGGCCTGCGCGTCCGGCAGATCCAGCGGTACGTCCGGAGCCGCTGCCGGCGGCGGTGAGCGAGGGGATGGCGGCACCGCCGTGCCAGGCTGAAAACCATACGCGCCAGCGTAGCCAACATGTGAGAACACGTCTTGATGCTTGCTCTGTAGCGCCCAGTTTCCGCGTGCGGCAAAGCCGGGGCCGAACAGGTCGTACATCTCGAAGAAGTCCACGGCCTTGCAATCGGTCAGGACCGCCCCCACCTCGTATCGATACCGTTCGTACGTATAGCTGAACGCCACGCCCTGACCCGCGGCGAGCAGGATTCGGTGCATGAGCGGGTCGACGATGGCCGTGTGGTGAAACAAGTACCGCGCGTACGGGCTCCGCGCGCAGTAGCCCAGAAACTCGACCCAGGGATCGATTGATCTCGGAGCGATCTCGGCCAGTCGATCCTTGACGTTGACTCCGAACACGCCGCCATATCTCTCGAAGAAATCCGGGAACATCGTGTCTGTCCATCGATGCGACCCGACGATGTGGCCAATGTACATGCCGAAGCTCATGAGGACATGCCGCTCCCACCGGGAGCCGGGAGCGAAGTGCAGGAGCACCCCCCCCTTCGGGCCTGTCCACCCCGTGCCGCCGTACGCCTCGCCCTGGTGCTCGTTGATCTTGTTGTTCACCGACCAATATACGAAATCGAGCCATCGAGGATCGCCAGGCGCGATCGTCAGCTCGGTATCCGAAAGGTCGGAGCTCGGGTTGTAAGAGGTCCGGACGCCCCGGCACCTCTGGCGCCAGCGCTCATCGCTCCACGCCATCGGGCCCAGTCCCCCAGGGAGCGCTCCACGCGCGCCTCCTCCCTCGCGCTGGTGCGCAAAGGGTGGAGCGCTGGCCTGCTCTCCGGAGCCGCTCTGCGCCGAAAGGACGCCGGGCCCCCCAACCGTTCCGGCAACCTCGGCACGCCCGTCAGCGATAGCTGCGGCGATCGAGCCGCTGGGATCGAGTCTGCCGAGCCCGCGCGGCGTCCCTCCAACGTCCACGTCTGCTCGCGCGCGCTCGGCTGGAGCCTTACAGGTCGCGGCGCAGGCCGCGCCACATGCAATGACCAGCACCGGCGCGGCGCGCCGCGCCCACCCTCGATGACGAACGGGACGCTCGCTCGACGCCGTCATATTTGTTCCCTCGTGACGCTTCGATGTTCACCATCGGCGGCGCGTTCCAACGGGCCGGCCCCCCAGCCGCGCTCGCGTGCCCGGCGGCGCGTGCCAGGCGGCGAGGGCTTCCCACTTGGGTCACGTGCGCGATAATGCACACCTGAACGGAGGCGATGTCATGGATACGATCGGCGGCCCTTTCCTCTCCGCGGCGGCAGACACTCCCGACCTTCCCGAAGAAGACTTCGACCGGGACCCCATCCCGGAGCCGGGCGAACCCGGCCGTGCCGATGCCATCGAGAGGATCGCGCGGGAGGCCGACCCGCGATCGAGCGCGCAACTCTCGGAGGAACTCTGACGCGGCGTGCGCGGCTCAAGCCGTGCGCCCCCCGCCGCCCAGTGCCGGCTGGGAGGCTCCCCGCCGGAGCTCGGCCAGCGGCTCGCGGCGTTGGTGCCGCTCCTCCTCGGGGCGGTAGCGCACTTCGATCATCCCATTGCGAACCACCGCATCGAAGCACGGTTGGGGGGTCGTGGCCGGCCCGTCGATGACACAGCCGTCCTCGAGCCTGAACCGGGAGCCGTGCCAGGGGCAGACGATTCCGCCGTCGGCGAGTGAGCCTTCGCTCAGCGGGCCGCCGAGGTGAGCGCAGACCTCGCCGAGCGCGTAGATGCGGTCGGCAGTGCGGACCAGCACGATAGGGATCCCTTCGGCCTCGACCCGCCTCGGCTTACCCTCGGCGAGCTCGGCCGCCGGAAGGACCGGCACGAAGCCGCGCGGTCTTCGGCTGTCATCCGCGTGGTTGACGCCGATGCGCTCGCGATAAACGAGATCGCCGCCGAGGTAAGCAGACGCAAGCACGACGGCGCCGCCGATCGTGGACAGGACGCGACCCGCAGCGCGGCGCCCGCGACCGCGGAGGAGAAGCGAAGAACCGAAGAGCGCGAGCGCAGCGGTGTTGAGCGCGCCGTGCACGAGGCCGAGGCGCTTGCCGCGCGCGCCCGTGTGTCGCCAGTCGGTCAGGCCCGACGCCGCTGCGCCGAGGGCCCCGATGATCCCGAGCGCGATCGCGCTGTCGGCCGCTCGGCCGTAGCCGCGCCGCCTCCGCGTGGACACGTCGATGAGGTCCAGTACCACGGCCGTGGTCCAAGCGCCGATGGGGACGTCCGTGAGGACGGGGTGGAGCGGATGTCCGAGCCAGGTGCCGTGTAGCAGGTTTTGCAGAGGTCGGCTCATCGGGCCGAGCATCCTGAACCCCCCTGTCACCGCACGTTCCACCGCCCGACCGACGGCATCGAGCCGGTCCTGGCGCTCGATCGCGGCAGCTACGCGCCTGCCGGCTTCACGGATCGGTTGCATCTCCATATGTGTCCCCCTGGAGCCACGTGAGCTGGGCTGTTCGTCGCGACACCGATTGATCTGCTGGTCTCACCGCGAGCGCGCACGCGAGCCAGTCTGCCTCGCGGGCGGCACCCTTCCTCGAGCACGCATCTTCTTGGCAGCCTGAGCCCGGCCCCTCGATGAGGTGGGGGCGGAACGCCGCGACGCGGGAGCTCGGCTTCGCGCCCGCGTCGCGGCCTCGGCCGTGGTGCGCACGGCCGGAGCACGGACGCGCGCCCTGCCGCTCATCGTTCGCCGTGTCGTGTCGGTCATGCGCTCTCGCTCCTCCACTCCACTGCAAGTCCACTGCAAGCCTCGGGCCTCCGCGACGTGGGCGGATCACGGAGGGGCCCGGTCGATCAGGGAGAGGAACTCGGTCCTCGTCGCGTGGGACTCGCGGAAGCTCCCGAGCACCGCGGAGGTCACCATCACGGAGTTCTGCTTCTCGACGCCGCGCATCATCATGCAGAGGTGGCGCGCTTCGATGACGACCCCAACGCCCTTCGGCTTGATGAGCTCCATGATCGATCCGGCGACCTGATCGGTCATGCGCTCCTGGATCTGCAGGCGCCTCGCGTAGGCGTCCGCGATGCGGGCCAGCTTGCTGACGCCGCACACGGTCTTGTCGGGCACATACCCAATGTGGCATCGGCCGAAGAATGGCAGCAGGTGATGCTCGCAGAGGCTGTAGATTTCGATGTTCCGCACGAGGATCATATGGTTGGCCTCGAGCGAGAACTTGGCGTCCTTCACCAGGGACTCGACATCGACCCCGTACCCCGACGCGAAGAACTCGAACGCTCGCGCCACCCGCTCGGGCGTCCTCCGCAAGCCCTCGCGATCCGCGTCCTCCCCGAGCTCGCTGATGATCTCCCGGACGAGCCTCTGCACCTTCTCGCGGTTCATTGCCGCGCCTCCTCCGTCGTCGGCTCAGGCCTCCTGCTCCGAGGCACCTCGATCAACTGCCTCGTATAGCCAGGCAGTGGCACCATGGGGTACCCGGCTGTCCGCGCAGCGACGTCGGTGATCCGGCGCTCTGAGCCGGGCAGCGTCAGCCCCGGGGCGAGCTCGGCGAGCGGGACCGCGACGAACGGTCTGGCCAGCGCATCGGGATCGGGGACGGGGCGCCCGTCGACGAACAGCGGCGAGTCTCCGTAGACCAATAGATCGAGGTCGATGGTCCGAGGCGCGTATGCGTCGGCGGTGCGCCTTCTCCCCAGCGCATCCTCGATCCGCCGGAGGATCGAATGTTTCAACGACGCGGCGTCGATGTCGACCTCGATCTCGACGACGCCGTTGTAGTAGTCCGGCTGCGGGCGGACTCCGAGCGCGGCCGTCCGGTAGAACGTGGAAACCGCGACGATGCGGCCCTCTTGGTCCAGCCGCCGGAGGGCCTCACGCACGTTGTCCTCCGGATCGATGTTGGAGCCCACGCCGACGTACGCTCGTGTCATGGCTGCCCGGCCCGCTCGCGCGAGATCTCGACGGCGACGCCCCGCGTGAAGCGGAGCTCCGTGGGCTTCTCCACGGTCACCTCGACCTTGTGTACGGACGGCGTCGTCAAGCAGAGCTGCGCGATCGCCTCGGCCAGCGCCTCGATCAGATGATACTCGGATTCCTCGGTCATTTTCAGGATCTTCTTCTTCAGTGAGCGATAATCCATCGCGTCTTCGAGCCGGTCGGTTCGGGCCGGCACCCGGATGTCGGTCCAGAGCGCCAGGTTGATGACGATCTCCTGCTTCTCGCGCCGCTCCTCGGGGGTGACTCCGAGGACGCAGCGAGCGAGGAGGTCCTTGATCAGGATCCGGTCCATGATCGCTCCGAGACGAGGTGCTGCCCACCATCGACGTGAACGATCTCCCCGGTGATGAAGCTGCTCTTCGCGAGCGCCACGACCGCTTCCGCGACGTCCTCCGGGCGGCCATGCCGCTTCAGCGGGAGGTGCTCGGCGAGACGATCGATGTAGGCCGCCGTCTCGCCCGGAGGGGGCAGCATCGCGCCCGGCGCCACGCCGTTCACCGTGACCCCTGGAGCTAGCTCGACCGCGGCCATGCGGGTCAGCACCGCGAGCACGTGCTTGCTGAGGAGGTAGCCTACGTGCGAAGGATCGTAGCCATCGATCCTGGTGTCGAGGAGGTTCACGACATTGCCCCTACCGCTACCGACGCGGCGCGCGAACTCACGACACAGGACGAGCGGGGCCCACGCGTTGACCCGAAGGCTGGTGAGGAAGCCTTCGAGCGTGAGCTCGGAAAAGCGTTCGTGGGGGAAGATCGAGGCATTGTTCACGAGAACGTCCAGCGTTCCAGCGATCTGGAGCGCTCTCTCGATCAACCCGCCAGCCTCACCAGGGTCGCTCAGGTCGGCACGGATCGGCCATGCCCTGACCCCAGGCCGGAGCAAGTCGTGGCAGAGATCCTCCGCCTCCCCCGCGGAACGATTGTAGTGGACGACGACGCTCACGCCCTCCGCGGCGAATGCGAGCGCCGTCGCCCGTCCGAGGCGCTTCGCTGCTCCCGTGATGAGCACTGTCTTGTGCCCGGCGGCTTCGGCCATGGCTCGGTGCTTCCTCCTGCATTTGGCTTGCGCTCCATGGCCCGAACCGCAAGGCTCCACGCAAGGCGACACGGGCGAGGTCAGCCCGGCCCGTTGCCACGCTCGCCCGCCTCCCGCCGGGCGGCCCGGAGCGCGTGGAGATAGTCGCCGTTCATGCGGACGATGTCGTCGATGCTGATGACCTTCGGGCATGCCTCCTGGCACTCGCCGTGGAAGGTGCAGCCTCCGAACCCTTCTCGATCCATCTGCGCCACCATCGTGAGGGTGCGGCGGCCACGCTCCGGCTGCCCCTGCGGGAGCATGCCGAGGTGCGTGATCTTCGCGGCGGTGAAGAGCGACACCGATCCGTTCGGGCACGCGGCCACGCAGGCGCCGCACGCGATGCACGCGGCGGCGTCCATCGCGCGCTCGGCCCAGGTCTTGGGAACGAGGATGGTGCTTGCCTCGGGCGCGCTGCCGGTGGGCGCCGTGATGAAGCCTCCGGCGGCGATGATGCGATCGAGCGCGCTGCGATTCACCACGAGGTCCTTGATGACGGGGAAGGGCCTGGCCCGCCACGGCTCGACATAGATCACGTCGCCGTCGCGGTACGCTCGCATGTGGAGCTGGCACACCGCCGCGCCGCTCCAGGGGCCGTGGGCCACGCCGTCGATCATCAGGCCACACGAGCCACAGATCCCTTCGCGGCAGTCGCTCTCGAATGCAATGGGATCCTCCCCGTGCTCGATCAGGCGCTCGTTCACGACGTCGAGGACCTCGAGGAGCGCCGACATCTCGTGGCGACGAGGTGTTCGCCGGCGTGCGTGACTTGCGCGGAAGAACCGTCGGCGAGTTGAGGGAGCTCGGCGTGACGCCGGTCGTGATCGATGTCACCGACGACGTGGCTGTCGAGCGCGGTGTCACCCAGGCGCTGGCGGCAGGCCCGCTCGACGCGCTGGTCAACAACGCGGCGATCTTCCTGCACGCCACGGTCGAGGCGCGCAGCCATTCGAGGCCATCGAAGCGATGATCCAGCAGACGCTCGGGCTCGGGTCAGCGTCGTAGATCGCGCGAAATGCACCACCTCCGAGACGCGCTGCCGCCGTCCTCGGCGTCCTTCTCCTCCTCTCCGCGGCCGCGTATGCCGCTCGGCGATCTGGGGCTCGACGTGGAACCTGCGTGATCGGTTACCCTGAGCTCCTCGTGCGCCTTCACAGCCAATAGCGCGCACGGCCCTTGACACCCTCGAATTGGTTTGCTTTTCCTTCCCCTCAATGCGCTTGGTGAAGATCAACCCGCCCGACGTCCACCAAACTCCCGGTTATCACCACGTCACGATCGTCGAGGCCGGCCGGCTGGCCTTCCTCGCCGGCCAGTGCCCACTCGACCTCGACGGCAATGTGGTCGGCGCGGGCGACTACCTCGCGCAGGCCGACCAGGTGGCAGCGAACGCGCTGACCGTCCTGAACGCGGCCGGGGCGCAGCCTGCCGACGTGGTGCGCTCGGTGATTCACGTGGTCAGCGACGATGACCAGGTGCTGGGTGCGGTGTGGCAGCGACTGAACGACTCAGCGCTCGGCCCGGCCTTCGAAGCGGCCAGCACCCTGCTCGGGGTCGCTTCGCTCGGTTTCCCCGGTCAGCTGGTCGAGCTGGACCTGACCACCGCACTCCCCGGTTGATCCAGCGGCGGCCGAGGCTGCTCGGTGCGCCCTCGAGCGCATCCCGGTGCACGTGCGCGCGCTCCGACGTCACGCTCCCTGACCGAGGACCGCTCGTTCAGCGGAAGGCGAAGCGGTCGACCGTGATCTTGTAGCTGAGCTGTTCGCCGCGCTCGATGCGGCCACCGAGCGATATGTTGTGCTCCTCGCCGCTCGTCGCCACGTACTTCGCGTCGGCCGCCACGAACGTGCACGCACCCTCTATCGGCTGCGGGCGCTCGGAGAGGCAGCCGTAGCCGTCCTCGGCGACGGGGCGACAGATGCGGGGGTCGATCTTCAGCGCCTCGACCTCCATGCACGTCGTGGCTGTGGTCGCGATGGACGGGGTCGTCCCCTTCGACCTGTCGACGCCCTGCGAGGTGTCGGGTGTGTCCGGCTGCCCGGGGGTCGGGCCGGGTATCAAGTCCGTGTTTGCGGGGTGACGCGCGAGGTGAGCGCCGGAGCGTTCGACCTCCGGGGGCGCTGCGGCCTCGACGAGCTGACGCGAGCGGACACCATCATCCTTCCGGGCGTCGCCGACGCGAGCGTCCCGGTCCCGGAGGCGCTCTTGCACGCGGTCCGCGCCGCGGCGGCCTCGGGCGCCCGCGTCGCCTCCATGTGCACCGGGGCGTTCCTCCTCGCCGCGACCGGGCTGCTCGACGGGCGCCGCGCCACGACGCACTGGCTCGCGACGGACGAGCTCGCGCGCCGCCACCCGGCCATTCGCGTCGACCCGAAGGTGCTCTACGTGGATGAGGGGCAGTTTCTGACGTCGGCGGGCGCCGCGGCGGCGCTCGACCTCTGCCTCCACATGGTGCGGCTCGACTACGGCTCGGCCGTGGCCGCGGACACGGCGCGGCTCTCGGTGATGCCGCTCGAGCGCGACGGGGGGCAGTCGCAGTTCATCCTCCACGAGCCGCCCGCGCCGGACGGGTCGTCGCTCGAGCCGCTGCTGCGGTGGATCGAGGAGGTCCTCGACAAGCCGCTCACGCTCGAGGACATCGCGCGGCGCGCGGCCCTCAGCGTGCGCACGCTGAACCGCCGCTTCCGCGAGCAGACCGGCACCACGCCGCTCCAATGGCTGCTCCGGGCCCGCGTGCGCCGCGCGCAGCAGCTGCTCGAAACGACGGGGCACTCGGTGGAGTCGATCGCGGCGAGGGTCGGGTTCGGCTCGCCGACCGCGTTTCGCGAGCACTTCCAGCGGCTCGTGACCACGAGCCCGCAGGCGTACCGCCGCGCCTTCCGCGCCGCGCCGATCGAGGCGAACGGACGCCGGGGGGCGAGCGTGAAGTCGAGCGCTCCTTGAGCGCTGGATCGGGCGAGGCGCCCCGCGCCCGAAGCCGTCGAGAGCAGTGTCCGGATCCATGCTCGCGGGGCACACGGAGGTCACACAGCGGCGAACGAGCCCAGGCCGATACTCGTAACGAGGAGGTAGGTGTCAACGCAAGATCCGTTCAGGGCATACCTGTCGCGAATGACTGGCTCGAGCCGAGCTCGCCGGCCCATGCTCGACATCACGACCCGGGGTCGGTGTTGTGTCGAGGGCCCTCGCGTACCCGCTACTCGGAGCGGGGCTTGCCCGGCGTCGGCTTCGTCAGGTGCGGGATCGCCGGGAACCAATGCCAGTCGTCCCCCTGGGCGCTCACTTGACCCAATTCACCAAGGCTGTCCATCAGCATCGGTATCATATGTAGCGCGCCATATAGCGCTTGAAAGGCGTCGAGCCCTGAACCGTGGGAGCGCGTGACCTCACTTCCTGGTCCTTGGATTTCGAAATCAACTTCCCAGCCGCGCTCATGCCTGAACTCCGGCTTCCACAGCAGAACACGGATCGCTTCTTCGGTACCGTCCGGCCGCTTCAGCGTGAGCTCTCGCTCTGCGATGGGAAGCTGCATGCGCCGATGGTGCCACCGTCCTCGGCATCGTCAAGCGTCCGTCCTCTGCATACGGCGAGACATCTGCCGTTGCCGAACGTGCGTGCTCTGTCGCACACTTTTCGGTGCTTACGTAGAATTCTCTCCGAGCAATACAGATCCCATCGTTCGTCGAGCGTTCTGCAGGCGTTTTCGCAAGTGGCAAATCGGCAAGCAGCTACAGCCTTTGCGCGACCTTCGTTGTGCTCGGCATGGCATTGCTGTTTGGTCTGAGGAGGTGCCACCAAAGCGCCGCACATGAGCTGCCACACGTCCGCTCCATCGTTTACCGCATTGTCGCATCGCCCTTGTGGTGTACGTTCGGGTTCCGGATCCTCTGCTGCGAGTGCTCCAGGTCGAAGGGCAAACAACAGCGTAGACGTTACGAACGCGGCTTTGAGCATCACCTGCCCCCCGCTCGCCTATATGAAGCGGCCGTGGGAGAGCGGAAGGGGCGTGCCGATGTGTAGCGTACCCTGGCTCAGTACGTGTGTCCTCGCGAGAGCGCCTGGCGATCCACTTACGACCCGCAGGCTGGAGATCTTCACGGCACTCGGCAGCGCGGGAGCACCTCCTCGCGAGCACCGACCTGCAGAGCTGGACCGCCGGGTCGCCGTTGTCAGCGACGCCCGGGAGCTCCTCGCCCACGCCGGCCTCGCAGAGGCAGCCCCGTGCCCTGACGTCGGGGCACACGGAGGTTACACGGCGCCAGCTCCCGTTTTTGCCGACGCTCTACGAGACCGGTAGGTGACGTGCACGTACGTCGAACTCTGCTGCCGCGTGCATGCGGCACGTACAATTCGCTGTGGGCTATGTGTGCATTCCGTAGTTTTAAGTTGGTATCTGACGGCACCCTTATGACGAGGTTGGCTGATTCGAGCGGCATGGGCATGGCAAGACGCCGGCAGGGAACCGGCGAGCCGAGAAGCTAAGAGCACCTAACAAAAGCCCGTGCACCCCGCTTGCTTGAGGGAAGCCGATGGTGCGGCAGAATACAGCGTGGGCAAGCTGTTGGTGCCGGACGAACTCTGGGAACGAATCGTACCTCTATTGCCGAAAACGGAGCCGAAGCCGCAGGGGGGCCGGCCGCGTACGCCTGATCGGATCGCGCTGACCGGTATCTTGTTCGTGCTCAAGACCGGGATCTCTTGGGAGTATCTCCCGCAAGAGCTCGGCTGCAGCGGCATGACGTGCTGGCGCAGGTTGCGCGACTGGCAGCAGGCTGGCGTCTGGGATCGGCTCCACGAGGTCTTGCTCGATGAGCTCGGCGAAGCCGATAGGATCAACTGGGAGCGTGCTGCGCTGGATGCCTCGCTGGTTCCGGCAAAAAGGGGGGTGAAAAAACTGGCCCGAACCCCACGGATCGCGGCCGGCCGGGCACGAAATATCACCTTCTGGTCGATCAGAATGGTATCCCGCTCGCCGTCGAGATGACGCCGGCGAACGTCCATGACTCGAGGATGTTCACTCCTATGGTGGACGCGGTGCCGCCGATCGCGCGTCCTTGCGGCCGACCGCGGCGCCGCCCCAAGAAACTGCATGCCGATAAGGCCTACGACGACCCGGCCCTGCGGTTGGCTTGTCATCTGCGCCACATCGTGCCCCGCATCGCTCGCAAGGGCATCGAGTCGTCGGAGAAACTCGGCCGTTACCGCTGGGTCGTCGAACGGACGATCGCTTGGCTCCGGCGCTTCCGGCGCTTGACCGTGCGGTATGAGCGCCGTGCCGACATTCACCGAGCGTTCCTCCTGCTCGCCGTATGCCTAATCTGCCTCAACTATACCCCGACGGGCTTTTGTTAGGCGCTCTAAGTGCGCGAAACCGCGTCAGGCAGACGAATCGCGGACGAAACCGGCCGACCCGCGGACGGTGCTGCTCGGCCAGCTCGCGGAAGGCATGAGGGCGGCGCTCGCGGCGGGCGACGTCGAGGCGGCTCGCATCGCCTACGAGACCATCGGGCGGCTGCTCGGCGCGGTGGAAGCCGATGCTGCCGGCGTCATTGACCTCGCCGCCGAGCGCGTTCGCCGCGGCGGGTAGCGCCGGCCGGAGCGGCGCTCGCGGCGGGCGACGTCGAGGCGGCTCGCATCGCCCACGAGACCATCGGGCGGCTGGTCGCTGCAGCAGAGGCAAGGAGGTCCAGCACTCCGGCGCGTAATCGGCCTAACGCCTTAGCGCTGTGCTGCCGCGCCGCAGGCGCGGTCAGCATCAGCGCCTCGTTGGGCGGCGCCACGTCACTTCGGCGGAGCGGCCATGATGCGGTCGTAGAGTTCGGAAGCGATCGGCCATGACTCGGCTGCGAGTTGAGAGGCGAGCTTCGCAAAAGAGTCGCCCTCCTTCGGGAGGATCCTTCCAAGGCGGCAAGAGCACTCTGCGTTGCGCAGGTCGAGGTTCCTCTCCTGGGCCAGCGCACTCAGCAAAGGAAAGTGACGGCGCTGCGTTCGAATATTCGCAAAAAGCTTTATCGGATTGCCGTTTTCGGAGGTCTTCCACAGGGCGAACGTTATCCAAGCCTCCCATGCGTTGCGAATGAGAAGAGGTACATCGGTGTAAGTTCTCTCCCAGATGGTGTCTCGCCGGCTCTTGTTTTTCTCGAGCGTCGCCCTATTCTTGGCGTCACCGGCCGCACTGAGAAATGCTTGACGGCACGCAAGCAAAAGGTCCACGTACGAGTCTCTTATGTGTGGCGTGATCAACTCAATCGCCTCCCGCTCCTCCGGCTTCAGTTCAGGAATCTCCTCTGTTGCGAACAAAATCGACTCCGTGAATTCGCCGTTCTCGAGAACAAACGCGAATGCTTTACTTACAACTTCGATGCTCACGTGGACTCCACCTCGGATTCAAGAAACCGTAGTGCGTTCCTTTGCGTTCGGAGTGACCAGTAATCGAAGGTGTCCGCCTCCGCCAGGCCATACAAGTGGACCGCCACAATTTTCAGGTACATTGACAAATACATGTGCTCCGACGTTCGTCCTGAAATCGCCACCGGGAGCCATAGCCTGAGAAGATCGCGGAAGATGATGTGTCGCGCAGCTTGTTTGACGCTAGGCCGTTGCTCCGGGTCTTGTGTTAGGAACACGAGGATGCCCTCGCGAGCGCCTTGTGCGCAGAGCTCGCCGAGAGCCGCGGCGTAGTCCGGTACCTGTTGAAGCCCCTCCGCCGCGTCGACCTTGACCTCAATGAGCACTACGGCACGAGGTGATTCGATACTGATATCGACTCTACCGTGCTTCCCGAGGTGGCGCTCGGTGCGCACTTCTGCGCCGACGAAGTTAAGGGCCTCCGGAATGGCCCCCTCTTCTTCCTCACTGGTCGGATGTATGAGAAACGTTCCGAATGCAGCTCGGCAGGCCGTGCCAACATCCCCGCTCTTTCGTGGATCGAGAAAGTGGGCGACGAGCGCCGAGTGCACTACCTCGACATGCGCCTGACCGAGCGGGCCAAGAAGGTCCGGACGCGTTTCCAGAACGCCAAGCATTGCGCGACGGGCAGAAGGCAGCGCTTTCCGTCTTTCCACACTGGCTCCCGCCACGCGCCACAGTATATCTTTGGGGCTCGCCATGATGACGCGCTCAAAGATCTCAGTATTAGCGGGGGACGCCGGCACAGGACCATGCTGGGCCGCGAGATCCTTCGCGAGAGCGACGAGCTGCCCAAGGTAGGTTTGCCGGCGACGCAGCAAATCCTCCGATTGAGCCTGAACGTCCAACGTAGCCGCGAGTGTCACCAGAGAGTCGAGATAGTCCTGCCGGTTCATGATCGTTCCGCGCTGCCCCAAATAGGTGACAGTTGCGCCTAGTGGCTCCAGTTCCGGACCGCCCAACATCGCAATCAGTTGCGTTGCACGGCCTAGCGGCGGGCTATGTCATGTAGGCGGCGAGGCACCGCGGCCAATCTCCGTATTCCCGCGAATAGGTTGCGACGCTTCGCGGCAACTATGCGTGTTCCCGTGAATAGGCAGCGACTTCCGCGACCTATCCACGCATCTCCGAAGATAGGCCGCCGCTGCGGAGACCCGGCGAGGGGGGCCTCGGCGACCCCTCGGATCCTACTACCTGGTGGGGCGAGGGCGGCGTCGCGGTCGAGACACTCCAGGGGCGCCATGCGCGATGGTTTCCCTTTGGCCGTTCTGTGGAGGGTGCGGGCGGCGTCGTCATGCTTGGAGTCCAGAACGTTCGCGATGCCCGACAACGAGACGAGCATCTCGTTGACAGAAGACCAGGTGGCGCAACCCCACGCGCCGACGGGTGCGGTCCGCGCCGAGAGAGCGTCTCTCCGGTCCGCTTTGCCGCTCGATCCACCCCATGGCCAACTCTCTCTGCGAGGTCAGCGGAGATACCGTCCCGTGTCAAGAAGAGCCCGCTCGGCAGACTCGTCTCGGGTGGGTAGGGAGATCGGGGTCGCCGCCGGTCCACCTACATCCGGTCCTGCTCCACTGGTCCCGGTTTCCAGCAGGGCGGACCCGGGATCCGGGTCGCGGGCCCCCAGTCGGCCATCCCACCCCGTTCCGTTCCGCCCGTTCGGCTATGGCTATCCGCTACCGGTGCCCTGCTTCACAGCGCCCAGACCCCGCCAAACTTTATCAGGTCACACGCAGATCCCACAAAAGCAGAAGACACGGCTCTCGCCGTGTCTTCTTGGTGGAGGCGCCGGGAATCGAAACGCCTGCCGAGGGTGGGAATCCGCAGGGATCGCGTAGGTTTCCGCATGAGTCGGGAGAGGCAAGCATGCCGTTGACGGCAGCTAAGTGCGCGAAACCTCGTCAGCCGGACGAATCCCGGACGAAACCGGAGGACCCGCGGACGGTGCTGCTCGGCCAACTCGCGGAAGGCATGCGGGCGGCGCTGGCCGCGGGCGACGTCGAGGCGGCTCGCATCGCCCACGAGACGATCGGGCGCCTGCTCGGCGCGCCAGGGGCCGACGCGGCCGGCGTCATCGACCTCGCCGCCGAGCGCACCCGGCGCGGCGGGTAGCGCTCGCGGCGGCGGCGCTCGCGGCGGGCGCCGTGGAGGCGGCGCGCATCGCCCACGGGACCATCGGGCGCCTGCTCGGCGCGCCAGGGGCCGACGCGGCCGGCGTCATCGACCTCGCCGCCGAGCGTAGCCGGCGCGGCGGGTAGCCGAGGGCGCAGCGGTTGCGCGCATTTTCGAAGCAGCCAATCGACTGCGGTAGCAACTATTCGTCGGTATCATCATGGTCATCGGCGAGAGTCGGATCAAGTTGGGGCGCATTAAGTCCAGCAGCAGCTATCAGCTCTTCGAAGAAGCGACGCTTTTTGATGATTCTCTTCGCCTTATTTGCTGCATTCTTGCCAGCGATGTACCGAAGCAGTTGCTCACTTACCCGGCCAAGCGCCTCGCCGGCAACTCCGTCCTCAAACGAGTTGGCGACTTGAATGACTTCCTCAGGCCCCCATTTTTGGCGACCGAGAACGAGCGCGACATACAAATACGCGGCAAAGGGCAAGGTTAGATGCAGATGGCCCCTATTGAACTCTGCGGCAGGAACCTGCCCAGTCTTCCCTAGGCGCTCAATGTTCCGGGCGATTAATAGGCACGCAAGATATACGTCAAGCTTCCAGCTCGAATTAAAAACCGTGTTGTAGACCTGGTCACTTCGAAAGATATTGCTCTTGGAGGACAACGACCCTAACGGATCGCAAAGAGCAATGGCACGAACATATTTCGCGAGTTGGCGAGGGCTTACGATTCGATCCGCCGATTTGCCGTGGTTCTGCCAGAACCCATTGCGCCGCTCGTAATACCAGTCTCTGCCCTCTAGGTATGCCTCTATGTCTCTTTGGATCTTGTCTGTGGCTCGCAGGAACGCAGCATCGACGGGCGTCTGATAGTTCGACGCCTTTATGATGCGATCGAGGACCGCGCGGTCTTCGGTTACGATGATCTTCACCAGGATCGCGCGGTCATCAGTCTTAAGGCTCGATCCATTGTCTTGCTGCTTTAGTTGAGAAAACCAGTTGTAAATCGTCTCTGTGGTCTGAAGGCCGTTGACGATCTGCACGTTCTCTAGGTGCATTTCTTTGCCGACTGTACTGGCATAAGATGCCAAGAACGTCACGCCATTATTTAGCCACCAAAAGTCAACGGTGTCTCCATCGGTCCCGCGCCCGCTAAGCGTTGCCGCAATGTCTTTGTTGACGGCAGTTTTTCCTCCAAGATAGTCGCGAATATTCGACTCGAACAGATGGCGCCGGAGGGAACCGTCCTCCGCGCTAACAAACCTGTAATAGTCGTACAGGCGACAAAGGATAGCATAGTTTGTTTTGCCGCGTGAGAGAACGGATTCAATAAAGGGGAGCTTGATTGAGTAGTCTGGTTGTCGCCGCGCGAGATCAAGTAGCTCAGACGCACCAACGAATGTAACGCTGCAACTGATGGTTTCTCTGATTTGTCTCTGGATTAACTTCTCTAACGTTGTCGCCCGAGCACGGAGGTCGTCGCCGACGGCTCTTGCATCGCCCCGGCACATATACAGAATCTGAGCGCGGAACTGAAACCTCTTCCCAGCATTGTCCAGGAGTGCTTGTCTAAATATTTCGCGCGCCTCAAGAACAGAGTCGTTGTATGGGTATTCAAGTGCCGAGTCGTCCTTGCTGAGATCGAGTAACTCAGCAAGTGACGCATGTAGTTGGTCGAGTGGTGCCTGCTGAAAGGAAGATCTGTGCTTTACGGTGCATACGACGATTTCGATCGTTGGGTGGTGTTTGTGCGCATCGGGAATCTCATCGATCGTGGCCAAATTGTCGTCGACAAGCGTAAAAAATCCGTCGATGCCGCCGTCGCGGCCGCCGTCGACCCATCCGGTCCTAAGATCTTCGTATGTTAAAGCGTACCGCTTAAGCCCTTGCTCGAGGCAAAACAGCTCAAACAGCTCGTCGTCCGAAAGGGTCGTGCCAAGCCTATCCTTTGATTTTGCAACGAGCGCGTCCAGTAGAACGATGTCATTCGCTGTCATTGGGTGTCTCCGGTTGCCATCTTGCTTAGGTGTGCGAGCGAGCCTGGCGACAAGCGATGAATTGAGAACTGGATGCCGCTGATGCGCCGTCACGCTGAATGTGTGACGAGCGCCGCCAACGAGGCCGCGCTCGCGTCGGCGATTGTCAACGAGACGACCGTCTCGTTGTCAGAAACTCGGACGGTGCGATCCGTTCATCGTCGAGCATGGGTATCGATTGCCATTCTCATGCTGACCACGTAAGCTCGCCGGGCAAGCAAAGTGCCGCCCGCGGGTGCTGGTAACACCCCGGGCGGCGTGGCCGAACCCCGAAGCAACGAGGTCCGACATGTCCGTTGTATACTTACGCCCTTCGAGGGGCCAAGGAACCGATCCGCCTTCAGGACGGGCTCCTCGCCCGTCCGCTTCCCGTGCCGCTGAAGAGCCCGCCGGCCCGCGAATTTCCCTCAAGACGCGTAGGAGGAGCAGGTGAAGCGCCCGCGGAAGGGGGCCAAGCGCCCGCCTGCCGCGCGACATCCCCGGAAGCGCCCGACGATGCAGGCGATCCTCGCCGAGCGCGGCATCGTGCTCGCGACGCTCGCGGGCATCCCGAAGCGCGACGTCGCCGACGTGGAGCAGCAGGTGCTCATCAACGCCTGGAACGCCATCCGGCGCGGGCTCTACCGGCCCGACCCGCGAGACGAGCCGCGCGCCGCGCTCCGGAAGTGGCTGCACGGGATCGCGTGGCGCCTCGCGTCGCACTACATCCACAGCGCGTACGTGCGTCGCGCTGTTCTTCATCCGTCGCCGCTCGGTCTGCTCCCGGAGGTCGTCGGCCCGAACCTGCACGCGCAGATCGAGGCTCGCGAGATGTTGCAGGTGCTGGACGAGCTCCCGGGCTGGCTACGCGAGGCGCTCTTGGCCGTCGATGCGCCCGAGCCGCTCACCGAGCACGCCCGGCAGCGCGGCATGAGCCCGTCCACGGCCGCGAGCCGGCTGCGCATCGCCCGGAAGGCGCTGGCCTTGCGGCTCAGGAGGTGGCGCCGATGAACGACCGAGCCGAAGCGCGCCGCCTCCTCTCCGCCGAGGACGTCTCCTACCTCGTGGAGCAACTGCGCATCTTCGACCGTTACCCCGGTGTGGTCCCCTGGAACCGCGCCGAGCTCTGGGCCGCCGCGCTCGATGCTCAGATGAACGCCACGACGCGCGCCGAGCGCGAGGCGGTCGCCGAGGTGCGCGGCGCCTTGCAGGTGCTCGACGCCATCGAGCGGTTCTTCGTGCGCCGCGAGGCGTAGACGGCCGCCCCCCGCGAACGCACGCCCGGCAGAAGCGCGGCGCGTAATTCGCCCATCCGAGCTCTATCACCGCCGACAAGACCGGGGCGTCAGATGGCTGCCATGGCGCGCGGCTCTCGGAGCGCTCCGGCCCGTGGAGCGCGCTTTCACCATCGCCGGGCTCGCCCGAACGCTCGCCCCGCATCCGTTCGGCGGGGAGCCGAGCGCCAGCGGCTCCGCACCTTGCTGACGGCGATCGCCCCCGGTTCACCGAGGAACGCGTTAGGATCAAAAAGTGCGGCCGGCGAGGGTAGAGCCTCCCGGCCGCGGACAATCACGGGCGAGGTGACTGTGGCATCGAAAAGGGTAGACGCGAGTGCAGGTAAAGGCAAGGAGACGAAGCGCAAGGGCATCAAGGCGAGCAGGGCTGCCCCCACCCGCGAGAAGGCGGGAGCGGCGCCGCAGCCGCCCGAGGCTGATCCGGCGCCGGCTCAGCTTTCGCCCGAAGAGTTAGCGGAAGAGTTCGCGGATACGCTCACCATGCTCATGGTGTCGATCGACAGTCCTTATACAGCGCACCGCGCGCTCCAAGCCTACAACATGGGACTTAACTTCTTTATTCAGGGGACGAACCCGGGCTACCCCTATCCTGAGATGAGGGGGATTCTAACCGCGCTGGAACGGGCGCACGGAGATATCGCACGCCATGGTCAGGATGGTGGGGCGCGCCAGGCAAAAGGCTTTCTTCAAGCCATGGTCAAATTGGCCTGGCACTACAAGAAGCAACGGAGACCTACGCACCGGGAGCTGGTGCTGGGCGCCCTACGGTCGCCCGGTCATGCTCTGACCCAAGATGGGCGTACGATTCAAGTCCCCTCCTATTTCTTCCTTGCGAAGGCAATTCTCCACAACCGGCGCTCACGGGCGGACTTTGACCAGCAGGTCTCGGTTCTGGAGGCACGGCTTGCCGAATACTTCGGACCGGATGGCATCGATCCGGAGAGCGACCTCGAGGAGGTTGCGAGGCAGGCATTCAAGGTCGCCGGGATCAACCCGCACAACGCGCTCGACGCTCCGGAACGCATGAGGGCGGTTCGGGAGCGCCGGCGACGTCGGGTCTAGCCGGCGGGGGGCAGGTTATAACGGACGAGGGGGTGCGTTATGTGGCGGCTTGCTCGTCGTCGGGCCGTGCGGTTCGATGTGCGCGCAGATGAACAGCAACACGCATAAGAACGCTGGTCGACAGGGGCGGCCCCGGCGCCGGCCCTCGAACCTGACGATCCCGATCGACCTTCGCGAGCGGCTCCGCGCGCTGTCGGAGGCGACGGGCATCCCGCAATCGAGGATCGCAGAGCAGGGCATCCGAATGCGGCTGGCGCAGATCGAGCGCGCCCAGTCCACACCGGAGCGTACGCCGTGAGCGCCGTGGTTCACCTCCCGACGCTGTTGCCCTTGCTGGCGGACACCCTGGACGTGCTCGCCCGCACGATGCGCGCGCACGCGGATGCGGTCGAAATAGGGGGCGCCATCGCACAGCCGACGCCGCGCTACGCAACGGCGAAGTCGAACCCACTCGGCTCCGCCCGGACGTTTCTGGAGGCTGGGCGCCGCGGGCACTTCGCCACGTTCAAACGCGGGCGCGAAGTCGTCGCGCTCTGGACCGACGTGGAGACCTGGATCGAGAGCCGAAAGCTGGCACCGCGTGAACGCAAGCCCGGAGACGACGCGGACGACGATCGCACCCTGCTCCGAAGGGCGGGTGTTCGGCTCCAGCCGGCGAACGACGCCGCAGCCGCACGGCACCGAAAACGCTCCCGCGGATGTTGAGGTGCGGCGTGGCAAGCGCAGCCAGAGAGGGCCATCTGAGCGCCCCCGGGGACGCTTTCGCCGACCGGGGGGACGCTTTCGCCGGCCGGGGGGACGCTTTCGCCGGCCGGGGGGACGCTTTCGCCGGCCGGGGGGACGCTTTCGCCGGCCGGAGGGACGCTTTCGCCGGCCGGGGGGACGCTTTCGCCGGCCGGGGGGACGCTTTCGCCGGCCGGGGGGACGCTTTCGCCGGCCGGGGGGACGCTTTCGCCGGCCGGGGGGACGCTTCGCCATCCGGCCCATCCGGACAAGAAGGCAGCGAGCTTGCAGCCCTCGGCAAGCGAAATCCCCGGGTTCTCGTCAAGTCTTTGGCCCTACACCCATCGCATGGATCCGCTGGCTCTCAACGCCTCGGTACGGACCGTGACCCCTCAGTCGCCTTACTTGATAGCGGTCTCCGCTTCCCCCTCTCTACGCCCGATGACACATCTCCCGCTCTGCACTTCCCTGGAGACGCGGATGACGGCGCCGCCCCCTGGGAGCTCTTCGTGCGCCTCTGGCCGATCCTGCTCGCATGCCGCGGGCAGTCTCTTACCCTTGCGAGCGCGTCCCTCACGGTGCGCGATGACCGGCATGTGCGCGACTACGCCGCACCATTCACCTCCCTCATCGCGGCACGCCCGGGTGAGGGGGCGGTCCTCGTGATCGACCGTGGAAAAGAAGGAGCGGAGCATCTACACGGGCTCGTCTTGACGTGCGACGCCGCAGCGGCGCGCGGCATGTGGTGCCGCCGGACAGGCGCCCGCGCATCGTCATGCACCCTTAAAGAGGTGACGGGCTGGGGTGAGCACCAGCAAGGATCGTCTCTCGAGCTCTTTGGTGAAGTGCCGAAGGTGCTCCGGTACGCGTTCAAGCCCTGGCCGATCGAGTACGGCCGTCGGCGCCTCGACGCGGACGTGTTCGCTTCAGGGCCGCTCGCCGCTGCTTGGACGAGCGTTCTCGAAGTCCTCAGAAGGCAGCAGCCCGACGAAAGCGCCTCCGCGCAGAAAGCGTCCCTCCCCGCAGAGGAGGCGTCCGCGCGGTGCGCCCTGTGCGAACGATCGATGCCGGAGAACAGGCGGCGTCACGCGCGATGGTGCTCGATCAAGTGCCGAAAGGCAGCCCATCGGCGCCGTGAGCGGGAGCAGAAATATCTTGACAGGACGCAGCTAGGACATTGTTCTTCCGACGTCCCCCGCACGCGGCATGCCGGCCCCGGCTGATTTACCGCGAGTAAATCAGCCGGGGCCGGCATGCCGCGTGCTGGGGGACGTGAGGCTTTTCCCATGGACATCATCGTGATCGGCTTCGACCCTGGCGCTGCCCGCGTGGGATGGGCGGCGCTCGACGTGGGCGCGGCAGGCGCGCGGCACCTGGGCTCCGGCGTGCTCCCCATCGACCTGGCCGGCGACTCCGGGCTCGAAGCCCTGCGCGCGGCCGCGGGGGCGCTGCTCTCGCGCTACCGCCCGGCGCTGGTCGCCGTCGAGCGCGTCGTCCGAGTCTTCCCCCGCCCGCGGTTCGGCCCTGCGATGGCCGGCGAGCTCTGTGGCGCCTCGTGGGTCGGAGCCGAGCTTGCCGGCCTCGCGGCGGCGCGCGGTCTCGTGGTGCGCACGGCGACGCTACACGCGGTGCGTTCGGCCCTGGGATGCGCCAGAGCAGGGGACGCCGCGCTCGCCGCCGCCATCCGCGCGCGGGTCGCTGGATGGCCCGTCCGGTCGAGCGAGCATGCGCGAGATGCCGCCGCGGTCGCGTGGAGCACGACCGTCGAGACGGTGCACGCGCCCGCGTCGCAGTCGTGGGCGACGCCGGCAGAGCTCGATCGCAATCTCCCTTGACTGAGTACATATTGAGATACATAATGTACATATGGGCGAGCGGACCAGGGCGATCGGTTACGTGCGGGTCTCGACCGAGCATCAGGCGGACGGCGGCGTGAGCCTCGCGGCGCAGCGGACGAAGCTCGAAGCCTACGCGACGGCCATGGATCTCGACCTCGTGGACATCATCGAAGACCCTGGCGTCAGCGCCAAGACGCTCGACCGCCCCGGCCTGCAACGCGCCCTCGGCATGCTCGACGCTGGCCAGGCTTCCGCGCTGCTCGTGGTGAAGCTCGATCGGCTCACGCGCAGCGTGCGCGACCTCGACGCGCTGATCGCCGGGTACTTCGCCGATCGCTTCTCGCTCCTGTCGGTCGCCGATTCGATCGACACGCGCTCTGCCGCGGGTCGCCTCGTGCTGAACGTGCTTGCGTCGGTCTCGCAGTGGGAGCGCGAAGCGACCGCCGAGCGCACGCGCGATGCGCTGGCCCAGCTCCGCGCCGATGGCGTGCGGCTCGGCGGGGCGGCGCTCGGGTGGGTTCACACCGGGGAGGCCGATGCAGACGGCCGGCGCATCATCGCCCGCGTGCAGGATGAGGCTGCGACCGTGGATCGGATCCTCGCGCTCCGCGCCGATGGCCTCTCGCTGCGCGAGATCGCCGCGACCCTGACCGACGAGGGGTATCGGACGAAGCGGGGCGGTAGCTGGGCGGCTGAAACCGTGCGAAAGGTGCTCGCGAGGTCGAGAGAGTGAGTTTCTCCATCGCGTGCAAGATATGGGGTAGCGCAGCGGTCCGGCATGCCCTGGCCGAGCCGAACCCCGACCCGGCGACCCGCGAGCTCTGCCAGAAGATCCTGAAGCACGCGGACCCGCCCGGCGCTTTCCGCGCGTGGGCGCTCGCGCAGCCCTGGCCGCGGTTCTGCGCGATCGTTCGCATCGTCTCCGGAGAAGAGCGTCGAGAGGTCGACGAAGCTGTGAAGGAAAGGATCAAGAGCATGGCACGCATGGGCCGCCCCCCGAAGGAAGACCGCAGCACCGTCGCCGGTGTCATGGTCCACGTCCGGCTCACCCCGGGAGAGGTCGAGACCGTGGATGCCGAGGTCGAGCGCCAGCGCGCCATCGCGCCGCCCGGCCTCGCGGACAAGGTGTCGCGGTCGTCGGTCATCAAGGGCTTGATCTCGACGCTGCGCCAGCCTGCCGCAGAGCCCGCGCCCGCGGCTCCGCCCGCGCGCTCTCCCGCTCGCGAGAGCAACGAGAGCGACGTCCGCGAGCTTATGGCCCGCTGTTTCGAGCGGGGCCTTACCCAAGCCCAGCTGGCGAAGCTCTCCGGTGTCGAGCGGTCCCAGGTCAGCCGCTTTCACACGCAGAACGCCACGAAGCCGCCGTTGCCCCCCGAGAAGGTGGCAGCCCTCGCCCGAGCCCTGCGCGCGTGGGAGGCGAAACAGAAGTAGACCGCGCCTGCCGCGCCCTGACGGAGACACCGACGCATGCCCCGACCTCCCACCGGAACGATCGAGCGCCACCGCGACCACTACGATGCGCGTTTCACGCTGGCCGATGGCTCGCGCCCGCGGGTCTGCATGCCCCCTGGCCTCTCGGAAGCTCGCGCCCGCGACCGCGCCAAGCGCCTCGCGGAGATCGCCCGCGCCGAGGGCGCCACGAAGCCGCGGCGGGGCCGCACCGCAGCGGCTCCCGCGGGTGAGACGGTGGCCGCGTGGGTCGAGCGCTGGACCGCGGTGCGAGAAGAGCGGGGCCTGACGTCTGCGGCGGGCGACCTCGGACGCCTGCGGAAGTGGCTGTTTCCTCAGTTGGGCGACAAGCCGATAACCGCCGTGACGCGACGTGATGTCGAGGCGTTCGTCGAACATCTCGATACCTCGGTGCGAGCCGGCGAGCAGTCGTGGAAAACCGCGGTGAACACCTGGGGGCTCGTCTCCAAGCTGTTCGATGACGCCTGCAACGCCAAGGCGCTCTCGCTGCGCGTCCTCGCCAGCAATCCGGCCGCGGAGGTGCGCGGGCCGGACCGGGGCATCAAGAAGGCGAAGGCGTACCTCTACCCGTCGGAGTTCCTGCCGCTCGTGTCGAGCCCGAACATCTCGATCGAGTGGCGCCGCGCCGTGGCGCTCGCGACCTACCTCTATGTGCGGGCGAGCGAGCTCCGCGCCCTGACCTGGGACGACATCGACCTCGAGCGCGGCATCATCCACGTGCATCGCAGCCTGGACCGCGAGGGCGGCGCCAAGTCGACGAAGACGGGCACCACCCGCCGCTTCACCATCGAGCCGGCCTTGATGCCCCTGCTGCGCGCCATGCACGCCGAGTCAGGCGGCCGGGGCCGCGTCATCCGGCTCCCTGACGATCGCCACCTGGCGCGCGCCCTCCGCGGGCTCATGACCGCGGCGCGCCTCGACCGCTCCGACCTCTTCGCCGCGGACGCGACGCGGAAGAACATGACGTGGCACGACCTCCGCGCCACGGGCATCACCTGGCTGGCCATCCGGGGGGACGAGCCGCTCAGGATCATGCAGCGCGCCGGCCATGCCGGTTTCCAGACGACGCAGGGCTACATCCGCGAGGCTGAAGCCGTCCGCGCGGGCTTCGGTGACGTCTTCCCGCTGTTACCTCTCCCGCTGTGGGAGGGTGGTGTTTCGTCTGTCAATCGTCCGGAAGTCGCGCAAGTGCGCGGAATCATGGTGGAGGCGCCGGGAATCGAACCCGGGTCCGCAAGGCATCCAGTCTACCTTCGTTCACGTGCGTAGTCGCCATGCGCCGGCGACGGCGTTCGTAGATTCGGCTACGACCTATCCCTCACTGAATCTCGGCCGCGTTATCGAGGGCGTCCTCACGCGACCCAGCCCTGTGGTTGACACCCTTAGAGTACTAGGACGACCTTCTCCTCGGATGGCTTAGCGGTTATTAGGCCGCGACAGCGTATGCGTTGTCGTTCGCACTTGTAACGTCCCGCTTGATAGGCGGAGCAGGAGCCGCCAGCACGCAGACAGACCTTCAGTCCCCACGTCGAAGCCGATCGCCCCCTCGTGGTTCGTTCAGACGGACCGAATATTGCTAGAAACCGTGCCGCCGTCAACCCTTCGGTGTCAGATCGTTCCGTCGCTGACGCCGTCGCGGACGGCGCCGTGCGCCGGCCAGGGCCGATTCGTCCGGTTCTTCCGGCTTTCCTGCCTCCTGCTGCCTCCACGCGCCTCCGCCGGCCTTGCCCGTCTCCAGCTGCCCCAACCTGGTGCCGTCCGCTCGCCCGCCTGGTCTGGTCGGGCCGCTACCTGGTCCCCCCCCCGTGGTCGCCCCCCCTCGCTGACCACGCCTGCGCGCCTGCCGCTCTCGACGGCTCCTCGCAGCTCGGCTAAGAAGCCCGCGAAAAGGAAAAGGAGTCGGGCAACTTATGGCGAGGATGGTCCAGTGCGTGAAGCTCGGCCGTGAGGCGGAGGGGCTGGAGAAGCCGCCGCTGAAGGGCGAGCTGGGCAAGCGGATTTTCGACAACGTCTCGAAGGAGGCGTGGCGGATGTGGCTCGAGCACTCGAAGATGCTCATCAACGAGTACCGCCTCGACCTCATCTCCGAGGCCGGCCAGCGGATCTGGATGACCGAGCTCGACAAGTACTTCTTCACCGGCGGGGACGAGGCCGCGCAGCTCCCGCCCGACTACGTGGCGCCCAAGGACAAGCCGGAGTAGCTGATCGCGACCGCGGTCCCCCCGCGACCGCAGTCCCGCCGCCCTCCATCGGCCCGGCGGCGCTCCCGCCCACCCCCTCCGGGAGCGCCCGGCCCGCTCGCCGCGTGCCGCTCGGCTCGCTCGGCCCGTTCGGCCGCCTGGCCTCGCCCTCCGTCTCCCTCCGCTCACCCCCGCTCGCCCTCACCCCCGCCTCGCCCGCCGCCCCTCAGGGCAGCGGCCCCGGCGCCGGCAGCGCTCCGCCGTTGCGCACGTACGCGATCAGCGCCGCCGCCATCTGCTTGTCGACCTTCTCGCACTTCGCGGTGACCGCCCCCATCGTCGCGCCCTTGCACTCTCTCTTCCGCTCGATGATGAGCTTGCCCGTCTTCTCGTCGGCCAGGAACGCGTCCTTCGTCTTCTGATCGAGGCTCTTCCACGGGATCGCCGCGAACTTCGGCTTCGGCGGCACGTGCTGCCGGACCTCCTCCGCCATCAGCGTGGCGCACGTCCCGTCCCATCGCAGGACCTCGTATCCGCCGCCGGCGCCGCTCACGACCATGCCCCCCGTCTCCGGCTCCCGGTGATAGAGGATCAGCACCTCCTCATCGAAGACCAGCTTGTCGTTCGAGGACGACCCGCCAGAGGCGTTCACCGCGTCGGTGTCCCGCGTCAGGTACCCGCGCGTGAACGGCGACCCCTTCGCGAACAGGGTGAGCGCCACGTCCGGGTGGAACCCGCTGCAGAGCCGCTTCACGAACGCCACCGGCGGCAAACACTCGTTGCCCCGCTGCTCGCACGTCGTCGGGATCTGCCGTGACGCTTCCGCCGCGGCGTCCTCCTCCTTCTTCCCACCTTCACCCTCCGCCGCCTCACCCTCCTTCGCGGCCGGCGCCGCAGCAGCCACCTCGGCCTCCGCACGATCCGGCTCCGACGGAGGAGGCGCCGCGCCACCGCAAGCGGCCAGGGTACCCACCAGGACAAGCGCAAACGAGCTCTGGACAGATCGCATGGCCCACGAACCTACCGGAGCCGGCCCGCCCCTCCGCATGGAAAAATAACGCCGGTCCGCGACGCAATGCGCCAGCACGGCGTCAAAACACGCGCTGCATTGGCAGAAGGCCCGCCGCTGCCCGCGACGCAATGCGCTGCACGCCTCGAATGGTTCAAATTTCCGACAGCGCTTGACATCAGCATCCCATCAGCAGAGTCTGAGCTGATTCCGGCAGGAGGTGGTCGTGCTGGATCTTTCTTCGTAAGCATCCTCGTCATCGCCTGTTGGTGGTTCGCGTAAGTGCAAGTCTCACACGGGGGCTCGTCAATGCGACAGTGGGTGATCGCTGGTCTCGTAGGGTGTGCGATGGTCGTCTCCTGTGCGCTCCTCGCGGGCTGCAGCGCGGCCGGGGAGCAGTTCGATCCGCCGGCGAGCACCGGTGACGTGCTCACGGGCGCGGGCGGCGGCTCCGCCTCGGGCGTCTGGACGAGCTCGTCGGGCTCGTCGGGCGACCCGGGCGAAGCCGGCGGCGGCTGGCCGTCAGGGAAGCTCGGCCCGCCGTATCCCATCGTGTTCGCTCACGGCTTCTTCGGATTCGAGGACTTCGCGGGCGCGGGATACGTCAGCTACTTCTACAACGTCAAAGAGACCCTCGCCGAGAGCGGCGAGACGATCTTCACGCCTGCCGTCGACCCGTTCAACAGCTCCGAGGTCCGCGGCGCGCAGCTGCTCGCGCGGATCGAGCAGATCCTGGACGCGACAGGCCACGAAAAGGTGAACATCATCGCCCACTCGCAGGGGGGGCTCGACGCGCGCGTTGTCGCGCACGACAGGCCCGATCTCGTCGCCTCCATCGTCACCGTCGCCACACCCCACCTGGGCTCGAAGGTCGCCGACGTGGCGCTCGAGCTCGTCGCCCACGAGCGCCTGCAGGACATCCTGGACGATCTCATCAACGCGATCGGCGCGCCGCTCTACGATCAGATAGGCAACGAGACGAGCGTCTTCGCGGCGCTCGAGCAGTTCTCGACGCCCGGCATCGCGGAGTTCAACGCGAGGTTCACCGATTCCCCCGGGGTGTTCTATGCCTCCTTCGGCGGGCGGACGAACCGCGCGCGCGGCGGCAGGGACTGCACGACGCTCACCCCCGCGCCCTTCGTCGCGCAGTTCGACGACGGGCTCGATCCGGTCCACCCGCTGCTGTCGCTGACCGAGACCCTCCTCGACGGCGGCATCGGCGAGTCGTTCCCGAACGACGGCCTGGTGCGCGCGCGGGACGCGCGGTGGGGGGACTTCTGGGGCTGTATCCCGGCCGACCATTTCGACGAGATAGGCCAGCTCTTCGGACAGAGTCCGGGCGACGGGAACCCCTGGCTCTATATCGACTTCTACCGCTCCGTGATCGCGCGGCTCCGGCAAGAAGGCTTCTGACGAGCCCGCGCTCACCCGCGCTCACCCGCGCTCGATTCATCGAAAACCGCCCCGAGCGGCGCCCTCTCCACTACCATCACCCGCCGATGCCCAAGGCGCCGCTCACCTGCTCGCTCCCGCTGCTCGCCCTGCTCAGCGCGGCGTGCAGCGGCGACGTGCGCCGGTTCCCCCTGCGCGATCCGGTCTGGCGCGACGCCGACCTGAGCCCCGTCTCGTTGCCCTGCCGGCCCGATCCCGAGGCGCCCAGCGACGATCCGCAGCACCGCCTCTGCTCGCCCGCGCCCTACGAGTCCTCGTTCGCGTGGGACGCCGCCGACAACCTCGTCTTCCGCCCGGTGTCGCGGTTCTTCGCCGTGGATCCGGGGGGCGAGGCGGCCAACGTGAACAGCGTCGACGAGGTGCCGGACTCCAGCTGGTTCACGAACCGGATCGGCAAGCGGCCGCTCTCCGTCGAGGAGCTGGTGCGCGGGCCGTGCGGCGACAGGACGCTGGATCCCGAGGCGCCGGACGGGTCCTGGGTCATCGACATGGGCAAGCCGAACGGCGCGAACCCCGGCTTCCGGATCAAGGTCGAGGGCGTCGGCAAGTTCATGCTCAAGGCCGACCCCTCGGACCAGCCCGAGCGGGCCACCGGCGCGACCGCCATCGCGGCGCGCCTCTACCACGCCGCCGGCTTCTGGGCGCCGTGCGACAGCGTGGTCTACCTGAATCCGTCGATCCTGAAGCTGTCGTCCGGGCTCACCGTGACCGACAACAGCGGCGTCGCCAGGCCCTTCGATCAGGCGGCGCTCGACGGCGTGCTCGCCAAGGCCTCGAAGCGCGGCGACCGGGTCCGCATGGTCGCCTCGCGCTGGCTCCCGGGCCGCGCCCTCGGCCCGTTCAGGTACGAGGGGACGCGGGAGGACGACCCGAACGACGTCATCCCGCACGAGGACCGGCGCGACCTGCGCGGCGGGCGCCTGCTCGCCGCCTGGCTCAACCACTTCGACTCGCGCGAGCAGAACTCGATGGATGTCTGGCTCGCCGAGGACCCGGAGGACAAGGACGCGTCGCCGGGCCACGTGCGCCACTACACCATCGATCTCGGCGACTGCTTCGGCAGCGAGTGGGAGTGGGAGGAGATCTCGAAGCGCCTCGGCCACGCCTTCTACTTCGACGCCGAGTACGCGCTCCTCGACCTCGTGACGCTCGGCATCCCCGAGCGGCCCTGGGACCGGGCGAGCCACGATCCGCAGGGCGACATCTTCGGCTTCTTCAGCGATCGCGATTTCCGGCCGGAGGCCTGGCGCGGCGGCTACCCCAACCCGGCCTTCGGGCGGATGAGCGAGCTCGACGGCGCCTGGGCCGCCCGGACGCTCGCGCGCTTCACGCCGGAGCTCGTCGAGGCCGCCGTGCGGACCGGCGACTTCACGGCGCCGCGCCACACCGCGTTCCTGATCGGCAAGCTCCTCTCGCGACAGCGCGCGATCATGGCGCGGTACCTGACGCGCCTGTCACCCATCGCCGACGTGGCCCTGGCCTCGCCGGCGGCGCTGTGCGGCGTCGATCTCGCGCGGCGCACCGGCGTCGCGCGCCCGCAAGACCTCCGCTACGAGGCCGCGATGTACGCCGGCGAGGCGCTCGCCCTGCGCGCCCGGCCGGTCGTCCGCCCCTCGCCGGACGGCCGCGTGTGCCTCTCGCTCCCCCACATCGCCGCGGACGGCGGCGCGCCCGACGACGCGCCCTCGCGCTACGCCATCGTCGATGTCCTGAACGGGCAGGCGCCCGGTCCGCTGCGCGCCCACCTCTACGACCTCGGCCCGCGCCGCGGCTACAAGCTTGTCGGCATCGAGCGCCCCGACGACGCCGAGCCGCCCGACTGAGGTCCTCACCCTGAGAAATCCTTCATTTGGGGTGAGAAATTGAACAGGGAGGCATGGAGACGGGGAGATTTTTGGGATTTTACTCCCCGTCTCCCCGCCTCCCTGTGAATTTCCCTGAAAAATTCGAGGGGATGCTTCAGGTCCCCGCAGGACATTCGCAGCCGCTCGATCAAAAACCGTGGGTCGCGCCCACCATGAACCGCAGCTCCTGCAGGCCGGCTCCCTGCTCGAAGGTCTCCGTCGCCGAGCCAATCAGGACATCGATGGAGTGGTCTCGCTCACCGCTCGTGCGCAGGCCGAGCACGAACGACATGCGGAGCAGGTCGAGATCGAAATCGCGGAGGTGCTCGCCGAACACGTTGCCCGCGGCGACCTGCACCGTGCCATCGACGAACGCCCAGACCGGATAACGGTACTCGAGCGTCGCCGCGGCGGCGCTCCGGCCGCGGAGGCGCCCTTCGCGGAAGCCCCGCATCGGCGCGTCGCCGCCGAGCTCGGCGAGCTCGGTGAAGGGGACCTCCGCGGCGCCGAGCGGGTCGGCGAACGCCGCCGAGAGGACGAGGCTCACGATGCGGTCGTGCCCGGTGAGATCGACGAACCCGCCCAGCGAGCCGCCGTAGCGGATCCACCGGCTCTCCAGCGGCCGCTCCAGGTCGGCGGCGTGCTCTCCGGACAGCTCCAGCCGGACGCCGTGGCCCCGCGCCGGGCGCGGCAGGCGCGAGTCGAGGCCGGCACGGCCCCCGATCCGGTAGGCCGTGGTTCCCGTGTCGTACGACGGCGGCATCGGATAATGGCCGCGCGCGACCCGGAAGCCGACCGTCGGCTTGCAGCAGATGTCGTGGAAGTCGACGGTCTTCGCGCCGGTGGTCGCCTCGACGAAGCTGAACGCGCCGAAATCGGCGTGGAGCGTCGCGGTCCCCTCGACGCTGCGGGCGTTGTAGCGGGCCCAGCTGCGCTCCAGCGAGCGCGGGCCGATCCCGGAAAACAGCCAGTCAGGCCGGGTGTCCGCCTCGCCGCGGACCTTCAGGTGAGCGCGCCCGCCGAGGGGGATCCGGTCGGCGATCGTGAGCCTCCACCAGTCGACCCCGCCGGTCGCGGCGTGGACGCGGAGCTCGTTGCCGGGGACGAACAGGTCATCATAGAAGAAGTAAACGCCGACGCTCGCGCGAAAGCCGAAGTCGAGGAGCGCCGTCGGGACGACGCCGATGCTGTTGTTCGGCCCGAAGGTGAAGATGTCCTTGAGCTCCTTGATCCACTCGCCCTGCTCCGCCGCGACGGTGAGAACGCCGAGCGGCCGCCGGACCAGGTACTCGCTGGCGAGGTAAGCGGGGAAGAGCACGACGCGCGGCACCCAGAGCAGCGCGTCGCCGGCGCTCGTCGCCTCGTCCGGGCGACCGTCGTAGTCCGGCACAGGGCGCTTCGCGCCGGGCGAAAGCGGCGCCGCGGCGGGAGGCCGTGGCGGCGTAGCAGGCTCTGCCGGCGGCGCCTCGCGCGCCGGCAGAGCCCCCGGGACCACGGGCGGCGGCGCGTCAGCCCCCGCCTGAGGCGCGGCCTGTGCCTCGGCGCACAGCGACAGCGCGGCGCAGCCCGCGAGCGCGGCCGCGCGCCGCCGGAAAGCCGTGCCGAGCGCGCGCGTCGGTCCCTCCTCGTTGGTGCCCAATCCGCCTCGCCTCTCGCACGGAAACACGTCGCGGCGCGGGAGCATAGCGGAGTTCCCGACCCGAGAGACGCCTGTCTGCGCGGCGCGCCTGTCGAGCGTCCACGCGACGGCGCGCCACGCGACGGTGCGGCGGTTCACACGCCCGGCGGCGAGAGGGAGGTTGCCGGCCGGGACCAGGCTCGATAGCCTCCCGCGTTCGGCATCGGTCCTGTGCCGGTGCCGCCAGAACAGCGGTATTCCGGGCATGGAGCGGCGGGTGGCGAGCTCAGGCGAGAACGAGACACGGGCCCGGGGCGTGCTTCACAGGCTCCTTGCGATCTTCGCCGAGGTGAAGCCGCGCGAGGTCTTCAGCGTCCTCGTCCTCACGCTGAACGTGTTCCTCCTGCTCACGGGCTATTACCTCCTCAAGGTGGTCCGCGAGCCGCTGATCCTCGCGGGCGGCGGGCTCGAGATCGGCGGGCGGCGGCTCGACCTCGACGGCCCCGAGGTGAAGGCCTACGCGGCGGCGGGCCAGGCGCTCCTCCTCGTGGGCGTGGTCCGCGCCTATGGCGCCCTGGCCCGGCGCTTCGGGCGCATGCAGCTCACCACGGCGCTCACGCTCTTCTTCGCCGCGAACCTCGTCCTCTTCTTCCTCCTCGCGCGCCTCGGCGTCCCCCTCGGGGTGCCCTTCTATCTTTGGGTGGGCTGCTTCAACCTCACCGTGATCGCGCAGTTCTGGTCCTTCGCCAACGATGTTTACACGCCCGAGCAGGGCAAGCGGCTCTTCGCCATCGTCGGCATCGGGAGCTCGCTCGGCGCCATGTTCGGCGCGCAGATCGCGAAGCGCGTCTACGTGCCGATCGGCCCCTACAACATGATGCTCCTCGCGGCGGGCGTGCTGCTCGCCTGCCTGGGGCTCACCTACCTCGTCCACCGCGACGACCTCGCGGGCTCGAAGGGCGCCGCGGACAAGGCCGACGCGCCGCCCGGGGGCGCGGCCGGCGGCTTCAAGATCATCGCGGGTGACCGCTATCTGCTCCTCATCGCCGGCCTGACGCTCGTCCTCAACTGGGTGAACTCGACAGGCGAGTACATCCTCGATCGCACCCTGATCGAGTCCGCCACGAGCGCGCTCGACCCGGGGAGCGAGCAGCGCGGCGCGCCGGACGCGGACCCCGCCGGCGCGGCCCCGGGCGCGCCGCTCGCGGCAGGCGCGCCGGTCTACCTCGTCGATCCACAGGCGTCGCGCCTGCTCGAAGGGACGATCACCGCCGTCGAGGGCGGTGCGTTCGACGTCGAGGCAGGCGGCAAGCTCGTCGAGGGCGCCGGGGCGGGGCTCGTCCACCCGCGCACCGAGAAGGGGAAAAAGGCGGCGCTCGGCGCGATCATCGGGACCTTCAAGGGTGATTTCTTTTACTGGGTCAACACGTTCGGCGTCGTCCTGCAGCTCTTCTTCGTCTCCCGCATCTTCAAGTACCTCGGCGTGCGATTCGCCCTGTTCATCCTCCCGGCCATCGCTCTGCTCGGCTACGCGTCCCTCGCCGTCCTGCCGGCGCTCGCCGTCGTGCGCGTCGCGAAGATCGCCGAGAACAGCGCCGATTACTCCATCCAGAACACAGCGCGGCAGGCGCTCTTCCTGCCGGTCGGCCGCGACGCGAAGTACAGCGCCAAGGCGGCCATCGACACCTTCGTCGTCCGCGCGGGCGACGTGCTCGCCGCCGTAGGGGTGATCGCCGGCCAGGTGCTCGCGCTCTCCACACGCCACTTCGCGATGGTCAATATCGCCCTCGCGCTCGTGTGGCTCGGCGTCGTGGCCGGCATCGCCCGGGAGCACAGGCGGCGCGCCGCGGACGAGCCGGCGGCGCCGAAGTCCGACGACCTCGAGGCCGCGTAGCCTCAGGGCCGCGCGGCGTTCGCCTTCCAGCCCTCGTAGGCGTCCATCAAGGCCAGGTACAGCCAGCGGCCGATGACCTCGGCCCCCGCGCCCGACGGGTGCGCGAGATCGGCGCCGCCGAGCCCGCGCCGGACCCAGATCCCCATCGAGCCCGAGCCGCCCATCGCGCCGAAGGTGTCGAAGTAGCCGCAGCCGACCTGCCCGGCCACCCTGCGCTGGATCGCCGCGAGCTTCGGGATCACCGGGCGGCTCCGGTACACCTCGCCCTTCTTGTCGGCGCGGTCCATCGGGCCCACGAGCAGGCACGACGACCCGGGCAGCGCCGCCGTCACCTGCTCGAGCACCGCCTTCATCGTCGACTCGTATTGATCCAGCGGGAACAGCTCGCCGTCCTCGCTCTCGTTCATGCCGTAGTGGAACACCGTCAAGGACGGGCTCCGCGCGCGCAGCTGCTCGGCGAAATGGGCGTCGTCGCTCTTGTCGAGGAAGCGGATGCGGCAGCCCTGGATGCCGATGGCGTCGAGCACCACCCCCGGCGTGTCCCGCTCCATCCACACGCCGAACGCCCGCACCCCCGGGCTGTGCGCCCGCACCTCGATGGAGTGCGGCCCGTCCGGGACCTCGTAGGTCGCGATCGCCGAGCTGGCCGCGTCGGCGCGCGTGTCGATCATCTCGCGGCTCTCGCCGTCGATCTTGACCTCCATCCGCCCGCCCTCGGGGTGCTTCAGGTAATCGACGGCGAACCGCGAGACCGCGCGCCCGTAGGTCCCGGACTCCGCGGTGGCGAACCGCGAGAACACCCCCGCGCCCTGCGAGCGGAACGACACGCCGCCGAGCCCGTAGAGCCCGTCCTTGGCGAACGGGCCCACCACGCGGCTCACCTGCCAGCCTGGGCCGGCGAAGCGGACGACGTCGTTGTGGAAATATCCCGGCCAGGCGTTCGCCATCAGCATGAACCCATGGCCGGCGTCCCCGAACCGCTTCTGCAGCTTGCGCCGCAGCGTCGCCGTCACGAAGTCGCTCGCCACGATGGAGTCGCCGAAGTAGGTGATGCGCGCGATCGACTGCGGCGCCTTGCGCTCCACCGCCGCGAGCGCGCGGAAGAACGGCGTCATCGCCTTGCCGCTCGGGTCCTCGATCGGCCGCGGCGGCTTGCCCTCGGAGGCGACCGCCGCCGGCATGAGCTCGGCGGCCGCGGCCGGCAGCGCGACCTCCTCGGGCTGGCGCAGCTCGGCCTGCTCGGTGGTCTCGGTGACGAGCGTCGTCTCGCCGACCGACGCCACCGGCGCCGGCGTCGGGACCACGACGAGCCCCTCCCCCTCGGGCAGCGGCGTGAGCACCCGCAGCCGCGACAGGCTCGGGTGCGCGTAGGGGACGAGCACGAGCAGGGCGAGCGTCGCCATCGCCCGGGCAGCCGGCGAGGCGAGCCCGTTCCGCGCCGGCGAGCTCACGGTCACGGAGCCTCCATCGCGCCCAGCCGGAGGCCCATCACGCCCGCCCGGCGCGGGCGCCTCGTGGACGTGCGGGACGCGCGCCTCGCGGACATCCGGCGCGTGGACGGCCGGCTCGTGAGCCCTGGTGCTGCTCCTGGAGGTCATCGACGCACGTGGGAAAGAAGGATGAAGCGGCGGCTACAGGCCCTTCTTGTCGAGCTTGTCCAGGGCCGCCGTCGCCTTGTCGCGGCAGACCGCGTCGCCCTGGTGGATGCAGATCGCGCGCAGCAGCTTGATCTCGCTGGCCGACGCCTTCCCGTTCCAGACCTTGGGCTCGAGCGCCCGCCGCTGCGCGGGGTACGAGCTCGAGTCGAGGCCAGAGCTCGCCGGCGCGGCGCCCGAGGCCGAGGGCGCCGGCGCCGAGGCCGAGGCCGAAGGCGCGGGCACAGGCGCAGGCGCAGGCGCGGGGTGCGGCAGCCAGGGCGCCGGCGAGCCGGCGTGCTGCGGCACCGGCTCCGGCTCCGGCTCGGGCGGCGCCTCCGGGTCGACCTGCCGCCGCACCTCGGCCACCCGCGCGCGGAGCGCCGTCGGGACGCCCGTCGTCTTCGCGATCTCGTTGAGCAGCGCGAGCTTGTCCTCCTTGGTCGCGGCCTGCTCGACCTGCCGGAACATCCCCTCCGCCCAGCGCTCCTCGATCTCCTTGAAGCGCGGCGTCTCCCGGACAGGCGACGTCTCGGCGATCTCCTGCAGCTTCCGGTGCGCGGCGTCGATGTCCCCCGAGCGGAGGTGCTCCTGCGCCGCGTCGAGCATCTTCGCGTCGTCGCCCGCCGGCGCCGCCACCACGGGCCTCACGTCCGGCTCGGGCGTCGTGGACCCGTGCGACCGGGCGCGCGTGGCCACGATCACGGCGATGACGACGAGCAAGGCGACCGCGAGCAGGAGCCCCATCGCCTTGCTCGCCCCGCCGAGCGAGCGGGACGACTGCGCGGAGGGGGCCACGCTCCCGTAGGCGCCCGGCGCCACGCCCGGCCCGCCGTCCGGCCCCGCGCGAAAGATCTTGCCGGCAGCGACGAAGCGGAGGCGGACGTCGCCGAGCTCGAGCGCGTCGCCCGCCTCGAGCAGGCCCCGCTTGAGCTCGACGCCGTTGATGCGCACGCCGTTCGCGCTCTGCTTGTCGACGACCTCGTAGCGGCCGCTGCCGAGGCTGATGAGCTCGGCGTGCAGGCGGCTCACGGAGCTGTGGTTGATCGAGATGGTCGCGTCCTCGGAGCGCCCGATCGTGAAGCGCTCGCCGTCGAGCGGGAACTCCGCGCCGGGGGTCGGGCCGACGACCATGACGAGCCGGTTCGGGCGGGTGTGGAGCGGCAGGTGCGCCGTGCTGCGGCTGCCCGGCGGCGGCGTCGGGCTCGTCACGGCGGACGAGAGCGCCTCATCGACGATCTCGATGCGGTAGTCGCCGAGCTGCACGAGGTCGCCGTGGCGCAGGTGCTGCTCGCCGTTGACGCGCCCGCCGTTGACGTACGTGCCGTTGTAGCTGTCGAGATCCCGGATGACCCAGCCCTGGCCGTTCTTGGCCAGCGTGGCGTGGGTGCGCGAGACGTTGCGATCGGTCAGCCGGATCGAGTTCGACTCTCCGCGTCCGAGCGCGTACTCCTCATGGGCGAGGGGGAGCCCCGTCTGTTTCCCCTCGTCATCCTCGATCGTCAGCTTCCACATAGCGGGTTCGGGGTACTCGGGCGGGGCCAGGCTCGCCCCGCGAGCCCCGGTGGATCCGTGGCACCCACCGCTCGCCGTGCGAGCCTCCTCAGCGAGGCGGGACTACTTTAGCGAGTCCGCCTCCGGGAAGGCAATGACGGCGCGCCGGCCCATGGCGGACGGCCGGGACCGCGCCGTCGCCAGCGCCGAAATCCACGAGCGCGTCTCGGAGCGTCGCGCGCGCCGGGCAACCACCGGGCGGGCCAGGCAGGCCGCCCGCCGGCGCGGCGATCCCGGAAGGCCTGGTCGGACCACCGGCGGCACGAGCTAGTGGCCTCCGCCCACGGGCCGGAACGGATGGAGGAACGCCGAGAGCGCCCCCGGGTTCCGCGTCTGCAGCCAGAGCCTCCCGTGCCCCTGGAACTCGCAGACGAGCCCCTCGCCGGACAGGAACAGGCCCTTCAGGCCGGCCAGCTTGCGCACCTGGTACCTCAGGCCCTCGGTGAACGCGAGCAGATGGGTGTTGTCGCAGAGATATCCCTCGTGCTGGCGGCCGACGTCGATCGCGTGGATACCGCCGTAGCTCGAGAACCAGATCAGCCCTTCGCCATACGCCCGGAGCAGCGACAGGCCGCCGGCGAAGAAGCCCTTGGCCCCCTGCCACGTCGTGTCGAGCGTGATGCCGGGCGTGGAGGCGAGATAGGCGCCCGACTGGAGGAACACCTCCATGCCCGAGCGCAGCACGAGGCGCTCGATCGAGCCCTCGGGGGCCGGCGCGAGCCGCATCGACTGCATGGGCGCCGTCGCCGTGAAGGTGCTCTGGAAGAGGCTCTCTCCGGCCGTCATCCTGCGCTTGAGCGCGCTGGCGAGCCCGCCCTGCAGGCTGGTCTTCATGTCGATGGCCGCGTCGCGCGCGACCATCGCGCCGCTCTCCGCCACGATCTGCTCGCCGGCGTGCTCGAAGGTCACGTGGAGCACGCCGAACTCGGGGTTGCCTCGGATCTCGTCGCGCACGCCGTCCCCCGATCTCTAGGGCTGCCGCGGGGCGAGCCGCGCGCCGATCGCCGCGCCGTACCTGCCGGCGTTGCGCGACTGGACCCACAGGCTGCCGCTCCCCTCCACGTGGCAGACGAGGCCCTCGCCCGAGAGCCACGTGCCGAGCCACGTCGACGTGCTCTTGCCGATCCGGCAGGCGAGCGTCGACTCCCACGCTGCGATGTGCCCCGTGTCGATGACGACGTGGCCTCTCACCTCGAGCTCCTCGAGCGCGCCGAACGCGCCGATGATCATCCGCCCCTGCCCCGCCGTCTCCAGCGCGAAGAGCCCCGCCCCCGAGAAGAAGCCGCGCAGGCCGGACGAGCGCGTCCTCACCTCGACATCGGGGCTGGACGCGACATAGGCGCTGCTCTGGACGCACCATTGCCGGTCGCCCACCTCCAGCACGGCCATGTCCCCGGACAGCGGTGTCGCGAACAGCACCTCTCCGCGCCCGCCCTCCGCGGCGAACGCGTTCCTGTAGAAGGACTCTCCGGCCAGCATCCGCTTCAGGCCCGACATGATGCCGCCCGACTGCGTCTCCACGCGCACGTTCGTCGACATGCCCACGAGCGCGCCGCTCTCGGCGAACACGCGCTCGCCCGGATCGAGCCAGCACTGCGCGAGGGCCTGGGAGGGACGGTAGAGGAGATTCACCTGCATCGGACGTCTCCGCCGCTCCCTCAGGGCGGGAGCAGCGGCGCGAGCCACCCCACGAGCGCGCCGGCGCTGCGCGACTGGATCAGCACGCGGCCGCGGCCCGAGAGCTCGCACACCACGCCTTCGCCAGAGACCATGAGGCCCATGAGCCCGCCGCCAGGGCTCCTGATCGTGAGCGCGAGCGACGCGTCGAACCCGACGAGGTGCCCGCTGTCCACGACGAGCGAGCCGTCGCAGGGGAGCTCCTCGATCGCCCCGTAGCTCGTGATCCAGAGATCCCCGACGCCGGAGGCCTCGATGAAGAAGACGCCCTCCCGGGCGAGGATGGCGCGCAGCCCACCCCAGCGCACCTTGACGTCGACGTCGCCCGCGCTCGCGAGGTACGAGCCCGCGCCGAAGAGCACCGTCTCTCCCTGGAGGCGGACGTGCTTGATGCCGCCGCTGAGCGGCGGGGCGAGCCACACCCACCCGCCCTCCGGCGCCTCGATCCGGTTCACGAAGAACGTCTCGCCCCCCGCGAGCTTCCGGAGCAGCGCGATGAAGAGCGCCTTGAGCCGCCCGAGGAGCCCGGCCCCGCGGCCCGCGTTGAGCCGGACCTCCGTCCGCAGGCTCGGCGACCGCGCGACCATCGCGCCCGCCTCCGCGAGCAGCGCCTCGCCCGGATCGAGGCTCACCTCCAGCAGGGAGGACGACGGCTCATGCTTGGTGCGATGCTGCATTCGTCCACCCGCGGAGCGCGTACATATAACGGAGCGACGCCAGGAGCGGAAGCGGGAAGAAGGTATGTCGAGGTGAGCAGGACGCGGCGAATTTCATGTTTTCTGTCCGGTGGTTCGCACGCGCTGACTTCTCCCCTTCAGCGTGGGTAGACTGAGCGGGTGAGCGACAGGCGACTTACGGCCTCCGAGCCGACGCCCCGCAGCGAGCCGAGCCATGGGTCTGGCTTCGTCGCGGCGCCTCAGCGCATCGCCGGGCGCTACGAGATCCTCGGCCTGCTCGGCAGCGGCGGCATGGGCAGCGTGTACCGCGTCCGCGACGTGGAGCTCGACGAGGTGGTCGCCCTCAAGATGCTCCGTCGTGATCTCGCTGACTCCGCCGGCATGCTCGAGCGCTTCCGGCAAGAGGTGAAGCTCGCGCGTCGCGTCACGCACAGGAACGTGGCGCGGACGTTCGACTTCGGCGACCACGACGGCGAGAAGTTCCTCACGATGGAGTGCGTCGAGGGCGAATCGCTGCACAGCGTTCTCGCGCGGACGGGCCCGATGCCGTCGCAGCAGGCCATCGGCATCGGCTGCTCGCTCTGCGACGGGCTCGGCGCCGCGCACGCGGCGGGCATCGTGCACCGCGACCTCAAGCCCGAGAACGTCCTCATCGACAGGAACGGGCGCGTCGTCATCACCGATTTCGGCATCGCGCGCACCTCGTCCGGGCCGAGCGCCGGCGAGTCGCAGGGCTTCGTGCTCGGCTCCCCCGCGTACATGTCGCCGGAGCAGCTGACCGGCGAGCCCGACCTCGACGCCCGCACCGACATCTACGCGCTCGGCATGATCCTCTTCGAGTGCCTCACCCACCGGCGCGCGTGGCCGGGCGCCGGCGCGATCGCGGCCGCCATGTCCAGGCTCAAGTCCCCGCCGCCCGACCCGCGCTCCGTCCGTCCGGACGTGCCCCTCCCCGTCGTGGACGTCGTCCTGAGGTGCATGGCGATCCGCCGTGAGGACCGCTACGCCAGCGCGGCCGAGGCCCACCGCGCGCTCCTGCTCGCGCGCTCGCGCCTGTCGATCGCCCCGCAGCCGGCCCAGTCGCTCGTGTCCGCCATCGCCGCGTCCTCCGCCATGGCCGCGCCGACGGCGCCGCAGCCGATCGAGCAGAACCCGACCCGCGTCGCCGCGTCGCCGCCGGTCGAGGCGGTGACGGCGCCGCAGCGGCGCCTCAACTCGCCCACGCTGGCGGCGCCCGCGCCCACGCCCGCGCCCACGCCGACGTCGACGTCGTCGCTGAAGACGGTCGCCGTGCTCCCGTTCCGCAACGTCGGCGCGCCGGACGACGAGTACCTCGCCGACGGCTTCACCGAGGACCTCACCGACACCCTGTCGATGACCGCCGGCCTCAAGGTCCGGCCGCGCGCAGCGGTCTCCCGGGTGCGGCTCGACGGCCGCGATCCCAGGGATGTCGGCCGCGAGCTCGGCGTGCAGGTCGTCGTCGAGGGATCGATCCGCCGCACCGGCGCCGGCGGCTACGCCCCGGATGGGCCGCGCTCGCAGCCCTCCGCGCCGTACTCGCGGCCGGCGTCGCGCGTGCCGCCCGGCGGCGTGCGCGTCACCGTGCGCGTCATCGGCGTCGAGGACGGGTTCCAGCTCTGGGCGAAGCGGTTCGACAGCTCGCCCGAGGCGTTGCTCACGGTGAGCGACGACGCGGCGAGCGCGATCGCCGCGGCGCTCACCGTCGACGCCGCCAGCCGCGAGCGAGAGTCGCCGAGCGACCCGCGCGCGATCGACCTGTACCTGCGCGCGCGCCACCAGATGCGGCGCCTCTGGTACGGGGACGCCGCGCCGGCCGTGGCGCTGTTCGAGGAGGCGCTGTCGTTCTCCCCGAACGATCCGAGCATCCTGTCCGGTTACGCGATCGCCTTCGCGCGGCTGATGGGCGCGCGGGGCGAAGGCGCGGCGCAGTTCGCGAAGGCGCAGCAGGCCGCCGAGCGGGCGATCGCGCTGGCCCCCGCGCTCGGCGAGCCGTGGGTGGCCCTCGCCACGGTCCGCTTCAGCGCGGGCGATCCGGTCGGCGCCGTCCCGGCGCTGCGCAAGGCGCTCCAGTGCGCGCCGAGCCTGGCCAAGGCGCACGAGCTGCTCGGCCGCATCCTCCTCGAGGCGGGGCTCGTCGACGAGGCGATGTTCCGGCTCGACACGGCGCTGGCGCTCGATCCGAGCGAGCCGTTCCCGCGCTGGGAGCTGGCGCGCGGCCGCGCGCTGCTCGGCGACTGGCCGGCGGCCGGCGTGCTGCTCGACCTGCCGGCGGAGGACCCGTCGAGCCGCTTTCACAAGGCGGTGATGCGCGCCCGCTTCGGGCTGTGGCGCGGCGCCGCGTTCCCCATCGACGATCTCTCGCTCGCGACGGAGACCATCCCGATCCAGTACGCGCGCATCTACCGCGACGTGCTCGCGACGTCGCGGCTCTCGGACGAGCAGCGGGCGTTGCTGAGCGCGAAGGCGGACAGCTCCGAGCCGGGCAGCCGCCTGCGCCCGCTCTTCTTCCAGATGTACGCCGAGATCCTCGCCTTCCTCGGCGAGGACGACGCGCTCTTCCGCGTGCTCGCCGGCGCGGTGGACGCAGGGCTCTTCGACGCCTTCTGGATGCAGCGCTGCGCGGTGCTCGACCGCGCGCGCGCGGACGCGCGCTTCGCCCCCCTCCGCGTGCGCGTCGAGGAGCGGGCCGCGGCGATCATCGCCGCGTTCCGGGGCTGAGCGCCGCGGCGTCGCGGCGCGCGTCTCGGCGCGCAGGGCCCTGCGAGCTCCTCGCGCGCCGCGCTCAGCTCCTGCGCGCGTTCTTGGCCGCCTTGGAGACGGCGGGCATCAGCAGGTCGCCCTCCACGTGGCCGGAGACGTCCAGGATGGTGCGCCCCTCCGCGTCGCGCCCGGGGCGCTCCCGCGTGTAGCGCTCCGCGGGCGCGGCGAGCACCACGCCGAGGTCGCGCGCGGCGCCGGTGAGCTCGGCCGAGAGCGCCTCGTCGACGAGGCGGGCCCGCTCGCCGCTCGACGAGCCGGCGGGGATGGCGACGGCCACCGAGCCCGCGACGACCCCGTCCTTCGCGAGCAGCCCGTGCGGCGAGCCGGTCGTCTGCGCGAGCTTCAGCGCGACGCGCGCCGCCTCGCAGCGGTCGCGCGCGGCGGCGAGCGACGCCGCGCCGCGGCGGAGGATCTCGCGCGCGTCCTCCGCGGGAACGCCGCGGTACGCCTCGGCGAGCTGCGCGTTCTCCTCCCTGATCCGCGTCACCTCGGCCTCGGCGGCCGCGACGTCGGCCTCGTACTGGGACAGATCGATCGAGCTCATGGCGTGTCGTCACCCTCGGTTCGTGAACAGGAGGCTCCCTGCGAGCAGCGCGCCGGCCGCAGCGGCGCCGTAGAGGCAATAGCGCGCGAGCGCCGCCTGGCCAGCCAGGTACAGCTCTAGCCCGGCGAAGCCGGCGGCGATCGCGAGCGCCGCGTAGATGAGCTGGCGCACCCCCGTATAGACGAGCGACGCGGCCTGGGCGAGGCCGCGGATCTTCACCTCGGCCTCGCCGCGGTTGGCGCGCGTGAGGTACTTGCGCAGGTCGTCCGGGATCGTCAGCGCCTTGATCCCCATGTCCTTCGCCGCCTCGAGGGCGATCTGGGCCCAGTCGCGGCTGCCGAGGACGAAGTCCTGCAGGTAGGGGCGCACGACGTCCATCGGGTTCAGGTCCGGATCGAGCTGCGTGCAGACGCCGGTCAAGAGGAGGAGGGTGCGCTCGAGCAGCACGAAGTCGCGCGGCACGTGGAACGCGCCGGAGAGCTCCTTCAGCCCGATGTTCATGCGCCGGAGGTCGATCAGGCTCTCGATGCCCTTCTGCGGGTCGAGCTTGATGTCCTTCAGGTTGAACGACTCGAGCTTCACCTCGTCCTGGAAGCGCTGGTGGAAGAACTCGACGACCTTCTCGCTGACGTCGACGGCGTCCCGCCGCGAGAGGAAGCGCATCTTGCGCAGCGCCTTGATGATCCCCTCCGTGTCGCGGCGGATCACGGCCTCGAGGAACTCGGGGATGCCCTCGCGCATCTCCTGGGAGAGCTCGGCGACCGCGCCGAAGTCGAGCAGGACGAGCTCCCCGCCCGGCCCGACCAGCATGTTCCCCGGGTGCGGATCCGCGTGGTAGATGCCGTCGATGAAGATCTGCTGGCAGAAGACCTGCACGATCTGCCGCGCGAGGGCCTTGCGATCGACGCCGTGCGCGTCGAGCGCCGCGACGTCGCCCACCTTGATGCCCTCGACGAACGTCGTCGTCATCACCCGTCGCGTGCAGTAGGCCTCGATGGGCCGGGGGAACCGGACCTGCGGCTGCTTCGCGAAGTTGTCGGCGATGCGCACGATGTTCCTGGCCTCGCGCACGAAGTCGAGCTCCTCCAGGATCATCGAGCGGATCTGGTGGTGGTAGGCGTCGAGCCCCTGCACGGGGACGAACTGCGCGACGATCGCCATGATGCGGCGGATGGTGCGCAGGTCGAGGCGGACGATCTCGTCGATGTCGCGGTGCTGCACCTTCACGGCCACGCGCGTGCCGTCCATGAGCCACGCCTCGTGCACCTGGCCGAGCGACGCGCTCGCGAGCGGCTCCCTGTGGAAGCGGGCGAAGACCTCGCCGATGGGGCGCCCGAGCTCCTCGGCGATGCGCGCCTCGATCTCCTCGTAGGGGCGCGGCGGCACCTGGTCCTGGAGCCCCTCGAGCCCCGCGCGCAGGGTCGCGGGGACGAAGTTCGCCATGATGCTGAGCATCTGGCCGACCTTGATGAAGAGGCCCTGGAGCTCGACGATCGTGCGCTCGATGCGGCGGGCGTTCTTCGCGTGGACCTCTTCCACGCGGTTGTTCGCCCACGTCTCTCCGAGGAGGCGGCGCAGGAAGAAGAACCAGAGGTAGCTCGCGAGGACGGTGAACGTCGTCAGGTACGCGCGGATGAAGCGGCCGCTCTGCGCGGCGTTCTGGCGCAGCGAGCTGGGCCTCGCGGCGGGGGTCTGCGCGCGCCGCGGCGCCCTGGCGGATCCGGGCGGCGGGGCGTGGTCCGCGTCGGGAGGCCTCGGCGCGCCGTCCGCGTCGCGCGCGCCGTCGTGCTCGCGCTGGACCGCGCCGGGGCGCGGCTCGCCGTCCGCGCGCGGCGGCTCTGCGGGCGAGCGAACCAGCCCGGAGGAGGGGCCCAGCTCTTCGGGGACGGCGCCGTGTGACACCGCGGCAGCCTAGCATCGCTCCGCGCCGGCCCGCGAAAACGCGGGACCGATGCGGCGCGCCATCCGTCCTCGCGTCATCGCGCCCGCGCCATGGCCTCCGCGATCGCGTCGTAGACGGCGGGCCGCGCGCGACGGATCGCGTCGGAGGCGCGCGTCGGGTGGACGCGGTTCGTGAGCAGCACGCCGACGAGCTCCGCTTCCGGATCGATCCAGAGGCTCGTCCCGGTGAAGCCGAGGTGGCCGAAGGTCTGCGGGCCGAAGCGCGCGCCGGAGCTCGGCCTCTCGCCGCTCCTGCCGTCGAACCCGGCGCGCAGCGACCCGCCCGGGCGCGGCGCGATCAGCCGCCGGACCTCGTCGCGCGAGAGCCACTCCGGGCGCTCGCCCGCGAGCGCCTCGAGCAGCGCGACCCCGAGCCGCGCCACGGACATGGCGTCGCCGAAGAGGCCCGCGTGCCCGGCCATCCCGTCGCGGGCGATCGTCCAGGCGTTGTCGTCGTGCACCGCGCCGCGGAGCACGCCCCCGCGGAACGCGACGTCCTCGGTCGGGACGGCGCGCTCGTCGAACCGCGGATCGCGCCGCCGGAGCGCGCGGACCGGCGCGACCGCGAGCCCGAGCGGGCCCGTCACCTCCCGCGCGACGACCTCGTCGAGCTCGGCCTCGCCGCGCCGCGCGACCGCCGCGCCGAGCAGCACGTACCCGAGGTCGCTGTACACCGGCGGGAACCCGCCGGCGGGCGGATCGCCCTCGCACGCCGCGCGGCGCCCGTTCGCGCACTCGAGCAGCGCGCCGAGGGGATCGATCGGCGCGTCGTCGCCGGGCGGATGGAGCGGGCGGTGCGCCTCGAGCCCGGCGCGGTGGGCGGCGAGGAGCTCGAGCGGCACGCGCGCCGATCGCGTGCCGGCGAGCTCCGGCAGCACCTGCCCGAGCGGCTCGTCGAACCTCACCTTGCCGGCGCGGGCGAGCCGGGCGAACGCGAGCGCGGTGAACGGCTTCGTCACCGACGCCAGATCGAAGATCGCGTCGCCCGTCGCCGCGGCCGGCGTCGCGCCGCGGGCGCCGGCGGGCGGGCTGTCTTCCAGCCACAAGCGCCCTGCGGCGCCCGCTCCGTACCGGACGTTGTCTCGCGTGCGCACGGCTGCGGCGACACACGCGCACGGCGCGGCGCGGTGCGTTTCGATCGCGAGCGCTGCGATCGGCGTGAGATCGACGGGGGTCATGGCCGAGGATGAGGAGGGCGGGGCGCCCGTGTCAAACGAGCTCTGGCGGCCGGTCGGATGAGCCGGGCGACGCGTGGACAATCGCGACGCGTTCCCCGAAAGATCGAGCCGCGCGGGCGCTCCTGCTTCAGGATCTCCCCGTGACTTCTCCCGTGGGCACCGAGATACGTGCGGCGGTTGCGCCGCTCGCCGCGCTCGCGGCGAGGTACGACGATCGCCGGCCCGATCGCTGGGAGCCGGTCCCCGAGCGGCTCGACGCGGCCATCGCGTGCGACGTCGAGCTCGCCGAGGCCGGGCGTGTCGCGCGGGCGCCGCTCGTGGCCGAGCTCGCGCGCCGCTTCGAGTTCCTCGCCCACTACCTGGACGCGATCCTGCTCGTGCCGCGCGAGCGCTTCGTCCTGCCGGAGGATCTCGCCGCGTCGGCGGACGACACGCCGTTGCCGCTCGACCGCGCGGGGCACGCGACGGTGAGCGCGCCGCACGCGTACCTGCTCACGTACAGCCTGCTCGATCTCGGTCCGGGCGATCGCCTGCTCGAGCTCGGCACGGGCACCGGTTACGGAGCGGCGCTCGCGCGGCGCATCGTCGGCCCGACCGGGCACGTCGCCTCGATCGAGATCGACCCCGCGCTGCACGCGCGCGCGGTGCGGCTGCTCGGCGCGCGGCCGGATCGCCAGGAGGGCGACGAGGCGCTCGCGGCCAGCGCCGCCGCGCCGTCCGACGAGGGCGCGGGCGTCACGCTGCTGTGCGGCGACGGGCGCGCGCTCGCCGAGCGCGTGCTCGCGGGCGAGCGGACGTCGCCGTCGGAGCGGCCCTGGAAGGTCGCGGTGACGTACGCGCTGACCGAGCCTCCCGCGGCGCTCGAGGCGCAGCTGAGCGACGGGGGCGTCCTTGTCGCGCCGGTCGGCGCGTGGGAGGGCCACCAGGAGCTCGTGCGCGTCGAGCGCCGGCAGGGCGCGCTCCTCCGCGAGGTGCACGGCGCGGTCCGCTACGTGGCGGAGCGCGGGCGCGGGTAGGCTTCTGTACCCGGCCCCGATCTCGGGTTAACGAGAAAGCGGCGATGCTGACGGAAGCAAACTTCAAGAATTTCAAGCTGCTTCGAGACGTGAGGCTGCCTCTCGGACGGCTCAACGTGCTGGTCGGCGCGAACGCCGTGGGGAAGAGCACCGTGCTGGAGGGGATGCACTGCCTGCTCCAGCTCGCCGGCGCGAAGCCCGGGTGGTCCGCGAACATCCGTCCGGGGGCGCTCTTCGGGGGCAAGAGCGCGATGAAAGACCTGGTCGCGAAGCCGGACGCCACCGAGCTCGAGCTGGAAGCCGTCCTGGAGGACGGAAGGCGGTTTGGCCTTCGCGCAGGGGCCGCGAAGGAGAAGAAGACTGAACCTGAGTGGTTGCACCTGTGGTTCGGCAAGGAAGGGCAAGAGACGGAGCTCGGCGTGCCCTGCGACGACCAGGAGGAAGAACGGCGCTTCTTTCAAGGCCCCCGCGAGGCGAAGCTCGGATCGGTCGTCCGGCTCAAGCTGCACGCCGAGACGCTCGCCGCGGAGCACTACTCTGAAGAGGAGATCCCACGCGTCGAACACGACGGTGAGGGTCTGGCTTCCGTGTTGCAATACCTGCAGGGGCTGCGTGACGGAACCCTGGAATCGATCGAACGGGATCTGGCGATCATCGTCCCCGGCGCACGGCGTATCCGCGCGCTCCCCGCCCGCGTCCGGCGCCGCGAGAGGCAGCGGATCTCCGTCGATGGCCAGGACTTCTGGGCCGATCAGGTGCACGACCGCACCGGCGCCCGCGTCGAGGTCGAGTGGGAGGGACTGGGGTGGGTGCCCGCCGACCAGCTCTCCGAAGGGACCCTGCTCACCCTCGGGCTCATCACGGTCGTGCGCTTCAACGCGCCGAGCCTCGTCCTGCTCGACGACCTGGACAAGGCGCTGCACCCAGTTGCGCAGCGCAGGCTCGTCGCGCTCCTCCGTGGCGTCCTCGAGGCGACGCCTGAGCTGCAAATCGTGGCGACGAGCCACTCGCCGTTCATCCTCGATGAGCTGCGCATGGAGGAGGTCATCGTCATGAGCCGCGCCGGTGAGCGGGGGGCGGCCCTGTGCCGGCTCGACGAGCACCCGACAGCGCAGAAGCGGGGCGCCTATCTTCGCCCGGGTGAGCTGTGGAGCCTCGTCGGCGAGGGATGGGTGAGCGAGGCGCGAGAGTGAGCGCTGTCGGCATCGGTATCGCCGCCGAGAGCGCCGGCGATGCGCGGATCATCCAGAAGCTCGTCGACCGCATGCTCATCGACCGGATCGCGTGGGTGAAAGAGACCGTCGAGGCGTGTCAAGGCTCGATGACGGATCCCCTTTCACCGTGCCGGAGCTGGCAGGGGGTGGAGGGCTCTGGCTGGCTCGACCTGCACGGCGCGTGGAAGCGAGCTCGGGAGCGCGGCCTCCGCATCTATGGTTCCTTCGAAGGAGAGCGGGGCGAGGACGACGCGCAAATGCACCGAGCCGCGCTCTTGCTCTTCGCGGAGGAGGACGAGCCCCCGAAGGCCGTGGTGATCGCGCGGGATGTGGACCGCACATCGGAGCGCGTGAGGGGCTTCGCCCAGGCTGTGGCAGACAAAAGGAGGACGTGGCCGTTCGAAGTCGTCGTCGGTGCGCTTCCCGAGCCCGAGATCGAAGCCTGGTTGGTCGCGGCGTGGGTCCCCGAGGACGACGCGGAACGCCAGCGGCTTGATGCGCTCCGCCGCGAGCTCCATTTCGACCCCTGCGTGCAGCCCGAGCGACTCACCTCGAAGAACGAAGCGGACCGCAAGGATGCGAAGCGGGTCCTCGCGGTGCTGACGACCACGGGGCGAGATGCGGACGCGCGCTGGGCCGATGTGTTCATCGAGCGCCTCGAAGCGAGCGGTGCGGCGTGCGGCCTCGCACGCTTCGTGCGCGAGGTGAGGGAGCATCTCGTGCCGGTCGTGGAGCGCGGCGGAGCCTCGGCGTCCGGCCTGCGGTGACCCACCCGGACCAGACGCCCCGTCCTCCGGACAACGGGAGCCATCTCACGATCCCGTGCCGGCGATCCCGTTTCGTCCGATGAACCTGTGCCATGCCCATACGACACACCCTCGTGTCCAGATGGCACACTCTCGTGTCCAGATGGCACACCCTCGTGTCCAGATGACCCACCTGCCTGTCCAGATGGCACACCTTCGTGTCCAGATGACCCATCTTCCTGTCCCGATGACCCGCCATCGTGTCCGTGTGCGAGCGGTTGTGATCCGGGCTCATGGCTCGGGGCCATCGCGATCGGATGGAAGCGGCAGGGCTGGATCGAGGTGAGCGCCGGCGGGGGTCTCCGCGCGGCGGGGGCGGGTGGGCGCGGCGAGCACCGACCGAGGTGCCATTCGGTCTCAGGGAGCGCGACGTCTCAGGCGCGCCTTGTGTGGCGCGCGACGAAACGTTCCAGGTGGCATGGCCCGAAGGGAGACATGCCGGGCGGTGTTCTCAGCGCAAGCGCTTCGGTCCCCGTCTTGGCGGATGGCCGAGCGCCCGCCCGCCCCCGCCGCGCGGAGACCCCCGCCGGCGCGTGCTGCTCGGCGTGGCGCCCTCTCCCTCCCTCCCTTCCTTCCCCGTCCCGTCGCACCGCCCCCACCGCCCCCCTGCCGGATCAGAGAACGCGCCACCGTCTTTGACCCTGGACCGCCTGGAACTTTATCCTGGCCTCCCCGATGCGGGGCCGCCCCTGCGCGTCGGCTAGGCCCGTCGTGGACCAGGGAGAAGACCGGGAGCACTATGGCGGAGTTCGTTTGGGAGGCGCGCGGCCGCTCCGGAGAGATCCGGAAGGGCACCATGGAGGCCGAGAACGAGGCGGCGGTGCAGAACCGCCTCCGCGCTCAGCAGCTCAACCCCACCCGGGTCAAGAAGAAGGGGGCGCAGCTCAGCCTCAGCCTGACCTTCGGCTCGGGCGTCGAGCCGAAGGACCTCGTCAAGTTCATCCGCCAGTTCGCGACGATGATCGACGCGGGCCTGCCGCTGGTCCAGTGCCTCGAGATCCTGGCGAACCAGGAGCCGAACAAGATCTTCCAGGCGGCGCTGAAGGACATCAAGAACACGGTCGAGCAGGGCGCCACGTTCAGCGACGCGCTCCGGCGCCACCCGAAGATCTTCGACGACCTGTTCGTCAACCTCGTCCAGGCCGGCGAGGTGGGCGGCATCCTCGACAGCATCCTGAACCGGCTCGCGATCTACATCGAGAAGCGCGTGAAGCTCGCGCGCCAGGTGCGGGGCGCGCTCGCGTACCCGATCGCCGTCATCGTGATCATGGTCGTCGTCATGGTCGTGCTGATGTCGTTCGTCATCCCGTCCTTCGAGACGATGTTCGCGGAGTTCGGCGCGAAGGACGCGCTCCCGCAGCTCACGAAGATCGTCATCGCGGTCTCGAAGACGTTCGTCACGTACCTCCCGCTCATCGTGGTCGTGGCGGTGGGCGCGGTCGTCGGCGCGACCTACTTCTACCGCTCGCCGTCCGGCAAGCGGATGGTGCACCGCCTCATCCTCAGGCTCCCCATCATCGGCCCGGTCATGCAGAAGATCGCCGTCGCGCGGTTCTCGCGCACGCTCGGCACGCTGCTCGGCTCCGGCGTGCCGATCCTCGACGCGCTCGACATCGTCGCGAAGACGGCCGGCAACGTCGTCGTGGAGGAGGGCCTCATGTACTCCCGCCAGAAGATCTCCGAAGGGAAGAACATGGCCGAGCCGCTCGGCGAGATGCAGGTCTTCCCTGGCATGGTCGTGCAGATGGTCGCGGTCGGCGAGCAGACCGGCGCCCTCGACACGATGCTCAACAAGATCGCCGACTTCTATGAAGAGGAGGTCGACGTCGCCGTCGCCGCGCTGACGTCGCTGCTCGAGCCGCTCCTCATGGTCATCGTCGGCGGCATGGTGGGCGTCGTGCTCATCTCGATGTACCTGCCGATCTTCGATCTCGCCGGCAAGATCAAGGCGGAGTGATGTCGCCCGCGGCCTCCCCGGCGAGCCCGGGCGGCGAGGCCGGGGCGCCGCGAGATCACGCCGAGGCCGCGCCGTCGCGCGGCGCCCGCGCCTCGACGCCGGCGATGCTGCTCCCGTCCGGCGCTCCCGGCGGCGCCGAGGCGCCGCTCGCGAGCCGGCTCACCTGGCTCATCGCGCTGCGCCTCGCGGTGCTCACGGTCTTCCTCGTCGTGACCGCGGCGGTGTACCTCGGCGGCTTCACCCCCGGGAGCTTCTCCAGCAACGTCGCGCTGGTCACGGTCGCCGTCGCGTACGGCGTCTCCGGCGTCTACGCCGTGTTCCTGCGCATGAACCGCGCCCTCCGGGCGATCGCGCGGGCGCAGCTCGTGACCGATCAGATCACCTGGACCGCGCTCGTGTACATCACCGGCGGGGCCTCGAGCGGCGCGACGTCGCTCTACGGCCTCACCTGCCTCACGGGGGCGATCCTCCTCGGGCTCCCCGGCGCCATCGTCGCCGCGGCGTCGGGGGCGGCGGCGTACCTCGTGCTGTGCGCGGCGCTCGGGCTGCACCTCGCCGGGGTGCCGCCGGATCAGCCCGCCGGGGCGTACGCGACGCAGTGGGGCGAGCTGCGGTACCCGATGTTCGTCAACCTGCTCGCGATCGTGGTGGTCACGCTGCTCGCGAGCTACCTGGCGGAGCGGCTGCGCGCGACGGGCGGCCGGCTCGTGCAGGCCACCGCGCGGGCGGAGCAGGCCGAGCGGCTCGCGGCGCTGGGCCGCCTCGCCGCGGGGCTGGCCCACGAGATCAGGAACCCGCTCGGCTCGATCGCGGGATCCATCGAGCTCCTCCGCACGGGCGGCACGCTCTCCGACGAGGACCGCAAGCTCTGCGAGATCATCGAGCGCGAGACCGCGCGCCTGAACGACCTCGTGGGCGACATGCTCGATCTGTCGCGCCCGCGGGTGCCCGCGCTCGAGGGCGTGGACCTCTCGGCCACGGCCCGCGACGTCGTCGTGCTCGCGGGGCGCTCGGGCCGCGGCGTCGATGTCGAGGTGCGCTTCGACGGGCCGCCGTCCGCGCCGGTGACCGCCGACGCGGCCCAGATGCGCCAGGTCGTCTGGAACCTCGTGCGGAACGCGATCCAGGCGAGCTCCGCGGGCGCCGTCGTGACCGTGCGCCTCTGGCGCGACCCGGGCGCGTGGCTCCTCGAGATCCGCGATCAGGGGCGAGGCATCCCCGCGGGCGCCCGCGATCGCCTCTTCGACGCGTTCTTCACGACCCGCACGCACGGCATGGGCATCGGCCTGGCCGTGGTGAAGCGGATCCTCGACGATCACGGCTTCGCGATCGAGGTGGACAGCCGCGAGGGCGAGGGGACCGCGTTCCGGGTGAGGGTCCCGGACCGGGCGCCCGGCCGGGAGATTGCGGCCGAGCCCGCCCCCGCGCGTGAATAGGCCGCCGAGGCCGCCGTCTGCCCCTGGGGAGCGGGCCAGTGAAGGCGGATTGCTGTCTCTTTTCGCGATGTTCATGGAGAGCAGGGGCGGGGCGTCGCCGGGCCACCGGGCCCCGCGTTCGGCCTGGCAGGCTGTTTGCCATGCCGTTTGCGGAGCGACAGGGTGAGCAGTAGAAGCGTCCCGAGGCGCGCTCGCGGCCCGCAGGTACAGAAGGAGAACCAGACGTGACACGCAGGATGAACCATCTCTTCGCGGCGGCGTTCTCGCTGCTCGCGCTCACGCTCGGCCCGGTAGGCCTCGCGAGCGCCGGGACGGCGACGGACGTCGTCAAGGCCAGGCAGACGGCCCTGTTCGACCTCCTGAAGAAGGGGGGGGGCGAGAACCAGAAGAAGGTGGGCGCGGTCTTCGACGAGATGCTCGATTACTCGGCGCTGGCGGAGGCCTCGCTGGGCAGCGAGTGGGCCGCGCGGACCGACGCCGAGAAGCAGCAGTTCAGCGAGCTCCTCAAGCAGCTCGTGCGCAAGGCCTACGAGCGCAACCTGAAGAAGACGCTCGACTTCAACGTCGAGTACCTCGGCGAGACGGCGAGCGGCAGCGCCATCACGGTCAAGACCAAGGCCGTCTCCAGGAAGGATGCGCGCGAGGAGCCGGTCGAGATCGCCTTCAAGCTCGCCGAGAAGGGCGGCGCCTGGCGCGTGCAGGACATCGTCACCGAGGGCGTCAGCCTGGTGGGGAGCTACCGCGCCCAGTTCACGAAGATCATCAAGAAGGATGGGTTTCCGGCGCTCATCCAGAAAATGAAGGACAAGCTCGCCAAGGGCGACGTCTGACCCGCCCGGCCGCGTCTCGTCCGGCGCGATCGCCGTGAACTCGCCTGACATGCCGCCGGGTTGATACCCTTGGCGGGTATGGCTGCTGGACAGAGGCGCGGCCGGCCGGCGCGCGCGCTGGGCCTTGCGCCGTCGATCCGCGCGCTCGCGCCCGGCGGCGGCGCGGCCCCGCGCCCGCCCGACGACCGCCCTGTCCTCCGGCTCGCCGTCAGCAAGGGCGCGCTCGCCATCGAGCTCGGGGAGCCGTTCGCGCTCGGTCCGCTCCGCGTCACCGAGCTCGTGGTGCGGCTCGCCGGGATCCGGTTCCCCGTCGACCTCTCCGGCGGCGTGGCGCGCTTCCGGCACCGGCGTGGCCAGCTCGTCCGGCTCGCCGTCGAGGCGCAGGGGACCGAGCTCGCCGGCTGGGCCGCGCCGCGGCTGCGCGGCCTCCTCGGCGACGGCGCGCCGCAGCTCCTCATCGCGCCCATCGAGGACGGCGCGCTGGTCGCGCTGCGATCCGGCGAGACGGCGCTCGCGTTCGACGTCGCCGTGGCCCCGGGGGAGCGCGCGCTCAGGCTCCTGCCGGCGCGCGCCCGCGGCATCGGCCTCGCCGCCCCGCCGCACGCGCTCGCGCTGCAGGCGCTGTCGATGATGGCGGGCGCGCACGGGCGCCTCGTCGAGGGCGCGATCGTCCTGGACGCCGCGGTCGAGCGGATCGTCCGCCTGCTCCTGCCCGCGGCAGGCGCGAGGGCGCCCGCGGTGGAGGGGGTGCAGTGGGCCGTGGTCACCGCGGAGGCGGGCCGCTTCCGCGCCGAGGGCGCGCTCGGCGCGGCGCCTCCCGCGCTGGGCGACCGCGCGCTCAGGGCGCTCGAGGCGGCCGAGCTCGCGGGCGCCGCCGACGAGCTCGCGTCCGCGGGCGGGCTCGACGAGGCGCGGCGCGCCTACCTCGCCGCGCTGGAGCGCGCCCCGCGGCACCCCGAGATCTCCTCGCGCCTCGCCTGGCTCGACCTCGTGATCGGCGAGCGCGCCGAGGGGGCGCTCTCGACTGTCGTCGACGCCATGCCCGCCGTGGACGCCGGCCTCCTCGGCGGCGCGCTCCTCGAGGCGGTCGGCGATCATGACGGCGCGTTCTCCGCGCTCGCGCGCGCCGCGCACGCGGAGCCTTACGGCCCGCTCGCCGCGCTCGCGTGGCTGCGCGCGGCGGCGCTCGCGGACACCGTCGACGTGCGCCTCGACGCGCTGAACCTCGGCGTCGCGCGCGCGCCCGGGATCGAGGCGCTGCGGTGGGCGCGATTCCATGCGCGGCTCGACGTCGCCGACGTGCGCGGCGCGCTCGCGGACGCCGAGCACCTCGAGGCCTCCGCGCGCGGCGCCGAGGCGCGCCACGCCGTGTCTCGCAGGGCCGCGGAGGCGTTCCTCGCGCGGGGCGACGCCGCCGACGCGCGGGTGCTCTTCGAGCGGGCGCTCCGCTACGCGCCGGAGAGCCCCGACGTGGTCGCGGGCCTCGGGCGCTCGCTGCGGGCGGCCGGGGAGGGGAGGCGCGCGCTCGACCTCCTCGCCCGGGCGCGCGCCCTCGCCGCGCGCAGCGGCGCGCCCGCGTGCGCGCTCGACCTGGAGCTCGGCCGAGGCCTCGCGGAGATCGCGGGGGATCTCCCGGCGGCGATCGCGCGCGTGCGGAGCGTCCCGCCCGGCGTGCCGGAGGCGCTGGAGGCGCGGCTGCTCGAGGGCCGCTGGTGCGCCGGGCTCGGCGATCTCGGGGGAGCGTCGGTCGCGCTCGGGCGGCTGCGCGACGCGGTGGAGCTCGCCCTCCAGGGCCGCGCGGACGACGCGGGCCCCGCTCGCGCGAGGGGAGCGCCGTTCGGCGACGGCGCCGCCGCCGTCGCGGCCCTGCTCGCCGAGGCCGCCGAGATCGAGGAGCGATCCCGGGGGGATCTCCTCGCGGCGCAGCGACAGCTAGGCCTCGCGCTGCGCCTCCGGCCGCGCGATCCAGGCATCACCGCCGCGTTCCGCCGCGTCTCGGGCGAGATCGCGCCGCCGGTCGCGCCTGCCCCGGCGCCGCCCGGCCCGGTCCAGCGGCCCCGCGCGGCCGAGCAGCGGATCGAGGTCCACGTCGCCGCCCCGCGCCGGCGCACGATCCCGCCCGAGCCCGTGGTGATCGCCCCGGCGCCGATCAAGCCTCCCCCTGTCCCCCGCGCGCCGGCCGCCCCGCCCGAGGCCGCGCCGATCGATCCCGGGACCATCGACGAGATGCCCACGCTCGATGGCACCGACACGTCGACCGACCTCACGGCGCCCATCCCCAACAGCGTCACGCTGGCGGAGGGGCAGGTGCCGCTGGCCCGCGCGTTCGGCGTCGACGACGAGCTCCTGGCCGAGCGGCTGGCCGATCGGCTGCGCGCCGATCCCGCCGACCAGGGGGTGGCGATGGCGCTCGCCGATGTGCTCGATCGGCTCGGCCGCGATCTCGATCTCCTCGCCCTGCTCTCGGCGCGGATGGAGGAGGGGGACGACGCCGTCCGTCTGGAGGTCGCGCCGCGGCGGCGGAGCGTGCTCGCGCGGCTCGCCGCCCGGGCGCGGGCCGAGGGGCGCGACTCCGAGGCGGAGCTCTACGAGATGCTGCTCCAGAGCGAGCTCGCCTGAGCGCGCCGCGCGGCCCGCGCCCTCGCGGCGGCGGCGCGCGCTTGGCCCACGCGTCGCGCCCGTGATAGCCCGAGCTCTTGCGCAGCGCGCGCAGCGCTTGGAGGTGCAGCATGGCCGAGCAGCCGTCGAACCGCGCCCAGCAGGAGGGCTCGCCGTGCGAGCCGGGCGCCCCGTCCGCGAAGGCGGGCCGTCCGATCATCGTGCAGAAGTACGGCGGCTCGTCGGTCGCCGACGTCGACAGGATCGGCAAGGTCGCCGAGCGCGTCGTCGCCGCGAAGCGCGCCGGCAACGACGTCGTCGTCGTGGTCAGCGCGATGGGCAAGACCACCGACGGCCTGCTCGCGCTCGCCCGGCAGGCGGCGAGCGCGGCCGCGGATCCTCCCCGGCGCGAGCTCGACATGCTGCTCTCGACCGGCGAGCGCGTCTCGATGGCGCTCCTCTCGATCGCCATCCAGGCCCGCGGCTTCGAGGCGATCTCGTTCACGGGCTCCCAGTCCGGCATCCTCACGAACGATCGCCATTTCGACGCGCGCATCATCGAGGTCCGCCCGTTCCGCATCGAGGACGAGCTCGCGCGCGGCCGCATCGTGATCGTCGCCGGCTACCAGGGGATGAGCTACCGCCGCGAGATCACGACGCTCGGCCGCGGGGGCTCCGACACCACGGCCGTGGCGCTCGCGGCGGCGCTGGGCGCCGAGCGCTGCGAGATCTACAGCGACGTCGACGGCGTGTACTCGGCCGACCCGCGGGTCGTCCCGGACGCCCGTCACCTGCCCGAGCTCGACTGCGCGGTCCTCCAGGAGATGGCCGAGTGCGGCGCGAAGGTCGTCTGCGCCCAGGCGGTCGAGTGGGCGCGGCGCTCCGGCGTGGCCCTGGTCGCGCGGTCGACCTTCGACGCCGGCCCCGGCGCGCGGGAGACGGTGGTGCGCCGGTTCGCGCCGGGCTCGGCGCCTCCGGCGATCGCGGCGCGCGCGATCGTCGCCGAGGGCAACGTCGTCCTCGCGCGGGCTGACGGCGGGCTCCGGCTCGACGAGGTCCTCCGCGCGGCGGGCGAGCTCGGGCTGGGCTTCCGGGATCTCTCCTTCGGTCACGGCGGCGGCGCGTTCGTGATCCCGCTCCTCAACGTGCCCGAGTGGCAGGGGGCCAGGCGAAAGCTCGCCGCGCTGCTGCCGTCGCTCGAGCTCGTCGAGGGGCTCGCGGCGGTCAGCGTCGTCGGCGACGGGCTCTCCGCGACGGCGGAGCCGCTCGCGCGCTTCGCGGAGGTCCTCGCGCGCGCCGGCATCGCGCCTCGGTTCACGGTCGCGGGCCCCCTGCGCCTCGGCGCCCTCGTCGACGCCGCGGACGTCGCGTCCGCGCAGCGCCTGCTGCACGCGTCGTTCGTCGGCGGCTGAGCGCGACGCGCGAGCGCCGGCTCGCCGCGCGAGCGCGTCGCTCGCGCGGCGGAGGACGACCGTCAGTGCTTTCTCTGTCGCGTGAGCGCGACGAGCCCCGCCCAGCACGCGACCCACACGACCTCGCGCGACGCGTCCCAGGCGATCGCCGCCGGTCCGATCGACGCGGCCTCCTCCTCGGGGGCGCCGGGGGGCGTCGCGCCGAGCTCGGCGACGAGCGTCGGGGCGGCGTTCGACGGCACGTGGACCAGCTGCGCCCGGCGCTCGCCCTCGCGCGCGACGAGCGCGAGCAGCGGCGAGGTCGCGTGGTCGCCCGCGAAGGCGAGGGCGACGACCACCGCGAGCCCCTCCAGCACGCGGAAGGTCTCGCCGCCGTTGCGCGACACGCAGAGGAGCCCGGCGCCGGAGATCGCGATCGCGCGCCCGCCGGCCGCCGCTGCGAGCCTGCAGTCGTCGGCCTCGGCCGCGCGCCGCGCCGCCCCCGACAGCGGCACGACCGGCGAGCCTTCGTCGTCGCCGCGGAGCCGCTCGAGCTGCGGTCCTTCGGCCGCGCTCGTGAGCGCGACGATCACCCCGTCGCTCGCGCTCATCCGGAGCACGCCGTCCCGCAGCGCGGGCCCGGGCGACAGGGAGAGCGCGCCCTTCGACGGAGACGGCGCGCCGTCGCGGCGGGGCGAGCCCGCGGCCACGGCGGAGCCGGTCTCCGGCGGCGAAACGACCGCGCCGGCCGCGGGCGACCACAGCGTCTTGCCGGCCAGCACCCACAGGCGCCCCGGCGTCGTCGCGAGCGTCACGGGCGCGCCGCCCGAGCCCCACGCGCCGAGCGTGCTCGCGCTCTTCCCCCGGTCGTCGCTCCGCAGCAGGTTGCCGCGGCGCGTGGCGATGAGGATCGCGCTGTCCGACAGCGCGATCGAGGACGCCGACGTGTCGATGCCGGCGCGGCGCGCGGAGAGCGCCCCCGCGTCGATGACGAGCACGGCCCCGCGCTCGCCGCCCGCCCGCTCCGCGCGGCGCGGGCGACCCCCCGATCGCGCGGCGGGCTCGCTCGCCAGCCCGGGCTCTGCGCCGGCGCTGCCTGCGACGACGTAGCCGCCGGCCACCGCGAGCGTGCTGCACGGGACGGCGGCGCCCGCGTCCTCGACGACGACCCAGGGCAGCGCATCCCAGACGGGGGCGTGATCGTCGGGGAGATCGGGCAGCTCTGCGAGCAGATCTTCGCCCTCGTACGCGCCGTCTTGATCCGCGTCGAGCGCCGGCAGCTCCCCCTCGTCCACGTCGTCCGCCGGGTCCTCTCCCGTCCCTTCCGCGCCGCCGTCGTCGCCGTGCGCCCCGCCGTGATCGTCGAGATCGTCCTGCTCGGCGTCGCTCTGCTCGACGGCCTCATCGGACAGCCATGTGCTCGCGTCGGCCTCCGCGATCCCCTCGTGGAGCGCCCCGACGTCGACGCCTTCTTCCGCCGGCTCGTCCTCCCCGGTCCCGCCGTCGTCCAGAGCGAGCTCGACGCCGATCTCGAGGTCGCTCGCGTTCGCGTCGTCGAGCCCCTGCTCCGCGTCGTCGAGCGTCTGCAGGAGGTCGTCGAAGCCCTCGTCGCCCCCTTCTTCCTCGTCGTGCCCGAGCGGCGGCAGATCGAGCAGCTTGCCGTCGTTCTCGTCGTGCTCGTCGTGCTCGCGCTCGTCGTCGACGGCGGTCTTCGGCTGCGGCGCCGGGCACGTCTCGCGGCGCTCCTCCATTCGCTCGCTGCAGGCTCGTGAGGCTGACATCGGCGGGAGTGTAGCGCCCCTCGCGGCGCTTTCGCCCCGCGCGGCGATCCTCGAGCGCTCCGTGGCCCCAGAGCCCGCCTGCCCCGGCTCGCGGCGGTGGCTCTCGTCGGCCCTCGTCTGGTTCGGGCCCGCGGCCCGTCGCCTCCGGACGACGCCGCCGGCGAGCCGCCAGTGCAAATCATGACGGATGGAGGTGAGCGGCCCGACGATCTCGCGCCGCTTTGGTGAGCTCGAGAACGCCGCGGGGCCCGCGGATCGAGGGAGGGACGCGGCCTCTTGACGCGGCGAGGAGGCTGGCCATCCCCGCCGGGTGTGCCCGCTGGATCCCTCCGGCGAGCGGTGCTTAGCTCCGCCGTCCATGGGCCGGAACGACAGCAATTCCAGGCGAGTCGCGTCCGCGCCTCTGGCCGGCGGGCAGCCCTCGGGGGCCGAGGAGCAGCTCGGGCCCGCGCGCGGCCCCCTCTCGATCGCGGATGCGAGCGCCGGGATGCTGGTGCAGCACGTCCTGGTCCATCCCGCGGACGTCGTGTTCGTGAAGAGCATCGTCGAGGCGAGCGACGGCGTCGCGCTCCTGTTCGCGGAGCGCGGCGGAGAGCTCACGCTCGCGGCGCCGCTCGGACGGGGCGACGAGTTCGCCGAGCTCCTGCGCGATCTGGAGCGCGACGTCGGGGCGCGTCGCCGCGACGCGCTGCGCTGAGGGTGGCATGACGGAGCGCCGCGACCCGAGTTCGGTCGATCTCCTCCAGGAGCCCTCGCTGGACGCCGCCGCGCCCGACGGCGCGGCGCAGGGCCTGCCCGCGTCGTCGGGCGCGCTGCTCGACCCGCGTATCCTCGCCGCCTGGCGGGAGTGGCTCGCCGCGCTCGCGACCGACGCCGAGGCGGCCATCGCCGCGGCCCACGTGTACGGGGAGCTCGGCCCCGAGGCGCGCGAGGCGTGGCTCGACGTCCTCGCGGAAGACGCGCCCAAGCTGCAGGTGCCCGCGGTGGCGATCTATGCGCCGCTCCTGTCGGTCGAGAGCGACGCCGGGCGCCGCGAGCGGATCGAGGTCGCGATCGAGGGGGGGGAGCGCGCACCGCGCCCGGCGGGCGGCTTCGCGCTGCGCGGCGTCGCCGCGGGGGGCGATCGCGTGGTGGCGCTGGTGACGCCGCTCTATTTGCGCTTCGTGCGGGTGCTCTGGTGTCGCTATCTCCCCGAGGATGGCATCGCCTGGGCGCGGCACGATCCCCTCGTCCGCGCGGAGGACGCCCCGGGTCCGGGGATCCTGCTCGACGGCGCGCAGCTCGAGGCCACGCCGATCAAGCTGGTCATCGAGGAGCTGTGCCATGCCGTCCTGGCGCAGCGGCGCAAGGGCGCCGAGCTCCCACCCTCGCTGCAGCTCTGCGCAGATCTCTTCGACGCCCACCTGGAGGGTGATCCGCTGCCATGAGGTCGCTCGCGCCTGTCTGCACGCCGCTCTTGCTGCTCGCGATCGGCTGCGGCGGGGGCGGCGACGCCGTCCGGGAGCCGGCGGCGGGGCCGCCGGTCGCCGCGCCGGGCCGGGCGCCCGGCCCGGTGCGGAGCTTCTCGTACGAGACCCTCGACGGCCGCGAGCTCTCGACCGGGTCGCTCTCGGGCAGGTTCAGCGTGATCGGCTTCGTCGCGACCTACGATGTGGCGTCTCAGGCGGAGGCGCGGTTCCTCGCGGGGCTGTTCCGCGATCACACGCCGCGCGTCAACGCGGCGCTCCTGGTCCTCGAGGCGAGCGAGAACCGGCCGCTCGTCGAGGCCTTCGTCGCGGCGCTCAAGCTCCCGTACCCGGTGGCGCTCGCGGACGCCCCGACGATCGCCGGAGAGGGGCCCTTCGCCGGGCTGCACCACGTGCCGAGCGTCGTCGTCCTCGACGCAGGGGGCCGGGAGGTCTTCCGGCACGTCGGTCTCATCACCCAGGAAGCGCTCGAGGAGGTCCTCCGCGGCCTCGAGCGCGAGAGCGCGCGGCCCGCGCGGTAGGCCAGGCGCCTGCGTCGCGAAGACGCGGGCCGACGTCGACGCGTTCTACCGGGCCGCGCTCGCCGCTGGAGGCGTCGACAACGGTCCGCCGGGGCTACGGCCGCAGTACCACCCGGGCTACTACGGTGCGTTCGTGCGTGATCCTGATGGGCACAACATCGAAGCGGTCTGTCACGGCGGGTGACGGCTGACGGAGCGCGGCGAGCGCTCCTCTCCGGCGCTCGCCGCCCGCTCCTCCTCGCCCTCGGCGATTGTCCTTATCCTCGTGCTCAGAGCCTGCCGAGGAGTTCTGTCTTCTTCGCAGCGAACTCCTGCTCGGTGATGAACCCCTTTTGCCGCAGATCGGCGAGTCGCTCGATGGCGGAGAAGATATCCCCTTCCTGCGCCGGAGCAGGGCGGGGGAGGGCGGCGTCCGCCTGCGCCGGAGCGGCCGCTTGCGCCGGAGCGGGCGGGGCGATCGGCGCCTGCTTCACGGCAAGGTCGCCGGAGAGGATTGGCAAGCTCAGCACGCTCACCACGCCGTACTGGCTGGTGAACGTCACGGACGCCCCCGACCCTTGCTGCTGCGACACGCCGCCGATCTGATGATCGAGCGTGTCATAGACGCTGACGCGCCCGTCGACCTCGACGGCCAGGCGCCGCGCGCCGGGGAAGTAGGCATATCGGACGTTGTTCTGCGATCCGCTGGAGCTCGGCACGCCGAGCTCCCCGGGCCACCAGCTGCCCGAGCCCCCTCCCGACCCCGGGACGAACAGGCTGACCGGCGAGCCCCCAAAACCTCCACTGCCACCTTGCTGCTGCTGCTGACCGCCCTGCGACGGATAGCTCGGGGGCGCTGGAACGAACGGCTGGCTGGACAGCAGGCTGGACAGCTCGGAGCACAGGCCGTCCACCTTGGCCTTGAGGCCGTTGTTGAACATGTCCCCGACCATGGTCATGCCGCCCAGCATCCACTGCCCGCCGCCGCCCAGCTCGGGGTGGTAGAACTGCGCCATCGTTCCATGGCCGTTCACGAGCGCCTGCAACAACGTCATCACCGCGTCGGTGCTGACGAAATAGCGCTGTGACAGGTCGGAAACTCTCTGCTGACCTTCGAGGGTGAGTTGCTGCATGGTGAGGCGCTCCGAGAAGGAGCGCCCACCCTTGCACTGCGGTGCGTCGATCGCAATGCGGGCGAGCGACGATGACGGCGATGACCGCGATGACGGCGATCAGCCAGCGAGCTTGCGGACGCTCGCGAGCTGGACACAGACCGCGACGACATCCATCGCGACGCGGATCTGATCCAGCGGCGGCATCGAGGGCGCGACCCGGATGTTGCGGTCGCGAGGATCGCGGCCGTACGGGTACGTCGCGCCGGCGCCGGTCAGCTTCACGCCCGCCTTGTTGGCCAGGCGCACCACCTCCTTCGCACAGCCGTCGAGGGTGTCGAGGCTGACGAAGTAGCCGCCGCGCGGCGAGGTCCAGGTGGCGATGCCCTTGCCGCCGAGCTCGCGCTCGAACGTGGACGTCACCGCCTCGAACTTGGGCCGCATGAGCTCGGCGTGCCGCTGCATGTGGCTCAGCAGGCCCTTGAAATCCTTGTAGAACCGCACGTGCCGCAGCTGGTTCACCTTGTCCGGACCGATGGTCTGGATGCCGAGGTGCTTCTTCGCGTCCGCCACGTTCGCGGAGCTGGACGCCATGGCGGCGACGCCGCTGCCGGCGAACGAGATCTTCGACGTGGAGGCGAAGACGAACGGCCGGTTGGGGTGGCCCGCGGACTGGCACGCAGGCACGATGTTCGCGAGCGGGTCGCCCTCGGCGTAGAGGTCGTGGACCGCGTAGGCGTTGTCCCAGAAGAGGCGGAAGTCGGGGGCCGCTGTCTTCATGGCCGCGAGCCGGCGCACGACCTCGGGGCTGTACGTGGTGCCCGTGGGGTTGGAGTACTTCGGCACGCTCCACATGCCCTTGATGGTCGCGTCCTCGGCGACGAGCTTCTCGACCTGATCCATGTCCGGACCGTCGTCGCGCAGGTCGACCGTGATCATCTCGATGCCGTGGTGCTCGCAGATCGCGAAGTGGCGATCGTAGCCGGGGCTCGGGCACAGGAACTTCACCTTGGGCTGCTTCACCCAGGGGCCGCTGCCGTCCGGCACGCCGTGGACGAGCGCGCGGACCACCGCGTCGTGCATCATCGTCAGGCTGCTGTTTCCGCCGACGATGACCTGCTCCGAGGGGACCTCGAGCATCTCGGCGAAGATGGCCTTCATCTCGGGCAGGCCGTCGAGGCCGCCGTAGTTGCGCGTATCCGAGCCGTCCGAGGCGACGACGTCGCCCGCGCCGGGCAGCGCGAGCATGCCGTTCGCGAGGTCGAGCTGCTCGGACGACGGCTTGCCGCGCGTCATGTCGAGCTTGAGGCCGCGGGCTTCAAAGGCAGCAAAACGCGCCTCGAGCTCACGGGTGAGCGAGGCAAGAGCATCGGGAGACAACGAGCGCAGTTCGGTCATGGCGCGCGATATCTAGCAGAATTTCGTGCGTGCGTCGCGGCCGGACGGCGCGCGGCGGGCGGGGTGGCGCGGCGCTCGCGGAGAGGCTGAGGGTGCCGCCGGGCGAAGCTCGCCCGGCGGCGTCCGCCTCGTCCGCCTCACTCCGCGGCGATGGGCTCCACGCTGTTCTCCGCGTGGCTCACGTGGCGCACCTCGGGGTTGTTCTCGAAGTACGCCTTGCCGGCCAGGCGCTTGACCAGCGGGCTGAACCGCTCCGCGGCCTTGCCGCCGACGATGTCGCGGATCAGCGCGACGTCCTCGCGCGCCCGGGCGAGCGTCTCCGGAGCCGTGAGGAACTCCGCCGCCGCCTTCGCCTTGGCCGGGGCGGCCATCACGGCGTCGCGGAGCGCGCCCGCCGCCGCCCTGGCCTTGCCCACGGCGCGCTCGGCGGCCGTCTGCTTGATGAGCGGCGCCACCTCGTAGACCAGGTTGGCGGCCGAGCCGGCGACGCGGTGCGGCGCGTGGTGGAGCGGGCTCGCGTACTTCGGGTTCCTCTCGAGGAACGCGCGCACCTCGGCCTCCGTGACGCCGGCCTCCTCGTAGGCGCGGGTGAGCTCCTGCTCGGCCAGGATGCGCGCCTTGAACATGTACATCTGGATGCGCGAGTAGAAGTTCGTCGCGCCGTCGCCGCTCGTCTCCACCGCGCAGAAGATCGTCCCGGGGTAGCGCGACGTGATCAGCGACTGGACGCCGTCGGAGACGCCCGAGGAGGGCATGCAGCCGAACGGCTTCACGCTCACCGTCACGTGCGCCTTCGACTTCACGGCGTTCACGATGAGCTTGCCGACCTCCATGTGGCCCTCGCCGCCGCGGAGGTCGTTCGAGTAGTAGTCCTTCGCCACCTCCGCCACGAGCTCCATGTCCGGAAGGTGGTAGTCGAGCAGGCCGAGCGGCAGCGCGAACGCCTGGAAGCCGACGCGCAGCGCGCCCTCGGCGAGGCGCATCGTCGCGAGGCGCTTGGCCACGCCGAACTCGTCCAGGCTGGCGAGGCCGTAATTGCCCTCGTCGGCGCCGCGCAGGTCGTGCCGCTCGCGGGTGTCCCGGGCGCACTCCCAGATGTTGTAGAGCAGCCACGCCGTCGTGAGCTGGATGTCGTTCTCGCCGCCCTCGCTCTCGAGGAACTTCTGCAGGGCGTAGTTGCCGTCTCCCTCGGTCGTCATCGCCCAGAACTCGCCGATGATCGACGTCTTCGCCTTGGGCCGGAGCTTGTCCACCCGGACGCCCTCGAACTCCTTGCGCGCCTCGTAGAGCGCCTTGAACACGTTCGTCTGCTCGTAAAGAGCCTTGTAGAGGATGCGCTTCGCGCTCTCCATCGCGCGGTTCGTCGCGCCCGGCTCGACCTCGTAAGGCCGGATCCGGTAGCCCAGCGCGTTCAGCGTGTCGCCGCAGACGATGGCCTTGATGATCGCGATGAAGAAGGCGGGGTTCATCTCGAGCCCGACGTCGTCGCCCGTCGCCTGCGAGAGCCCGCCGGTCTGCTGGAAGAGCATGACCCGGAAGCCGTCGAAGCCGGCGTCCCGGAGCGCCTTCCTGTACTCGGTCACGTACATGCCGAACCGACAGGGCCCGCACGCGCCCGCCGTCAGGAACACGTAGTTCTTGATGATGTCCTCGGTCGACATCCCCTGCTTGTCGCGCAGGTCGATGAGGTGCTTCACGAGGCCGCCGACCGTGAAGTACGTCGGGTTGCACTGGCCGCGGTTGCCGAACTCCTTGCCCGTCTGCAGCCCCGCGCTGTCGCTCATCCCGAAGTAGTGGACGTTGTAGCCGAGGCCCTTCAGCGCGCCCTCGCACAGGAAGTCCTGCGCGGCGGTGAGGCCGCTGATGAGGAGCGTGACGCTCTCGCGCTCCTTCTTCGTCATCTTCGGCTTGAGCATGTTGTCGACCCACTGGCGCCGCTCGGCCTTGAGCCCGAGCCGCTCCCGCTCGGCCTCCTCGAACGCCCTGAGCTCCGCCTCGATGTCGACGTCGGTCTTGTTGGATCGCGCCTCGCCCACCAGAGGAAGGCGCGTCTTCTGCGTGGTCGTCGTGCTCGTATGTTGCATGGCGTGGCTTCCCTTCGCTTGGATGCTGGAAGGGGCGGCCCCGCCGTCCCCCCCTCGACCTTCGACGTGGTTCAGGCTTCCAGGGGGACGACGGTCCCGTCGGACTGCTTCTTCTTGAGCTGCACGAGGCCCGTCTTCGGCACCTCGGGGGGCGAGACCGGCGCGACGTAGCTCCGGACCTTCTCGGCGAGCGCGGCGATCTCCCGCTCGAGCGCGGGATCCGTGATCTTGCGCGCCGCCTGCTGGTCGCGCTTCAGCTGGAGCAGCTCGAGCCGCTTCTCCTCGATGCGCTGGACCAGCTGCGCCTTCTTCTTCGCCGCGTCCTCGAGCGCCTCCTCGTGCAGCTTGAGGCTGTGCGCGTACGTCTTCACGCGGATCTTGATCGACCCGCCCGGCTTGTTGGCGTCGATGTCGTGCAGCGCCGCGTACGGCGTGGCGCTCGAGCTCACGATGCTGTCGATGATCCCGTACGTCGGCGCGTCGTGGCCGCACTTGAAGCTCGAGAGATCGAGCAGGACGACGTTCGGGTGGCGGGCGGCGAACTTGGCCGCCCAGACCTTCTGCGCGCTGTTGGCCGAGTAGTTCTCCGGCCAGACGTCGTTGATGTCGAGCGGGTGCTGGCCGCTCGCGATCTCGTCCTTGAAGTACCGCGCGAGGTACTCCATGTCGCGCGGGATGGACCGCACCGAGAGGATCGGATAACCGAGCACCTGGAACTCCTCCGGGATGCCGTGGTTCAGGCCCGGGTCGGAGTGGTACGGCCGCCCGATCATCAGGATGGCGACCCGGTTCTCGGACTCGACCGTCTCGAGGATCGCCCGCCCCTTGTCCTGGAGGTCGCGCTCGAACTGCGAGAGCGCCCGCATCCCCTCGCGGTGCGCGTGATCGCTCTCGTCCTCGGTGACGCCGAGCCGCGGGCCCCAGGTCTCGAACATCCGGCGCGCCGTCAGCGTCATCTCGGAGAACGTGAGCGCGGGATCGAGGTACTCGATGCCGCGCGTCTTGAAGAAGTCGACCTCCTTCGTGAACGCCGCCTTCATGACGTCCGGCACGCCCGCGACGATCGGGCAGCTCGTCTTGTCCATCACCCCTTCGCCGAAGCTCGGCACATGGGTGAGGATGGGGAAGAAGATGTAATGGAGCTTCTTCTCGTCGCTGTGGTGGTGGAAGAGCAGGTTGTGGACGTGGGCCTGCGCCACCTTGGACGGGAAGCACGGATCGATGGAGCCGTATTTCCCGCCCTCGACCCACATCTCCTCGCTCGTCGCGTCGCTGAAGACGACGTTCTGCTTGGGGATACCGAGCGCCTCGAAGTAGGCGCGGTAATACGGGCCGGTCGAGTAGATGTTGAGGACGCGCGGGATGCCGATGCGGACGCGGCGGAGGCGCTCCCGCACCCCGGTGCCGCTCCGCCGGAACGGGCGCGTCGTCTCCACCCGGCGGATGCCGAGGAAGCCCTTCTTGACGACCGTGTCCTTCACCGGCGCGCCGTCCTCCGGGAGCGGGGCCGTGTCGTAGAAGTGCCGGAAGGCGAGCTTCGACTCGTAGTCGACGAGGTTCGGGAACTGCTTCGCGATCTTCTTCCGCTCGGCGACGAGCGCGAGCATCGCCTGCTCGCTCTCGACCGTGCCCTTCTCGCACGAGAAGCCCGAGATGTAGCGGCTCGTCGTCCCGTCAGGCCGCTTCGTGTCGATGAAGGTCCGCTTGCACTCGTTCGGGCAGAAGTGGCAGACCGTCTCCTCGTCGTTCTTCGTCGTGTACTCGAGGGCGATCGCCGCGTCGATCCCGATGAACGTCGACCGGCCCTTGCGCTTCACCACCCGGAGCGTCTCGAACGCGGCGCCGAGCGCGCCGGCCTCGCCGGTGTGCGGGTGGACGAACACCTCGGCGCCGGGGACGCGCTCCTTGATGTAATCGACCTGCGCCTTGACCGCCGCGAGGTTGTACTGCGTGCCGCCCTGCAGCACGTAGCGCGTGCCGAGCGCCGCGAGCCGCGGGATCTGCACGACGTACTGCCACACGTTCTTCGGCAGCACCTGGGCGAGCCCGGCGAGCAGCTCCTCCTTCGAGAAGCCCTCCTTCTGGAAGTTCACGCGGTCCGTGTCGAGGAAGACGGCGCAGCCGTAGCTGAACTTCGGCGCGAGCTCGGCGCCGAACGCCGTGTCGGCGTACTCGGTCACCTTCAGGCCGAACTGGTCGGCCATCGCCTGGAGCAACATGCCGTTGCCCGCAGAGCACGAGTTGGAGAGGCGGAAGTTCGCGATATCGCCGTTCTTCATGAACAGGACCTTGATGTCCTGTCCGCCGATATCGCAGATGACGTCGACGTCGCCGAAGAACTTCACCGCGCTCATCATGTGGGCGACGGTCTCGACGATGTTGACGTCGGCGCGCATGCACTCCTGGAGCACGTCGGCCGCGTACCCGGTGCCGCCGAAGCCGAGCACCTCGAGCGTCGCGCCCTGATCGAGCACGTACTGCCGGAGCTGGGCGAGGAGCTCCTTGGCGTCCTGGATCGGGTTGCCCTTGGAGAGCTGGTAGGCCTTGCAGACGATGTTCCCGTCCTCGTCGATGAGCACCGCCTTCGACGAGGTGGAGCCGCCGTCGAGGCCGATGACCCCGCGCACCACCTGGCCGGGCGCGAGCTCCATCGGCCTGAACCTCGGGATGCTGTAGAGCTTCCGGAACTCGTCGACCTCGTCCCGGGTCTTCACGAGCGGCGGGCCCGCGCTCTCGCCGAGCCGGGCCTTCCTGCCGTTCGTCATGTACTCGACGAGCCCCGACTTGCCGGCGTAGCGGCCGACCTCCGGCGCCTCCTTGAGCCCGTACACGCACGCGCCGAACGCCGCGTAGTACTGCGCGTTCGCCGGGACGAAGATCGTCTCCTCGACCGGCTGGTCCTTCGGCCAGCTGTAGCCGCGCTCGTCCCAGGTCTCGGGGATCCGCTTGCGCCAGCACTCCTGGAGGAAGGGGAGGTAGGTGTTGGGGCCGCCGAGCAGGATCACCTTGTGCTTCAGCGTCGAGCCGCGCGTCAGCACCGACAGGTTCTGGAGGACGATCGCGTCGGCGAGCGAGCAGAGGATCTCCGTCGAGGGGATGCCGCTCTTCACGAGGTTCACGATGTCCGTCTCGGCGAAGACGCCGCACTTCGCGGCGACGTGGTGGAGCTTCGAGTCGTCGAAGTGGATCTTCACCACCTCCGTCGACGGCAGGCCCACCTTGATCATGCACTTGTCGATGGTGGCGCCCGTGCCGGAGGCGCACTTGTCGTTCATCGACGGCGCGGCGGTCTTGTCGCCCGTCTTCTCGTCCCGCTGGAAGATGATGATCTTTGCGTCCTGCCCGCCGAGCTCGATGACGCTGCCCACGTCCGGGTGCAGGTTCTCGACCGCGAGCGTGACCGCGTTGACCTCCTGGACGAACTTCGCGCCCAGGCCGGGGCAGAGGGGCGCGGCGCCCGAGCCCGTCATGAACACCCGCCAGCTGTCCCTCGGCGACGCGGGGAACGACGCCTCGATGGTCTCGAGGAGCTCGAGCACCTTCTCCGGCTGCTTCGTCTGATGCCGCTGGTAGTCGCTCCAGAGGATCTCGAGCGTCTGCGGGTCGAGCACGACGGCCTTCACCGTCGTCGAGCCGACGTCGATGCCGACCACGACCGGTTCCTGGATCTGCCTTCCCATCGGGGCTCCTCCCACCGCCGTCGCCGGTCCCCAGCGTCCGACTGACTGGCTGGTCAGTCGTGATGGCTACAACGGGGTGCCTGGGAAATCAAGCAATCCGGTGCGTCTTGGTCGCCGCACGACGCCGTTTTTCGGCCATCTCGGGCCATCGCTGCGTCCAGGGTGCAAGGTTCCGACGTCGCGCTCGGTTGCGACCGGTTGCGACCGGTTGCGCTCGGTTGCGACCGGTTGCGACCGGTTGCGTCTGACGGCGCGTGGCGCCCTCCAGCGTCCGCGTGTCGTGCGCTGTGCCGCGAACTTTCCGGGACTTTTCGGGCGGCGGGCCCGCTCGACGCCGGCGGGGGAGACATCGGTCCCCAGATGGCGGGCCGGTGATGGTAAAGCGACCGGCCCATGGACAAGGCCGAGCGCCGCCAGGCGCTCCTCCGCGCCGCGCGTACCGTGTTTTCCGAGAAGGGGTATCACGAGGCGAAGGTCGACGACATCGTCGCGCTCGCGAAGGTCGCGAAGGGGACGTTCTACCTCTACTTCCCCGACAAGCGCTCGGTGTTCGGCGAGCTCGTGCGCGGCCTCTTCTCGCGGCTCGGCGGCGCCATCCTGCGCGTGGACCCGTCGGCGGACGTCGAGGCGCAGGTCAAGCACAACATCCGCGCGATCGTGGCCGTCCTGCTCGACGATCCGGCGCTGACGAGCATCCTCCTGTCGCACGCGGCCGGGCTCGACCCGGCGTTCGTCAAGGAGCTGCGGGCGTTCCGCCAGGAGGTGAAGCTCCTGCTGCAGCAGAGCCTCGCGGAGGGGCAGCGGCTCGGCGTCATCGAGCCGGGGGACACCGAGCTGTACGCGACGTTCACGATCGGCGCGCTGAAGGAGGTGCTGTTCGAGAACGCCCTCGAGGAGCAGGCCCGCCCGCGCGAGCGCATCGTCACGGCGCTCCACGATTTCCTGCGGCGCGGCTACCTCCGGATGGACCCCGCGGCCGGGCTCGCGGCGCGGGGCCCGGAGGGCGAGCGCGCCGCGCCCGCGGCGGGGGACGCCCCCGGCGAGGCGCCGGAGCGGGCGAGCCCGTCGCGCGGCCGGCGGGCCAGGCCGAGAGGCGACTGACCGGCGCGTCAGTCAGGGCAGGGACTACCCAGGTCAGGTCGGCGCCGTAGGGATCAGGCGCCGCGCACGACCACGTGCCGGATGAAATTGTGCAGCGTCCGTGTGCCGAGCTGATCCGGCGCGATGGGGGCGAGGAGCGCCGGGACGTCGTGGCCCTCGGCCTGCAGGATCTCGCGCCGCCACGCGATGTAGCCGGCGATGACGTCGTGGTCCATCTCGGGGTGGAACTGCACGCCGTAGCACGTGCTCGTGAAGCGGATGACCTGGTGGTCGTCGAGCTCGGTGAACGCGAGGCTCACGGCCCGCTCGGGCAGCGTGCCGACCGTGTCGACGTGGGTCGCGTGCGCCTCGAAGCTCGACGGCAGGCCGTCGAAGAGCGGGTCGTCGGCGCGGCGCTGGACGCGGATCCTGCCGATCTCGCGGCCGCGCGGGTTCCGGACGACCTCGCCGCCGAGGGCCTGGGCGAGGATCTGGTGGCCGAAGCAGATGCCGAACGTGGGGGTGCCGGCGTGCACGACGCCGCGCAGCCACGCCTCGCAGCGGAGCATCCAGGGCTCGCGGTGGGGGACGTTGGCCGACGAGCCGGTGACGACGAAGGCGGCGGTCTCGGGGGCGCCGGGCGCGGGGAGCTCGTCCGTGCGGGCGTCGACGGCGGCGTATCCGCCGCCCCAGCTGGCGCCGATCGTCTGCTCGATCAGGTCGGCGAACTGGCCGCGTCGCTCGAGGACCGGGGGGACGGGCTCACCGGTCTTCACGATGACGATCTTCTTGCGATGTCGCACCCTTCCAACATAGCGCAGCGCCGCCGCCGGGCGAGGGCGGGGGCTTGGCAGCGCGGGGCCGGGGCGCGAAGATGCGCCCCGATGTCCGCATACGTCGTGTCTCGCCCCGTCTGGCGCCGGTTTCGCCCGCGTTTCCTGAGCCGCGCAGCGGCGCACGTGAGGGCCGGCGGGCACGCGGCCATCGTGCTGCCGGACGAGCGGGTCGACCTCCTGCTCTCCATCGGCGAGGACGGGAAGCTCACGGAGCTCGGGCTGTGGTCGCTCCTGTCGATCGAGCAGCAGCGCTTTCGCCGCGTGGGCGAGGGGCCGGCCAAGGGGCTCGCGACGGCGCGGGTGAAGCGGCAGTACGAGGGCTCGGTCCTCGACTGGTGCGAGCGCGACAGCACGCACCCGGGGGCGATCCGCGAGGTGGCGCTCGACTGCCTTTCGTGCGGCGCCTGCTGCCACGACGCCAACGTGCTGCTCGACGAGGTGGACCTCGCGCGCTTCCGGGGCGCCGGCCGCGGCGACCTCACGGGGCGCGCCTACGTGCGGCGGGCGCGGGACGGCAAGATCACGCTGCGCTTCGCGGCGAGCGGGCGGTGCCAGCACCTCTGCGAGGATCTGCGCTGCGCCATCTACGAGATCAGGCCGGACAACTGCCGCGCGTTCGTCGTGGGGAGCGAGGCGTGCCTGTCGGCGCGCGAGGAGACGCTCGGGCTACGGGACGGGGCGCCCGCGGAGCCGTGAGCGGCGGGCTCGCCGCGGGGGCCGCGGTCACGTGACGGCGGGGGGCGGCGGGGCGCGCGTCGCACGCCTTCAGAACAGGAGCCGGACGCTTCCGCCGAGCGGACCGAGCTGCAGCTCGGCCCGGGTCGTGGCGCGATCGAGCTTCATCTGACCCGTGATCCAGAGCGGTACACCCGTGAGGGTCATCGCGCCTCCGACGCTCATGAGCACGGTGGGAAAGACCCATGCGCGAGACGCGCAACCGCAGGAATCGTCGCCGCTCGGCCGGGTGAGGAAGAACATGCCTGCTCCGACGGAGCCGAGGACCAGTCCGCCCACGGAGAGGCCGGTGCCCACGTCGCGCCGGGTGGTGTCGACGGCGGGCGCTTGCGCCGTCGGCTCGGCGTGCGCGTTGCCCACGAGCAACAGGGTCACCCCGAACGCGGCGAGACGCATGCCAGCGAGGATCCCTGGTCGCGGCGCGCCCGTCAAGACGAGGAGCGGTTTCTCGATCGGTCGGTCGAGGCGTCCCAGGGCGTCGAGCCCCGTGACGATGCTGCGCACGACGGACGCGCGAAAGCCCGACCCGATGTGAATCACCGCCGAGTGGGACACGATGCCATCCGCTCGACCGACGCGAACACACGGGGGCACATGAACGAACGATCCTGTTGTGAGGCTCCGGAGGGTCGGTACGATGCCAGGTGATGCGGCTTGGATGCTGGCTCGTCGTTGGAATGGCGATGTTCGCGGCGCCCTCGGCCAGGGCAGAGGCGCCGAAGACGGACGCCGCGATCCGGAAGGCTCTCATCGCCGAGTCGCGAGCGGCGTACAGCGGGAGCTGCCCGTGTCCTTACGATACCGATCGAGCGGGCAGACAATGCGGCAAGCGCAGCGCTTACTCGCGGCCGGGAGGCGCGGCGCCTCTCTGTTATGATCGCGACGTGACGAAGGAGATGATCGCCGAGTACCGCGCGCGCGACGCGGGGCGCACCCGCCAGGACTCCGCTTGTTCCGGCACGAGCAGCGGGGTACCCGTGCTCGACGCGACTGGAATCAGGGGTCTCCGGTCCCTGCTTCATCACGGTCCTTCCATTCCGTGATGGTCTTCGCCTGAATCGACGGCTTCCTCGTCATCGCCCGCGGAATCATATACACGGCACGCATGAGCCACGTCGTGATGCAGGCAGCGGAGTTCTCGACGGTCGCCGCGGCGGAGCAGGCCGCTGCGGAGCTGCGGCGGCTCGTCGCGGACTACGTCACCTACGAGGAGACCGCCGACGCGCCGTGGAGCGAGGGCGCCGTGCCCGCGCCGCTGGTCGAGCTCGGCCGGCGGCACGGCGTGCCGTGGCCGGGCGACGCAACGTCGCGGTTCCTGCTCAAGGGCCTGTTCAACGACGAGGCGAACGTGCTCAGCGTCGATCGCCTGGTGTTCTTCTGGGGCGGCGGCTTCGATCTCGGCGGCGCGTGGCTGCGTGAGGTGCTGCTGCGCGGGCTCGGCGCGGTGCACTGCACCGACCTGCCGCGGCTGGTGGTGCGCGTGGACGATCCGCAGGCTCGCGCGGCGGCGTCGGGCGAGTTCCTCGTCGAGGAGGACTTCGAGGAGCAGTTCACGACGACGTCGGACGACGCCGTGCTCGACCGTGCGCTGTTCACCATCACGTTCGAGCGCGACGGCGACCGCGTTCACCTGACGTTCGACGACTCGGGCGTGCAGGAGTGGGCGTTCGTCGCGATGCTGCCCCAGCTCTCGGGCGACGATCCCGCGCTGCGCGCCCCCGCGCGGGGACCTTGGGTTAAATAGGGTTCCCTCGGAGATTCGGCTCCCTCACCCGCCGAACCTCGGCCCAAAGCACGCGCGATTCGACGGCGCCTCAGAGGTACGCGCAGGCCTTGGGGCAGGTCATACGGTACGGGCACTCATCCAGCGTGCTGCAGTACGTGTCCTCGGGGCACTCCAGGGAGGATTCGCACAAGAACAAGCAGCTACCGCGGTAGCAGGTGGCGCCCGCCACACACGCCGTGTCGGAGACGCAGCCCGTGTTCGCCTGACACACGCCGGACGTGTCGATCGTGGAGCCCTGGCAGAGCTGACCCGCGGGGCAATCGCTGTCGGCGGCGCACGTACCGGGCGTGCTGCACTCACCCGGGTTGTTCGTCCCATACGGGAAGACGCAGATCAGGCCTTCATTGCACCAGTCGTTGTCTTCGCACTCCTCGCCCAGCGGTCTCGTCGGCGCCTCTTGCAAGAGCAGGCACCCTCCCGGCAGCAGAAAGAGCAGCGCAGCACACAGCGTGCGGAGCAACATCAGAACGTCCCCATGATGGAAAGTGAGGTGAGCCCGATGCCGGGCGCGCCGACACCGGCGGCGAAGGTGCGGCCCGGCGTCGAACGCCCCCCGGTCGCGGGCGGCTTCTTGTCCGGCGCAAAGACGTACGAGCTCAGCACCATGCCCGCGCCGAGCCCGGCGACGGCCCAACCCACGGTGTTCCAGGTGCGGAGCGTGCCGAAGCTGGAGGGCGTACTGCCGATGTTCAGGAGCGCGGTCGTGCCGACCGTGGCGCCGCCGGCGACGAACGCCACCCAGCCCCAGCCGTTCGCCTGCCCGACCCAGCCCGGCGTCTTGCCGGGCGCGTCCTTGCCCACATAAAACCAGGGCGGATCGGGCTTGTCGGCCACGCCGCCGAGCGCGAGCCCGCCCGACACCGTCGCCGTTTTGCGCTCGACTTTGAGCGCCCCGGTCGTCTCGCCGAAGCTCAGCCCGAGCGACGAGAGCGCGGTGGCCGAAGGCACGCCGAAGCCCAGGCCCTCGATGCCCTGCCCGGTCGCCTTGAACGTCATGATCGCGACCACCTGACCCTTGTCGTCGACCAGCGGCCCGCCGCTGTTGCCTGGGCTGATGCTGGTGTCGGTCTGGATCAAGCTGTTGCCGTCGAGCGTGCGCTGGCCGCTGACGATGCCGCGGGTCACGGAGAACGACAGCCTCTCGCCGCCGGGCGCGCCGAGCGCGAACACGTCGTCGCCGGTGCTGGGGGGCGGCATGCGCAGCGTCAAGCACGGCGTTTCGCGCGCGCCATCCTTCAGCTGCAAGAGCGCGACGTCCGACTGCTCGTTGACGCGCATCACGGTCGCCGGAAACTCCTTGCCGTCGCGGAAGCGCACCACCACCTCGGGCGTCGTCGCCACGTGCGCCGCGGTGAGCAGCAAGCCATCCGGAGAGATCACGACCGCGCTGCCGACGCCGTCGTCGAGCTTGACCAGCGCCGTGGCGTTCAAGACGTCCTCGCTCATCTTCGGCATCGCCAGGGTGCGGGCCGGGCAGCCGCGCATCTCCCCGGGCGGAAACTCGGGCGCGGCCGGCGCCTCCACCGGGGCGCCCGAGCCCCGGAGGGCCTGCACGAACATCGGCCGGGCGAGCAGCGAGCGCAGGCTGCCGAGCAGCAGCGCGTTGCCGGCCGCCGCGCGGTCGAGCTCGCGCATCTCCATCTCCTCGTGGTTCGACGTCATCTGGTAGACCACGGTCTTGGAGGCGCGATCGAGCAGCTCCCACTTGATGGTGATGCCGCAGGTGAGGCCTCGCTCGTCGGCGCAGTCCGCCGCCGTCATCGTCCCGGCAAGGACGAAGGCTGCCTCGCTCGAGCGATCCTGGTTCAGCGCCAGGTTCTCGCGGCCGAGCGCGCGGTAGCCGAGCTCGCGCATCTCCTCCAGGAACATCACCAGGAACTTTTCCTTGACGATCAGCACGTCGTCCAGGTTCGGCGCCTTCAGGATCACGTTCGAGATCGTGATCGTCCCGAGCTCGCCGCCGTTCACCTTGATCGGCTCCACCGGCCGCACCGACGTCGCCTCCGCGAAGCGCGGCGCGAGCAACAACGCCGAAACGCCGAATCCGAACCGCAACGCGCAGCGCAACCAAGCCCTGAGGGTCCGCAATTGGTTCATCCCGTGCTCACGAAATCCTGAAACCTGGCCTCTGAGCTGCCTCTCCGCGTTCGCAGCTCCGGCTGGAAGCCATTTCCAGCGACCAAGAAGCCCTATGCTCCTCGGTAGCGCCCACGATATCTACCTCAGGCGCGGTGTCGAGCCCCATTGCTCAGCCCGCCGCCGCAATCGACGCGGAAGTTTCTGCTGTCAAAGGACAGGCAGTCTCGCGCCCGTGCTCGGATCGTAGCGGGTCCAGACACGCCGAGTGTCGTTCCGGCCGGGCACCGGGGCCCCGCCGATGCATGGATCGTATCCCGATCCAACACCCTTCAGGGGCTAGGCATCCTAGGAACCTGGCGTCCGCGAGGTCAATCCTGCTGCGGGTTGACGCTGGCTGAGCAAAATGCGCTCTGGATCCTGATCTTTTGCCTCGCTGCCTTGCTCGCCGGGCGCGGGCACCCCCCGGAGCAGGCGCACGCGGGACGCGGCGCCTGGACGACGAGGGCTACGCGTCTTTGGCAAGAGACTTTCCTTCTGCTTCGAGGGCAGCCTTGATGACCCCGATCGCCTTGGGGCCCACGCCATGAAGCGCCATGAGCTGGGCTTCCGTGAGCCGAGCGACCTGGTCCAGGCGAGAGACGCCGGCCGAGGCGAGCGCCCGCAGCGCCGGCTTCCCGATGCCCTTCGGAAGTGCAGATTCCGGTCGTTCTTTCGTTCTGCTCGCCATGCGCCTCATCCCATGTCGATCGTCGCCTGGGTGGCTGGCGTTCAGCTTCGCCGGCGAGCCCAAGCGTCATGAACGCGTACAGCATGCCGAGGACAGCGACCGTGGTACAACATCGCAGCATTCCCGGGCCGGGGTAGCAGCGGCCGGGGCCGTGCCGCGCCCGGCGAGCGATCCTCTACGGCTATGGCGACCCGTGCGTGGCGCGGGTGGGCGAGCGCGCATGGCGCTTGCTCGTGACCTCGAACGACGCGCCGAACGCCTTTCCCATCCTTGCCTCGAGCGACCTGACGACCTGGCGGCTGACCGGCTTCGTCTTCCCGGAGGGGCGCGCGCCGGCCTGGACGCTGACCGGCTGCAACCGGGCGGATTTCTGGGCGCCGGAGCTGCACCGGGTCGGGAATGAAGTTTGGCTCTGCTTCACGGCCCGCATGCAGGACCGCTCGCTCGCGATCGGCCTCGCCCGAGGCGCGAGCCCGGACGGCCCGTTCGAGGCCGAACACGCGCCGATCGTCACCGGGGACGTGATCGACGCCCACCTCCTCGTGGACGCCCACGGCACGGCCTGGCTGGTCTGGAAGAAGGATGACCGCACCTCATCGAGGGCGTCTGGATCACCCAGGAGGGCGGGCGCTATCACCTGTTTTACGCCGGCAACGACTTCTCGACCGCGTACTACGGCATCGGCGCGGCCGTGGCGGACGGCCCCACGGGCCCGTACCGCAAGTCGTCGGAGGTCTTCCTGAGCTCCAGTGAAGAATGGTGGGGGCCAGGGCACCCGTCCGTGGCCGTGGGCGCCGACGGGCGCCACCACGTGTTCCTGCACGCCTTCCGCCCGGGGGTGGCAGGGTACAAGGCGTTCCGGGCGCTGCTTGCCGCGCCGATCCGCTTCAAGGGCGGCGTCGTCTCGCTGGACACGTCGGTGTGGCCGGCGGCGCGACCCGACCCAGGTTGAGGTGATTGCCTGCTCCGTGTGCGGCGCGTGAGATCACGCCGAGGTCTCGCGGCGCGTCCTCGGCCTCTGCGCCCCACGTCTCCACTCGCCGGGCGACTGTCCGGTCTTCTGCCGGAAGAGCTTCGAGAAGTGCTGCGGGTGCTCGAATCCGAGCGCGTAGGCCACCGCGCTCGCCGCCCGCGCTCGGACCTCGAGCTGGCGCGCGTACGCGCGCTGGCAGTACGTGAAGAGGAGCTGGAGCTGCGCCGAGAGCACGTCCGGCGCGAACGCGTCGGGTGGGACCGAGGACTCGCGCTCGAGCTGCCGGACGAGGCCCGTGAACGTCTCTCGCTCCGGCCGTGTGAGGTGGAGCGCCTCGTGCGTCGCGTAGCCGAAGAACCGGTACTGGTGCATCGCGTCCGAGAGCGGCGTGTCGCGCAGCACGTCGGGGTGGAAGACGACGGTCCAGCCCTCCCCCTCGTGGGCGAGCTCGCTCTCGCCGCCGATCGGCGTGATCACCTGGCCCGGTGACGCGAAGACGATGATGCCCGCCTGCCCGTCGTGCACCTGTCGCCCGAACTCGGCGTGGCATTCGTCCCCGCGCTTCAGGCTGATCACGTAGAGCCCGGACTCGATGGGGCGCCCGATGATCGGGATCTCGATGCGCAGCGGCTCCTGCCACGACGCGGCGATCACGGAGACCAGCGGATGCGCTGGCGGCGGGCGCCCGATGAGCCCGTGGATCTGCTCGATCGACCCGAGCCTCAGCGCACCGCGTGTGCTCACGCGAATCGGGGTATCACGCGCCTACCTCGATCACAACGTTGCCCCGCTTGCGTCGCGTCTCGACGTACCTGTGCGCATCCGCGATGGCCGCGAGCGTGTAGCGCCGGTCGATGACCGGCCGGAGCGCTCCGCGCGCGACGAGCTCCGAGACCTCGGGGAGCGCTGTCTTCTTGTCGACGGACATTCCGAAGACGAGCTTCCTGCTCCCGAAGATCCGGCTCCATGCATCGCGCAGGTAGAGCTCGGCGCCCCCGACCGTGATCAGATATCGGCCTCCGCGCGAGAGGCAGCGCCGCGCGCGCACGAACGAGCTCGCGCCGACCGTGTCGAACACGACGTCGAACGCGTCGGCGCGCGCCGCGTAGTCGTCTCGCGTGTAGTCGACGATGTGGTGCGCGCCGAGCGAACGCACGAGCTCGGCGTTTCGCCCGCTGCAGACCGCCGTCACCTCCGCGCCGAGGTGCCGCGCGATCTGGACGGCGGCCGTGCCGATGCTCCCGGATGCGCCGACGATCGCGATCCGCTCGGCGGTCCGGAGCCGCGCCCGGTCGCGGAGGAAGTAGAGCGCGGTGGTCGGTCCGTCGACGAGCGAGCACGCTTCTTCGTGGCTCAGGCCGGCGGGGGCGTGCGCGATCGACGCGTTTTCGGACAGGCACACGTACTGCGCGTACCCGCCGGAGCCGAACCCGGTGAAGCCGAACACGCGATCGCCGGGGCGGAACCGCGTGACGCGCCGGCCGACGCGCTCCACGGTGCCGGCGACCTCGATCCCGAGCACCCGGAAGCGCCGCCGCGGCTGGAAGAAGCCGAGCACGACCCGCGCCATGAGCGTGTCGCCTCGCCGCATCATCTGGCACGCCGCCGTCGCCGTGGTCGCGTGCACTCGGATGCGCACCTGATCGTCCCGCGGCTCCGGCGCGGGCATCTCGCGCAGCTCGAGGACCGAGGGAGAACCGTATCGCTCGTAGACGGCTGCCTCGGCCACGCTCCGGCGCTCACCAGAACTGATGGGACGACGATGTCCGCGCGATCCCTGCTCGGCACGCGCCAGCACCGCAATCCCATCGTGGACGGTGGCGGCGTGCAAGGCGATCGATGATCCCATTGCCTCTGCCAGATGCGCAAAATGTTCTATCGCTTTCCTGGGTGAATGAATGAACTTAGAATTTCCTCCTGTGTTTCATCGACGACATGTGAATCGGTATTCGTTGTGATTGCTGTTCCATGGCCTCTCGCTTCCATGGTCAGAATAGATTCCGGGCGATAGTAGGCCCATGGATGCTGCTTGTTGTAGTCTGATGGAACGTTCGCGCCGCGTCCGTCCGAATTGCGAGTCAGTCGAATGAATGACGTCAAATCAAGCTGAGCTATGAGTTTGTCGATCGGATCGACCGTGTCGAGACCTAAAAATGGGGTACCGATGTGGGTGTCCAGGCCTAACCCCGGATTTCTCGGGACAATCGCATGGATCGTGTCCCGATCCAGCACCCAATCGTATCTAACTTCCGATCCGCCTTGTCCGGCGGCACATTGCGCGAAAGACACCGGATGCGCGATCGGGCATGCTCTCAGTACAGCCTCGGCCGGTAGGCCTGCAAGCTTGACTGCGCCGTGTAATTCAATGGTTCCGTTCTGGTCCGTTAGGAAGCCTTTTATTCGGTTTGCCCGAAAAAATGCTCGACCGTCTTTGGTCTGAGCGACTGTCATGTTCGTCGTCCAGTTCGGCTCGATCTGGTCGCTGTGCACGCTCTCCCGGCTGTCGAAGGTGTAAACATAGGTGGATGAACCTTCGAGGGGAGACGCTCCGAGCAATCGCTCGCGACGAAAGTAAATGGCTTGTCCTTCGTTGCTGTGAATGCAATCGAATGTCTCATCGGGAAACCTGGCCATCAACTCGCTGGGCGACTCTGCGGCCATGTAATCTCGGCCGCTTGACGTGTGGACCGTCGTTGCGTCGTTGACATTCGTGATGTACTCAATTGCGCTGAGGCGAATGTATCCCCATGCGTGTATCGAGTTCTTTGAGAATGGAATTTTTACGAATGGATCATCCCCTTGGATGGCGCTCAACAAGGGTTCGATCGGACGACTTTCCAGGTAGCGTCGTCCATGAAGTTCATTGAGGAGCGTTCCCTTCTCCTCTTGTAATAGAAATTCGATGGCGAGAGGCCGAATGTAAAGAGGCGGGCGGTTGCGCGAGGAATGTGCCAGCGTGATGAATGTCATTGATGGTCCTCCTGGAATTTCAGGGGCCAGGCATCATAGGAACCTGGCGTCCGCAAGGTCAATCCTGCTGCGGGTCGATGTCGGGCTCCTTCGAGTTCTACTCGGAGGCGGTCTTCGACCTCAGCGGCCACCGGCCCTGAGGCGCTGCCGCGCCCGGCGCTCTGCCACCACGGGCGCCCGTGCTCGCGCGCGAGCACCCGGAAGCCATCATCCCTTGTTCGGCGGGCTGTACCGCACACGGGATCGCGGCCTGATCTGGCAGCGCATCAACGACATGGTCCGCGTCCGCCAGGCTCGCACGCAGGGGCTGGTGCCCTTGCCTCACCCATGGTATCGGTCTCTGCGCAGCGCTCCGTCATGGTGTATCTCATCGAATTGTCGCTGCGCGAAGGATCGTAGATGCGAAGAATTCACATCGCTCTGGGCGTGCGTTCACTGACGGACTCCATTGCGGATTACACGCAGCGCCTGGCCGCCCAGCCGCACGTGATCGTGCCGGACCAGTACGCGCTCTGGCGCACCGACACGGTGAACTTCTCCATCCGTCAGATCCCCGCCGGCGAAGCTCCGCCTGGGCTCGGGTCGATGACGGACATCTCGGAAGCCGCCCGCCGCCGCGGGTGGGCTGGGGTCCGGAGCTCACGTTCTTCAGCGGCAGAGAATGGACCGTTCGGTTCGCCTTCGCGCCCGGCGCGGGCGAGCTAGGCACTCTCGTCACGTTCGACGGCGTGCACGTCACCGGCGCGGACGACCTCGCCGACGCCGAGCTCGTGGACTGACCCCATCGCCCGCTTCCTCACCGCGCTCGGCGAGTCGACCGACGTTCCAGGTCGCTCACACGACGGCGCGATCGTGAGCCCGGCGCCCGGCGATCGCCTGGAGATCCCCTGAGCGGCGCGCTCCTCGCTGGCCCCCTCGCGCTGACACGCGGAGATGACGCCTGTCATGGGAGCGTGACAGCGAGGGTGTCATGAGCGTGTGACGGCGAGGGTGTCATGAGCGCGTGACGGCGACGCGCAGCAATCCAGTCGCCGGTCGCGGCCGGCGTGTCGCGATCACGGCCTGATCGCGCCCGATCCGGCGTCTCGCCCCCGGAACAGGAGGCAGCGCCATCGCTGGAGGCGCCGGGTGGTCGCGCGCGGCATGCGCGTTGCACATTGCAGTCACCTTGTCGCGGTCGCGCCGGGGCAGCGATGGCCGTTATCCAACATCGAACTCGTGGAAAGGAAGCATGTCATGAAGAGCAAGGCACTGCTGCTGGGGTCGCTCGTCGTCGGTATCATGGGCGCAGGTTGCGCCGTGGCGTACGAGGCCGAGGAGGGCGAGGTGGGCGACGCCCAGCAAGCGTTCGTGTCCCGTGCGTGGGCGTACGCGTGGGCGCACCAGGCGACGGGCTCGTTCACCGCGAGCTCGAGCTACTCGCGGAGCTCCTCCGGAGACGCATCCGGGCAGGGCGTGAACAACACCGTCACGCAGCTCGGCGCGGGCCAGTATCGCGTGCGGTTTCCGGACGTGGGCGCGGCGCCGGGCGGTCATGTCCAGGTCACGGCCTACGGCGCGGGCGCCGAGCGCTGCAAGGTCAATTCCTGGGTCAGGAGCGGCGATGACGTGGATGTTTATGTCAACTGCTTCACCGCCGGCGGCGCGCCGGTCGACACCCAGTTCAGCGTCGCCTATGTCCACAAGTCGGGCACCGGATCCTCGGACGAGGCGTACGTCTGGGCGAACAACCCGACGGCATCGGCGTACACGCCCGCCGCGACGTACCAGTTCAACTCGAGCGGCGTGAACAACACGATCGCGCGCGAGGGGGTGGGCTACTATGCGGTGACCCTGCCGGGGCAGACCGCGGGCGGCGCGACGGTCGAGGTGACGGCCTACGGCCCGGGCAGCGAGCACTGCAAGGTCGGCAGCTGGGGGCAGTCCGGAGACGACGCGGTGGTCCGCGTGCGCTGCTTCGACAGCTCGGGCGCCCCGTCGGATAGCCAGTTCACCCTCAACTTCGCGCGCTCGAGGCAGGTGAACGGCGGGCTCTCCTACAGCTACGCCTGGGCGAACAACGCGACGGCGGCGGCGTACACGCCGAGCCTCTCCTATCAGGAAGGCTACATCGCGGGGGACCTGGGCGAGGTGGAGACCGACATCACCGCAGGGCGCACGTCCGCAGGCCGCTACTCCGTCAGCCTGCCCGGCATGTCGGCGTCGGGCTCGAACGTGCAGATCACGGCGTACGGCACCGGACCGGAGTACTGCAAGGTCGTCGGCTGGTCCGGCACCGAGACGAACGCGAACGTCAACGTCGCCTGCTTCGATGCCAGCGGCGCGCCGGCGGACACGCGCTTCGTCGTCGTGTACACGGACGACAAGTTCATCGTCCTGTGAGCTGCTGGGCGGAGACCCCATGTCGATCGACGTCAAGGACTGACGACGTGAGGTGATGCTGCGGGCTCACGCCGAGCCGCGGCGACACGCGCCGGCGCGCACCATGCCGCGGCGCGGTCCCGCCGCTTCGCTTCGCCGCGCACCACGTTGTCCCGCCTTGCCCCGCCGCCCCACCCCGGGCAGGCTTCGCCCATGGGGCAGCCCGCCGAGAAGCAGCGCCGCGCCACGTACGCCGACCTCGAGGCCGTCCCGCCGAACAAGGTGGCGGAGCTGATTCGCGGCACGCTGCACGTGTTCCCCCGTCCGGCGCCGCGGCACGCGCGCGCAAGGGATCTCGTCGTGGTCGGTCAGCTGGGGCGGCGGCTCGGCGCTGACGGAGCGGGGGCCCCGGGATCAGCGGCATCGAGACATTTCATCCAGGAAACTGGCTAAATATAGACGGAATTTAGAGAATAAATTCTGTATTCTGGCTAAATGGAGGCTCCGCTCAGAGTTGAATCTCTCGGATCCAGATGATGGAAAGCCACATCGAGAGAATCGACTCTGGGAACCAGATCAATCTACCCAGGATCCAGAGAAAACGCTCAGGAATCGAGCGAATCGAACCGCCCGGGCCCTGTCGGATCGGTGATCCGTGGACGCGCGGCGCCGGATCCGGCCACGCCGCGCTTGAGGACGAGGGGCGCGGCGCTTCAGCTCAGGGCGCCGCCGCTCCCTGCTCGCCCGGCGCAGCCTGCTGCGTGGCGGCGTCCTCCGCCGGCGCATCCATGGCGCAGCGGAAGCCGATCCAGGCGTGCGCCGTCACGGGCGCGGCGGCGGTGCGGTAGGTGGCGGAGAGCTTCTCGGGGCCGTCGAGGAAGCTGCCGCCGCGCACCACCTTGAGCGGGAAGGAGGGGTCGCCCTGCGGGTTCTCGCCGCCGGGCGGCGGGAAGACGAGGCCGTCCGAGACCCACTCGGACACGTTGCCGGCGAGATCGTAGACGCCCTCCGGGGTGCGATCGCTCGGGTGGGCGCCGGAGGCGCAGGTCGAGACGTCGGCGCCGCGCGCGAGGCAGCCCTCGTTGCGATCGTAGCAGGCGCGCTCGCAGGCCGGCGCCTCGTCGCCCCAGACGAACGCCCGGCCGGCCGCGCCGCGCGCGGCGACCTCCCACTCCGCCTCGGTGGGCAGCCGCCGGCCGCGGAAGCGGCAGTAGCTCTCGGCCTGGGAGTAGTCGACGCAGTTGATCGGGTGCCCGGTCGCGCCGCGGGGCTCGTTGCAGCGCCGCGTCCAGAGCTCGACCTCCCGCTGCTCCTCGGGCGCCGCCGGCGCCTGCGCGCCGGGCAGGAGCTCGGGCGTCAGCGAGACGTGATCCGCCGTGGAGCACATGCGCTGCTGCATGCAGGCCCGGTAGGCGCGGACGGTCACCTCGTTGCGATCGATGTAGAACCCGCGGGTGAGCGTCACCTGGCGCGCCTCGCCCGCGGCGCCGATCGTGGTCGAGATGGGCCCGATGAAGACCATGTCCGCCGGCGGCGCCGCGGGCGCGGCGGGCTCGGCGGAAGGCGCCGAGGCCGAGGCGCTCGCGGTCGGCGCGGCGCTGGCGGGCGCCGGCACGCCCGCCGCGGCCGTCGCGGCGCGCCCGGCGGACGACGCCGCGGTGGCGCGCGCGGCCGGCGCTTTCGCCGGCTTCTTGTCGGGCGCCCGCGTCAGGACGTACGCCGTCGCGCCGGCGCCGCCGAGCACGAGCGCCGCCACGAACCAGGGAAGCGCCGCGCGCCCGGCGCTGCGGCGCTGCGGCGGCGCTGCGACCGGCGGCGCGCCGTGCGGCGGTCCGCCCGCCGCGGCCTGGGGGTGCGGGGCCGCGCCGGCCGCAGGGGGGCTGGCGGGCGCGACCGTCTCGATCATGGAGTCCTCGACCTGCGCGGTCCTGGAGCCCCCCGTCGCCAGCGCGCCGCCCCCGTCTCTCGCGCGAGGCGCCGCGCCGCCCGTCGCGCCGGCGGCCTGCGGCCCGCTCGCGCCGTGGCTCACCTTGACGACGGCAGGCCGCGCCGGGGCGGGCGCGTGCGCGTCGGCGAGCATCGTCGGCTCGCTCGGCCCGACGGCCATGCCGAGCCCCTGCGCGGCCGCGTACTCCGCGGTCGACTGCCCCGCCGCGTGCTCCGCGGCGGGGCCGCCGCGGCCCGCGAACGACCCCGCGCGCTCGCCGTGCGCCGCGGCCGAGAGCGCGTCCCAGAACTCGCCTGCGCTCGTGAAGCGGTGCTTGGGCTCGATCGCGAGCGCCTTGTCGAGCACGCGCTCGATCGCCTCGGGCGCGTCCGGGAGCCCCCGCGCGCGCAGCGTCGGGCGCACCGCCGGGTCGGCCGAGGCGACGTAGAGCTGCGTGGGGTCGTCCCCCTCGAGCGCGCGCCTGCCGCTCACGAGCTCGACGAAGATGAGCGCGAGCGCGAACACGTCGGTCCACGGGCCCGTCGCGCCGCGGGCCTTGTTGAACTGCTCGGGCGCGCCGTAGCGCGGCGTGAAGGCGCTCGGCCCCTGCCGGGTCGCGGCGAGCGCCTCGGTGAACGTCGGATGGTCGGACAGCACCTTGGCGATGCCGAAATCGAGCACCTTCAGCGTCCGCGCCCCGCCGACCTGGGTGAGGAACAGGTTCGCCGGCTTCACGTCCCGGTGCGCGACCTTGTGCGCGTGCGCGACCGCGAGCGCGCGCGCGGCCGGCGTGAGCAGCTGGATCGCCTCGGCGATCGACATGCCGGCCTCGCCCCGCTCGCGCCGCTCCCGGAGGTATTGCCCGAGCGTCTGGCCCTCCAGCCACTCCAGCACCAGGTAGGGCACCCACACGCCGGCCTGGGTGGTGAACGCGCCGACGTCGAGCGCCTGCACGATGCCCGAGGTGGCCCGCGACAGCCGGTGCAGGATCCGCCCCTCGCCCCGCAGCGTCTCGAGCAGCGCGTCGCGCTCCGCGGCGTCGAGCGAGGCCGGCAGCTTCAGGCACTTGATCGCGATGAGCTCGCCGAAGCCCTCGTGCATCCCCCGGTAGACGACGCCGAACCCGCCGTCGCCGATGACGGCGGCGACGCGGTATTTCCCCTCGATGGTCTGCCCCGAGAGGCCAAACGGATCGTCGGACGGCTCCGCCATGCCCCGCTCCTAGCGCGTCGCCGTGCCCAGGCAAAGGGGCTTCCGCGCCGCCCGCCTCGGCCGGCGCGCGCACGCGCTCGCGCGGCTCGATCCTTGATCTGCTCGCATGCGCTCGCTCAGCCTGCGTCCGGCTTGCGCCCCCCAGCGCCCTGTGCGCGTCCGGCTTGCATCCGGCGGCCCGCGGCCCCATGCCGGCGCCCATGAAGACGCCGCGAGCGCTCGTGATCCTCGCCGAGGGAGCCGAGGAGATGGAAACGACGATCCTCGTCGATGTCCTGCGCCGCGCCGAGGTCGAGGTCGTCCTCGCCGGGCTCGATGGCCCGGGCCCGGTGCGCTGCAGCCGGGGCGTGCGCCTCGTGCCGGACGCGGATCTCTCGGCGGTGACGGGCGACTTCGACGTGGTGGTCCTCCCGGGCGGCAAGGGCGGGGCCGACCGGCTGGCCAGCTCGCCGGCCGTCGGGGAGCGCCTTCATGCGCAGGCGCAGGCGGGCCGCGTCGTCGCGGCGATCTGCGCCGCGCCGATCGCGCTCGCGGCGCACGGGCTCTTCCAGGGCCGCAGGATGGCGTGCCACCCGTCCGTGAACGACGTGGTGTCGGCGCACGGCGAGCTCCTCGCGAGCCCGGTCGTCGAGGACGGGCTGCTCGTCACGAGCCAGGGGCCGGGCACCGCGATGGCGTTCGCGCTCGCGCTCGTCGCGCGGCTCCGGGGCGAGGAGATCGCCGCGAAGGTGCGCGCGCCGATGATGCTGCCGGCCTGAGCGAGATCGGCGCTCCGCCGGCCGAGGTTCCTCCTGGCGATCAAGGATATACTGGATCTGCTTTCCGCAGTCACGGAGGTCGAGATGAAGCTTATTTCCAAGAGCGCAATTGTCACCGGGGGTGGTCAGGGGATCGGTCTCGAGATCGCGAAAGACCTCATGCGTCGCGGCAGCGACGTGCTGCTCTTCGGCCGGACGGCGGCGAAGGTCGAGGCGGCGGCCGAGGAGCTGAACCGCGCGGCCGGCGGCGCGGCGCGCGCGCTGCCCTTCCCGGGCGACGCGTCCCGCGCCGAAGACGTGTCGCGCGCCGTCGAGGCGGCGACGTCGGCGTTCGGGCTGCCGGGGATCCTCGTGAACAACGCGGGGATCGCCACGCTCGCGCTCCTGACGGACCTGCCGGAGGAGGATTTCGACAGCGTCCTCGGCACCAACCTGAAGGGCCCCTTCCTCTTCATGAAGGCGGTCGCCCGCGGCCTCATCGCCGCGAAGCAGCCGGGCGCCTTCGTCAACATCACCTCGATCAACCAGGTCCTGCCGACCGACGGCCTGTCGCATTACTGCGCCTCCAAGGCGGCCCTCGCGCAGCTCACCAAGGTGGCCGCGTCCGAGCTCGGGCGCCACGGCATCCGGGTGAACGTGGTGGCGCCGGGGCTCGTCCGGACCCCGCTCGTCGACGCCATCGGGCTCACGGCGGGGCTCAGCGCCCAGCGGTTCCTCGAGCGCACGCCCCTCGGGCGGATCGGGGAGACGGCCGACGTGGCGCCCGTGGTCTCGTTCCTCTGCAGCGAGGAGTCGCGCTGGATCACCGGAGATACGGTGTTCGTCGACGGCGGGAACAACCTCCGCGGCCTGCACAGCTACTGGGACACGCTGAACGCCAGCCGCTGAGAGCCGCGCGTACCCGAGGGGGCTCCTCCGGACGGACCCTCGGGCTCTGGCGCCGTGATGGGCGGGGGCCTGTACCCGTCCGGCGACCCACCGCCGCCCTTCCCCTTCGTTTGCCGGATCACTGTCGCCCGCGGAAGGCCTTATACTCCGCCGCGTGCTGCCGCTGCTCGCCCTGACCGTCATCGTCGTGCTGTGCCTTGGCTACCGCTTCTACGGGCGGCTCGTCGCGCGCAACTACGCGCTCGACGACGGCGCCGTGACGCCCGCGGTGAAGGTGAACGACGGCGAGGACTATGTCCCCACGAAGCCGTTCTACCTCTTCGGGCAGCACTTCAGCGCCATCGCCGCCGCCGGGCCGATCGCCGGCCCGATCCTCGCCGGCCAGGCGTTCGGGTGGCTCCCGTGCATCCTCTGGATCGCGATCGGCGTCGTGTTCATCGGCGCTGTGCACGACTTCTCCGCGCTCATCGCGAGCGTCCGCCACGAGGCGGAGAGCGTCGCCGAGATCGCGAAGCGGCACATCGGCCGGCGCGCCTGGCTGTCGATGATGATCTTCATCTGGCTCGCGCTGTCCTACGTGATCGTCGCCTTCACGGACATCACGGCGAGCACCTTCGTCGGCAAGACCGAGGAGTTCGAGGGCGGCACGTTCCAGTTCAACCCCGGCGGCGCCGTCGCCGCGGCGAGCGCCGCTTACCTCGGCCTCTCCCTCGTCATGGGCGTGGTCGAGCGGTACCTCAAGCCGCCGCTCTGGCTCACCACGCTCCTCTTCGTGCCCGCGACGCTCGGCGTCGTCTGGCTCGGCACGAAGATCTCGACAGCGTTCGTCCTGCCGCTCGACAACCCGCAGCGCGCGTTCGGCCTCATCATCCTCGTCTACTGCCTCATCGCCTCGCTCCTGCCGGTCTGGCTGCTCCTCCAGCCGCGCGGCTACCTGGGCGGGTTCGTCCTCTACATCGCGCTCGCGGTCGGCGTGATCGGGATCTTCTTTGGAAACCTCCGTTACCCGGGGGAGTTCGAGCTGCGGCAGCCCGCGTTCACCACGTTCGACGCCGGCGGCGCGACCGGCATGCTCTTCCCGTTCCTGTTCGTCACCATCGCCTGCGGCGCCTGCTCCGGCTTCCACGGGCTCGTCTGCTCGGGGACGACGTCGAAGCAGATCTCGAAGGAGACGCACACCCACCCGGTGGGCTACGGCGCGATGCTGGCCGAGGCGTTCGTCGCGCTGATCGCGCTCGCGACGCTCGTCATCGTGGCGCAGGGGACGAAGCTGGCCGGGCCGGGCAAGATCTACGGCGACGGGATCGGCAAGTTCCTCACCGTCATCATCGGCAAGGAGCACTTCCTGTTCGCCGCGACGTTCGGCGCCATGGCGTTCTCCACCTTCGTGTTCGACACGCTCGACGTCTCGACGCGCCTCAGCCGCTACATCCTCCAGGAGCTCTTCAACTGGAAGGGGCGCGTGGTGTCCGCGGCCGCGACCGCGATCTCGCTGGCGCCGCCCACGCTGTTCATCATGACCGCGCGCCCGCCCGCGCCCGGCGTGCGGCCCGCGTACCTCGACTTCTGGACGCTGTTCGGCACGAGCAACCAGCTGCTCGCGGCGCTGACGCTCCTCGCGGTCACCGTCTGGCTGCACCGCGAGAAGCGGCGCATCTGGTACACGGCGATCCCGATGGTGTTCGTCATGACGATCACGGTGTGGGCCCTCATCCTCCAGGTGCGGACCGCGTTCGCCGCGGTGCGGACCGAGGGGCTCGCGCTGAACGCGACGACGATGAACGGCGTCGTGGGGCTCGCGCTGATCGGGCTCGCGGTGTCGCTGATGGTCGAGTCGGTGAAGGCGCTGAAGAACGGCCCCGCCGCCGAGCCGCCGACCGGGCCAGGCGTGCTGACGCGGTAGCGATCACGTTGCCGCGGCGCGCTCCCGCAGGCGCGCCGCCTTTGCGTTGAACTCTCTCTCTCCGGATCCCAGGCGGGGCGACCCAGGGCGGCGGGGCCCCCCCCTCCCTCACAGGTCCGAAAAGCGCCAGATGCGCGGCGGCGCCCGCGCTACGACGCCTGCATGCGGATCGACGAGGACGCGTGCTACCGCGCGCTCGAGACCCGCGACCGCCGCTTCGACGGTCGCTTCTTCACGGGCGTGCGCTCGACGGGCATCTACTGCCGCCCCATCTGCCCCGCGCGCACGCCGAAGCGGGAGCGCTGCGTGTTCTTCCCCTCGGCGGCCGCCGCGCAGGAGGCCGGCTACCGCCCGTGCCTGCGCTGCCGCCCCGAGGCCTCGCCCGGGACGCCCGCGTGGCTGGGCACGTCGGCCCTCGTCTCGCGGGCGCTCCGGCTCATCGCGGAGGGCGCGCTCGACGACGCGGACGCCCCGGCGCTCGCGGCGCGGCTCGGCGTGGGCGAGCGCCACCTGAGGCGGCTCTTCCTGCGGCACGTCGGCGCCTCCCCGCTCGCGGTGGCGCAGACGCGGCGCCTGCTCTTCGCGAAGAAGCTCCTCGACGAGACAGCGCTCTCCATGACCGAGGTGGCGCTCTCGTCGGGCTTCTCCAGCGTCCGCCGCTTCAACGACGCGATCCGCGCCGCCTACGAGCGCTCGCCGCGCGAGCTGCGAAAGGCCGTGTCGAAGCGGGGCGGGGGAGGGGCGGGTAGGGGCGTGGAGGGTGGAGGCGGGGCGGGCGGCGCGCCGGACATCGCGCTCCGCCTCCCGTTCCGGCCGCCGCTCGACTGGGGCGCGCTCGCGGGCTTCCTCGCGGCGCGCGCGATCCCCGGCGTGGAGTCGGCGGGCCCCGGCGCGTACCGCCGCACGGTGCGCGTCGCCGGCGGCCACGGCGTCGTCGAGGTGCGCCCGGCGCCCGGCGAGCCGTACCTCCTCGCGCGGCTGCGGCTGCCCGGCACCGAGGGGCTCATCCACTGCGCGGAGCGGCTGCGGCGGCTCTTCGACCTCGGCGCCGATCCCGACGCGATCGCCGCGCACCTCGGGGCCGATCCGCGGCTCGCCCCGCGGGTCCTGGCGATGCCGGGCGTGCGCGTGCCGGGCGCGTGGGACGGCTTCGAGCTCGCGGTGCGGGCGATCCTGGGCCAGCAGGTGAGCGTCCGCGCCGCGACGCAGCTCGCGGGGCGCCTTGTCGAGCGGCACGGCGAGCCGCTCGCGGTCCGCGGGGGCCTGCCCGAGGGCGCCGAGGGGCTCCGCTTCGTCTTCCCGGCGCCCGAGGCGCTCGCCGCGGCCGATCTGGCGGGCCTCGGCCTGCCGCGCGCCCGCGCCGCGACGATCGCGGCGCTCGCGGCGCGCGTGGCCTCCGGCGAGGTCGCGCTCGACGCCTCCCGCGGCCTGGAGGAGACGGTGCGCGCGCTCTGCGCGGTCCCTGGCGTCGGCGCGTGGACCGCGCACTACATCGCGATGCGCGCGCTGCGCGAGCCGGACGCGTTCCCGGCGACGGATCTCGGCCTGCGGCGCGCGCTCGGCGGCGTCTCCGGCACGGATCTCGCGGCGATGGCGGAGGCGTGGCGCCCGTGGCGGGCCTACGCCGCGGTGCTGTTGTGGACGGCGGACGCGCAGGGCGCGCGGCCCGCAGACAGGGAGGTATCGGATGGATCTTTCGCTGGATGAGGTGGAGTCGCCTCTCGGGGGCATCCTCTTGGCCGTCGGGGGCGGCGCGATTCACGCGCTTGAATTCGCCGACTACGCGCCGCGCCTCCGCGGCTCGCTGGAGGCGCGGTATGGCGCCGTCGCGCTCCACGGCGCCGCGGATCCCTGCGGCTTCTCCAGCCGGATGAGGGCTTATCTGTGCGGCGATCTCGCCGCGCTCTCCGACATCCCCGTCGAGCCCGGCGGCACTGCGTTCCAGCGCCGTGTCTGGGCGGAGGTCCGGCGCATCCCTCCTGGCGCGACGCGCGCTTACGGGGAGGTCGCGGCGTCGCTCGGTCAACCGTCGGCGTCCCGCGCGGTCGGCCTGGCGAACGGCCGGAATCCGGTCTGTCTGATCATCCCGTGCCACCGGGTCATCGGGGCCGGCGGAGAGCTCACGGGTTATGCCGGCGGCCTCGCGCGCAAGCGGTGGCTGCTCGCGCACGAGGGCGCCTCATGGAAAGCAGGAGAGAGGCTGCTCCGCCTCTAGGATGTAGACGCAACCCGTCAAGGTGAGGCAGCTCTGGTACTCGTCCAACTCCACCGAGCAGCGGGACTTGCACGTGCTGTCGAACCTCCCGCCGCAGCGCTCCTCGATGCAGCAGTACGTCGCCGCCTGGATCGTCCGGCACATCGTCCGCGACCCGCAGGCCTCCATCTGGTGGTCGATGCAGTCGCGGCAGTCGAAGGATTGGCCGGCGAGCGAGCCGGGGGGGGTGGTGTCCGCTTCGAGGCAATCGGGAATGCACCCGTCCCCCTCGCACGTCTCGACGCACGCCCGCGTCTCGGCCGTGCACCGCGGCAGGTGCGTGGCCGGCAACGCTTCGAACGGCTCCGAGCACGCCTTCGCGACGCACGTGCCGCGCTGCCCGCACTCGGTGAAATCGTCCTCGCAGCGCACGCCGCCGCAGCAAGGCTCGTCGAGCCTGCCGCACGGCGCGCACTCGCCGTCGGTGCAGTTCTCCTCGTCGTCACAGGCGGCGCCGCAGGCGCCGCAGTGGTTCCGGTCCGCGGAGAGGTCCGCGCACGCGGACCCGCACAGCGCGAGGCCCCCCGGGCACGTGCACTGCCCGCCCTCGCAGGTCGTGCCCGCGGGGCACGACGCCCCGCAGGCGCCGCAGTTCTTCGGGTCGGACTGCACATCGATGCAGTGAAACCCCGAGGAGACCTCCAGCGGGCAGTAGCCCTGCCCGGCCGGGCACTCGCAGCGCCCCTTCACGCAGCTCGCGTTCTCTGCGCCGCAGAGGGCGCTGCCCTCGCCGTCGTCGACCGCGCCATTGCAGTCGTTGTCGGCACCGTCGCACCGCTCGTCGAGCGCGGAGGCGTTCCGCGGATCGTCGTCGTCGCAGTCCGTGCCGCCGCAGATCGCGGGCAGCTCGTCGTCGTTATCGCCGTCCAGCCCATCGAAGACGCACTGGCGGAACGACTCGTCACAGCGCTCTTCCTGGGTGCACGGATCCGTGTCCACGCAGTCGAGCGACGTCGCGCACGGCCTGTCGGTGACGCAGGCGCCCTTCGCCGGATCGCAGCGCCCGCCCGGACAGCGGGTGTCGTCCAGCTCCGACGCGCACCGATGGCCAACGCAGCGGTCGACCGTGCAGGGGACATCGTCCGCGCAGTCCGCCGCGCTGTCGCAGTACTGGCCAGACCCCTGCACCGGGGCGTCGCCCTCGCTCTCACAGCTCGCGATCAGGAGCGCCGTCGACGCGACCAGCGAGGACAGGCGAAAGAGAAAAAACCAATGGCGTCTTCGCGTGGTCGTCCTCATAAGCCCCTCTTTCAGCATGAGCAGGATCGCGGCGCCCCCCACAAGCCGCGCTCGCGGTCTGCTCCTTCGCGAGGGGACGCTACGAAGAGAGCCGCCTCGCTCGGATCGTACACCGGAGCTCGATGTCCGGACGCCCCTCGCGCACGATTCCGTCGCATGGACGCGGGCTTCTTCCGCCCTCTTTCGCGGGCCTCATTCGCCCTCTTTCGCCGGGGTGCGGTGATGGCTCCCCGCGGGCGTCGGGGCGGTGGGAGGCGGAGAGCCGCCGCCTACTTCTTCCCCCCGAGCAGCGCCGCGATCGTCGGATAGTCGCTGTCCTCGACGGCGCCCTGGATCACGCACGTCACCTGCCCGCTCGGCGCCGCGATGGCGTGGATCGGCAGCTCGGTCGTCTCCTTCACGCCGAGCGCCCGCAGCCACCCGGCCCGCTGGGGCCCGTCGGGCAGCCAGTACGAGGCGCGCACCCCCGTGCCCGGCTGCGCCTCCAGGAACCGCGACAGCTGCCGCTCGTCGTCGTCGATCGAGACGAACGCCAGGTCGACGAGCACGCCGGCCGCCCGCAGCTTCTGCTGCCACCCGAGCAGCCGCGGCATCTCCTCCAGGCACGGCTTGCACCACGCCGCCCAGAAGTTCACCCACACCCACTTGCCGACGCCGAACCCGATGTTCGCCGGCAGCTTCTCCGCGCCGCTGGCGGCGACCGCCGTGAGCCCGCCCGCCGAGGGCGCAGGCCGCGGAGACTGCCCCGCGCACAGGAGCCGCGGCGCGGCCGGCGCCGCCTCCGCCGCGGCGCTCGCCGGCGCCCTGGCGCTCGCGGTCGAGGCCCCTCCCGGCGCCGTCACGGCGTTGCTCCGCCCCTGGCCGGGCGTCGGGGGCGGCGGCAGATCGGCCTTCCTGTCCCCGTCGCACCCGCCCGCGAGCCCCGCGGCCACGGCGAGGGCCGCGAAGGCGCCCCGGAGGGCGCCGCTCCTCCTCGCGGGGCTCACAGCTGACAGTCCACCCACGAGACGAACGCGCTCCGGTTGATGGCCTCGGCCGTACATGCCTTGTTCTTGCGCGAGACGTTCCATTGGCAGTATTCCGCGCCGAGCTGCGCGAACTCGTTCCCGAGCCACAGCATCCCGACCTTCTTGTCCAGGTCCTGCTCCTTGAACTTGTCGGAGATGTCGAAGAACGCGCTGTTCGCGCGCTTGTGCGACAGCGTCCGGTTGAACTCCGGCGTCCCCGTCTTCGACGCGCGAGCGACGATGAAGAAATAGCGGGCGCCGCGCCGATCGAGCCACATCTCCTCGATCATCTTCCTGCCGTCGTCGTCGAGCTTCTCCGAGCCGTCGTCGAACATCACGACCCCGCCGCGCTGCTTCAGCGGCGTGAAGAGCGCGTTGAAGTCGTCGTCGCTGATCGACGCGAGCGTCTTCACGTCGGCCGGCTGGCACCCGCGCCGCGCCTCCGCCCCGACCAGGCCGCACGCGTTGAGCACCCGCTGCAGCACCGTCTTGAACGCGGGCGTGCAATACGGCGCCTCGGCGTCGTCGGCGATGGCCACGGCCGGCTTCACCGCCGCGGCAACACCCGTCTTCAGGCGCTGCGACGCGGCCTGCACCTCGCTGTGCACCGTCACCCCGGACGCGACCAGAAGCGCGCACCCGGCCACGATCCCGATGATCCCTGCGCCTCTCATGATCTCCTCACTTCGTCCGGAGCGCCGGCGCGAGCTGCCTTATCGCGTACGACATCCCGATGTCCGTATCTTCGTCGCAGAGCCGCGTCGTGCCCAGGAACATCTGCGGCGTCGAGACAGGGAGCTTGTTGTCCACGATGTAGCGGAGCATACGGTTCAGCCGCAGCGCCGTCTCCTTCGAGTCCATGCATGCGTCGAGCCCCGGCCAGCGCTGCCGGATCGCCGCCTGCACGTTCGCGGTGCCCGCGCCCGCCTTCGCGCCCTCGAGCAGCGTCTCCTGGTTGTCGTAGGCCCACTCGAGCACATCCATCGCCCGGTGATCGCTGCACAGGATGGCCTTCGAGAGGAGGCACGAGCCCGGGTGCACCGGCCGGTCGAGCATCCAATTGCACTCGCTGTCCAGCGGGAAGAGCACCAGCGTCGTGTCCAGCTTCTCGAACACCCCCTCGGACACGAGCCGCTGGTGGAACGCCTTGCAGGTCGGGCAGAGCGGATCGACGAAGAGGGTCGCCGGCTGCACCGCGCCCGGGCGCGTCACGTGGAGCAGCGCGCCGTTCGGCTCGGTCGGCTTCTCCAGCTTGCCGCAGCCGGTCATGTAGCTCGCGTAGCTCGGCAGCGCGCTCGCGTAGAGCAGCGCCGGCGTCACCGTGCACACGGCGAGCGCGACGAGCCACCCCGGCAGGAGCAGCAGCGAGCCCACGCGGCGCGGGGGGCCGGCGGGCGCTGCGGCGGCGCCGCCCGGCCCGTCGACCCCGAGGGGCGCCCCGGGGATGGTGGGCCCCACCCCGGCCGCGCCTGCCGACGAGGGCGCGCGCGGCGCCGCGCCGGACCAGGCCGCGGCGCGGGCCGCCCTGCGGTCCTCGAGGAACGCCCAGACGCCGCCGGCCGCGAGCAGCGCCGACGCGACGTACATGCCGACGCACGTCTTGCAGAACACCCCGAGGCGCATCGCCGAGATGGTCGCCATCAGGAGCGACACGGCGAGCGGCGTGAGGCCCGCGACGAACAGGAAGTGCGCCGCGCGCCGCGGCGCGTGCTGGGCCGAGAGCAGCACATAGAGCGCGAACGCCGCGAAGAACGCGAACGCCCCCAGGGCGAACAGCGAGATGGGGATACCGCCCCAGAAGCTCTCGCGGAACAGGGCGGAGTAGGGGCTGTACATGGCCACGCGGCACGCGGTGTCTGCGCCCGCCTGCGCGCCGAGGCCCGGGACGAAGCTGCAGTGCAGATCGTGGACCTGCCGGTCGAGGTGCCGGATGTAATCGAACGTCGATGAGGCGCTGAACGCGAGCCCCAGGAGCGACCCGCTGAGCGCGAGCGCCGCAGGCCCGCGAGGTCCACGACTGCCTGACATGGTCGAGTGGATTACGCGACGCCGGGCAACGCGTCAAATAAGGACGCCTGTGCGCGCGGGCGTCGCCCGCGCGATGACGCACGCGCGCCGCGCGGCCGAGGGGGCGATCGCCCCCGCGCCGCGCGCGCGCCTCTCGTGGCGCGCACCGCGCTGCGCTGAGCCCGCCGGCAGGCTTCGCCGAGCCCGCCGGTCCAGCGCCGCGAGGCGCGAGGCGCCGGTCGGCGTTGCCCACGCGATCGGCCGCTGCTAGGAGCCGGCTCGGGGGGATTCGGGATCCCAGAGCCAACCGATGACGACCTCTGCACCCGGCGCGGCGAGCGGCGCGCCCCTTCCTGTGAAGCTCGGTCCGTTCGATGCCGAGTTCCTCGCGGACCTCCCTTACGACCCCTCGGTGCTCTTCTTCGACGAGCTCCTCGAGGTGGACGCCGAGAAGGGCCTCGTGCGCTGTCGTATGCCGACCGACAGGCCGATGCCGCTCGTCGACGCGCAGCGGGCGCATCCGCTGCTGCACCCGCGCCACGTCGCCGGCGCCATCATGGTGCACGCGACGGGGATGCTCGGCTTCGTGCACGCCTACCACCTGCTCGGGTTGCGCCACCGCGAGGGCTGGATCGGTTATGGCACCAACATTCACCGGGTGGTCTTTCGCAAGCTGGTCCAGCCGGGCGCGCCCATCGAGGCGACGTGCGTGGCGACGCGCTCCCGGCTCGGCGTCAAGCGGCACATGATCCGCTATTCGTTCGAGTTCCGTCACGAAGGCAGCGTCTGCTACGAAGGCGATCAGACCGCCGTGTGGATGCGCGTGCAGGACGTTCCAGCCATGGATTCTCGACCCGCGCTCGAGGACCCGGAGCGATCCCTTGCTTGACCCGCGCGTTCGTCTCGTCTACCGGCCCTCCCCATGCAGGATTTCGATGCAGGATCGATCGTCCCGTCCACACGCGATCTTCTCCAGGTGATCTCCACCCGCAGGAAGAACATGGCTCTTGTCGGGCTCGTCGGCTCGGAGGCGCCCGCGGAGGACGCGGCGCGGCTGCATGAGCTCAACATCTCGGCGCTCGCGTTCGCCGAGGCGGGGCCCGCCATGCAGGGGGCCGCGCGGGCGACGAGGACGGTGCCGTCGCTCTGCCTGTCGCGGGTGGGCGATCGCGACGGCGCCCTCGCGGCGCGCTACCACGGGGCGGACGGGGTCTGCATCGACGCGACGCTGCCGCTCGACGACTGGGACCGCCTCGCGAAGGGGGCGAGGACGATGCGTATGCTCCCGCTCGCGCTGGCGGAGAGCAAGGAGGGGGCCGAGGCCGCCGCGAAGGTCGGCGCGCGCGCGGTCCTGGTCCGGTGCGCGTCGGCGGACGCGGTGATCGAGGCCGTCGCGTCGCTCCCGAGGGCGCTCATCGTCGTCGCCGAGGTGCTCTCGGCCGACGTCGACGCGCTCCGCCGCCTCGTCGGCCACGTCGACGCGGCGATCGTCCCGCCGGGCGTCCACAAGTCGGCCGAGTTCCCGGCGCTCGTCGCCGAGGTCGATCCCTGAGCGCTGAAAGTTCGGGCCGCCCCTCGACGGCGCGGGCTCCCTCCTCCACGATCCGGCCTCGATGAGCAACGCTCACGGACTGGAAGAGCGGCGGCGCGCGCTCCGCGAAGGGGCGCTCGTGCAGGCCATGCCCGAGCTCGGGACGCTGATCGTCACCGGCTCGGACCGGCAGACCTGGTTGAACGGCCTGGTCACCTGCGATCTCGCGCCGCAGAAGCCGCTGCCCGCCGGGGCGAAGGCCGCGCCTCCCGCGGGCGGCGCGTACGGGCTCAACGTGGGGAAGACCGGGAAGATCTTCGCCGAGGTGTGGATCGTGATGGCGGCCGATCGCATCTACGTCGGCGCGCTGCGGGAGCGCGTCGAGCAGCTCCGCGAGCTCTTCGACCGCCACCTCATCATGGAGGACGCCGAGGTCCAGGACGCCTCCGCCGAGCACGCCTGGGTCTTCGTCCACGGCCCGCGGTCCGCCGATCTCGCGGCGGCCGGGCGCGCGGCCGGCGCCGAGGCCGCGATCGTCGACTGGACCGGCCTCGGGGGCGCGCTGCTCGTGGCGCCCCGGCAGGCCGAGGGCGCCGTCGTCGAGGCGCTCCTCGCCGAGGGTGAGGCCCGCGCGGTCCTGCCGGTGACGGCGGCGGCGTGGGAGGTGCTCCGGGTCGAGAACAACGTCCCGCGGTTCGGGGTCGACTTCGACGACCAGAACTTCCCGCAGGAGGCGTCGATCGAGGATCGCGCCGTCTCGTTCAGCAAGGGGTGCTACCTGGGGCAGGAGACGGTGTTCATGCTCCAGGCGCGCGGCCACGCCAAGAAGCGGCTCGTGCAGCTCGCCGTCGAGGGGGAGGGCGGCGTGCCCGCGGGCGCGGAGATCGCGCTGCCCGACGGCGCGGCCGTCGGCGCCGTCACGAGCCAGGTCGAGGACCCGCGCGGGACAGGGCTGCTCGCGCTCGGCTACGTCAAGTACAAACACGCTGTCCAGGGCACGGCGCTCCGGGTCGCCGGCCGGGCGGCCGAGATAACGCGCGCGCCGAGGGCGGGGGGCGGGGCAGGGGCGGGGGGCGGGGCAGGGGCGGGGGGCGGAGCAGGTCGGGCCAAGGTCTGACCGAGGGAGGCCTCGGCGACTGGGCACGAAGTCGACGGGTGTCCCTTGCCGTTTGGGGTGGACTCTCGGCGCGGAGGACGATGAATTCGTCCGATGGCCAATAAGAAGACATCACCGAAGGAAGACGTGCACGAAGCGCAGGATACGGAGCTGGAGGCGACTCACGCCCTCGAGCTCCTGGCCGCGACCGTCGGCGAGCCTCCCAAGACGTCTCTCAAGGCGATCCTCGCCGGCACGACCGACGCGGATCTCGTCGGCATCGGCAAGACGATCCTGTCGAGCAGGATCGTCACGGACGCCGCGCGGATCTACCGCAAGGCCTGGGATTTCCATCAACAGGCCACGGACGAGCAGAGGCGGAGGCTCCGTGGCTTCTCGAAGCCGCTGCTCGCGCTCGCCGTCCAGCAGGCGCTCGCGCTCGAGAAGCTCGATCGGCAGCGCGCGACGACGAACGCCGCGGCCGGCGTCGCGAGGGCGGGGCAGGACAAGGCGTCGGAGGCGGCGCAGTCGAGGGCGATCGAGCTCCGCGACCAGGCCCATGACGCCCTCCGCGACGCGTCGGGCCGGGACGAGACGCTGCGGGCGCAGGTCGACGCCGCGTTCGGGACCGCCGCCACGAGCGAGACGCTGGCAGGGGGGCTCCAGCAGACAGCGAAGCTGCTGCGCCGGTGGCTGAAGAGCGACGACGAGGCGCTCGCGGAGCGGCTCGAGCTCGCGAATCTGGACGAATCCTACGCCAAAGAGCTGGAAGACGCGGCCAGGGAGCTCCGCGTCGCGGTGGCCGGCGCGACGAACCGCCCTGTGGACGCGAAGGTGACCCAAGGCGTCCTCGACCGCGCCGACGGGATCAACATCCTGATCATGGGCCAGATCATCCGCGCGTTCGACGGGGCGCACGGCATCGATCCCACGATTCCGCGGCTCGTGCCGATCTCGACACGGCGGCTGTTCAACCGCAACACGAAGAAGAAGGCCGAAGCGGCGGAGCCGCCGCAGGTGGGCAGCGACGCGAAGCCCACCGGCGGGAGCGTGGAGCTCGCCGACGGTTAGCTCTGCTGCGGGAAGTTGCCCCGGATCAGCAGAGAAACCGCCAAGGCGCCGAGGCCGCCAAGAGAAGAGGGGGAGGGCCGTCCCGGCATTCCCCCTCTTGTTCCCCTGGTTTCTTGGCGCCCTTGGCGACTTGGCGGTTCGAGATTCCGCTCTTGACTCGACGTCAGGGCGATCAGTTTTTCGTGTAGTCCGGACGACGCGGCCGCGCGAGCGCCAGATGCGCCGGCTTGCCGTCGCTCTCGCCGCGCGTCCGTGGCGCGTTGGCGGACGGCGTGGTGTCCTCGCCGTCGTCCGGCGTCAGGAAGTTGGACCGCGTCCCGGAGGGCGGCGCGATGTCCTCCTCGTCTTCCCCTTGAGCGGCGCGCTCCGCTCTGCAGTCCTCGCAGTAGCGCGCCGCGTCCCACGCGATGTCCTCGAGACCCAGCTTTCGCAACCACGCGAGCTCCCACATCTCCCGCGCGCTCGCGTGGATCGCGTTTCCCGAGCGGGGCATGTTGGCGGTGCTGATCGGCCGGCGTTTGGACATGGGCGCTCCTTCTCGGACTCGGATGAGGCCGCCCATTCTGTCGTCGATGAAGCTGCTCGCCCAGGAGTCTCTCGCGCAAATCATCGATATTGCGCTTACTTGCCTTTGGCCGTCCGAGATTCTCACGGGGTGAGATGATTTTCTCACTGTCCGCAGCGCTCGCCGGTTGCGAAGTTCCAGCAGCTCTCACCGCTTCCCGGCACGTCGGCGCTCTCCGGCGGACCGCCGGGCGCGGCGCTGCCGCCGTCGCCGGCTGCGCCGGGGGTGAGCTGCACCGCCGGCGCTGCGTTCGGGGAGCCCGGCCATGCCGTGGGCGACAACGGGCGCCGGCGGCAAGACAACGGCCTCGCGGGGCAAGACAGCGGGTGCCGGCGGCAGGACAAGAGGCGCCGGCGGCAAGACAACGGCCTTGCGGAGCAAGACAACGGCGTCGCGGAGCAAGACAGCGCGTTCCAGCGGCAAGACAACGGCGTCGCGGAGCAAGACAGCGCGTCCCAGCGGCAAGACAACGGCGTCGCGGAGCAAGACAGCGCGTCCCAGCGGCAAGACGACGGCCTCGCGAGGCAGGACAACGGCCCGAGTGCGAGGCTCGGCTGCTCTCACCCGTGGCGCCCTACTCCCGGGAGTGTCGTGTTCAGGGGAGAGCGCTCTGCTTCCTCCCAATCGGACGCACTGGCAGCGCTCGTCCCCCCTTCGTCGGGCTGCAGCGGGAAGCTCGTCAGGGTGGCAGCGCGACGGGCGGGCTGTTCCCCCGCGACGGCGCGGACAGGGCGCGGTGGCCGGAGCTGCGGCAGGGGAGGCGGCGGGAGCTTCGCCCGCGGGCCACTGGCCGCGAGCTCGGGAGACGGCACCACGGGCGGAGGCGTGTCGAGCGCGCGGGGAGGTACCGTCGGCGGCGCCGGCGGAGTCGGCGGCGCCGGTTTCTCGCGCTCGGCGACGGGCTCGCCGACCCGGAACACCACGGTATCCTCCTCGTCCGTTCGGCGGTCGTCGTGCAGCCGCCACAGGCGCTCCCAGTACCGCGCCGGCGTGCCGGTGAAGGTCTCCAGCTGCCGCGCGAGGCCGGGCGTTATGGGCAGGTCGCTCCTCAGCAGCCGCTCCACCTCCCTCGGTTCCAACCCCGTGCACTCGACCAGCTTCCTCCTCCACGAAGGCGTCGTCGCGCAGAACGACTCGAGGACCCTTCCTGGCCAGGGGACGGGGCGCCCTCGGGCGTCTCTCCGCTCGGCGAGCGCCGCATCGACGTGACAGTCCAGGAGGCGCCGGTAGCGGTCCCGCTCCCCCGCTGCCTGCTCCTTCGCATCGGTGAGGGCTGCCTCCTCTTCATCACGCGCCTGCTCGCGCGCCTCGCGAAACCCCCGCTCGCGTCCCAGCGCTTCGCGCGCGGTGACCGCGAAGCCGATCGCGACGCACGCGATCATCGCGAGCCCGAGCGGCGAGACGAGCTACATCGCACCCAGCATGTCTTCCATGTTCCCTCCTGAACCGTGAGCACCCCTGCGGGCACACGCCCGCCGTGTCGCGCCGGAGCCGGCACGACCCGCACCCTGTTCGAGCCGTCCTTCGTCGCGCGCGGCGTCGCGGGCAGAGGTGCCCGCCACGCCCGCGTCGAGAGCGTGCGCGCGCTGCCGCGCGCCGGTCACGTCGAGCCGCACACCTCCGCGTGGGACCGCGCTCCGGCCGCACCGCCCGGGAGCGCTGCCTGCGGGCGCGGCGTCGCGGGGGCCGAGCGCCGCGCGACGGCGCTGCGCAGCGGAAGCGCAGCGAGGGTCAAGAGAAAAGGCGAGGAGGGAGTCGCTGTTCCTGGAGTGCGCGCCGAGCGCGGGGGTTGAAGACGATCCAGCCGTCCCTCGGCCAACCCGCCGGCATGATGGACCCCCTCCGCGCTGCGGGGGTGGTCCGCCGGTCGCCCTGCCGAGCCGTTTCCGGCCTCCTCTACTTGTCTAGTTCCGTCGAGCGGCCCCGGTTCGCTGCACAATCGTCCGCCGGTTGCATTTTTTTCTCCGCGGCCCCGGTGACGCCGTGCGTTGTATGACGCAGCGAAGCCGGGGCGGGGAGTTGTGCGACCGGGCTGTCGGAGGCTCACGGCAGCTTCCTGGGTGTCGGCGGCGAGGCCGTCCTGACCGGCGCCGGGGCCGCCCTTGCCGCCTTGACCGCCGGCGCAGCCGGGATTGGTGCTGCCGACACCGACGCCGCCCGCGCCGCCGTTGCCGCCCAGGCCTCCCGGCTGGAGGTTGAAGCCGTCCGCGCGGGCGCGCGGAGGCCGACGCAGCGCACCGCGCCACCAGCCCGGAGCGACGCGGCGCCGAGGAGTGCTCATCGCCATGGCTCAGCGCCCTCCGAGGCGTGCGAGCACGCACGTCACGTTGTCTCGGCCGCCGTGCTCGTTGGCGAGGTCGATGAGCAACTCCGCGGCGAAGCTCAGGTCGCGGTGCGCTTCGAGGATGTCGGCGATGCGCCGCTCGGGCACCGGGCCCCACAGCCCGTCGGAGCAGAGGAGGAAGAGGTCGCCCGGCAGGGTGGCCTCGACGCGCGATTCGATATCGACGTCGTCGCCGGCCCCGAGCGCGCGGGTGATGACGTTGGCCCGCTCGCTGAGCGCCTCGACCGCCTCCCGTGCTCCGCCGCCGTCGCGGAGCGTCTCTTCCAGCACCGTGTGATCCCGGGTCAGCCGCAGCAGCGTGCCGCCGCGCATGCGGTAGACGCGCGAGTCACCGACGTGCGCGATGTAGGCCATGCCGGGCGCGAGCAGGACGCCGGCGAAGGTCGTCGCCATGCCGCGCTGCTCGTCGTGCTGCTGGCTGGCCTCGTAGATGGCCCGGTGGGCGCGCCGCACGCCGAGCACGAGCCGCACCTCGTCGCGGTCGGCGGGGGTCGAGGCCGCGGCGGGCGCCGCGCCGCCGCGGGGCCAGATCCGTTCCAGGTCGGCGTCCTCCTCGAAGCAGCGCTGGACCACCTCGATGGCGATGCGGGACGCGACCTCTCCGGCCGCGCTGCCGCCGAGGCCGTCGGCGACCATGAACAGCCCCAGGTGCGGCAGGGCCGCGAAGCTGTCCTCGTTGTGGCGGCGGTGGCGGCCTACGTCCGATTGCGCCGCCGCCTCGATGGCGAGCTGTGGGTACACGATCGTCCTCCTCGCGTGCTCGTCGCCAAGACGAGCCGAGCCATGGCGCGCCGCGATGCGCGGCGCGCGTTTCGTTGTTCCTGCTCGAGCCGCGCCGCGCGCGGCCTTCGGCCTACGTCGGCGCGGCGAGCGCCGCGCGGTACATCCTCCCGAGCACGCCGAGCCCCGCGCCGCACCAAGCGCGCGGTGTGTGGCTCGGCCGTGCGGTCATCGAAGCTCCTGCTCTCCGGCCGTCGCGCCGTCCTGGCCGGCGTTGCCGGTGATGTTGTTGCTGCCGCCCGGACCGCCGGTGCCCGGGGCGCCTGGGGCGAGCGAGGTCTGGCCCTGCTGGACGACGGGCGTGCCGCGGAAGGCGATGGCGAGCGAGGGACCGCCGAGGCCGCCGCCGCCGGGGCCGCCGGGACCGCCCTTGCCGCCTTGGCCACCGGCGCAGCCGTCGCTGGCAGCCCCAAGCCCGACGCCACCGGTGCCACCCAAGCCGCCTGAGCCCCCCGGCTGGAGGTTGCCGCCCTTGCCGCCGTTGCCGCCGTGTCCGGCGGTGAGGGTGGAGTCGATGAGGGTGACGCTGGCGTCGATGCTGGCGAGGGCGATGCTGGCGCCACCCGCGCCGCCGCCCTTTCCGGCCAGGCCGCCGCAACCGCCAGCGCCGCCGCTGCCGCCGCTGGCGCCGGCGCCCGAGACACCGCCGGTGCAGACGGGGCCGCCCTTGGCACCGCCTCCGCCGCCGCCACCCTGACCGGGCGTGCCGGGCGTGCCGTCGCCGCCGGGCACGCCGGTGTAGCCGGCGGCGCTCAGCGCGCCGAGGCCGCTGGCTCCGGCGCCCGCGGGGCCGGGGGCGCCGTTAACGCCGGCGCTGCCACCGCCCTTGGTTGGATCGTTCGGGATGGCACCACAGCTCCAGCTGTCGCTCATCGACGGGGGCTCTCCAGCGCCAGCTTGTCCCTCTGCCCCAATCTGGCCAGCAACGCCTCCTGCTCCGTTGTCGACGTTCCCATTGCCACCGTTGCCAGCGATGGACAGCTCCTCGCCGCACGCGTTGACCACCTGCGCGCCGCCGTTGAGCGTCGCGTCGGGTCCCTCCACGTCATCGAGGTCGCTGCACGCATCGACGCCGTTGCTGCCGGCCGGCGCGCGCTCTGGCGCCGCGCTCGGCGCGTCGTCACCATCGGCGCCGTCGGCCGCGTTGCCGGCGACGAGCGCGCAGCGCGCGAGCTCTGCGGTGGCGCCATCGGCGAGCACGGCGATCGACGAGCCGCCTTTGGCCAGTGCGTCGGGCGCGCGCGCCTCGATGTCCTCGACGCGCGTGGTGCCCTCGCCGCGCGCGAGCGTCAGCGGGATCGCCTCCGCTTCCGGCGCGACGGTGGTCTTCGTCTGCGCGCCGATCCAGGTCCAGCCGTTCGCGCAGTCGAGGCCGCCGAAGAGGGAGACGCCGGCCGGGACCTCGGCCGATTCGGCGAACGGCTCGGCGCACGCGTACACGTCGCTGTCCGTCGCGCGGGCGCGCCGGAGCGCCTCGGCGAGCGTCTTGACGGGGTCGGCCTTGGTGCCCTTGCTGCCGTCGTTGCCGCTCGCGGCGACGAATACGCCACAACGATCCTCCACAGGGGCGGCTTCCTCGTTCGGCACGCAACCCGCAGCGCTGGCATCGCGGTCCCAGAGCCCACGGTACTCCTCACACATCAGCGTGCGCTTGCAGTCGCTCGCGCGATCGCTCCATACGCCGTCGCATCCGCCTAGGAGGGCAACGGTGAGCCCGACCATGCCGAACGGCGAGGTCAGCGTCCGGGGCGACCTTGATCGTTTGCGCGTCTTCATCACCAAGCTCCCTGCGCGATGATGCCGGCGCCACGTGCGCCGAGGTTGGGGACCAGTCGCATACTGTGCGCGCTCCCCGACCGTTTGACTGGCCACAGCGAGTACGTCAGCGCTCCAGCGAGCAGTAGCCCCGAGGTCACGTAGGCGACGCGCGCCGCGTTGGAGAACCCGTCCACGCGCCCTTCTCCATCACGAAGCTTGGCGCACGCTCCGCCCTGCTCGGCTGGAGCGTCGATGCAGCCACCGCCCGCATTCCAGATCGCGGTTCGCTGTGAGCTCGTCTCCGCGCTCGCCTTGTTCGCCGCGACGGTTGTCCCCACGCCCACGCCGAGCGCCACGGCGCTCGCGGCGCCGAGGGCGATCACCGGGACCCAGCTGCGCTGCTCGACGTGCGCCGGACCCGGGACGTGCTGCCCAGGCTTTGCCACAGGCTGCGCGGCGCTCGGCCCGTGCCCCTCCGCGTCGCCCGTCGGCGCTCGCGCCGCGTCGCCCGCCGCCGTGTTCTCTCCTGCCTTCACCGCCGCCTCGCTCTTCACCAGCGCCATCGCCAGCGTCACCGCGGCGGTCTCTCCCTTGGCGACGCGCACGGTCTTCTGCGCCGGCGCGTAGCCGTCGAGGCGCGCCTCGATCGTGTGCTCGCCGGGCTCGACGAAGATCTCTCCCGCGAGCGGCGCCTTTCCGGCGGGCTTGCCGTCGACTCGCACCTCGGCGAGCGGCGCGCTGACGGTGACGGCGAGCGCGCCGACCTGGGCGCGCGACATGGCGAGCCGCTGCTGGGCGGTGGGCTTGAGGTGGGCGACGGCGCTGAGCAGCGGCCAGTGCCGGAGCGCGAAGGAGAGGTGCTCCGCGGCGAGCGCGTGCTTGCCCTGCTGGTAGGCCGCGCTGCCCACGTTGTACGCCACGTCGAACGTCGGCCGCGCTTCGGCCCGGTCGCCGAGCGTGACGAGCGCGCTCGCGAGCAGCAGCGCGACCGCCGGCGCGACGCTGCGACAGGAGCGCCGTGGTGTCGTTCTTCGATCTCGTGCTCGTGTCATCGCCATCGTGTCACCCATGCCTCATCGCGGGCACACGCCCGCCGTGTCGCGCCGGAGCCGGCACAACCCGCACCGTGTTCGATCCGTCCTTCGTCGCGCGCGGCGTGGCGGGCAGAGGTGCCCGCCACGCCCGCGCCGAGAGCGTGCGCGCGCGCTACCGCGCGCCGGTCACATCGAGCCGCACACCTCCGCGTGGGACTGCGCTCCGGCCGCACCGCCCGAGAGCGCTGCCTGCGGGCGCGGCGCTGCGGGGGCCGAGCGCCGCGCGATGGCGCGGCTGCCGTGCGGAAGCGAAGCGAGGGTCAAGAGAAAAGGCGAGGAGGGAGTCGCTGTTCCTGGACTGCGCGCCGAGCGCGGGGGTTGAAGACGATCCAGCTGTCCCTCGGCCAACCCACCGGCATGATGGACCCCTTCCGCGCTGCGGGGGTGGTCCGCCGGTCGCCCTGCCGAGCCGTTTCCGGTCTCCTCTACCTTTCTAATTCCGGCGAGCGGCCCTGGATTGCTGGGCAATCGTCCGCGGGTTGCATTTTGTTCTCCGCGGCCCCGGTGACGCTGTGCGTTGGATGACGCAGCGAAGCTGTGGCGGAGGGCGGGGAGGGGAGCCGTGGGGTCAAGGTGTCGGGGGGTCACGGCAGCTCCTGCGTCTCGGCGGCGAGGCCATCCTGGCCGGCGTTTTTGGTGATGTTGTTGCTGCCGCCCGGACCGCCGGTGCCCGGGGCGCCGGGGGCGAGCGAGGTCTGGCCCTGCTGGACGACGGGCGTGCCGCGGAAGGCGATGGCGAGCGAGGGGCCGCCGAGACCGCCGCCGCCGGGGCCGCCGTTGCCGCCCTTGCCGCCTTGACCACCGGCGCAGCCGGGATTGGTGCCGCCGACACCGACGCCGCCCGCGCCGCCGTTGCCGCCCAGGCCTCCCGGCTGGAGGTTGCCGCCCGTGCCGCCGTTGCCGCCGCGCCCGGCGGTGAGGGTGCAGTCGATGAGGGTGACGTTGGCATCGACGCTGGCGAGGGCGATGCTGGCGCCGCCCGGAGCGCCGCCCTTTCCGGGCAGGCCACCGCAGCCGCCGGCGCCGCCGCTGCCGCCGCTGGCGCCCGCGCCGGGGACGCCGCCGGTGCAGACGGGGCCGCCCTTGGCGCCGCCTCCGCCTCCGCCACCCTGGCCGGGCTTGCCGGGCATGCCGTTGCCGCCGGGGACGCCGGTGTAGCCGCTGGCGCTCAGCGCGCCGAGGCCGGCGGCGCCGGCGCCGGCGGGGCCGGGGGTGCCGTTGGCGCCGGCGCTGCCACCGCCCTTGGTTGGATCGTTCGGGATGGCACCACAGCTCCAGCTGTCGCTCATCGACGGGGGCTCTCCGGCGCCAGCTTGTCCCTCGCCCCCGGTCTGACCTGATGCGCCGGCCGTGCCGTTGTCGACGTTTCCATCGCCGCCGCGCCCGCCGATGGACCGCTCGTCGCTGCACGCGTTGACCACCTGCGCGCCGCCCGGCAGCGTCGCGTCGGGTCCCTCGACGTCGTCGAGGTCGCTGCACGCATCGACGCCGTTGCTGCCGGCCAGCGCGCGCTCGGGCGCCTCGCTCGGTGCGTCGTCGCCGTCGGCGCCGTCGGCCGCGTTGCCAGCGACGAGGGCGCAGCGCGCGAGCTCGGCGGTGGCGCCATCGGCGAGCACGGCGATGGACGAGCCGCCCTTGGCCTGCGCATCGGGCGCGCGCGCCTCGATGTCCTCAAGGCGCGTGGTGCCCTCGCCGCGCGCGAGCGTCAGCGGGATCGCCCCCGCTTCCGGTGCGACGGTGGTCTTCGTCTGCGCGCCGATCCAGGTCCAGCCGTTCGCGCAGTCGAGGCCGCCGAAGAGGGCGACGCCGGCCGGGACCTCGACCGATTCGGCGAACGGCTCGGCGCACGCGTAGACGTCGCTGCCCGTCTCGCCGGCGCGCCGGAGCGCCTCTGCGAGCGTCTTGACCGGCTCGGCCTTGGTGCCCGCGCTGCCGTCGTTGCCGCTCGCGGCGACGAACACGCCGCAGCGGTCGTCGACGGCGCCCTCGGCTTCGCTCGGGATGCATCCCTCTACCGGCTCGCCGCTGCTCGTCGTCGGGCGGAAGTGCTCGCACGTGAGCATCAGCTCGCAGTCGTCGTGGATGTAGAACCAGAGCCCATCACAACCGCCGGCGCCGATGACGAGCGCCGTGGTCGTCGTGAGCGCGCGAATCGTTCGATGCGTCATCGCGTAACCTCTCCGGCTCATCACCACGCTCCCGTAACGATGACGCCGCTGCCCTGCAGGCGTACATCGGGTCGTACCGACAATCCTGTCGAGGTGGTCCCTGCTCGCCTGGGCCAGAACGCATACGTCACGGCGGCGAGTGCGGACACGCCGGACGCGATGTAACTGGCGAACGCGGCGGTACCCAGGCCGTCGGCCTCAGCTCCCAATCGATCCAGCTCAGCACACCGCGCGGTGAATGCGACCGACGGCACGATGCACTGCCCTCCGGCGCCCCGGATCGAGCGGCTCTGTGCGTGCGCTTCGTCATTCGCGTTGTTCGACGCGACGGTCATCCCCACGCCCACGCCGAGCGCCACGGCGCTCGCCGCGCCGAGCGCGATCACGGGGATCCAGCTGCGCTGCTCGATGCGTCCCGGAACCGCGACGTGCTGCTCCGGCTTTGCCGCAGGCCGCGCGGCGCTCGGGCCGTATCCCCCCGCCTCGCCCGTCGCCTCTCGCGCCGCGTCGCTGGCCGCTGTCTTTTCTCCAGCCTTCGCCGCCGCATTGCCTTTCGTCACCAACGCCAGCGTCACCGCGGCGGTCTCCCCCTTGTCGACGCGCACGGTCTTCTGCGCCGGCGCGTAGCCGTCGAGCCGTGCCTCGAGGGTGTGCTCGCCGGGCTCGACGAAGAGCTCGCCGGCGAGCGGCGCCTTGCCTGCGGGCTTGCCGTCGACGAGGACCTCGGCGAGCGGGGCGCTGACGGAGACGGCGAGGGCGCCGACGTGGGCGCGCGACGTGGCGAGCCGCTGCTGGGCGGTGGGCTTGAGGTGGGCGACGGCGCTGAGGAGCGGCCAGTGCCGGAGCGCGAACGAGAGGTGCTCCGCGGCGAGCGCGTGCTTGCCCTGCTGGTAGGCCGCGCTGCCCACGTTGTACGCGACGTCGAACGTCGGCGTGAGCGCCCAGGCTTCGAGGAAGACCGCCTCGGCCTCCTTCCACTTCTTCTCCGAGTAGAGCCGCACGCCCTGCTTGTAGAGCGCGTCGGCGCGCGCCGTCGCCTCGTCGGGCGCCGCGGCCTGCGGCGATGCGGGCGCCGCGCTCTGCGGCGGCGCGGGCTGCGCGAGCGCGCGGCCCGAGGGAGCGAGCGCGCACGCGAGGGCGAGCACGGAAGCGAGGCATCGTCGGTTCATCATCAAGAGCTCCAGACCAGAATGAGTGTCCTGGGGCGGGCCTGCGCCGTCCCGTTCAGTGCATGATATCCGCCGCGATCTCGGGAGGCGCCGGGGAGACCTCCGCCGGAGGCGGGCGGGCCCCGGCCGGCGCGCGCGGCGCCGGGACCGCAGGGCGTGCGCTCGCGCCTGCCTTCGGCGACGGCGCTTCGTCGCTCGCGCCTGCCTTCGGCGGCGGCGCTTCGTCGCTCGCGCCTGCCTTCGGCGGCGGCAGCTCGTCGCTCGCGCTCGCCTTCGGCGGCGGCGCCTCTTCGATCGCGCCTGCGTCCACGGCCGGCGGCGCCCCTGGGCGCGTGCCTGGCTGCGCCGCCGCCGGCGCCCCGGCGCTCGCGCCTGCCCCCGCCGCCTCGGCGCTCGGCCGCCCCGGCGCCGTCATCGCCCCCGACGGCGCCACCGGCGCCGCGGAGGCGACCGGCGCCTCGGAGCGCCTGAGCCGGGAGAAGAGCTGGTACGTCGCCAGCGGGCCCAGCACCGCGACGGCCAGGAAGACGGCGATGCGCCCGCGGGACATGCCGCGCCGCCGGTCACGCGGCGGCGCGGCGTCTCGCGCGGGACCCGCCCCGGTCTGCCCTCCCGCGACCTTCGCGGCCGCAACGGGCGCGACCGACGCAGCGGACCCCGGCGCCGGCGTCTCCGCCGGCTTGGGCGGCGCGACCACCACCGGGAACTCGAACGGCGCCTGCCCAGCCCCGTTCCCCTGCCGGAGATCATCGAGCGCCCGATCGAGCTCCGGGTTGTTGAGCGCCTCCCGGTACCGCTCCTCCGCCAGCGCCGGATCCGCCGTCCGCGCGATGGTCTTCAGATCCGGCATGTACTTGCGGATGTCGTCGTCGTCCCTCGCGCCCATCTACGGCCTCCTCGGGTGCGGCTTCGGCGCCGGCGCTTGCTTCACGGGGGCGCGCCTCGGCGGGCTCTTCGGCATCGGGTAGAAGTCGTCGGGATCCTCGCGGAGGCGCTCCGGCCAGAGGCGGTCGTCGCCGTCGCTGCGCGGAGACGACCGCCGCGCCGGCTGCGACGCGCGGTCGGCCGACAGCGCGGCCGGCGCGCTCCGGCGCGGGGCCGCGGGCGTTCGTGAAGCAACCGCCGCGGGCGTCGCGGCGGTCGCAACCGGCTCGGCTTCCGCCGGGGGCACGACTCCCGCGACCGCCACGGCCCCCCCGAGCTGCGCCGCGGCGGTCGTGGACGGCGCCGGAGGCGGCGGCGGCGGGACGTCGCGCGCGGCGAGCTCCGCCGCCGCCGTCGCCGCCGGGGCGGCCGGCGGCTGGCCGGCGCCTTCGGGCGCCTCCGGCGCAGGGGCGACCACGGCCGGGCTCGCCGCCGCGGAGCGCGCGAGCGCGGGCGCCGGCTGCTCGGGCGAATTCGCCTCGATCCCGCGTGCGACGAGGACGCCCGTCGCCGCCAGGGCGACGATGAATAGCCCCAGCGCCGGGGATGCCGCGAAGCGCCGCAGCGCGCCCGGGATGCGCCGCGCTCCTGGCGGGGCAGGCGCGCCAGGCTCGACGTGCGACGCCCGCTCGCCCACCTCGGAGCGCCGCTCCGGAGGCGGCGCCGCCGCCGACATCCACGGCGACGCAGGCGCCGCCCGCGAGGACGTCGCCGCCGCAGGCACCTCCTGGTGCGGCGGGAGGCCCTCGTGACTCTGCGGCAGGAGGCCCTCGTGACTCGCGCGCAGCGCGTCCGGAGGCGCACGGAACGCCTGCGTCGCGATGTCAGGCTCGGATCGGGCGCGCGCCGGCCACGCGGGCAGCGGCAGGGTCGTGGGCATCCGCTCCGTGAACCCCTTGCCGCGCAGCTCGCCCGAGGCGCCGCCGCTCGCCGGCGCGAACGGCAGCGCGCTCGCGAGCGGTACGAGGCGAAGGGGATCGAGCGGCTCCGTCGCGTGGACGGCGCCCGCCGGCGGGGCGGCCGGCGGCGCCGCGACGGCCGCCACCTCGGCGCCGGTCGGCCGGGCGGCGCTCGCCGTCGCGGCCGCCTCCGCCTCGCTCGCCGGCCGCGCGCCGGCGCCGCCCGATCCGTCCGATCGGTCGAGATCTGCCGCGGAGAACGCCGCCTGGCGCGCCACCGTCCACCGCCCGTGCGCGAGGTGCTGCGCGAGCGCATGGGCCGGCGGCACCTGCCGCTGCAGGACACACTCGTCCACCAGCGCGCGGAGCGCGCTCTCCACCTCCGTGAAGGTCTGGAACCGCGCGTTGCGGTCGATCGCGACGCACCGGGCCACGAGCGGCCACACGATCTCCGGGCAGTCGGGGACGAGCTCGTGCACCGGCACCGGCTCGGCGAGGAGATGCCCCGCGAGCGTCTCCTCGGCCGTCGGCGGATCGGCGTCGTTGATGAACAGGTGCGTCCCCGTCAGCACCTCGTAGAAGATCGCGCCGAAGGCGTAGATGTCGGCGCGGCTGTCCGGCTTCTGGTGCGGGATCTTCTTCGCCAGGCTGTAGATCGTCTTCACCTGCTCCGGCGACATGTACCGGATCGTCCCCACGTCCGGCATGTCGTCGGTGTTCATGCCCCCGTCGGCGAACTTGGCGATGCCGAAATCGAGCAGCCACACGTGCCCCCGCGCGTCGCCTTCCGTGCCGATCATGATGTTCTCGGGCTTGAGATCGCGGTGCCAGATCTTCTTCGAATGGACGAACCGCATCGCCTCGGCGACCTGGAGCATGATGTACAGCGCGTTCAGGAAGTCGAAGCGGTACGCCCTCGTGAGCAGCCGCCGCAGCGTCCTGCCCTCGAGGAACTCCATGACGATGAACGCGACGTTGTCCGGCGAGACGCCGGCCCGCCGCATCGACACGATGTGCGGGTGCCGGAGCTTCGGGTAGAACTTGCACTCCTGCCGGAAGCGCCGCGCGAAGTCCTCTCGGCTCCGGTGCCGCGGCGACATGCACTTGATGGCGACGATATCCTCGGAGTACTCGTCGACGGCCCGGTACACCTCGCCCATGCCGCCGCGATCGACGACATCGGTGATGCGGTACTCCAGGAAGGTGTCGCCCGGCCGGAGCGGCGCAGGGAGGCTCATGCGCGGACCTCCGGGCGGTCGCGCCGAGAGGGCGTATGGGGTCTCCTGACTGCGGAGGCGAGTCGCGGGGGGCGACGGCGGGGGCGCAGGACGACACGCTGGCTGACGAAGGTGAAGATCCGGTGATCGAGGCGTGCCTTCGAGACGCCCTGGCTCCCTACACGAAGGCGCTCTCGCCGGAGCAGCTCCTGGGCTACCGGCGTTATCTCACGGTGTTCATCAAGACGCACCCCTCGGCCGCCCCGCTGTACGAGCGGCTCCGCGGGCGAGCGGCCCTCGACGCGAGCGCCGCCGTGCCGAAGGAGAGCGACGGAGACCACGAGGACGGTGCCCTGGTGTGGCCGGATGGCACGTGGGGAGAGCGCGGGTGAGCGAATCTCGGCCCCCTCGCGCGCCGGACCCGCGCCGCGATCCACGCGTCGTACGCGCTCTCCCGGAGGTGCGCCGCATCGCGCGAACCGTCGCGCGCACCTACGGGGTGCGCCCGCGCGACGTGATCGAGGAATGCGAGCAGATCGCCTGCCAGGCGCTCGTCGAAGCGTTCTCCGGGTTCGATGCGTCCCGCGGTGTGCCCCTCGTCCACTTTGCGTGGAAGAGGGTCGTCGGCGCGGTGAGGGACTGGATCGCTCGCGAGGCGTCGCCCTCGCGTGCCGGGGTCGACGCCGGGGACCACGTCGCTGACGCGCTCCGCTTCGAGGGCGATCCGTTCGAGGGCGACGGCGCGACGCTGGAGCGGCTCTCAGGCTCCTGCCGAGCGCTCGCCTTCGCCTGTTTCCTGGGCGACTGCCCCGAGCTCCTCGACGCCGGGCCGCACGACGCGCTCGTGCGCGCCGAGACCCTGGACGCGCTCGCCCAGGCGCTCGATCGCGCCGACGAGCGCGAGCGGCGCCTGATCGCGCTGCGGTACGGAGGCGACCTCTCCTGGGCGAAGGTCGGCGAGGAGCTCAGCGTCCACGAGAAATTCGCCCAGAGGCTCGATGAGCGGCTCCGCGAACGGTTAGGACGAGCCCTCCGCCAGCAAGGGATCTGCGAGGCCCCGCCGGCGGAAGGGGAGTAGCGTACGGCTCAGGGGAAGATCTCGCGCTCTCCGTACACCGCGGCGAGCCGCTGCAGCGCCACGGCATACGCCGCGAGCCGCAGCGTGCACTTCTTCTGCCGCGCCATCTCGGTCACCTCGCGGTAGGCCCGCTTCATGGCCTTCTCGAGCCGGGAGTCGACCTCCTCGAGCGTCCATGTCTCCGAGCGCTTGTTCTGCACCCACTCGTAGTAGCTCACCGTGACGCCGCCCGAGTTGGCGAGGATATCGGGCAGGATATGGATCCCGCGCTCCAGGAGGATCTTCTCCCCCTCGGGCGTGCACGGCCCGTTCGCGCCCTCGGCCACGAGGCGGACCTGCAGCCAGCCCGCCTCCTCCACGCCGACCTGGTTCTCCAGGGCCGCCGGGATGAAGATGTCCGCCTTGAGCCGGAAGAACTCCTCGCGGCTGATTGGCTTGCCGGCAGGGTAGCCCGCGATCGAGCGGTTCTTCTTCACGTAATCCTGCAGCTTGTGCGGATTGAACCCTTCCGGATTGTAGAGATACCCGGTGTGATCGCCGACCGCGACGGTCGAGGCGCCGAGCTTCGACAGGAGCACGGCCGTGTTCGAGCCGACGTTGCCGAAGCCCTGCACGAGCAGCGTCGCGCCGCCGAGGTTCACGTCGTTGTCCTCGGCCCACTCGGTGATGCAGTGGACGACGCCCTGGCCCGTCGCCTTCTCGCGACCGTACGTGCCGCCCGACGCCACCGGCTTGCCCGTCACGACGCCCTTCACCGCCTGCTTGAAGAGCTGGCCGACCGTGTTCATGTACGTGTCCATGGCCCAGGCCATGGTCTTCGCGTCGGTGCCCATGTCGGGAGCCGGGATGTCCGTCTCCGGGCCGATGTTCCCGCCGAGCGCATGGAAGAAGCGGCGTGTGATCCGCTGGAGCTCGGCGCGCGACACCTCGTTCGGGTTGAACTTGATTCCCCCCTTTCCGCCGCCGAGCGGCAGGTTCATCAGCGCGCACTTCCACGTCATCATCGCGGCCAGCGCCTTGAGGTCGTCGAGCGATACCGTCTCGTGATATCGAATGCCCCCCTTGAACGGCCCGAGGAGGTTGTTGTGCTGGATCCTGTAACCCTTGAAGAGCCGGATGCTGCCGTCATCCATCCGTACAGGGAAATTGACGATGATCTCGTTCTTCGGCTGGCTCAGGATCGTGGTGATGTAGCCCGGTACCTCGATCAGCCGGGCCGCCTCGTCGAGATAACCCTGGACGACTTTGAAGAACTCGTATTTGTGCCTGTGGCTCGGAACAGCAGGGACGCTCACAGACGGAGTCGCGTTCTTGGTACTGAGTTGTTCTTCCATGGCTATGTAACTTTCTAGTGCGCCGAGCGCTTCCGTTCAACGTCGGGCGCAACCATGCGATGCGTCATCGCAGCTCCGGACGGGCGGGGCGATGCGTCAGGCCGCCAGTGTGCGAGGAGGCGCCGCGTTGACGGCGGGAGAGCCGCGTCGGGGGGCGAGGCTGCGGCGCGCGCGCGTGCGATGTGGGTGTCGCACATCGATGGATGCGCGGTCTTTGGACGACGCACGACGCACGACGCACGGCGCACCGCGCGCGGCGCACCGCGCGCGGCGCCGTTCAGGGCCTCGACCACAGGACATACAGATACGTGATGGTCCCGGTCACGAGCAGGGCATCGACGCGGTCGAGGATGCCGCCGTGGCCGGGCACGATCCCGCCAGAGTCCTTGATCCCGAAGGAGCGCTTGAACAGGGACTCCCCGAGGTCTCCCGCCTGACCGAGGCCGCCCGCGACGATCGCGAGCGCGAGCGCGTCCACGAGCGGCAGCGACCGGAGGAACCAGAAGTGAGCAAGGAGCGCGCCGATCACGGCGAAGAGCAGGCCGCCGAGCGCGCCCTCGACGGTCTTCTTCGGGCTCACGGCCTCGTAGAGCTTGCGCCGGCCGAGGAAGCGGCCGGCGAAATAGGCGCCGGTGTCGGAGAACCAGGAGAGCAGCATCGCCAGCACGACGAACGAGGGGCCGTCGGCGCCCCCGTCGCGGCGGAGGAGCGCCAGCGCGCCGAGCCCGCCGCCCACGTAGAGCGGGCCGAAGGTCATCGCCAGCACGCGCAGCGCCGCGGTGCGCATCTCGCCGAGGCGCACCAGCGTGATGAGCATCGCGACGAACGGGAGCAGGAAGATCAGCGCGAGGAGCGCGCCCGGCGAGCCGCTGAATCGCCAGATCACGCCGAGGACGGCCAGGGTGAGCGCGACGCCGATGGCCCGCGCGACGCGGTCCTCGGCGTGCGTCATCGCGAAGAGCTCGAGCGCGCCGATGGCGGAGGCGACCGCGACGAGCGCCGCCCAGCCCCAGCTCGGGCCGAGGTAGAGCAGCGAGAGGAGCAGGGGCGCGGCCACGAGCGCGGTGAGGACCCGCATCGTGAGGTTGGAGGCAGCCAATCTCAGACCCCCGTCCGTGAGCCGTCGTGGGAGGCATGCGAGGCGGGCGCGGCGAGCTCGCGCGCGCGCCACGGCCGCTCCGCGTCGAGCGCGCCCCGCGCGCTGGCGGGCTCGCCCCCGGCGCCGCCCTCCGCGTCGTGCGCGGCGGCGCCGCCGCGCCGCTGGTAGGCCGCGATGGCGGCGAACAGGTCGTCCTCGGTGAAGTCGGGCCACAGCCGCTCGGTGAACGACAGCTCCGCGTACGCGGCCCCGTAGAGCAGGAAGTTGGAGAGCCGCTGCTCGCCGCCGGTGCGGATGATGAGATCCGGCTCGCCCACGCTCAGGCTCGGCAGCCGCGCGGCGAGCAGCGCCCCGTCGATCGACTCCGGATCGAGCCTGCCGGCGACCGCCTCCATCGCGAGCTCGCGCGCCGCGGCGGCGATCTCCTCGCGCGCACCGTAGGACAGCGCCAGCGCGAGCGTCATCTGGCGGTTCGTCGCGGACGCCTTCCGGAGCGGGTCGAGCACGTCGCGCACGCCCTCGGGGAGCCGGCTGATGTCGCCGATCGCGACGAGGCGGATGTCGTTCTCGAGGATCTCGCAGCGCTCGCTCATCAGGTACTCGCGCAGCAGCCCCATCAGCGCGTCGACCTCGTTCCGGGGCCGCGCCCAGTTCTGCTCGCTGAACGCGTACAGCGTCAGCGCCTCGACGCCGAGCCTCCGGCAGACGCGCACGATCCGCCGCACGGCGGCGCTGCCGGCCTTGTGCCCGGCCTCGCGCGGCTCGCCGCGCAGCTCCGCCCAGCGGCCGTTGCCATCCATGATGATTCCGACGTGGCGCGGCAGATTTCTGGCTTCTACGAGGTTCATCGGCGGGGGCAGTTTCCTCTGTTGACTACCGACTGTCGACTGTTGAGTCTTCACGCCCATGAGCACAGGGGTTGGTCTCACGGTCACGCTGCGCGTCAGGATGGGCGCGCACGACGCACATTACGCGGGCGAGCTGTGCGATGGAGCGCGTATTCTCGCGCTCTTCGGGGACGTCGCGACCGAGCTCCTGATCCGCCTCGACGGCGACGAGGGGCTCTTCCGCGCGTACGAGGCGGTCGAGTTCCTCGCCCCGGTCCGAGCAGGCGACTTCATCGAGGCGACCGGGGTGGTCACCAAGGTCGGCGCCACGTCGCGCGCGATGGCGTTCGAGGCGCGCAAGGTCGTCGCCAGCGTCCGCGAAGCCGGGGTGGCGCCCTCGGCGGCCGACGCGCTGGCCGAGCCGGTCATCGTCTGCCGGGCGCTCGGCACCTGTGTCGTCCCGAAGGAGCTCCAGCGTCGGCCGCGCCTCGTCCTGCCGGCGCTGTCGGCGCCGCCCCCGGACCACGCGCAGCTCCCGGAGCCGCGGCCCATCATCACGCCGCCCCCCCGGATCCTGGTCACGCCGCCGCAGAGCGCCCTCATCCTGACGGCCGCGATCGTCGGCGCGGAGACGACCCGGGCGCAGACGCCGCACCTCCCCATCACGCCGCGCGAGCTCGCCGACGAGGCCGCCCGCTGCCGCGACGCGGGCGCCTCGGTGGTCCACCTGCACGTCAGGAACCCGGACGGGTCGCCGAGCCAGTCGCGCGCGCTGTTCGCCGAGGCGATCGCCGCGATCAACGAGAAGACGGACGTCATCGTCCAGACGTCGACCGGGGGGGCCGTCGGGATGAGCGTCGACGAGCGCGCCCAGCCGCTGCTCTGCAGCCCCGAGATGGCCACCCTGAACTGCGGGACGATCAACTTCGGCGACGGGATCTTCGACAACACCCGGCCCCTCATCCGGGACATGGCGGCCCGGATCCGCGCCGGGGGGAGCGTCGCCGAGCTCGAGTGCTATGAGGTCGGCCATATCCATGAGGCGCTCAGCCTTGTCGCCGAGGGGCTCCTCGCGGAGCCGCTCCACTTCCAGTTCGTCCTGGGGGTGCCCGGCGGCATCGCGGCGCGCGAGGACGTGCTCCGGTTCATGATCACCCAGATCCCGCAAGGCGCCGCCTGGGGCGTCGCCGCCGTCGGCCGCCACCAGCGCCCGATGACCGAGCTCGCCATGCAGCTCGGCGGGCACGCGCGGGTCGGGCTGGAGGACAACATCTACCTGGACAAGGGCGTGCTCGCCGAGGGGAGCGCGCCGCTCGTCGCGCGCGCCGCCGCCTTCGCGCGGAGCGTCGGCCGCGAGGTGGTCGAGCCGGACCGCGCGCGCCAGCTCCTCGGGATCCGCCCGCGCGCCGCGGCCCAGGCCGGCGCGGCCTCCGGAGGGAGCGCGCGCGCGCAGGGATGACGGACCGACCGCTCTCGCCGTGGATCGATCACCTGCGCGGCCGGCTCCCGATCGTGCTCGGCGTCGCTCTTCTCGGGGCCGTCGCGCGGCTCTCGACCCCGCCCCCGCCGGCGCGGACCGCGGACGCCATCGCCGGGATGCTCGGGGAGGCGATCGGCGGCGCCGTCGACCCGGACGACTTCGTCTGGGAGGAGCGCGGCGGGTTCTTCTCCGACGCGCTTCTGGGCCGCCGGGTGCTGTTTCTTGGTGTCCCGCGCCTCCCGCAACCGGGCGCCGCGGAGCGCGCGCCCGACGCGGAGCGCGCGCCTGACGGGCGCGGCGCCGCCGACCTGTACCGGGCGCGCGTGCGGCTCACCCGCTCCGGCCGGCCGGTGAGCCTGGACGGCGTGCGCAACCTGACCGGGACGCCCCTCGGCGACGATCGCGGCCTCGTCGCCCGCGGCAGCCGCGTCGCGGTGACCACCACCGCGTTCGGCGTCGTGCAGGGGATCACGCAGCTCGATCTGGGCGGCGATGGGCGCGCGGGAGCGCGGCCCGTCGGCGAGCGGCTCCGCGCGGCGATCGACGGCTGGCTCGAGACCGGGAGCGTGGACGGCGCGTCGCGCACCGAGATCTCGTTCGACAACCCGCCCGCGTCTGCGCAGCTCGACCTCGTGGACGAGGGCCTGGTGATGGCGCTCGGGCCGGAGGCGGTCCCGGCGGCGCTCAACGCCGGCACCGGCGAGGTCGACACGGGTGGGCGTGATCCGTTCGTCGCCCGCGCGCACCACCTCCCGCGCCGCGTGCCCTCGCTCGGCGAGCTCGCCGGGCCGTCCGCCGAGCGCCTGCTCGGTCCGAGGGCGGCGGCCGCGGTCGAGCGGCTCGCGCTCGCCGCGGATCGCGCGGCGGCGAGGCTGCGCGCCGCGCCGGCCGCCGCGTACGTGACCCGCGGCCCCGCGTCTGCCGAGCCCGCGCCGGAGGGGTGGCCTTCGCTCTGGCCGCCGCCGCCGGTCGCGCCGGCGGTCGATCCCCCGCTTCCGGGGGAGGGCGCCTGGGAGCTGGTGGCTCCCTCGCTCCCGCGCGCGCTCCCCGGCGTCGAGGAGGATCCGCGGCGCCCCTCCAGCCCGTTCGCCGCGACGACCCTCCGGCCCGATCCGCGGCGGCCGGAGTTGCGCGTCCACCTGCTCGCGATCGACACGCGGCACATCCGGTTCACCTTGCAGGCGGGATACGAGGCCCCCAGGCCGACCGTCGGCCCGCGCGGCACCGGGCAGCTCCCCGACGCGTCGACGCTCCGCGGCGCCATCGGCCTCGGCGCCTCCACGCGCGAGCCGGGCGCGCCCCCCGCCGGGACGGCGGCGCTCGGCATGGTCGTCGGCGGCCGCGCGCTCGTGCCCCCGCGCGACGGCGCGGCGACGCTCGGGGTCGACCTCTCGGGCCGGCCGTACTTCGGCGCGTGGCCGTCCGGCGGGGACGTCGAGCGCGTCCCCTGGGCGCTCTGGCAGCGCCCGGCGGCGAGCCCCGGCGCGCCCCGCGCGGAGGGATCCGCGCGCTTCCCCTGGGCGCTCTGGCAGGGCCCCTCGCTCTTCGAGGCAGGGAGCGCCGCGGCCCCGCTCGCCATCCTCGCCGGCCCTCCCGCGGAGCGCGCCCCGGCCGGCGCGACGCTCTCGCCCGGCGGCGGCGACGACCTCCTGGTCGAGCGCGCGGCGCTGTGCATGACCGACCGCGGCTTCGTGGTCCACGCGTGGGGCAGCGCCCTCGACGCGGCCGCGCTCCGGGCGGCGCTCGAGCGCGCCGGGTGCCTGGCCGGCGTCTCGCTGGGCAGGGCGCCCGACCCCCTCGGCGTCGCCTTCCTGAGCCCCCGGCAGGACGGCGTCCTGACCGCCGAGCGCCTCTCGCCCGCGATGTCGATCGCGCCGCCGGAGCACGCCGCGGCCGCGTCGCCGCGCCCCTTTCTCTTCTTCGAGTCGCGCTGGACGCACGTCCCCCCGGCGCCGGACCTGTCGCTGCCGGGCGAGCGCGTGGGCTGGGCCGAGGACGGCGGCGCGCAGCCGCCCCCGGCGTGGAGCCCGGCCGTGTACGCCGCCGACACCGTGCACCTCGGCGCGCAGGTCCGCGTCCACGCCTTCGCTCCGGACCGGTTCCTGTTCCGCCTCCGCGCCGGCTCGCGCGAGATCTCGCCGCGGAGCGCGCCGAAGCTCGACGCCGAGGTGCCGGCCGACGAGCGGCGGCAGGTCCTCGCGGCGATCGGCGTCGGCACCGGCCGGCGGCGGGGCCCGCGCGGGCTCGCCGTGGGCGGCACCGTCGGCCTTCGCTTCCGCGGCGAGGGAGGCTTGCTGCTGGTCCGCCAGGGCCGCGTCGAGATCCGCCCGGCGGGCGGCGCCCCGCTCGCGCCGGGCGCGGACGCGACCGAGCTGCCGCTCACCGCCGACGACGGCAGGCTGCGGCCGGAGGCGCGCGAGATCGGGACCATGCGCCGGCGCAGCGCTGCCTGCGTGCTCGACGACGGCACGCTGCTCGTGGCCACGACCACCTTCGACAGCGACGAGGCGACGACCGAGGCGCTGCTCGACCTCGGCTGCGCCCGCGTGGTCGCGCTCGATCGCGGCGCGCACCGCAACGCGTTCGTGCACCGGGCCTCCGGGGACCCCGCCCTCCAGCAGACCTACGAGGAAACCGCGCTCTTCGCGGTCGGCGTCGCGATGCCCGGCCGGGCGCGCCGGCTCGCCCCCTGAGCGCGGGCGGCGGTCAGGCGTGGGACAGCATGCCTCGCAGCATGCCGAGCGCGCGCGTGTGCAGCTGCGAGACGCGCGGCTCGCCGATCCCGAGCTCTGCGCCGATGTCCTTCAGCTTCGCCCCTTCGAAGTAGTACATGCCGATCACGCGCCGCTCCCGCTCCGGGAGCTGCGCGATCGCGAAGGACAGCGCCCGCCGGGTCGCCTGCGCCGAGATCGCCTCGATCGGGTCGTCTTCGCCGGACATGTGCACCGACTCCTCGGTCGGGGTCACCTCGCTCAGGCTCACGAAGACCGTCGCGCCGCCGACCCTGCTGGCGGCTTCCGCCTCGACCGCCTCGCGCGCTCGCCGCGAGAGCCAGTCCTGCGCGCGGAGCTCATCGACGATCGCGCCGCGGATCCGGAGCTTCGCGTAACCGGCGAACGTCTCGCCGTCGCTCCCGCCGTTCTTGCGGAGCGAGTCGACGAGCCCCAGCATCCCTGCGCTGAGCAGGTCGTCGCGCTGCACGTTGGGCGGCAGGTGGCGCGACACCTGCCGCACCAGCTTGCGGACGAGCGGGAAGTACCCCCGCAGCACCTCCGGGCGGAGCGGCGCGCACGTCGGCTCGTGGTCGCGCGGCCCGCCCGCGCAGGCCGCCCCGGGACAGCGCGGCAGGCTACACGGGCCGCCGTCCGGCTCGATGTCCGGCTCGCCGTTTGGATCCAGCAGCTGCCACGGACCCTCGTAGGTGCAGGCCGACGTGACCTCCACGGATTCCCAAATTTCGTGCGCGGATCTTGACGCGGCCTCCGCGGCCTCCCAAAGCTCGCGGGAGAGCGACGCCGCCGGCTCCTGCACCGCGACGCTCGGCGCTCCATCGAGGCCGAGCGCAGAAGGCGCCGCGATCAGCGCGTGCTCACACGGGACGACCGGACACGCCGCGCCAAAGGCGACCGGCTGGACGAACCCGCCCCCGTCACAGCACGCGGAGAGCGACATGGAAGGAGCGAGCCCCTCCCGCTGCAGTCGGGTCGATTGCTGCACGTGAGGTGGATTGGTGCCACAACTCTCGCAGCGTGCAAGGCAGAGCCGCGCAATTGTGTCTGGTGCGGATGTTCAGTGTGTGGATTATAGCCAGCGGCCGGGACAGCTCACCTTTTCGCGGGCGAAGTTTCAGGAGCAGGGGTGGGTGAACCTGACCCCAGGACCTTCTCCGTATCGCTGCCGCTGCGCGCCGTGTCCGAGTTTGTCCCTGTAGTATTCATGGTTTGCGGCTGAGTGGCACGGGGCTCGCCTGACCCATAGACCTCTTCTTCTGCGGACACGGGGACATCGCGCGCCGCTTCATCGGCCCCGACAGAACCCTTCGCTCCCGCGTAGCGCGGCGGCTCTCCAGGCCCTGAGTAATCCACCCAGTACACTTTATCTGATCTGACGTCCAGGTGAACGAACGTAGAGTTGGGATAATATCCGACACCTGCGTTGCGGAAACCTCGGCAGAAATCGCGGACCACGGTGTTGGGCACGCCCTCGACCATGAAATCGACGGCGCGACCGTGGTTGTGGTTGGAGTGCGGGGTGTACTGGGTGGGTGAGTAGGGGCGATAACCGCTGACGACGCGGAGGGTCCTGCCGCCGAAGTGGTCGCTCACCATGCCAATCAGCGTCGCGAGCCGCGGATCGATGGGAATCGAGGCGGTGGGGGACGCGCGCATCAGCCGGCTGAGCTTGGGGAGGGCCTTGGGCACGAGCCGCCCCTTCGGCGTGAGCAGCCGGATGTCCAGCCGCTCGGTGCCTCGCACCAGGCGGACCCATCCGGGGCGCTTGGGGCGCTGCGCATAGCGCTTGTTCGGCGGCATCGCCGCGTCGCTCTTCGTCGACCCCTTCCCCGGGGGACGGGCCGCGGCGCCGCGCTCCTTGGCGCCGGCGCCGCGGCTCCGCTCGCGCTCGTCGCGCAGCGCGGCGGCCCGGCCGGGCGCGCCGCGCGTGGACCGCGTGCGCGCGCCGGGCTCACCCCGCTCCGGGATCACGAGGACGAGGCCCGGGTGGATCCGCTGGCCACGCTTGAGCCCGTTCGCCTCGCGGAGCGCGTCGACCGTGATGCGGTACCGCTTCGCTATCTTGCCGAGCGTCTGGCCGGCGTAGACCGTGTGGTGCCCGTCCTCGGCGATCGCCGTGCCCGGCGCGGCGCTCACGAGCAAGGCCGCCGCGAGGGCGGCGAGGGCACATCGCAGCCGCGATGACCAAGAGGTGGGTTCCATCGCGGCCCCGGCGCGGGGGCCGATGCCGCAGAAACGGGAGAACTCCGGATGCATGAGGGGACTCTGACCTGATGTCATCCGTGCCCGACGACCGAGCCCCGGACGGTGCTACCCTGGGCTGGCGCGCGCTCGCCGGCCCGACCGGCGGCGCAGCACCGCATATCGAACTTCGATAGGCGGGCGGGAGGCGAGCGTAAAGCGGTTTTTTGCCCAGCGATCGCCGGTGGTGCGAAGCTTCGCCAGAAGCGACCAGAGGCGATCGCAGGGGATCGGGCGCCCGGGAGCCGGGCAACGCAGCCCGGGCTTCCCTTGCTTCACCACGGCGGGCGCGGAGCAGGACGGACGGGATGTCGGAAGGCAAGAACTTGATCGGGGTCGATATCGGGTCGAGCGCGATCAAGATCGCTCAGATCAAGGAAGGCCGCAGGGGCTATGGCCTCGTGCGGCTCGGTTACGCGCCGCTCGCGCCGCAGGCCATCGTCGACGGCCACGTCATGAACGCGCAGGCCATCGTCGAGGCGCTCGGCCGGGCCTTCTCCGAGGCCAAGATCCGCCAGCGCGAGATCGCGCTCAGCATCAGCGGCCAGGCGGTCATCATCCGCAAGATCACGGTGCCGCTCATGACCGCCGCCGAGCTGGACGAGCAGATCCAGTGGGAGGCCGAGCAGCACATCCCCTTCGACATCAAGGACGTCCACGTCGACTACGAGGTGCTGCGCCGGCGCCCCGAGGCCGGGCAGATGGACCTCCTGCTCGTCGCCGCGAAGCGCGACGAGATCAACGACTACACCCAGATCGCCAGAACGGCGAAGCTCAAGCCCATGGTGGTCGACATCGACGCGTTCACCGTCCAGAACCTGTTCGAGGTGAACCGCGGCATCCCGCCGGACCAGACGTTCGCCATCATCAACGTCGGCGCGAGCCTCGCGTCGATCAACATCGTGTCGCGCGGCGCGAGCGCGTTCACCCGCGACATCGGCAACGGCGGCAACTACATCACCGAGCAGATCCAGCGGAAGCTCGGCATCAGCTTCGAGCAGGCCGAGGAGTTCAAGTGCGCCAGCGTGACCTCGGGGCCGGGCGGCGTGCCCGCGCAGGTCATCGAGACCATCGAGCAGGTGTGCGACTCGATCGCGGGGGAGATCCAGCGCTCGCTCGACTTCTTCCTGGCGACGAGCGGTGAGGGCGACATGCACCGCATCTACCTGACCGGCGGCTCGTCCAACCTGCCGGCGCTGCCCGCCGCGATCGGGCGGCGCGCCCGGGTGGCCGTCGAGCTGATCCAGCCGATGGAGCGCATCACCGTGGAAGCGAAGGAAGTCAACCAGGAGCTGCTCCGGCTCCGGGCGGCGCAGTTCTGCGTCTCGCTCGGGCTGGCGATGCGCAAGGACCGGGAGAAGCGCTCGTGATTCGCGTCAACCTTCTCCCGCAGCGGCGCGGCACGCGCGGGGCCGCGCCCCAGGCGAGCCAGCGGTGGCTGCTCGTCACCCTCGGCGTCGTGATCCTCGAGATCGTCGCGCTCTTCCTCTTCCACCAGACGAAGGTCGAGGAGCTCGACGAGCAGAACCGGAAGAACTCGCTGCTGCAGAGCCAGATCCAGGACATCCGCACGCTCGTGGCGAACCACGAGGAGATCAAGAAGGCGCTCGAGGTGCTGCGCGCGCGCGAGGACGCGATCGCGAAGCTCCAGGCCGCGCGCAGCGGGCCGACCGCGGTGCTCCTCGAGCTCGCGCAGCTGCTCACGAACGGCAAGGGGCCGACCGCCGACCCGGACAAGCTCGCGCAGCTCCGCAAGGAGAACCCGCTCGCCGTCTACAACCCGTCCTGGGACAGCCGCCGGCTGTGGCTCACGAGCTACGTCGAGTCCGAGCGGACCGTGCGCGTCGAGGGGCTCGCGCGCGACGGCACCGACGTCTACGAGCTCGCCCAGCGGCTGAAGCTGTCCTCGTACTTCTACGACGTGCAGCTGCTCCCGGGGAAGAAGGAGAACGAGAAGGCGTCGCGGCTCGAGCTCGTCTCGTTCGCGCTGCAGCTGAAGGTGAGGTACTGATGGCCACGAAGCCCATGCCCGTGCAGGCCGGCTCGGCGCTCGACCGGCTGCCGCCGCTCGCCAAGCTCGGCGTCGGCGCGCTCTTCGCGGCGCTCGTCGGCATCCTGTACTTCGTCGGCTTCTACGCCGACGTCGACTCGCAGATCGAGGGCGCCGTGCAGAAGCAGGGCGTGCTCCAGGCGGAGCTCACCAAGGCGCAGGCGTCCAAGGCCGCCTACCAGAAGGACCTCGACGAGAAGACCCGCCGCGAGCAGATGAGCCGCGAGCAGAAGAAGATCCTCCCGGACGAGTCCGAGACGCCGGCCTTCCTCTCCGCCATCCAGGGCGTGGCGACCGTCTCCGGCGTCAACCTGACGTCATGGAGCCCCACCGAGGAGATCCCGCAGGAGTTCTTCTCCAAGGTGCCGATGCAGCTCACGCTCTCCGGCAAGTTCCACCAGGTGGCGAAGTTCTTCCACGGCGTGGGGCAGCTCGATCGCATCATCAACCTCGAGGAGGTCGAGATCAAGGAGCCGAAGGTCGTGGGGAGCGACGTGGAGGTCAAGGTGCAGTGCCTCGCGACCGCGTTCCGCGCCGTGCGCGCCGGGGAGACCGCGACGAGCGGCGTGAAGCGCCGCAGCGGCGGAGGTGTCCGGTGAAGGCCGGCCGGATGATGCTGCTCGCCCTCGGGGCGACCACCGCCGCCGCCCTCGCGCTCGCGGGGTGCGAGGAGGAAGCGCCGATGACCTCCTCCTCCCGGCCACGCCCGCCCGGGGCGCAGGCCTCCGCGTCGCCGCCGCGCGCGCCCGCGGCCGGCGCCGCGTCCGCGGACGCCGGCGCGCCAGAGATGCCGCCGCTGCCGCTCCGGGAGTTCCAGGAGGCCGACTTCTCCGAGAGCGACCGGAGCCGCGACCCGTTCCGGAGCTTCGAGTCGCTGTTCGCGACACAGGCCCGGGGTCGGGTGACGATCCAGCGCCAGGTCCTCGTGGATCGCTTCGCGCTCGACGAGCTCAGGCTGGTCGGCGTCGTCTCGCGCGCGCCCGCCCGCGCGCTGCTCACCGATCCCACGGGGCTCGGGTGGGTGGTGAAGGTGGGCGATTTCGTCGGCAAGGCCGAGATCGTGCACGCGGGCGGCCCCACGGGCGTCGACGTGGCCGTCAACTGGCGCATCGATCGGATCCGCGACTCGGACGTCGTCTTCATCCGCGAGGACCCGTCGCACCCGGAGATCCCGCCGACCACGCGCGTGATCGCGCTGAGGCCGCTCGGCGAGGAGAACGACGGGACCCCGTGACCGCCACGAATTGGGCCCGCGCCGGGCACCCGAAGTAGCCTCTCGACAGCGTGACGCAGATCTCGCGTCACCGCGAAGCGGGAGTGCAATGAAGAGCAATCGAGACTATCGCCCGAGGCGGGGCGCGCTTCGCCGTGCTGCGGCACTCGGGGTGATGTTGATCCTCGGCGCTCCTGCGGGAGACGCAGACGCCGCCGCCCCGATCAAGGTCAGCGACGTCAGGCTCACGGCACCGGACGAGGGCAAGGCCGAGATCGTGGTCGCGACGAGCGGCGAGCCGCGCTTCTCGGCGCGGGTCGCGGACGGCGGCAAGCGGCTCCTCATCGACCTCGAGGGCGCCGAGGCAGGCGGGGCTTCCGGCGCGATCACGAGCGGCAACGCGATCGTGGCCGGGGTGATGACGCAGGGGTTCGGCAAGGCGACCCAGCGGACGACGCGGGTGCTCGTGCAGCTCGCGCGCCCGGCGGCCTACCGGATCCGCGCCGAGCAGGGCGCGCTCGTGATCGAGCTCGCCGCCGCCGACGCGACGGCGCCCATGGCGGCGCGGGCCCCGGCCGGCCCCGCGGCGGCGGCGCCGGAGCGCGAGCCGGCGGCGATCACCGACGTGCGCTTCGAGCACCGGGCGACGCTCGATCGGGTCGTCATCGAGCTCTCGTCGATCCCGGGCTACCGCGAGTCGACCGGCAAGGGGGGGCGCCGCGTCATCGAGCTCAGCGGCGTCCGGCTCCCCGACGCCCTCCAGCGCAAGCTCGACGTCGGCGCCTTCGGCGGCCCGGTGCGGGCCATCTCGACGTACCGGCGCAACAGCGACGGCTCCAGGGTCGTCGTCGAGGTCGAGCAGGCCGAGGGCGCCTCGGGCGTGGTCGCGCGCGAGGGCAACGCGCTCGTGCTGAGCGTCGCGAAGGGCGCGCTGCCCACGGCGCTCTCGGGGATCGCCGCCGACGGCGGCGCGGCGAGGCGGACCCGCACGGTGGCGCGCGAGGCGCTCCTCGACGACGGGGCGCCGAAGGTGGAGACCTCGTTCGAGGGCGCGGACGGGGGTGTGGGGGCAGAGCCCGGCTACGCCGCGCGTGGCCCCCATCATCCGACGGAGAGCCAGGAGTCGCTCGTCGAGCCCGACCAGGCCGGCGCCTTCATGCCCGCCATCGCCGGGCAGCAGCGGCGGTTCACGGGGCGGCGCATCGACCTCGACCTGAAGGACGCGGACATCCACAACGTCCTCCGGCTGATCTCCGACGTGGGGCGGGTCAACATCGTGACCGCCGACAACGTGACCGGGACGGTCACCATCCGGATGCGCAACGTCCCGTGGGACCAGGCGCTCGAGACGGTGCTCCAGGCCAAGGGCCTCGGCGTGGTCCGGCAGGGCAACATGATCCGCGTCGCCCCGATCGCCGATCTCAACAAGGAGCGGGAGCTCGCGATCGCGCGGCGCAAGAGCGAGCTCCAGCTCGCGCCGCTCGAGACGCGGCTCATCCCGATCAACTACGCGGACGCGAAGGACCTCCAGGATCGCTCGAAGGACATGCTCTCGCCGCGCGGCTCGCTGGCGGTCGACGAGCGGACCAACGTGCTCATCGCGCGCGACGTCGCGGGGAACCTGAACCAGATCGAGGAGCTGGTCCGCTCGCTCGACACGCAGACGCCGCAGGTGCTGATCGAGGCGCGCGTGGTGGAGGCGACGAGCCGCTACGTGCGCGACATCGGCATCCAGTGGGGCGGCGACGGGACGTTCAGCGCGGCGACCGGCAACCCGACGGGGCTCGTCTTCCCCTCGGCGATCGGCATCGCCGGCGGCGCGACCGACTCGAACAGCCCGACCGGCGGCCTCTCGCCGTTCGCGAGCCAGGTCTCGAACCCGAACTTCGCGGTGAACCTGCCGGCCATCGTCGGCGCCGGGCAGGGCGGCGCGCTCGGCTTCACGCTCGGCTCGATCAACAACACCGTCAACCTCGGCGTCCGGCTCTCCGCGGCCGAGGCGAGCGGCATGCTGCGGGTCGTCTCGAGCCCGCGCATCCTCACGCTCGACAACCGGGAGGCGCGGATCAGCCAGGGGACGCTGATCCCGTTCTCGCAGATCAGCGCCCAGGGCGTGCAGACGACCTTCCAGGAGGCCAAGCTCCAGCTGCTCGTCAAGCCGCACGTCACGTCGGACGGCAGCGTCGCGATGCACGTGAAGATCAACCGCGACGAGCCCGACTTCAACCAGACGTCGGCCCGCGGCGACCCGACCATCCTGAAGCGCGAGGCGGAGACCGACCTCCTGATCATGGACGGGCACACGGCGGTGATCGGCGGGATCTTCACCCGCAACACCGGCCGGAACCTCGATCAGGTGCCGTTCTTCGGGGACATCCCGGTCCTCGGCCTCCTCTTCCAGCGCCGCCGCGCGAGCGACACGCGGAACGAGCTCGTCATCTTCCTCACGCCGCGCATCGTGAACCGCGCCGAGGCGCTCGGCCGCTAGCCCCCCGGGCGCGGCGCGCCTCGCCGCGCCCTGAACCCCTCAGGCGCGCTTGCGCCGGGCCGCTTCCCGCGGGCTCGGGGCGGTGTCCGTCACGACGCCCCGCAGCCACGCCCGCGCGGGATCGCCCTCGGTCCGGCTGTTCCACGCCATCGCGATCTCGATGGGCGGCAGCTCGAACGGCAGGTCGAAGCTGCGGAGCGGCACCAGGCTGGAGAACGCCCTGCCGAGGCGCGTGGCCACGGTGGCCACGAGATCCGACGCGGTGATGGCGTGCGGCACGAGGAACACGTGCGGCACCGACATGGCCTCGCGGCGCGCGATCCCGCGCGCCGCGATGAGATCGTCCGCGACCCCGTCGTGGGCGCCGCGCCTGGGGACGACGACGTGCTGGAGGGCCGCGTAGGTCTGGAGATCGACCTGCCCGCGCGCCGTGGGGTGGCTCATGCGCGCGAGCCCCGCGAAGCGATCGTCGAAGAGGGGCGCGCGGCGCAGGTCGGAGGGGAGGCTCTCCTGCGGGAAGACGCCGATCGCGAGATCGATCTCGCCGCTCCGGAGCGCGTCGACGACGCGGCCGTCGAGCGGGAGCAGGTGGATCGCGAGCCTCGGTCCGCCCTGCGCGAGCGCCGCGTTGAGCCGCGGCAGGAGGACGAGCTCCACGTACTCCGTGGCGGCGATCCGGAAGGCGCGATCGCTCGTCGCCGGGTCGAACGCCGGCGTCGTCTCGCCGAACAGGCCCGCGAGATCGTGGACGATCGCGGCGACCTGCGGCGTCATCGCCTCGGCGCGCGAGGTGAGCGCCATCTGCCGGCCGACCCGGATGAGCAGCGGATCGGAGAAGAGCTCGCGCAGCCGCGTCAGCGCGTGGCTCATGGCGGGCTGGCTGAGGCCCACCCGGCGGGCCGCGAGCGTCACGCTGCGCTCCTGCAGCAAGGCGTCGAGCGCGATCACCAGGTTGACGTCGATCGCCGAAAGATTCACTACAGGAATATACGATGAATTATATATTCACGGTATGGATATTTCGTTTTCTTGCGCGGGCGCGCCGCGTGCGCGGCGAGGATGCGTGATCCTGCGCCTGCGGGCGCTGTCGTGCGGCCCGCGCGGCTGCTAGGGTCGCGCGCGGCTCCCCCCTGATCGGCGGTGCCTCGCGGAGACCATGACATCGCCCGTTCTGCTCGGGGGGATCGACTTCTTCCACCTCATGAACGATCGCGCCATGCGATCGCGCGGCCAGGCGGGCAACCACTGCCTGTTCGTGATCGAGCTCGACGGTCGGCTCGATCTGGCGCGGCTCGCGGTGCGGCTCGAGCGCGCGACCCGGGCGCTCCCCGAGCTCCGGTTCCGGCTGGACAACAGCGTGCTCGGGCGGGCGGGGCGGCCCCGCTGGGTCGTCGATCACCACCGGCGCGCCCCCGGGCTGCGCCTCCACGAGGTGGCGGGCGAGCGCGAGCGCGCGGCGCGCCTCGAGGCGCTGCTCGCGGACCGGACCTCCGCGGAGCGGCCGTGGGCGCTCGACGTCGTGCGCGAGGTGGGCGACGGCGATACGGTCGTGCTCCGCCATCACCACGCGCTGACGGATGGCAGGGGCGCGGATCGGCTCGCCGCCTGGCTGGGCTCCGGGAGCGGCGACGCGCCCGACGACCCGCCGCCGCGGCAGGAGCGGCACGACGCGCCGGAGCGCCTGCTGGCTGCCATGGACCGCGACGAGCGGGTCGCGCTGGCGCGCGCGTACAAGGCCCACGTGCTGGCGCTCGGCCGCGCGCCCATCCTGTCGCTCGCGCGCGCCTGTCCTGGGGTGCGGCCCTCGGCCTCCCGCGTCCTCCGGCTGACGCTCTCGGCGGAGGAGACCCGCGCCTTCGATCTCCGGGTGCGCCAGCGCGCGCGGCTCGCCGAGACGAGCCTCATGCTGATCGCGGCGACGCGGCTCGCCGACCGGGCGCTCGCGGACCGCGGCTTCGCCCCGCCGCACCACGTGATCCCGCTGCCCCTCTCGCTCGACCCCAAGGGGGGGGCGCGGCGGCTCTTCGGCAATCACCTCACGATGGCCCTGCTCTCGCTCGGCCGCGACGAGCTCCACGACGACGCGCGCGCGGTGGCCCGCCTCGCCGAGCAGCAGCGCGCCGTGGTGCGCGACAGGCTCGATCTCGCCATGATCGCCGCGCTCGATCTGGCCCGCTGGCTCCCCGGCCCGATCTACCGCTGGCTGGGGGACCAGCCCTTCCAGGGGGAGCTCGCCTCGCTGATCGTCTCGAACCCCGGCGCGGTGACGGTGGAGCGGTTCGCGGGGCTCCCGGTGCGCTCGGCGTACCCGCTGCCCGCGGTCGTCGCGCCGCCCGGCTTCCAGGTGATCTTCAGCCGCTTCGGCGGCCGCCTCTCGGCGTCGATCATCCACGGCGACGGGCTGCTCCGCCCGGACGAGGCGGAGGCGATGCCCGGCGCGCTCCGCGCCGAGCTGCTCGGAGAGCCCGCGCCGCCGGGCGGGGGCACGGTATAAGGGCCGGCGTCATGCGCGCGTTCGATATCGTCATCATCGGCAGCGGCATCGCCGGCGGCTTCCTCGCGCGGCAGCTCCGCCTCGCGTGCCCCGACCTCGGGGTCCTCGTGCTCGAGGCCGCCGAGGCGATGGAGGACTACAAGGTCGGCGAGAGCACGGTGGAGGTCGCGGCGAACTACATGGTTCGCCGGCTGAACCTCGGCACGTACCTCTACCAGCACCAGCTGCCCAAGAACGGGCTCCGCTTCTTCTTCGACTCTCCGGACAGGGATCTCCCGCTGCCCCGGATGAGCGAGATCGGCTCCGACCACATGCCGTTCCACCCGAGCTTCCAGCTCGAGCGCGCGCGGCTGGAGCGGGATCTCGTGACCATGAACCGCGCCGCGGGCGCCGAGGTCGAGCTCGGCGCCAAGGTGGTCGACGTCGCGATCGACGGGCGCGGGCGGCACACGGTCGTCTACGAGCAGGGCGGCGAGCGGCGCGAGGTCGCCTGCCGCTGGGTGTGCGACGCCTCCGGGCGGCGGCACGTGCTCTTCCGCAAGCTCGGCGTGAAGGTGCACAAGGAGGCGCGGCTCAACACGGCGGCCGCGTGGGGGCGCTACCGCGGCGTCGCGGGGCTCGACGCGGTCACCGACGCGGCGTGGCGGTCGCGCGCGCGGTACACGTCGCGCCACCTGTCGACGAACCACTTCATGTACGACGGGTACTGGATCTGGTTCATCCCGCTCGCCGGCGATCTGATGAGCGTGGGCGTCGTGTTCGACAAGGACCGGATCGGCGCCGGGAACGCGCCGGCCGGGGCGCTGCCCGGGCCGCGCACGCGCGCGGAGTTCGAGCGCTTCCTGGGCGCCCACCGCGCCGTGCGCGAGCTGCTCGAGGGGGCAGAGCTCGAGGACTTTCAGGCCTACGCTCACCTGCCGTACCACGCGGAGCAGTACTTCTCGACCGACCGTTACGCCGTCACCGGCGAGGCCGGCGCGTTCACCGATCCCTTCTACAGCCCCGGCTCCGATTTCATCGCGACCGCGAACGAGTTCATCACGCAGATGGTCCTCTCCGACGTCCGCGGCGACCGCGCCGGGTTCGAGGAGAAGGCCGCGGCCTACGACGCCTACTACCGGTTCAAGTACGACAGCACGCTCCGGCTCTATGAGCGCATGTATCCGGTGTTCGGCAGCTTCGAGCTCTATCGGCTGAAGTACCTCCTCGACTTCAACAACTACTACAACCTCGTCGTCTGGCCGTTCATGGCCGACCGGGTGACGGACGTGGGTTGGATCCGGGAGGAGCTCAGGTTCACCGATCTCGTGCTGCGCGCCCTCTCGACGATGGGCGAGCACTTCGCGTCGCTGGCGAGCGACCTGCGCGCGCGCGGGGAGTACTTCGCGCAGAACGAGGGGCGCTTCGCCAACGGGCTGAACGGCGTCGCGCAGCTGGAGACGCGGCTCGGGCCGGCCATCGACGAGCGGTTCCGGCGGGAGCAGGTCGACCGTGCCTACGGGAGCGTGTTCGCGGCGCTCGTCGAGAGGCGGCTCGGGGAGCAGGGCCTCTCCGACCGCGCTCGCCTCGTCTCGGAGCTCACGCTCCCGCAGGTGCTCGTGTTCCGGGACATCACGCCGGAGCGGCTGGCGCGCCTCCTCCAGCGCATCGGCGAGCGGATGACCAAGGAGCTCCGCGACGAGCTCCCTGCCGCGGGCATCGAGCGGATCGAGCTCGGCGCGAGCGGCGTGATCTCCGTGACAGGGCCTGCCGAGGGGACCGAGGCGCATGCGGACGCCCTGTCCCGGGCGCAGGCGCTCTGGGCCGCCTCGGCGGGATCGCTCGCCCATATCGCCCTCTGAGCCCGCTTGTCGCGGGCACCGGGACCGCGGTCGTCGCCGCCGTCGGCGAGCGCCTCGCGGCTGCCTCGACGGGCTGCCCGCGGTTTCTCCTGTACGCGCGCCCGTTCCGCAGTATCACACCGGCCGATGCGGTGGAGAGCAGCAGGTGGGCGTCTGGGTCAGTGGGCGATCTCCGTGGCGCTGTCGATGGGCGCTGTCGGCGCGTGTGTCGGCGCGGTCGCCGAGGGCGGCGCCCCGCCGCGGCAGGAGCCGCCGGAGCAGGGGTGGATCACGGCGTCGGCGCCTGACGCGGGCGGCGCTCCGCGCTGTCCGCACGGCGCGCTGGAGGATCCGCACCGTGGCTTCGTGCGGTGCCTCGAGCCGGGCGAAGCGGATGCCGGCTGGCTCCCGCCGTCGCCTCAGCCCGAGCCGCCCCCTCCCGACGGCGGCGCCCCCCCGCCCGACGGCGGCGCCCCCCCGCCCGACGGCGGTGTTCCCGGCGACGCCGGCCCCATCGGCCCCATCGACGGTGGCGTGCCCGACGCATCGATCGTCTCGGCCCCGCTCCCTCTCGTGGAGATCAAGGAGCCCGAGTTCATGAACGGCGACGTCCCGAACGTGGCCAAGCGGCTCGAAAAGGTCGCCCCCGACCTGGCGAAGTGTGTTGCCGACCACGGCGGCCTCTCTGGCGCGTCGGGCAGCATCAAGGTCCAGTTCCTCGTCCGGGTGCGTGGCCGCGCCGAGGGTGTCGAGATCCTCGACGCTCGGGGTGTCACCTCCGACGCGCAGCGCTGCATCCGTCAGCTCCTCAAGAACAAGCCCATCGGCACGCCCAGCGCCGACCCCGTAGGTGTCACCGTCTCCCTCTCCCTTCGCGCCCCGAAATAACGATCCCCTTACAAACACCCGAGGCGAAGCATCCCGCGCGCAACGCTCCCAGGCTCACGACCCCCAGCGTCCGCCCCCGCCTCTTCCAAAAACCTCCTTACAAAGAGCCAGGGCGGGCGGGGGTGGTGCGCGAGCGGGCGGCGGGGGTGGGCCCCACGAACCCGAGGGCCGGCCCGCCCCGCAGCGCCCCCCTCTCTGACCGAGTCCCCCGTCCAGCGCGGCCATAGCCCCCCAAAAGGCCCGAGTTCGTGGGGGGACCCCCGCCGCCCGCTCGCGCGCCACCCCCGCCTGCCCTGGCTCCGTCGCCGCCCGCCCTGGCTCCGTTGCCCCTTGGGTTGACGCAGCCCCCACGGACTCTATCCTGCCGCGCCGCTGTGCCCGACCCGATGCTCACCCGCGAGATCGCCCGTCGAAAGACGTTCGCGATCATCTCCCACCCCGACGCTGGCAAGACCACCCTAACCGAGAAGCTCCTGCTTTACGGAGGTGCCATCCAGCTCGCCGGCGCCGTGAAGGCCAAGAAGGCGCGCGCCCACGCCGTCAGCGACTGGATGGAGATGGAGCGCGAGCGCGGCATCTCCATCTCCACCAGCGTTCTCCAGTTCCCGTACAAGGGCCGGCTCCTGAGCCTGGTCGACACCCCCGGCCACGCCGACTTCAGCGAGGACACCTACCGCGCGCTGATGGCGACCGACGCCGCCATCATGATCCTCGACTGCGCGAAGGGCGTCGAGACGCAGACGAAGAAGCTCTTCCGCGTCTGCAAGCTCCGGCAGATGCCGATCTTCACCTTCGTCAACAAGCTCGACCGCCCCGGGCGCGACCCGTTCGAGCTGATCGGCGAGGTCGAGGAGGTCCTCGGCATCGGCGTCTACCCGGTCACCTGGCCCATCTCGGCGGGCGGCAAGTTCCGCGGCGTCTATCACCGCGAGCGCAAGCAGGTCTTCCTCTTCGAGCTCGTCGCGCACGGCGCCGAGATCGCCCCGATGGAGGTCGTGTCGCTCGACGCGCCCGAGCTCGTCGAGGCGCTCGACGAGGAGGGCGCCCGCCAGCTGCGCGAGGACATCGAGCTCATCGACGCCGCCGGCGACGCGCTCGATCGCGACAAGCTCGCCCGCGGCGAGGTCACGCCCATGTTCTTCGGCAGCGCCATCACCAACTTCGGCCTGCCGCAGTTCCTGGACGCGTTCATCGAGCTCATGCCCCCGCCCGCGCCGCGGGGCAGCGACAAGGGCCCCATCGCCCCGGACGACGACCGCTTCACCGCGTTCGTCTTCAAGATCCAGGCGAACATGGACCGGGCCCACCGCGACAGGATCGCGTTCCTCCGCGTCTGCTCCGGCCGCTACGAGCGCGGGATGAAGGTGCACCACGTGCGCCTCGGCCGCGACATCCGGCTCACCAACCCGGTGCAGTTCATGGCCCAGGAGCGCACGCTCGTGGAGGACGGCTTCGCGGGCGACATCATCGGCGTCTTCGACCCGGGGCTCTTCCTCATCGGCGACTCGCTCTGCAGCGGCTCGCCGGTGAAGTACGCCCCGCTGCCGCAGTTCCCGCCGGAGCAGTTCGCCCGCGTCGTCATGATCGATCCCATGAAGCGCAAGCAGCTCAAGAAGGGGCTCGAGCAGCTCGCGCAGGAGGGCTCGGTCCAGCTCTTCCGGCCGCCCGAGGGGCGGGAGGGCGAGGCGATCCTGGGGGTCGTGGGCGAGCTCCAGTTCGACGTCGTGAAGCACCGCCTCGCGGCCGAGTACGGCGTCGACGCCCGGATCGAGCGGCTCTCGTTCAGCCTGGCCCGCTGGGTCGAGGGCGAGCCGGTGCCCCTCGCCGAGCTCGAGTCGAACCTCTACGGCTACGGCGCCCTCGACGTGCACGGGAACCAGGTCGTGCTCTTCAAGGGCGACTGGCAGCTCGAGTCCTGCCAGAAGGCGTTCCCCCAGGCGCGCTTCGTGGAGCTCGGCGGCTCGATCTCCCCAGTGTGACCTCCCGCCGCGCGCGGCCCTTCCGCCGCGCGCGGCCTCGCCGCTACTCCTCCGCGAGCAGCGCCGGGAGGTGCCGCACGGACGGCGAGCCGTGGCTGAGCAGGCGGTCGTGGTAGGCGCGCTCGGTGAAGCCCGGCTTGCGCTCGTGCTCGGCGCGCAGGCGCATCATCTCGGTGAAGCCGTGGAAGTACGTGGTGAGCTGCGCGCTCGTGAGCCGGGCGCGCCGCCACTTGCCGACGGCCTCGCCTTCCTCCTGGAAGGCGTCCTTCGTCATGAGCGAGAGCGCCTCCTCCTCGCCCATCGCGCCCGCGTGCACCCCGTGGTCGAGGAGGGCGTTCACCGCCATGCGCAGCACCATCTTCTGGCGCTGCATCCGCACCTTCGGGCCGCCGAAGCCGTGGTGCGCCATCAGCCACTCGGTGTAGACCGCCCACCCCTCGACGAACGGGCCGCTCGAGAAGACCGCGCGGACCTTCGAGGGGAACTTGTTGTTGTGCATGAGCTGCAGGAAGTGGCCCGGCATCGCCTCGTGGACGGTGAGGTCGGCGAGCATGCTCGAGTTGTACTCGCGGTAGAACGAGTCCACGCGCGCCTTCGGCCAGTCCTTCGGCGTCGGCGCGATCGCGAAGAACGTCTCCTGCTTCGCCTCGAGCGGGCCGGACGCGTCGCAGTAGGCGATCGCGACGCCGCGGCGGTACTCGGGCATCTCGATCACCCGGCAGGGCTCGTCCGGGATGCGCACGAGGTCGCGCGCGCGGACGAAGTCGGTCGCCTCCGCGAGGAGCTTCTCGGACGCCTTCACGATGGTCGCGTTCGTCGGGTGATCGGCCGCGAGCGCGTCGAGCACCTTCCGGATCGCGGCCATCTTCTCGTCCTGCGCCTCGACCTTCGGGAAGGGCTGCTTCCCGAAGAGCGCCGGCCAGAGCTCCCTCGAGGTCTCGAGCATCTCGGCGTGCGTCGCCGCGAGCAGGGCGCGGGCGCTCGCGACCACGCCGTCGACGTCGATGGTCGCGTCGTCCAGCGTGAACCGGAGCTTCTTCTCGAAGCGCGCGCGGCCCAGCCGGAAGTCGCCGTCGCTCCTCGGGAGCAGGTCCTTCTCGAGGAACGCCTGGAAGCCCTCGAGCGCCGCCGCCGCCGCCCTCGCGGCCGCGTCGAGCTCGGCCTGCTGCGCCGGGGCCGACGCGAACAGCGCCGGGAGCTCGGACCTGCAGAGCGCGATGAGCCCCTTGTTCTGCGCGATCGCCGTCTCGGTGTGGATGCGCGGCGGCGCCGCCGTGAGGCGCTGCTCGGCGGCGCGCACGAGCGCGGGGATGCCCGAGAGGCGACCCCCGAGGCTCCGCAGGCGCTCCTCGAGCGGCGCGAAGCTCCTCGTGATCAGGGGATCGAGCCCGTCGCCGACGAGGCCCGTGTACACCATCGGGTTCCACGTCGCCTCGCGGAGCTCGTCGATCGCGAACAGCCAGGAGCGCAGCTGGTTCTCGATCATCGCCGCGTCGACGCGGCTCTGGACGCCGAGGCGCGCCGCGGGCAGCGCCCCGAGCTCGGCCAGCGCCGCCTCGATCGTGCGCCGGCGCGCGGCCTCGCCCTGCGCGGTGACGTCCGGCCACACGGCGTCGTACCGGTGGTCCCCCGCCTCGGTGGCGCGGACCGGCTCGTCGCGCAGGTACTCCTCGAGCACGCGCGCCGACAGGGCCGCGAGCGCCTGCTCGGCGCCGGCCTCCGCGCCTGCTGCGCCGGATCGCGCGTCGGCCGGGCTCACCGCGGCCGCCTTCGTGAGGGGTCGCGCGGGCGGCGCGGCGCGCTCGGCCGGCCCGCACGCGCAGAGCAGCGCGACGAGCAGGGAGAGGTGGCCGCGGAGCGATCTGCGGGAGAAAGAGAGCTCATGGGAGAGATCATGGTGTCGCACCTGCGCCTCCTAGCGCCAGCCCGCCGAGAAGGGAACGCGCCGAGCGGTGGCGCCGGCCTCAGTGCGCGCTGCCGAGCGAGGCCTTCGCGAGGCGGGAGATGCCGTCCACGTCGCCGTGCACCGCGTCGAGCAGCGGGCCGAGCGCGAGGCGGAGCGGCTTCGAGTTCGGGTGCCGGAGGATGCGCGCCATGCTCTCGGCCGCCAGCTCGTTCAGATCCTGCTCTGCGTAGCGATCGATGTGGGCGCTCGACAGCGCGAGGCCCGGGAAGGCGGTGCGGCAGAGCGCGTCGATCAGCTCCCCCGCGACGCCCGCCGCGATGTTCGCGGCGCCCAGCGCGACCCGGGCCTTCTGCGCGCTGATCGCGCACGACTCCGCGCGCAGCTGGCTGATCACGGGCGAGCCGAGCACCGTGTGCCAGCGGGAGAGCTCGGCGGCCCGGCTCGCCTCGAACTCACCCGGCGGCGCCTCGGAGACCGGCAGCAGCGCGGCCAGCTGATCGGCGGCGCCAGGATCGATCGCGACGCGGCGCACGATGATCATATCGTGCGCCCGCAGGCATCCGAGGAGCAGCCGCGTGGACGCGTCGCGCAGGAGCGGCGCGAGCGCGGCCGCGATCACGGTGGGGGGCGAGCCGATGAGCCCCGGGCTCGACCCCCGCGCGGCGCCCGCTCCGGCGGCGCGGGCGCGCTGCGCGCCGGAGCTCGGCGGCGGGCGCACGCTGATGGGCGGCGGGATGCTCGACGGCGTGCTGCGCTCGGTCACGACGTGCAGCGCCGCGAGCTCGATCGCGCGGAGCCCCGGGAGGCCGCGCGGCGCGCGGGCCGCGATGGCCGCGGCGAGCTCCGCCTCCTTGCCGAGGAGCGCCTCGTGCTCTGCGGTCTCGCGCAGCAGGTCTCCGGCGATCTGCGCGCACCGCTCCGCGGCCCTGTCCGCGGCGCTCCGCGTCTGCGGCTCCTTGAAATAGAGCGTTAACTTTCCCCGCAGGGTCTCCCGATGCGTGCCCGCCGTGACAACCTGCGACGCGCTCTCGACGTTGACAGGTTCACGCCCCCCGAAAGGCCAGAATCCCATGAGCCCATTGTCGCGCGATCCTGGACCCGGGCGCGAGCGCCTCGAGCGCTCGCACCCTCACGCCCGCTCAATGGCGAGGCGGAACGGAGACATAGCGATTGCCGCGTTCGTAGAATCGCCACGGCTTCTTCGCCCACGCACCTGCATAGTCGACGTTGATGCGAGGCGACCTGCCGATGGGCCCAGCAGCGCCGGGCAGCAGCGAGAGCTGCGCTCCGCAGACATCCATCCCGTACGCGGAGCGGTCGAGCCCCAGCGCCTTGCACAGCTTCCCCGGCCCGTTGGTGAGCTCGATCCGCCCAGGCGCGACGCCCCGCCGGCGGCTCATGAGTTGGAGGCCGATCATCGGCTCGATGGCGCGGATGAGGACAGCGTGCGGCTCTCCCTCCGAGGCCACGACGATGTTGAACGCCCAGTGCATGCCGTAGAGCTGGAACACATACGCATAGCCCGCCGGGCCAAACATGACCTCCGTCCGCACCGTCCGCCGCCCGCCCGCGCTGTGCGCGGCGAGGTCTTCCGGGCCGCGGTAGGCCTCGGTCTCGACGATGCGTCCGGCGGCGGTGCCCTCGGGCGTCGTGTGGACGAGCACCTTGCCGATGCACGCCCGCGCGACGACGAGCGCGGGGCGAGCGTAGAAGTCACGCGGCAGCGGCGCCGCTCCTTCGAGGAGCGAGGCGCCTTTGCTGGGCGCGGGGGGCTCGGGGGCGGGACGCACGGCGGGCTCCGCGCTCATTCATTCCGCGCGGGGGCGCGCCGCCCGGAAGCGCTTGTCGATGAACGAGAGCACGTCGTCGCGGTGCTTCCTGGCCTGGAACTCGTGGTGGAAGACCGCCGCGATCTCCAGGGCGGGCGTGACGACGTAGGTGATCCGCCGGGCGAGGCCGATGAGCGGCCAGAGGACGCCGTAGGCGCGGCACACGCTGCGATCGCGGTCGGCGATCATCGGGTAAGGGACCTTCTGCGCCTCGGCGAACCGGCACTGCGTCCTGTGGTCGTCGGTGCTGACGCCGACGATGCCGGCGCCCGCGAGCGCGATCTCGGCGTGGTTGTCGCGGAAGAGCTGGGCCTCGACGGTGCAGTTGGGCGTGAAGGCCTTCGGGAAGAAGTACACGACCGTGCAGAGCCCACCCTGCGCCGACAGCACGAAGCGCTGGCCGTCGATGGCCAGCGTGTCGATCTCCGGCGCGCGCTCGCCGACCTTCAGCATGCCGACGCAATCTGCCGCAAGTCGCCCCCGGCGTCGACCGTGGCCACGCGCCGCGGCGCCCCGGCGGGCCGTCAGCGACCGTCGGGTGCCGTCAGGGAGCGCCGGCCCTCGTCGACCGTCTTCGACCGTCTTCGACCGTCTTCAACCGTCTTCAACCGTCTTCAACCTTCGATTCCGAGCCGCTTCAGCCTGTAATAGAGGGTCGTGCGCTGCATGCCGAACTGCCGCGCGACCTCCGCCTTGTTCCCTCCGCAGCGGTCCAGGGCGGCGAGGAGCTCCCGCCGCTCGATGTCGTCGAGCTGGGAGCTCAGGTCGAGCCTTGGCCGCGCGCACGCCGGCGCGGCGGGCTCTTTTCCGGCCGCGTCCGCCTCCGGCTCCGCCGGCGCGGCGGCCCTGGGCGCGCGCGCGGGCGGTTCGGCCGGCTGCGCGCGCGCCGTGAACGCGAGGTGCTCGGGCAGGATCACGTCGCCGCGCGACAGGATGGCGGCGCGCTCGACCACGTTCTCCAGCTCCCGCGCGTTCCCCGGCCACGGGTACGCCGCGAGCTTCGCGATCGCCTCCTCCGACAGCGCGGTGGCCGCGCGGGCGTTGCGCCGCGCGACCTTGCGCAGGAAGTGCTCGGCGAGCGCGCGGATGTCCTCGCGCCGCTCCCGGAGCGGGGGCAGCCTGAGCGGGAACACCGAGAGTCGGGAGACGAGCTCGGGCAGCACGCCCGCGCGCGCCCAGGCCTCGTCGATGCCGGGCGTGAGCGACAGCACGACGCGCACGTCGACGCGCGTGGTCTCCGTCGACCCGAGCCGCTCGATCTCGCCGTCGGTGAGCACGCGGAGCAGCCTCGCCTGGAGCGAGGGCGTGAGCGGCGCCGGCTCGTCGAGGTAGATCGTCCCCCGGTGGGCGAGCTCGAGCCGGCCTGCGCGCTCGGCGAACGCGCCGTCGAAGGCGCCTCGCCGCCAGCCGAACAGCTCGCGCTCGAGCGTGTCGCCCCGGAACGCGGCGCAGGTCACCTTGACGAACGGCTGCTCTTCCCGCGGGGAGCCCACGTGGATCGCCCGGGCGACGACCTCCTTCTCCGCCCCTTCCTCGCCCTCGATCAGCACGTGCGTCGCCGCCTTCGCCACCTCGCCGATCCGGGCGGCGACCTCGCGCATGGCCTCGCTCTCGCCGGCGATCTCGCCGAAATCGATCGGGTCGCGCTGCTCGCGCTCGAGGTAGCCCGCGTACTGCGCGAGCTGCTCGCGCAGCCGCCGGTTCTCGCGGAGGGTGGCGACCCCGGCGATCGCCTGCCGGAGGATGACGGCGAGCTCCCTCGAGTTCCAGGGCTTCTGGACGTACCGGTCGACCGCGCCCGAGTTGACCGCGTCGATGAGCACCGTCATGTCCGCGTAGGCGGTGAGCAGCACGCCCGCCGCGTCAGGCCGCCGCTCCTTCGCCTGCTTGAGGAACTCGATACCGCTCATCCCCGGCATTCGCTGGTCCGCCACGATCACCGCAGGATCGAGGCGATCGAGGAGCGAGAGGGCCTCGGCGCCGCCCAGCGCATAATGGATCTTGAACGACTTCCTGAAGGCGAACCGGAACGCGTCGAGGTTGTCCTGCTCGTCGTCGACGACGAGGACGTCGAAGCTGTTCCAGTCCAGATCGCGCATCGGGTCGCCCTGCCTCCCAGAGTTACTACAGCTCGGCACGATCGCGACAGTGGAGGTGGCGCGCTCGGCGGCCTTCGCCGCCCTCCCGCCGCGCGCCTCCCGCGCCCTCCGCGCTGGGCGGGGGGGACGGCGCGGCGGCGCTCGGACGCGCGCGCGTCCGCCTGCGCCCAGGCGGACGCGCGCGTTCTTCCGACCGCGACGCCGGCGAGGTCGGGCGGATCGATTTCTCCGCCGGCCCGGAAATACGCGGTAAGCTCCGCCCCCGCCCGCGAAGAGGGCGGGCTGGGCGAGCCCCACACGGAGGAAGCCGGATCATGCTCGAGGACGTCATCAAGGAGCTGCGCGAAGGGATCGAGAAGGCCATCGAAGCTCTCCGGCGAGACCTGGCGAAGGTGCGCACCGGGCGCGCGAACGCGGCCATGCTCGACGGCATCCGCGTCGACTACTACGGCGTGCCGACGCCGATCGTGCAGATGGCCACGGTGTCCGTGCCGGAGCCGCGCCTCATCAGCGTCAAGCCCTGGGAGAAGAACCAGGTGAAAGCGATCGAGAAGGCGATCCGGGAGAGCGATCTCGGCCTGAATCCCCAGGTGGACGCGGATCTCATCCGACTCCCGATCCCGCCGCTGACGGAGGAGCGGCGCAGGGAGATGGTGAAGCTGACGAAGAAGAACGGAGAGGAATGTAAAGTTGCCATCCGGAAGCACCGCCGGGACGCGAACGAGATGATCGACTCGCTCGAGAAGGACGGTGACGTCAGCGGCGACGAGGCCGATCGGGCCAAGAAGAAGGTCGACGACGTGGTGGCCGAGGGGACGAAGCAGGTCGACACGGTGATCGCCGGCAAGGAAAAGGACATCCTGGACGTGTGAGCGGGCCCTCGGCCGGGCGGGCGTCGGCGACCGAAGCTCGGTAGGCCGGAGCGCCCTGCGGCCGCCCCTCCCCGCGGCCCGCGATGGGGCCGGGCCCTTCGAGGAGGGCGGCGCGGCGGCGGCGTGCGATGCGCGAGACATCGCCTGCCGGCAGCAGCCCCCCAGCGCGTCGTGATGCCGCGTGTGCCGAGCCCGGCCTGGCCTGGCGATGCTTCGCAGCCCTGTTGTCCTGCCCGCGCGCGACCCGCGCGCTGCCGCCCGCGCCGGCGCTTGCGTCCGAGCGCCACGGGGCGAGGCGTGCCCGGGACCAGCCCAGCTCACAATGGACCGTCCCGTGAAGCGAAGAAGTGAAAAAGAGGCTTGCGGTCCCCCCGGTCGGAGTCGGTAGCATCAGGAAGGTCGGCGGTTGGGCGTGCGCAGGCGTGAGGCGTGCGCAGGCGTGAGGCGTGGGCGTGAACGGCGTGAACGGCGTGAACGGCGTGAACGGCGTGAGAAGACGCGAGAAGACACGCGAAGGCTCTGAAGACGCCCATTCGGGGCCGAGAGGCCCTGCTTGACAGGTTTTCGCTAGCGTGAAATGGTTGGTGTTCGAAGCCGAAGGCCCGGAGCCGTCTCAAGGATTCCCGAGGTTATGCGAGCGATCGCTTCAGGAATGACGGACGTTGGTCTCCAACGCGACCACAACGAGGACAGCTACGCCGTCCTGTCGGAGTACGACCTGTTCATCGTCGCGGACGGCATGGGGGGCCACCGCGCGGGGGACGTAGCCAGCAAGCTGGCGACCGAGTCGATCGCGGACTTCTTCCGGTCCACGTCGCGGGAGGACGCCACCTGGCCATTCCACTTCGACACCAGCCTGTCGGAGGAGGAGAACCGGCTCCAGGCGGGCATCCGGGTCGCGAACCGCCAGATCTTCGAGCGCAGCATCCGGTCGCGCGACTGCGCCGGGATGGGCACGACGGTCGTGGGGGCGCTCTTCTCGAAGAAGAAGAACCGGATCTACGTCGGCCACGTGGGCGACAGCCGCGCGTACCGCGTCCGCAAGGGCTCGATCAGCCAGCTGACGCGCGATCACTCGCTGTTCAACGACTACATCATGGCGATGCCCGAGCTCACCGAGGAGCAGCGGGCCGAGCTTCCGCGCAACGTCATCACCCGCGCGCTCGGGATGCACGACAGCGTCTCCGTGGATCTGATCAGCGATGAGCCGCAGCCCGGCGACGTCTACCTGCTCTGCTCCGACGGCCTGAGCGGGATGCTCTCGGACGACCAGATCCTCCACATCGTGAGCTCGACCGAGGAGGTCCCGGAGATGTGCCGCCGCCTCATCGCCAAGGCGAACGAGAACGGCGGAGAGGACAACATCACGGCGCTCGTGATCCGGATCGACGATCGGGACGACGCCGAGCTCCCGAACAGCGCGACGATCGGTCCGCCCGCCGACTCGCAGCAGGTCAGCATGGGCGATCGATCGACGGTCCCGGCGGTGTCGGCCTCGCGCTCCGAGAAGAGCTGACGCGCGGGGGGCGCCCCCCGCGCGCCCGCCTTTGTCAGCAGCCAGCGGCCAGCTGCCAGCGCCGCTCAGCCTCCGCAGCTGTCGAAGGCCAGGACGCCCAGCCTGATCTGGCATGTCTCGCCTTCGTTCAGCATCGCCGGGCACTCGAAGCCGACCCAGATCTTGCCCGCGTCGACCCCCTGCTTGCCCTCGAACCAGAACTTACACGGGGTCGCCGTATCGGAGTAGAAGGTCTGGCCGCCCGTCTTCGCCGAGGAGAAGCTGATGCTGCCGGAGGCCGGCGCGTCACGGGTCGCCGCGGGGGAGATGGCGTCGATCTTGACGTGGACCTCCGCCGCCTCGGCGGGGTTCTTGGCCACCGCCGAGACGGAGAAGGTGCCCGAGCCGGACACGGAGCAGTCGACCGAGGCGCTGTCCTCGCCGTCGGTGACCAGTCGGGCCTTCTGGATATCGGTCACCTCGCCAAGGGTCGCGATATGCCCCGGTGCGGAGCAGGCGATGCCCGGGTCGGCGAAGTTCATCTTGTATGCGCCGCGCGGGGTCGGCGGCTCCGCGCCGCTGCAGCCGAGGCCGAGGAGGGGGAGGAGGCCGAGCACGGGCACGAAGCTGAGGCGAGCGAGACGCATGGAAAGCTCCGGTGGTAGGTGGCGGCCCCGAGGCCGCTCCTCGCTTCTATCGTACTCGGGGGTCCGCGATCAAACGGCGGCAGCGCCGCGCGCGCTCACGCGCCCGCCGCGCGCCCCTGCGCGCCGTCCAGCGCCTGGGCGACGTCGTTCCAGAGGTCCTCGCTGGCCTCCAGGCCCACCGAGAGCCGGAGGAGGCCGTCGGCGATGCCGAGCGCCTCCCGCGCCGCCGCGGGTACGGAGGCGTGGGTCATGAGGGCGGGGTGCTCGGCGAGCGACTCGACGCCGCCGAGGCTCTCGGCGCAGGCGAAGATCGCGAGCCGCTCGAGGAACCCCGAGGCGACGGGGAGGCCGCCGCGCACGACGAACGAGATCATCGCCCCGGGCGCGCGCATCTGCCGCGCGGCGAGCGCGTGGCCGGCGTGCGTGGGGAGGCCGGGGTAGTGCACCGCCTGGACGGCGGGGTGCCCGGCGAGCCTCCCGGCGATGAGCGCGGCCGACGCGCACTGCTGGCGCACGCGCACGCCGAGCGTCTTGATCCCGCGGAGCACGAGGTAGCAATCGAACGGGCTCGGGACGGCGCCGATCGCGTTCTGCAGGAACCCGACCCGCTCCGCGAGCGCGTCCTCGGACGTGACCAGCGCGCCGCTGACGACGTCCGAGTGCCCGTTCAGGTACTTCGTGCTCGAGTGCGCCACGACGTGAGCGCCGAGGTCGAGCGGCCGCTGGAGCACCGGCGTGGCGAAGGTGTTGTCGACGACGAGCAGCGCCCCGTGCGCGCGCGCGATCTCGGCGAGCCCTGCGATGTCGAAGATCTTGAGCATCGGGTTCGTCGGGGTCTCGATCCAGATCATCCGCGTGGCCGGGGTGAGGGCCTTGCGGACGACGTCGAGGTCGCTCATGTCGACCGAGGTCGAGGCGATGCCCATCGGCCGCATGACCTTGTCGAAGAGCCGGAAGGTGCCGCCGTAGACGTCATCGCCCGAGAGCACGTGATCTCCGGGGCGGAGCGTGTGGAGCAGGGTGGCGGTCGCCGCGGAGCCGCTGCCGAAGGCGAAGCCATGGCGCCCCCCCTCGAGCGCGGCGACGCACTCCTCGAGCGCCTTGCGGGTGGGGTTGCCGCTGCGGGAGTACTCGAACCCCTTGTGGTGGCCCGGCCGCTCCTGAGCGAAGGTGCTCGAGAGGACGATCGGCGTCATGACCGCGCCGCTCGTCGGATCCGGCGGCTGTCCGGCGTGGATCGCGAGCGTGTCGAGGCCGAGCTTGTCGTGACCTAGGTGGGGCTTCATGCGGGCGAGACTTATCTCGTGGGCCGCGTGCGTCCACGGTTTTGGCGCGCAGGAGGGCCGGGTCAGCGCGCTGACACGGCGCCGCCCTCGGCCCGCGGAGCGGCCGCGTCGAACGCGTCGAGCAGCGCCCGCGCCGTCCCGGCGCGGCGCTCCGGATCGCGATCGAGCGCGCGAGCGAGCGCTCGGCGCTGCCCCGGCGAGAGCGCGTCCGTGACGGAGAGCGGGTCGAGGCAGAGGCCGGATTCGCTGATCTCGACGAGCGCCGCGGCCTGCTCGCGCGCGCGCGTGAGGGGCGCGCCGGTGGCGAAGGAGACGAGGGTCGCCGCCATGGAGTAGACGTCGCCGCGCTGGGTCGGCGGGGATTCGCCGCGGGCGATCTCGGGGGCAACGAAGGGAACCGTGCCCCGGTCGGCGGTCTCGAGGTCCGGCTCCATGCCGCGGAACCGCGCGGCGCCGAGGTCGACGAGGCCGATGTCGCCGAGCGGACCCAGCAGCACGTGATCAGGGCCGAGATCGCCGTGAACGAAGCGGATCGGGCCTCCGGCGTCCTCGATCTCCTGGAGCTCGGCGAGCGTCTCGAGCGCGGTCCTGACGACGTGGGTGATGAGCGACGCGGGCGGCGGCCGGCCGCGGCCGCGCCATCCGTCGAGCACGTCGCGGAGGGAGGTGCCCTCGCGCCGGGTCTCGAGGAGGAATGGGCCGTGGCGATCGGCGCCGACGCGCGCGAGCGCGGGCAGGGCGGGGTGGCGAACGAGGGAGAGGACCTTCGCCTCGCGGACCATGGCGGCCCGCCCAGCGTGCTCGTGGAGGACGCCGGGGACGAGGCGCTTGCACACCAGCGTGGGGCCGGGCGGCGAGCCTCCGAGCCGCACCAGCGCGACGTCGAACGTGGCGCCGGCGCCGAGGTGCTCGATCAGCTGGGCGCCGTCGGGAGCGGGGTAGGGCATGCCGGCCGCCTGTGGCCTCTCACGCGTCCGCGCGCTGCGCGGCGACCAGCTCGTCGCACTCGCGAAGCCACGCCTGCGCCTCCTCTGCGCCGGCGCCGCCGCGCAGGGCGAGCGGCCACCGCGCGTCGCGCCAGCGCGCCGCAAACTCGGCCCAGCGCGCCGGTGCCTCGCGGCGCCCGGCCAGGGCGGCGACCCTTTCATCGATGCTCTCGAACGGAAACACCGGCTTGCCGAGCCCGAACCGCGCCTGCGTCCAGTGGACCACGCCGATGAGGAGCCCGTACCGGCAGCGGCGGCGCTCCTCGTCGACGCCCACCACCGGCGACCGCCAGTCGAGGTGGATGTCGTCGAGCTCCGGCGGCCGCGGCTCGTGCTTGCCGACGCAGAGGTGCACCGCCTCCCGATCCGGCCGGTGCACCTCGCGCCAGCTGTCCGCGTCGAGCGGCTCGCCGCCCCGGAAGAGCTCCGCCATGCTCGCCGCGAGCGAGCCGAGCAGCGCGCCCCGCTGGTGCTCGAGCCCCCCGAGGATCGTGTCGCGCGCCACGCGGCGGCCGCCCGCTCCCGCGAAGTGGCGGTCGAGGCGCTCGCGCATGGCCGCCGGCTCCACGTAGACCACTTTGAATCCGGCGCTCCCGCCGCACCAGACGTTGCGCAGATACCTGATCTGCATCCACAGGCCGAGCGTCGGGTCGATGCCGCGGATACGCTCGAAGATGCGCACAACGACGTTGACGCACGTCGGCCCGAACCGGGTGAGCGCCTCGCCGAGGTCGCGCGGCTCGGGGGCGCCCCAGAACGCGTTGTCCAGGTTGAGCTCCGCCCCGGGGCGGCGCGCGAGCCGGTCGGCGAGGCTCCTCCCCAGCGCCTCGCGCAGCGGGCCCGCGAGCCCATCCAGGTGCGGGCCGGCCCCGGCGTCGAGTGAACCGGTCATGCGGACATCCTATCACGCCTGCCCGCGCGGCTCCGAGCGCGGCCACGGCCGCCTGTAGGATGACGGCGCACCTGCACGGGAGGAGGGCGGCGGCCAACTTTTCTCCGCATCCTCCGGCAACTCGCTGCGTTCAGCGCGAACGTGATAGAAGTCGTGGGCACCGGCATGGATCCCAAGATCTTGGAGATGCTCTTCATCGCCGTCAGCAACGGCGTCGCCCTCTTCATCGGCGCTTACCTGGCGCGGAGATCGGCGGATCTCAGCGCGGAGCGGCGGGCCGAGCACGAGGAGAGAGCGGAGCTCCTGAGACAGCGGCGAGAAGCGCTCTTGGAGCGACTGGCGCTCCAGCGGCGCGCGCTCGACGACTACGCGCGGATGATCGTCCGGTGGTCGTCGGTGCCCCCGTCCGGAGCGCCGCGCACGAAGGAGGAGGACCTCGCGGCGGACCAGGAGTCCATCGCGATGTACGCGCAGATGGCCAACGCGTACGGGAGTCGCCAGTTCGCCGAGCAGGCCGCCGCGACGCTGCACGCCGTGCGCGCCGGCCGGGGCAACGTCCAGGTGTTCCCGTTCGCCGTGCAGATCGCCTCCGCCTGCTACCAGGAGATGATCCGGGCGATCTCCGAGCTCGAGAAGGAGATCGGCCTGCCGGCGCCGCGGTCGCCCGCGCGGCCGTTCCTCCCGGACGAGGAGCTCGCGAAGGAGGCGACTCGGCTGTTCTCCAGGAACGTCGTGGAGCGCTCCGGGATCGATCTCGGCATGGTCGACCAGATCCTGGAGCGCGTCAGGGTGAACCCGTCGCCCGAGGAGACGGACAGCCCCCGATAGCGCTCATGCCGCCGGCTTCACTGGCTCCATCCCGCCCGGATGAGCGCGTAGAAGAGGAGGAGCCGGGGCACCCGGAACAGCACCATGGTCAAGAAGTAGCGCAGCGGGATCCGGTACAGCCCGGACAGGTAGCAGAGCATCGAGAAGGGGATCGGCGAGATGCTCCCGATCGCGATCGCCCAGTGGCCGTAACGCTCGAAGAGCCGGTCTATCCTGGGTCGCGTCCGCTCGATGCGCGCCGCGAAGAGGCGGAGCCGCGCGAGGCGGCCGGCGAGGCGATACCCCGTGCAGCCGCCGACGAGCGAGGCGGTCGAGATGGCGATCAGGGGCGCGACCTGCGAGCCACCCGAGGTGATCGCGGTCAGCATGTAGAACTGCGGCGGGATCGGGAACGAGAACGCGTCGGCGAGGAAGGTGCCGACGAACATCCCGGCGAGGCCGAAGCGGTCCACGAACGCGCGGCCGAGCGCGTCGAGCTGCTCGCGGGCGAGGTGCGCCGCGAGCGCGATCCCCGCGAAGAGCGCGGACAGGCTGAGCGCCAGCTGGGCCAGCGTGCGCCACAGATCCCGCCGATCGCCGCGCGGGCGCGGCTCGCCCTGCCGAGGCGTCAGACCGCCTCCAGCCGGCGGCGCTGCAGCCGCTCGATGATCCGCCTGCTGCGGAGGGTGCTTTGAAATATCCGCGTCGCCTTCTCGAGGGCGTCGAGGAGCTTTTGCTCCGCGCCGTGCTTGTCGACATAGGCGAAAGGCCGGTGCGCGTTGATGACCTCGAACGAGTCCTTCTCGTCGTGATGAGCCGAATAGAAGATCACGGGCACTTCGGGCTGCACCTTGCGGATCTGGTCGCAGACCCAGAATCCCTCCAGCCCTGACATCCGCGCATCGACGATCACCGCGCACGTGTCCTCGGTGAAGGCGGCGACCCCGTCCACGGCCGAGGAGCATACGACGAGGCGATATCGCCTCGAGAGGAGCGCGCCGAGCGGCTGCCAGATGCTCCTGTCCCCGTCGACCAAGAGCACGAGAGGGAGCCGCGCGGGCTCGGGCTTCTCGCGATCCGGTCGCTCGGCTGGATCGGCTTCGAGCAGGGTGTCGGATTCCTTGGAGGGCATTCGTCGTCGATCGTGGAGGGCGCGTCAGGACGCGCGATGACGCAATGTACCACGCCCGGCGCGTCGAGCCAGCGCGGGGGTGCGGCAGCGGGAACGGAGATGACGTCGGCGCGGGGCCGAGGTCTTCGCGTCATCTCGTCCTCTCCGTTCCCGCTGCCGCCGCGCGGTGGGCGGCGGCCAGGGATTCGTCTATGCTCTGCGCGGAGGCGTGGCCTCGTGGTGAGGCGCGCTGGCCTTCTGCAAAGCGCTGCTACCGTGCCGGGTCGCGCGCTCGCCTTCTTCTCGTGCGCTGACGCGGGCTGCCGGTCGGCAGCGGGTCGCTCGCCGGGGAGAGTCTCCGTTCCACAACCGAGGTGAGCTGCCCATGAAGAACGCAGAACTCCGATCGATCCCGCTCGTCATCGCCGCCGTCCTCGGCCTCTTGGCCGCGGGGGCCGCAGGGTGCAAAGACGAAGAGATCCTGAACGCATGCAGTGAGCTCTGCAAGCACCGCATCCTCTGCGCGGAGGAGAACGACGCTCCGCCGCCGAGCAAGACCAGCTGCGAGACCGCGTGCCTTGGCCTCGAGGGGAATGACCTCGTGGCGCGAACCGAGGAGTGCGTGAACGAGGCGTCCTGTGATTACGTCGCGTGCGCGGACCCTTGAGCGCGGCGTCCCCGCCTCCCCGCGCGCGGGGAGGCGGGGGCGCCTGGCCTCCCGGACGGATGGCGCGATGAGGGGCGGCGCGATCAGGGCTCCGCGTCGCACTCGGGCGCGTCGCGGAGCGGGCCCGAGGCGCGCGGTCCGTCGAAGTGGAGGAGCTCGAGATCGACGAGCTCGAGGCGCTTGAGCGTCAGGTCCAGCGGGCCGACCGACACGCCTGCCACCGCCTCGGCGTAAGCCCGCACGCCGCCGTCGACCCGCGCGTCGTACGCGCAGTAGGGCGGCGCGGTCTCCGCCGTGACGCGCGCGTACGCCTGGACTCCGACGTTCGGGCCGACGATGCCGTAGAGGCGCGCCCGGAGCTCCGCGCCGGCGCTCACCTCGCCGGACGCCGTGATCGGGCCGGGCGCGCCGATCGAGGCCGAGCCCGAGGCCGAGCCGGAGGGCTCCCAGATCGTGCTCCACGTGCCATTCCTGTAGTCGACCCCGGCCTCGATCTCGGCGGTCGCCTGCGCCTCGGCCTCCACCTCGGCGGCCGTGAAGGACAGCCCCAGATCCGCAGTCGCCCTCGGCACGACGTTCGTCGTGACGATGACGGGGACGGGGCCCACCCAGAAGGTCAGCGTCGGCAGCGGCAGGCTCGGGACGCCCCCGGCGAGCTCCAGGAGATCGACCGAGCAGCTCCCCGTGACCGTGCCGGTGCCCTGGAGCCTGGCGCTCACGTCGAGCTGGCCCGACGCGACGAGGCGGAGCTGCTTCAGCTCCGGCACCGGGTTGAGCTTACCCCTCGGGCCGATGTGGACCTCGAGATCGAGCGCCGGCGAGAGCTCGGCCGTGACGTCGAGCGCCGCCGTCCCGTGCGCGGTGACCCCGCACGACGCAGGGAGCGAGGCCGACGAGAGATCGAGGAGCTTCAGGGAGGCGCCGGACGAGATCTTCAGGGCCTCCGCCGCGCTCGCGATCTGCTCGCCGTCCTCCACGCCGAGCTCGCGGGTGCGCGCGACGTGATCGTCGATGGCGCGCGCGTACTCGCGCGCGTCGTAGTGGACGCGGAAATGGCCCTCGGTGATGAACTCCGTCAGAGGAGCGGGCGCCGTCGCGAGCGCCACCCGCGTCGCGTCGATCGTGCGTACGCGCACGACGCGGGCGAGGTAGCCGCCTCCCTGCGTGCCGCCGAGCACGTCGCCCGCGGCGAAGGGCGTCATGCTGCCGTCATGGGTGATGACGAGCTCGTGGTCCCCCAGCGCCGCGGCGACGAACCCCGGCTCCTTCTCGGGCACACGAGCGCGCTCCGAGAGCGTGAGCGGGCGGACGACATCGACGGCGCCGGGGGCCGGCAACTCGGTAGGATCCAAAACATCGCTCGAAGAATCCGCGGCGCACGCCGCGAGCTGAGGTGCGTTGAACGCGATGAAAACGGCGGAGATGAGGCGCGCCGTCGACGCGCGGCTCCCGGGGAGAGTGGTCTTCATGCGCGCGGACGCTACGCGGGCAGTGTGGCGAGTCGGTTACAGAGATGAGACTTGCTGTCTCCGTGAGAATGGATAACGGCTCACTGCGGTGGACGGATATCCGTGAATCGATAGCTCCGAGGCGCGAAGGGCGCTTATCGAAGCGAGCGGTTCGCGACGCCGTGCGAGCTCGTCCATGATGGGGTGTCCGAGCGCGCTCGTGATGGCGCGCGAGCGCGCTCGTGGTGTGGCGCGCGGGCGCGCTCGTGGATGGTCTCGGGCGGCGCCGAGCCTCGGACCGGGGTCGGGCCGCGCTCGCGCGGCGTCGGCCAAGGGGTAACGCCGTTCGGCTCGTGAGGGATGGAGGAAGGGAGGTCGCGGAGAGCGCGCGTCGCTTTCCCGTGGGCAGGGCGCGGCGGCTCGGCACCGTCGCGCCGGGGCTCGGGGCCCGAGGCCACGGCGCGCGTCAGGTGTCAGCGGATCGAGCGCCAGCGTCGCGGTCCCTCGCGATGCGCCGCTCGACGCTCGCTCCCTGTCGACGCGTCGCGGTCGAGCTCGTGGAGCGCCAGCGAGGAGGCCGGCGGGCACGCATCAGCGGGCCTGCCGCGCCGCCTTCGTGCTCTCGCGCAGCCGAGACCCCGAGGCTGCCGCTGCTGGGCGGCCTCGGCCTGTTCTACCTGGGGTGAGTAACGGGAATCGAACCCGCGACAACTGGAGCCACAATCCAGTGCTCTACCAACTGAGCTATACCCACCGTTCTTCGCGGCCCGTGGGCTGCGAAGGCCTGGCAGAATACTCAGCTCCGCGCAGAGTGCAATCACGGAAACGCACCGCGTGTCGCTCTTCCTTCTGGTCCGGCGTCCGGCGGCCCCGCCCCGGCCCCGTTCACGCCTCGGCCGCGTCCCGGCGCGTTCCCGGGCGCGCGCCGCCGGTCGCCTCGGTCAGAGCGTCGTCCACCGGCGCAGCGCGGCCCGGCGCGCCCGGTCCAGGTCTGCGCGGTGGCGGGTCGAGATCGGCGCGCGCTGCGCGGGCTGCGCCGGCGGCACCGACCCTCCAGCCGGGTCGTCTGCTGCCTCGCGGCCGGACGCCGCGAGCAGCGCCGACGCGAGCGAGCTCTCGAGCGCGGCCAGGTCGTAGCCGCCCTCCAGGAAGATGGCGAGCCGCCCCCCCGCCTTCGCGGCCGCCATCGCCGCGAGCCGGCGGCCCATCGCCGCGTACGCGGCGCGCGACAGCTTCATCGCCGCCATCGGATCGCGCTCGTGCGCGTCGAACCCCGCCGAGACCAGGATCAGCTCGGGCGCATACTCGTCGAGCACCGGAAGGAGGAGCTCGTCGAACGCAGCCTCGTAGACCGCGTCCGTCGCGCCGTCGGACAGCGGCACGTTCACGGTGTAACCCGCGCCGTCGCCGCCGCCGAGCTCGCCGGCGGCGCCGGTGCCGGGATAGAACGGCCACTGGTGCAGCGAGCAGAACAGCACCCGCGGATCGTCCCAGAAGATGTCCTGCGTGCCGTTGCCGTGGTGCACGTCGAAGTCGACCACCGCGACCCGCGAGAGCCCGCTGCTCAGCGCCGCCCGCGCCGCCACGGCGACGTTGTTCAGGAGACAGAAGCCCATGCCGGCGTCGCGCGTGGCGTGGTGGCCGGGCGGACGGAGCAGCGCGACCCCGAGCCGGCCGGGGCCGGCGAGCACCGCGTCGACAAGCGCCACCGCGGCGCCCGCGGCGCGCCTCGCCGCCTCGACCGAGCGCGGGACCACGTACGTGTCCGGGTCGAGCGCGGCATAGTGGCCGCTGAGCCGGCCGAGCGACTCCAGGTACCGCGGGGCGTGCGCCCGGGCGAGCTCTTCCTCGGTGGCGTCGCGCGACGCCACGTGCTCCAGCGAGAGGCCGGCCGCGGCGCAGCGCTCGATGGCGCGGCGGGCGGCTTCGAGGCGCTCCGGGCGCTCAGGGTGCGCGCCTCGCGAGCGATGTTGCTCGAACAGCGCGTCGTCGACGACGTAGAGGCGCGGGGCTTCGGAGTGCGGCTGATTCAAGTGCACCATGAGCTGGGTGGAGAGTTGTAGCAGCGCCGCAGCGGATGGTAGCTTGCCCTGAGCCCCGGAAAGAAGGAGTGGAGACGCAGGATGCGCGGAAAGATCATCGCAGTCTTCGCCGTGATTGTCCTCATGGTCGGAGGGCTTTTTTACGCCCTCACGCGCGCCTCCCTCGCGGAGATCGGGCGCCCCGGCGAGGCGCCGCGCGCGCTCGCGGCCGCCATGGCGCAGCTCCAGGTGGACGGCCTCGTGCTGGAGCGGTGGCTCGACTCCTACGCGAGCGACCCGAAGCTGCGCGAGCCGTTCAACGCCGGCACCGCCCCGGCCCGCGCCGAGGCGGCCACCAGCGCCGCCAACGCCATCCGGGAGGCGGTCGCCGCCTCGCCCGAGCTGGCCAGGACCCCGCCCTCGCTCGTGGTCCTGGTGGACACCAAGGGCGTGGTGCTCGGGCGGAACGCCTCCGCGCTCATGCGCGGAGACAACCTCGGCGCCGTCTACCCGTCGCTGAAGCTCGCCATCGAGCAGGGGGTGACCGGCTCGGACGTGTGGGTCAGCCGGGCGCGCAACGAGCAGCTGCTCGCGTCCTACGCGCCCATCCGCAGCGACGCCGGGCAGATCATCGGCGCCGTCGCGGTGGGCACCGCGCTGAACGACGAGCGGCTGACCAACGCGAGCGAGCGCACGAGCGGGCGCGTCCTCGTCGTCGCGACGCAGTCGGGCGACGGGCTCGACGTGGTGGCGAAATCGCGTGACGCTTCCCCGCAGCTGGTCGCGGCGCTCACGGCGTCGCCGGCAAAGGACGGCGCGCTGAAGGCGCTGCGCTCCGGCCAGACGGTCGACATCGGCGGGCTGTCCGGCGAGTACAGCGCCGTCGGGCACGCGCTCGACGGCTACGGCGACGGGCGGCGCGCGGTGCTGCTCAGCATCGCGCAGCTCCGGACGCCGGGGCTCGCGAGCGCGCTGCTCTGGCCGCTCCTCGGCGTCACCGCGCTCGGGCTCGTGCTCGTCGTGATCGCCGCGTATTTCCTGGACGCGTACATCTCGCAGCCGGTCTCCGAGATCGAGGACGGCCTGCTCGCGATCATGAACGGCCGGACCGACCTCCGGTTCCAGATCGAGCACGCCGAGCTCGGCGGGCTCGTGTTCCGCCTGAACTCGCTCCTGAACCAGCTGCTCGGGGTGCAGGAGGACGAGACCGACGCCGAGGGGCGCCCGTCGCGCGCGCCGACGTCGGCGTCCTTCCGGGACGCCCTCGAGGTCGACGAGCGGATGGCCGCGCTGTCCGCGGGCGAGATCCCGGCCGACGCCAAGGCGCTGCTCGAGGAGCCGGAGGACGTCTACTACGCGCGCATCTTCGCGGAGTACATCGCCGCGAAGAAGTCGCTCGGCGATCCGGTGGACCACATCACCCGCGACGCGTTCGTCGCCCGCCTCAAGGCGAGCGAGCAGGAGCTCGGGCGGAAGCACGGAAAGCCCATGCGCTACAAGATCGAGGTCCGCGGCAAGGAGGTCGTGCTCCTCGCCGTGCCGCTCGCCTGACGCGCGCGGCGCAGGAGCCCGGGGGCGGAGGGAGGCGCGGCGCCGCCCGCCGCTCGGCGACGTGCCGCGCCGCGCCGCGTGTTTCAGTGCAGCACGGCGTCCGGGCCCTCGTGCAGCTCGACGCGCCCCGACGAGGGCTCGCGGCGGAGCGCGATCACGTCGGAGAGCTCGCAGCCGAGCGCGATCGCCGGCGATGAGGTCGTGACGATCCACTGCACGTTGGGCAGCGCGGCGCGCAGGCGCGCGGCGAGCGATCGCTGGCGGTGCACCGGCTGCTGCGCCTCGATGTCGTCGATCAGCACGACGCCCTCGGCGAGGCGCGGATCGCCGCTCGGGTGGGCGGACGCGAGCGCGCGGAGCGCGAGCGCGCCGAACGCGACGGTGTGCCGCGCGCTCCGCCCGAGATCGTCGAAGTCGACGCGCTGGCCGTCCGCGCGCTCGAAGATCGGCTCGAGCCGGAGCGGATCGACGCCGGCGTACGTCACGCCGTGGCCGTCGAGCAGCGCCTCGAGCACCTCCTTGAGCGCCCGATCGAGCGCGCCGAGCCGCTCTGCCTGGGCGCCCGGCCGGGCGTCCGGCTGCACGTCGGAGAGTACCTCCGGCCGGCTCTTCCGCCCCTCGCGCGCGATCGCCGCCGCGATCGGGACGAACGAGAGCACCTGCTTCGTCTCGCGGGCGAGGTCGGTGCGCGTCGCGTCGTCGAAGCTCGCGGCCGCGCGCACGTCGTAGCGGAGGATGCTGCGCTCGGGCGCCGTCAGCACGATCGCGCTGCGGGAGAACCAGCGCGCCCCCGAGAGCGCGACCAGGACGAAGCCCCCCTCGGCCGCGCGCCGCTCGAACAGCGACTGCTCCCTCCGCCGCAAGATCGCCGCGTCCTCGGGCTCGTCGAGGCGCGCGTTCGGGCTCATGACCCGCAGCGGGTGCGCGCGCGCCGGGTCGTCCGCGCCGAGCATCCAGTCGGCGACGACGAGCGGCTGCGAGCCGTCGTCTCCGCGCGGCCTCGGCTGCGCGACCGCGTACCCGGGCCGGGTCGACGCGATCGCCGACAGGATCGAGGTCTTGCCCACGCCGTCGCCGCCGAAGAGGACCACGAGCCGGCGCGGCGCGCCGGCGGCGTCCTCGAGCGAGAGCGAGAGGTCCTCGAACGGGCCGACATGGACGAGGCGGATGCGGGAGAGCAGCACCGCCCGCGAAGCTACCACCGCGCAGCGCACGTGGAGCGCCGCCATGGGCGTGGAGCGCGCCTCCGACGCGCCGTGGCATGCCGCGCGCGCCCCCGCGCCCCCGCGCCCCCGGTGGCGCGTGGTGGCGCGTGATGGCGCGGCAGCCTAGATTCGTGGTCCGGGGTCGTCACCGTGCTGCGCAAGCTGCCTCCGCCGGATTTCCGCTACGTGTGGCTCCACCCGGAGCCCGGCTCGACCGGCGCGCTCGCCGCGGCCGGGACCGCGGGGCTGGCGGGCGCCTCCGCGGCCGTCTGGAGCGCCGGGAGCCACGCGCTCTCGCTGGGGCTCATCGCGATGGGGGGCGCGCTCGGCTTGCTCGCGCTGGTCCGCGCCGAGCACCGCCCCCCGATCCAGCGCGGCGCCCGCGAGGTGACGATGGCCGTCGTGCCCTGGGGGATCGTCGTCGACCCGGACACGGAGCCGCGGGTGCTGCGGTGGCCCGCCGTCAAGCAGGTGAGCGTGGACGTGTCGCACACGATGCGCGGCGGGACGCCGGCCATCGTGTCGAGCCTCGTGACGGTGCACACCGAGCGCGAGGTGCTGGCGGGCCGCGCCGCGGGCGCGGTGGACCTGGAGCGGCTCCTCGCCAACCTCGAGGGGTATGCGCAGGAGGCGTCGCGGCCGGTCGCCGCCGACGTCGAGGGGCTGACGGCGCTCGGCGACGGGGTGACCGAGCCGATCGCCTCGGCGCTGCTGCAGGCGGCGGACGGCATCTGCGCGACGAGCCGCGGCGACGCGCAGCTCGCGCTGCCGGTGGGCGGCTACCGCACGGCCGCGGCGCGCGCGGCGGCGCCCGAGACGATCGCGGTGCTGCGCTCGGCGCTGTCGTGGAGCTACGACTGCCCCGCCGATCCGCGGCCGCTGGCGGCGGTCCTCGCGGGCGCGTTCGGGGCGGTGGAGCTCGTACCCGAGCTCCTGCGGCTCGCGAGCTCGCCGCACCCGGTGGTCGCCGCGTTCGGCAAGGCCGCCGCGCTGCGTCTGGGTGCGCCGCCGAACCGCGCTGGCTCGCTCGACGAGGTCGCGGCCTTCCTGTTCGAGGAGGACGTGGAGATCGGGAAGCGGTGGATCGCGTCGGGCCCGACACTTTGTTTGCGACCCCGGGCCCAGGCTTGCTAGCTAAAGGGGTCGGCAGCGCGTGCGCTGCGGTTCGAGCGGCCTGCGCGCGGAGGCCGTCGTTCCGCGGGGCTCCGTCCTCAGGGCGCGCTGCCGGCGGGTCGTCCAACGCGCCGGGTCGGCTATGAAACGGGCTCCGTCGCCACCGAAGCCGTCTTCAGGGGGAGCGCGCCGCCGGCTGGCCGTCGCGTGGGTCCTCGGCCTCTCGCTCTCCGCGTGCGCGGAGCACCACGCGGCCGGGCCGCCCCCGTCGCAGAGCACCGCGCGCGCCGCGCCGCCCGCGGGTCTCGCCCTCGCGCCGCCCGCGGGTCTCGCCCTCGCGCTGCCCGCGCCGTCCCTGGTGGACGGCGCCTGGGTCGAGTCGGTGCGGCTCGAGCGCTGGGCCGAGGCGGCGGCGCGGCTCGACGCCCTGCCCATGGAGCAGCGCGCGCTGCCTTCGATGAAGTACGCGCGGGCGCGCGTCGCGTTCGAGCTCGGGGATCACGGCAAGGCGGTGGAGCTGCTGCATGGCCTGGAGCAGGAGCTGCCGCTCCTCTCGCGCGAGGTGGCGCGCTACCGGGCGGAGGCGGCGTTCGTGGCGGGGCCGTTCCTCGAGGCGGCGGCGTACTTCGAGCGCTCGGGCAGCGCGCCCGGCCTCGCGCGCGCCGCGCTCGCCACCATGAAGGGCGGCGATCTCAAGCAGGCGCGCGCGCTCGCCGACCGGGCCGTGGCCGCGGCGCAGCGCGCGCGCAGGTCGCGCGACGAGGCGGCGGCGCGGATGGCGCGGGCGCGCGTCCAGCTCGGCGTGCGCGACGCCGCCGAGCGCCCGGGGGAGAAGGCCGCCGCGGCGGCGCTCGCGCACGCCGACCTCCGGTGGATCGTGAAGAGCGCGCCGTCGTCGCCCGACGGGCGCGAGGCCGCGGCGCTCCTCGCCGCCTTGCCGGGGCAGCTCTCGCAGGCGGAGCGGCTCCAGAAGGTCGACGCCATGGTCGCCGGGGGCAGCGCGGCGGAGGCGATCGCCGAGCTCGACAAGATGTCGGGCGTGCCGGCGCCGGAGCTCCACCACCGCAGGGCCACGGCGCTCTACCGGGCGCGCGACTACGAGGCCGCGGCCGCGGCGTTCCTCAAGGTCGCCGCCGCGCCGTCGGCGCGCCAGGCCGAGCAGCTGCACCTCGCGGCGCGCTCGCTCTCGCGGCTCCGGCGCGAGGCGGAGGCGATCGAGCGGCACCTCGCCGTCGCGCGCAGGTTCCGGAAGACCCGCTGGGGGGAGCTCTCGAGCCTGCTCGCCTCGCGGCTCCTCATGCAGGTCGGGCGCTACGCGGAGGCCGTCGCGCAGTACGGCCGGTTCCTCGACGCCTATCCGCGGAGCGATCGGCGCGACGACGCGGTCTACGAGCGGGCGCTCGCGACGCTGTCGACGGGCGGCGCCGCGCGCGCGCGGCGGCCGCTGGAGCAGCTCGCGCGCGACGCGAGGCCGGCCGACGCGGCGCGGCTGCGCGAGCTCGCCGGGCTCGCGGCGCTGCGCGGCGGCGACCGTGACGGCGCGGTGCGGCTCTGGACGCAGGTGATGCGGGAGCAGCCGCTCTCGTGGGGCGCGCTGCTCTCGCGCTCGCGCCTCGCGGCGGTGGGCGCGCCCATGCCGCCGCTGCTCGTCCCGGCGTCTCTCGGGGACGCCAGGGCGGTGGAGGTGAAGCTGCCGCCGGCCGCGGCGCTGCTCGCGTCGATGGGGCTCGACGGCGACGCGGAGAGCTACCTCGCCGAGAACGAGCGAGAGGCGACCGCGGCCTATGCCGGGCAGGAGAGCGAGGCGCTCTGCCGGATGTACGGCATGCTCTCGCCCGCGAAGCGCCGCTACCGCGTGGGCACGCAGGCGGTCTCCGCGGCGGCGCTCCAGCGCGCGCCCTCGCAGGCCGATCGCTGGACGTGGGAGTGCGTCTATCCGGAGCCGTACGCCGGCGAGGTGCGCGCGCTCGAGGCGCAGCACGGGCTGCCGAGGGGCCTCGTTCACGCGCTGATGCGTCAGGAGAGCGCGTTCGACCCTGTCGTGGTGAGCCCCGCGAGCGCGGTCGGCCTGATGCAGCTCATGCCGTCGACGGCCGAGAAGGCTGCGAGCGAGCTCTCGCTCGGCTTCGACCTCGGGCAGCTCAAGAGCGCGCCGCTCAACCTGCGCCTCGGCGGCTTCTACATCGGCAAGCTGCTCCGGACGTTCGAGGGCAGCCTGCCGCTCGCGACGGCGGCGTACAACGCCGGTCCGAAGGCGGTGTCGCACTGGCTCGGTGGGGGCATCGACCGGGACACCGACGTGTGGGTGGCGCGGATCCCGTACAACGAGACGCGCGCCTATGTGGGTCGCGTCCTCTCGAACCTGGCGCGGTATCAGTGGCTGGCCGGCGGCGACGTGGCCGTGGAGATGCTCCCGCTCACGCTCCCCGCGGACGCGCGCGCGCCGGCGGACGCGTACTGAGCGCGGTCGCCGGGGACGGCAGCGCAGGGGTTCCTCCTGCGTTGAAATTGCGCTGTGCGCTTGAACTCGCAAGCGGGTGCCTTCACCGTGGTGGGGTGGCAGGGACCGCTGGAAGCGACGGCGTGTTCAAGCGGTGTGGGGTCCTCATCCAGCCCTACGCCGATGCTCGATCCATCGGCCGGCTGCTCTCGTCGGCGCTGGCGTGGCTCCTCGTCGTCTTCTCCGTCGCGTCGCTCGTGGAGCCGATCGCGGGCCCGATCGTGGCGGCCGTCATGGTGCCGTTCGCGCTGCTCGGGTCGTTGCTCGCGCTGCTCTGCCTGGCGTGCCTGCTCTACACGCCGATCGCCTGGCTCTGGGCGGCGGTGGGCTCGTCCGGCGCGGCGGTCGTCCGGGTGAGCAACGCGCTGTGGATCGAGCGCCCTGGCGATCGGCGCGCGTTCCCGCTCCTCTCGCTCACGCGCGCGCGGCTCTCGAGCTCCGGCGGTGAGGTCGCCTTGAAGACCGACGACGGCGATGTCATCCGGGTGCGCGTCGACGATCCGGTCGACGCGGAGCGGCTGCTCGGCGTGATCGCCGCCGGGCGCGCGCGGGGCACGTGGAGCGCGCGGCTCTACGACGACGCGCCGTCGCTGCCGCGGCGCCGCCTGTTCGTCGGGGTCGCGGCGCTCATGTCGCTGCTCTGCTGGTCGGTGCTCGATTTCGACGTGGCGCTCTCGCTCGGCGTCGTCACGGGCGCCTCGGCGTGGGTGCTGGCGGCGCTGCTCAGGGAGGGCTCTGCGCGCCGCGTGCTGGTGGCGGGCAGCGACGGGCTCTCGCTCCGGGACGACGCCGGCGAGCGCTTCATCTCCTTCGGCAGCATCGAGCGGGTCGAGGAGACGGCGCTCGGGGTCGAGCTCGCGCTCACCGGAGGCGAGGAGCTCTCGCTCACCCTCGTGCCGCCGCAGCTGCTGCGTGATCCCAGCGAGACGGGGCTCAGCATGGTGCTCGCCGAGCGGCGCCGCGAGCACCTGCTCGCGCTGCTGCGGGAGCGGAGCGGGCGCGGCGCCCACGAGGCGGGGCGCGCGGTGGCGCTCCTCGGGCGCCGCGGCCTGCCTGCGCCCGCCTGGCGGGCGGCGCTGCGCCGCCTCGTGGGCGAGGCCGGCGCCGACTACCGGACGGCGAAGCTCACGCGGGAGCAGGCGTTCACGGTGCTCGAGGACGGCGGGGCGCCGGCCGAGCTCCGCATCGGGGCCGCGCTCGCGCTCGCGGGCTCGCGCGACGGCCAGACCGAGGAGCGGCTGCGGATCGCGGCGGAGGGGTGCGCGAACCGAGACGTGCGGCTCGCCCTGGAGCATGCGGCCGAGGGCGACGTCGACGACTGGATGCTCGAGCAGGCGCTCTCGTCCTCGAGGGCGGAGCAGGCGGCGGCGCCGCCGCGGTCGACGGCGCGGGCGGCGTGAGGCTGCTCGCGGCGTGCTAGCCGCCGGCGCGCTGTGCGGGCGAGCGGGCGAGCGGGCGAGCGGGCGAGCGGGCGAGCGGGCGGGGCGGGGCTGGTCGATACTTCTCGCTCTCCGGCCTTCCAGTTCTGGGTACTCTCTGTGGAGGACGCGCGGCTCCTCGGGTCGGTGTCCAGCCGAGCCGCCGCGGGCGCCTGCTGCGCGCCCGTGTTCCTCCAAGGTAGACCCCTCCGATGGAAGGCCCGATCCAGGACCCCTACGCTTCGGCCGCAGTTCACGCGCCGCGCCCGCGCGCGCAGGTGGGCCGCGCCGCGCGGATCGCGCTGCTCGTCGTGGCGCTCTTCGCGTCGGTCGGGTTCGGCGCGCTCGTGGTGGCGCCGCGCCTCGGCGCTCCGGCGCCCGCGCCCTCGAGCGTCGTCGTCGCGCGGCCGTCTCCTGCGCTCCTCATCGCGATCCGCGACCTGTCGCGGCTCGAGACAACGGAGGTGCACGTCGAGAAGGTCGTGGATCTGGCCGACCGGCAGAGCCGCCTGTTCGGTCTGGTGCAGGCCACCGACGCCCTCCTGCTCGTCGCGGTCGGCCACGTCACGATCGGCGTCGATCTCGCGCGGATCGGCGAGGGCGACATCGCGATGGATCCGGAGACCGGGGTCGCGCGGCTCACGCTGCCCGCGCCCGAGGTCTTCTCGACCCGGCTCGACGAGGACGAGACGTACGTCTACACGCGGTCGACCAGCCTGCTCGCGCGGCGCAACGAGCAGCTCGAGGCGCGGGCCCGGAAGGAGGCGACGGCGGCGATCGAGAAGGCCGCGCTCGAGGGGAACGTGATGGCGCGCGCGAAGGCGCAGGCCGAGCGGCAGATCACGGCGCTCGCGACGCAGCTCGGCGCGAAGCGGGTGGAGATCCGCTGGCGCGAGGTCGGCGGCGGCGGGGGCTGATGGGCGGGCGCACGGCGCGCGCCGTCACGCCGCGGGAGAGCCGTTTGCGCTTGTCGTGGTGGTGGTTGAGCGCGTGTCGCGGGCTTGGTCCGTGGCGCTGGCGGCGGACGGGCCCCGTGGCGAAATGGCAGATGCGGTGGATTTAAAAGGCGCTCTGGGGCGGGGGAACGGGGGCGAACTGGCGAAATTGTTGGGGAATTTGGAGGGGGTGGCGACGGATCAACGCGGTTGGAGCGGGGGTGTGACGATTCGGAGGGGGCGCGTGGCGATTCGATCGGGGGGAGTGGGGCGGGGGGAGAGCGCTGCGGGGAGGGGGCGAGGGCGGCGTCGGTGAGGGCGATGCTGCTTGTGCAACTCGGGGAGGGGCTGGCGGCCGCTATTGTGGCGGGCGATGTTGAGACGGCGCGCGTCGCGCATGAGGCCATCGGGCGGCTGCTCGCAGGGCCGACGCCGCCGCAGGGCGAGGTCGCGGCCGAAGTGCTCGACCTCGCCCGCGAGCGTGAGCGGAGGGGGCGATGAGATCCGGCTCGGCCTTGAACGCAGGGGCATTGCGATCGGATGCCGTGCCGCCAAGCGGCTACGAGTGAGGAGGAGTTCCTGATGAGGTGCCACGATTCCACGCTCGATGTCCTTGTGCGCATGTGAGCGCTCGGAATTCGCGGACTCAGCACGTATCGCGCCACCACGGGCAGCCTTTCGAGACGCCGAGCAGGCGTGTGCAGCCCTCAGCGTCCTCATGGCGACGGTGCCGTGGGTTTCGGGGGCGTGGATACCTGCAAGACCTGCTGCGCTGGCCAACAAAGCGCACGCCCGAGCTGGCGATGCGCGAGGATGACCGGATGCTGCTACTCGCCCCGTGATCCCTGCACAGGCGTAGCGCCACTTGTCAACGTAGGCCCAGGTGAAGGGCACTGAGCCGGACGAACTCGCGCCGGCCGACCCCACTCCTCGGCTGCCGGGGTCGCTTCGCTCGCGAACACCCCGCGCCACGCTGTTGCGCTTGCGGATGACAAGGCGGCTCGGATCGTTCGTGAGGCCATCGGCCGGCTGCTCGGCCAGCCGCGAGCCCTCCTGGAGGCTCCGTCCGCCCCTCGCCCGCGCGATGCGGTCTTCGGGGCGCTCAGGCGCGTCAAGACCGGCGTAGCTGCTAAGCCCCGTGAGGGAACCCTTTGGGTTGCCCTCCAGACTTTGCAACCGCCGATGTACGAATCGTGATTCAGCGCTACCAGCTAATATCAAAATATGGAACCGCGCCGCCGCCGCCATCCGTCCTCGGCCATTCATTCCAGCCCTTCCACGGCGCGTCAGCCTTGGGCTGCATTCGGGTATGCACTCGCACAGACTTCAGTCCTCGGTCAATTTCGATTAAATTATACAGCCGAGGTGCAGACTCGGGGCGGTCTTCGGCCGGTGCACCGAAACTACCCGAGCTAACCACGTGAAGGGCCCTCGCATGCCAGTGGGCGACGAGCTCTCTCCTCATCTCATGGACATCGCCGTGTAGAGCGATTTTTACGTTGTTCTTCTGAAGATTGCCAAGAAAGTCCGTGTTCTTCATTTGCTCTGGTCCGGTCACCGCATGGTGCCATACGGCAATGCGAAGGAGCGGCGCGTCCGACGCGAGGCGGCCATCAGCGCGAGCATCTCTTTCCTGCGTTTGGGCCATGCGCAGTGCGTTCGCTATCGCACTCGGATGGACATTCGAGCGTTTTCGGTGAAACCTGTCGATCTGCCAAGAGGAATTAAATGTCAGGAACTGGAGGCCGGTCTCCCAGAACGGGATGGAGATCCCTTGGGCGACGTAGTCGGTTGGATAAGGTTGCTGCAGAAACTTGTGGTAGAAGTTGTCCGAAAACGACTTTAGCCGCAAAAGATACTTCTCTGGAAAAGGGACAAGGTATATGTCACCTTGTTTCACGTAGTCGTCGTCCTTCAAGCCTGCGACGCTATCTCGGGCTTCATAGGCGCTAAGCATGTCGCGCACATCGTGGTTCCCAGGAACGAAGATGCATCGCTCCGCCGAGAGACCGAAGTCGCTCGTAAGGCTAGAAACAAAATCGTAAGCTCGCTCATGCCCTTCGGGAGTGCCCTTGTCGGTAAAGTCTCCCGAGATTACTAGATAGTCGAGTCGATCGATCCCATCTCTTCCCCAATCATCGCCATGCCGTAGGTCGTCCGATAGCCATTGCAGCCTGGTGCGAACCGGCGTCTCGGCGCGGAAGTGCAGATCACTGAGATGAAGCACGCGGATCGGATCGTTTGTCACCTTTTTTTGCTCCTCCCTCTCCATCGCCTGCACTACCTCTTCGGACAACTCGCGGCGAGCCTTCTCGATGCGAGTCTTTAGTGCCCAGGTTCTCTCATCGAGCTTTGGGTTCCGTTGACGTGCTTCCGTGGCGCCGTCGACTAGACTATGACGCAATTCACATACCGGACAACTAACGTCATTGGCGCCACGCGCAATGCGCATGCGTATTGTCTCTTCATCGAGCCTCATGCTACATTGGCATGTCAAGACAACATGTTCGCGGATCTCTACGCCATGCTGGCGTAGATGCTCCTCGACAAAGCTAATGAATAGCTCCTGCTGGCTCGACGGGGTATGTGCACCGAAATACACGTCTACATGGGCAAACCCACCAGCGCGCCCCACTTTTCGGAGACCACAAATGCCGCAGTCGGCAATCTCGAATTCCGCCCGATCCGCCCAAAGTCGGACTCGACCGAAGTCCCGGGCCAGTACCAGCCACGCAACCAATGAAGCGTAGATGTTGTCGATGGCCCCAGAGAAGTCATAATAGAGTGATACTGCATGAGATAGCTCGATGTCCGTGGGATGGGGCGAGGGGGTAAATAGCGTAGGAAATATAAGGAGGCCTTCGTGTTTGAAGCAAATGCCATGGTCTAGTAGCAACTCTACGGTGCACTCCAGCACTGGCAGTTCCTGAACACGCGGCAGGCGACTCTGCATGGCGATCCCTGGCATTTCGAACCCGGGCTGCGCGATCGCAAGTAGGTCGAGGGCCGGTACACCACGGGGGTTGTTGCGCGCCGCCACGATGAGCGATCCGGCATACCGTTCGATCTCTTGCACCTGGAGCACTAACACAGGTTCTCCTGTGAACACGTGCGAGCGAGCGATGACGCCCTGCATGGCAAGCTGCTCCGCCACGGCGAGAACAGCACGCTCGTCGTCCTGCGTCGGCGTTTGAGCAGCCAGGGCGCGGAGCAGGTCTTGCACATGAACAACCACATCGCCCCTCTTCCGTCGCGCCTCGATCTCTTTACGGATGCGCTGAAAGAGCTCAGGGCGGCTCGTCTTACCCAGGTTGTCCCAATCGATGGCTCTGGCAATAGCCTCGCGCAATTTCGATATTCCGCGACCCGTGAGCGAGCTAGTCTCATAGAAGCCAACGAAGCCACATTCATTCTGCAGTCGCGTTAAGCCTTGCCGGTCGATGGTGTCGCTGGGGACATCCAGCTTGGTCCCTACAAGCAGTCTAACTGCGTTGCGGCCCTGGAGCTGCTTTGCGAGGTATCTGTTCCAAGCTTCAACCTCCTTGAACGCTGTGTTGCCCCGTGTAGGGTCGAGCAACACAAGTGCGACCGTCGTGTCATCAAGAAATAGCTGATGAATAAGTCGGTACTCCTCTTGACCACCCATGTCCCAGAGCACTATGTCTCGTTGCTGGTTCTCGGGTGGATCTGCTCCAGGGCTCAGTTGCTCCGGTTCAAGAGGCCAGAACTGCATGCCATGGGTGCTATGAATGGTGCCGTCGCCAGGCGCTTGTCCAGTCGCAACCCGATGTGCAAGATAGGACTTTCCGACGTTACTCTCTCCCACCATCACAATTTTTGCACTGGTATACGTGACAGTAAGCGACGGATCGCTATCTACCAGATCGACATAATCAAAGTCCCATATGTGGATAACACGGTCGCGGGAATTTGAGTCTGCCGAATCTGCTCCCACAGTCGCAAGCCTGGGAAGAGTCGGATGAAAGGCAAGGCCAGACGGCCAGTATGGGGAGCTCGGTGCGGGAATGATAGCCACACAGGATCCTGTGTCTTTGTGCCAAATACGGACGGTATCGTCGCTACCCTTCGAAGCGACGATTCGTCCGTCGGACGAAAATGCGACGCACCTCACCGTTCCTGTGTGTCCTTCGAACGTGCGGAGTAGCCTCCCGGTAGATAGATCCCAAGTTTTGACTGTGTTGTCTGCAGATGCGCTGGCTAGGATTCTACTGTGCGGCTCGACGGCAATGCTGCCAACCCCGGCTCTATGCCCCTCGAGTCTGTGGAGCAGTTTGCCGTTAGCCGAATCCCAAAGTATGATGGTGCTATCCAGAGATGCGCTGGCCAATATATTGCCGGAGTCAAAGGCGACACTCCTGACCATGTCTAGATGGCCTATTAGCGTGCGGTTGCGGTGCGGCTGGTGGCCAGTCATGCTCCACAGCTTGATCGTCCTGTCATTAGACGCACTAGCTAGGATGCCGCCACTGGGTGCGAAAGCGACGCTGGTTACCTGTAGCTCATGCTCCGCAAACGTATGGACCGCATTTCCTGTGTTCGTGTCCCATAGCTTAACTGTCTTGTCGCTGCACGCGCTGGCTAATCGGTTGCTTGTTGGATCGAACGCGACTGAGAATACTACGTCTGAGTGACCTCTCAATATTCTCTGGCTGTCATTGACATCAGTGTTCCATAGGCGTATGGTTTTGTCGGCAGAGGCCGATGCTAGCCATCGTCCGTTCGGCGACCACGCAATACGTCCAATCCAGTCGGTGTGTGCCCGGAGTGTGCGCAGAAGTGTCAAGCCGCGTGACAGCTCGGACTTTCCAGGTTTCGACACGAGCTTTGCGCCGCCTTTCATTCCTGTATCCATCGTAATTGCGCTTGCTTCCAGCTAGTTGTTGCACGGCGCATGTGCATGTGCGCTCGCGATCCCCAGCGCAGCGCCAATAACGCCCATGTACCAAGGTTGTCCCACCTTTAACCACTGTTTCTCACGCTTGTGCCGCCCCGCATCCCTCTAAGGATCCGGATGACAGATCGAATCGTACATCGCCATGCTGTGGGCGCGCTAGCCCGGTGCGAGCCCTGCCCGGCCCTTGGTTGCGTCTGCTGATGCAGAATTTTGCCCGAGCCGTTGCAACCGTAAGCGCTGCGCGAAGCGCCGTAGCCCCCACCCTCGATCGGCTGGTGCAGGATGGGCGCCATGGCCCCGATCCCGGCAGCTCGTCGCACGCCGCCCTTGCGCCTGAGGCAGAGGCGTGGCGGCGATCGGCCCGAGGAGCAGCTTCATCTTCTCGGCGGCGAGGCGAGCATGGGTCCGCGAGCACTACTTGGGAGCGAGCTCGACGTTGCGCTCGCGCGGCCAGTGGGGCATTACGCGAATGACGTCGGCGAGGTACGCGTCGGGGTCGAGGTGGTGAAGCTTTCAGCTCTGCACGAGCGAGACGAGGTTAGGCGGCGCAGGCGTGGTCGTCGCTGCCGAGGAAGAGCCACGCGGCTCTCGCAGGAGCGATTTGCCGCAGAGCCTGCTCGTTCGCGTTAGTTTTCAGGCGCAACCGACCACCATCCACCGCGTCACGCTGGAGGGCCCCTCGCGCCGCAAGGGCAAGGAGACCAACGAGATCACAGAGACCTGAACCCCAGACCCCGACGGACCAGCGTCGCCTCGCTCCGAGGGCGATCATGATGCGTGATCGCGGTGATCACGATCGCGCGATCTGCGTGATCACGATGGGCGGTGCCCGCACCCGGCGTTCGAGAACGTCGCCTCGATTGAGGCGTTGTCGCCGCGAGGCGCACTCGTCGTCGCGCTCCCGATGAAGATCCGCGCCGGCTCCGGCGGACCGCTGCGCATCGTGGCCGTGCTGCCGCGGTGATCGGCGAGCGGCTCCTCGTCACGGGGAACGGGTGCTCATGATCAGTTCTTCTTCCCGAAATCGACGGACCATTCATCGGAATGGAGGTGGTCAATGTAAGCGGACCGCTCATCCACTGAAGATCCGGACCGGCCGCGCCGATGACGCGGGCGCCCCCGGCCTTAGACTGGTGCGGACGGCAGGGGGGCGGGCTCGCCTTCTGCGCTGTGCGTTCATTCGAACGCACCGGTGACGTCGCCGCAGAGCACGAATGCGAGCGGATCGATGCTGCCGTCATCGGCGTACCGTGCGTCGCGCAAGGCCTCCGCGACAGATGTTCCTCGAAGGATTCGCGGTAAGCAGCTCTTCAAAAGTCGCATTGCGCTGCCATCATCCACTGACCAGAGCGGCCCGATCACGGCTGCGGCTCCCTGCTCGATAAACGCATCGAGGAAACTAACAACGGCACCTCCCAGATTTTGCGATGAAGCTCCGGCGTCACAGACGTTAAGTATGACGATAGCTGTCCTGAGCGCCTCCTTGTGCTCGCCCCGGATTTCTGCAGTGTTTACGTACTCGTCTCCGAAGTCCAATTTGGACAAGAGTGGCCGCCCTCTATCGAAATGACCGTGTGCGGCGACATGGAGGACCGAAAGCGCATCCGCAGTCGGGCCCAGGGACGCGAGGAATGCTTCACGCGACACGGGAGCAAGGCGCTGGGCGCCCAGCGTCTCAACAAGCCATGCGGACTCTTCCTGTGCTCGCGGTAGAGCTCGCTTTCCAAGATACGAAGGTGCCACGGTGAGGATTGCGCCGTTTTTGGCCAAGCGCTTATGCACAAGATCGTCCCGGTAGGCGTGCCAGCGCGCAACTGGATGGGTCTCACAGATTATGTTTGTGCGTCGTCCATCGAACCGGGGTCGTGCGAGCTCCCATGGGAATCCAGGATCGTCACTGACGAACTGAATGGCGAACATGTCGTTCGAGCGTCGACGGATCGCGCAGTAGGCTTGATGAAACGCCGGAGGAAGGAGGTCGTAGATCAGGTCGCCTAGCCCATGCAGCGTAGCTCTCGCCTGGTCTGGGTTAGGTACATGGGCAATGTGATCGAGGACCTCAAGAATATGATCGAGTTCGCCTTGTGGAAGTCGACAATGGCCATGAAGACAATCCGGCATCCCCAGTATGTGTCTCAGTTCTTCGGGGACCGATATGTTAAATCCATACATATGTTCGACGTCGCCACGTACCAGACGGAGCGTTAGCGGGGGGACTTTCGCCTCCAGTGCGATTGCGACATGTCCAGCATGTTGCGTTTCGTCTGGTTGGAGATCCGCTCCCACTATGGGCACCTTCGCTCGTGCCCAGCCGCAGTTCCTTCCGCGGAACGAGAAGAGCGCGACTATGGTGAGCAATTTTTCATCATCACCTGGGTCGATCAGCCCCTCGACTTCGAATGGCGTTGAGGACCCATCGCAGTGTAGTGCGATGGTGCCCTCGTCATCTTTGCTAGCGAACGTGATGCCGGTGGAAACAATCGATACGTCCACTGTTAATGTGTCCCATCCAGGTGAGACGCTATTCAGCCGTATATCTGCGTTCTCGTCAGCTAGTCGCTTGAGATCGATTGTAATGCGTATGCGTTCGTTTCTTGTTACGACCGCTGGTACCAACAGCTTCGCCTGGTAGAGCAGTACGTCAGTGCCGCTCTCCTCAGTTGCATTTGTGGTCGACGGGATGTCCGGTGGTGGGCCGCCTCCTCCCCATGTTGGTATGCCGAGGCCCACGTTCCGGCGGGCGAGCTCAATGAACTCGGCGGCGAGGCGGCGCAGCTCGGGGTCGGTAGAAACTAACGCCTCGCGGGTAGCAACCAGTACCTCCCGGGGACTTGTGTAAGCGGCGGCAGCCGGGAGCTGAGCCTCCGTGTAAACGTGCTTCTGAACCTCTTCGCAGTAGAGGCGAAATAGTAATTCTACGTCGATCCCTACCGCATGATCGATAATTCTGCCGACGAGAATGAACATGGTCTGACCGCCGTCGGCGACGAAGCCATCAATCTCATTGCCGTAGGCGAATGGCTCTCTGCTCGGTTTGCTTCGCAAATACGCGAACTGGTGAGCAAACAGCCCGGACACAGCGCGACCGCGAAGCCTCGGGTCGACCTGGGAGAAGTTAAGGTTTCTTTCATGGAGGAGCTGTGGATCGTGCTCCCAGTCGGGCATCGACAATATCCAACGACTCACGACGCGCTCCGCCTCCTCCGCCTCCGCGTATCGTGCAATTCCGTCAGATGCCGTGTGGGGCACATCATCAGCGAGCTTGGCCTTGATCTCGGTGCCTGCTGTCATCGCGGGCAAGCGAAGCTCGCGAAGGAGCGATTCGGCCGGGTCGCTCCTTTGCAGCTTGACGGAGCCCAATGCTCGTCGCACCTCCTCAGTGAGAAGCTGCTTCCGCTCGTGAAGGATGAATCGCTCGGTGTCGTCATCGGCGATCACGTCGCCCCAGACATACCAACGCTCTGGCCGCGACTCTTGGAAGAACATCAACAGCGGAGCCGCATTGCCTCCCACTGCGAGGGCGAGCGCAATCCAGAAACGAGCAGTGGCATCGTTCTCCCGTGCGAGATGTTTCAGTAGAATACTGGAATCAACGTTCGGAAATGCTGACAGATCCCTCGCAGCGGCCATTCGGCGCGTGGCAAGCTCATGTTCCAGTTCATGGAAGAGGTGGCGCAAGATCCGGGGTTCGCGCTCGCGCGCTAATGCGGCGAGGAGGGCACGTCGAGGGCGACCGTCAAGCGGACCGTCCAGCAGGTCGATCAACGTATCTTTCAGGCTGCCGTCGGGGATCCTGCAGCTGGCAGCGAGGATATCTGCGTATGTGCCGTCGTCGTAGTTTGCCGCCTTGGGAAGTAGTGCCCGGGCCTTGGACGCCGCTCGCGACCATGCCTGCGGGGTCAGGGCAAGCCGGACGAGCGCTCGCAGCGACTGCTTCGCCACCGTGGGATACTCGTCGAGGACGTTCTCTGCCAGTGCATGGACCTCGTCTTCTCGGAGCGGCTGCTTCCAGCGCAATTCAAGCAAATGGGATCCGCGGGTAGGCACAATGAGGAACATCGCCCGGCGTTGTCCATCTGTCAATGCTCCTCTCCGCCGTTGAGCCGCAGCGTTCAGTCAGCGCTTGGGCCGGCTTGATGGGCTCAATGACACGGTGTTGTGCCCGATCCACCGAGAACCGGAAGTGCCTCAACCCCACGTCGTCCAGGATGCCCCAGAGCCGGGCAGGGCCTTGCGCATTTGCGCCGGGACGCCCGAAGTGCTCTGGAACGCCGCTCAGAAAGACTCCGCGATGCCGCCCGGAGCCACTGTCCATTGCAGCGCCGGGGGCGTGGTCAGCGCGACGCACGACGACGTGTAGCGCGCGTTGGAGGCGATCGCGTGCAGCTCGACGGGCGGACCGCTGCGCGCTCCCAACGCTCCTGCGCTGCGATGGCGTCGTCGGCGGCTCGGACGCCGGCAACGAAGAACGCCGCGTCCGTTGGATCGTTCAGGTCGAGGCCGAGCCGAAGCAGCAGCGCGCGGTCGCGCGGTGGCACCATGCGGACGATCTCAGCGGCAAGGCGACGCGTGGACGGCATTGGGAGGAGAGTAGCAGCCCGGAGCAGGGTCGAGGCGCATCCGCGAACGCGACGGCGTTGCGGCCCTGGACCTGCTCGGCCGAGCGCGTCGTGGAAGCAGCGACAGTGTCATGGAGATGGTCGCCGGTTTCCCTGGCGAAACAAGCGCAGCGTTTGAACCGTTGCGGTCATCACGTTCGCCGGGATTCCGAGGGGTGTGAAGCCGGATTGCGGATCGCACGTCCTCGAAGTTGGGCTCAAGCGGCCCCGCCGCGAATCCCTGCGCCTCGACGAGCCGGGTCGACCAGCCCATCGCCACGGGTCGCCGTCGCATCGCTCACGAGAGCACCCTGAGCCGCGCCCTCGCCCTCGGGGATGCAGTCGCGGAGCTCGTCCGCGGTCCTCGGCAGAGGATCGGCTGGGGTCGTCGCCGGTTGCGTCGGAAGCGAGCGCGTGAAGCGGGCGGGGCCGTAGGGCCGAGGCGAGCACTACGGCGTTCACGTCCAGTTCGGCCTCGACGACCTCCTCGACGGCGAGCACGTCGGGCGCGCGCTCGACGGGTCGTGCCCCGGAGGGATCCGAGGCCTGCGCAGCTACTTCTCGTCCCTGATCCCGCGTGCGCGCCGCTCGCGGGCACGACCTTCGGCCAGCCAGCACTGGCCGAAGATGTACAGGTAGACGGGTAGGCCGGCGCGGAGCCAGCCGAGGGGCGGGAAGGTCCCCTCAGGGACCGGCGCGTCGAGCCACGCCGCGGCGACAATCGCCACGCCGGAGGCCAGGATGCCGATGGTCCTCAGCTCTTTGCTCATGGCTCAGATGAAGCTGCAGAGGACGCCCAGGGTGCCGAGCTCCGCACCTGAGTAGTTGGAGCAGCGCTGCGCATCCCGCGGATCCCTTGCCCTGGGGCAGATCGCGGAAGTTGCGACCATGCCGGCCCCGAACATGAAGATGCTGCACCCCAGGCCGATGGGGCTCCACGGCTCCTGAGCCGCTCCGATCGGCTCGCCGCTCTCATCCTGGCTCGGCGCGCCGCCGCTCTCGGCGTCGCAGACCATCGAGGCGCAGGGCACGTCAGCGAAGTCGCCGGGGTCGAACGGGTTGAAGATGCGGAGCGCCGCGTCCGGGCGATCGGCGCAGGCCGCGGCGAACTCGTGCCGACCGGCTTGGACGATCTGCGGGATCGCGCTCTCCGCCGTCGTGTCCTGACTCAGCTCCACGTAGAAGCTCCGCGGCGGCACCTCGACGCTACCATCGGGGTCCGCCAGTGCCTCGGTCGCCTCGTCGGCTGTGCCACAGGCCGACGCTCCGACGAGCGCGGCCATGGTCAGGCCGATCCTGGTGTGCATGTGCCACCTCCACGAGACGCGATCCGTCGCTCGCGGAATTGCGCTGCGAGGGACATGCCAGCGCGCGTCACATCGGCGGGCCGCAGACGGGGCCGTCTACCGGCCAGCCGCGCCGCTCGAGCGCCGCCCGCCGGCGCGCCTCGACCCGCTCGAGCCGGTGCAGGCAGAGCAGGCGTAATCACCGCAGATCAAGGTGCCTTGCCACCCCCCGTCGCCATCAACGCGCGCCATGGCGCGATGACCTGCGCGAACTCACGCCGGATCATGAGGAGAGGCTCGTGTGTACCGCGACCACGGGGAGCGGTTCGTGTATAGATCCTGGCGGTCCGAGAAAGTGCGGTGAGCGTGTCGCGTCGACGAGGATCCGGTCCCTGTTTCCAGTCCTCCCGGAGCAGGGACCTGTAGCTCAGGAACGTGTCACCGCAGCTCCAGGTCAGAAGTGTTACCAGGGCTCCGCTCGTACACTGCGCAGCCCCGGCGCTCCTGCTGCGCGGTCCCGGCTGCCCTCCTGTGCGGACTCGGCGCTCTCCTGCGCAGCCCCGGCCGCCCTCCTGCGCAGCGCCGGCGCTCCTGCTGCGCGGTCCCGGCCGCCCTCCTGTGCGGCCTCGGCGTCCTCCCGCGCAGCCCTCGCGACCCTCCTGCGCACCCATTCGGGTGTCCTATCGTACGATCACGTGCTTCCTACGCGGCCCCGGCAACCCGCCTGCGCATCCACTTTGGTGTCCTATCGTACGATCGCGCGCCTCCTACGCGGCTTTGGCGCCCTCCTGCGCAGCCCCGGCGCCTTCCTGCGTGCCCAGTTGGTGCGCTGCGTTACCATGGCTCGATGCCTGCGCGTGGCCGTCGCCGCTGCTGCGCAGCCTCGGCGTCCGTCTGCGCGGCGCCTCTGTCTCCTTGCGACCTTGCGACCTTGCGACCTTGCGACCTTGCGACGAAAGCGTCGGTATCGTGCTCTCCTGTGACCCGAAGCCTCGGCGGCGCCGATTTCCTCATTGAGCGACCGCCCCTCTGCTCGGAGGGGCGCTGACCTCGACAAGGAGACATCTCATCGCCATGGCACCGAAGGCACCCACCGCCGCTTCATCCAGGACCAAGAACGCCCAGAACACGCGCGCTTCGAGCGACGCCGGAGGCGCGCACCGCTCGTCGGGCGGTGCGCCCGAGTTCACGCTGAGCGCCGAGCGAGAGGCCGAGCTGCTCCGAGAGGCCGAGTCGCTCGGCGATAACACCTCGCTCTTTCCAGGCAAGCTCGCTCGACGCGTCATCTGGTCGAGCCGCATCCAGCTCGCCGCCGAGCGCGACGCGGCGGATCTCGTGCGCACGCCGTTCCCCGACGACGAACCCCCGCTCACGCGCGAGGAGATCCACGGGCTTCGTGAAAAAATCGAGCTCCTGCGCGTCGTGCAATCGCGCTGGCAAGCGGCGCAGCAGCGCCAGGAGCGAGCCGCCGCGGCCTTCGCGAAGCCGGCCGCCGAGGCCGTCCAGATCAAGCAATCGCTCCTCCGCTTCTTCGATCTCCGCTTCAAGAAGAGCCCCGAAGGGCAGAAGCGGCTCATGGCGATCCGGGCGGGCAGCGGCGACGCGGATCTGGTCCAGGACGTCTCCGATCTCCTCTTGCTCTGCTCCGAGCACGCGGAGGCCGTTCAAAAGGCGCCTCGCGGCGAGGCCGCCGCGGCGGACCGCCTCCGCGAGCTCTCGCCGGTGCTCGCGCGCATGCTCGCCGACAAGATGCTCTCTGTCGAGGCGGTGCGCTCGCGCAAGCTCCGCGACGCCGCGTACACCCTCGTCGTGAACGCCGAGCGGAGGCTGCGCACCGCCGCGGAGTACTGGTACGCGGGCACCGACAAGATGAAGGACTATGCGCCGTTCCCCGTCTCCCGCGGCGCCCACGGCGGAGGAGAAGAGGAGGGGGCGGATGGCGGCGAGTCGGAGGAGGCCGAGCCGGAAGACGGCGAGTCGGAGGAGAGCGAGTCGGGAGACGAGCCGGGCGATGAGGGGCAATCGCCCTGAGCTCGCGCATCACGATCGCCAGCGCCCTCAGCCGCGCCGTCGTCCTCGGGGATCACGTTGCGGCTCGTGGCGTGCACGAGGCGATCGGCAGTCGCGCAGCGCGCCGAGGGCCTTTGTGCGTCGCTTGTAGAGCGTAGAGAGAGGTAGCCCCGCGTCTTCTGCCACCTGGCCCATCGGGATCCCATCCAGATCGTGTGCCACGAGAACAAAGCGCAGCTGCGGATCAAGCTCGTTCACCGCGTCGATGGTGCCCGTTCTGATGCTGTGGGATTCCATCGCAGCAAAGGCATCCGGTGCTGGATCGGGCACATCGATCAAATCGACGAGCTCCTCCCTGCGGTGCTGCAACCGCTCGTGGTAGTGCGCGGCGACGTGTACGGCGATCGCGTTCAACCAGCGTTCAGGCCTGCCGCGCTTCGGATCGAACCTGGGCCAGCTCTCCCAGGCGTTGAGCCAGACTTGGCCTGCGACGTCGGCACGATGCCACAGCGGGACCCCCAGCCTCGCCAGCCAGCGCGGTACGGCACGAACCAGCGCCGGGCAAAACAAGCGCGCGTGCGCGGCGGCACGCTCGTCTTCATCCGACGGACGACCCATGGCTTCACCCTCTCTCGCGGGAAATCGCCCTTCATCGGATGATGTCGCGTACCCGCACTCCTGCGGCACCGATTCGCGGCCTTCCCCGCACCGCCGATGACGCGGGACGCGCCGAGCTCTCGCGCTTGGTCACGGGCTCGCCGACCGGGATCACCACGGTCTCCTCTGCGTCCGTTCGGCGGTCGTCGTGCAGCCGCCATAGGCGCTCCCAGTACCGAGCAGGCGTGCCGGTGAAGGCTTCCAGCTGCCGCGCGAGGCCGGGCGTCATGGGGAGATCGCTCCTCAGCAAGCGCTCCACCTCCCTTGGTTCCAACCCCGTGCTCTCGGCCAGCTTTCTCCTCCACGAAGGCATCGTCGCGCAGAACGACTCGAGGACCCGTCCTGGCCAGGGGACGGGGCGCGCGCGCGCGTCCGTCAGCTCCGCGAGCGCCGCGTCGACGTGACAGTCGAGAAGGCGCCGGTAGCGGTCCCGCTCCCCCGCTGCCTGCTCTTTCGCATCGGCGAGGGCGGCCTCCTCGTCATCGTGCGCGTGCTCGCGCGCCTCGCGAAGCCCCCGCTCCCGTCCCAGCGCTTCGCGCGCGGTGACCGCGAAGCCGATCGCGACGCAAGCAATCATCGCGAGCCCGAGCGGCGAGATGAGCCACATCGCGCCAAGTAAATCCTCCATCCCATCCATCGCGTTTCGTCTCCTGGACGTGAACATCCTTGTCGGGACGCAAGGCAGATCTCGGCCTTGTGCTGTCCGACGACATCACCTGCGTCACCGCCCGCCAGCTGTCGGAGTGACGACGAGGAGTCAGCGAATTCGCGTCAGGAGCGCTTCACGCTCCGCGGCGAGCTGTCCTTGCGGGAACTCCCGTGCGTGCGTCTCGAGCGATCGGCGCGCCTCTGCGACCGCGTCATGATCCTCGATGGCCCTTCGGGCCTCGTCGATGAGGCGCTGCTCGCGCTCGCTGACGGCTGGGACCACGGCGCGGACGGAGAGCGGGCTACGACGAACCGGCGCGCCTGAGGGAGCGAGCCCCCGTGCGTCCCGGTCCTGCGCGGGCCGCGCGATCTCTTGCGCGGTCGGCGAGGCCGCCGCGCGCATGGGAAGTTGGGCCGGCGGCGGCGCGACCTCCTCCACGGCCGGCGCGGGCGCAGGAGCGCGCGCCACCACCGCCCGCAACCACGACTCCGGACTGAACGAGTCCGGCAACGTCGAGAGAACGGCGCCGGTCAGCACGACGACCGCTCCCTGCGCCAGGATCTTGATGCCCAGGCGGCCCAACCTGCTCAGCCACCCCTCGCGGCCGCGCAGACCGAAGGCGAACGGGACGCACGCGACGTCGTCCCCTCCGTGCGGGTGCTGCCGCGCCCTCCGCCGTTTCACCGCCGCATCGAGGTCTTGCAGCGCTCGGCGGTGATGTGTCCTCACCGTCTTCGGGTTGAGCCCCAGCTCGGAGGCGATCTCGACGAGCGGCACCTCCTCGAGCTCGTGCTTGATCAAGACGTCGCGGTACCTGGGGTCGACCTGGCTGATCAGCTCGCGGAGGAGCGCCTCCCGCTGCTGCCTGCGGAGCATCTCCTCCGGCGTCGGGCCCTCCGCCTGAAGCTCGTGGTCGTCGAACGAGGTCAGGACCTCCCCCCGACGGCGTGCGTTCCGGACGTGGTTCCGCGCCTGGTTCCGGACGATGGTGGCACCGTAGGCCGCCCGGCCCTCCCCGAGATCGAGCCGCTGATCCGCTTCCAGTCCGCGCAGCAACGCCTCCTGCGCGACGTCCTCTGCGTGTCGCGCAGGGACACCGGATCGTCTCGCGAGGCGCCGGAGGAACTTGAAGCCGGTGGGGGTGCTGCCTGGCTCGCCCATAACCGGTAGAACACCTGAGCCACCTGGAAGGCTTCAAAAAAATGCAGGGCGCCCCAGCGTTGGTCGGGTAATGTGCGACACGCGGGGGTGCGGCATCCGCGACCGCAGGAGCAGCGAAGCTTCATTCCCCGATGGGGTGGGATTTTCTCATCTAACCGTTCAGGTCATGACACTTTCCGTGCCGTTGACGCGCCACCGCTGGCGCAAGTAGGGTCCTTGCATGCGGTTTGTCGGGCAATCGCTCTGGGCATGCCTGGTGCTTGGCGTCGCGATCGGCACGACGCATCCGGTCCGTGCGGAGGACAGGAATCCAGCCCCCGCACGAAGCGGCGATTCGATCGCAAAAGATCACCTTCGCCGCGCCCGGCAAGCTCGGTCGTCGGGCAAGTGGTCCGAGGCGCACGCTGCCTACACGGCGGCCTTCGAGGCGATCGACGCGACATCCGTCACAGAGAGGGAGTCCGCCGAGATCGCCGGAGAGCTGGGCCTCTGCGAGCTCAAGCTGCGCAAGTTCCGTGACGCGGCGGAGCACCTGGCCTGGAGCCTTGAGCGGCGCAAGGCGCTTTCTCCCGAGCAGCAAAGAGGCTTCGCGGACGGACTGGCCAAGGCCGTTCCGTTCCTCGCCACCCTCTATCTCTCGGTGGATCCGCCGGATGCCGAGGTGTTCGTCGGCGGCAAGTCCATCGGCCGGCCCAGGCGGACCTACACACTGTTCTTCGAGCCTGGCAAGCACATGGTGCGGGCCCAGGCACCGGACCGCGGGGAAGGCACCCAGACGCTGGACGCGCGGGCGGGGACCGAGCCCATCATGACGTTCCAGTTGCTGCGCTCGGCCGAGAGCAGCGCCAAGGACGACACGCCCGTCGTGCCCAAGCCCTCGAGCGCGCCGCCCGTTGCGCGCCCGCAGGCTCCCGGGCAGCCGGCGTCGTGGCCGGCGACGCTGCGCATCGCGGGGATCGCCGCCACGACGGCCACCCTGTCGGTGGGCAGCCTGCTCATGATCCGGGCCACGAATCTCGACGGCGATCTGAGCGAACGCCGCGACGGGCTCAACGGCGGCGCGACGCCGAGCGGGTCCAGGTGCTTTCAAGCGGCGGACAGCCCGGCATGCGCTGACCTGCTCCGCCTTCGAGACGAGCGCAACCTGTCCGCGGGCGTGGGCACGGCCCTGCTCATCACCGGCGGTGTGATCGGGGCGGCGACCGCCGCTTCCTTCTTCACGGACTTCTCCTTCCTGGGGCTCACGCCGGCTCAGGATCGGATCCATGCGTCGCCCGTGGCGACCGGGCGCGAGATCGGCGTGATGCTCGAGGGGTCGTGGTGAGGACGTCGGGGGCCGAGCAGATGCGTTCGAAGGAAGGCCGGCGCGCGGCGCGGGGTGTCGTCGCGCTTGCGATCTGCGTGTGCGGCGCGAGCACGCTGACAGGGTGTCCATACTCCGACCCTTGCTGGGAGGTGGAGGCGTGCGAGCCCGATCCGGTGCCTCCGCCCGGTCCGTGCGAGGGAGAGCCCGGCACGGCGCCGGCGCTGGATGAATGCGGGGTGTTCGTCAACCCGTTATCGGGTGACGACAACAGCCCCGGCACGAAGGACTCGCCGGTGAAGAGCCTGCAGCACGCGATCGGGCTCGCCGCGCACGGGAGAAGCCACGGCGAGGAGCCGACCCGGCGCGTGTACGCGTGCGGCGGGGAGTTCGCGGAGACGATCTCGCTGCCCTCGGGGGTCGACCTCTGGGGCGGGCGCCTGTGTGACGGCGGGGATTGGTCGTACGAGGGGTCATTCGGCGGGCCGGATCACCCGACGATCATCGCTCCGCCGAGGGGGATCCCGCTGCGGGTCCTCGGGGTGAAGGGTACGGCGCTCGCGGGGAACAACGCGACGTCGGTGATCGCCGGCGTACGCGTCGTGGCGGCGGACGCCTCGGCGCCGGATGGCAAGTCGTCGATCGCGGTGATTTTGAGCACGGGGGCCACGGCGATCGTGCAGGACAGCGTGATCGTCGCGGGCGACGGCAAGGACGGGGAGCCGGGAGGGGACGCGGCCACCGAGCGGGCGACGGACGGCATGGTGGGGAACGACGGCGTGGACGCCTGCACCGCGGACTCCCCGACGGGCGCCCTCCCGGTCGTGACCGCGTGCGACGACGGCATCGAGTCGACGGCTGGCTACGGCGGCGATGGAGGTCTCGAGACGGGCGGCGACGGGACCTCGGGAATGCCGACACCCTCAGTGATTTCTGAGCGCGATGGCCACGCGGGGCTCGGCGCGGACCTCATGCGATGCAGCGAAGGGGGCGATGGCGCACATGGTGCCGACGCCGGTCGCGCGGACGGCGCGGTGGGCTTGGGCCACCTTGGTAAGGACGGATGGATCGGCGTCCGGGGCGACGACGGGAAGCCAGGCGGCACCGGCCAGGCGGGCGGCGGCGGTGGCGGCAGCAAGTCGCGTGGGGACATGGTCGCGTGTCGGGCAGGCCTGCCCCAGGGTGGCGCCGCCGGCGGCTCGGGAGGGAGCGGCGGCTGTGGTGGTCGGGGCGGCTATGGCGGCGGCTATGGCGGGGCGGCCATCGGCATTGTCGTGCTGGACGGCGCGGAGCTGACGATTGGGGCCAGCGACGTGATCACGGGCAAAGGCGGCCAGGGCGGCGTGGGCGGGAAGGGCCAAGAGGGGGGCATCGGGCGACGTGGCGGACCTGGTGGTGCGGGGCTTGGGCCCGAGGGGTGGGACGCATGCAAAGGTGGCACGGGAGGCAACGGCGGTCGCGGAGGTGACGCCGGCGGCGGGCTCGGAGGCGCAACCATCGGCATCGCCTACGTGGCGCCCAACTTCGCCATTCGACCCGGGACCTACATTCAGGTCGGAGACCCCGGTGATGGCGGCTATGCGGGGAACGCCGGTGCCAGTAATGAGGTGGGCCAAGGGCAGCAAGGCCCCACGGGTGAAATCCATGCTTTCAGCGTGGGGAACGAGCCGCCCCATTGACTCGTGCTGACTCGTGCCTTGCGAGATGTCGCCAACGAGGGATGCCCATGAGCCTGAATTCCGCGATCCTCCTGCTCTTCGTTCTTCCGCTCGCCGCAGCCGGTTGCGGGACCGCGCCGGGGGTGGACGGCCCTGGCGGCGCGCCGCCATGTGACGGTCCATCGACGTGTGCAAGCGATCCCGTCCCCGAGTCGGTCTGCCTGGAGCATCTTGCGGCGGGTCGGGCGATGGACGGCTGCGGCGTGTTCGTCATCAATCCATTTTTCGGCGGTGACGACGCGAATCCCGGCACGAAGGACAGGCCGGTTCGTTCCGTCCGGCGCGCGATCGAGCTTGCGCGCGCCGGGCGCGGTCGCGTGTTTCTTACCGACGATGCGTTTCAGGAGACCGTCACGCTCCCCTCCGGGGTGGATATCTACGGAGGCTTCGAAACCGCCATTGGATGGGAACGCCAAAGAGACCTGGAAAACCCGGTGCACATGATGGCCAAGCTCGGTCCCGCCGAGCCCGGGCTCATCGCGCTGACCGTCGAGCCGGCGCGCGCCGGCGACACAGGGGCTGCGGATGGGGTCTCGATCATCGACCACGTGCACGTCAACAGCTCGACGCGTGTCGGCATGTTCGTTCGGTCGGGCACCGCGGTGGAGATCATCGGAAGCTGGATCAAAGCCATGGCGGGAGTGAGGGGCGACGATGGGGAGAGATGGCCGGGCCGGGCAGCGACGGGTCCGGACGGGCAGTATGGGGAAGACGCGTGCTCCGCAGCGACGGTCCCGGGCGGGGCTCCGCCAGTGAACTCCTGCGACGGAGGGATCCCGAGCGTCGGTGGCAAGGGAGGCGACGGGCTCGCGGACGGTGCTCGAGATGGGGAGGACGGCGAGCCCGTACCCCAGCCGAACCCCAACTACGATGGGGAAGGAGGACGTGGCAACCGGGCAGACGGTGGTTGTAGCAACGGCGTCGCCGGGAGGAGCGGTATGTGGGGTGCCGTCGGCGCACCAGGCAAGGGTCGCGGGCGGATCGATGAGACCGGCTGGCATCCCGACAAGGCCGGCGACGGCGCCCGGGGGATGCCGGGCCAAGGCGGCGGCGGGGGCGGCGGCCGCAGGGGCGGGCTCGCGGTGTGCGACGTGGCCTCCAAGGGGGGCGCCGGCGGCGGCTCCGGAGGTGCGGGCGGTTGCGGGGGGCGGGGCGGCCGAGGGGGCGAGAACGGCCAGCCGAGCATCGGCATCCTGGCGCTCCATGCCAAGGTGACGGTGCGCGATAGCATCATCACCGCCCGCGACGGAGGCCAAGGCGGCGACGGCGGGGAGCCGGAGCAAGGTGGCAAGGGCGGCTGGGGCATGCCAGGCGGCGCCGTGGGGGACGGCACGTGGTCCTGCAAGGGTGGCAGCGGCGGCCTCGGAGGCGACGGCGGCTACGGCGGCCCCGGGCGCGGCGGCGACTCGATCGGCATCGCCTACCTCGACGAGGACCAGCTCACGCTGGAGGGGGTCACCTTCGAGATCGGGCTCCCCGGCCCAGGCGGCACGAGCTGGGAATGGACTGGCGACGTGATCACAGGGGAGGACGGCATCGCCGTCGAGACGCAGCGCTTCCCTGAATAGGAATCAGGGACGCGATCGCGTGTGGATCGAGCGGCGGACCGCTGCGCGCTCCCAGCGCTCCTGCGCTGTGATGGCGTCGTCGGCGGCTCGGACGCCGTCGACGAAGAGCGCCGCGTCCGCTGGATGGTTCAGGTCGAGGCCGAGCCGGAGCAGCGCCGCTCGGTCGCGTGGTGGCACCATGCGGAGGATCTCGGCGGCAGAGCGGCGCACGGAGGGCATGGCGGGAAAGTTGCAGCCCGGGGCAGCGGCGGGGCGCCCCGCGAACGAGACGGCGAGCCGGGTGATGACGGGCAACCGCCCTGAGCTCGCGCATCACGAATCCCTGACGGGACTGTTTTGCGGGCATCAGCAAGTACGTGAATACTGCCCGGAGCTCAACCTCGTCGAACCGCTGCGGGACCATGCGTGCGAGCACTGTTTGCCAACCGCATGACCCCGACCATTGCACGGGTCGAGAGGCGTCTCTGTCAAGCCTTCAGGGAGCTTGATTCGGATCCAAACCTGGTCCGATCCATCGCTGAATTCGACGGATCAGGGCGGCGGTCAACGCCGCTTCCTCCGGCGCGCGCCGGGCTGCTTCTCCGCCGCGTCGTCCAGCCGCTCCTCCGGCCCCGGAGGCTTCTCCGAACGCGCTGCCGGCGACTTCTTCTGCCGCGGGCTCGACTGCTTCTTCTGCGGCCGCCGCTCGCCTCGGGCCCCGGCCGGAGGTTCGGGCGCGCCGCCGCGCGGTCGACCAGGCAGGCCGGAGACGTCCTTCCGCGCCAGCGACAGCTGCGTCATCTGCAAGAGCGGGAGCCGGCTGCTGCTGAGCGTCGGGAAGAGCGTCAGCGTGAAGTGGAACGAGCCGTCGGCCGGGTTGTTCTCGGCGAACCAGCGGCCGACGTAGCCCGCGGCGTTCTCGGCGAGCGTGGTCGCGCCGTCGAGCGTGACGCGCGTCGGCACGCCGAGGAAGATCGGCGCGACGGCCGGGGGCAGCCCGGCGCCGATGGTCTGCGCGTACTCGCCGTCGAGGCGCACGAGCTGCTCCGTGCCGGGGGCCGTCCCCTCGAAGAGCAGCGCCAGCACGCGCCGGATGTGCGTCGCCAGCGTCTGCAAGGGCGGCGACGAGAGCGCGGCAACGTCGAAGACGCGCGTGCGCAGCAGCATCGGCGTGACGCGCGAGGCGAAGCGGATCTCCGGCGTCGCGTAGATGAAGTCGAGCGTCGTCGGGATGGTCTTCCCCTGGGCGTCGCGCACGAGGTCGCGGTTGCGGGAGACCTGCACGGCCGACCAGCCGTTCTGGTAAGCGGCTATATCGAGCCCGTCGGCCAGCCCTCTGAAGATCGCCCGGCGCTGGCGCAGCCCCTCCGCCGCCTGGTAGGTGAGCGTCTGGCCGTCGCTCGTGAACTTGAACAGCTCCGGGTCGGGCGAGCCGTAGGGTGTGGCCGTCCAGACGGTCGCTCCGTCGTCGATCGTCAGTTGCGGCGGCGGCAGCGGGACGAGCTGCTTCGTGGCCGAGTCCCAGACCTGCGCCGTGCTCTTGCCCAGCGTGCGGCGCGCGACGAGCAGGCCGTCCACGTCCTGCTCCTGCACGGAGAAGGCGAACTCCGAGACCTGCGGCCCGGCGACGCGCGCGGCGAGCAGGCGCCCGCGCTGCAGGCGCGCTTGCCAGAGCGCCCACGCGGCGGGCATCGGCTCCAGGAGCTTGTAGAAATCGCCGACGAGCGTGCGCGCGCGCTTGTAGGCGTCGCTCGCCGGGTCGAGATCGATCTTCTCGGGGACGAGCACGTCGATCATCGTGCGGAGCATGTCCGGCCAGACCGAGACGAAGCGCGCGAGGTAGTCGAAGAGGTCGAGCTGGCGCGCGCCGAGCGTGCCGGACGGTGACACGTCGTCGAGGTTGAAGCTGACCGAGCAGTCGATGGTGTCCTGCGCGACAACGTCCTTCTCGTAGGTGAAGGCGTAGCTCCAGCGCTTCGCGTCCTCGAACGCCTTGACCAGATCCTGACTGTCGTCCGGCGTCGGCAAGGCGTCCTGCGCGACGAGCGACGGGGCGGGCGGGATGACGCGCAGGACGACGGGGATGTCGACCGCGCCGATCTGCGTGTCGACCCTCGGCGCTTGCGGCGGCTCGCGGTCGAACGGGATGACGAACGCGAGCCACGACGAAGCGAGGTACTCGCCGTCCACGCCCTTCGAGATGTCGTGCTCGATGTTCGAGAGCTTGAAGTCGAGCTCGAGCGGCAGGTGCGACTGCACCGTCGGGTCGACCACGGTCAGCGCCGTCGTGACGAAGGCGCCCTTCGGCGCGAGGACGGGCCGCGCGACAGTGAACGACCACGGGCGCGACTCGGGCGCGCTGCCCGCCGCGCCGCCGGGCGCGGGCCCGAGCGCCGCGCCGATGCTCCCGTAGAAGCGCGGCGCATAGAGGTCCTTTTCGGGGTCATTGACGTACTTCGAAGAGACGTCGGCGCGGAACTGGCAGATGGCCGAGACGATGTAGGCGTTCTCGGCCTTGGCGAGGATCTGCTGGCGCATCGTCTCCGACGCGTCGTCGAGCGGCGCCGGATCGTCCGGATCGAGCGGCGGGATCTGGAGGATCGGCTCGAGCGTCTGCGAGATGTCGGCGGCGAGGTTGGCCTTCACCTGGAGGAGCTTTTGCAGGTAGCCGTTCTCGTCCGGATCGACGTAGTCGATGAGGAAAGCGGCGCCGGCCAGGTCGGGCGAGAGGAAGCGATCGAGCGCGGCCAGCGCCGTCCGTCCCCACGTGTCCATGGCGATGCCGGAGAAGGCCGTCTCCTTCGGGCTGTCCCAGTCGACGCCGGTCCGCGGATCGTAGGCGAGGATGGGGACGTCGCCGCGCGAGACGAGCACGTTCGCGAGCGGGCGCGGGGCGTAGTAGCGCGCCGGCCCCGTGGCGGCGAAGCCGATGCCCGGGTCGTCGGGCGAGCCGGGCTTCGTCCGCAGGCGCACGATCCAGACCGTCGGGGCGTCGGCCGTGTCACGCTGCGAGCGCCCGCTCGCCACCTTGAGGAACACGTCGCCGTCGACGTAAGCCGTTTCGAGGTCCCGCGCGAAGGCGGCGAGCGCCTGCGTCTCGGCCCCCTCCTTGGCCGCCGCGCGCGGCGAGACGAGCGTGGAGATGCGCTCGGCGGCCGTGCCGACGAAGGCCGTGTCGACCTGCGAGGTCGGGCGCTCGACGACGATCGAGACCTCCAGGGCGAAGATGTCGGCCGGGTTCGAGGGCGCCACCTCGAACTCCGCCTTCGGCACGACGGGCAGCGGCGGTGTCTTCCCATCGGCGACGCCGGCGAGGTAGTCGGCCGCGCTCTGCGCGAAGGCGGCGAAGGCGGCGGCGTCCAGCCCGTGCGCCGCGCCGCCGTCCATCGTCGTGCTCACGTAGAGCGAGACGCCGGGCGCGGAGAGCTGGCGCGCGACGGTCTGGAAGGCGACCTGGTCGGCCAGCGCGCGCTGCTGCCATGCCGGCACGTCGTTCGGATCGTGGGAGGGCGACGGCGGCGAGTCGGGCGTGTAGCGGCTCGCGTCGAACGTGAAGGCGAGCGAGAGGACGCGCCGGCTCGTGCCTTCGGGGCGGCAGAATCGGTACTCGGCGCCGACGCTCGGCCAGGAGCCGGGGCCGAGCAGCGCATCCGTGTAGGCGACGCGCAGCGGCGCGTCGCTCTGCGGCTGCGGCGGCGCGAGCGAAGGCTCCGTGATGGCCGACGCCGCGAGGTTGCCGAACATGTCGCGCAGGTGGAAGGCGATCTGGACATAGGAGCCGGCGCCCGCGTAGGGGTCGCCCGCCTTCGCGCCCTTGGCGGCGGCGGCGACGTACAGCGCCTGCGTGTATTTCCAGCTGGGTGCGTCGGCGAAGGCGTGCAGCTCAGCGCGCGTCGCCGCGCCCGTCTCCAGGGTCGGGCCGAGGGGGAGGGCGTCCGCCGTCGGGTTGAAGGCGACGTTCTCGGCCACGGCGAAGCCGAGCAGGTTGAACTGCGCGGCCAGCGTCGTCGCCGGGTCGCCGCCGGAGCCGGGGTTGTCACGGGTGAAGACGAAGCCGACGTTGCCCGGCGGCAGCGTCGGGACGCGGTCGACGAGCTGGTCGTCGAAGGTGAACGTGTTGGGCGCGTTCACGGACGAGGCGGCGAAGAGGTTCGGCAGCGCGCGGTTCGTGAGCGCGAGCGCCCCGGCATCGACGCCGAACGCGTCGGTGAGCGCCGAGAGGCTCGCGAACTGCGCGCCCGTCCGCGAGATGTCGGGGATGTGCAGCAGCGTGCGCGCGGCGAGCGGGTCGAACGAGACGCCGGGGTTGAGGTCCTCGATCTGCTGCGCCGTGACGCCGTAAGCCTGCGCGATCTGCGCAAGCGTCTCGGTCGCAGGGTTGCCCTTCGTCGGGCCTTGCACCTGGTGGACGATGCCGCTGATCGTGAGCGTCGCCGAGGGCGAGAGCCGCGCCCGCGCGGCGGCGACGCCGAGCGACGTGACCGGGATACGGTAGGCCGCGACGATGTCGTCGAGCGACTCCGTCCCCTGGGCGACGTAGTCGACCTGCAGCGCGGCGGAGACGGCGGCGAGGTTGTAGCGCGCCGGGTCGAAGCCGTCGCCGACGAGCACGGCGTTCGCGCCGCGGTGGACGACCTCGCCGTCGGCCGCGTGCAGGATCATGAAGGTGATCGTGGCGGACTCGCCCTGCGCGAAGATCGACGCGGGGAGGCCCGTCCCGTCGTCGCGCCGGTAGGTCAGCGAGAAGCCGCCGCTGCGCGTGACGCTGGCCTCCCAGAGCAAGCGCACGAAGTCGAGCGGGTCGTTGAGGATGCCGGTCAGCTTCGGCTGCGCCCGGGCCGCGAGCGCGCCGCGCGCCGCGCGCGGGTTGGTCTCCGTCGAGAGGTTCGTCTTGACGAGATAGGCGCGCACCTTCGAGAGGCCCGCGTCGGTGTAGCCGGTCGGCACCTGCCCCGTCGCGTTCGCGCCCGTCAGCAGCGCGATGCCGGCGATGGCCGCCTTCGCGCCGGGCGTGATCAGGGCTTCGAGCAGGGCCGTGCCCGCCTCGTCGCTGCCGAAGACCTCGTAGGTGTCGGGCAGGCTGGCGTGGCGCTTGATCTCGACATCGACGACCGTGGCCCAGCCGTAGCGCTGGGGGGCGGTCTTCTCCGGCGGGTTGCCTGCCGAGGTCGCCTCGAGCGTGAAGGCGGGCAGCAATCGCTTGGGCTCGGCCAGCGCGCGCGCCATGGCGTCGGGCACGAACCAGAGGCGCGGCGTCGCGGCGGCGGAGGAGGTGTTGCCGTCGAACGGGTAGGAGATGGGCTCGGCCGCCTGCACGAGGGCCGTGCGGCGCAGCGTGAAGCGGCGCGGGTCGTCGTGGAAGGTGGGGAGCGGCGTGATCGAGTCCACGTGCGCGGGGACGCCCTGCGCCGTGACGACGGCGGTGAACTGGCCGGCGAGCGACTTCGCAGCGGTGATGTCGAGCTGCACGGAGAGCGGCGACGGCCCGCCGCTGAAATCGATCCACGGCTGCGCCGCGTCGATGGAGAGCGTCGCCTGATCGACCGAAGGCAGGTCGATCTGCTGCGCGTCGAGCTCGTAGAGCGCGGCGGGCGCGCCGAGCGGTGGGGTGCCGGTCACGGGTGAGGGCGGCCGCATCCCGTAGAGGAGGAAGCGCGCGTTCACGCCCGCCAGGTTGGCCGCGGCCTCCTTCGAGCGCATCCGCCCCAGGACCATCGCCGGCGAGAGCGCGATGAGATCGGGCACGGAGAGCTCGAGCTTCCCGTCGGGGTCGGCGTAAAGATTGGGCACATCGGCCGCCGCGCCGGCCACGTCCGCCGGGTCGAGGCCGAAGGAGTTCGCCACGCCCGTCAGCGTGTCCTCTTCGGCCGTTGTGTACCTGACGGCCGGCAGGACGAGGAGCGAGAGCGGGAGGATGGCGTCGGGCGCAGCCTTCAACGCGTCGGCGAGCGCCGCGTAGCCCCACCCCGCCTCGCCCGTGGCGATGTGCGCGAACGTGTCGCCCGGCTGCGTCGTGTAGCTGAGCGCTCCGGAAGCGAGCTGCACGCCGGGGCGCAGGACGCCGCCCTGCGTGGCGTTCGCCGCGTCGGAGAGGACGGCGGCCGCGTCCGTCACGCCGAAGCGCGTGATCACGCTGGCGAACGTGTCGCCCGCGGCGAGCTGGTAGTGGACGCGCGCGAGCGCGAGCGAGACGCCGGCGGTGAACGGCACGGTCTTGTTCGCCTCGGCGAGCTGCGCGACGGTGAGCGGGTTTCCGAGCGCGAAGAAGTCGCTGACGATGTCGGAGAGCTTTCTGCCGCCGTACGGGTAGGCGTAGGCGTCCATCACGTCGAGCGCGGCCCTGGTCATGCCGCGCGCGAGCATCAGCACCACGTCCTCGAAGATGGCCGCCGCGTAGGAGGTCTGCGCGGACGTGCGCGCTGTCAACCGTTGCGGCGCCGGGGGCCCGCCGTTGTACTTCTTCTGGAGATCGTTCTGGTAGCGGGCGGCGAGCTGCTCGAAGTAGGCGCGGAGCGCGCCGAGGTAGTCGTCGCCGACCGCGAGGCCGTCGCCAAAGCGGCGGTTGATGTCGCCCGCGACGAGCCGCAGCTCGGGAAGGACGGGGAACGGCGCGGCGTTCTGGACGCTCTGGCCGGCCTTGACGACGAATTTCAGGTGCGGGTAGAGCCCCGGCACGATGTCGTCGTCGTAGGAGATGGGCCGCTTGTCGGACGCGCCGGTCAGGTAGGCGTAGGCCGCCGCGATGCGGGCGCGCGTCACGGTCGTCTCAAGGAACGCGCGCCGCGTCGTGCCCGCGCCGCCGAACGAGGCGACGACCCACAGGAAGACGGCCTCGGCGAAGCGCTCGAACGAGGTGGGCGCGGGCGGGAGCGGCTGGTCGGGCGGCGGGAGCGGCGGAGGCGGCGACGTCGGATCGGGCGCGTCGAGGTAGAGCATCGCGGCGAGCTTGCCCCTGGCCGTCGTCGCGTCCGACGGGTCGCTCGCCACGCTCGGGTGCATGACGAAGGTGAGATCGACCTCGGCGCGATCGTCGTCGGCCGCGGCGAGCGCGCGGAAATCGGGCGCGGCCACGTGGGCGGCCATCGCGGCGCGCTCCGCGAGGAGCGCGGACGGCGGCGGCGGCCCCAGCGTGCCCCAGGGGGCCCCGGTCGCCTTGCCGAGCGTGAACGACTCGCGGATCGTCGTCGTGAACGAGAGGTGGATGGTGATCGAGAAGAGGCCGAGATCGATGGAGACCGAGAGCGAAACATCGACGCTCGCCGTGATGGCGACCAGGAGCGGCTGGTGCGCCTCGATGACGGCTTGCAGCCAGATGGTGATCGTCAGGTTCAGGCTGGCCTTGATGATGGCGAAATCGATCGTGCCGTAAACCGTGCCGATGATCCCGAGGGTGCCCGAGAGTTTGTAGTAATAGGCCTTGCCCACGTCGTGTGACGCGTTCGGGTCGTCGTCCGCCGCGACGAGCGCGCGGGCGTCCGACGCGTGCGCCGTGCCCGTCGCGCTCGCCGGCACCCAGCGGGCGAGGATGCCCTCGACGATGCCGAAGACGGTGATGCTGATGCCCGCCTCCAGGACGCCCGCCGAGATGTCTTTGCCGAGGCCGAGCTGGAGCCCCACGCCGAACTGGATGACGGGGTCGAACGTGCCGGGGACGGACGGCTTGCCGATGGCCGTCTGCGTCGCGCCCGAGAGCTTGGCGAAGTAGAACCCGCCCGCGCCCGTGAACGGGAAATACTGCACGCCGAAGGAGCGCGAGAAGTCCATGTTCCACGGGAAGCCGAAGTCGATCTTGAAGTCGCCGTTGGTGTAGATATCGAGCCCGACGATGGGGAGCGTGATGGCGAGCGCGCCGAACTGGAGGAAGCGCATCCTGTCGGGCAGCGTGAGCCTGATCTGGTAGACACCGATGGTGTCGGTGACGCGCTTGTAGAGGATTTCGAAGTCGAGGCCCTTGAAGGGGCCGGCCTTCTCGCCGTTGAGCGCGACGCGCAGCCCGTAGAGGAGCGGATCGACGAAGACGATCTCCAGCTCCACGGTCGCGCCCATCACCAGCAGGTGGAGGCCGATGAGCCACGGCGAGGAGGCGCTGAAGACGGGCCCAACCGGCAGGCCGCTGCCCGGCGTGCCGGTGAACGAGGCGAGCAGCCGGATGGCCGCGTCGATGTTCTTCGACGTCTCGATGCCGGGGACGGTGACGCGCTGACCGAGCGCGAGCAGGCGCAGGTCGATGGGGGCGCCGCCGGGCACGTCGGGCGGTTTGTCGAGCGGGTCGAAGGCGGGCACCTTCTGCCCGCCCACGAACGTCGCGTCGAACGCGACCATGACCCTCTCCTTCTTCTGGATCGAAAGGCCGTTGATCGTCAGGAATCCGAGGTGGATCGGGCTCGGCAGGCTGTAGTCGACGCTGACGGTCTTGGCGTTGAGGTCATAGACGATCTCGAGGCCGCGCAGGCTCAGCTCGTTGAGCGCGCTCCAGGGCGGCGGGAGGCGATAGCCATCGTCGCCGAGGAGCAGGCCGACGATTTGGCCCAGCAGCCCGCCGAGCGTCGCCTCGCCGACCGAGAAGGTGAGCAAGCTCTTGGTGATGTCGTAGTCGGCCTCGAAGGCGCCCCAGGTGACGCTGACGACCTTGCTCGCGCCGCTCGTGAAGGCGTAGCCGATGGTGACGCGCGCGCCGATGCCCGGGAGGGTCGTGGCGAAGGAGAAACCGGCGCTTGTCGTCGGCGCGTCGCCGCCGACGTGCTGGAGGCGGAAGTTCGCGTTGACCGTGTACGTGCCGAGCGGGCCGAGGCCGACGTCGCGCAGCTGGATTGTCGCGGACGTGTCGATGGATCCGGGCGCGCCTCCGCCCGTGTGGGCGGCGAGCCGCGCGTTGCTCAGGCCCACGTGTTCGAGGAAGGGCGGGACAGCCGCGCTGGGGAAGAGGCGCTGCAGGAAGTCCTGGAGGGAGACGGTCGCGCCGGCCGGCATGGCGGCGAGGAAGTCCCAGCCCGCGCCGGTCGCGTACGTGGCCGTCACGCCGAGCGGGAGCCCGGCCATGGCGAGCATGGCGCTCAAGCTCGCGCCGTAGGTGCGCCCCGCCGCCGACGCGTTCGACGAGATCGAGAATCCGACCGAATCGAGGACGAGGAGCCCCGAGCCGAGCGGGTCGAAGGTGCCGCTGCCCGCGACATCCAGCGAAAAGCTCTTGCGCGGGATGTCGAGCGCGACGCTGAAATCGGTCAGCGCGAAGTCCGTGCTCGAAGGCGGCGACACCGCGCCATGGGTGATCGTCGAGAGCAGCTTGGCGAGCGAGACGCTGCCGGCGTAGGAGCCCCAGATTTGCAGGTCGGTCGAGATGCCGATCTTGAACTCGCCCTCGAACAGCTCCGGGTAGAACTTGAACCATGCGACGAACTGGAGCCTGCTGTCCCAGGTGTCCCCGTGGCGCTCGAGCACCCAGACCACATCGAACTCGTCGAGCGTGAACTGGTCGAAGAGCTGGAGCGGCCTGGTCGAGCCGACGCGCGTGGTGAGTGTGGTGAGCGCCGGCGGCGTGGCGATGGTGGTGCGCGCTTCGAGGTCCTTGAAGGCGACGCTCTGGAGCGCAGAGCGCAGCGGGCCGGGGACGGCGTCTCCCCACGACTGGCCCCCGACGAGCGCGAAGAGCGCGTCGGGCGTCATCGCATGATCGGGGATGGCGGCGACGCCGATGACCATCTCTATCGGCTTCTCGAAGATCTGCGCCGTGAATTCGACCGAGATGCCGGGGCCGATCTCGAGCTGCATCCCGAAGACGAAGACGATCGAGCGGCGGCCCGTCTTCGCGCCGTACTGCACGCGCAATTCGACGAACGGCGAGCTGACGCGCAATGGCCCAAGGGCGACGAGCGTGCCGGCCAGTCGCGCGCGCGCGCTGAGCGCCGGGATCACGTCCGACGCGGTCACGTCGATCGGCCCGAAGAACGGGAGGGTGTCCTGCGAGAGCGAGACGAAGCGGCGGATCTGAGCGAGGACGCCTTCGATCCGGAGCCTGCTGGCGAAGTTCAATCCGGCGTCGAGCGCCACCGTGGCGGGCGCGGCCTTGTAAGAGTCGACGTGCTCGGAGGCGAAGACGAAGGCGGGCGTCTCGTAAGGGACGCTGTCGAACGGGTAGCCGCCCATCCGCGGGAAGCTCGAAGTGAACCTCCAGTCGCCGAGCGCGATCTCGGCCGTCACCTTGAGCGTGGACGAGTCGGCGTCCGCCGAGAAACGCAAGTCGAGCGTGGCGGCGTCGAGGTTGAGCCGCGGGAAGGTCGAGGTGCCGGCCGTGATGCGCAGCTCGTTGCCGGACGGGTCGGGGATGTCGCCGGGCTTGACCGAGAGCACCCACGACTCGCCCGCGGCCAGCCCGTAGGCGCGGCGCACGAGCGCGTCGAAGGTGTCGGGCAGCGTGAGGCCGGTGCCGGTGGTCAGCGCGGCGCGGTCGAGCGTGACGCCGCCGGAGGAGGCGAGCGCGCGCAGGCGTGTGGCGAGTTCGGGCAATCCCATCGCGTTAGAAGTCAAAGACCAGCGGGAGGTGGTCGCTCACGCCGTAAACGAGCCCGTAGTTGACGATGTCGAGGAACCATTCGGTCTCGTCGTCGAAGTCGTCCCCGGCCGGGTCGTATCCCTTGGGCGAGTTGAGCGACTTCGGGTCGCTGAGGGCCGAGGCGTAGGTGAGCGTGCCCGGCGGCATCCCCGCGGGCACGGGCATGACGGCTGTGTACGGCGCGCCGGTGATGAGATTGGCAATGGTCGCGCTGGCGACCGCGCCGTTGCGGACGAACGCATTGTCGATGGAGTCGTACTGTCCGTACGCATCCAGTTCCGACATGTAGCCGAAGGCCGGGTAGCCCCTCGCGTTCGAGGGCGTCGCGTGGTTGTCCGAGACGATGTGCGTGGAGAGGTAGCCCCGGGCCGGGTAGCCGGCCGGGAGAGCCGCCCCCCCGACCGTGTTGATGACCTGCACGTAGTTGGCGGCGAACGGCGCGTAGGCGACGGCCGTGGCCGCCGCCACGAAGAGGCTCACGTTGAAGTCGCCGACGACGACGATGGTCTCGTTGGCGCCGATGTTCTGCACCTCGTGGAGGTTGCCGATGGCCTGCGTGGCGAGCGTCGAGGGCGCCGTGGCCGGGGTGGGTAACTGGCTGGGCGCGGCGTGGCAGGCGAGGATGCTGTAGTTCCGCCCCGGCGTTGTCGCCGAATCATAGAACGTCGTGCGGAATGGCGAGCGCGTGCCGTCGCCGCCGAAACCGATCGGCGCGGGGGCCGCCCCTGCGCCCCCGCCGCCTCCTCCTCCGCCACCCCCGAAGTAGCGCCACTGGCCGGCGAGCTTGCGCTCGATCTCCCCCGCGTTGTACAGGTTGTTCCCGCCGGGCACCGTGCGGTTGTCGACCGGGTTCGAGAAGGCGTCTTGGTACTGCGACCGGTAGTCTCCGACCATGACGCCCGGCGCGGCCGGCCCCGCGCCGCCGGGCCAGCGCCACGGCCCCGTGAAGTAGAGCGTCGCGGTGCGGCGGAAGTAGACGGCGATGCCCTCACCGGCGTTGCCGAGCCCGCTGATGACGGGCGGGACGAGCGCCCACTGCGCGCTGTCGTTGGCGCGCAGGTAGCGCAGCAGCTGCATCGCGCCGCCGTCGCTGAGCAGCGTCCCTTCGCCGGTGTTGCTGCCGGGCCGCGCCTCGACGATGACGATGAAGTCGGGGTTGTTCGCCGTGATGGCGTTGAAGAGCACCTTGAGGTAGTTCTGCGCGGCGTCCTCGCCCCAGGCCTCCTCCTCATCGCGCTTGCGCTCGCGCTCGCGGATGAAGAACTTGTCCTCGCTGAATACATTGACGTTCCAGAAGATCATTCGCGGCATCAGCGTTCTCCCGTGGGCGCGAGCAGCTCCGGCTTCTTTTCGCGGTTCACGGCCGCGTACCAGCCGACCACGTCGCGCTGGCCCGGCGCGGGGTTCCCGTAGACGATGAAGGCGGTCGTGGTGCCCGGCGGAAGCGAGACGCCGAGCAGCGAGAGCGCGACGTTCATCAGGCGCAGGACGAAGGTGGCCGAGACGGGATCGCGGTAGAGCAGGATGCGATCGATGGTCAGCTTGAGCACGCCCTGGAGCGAGAGCGCTCCCGTGTTGCCGGCGCCTGTGCCCGGCAGCGCAAGCCCGACCGAGACGCGGAAGGACGGGGCGGCGCTGCCCGGCCCCCACGCGACGAGCAGCCGCGCCGTGAAACCCACCTTCGCCGCGAGCGCGCCGGCCGTGCCGAGGTCGAGCGTATAGACGAGCCCGTACCAGGCGTCGCCGAGCGGGTCGGCCGGCAGCGACGGCACATTGACGGCCAGGTAGCCGAGATCCCGCGGTGTGCCCGCCCCCGACGTGATCCCGGCGAGCGTGAGCGGCATCCGCGCGTAGAGGCTCGCCGCGCGCGCCTGCTGGGCCGTCGGCGCGAACGTCATCTGGTCGATGACGAAGGCGAAGGACGGCGAGCCGGGCGCGGCCGTGTCGAACGTCATGTCGAGGTGAAGCCCCGAGAACGGTAGGCCCGACCCGCGCGGGTCGTCGCCCGCCCCTTCGCCGCCGAACGAGAGCAGGTCGAACGGGGCGCTCGTCTGGCCGTCGGAGGTCGAGAGCACGGCGAAATCGAGGTAGCCGGCGAAGGTGAAGCGCGAGAGGACGGTGCCTGTCGCCGGCGCGCGCAGCGTGGCGAAGCTCGCGCGGTCGGTCTCGAAGCCGCGCCAGAGATTGCTCACCAGCAGGAAGCGCGCCTTGGCGTTGGTCTGGAAGACGTAGGTGCCGACGCCATCGTGGCTCTGGTATTGGCCGTCGAGGACGACCGAGTGGCTCGGCGCGACGACGCCGTCGAGCGCGAGCGCGCCGACCTGCTCGCCGAAGACGCGGTTGAGCGTGATTTGCGACTTGCTCGAGAAGGCCGCGATCTCCGCGTTGACGAAGAGCGCCTTGAGCGTGAGGACGCGGAAGGCGTAGTCCACCTGCGCGGCGACGGGGATCGGCAGATCAGGGCTCGCGCCGGCCGCGAGGTTGCCGGCGTAGACGGGATCGACGTAGTAGACGGTCGCGAAGACCGAGCTGTTGCCGTCGGGCTTGAACCCACCGCCCGACGTGTCCACGAAGCTGATGTCCACGCCGATGTGGTGCGCATCGAGCTGCGTCAGGTCGATGCCGGCGACCAGGCCGCGCAGCTCCTGCGGCAGGGCGGAGGCGTCCACGTTCACGCGCAGCGCCAGGATGCCGCGCCACGCGTCGTTCTTCACGGCGTCGACGAAGCGCTGGAAGTAGGCGCCGTCCGGCCCTCGCGCGAGCTGCTTGGCCTCCTCGACGTAGGCGCGCAGCCACGCGGCGACCGAGTCGGGATCGGCATTGAATTCCGCGGCGGCCGTCCAGCGCGCCGCGTCGTCGATGCGTGAGTCGAGCGAGCCGTCGCAGAACTTGAAGATGAGGACGTTCCGGAAGTCGCCCGGGTTCGAGCCCTCGCCGACGCGGAGGTCGAAGGGCCACCCCTGCGGCGCCAGCACGCTCTCGAAGACGGTGCCGGCCGCGCCCGCCGCCCCGTCGAGGGTCCAGGGCACGCGCGGCTGCGTGACGACAAGGAGCTGCTGGTTCGTCTGGAAGGCCGCGCGCAACGTGTCGTCCACGTCGTCGAAGGCGAGCGTCATCACGGCCCTGGGCACCTTCGCCGGGTCGGGCGACCAGGAGGTCTGCGCGAGGTGGAGCCGCTTCCACGCGCCGCTGCCGTCGGTCGCCAGATCGACGACGAAGCCCTGCGGCGTCGTCGCGTGCGGCGGGGTGTCGCCCTGCGGCCTGGCGGCCGACTCCCGCGTCGGCAGTCGCCCGTGCGCCGTGAGGCGCGCGCGGCGCTCGACCGAGAGGACGTCCGATTCGAGCCGCGACACGTCGCCCTGGCTGAACGTGTCGTGGTGCGCGCCGAAGACGACCGCGCCGTAGCCGACCATCGGGAACGAGGCGTCGGCCGAGGCGTCGGTCAGCACGCAGGCCGGCACCTCCCGGTGCTCAAGATACGTCGTCGGGCTGCCGCCCGAAGCGAACAGCGCGCTCCCCTGCGGCTGTGCGAGGTAGGTCGGCGCGGGGCCGGGCGCCGCGCCGACCTTGGCCGTGATGGTGGCCCAGGCCGTGACATACCGATCCGTCAGGCGCGGCGCGCCCTGCGCGGCCGGCGCGTTCGCGAGCAGCGGCGAGAAGGCCGGCTGATCCGGGTGAAAGGTGATGACGGAGCCGGGCGGATCGAAGATCACGTTCTCCGTCGGCGACAGCCCGCACATGACGCGCGTGGCCGGCGGCTGCGAGTCGCCCGCGGCGAGCGCGAACGGCCCTGACGGCACGAGATAATAGAAGTCTTGCTGCGGGCCTCCGGGCGAGGCGACGGCCACAGTGTCCCGCTGCAGGACGAGCGCCGCCGCGCCGGCGGTCGGGACGAGGTTCACCCCGTGGACGAACGTGTCGCGCAGCGCGCTCTGCATGGGCGCGCACGTCGAGCCGTCGCCCGCGAAGGTGAAGGCCGTGCGGCCGTGCGCGAGCGGGCGCAGCGGGTCGAAGCTGACCTTGAAAGGGACGGGCGAGCCGTCGACGGTCGGGCCGAAGACAGGGTAGCGCTGGCTGAGGATGCGCCCGCCGCGCTCGGTGAAGTATTTGAGCCCCACGTCGAGCAGCGTGAAGTCGTCGTTGGCGGGGACGTTCGAAGAGAGGAGTGTGACGCCGAAGCCGAAGGCCCCGGCCGCCGCGCCATCGAGCGGGAAGATCACATCGGAGGTCAGCGTCGTGATGTTCTTCGGGGTGTATTTGCTCGAGAGCAAGGAGATGAGCGCACCCCCGTAGGAGGCGAGGCGCAGCGACGACGTGCCCACGTCGCCGTAGACCCGGACGCCCTGCGCGAAGACGAGGCCCACGTTGCGCGCCGCGACCGTCGTTGCACTCGTGATCTGCCCGGGCTGCGAAGGGTCCGGCGAGGTCGTGAAGAAGGGGATGACGCCGGGGTAGGCCGTGGGGTCGCCGGATGTCGGGTCGCCGATGAAGAGGTAGCGGTAGGCGAAGTTGCCAGTCTGCGTGTTGAGGGTCTGGACGACGTGGAGGAAGGCGGCGAGGTAGGCGGCCGGATCGGCCGGGCGCGAGGCGGCGACGACGTAGAGGCCGCCGTTCTCGCCGCGCCGGGGGTCGCCCAGGTAGCTCGACCAGGATCCAGCGAAGGAGAGGGCCTCGGGCTGCGGGGGCGCGGCGAAGGCGACGAAGGCGAACCACCCGCCCGCGCCGGGGGCGGCTTGTCGCTCGTAGAGCGTCGCGGTCGTCTGCTCCGCGACGCGCGAAAAGAATGGCTGCTCTACCGCGGAAGCTCGCATCACTCACCCCATGGACGGACGTCGGAACGAAAGGCCCCCCGCATGAAGTCCGACGGCCTCGCAATTTCAAAGCCGTTTGACGAAATCCGATCATGCCGGTGCAGGGGTACGGATCAGCCCCCCTGGCCCGCGGACTTGCCATCGCAACAGAACAGCGTCCCGGTCGCCCCCGACCGGGCGAATTCGGCAGTCAGTGTACCCTCGACAACGCAGACCGCGAGGGTGACGGCGAGGCGCTGACTGGCGATCGCGCAACCGCTGTCCGGCGCCGTCCGCAGAGGGAGCGCGGAAGTCCGGGCCGTACCTCGACGCGGGCGCCCGCGCGGCCCCGCCGACTGCCGGCCGTTTACCAGAGACCGATGGCGCCGCTGAACGTCTGCTGCCCGGTGGTGGGGGCGTCAAAGCTCAGGGGTTGCGCGAGCAGTGTTCCCGTCGTCCCGCTGGAGTTGAAGGCGGCGATCAGCAAGCCGTCCACGGAGAAAGTCCCGTCGGATCCGCTCACGCGCTGCGTGGCGGTGTCTGGCGTGAACGTGTTGCTCGTGAGGAGAGAGCCGCCTGCCGTGATGGTGACAGCGATCTCGGCGCACGTGGACGACGGCGTCCACGTCACCGTGAACGACTGGGCGAACGTGCGCGACCCGCTCACGGTACCGGCGAATGGGACCGGGTCCGCTTTCCTCGCTGGCTTCGAGGCGCCCCTCGAAGACGTCGTTTTCTTCTTATCCATCAATCCTCCGTTGCCTTGAATGGCAGAGAGTGTGAGGAACGGGTGCCGCATCGCGCAGCCCGGCGAGCGCCTCTTTCGCCACCCGTTTGCCTAAGATCCTATCCCAGTAGGCAGGCGCGCGCCAGGTGATGACCCCGCAGGCGAGGTGCAGAAGGGCGAGGTGGGAGTCCGCGCGCTTCGACCACCGGATGAGAATCCCCCGAAAGAATGGTTCATGAACCTACCATGGAATCCGTCTTGGATGCGACGCCGCAGGCCGCGCCATCGGTCGCCCGTCGATGCCTGGATCCGCGCGCACGAGCCGGTCGTGCTCCTCGGTCTCTGACGCCGCACGCCGGCATGACATAGAACGCGAGAGACGGCCCTGCGCTGACGTTGCCGTCCTTCCACGCGTACCCGATGTCAACCGAGGTCTGGTTGTAGACCCCGGGCCCGTCCTCCTGGGTCGGGGGTAGGATCGTGCAGAGGTCGTGCACCGTGAACAGGATGTCTCGCTGAATGAGTCACGAGTTGCCCGCATGCGGCCCCGCCGCGAGGCGCGGAATGGTACCGGCCTGGAGCCACCCGCGGCTCACACCGGCGCTCAAGCGTGCAGCACTCGCGGCTGCCTGCGCGGCTCGAGTGCTCGTCCACCGGCTGGCGCCGGCCGCCGGTCCATGTCGCTGGGAGAGCGCGCTGGCCGCTCGACGCCCGCGAGCTCTCGGACGGCACGGCGCGCTATCTCTGCCTCCTGGCGGCGCTGCTGAGCCCGAGGCCACCGCTGCTGCTGGCGCTGAACGAACCGGAGACGAGCCTGCATCCGGATCTGCTCGGGCCGCTCGCGAGCTGCTTCGGCGTCGCGCCCACGGCGCGCCTGAACCGCTTCTCGAGCGCACGCCGAGCACGAGCCCCAGCTCGGGCAGACGCACGTGCGTCGTCTCCTCGTCGACCTCCACGAGCATGAACGCGCGCACGAACGGCGCGAGCGCGGCGCTGGGTGCGACGAGCTTCATCGCCTCTGGATCGTACTGGATCGGGGAGCGCCCGCCGAGCAGATCGATGAATTCGTACAATTGGGTCAAGCGCGTCGTCCCACGCGAGCGGCCCGCGAGGAATGCATCTTGCTGAGAAGTCGCCATGACGAACATCTATGCCAATTTGTGCCAGTTGACGCTACTCACCACGCTCGTCCTCGCTTGTGGCCAGACGACGAGCGACGGCGCTAGCGAGACCAGTAGCACGGGTTCGACGGGCGGCAGCGCAGGCTCCGGCGGGACTGGGGGGACCGGGGGCTCTGGTTCGGGCGGGACTGCGGGTCAGGGCGGTGCTGAGCCGGAATGCTCGGTCGACGAAGATTGCAGACTGGCCTCCGATTGCTGCACCTGCGGCGCCTATCCCGCTTCGGCGGAGGCCCCCGAAGCCTGTGCCGAGGACTGTGACCAGTATCGTTGTGAGCGCTACGCGGTCGAGCGCGCTATGTGCTTCGCCGGTCGCTGCACCGTCGCTACCTCCCACAACTGTAGTCCCCTTTTCGCCGAGTGCGACGCCCTGCCCCCCGAGTGCCCGGAGGGAACGCTGCCGAGCGTTGCAGACAACCGCTGCTGGACCGGGCAGTGTGTGCCGATCGAGCTTTGCGGCGTCCGACCCGATTGCACCGGCTGCGATGACGACCACGTCTGCTTTCGCGGTTTCAACGACGCCGCCGGTACCCCGTACTATTGCCAGCCTCGTCCGCTCGCGTGCGAGGGTCAGGTGACCTGTGCTTGCGCGAGTGCGCTGTGCAGCTCGCTCGGATTCCAGAGCTGCACGGACGCGGACGACGGCGTCATGCAGTGCTCACCGTAGGAGACCCACGCAGGCTGTGGAATGAACGCGGCCCCCTGGGGAGAAGGCCGCGGCCCCGCCAGGCCGAAACAGCGCGAGCATGATTCGGCCGCTCGCGCTGGTGCGCATGAGCCGTGAGCGTCCTCGTCACCGGAGCCACCGGGAGGTGCTCCATCACCGCGCGCACACCTCGGCGGCCGCGCGCACGCTCGACATCGCAGGCGCACGCGTCAGCGCGAGGACCTCGTCGACCGACCACTGATCGCCCGCGTGCTCGCCGTACTTGCTCGCGAGCACGCAGCCGTCGGGGGCGACGAGGAAGTCGGCCGGGAGCCCGAAGCGACCGCCGGTCGGGAGCGGCGCGCACCTCCGCCGCGCCCTCGCGCCCGCTCCCGGGCAGGTCCGGCGACCTGGTGCGCGGTGAGCGCGGTTCGGCGACCTGGGTCGTCTGGGTAGCAACACACGCTGCATTCGGAGAGGAACGCTCCGCTTGCTACGGTAGGGGCATGCGCTCCTGGCTTCTCCTCTTTGCGTTGAGTGTTTCAGCGGCCTGCGGATCCTCGAATCTCAGCGGTGAAACGACGAGCGGCGCTGGCGCAGCGGGCGGCTCCGGAGGCGCGGGCGGCTGCGGGGGGCGGGGCGGCCGAGGGGGCGAGAACGGCCAGCCGAGCATCGGCATCCTGGCGCTCCATGCCAAGCTGACGGTGCGCGATAGCATCATCACCGCCCGCGACGGGGGCCAAGGCGGCGACGGCGGGGAGCCGGAGCAAGGCGGCAAGGGCGGCTGGGGCATGCCAGGCGGCGCCGTGGGGGACGGCACGTGGTCCTGCAAGGGTGGCAGCGGCGGCCTCGGAGGCGACGGCGGCTACGGCGGCCCCGGGCGCGGCGGCGACTCGATCGGCATCGCCTACCTCGACGAGGACCAGCTCACGCTGGAGGGGGTCACCTTCGAGATCGGGCTGCCGGGCCCGGGCGGAACGAGCTGGGAATGGACCGGCAATGTGATCACGGGGGAGGACGGCATCGCCGTCGACACGCTGCGCCTCCCCGAGTAGGGTCGACGCAGAGGCTCTGTGAACACGCCCCGGTAGCGCGTTGGCGGCGACGCGCCCGGGCCTGCGGGACACCGCACATGAGGCCGATACCAGCAAGGCGGACGGTCACGCCGAGTTCCAGGAATCTCACTCCAGGCCGCGATGCCGAGCGCGCGCGTGAGGAGGTCGCCGTCGACGTGGCCGAGCTCGACCAGGTGGACGGCGACGGCCACGAACTCGCGCGGCGCTTCTACCTGGAGGAGATGATCCACTGTTGTCTTCGTGGCATACCCAAGAGTGACTGCCGTTCGATCGTAGACCCCGATACCTGCCCCTGGAACGATGCTGAACATGTTGTGGACTTCGAGCCGGAAGTCCCCCTCGCTGCGCCAGAGCCATCCGGCGAATGGGCTCACGGCAAGCCTGGGTTCGGTCCCGATCTGGATCCCGCCCACGCTCACGCCGCCGTGGAACTCGAGTGCCTGGGCCGGCGCCGGAACCACGACGAGCGCACCGACGTAGAGCAAGCCGATCTTGCCGAGTAAGCGCATGGACATGGTGGAAGCCCTGGCCGAGCCGCGACAGGCGTTATGAGAGCGCGCACGATCTTTCTGGGCATGACGTGGGCGTCAAAGAGAGATTCGGCGAGCAGAGCCCGAGTCTCTGGGATCGACGCGTCCCGGACGGCCGCGCCGACGTGCGCCTCGACCTCCGATGGTCCGCGCCGAGCTCGGCCGCGACGATGTGCAACCCGCTGCGCTCAGCTCGAGCTCGGCTTCGGACCGGGGCGAAGTTGACAAGCCGTAGCCGCAGGGACGCAACCCATGCCCTGAATCACAGTTGACGCCGCCCCTCCGCACACGCATCTGGAAAAACTTGGAGGGGGAGCATGCGCCACAGGCTGAAATTGAAGGCGATCCCTGTTCTTATTCCTCTCGGTCTCACGGTGTGGGCATGCAACTACGACGTGGGCGAGTGCTATCTTAGGGGGACGGAAGGCACAGGGGCTGGAGAACCATACCCACCGGGGTCAGCAGCTACGGGGGACTGGTTCGGGAACGGTGGCGACGTGGGGAGCGGCGCCACTGAAGAGATGGCTGGTTGCACTCCAGATAGGTCATGCACAGGCATGTACGTCGACTGTCAGGACAAAGGCTATCCGTGTAACCGAATTGTCGATGGCGGCAAATCTCTTTGCGCAGTCTGTCGGCGCGACTGTCAGCTCAAAAAAGATACACGTACGACGAGTGCTATCGGTGTGGGTTTGAATGAACACGACGATCCAGAAGTCCATTCGGGACGCAACGCATGTTACCTTCGACACACCGACAACAGAGCGCCTGGTACGACTCGGCGCGGGTAATACGGTGCGTGCGTCCGACTGCCTTATTATCGGGCCGAGTCGAATGGATGCCATGGAGCATGCCCGGGCGCGTGAGGCATGGTGGTCTTCGTTCGAAGAGTGGGACCGGCTCTATTCATCGGATATCCGCTGGGATCTGCCCGTTGTCCTGTGGGTGTCACCGAGTCTCCACGAGCGAGTTAACCTCTGGAGGGCCTGTAGCTGGTTGCGTCACCTAGGGATCGCGCGTCACAATGTCTTTGTCGTCGATTTTGATCCAGTACACCGCTCAAGGATCCCCGAGGAACCGCTGCCTCCGTTCGACTGCTCCGCATCGGTGTCTGATCATCCTGACGAGGTTCTTCTGGAGCGCCTCGACAAGGCGCGCCCCTGGCCACGGGAACGCTACGATCGTGCCGTCCGCCTCTGGGAGAGGTACGTCGATACGAATCCATTGCCTTTCGTCGAAAGGTGCACACGTGGCGTCAAAGGGTTCCCAGAGCTCGCTCCCTTGTGGGCGCTTCTCTCTTCCTTCTTTCCAAGAAGGAGCACGAGAGGAGCCATACGCCTCAGCCGATTCGACGAGCTCATATTGGCTCTTCTGTCGACGGAGTGGCAGACTCCGTTGGTCGTGTGCGGCCAAAAATCGCAATTGGGCGCCGAGTTGTGGGAGTTCCTCGACTGCACGGGCGATCTGTTCCTACCACGCCGGCTGGAGCAATGGGCAGATCACGATTCGAGTGCGGTTGTGGAGCGGGCGACGGGACCGAAGCCGGCTGATGGCTACCCGATGCTATCGCTGGTCTATCGGCTCACCGATCATGGCATGAAGCTCCGAGAAGGACTCGATCGGCTCGCGGATGCACCAAGCCTGCCGATTGCCGGGACCGAGGCGTATTCGACGTCATCTCCATGGGTGGTGCTCGATGATGGACGGCTAGCTCGGCTGTGATGGCCAGTCTGCGCCGTCCGCTGACGAGGGAACGCCCCTCAGGTTGAGTGTTCGTCAACCAAGTGGTCAGCTAGGGGGCCGAGCGGCGAGGCCCACGAGACGCTTCGCCGAAGCCGAATAGCCGCGGTCACGTCTGGGGGGACGGCGCCGGCGAGGCCAGGTTCGAGGCGAAGCGGAGGGGACCGCTCGTGGCGGAGTTCGACGGGTTCAATGTGTAAGCTGCGGTACGGATCGAGAGCTGGGACGATGAAGGGCGGGAGCGGCTCGTCTTCCTGGCTACGACTTCAAGCAGACCGTCGAGGTTGTCGTTGGCCGAGCCCTCGGGTGGCTCCATCACCGCGCGCACACCTCGGCGGCCGCGCGCACGCTCGACACCGCAGGCGCGCGCGTCAGCGCGAGGATCTCGTCGACCGACCACTGATCGCCCGCGTGCTCGCCGTACTTGCTCGCGAGCACGCAGCCGTCGGGCGCGACGAGGAAGTCGGCCGGGAGCCCGAAGCGACCGCCGGTCGGGATCAGCGCGGGCGGCCGCTCGCGTCCCCGAAGGATCGCGATCGCGCTCCGCGCCACCGAGCGGACGATGGTGGGCCACACGCGCGGATCGAACACCGAGAGGAGCGACGGCTCGGCGCCGAGCTCCGCGTACAGCCGCTTCTCGGAATCGGGCACCACGGCGAAGGGGAGCCCGTCGGCGTGGAGCCGGAGCTCGTCGGCGCTCGAGTGGAACACGACCACCTCGCGGATCCCGGCCGCCGCGATCTCGTCGTGACGGACGGTGATCGAGCGGAGGTGGAGGTTGCACACCGGACAGCCTGCGAAGCGACGGAGCTGGAGGTGCACGATCCGCGTGGGATCGGGGATGTGGATCCGCTCGCCGTGGACACCCACGAGCTCGCGCGCGCCGAGCACGGCCCCGGGCGCGAGCCTCGTGACACGGCGGCGCAGGTCGCCGATCAGGCCGAGGGCCGCGATCGCGGTGATCGCCGCGGGGACGATCTGCCCGGCGCCGGTGATCTCGAAGAAGGCATCGCTGGGGAGCTCGTAGGTGGGCGGCGGGAACATCCGGAGGAGCAGGTCGCGAGGCGCGCCCGCGAAGAAGAGGACGTTCTTCGCGAGGTGGTTGTATGCGCCCTCGAAGAGCCCGATCGACGTCACTGGGAACGCGAGGGCGAGCGCCGCGAGCGAGCCCCCGGAGATGCGGCCGGCGCGCGTGCCCGGGCTCCGCCGGTGCCCCGCGTACGCCAGCGCGATGGGGACGCAGAGCGCGAGCGCGACGGCGGCGCCGTGGAGGCGCCACGGCGTCGCGTACCGAACGCCGCCGTAGACGTGGTGGACCGCGGTCGCGACGAGCGTCGTGATCGCTCCGAGGATGACCGCCCGGGCGCGCGGGCTGGGAGAGGTGGCGTCGACGTTCACGGTGCTCATGCAGGACACCGTGGCTCGTGCGCGCGGCGCAAACCATCGCCGAAGGCGAACAACTTTCGTGCATGATACGCATCAATCGAGGTGCGACATGGACCGGCTCGCAGCGATCGAAGCGTTCGTCGAGGCCGCGGAGCTCGGGAGCTTCACGCTCGCCGCGCGCCGGCTGCGCGTCACGCCGTCCGCGGTCAGCCGCCGCATCACGCAGCTCGAGGGTGAGGTCGGCGTGCGGCTCTTCCACCGCACCACGCGCGCGGTGACGCTCTCCGACGAAGGGCGCGCGTTCTTCGAGCGCGCCCGCGCCGCGCTGCGCGAGCTCGACGACGCGCAGCGCGCCACCTCGGGTCTGCGCGATCGACCGGCCGGGCTCCTCCGCGTGGAGGCGCCGACGGTGATCGGCCGTCACGTGATCGTGCCGGTGCTCGCTCGCTTCGCCGAGCGCTACCCCGACGTCGACGTCGAGCTCGTGCTGCGCGACGACCCCGCCGATCTCGCGTCGGAGCGGATCGACGTCGCGGTCCGGCTGGGCACGCTGCCGGACTCGGGTCTGATCGCACGCCCGGTCGGCCGCTCTCGGATGCTCGTCTGCGGCGCGCCCGGCTACCTGCGCGAGCACGGCCGGCCTCGCACGGTCGACGACCTCGAGCGCCACGTGCGCCTCGGGTACGCGCTGCACGGCCGGCTCATCCCGTGGCGCCTCCGCGACGGCGTGAAGGTGCGCGAGATCGCGCCCACGCGGCGCCTCGTCGTCGACGACGGCGAGGCGCTGATCGAGCTGGCGCTCGAGGGCGCCGGCCTCGCGTGGCTCTGCGACTTCATGCTGGCGCGCGCGGGCAAGGCGCGGAAGCTCGTCGAAGTGCTCCCGGACACCGCGTGCGATGCGGTCGCGATCTCGGTCGTATCGCTCCCGACCCGCCACGTCCTGCCGAAGGTGCGCGCCTTCACCGATCACCTCCGCCGCGCCCTCGCGCCCGCTCCCGGGCAGGTCCGGCGACCTGGTGCGCGGTGAGCGCGGTTCGGCGACCTGGGTCGTCTGGGTAGCAACACACGCTGCATTCGGAGAGGAACGCTCCGCTTGCTACGGTAGGGGCATGCGCTCCTGGCTTCTCCTCCTTGCGTTGAGTGTTTCAGCGGCCTGCGGATCCTCGAATCTCAGCGGTGAAACGACGAGCGGCGCTGGCGCAGCGGGCGGCTCCGACGGCGCGGGAGGTGCGGGCGGCGCGGGCGCGGCGGGCGGTTCCAGCGGCGCGGGCATGACGCCAAGCTCCAGCGGCGCCGGCGGGTCGGGCGGCTCATGCTGGACGGCACGGCGTGTCCGGAGCACGTCGGCCTCGAGTGCCCCAAGGCGCCCGGCAGCACCTCCGTGGGCTGCACGTGCGCGCTGAATCCGGAGACGGGAACCGCCTTGTGGCAATGCCTCACGTTCCCCTGCTGAATGAGCAGCGATGCCCCATGGAGTCATCGACGGGTCAAGGAGCACGCGAATCGTCGCAAGCGCGTCTATCAACTCCTCGTTGCGGAGGACTCCATCCGTCTCCACCACGCAGTAAAAAGCGCGCGCCGCCGAGGCAGGCGGCAGAGAGATCCCGAGGCGGGCGGCGCAAGTCGAGCGGCTCCGGTGGCGACGTAGATCGAGACGCGGCCCGGGCTCATCGCACGCCTCCGAGTGCGCGAACGACACGCGCCAGCGTATCCTCATCGAACGTCGGTGGCACGCGCACGACCGCCCCGTCCGGAAACACGATCTCCAGCGCCGTGTCCGGCGAGCACGCTGTAGCGCTCGACGGGGCGACCACCGCAGGCAGCAACGCGGGCAGCGTCGCCTTCTCCGAGCGCTGCCGGTACTCGCTCCGCTTCATCCCCAGCCGGCGGCTCCAGGAGTAGAGCGTGCCTGCGTTGACCCCCTCGCGCTCCGCGAACACGCGGGCGGACTGCCCGCTCTCGTGCCAGCGCGCCACCCGGTCGCGCCAGACGCGTCTGCTCTCGGCCATCACACCTCCGGCGCGGATCGCTGTGCAGCGCAGAGGCTCCAAGACAGCATGCAGGTCACCGAACGCGACCTGGTGAGGGGGCCGAGCGGCGAGGCCCACGAGGCGCTTCGCTTCGCCGAAGCCGAATAGCTGCGGTCACGTCCGGCGGCTGCCTCGATACTCGGCGTCTCGTCCAGAGACGTCCGCGTCCAGGGAACACCGGCCACCTCTACGCCACTCGGTTCTACACGAGGTGGCTGAGGGCCTCACGCTGTGCCGTGGTGAGCCGGTCGAGTCTGGCGGTGACGGCGTAGGTGCCGGGCGCGGTGCGCCGGAGGGCGACCGGATCGATGACGTCCGGGTGTTGTTCGGCGTCGTGCAGGGCGCTCGTTACACGGTCCGCGGGCCAGCCGAGCGCGGTGGCCAGTTGCTCGACGGTCACCGGCGCGCTCGCGTGCACGAGCGCGGCCAGCACCGTCAGCGCGTCACCGGCGGCGGGCGCGGCGGGGCCGCCGGCCATGTCGTCGCCAAGGCGTCGGAAGAACCTGCCCATGCGGTTCAGCCGGACTCCGGCGGGCGTGACGGGACCGAGGATCCCGGCTCCCCGCCGCGCGGCATCTGCCCACATCTCGTGCGAGCGAGCGCTCGTCGTCCACGCCCGCTCCCAGACGTCATCGTCGATGACGTAGCGCTCGCCCCGCCGGGGGCCGCGTTCACGCCGGACCACCTCGAGCCCTTCGAGATAACCGATGGCCTTGGAGACCGACGCGGGGCTGACCCGCAAACGCTTGACCAGCTCGGCGGCCGTCAGAGCCCCGGAGTCCGCGGTGTACAGCGAGGCGAGCACCCGGCCTGCCATCCGTGGAAGCCCGGTCTGGACCATCAGCGCCGCGAACTGCTCGACGAAGGCGCGCACCGCCTCGGGGCCCCGCCCGTCCGCACCGGCGGCGACCGGCAGACCGGGCGGCGAGGCCGGCCTGCGCCGGCGCGCGCGCCGCCCGGTGGCCTCGTGGGCGTGGTCCGCCCGGTAGCCGCCGGGCCCGCCGTTGCGGGCCACCTCCCGGCTGATGGTCGACGTCGGCCTGCCCAGCCGCCTCGCGATCTCGGCGTACCCGAGCCTCTCGGCCAGCCCCGATGCGATGTGCCGGCGGTCCTCGTCGCTCAGCCTGCCTCCCGGCATCCTCGCCCGCTCCTGTTGATCGATGGTCGAGGCCAGTGTGCATTCACAATCAGCACATTGCAACGGTCGATCGCCCAATCGTTGCATTCATCCACAAGGCCATTGCAATAGCAGTCATGAATTCGCAGCGCGGAGCGATGAGTCCATTGCTTCGCCGTTGACTGCACATGAAACGCAACGTAGCTTTCGTGACCGTTCAACGAGCCACGGCGAGGAGCCGGCGTGTGCGCCCGTTTCGCGGGACGGCGCAGCCGTGCACCCCGCGCATGCGGGTGATGTTCATGGACCTTGCCAGAAGCGCCCAAACGCCTGCCGACGTCACCCGTCGATCCCTGGCGCCGGACCTGGCCCGCGGCTTCATGTTGCTGCTGATCGCCCTGGCGCATGCGCCGGCGTTCGTCAGCAATTGGGACCTCGGACCCGCCGATCTCAACATCATCGCCAAGCTCGTGAGATCGCTCTTCGCCGAGAACCAGGCTCGCGCGATGTTCGTGTTCCTCTTCGGCTACGCGCTGGGGCAGCTGACCGAGCGGCAGCTCGCTCGGGGCGGCGACTGGACCTCGATTCGCAAGCTGCTGCGGCGCCGGAGCCTCGGGCTGATCGCCATCGGCTTCGCGCACGGGGCTCTGCTCGTGCCGCTCGACATCGTCGCTGTCTACGGGCTGACGCTGCTCCTGCTCGCGCCGATGGTCCGGGCCCGGGACTCGGTCCTCTGGTGGACCAGCGTCCTCACGCTCGTCCCCGCGACGCTCGTGCTCACATGGCAGAGCGTCACCGCACAGACCACCGCGGCCATGGGCATTCCCATGACCCTGGCGGCGCTCATGGCCCCCGATTATGTTGCCCACGTCCTCGCCGAGCTTCCGTTCTGGCCGCTGAAGACGGCCGTGTCCACCATCGTGGTGGTGCCGGCCATGCTGCCGGGCGTCTGGGCCGCCAGACGCCGTATCCTCGACGAGCCCGAGCGCCATGCGGCGATGCTGTCGCGGGTCACCGTGATCTGCATGGCGGTCTCCGTCATCGGCCGGCTTCCCATGGCCCTGCAGCTGACCGGCGCGTGGACGACGACCATGACCTGGACGGTCGCCGGCGCACACGCCATGACTGGATACGCTGGCGGCATCGGCATGGCCGCCGCCGCCGGGCTCGTCTCGATCAGGATCGGATGTGACCCTGGGCGCCTGACTGCGGCCCTCGCCGCGCTGGGTCGGCGGTCGTTGACGTTCTACCTGTTCCAGTCGGCTGTGTGGCTCGCGCTGTTCTACCCGTTCACCCTGGACCTGAGAGATGACCTGGGCTTCACCGCCAGCTGCGCGGTCGCCGTCGCCCTCTGGATCGTGTCGATCCTGCTGGCCGACCGGATGCGCCGCGCGGGCCACCGCGGCCCGGCAGAGGTGCTCCTGCGACAGATGTCCTATGGCCGCAGTGCGCCTGTCAGCGCGCCGTCTCTTTCAAAGGAAAAAGACTGAATTCACCGCTCCGTGGTGGCCCTGCTCGTCGCCGCCGCTTGTTTCTGGACTCCAGCTATCTACCCAATGCAGCGGACCGCGAACCTGTTTGATGCGTTCGCCGTATTGGCCGGATGACCGGCGGTGCTGCCCGAGGCCGGGTACCGCTGGGAGCGTACAGCCGAGATGCGGTGTTCATCGCCTGGCTCAAGACGAAGCTCGACGCCGTCCCTGCGCTCGCGGCGCGCAGGGCGAAAGATGCCCGAGCACGGTCCCGCCGGCATGGCGGTGAGGCTCCATGAGGTCGGCCTCGCGCTCCCCCCCACGCTGGCGGCCACCGCAGGCGTGAGCGCGGCCGCGAATCGCGGTAGAAGACGGGGCGCCATGCCCCGCAAGCCCACCGGGTCGCTCTTCCGCAACGACGCCGGTCGGGTCTACGCCTGCGTCCTCGTCGGCGACAAGGACCGGGAGAGCTTCCCTCTCGACCCCAAGCTGACCGAGGAGCAGGCCGAGCAGCGCAAGGAGCTCGTCGCCGACCTGGCTGTGCGGCTGCGCGCTTCGCGAAACGTCACGCGCGACGCGATCGTCGCCCTACTGGAGCGTGCCGCGGTACACGAGGGCAGGGCGCTCCGCGACGTCATCACGGCGGTCGACGTCATCTGCAAGGGCGGCGCGCAAGCGAAGGTCGTTCCCGGCGTCAGCTCGGTACCGAAGCAGGTCACCCTCCAGCAGTTCGGCCAGCTCTGGACCTCGGGCGAGCTCGCTCGCATGTACCCCGACCACGTCAAGCCAAAGCGCAGCGTGGAGCAGGACGTCTATCGCTCGACCGCCACATCTGCCCGATCGCCGGCTTCCCGTGCCGTCTCGTCGCGATGAATGCGCTCCCCCGCGGCTTCCTCCCGAAGCTCGGCCCCGCGAAGGCGAAGGCCTGTCTCTACCCCGACGGGGACGCGCGCCTGCTGGCCTACTCGGCGATCCCGCTGTGGTGGCGCGTCCTCTGGGGCTTTCTGAACCGCGAGGGCCCGCGCATCAGCGAGGCAGCGCGCCTCCAGGTGCAGGACGTCGACCTCGATCGCGGCGCGCTGCGCCTCGAGAAGAACAAGACGAACGACCCGCGCGCTCGGGTGCTGCAGGTCCGCGCCCACGACACGCGCTCAACCTTCATCACGGTCGCCCTGGCGAACGGCCGCAGCGAGACCTGGGTGGCCGACAGAACTGGCCATCGATCGAGCGGGATGATCCAGAGAACCCGCCGAGCCGCCAGGACGTTTGCAGAGCTGGGCCTTGGCGAGCTAGCTTCCCTCGCCCAGGCGATCCCCGAGCTCGCCGGAAACGGCACGGGAAACCGCACAGAAGAGGGAGAACGCGGGTCCCAAAAAGTAAAAATCAAAGTAATATCAGCATCTTGGCCCCGTGGCGAAATGGCAGACGCGGTGGATTTAAAATCCGCGGCCCTCGCGGGCGTCCCGGTTCGAGTCCGGGCGGGGCTACCAGGCAGGGGAGGTGCTCGTCGGCAGGGTCATGCTCTTCGACGAGAGCAGCGGTCGTACCCGAGCAGCTCGCTGCGAGGAGGGCCCGGCCAGAAGGGCCTGGCCGGCAGGCATGGACGATGGACCGGTCCACAGGCGCCACGTACATCGCACCGCTGGCAGGCTCCGCCGGCGTGCTGACCGTTCTCGCTACGTTGGGCTTTTCCTTCTGAGCCGGACTGTCCCGTCGTCTCCGACCGTCCGCGGGCCCATGGCCGGCGGCTACACCCTGCGCTCCGGCCATGTCAGCTCACACGGTCCGATGATCGCCGCGCCGACTTGCCCTGGACGCCGCGTGCCCGTCACGGGTTGATGGAACCCTGTGGCAGTGCGATGAAAGACAAGAACCCGCTCGCCTCCGCTCCTCTGGGCTCGACAAGGCTCTTGGGTTCGAGTAAGGGGGAGCGCCATTACATGGATCTGGACATCGACTGTCTGCGCGAGGCGAAGGTAGAGAACGTAGAACGTCTTGCTCACGCTCTGGGCGTCAAGCTTCCCGAGCACAAGCGCCACGACAGGCGCGCCTACAACCGTGAGCTCATCCGCGTGGTGATGCAGGGCATCCGGCGCGACGCCGAGCGGTCGCGTGGCCGCAGGTTCTTCGGTCGCAGCTGACGATTCCAGCCCCACAGTAGGCCACGGAAGGACGCTGGCCGGCACTGTCCCTCTCCCGCTCCTGGCAAGACGGCAGTTCTCCGCATCGTTCGGAGAACCGCGCTCCAGCCGCCTACCGCCCCTGCGGCTTGCTCCGCAGCGTCAGCCGGCTCCCGGTCACCCGGCTCCGGGCCGCCATCAGGAGCGGCGCCGCCGGGGTGAGCGGATCCACCAGGTCGTTCACCTGGAGCATCGCCCTGTCCGCCACCTTCCACGCCGCCGACAGCCCCGACGCCCCCTGCTGGGGCGACCCGGCCAGATCCAGCGCCCGGCTCAGCTCCTTGCCCACCTGCGCGATGCGAGCGAGCTCCTCCCGCGACGACCCCCCCTCCTTCGCCGCCGCGTAGATCGTCCGCACCACCCCGAGCAGATCCCGCACGGCATCGAAGGGAAACGGCGGGACGCTGACCGGAATCGGCACTGAGCCAATGTACAGCAACTCGCCCCGCAATGGACCGATCGCATTCCCTTATCTCGCGTAAGATTTCCTCTAAATCGTCTCGGATGTAACTTTGGTAACAGAAATAATCAGTTGAGCGGCCCCACCGCCTCCTCCACCGCGGCGATGAGCGCACCGCTCTGGATGAGCTCCGCGGCCGCCGCGATGTCGCGGTAGAGGGGGCGGTCCTCGGTGAGCCCGGGCACCACGCGGCGGATGGCGGCGTGGGCGGCGGCGACGCCCGCGCTGGGGCGGAGCGGGAGCCGCTGGTCGACGCCCTGGGCCGCCGTGATGAGCTCGATCGCCAGCGAGCTCCGGACGTTCTCGATCACCTGCGCGAGCTTTCGGGCGCTGATGCTGCCCATGCTCACGTGGTCCTCGCGGCCGGCGCTCGACGGGATCGAGTCGACGCTCGCCGGGTGGCAGAGCACCTTGTTCTCGCTCACCAGCGAGGCGCTCGCCACCTGGGCGATCATGAACCCCGAGTGCAGCCCGCTGTGCGGCGCCAGGAACGGCGTCAGCCCGGTCGAGAGCGCGGGGTTGACCAGCTGCTCCACCCGCCGCTCGCTGATGTTCGCGAGCTCCGCCGCCGCCATCGCGGCGAGATCCAGGGCGAGCGCGACCGGCTGCCCGTGGAAGTTGCCGCCCGAGATCAGCTCGGCGCCGCCATCCGGCCCCTCCCCGAGGAACACCGTGGGGTTGTCCGTGACGCTGTTGACCTCGCGGGTCAGCACCTCCGCGGCCCAGGCGACCGCGTCGCGCGTCGCGCCGTGGACCTGGGGCATGCAGCGGAGCGAGTAGGCGTCCTGCACCCTGGGGCAGTCCGCGTGGCTCTGCATGATCTCGCTGCCCCCGAGCAGCGCGCGCAGGTTGCCGGCCGTGCCGGCCTGACCCGGGTGCGGGCGGACGCGCATCAGCCGCTCGTCGAACGGGCGCTTCGAGCCCATCAGCGCCTCGAGGCTCACCGCGCCGGCGATGTCCGCGACCGTGCACAGCGCGGCCGCGTCCCGCAGCGCCAGCGCGCCGAGCGCGGTCATGTACTGCGTCCCGTTGATCAGCGCGAGCCCCTCCTTCGCCGCCAGCTCGATCGGCGCGAGGCCGGCCTTCGCGAGCGCCACCGCGCTCGGCAGGAGCTGCCCCTCGAAGCGCGCCTCCCCCTCGCCGATGAGCGTCAGCGCGAGGTGCGCGAGCGGCGCCAGATCGCCCGACGCGCCGACCGACCCCTGCGCTGGGATGCGCGGGCTCACGCGGCGCTCGAGCAGGGCGGCGAGCAGATCGAGCACCTCCGTGCGCACCCCCGAGTGCCCCAGCGCGATCACCTGCGCGCGCAGGACGATCATGGCGCGCACCTCGGCCTCGCCGAGCTCCGGCCCGACCCCGCAGGCGTGGCTCCGCACGAGGTTGCGCTGGAGCGCCCGGATGTCGTGATCCGCGATGCGCGTCTCCGCGAGCGCGCCGAAGCCGGTGTTGATCCCGTACACCGCCGGCGCAGCGTCGCCCGCCGCCGCGATCGCGTCGATCGCCCGGCGCGAGGCCGCCGCCCGCTCGCGCGCCTCGGCGCAGATCGCCACCGGACGACCGCGCCGCGCGACCTCCTCGAGATCCGCGAGCGAGAGCGATCGACCGAGGAGCAACGGACGTGACGGACGTGACGGACGTGACGGACGCGACGGACGCGACGGATCCGACGGAGGAGGCGGCGAAGAAGGAGAACCAGCGGCGGCGCTCGGCGTGGAAAGGGTCACGAAGGCGCACGCTAGAGCGGCGGATGCCCCGCGAAAAGCCAGCTGCGCGCCATTGGCGGAAGAATCCAGTGCCCCGCGGGGATCGAACCGCCTATCCTTCGGGCGCGCGTTCCCGGCCGGGCGCTGGTGAGCGGCTGCTTGCTTCCGATGCGCTTCGCCTTCGTCACCCTCGCCCCCCTTGCGTTTGCTGTCGCGCTCGCCTCGCCGAGCGCCGCTCAGCCCGTCGAAGGAGCGAGCTCCACGCAGGACTCTCCACCAGCCGCGCCAGCCGCGCCGGCCGCTCCGGCCGCCGACGACTTCGAGGAGCGGCTCGTGCTCGACACCGGCCGCAAGCCGCCGCCGCCGCCGGATCCCACCCGGTCGACGTTCTCGTTGCAGGGCGAGTACCAGCTCCGCTACCGCGCCATGAGCGATCTGCCGCTCCGGGCGCCGCCCCTGTCGGCGCCGGGCGCGGCGACGCTCGGGCAGAGCCAGTACATCGCCCACTGGCTGCGCCTCTCGCCGCGCTTCCACTTCAAGGACAAGGCCTCGATCGTGGCGCAGATCGACGTCGTCCGGGGGCTCATCGCCGGGGACACCACGCGCGACGTCGAGCAGGTGCGCGACGCGCGCGCCGCCCTCGCGTGGTACGAGGTGCACCCGCGCTCCCTCTACCTGGAGCTGCCGTGGGCGCTCGGCGTCGTCCGGGTGGGCCAGCAGAGCGCGCACTGGGGGATGGGGCTCGTCGTCAACGACGGCGAGCGCGCGAGCGTCTTCGGCGACCACGAGCGCGGATCGCTCATGGAACGCGTCCTCTTCGCGGCCGCGCCGATGGGGAAGGGCGGGCCGCTCCACGTGACCGTCGCGGCCGACCTCGTGTTCGAGGACAACGCGGCCGACCTGCTCGGAAACGACGTCGAGGGGCAGGACGAAGGTGAGGGCGATCGCGCTTTCCAGGCGGTCGTGTCCGCGCTCTGGCGAGAGCGGTACGGCGAGATCGGGATCTACGGCGCCATGCGGCGGCAGGCGCGCGAGCGCCGCGCGAAGACGAGCTCGGCCCGGTTCAACGAGATGCTCACGGCCGGCATCCTCGACATCGCAGGCAAGTTCAACGCGCCGGTGCCGGGGGGCGGCGCCCACATCTACGGCGAGCTCGAGGCCGCGGTGATCCTCGGCGCGGCGTCGTTCGCCCCGAGCGGGCCCCCGCCGCCTTCCGGCCACGGGTTCGGGCGCTCGCCCGTGGCGGTGCGCTCGATCGGCGGCGCGGCGACGCTCGGCGCGGTGCACGTCGCGGGCCGCGGGGGGCGGCCAGCCGAGCGGTGGGGGCGCGTCGTCACGGAGATCGAGGCCGGCTACGCCTCGGCCGACGACGACCCGACGGACGGCGTCTCGCGGCGCTTCACCTTCGACCCGAACCACAACGTCGGGCTCCTCCTGTTCGACGAGGTGCTCGCCTGGAAGACCGCGCGCGCCGCCACGATCGCCGAGCGGGAGCTCTTCGCCGCGTCCCCCGAGCCAGGCATCAGGTCGCTGCCGTCCAAAGGGGGCGTGCCCGGCGCCGCCTACGTGAACCCGCGCGTCCTCGTGCGGCCGGCGCGCTGGCTCGACCTCAAGGCGGGCGCGGTCATCGCCGAGGCGACCTCGGATCTGGTCGATCCTTACGGCGCCCCGCGGGCGGGCGGCAGCCTGGCCAACTACGACGGCGGCGACAGCCGCCGCCGCGATCTCGGCGTCGAGCTGGACCTCGGCGTCGACGCGCGCATCGCGATGGGCAGGCTCGTCACCCTCCAGTTCGGCACCGAGGCCGGGGTCCTGTTCCCCGGCGGCGCCTTCGACGACGCCGCGGGCGCCGAGCTCCCCGATCAGTACCTGCTCACGCTCAAGCTGGGCGTGATCCACTGAGCTGGCCAGGGCGCGCCGGGCCCCCGGTCGAGCCCGCGCGGGACACAGCAGACGAGGGCCGCCCAGGGTGCTAGAGGGCGGTTGCGAGGGCCGCCCGCCCGCGCGCCGCAGCGGGCGCCCCTGGCAGACAGCAGGGAGAAACGATGCGCAAACGACTCGCGCTGAGCCACCTTCCGACACCGATCCAGCGCCCGCAGCGGCTCGCCGAGGCGCTCGGCGTCGACCTCTACGTGAAGCGCGACGACATGACGGCGGGCGCGGAGGCCGGCAACAAGATCCGCAAGCTCGAGTACCTGCTCGCCGCCGCGCGCGAGGAGGGCGCAGGCTGCGTCATCACCTGCGGCGGCCTCCAGTCGAACCACGCGCGCGCGACCGCGCTGGTGAGCGCCTCGCTCGGCCTGCGCTCGGTGCTGTTCCTGCGCACGAGCGATCCGACGGCGGCCGCGCCGCTCGAGGGCAACGTGCTGCTCGACCGGCTCGCCGGCGCGGAGATCCGGCTGATCTCGCCCGAGGCGTACAGGGAGCGCGGTGCCCTCATGGCCGAGGCGGCCGCCGAGATCCGCGCGGCGGGCGGCCGGCCGTACGTGATCCCCGAGGGCGGCTCGAACGGCCTCGGCGCGCTCGGCTACGTGCGCGCGATGGAGGAGATCCGGAAGCAGCTCGATCTCGGCCTCGCGGGGGGCAAGCCGTTCGACGTCATCGTGCACGCGTGCGGCTCCGGCGGGACGGCGGCGGGCACCGCGCTCGGCGCGGCCCGCTACGAGGTCGCCGGCGAGGTGCGCGCGATGGCGGTCTGCGAGGACAGGGCGACGTTCGCGCGGATCGTGGTCGGGATCATGGACGACGCGCGTGCGCTCGAGCCGCGCCTCGGCTCGCCCGCCCGCCTCGTGATCGACGACGCGGCGAAGGGCCCTGCCTACGGGGTGTCCACGCCGGAGCAGCGCGCGCGGATCCTCCAGGTGGCGCGGCTGTCGGGCCTCGTCCTCGACCCCGTGTACACGGGCAAGGCGTTCTCCGGGCTCTGGGACCTGGCCGAGCGAGGCGAGCTCTCGGGCAAGCGGGTGCTGTTCCTGCACACCGGCGGTCTCCCCGGCCTCCTCGCCCAGGGCGCGACCTTCGCCGACGCCCTCTAGAGCAGATCAGCGCCTCAGGGCGCGCCGCGCCACCACGCGTCGGCCATCGACGCGTCTTCCAGGGTGTCGATCTCCATGTAGCCGCCGTGGGTGTCGAGCTTGTGGAGGTCGGCGCCGGACTCGATCATGTACTCTAGCAGATCGATGAGGTACGCCCGCTGGAACGTGCGGCCCTCGCGGAACTCCGGCCGCTCCGAGAAGGCGTCGCGCGCGGCGTCGAAGGCGGCCAGGAACTGCCCGGCGCCCCGCGCCGAGAGCTTCATCACCCCGATGAACTCGCCGGTCGCGGCCTCCGAAGGGATGCGGCGCGAGATCTGGAGGACGCGATCCCCCCCGGCGCCGCCGGCGCGGAGCTTCTCGGCGTCGGTCTCGGGGTGCTGCGAGCGGCCCACGTAGCGGCGCCGCCAGTCCGTGTCGCACGCGAGCGCGATGTCGTGCGGGGAGCGGACCAGCCCCGCCACGATCTCGGGCCGGTAGACGATGTCGGCGTACGTCGAGACGAAGCCGCCCTCGAGGTGCTCGCGCGCGCAGAGGAGCGAGAGAAGGATGTTGTTCTGCTCCCAGTCGCGGTTCTCGACGTACGTCAGATCCGGGTAGGCGGCCCGGATGACGTCGGCCTTGTAGCCGCAGACGAACACGATATCCGACCGCCGGAAGCCGCCCGCGGCGAGCGCCTCGAGGATGCCGTCGAGCATCGGGCGCCCGAGGATCGGGACCAGCGTCTTCGGCAGCTCTTCGGTCAGGTGACGCAGCCGGCTGCCCCGGCCCGCCCCGATGATCACGGCCTTCACGACACCGCTGTTAGCATGAACGGAGTCGGTTCATCACGGACAATCACGGGGATTCCCGCGGAATCCCGCGAAGATAGAGGCGACCCGAGGCCGCGCGGACCCGGCGCCCGTTACGGAATCGTGACCGTGAGCTGACCCCCTGCCGCGCGCCCCCGGGTTAGGACGCGAACATGGAGATCGCGATCGTCCTCATCGCCCACTCTACGCTCTCGGTCTTTTTCCAGACCTTCTTCCTGCACCGGTACGCCTCGCATCGGATGTTCACGATGTCGAAGCCATGGGAGCGGATTTTCCACTTCCTCACGTACCTCACGCAGGGCTCGTCGTACCTCGTCCCCTGGGTTTACGCGATTTTGCACCGCATGCACCACGCGTACAGCGACACGCCGAAGGATCCGCACTCGCCGCGGTACTACTCGAATGTCGTCCGGATGATGCTGGACACAGCGCACCGCTACGACGAGATCTACGCCAGCACGGCCAACGTGGAGCCGCGGTTCCTCGGCGGCTACCCCCAGTGGCCCACGCTCGACCGCATCGGCAACGCGTGGATCGGCCGGCTCGCGTGGGGCACCGGCTACGTGCTCTTCTACGTGGCCTTCGCCTCGCACTGGTGGCAGTTCCTGTTCCTCCCGCTCCACTGGACCATGGGCCCGCTGCACGGGGCGATCGTGAACTGGTGCGGCCACCGCTACGGCTACCGCAACTTCGACAGCGACGACGACTCCCGCAACACGCTCGCCCTCGATCTCGTGACGCTCGGAGAGCTCTTCCAGAACAACCACCACAAGTACGCGATGAGCCCGAACTTCGCGGTGCGGTGGTTCGAGATCGACCCGGCCTATCAGGTCATCCGCGTGCTTGCCTGGGTGGGGATCATCCGGATGTCCGACAAGGTCCAAGTCGCCCGGCTGGAGCCCGAGGTCGCGCGGGCCGAAGGGTAGAGCGGTCCGCCGGCCGCGCGCGCAGCGCGGCCGGCCGTGAAGCGCGGCGCGCGGAGCCGAGGCCCCGCGCGCAACGGCTCACGCGAACAGCTGCCGGAACGCGCCGGGGACGTCCTTCGGGCCGATCTGCTCCTTGCGCTTGTTGAACTCCGGCAGACACGCCTGGTAGGCCGCGTCCACCCGCAGATCGCTCCCGTCCCAGCCCGGACGCCAGATCTCCATCGTCTCGCCCGCGAGATCGATGACGTCCTTGAACTGCCCGCGCTCCTTCAAGATCTGCGTGCTGAGCCCGTACATCAGCAGCCCGCCGGGGATCGCCCCGAGCGCCGTCGTGGCCAGGGCCGGATAGCAGATGCGCGCCGTCTTCGCCCCGAACCGCTCCCGGATCTCCGCCATCGTCTTGCGCTGGAGGATCTTCGCGCCGGCGAGCGGGCCCATCGCGTAGACCGGATCGTCGCTCGGGTAGTCGTAGTCGCAGAAGGACACCACGCTCTCGCCCTTCGCGATGAGCCCCGCCGCGGCGAGCGGCTCGACCCACAGGAGCGACGACGTGCCCATGAACTTGTTGGTGCGCTCGATGTCCGCGTCGTTCGCGACGTCCACCTCGACGAGGCCGAGCTTGCGGATGTTCTCCGGGCGCGAGAAATCAGGGATCTGGAGCACCGGATCGAACGCGACGTCGAGGTCCTTCACCTTCGTCGGCCCGTGCTCCGCGTACCGCTTCATCGCGCCGGCCGCGATGCCGTTCACGAGGTGCACCGCCCGATACCGCTCCTTCAGCGCGGCGACGACCTCGTCGATCACCTGCGGCCTCGTGGCGTCGTTGTTCCAGAAGCGCGCGGTGAGCCCCTCGGCCGCCGCCGCGTCCGAGATCGCCTTCACGTGGTGCGGGCCGATCTGCATCTTCTCGCTGTCGAAGTGCACGGCGAAGACCGCGGCCCGCTCCCCGAAGAGCAGCTGCAGGGCGAGCGCCCGGGTCATGCCGTTCGAGCCGCCCAGGATCAGCACCGCCGTGTCCGGCGCGATGCGCGCGCCCGCCGGGCTGATACGGGCGCGGTGCGCCGCGAGCTGCTCGGTCGCCACGCGGGCGCCGTGCTCGGCCAGCGAGCCCACGAGCGCGCGGCGATCGAGGCCGCCGAGAGGAAGCTTCTTGAAGGTCTCTAGGTCATCCATCACGTCCGGGGTCTTACCGTCTCCAGCGCTCGGCGTCACGACTGGACAGCTGCAGGCCGTCCGAGCGCTCCCTGGGCGGCGCTCGAAGGGAAGCCCCGCCTCCGTCCGAGCCGTGATAGATAGATCGCGTGAAGACGGTTCTTGTCACTGGCGGCAGCGGGTTTATCGGGCGCGGTCTCGTGAAGGAGCTGCTCGCGCGGGGTGATCGGGTCACGGTGCTGACGCGCGACGTGGCGCGGACGCAGGCGGCGCTTCCCGGGGCGCGCGTCGTGTCGTGGAGCTCGGACGCCCCGGGGCCGTGGTTCGAGGAGGTCGACGGCGTGGACGCGGTCGTCCACCTCGCGGGCGAGACCATCGTCAAGCGGTGGACCGAGGAGGCGCGGCGCGAGATCCTGAGGAGCCGCGTCGACACGACCCGCCTCATGGGCGAGGCGATCGGCAAGGCCAGGCGCAAGCCCAGCGCGTTCCTCTGCGCGTCCGCCGTGGGCTACTACGGCCCGCAGCCGGGCGACAAGGTGCTCGACGAGGACGCGGCGCCCGGCGAGGGCTTCCTCGCCGACGTCGTCGTCCGCTGGGAAGAGGCGGCCCGCGCCGTCGAGGAGCAGCACGGCGTCCGCTCGGTGCAGCTGCGCATCGGCGTCGTGATCGGCGAGGGCGGCGGCGCGCTCGACAAGATGATCGCCCCCTTCCGGTTCTTCCTGGGCGGGCCGGTCGGCGACGGCAAGCAGGTCATCTCGTGGATCCACCGCGACGACGTCGTGGGGATGACCCTGCTCGCCCTGGACAACGACGCGGTGCGCGGCCCCTTCAACATGACCGCGCCGCACGCGCAGACCGGCGACGAGGTCGCGCAGGCGATCGGCGCGGTGCTCCACCGGCCGTCGTGGCTCCGCGTGCCCGAGGCCGTGGTGAAGCTGGGGATGGGCGACGCGGCCGAGATCGTCACCACCGGGCAGCGCGTCTATCCCAGGCGGGCGGAAGAGCTCGGATACCAGTTCCGCTACGCCCGCATCGCGCCCGCGCTCGAGTCGATCCTCCGCAGCTGAGCACCCCCGCGCGGGCCGAGCGCCGGCCGCCCTGCGCCAGGGCGCGGCCGCGCTCCGGCCCCGTTGAAGCGGCGCCGCGCTGGCGGGCAGCTGGGCGCCGCGGCACGGCGCCCAGCTGCTGCCTGCACGAGACAAGAGCCGCCGGTGGCGCGCTGAGAAGTCGACCTGTGTCGAGCAGCGCACCATCGGGAGCCCGGACGGCGGTTTCCCAGCGCTCCCCCAAGCGCTCCGTCCGCTTCCATGCTTACGTCATCGCGCTCCGAGAATCTCTCGGGATGAGTTGGATTGGCGCGTGCAGGGTATCCCGACTGGATGTCGACGTGTACCCCTCCAGAAGCGCCGCGAGAACCAAACTCGTTAGGGGAATCCCTTTGCCGCAGCGCACAATCGCGGGGTTGCTCGTCCTCCTTGTCGGAGGCTCGTCCGAGGCGCGGTTTTTGGTGCGTGAGAGAGGGGAGGAGCCAGGCGCAGTCTGCGCTCGCTGCCCGGACAGCGGATCACCCCCGCGCTGTGCCGTTGTGGTTCGTCGTGGAGCCCCGGCACGGCCGGCGGGCGCGCGGTCGTGCAGGCGCGCTCAGGGGCTGAGGCCACGACTCTGGAGGATCTCTCGCACCACCGCCTGTGCGGAGCCTGTCAGCTCGGAGAGCGAGCCGCGGGCGAGCTCCACGAACTTCATGCCGCGCACGCGCTTGAGCGCCTCGACGGCCACGGCGCGCTCCTCGGCGCCCTCGTGCTGGAGGATGCCGAGGAGCATCTCGCCGGCCTCGAGGGTGTCGATCTTCGCGATCGCCCGCACGGCGCTGGCGCGCACGGCGGCGGCCTGCGACTCGCGGTAGATGCGGGCGAGCGGATCGAAGGCGTGAGCGAAGCGCAGCTCTTCCAGCGCGCGGGCGGCCTCGTGGACCACGGTGGGGTCGGGATCCACGAGCGCGTCGCGGATGGTGATGAACGTCCGCTTGTAGAGGAAGTGGGAGAGCGCGCGGACGACGGCCACCCGGATCTTCGGCTCGGCGCGGCGGAACAGGCGCTCGAGCGGCGAGAGGATCGTGTAGAGCTCGACCGTCGCGAGCTGCTCCGCGAGGCTGATGAGCTGCTGCGCGGGGGCGGCCTCGGGCGTCGCGCCCTCGACGGCGAGCGCGGTGAGCCGGGCGAGCATGGCGCGGCGGCGGGTGACCTCGGACCACTGCGCCGGGTCGAGCACGATGTCGCCGCACGCCTGGGCGGCGCTGCCGGCTTGCTCCCACTCGACGAGGTCGATGTGCCAGACGTCGGGGAAGCCGAGCTCGTGGCGGAGGTGCGCCGGCAGCGGAGCGGCGTCGATCGGCAGGTCCTGCGCGTTCACGTAGCGGCGGCCGGCGCGGGCGTAGTGCTTCTTCCGGGTCTCCTCGAGCGGCAGCTGCGTCAGGGCGCGGTAGACGCCGCCCACCTTGCTGTACTGCCCCGCCTCGCCGAGCGCGATCACCGCGGCGAGCAGCGCGTTCTCGGCGATCTCGGGGGGGGCGGCGCGCTTCTGCGAGACGGCGGACACCTCTTGCCAGAGGCGGGCCTGCGCGAGCACGGCGAAGTTGGCGACGGCGACGAGCCCCTCTTTCCGGGCGTACGCGGCCATCTCGCGGGCGAGCGTGGCGGCGGCGGAGATCTCGCCCTGCTTCTCGGCCGCGGCGACGGCCTCCTCGTAGGACTGGAGCGCGTAGTAGCGCAGGTGGTCCTCGCGCAGGATGCGGATGACGTTCACGTAGCCCTCGAGGACGTGCTCGAAGGCGCGGCTCTCGCGCCCGACGGCGATGAGGACCTGGTAGCAGTCGAAGGCGCGCTCGCGCTGGCCGATGGTCTCGTACCTGTCGGCGGCCTCCTCGAGCAGGTGGACGGAGGCGAAGACGGCCTCGCGCGCCGCCGCGGCGTCGCCCGTGCGGAGCGAGGTGCGGGCGAGGTTGAAGCGGGCGAGGCCGGCGGCGTAGAGGTCGCTGCCCGACGAGGAGAGCAGCTGGGCGAGGCGCGACCAGAGGGCGCGGGCGCGGGCGAAGTCCTGCCCGCGCTCGCGGGCGATGGCGGCCTGCGCGACGAGGCCGGCGGCCTCGTACTCGTCGGCGGCGCGGCCGTAGAGCCGCCTCTGCCGCTCGGGGTCCTGCTCGCGCTCGGCCCAGGCGAGCACGGTGCGCGCGCGGTCGATGTGCGGGACCTTGGCGATGAGCGGGCGCTGGCTCTGCTCGTTGCCGCCGTACCAGGAGACGGTGAGCGCGCTCCGCGCGTCGCCCAGCCGGACCAGCACGTCGCGGAGCTCGTCCGTCATGGCGACGTACTCCTCCTCGCGGGCGATGGTGTGCTGGAGGGCGCTGAAGAGCGCGTCGCGCGCGCGCGTGAGGTCGCTCCTGGCCAGCGCGGAGCGGGCCTCGTCGCGGAGCTCGTGCAGGGGGCGGACGCCTTGGGTCATGCCGGGAGCGAGCGTAGTACACCGGCCCAGGCCGAGGGGGCGGCGTGTGGGGCGAGGGCTCGAGGCATCCCCTCGAATTCTTCGGAAAATTCACAAGGAGACGGGGAGGCGGGGAGGGAAATCTTCAAAATACTCCCCGTCTCCCCGCCTCCCTGTTCAATTTCCCCGCTGAAAAGGGCTGCAAATAAGGGGATTCCTTAGGGGCGCGGGGATGGAGTAGCCGTCAAACGGCGCATCGCCGGCTCGGCGTGAGCCAGCCCGCGGAAGCGTGAGAACCGGGCGGTCGATGCGGCGGCGGGCTGCTAGAGCGCGGCCGATATGAAGCTGTTTCACCAGACTCTGATGCTCGCCTGCTCCGCCGCGTTCTCCGTCTCTTGCGGCGGCGCGGCCGAGCGCGTGACGCTGCTCGACGAGGTGGGGAGCGCCGAGCTCTCCGCGTCGGCCGCGCCCCGCGCGCGGCGCGCGAGCCAGGCGACGCGCGCGCCGGGCGATCACCGCTTCTGCGGGTGGCTGCACGAGTTCCTTGGAGATCCCGAGTCGACGGAGCTCGGATACGACACCTTCGCGGCCCACGCCGGGGCGTTCGACGCCGTGCACCCGAAGTGGTGGCGCGTCGCCTCGCCGACCAGCTTCGAGAACCACCCGCGCGGCCGGGAGGCCCCGTTCGCCGGCTTCCACGACCGGCGCGTCCTCGACGGCACGACGGCCGGCGGCGCGCGGACCCGGCTCATCCCCCTCATCGCCGCCATCGACCGGCCCGACGTCGCCGCCGTGCACGCCATGCTCCACGATCCCGCGCTCCGGGCGCGGCACGTGGCGGGCGTCGTCGCGCTCGTGATGGAGAACGGTTACGACGGGATCGACATCGATTACGAGCACCTCTCGTCCGTCCTCGGGCCGGGCGAGACCGTCCGGGCCGAGCGGGCCGCCTTCTCGGCGTTCGTCGACGAGCTCGCGCGCGCCCTCCACGCGCGTGGAAAGGAGCTCTCGCTCGCGGTGCCGGCGGTCGCGTCCGCGAAGGGCGTGTTCGACTACGAGGCGCTGAGCGCCTCGGCGGATCACGTGCACGTGATGAGCTACGATTACCACTGGCACGGCGGAGCGCACGTGGGCCCGGTCGCGCCGCTCGGTTGGCTGGAAGAGACCGTCTCGTACATCGGGTCGCTCGACGGCGGCGCGCGCCGCGAGAAGTTCATCTTCGGGCTGCCGAACTACGGTCTCCTCGGGCCGGAGGCGCCGGCGAGCGGGGGAGCCGTGGTGGGGTGCGAGCCGCTCAGCAAGTGCCTGGATCTCGCGGGCGACGGCTACGAGACGAGCACCGACCACATGAGCCGGTGCCCGGACGACGAGGGCGGGCGGCTCGCCGCGGGGAGGTCGCCGAACCGGCTCCTCTCGAGCGGGGAGCGCCTCTTCTTCGAGGACCTCGCGTCGCTCGAGGAGAAGGTCGCCGTCGCCGAGCGGGGTGGGCTCGGCGGGGTGACGTACTGGAGCATCGGCGGCGAGCCGGGCGGGGCGGCGTTCTTCTCGATGATCGAGCGCCACTTCCCGAGGTGATCGCCGCGCCCTGCGGGCGCCCCATGTCCCTGCCGGGACAGGCGCTCAGACCTCGAGCGCGCCCCGGCGATGGAGAGGGCAGGGGAGCGCGAGCCGCGCGAGCCAGAGGACGGCCGCCGCGGGCGCGGGGGCGGGGGAGGTGTTCAGCGGCGAGGGCCGCGGCGTGGTAGGGTGCGCGCCGTTACAGCGAGAGGAGAATCCTGTCATGGCACGCACCCCGTCCACGATGCTTGAGCTGGGCACCCCGGCGCCCGACTTCAGGCTGCCCGACTTCACAGGCAAGCAGGTCGCGCTGTCGGATTTCAAGAGGCAGCGGGCGCTCCTCGTGATGTTCATCTGCAATCATTGTCCGTTCGTCAAGCACATCCGCCACGAGCTCGCCCGGCTGAGGCGCGATTATGGTGCTGACGACGTGGCCATCGTGGCCATCAACTCGAACGATGTCGTCGCGTATCCAGCGGACAACGCCGAGGCGATGGCGCGCGAAGCGCGCGAGGTCGGCTACACGTTCCCTTACCTCCTCGACGAGGCGCAGCAGGTCGCCAGGGCGTACCGGGCCGCGTGCACGCCGGACTTCTACCTCTTCGGCCCCGATCGCCGGCTGGTCTATCGTGGCCAGCTCGACGACAGCCGCCCTGGCAACGACGTCCCCGTGACGGGCCGCGATCTCCGCGCCGCCATCGACGCGGTGCTCTCCTCGGCGCCCGTCGCCTCCGAGCAGCGCCCGAGCATCGGTTGCAACATCAAGTGGAAGCCCGGCAACGAGCCGGCGTATCACGGCTGAACGCCGTAACGATCCCGAGGCGCGCGAGGCGAGGTCGCCCTCCGCCGCCCCCCGCTCTGGGCAGAACTGGCGCCGAGGGGCGGCGGGGGAGACGCATCGGCAACGTGGTGCCGGGTGCGTGTTCAGGCGACACGGACGCGCTGGAGCCGCCCGGCGGCAGGCCCAGGAGCGCCGAGGCGCGGGCCACACCATGTGCGGTGATCGCACCGCTGCAGGCGGCGTTTGTCATGGAGCATAGACCGTCAGAACACTGATACTATGGAGACGCAGCACGGGGGAGTGAGACCGCATCTCGGGGGCGCGTTCCTCGCGATGTCCTACATTCGCCTGCATGGTGAGTGGATCGCGGCATGGGGCCGAGGTCAACTCCAGTCACGCTCTCAGATCAACAAGCGCGGTCCGAAGGCGGTCTGCTCTCCCACTTCGTGAGCACCCATGCGACATAACACGGCCAAGGCCAAGGAAGAGGACCTCCTATGCAGAGCTGGATCGGCCCGGAGCGCCAGGCGCTGGCGAAGAGCGCGGCGAAGGTGCTCAAGGACAACGCCGTACACAACCGCAGCGGTCTCCCACCATTTCGATTGCCGCAGGTCGCGCAGCAGATCCTCGACGGGCTGTTCCATTTCTCCTCCGCCGGCGACACGGCGTCCGTCCTGTCGTTCGGGCAAAAGCTCGGGCAGCAGGGGCTCGGGCTGCGAGCTCTCCTCGGGCTGAGCCGCGTCCTCTTGCGCGAGGTGCTGGCGCGTCTGCCCGCAAGCACGCCCGAAGCGCTGGACGCGGCGGCGTTCGTGAACGACTACCTGACGCTGCTCGTCGACGCGGTGGCAGAGCAGGAGAAGCGCGAGGTCGGCGTCCAGCGTGACGAGATGCAGCTCGCGCTCGAGCGCGCCATCCATAACCGCGAGCGCGAGCTGCGCCGGGTGATCATCGAGCTCTCGACGCCGATCATGCCCGTGTACGATCATATCCTGGTGCTGCCGCTCATTGGAAAGCTCGACACCGAGCGAGCGGGGAGGATCACCGAGTGCCTGCTGCGCGAGGTGGTGGACCGGCAAGCGCGCACCGCGATCATCGACGTGACCGGCGTGCCGGCGATGGACGCCGAGGCCGTCGACGCGCTCGTGCGCACCGCGCGCGCGCTCGACCTCCTCGGCACCCACCCGGTGCTGGTCGGCATCCGCCCTGAGGCAGCCCGCGCGCTGAGCGATCAGGACGCTCACCTCGCGGGCATCGTGGTCCTGGCCAATCTTCAAAGCGGCATCCTCTACGCGCTGCGGCGGGAGGGGCTCGAGGTGTGTGGCAGTCCGACCCCGCAGCGAGGGGCTGCTCGCTTGCATCGCGGCCGTTGACGAGCGCACCGTGAGCTCACGCTGGGAGGAAACCATGGAGATTGACACGACCAAGCCGCACGTCGGTCGGGTTTACGACTACGTTCTTGGAGGGCACCACAACTACGAGGTGGATCGCGTCGCTGCCAGGGCGATCCTGAAGCTCGTACCCACCTATCCGAAAGTTGCGAAGCTCAACCGCTGGTTCATCCAGCTCGTGGGGCAGCGATGGTCCGAGGCGGGTATCACGAACGTGCTCGATCTCGCCTCGGGGCTACCGACGCAGGGCCATCTCAACGACTACCTGCCTGATGCGCGCATCCTGTTTTCGGACGTCGACCCGGTGAGCGTGATCTACGGCGAGCAGATCCTGGCTGACAAGCAGAACATGCGCTACATCCAGGCCGATCTGCGAGACCCGTCGCCGTTGCTCGCGGCGGCTGCGCAGTTCTTCGGCGCGGAGCGCCGCATCGCGGTCGGAGGCATCGGCATCTTCTACCTGATGGACGATGAGAGCTCGCGCGACATCCTGCAGAAGCTGCACGCGTTCTGCGCCCCTGGCAGCGTGCTGTCGCTCAGCTTCGTCATGTCGCGCGGCGCCGCCGCGGCGGGCCAGCTGAGCAGCGCCGGATCCCTCGCCGGGGTCAAGGTCTACCCGCGCACGCCCGAGGAGATCGCTGCGCTCGTGGCCCCATGGAAGGTGGATGAATGCCGGCCTCTGGCGGAGTGGCTCGGCATCGACGACTTCATTACCGAGGAGGAGTACGAGGTGAACCCGTTCGAGATGCGGGGCTTGATCGCGCATCACTGAAGGAACTGCCGCTCCCCATCTCCCCATCTATTTCCGTAGGCCCGAGGAGGGAGGTTCTGCCGCACGGCGCCTGGGGGATGGCCCGTTCCCCATCTCCCCATCTCCCCATCTCCCCATCTATTTCCGTAGGCCCGAGGAGGGAGGTTCTGCCGCACGGCGCCTGGGGGATGGGCCGATGTCTGAGCACGTGGCCTGAGCCTTGCCCAGCGGGCAAGGCTCAGGCCACGTGCGAGTTCGGCGGGGCCCCCAGGCGCCGTGCGGCAGAACCTCCCTCCTCGGGCCGGTCCTGCCGGTCTTGCCGGTCTTTCTCCCCAAGGATCGCCTTGGCCGCACTAGCCCGAGCCGCCCCACTCGCCACCGTCGCGTGGTCCACCACCCAGTGTGCATCCAGCAGATCCAGGTACTCGAGGTCCAGCTCCCCCCCGGAAGGCAGCATGAACACCGCCGAGATGTGCGCGTGGCTCTGCACCGCCTGCACCATCTCCCGCGGGATGTAGAGCGCCGCGTGCGTGAAGAGGTGCACCACCGGCGTGCGCGGATCGTGGTGCCGCGTCAGATCGAGATCCGTCGCGAGCTCCGCGAACACGCGCGCCGGGTTCCTGCCCCGCTCCCCCTTGAACGACAGGAGGTGCGCCGTCGGCAGCTGCCCGTTCTTCGCCCGGTAGAGCTCGTACAGCCGCGCGTCGAAGAAGCGGAACGCCACGTCCTCGCCCTCCAGCAACAGCCGCTTGCCCGTCGCGATCGCCATCCCCCGGGCGAACGTCTGGCGATCGCCGCGCATCGACGCCGACGCGTCGATGAGCAGGTAGTGGATGCGCCGCTGCTCGTCCCGGCTCTGCTCGCGCGCGAAATACAGCACCTCGTTGTCCGCGATGCGGCGCGCCAGCTCCATGTCGTCCCACGCGAGCTCGGTCAGCACCATGCTATCGATCGAGCCGCGCGTGCCCAGCCCCGAGTAGCCGTGCGCCGCCGTCGTGCCCGCGGCCGGGCGCGTCTTCGTCTCGAGCACGCTCGGCAGGATCTCCAGCGAGAAATTCACGATGTCGTTCGCCTCCGGCGATGAGAGCGCCGCGAGCAGGTCGACCTGGGCGAGCGCCCCGGCCGACGCCTCCGAGCCCAGCATGCCGAACAGGCGCAGCGTCTCGATGTCGAGCGCGTCCGACATCGTGAGCACGTACAGCCGGGAGACGTCGAGCGCCTCCAGCGCCCGCTGCTCGAACTCGCGCCGCGCCGACAGGAACAGCCCGCGGAGCTGCGGCTCGATCCCCTCGAAGAGCGCCGCGTCCGCGGGCAGCATCGCGCGGTAGGCCGGCGGCGTGTGGGTCCGCGCCGCGACCGCGCCGAAGAGGCGCGACAGCACGACCGTGATCAGGTCGTCGCTCATCCGGAGCTGCGCCGCGCACCGCGCGGCCTCGCTCTCCGCGAGCTCCCGGAGCACCGCCCGGTACCCCTCCACGATGCGCTCCGCGTCCCGGAGCCGGCCCGCGAGCTCCTTCGGATCGCAGCGCGGCCCGAGCTCCAGCTGCTCGCGCGGCGTCGAGAAGAGCAGGCCCGCGTCGTGCACCAGCGCGAACGGCAGGACCACCCCGAGCCGCTCCAGGCTCTGGTGCCACCGGATCGCGCGCAGCGCGAGCGACGAGCTCAGCGGGCGCACCTGCGAGAACGCCAGCGTGCCGAGCGGGCCGGCGATGGAGGGGTTCGCGAGCTGCGACGTGGGGACCGGCACGGCTACAGGCGCGCGGCGCAGCGGAAGCCGATGCCCGGCGCGCTCGCCGCCGCGAGCTGGTGGTAGCGGAACGCCGGGTTGAGCCAGAGCGCGAAGCCGCCGTTGTAGGCGCCGCCCCGGATCGCCTTGCGATCGCCGGCCGGCGCCCCCTTCGGGTTCACCTGCTCCTCGTCCTTGTAGGTCTCGAACCAGTCCGCGGTCCACTCCCACACGTTGCCGACCACGTCGTCGGCCCCGAACCGCGTCCTGCCGTTCGGGAACGAGCCGACCGGCGCCGTGCCGGAGAAGCCGTCGTCGGCCTCGTACATGCGCTCGCTCGGCGTGAGGCCGCGCGCCTTCTCCCACGCCGTGCACTCGGTGCCGCACGCGTTCATGAAGGTCTGGTCGCCGGGCTTGTCGCCCCAGGGGAATTTGCGCCCGTCGGAGCCGCGCGCCGCGTACTCCCACTCCGCCTCGGTCGGCAGGCGCTTGCCGTGGACCTCGCAGTAGGCGTTCGCGAGGCCCCACGGCAGGCAGTTGATCGGGTGCTTCGCGAGCTCGGGCTTGCCGAAGGTGCACTGCTCGGCGAGGACCGCCAGCGTCTTCTGGTGCGCGGCGGCGGGCGCGCCGCTCGTGTTCGGGAAGTCGGGCGTGGCCGGGGGCCGCTTGCACTCTCCCTTGTCCGAGCACGCCTTGTAGTCGCCCGCGGTCACCTCGTGGACGTCGATGCAGAACGTGTCGATCGTCACCTTGTGCGCGGGCTGCCACAGCTTGAACTCCGGCTCGTCGGAGCCCATGAAGAACTTGCCGCCCGGGACGAGCACCATGCCTGCAGGGCACTCGGTCCGCCGCTCGGGGAGCGAGGCCGCCGCGGCCGTGGCGCTCACCGCCGGCGCCGCCGCGGTGGCGGACGCTGTGGCGACCGGGGCGCTCCGCGACGCCTCTTCCGCGGGCGGCGCGCCGCGCACCAGGCTCCAGGTGATCGCGCCGCCGGCCGCGAGCGCGAGCGCGACGCCGCCGAAGAGCAGCGCGCCCTTCGACCTCGGCGCCGCCGCGCCGCCCGCGGCGCTCGAGCCGCCCACGGCGACCGGCTGCGACGTCGGCGTGGGCGGCGGCCCCGGGGCCGTGGAGGGCGCCGCCATCGTCGGCGCGGTCTGCGCCTGCAGCGAGATCCGCGGCGCGGACGGGAGCCGCGGCGCGGACGCGCGGGGCGACGGCGCGCCGGACGGGGGCGCGAGCGAGCCGCCGCCCGCGGAGAGCGCCCAGGCCGGGTCCTCGGGGAAGACCGCCCGGTGCAGCGCCGACCAGAAGCGGCCCATGGTGGGGAAGCGGTCCGCCGGCGCGACGGCGAGCGCCTTCGCGAAGACCGCCTCGACCTCGTCGCTGACCGTGAGGCCGAGCGTCCGCGGGGTCGGCCGGCGCGACGGATCGCGGCTCGCGACCGCGAGCTGGAGGTAGTCGTCGCCTTGCAGCGCCGGCGCTCCGCCGAGCATCACCTCGATCATGATGAGCGCCATCGCGAAGACGTCGGTCCAGGGCCCGGTCGCGCCGTGGGTGCGGCTGAACTGCTCGGGGGCGCCGTAGCTCGGCGTGAACGCGGTGATGTCCTTGCCCGTGTGGGCGAGCGCCGTCGCCGCCGCCGCGTGGTCGGCCATCACCTTGGCGATGCCGAAATCGAGCACCTTCACGAACGTCGAGGCGTCGCGCGGCTGGCCGATGACGAACAGGTTCGCCGGCTTGATGTCGCGGTGCGCGATGCTCCGCGAGTGCACGAGATCGAGCGCGATCGCGGCCGACTCGAGCAGCGCCATCGTCGCGCGCAGGTCGCGCGCCGGCGCGCCCTCGCTCGTCTCGTCGAAGAGGACCCGATCGAGCGGCCTGCCGTCGAGCCACTCGAGGACCATGTAGGGCAGCCACTGCCCGTCCGGCGCGTTGAACGTGCCGATGTCGCGGGCCTGGACGATCGCGGCCGAGCGGCTGGAGAGCTCGGTCATGAGCTTGCCCTCCTGGATGAACGCCTGGAGCAGCTGCTCCCGCTGCTCGGCCGGCGCGCCCCCGAGGAGGGTGAAGCACTTGACGGCGACGGGCTGCTTCCAGATGACGTGCTCGGCCCTGTAGACGACGCTGAAGCCGCCCTCGCCCACGGCGTGCTCGATCCTGTACTTGTCGGCGATCAGGCTGCCGGCGATGTTGAGCGGATCGCTGCGGTCCGGGTTCTGGCTCATGAGATCCCTACGCCTCGCGGCGGGGCCCCGAGCGGAGCGCCTCGCGCGTGCGTCGGGCCATCTTAGTTGCCTCGCGGTCGGTTGGAACCCTTTCGCGCGATCCGGCGCCCTCCCCGATCCGGACGCGCCGCCCGCTCCGGGTGTCCGGTATGGCGGATGTTCCAGGGCCCCTTGGATGGTGAGGGAGCCAGCATTCAGGGATTCTTGTGGGCGCGATCCATCTCTTGACAGAGATCTTCGTCCGTTATATTGGATGACACATTCGGTGGTTCCCTGCTGGCGTCGCTGCTGCCCAGCCGGGTGCTCCTGACCGCGGCCTCTCGTCTGCGTTTCGTGCGTGGGACGCGGAGCGCAGGCCGGGGGGCGATGGTCCGCCGCCAGCGAGGGCGTGGTGTGCCTTTGCGCCGGCGGCCGGTGTTGGCCGTGCGCGCCGCGCGTAGAGCGCCGTGCGCTGTCAGCAGCTGGTTTGATTCGAGGAACAACGCGCTTGAAATCGATCAACGGAAAGAAGTCGCACATGGTCCGCGCGGCAGCGGCGCTCTCGCTCGTCGCCGCCGCGCTCCCCTCCCAGGCGTCCGCTCAGCAGCCCGCGGCGCCGCCCCAGGCCCCGGCGCCGCCCCAGGCCCCGGCGCCGCTTCCGGCCCTCGCGCCGCAGGAGACCGGGGCGGCGGCCGGCGTCGAGCCGCTGAGCCGCCGGGTCGCGGAGCTCGAGCAGCAGCAGCGCGCGCTGATCGAGCGCCTCGAGGCCGAGCGCAAGGCGGCCGCCGAGGAGCGGGCCAGCGCGGCGAAGGACAAGGGCAGCGGCGTCAAGGTGACGGCGGCTCCTGGAAAGGGCTTCACCGTCAAGACGGCGGACGACAAGTTCTCGTCCACGATCCGGGCCCGCGTGCAGCTCCGCGAGACCATCACGCACACGGAAGAGGACGATACGCACGAGATCAACGTGAGGACGGTGCGCCTCACGACGAGCGGGCATATCCTCTCGCCCGATCTCAAGTACAACGTGCAGCTCGCCTTCGGCGGCAACGATTTCGAGAAGGACAGCCCCTCTCCCATCCTCGACGCCTTCGTCGAGTACACCGGGATCCGCGATCTCAACGTGCGTGTCGGCCAGTTCCTCACCCCGTTCAACCGGGCGCGGACCCTGCGCGAGCCCTCCCTCCAGCAGACCGAGCGCCCGATCGCCGTCCGCGAGTTCAACCTCGATCGCGACGTCGGCCTGATGTTCTCGTCGCCCGATCTCTTCGGCTTCGGAGGTAAGCTGTCGTACAACCTCTTCGTCGGCGGCGGCGAGGGGCGCAATCGCTTCGGCGGCCAGAAGCACGGTCCGCTCGCGGTGGCGCGGCTCGCCGTCCGCCCGTTCGGCGCGTTCGACGACGACCAGGACGCCGACCTCGCGCGCGAGGCGAAGCCCCGGCTCGCGGTGGGCGTCACGGGCGCCTACAACCACCAGACCAACCGCCAGAACAGCACCTTTGGCACGACCCTCACGCTCGGGGCGGCCGACTACCTGCACGGCGCGGCCGATCTCGTCTTCAAATACGCCGGCTTCTCGCTCTCGGCCGAGGCCGTCGTGCGCCACGCCGAGCGGGATTCCTTCGAGGGCGAGGCCGACGGCGCGGCCGTGCGGGAGTGGACCCGGTCGGGTTACGGCTACTTCGCCCAGGCGGGCTACCTGCTGACCGACCGGGTCGAGGTCGCCGCGCGCTGGGACCAGATCTTCGCGGAGCGCGGCACCGATCCGAAGCTCGTCGGTCTCGTCGACGCGCAGGGCAAGCAGGTCGGCGGCGGGCTCAATGTGTACCTGAACGGCTATGCGCTGAAGATCCAGGGCGATTATTTCTACATCTTCGGCAAGGAAGGCGCCGACGCCCGCCACGTCGGTCGGCTCCAGCTGGATGCCTCGTTCTGAAGGGCAGGGGGCGCGCCCGGGGAGCGCGCTCTCCGGAGAGCGGCAGCGGAGAGGTCGGCGCGGCGCGCTGGTGACGGCCTGCGCGCTGGCGCGCGGCGTGGCCGGCCAGGTCAGGCCTGGCCGGCCACGCCAGGCCTGATCTGGCCGGCCAGTAGCATCTACAGCGCGCTGGAGAGCGCGAACCCCTGGGGTCGCGCGCGGCTCCATTCTTGCCATGGCGTTCGCCCCGGCACAATCGACTGTGCCGTCTCAGGGAAGGAGTTCACCATGGCTCGTTCATTCACCTCCCAGGATCTCGTCGCCCTCCCGCGCCTCAACGCCGCCGAGTCGGTCGTGCTCGCCACGGAGCTCATCACGGTGGCTGACGCGAGGGAGAAGCGGCTCAAGCCGAAGAAGCTCCCCGAGGCGATCGGGCGATCGAAGGGACGGCTCGTCGCCGCGGTGGCCGTGCTCGAGGCGCTCACCCGGCCGCAGGGGGGCGATCCGGTCGAGACGAAGACCAAGCCGAAGGCCGATCGCATGCTCGACAACGCGTGGAGCGCGACGTTCGACTGGCTCGGAGGCTGGTGCAAGCTCCCGCCGGAGCGGAACCCGAGCCTCGATGACGCGAAGGAGCTCTTCAAGCTCCTTTATCCGGACGGCCTCTCCTTCACCCGGCTCCCGTACAAGCTCGAATGGAAGGAGTCGAAGGCGCGCCTCGACGCGATCCGGAGCGCGCGGCACGACAGGACGTTCAAGAAGCTGGGCGGAGAAGGCTACCTCGCTCACCTGGAGGAGGCGCACGAGGCCTATGGTCGGGCCCTGCACATCACCGCGCCGAAGCCCGAGAGCGCTCCGACGGGCGACGTGCGCGCCGCGTTCCTGGCGACGCTCGCCGCCCTCCGCGACTATGCCGCCCGGGTCGCCGCGCACGCGGACCCGGACGTCCCCGGCAGCGAGGAGGTCAGCGCGGCGCTGCTCGCGCCGCTCGCGGCGTGGGAGTCGCGGCCGGCTGGATCGAGCGGCGAGGCCAGGGATGCCGAGGAGGCGCCCGCGGCGCCGGTGGAGGCGGCGGAAGAGGAGCCGCTGGCCGATCCGGCGTGAGGTGAGCCCACGATCGTGATCTGGCTTGCGTTCTCTTGAAAAGCCGAGCGGTATTCACAGGATACAACTCCGCGGACCACGACGCGTTGTGGTGGCAGGCGAGCGCGCTCGCGATGGACCAGGACGCGTTGTGGTTGTGGGGGAGCGCGCTCGCCGGGGGACCAGGACGCGTTGTGGTTGTGGGGGAGCGCGCTCGCCGGGGGACCAGGACGCGTTGTGGTTGTGGGGGAGCGCGCTCGGTGGTGGCCTTCTTTGGAGAAGACTGGCCTCGTTTGACCTCGGGCCTCGCGTGAGCGGCTAAGTTCGGCGCAAGTGACCCCCGCGAGCGCGCCAACGCTCCGGGGGTCGTGGCCGAAACCTCACAGCGCGAGGTCCCGACAGTGCAACTGTACTTGATCCCCCCGGACGGTGGGCAAGGCGAACGTGCGCCCAAGCGCCGCCGCCGCTCGATCCCCTGCCTCTCCCTGACCCACACGCAGCGCAAGCGCCTCCGTGCCGCGCTGAAGAACCTGCGCGCCGCGTACGGATCGTGGGCCTGCCTCGCCGAAGTGATGGGCGTGTCCGTCACGAGCGTCGAGGCGATCGCCAACGGCCGCAACCCCGGCTCCCCCGCGACCGCGCAGCGCGCCGCCAAGGTCGCCGGCCTCACCATCGAGCGCCTCCTCGGCGGGCTCACCGCGGCGGACCGATGCCCCACGTGCGGGAGGTCCGGGTGAAGCCCCGGCGGAAGGGGGCTCGCCGCCCGCCTGCCGCTCGACACCCCCGGAAGAAGCCGACGATGCAGGCGATCCTCGCCGAGCGCGGCATCGTCCTGGCGACGCTCGCCGGCATCCCGAAGCGCGACCGTGCCGACGTGGAGGCCGAGGTGTTGCTCAACGCCTGGAACGCCGTCCGTCGGGGGCTCTACCGTCCCGACCCACGGGACACGCCCCGTGACGCGCTGAGGAAGTGGCTCCACGGCATCGCGTGGCGCCTCGCCTCGCACTACGTCAACAGCGCGTACGTGCGCCGCGCCGTGCTCCACCCGTCGCCGCTCGGGTTCCTGCACGAGCCGGTCGGCCCGAGTCTGGAGGCGCAAGTCGCCGCGCGGCAGGTGCTGGAGGCGATGACCGAGCTCCCGCCGTGGCAAGTCGAGGCGCTGCTCTCTGTCGATGACCCGGAGTCGCTCGCCGCGTACGCCAAGCGGCGCGGGATGAACCAGAGCACCGCGGCGAGCCGGCTCCGCATCGCCCGCGAGGCGCTGGCCTTGCGGCTCAAGAGGTGGCGCCGATGAAGCATCGCGACCCGCAGCGCCGCATCCGCGTGACCGTACCCGGGAAGCCCGTCACGCACTCGATCACGCCGGCGCAGATCGACCGCTACCTCGAAGCCATGGGGTGGGTGGACGACGGCCTGCTTCCCGCCAGGACCGACCGGAGCGTCCCCCTCACCCGGATCATCGCTGTGATCGCGATGCGCGAGCGTCGCTCCCCCGGCGAAGTCCTCGCTGATATCGCAGCCGGCAAGGGTCCGGAGCGCCGGATCCGGTCGCGGAGGGTTTGGCGGACCTGGGACTAGGCCGCGCGCTGCCCACGGCGGCGCTTCGGCGTACGCCCGGCAGCGCGGCATGAGCCCGCACACGGCGCCAGCCGGCTCCGCATCGCCCGGGAGGCGCTCGCCCTCAAGCTCCGGAGGTGGCGGCGATGAGCGACCGAGCTGGGAAGCGCCGCGTCCTCACCGAGGAGCACCTCTCCTAAATCGCCGAACGGGCCGTCACGATGCGCTTGGCCGGACGCCTAAGTTTCCCCGCGCGCCCGCTCCTCCTAGCCGCCATCACAACCCGTATCCGTGCGGTTTCAGATCGTGGAGGTAGGTATCGCACAAAGAGGCGCGATGCTAAAATTGGAATTTGATTTTGAAGGGGCTTCCTTGAAATGACAGAACCTTCAGGGCTGTAACCTGGGCTTCAAAGCAGTTTCCCACACGTAGGGCTCGGTCCCGTTCGCCGGTTACATAAATGACCTTCGCACCATGGTTAACGTTGGGTGGAGAAACACTCACATCCGCAATGGCATGTGTGATTCCGGTCAAATCGTCACCGTAGGTACGTTTGCAAGCGTCAAGCCGCTCTCGGGCCTGTCGTTCGAAGTCGATGCGAGCCATCTCGGCGGTGGGCATGCTACCAGACGTTAAAGGTGGATATATATCGGCTGGTTGTGGGGACACAGGACGTGCAACTGACGGAACTGAAGTGGTCAACGGCGGTACCAGCGGAGGCTTTGTCGATGGATCTGGCGGCGGTCCTGTGATGTCTGGTATAGACGTGAATACGGTGGGAGGCTTATTGATTGTGACTGGACTGATGCGAACAATAAGCGGGCTAAAGTTGAGGTTCCGACAGAGCGCCACACTGTTGGCCGCGATCCATGCTGCGCAGACAGTGACGACTGCTGCAGAGCTAACAATTGCGCCTGCCAGCCACTTTGACAACGGCGCCAACTGGCTTGCGAGTATGCCTTTGAGACCAACGAACGCGAGATAAATGACTATGACTATAGTGGGCATAGCCCACCACGGTTTAACCAGAAGCGACGAGCCGAGCAATCCAGGCCCTATCAGAGCCACCGATAATAGGCTTCGATAGCGAAATTGACTTCTTGAATGACGAGGCCCCCTTTGTGGGTATCGGGGTTCAATTGCAGATTGATGAGGATGGGTTGATGGCTCAGTCGAAAAGATCGATGATTCGGAATCCTCGTCCTCCGAGAAAATTCCTTGTTCGCCATCCTTCTCGACTATAAATGTCGAAGTAGCTTGGGATACTTGGAGAGAGTCATCGTCGAATTTGGTGGTCTTGTCATCCACAAAGTTTGACAAGCCTGGGTCGGTCTGCGCTGGAAGCAGATTTGGGGGCGGGGTGACTTCCTCGCCCAGTGAAGGTCCCGCTGGATTCACTGGGCTGGGCGGAAAGGGCTGTTGCCGTATGGTTTGCGCGTTGGAGTGATGGGTCTGTCCAGCAAGAAGTGCTTGGCGAATTCTGCCGCAGCTGCGGCGGCATATTTGTGCCAGCGGTCACCCTTGCTAGAACTCGCGTCATCGCAGATACCCCGGATATCGAGGTGATGGACCCGCTCGAAGCTCTCCCAGACGGCCCGACTGAAGCCGTAACCCTCCATCTCGACCGCGAGAATCTTCCTGTGCCCGGACGCGATCTCGTCCCGCACCGCTGCATTGGCGATGACCTTCTCCCCCGAGGCGATAACTCCCAGATGAACCTTCGTCCCGCTTCGCTTTCGATCGGGTCTTTTGACTGGCACAGTTCCACCCCAATTCGCCATCCCGACGAAGTGTTTCAGTAGAGCCGCATCGGCCGGAATCATCTCTGGCTGGGGCTTGGTTCCTTCCGGCGTGACCTTGCCGTGCTCGTAGTACCAGACGCTCTTGCCCACCACGATGTCACCGTGCTTCACCTTGTTGGGGTCGGTGGAGGCGGCGATGCCGACCAAGAGTGCGGCGTTGGGGCTCCAGTGCCGGATCACATCCGAGGCGAGGATGGCAGCCTCGACCTGGCCCATGTCCACCGGCTGGGCGACCACGATCTCGTAGGAGTCTCCCCCACGAAGGGGTAGCTTGCCGCGCCAGTACCACCGGCCGCCCTTCTTTACCCTATCCTTTTCGGTCAGCCCGAAGGCTGCACATACAGCCCGACGCTCGACCTCGATGGCGGTCAGGATGGCAAAATCGATGTCCGGTTCTCCGGCTGCTCGGAGGTCCTGAGTCCCATGTGCAGGAGTCCCTCGGGGCGCAGGTGATAGATTTGACGCTCTTTGATTCTGGAGGAAACTTCCGGTCGGAACATTAGCCGTTCCGCTAGCACCAGCGCGCTCTCCGGCTGAAAAAGCAGCAATTGTCGAGTTTTCAATTTGAATATTATAAACTGACCCTTGCTCCGACTTGGTCGCGCGACGCTGAAGCCTGTGGAGTGTGAAGCGAACACGGGCATCATCGATCTGGAACCCGTTAGGGTCATCCTGCGAAGCATGACCCAATCCGTCGGCAATCAATCGTTCGACGCAAGCGTGTACCACCGTTACATCAAGGCCAGCCGTCCGCGCCACTTGGGATGGGTTGATGGCGGCACCTAGGGGAAGCTGGCCATCTTCAAATTGGGCGGCCTCCAGGAAGGCGATGAATACGTCGTCAGTAATCAGCATCGACATGCCTCGCCAAATCATTCACCCAGTAGCCTGCTAATCACAGTGGCTGTCGCCGGGTGCTTAGCGATAGCTCCTACGACATCCAGGGTCTTCGGAAGCACTTGCGGCCGGAGGCCCTCCGCCGCTTTCTGAGCCCATACCTCATCCAGAGCCTCCTTCATCTTGACCTGAACTTCGGCCAGGCTCTTCTGCTCAACTTGGATGTCACGAGCGAGACGAAGGAACTGTCCGAGCGCTTCATAAACAAGGGGTTCGAGTTTGTCCTCGTCATCGATCAACGCCTTCTGAGCTTCCTTGATGGCGGCTCGGTGTTGCCCTTGTGTCAGTTCGCTTGCCACGTTAGCCGTCAGGCTTCCACTCACGTAAACATTGTCACCTTGGCCGAAGGCGCCGATATTCGAGTCGCTGATGCTGGTGATGAACTTGGAGCCACCCATGATAAAATCCCCCTGATAATAATGCGCGATGGGTTGACCTTGGCTGACCCGTTCCAGAACCGCTGAGTCTTGCGTGGGAGCTGACGGCAGATTCAGTAAACCGTCTACGAAGTGGAGAATATTGTTCCTGGTTGCCTCGGCAAGCTTTCGGTCCTCGCGGTCCTTCCGAGCATCCGCCTCAGCCCAATTATTCCACTTCGGGCCACCCCAACGACCTCCGCCACCAGAGGCGTATACCGGGAAGTACCAGTCTGGCGCAGCCGCCACAGCTTTGAATTCCTCGAAGTGCTCGCTGAAGTGCGACTTGATCAGCGGCTTGGCCGACGCGAACCATGCCTCAATAGTCTCCCATGGGTAGGGTTCCAGCTCGGCGAGGCGCTGTCGTAAAAGGCGGAGCTTGTCTTGAGCCTCTCGGTTCACGTCTTCCTCGTGGGCGGCTGCTTCCTTCGCCGACGAACCTGTGCCTCCTCGGCTCGCGTGCCTGATGGCTGCGTGGCCATGGAGGTGTGCGGGTAGAGGTTACGCCCACCTCCGACGGCGGATCAAGCCGGGCCGGGCGTCATAGGGGACGTAGCCGGGAGCCCCCCCGTGTCGACCCGTCAGCTGGAGGCAAGGGGTCACCTCCAGGAGATCCGCCCATGCCGCTCGCCAAGACGACGCAGCTCGAAGCTTACACCCACATTGTTGCACCGGGTTGGGACGGCTTCGCTGTCAACCCTGCCGACGCCGACGGCGGCAAGGTCCTCGGGATCGCCGACCTACTTCCGGATGGGGCCCACGGCCGGCGGGAGACCTGGCGGATCACGGTCGAGTTCGAGCCGGCTCAAGCGAGGCACCAGGCGGGATGAGCCCCTCCGGCTCAACACGCTGCCTAGAGGACCTCGTGCGTGTGCTGCGGGACCGCGTATGCGCCAGCTTCTGGGGCGTTAGGGAGGACGAGGAGGCATTCGGGGCCGGCGTGCGGCAGTTGATCGCCGCCCTTCGTGCGCCCGACGTGGCGCTCTGGTGCCCGTCGACGCCGCCGGAGCCCTGACGGTCGCCTCGGGGATTGCCGGACCGGCGCCCCCGGGCGACACTCCGAGGCCGTGCGACCCTCCGGCGATCGACCACTGCAGCTTCTGGTCTGCTTCAGCCCCAAGGACCAGGAGCTGAAGGACCAGCTCGCACGGCACCTTCAAGTGCTCGTTCGCTTCGCCCGCATCGAGCTGTGGAGCGCCGAGCAGATCCGAGCTGGAGCCGAGACCCACCGGGAGATCGAGCAGGCGATCGACCGAGCGGACGTGGCCCTCATCCTCCTCTCCTCGGAGCTCCTCGCGTCCGACAAGCTGCTGAACGTGGAGCTACCGCGGCTCCAGCAACGCCACTCCTCGGGCAGGTTGCGGGTCATTCCGGTCCTGCTCGGGTCCTGCCTGTGGGAGCTTCACCCCTGGCTCAAGGAGTTGCACCCGCTGCCCAGGGGCGGCAAGCCGATTGGTTCGTTCTCGGGCGAGGGGCGAGACGCAGTGCTGACTGAGGTGGCGAGGGAGATCGTCGGGCTCGCGGCGACCCCGATGGGGAGCGCGACCGCGAACGGGAACGACGAGCCCATACAGGCGAGCGCGCCGACGCCCAGGGCCGGCGGCGACACCTACAACATCCAGATCCATGGCTCGATCATCGGCGCGCTCGGCGCTGGGACCGGCGTCAAGGTTACCGGTCAAGCCTTCGGGCACAGGCCGACTCTGGCCGTGGCGCAGACACCCGCTGAGGGCGATTGGCGGCCCCTCGTCGTGCTCGGCCCCCACGTGATCGCCGAGGGGGAGCGCATCGCGGCTTCGGGGAGCACATGGACGGTTCGCTTGCGCCGCTTCCTGCTCGGCGACACCTCGACCCTGAGCCAGGTCGGCGAGATGAATGGGACTTTACCGCCCGACGACCGCTTCATCGTCCTGAATGACCCCGGGGAAGCACGAGCGATTGCTGAAAATCTTCGGTGGCAGGCGAAGGAGGGCTGCATCGACGTGCACGTGCCGGTCGCGCCATCACCTCCGAAACGGTCCGTTGTCGAGCTGGAAGCGACGGATATTGACACCCTGCGCCTCGTGCGGGGCGTGGCGGCGGGTCGGACGTTTCTCCAGACCTGGCTCGGCACGGCAATCGGCCTCATGGAAGCTCAATTCGGCACTTGGATCCCGGAATGGCAACGGGTGCCGGACCTCGCGGCTCGGCTCGGCGATCTCGTGCGTATCGAGATTCTCCGGCTCTCTTCGGTGCCGCATCTCAACGAATCGACGGACGAGGTTCTCGCTCCCCTCGGATTCGTGGACAGGGTGATCTCGGTGCAACCTCACGTCGAGCGAGCGAATGATCACATGATCCCTGTGGACATCGAGCTGATGTTCTTCAGAGGCGGCGCCTGGAAGGGCGAAATCGGGATCGCAAGGCAGCCCGTGGATCCTGACGCTCGCGGCAAGATGCTGCACGAACTCCTGGATGGGATCCAGCGGTCGTAGCAAGGGAGAGATCGATGTGCCAGCCAGCCTCCACAGCCAGATCCTTCGCGTTCACGCCGCCGCCGTGACGGTCGGCCTCCCGGCGAAACGGGGGGCCCTCCTCGCCGGCCTGCCTCGGGATCTCGTCGTTGGCCTCCCTGATGCTCCCAGCCCCGACGCGCAGCTCCTCAGCAACGTTAACGAATGCTGCCCGACGCATGGGCGAGAGTGTCGCGCGCTGCTTCCGCAACAGGTTACGCCGAGCGTCCTGAGCGACGCGGGTCGCGGTCGTCGACGCGGACCGAGGCTGCCTCGCAGAGCACCGTCCCACACTCTGGGTCGCGGGCAGACACCGCCTCGCGCCCAGCATCGTCGACCGCGACGAGTGCCGCAACGGGCCATGTCTATGGCGATGGTCGGCCGGCTACTCTTTGACGGCCGTACCCGAAGCAAGAGCCTGATACGGTAGCTCTGCTCGCTGCCCGGGCTCGATGGGGCCACGTACCGCCCCCACCGCAACCCGAAGGCGATGCACATTCCACAGTCATTTTCATGCATTCGCTCGTGGCTGTTGAGTGGGACGTGTGCGCTGCCTAGGTGCCGACTCGTCGGGCACTCTGCATCGGCTGCCGACGATCCCAGCGCGGCCTCCGTCGTCCGCCATTCCGGCTTGCACCGGAGTAGCGCATCACCTTAGCCACTCGTCGGCTGACAGTCGCTTGCCGGTCACCTGTTCGATGGTGGTTACCGCCAAGACAGCACCGACCGTCGTCGGTTGCAGAACATAGAACCCGACCTGTTCCGATAGTTCGCACAGGCGGTTTAGAACGGGCGACTCGCGCTCAATCACGGACCGCACGAACTTGGACACGTTCAGCTTTTCGACCTTGTCAACATCAAATAGAGCGCTGTATTTGCGCGCAATGGCACTATCAAATGGGCTCACAGGGCCACGCATGAGCGTAGCACAGCCCGCGTACTCGATATGAAGAAGATCGCCCGCCGACATCTTCGAAGACATAAACGGCACAATCATTTCCCGCAGGAAGGCGTTTGCCGCGCTCCATACAACAGGACCATGGAACCAGTCGGCGTACATAACAAGGAAACACAGTGCCAGAATATGGAGATGGTTATTGGCCAACCTCCCAGCAGCCAAGACGGCTTCTCCAAGCGCTAGGCTCTCTAGAGCGTCATCGTGGCTATGCAACCTTCGCAAGATCAAGCCCGCGAGAACTTCCCTCAGGCGTGGACTGTTCCGACGAGCGCTGCCCTCGACCGCAGCGTTCAATACGAACTGCACGTCGGGTTCAGACAAATTGGCAAGTTGCTCCGCGGTCACCTTCTGGGCCGCGGCCATCCGCATAAAGGTCGCCGTGAATTCATCGACCCGCCGCCTGGCCTCTTCCCGTGCTACCTCCGCCAGTCGCGGAAAGTTCTGCTCGAACAGAAGCCCGAAGAGCCGTTCGGCCTCGGTGAAGGAGAGGCCATGGTGGTGGACGACTGTGATGGCACGCGACCGTTCGCCTACGGCCAGGCTGTGGACATGGCTGTCAGTAACGTTCGAGCCGTAGGGCGTGTGCAGCGCATCGCTCGGATCCGAAGGTCCGCCAGCTCTGCCACCGGCGCGCCATTCCTCTCCGCCCTCCGCTTCGGTGGTTGCAACATCGTCGGGCTTGATGGCGTCGCCGCTCATTAATACCTCAGGCTGTCAAGAATGTCGGCCACTTCGCTTTCCAATGACTTCACGACAGCTTGACCCAAGAAAAAGTTTCTCAAGCCAGCAACTTAATCCCACTTGTCGTACCCAACGCATCGCGTCACGCGCCATTAGCCCGCAAGAAGATGCTTGACGACCTCCGCCATCGCTGGGTGCTTAAGCAGAGATTCGGCCACCTCCAGGGTCTTTGGCAAGACCTGTGGTCGAAGTCCCTTCGCTGCCTGCTGCGCCCAAACATCATCCAACGTTTCCTTCATCTTGGCTTGAACATCGGCAAGGCTCTGCTGCTCGACCTGTATCTTGCGCGCCATGGTAAGAAACTGGTTGAGTGCTTCGTACAAGCGTTCGTCGATCCGTTCCAGGGCGTCCTGATCGTGGACCAGCGCGGCCTGAGCATCTTTGATGGCAGCCTTGTGCTGCTGCTGAGTAAAGGGGATGGCCGCGCCGCCGGTAACATGCCCGGTAACCACTGCGTGATCTCCCTGCGAAAAGGCCCCTATTGTGGAGCCCGAGATGTTTGTCGTGAACTTGGATCCCATCTAAACGTCTCCGTAGTGATGATAGATACGCGGCGCGGCAAATCTTCCCAGAAGCGCATCGCCCGCCGGCCGCGGGCCAAGGGAGCGGAACGCCGCCGCTCGCCCGCCTCCCTCCTCCTTATAGCGCCTGAGGTCCGCCGGCCGCAAACGCTGGCCGGCATCGCCTGGAGCTCGCCCGCACTCCTGCGACGCGCCCCGCGCACCCCTGGCGCGCCCGCGCAGCGCACCTTTCGCTACAGTCTGCAGAAGGAGGGGGCGACGAGCCCACCTGCCGCGTGACCTCCTCGGAAGAAGCCGACGATGGACGCGATCCTCGCGGAGCGCGGGATCGTCCTGGCGACGCTCGCCGGCATCCCGAAGCGCGACCGCGCAGACGTCGAGCAGCAGGTGCTCCTCGGCGCGTAGAGCGCCGTGCGCCGGGGCATGTACCGGCCCGACCCGAGCGACAAGCCCAGGGGCGCCCTGCGGAAGTGGCTCCATGGCATAGCGTAGCGGCTCGCCTCGCACTACCTCAAGAGTGCCTGGACGCATGCCGCGGTTCTCCATCCGTCGCCGCTCGGCCTGCTCCACAAGTCCGTCGGGCCGACCCTGGAGGAGCAGATCGCTGCGCGCGAGGTGCTGGAGACCGTGACCGAGCTCCCGCCCTGGTAGGTCGACGCGCTCCTCTCCGTCGACGACCCGGAAAGCATCTCGGTGTACGCGCGGAAGCGCCGCATGAGCCCGCACACGGCGCTTAGCCGCTTGCGCATCGCCCGGGAAGCCCTGGCGCTGCGCCTCAAGCGCTGGCGGCGGTGAAGCCCGCCTGCCGCCCGTAGCCTCGCTCCTTCCCGCTATCACAGCGCCCTCCTCGCGATCATCCCGCCACAGCCACATCCTGAACGCCCGCCGCTGGGCTTGCGTCTAGTTACTGATGCGCGCCGAGTCGGTGTACATCCTCGTATCAAGGTGGTGACATGAGCCAAAGCAACACATCTGATGCCCAATTCGTGGAACGGATCGAGTACGTGTACGCACGTGTCATTAAACGCCTGACTGCCAGATGGCCGAAGATGGCTCATGGCACAAGGCCAATACCAGACAGCGACATTGTGGATAGTCTGCGTCGAATCCCAGGTACTGACAACATGGTTTGCGACAAGCACGGCGAAGTGTGCGCATTATACTTTGTTGAAGTGGACGGCGCCCGGGTCGACGTGGATGTTCGCGCGCACAATAGATGTGGCAATGGTATCGCCGTCGAGTTGCTGCACACGCCCCTGTCTGCGGGCGGCAACATGAAAGAATTTCTCGACGGCGTGCATGACTCACTTCTTCAGATGCTTTCCATCGTCATCTGACGCGCGTCTGTACCCGATGACGCGATTCTCGTACCAAATTGGAACCCACCGACGCACGTCGCCATCGACCGGCATCAGTCCCATTATACCGAAGCTTGCCCATGTCGGCAGGTATCCGCAGCGCCGCGTCATGTAGTCCTCGATCCGAGAAAGCATCTCCTCTCTGCTCGGAAGTGGACAAATCATATAGTCGTCACGTCCGTCCGCTTCGTCGGGTCTAGCCATAGCGGCCTCCTCCACCGCGAGGTGGTCGGACTGCGCCGGCTATGACATACCCCGTCCTGTCGGCATCTGCCGCGCACTGATCCGAGCGGTTTTCCTCGGCAAAAGCGCTATAATCGAAGGACCTTAGACGAAAGCGCCCCGTCTTGGCTGGCACCAAGACGGGGCTGCGGAACACCGGACGGTGGCCCGTCCAGCGCACTACGCACCGCGCAGCATGCGGCCACGTACGGGGGAAGGCAAGGGTCCCGTGGCGAACGTGCTCCCGGCGGAGAAGCGGCTTGCCGTGCTCGCGGCCTTGGTGGACGGCAACAGCGAGCGCGCGGTCAGCCGGATGACCGACGTCAGCCGAGCGGCGATCAGCCGCTTCGGGCTCGCTCTCGGCGCCGGTGCGCAGCGCCTGCATGACCGGCTTGTGCGCGGGCTCCGCTGCGAGCTGATCCAGGCCGATGAGGTGTTCTCCTACGTCGGCAAGAAACAAGCCCGTGTGACCGAGAAGGACGCGCCCGGCATCGGCGAGACGTACTCCTTCACGGCGCTCGACACGGCATCTCGCCTCGTTATCGCCTGGCGCGTCGGCAAGCGCGACATGGAGACGTGCGGCCCCTTCATCGCCGATCTGCGGTCGCGTCTGCTGGTGATGCCGCAAATCACCACAGACGGATTCGCGCCGTACATCGCCACCGTCGCGGAGCACTTCGGGCTCAGCGTTGACTACATGCAAACTGTCAAAAACTACCGCACTGGCTCCTACCGTGGACCGGACCATCGGTACGAGCCACCGCGGGATCCGTTCATCACGAAGCACACGATCTACGGCGCTCCGGACGCGAAGAAGGCGTCGACAGCCTACGTGGAGCGCCTGAATGGCACCACGCGCCACCTGCTGGGTCGCATGAGAAGGCTCTGCTACGCCTTCAGTAAGGCGCCGGAGCACCACCGCGCCGCTGTTGCCTTGCACTACACCTACTTTAATCTGTGTTGGACCGTGCGCACGCTGCGTGTGACCCCCGCAATGGAGGCTGGACTCACAGGGCACGTGTGGGACCTGGAGGAGCTCCTGGACGCCATCATGTCCGAGCCCGCTGGCGAGAAGCCGGAGCCGCAACCCCTGGAGCACCGGCAGCCGGAAGCGCCCTCCAGGCCGTTGCCCGGCGGCCGTGGCTTCCTGCGGCTCGTCACCGCCCCGACGCCTGCACTCCGCCGTCCGACCGTACAGCCGGACCCGCCGCCCCTCGCACCGGTTACGCCCGCTCATGACGCACCTCCACCCGGCCCGGTGCAGCTCGATCTCCTGTCCTGGCGACCGAAGCCGAGGGCCCCCGAGCAGCTCTCACTCTTCCCTGAACCCCCGCCCGAATGAAGGCCACTTTTGCAGAGTGGCCTTTGAAGGCCACCACCGCGCGCTCGCCGGGGGACCAGGATGCCTTATGGTGGCGGGCGAGCGCGGTCGCTGGGGGACCAGAACGCGTTGCGGTGGCGGACGAGCGCGCTCGCTGGGGGACCAGAACGCGTTGCGGTGGCGGACGAGCGCGTTCGCGAGGGGAATCAAGGCGCGGTGCCTTGGTCGTCGCGCGCAAGCCGCTACCCACTCCCTCATCCGACTTCCCGCAGTAGTTTCAGGCGAGATCGTCGCGCGCTGCTTCGATCGCGGGCGACGCCGGCGCGCCTGAATAACGTGAGCCTCGGTCGGCGACGCAGGCGGAGGCCGCCTCGCCGAGCCCTCCTTTCAGCACCTCCGCGCCCGCGCCGAGTAGTTGGTCGACTCCGCCACGTGCTCTGCATCGTCGACCCCGACGAGAGCCGCAAGGTGCCGTGCCCATGGCGATGACCGGGTGGTTACCTCGGGTGTGGGGCACTCAGTGGATCTTCGTGTCTCCCGAATTGTCAACGGTTACAGTTCCTCAGGTACGAGGCCCGGGCGCCAATCTCACTGTTCACGTACACCTCTGACCTCCACCGGCACCAATTGTAATGGCTCCCGTAGTCCGAATGCCACCGCGATCCGGATGCGCCGCAGGCTCGTCTGAGGTTCTGCTGATTCTGCTCGACGGAAATGCGGGCGTAATTGTGGCATGTCGCCTCATCAGCCGCATGGGCTGCTGACGCCTGTGATCCTGAAACAGCGATGCCGAACATTGCGGAGGTCGCGATCTTGATGATGTTTGTATTCATTGCGTGTTCTCCTTTTCAGTCGGCAGTGGATGAGAGTACTCATAGCGCCGTCACCTGCGACGCCTCGGACGTATGATTGCAATGCGCGTGCCATGTAGCTCGCCGCTTCCGAAGGACCTGCCGCGCGAAACCGGCGCGATCCTCGTTTCCGAGTCCGAGCGAAGCCGTGGAGAGTGCGGCGGGGAGAACGTGTGTACCGGCTACCGGAGCAGCGAGATGCTTGAATTTGTTCCAGAACACTTCCGTGTCATCGAAGAGAAGCGTGAGAAGCTCGCCTGTCCGACCTGCCAGGAAGAAGGGATGGTGACCGCGCCGAGCGACAGGTTTTAAGCGCTGCATGAAGCGCCGTTCCTCCCGGGCCGCCACGTCCAGCGCATGATGGCGCGCATGAGGAAGGCCTCCTCGAGGCGGCGATGGACTGCTGACGCCCCACGGGCGTCGAGCGGTTCACCTCCTCAGCGCTCGGTGCGCCATCGCGCCACGAGGTCGCGCGCCGCCGCCGACCACTCGGTGAAGGCGAACGTGAACCCGGCCTCGCGCAGGCGTCCGGGGACGACGCGCCGGCTCTTCAGCACGAGCTCGGTGTCCGTGCGCATCACGAGCGCGCCGACCTCCAGCATCCATTTCATCGCGGGCAACCCGAAGCCGATGCCCCAGGCCTCGCGCAGCGCGCGCATGAAATCGCGGTAGGGGAGCGGCCCCGGCGAGGCGAAGTTGACCGGCCCGGAGAGGTCGTCCCGCTCGATCAAGAACCTCGTCGCTCGCACGAAGTCGCGATCGTGGATCCACGACACGAACTGCTGCCCTCCGCCGGCCGGACCGCCAAGGCCCCGCCGGGTGAGCCCGAGCAGCACGTCGAAGATGCCGCCGCGATCAGGGCTCATGACCATGGAAGCGCGGATCGCGATCTTGCGTGTGCGCGGTGTCCTGGCCTCGTCCAGCGCCTGCTCCCACGCCCGGGCGATCTCGACGCTGTTGCGCCAATACGAGGGGACGTCCGGCTCGTCGCCGCCGAGGAGCCCGGTCGCCTCGTCGTTGGGCGCGTCGTGGCGGTGCGCGTAGATCGTGGCCGTGCTCATCTGCAGCCACACGCGCGGCGGCTGTGAGGCGGCGGCGATCGCCTCGCCGACGGCGCGCGTCGAGTCGACACGAGAGCTCCTCATCGCGCGGAGGTTCTCGTCCGTGTAACGGCAGTTCACGCTGCGGCCAGCGAGGTTGAACACCACGTCGGCGCCGTCGAGCTCGCGCGCCCAGGGGCCGAGCGTGCGTCCATCCCACGGCACGACCCGCCCTGCGGGCACGCTCGCGCTGCGGCACAGGACGATCACCTCGTGCCCGTCGGCCGCGAAGGCGCGCGCAAGGATCTGACCTACCTGTCCGCTCCCGCCCGGGAGGACGATCTTCATGCCGCGAGCCTATCCCGGGCCGCCGCGAATGCACAGCCCGCTCCTTCTCCTCGTCCAGGGCAGGGGCGCCGCGAAGGAGATGGGGAAATCATGATCACTTCTGCCGAGCGCCCGCGCGCGCTACGCCGGAGTACGCGCTACGCCTGCGTGCGCGCGTCGCCGAGGTAATGGTCGCGCTGCGCCGGATAGTAGTCGGCGAAGCTGGGCAGCGGATCGCCGAGCCTGGAGGCGACGAGCATGTCGAGGTAATACTCCCAGCCCGGCCCGACATCGCCGGCGAGCGCTGGATCGGCGAGGCGCTGGATGAAGGTGAGCTCGGTGATCTCACCCTTCGCCGCGAGCGACAGCTCGAGCCGCCACCCGCCGTGATCGTCCTTGGCCGTGAGCGCGAGGCGATGCGGCGGCTCGCATGCATCGATCGACATATCGCACCACGGTGCCCCCTGCTCGAACGCCATCTGGAGGCGCACCGTCTTGCCGGGCCCCGCTTCGCCCTCCCACGGGCCGATCCAGCGCGCCGTGCTCTCGGACGCGGTGACGCTCTGCCAGACATCCTCGATGGGGGCGCGAAAGCTGCGCGTGATGACGAGATCGGCGCCTGTCGCCGTGCTCCGGACGTGGCCTGTGGGTCGGGGGCTCATGCGGTCTCCTTCCTTCGTTTCGCTTCGTTGCGGGGCGGGGGGGCGGTCGCCATGCGCCGCTGCCGGCCGACGCGGTGCACCTCGGTCTCGAGGGCGTCGAACCGGCGATGCCACGGGCTCTCCGCGCGCAGCCCTCGCAGGAACGCCTCGAGCTCGGCGAGCGCACCGAGCTCGATGCGGTATTCGCGCTCGCGACCGCACTGGACGTCGCGCACCAGGCCCGCCTCGCGCAGCACGCGCAGGTGCCGGCTGACCGCCGGGCGGCTGACCGGAAACGCGCCGGCGATGGCGCCCGCCGTGGCGGTGCGATCGCGCAGCATTCGCAGGATCTCCCGCCGGATCGGATCCGCCAGCGCCTGGGCAACAGCGTCCATCGGCGTGATGTGTAACCGATATGTTACGCATTTGTCAAGCCGCGCGGCCGAGCGCGTAGGTAAATTTCGTCCAATACGCGGTCGGCGCGATGGTCCAGGATGTGCGCCGACCCGGATCGCCGAGGCGACGGGCGCCGGGAGAGGCTCGCCTTCCCCCTGGCGCCCGGGCGCGCGAGGCGCGCTGCACGACCGTCAAGGCAATACCCGCCGTTCCCCCGGGAAAGGTCACGACTCGATACGAGCACGAAGGAGCGCGACGATGACGAAGAGCAAGGTCCACCCCGTCCCGGAAGGCCAGACGTGCTTCCCCTACCTGAGCGCGCGGAGCGCCGCGGAAGCCATCGAGTTCTACAAGCGCGCGTTCGGCGCGCGCGAGGACTTGCGCATCCCGATGCCCGACGGGCGGATCGGGCACGCCGAGCTGTCCATCGGCCCCGCCCGGTTCTTCCTGTCGGACGAGTATCCCGAGCTCGGCGCCGTCAGCCCCGAGACGCTGGGAGGCAGCAGCACGGCCGTCGTCGTCTACGTGGAGGACGTGGACGCGCTCGTCGCGCAGGCCGCGGCGGCAGGCGCGACCATCGATCGCCCGCCGCAGGACAAGCCGTTCGGAGACCGGACGGCCTGGCTCCGCGATCCGTACGGCCATCGCTGGTCCTTCGCGAGCCGGATCGAGGACGTCTCTCCCGAGGAGCTGCAGAGGCGCCTCTCGGCGATGTAGCGAGCCGCCACAAGGGCGGCCCGGAGCGGGCGGGGAGGGCGAGCGCGAGAATTGCGGCGCTTCACGAGGGGGAGCTTGCTAGGGTGTGCGGACGTCCATGCTCCCTGACGAACGCGCTCCTCTCCCGCTGCCGGCTCCCGCTCCGCTCACGCCTCCGGAGGGCTTCGCGGAGCGCCTCGCGGCGATCGGTGTCACCCTCGACGCCGCGGTGATCGCCAAGCTCGGCGATTACCTCGCGCGCCTGCTCGCGATGAACGAGCTGATGAACCTCACCTCGATCACGGATCCGGTCGAGGTCTGGGAGAAACACGTCCTCGACTCGCTCACGCTCCTGCCGCTCCTGGAGGAGCTGAGCGCGGGGGCGCGCCTCGCCGACATCGGCTCGGGCGGGGGCCTCCCCGGCCTTCCGCTCGCCATCGCTCGGCCCGATCTGAGGGTGACGCTGGTGGAGGCGACGCAGAAGAAGGCTTCGTTCCTCGTCGCGGTGGCCGCGGGCCTCGGGCTCACCAACGTGTCGGTGCGCGCCGAGCGCGCCGAGCAGCTCGGCAAGGGCGATCTCCGCGGCGCGTTCGACGCGGTGACGGCGCGCGCGGTCGGGCGCCTGGTCATGCTGATCCCCCTGACCGTGCCCTTCGTGCGGCCGAGCGGGATCGTGCTGCTGGTGAAGGGCCAGCGCGCCGAGGAGGAGCTCGCCGAGGCGAGCTGGGTCCTCGGGCGACAGCGGGCCGCGTTCGTGAAGACCGTGGTGACGCCGACGGGGAAGATCGTGATGCTGCGGAAGTCGGGGGAGGAGCCGAAGCGCCATCCCGGGCGGTGATCGCCGGCGGTGTTCGGTTCGCCCCGCTCAGCGGTCAGGCAGGGCCACGATCCCGACATAGGTGGGCTCGGGGACCTCGGTGACACGGCCTGTCGGCTCGAGGGCGCCCGTCGCCTCGTCCACGCGAAACGCGACGATGTTCCCCGAATCCTCGTTCGCGACGAGCATCAGCTTGCCTGTCGGCGAGATCTGGAAATGGCGCGGCGTCATGCCCTGCGTCGAGGCATGGCCGGCGGGCATGAGCGTGCCCCGCTCGGGATCGACCGCGAAGATGGCGATGCTGTCGTGGCCGCGGTTCGACCCGTACACGAACTTGCCCGACGGGGACACCTGGACCTCGGCGGAGACGTTTCCCTCGGCGCTCACGCCGTCGGGCAAGGTCGAGACGGTGGCCATGGCGGTGAACGTCCCGCGCGACGCGTCGTAGCTCAGGGTGGTGATCGAGCCGGCAGACTCGTTGATCACATAGGCGAACCGGCCGTTCGGGTGGAACTCGAGGTGTCGAGGCGTCGTGTCCGCGGGGAGCGAGAGGGCTTTCGGGTCGTTCGGCTCCATCTGGCCCGTGTCCGCGTCGAAGGTGAGCTGCGCTATCTCGTCGAGCCCGAGGTTGGTGACGAACGCAAACCGGTTCGCCGGATCGGTCATGGCGTGGTGCGGCCTCGTCCGGCGACCGAAGGACACGTCGAAGGCCGCCTGGCCGAGCGCGCCGTCCTGGCCCACGGGGAGCACCGCCGCCGTTCCGCCGCCGTAGTTGGCGACGAGGACGAAGCGCCCGGAGCGATCCGTGGACAGGTGGGCGGGGCCCGCGCCCTTCGAGGACGCCCTGTTGATGAGCTCGAGCGTCCCGCCCTGGGGATCGATCCGGAACGCGCTGACCGCGCCTGACGGCTCCCCGTCCACCTCGCTCAGCTCGTTCGCCGCGAAGAGGCGCTGGCGCGCGGGGTCGACGGCGAGGAAGGTCGGGTTCATCTCGGCGTCGAGCGGGCCCTGCACGGCCGAGAGCGCGCCGTCGGCGCCGTCCAGGCGGAAGACGAAGAGCCCCTCGTGACCGCCGACATAGACCACGAACGCGCGTTCGGCCTGCGAGCCGCCGCCCCCCGCGCCGTTGCCGCCCGCGCCGTTGCCGCCCGCGCCGCCGCCGCCGCTCGTGCTGCCGGCGCTCGTGCTGCCGGCGCTCGTGCTGCCGACGCTCGCGCCGTCACCGCCGCCGGCGGTCACGCCCGTCGTGGCGCCGTTGTTCGCGGCTCCGGCGCCGGAGCTGCCGCACCCGAGCCACAGTCCCGCCGCCAGAAAGAGGAGCGCGCGCCGCATCGACCTGGTTTCTCCTGCCTCCTGCGTTAGACCTGGCCAGCGCCGCGGCGCAAGCGCCACGGCGCGATCCGCTTCGCGGCGCGCTGCGGCAGGTCCGCGGCGGTCGCGCCGCCTCGCGGCGGTCGCGGCGCCTCGCCGTGATGGCGGGGAGGGGGACGCGCGACGCCGCGCGGCGCCTCAGGCTCGCCCGCGCAGCGCCCCGGCGGCGGCGCCGAGGAGCGCGCCGGCCGCGATGGGCACGCCGTGGGCCAAGGCGACGTGGACGACCTCGTCGAGCGAGCAGTGCGCGTGGATGCCGATCGCGGCCCCGAGCCCGCACAGGGCCCCGATCGCGGCGCCCCGCCACGCCGGGGCCGAGAGGAACGAGCGGCGCAGCACGAGCGCCGCCAGCGCGAACGGCACGAGCGCCATGCTGAGCGCGACCGCGCTGCACTCGAGGTGCACCACCAGGGGCGCCAGCACGTCGTCCCCACGTGACGTGACGACCGCCGAGGCCAGGAACCCGAGCGCCACCGCGGCGACGAGCGCCTGGAGCGCCCGCACGCCGGCCGGCAGGCCCCGGGCACGCGGCAAGAGCGCGAGCAGCAGGCCGAGGCCGGAGAGCGCCGCCAGGAGGACGAGCGGGAGGGCGACCCGGGGCGATCCGAGGTCGTCGCGGAAACCCTCCATCCACGTCCGGAGCAGGATCCACGCGAGCCCCGCCAGGATCGCGCCCACGACGAGGCGCTCGCGCGCCGGGCGCGTCGGCGACGGCTCGGCCGGCGCGTCGATCCGGGCCGGCGGCGGGCGGGCGGCGAGGTGGGCCGCGGGATCGGGGATGTCCTTCAGCCCGCTCAGCAGGTCGCGCTCATTCGACATTGGCACCTCCCCGGACGCTCCCCTGGCCCTTGCCCCGGCGGCGCTCCTCCGCGCCGCCTGGCTCCGCCTCGGGCCGCCGCTTGAGATCGTCGAGCGCCGCCCGCAGCGCCTCGTAGGCGCGGAACGCGCGGAGCTTCACCGCGCTCGCGGTCGTCCCGAGGATCGCCGCGGCGTCCTGCACGCTGAGCCCCTCGTACCGGAGGAGGATGAACGCCTCGCGCTGCGAGGCCGGCAGGCTTGCCAGCGTCCGCTCCACCGCCCGCGCCGTCTCGGAGGCGATCGCGACCGCCTCGGCGTCCGCGCCGCGCGCGTCCGGCGGCTCTGCGCCCGGATCGCTCGGGAGGCGCTCGGTGCCGCGGTGCTTCTGGGCGCGCGCGTGATCCAGGTAGACGTTGCGCGCGATGGCGTAGGCCCACGGCGCGACGGCGCCGCCGCGGGCGAAGCTCGAGCGGGCGCGGTGCATCCGCAGGAACGTCTCCTGCGTCAGGTCGCCCGCCAGCGTCTCCGAGCCGCTCATCCGGGTGAGGTACGCGAGGAGGCGCGCCGCCAGCGCGCGGTGCAGCTCCGGAAACGCGCGCGCGTCGCCGCACGCGTACCGGTCCATCGCTTCGTTCAGGGCGAGCTCATCCATCGCGGTCCTGGCGGCATACACCGTCTGCGCGCCGGCGATCATCGCGGCGGCGCCGCCGATGATGGCCCGAGCAGCGCCCCGCGCTCGGCGAGGTCGCTCAGCAGGGCCGCGGTGCTCTCCAGCACCGGCCCGTCGACCGGGTGTCCCAGCGCGGCGCAGCCGGCGACCACGGCCTCCCCGAGCGCGGCGCCCGCGAGGAGGCGGCCCAGGATCTCGGCCGCGAGCGGCGTGAGCTCGAGGAAGCGCACGTCGTGCGCGGCGTCGCGGTACACGAGCAGGCGGGTGGGCTCGCGGGCCGGCACGTCGCGCGCCGACGCGTCGCCCTGCAGCCTGTGGACCGCGTGCTCGTAGCGCACGAGCGCCGCGGCCCGCTGGAAGCGCGCCCCCCGGTCGAGCGACAGCGCTTCGCCCAGGGGTCCCGGCGCCGCGTCGCCCGGTGTTGCCGGCGCCGCGTCGCCCGGTGTTGCCGGCGCCTCGTCGCCGAGCGGCCCTGACGCCCCGACCGCGGCGGCCTCCTCGTCTTGCTCGGCGCAGGCCGCCGCGAAGGCGGCCAGCTCGTGGCGCGCGAGATCCGCGAGGTACGTGGGGACCTCCGGATCCCCGGCCCAGCGCGGCGCGGCGAACCCCACGAACTCGAACGCGACGTCGCGGAGGTAGCGCGACCGGGGCGGCTCCGCTTCGATGAAGCGCGCGACGTCCGCCTCGAACCGCGCGCCGAGCCGCGCCGCGGCCCGCGGGATCCCGGCGCGGATCGCGCCCGCCAGCCCGCGGCGGATGAGGCTCCGGTAGAGCAGCAGCCGCTTCGGCGGGAGCGCCGCCATCGCCTCGAGGTCCGGCCCCTCGAGCCCGGCGCGGGCGAGCCACGCGCGCGGATCGGCCGCGATCGCCTCGCCGTCGGGCGCGGTCACGCTCCGCAGGAGCGCCCGCTCCAGCGCCGCGAGCCCGGGCGGCGGCGTGCTCGACGTCTCGCTCGTCTCGCGCGCCTCGCGCGGCTCCTGCGCCTCACCCGCCCCGCGCGCCCCGCTCACGCTCGCGCCTCCCGCGCGGCGAGCCCGCGCCGGTACGCCGCGTCGACCTCGGCGAGCTCGGCGAGCAGCGCGCCGAGCGGCGGCACGTCGTTGTCCCGCTCGAGCACGACCGGCACCGGCCCGGTCCGCGCGACCGCGCGGGCGAGCAGGTCGAGCACCGGGGCGATGGCCGGCGCGCCGTGGGTGTCGACGAGGACCTCCGCGTCGTCGCGCCATTCGTGCCCCGCGACGTGCATCGCGGCCACGCGCTCGGGAGGGATCTTCTCCAGGAACGCGACCGGGTCGAAGCCGTGGTTCCGGGCGTTGACGTAGACGTTGTTCACGTCGAGCAGGAGCCGGCAGCCGGCGCGCTCGAGCACCTCGACGAGGAAGTCGGCCTCGTCGAGCGAGGCGCGGCCCGGGACCAGGTAGTAGGTGATGTTCTCGATCGCCATCGGCCGCTCGAGCCGCTGCTCCGCCTCGCGGATGCGGGCCGCGGCGTGGGCGGCGGCCGCGGACGTGTGCGGGAGCGGCAGGAGGTCGTGGAGGAACGCGCCGTCGACCCCGGAGAAGCAGAGGTGGTCGCTGTGGAAGGGGGGATCGAGCCGCTCCAGGAACCCCCCGAGCGCGCGCAGGTAGCCGGCGTCGAGCGGATCGAGCCCGCCGACGGACAGGGTGAGCCCGTGCGTCAGGATCGGGCGGTGCTCCCGGACGCGCTCGATCGCGGCGGGGAAGTAGCCGCCGCGCCGCATGTAGTTCTCGGGGGAGAGCTCGAAGAAGGGGACGGGCAGCGCCGCGTCGCGCGCGCCGTGATCGGGCGCGTCGAGCGCCGCGAGCACCTCGTCGAGGAACTCCCATCGGAGCCCGAGGCCGACGCCGGTGAGCGCGCTGCCGGTCATGGGGGTACGGGAAGGGCGCGGGAGGCCGCGATCAGCCGCAGGTGCCCTGGCCGCAGCCCGCGTGGCCGGGCTTCTTCGCGGCGGCGCCCGTCTTCTTGGCGGCGGGCTTGGCCGGGGCGCTGGTGGGCGGCGCGGGGGGCGCGGCCGTGGCCGCCGGGGTGGCCGTGGGGGCGACCTGCGGCGAGGTCGCGGCGGACTGCGCGTCGCTCGGCGGCGCGGGCTCGGCCGGGGCGGCGGGGACGTTCGCGCCCGCGGCGGCGTCGCCGGAGGTGGCCTCGGCCGGCGCGGGCGCCGGCGCCGGCTCGGCCGGGGCGGGCTGCTCCGCGGGGACCTCGCTCGCGTTGACCGGCGCCTGCGCGCCGGCGCAGCCGCTCATCACCATGGCGCCGGCGCTCAGCGCGGCGAGGGTCTCGTAAATGCTCTTCTTCGACAGCATCGTGTGGCTCCTCTGGTTCTCGTCTCGACGGGCCCGCGCCCGCCGTTGTCGTCTCGACGGGCCTGCGCCCTCCGGCGGGCGAGGCGTGATCCGGCTTCCGGCGGCTTCCGGACCGCCGTGTCATCTCAGAGCCGCTGCGTCGCCGCAACGGCCCACTTGCGGGCGGCGCGCCGCGCTCACCGCGCACCGCCGTCCGCCGCCGGCGCCGCGGGGGCCGCGGGGGCCGCGCCGGCGGTCGCGGTCAGCTCGAGCGTCACCATCGCCTCCTTGGCGACCTTGGGCGAGAGCACCTCGAGCGTCTTCTGGGCGAGCTTGCCGAACGCCTCGCGCGGGCGGACGTCGTGCTCGGCGAGCCCCACCGGGAACGGCTTCGCCGTCTTCACGGTGACGCTGGCGGGCCTTTCGCCCTCGTACCTGAACGTGGCGATGAGCTCCACGGTCCTCGGGGACTGCCGCTGGTGCAGCAGCAGGTCGCCCGACGCCGTGACGGTCACCGTCCGCTCCGCGCCGGGCAGCTTCGAGAGGTCCTTCTCGCCGGAGGTCGAGATCGACCGGATCGCGAACTGGGCCTTCTCGTTCTTCGCGCGGACGTCGTCGGGCGTGTCCTTCGAGATCTCGAGCCAGGTCCGCGCGTGCTGGTTCTGCAGGTCGCTCTTCTTCTCCTCGCCGGGCTTGCCGTCGTCGCCCACGGCGGTCTGGAAGAGCTCGATCGTGGAGAGGTCGACCGTGATGAGGCCCGTCGTCCTCGTGATGTCGGCGGGGTCGACCTGGAGCGTCCCCGCGGCGGCGCCCGCGATCCGCCCGCGGATCTTCTCCTGCGGCGCATCCATCACGAGCTCGACCTTGCTGCCCGCGCCGTCGATCGCGAAGGCCGCCGCGGCGGGCGCCTTCGGCTCCGGCGCCTTGAGCTCGGTCGCGGCGGGCGCGAGGCTCGGCTGCTCCCCCTGGCACGCGGCCGCGCCCAGGCCGGCGGCCGCGAGCGCGAGGAGGAGCAAGGTCCCTGTCCGGATCGTCTTCACGCTCGCCTCCTGGCTCTCTCGGGTTGTTGCGCGCTCGCGCGCGAGGGCGCGCGGCGGTCTCCACTTGAACAGGAAGGCCGGCGTCCGGGAAGGGCGATCGGGGTCATCCCCCTCGCTCGCCCGCCCGCTCGGCGCCTCGGTGCCATGAGTTCCATGTCCGGGATACGAGCGAGCGGCGCCGTGGTTTCGGTGGCGGCCGCCGGTGCGGTGCAGGGCGCAGCCCGCCGGACCTGCGCTGCACAGCCGCGTGTGGCCTGCGGTGTGCACGAGGCGGTCGTCGAAGACGGAACGAGCCAACCGGAGACAACTGCAATGAGCACGCGACGACTCGCGGCGGCCGCCATGACCGCCGCCGGAATGATGGCGCTCGCCGGCGCGGCGGAGGCGCAGGGCGCGGCGGGCCGGGATCAGCACGCCCGGCCGACAGGCAACCTCCCTCCGGCGGATCAACCGCTCATCCGGCGCATCCCCGAGCCGACCATCGCGGTCGAGGGCGGCTTTGGCGTGCTGGGCTACGTGGGCGGCGCCGCGGGCGTCGGGCCGAGCTGGAACGTGCGGGTGACCGGGACCATGTCGCCGCGCGTGGCCGTCGAGGGCAACTACACCGGCTCAGTGAACCAGCGAACGATCGCGGGGAAATCGCTGGTGATGACCGCGCTCGACGCGGGCCTGCGTTACAACATCCTGCGCGCTGACGAGGCGATCGTGCAGCCGTTCGTTGTCGCGGGCGTGGGCTACGTGGGCTGGGCGGGCCGCGGCGGCGACCCGTTTGCGGTATCGGTGCCGCTCACCGCGGGCGTGGAGCGGCTCGTCACGCGCAACGTCAAGGTGGGCGCTCGGTTCAACTTCCGCCCTGCGTTCTTCGACGATCTGACCATCGGCGGCGTGACGAACCGGACGGGCGGCGACAGCTGGTCGCTGCTCGCGCACGGCGGCGGCGCGTTTTGACCAGGGCCATCGGGTCTTGACCTCGGCCGCGCCTGCGGGACGAGGCGAATGTAGCCGGGCCCCTGTCGTCCCGTGGACGTGGAGTGGAGTACGCTGCCGCCCGCTCGGGCGGGGACCCGCCTTCAGGGGTCTGCGGCCGGACTTGATCCACGGAGAACGACGGTATGCACACGCGCAGCGACTCGCCCCGCCGGGGCCTGAGCCTCTTCTTCACGGGGCTCTTCTTCACGGGGCTCACGCTCGTCTCGAGCGCGGCTTGCTCCAGCCAGCAGCCGGCGACCCAGGGGACGTCGACGGCCGGCGAGCCGCGGGAGAACGGCTGTTCGACCGGGCCGCTCCTCGAGTGCCCCGAGGGCCAGCTCGACGGCTGCGCGAACGGGACCACCACGGAGCATCGATGTGTGGACGCGGGGCGGGGGAGTTGCCTCGATATCCGGGCTGCGCTGGTGAAGTGCCTGGACGGCGAGATCCTGACGCACGACGGCTGCCCCGAGCCGGCCTACATGCAGCGGTGCGCGCCCGCGCGGCGGCCGTGACCGGTGGCTGCGGGACGTCGGAGGGCCTGCTCAGGCTTGTCGTCCTACGCCGGAAACTTGGGCCGGAGGGTGGCGAGATGTCGCCCTCGGACTCCCCGCCCTAGGCTTGCGTCTGCGCCCGCGCCACCCTCTTCGCCCGCGTCCCCGAACAGCTCGCCGGTGCGCTTGTGTCACCGACCGGCTTCAATCCGGCAGCAAGAAGGAAGAACGAGAAGCAGAAGGATGGATGCCCACCCCCGGCCCGTGCTTGGCCCTTCGGGCCTGCGCGCGGCCCGCCCCTCCCAAGTCCCGCGCGGAGCGCGGGACTTGGGAGGGGAGCGTCCGTCGCCGGCGCTTCGGTCGTCATGGACAGGTCTGAAGGCTGCATGGTCGCGGTCCTCATCTCGATCGCTCCTTCGCGCTCAGCGGTCGTCGAAGCGGCGCAGCCACGCCTCGCTGCGGTCCAGATCGAAGCGAAGACCGGGGCCGCCATACTGGAAGGGTCGGTGCTCCGTGATGCGGATCGGCTTCACGTACTTCGACAGCTTGACGTACAGCTCCGGCCAGACGTTACGGCCGGCGTCGCCTAGCTGCGGGCGTGGACCTGCTTGGATCATCATGCCTCCGTCGAACCGGTGGACAACGAATCTCCGATCCAACGCGCGCAAGTCAGCTTCGATCTTGTCGGCTCCTCCCATCTCCACGACCCATCTCTCCCCCAGCACCGTGAGCCAGTTGACCCCCTTGATGCCGCCGCCGTTTCTTCCTTTCCGCAGCCAGATAGAATGAGATATCGGATAATCCGCCTCCAGTCCGGGGAACTTCTGGGCCCAATCGTAGACGACGGGCTCATGTAGGCTGCTAATCGAGCTGTCGGGCGACTCGACTACGCCGATGCCCCCATAGCCGCTCATCGGCTTCAACTTGCGGCACATCTCAAGCATCACATCCGGAAACGACTCCGATGAGTCCGCAAACCAGAGGAGCGGAAACGCAGCCCGAAAGAACCCCAGGTCGACAAATGGCCGCTTCTTGGCACCCAGCGCGTGCGCGAGGAAAGAGCTTGCCCCTCGGTCGTACTCCGCTCCGTGGTAGATGAGCGAAAAACTCTCGTCTTCACCGAACCCCAACAGCCACGCGCGAGGGATCGACCCTTTTCCCTTGCCATACGGCTCCATCAACCGCTTCTCCGGGTGCAGCGCCCAGCGCAGATGAGGCCCACAGCGCCGGAAGTAGTCTTCGCAACACGAGACGACCGCCTCCCGCACCTCCCGCTTGTGGGCGTCCTCGAAGTACAGCGTTGCCAGGAGCGCGACTTGCAGGACCGTGCGCCCCTCGTCGTCCTTGACCCTTAGATGCTCGTCGAGCACCTCCATCATCTCGCTCGTTTCGTCGGACATCATTTCCTCCGTCATGGAACAACGACAGGACCGCGGAGAAGCGGCGCGAGCTTGGCGAGGATCCGGGCGACTGCGGGCGGGATGGCCACGTCGTCGGCCTGCGCGCCTGGCACCATGTCATCCAACACCAGCGCGATCACGAGCAACGTCAACGCTGCCACTTCCGCCACGTCACCGGCCGTCATCGCCTGCGGTTGCGGCTGCGGCTTCTGGCGCGGACAGCCACACCGATCGGGCCCAAGCTCTTCAAATCGGGCTTTCCCGGCGATTTCGGTATATTCCCTTCGGTGATCGTCGTCGAGCTTGTCTGAAGGGAATTTGATCTCGATCACCTCCTTGATGTTGTCCTGGGTCGGCGGCTTCGTGCCGTCTTTGACCACCACCACGTCCGGTATTCTGCTCTCCTTCGGGCTGCTCCGAGTGGCTCGTCGCGGGTCGTTCTTGCTCATGATGGGCTCAGGTGGATCCTTGCTCATGTCGTAGGGCACCTCGGCCTTCAGCGGGCTCGTGTGCGCCGACGCGTCCTCGAGCGCCCGGATGTGCTGGGTCACGCATCGCTGCCGCAGCTGCTCCTCCTTGCACCGGCAGATGAAGCCGCACACCGCCCCTTCCTCCGGCGTGAGCGGTGCACCCCCGCCGCCGAGGCCCCCGGCTTGCATCGGCGGCAACCCGCCCGCGAAGCCGAGCAGCGGCAGCCGCACAGGATCCGCCCGTACCGGAGCGCCGGCCGGCAAGAGCGGCAGCGCCGGCCGCGCCGCCGGCGCTCCGCCGGGCGCGCCGCCCTGCTGGATCTTCACCGCGCCGCCGTCGATCGACACCCCGCTCGCGTCGATCCGGATGAAGCCCCCCGGTCCCCGCAGCGTCACGTCGCCCGCCGCGATCACGATCGCCCCGCCGGCCTTCAGGTGGATCGCGCCGCCCGCCTCCAGCGCCGCCACCCCGCCGATCCGCTCGTGCCGGTCGCCGTCCGCCGTCAGCGACCGCGTGCCGCCGACTCGCTCGCGTAGCTCCCCGTCGACCGTGACGTGCGCGTCTTTTCCCACATACGCCACCATGCGCCCTTCCGTGCGCGCGCTCTCGTCGCCCCCGACGCTTTTCGCGCGGCTCCCGCGCACCACGAGCGCCTCGTCGCGCCCAACCTCGGTTCGCAGCTGCCGCTCGGCGCGCAGCGACACGAGCTCCGCTCCCTTGCGGTCCTCGAAGCGCAGCTCGTTGAAGCCGCCACCACCCGGCGATGATGCGCTGCGCCACAGGCTCTGCGTCCGCTCCTCGGGCAGCTTCAGCGGCACCGGGTTGATCGCGTTCGAGAGGCGCCCGATCACCACCGGCTGGTCGGGGTCGCCTTGCAGGAAGGCGACAAGCACCTCCTGGCCGACGCGCGGCAGCGCGAAGAGCCCGTAGCCTGCGCCTGCCCAGCCCTGGCAGACGCGCAGCCAGCACGAGCTGTGCTCGTCGTGTCCGCCGAGCCGGTCCCACGGGAATTGCACCCGCACCCGGCCGTGCGCGTCGGTGTGGATCTCCTCGCCGGGCGGGCCGACCACCACGCCGCTCTGCATCCCGTGCACGACCGGCTTCGCCGTCCGCCGCGCCGGCCGGTAGGGCGCCGACGCCGGCACCGCCGTGCCGCTCACCGACCAGCCGCCGCGCAGGCTGCCCTCGATCGACAGCGACGTCACCAGCAGCCCCATGCGCGGGTCGAGCTCCGGCCGCGGGTGGCCGCCGACCGCGAAGACCGTGCCGGGTCGCAGATCGAGCGCGTTGGAGTGGAACGAGATCGAGCACGCGCCCGTAAGCTCGGTTTCCAGCGCCCGCGCAGCGAGCCTCGCCGCGTGGCGGTCGTCGTGCGAGGCGGCGCCGTCGCGCTCGACGACGCACGCCCCCGGCTGGTAGCTGTGCCGCTCGGTCCGCGCGTCGGTGCAGGCCGCGCTCCGCGCCTGCCCGAAGAGGGCCCACGTCGGGCGCGCGAAATCGTGGTCGCGCAGCGTCACCGCGTCGGCCCGCGCTTGCTGCTCCACGGCCACGCGCGTCACCCAGGCGTGCGCGCGCACGTCGAGCGGCTGGTCGATGTATGCGATCGACGCCTCGCGCCGCGGCGCGCTCTGGCCCAACGCGTCGGTCAGCACCGGCCGCGTGCGCTCCCCGTCGTCGAGCAGCGCGTACACGATCCCCGCCTCCTCCAGCAGGCGCTGGAAGAAATCGAGATCCGTCTCCCCGTACTGCACCTTGTACGAAAGCCGCGGGTGCTCGGCCGCGTCGAGCCGCCACGTCGCGTCGAGCCCCCACGCGTCGAGCATCTCGGCGGCGATCTCGGGCACCGACTGGTGCTGGTAGATCCGGTGATCGGTGCGCAGCGACAGCCGCCAGAGCGCCGGCACGATCGTCAGCGCGTACGTCGAGACGCCGAGCTCGCCGCCGCGCAGCTCGAGCGCGTGCACCTGCCGGACGTGGCTGCATACGCCCGACCAGATCCGCTCGCCGGAGAGGCCGCTGCCTTCACCGGCCTCGATCCGCAGCGCCGCCGCCTGCCCGGCGATCCCCTCGAGATCGACGCACGGCTCCGGCGACACCGCCTCCACCTCGACCGAGAAGAGCGACGACACCGCCTCGCGGATCGCCACCCGCTCGACGCGCAGGCGCTCGCCGCACGCGAGCGACAGCTCCAGCCGCAGCACGTCGCCGCCGCGCACGTCACCCGCCTCCGAGGCGCGCCGGTACGCACGTCACGTCCATGCCAGGTCCGAGCGGGACGCCGGCGAAGGTGGTGGCCATGCCGCGCGTTTCTTCCTGCTGCTGGCTTGCCTCGTAGATCGCGCGGTTGGCGCGGCGGACGCTGAGCACGAGGCGCACCTCGTCGCGGTCGTGCGCGCTGCCCGTGTCGTACGGCCACGTCTCCTCGAGATCCTCGTTCACTTCGATGCAGCCCTTGACGACCTCGATGGCCATGCGGGAGGCGACCTCTCCGGCGGCGTTACCGGCGAGTCTCCTCCACACGGCGCCTGCGCCGCGAAATCCCAGCAACTCCCACCGCATCCCGGCACGCCGGCGCTCTCCGGCGGACCGCCGGGCGCGGCGCTGCCGGTGTCGCCGGCTGCGCCGCGGGTGAACTGCACCGCCGGCGCTGCGCTCGGGGAGCCCGGCCACGCCGTGGGCGACAACGGGCGCCGGCGGCAAGACAACGGCCCCGCGGGCAAGACAGCGGGTGCCAGCCGCAAGACAGCGGTCTCGCGCGCCAGGACAAGAGGCGCCGGCGGCAAGACAGCGGCTTTGCGGAGCAAGACAACGGCGTCGCGGAGCAAGACAGCGCGTCCCAGCGGCAAGACAGCGGCCTTGCGGAGCAAGACAACGGCGTCGCGGAGCAAGACAGCGCGTCCCAGCGGCAAGACAACGGCGTCGCGGAGCAAGACAGCACGTCCCAGCGGCAAGACAACGGCGTCGCGGAGCAAGACAGCGCGTCCCAGCGGCAAGACGACGGCCTCGCGAGGCAGGACAACGGCCCGAGTGCGAGGCTCGGTTGCTCTCACCCATGGCGCCCTACTCCCGGGAGTGTCGTGTTCAGGGGAGAGCGCTCTGCTTCCTCCCAATCGGACGCACCGGCAGGGCTCGCCCCGCCTCCGTCGGGCTGCAGCGGGAAGCTCGTCAGGGTGGCAGCACGACGGGTGAGCTCTTCCCCCGCGACGGCACGGACAGGGCGCGGTGGCCGGAGCTGCGGCAGGGGAGTCGGCGGGAGCTTCGCCCGCGGGCTCCTGGCCGCGAGCTCGGGAGACGGCACCACGGGCGGAGGCGTGTCGAGCGCGCGGGGAGGTGCCGTCGGCGGAGCCGGCGACGCCGGGCTCTCACGCTCGGTGACGGGCTCGCCGACCCGGAACACCACGGTCTCCTCCGCGTCGGTCCGGGGGTCGTCGTGCAGCCGCCAGAGGCGCTCCCAGTACCGCGCCGGCGTGCCGGTGAAGGTCTCCAGCTGCCGCGCGAGGCCGGGCGTCATGGGCAGGTCGCTCCTCAGCAGTCGCTCCACCTCCCTCGGTTCCAACCCCGTGCACTCGGCCAGCTTCCTCCTCCACGAAGGCGTCGTCGCGCAGAACGACTCGAGGACCCTTCCTGGCCAGGGGACGGGGCGCCCTCGGGCGTCTCTCAGCTCGGCGAGCGCCGCATCGACGTGACAGTCCAGGAGGCGCCGGTAACGGTCCCGCTCCCCCGCTGCCTGCTCCTTCGCATCGGTGAGGGCTGCCTCACTTTCATCATGCGCCTGCTCGCGCGCCTCACGAAACCCGCGCTCGCGTCCCAGCGCTTCGCGCGCGGTGACCGCGAAGCCGATCGCGACGCACGCGATCATCGCGAGCCCGATCGGCGAGACGAGCCACATTGCACCCAGCATGTCTTCCATGTTCCCTCCTGAACCGTGAGCACCCCTGTCCGATGCACCGCGGAGCCCGGCTTTGTGCTGCCCCGACCCAAGGCATCCCCTTACATCCGCCGTTCGTCGCGCCTGCCACGGCGCGCCGTCTCGCCCCGCCTCCCGGGCGCGCCAGCACGCACTTCACGTTGTCGGGCCCGCCATGCTCGTTCGCGAGGTCGACGAGCAGCTCCGCCGCAAAGCCCAGGTCGCGATGCGCCCCCAGGATCCCGGCGAGATGGCCATGCGCGACGCGACCTCTCCGGCCGCGTTACCCCCGAGGCCGTCGGCGACCATGAACAGCCCCAGGCACGGCAGCGCCGCGAATCTGTCCTCGTTGTGGCTACGGCGCCGCCCCACGTCCGACTGCGCTGCTGCCTCGATGGCGAGCTGTGGATACACGATCGTCCTCCTCGCGCGCTCGTCGTCGGGACGAGCCGAGCCATGGCGCGCCGCGGACGGCGGCGCGCTCAATCCTCCACACGACCACCTCAGCGCACGAGGCGCTGCTTGCTGCTCGGGGCGCGTGGGCCACGCCGGCGCACGCACGCGCGCCCGTCCCCGTCAGGCGCCTGGCCCCAAAGGGGTCCGCTTCTCCCGGGCTGCTGCCAATGGCCTTTGGATAGATATCCCGACTATAGGCCTGACGAAGCAGTGGAGGATTTCAGCAGACCATCGGCCCACCCGCCCGACACCCACGCTTTCTCAGCAGTGTTGTTAGCCCCGAGCAGCCCACCGACCCGCGTTGCCGCAGCACGCCGGACGGTACTGCCTGGGCGCTCTCCACGTCCAGCCTCCTGAAGCGATGTTGCCCTTGATTTCTCGGGAGAAGCTCATTGCCTCCAGGGCTCTTCAATTCTCACACGATCGACCTGACCCGAAATTCCAGCAGAGCCCAGCACTGCCCGGCGCCCCGGCGCTCTCCGGCGGACCGCCGGCCGCCGGACTACCGAGCGCGGCGGCGCCGCCGTCGCCGGCTGTGCCGGGCCTGAACTGCACCGCAGGCGCTTCGCTCGGCGCCGCCGCATAGGCGATGCCCACGGCATGGCCGCCTCGACCGCCACCGCCGGGGCCGCCCCAGCCGCCATCGCCGCCATCGCCACCCCAGCAGCCGTAGTGTGAGGAGCCGAGTCCCGAGCTGGCGCCGCCGGCACTGCGACGGCCCCCAGCGGCACCGCTCTGTCCGAGCACTCCCTCTCCCCCCTTGCCCGCCTTGCCCACGGCGACGGTCACGTCGGTCAGGAGCAGGTTCGTTCCGAGGCTGACGATCCCGACGCTCGATCCGCCGGCCTTGCCGCCGCCGCCGCCTTTGCCCCCGCACCCGCCGGCTCCGCCTCCGCTGCCGCTCGCCCCGACGCCCCCCACCACCTCCTCGCCGACCGTGCAGAACGGCCCCGCCTTCGTGCCGCCGCCGCCTCCTCCCCCTTGACCTCGCTTGCCCGATGTACCCGTGCCGCCGTCGCCGCCCGCGATGCCCGTCAGCGTCAGCGTCGTGGCGATGCCCGCGGCGCCGGCGGTGCCGGGGTCGCCGCGCTTGCCCTCCTCGCCATCTCTGCACTCCTTGGTATCGGTTTCACCGATGCCGCCGAGCCCGTATTCGTCAGGATTCTCCTTCGGCAACGGCGCGCCGTCCTCCCCGCGCAGCCCGTTGCCGTCCTCAATCCCTGGGCTTCCTCCGCGACCGCCTCGGCCGCCGGTCGTCTCGCCGTCCTCGCACGTGGTCGTGCCGGGTTCGCCGCCTCGGACGGCCGCGGGTAGCTCGCACGCGTTCGTCGCGCTCATCATCGTCGCGCTCGCGCCTGCCTGCGACGCTTCCGCTGGCGTTTCGCCCTTCGCGCCGTCCATCGCGTCGCCTGCGGTCACGTCCACCTGCGAAAGCTCCGCCTCGATGTCCGCGACCGCCACGCCGATGGACGACCCGCCCGCCTTCGTCGCGCTCGCAGCGCGCACCGCGAAGCTCCGCACCTTTGCCCCGCTCGCTCCCTCCCCCAGCGTAAGCGCGATCCGATCCGCCGGTCCCTCGATCGCGCTCCGCCCCTCTTCGCTCCACGTCCACCCCGTGTCACAGTCGAAACCGCCGATCACCTCCACCGCCGCATCGATCGTCACGCTCTCCGCGAACGCCCCGCTCGCGCACGCCAGCACTCGCTTGCCGTGCGCGTGGACGATCGCCTCCGCGAGCGAAGCGTACGGCTTCTCCTTTGTCCCGTCCCCGCCAGGTGCCGCGTTTGCGCTCGCGAATACCGCGCACTCATCTGTCACCGTGCTCGCGTCCTCCGTTGGGCCCGCCTCACACGCGGGGCCCACGTCGCCATCACCGCCTCCGGCGCCCTCCGGCGGGCACGTCAGGTTCAGCGCGCAGTCCTCGCTGCGCGTCGCGCAGCTTGCTTGCGGCAGTGCGCACGCAGCAGCGATCAGGCTCAGCGTCCACGTTGCGAGCGTTCGCCCTCGTTTCATCGTTCTCCCTCCGACCGCCATCTGGTGACGCATGTTCAAAACCGACCAATCATCACCACACCACCGACACTCGCCCCGATGACCGGCGCCACGCGCGTCTCCGTTCTCGCTCGCGGCCACAGCCAATAGACCAGCGTCGCAGCGCCAACGACGCCTGCGCCGACGAAGCCCGCAACGGCCAAGTCGTGGAATGTATCGCTCTCCGTGTTCAGGTCGTTCAGCGCGGCGCACCTCGGCGTTATGCGTGACCAGCACGCCGACCTGCCGCCGTCGCGGGCGAGTTCCGCGGCCAGCGCGTCCGCGTCCGCAGCCTTGCTGTTCGACAGCCCCGTGAACCCCACGCCCGCGACCACCGCCGCCCCCATTGTCGCCGCGCCGCCGATCAGCACCGCCCTCCTCGGCCTGCCGGCGTATTCCTCCGCGCTGCGGGCCGGCCACACCACGGCCGTCTCCGGCAGCTTCGCCGTCCCCGCCGCGTTCGTCGTCGGCCGTTCCACCAGCACCAGCGTCACCACCTGGCGCGTCCCCGCCGCCACCGTCACGACCTTCTCCGCCTCGGCGTACCCGTCGCGCCGCGCCGTCACCCGGTGCGTCCCCGGCTCCAGGTAGATCTCCTCCGGCTCCTCCTCCTCCGGCAGCGGCTTACCATCGACGAGCAGCTCGGCCCCCGGCGGCGCGCCCCTGACCCGCAGGATCGCGACGCGCCGCTGAGCCTCCTCCAAGCGTTCGGTGAGCAGCTTTCGCAGCGCGGGCGCCTCGTCGGCGGGGAACTCGCGCAGCGCATAGGCCAGATGGACTGCGGCGCTGCGTGGGTCGCCGAGCATCAGCTCGACGTCGCCGAGGTTTGCGGCCACGGCATAGCTCTTCTTCAGCGCCCATGCCTCGAGGAAAACGACGTGTGCCTCTGCCCACCTGCTCTGGTCGTACAGGCGGACGCCCTTGTCGAAGAGGGCACGTTGCCTCGCGGAGGCGTCGGCGGGCGTGTCGGTCGCCAGCGCGTTTGGGCTCCACGCGAGCGGCGCCGCGAGCGCCGAGCACAACACCAGGACACTGGATCTCCTCATGACGCTACTCTTCACCTCCGCCTCCGCTGCGGTCTCGTCGTCCATGTCCATCGTTTCACCCTCGTTCATGGCGTCACCCGCCTCCCAGGCGTGCGAGGACGCACGTCACGTTGTCCGGGCCGCCGGCCTCGTTGGCGATGTCGACGAGCAGGGTGGCGGCGAGGCTGAGGTCTCGGTGCCTCCCGAGGACGCCCTCGATGCGTGCCTCTGGGACGGGCCCCCACAGCCCGTCGGAGCAGACGAGGAAGATGTCTCCCGGCGCCGTCGCCTCGACGCGCGACTCGATGTCGACGCTCTTGTCGCAGCCGAGGGCCCTTGTGACGGCGTTGGCGCGTCCATTCAGGGCTTCGAGTGCGGCGAGTGCGGCGTCGCCGGCGCTGAGGAGCTCTTCGAGGAGGGTGTGGTCTCGTGTGAGGCGCTCCAGCTTTCCAGCGCGCATGCGGTAGACGCGGGTGTCGCCGACGTGAGCGATGTAGGCCATGCCAGGTCCGAGCAGGACGCCTGCGAAGGTGGTGGCCATGCCGCGGGTCTGGTGGTGCATGTGCCCCGCCTCGTAGATGGCCCTGTTGGCGCGGCGGACGCTCATGACCAGGCGCACCTCGTCGCGGTCGTGCGCGCTGCCGGTGCCGTAGGGCCATGTCTCCTCGAGGTCTTCGTCGACTTCGAAGCAGCCCTTGACGAACTCGATGGCCATGCGGGAAGCGACCTCTCCGGCGGCGTTGCCGCCGAGGCCGTCGGCGACCATGAAGAGGCCGAGGCAGGGGAGAGCGGCGAAGCTGTCTTCGTTGTGGCTGCGCCGCCGGCCCACGTCCGACAGCGCAGCTGCCTCGATGGCGAGCTGTGGATACACGATCGTCCTCCTCGCGCGCTCGTCGCCAGGACGAGCCGAGCCATGGCGCGCCACCGTGTGCGGCGCGCGTTCGTTTCCATCTGAGAAGGCCGCGCGACACGCGGCCTTCGCTACGTCGCTACCTCAGCGCTGCCAGCGCCACGCCGCCCACGACTGCCAGCACGAAGAGCACCGCGCCGAGCCGTGCCAGGCGCGCGCTGCGCTGCTCGACCTCGCGCTTCACCGGCAACGTGCTCGCCCTCGGTGGCTCCTCGTGCTCGGCCGCACGCGCGGAGGCGGACAGCTTCTCCGCCCAGACCGTCATGTCTACGAGCGCCGCCTCGTCCCTGTGGTCATCGAGCCCGTATTTCGCCATCACACGTCGTGCCCCCAGCTTGGCGAGCCGCGTCTTCTCCGCCTGCGGGGTCGTCGCGCACCAGCCCGGATTGGTCCACGGCGTGAGAAACGTTTGCAGGTCGTCCAGAGAGATGTCCAACCCCGTAGGGCTTTTCATCGCGCTCATCCTCCGCACGGCGCCAGCGCCGCGAAATCCCAGCAAACCCCGCTCGCCCCCGGCGCGCCGGCGCTCTCCGGCGGACCGACGGGCGCGGCGCTGCCGCCGTCCCCTGCCGTGCCCGGGGTGAATCGCACCGCCGGCGCTTTGCCCGGCGCCGCCGCATAGGCGATGCCGACGGCGTGGCCGCCTCGACCGCCGGCACCGGGGCCGCCGGCGCCGCCTTGGCCGCCATCGCCGCCTCGGCAGCCGATGGATCCACCGAGGGGCGACGCAGCCCCCCCGGTCCCGCCGCTGCCCCCAGCGGCACCGCCTCTTCCGCCAGTCCCATCGCCGCCCTTGCCCGCCTTGCCCACCGCGACGGTCACCTCGGTCAGCACCAGCTTCGTCCCGAGGCTGAGGATGCCGACGCTCGACCCGCCGGCCTTGCCGCCGCCGCCGCCTTTGCCGCCGCAGCCGCCGGCCCCGCCTCCGCCGCCGCTCGCGCCGGGGCCCTCCACCGGGGCCGCAGCGGTCCCGCAGAACAGGCCGGCCTTGGCGCCGCCGCCTCCTCCTCCTCCTTGACCACGCCTGCCCGATGTGCCGGTGCCGCCGTCGCCGCCGGCGATGCCCGTCAGCGTCAGCATCGTGTCGCTGCCGGCGGCGCCGGCTGCGCCGCGAGCGCCGCTCTTGCCGTTCGTGCCGGGCTTGCAGTCGCCGTCAGGATCTGTCTGTCCGGCTCCGCCAAGCCCAGACGCATCAGGGTTCGGCTCCGGCAACGGCGCGGCGTCCTCCCCGCGCAGCCCGTTGCCGCCCTCGGTGTCGGTGATCCCGCCGAGCCCCCCCGCTCCGCCGCGTGTCTCTCCGTCCTCGCACGTCGTCACACCGGCCTCGCCGCCCCGCACGGCAGCGGGGAGCTCGCACGCGTTCGACGCGCTCATCGCCGGTGCGCTCGCGCCCGCCACGGGCGCCTCCGTTGGCGTGGTTCCGCTCTCGCCGTCCATCCCGTCGCCCGCGGTCACGTCCACGTGCGCCAGCTCCGCCTCCACATCCGCGACCGCCACGCCGATCGACGGCCCGCCCGGCTCCGTCGCGCTCGCCGCGCGCACCGCGAAGCTCCGCACCTTCGCCCCGCTCGCGCCCTCCGCCAGCGTCAGCGCGATCCGATTCGCGGGCGCCTCGATCGCGCTCCGCGCCTCGGCGCTCCACGTCCACTCCGTCGCGCAGTCGAAGCCGCCGATCACCTCGACCTCCGCCCCGATCATCACGCTCTCCGCGAACGCTCCGCTCGCGCACGCCAGCACCCGCTTGCCGTTCGCGTTCGCGATCGCCTCCGCGAGCGACGCGTAGGGCATGGCCTTGGAGCCGTCGCCTCCTGGCGGCGCGTTCGGGTTCGCGAACACCGCGCACTCGTCCGTCACCGTGCTCGCGTCCTCCGTTGGATCGGCGTCGCACACGGAGTTGCTGCCGCCGCCACCGGTTGCGCTGCTCGTCGGGCGGAAGTGCTCGCACGTGAGCATCAGCTCGCAGTCGTTGTGGATATCGAACCAGAGCCTATCGCAGCCGACGGCGGCGATGACGAACGCCGTGGTTGCCGTGAGCGCCTGCATTCGTCGAAGTCTCATGACGTGACCCCTCCGGCTCATCACCACGTCCCCACGACGAGGATGCCGCTGCCATCCAGGCGGACGTCGGGTCGTACCGACACCCCCGTCGAGCCGGTCCCTGCTCGGCTGGGCCAGAGCACGTACGTCGCCGCGGCGAGAGCGAACACGCCCGATGCGATGTAGCTGCCGAACGCGGCATAACCCAGAGTGCTGGCCTCCAATCCCCGCCGATCCAGCTGGGCGCACGGCTCCGCGAACGCGGTCGATGGCCCGACGCATTGCCCTCCAGCGCCCCGAATCGACCGGCTCTGCGCGCGCGCCTCGTCATTCGCCCCGTTCGACGCCACCGTGAACCCCACCCCGACGCCGAGCCCCACCGCGCTCGCCGCCCCGAGCACGACCACCGGCACCCAGCTCCGTTTCGCCTCGGGTGCGAGATGCGTATGCGCCGCGGGGGACCCGCCGCTCGGCGCCGGCAGCGCGGTTGCGGGCGGCGTGGCCGGCGCCGCCGTGCGCCCCAGCGTCAGCGTGACGTCAGCCGCCCCACCTGCCTTCGCCTCGACCTTTGCCGTCGCGCCGACGTACCCATCTTGCTTCGCGAAAAGCTCGTGCGCGCCGGGCTCGACGAACACCTCGTCATCGATCGGCGCATATCCGATCGCCCGGCCATCCACGAACACCTCGGCCCCTGGTTTGCTCACCTGGATCCGCAGCGCGCCCACCAGCCGCCGCGCTTCGTCGAACCGCTTCGTCAGCGTCGCCCGCAGCGCCGGCTTGCCACCGGCGGGGAACTCCCGCAGCGCATACGCCAGGTGCTCCGCCGCGCTCCTCGCCTCGCCGAGGAGCAACTCCACGTCGCCCAGGTTGGCAGCCACGTCGTAGCTCCTCTTGAGCTTCCAGGCCGCAAGGAACGCGTCGCGCGCCTCGGACCACCGCTGCGCATCGTACAGCGTGTTGCCTTGCTCGAAGAGCACACGCTGCTTTGCGACGATGTCGGCGGCCGGCTCCACCGCGCGCGCGTTGGGGCTCCACGCGAGGGGCGCCGCGAGCGCCGCGCACACGATCCCGATAGCCGTTCTCTTCATGATTCCACTCCGAACATGCGCGTCCGTTGCTCCACGGGTGGCATCGCTGGTGTCGTCGTTGCGGTCGATGTCGTCGGGGGCGCAGCGGCGGGAGGCCCCGCCGTGGTCGCCGGCGCCGGCGTGGTCTCTTGCTTCTCCTCAGGCGCCTTCACCGTCTTGCGTGGCGCCGGCGGCCGCCTCATCGACGGCGCCGCCGCGGACGACACGGCGCCGCGCGCCGCCGCCGGTGCGCTCGCGTCCGGCGTCGCCGACGCTGCGCCCGCGCCCGCATTTCCCGGCGCGTCGGCGGCGCCCGCGCTCTTCTCCGCGCCGCCCGCTTTCACCCCCGCCGCCATCTCCGCCACGCGCGCGCTCACCCCCTCGCGCGCCCACGCCGCGGCCTCTCCCGCGCCGCACCGTCCCATCATCCCCGCCGCGCCGGCCACGCCGAGCCCCACGACCGCCACGCCCACCGCCGCCCGCGCCAGCCGCCGCCTCTTCTCTCGGGCCGCCGCCTCGGCTCCGGGCAGCGCCCTCGGCGCCACGTACACCCGGACGTTGCCGATCCCCCGCTCGCTCGCTCCGTCCGGCTCCGCTTCGAGCCGCTTGGCCTCGACCTCGTAGAACAGCGGATCCATCGCCTCCGCCCGCCCGCCGAGCTCCCGCAGCTGCGTCACCGCCTTGTCGAGCGACACGTCGTCGCCCGGCTGCTTCACCGGATTGTCGATCTTGCGCGCGAACGGCCGCAGCTCCCGCGGCACCCCCTTCAGGGCCGGGTCGGTGTCCGCGCGCCTGCGCCCGTCCTCGCTCATGCGCCGCCTGCGCGCTGCCGGCTCGCCTCGGCGCTCGCCTCTTCGCCCGCGTCCCCGAACAGCTCGCCGTGCTCTCCGCGGAACCACTCCGGCAGCGTCGTGACGCCCGCCCTGGCGAGCCGTGTCCTCAAGAGCTCCACCAGCTCCTTCATCCGCCGCCGCATCGTCCGCGAGCTCATGCCGACCTGCGCCGCGATCTCGTCGAGCTCCGCGTCCTGCTGGAACCGCAGCGCCAGCATCGTTCGTTGCGTGTCCGGGAGCTCGCGCATCGTCTCTTGCAGCACGCGCACGGCGGTCGCCGCTTGCTCGCGCTGCGCGACCGCGACCTCTCCGCCGCCGTGCCACGTCGCCCTCAGCGCCTCGTTCACGAGGTCGTTGCAGAACGTGGCGACCTTCTTGTGGACCGGATCCTCGCTCATGGTGAAGACCTCGAGCAGGTGCTCCTCGTCGGGCGCCCCGCGCCCGCCGGCGAGCCACCCGAACATCGCCGCGCGCGCCTTCTTCCTCAGCGCCTCGTGTTTGCCCCCGGCCTTCGCCGCGTCGAGGATCGCGTGGCACGCCTTGTAGAACGCCCACCGCCCGAACGGCCCGAGCGCCGGGTCGTAGGACCGCGCCGCCAGCACCACGGCCAGCGCCGCTTCCTGGAGCATCTCCTCCGGCGGCATGAGCATCCCGTACCGCTTGACGACCGCGCCCACCGCGCGCCGCCTCAGCTCCGGCTCGCTCTCGACGAGCCGCCGCTGCTCCGCGGTCAGCGGGCGCTCGCGCGGCAGCGCCACGATCGCCGCGGTCACCGCCGCCTCCGCTGCGCGTTATCGCTCTTGGCCGGCGCGGGCTCCTGGCCAGGGCGCGCCGCGCGCAGCGCCCGCACGTCCACCTTGTCGCTCTCCTTCACCGCCGGCCTCGCCACGCTCGCCCGCAAGAGCCGCTGCATCTCCGGGTCCGTGTCGAGCGCCACCCGCAGCATCCGCCGGATCTCCTCCTCCACCTCCGGCGGGCACAGGCCCTCCACGCGCCTCATGGCCTGCCTCACGTGGGCCTCGATCATGTCGTCCAGCGTCGGCGAGTCCGTCATCGTTCCACCCTCGTAGGGAGATATCGGAGATGGGTCCGCGGAGCGGCCAGGAAATCGACCATCGCGGGCGCTCACTCGAAGATCTCCGGCGGCAGGCGGCGCGCCGGCGGGCGTCGCCGCTGCGGCGGCGGCGCGCCGGTGCCTGCCGTGCCCGCCGGCCGCGCCGCGGCGTTGCTGCCCGTCGCGCTCGGCTGCGCCGCGGGCGCCGCGGGCGCCGGCGCGCTCGCCCCGCTGTCCGCAGGTGCCGGCGCGCTCGCGGCGGTCTCCGCGGGTACCGGCGCGCTCACCGCGGTGGCCGCGCTTGCCGCGGGTGCCGGCGCGCTCGCGGCGGTGGCCGCGCTTGCCGCGACCGCCGGGGCCGCCTCGGCAGGCCGGTCCCCGCCGGCGAGTCGGCGCTCCAGGACCATCATGGTCACCCCGTACGCGATGCACACCGCCCACCAGAGCGCGATTCCGATCACCAGCCACCTCGGCGCGGCTTCGATGAACCCCGTGACCAGGTCCACGAAGAAGGCAACGATGCGGGGCAGCTTGCGACCGCCCTCCCGCGCGTCGCCGTCCCTTTCGGCCTCTCGGGCCTCGTTCTCACCCGCCCCTTCCCGGGCGGCCCGGATCGCCGCCCGCGGCACCGGCTCCGTCTCCGCGTGGCGCGACCAGTACTCCGCCACGATCTCGCGGGTGTCGAGCTGCGGCGTCCGCGACGTGGGGCGCACGGCCGGCGGCGGCGGTCGCCACGCCCTGTCCCGGTCCCGCCCGTCGCCCGCGCTCCGCCCGTCCGCCGCCGGCCCGGTCGCCCCCTCGTCCGCGGGCGCCGCCTGGTCCGCCGGGCGCGGCGCCTGCGAAGGCATCCGTTCCGTGTGCCCGCGCCCACGCGGCGGCGTGCTTTCCGCCCTCGCGGGCGGCAGCGAAGGTATCCGCTCCGTGTGCCCGCGCCCCCGCGACCCCGGCAGGGGCGCGGTCTCGCCGTATCCGGGCGCCGCCGCCTCGCCGAGCGCCGCGGCCTCGCCGCCCTGCGGCGGCCGGCGGAACGCGTCCGGCAGGGAGATCCGTGTCCCGAGCAGCCGGAGCGGCGGCAGCTCCCCCATCTCGTACTCCATGCGCCGCAGCGCCGCGTCCAGCGCGACCGCGAGCTGCTCCGCGTTGTCCTGCCGGTCCGCCGGGTCCTTCTCGAGCGCCTGCGCCACGATCTCGCCCACGGCGGCGGGCACCCAGGGTGCCGCGCCGAGCAGCGGGCGGGGCGGATCGTGCGCGATCGCGAGCCCGATCTTGTTCTTGTGGACCAGGTCGTCGCGCGAGGCGAACGGGTGCTGCCCGCTGAGCAGCTCGTAGAGGACGATCCCGGTCGAGAAGAGGTCGCTCCGCGCGTCGACCGCGTCCGGCGTCATGAGCTGCTCGGGCGACATGTACGCCACCGTCCCGATGGAGAACCCCCCGGTCGTGATCACGCCGAGCCGCTGGAACTTCCCCGCGCCCAGGTCGAGCACGCGCACGTGGCCCTGCTCGTCGACGTGGATGTTGTCCGGCTTGATGTCGCGGTGGACGGCGAACGGGTGGACCGCCTGGAGTCCCAGGCATACGTCGCGCGCGATCGTGAGCGCCCACGGCACCGGCAGCTTCCCGAGGCGGTCGAGGAGCTGCCCCGCCGTCCAGCCCACGAGGAGCTCCATCACCATCCACACCAGCCCGTCGCTCCGCAGGCCCATGGCGTGGACCGGGACCAGGTGCGGGTGTCGCAGGCTCCGGAGCACGATGGCCTCCTCCTGCGTCCTCCGCACGACCTTCGGGTCGTCCGCCCGCCCCATCCGCATGCACTTCAGCGCGAAGCGCACGCCCGTGCCCTCGCGCTCGACCTCGTACACCTCGCCCATGCCGCCGCGGCCGATCAGGCGCACGACCCGGTACGTCCCGCCGTCGTCCCCCGGGTCCACGAGCGCCTCGCCCACCTGGAGCGCGCAGGGCCCCCAGGGCCACGCGCTCACCCGCTCCGTCGGCAGCCATTCTCCGAGCGCGGAAGCTCCGCCCGACGCGGCGAGGTCCCACGTCGAGGCCGTCGTCCGCCGCGTCCCCGAAGGCGGCGCGCCATCGTCCTCTTCATGATCCAGCATGTGACGTCCACGGGCACCGTCAGGCGTGACGGCGGCTGCCAGAGTAATCGAGAAACGGGCTCACCGGCGGCCAGGAAATCGGCGCTCCTCGCCGATCCTGGCGTGGCGCGGTGGGCTGAACGGGTGGTGCCCTGACGTGGGCGTGGACGGGGGTGGTGTACTTTGCCTGAAGCTGGGGTCTTCTGAACTGCCAGGCGCCGAGGACGCCAAGAGAAACACAAGAATCTTGGCGTCTTATGGCGCCTTGGCGGTCTTGTCGTTCCGGCAGGGCGGGGGAAATCCCCCGATGACTCGTCCACGTTGATGGCTGTGAAGACTTGATAAGTTCACTGGATCATCGGGCGCCGCGAGCTGCACCAGGTGGTGCAAGTGTCCTCGCGACCCGCTTTCAGATGGTGCAAGCCCGATCGCGACCCGCTTTCAGATGGTGCAAGCCCGATCGCGACCCGCTTTCAGGTGGTGCAAGCCCGGTCGCGACCCCCTCGCAGCACCTGCAAGCCCGGTCGCGACTTGCTTTCAGGTGGTGCGAGCCCGGTCGCGACCCCCTCGCAGCACCTGAAAGCCTCCCAGCGACCTGCTTTCCGCTGCTGTAAGGTGAACGATCCGCTCGTCCTCGGGTGCGACCCGAAACGCCGCGTTGTCAAGCCTCAACAGCTCATCTCTCGGGTGTGCCGCCGCGCCAAGCGCGGTCGGCACCAGCCGCTTGTTGAGCGGCGTATCCAGCGTCGAACCATCAATCATCGCATCGTGCGAGTACTCCTTCGGCGTCACCACGCCGCCATCTGCTCGCCCAGCGCCATCACCGTTTCAGGACTCACCGGGCGCTTGGCTGCCGTCCGCAGGTGTCTCAACGCGTCTTTCGTCCTCGAAGACGTGTGTGTGATGCGCAATACTTGCCTCGCCAGCGTCACCAGTTCCCGCATGTCGCGCTGGAAGTCCTTGTTCGGCTTGTCCGGCTCGCCAGGGTCGAGGTCGCAGAACATCGGCCGGGGGTCCTCGGCGTCTCCCGTGATCAGGATGTTCTCTCCGTGAGAGTCGCCAACCGCGAACCCCAACACATGAACACGACCCATGGCTTCGGCGATTCGGTGGAGCAGGTGCAGCGCGTGCGTCTCAGTCAAAAGTCGCTTCTTGCCCACGTCGGCTAAATAGTATTTGAGAATGGGACCATTGAGCCGTTCAAAAACAAGGTAGAAGAGGCCCTCGTTGTCGTCAAGGAACCACTGTCCCATGTGGTAGTATCTTGCGACCGACCGGCTCGATGCGACCTGTTCGAAAAACCATGCCGTGTGCGTGACGTGCCGCGCGCTGTCGACGTTCTCCCGGGAGATGAGCTTCATGGCCCGCTCCGCCTCGGTGGGGACCTCCTTGACGGCGTAGACCTCGCCTTCCCAGCCGCGGCCAAGAGGACGGACGATCCGGTAGCTCCCAACACGGGCGCCTTCCGGCAGTCTCAGCGACTTCACCTTGCCCATGGGTTCGTCGGGCGGGTCTACACCCGAAATACGTGGCCACAACTCGGGCATCGCCTGAAGCTCTTCGCGCCCAGGAAGCCGATGATGCCACCGGCGATCGCGAACGGAACCGTCGCCGCAATCGCCGTGCCCCCCGTCGCCAAGCCGACTCCCGCACCCAAGAACGCGCCTCCAACTCCACCTGCCGCGGTCGCGGCCAGCGGCGTCGCACGGTTGGTCGGGTCAGAGCTGTCGAATGACTGCCTGCACTTCGGACAGGTGATATGTGCCATGGGCCTGCTCCCTCGTTCTGTTACTTCTCCCGGGAACCTCATCCAATTGACGTGTCGGTCACGCATTCCAAATCATCGGTTCTCGCCGCCCGACTACGGTTCGAATGCGGAACCCTCTCGAGCGCGGACTCGCCTAAACGTGCCCCGCCAGGTCTGTGTAGTCCGCCCTCTTGACCGGTAGGTTCCCACGAATTTCCGGCGATTGGCAACCGTCCTCCGCACCCCAGCGCGATCGGTCTCGCCCTCCCGAACCCACCGGACTGCACCATTCGGCCCGCCGACCGCGGCCTTCTCGCGCTCGTGGACCGCCGCGTGCCCGGCGAGCGCGGCAGGCCCCTTCACCGGGTCGGGCGCGATCCGACGCGGCCACCACGGAGGCGCCTGACGCACGGGGCGCACGATCCGCGTCACCTTCCCCACTTGCTGCGCCCGCGCCCTTACTGTACACCTGTGCAAGTCATGAGCGACGGCAGCACCATCGAGTGGACGGACGCGACCTGGAACCCCCTCCGCGGCTGCACGAAGGTCAGCCCCGGCTGCAAGCACTGCTACGCGGAGATCTTTGCAGAACGCTTCCGGGGCGTGCCTGGCCATCCGTACGAGCAGGGCTTCGACCTGCTGCTGGTGCCCGACAAACTCTTCGAACCGTTCCGATGGAGCCGCTCGCGCAGGATCTTCGTCAACTCCATGAGCGACCTCTTCCAGGACGAAGTCCCAGAGGAGTATGTCCGCCAGGTCTTTGAGGTCATGGCCTCTGCGGATTGGCACATCTACCAGATGCTCACCAAGCGTGCGGCACGCCTCCGCACGCTCACGTCGCAGATGCCGCCCGAGATCGTTCGCCGCAAGCACATCTGGCTTGGGGTGAGCGTGGAGGACCGGGCTTACGGCCTCCCAAGAATCGACGAACTCCGCCGGACTCCAGCCGAGGTACGCTTCCTCTCCATCGAGCCGCTGCTCGAAGACCTGGGCCGGATCGATCTTCAGGGCATCGACTGGGTGATCGTGGGCGGTGAGAGCGGTCCAAGGGCTCGTCCCATGGAGGAGCGTTGGGTAATTTCGCTCCGCGACCAGTGCAGGGAGGCGGGCGTCCCGTTCTTTTTCAAGCAGTGGGGAGGGGTCCAAAAGTCACGCGCCGGCAGGGAGCTTGGAAAGCGAACGTACGACGAGTACCCTACAATTGAACCGGCCGCGCCGCCGCCCGCGGTTGTACGCGCGCAGCGCCTTGCAATGATTCGGGACCAGTTCCAGCGTGGGGCAATGGCGGCGGAGTAGGAGCGCGCCGTGGCGAAATACGATTGGTCCGACGGCCCAGCGACGCTGGGGGCCCACAGCTTGGCGAAGCATACAATCCTGAGGGAGTACATAGAGCGGTATATTCCTATCTTGACGAGGGGCGGTACTGTTCCACTCAAATTGATGCTCATCGATGGGTTCGCCGGAGGCGGGCAATACGTCGTCGAAGGCCAGGGCAACACGCTCCACCCCGGCTCACCGCTCATCCTGATCAACGCTGTCCGGACCGCGGAGGCGCGGCTCAACGCCGTGGGGGGCCGTAAGAAGCCGTTCTCCGTCGACGCGAGCTACGTCTTCATCGAGAAGGACCCTAAGACGCACGCCTACCTGAATGCGACATTGAAGGAGCAAGTCGGCGAGAGCTTCATCCGAGAGAAGGTTGATCTCCGGCGTGGAGCATTCGAGGCGGAGCTCGGTAGTGTCCTGGATCGGATCAAGGTTACTACCCCGAGGCGCCCGCGCCCGATCTTCGTGCTCGACCAGTACGGTTATAGTGCCATCCCCGTCGACTTGATCGCGAGGATCATGACGGAGATTCCCACGGCGGAGGTGTTTCTGACCCTGGCGGTGGACCACATCTCCGCGCACGCGAAGACGGCCGGAGAGGCGCTCGGCAGACTGAAGGACGCGCGGCTGGTCGAGCCCGAAATGGATGCGTTCCTTTCCGGTTGCCGGGACATCGACGAAGCTGCGACGCTGTCCACCGAGGACCGCGGCCGGTTGATGCGCTTGATCCAGCTCCTCCTGCACGAGACGTTCGCGAAGCGCGCGCATGCCGAGTGCTATACGCCGTTCTTCATCAAGTCAAAGCTCAGCCACCGATCGTACTGGTTCCTGCACCTTGCCAATAACTCCAAGGCGAACGACGTTGTCAAGGCCCTGCATTGGTCGGTGAGCAACCACTTCGAGCATTTCGGCCGCGAGGGCACGATGATGCTGGGCTTCGATCCGACCAAGAACAGGGACCAGATCCTCTTGCCGTTTCCGTTCGAGTTCGACGACTCGGCGAAGACGCGGACGGTCAGAGCGCTCGTCGAGGAACTGCCGGCGATCTTCCACGCCAGGCACCAGGATGGCGTCTCCCTCAAGGATCTCTACAGCGCCCTCTGCAACGAGACGCCAGCGGATCTAGAGACGCTCGGCGACGCCGTCAACCGGCTGTGTGCTGACCTCGAGCTCGAGAAGCGCGGAGCGAAGGGTGAGGAGCGCGAGATGTCGACGAAGGTAAAGAATTCGGATATCATCCGCCCCGCCAGACAGGGACGTCTGTTCCAGAAGTGAATTGGTAGTATACCATGGGAAACGGGATGACGTGTGCCGGGTGTCCCCCTCGAGTGCCCGCTTGCCCGCCGCCGGCTCGGGTGAGGGTAATGTAAGCGGGTTGATGCGCTGGGTGGTGCGCCTCGCACGCGGTGTAACGCCGCCCGCCTGCATCCCGCGCGATTCGCCGATGGGCACACGGCCGCTCATGGCGCGGCATTCCGCTTGGCCCGTATTGAGTCGACGCCCATCCGCCCAACGCGGTCTCGGCAAATGGCGCGCCTCCTGATGAAAGGCGCGACGCGAGATCGCGCTCCCAGCAGCGCCGATCCTGCTCCGCTGACCCAACGCCCCGGTCCACAGACTCGAGCGCGGGCGCTCGCGAGCCTCGAACTCCGCCCTGCGACCGGAGCACCCTGCGCCGCTACGTCGGTTTGCGCTCCGACCCCCTTCCGGAGATCTTCGTAGTCGAGATGATCGGCCCCCCCGCGTACGAGCCGGCGCCGCCTTCGCTGCCCCAGCTATCGACCTCGTCGGGCGGCGTGTCCTCGCGCTCGCCAGACGGCGTGACCGGCCCGCGGACGCCCGGGACATCCGCCTGCGGCGGAGGCCGCTTCTCCTGGCTGACCTCGTTCCCGGAGCGCGGCGCGCTCGGCGGATCGTGCGTCTTCTCGACTCCCATGCTTCCTCCTTCCCGAGGGCTCCTGGGACCGGCGCGCTCGATCGTCCACTCCTCCCCTGCGGCGGCTGCCCTGCCTGCCCGCCGCCCCGGCTCACCCCTCGTCCATGACGGGGATCGTGAACCTGAACGTCGTCCCCACCCCCACGCGGCTCTCCACGTGGATCGTCCCCCCGTGCGCCGCGACGAGCTCCCGGGCGATGGCCAGCCCGAGCCCGGTGCCCTTGTAGCCGTTCCGCTCGCCGCGCCAGAACCGCTCGAAGAGGTGGGGCAGCTCGTTCTCCGCGATCCCCGGCCCCGTGTCGGCCACCGAGAAGACGACGTGCTCCTCCCCGCGCTCGCACCGCAGCGTGATCGCCCCCTGGGCGCCCGTCACCTGGAGCGCGTTGCTCAGGAGGTTGGTGAGCACCTGGAGCACCCGATCGCGATCACACGTGACGAGCGGGACGTCGTCGGCCGCCACGACCCCCAGCTGGACCCCCTTCTCCTGGGCCTGCGGCTCGAACGTCTCCACCGCCTCCCTGCCGATCTCCCGCGGATCCTGCGGCTGCCGGCGCAGCGCCAGCCGGCCGGCGCGCAGGCTCGCGAAGTCGAGCAGGTCGTGGAGCAGCCGATCCATCCGGTGCGCCGAGCGCTGGATCGCCTGGATCGCCTTCGTGTCGCCCTTCTCTCCCCGCGTCGCCGCGCGCTTCGTCATCACGGCGGCCGCCGTGAGGATCGCGCTCAGGGGGTTCCTGAGGTCGTGGGACACCGTGGCGAGCACGTTGTCCCGGAGCTCGATCGCGCGCTGCGCCGCCTCGTACAGGCGGGCGTTGTCCGCCGCGAGCGCCGCCCGCTGCGCCAGGTCGTGCGCCACCGCGAGGTCCGCCTCGTCGTAGACCCGGCCGGACCCCGCCGTCGCCAGCGTGATGCAGCCGAAGGTGCGGCCCCGCGCGACCAGCGGGACCACCAGGGCCGACGTGATCCCGAGCGCCCGGACGAACCGGCGGAAGGCGCCGTTCTCGTCGAGCGAGGCGACCAGCGGGTGCGACAGATCCCCGATGAGCTCCGGGCGCTCGCTGCAGAGGGCCCGCTCCAGCAGCGCCGTCAGCGGCGGCGGGGGATCCTGCTCGCGGAAGAGCGCCCGCGCCCGCTGGAGCTCCTCCGGGCGCGCGTGCGTCACCGTGACCCCGCGCGACTGCTCGAGGTCCGGGAGCGTCTGGATGAAGCACCAGTCTGCCAGCTCGGGGACCGTCAGGTGCCCCACCCGGTCGAGCGTGCCCTGGAAGTCGAGGGTGTCGCTGAGCGCGGCGCTCGCGGCGGCCAGGAAGCGCTCCCCCCGCTCGGCGCGCGTCCGCTCCGTGATGTCGAAGAAGGTCATGACGGCCGCCATCACGCGCCCGACCGGATCCCGGACCGGCGCCGAGCGCACGAGGATCCGCCCCCGCGCGCCGTCGTCGCGGACGATGTCGATCTCCTCGTCCATCACGACCTCGCCGGTCGTGACCGTCCGCGCGAGAGGCCAATCCCGGGCCTCGTACGGCCTGCCCGACCGGGGGTCGGAGCCCCGGCAGACGGCGTATCCGCCGATGTCGTGGATGTCCAGGAGGGGTAGCCCGAAGATCGCCCCGGCCTGGGGGTTCGAGAGGAGCACGCGCCCCGTCGGCGGCTCGGCGATGACCAGCCCCGCCGGCATCTGCTCGACCACGGTCGCGAGCAGGGCGCGGGCGTCGTCCGCCTGGCGCCGCGCCGCGCGCTCCTTCGCGACGAGCTGCGCCTGCACGATGATGCCGGTCGCCCGGCTGGTCATCGTGCGCAGCATCAGCGCGTCGTCCTCGGAGAACTCCTCGGCGTTGCGGGAGCCGAGGATCGCGACGCCGATGGAGTGCCCCTCGTGGATCAGCGGCACGCCGTAGACGGCGCGCAGCCCCCTCGCCCGGATTTCCCGCGCGGTGACGGGCAAGCCGCCGGCCGCGGCGTCGAGCGAGGTGGGCCCGCGCAGCGCGAGGACCGCGCGGGCGAACTCCCGCGCCGCCTCGAGCGGGGGCCCGGGCAGCGGCCCGTCGTCGATGCCCGCGGTCGCGTGGACCTCGAGGGCGTCCCCGTCCCCGAGCAGGACGAGCGCCACGTCCACGGCGGCCGCCGCCTCCCGGGTGGCGCGGAGGAGCGCCTTCAGGAAGGTGTCCAGATCGCTGCTGCCGAGCGCGGCCGTCGAGATGGCGTCGAGCCCCTGGAGCAGGCGCACGCGCGCCGCCTGGTAACGGGACACCGCGTCCGCGATCGCCTCGTCGATCGTCCCGTTCAGCTGGATGACCTCACGCCCCCCGTCCCCGCCGCCGTCCCGCTCCCAGAGCTCCAGGATCACGGCGCGGAGCGCCGCGTACTCCATCACGACGTCGGCGAGATCGTACCCGTGGGCGAGCCGGCTCAGCGCGTGGAGCCCGGGGAGCCCCCGGTCGACCGCGGCCGCCGTGCCCGCGCTGCGCGTGCGCTCGGCGATGTAGGCGAGGATGTCCGGGAGGTGATCGATTGGCCTCGGCGCCGGCAGCCGCCGCGCCGGGCTGAGCGCCTGGACTCGGTGCTTCCAGGCATCCAGGAGCGCGTCGTGGTGGCGCTGGATGAAGTCGGAGAGCCGCTTTGGGTTCGGTCTACCGAGCAGATCCATCGGGGACCTCACGATAGCGCGAATCCTTGAGCGCGTGTTCACCTAGCATCGACTCGAATCGACGAAATCGACGAGAGAGCGCCGCTCCCAGGCGGAGCTCGCTCGCACCGCGCGCGCGCCACGTCGGCGCGGGTCAGCTCCGGATGCCCGGCGCCTCGTGTCCGCTCTGGGCGACATACTCCAGGTATCCCCCGCCGTACACGCGCGGCCCGTCGGGCAGGAGCTCCAGGACGCGGTTGGACAGCGCGGCGAGGAAGCGGCGATCGTGCGAGACGAACAGCATGGTGCCCTCGAACGAGGAGAGCGCCTCGACGAGCATCTCCTTGGTCGCCATGTCGAGGTGGTTCGTCGGCTCGTCGAGCACGAGGAAGTTGGGCGGATCATAGAGCATGATCGCGAGCACGAGGCGCGCCTTCTCGCCGCCCGACAGGATGCGACAGGGCTTGTCGATGTCGTCGCCGGAGAAGCCGAACGCGCCGGCGAGCGTGCGGAGCGAGCCGATCGAGGCCTGCGGGAAGCTCGCCACGATGGACTCCCAGACGGAGCGGGTCGGGTCGAGGAGCTCCATCGCGTGCTGCGCGAAATACCCCAGCTTCACGCTCGCGCCGACGTTCACCCCGCCTGCGTCCGGGGCGGAGGCCCCCGCGACGAGCTTGAGGAGGGTGGATTTGCCGGCGCCGTTTACGCCCATCACACACCAGCGCTCGCGGCGGCGGATCAGGAGGTCGAATCCGTCGTAGATGGAGCGCCCGCCGTACGACTTCTTCACCCCGCTGAGCCGCGCCACGTCGTCGCCCGAGCGCGGCGCGGGCTTGAACTCGAAGCGGATCGTCCTCCTGCGCTTCGGCGGCTCGACCTTGTCGATCTTCTCCAGCTTCTTCACGCGCGACTGGACCTGCGCCGCCTTGGCGGCCTGGGCCTTGAAGCGCTCGATGAACCGCATCTCCTTCGCGAGCATCGCCTGCTGGCGCTCGTACTGCGCCTCGGCCTGCTGCTCGTTGATGGCGCGCTGCTGCTCGTAGAACTCGTAGTTGCCGGAGTAGCTGGTGAGCTCGCCGCCGTCGATCTCGATGATCTTGGTGACGATGCGGTTCATGAACTCTCGGTCGTGCGAGGTCATGACGAGCGCCCCGGCATACTGCTTCAGGTACCCTTCGAGCCAGATGATCGACTCGATGTCGAGGTGGTTGGTCGGCTCGTCGAGCAGGAGCGCGTCCGGCCTCATGAGGAGGATGCGGGCGAGCGCGACGCGCATCTTCCACCCGCCCGAGAGGGCGCCCACGTCGCCGTCCATCATGGCCTGGCTGAAGCCGAGCCCGGCGAGGATCTCGCGCGCCTTGGCGTCGAGCGCGTAGCCGCCGAGCTCTTCGTAGCGGGCCTGGGCCTGCCCGAAGCGCTCGATCAGGCTCTCCATTTCATCCATCCGCTCGGGATCGGCGAGCGCGGCCTCGAGCTCGCGGAGCTCCGCGGCGACGTCGGAGACCGGGCCGGCGCCGTCCATGGTCTCGGCGACGGCGCTCCTGCCCTTCATCTCGCCGACGTCCTGGCTGAAGTAGCCGACGGTGACGCCGCGATCGATGGCGACCTGGCCGCCGTCGGGCGCCTCCTCCTTGGTGATCATCCGGAAGATGGTCGTCTTGCCCGAGCCGTTGGGCCCCACCAGGCCGACCTTCTCGCCGCGGTTCACCGCCGCGGAGGCCTCGAGGAAGAGGATCTGCTTGCCGTGCTGCTTGCTGATGGAGTCGAGACGGATCACGAGGCGCGCTGCCGCTGGGGGCGGCTCCTTTCCGCGCCCCCTATACCAGACGGCCCGTCGCGCGATGCGGCATTTCGTCCGCCGCCGCCGGCGCGCGCCATGAACCACCCGCGCTCAATCGGTGCGCTGCTCGTCTTCGGGCGCATTCCGGGCGCATTGCACAGGAGCCCTTTTTTTTCTCTCCTGCCATGGGAGCTTTCCATCTCTTTTTCGCGCTCATCCGCGCTTGATGTCGCGCGGCCGAGGGGGCAGAAGGCCCGGCATGAGCAAGGTCCAGATCCTCTCTTATGCCGGCTGCAGCACCTGCAAGCGAGCGCTGAAGTGGCTCGGCGAGCGCGGCGTCGACGTCGCCGTGCGCCCCATCGTCGATGAGCCGCCGACGGCCGCAGAGCTCGCCCGGTGGGTCCCGGCGAGCGGGCTCTCGGTGCGCCGGTGGCTCAACACGAGCGGGCAGAGCTACCGCGCGCTCGGCAAGGCGCGGGTGGACGCCGCGAGCGACGACGACGTCACGCGGTGGCTCACCGAGGACGGGAAGCTCGTGAAGCGGCCTGTGCTGGTGAAAGGAAGCCGGGTGCTCGTGGGCTTCCGCGAGGACGACTACGCCGCGCTGTTCGGCTGAGCCTCAGGGCGCCGAGGTGAAGCGGCCTCCCCGGACCTGGCTCAGCTCGAACGAGCTCTCCGGGTCCAGGTTGTTGTCCGTCGTGCCGTTGCGCGAGCGGCGGATCACGACGTCCACGTCGCAGCTCTCGGGTTCTTGCGAGCTGGTCGCCTCCAGCTCGCCCGCGTCGATGGTGTACGTCCCCGGGTCGCCCCCGACATCGAACGTCTTGGAGAAGATGCAGCGGCCCTTCACGTCGATCACCATGTCGTCTCCGGACGCGCTCGGCGACCAGGCGATCGTGAGGTCCTCGCCGCGCGGGACTGGCTCTCTGGGCAGCGCCTCGAGGTCGAACGGCTCGGGGAGCGTCCCCACGTTGTTCGTCGCGTCGTCGTCGTCCTCGTCGTCGCGGTCCAGCAGCACCCTGATCTCGGTGCCTCCGGCGCCGATGTTGACGTCGCCCTCGTAGACCCCGGAGCTCTCGGCGGACATCGCGACCGCCTCGCCGCCCACGGTCGCCGAGATCCGATCTCCCGCGCTCAGGATGACGTACGTGTTGCTCTCGTCGCCGCCGGCCTTGAGGGTGGCCCGCACCGTCGTCGATGACGCGCTCTCGGCGATCGCCTCCAGGGTCGCCGAGATCCCTCCGGTCTTGATCTGCTGCGAATCGAGCGTCTCCGTGCAGCCTGCGAGCAGACCGGAAGCTGCGACCCCGAACATGGCCATCGTGGTCTTCGTGATCATGAGTTGCCCTTTCCTCACCGCCTCACCCGCCAGGGCGCGTCGGCCTGTAGTTTTCCATGGGATACTACGCTCGGCCGCGCCCCAGGACGAGGCGCAAGGTTCCGACGGTGCGCGCCGCGCTACCGTGCGCGCGCGAAGGCGGCGGCAGGCGCGGGCTGGTTCACCACTGGCTGCGCACCACGACGCCGCCGCCGGTCGGTCCCGCGAGCAGCGACCAGCTCATCGTGCCTGCCGGGGGGTAGGGCGCGGCGCCGGCCTGCGCGCCGGTGGCTGCGCTGGCCTGCGAACCGGACGAGGAGGGCTCCGTCAGGAAGAGCACGAGCGCCGTGCCGGCCAGCGCCGCTCCGGCGCCGAAGCCGATCGTGCTCACCAGCCCCAGGTCCTTCGCGCGCTTCCCAGCGGCCTTCCCTTCGGCGGTCTTGCATACCGCCCTGCCGGAGCCGACGTCGTCGCAGTCCTCATCCGCGTGGCGGCTCTCGCTGAGCGCCAGCGCTCCCGTCACTCCCCCGGCGATCAGCCCGCCCAAGGCGAGCCCGCCCGTCACGTACGCCAGCACGCGCCGGCCGCTGGTCCCGGTCGGCGCCGGCGTCCGCGACGCGCCCTCGTCGTGCTGCGACGGCGGCAGGGCGGCCTGCTGGGGCGGCTGATCCGCCGGCGTCGCGGGCGGCGGCGCCTCGGGGAGCTTCACCTCGAGCTCGATCGTCTTCTGCTCCGACTTTTCGATCGAGAACCGCACCTCGTGCGTGGGCCCGCCCGGCGCCTTCGTCGTCACGACGTGCTCGCCCGGGTTGACGGGGAGCGCGATCCCGAGCGAAGGCCCCTCCAGCGTGATGCCGTCGCGCTGCACCAGCGTCCCGGCGGGCGCGTCGGCCGGCAGCGACAGCGTGAGCTGTGGCACGAGCGGCGCGAGCGCGTCGCGCTGCTCGAGCACGAGCTTGTAGCGATCGTACTGCTTGAGCTGCTCGGACTCGGACAGGCGGGAGTAGAGCGAGAGGAAGTCGTTGTAGCGCGCGACCGCGGTCGCGGTGCGCCCCCACTTGGCCTCGCACTCGGCGAGCGTGAACAGCCGCCCTGCGCGAGGATCGAGCCGGTAGCTCTCGGTGAGGGCAGGGCAGCCGGTCTGGAACTTCCCCGCCAGCATGTCCGCGAGGCCGCGGTTGAAGAGCGACTCGGCCACGGCCACGGCGTCAGGCTGCGCGTTCGCCGGCGCGGTGACAGCAATGCAAAGTAGTCCGCTCAAGACGGACCCGGGCCAGAAGGTTCGCATTGGAGGTAACATGAGATACCTCCTTTGGGACCGCCCCAGGCAAAAAATCAGCGCGTTGTGGGGCCGCGCTCAGTCTGCCCCGTAGAGCGACTCCCGGGGCTTCGCCGTGTTCGCTGCGGGCGAGGCGGTCGGCGCGCTCTTGCGCCAGCCGCCGGACGGCGGCGCCGGGGTGCGCGGCGCCGGGGTGCGCGACGCCGGCGAGGCCTTTGCGTTCGCCAACACCTCGGGATCGATGGCCAGGCCGCCGTCCGCGGGCGGCGCGGCGGCGGAGCTCGCTGCCGCCGCGAGGTCGGTCGAGCTGGGCGTGCCGGCCGCCTCGGGGCGGGCGGCGCCCGGGGCGGCCTCGGGCGGCGTGGAAGGGGGCGCGGTGGGCGGCGTGGACGGCGGCGTGGTGGGCGGCGTGGACGGCGGCGCGACGGCCGCCGCCTGTGTCGCCTGCGTCGCCTGCGCGTGCTCGGTGTGGCCGGGGGCCGGGGAGTTGCCCTTGCTGAACGCGGCGAGAGCGATGGCGCTGCCGCCGACCAGGGCGATGGCCGCGACGACGAGCGCGGATCGGCTCCGCGGCCCCGCGGTGGTGCCGGCGCCGGTGCCGACCCGGGTCTCCACACCCGTGCTGGACGACTGGGCGGCCACCGGCATCGACGACCCGGGCCCCTGGCCGACATGGCTGAACCGCGGGAACGGCGTTTCCGGCGCGAGCAGGCGCGAGGACCTGACCGTCATCGGGGCGATGTCGAAGACCTCGGCGAGCGCCTCCACCGTGGACGAAGCGGTCGGGAAGCGCGCCCCGGGCTCGCGCGCCGTCGCCTTCGCGAACCACGCGTCGAAGCCCGGGGGCAGCTTCACCCCCTCCTTCTCCGCGCGCACGGACGGGGGCTCCTGCGGGCCGTGCATCGCGATCACCGCGAACGCCAGCGAGTTACTGTACTCGCGCATGTCGTTCAGCCAGTAGGCCTTGCCGACGAGGGTCGTGTACGCGATCATGCCGAGCGCGAAGAGGTCGACCGCCCGCGTGATCGTCTCGCCGCTGAACTGCTCGGGCGCCATGTAGAGCGGCGTCCCGAGAGCGGCGGTGTTCGCCCCTTCGATCGCGGTCTCGGCGACCAGCTTGGCGATGCCGAAGTCAAGCACCTTGATCCGGATCTCGTCGTCGTCGTCGCTCGCCGCGAGGAAGAGGTTCGCGGGCTTCAGATCGCGGTGGACCACGCCGGCCGCGTGCGTTTTGTCCAGGGCGTGCGCGGTCTGGCGCAGGTAGGCGATGGCGTTCTCCGGCGGCAGGCGGCCGCCGCGGCGGATGCGCTTGCTGAGCTCCTCACCGCGGAGCAGCTCCATCACGAGGAACGGCATGCCGGTGTCCAGGTCGATCCCGGCGTCGAACACCTCGACGATGTGCTCGGTCGCTATGCGCGCGGCGATGCGCGCCTCCAGCTTGAACCGCGCGTGGAACTCGGGGTTCTCGGCGAGGTGCGGGTGCATGACCTTGAGCGCCCGCCGCCGATCCGTCTCGACGTGGACGACCTCGTAGACCGCCCCCATCGCACCCGTCGCGATGCTGCGCACGACGCGGTACCTACCTGCGAACAGCATCCCCTCGTGGAAGTTCAGCGACATAGTCTCACCCGCGTCGAACGAGGTTACACCACCTGGTCGGACGACCGCACTCGTTAACTTGCAGACCTTACAAACTTGTAGGCCGTAAGACTCCCCACATCGGCATTCCGATGTAGGGCGCGTTCGTTCGATCTGCGCGTACCAGGTAACAGGTAAGCGCTCTGCGCTGATCGTCGCCGCTCGCGCGAGGCCTCGATCGTCGTTGCTCGTCGTTGCTCGTCGTTGCTCGTCCGCGCGAGAAGATCCCGTGATTCCGTGGCTTACGGGGCGCTGCCGCGGTGATGTGGCGCCCGTCCGTTCTGATCGTTTTTCACGACAGACACATCGACATCGTCAGATGCACGGGCGGAGCGTGGGCGCCGCCTGTCCCGTCAGAGCACGAGCACCGCCAGCCGCCGGGGCCCGTGGAACACGTCGAACCCGCCGAGTTCGAGCGTGCGACCGAACGTGCAGATCGTCTCGTCTCCGCGTCTGGCCGCGCGGATACTTGATAGGATATCCTGACCGATCGCCTCGCGTCGCCTCGCGTCACAGGACAGCTCGGTGAGCAGGCGGAGCCGGCCGAGGCACGAAGTCAAGCGGAGCCGGAGCCCCACCGACACATTGCCGGAGAGCGCGATCCTCGTCGCCTCGTCGACCTCGCGCGGGCGCTCGCCGCCGGAGGAGCCCGCGCTCGCGCGCTGGCGCCACGGCGGCCCTGTCGCCGGGCTCGTCCCGCGCCACCCGCCGGGCCTGCTTCACGACGTGCGGCGCCGCGGCGAGCGCGGGCTCCTCCGGCGGCGAGCGCCCGCGCGTCGCGTGCGGACTAGACGCCGCGCCGCCGGCCTGCTCAGAATGCGCGCCCGTGGCTCCCAGCCGACCCAGCGAGATCGACGGCGCGCGGGCCTGCGGCCTGCGATCCGCGGCTCGCGGCTTGCTGATACGCCGTCCTGGCCGCGCAGCACGGCGGTCGCTGGCGGCGAAAGAGCCACGTGTGAAGGAGAAGAACCGGGATGAATGATGCCACATCCAGCTGCGACATCGGCATGATCGGGCTGGCCGTCATGGGCGAGAACGTCGCGCTCAACATGGCCGACCACGGGTTCAAGGTGGCCGTGTACAACCGCACGGTGCAGGTCGCGAAGGACTTCGTCGCGAGGAACCCGGGCACGCCCGGCGGCCTGGTCTACTGCGAGACGCTGAAGGACTTCGTCCGCGCGCTGAAGAAGCCGCGCAAGGCGGTGATCCTGGTCAAGGCCGGTCCGCCGGTGGACATGGTGGTCAAGCAGCTCATCGAGGCGGGCGTCGAGCCGGACGATATCGTCGTCGATCTGGGCAACTCGCTCTGGACCGACACCATCCGCCGGGAGCAGGAGTACGCGAAGCAGTGCAAGTTCTTCGGCTCGGGCGTCTCCGGCGGCGAGGTGGGGGCGCGCTTCGGCCCCTCGCTGATGCCCGGCGGCGATCCCGCGTCCTGGCAGCATCTGGAGCCGATCTGGCGTGCGATCGCCGCGAAGGTCGATCCGGCGACCGGCAAGCCGATCGAGGGCGCGTCCCCCGGCAAGCCGGTGGAGGGCGGGGTCCCCTGCACGGCGTACATCGGGCCGAACGGCGCGGGCCATTACGTGAAGATGGTCCACAACGGCATCGAGTACATCGACATGCAGCTCATCTGCGAGGCGTACACGCTCCTCGACGGGCTGCTCGGGATGTCGAAGGACGAGATGTCCCGGGTCTTCTCCGAGTGGAACAGCGGAGATCTCGACTCGTACCTCATCCAGATCACCGCCGATATCCTCCAGCAGAAGGACCCTGTCCAGAAGGACAAGCCGTTCGTCGATTTCGTCCTCGACACGGCGGGGCAGAAGGGCACGGGCAAGTGGACGAGCAGCAACGCGCTCGACATGGGCATCCCTGCGAACGCCATTGCGGAGGCGGTGTTTGCGCGTTGCCTCTCTGCGCTGAAGGACGAGCGCGTCGAGGCCTCGAAGCACCTCTCTGGCCCGACCCCGACCCCGATCGCGGACCGGCAGGGGACGATCACGGCGATCCGCGACGCGCTGTATTGCTCGAAGATCTGCGCCTACGCGCAGGGCTTCCAGCTCATGGCGGCGGCGCAGGCGGAGTACAAGTGGACGCTTGATTTCGGCACGATCGCGAGCATCTGGCGCGGCGGCTGCATCATCCGCGCCCGCTTCCTCCAGAAGATCACGGAGGCGTACACGCGCAATCCTGGCCTGACGAACCTGCTGCTCGATCCGTACTTCAACGATCAGATCAAGCAGGGGCAGGCGAACTGGCGCAAGGTGGTGTCGATCGCCGCGCAGAACGGCGTCTGGGCGCCCGCGTTCATGTCGGCCCTGTCGTATTACGACGGGTACCGTGCGGCCCACCTGCCCGCGAACCTCCTGCAGGCGCAGCGAGACTACTTCGGGGCGCACACCTACGAGCGCACGGATCAGCCGCGTGGGAAGTTCTTCCACCTCGACTGGCCGCACCCCTCCCGTCCGCAGCTGGACATCAAGGGCACCGGCGGCGGGCACTGACGCCCGGCGCGATTCCCGTCCTCAGGGCACGAAGCCCGTCTTCCTCCCCCCCATCCCCCTGTTCCCCGGTTTTCTTGGCGGCCTGGCGGTTCGCTTCCCCGGCCGACTTCCCGCAGTGGAGGTAGCGTCTCCTCGGGCCGGGCTCCCGCCGGGGCCACGCCTCAGGTGAGGCTGATCCGCGGCCGCAGGTTCTGCTCGCGCAGGAACGGCTCGATGTCGTCCACGATGTCGAGCTGCACCCCCGCCAGGCTCATCGCCGCCGCGATCGTCTGGATCCCCATGCGCCCGAGCTTGTTCATCTCCGGGGGCGGGCGGACGACGATGTGCTCGATCTTGTCGCGCACGTTGAGCCCCCACTGGGTCAGGATCACCCGCGCCTCGCTCTCGTACCGCACCATGAGCGCCATGTCGTAGATGAAGAACGCCCGCTCCCCCGGGCGCATGACGCCCACGAGCTTCTGGTACGCGTCGACCGAGATGAACCGCGCGATCTCACCGGTCGCCACCGTCTCCCGCAAGAGCTGAACGACCATGCCCGCCGGCTGCGTGATCCACACGCCGACACTCCCGGTGTCGTCGAGCAGGTGCGGCTGCCTGCGGAACGCGAGTCTGCGGTTCGACGGGAGCATCTCTCTAAAGACAATAGCCATTCCGGCTACCGGGGCCCGCCCGCGACGACCGGAAGCGCCCCACCCGCCCGACCGGTCCGGTCGAGCGGAAGCGCGCTGTTGTTTCACACATCACCGGACGAGCTCCTCCCATGGGGTCAACGCTGCGTCATGGTGGTCGCAAAAAACGGATTCGGCCAGAAATGTGTGATCCTGCCGCCTCGGACCACCCCCAGGGGCGCCATGCAGCCAGGCGGACGCGGGCCTGGCCGCGCTCGACCGGCCCCGCGAGGGCAGGCCCTGGCGAAGATCCCCGGGCATCGCTGTGCTCCCGCCTGGCCGGGCAGCTCGCGCGCCCGGAGGCCCGGCGCCTCCCGCGCGGCCCAGCGAGCGGCGAGGGGAAGCGGCGCGCGGGCGCTCAGGCGAACAGCGCGGCGCAGGCCGACCCGATGAGGTTGACGTGCTCGAGCCGGGCGAGCCGGGGCTCGACCCGGGAGCCGACGAGGGCGCGCAGCGTCTCCTGCACCCGCGGCGCATAGAGGGGATCGCCCCAGAAGAGGCTGCCCTCCGCGAGGATGCCGACCCCAGGAGGGCTGTCGAGCACGTCGGTGACGGCCGCGAGCCCCGCCGCCACGAGGTCGGCCGAGCGCTGGAGCAGGTCGCCGGCGACCCGCCGCGCCTCGTCGGCGCCCTCGTCGCGGAGCCGCACGAGATCCGCGGAGCTCGTCAGCGGGGCATGGTCCGGACAGAGCCGCCCGAAGAGCCGGGGCAGGTAGGCCCCGGACACCGCCTTCTCGAACCGCTGCGCGCCGGGGTTCTCGGAGCCCGCGTCGAGCTCCGCGTCGAACGGCTGGAGGTGCGGAGGGTTGAAGTTCCCGTTCTCGAGGTTGACCGCCATCGGCGCGACGAAGTGACCCGTCTTGAGCTTCGGGATCCGGCCGGCGGGGAGGAACGTGGCCATGTTGGTCCCCGTCCCCACGATGAGCCCGATGAACGCCGCGGGCTGCGACCCGCCGTGCGCGAAGGCACCCCCGAGCAGGCTCGCCACCGTGTCGTTCAGCACCCGGACCGGACCGGGCCGGAGCCTCCGCGCGCCGAGCGCCCGGCCGAGCCGCTCGCCCACGCTGGTGCCCTCGACCCCGGCGACCTGGACGCCCTTGGTCCAGCGGAGCAGCCGCGCGTCGAGCGACGGCAGCGTCTCCGACGGGTACGAGAAGCAGTACCCCACCGGCAAGCCGTGCACGGCGCCCAGGCGCTCGACCAGCTCCGCCTGCACGTCGAAGAAGGCGTCGCCCGCGATCTCCGGCCCGCCCGGGAACTTCGCAGGCACGGGCCCGGCGACGATGCGCGACGCGCCGCCCGGCAAGAGCTCCACGATGGCGGCGCGCAGGTTCGTGCCGCCCGCGTCGACCACCACGGCGCGGCCCATCATCCCTCCCGGCGGCGGCGCGAGATAGGCAGGGAGCGCGGCGATCTCGGTGCCGGGCGTGGAGAGGCCGAAGACGATGCGCGCCGCGAGCGTGCGGCGGATGTCCTGGAGCTCGGTGAGCGAGAGCTTCATCGGCGGAATGCTTACCCTCAGGCCCCTGAGAAGGAAATAACTTTGCAAGTGGCGCAAGTGAGGCTGAGCGTGCTTGGCGTCGGCCTCGCCCGGACGGCAAGGGGCCAGCGCCTCGCTGCCGCGATTGCGCTGTGCGTCACCTGGCGGAGGTCGCTGGAGAGCGGTTGTCGTCCACACCGAAGACGACGGGATAGACCACCGTGGCAACGCTCTTGCGGTCTGCGGCGGAAGGGAATCGGAGGCCGCGGAAGACGTCGAGCACACAGCCGACGACCTTGGCGTCGCGGAGCGGGGGAGCAGGCGACGACGGCGGCGTCGCGCCGGGCGAGGGCAGCGCGATGAGGAGCGGCGCGTCCTCGGGCGGGCGGTCGGCGTCACCCGCGTAGGTGACCTTCCCTTCGCCATCGACGACGAGGTGTACGGGCAGGCGCCCTCGGAGCTTGGGGTTCAGGCGAAGGCCCTTTTCAAAGCAAGCGCGCATCTCGCCGAAGCGCTCCTGGACGACGCTCCGCACGACGTGAGGCGGGATGTGGGCTTTGCCCTTGATCGGGTCATAGGGGTTGCTCTTGCAACGGGCGGCAATGCCCCTCACGGCCTTGGCGTCCTGGTCGAGCTCCCTCTCCAGGCCGGCGCGGGCGAGACCGGCCTTCTTGCGGTCGTGAGCGCCGAGCGACGCCTGGAGCTTGCGGGCCGCGGCGCCCGTCCGGGCGAAGCTCTCCCGGATGTCCTTGGCGCCCTGGGCGAGCTCCGGATCGGAGGCCTGGACGGCGGCCGCGCGGGCCCAGAGGTCGAGCCGATCCGCGATCCTCCCGAGCACGTCGGGCGGCGTGTTCAGGTCGGATTGCCGGAGCACCTCGATCATCCTCGAGGCCTTCTGGACCTCCGGGCCGAGCGCCTTGCAGTCGGCCTCGATCGAGCGCACGGCGCCGCCTTTCCCGGGGAGGGGGATGGGGGTGGGGTGGGAGATCGGGGTGGGGTGGGAGATCGGGGTGGGGCGGGAGATCGGGGTGGGGCGGGAGATCGGGGCGCGCTCCTTCACGGGCGGGCGGTTGTTCCCGGCGGAGCTGGCAGGCGCGCTCGCCTTGTCGGACAGCGGGATCGGGGCGCGCGGCTTGGGGGCCTCGGGCGCGGTGTCGCGGGCGCGCGTGCTCCTGGGCGGGCGCAGGGCGGCGCGCTCCTTCTCCTCGGGCGAGCGCAGGGCGGCGCGCGCCTCGCGGGTCGGGCCCTCCGGGACGGCGCTCGGGGCAGCGAACCCGGCGTGCGTGGGGTCGGCGCCGGCGGCCGGCTCTCTCCGCGGCGCAGCCCCGCAGCCCAGCAGGGCATGAACTCCGACGAGGACGAGCCACGCGCTTCGCATCCGTTCCTCCGAGGTGCGTCCGACGTGCGAGCCGCCGTTTTGATACAGTACACCGGTCCGAACATCGCTTGCAGGCGAAACAGCGGGGCCTCCCAGGAGGTGGACAGGCAGCGCAGGGAGTGCGACGTGAACAAGCGCGAGAAGAACGGCCGCGGGGGCGGGAAGGACGAGCACGGCAAGGGCGGGGGCGAGCTCGCGGAAGCGGCGTGCGCGCTCGAGCGCGAGCTCGTCCGCTTCGAGGAGCTCGCGGAGTCGGCGCGGCGGCTCTCCCTCGACACACGCAAGGGGATCGAGCGCGCGGCGAAGTCGACGACCGAGGCGGCCGAGGCGCAGCAGCGCGTGAGCATGGCGCTCGGGTCGCTCATCGCGGCGATCGCGGCGGCGCGGGATCGCCATGAGGCGACCGCGACGGCGCTCGCGGCGCGCGGCGAGGAGATCAAGCGGCGGGCGGAGCAGCTCGGGGAGCTGTTCCAGCGCTTCGCGGCGCTCGGGGAGGAGGGGCGGAGCATCAACCAGCTGGTGCAGGAGACCGCGGCGCGCCAGCGGGAGGCGACGACGCCGGAGCAGATCCACGAGGTGGTGGCAGCGATGGACGAGGTGGAGGGGCGCATGGGGCGCCTCGCCGACGAGGCGCGCGCCCTCGCCCAGGCGGCGACGGCCGCGGGGATCGTCGACCTCGCCGAGCAGGCGGACGGGATGCGGCAACAGGTGACCGCGATGCGGAACAAGGTAGGGCTCCTGCGAAAGGGGATGCTGGCGCGGCTGGGCGGGGGGACCCAGCCAAACTAGCGGGGCACAGCGCTACTGCGGGAAGCCGGAGGGGGAAGCGAGCCGCCAAGGGCGCCAAGGGCGCCAAGAAACCAGGGAAATGAGAGGAAAAGATGCCGGGACGGCACTTCTTCTTCTCCCTTGGCGTCCTCGGCGTCTTGGCGGTTGTTCTGCCGCTCCGGGGCAACTTCCCGCAGTCGTGCTAGGCGGACGGCGAGCGGCAGAGCGTGAAGTAATGGTCGAGCGAACGCTCGCCCTTGAACGCCGCGCCGATGGACACGTCCTTCGAGACCCGACGCATGAAATCACGGGTTCCATTGTAGACGAAGAACTGGATTCCTTTGCTGTTGGGCACGACCCGGGGCCAGCCGTCAGGTACGGGGCCGTCAGGGACCTGGAAGTAGTCGATCACGATGGCGCCACGCTCCTGCCACGCAGGATTGCCGGCCGTCGGGACCGCGACGAAGAAGCCCGGGCCAATCCAGGGACGCGTGAGCCCCTCGTTGTAACCGAAGAGCCGCGCGCTTCCGTCCTCGGGCAAGGCAAAACGCTTCTCGAAGAAGCGGAATGTGGACGGGAGAGGAAGGCTGTTCCTGCCCTCGTGACGAACCGCCACGCGGGGCGGTGTGCCGTCCGGGACGAAGAAGTCGAGCGTGAGCGGGGGGGCGTGGCTCGCGGCGGCATAGAGCGCCCGCTGATCCGCGCGCGTCGTGGTCGACAGGGCGCTGCGGCGCTCCTCGTGCGTCAGGCCATCGAGGTGCTCGGCGATGCGAGCAATCGGGGCGTTCTGGCGAAGAAGTTGGACGAGCTCCGACATGGGGAGCGGAGCATAGCAGCGTTCGGTTGCCGCGGAGAGGGCCGGCCTCGCCATGGAGCGAGGCCGGCGGGGGAGATGTGATGTCGTGGCGAGCGAGCGTCAGAGGCAATGGACCGGAGAGCGCAGCAGCTCGGCGGTGGTGTCCGCCACGTCGGCGCCCTCGATCCCCGCGGCGAAGCGGTGGAATGCCTGCCCGTCACCCCTCGTCAACGCGAACGCCGCGCAGACGGCGGCGGGGTGGGCCGAGCGGGCCGCGGGCGAGCGGAGCACCCGGGCGAGGCCGTCCAGCGCTCCCTGGTTGCCGGCCGCCGTGGGCGCGGCGGAGGCCACCACGGCGCGGAGATCCGCGGCGAGGACATCGGAGACGTCGGTCGCGCCGAGAACGCCGGCGAAGAAGGCGCGGAAGGCCGAGAGGGCAGCCGGGTCGAGCCCGTCCACGTACGTCGCGAGGTGCCGGATCGCGAGCACGCGCGCGCGCACCGAGCTCGCCATCCGCGCGACCCTGCCCCACGTGCGGAGCGCCGCCTCGGGCGGCAGCCTGAACTTGGACAGGTACTGGAGCCGCACGTCGGAGACGCCGCCCGAGGCGAGCCCGGCCTCGAGCGCGGACCAGTCCTCGGCGAACAGCGCTTCGGGGGACACGACGGCGCTGCACGACGCGTAGCTTCCGACGTAGTCGAGGCCGTAGCTGTAAGGCGCTCCAGCGAGGAGGCCGGTGAGCACGCTCGACCACGCGCCGCGGACGCCGGCGTCGAGGCCCGGCGCGCACGCGACGTCGCACGCCGCGGCGAGCGATACCGCCCGGGCCGCCTCGCCGTCGAGGCCCTCGACGAACGCCTCGAACTCCTCGGGCGCGAGCCCCTCGGGCAGGCCGCCCTGGAGCGCGGCGAGCTGGTGGGCGCCGCCCACGTCGAGGAAGCGCGAGACGCCCTCGGGGTCCGCGGGGACGCGGCGCGGGGCGAGCGTCGCGGCGTAGGCCTCGAGATCGCGGTCGGTGCTCAGGAAGGCCCACTCGGGGTGGCGGTCCTGGGGATCGACGACGAGGAGCTCGCCCGGGCGCGCGGGCGCGACCTCGACGCGCTCGCCGGGCGCGAGCGTCTGCACGCGGGCCGGGCCGTCGCCGGCCACCCACGCGAGCTCCAGGGGCGCGACGAGGGCGCCCTCCGGGTCGTGCACCGTCACGAACGCCCCGCCGGAGGGCGCGGGGTCGACCGTGAGCCACGGGAGCGCCCTGGCCACGACCGCGCGCCGCGCGCGCGCAGCCGCCTCCGGGCCGAGCGCCGGCGCGAAGGCGTCGAGGAAATCGTCCGTGCCGATGGTCCCGAACCGGCGCTCCTCGAGCACCCCGCGGAGCGCCGACCAGAACGCCTCCTCGCCGGCGAGGCTGCGGATCTGGGTGAGCAGCCACGCGGCGCGGCCGTAGGGGCCGCTCGTGTACTTCTCGCCCGGCGCGAGCGACGGATCGCGGACGGCGTCGCCGTCCCGGGGGTCGAGCTCGTCGCCGTTCAGCGTCCCCGCACCGCTCTCGTCCGTGTAGACGCGGGCGCCCTCCTGCTCGAGCAACGTCGCCATGCCCTCCTTGATCCAGAGGTCGTCCCAGGTCTCCACCGTCACGAGGTCGCCGAACCACTGGTGCGAGAGCTCGTGCGTCGTGAGCAAAAGATCCGAGGCGAGCGCGGGCTGCGTGCTCCGCTCCTCGCGCTGGAAGCTGATGCTCGCGTGCTCGATCCCGCCCACGGAGAAGTCCGGCAGGAGCACGAGCGCGTACTTCTCGAAGGGGTACGGCACGAGCAGCTCCTCGAAGCGGCCGATGGCGCGCGCGAGCTCGTCCACCATCCTTCCGTGATCGCCCGGCAGCCCGCGGCGATGCCAGACCGCGATGGGGAGATCGCCCTTCGTCCCGCGCTCGACCTCGAAGTCGCCGATCGCGAACGCCATGAGGTAGGGCGGCAGCGAGTAGGCGGTCTCGTACCGGACGATGTGGCCCGACGCCCCGAGATCCTCGTCGCCGACGAGATCGCCGTTGGCGATCAGCGTCTCGCCGCCGTCGACGCGCATGGCGATCGAGAAGATGGCCCGGTCCGAGGGCGCGTTGTGGCACGGCATCCACCGCGACGCGCCGAGCGGCTCCGACACCGTGTAGACGGCGCGCACGGCGACCGGATCGCCGATGCGCGCGGGCACCGCGCGGAGGGCGTCGCCGGAGAGCGCCTCGTAGTCGATCTCGAGCGCGATCGGCGCGCCGCTCATCGCCTCGGGCTCGCTCGAGAGGTCGATCGCGAGCGCCTGGCGCTGCGGATCGAGCGCGTGCGGGAGCGCCCCGCCGCCCTTCCGCCGGACCTCCTTCACCTCGGCGACCGCGCTGTCGAGGACCACCGTCCTCGGGCCGTCTCCGGTGAGCGACAGCGTGAGGCCCAGCGTCGCCACGAGGCGGCTCCGCTCCCAGTCGAACTCGCCCCGGAGGTCGTAACGCTCGACGTCGAACGCGCTCCCCTCGAGCGGCGCGGGGCCCTCGTCCGAGCACGCGGCGGCGAGCGACCCAAGCAGCAGGCAAGCCACGCGGAGCGCTCCGGGGCGGTGTTTCTGGAGTGTGCAGTGCATCGCGGTTCCTTCGATCGGAAGAGGGATTCGTCTCGCGAGGCCAGGCACCAGCGCTCGGACCCCCGAGCCCACGGCGGCACAGCGACGCGTAACTGACCGCGGGACAGTTACAGAACCAGGGCGCGTGGCCAAGCCAGGTGATCGCGCCGGAGGCCCCGGCGCGCCGCTCGGCGACGAAAAGAAGGGATGATCGGTCGCCCGCGTCACGGTCGCTCGGCGCTCCGGGGCGCCGCGCGCGGAGGCCGCGCCTCCGGCGCGCGCGATCGCCCTCCAGCGTGCTCTCCGCGCTTCGCTCGCGTGCGGGGAGTGAGGAGGAGGAGAGGAGCGATGATCAGCTGGCCAATCGGCACGGAGCGTGAGCGCATCGACATCGCATCGACGGTGAGCGCTTCTCCGGCTTCCCGCTCGCGCGCGAACGAAGGTGTGGATGCATGGTATTGCAGGCGCGCACCCTTGCGCACTCTGGGCGCGAATCGCCTTTCATTTGTAAGGGTTGCGGCGACCTGTGCGAGGATGCTCCCCGCCATGGCACAACACAAAGATGGGTGCGCGCGGGGGCGCTCGTGGGTCGCGCCGCTGGCTGTGGGCGCGGCGCTCGGCGTCGCGCTCCTTCCGAGGAGCTCGTCCGCTCAGACGTGGACGGGCGGGCGGATGACGCCGGTGCTCGACGAGATCGTCGCGATCGACAGGACCGGGGAGCCGCGGTGGCCTTACGGCGACGAGGACGTCGCGGGCGACGGCGAGGCCTTCGACGCGCCGGAGCGATCGATCGACTTTCGCTCCGCGTACGCGGTCGCCGCCGCCGGGCGGTTCTGGGTGCGCGGGTATGTGTCGGAGACGGCGGCGATCAGCCGGGAGGCGACGCTCTTCGTGTTCATCGACACCGACAGGAACCGGCAGACCGGCGGCACCGCCGCGACGGCGGGGATCGACGACCGGTTCACGGACGATCGGTCGCCGGGCGGCTACGAGGTCGTGCTCGGCGTGAAGGGTGACGGCACGCTCGTGCGGGTCTGGTCCTTCGCTGGGGCGTCGGGGCGGTACGAGCCCGTCGACGTGACGGACGCGCAGGTCGCGACCGAGGCAGGGACGGACATGGATCCCCTGCTGATCAACGACGCGACGCGGGGGTACGCGCAGGCATCCATCGCGCTCGACGTCGTGGGCGTCGGCGTGGCGTGCGAGGCGAACCTGTACTTCCGGTCGGTGAACGACGCGGCGGCGCTCGGGCCGGGCGATCTCGACATCGGCATCTCCGCGCCGTGCGTGGCCGGCGACGCGGACGGCGACCGCGTGCCCGACGTGATCGTCCCGCCCTCCGGCTGCGCGCGCGACGCGGACTGCGCCGGCAGGGGCATCTGCGTGGACGGCGACTGCATCCTGCCGGTGTCGTGCGTCGACGATGTCGACTGCGACGCGGACGAGGACTGCTCCGCGGACCACCGGTGCGTCCCCACGCCCGGGGACACCTGCTCGTCGAACGCCCAGTGCGGCGACCTCGCGTGTGTCAGCGGGCAGTGCGGCCCGTGCTCGCCGGGCTCGTCCGAGTGCGGCGCGGACCTGCGCTGCGCGCCGACCGGGCGCTGCGTCGACGGCGGGGCGTCGAGCGGGGCGGGCGGCCCGGGCGAACCGGAGCTCGCGCCGGGGGAGGCGGTCCAGGGCGGCGCCTGCGCCTGCGCGGCGGGGCCGGCGCCGTACGGAGGGGGAGCCCTGTCGCTGCTCGCCGCCGGCGGGCTCGCGCTCCGGTTGCGGAGGCGCCCGCGCCGCGGGCCCGGAGCCGGCCGATGAAGCCGATGAAGAGGAGAACCATGCGCGCACCGATCCTCGCCGCCATCACCTGCGCTGCCTGCGCGGTCCTCGCCGCCGCGACGCCCGCGTCGGCGCAGAGCACGGACATCGACGTCGAGCGCTTCAAGCCGGCCGTCACCCACGACGCCTTCGTCGTCACGGAGGGCTCCGGCGTCCGTGAGCCCGGCGATCCATGGGCGTTCGGGCTGTTCCTGAACTACGCGCGCAACCCGCTGATCGTCGCGACGGGCGACGGCGAGGTGCGGAGCCAGATCGTGAGCGGCCGCCTGGGCGCCGATCTCATGGCGTCGGTCACGATCGCCGAGCCGTTCGCGCTCGGCCTCGACATCCCGTTCTTCCTCGCGCAGTCGGGCGAGGGCTCTCCGTCGTTCGCGGGCCTCGGCGACATCCGGCTCGTGCCGAAGCTGCGCCTGCTCGACGACCGCGACTCCATCGGCCTCGGCCTCGTGGCCGAGCTGCGCGTCCCGACGCACACCGGCGATTTCGCGGGCGGCGCGCGCAACGTCGTGTTCTGGCCGCGCATCGTGCTCGATCACCGGTTCGCGCCCGGCCTCAGGTTCGGCGTCAACGCGGGCGTCGCGATCCGCGAGGGGACGACGTACGCGAACGTCGAGGCGGGGAGCGAGCTGACGTACGCCGCGGCGCTCGGCTACCGCTTCGGCGGCATCGACGGGAAGGTCGAGATCGGCGCCGAGGCGAACGGCGGCATCGGCATCGCCGCGGACGACCTGAACGAGGAGGAGACGCCCCTCGAGGCGCTCGGCTACGTGAAGATCAACCCGAGCGAGCAGTGGGAGATCACCGCGGGCCCGGGGATCGGCGCGCTGGCCGGCTACGGCGTGCCGATCTTTCGCGTGTTCGCGGGCGTGAAGTACACGCCGACCTCGCACGACAGGGACCACGACGGCGTCGACGACGAGCGCGACCAGTGCCCCGACGTCCCGGAAGATCGCGACGGCGATTACGACAGCGACGGCTGCCCCGAGGAGGACGCCGACGACGATCAGGACGGCGTGCCGAACGCGGACGACGAGTGCCCGGACGAGAAGGAGACGATCAACGGCGTCGAGGACGACGACGGCTGCCCCGACAAGGGCGAGCCGCGGGTCGCGTACGAGCAGGGTGAGTTCGTGATACGGGACACCATCCGCTTCCGGACCGGCTCGGCCGAGCTCGAGCAGGACTCGTACAGGACCCTGGACCAGGTGGCGCTCGTCATGAAGGCGAACCCCGAGATCGAGCGGCTGCGGGTGGAGGGGCACACCGACGAGACCGGCACGCCCGAGCTGAACCAGGAGCTGAGCGAGCAGCGCGCCGAGACGGTCCGGAAGTACCTGATCCGGAAGGGCGTCAGCCCGGGCCGGCTCACGGCCGAGGGCTTCGGGTCGGACAGGCCGGTGGCCGAGGGCACCGACCCGGCGAGCCTGGCGAAGAACCGCCGCGTGGAGTTCGTGATCGACGAGTGAGGCGCGCTCGCCCCGGAGCGGCGCGTCGCGCCCTCCCGGGCACGGCGGCTGGCCCGCAGCGGGGCCGGCCGCCGCCGCGGCGCGCCGCGGCGCCGGGCGCGGCCGGGGGTCAGAAGCGGCCGTGGATCGCCAGCCCGCCGCCGGTCGTGCCGACGGCCGGCGCGACCACGATCCGCGCCGCCGCGGGCTCCGTGTCGCCGAGCGACGTCACGAACAGCGCGACGCCGGCCGCGAGCCCGACCCCGCCGACGATGAAGCCGGCGGTGGACAGCTTCGCGGCGCTCTTGGCGTCCTCGACCAGCGCCACGCCGCGGGCGTCGCAGAGCGTCTCGGTCCGGCAGTGCTCGTCCTGCGCCCGGTTCCACCGCGAGCTGGCGAGGAGCCCGAAGATCGAGCCGGTCACGACGCCGGCGACGCCGACGCCGCCTGCCACGAAGGCGAGGGTGCGGCGGGTGCCCGCGCCGCCGTCTCCGTCACCGCCAGCGGCCGGCCAGCGCGGCGCAGCGAGCGGACCGGGCGGCGGGGTCGCCGCGGTCGCCGCGGGGGCGTCCTCGAGCGGCGGGACCTCCACGGTGACGACCTGGCCGGGGCCGGCGGTCTGCGCCTCGACCGAGAACGGCTTCTTGCCGGGCGCGGTCGCCTCGACGCGGTGCTTGCCCGGATCGACGGGGAGCGGCGCGCCCCACGCGCCGGCGTCGAGGACCGCGCCGTTGCGCCTCACGACGAGGCCGTCCGCCGGCGTGGTCACCGTGACCGCGAGGCGCTCGAGCTTCTGCTCCAGATCGGCCGCGCGGCGGGTCGCCTTGGCCTCGCGGTCCGCCTGGCCGGCCCGGCTCGCCATGTCCGCGGCCTCGCGGAACGCCGCCCAGGCGCTCGCGGTGCGGCCGAGCCGCTCGAGGCAGTCCGCCAGGTTCCACTGGGTGCCATAGCCCGGGTCCAGCCGCTGGCTCGCCGCGAACTTGGGGCACGCCTCGGCGAGCTTGCCCTGCGCGACGAGATCGCGCCCCTCGCGGAAGAGCGCCTCGGCCGCGGCCGCCTGGTCCGCGGACGGCTCCGCGCGGGCGACCCCCGCGGAGAGCGACAGGAGCGCGGCGACACACCACGCGACGCGGCTATTTCCTCGATGTCTCGTCATCGTCATTCCTCGGGGGCCTCTGGGACGGTGGCCTCGGCGCGGGCGGCCTCGGCGCGGGCGGTCGAGCGACGGCGCTCGCCGGCGCCGACGCGGCGGCGCGCGCGGTCGTCGCAGCAGAGGGCAGCGCGGCGGGCGCCGACGAGGCCGCGGCCGGCGGATCCACCGGCGTGTCGGCGCGCGGCGGCTCGGCGCTGGCGGACGGCGTCGGCCTGGCCTCGACGCCGGCGGACGGAGGCGGCGGCTCGGCCTCGGCGCGCGCAGGCGGCGCCGGCTCGGCCGAGGGCGCGGGCGCGGCCGGCGGCGCGCTGCGCACCGCGAGGTAGACGCCCGCCCCGCCCGCGAGCGCGGCGGCCAGCACGCCGCCGGCGATCAGGGCGACGGGGGGGCGCGACGCCGGACGCTCGGGGCCGCTCGACAGCCGGACGCTCGTGGCGGGCGCCGTGCCCGACAGCGCATACGGTCCGGATTGCCCGCCCGGCGGGCGCCCCGCGGCCTCGAATGGCGCGGCCGACGCGCGCGGCGGGGTCAGCGCGGCGCCGAACGGCGCGCTCGAGGCGTGCGGGGGGGCCGAGATGGCGCCGAACGACGCGCGCGACGCGCGCGTGGCGGCGTCGAGCGGCACGAGCATCGCCTCGACGATCGCCTCGCCGCCCGGCAGGAACGCGCGCAGCGCGGCCGCGAGCTCGCTGGCGCTCGCGGTGCGGCCCGCCGGATCGATCACCAGCGCCCGGTGCACCACGCGGGCGACCTCCGGCGGCACCCAGGGCGCGATCTCCTGGATCCAGCGCACCGGGGTCGTGCAGATGCTCAGGACGAGCTCTCCGAGGCCGGTCAGGTGCTCGTTGGGCCGATGCCCCGAGAGGGCGTGGTACAGGCTGATGCCGAGCGACCAGATGTCCGAGCGCGCGTCGATGGCGCCGCTGCCGCGCGCCTGCTCGGGCGACATGTAGAGGGGAGAGCCGAGGAGCGCGCCGCTCTTCGTCATCCCGCCGTTGCCGAGGCTGTTGTCCGTCACCTTGGCGACGCCGAAGTCGAGCACCTTGACCACGCGCTGGCCGCCCTGCTTCCTCGCGAGGAACAGGTTTGCCGGCTTGATGTCGCGGTGGACGATGCCGGCCTCGTGCGCGCGCTCGAGCCCCAGGCACGCCTGCAGCCCGATGCGGAGCGCGAGATCGACAGGGAGCGGGCCGAGCCGCTCGATGAGGGCCTGCACGTCCTCGCCCTCGAGGAACTCCATCGCGATGTACGGCGCGCCGGTCTCGCGGTCGCGCCCGGTGTCGAACACCTGCGCGATGTGCTCGGACTCGACCGCGCCGACCGCGCGCGCCTCGCGCTGGAAGCGGCGGACGAGCTCGTCGTCCGCGGCCTGGCCGAGGATGACCTTCACCGCGACGCGGCGGCCGGTGCCCGCGTGCCGGGCCTCGTAGACGGCGCCCATCCCGCCCTGGCCGAGGAGCCGGAGCATCGTGTAGCGGTCGTCGAGGGTTCGGCCGATCATGGCGCGAGGCCCGGGCCATGCGCGCCGGCGGCGGGCGCGTCGGCGATGCGGGAGGCGGCTGGAAGGGGAGGCCTCTTCACGGCCGCAGGCTAGAGCAGCTCCAGCCCCGCGTCATCCCTCGCCGCAAACCTTGCACCAGGGCAACCGCACGAGCGTGTGGTGCGATGTCTCGAGCGTCGCGAGGTCCTGGATCAGGAGCCTGCCCCCGAGCCTGGAGGGCGTGTACGCCGAGAGCACCTTGAGGACCTCCATCGCCACGAGGTGGCCGAGCAGCTGGCCCATCGTGCCGGCGTGCGGCGCGGGCTCGGCCAGGGAGCGCGCCTCGGGCGAGGGGTTGAGCGCCTCGGTCGTCGCGCAGATCCGGCACGCCGTCTTCCCCGGGAAGACGAGGGGGCCGAGGACGGCCGTCGTCCCCGCGAGGTGCGAGAAGAGCGAGGCGATCCCTGCGCGATGGCCGAACCGCGCGACGCGCTCCAGGAGCTCCGCGTCGTCGCCGCGCACCGCCGCGACGAGGAGGTGAGGGCGCCCCTCCGGCGAGAGGAGGTCATCCCCCTCCAGCGCGGCGGAGGAGCTCTCGTCCACCCGGCAGAGCGGCGCGTGCTCGCGGATCAGCGCGGCCACGGCGCCGCGGCGGGGCGCGCCGAGCGCCGCCGACCCGCGCGCGCGGACCACCGCGACGTCGCGCGGGCCGACGGCGCCGCCGTCGATCAGGCGGAGCGCGGAGACGCCCGCCCCCGCGAGCGCCAGGGCGGCCGAGGCCCCCCAGGGCTCGAGGCCCACCACGAGCACGCGCGCGTTCGCGATCCGCTGCGCCGCCTGCTCCGGGCCCGACGACCACTTGCGGAGGAACTCGCGCTGCCCGCGGAGGCGCTCGCCGTCGCCGGACGGCGCCTCCGCGGGCACCGGCTCGACCAGCCCGCGCGTCTCGAGCAGGTCGAGGAACGCCGTCACGCTCTGCCGCGAGTAGTCCGCGAGCGCCTCGACGAGCGCCTCCCTGTCGCGCGACCCGTCGAGCAGCGGCACCATCCGCTCGACGAACGCGCTCACGTCCAGGCCGGTGAGCTGGAAGGTGCCGAGATCGGAGCGGAGGATGACGCCCACGTCGGTGGGCGTGATGCTGGCCGAGCGGCTGAGTCGAATGCTGGTCATGGTGCTCTCCGACGCTTCTGGTTCAGGCACGCTAAGGCCCGCTCCGGACCCCGGCCGGCGCGGGCTGACCGACGCAGACGATGTACAGGGTGTCTTCCTCGGCCGGCAGCGCCAGGAAGGCCTTGAGCTCCTCGTCGTAAAATCCGCCGATCGCCACCGGGCCGAGGCCCATGGCCGTCGCGACGAGATAGAGGTTCTGGCCCAGGTGCCCGGCGTCCAGCCACAGGAAGCGATATCCGCGCTGGCCGTATTTCCACATCGTGCGGAACGGCACCGCCGTGATGATGACCACGACATTGGTGTTCAGGATCATGTCCTGACCCACCGTGAGATCCACGAGCGCGGCGTGCGCGAGGCCTTCCCGGCGGAGCTCGAGCTCGTGCGCACGGGGGTCGTAGTGGTACAGGCCGTCCGGGACCCCCTCGACGGCCTGCGTCGCGACATAGATCTCGAGCGGATACCGGCCGCCGGCCGAGGGCGCCGGGCGATCGCAGGTCCACGCCCCTTCGACGTTGCGCGTGCCACGGACGCCGTAGCTCGCGTGGAGGAGCCGCCCGAGCGCCTCGATGGACATCGGCCTGAGGGAGAATTCGCGCTGCGACCGCCGCTGCTCCATCACCGCGCCGAGCGGGGCGTCGATCGCGAAATCGCGCCCGGGCAGCGGCGTGCGCGCCGCGCCGACGTAGGTGCGGAAGTTGAGCGGCTGGAGATCCCCGTCGAACGGCGGCTCCAGCGGTCGCGACCTCACGTGGGAGGACTGGAGATGATAGAGCCGCGCAATGTCCGCCTCTTTGCTCCTTGCCATGGTGTCCTCTCTCAGGCCATCGGGTGAGGGTCAGGGTTGATGCCGTGGGGGGTCATCGAACGGAGACGCGGATTACCGAGCTGAGCGAGCTGGTGGCCGAAATGGATCTGCTGGAAATCGGGCCCGAGGGCCCGGGCGACACGGAACGGGGTCGCCGCGAGGTCGGGCGACGTCACGTCCACGATCGCGATGCGCAGCCCCGCGGCCTGCACGCGCCGGGTCAGCTCGGACAGCGACGCCTCCTCGGGCTCCTCGAGCTCCTCGAGCTCGGCGGCGGTGACCGTGCCCCCTTCGCGGAGGAAGGCGAAGGCCGCGGCGCGGCTCGCGGGGAGGTAGTAGATCGCGTGATCCTCGAGCGTGAGCACGTCCTCCGGACGCTCGGGGATGACGAGCGCCTCGCCCGTCATCAGGCGGAAGACGTAATTGCCTATCTGGCCTTGCTCCAGGATCGCTTTCCTGATCGCGTCGAGGGGGCTCAGGTGGGCGGAGATCGAGACCACCGCGCCGGGCCAGCGCTTGCCGTCGCCGTAACCCACGCACATCACCACGGGGACCGAGACGCCCGCGTCGAGGAGATACAGCTCGATCCGGGCGCCGCGCTCCTCGAGCTGCCGGGCGATCTCGTGCAGCTCGGGGTCGAGCGAGTCATCAGGCAAGATCCGCCGCCCGGGCCGGCGAGCGAGCCACGAGATCATGAAGGCGTCGCGCTCGATGAGCTCGAGCGCGGCCCCCATCGCCGCGCCCTCGAGCGTCGCGCCCGCCGCGAGCCCGTTCGAGGTCACCTGGCAGAAGTGCGCGTCGTGTCCTGCGCAGTAGCCGTAGTAGGTCGGGAGCGCCGGCACATACACGGGCGCGCCCGTGTCCATCCAGCGCCCGAGGGCCCAGTCGATGGGCGCGGCCGGATCGACCCGCGCGTAGCGGAACCCGGGCGTTGCGTACTGCTCTTCGCTGTAGAGACAGAGGCGCTCGGGAGCGATGAAGTCGCTCTTCATCCCGGCGACCGAGGAGCGAAGGAGCTCCTTTCGGTCGACGAGCTCGGCGGAGTAACGCTCGACGGCCTCACCGGTCGCCCTGATCAGGGCCTCGACGGCCGTGACGCCCTTCCCGGTGCCGACCTGCGGCTCGCTCGAGCGGTGGGCGTGCGGCGAGCCGTCGGTGTAGTCGCCGAGGAACGCGGTGGCCGTGATGCACGCTTCGGGGGCGAGCGCCGGGCTCGTCGCGTCCAGCGTGAGGCGGTGGACGATGCCCGCCCGTGCGTCGACGACGCCGGCGAGCATCCGCCGGAGCGCCGCGGGGTCGGGTGCGTCGCGTAGGTGGGCGCTCGATCCCCGACGTGCGCTTCCGGTGCGGAGGGCCTCGGCGGCGCCGCCGCAGACCCGGCACCAGGGCATCTGCAAGACGGTGTGGAGCGACGCCTCCGGGTCGACCAGGTTCTGGACGATGAAGCGGCCCGCGAGCCGCGACGCGGCGCGGTTCACCAGCAGATCGAGCGCCGCGAGCGCGACGGCGTGGCCCAGGAACGCCGGCATCGGCGCGAGGTAGGTGCGCGCGCGGCGCTCCGGGCGCGCGGCGAGGAGCGACGCGTGGAGCGCGTGATCCGCCTCTCCCTGCGTGCTCACCGCGAGCCTCCGCAGGCGGCAGCAGTCCCAGCACGCGGTCTCGCCCGGCACGACGGCCGGTCCGATCACCGCGTCGAGCCCCTCGAGGTGCGCGCTGAGCGACAGGACGGACGCCGCGTGGGCGAAGCGGGCGACGCCCTGAAGGACGAGCAGATCATCGCCGGAGACGCAGGCGAGGATCAGGTCCCAGCCGGTGTCCTCCTGGACGATCGGGCGATCCGCGGCGGCGAGCAGCGTCCCGGGCGTGATCGCGCAGCCGGGGGCGAGCCGCGACAGCGCCGTGGAGAGCGAGCGCGCTCGATCCTTTCCGAGATCCGCCTCGGCGAAGGGGCCGAGATCGTCGGCCGTGACCTCCCTGTCGTCGAGGACGTGGAGCGCGCCGACGCCCAGACACGCGAGCTCGGTGGCCGCGACGGCGCCCCACGGTTCGAGCCCGACGACGAGGACGCGTGATCGCGCGAGCTCCTCGCGCGCTTCCGCCGACGCAGGCGGGGCGGTCCCCTCTGGCGAGGGCGCGGTGATCGCTGAGCTGGGCAGTTGGGTGGCCACGCGAGATCTCCAGGAAAGCGCAGCGCGGCGGCACCTCGATGAGCGCCGTCCTGCACTTTCGGTAAAGAGGTTGAGTTCTGGTGCTCGGGGAGCGGCGCTCCGACAAGCAAAGGAGAGAAGAAGCTCGCAAGCTCACCACGACCGCGCGACGTCGCGCGGTCGTGGTGAGCCGGGGAAGACGGGAAGTTGCCTTTCTCGAACTCTCGCGCTCCTCGTCTCCCTCCAGAGCTCTATCGCTCGGCCTCGACGGCCTCAGGGCTAGCTACAGCGGCACCTGCACCCGCCGCACCTGCACCCGCCGCACCTGCACCCGCCGCAGCCGCAGCCGCCGCAGTGGCCGCAGCCGCCGCAGCCGCAGTGGTAGCTGGCCGGAGTCGCTGTTGCCATGTCGTCCAGCCTGGCCGACAAATCGTTGATGGCGTTGCGCAGCTCCTTCACGGTCACTTCCAGATCTTTCGGAGAATTGTTTTCGATTTTCGAATCACTCATCGCAGAGCCTCCCACGAGTAGGTGAGGCACGCAAAGGGTCTTCGTCAATACGGTGGCTCGTCGCCGGACGACGGAAGTTCGGTTGGACTCCCTATCATTCCAGGGCGCCCCGAACTGTGGACAGTGCGAGAGATGCCGTCGCCAAAGGGGTTGTCCGCGAGCTCCTTTCTCTCGCTCGCCCACACCGGCGGCTCTCCCGGGTGGCCAGGATCGCCGCCGGAGCAGCAGAGAAGGCCGGAACAACATCGGGAGCTCCTTCCTGCGCTCCCTCCGTGGGCTCGAACAGCGGCGCCTCCGAGATAGGCCTATTTGTCAAGCTCGACTGCGATCCGGCGCGGTCTCCCGCTCGGCCGGAGAGCCGAGGGGGCGTCGGGGACGGAGCGCCTCGCTCGCGCCGCTCTCCTCGGCGCGAACAATCCTGGATAACGCGGCACGCTGCGGGCGCGCGTGCACGGCTCTGTGCACGCCGCCTCATTCGATTGCTTTTCGTCGCTGCCTCCGGTACCCGGTCCGCCTCTTCTCGGGTGCCAGAGGCGCCCATCGATAATGGAGTGTCATGCGTCGTACTTCGCTCGGCTTGGCGATGGGTCGCCTCGCTTTGTGGTTCGTCGCCGCGTCAACGTGGCTCGTAGGCTGCGGCGTCGCGGAGAGCCCCTCGACGCCCAGCGCGACCGAGGTGGGGTGTGCGGGCTGCACCGTGCTGAAGGGAGGCATGGTGTTCGACGGCACGCGCGCGGCCAGGGCAACGGTGGTGATCGAGGGCGACAGGGTGAAGCAGGTCGTCTTCGGCGACGCCGAGCCCCGCGTCGAGGCCGGGAGCGGCGAGGTGGTGGACGTCGCTGGCAAGACGGTCCTCCCCGGGCTCATCGATCTCCACGTCCACTCGCTGAGCGTCGCCGGACCCTATGCTTATGATGACGGCGACCTCCACCTCGAGGACCACACGAAGGCGATGCTCCGGGCGGGCGTGACCTCGTACCTCGACCTCGGCTCATCCCAGCGCGTCATCTTCGAGCAGCGATCGCGCATCGACGCCGGCGACCTCCTCGCGCCGCAGCTCTTCGCCGCCGGGCCGCTGCTCACGCCGACCGGAGGGCACCCCTGCTATCAAGGCAGCCCGCCCGGCGACACCTGCGTCTTCATCGACTCGCCCGCCGACGTCGATGGGGCCTTCGAGGCGCTCCTCCCGAGGGCGCCTGATTTCATCAAGATCGTGCTCGAGGGGGGCGGATCGCTGCCGCTCCCGCGCCTGACGCGCCCGTCGGTGGCGGCGATCCAGGAGGCCGCCGCGGCCGCGGGCGTCCGGGTGATCGCCCACGCGACGGCGGCCTCGGACATCGAGGCCGCGCTCGACGGCGGCGTGACGCTCTTCGCGCACATCCCGGACGAGGACCGAATCTCACCAGAGCTCGCGCGGAGGATGGCCGCCGCCGGGGCCGCCGTCGTCCCCACGCTCGCGGTGGCGGATGGCCTCTACCGCACGGCCCACGGAGCGCTGACCGAGCTCGACGACCCCGCCCTCGTCGACGACGTGCCGGTCGGCGTGATCGCGGCCCTGCGCGATCCCTCCTTGCTCGCGGAGCTCAGGACGGCGCATTTCCTGGAGCTCGCGGAGCGGCGGCGCGACCAGGCGATCGCGAACTTCGTCACCTGCTACCAGGCCGGGGTCACGATCGCCGCCGGCACCGACGCCGGCAACCCGGGCGTCTTTCACGGGCTGAGCCTGCGCCGCGAGGTCGCGCTCCTCGTCGAGGCCGGGATGCCGCCCCTCGAGGCGCTCGCCGCCGCCACGCGCCGCGCCGCGGACGTGCTCGGGCGGCCCGATCTCGGGCGCCTCGAGCGAGGGGCGCTCGCGGACGTGCTCGTGGTCGACGGCGATCCGCTCGCCGACGTCCGCGCGCTCGAGCGCGTGTCGCGCGTCTACAAGTCGGGCGTCCTCCTCGATCGCGAGGCGCTCGCGTTGCCGCGCAAGACGAGCCTCGCGCGGGAGCCCAGGACGGGCGCCGGCCCCGGCGAGACGTGCCTCGCCGCGTCGGAGTGCGCGCCCGCGCAGTCGTGCAACCCGGCTCTGGTCTGCGCCGCGACCTGCAGCGCCGCCTCGGACTGCGCGCCGGGGAGCGCGTGTTTCGTCGATGGCGGCTCGTTCACGAGGGGGGCCTGCATCGACGGCGACGGCTGCGATCTCTTCGCGCAGGACTGCGACAACGGCGCCGCCTGCGTGTTCTGGGGCAACGGCTCGACGTCGTGCTGGAACGCGGGCGCGGGCTCGGACGGGCAGCCGTGCGACGCGTCGTTTGCGTGCGCGCCCGGCAGCATCTGCGACCCCTCGAACACCTGCAGAGCGCTCTGCGATCCGCGCGGTGAGCGCGCCGCGCCGTGCCCGGGCGGCGAGCGGTGCGCGGATCACACCGCGCTCGCAGGGCTCCCCGTGGGGACCTGCGAGCCGGCCGGGCGCCGCCGAGCGCGCGACGACGCCGGGCGCGCGCGATGACGCCGCGCGCGCTCAGCGCGACGCGATCAGCCAGGCGATCACGCTCCCGATCGCGAAGAACACGATGCCAGCGCCGGCGATCACGGCCCGCGACGTCCGCCGCTCGATGAAGCTGGCCGCGGCCCGGAGGCTGGACGGGGCGGCGAGGGCGATGCCGCTTTCGGGCGCGCTCATCTTCTGGACGGCGGCGTCGAGCGCCACGAGCACGGCGCGCGCGTGGGGGAAGCGGTCGTCCGGGTCCTTGGCGAGCAGGCGCATCACGACCGCCTCCAGCGCGGGCGGGACGACGACGCCGGGGGAGCGCTCGGCGATCGGCGGCGGCACGGCCGACCGGTGCTGCGCGAACAGCGCCGACGGCTCGACCGCCGTGAAGGGGTGCTTGCCCGCGAGCATCTCGTAGAGGATGACCCCGAGCGCGTAGAGGTCGGCCCGCCGGTCGACGGAGCGCATGCCGAGCGCCGCCTCGGGCGCCATGTACGCCACCGTGCCGAGCAGCACGCCGGCGTTCGTCAGCGAGCGGCGCGAGCCGTCGTCGGTGATGGAGAACTGCTCGATCGGCACCTTGGCGAGGCCAAAGTCGATGAGCAGGACGCGCTCCTCCGGCCCGTCGAGGACCATGACGTTGAGCGGCTTCACGTCCCTGTGCACGATCCCGAAGTCGTGCGCCGCGTTGAGCGCGCTCGCGATCTGGCGCGCGATGTTCGCCGCGCGGAGCGGCGGGACGGGGCCCTGGTCGATGAGCTTCCGCAGCGTGATGCCGCGGATGAACTCCATCACCATGAACCACGCGCCGTCGTCGAGCTGGTTGATCTCGTAGACCGCCGCGACGTTCGGGTGGAAGATGTGGCGACCGGCGAGCGCCTCGCGCTCGAAGCGCTCGATGAGCTCCGGCAGCTCCTCGGCGTCCGGGTGGAGCACCTTGACGGCCACGTCCTCGCCGGTCGCGAGCTTCTTTGCCCTGAAGACGGCGGCGATGCCGCCCATCGCGACGAGCTCCTCGAGGCGATAGCGGTGGACGAGCGTGCGCCCGACGAACGTCATCGCGCGCTCACGCGCCGCGGAGCTCGCCTGGCCTCCCGCGATGAACACGGACTCGCTCATGCGTTCGCGCCTCCAGGCCGAGCCTCGCGCGCGGCGTCGTCGAGGAGGCCGCAGCGCAGGGCACGCACAGCCGCGCCGCGCGCTCCCCCGTGACCGCGCGCCACGCGGCGGAACAGCGGATTCACCCTGGATGACATCATGCGCTCACACACGCGGCGTCCGGAGGGTAGCGCCCCTGCACGCCCAGCGCCATCTTCCCGGTTGGGCGCGGGGGCGAGGCGCTCGCGAGGGAGCGGGCGGGCGGCGCGCGCTGAGGCTGGAGCTCACGAAGCGCGCGTGAGCCAGGCCTCCCGAGCGGCCTTCGGGAGATCGCACCCACCGCCGCGGCCGCACGCGCTCTCTCGAGATTCCACCGCTCCGCCGTGATCGTGAGTCGCCGGGCCACGCCGTCTCCTGCGCTGATGGCGCGGCCTCATCGTGTCTCCGGCCGGGGCGTGCGGAGACCCCTCATCGCGTGTGCCTCACGGCCGCGCGGCGGGGAGCGCCGGCCGCGCGAGGTGCGGAGTCGCGCCCGGCCCCGACGTGGCGAGAGCCCGTTGCGCGCTGGGCGGCGCTCGCCCGTCGCCGGCGGAGCGCGACCACTTGTCGGTAGATCCAGCGACATTGCCGGAGCTCCGGCCGCGCGCGCCCGCGCCGGGCGGCCGAACCAGCGCGCCCGCGCCGAGCCCGCTGTCCTGCCGCGAGCGCCCTCGCCCGCGGCATCGGCGTCCTCCTCCTCCTCCGGATCCGCACGAGGCGTGCCCGGTCGTGCGCGGACGAATTAGGTTTGAAAACACATCAAGTTCACAGATGCGTTTTTTCGATAGGCTCGTGTAGCCTGTATGGGTGGAGGTTTCCATGCACAGCACAATGCGTCGCACCGTTCTCCTCGGGCTCGTTTCCGGACTCGCCGTAGCAGCTTGCTCCACGCCTGATGCGTCGAACCTCTTCGTTGCCGGCGGGTCCGGTCCGGGGAGCACGGCTTCCGCGGGAGGAGGCGAGGGCGGCGCGCCGGGCGATGGGGGCGCGGCGGGCGTGGGCGGCCAGGGCACCGGGGGCGAGCCGGGCGTGGGAGGAGCGACGGCGGGGAGCGGCGGTAGCGGGGGCGTGGGGCCCATCATCGACGAGCCGCCGGTCTGCGGGGACGTTTACGTCGATTGCGACGCGGATGCCGAGAACAGCTGTGAGGTCAACGTGACCAACGACGCCCTCCATTGCGGCACCTGCCCCGTCGAGTGCGATGGCACCTGCCGCGACGGCACGTGCGTCCGCACCTCGATCCACATCTCGGGCCAGCGGGATCCGCTGTACCTCGCTGTCGCCAACGGCATCGTGTTCTGGACCAACGGGGAGCAGGGCGTGGTCAGGCAGTGGACGCAGGGCGAAGCCGTCGCGATCAACATCGCCACCGCGCAGGTCCAGCCGGCCGATATCAAGGCCGACGCCACCCACGTCTTCTGGGCCAACCAGGGCGTGTCCGGCGAGAACGACGGCCAGGTGATGAGGGCGCGGGTCGGCGGCCAGGAGGCGCCGGTGGCGATCGCCGCAGGGCAGGCCGCGCCGTTCGGCGTGGCGATCGACGAGGTGTTCGTTTACTGGACGAACCGCGAGCGCGGCGGCTCCGTGGTCCGCGCGCGGAAGGACTCGGACGGCAACGGGCCGTTCACCGTCATCTCGGACAGGGGCGGGACGACCCACGCCCTCGCGGTCGACGAGACGCACGTCTACTGGACCGTGCGCGACGAGCGCGGCATGGTGATGTCCGCGCCCAAGGACTCCACGGGCGAAGGCCCGTTCACCACGCTGGCGGCCGATCAAGGCCAGGTGCGCGAGATCGCCGTCGATGCGACGCACGTCTACTGGACGACCAGCAGGACCGGCAACGTGGTGCGCGTGGCCAAGACCGGCGGAGAGCCCACGGTGATCGCGCGCGGGCAGGGGAACCCGAGGGGCATCGCCGCCGACGCGACGGGCGTTTACTGGGCGGACCCCACGTCGCCGAACGTCATGAGGATGCTGCCGAACGGCATCATCGGGGCCGTGGCGGCCGGCGAGCCGTCGCCGTACGGCATCGCCCTCGACGCGACCCGCGTCTACTGGACCAACGGACTCGGCATGAACGGCACCATCGTGAGCGCCCCGAAGTAGCGGTCGCGGGCGGCCAGCGCGCCCGGGATCGAGCACGCGAGGAGCCGAGGTCTCCGCGCGTCTTTCAGCGCCGCAGCGCCGCGCGCTCCGGGCGGTGGTCGGCGGTAGTCGACCGGCGCTCGCGGCGCCGCCTCGCCGACGATGTCGCGCGTGGAGGTCGGGGCTCCGCGTGCTACAAGCTCGCCCTGTGCTGCTCGAGACGTTCTCCGTAGGTCCGCTGGGGTGCAACTGCTCGATCCTCGTCGACCCCGTGAGCAAGGGCGCCGTGGTCATCGACCCCGGGGGCGATTTCGACAAGATCCGCGCGCGCGTCGAGCAGGCCGGTGCGAAGGTCGCGGCCATCGTGCACACGCACACGCATATCGATCACGTGGGCGCCACGGCGCCACTCCAGCGCTGGTCCGGCGCCGCGGCCCGCATCCACGAGGCCGACCGCTTCCTCTACGACATGCTCCCCGTACAGGCGGCGATGCTCGGCATTGCGCTGCCGGAGCGGTGCGAGGTCGACGGCGACCTGAACGACGGCGCGGTCGTGAAGGCGGGCGGGCTCGATCTGCACGTGCTCCACACGCCGGGGCACACGCCGGGCAGCGTCTCGTTCCTGGTGCTCGCGGAGGCGGGCGCCGTCGCGTTCACGGGGGACACCCTGTTCCGGCGCAGCATCGGCCGGACCGATCTGTGGGGCGGCGACTCGCGGGCGATCGTCTCATCCATCCGGGGCAAGCTGCTCACGCTCGATCCGTCGACCCGGGTCGTTACCGGACACGGCCCTTCCACGACGATCGGCGAGGAGCGCGACAGAAATCCCTTTTTGCGGTCGTGACGCGCCGCTCGCACGCTCGCTCGCGCGCCCGCTCGTACGCGTCGCCGCGGTGCTTTCTCGCGAGAAAGTGCTTGCATCCTGCCAGGATTCTTTCGAAAAATGCCGCGCGACGATGACGCGCGTCGGCCCACTCGAGCCGGGTCGACCGCTGTCCGCCGCGGAAGTCGAGCACGATGAGCACCGAAAGCGCGCCTGCCACGAAGGTCGATCTCGAGATCCTAGCCACGCCGCATCCCCTCGGGGACGCGGAGCGCGCGCAGCGCATGCAGAACCCTGGCTTCGGGCGCGTGTTCACGGAGCACATGGTCGTGATCCCGTACGCGGCGGACAGGGGCTGGCTCCGGGGGCAGATCCGGCCGTACGCGCCGATCACGCTCGATCCTGCGGCGATGGTGCTGCATTACGGTCAGGCGATCTTCGAGGGCTTCAAGGCCTATCGGCAGCCGGACGGGCGCATCAAGACGTTCCGGCCGGAGGCGAACGCGCGGCGCTTCAATAGCTCTGCCCGCCGATTGGCGATGCCGGAGATGCCGGTTGATCTGTTCGTCGGCGCGGTCGACGCCCTGATCCGCCAGGATCGCGCATGGGTCCCCTCGCCCGTGGGCGAGAGCCTGTATGTCCGACCGTTGATGTTCGCCACCGAGGCGGCGCTCGGGGTGAGGGCGTCGCGCGACTACGATTTCCTGGTGATCGCGTCGCCTGCGGGCGCGTATTTCCCTCAGGGCGTGAAGCCGGTGACGGTCTGGATCTCGGAGGATTTCGTCCGGGCGGCGCCGGGCGGCACGGGCGCGGCCAAGTTTGCGGGCAACTACGCCGCGAGCCTGCTCGCGCAGATGAACGCCGCGGCCGAGGGCTGCGCGCAGGTGGTCTGGCTCGATGCCGTCCAGCGCAGGGTCGTCGAGGAGATGGGGGGAATGAACATCTTCTTCGTCTACGAGGAGCGGGGGCGCCCCGTGATCGTGACCCCCGAGCTGACAGGCACGCTCCTGCCGGGCATCACCCGCGACAGCATCCTCCAGCTCGCCCGGGATTTCGGCTATGCCGCGGAGGAGCGCAGGGTCACCTTCGACGAGTGGCGCGCGGCGGTGCGCGAGGGCCGCATGACCGAGGCGTTCGCGTGCGGAACGGCCGCGGTCATCACGCCCATCGGCGCCGTGAAGTCCCGCGAGGGGACCTTCTCCATCCACAACAACGAGACGGGCCCCGTGGCGGCGCGCTTCCGCGAGGCGCTGCTCGACATCCAGCACGGCCTCGCGCCCGATCGCCACGGCTGGATGCACGACGTGGTCTAGCCGCTTCGGATACGGGCCCACCTCGGCGTTTTCGGTGCTCAGCGCACCGGAGTGCGCTTGCGCGCCGAAAACGCCGATCTGGGCCCGTCTCCTGTGCGGGTGACCGTCCGCTCTGCTCTGCATGGTGCAGAGGGTGACCGTCCGCTCTGCTCTGCTCTGCATGGTGCAGAGGGTGACCGTCCGCTCTGCATGGTGCAGAGGGTGACCGTCCGCTCTGCTCTGCATGGTGCAGAGGGTGACCGTCCGCTCTGCTCTGCATGGTGCAGAGGTGGGCGGAGGCCGCTCTACTCGGCCGCCGGCGGGCGCTTGGACTTCGCCGTCAGGCCATATTCGTGCAGGCGGTACTGGATGGTGCGTATGCTGATGTCCAGGAGCTCGGCCGCGCGCGTCGTCGAGCCGTTCGTCGCCTCGAGCGTCGACAGGATGGCATAGCGCTCGATCTCCGCCATGGTGGCGCCCGGGATCCGCAGGGCCCCCTTGGCGACCGGCGCCGCGTCGATGGGGAGGTGCTCCGCGTCGATGCGCGTGTCGTCGCACAGGACGACCGCCCGCTCGATCGCGTTCTCGAGCTCCCGCACGTTCCCCGGCCACCGGTGCGCGATGAGCTTCGCCCGGGCCTCGTCGGTGAACCCCTCGATCTTGCGGTGGTTCTCCGCCGCGAACCGGCGCAGGAAGTGATTCGCCAGGAGCAGCACGTCGGTGTCGCGGACGCGCAGCGGCGGCATGTCGATGTGGACGACGTTGAGCCGGTAGTAGAGGTCCTCCCGGAAGTGGCCCTCCTGCACCGCCGCCGCGAGATCGCGGTTCGTCGCCGCGATGAGCCGCACGTCGATGGTCACGGCGTCGTTCCCGCCGACGCGCTCGAACGTCCTCTCCTGGAGGACGCGGAGCAGCTTCACCTGCGTCGAGGGGGCGATCTCGCCGACCTCGTCGAGGAAGAGCGTCCCGCCGTGCGCCTGCTCGAACCGCCCGATGCGCCGCTTGTCGGCGCCGGTGAACGCGCCGCGCTCGTGGCCGAACAGCTCGCTCTCGAGCAGGGACTCCGCGAGCGCCGCGCAGTGAAGGGTCACGAAGGGCCCTTTGGCGCGCGAGCCCTTCGCGTGGATCGCGCGCGCGAGCTCGCCCTTGCCCGTGCCGCTCTCGCCGGTGATGAGCACCGTCGCCCGCGCGCCGGCCACCTGCCGGGCCATCCGGTAGACCTTCTGCATCGCCGGGCTCGTCCCGATGAGCCCCTCCACGCCCTCGCCCTGGCGCTCTCGCAGCTGCCGGCGGAGGTTCTCCGCCTCGACCCGGAGCGCGCTCCGCTCGAGGGCGCGCTCCAGCGTGAGGAGGAGCGCGTCGAAGTCGACCGGCTTCGTCAGGTAATCCTCGGCCCCCGCCCGCATCGCCAGCACCGCCGAGCTCACGTCCCCGAACGCGGTGACGACGATCACCGGCAGCGCCGGATCCTGCTCGCGCAGCTTCCCGAGCAGCGCCACCCCATCCATCCTCGGCATCTTCAGATCCGTGACGACGACGTCCGGCGGCCGCTCCGCCGCGACCTCGACCGCCTCGACGCCGTCCGCCGCCGCGTCGACGGTATAACCCTCCTGGCGCAGGAGCTTCTCCAGCCCCGAGCGCGCGCTCGCCTCGTCGTCCACGACGAGCACCCTCGAGCTCTGCCTCTTCTCAGCGTTCATATCGTTCCTTCCGAACATACCGTGTCCGCGAGGCGCTGCGGCACTCGTTCGGTGGCGGCGCGGCCGCGCGCGGCTCGAGGACGCCGGCGGGAGGCGCCGCGCCGGGGCAGGCGACGGGCGCCGCAGCCGTTGCGCGCGGGCGCAAGCCGTTCGCCGGGCCTAGCGCGCCCCCCTGCTCAGGCCGGGGGAGGGAAGGGGGAGCTCGGCCGCGTGGCGCGCGAGGCGTCGGAGAGCGCCGCGTCCACGGTGGCGCGGAGCTCGTCGCTCAGGGCGATGTAGTCGATCGGCTTCGTGTGTACAACCGCCGCGGGCTCCAGCCCTCGCCCGAGGCGCGCCACGAGGTCGGGGTACCCGGTGAAGAAGAACAGCGGGAGACCCGGCCGGAGCGATCTCGCGTAGCGCGCGACCGCGATCCCATCGGCGTGGGGCATCCGGAAATCGGTCACCAGGATGTCCGGGATCGGACGGCGGGCCAGCCGCGCGATGGCGAGCGCGCCGTTGGTGGCCAGCTCCACGCGGAAGCCGTCCTCCTCGAGCAGGCGCTCGAGGAGGCGAGCGGTCTGCACGTCGTCGTCCACGAGCAGGATCAGCGGCTGTTCGGTGCTGCGCGGTTCCACGCCGGGATCTCTACCAAGTTGCGTGCCAGCCCTGGAGCTGCGGGCGCGCGCGCCCCGGGGAGAGCGGCGGAGGTCAGCCGGAGCGGCGCAGCGGGAGCGTCACGCGGAACAGCGTCTTCCCCGGGCGGCTCTGGAACTCGATGGTCCCCTCGTGATCGGTGACGATGCGGTGCGCGATCGCCAGCCCGAGCCCGGTGCCGTTCGGCTTCGTCGAGAAGAACGGATCGAAGATCGGCGCGTCCGGGCTCGCGATCCCGGGGCCGTCGTCCTCCACCTCGACGACGGCGTGGCGCGGCTGCCGCCGCGCGCGGAGGGTGACCGTGCCGCCTCCGGCCGCGTCCACCGCCTCGATCGCGTTGCGGAGCAGGTTCAGCAGGACCTGCTCGATCTTCGCGGGATCGAGGTCGAGCACGATGTCGGTCGAGGGCAGATCGACCTTCACCGCGGCCTGCGCGCCGGCGCCGTCCGACGACGCCGCGACGCGCGCCGCGCGCTCGCAGAGCGGGACGACGGGCGTCGGCCGGAGGTGCAGCGGCTTCGGCCGGGCGAAGTCCAGGAACTCGCTGACGAGCGCCGAGAGGCGGCGGATCTCGTCGCGGACGACCTGGATCGCCTCCAGCGTGTCCGGGTCCTTCAGGCCGGCGCGCGCGAGCCCCCGCTCGAGGAAGGTCACGTGGAGCTGCGCGCCGTTCAGCGGGTTCCTGATCTCGTGCGCGAGGCCGGCCGCGAGGGTCCCCACCGCGGCGAGCTTCTCGCTCTGGCGCACGCGCGCGGCGAGCGCGTTCTCGTCGGTCGTGTCCTGCCCGATCGCGAACAGCACCACCTCGTCGTCGGCCGCGGAAGGGGCGTACGCGAGCTGCCAGCGCAGATCGCGGATCTTGCCGGCGCGCGTGCGCACGATGCTCTCCAGCAGATCGACGCTGGGGCGGCGGCCCGCGGCGACGTCCGCCACGAGCGCGCCGTGATCCGCGCGGATCTCCTCGGGGAGGAGCGCCTCGACGAACGGCACCCCGAGCACGTCCTCGCGCGCGAGCCCCGTGATCCGCTCGGCTTCCCGGTTGAAGAGCCGCACGATCGCCTGCGCGTCGAGGCCCACGACGAGGACGCGGGCCAGCTCGACGGCGCTCTTGTACCGGTGCTCCGTGCGCGCGAGCGTGCGGCCGACCTCCTCGCGATCCAGGCGCTCGGCGCGCTGCGCGCGCGCGAGGAAGTCGTCGCGGTACGTCTCGAGCATGATGGCGAGCTCGAGATCGAGCACCTTGCTCACCGCCGCCTTGACCGGGATCGCCTCCGCGCCGATCGCGCCGTCGGCGATCTCGTGGAACGCGAGCCGGATGAGCGTCATCGCCGTGAACATGTACCGCTGGGGGAGGCCCACCCGGACGTGGATCCGCCCGATCTTCGCGCTCTCGTCGAAGTACGCGGCGTCGTAGGGCCCCGTGCAGATGCGCGTCATCCAGCGGACGAGCGATCGCTTGAGCCGCTCCACCTGCTCCTCGCCGGTGAAGACGTCGTGCGCGCCCTCGTGCTCGCGGATGCGATCGTAGAACTCGTCGGCGATGCGGGGGAAGTGCGGCTCCGCGTGCGCGCGGAGCGCGGCGAGCCAGCGCTCGTCCTGCTCGCTGAAGCGGACGTACCGCTTGATCTCGTCGAAGAGCGTCTCCTGCGCGGGCACGAGGACCGTGTCTATCACGGCCCTGCCCCCGCCGACGCGGACCAGGATCTCGCGCGCTCGAGGAGCGCCGCGAGCGCCGCCTCGTCCTCGCCGCCGCGCGCGACGAGCTCCGGCGCGAGCGGCGCCTCGTAGTCGGCGCCCGCGCCCGGGAGCGCGCCGATCTCCCCGGCGCCGGCCGCGTGGTAGAGCCCCTTCGGGTCGCGCTCCCTGCAGGTCGCCGGCGCGACGTCCACGTAGACCTCGATGAACCCGGGCGCCAGCGCGCGGGCGCGCTCCCGGTAGGCGCGGCGGTGCGCCGTCGCCGCCACGATCACGATCGGCCCCTGGCGCGCGAGCAGCGCCGCGAGGCGCGCGAGCGTCTCGTAGAAATCGTCGCGAGCGCGCGGGTCGTAGCCGGGCCGCGGGACCAGGGCGTCGCGCACCTCGTCCCCGTCGAGGAGACAGCTCGCCCTCCCCTCGCCGACAAGCGCCCGGTGCGCCCGCGCGGCCAGCGTGGATTTGCCCGACGACGGGAGCCCCGTGATCCAGACGACCCCGCCGCTCACGTGAAGAGCTTCTCGGCGTCGTCCGGATCGAAGCGCGGGGCGTCGAGGGCGCGCTCCACGAAGGAGAGCAGCGCGTCCCTCGCCCGCGCCGTGACCGCGGGGTACCACCCGGGGTTGGCCAGCACGAGCGCGCGCCACGCGAGGAACGGCGCGGCCACGTCGAGCAGCCCCGCGGAGCCGCTCCAGCCGAGGTAGACCTCCCAGAGCCGCCGCCACAGCGCGCGGAAGCCGCCCTCCCACGCACCAGGCGCGTCCAGCGCGAAGAAGACGTAATTGATGGCGAGGCAGGTGACGTCGTCGGCGGGATCGCCCTGGGACCCGCGGCTCGTGTCGAGCAGCGTGAGCCGCGACGCCTCGTCGAACACGATGTTGAACGGGTGGAAATCGCCGTGCGTGCGGGCCAGCCGATGATCCCGGCCGCGGAGCTTCCATCGCCACGCCACGCAGCGCCGCTCGATCGCCTGGAGCCGCTCGGGCGGCGCGCCGGGCACGTCGTCCGGATAGCCGTCGATGATGCCGAAGATGCCTTCACCGTGGCCCACGAGATCGCGCACCGCGCGGCGGTAGCTGCCCGGCGGCGCGCCCTTCGCGCCGTGGAGGGCGATGAGGTACCTGGCGAGCGCCTCGCAGCGCGCGAAATCCTCGGGGCCCGCGCGCCGCTCCTTCGCGATCCGGCGCAGATCCGCGGCGTAGACGTCTCCCTCCGCGTACGTGGTCAGGAGATAGAACTCGCCCGCATCCCGCAGGGACAGGAAGCGACCGTCGCGCGTCAGCGAGCCGACGTCCACGACCTCGACGTGCGCCGGGATCGACCCGAAGGTGTCGAAGGCGAGCAGCGCCTCCGCCGCGCGATCCGCCCGCCTGTCGTGGCCGAACGCGTCCGCGGTCGACGTGTGCAGGACCAGCTTCTGCCTTGAGCCATCGGGCCTCACCGCCGTGATCCGGCGGGGTACGCCGTAGCCGGCGGCCTTCTCGGTCTGGTCGTGGCCCGAGCGGCTGTCGGGTCCGAGGGGGGTGATCTCCTCGACGCGCGCATCAGGAAACGCTGCATCGATGAGCTGACGGACCGGGCGTGCGGGATCGGATTCAGGCAGGACCGACGGGGCGCTCATGGTCTCCTCGGATGTCGCGACGTGCTCGCGTGACCATGCGCGCAGCAAGAAGCAGACCGCATGGCTGACGAGCCTGCTCGAGCAGCACCTCGAGGAGCGGTCGGATCCTGAATCTCGCGGGGCCTTCGGCGGGCTGATGAGCGCGGGCGCGGCACCGGGACCGGGCCGGACGCTCCGCAGGACCTGCGCCGCCGCGCGAGGCGTGCGCTGGGCCGCGCGACGTCGCGCAGCGTGAGGCGGGGCGGGATCAGCGGGTCGGGATCCCGGGCGGCGGGTGGCCGATCTGGTAAGGCCGCATCATCTCGTTGTCCTCGTGCTCGAGGATGTGGCAGTGCCACACGAACCGGCCAGGCTTCTCGAACTTCGCTTTGATGCGCGTGATCTCGAGCGGCAGCGCGACGACGGTGTCCTTGAAGCCCTCCTCGCCCGCCTCGGGCGGACGCGGCGGGGGCTGCGGGAGCGGCGGGGTGGCGAACGGCTGGCGTTCGACGACCTGGAACAGGACCTCATGGATGTGGATCGGGTGCGCATCCATGGTGAAGTTGTAGATCTCCCAGATCTCGGTCGATCCAGGGGCCGGGTTCTCCGTGATGGGATCGTCCCAGAAGAGCGCCTTCGGCGTGTTGGAGCCCGGCGGCGAGAACGTGCCCAGCACGACCGCGAGCGGGCCGGCCTCGGGGGCGCTCGCGAGGCTCAGCTCGTTGAGGGACACCCGCCGCACCGCGTCCTCGTCTCCGAGCGGCTCGAACCGCGGCAGCCTGAGCCGAGAAGGGGGCGTGCTCGTGTCCCTGCTCGTCGCCCGCACGACGCGGAACTGCATCACCTGTCCTGTCGTCGCCGGGTCGGCCGGGGGCTGCACGCCGCCGTTGAAGGGCACGTCCGGACCGAGGTTGAGAAGGATGATCTCGGTGCCCGCGCGGACATCGCTGAAATCCACGATCACGTCCGCGCGCTCGGCCGGGGCGAGCAACAGGGTAGCTCGCTCCACCGGGCGGGGGAGGAACCCGCTGTCCGAGCCTATCTGCCAGAACGAGCGACCGTCATCCATCTTCAGGATCAAGAACCGCGAGTCGCTGCCGTTCAGGATGCGGAAGCGGTAACGCCGCTGCTCGACCTCGAGGTAAGGCCACGGCCGGCCGTTGACGACGATGACATCGCCGAAGAACTCCGGGACCCAGATCGGCGGGAAGGGGCCATTCGGGACGTACAGGTTCGCGAGCTCGGGAGGGAGCCCGCGTGTCTTCGGGTAGAAGAGCGACCCGTCGTCGTTGAAGGAGCGGTCCTGGATCACGATCGGGATCTCGTACGGCCCGCATCCATGGTGGTGGCCCGGCCGCGGAGCCGAGCCGGGGAGCACGCCGGGCGGGAGATCGCCTGGGCCGCCGCGGAGCAGGTAGAAGCCGGCCGGCCCCGCGTAGACGTTGAGCCGGGTGATGCCGAGCGTGTGGTCGTGGTACCAGAGCGTCGCTGCCCGCTGGTCGTTCGGGTACTCGAACACGGCCGCGCCACGCTCCCACAGATCCCCGAGCGGCGACGTGCCCTGGTAATAGTCGTAGAAGGTGCCGGTCTCCGCATATCCCTCGGGGATATTGTTCGCCGCGGGGAGGAACCAGGCTTCCGGGTAGCCGTCGCTCTCCTGCGCCACCCCGGCCATCCCATGGAGGTGCGTGACGATCGGCACCGGGCCCTCGTAGGGCCCCGGCGGGCAGTCACCCGTGAACGTGGGCCGGCTGTCGCGGCCTTCCTCGCCGCCAGGCGGGTTGGCCCAGTGGAGGGTGGGGTCGACCGGGAGCAGGTGAGGGAGGAAGCGGCCGGTCGCGGGGTCCTTGAGATCGTTGATCCACTTCACGCGCACCGGCCTTCGCCATGTCGCCTCGATGGTGAACGCGGGATAGCTGAACGTTTCTGGGTGGCCCACCGCTCCATATCCCCACACCTTCGTCAGGGGCAAGCCCAGCTCGGGTGGCAGGACCTGCTGATCGAACTGCCGGACGGCGATCTCGTAGTAGTCGAATCGGGCGCCGGCGTCGTGGCGCCTGTTCGCCTTGGGCATGACGGGCGGCACGAGCAGCGGGCGGCGGTACTGGTACTGGGCGATGACGGTGCCGGGGAGGGTCGGTTCCTCGGGCGGGAGGACCGTGCACGCGTCGAGGGACGCCCTGGCCAGAACGCCGCGCCGGAACACCAGGAGCCCGCCTGTCGCGGCCAAACCATGTTTCAGGAGCTCTCGTCGTTTCATAGAGGACACCCCATCTCCCTGGATCACAGCCCGCGCCGTGAGCGCGGGGCATCATGACGGGCGAAGGGATTCGAGCAATCCAGGAAGCCCCGGATTTGTCGTCACGCATGATCATGACAGATGCTCCGGAATCACCAGCCCTCCCGCGAGGCACGCGTATCGGCATGGATCCGGGCCCGTCCCGGGCGACGAGCCGTACGCGCGGCTCGCGTCCTCGCTTGTTCTTGAGAGGGAGCGTGGATCGGCGGGGCGCGCGGCGCGGCTACCGCCCCGGGATGTCGTCCGGCGTCGAGCCGATCTGGTAAGGCCGCATCATCTCGTTGTCTTCATGCTCGAGGATGTGGCAGTGCCACACGAACCGGCCAGGGCTCTCGAACACCATCTTGATGCGCGTGATCTCGAACGGCAGCGCGACGACGGTGTCCTTGCGGCCCTCCTCCCCGGCCTCCGGCGGGCGCGGGGCGCCGTCGAACGGCTGGCGATCGACGATCGCGAAGTGGACCTCGTGGACGTGGATGGGGTGCGCGTCGACGGTGAAGTTGTAGATCTCCCACACCTCGGTCGATCCCAGGGCCGGGTTCTCGGTGATGGGATCGTGCCAGAAGAGCGGCCTCGCCGCGCGGGAGCCCGGAGGAGGCTCCAGCGTGCCCAGCGCGGCCACGCTCAGGCCGGCGTCGGGCCGGAGCGCGGAGCTCAGGTCGTTCAGGGACACCTGGCGCACGAGCGCCGCATCTCCGAGGGGGGCGAGCCGCGGCAGATCGAGCCGGTGCGGTGGCGTGCTCGAGTCCGCGCCCGTCGCCGGCACGACGCGGAACTGCATCACCTGCCCTGTCGTCGCCGGATCGGCGGCGGTCTGCGGGCCGCCGGTGAACGGCGCGTCCGGACCGAGGTTGAGGAGGACGAGCTCGGCGCCGGCGCGGACGCCGCTGAAATCCACGATCACGTCCGCGCGCTCGGCCGGAGCGAGCAGGAGGGTTCCGCGCTCCACAGGGGAGGGGAGGAATCCGCCGTCCGAGCCGATCTGCCAGAACGGGAGGCCGTTATCCATCTTCAGGATCAAGAACCGCGAGGCGCTGCCGTTCAGGATGCGGAAGCGGTACCGCCGCTGCTCGACCTCGAGATAGGGCCACGGCCGGCCGTTGACGACGATGACGTCGCCGAAGAACTCCGGGACCCAGATCGGCGGGATATCGCCCTTCGGGATGTACACGTCCGCGAGCTCGCGGGCGAGCCCGCGCGACGCTGGATAGAAGAGCGACCCGTCGTCGTTGAAGGAGCGGTCCTGGATCAAGAGCGGGATCTCGTACACCCTCGCTCCTGGGCGGTCTCCCGGTCGCGGGGCTGGTCCGGGCAGGACGCCCCGCGGCAGATCGTCCGGCCCGCCGCGGAGCAGGTAGAAGCCGGCCGGCCCCGCGTAGACATTGAGCCGGGTGATGCCGAGCGCGTGGTCGTGGTACCAGAGCGTCGCGGCCCGCTGTTCGTTCGGGTACTGGAACACCGCCGCGCCCGGCTCCCACAGGTCGCCGAGCGGCGACGTGCGCCGGTAGTAGTCGTAGAAGGTGCCGGTCGCCGCGTACCCCTCGGGGATGTCGGTCGCCGCGGGGAGATACCAGGCCTCGGGATAACCGTCGCTCTCCTGCCCCATCCTGGCCATCCCGTGGAGGTGCGTGACGATCGGCACCGGGCCCCGGTACGGTCCTGGCGGGCAATCGCCAGGGAACGCGGGCCGGCTGTCGCGGCCCTGCGCCCCGCCGGGCGGGTTGGCCCAGTGCAGGGTGGGGTCGACGGGGAGCAAATGAGGGAGGAAGCGGCCGGTCGATGGGTCCCTGAGATCGTTGATCCACTTCACGCGCACCGGCCTGCGGTACGTCGCCTCGATGGTGAACGCCGGATAGGCGAACGTCTCCGGGTGATGGACGGAGCCGTAGCTCCAGACGGTCGTCGGGGGCAAACCCAGCTCGGGTGGCAGGATGTGCTGCTCGATCTGCCGGACGGCGATCTCGTAGGCATCGCGACCCGCGCTGCCCGCGCCGAGCCCCGTGGCCAGGGGCATGACCTGCGGGATGAGCAACCGGCGCGTGTACCTGGGGATCGCGGCGCCGGAGAGGGTCGGGGCCGAGCCCGGGACGGCCGGACACACACCCACGGCCGCATTCACCACGCCACCTCGCTGGAGCGCCGTGAGCCCCGTCTCGGCCGGACCGTGCTTCCGTGGCCGTCGTCGCTTGATGGAGGACATCGCGTCTCCTTGCCTCGCGCGGCGCTGCGAGGGCGCAGCATCATGACCAGCGCACAGCTCCGGTCCACGCAGGAAGCTCCGGATTCGAGGAGCCCCTGGATCACGGAGGATCGCCGTGACCGAAACGCCCCCGGCGACGCGCGGCGTTCAGCCGTGCGGAGCGGGGTTGCCTCGGACGATGCGCGGCCCGGGGGCCGTGGTCGAGAGGGGATGTGGCGTGCCGGTGGCTCTCCGGGCGAAGAGCTTCATTGAGGATCGCGGCCGTCGAGACGGGCGCAGATGGGGCAGGGGCGGACCCGACCCGGCGGCTGGCCGCCTCGCGGCGGCCGGGGCGCTCGCCGGGCCTGGGATGTCCAGCTAGGGGCCTACTTGGCCGGCCACTGGTCCTTGGGGAGGTCCTTGTAGACGTCCTCGACCTTGTGGAAGCCGTCCGCGATCACCGTCGAGGCGAGGTTGTCCTTGTCCACGGCGATCGGCGTGATGAGCACGCTCGGGACGTCCTTCTTGCCGTTGTTGACCGTCTGCGTCTTCTCGCCGACGGGCTCCTTCTTCGCCAGCTTGACGGCGAGCTCGGCGGCCTTCTCGGCGAGCAGCTTGAGCGGCTTGTAGACGGTCATGCTCTGGGTGCCGGCCGCGATCCGCTGGCAGGCGGCGAGCTCGGCGTCCTGGCCCGAGACGCCGACCTTGCCGGCGAGCTTCTGCTCGCCGAGGGCCTGGACCGCCGCGCCCGCGAGCCCGTCGTTCGACGCGACGACCGCGGTGACGCTGTTGTTGTTCTTCGTGAGGGCGTTCTCGGTGATCTTGAGCCCCTCGACCGGCTGCCAGTCCTTGGCCCACTGGTCCGCCACCGTCTTGATGTCGCCCTTGTCGATGAGCGGCTTCAGGATGTTCATCTGCCCTTCGCGGAAGAGCTTCGCGTTGTTGTCGGTCGGGGAGCCGCCGATGAGGATGTAGTTCCCCTTCGGGAACTTCTTCACGAGGGCATCGGCCTGGAGCTCACCCACCTTGACGTTGTCGAAGGACACGTAGAGGTCCAGGTCGGAGTCGAGGATGAGCCGGTCGTACGCGATGACGGGCACGTTCTGCTTGTGCGCCGACTCGACGATGGTGGCGGTCGTCTTGGCGTTGTGGGGCACGACCACGAGCACGTCGACGCCCTGCGTGAGCAGGTTCTCCGCCTGCGAGTTCTGGAGGGCGTCGTCGCTGTTCGCGGACTGCACGAGCACCTGGGCGCCGAGCGCCTCGGCCTTCGCCTTGAACAGGTCGCGGTCGCGCTGCCACCGCTCCTCCTTGAGGGTATCCATGGAGAAGCCGATCGTGATCTTGTCTTTCTTCTTCTCCGGGCCCTTGGCTTCCGCACCCTTGGCGGCTGTTGCCTCGGACTTGCTCGCGCTTGCGCCGCCTTCATCCGGCTTCGAGCAGCCGGCCGAGAACGCGAGCGAGAACAACGCCATGAGAAAGGTGGAGCGACGAATCAAGGTGACCTCCGCGTGAGATGAATGGGATAGGGGCTCTGTTATGGCCGCCGGCGCTACTGCGTCGAGTTGAGCTGGTCGGCGTAGCTCATGATAAGATTCAAGGTTTCCGTGTCGTCATCGTACACCGAGTACCACCCCTGGAGCTCATGGGGCGGATCGCCGATGTAGTCGTTCCCGAGGAGCCAGTAGTCGTTGCCGTCGTCCGACGGCCTCCCGGTCCCGGCCCAGGCCCAGAAGTTGACGCCGGCGAGCTCCGGGTTCTCGACGACGGCGTCGAACATGGTGGCGTAGTACTCGTTCCGCTTGGCGGCGGGCGACGAGACCGGCTCGGACTTGTCGTCCCGGGCGAGCCCGAACTCCTCCACGACGATCGGCTTGTTCAGCGCCCTGGCGTGTGCGAGCTGCGCGTCGATGTACCCGTTGCTCTTGGTGATGGCGGCCAGGAGCCCCTTGTCGGCGGCGCTGTCCATCGGCAGCGACGGGTCGTACCACTCCCAGTTCTCGGGCCACACGTGGAAGGTGAGGTAATCGATGCCGGGCACGTCGTGGAACGCCCTGTAATCGCTGTTGGCGTAGTCGCCCCAGTTATAGGACAGGTCGCCCTCCGACCCGATGGAGACGAGGTGGTTCGGGTCGATGTCCTTGATGAACTTCGCGTTCCTCTCGACCCAGAGCTTGAAGAGCGGGCCCCAGCCCTTGAACGATCGCGGCTCGTTCCCGAGCTGCCACGCCATGATCCCCGGATGGTCCTTGAGCTTCTCGATCAGGACCTTGGCCCGGCTGAAGTAGAACTCCTGGGCCTTCTTGTTGCAGAAGAACAGCGACGAGAGATCCATCTGGTCGGGCCACGGGTTCGTGTTCGGATCGAGCGTGCCCGAGTGAGGGATGGCCCACTCGCCGATCGCCACCGCCTGGCAGTCCTGGCCTGTGCCCTCCTGGAACCGGATCGAGCCGGCGAACGGCACGTGGTGGTCCGCCGCGAGCAGGGCAGCGCCCGTCGTGGGGTGGGTCAGGCCGACCTGGTACGCGCTGAAGTCCTCTCCGCAGGAGAGGGCCGGCTGCTCGTGAGCCCACTTCATGTACTGGGGCATACCGCCGGACCAGTGCCAGAAGTCGTTCAGGGTCATCACCGCCTTCATCCCGCGGCCGTGCATCTCGTCGAGCACCGTCACCAGGTTGTCGGCGAACGCCTCGAGCTGCGCATCGGCGCACGGTTTGTCGGACGATGCCGGAAAGATCCGTTGTGGGCCGTACTGCTGATCGTTCTGCTGCGCGGCGGGGATGTCGCCCTCGCTGAGCGCCATGATCCTGAGGTTCAGGGCGCCGTGGGCCTCGAGGATGTCGAGCTCGGTGCGCAGGCGCTCGCGGCTGATGTAGGGAGCCGACCAGAAGTTCGTGCCCATATACCTGTACGGTTTCCCGTCGAGCGTGAGCTTACTACCTTCGGCGCGGACGTAGCACTTTTCCGGTTGCTGGGCGCAGTCGAGCTCCTGGCCGCCGCCGGTTCCGTCCCCGCCGCCGGTTCCGTCCCCGCCGCCGGTGGCGTCGCTTCCGCCGGTGGCGCCGCTTCCGCCGCCGCCGGTGGCGTCGCTCCCGCCGGTGGCGCCGCTTCCGCCGCCGCCGGTGTTGCCGGACCCGCCCGTGCCGCCGGAGGGCGCGGGGTCCGCCGGGTCGGAGGAGGAGCACGCGGCGAGGGAGAGCAAACCCAAAGCGAGCAAGACGGTCTTCTTCATGGTCGGTTCCTTATGTGGTTCGAGTGTCGTTCCTCACGGATCGCCGAGCCCTGCCGCCCGGAGCGCGCGTCCGGTTCGCAGGGATCTGCCGAGCTGCTGCGCCGCCGTCGCGGGGCGGCATCGCCGGCGGCAGCGGTGAGCTCCCCCTGATTCCGCGACGATACAAATCTCCGCTCCGGGTGGTCGGTCGCGCGCCGGCGTGGCTCGTGGCAGACCACTTAAACGGTTCAGCGTCAACAGGGAAGAGGTCGGCTGGTGTGGCGCCTTTCGCGTGGTGCGTCTCCGGGCGCGCCGGGAGAGGTCCACGCTAGACTGGGCGGACGCGAGCCGATCCGCCGCGCGGCGGCTCCATGGAGGACGGGGGATGTCGCCGAGCTTGATCCTGTTCGCGGTGCCGGCCTTCTTCGCGCTCATCGGCGTCGAGCTCTGGCTCTGTCGCCGCCGCGGGCGCCGCGGCTACCGCTTCTCCGACGCGCTCGCCAACCTCGCGTGCGGGGTCGGGGAGCAGGTCATCGTCTCCGTCGTGAGCGGCGGAGTCCTCGTCTATCTCTTCCTGTTCGAGCGCGCCGCGCTCGCGCGGCTGCCGGAGGGCGCCTTGTGGAGCTGGGCGGCCTGCTTCGTCGCGGTCGACTTCTGCTACTACTGGGCGCACCGCGCGAGCCATCGGGTGAACTTCATGTGGGCCGCGCACGCGGTCCACCACCAGAGCGAGGACTACAACCTCTCGGTCGCGCTGCGCCAGAGCTGGCTCCAGCGGGCCTTGTCCTGGCCGTTCTTCTGGCCGCTCGCCGTGCTCGGCTTCCCCACGGGGATGGTCGTCACGACGTATACGCTGAACATCCTCTATCAGTTCTGGATTCACACGCAGCTCGTCGGCCGCATGGGGCCGCTGGAGTGGGCGCTGAACACGCCATCTCATCACCGCGTGCACCACGGCGTCGACTCCGCGTATCTCGACAGGAACCACGGCGGCGTGCTCATCGTCTGGGATCGGCTGTTCGGCACCTTCTGCGCCGAGGGGGCGCCCCCGCGGTACGGCGTCGTTCAGCCGCTGGCCAGCTTCAGCGCGCTGCGCGCCAACGTCGACCCGTGGCGGAGGCTCGCGCGGATGGCGGCGGCGGAGCCGCGCCTCTCCGGCAAGCTGCTCGTCTGGTTCCGGCCGCCGGAGTGGCGGTCCACCGCGACTTCGCCCGACGAGGGCCCGCTGCGCACCGACCCGGATTACGTCCTTCACGACGTGGCGCGCCCCCGCCGGGCGCGCGCGCTCGCCGCGGCGCTCTTCCTCGCGGCGCTGCTCGGCGCGATCGCGTACCTCCACGCGTCGCCGGGCATGGCCGCGGGCCCGCTGTGGGCGGGGGCGGTCGTCCTCCTCGCGGCGCTCGCGGCGGTCGGAGCGCTGCTCGACGGGCCGAGCCTGCCGGCGCCGGGCGCGGCGGCGCTAGACGCCTCGTCGTCCCGTGGAGCCCCCCTCGTCGACCCACGCGCGCGCTAGCTCGAGCGTGCGTGCGTTCTCCTCGACGCGCTGGAGGAACTGCTCGCGCCGCGCGGCGTCGTCGAGCTGGGCGGCGACGTCGAGGAGCCTCGTCCGGGCGTGCGCGATGGCGGTCCGGGCCGCCGGGAGGTCGCCTGCCGCGAACAGCGCCTCGGCGTGGACCACGCGGGCGAACGCCGAGCCCTCCTCGACCATGCCCAGCCGGTCGAGCAACGCGACCGCCGCGCGCGCCTCGGCGAGCGACTCGGAGGCCTCGCCGCGCGCGAGCAGGACGGCCGCCAGCGTCGCCCGCGCCAGCACGACGAGCGGACCTATCCTCTCCAGCTGCGCCACGGCGCGCCGGGCCTCGGCCTCGGCGCCGGCGAGATCGCCCGCGCGCATCAGGCAGCCGGCGAGGTAGGTGCGCGACGCGCCCGCGAGCCGGCAATCCCCCTGCGCCTCCAGGAACACGATGGCCTTCATCAGGGCCTCGCGCGCCTCGTCGAGCGCGCCCAGGCGGCAGAGGGGCGCGCCGAGGGTGCTCCACGCGACCGCCATGCAGCCGTCGAGGCCCATGCGCTCGGCGTCCGCGAGCGCGGCGCGGAGGATGGCCTCCGCCTCGGCGTACGCGCCGAGCTGGTGCTCCTGGAAGCCGAGATCGAGCCGGCCGAAGCAGGCCAGGCGCAGGTTCCCCGCGCGCTCGTGGGAGGCGACCGAGCGCGCGAACAGCGCCCGGCCCGAGCCGTGTCGGCCCGCGTACAGCTCGCGCCAGGCGCGCTCGCGGAGGACGACCCCGCTCACGGCCGGGTCGTCGCAGAAGCGCTCGGCCGCGGCGTCGATGAGCGCCTGGAGCGGCGTGGCGTGCGCGTAGAGGCCGCTGATCGTCAGGTAGAGCGCCGTCCCCGCGGACGCCGCCAGGAGCGGGCCCGTCGCGCCCTCTCCGGTCCAGGCGTCCGCGAGATCGCCGCTGAGGCTGGCGAGGCGGTCGTGCTGCCCCAGCCGGGCCAGCACGACCGCGGCCTCGCGCACGGCGGCGTACCAGGGCGCGCTGCGCCGGGGCAGCTCCTCCACCGCCATCGTCGCCCAGCGCGCGGCCTCGACGAGCTCGCCGCGCCAGTGGTGCGCCTCGGCCCGGTGCAGGAGGACCTCGCCGCGCGCCTCGCCGCTGATGCCGAGCTCGATGGCGCGCCCGGTCCACGAGAGCACCACGACGAGGTCGTTCGCGGCGAGCGCCTGCGCCGCGGCCTGATGATAGAACGCGGCGGCGCGCAGCGGCTCGCCGCCCCGATCGAAGTGCTCCGCGATCACCGCGGCCGAGGGCTCGGCCGCGCGCTGGAGCCACTCGCCGGCGAGCCGGTGGCCGAGCGCGCGATCCTGGTCGGTGAGCATCCCGTAAGCCGCCTCGCGCACGAGCGCGTGGCGGAAGACGAGCTCCCGCTCTCCCTCGAACCTCGCCTCGTCGCGCGCGCCGATCCATTCCAGCCGCTCGAGGCGATCGAGGTGATCCGCGAGCCCGGAGACGCCGCCGGGGCCGCCGAGCAGCGCCTCCACCGCGCCCCGCCAGAACACCCGCCCGAAGATGCTCGCCGCGCGCAGCACCTGCCGCGCCGCGCTGTCGAGGCGCTCCAGCCGGGATTGCACCATCGCCAGCACGGTCTCCGGAAGCGCGCCCTGGCTCCCCTCGGACGTCGCCCGGATGAGCTCCTCCAGATAAAACGCGTTGCCGTCGGCCTGCGCCACGAGCTGCGCCACGGTCTCGGCGCTCACCCCGTCGCCGAGGACGTGCCGCACGAGCCGCGCGCCCGCCCGGGAGCTCAGCTCCTTGAGCCGGAGCTCCTGGAGATCCCTGTGGGCCCAGAGCCCTGGGAACAGCGTGTACACCTCGGGGCGCGCCAGGGCGAGCACCAGGAGGGGCTGGTCCACGAGCCGGCGCAGGGCGTCGTTGATGAACTGGACCGTGGGCAGGTCGCCCCAGTGCAGGTCCTCCAGCACGAGGAGGAGCGGCTGCGCGGCGCACGCGGCGGCGGCGAAATCGAGCCAGGCCCTGCGCATCTGATCGCCCATCAACGGGGCGTCCTTGCGGGCGGCGCGGAGGGGCGCGCTGTCCTCGTCGGGGAACGGCGTGCCCAGGAGCTCGCCGAGGAACTCCGCCACGCGCTGCGCGTCGGCCGCGCGGACGCGCTCGGTCACCCGCGCGAGCAGCTTCTCCCGGCGCGCCTCGATCGGCTCTCGGTCGCGGATCCCGCACGCGCCCTGGAGGGCCTGCCGCAGCATCCCGAACGGGGTGCCCTTGCGGAGCGGGTCGCCGCGGCCGATCCAGACCGCGACGGGCTCGTCGCGCTGCCGGACGCGGCGGATGATCTCGTAGGCGAGGCGCGACTTGCCCAGCCCCGCCGGCGCGGTGACGAGCACGGCGCGCGCCCGCGACTCCTCGATGCACCCGGCGAGGAGGGCCTCGAGGGTGGCCACCTCCCAGTCGCGCCCGACGCAGGCCGTGGGCTTGCCGAGGAGCATGCGCGCGCCGCGGGCGAGCGGCTCTTCTCCCCGGAGCCACAGGCCCGCCTCGGTCTCGACGACCTCGAAGCGGGCGTCGAGCAGCGCGGCGGTCACCTCGTCGATGCCGATGGGCGTCCCGCGTCCCGCCGCCGGCGCGCCCGGGAGCGCCGCCGTGGGCTGCGCCAGCATCCGGACGGCGCGGTCGATCACGTCGCCGACGGGCCGGCCGCCCGTGACCTCCACGCGGCCGGTCGTCAGGACCACCGGCCGGTCCACGCCGGCGGCGCGGAGCAGGAGCGCGCAGCGGGCCGCCTGCGCGGCCTGATCCGTCGCCACGCCGGTTCCCAGGAGGATCACCAGGATCGACCCGTCCGCCATGAGCTCCAGGCACGCGCCGAGCGCCTCGATCTCCCGGCGCAGCTCCGGCGACACGACAGCGACCACCGCCTCGGGGTCGGCCCGGCCCGGGGAAGCGGCGAGCCGCGGCCCGGGCCCCATCAGCGCCACCGAGAGCACCCGCCGCTCCTTGTGGGTCAGCGAGGACTGGCGGCGCCGGTTCGAAGGCGGCGGCTCCAACGGCGCGCGCGCCAGCGGGGAGACGCCCATGGCCTCGAGCGCCGCGGCGATCTCCGCGCCGTCGCGGGGGCGGTCGTCCGGGTTCTTGGCGAGCATCCGGGCGCAGAGCACGTCGAGGGCGGGGGGGACGCCGGGGCAGAGGGAGCTTATCCGCGGCACCTCGTCGAGGAGGATCTTCGCGAGGACGGCCATCAGGTGAGCCCCGCAGAAGGCCGGCTGGCCGGTGAGGCACTCGAACAGCACGCAGCCGAGCGCGAAGACGTCGGCGCGCGTGTCGACGTCCTGCCCGCTCCGGGCCTGCTCTGGCGCCATGTACGCCGGGGTGCCGACGAAGGCGCCCGTCCGCGTGAGCCGCGTGGCCTCGGGGACCCCGGCGATGCCGAAGTCGAGCAGCTTCACGCGCGCGGCGTCGCCGTCCACCAGGAACAGGTTGCTCGGCTTGAGATCGCGGTGAACGATGCCGCGCGCGTGGACCGCCGCGAGCGCGGCGGCGGCGCCCACCGCGAGCGAGATCGCCTCGTCCACGGTGAGCACCCGGCGCTGGAGCCGCTGCTCGAGATCCTCGCCGTCGAGCCACTCCATGGCGAGCCACGGCGCGCCCGAGGCGCCGAGCCCGTGCGCGACGTAGCGCACGATACCTGGGCAGGAGAGCTCTGCGAGCACCCTGGACTCGCGAGAGAGGCGCGATTCATCGCCGGATTTCTGTTCGTCGAGGCACACTTTGACGGCCACGACCTCGCCCGAGCGCCGATCGACCGCCTGGAAGACCGCCCCCATGCCGCCGGCGCACGCCCGGCCCACGATCTCAAAGCGGCCTCCGAGCACTTCCCCTGGTTGCATCCCCTCGAGTATCGGCGTCCTCGGCCGTGAAAGTCCACGGCGAGCGCCGGGGCTGGCCGCCGAGGCCGACATGGGGGCAGGTGCGGAGCGTCGCCCCCGTGTCCGTGGCCAGCTTCACCGCCGTCCGTCCAGCAGGGGCGAGGAGCCATTGGGCGATTTCTTGTGACGGATTCTGCGTCCTCTCTCCCCTCAAGGCCTGTCTCGGTTCCCCGAGACCGGTGTTCCGATCCTCCGCAAGCGGCTCAGATCAAGTGACGACTTCTCTGACATGGGGGGACGACGTGTGCCGGCGCGCGCTGGCGTGTCACGCGGCGCTTGGCTCTGCAGCATCGCCCCGCCGGGGGCGAAGCCGGGTCGACGTGGACGAGCGTCCGCAGGCTGTCGAGTAGGTACAAGGAGGCCCCTTCGACGGGTGCGTGAGCTGTTGATTGGGTGTCGCTTTCCAAGGAGAGCGGAAGACGTGGTTCTAAAGAATGCTCTCCCACCGTAAGCGGCAGGCCTCCGCTGACCGTCGGCTGCCCGAAGCGCCTTGAACGACGCGGGCCCGCCCCGGGCAGCGGTCACCTCGACGAGCGTGCCCCTCTGCCCCTCGTTGGGCGACGGGCAACGCCCCGTGCCAGATGGACAGGACCGACGCCGCCCCGCCCCCGGCGATACCAGCTCGCGCCCCGAGCGGTTTCCGCCATGACGATGTCAACCGGTCACAAGGCTGCTCCGTCGCTGCCGGCGAGGCGCCGCCCCGTCAGGTGCACGCGGGTGCACGGTGCGTGCCAGCAAGCCGCGCTGCAGCGGCCAGAGGGGCTAGCGGGGCCAGAGCGGCTAGAGCTAGACGTGGAGCACGAGGGAGGCAGCGGGAATCCCAAACTATTCAAAAAAATCGAACATCAACTTGCCACCGAACCCCGACTTGCTATATCTTACATGAAGTATGATGCGCCTAGCTCTCGCATATTCTTCATCTTTGTAGCAGAGCCACTGCATTCGAGGCGCGCTTCTTCTGTCTCTGTGTCACCTGCTTGGCTGGTAAAAAGCCACGAAGAATCTCTGCTCAAGGCCGCTGTACATCCTCGCTGAATTGCTCTCGACGAACCGTCGAGATGGCGCGGGCCAATGGGTTCGCTGAAGTGGTTGGTGTTGTCATCGTCACGGTATGGCGATTCGTCCGGAGCGACGGGCGCCATCACATGGCCTTGAACGAGCGGAGCGCGACGATCCCATGCCTCGTCGCGCTCCGGTCCGCTGTACTCGTGGGATTCGGGATCGAGGCTCCGAATCGGCACCCGACGGTGGAGGTTCATCCGGCATAGGGTTTCTGAAGTGAGAGGGAGCAGTCCATCGTGAACAAGAACATTCTATCTGGCGCTGCCTTGGTAGCAGCCATTTTCGTTGGTGTTGCCGCAGGGGCTCCCAGCACCACCTATGGTGCGACCGCCTCCGTCGGCGTTCCCGCCATCGACGTATCTGAGCTCACGATCGCGAAGGTGCAGTGGGCGTACCTGATGCGCCGTTACACGGCGGAGGCGCTGACGAACGCCTATCTCTCGAGGATCGCGCAGTACGAGTCGTCCTACAACGCGTTCACCTCGTTGAACCCGAACGCCGTCGCGCAGGCGCGCGAGATCGACAGGAAGCGGAGGAACGGCGTGGCCCTCGGCCCCCTGGCCGGGATCCCCGTTGTCATCAAGGAGTCGATGGATCACGTCGGCTTGCCGTCGACGGCGGGCTGGGCTCCGCTCAGCTCGCAGGTCGCCGGCGGTGTCGATCTGCTCCCCATCAAGAACTCCGTCGTCGTCGATCGGTTGATCGCCGCCGGGGCCATCATCCTCGGGAAGACGAACATCCCGGCCTTCAGCGACGACGGCACCCGGGCGAACAGCAGCTGGGCGGGGCCCACCTACAACGCCGTGGACCCGACCCTGGTGCCCGGGGCGAGCAGCAGCGGCACAGCCACGGCGGTGGCCGGCAACTTCGCCGTGCTTGGCCTCGCGGAGGAGACGGGGGGATCCATCCAGAACCCTGCGGCCGCGCAGAGCCTCGTCGGAATCAAGCCGACGTTCGCCCTCGTCCCCACGGCTGGCGTCGTGCCCCTGGCCGCCAGCACGAGGGACGTGGTGGGCCCCATCGCGCGGACTGTCCGCGACGCCGCCATGGTGATGGATATCCTCGCGGGCTACTCCCCGGAGGACCCCAAGACGAGCCTGTCCAATGGACACCTGCCCGTGGGGGGCTACACGAGCCAGCTGAGCAAGACCGCCCTCTGCGGAAAGCGAATCGGCCTGTACGGCTCAGGGTGGCGCAACGGCGGCCTGTCTCCCGAGACGCAAGCGCTGTACGAGCAAGCGATCGAGGAGCTGGAGGATCAAGGCGCGATCGTCGTCGAAGATCCCTTCGCCGGGAGCGGCTTCGCCGATCTGGCCTTGCCCGATGAGCCCTATGACATGCGCGGGACGGAGTCTGTGGCCTACGACTTCCAGCGTTACCTCAAGGGGGTCAAGGTCGGCGGGACCATCGTCGGCTCGATCGACGGATTGGCGTCCTTCACGGGGATATCTCCGTTCGATCCCGTCGGCGGGCCGCTGTCCTGGTACGTCGACAAGCTCCCCGTGCTGGCCGCCTCGCTGCTCGTCCCCGAGGTCGCGCCCGATCTGTCTGGCTTCTGGGCCCTGCGGGACCAGTACGTGAACGTCTTCGATTCCGTGATGGCGACGCACGATCTGGACGGCCTCGCGTTTCCGCAGACCTATGACACGCTGCCGGAGCTCTGTGGCTCGGACACCTATCCCGCGACGACGGAGTCCGCGATCAACATCGCGGGCTTGCCCGGGGTGGTCGTGCCCGCTGGTCAATACAGCGACGGGGCTCCCTTCAGCCTGATCTTCGTCGGCCCTCACTGGAGCGAGGCTGAGCTGCTGGGGTTCGCCTACGATTACGAGCAGGCGACTCAACACAGGATCGAAGCTCAGCTGACCACGTGGTGAGCTCGCGCCTCGCACCTCCGGCGCTGCCCGAGGCGCGAGGGACGAGCATGGGCGGCGCGGCCCTCACGGGCCGCAGCCGGCGCGCTCGTACCCGAGAGCGAGAGCGTTGAGCCCGCAGGCCGTGGGGTGAACGGGGCCCGGCGGGCGGCCAGAGGTCGGCCGGGCTTCGACGCCGCCAGGCTCGAGGCGCGCGCGGACGCTCAGCCCTCATCGTGGTGACGATGCCCTCCGGAGACGCCAGGAAGCTGGCGGCACAACCGGAGGACGGTGCCAGCGCGTCAAGGCGCACGCTGGCACATCCGCGGCACAGGTCGCGTGTTGCACCGTCGTTTTGCCGTGGTTTTGGTCTGCCATCAGGTTGGCGCTGGTCGTGCAGTGGTGGACGCCATGACGACGAAGAACGCTTCCATGCTGTTGGTCCTGGCGCCCCTCCTGCTGGCCGCCTGCGACGTGAGCTTCATCGAGGGCGCGATGAACGACGGCGGCGCGAACGACCCCGCCGATCCGCCGCGCGAGAGCGGCGCGAACGACCCTGCCGATCCGTCGATCGGGAGCGGCTCGATCGACACTGCGGGCAGCGGCAGCTCCGGGGGCGCCGCTGCGCCAGGTGATGCGTTGCCGGCTGTCGCCTTGACGCGCGCTCAGATGGAGGTGCTCTGGGACCGGTACTGGGAGAGCCAGGGTGACGTCGGAGGCAGCAGCGGGTCGGGCGGCGGCGGTCCGGCGCTCGATCCCAACGACCTCTTTCTTCGTGCATCGGATCTCGGTGTCTCGTGCGGCTCCCCGACCACGCATCTCACCTGCGGCGGGCACTGGGCGCTGAGCATCGTGTTGCCCAGCGCCTACCAGCAGGTCGGCGTCTACGATCTCGAGGATCCCGCGCTCGTCAGCTATAGCCACATGAGCGAGACGGGCGAGCCCTACTCGCCGCGGCCGGACGACTGCCCGTGGGGCGGTGGGTCGTTTGGACCGGGCACGCTCGAGATCCTCTCCATCGACGAGGCCGAAGTGCGCTTCCGTCTCGGCGTGGGCTCGCTCTGGGAAACGGATCCGAGCGGCGAGTACACCGCTCCGCGCTGCCCCTGAGGCGCAGGCGTCCTGGGGGGCGGGCTCGGCGATGGTCGCTTCGCTGAGCTCGCCGTCGGTGCTCGGAGCACATTGGAGCTGGCAGGCTCGAGCGCTTGGCGCCGGCGGGCGTAGCCAGGCACGCGCGCGGAGCGCCGAAGACGCCGAGAAGGGCCTGGTTCCGGAGCGGGTTACCACGGCTCTCGCGACACGGTGTCGATCAGCCTGTCGACGGGCTGCCATCCTGGCAAGCCGCCCTCCTGGCCAGGGTGGGTGAAAGCGCGGCTCTCCGCCGCGCTCTCCGGGCACGGAACGTGAAGCGCGTGCTCGCATGGCCATCGAGACGATACCCATCGATCGCGAGGACCGCCTCGCCGGCGTCCTCCTTGGGACGGCGGTCGGCGACGCGCTCGGCTTGCCCAGAGAGGGCCTGTCGCGCCGCCGCGCCGCCCGCCTCTTCGGCGCGTCGCCGCTCGAGCACCGCTTCGTGCTCGGCCGCGGGATGATCAGCGACGACGCCGAGCACGCGTGCATGACGGCCCAGGCGCTCCTGGCCGCGCCGGAGGACGCGGCGCGGTTCGCGCGCGCGCTCGCGTGGCAGCTCCGCGGCTGGCTCGCCGCGCTGCCGGCGGGCGTCGGGTACGCCACCTTGCGGGCGATCCTCAAGCTGTGGCTCGGGTTCTCTCCGGAGCGGAGCGGCGTCTTCTCCGCGGGGAACGGCGCCGCGATGCGCGCGCCGATCCTGGGCGCGGCCCTCGCGCTCAGCCCTTCGCGCATCGATTCCATGGTGCGCGCGTCCACGCGCCTCACGCACACCGATCCACGCGCCGAGGAGGGCGCGCGGATCATCGCGCTCGCGGCCGCATATGCCGCGGTGCGCACGCCGGAGCAGGTGAATCCGGCCGAGCTGCTCGCGCTGCTCCGCGGGCGCGTCGCGGACGAGGAGCTCCGCCGCAGGCTCGACCGCGCGGCGGAGCTCCTCGGCCAGCGCGCCTCGGCGGAGGAGTTCGCCGCGGCGATTGGGCTCCAGGAGGGGGTGAGCGGGTTCATCGTCGACACGGCTCCAGCGGCCCTGTTCTGCTGGCTCGCGCACCCGGGCGATTTCCGGCGCGCGGTGGAGGACGTCATCCTGCTCGGCGGCGACGCCGACAGCACCGGCGCGATCGTCGGTGGCCTCGCGGGCGCGGCGCTGGGGGCGCGCGGGATCCCCGGAGCCTGGCTGGATGGGATTGCCGAATTCCCGCGGTCGGTCGCGTGGATGCGGCGGCTCGGCGCGCGGCTCGCGCGGGGGTTCCGGGGCGAACGGGAGCAGGGCGTCGCGGCGGGGGAGGAGCGAAATGCCGGAGCGGACGGGCCTCTCGGCCTCTTCTGGCCCGTGTTGCCGCTGCGCAACCTGGTCTTCCTGGTGCTGGCGCTGGGGCACGGATTCCGGAGGATGCTGCCGCCCTATTGAGCTCCGAGCGCCCCTCCACGAGACCGCTCCCGGAGCCGTGCGCGCGCTGGCTCGATGGAGCAGGGCGTCTGCTCGACCGCGGTACGGCTCGATCGGAGCGGCCTTTACGCGCCGCGCGTCCTCGGCCATGGCATGCTGTGCCTCCACGGGCCGCCCCATGCGCTTCGTCACGTACACCCCGCCTCCCCCCCTCGGCCGCTTCGTCCGCCTGCTCTGGTACTACGCCGCCCCCGAGCTCCCCGACCTGCTGGAGCGCGTGCTCCCCAGCGGCGCCATGAGCCTCCTCATCAACCTCGCCGAGGACGAGCTGCGCTGGTATGACGGCGCTGCCGAGCACGGCGCTGCCGAGGGCGGCGCCGCTCGCTGCCACCGCCTCTCCGGCATCGCCGTCTGCGGCGCCCACGCCGAGCACTTCGCGATCGACACGGCGGAGCAGCGCGCGATCGTGGGCGCGGAGCTCTCCCCGGGCGGCGCGGCGCCGTTCTTCGGCCTGGACGCCGCGGCGCTCGGCGGCGCCCACGTCTCGCTCGACGCGCTGTGGGGCCGCGAAGCCGCCCTCGTCCGCGAGCGCGTGCTCGAGGCGAAGACCCCCGAGGAGAGGCTCCGCGCGCTCGAGTCCGCCCTCGCGTCGCGGCTCCTCCGCCCGCGTGCGCCGCTCGAGCGCGATCCCTCGGTCGATTTCGCGCTCGCCGCGTTCGCGGACCCGTCCCGCGCGTGGACCGTGGCCGACGTGACAGGGCGGCTCGGGATGAGCTCGAAGCGGTTCATCCGGAGCTTCACCGAGCGGGTCGGCCTCACCCCGAAGCGTTATTGCCGTGTGCGGCGCTTCCAGCAGGCGGTCTCCGCGATCGAGCGCGGCGAGCGCGTCTCCTGGGCGGGCGTCGCGGCCGCGTGTGGCTATTACGACCAGGCGCACTTCATCCACGACTTCCGCGCGTTCGCCGGCCTCACGCCCACCGAGTACGTGACCAGGCGCCGCGAGCGGAACCATGTCCCGCTCGACGGCTGACCACCGGCGATGGCTGCGATGGCTGAGCCGGCGCTGGCCGAGCCGGCTCGGCAGGCCGGCATGTTTTTACAATACCCGCTCCGGTCGCGTGGGCATCCTTCGCGCATGACCCTGCGACCGCACCCCATCGCCCCGCCCCCGTACCACGCCGTCGTGCCGCACCTCGTCGTCGCCGGCGCGCCCGACGCCATCGCGTTCTACAAGAAGGCGTTCGGCGCCACCGAGAAGCTGCGCCTCGCCGACCCGAAGCTCGGTGGCGCCATCGTCTGCGCCGAGCTCGTGATCGGCGACTCCGTCATCAGCATCGCCGACGAGGCCCCCCAGTGGAACGCGCGCGGCCCGAAGGCGCTCGGCGGCTCACCGATCGTCCTCACGCTGAACGTCGAGGACCCCGACGCGGTCGCAGCGCGCGCCGTCGAGGCGGGGGCCAAGATCATCTACCCGATCGCGGACCAGTTCTACGGCCGGCGAGAGGGCAGGGTCGAGGACCCGTTCGGGCACCAGTGGATCCTGTCGGCCGTCATCGAGGACGTCTCGGTCGAGGAGATGCAGGTGCGCATGGCGAGGTGGTGGGAGGAGCAGGGCCCGAGCGGCGCCTGACCCGCTCCGCGTCGGCCGCGCCGCCGCCCGCGGGCGCCGGCGCGGCCGCAAGCTCACCGAACCCATCGCTTCCTGGCGCGGAGCGCGGACACGGCGGCCCTCGCCGGCTCCGGCTCGTGCGGCAGATCGTGCGGCGTGGCGCCGCACGTGACGCAGGCCTCCAGCCTCGTGGATCTCGGCGCGTGCGACGACTCCGGCGCCATCCCGGCGTCGGGCCAGCCGCACGACACGAGCTCGCTCCCGGCGTCCGTCGGCGTGAGCGAGTCCGCCATCGAGTGGACCGAGCGCTTCATCTCGGTGAGGCGCGCCAGCTGAAGGACGAGCGCCGTGAGCCGGGCCGGATTGAACGGCTTGAGCAGGACGTGGTGATACACGGCCTCCTTCGAGCGCGTGTACTCCTCGGCGCCGGTGATGAGGAGACAGCTCGTGAACACGGGCATGTTCGCCACCCTCCGGAGCAGCTCGTCCCCTTTCATCCCGGGCATCACGACGTCGGAGCAGACCAGGTGAAACTCCCTGGTCTCGAGCAATACGAGCGCCTGCTCCGCCGACGTACATTCCACGACGTCGACGTCCCCGGAGAGGACTGCAGAAATGGACCTCAGCGCCCTCTCGTCGTCGTCGACGACGAGGACGCAATACCTTCGTCGGGAAGACGAGATCGTGGCGCCCCTGTGCTGACCCTGCGAAGAGGTGCGATGGGCTCTTGCGATCGATGACACGGTGCTGCCTCCCTGCGACGATCGCGGGCCCGCATCTCCTGCCGCTGTGCCGCGGAAGTGCGCGAGCGCGCTTGCGTGGTGTCGATGGCCTGCACGGCGGGACCCCCCGGCGCCGACGGCCTCTTCCATCGAGGTGTACACGACGATGTTTGTTCGAGTCAACCGCGCAACATGCCCTCTCGACAGGCCAACACGAAGATCTCGAGTTCCGTTCGACCTGCTTGGATGGTGCCGCGGAGGCACTCGGGACGTCGAAGATGCAACGCGAACGGCCCAGCTCAGCGCGGCCGCGGGCGCGCGCCTCGGCTCACGGTCGCGATACACGGCGGAAACAACTGCAACTTGTTCGAATCTTCACATCGTTAGTGTGTGAGGTGCGGTGCTCGCGGTGCCCTTCTTTTCTTCTTCGCACGGCCGGCACTTACGGGCTGATCGGGGCTTCCCTGTTTCTGTCGGGACTTCCCCTGTCCCAGCTGCCCTGTTCGTGTGGAGCTGGCGTTTTCGTGCTCTGCAGCTTGCGTCGGCCGGTGCGAGCGCCCGCGTCGGACCGCGGGGCGAACTGCGGCAGCGACGGGCAGGTGTCTCCAACACGACGGTTGAGCCCGCCGAGCGCTGGCTCGTGAAACGGCTCCTGCTCGGGGCGAGCTAGGTCTGCGGCGATTACCGCTGTGCTGGCGCCCTCTCCGCTCCTTCGCCCAGGGGAGCGCCGACTACGACCCTTTCCTCCGCGTCCTCCACGCGCGGCCAGGCGCGGCCGCGCGTGGCCAGACGCGGCCGCGCGTGGCTCCGGGACGCGCGGGTCTTCGCGTTTTGCGAGGCCATCGCCGGCGAGATCGTCCCCGCGAGGGCGACGCGCGCCTCGCGGTCGAGCGTGCCCCCGCAGACAGCGCCCTGGCCCCGGCGCCGATCGCCCACGTCGCTGGCGGCGCGGCGCTCGGAGGGCCCTGCCTCCACGGGAGCTCGCGCCGACGGCCGGCGCTCTCCGCCGCGCCGCCGCGGCCGCGCCGCGATCCCGCCACGCAGCCCGATCCCGTGCGCGCTCTCGCGCACCTCTGGCCCGCGTGAGGGTAGACTCGGCGCAATGTTCTGGTTCGATGCCGTCCTGCTCGGGGTCCTCGAGGGGCTGACCGAGTTCCTTCCCGTCTCGTCCACCGGTCATCTCATCCTGCTCGGCGCGTGGCTCGGCCACCAGAGCGAGGCGGCGAAGACGCTCGATATCGTGATCCAGCTCGGCGCGGTGCTCGCCGTCGTCGTCTATTTCCGCGAGCGCCTCTCGACCACCGTGCGCGGCATGGTCCGGCGGGATCCGGACAGCCTCCGCCTCGCGCTCGCCCTCGCGTTCGCGTTTCTCCCCGCCGCCGTGATCGGCCTGCTCTTCCACAAGGCCATCAAGGCGCACCTGTTCGGGCCGGGGCCCGTCGCGGTCGCGCTCATCGTCGGCGGCTTCCTGATGATCGGCGTCGAGTCGGTCCGCCGCCGCCGGCCGGATCAGGGCGCCCCGCGCGTCGAGGACGTCACGCTCCAGCGCGCGCTCGCGATCGGCTTCGCGCAGTGCTTCTCGCTCTGGCCCGGCGCGTCGCGCTCGATGACCACCATCGTCGGCGGGCAGCTCTCCGGCCTCAGCACCGCCGCGGCCGCCGAGTTCTCGTTCCTCCTCGCCATCCCCACGCTCGGCGCCGCGACCGTTTTCGATCTCGTCAAGAACGGCCGCGCCTTGCTCGACGCCCCCGGCGGGATCGTGGCGCTCGTGGTCGGGCTCGCCGTCTCGTTCGCCGTCGCCCTGCTCGTGATCGCGGTCTTCCTGCGTTACCTGAAGCGTTATGGCCTCGCGCCGTTCGGCTGGTACCGCGTGGCGCTCGGCGCCCTCGTCCTCTGGCTCTGGCTCGCCAGCCGCTCCGCCCCCGCCGAGGCCGGCGCCGCCGCGGCCTCACCCGCGCCGCGGGGGGACGTCGCGGCCGCAGCGGACGCCCTCGCCCGCACCGGCGATCACCCGAGCCGCCCGTAAGCATGCAGCCAGCTGGCGCGGCGCGGCGAGCAGGAGGCCGCGTGGAGCTGGCGCGCGCGAGGCGCGAGGCGCGCGGTGACCTCGACCGCGGTGGCCGCGGTGACCTCGACCGCGGTGGCCGCGGTGACCTCGACCGCGGTGGCCGCGGTGGCCCCGACCACGGACGGCCCGCTTGCGAAAGACGGCGGATCGGGCTAGGATGCTTCTTCTCACGAACGTCCCTGGCCCTCGATACGACGCTTTCCTGTTTCCCTCTCGTGAGGGAGCCTGCAGCTCGCTCGGACGACTGGACGACGCACCGTGTGACCGCGCGGGAGTTCCGCGCGGCACGTCTCCGTTCGATCCGTTACGGCTTCGTCGGATGGCAGGCCGAGAGCGCCGCAGCGGCGCACCAGAAAGCCGTAAAAAAAGCAGGATGGCATGGGAAATCGTCTCTACGTAGGAAACCTTTCGTTCAGCACCACCCGCGAGACCCTCGAGTCCGCGTTCGCCGCGGCCGGCGAGGTCCGTGAGATCGCGATGCCGACCGACCGCGAGACGGGGCAGCCGCGCGGCTTCGCGTTCGTGACCATGGGCTCGGCCCAGGCCGCGAACAGCGCGATCTCGCAGCTGAACGGCGCGGTCCTCGATGGCCGTGCGCTCAAGGTCAACGAAGCGCAGGAGCGCCCGGCGCGCGGCTTCGGCGGTGGTGGCGGCGGCGGCTTCGGCGGCGGCGGCGGTGGTGGCTTCGGCGGCGGCGGTGGCGGCTTCGGCGGCGGCGGTGGTGGTGGCCGCGGCGGTCGCGGCGGCTCCGGCGGCCGCGGCGGTCGCGGCGACCGCTACTGACTGATCGCGGGCGCGGCGCGGCGCCGCTCGTGCGCCGCGCCTGCGCCTTCAGGACGCACCACGAGGTGCCGAAAGACGCGCCGTCCGGAGGCGCGCTGAAAGGCCTGGCTCCCTATGCAGCAGAAACAGGCAGCAATGAAGCGGCAAAAAGAGCGCGCCCGGCAGGAAAAGCAGCGCGAGAAAGACGCGAACCGCCTCGCGCGCCGCAAGGAAAAGGGCCCCGGTGATGGCGGGACGCCGGGCGAGGATCCGGACATCGCAGGGATCGTCCCGGGGCCACAGCCTCCCATCACCGAGTGAAGCGTTGAGAGTGAAGCGCTGAGCGCGAGCCGAGGTGCGGACTGCGCCCGGGACGCCGCTCGCGACGTACGCCGTCCCGGGCGATAAGCGCCCGCCCTACGCCTCGGGGCTACGGTACGTGGCCGTGGCGACGTAGCGGAGGACCCGCGAGCAGCACTCGCCACCGCAGCTCCCTCGACAGGCGCATTCCCCCTCGAACCGCGCCGTGCGCGAAGCGAGGCCGCTCAGGATCTCCTGCGTCACGTCGTAGCCGCCGTTGTCACAGGAAGAGTACGAGCACGGCATTTCGAACAGCGCGTGCGCATGCTCGACAACGACGCGGCGGATGTACTGCGTGTCATTCGTGGACGCATTGGGCCGGCTCTCTCGAATTTCCAGGTTCAGGCTCGTGAGCTCCGGCACCTTCTGAAGGAGCTTGCCGGCCGCCTGCTCCCGCCTCTCGCGGAGGAGCATGCGCTCCTCCCGCTCGATATTCCGGCGACGATTCGCTGAGTACATCGATCACCTCTGTCCTGCCGCGGAGGAATATAACAATCCCTCTAACCCCTGGTTCAGTATAGCGCAGGCGACCGTGCGGCGCATGCACAATCTGGGCTCTCCATGCTGTCGGCGCTCTGCATTCGCGGCCTCAACCACGGAGAAAGAGCATGACGGAACACCGCCTGGATCAGGATCTGGCAATCCGGGAGCTCGTCGAGCGAGCGGGAGCGTACGTGCACGACCAGCGTACGCGCACGACCGGAGAGAGGACCTTCGTGAGAGGCAATGAGCGCCCGCCGCCGGTTCTCCGGGCGAGCGGTTCCATCGCCGGAAAGAGGCCTTAGGTTGCTCCCGACATGCACGAAGAAGCCCTGCGCGACCCGCCGAGGTCGCCTTCAGAGGAGGCTCCACACCAGCAGGAGCAGCGGCTCGCGCGCGCCGCGGCGCTCGCGGCGTGCGCGCCTGTGCCCGCCCGCGTCGGCAACGCCCTCGCCGGGACCGCCGGGTGGACGGACCCGACCCTGGTGAAGAGCCATCGATTCTACCCGAAGGGCGTGTCGAGCCCGGCGCAACGGCTGAAGTTCTACGCGTCCCAGTTCCCCGTGGTCGAGGTCAACTCGAGCTATTACGCCCTCCCGAGGCCGGGGACGGTGGCGCAGTGGGTCGAGCGGACTCCGCCTGATTTCGTGTTCAACATGAAGGCGTTCGCGCCGCTCACCCAGCACCCCGTGGAGCCCGTCCGCCTTCCCCTGGACGTCCAGGGCGCGCTGCCTGCCTCGCTCTTCGACCGGCGGCGCCTCTACCCGGCAGACCTGCCGGCCGAGGTCAGAGACGCGCTCTGGGAGCGCTTCCGGATGGCGCTCGATCCGCTGCGCCAGGTGGGTAAGCTGGGGTATGTGCTCTTCCAGTTCCCTCCGTGGTTCACGGCGACGCGCGGCAACGTGCGTGTCATCGAGGAGTGCCGGAGGCGCATGGACGGGCTCCCGTTCGCCGTCGAGCTCCGGCACGGGTCATGGGGCATGCCCGGACGCATCGAGCGCGTCGCGGACCTCCTTCGAGACCTCGGCGCATTCTACGTCATCGTCGATGAGCCGCAGGGCAAGGACAACAGCATGCCTCCCACCGCCCTCGTCGCCGATCCTCGCCTCGCCGTGGTGCGCTTTCACGGCCGGCGCGAGGAGACCTGGGACGCGCCCGTCGGCGTGAACGAGAAGTTCAGGTACGTCTACGATCCCGTGGAGCTCGCTCCCTGGGCGGAGACCGTCGCGCGGCTCTCCCAGGAGGCAGAGCAGGTCCACGCGATCTTCAACAACTGCGTGTCCGATCATGCCGTGGTCGGCGCGAGGGGGCTCATGGCCCTCCTCGCCCGCAGGGCAGACGCGCTGGAAGACGAGACTGCCCCCGTCCCGGCGGGCGCGGCCGTCCACTGAGCCTCACGGCGGCCGCGGCGGCCAGCGAATCACGGTAGTCTCGGCCCCGATGATGCAGTCCAGAGCGGCGGGCGCTCCCCGCCTCGCAGCGCCACCGCGCAGGTCGCGGCGCGCGGCCGCGCTCCTCGCTGCGCTCGCGCTCGCCCGCTGCGGCGGCGCGCCGGCCCGACCTGCGCCGCAAGAGCGCGGCGCGCCCGCGGCGGCGCGCCCCCCGCCGCCCGCGCCCGTGCCCGCCCGCTGGGTCGACGCGAGCGGCGCTACCGTGATCGGGCCCCGGGTCGCCGGCGGCACGCTCGCGCTCGTCGGCGGCCAGCGTGTCCTCGTCGGGGCCGACGGTGTGGCACGGCCGGAGACCGCGGCGTGCCCGGAGCCCCTGATCGAGCTCGTGCTGGTTCCGTCCGCCGCCGGCCCGCGGCTCGTCGGGCGCGGAGTCCGCGGCGTCTACCGGTTCGATGATCCGCTCGGCGCGCCCGCGGTCCTCGCCCGGTCCGAGACGGACCTCCAGCGCATCGGCGGCGGGCCCGCCGCCGTCGCCGTCTGGGACGCCATCGCAGACTCCCCGATCTTCCTCGACATCGAGACGGGACAGCCGCGCGCGCTGCCGGGCTTGCCCGCCCTGCCGCTGCGCGCCCTCGCGTTCCGCGACGCGCGGCACGGCGCCGGGCTCTTCGAGGCGGCAGGGCTCGCGGTCACGGCCGACGGCGGCGCGTCGTGGCGCCCCGTCGCGCCGCCGCCGGGTGGGGACGGAGAGGGCGCCGACCCCGCCGCGCTGCTCCGCGTCGCAAGCGTCCGTCTGCGCGACGGCGAGCTGATCGCCGTGACGCAGGGCAGGGCCTCGTCGTCCGGGCAGCGCGAGGCGCGGATCCTGGTCGCCGAGGCGCGGCTCGGGCCCGCGCCCGCGCCCGTCGACGACGCCCCCGAGCCCGGCCCAGGCGCGCCCCTGCTCCGCTGGATCCGCGCGACGGGGCGCCACCCGCTCGAGGCGGCGATCTCGAGCGGCGCGGCGTGGTCGTCCGCCGCGATCACGGCGAGCCACGGCGTCCTCGCCCGCGTGGATCTCGCCACCGGCGCGCTCCACGAGGTCGCCCCCTTCGGCCGCGGCGACTGGCTGAACGTCTGCGGCGTCGGCCGCGCGGGGCGAGCGGCGTGGGTGGCCTGCGCGCTCGGCGAGGGCGGGCCGGACGGCCGCCACGATCCGTTCGGCGTGCTCCAGGTCAAGCCCGACCTCCCTCTCGGCGGCGAGCCCCCCGTCCTCGTGCGGAGCGGCGAGGCCGAGCTCCGCGTGTCCCCGAGCGGCGGCGCCCTGCTGCTCGCGCCGTGCGACGCGGAGGACGAGGGCAGCGTGTGCGTGCGACAGCCGAGCGGCCGGTGGAGCACGGTCCGCCCGGGCGCGGACGTCCGCTGGCGCGGCGCCGGCGCGCTCGCCGACGGCCGGATCGCGATCCTGCGCGGGCTCTGGGACAGCGACGTCGCGCCCCGCGACGAGCCCGCGCCGCGCGGCGACGGCCGCGAGGGCGCCTCGCCCGGCGCCCATGTCGCGGTGATCGACGCCGGCGGCAGGGAGGCTCCGCTGCTCCCGCTCCGCTGGCTGCGCGGCGGGGGCGACGACGTCAACGTGGTCAGCCCGATCGAGGAGGGGCAGGACGGCGCGCTGTCGTTCGTGGTGGCCGACGAGGCCGGAGAGCTCACCGCCGTCGTCCTTTCCCCCGGTGGCGAGGTCTCGCGGGCTCGCCTCGCCGGGGCCGCGCACGCCGTGGTCCACGCCGGCCGCGGGATCGCCGTCGGGGAAGGGATGGTGCTCGCGTCGGATGACGCCGGCCGCACGTGGTCACCCGTCGAGATCCCACCCCAGGCCGCGGCGGAGGTCGCCCGGACAGGCGACCTGCTCGCCGAGCCCGGGATGCTGGCCGTGAACGAGGCCGGCCTGAGGATCTCGACCCACCTCCGCGTCGGCTGGGGGCCGCCGCTGCCCGCGCAGGGAGCGCCGTCCGGCGGCCCTGCGCTCGGGGCCGCGCCGCTCCTGCCGCTCCGCCCGCCGCCGGCCCCTGCGCTGCCGGAACGCGCGCTCGCCTGCACGACACAGCCGGGGCCGCCGCTCTCGCCGGCGGGCGTGCCGCCGCCGCGCAGCACCCAGGAGGCGCTCGCGCTGCTCGCCCGCGACGCGAAGCCCGGACCGGACGGCCAGCGGCGCGTCTCGTCGGTGAGCGCCAGGCGCTGGGGCCAGCTCTCCACCGTCGCCGCGCTCGAGGTGCGCTCGCCCGACGGCGCCGCTGCCAGAGGCGCCGGCGCCGATCTCCAGGCGCGCGGCGCCTCCGCCGCGCCGCGGGCGACGTGGACGCTGCGCTGGCTCGACCCGACCGAGCTCCAGGCCAGGGTCCGCTCGTGGACGGGTCCGGCGCCCGAGGGCGTCGGCCGGGACGCGATCCTCGCCCGGTTCGCGGCGTCCGGCGGCCGGATCCTGTTCGGGGTGCGCGCCTCGGGCCGCGACGTGCTGATCCAGGTGAGGCCGGGCCGCGGCGCCGAGGTCGCCGAGGTGCCGCTGGAGCTGATGCCCGAGGCGGAGGTCGCCTTCAGCGAGGCGCCGGATGGCCCCGTCGCGTGGCTCCGCGGGGCGTCGCTCGTCGCGTGGTCCTCCGGCGAGGCCCCGCGGGCGATCGCCTCGCTCGCGAACCTCGGCGAGCCCGCGCTGGGGCAGCCGACGAGCGCCGGCGTGCCGCTCTTGCTCAGCTTCCGCGGCCTGACGCTCGGCCGGACGGTGCCGATCCCGCCCGCCGCGACGACAGCGCAAGGTGCGACCGCGAAGGCGCCGCCGCTGCTGCCGCTCGACGGCTGGGAGATCGTCCCGAATGTCCGCACCGAGCTCACCCGCATGCCGGCGTGCGCCGCGCGCCCGCCCGGCGCGCGCTTCCTGCTCGATCGCTCGAGCGCGTTCGCGACGGTCGATGGCCGCCGCGCGCCCGCGAGCACGGCTGTCTATGACGTCCGTGTGTCGGGTCGTGACGCTTGCGTGGCGAAGATCGCCGCGCTGATGGAGCCGGAGCGGCGGACCGACGGCCAGCCCAGCGCGGGCCCGCTCGCGTTCGTTCGCGCCGATCTCGCGGCCCGGCGCGCCGAAGGCGGCGATCGCGGGATCGGCCAGGGCGCCGGGAAGCTCGGCGGAACGGAGGGCGCGGCAGCGGACAGACCCGCGCGCCGCCTCGCGTGCTCGCTGCCCGTCCGGCCCTGAGTTTGCCCCTCTCGCGGGGAGCTTCGCGCTCGACGGCCCACCCTCCGCGCGGGTATATGTTCGCGCCCTATGTCCTCTCCGAAGCATCCTCGTCCCTCGCACCGCCAGCTCGGCGACGGCGTCGAAGACCAGCTCGTCCCGCTCGCCGCGCTCGACCCGCTGAAGATTGACTCGTTCGACGATCTGCTCCGCGCGATGAGCAGGACCGCGTTCAGCGGCCGCGCGCTCGGCGAGGCGTGCGACGTGCTCGAGGCGATGGTGCGCGACGAGGACTGCCTCGTCGTGGCGACGTTCTCCGGCGCGATGACGGTCGCCAAGATGGGCGTCGTCATCGTCCGGATGATCGAGGCCGGCATGATCGACTGCATCATCAGCACGGGGGCGCTCATGGCGCACGGGCTGAGCGAGGCGGTCGGCCTGACCCATTACAAGGCGAACCCGGGCATCTCCGACGAGACGTACTTCGAGAAGGGGTACAACCGCGTCTACGACACGCTCGAGATGGAGAAGAACCTCAACGCGATCGAGGTCTTCGTCCGGAAGGAGCTCGACAAGCTGGACCCCGGCTCTCCCTGGTCGAGCGAGATCATCTGCCGCCAGCTCGGCAAGGCGCTGGCGGAGATGGGCGACTCGCCGGGCGTGCTCCGGAGCGCGTACCTCCGCGACGTGCCCGTGTACGTGCCGGCCTTCACCGACAGCGAGATGGGCCTCGACGTGGCGACGTGGATGCTGCGCAAGGTGAAGGCGCAGCACGGCGACAAGCCGGGCTTCGACCTGTGGCGCGAGGCCGTGCCGCCGCCGTACAATCCGTTCCTCGATCTGCTGAGCTACGCCCGCCTGGTCCGCAAGAAGAAGCGCCTCGGCATCTTCACCATCGGCGGCGGCGTGCCGCGCAACTGGGCCCAGCAGGTCGCGCCGTTCTACGACATCGTCGGCGATCGCCTGGACATCGAGGTCGATCACCCGCGGTTCCAGTACGGCGTCCGCATCTGCCCCGAGCCCGTCCACTGGGGCGGCCTGTCCGGCTGCACGTACTCCGAGGGCGTGAGCTGGGGGAAGTTCACCCCGCCGCAGGAGGGCGGGCGCTTCGCCGAGGTGTACGCGGACGCCACGGTCGCGTGGCCGCTCCTCGTGCGCGCGCTGCTCGAGCGGCTCGGCAAGATGCCGAAATGAAATAAAGTAGGGCGAGGAGGTCACCGTGCTCGCCCCCAAGCGCCGCTCGCCGCGCACCCACTGGGTGCTCCTCTCCCTGGCCGCCGTCGGCGGCGCGCTCGTGTCCGCTGGCTGCCCCTCGCCCGAGGAGCGCGCCTGCGACCGCATCTGCGACTGCTCCGGCTGCAGCGAGGCGAGGTACCTCGAGTGCGTCGACAAGGCGGAGACCGCGCGGGCGGCCGCGGCGGAGGCGAGCTGCACCGCTTCCTTCGACGAGTACGTGACGTGCGTCGAGGAGGAGCTCGAATGCAAGGACGAGAATTACCTGTTCGACGGCTGCGACGGCCAGCGAGATCGCCTCCGTGGCTGCGGCATCTCCCTCTTCCGCACCGTCTGCGAGGACGCCAACGACGTCTTCATGGCGTGCGGGCTGGGGTTCCCGTTCTCGACCAACCCCGACGACTGCGTCGGGGCGATCGTGTGCAACGCCCGCTGCATCATCGGGATGTCCTGCAATGGGCTGAACGGGATCGATTTCGAGGAGTCGCAGCGCTTCAACGAGTGCACGAGCGACTGCTTCAACAAGCCTCCGCCCCCGCGATGAAGCTGTCCTGGTAGCCCGAGTCCTCCACCGCGAGCGCGGCCGCGGTGGCCGAGAGCGGGCGGGTCGTGTCGAGCATGACCGCGAGCTCGCTCGTCTCGCGGGCCCCGAGGCTCGCCTCGTACGCGCCGGGGTGCGGCCCGTGCGGCACGCCGGCCGGATGGTGCGAGATGCTGCCGGGGCCGACGCCGCGGCGCGAGGTGAAGTTGCCGCGGCAATAGAACAGAAATTCGTCGCAATCGACCGACGCGTGGGGGTACGGGCACGGGATCGCCTCCGGGTGGAAGTCGGTCGGGCGCGGCACGAAGCTGCAGACGAGGGCGCCGCGCGCGGCGAACGTCCCGTGCCAGTCGGGAGGCAGGTGCACGAGCCCGACGCGCGCCTGGAAGCGCTGGATCGGGAACGCGAACGGGTACACCGCCCCGTCCCAGCCGACGACGTCGAGCGGCGAGCGCCCCGTGGCGAAGCCGTGGAAGGCGCCGCCGCGCTTCACGACGAGCGCGCGGAGGCCCTCGTCGAGGGGGCCGACGAACGTGGGCCGCCGGAAATCACGGTGCGAGTACGGCGCGTCCATCCGCAGCTGGCCGACCTCGTTGCGCCACCTGCGCGGGAGGTGGATGTCCGCGGCCTCGATCGAGAGCCACCGCTGGGGCGCGGCGTCCGGCAGGAAGCGGTAGAAGAGCCCCTTCGGGATGACCACGTAGTCGTCCTGCTCGAAGCGGAGATCGCCGAGCATCGTGCGCAGGACGCCGCCCCCGTGGAAGATGAAGAACAGCTCGTCGGCGTCCGCGTTCGCGAAGTACACCGGGTCGGCCGCGTCCGGCTGGACGAGCCCGATCACCACGTCGTCGTTGAAGAGCAGCGGCACGCGGCAGTCGACGGCGGGCCCGCCCCGCCGCGGCAGATCCTGCGACCGGTAGTGCCGCTTCGCCAGCGGGCGCGCCGGCGCGGCGACCGGCAGCGTGAAGCCGTGCGCGGCCTGCGCGATCCGGTGCTCGTGCGGCCGGCGCTCGTGGTAAGCGATCGTGTAGGGGCCGTCGAAGCCCGCCCGCGTCAGGCACTCCTCGTAGCGGAGCTCCCCCGCCTCGCTCCGCAGGGCGATGTGGTGCTTGGGCGGGACGATCCCGGCGACGACGCGATCGAGCATCAGCCGTGCCCCGCCTTCTGCTGCCGCTCGATGCTCTCGAACAGCGCCCGGAAATTGCCGGCGCCGAAGCCGCGGTCGCCCTTGCGCTGGATGAGCTCGAAGAAGAACGGCCCGGCGTCGGGATCGCGGTGCGTGCCCGACGATTCCTTGAGGAAGATCTGGAGGAGGTAGGACCTCGCGCCGTCGCCGTCGACGAGCACCTCGAGCTCCCGCAGCGCCGCCACGTCCTCGTCGATCTGCCCGATGCCGAGCCGCTGCAGGCGCTCGGGCAGCATGTCGTAATAGGCGGCCGGGGTCGGCATGAACTCCACGCCCCGGCCGCGCATCGCGCGCACGGCGGCGAGGATGTCCTCCACGGCGAGCGCCGCGTGCTGCACCCCGTCGCCGCGGTGCTCCTCGTTGAAGACGTTGATCTGCGAGCTCTTGAAGTGCGGCCGGTAGGGCTCGTTGTTCGCGAACTTCACGCCCGAGGCCGGGTCCCACATCACCGCCGAGCGCAGGCCCGAGCCGTGGTCCGTGGCCTTCGCCACGTCGTTCGTGTGGAACGCGATCTGCCAGAACGGCTCGAGCCCGAGCACGTGCTCCATCCAGAGAAGGGCGGGCGCCATCGTCTGGAAGTTCGAGGTGATGTGATCGAACCGGGCGATCCCGAAGCGGTTCTCGCCGCCGCGCGGCGCGTCGTAGGCCACGCAGCCGGGGAACAGCGCCCGGTACCCGCGCCGCTCCACGAAGCGGAAGGTGGTGTCGCCGAACGGCGTCGTGATCGAGAACGACGCGAACGCGCCGCCCTCGTCCGTCGCACGCTGGATCTCGTCGATCGGCGTGCCCCCGCGGCCGTCGAGCAGCCGGAAGGCGCGGTCGATGTCCTCCACCTCGAAGATGACCGTGCCCACGCCGTCGGGGTGCTTGCGCAGGTAGCGCCACGCCCGCCCGCCCTCGCCGATCGGCTGCGAGCAGACGATGACGCACTCGCCGGCCTGGAAGACGACCGACTGCTGCGCCGCCGCCGCCGTGAGATCCGGCGAGCTCGCGGCGATCTCCTGGAAATCGAGCTTCTCCGTGTAGAACCTGCGGCTCCGCTCCAGGTCGCGCACGTAGTAGTGCAGCGCCTCGACGCGCTTGATGCCGATCGACTCCACCTTGGCCATCCGAATCCTCCTTCGTGAAGGGGTAACGCAGGGGCGAGCTAGGCGACCGCGTCGGCCTGGCGGTCGGCGTGGGCGGCCTGGAAGGCGGGCAGCGCCATGCACTCCGCCTCGATCCGCACAAGGGTCGAGAGCGGCGCGAGGTCGACCTCGTAGCGCCGCGCGTTGTAGAGCTGGGGCACGAGGAACACGTCCGCCACGGTGACCTGGTCGCCGACGCAGAACCGCCCGGAGAGCTCGCTCGCCGCCGCCTGGAACGCGGCGAGGCCCGAGGCGATGAAGCGCCGGCCGAAGGCCTTCTCGTCGCCGCCGAGCTCGTCCCTCACGTACTTCAGCGTGGCGGTGTTCTGCATCGGCTGCGTGCCGGAGTTGATCATCTCCACGAGCTGCCGCGCCCTGGCGCGCAGGTACGGATCCGCGGGCAGGAGCGGCGGCGCGGGGAAGAGGTCCTCGAGCAGCTCGATGATGGCCACCGACTGGGACACACGCCGGACGGCGCCGCCCTGCTCGAACTCGAGCAGGGGCACCTGCGCCATCGGGTTCTTGGCCCGGTACTCGTCGCGGAGCTGCTCGCCGCCGTCCCGGACGAGGTTCACCGGCCGGTACGCGTGCTCGATGCCCTTGTGGGCCAGCGCGATGCGCACGCGCCAGCTGCACGAGCTGCGCCAGTAGCCGTAGAGCGCGAGCCCCTTCACGGCGGCGCTCATCTGGCCACCACCCGCTGCGCGATGCGCCCGAACAGGCTCTCTCCCACGCGATTCAGCATCTCGATCATGATCGTGTCTCCTGGCTTCATGAACGGCGTCCTGGCCGCCCCGTCCGAGAGGATCTCGAGCATGCGCCGCTCGGCGAGGCAAGACACGCCGCGCGCCGGATCCCGGTTCGAGACGGTGCCGCTGCCGAGGAGCGTCCCCGCGGTGAAGCTGCGCGTCCTGGCGATGTGCTCGATGAGCTCGAAGAACGAGAAATGCATCTCCGGGCCGGCCTCGGGATCACCGATGAGCGCGCCGTTGTAGGTCGAGCGGAGCCGCAGATGGACGCGCCCGTCGCGGAGCGCGTCCCCGAGCTCGTCGGGCGTGATCGCGAACGGCGAGAACGCGGTGGCGGGCTTGGAGCAGAAGAAGCCGAATCCCTTCGCGAGCTCGGCGGGCACGAGGTTGCGCAGCGTCACGTCGTTGGCCAGCAGGAAGAGGCGGATGTGCCGGTGGGCCTCTTCGCGGCGCGTGCCCTGCGGGGTGTCGCCGAGGACGACGCAGACCTCGGCCTCGAAGTCGAGGCCCCAGGCCTCGTCGCGCAGGACGATGTCGTCGGTCGGGCCGAGCAGGACGCCGGAGCCGCCCTGGTACACCAGCGGATCGGTCGTCAGCGTCGCGGGGGGCTCGGCGCCGCGCGCCCTGCGCACCAGCTCGATGTGGTGGATGTACGCCGAGCCGTCGACCCACTCGTAGGCGCGCGGAAGCGGCGCGGCGAGCTCTTCCATGACGAGCGGGGTCACCGCCGCGTCCCCCCGCTCGATATCGTCGGCGATGCGGCGGAGCGCGGGCTCGGCGCGCTCCCAGTCGTCGAGCGCGGCCTGGAGCGTGGGGAGGGCGGCGCCGGCGGGCGCGTAGGCGAGGCCGTCGCGGCGGACGACGACGAGCGTGCCGTCGCGGCCGGGGCCGCGGAGAGAGGCGAGCTTCATGCGGGTGCGAGCTCCTCGTGGTCCTACGGTGGTCTCATCGTCTCTGCTTGACAAGCACGAGCCCGCTCACGCCTGCTACGGGATGCGCCCGCCCGCACGCGCGCTGCGCAGCGAGCGAGCGGCTGAACGGATCTGCATGACTACCGGACTGGACGTTTTCTCGACTCTCCACGACCTTGTGCGGCGAGCCATGGAGGGCCTCCCGGGCGCGCGGCGCGGGAGCCTGCTGATACGTACCGGCCGGCGCCTCTCGTACAGGGCGATCGTGGGGCTCGACGGCCTCCTGCCGGGCCGGGTGAACGTGCCATCCGACGGCGGGGCGCTCAGCGCGTCGGCCCCGTTCGGCCCCGCCGCGGCGCCCGAGGCGGCGCACGGCCCGTGCGTCGTCCCCGCGACCGCGTGGTACCGGGCGCACCTGCCCGAGCTCGCGGAAGCGCCCGGCTGGCTGCCCGACGGTGTCTACGTCCACGTCATCGCGGTGCCCATGTTCGGCGCGCCGGGCGCCTACCTCGCCCTGGAGCAGCAGGACGCGGCGCCGCTCTCGGGCCCGCGCCGCGCGCTCGTGGAGTCGGTCGCGGCGAGCGTGGGCGCCGCGCTCGAGCGGCGCGGCCTCTTCGAGGAGAAGGCGCAGAGCGCCCAGGAGCTGCGCCTGCTCGAGGAGGTGCTGAGCTCCGTCGCCGAGTCGGTCGATCCCCTCGAGCTCATCGAGACGCTCGCGGACGGGATCCGGAGCGTTCAGACCGGCCCGCGCTGGAGCGCGATCGACCTCGCCGTCCTGGAGGATGCTGGGGGCGAGGGGCGCGTCGCCGATGGGTGGCGCGGATCGTACGACGCGAGCGGCGCGCCAGGCCGGCCGATGATCCGCGTCTACAAGGCTCCCCGCCGGCCGCTGACGGCGTACTGGAACAACCTGCGGGACGGCGCGCTGGCGGCGGGGCGCGATCTCCGGGCCGGGGTCGAGTTCAGGAGCGTCTTGTCCGCCGACGCCGCGGCTCAGGAGGCGCTCCTCGAGGAAGGGATCCGCCGGCGGGTGGACGGGATCGCGATCGCGCCCATCGACCCCGTGGCGCTCGAGCCGGCCATCGGCCGCGCGATGGCGGCGGGCATCCCGGTCATCACGATCGACACGCCGGCCGCCCCGGGCAGCCGGTCGTTGCTCTACGTCGGGACCGACAACCGGGCCGCCGGGAGGATCGCGGGCCAGGCGATGCTGCGGTGCTTGCCGCAGGGAGGCGAGATCACCATCCAGGCGGAGTCCTTCGCCGTGCCGAACGCCCAGGGGCGCATCGAGGGCTTCCGCGAGGCGATCGCCGGCTCGGCGGTCCGCGTGAGCTCGCTCTCGGAGAACCATTTCGACGTGGAGCGCGCGATCGCGCTCGCCGTCGACGCGGTGCGTTCGAACCCCGGCCTCGCCGGCGCCTTCGGGGTGTGCAGCGAGAACGGCCCCAGCCTGGGGCAGGCGTCGATGAAGCTCGGGCGGTCCGGCGATCTCAAGGTGGTCGCCTTCGATCTCGTCACCGCCACGGTCGCGATGCTCCAGGACGGCGTGATCCACGCGGCGGTGGTGCAGCGCGAGTACGACATGGGGTACCGCGGCGTGCAGGCGCTCTACGAGATGGCCACGCGGGGCGTCGCGGAGGCCCTCGCGGACCTGCCGGCGTCGCGCTGCATCGACACGGGGGTCGACCTCGTGACCCTCGAGCGCACGCCCTTCTCGAGCGCCCTCTCGGATCACCTCGCCTCGAGCTCCGCCCGCAGGATCGCGAACCGCAGGCTGGGCGCCGGGGGGCACGAGCGCGCGCTCGATTTCCTGGTGATCGGCATGGCCCAGCGCGAGAGCCTCGCCGACGACGAGCGCGCGCCCGTCGCGGACGATTCGCTGGTGGGCCAGGTGATGCGCTCGTGCAGCTCGCTCGTCATCGACACCGCGTCGAGCGAGTACCAGCGCTTCGACGACGTCGCCGAGGCGCGCGGGCGCGGCGCGCGCACGCTGGTCGGCGTGCCGTTGCTCTCGCGGGAGGCGGTCCTCGGGGTCCTCGTCCTGGCCAGCCCGCAGCCCGACGCGTGCTCGGCGACCGACCTGGCGCTCATCGAGCGCGTGGCCGCGGTGGCCGCCGTCGTGATCGAGAACGCGCGGCTCCTGTCGCGGATCAAGGAGCGGACGAGGGCGCTCGAGTCGCTGAGCCGCCGCCAGGAGGCGCTCCTCGAGACGATCGCCGCGATGTCGAGCCCGGTGGTGCCGATCGCGCGCGGCGTCCTCGTCATGCCGATCGTGGGCGCGCTGGACACGCACCGCTCCGGCCGCTTCATCGAGGCGATGCTGAAGGAGATCTCCGACCACCAGGCGCGCGTCGTGATCATCGACGTCACCGGCATGGCGGTGGTCGACGCGAGCGCGGCGAACCACCTCGCGCAGGCGGCGCGCGCCGCCGGGCTGCTCGGGGCCGAGGTGGTGCTCGTCGGGATCGCGCCCGAGGCCGCGCGGCTCATGGTGGAGCAGGGGCTCGATCTCGGGGCGATCGTCACCCGCTCCACGCTGGAGCTCGGGTTCTCGTACGCGCTCGGCAAGACGGGCGGGCGGGTCGTCCACGGGCGCCGCTGAGCCGCGGGCGCGGCCCTCGCGCCGCGGCGCTCCGCGCGATCCTCACCGGTCCCGGTGGAGCGCGACGGCGGCCGCGACCAGCGCGGCGATCGCGGCGACGTCCACGTCCTTGGCAGAGCGGATGTGGAGGTTCCTGGCCTGCTTGGCTTCGCCGGTGAGCAGGCCGTTCGGATCCGGCAGCTCGGCGCCGCGCTCGAAGCCGAGGGTCACGCCGAAGCGCTGCGGGGCGAGCCAGCAGATCTTGTGTTGGTCGCCGCTGCCCATCCGGAAGCTGACGAGCCGCCAGCCTGGATAGACGTGCTCGTGGAGGTCGGGAATGATGCGGAGGAGCAGCTTGCGCACGTGCAATGTCAGCTGTTGCGCAGCAGGGGGGTACTCGCTCAGCAGAGCGGCCACGGCCGGATCGTCCGACACAATCAATGACGGTAAGTCGACGTTCACGGAGACGCAACCGGCCGTGCATCGTCGCGTGACGTTGCGTGGCGTCGCGTGGCGTCGCGTGACGTTCCGGCCTGGGGCGTGGCTTCCGCTGCGGGCGGTCAGGGGTGGAGGCGCTCGCGGAAGAAGGCGAGGACGCGCGAGAGCGCCTCGCGCGTCGGGTGGCCTTCGCGGTCGACCAGATCGCGGGTCAGGACCGAATGGGCGGTGCGCGGGATCCCATGGGGGTTGCCTGGGGACGAGTCGATCTCGATCCTCTCGAAGCCGTCGCCGAGCTCGGCCCGGAGGCGGTCGAACCGCTCCTTCGGGCACATCGGATCGTGGGTGAAGCGGAGCCCGAGCACCGGGGTACCGGCGGCGACGCGCTCCTTGACGGCGCGGAGGCCGTCGTCGGAGAGGTGCAGCCCGGCGCGGCGCTCGCGCGAGAGCGGGAAGGGCAGCGACGGCTGGCTCAGCACGGGCGCCGCGATGGCGGGGTCGACCATCAGCGCCAGCGCGAAGTTGCCCGTCAGGCACATGCCGATCGCGCCCACGCCCTTGCCCCCGAGCTCCGCGTGGACGTCGCGGCAGAGCGCGCGCAGCCAGTCGGTGATCGGACTCGCCTGCCTGGACGCGAGCACGTGGAACTCGCGGCTGACGCAGGCGCGGCCCAGCTGCTCGACGATGTAGAGGGGCGTGTCCGGCTTGCCGGGCGTCCCGAAGAGGTGCGGCACGAAGACGGTGAAGCCGGCGTCCGCCACGCGCTCGGCGAACGCCGCGACCGACGGGGTGATGCCCGGGATCTCGTGCATGACGACGACGCCCGGGCCCGCGCCGCGGCGGTAGACCACCCGCGCCACGCCGCCGTGCGAGAACTGCGTCTCGGTGAAGCCGGGGAGCGACATGGCCGCCATCATCGCCCGTCGCAGGGCGCCGGGGAAGCGGCGGCCGGACGGCTGGCCGGATCACTCGGATGCTGGCAGGCCCCTCGGCCGTTCGTCCTTGGCGATCCAGACGGTCTTGACGTTCACGAACTCGCGCAGGCCGTACGAGGAGAGCTCGCGGCCGTGGCCGGACATCTTGATGCCGCCGAACGGCAGCCGGGGATCGGACACGACCATGCCGTTGATGAACACCTGGCCGGCATCGAGCTCGTTGATGAGCCGCTCGCGCTCGTCGGCGTCGCGGGTCCAGGCGCTCGCCCCGAGGCCGAACCGGGTGGAGTTCGCCATGTGGATGGCCTCGTCGAGGTCGGTGACGCGGAAGACCGCCGCGACCGGGCCGAAGAGCTCGTCGTCGGCGGCGGGGGAGGGGCGCTGGACGTCGGTGAGCACGGTCGGCGGGAAGTAGTTGCCCGGCCCCCTCAGCCGCTTGCCTCCGGTGAGGAGGAGCGCGCCCGCGGCCACCGACGCCCGCACCTGCTCCTCGAGCTCCGCGGCGATCTGCGGCGTGGCGAGCGGCCCGACGTCGACCGACGGATCCATCGGATCACCGACCCGCAGGCGCCGCATGGTCGCGACGAAGCGCTGCTCGAACTCGGGCGCGATCGACTCGTGGACGATGAAGCGCTTCGCCGCGATGCAGGACTGGCCGTTGTTGATGATGCGCGCGCGGATCGCGGTCCCCACGGCGGCGTTGAGGTCGGCGCTCGGCAGGACGATGAACGGATCGCTTCCGCCGAGCTCGAGCACCACCTTCTTGAGGTGCTTGCCGGCGTGGGCGCCGACGCTGCGCCCCGCGTTCTCGCTGCCGGTGAGCGTCGCGGCCGCGATGCGCGGGTCGGCGAGGAGGCGCGGCACGACGTCGGTCCCGGTGAGCAGCGCCTGGAAGACCCCTTCCGGGAAGCCGGCCCGGCGGAGGATGTCCTCGATCGCGAGCGCGCAGCGGGGGACGTTCGAGGCGTGCTTGAGGAGGCCGACGTTGCCGGCGACGAGCGCCGGCGCGGCGAAGCGGAAGACCTGCCAGAACGGGAAGTTCCACGGCATGATGGCGAGCACCACGCCGAGCGGGTGGAAGGCCACGTAGCTCCTGCCCGCGTCGGTGGCGACCTCTTCGGGGGCGAGCAGGCGCTCGGCGTTGTCGGCGTAGTAGCGGCACGCGGTCGCGCACTTCTGGGCCTCGGCGACGGCGGAGCCGATGGTCTTCCCCATCTCGAGCGTCATGAGCTGCCCGAGCTGCTCCTTCTCGCCGTCCAGGATGTCGGCTGCCCGGCGCAGCTTCTGGGCCCGCTCGGCGACGGGGGTCTGCCGGAAGCCGCGGAACGCGGCGTGCGCGCGCGCCACCTTCTGCTCCAGCGCCGCTGACGAGAGGGGTTCGAACGTCTCGAGCGTCTCTCCGGTCGCTGGATTGATCGTCGCGATGGCGGTGTTCACGGATGTGCCTCCTCTTCGAGCGTCGGGCCGCGGCTCGTCGCCAGCCAGCTCGGGGCGCGCCGAGCGGCCCCGGCAGGCGAGCTTGAGCCAGACCCGCCACGTCGTGCAATGGTCAGCGAGGACGAGCCCGCTTCTCTTCCTTCGTTCGCGTCGTTCCGGCGCCTTCCGACGTGGTCCACGCGGTCGACGCGGTCCACGCATATTCCACGCATATTCCGCGCATGTTCCGGGCGCGTGAGGGGGGAGGGGGGTCGCCATCGCACGTCCTGTTCATTACGCAGAGGGGGATGGTGCGCAGCGGATCCCCTGTCGCAGGCGACGCGGAGCACGCGCTTTCAGCCCGGGCGACGCGCGCAGGCGAGCGCGCGGCGCTCGCTCCTCCGGCCTTCGACGACCCCGCCGGCCAGCTCTCCCGCGCGGGCGAGCTGGAGGTGAGGGTGAGGGCGATGGAGGCCCTCCTCTGCGCCGGCGTGCCGTTCATGGTGGCGGGGGCGTATGCCTTCTTCGCATACACGGGCATTTTCCGGGACACGAAGGATCTCGACGTGATGCTGGACGAGCGGGAGGTGCCGGCGGCGTTCAGGGCGCTGGAGCGGGCCGGCTTCGAGACGGAGCTCATCGATCCGCGGTGGATCGGGAAGGCCTATACGGGCGATCGCTTCATCGATCTCATCTTCTCGTCGAGCAACGGCCTGGCCGTGGTGGATGGCGGCTGGTTCGAGCATGCGCGTCCGGCCACGATCCTGGGGCACTCTTGTCTGATCGCGCCGGTCGAGGAGATCATCTTCACGAAGGCGTTCGTGGACGAACGGGAGCGGTACGACGGCGCCGACGTGAACCACCTCATCTACGCGTGTGGGGACGAGATGGACTGGGAGAGGCTCCTCGCCCGGTTCGGTCCCTACTGGGAGGTCCTGTTCGCGCACCTGACGCTGTACCGCTTCGTCTATCCGGGCGCGCGGAGCCGGGTGCCCGGGTGGATCATCGACGAGCTCTGCCGGCGTACGCTGGCGCAGACGCGGGCCGGCGACGCGCCGCTCCGGGTATGCCGGGGCAACCTGATCAGCAGGCAGCAGTACGTGCACGATTACGAGAAGCTCGGGCTCGTCGTGGGACCCGCAGCGCCCGCGCCCGAGGCGGCGCGGGGGGCGCTGTGCCGGAAGCGCCGGCGGTCTGCGGCGGGGCGGCCTCGCCCCGGCAAGGGGAGGCCGGGCCGTGACGGGGCTCCGGGCGGCGCGGAGGGGCCGGGGGTGGAGGCCGAGGCGGCGCGGGTCCGCAAGCCGGGATCATGAGCGCCGCCGTCGCCGGAGGGAACGGGGAGCCGGGCAAGCGCCGCATCGCGGCGTCCTCGGATCTGCACTGCCGGCCCGAGCACGGCGCCAGGATGCGCGAGCTCGTGAAGGCGGTGAACGCGGAGGCGGAGCTGCTCGTGCTGTGCGGCGATCTCACCGATCGCGGCCATCCCGAGGAGGCGAAGGTGCTGGCCGACGCGCTCGCCGGGCTCTCGATGCCGTGCGCCGCCGTGCTCGGCAACCACGACCTCGACCGGGGGGCGGGCGTCGAGATCGCGAAGCTCCTGGGCGACGCGGGCGTCGCGGTGCTCGACGGGGATCACCTGATCTTGTGCGACGACATCGGGGTCGCCGGCGTGAAGGGCTTCATGGGCGGGTTCGGGAGCGCGACGCTTCAGGCGTTCGGCGAGGGCCCGCTCAAGGCCTTCGTGCAGGAGGCCGTGACCGAGGCGCTGAAGCTCGAGGCGGCGCTGTCCCAGCTCGACAGCGAGAAGAAGATCGTGATCATGCATTACACGCCGATCCTCGAGACGACCGTCGGCGAGAACGTGGAGATAAGGCCCTTCCTTGGGACGAGCCGCCTTGCAGCGCCGATCGATCTGTACGGCGCCGACGTGGTCTTCCACGGACACGCGCACCACGGGGCGCTCGAGGGGCGCATGTCGAACGGGACTCCGGTCTACAACGTGGCGATGCCGCTGCTCAGGAAGCTCACCGGCAAGCCCTTTCTGCTGTTCGAGGTGTAGCGGGCGAGCGCCGCTCGGCGCCTTCGCTCAGTGCTTCTGCAGGAAGGCCCGTATCGCTCCGAAATAGGCGGACGCGAAGAGGAGGATATCGTTGTGCCCGGCGCCGTCGATGAGGTGCAGGGCCTTCCTCTCGTGGGGGACGGCCGCGTGGTTCTCGCGGGCGTGGTCCGGCGGGAGCAGCGTGTCGCGCGCGCCGTGCAGGACGAGGACCGGGATCTCGACGTGCCTCAGGAGCTCCGGGTTCGAGAAGCTGCGGTGCGCCTCGTCGCGCAGATCGCCGAGGTCGATCTCGAAGAGGGCGAGCAGGTGCCGCACGTCGCTGAACCCGCTCTCGAGGAGGAGCGCGCGGTACGCGTCGCCGCGGTGCGCGGCGATCCGCGACGCCGGGGAGCTGCCGAGCGAGCGGCCGAAGAGCACCGGCTTCGGCGGCTGTTCGAGGCCTGCGGCGCGGCTCGTCTCGGCGAGCTCGCGCTCGAAGAAATCGGAGACCTTCAAGGGATCTTCATGGAGCGAGCGCAGCGTCGGCTGCCCGCTGCTCCAGCCATAGCCGCGGTAATCGACGATGAAGAGGTTGAGCCCGATGTCGTGCCAGCCCTCGGCGATGTCGTCGTAGTCGGGGACGGTCTCGCCATTGCCGTGGAACGCGAGCACGGTGGGATTGCCCGGGTCGGACAGGTGCCAGCGCGCGCCGAGCGTCACCCCGGGGGCAACGGGGATATCGTAGTCCGTCGCGCCGGCGGGCGGGCTCGCGTTCACCTGCCTTGGATAGAAGACGTCGGTCGCGCGGGGGTTTGCGTCGAGCGCGCGAAGGAGCTCGTCGAGCTGGCTGTCGGGGTCGTTCGTCGGCATGGCGCACCGTTCTGCCGCGGTCGGCGGGGGAGTGGCGCGCAGGATACATCGTGTCGGGGCCGGATGGTCCGTGGGATGGACGCCCGCGAGCGCGGTGGGGCGGCGGGGAGCCGGGGCGCGCGGCGCGATGGTGGTCTACGCGGTCGCGATGACGCCTTGCACCGCGGGCTCGCCGTACTCGGCGCCGCCGGTGCGCACGACGAGGTTCGGGAGGATCTCCGCCACGCCGGCGCCGTGGGTGTGGCCGCAGAGCACCTCGAGCCGCCGCTCCGGGTGCCGCAGGGCGGCCTCGCGGAGCACCTCGCCTGTGGCCTTGCAGGTGAAATGGGGGAGCCAATCGTCGTTGGAGATCTGGCCTTCGTGCCAGCAGGCCTCCTTGAACGGGGGGACGTGCGTGGCGACGATGACGCGCCGGTACCGCTCGAGGGCCTGTGGCAGGACGCGGCGCAGGTACGCCGCGGCCTCGTCGCCGAGGCGGTGCAGGGCCTCTCTCCGGCGGCGCCGGTCGAGGGAGGCGAGATCCTGGATGAGCACGTAATCGTTGAGCATGACGGGCGATCTCTCGTAGTCGCCGAGGCGGGCGTCGGCCCAGCCGTCGTGGCCGACGAGGGCCGTGTCCGGGCCGAGCTCGACGTGGGGGATCGACGGGAGCCACCTGAGCCAGGGGGAGGTGGCCGAGAGCTCGGCGGCCATCGTGCGCACGGCGGCGATGCTCCCGCGGTAGAAATCGTGGTTGCCGAGGACGAAGTAGAGCGGGCGCTCAATGGCCCGGGCGACGGCCTCGAGGAGGGGGCGGAGGCTCGTGGCTTCGGCGATGTCGCCGGTGAAGAGGACGGCGTCGGAGGCGGTGGCGGCGAGGGTGGAGCAGAAGGCCGCGAGGTCCTCGCGGGAGAGGAAGTTGAGGTGGACGTCGGTCGCCCAGGCGAGGCGGAGCGGGGTCGGCGCGGCCATGAGATCAGGATAGGAAGCGCTGCGGCACGGTCGTCCTTATCGTAGCGCCGGACGCGGGCGTGGCCACCTGGGCGGCGGAGAACATCGACCTCGGCTGGGGCTGGGCCACGTCGAGCCGCTGGTGCTCGGTCCGGCCGTGGTTCCCGAGATCACCGACCCTGCTGAAGCCGAGAAAGAGATCGAGCTCGCATCGCGGCAAGCTCGAGGGCTTGCGTGAGGGCGAGCTCAAGGCCAAGAGGGGCACGCTGCTCCGGCTGCTCGCGCGCGCAGGGATCGTGCTCGCCGAGCGCGAGAGCGCGCGCATCCAGGCATGCACGGACATCACGACCCTCGACCGCTGGATCGATAACGTTTTCGGGGCGAAGGATGCCACGGAAGTGCTCTCCTGACGGTGGGCGAAAGCGGCCTGACGAGGCGATGAAACACGGTCTCCAGATGTCTTCGTGAGAGCGTGAGCGGCCAGCGGTGGAGAGCTGGATCAGCGCATCAAAGCCGTGATCATGTCCGGAGATGCTTCAAAGAGGCCGCCCTCTCATCTTCTCTTCCGCGCCTCTTTTCCGCTTCGCGAGTCCTGCCTTCTTGGCCTCTTCGCGCAGCATCGCGCCCTGCTCCGCGGCCCCTCTCACGCTGAGCATCGTGCGGAGCTCGATTCCATCGGGGAGAGCGCGCCTGGGCTTGGCAGCGATCCCATCGCCCCGGCGCGCCGCCCTCCGGCTACCGGCTACTCCCCCGTGCCCCCGTCCACCGCCGGGACGAGCTCGATATCGACGTTCTGAGGCACGAAGCTCTCGCACTCCTCGTTCATGACGGGCGCGAGCGTCTGCTCGAAGTCGTCGTAGCCTGTCCCCGAGATCTTCACCCACGTCACCCCGGCCGTCCACAGCTCGCAGACGAGCGTCTCCAGCGCTTCAGGAGGAGGCTCGGCGCGATCGACGGCGCACACCAGGTTGGCCTCGTCGAGCGTCTTCCAGGTGGTCGGATCGCTCAGGACGAAGATCGGCTCGTCCGCGGCGCTCCACGCGATGTGAACGGTGGTATCCGGCGGGACGGTGGCGCCCCTCGCGCGCACGGTGATCGTGAACAGCGCCTGTCTCGGCCCCATCGGACAGCCGCTGGCGTCGCCCGTACTCGAGCCGACGGACCCGCCGCCCCCCGCGCCTTTACAGGCGCCCACCACGGAAGCGCTCCCGATCGCCGCCGCGGCGATCGCCGCGAAGACCGTGAGCGATGCGATTCGACCGGGAGCAAAAGGAGGGCGTCGTGCCACAAGGGCGACAGGGTAGGGGCGACATGCCAGCAAATCCAGCGTGAGCAAGTTTTTGCGCATGTGGAGCGCGCTCCTCCATGCGCCCTGCCCCCTCGCAGGCGGTCGCGGCGTTCAGGCCTGGGCCTTGAGCTCCGCGATGTCCTTGAGGAGGGCCTGCTCGTGCCCGTCGGGCTTCACCTTCAGGTAGGTCCTTCGCAGCACGCCCGACGGATCGATGACGAATGTCGTCCGGTCCCAGTACAGGGTGCCTTTCCACTCGCTCTGTCCGACGCCCGCGGCCTTGAGCAGCTCGTGGCGCGTGTCGGCGAGCAGGTCGATGGTGAACGAGAACTTGTCGCAGAAGCTCTTGTGCGACGTGACGTCGTCCTCGCTGACGCCGACCACGGCGATGTTGGCGTCGTCGAAATCGGCCTTGGAGGCGGTGAACGACTTGCCCTGGATCGTGCATCCCGGCGTGTCGTCCTTCGGATAGACGTAGAGGACGAGCCATTTGCCCGCGAAATCCTCGAGCTTCACGGTCTTGCCGTCCTGGTTCGGCAGGGCGAACCGCGGAAACGGCTTTCCAATCTCGACGCTCATCTTCTCTTTGCCTTTGCTGTGGGCCGGAGGAACGCTCCCCCTGGCCGGTGACGGGTCATGGGATGGGACGGATGGGACAGCGCAGCGGCGCGGACGTCACGTCGCTGGTCTGGCCTACCCACGCGCGATCTAGCGCGGGATGAGCCCCCGGAACCAGGCCGTAACCGAGGACGAGGACTCGTCCTGGAGCGCGTCCGGGCCTTCCAGCTCGTCGGCGAGCCCCCCGAGCGGCCCCTCGCTGCGCGGGGGCGGCGAGCTCGGGTGCTCGTCCCCGTGCGCCAGGATCGTGGCGCCCTCCAGGGTGGGCAGCAGGCTCAGGCCGCTGCCGCCGGCGGTCGGCTCCTTCGTGAGCGACTTGAACTCGAGGAGCATCATGTCGATGAGCTCGGCGATCTTCTGCGTCCCGTCGACCGCCCGCGCCGGCCCGCCCTTGGCGCGCTCCACGAGCGCGGCGACGTCGTCCTCGCTCACCGGGCGGCCGTAGCGGTAGAGGAAGCGGGTCAGGTCGTGGCCGAGCTCGCGCGCCGACAGGTAGCGCGCCGCCGGGTCGCGGGCGAGCGCGCGGCGGATGATCTGCTCCAGCTCGCGCGGCACATCGCTGTTGATCTGCTGGAGCGAGGGGACCACCGCGTCGCGCACCAGCCGCACCGTGATGTAGTCGGAGTCGCCGAGGAACAACCGGCGCCCGGCGAGCATCTCCCAGAGGATGATCCCGAGCGCGAAGATGTCCACGCGCTGGTCGACGCCCTGCTCGAGCACCGTCTCGGGCGCCAGGTAGCCGAACTTCCCCTTGATGATGCCCGCGTCGCTCTCGGCGAGCTGGCTCGACGCCTTCGCGAGCCCGAAGTCCACGATCTTCACCTCGCCGTAGCGGGTGATGAGCACGTTGGCCGGCGTGATGTCCCGGTGCACGATCTGGAGCGGCTTTCCGTCCGCGGTCGCGAGATCGTGCGCGTAGGCGAGGCCCTGGCACATCTTCGCGGCCATGAAGGCGGCGACCTCGACGGTCATCGGCCGGCCCACCTTCTTCTGGTGATCGAGGAGGGCCCTCAGGTCGGCGCCGTCCACGTACTCCATCACGATGAAGTAGGTGCCGTCGCCGACGCCGATGTCGAACACCGACACGACGTTCGAGTGCGAGAGGTGCGCCGAGAGGCGCGCCTCGTCGAGGAACATCGCGATGAACTGCTCCTTCTTGCTGAGCTGCGGCAGGACGCGCTTGATCGCGACCTGCTTCTTGAACCCTTCGATCCCCGCGCTCTCGGCGACGAAGACCTCCGCCATGCCCCCGGAGGCGAGGCGCTTGATGACCCGGTACCGCTGCTGCTCGGACATGCCCTGTCTATCGTCCTCCCGCCCCGTGCCGCGTGGCCGTCCAGTCTAGCGGCTCGGGACCCGCCGCGGATCAAATCCACGAGGCGGCACGCGCCCTCGGGTCATCGGAACGTGGCGAGCGCCGCGACCGCCGCGAAGGAGAGCCCGACGAGCGCGGCGAGGGCGAGCGCCGACAGCAGCGGCTCCGCCCGCACGGCGGCGAGCAGCCGGTCGCGATCCTCCCTGGACAGCGGCGCGCCATGGGCGCCGTCCTGGCCCTCGCCGCCCGAGGCGGCCGCGACGTGCGCCTCCAGGCGGCGCCGCGCGGTCCTGGATCGCAGCGCGAGCAGCAGCACCTGCGCCGCCGCGGACGCGGCGAGGACCGCGAGGCCAGCGCGCCGCGCATGCGAGGCGCGGGCCCGCTCGCGCGCCTCGGCCGCCGGCATCCCGTCCGCGAGCAGCGCCACGCGCCGCGGCGAGGCGGACGCCGCCGCGGGCGCGATCGGCCAGGCCACCGTGCCCGCGCCCTGCTCGTAGGGGTCGCTCGCGACAACGGCCCAGTCCGCCTCCCCGGGCGCGGGGCTGTCCGGGAGCGCCGCCCTCCCCGAGAAGAAGCCCGCGCCGTCCCCCGCGAGCGGGACGATCGTCCCGCGCGCACGGCCGCGCGCACCTCCGATCGAGACGTAGGCGCGCGGCCTCGGCGTCGGGGAGATCAACCGGAGCTCGGGCCGTTCGCCATCGAGGCCGCCCGGATCGAGCCAGATGGCTCCCGGGATCACGGGCAGCTTCCCTTCCCATGTGCCGCTCGCGGTCCGTGCCCCTGGCGGTGCGCTCCCCGGGTGGGTCGCGCGGAGCGTGAGCTCGACCGTGTGCGCCAGCGGCTTGAGCGTGAGCTCCGCGGCGCCGCGCGCATCGGCCGTGATCTGCGCCGGACCGCCGCCGTGCCCCGCGAGCTCCGCCCCGACGGCGCTCGCCTCGAGGCGCGCCCCTGCCGCGGGCGTTCCGTCCTGCGTCTCGATCGCGACGCGCACCCGCTCCGGGAACGGAGCTGCCAGGGCTCCCCGCGCCGCCGTGACCTGCAGGCGGAGCTCCCCGTGCGCCGCGCCTGGCAGCGCGGTCGCGTGCGCCGCGCCTGGCAGCGCGCTCGTGTCCGCCGCCGGGAGCGGCGGCAGCAGCGGGAGCTGCCGCTCCAGGAGCGTGTCGCTGCCCAGCGTGATCCGCACGGTCACCGGCTCCCGCAGCCCCGCCGGCGCGCGCAGCAGCGCCTCGCCGATGCCGTCCCTGTCGAGCGAGCCGGTCCATGGTTCGAGCGGCGCCCCTGCAGACGCAGCGCTGACCTCGATCTGCGGGATCGCCGCCGGATCGTCGGCGCCGTGGAGGCGGCGCACCCCTTCGATGCGGAGCGCCAGCGCCTCGCTTCCGGCGATGGGCGTCCCCCACACCCGCACGCCGGTGGCCATGCGCGGCGAGCCTGGCCCCAGGATCGCGAGGGCTGCCAGCCCGATGCCCAGCGCGGGCAGGACGTACGTCGCTGCGTTGGGCATCGAGAGCATCCTGTCCCAGCATACCTCTCCGTCCTTGCGGCGCGGGCGGGCTGCGGCTCCCGCCTGGCTGCTCGCGCGGAGCGCTGGCCTGGGCTGAGCCCCTTTGCGTCCGGGCGTCTCCTCCGATAGGAAGCCGCCGATGGCAGCCGACAGACCGGTGAAGCGCAAGCGCAAGGGTTCGGGGACCACGGGGCAGGGCGGTGAGGTCGTGCTGCGGCAGCGGACCGATCCGCGGAGCGAGCGGCGCTTCGAGCCGAAGGCGTCGCTCGAGCTCGGCCTCACGATGCTCGGCATGTCCGTCGCGGCGCTGCTGGCCGGGGCGGGCGTTTACGGCCAGTGGTTCCGGGGCGAGGACGCGGGCGCGCACCCGGCAGCCACGTACCTGCTCCTCGGCGCCTTGCTCCTCGGGGCGGCGGTGGGGCTCTTCGGTCAGTGGTCGATGAAGTCGCTTCGTGTCGGTGACGCCGGGGTGGGGCTGGAGAGCGGGCCTGGCGAGATCGAGCGCATCGGCTGGCACGACGTGACGGGCCTGTTGCTCACGGAGACCGCGCTCACGGTCCAGGGCAGCGGCACGGCGATCGCCATCCCGCTGCGAGCGCACCTCGCGGCGGCCGCGCGCGTGCTGGCCGAGGCGAGGGCGCGTATCCCCGCGCGTGCGGCGGACATCAAGGAAGGCGCGCTGCCTCCGCCCGACGATGCCGCCGGCGAGGTGCGCTCGCTGGAGCCGCCGCAGGTCGCCGGCCTCCGCTGCAAGGCGACCGACAAGCTGATCGCCTTCGAGGCCGACGCTCGTCTCTGCGGCCGTTGCGGCGAGCACTACCACAAGGAAGGCGTCCCCCAGCGCTGCACCACCTGCGCCGCCCCCCTTCGCTGAGCGCCTTGATTTCATGGGGGCCGGGCAGCCGGCACCCCCTTCCGGGCGCTCCGCTCTACGCCCTCAGATCGCGAATCGCCCCGCGTGCTCCCGGAGGAACGCGATGTAGACGTCCGCCTCCTGGTGCGACGCCACCTCGCCCGCCTCGACCGCCTCCTCGAGCGCGCGCTTGAGCTCGCCGATCCGCCGCGACGGCGGCAGCCCGAACGCGTGCATGATGGCGTCGCCGATGCCGCTCGGCAGCGGCGGCACCACCGCGTCCTCCGCCTGGACCTGGAGCACCCGCTCGGCGAGCTCGCTGATCTGCTTCAGCCCCTTCCGCTTCTTCTCGGGCCGCTTCGTGGTGATGTCCGCCCGCGACAGGTCGAGCACGTCCTTCAGGCAACCGCCCATCTCCTTGGCGAACCGGCGCACCGCGCTGTCGGTCCACGACGCGTCGTACTGGCTCGCCCGGAGGTGGTGCAGGATCAGGAAGCGGATGCTGCTCTTCAGCGCATCCTCCTTCGTGAAGAGCGGCAGCCGCCGGTCGATCTTGTCGAACATGCGCGCGCCGACCTCGGCGTGACCGAAGAAGTGGACCTCGCCCGTCGGCGAGATGGAGCGCGTCCTCGTCTTGCCGATGTCGTGGAGCAGGGCCGCCCAGCGGACCTCGAGCCTCGGGACGGCCTGACGCACCACCTGCTTCGTGTGCTTCCAGACGTCCTTGTGGCGCCACTCCCCGTCGCCGAAACCCACCATCGCCTCGACCTCGGGCAGCATCGCGGCGAGGGCGCCCGACTCGAGCAGGGCGTCGAGCCCGGCCTCGGCGTCGTCGCTCATCATGACCCGGTCGAGCAGCTTGCGGACGTCGGGCAGGTGGGTGGCGGCCGCGGCCTTGAAGTCGGCGGGCCGCCCGGAGATCACCCTGGACGAGGCACGTGGCTCGGCGCCCGCCTCGGGCTGCTCGGCCTCCGCCTTCTCTGCTCGCTGGACGGCCCACTCGAGGGCCTCCATCGCCCGCTTCGGGCTCGCTTCCTGGGTGAGAATCTCCTGCACGCTGGCCTTCCACACTTTCGAGGTTACGGGGTCGCCCACGGGGCGCCGGCTGGCGCGGCCCGAACGGGGGTTCGCCGGTTTAGAGCCAGCCGCACCTTCGCGCAATGGTTCGTCGCGTTCGTCGCGTTCGTCGCGTTCGTCGCTCGACACGCCGCCGGATGACGTGCGTCCGCAGGCGATGGATGCGTCAGGTGCGGAGGAGCCGCCCCACGTGGTCCTTCTCCCAGGCGAGGGAGCGCTCGTAGTCGCGGAAGAGCCGCTCGCGGGCGAGGAACTGGGGCGGATGGAGCATCCGGCGCCCGTGGCCGTGGCTCGCCGGCATCACGTGGTGGAGCATCTCGTGGTAGATGACGTAACAGATGAAGTAGCGGGGGACCCAGGGCCGGTCGAGCACGGGGTGGATGCGGATCAGCCGCTCGACCGCCGAGTAGCTCCCGAGCTTGATGGTGCGCCGCGGCTTCCGCGCCTTGGTCCGCTTGCCCCAGGTGATCAGCGCGTCGACCCCGCCGCCGAAGTACCCGTGGTTCAGCTTCTGGAACAGGATCAGCAGGTCGTGCGTCCGCCCCTGCGTCGAGAGCGGCGTGCTCACCGGCCGGCTCGCCCGGATGCGGTGGCCGTTCTCGTCGATGTACTGGCCGACCACGAGCGAGGCGGCCCGGTCCTGCGTCACGACGTACCGGACGAGCGCCTCCTGCACGACCGTCGGCGCATCCAGGAACATGTGGTGGACGCGCGCCTGCAGGATGCCCTCCCGGAACGAGGAGGAGATCATCTGCCGGTAGTTGTCGGTCACCGAGAGGAGGACCGGCCGCTTCTGGGCCAGCTCCAGCCGCCGGATGAGCGCCTGGCGCGCCCCCTCGTGCACGTAGATGTGCGGCTGGCCCGGCGGCAGATCGATGTCGATCGGATGATGACGGGGGTCCGGCACCCGGACGACCGCCCGGGCGACACGCGGCAGCAGGGAAGTACGCGCCGCGCCCTTCCCACCGCTGCGCGACAGACGGCCTGGAGGGGGTTGAGCGAAGGGGAAGGCCATCTGTCCCGCCATCTCAATCCTCCTTATTTGGGCGTATTCTCGGGTGGGATCCTTGTCAAGCGAGCGGCCGAGAACATCGAAATCATTCGGATTTGTGACTATGTAAGCGGGGGGCCGGCCCCACCGGAGGGAGACGGACGGCGTCCCGGCCGCCGCTCGCCGGTGATCTGGATTTCCTTTGTAAATTCATGTGGTTGGTGTGAAGGCCACGAGCGCCTGCGCCGGTCGGGCCGCCTTCCGCCTCGGACGCGCGTCTTCTGCTCCTGCTCTCTCTCCCGCCATGACAGGGCGCCGTGCGCAGCGCCTCGCTCATCGCGAGGCGAGCGCCCGGGGATCGAGGATCTGCGTCATGCGCCAGCGGCCCTGCGCGCGCCGGGAAGGCTCCGGCTCGAGGGCGACGACCAGGGCAGTACAGAAGCCGGCGGGGAGCAGCGCTGTCGCGCCCCGGCCGGGCGTGTCGACGAGCGTACGGACGAGGTGCTCGACGTTCGGCTGGTGCCCGACGAGCAGCGCGTCGGCGCCGCCTCGGGCGAGCACGGCGACCAGCGAGCTCGGGAGCCCGGCGTCGAGCGCGAGCTCGTCCCGGAGCGCGACCTCCGGCGCGCCGCAGATCGGCGCCGCGATCTCGGCGGTCTCTCTCGCGCGCGCGAGGGGGCTCGCGAGCACCAGCGGCAGCGGGGCGCCGCCCCGGAGGCGGTGGAGCTCGAGCGAGACCCGCGCCACGCGCTCGCGGCCCTCGGGGGTGAGCCTCCGGTCCGCGTCGCGCCCGCTGGTCGCCCGCTCCTCCGCCGGGCCGTGCCGCATCACGTAGAGGTGCATGGCGTCGGTGGCGGCCGGCGTCAGTTCGTCTTGCCCGGGGGACGGCGGGCGTCCTGGCCGGACGGGGCTGCCTCACCGCGACCCTTCGCCTGCGCGGGGGCCTCGGCCGCGGCTCCGCCCTTCGGGCCGGGGCTCGCGGCGCCGTTCGTCGGGGCGGCCCCGCCGACGCGCGAGATGCCGTGCTTCGCGAGGACCATCGACTCGATCTTGTCGAGCACCGCCGGGTGCTGCTCGAGGTAGGTGCGGGCGTTCTCCCGGCCCTGGCCGATGCGCTCGCCCTGGAACGAGAACCAGGAGCCGCTCTTCTCGATGATGCTCGCCTCGGTCGCGAGGTCGATGACGTCGCCGCTGTGGCTGATGCCCTGGCCGTACAGGATGTCGAACTCCACCTCGCGGAACGGGGGAGCCATCTTGTTCTTCACGACCTTGACGCGGGTCCGGTTGCCGACGACCGCCGGCTCCTTGCCGCCCGCGGCGGCCTCCTTGATGGCGCCGATGCGGCGGATGTCGAGCCGGACCGAGGCGTAGAACTTGAGGGCGTTGCCGCCGCTCGTCGTCTCGGGGCTGCCGAACATGACGCCGATCTTCATCCGGATCTGGTTGATGAACATCAGCAGGCACTGCGAGCGCGAGGTCGTGCCGGTCAGCTTGCGGAGCGCCTGGCTCATCAGCCGGGCCTGGAGGCCGACGTGGCTGTCGCCCATGTCGCCCTCGATCTCGGCCTTGGGGACGAGCGCGGCGACCGAGTCGACGACGATGATGTCGACGGCGTTCGAGCGGACCAGCATGTCGGCGATCTCGAGCGCCTGCTCGCCGTAGTCGGGCTGGGAGATGAGCAGCTCGTCGGTCTTCACGCCGAGCTTCTTGGCGTAGTTCACGTCGAGGGCGTGCTCGGCGTCGATGAACGCCGCCGTCCCGCCCGCCCGCTGGACGGCCGCGATGGCGTGGAGGGTGAGGGTCGTCTTGCCGCTCGACTCCGGCCCGTAGACCTCGACGATGCGGCCGCGCGGGTAGCCGCCGATGCCGAGGGCGATGTCCAGGCCGAGCGAGCCGGTCGCCACGGCCGCAACCTCGTCGTGCAGCGTCTGCCCGTCCTTGAGGCGCATGATCGCCCCCTTGCCGTACTCCTTCTCGACGCTGGCGATCGCGAGCTCGAGGGCGGCAGACTTCTGCTTGGTGTTCTTCTCGTCACTCATGCGTACCTCGGGAGGGAGCGATGGGAGGGGGCGACGGCGGGGGGACCGCGGAGGTGGACCCACGACGCGCGGGGCAACAGTTTCCGGCAGCTTTACTGTCCGGTTGTTCAGGAAGCAAGACCTCCGCATCCCGGATAGGACCGAAAACGTCCGAGCAGCGGGCTGGCCCGGCAGGCGCCCCGAGGGCGGTGATGTCGCGGTCGGAAGCGGTTCCTGGTTGAGGTCGAGTCTCACAACCAGGGCAACAATCGTGATCGTCGCACACAGGGAGCACTGGCGGGCTCTTCAACTGTGCGCCACATCTTCCACGTGGGGGGCGGGGGGCGCTTTTTCCCGGGGTTTTCCCTGGGTCGGTACGAGCTCGTCCTGCGGGTGGCCGCAGGCGACGTGGGTGAGGTCTGGGCGGCGCGGCTGAGGCGGGAGCACGGGTTTCAGCGGCTCTTCGCGATCAAGGTGCTTCGCCCGGAGCTCTCGCCCGATCCCGACGCCGTCCAGACATTCCTCGACGAAGCCGCGCTGGCCGCGCGCATCAGGCACCCGAACGTGGTGCCCGTCGTGGATCTGGGCGAGACGGACGGCACGTTCTTCTACGTCATGGAGTGGGTGAGCGGGGAGCCGCTCTCGTCGGTGCTGCGCGCCGCGCGCGGGCGCCCGGCGCCGGTGCTCGTCGCGGCGAGGCTCGCCTACCAGATCTGCGCGGCCCTCGACGCCGCGCACGAGCTGCGGGACGAGGGCGGCAATCCCCGGGAGCTCCTGCACTACGACGTCTCGCCGGACAACGTCCTCATCACGTCCGAGGGGCTCGTCCGCATGGTCGATTTCGGCATCGCGAAGCTCGAGGAAGGGCGGATGTCCGAGCGACGGCCGCAGGCGCTGCGCGGCGACGGCGGGCGCGCTTCAACGGTGGGCGCGGCGGGCGGCGAGGGGGGCGCGTTCCTGTTCCGGAGCAGCGCGCCGTACATGGCGCCGGAGCACATCCGGGGGCAGCCGTGCGATCGGCGGTCCGATCTCTTCGGGGTCGGGGTGCTCCTCTACGAGCTCCTGTCGGGCGCTCACCCCTTCCAGGCCGACGACAGCGAGAGCACGATGACCCACATCGCGAGCGAGCGGCCTGCCGCGCCGCTGTCGTCGCGGGCGGCGCCGTCCCGGCGCGGGTTCGCGGAGCGCCTGAGCGCGCCGCCGCCGCCCGAGCCGATCCCGCCCGCGCTCGATCGCCTCGTCTCCGAGGCGCTCGCCAAGTCGCCCACCGCGCGCACGGCGACGGCCGCGAAGCTCATGCGCGCGCTCGAGGAGGCGATCCCGGGCGCCGCGAACCCAGGCAACGACGCGCTCGTCGCCGGCTGGCTCGGACAGATCCTGGGCGACGCGTCCCACCTCCGCACGCAGCAGCTGCGCGCCGCGCTCGAGTCGCTCGATCCCGGGGATCGCTCGGCCGACGACGAGGCGGAGCCCCCGCCCGCCCCGCGGCGCTGGCTGCAGGCGCTGCTGGTGTTCGGGGCCGCCGTCCTCGGGGTCGCGCTCGCCGGGATCGCGGCGGTGAGGGACAGCCCGCTCCCGCCCGCCGCCGTCTCCGCGCCGGCCGGGCCGCGCCCGAAGGGCGCCGCGGCGAGCGTCAGCTCGCCCCCACGTCGCCGAGGAGCGGCGACCACGCCGCTCCCGAGATGAGCCAGAGCTGGTGCGACGTCCGCGTCACCGCGACGTGGAGCCGCCGGCGGGCCTCGTGGTTCATCGGGTACGCCGCCGCGGTCGCGTCGGGCACGACGACGTAGTCGAACTCGAGCCCCTTCGCGCTGTCCACGTCGGTGACGTCGATGCCCGGCTCGAACGAGAACGCTCCCTCCAGCACGAGCCTCGCCTCCGGCAGCTCCGCGATCAGCGCGTGGAGCTCCCGCGCGGCGCCTGCGTCCCGCGCGATGACGGCCACCGAGGCGCGGGGCTCCCGCCCGACGAGGTCGCGGAGCGCGCCGGCGAGGAAGAGGTGCGCCTGCGCCTCGCTCGGGAAGCGGAAGAGCCCGACCGGCGCGCCGTCCCGGGCCGCGCGCGCGGGCGCCTCGGGCGCGAGCTCGCCGAGGAGCCGCCGCGCGAGCTCCGCCACCGGCCGCGGGCACCGGTACGACACAGCGAGGCGGCAGGTCGCCGCGTCGCCCACGCCGAGCGCCGCTCGCGCCGCGTCCCACCCGGCGAAGCTCGAGGAGGTCTGCTGCGCCTCGTCGCCGGCGAGCGTGACGCTGCGCGTCTCGCCAAGGAGCTTCCCCAGGACGAACAGCTCGAACAGCGAGAAGTCCTCGGCCTCGTCGAGCACGAGGTGCGACCACCCCGCCCCGTCCAGGCCGCGGCGAGCGGCGCGAAGGAAGAGCAGGATCGGCAGATCGTCGACGTCGAGCGTCCCCGCGAGCTCGTCCGGCGTCCCTTCCGCGATGGCGCGGCCGTCGAGCGCCCGCTTCCTCTCGGCCACGGTGATCGAGGCGAGCTGCCGGTCGAGCGGCTCGGCGATCTGCAGCAGGGTGTGCCGGACGGTCTCCTCGACGGCGCTCCTGGGGAGGTCCCCGCCCGAGGCGGCGACGACGCCCTCGAGGAACCCTCGATCCGTGAAGACGTCGGCGAGGCGGCGGCGCAGCCGCGGGAGCGTCGTGTTCGCCGGGGCGAGCCTGGCGAACCGCTCGCGCAGCGCACTGTAGAGCGCCGGGTGGCGCTTGAGGCTGGAGACGAGCGCCGGGGGATCGTCGCACAGGGCGATCGGCTTGCCGAAGACCTCGCGCGCGGTCGCCGACGACCAGGCGTCGAGCGTCTTCACCTGGGCTTCCCCCGCGCCGAGCGGCGAGAGCAGGCGGCGCGACAGCCGCGCGAGGCCCTCCTCGGGGACGACGACGTTCATGGCCGAGAGCGGGCAACGCGCCGGATCGAGCGCGGCGATCCGGGCGAGGCGGTGCAGCGCCACGGTCGTCTTTCCGCTCCCGGCGCTGCCGAGCACGAGGAGCGGCTGCTCGGGGGGCGCGCACACGGCGGCGTACTGGTCGGCGTCGAGCAGGGCGGTGACCTCCGCGGCCTTCGCGTGGTCCGTGGCGCCGGCGCCGACGCCGAGGCTCCCGGGGCGGGCGGCCGTGCCCGCGCCGCCCGGCTGCATGGCGAGCGCCGCGCGCTCGGCGAGGGTCCATCGCCCGTCGCCTCGCCGCGTCAGGACGAGGCCGTCGCCCACGATCCGGGTGAGGGCGCCGCGCTCCACGACGACGATGCGGCGCGCCTTCACCACGCCCTCGGCCACGCGCCCCGGGAAGACCTCCTCGTACTCGTCGCCCTCGCGGTACCGGTAGAAGATCTGCGCCACCGGCGCGACGCGCCAGTCGAGGATGCGCACGTCGGCCGACGGATCCAGGAACGTCGCGTGGCCGAGCAGGTAGTCCTTCGCCCCTTTGCCCTCGTCGACCCGAAGGTGGGCGAGGTACGGGCAGAGCGGGTCGGGCAGCGCCTCCCTGGGCTCCTGCTCGATGAGGCGCTGCCGCACGCTCATCTCGAGGAGCACCGCCGGCAGATCGTCGGCCGAGGCCGCGGCGGCCTCGTCGCGGAGCTCCCGGAGCGCCGCGACGGACCTGAGCTCGCGCGGCGCGCGCCCGCCGACGCGCGCGGCGCGCTCCTGGGCCCTGTCCAGCGCGGCGCGCACGCGCTCGAGGAGCGTGGCCTCTTCCTCGAGGACGGCGCGCGCCTCGACGGGCAGATCAAGCGTGCTCTCCAGCATGATGGGCCTCCTTGCGCCCCTCGCCTCCGCGAGGGGTCGAGCTCGATGGGTGAATGATGAATGGTTCGTTCACTTTTGAGGCGAGGCAAAGCGAAGGTTACGCGAAGAAGCTCCTGAGTCCGGCAAGGTGGTATTTCGAGTAACCGTGGACCGCTTCCTGGATGGCGTCCTCGTCCTCGAAGCGGGCGAGGGCGTTCACCATCGTCCTGACGAAGCCCTGGTAGATCTGGTCCAGGTTGAACCGCATCGCCTCGGTCACCGAGAGGCACGGGTCGAGGGCGCGGAAGTGCTCGATCGCCAGCGCGATGAGGCGTTCGACGGTCTCCTCGGAGAACCGCTCGTACCTGGAGCCGCCGGCCCGCCCCAGGAGGATCACGACGCGCAGCCGGTTCTCGATGCAGAAGCGGAGGAGCTCCTCGGAGATCAGGTGGTAGGCGGCCGTCGGCGGGAGCGCCCGGACGTCCTCCACGCCGTCGAGCGCCTTCACGCGGCGGCGCAGCAGGATCGTGAAGGCGCGGGCGAAGCCGTCGTCGACGATCCCGTAGAAGAGCGCGTCCTTGTTCGCGAAGTACCGGTAGATGTTGCCCGTCGAGACGCCCGCCGCCCGGGCGATCTCGGCCATGGTCGCGCTCTCGTACCCCTTCCGCGCGAAGATCGTCAGCGCGGCGGAGGTGATGCTCTCCTGGACGTCGTCTTTGAGGTACTGCGCCATGGCGAATAATGAACGTTGCGTTCACTTATAGCGACGGGCGCCGGCGCGTCAAGCGAGCGGGCGGATCGCGGCCTCAGGGGTCGACGGTGCCGTCGAGGATCGCGCGCGGGCCGTCGAGGAGCATGAAGCTCGCCTCCTCCTCGCCGACCCTGGCGAAGAGGGCCTTGATGCCGTCGCGCACGTCGGGGACGTCCTTGGCTGCGTGGGCGTCGCTGCACGCGGCGTAGTAGTAGCCGGCCTCGAGCAGCTGCTCGGCGGCCCGGCGGGGGGTGCGCCCGTACTTGCCGGTGAGCGCGGCGACGTCGAGGAGGAGCACCGCGCCCGCGTCGAGCAGCGGATCGAGCGAGGCGATGTCGTCGAAGACGGGCTCGTAGCGCTCCGGGTGGGCGATGACGGGGCGGAGCTTGCGGCGGCTGAGGTCGAAGAGCCGCTCCGCGGCCCGGGCGGGGAAGCTCCGGGTCGGGAACTCGACGAGCGCGGCGCGGCCGCCCGGGAAGGGGAGGGCGCTGCCGTCGAGGAGGCGCTGGAAGACGATGTCGTCGAAGAAGTGCTCCGACGAGAGATCGAGCGCGGGCAGGTCGCGCGCGCCGGCCGCGGCCCGCAGCGCGGCGCAGGTCGCGTCGTAGGCGGCCTGGAGGCCCTGCCGGGTGTTGTCGAACATCCCGGGGCGCATGTGCGGCGTCGCCACGACGGTGTCGAACCCGGCGCCGCGGAGCGCGGTGAGGAGGGCGAGGCTCTCCTCGACGGTGCGGGCGCCGTCGTCGACGCCCGCGACCCAGTGGGAGTGCAGATCGATGAAGCCGCGCATCGTCGCTCCGAACTTAGCAAAGTTGGCCGCCCTCGTGCGCTGCGACCATCCTTCGCGTCGAGGAGGTGTTCGTGTCGCTCTCGTTATCGAACCAGCAGCTTGTGCCTCAGCTCGCGTCGGATGGCTGCGCTGGCGGCCAGCGCGGCGGCAGGCCGGGAGGCCGCGCAGAGCGCCCGGTCGATCCCGGCGCGCCCTCGGTCGAGCAGGGCACACCGGCCCAGGATGAGGGGATCCCCACCTCCGAGCGGCGGCGCCGCCGCAGCGACGATCCGGTCACCGCGCTGCACTACCAGCTCTCGACGACCCGCGCGGAGGCGAACCTGGACGTCGTGGTCCTCGTGGACGACAGCGGCTGCCTCGTCGCCGGGGCGGGCGCGTGGCCGGCGTGTGAGGAGCTCGCCGCCTACGCCCCGCTCCTCGCCAACCCGGACGCCGTGCAGAGCGCGGCGGTCGGCTCGCGCATCGCCACGCTCACCGCCGACGTCGAGGTCCAGAGCCTCTCGGTGTCAGGCGGCGAGGTGCTGCTCTGCGGCCGTGGCGGCACGGCGGAGCGTGGCGCCTCCATTGCCCGGGCCGCTGCGGGGTGCTTGCGCATCCTCCGCGCCGCCTGAGCGGTCGCTGCGCCGCAGGCTGGACGGTGTCGTGACGCAGCTGGGCGCTCGCGACGCCGCAGGCTGGGCGCTCGCGCCCCCCGGGTTCGTGCTACAAGGGGCCGCGGCCTCAGGTCGCGCGCAATGCCCGGCTCGCTCGCACCCCCTCGGAACAGCCCGCCCGCCGTCGACGCGTCCCTTCAGGCAGACCACGCCGGTCTGGCCCCGTTGCTGGCCTCCAGCAGGGTCATCCTCTGCGTCGGCTGCGGCGGCGTCGGCAAGACGACAACGACTGCAGCGCTCGGCCTGGCCGCTGCCCGCCGCGGCAAGCGCGTCCTCTGCCTGACGATCGATCCGGCGCGCCGCCTGTCCCAGAGCCTCGGGCTCGAGGAGATGACGACGGAGGCGCAGACGATCGAGCCCGTCCGCTTCGCCAGGGCGGGGGTCGACGTGCCCGGCTCGATGACGGTCATGATGCTCGACACGAAGTCGACCTTCGACGGCCTCGTCGCGTCGCTCGCCCCCACGCCCGAGCAGCGCGACCGGATCCTCGGCAACGTCCTCTACAAGTACATCTCCACGTCGCTCGCGGGCACGCAGGAGTACATGGCGATGGAGAAGCTCTACGCCGTCAGGAGCGACCCGAGCTACGACCTCGTCCTGCTGGACACGCCGCCCACGGCGAACGCGCTGGATTTCCTCGACGCGCCGGAGCGCCTCGTCGGCGCCATCGACGGCGCGGCGACGCGGTGGTTCGTGCAGGCCTTCCAGAGCTCCGGCAAGCTCTCGCTCAACCTGCTGGCGCGCTCGACCGCCGCGGTGCTGCGGGGCATCGGCAAGCTGACCGGCAGCGGCTTCCTCGAGCAGATCGCGGGGTTCATCAGCGAGATGAACGCGGTCTTCGGCGGCTGGAAGCAGCGGGCGGACGCGGTGGCGTCGGCGCTCCGCGGCCCCGACGTGGCCTACGTGCTCGTGACGACGCCCGATCCGCTCTGCGTGCGCGAGGTGCTGTACTTCGCCGATCGCCTGCGCGAGCAGCAGATGCATCGCGACGCGTTCGTCGTGAACCGCGTCCACCCGGTGTACGGCGCGCTCCCCGGCGTCGGCGAGATCGCCGCCGCGCTCGACGGGAACAGCCTTGCGCTCGCCCCCGGCGCCGCGGCGCGCCTGCTCCAGGCCGCCAAGGACGAGAGCCGCATGGGCAAGCTCGATCAGCTGAACCTGATCGCCCTCGAGGCGGCGCTCGAGGACGAGCAGAGCGCCGGCAGCGTCCGCGTCGACGTCCCGGCGTTCCCGTACGACATCCACGACGTGGCCGGGCTCGCGAGGATCGCCGACGTGCTGGCGCCGCTGCCCGGGGCGGCGGGGTAGCCCGGGGCAGCTCGTCGGTTCTTCTGGCTGCCCCGGGGTAACCCGGAGCGGTCGGTGAGGAGGCAGCTGGGCTGTCCCCGGCTTATCCCCGCCTATCCCCGCCGCCTGCGCTCCTTGTACTTCACGCGGACCGGCACGCCCTCCAGCGCGAACGCCTGCCGGAGCTGGTTCGCCACGTAGCGCCGGTAGCTGAAGTGGAGCTTGGCGGGATCGCTCGCGACGACGACGAACAGCGGCGGCGACGTCTCGGCCTGCGTGACGAAGAACAGGCGGGGCGCGCGGCCGCCGTGCGTCGGCGGCGGGTGCGTGAGCAGGATCTGCTCGAAGAAGCGGTTGAGCTCCCCGGTGGGCACGCGCTTCCGGTAGGCGTCGGCCACCTGGGCCACGGTCTCGATGAGCTTCGCCACGCCGCGCCCGCTGCGCGCGCTCACGTGCACGATCGGCGCCCACGATACGAACGAGAGCTTGTCGCGGGCGTCCTGCTCCGCCTTGGCGAGCGCCTTGCGGTCGAGGAGATCGATCTTGTTGAGGCCGATCACGACGCCGCACCCGCGATCGACCGCGAGGCCGAGGATCTTCGCGTCTTGCTCGGCCACGCCCTCGGCCGCGTCGCAGAGCAGGAGCACGACCTCCGCCCGCTCCATGGCGCGGATCGCGTGGATCACGCTGACCGCCTCGACGGCGCTGTCCTCCTTCGTCACCTTCGACTTGCGCCGGATGCCGGCCGTGTCGATGAGCAAGAACCGCTTCCCGTCGCGCTCGGCCAGCGTGTCGATCGGATCGCGCGTCGTGCCGGGCGTCGCGTCGACCAGCATGCGCTCCTCGCCCGCGACGCGGTTGACGAGCGACGACTTCCCCGCGTTGGGCCGCCCGATGATGGCGATGCGGAGCGCCCCCGCGGCCGACTCCTCGGGCGCCGCGGGCTTCGCGGGGAGCGCCGCCTCGATGGCCATCTCCAGATCCGAGATGCCGCGGCCATGGAGGGCGCTGATCGGGAGGAGCCGCTCCATCCCGAGGCGATACAGCTCCACCGCCTCCGCCTCGGCCTTCGGCGAGTCCGCCTTGTTGGCGACGTAGATCACGGGCTTGCCGGCGCGGCGCAGCAGGCCGAGCTCGGCGTGCTCGGACGGCGTGACCGGCGTCACGGCGTCGAGCACGCACACGATGACGTCGGCCTCGGCGATGGCGAGGTCGATCTGCCGCTTGATCCCCTGCCGCATGGGATCATCGCTCTCGGGGTCGAACCCGCCCGTGTCGATGAGCGTGAAGCGCCGTCCCCGCGAGGTGACGTCGCCGTAGTGGCGATCGCGGGTCACCCCGGGCTCGTCGTGCACGATCGCGACGCGCTTGCCGATCAGCCGGTTGAACAGCGTGCTCTTGCCGGTGTTGGGCCGCCCGACCAGCGCCACGATCCCGGCCGACGGGGGCGGCGCAGGCGCATCGGCCGCGGCGTCCTCGGCGGCCGCGATGACCTCCTCGGCCAGGTCCGCCGCGAGCTCCTCCCTGCCCTGCGCCGCCTCGTGGCCGATCGGCTCGGCGAGAGCACGGACCTTGCTCGGGCCTGATCTGCTGCCCTTCTTCGATCCGGCGGCGCTCTTGCCGGGCGCCGCCGCCTTCTTTCCGGGAGCAGCAGCGCCCTTGCCGGGCGCCGCTGCGCTCTTTCCGGGAGCGGCAGCGCCCTTCCCGGAGGCGGCAGCGCCCTTCCCGGAGGCGGCAGCGCCCTTCCTGGAGGCGGCAGCGCCCTTCCTGGGAGCGACGCCGTCCCTCTTCTTCTCGGGGGCGTCGCCCTTCTTCGCCGTCCGCCCGCCTCCGGCGGCTCCCTGGCTGCGCTTGTTCGATCTGGAAAGGGCTGGCTTTGCCGCGCTCACGAGGTTTCTCCCTTGTTGTAACCGAGCTCGTCCAGCCGCTCCCGCGACTCACGCCACTCCGGCGTCACCCGGACCCAGAGCTTGAGGTTCACCTGCCGGCCGACGAGCTCCTCTATCCGGAGCCGAGCCTCCGTGCCGATGCGCTTCAGCTGCTCCGCGCCGGCGCCGATCAGGATCTTCTTCTGCCCGGGCCGCTCCACGTGGATGGTCGCGTCGATGTGCAGCGCGCCCTCGCCTGTCGGCTCGACGTAGCGCTCGATCTGCACGGCGCTCGCGTGGGGCACCTCGGCCTTCGTCGCGCGCAGGATCTGCTCGCGCACGTACTCGGCGGCGAAGAAGCGCGTCGGCCTGTCGGTGAGCTCATCGGGCGCGAAGCCCCAGTCGCGCTCGGGGCAGAGCCTCGCCACCTCGTCGAGCACGCGCTGGACGCCGTCCTCGCGCAGCGCCGAGATGGGGACGATCGCCGCGAAATCCCGGAGCTTGGCGAACGCGTCGAGGAGCGGCAAGAGCAGCGCCTTGTCCCGCATCCGGTCGACCTTGTTGAGCACGAACACCACCGGCGCGTCGCTCCCCAGGTCCGCGAGCAACGTCAGATCGCTCGGGTGCGGCGCGAGCGGCGGGCCGTCCTCCCCCTCCTTCACGCGCCGCGGCAGGCGCGCGGGATCCGGCGCTTCGGTCACGAACACGATCACGTCGGCGCCCCGCGCCGCCTCGCGCGCCGCCTGGTTCATCACGCGCCCGAGCTCCGTGCGCGGCCGGTGGAGGCCGGGCGTGTCGAGCAGCGCGATCTCCGCCGGGCCGTGGTGCACGACCCCGAGGATCGCGTCGCGCGTCGTCTGAGGCGTCGGCGAGACGATCGCGAGCGGATGGCCGAGCGCCGCGTTCAGCAGCGTCGATTTGCCCACGTTGGGGCGCCCGACCAGGGCCACGCGCCCGGATCTTTTCGGCAGCGAGGCGTCGGTCTCCTCCGTCCGCCTCGGCTCGGCCGCCTTCCTGCGCTGCTGCTGCGCGGCGCCTCGCGCGCCTGCCGTCCGGCCCGCCCGCTCCGAGAGCGGTCGCCCCTTCGTGTCGCCACCAGGGCGGGATCCACGTCCCGCCTGGCCGCGGGCCGCGCCGGACGAGCGCGCCGTGGGGCTTCGCTTCTTGCTCGTCCGGGGCTCTTCGCCGGACGGCGCTCCCCGGCGGCTGCCTTCGCTACCTTTCTTGGCAGGACGGGGGCCACCGGCGGCCGGGGCGGGCTTCGGCGCCTGCGGGCGCGCTTTCGCGCCCTGGGGCGCGCTCTGGGGACGGGCTTTCACCACGCCGCGCGCGATAGCAGACGCCCAGGGAGGCTACAAACGCTTCCCCACGATCCGTGGTCACGCGCGCGCGAAGGCGGTAAGGGGATGCCCTGCATGTCGAGCGTCCACCGAGGGGACCCACAGCGCGGAGCCCCGCCCGCCGCCCCCGACCCGCACGCGAGCGGAGCCCCACCCCGCGCCGAGGCGCCCGCTCTCGAGGCGGGCTCGGCTGAGATCGGTGACGCGCCGGCCACGGACCGCGACCGCGCGGCCGCCGGGAGCGGGCGCGCCGGCCTCGCGAGGCTCGCGGCCCTCGCGCTCGTGGCCCTCGCGTTGCTGCCGCTCATCGGCAAGAGCGGCATCTGGGACCCCTACGAGCTCGACCGCGCCGATCTGGCCCGCCGCATCGCCATCCACGTCTTCGGCGCGCGCGGCGTGGATTTCCCCGACGCTCCCGGGCAGCTGCCGACCCTGACCGATCTCGGCATGGGCGAGCTCGGGTTCACCTCGATGGCGCTCGGCTTCCGCGTGTTCGGCCTGCACGACTGGGCCGGGCGCCTCCCGCTCGCGCTGTGGGGGCTCGCCGGCGCGCTCGTGCTCTACGAGTTCCTCGCCCGCCTCGTCGATCGAAGGGCCGGCCTCTACGGCGTCGCGGCGCTCGTGACGATGCCGCTCTACGTGATGCAGGCGCGCACCCTGCTCGGCGACATCGTCACGATGGCCGCGCTCACGATGGCGTTCTGCGGGCTGACCGGCGCGCTGCTCGAGGGCGGGCGAGGGGCGCAGCGCGGCGCCCTGCTCGCGTCGGCCGCGTGGCTCGCCGTGGGGCTCCTCGGCGTCGTCGCCGGATACCTCAGCCGCGGCTTGCTGATCGGGGTCGCCGTCCCCGCGCTCGGCGCCGGCCTGACCTGGCTCCTGCTCCGGACGTCCGGCGCCTGGCCTGCGCCGGAAGGCCGGGGGCCCACGCTGGGCGACCTCGTGGGCGCCGCCGCGCTGGTGCTCGGCGTCGCGGCGGCGGCGCAGGGCGCCCTCGTGCTCGCGAGCTCGAGCGCCGGCGAGCCGCTCCCCCGCGCCCTCGGCGTGGCGCTCCTCAAGAAGCCGCCGGTCGAGTCCACGTTCGATCTCACGCTGCGCCAGCTCGGCCACGCCCTCTTTCCATGGAGCGCCTTCCTGCCGTTCGCCGTCGGCCGGCTCTTCCGGGCCCCCGCCGCGGACCGAGCGGGCGAGGTCGTCGCCCCCTGCCTCGATCGCGAGGCCGGCGTCCGGATCGCCCTGATCGTCACGTCTGCGCTCGCGTACGGCGCCTTCGCGGTCCTCGCGCCGCACGCCGGGGCGCTCCCGTTCAGCGGCCCCGCGCTCCTCGCCGCCATCGCCGCGCTCGCCATCCGCGATCTCGAGCGCGGCGCCCCCTCCTCGCGAGCGCTCGCCGTCGGCTGCGCCGTGCTCGCGTTCGTCCTCTACCGCGATCTCGTCACCTCACCGGACAGGGCGCTCAGCGTCTTCTCTGTCGACAAGCCCGTCTTCCCGAAGAGCTTCGAGGGCGAAGCGGCCTCGGCGATGCGCTTCGTCCTGCTCGCGTTCGCCGGCCTCGTCTCGCTCACCTGGTTCGAAGAGCAGCCCCGCGAGCTCGATCGCAGCTTCGGCGCGTGGGCGCGGCGCGTCCTCGACGAGGTGAACGCCGGCGCCGCGGAGCTCGCTCGCATCTGGAACGGCAACCTGCTCTTCCTGCTGATCGTCATCGAGGCGGCGCTCGTCGGCGTCGGCGCGATGCTCTTCGTCGGCAAGCGCATCGGGTGGGGCACCGTGGCGAGGATGCCGGACCACCTCGCCGCGTACGGGATGAACGCCTGGTGGGCGCTGCCCATGGTGATGGCGGCGAGCCCCGTGCTGCTCCTCGTGGCGCGCGACGCGTTCCGCCACGCCGTCGCGCGCGCCTCCCTCCCACGCGCCGTCGGCACGCCGCTCGCCGGCCTCGTCGCCGGCTTCGCGCTGAGCTTCTGGTACTATCCGGCGCTCGCGGCCCAGCTCTCGCCGAAGGAGGTCTTCGCGTCCTACGAGTCCCTTCACAAGCCCGGCGAGCCGCTCGCGACGCTCGGCGTCCGGAGCCGCACGGCGGCCTATTACCAGGGCGGCGAGGTCACCTCGTTCACCGATGTCCTGCAGGCGTTCGACTGGCTCACCGCCGCGGGGAGCCCGGTGGACGGCGCCGCCGCTCCGGTCGTTCCCGCCGCTCGCCGCTGGCTCGTCGTGAAGTCCGACGATCTGCCCCGGTTGAACAGCCTCTTTCGCAAGCGCTACCGGCGCAACCTGCCCGTGCTCGACGGCCGCTCCAGCCAGATCCTCCTTGCGTCGAACGAGCTCGGGGGCAGGCCGAACGAGAGCTGGCTCGGCCGTATCGTCCTCGACGAGCCCGCCGCTCCCGAGAACCCGCTCGACGCGATGCTCGAGGATCAGCTGGAGGTGCTCGGCTGGGAGCTCACCGACGACGACGGCCAGAAGGTCTCGAGCGTCGTCCCTCAGAAGAGCTACCACCTGCGGACTTACTTCCGGGTCCACCGGCCGATCACCGGCAACTGGAAGATGTTCGTTCACATCGACGGGTTCCAGCGCCGATACAACGGCGACCACCCCGTGCTCGAGGGGCGCTACCCGCTGAGCCTGTGGCAGCCGGGCGACGTCGTCGTGGACGACCACGAGCTCCAGCTCGAGCCCAACTTCACCCCGGGCGACTATACGCTCTACTTCGGCCTCTTCGCCGGTGAGACGCGCTTTCAGGTGACGCGCGGGCCGGAGCACGAGGACCGCATCCGCGGCGGCGTCATCCGCGTGCGGTGAGCTGCCCTCGTGAGGGGGCCGACGCATGCCGCGGTGCGCGGCTCGTCTTGCGCGGCCCGGCGACGCACGCGTGCTCCTCCTCGTCGAGCGCCCTCGACGCGCGTGCGGAAAGCGGCTAGTCGCAGACTCATGACCGGGGGCCGTGGGGACTCGAACCATCCGCCCGACGCGCCGGGCGGTACGTCGCCGTCCTGCGCGCAAGCCGGCGCCTACGGCGACGCCCATCGCCCCGGCGAGGACGCCGAGCACGAGGTCCCCGCCCCGGATTCGCTCGACCGACGCTCGTCCGAGCGCCTCGACGTCACCTGGCTCGTGGACTGCGAGACCGATGACACGTTCCTCTACGCGTCCATCACCAACATCTCGGAGATGGGCATCTTCGTCCGCACGACGCAGCCCCTCTCGATCGGCACGCGGCTCACGCTCCGCTTCTCGCCGCCGGGGAACGACGGCTCGTACGTGCTCGAGGGGACGGTGCAGTGGATCAACGAGGTGCGCCCCCTCCACGACAACCCGAACCCGGGCATGGGGATCCGCTTCGTCGAGCTCACGCCGGACGATCGCGAGCGCATCGTCGGCACGATCAGGACGATCGCCTACATCCGCGACGCGCCGGTGAGATCGAATTGACGCTGGCGCCGCCGCGGCGGGCGCGGTGAGGTCGAGGCGCCGGGGACGGCGGAGGCGCGGGCCGCGCCGGCGCCCGCAATCCGTCAGCGGGACGTCGCGGTGTCGGCGGGCGCCGCCTGCGAGGGGCCCGCGGCGCCTTGCTCCGCAGCGCCTTGCTCCGCGGCGTCGCGCGGCGGCGCCGCGGGCATCGCCGCCTTGGGCGCAGCGCGCCGCGCCGCAGCGGCGGGGGCGGCGGCCGCCGGCGCCGAGTTCTGCGCCTGCGCGCCGGCGGCGTTCGCCTCGAGGCCCGCGAGCTGCTGCTCGGCGCGGTCGCCGTAGCCCTTCGCGGAGCGCAGCGCGAGCAGCAGCTCGCGCGCCTTCGCTGTGTCCCCGGAGGCCTGGTAGCAGCGGGCCGCCTCCCACATCGCGGCGTGCGCTGACGGCGTGCCCGGGTACTGCGCGCCGACCTCGTCGAGCTTGCCGACGGCGGCCGCGCAGCCCGACTTGCGCTGCAGCGCTTGCGCCTCGTGCAACGCGGCGCTCGCGCCGTCGTCCGGGGACGCGGGCGCACGCGCGCTCTTCTCCTTCGCCGCCTCCGCCCTGGGCGCCTCGTTCGCCTTGGCTTCGGCCGAGCGCCGGCCGTCGCCTTCCTCCATCGCGACGGCCGCGGGGGTGGGCGCGGCGGCGCGGGGCGCCTCGTGCTGATCCGACGACGCGGGCTGGCCCCACTCGGTGACCCGCACCGGCGCCACGCCCGTCTTCGGCCGCAGCAGCAGCAGGCTCGATCCGATGACGAGCACGAACAGCGCCGCCATCGCCAGCTGCGGCCGCATCGCGTGGCTGCCGGCCCAGGCCAGCGCGCGGAGCGCCTTGCGCCGGAACGGCGTCTTCTTCTGCGCGACCTCGACGGCGTCGAGGATCCGCGCCTCGAGCTCCTCGCTCGGCTCCTCGAACGGCAAGGCGCCGACGTCGCGGGCCGCGCGCAGCCCCGCGAACGCCGACGCGCACCGGGCGCAGCTGTCCATGTGCCGCTTCATGGCCGCATACGTCAGCTCGTCGAGCTCGTCGTAGAGCGCGTCCATCACGTGCTGGTCGAACTTCTCGCAGTCCATAGGCAGCTCTTCCGGAGCGCTAGCGCAGCGCCCTCGCGTAATCCTCGTACTCCGAGAGGGCCTCCTGGAGCCGCTCCAGGGCGTAGCGCATCCGGCTCTTCACCGTGTTCTCGGGCACGCCCACGATGTGGGCGATGTCCTTGAACGGCACGTGCCCGATCTCCCGGAGCAGGAAGACCTCCCGCTGCTCGTGCGGGAGACCCTCGACGGCGCGGACGATGCGCTGCCCCATCTCGGTCCCGATCGCGACCCGGTCCACCGCGGCCTGGGGGGCCGGGTCCGCGGTCCGTTCGCCGAGCGTCGGGCCGTCGCCGCCCTCCCCGGAGCCCTGGTCGAGCGACGGGTGGCGCCGGAGCGACATCTTGCGCAGGTGATCGATGCAGACGTTGCGCGCGATGGCGAACGCCCAGGTGGTGAACCTGGCCTCGTGCTTGAAGTCGGAGGCGCTCTGCACGATCTTCACGAACACATCCTGCACCAGATCCTCGGCGATCGCAGGCCCGCGGACCTGTCGCAGGATGAAGTTGTAGATGGACGTTTTGTGCCGCCGGACGAGCCCGGCGAACGCCGCGCGGTCGCCGCCCTGGAAGCGCATCATCAGGGCTTCGTCCGTGACCTCCTCTCGAGAAATCGGGACCATCCTAGCTCCCGGCGCGGCCGAGCCTCTGCGGCGCTCCTTCGGCGGCCCGGGCGGCGGGGTGTTCGCGGCGGCGGCCGCGGCGTCGGATCGGACGCGCGGCGCGGCTCGAAGATCTGAGGAGCACTCCTTCCCCTGACACAAGCGCACCTTAGCGGATCCGCCCCCGAGCGAGCGAGCCCCCTTCGCCCGTGGCGCCCGCGGCCGGGGGAAGGGCAGGGGGCGGGCGCGCGCGCCGTGCGCTGCGCGCCGCCGGTGGGGGGGAGCCGGTCGCGGTCGCGTGACGTTCTCGGGGCAGCGCCCTGCGGACCGGCCGAGGCCGCGGTCCGCGCCCGCCGCGGAAGGGCCCTCACACGATTTCGGCTGCGCCGTGCTGTGCTTGCTGTGCTGTCTTCGCGCCGTCAGCGACGGGAGCCTGCGCCGGAGGAGGAGGCAGGTGCCCAGGTCGTTGCGCTCGGAAGCCCGCCGCCACTAGACTCCCCGGCACCGGGCGTGAGGTCGCCCCCCTCTGCCGACGAGGGTTCAACCACGAGGTTACCTTTCGATGCGACTTATCAGGATGATGGCAGTGGGGGTGGGGGCCTCGTTCTTGATGTCGATGCCCGCCTTCGCGCAGACCCCGGGCGGCGCGGCGGGCAAGGTCGCTGTTCCCGCCGCCTCTGTGGCGCCGGCGGCCTCCACAGCGCCCGCTGTCCCCGCAGCGCCCGCGCCTGTCAACGGAGCGCAAGCGGCTCCTGCGCCCGCTTCGGCGACGGTCGCCCCCGCTGCGGGCGCGACGGCGGCCCCCGGCGCGACGGCCGCCCCGGCGGCGCCTCCTGCCCCGACGAGCGCCCCGGCTGCGGGCGCGGCCGCCGCTCCGGCGATGGATGGTCCGACCTACGCGGTGCGGCTGCGCGATCTGGAGCAGCGCATCGACGAGCTCAAGGAGCAGATCCGCCGCAGCCACACGCGGCTCTCGCTCCTCAGCGACACGATCCTCTCCGGCGGCGGCGCCGGATCGCGCGCCTCGATCCGGTTCAACAACGAGCTGTCGTCCGCGTTCCGCGTCACGCGCGTGCTGATCGTCCTGGATGGCGCCGTCCAGTACAACAAGACCGATCAGTCGGGCGCCCTCGCCGAGCAGACCGAGATCCCGATCTTCAACGGCTCCGTTCCGCCGGGGGATCACACGCTCCAGGTCCTCGTGAACCTGCAGGGCAACGGCTACGGGGTGTTCTCCTACCTCCGGGGCTACCGCTTCGAGGTGCGCTCCAGCCATTCCTTCACGGCGGTCGAGGGCAAGACCATCAACCTTCAGGCGGTCGCGTTCGAGAAGGGCGGCGTCACGACCCCGCTCGAAGAGCGGCCAGCCGTCCGGTTCGTCGAGAAGATCGTGAGCGGCCTCTCGGATTCTCCCGGGCAGCCGTCCGGCGCCGCGGGTGGGAAGTAGGCTCGAGCTCGTTAGGACAAGCCACCATGACCTGGGACACCGGATCGCGGGTACTCCCTGCCTTGCTTGGCGTGCTCGCGCTCGGCGCGGCGACGACCGCGGCCCCCGCCGAAGCGTGGGCCCTGGACGCTGAGCGCGCCTACACGGGCGCCTCTCAGCAGATCGGCAGCGTCACCTCCGGGCTGGGCGCCATCCAGGCGGCGATCCACAAGTCCCGCGGCGAGCAGCGCACGCCGGCCCAGCGCATCGCGGACGCCCAGCTCCTGATGGGCTCCAGGGATTACGAGCGGGCGGCGAACGTGCTGAACCAGGTGGTCGAGAAGTACCCCGACCACCCGACGGCGTACCCGGACGCGCTCACGCTGCTCGGGGAGACGTACTTCCGCTCGAAGCAATACCTCTCCGCCCGCCGGGTCTTCCAGCGGGTCGTCGCGAGCGGCGCCGAGCCGCGCTTCGCCGCCTACCAGGCGAAGGCGCTCGGCCGGCTCGTGGACATCTGCCTCCGGATCAAGGACTACGACGCGCTCGACGCCGTCTTCGCGTCGATGAACGGCGTCCCGGCCTCCACGGCGGGGAGCGCCCTCGCGTACGCGCGCGGCAAGGGCCTCTACGTGAAGAAGGACTTCGGCGGCGCGAAGGCCTCGCTCGGCGCGGTCGACCCGCAGAGCGAGTACTTCCACCAGGCGAGGTACCTGCTCGGCCTGATCGCGGTGAAGGAGGCGACGCCCCCGCCGGAGCCGCTCAAGGAGGGCGAGGCGCCCCCGGCGGTGCCCAAGACCCGCTACGTCGCCGCGATCGATCTGTTCCAGAAGGTGACGCAGCTGCCGGCCGACACCTCGGAGCACCGGCGCGTCATCGACCTCGCGTGGCTCGCGATCGGGCGGCTCTTCTACGAGGCCGATCAGTGGTCCCAGGCCGTGCAGGCCTACGGCCACATCGACCGCGTCTCGCCCGAGTTCGGGACGATGCTCTACGAGCTCGCGTGGGTGTATGTCCGCCTGGGCGACGTGGATCGCGCCCAGCGGTCGCTCGAGATCCTCGCGATCGCCGAGCCGGACAGCCAGAACATCGCGGACGGCTCGCTGCTCCGCGGCGACCTGATGCTGCGCGCGGGCCGCTTCGAGAAGGCGCTGAAGGTGTACGAGGGGGTCCGCGCCACGTACGACCCGATGCGCGCGCGCGTGGACGCCTTCCTCGGCTCGACGAGCGATCCGGCGGTCTACTACGACAAGCTGAGCCAGGAGCAGATCGAGGCGCTCGACACGACCACCTCGCTCCCGCCGCTCGCGGTGCAGTGGGCGCGCGAGGCCGAGGACGGCCCGGCCGCGTTCGCGGTGATCGACGACATCAACCACTGCCGCGAGCTGATCAAGCAGTCGAACGAGCTCATCGAGAAGCTGAACGCCGTGCTCAGCTCGCCCAACCGGGTGCGCGCGTTCCCGGAGCTCAAGGCCGGCGAGGAGAAGGCGCTCGCGCTGCTCAACCGGGTCGCGCTGGCGCGCCTCGCGCTCGGCCAGGGCATGGACGACGTGGAGGACGACTCGCTCTCGGGCGAGATCGGCGGCGTGCGCGCGAGGCGCAGGGCGCTGGAGAAGCGCCTCGCGCGGGTGCCCGTCACGGACGCCGACTTCCAGGATCGCGAGGCGCAGGCGCTCAAGCAGTGGAACACCCAGTCGCAGCGCCTGCAGCAGCTCACGCTGCAGATGGACTCGCTGCAGGCGACGGTCAACGGCCTGAGGCGGCTCCTCCGCGATGGCCCGCACGCCGGGGTCGTCCGGGATCCCGCGAGCGTCGCCCGGTTCGAGGTCGAGCTCGCTCAGAACGAGCGCGACCTCGCGCTCTATCGCCAGCAGGCCGACGTGCTCCGCAAGCAGATCAGCGCGGGCCGGGTCCAGGTCGGCTTCGGCGATCAGCGCTTCATCGAGGACGCGCAGGTGCGCAAGGCCCACCGCGACGCGTTGACGCGCGAGGCGCAGCTGGCCGCGGCGGGCGCCGGCGGCGCGGAGCTCGCGGCGTACGCGCAGCGCATCACGCCGGTGCTCCGCGCCGGCGACGCGGCGGACGCGAAGGTCGAGGCGGCGCTCCGCGACATCGAGGGGGAGGTCGCCCAGAAATCCGCGGGGCTCCGGCAGATCGTCGGCCGGGAGACGGCGAACGTCGTTCACTACTCGGTGCAGCTCGATGGGCTCGACCGGGAGGCGCGCCTCGTCGTCGGCGAGGTCGCGATGCGAAACTTCGGCCTCGTCCGGGACCGGCTGAAGAACATCATCCTGCGCGCCGACGTCGGCATCACCGAGGAGGCGTGGGAGGTCCGCGAGGAGCAGATGACGCGCGTTCGCAGCCTGCAGGTCGAGCGCGCCCGTGAGGATCGGGTCCTCAAGGAGGAGCTCAACGAGGTCCTCGACGACAGCGGCGATCCGGAGGACGAGAAGTGAGCAAGGAGCGTGGTGGCGCGGACGCGCCGCAGATCTCTGGCGCGCCGCGCGGAGGGGCAGGGGCGCAGCTCCTCGGATCGGCGGTCGCTCGCGCGCCGCTCGGCGCTGTGCGAACGGTGCGCCGTCGCCCGCGCGGCGCCCTCGGGTTTGCCAGCCTTGCCCTGGTGCTGGCGGTCGCGCCGCTCGCGCTCTCTCAGCCGGGCGGCCAGCCAGCGCCGGCGGCGTCTGCCGTTCCCGCGGCCGCGCCGACCCCGGCTGCGCCTGGCGCGGTGGCCGCGCCGACCACGACTGCGCCGACCCCGGCTGCGCCTGGCGCCACGGCGCCGGCTGCGCCAGCGGTGCAACCCTTCGCGCAGCCGATGTCGGTCGGGCGCAAGCAGGCGCCGCCGCCTCCTCCTCCGACGCCGGCCCAGCTGGCGGCGCTCGCCGCGCTCGAGAAGGAGGCGGCCGCCTACGAGAAGGCGGCGCGCGACTACCGGAGCGCCATCACCCGCATCGTGCAGCACCACTACGAGGACCGGCGCCGCCGCATCCTCTCGTCGCTCGACCGCGAGATCGAGATCGAGAGGAAGGGGCTCCGCGACGCCCGGGAAGAGGCGATCCGCCGGCTCGAGGTGTTCGTCGAGCGCTACAGCGGCCCCAACGCCCACCCCGAGAACACGCCCGACGCGATGTTCCGCCTGGCCGCGCTCTACGAGGAGCGCGCGCGCACCGACAACGACGCGAGCGAGGATCTCAGCGTCGCGTTGCTCCCGGCCATCGCGCTCTACAAGCGCGTCATCCGCGAGTTCCCCCAGTACCGTGAGCTCGCCGGGATCTATTACTATCTCGGCCATGCGTTGAACGATTCGGTCCGGTTCCCCGAGGCGCAGCAGGTGTGGCGCTCGCTCGTGTGCCACGCCAAGTATCCCTATCCCGTCGAGACCGACCCGACGGATCCGACGCGCGACACCGTCGGCAAGCTCCCGCAGGACCACGACAACGATTACTGGACCGGCTGGGAGGCGCGCCACCCGACGCCCATCGGGTCCACGCCGGGCGGCCGGGCGCTCCAGGCCACGCGCAAGGGCGCGCGGGGGCGGGCGCCCGTCACCGAGGACGAGACGGCGTACGTCGATCCGTATCCGGACGATTGCCAGCCGATCCCGCAGAAGACGGCGCTCGGCGCGGAGCCCCGCTACGTCGCCGAGGTCTGGTGGCAGATCGGCGACTACCATTTCAACGAGATCGACCGCGCCGGCGGCCCGTTCAACTACAACAGGGCGGAGTCGGCGTACCGGCAGTCCATCAAGTACAAGAAGCCTCCTGTCCACGGCGTCGCGATGTACAAGCTCGCCTGGACGTACTTCAAGCAGCAGCGTTACGAGACCTCGGTACGCCAGTTCATCGAGCTGCTCCGCTACACCGACGAGCAGGAGAAGCTGACGGGCGATCCTGGCGCGGATTTCCGCGCGGAGGCGTACACCTACATCGCCGGCTCGCTCACGTACCTCGACTTCGTCGGCCCCGGACCGGACGAGCCCTACGTCCCGCGGAACGACGTCCTCGACGTCGAGACCGACCCGCGTATGGCCGAGCAGAAGATGCGGATCGCCATCGAGCGCGTCCAGGATCCCAAGCTGATCCCGCAGGATCAGAAGTGGACGGTCGAGATCTACAAGGCGCTCGCGCTGGAGTTCAAGGAGCTCAATCAGTACCGGAACACGATCGAGGTAAGCGAGATCCTCCTCAGGAAGTGGCCGATGCACCGCGACGCGCCCGTGGTCCAGAACCAGATCGCGGACATCTACGACACGCTCACCTCGCAGTCGCGCGAGGGGACGGCCGAGCGGGCGATGAACTCGGCGAAGGCGCTCGAGGCGCGCACGAAGCTCGCCCAGTACGTCGGGACGACCCCGTGGGTCGAGGCGAACAAGGACGATCCCGAGGCGATCCAGACCGCCGAGCGGCTCGTGCGCGGCGGGCTGCGCCGCGCTGCCGCCGATCACACGAACGCCGGAAGCGCGCTCGTGCAGCAGGCGCTGACGGTCGGCGACAAGGAGACGCGCGACCCGATCTTCGAGCGGGCGCTCGGCGAGTACCGCCTCGCCGCGCAGGGCTGGGCCGGCTACCTGGCCCAGGACGAGAACGCCCCGGATGCGTACGAGAGCCGGTACTGGCTCGCCGACGCGCACCACATGGTCGTGGTCATCACGGTGGCGATGGATCGCTCGCCCGCGACGCACGAGATCGAGCAGGCGAGGAGCTCGGCGGTCGGTGTGCGGGACTCCAACGAGGACGACAAGTACCTGCAGCCCGCGGCGTACATGGTCGTCGACACCGCCCACCAGGCGCTCCTGGATCGACACAAGCTCTTCCAGCGGACGAGCGGCGCCGAGGGCATCGAGCCGCGCGAGAAGGTCAAGATCGTCGGCGAGGGCGACCAGCAGCGCGTCGTCGCCGAGCCGCTGCCCCCCCAGGTCCAGGCGGCCGTCACGGCGCGGGACGAGTACATCCAGCGGGTCCCTCCCGCGCTCGACGCCCCGAAGAACATCGATCTCTACGCGTTCCAGGCGGCCGACTACTACTTCCTCTACGGCCAGTTCGCCGAGGCGCGCAAGCGGATGGAGCCCATCTACGAAGCGCAGTGCGGCAAGACGGAGTTCGGCTACAAGGCGTGGGAGCGGCTCACGACGATGTCGAACCTCGAGAACAACGTCGAGCAGAGCCGCAAGCTCGCCGAGGCGGCGCTCACGCGCAGCTGCGCCGTCAGCGAGGAGCAGAAGCTGAAGGAGGGCGACATCGCCCGGCCGACGATCTCCCGCGGCTATTACATCGACGCCGCCCGGGCCTTCGAGAAGGCCGAGAAGATGCCGGACGGCCCCGCGCGCGTCGCCGCCTGGCGCGAGGCCGCGGCGCTCTACAAGGTCGCGCTCGAGAAGGCGCCGGCCCGCGACGAGGCGCCGGAGGCCGCCATGAACGGCGCTTACTGCTACAAGCAGGTGGGCGACTACGACCAGGCCATCGCGATGTACTCCCTGTTCATCAAGGAGTACGGCAGCGAGGAGAACCTGTCGAAGCTCGAGAAGGGCGATCCGGGCGCGAACCCTCCGAAGAACCCCGACCCGAAGCGCTACGCCGAGCGGGTGAAGTACCTGAAGCAGGCCTACGACGCGCTCTCCGCCGCGTACGTCCTCTTCTTCAACTACCGCAGCGCGGCCGAGACCTACGACACCATCGCTCGCAACGGCCGGTTCGAGCAGGCGGCGCGCCGGGACGCCGCGAGGAACTCGGTGCTGCTGTACGCGAACATCGGGGAGCGCGACAAGATGACCGCCTCGCGCGCGACCTTCATGAGCCTGAACCCGCCCCCCGAGCAGAAGGCCGACATCGATTTCCTCGTCGCCTCGGCGGACCTGAAGGCCTGGGACGAGCGCGGGGCCGACGAGGGCCCGAACCGCGCCGCCCGGACCAAGGCCACGCAGTCGATGGAGGCCTATTACGCGGCCAACAAGAACAACCCGGCCGCGAGCGGGTATGTCGTCCAGGCGGCGTACCACGCATCCAAGATGCGCGCCGCCGGCGGCGACCCGAAGGCGCGGGATTGGTGCAAGAACACCATGACGGCGTTCACGTCCTTCCGGAGCTCGGCGACCGGCGACAAGGTGAAGGCCCTCGGCTCGGTGCAGGCCGACATGGCGGCGGAGTGCGCCTACAAGGCCATCGACGATCGCATCAAGGCCGAGTTCGACTACGACACCGGCCATCACCGCTACGAGGGGGTCATCGATCAGGTGAAGCGGGCCTTCGAGGCGGATGTCGCCAAGGCCAACGACAGGTACTGGAAGGAGCTCCAGGAGGTCATCACCGCCTACGAGTCGCGCCCGTGGTCGGTGGCCGCGCGCGCGCGTCAGGGCTCGCTCTACGATTCCTGCCGCACCGGCCTCTACAACGCCCGCCCGCCGGGGCTGAGGCTGTACACCGACAAGGAAGAGAAGCTGCTCAAGCTCGCCGAGACGAGCGATCGCGAGGATCTCCAGGAGACGGCCGACGCGCTCCGGCAGAACCGGCGCGAGCAGTGGCGCGCGGCGCGCGAGCGGCTCCTCAACGATGCCGACAAGGCGATGGTCAAGTTCTACGTCGAGTCCGTCGTCTGGGCGAAGGCGTGGAAGGTCCGGAATCCAGCGGTCGACCTCGCGATCCAGCGGCTCGCGTTCTTCACGGACATCCTCGGTGACGCCAAGCTCCGCGAGTGGAGCCAGGGGGTCATCGATCCCGAGACGAAGCGCCCGTTCGAGTACAAGGATGGCCTCTTCCTCCGGACGCGGCCCGGCATGACTCCGCCGCTCGCGCCCGACGGCCTCCCCCTGCCCCTGCCGGTCGTCCCATGATGCGCCGCCTCCCTGTCTCCCTCTTCGCCAGCCTGCTCGCGGTCATGTCGCCGTTCGCCCTCGCGTCCTGCGGCGAGGAGGCGACGCCGCCGCCCAAGGTGCCCACGGTTCCAGCGGGGCCCGCCGCGACCGCGCCCGTCCAGGCGCCGTACGGCATGAACGACATGCCGAGCTCGGCGCGCCCCTACGATCTGCCCGCCCAGACGGCTGCGCCGGCCATGAACGCCCGGGCGGCGGCGCTCTACCAGAGCGGCCTGCAGGCGTTCGCGACCGGCGATCTCGTCAGCGCGAGGGCCCAGTTCGGCCAGGCGACGCAGGCCGATCCGCGCGCGCACCAGGCCTTCTATTCGCTCGGCGTGGTGCAGGAGCGGCTCCGCGACGCGGGCGCCGGCGCGAGCTACCGCCAGGCCTTCACGCTCGTGCCGGACTACGAGCCCGCCATCATCGCGTACGCGATGCTGCTCGCCAGGAAGAACCAGCTCGGCGAGGCCGAGCGGCTCCTGAGCGAGAAGCGCGGCCAGATGCCGAAGTCGGCGGCCGTCGCGGCGACGCTCGCGGAGGTCAAGTCGCTCCAGCGGGATACCGGCTCTGCCCAGCGGATCGCGCAGGAGGCGCTGAAGATCAACCCCGACTACCGGCCGGCGATGGTGATCATCGCCCGCGATCACTACAGGAACCGGCGCCTCGATCTCGCGCTGTACGCGCTCCAGGCGATCCTGGACGGGTTCGAGCCGGTCAGCGAGAACCCGCCGCGCGACAGGGACAACGCCGAGGCGCTGCTGCTCCGCGGCCTGATTTACCGGGAGCAGGGGCAGCGCGCCGCGGCGCTGGAGGAGTTCCGCAAGGCGGTGACGCGCCGCCCCGATCTCGTCGAGGCGCGGGTGCAGCTCGCGACCTACCTGCTCGAGGCGGGCAGCGCCCAGGAGGCGCTGCCGCTCCTCGAGGGCGCCGTCCGCTTCGATTCCGAGCACGTCGCCGCGCACCTCAACCTCGGGGACGCTTACCGCCTGCTCGAGCGCTACGCCGACGCGAAGCGCGAGTTCGACTGGGTGCTCGCCCGCGACCCGAACCTGCCTCAGGTCCACTACGACCTCGGCCTGCTCTACCTGTTCGCCCCCGCCGTCCCTGGCATGACGCCGAAGCAGCAGGTGGCGGAGGCGATAAAATCGCTGACGAGGTTCCAGGAGCTGCGCAACAAGGGCCAGCGCGACGACTCGGAGGAGCTCCTGAACCGCGCCAAGCTCAAGGAAGGGGAGCTCAACGCGGCTGCCGCCGCGGCCCAGCCCGCGGCGCCTCCTCCTGCCGCCGCGCCGGATGGAGGCGTCGCCGACGCCGCGACCGACACGTGAGGGAGACCATGAGCATGTACAAGGCACTTGCGCTGGGTTCGGTCCTGCTCGCGATCCTCGGCCACGGCGCGCCGGCGGGCGCGCAGGAGAAGGGCAAGCAGCGCGGCGTCATCACGCTCGCGGAGGTGACGATCACGGGCCGCATCCAGAAGCCCATCGCGGCCGTCGACGTCAGCCGGATCCAGCCGAAGCTCACGCTCGCCGAGCTGCGTCAGCCGTTCCTGGACCGCATCGAGCAGGCGATCTTCAAGGAGCCATTCTAGGCGGCCGGTGTGTCCGCCGCCGCCGTGCTCTTGAGCGCGCTGTCGATCGCGTCGAGCGCCGCCTGCGCCGCGATCTCGTGGAAGCACCCCGCGCAGGTCGCGCGCGCGGCCGGCGGCGACCTGATGTCGCTCGCGCGCTCGCTCCGCGCGCTGCCCCGCGAGGCGCGGCTGGCGGAGCTCGCGAGGCGGTCGCCGCCGGAGAGCTGGGAGCGCCGCCTCGCGATCGAGGTCATGGCCGTCGCCGACCCGCGCGCGAAGATCGCGGCGGCGAACGAGCTCCTCGCCGAGATCGAGCAGCGGCTCGACGCCGGCGCGGGGTGGCCACGCGCGGCGGCGCGCCTGTCGGCGCTCGCCGCGCTGTTCCTGGCCACGCTCTCGTACCTCGCGCAGGCCGGCCCCTCGGTCATCGCGCTCGTCCTGGGCGCGGGGGGCGCCGGCGCGATCGCGTCCGCGGCCGCTGGGCGGGCCGGCCGCGCCGCTGCCGCGCGGGGGCGCGAGGCGATCGACGGGCTCGTGCGGGTCGCCCTGGAACCGCTCGATAACGCCGATAGCGCCGGTAACATCGACGATGGCGTCGGGGGCCCCGGGCGCCCTTCCGGATCGCCCCGACGCGCTCGCCGGGCGCCCCGGTGAGCGCGGCGCGCTCTCCTGGACCGCCCCGAGCTGTCCGTGTACCCTCGCAAATTATGGTGCCCTCCGCTGCGCGGCGCGTCGCTCGCGGATCCGGGCCCGGGGCCTGCGGGGCCCCGGAGCGCGGCCCCGCAGGCCGCGCGCGATCGCGATCGGCGCCCGCTTCGTCCCCCCTCTCCCGGAGTCCTTTGGAATGACCCAGCAGCACCCGCACCCCACCCCGTCGCGCCCCGGGCAGCCCGGGCAGATGACCGCGGTCATGCGGGCGGTCGCACCGGTGACCGGCCCGAAGGTGCTCAGGATCGGCCTGGTTCAGGGGGGGAAGGTGATCGAGGAGCGCGTCATCAAGCAGCGCACCCACGTCACCATCGGTCCCAGCGAAAAGAGCATGTTCGTCATCCCGAGCAAGAGCATCCCGCCGAACTTTCGGGTGTTCGAGCTCGTGGGGGGCGAGTACTTCCTCAATTTCCTGGACGGGATGACCGGCCGTGTCGCCTTCAAGGCCGGCGTCTCCGAGCTCTCCGCGCTCAAGTCGTCGGCCAAGCGCGTGGCGGTCGGCAATGTCCAGGCCTACCAGGTCCAGCTCAGCGAGGAGGCGCGCGGCAAGCTCGTCGTGGGGGAGACGACGTTCCTCTTCCAGTTCGTCGCGCCGCCGCCGGTGCAGCCCAAGCCGCAGCTGCCCGTCTCGGTGCGGTCGGGGATCGCGAACGACATCGACTGGACGACCACGATCATCGCCGCGTTCTCGTTCCTGTTCCACTTCGGCGCCGTGGGGTCGATCTACTCCGACTGGATGGACCCGGTGGTCGACGATGAGATCGACGTCGCGCAGCTGCTCGAGTCCGTGAAGCAGCTGCCCCCGCCGCCGGTGGAGCAGCCGAAGGAGGACGTCGAGGCGCCGGCCGCGACGGCGGCGCCTGCCGCCGAAGCGCCCAAGGCCGCTGGCGGTGGGAACAAGGGGGCGGCGGCCGCCAGCCCGGGGAAGGGCTCTGGCGGGATGAGCGACGCCCGCGCGTCGGCGCTCACCAACGAGCTCGCGCAGCTCGACATGCAGATGCTTGGCGCGCTCAACTCGAGCGGGAACGCGACCGCCAGCGTCCTGAGCTCGGGCGACGTGCCCACCGGCTTGCTCGAGAACGCGGCCGCCTCAGGGGCCGGCGTCGGCAAGGGCGGTGTGGCGGGATTGAACATGGGCGGCGCCGGGAGTGGCACCGTGCGACCTGGCGCGGCCGGCGGTGGCGGCCTCGCCACGATTGGCAATACCGGGACCAGCGGCCCTGCGACGGCCGGCTCGGCACAGACGGTCAAGGGGCCGGTGGGCAACGCCCAGGTGGGCGGCGCCGCGGTCTCCGGCGGGAGCGTCTCGAACGCGCCCTCCGTCGTGGCCGGGATGACCGCCGGCTTCCGTCGTTGCTATAACAAAGGTCTTCAAGAGGACCCGAGCATGAAGGGATCGGTCCGGATCACCGCGAAGATCGGCCCCAACGGCGAGGTGCTCTCGGCGACCCCCTCCGGCGGCGGCGGGCTGTCCGGTACGGTGGTCTCGTGCGTCGTCGCGCGCGTCCAGAGCGCGCAGTTTGCGCCGCCCGAGGGCGGCGGCGCGACGGTTGTGATTCCTGTCACTTTCGTGAGCCAATAGCCCCCGATGCTCTCCGGGTCTGTGAACAAGACGCAATTCTCTCTCCTCGCTTGCACGTGAATGGCGTGCTGACGTCGCGCATCGAACCGAGAGAGCGCCGTACGGGGGCTCCCGACGGACGCGCGCTGCTGGCTGCTCGGCATGTTCATTGCGTTTTGACAATTACGTCTACCCGCACCTATACTGCGCGGGTCTGACTTCCGGAGGCTTCGATGAAGCGTGAACAGATCCCTGGCTTCGCCGCAGTGGCGCTGATCTCGGTCGTGGTCGGCCACGGGATCGCCGCTGCGCAGGCGCAGACGGCGCCTCCGCCGGACGCTTCCGCCGGCCTCGCGCGGCAGGTGACGCTCTCGCCCGCAGAGCAGCTCGCGCAGAGCGAGACCTACCTCGCCCGGATGGACGGAGCCCGCACGTCGGTTCGTCGCCAGCTGGAGACGGCCCGGTCGCAGCGCGACGTCGTGAAGACGCTCTGTCTTGACGACAAGCTGAATCAGATCGATGTCGCCATCCGCTCCGCCCGCGAGCGGCGGCAGGGCCTGGAGCTCGCCGTGAATCGGCGTGACGTCGATCTCTCCAACCATGAGTTCACGATCCTGACGGTGCTGCGGCAGCGGACTGAGCAACTGACGGCCGAGGCCAACCAGTGCATCGGACAGGAAGCGGGCTTCATCGGCGATAGCGCCGTGACGGCGACGATCGATCCGAACCTCCCCAAGGACGATCCTTCCGAGTATCCCGTCAGCCAGATCATCATCGAGCCGCCTGCGTGCAGTAGCTGTTTTCGGTAGGCGACCGCCTCTCTCGGATTGCCACTGCCCAATAGGCGATGAAACTTCGTGAAACCATAGCCGCTGCTGCAGTCACACTCACTCTGTCCCCGGCGTTGGCCCTGGCGCAGGATCAGCCGTGGCTCAAGGATCGGCGCTACACCGAGGGCATCGGGATACGCACCGGCGATCTCGAGCTGCATCCCGGAGTCGCTGCGGAGTTCGGCTATGACTCCAACTTCTTCCGCCGAGACGAGAAAGACGATGCCAGCCGGTATGGCATCGATGGTATCGCGGATATCGAGGATATCGGACCTGTCGGCTCGTTGCGGCTCCGGATCACACCGTCGTTTTCGCTCTCGACGCTGAGCCAGCAGCGCTACGAGGTGACGCCCGACGCGCCGCCGCCAGACGTCGAGTTTCGCGCCGGCATCGCCGCGACCTATGAGGAGTTCTTCCCTGTATCCGGCGACGAGCTAGGGCAGGAGCGGCTGAGGGATCAGCGGAACATCGGCGGCCTGCTCGACGCCAAGCTGACGATCCTGCCCCGGCGCCCCTGGTCCGGGATCCTCGATGCGTCGCTCGGTCGGACCATCGCCTCTTCGGATCTCGGGATCTCCAACCAGAGCTTTCGGCGCGTCCATGCCGACGCGGGCGCGGAGCTCGTGTGGACACCGGGCGGGGGGCTGCTCGACTGGCGGCTCGGCTATCGCTTTCTGGGCACGTTCTTCGAGGTCGATGAGTTCGACAGCCTGACGAACTTGCACCACTCGATCAGGACGCGGGGTCGCTGGCGCTTCTTGCCGCGCACCGCGCTGATCTACGACGCGTCGCTCGGGTTCGTGAACTACCCGAACCAGCCGAACCCGCCTGCCCAGCTCTCCTCTCATCCCCTGCGCGCGCAGCTCGGCATCAACGGCCTCGTGACGTCGTCGTTTGGTCTCCTCGCGATGGCCGGCTGGGGCGCGAGCTTCTACACGTCAGACAGCCAGGCCGAGGTGCACGACTTCGACAGCGTCATCGGCCAGCTCGAGCTGAAGTGGTACCTGACGCCGAACCCGTCGGCCGATCCCGAGGCGGCGACGCTCGCGCTGTCGTCGCTGTCGGCCGGCTTCACGCGTGATTTCCACGACAGCTATGTCGCGAGCTACTACGAGCGCAATCGCGGTTACCTCAAGCTGACCTACTTCTTCGGTGGGCGCTTTCTCGTGATCGCAGATGGTGGCGTGGCAGCAAACGTGTATCCCGAAATCCCGGAAAGGAACGGCAGCGTCACCCTGCCGCACGCCCCCTGGACAGATGTCCGCATCGATGCCTCGCTGTTCGGCGAGTACCGGATCGGGGACTCGCTGGGCATCAACTCGACGCTACGTTACGGCAACAACATCAGCAGTACCGCTCTGACGACTCGCGACCAGTCAAACGTCAATCCCCCCGACAACCACCTCGGATGGCAGCAGTTCGAGGCGTACCTGGGCGTGCGCTGGTTCATGTGATGCGGCGTCCTGGTCGGTGGACCGCCGCCGTGCTCGCGCTGGCCCTGGCTGCGTGCTCATCGCGAGCGCCCCAGCCAGCGAACCTGCCTGCGCCGGTGGAGGCGACGACCATCGGGGTCGGCGACGTGTTCGAGCTCCGCATCGTCGGAGAAGACAAGCTGCCCTCGACGTTCACCGTCGCGCCGGATGGCACCGTCGACTTGCCCTACCTGAAGCGGCTCAAGGTGTCGGGCCTCGAGCCTCAGGAGGTCGCGGAGCTCGTGCGCGCGAAGCTCATGGAAGGGCAGGTCCTCACCGACCCCAGCGTGAGCGTGAGCATCAAGGAGTACAACTCGAAGCGGGTCGAGGTGCTCGGCGAGGTGCAGAAGCCCGGGTCCCTGCCGCTCCAGCCCGGCATGACGCTGCTCCGCGCCATCTCGATGGCGGGAGGGTTCAACAGCATCGCGGACAAGGATCGGATCACGATCCGCAGGAAGTCTCAGGGCAAGACGGTGTTCACCACCGTCTCGGTCGAGGACATCATCGACAACAAGATCCCCGATGTGCCGCTCCAGGCAGGGGACTCGATCCACATCGCCCAGCGGGTCTTCTGAGCGCGCAGGCGCCGTCCGCCACCTCTCGACCGAGGTGGCGCGGTCGCTCTCAGTTCTTTCGCGCGAGGCGGAACTGCTTCCTGCCTGTCGCCGCGTCGACGGTGGGAGGCTCGATGCGGAGCATCGTCAGCGAGACCTCGCGCACGCGGCCGTCGCGCTCCTGGCGGAGGCGGATCCGCTCGCCATCCGAGCTGATCACGGTGCAGTCGCCGAAGTGAAAGTGGGTCACGCTGTCGCCCACTTCCGGATAGGGCTCGTCCTCCTGGCGAGGACGGATCGGGCGTTGCGGTAGCGGCGTGGCGGCGAGCTCCGCGGAGCCCGTTGAGGCCGCGCGCGGCGGCTCGATGGCGGGCGCCGGAGGCGTCGCGCGCGGCGGCTCGATGGCGGGCGCCGGGGGCGTCGCGCGCGGCGGCTCGATCGCGGGCGCCGGGGGCGTCGCGCGCGGCAGCTCCGCGGCCTGCGCCGGAGGCGCCAGGCGGGGCGGTTCACCGGCGAGCGCGGGGATGGCGGACGACTGGGTCGCGAGCTGCATCGCGCCCGTTCGATCGTCGAACACCCGCACCAGGGGCAGATCGTCGAACGCCGTGACGCGGAGCTCGAGCCCGTAGACGCGCGCCCACACGAGCTCGCCGGCGGCGAGCTGGAGGCCGACGCCCGACTCGCGGGCGAGCGTGGCGGACAGCCGAAGCGAGGTCTCTCCCTGCTGGAGCGCGATGTTCCCCGAGAGCGCCACCACGTCGCACGGGCCGTCGAGGACGCGCGTCTTCGCGTAGGTGCGGGAAGCTTGATCGAACAGCGCCACCTCGGCCTTCTCCAGCGAGCCTACCCCCTCGATCCAGCCGGAGCGCGCCTCGGCCTCATCGAGGGCGCGCACCAGCGCTGCAGGGAGCTCCTCGCCCCGGTCGAGGCGGATGATCAAATGGCGGGCACGGCGTGCCTCGAGGACATTCATCTCTGTTTCTTTTCTCCGGTCGTCGAGGGGGCTGCGCCTGGAGCACCCGGGGCTCCTTCAGAGCGCCGAGCGCGGGTCGCCGTCACCTCGATCTGGGGCGCGCCAGGCGCGCGCTTGGCTGATGGGTCGCCAGCGGCGGCCGTGATCCGGTCCGCCGGCAAGCCCGCGGTTGCAAGGAACTCCTTGACGGCGCTAGCGCGCGCGCCCGCGAGCTCGAGGGCGCGCGTGGACTGATCGCCCTGACGATCGGCGTAGGCCTCCACGATGACGATGTCGAGGGGCATGCGCCCGCGCATGAGCTGGGCGATCATGCCGAGCTGCGCCGCGAGGGCCGGCGGCACGCGGGCGCTCGCTGCCGGGAAGCGGGCCAGGCCGTCGAGGACGACCTGATCGCCGGACCACCGCGGCAAGGACCTGCCGGCCGGCTCAGGGCAGCCGTCGGCGTCGTTCGTGCCGTCGATCGTCTCGGCGGTCATGGGGCATGCGTCGGCCGCGTCGACCACGCCGTCCTCGTCGTTGTCGGGATCGGGGCATCCGTCGTCGTCCTGGAAGCCGTCGCGATCCTCGGCGTTGTCCGGGCACTGGTCGCTGGCGTCAGGGACCTGGTCGATGTCGTTGTCGGGATCGGGGCATCCGTCGTCGTCCTTGAAGCCGTCGACGTCTTCGGCGCCCATGGGGCACATGTCGCGCGCATCCAGGATCCCGTCGCCATCGTTGTCGGGATCGGGGCATCCGTCGCTGTCCTGGAAGCCGTCGCGGTCCTCGGGGTCGTTCCGGCAGGCGTCGGCGTCGTCCGGGACGCCGTCGCTGTCGTCGTCCGCATCCGGGCATCCGTCGCCGTCCTGGAAGCCGTCGATCGTCTCGGGCTCGTCCCGGCACCTGTCGCGACCGTCGGGGATCCGATCGCCGTCGTTGTCGGGATCGGGGCATCCGTCGCCGTCCTGGAAGCCGTCGCGATCCTCCGCGACGAGCGGGCACTCGTCGTCGCGATCGAGGACGCCGTCCGCGTCTGCATCGCGCCCCGTCGGCGCATAGCGGAGCCCCAGGTTGAACCGGAAGCGCGGCGCGGTGAGCGCGCCGCCGGAGGCGAACGGGATGGCGCCGCCGCCGCCCGCGGACAGCGAGACGTCGCCCGCGAGCAGCGGGGCGCTCGTGGCCGAGAGGATCCACTCCGCCGGCACCAGCGGCGGGGCTCCGGCGGGCTGCTCGGCGAGCGTGTAGAGGGCGAACGCCTCCGCGGACGCCGTGAGCCAGCGGCCGGGGAGCACGTCGACCGAGGCGCCGAGGGCGCCGAGGAGCTGGGGGCCGACCTCGGTGTCGATCAGCGTGCTCGAGCCACGGAGCCGGGCCCCGACCTCGGTCGCGAGCAGGAGCTTGCCGAGCCGGTACGCCGCGGTGACGCTCGGCGCGAGCGTCACGGTCCCGGCGCTGGCGAACACCGACCCGTCGCCGGTGGGCACGCCCAGATCGAGGCGCGCTGCCAGCGAGAAGCCATCGAGCGGACCACGCCGGGCCGGCGGCACGATCGCGAACGCGGCGCCCAGGCGAGCGTCGCGCATCACGCTGCGCTGGAGCTCCGTGTCGGTGCCGAGGACGTCGGAGAAGCCTGCCCCGTCCTGGTACAGGGTCACGGGAGCGGCGACCGTGACCTCCAGGCGATCGGTGAGCCCGAACGACGCCAGGAAGGTCGCGTCGACCATGTTGTCCAGCGCATGGATGACCGTCCCCTCGGGGTCGGGCGAGGCGGTGCGCAGGCCCACTGGCCGCGACAAGTAGCTCGCCACGAGGCCGAACGAGGCCTTCGCGCTCGGAGCCGTCCCTGTGCTCCCCACGGCGAAGAAAGGGCCGCCGCCTGCGTGAGGCCAGAGGTTGTCGGCATCGATACACCCCGACAGCCCGCTGGCCGGCGCGCACTCGTCCGCGCGCGCCGGCGCCGGAAGGAGGGCCGCCATGAAGACCCCGGACACCGCCAGCAGCGGGAGGCTCGATCGTGCAGGCTCCCTCCGGTTGGCGCGCATCGCGCCCGACCCTCTACTACTGCCGGGGGGAGAGTCAAAAGAGCAATCGACGCGCCGCGATCCGCTGGCGCCCGCGGCTCGGTTTGCATCGGAATGCGTCGTGCTCCGCGGTCGCGCTGCCGCCGTGCTAGGACCACGCCCGGCCGGGGCCGGCGCCGCCGGCGTCCGCACGACCATGATCGACGACTCACACCCGCTCCTGCTCGGCTCCGGCTCGCCGCGCCGGCGAGAGATCCTGACCACGCTCGGCCTGCCTCTCCGCGTCGCGGCAGCCGAGGTCGACGAGGCGGGGCGCGCCGCCGAGGACGCCGCTGCCTACCTGGAGCGCGTCACCCTGGCGAAGCTCGCGGCCGCGCGGCGCCTGCGCCAGGCGGCCGGGGCGGGCGCGATCCTCGTCGCCGACACGTCGGTCCTCCTCGGCGATTCCATCCTCGGCAAGCCGCGGGACGAGGTCGACGCGCGCGCCATGCTCCGCGCCCTCTCGGGCCGCGAGCACCAGGTCTGGACGAGGTTCGCGATCGCCGGCGGCGATCGAGCCGACGTCGCGACGGCATCCGCCCCGGGCCTCGCCGAGGCGCTCCACGCCGAGACGGTCGTGACGCGGGTGCGCTTCCGCGAGCTCGACGACGTCGAGGTGGCGTCGTACGCGGCGACCGGCGAGGGGCTCGACAAGGCCGGCGCCTACGCGATTCAGGGCATCGGCGCGTTCGCCGTCGCGCGCATCGACGGCTCCTATTCGAACGTCGTCGGTCTGCCCGCGTGCGAGGTCGTCGCTGCGCTGCGGGCCACCGGCTTGCTCGCGCGCTTCCCGCTGTCGCTCGCGCGCTCGTCATGAGCGACGGCGCCTCGGTCGTCGCGCGTCGGCGCGACGCGGGCGCGATCTTCGCGCTCGCCCTCGCCGCGCGGCTCGCCACGGTCGCCTGGGCGGCCGGGCGCTTTCCGCCGACCGCCGACGGGACGTACTACCAGCGCATCGCCGAGCGGATCGCGGCGGGGCTCGGCTACACGTGGCTATGGCCGGACGGCGCCGTCACGTACGCCGCGCACTACCCGGTGGGCTATCCGGGCGCGGTCGGCGCGCTGTACGCGCTGCTCGGCGCGCACCCCGCGGTCGCGATGCTGCTGAACGCCGTGCTCGGCGCGCTCGCGGCGCTCGCCGTCCATCGCCTGGCGGCCCGCGCCGCGCCGCGCTCGCGCGCCGTGCCGGCGCTCTCCGGTGGCCTCGTCGCCCTCCACCCCGGGCTCGTGGCGTATACCCCGGCGCTCATGACCGAGGGCGTCACCGGTTCGCTCGTCGCCTGCGCGGCGTGGGCGTCCGCGAGGGCGCGCGAGCGCCGCCCCGCGCTGGCCCCGTTCGCCGTCATCGGGCTGCTCATCGGCGCCGCCACCCTCGTCCGCCCGCAGGCGCTCCTGCTCGCGCCCCTGTTCGCCGGCCTCGCCCTCTCGGGCGCTCCGCCCGCGGGCGGTCCCCGGCTCCTCCCCCCGTTCGCCGCGCGCGCGGCGCCCGTCCTGCTGGCCGTCATCGCGGCGCTCCTCGTGTGCGCGCCCTGGACCGCGCGCAACTGCCTGCGGATGAACCAGTGCGCCCTGGTGAGCGTGAACGGCGGATGGAATCTCCTCATCGGAGCGGACCCGGCGTCCACCGGCGCCTGGGCGCCGGTCCAGGTCCCCGAGGCGTGCCGCGAGGTCTTCGACGAAGCCGGCAAGGACGCCTGCTTCGGCCGCGAGGCGCGCCGGTACATCGCGGAGCACCCGGGCGAATGGCTCGGCCTCGTGCCCAGGAAGCTCGCGGCGACGTTCGACTACTGCGGCGCGGCCGGGTGGTACCTCCACGCCTCGAACCCGTCGGCGTTCAGCGAGGCCGACAAGGTCGCGCTCGGCGCCGTCGAGACCGTCTTCGAGCGCGCCGTCCTCCTCGCCGCGCTCGTGTGGGCGGCGCGCCGGCCCGCGCAGGCGCCCGGCGCAGCTCGCCGTCCCCTGCTCGCGCACCGCGCGCTCGACGTCGCTCGGCTCGCGCTGTTCGCGCTGGGGGTCGTCGCCGCGCTGCACCTCCACGCATGGGTCGGCTACCTCGCGCTCCTCGGCCTCGCGCTGCTCAAGGGCCGCGCGCTCCTCCGGGCGCCGGTGCTCGCAGGCGCCGCGCTCGCCGTCCTCGCTGCGACCGCGGCGACGCACGCCGTGTTCTTCGGTGCCGGGCGTTACGCGCTGGTCGCGTTCCCGCTCCTCTCGGGGCTCGCCGCCCTCGCCGCGGCGCGCCAGGAAGCGGATCGGCCTGCCGCCGGCGCGCCCCGCGCGACCACCCACATGCCCGCCGCGCCCCTCACGCCGCCGGGCGGGCGCCGGGGCGGGCCGTCGGACGACGAGCTACTTTGACAGCGCCGCCTGGGCTGCTGCATCCTAGGCCCCCGTCGGCTCGGGAGCGCGTGCCCCCGGCTGGCGAACCTGGAGGAGAGACGGATGCCCTTGATTGAAACGGAAGAGGCGGCGCGCCGCCTCGCGCGCGCCATCGCGAGCGATCTCTCGCTCTACAACGAGGAGAAGATCGTGCAGGGCATCCAGCAGGATGACCTCTTCACGGTCTTGTCCGAAGAGATCGAGGAAGGGCGCGCCCTCTACAAGAGCCGCGTCTCGCCGGACCTCTACCAGAAGAACTTCTACGACCGCGCCCTCATCGACATCCTCATCAAGTCCAAGGGCCACATCAAATCGAAGATCTGGTAGCGAGCGCCCGCAGCTGGTCGAGCGCCTTGCGCATGTCCGCTGGCAGCGCGCTCTCCCAGCGGACGGGCTTTTGCGTGGCGGGGTGGATGAACCCGAGCACGCGCGCGTGGAGGGCTTGCCGGCCCAGCTCCTCCGCGATCGCCCGTACCGCCGGCTTCTTCGGCGGCTTGCCGTAGAGGGGGTCTCCGAGGACGGGTGTCCTGCCGCGCTCGGCGAGGTGCACCCGGATCTGGTGGGTGCGGCCCGTCTCGAGCGAGCACGCGACGACGGTCGCCGCGTCGCCGAGCCTCTCGAGCACGCGGACGTGCGTCACGGCGCGGCGCGGCGCGGCGACGCGTGAGCCGGGCGCGCCGGCCCCGGAGCCGGGTCCGCCGGCACCGCCGCGGATCCACGACGTGAACCGGAGCCTGTCGGTCGGGTGCCGGCCGTGGAGCGTGTCGTAGGTGGCGTCTCGCGCCTCGCCGGCGACGATCGCGGCGTACTCGCGCTCGATCGCGTGCCTGGCGAACCGATCTTTCAGCGCCTCGCGGGTGGGCTCGTCCTTCGCCACGACGAGCAGGCCGCTCGTCCCTCGGTCGAGCCTGTGCACGATCCCCGGGCGGACGTGGCCCATGGGATCGCGCGGATCGGCGGGCGCCAGGGCGAACCCGGGCAGGGCGAGCAGCCCGTTGACCAGCGTGCCGGACGCGTGGCCGCGGGCCGGATGCACGACGAGCCCGGCAGGTTTGTCGATGACGAGCAGGTGCTCATCCTCGTACACCACCGGGATGACCACGTCGGGCTCGGCCGCGGTGGACGAGGGCGGCGGCTCTTCGGGTCGGACCTCGACCAGCGCGCTCGCGCGCACCGCCACCGACGCGCGCGCGGGCTCCCCGTCGACGAGGACCCGACCGGCGGCGATCCACCGCTGCACCGCCGCGCGAGAGGCCGCATGGCCGGCGCGGTCGAGCAGGTGGACGACGAGCTTGTCGAGCCGGTCACGAGGGTCGCCGTCGTCCACCCGGAACCGGAAGTGGAGCGCTTCTGCACCGGCAGCCATCGCGTTCGTCACGGACGTCGTGCGCGGCCGGGCGATGCCAGGGTGAGGGCGCCGCGGCCGCGCGATCAATACTCCGTGTCGCCCTCGTCGTCCTCTTCGGCGGCCCCGAGCTCGGGGTTGAGCGCCACGTGCGACTCGAGGTCCTCGAGCCGCTGCGCTTCGCGCAGCTTGATGAGGCCGCACTGCTCGGCGAGGTACAGGTCGAACGCGGTGTAGCGCGGGAAGACCCGGACGTTCGTGTCCTCGTTGTCGAGGCCGAGGATGACGAGCTCGCCGTCCCGCCTGGCCTCCCCGAGGTAGAGCGCGTTCCATGGCTGACCGGGGAGGTTGGGCAGCCTCACGACCTTGGCCCGGAGTCGCGATTCGGTCCAGCCGAGGTCGGTCTTCGCCTCGGCCAGCTTGCGGACCGAGGTGAGCTTCGGTCGAGGCGCCGACGGGTCCTGGCCGAAGCGATGCTTCCCCTTGAACCGCGGGCCCAGGCTATCGAGCCTGAAATCGAACTCGAGGAACGCCCGCAGCGTGGGCGGCAGCTCGACCATCAGCCTCGACTCGAGCGCATCGAGAGCCGCCTGGCTCGCCCCCTCGGCGGTATGGCTGGAAGGGCGCTTCTTCAGTTGCGCGATCACGCGATGCACAAGCTCAACGCCACGTTCGATCGGTGCCATGTGTCCACGGGCCGCGGTTACGCGGTGTTCTTCAGGACCCAAAGGGCCTCACTGGGGCCGCGTCTCTGGGCCCCGGCTGTTGCAGGCTCGCCGCGCGCTCGGTCGGCTCTCTACATCGGCCGACCGGGTGCGCATCCCTCTATGGTGCCTACCGGTCCGGTCCGCTCGGTGTCAACCTGCGATCGCACTGCGATCGATCATTCCTCTTCTCCCTGAAGTGCTCGCCTGGTTTCCAGTTTCCCGTCATCCTCGTCTCGAGGAGCGCGGTCCGCCTCTCCCGCGTGCGCTGAAGGCGCGCCGCGCTCGCCAGATCAGGACGGCGGCTGCGATGAGCACCACCGCGGCGCCGATCCCGAGGATGACCCATTGTGGCGCAGGGTAACGCCCGCGCTGAAGGCCGGGGGGCGGCCGCTCGTACTCGATCTGGAGCTGCGCGCCCACCGGCCCTCGTTACACGCGGATGCTCCGACCCGCAACTGATCCCGTGGCGCGAGCTGGCCAGCTCGGCGTGCAGGCCAGCTCGTGAGCAGCCCTCGCGGCTGCTCGGGCCGGCCGCGCAGAGCGAGGAAGCGCGCTCCAGACCAACACCTCGCCGAGCGGCCAGCGCCAGCGGATCAGAACTTGCTTTCCTGGAAACTCGGGGTTGTCAAGTGGACCAAAGCGCGGGCACCGTGCGGCCGGTGCGAGAGATGAAGCCGGGCTCTTCAGCGTGGGTCGAGGGGGCGCTTCCGCGGCCTTCCCGGATTCGACGGTACCTCATCGCGCTCGGCGCATGGGCGGCGCTCGGCGTCCTGGCGGGAGCGTGCGGCCGGACGAGCCTCCCCGACCTCTCGAACGCCGGCGCTGGAGGGGGCGGCTTCGGTGGCGCGACGAGCGGCAGCATGTCGACCTCATCGAACGGAGGCGAGGGCGCCGGAGGCTTCGACGCGTGCGGCGGCCCCACGGACTGTGACGATGGCGACGACTGCACGAGCGACGACTGCGTAGGCGGGCGCTGCGACCATCGCCCCCGCGACGACGATCGGGACGGCGTCGGCCCGACGTTCTGCGGCGGGAGCGACTGCAACGACCTCAACCCGTCCGTCTTCCCGGGCGCGCCGGAGATCTGCACGGACGCCGCGGACAACGACTGCAACGGCGTCAGCGACTGCTTCGATCCCGCGTGCGCAGCGGGGGAGATCTGCGGCTGCACCCCGAGCCCTGCCGGCGAGCGCTGTCAGAACGGCGCCGACGACGACTGCGACACGATCGTCGACTGCTTCGACGCGGACTGCTCGGGGACGCCGGCCTGCGGCTGCTCCACCTCGGAGGCCGGGAAGTGCGGCAACGGCGTCGATGACGACTGCGATCTCGCCTTCGACTGCGACGACGCCGACTGCGGCTCCGACCCGCTCTGCGCCTGCAGCTCCCAGCGCGAGCGCTGCGACAACCGCGAGGACGACGACTGCGATCTCCTGGTCGACTGCGGCGATCCGGACTGCCGCGGCATCTTCCCTTGCGCGTGCGAGCCGCCCGGCTCGCCGGAGCGGTGCGACGACGGCGTCGACAACGACTGCGACGGGCGCGTCGACTGCGCGGACCCGCAGTGCGTCTCCGCGCCGGCCTGCGCGCGCTGCGTGCCGGAGATCTGCGACGACGGCGTCGACAACAACTGCGACGAGCGCGTCGACTGCGCGGACAGCGCCTGCGCCTTCGCGCCGAACTGCGAGCCGACGCCGGAGCGGTGCAACAACCACGTCGACGACGACGGCGACGCCCTGGTCGACTGCCAGGACCCGGACTGCGCGAGCAGCCCGGTGTGCGTGCTCGAGCAGGCCAACTGCCTGTCGCCGAAGCGCATCCCCGGGACTGGCACGTACACGGGGGACACCACGGGGCACGTGAGCGAGACCCGGGGGGAGTGCGGCGGCGACGCCGGCGAGGCGGTCTTCTTCTTCGTGCTCACAGCGCCGTCGCGCGTGCACGTCGACTCGCGCGGGTCGGCCTTCGACACGGCGCTCTACGTCCGCACGGGCGTCTGCAGCTCCGGCCGGGAGATCGGCTGCGACGACGACAGCGGCGGGTCGCGGGCCTCCCTGCTCGATTTCGGCATCCTGTACCCCGGCACCTATTTCGTCTTCCTCGACGGCTTCACGATCGATCCCGCGAGCGGACCGAACGAGGGCCCCTTCGTGCTCAACGTCGAGATCGTCCCGAACCCGCGCGAGATCTGCGACGACCACCTCGACAACGACGGCGATCACTACGTCGACTGCGCTGATCCCGGCTGCGCCACCTTCGGCTCATGCCGGAGCTGCGCGAAGGGCGCCGCGCCTGGCCCCGAGTTCGGGACCGCCGCGTGCACCGACGGGATCGACAACGACTGCGACGGCGCGCTGGACTGCGCTGACGAGGACTGCAGCGCGAGCGACGTCTACGTGACGGAGTGCTGTAACGGCCTTGATGAAAACGGGAACGGGTTCCCTGACGATTTCACCTGCCGATGCGCCTCCGACGCCGATTGCGACGAGGGGCAGATCTGCTACACGCACACGTCATTCACGTGCGGTTTCCCGTGCGAGAACTTCCTCGGGAGCATCTGTCCCTTCGTGGCGCCGGGCTCGCACTGCAACGACGCGACCCATCAGTGCGAGTTCTGATGGGCGTCGAGGTGGCGCCGCCGCCCCTTTCGCGCGGACGGCGCTCCCCGGCTGGCGCTCGTCCAAGCTAAGGTCAGGTCATGGAGATCCTGATCATTCGCCACGGCCACGCCGTGGATGACGCGCCGGACCTCGGCGACGCGGGTCGCTGGTTGACGGGCAAGGGGCGCAAGCTGACCCGGCGCGTCGCCAAATGGCTCGCGAAGCAGGAGGACCGCTGTCCTGGGGTGATCTGGACGAGCCCCCTCGTGCGCGCGGTGCAGACCGCGGAGATCATCGCAGCCGCCGCCGGGCTGACCGACGAGGTGTCGGTGGTCGCCGAGCTCTCTCCCTCGCGCGACACGGCCGAGATCCTTCGCCGGCTCTCGCAGCACCAGGGGGCTCAGCCGCTGGCGCTGGTGGGGCACGAGCCTTCGTTGTCGGCGCTCGTGACGTCGCTGCTCGGCGATGGCGGCTGGGCCGGCCTGAGCCTGAAGAAGAGCGGCGTCGTCGCGGTGAGCTGGGACGGGCGCGGGCCGGGGACGCTGCGCTTCGTGTTGGATCTGAAGGCCATGAAGGCGGTCACGCCGGTGAAGGACGCGCAGCAACAGGCGCCCCGCGCGCGGTGATGGCGTCGACGGGCGCCCGCGCCGCGGCGCCGTCAGCGCACCGCTCTCTCCACGGCGCTCAGCACGTCGACGTCGCGGACGCCGTCCGCCTCGGCGCGGTACGACAGCACGATCCGGTGCCGCAGCGCCGGGATCAGCAGCGCCCTCACGTCGTCCACGTCTGCGGCCGCTTCGCCGCGGAGCGCAGCGCGCGCCTTGGCCGCGATCACCAGCGCCTGGCTCCCGCGCGGCCCCGCGCCGTAGCGCACGTAGTCCCGGACCTCCTGCGCCGCGCGCTCCGCCCCCGGCCGCGTCGCCCGGGCGAGGCGCACCGCGAGGTCCACGGCCTCGTCGGTCACCGGGATCCTCGGGACGAGGCGCCCGATCGCCAGCACCTCTCTCGCCTTGAGCACCGCCGCGATCGCCGGCGGCTTCCCCGAGGTCGTCCGTCGCGCCACCTCGCGCTCCTCGGCCTCGCTCGGGTAGGTGACGTGAATCTCCAGCAAGAAGCGGTCGAGCTGCGCCTCTGGCAGCGGGTAGGTCCCTTCCTGCTCGATCGGGTTTCGCGTCGCGAACACCTGGAACGGGTCGGGGAGGGCGTGCGTGGTGGTCCCGACGGTCACCTTGCGCTCCTGCATCGCCTCGAGCAGGGCGGCCTGCGTCTTCGGCGGCGTCCGGTTCACCTCGTCCGCGAGGACGAGGTTGTGGAAGATGGGGCCGGGCTGGAAGCGCAGGCTCCGCGACCCGTGCTGCTCGTGCAGCACGTCGGTCCCCGTGATGTCGGCGGGCAGCAGGTCAGGCGTGAACTGGACGCGCCCGAAGCTGAGGTCGAGCGCCCTCGCGAGCGACGACACGAGCAGTGTCTTGGCGAGCCCCGGGACGCCGACGAGCAGCGCATGCCCGCGCGCGGCGAGCGTGATCAGCATGGCCTCGACGACGTCGTCCTGCCCTACCACCGCCGCCGCGATCGCCGAGCGGAGCCGCCTGGCCCCCTCCGCCGTGCGCTCGAGGAGCGCGGCATCCGAGAGGGCGGTCGATTCCTCCTCGGCGGTCGTCTCGGCGTCATTCCTGTGCTCGGGATCGCTCATACGGGCAGGGCTCGTACCCCGAGGCCGCGATGCCGACAAGGACCCGGCGGAGCCGGCTCTCCCCGCGGCGCCTGTCCTGGCCCGTGGAGGTTTGCTCGGACAGGTGAGCCGGTGTTAGCAATCGATCGCAAATGGCGCAGAGCTCTGAGGCCCGGGAGAGGAGGGGGGCGCACGCGGCGGACGTGGAGGCGCAGCGCGAGCTCGAGGTGAGCGAGCCAGCGGACGAGCCGGGCAGCGGCAGCGCTGGCGCGGCGGAGGACGGCGCGGAAGCGGCCGCGAGCGGCGGTCGGGGCGGCCCTGGGCAAGGCGGCGCGGAGAGCGGTGAAGCGCCGTCGGCGCCGCTCGAGTCCCTGAGCTTGCACGACGGGCCGATCCCGCACGCGCCGCTCCCGCCGGTCGCGGCGCCGTGGCGCTCCTACAAGGAGATCCTCGCGAGGCTGGCCCAGCGCGTGCTCGACGCGCAGCGGCCGATCCGCATCCTCCAAGCGCTCCGCTGGGAGGCGGACGTCGAAGAGCAATTTGTCCGCTCGAAGCAGCGCGAGCTGCCGAAGGTCGCCTACTCGGACGATCTGGGGTTCGACCCGGAGGCCAAGCAGCGCGAGCTCGAGGAGATCCTGCGCGACGCCGAGCGGGAGCTCGGCAAGCGCGATCGGCTCGGGCAGATCCTCCGCGCGACGGCGGACGAGTACCGGAAGGTCGTGAGCATGCTCATCGGGCGGGGAACGAAGGCGTTCTACGCGCTGTCCCGCGAGCTCTACGGATCTCCGAAGGACAAGCTGCCAGACGGAAAGACGAGCGTGCGGGACATGGGGTTCGTGCTCTACGACCTCCTGACGGCGATCGGCGGTGAGCGGCTCGGCCCGTCGCAGCAGCGGGAGATCACGGCGGAGATGGCGGCGCTCGATCTGAACGCCCGCTTCGACCGCTTCTTCGGCGGCGCGTCGATCCGCGTGCAGGTGGACGACTCGCTCCTCGCGGACGCCGCCGCCGGCAGCGACTACGTGAAGATCCGGAGCGGCGCGATGTTCTCCAAGAGCGATGTCGACATCCTCGAGGCGCACGAGGGGTGGGTGCACGTGGCGACCAGCCTGAACGGGCAAGCTCAGCCGGTGGCGCGCTGGCTCGCGAAGGGGCCTCCGCGCACCACGGCGGTGCAGGAAGGGCTCGCCGTTCTGGTGGAGATCCTCACCTTCAGGAGCACTCCGCGTCGCGCGAAGAAGCTGAACGACCGCATCCTCGCGGTGGACAAGGCGGAGGACGGGGCGTCGTTCCTCGACGTGTTCGAGTGGTACCGCACCGAAGGTTACGAGGAAGACGAGTGCTTCCAGAACGCCAGGCGCGTCTTCCGCGGCGGCGTGCTCGCGGGAGGGGCGCCGTTCACGAAGGACGCCTGCTACTGCAAGGGGATCGTCCTCAACTACGCCTTCATGCGCGCGGCCATTCAGCACGATCGGGCGATGCTGATTCCCTTCTTGTTCGTGGGGAAGGTCGCGCACGAGGACGTCCCTGTCCTCCATGCGCACATGACCGACGGGATCATCCGCCCGCCTCCGTATCTCCCGCCGATCTTCGACGACATGAACGGGCTGGCGATCTGGATATGCTATTCTTCCTTCTTCTCCCGCCTGGGGGGGACGGCGCTCGCCGAGCACTACGGCAGGATGCTGGAGCGCTGAGGGCGGCCGACGCCGGGGCCTCGGTTGCGCCGGCCTCCTTTCGGTGCGCGCGGCGGTCGCCTACGGAGCTGGCGCGGCGCAAGCCGCGGCGCTCGGGCCCGCCGCGTGCGCCTCGGCGATCGCGCGCGTGACCGCGAGCCAGATCCTGCGCCGGGTAGCGTCCGGCACCTCGGGGATGAGCCTGGCGGTGCTCATGAGCGACTCTTCGTCCGCCCCGCGGGAGCGCTCGGCGACCTGGAGGCTCAACGGATCGTGGAGTGCGCGTCGCTCCTCGGCGTTCATGCGCTTCACCGCCACGCGGAAGTCTTCGCGGGCCAGCCGGAGGCGGTTGCGCACCGTGTTCTCCTTCACGTCCAGGTCGCGCGCGATGTCGGCGGTCGTCACGTCGAGCAGATCGTGCATGATCAAGACCACGCGTCGCTCGGAGTCGATCGCGCCGAGCAGCCTGCCGACGAGCTGGCCGCTTTGCTCGCGCGCGAGCAGCTGTTCCGAGGTCAAGCCGGGGTCGGCGAGCTCGAACGGCCAGCTCGCCCCGGCGCCGACCGCGATCTCTCGGCGGCGGTGGGCGCGCCCGCGATAATGGCCGACCTGTCGCCACGCGATGCCGAACAGCCAGCGCCTGAGGGGCTCGCCGAGCGGGCTCGCCGTCGGTGGCGCCCCGCGTTCCAGGCTCGGGGCGCGGTCGCAGGGGGGATGTCTGGCGCGCGCCTCGTCCGAGCAGCGCCTCGGATCGAAGCGATCCAGCGCGTGATACGCAGCGATCAGGACGTCTTGCAGGACGTCGTCGACGTCGCGCTCTGCCACCCCGAGCCAGCGGAGCGCTTGTCGGAGGAATGACAGCCCGACAGTGTACACGGTCTCGAAGCTGGGCCGCTCCAGGAGGGGCCCATGCTCAACAAGCTGTTGCATGCCTGAACTTACGTGCAGCAGCCCCCTCTGATTTGAAAATCGTCCACCCCTCCGACGTCACCATTAAAAAGTAACTTCTATCACATTTTAGGCGGCGTCAGCCTGGTCCGGCTGCCCACGGAGAAGAACGGCGAGGCAGCGCGCTGGTCGACGTGCGGCGTGCGCTCGGTTTGCGCTCGGTTTGCGCTCGGTTTGCGCTCGGTTTGCGCTCGGTTTGCGCTCGGTTTGCGCTCGGTTTGCGCTCGGTTTGCGCTCGGTTTGCGCTCATTTGCCTTGGAACACCGGCTTCCGCTTCTCCATGTACGCGGCGAGCCCCTCGCGCGCGTCCTCCGACGTGAACAGCTCGGCCTGGAGCTCTCGCTCGAGGGCGAGCCCCTGTTCGAGCCCTACCTCGAAGCCCGTCTGAACGGCGCGCTTGATCCGCCCGACCGCCAGCGCCGCGCGGTCCGGCAGCGTGAACGTGTGGCTGTACGCGAGGATCCGGTCGATGAACTCGTCATGGGAGGCCGTCTCCCAGACGTCATTGATCAGGCCAACCGCGAGCGCTGTCTCGAAATCGAACGTCTGCCCCTCGCACATCAGCTGGATCGCGCGTGATTTGCCGATGAGCCTGGCCAGGCGCTGGGTGCCTCCGGTGCCAGGCAGGACGCCCAGCGTGACCTCGGGGAGGCCGACCTTGCCGGCGCCTTTTCGGGCGATGCGGAGGTCACAGGCCATCGCGATCTCGAGACCACCGCCCACCGTGTGGCCGTTCAGCGCGGCGATGCAGAGCTTCGGCGTGTGCTCGAGGCGGCTCAACGTCTCGTTCGCGTGGAGACAGAAGTAGTATTTGAACGTCGGGTCCGACTCGCGGAGCATGTTGATGTTCGCTCCTGCGCAGAAGAACTTTTCGCCGTGCCCGGTGATGACGATGACATGGACATCGTTGTCGAAGCGGGCCTCGAGGATGGCCGCGTCGAGGTCCTTCATCATCTCGTGGGTGTAGCCGTTGACGGGCGGATCATTGAGCGTGAGCAGCGCGACGCCTGCAGAGGTGGCGTAGTCGACGAGGGCCATGGGCGCTCTTTACCAAACCGTCAGAAAAAGCGCTGCCCCCTGGTGGAAAGGCGCGGGGTTGTGCTACCCCGCAGGGACGTGCTCATGAACGCGCAGGACGTGCGGCAGAAGTTAAAAGAACTCATGGTCGAGGAGCTGAACCTCGAGGGGAAGACGCCGGCCGACATCGACGACGCCGCGCCGCTGTTCGGCGCGGGGCTGGGCCTCGATTCGCTGGACGCGCTCCAGCTCGCCATGAGCGTGGAGGAGCGCTTCGGCGTCCGCATCCCGGAGGGCGACGAAGCGAGGCCGATCTTCGCATCGGTGGACGCGCTCGTGGCCCACATCGTCAAGTCGACCGCGGCGGCGTGAGCGCGCCGCAGAGGGCCGTTCGGGCGTGCGAATCTGGGTGACGGGCATCGGGGTCGTCTCGCCCCTGGCGCGCGGGGCGAACGAGACGATGGACCGGCTCATCGCAGGAGAACGGGCCTTCGCGCCGCTCTCCTTGTTCGAGATCCCCGGGACGCGCGGGCGCATCGCCGCGGAGGTCCGCGACCTCTCCCCCGAGGAGGTCGCTCCGCCCGGCGAGGCGGAAGGGTGGTCTCGGACCGATGCGATGGCCGTGCTCTCGGCCCGCGAGGCGCTCGCGCACGCGGGCATCGACCCGAGGGGTGTTCCGGTCGACCTGGTGGTCGGCGGGACGACCGCCGGGATGTTCGAGACGGAGGACTTGCTCGCCTGGCTATCGCACGACCCCAGCGCGATCGCCCCCCTGAAGCGGATGCTCTCGCACCCCCTCTCATCGACGGCCGACCACGTCCGCGCCGCCGTCGGTCCGTTCCGTCGGGTGAGGAGCGTCTGCAGCGCCTGCTCGAGCGGCGCGAACGCCATCTTGCTGGGCGCGGCCTGGCTCCGCGCCGGCCTCTCCACCCGCGTGCTCGCCGGGGGCGCCGACGGCCTGTGCCGGCTGACGTACACCGGCTTCGGCGCGCTCGCGGCCGTCGATCCGGCGCCGTGCCGCCCGTTCGATCGGCGGCGCGCCGGCCTGAACCTCGGCGAAGCGGCGGCGTTCCTGCTCCTCGAGTCCGAGGACGCCGCGCGCGCGCGCGGGGCGGAGCCGATCGTCGAGCTCCGCGGATGGGCGACCGGCGCCGAGGCGCATCACATCACCAACCCCGAGCGCGAGGGGCGCACCGCCGCGCGCGTCATGCGCGATGCTCTCCGGTGCGCGGCGCTCACGCCCTCGGATCTCGATTACGTCAACGCGCACGGCACCGCGACGCCGCTGAACGACGTCATGGAGAGCGCCGCCCTGCGCGCCTGCCTCGGCCTTGAGGTGAACCGCATCGCCGTCTCCTCATCGAAGGGGCAGATCGGGCACACGCTCGGCGCAGCGGGCGCGGTCGAGGCCGCGATCACCGCCCTCGCCATCGCGCGCGGCGTGATGCCCCCGACCGGCGGCCTCGAAGAGGTCGACCCGGACTGCCAGCTCGTGCACCTGAAGGAGGCGCGCGAGGCGCCGATCCGGTCGGCGATGTCGAACTCCTTCGGCTTCGGCGGCACGGACAGCGTGCTCGTGCTCGCGCAGCCAGGCCGCTTTCCGCCGCCGCTCGACGCCGGCAGCGCGCCCCGGCGGCGCTCGGTCGTCGTGACGGCGGCCGCGACGATCGGCCCGCTCGGCGTCCTCGCGTCCCGCGGCGGCGCCGCGTATCTCGAGCCTGGCCCTCCGCCGGCGGAAGGGGCCATCCCCTTCAACACGGCCGCGCACCTCGATCTCGCGCGGGCGAGGCGGCTCGACCGCGCTGGCCGGCTGACGACGGCCGCGATCCTCACGGCCCTCTCGGAGGCCGGGCTCGGCGGCGCGGTTCAGGCCGAGGCCGGCGCGGGCGATCCAGCGGCCGACGTCGCGCCGAGCCGCACCCTTCCAGGCGCCATCGTCGGCGCGTCCTTTGGCAGCGTCGACGCCTCGACCGCGTACATGCGGCGCATCTACGACAAGGGCGCGAAGTACGCGAGCCCCGCCGATTTTCCGAACCTGGTCCCCTCGTCGCCGGTCGGGCATGCCTCCATCTACCTGGGCCTCCGTGGCCCGGTGTTCGCGATGGCCGATCTCGGAGCGACCGCGGAAGCGGCCATGGTCACGGCCATCGAGCTCATCACGGCCGGGGAGGGGGAGGCGCTCGCCGCGGGCAGCGTCGAGGAGACGAGCCCGATGATCGAGCGGTGCCTCGGTCCGATCTGCTCGCAAGTCGTCAGCAGCGGTGTCCGCAGCGAGGGCGCTGCCGTGCTGCTCTTCGAGAGCGCCGCGCGCGCGCGTGAGCGAGGGGCGCGCCCGGTGGCGATGGTGTCCTGGTGGAACTCCTGGCGGGGTGACGGCGTGGGGATGCTGGCGGGAGCGCCAGCGCCGGCGCGCCTCGGCGCTCCGGGAGAGGTCGCCCTGCGAGCGCAGGCCACCGTCCCGTCGCCGGCCGCCGTCTTCGTCGGACGGGAGGAGGAGCGTCTCGTCGCCTGCCTGCAGGGCTCACCGTGGGCCGAGGTGCCGCGCTCCACGCTCGCGTCGCGCTCCGGCGATCACGAGGGCGCCGGCGGGTTCGCCGCTGCTGCGGCGGTCGCGGCGCTCGCCAGCCGCGACCTCGCGAGCGTGCTCGTCGTGGGCGGCGCACCCGACCGGGGATACGCCATCCTGCTGGTCGCTCCCGGCGACGCGTGACGACATCGCTGCCCGCTCCCCGCCGTCGTGCGCGGCGCCTCGTCAGCGCCGGGCGCCTCCTGCTCTTGCTCGCGAGCCTCCCGGCCTGCGCCGCGGGCGCCCCGCGGCGCGGCGGCGCGCTCGACGCCGAGCTGGCGCGCCTCCTGCCTGGCCCATCGGCGGGCACGTCCACGGCGCGGCTCGACCCCTCCACGTGGCGAGAGGGGCGCGAGCGCCTCGCAGGTCTCCGCCGCGAGGTCGAGGGGGCTGGCCCGCGCACGCTCCGCGTCCGCCTGGCATTGCGGGAGCCGCGCACAGGCCACGTGCTCGAGGCGCGCGGCGCGATCGCGGTCTCCCCGCCGGCGATCGAAGGGCGCGCACGCGCGGCGGGGAGCGACATTCTCGAGCCCGAGGGCGCGCTGCGGATGATCCTCCTCGGCCCCGGCGGCACCACCGCGCTCGACCTGTGGGCCCGCGGCGATCGCTTCCGTTTCGCCGTTCCCGCGCTCGATCTGCTGAGGCGCGGCGACGCCTCGACGCCACGGACCGCGCTCCGCGGTCTGCCGGTAGATTTTCTGCGCTGGTGGATGCTCCACCCGGCAGCGGGGACGCTGCTCTGGTACTCGCGCGTCGAGAGCACGGATTCCTTCGTCCTGCGCGACGGCGACGCCGTGATCGATCTGCGGGTCGACGACCGGGGCGTGATCGGCGCGCGCCGCACCACGTGGTCGACGGCGGAGGGCGCACGCCGGCGCCGGCTCGACGAGGAGGTCGTGATCGCCGAGGGTATGGGCTGCGGCAACGTCCGTTACGCGCAGGCCTCGACCGGGCTGCTCATCACGGTGATCTGCGAGGCCGAGGAGCGGGATCGCGCGCCGGATCCGCGCGCGTTCGTCGATCCCGACTCGCTCCGGCCGGGAGGCGGCCCATGAGCGACGCCTGCGTCATCGCCTCGGGCGCTGTCTCGGCGCTCGGCCTCGGCCCCCTCGCCTACCGCGTCCCTCGGGCCGGCGAGCCTGCGCCTGTCGCGATCGCGCGCGACGCGGAGCTGGCTCGCGCCGGCCTGCTGCGGCCCTTCGCCGCGCGCGCGCCCGCGGAGCTCGGCGTCGCTCCAGGCGCCGATCGCGCCGCGGACCTGCTGAAGGCGGCGCTCTCCCAGACCCTCGCGGCGCTGGAGGGCGTGCGTCCGGGCTTTCGTGGCGAGCGCATCGGCATCGCCCTCGGCACCTCCAGCGGCGGCATGCTCACCGCGGAGCGGTTCTTCGCCGCCCGCGCCGAGGGCGCCGACGCCGGATCGCTCGCCGCGCTGGCCTCGCGCGCGACCTATTTCGCGCCGTTCAACGACGCGCTCGCGGCGTTCGGGCTCGAGCGGACCCCGCTGCGCACGCACCTGCTCGCGGCGTGCGCGGCGAGCACCCTGGCGATCGGCCTCGGTCTCCGCTGGCTCGATCGCGACGCCTGCGATCTCGTGCTCGCCGGCGGCTACGACGCCCTCAGCATCTTCGTCGCCGCCGGCTTCGAGGCGCTCCGCGCGACCACGGCGTCCAGGTCGCGCCCGTTTCGGGTCGGCCGTGACGGCATGGCGCTCGGCGAGGGCGCCGCCGTCGTCGCCCTCGTCCGCGAGGACCGCCTCCGCGGCGCCCCGGTGATCGTCCGCGTCGCCGGCTTCGGCGCGTCCACGGACGCGGTGCACATCACCGCCCCGGATCGGACCGGCTCGGGGCTCGCGCGCGCCGGCGCCGCGGCGCTCGCTGACGCCGGGTGGCCTGCCTCGCGCGTCGGTCTGATCAGCGCCCACGCCACGGCGACGCCTTACAACGACGCGATGGAGTCGCGCGCGATCGCCGCGCTGCTCGCGCCGCGCGGCGCCGCGGAGGGCTCGGGCGCGCCGCCGGGCGCGGATGCGCCTCCGCCGGTGGTCCACCCGTTCAAGGCTCAGATCGGGCACACGCTCGGGGCCGCGGGCGTGCTCGAGGCGCTCGCCGCAGCAGCCGCCCTCCAGGCGTCCATCGCGCCGCCGGCGGCCTCCGAAGGCGAGCTCGACCCCGACGCGCCGGCTCACCTGCTCGAGCGCGCCGAGCCCCGCCCGCTCTCTTCGGCGCTCAAGCTCTCGGCGGCGTTCGGCGGCGCCAACGCCGCCCTCTTGCTCACGTCCTCCGCCAGCGGGCGCCGCCCGCGTCGCCCGCGCGCCGTGGTCCTCCGCGCGCACGCGCACGTGACGGGCTCCGATCTCGGGCGCCTCGCCGAGGCGACCGGCATCGCGCGCGATCGCCTCGCGCGCCTCGACGCGCTCTGCCGGCTCGGCCTGACCGCGGTGGCAGCCCTCGCCGCCATCGTCGGCGCCGATCGCTTGCGGGGCGCCGGCATCGTCGCGGGCCACGCGCTCGCCACGATCGACACCAACGACGTGTACGACGCCCGCCGCCGCGCCCGCGGAGCCCGCTTCGTCGAGCCGCGCCTCTTCCCTGCGACGTCGCCGAACGCGATCGCGGGCGAGTGCGCCATCGCGTACCAGCTCACCGGGCCGAGCTTCGCGGTAGGCGCCGGGCTCGGCGGCGCGCAGGAGGCGCTCCGCGCCGCGGTCGAGCTCGTCGCGTCCTCCGACGCCGACCGCATGGTCGTCCTCGCGGCCGACGACGCGGGGCCGGTCGCGCGCGAGCTGCTCGGCCTCACCGGCGCCCAGCACCGCGCGCTCGCCGGCGGCGCCGTCGCGCTCCTCCTGCAGGCGGATCCCGGCGACGAGGAGCGCCTGCGCAGGGTCGATCCGGACCTTCCTGTCGACCACGAGGGGCCGGTCGGCCATCTCGCGCTCCTCCGCTGGCTCGAGGAGCACGCGTAGCGGCGCGCCCGTCCCCGTCATCCTTCGGTGGTCGCGATCGCTTCGCTTGCCGATCCGCGCCTCGATCTGGCAAGGTTCCCAGCTGGAATCAGCTGCTTCCCCCGAGCGTTGTCCTGCCCGCGTATGTTCTGCCGCCAAACAAAAGCTGTCGCTTCGCTCCTCGTCGTTGCTTCGACCGTCCTCGCCGGGTGCGCGACGCACTACATCCCGAACACGGACGTGGAGGACAACGACGACAACCGCAAGATCATCTCGTTCTGCGAGAAGTACCGCAACGCGGTGGAGAGCAAGAACGTGGGCGAGCTGCTCAAGCTCGCGTCGCCCAAGTACTACGAGGACGGCGGCAACATCGATGCGGCGGACGACCTCGATTACGCTGGCCTGCGCGCGTACCTCACCGGCAAGTTCCAGGACGCTCGCGCCATCCGCTACGAGATCCGCTACCGGCGCGTCCTCAAGGGCGATGACGTCATCTACGTCGACTACACCTTCAGCGCGAGCTACCGCATCCCGGGGGGCAAGGGCGAGGAGTGGCGCCGCAAGGTCGACGACAACCGGCTGGAGCTGGTGGAGTACCAGGACGGGTACCGCATCGTCGCGGGGATGTAGCGGGCGGTCGCTGCGCGACGGCGCGGTCGACGTACGCCAGGGCGTGCGGCGGGAGCTCCGCCCGCTCTAGTTCAGCGCGCTCCTCGAGGAGGGGGCGTCGAACACGCCCTTCTCCTTCGCGGCGGCGAGGATGCGGAGCGCGGTGCGGTAGCCGCGCAGGACGAGCGGCTTGGCGGCGAACCGGTTCATGTAGCTGTACCGGCCGATCGCGGGCGCCACGTCCAGGAAGGTGACGTTCGGGTAGAGCTTGGAGAGGAGCTCGACGCCGCGGCGCTCCTTCTCGGCCAGAAGGATGCTGAGCGACTGCCGGACGACGCTGGGCGCGCCGCTCCTCGCGATCGAGCGCTGCGACTCATCGCGCTCCTCGGGACGGTAGATGTTGGAGATGATCACGATGTTCGCGCCGGCATTCACGGCCACGTCGGCGGAGAGCGTCCGGATCACCTCGCCGCTCAGGTGATAGCGGCCGTTGATGCGGTAGGGCCGGAACAGGCCGGGCACGCAGCAGCTGGCGGCCACCGCCTGGCTGATCGGCGTGGCCTCGTCGTGGCCCGGGCCGAACACGACGCGCTTGGCGCTGTCCACGTCCACCGCCGTCACGTAGACGGCGTGCGGCAGCTGCCGGAAGTCGTTGATCGGCAGCGTCCGGCGCACGTAGCGCTCGAGCCTGTCGATCGAGAACACCCCCGAGCAGAGGTATCCCGGGTCCAGCAGATCGCGCAGGGCGGGAGCGCCGAAGAAGCTCGACACGTGGAGGCGAGGCCCGCGGTGACGTCGTCTCCAGGGGAGGCGGTAGGCGTCGAGCAGCACATCGAGCGGGATGTCTTGCCCGTACGTCGCGCTGACCAGCGCGCCCGCTCCCGCGCCCACGTAGATCTCTGGATGGATGCCCAGCTCCTCGCAAGCCTTCAGCACGCCGAGGTGCGCAAGGCCGCGCGCCGCTCCCCCGGAGCCCACGAACGCGATCTTGAGGCGGCTCATCGAGCCCCGATCTTGTCGGAGAGTTGGCACAAGCGCAAAGCCTACTGTAACTGGAAGTCCTCGAGCAGCCGATAGATCCTGAATCGCGGGCCGTCGCGGCGCAGCCAGACGACGATCTCGTCGCCGAGCAGGCGATCCGTTGCGACCCGCGCGGTCGCGATCGGCACGCGGATCACGACGTCCTGGTCGTCGAGCGTCTCCGGCTGGATCGCGGGGTGTTGCGGCGTCGCGAGCACGTCCTCGGCGCGGAAGATCTGGAGCTCCGACTCCCGATAGAGCGGTTCTCCGGCGAGCTTTCCGTACTCGAGTCGCCGGAACCGCTGCTCCCACCAGAGCCCGGCGCTCGGCGGCTGCCCCGATCCACCCGAGCCGGTGTGGATCGCGAGGGCATCGCGCGTCAGCAGCTCGCTCAAGGCTTCGCTGTCCTCGGCGACCACCCGCCGGAAGAACTCGTCCACGACGTCCAGCGCGGCGCCGATGCCGAGCGGTGTCCGGAGGGTCACGACGCTGTCCTCGACGTCTGCCTGGTTCGCCGGTGGCGGCGGGGTGCTCGCCGGATCGAGCGCCACGCCGTCGGGGCGGCGGCGCTCGTCGGAGAGCTCGGCGGCGGTGGGAAAGGAGGCCGGTCCTCCGCGAGCGCACCCCAGGAGCGACCCGCCCGCGATCACGGCGACGAGCAGCGACGGACACGCTCGCGACGGCCGAGAGGTGTCCGGAGCGCCGGCCGGCGGCGCATGGGCCCTGGGCTCCTGCGGGCCCTCCGGGCGTTCAGAGCGGCTCGATCGCGGGAGCATCGGCGCGGGTGAACGTCACGATCGCACGCTCGCCAACGTGGGTCCACCCCGCGGGGGCCTGGTCGTCATCGAAGTCCGACGCGACGAGCGTCAACCGGCTCGCGGCATAGTCGGGCATGCGCATCCGGCCCAACCCGCCGTCGCTGAGCAGCCGCTCCATGTCGTCGCTGCCCTGGTAGATGCGGTACGCCATCGACGTGCCGCCGTGGGCGGCGAGCAGGTACTCGGGGTTCGTGACCACGATGTTCATCGCGCTCGGCCCCGCCCCTTCCTCCGCGCAGAGCCGGTCCACGAGCGCGATGGAGGACCGCAGGGCCGTCCGCGCGCTCGCCGCGTCCACGTTGGGTCGATCGAGCTGGCCGCTGTCGTGGAGGAAGGACAGGAACAGGTGGAAGAGGATCTCGCTGTCCGTCTCGCCGCGAACGTCGCGCTGGAGAAACTGCGGCAGCGAGTCGCTCAGCTGGCTCCGCAGGCGGGCGAACCCTTCGACCGTGCCCGTGTGGGCGAACAGCCACTGCCGATAGCGGAACGGGTGCGTGTTCTCGGTGCGCAGGCTGCCGACGGTCGCAGCCCGGACATGCGCCACGAGGATGTCGGCGCGCACGTCCTTGGTCATGTCGGTCAGGCTGATCTCGGGTCGATCGTCGATCGGCCTGCGCTTGAGGAGAATCTCTCCTCCCTGGTAGAAGCCGACCCCCCAGCCAGGGATCACGCCCTCCCTTCGGCGAACCGTGAGGGCACGTTCTTCGAGCTCGATCGCACGCGCGCCGAGATCCGGACGGTTACCGATAAAGCCGACGAGACGAGCCATAGCTTTGTCCTCGCGAGTTGGGTCGGGGAGGCGGGGGCAGGGTCCGGCTCGCCGGTAGAGCGCTCCCTCATCTGCAAGCAGGGGTGGCTCCGTCGGTCGGCCGAGTGAGCGTGGGTCGCGGGTTGCGCCCTATGCTTTCTTGATACGACAGAGTCGCCCTGCAAGCAGAGCAAAAACGGATCCCCTGCGGCCAGGCGGGGCGCGGGCACGGCCTGACCACACTGCCCGCCGTTGTCGCGCGTCGCGTGGGCTTGCCTATCGCGTTACCTCTCACTCACGCTCCTCGCACAGCGTCGCGATTCCGACGCGTGGGTGCGCGCGAGGAGCGGCTAGCCTCGTCTGCTCCCACGCTTCCACGCTCGCACGCGACGGCCCGCCGCGTCGGCGCCGTGGCGCATCGCGCCGTGAACGAGGCGCTGCCAAGCGGCGCCCGGGATTTCCGGCAGGATCTCTGACGCGCGGCACTAAGGCGAGAGCCGATTCAGCATGCGCGGGAACGGGATCGTCTCGCGCACGTGCGGCAGACCGCAGATCCAGGCGACGCTCCGCTCGACGCCGAGCCCGAAGCCCGCATGCGGGAAGGTGCCATACCGGCGCAGATCCAGGTACCAGCCGAACGCCTCGGGGGGCAGCTGATGCGCCTCGATTGCCCGCTCGAGGGTGGCGAGATCATCCTCGCGCTGCCCGCCCCCGATCACCTCTCCATAACCTTCCGGCGCCAGGACATCGACGCAGAGCGCGAGCCGGTCGTCCGTCGGATCGCGCTTCATGTAGAAGGCTTTCACCCGAGCCGGATAGCGGTGAATCATGACGGGGCGATCGTACCGGCCGGAGATGATCGTCTCGTCCTCGCCACCGAAGTCTTCTCCCCAGGGAAAATCGGGAATTTCGGCTTCTCCGGCCATTTTACGTTTCTCCGCGCGCGCCTCGTTCAGGATGGCGACGGCCTCGTCGTAGTGGATGCGCGGGAACGGCTTCTTGACGGCCTCGAGCTTCCCGACGTCGCGCTCGAGCACCGCGAGCTCGGGGCGGCGCCGCTCGAGGACCCGCTCGACGATGAAGCAGAGGAAATCTTCCGCGAGGTCCATGTCGCCCGCGAGGTCCATGAACGCCACCTCGGGCTCGACCATCCAGAACTCGGCCAGGTGGCGGCGGGTCTTCGACTTTTCCGCGCGGAACGTGGGCCCGAAGCAGTACGCCTTCCCGAACGCGGCCGCTGCCGCCTCCATGTAAAGCTGCCCCGACTGGGTGAGGTACGCCTTCTCGCCGTGGTAGTCGGTCTGGAACAGCGTGCTCGTCCCCTCGCACGCGTTCGGCGTGAAGACCGGCGCATCGACGAGCGTGAACCCGCGCCCGTCGAAGAAGTCGCGGATGGCCTGGATGATGGTGTGGCGAACGCGCAAGATCGCGTGCTGCCGCTTCGATCGCAGCCAGAGGTGGCGGTGATCCATGAGGAAGTCGGTCCCGTGCTCCTTCGGGGAGATCGGGTACTCGCCGGCGGTGGGGCCGAGCACACGGAAGCCGGACGCGGCGATCTCGTAGACCCCGGCGCGCTTCGGGTGCGCCTTCACCTCGCCGACGACATCGATCACGCTCTCCTGGGTGACCTTGTCGGCGGCCGCGAAGACCTCGTCGCCGACGTCGCTCTTCGCCATCACGCACTGGACGGTGCCGAAGCCGTCGCGCAGCTCGAGGAAGTGGAGCTTGCCGCTCGATCGCTTGTTGTAGAGCCATCCGCGGAGCACGACAGTGCTGCCGACGTGCGCGCTGAGGTCGCTGGTAGCAATGACGGGCTGATCCTGCATGGGCGCCCGAAATAGCACGGTTTAGTTGCGGCTGACGCCGGCTCCGGCCAAAAATGGCGCCATCTTGGACCTCCAACGGCATCGCGCGCTATCGCTCTGCTTGCCCGCGTTCATCCTGCTGCTCGCTGCAGGTGGCACGCCGCTCGCCGCGGGCGGCTGCTCGGCGCTCTATCCCGAGCTCTCGACCCGCCTGCACGAGCCTCCTTCAGGCCAGGAGCTGCATCCTCCGCCGCCCGAGAACGTCCGATGGCTGCGGGTCGTCCGGGCGAGAATCCCGGAGCGCACTCGGGACGGCCGAGCCTGGGATTCCGGCGTCGGTGGCCTCCCGGACCCCTATGTCCGCGTCTTCGTCAACGGCGCGGAGATCTTTCGGACGGCGGAGCAAGCGAACACGCTCGAGCCGACCTGGCCCGAAGGACCCAGCGGCAACTTCCTGATCTTGCCCGAGGACCGGCTCCGGGTGGAGGTCTGGGAAGCGGATCCGCTCATCGACAGGCCGATCGGGGTGCGCGACATCGGCCGTCCGAGCGATACGCACCGGGCCGCAGGCGAGATCGAGATCGAGCTCGACGCGGGCGGCTCGCTCACGCTCGCGTTCCAGCCGGCGCACGCCAAGCTCGGCCTCGGCCTCTGGTACCAGCTGCATTCCGGCTCGGCATTCATCTCGCGGACCATGGAGGGCGGACCTGCAGAGCGCGCCGGGCTCCGCAAGGACGACGAGGTGCTGGAGATCGCCGGGCAGCCGCTGCGGCGCATGTCCGTCGCGGCGATCCGGGGCGCGCTCGACGCCGTGCCGCGCGCCGGGCTCGTGCTCCTGGTCAAGCACGCCACGGGCACGACCGAGCGGATCAGGGTCCACGAGGGGCCCATCTATCCGCTGTTCGATCGTTTCGCCGCCGAGTAGGGGAGCCAGCGCGCCGTGAAGATCCCGCCCTTCGGGCTCACCACCCGGGAGATCCGCGAAGAGCTCGCCCCCTTGCGGAACGACTTCTCCATCGCCGTCTGCCGCGCGAAGAACCCGTTCAACATCGGCGCCATCATCCGCGTCGCGCACTCGTTCCTGGTGCGGGAGATCTTCCTGATCGGGACCGAGCCCTACTACGAGCGCGCTTCGATGGGCATGCAGAAGTACGAGACCATCGTCGAGTGCCCCGACGAGGCGAGCTTCCTCGAAGCGGCGCGCGGCCGCCCGCTCATCGGCGTGGAGCGCGATCACGCGCGGCGCACCCTCTGGGAGGCGCCGTTCCCCCGCGGGCTCGTGTTCCTCTTCGGCAGCGAGGATGACGGGCTGCCGCAGGCGCTGCTCGACGCGTGCGAGGACGTGATCGCGATCCCCATGTACGGGATCAACCACTCGTACCCCGTGGCGATCGCGGCGGGCATGACCCTGTGCGAGTGGGCTCGTCGGCGCGACCCGCGCGGCGGCGTGAGCCGCGCAGGAGGGTGAGCGGCGCCGGGGCGGGCCCCGTCCGTGGACGGAGGGGCGCTACTCGGGGTAGCGCTCGAAGACGAGGAGCTCGCCCAGGAGGTCGTGATCGAGCGTTCCAGCAGGGCGCATCCCGAGCTTCTCGATCACCCGGAGCGACGCGCGGTGCCAGGCCGGCGTGGTCGCGATGACGCGCCTCACGCCCGGCTGCTGCAGCGTCCAGCGCAGGACGGCGCGCGACCCCTCCGTCGCGTAGCCTTGGCCCTGGGACTTGCCCTCGACGCCGTAGCCGATCTCCACCGTGCCGGTCGCGTCGGGCCGGCCGTTCAGCACCACGCTGCCGACGACGACGCGCTCCTCCTGCTCGCGCGTCACCATCAGCCGCGTGCCCCACAGGAACGCCTCTGGATCGTCGCGCAGCCGGTCGAGCGGCGAGCTGAAGGCGCGCTCGACGAGCGCGCGCCCGGGCCAGGCGCCAGGGAAGCGCGCGCCGGACAGGGCCTCGGCCTCGGCGCGATCTCCGCGGATGACCGCCTCGAGCAGGGGCAGCGAGACCGGGGTGAGCGCCAGGCGCTCGGTAGTCAGGGTGCTCATCGCGAACCTGCGCCGGATCAGATCATGCGCCGCGGCTCGCCGGAAGTCGAAATGGCGAAGGGCCGACTTCCCGAGGAGGAAGCCGGCCCTCGCCCGCCGGGCTTAGCGGTCAGCGCGGCGCGCCGCGATCAGAAGTCGTGGCCGTGGCCCGCGTGGCCGCCACCAGCCGCCGCCTTCTCCTCCTTCGGCCGCTCAGCGATGAGCGCCTCGGTGGTGAGCATCAGGCTGGCGACGCTGGCCGCGTTCTGGAGCGCCGACCGGACGACCTTGACCGGATCGATGACGCCCATATCGAGCAGGTTGCCGTAGTCGCCCGACGCGGCGTTGTAGCCGTACGAGTCCTTGCCGTCGCGCACCTTCTGCACGACGATCGAGCCCTCTTCCCCGGCGTTGGCCGAGATCTGGCGGAGGGGCTCCTCGATGGCGCGGCGGATGATGTTCACGCCGAACCGCTGCTCGTCGTTGACCTTGAGCTTCTCGAGCGAGCTCTGCGCGCGGATGAGCGCCACGCCGCCGCCCGGGACGATGCCCTCCTCGACGGCCGCGCGGGTCGCGTGGAGCGCGTCCTCGACGCGGGCCTTCTTCTCCTTCATCTCGGTCTCGGTCGCGGCGCCGACCTTGACGACCGCGACGCCGCCCACGAGCTTCGCGAGCCGCTCCTGGAGCTTCTCGCGGTCGTAGTCGCTCGTCGTGTTCTCGATCTGAGCGCGGATCTCCTGCTGCCGGGCCTTGATCTTGTCCTTCTTGCCCTGGCCGCCGACGATCGTGGTGTTGTCCTTGTCGATGATGACGGTCTTGGCGCGGCCGAGATCGCTGATCGTGACGTTCTCGAGCTTGAGGCCGAGCTCCTCCGCGATCACCTGGCCGTCCGTCAGGGTGGCGATGTCCTTCAGCATCTCCTTGCGGCGATCACCGAAGCCCGGCGCCTTGACGGCCGCGCAGTGCAGCGTGCCGCGGAGCTTGTTCACGACGAGGGTCGCGAGCGCCTCGCCCTCGACGTCCTCGGCGATGATGAGGAGCTGCTTCTGGCTCTTGGCGATCGCCTCGAGCACCGGGAGCAGGTCCTTCATGTTGGAGATCTTCTTCTCCGAGATGAGGATGTAGCAGTCCTCGAGGTTCGCCTTCATGGCCTCGGGATCGGTCACGAAGTACGGCGAGAGGTAGCCGCGGTCGAACTGCATGCCCTCGACCACGTCGAGGGTCGTGTCGGCGCTCTTGGCCTCCTCGACCGTGATCACGCCCTCCTTGCCGACCTTCTCCATGGCGTCGGCGAGGAGCTTGCCGATCGTCTCGTCGCCGTTCGCGCTGATCGTGCCGACCTGCGCGATCTCCTTCGCGTCCTTCGTCTGCTTGGCCGAGCTGTGGAGGTGCGCCACGATCGCCTCGACCGCCTTGTCGATGCCGCGCTTGATCTCCATCGGGTTGTGCCCGGCCGCGACGAGCTTGGAGCCCTCGCGGTAGATCGCCTGGGCGAGCACCGTCGCGGTGGTCGTCCCGTCGCCGGCGATGTCGCTCGTCTTCGAGGCGACCTCGCGGACCATCTGGGCGCCCATGTTCTCGAAGCGGTTCTCGAGCTCGATCTCCTTGGCGACCGTCACGCCGTCCTTGGTGACCGTCGGCGAGCCGAAGCTCTTCTCGATGACGACGTTGCGCCCCTTCGGGCCGAGGGTGACCTTGACCGCGTCGGCGAGGGCGTTGACCCCCGCGAGGATCATGCTGCGGGCGGACTCGTTGTAGATGATTTCCTTGGCTGCCATGGTGTCTCTCCTAAGTTCCTTCTGTCGCCCGCGTCACTTCTCGATCACGCCGAGGATGTCGTCCTCGCGGAGGATGAGGTGCTCCTCGCCGTCGATCTTGACCTCGGTGCCCGAGTACTTGCCGAAGAGGACGCGATCGCCCTCCTTGACGTCGAGCTTCCGCACGGTACCGTCCTCGGCGACCTTGCCGTTGCCGACGGCGACGACGGTCCCCTCGATCGGCTTCTCTTTCGCGGTGTCCGGAATGTAGAGACCTCCCTTGGTCTTCTCTTCTTCCTTCACGCGCTGAACGATCACGCGGTCCTGGAGCGGTCGAATCTTCATCTTTGCAAGTCCTCCGGGGACGAGCGCCGCGTCCCACGAACGGCGAGACCCAGCCGGCGCGACGGAGCGCGCCGGAAGGCCCCCTACGGTTGCAGTCTGGGCACTTTGCTAGCACTCACCTGAGGCGAGTGCTAGCGAGCGCGCGGAAGATAGCCACCCCCTGGAGGGTGTCAAGAGTGGCTCCAGGCCGGCACTTTGCGTGTTGGCAGCCAGGCGCAGAGGTGGCTGTAAGTTCTGGAGATCGCAGGGGAAGGTGCGTGGCACAAGGCTGGGCTCGGCGGAGCCCCTCGGCTAAAATACGCTTATGAGGGCAAAGCTGCGGCAGCACAGTGACGCGATGCCCTCAGGGCCTCCAGCCCGAGGGAGGCCGTCAGGACGTGTCTGGTTGACCTGAGCGCGCGGTGGCCCGGGTTACGTCGGTATCCAGGGCACCCGCAGAGGTGAGGTGCCGCTGTGAGCCAAGCGATCTCTCTGTCCCCGAGCATGACCCGCTATTTCCAGGAGGTTGTGGACGAGGCGCTCCGAGTTCGGAACGTCGCCGCCACCGAGGCGGCGTCGAGCTACCTCGTCGGTCTGCTCTGTGCTTTTGCTCACCCGGACGAGCATGCCGAGTCTGCCTTCAACCAGCCCCTGACCTTTCTTCTGCGCGACGCGCTGGAAGCCTCCGGAGCCGAGCGCTTCCAGCGGCTGCGTAACCTGGGAGACAGCGTGCTCTACGTGGTCGGTTTCTTCGGCGGCCACATCGAGCTCAAGGGGGTCGATCGCGGCTACGTGGTCGGGGTCGGGTCGACCGCCTACCACCATGCGGCCGCTATGCTGCGCCTCAATGCGCGCGTCGGCCAGGGGCCCGATGTTCTTTCGGAGATGGCCGAGAAATTCGAGCGGTTCGTGAGCGTCCTGAACGATGTGGCCGACGGTACGCTCGCGTCGGGGGCCCGGGACGAGCGCTCGGTGCTCCGGCTGTACGAGCGCTGGGTTCGTACGGGATCGAGCCGCCTCGCGGATGAGCTCGGGGCACGAGGGCTCGTGCCGAGCCGTGGTACGGGCGGGCTCAACTGATGCGGGGGGCGACCTTCCCGTCCCGGATCCAGCAGCACCTGGCGCGCACCTATGCGCTCGATGACGCGCCCGCGGTCGACGATTTCATCCGGCTGACGGACGGCAGCGCACGCGAAGCGCTGCTGATCCGGTACGCCGACGGGGATATCGAGATCGCGCTGCACCTGCCCCGCCGGGCGATCGCGCGGGGGCGAGAGCGGACGTTCGACGAGATCTGCCAGATCGTCGAGGGCGTGAGCCACTTCCTCTATGTGGCCGAGCGGGCCCGCAGGGAGCTGCCGGCGACCCAGCTCGAGCTCGAGCTCCAGGCCGAGGTCGACAAATACGTGCTGCTCGTCCATGGCGATCTGGCTGACGAGGTCGAGCCGCCAGGCCCGCCGCTCCGGCGCCGCCACGAGGCGGCCCCGCCGGGGGCGGGGCGCTTCGAGCCCGAGCGCGCCGCGCGGATCCGCGCCCATCTCTTCGAGCGGGTCACCTTCATGGATCCGCCGGGCACGGAGACCGGCGACCGCTACCGGATCGCGAACGATCTGGCGGCGCGGTTCGCGGGCCGACTCGAGGCCGAGTTTGCCCGCCACGGGCGTCATGCCGAGCTGCTCGCGGCGCTGCGACGCTTCTACGCGGCGGGGCAGACGGAAAAGATCGCCCTCGCGCGCGCCGCGTGAGCGCATCCTCCCGGGCGCTCGGGGTCGCTCGGGAGGCTGGCGAACGGGCGGCGGCGACGAAGAGCGCTCGCCGCGGCCGCGCGCTCTCGTTCTCTCTTGACCGGTTCGCGCGCACGTACTCTCATCCGCATCCACGATGCCTTCCGCGAGCACGATGCCGCCCCGGGTGCTGGTGGCCGAAGACGAACCGGCGATGTTGAGCCTCGTTGCGCGTCACCTGAGGAACCTAGGGTTCTCTGTGATCGAGGCTTCCGAGGGCGATGCCGCCTGGGAGCTCGCGCGTGAGCACCGGCCGGATCTGGTGATCCTGGACGTGATGATGCCCGGCATGAGCGGCTGGGAGATCTGCAAGCGGCTGAAGAGCGACACGTCCGACGGACGGCCGTTCGCGAGCACCGGCGTCATCATGCTCACCGGGATCGGCGAGAACCTGAACGAGATGACCTCGCCGCTCTTCGCCGCGGACGCCTGGTTGAACAAGCCGTTCGATTTCGGGGAACTGGACGCGCGGGTGCGCGAGACGCTCGCGCGTTATGCGAAGCAGGTTCCCGATGCGAACGGCGCCAGGGCTCAGGCGAGCGCGGTTGGCGAGGAGCGTGAAGCCGCGGAGCTGCCGTCTTCCAGAGAGCGGGCGACGGGGGCGAAGAGGTCGGCGGCAAACGGTGCCATGGCGAGCAGGGCGGCTGCGAAGCGGTCGGCCGTGACGAAGAAGCCGGCCACCAAGGCGGCGAAGAAGCCGGCCGCGAAGGCGGCGAAGAAACCGGCCGCGGCGAAGAAGCCGGCCGCGAAGGCGGCGAAGAAGCCGGCCGCGAAGGCGGCGAAGAAGCCGGCCGCGAAGGCGGCGAAGAAGCCGGCCGCGAAGCCGGCCGCGAAGGCGGCGAAGAAGCCGGCCGCGAAGCCGGCCGCGAAGGCGGCGAAGAAGCCGGTCGCGGCGAAGAAACCGGCCGCGAAGGCGGCGAAGAAGCCGGCGGCCACGAAGGCGGCGTCCAAGAAGAAGTCGATGAAGTGATCCAATCCGAGGCGGGCGCCGTGCGCAGTGGCCCGTCACCTCGTTCCCACGCAACGTACGCGTGCCGCCGCCGAGCCGGGCGCAGAAGAGCCGTCCGAGCAGCGCCCCGAGGGAAGACCCCCACCCACCACCGGCAGCGCGCATCCATGCCGGCGGCGCGCTCATGCCGGCGGCGCGCTGAGCGCAGAGGCTGCCCTGCACGGGAATCATCAGGGCTCGCCGCGCGTCATTCGCACGTACGTCGCGCGCAGCCTCCCACGTACGTCGCGCGCAGCCTCCCAGGAACTTTCGGGCGCCTGACCCGTCAGCAGGTACAATGCTGCGACGTTTCCCCTTCGAGGGCCCCCGCGGGGGGCGCCCGGAGCGCTGAGCACCGTGAGCGACTCTCGCACGAAGCAACTGGACCGCATTCGCAGCGCCGCGCTCGCGGTTGAGCTGAGGCTCCGGTTCGGGCGCGCGCTGCGCGCGCTGCCGAGCGCGCTGACCCTCGCGCTCGCGCTCGCCGCCGGGACGCTCGCGGTGCACAAGGCGCTCCCGGCGTACCTCGGCGAGCCGCGCGCGCGCCAGCTCCTCCTCGGCGCGGGGCTGCTCGTGCTGGCCACCCTCGTCGTGGCGATGCTGCGCCGCTTGCCTCCCCGCGCCGGCACCATTGCCCTCGATCGGCACCACAGTCTCCACGACCGGCTGACGATCGCGCTCGCCTTCGACGCGCTGCCCGCAGCGCAGCGCACCCCCCTGATGGAGGCGGCGATCGACGACGCCTGCGAGCACGCCGCAGGGCTGCGCCCCGCCGGCGCCGCGCCGCTCGCGCTCCCTCGCGAGCTGTGGACCTCCGCCGCGGTCGGGCTCGGCGTGCTCGCGGTGGCGCTGCTGGAGGTGCGCACCCCGCGGAAGCAGGCGCCCGTCGCGGCGACCATCGACGCGCTCACCATGTCGCCCGACGACATCGAGCTCTTCAAGGACGCGGCGAAGGCGCTCGATCGACAGGACCAGAGCCCGGAGATGAAGTCCGCGGTCGAGCGGTTCAACCAGCTCATCGAGGACATCGCCAACAAACGCCTCGATCGCACCGAGGCGTTCCGCCGCATGGAGGCGCTCGAGCGAGAGCTCCTCAAGGGCGCGGAGGCCGACCTGAAGGCGCTCGAAGAGGCGCTGAAGGAGACGGGGCTCGACCTCAAGAAGAGCGACCTGGCGAAGGGCGTGGGGGAGTCCCTCGAGAAGAAGGATCTCGAGAAGGCGAAGAAGGACCTGAAGGAGCTCGCCGAGAAGCTCCGCGACAAGAAGCAGAAGTTCGACAAGGCCGAGATCGAGCGGCTGCGCAAGGCGCTCGCCGAGGCGGCGTCGCGCCGCAAGGAGGCCCTCGCCGCGATCAACGAGAAGCGCGCCGAGGCGCGCGAACAGCTCCTCAAGCAGAAGCAGAAGGCCTCCGCGAACGATCGGCAGCGATCCGAGCAGGAGAGGCTGCTCAAGAAGAAGGAGCGCGAGCTGGAGCGGCTCGACCGCGAGGCCGAGCAGAAGGAGCGGACCGGGCGCCAGCTCGACCGGCTCGATCGCGAGCTCGCCAAGGCCGCCGAGGATCTGATGCGCGACCTCGGGATGTCAGCGGACGATCTCGAGCAGGCGGCCGAGGACATCAACCGGATGCAGCAGGAGGAGATGTCCGAGCAGGAGAAGGAAGAGCTGCGCCAGCGGCTCGAGGAGCTCCGGGAGCTCGTGCGCCAGCAAGGGCAGGGGGGCAAGCAGCGGATGGCCAGGATGCTCCGCTTCGGAAAGCGCGCGCGCGGCAGCCAGGGCGGCGGCGAGGAGCAGCAGGGGCAGGGCCAGCAGGGGCAGGGCGACGGCGAGCAGGAAGGCCAGGACGGTCAGCAAGGCCAGGGCGGTCAGGGCAAGGGCGGTCAGGGCAAGGGGCAGGAGCTGGTGATCGGGCCCGGCGGCAAGAAGATCCTGATGCCCGGCGGCGGGCAGGGGCAGGGGCAGGAGGGGCCGGGGAGCGGCCAGGGCAACAGCAACGGCGGCAACCAGCCCGGGGGCGACGGCGTCGGCTCCGGCCGTGGCGGCGAGATCGCGGGCAAGCGCACCGACCCGAAGATGGGGACCCAGGACGTCCAGGCGCAGGGGCTCGACACGCAGCAAGGGCCCTCGAACAGCGAGGTGATCCTCAGCGCGGCCGAGCGGGGGTTCAAGGGGACCGGCTACAAGAAGGTCTTCACCGACTATCACACGGTCGCAGAGCAGCAGATCAACAAGGATCAGATCCCTGATGGATACCGGTTCTACGTGAACCGGTATTTCCAGCTCATCAGGCCGCGCGAGTGAGTCGAGCCGGCGGCTCGAACGCGACCGCGCCTCACCAGGCGCCCCGCGACAGCGGGCGCGAAGCAGGAAGTCATGGCCGAGAAGACGAAGGAAGCAGCGCGGGCCGAGGTGGACGAGTTCCGCGCGAGCATCGGAGAGCTGCGCGAGGAGGTGGGGAAGGTCATCGTCGGCAACCGTGAGGTGGTCGACGGCGTGCTGACGTGCATGCTCGCGGGCTCGCACGCGCTGCTCGAGGGCGTGCCGGGGCTCGGCAAGACGATGCTCGTCCGCACCATGGCCGAGGCGCTCGAGCTCCAGTTTTCGCGCATCCAGTTCACGCCCGACATGATGCCCGCGGACATCATCGGCACCACGGTCATCGACGAGAACGCCGGCGGGCAGCGGTCGTTCTCGTTCCGCAAGGGGCCGATCTTCGCGAACATCGTCCTCGCCGACGAGATCAACCGGGCCACGCCGAAGACGCAGAGCGCGCTCCTCGAGGCCATGCAGGAGCACCGGGTCACGGTCTCGCGGCAGAGCTACACGCTGGAAGAGCCGTTCTTCGTCCTGGCGACGCAGAACCCCCTCGAGAGCGAGGGGACGTACCCGCTGCCCGAGGCGCAGCTCGATCGGTTCTTCTTCAAGCTGCACGTGCCGTTCCCCAGCCGCGACGAGCTGAACTCGATCCTCGAGCGGACGACCGGCACCGACGCGATCGAGGTGCGGCCGGTCCTGAACAAGGAGCGGATCATCGCCATGCAGCGGCTCGTCCGCGAGGTGCCCGTGGCGAAGCACGTCCAGGACTACGCGGTGCGGCTCCTCCAGGCCACCCACCCCGCCGAGGGAGGCAGCCTCGACGAGGTGAAGCGGTTCGTGAAGTTCGGCGGGTCGCCGCGCGGGGCGCAGGCGCTGCTGCTCGCCGCGAAGATCCGCGCCCTCTTCGAGGGGCGGTTCGCGGCGTCGGTCGACGACGTGCGCGCGTGCGCGCTCCCCGCCCTCCGGCACCGCGTGCTGCTCAACTTCGAGGGCGAGGCGGAGGGCGTGAAGACCGACGAGGTGCTGCAGGCGATCCTCAAGCACCTTCCGGAGAGCAAATGAGGCGCCGTCGAAGGTAGCATGGGGCTCTTCGACGCGTTCAAGAGGGCCGCCGCGCCGCTGCGCCGCTTCTCCGCGCTCTCCGCGAGCGCCCCCGACGAGGAGCTCTTCGACGACGAGTTCCAGCGCAAGCTCGACTACCTCGCGATGGTGAGCCGCCGCGTCTTCTCGGGGGCGATGCGCGCGGAGCGGCGAACCAAGAAGACCGGCTCCGGGGTCGAGTTCGCCGACCACCGCGACTACGCGCCCGGCGACGATTTCCGTTACCTCGACTGGGCCGCGTACCAGCGCTTCGACCGGCTCCTCATCCGGCTCTACGAGGAGGAGGAAGACCTCTCGATCTACTTCATCCTCGACACCTCGGCGTCGATGGCGTTCGGCGACGGCGAGAAGCTGCGGCACGCAAAGCGCCTCGCCGCAGCGCTGGCGTACGTGGGGCTCGCCAACCTCGACCGCATCGCGATCGTCACCGCGACCGACGAGATCAGCGGGCGCATGCAGTCGACCCGCGGCAAGGCGCGCATCTTCAGGATCTTCCGCTTCCTCGGGCAGGCGCGCGCCGAGGGCCCGACCGACCTCGGCGAGGCGATGAAGACCTTCGTGGCGCAGCACAAGCGGCGCGGCCTCGCCGTGATCCTCAGCGATCTCTATGATCCGGCGGGCTTCGAGCGCGGCATCAACGTCCTCCGGTACAACCGGTTCGAGCCGTTCGTGCTCCACATCGTCGACGCGCGCGAGGCCCGGCCCGCGCTGCGCGGGGACGTGCGCGTCTACGACTGCGAGACCGGCGACGAGCGCGAGGTCACGGTGACCCCCAAGGTGCTCGAGCGCTACGCCGAGGCCTACGAGCAGTACCTCGACGAGATCCGCCGCTTCTGCACGTCGCGGCAGGTGAGCTACTTCCGCGCGGACGTGTCCGTGCCCTTCGATGAGCTGATCCTTCGCGTGTTCCGCAGAGGCGGCTTCCTCCGGTAGCGATGCTGCACTTCACCGGCGTTCCGCTGCAGACACTGCTCCAGATCGGCGCCCTCGCCGGGGCCGTGGTCGTCGTCTTCTACATCCTCAAGCTGCGCCGGCGGCCCGTCGCGGTCCCCTTCTCGAGGATCTGGGAGCGCATCCTCCGGGACAAAGAGGCGACGAGCCTGTTCTCGCAGCTGAAGCGGCTCCTGTCGCTGTTGCTGCAGCTCGCGCTCCTCGCGCTGCTCCTGCTCGCGCTGGGGGATCCGCGCCCGCAGGCGAACCTCGTCGAGGGGCGCAACATCGTCGTCCTCATCGACGCGAGCGCGAGCATGCAGGCCATCGACGTCGCGCCCTCGCGCATCGAGCTCGCGAAGGAAGAGGTCAGGAAGATGGTCCGCGGCCTCTCCGGCAGCGACCGCATGCTGCTGGCCCAGATGGACGCGGCCATCACGCCCCTGTCGACGCTCACCGGAGAGATCTCGGAGCTCGAGGCGGCCGTCGCGGCGGTGAAGCCGACCGACGCCACCGCCGACTTCGCGCGCGCGCTCCGCTTCGCGAGCGACACCCTGAGCGGGCTCCCGTCGCCGGAGGTCATCGTCGTGAGCGACGGCGCGCTCGGCGAGCCGACCGACGCCGGCGGGCAGGTGCGCCTCGGCGACATCAAGCTCTCGTACCTGCCGATCGGCAAGGGATCGAGGAACGCCGCCATCACCGAGTTCTCGGTGCGGCGCTACCCGCTCGACAAGAGCCGCTACGAGGTGATGCTCGAGGTCACCAACACGAGCGACGAGCCCCTCGATCTCGAGCTGTCGCTGCTTGGCGACGGCCAGCTCACGGATCTGACGCGCATCCGGCTCAAGCCCAGGGAGAAGCTGCCCCGCTTCTACCCGAACCTCTCCGGCGCGTCGAAGACGCTCGAGGCGAAGCTCGCGCTGGCCGACGGCAGCTCGGACGACCTCCCCGCGGACAACCGCGCCTACGCGCTCCTCCCCGAGCGGCGCCGCGCGCGCGTGCAGGTCGTCTCCGCGGGGAACATGTTCCTCGAGGCGGCGCTGCTCCTCGACGAGTACCTCGACGTGACCTTCGTCGATCCGCAGCGGTACCCGGCGGCCTCCTCGTTCGACGTGACCATCTTCGACGGCGTGGCGCCGAGCGTCGCGCCGGGGAGCGGGAGCCTGCTCTACCTCAACCCGACAGGGACCAGCGTCCCGTTCGAGGTGGGCAAGGAGGTCCTGGACGACGACCCGAACTACCGCCTGGGCTTCGACGAGCTCGACGCGAAGCACCCGCTCCTGCGCTACACGGCGCTCAGCGACGTGAACGTCGCGCGCGCCCACGTGCTCAAGGGCAACAAGGAAGACAGGGTCGTCGGCCGGAGCTACAAGGGCCCGCTGCTGATCGAGGGGCGGCGCAGCGGCGTGAAATTCGTCGCGCTCGGCTTCGACGTTCGCGAGAGCGATTTCCCGCTCCGCATCGCCTGGCCGCTCTTCCTGCTGAACGCGATCAACAACTTCGTCGAGGAGGACACGAGCTACATCTCCTCGTTCCGCACGGGCTCCGTCTGGCACATCCCGGCGTCCTCGTCCGCGGAGGTGGCCAGCCTGGAGCAGCCCGACGGGACGACGCGCGCGGTCCCCGTCCAGGAGGGGCGCGCCGTGTTCCTCGGGCAGCACGCCGGCTTCTACACGCTGCGCGTCGGCGCCGCGGGCGCGCAGGAGGAGAGCATGTTCGCCGCGAACCTCTCGGCGCCGGAGGAGAGCGCGATCGCCCCGGCCGCCGAGCTCAAGGTCGACGGCCGCGGCGCGGGCGCGGTGAGCGAGTTCAAGATCGGCGTTCGCCGTGAGCTCTGGGTCTACCTGCTCGCGGCGGTGCTCCTCGTGACCGCGATCGAGTGGTTCACGTACCACAGGAGGGTGACGGTGTGAGCGCGTTCCGTGGTCGCAGGCTGCGCATCGCCGCGTGGGCCATCACATGCGCCGCCCTCGGCGGGATCCTGTTCTGGGCGTACCGGAGGTATGTCCTCCTGCACCCGGATCCGACGCTGACGTGGGTGCGCGAGGGGGTGACGTACGAGCTCCTCAACCCGAAGATGCTCGGCGCGATCCTGCTCGCGCCCTGGTTCGTCGGGGTCCTCGCGGGATCCCTCGCCGACCTCCCCCTGCCGCAGCGCGTGCTCTCGGTGCTGCTGCGGGTCGCGTTCGTCGCGCTGATCGCGCTCGGGCTGTCGCGGCTCGCGAGGTCCGCGACCACGGAGAAGGTCGCCACCATCTACCTCATCGACGTCTCCGAGTCGGTCACGGACGAGGCGCTCGACGACGCGCGAGCGACGCTCGACAAGGCGTTCGCCGAGAAGCCCGAGGACGGCGTCATCAAGGTGATCACCTTCGCGCGGCGGCCGCGGCTCGCCGAGCGCGCGGCCGGCGGGGCGGCCGGTCGCGAGGAGGAGCGGCGTGCGCCGCCCATCGGCCGCCACGTCGACGCGAACGGGCAGCGCGGCGATCTCGGCGCGGGCTCGAACCTCCAGGCCGCGCTGCAGCTCGCGTACGGGCTGTATCCGCCCGGCTACCTCAAGCGCGCCGTGCTGATGTCGGACGGCGTGCAGACGGACGGCGACGTGCTCGCCGAGGCCAACCGGGCGCGCGACGTCGGGGTGCGGCTGTTCTCCATCCCGTACCGGCGGCCCGCGCCGCCCGAGGTCGCGGTGCGAGAGCTCAGGATGCCCGACCGGGTCAAGGTCGGGGAGACGTTCGAGATCCACGCCGACATCTACGCCAGCCGCGCCACCAAGGCGCGCGCGCGGCTCTTCCAGGGGGAGGCGCTGAACGGCCTCGAGGGCATCCGGGACCTCGAGCTCAAGGCAGGGCCGAACGACGTCGTGTTCAAGAGCGTCGTGCGCATCGCGGGGCAGGTGACCTACGCGCTCGAGCTCGACCAGATCGCGGACGACAAGTTCAAGGAGAACAACCGGTACGCGACCACCATCGACGTGCCTGGGCGGCCGTCGGTGCTCTACGTCGAGGGGACGCCGCAGCACGCCGGCCCGCTCTCGAGCGCGCTCACCGCGCAGCAGCTCGACGTCGACGTCAGGCCGCCTGCAGGCTTCCCCGGCTCCCTCAAGGAGATGGAGCGCTACGACTTCCTGATCGTGTCCGATACCCCGAAGGAAGCGCTCAGCCTGCAGGGGCAGGAGATCATCGAGAGCTACGTGCGGGATCTCGGCGGGGGGTTCCTCTTCGCCGGCGGCGAGTCGGGGTACGGCCTCGGCGGCTGGTACCGCACCACCATCGAGCGGATCCTGCCGGTGCGGATGGACAACGAGCGAAAGAAGGACATGCCGAGCGTCGCGATGGCGCTCGTCATGGACCGCTCGGGATCGATGACCGGGCTGCCCCTCGAGATGGCCAAGGCCGCGGCGAAGGCGACCGCCGGTGTCCTGTCGTCGGACGATCTGATCGAGGTGATCGCGTTCGACTCGGCGCCGACCCGCTACGTGAAGATGCAGCCCGCGCGCAACCGCTCCCGGATCGCCGGCGAGATCGCGCGCATCCAGCCGGGCGGCGGGACCGAGATCTTCTCCGCGCTCGACGCCGCCTACCAGGACATGACCGTCACGCAGGCGCGCAAGAAGCACGTCATCCTCCTCACGGACGGCAAGGCGTCGACGGGCGGCATCCGGGACCTCGTGTCCGCCATGATCGCCGAGTCGATCACCGTGACCACGGTGGGGCTCGGGAACGACCTCGACGAGCAGCTGCTCAAGATGATCGCCGACGTGGGCGGGGGGCGCTTCCACGCGGTCCCGGATCCGAACAACCTGCCGCGGATCTTCACCAAGGAGACCGAGATGGTGGCGCGCGCCGCCGCCGTCGAGGAGTGGTTTCCGGTGACCCAGGTCGGCGACGCGGCGTTCCTCCGCGGCGTCGACGTCCGCACGGCGCCCAACCTGCACGGCTACGTCTCGACCAAGCTGAAGCCGCCGCCAGCCCAGGAGCTGCTCACGAGCGACACCGAGGAGCCGATCCTCGCGCGCTGGCGCGTCGGCCTCGGGTGGACGCTGGCCTGGACGACCGACGTCAAGGCGCGCTGGGCCGTCGAGTGGCTGAGGTGGCCAGGCTTCGAGAAATTCTGGGGGCAGCTCGTCCACGAGCACATGCGCCAGAAGCACCGGCGCGAGCTCGACATGAAGGCCGAGATCGTCGACGGCGAGCTGCGCGCGTCCGTCGACGCGTTCGGGGCCGACGACCGGTTCGAGAACAACCTGACCTCCCGGCTCAGCATCATCGGGCCCGAGCCGGGCGGCGCGACGCGGGTCGTCGACATGCGTCAGACCGCGCCGGGGCGCTACGAGACGGCGCTTGCGCTGGATCGGTACGGCTCGTTCCTCTTGCGGGCGGAGCACCTGCGCGAGGCCGAGGACGGCTCGCTCCGGCCCGTCGCCGTCAGCTACGGCCACGTCTCGAACCCGTACCCCCGCGAGTACGCGAGCTTCGAGCCCGAGCTCGCGATCCTCGAGAAGGCCGCGACGTCGACGGGCGGGGCGGTCGATCCGAACGGCGTGGCGGCCATCTTCGACCCGGCAGGGGAGAAGGTGACGTTCCACGAGGAGCTCTGGCAGCAGTTCATCTACGCTGCGATGGTCGTGTTCCTGCTCGATCTGTTCGTCCGCCGGGTGCGGCTCTTCGACCGGAAGTTCGTCGCGCGCCGGGGTCGAGGGGTGGGGGGCCGGCGCCTCCCGGCCACATGACGGGTCATGGCAAAGCGGAGCCCCTTGTGACGGCCGATCCCCCGTTTCTCCCCGGTGCCGCGCCGAGCGCCGGTGCGCGTCCGTCAGGTTGTCCCCGACTCCGCTGCGTGGAACGCTGTGCTCCAGCCCGCTGGCCTGCACCATTTCGCGACGCGGAAGGGCCGTCTTGGGCTAGTTTCCCCTTATAGACCGGTGGTAGAGGAGCCCTGGAAAGCAGCGAAGGACGTGAATGCGCTCGAGGCCTCCACCTCTCGGCCTCCCGTGGGTCGTCCGCTCATCATCAGCGGCGATCCGCTCGCTTCGCTCCGTGGACGAGGCACCGCAGTCTCCTCCACCGCCGCCCTCGGCCGGCTGCTCCGCGAGTCGCCGCGGGCGATCGCTGAGCTTCACGAGCAGGAGATCGCGCTGGGGATCGACGTGGTCCGGGCGCTCACGTCCGCGACGACGACGCGCGCCCTGGCGCCCATCGGCATGGCGTTCCGCGCCGCCGCGCTGACCGGAACCGCGGTCGAGCTCGCTACGGAGGCGGCGGGCGCGGCCGCGCGCCGCGTGGCGGTGGCGGGTATCCTGGGCCACACTGCTGCCGCGCCCATGGCCGACCGGATCGCGGAGGATTACGCCGTCCATGCGGCCAGGCTGGCGGCGGCAGGCTGCGAGATCCTCGTCGCGTGCGGCTTCGATCCAGTCCAGGCAGCGAGCGTGGGCCCCACGGTCGCGCGGCTCGCGCGCCGCGCGGCGGTGGTCAGCGCCAGCACGACGCAGCTGGCGACGTGGGCGTTCGTGGAGCTCGACGGCGCAGGGCGCACCGCCGATGGCGAGGGGTTCGAGGAGGTCGCCCGGTCGGCCCTCGACAGCGGCGCGGACGCGCTGCTCTTCGAGGTGCCGTCGGCCGAGCTCGGGCTCAACGTGCTCCGGCGCCTCGAGGGCGTCGCGCACGAGGTTCAGGTCGGCGTGCTGCTCGGCGCGGAATCTGTGCAGGCGGACGGCGCCGAACGCATCGCGCCCGCCGAGATCTGCGATGCTTGGGCGGTGTCGGCGGCGCGGCTCATCGAGGCGGGCGCGCGAATGCTCGGGGGAGGGACGGGGACAACGCTGGCGCACCTGGGTGCGCTCGCGAAGATGCTCCGTACGACGCAGCGCGCGCCCCTTCTCAGGCGCGCGCTCTAAGCGAGAACGAAACCCAACCGGAAACGTGATGATGGCCGATGCAAGCCACGGGAGTGAGTCGAAGTCTCAATCGCTGGAGACGTTCGACGATCTGCTGTTTCCCTTCCACGAAGCTACGAAGCCCGAGGACCTTCACCGGATCGGCGCCGAGGCGGAGAAGTTCGGGGTCGACGCCAGGACGGGCGCTACCCTCCCCTACGAGGGCGAACGGAGCGTCCTCACCGTGCTCCAGGCGCTCGTCGAGCGGCACGGGTGGACACCCGAGCACGAGACCCCCGGCGGTCCGCTGATCGCGCTCGCCCGGGCTGGCGCCTCGGTGACCCTCGAGCCTGGCGGGCAGCTCGAGCTGTCCGGAGCGCCCCTCGAGAACATCCACCAGATCTGTATGGAGATGAGCGGGCACCTCGCGGAGCTGCGCGACATCTCCGCCGAGCTCAAGCTGACCTGGCTCGGCATCGGGTTCCACCCCTTCGCGTCGCAAGCCGATCTCTCCTGGGTGCCCAAGGCGCGCTACGCGGTCATGCGGCGCTACCTGCCGACGCGCGGCGCGCACGGCCTCGACATGATGCGCCGCACCGCCACCGTGCAGGCGAACTTCGACTACGCCAGCGAGGAGGCGGCGATGCGCGCGCTCCGCGTGTCGCTCCGGCTCTCCCCGCTCGTGACGGCGATCTTCGCCAACTCCCCGTTCTACGAGGGGGCGCTGTTCGGCGGGCGGAGCTACCGCGCCAAGGTCTGGCTCGACGTCGACGCCGCGCGGCAGGGGCTGATCCGCAACGTGCTCGAGCGCGGGCGTCGCTTCTCGGACTACGTCGCGTGGGCGGTCGACGCGCCCATGTTCCTCTTCAAGCGCGACGGCGAGGTGATCGAGAACACGGGGCAGACCTTCCGCGACTTCCTGCAGCACGGCTTCGAGGGGCACCGGGCCACCCGCGGCGACTGGGAGATGCACCTCAACACCCTCTTCCCGGAGGTCAGGCTGAAGCGGACCCTCGAGGTCCGCGGCGCGGACTCGCTGCCGGCCAACCTCGTCTGCGCGCTCCCGGCGCTCTGGGCGGGCATCCTCTACGACGCGCGCGCGCTCGACGAGGCCGACGCCCTGTCCGAGAGCTTCAGGTTCGACGAGCTCGAGGCCGTGCGCCCGAAGATCGTCGAGCGCGCGCTCCGCGCCACGTTCCGCGGCAAGCCGCTCGCGGCGCTGGCCGAGCAGCTCGTCTCGATCGCCTCGGGCGGCCTCGAGCGGCGTGCGCGCCTGAACAAGAACGGCAAGGACGAGCGCGTCCACCTCGATCGGCTCAGCGCGCTCATCGCCAAGGGGCAATCCCCGGCCGATGCTCTCGTCGATGGACTCAGCAACGACGACCCGGACCTGCGAAGCAAGATCCTCGAACGTGCGAGGATCTAGCCGCGGCTCGTCGCCGAGGAGGCGCGGGGCGGCGGGCGCACCGGGGGGAGGACGGCGACCGGCATGACGTTCGTCTACCTCCTGGGCACCTTGCTCCTGGTGCTCCTCAACGCGTTCTTCGTCGCGTCCGAGTTCGCCATCGTCAAGATGCGGCCGACGCGGCTGGAGCAGCTCGTGCGCGAGGGGGACGCGCGGGCGCGGCTCGCGCTGCAGATGTCGCAGCGGCTCGACGCGTACCTGTCCGCCAACCAGCTGGGCATCACGCTCGCGTCCCTCGGGCTCGGCTGGATCGGCGAGCCGGCCATCGCCCAGCTCATCGAGCCGTTGCTCGCGCCGCTCGACGCCTGGTCGGGGATCGGCGCGCACGCCATCTCCATCGGCATCGCGTTCATCCTGATCACGTCGCTCCACACCGTGATCGGAGAGCTCGCCCCGAAGTCGCTCGCGATCCAGCGGACCGAGAAGGTTACGCTCTGGGCGGCGCGGCCGCTGCACGGGTTCTTCGTCCTGATGTGGCCGGTCATCTGGGTGCTCAACTCGATGGCGAACGGGTTCGTCCGGCTCTTCGGGCTCCGGCCTGTGGGCGAGGAGGAGATCGCGCACACGTCGGAGGAGCTCCGGCTGCTCTTGACCAAGAGCCCCGCGGGGCTCGATCCGGCGCTGCGCAGCATGCTCGTGCGCATCTTCGACCTGCGCCGGCGCACGGCGAGGCACGTGATGTCGCTCCGCTCCGACGCGGCGACCCTGCGCGCGAACATGACGATCGACGAGGCGGTGCGGATCGTGGCCGACGCCGGGTACTCCCGGTACCCGGTGCTCGACGAGCAGGGCAAGAACGTGCTCGGCTACCTGCACCTGCGCGACCTGTTCGACGTGCTGAGCCAGCGCCGCCGCGCGTCGCGCGTCGCCGAGCTGCTCCGCAAGCCGATCTTCGCGCGCGAGAACACCTCGGTCGAGCGCCTCCGCCTCGAGATGCAGGCGCGCCAGGTGCCGGTGGCGATCATCACGTCGGCCTCGGGCGAGTTCATGGGGCTCGTGACGATGGAGGACCTCATCGAGGAGATCGTCGGCGAGATCCGCGACGAGAACGACGAGGAGGTGCCGCCCATCCACCGCCGCGGCGGCGGCATCGTCGACGTCGACGGCCGCGTCCTGCTGACCGACCTGGAGCGCGACGCGCACATCGTGCTGCTGCCCGAGGTGAAGACCGTCGAGACGGTCGGCGGCTACATGCTCGGCCGGCTCGAGCACCCACCCGAGGCGGGCGAGCGCGTCGAGTGCGAGGGCTACACGCTCGTGGCGATGGACGTCGCCGGCCGGCGGGTACGGCGCGTCCGCATCGTCCCGACCGACGCGGCCGGGGGCGAGCGGTCATGACGAGCGCGGCTCCCCGCTCCGCGGATCCGCGCGCCGGCGCCGTCCGTCAGGGGCGCCGCCTCCGAACGTACGCGGCGAGGCGCGCATCCTGGAATCCGTCGCCCCGGGGACGAACGGCGCGCGGATCCAGGTACAAACTTCGGCGGACCGGTACTACCCTGGCTTCGTAAGTGGAAACGCTTGCAACTCGGATCTTGCGCGATGGCCCGGTGAACGAGCTCGACGCCGTCGGCTGGGCCATTCGTCTTGCGAAGCGGATCGAGGCGCTTCACGCCCTCGGCGTCGCGCACGGCGCGATCTCGCCGGAGTGCGTGCTCACGACCGCGGTCGATCGCACCTCGAAGGCGATCCTGGCCGACCTGCGCCAGACGCCGAGCCGCATCGCCTACCAGTCGCCCGAGCGGGTCGGGGGCGGGACGCTCTCGGCCGGCGACGACGTGTGGGCCATCGCGGCGACGCTCTACGAGGTGCTGACCGGGGCGAGCGCCTTCGGCGGCGGGAGCGACGCCGAGACGCGGCAACGGATCTCGAGCTCCTCGCCGGCGCCGCTCGCCGTCTTCGACGTGGGCGACGACGATCTCCAGCGGGTCCTCGACGATGCGTTCCAGCGCGATCGCTCCGCGCGCACGACGAACGCCGCCGCGTTCCGGCGCGCTCTCGAGGAGTGGCACCCCGATCCCGCGGTGCGCACGCTGCTCCCGCTCGACGACGAGGACGCGACGAACGACGAGGACGACGACGAGGTGCGCACGCTGATGCGGGTCTCGCCGTTCAGCTCGAGCCAGCTCGACGAGGTCATCGCGCAGCGCGCGGCGGCAGCGGCCGCGGGTCAACCGGCGCCGCCCCTCCCGGCCGAGCGCGCGCGGCCCCCGGCGGCGCAACCCGGCGCGCCGGCCTTCAGGCTGGGCGCCGCCCCGATCCCCAGGGCGCCCGCCGCGGCTCCGGCCGCGCAAGGGCGCGCCCCGGTCGCGCGAGCGCGCGTCCCGGGCGTGGGGGCGGTCCCGGTGACCCAGACGTCCGGCGACGCCCGCGAGGGCTCGGAGCCCAGGATGGCCATGCGGGAGGCGACGCCCCTGAACCTCCGCGGGCCCGCTGGGCCAGCGGCCGCAGCGCCTGCGCGCTCCGGAGGAGCGGCGCCCGCCGCGCTCCGCGCGCCCGACGCGGGGCGGCCCGCGCCAGGCGCCGCGCCGCCGGCTGGAGGGCCTCGGGAGCCGCCCGCGGTCGGGGCGCCGGCGCCGGCGTTCCCGGGGCGCGAGCGCCCGGACGCGGAGCCCGAAGCTGTCGCGAGACCTCGGCCCCGGAGCGGCGAGCTACCTTTCCTCGGCGATCTCGACGGGGAGATGCTCGACGAGCCCACGCTCGATGCGCCCACGGTCGTCGACGACCGCGACGACGACGATGACGACGACGTCCCCACGCGGACGCGGGAGGCTCCCACGCCGGTCGTTCCGGCCCCGGTCGACGCGACGCCGACGCTCGGCGCGCCCCCGGCGCTCGCCGATGCGTTGGCGACAGGTCGCTCCGCTGCGGCGCCGCTCGAACGAGCCGCGGGGGCGCCCGCGGCCGCGTCGTCCACGAGGGCCGACGCGGGGGGCGGCGCGCTCCTCGGGCCGAGCGCCGCCGCGGCCGGCGCGCTCAGCCCGTCGGAGCAAGCCTCGGCGGCCATGCGCGGCGCCGTCGCCGCGCAGCAGAGCGCGGCGCCCGCTCGGAGCGCAGCGCAGGGCTCAGCCGCGCCGGCGCCGTCGCCCCTCGGCGCTGCCGAAGGTTTCGGCCTGATCACCGACGCGCCGCCTGACCGCTCGGGGCGGCTCGGGATCATCATCGCGGTGGCCGTGGCGCTGCTCCTGGCGGGGGGGGCGATGCTGTTCGCCGCGCAGCTCGGCCTGCTGGGGGCCGCGCCCACCGCGCCCGGCAGGGGGGTGGTCGAGCCGGTCCCCGCGCTGGCCGTCGCGTCGATCGTGGCCCGCTCGCGGCCGGAGCGCTTCCTTGTGGAAGCTCTGGATCTGCGCGTCGAAGCCGCCCATGTCCACGCGCAGGAGCGTCTCGGGCCGGAGGCCTGAGCGGCGCGCGACGGCCTCGGTCCGCTCGGGGAACGGCGAGATCCACACCATCCTGCCGCCCGGCGCGAGCGCGCGCGCGGCGCCCTCGACGAAGCGCTCGAGCATGGCGTCGAGATCTCCCGTGCGCTCGACGCGCCGCCCGAGGGGCGGGTTCGTCAGGATCAGCGTGGGCGCCTCGCCCGGGGGCGGCGCGCCGCCCGCGTCGCGCTGGAGGAGCTCCGCGCCCCGCGCGCCCGCGGCGTCGAGGTTCTCGCGCGCGATCTGCAGGGCTCGAGGATCGCGATCCGAGCCCACGAGCCGCCGGTACGGTCCGAGCAGGGCGCGCTCGCAGAGCTCGAGGCCCGAGCCGACGAACGGATCCCAGACGACGTCGTCGCCGCGCGCCCCCGCGATGCGCGCGAGCGCGGCCGCGATCGTCGGGTGCGACGCCGCGGGCACGTCGCCCCGGCGGTACGCGAACCGTGGGTCGGGCAGGCGCGGCGCGAGCTCGACCCGCACCCGGCCCGCGCCCTCGTAGACGACCACGTCCCACGTGCTCTGGGTCGGATCGTTCACGAGCTCCGGGGCCTCCGCCTCCACGGCGGCCGCGGCGCGGAACACCGCTGCCCGGCGCTTGCCGCCGCCGGCCCAGTCGATGCGGTAGCGGATCGCGCCCTGGGTGAAGCGGCGCAGGATCTCGCGCGCCTCCCGCGAGAGCAGCCGCTCCGCGACCGCCGCGGCGAGGTCGGCGCCCTGGTCGAGCTTCCGCAGCGGCAGCGGGAACGCGAACGACAGCATCGTGCGCGCCCCGAACAGGGCGTCGAGGCGGCCGCTCAGCGCCGCCTCGACCCGCGCGCCGCCGCACGGATCGCTCCGGAGCTCGGGGACGAGCGCCCCGCCGGGAGAGCCCGCGTCGAGCGCCGCGAGCTCCTCGGCGAGGATCGCCTCGAGCCCGCGCCGGCAGCGCACCGCCACCCGGAGGGGGCGCTCCGGCGCGCGATCGCCGGCGATCTCGGACGGCTCGCCGCGCGTGAGGGTCCTCCTGGCCAGGAGCTCGGCGCGCGCGCGCACGCCGGCGATGTCGTCGCCGTCGAGCTCGGCCAGCGCCTCGAGCGCGGCGCCGCCGCCGACCTTGCCGAGCGCGTCGATCAGCGCGCGGCGGACGTCGGGCGAGCGCTCGCTGCGCGCCGCCTCGGCGAGCGCCTGCTCGACGAGCGATCGCCCGGCGTCCGCCGCGCGCGGCTTGCCGAGCGCCACCGCCGCCATGCGGCGCGTGCGGCGATCGTCGTCGCCGAGGCAGGTGAGCAGGTAGTCGCGCGCCCGCTCCGAGACCTCGGGATCGATCGGCCCCGCGGCCATCAGCTTGCCGACGAGCCGGGTGAGCGGCGCGCGCAGCGCGGGCGGCGCGCCGGCCGCGCGCTCGAGCGCGGCGGGCAGCGCCGCCGCGCCAGCGCGCCGCAGCGCCCGCTCCGCCAGCTCGGCGGGCTCGTCGGCCGTCTCGAGCAGATCCATCAGGGCGGCGAAGTGGCGGCGGCCCGGCGTGAAGCCCGGATCGGAGAGGGCGCGCCGGAGGTCGGGGTCGAGCGGGGCGGGGGGGGTCATCGTGGCTTGTAACTCCGCGTTTCTATGTGGATCCCGCGGTCACGGCGGACCGGGATCTCGGGGGACGCCTGCGCCGCTCTCCGAGCGCGCTCGACTTTCGCGACAAGCGCGGCGTTCCAGCAAGCTCTTTCGGCGCCGGGGCTCTCGGCGCTCTCGTTTTCGGTCGCCGGGTCGCTAGAGTCTCCATCATGCCGGATCTGAGCCAGGTCATCCCGAGGACGGCGTTCCCGCACGACGTGCTTCGGGCGGCCCTGGACGCGCTCGAGGCGGGGCGGCGGGTGGTGCTCGCCTCGGTGGTGGCGCGGCACGGCTCGGCGCCGTCGACGCCGGGGCAGAAGCTCTGCCTCTTCGACGATCTCACCGCGATCGGCACGATCGGCGGCGGCGCCGTCGAGCGGGCGGCGCTCGGCATCATGGGGCGCGCGCTCGACGAGCTCGCCAGCGCGCCGAAGCTCGAGACGTTCCGCCTGGGCCCGACGCTGGGCATGTGCTGCGGCGGCTCGGTCGAGGTCCTCATCGAGCCGATGCTGCCCGCCGTGCACGTCCTCGTGATCGGCGCCGGGCACGTGGGCGCCTTCGCGGCGCCGCTCCTCGCGTCGCTGGGCTTCCGCGTGACCCTCTGCGACGCGCGCGCCGCCGCCGCCGACCCCGCCCGCGTGCCGGCGGCGGCGCCGCTCGCCCGCGCGCCGTCGGCGTACGACGAGGCGCCGCGGGATCTCGCGCCGGCGCCCGGGGAGCAGGTGCGGCTCGTGCTCGCCGAGCACGACGACCCGGAGGTGCTGACGGGCCTGCCGAGGGAGCTCGGCGAGGCGGCGGCGCTCGTGATGACGCACGACCACGCCCTCGATCAGGAGGCGCTCGCGTGGGCGCTCGCGCGCGGCTTCGGGTACGTGGGCGGCGTCGGGAGCCGCGCGAAGGCCGCGCGCACGCGCGCGCGGCTCGAGGCGAAGGGGGTGCCGGAGGGCGACGTCGCGCGGGTCAGGATGCCGGTCGGGCTCGACATCGGGGCGCGCACGCCGGCCGAGATCGGCGTCGCCATGGCCGCGGAGCTCGTCGCGTGGCGCGCGGGGCGGCAGCGCGCTCGATGGTCATCGGCCGGCGCGACGTCCGCCGGAGAGGAGCAGGCTGGATGAATCGAGTGACCACGATCGTGCTCGCCGCGGGCGCGGGCAAGCGGCTCGGGGGGCCGAAGGCGCTCCTGGCCTGGCCGTCATCGACGAAGGGCGGGGCCGAGCGGCCCCTGGCGATCGCGCACGCGGAGGCTCGCCTCTCGGCCGAGAGCGCGCGGGTGCTGGTGGTGGTGCGCAGCTCCGTCTTTCACGCGCTGCTGGCCCATGTGCAGCCGGGCATCGACCTGGTCTCGTGGTCCGCGCCGGACGATCTCGGGCCGGCGGGCTCGCTGGCCGTCGCCGCGCCGCGCATTGGCGACGCCGACGCCGTCATCGTGACGCCGGTCGACGTGCCCCCCGCGCGCGCCGCGACGGTGGCGCGGCTGCTCGCCCGGCTCGAGGCGGGCGCCTCCTCGACGCCGCCGCCGCTCGCGGTGCGGCCGCGGCACCTCGGCCGCGGCGGGCACCCGGTGGTGCTGCGCACCGAGGCGCTCCAGCGTTACCTGGAGGCCGATCCACCGCCGCTCCGGGATCACCTGAGGGCGCTCGGCGACAGGTGCGTCGACGAGGAGGTGGACGATCCAGGGGTGCTGCACGACCTGAATGTCCCGGTCGATGTTATCCGCGTGCTCGGCGGCCCGCCGCGCTTTCTCGCCTGAAGGCGGCCCGCGATCGTCCCCCTGCGCGGATCACGCCGCGCGGCGCGCTCGTATCGACGCGTCCCGGGGGACCGGGCTATCGTCGGTGAGGAGGAGCATACGAATGGCGACGAGCCCTCCAGCGTCAGCGAGCACCGTGGGGAGCAGCGTGCCCCGTACGGACGGCCCTCCCAAGGTCACGGGGGCGTCGCGTTACGTCGACGACATCCCGGCGATGCCGGGGGAGATCTTCGGGCGCACCGTGCGGAGCCCCGTGCCCCGCGGGATTTTGCGGGGAGTGCGGCTCGACCCCGCGTTCGACTGGAGCGACGTCACCGTCGTGCTCGCCGAGGATGTCCCGGTCAACGTGGTCGCGCTGATCCTGGACGATCAGCCGATCCTCGCGACCGGAAAGGTGAACCACGCCTACGAGCCGATCGTCCTGCTCGGCTGCGCGGACCGGCTGAAGCTCGCGCGGGCGGTCCAGGCCGTCGCGCTCGACATCGATCCGCTGCCGCCGGTGCTCGACGCGCGCGCCGCGCTCGATGGCGGGGAGATCATCTGGGGCGCCGACAACGTCATCAAGCGGTACCTCATCACGAACGGGCGCGCCGACGCCGCGCGGGAGCGCGGTGAGGCGAGCGAGGCCGCGATCGACGCGGCGCTCGCGCGCTGCGAGGTGGTCTTCACAGGGACGTACGCCTCGCACCACCAGGAGCAGCTCTACATCGAGCCGCAGGGGGTCATCGCCTGGTGGGACGAGGCCGGCGCGCACGCGACGGGCTCGATCCAGTGCCCGTTCTACGTCCACAAGGCGTTCCTGAAGGCGTTCGGGCTCCCTCCCGATCGGATCCACATCACCCAGTCGGTGACGGGGGGCGGCTTCGGGGGCAAGGAGGAGTACCCGTCGATCATCGCGCTCCACGCGGCGCTGCTCGCGAGGAAGAGCGGCCGCCCGGTGCGCATGATCTACGACCGGACGGAGGACATCGAGGCGACGACGAAGCGCCACCCGGCGTCCTGCGAGATCACGAGCGGCTGCGATCGCGACGGCGCGCTGCGCGCGCTGAAGATCCGGATCCTCATGGACGGCGGCGCGTACGCGACGCTGACGCAGGTGGTCCTGTCGCGCGGCGCCCTCCACGCCGCGGGCGCCTACCGCTGGGATGACGTGTGGATCGAGGCGACCGCCGTCGCCACGAACACGCCCCCGAACGGCGCCTTCCGCGGCTTCGGTGCGCCGCAGACGATCTGGGCGATCGAGCGGCACCTCGACCGCGTCGCGCGGGAGCTCGGCTGCGATCCGCTCGAGCTGAAGGCGAAGAACGTGCTTCGCCCCGGCGACTCGACCGCGACGGGGCAGGTGCTCCGCGTGAGCGTCGCGGGCGAGGAGTGCATCACGCGGGCGATCGCGGCGAGCGGTTACCGGCAGAAGCGCGCGGCCGGGCCGGTCGTCCGCGGGCGCGTGGCGCGCGGGATCGGGCTCTCGGTGTTCATGCACGGCGCGGGCTTCACCGGGTCGGGGGAGCGCTACTACAAGGGAAAGGTCGCGCTGGATCTCGCGCCCGGCGGGCGGCTCCGCATCCGCACGGCGTCGACGGACATCGGCCAGGGGACGGAGACGGTGTTCCGGCAGATCGCCGCGGACGCGGCGGGGCTGCCGCTCGATCGGGTCGAGTTCGCGGTGCCGTGCACGACGACGGTGCCCGACTCGGGCCCGACGGTGGCGTCGCGTACGGTGATGGTGGTCGGCTCGATCGTCGAGGCCGCAGCGCGGGATCTGGCGAGCCGCGTGCGCGCGGAGCAGGCGTCGGCGCAGGAGCCCCGCGTCGCCGGGGAGGGCGGCGCGGGCGCGGCGGCGGGGCCGCCGGCGCTGAGCTTCGAGGAGGCGGCCGACCGGCTGCTGGCGCGCGAGGGCCAGGTGACGTCGCTGAAGCAGTACGAGCCGCCCGGCTACGTGCGCTGGGACGACGAGGCGTACAAGGGAGACGCGTACCCGTGCTTCGGCTGGGCGTGCGACGTCGCCGAGGTCGAGGTGGACCTCGACACCTTCGAGGTGACGGTCGTCGACTTCTGGTCGGCCACCGACGTGGGCAAGGCGATCCACCCGGTGATGTGCAAGGGGCAGATCGAGGGCGGCAGCCTCCAGGCGATCGGCTGGGCGCTCTCCGAGGAGATCGTCTGGCAGGGCGGCAAGATCAGGAACCCGCGGATGACCAACTACATCATCCCGACGTCGCTCGACGCGCCGCCGTTCCACGTCGTCCTGGTCGAGGAGCCCTTCCCGTTCGGTCCGGGCGGCGGGGCCAAGGGCATCGGCGAGATGCCGATGGACGGCGCCGCGCCCGCGATCGCCGCGGCGGTGGAGCATGCGACGGGGATCGCCGCGCGCGCGCTGCCGCTCACGCCGGAGCGCCTGTTCGAGGCGGCGCGCGCCGCCGCAACGCCGCGGCAGGCGGCAGGGGGAGGGGATCGCGCATGAAGGTATCGCTCGTCGTCAACGGCTCGCCGCGCGAGGTCGATCTGCCGCCGCTCTCGCGGCTGCTCGACGCGCTCCGGGGGCCGCTCGGGCTCACGGGCACGAAGGAGGGGTGCGCGGAGGGCGAGTGCGGCGCGTGCACGGTGCTGCTCGACGGCGATCCCGTGAACGCGTGCCTCGTCGCGATCGGGCAGTGCGAGGGGCGGCACGTGACGACGGTCGAGGGGCTCGCCTGCGCCGGACACCTGTCGCCGCTGCAACGCTGCTTCGTCGAGGAGGGGGGCGCGCAGTGCGGGATCTGCACGCCGGGCATGCTCCTCTCGGCGGAGGCGCTGCTCGCGCGGAGCCCGGATCCGTCGGAGCTCGAGGTGCGCGAGGCGCTCGCTGGCAACCTGTGCCGCTGCACCGGCTACCAGCGGATCGTCGAGAGCGTCCGCGCCGCCGCCGCGCTGCGCCGCGGCGGGGGAGGGGCGGCGCCGTGAGCCTCGCCGATCTGCGCCTGTTCGAGATGCGGCGCGTCGCCGGGCTCGGTCCGCTGTGCGAGATCGTGGCGGAGCGGGCCGCGCTCGGCGCGCCGGTCACGCTCCTGGCCGGCGGCACCGACTGGGTCGTCGAGCAGGAGCTCAGGCCTCCGCTCGAGGTCGCGGCAGGGAGCTCGGCGGCACCGCTCGTCGTCGACGTGTCCCGGCTCCCGGAGCTGCGAGGCGTCTCGCTCTCCGGCGACACGCTCCGGGTCGGTGCCGCGACGACGTACCTGGAGATGCTCCGGAGCGACGCGATCGCCGCGCGGGCGCCGCTCCTCGCGCGGATGAGCCGCGACGTGGGCGCCGTGCAGATCCAGGCGCGCGGCACGCTCGGCGGCAACCTGGCCACGGCGTCGCCGGCCGCCGACGGCGTGGCCGCGCTCGCCGCCTACGACGCGACCGTCATGGTGCAGAGCGTCCGCGGGGAGCGGCGCATCCCGGTGAGCGCCCTGCAGACGGGCTACAAGCGCACGTCGCGCGCGCCGGACGAGGTGATCGTCGCCGTGGAGATCGCGCTGCCGGCGCCCGGGTCGCCCTGGTACTGGCGGAAGATCGGCGCGCGACGGGCGCAGGCGATCTCGAAGGTCGCGCTCGCGGGCGTGGCCGAGGTGCGATCCGGGCGCGCCGCGCGGCTCGGGCTGGGGATGGCGTCGGTCGCGCCGACGACGGCGCTCCTGCCGAGCGTGCGCGCGCTCTGCATGTCCCGTCCGCTCGCCGAGCTCACCGCGGCGGAGATCGACGCGGCCGTCGCGCAGGACATCTCGCCCATCGACGACGTGCGCTCGACGCGCGCCTACCGGGAACACTGCGCTCGCGGGGTGGTGCGGGAGCTCCTTCGCCAGCTCGGCGCGCCGGTCTGATCATTCCATCCAGTCGAGCTGCGCGGCCTCGGCCCTCCGGCCGCGCCCGCCGGGGAATGCCGGCCGCTCGTACGACGGTGGCGGGAGCGGAGCCTCCGCGTCCATGTCGTGGCAGCGCGCGCATCGCCGCGGGGTGGTGGCGCCGGCCTGGAAGATGGTGACGCAGCCGCAGGCTGGGCAGATCATGCCGATGTCGTAGTTCATGAGCACTCCTCGATGACGAACGCTCCGGGGCGATCCGAGCGGCGGGAAGATGCGCTGAAGAGGCGACGTGGTTGCGACGGCGCGGCAACATCGCGCGGAAGCTTCGGCCCTGCGGCGCAGCCCATCGGGGCGCGTCGTCGACGAGACGCCCGCCCTCTTCCATTCCGAGCGCGCTCCTGCGCCTGAGGACGAGGCGGCCTCTCTCGGACCGGCGCAGACCTCCTGTGGCTGCGCGGACGGCGGTGCGCGCTCCTTGTCGCCTGCGCTGCCGTCTGGCGTGAGCGCACGTCGGCATGCGCTGTTCAAGGGCTACTCGATGTTGACTTTCATTTGTAGTAGGCCCCTGATGACCGTGAGTTCGACACGCCGAGAGCCCACCAAGCTCGCGATGCGGTGTGATTCGGTAGATTCGTAATATATATTACATGTCAACGCAGACCCGTCCCTTCCGGGCCCGTCTTGGGCTCGCTGTTCCCGTGCTTCTGATCACCGTGGCCGGGGTTGCTCATGCGCAGTCTTCTGAACCGAGCGCGGAGGCCCCGGGGGATCCAGCGATGCCGGGAGCGCCTCCGGGCACGGGAGCGCCGGTGGCGGGCCGGGACGCACCTGCACCGGCGACGGCGGCGCCTCCCGGCGATGCGCCGGCGGCGCCTCCCGGCGATGCGCCGGCGGCGCCTCCGGGAGATGCGCCGGCGGCGCCTCCCGGCGATGCGCCGGCGGAGGACCAGGATGCTGCTGCGCCAGCGCCGGCGGCTGCTCCCGGCGGTGCGCCGGCGGCGCCCCCCGCGCCGGCGGCGCCCCCCGGCGGCGGGCCGGCAGCGAGCCAGGAAGGCGCTGCACCGGCGCCGGCGGCGCCTGCAGGCGATGCGCCGGTGGAGGTGACGGTCGCGGGCACGCGCGTGACGCGGACCGCGGGCTCTGCTCATGTGATCAAGAGCCGCCAGCTCGAGCGCTTCGAGCACGACGATCCCCACGCCGTGCTGGTCGGCGTTCCCGGCGTGTACGTGCGCGGCGAAGACGGGCTGGGCCTGCGGCCGAACATCGGTGTTCGCGGCGTCAACCCCGATCGCAGCAAGAAGGTCACGCTCATGGAGGATGGCGTCCCCATCTCTCCTGCGCCGTACTCCGCGCCAGCCGCTTATTACTTCCCGCTCATCACCCGCATGTCGAACGTGCGCGTGATCAAGGGGCCAGGGGCCATCGCCTATGGCCCGCAGACCGTGGGTGGCACCGTGGATCTCGTCACCCGCTCCGCCCCGTCGCTCGCGTCGGGCGCGCTCGATCTCGCCCTGGGCCAGTACGGCTACGGCAAGGCGCACGCCTATCTCGGGACGAGCGACGGGCAGATGGACTTCCTCGTCGAGGGCGTGCACCTGCGGAGCGACGGCTTCAAGGAGCTCCCGAGCGGCGCGGACACAGGGTTTTACCGCAACGAGGTGATGGTCAAGGGCAGTTACCTCGTCGACCCGGCCGCCCGCATCAAGAACGAGCTCCGCCTCAAGCTCACCTACTCGGAAGAGCTCTCCAACGAGACGTACCTCGGCATCACGGACGGGGATTTCGAGGAGAACCCGCTCCGCCGTTACGGGGTGAGCGGGCTCGACCGCATGCGCAACCACCGCACCGCGGTCGCCGTGACCCACGTGATCGAGCCGTCGCGCGACCTGTCGGTGACGACGACCGTGTACCGGAACGACTTCTCGCGCGTGTGGCGCAAGGTGAACGGCTTCCGCGGGGCCAACCTGTTCGACGTGCTCGCCGCCCCGGACACGCCGCAGAACGCGGTGTACTACGCCGTGCTGACCGGGCAGCTCGACAGCTCGACGCCGGGCGAGGCGCTGCTCATCGGCCCCAACGAGCGCGACTTCGTGTCGCAAGGCGTGGAGACCCGCGTCCGCTGGAACGTCGCCACGGGGCCCGTCTCGCACCGCGTCGAGTACGGCCTGCGCCTGCACCACGATCGGGTCGAGCGCCGCCACAGCGAGAACGGGTTTCTCGTGCTCGGGGGCGCGCTCGTGCCGGACGGCGGACCGACCATCGTGACCCAGTTCAACGAGGCATGGACCGAGGCGGTCGCGCTCCACGCGAGCGACGCGATCACCTGGAGAGCGCTCACGGTGACGCCGGGCGTCCGGGTCGAGCTCATGCGCTCTGCCCTCGTGGATCGCGCGGCGGGGCGCGAGCAAACGCGGCTCGCGCAGGCGCTCCTGCCCGGCGCCGGCGCCTACCTCGCGCTCACCGAGGCGCTCGGCCTCCTGGCCGGGGCCTACCGAGGATTCAGCCCCCCGGCCCCGGGGAGCGACGAACACGTCGAGCCCGAGCTCAGCGTGAACTACGAGGGCGGCGCTCGCTTCGCCGACGGGCCGCTGCGCGCGGAGATCATCGGCTACTTCAACGATTACTCGAACATCACGGATGTCTGCACGCTCTCCAGCGGCTGTCTCGACGCGGATCTCGACCGCCAGTACGACGCGGGCGAGGCCCGGATCTACGGAATCGAGGCGTATGCGGAGCACGAGGTCCCGCTCGGCCAGCTGAAGCTGCCGATCACCGCGGCCTACACGCTCACCCGGACCGAGTTCCTCTCGAGCTTCGCCTCGGACGACCCCATCTTCGGCCGCGTCGTGAAGGGGGACGAGATGCCCTATGTCCCGCGGCACCAGGCGAGCCTCTCGGTCGGGGTCGAGCACGAGCGCGCCGGCGTCGCCGTGGGCGCCACCTACATGTCCGCCATGCGGGAGAAGGCCGGCAGCGAGCCGATGTCCCGGGCGCTCGCCACCGACGAGCAGCTCCTCTTCGACGCGAGCGCCAGGGTGCGCGTCGTCGGGCCGCTCGTGCTCTACGCGAACGCGCGGAACGTCCTCGGCTCCCAGTACATCGTGTCGCGCCGGCCCTTCGGCGCCCGGCCGAACGCGCCGCGCTGGATCCAGGTCGGCGCCAAGGCATCCTTCTAGAGCGGGCGGATGTGGGGGGGAGGCCCCTCTGGAGCTGGAAGGATGTAGGGCGCCGGGCCGAGGCCGTCGCGGACCGCAGCGAGATCGACGCCGGGATCGATGAGGCGCGCGATGCGGCGGCCGTTGAGCGAGACGAGGGCGTCGGCGCGCACCTCCACCGGCCCGCGGCCGCGGCGCTCGAAGTCCTCGCGGATGTGATGGGAGAGCTGCAGGATGAGATCGGGCTGGCCCGCCATCTCGCGCTCCTGCAGGCGCGTCAGGTACGCCCGCGGGCTCACGTGCCATGTCCGGCCGGTCTGCCTGCTGCGGACGATGAAGGTGACGCTCCCGTTCTTCTCGCGCACCATCACGCGCCAGGAGAAGCGCATCCCCTGCTCGTGCCAGCGCACGTTGCCGCCGTACGCCAGGAAACGGAGCGGCATCGCGAGCTGAACCGCGCAGTACGCGGCGCCCAGCGCGAGCCCGAGGGCGCGCAGCGATCGCGAGGGCGGCGCCGCCGGGAGGAGGGCGGGTTCGTCTGTGGTCGCTTGCGGCGCTTGCGGCGCGCCGCCGCCGCCGCGGGCGGGGAGCGCGCGCGCTCGGAGCCTGGAGAGGACCCGCCGGGGCCACTCCGGGGGGAAGAACACGAGCGCGGAGAGGACCATGATCACCGGGAACATCCCGATCGGAAACAGCGCGCGCGTGACGACGTGGAACAGGATCACCGCGGCGTACCCGAAGGGGCGGAGCCTCCGGCAGAGGAGGAGCCAGACGATGCTGGTGTCGAACAGGAAGCCCGCCCAGCTCATGAGCGGCGCGGCCCACGGGTGCGTGAAGAGCGGGCCGAGGACGGGCATGTCCGTGCGCGAGCCGAGCCAGATGCGGAGCGGCTGCGCGTGCAGGAGCCAGTCGGCGTGGGCCTTGGCGAGCCCCGCGAACGTGTACACGACGCCGACCTGGAAGCGCAGCAGGTAGAGCCACGCGGCGGAGACGGAGCGCTCGCTGCGCCGCGAGAGCAGCGCGTCGATGGACCAGGCGCGGTGCGCCGGCGACGCCGCGAGCAGGAGGCCCAGCAGGCTCGCCAGGTAGTAGTGGTTGAGGTACGTCGTGACGTCGATGACCTGCAGGTAGGTGAAGCCGACGACGAACAGGGGCGCCGCGACGCGGAACATGAAGCCGAGGGCGAGCGCCAGGGCGAGCGCCGCGAGCGCCCAGAACAGGGCGTGCATCCCGGCCGGCGAGAGCGGCTCGACCCAGGCGAGGCCCCAGTACCTGAAGTGAAAGCCCGGCTTGACGAAGAACTCGTCGATCCAGCCATACGCGATGAAGCGCGCCATGCTCACGCACATCGTGAGCCCGAACAGGGCGCGGAACGCCGCGAGCCAGGCGATGTCGATCGGGCGAAACAGCGCTCGATGCAGCGCCGCGGCCGCGCGCGACCACGCCGCCGCGAGCCCCAGGGGGCCCGCGCACCCAGGGGGATCAGTCGTTGTCACCTTCGGACGACTGGGGCAGCTCGAGGTTCAGCGCGCTGACGAACTCCGTCTTGAGCAGGTCCGTCAGGGCCTTCACGGCGGTGTAGACCGACTCGACCTTCGCCCTGTCGGTCGAGAGCGCCTGCTCCATCGGCAGGCCGAGCGCGTCCACGGCCGACTGGGCCTCCGACAGCGCCGCCAGCATGCGATCGGCGAGATCGGCGGAGTCGACCGCGCGCAGCCAGTCGTCGAACCCGACGCCCTCGCCGCCCTCGCCGCAGCCCTGGAACAGGCGCCGGAAGCCGCGCAGGTTGGCCCGGATGTGCGCCGCCGAGGCCAGGGCGAAGCGGGACTCGAGCGCCTCCGGGCAGGTGGGCGTGACGCAGTCCTCGGTGAAGCCGAGCGGGCGCCCGAGCTTCCAGTCCTTCAGCTCCTTCTCGACATAGAACATCGCGTCGCTCACCGCGTTGAGCGCGTCCTGCTCGGTCGCGAAGACGGGGCTCCCCTGGCCGGCCTGGGTGAGCTTCTCCCGGAAGCTCCCCGCCTCGGGCGCCCATGCGCGCGCGAGCGCGCCCGCCTGGGCGAGCACGTCGGTGGCCGCCGCGGCCGCGTAATCGGCCTTGCGCTGCGCGAGCTCGCCCGCGCCGAGCGCCGCCCAGGTGCGGTTCGCGTTGATGGGCGAGTACTGCGAGCAGGCGTTGTCGCCGCCGCCGTGGAAGACGAGGTACTCGAGCGACGCGAGGCCGCGCCCGTTGATGAGCGACGAGGAGAAGCTCGGCTGCGCGTAGGCGCGGCTCACGATCTGCTCCTCGACCTTGCACCGGCTCACGAGGGGCCAGGAGTAGATCTGATCCCGGAGGTCCTGTCCTCCGGGCTGCGTGGAGCTCGCCGCGGGGCCGAAGCGGAAGAGCTCTGCCTCCTGCCAGACCGCCATGGCGGCGAGCCAGGCGCCGCGCGCGGCGGCGGCGCTCGGCTCGCCCGGGCCGCGGGCGAGGGCCGCGGCGCTCTCGTGCAGCGCGCGCGCCTGCGCCTCGAACTCGCAGGCGCGGTTCAGCGCGCAGTCCGCCGCCGCGGTGAGCAGCTTGGCCTTGCTGAAGGGGCCTTCCGCGACGGGGACCGGGGGGCACACGTCGCCGGGGACCGGCTCGCCGCCCCCCGCGCCCCCGGCGCCAGCGGTCGTGGCGATCGTGGAGGAGGCCGCCGTGGTGCTCGTGGCGCCGCTCCCGGTCGAAGGCACGGGCGCGGACCCGCCGCTGCCCGGCGGCTGCGCGGCGCCTGGCCCCGCGCCCTGGCCCGTATAGACCACCTCGTCCGGGGGCGGCTTGCGGCACCCGGCGGCCGCGGCGACGCCGACGAGCGACAGCAGGAGCGCTGTCGAGAGGCGGCGGCCCGCCCTCTCGCGCCGGGCGCGGTTCATTGTCGGCCTCACGCTGTTCATGCAGCCTCTCCGAGATACGGGCGCTCACCCGGGGCCCGCCGGCGTCGCGGCGGCCCCGAGCTCATTTCGCGCGAGAATCGTCCGTCGTACCCTGCCCGTCAACACGCAGGGAGCGCTCCGCCGCCTGTCCGCACGGCGCGGCGGGGGGCGCCTCCCGGCGCGCGTCGGTCGTGTGAGCGTCAGTCCCTCTGGGCCGGGACCGGCAGCAGGACCAGCGTCGCGTCGTCGTCCTCGGGCCCGTCGCCGTCGGACCGGTACCCGGCGGCCGCGAGCCACGCGCCGTTCGGCGACAGCGCGACGCCGTAGAGCGAGTCGTCGGGGCGATCGAAGCTGTAGCGCCGGTATCCGCTCGGATCGAAGCGCGTGTCCAGGGCGCCGTCCTTGTCGAACAGGGCGATCATCCCGTCGATGTTGCCCGTCGCGGGGGTGGCGCTCCCGACCATCACGACGCGATCGCCGGGCAGGACGAGGAGGTTGCGCCCGCGGTCGTTGTCGCCGGCCACGTCGAGGAGGACGCCGCCGCCCACGCCCCAGGAGGGGTCGAACCCGCCCGTGGCCGTGACGCGGAAGGACACGAGATCCACGGCCCCGCTCTCCTCGGAGCGCCCGTATCCGGTGGTCACGTACTTGCCGTCCGACTGGCGAGCCGCGCCGTAGGCCTCGGCCATGCCGACCGGGAACGGCGAGAGCCTCACGACGCCGTCCGACGAGAAGGTCGTGTCCGGGGTGCCGTCCTGGTTCAGCCGCAGCAGCACGATCTGGTTCCTGCCGCCCACGCTCGTGTAGCCGGAAGAGAAGATCTTGCCGTCGGCCTGCACGAACCCGTTGCGCGGGTTGTCGCCCAGGTTCAGCCCGTCGACGTCGAGCGTGTGGACGCCCTCCGTCGCGAACGTGGTGTCCAGGGCGCCGTTCGCGGTGAGCCGCACGATCGCGCGATCCCGATCGGCGCGGGCCGCCGCCTTCCTGCTGGCGAAGAGGACCAGCCGATCGCTCGCGTCGCGGTCGGCGCCCCAGAGCAGATCGCCCGTGTTGCCCTCGCCGGCGCCGAGATCGTGGATGGCGATGCCCCCGGTGCCGAACGTCGTATCCAGCGTGCCGTCGGTGTTGAACCGCACGACCGCGAGATCCGCGTCCGACGGCGTGGCGCTCGGGTCGTGCTCGACCTGGCCGGCGAGCACGATCTTCCCGTCCGACTGCAGGACGATGCCGCGCGCGGTCTCCGTGGTCTTGCCTGCGACCACGTTGACCCTCGCGACCCCGTTCGTGCCGAAGGTCGTGTCGAACGAGCCATCGGTCTTGAAGCGCGCCACCGCCATGTACGTGTCGCCCGCCACGGCCACGTGCCCGGCAGCGTAAGCTCTGGACTCGGCGTCGAACGCGACGGCCCAGAAGCGGTCGTCCGTGGCTTCGTCGAGCGCCACGACCCCTGCGAATCCCGTCGACCAAGGCTCCTCGCCTGTGTCGCTGCCGCCGGTGCCGCCGCCCTCGCCTGCGCCGCCGCCTGTGTCGCTGCCGCCGGTGCCGCCGCCCTCGCCTGCGCCGCCGCCTGTGTCGCTGCCGCCGGTGCCGCCGCCCTCGCCTGCGCCGCCGCCGCCTGTGTCGCTGCCGCCGGTGCCGCCGCCCTCGCCTGCGCCGCCGCCGCCTGTGTCGCTGCCGCCGGTGCCGCCACCCTCGCCTGCGCCGCCGCCGCCTGTGTCGCTGCCGCCGGTGCCGCCGCCCCCGGAGCTCGCTGCGTCGCCGGAGTCGTCTCCGCACGCAGCCACTCCGCCGAGCAGCACGCACCAGGAAAGTCCGAACGTCGCGAGCACGGTCCGCTGCGCGGACAACCAGGTTCTCTTCACAGGCATGGTCGGCAATTCCTTCATGAACATGAAAATGAAAGTCGTTATCTTTGTTGGATATAGTCTTGCATGCCGTCCACGCTGTCAAGAGGTTCCGCTGTTGCCATCCCGCCAAGGCCTTTCCTTGCTGGAAATGCCGCCTGGACGTGAAGGTGTGGGAATGGCGCGGTGGGTTGGAAGCGCGGCGTGTGACGCGCCTTTGACGATGCCCGCACCGCGCTGCGCGACGCTGTCTGGGGCACCTCGCGCGCGGGCAGGCCTGCTCGGCGATCCATGACCGCGCGGCGCGCAGCGGCGGAGCGACTTCGCCTGGGGGGGCGGTTTCCCTCCGGAGCACGGAGGATCGCGGCCGGCCGGCCGGAGAGGGCGGCCGGCCGAGGTCGCAGCGGGAGTCCCGGCGGCGGCCGGGCCAGCGGCGTTCGGGCGCCGCGCAGGCTGCGTCAGAGCAAGGTCAGGAGGCGTCGGGCGCGGGCCTCGGCCGCCTGGATGATCTCCGCGGACTCCGGCTCGGGGAGCTCGAGCTTCTTGCTCAGCGCGGCGATGTACTGCTTCTCCGCGTCGTGCTGCTCGCCATCGACGAACGTGAGCAGCACGGCGTGCTGCAGCAGCGCGCGGCGATCGTCGCCGCCGAGCTCGCCGAGCGGCACGTCGTCCAGGGTCCTTCGCTGGGAGGCGTAGGCGCGGATCTCCTTCGCCTGGTCCTCGCTCGCCTCGAACGCCGCGATCAGCCCCTCCACCATCTCGCGCTCGGCCTCGTGGAACTCGCCGTCCGCCCACGCCACGCTCACGAGCGACTTCACGATCGCCATGCTCTGCTCTTGCATGGCGACGAGTGTCGTCGCTCCCCCGGGGCAACGTCAATCGTGAGGGGAGGGCGCCCTCGCCTCGGCGCGCGGGACGATCTGGAGCGCTCCCCGTGCGAGCGGCTCCGTCAGCGAGGCGAAGACCTCCGGCCGCAGCGTTCCAGCGAGCCCGGCGCAGAGCAGGGCGAGCGCCAGGAGCGCAAGCCACAAGGACAGACCTCGCCGGCGCGGAGCCACCAGCGGCACAGGCGGCCTGCTGCCGTCGTCCATCAGGGCGACCGGAGCGGATCCGGGCGTGGCGCGCTCGGACGCAACGGGGCTCAGCGCCCCGGCGAGCGGCGCGCGCGCGCCGGGGATGGCGCGCGCGGAGGTGCCGGAGACAGCAGCGACCGGCGGCGGCGTGAGGGTGAGGTCGAGGCCAGCGAGCGCCTTCATGCTGCGCGCCGCGCGGCGCTGCGCGCTGCGCTCGGACTGCGCGGCGAAGCGCGCGACGAGCTCGTCGACCCGGGAAGCGCCTGCACCGACGCCATCCGCGGGAGGGCGCGCGCTCCGGGATCGCCGCGAGGCGTTCCACACGATCGCGTCGATGGGACCGAGCTCGGCCGGGCACGGCGTCTCTTCCGGCTCTGCGTCGGCGGGCGGCTGCTCGGGAGCTGCGTCGGCGGGCGCGAGGTCAGCGGGAGGCTGCTCGGGAGCTGCGTCGGCGGGCGACTCCTCGGGAGCCAGATCGGCGCGCGGTTCCTCGGGAGCTGCTGCGTCCGCGGACAGTCCCTGGGGAGCTGCGTCCGCGGGCGGCGCGCCGGCGTGCGCGGTTTCTGGGCCGTCTGCCTCCGCAGCCAGCAACGGCTCGATCGACGCGGCCGGAGCCGTCGGGTGCGGCGCAGCCGGAGCGTCGCCGTCGCGCTGCGCCGGAAGGGGCCAGGGCAGCGTGTGACGCGCCGCGGGCGTCTCGTCGAACGGCGCGACGGCCGCTCGAGGAACGACAGGCCCGGCGAGGTCTGCCCGACGAACGAGCGGCCAGGCGCCATAGGCCGGTGTGACCTGGAGCGCGGCGTCTGTCGCCATGAAATGGATGGCGGGCGCGCGCGACGTCTCGATGGACTCCGGGACCTCGCTCGCGCTGGCAGGCGCGTCCGCCAGGTGCGAGGGCACGGCCCTTTCGGCGGCCTCCCTCTCCTCCCAGACGGCCGTGGCCACGGTCGGCGTCGGCTCCTGCGAGAGCGGCGCGACCTCGGCGGGATCGGGGGAGAGCTCGACGAGGATCGAATCGGTCGGCGTCGGTTCCCGGGAAGGCAGCGCGGCGGCGGTGGAATCCGGGGAGAAATCGACGAGGAGCACCTCGATCCCCTCGGGGCTCGTGAGCGCTTCGCCGCAGGCAGAGGGGCCGCAGGCGACGGGCGATGGCGCGGGCCGCGCTTCTTCAGGAGCGATCTCCGCCGCCGCGCGCGCGAGCGGCGCCACCGGCGCGATCGTCCGAGCAGGCTCGATGAGCTCCGGGACGACCGGGATCTCGGCCGGCGCTGCGGCCTCATGGAGCTCAACCACCGCCTGCACGACGGTCGGGGTCGGCTCCGGCAGCGCCTCGACCTGCTCGCCGGCGTGCGCAGGCGCCGGCGGGCGCTCGGGACACGGCTCGACAGCTACCGCCCCGGCAGCATCGCCTGCGCTCGCAGGCGCGGGGAGCGCCACCCCGGCGATTGCACTCGCGACGAGCCCGGGGCTGAGCGTGAGCTCCACGACCGCAGGTGCGACCGGGCCGGGGCTGAGCGTGAGCTCCACGATGGGATTCGGCAGCGGGGCAGCGGGGGCGTCGCTGCGCGCGGCGGCGGCGGTCGGATCGCGCCGCGCTTGCTCCGCTTGCGGCGGCTGCATCTCGTCCGCTTCCGGCGCCGCAGGCTTCGCCTGGACCCCCGGGCGCGGGCGCCTCAGCCGGCCGGCCTCCTTGGCGCGCAGCGTCTCACGGGCGAGCCGCGCCAGCGCCCGCCGGGCGGCGTTGCGGTTCACCGGGATCAGCGCGGCCTCGAGCTCCCGCGCGACCGCCTCCGGGTCCTGCTCGTGCGCGGGGCGCGGGCGCGCGGTCGCCGTGAGGTTGGGCATGCTGCCGGCGGACGCGGCGAGGAGCCGGGCGAGCAGGTCGCGGAGCAGCCGCGCCGCCTCGGCCGGCGCCACCGCGTCGCCGCGCGTGCGCACCGTGACGGTGCCCTCGGTCGTGAGCAGCAGCGCGCGATCGTCGAGCCTGAGGGGCAGGCGCGACGTCGCGTCGCTGACGGCGAGCGCGAGGTAACCCGAGGTCTCCGGCGCCAGCGAGGCGCTCCGCGCGTGCGCCGCCGCGACGACCTCCTCCAGCGTGACGCAAGCGCTCACGAGCGCCCCCGGCCCGCCGTGTCGCCCGGCCCGCCCGCGCGCGCCGGCCTGACCGGCACCCCCGCCGCCTCGAGGTACGCCTTCGCTTCGCCGATCGTGTACTCGGCGTCGTGGAAGATCGACGCGGCGAGCGCGGCGTCGGCGCCGCCCTCGACGAGGCCGGCGCGCAGGTGATCCAGCGTCCCGACGCCGCCCGAGGCGATCACCGGGACCGGCACGGCCCGCGCGATGGCGGCGGTCAGCAGGAGGTCGTAGCCGTCCCGCGTGCCGTCGCGGTCCATGCTCGTGACGAGCAGCTCGCCCGCGCCCGCCCGCGCGATCTCCTCGGCCCACGCGACCGCGTCGCGCCCCGTGTCCCGGCGGCCGCCGTGGGTCACCACCGTCCAGGCCACGCGCGAGGGATCCGCGATCCGGCGCGCGTCGATCGCCACGACGATCGCCTGCGCACCCCAGCGGTCCGAGGCGCGCCGCACGAGGTCGGGATCGTCGACGGCGGCCGTGTTGATCGCGACCTTGTCCGCCCCCGCGTCGAGGAGCGCCTTGATGTCCTGCTCGGACTTGACGCCGCCTCCGACCGTCAGCGGCGTGAACAGCACCTCCGCCGTGCGCGCCACGACGTCGAGGATGATGCCGCGCTTCTCGTGCGACGCGGTGATGTCGAGGAACGTGATCTCGTCCGCGCCCTCGGCGTCGTAACGGCGGGCGGCCTCGACGGGATCGCCGGCGTCCCGCAGCCCCACAAAGCGGACGCCCTTCACGACGCGGCCGTCCTTGACGTCGAGGCACGGGATGATGCGCTTCGCGAGCATGCGTCCCGCGTTAGCCTACCTGCCACGCCAGGGCCAACTGTTGCGCTGTGCGCCCGCTCCGGCGCCGCGGGGGGTGTCCTCGCGCGCCTCTCGCACGTTTTGCCGGCATTTCCGGCCGCCGGGGAGGCGCCGCGCGCCGGCCGCAGCGCCCGGAGCCTGACCGCGCCGCGGTTCCTCGCTACCATGGCGCCATGCACTGCCCGCACTGCGGGAGACCCGTACCCGAGGGCTCGATCGCGTGCCCGCACTGCGGCGCCGCGCTCGCGCCGCCGGGCGGAGCGGCCGGCTACTACGGCATGAGGCCCGCGGCCCGCACCATGGTCGGCGTCACGCTCCCCGACCTGCTCCGACAGACGCCGTCCGCCCCCGCTGCTCCGGGCGGCGCGGGCCCCGGCCAGGCCGCGCTGCCGCCCATGGCCGGCGGGCCGGCCGCCGCCTCGCGCACGATCGTCGGCATGCCCGCCGCGATCTTCGGGGCGGCGCCGGCGCCGGCGCCGGCCGATCCGCGCCTGGCCGGGGGCACGCTCGTCGTCGGGACCCCGGCTGCAGTGGCCCCGGGCGCGCGCCTCGACGCGCACGCCGCGCCGCTCCACGCGGCGCCGGCCTCACCGCTCCACGCAGCGCCGGCCGCGCCGCTCCACGCGGCGCCGGGCGAGCTGCGCCTCGACCACACCGTGCCGATCGGCCCGGGCCTCGCGGCGCCGCGCGCCCCGGCGCCGCTGCCCGCCGTGTCGCGGACGCTGGTCGGCGTCGCCCGGCCGGGCATCGCGCCGCTCGCGCCCGGCGCCCCGGCCGACCCCGAGCCCGATCCCGAGCTCGACGCGCGCTACCAGCCGGCCGGAGAGCTCGGCGCCACGATCGCGCCGGCGCGCTTCCGCGCCCCTCCGCTGCAGAACCCGGCGCTCATGCGCCCTCATCGCCTGAAGCAGCGGCTCCCGCCGCCGAAGGGCGAGAGGCGCCCGCGCACGTCGCGCCGGGCCGTCGCCGTCGTCGTCGCGGGCGGCGTGCTCGCGCTCGGCGCGGTCCTGTTCGCGCTCCTCTGGCCGAGCGCGCCCCCGGTGACCGCGCGCGCCCGCGCCGACGCCGGGGGCCGCGAGGTCATCGAGCTCCGGTGCGACAGCTGTCCGGACGGCACCGCGGTCTCCATCGGCGAGGGGCGCGCGACCACCGCCGGCCGCGTCGCGCAGATCCCGCTCGCGAGCCCGCTCTCCGTCGGCGAAAACCGGATGAAGGTCGCCATCGACCGCCCCGGCAGCGGGCGCGACGAGACGGTCGGCGTCTCCATCCACGTCGCCTACCGGATCCGGCCCGACCTCGGCACGCTGCAAGGGGAGCGGCCCTCGATCCAGGTCGTGGTCGAGGCGAGCAAGGGCACGCAGGTGCTCCTCGACGGCAAGGAGGTCGCGCTCACGAGCGGCCGGGCCATCGAGTCGATCGACGTCACCGACGCGGTCGCGGGGCCCTCGGACGAGACGAGGACGCTCAGCCGGCAGGTGCCTTACGCCGTCACGCCGCCCGACGGCCCGCGCGAGCAGGGCATGGTGAGCGTCGCGGTCGGCATCGTCCCGCTCACCATCGAGTCGCCCGGCCCGAGCGTGGTCATCGACAAGGAGAGCTTCGTGCTCGCCGGGCGCACGGCCCGCGGCGCGCAGATCTTCGCCGGCGCGCACCCGATCGCGGTTCGCCCCGACGGCACCTTCGCGCACGTGATGAACGTCTCGTCCGTGGGCGCGACCCAGTTCGAGGTGCGCGCGAAGATGCCGGGGATGGCGCCGCGCATCGCGAAGCTCGCTGTGCGCCGCGTCGACCGGCTCGACACCGCCGCGAAGGAGTTCGCCGCCCGCGGCGCGATCGGGTACGCCGAGCTCGCCGCCGGCGGGAAGGACCCCATCGGCAAGCCGATCGCGCTGACCGGCGAGGTCCTCGAGGTGCGCCGGCAGGGATACTCGACGCTGATCCTGCTCTCGATCCCGCCCGCGTCCGGCTGCGCGGGCGGGAAGGCGAGCGGCGCGGCCGCCGCGCCGCGCCCTCCGGAGGCGTGCAAGGTCCGCCTCGTCCATGGCGCCGACAACCCCGCCCAGCGCGGGGACACCCTCACCGCCTACGGCAGCGTCGCGCCGCCGTTCGTCGCGCCGGGCGGCGCCGAGATCCCCGAGGTGCAGGTCGAGTTCACCGTGAAGGGCGGCCGATGAGCGCCGCGCGCACCACAGCGCCCGGCCCTCGAAGGCCGCGTCGCGCCCGGACGGCGGGCCTCGCCGCGGCCGCGCTCCTGCTCTCCGCCGCGGCGCCGCTCGCCTTCGCCGACGCGGTCGACACGAGCCGGCCGCACACGATCGTGGTCGGCGCGCCCCGCGGCTTCGCCCCGAGCGAGCGGCTCGACGCGCGCCGCACGGGCCGCTCCGCCGCGCGGCTGCCCTTCCCGGCGCGCGAGGCGTGGCGAAAGCAGCTCCGCGGCGGGATCGACGCCGCGCCGCTCGTGGACGCCGCGGGCGATCTCCTCCTCACGCTGACGGTCCCGGAGGTCGTCAAGCTCGGCGCGGACGGCCGGGAGCGCTGGCGCGTGCGCATCGGCGACAGCGCGCCGCTCGCGCCCGCCGTGCTCACGAGCGACGGCACCCTCGCGCTGATCACCTCGTCCGGCGTCGCCGTCGGGCTCACGCCTGCGGGGAGCGTGCGCTTCGCCGTCCCCCTCGGCCTCCGGGGGCGCGACGCCGACGTGACGCCCCTCGCGCTCGACGACGGCGGGCTCGTGGCGGCCCTGGGGCGCTCCCTTGTCGAGCTCGCCGCGGACGGGACCGTGCGCGCCCGCGCCGAGATCGCGGAGCGCGCGACGGGCGCCTTGCTCGCGGGTCCTGAAGGCACGCTCGTGACCACCGAGTCGGGCGCGGTGCTGACCTGGCGTCCGCCCGGCGCGCCGAGGCGGCTCGGCTCTCTCGGGGGCGTGCCTCGCCGCGGCGCGGCCCTCGCCGACGCCCGCACGCTGCTCGCGGTCGTCGACGCCCGCCGCCTGGTCGCGCTGGATCTGCCGACAGGGACGGCCGGGGTCCGCGCCGGCGCGGCCTTCAGCGCGCTCGACGGGCCGCCCGCCATCGGCGCCGGGGGCGTGGCCGTGGTCCTGTCGACGACCGGGCTGCTCCTCGGGGTCGACGCGTCGGGCGACCTGGCGTTCCGGGTCGCGATCGACAGGCCTCCGGGGTCCCCGCCCGCCGACGGCGGCCTCTCCGGCTTCTTCGGCCCGGTGGACGCGAAGCCGAGCCCGCCGGTGGTGATCGATCGCACCGGCCGCGTCGGCTTCGTGCGCGCGGGCGGACGCGCCGGCGTCGTCGAGGCGGACGGCAATGTCTCCATCGCGGCCGAGCGCGTCTGCTCCGCGCCGATCGCCGTCCTCCCTGCCGGCGAGGAGCGGATGGCGATCGCCTGTCGCGACGGCACCGTGGTGATGCTGGCGCGCTAGCGCCGGCCGTCGCTCGTGCCCAGAGCTGCGTGCCGACGGCCGAGCTGGCCGGCAGCGCTGGCCGCCCAGCTCGGTCGATGGATCCTGCGTCCTAGCTTGCGGTGCCCGGGCTCCACTGCTTCCAGGTGCCCCCGTCCTCCCAGTACAGCCCGGACTCGGCCGCCGTCGTCTTGTACCGCGCGATCGTGATCTGCTCGTCGAGCGCCGCCGCGCCGGTCTCGTCGTACAGGGGGGCGGCGAGCGCGTCTTCGGGGATCATGTGCATGCTCACGACGAACTCGTCGGCATTCGCCTCGACGACACAGAACCCGTTGCTCGTGGTGTTGCTGAAGGCCAGGTGCGGATTGGCCTTCTGCATGCTCTCGTCGAGGTCGATGTCCTCCGCCCCCAGGACGTCTTTCAGCGTCGGATGGCTCGCCAGCTGCTTCGCCAGCACCGAGCGGTACGTGGTCGACGAGATCGCGGCGCCGCCGAACTCCACGATCTCGGCCGTGGCGCCCTCCACAGCCGCCGTCCCTGCGAGGAAGGCGCCGAGATCACCGGTGATCGACACCACGTTGCCCTCGACCGCGGCGAGCATCCCGATGAGCTCGTCCCGTTCCTTGCGGAAGCCGTCCCAGCCGTCACAGCTCAGGTAGAAGTGCCGGGTGAGCGTCTCCTCCTCGAGCTCCGTGGTGTGGGCGAGGACGAGCTGTGAAAGGGGGTGTTCGTTCCCCCATACCTTCCAGGTGCTCCGGGAGTCCTCCATCGTCTTCTGGAACCACGCTCTCTGCGCGTCTCCCATGACGACCCCGCGCGCCACGTCGGCCTCGACAGCGATCCTCGAGATCGGGTCGAAGGACTCCTTGACGACGAGGTAACGCGACCCGAATGCGCTGTAATAGTCCGTCTTTCCGAGATCGGCGTAGGCGAACCCGACCTCCATGAAGCTCATCTCGGTTGCGCTGATGAGGGGCACCGGGGCCATCTCGGGCCTCTGCGCGTTCAGCTTCGCGACGATCTCGTTGACGACGCTGGCGCTGATGGGGCGCAGCGACTCGTTCTGAGCGAACCCGAGGAGCGGGTCGAAGCCGAACAGGTCCGCAGCATCCTCCAGCGCCTTCTCGTAGCGATCCCAGGTGGGGCTGTTGATGTCCCCGATGTAGCGGCTCGCATAGGGCAGCAAGCTGGTCGAGCTCGCCCCGAGATCCAGGAACTCCGGCTGCTGAACGATGACCTTCCCCGGGAAGGCGTCCTCCGGGATCAGGTGATCCGCGCGGTAGGAGCGGAGATCCGTCATCACGAGGTGGACGTGCTTCCCGAACGGGAAGTCCCGGTAGATGGTGATGTCGCCCGGGTACTCGACCGCGCTGTCGTAGCGGAACTCGTCGCCCTTCGGAGCATTCGGGTATTCGGCCGGCATGTACTCGAACCAGGCCTGGTTCGCCGCCTTGCGCCGGTCCTCGTCCGTCTCCGGCTCTCGACCGTCCAGGTAGGTCGCCGTCGCGCCGTGGCCATCGTCGGAGAACTCGTGATCGCCCCAGACAGCGATCATGGGAAAGAGCTCGTGTACCCGCTGCAGCGCCCGGTCGGACCGGTACGCCTTGTAGAGCTCCCGGTAATTGCTCAGCGACTTGGCGGCGTGGTAGGCCGCGCCCTCCGCCGGCTGGAAGGCGATGGCGCCGTCCACGTCGGAGAAGGAGATGCCGCGCTCCCCCGGGGGGGCCTGGAGGCTCGGGTTCCCGGTCGTCTCGTGGATGTAGCCACCGAGGTGGACGACGAAGTCGAGCTCCTCTTTCGCCAGGGCCACATACGCGTTGTAGTAGCGACCGATGTAGTCCTGGCCGGACACGAAGGCGAAGCGCACCGGCACGTCCGCGTCGAGCGCGGGCGCCGTCCGCGTCCGCCCGACGCGCGAGCTGACGCAGCCATCATCTGGCCTGTAGTAGAAGCGGTAATAGTACGTGGTGCCGGGGCTCAGGCCGCTCACCTTGACCTTGACGCAGTGATCGAACTCCGCCCGGGCGGTCACGCGGAGCTGCGTGCTGCCCGACCCCGCCGTGACCACGTTGTCGGAGCTCGGTGTGAGCTCCACGAGCTGCGTGAACCCCTCGTCGAGCGCGACCACGAGCGCCAGGTTGAGATCCGACTGCGGCTGCTTTCTATCGATGAGCCGGGTCCACAGCACGACGCTATCGTGCCGCGGATCGCCGGAGGCCACCGACTGCGGGAAGAACGCGTCATCCTGGTGCACGTCGCATGCGCCGATGGCGTCCCCCTCATCGGAGCAGGCAGTCGGCACGACCACCGAACCAGCGGTCACCAGGGTGGCGCGAAGAAAGTCTCGGCGTCTCATCATCGATTCAAGTCCTCCAACGACGGATACACCCCGAGCGCTGCGCGCGCAACGGCGGCGCCGGCGCCGCCGTTGCGCGCGCAGCGCCGCCGCCGCGCGCGGCGCTCCTCGCGCTCGCTCGAGCGGCGCGGGTCGCAGCATGGCGCCTCCTCGCGAGGAGCGCGAGCGCCACTTGACGTGCCGAGTCAGGCGGCATCTCGTGTGCGCCCCACCCGCTGAAGGCACACCATGTTCCAGACGAGCCTCTCCTCCGAAGCGCTGCGCGGCGCGCTCTCGCGCCTCCGCAGCGGGCGTTCTGTCTTCGACCACACGGGCGCGCGCCAGCCGGTCCACACCGTCTATGGCGGCGCCCACCTGTTCAAGGCCGACACGGCCCGGAAGCTCGGGGCGGTGGCGCTCCGCGCCGTCGAGGAGCACGCGCCCGACTTCGCCGCCTTCGCGCGGGCGATCGGCCTGCCGGGGGCCGAGGGGCTCCCGGAGGGGCGCGCCGACGCCCTCGCGCTCGCGGCCGCGATCGAGGCGGGCGGAGGCGCGGCCGAGGGCGCCTCCGGGGCTGCGCGGCTCGCGCACGCGGTGCACGCGCGCGTGCTCGACAAGCTCCGCCGCGAGCCCGTGGAGGACCTGCGCATCGATTTCGAGGACGGGTACGGCGTGCGCCCCGGGAACGAGGAGGACGCGCACGCCGCCGCCGCCGCGCGCGAGGTCGCCGTCGGCATGGCCGCGCGCAGCCTGCCTCCGTTCCTCGGGATCAGGATCAAGCCGCTCGGCGACGGGTGCGCGGAGCGGAGCCTGAGGACGCTCGACGTCTTCTTCTCCGCGCTCATCGCCGCGTCGGGCGGCGCGCTCCCGCCCGCCTTCGCGGTGACGCTGCCGAAGGTGGTCGCGCCCGAGCAGGTCGCCGCCCTGGCCGACGCCCTCGACGCGCTCGAGGGCGCGCTGCGGCTGCCGGCCGGCTCGATCCGGATCGAGCTGATGGTCGAGACGCCGGCGTCGATCATCGGCCCGCGCGGCGAGATCGCGCTGCCCGGGCTGGTCGAGGCGGCCCGCGGGCGGTGCGTGGCGGCGCACTTCGGGGCCTATGACTACACCGCGAGCTGCGAGATCACGGCCGCCCATCAGCACCTCGCCCACCCGGCGTGCGACTTCGCGCGGCACGTGATGCAGGTCGCGCTGGCCGGCTCGGGGCTCTGGCTCTCCGACGGCGCGAGCAACCTCCTGCCCGTCGGCCCGCACCGCGCGCGCCCCGGCGGCGCGCCGCTCACGCCGCAGCAGAGCGAGGAGAACCGTCGCGCCGTCGTGGGCGCGTGGCGGCTGAAGTACGGCCAGGTTCGCCGCGCGCTCGAGGGCGGCTACTACCAGGGCTGGGACCTGCACCCCGGGGAGCTGCCGGTCCGCTACGCCGCCACGTACGCGTTCTTCCTGGAGGGCGTCGATGCGGCCGCCGCGCGGCTGCGGAGCTTCGTCGAGCGGGCCGCCCAGGCGACCGTCGCCGGGACGGTGTTCGACGACGCCGCGACGGGGCAGGGCCTCCTGGGCTTCTTCCTGCGTGCGATCGGCGCGGGGGCGATGACGGAGGGCGAGGCGGCGGAGAGGACCGGGCTCACGCCGGACGAGCTCAGGGGCCGATCTTTTCAGGCCATCGTGGCGCGCCGGAGCGCGTGATAGGAGAGCACCGGAATGGCCCGGTTCGCGGAGGGCCCGAGCGGCGAGGAGGACCGATGAGCGCGATCACGACGCACGTGCTGGACACGTCACGGGGCTGCCCGGCGAGCGGCGTGCTGGTGGTGCTGGAGGTCGGCGACGACGGCGGCTACCGGGAGGTCGGGCGGGGCACGACCGACGGCGACGGCCGGCAGAAGGGGCTGCTGCCGCCCGGCGAACGGCCCCTCCAGGGCCGCTACCGCCTCACCTTCCACACGGGCGCCTATTACGCGGCGCTCGGATGCGAGAGCTTCTATCCCACGGTGTCGATCCTCTTCGAGATCCGGGACCCGGCGCAGCACCATCACGTCCCGCTGCTGCTCAGCCCTCACGGCTACACCACGTACCGAGGCAGCTGAGCGCGTGTCCGCGCGAGGGCGCCGTCCCGCGCGGCGAGCGCGACGCGTGCGCCTGCCGTCCGTGGTGCGCCCGGAGGCGCCGCGAGGTCGACGGTCGGGCGGGGTGAAGGAGGTGTCCCACATGATACGATGGCAGGTGCCCGTCGGTGGGCGACTGTGAGGGTGAACGGTGGGCGCTCTACGGATTCGTTCGGGTGAAGCTCGGGATCGCCGGCGCGGTGCTGGCTGGCTGGCCGTCGCGATGGCCGCGCTCGGGCCGGGCTGCGAGCAGCAGGTGCGGAGCTTCGTCGACGGCGACGGCGGCGCTGGCGCCGCTGGCGGCGGAGCAGGTGGTGGGTCGGGCACGGCGGTCGGCGGCGGCGGGGCTGGCAGCGGCGGCGCTGGCAGCAGCGCGACGGGGGCCGGTGCGGCTGGCGGCGGCGCGACCGGCGGCGGCGCGAGCGGCGGTGGCGCGGCGGGTGGTGGGGCGACGGGTGGCGGCGCGAGCGGCGGTGGCGCGGCGGGTGGTGGGGCGACGGGTGGCGGCGAGGCCGGCGGCGCAGCGGCTGGCGGCGGCGAGGCCGGCGGCGACGCAGGCGGGGGCGGCGGGACCCCTGTCGAGTGCTCTCCCGACGAGGCGCGCTGCGCCGGCGATCGCATCGAGGTGTGCGGGAGCGACGGGCGGTGGGGTCTCGCCGGTTGCGCCGGGTGGTGCGGCGCGGGCCGGTGCGTCCTGCCGCCGAGCTGCCGCCTAGGCGAGACCGGGGCGGGCGAGACCTGCGGGCCGGAGCGGAACCAGCCCTGCTGCGCGAGCCCGCGCATTCCGGGTGGCCGGTACGACCGGAGCGACGACGCGGCGTATCCGGCAGAGGTGAGCGACCTGCGCCTGGATCGCTACGAGGTCACCGTCGGACGGTTCCGCAAGTTCCTCGAGGCGTACCCCGCGAGCCGACCCGCGGCCGGCGCTGGAGCTCACCCGGCGATCCCGCGGAGCGGCTGGGACGCGGCGTGGGACTCCCGTCTGCCCGCGAGCCAGGCGGCGCTGAGGGATGACTTGAAGTGCAACCCGGGATTGCACTCGTGGACTGACGACGCGGGCGGGAACGAGCTCAAGCCGATCAGCTGCGTGAGCTGGTTCGTCGCGTTCGCCTTCTGCGCCTGGGACGGCGGGCGGCTCCCGACAGAGGCGGAGTGGAACTACGCGTCGGCTGGCGGGAGCGAGCAGCGGGCGTATCCGTGGGGCAACGCGTTTCCGAACTCGACCTACGCCGTGTTCGACATGACGGGCAGCGCCGTCGTCGGCTCGAGATCGCCGAGGGGTGATGGCCGGTGGGGGCAGGCCGACCTCGCGGGGAACGTGTGGGAGTGGACCCTGGACTTCGAGGGGGCCTACCCCCAGGCGTGCCGTGATTGCGCGAACGTCGAGCGTGGCTCCGCGCGGGTGATCCGCGGCGGCAGCTGGTGGCAGCCTGAGCCGGAGGACCTCGCCGCTCGCTTGCGGACCGGCTGGGACCCGACCGACAGGACGGACGCGCTCGGCGTGCGTTGCGCAAGGAAGCTGTAGGGCACGCAGCCCCTCGTGGGGCCGGCGCGCGCCGGGGAACGGGCGGACGCGCGCCGTTCAGGGAGAGATGAGGTAGATGACCGAGAAGGCCACGAGGAGCGTCGTGAATGCGAGCGCGATGAGCTTGGGCATGGTCCAGTCGTCGTTGTCGGTCTTCGAGATCTCTGTGCTCATCGTGTGCCTCCGCCGTGCTCTCCGCGCGCCTCGCGCGCGTCCGTCTCCTGGCAGAAGGCGGACTCGTCGTCAACCCTGAGCCCCCGCCCGCGACGGACCGGGCGTGCTCATGCGCATGCCTCCACCGCTGCTCTGGCCGCGCCCGCGGCCTGTCCGCCCGCGTGGAGCCGGGGCCGCCTCGCCACCTCGCGCAGGCGACGCCGATCCCCGCGTCGTGTGCTGATCCGGGTCCGCTGTCCGCCTCTCTCTCTCTCCAGCGCGCCTCGGCGATCGGGGCGAGTCGCCGTGTCCGTCGCGGCCTCCTCGCCGCCCCCGCGATCGACCGACGTGCGGGGCGGCTCGCGGCGCGTCGGCGGCGTCGTCTTTGCTCTTCGTGGCGCCCTCGAATCGCACATCCCGTGATGTGCAGGAGGGAGACATGCAACACCTCACGATGCTCGCGCTGGGCGCCGGCCTCCTCGCGACGGCGCTGGCGCGCGCGGCGTTGCCTGAGCGCCCGGTCCACCCGCTCACGGCGGCGCTCACGGGGCAAGACGAAGTGCCCGGCCCCGGCGACCCGAAGGGGAGCGGCACCGCGCGCGTCACGCTCGATCTCGACCGCGGCGAGGTCTGCTTCGACCTCGCGGTGGCCGGCATCGCGCCGGCGACCGCGGCGCGCATCCACGAGGGCCCCGCCGGCCGCGCGGGCCGCGGGATCATCACGCTGATGCCGCCGACCGGCGGCAGCTCCAGCGGCTGCGTGAGCGCGGCCCGCGACGATCTGAGCGCGTTGCTCGGTGATCCGGAGAGGTATTACGTCGCCGTGCGCACCGCCGATTTCCCCGACGGCGCGCTGCGAGGACAGCTCTCGCGCTGAGCGCCCCACGCCCGGACACCCGATCGCCCGGACACCCGACGCGCTCCCTCCTCGGGGGCCGCGCCCCGGGGCTCTATCCGCCCCACAGGAGCTTCGTCAGCCGGATCGCCGTGATCTTCCGCTGCTCGTCCGCGGCGATGGGCAGCTCCTGCTCCGGCGTGTGCTCGAGCCGCGCGCGCAGCGCCTCCAGCATCTCGTCCGCGCTCTTCCCTGTGGCGCAGACGATGTAGATGAACCCGAACTTCTCGTCATAGACGCGGTTCAAGCGCGCGAGCGCCTCCCGCGTATCCACCGCCGCGGCGCTCATCCCCGCCTGTTCCTGGCTGGAGAAGCGCGTCGCCGCCGCGCTCGCCTCCGCGGCCTCCGCCTGCGGCCTGGCCTCTCCGATGCGGGGGTGCGCGCGGAACGCCTCGAGCCAGTCCTCCGGCGCGAGCCGCGCGAAGGCCTGCGCCGCCGCCGCGGAGAGGTGCTCCTCGCCGCGGAACGGCCGCGCCGCCGCCATCTGCGACGCCCACGCCGACGCGCCGCACGCCACGCGGAGCTCCGCCTCGGCCTCCGGCTCCGTGAGCGCGTTGAGCCAGCTGAGCCGCTGCTCGGCCGCCCCGCTCCGGGTCGCCTTGCCGAAGATCCGGAGCCGGCTCACGCCGCCGTCAGGATAGATGTTCAGGCGCACGTGCGTGAACGGCCCCGTCGCGCGGAGCTCGTCCTCGAAGAGATGACGCGTGTGCGCCTGGAGCTTCGTCCGCGGCACGATCTCCCGCCACTCGCCCGCGCCGGCGAGCTCCGCCGCGGAGCGCCCCGCCGCGTCGATCCCCTCGAGCATGCAGCTGTCGGGGTAATTGCCCTTGAAGTGGTTCGTGTCGACCTCGATCCGCGCGATCTCGCCCTGCGCCGCGAGCGCCACGAGCGCCCAGTCGTACCCGGGCCCCCTCCGGCGCCGCGTCTCCCAGCCCTCTCCCATGTTCGCCGCCCGGCCGGGCATGATGAGGTTGTGGCGCACCCCGAAGAACATGTCGCTGCACGAGAGCACGCGCCCGCCGTTTTCCGCGGCCGCGAGGTCGATCTCCGCGCCCGGGCGGCCCTGCCGGCGAACGTCGGGGAGGGCGTCGCCGTGCACCCGGAGCCGCGCCACGCCGCCGTCCGGGTAGATGTTGAGGCGGAGGTGCGTGAACCGCGAAGAGCTGCTCAGCTCGAACGCGTTCTGCGCGTCGCCGGCCAACGGCGAGCGCGGCAGGATCTCGACCCAGTGCGTCCGTGGGTCGAGCAGGTCCTCGACCCGCGCGTCGGGCCGCGCCGCGCACGCCTCGATGGAGCAGTGCTCGGGATAATTGCCCCGGAAGAACGCCGTATCGACGATGACCCCGCGGAGGATCCCTGGCAGCCCCAGCCGGACGAGGCACCAGTCGAACCCGGGAGTCCGGCGCCTGCGCGTCTCCCAGCCATCCATCCACTTCCCGCGATCGGTGTACTCGTGCTCCAGGAACACCGCTCTCCCTGCCTTGAGCAGGTTCTCCTTCGGCGCGAAGAACTCGTCGTTCGCCGCGAGCACCGCGCCGCCCAGCCGCTCCGAGGCCAGATCGAGCGCCTCCGTGAACGCCGGCCCCGTCACCCCTCTCGCTTCAGCCATCGCCCTCTCGCCTCCGCGGGGAAGCTCCCGCGCTCATGGACCTTCTCGCCGCGAAGGTAGGTGGCCTGGACGACGCCGTGGAGCTCCTCTCCGGCGTAGGGCGTCACCTTGTGCCGGTGCTGGAGGAGCGGCGGTTCGACCCGGAAGCTCGCGTCGGGATGCCAGAGCACCAGATCGGCGTCGAACCCGCGCGCGATCTCCCCCTTGCGGCGCAATCCGGCGAGCCTCGCGGGCCCGCGGCACAGCCAGTCCGCGAGCCGCTCGAGCGGGATGCCCCGGCGGCGGGCGTCGGTCCAGACGATCGACAGGCCGAGCTGCAGGCTCGAGATCCCGCCCCAGGCGGCGTCGAAGTCGCCGGCCTCGACCCGCTTGAGCTCGGGGGTGCACGGGGAGTGATCGGAGACGACGAAATCGATGAGGCCTCCCGCGAGCGCGGCCCAGAGCTCCTCGCGGTTCTGCCGCTCCCGGATCGGCGGCGCGCACTTGAAGGGGGTCGCGCCGTCCGGGATCTCCTCGGCGGCGAAGTGCAGGTAGTGCGGCGTCGTCTCGGCGGACAGCGCGGCGCCGCCGTCGCGCGCCCGCCGCAGGATGTCGAGCGCCGTGGCCGACGAGAGGTGGACCACGTGCGCCGCCGCGCCCGTCGCCTGGCAGAGCGACGCGAGCAGGGCGATCGCCTGGTCCTCCGCCTCTCGCGGGCGCGAGCGCAGGTAGGCCGCGTACGTGCGCGGATCCAGGCCGGCGATCGCCGCGCGCGCCGCGTCGATGGGGCCGGGGAGCTCGGCGTGCACGAGCAGCGGCGCCCCCGTGCCCGCGAGCACCTCGAGCGCGGCCCTGAGGTCGGCCTCGGCGACGTGGCCGAACTCCGCCACGCCCGAGTCGACCATGAAGCACTTGAAGCCGAGCGCGCCGGCCTCGAGCAGCGGGACCAGCTCTCCCGCGTTGCCCGGGACGGCGCCGCCCCAGAAGCCCACGTCGACGAGGCACCGGCCCTCCGCCGCGCGCGCCTTCTTCTCGAGGTGCGCGACCGTGGTCGTCGGCGGGATGCTGTTGAGGGGCATGTCGACGAGCGACGTGACGCCGCCCGCGGCCGCGGCGCGCGTCGCCGTCTCGAAGCCCTCCCACTCGGTCCGCCCGGGCTCGTTGATGTGCACGTGCGCATCGACCAGCCCGGGCATCACCACCGCGCCCTGAGCGTCCACGACGGGGCAGCCCTCCGGCACCTCGTCGTAGCCGGCGACGGAGACGATGGTGCCGCCCTGGATGTGCACCGAGGCCGGCCGCAAGGCGCCCCCGGTGACGACCCGCAACCCGCGAACGATGAGGTCCGGCGTCATCAGGCACGCGATCGTACCACGGCGCCCGGCGGACCGAGGCGGGTCGCTCGTCGGCCTGCCCGCGCGGGGCCCGCGCGCACGTCGAGGCGCGTGGGCCTGTCCGCGCGTCACGCCCTCTTCATGCGATCGATGAGCTCGGCGAGCTCGGCGCGCATGGCGTCCTCGGAGGGAGCGCGGTACCGGCGGAGGTGGCCGGGCAGGACCCACGTGAACCGGTGCTGGAGGAGGCGCTCCATCGAGCCGATCTGCTCCGCCCAGGAATACCAGCAAACGTCGCGCGACGCGTCGAGTCGCCCGAGCTCGCCGGAGAAGAAGAGATGGTCCCCGGTGAAGAGGTACCGGTCCCGGAAGAGGAGCGCGACGCTGCCCCGCGTGTGGCCCGGGACGGGGATCAACGTGAGATCGGGCGCGAGGGCCACCGGGGCGAGCCCCTTGATCTTCACCTCGGCGAGCGCTGTTCCGTCGTCGATGTCGTCCTCGTGAATCACGCGATCGCACCCGAAATTGTCGCGGAAGATCCGGTGATCGGCGACGTCGTCGCGGTGGGTGAGCACCAGGGTCCGGACGCCGCCGAGCTCACGGATGCGCTTCGTGAGCGGCCTGGCGGCGCGGGGCGAGTCGACGAGCACGTTGCCCTCGGGTCGCACGATGAGGTAGCTCGCCGCGCCATAGGAGGAAGACGAGGTATAGCCGCAATAATAGACATCCTCGTCGATCGGCTCGGGGAAGGCGAAGGTGGCGGCGGCCATCCCCGCCGCCGGCGCGGTGGTGCCGATGGAGGCGGTCGGACACGACACCAGCGCCATGGCCGCGCGGAGGTGCTCGTCCGGCGTCGCGGGCTGGCGAGCGACGATGCTCTGATCGACGGCGGGCGCGCGCGCGAACACGGAGGGGGCGAGCTGGCGGCATACGTCGCAGTCGATGCACGACCGGTCGACGAAGTAATCGCCGGGGGCGTTCTCTGGCAGGCGATCCTCGAGGCGGGCCATCTCGTTATCTCAGGATGACACGCGGGCGGCGGGCGTGGGGGCAGATCCGTCGTAACCACATCCATGGCAAACACCTATCCTTCCAGGCTTGGCGCGAGTTCTCGTTGCGTGATGTTCGTGGGATGGCCAGCGTGGATATCCAGGAAACCGGGTGAGACGAAACAGGGAGTCTCGGGATACCGGCGCCTTGCCGTCCAGCTCGGAGCGCTCGGTGCACCGCGGGCCTGTCGGGCGGCCGGCGGCGCTGGTCCCGGCGCGAGGCCGCCGCCTCGCGCTCGGCGCGTCCCGGCGCCGCCTTGCGCGCGGCTTGAGCTCCCGCCGCGCTGCACCTACGCTGCGCCGCGTGAGCGCCGCCGGCCGAGCTGCGCCGCACCCGAGCGGCGCGCCAGGGAGCACCCCCGTTCCCTGGGAGCCGCTCTTCTACGAGAAGAGCCGGCTCTACTGGCCGATCCGCCCCCTGGCCGAGGCGTTCGCGGGGTGCGCCGGCTGGCCGCCGGTCGAGGACTACAACCGGGCGCTCGGCGAGGGGTTCCCCGTGCGCTTTGCGGAGCAACAGCCGCGGCCTCGCCGGCGCGGGCGGCGCGGGCCCGTCGACCCCTCGGCGCTCTACGACGCGCGCATCCACGTCGAGGGCCGCGTGCCCACGCGTCCGAGCAACTGGCACGACTTCCTCAACATGCTGGTGTGGGCCGCCTTCCCGCGCGCGAAGGCGGAGCTCCACGCGCGCCAGCACCGGGCGATCGCCGCGCGCATCGATCCGGGCGCGGAGGCGCTCCCTCCGGCGCGCACGCGCGAGTTGGACGGGCTCGCGCTCCTCGACGAGGGCGGGCTCCTGCTGCTCTACGACAACGCGCGCGAGGCGCCCCTCCTCGGCGATGCCTCCGATCTGGAGCGCTGCGCCGGCGAGGTGCGGGACGCCGTGCAGCGGGGCGAGGCCGCGGCGCTCGTCTTCGGCCACGCGCTGTACGAGAGCCTCCTCCAGCGCGGCCCGATGGTCCACGCGATGGTGCAGCCCATCCCGTGCGACGGGCCGCTGCCCGCCGCGCCTGCCGCACTCGTGGCGCTGGCCGACGCGCGCCTCGGCGACGTGCTGCGGTCGCCCGACAGCTTCGCGCGCCCGGAGCGCAGCCCGCGCCTCCCCCTGGACGAGCGCGTCCTGTGCCCGTGATGGCGAGTGACGGGAGCGCCCGTGTCGCGCCCCGCAAGACCCGACGAAACAAGGAGACGAAACGTGAGCGCCCCCGAGCTCCACCTGGTTATCGGCAGCAAGCGCTTCTCTTCCTGGTCGCTCCGGCCGTGGCTCGCGGATGTCCCACGCGGCGCCGCGGGGGGAGCGACCGCGCCCTGAGCGTGCGAGGGGCGCGCGCCGCTCTCAGGGCCGCCGCCGCGCCGCCAGCGCATAGACGAGCGGCAGCCGGCGCTCGAACTTCTTCATGCGGAACTGCCCTGGTGGTCCTTCCACCATGTCCGGAAAGATGTCGTAGGGGGACCAGTCGAGCTCGCGCAGGCGCTCCAGCGTGAGGCCCGCGTCGAGGAGCGCCGACACCACCGTCCCGATCCCGTGGTTGAAGCCGACCTCCTTCAGCCTCACGGGCGCGCTCCTGTCGGCGTACGTGCCTGTCTCCTCGGTGACGATCGGCTCCCCGTGTCCGTCGTAGGCATAGGCGATCTGCTCGAATGCATCGTCGAAGGTCCACACGAGGGGGTGGAACTCGACGAGGTGCAGGACGCCCCCGGGCTTCAGGCACGCCGCGGCCGCGCGCGCCCAGCGGGTCATGTCCGGGAGCCACCCGAGGACGCCGTACGAGGTGAAGACGACATCGAACGTCTCGCCGCCGAGGGCCGCGGGGGCGTCGTAGACGTTGGCCTCGACGAAGCGCGCGTCCACCGAGAGCTCCTTCGCCAGCGCGCGCGCCGCCGTGACGGCCTCGTCGGAGAGGTCCAGCCCGGTGGCGCGGGCGCCCAGCCGCGCCCAGGAGAGCGTGTCCTGCCCGAAATGGCACTGCAGGTGGAGGAGCGTCTTTCCGCTCACGTCGCCGACCTGCTCGAGCTCGATCGGCTTGAGAGAGCTGGCGCCGGCCCGGAACGAGGCCAGATCGTAGAATTTGGACGCCATGTGCACGCGGGTGCGCGCGTTCCAGGCGGCGCGGTTCAGCGCAAACCAGTCGGCTTCGGACATGAGGAACTTGTTATCACGACGTCCGTCGCGCGGGCCGCGTCGGATCTCCGCCGCGCTCGGGCGCCGCCCCTGGGCTGGAGCGTGCGCCGCTGGCCTCATCGCCGCTTCCGCCCGCCGTCACGCCGCCACGACGGCGCTCACCTCCTCGACAGCCGCCTTCGGGTCATACCCCAGGTTCGGCGACAGCCACCGTTCCACCTCCTCGACCGTCATCCCCTTGCGCTTCGCGTAGTCCGCGACCTGATCCCTGCCGAGGCGCCCCACCATGAAATACCGCGCCTTCGGGTGCGCCAGGTAGACGCCGCTGACGCTCGCCGCCGGCGTCATCGCGCAGCTCTCCGTCAGCTCGATGCCGACCGACGGCGCGTCGAGCAGCGCGAACAGCTTGCGCTTCTCGGTGTGATCCGGGCACGCCGGGTACCCGAACGCCGGCCGGATCCCCCGGTACTTCTCCTCGATGAGCTCCTCGCTCGTCAGCGCCTCTCCCGCGCCGTACCCCCAGTCCTTGCGCGCCCGCTCGTGGAGCAGCTCGGCGAACGCCTCCGCGAGCCGGTCCGCCAGCGCCTTCGCGATGATCGCGCTGTAGTCGTCCTTGTCCTTCTCGTACGCGCGCACGATCTCGTCGAGCCCGAGCCCCGCCGTCACCGCGAATGCGCCGACGTGGTCGGCGAGCCCGCGCTCCCGCGGCGCCACGAAGTCGGCCAGCGACAGGTGCGGCCTCACCCCGCCCGCGGCCTTGTCGCCGCCGTCTCCGTCCTCCTCGGCGCCGCCCTGCCCCTTCACCTGCTGCTGGCGCAGCATGTTGAACCGGAGCAGCTCCCGCTCCCTCGCGTCGTCCGCGTAGAGCACGATGTCCCGCTGCTCGCCGCTCGCCGGCCAGAAGCCGTAGACGCCTCGCGCCGTGAGCAACCGGCCATCGATGATCCGCTGCAGCACCTTCTGCGCGTGATCGAACAGCTCGCGCGCCGCCTCGCCGTACTGCGGGTGCTCCAGGATCTGCGGGAACGGCCCCCTGAGCTCCCACGCGGTGAAGAAGAACGTCCAGTCGATGTACCTCGCGACCTCCGCGAGCGGCGCCTCCACCACGCGGCGCCCCGTGAACGACGGCCTCGCGATGTCCTCCGGCCGCCATGCGATCTCGAGCCGCCCCCTGTCCGCCGCCGCGAGCGTCACGAGCGGCTTCGCCCGCTTCCTCGCGAAGAGCTCGCGCAGCCGGGCCTGCTCCTCCCGGTTCTGCGCGTCGAAGGCCGGCCGGTTCGCCCGATCGAGCAGGCTCGACACCACGCCCACGGCCCGCGACGCGTCGAGCACGTGCACCACCGTCCCGCTGAACTCCGGCGCGATCTTCACCGCCGTGTGCTGCCGGCTCGTCGTCGCCCCGCCGATGAGCAGCGGCAGCCGGATTCCGCGCCGCTCCATCTCGCGCGCCACGCTGACCATCTCGTCGAGCGACGGCGTGATGAGGCCGCTCAGCCCGATCATGTCGGCCTCCTCGCGCAGCGCCGCCTCCAGGATCCTGTCCTGGTGCACCATCACGCCGAGGTCGATCACCTCGTAGTTGTTGCACCCGAGCACCACGCCCACGATGTTCTTGCCGATGTCGTGCACGTCGCCCTTCACGGTCGCCATCACGATCTTCCCCTGCGACGACGAGCCCCCGGCGGCCTTCTCGGCCTCCATGAACGGCAGCAGGTGCGCGACGGCGCGCTTCATCACGCGGGCGCTCTTCACCACCTGCGGCAGGAACATCTTCCCGGCGCCGAACAGCTCGCCGACGACCTTCATCCCGTCCATCAGCGGCCCCTCGATGATGGAGAGCGGCCTCTCGTACTTCCTCCGCGCCTCCTCCACGTCCGCCTCGATGAAGTCGACGAGCCCCCTCACGAGCGCGTGCGACAGCCGCTCCTCGACCGGGCCGTCGCGCCAGGCGAGGTCGAGCTCCTTCTTCTTGCCCTTGCCCTTCACCTGCTCGGCGAGCTCGACGAGCCGCTCGGTCGCGTCCGGGCGCCGGTTGAAGAGGACGTCCTCCACCCGCTCGAGCAGGTCCCTCGGGATGTCCTCGTAGACCGCGAGCTGCCCCGCGTTCACGATGCCCATGTCCATTCCGGCCCGGATCGCGTGGAACAGGAAGGCCGAGTGCATCGCCTCGCGGACGACGTTGTTCCCGCGGAACGAGAACGACAGGTTCGACACGCCGCCGCTCACGCGCGCCCCCGGGCACGTCGCCTTGATGATCCGCGTCGCCTCGATGAAGTTCTTCGCGAAGTCGCCGTGCTCCTCGATGCCGGTCGCGATCGCGAGGATGTTCGGGTCGAAGACGATGTCCTGCGGATCGAAGCCCGCCTCCTCGGTGAGCAGCCTGTACGCGCGCTGGCAGATCGCGACCTTGCGCTCCACCGTCTCGGCCTGGCCGATCTCGTCGAAGGCCATCACCACGACCCCCGCCCCGTAGCGCCGCACGGCGCGCGCCTTCTCGAGGAAGTCCTCCGGCCCCTCCTTGAGGCTGATCGAGTTGACGATCCCCTTGCCCTGGATGCACTTGAGCCCCGCCTCGATGACCGACCACCTCGAGCTGTCGACCATGATCGGGATGCGGGCGATCTCGGGCTCGGTGGCGACGAGGTTCAGGAAGGTCGTCATCGCCTGCTCGGAGTCGAGCATGCCCTCGTCCATGTTCACGTCGAGGAGGTTCGCCCCGCCGCGCACCTGATCGAGCGCCACCTCCAGCGCGGTCGTGAAGTCGCCCTTCTTGATGAGCTCCATGAACCGGGCCGAGCCGGTCACGTTGGTCCGCTCGCCGATCATCAGGAAGTTCGTGTCGGGCCGGATGACGAGCGTCTCCAGGCCGGCGAAGCGCCCGAAGCCGTCGCGCTCCGCGGGCACGGGCCTCGGCCGCAGCTCCGCCGTCGCCCGGGCGATCGCGCGGATGTGATCCGGCGTCGTCCCGCAGCAGCCGCCGACGATGTTCACGAGCCCGCTCTCCGCGAACTCCGCGAGCAGCCGCGACGTCGTCTCCGGGAGCTCGTCGTACTCGCCGAACGCGTTGGGGAGACCCGCGTTCGGGTAGCAGCTCACCCGCGCCCGGGCGAGCTTCGCGAGATCCACGAGGTAGGGCCGCATGTCGCTCGCGCCGAGGGCGCAGTTGAGGCCGACGCTGAGCGGGCTCGCGTGCTCCACGCTCGTCCAGAAGGCGTCGATCGTCTGGCCGGAGAGCGTCCTGCCGCTCCTGTCGGTGATCGTCACGCTGAGCAGGATGGGCAGGCGCCGCCCCTTCTCCGCGAAGACCTCCTCCATCGCGACGAGGCACGCCTTCATGTTCAGCGTGTCGAGGAACGTCTCCGCGAGGATCACGTCGACCCCCCCGTCGACGAGCCCGCGCACCTGCTCCGCGAACGCCCGCCGCAGCTCGTCGAAGCCGACGGCGCGGAACGACGGGTCGCTCACGCTCGGCGAGATCGACAGCGTCTTCGGCGTCGGCCCCATCGCGCCCGCGACGAAGCGCGGCTTGCCGGGCGTGCGCGCCGTCCACGCGTCGGCCGCCTTCCGGGCGATCCGGGCCGCGGTCAGGTTGATCTCGTAGGCGAGCGACTCGAGCCGGTAGTCGGCCTGGGCGATCGAGGTGCCCGTGAAGGTGTTCGTCTCGATGATGTCGGCGCCGGCGTCGAGGTACGCGCCGTGGATCTCGGAGACGACGTCCGGCCTCGTCAGCACGAGGAGATCGCTGTTGCCCTTGAGGTCGATCGCATGATCGCGGAAGCGCTCGCCGCGGTAGTCGGCCTCGCCCAGGCGGTAGCGCTGGATCATCGTGCCCATCGCGCCGTCGAGGCACAGGATCCGGTGTTCGAGGATCTCCTCGAGGCGCGCGGGGCGTTCGCTTCCGTTCATGGCTCTGCTCATCTCCTGGGCTTCTTTCCGTGGGCGCTGCGGCCGCAGGGCAGCCGTTCTGCTGCGAGGGCCGGGCGGCCCGGGGCCCGCCCTCGCCCGGCTCGCGGTCCGGAGGGCCGTCGAGGCCGGTCCCGCGCGGCGGTGGGGACCGAGAAATTGATCTCTTAATCCGGATTAACAGATTGAAGCCTGCCGGGCCTGCCAGCCGGCGTCAAGCGTCGGCTGCGAGCGGGCGACGGCGGCGGTCCCTGCGGCGGGCTCATCTGTGCCCACTGCGCGATGCTGCTGGATGAGCGGCCGGGTGCTCGCGTCTGGGCCCACGGCAGCAGGGCGCGCGCGGGGCGAACGGCGAGCTCGTGCTCATCCCTGGACAAACGGGTGGCCAGGGCGCCGCCTGATGCCGCTCCGGCTGAGGCACTGGCGGACATCGCTGAAGGTGCGTATCTTTGGCGAGCCCTGAGCACCCCACCCCAGGGCACGGCCGGCCGGGCTCACCGCATGGTTCGCCTTGCTGCGGGCGAGCGCCCCTCGAGACAGGACCTGCCGTCCCCCGCCGACAAAGCACGCAGAGGAGATTCCAGGATGATCACGATCACAGAGAAGGCAGCCGAGAAGGTGATGGAGATCGCGACAGCGGAGGAGCTGCTGGGGCAGGGGTTGCGCCTGCGCGTCGTGGGCGGTGGGTGCGCCGGCTTCTCGTACGACCTCTACTTCGAGGACAAGCCGACGGAGTTCGACGAGGAGTTCGAGGACAGGGGAATCAAGCTCTACATCGACCCGCTGAGCTTCCAGTACCTGGACGGGACGGAGATTGATTACGTGGAGGGCCTCCACGGCTCGGGCTTCAAGTTCAGCAACCCGTCGGTGAAGAGCACCTGCGGCTGCGGCTCCTCGTTCTCCGTCTGATTCCGTTCGTTTCCGTCAGATTCCGTCTGATCGGGGGCCCGCTCTCTTCGCGGGCTTCGCTTCCCGTCCTGGCTCGCGCCGCTCGTCTCTCGAGCGGCCTACGCGAGATGCACACGGGCCGCGTGAGCGCGTCTGCCCGGAGCATCGCGGCCCTCCTGGCTCTCTAGCGCCTTCGGTTTGGCTCGTCCTTCGCCCGGGCGCGCCTGAGGCGCGTGCGCCAGCGCTTCGCAGCCATGGTGTACAAGCTGCCCGCCCGGGGCGGCATGCCAGCTGCATCGCAGCCTGGGTGGGCTGCTCTCTTCGGAATCTCGAACCAACCACGTCGGCGGCAAGTGCCGGCGAAGCGATCAACGCGATCGAGGTCCGGCCCCGGCCGACCTCGACAGCAGGAGACGGGGTCCGGCGTCGGCCGGCCTCACCAACCGAACCGGGGTCTTCGGACCTCGAAGGAAACCCTGTGCAAACGTCCCGAGATCAGGCCAGCGCGGTTTCGCGCTACATCACGCATGTTCGGCAGATCCCGGAGCTGTCGCGCGAGGAAGAAGTCGAGCTCGCTCGACGGTGGCGGGACCATGGCGACGAGCAGGCCGCAGCCGCGCTCGCGCTCGCAAACCTGAGGCATGTTGTCTCGATAGCGATCAGCTACCGGCGTTACGGGATCCCGCTCGCCGACCTCATCGCCGAGGGGAACTTCGGGATCGTCCACGCGATCCGCAAGTACGACCCGGACCGCGGAAACCGCTTCGTGACCTACGCGGCCTACTGGATCCGGGCGTACATCCTGAACCACGTCATCCACTCCTGGAGCCTGGTCGGCGTCGGCTCGGGCCCGCTCCGCTCGAAGATGTTCTTCCGGCTGCGGCGGGAGCGGGCGCGCATCGCGGGCCTCGTGGGCGAGGGGGAGGAGGGGGATCGCCTGCTGGCCGAGAAGTTCGGCGCGCCCGCGGAGAAGGTGCTGGAGATGGCTCACCGGCTGGAGGCCCGGGATGTCTCGCTCGACACGAAGGTGTTCGAGGACGGCGCCCGGTCGCTGGTCGACACGCTGCCCGCGGACGATCAGGACCAGGAGGAGCGCTTCTCGCGCGCGGAGGAGGGGGCCCTGCTCCGGGAGCGGCTGACGCAGGCGGTGGAGAACCTGGATCCGCGCGAGCGGTACATCGTCGAGACCCGGATGATGGCGGATCCCGAGGAGGAGCTGTCGCTCGCCGAGATCGGGCGCCGCCTGGGCGTATCGCGCGAGCGGGCTCGGCAGCTCGAGGCGCGCGCCAAGAAGAAGCTGCGCGACCGCCTTCAGCCGCTGGCGGCGTAGCGACTTGCCACAGGTGAGCGGCGGGCGAGCACAAAAGCACGAAGCCCCGCCGGGGCGGAGCTTCGTGGTCGCAGGAGACGTAAGCCGAGTTCTGTTGCGCGGGGAGTCGCCCCCCTCGCGCCGGCGATCATTCCTCTAGGACGCGCGTCGCCGCGCGCCTCAAGCAGCCAACCCGGAGGCCTGGGGCGGGCAACCCTTGCCGCGGCGGCTGTCGCCGTCGCGGACGCCTCCCTACGCGGCCTTGCTCCAGGTGGGGTTTGCCGTGCCGCCCTTGTTGCCAAGGGCGCGGTGGGCTCTTACCCCGCCGTTTCACCCTTGCCGCGCGGCGAGCCAGCGGAGGCTCGTTGCCCTCGCGAAGCGCGCGGCGCGGCGGTCTGTTCTCTGTTGCACTTTCCTCGAGATCGCTCTCACCGGGCGTTACCCGGCACCCTGCCCTGCGGAGCTCGGACTTTCCTCCCGCGGCCGGGTTTCCCCGTCCGCCGGCGATCGCCTGTCCCGCTGCGACGCGGCGAACATAGTCAAGAGTCGGCCGAACGCCAACACCTGAGGTCGGAGAACGGGCGCGACTGCATGCGATGGAGTGTCCCGCCTTGTACTTTCAACGCCAAGCTCCGGCGGTGACACTGCGCGCGGCGCGGCGGCTCCCCTGCTCGTGGTCAGCATTCGGGGACAGGCCCGCTCCTTGTCGGGTTCAGGTGCGGCGGAGCTTCTGCGCCATCTGGGCGCCGAGCTCCGCCGAGCGGTTGGACGCCGCCTCGACCGCGTCGATCAAGGTGCGGCGGAGGCCGCCAGCCTCCAGCGTGTGGAGCCCCGCGATGGCCGTGCCGCCGGGGCTCGTCACCATGTCCTTCAGGCGGCCAGGGTGCTCGCCGGTCTCGAGCTGGAGCTTGGCGGCGCCGTACACCGTCTGCGCGGCGAGCAGCAGCGCCGCGTCCCGGCCGAGGCCGACCTTCACGCCGCCGTCCGCGAGCGCCTCGATCATCAGCATGACGTAGGCGGGGCCGCTGCCCGACAGGCCGGTCACCGCGTCGAGCAGCGACTCGTCGAGCACGACGACGCGGCCGACCGCCTGGAACAGGGTCCGCGCGATCTCGACGTCCTCGCTCGTGGCGTGGCTCCCGGCGGCGATCGCCGTGGCGCCGGCGAGCGCGATCGCCGCGGTGTTCGGCATGCTGCGGATGACGCGCGCTCCCTCGGGCAGGCGCGCCTCGATGGCGTCGATCGGCACGCCGGCCGCCACCGAGATCACGACGTCCGAGCGGCCGAGCCCCGACGAGATGGGGGCGAGGATGCGATCGACGACCTGCGGCTTGACGGCGATGACGAGGACGTCGGCCCACCGGCAGAGCGCGTCGTTGTCCTCGGTGGTCTCGATGCCGTAGCGCCCGTGGAGAAAGGAGAGCCGCTCGCTCTTGAGATCGCTCGCGCGGATCTGCTCCGCGCCCACGGCGCCTCCCTGGACGAGGCCGCGGATGAGCGCCTCCGCCATGTTTCCGCCGCCAAGAAACCCGATCTTGCGCCCTCGCAGCAGACCCTCATCGCTCGCCATCGCTCGCCTCGCTTCCAGGAGCGCGCACCCTAGCAGCCTTGCCGAGCATGCGGCTCAAATCTCGACGGACACCGCCGCGCGGCTGCGTGCCGCGCGTGCCGCCGTGGACGTGCAGACAGGCGCGGGGCCCGCTCGCCCGGACCGAGGCGAGCGCCCTTGTCAGCCGAGCCTGCGGCGTTATTGGTGCGGCGGAATGAACGCAGTCGGTCCCATGTTCGTCGATGGCAGGACGGGACCCTTCGACTGCCCGACGGAGATTTCATGATTCAAGCGGTTTTCTATCGCCCTCGCACTTCGGTCCTCGCGCTGCTCACGGCAGCGGGGCTGGCCCTCGGCGGCTGCGGTCAACAGGCCCACGCCACGCCTCCTTCCACCCAGGCCGCCGCCTCGCCGCAGGCCGCGACGCCGCCGGTCGCGACCGTGACGCTCCCGCCGACGACGGCGCCGGTGCCGGCCACCTTCGATGTCGCCGCCCTGTCAGAGCGGGTCAAGCCGATGGTCGTCAACATCACGACGACGCATGAGGTCAAGGGGCCCGAAGGGCTCGACCCCTTCCAGTTCTTCTTCGGCCCGCAAGGCGGCGGACGGCTCAACCCGCGGGGCCAGCAGCCGACGCAGACGGCGCTCGGGACCGGCTTCATCATCGACCCGAGCGGCTACGTCGTGACGAACGAGCACGTCATCCACGACGCCTCCGGCGTCCGCGTGCGGCTCGCCGACGAGCGGGAGTTCGAGGCCGAGGTCGTCGGCCGCGATCCCAAGCTCGATCTCGCGCTCCTCCGCCTGAAGGGCGCGAGCGGCCTGCCTGTGGCGCCGCTCGGGGCGAGCGAGCAGCTGCGGGTCGGCGAGCACGTGCTCGCGGTCGGCAACCCCTTCGGGCTCGGCCACACGGTCACGCTCGGCATCGTCAGCGCGAAGGCGCGGGCGATCGGCGCGGGGCCGTACGACGACTTCATCCAGACCGACGCGTCGATCAACCCGGGCAACAGCGGCGGCCCGCTGTTCAACTGGCGGGGCGAGGTCGTGGGCATCAACACCGCGATCCGGGCGGGCGCGAACGGGATCGGCTTCGCGATCCCGATCGACGCGCTGAAGGATGTGCTCCCGCAGCTCCGCGAGAAGGGCTTCGTCGAGCGCGGCAAGCTCGGCCTCCTGTTCCAGCCCGTCACGCGCGATCTCGCCGCGGCGCTCCAGCTCGACGGGCCCCGGGGCGCGCTCGTCGCCGAGGTCGAGCCGGGCGGCGCGGCCGCGCGCGCCGGCATCAAGCCGGGCGACGTGATCGTGAACGTGAACGGCGTCCCCATCCACCACGCCGAGGAGCTGCGGCGCAACGTGGCGCGCAACGCGCCCGGCTCGGAGATCGCGGTGACGCTGGTGCGCGCCCAGAAGCAGCAACAGGTCGTGGCCAAGCTGGACGCGCTCCAGGACGAGGAGGGCGACGCGGCGGGCCGCGCGCGGCCGAGCCAGGGCGCCCGGCCCGAGCGCCAGCTGAGCGCCGAGAAGCTCGGCATCCAGGTCTCCGAGGCCCAGGGCGGCGGGGTGCGGGTCGACGGGTTCGCCTCGGGCAGCAAGGTCCAGGAGATCGAGGTGGGCGACGTGATCCTCGAGGTGAACGGCGCCCCGGTGAAGGACGTCGCCGGCCTCCGGGCGGCCATCGCCAAGCTCAAGGACGGGTCCGTCGCCCTCCTCAAGGTGCGGCGTGGGAAGCTCGTCCAGTTCGCGGCCGTGCCGATCTCCGCGCGCTGATCCTGCGCCGGGCGCGGCTGGCGCGAGCCGGCCTGCGCCAGCCGCCCCGACCCCGTTCCCGCGTCACCCCACGCCTTGCTGCCGGTCGGTGGTGTCCTCCCCGTCTAGCGGCGCCCTCCCGGCGCGCGCCGCCTCCGCGAGCGCGCGCTTCTCCGCCTCCGTCTGCTTGACGCGCTCCTCGAGCACGTCGGTGCCGAGGTAGCGGAAGACGTAGACCCCCCCGACGAACATGCAGAGGAACAGGGTGAGCACCCGCCAGAGGACGACGTACGGCACCACGAACGCGCCGTGGACCCAGGGCGACATGAGCGCGTTCGAGCCGAGCTCGGCGACGCCGCTCGCGCCGGGCGTGGGGGTCATGTAGAGCGCGAAGTTGAGCAGCGTCTGGATCAGGACGACCTGCACGATCGGCGGGCCCACCGAGACGAACGTCGAGGGCGAGGTCGGAATGCCGAGCCCGAGCAGGATGAAGTAGGCGACGGCGAACCGCGAGCAGAAGAAGCCGAACGTGAGCAGCAGCGCGGCGGCGTAGGCGCGCTTGCCGCGGCGCATGTAGATGCGGAAGCCGTGGTGGAACTCGTCCACGCCCAGCAGCAGGCGCGCGGTCGTGGCGCCGGGGGCGGCGAGCGCGGCCTCGGCGCGGGCCCGCAGCCGGGGCACGCGCCGGGCGCCCAGCAGGGCGGCGCGCAGGAGCTTCCCGAGCGGCACCGACAGCGCGCGGACGATCCCCTTGAGGAGGGGCGGGTACGCCGCCGCCGCGATGAGCGCGACGAGGGCCGAGCCGAACATCGCGACGGTGAAGAGGAGCAGCCACTCGATCTGCGGGCCCGCCTGCACGACCAGCATCCCGTTCTGCTGCAGCACGAAGATGACCACGGCAGACAGGAGGAAGAAGGTGATCGTGCACGAGGCGGTGAGCAGCTCCGCCGTGGCCACGTCGACGAGCCGCATACCGCCGTGCACGAGCACGGCGGCCTGCGACGGCGCCGCGCCGGCCTGCCCGGGGGTCACCCCGGCGCAGAACATCAGCACGAACTCCGAGGTCACCGCGGTGCGGACGCGGAGCTCGGGCCAGAGGACGCGCCCGAGGGTCCAGATCCTGAGGCCTCCGAACACGCCCTCCTGCAGCGCCAGCACGGCGCCGACGAGCAGCCAGCCCGGGCGCACGTGCGCGAACGCGGCGGCGAGGCTCGCCTGCTTGTCGTGGATCTCGCTGTAGAGGACGTAAGCGAACGACGCGAGCGTGAGCGTGACGATGACCTGGATGCCTCGGATCAGGGTAGCGCGGTTCATACAGGGGCACGCAGCCGGGGTGATCGCATGCGCACGCCCCTATACCCTGCCGCCGGCGCTCGCGACCGTCATGCCTGCGCTCCTCCGGATCGACACCCCTCCCGTGGCGGCCCCGACCACACGGCGCACGCGCGCCGGGTGCGAAGGCCGCTTCGCGCAGGCGCTCCTCGCTCGCCGCGCTCCCCGGGCTCATCCAGCGCGCCGCTTTCGCCGCCGTCCGCCGCCGTCGCTCCGCCGGATCGTCACGCGCATCCGGGCCTTTCGAGGCCAGGTCGAGGAGATGCCTATTGCGTCGCCGGGGGCGGCTCGCGATGCTGCGAGCCTCATGGCGGCACGAAAGATCGCTATCAGTACCGGCGGAGGCGACGCGCCGGGGCTCAATGCTGTGATCCGCGCGGCCACGCTCGGCGCGCTCGAGCGTGGCTGGGAGGTCTGGGGGATCCGGCAAGGGTACCGCGGGTTGCTCGACGACGCTCCGGACGGGCTCATCCGCCTCGATCGCGAGCGGGTCCGGGGCATCGCGCACCTCGGGGGCACCATCCTGGGCACCGCGAACCGCGGCGACCCGTTCCACTACCCGACGCCTGGCGAGCACGGGCTCGTCCCCCGGGATCGATCTGAGGATCTCGTGCGGCGGTTTCGCGCGGAGGGGTTCGACGCGCTCATCTCGGTGGGCGGAGACGGATCCATGTGGATCGCGCACCAGCTGCTCCAGCGCGGGCTGCCCCTCGTCATCGGCGTACCGAAGACGATCGACAACGACGTCTGCTGCACGGACCTCACGTTCGGCTTCGACACGGCGGTCTCCATCGCGACCGAGGCGCTCGACCGGCTCCACACCACGACCGAGGCGCACGAGCGGATCATGGTCGTGGAGGTGATGGGGCGGCACGCGGGCTGGATCGCGCTCAACGCCGGGATCGCCGGCGGAGCCGACGCCATCCTGATGCCGGAGATCCCGTTCCGGTTCGAGGCGATCGCCGAGAAGATCCGCCTGCGGGAGTCGCGCGGGCGCCGCTTCTCCATCGTCGTGGCGGCCGAGGGGGCGTACGCGCAAGGCGGTGAGCTGATCATCAAGGACGCGGGCGACGCGTTCCGCCGCACCGCCGTGCTCGGGGGCGTGGCCGAGCGCGTGGCCAAGGAGCTCGCGGCCCGCACCGGCAAGGAAGCGCGCTCGATGGTGCTCGGCCACCTCCAGCGGGGCGGCGGACCCACGACGGCGGATCGCTTGCTCGCCCTCCGCTTCGGCGCGGCCGCGGCGCGCTGCCTCGTCGAGGACTGCGGCAGCGGGATGGTGGCGCTGCGATCGAACCGGATCGAGCTCGTCCCCCTCGAGGAGGTCGCCGGCAAGACGAAGACGGTGCCGCTCGACTCGGACACGGTCGTCACGGCCCGTGAGATGGGGCTGTGCTTCGGAGACGAGGCGCCCGGCCACTTCGTCGCGCCCTGATCGGCGAGCGCGCGGGTCTTCCGCTGGCTCCCTGCTCCTCGGCAAGCGTTATGTAGGATTGTGCGGTGTCGCCCCCGGGCCGGGCGATTTCCGCTCGGCGCCCCGCCGGCAGGATTGGCGGGCGGACGGCGGCCGCGCGATCTGAGCTGCGCCGCCAGCCTCGTGTTTGACACTCGTTGAAGGGGGCCGATATCTTGGTTTCCCCTCCGAACCCGCGCACACCCCGGAACATGACGAAAGTCCTCGTATTTGAGAGCGATCCGGCGTTTGCCGGGGAGCTCCGCACGGAATTGGGCCGCCTCGGCTGCACCGTTCAGGTGGTCGACGACGGCAACGTCGGCCTGCAGGCGGCCGCGGCCGAGCGCCCCGACCTCATCCTGCTGTCGATCGAGCTGCCGCGCATGAACGGCTTCTCGGTCTGCAACAAGCTCAAGAAGGACGTGCAGCTCAAGGACGTCCCGCTCGTCATCATGTCGAGCGAGTCGAGCGAAGAGACGTTCGAGCAGCACCGCAAGCTCAGGACGCGCGCGGAGGACTACATTCACAAGCCGATCGCGTTCGGCGAGCTCCTCGAGCACATCCGCAACTACGTCCCGATCGACGGGGACGACGCCGAGGCCGATCCGATCATGATCGACGAGGCCGAGGTGCTCGAGGCCGACATCGACGAGGACTCCGGCGATCCCACGATCATCACGGCCGCCGTGGGCTCGGACGGCACGCCCGGGAGCGCCGCGCCTCCGCACGCCGCTGCGCCGTCGGTCCCACCGCCGGTGCCGAGGCCGCCGTCCGCGGCGCCGCCGCCTGCCGGAGCCGCCATGCCGTCCGCGGTGCCGCCGCCCCCCGCGCCGAGGCCGCTGTCCGCGGCGCCTCCGCCCCCCGCGCCGAGGCCGACGTCCGCGGTGCCGCCGCCTGCCGGCACACCGCCCGCCGTGCCGTCGGCGCCCCCTGCCGCCGCTGCGCAGGATCGCGCTCGGGCGTCAGCTCCGCCGAGGCCCCCGCAGGGCGCCGCGGCACGCTCGGACGCCCGCAAGTCGGACGAGGACATCGAGGAGTTCATCGGCGGCGCGTTCACCCGGCTGATCCGCGACGAGGAGGAGGAGCGCACCGACGTCAGGCCCTCGGTCGCGCCGTCGTCTCGGACGCTGGCGCCCACGAAGACGCCCGTGCCTGCCTCGGCGCCGCCGCCCGTGAGCTCGTCGCCGGTCGCCGCGTACCGGGCTCCGGTCTCCGAGCGCGGGGCCGCGTACCGGGCTCCGATCTCCGAGCGCGGGGCCGCGTACCGGGCTCCGATCTCCGAGCGCGGGCGGCTGACCCCTGCGCCGCCCGCGCCGCATCGCTCCGACGCCGACGCGGCCGAGCTCGAGCGTCTGCGTGGCGAGCTGGACAGGTCCAAGGGAGAGATCGTCCGCCTCACCAAGGAAGTCGCGGCTGCGCGCGCGACCTCGCTCCGCCTCGAGGGCGAGCTCTCCTCGGCGAACGACGGCAGCCAGGAGGCCGCCCGCCTGCGGCGCGAGCTCGACGAGCTCAAGGTGAAGCTCGCGTCCGGCACCGGCACCGGCTCCAGGCCCGGCGGCGTGTCGAGCCGCGACTTCCTGGATCTGCGCGAGGCGCTGAACAAGAAGGACAAAGAGATCCTCGCGCTCCGCGACCAGATGTCGCGCAAGGACAAGGAGCTGCTGGAGCTCCGGGATCAGTCGCTGTCGCTCGAGCGGGAGAAGGCCGACCAGGTCGACAGGATCCTGGAGCTCGAGCGCGCGAGCGAGGATCTCGACGGGCAGGTCGCGTCGCTCCGCGCAGACAAGGAGCTCGCCGCGAAGCGCGCGGACGACTTCAAGGCGCGCTCGGAGAAGCTGCAGGGGCAGATCGCGGCCCGCGACGCCGATCTCTCGTCGGCCAGGCAGGCGCTGATGGACGCGGAGGCGGCGCACACGGAGGCGCTGCGCGCGGCGGCGGACGAGAAGACGCAAGCGATCGCCGCCGTCGAGGCCTCGGCGCAGCGCGAGCTCGAGGAGAGCGCGCAGGCGGAGCGCGAGCGCTTCGAGCAGGCGGCCGCGGGGCACCGGGCGGAGGTGGAGCGGCTCAACGCCGAGCACGCCGCCCGGCGCGAGCAGCAGGCCGCCGAGCACCGCGCCGCCATCGAGAAGCTGACCGGCGAGCACGCCACGGCGCTGGACCGCCTCCGGGCCGAGCACGCGGCGGCGGCGGAGGGGGCGAAATCCGAGCACGCCGCCGCCATGGAGGGGCTGCGGGCCGAGCACGCCGGGGCGCTCGACGCGTCGAGGCGCGAGCACGAGGCCGCCGTCGAGGCGCTGCGACGCGAGCACGAAGCCGCGACGGAGCGGCGCGAGCGGGAGCACGCCGCTGCGCTGGACACGGCGCGAAGCGAGCACGCCGCCGCCCTGGAGCGCGCCCAGGCGGAGCACGCCGCCGCGCTCCAGGGGGCGCGCGACGAGCACGCCGCCGCGATCGAGAAGCAGCAGGCCGCGCATGCGTCCGCGCTGGAGTCGCTGCGGGGCGAGCACGCGAGCGCCGTCGAGGGGCTCCGGAGCGAGCACGCGGACGAGATCGGACGGCGGGATCGCGAGCACGCGGGCGCGCTGGAGCGCCTCCAGACCGAGCACGCGCGCGCCCTCGAGGGGCAGGCCGAGGAGCATGCGCGGGCGATCGCGCAGCAGACGGAGGAGCACGCGAGGGCGCTCGCGGCCGCGCGCGAGGGCTTCGCAACGCAGCTCGCGGCGCGGGAGCGCGAGCTCATCGAGGAGCGCGAGCAGGCCGTCCGCGACGCCGAGCAGGCCCACGCGAAGCGCGTGGCAGAGCTCGAGGCGGGCGCCGCCGAGCGGCAGGCGCAGCTCGAGGCCGCGCACGCGCAGGCGCTCGCCGACACGCGCGCGGCGCACCAGGCCGAGACCGCCGAGCGGGAGGCCGCCTGGGCGGCGCAGCGGCGTGAGCTGGACGAGGTCGCCCGCGGGCTCTCCACGGAGCTCGGGCAAGCGCGCGGCCAGATCGCGGACCTCGAGGCCCGGACGCAGGAGCTCGATCGGCAGCTGGAGCAGCGCGCGGGCGAGCTCTCCGCGGCTGCCGCGGAGCGCGAGCGCTTGCTGGGCGAGCTCGCCGAGCGGGCGCAATCCATCGAGGCGCTCCAGGGCCGGCTCGCGGAGGCCGACCGGCGCGGGAGCGAGCTCGGCGCTCAGCTCTCGCAGCGGACCGAGGAGCGCGACGCCCTGCGGGCGCACGGCGAGCAGCTCACCGAGCAGCTGGCCGTCGAGCGCGCCCGCCTGCAGAAGGCGCGCTCGAAATGGGGTGAGGACCGCGTCTCGCTCGAGCGCGCGCGGGAGGCGCTCGCCGCGGCGCTGTCGCAGATCGATCAGGCCGAGGCGCTCTCGCTCGAGTGAGCCCTCGGTCCTCCCTGGAGGGCGCTCGGGGCGATCAGCGCGAGAGCGCGGCCGCCCCGAACGCCTCGGGGAGCAGCGCCGACAGCGAGGTGGTCCGCGGCGCCACGCCGCCGGCCTCGGCGGCGATGAGGCGGATCGGGAAATCCACAGCGAACTCGGCGAGGGTCTGCCTGCACATCCCGCACGGGCTGCCGAGCACGGGCCCGCTGGTGGCGACGGTGAGCGCGATCGGATCGCGCTCGCCGGCCGCGACCATCTGCACGATGGCGGAGCGCTCCGCGCAGATGGTGAGCCCGTACGAGGCGTTCTCGACGTTGCAGCCGGTGAACACGCGGCCGGATCGCACGAGGATCGCCGCGCCCACCCGGTAGCTGGAGTACGGCGCGTGCGCCCGCGTCCGGACGGCGAGGGCGGCCTGGTCGAGCGCGTCCCAGTCGATCGCCTGCGCCGCCTCATCCGAGGCGAGCGCGTCGCCGGCGTCGCGCGGAGGGCGGCTCACGACGCCGAGCTCCCGGCCGCGACGTCGGCGCCGACGCGGCGGACCCACGCCGAGAGCAGCGCCGTGAACCGGGCGCGCGCCTCCCGGGCGGTCTCCTCGACCTCCTTGTGGTCGAGCTCGCGCTTGGTCAGCCCCGCGGCGAGGTTCGTGACGCACGAGATGGCCGCGGCCGGCACGCCCATGTGCCTGAGCGCGATGATCTCCGGGACCGTGCTCATCCCGACCGCATCGGCCCCGAGCGTGCGCAGCATCCGGATCTCGGCGGGCGTCTCGTACGTCGGCCCGAGCAGCGCGGCGTAGATCCCCTCGCGCAGGGCGACGCCCGCGTCGCTCGCCGCCGTCCTCGCGAGCTCGAGCAGCCTGGGATCGTGCGCGTAGGTCATGTCGGGGAAGCGCTTGCCGAGCGCCTCGTCGTTCGGCCCGACCAGCGGGTTCGCTCCCATCAGGTTCAGGTGATCGGTGAGCAGCATGAGATCACCGGCGGCGAACCCCGGGTTGATGCCGCCGGCCGCGTTGGTCAGGAGAACGGCGCGACAGCCGAGCCGGGCGAGCACCCGCACGCCGAACACCACCTTCGCCGGCGGGTGCCCCTCGTAGAGGTGCGCGCGCCCCTGCAGGCAGGCGACCTGCACGTCCCCGACGCGGCCGGCGCAGAGGAAGCCGGGGTGCCCGGCGACGGCTGGCCGGGGCATGCCGGGGATGTCCGCGTAGGGCACCTTCACGAGCTCGGCGAGCTCGTCGCCCCAGCCGCCGAGCCCTGATCCCAGCACCACACCGACGCGCGGAGGCGCTTGAATTCGTTCGCGAATGACGCGCGCGGCTTCGTCGAGCTCAGGCAGGAGGGTCACCGTGACAAGCTACCCCAGGGCGGCGCAAAGGGTAAACGTCGCAGCGTAAACGTCGCAGCGTAAACGTCGCGGATGCACGGCGGCGCCGCGCGTGGTAGGGTCGCCGCCCTTTCGGGGCAAGTGACGACGATGGGCACCAAGATCGAAGATTTCTTGAAGGAAAAGAAGATCGACCCCCGCCGCATCATCGCGGCGTCGGTGAAGATCGAACGGCTGCAGCCGGAGGATCGGGCGATTCGCCTGATCAAGCGGCTGGCGCGTGGCAGCGAGGACGCTGCCAAGAAGAAGGAGGCGTCCAGCGCCAAGAAGCCGCGCAGCGGTCGTCCCGTGACAGACCGCACGCTGAGCGCCGCGCTGCAGGGCAAGCCGATCAGCGGCCCCGCGAAGACGCGCGTGCTTCGCGCGGTCAACCGGCTCCTCGAGCAGAAGAAGCAGGAGAAGGTCGAGCTGTCGGCGCTCTTCGAGCTGCCCAAGAAGGGCGGCGCGGCGGGGGCCGAGGCCGCGGGCTGAAGCCGACGGGGACGACCCGGACGGCGCCGCGATCTCCTCGACTCGCCCGGCTGGAGCGCGCGTCGGCCTGAGGCCGGCGCGGGCTCCAGCCTGGCCCCTTTTTGTCAGGGGCTGAAGCGCTCGCTACACACGCTCGCGGCGGCGGGAGCCCAGATCGAGCAGGTCGGCGGCGACGAGGGCCACGGTCAGCGATACGGCGATGAAGATCATGCGCCGAAAGGTCGCGCCAATGTGGCTCAAGGAACAACTTTTCTACGTTCGGCGTAACCGCCGCCTGGGAGAGCAGCCGTGCGGCGTCATGAATGATCCGGCGGCTCGGCGCATCAGAGCCCTCCGTGCATACCGTGGCGGTCGAGACGGGGGCGCTGTGGGTGCACCTCTCGCGGTCGTTCTTCCCGGCTGATACGGCTGCGCCGGACGGCCGTGGCGACGAGCTGCCCGAGTGCGCTGCCAGAGACGCCCACGCGCCGCTCCATGTCGCGTTCGCGGGCGGTGACCGCTCTCGTCGTCTGGCGCTCCTCGTCTCTCCGTCGAGCTCCATGAGCGCCGACGAGGCGGGTAGGCTTCCGCAGGTGGCTCAGCCCGACGACGTGGGCGAGTGGATCCGCCGCTTCCAGAGCGGCGACCCGGCGGCGTTCGCGGAGATCTTCCGCCGCTACCGCCGCGACGTCGCGCGCCTCGTCTTCAGGATGCTCGGGCCGACCGCCGACGCAGAGGACGTCATCCAGGAGGTGTTCATCCAGGTGCACCGGAGCCTGGGTGACTTCCGGGGACAATCGAAGTTCACGACGTGGCTCCACCGGGTGACGGTCAATGCCGTGCTGATGGCGCGGCGCGCTGCGCGCTGCCGGCCGGTGTTCGTGGGCGAGCTCGGCGTCGATACCGAGGCGGACCGCGGCATGCTCCCGGACGAGGACGCCGCTCGCGCCCGCAGGATCGACGCCTTTCGGCGGGTGCTGGAGCGCCTCCCCGAGAAGAAGCGGGTCGTCTACGTCCTGCACGAGCTCGAGGGGATCCCGCCGAACGAGATCGCGGAGATCGTCGGCGCGCCGGTGCTGACGGTGCGGACGCGCCTGTTCTATGCGCGCCGCGAGATCGAGGCGATGATGCGCGCCGAGCCCGCGCTCGCCCAGCTCGCCGCCGAGCTGGCCGAGGGCGGCGCGGACAAGGCGGATGGCGCCGAGCCGGCAGCGGCGCGCGCGCGCGTTTCCGTGGGGGGCGCCGCCGTGGGATACCCCGCGGCGGATCCATCGGCTGTCGACGCGGAGGACGCATGAGCGGCGCAAAGCACTACGACCGGGCGCGCGAGCACATGGAGCGGCTGCTCCGCGCCGAGCAGCCGCCCGAGCCGCGCTGGGAGACCATCGAACGCGAGCTGTTCGCGCGGATCGAGCGGGCCGCTCCGGTCCACCGCGCCGCGCCGCCGCAGCGCTCGCCGCTCGGGCGCGCGCTCGGGTTCGCGGCGGCGGCGGCGGCCATCGCGTTCGCGGTCCTCGCGGCCGGGCGCTCCGCCCCGCCCGTCACGGCGACGTCGACGCCGCCGCGTGCCCGCGATCTCGCCGAGGTCCCCGCGGCGGCCGGCGGCGACCGGGCGTCCGGCGACCTGGACTTTCGCGCCCTCCGGCCTGGCGACTCCGTCGAGTCCGCGGGCCACGCGGTCTCGTTCGTCGATGTCGGCTCGGTGCGCTGGACGCTCCTGCCGGACAGCCGCGCCGTCGTGCGCGCCGTGGGCGCGGCAGGGGTCGGCCACGTGATCTCGCTCGAGCGGGGCTCGGTGCGCGCCGACGTCGTCACGCGCGCGCCCGAGGAGGGGCTCGTCGAAGCGTTCGCCGTCGAGGTGGACGGCACCCGCGTCGCGGTGCACGGCACGCTCTTCACCGTGACCCGTCTGGAGGGCCGCGTGGAGGTCGACGTGGAGCACGGCTCCGTCGCGGTCGGCCCTGCGGCGTACCGCGGCGCGACCACCGCGCACCTCCTCGTCGGCCCGTCGCGCGGCACCTTCTCGCTCGACGGCGGCCGCGAGGCGCGCCTCCTCGATCGCCTCGCGCCGCAGGAGGGCGCCGCCGCGGTCGCGTCGCCGGAGCCTGCGCCTGCGCCCGCTCTGTCCCAGCCGGCCGTCGGCGCGCGTCCGCCGGGCGGAGCCGTTCTGGCCCCGGCGGTCGTGGCTCGCGCGGAGGAGCCCGCCGCCTCTGCGGCCGCCGAGCCGACTGCGCTGCTGTCGCCGCTGACGACCGAGCCCCCGCCTGTCGCCGCGCCGCCGGTCCCGGAGGCGCAGGAGGCGTCTGCCCCGACGGCGCTCACCCCGGCCTCCGCGCAGTCGCTGCTGTCGAGCTGCTTCGCGCGGGAGAGCGCGAGCGGCAGGTCCTCGGTCCGCCGGTCGATCGTCTCGACGCTGCACGTCTCCGTGCGCCCCGACGGCAGCGTCGCCGCCCTGCGCTTCAACCCGCCGCTCCGGCCGGCGCTGCAGGCTTGCGCCCAGGGCCTCTACCGAGGGCGCTTCGCGGGAGGCCCGAGGCAGCTCGAGATCCCCCTGACCATCGACGACTGAGCGGGTGACCGCCGCTCTTCCTGAGCGGGTGACCGCCGCTCTAGAGGGAGCCGAGGAGCTGCGTGAGCGCGTAGGTTTCTCGCGCGCCCATCACGCCGAACTGTACGCCCATCCCCTCAGGGGTGGTCCATCGCACCACCGACGGGATCACGGCGACCTGCTTCAGTCCTTGCAGGGACAGCAGCACCTCGACGGTCGCGCCGAAGGGAGCCGGCGAGCTCGTCTCGATGAACATCCCGCCGAGGCTGAGGTCGCGGCATATCGCGTCGACGCGCGGGCCGTCACCGATCCGGAACGCGATCGAGAGCTCGATTTGCTTGCGCGGGTGCTTCCGGTGATCTCGCACGTTCCTCGCTGGCTAGCTGCGCGGCGCTGAAGCGCGCCGCGTGGGGTACTCTGGAGCGCAGAGGAGACGATCAATGTCGCGAGCCGAGAGCGTCGCTGTCAAGCGCCGGGAGCCACGCTCGAGTTCTTCTTCGAGTGGCTCGAGTGGCTCGAGTCGCTCGATCCGATCGAACAACAGCCGCAGCAACACCCCCGTGGTCGCGGTCGCGTCGTCTGCGAGGGGCGACGCGGGGGCGCGCCGCGGCTGGAAGCGGCACCTCGAGGGCTGGGAGCCGGGGCTCGTGGCCGTGTTCATCGCGGGCTCCGCGGCGATCCTCGCCGTGCCGCGGTCGGTCGAGCCGGCCGAGCTGCCGCTGCCGCTCGCCGACGCGCGAACCCTCGCGCGCGTGCGCGACGCGGACATCACCCGCGCGCGCGAGGCCGAGGAGCTCGGGCTCGACGCCGAGGTGCGCGAGCTCGGCTCCGCCGTCCGCGCGTTCGGGCTCGTGGACGCCGACGCGGATCACACCGAGGCCGAGCTCCTCGCCGCGCGCGCGCGGGTGATCGACGCCGTGGGCCGCGCGCTCGCCCAGGGAGACGAGGCGGTGCTCCGGCTGCGCGCCTACCAGCTGAGGGCGTTCGTCCGCGAGGTGCGCCGCTTCGAGGCGACCGGCGAGGAGTCCGACGAGCTCCGCGAGCTCGGCGGCGACTTCCTCGGGCTGCTCCGCCGAAACGCCTGGCTGGGGCAGGGGGACGCGGCGCAGCGCGGCGGCGCGGAGGGGGCCCGCCGCGTCGCCATGGATGGCGTCGTGCTCGGTGTGCTCTTCAAGAAGCGCTGGAGCGCCATCGTCGGCGTCCAGCGAGATCCGTTCGCCCCGGCGCTCGACGAGGAGCGCGCGCTGTTCAAGTTCTTGCTCGCGCACCCGCTCGTCGCCGCGAGGAGCGCGCAGACCCTCCCGGCACCTCCCGACGAGGAGACGGCGGCGCGCCTTGCGCAGGCGGGCGGGTCGGGGCCGCGCTCGCCCGCGGCGGCGCTCCGCGCCGCAGAGGCGCGGCGCGCCGAGGAGCAGTATCGGCTGAAGAAGATCGACGAGCTCGCCGCGCTCGACCCCTCCTATCCCAGGCACCTCGCCCGCGGCGTCAGCCTCTATCGGCTGGGGAGCTTCATGCAATCGGCGGAGGCGTTCCGCAGCCACCTCGAGCAGCACCCCGACGGGGCGTACACGCTTCGAGCGCAGAACTACCTGCGCGCCGCGCTCGAGCGCGCGCGCGAGGAGCAATTCTAGGAGCGGCCTTCCGTCGGCCGCGCCGATCGATCGCGCCCGCGGCGCACCCCGCAGGGAGCCTACGGGCCCCTGCGCATCCCGCCGGGGCGGTAGGGGCGCCCGCTGATGCCCTTGGCCGGATTGCCTTGCCCGCCGCGCCCTCGGCGCGTCTCCATCTCGTTCCAGATCCCCTGCCTGGCCGAGGCCTGCAGGAACCGGCGAGCGGCCGGAAATACCTCCTGCTCCTCGCTCTCCACGTGGCGCTGGTGCGCAGCGCGCAGGTCCTCGATGAGCTGGGGGATCGTCTCCACGACCTCGGGGCCGCCGTCTCTTTCGATCGCCGCGCGCAGCGCATCGATCGCGCGCTGTTGCGCCTTGTGCTCCTGCCGGAGGCGCTCGAGGGTCGGCGCGATCGCCTCGAGCACCGCGAGCCGCGGGTACAGCGAGCGCTCCTCGTCCTCGCGATGCCGGCTCATCGACCGCTCGAAGTAGGACACCACGCTGGAGAGACCCTCGAGCGCGGCGGCGCGCCCGCGGGGATCGCTGAGCGCGCGCGCGGCGCGCGCGAGGTCGTTCAGGTTCTCTTCCAGGCTCCGGTGAGCGGCGGCGAGCTTCTCGAGCGGATCGATCCGGTCATCGGACATTCATCGATGATCGAACGACAAGGCGCAGACGTGGAAGCCCTTTATTCCTTCCGCGCGCGATTGGCGCTCCGCGTCGCGCGCGCGGCGTCGCGCGCTGGTCATCCGACCAACTCGCCACCTGACCAGCGGAGACCGTATCGCACCTCCGGCGCCGGCCATCCCGCGCGGGATCGCCGGCGCGTTCTACGGAAGGCCCGCGTTGCGGGGCAGATCGAGGTGCAGCGCGGGCGCCAGCATCTCGCGCGCGAGGTGCACCTCGAGCAGGTCGATCACGGGGCTCTTCGACACCGCGCGGAGCCGCTCGTCCGCGCCGGCATCCCCCGCCGCCTTCCTGGCCATCGCGGTGTAAAATTGCGCCTCCACCCGCTGCGCCGTGTTCCGGGCGAGCCTGCCGAGATCCGCGTCGCTGAGCCCACCGTTCGCCCAGGCCGCGAGCTTTCCCGTCCAGGACGCGCGGCTCGTCGCGCTGTCCAGCGCGCGGACCGCGGTGCCGTCGGTCGCGACGCCGAGGGCGCGCTCCAGCAGCAGGACCCAGAGCCCGCCGTAGATGAGATCGTCCTCGTCCACGTTCGCCTCGAGCCCGCGCTTCAGCGCCCGCCGCGCGGCGGGGAGATCGCGCTCCACGAGCGCGCGCCCCACGGCGTCGAGCATCGTGGCGCCGAGCTGCGGCGGTTCGGCCGCCACCAGGGCGAACGCCCGATCGTACGCCCGGGTCGCGCCCTTCTCGTCGCCATAGCCGTCGAGGATGCGCCCGAGCAGCCGCTCCGTCCGCGCCTTGGCGCCGGGATCCCGGGCGCGCTGCCGGGTGTCGAGCGCGGCGGCGAGCGCGGCGTCGAGCGACTCCTTCGCCCGGTCCTGCGTGCCGGCGTCGCGGTGGAGCTCGAAGGCGAGCAGGTGCGCCTGGATGATCTCGAGCGGCGCGCTGCGCGCGTCCGGCGCTCCCAGCGCGCGCCGCACGTCCTCAAGCGCGGCCTGGGGCTCGCCGGACTGCCGCTCGGCCATCGCGAGCACCGTGAGCCCGTTGACCGTCGGCTCGGCCGCCGTCGCCGCGCGGAGCAGCGGCAGCGCGGCCACGAGGTTGCCGGCGCGCAGCTCGAGCGACGCCATGAGAGAACGGACGCGGGCGCCCGACGGATCGAGCGCGCCGCCGCCGCGCGCCGCCCGATCGGCGAGCACGAGCAGCGGCCCCGCCGCGTTGTAGGTGCGCCGGGCCGCGTCGAAATCGTCGTTCGACGCCTCCTCCGAGAGCGCGCTCAGCACGAGCCCGAGCGCGGCCCCGAGCGCGCCCGGGCTCGGCCGGTCGCCGAGCGCGCCGGCGATCACGAGCGGCGTCGCCTCGGACATGCCGAGGCGGATCATCACCTGGGAGAGGCGCGTCGCGCTGTCGTAGTTCTGCGGGTCGCGCCGGTAGGCCTCGAGGGCCGCGCCCCAGATCGCCCCGTCGAGCAGATCCTGCCGCATCCCGGTCTCGGCGTCGCGCTCCTGCGCCTCGTGCTGCGCGAAGGCGGCGGCGAGCGCCTGCCACGAGACCGCGTCGTCGTCGGAGGCGGCGGCCTTGAGCCGCTGGTACAGGCCGGGCGGGATCACCCGGCGCACGCTCGTCCGGTCGATCTGATCGATCGCGCCCTTCGCGTCGCCGAAGCGGAGGAACAGCGCCGCCAGGCTCGCGCCGCCCGACTCGAGCGCGCGCGCCGCCTCGACCGCCTCCTCGCGCTCCGGCCTCGCGCCGCCCTGCCGGTACTCGATGTTGAACTCGATCGCCCGATCGATCCACGCCACGGTGGCGGCGGCCGCGCGCTGGATCGACTCCGCGCGGCCGTCGACGAGGGCGCGCGAGACGGCCGCGCGCTGATCCGCGCCGAGCTGCTCGAGCGGCCCGCCGGTGCGCGTCTCCTTCATCCACTGCTCGAGCGCGGCGAGGTGCTCGTCGCTCTCGGCGCGGGCACGGCTCCCGCTCGGCAGCGCGGCGGAGCGGAGCTCCATGAGGGCCCGCACCCGCCCCTCGTCGCCGCGCGGGCTGAGCCGCTCGATCGCGCCGGCGATGGCGCGCTCGCCCACGGCGTCGATCATCTCGGCGCGCCCCTCGCCGGGACGGACGAGGGAGAGCGCGCCCAGGACGCTCTCGACGGCCCGGTCGGGCTGCCCTGCGTTGAAGCGCCCCGCGGCGTGCGCGAGCTGCCTGCGGACCACGCCGATGAGCAGGCCCGTGCGCTGCGGGCTCTGCTTGCCGTCGCGCACGACCGCGAACAGGCTGGCGGAGAAATCGGCGTCGCGGACCTCGACGGCGGCGACGCGGCCCTCGGCGCCTGGCGGCCCCTTCGCCCCCGGCGAGCCAGAGGCCCCGCAGGCGACGGGAGAGAGCGCGAGGGCGAGCGCGGCGAGACCCCGAGCGAGACGGCGCCGAGGGAACAGGGGCGGCAGCGACATTGCGAGCCAGTGTACACGGGGGGAGCGTGAGCGCACCCCTCGGAGGCGCTACCGCGAGCCGTCGCCGAGCTTGCGGCCGAGCAGCTTGGAGGCGAGCGTCTCGCCGAGCTCGCTCATCATCAGCTGCTCGACCACCGCCTCGGTGGCGGCGCTCTCCTCCTCGCTCGCGTACTGGAACTCGATCCCCATCCCCGCCGGAGCCGACTCCGTCGCCTCGGCGGTCGTGACGATCCACTTCACCCGCCCGCGAAGGCGGAGCGGCTCGGCCAGGTTCCGGATCGAGAGGGCGAACACAAACTCGGTGCCGATCGCGAGCGGGCGATCCGTCCGGATGAACGTCCCGCCTTTCGAGATGTTGCGTGTGTAGTCGGCGAAGAACGTGTTGAGCCGTTTGTACTCTACGCTCAGCTCGATCGCGGCACGCTGGGCTGAGCGGCGGTCAGCTTCCGTCACGGGACCCACCCTACCACGGCGCATGCGGGCCAATGCGGGCCAGAGTAAAGTCGCTGGCCATGCGACTCGGAGGGGTCAGGGCCGCGCTGGCGAGCGGGCGAGGCACGATCGACGCGACGCTCGCCGCCGGGCGGGCGGTGACGCAGGCGGGGCTGCTCGCCGCGCTGCGTTGGCCGGGGCTCAAGGTGCTCGCGCGCGAGCTCGCGCGGGGCAAGGCGAACCCGTCGCTCTTGTTCCGTTTCCACGCCGAGAACAGCCCGCACCGGATCGCGGTGATCGAGCCGCTGAGCCTCGCGCCCCGCGCGGCGGAGCGAGGCGCGGGGCCCCCGGCCGAGGATCGGGTCTACTCCTTCTTCGCGCTGAACGAGGCCATCGATCGGCTGGGCTACGCGCTCGACCGGCGCGGCGTCGGCCCGGGCGTCACCGTGCTGCTCGCGCTCAAGAACCGCCCCGAGTTCCTGACGTGCCAGGTCGCGCTGGCCCGCGTCGGCGCGTCCGTGGTGGCGGCCTCGTGGCGGTCGACCCCCGCGGAGCTCGCCTACCTCGCCGGCCACTCCGGGGCGCGCCTGCTCCTGTTCGACTCCGACATCGCCGGCGTGATCCGCGAGGCCGCGCCGCGGCTCGAGGGGATCCCGCCCGGGGAGATGATCGCGATCGGCGAGCGCGTCCCGGGCTTCTCGCACCTCGACGACCTCCTCGCCGAGCGCGGCGCCTCGCCGGATCGGAGCGAGCGCGCCGCGGTGGTGATGTACACGTCCGGCACCACCGGCAAGCCGAAGGGCGCGGTGCGCGGCTTCGGCGGCGGCATCGTCCTGCCGGCGCTCGGGGCCATCGGCGCGACCCCGATGCGCGCGGGGGACGTGCACCTCGCCGTGTGCCCGCTCTACCACCTCACGGCGCTCGGCTTCGTCAACCTGTCGCTCATCGTCGGCGCCACGATCGTGATCCTCCCGGAGTTCGAGCCCGAGCTCTTCCTCGAGGCGATCCAGCGGTACCGCGTGACCACCACGGCCGTCGTCCCGACGATGCTCCACCGCGTCCTCGAGCTCGGCGAGGCGCGGCTCAGCGCTTACGACACGTCGTCGCTCACCGCGATCTTCGTTGGCGGCGCGCCGCTCTCGCCGGCGCTCGCGGCGGAGGTGATGGCGGCGTTCGGCGACCGGCTCTTCAACTTCTACGGCGCGACCGAGACGGGCATCGTGACGATCGCGGGCCCCGGGGATCTGCGCGCCTCGCCGGGCACCATCGGGCGCCCCGTCGCCGGCAGCGAGCTGCTGCTCCTGCGCGAGGACGGGACGCCGTGCGAGGACGGCGAGGTGGGCGAGCTTTACGTGAGGAGCTCGTTGCTGGTCTCCGGCTACCACAGGGACCCAGGCGCCACGCGCGAGTCGACGCGCGACGGCTACTTCTCGGTCGGCGACCTCGCCCGCCGCGACGCGCGCGGCTGCTACCACCTCGAGGGCCGCAAGCGGGAGCTCATCATCTCGGGGGGCGTGAACGTGTACCCCGCCGAGGTGGAGTCGGTCCTCCACGAGCACCCGGCGGTCGCCGAGGCCGCGGTGGTGGGCGTCCCGGATCGCGCCTTCGGGGAGCGCGTGCGCGCGGTCGTCGCCCTGCGCCCCGGCGCGACCGCGAGCGAGGGCGACATCCGGGCGCACTGCCGCGCGCGGCTCGCGGGCCCGAAGGTCCCGCGCGAGGTCGTCTTCGTCGACGCGCTGCCGCGCAACCCGACGGGCAAGGTGATGAAGCGCGAACTCGCCGGGCCCGAAGGGAAATCAGCGGGTTAGGCGGCCCGGTAGCCGCTGTCCCGGGAGGGCGATCGATGCTATTTCGCACGTCGTGCGGGATCCGTACGAAGTATTGGGCGTCGAGCGTTCCTCGACGCAGGATGAAATCAAGAGCGCCTTCCGGCGGCTCGCCGGCCAGCACCATCCCGACAAGAACCCGGGGGATCAGGGCGCGCACGTCCGCTTCAAGGAGCTGAACGCGGCCTACCAGATCCTGAGCGATCCGCAGAAGCGCGCGGCGTTCGATCGGTTCGGCCCCGCCGCCGTCGGCGCCTCCGCCGGCTCGGGGGTCCCGGGCGTGCCCTTCGACATGCAGGACCTCAACCTGGACGCCATCTTCGGCGATCTCCTCGGCGCCCTGGGCATCCGGGTCGGCGACCGCGGGACGCTGCAGAAGGAGGTGCGGATCACGTTCGAGGAGGCGGCGTTCGGCTGCACGAAGGAGATCACCTACGATCGCGTCGAGCCGTGCGGCGACTGCGCCGGCTCGGGCTCCGCGCCGGGCGCGTCGACCGAGCGCTGCTCGGCGTGTTCGGGCCGCGGCCGCGTCCGGATGCAGCAGGGGATGTTCCCCATCGCGATCGAGCGCCCCTGCGGGCGGTGCCGCGGCACGGGGCGGATCGTGACCGACCCGTGCAGGACGTGCCGCGGCGCCGGCCTCGCGGCGAAGCAGAAGACCATCGAGGTGACGATCCCTCCGGGCGTGGAGAACGGCGCGACGCGGCTCGTGGAGCGCGGCGGCAACGCCGTCCGCTCCGACCGGGGGCCGGGCGATCTGGAGCTCACCATCCGCGTCTCGCCGCACGAGCTCTTCCGACGAGTCGGCGACGACGTGGTGTGCTCGGTGCCGATCTCGTTCGCGCGCGCGGCGCTCGGCGGCGAGCTGGAGATCCCGACCCTGGAGGGGAAGGGCCGGCTCCGCATCCCCCCGGGCACGCAGCCCGGCGCGGTGCTCCGGATCAAGGGCAAGGGCATACCGCGTCGCGTCGTGGGCGGGCGCGGCGACCAGCTCGTCGAGGTGAGCGTCGAGGTGCCGACGCAGCTCACCGCGACGCAGCGGGAGCTCATCGCGCAGCTGGCGAAGGACCTCGGCGAGAACGTGCAGCCTCAGCAGGCCACCTTCATGGAGAAGCTGAAGGGGCTGTTTGGTTGACCTGGCGCGCGGCCGCGCGCGATCCTCTGCGCTCTGCTGAACGCCGAGGCACGAGCCCTGCCTCGAGCGCCTGAGCCGACATGGCGACGGAGGCATCGGACATGGACAAGGCGAAGTTCATCGACGTCCTGAGCGACTCCACCGGAGAGACGGCGGAGAAGGCCGTGCGGGCCGCGCTCCTCCAGTACCCGGACGCGGGGGTGCAGATCCGCCTCCACACCCGGGTGCGCACGCCGGAGGTCGCGCGGCCGGTGCTCGAGCGCGCGGCCCGGGAGGGCGCGCTCGTCGTGTTCACCGTGGTGAGCCCCGAGCTGCGCGAGTTCGTGCATGCGTCCACCGCCGAGCTGAACATCGAGGCGATCGATCTGATCGGCTCGCTCATCGTCCGGCTCGGCACCTTCCTCGACCGGGAGCCGATCAACCTGCCGAGCGCGATGCTCCCGCTGAGCGAGGAGTACTTCCGGCGCATCGAGGCGGTGGAGTTCGCGGTGAAGAGCGACGACGGCAAGGAGCCGCGGAACTTCAAGAGGGCCGACATCGTCCTCGTCGGCGTCTCGCGCACGTCGAAGACGCCGCTGTCGACGCTGCTCGCGCAGCGCGGCCTCAAGGTCGCGAACCTGCCCCTGGTGCTCGGCGTCCCGCCGCCGCTCGAGCTGATGGAGGCCCCCCAGGATCGGGTCGTCGGGCTGACCATCGGGCTCGATCAGCTCTGCGAGATCCGGCAGGCGCGGCTGCGCCAGCTCGGGATGCCCTCCGAGACCAACTACGCGATGCGCGAGCACGTCCGGCAGGAGCTGGACTTCGCGAACCGCCTCTTCGCCGCGCACCCCGAGTGGCCGGTGGTCGACGTCACCAAGCGCGCCATCGAGGAGACGGCGGTGATCATCCTCGAGCACCTGAAGGAGCGCGACGAGCGCGCCAAGGTCGCGCGCTCCTCGCTCGTGTGAGGCCGCGGCTCCAGCGAGATCAGCTCACGATCTTGAGGGCGCGGCCGACGAGGACCTCGTTGTGGCTTCCGGTCCTGTACCCGCCGAGATCGAGCGTCACGTACCGGAAGCCGTGCCGCTTGCCGGCGGCCACGATCTCGGCGCGCACGGGCGGATCGGCGGCGCGCGCGAGCTCGCCCGCGTCGAGCTCGATGCGCGCGAGGTCGTCGTGGTAGCGCACGCGGACCTGGCGGAACCCGAGGCCGCGCAGCGCCGCCTCGAAGCCGCCGATCTGCGCGAGCCGCTCGCGCGTGACGCTGGTCCCGTAAGGGATCCGGCTGGAGAGGCAGGCCGCGGCCGGCTTGTCCCAGATGGGCAGGCCGACGCGCGCCGCGCCGGCGCGCACGTCGGCCTTGCTGAAGCCGAGCTCGACGAGGGGGCTCAGCACGCCCGCCTCCCGCGCCGCCTCCAGCCCGGGGCGGTAGTCGCCGAGGTCGTCGGTGTTGGTGCCGTTCACGATCGCCGCGAGCGCCCACTCGGACCGCCTTCGCGCGGCGATCCGGTAGAGCTCGCTCTTGCAGTGGAAGCAGCGATCCGGGTTGTTCGCGACGTAGCGCGGATCGTCGATCTCCGACGACTCGACGAGCCGGTGGTCGGCGCCGATCAGCCGGGCGATCGAGGTGGCCTCTTCCTTCTCGGCCGGCGCGAGGCTCGGCGAGACCGCGGTCATCCCGACGGCCCTCGGGCCGAGCTCCTGGTGCGCGACCGCGAGGACGAAGGCGCTGTCGACCCCGCCGGAGTAGCAGACGAGGACCGATCCGAGCTCCCGGAGCCGGGCGCGCAGCCCGGCGAGCTTGGGATCGATGGGCGAGCCCTCGGGCGTGGACGGCAGCGCGGACATGGCGATCCTCTTACCATAAGCCGCGTCCCGCGCCGGTCGGCCCGGCGTCCGCCAGGTTACTTGCGGTCCGAGCGCCGGTTCTGACACCCTGCAGGGCGAGATGGACCCGAAGAGGAAGCAGGCCGCCCGCACCTCCTTGCCGTTCGCGCTCGCGGCGGCGCTCGCGGCCGCCGCGTTCGCCGGCCAGGGGTGCAGCGACAACCGGCTGCCGCCGCGGGAGCTGCCGCGCGCCGAGGAGCAGCGGGCGCTCCCGCGATGGTACCCGGAGAAGCCCTGGTCGGAGCAGGGCGGGGAGAGCCAGGTCTACATCGAGGGCAAGATCGTCTTCGACACGAGCAAGGCGACGATCCGGCCGGGCAGCGAGAAGACGCTGGAGACGCTGCTCCAGTTCATCAAGGAGCACCCCGAGGTGACGCGGCTGCGGATCGAGGGGCACACGGACGCGCAGTCGAGCGAGGAGCACAACCAGTCGCTCAGCGCCCGGCGCGCCCTCGCGGTCGCCGACTGGCTGGTCGATCACGAGGTCGAGAGCGACCGGCTGATCGCCGTGGGCTTCGGCGAGTCGCGCCCGCTCGGGCCGAACGAGATCGCGGCAGGCCGCAGCGAGAACCGGCGGGTCGAGTTCCACGTGGCCGAGGTGAACGGGCGCCCCTTCCTGGGGCAGGATCCGTACAGGGGCGGCCTGGCGCTGGAGGTGCTGAGCCTCGAGCAGCGCAAGCAGCGCGCGGAGCAGGCCGCGCAGCTCAAGGCGCCCCCGCCCCGCAAGGGCTTCGTGGCGACGGGCGACGAGATCAAGCCGGTGCAGGTCAAGCCGCGGGCCACGTCGGAGGCGCAGGAGGGCGAGCCGAGCGCGCCGGCCAAGGAGAGCGCGCCGCCACGTGACGGCGGTGGCGCGGCGCCCGCGGGCGGGGGCTGAGCGACCTCAGGGCGCGAGGTGCCGCGCGCGCGGCGCCCGCGTCCTGTAACGCTCGAGGAGCGCGAGCGTCGCGTCGAGCGACGCGCCGTACGGGAGCACGTTCCCCTTCGGCGTGGCGTACTCGAGGTAGAGGTTGTCGTCCGTGGACAGGATCGCGCCGCCGTCCTCGGCCGCGTCGGCGATGAGGCGGTCGAGATCGTCGCCCGAGGTGACGAGGGCGTCGAGGAGGTCCTCGAGCCGCGCGCCGGCGAGCGTCGCCTGGAGCGACGGGCGCGCGTCGAGCCCGGCGAGGCGCGCCCCCGAGGCGACGAGCGGCGCGCCGCTCGCGACGAGGATGCCCTGCGCGCCGCCCACGAACAGCGCGACGTGCGGGAACGCGCTGCGCATCGTCCTCACCACGACGGCGAGCTCGCGCCGCCGGATGTGGTGGAGCTGCACCCACTGCTGGAGGACGCCGCCCTCGGTGAGCCGGGACCGGGCCAGCTCGTAGAACTCGCGGCTGTAGAGGCTCGCGGCGCCCGCGAACCAGACGCTGGTGAGCTCGATGGCGATGAGATCGTAGCGGCCCGGGGCGGCGACGAGCAGCTCGTTCCTGCCGTCGTTGAGCGAGAGGCGGACGCGGGGATCGTCGAGCGCGCGGAGGCTCGGGCCGGCGAAGAAGCGCCGAGACGCATCGACGATCGCGGGCGAGATCTCGGCGACGTCGATGCGCTCGAAGGGGTAGGCCGCGATGGTGCCGGTCGTCGTGCCGGTGCCCAGGCCGATGACGAGCGCGGCGCGCGTGTCGCGGAGGAAGAGCGAGGGGAAGTGCGCGAACCGCCGCTGCGCCGTCATCTCGGGGCCGTCGTCGCCCTGGAACTTGCCGTTCGTGTACATGGTCGTGACGCCGGCGAGGTGCGCGACCGTGGTGACGCCGCCGTGCACGTCCTCGCGCACGAAGTCGATGCGCTCGGGGCGCGGCCCCATGGCGAAATAGACGTTCGCGCCGCTCGTGAGGCGGGCCATGTCCCAGCGGGGCGCGAGCACGGCGAGCGCCCCGGCCGCCGCGGCCAGCGCGAGGGCGCGGGGGAGCTCCGCGCCGGCGCGCGCGGCGGCGAGGACGGCCGTGAGGGCGAAGGCGAGCGCGATCGCCAGGAGCGCACGCTCGGAGCCGAGCGCGGGCAGGATGAGGTAACCGGTGACGATGGATCCGGCGATCGTGCCCAGGGTGTTCGCCGAGGTCAGCCTGCCGACGCGCGCGGCGACGTCCGCGTGCGCGGCGGCGCGCGCGAGGAGCAGGGGGAAGGTGGTGCCCATGCACAGCGTGGGCAGCGCGAGGATCGCGAGGGCGGCGAGCGCGCGGCACGCCTCGCGGCCGGCCCACCCGTCGACGTGCTTGCCAGCGAAGGCGAAGAGCCGCGGGAGCTGGTCCCAGAGCGGGACGGTGGCGGCGAGCGAGAGCGCGGCGGCGGCGAGCCCCCGGGAGAGCGCGCCCTCGCCGTGGCGGCGCGCGAAGGCAGGCGAGCGCGCGGCGCCGGCCGCGAGGCAGACGAGGAAGACGGCGAGCATCAGCCCGAAGGCGTAGGCGCTGTTGCCGATGAGCAGCGCGAGCAGGTGCGTCTGGACCACCTCGGCGGCGAAGACCAGGAAGCCCGACGCGAACGCGAGCAGGAGCAGGAACGGCGGTTCGGCCCGGCCGGCGGCCGCAGGGAGCGGGGCGTCCGCGGGGCGGGCCTCGGGGGAGCGCGCGTCGGGAGCGGCGGCAGCAGGCGCCGGGCCGCGCAGCCCGGCGGAGATCGCGACGACGCCGAGGACGAGGTTGGCGATCGCCGCGGACCAGAGCGCGCCTCGGATGCCGAGGTGCGGGAGGACCACGTAGGCGCCGGAGAGCGCGCCGGCCGCGCCGCCGGCCGTGTTGATGGCGTAGAGCGAGGCGAGGCGGCGCGCGGCGTCGTGCTCGGCGGGGGGCGCGCCGGCGTCCGGCGCGGCGCCGGCGCGGAGGATGCGCGAGAGCACCGGGAGCGTGGCGCCCATCGCGACCGTGGGGACGACGACCACGAGCGCGGTCAGCGCGGCGCGCGCCGCGGTGAGCAGCGCGAGCGAGTCGGGCGCGGCGCGCGCGACGGCGACGTAGGCCGAGGTCAGCGCCTCGAACAGGAACGGCGAGACGGCGCAGATCGCGCCGACGATCGCCTCGAGCGCGCCGTAGACGACGAGCGGGCGGCGCGCGGACGCGGCGTGGCGTCCGCCGAGGTGCGCGCCGAGGGCGAGGCCGCCCATGAAGGCGGCGAGGACCGTGCTCACGGCATACGCGGTGGCGCCGAAGACGTAGCCGAGCAGCTTGGAGAAGGCGACCTCGTAGAGGAGGCCGGTCGCGCCGGAGACGAAGAACAGGGCGGCCACGAGCGGGAAGCGGGAGCGCACGGGCGCGCACGCTAGTACAGGCGCCCGACGAGCAGGCACCTCAGAGCGCCGAGGACGACATCCCTCGCCAGGCGGCCGAGGGCGGGCGCGACGCGCCGCCCCGTCACCAGCCGAGCCGCTGCAGCCGCTCTCTGGCCCCCTTCACCCCGAAGATCGTCTCTTCGCCGGGCGGTACCACGGGCGCGAGCAGCACCGCCGCGAGCACCGCGGTGACGACCAGGGGCGCTCGCGCGTCGTCGCCGGCGATCGGCGGCTCTCGCACCTGCCAGACCCGCCGCGCCCGCGCGAGCAACGCGTCGAACCCGCGGCCGCCGATCGCCCGCACCCCCGCCGCGGCCGCCGCGCGCACGAGCGGCGCGCGATCCAGCGGCACCGTCATGACGAGCACGCGGCTCGGCGTGCGCGGCGTCGAGGAGGTGCGCGCGATGTCCACCTCGACGGCGTCGGCCATCGGCGTGGTCCCCGACGGGTACGCCTTCTTCTGCACGAGCGTCAGCTCCGCGCCGAAGAAGACGCGCGCCTGATGCGCCCAGCGGTGCTCGTCGATCCGCGCCTCGGGCTCCGGCGACAGCAGCGACCACCCCTGGCTCGGAGGCAGCAGCTCGATACGTCCTTCCGCCCACCCGCTGCCGTCGAATTCCATATGCACGCCCGCTGCCACGGTAATCCCTGGTTTGACCTGGTCCGGATCGCACGAACGCGCGGCCGGTGGTCTATAGTTCGTGCCATCTAGGGTAAAGGTGAGCCCTGCATGCCGAAGTCCGATCAGGCGTCGGAAGAGCAAGGCCGGGCTGCCCTGAGGGCGGCCCTCTTTGTACACCGGCGCGCGCCGCTGTCCCGTCTGCTCGCGCGCCGCGGGCTCGGTCCGTACCGCGGGTACGGCGAGCTCCTGGAGGCGATCGAGCGCCTGGCCGACCGCGGGGCGCAGGTCACGTTGATCGGGCGCTCGATCCGGGGCGAGCCGCTGCTCGCCGTTCAGCTGGGCGCAGGCAGCCTGGCCGCTGCGCGCGGCGAGAGGCAAGCCGCGGGCCTCCTGGCGCTGAGCGCCCAGGGAGGACGGAGCGTTGCGAACGGCGTCTCGCTCCGTCCGCTCGATGGCACGCCGGATAGCACGCCGGATGCCGATGCGGATGCCGATGGCGGCCGCGCGCCGGGCGGCGCGGACGACCCGGCGCCGAGCGACGCCGCCATCGCTTCGTTCGCCGAGCGCGCCGAGCGCGCCAGCCTGCGCCCCTCGACGGGAGCCGGGTCGCGCGAGCGCGTGCGGACGACGGTGATCCTGTCCGGGATCCACCCCCTCGAGTGGATCGGCATCGAGGCCCACCTCGCGCTGCTCGATCGCCTCGCGACCCAGGACCTCGGCGGCCGGTCGATCCTCGCCGTCCCGATCGTCAACCCGGATGGGCTCCTCCGCGTCGAGATGAACCTCCGCGCCGGGCGGCACCGGTACGTGCGGGGCAATGCCCGCGGCGTCGACCTGAACCGGAACTTCGACGCGGGATGGTACGAGCGTGGCCTCATCCAGCGCTTCATCGGGCTCCTCTTCTCGCCCGGCAGCCGCCCCGCCAGCGAGCCGGAGGTGGAGGCCATCGCGCACGCGCTGTCGTCGCGCCGGATCGACCGCGCCTTGTCGCTGCACAGCGCCGGCGGCGCCGTGCTGTACCCGCCGGCGCACAGCCTCTGGCCCGTGGCCGACGCCGCCGAGCACCGCGCCTTCGCGATGCGCGTCGCGCGCGCCGCGGACCGCAGGCCGTACCGCGCCATGTCCTACGTCCGCTTCGCCTGGGGCGTCCGCAAGGCGGGCCTGGAGATCGACTGGCTCCACGATCGCCACGGGGCGCTGTCGCTCCTCGTGGAGTGCTCGCGCGGCGAGCTCGGTTTCCGGCCGTCGCGCCTCGTCGAGCCGTTCGCCTGGCACAACCCCCGGCGGCTCGACGACGCCACGCCGCCGCTCGTCGACGCCCTGCTGCCCTTCGTGAAGGGGGCGCGCGCCTGAGCAGGCCGCTCAGAGCTCGATCGGCTCGCTGACGGGGAGCTTCTGCAGGCCGAGGAGGACGCCGATGGCGGCGAAGCTCGCCGCCATCAGGCCGTAGGCCGCGAGCGCCCGGTGCTCGATCAGCCAGCCGGCGCCGATGGGGCCGATGATCTGCGAGATGCTCGCCAGCGACTGGCTCACGCCGAGCGCCGCGCCCTGCTCGTCGCGGCCGACGCTCTTCGTGAGGAGCGTGGTGACGGCCGGCCGCACCACCGCCGCGCCGAACGCCGCGATCCCCACGAGCGTGAGCAGCACGGGCAGGGTGTACGCGACGCCGAGCAGGCCGTAGCCGACCACCATCGTGCCGAAGCCGAGCAGCGCGAGCCGCTCCTCGCCGTACCGCTTCGCCAGCCGGCCGATCAGGCCGCCCTGGATGCTGCCGCCGATGAGCCCGGAGAAGGCGTAGAGGTAGCCCGTCTCCTTGACGCCGAACGCGAAGCGCCGCTCGAGGAAGAGCGCGAGGCCGCCGATGAGCGTCGAGAAGGAGAGGGAGAAGGCGAAGAACTCGAGCAGCCTGCGGCGCGGGAGCGGCCGGTCGAAGTACCGGCGGAAGGCGTCTCCGCGGCGCATCGACGCCGGCCGGGCGGCCCCGGCGGCCGCCCCTTCCTGGGCCGCCGGCAAGGGCGGCTTCGCCGGGAGCAGCGTGGCCGTGAGGAGGACCGACAGGAGCGACAGCGCCGCCGCGCCGTACGCCGGCGCGCCGTAGCCGAAGCGGCTCGCGAGCTCCCCCGTGATGGCCGGGCCGAGCAGGAACCCGGAGCCGAAGGCGATGCCGATCAGGCCGAACGCCTTGGTGCGCTCCTCGGGCCGGGTCACGTCGCTGATGTACGCCTGCGCGATCGTCAGGTTCCCGGCCGTGAGCCCGTCGATGATCCGCCCGAGGAACAGCATCCAGAGCGAGCTCGCCGAGCCGAGCACCAGGAACCCGAGGAACGTGCCGGTCTGGCTCGCGAGCAGCGTCGGCTTGCGGCCCACCCGGTCCGAGATCCGGCCGAGGATCGGCCCGGAGATGAGCTGACAGACGGCGTAGCTCGCCGCGAGCACGCCGACCACGAGCTCGCTGGCGCCGAAGTGCTCGGCGTAGAACGGGAGGAGGGGGAGGACGAGCGTGAGGCCGAGGACGTCGACGAAGACGGTAAGGAAGATCGGCAGGAGCGGCGAGCGGCGCATGGTGGCTTTCGGTGGCGATGGACTGCGGTGACGGCCGCTGGCGACCGGGCCGGCGATGGCCGGGCCTCCGGACGGGCGCCTGGACGGCGTTGTCCTCATGACGCATCTGCGCCGCGGCGGGTACCCTCCAGCGCGCGTCCAGCGCTCTTGCGGGGCACGGGCCTGGCCGCGGGCGGGCCCAGGGACGCCCGCGCCGCGGCTCAGCGCTCCGACGGGGCGGCCGCGCGCGGGTCGGGAGAGCGGAGCGCGAGGGTCATCTGGATGTCATCCAGGATGGCGCCGTCGACCCGGAACGCGTCCTCCCGGGTGCCGATCGGGACGAACCCCATCCCCGCGTAGAGCCGCCTGGCGCGCTCGTTGTTGGCGAAGACGCCGAGGTCGAGGTACTCGAGGCCCGCCTCGTCGCGGGCCCACGCGATCGCGGTCTCGAGCAGGCGCCGGCCGTGGCCCTGCCCGGTGTGGGGGCCGAGGATGCCCATCGCGACGACGGCGCGGTGGCCCTCGGACCAGACGCGGCCGCCGCGGAGCTCGATGTGCCCGATGATGCGCGCCCGCGGCTCGCTCGACCGGAGCAGCCAGGCCCGCCCCCAGAGCGGCTCGTCGAGCCCCTTGCCCCAGCGGTCGCGCGCGCTGTGCTCGACCTCGTCGGGGGCGAGCGACGTCGCGATGGCGAAATGGGGCACGCCGCGCCTGCCGGACTCGGCGATGTGCTCGATGAGGTAGGCCGCGAAGGCCCGCGCGTCCGAGCGGTGGGCCGGGGCGATGGCGTGGAGGGCGGGGGAAGGGATCATGCCGCGGCGCGCGCAGCGCCACGGCGAGCGTAGTGCCGCCCTGGCGCCCGCGCGACCTCCAACGGCGGCAGGGCGGGGCCGGCCAGGCGATCTCGGGCCGGAAGGCCCGGACGTCCGGACGCCGCGCAGGGCGTCACCAACGTGAACGTTCGGATGCAGGAGAACGCGGCGTGAAGCTTGGTTGACGCTGATGAGGGGGAGAGGAGAAGAGCGGAGCGCGGGGCCCCGGCGCGGGGCCCCGGCGTGGGGAGGCGCGGATCAGTCGAGGAAGAGGCCCAGCTGCTCCGGGTCGGCGAGGCCGAACTGGGCCATCATCTTGAGCAGGTAGTCAGGCACCGACTTGTAGCCCTTCAGCTCGTACGCGTGGTGGTTCTTGTAGATGGTGAGCTGGGTGCAGCTCTCGTTGATGTTCTGATCGCACGCCGGCACCTCCTTGAGCGGGCCGACCGCGGGCACGTCCTTGATGGCCGGGTCCGGGATGATGATCGCGGTGCCGTCCGGGTGGTACGTGATCATCGCGCGACCGTACTTGTTGAAGCCGGGGCCGTAGTTGGCGACGTACGCGGGATCCGCGGGGATGCTGTCGGTCGGGTTGCCCGGCTGCGCCTCGTGCCTCGTGTCGAGCTGGTAGCCCTTCGCGGTGAGGGTGTTGGCGTACTCGAGCACGCGGGCCGCGATGCCCTTCTGCACCCACCTGCCGCCCGTGTCCTCGCAGGCCGCCCTGTTCTTGCCGGCCCCGAAGAGGCACTCCATGCCGTACGTGCGGGCGTAGTAGACCTGCCCGGACGTCGGGTCCTGCCACTCGATGCGCTGCTCGAAGCCCGGGTCCGCGTCGCTGCCGAGCCGGTAGACGCGCATCATGTCGAGCCAGTTCGTCTTGCCGTTCGCGGGGATGTTCGCGAGCGTCCACGCGATCAGGAACTTCTGCACCTCCCAGCCGATCTGCGGATCGACCGCGATGGTCCGGTCCACGACGGCCGAGTCGAAGTCGTCGCCTGCGTAGTTCGTGCAGAGGTTCTTCCCGTCGGTCGGGAAGCAGACCTTCGGCCCCTCGTTCGGCCACCAGCTGACCCAGCCCATCGGGCGCGCCGGGAACTCCTTCGCCAGCGGGTCGGGATCCTTGCTCGCCTCGTCGAGCACCGGGAAGCCGTCCGCGCCGGCCTCGAGGCGAGGCGCGAGGAGCGAGCGATCGCCGGTGAGGGCGTTGGCGAGCACGCGGCGGTAGCCCTCGGGCAGCACGTCGGCCATGCCGACCGCGCGGAAGCGGGCGTCGTAGAAGTCGCGGCGGGACTGGCTCACGAACCGGTCCTCCGACTCGGAGAGCAGGATGGCCGTGTGGATCTTGTCGTAGTAGCTGCCCGCGTTGAACGAGTAGTCGGTGTCGAAGTCGCCGTTGGTCTCCGAGTTCCTGTTCTCGAGCGGGTGACCGCCGAACCCGATGTCCTTCAGGTAGCCGGTCGAGCCGTTCGGGATCTGCACCAGCACCGGGGTGTTGACCGTGCCGCCGAAGCCGCGGAAGTCCTCGCCAGCGCCGTAGTCGTCGCCGTCGAGGTTCGAGCGCAGGACGTTCCACTCGGACCACGGATTGCTCCGATCGGCCTCCCAGTTGCGCAGGTAGTGCGGCCCCTCCTCCGGGCGGGCGAGCTGCCTCGTGAAGTGATCGAACGCCACCGTCGCGGCCACGACGTTCTCCTGCAGGCTGCCCTCGACGAGGAGCGGCCACAGCGTGTCGAACGACAGGCCCTGGTTCGTCGCGAGATCCTGGTAGATCGTCCCGTAGAACCCGATGCCGCCGGCGATGCCGAGCATCTTCTCGTTGTAGCGGCTGTAGGACCTGTCCGCCGCGGCGCGGACGCTGAACGTCGTGCGGTTGCGCCGGAAGTTGTCGAAGATGTGCCTGTTCTCCTGGGTGGTGAGCAGGAACATCAGCTGCTCGTACGGGTCGGCGCCGTTGTCGTGACGGAAGACCGAGACGTTGCCGGTGTCGGCCCAGTTGTCGGTCGCGAACCCGTACGGCACGCGGACGCGGCTCTGGGCGTCGACCGCCGGACCGCCGCGGAAGGCGCCGATCGCGGTCTCGCTGTCCTGCGGCTTGCGCAGCTGCTTCCAGCCGACGTAGTCGACCGGCTGCTGGCGGCAGCGCTTCGTCTCCCCGCCGACCGTGACGATGCCGCCGTCGAGGAGCGGGTGCCACTTGCCGTCGAGCTGCTCGTTCCACGTCGCGGGCGGGGTCGCCTCCACGTCGTAGCAGTCGCGGATGACCTCGTACTGCGATTGCAGCTGGGAGTAGTGGAAGTCGTTGACGCTGGGCGCGTTCGTGGCGTTGCCCTTCGCGAACATGCCGTACTTGATGCCGGCCAGCCCGCCGAAGTTGTCCGTCGCGGCGAGGAGCCCGCCGCCGATCCTGCCGCCGGCGAGGTAGTTGCGGTTGCCGTTGTCGTAGACGCTCACGTTGTCGCCGTAGAAGAAGCGCGCCGCGGCGAAGTCGTAGACGCCCAGGCCGACCAGGTCCTGCGAGACGTCGCCCGGGTAGTCCATGACCGTGGAGTGCTGGAACATCCAGATCATGTTCTTCTGCTCTTCGTCCGTGATCGCGTCGAAGTAGCGGGGGCCGACGCACTCCTCCGGGCTCTCGCCCGCCTCACCGGTGCACGCCGCCTTGACCTTCCCGTTCTTCGTCCTGAGCTGCCAGTACTGGGGCCGGAAGAAGAGCGAGGCGTAGCTGCTCACGAAGTTGTGCCGGAGGCCGATGGAGTGCCCCATCTCGTGCGCGATGACCGCGTACTGGTAGCGGCGCTGGATGTACTTGAACATCTTCTCGTAGCGCCCCCGCTTCTCGTCGGCCGTCTCGCCGTCGCCGGCGGGGAACTTCTCGCGGAGCGCCTCCGCGAGGCCCGTCATCGCCGAGGCCTCAGGGGCCTCGTGCAGGATGCAGGCGCCGCGCTCGGCGAGCGCGTTGTCGTGCATGCGGCGGAGCTGCGAGTGCATCTTCGGGTTGTTCATCGCGAACGGCGACGCCGCGTCCGCGAGCGGGCCCTCGATGGGCAGGCCGGCGGGGACGCCCGCCCGCTTCAGCATCGCCGGGTTCAGGAGCTCCGACTCGGCGAGGCTGCCCCGGGCGGCCTTCATGCGGGCGCCCACGACTGCCTGCTGCGGGGACGGGACGTCGCCCCGCACCGCGATGTCGGCGACCTTCGCCTTCATCGGCTCGATGAGCGCCTTGAGCTGGGGGGAGACGCCCTGCGCGACGAGGCCCGCGTACGCCTCGGCGTCGAGCTTCGTGGCGCTCGCGAGCCGCGACGTGACCTCCTGCTTCGTCATCGTGGGCCCCTGGCCGCCGCCGGACACACGGCTCGCCTGCGCCCAGTCGCGGACGTACTTGCCGTCGGTGATCTCGGAGGTCGGGATCTCGCCGTTGATGTAGCGGACGAGGTCGACGAGCTGCTGCGCCGCGGAGTCGGTGACGTGGCTCCAGATGTTGATGCTGGCGGCCACCTTCTCGCCCGTGAGCGGGTCGTCGGCGTCGACCATGATGCCCCAGGGCGACGGGGTCTGCGGCTTCTCGACGATGAGCACGCTGTTGTAGCGGAGGTCGCCGAGCCGCGGGGCGACGCGCTCCTCGAGGGGGACGCTCGTGTCGCCGCAGGCGGGGTGATCGCCCTCCACGATGGGGTTGTGGCAGAGCACGATCACCGAAGGCTGCGTGACGACGCTCCCGATCGCGAGCGTCGCCGGGTCGCCGCCGCGCCGCTGAGAGAGCTGCTCCACGGCCTGCCTGGCCTGGTCGTCGCACGCCGGCGCGTCCCAGCCCTGCTCGCGGCGGCACGCGTTCAGCGCGCGCGAGAGCGCGACGGCCTCGTCGATGTCGTCCTGCTGGCCCTTCCACATCGGGAACTTCGCGTCGCAGTCCTGGCCGCCCGTCTTCCGGCACTCGACGAGGCGCGACGTCTGGATCGCGGTCTTCATCGCGAGATCCCACTCCTCGGTGGCCCACTCGGTCGCCTCGAAGATGTCCTCCGACGTGTTGCCGCCGACGTACCAGGGGATGACGACGGCCTTGCGCTCCGCGTAGGGCAGCGTGCACTTCTGCTTGTACACGTCGCACTGCGAGCCCGCGCCGGCCGCGGCGCACGCGTCCGCGGTGCCGTCCCCGTCCTCGTCGAGGTTCGGATCGGCGGCCTGGGCCGCCTCCTCGGTCGCGCAGGCGATCGCGCCCTCCATCGTCTCGGGGCTCTCGTAGAAGTGGCTGCGCTCCCAGAGGTTGTAGCGGGCCGCGAAGCGCCGCCACTGGTTGTCCACGATCCCGTAGTTGCGCTCGTAGCCGTAGCGGGAATCGGCGGTGAAGTTGCCGAACGCCTGGAACCTCACGCCGTCGACGTCGACCGGCTCGTAGTCTCGGTCGACCACCTTCTTGAACGACTGCCGGATCGTGATCTCGACCGGGTTGCAGTTGCCGTACGGGTCGGTGCCGCCGGCGAAGTCGCCCGGGAGCATGCAGGCCGGGAACTTGTCGATGCCCCAGCCGAGGCTCGAGAGGTCGAGCAGGACAGGCGTGGCGAACGCCTTCGTCGTGACGTCGAAGTAGCCGTTCTCGGCGTCGAACTGCGGAGCGTCGGCGGACGCGGGATCGCTGACGTAATAGGCGAGCGGCTCGTACTCGACACCTCCGTAGAGGCCGACCTGCGACAGGGTGTCGAAGTTGTAGGCGTCGGTGGCCAGGTTGCGCGACCAGTCGACGCGGAAGTACTCGCGCTCGTACCAGAGCCGGTCGCTCGTGTTCTCGACGATGACGTTCGACTCCTCGCCGGTCGACGGGTTGTAGTCGCGCACGATGTCGAAATGCGACTCGATCGCGTAGCTCGCGACGATCTGGCCGTCGTTCGTCGTCTTCTTGGCGAGCCCGTTGTAGTTGTTGCCCTTGCCGTCGGTCCCCTCGATGCGCTCGTAGGCGAGCCGGGCGTTGAGCTGGTGCTCGGTGATCTCCCACTTGATCCGGGAGACGGGCTGGGCGTAGGTCGACGTGAAGAGGCCATCTTGGGCTGCGCCGTACCCGACGTCGACGACCGTACCCCGCATGTAGAACTCGGGGTCATCGACGATGTCTTTCAGGTCCCCTCCGGCGAAGAAGGACTTGGCGAGCGCATCGCTCTGCACCCTTCTGATGGACGGCCGCTCCTCGGCGCAGCCCGCCCCCACGACGGTCAGCGCGACGGTGCCGAGGAGCACCGCGCGCCTAAAAATTCGATTCATCAACGATCCTCCGGAAGCTGCCTGTCGAGATCGACGCACAAGCTGACCCTTCACGGCGCACAGGGCGCAGCGCGAGGTAGTCCCCCTAAGGCAAGAACGTTGCCAACGCTCGCCAACGCTCGAACGCGAGCTCTTTCGATAAGTTAAGCCCCTGTCGCACATGCGCACCAGGGGCGGCGTTAAAGAGTTAACTGTTGCCGGACGAGCTTGCGGCCTGCGCCCGTCTCCGGGGTGACGGCGGCCGGAGCGGCGCTCGGGACGGTCGGTGGCGCGGGCGCGAGGGCGCGCGGCGCGCCGCGCGCCGTCGACCGCGCGCCGCCGGGGGTCGACAAGTCGTCGGCTGTCGAGTTCTTTGGTATGGTCGCCGCGTGCACTCTCCCTCGCATCGGACGCGCGGGTCGCGCGGGCGCGCGGACAGCCATGGGCGCAGCGCTCTCCTGCGCGAGGGGCACGGCCGCCCTGGGGCGGGCGCGCGGTGCGGCCGCCCGGAAGCGGGCGAGCGGGGCAGACGCCGGCAGGTGCCGGGCGCATGAGGCATGAGGCGCTCCTCGGCCGCAAGGTGGCCGGGCGGTTCACGATCACCCGCTTCCTCGGCGAGGGCGGCATGGCCAGCGTCTTCATCGCCGAGCGCGACGCCGAGCCCCGCCGGGTGGCGATCAAGATCATGAACCCGGAGTTCACCGGGGACCGCGCGTTCATCCGGCGCTTCCAGCGCGAGGCGAAGGCCGCGGCACGGGTGAAGCACCCGAACTCCGTCAAGATCTTCGAGTACGGGGTCGAGGGCGCCCTCAGCTACATCGTGATGGAGCTGCTCTCGGGGGACGACCTCTACGTCCTCCTCGAGCGCCACGGCGCGATCGGCCAGGCGCGGGCGGTCCGCATCCTCTCGGAGGTGTGCGAGGCGCTCGCGGTCGCCCACGAGATGGGCGTCGTGCACCGCGATCTGAAGCCCGAGAACGTCATGGTGGTCCCCGATCCCATGCACCCTCACGGCGAGCGGGTGAAGGTGCTCGATTTCGGGATCGCCAAGATCCTCGACACCGGCTCGTCCGGCGAGGAGCCCGAGCTCCACGGCGACCCGCTGTCCGTCGTGACGCGCGCGGGCACGTTCGTCGGCACGCCGGCCTACATGGCTCCGGAGCAGTGCGGGCTGCTGCCGGTGGATCAGCGGGCCGACCTGTACACCTGCGGGGTCCTCTTGTTCCAGCTCGTCACGGGGCGGCTGCCGTTCGAGGGCGAGACGCCGCTCCACACGGCGACGCTCCACATCCATGCGCCGGTGCCGGCGCCGAGCAGCTGCGCGCCCGGGATCCACCCGCGCCTCGAGGCGCTGATCGTGAAGGCGCTCGCCAAGGAGCCGGCGGACAGGTACCAGACGGCGCGCGAGCTCGGGTACACGCTGCACTGCCTGCTGGCCGAGCTGCCCGACACGGCCGTGGGGCTCGGGCCGATCTCGCGCCGGCAGCCGAGCTCGCTGTTCTCGCGGGACGCGTCGCTGCAGCGGGGGCCGATGTCGCTCCCGCCGCTGACGTCGCTGCCGAGCTCGACGTCGGCGCCGATCTCCGGCCAGGCGCCGAGGGCGGAGCTCTCGATCGAGTCGGCCAGGACGCTCGTCTCCGGGGGGGCGGGCGCCGAGGTCGCGCGCACGCCGCCGGTGGTGCTTCACCATGCGCCGCCCCCCTCGGAGCTCCCGCAGACGCTCGATCCGCAGGCGGTCGCGCCGGGGGAGGGCGCCGAGCCGCAGCGCTGGGCCGGGGAGTCGGTGCCGGAGATCTCGCTGCAGCTCCCGTCCTGGTCCCACGGCCCCAGCGAGGCGCTGCTCTCGGGGAACGGCCTGGCCGAGCCGGGCGCGTACGACGACGCGAGCGGGGACGACGACAGCACGCTCACCATGGTCCGTCGCGACGAGCTCCTCGGTCCGGCGAGGGTGCGAGTCCACACGGCGGCCTATGACGAGGGCGACGAGCTCGACATCACGCCTCCTGGCCGCGAGGTGAAGGCGACGCTCCGCTCCGCCGAGGACTTCGGGCTGGGCACGCCCGAGAAGCGGGCCGAGGTCGGCCTGGTGCGCGTCGATTCCGTGCCGGTCCCGGCGACGCCGCAGAGCCCGCTCGACGGGGGGGCGGCGGGGGCGTGGGACAGGAGATCGCCGCGCGCCGCCAACACGCTCCGGCTGGTCTCGTCCCACCCCCCGGCCGAGAGCCAGATGCCCACGGTGACGCCCGGCGAGCTCCAGGCGGCGAGCCCGCAGGGGTTCGGGGCGATGGGGTTCGGCGCGGCGAGCGCGGAGACCGCCGGGGACTCCGCGGCGGTCGTGCGGAGAGCGCCGGCCGCGGCCGACAGCGCCTCGCCGGAGGCCCCGGCGGCGTCGCTGCCGTTCGAGCTCGCCACGACCATCGCAGAGCAGCGCACGGCGCTGGAGCGCCGCGCGACGATGCCCGATCACGTCGTCGTGCCCCCGGCGCCGCCTGCGCCTGCGCAGGCGCGGGAGCCGAGCTGGCTCGCCGGCAAGCGGGGGCTCATCATCGGCTTCGTCGCCGGGATGCTCCTGACGGCGCTGGCGATGTTCCTTGTGATGCGCCTGCTCTCCTGACGTCTCGCACGTCTCGCACGTCTCGCACGTCTCGCACGTCTCGCACGTCTCGCACGCGCCTTCCCGCGCGGCGCGCCCTCTCCGACGCCGCGCGCCGCTTCAGGGGATGTCGTACGTCAGCAGCCGGCACTCGATCGGGCCGTTGAACACGGTGAGCGAGCGCTCCGGCCTCCTGCGCATGGCGCGCTCGATGTCCTCGGTGCCGGCGAGGATGGCGACGCGGTGGCCCGCGAGCCGCGACAGCGCCGCCGCCATGTCGCGGTAGAGGGCCAGCGTCCCGGGCAGGCGCTCGCCGTACGGCGGGTTGGTCAGGACGTGGCCCGGCGGCGCGGTCGGGGCGAGCGCGGTGATGGACTGACAGCGGACCTCGATCTGCACGCCGGCCATCCGGGCGTTGCCGCGGGTGATCTCGGCGGCGCGGGGGTCGATGTCGGCGGCGACGATCGCGGGGCCATCCGGCCGGATCCGCGCGCGGGCGGCGTCGCGGAGCTCGGTCGTGCGCCGCGCGGCGGCCTGATCGTGGCACGCCCACCGCTCGAAGCCGAAGCGCTGCGCGCGCAGGCCCGGGGCGATGTCCCGCGCCCAGAGCGCGGCCTCGAGGGCGATGGTGCCGGCGCCGCACATCGGGTCGACGAACGGGCGGGCGCGGTCCCAGCCGGAGAGGCGGAGCAGCGCGGCGGCGAGCGTCTCCTTGAGCGGCGCGCCGCCGATGTGCGTGCGGTACCCGCGGCGGTGGAGCGCGGCGCCGCCGAGGTCGGCGTAGAGCGTCGCGCGGTCGTGGACGAGGTGGAGGAAGAGGGCGAGATCCGGGTCGTCGAGATCGACCGACGGGCGGGCGCCGACGCGGCGCCGGATCTGGTCGACGATGGCGTCCTTGGTCCGCTGCGCGATGAACTGGGTGTGGGTCAGCGCGCTCGAACGGCAGGAGGCGCGGACGGCGAGCGTGTGGACCGGGCTCAGGTAAGGGGCCCAGTCGACGCGCGAGACGCCCTCGTAGAGCGCGTCCCCGCTGGGCGCGTCGAACGAGGCGAGCTCGACGAGCACGCGCACGGCGGTGCGGAGCTCGATGCACGCGCGGAAGCCCTCGTCCGGCGGGCCGGAGAAGTGGACGCCGCCGCGATCCGCGCGGACGCCGCGGAACCGGTGCTCGCGGAGCTCGTCGCGGAGGGCGGGCTCGGTTCCTTTGGCGGCGGTCGCGAAGAAGTCCATGGCGACGGGGCTTCTAGCCGAACCGCCGCGCGGCGGCCCTCCTGAACGCGGCCTCTGGCCGCGCGGCCGCTCCCGGGGCGGAGCGCGTGGCACTGGATTCGCACGGCGTTCGCTGAGCTCTGGAGTGTGTGGACCGGGCGCAGGGACGCCGGCGCTCGGCAGGTGGGGTGAGCGGGCCCGGCGATCGACGGGCCGAGGCTGCTCGGGGCAGGACGCCTGGCCCGAGGCCGCGGCGAGCGGGCAGGGCGAGGGAGCCAGGGCGTCGCGCGGCGGAGGCGCCGGCACGGCGATCCGCCAGGGAGGGAGGCCAATGGAGCATCGGATGGCGGCTTTGCGTGGCATCAACATCGCGCTCGGGATCTGGCTCTTGATCTCCGCGTTCCTCTGGCGCCACGGCCGGGACGAGTTCACCAACACCTGGGTGGTGGGCGCGCTGTGCGTCGTCTTCGCCCTGATCGCGCTCTGGGCGCCGAGGGCGCGTTACGCCACCGCGATCCTGGCGGTGTGGCTCTTCGTCAGCGCCTGGACGATACCGGCGCTGCTGATGGCGACGGTGTGGAACAACGCGCTCGTCGCCGTCGGCATCCTCGTCGTGTCGCTCCTCGCGACCGACGTCGCGGTGCGGGGCTCGCGGGCCGCGCGGCGCGTGTAGGCGCCGAGCGGCCGCGCCGCGCGGGGAGCGCCGCCGCGGCCGGAGCGCCGGCCCGGGGGCGCCTGCGGCGCGCCCCCGGCCGCGCGCTCCCGGCCGCGCGCCGGCGCGCGGCGTGTTCGCCTCGTGGCGTCGATCGTGTATAGCGGCGTCGCGAGCGCCGCGCACGAGCCGGCGAGAGGATGTCCCATGAAGCTCAGCGTCAACGTGAACAAGATCGCGCTCCTGCGGAACTCGCGGGGACACGATGCCCCGAATGTCCTCTCGTTCGCCCGGAAGATCGTGGACTACGGAGCCCACGGCATCACCATCCATCCGAGGGCGGACCGGCGGCACATCACGCCGGACGACGCGCGGGCGGTGACTCGCCACATCACCACGGTGGAGACGAACTTCGAGGGCGATCTCCGCGAGGAGTTCCTGGACCTCACGCTCGATCTCAGGCCGACGCAGTGCACGCTGGTCCCGGTCTCGCCGGGCGAGCTCACCTCGCACCGCGGCTGGGACGTCGCGAAATGGCGCTTCGTCCTCCAGCCTGTGGTGAAGCGGCTCAAGGACGAGGGGATCCGGACTAGCCTCTTCGTCGAGGCCGACCCGGCGGTGGTGCCCGTGGTCGCGGAGATCGGGGCCGATCGCATCGAGATCTACACGGGGCCTTACGCCCAGGCGTTCGATCGCGGCGATCACCGCGCAGAGCTCGACAAGATCGTCGCGACCGTGAGGGCCGCCGTGGCGGCCGGGGTCGGGATCAACGCGGGGCACGATCTCACCGTGGAGAACCTAGCGCCGCTCGTCCGCGAGGCGCCGCAGATTCAAGAGGCGTCGATCGGTCACCACCTCGTGGCGCATGCGCTCGAGGTCGGGATGAAGCAGTCCGTGCGCGACTACCTCGCGGCCGTCGAGGGGCGCGCCGCGCCGGCGCCGTAGCGGGTCGGGGGGGCCGGCCGAGCGCGCCGGCCAGCGCTGCGCCGGCCGGGGCCGCCCCGCCGCGATCGCGAAGCCGGCGGCGCCAGCCCTGGTCAGCTCCGGTGTTTGCTCGGCGGAGCGACCGTGACGTCATCCACCGGCGCGGCCGCGGACGGGCGGGACGCGGGGCTACGCACCGGCAGCTCCACGATGAACTCCGCGTGGCGCCCCTTCCCGGTGCTCCCGAGCCGGATCGCGCCTCCATGGCCGTGACGCACGATCTCATAGCAGATGGAGAGCCCTAGCCCGGTGCCCTGCCCGTTGGGCTTGGTCGTGAAGAATGGGTCGAAGATCCTCTCACGGATGAGCTCCGGTACCCCGGTGCCGTTGTCCCAGATCCGGATCTCGGCGATCGACCCGACCCGGCGCGTCGACACCCGGATGCGAGGTGGCTCCGCCGCGGCGCCGCTCTCCGCCCGCACCCGCTCACCCACGGAGTAAAGCGCGTTGTTGACCAGGTTGATGATCACGCGAGCGAGCTCCTGATCCATCACCTCGACCGGCGGGAGCGAAGCGTCGAACTCCTTCTCGACCACCACGTCCAGGGCGGGCGCCGCGGCGAGCTTGCCGACCATCGCGAGCTCGACCGCCTTCTCGACGAGCGCGTTCAAATTCACCGGCTCCCGGACGCCCGACAGGACACGGGAGTGCAGCAGCATGTTGTTCACGATGGCGTTCGCGCGCTTGCCGTGCTCCGCGATCTTGTTCGCGTTGACCCTCAGCATGGGGAGCACCTCCCTGATCTTCGCCATGACCTCGCCGGTGTGCAGGTCGTCGAGATGGGGCTCGGTCGAGAGGCTGACGAGCTCATCCGCGAATCGAACGGACAGCTCAGCGAAGTTGTTGACGAAATTGAGCGGGTTCTTGAGCTCGTGAGCGACCCCCGCGGTGAGGTTGCCGAGCGACGCCATCTTCTCCGCCTGGATCAGCTGCTGCTGGGTCTGCTGGAGGTGCTCCAGCGTCGACGCCAGCGCGATGTTCTTGCGCTTGAGCTCCTCGGTCCGCTCGTCGACCTTCCGCTCGAGATCGTTGTAGAGCCGCGCGTTCTCGATCGAGATCGCGACCTGCGACGAGAGCAGGCGGAGCACCTTCAGCCGGTCCGAGGTGAACGTGTCGGTGATGAGGTTGTTCTCGAGATACAGCACACCGACGAGCTGTCCCTGATGAACGAGCGGGGCACAGAGCACCGACCTCGGCTGGCAGCGCACGACGTAGGGGTCGCTGACCAGCCGCTCATCCCGCGCCGCGTCGCGCAGCACGACGCTCTCCCGCGTCCTGGCGACGTAGTTCACCAGCGCGTGCGGGAGATCCGGGCTCTGGTCCATCGGGATCGACTGAAGCACGGTGACCTCGCCGGACGCGATCGTCCCCTTGGCCTCGATCACGAGCTGGCCGGCTTCCTTGATGAGGAGGACTCCCTTCTCTGCGCCTGCGTTCTCGAGCATGATCTGCATGATCCTGTCCAGGAGCCGACCGAGCATGATCTCGCTGGAGAGCACCTGGGACGCCTTGACGACCGTGGTCAAGTCGAGGTCCTGGGGCGTCGGCGACACCGTCACGGCGGTGCCGCTCTGATGCTTCACCTGCGCGGGAGGCGACCGCATGAGGAGCACGGGATACTGCTCGTCGAGCGCGCGGACCTTGGTGTGCGCGCCCCAGGTGAGATAGCAGCCGCGCGCCTCCTGGAGGTAGGAGCCGGCCAGCTGCGGCTTGCCCCTGTTCAGATGGAACAGCGCCGCGCGCTCGCACGCCAAAGCCACCTCGTGGAGGTACTCGCTCTTCCGCGCGGCGGAGATCGCGTCGTCGTAGAGCCTCGCCGCCTGCCTGGATCGGCCCTCCACGCGCGCCTCCTCGGCCAGCACCAGCGCAACCTTGTGGCGGGCGTTCACCGCGCTGTGCTCGGCCCACTTGTGCAAGATCCGCTTTGCCTTGTCGATCTCGCCGCGCAGGCGGCGCCTGTCCGCGCGGTCCGCGTCCGGAACCAGCGAGAGCGCCGCGAGCGCCCGGTAAAACGCGTGGTGCGGAACGAACGCCGAGCTCGGGTCCAGCATGTCCTTGTAGGCCTCGAGCCGCGACGCGATCTCCACCACCTCGTCATAACGCTCGAACAGGTAGCCGATCTGGAGCGCCAGCAGCAGGTGCTGCGCGCGCTCCATGTCCTCGGTGACGTACGCGTCCGGCTCGAGCGAGTGCTCGTTCGAGCGCAGCGCGGAGGGGTCGGCGTCCTGCAGCTCCCGCGTCCAGCGCAGGGTGATCTGCATGCACTGGACCACCTTCTGGGCGTCGGTCCGTCGTCCGAACTCGAGATACCGGCGGGCCTGCGCGGCCACCTCGGCGATCGGGGTGTCGACCAGAGAGGTCCAGTAGATGCTCAGGCACATGCAGTACGACGCCTGCACCAGGTTGCCGGAGTCGACGGCGCACTGGATCGCCTCCGCGAGCAGATCGAGCGCCTCGCGCAGGTGGGACGAGAACACCTCCAGGAAGCTCGCGATGACGAAGAGCGTTCTGCACGTCACCGATGGATCATTGAACTTGCGCGCCAGGACCAGGGCGAGCTTGCCGTACGCCGCGCCCGTCTTGGGATCGCGGAACGCCGAGCTGTTGAACATGCCGAAGCAGGCGAACGCGAACGAGGAGGCCTCGGTGTTGCCGTAGGTGAGCGACAGCTGCACGAGCTTGAGGATGATGAGCCCGATGAGCTGCTCGCGCTGCAGCAGGTAGGCAGGGAACCAGAGGGAGATGAGCAGGCCCATCGCCGCCCGGATCTCGGGCGTCATGCGGTCCGGCAGCGCGCTGAGCTCGCTGATCTGCCTGCCCCGCAGCTTCCAGCGAACCTGGGCGAGCTCGAGCAGCACCTCACCGATGTGCGGCTTGGACGACAGCCGTATGCCGAGCAGCTGCAGCGCGAGCAAGCCGGTCTCCACGGCCTGCTCGTACCGGCACAGGTGCAGGAGCTGCGTCACACGGGCGGTATGCACGGCGACCCGCTCGTCGTCGGCGCGGGCGTTGCGGAGCAGGAGCGCGAACCGCTCATCGGCGTCCGCGAAGCGGGTCATGAGATAGTCGCACTCGGCCCTCTCGAGGTGCAGCGCGAACGTCAGCTCATGACAGCGGCTCCACCCCTCCGCCCCGACGAGCTCGGTGCCAGCGGCGAGGTAGCGCAGCGCCGGTTCGTAGGCGGCCGACGCCTTTGCCTTGCGACCGGCGGTGAGATCGAGCCGCGCGATCTCCTGGCGCTCCGTCGCGTCGCGCACCACCTCGGCGCCTGCGTTCAGGTGATTGACCACCTCGAAGAGCCGCTCCGCGAGGCGCTCGGCCGGGAGGCGCTGCCGGAGGAGGCGGCCGATGTCGAGGTGGGTCTTCTTCCGGTCCTGGTCGGGGATGAGCGAATAGGCTGCCTGCTGCACGCGGTCGTGCAGGAACTCGTACGGGACGGCGAGCTCCTCCAGCGACGCATCGAAGGGATCTCCCGGCTCGGCGCCGAGGAGCAGCTTGTACGACTGATCCGTGGGCAGGATGAGGCCCGCTTGCACGGCCTCCCACAGGGCGTCGGCCGTCTCCCGCGGAGAGCGCTCGTACACGATGGACAGGATGTTCGAGTCGAAGCGGCTCCCGACGCAGGCCGCCAGCTTCACCGCGCTCTGCGCCGCGAGCGGGAGCTTCTGCAGCTTGCCGACCAGGAGGTCGACCACGTTGTCCGTGACCCCGACGGACCTGAGCTGATCCATGTCCCAGCGCCACGCGCCCACGCCGCGCTCGTCCGAGAGCGCCGGGTCGAACACGAGCAGCCGCTCTTGATGGAGCGTCTTCAAGAACTCCATGACGAAGAACGGATTGCCGTGGGTCTTGCTGGCCAGGAGCGACGCGAGCGGCCCCGCGCGCTCTGCCGTGCACGAGAGCACGTCGACGAGCCACCCCGTGAGATCGTCCTGGGAGAGCGGCGCCAGCGCGAGGTGGGTGACCCTCGTCGCCTCCACCTGGAGGCGCTCGAACGCGCGGCCCAGCGGGTGGCCGTCCGTGACCTCGTTGTCCCGGTACGCGCCGATCAGCAGCAGGTAGCCGCTGGCCGGGTTTTCGCTCAGGTACCGGAGCAGATCCAGGGACGCAGCGTCGGCCCACTGCAGGTCGTCGAGGAAGAGCACGAGGAGGTGCTCCTTCTGGGCGAAGGCCTGAATGAAGCTCTGGAAGACCTGACGAAACCGGTTCTGAGACTCCGCTGGGCCGAGCTGGGGCACGGCCGGCTGCTGGCCGAGGACCAGCTCGAGCTCCGGGATCACATCGACGATGATCTGGCCGTTGGGGCCCAGCGCGCGTCCGAGCCGCGCCCTCCAGACAGAGAGCCGCGCCTCGTCCTCGGTGAGCAGCTGGCGGATGCTCTGCTGGAACGCCTCGATGAGGGAGCTGTAAGGGAGACCCCGGTTGAACTGATCGAACTTGCCGGAGAGGAAGCTGCCGGTCTGGCCGACGACGAGCCTGTGGAGCTCGTTGACCAGCGTCGATTTGCCGACGCCGGAATAGCCATGGACGAGCACGATCTCGGTGGCCCCTCGGGCGACGCGCTCGAAGGCGCCCGTGAGGGCGGCGACCTCCGCGTCGCGCCCGTAGAGCTTCTGCGGGAACTGCAGCCTCTCCGAGCGATCCTGCCTGCCTGTCGGAAACGGCGCTATCTCGCCGGCGGAGCTCCACGCGGCGAGGCAGGTCTCGAGGTCGATGCGCAGCCCGCGCGCGCTCTGGTAACGGTCCTCGGCCGCCTTGGCCAGCAAGCGCATGACGACGCTCGACAGCGGGGCAGGCACTCCCGGCCGCACCTCCTCCGGCAGCGCCGGCCGCCGGGCGATGTGACAGTGCACGAGCTCGAGCAGATCGGTGGCCAGGAACGGCGGCCGGCCGGTGAGCATCTGGTACAGCGTCGCCCCGAGCGAGTAGAAATCCGTGCGATGGTCCAGGGCCCGGTTCATCCGGCCGGTCTGCTCGGGTGACATGTAGGCCAGGGACCCCTCGATCCGGGCGACGCTCTCGATCGTCTGGCTCTCGCGAGGCAGCCGGGAAGCGATGCTGAAATCCGTGAGCTTGGCGCGGCCGGTCTCCCGGTCGAACAGGATGCTCCCCGGATGGATGTTCTTGTGGGTGATCTCCCGTTCATTCAAGGCTTCGAGCGCTCGGCAGAGCTGGATCGCGACGTGGAGGAGCAGCTCGATGTCCAGCCCTTCGGCAGGGATGACGGAGTGCAGCGGTTCACCCGCGAAATCCTCGAAGACGAGCGCCGGCGCGCCCTGGTGCTTCTCCAGCCGCTGTACCTTCAGGATGTACGGGCTGTCGAGCATCTGGGCGAGCTGGTGCTCGTGCTTGATGCGCGTGATGTCGAGCAGGGTCGGGTAAGCGACGTGGAGCGCCTTGATCAGCGCCGGCTGCCCGTCGGCGGATCGGATGGCTCGATAGATGGCAGTCCGCGTCTCTTCGACGACGGTCGCGGTCACATCGTAGCCCAGGAGGATCTGCATGAACTCGCCCTTCGCGTGCGGCTACTTCCGTTGCTTCGGCCGAGCGTCGGCCGCGGCCGCGCTCGTCATTCCGTCGGCCGGCCTGCCGCCCGCCGGGGCGGCCTTCGGTCTGGCCTTCTTCTCATAGCTCAGCAAGAAATCACCGCTGCCGCGCTCTCTCCACGTGATGGTATCCTGCGACCTTTCCCTGGCGATCCTCGCGCTGGAGTGGCAGCCCATGCAGCTCGACGTGTGGAATATCCGGGTCGCCTCGGGGCGCAGAGCGCGGTTCACCTTGGCAGCGACCGTGTTGCCCTTCTGCATGTATGTCTCCAGGACAGTGTTCACGAGGTAAGGTCGGTACGGCCGGCCGCCGGACTCGTTCACGACGGCATCGGGGAGCTTGTCCGACGGCGACGGCTCGCTCACGCCGTCCGTCGGCCACTGCGTGCCGACGAGCTCGTAGAACTGCAGGGCAGAGCGGTTCTTCTTGAGCTGCGCCTGGACCTCGCTGTTCAGGGCGGCCGTGTCCTCCCGGATCGGCTGCTGCCGGTGCACCTGCGTGCGGGGGACCCACGGACCCTTCGAGGGCGGCCAGGCGCGCTCATCCGGCGGCTCGTTGACGGGGCACAGCGGGCAATCCGGGTTGTTGAACGAGGGCTTGAGCGGCTTGCCATTGTGCGTCTCGAGCGGGTTGACATCGACGTTGTCGATGTGCTCGAACGCAGCCCAGACCCATTGCTTCTTGGCCGAGAGCGTCTTGATCATGACGTTCGCGCCCACGAGACCGAACGTCCGCAGCGACGAGCCTGCGCCCGTGTCGACGTACGCCTTCCGCAGGATGAAGCGCCCCTCGAGGTGACTCTCGCTCTCGTCCAGCAGCTTCCACGCGAGCTTGAGCGCGATCGATGGCGTCTGATCCTCGTTCCGCGGGTTGCCCCAGGGCGCGTCGGGGTTGGTGCAGTCTTCCTCGGGGGTGGCGCAGTTTTCCGCGCTGTAGGCGATCTGTCCATCGATACTGTACAGCTCGTTGTCGTTGAGGTACTTGAACAAACGCTGGCTGTACAGCACCTCGTAATACACCTTGTTGCCGTTCTGGTCCCAGAGGATGAACGAATCGGCCTGTTTGTCGTCCTGCAGCGTGCGGGAGGCATTTGTCGGGAAGCTCGCGTCCGGAGCGCGCCGCTTGGCCTGCTGCTCGGCAGGATTCCACGCGTCGGGTGCGCCGCCGCCCGGCTTGAAGATGTCGTAACTGGTCTTCCAGGTGTCCCACTCATGGGCGCCATCGTCCGCGAGGCGAGGCAGCGCGCGGCCGTCCCTGGTCACCGGCCATGCCATCGCGATGAAGGACTGCCATGCCAGGATGTCGTATAGACGGTTGCCTTCGGCGTATTTCCCCTTCTCTATGGTTCTTTTTTGCAGCTCGGGATCGATGTCTCGGGGGAGGGCCGAGCACAGCTTGTCGGTGAAGCTCGGGAATTTGCTCCACAGCTCCCTCCGGCATGTCTCGTCGTCAACCGGTGAGGACACGCCCGTGTCCTCGGGAGGGGAGGGCGGGGGAGAGGAGTTCTGCCGGTGGGCTGTCGCGGTGCACGACAGGTGTGTCGCGCTCGCCAGGATCATCAATGCCGATCTGTAGATGGAGGACGAAGGGCGTTTCATGGTGCGACGCTCCAGAGTACAGCGTGTGTGTCGGTTCTCAGGCGAGGGAGAAGCAGCGTAAGACACCAAGGTAGGCTTTGGCCGACAGCGCTCGATCCGGGCCGAGGACGATCTTCAGGTCGATCCAGCGGCGCACGCGGGACGGCCATTCGTGCTCCCGGCAGCGCTCGCGCGAGGACCCGGGCCACGCGGTGAGCGCGTCGCGCTGCGAGGGCGTGCAGAGGCCGAGCGACGAGAGGCGCTCGAGCGTCGCGCTCCGGCCCGGGTCGAGCTCCCGGGTCGCGAGATCGAAGAGCTCGATCCCGAGCCGAGGAGCGACGTTGTCTCCGATGGTGACGTCGATCGTGACGCGCTCGTCATCGACGCGCAGCGCTTCCAGCAGCTCCTCCGCCTCACCGGGCTTGCCCGGCCAGCCCACCCCGAGCAGGTAGCCGATGAGCCGGTCGCGCGGCAGCGAGACGTTGAGCTTGAGCGTCACTGGCTGCCTGGCGCTCATGACGGACAGATGAACGACGTGGCCGCCGTCCGGCAACAGGGAGAATCCGCGGAGCAACGCGGCCCGGGTCGCCGCCGGGACAGGCCCATCGAGGAGCACCGAGAGAGCCGCCTCGACGAGCCGGAGCCGGCCGCTCGGGCTGAAGTCGCGCTCTGCCTCCGGGGCCTCCAGGTTCGTGAGGGGCCTCGGATCCAGGCAGAGGAGCACGGACGGCTCGACCGGACCACGACGCGCGGCCGGCTGATCGAACTCGAACCAGAGCAAGGGAACCTGCTCGAACAGGAGGGTGCCGGGCGTGGTCCACGCGGCGAGGAGACGCCCTGGAGGGCCCCGGAGCGGATCGGCGCCTTCCGCCGGCGGAGGGCCGCCGGGGGCGACCGGACCTTCGCGGCGCGAGCGCGGGAGCCGAGACGCGAGGAGCTCTCTCCCTTCCGCCAGAATACAGGCAAGAAAGTCGACCCGCGCAGCGGTCGCCCCCAGATGACATTCGAGGGTCAGGACCGAGGCGGCGTCCAGCAGGGCCGGGGCGCAGCGGCCGAAGGCGCGCCAATCTCGCGGTGACACGAGCGTCGGCGGGACATGAGGCTCGACGAGCTCCAGCGTCTTCTCCATCGACCGAACGATCATGCAGCCACCTCTCGTCCTGCCGGGCCGTGCCCGCGTGATGACCACCGACTGCCGCGGTCCGCCTTCGCGCAGCGCCCGAGGCTACCCGCTCACCAGGCCTTGTACCAGGCGTCGCCGTTGAGCTCGGAAACGGCGAGATCCAGCAGGGCCTCGAGCGAACCGTCGTCGGACGGGCCTCTTGCGATGAGGTTGTCGAGCTTCTTCTTCTGCCGCTCGCTCAGCTTGAACTCGCTCATCAGCGAGTTTCTGGATTCGTTCTTGTGCGCTTCCTCGTCGGGGTGGAAGCGATTGTAGACCTCCGCGGTGTGCACCAGATGATAAAGGAAGGACAGGAGACCCGGCTTGCGCGCCCCGCCGCTCGCCGACGGGGCGGGCGCCTCGCCGCTCGTGTTCTTGAAGAGCCTCTCGTTGACCTCATCCTTCGTGAGGTAGAGGACGTTCGCGACGCAGTCGTCGTCGGGGCGCCCCATGTCGCCGCACTTGTTGAACACCTTCTTCTCGGTGGCGCTCAGGCGAAAGTCTTTCAGCACCTTGTTCTTGTCCGAGTTCACGCTGAGGCCCGTGTACCTCAGGTGATAGAGCAATGACAGGACGCCAGGCGGATACTTCGTTGTCTCTGTGGGCATTGTCGTTATTTCCTCGCGTGCTGGTATTGAAGGGCGCTGCGCGCGTCGCAGCAGGCGCGCGCGGTCCGGTGAGTCGCGTGCTCTGCGAGCTCTCCGGGGCCGTCGCTCGCTGGAAAGCGCCGCCTGCTCCGAGCCGCTCGATCCAGTCGAGAGAGACATCCGGGATGGAACCGAACCGTCTGCGAATGGGAATTGCACGGCGCGTACCAGCCGTGCGTGCATGTCCGCCGCCCAGCCGACGTGCGGGGATGCGGGCGTTTCCATGCCGCGATGTGACGGCGGCCGCGGGCGTTCCGTCGAGCGCGTGCGGCAACGTGTCGACCGACGTGTCGGCCGACGTGTCGGCCGGAGTCCCGGCGCCGTGCCGGCGGACATGCCGGCGCCGTGCGGCGCCCTGCCGGCCGACACGATGTCAGCGCGGCGCCTACGCCGGCCTGGGCTCCAGGGAGATCTGGACCGTCTGCTCCCCCTCGAGCAGCGGCCGCGTCACGTCGCGCCCCGCCACCCTGTAGACGGTCGTCGATTCGGCCCTGGGCCAGATGCTCCGCGCGCCGGCGCTCTCGAACTTGAACTCCTGCCGGGCGGCCCGGCAGACCGCCTCGTCGACGAGGATCTCCCCGGACAGCGCTGCGCGCGCGAGGTGGGAGGCGGCGTTCACGGCCTGCCCGAGCACCGTGTAGCCGAGCCGCGCGCAGGCGTGCGAGCCGACCTCCGCCGCCAGGACGCTGCCGGTCGAGACGCCCGCGCATACCCCGTGAGCGTAAGGCGAATCCTTCCCCGTACGCCGAGCGACCGTCTCGAGCTGCTCGCGTACGGCGATGCACGCCGAGAGCGCCCGGTCGAGGTGCTCCGGCCCGTGGAACACTGCCATGACGGCGTCGCCCACGAATTTGTCCACGATGCCTCCGTGCGCCAGGAGCTCCGGGACGATCACCTCGAAGTTGGCGTTGAGCAGCCGCGTGGCCTCGGCGGGCGGCCTCTCTTGCGCCACGCGGGTGAACCGGAAGACATCGATGAAGGCGATGGTCGCCTCCTGCGCCTCGCTCGCGGCCGCGCCCGCGGGCCCGAGCGCCCGGAGCCGCTCCACCAGGGCCGCGTTCGTGAACTTCCGCAGGATATCGTTCTCCTCGTTCGCCTGGGCTTTCTGTCGCTGCTGCTCCGCGGAGCGGAGGGACTTCTCCAGCGTGGTCTCGAGGTCGACGAAATCGAGCGGCTTGAAGAGGAAGTCGAACGCCCCCCGGTTCATGGCGCGACGGATGTTGGTCATGTCGCCGTACGCGGACACGATCACCGTCCTCGCGAGCGGGTTCACCTCGGGGATGTGCTCGAGCAGGGTGATCCCGTCCATGACCGGCATGTTGATGTCGGCGACGACGACATCGATGTCCGGGTGTCGCCGGAGCTCCTCGAGGGCGTGCTGGCCGTTGTCGGCGAAGATGAGCTCGTAGGCGGAGCTCTTCTTGTTCTGCCGAAAATGCATCTTCAGCAGGAGGTGCATGTCGGGCTCATCATCGACGATGAGGATCTTGGCGGGCTTGCTCCCCGCGTCGCACACAGCGGCGAACGCCGAGATGAGCTCGCGGGACGACTGGAATCTCCGGGTCCTGTCCTTTGCCAGGGCGCGCTCGAAGAATCGATCGAACCCGGGGAGCAGGGCGGCGTCGAACGCCGACGGCGGCGGGAACGGATCCGTGCAGATGCTGATGATGAGTCCTGGCAGGTTTTCTGTCGAGAACGGAAAACGGCCGGTGAGCGCGCGGTACGCGATGACGCCGAGCGACCAGAGGTCGGCCAGGGGGTGGGGAACGGCGCCGCGGACCTGCTCCGGGCTCATGTACGCGGGGGTTCCGATGCGCGAGCCGTTCCAGTCACGCGCATCGAACAGCCGCCACCCCACCCCGAAATCGAGGATCTTCACGGACTCGCCGGACGCACCCCGGGCGAGGAAGATGTTCGCGGGCTTGAGATCACAGTGGACGATGCCTGCCGCGCTCGCCGCCTCGAGGCCCGAGCTGAGCTGCCGGAGCAATGACAGCACGGCCGCCGCCGGGAGCTGGCGCGTGCGGCGGAGCCGGCTCTCGAGGTCTTCCCCCTCGAGCAGCTCCATGACGATATAGGGAGAACCCTCATCGATTCCGTAGTCGTGGACTTGGACGATGTGCTCGTTGCGGAGACGAGCGACAGTCGTCGCCTCCTGCTCGAAGCTGCGCCTTGCGTCGAATGAGACGACGTTCTCGGGCATCATCCGCTTCAGCGCCACCGGCCGGCGGAGCATCTGATCGAAGGCCTCCCAGACGATGCCCATGCCGCCGCGGCCGATCTCACGCAGCAGCGCGTATCTCCCGCCGACCGTTTGGCCCTTCACAAAGGAAAAATACTACGCGCGAGCCCACATCGTGTCAACTGGCGTTACGGTATCCGCGCCCAGGCGACGACAGCGCCAAAGCGGTTCGGTGTGTTCGAATGTGCGTATCGCGCGAGGTCAGGAGGGACCGAACGCTGGCTCCGCTGAGCTTGCAAGTCTTTTCGGTGGGCGCGTATTCTCCCGCCCCATGGTGACCGAGCGAACAGGGCTCACCACGATCGCGAACGCGACGACGCTGCACCCCGAGACCAGCCCCTCACGGCGGGCATGCACACGCCTCGCTCCGTCCCTGTCCGTCCTCTACCATCCTCGTCTTGAGCGCATCGGTGAGCGCGCCGTCCTCGCGGACCTCGCGCTTCGCGATGCGGTCGCGCTGTCGCGAATGGAGCCGTATTTCGGTCCGCCGGGTGCGATCGGCGACGCGCCGCTCGGGGATACCCACCTGAGCCGCAAACCTCTGCGCATCATCGCGCTGCCCGACGACCGGATCCGGCTGGACGCGGCGGAGCGCGGCTCCCACGTCGCCGTGGACGGCGCCCCGCTGGAGGGGAGCCGCGATTTCTCGCTCGACGAGGTGACGCGGGGGGTCGTCATCGAGCTCGCCAGTCGCGTCGTCCTGCTGCTCCACATGGTCGATCCGTCCCCGCGCGCGCCGGGGGAGCGCCTCGGCCTGGTTGGCGATAGCGACCTTCTGGAGCGGACGCGGTGGCATATCCGTCGCGTCGCCGATCTCGGAGCTGCGGTGCTCCTCCGCGGCGAGACGGGCACCGGAAAAGAGCTCGTCGCGAGGGCGATCCACCAGGCCGGCAACCGGCGCAATCAGCCCTTCGTGGCCGTCAACATGGCGGCGATCCCTCCGTTGCTGGCGGCCGCGGAGCTCTTCGGCGCCGAGCGCGGATCGTATACCGGCGCCCTGCGCGACCGTCCCGGTTACTTCGGCTCGGCCGAGGGCGGGACGCTCTTCCTCGACGAGATCGGCGAGGCGCCGCCCGACGTGCAGGCGATGCTCCTCAGGGCTCTCGAGACGGGCGAGATCCAGGCGGTGGGCGCCCAGCAGCCGAAGAAGACGCGCATTCGACTCATCACCGCCACGGACGCCGATCTGGAGGCCAAGGTGGCCGAGGGGGCTTTTCGCGCTCCGCTGCTCCACCGCCTGGCCGGTTACGAGATCGCGCTCCCTCCGCTCCGCGAGCGCCGCGACGATCTCGGGCGCCTGCTCCTTCACTTCCTGCGCGAGGAGCTGGCGGCCTCGGGCGACGCGCACCGGCTCGACGCGCCGCGGCCCGACGGCGCCCCGTGGTTGCCGGCGTCCGTGGTGGCCCGGCTCGCGCGGTACGACTGGCCGGGGAACATCCGTCAGCTCCGGAACGTGGCGCGGCAGCTGGTCGTGGGGAGCCAGGGCGCGGCGCGCCTGGAGGGGGCGCCGGCGCTCGAGCACCTGCTCCAGCGGGCAGCCCCGGAGCAGCGGGGCCACGCCGACGGCGATCGCGCGGCTGCGGCGAGATCGGCGCGGCCGGAGACCGCCGCGGCTGCGCGGGCGAGCTCGGGCTCGGGGAAGGGCGCCGGCTGGCGCAAGCCCTCCGACGTGCGGGAAGAGGAGCTGATCGACGCGCTCCGCCGGAGCCGGTGGGATTTCAAGGCCGCCGCCGAGCAGCTCGGGATCTCGCGGACATCGCTCTATGCGCTCGTGGAGAGCTGCCCGCAGGTCCGCCAGGCGAGCCATCTTGCGCCGGACGAGGTCGCCCGCTGCTACGCGGAGTGCGGTGGACACATCGACGCGATGGTGGAGCGCCTCATGGTCTCCAAGCGGGCGCTTCAGCGCAGGATCCGTGAGTTGCGTCTGGCATAGTCGACGCGGCGCCGGAACGAGAGCGCCGGATCGAGAGGCGGTCTGCGCGCCAAGAGAGACGTGAGAGAGACGTGAGCGGTCGGCCCGCGCATCGATCTCTCGATGTCGCGCGCCGGCGCCGGCGAGTGAGATCTCCCTCTCGGCGCGCCCGCCGGGCGAGCGCGTCTCGGGACGTCATGAGCCCGCTCGGGCGCTTCCCGCGCAGGATAACCAGCATCGCTTCATCTGGCGATATGGAATTTGAGATCGATTTTGATGTGCCCTGTCGCACGGATTGGCAATTGATGATTGCCATCGGTGAATCGAGTCCTGTAGGGTCACCACAGTACGGCTTGCGGTTAAGAGCGCTGGTCAAGACCTCCTGCGCCAGGCAGCCGAGGGCGGGCCCATCGCGTCGCTGCTCCGCGTCGCCCTGTTTCATCAGGGCACATCGTCGCGCCTAGCGCCGCGCCCACCCTGGGCTTCCTTGTTCGATCCGGTCTTGTTCGGCGCCTGATACGTACGAAAGGGGAACGAGACACATGGCATTCCTTCCTACTTGCTCTTCCATCGGCGCACAGGGTCTCCGCCGCTTCGGCTGCGCGGTCGCCGCGGTCTCTGCGCTCACGGCGATATCGGCTCCAGCCAGCGCGCTCCCGTCGTTTCCGGGGGCAGAGGGCTTTGGCGCCGTCGCGACCGGCGGGCGCGGCGGGCGCGTCATCAAGGTCACCAACCTGCGCACGAGCGGGTCGGGGAGCCTCCAGGCGGCCCTCGACGCGAGCGGGCCTCGCATCATCGTCTTCGACGTGAGCGGCGTGATCGAAGGGGATGTCGTCATCCGGAACGGCGACGTGACGATCGCGGGCCAGACGGCCCCCGGCGCGGGCATCACCATCCGCGGTCGCTTGACCGCCAGGTACTCCACCGCGGTCAACAACATCATTGTACGGTTCTTGCGAGTCCGGCCCGTGCACAACGGCTCGGCCGGAGAGCAGTTCGACGCGACGCAGATCTCGCGGAACTCGAAGGTGATGCTCGATCACATGTCGATCGCCTGGGGCGTCGACGAGACCGTGGACCTCTATGAGGCAGATGACGTCACGGTCCAGTGGTCCACCATCGAATCGTCGGCGACCACGGGGCATCCAGAGGGGATGCATAATTACGGTCTCATCAACGGCCCTGATGGCCACCGGATCACGCTCCACCACAACCTGTTCGCCCATCACAAGGCGCGTTGCCCCGCGGTCGCGAACGGCCCGGCCGACATCCGCAACAACGTGGCCTACAACGTGAGGCACGGGTTCGTGCACCACAACCGGGCGAGCGGCCAGTTCAACATCGTGGGCAACACCTACATCAAGGGGCCGAGCGATCAGCTGATCCCGTTCTACTTCGACGGCAGCGCCGGCGCGGGGCTCAAGTACTTCCTCGGCGACAACTACATCGACGATCCCGGGAAGTTCACGGGCACCGTCGAGAACCCCTGGAAGCAGCCATACCTCCACCCGAGCTTCAGCAAGCTCAACAAGGCCGAGTCGTACCGCTCGGCGACGCAGTTCAATTTCACGCGCGATGTCCCGGGGTACATCCCGGTGACGACGCAACGCGCGCAGGACGCGGCTCGGCTCGTCGTCGCGCAGGCGGGCTCGCTGCCGCGCGACGTGGTGACGAAGGGCGTCTTCAAGAACATGGAGCGCCGCGACGGCTCGTGGGGCGCCCGCTACGTGAGCAACCTGATGGACGGCCTCAGCCCGGGGACGGCCCCCGCGGACGCCGACCGCGACGGCATGGCGGACGCGTGGGAGCGGGCGCACGGCCTCAGCTCGTCGAACGCGAGCGACCACACCAAGGTGATGCCGTCCGGATACACCGCGATCGAGGAGTACATCAACGAGCTCGCCGCCGCGCTGATCAGCCGGGCGGCGGGCAGCTCGTCGATGCTCCAGGGCGAGGGGGAAATCGAGGAGCCGATCGAGTAGCGAGCTCCAGGAGAGCGCGATCGAGAGGCCGATCGAGAGGCCGATCGAGAGGCCGCGGCGTGGTCCAGCGTCCGGCGCCGCTCGCCCAGCGGCGCGGGAGCGGCGGCGACCGTGCGGCCCCGCGGCGCGGCGCCGCGCCGGCCTGCCTGTTGCGCAGGCCGGCGCCGCTGCTAGGTTCCCCGCGGCGCTCCTTGACAGGGCGTCCCGGACGAGACGCGCCGTACCCGGTCAGGACAAGACGACGCAGCCGCATCACGAGGAGAGTCGTCATGTCCTGGCTGGCGTTGCTCCTGGCAGGCCTGCTCGAGGTCTGCTGGGCTATCGGTCTCAAGTATACACACGGCTTCACGCGCCCGTTGCCAACGGCGCTCACGATCGGCGCGATCATCACGAGCATCGCGCTCCTCGAGAGCGCCTCGCGGACCTTGCCCATCGGCACGGCGTACGCCGTCTGGGTCGGCATCGGCGCGTTCGGGGCGGCGGTCGCGGGCATCCTCCTGTTCGGCGAGCCCGCCACGGCCGCGAGGCTCGGTTTCCTCGCGCTGCTCGTTGTGTCCATCCTCGGCCTCAAGCTGGCGAGCCCCTGAGCCCTCGTCGCCCGGCGCGCGACCGGCCGCCTCGGGTCGACTAGCCTTCCCTCCATGCACGGAACACCCGAAGCCCGCGCCCTGCACGCGCAGTACCCCGCCATCGATCTCCACGCCGACAGCCTCATGTGGGCGCGCTGGGTCGGTTACGATCTGCAGGCGCGGCACGAGCCGCCGCTGCCGCTCGCGGCCCTCGGCGGGCACGTCGACGTCCCGCGGCTCCGCGAGGGCGGCGTCGGCGCGCAGTTCTTCGGGCTGGTCTCGCTGCCCATCGGGCAGCGGCGCGGGCTCGCCGCCGTCGTCGAGGAGCAGATCGATCTCCTGGAGCAGGCCGTCCGCGCGCGGCCCGGCCGCCTCGTGAAGGCGCTCACGGCCGAGGACATCGAGGCGGCGAAGACCCGCGGCGCCGTCGCGGCGCTGCTCGGCGTCGAGGGGGCGCACGCGCTCGAAGGCGATCTCGACACCCTCGCTCGCTTCGCGCGGCGCGGCGTGCGCTACCTCGGGCTCTGCCACTTCAGCGCCAACGAGGCGTGTTATCCCGCCTACGGCAGCGGCCGCAGGGATGGTGAAGGCCTCACCGCCTTCGGCCGCGACGTCGTGCGCCTCGCCGAGGACCTCGGCGTCATCGTCGATCTCGCGCACATCAACCGGGCAGGCTTCCTCGACGCATGTGCGCTCGCTCGCCGCCCACCCATGGTCAGCCACACGGGTATCGCCGGCGCGTTCGATCACTGGCGCAACATCGATGACGATCAGCTCCGCGCCCTCGCCGATCGCGGCGGGTGCGCCGGGATCATCTTCTGTCCGCTCTATCTCGGCGGAAACGGGCTCGCGCCCGTCGTCAAGCACCTCGTGCACATCATCAACGTTGCCGGCGAGGACACGCCGGCGCTCGGATCCGATTGGGACGGTTTCATCATTCCCACACGTGAGCTGCGTGATGCGGCCCATCTTCCGCTCTTGACGGATGCGCTGCTGCGAGCTGGCTTGAGCGAGCGTGTGATCGCCAAGGTGCTTCGAGAGAACGTGATGCGCATTTTGAGCGACAACCCGCTTCCAACGCGGCTCCCGGTTGCGTAGCCTCTCTCGATGGGCCGTCGGGGTGGGTGGTCCCTCCGGCGCTGCGCGAGATCCTCCTTAACTCGGAGCGGATGCAGGCCATGACTCTCCATCGCCTCGCTGCACAGGGCTACGCGACTGCAGCGGATGCTTACGAGAAGGGGCGCCCGGACTACCCGCGCGGCGCGATCGAGCTCCTGCGCGACACGCTCCGCATCGACGCGACGAGCACGGTGCTCGATCTCGGCGCCGGCACCGGCAAGCTCACGCGCCTCCTGGTGCCCACGGGCGCGCGGCTGCTCGCGCTCGAGCCGGTCGAGGGGATGCGGCGCAAGCTGGGCCAGATGGTCCCGTCCGCCATTCCGCTCGATGGGGTCGCCGAGGCCATCCCCTTGCCCGAGACATCGGTCGACGCCGCGGTCGCCGCGCAGTCGTTCCACTGGTTTCACGGTGATCTCGCGCTCGCCGAGATCCACCGCGTGCTCCGGCCGAGAGGGCGCCTCTCCCTGCTCTTCAACCTGCGCGACGAGCGCGTCGACTGGGTCGCCCGCATCTCCCACATCCTCGACCGCCACGGCCGGGATGCTCCGATACACAGGTTCGGCGCCTGGCGCCGGACGTTCTCGGACTCCCGCCTCTTCGCGCCGCTCGGAGAGCACGAGTTCACCCATACGCAGGAGCTCGACCTCGACGGGCTGCTCGAGCGCGTCGCGTCGATCAGCTACATCTCGGCGCTCCCCCTGCAGGAGCGTTATGCGGTCCTGAACGAGATCCGCGAGCTGGCCGCGAACCACCCGGACCTCGCGGGGAAGAGCGTGTACCTCTTCCCCTACCGGACGCTGGTGCCCCTGTACGAGCGGCGGTGAGCGTCCGGGGGAGCCCGCCGACGGAGGCGCCGTGCTAGAGCGGCCCCCGCATGGCGGCGCATGAAGTCGTGATCGTCGGAGGTGGGCCGGCGGGCGTGAGCACGGCGCTCTTCCTCGCCCACCATCGCCCGGCCCTCGCCGAAAAGATCGTGGTGCTCGAAAAGGAGCGCTACCCGCGGGACAAGTCCTGCGCGGGCGGCCTCGGCGAGCGAGCGGACAGGGCGCTCTCGTCGATCGGGGTGACGATCGACGTGCCCTCGGTCGTGGTGCACGGCATCAGCGCGGCCTTCCAGGCCGGCGAGGTCGCGGTCCGCGAGGGCAACATCGGGCGCGTCGTCCGGCGCGCCGAGTTCGATCGCGCGCTCGCGCTCGCCGCGCGGGCGCGGGGCGTCCGGATCGTGGAGGGGGCGCGGGTGACCGGCGCCACGCCGAGCGAGCGCGGCGCCCGCGTCGAGAGCTCGGCCGGGGTGTTCGACGGCCGCGTCGTCGTCGGCGCGGACGGCGTCGGCAGCGTCGTTCGCCGCGCGATGGGGCTGCCGTTCGGCAGGCTGCGCGCGCAGGCCGTCGAGGTCGACACCGAGCCCGTCGCGGGGGACCGGGCGCGCGACCTCCTGCACTTCGAGATGCGGGACCGCTCGTTCGCCGGCTACCTGTGGGACTTCCCCACGCTCGTCGACGGGCGCGAGCTCGTCTGCCGGGGGGCCTACGTGCTGCACGAGGGCGCGCTCGGCGTGGCGCGCCCCGCGCCCGACGCCGAGCGCGTGCTCCGGAGCAGGCTCGAGGCGCTCGGCCTCGACCCGGAGCGCTACCGGCGAAAGCGCTTCGCCGAGCGAGGCCTCGACCGGCGGGCCGTGATCGCGCGGCCCGCCGCCCTGCTCGTCGGCGAGGCCGCGGGCATCGATCCGATGCTGGGAGAGGGGATCGCCCAGGCGATCGCGTACGGGGCCCTCGCGGGCGAGTACCTCGCCGAGAAGCTCGACGCCCGCGATCTCGGGTTCCACGACTGGGGCCGGCGCGTCGAGCGATCGCTGCTGGGCCTCGACCTGCGCTTCCGGCGCCGGGTGATGCGCGCCTTCTACGGCGCGCCGCGGGAGCGCGTCGAGCGTTACCTCCTCGGCGAGCCGTCGTTCCTGCGCTTCGGCGTCCGGCACTTCGCCGGCAGAGCCCAGCCGGCGCGCGACGCGCTCCGCGCCGCGGCGACGGGCGCGCTGGTCGCGGGCCGGATCGGGATCGAGCGCCTCGTCGCGTCGCTCCCGCCGCGCGCGCGCAGCGCGGGCGGCGCCGACGGCGCGCACGCCTAACGAGGCAGCGAGGGGCAACGTGCGCAAGGCGCAACGTGCGCGCCGCGCCCGTGAGCCCCGACACCCCCGCGACGGCCACCATGCTAGCATCGCCCGCCATGGTCGCGCCGTTCCAGCCGGCGGTCGGGATGCTCTTCGGAGAGTTCCGGCTCGTTCGGCCCCTCAGCGCCGGGGGCATGGGCGCCGTGTACATCGCCGAGCAGGCGAGCACGGGCAAGCTGCGGGCGCTCAAGCTCATGCACCCGCAGCTCTGCGCGGACGCCCGGCTGCGCGAGCGCTTCGAGCAGGAGGCGCGCGTCGGCGCGCTGGTGGAGAGCGATCACGTCGTGCAGGTGATCGGCGCCGGCGTGGACGCGGCCAGCGGCGTGCCCTGGCTCGCGATGGAGCTGCTCGAGGGGGAGGACCTCGCGCAGCGGATGAGGCGCAGCGGGCTGCTCTCGGCGCAGGACGTGCACGAGATCTTCCGGCAGCTCTGCCACGCGCTCGGCGCCGCCCACCGCGCGGGCGTGGTCCACCGGGACATGAAGCCGCAGAACGTGTTCCTCGCGAAGACGCAGAGCGCGACGGCGCGCTGGTCGGTCAAGGTCCTCGACTTCGGCATCGCGAAGATCGCCGCGGAGGCGAGCACGATGGCGACCGCCTCGCTCGGCACGCCCCTCTGGATGGCGCCCGAGCAGACCGACGCGCGCGGGAAGATCTCGCCGGCGACCGACGTGTGGGCGCTCGGGCTGATCGCGTTCTCGCTGCTCACGGGGCGCATGTACTGGCGCGCCGCGAACGACCCGATGGGCACCGCGATGCCGGTGCTGCTCCGCGAGATCCTCTTCGAGGCGATCGACCCGGCGTCGGTGCGCGCGATCGCGCTCGGGCGCGCCGGCTGCATCGTGCACCCGTTCGACGCCTGGTTCGCGCGCTGCGTTGCGCGGGAGCCGTCGCAGCGCTTCCAGACGGCGCAGGAGGCGTTCGACGCGCTCGGCCCGGCGCTGTTCGTCGATCCGCTCGACCCGCGCAGCGTGCGCGCCGCGGTCGGCGCGATCTCGGTGGTGCCGTTCAGCGCCGCGGCGGCGCTCACCCCGGCGGGGCGTACCTCGCGCCTGTCGATGAGCGGACCGACCGAGATGGCCTCGGACGCGCAGCGCGCGCCGTCGTCGCCCGCCGGCGCGGGCGCATCGTCGTCGCCCGTCAGCGCGCGCCCCCCGGCGACGCCCGCGCCCGTCCTGGCGAGCAGCGCGCCGCCGGAGGCCCCTCGCAAGCCCGCGCGGTGGGGGCCGCTGCTCCTCGCGTGCGGCCTGGCCAGCGGCGTCGCGACGGCGGCGATCGCCTTTTACGCCGGCCGCGCGCAGAGCGACGTCCGGCTGGTGCAGCGCCTGCCGGTGCCGGCGCACCCGACGGTGGTCAGCCCAGGCCGCGGCGGCGAGGCGCGCTCGCCGGCGCCGGCGGGCGACGCGAACGACACGAGCGGCGCGGGCGAGCGGCAGCCGTCGCCCGGCCCTCGCGACGCTCCGGCGCCGGCGCCCGCGCCGAGGTCCCCGCGCCCCATGCGCGGAGGCACCGCGCCGGCGGCGGCGGCGCAGCCCAGCGCGGCGAGGCCGTTCGATCGCGGCGCGGCCCACGCGGCGCTGCAAGCGAAGGGCGCCACCGCGCGGATCCACTGCAAGGGCAGGGCGGGGCCGAAGGCGGTGACGGCGCGGGTGTTCTTCAACCCCGCGGGCGCCGTGCAGCGCATCACGATCGAGCCGCAGGTCGCGATGACCCCGGCCGGGAGCTGCGTGCAGATGCTGCTCGGCTCCGCGCGGGTGCCGGCGTTCGACGGGGGCGAGCTCCAGGACGTCACGACGACGGTCGGGATCGAGTGATCGCCGCGGGCGAGCGCGCCGCCGGCCCCGTCACGGGCCTTCGGAGACGCACTCGCCCTCGCCGCGGAAGTGCCCGAGCGTGCGCGAGAGCGCCGCGACGAACGCCCCGAGATCATTGATGTTTCCGGCGCTGCCCGTCCCGTAGGGGCCCTCCTCGATCGCGACGAGGCGCACCGCGGCGAGCTCCTCCAGGGTGACGGCCCCGTCGTCGTCGGCGTCCGCGGCGGCGATGGGCGCGAACCGGCGCGCGGCGGTCGCGGCCTGGAGGTCGTCGTAGAAGAAGTGGTCGCCGTGGATGGTGAGCTCCACGTCGTCGGTGCCGCCGTTCGTGACGAGGACGCCGTCGGTCTCCTTGCCGGCCTTGTCGCCCTTGCAGTCGGCGTAGCGCGTCGCGAGCGAGAAGGTCCAGTCGAGGCGCTTCTCGACCTCGCCGCCGCCGTCGCTCTTCCGCGCGATCGCCTCGATGTGCACCGACGCGCCCGCCGCGAGCATGAGCGCCTTGTCCTCCTCCGTCGCGCCGTCGAGCGCGGTGTCCGCGTCCGCCGGGCCGATCTCGTAGGAGACGGCCTCCCAGGGCTTCGCCTCGAGGTCGTCGAAGGTCACCACCGGCTTCGCGCCGGCCTTCGTGTGGTCGAACAGGATCGAGCCCTGCATGCGCGCTCCGACGTTCCCCTCGCGATCGGCGACGGTGACGTTCCGGACGACGAACAGGAACTTCTCGTACTGGATGCTCCAGCCGTCCGCGAGATCGGCGGCCGGGATCTCCTGCTCGATGTACTCCTCTCCCCACGTCGAGAACGCCACGCTCCCGGCCCCGGCCTCGTCCTCGCCGCAGCCGGCGAGCGCCGCCGCGGCGAGCGTCGCCGCCGCAACCCACGGTCCTTTCGTGATCCTCATCGTCCTTCTTTCTCCTCCGGGGAGCCGGGCGCGAACGAGAGCGCGTAGGCCGTCCCCTTCTTGAGGCCCCGCGTGAAGCCGCGCTGGGCCTGGCTCTCGGGCTCGAGCTCGACCGGCGCGCCGTCCTCGCTCGCGGCGACGGCCTCGAAGTCGACCTGATCGAGCCAGACCGCCGGCTTCACGACGAGCGTGACGACACCGGGCCCGTCGAGGAAGACCTCCTCGAAGACGCAGCCCTCCACCGACGGCTCGCCGGTCGCGTCGTCGGCGACGTCGGCGGCCAGCGCGCGCGCGCGGAACACCCGCGCGAGGTCGCCCTTCTCGGCGCGGCCCTCGACGGCGACGACGTGCCCGTCGAGCGCCGCGGCGAGCGGGCCCGAGGGCGGCGCGCCGAACGTGAAGCGCGCGGATCGCGCGGCGCCGCTCACGGCGTCCGCGTCCGCGAGCGCCGTCGTCCCCCGCAGCAGGTCGACCGACGTCGGCTGGGTCATCTGGCCCCTCGCCTCGCCGGCCTGGTAGTGGCCCGGGTGCGCGTGCGCCTCGGGCACGGCCCACCGGGCGAGCCGCTCGAGCAGCGAGGGGCCGCCGCCCGGCGAAGGCCGCCGCGCCGTGAACGGGGCGCCCTCGAAGTAGTGGAGCGACCCGATCGCCAGGTGCGCCTTCGACAGCGTGATGGTCCAGCCGAGCGCGTTCGTGAACGGCGCGACCGACGCCGCGTCGGGCGCGACCTGCGTCGCCAGGGTCAGGCGCTTGCCGGAGGTCGCGCCGTCGCCTCCGGCGCCGCACCCGGCGGCGAGCGCGCCCGCCGCGAGCGCCGCGGCGAGGCGCCCCGCCGCGGCGAGGGCGGCGCGCCGGGGGGATCGGGTCTGTGGGGTGGTGGATGTCATCGAGAGCCTCAGCCGATGTAGAGGGAGAGCGAAGCGAGGAAGCTGCGCGGGGCGCCGACCGTCACGTGCCGCGCGGGGAGGAGGTCGGGCGTCGCGCCGCGGGTGAAGCTCGAGGGGTAGACGAACTCGCCGTCGAACCACGACGCGTCGAGGAGGTTGTAGACGTCGAGCCCGAGCTCGACGCGGTGGTAGCGGACGTGCGCCGTCACGTCGGTGACGAGCGCGTCGTGGCCGACCTCTCCGAACGGCAGCGGGCGGCCGTGGAGCAGCGTCACGCCCGCGCCGGCGCGGGCCTCGAGGCGCCGGCCGAAGAGCGCGCCGAGGCGCGGCGTCACCGCGAGATCGGCGCGGGCGACGACCTGGGGCACGAAGGGGAGGAGATCGCCCGCCGCGTAGCGCCCCCCGGAGGCGGTGAAGGCGGCCCGGGTGTACGTCAGGCCGACGCTCGACACGAGCCACGGCGCCGGGTGCGCCACGGCGTCGAGGGCCACCCCGGTGCGGGCCGTGGCGGGCACGGGCTCGTTGCGGGCGGTCGCCTCGTCGAAGACGAGATCCTCGCTGAGGCGCGTGTGGAACAGCGCCGCCGACGCCCGCACGAGCTCGTCGGCGTAGCGGAGCCCGGCCTCGGCGGAGAGCACCCGCGTGAAGGGGGTCCGCTCGCCGTCGCCGAGGCTGCGCGCCTGGGGCGAGCGGAACCCCTGGCCCACGCTGGCGAGCGCGCGGAGCCCGGGGAACAGCGCCACGTCGACCGTGCCCTTGCCGCCCATGTGGACGCCCTGCGCGCTGCGCGCCTGGGCCCCCTGGCCGGCGTTGTCGACGACCTGGTACGCGAGGCCGTCGGCGCGCAGCCCGCCGCGCAGCGTGACCCGCCGCGCCGGCCGGATCGACGCGTCGAGGTAGCCGGCGATGTCGGTCGCGCGGACCTTCGCGTCGACGAGCGTCGCGGTCGGCCTGTCGTCGACGGCCGCGAGGCGCCGCTGCGACTGCTCGATCCAGTCGGTGCGGGCGACGACGCCCGCCTCGAACGAGTCGCGGTCGGAGAGCAGCGGGAAGGTGAGCCGGTACGATGCGGTGGCGCCCGCCGTGATCGCCTCGTTGAGCTGCTGGGTGGCGTCGCCGTTCGTGGGGTCCGCGAGGTAGCCGGTGAAGTTCGAGCGCAGCCGGAGCGCGCGCAGGACGACGAACGGCGTGAGCGAGAGGCCCTCCCCGCGGGCGGCGCCGTCGCCCGAGCCGCGCAGATCGACGACGAGCTGCGCGCGCGACGAGTCGCCGCCCTGATCGGGATCGTACGAGGCGAAGCGGTCGACCTTGCCCGACGCGATGTCGCAGAGGCGCAGGACGCCGGCGGAGCCGCAGCGGGAGGCGAACGCCGACGCCATCACCCGGGCGGAGACGCCGGCGAGCGGCCGGTAGACGGCCTGCGCGACGAGCGAGGCCCGGCCGGCGGCGCGGGCGGGCCCGAAGCCGTCGGTCCCGTACGCCTCGAACGCCGCGAACGTGGCGTCGTCCGCGTTCTCGGGGTGGTAAGCGAGGAAGAGCCGGCGCGCGCCGAACGAGCCCGCGGAGGCGGTGGCGGTGATCCCCGGCTCGCCGTAGGCGAGATCGAAGCGCATCGTCCCGGCGACCGCGAAGTCGCCCTGGCGCGGGTCGTATGATCCGGGCTGCGCGCGGAGCTCGCCGATCACCTCCGGCATCACGAAATGGAGGTCGGTATAGCCCTGGCCGTGGACGTTGGAGACCTCGTTGACCGGCGCGCCCGCGACCCAGATCTCGAGGTCCTGTCCATGGACCGCGTCGAAGCCGCGGAAGAAGATCTGGTGCGCCTTGCACTCGCCGCTGTGCTGGGAGGTGAACACGCCCGGCACGAGCTGCAGCACGTCGCTCGCCGTCCGGTGGGGCGCCGCCCGGATCTCCGCCTGCCCGCGCACCGACTCCGAGGCGCTGCGCGGCGGCGCCGCGCCCTGCACCACGACCGTGATGGGCGCGGCGTCGGACGCGGGCGAAGCGGCGCCCGCCGCACCGGAGGCGGGCGCCGCTGCGCCGGCGCCGCCGGAGGCATCGCCGCCCGCCGACGTTGCCGCCCCGGCCGCGGGCGGAGGCGCGGCGCCTGCGCTCGCAGCCGCGGCGCTGTCGCCTGCGCGCGCAGGCGCGGCGGACGCGATGACAAGAAGCAGCGGGAGCGCCGTGCTCAGGGAGCGGATCACAGGTGGGCTGGCCAGTAGCACGATTTTATCGGTTCGTGTTATCATGCGGACGCGTGCGCTCGCCCGGCGGGCGCGCCGGCGGTTTGGTCGACGTCGCAGGCGGCGAGCGCGTTCGTGTGTTCGTCGGCGGCGTCGCTGTCTGCTGGCCGCCGAAGATTGCTCTGAGGCCGTCAGCGAGCCCTCTTCCGACGCCGTATCGACTCGCGCTCTCGGGCGGATCGCGATAGCGACAACATGTCGCATTCAGGCGAGGTGCGGCGCGGCCTATCGTGGCGCGCATCGTTCCTCGGGAGGACGCACATGGAATCCGGTCTTCGTGCATCACGGCTCTGGTTCCCGCTGGTCGGGGCGGCCCTCGCGCTCATGGCGTGCGGCGACGATGACGGGGTGACCCCTGTCGACGGCGCGTCGACCTCGACGGGCGGCGGGGCTGAGACGATCGCTGTCGAGCTGCAGTTCGAAGGCCGCGTCCGCGACGAGGTGTTCTCCTGCAGCGAGACGTACGCTGTCGGCAGCGCCTCGACGGACGTGGGGCTGAACGATTTCCGCCTCTACATCCACGACGTGCGCCTGCGCCGCGCGGACGGCGAGGAGGTGCCGCTCTCGCTCGAACAGGACGAGCTGTGGCAGTACCAGGACGTCGTGCTCCTCGATTTCGAGGACCGATCGGGCACCTGCGCCAACGGGACGGAGGAGACGAACGGCGTGGTGCGCGGGACGGTCCCGGCCGGGGACTACGACGGGCTGTCGTTCAAGCTGGGCGTCCCGTTCGACCTGAACCACGGCGACGCGTCGAGCGCGCCGTCGCCGCTGAACCTGACGGGGCTGTTCTGGAGCTGGAACGCCGGGTACAAGTTCCTGCGCCTCGACAGCGTCTCCACGGCGGACGACAAGCCGTTCCTCGTGCACATCGGGAGCACTGGCTGCATGCCCGGCGCGGACGGCGGGGTGGCCGCGTGCGATCGCCCCAACGTCGCCGAGATCGTCTTCGAGGGCATCGACCCGCTCACGACGAAGGTGCTCGTCGACTATGCGGCGCTCGTCGCGGACAGCGACCTGTCGGCGAGCGCCGACGACATCCCCGGCTGCATGTCGGATCCGTCGGACTCCGAGTGTCTGCCGCTCTTCACCCATCTCGGCATCGACAGCACCGACGGCTCGCCGCGCCCCGATCAGCAGTCGTTCTTCAGGATAGACTAGGCGCCATGGCGATGTTCGCTTCGATGACCGCTCTCCGCCGCTCGGCGATCTCCTCCGCCCTCGCCGCGCTCGCGGCCCTCTGCTGTGCCTGCGGCGACGACGATGGCCCGGGCGGATTGACGGGGGAGGGCGGCGGTGGGGGAGGCGGCGCGGGCGCCTATGCGTGGGGGCTGCCGACGGGCTTTCCGGTGCCCAAGGTCCCCGACGACAACCCGATGTCGCCGGCGAAGGTCGAGCTCGGCAGGCGGCTGTTCTACGACGTGCGCCTGTCCGGCAACGGCACGTACTCGTGCGGCTCGTGCCATCGCCAGGAGCTCGCGTTCACCGACCACCTCGCGAACGCCAAGGGCTCGACCGGCCAGCTGCACTCGCGCAGCTCGATGAGCCTGGCCAACGTCGCTTACCTCACGACGCTGACCTGGGCGAATCCGCTCATCGAAGCGCTCGAGGAGCAAGCGCTCCTCCCCATGTTCGGCGAGACGCCGGTCGAGCTCGGGCTCGCCGGCATGGAGGACGATCTCCTGGAGCGGCTCCAGGGCGAGCCGCTGTACCAGGACCTCTTTCCCGAGGCGTTCCCCGGCGACGACGAGCCCATCCGCCTCGCGAACATCACGAAGGCGATCGCGTCGTTCGAGCGGTCGCTGCTCTCCTACCGCGCGCCCTACGACCGTTACCGCTACGGCGGCGACCCCTCCGGGATGTCGGATGCGGCGCTGCGCGGGATGGATCTCTTCTTCTCCGAGAAGCTGGAGTGCTTCCATTGCCACGGCGGCTTCAACCTGTCGGACTCGGTGGAGCACGACGGCACCACCTTCACGGAGGTGATGTTCCACAACACGGGGCTCTACAACATCGACGGGAACGGCGCTTACCCGGACGGCAACGGGGGAGTCTACGAGATCTCCCACAAAGCGGCGGACATGGGCCGGTTCCGCGCGCCCACGCTGCGGAACATCGCCGTCACGGCGCCGTACATGCATGACGGCAGCATCGAGACGCTCGAGGGCGTGCTCGACCATTACGCCGCCGGAGGGCGCACGATCGAGGCTGGCTTCCCCAACGCCGGTGTGGGCAGCGAGAACAAGTTCAAGAGCGAGCTCATCAGCGGGTTCGATCTCACAGGAGAGGAGAGAGCGGACGTGATCGCCTTCTTGCAAACCCTGACGGACGACGAGTTTCTGAAGGACCCGCGCTTCGCGGATCCCTGGGCGGAGGCGCCGTGAGCCGGAGGCCTTTCCTGAGCCGGGCGCTCCTCGTGCCCGCGCTGGCGGCGCTCGCGTCGGCCGCGATGTACACCGGGGCGTGTGGTCACAGCCACGACCACACGTCGGGCGGGACGGCGTCCGACCCGAGCCTGAGCGACGTCCTCTTCGAGGGCGGCGCGACCGACGAGGCCCTGGAGGCGCTGCTCGCCGTGGAGCCGAAGGACGAGCCCTCGCAGGGCACGGTGTTCGACGCGCCCGAGGACGGCGCGATGCTCCCCGGCGACGCCGCGCCGGAGCTGACCTTCCACGTCGCGGGCGCGGCGCAGCGGACGGCGCCTCGGGCCGCGCCGGAGCTGCGGCTCGCGGCCGCCGCGGCGCCGGGGGCGAGGGCGCTCGCCGCGCCGGGGGCGTCGATCGTCGCGGAGCTCGGGGCGCTCCTTGGGCCGGCGCGCGCCGCCTGGGCTCACGGGACGCCCATCAACGGGCGCGCTTACTTCCTGGTCTTCACGACGGCGGAGCGCGATCTGCTGCTCCGGGTGTTCACGACCAAGCTGAGCTACACGCCGGACGCGGCGGCCTGGGACAAGCTCCGCGCTGCCGGCGCGCCGATCACGGTCAGCGTGATCAGCGCGCTGTTCGAGAACAACCGCATCGTGCAGGGCGGCGGTCCCTTCACGGGCGCGCCGGTCACGTTCACCATCCTGCCCTGACCGGGGGCGAGCTGAAACCCGAGGTGGCGGCGCTCGCGGAAGGAGCGCTGGCAGAAAGGGCGCTGGCAGAAAGAGCGCCGCCGGCCGGAGCGCCGCAGGCCGCGAGGAAGGCCGCGGCCACCAGGGAGGTTCGCGGAGTTCGCATGGGAGCATCTTACCGGGCTCCGAGAGCTCCTGTTCAGCGCGGCGCTCCGGAGCGGCCGAGCGGCTCCCCGGCCGGGCCGCGGCCGCCCCGGCGGCCTTCCGAGGGCTACCCGCGCCCAGGGCGCTGACCCATGTTGCGCAGCGCGCGACGTGATGAGCGAGGGGCATCGTGTCCAGACGGAAGAGAAAACCTGGGGGAGCGAGCTCGGTGAGCCGTCGCGAGCGCGATGACGCGATGCGGGAGCGCGATGACGAGCGAGCTCGGCTCGCCGAACGCGACATGCACGGCACGCACGGAGAGGGGGCCTTCATCATGACCATGAGGACGAGCGGGCGGGCGGAGCACGACGCCACCGCAGGACACGCGGAGTCCGCGATCACCAACAGCCTGGAGCAGGTGCGCGACATCCTGTGCGGCGCCCAGTTCCGCGAGCTCGCTCGCCGGCTCTCGCACACCGACGCTCAGGTCGCCGCCCAGGCGGAGGAGCTGCGGAGTGAAGCGTGGCGGCGTCTGGACATGCTGGAGGCGCACATGCGCAGGGAGATCGAGGCGCTCGGCGCGTCGATCGAGGCCCAGCGCGCGGCCGCCGACGGCGCGCTCGGCAGCGCCTCCCGCGAGTCGCGGGAGGCGCTCGAGCTGATCGCGCAGCGGGTCCAGCGGCTGGAGGAGCTCGTGGCGCGCACGCAGCGCGAGCTCCGGCAGCAGATGCTCGACCAGTCCAAGGCGTTCGCCGACGAGGCGCGGCGCACGCGGAGCGATCTGAGCGCGATGCTCGAGCGCGAGCTGGCCGCCGTGTGGGCCGACGGCGCCGAAGCGCTCGCGCCGGACGCGCCGGCGCACGAGGCGGCCGCGGAGTCGGAGCGGTACCAGAGGGCGGAGCGCCGCTCGGACGAGGCAGCGTGAGGCGGCCGCGCCGCTCCGCCCAGCGGAGCGGGCGCGGCGGTCCGGGGAAGAACGATGCGAGAGCCGAGAGCGCGCCGCGAGGCGCCTCCGCCGAGAAAGACGCTCGAAGACCTCCGCCCCCTGCTCGTGGGCCCCGAGCAGCACCGGATCCAGCGGATCGAGGAGCGGCTGGACCAATCCATGGTCGAGATGGTCGCGGGGGCGCTGCCCGAGGCGGTGATCGAGAGCCGCAAGACGGGTGAGGCGCTCTCGTGGGCGCTGGAGCCGCTCCTCACCAGCGCGATCCAGGAGCGCGTGCGCCGGGACCCGGGGGCGTTCGCGGACGCGATCTCCCCCGCCATGGGGCCGGCCATCCGCAAGGCCGTGCGCTGCGCTCTCCGGGCGATGATCCAGCGCCTCAACGAGGCGGCCGCCCTCGGCCTGTCCTGGCGGAGCATGCGCTGGCGCGTCGAGGCGCGCCGCACGGGGCGCCCCTTCGCGGAGGTGGTGCTGCTCCGCTCGATGGTCTACCGGACCGAGCAGCTCTTCCTTGTCCACCGCGGGACGGGGCTCGTCCTCGAGCACCTCAGCGCCGACGAGATCCCCTACAGGGATCCCGATCAGGTCACGGCGATGCTCACCGCCATCGACGCGTTTGCCCACGACGCGTTCCGGACCGACGCGCGGCTGGAGCGCTTCCGCGTCGGCGATCTGACAGGGTGGGTCGAGCACGGCCCGTCGGCGCTCCTCGTGTCCATCGTGCGCGGCGTGGCGCCGCCCGCGTACGGGCTCGTCCTGTGCGAGACGCTGGAGCGCGTCCACCTCGCGTACGGCGGTGAGCTCGCCGGCTTCCGCGGCGATCGGACGCCGTTCTCGGGCGCCCGCGAGCTGCTCTCGCGCTGCTTCCAGCAGCAGCGCCAGCCGGTCCCGCGCCGAGCGCGGGCCGTGCTGATAGCGGCCGCCCTGCTGGCCGCGGTCGCCGCGGCCGCGCTCGTCTTCTCGGTGCGCGCCTCGCGGGAGGAGCAGCGCCGCGTCGACGGCTGGGGCGAGGCGCTGCAGCGCGAGCCCGGCCTGCTGGTCACCGCGGCGGAGCGGCGCGCCGGCCAGGTCGTGTTCACGGGCCTCCGCGACCCGCTCGCCGCGGACCCGAGGGCCGTGCTCGAGCGCGGCGGCCCCGTGCGCCAGGAGGTCATCCTGCGCTTCGAGCCCTTCGCCTCGCTCCATCCGCAGATCGTCGAGCGCCGGGTGGCGCGCGCGCTGGCGCCGCCGCCCGGGGTCACCCTGGCGCTGCGCGGCGGCGCCGTCGTGGCCAGCGGGGTCGCGCCCGAGCGCTGGATCGAGCGCGCGCGCTGGTCGGCGGCGGTGCTCCCCGGCGTCTCGGGGTTCGACGGCGAGGCCCTGACGGCGCAGGAGTCGATCGACCGCGCGCGCGCGGCGGCGCGCTCCCTCGAGGCGATGGAGCTCTTCTTCCGCCGCGGCGCCGCGCGGCTCTCCGGCGAGCAGGCCGCGCGCCTCGACGAGGTCGCGGCCGCTGCCGGGCGGCTGATCGCCCGCGCGCGCGAGGCCGGCATGACCGCCGAGATCCGCGAGATCGGCTATGCGGATCCCGTCGGATCGGACGCGTCGAACCGAGCGCTCAGCCAGGCCCGCGCGGAGCACGTCGCGGCCGAGCTCGTCGCGCGGGGGATCCCGGCCGATCGCCTGCGGGCGAGCGGCGGGGGAACGCGGCGCGAGGTCGTGCCCCCGTCCTGCGCCGGGGGCGCGGCGCGGGCCGGGTGCCTCGCCGGCGCGGCCGAGCGCCGCGCGCGCAGCGTGATCTTCCTTGTGGACCTGCGCGCGGAGAGCAAGGACTGAGTCATGGCGGAGAAACGCAAGGTCTGCGTGCTGGGCGCGACGGGGGTCGGCAAGACAAGCCTCGTCGCCCGCTTCGTGCGCAGCATCTTCTCCGAGTCTTACCGGACGACCATCGGCGTGACGATCGAGACACGGCGCGTGAGGTGCGATGAACGCGAGCTCGACCTCATCCTCTGGGACCTGAGCGGAGAGGACGAGTTCCAGGCCGTCCAGACGTCGTACCTGCGCGGCTCCGCGGGCTGGCTCCTCGTCGTCGACGGCACGCGGCGCCTCACGGCGGAGACCGGGCTCCGCCTCTACACCGCCGCGCGGACGATCGTCGGAGAGGTCCCGGCCGTCGTCGTCCTGAACAAGGCCGATCTCACCGCGGCGTGGGACATCGACGACGCCACCGAGTCCAGGCTGAGGAGGGCGGGCCTCTGGATCACGAGGACGAGCGCCAAGACCGGCGCCGGGGTCGAAGGCGCGTTCAACGCGCTGACGCGCGCCATGCTGGCGAGCGAAGCGCCTTCGTTGCGGGGTTGATGGACGTGGACACGTGGCTCCTCGCGGCGCTGGACAAGCTCGTCCTCGAGCGTTTGCACGACGGGACCTTTGTCATCCGCGGCGAGCCGCCGCCGTGGTTCCGAAGGCTCGGGTTCGCGCCGCCGTGGCGCGACTCGCCGCTCCCGATCGATCGCGCGCTGCCCTTTCTGGAGGTGTTCCTCCCCGAGGCGGAGCGGGCCTGGTCCGCGGAAGGCGCGCCGGGCGTGCAATCCGACTTCTGGACGCAGATGATCGGCGACGAGGCGCTCCACCTCGAGGCGACGGCGCTCCGCGTGGGCTCGTCGCGGCTGCTCGTGATCACCCGGAACGACGCGCTGTTCCAGGAGCGCCGCCGCGTCCTCCAGCGGGCGCGCGAGCTCCGCCTCGTCCACGAGGCGCTGTCGCGCGAGGTCGAGCGGAAGGATGTCCTCGTCCACTGCATCGTCCACGACCTCTCCGGCCCGCTGAACAGCCTCCTCGGCGCGCTGTCCCTGCTGGGAGAGCAGCCGCTCCCGGAGAAGAGCGGCGCGCTCGCCGCGGTCGCGCTGAAGGCCGCCCTGCGGCAGCGCGAGCTGATCCGGGAGATCCTCGACGTGTTCACCGCCGAGGGCCAGGCGTCCGACGCCTCCAGCGGCGACCTCGCCGCGGCGGTCGACGTGTGCGGCACCGTCGCTCGGGTCGTCGAGGCGCTCCTGCCCATGGCGCGCAGCCGGGGGGTGTGCCTGGAGGCGCCGCCGGAGATCGGCTGCGCGCGGACGTGCACCGTCGTCGGCGAGGAGCGCAGGCTCGCGCGCGTGGTCTCCAACCTCGTCGAGAACGCGCTCCGGTTCACGCCTCCGCGCAGGTCGGTGCGCGTCGCAGTGCACGATGAGCCCCGGTGGGCTCGCGTGACGGTGGAGGACGACGGGCCTGGCGTCTCCCCTGCCATCGCGCCGCGCCTGTTCCAGAAGTTCGCGCACGGCGGCGACCCCGGCGCGGGCAGCGGCCTCGGGCTCTATGGCGCCCGGATCGCGGTGGAGCGGTGGGGCGGGGCGATCGGGTACGAGGCGCGGCCGGAAGGAGGGGCGCGGTTCTGGCTCCGGCTGCGGCGCGTCGGCGCGGCGGGCGAGGCGGGTGGCGGCGAGGCGCAAGGGGAGTGATGCCATGGCCAAGCTCATGCTGGTCGACGATGACTCGGGGACGCTCGCGTGGATGGCCGAGGCGCTGCAAGGCGCGGCGTACGACGTCCGGACCGTGCGCGGCGGGAGCGCGGCGCTGGAGCTCCTCCGGACGTGGACGCCGGACCTCATCCTGGCCGATTTCCTGATGCCCGAGATGGATGGCTTCGCCTTCAACCGGCTGGTGCAGTCGCGCGAGCGGGTGCCCGTGATGCTCGTCTCCGTCGTGAACCAGCCGGCAGAGGCGATCCTGCGAGGGGTCGCCGGCTACGTGCGCAAGCCCGTCACCGCGGGGGAGCTCCGCGCCGCCGTCGAGCGCGTGCTCGGCGCCGTCGAGGGGGTCACCCTCCTCGTCGTGGACGACGACGCGGACATCCGGGCGTGCTACCGGCTGATCCTGGAGCCGCGCTTCAGCGTGCTCGAGGCCGAGAACGGGCGCGACGCCCTGGCGCTGCTCGCGCGCGAGCCCGTGGCGCTGGCCATCGTGGACGTCCACATGCCCGTCATGAACGGGGTGGAGTTCATCCGCGCGATGCGCGACGACGCGAGGTTCTGCACGATCCCGGTCGTGGTGCAGACGAGCGACCGGGCCGCCGCGCGCGCGCCCGTCTGGACCGATCTGCACGTGGCGCAGACGATCCTGAAGGACGAGTTCCTCGACTGGCTCATGACCCAGATCGACGCGCACCTCGCGCCGGCGTCGCCGCGCGAGGCCGAGCGCGCCTGGTCGACCGCGAGCCGGTGAGCGCCGGGCGCCGCTCCTTCGGCGAGCGCGAGCGCGGCCCGCCCGGGCGCCGTCAGCCCGGCGTCCACTGCGGGTTCGCGGTGAACAGCCCGGACCCGAAGCTGATGTCGTAGGCCAGGAACAGGCCGAACCCCACGCTGAGGAGGCTGGCCACGGCGCCGAAGGCGTAATGTATCCCGCTGGTGCGAGCGCGCGCGTAGGCGAACGGCAGCGCGAGCACCCCGGTGATGAGCGTCATCCCGGCGATCGTGCCCACGCCGAACAGCGCGATGTAGCCGATGCCCCACCGCGGGTCGCGCACCGTGGTGAGCACGAGGAGCGCCACCGCGGCCGAGCCCGCGAGGCCGTGGACCACGCCGATGAGCAGCGGCCGGAGGCTCGCATAGACGCGCGAACCGCCGAACACGCGGTCCGCCCAGCCGAGGTCGTGCCGGTGGCCGTCGTGGTGAGCAACATGCGCAACATGAGCAGCGTGCTCGACCGGAGCGACGTCGGGCGCCGGCGGCTCGCCCCGCCGGACCGCCCGGTAGAGCCGCGCCAGGTGGTACACCCCGAGGCCGATCAGCATCAGGGCGACCGCGAGCTCCATGGCCAGGCCGACGTGCGGTGGCACCACGAGCCCGAAGAGCAGGATGGCGCCGCCGATCACCATCAGCGTGAGCGTGTGGCCGACGCCCCACATCGCGCCGATCAGCAGCGCCGTCCCGAGGCTCCGCACCCGGCTCACGACGGTCGCCACCGCGATCACATGGTCCGCGTCGGTCGCGTGGCGCATCCCGAGAGAGAAGCCGAGGAGCAGCAGCGGAAACGCCGAGGCGAACATGTCCCTCTCGTAGCACGGACGGCGCGCATCGTGTCACGCTGTGCGTGGCCGCCTGCTTCCGCCTCCGGCCGGCTCGCTCCGGCCTGTCGCGGCGAGCGCCATTTCAGCTCAGCATGTCAGTTCGCGCGGTCTCGACTGAGCGCGTCGATGGCCTGCTGCATCCAGACCGCGTCTTCTTCGGCCTGCTTCAGGCCGTGCATCATCTGCTGGCGCAGCACACCCGTGGTCTGACGGATACCCCGCCGAAAGACATCGGCCGCGCGCTCGTGGACGACCTTGAGCCACGGGGCGAGGTCGCGCTTGTCGAGCGGCCCTGGAGCGTCCAGGACGGTGATGCAGGCATCGATGGCCTCGCGCATGGATCGGGACTCGAGCGCGTCGGCGAAAGCGGAGAACTGGAGCAGCGACTCTCGCAGCGCAGCGCGTCCGGTCGATGAGACTCTGTCTGTCATGGCCGCGCTCAGCCTACCACCTGGGCGACGCCTCCGCCCGTGCGCGCGCTGCGATTGCGCGTCAGCGCAGGCGGGATCGCCCCGCCGTCTCCAGCAACATCGCGAGCACGAGCGGATCGCCGAGGCCTTGCTCTGCGCCCATGTGCGCGCGGAGGCGCGACAGGCGCGCCGCGTCCTCCAGGAACAGCGGTTCGTTCAGCCGGGTCGCGGCCTCGTGCAGGATGCCCTCGCGCTCGGAGAGGAGCGCGGCGGCGCCGGCGCGATCGCCGCGCGCCACGCGGGCAGCGGCCTCCGCGAGCGACTCGCCCGCGGCGAAGCCCTGGAGCGCGCGCGTCATCGACGCGTCGATGGACGCCGCGCTGGCGGCGTCGCTGTCCGCATAGCGCACCTCGATGGGGATCTCCTCGATCACGTTCCTCTTGGCGAGCCGATCTTTGTACTTGAGCTCGACGATCGCGACGGCTCGCTTCCCCGCGCCGGGGCCGGCGCTCAGCTTGAGCAGCAGCGCGTGCCGATCATCGCGGGCGAACACGGGCATGAAGAAGCGCATGCCCCCCTCGGCGTCGTCGCGTCGGTCGGCCGCGATCCCGTCCCGCGACTGGGCGGCGACGTCGGCCGCGATCTCCTGGGCGCGGACGCGGGAGGCCTCGGCGCCGTCCAGCCGGCGCGAACCGTAGACGCGGAGCAGATCGACGCCCGCCTTCAGGCGCACGCGCACCTCGACCGCGGTCGCGACAGGGTCGAGGCGCTTGTCGAGCTCGGTCGACAGCGCGGGCGCGATCTGCTCCGGGTGTCGCAGGTAGTAGTAGCCGCCGGCCCCGTCGCTCGCGATCGAGCTCATGAGCTGGCCGTCGAAGTCCTCGCCGAGCCCGAGCGCGCTCGTCTGGATGCCGCGCTGGAAGGCGTCGAGGGCGAGCCACGCCAGGCGCTCGCGGTGGGTGAGGCCGCTCGTCGCCCGGCCGTCGGAGACGAGCAGCACCACGCGCACGGCGTCCTCGGGGATGCCCGGCCGGCTCGCCTGCGCGTAGCCCAGCGAGAGCCCCGCGCCGAGGTTGGTGCCGCCGCCCTCGCGGAGCCCCTCGATGGCGCGGCGGATCGCCGCGCGGCGCGGGCCGACGGGGCCGTCCTCGATCACCACCTCGGCGTCGCTGGAGAAGGCGGTGAGCGAGAAGTCGTCGGTCGGCGCGAGCCGATCGACGAGCGCCTGCGCGGCGCGGCGGGCGCTGTCGATCGGCGCGCCGGCCATCGAGCCGCTCGTATCGAGGACGAGGTGCACCGAGAGGTGCGGCCGCGCGGGCGCCGCCGCCGCCGCGGAGCGGAGCGCGAGGCGCAGGTGGAAGGCGCCGCCGCCCGGGCCGAGCGCGGCGCGCTCCAGGTCGGCGCGCAGGCCGAGCGCCTTGTCCGGGGCGAGCGGCACCTCCGGGGCGTAGCGGGCGGCGACGTCGCCGACGAGCTCGCGCTCCGCCGCGGGCACGACGCCGCGCGCGAGGGCGGCCTCGAACGCGGCGAGGTGACCGCCCCCGGGCCGGTACGTGGTGGCGAAGCGGCCGTTCGGATCGAGGGCGACCTCGGGCTCCGGCGCGTAGGCGGCCGCGCTCCGCGCCGAGACCGGCGGCGAGTAGGCGAAGGCGCGCCCGTGGCCGCTCCCGAAGCCCTGGCCCGACCCGGCGCCCGCGCCGTGCCCGAGCGTCCCGATGGATCCGGGCCCGAGCGGCGCGCTCTCGCCGGCGAGGCCCCCGTAGCCGGCGAGGGGGAGGCCCGCGCCGCCTGCGGGCGACGCGGCGCCGTCGAGCCCCCACGGCGCCGTGGGGGCGCCCGGATCGCCGCCGCCCCCGGCGTTGAGCAGCCCGATCATCCCGAACTCGGCCGAGTCGCGCAGCGCCTCCTGCCGCGTCACGTGCGGATCGGGGCTGTCGCTCGGGCCCTGGACCCCCCACCTGTTCCCCGTCGCCAGCGCGCGCGGCGTGGACGACGATGGGTGGCCCATCGACCCTTCCTCGCCCTTGGCTCGCGTCCCTGTGCCGCCCTCCTTCGCGTCGGAGGCGGGCTCGCCCTCGCGCTCGAGCGCCGCGCCCAGCTCGCGCTCATCGGCGGACGCGAGGTACTGCTGCACGAGCGCGATCCGATCCGCGCTCATGCCCGTGGACGGGTCGACGAGGGGCGGCGCCCAGCGAGCGAGGGCGCCGAGGAGCCCGAGGTGCAGGGCCGCCGAGACGGCGTGGAGGGCGAGGCTCTTCCGGCTCACGAGCGAGCGGCCCACGCGCTCGCCGGCGGCGGCATCGGCGCGGATCTGGATCCGCACGCCCGCGATCTCGACGTCCACGCGGCCCTGCGCGGGCAGGGGCACGAGCGTGGCCCCGGGGATCGCCGCGCGCGCCGCGCGCTCCACGCCGACATGCAGCTCCCGCGCCGCGGCCGCGGACAGCGGCGCGCCGCCGGGGGTGAGCGAGAGCGTCCCCGTCGCGGCGCCCAGCAGGACGAAGCCGACGCGCCCGGCGCCGTCGACCTCGAGGAGCGGCGCGCGGCGCGCGCCGAGCAGGCGCCCGGGGAGGAAGCAGTCGCACGGGCGACCGTCGTCGCGCCCCTCGCCGACGTCGAACGCGCGCGGCGGCGTCAGGTGCTGGACGAAGAGCACGGTCGTGCCCCAGGAGATGACGATCTCCACGGAGCGCACCGGCCCCTCGGCCTCGCCGGCGCTCGCCGCGTCGGGCTGCCTCGCGGCGGTGAGGTTCGGATCGGTGGCGGCGCCGCCATCCACGGCGTCCGTCGTGTTCGCGCTGGGCATAGATCTCCCCTGTGCGCCGCGCGGAGCGGCGCGCTCACGTCTCCTGGAACCGCGCGGAAGACGCGCGGATCCGCGTCCTTCAGGCGGGCGCTCGGCCGCGCTGGCCGGCTGTCCGTCGTGCCTGCGGAATGACAGCGGCGGCGCGGCGAGGTTCCGGGGGCGAGGGGGGTTGGGTGAGGCGGGGGCGCTGCCCCCGCGATGGCCTGCTCGAGGACGGCGTGGTACCGCCCGCTGGGCGTAGCGATATCGTCGCGGTCGTCGCGGTCGTCGCGGTCGTCGCGGTCGGCCATGCCGCCGCCGCGCCCAGCCCGGCGGAGCGCAGGGCCGGAAGCAAGGTCACGAGGTGGATTCGATGAAGGACGCAACCAGGGTGGATCCCTCTCCCCACGTCGAGCTACCCCCCGTCCCGCAGCTCCCTGGCGGCCCCGACCCGGCGCAGCCGGTGCCGCGATCGCCGGTCGAGGGCGTCGATCTCCCCACCTACGCGCGCATCTCCGCCGAGCTCGCCGAGGCGCCTGCCGAGCGGGCCAGCGTCCTCTCCTCGCACGGGCTCGACGAGATCCGCTGGATGGACGTCGAGAGGACGTGGCTGCTCCGCGTCGCGACCGCCGCGCTCAAGGCGGATCTCTCGCTCGGGCAGGATCTCGACCGCGCCTACGCCGCGGCGCAGGCGGCGCTCGGCCCACCTGCGCCCGCGATGCCGCTCGAGGACTACGCGCGCCTCGCCGCGCGCATCGAGGCGGGCGAGCCGCCGGGCGTCGTGCTCGCGGGCGCCGGGCTCTCGCTCGCAGCCTACGCCCGGCTCCAGCGCGCCTGGACGGCGCGGCTCGCGGCCGACCCGGCGCTCGCGCGGACCTACCGCGCGATGGTGGCCGCGGCGCGGCCCGGGCCGGACGCGCCCAGGTGAGCCGCCGGCGCGCCGGCGGCTCACCGCGCCGCGCCCGTCAGACCTCGACCTCCTCCGCCGGCGGCGAGAGCGCTTGCAGCACCTCGAAGAACCGCCTGGCTTGCTCCGGGGCCGCCGCCATCGCGCGCGCGAAGTGGCGCGAGAGGCGGAGGTAATCGGCGGTCGACAGCCCGCGCGCCGCGAGCGGCTGCGCCGGCGAGCCGGCCGCCTGGATCGCGGCGACCAGCGCCGCATACCCCTCGACGTCCATCGCCGGCAGCGGCCTGAGCGCGTCCTGCGCCTTCGAGAAGGCGTCCGAGTAGACGAGGGGGATGCGCGCGCGCTCGGCGTGGTCCATCACGTCGTCGCCCATGCGCTGCGTCCAGTACAGCGTCACCTCGTGCCACTGCGCCTCCGTGAGCCCGCGCGCCTCGAGCAGCCGCGCGAGCGCGCGGTCTCCCTCGGCGATCTCGGCGGAGATCTGCGCGTGATCGAACAGCGTCACGCCGTGCGGCGCGCCGCGCGCCGCCGTCTCCTCGTCGTCCTCGTCCCTTCCTCCCGCCGGCACCCGGGCATCGTCGCCGCCCTCACGGCCCGCGTCCAGCCCGGGCCGGCGCCGCTGCCCGCGAGGGCGCGCTCAGGGCGCCATCGTGAACTGCAGGTCGGGCAGCATGGCGTTGAGCTCGTTGAGGACGACCTGGATATGGCGGCTGCGCACCTGACGGCCGATGTTCATCAGGCTGTCGGTATCGGCGAGGTGCGCGTGCCCGGCGCTGTATTCGTCGTCCACCGGCAGCGCGCTGCCGGCTGCCGTCGGCAGCGTGTGCCCGAACTCGTGCGGCAGGGTGTAGAACCGGTTTCTCGTTTGATTCGCGGCGTTCCCGACCGCGTGCGGGATCCCGTCGAGGTGATCGAGCTGGATCTGGCGCGCGCCGAAATCGACCCAGCTCCGCGGCGAGGGGGTCCCCGGCGCGAGCTTCTTCACGTTGACCGTCCAGTGGCCCCCGGAGAGGACCCACCGAACGTCGAACTCGACGGGGAGGTCGCGCGCTGGATTGGACAGCGGGTGCGCGCCCGTCGGCCGGACCCGGAGGCGGCGGCTCCACGTGCCCCAGACGTGCCTGTCGACGGTGCCGTGGAACCGCCGCCGCTCCCTCAGGGTCCACGGCTGGGCGCCGGGGTCGATTTGCCAGACATAGCGCCACTCTTCCTGGACGAAGATGTGCCCGGTTCGCGTATCGAGATCGATGACTCCCCAGGTCGCGCGGCGGACGATGTGGCCCATAGCGACATCGATGGTAGCGCCGGCCCTGCCTCCGGGTCGATCGCCTCGCGGCGCGCCCTGCGCCCGGGGCCTGGCCGGGGTTGAACGGCGCGGGGCGACACGGGCAGCATGGCGTCATGCAGGTGCGCTGACGTCCGGCCGATCTGGAAATATCCCTGGATGAAACCTGCCGTTGCCGGTGTCGTGCGCGCCATTCGACGGGTGCGTGGCGGCGCGCGCCTCGTGTATCCTCGGGTGGATAGCGCGGGGCGCGAGGCTTCTTCAGGAACACAGGAGGACCGCATGACGGTGCGAGCGAAGCGGGCTGCGGCGGTGCGAGCGATCGACGTTCCTCCCCGCCGGGCGGGCGCGCCGGCCGCGGATGCGCCGCCCGCATCGCAGGAGCAACCGGCGCTCGCCGGGCTCCTCGCCGCGCGGCTCGTCGCCTTCGACGCGCAGGCCCGCACGGCCCGGCTGTCGCTCGGCGGCGCCGAGATCGATGCGGTGCTCGACGAGGCGCTCTCGCCGGCCGTGCTCGCCACGGCGCTCGTCCGCGGCGAGCGGCTCGTCGTCCAGCGCGAAGGCGAGGGCTGGGTCGTGCTCGGCGCCCTGCGCACCGCGCCCACGCCCGGCGTCGACGAGGGGGACGAGTTCCTCATCAAGGCGCGCCGCGTGCTCGTCGCCGCAGAGCACGAGTTCGCGATCGCGAGCGGCGCGGCGAGCCTGGTCGTCCGCGCCCATGGGCTCATCGAGACCCTCGCGCACGACATCACCGCGCGGGCCTCGGGCATCCACAAGATCGTCGGCCGCATCATCCGGCTCAACTGAGGCTGACGGTGGAGCAGCTCCTCTCGCTCTCCCTCGAGTGCGGCGCGATCCCGGGCGGCCTCGCCGCGACCTCCGCGGTCGTCGTGGAGGCAATCTCGCAGCCGACCCACGCCACGGTCGAGCTCGTCGGCCCCGACGACCTCGACCTCGAGCGGCCCGTCGGCGAGAAGGCCCACCTCTCCCTCGCCATCGACGGCGCGCCGGTGCGCCATTTCCACCTCGTCGTGTCCGCGGTGCGGTTCGACGGCGTGCAGCACGGCCATCAGCGTCGCTATGTCGTCGAGCTCGTCCACGAGCTCGCGCTCCTGTCCCTGCGCAGCGACGTGCGCATGTTCCAGGAGAAGGACGCGAAGGCGATCGTGTCCGAGGTGCTCGAGGGCGCCGGCGTCCCCGGCAGCGACGTCGCGTGGTCGCTGCAGCGCGCGCTCGGCGAGCGCACGTACTGCGTCCAGTACCGCGAGACGGACCTGAACTTCGCCTCGCGGCTGCTGGAGCACGAGGGCATTCATTACTTCATCCACGACGACAGCGGCGGGACGCACGTCACCTTCGCCGACGCGCAATCGAGCTTCCCGCCCATCGAGGGCGTCGCGCAATGGTCCATCGTCGAAGGGCGCGAGCACGGCGCGGGAGTGCTCGATTTCGAGCTGGAGACGATCGCGACGCCCGAATCGGCGGCCGTCGGCGATTACAACTTCGAGACGCCGCAGATCGACCTCACGTCGTCCCACGCCGGCGCGGCGTCGCCGCGCGGCGAGCGCTTCGAGTACGCCGCCGGCCACAGGACGCCGGACGAGGGCGCGGCGCTCGCGAAGATCCGCTGCGAGGAGCTCCTCGCCCGGGCCCGCGTCGGCACCGGCCACAGCGATCGCTGGACGTTCCGCGCCGGCTCGTGGTTCGAGCTCGAGAACACGGCCGCCGCGTACCTGTCGCAGAAATACCTGCTCACCTCGGTGCGGCACGAGATCGTAATCCGCGGGCTCGACGGCGACGACAGGCGCTCTTATATCAACCGCTTCACCGCCACCCCGCACGCGGCCACGTTCCGCGCGCCGCGGGCCGCCGCGCGCCCGCGGCTCCGGGGCGCGCACGCCGCGGTCGTCACGGGGCCCGGCGGCGAGATCCACACCGACCAGCTCGGCCGCATGAAGGGCAAGTTCTTCTGGGACCGCCTGGGGAAGGACGACGACACGAGCTCGTGCTGGATGCGCGTCGTCCAGCTCCCCATCGGCGGATCCATGGCCCTCGCGCGGATGACCTGGGAGATGTCGATCGTCTATTTCGACGGCGATCCCGACCGGCCCATCGCCGTGAGCCGGATGTACAACGCCGAGAAGGCGTCGCCCTACGCCTATCCGGCCGCGAAGACGCGGATGGCGCTCCAGACCGCGTCGAGCCCGGCGAGCGGCAAATCCAACGAGATCCGGATGGAGGACGGCGGCGGTGGGCAGGAGTTCTTCGTCAACGCATCGAAGGACTTCGACGGGCAAACGAACAACAACAAGACCGAGAAGGTGGGCGTCGACGAGCAGGTGGAGGTGGGCGTCGACGAGGAGATCACGATCGGCGCGAGCCAGACCGTGTCGATCGGAGCGAACCAGACCGCCACCGTGGGCGCCGACCAGGGCGTCCAGATCAAGAGCGATCGCACGGTGTCGATCGGGGCGTCCGAGACCGTGTCGGTGAGCGGCAACATCAGCCAGCTCATCGCGGGCAGCGACACCGAGACGACCGGGGGCAGCCACACGACGCTCGCGGCGCTCGGCATCGACAAGACGGCCACGTCGAGCTACGCGCTCACGGTCGGCGGGTCGATGATCTCGGCGGCCGGCATGGGCGTCTCGGTCGCGGTGGCGGGCGCCAAGTCCGAGACGGTCGGCGGCGCGAAGATCACCGCGTCGGGCAGCTCCGTCACCGAGTCCGTCGTCGGCGCCTACGCCGCGACGGTCGGCGGCGCGTGCGTGCACGCCGCGGCCGCGAACCGGGTCGCCGGCACGAAGGGCCCCGCGGCGGTGACGGTCGGCGGCCTGGCGTCGATGAACGCCGCGGGCAAGATCGCGATCAAAGGGAAGAAGATCAACCTCCTCGTCGGCGGGGTGGCGAACCTGCTCGGCGGCGGCGGCGTGCTCACGCTCACGCCCGCCTCCGCGAGCTTCGCGGGCCTCATCACCCTCGACGCCTCGGGGAGCATCAAGATCTCCGGCAACCCGAACCTGGTGGGCTGATGGCGCGCGTCGTGGAGCTCTCCGTGGACGGCGCCGCGCTCGAGGTCGCGCGGCTGACGGGCACCGTCGCGCTGTCCTGCCCCTACGAGCTCTCGGCCGACGTGTTCACGCAGGGCGGCGCGCCGCTCCCCGGCGATCTCCTGGGCAAGCCCTACGAGCTCGTGCTCACCGACGGCTTCGGCGCGGCGCTGCCCGTCCGCGGGGTGGTCCTCTCGGCCGTCCGCCACGTCGGCGACGTCGTGGAGGGCGCGCGGCTCGAGCTCACGCTGGGCTCGCCCGTCGCGGCGCTCACGATCGGGCGCGACAGCCGCGTGTTCCAGGAGATGACGGTCGTCGAACTCGTGAAGCAGGTCCTCGCGCGCGGCGAGGTGACCGACGTCGAGTGGCGCACGAGCGCGGCGTACGCGAAGCGGCCGTACACCGCGCAGTACCGGGAGAGCGACTGGGACTTCGTCCAGCGGCTCCTCGACGAGGAGGGCATCTATTACTGGTTCGAGCACGAGGGCGGCGCGACGAAGCTCGTCTTCGGCGACGACTCGACCGGGGCGGCGCCGATCGACGGCGGCGCGGAGCTCTCGTACCGGGACGACGCGTTGCTGCTCGAGGCGGAGGGCGCCGTCTACCGGGTGACGAAGCGCGCCGCCGTGACCCACGAGTCGGTCCGCCTCCGCGACTACAACCACGAGAAGCCGCGTCTCCGCCTCGACGAGAAGGCCGGCAGCGGCGCGCGCGAGCTCTACGACTTCCCGGGGCGGTTCGCGGTGCCGGGCGACGGGGAGCGCCGCGCGCAGGTCCGGCTGGAGTCGCTGCGCGCGCGCCGCGTCGTCGTCGCAGGCGAGACGACCACGACGCGGCTGCGCGTCGGCCGCACCTTCGATCTCGCGGAGCACCCGGTGGAGGGGCTCGACGGCAGCTACCTCGTCGAGCGCGTCACGTACATCGTCTCGGACCAGCGCGGCGCGTCGGCCGGCGAGAGCGAGCCGGTCCGCCTCGCGTGGGTCGCGATCCCGAAGGCGACGCCGTACCGCGCGCCGCGCCGCGGGCCGGTCACGCGCGATCCGGCCGGCCCGGAGACCGGCGTCGTCGCGGGCGCGCCGGGCGAGGAGATCCACCCCGACAAAGCCGGCCGCGTCCGCGTGCAGTTCTACTGGGATCGCGAGGGCCAGCGCGACGACAAGGCGTCGACGTGGATGCGCGTCGGCCAGTTCGCGCTCGGCGGCTCGATGGTCCTGCCGCGCGTCGGCTGGGACGTGCTCGCGCACCACGCCGAGGGCGACATCGATTCCCCCTACGTGAGCGCGCACCTCTACGACGGGCGGTTCCCCGTCCCGTACGGCCTGCCCGGCAACAAGACGCGAACCGCGTGGCAGACCGCGACGACGCCGGGCGGCGGCTCGTCGAACGAGATCCGGTTCGAGGACAAGAAGGGCAGCGAGGAGATATTCATCAACGCGTCGAAGGACATGAACGTCGTCGTCGGCGACAACAGGATGGAGAAGGTCGGCGTCGACCTGGAGGAGACGATCGGCGCGAACCTCGACGTGAAGGTCGGCTCGAACCGCAAGGTCGGCGTCAAGTCGAACCAGGACGTGACCATCGGCGCCGCGGAGTCGCTCACCGTGTCGGGCGGCCGGTCGGTGGTCGTCGGCGGCTCCGAGGCGACGACGGTGGGCGCCTCGCGCAGCGTCACCGCGATCATGGGGTCGAGCCTCGACGCCAAGGGGGGCCGCACGGTGACGATCGGCGGGACGATGATGGCGATCTCGGCGCTCGGCGTGAACCGCCTCGTGCTCGGCACCGCGAACGTCACCGTGGGCGGCGCGTGGGTCAGCGCCGCGGCGACCGGGCTCGCGACCCTGACGGGCGGCGCGTGCGCCGAGACGGTCGGCGGCGCCAAGATCAACGCGGGCGCCGCCGGCTGCGCCGTCTCGGTGAAGGGCGCGGCCGCCGAGACGGTCGGCGGCGCCTACGTGATCGCCGCCGGATCGAACGTGGGCGAGAGCGCGACGTCGCGGCTCGCCTTCACGGTCGGCGGCGCGATGCTGGCGAACGCGCCGACGATCGAGATCGAGGCCGAGAGCGAGATCTCGCTCCGCGTCGGGGGCGCGTCGCTCACCATCAAGCCGTCGAGCGTCGAGGTGAAGGCGCCCGCGATCGCCGCGCCCGGCGCGACGATCACGAAGAAGGCCTCGAAGATAGAGCACAACGGATGAGCGACGCGACCTCCCTCCACCAGGCGTTCTTCGCGGCCGAGGGGCTGCCGCCGGAGCTCGCGCGCGTGCGCAGCATCGTCGCCCACGAGGGGCTGAGCTTCTCGTACCAGGTCGAGGTCGAGCTCGAGCTCTCCGCGCCCGACGTCGACCCCGGTGGCTGGATCGGCGGGGGCGCGACGGCGATCGTCGCGGCCGGCGAGGGCGGCGCGCCGCGGCTCTTCTGCGGCATCGTCACGCGCGTGCGCGAGCGCGCGAGCCGCAGCCAGGCGCGCCGGATCGCGGCCACGCTCGAGTCGCCGCTCGCGGTCCTCCGGTGGACCACGGATCACCGCATCTTCCAGGAGCAGACGACGCAGGAGATCGTGACGGCGCTGCTCGAGGAGCGAGGCCTCGACGCGTCGCGCTGCCGCTGGCGGCTCTCGGGCAGCTACCCGAAGCGCGAGGTGTGCACGCAGTTCGGCGAGGACACGTTCACCTTCGTCTCCCGCATCCTCGAGGAGGACGGCATCTTCTATTTCCACGAGCACGGCGACGACGGCGCGATCGTCGTCTTCGGCGACTCGAGCGCGGCGTACACGGAGCCGCAGCCGCCCGCGGAGGTCCCGTTCCGGCCCGAGAGCGGGCTCACCTCGGGTTACGCCGTCACCGCGCTCGCGCTGTTCGAGCGCGCCCGCCCGGCCAAGGTCACGCTCCGGGATCACGACTTCAAGAAGCCCGCGCTCGACCTCGAGGCCACGGCGAGCGGCAAGGCGCCGCTCGGCCGCGAGCACTACGATTACCCCGGCCGCTACGTCGACCCCGCGGAGGGCGCGCGGCGCGCGCGGATCCGCCTCGAGGCGCTCGATGCCGCGTCGCAGGGCGCGCGGGGCGCGGGCACCGTGACCTCGCTCGCGCCGGGCCACACCGTGACGCTCGCGGAGGTGCCGGAGCAGGCGCTCGAGGGCGAGTGGGTCGTCCGCGAGATCGAGCACGTGTGGGAGGACGCGCCCGCGGCGGGCCCCTCGCCCGGGGCGGGCTCCTACAGGAACCACTTCCACCTCCTGCCGAAGGACCTCCCGTTCCGGCCGCCCGCGTCGGCGCCGGAGTGCGACGTGCCGGGGCCGCAGCTCGCGACCGTGACCGGCCCCGCGGGCGAGGAGATCCACACCGACGCGTTCGGGCGAGTGAAGGTGCAGTTCCCCTGGGACCGGCGCGGCACGGGCGACGACAAGAGCTCGTGCTGGGTGCGCGTCGCGCAGATGCACTCGAGCGGCGCGGTGGCGATCCCGCGCGTCGGCTGGGAGGTCGTCGTCGATTTCGAGGGCGGCGACCCGGACCGGCCGATCGTCCTCGGCCGCGTCTACAACGGCAAATACGGCCCGCCGTACAAGCTCCCCGACAGCAAGACGCAATCGGCGCTGCAGTCGTCGGTGAGCCCGGGTGGCGGAGGATACAACGAGATCCGCATGGAGGACGGCGGCGGCAGCGAGCACGTCCATGTCTACGCGGAGAAGGATCTCAACGCCGTCGTCGCCAACAACAAGACGGAGAAGGTCACGAACGTCGCGACGCTCGGCGTCGGATCGAACCACAAGCAGACGGTGGGCGCGAACGTCACGCTGGACGTCGGCGCGCAGGAGGGGACGGAGATCGGCGGATCGCAGACGATCTCGATCGGCGCGGCGCGGACCGAGACCGTGAGCGGCGACGAGAAGGTCGATGTCAAAGGCTCGCGCTCGCTCACGATCGGCGGCAGTCACACGACGATGACGCCCATGTCGGTGAGCGCAAGCACGCCGGCCTCGTTCAGCGAGACGGTCGGCGGAAGCGCGATCGAGGCGGCCGCGCTCGGCGTCGGGATGGCGGTCGCCGGCGTCGCCAGCATCACCGTGGGCGGCGCCGAGATCGCGGCGTGCGCGACCGGCGCGAGCTCGTTCACGCTCGGCGCGCACGCGACGACCGTGGGCGGCGCCTTCATCTCGGCGAGCGGCAAGGACGTCGCGCTCAACGTCGGCGGCGCCAAGGCCACGACCGTCGGCGGCGTCTGGGCGGCGCAGGCCGGCGGCGATATCGCCATCTCGAGCGGCTCGACGCTCAACATCACCGTCGGCGGCGCGCTGTCGATGAACGCCGCCTCGATCGCGCTCAAGGTCGGCGGGTCCAACGTGACGATCTCCGCCGGCTCCGTCGTCATCAAGTCCTCCACGATCAAGCTCACCGCGACCGGACCTCAGCCCGAGCTCGCCCCCATGGTGGCGGACAAGTAATGGCTGCCCCCCAAGCAGGGGAGCCTCGATCCGCAGGTGCTCGATGTGGTCTTCGTCGCACGTGAAGAGCTGAACGCCGCGGCCGTCCACGGGGGGGCGAGGGTTCCGCGACGGCCTCCTGAGATCAGGCGACGCGCTTCTCGAACCGCGTCAGCCAGGCGGCGATGCCGGCCTCGTCCCAGGGACCCAGAAAGGCGATGCCGGCAGGGTCGGACGCCCGGATCGGGCGGACCATCGCATCGGCTTCAACATAGGAGCGGGGGAAGCTCAGGCGGTTGACGTCGCCCGGCTCCGGGCGGTCCCCAGCGCGCAGCACCACCCCGCCGGCGCCCGCGGCGGCGACCCCGACCAGCCGCGACGAGGAAAGGGACCGGCCGCTTCGCCGCAACGCGTCCGTCAGGCGCGGTCCCAGGTACGTCAGCCAGTTGACCGTCCGGATCCGGTCCAGGAAAGCCTCCAGATTGCGGTGGTAGTAGCCGACGTCGAACCCGGGGAAGCGGCGGGCATGAGCATACAAGGCCTTCGAGGAGGCCTCCCAGCCCTGCACGTTCCAGGTCGAGTAGCCGAGGCCCGCGGTCGCCCAGCGGAACCGCAGGACGGCCGCGAGCTCGTGGACGCGGGCGGCGAAGTCCGCGAGCGCCACGCTCGTGGGGACCGTCAGCGCGACGACCCCGAGCGGGCGGAGGACGGTGCCCTCGTCCACCTCGGGGATCTCCGCCCAGAACGCGAACGACCAGGGGGAAGCGTCGACCTTCGTGCGCCCGCCCTTGAGCATCACGCCGTAGTCTTCGCGCCCGAGCTTGATGAGGTTGCTGGTCACGATCTGCGATTCGGCGTCGGCGGCCTGAGGAACCTCGAGATCCTCGCAGTAGGTGGACATGTACTCGAAGTCCACCGGTCGAAACGGGGCGATCTCGTCCGCGAAGGTGAGCCACGACCAGCGGAGCTCTGGGCCGATCCAGGCCCGCACGATCTCGCCGGCGCGCTCGAGCCTGCCGGCGTCCTCGTGTCCGAGCGGATCGAGGTGAAAGTGGACAGCGAGCGTGGCGAACGCGGCAGGCACGTCGCCGTCCAGCGCGAGGGGAGCGTCCGACGACACGATCACCGTTGTCTGCCTCCGGGCTGCATGGGCGGCGGGAATGTACCGACGATGGGCGCGGCGCGCACCCTAGACGATGTGCTTGGCGACCACGGTGACCCGCGCGAGCATCTCGTACTTCCGTGGCATGGGGACGGCCGCGCGCCAGGTGAGCTCGACGCGCCCGCGATCGGCGTCCACGAGGATCGTGTCGAGGTGCGTGCGGTGGGACGCCTCGCGGCCTGACGACGGCTGGCTCGTGAACCCGGGCTCGACGCGGGGCAGCTGGAAGCGCCAGACGCCGGCGGGGGTGGCGTTCGTGACCTCGATCGGGACGTCGCTGCGCAGCGGCGTCGCGGCCCACTGGTCGTGGGGGACGCACACGTTGAAGCGAGGGTCGAAGTCGTCCGGCAAGAGCGGCGCCTTGGTCTCCATCCACGCCGCGTCGTACGTGCCGGCGAACGACGCGCGGGGTTGCCAGTGCCGGTGGATCGCCCCGAGGCCCCAGGGCTCGTTGTCGTGTCCCCCGAGCGGCCTGTCGGGGCGCTCGATCTGCGCTGCAGGCTGCCCGATGAGGCTGCGCCAGTCTCGCACGGCGCCGCGGCCGACGGTGTTCCTGGGGTCGCCGTACGGGTGCTGGGGGTCGGAGAGGTCGAGCCCTCCCCACGCCAGCTCGTAGAGGATGGGGATCGGCTCGCGGAGGGGGCGCGCCGGTCCCGCCGCCAGGCCGCCGAGCGCGGCCGGCTGCCAGACGCGCAGCCCGTGCACGCGCGCGGCCTTGGCGATGGGTCCCACGCGCAGCGAGACGTCGACGCAGGTGACGCTGTCTCCGCCCCTGGGCGGGTGCGCGTGCCCGACGAAGACGACGTCGGTTCCGGGCTTGAAATCGAAGAGGTCCGAGGGCCGCAGGATGCTCCCCGCGCCCCCGGCTCCGCCGGCGTCGGCCCACTCGTCGACGAGCCGGGGCTCCGCGGTGTCGTCGTCGACGGGCTCGATCTTGCCCGCGGGGCTGACGGCGAAGACGAGCTTGAGGAGGACCACGAGGTGCTCGCGGCCCGCCTTGTCCTTGATGGGGACGGCGAAGTGCCGCCCCTCGGTCTCGTTCACGACCTCCAGCACGGGCTACACGGCGATCTCCGCCTCCGCGATCTTCGCGACGCGGTGGTGGAACCGGACCAGCATGTTGGAGAGGACCGCGCGGGAAGGCTCGCGCACGTGCAAGAACTCCTTGAAGCTGGCCCTGAACTCGGTCTTGGTGCGGCCGAACGTGGGGAAGCGCAGGTCGATCCGGTGGAGATCGACCTGCTCGCCGTCCTCGTCGACGTAGTCGTCGACGGCGTTCAGCCACGCGTAGCTCAGCACCTCGAGATCTTCGCGGAGCTTCGGCGTCAGGCCCTTCGCCAGGACGACGCGAAGCTCGGCGGTCTCGTCCGTGCGCCGCGCCTTCAGCGGGAAGGGGATCTCGGGCCAGGCGCCGCAGTGCGCCGTCGGGTCATCGAGCCACGCGCGGACGTGGCCCTCGTGGACCGAGAGCGGCGATGCGTCCGGCGCGAGGGACCCGAGGATGCTCATCGACTTGACCTTGCTACGAAAACCAACCCCGCGCAGGTTCTCGACCATGCTGCGGATGTACAGCGGCGACGCCGCCGCGACGCGCAGCCGGTACGAGAGGCTGGGACCGAGCGACTCGGGCGGATCCCAGGGGCCGCTTATGAGCTCGGCATCTCCCAGCCAGGGAGCGAACTCCGCCCCGCCGGCCGCCCCGAAGGTGATCGTGTCGATGAGCGACGCGACGATCTGCGGTGCGCGTTCCTTGCCCGCCTTGCGCGCCAGCTTCACGTCGATGGACAGCTCCTGGGGCTCGGCGCTGGCGCGGTAGCGCACGACGAGATCCGTCTTCACAAAATCGAGGGCATCCAGAAGAGGCATGGGTGGTCTTCAGTCTCCCGGGCAGCCGCCGCCGGGGCCATTGGTGCAGTTGGCGTTGCACGCCGCGCAGCTCAGCACGATCGGTTGCTTGGGGCTCGAGATGGTCTGGTAGTCCGCTGCCTGGGACGGCTTCCGGAAGTAGTCGGCGGGGCCCTTGATCTCCACGACCTGGCCGTTGAGCATCGCGTCCGGGAAGCGCGGGTAGAAGCGGCGGTTCCCGATGCCCTTGTACGCCGCGTAGGCCGCGTCTCGGGCCGCGTCCCAGCCCCGGGTGCTGCTGAACGCCGCCTCCATCGCGGAGGCGATGATACGTGCCGGGCCCGGCGGACCCTTCGCGAGGTCGGCCGTGGTGCCGACGAGCTGCCCCGCCCTGCCTGCCCACCGCATCAGGAAGGGCACCTCGCGCTGCATCTGCTTCGCGAGCTTGGGATCGATCTTCCGGAGGTGCTTGAAGAACTTGTTGTTGAACTTGCCGCGCTTGCCCTTCGGCTTCTTGCAGTACTCCGTCACCGCCTTGCGGAACGCGCGGCACATCGGCGTCTTGACGCCCGACGTCGAGAGCCCGCCGCCCCCGTTCATCAGCTTGGCCGCGGCCTGGGGCGTCATGACGCTAGATATTGCTGTTCGTCTGGTCGAGCGTGCGGGCGACCCCGCCGCCCTCGGCCTCGACGTCGTTCGAGGCCATCACGATCTCGCACATGCCCATGATCTTGTTGCTCATGACCCCGAGCGCGACGCCCGGCTGGTCGCCGTTCGACACGGCGCTCTTGCCCTTCTTCGTCCACATCGGCGTGGCCATCACGAGCGTCTTCGTCGTGTAGCCGGGGCCCATGGTCGTGGAGAGCGCGACGTTCGGGTACGGCATCGGCACCGGCCCCCCGGGCGTCGGTGTCTTGCAGACGTCCGTCGGCCCCGTGGAGACGGACGTGTGTCCGCTCGCCACGCTGGCGACGAGCTTGTTCTGGTTGAGAAGGGGCATGCGCTGAAATCGAGTGTACCCGGGCGCAGCACGGCTACTAGAGGGAAGCGCCGCTCCACGCCGCGCCGCTCGGGGACGCTTCACCGTGGCTGCGCCAGCGCTGTTCCCGCTGATAGGATGCGCTGGCCATGGCCGCCGCCTCGCCCACCGCCCGGCACCCGCCGCTGCCGGTCTCCGACGTCGTCGTCGTGGGCGTGGGGGCGCGCGCGCCGAACGGGCTCACGGCCCTGCAGGTGACGATGAGCGTGCGCGCGCTGAAGACGGACCCGCGCGCGTCTCACCTCATCGATAAGCACGGCGAGCCGATGGGCCTGTGCCGGCTGCCCTCCATCGGCGATAGCGTGATGGGCATTGACCGCTTCGTGGCGCTCGGCGGGCCGGCGCTCACGCAGGCGGCGTTCGGGTGGCTGGCCGCGCAGCGCAGGAATGGGCGGGCCGCGCGCCCGTTGCCCGTCCTCGTGGCGCTGCCGAGCCGGCGCCGCCCCGGGCTCGACGCGCGTCTTGAGCCGCACCTCCTGCTCGGCCTCGAGGCGCGCTCGCAGGTCCCGATCGACCACGCGCGCTCGGGCCTCGTCTTCGGCTGCCGCGGCGGGGGCGTCGAGGCCTTCCGGCTGGCGATCGAGCGCCTCCGCGCGGGCGAGCACGAGGCGGTGGCCGTGGGCGGCGTGGACAGCTGGTTCGATCCCGACGCGCTCGAATGGCTCGATCGAGAGCTCCGGCTGCACTCGATGCAGACCGAGAACGGATTCATCCCGGGCGAGGGCGCGGGGTTCGCGCTGCTCACCGCCCGGCGACGCGCGGCGTCGCTGCCCCCCCTGGCCCAGATCCTCGGCGCCGGCGTGGCGTCCGAGCCGCGACCGTACGGCTCGGACGAGCCCTGCCTCGGGCAAGGGATCACCGAGGCCGTGAAGCGCGCGGTCGCCCCCGTGGGCGCCGCCGCGCGCCGGATTCCATGGGTGATGACGGACGTCGTGAACGAGCGGCACCGCATCGACGAATGGACCTACGCCGTGGCGCGCGCCCACGAGGCGTTCACGACCGACGTGATCCACGATCAGCCGCTGCTGAAGACCGGCGACCTCGGCGCGGCGAGCGCCGCGGTGCTCCTCGCGATCGCCGCGACGCGCTGGCAGACCGGCTGCGCCGCCGCCGACTGCGTCCTCATCGGCGCCCACGCCGAGGGCCCCGAGCGCGGCGCGCTCCTCGCGAGCCTCGATCCGGTCCGATGAGCTCCTCGAGCGCGCCCCCGCCCCCCACGCCCGGGAAGAACGCGGCCGTGCTGGCCCAGCGGTCCATCGAGGACGCGCTCGCCCTCGTGCCCGAGATCCCGTTCCAGATGGACCGCGCCGGCGTCGGCGACCGGCTGCGCCGGGCCGTGCAGTGCGCCTACGCGGTGCTCGACAGCGACGTGCTCGCGCCGGTCCACCACGACGGGCTGACCGAGGCGGCGGCGCTCGTGCGCGAGGCGCGCGCGCTGCTCGTGCAGGCCGGCGATCGCCGCGAGGCGGCGGCGCTCGACCGGGCGATCGGCGGGCTCGACCTGGCGGCGTCGGCGCTCGCGATGGGCGCGACCGCCGTCGCGCAGATCCAGCTCGCGCGCCGGAGCGAGCTCTCGGGCGGCGGCCCCCGGTCGAGCGAGCCGCCGCGCGAGCGGCCCTTCCGCGCGAGCCAGGGCACGCCGTCGCTGCACGCGTTCGCGCGGCGCCCGCTCGTCCCGGAGCTCCCGCTCGACCCGGTCGTCCCGCTGCGCGAGGCGCAGCCGCCGCCACGCAGGCTGAAGCAGCCCGCGACGCTCGACGCGCTGAAGGCGTTCGCCGCGGCGGCCGCGACGGGCGAGCTCGAGAAGAAGCTCGGCGAGGACGGCGACGGCGCGGCCTCCGGCGCGGCCTCCGGCGCGGCCTCCGGCGCGGACCGGGCGCCGGAGGCCGCGCCGGAGGCCGCGCCGGAGGCCGCCGCCGAGGAGCCGCCGCGCTTCGTCCACGAGCCCGCGGTCGAGGAGGCGGAGATGCTCCGGCGCCTCGGGCGCGACTGCCTTGACGACATCGCCATCCACCGTGACCTGCGCAGGCCGAACGCCATCGAGACGTGGCTGGATCAGGAGCCGTTCGAGCAGCGCCTGCTCGACAACCTCGACTGCTTCGCCAGCGTCGGTGCCGCGGCGCTGCCGCTCGTGTCGCTCTACTTCGCGGAGGCGAAGGCGCCGGATCCGGGGCGCGCGTTCGCCGTCGCGCTGGCGCTCGGCGCGATCGAGGGCCGCGACACGGTCGACGCGGCGGTGGCCACGCTGAAGCACAGCGCGCCGGAGACGTACCCGGGGTGGATCGAGGGCCTCTGGCTCGCGCCGAACCCCGAGATCGACGCGGCCATGGTCGAGCTCGCGGCCGGCCCGCGCGCGCCGCTCGCCGCCCTGGCGCTCGATGTGCTCGCGCTCCGGCAGGCGGTGCCGTTCGAGCTGGCGTCGCGGCTCGCGTGGTCGGAGCGGCCCGAGCTCGCGGAGCGCGCGGTCCGCGCGCTCGCGGCGGCGGGCCCGCGCGACGAGGCGATCGCGGTGATCGAGGGCGTGCTGGCGCGCACGGCCAGCGACGCCGTGTTCCTCGCCGGCGCCGAGGCGGCGATGCGGCGGGGGCACGGCCCGGCGCGCGCGCTCCTGCGCGCGACGCTGGCGGATCGGGCGAGCCCGGCGCGCGCCGCGGGCGCGGCGTGGCTCCTGTGCCTCGGCGGGAGCGCGGGCGACCTCGGGCCGCTGCTCTCCCTCGCCGGCGCGGCGCCGAGCGCGCGGCTCGCGCGCGGCCTCGGGCGCTTCGGGCACGTCGAGGCGCTCGGCTTCCTGGTGAGCCTGCTCGGCTCCGGCGACGAGCCGCTCGTGGAGGCGGCGGCCGAGGCGCTCGAGCGGATCACGGGCGCGGGCCTGCGCGAGACGGTCGAGGAGCCGTGGGAGGTGGAGCTGCCCCCCGAGGTCGAGGCGGCGTCCCTGGGAGAGGCGCTGCCGATCCCCGTGCGCACGGTCGAGAAGATCGTCGCCGACCCCGCGCGCTGGGAGGCCTACCTGCGGCGGAGCGCGCGCCGGCTCGATCCGGAGGTGCGCCTGCGCGGCGGGAGGCCGTTCGCGGTGATGTCGATCGTCGACGAGCTCGAGGCGAGGTCGACGCCGCCGCCGCGCCGCCACGAGGCCGCGCTCGAGCTCTGGATCGCGACGGGGATGGGCTCCGCGTTCTCGCCCGACGACTGGGTCGCGCGGCAGCGCGCCCACCTGGCGGAGCTCCGCGAGCGCGTGAGCGACGAGGGCTTCCCTGCGGGCAGGTGGGCGTTCGGGCTGACGCGCAGCCGCCCGGCCCCGCCCCCTCCCGCGAACGTGCCGAGAGCGTCGTTCGCCTCGACGATCGCGGTCTCCAGGCCGGCGGAGCTGGCGGGCGCGCTCCCGTTCGCCCCGCCGCCGGGCACGGCGCCGCCGCCCGCGCCGCCGGCCGCGTGGCCGACAGGCGACAGGGCGCTGCCGTTCGTCCCGCCGCTGCCTGTGCCGCCTGCGCTCTCCCCGCTCGCGCCGCCTTCATCGCGGGCGCCGTTTCCTTCGGCGCACGCCGCCCCGCCTCCCGTGGCGCCGGCGGAAGGGGCGCCCTCGCCGGGGCCTGCGTCGGTGTCCCGCGCTGGCTCCTCGGTTCCTCCTGCCGGCGCTCCTGCCGGCGACGTGCCGTCCTTCGCCACGACGCAGATCAGGGTCCTGCGGCCGATGGAGGAAGCGCCTGCGCCGCCGCTGTCGGGCGGCGCGCCGCACGTGCCGCGCGACGTCCTGCCGTTCAAGAGAGCCGTTGCCGCGGAACCGGCGCCCGCGGGCGCGGACGCGAGGCAGTCCCTCGGCGGGCTGCCGTTCAAGCCGGCGGCGCCCGCAGGAGCCGAGAGCGCGGATGCGCGGCAGTCCCTCGGCGGGTTGCCCTTCAGGGCCCCGGCGGACGCTGGCGCAGCGGCCGCTGCGCCGGCCCTCACGCTGGAGCAGCACGCGTGGATCTCGGCCCGGCGCCTCGTCGAGCCGGCGAGGGCCGCCGAGATCCTCGCGGCGCAAGGCATCGCGGGCGAGGACGCCTGGCTCGCGGCCGACCGCGCGTGGCAGCAGCGTCTGCGCTCCGACCGGCCGCTCTATGAGCGCTGGCTCCAGCTGATGGCCTATTACCGGGGGCCGGGGCCCCGGTGACGTTCTGCGCCTGTCTCGGAGTTCGAACGACCCCAGGGCCGAGGCGCCAAGTACGCCGGCCGGCCCCGTGAGCGCGGGTTGGTCTCCTCCGCGCTCGGCTACGCCCTCAACCAAGAGCAGCCCCTGCGGCGTTTCCTCGACGACGGTCGCCTCCGCCTGGAGAACAATGCCAGCGAGCGAGCGCTGCGATCCATCGCTGTGGCGAGAAAGTCCTGGCTATTCTTCGGCAGCGAAGAGCACGCCTCTGCCGCCGCCAACCTCTTCTCGCTCGTGGCAAGCTGCAAGCTCCACGGTCTCGACCCCGAGGTCTACCTGGCCGACGTCATCCGCGTGATGCCCTACTGGCCGCGGGACCGCTACCTCGAGCTCGCCTCCAGGTACTGGGCGCGCACCCGCACCCGGCTCGTCGCCGACGAAGCTGAAAGTCGCCCTCGGGCCGATCACCATCCCGCCCCCATTTCCCGCGGAAGAGCAGCGCACGACGAGCTGACCGACCCGGTTCCATTGCCCCCATCTTGCACCAGCCGACCGCGGTTGGGGCCGCCGGCGCTTCATGCAGCGGTCACGACTTACGAAGCGCCTGCACCGGCAGCACAAGCCTGGTCATTGGGCGGCTCGTCGGGGCGACCATCGCGTTGGCTTCCGCCTTTCACGAACGAGCCGCATGCCTCAAGCAGCCGAGCTGTCGAAGGCGCGCGTACGTACACGGCCCGCTGGACTCCGCCCCGCGCTCGCGGTAACCGGCTGCTCATGAAGCGCTCCTGGAAGGTCCCCAAGGGCCCGCCTGTGCAACTCACCAACGACGAGCGCGCGCTCGCCGAGGATATCCGCCAGCGGCTCACAACAATCCTGACAAGTCTTCGGCAATATGCAGAGATCGACCCCAAAGACATCGACGCGATGGGGGCACAGGCTCATAAGCTGCACATGTCCTTGAAGGGACACGGCCATGAGCCTCAGCATCATAAGTACATGCTGAAGAACCGTGGCGTTCCGCCGACGGATCCCGAGTTCTACAAACATGTTCATCCTGTGGAGGACTTGCTGGGATTTCTGGCGAATCAAAATGCGAACGACAACCCTGTAGACCTGACGATTGGCCAGCCGTTCGAGTTTCCCGTCTACTCGAGGCGCTGGGGGCACGCCGATCCCTATAAGGTGACGCGGACCTCGTCCGGATGGACCTTCCATCATATGCAGGACGTTCCCACCGGTCGCGACGCACGCGTTGGTGGTAAGAGTGGTACAGGTCTCTTTCACCTTTTGGACCACGACTCGATCAACTACCCCGAGGCGCTGCCCGGCTATTTTGAGTGGCTCTGGGAGCAGGCAGCTGATAGGGGTCTCGATGCCGCTGAGGTACAACGCGCGCTCAGCGACCTCGCTAACTGGGTTTCTCTTTGCGAGAAGAACTCCCCCGGAGGCGTGTTCGAGTCGTTCAAATGATGTCTCCTGAGCCGACTACGGCTAGCGATGCGACCGTGGAGACCGGAGTCGCCGCACCTCCGGATCAAGTGTCTCAGCCCAGCATGCGCCCTGGGACCGTGACATTTATCGACGTCCTCGGATGGAAGGGGATCTGGCTCCGACGCACTGGTCCAGAGGTTGTTCGACATCTTAAAAAACTCGTAGACACCGCTGAGATGATGGTGCGCGGTGCGGATGAGACAAAGGTGTTGAGTATCTCTGATACGATTGTGCTGCTCACTATTGGCGAGCCTAAGATCGGGCTTCAACTCCATGGCGACGTCACGGCCCAGATGATTTGTGACTCGATCTCTTACGGTCTCCCTCTACGTGGCGCCACGGCGTGCGGCCAATTCTTCGTGGAGCCTCCCTCGATACTGGTCGGACCCGCTGTGGACGAGGCTGCCAGCTGGCACGAGGCCACCGACTGGATCGGCGTCATTCAGACGCCGTCCGCATTTCTTGCCTACGACGGGATTGGACCGTGGCGTGAAGAGCACGCCCCCGTAAAGGGCGGAGGAGTGAGGCCGTTCAAAATTCCTTGTGTTGATTGGCCCAGAGTCTGGCGCAAGCAGGGTCGCACGCGGCAAGAACTTCAGCGATACTTCTCGGCTATGGGGCCGTTCGATACATCCGTCGCCACGAAGTATACGAATACCCTGCTGTTTTACGGCGACGATCTTCAAACGCTAGTGCCTTCAGGAGCATAGGCCGCCCAACCAGGGCTTGCAGGCCGACGGTGACTCGCGATTCGCGCGCGTCACCGTCGGCCTGCAAGCCCAAGCTGTTCGGCTCGCGCCCGCCACGGGCGACTGCGCGCCTCGTGAGCCTAGCGCGGCGGCCGCACAAGGAGGCCGTCGCGGCGCGGCGCGTGGATCGCCTGCCGCCTGCCGTCGCGCGGAGTCGCGAGCCCTCGCGCAGCGGCGCGCCGCTTCCACCGAGTGCGCTCGCGGCGCGCGCCCTCGGCGCAGGCGCGGTCTCCCTGCCGCTCCCGCCCGCGTCGCGCCCAGGCCGAACACCCGCGCCGCAGCCCCTCGCAGGCGCTTCCGAAGCGGCCAGCGCGCGAGAACCTGGCGCGGCTCGCCGGCTTCGTGCGGTGCCTCGCGCGGGGCGCGGAGTAGGTCAACCTGGTCGTCCCGGAGGGGAGCCCGGCCCTGGCGGAGCGCGACCGGCTGAGCCAGGCGCTCCTGCCGGCATGACAGATGGGTTGCGGCGGGTCCGCAGCGCTAGCGCGCCGCGTCCTCGATCCGGCGCGGCTTCAGACCGGCGCGCCTGTCGGCTCGAGCGGCGCAGGCTCGGGCGGCGCCGGCTCGTCCGGCGCGGCGGCGCTGCCGCGGCGCTTCGGGCGGAGCCGCCGCAGGGCGTTGCGGAACGAGGTGGCGCTGAAGCGGCGCTTGACCTCGGGCATGTCCCAGCAGGCGTTGATGCCGGCGGCGCGCGCCTCGTTCCCGAGCAGCGTGGCATACGTCACTATGGAGTTGCGGAGCACCATCGCCTCTTCCCGGTTGCGCAACCCGAGGATGCCGAGCAGGTCGCGGCCGCTCACCTCGTCGAGCAGCGTGCTGCCTTCGCGCAGGAAGTCTTCGGTGAGGCCGACGGGCGCAAGGCGGGCCTGGTGCTGCTGGGCGAGCCGGAGCAGCATGGCGAGATCGCTTGTCTCCTCGGTGAGCGTGCCGCTCGTGTTGACGTCGGCGAACTGCTCGGCGACGTCCGGCTCGAACGCGAACGCCTGGTCGGCGAACGCCTTGAGACGCGCGCGCCAGGGCCGGCTCGCCTTGATCACCTGGTCGATGGGCCGCACCTGATACGCGCCGGTGCGCTTGCCCTCGCCGAACCAGATGTTCGCCGTGTCGAGGAGCTGGATCGCGCCCGGGGGCCGCCATCTTCCTGGCGCTACTCAACGAGATCCAGCGCCGGCACGGTGAAGGCCCGGCCCGTCGCCACATCGACCGGGTCGCCGGCCGTCGTCTGCCCGCCGCGCCCGTGCGCGGGGTTCGGGCAGCCGCCGCCCGAGCCCTGGCCCGACGCGCCCGCGCCCCGCCCGCCCTCGCTCGCGCTGTCGCCCCCGTTGCCGCCCTTGCCGGCGCCGCCCTTGCCGCCGCCGGGGCCGCCGCCCGTGATGAAGACGCCGGGGTTCATGCCAGGGATGGCAGGGATGTTGGGGACCGGAGCCGTGCGCGCCATGGCAGCATGCTCGCGGCGCGAAACACGCGGCGTCAACGTGGCTGTGGTGGTGCGCGTGAGGCTGTCGTGACGCGCCGGCCGTCCGTGGAACGTCCGTGGCGGCACGATGACGAGGTTGCAGCGCGTGTGCCTTGTGGGCGGAAGTACAAGCATGGTATTGGCGGCCACGTTTCCCGCGCTGGGTGCCGCCGGCGCGACGGTGAGGTTCCGTCGGATTGGGCGAGGCGAACCGTGGCCACTTCTCTCTTGCGAACGTGTTCATCGCACGCAGCGGCGATCGCCGTGGTCCTCGCGTCCTTCCACCTGCGCGCCGCCGAGCCGCCGCCGAGGTCGAAGGAGCTGGACGCGCTGTACAAGCAGGCCGAGGCCGCAATGAAGCGCCTCGACATGGGGGAGGCGCGGCGCCTCTGGGCACGCATCCACCACCTCGATCCTTCGATCATGGCGCTCTGCCAGCTCGGGGTGGTGGATACCCGTCTCAGTCGCTGGGACATGGCCGCGGAGGAGCTCTCGGAGTGCGCCGCGCGGATGCCGCCGCCGAAGAACGCCCTCGAGCGCCGCCGCTGGGAGGTCCGGCACGCCGACCTCGCGCGGGTGCTCCAGGAAGTGGGCGTGCTCGACATCTTCACGGCTCCCGGGGTCGCTCCGGAGCGGATCCTCGTGGATGGCCGCAAGATCGAACGCGCCGATCGGGTCTACGTGCTGCCAGGCCGGCACGAGATCGTCGCCATGGCGCACGACGGACGCCTCGCCCGTGTGAGCGTGACGGTGAAGGCCGCCGAGTCCCAGGGCGTGCCGATCGTGTTCGAGCCGATCGAGAGCCGGCCCGCGGGGCCCGCCGGTGCCGTGGGGGGCCCGCTCGCGCCGACGCGGGAGGCCTTGGCAGGACCGGCCCCGCCCGGCGTGAAGCCGTGGGTCGTCGCCGGCGGCGCCACTGCCGCGGTGGGGCTGCTCGTGACGGGCATTGGGCTCCACGTCGCGGCCAACAGCGCGGAGACCGAGCGGCTGGCGGCGTTGTGCGATTCAACGTCGGCAGACCGCGCTGCTCAGGCACCGGCTTCGGTCGAAGGCGTGAGCACCCTGAGCCACCTGGGAACGGCTTCGCTCACGGCCGGCGCGCTGCTGGGCGTCGCTACGCTGGTCTATGTCGTCGTCGCAGACGACACCCAAGTGCGGCCGCGACCCGGCGGCGCGGAGGTCAAGGTCACATGGTGACGGGGCGCGATCCGCGGCACAGGACAGGCCACCGAGCTCGCTGCGCGGTGCCTCTGCACGGCCCCGTGCTGGCGCTGATGCTGTCGCCTCCGCTGGACAAGGTCGACAGGAGCCGCGATCGTCTACGTTCTGGCTGGAGGTTCTAGAGATGCGACTTGCCGCATTGTTCGCTCTTGCATCGCCCGTGCTGCTCGCCTGTGACGTGCCGGAGCTCTCCGACGAACCGCATGCAGGCTGCCCGGCGGTCTGGCTCTGGGAAGGACCGCAAGACGACGCGCCGGCATGTCCCGAAGAGCGCGAGACGTTGTGGGAGGGATGGAAGGGGGCGATCGTGCCGCAGGCGTGTGGCGCGTGCGAATGCGGTCCTGCCGCGTGCGTGCTCCCGTCCTCGGTGACGACACACGCGTCCGTGTGCCCTGGGATCGAGGATTCGACGACCCTCGATGCCGGCGCGGGGTGGGACGGCACCTGCACGCCGGCCGGCGCGCCGAGCCCGGGGGAGGCGTTTGCCTCGGTGACCTTCGAGGCGCCGGCGCTGGGCGCGTGCACGCCCTCCCCGGCGCCCGAGCCGCTGCCGGTTGTCGCGACGTTCGCGAAGGCCTGCGCCGGCTACATCGGTCAGCCGCCCGAGGGCTATGACCTCTGCATCCGGACGAAGACGGATGGCTCGTGCTGGGACGGCTACCCGGAGAAGCGCGAGTTCACCGAGGAGCTCATCGATCACCGCTCGTGCTCTGCCTGCGAATGTGGTCCGCCGGAAGGAGGGAAGTGCAGCGCCGATGTCTTCCTGTACGGGGACGCCGCGTGCAGCGAGGAGATCGTGGCCTCGGAAGGCATCGGTCATGCAGAGGCGCGGTGCAGCGACGTCACCTCGCCGTCGGCGGTGGTCGCCATGCGCGCCGAGCTGACGGAGGCGGAGCCCGGCTCCTGCACGCCGAGCGTGTCCAGGGTCACCGGCACGGTGGAGAAGGGCGAGATGCACATCGTGTGCTGTGCGCCGCGCCGCTCGCCGACCAACCAGACCCTGGCGTATACCTGTCCACGGTTCTAGTCCCGGATATGCCATGCACAAGACCGTCCTTGCCCTCGGGGTTGCGTCACTGACTGCATCGCCCGGATGCGGTTCCAACGATTCGGACATCGCGGGAAAGGCGATCGTCACGATCAAGAACGAAACGCTCACGCTGGACACGGGCAACAATGGAACGCGTGTCGTGAATGAGGATGATGACTGGGGAACGTTCTGCGGAATGGAGAACGGAGCGCAAGCAGTATTCTTGATGGAGCCGAGTGGAGAGGTCAGATTCCCGTGGATATGGGTGTCAGCCATACCAGATGCCATCAATGTCTCCGCTCGGATCGACGGCAATGACTACAACGCCGTCTGCCATGTAACGCACACGATCACGTCGGAGGAGCCTTACGAGGCCGATTTCTCCGTGGAGCCGTGCGGGCTGAAGCGCGTCTTCGACGACGCGCCCGCGCGCCTGGAATCGGCTTTCTTCCATGTGGCGTCGTGTGAAGAGGACGGCTCGGGGGGATGAACGGCCCGCGTGCCTGCGCCCGGCGCGAAGGCTCCGCGCGGGGCGCCTGCCGCACCTCGGCACGTCCTGATGAATCGGCGCGACGAACTGCTCGCCGCTGGAGGCGACCGCTGTCTGCAGCGGCTTGAAGCGGTACGCCGATGGATGTCGCGCGCTTGCGCCACCGCGTCCGTGCCCGCACCATGGCGGCGCCGGATGCCGTCCTGCGACGCCTCGCACCCGCGATGCGGCTTGGCAGCGTTGTTTGGGCGGTGAGAGGGGTTGCGGCGGCTCCGCAGCGCTAGCCCGCCGCATCCTCGATCGGGCGCGGCGTCAGACCGGCGCGTCTGTCGGCTCGCCCGGCGCAGGCTCGGGCGGCGTCGGCTCGTCCGGCGCGGCGGCGCTGCCGCGGCGCTTCGGGCGGAGCCGCCGCAGGGCGTTGCGGAACGAGGTGGCGCTGAAGCGGCGCTTGACCTCGGGCATGTCCCAGCAGGCGTTGACGCCGGCGGCGCGCGCCTCGTTCCCGAGCAGCGTGGCATAGGTCACGATGGAGTTGCGGAGCACCATCGCCTCTTCCCGGTTGCGCAACCCGAGGATGCCGAGCAGGTCGCGCCCGCTCACCTCGTCGAGCAGGGCGCTGCCTTCGCGCAGGAAATCCTCGGTGAGGCCGACGAGCGAAAGACGGGCCTGGTGCTGCTGGGCGAGCCGGAGCAGCATGGCGAGATCGCTTGTCTCCTCGGTGAGCGTGCCGCTCGTGTTCACGTCGGCGAACTGCTCGGCGACGTCCGGCTCGAACGCGAACGCCTGGTCGGCGAACGCCTTGAGGCGCGCGCGCCACGGCCGGCTCGCCTTGATCACCTGGTCGATGGGCCGCACCTGATAGGCGCCGGTGCGCTTGCCCTCGCCGAACCAGAGGTTCGCCGTGTCGAGGAGCTGGATGGCGCCGCGGAGCAGCGCGCGACGCTCGGGGCCATAGGCCTTGCTCGCGAGCTGCGCCTGATGCTGGACGACGGCCAGATAGAGGTCCCGGAGCTCCGTGAGGGTGGTCGAGACGGGTTGGCTCGGCTCCATGACCTCGCGGACGATGCGGTCCATCTCGGGGCGCGCGGTGTCGAGGAGGGCCTGGAAATCCGCGGGGGTACCGACCGCGCGGGTCTCCTTCAGGACTGCGTGTTGTTCTTGTGAGAGTTCGATTCCCATAACCTACCTCCAGTGGGGGTGGCGAGCGGGCGAGCGTAACACTGCGGTTGAGCCCGGGGCGGTCCGGACAGGCTCGGCCGTCCGGAGAGCACGTTGTCGACGCCGGGGAGCTGCTCCGGCGCGCCAGGGGCGCGTCCCAGCAGGCCGGGGCGCGAATCCAGCAGACCGTGGAGCGCGGCCAGCGGGCCGAGCGCGCGTCCAGCGCCGCCGAGACGCCCGGGAATCGTGCCAGCAGATCCGGGGAGCCGTACCAGCAGATCCGGGAATCGTGCCAGCAGATCCGGGGAGCCGTACCAGCAGATCCGGGGAGCCGTACCAGCAGCTCCGAGGAGGCGCACCGGCAGGTCCGAGGAGCCGTACCAGCAGGTCCGAGGAAGCGTACCAGCAGCTCCGAGGAGCCGTACCAGCAGGTCCGAGGAGGCGCACCAGCAGGTCCGGGGAGCCGTACCAGCGGGTGCTGGCACGCGTCCCGGGGTCGCTGGGGAGCCGCCGGCAGGTGTTGGCACGGTGCCGGGCCACGCGGCGCGAACAGGGTAGAGCGCGCTTCGCCTCCGGCTCGGAGGTGGGGAAGAGGACGCCCCCCACGGGCGGGGCGATTCCCACCCCCGAGCCTCCGGAGTGAGATCATGCGACGCCTGCTCTACAGCCCGATCCTCGCGCTTGTGCTGCTGCTGGGGGGCCCATCGCCTGCCGCGGCGGAGCCGCCGCTCCCGCGGCGCCCCCCCGCCAGGAGCCCTGCATGGCGTCGAGCGGATAGCGCGGCCGCGGAACAGCGGCCGTGGAGGTCGAGGTGCGCGTCGGCGAGATCGACGAGGCCATGGGCTCATGACAGCGAAATGTCGATCTCCGGGAACCCGACACAATCCATTTCGAGCCGCGAGAGACGGCCACCTGCTTCAACTTTGGATAGCATCGTCGGGATCAAGTAGAGCGCGCCATACAACGCCTGAAATGCATCGACGCCGGCTCCATGGGACTTGTGTCTGTCTCCCGCCCCAGCGACTTCAACGTCAGCTTCCCAGCACAGGGCTGCTGGCCTGTACTCGGGCGCCCAGAGTCGCACATGGATGTTTTCTTGGCTCCCGTTCGGTAGTGTTAGCGTGAGGGTGCGTTCAGCGATCGGGTCCGGCATGACCCCCAGCTAGCGACGGTGCCGTGCGGCGTCCAGGTCAGGGGGAGCGACGCGTCCCCCCTGGCCCGAGCACGGCGCGCTGCCGGCAAGGGATCGAGGCGAGCTGGGCGGCGCCTTCTCTGCGGCAACGCGGGCGCGGAGGTCGAGGTGGGCGTCGGCGATCTCGGCGCGGGCACCGTTCACATGGTCGGGCTCGCCCCCGAGGGCGGAGCGGCCGGCGTCGGCGGCACGGGCGCGCCGCGCGTGCCGTCATTTCCCTCATCGGCGAGCTCGCCGCCATCGAGGTGGACGCCGGCGCGCGGGGCCGCCGTCTATGTCCAGCTGGCGATCCCATCGGCTTGATAGCGCGAAGCATGCTGTAGGCCAGCTGGAACACTACTTATTGTGGCCAGCGGTTCGCCCTTGGCCGGCCGCGTTCGCGCGTCAGCGCGCCGGAGTCATGGCTCAGTGAGTTTGATCTCTGGGAACCCGAGCCACTCCGCATCGAGCCACGAGAGCCGGCCATCTTCCTTGTAGTGGTCGAGCATCACCGGGATTAAAAAGAGCGCGCTGTACAGCGCCTGGAAAGCATCGATGCCGGTTCCGTGGGTCTTATGGTTGTGCCCCGCTCCAGCGACTTCCACATCCGCGACCCAGCTCCGAAGAGATGGACTGTACTCGGGTGCCCACACTCGAGTTCGGATGCTTTCTTGCGTCCCGCTCGGAAGTGTCAGCTCGATGGTACGTTCCGCGATCACGTCCGGCATACCCCACCAGCTGGCGCCCTCTTCAGCGATGTCAAGCGCCCTAGCTCAACAGGAGCTCAGGTACTTGCTCTGCCCGTTCTGACGCGCCTGTTCGCAGATGCTCTTCATGAGGAACGGCGAGCGCTCTTCACAGTAAAGCTCCCATCGCGTCGAAAGCGCGAAGCATGCCGTAGGGCAACTGGAACGGCACTTCTTGTAGCCCGCGGCTCGTCCTTCGTTGCTCTCCGAATGGCAGTGACCTGCCTGTGGACGTGTTAAATAGATATCTACCGCTGCGCCGCACATGAGAGTCCAGATGTTGACGCCGTCGTCTACCGCGTTGTAACACCTTTCTTCTGCTGTGATCGACTCTTCAGACTCCAGGGCCTCCTCGTTCAATGCGGTCTATGATTCTGGCGTTGGGTCAACCGTGCATGAAGGGGCGGAGCAGAGAATGAAAGCTGTTGTGATGGCGGTGGTGATTGTTCGCGTGCCGCGTCCATTGCGATCGGCGTGCCGGGCTCATGTGTGCTTCCCTGAGGCGTGTCGCACCTCTTCCGAACTAGAAACCAAAGATTTTAGGACATGAACAGGTCACGTCGGGAACCGTCCTCTCGGTTCTCACAGCGGCTCCCACCAGCCTCTTTCCACGTCGACCGCCCTTCCTCTATCTGCTCCTCTGCGTAGGTGACGACGTGCGATGTCCTGGAGGGAGCTGTGGGCCGAGCTGGAGCAGTTCCGCGGCCGAGGCGTCGAGAGGTGCGTCGGCGAGCTCGGGTCCGTCGCTGGCGTCGAGGCGTGCGCCGGGTCCGTCACCGGCGGGCGGAAGTCGGCCCGCTCAGCGCTGGCGTCTGCGCGGCGTACATGGCGCCCGTGCAGGTAAGGCAGCCGCGGCGTCGAGGTCACCTCGCGGTGAACAGCCCCGCCTCCGCCGCCTCCCCCACCGCGCCATCACCCCGAGCAGCGCCGCGCCCAGCGCCGCGCCCGCGCCGCGAGCGCCGGACGCGCTCCGCGGCTCGGCGCCCGCGGCCTCGCACGCGCAGCCTCCGCCCAGCTGGAGGATGAGCGGGGCCTGCTGCGGGCCTTCGCACAGGTCCACCGTGAGCGGCCGCGGCGCCGTCCGCGCGACCCCTTGCCCGAGCGGCGTGTCGAGGTTGCCCGTGTTCTGGTTGTCGTGATGGAGGCTCTCCCAGGCGATGAGCGCGCCCGTCGTCGCCTCGGTGTGCCAGGCGAAGAGCCAGCCGTCGCGCGTGCCCACGGCGATCTCCAGCGTGCCGTCGCCGTCGAGGTCGCCCACGGCGGGCGTCGTGGTGATCGACTGGCCGGTGAACTTCGGGAACCCGCGCGGCTCCCGGCCGCACCCGTCGAAGGCGTGAAGGAAGTAGCCGCTCGATCCGCTCAGCACCTCGGGGTAGCCGTCGCCGTTCAGATCGACGACCGCCTGGCTGCCCGAGATCGCGTAGTCCTCGAGCACGAACGGGGCGCGAGGCAGCATCGCGCCCGACCTGCCGCTCCAGATGGCGAGCAGGTGAGGCCCCGGCTGCGTCGCCCCCTGCGCGCCCGCGAGGGCGAGCGCGGCCGCGCTCGAGGCGCCCGCCGCGATGACGTCGGGGGTGCCGTCCTGATCGATGTCGCCGAGCGCAGGTTGCGACAGCAGCGGGATCATCGTCCGTGCGCCGGCGGCGGGCGAGAGGGGACCGAACGTCGGGTCGAGCCCGGCGGGCGAGCCGCCGCTCGCCCGCGGCAGCGCGCCCGCCGGCGTCGCCAGGAGCTCGCGCTGCTCGCCGGGTGAGGCCGGGAGGACGAGCGGCGGCGCGCCGTTGCCCTGGACGACGCCCGCCAGCGCGCCGTCGAACCGCCCGACGACGCCCGAGGCCGTGATCCCCTCCGCGGCGAGCGGGTCGAACGGGAGCGACGGCACCGTGATGGGCCACCCCGCGAGCACGGGCCCGGAGGGCGCGGTCGTGCCTCGCCCATCGATCATGTAGACCGCCCCGGCCTCGCCGTCCTCGCCGAGCCGCTCGCTCGACGCGACCAGCAGATCCGGCAGCGCGTCGCCGTTGAAGTCGGCCACGGCGGGCGTCGCGAGGAGGCGGCTCCGCGCCGGCTCCTCGGCGAGCGGACCCGCGTAGTGCACCTCGACGGGAAAGCCGCGCAGCGCGTTGCCATCCCTGTCGAACGCGTGGACCGTGCCGTCGAACGCCGCCTGGATCACGTCGAGCCGCCCGTCGCCGTCGAGATCCGCGAGGACCGGCGAGGCGAAGGCCCCGCGCGCGATCCGCGCGGCGGCCGACATGCACGGCGCGCTCGCCGGAGTCCCGGGATCGAGGGGGCAAGAGGGGATCTCGGGGAGGCGTACCGGCCACCCCCGTCGGACGATGCCGTTCGCGCCGACGACGTAGATCGTGCCCGGCCAGGTGGAGATCGCGATCTCCTGCCTGCCGTCGCCGTCGAGGTCCGCGATGGCGGGCGCGCTCAGGATCGGCTCGCGGCCGAGCTCGCTGTTCACCTTGCTGTACGCGGGGGCGCCCAGGTAATCGGGCGTGGCCGGGGACGCCGGCTGATCGAGCAGGCCGTCGGTGGCGCCGGTCATGAACGGGAACCCCGGCAGCGGCTGCGGCCCCTTGGGCGTCACCTTCAGCACGTGCAGCGCGCCGCCGGCCGTCGGGTAGACGAGCTCGCGGACGCCGTCGCCGTCGATGTCGGCCATCTTCGGGCTGCCTTCGCCGCTGTCGCCGACGTGGAAGGGGAAGCCCTGGACCAGCGTCGGATCGCTGCCGACGTGGATCGTGCGCCGCGCCTCGCTCTCCACGTTGCCGGTGGCGTAGTGGGCCCTCGCGCGGACGCGCACCGTGATCGCGCGATCGTCCTCGCCGTGGGGGCTGTCGGGGTCGCGGAGGTGAGACGTGTCGATCGTGCGCACGTCGAGGGAGGCGATCGGGCCCTCGGCGCCGGTGACGACCGTCGGCGCGACGTTCGTCTCCTTGTGGATCACCTTGAAATCCGCCGCGAGCGGCTGCGCGCCTGCCGCCCACTCGACCCAGTAGTCGTAGGCCATCGCCCGCTTCGCCGAGATGGTGCCCTCGATCGGCACCGGGCCCTGGACCTGATCCTTGTAGACGACCTCGAACCACCGCGGCGACGTGATGTCGACGGCGGGCGGCACGCGCCCCTCCAGGAGCGCCTTCACGGCGCGGTTCGCGTTGACGCGGCCGTGGCCGAACCGCTGCTCGAACCCCGCCTGCGAGAAGCGGTACAGCGACCCGGGCTCCTGCGACTCCGGCACGGCGATGTCGTCGGCGGTCGCGACGAGCAGGCCCTGCACCTCCCCCGGGGACAGGGACACGCCGCGGTCGAGGGCGACGGCGTAGAGCAGCCCCGCGACGCCGGCGAGCTCGGCGGTCGCGTCGCTGGCGCAGCCGGGGCTCGACACGGCGAGCACGTTGTTGCCGCCGAAGCTCGAGCACGGCGACGCGTCGATGAACGTGGTCGACGTCGCGACGCTCTGGCCGTCGTAGCGGACGGCGCTCACGGGCAGCGCGTGGTTGCTCGTCGCGGGCACGCTGTGGTGGCGCGAGCCCGCGTTGCCCATCGACGCGACGACGAGCGTCCCCTGGGCGTGGGCGTAGTCGAGCGCCGCCTGAACGAAGCCGGTGTTGTCGACCGCGGTCACCGGGCACTGCACGACGTTGGCCCGGCTGTCGGCCGCGTAGAGGAGCGCCTTCGCGAGGTCCTGCGCGTCGGCGACGTGGCTCTCGCCGACGCGCAGCGGGATGAACCTGCACTGCGGGCACACGCCCGCCCCGCCCAGCTGGTTGTTCGTCTGCGCGGCCGACGTCTTCGCGCCCTCGGTGCCGTGGCCGTTGCGGGCGTCGTCGAACGGATCGTTGTCGTTCTTGAAGAAGTCCCAGCCCGCGATGTCGTCGACGTAGCCGTTCTGATCGTCGTCGATCCCGTCCGAGAAGTTGAGGATGAGGTCGCCGGCGTCGAGCTGGCCGTTCCCGTTCCGATCGCCCTGCGGCCGCCCCTCCGACGCCGCGGGCGTGAGCTCCGGCGTGTCCCTGTAGTCCGCGACGGAGAGGACCCCATCGCCGTTGCAGTCGAAGCCCGCGAGCGCGCCGTCGCCGCCGCACGCCGCGCCGTCCGCGTGCCGTGGCTTGTGGGCCGCGAGCTCGCCCTGGTTGAGCCACACCTTCTCCAGGAGATCCCCCTCTCCCCAGAAGATCCCGGAGTCGGCGACGGCGATCCTGACGCGCGGGTCCCCCTGGGTGAAGCGCCAGGCGAGATCGATCGCCATGCCGGCGGCGGACTCCTCCGGCCGGACGTACCCGCTCGGGGCCGGGATGAACGAATAGAAGCCCCACTGTCCGCTCTGCGTGACCGACGTGCCGTAGTCCGGGTCGTTCGGCCAGTGCTCGGGCTCGGCCATGTCCGCTGCGCTGGCCGACTCGGGCGGGGGCCAGCCGCCGGACGCGTCGGATGAAACGAGCGCGCCCGCCGCGGCGCCGCCGAGCGCCCCCAGAAGAGCAAGCGAGGGAAAGCAAGTGCAGCGCATGCCGAGACCCTACCATCGGTTCGCGCGCGCGAGGCAACCGCCGCCTCCAGCAGGAAACCGGCGCTTTCACCGCGCCCGGGCCCGGATCGCGGCGGCCTTCACGCCGCGCGCGACCCGACGCCGCCGCGGCGCTGCGGCGTTTACCGCGCGCAGGCCGCCGGCGTCGGGTGCTCGGCGCAGTACGCGCTGTCGTCCGGCGGGCCGATGCGCAGCACGAGGCTCTGCGACGCGAGGCGCGGCCGCGCGCCGCAGACGTCGGCCGTCTCGGCCTCCGACGGCGCGCACACGCCGGCCTCGTTGGGCACGGTCCAGGCCTGACCGGTGCCGTAGATGAGGCTGAGCGCGTAGCTCCCCTCGGGCAGGCAGCCGAACGCCACCTCGATCGTGCGCCCGAACTGCCGGCTCAGCGCCTCCTCGACCCGGGCCACGTTCCGCTCCGCGATGATGTCGTTGCCTTCCTTGTCGGTCCTGTGGCTGAGCACGAGCACGCCCCCCCGCTCCGGCTCGGTCGGGTGCATGCACAGCGCGGCGGGCCGGACGCCGATGAGCGCGCTCTCTCGCGGCTCGTTCAGCGGCTCCGGGCCGAGCGTGGCCGTGGTCGCGAGATCGTCGTAGATCGTGAGCCCCTGGAGGAGCACCGCGGGCGCGGCCTGGCTGGTCAGCGGCTCCCTGTCGTCCTGCTTCGCGAACACCGAGATCGGGAAGAGCGCCGGGATCAGGGCCGAGTCGGGGACATGATCGTCGCCGTCGATCGCCCCGTCGCCGTTCACGTCCTGCCGCGCGTAGGTGAGGGTCGGCGCGGGCTCGCCGCCCACCGGCAGCGAGAGCGGGGGCTTCGCCGCGCGCGCGACCTCGCTGTCCGGCACCCCCGCGGCGAGCCGCAGGCGCAGCAGCGACGCCTCGGTGCCGGCGGGATCGGCCGGGCTGAACGTCTCCAGCTGGAAATCGGAGGCCATGACCACCTCGCTCGGGCTCTGCGTGACGCCGGACGCCGGCGCGAGCACCTCGGCGACGTGGAAGAGCGGCCGCTCCAGCGGGAGCGGGAGGCCGAGGGTGACGGCGATGCCGCTGACGCGCGTGCCCGTCTCGGGGATGGGGGCGGCGATCGTGATCGCGCGGTACCGCGGCGCGGCGCCCGCGAGCACCTCGGTCGCGTTCTCGATCGCGCCGCCGACCACGTCGCCCCGGGTCGGCAGGTTGGCGATGCTGAAGGTGGGGTCGAAATTGCCGTCGTGGTCGTAAAATCCGCGGACCTGGTAGGTGCCTGCGGCCAGGGGCGAGAGCCTCCAGGGGACGCTCACGGTGACGTGCGGCGCGTCCGGCTCGGGGCAGTGGAGCGCGCCGTCCTCGGAGCGATCGAGCGCGGCGCCCAGGCCTCCGAAGAGCTCGTCGCCGGGGATCACGTCGATGCTCGCGGCCGAGGTGCCGAGCCCCTCGGGCGGCGGCAGCAGGTGCGTGTCGAAGCCGAGCACGATCGCGGCGCCGACGACGTGGCCGTCCTTCGTGCAGGGCCTGGGTCCGGCGTACGTCACCGTGCCGTCGAGCACCCCGGCGGGGCCGCTCTGGTCCGGCAGCGGGACGAAGACCTCCACGTCGTCGCAGCCCGTGAGGGCCGCGAGGAGCGCGCCGAGCAGGAGGGGACCGGTGCGGGGGCTGGGTCGGAGCATGGCCTTGCCTAGAGCGAGTAGCTGAAGAATCCCATGAAGCGCCGGCCGATGCGGTTGCCGAACGGGTGCATCTGCAGCGCGTTGTCGCCGAGCCCGTCGAGCGCGTTGAACACGGTCGCGGAGATCTCGGCGCGGTCCAGGAAGCGGTAGCCGACGCGCGCGTTGAGCAGCGTGTACGCGGGCAGCTCGTACTGCTTCGTGGCGATGACCGTCCCCGTCGGGACCTGCTCGGCCCACACCTGCGAGGACTGGTAGTGAAGCGTGACCTCGCCGTCGACGCCGATCGGCGTGCGGACCTGGACCCCTGCGTTCACCTTGTGCCGGCTGGTTCGGGCGTCCTCGAGCGCGTCGCGCCCGTCCGGGCGCTGGTGCATCGAGCGGTTGAGCGCGTAGTTGGCGAAGATGTCGAGCCCCTCGGTGGGGTAGACGCGGCCGCCGAGCTCGCCGCCGAAGACGTGGTAGACGTCGCTCTGGTTCTCGAAGCCGCCGAAGCCGGAGGTGTATCTCCCCGTCTCCGGGTTCAGCCCCCCGGACCCGCGGGCGCGCTGCGAGAGGGTCGTGCGCTGCGGCTCGGCGAGCACGATGAGATCGCTCACGCGGTTGTAGTACGCGGTGATCTCGAACTCGAAGTAATCGCTCTGCTGGTTCAGGTAGCTCGCCTCGGCGGTGATGATCTGCTCGGGGTCGATGGGGCGCTCGGAGCTGTCCGGCGTCCTCGAGGTCGAGAGGAGCTCGAGGCCGGGCAGCGCGAGCTGGATGGGCAGGTCGACGTAGGCCTCGAGCGACGTGGGCGAGCGGAACGCCGTCGAGCCGGAGAGGCGGATCGCCTGGCGCTCGGTCGGCTTGACGATGACGGAGCCGCGCGGCGACGGGATGAGCCGCTCCAGGTAGGGCACGTAGTCGAGCCTCCCGGACGCGACCAGCGTGACGCGCTCGCCGAGCTTCATCGAGTCCTGGAGGAACACCGAGCCCTGGTGCTCGAGCGGCATGTCGTCCGCGAGGTAGCTCCACGAGGTCGCCTTGAGCCGGTAGCCGAGGCCGATGTGGAAGTCGTGCACGACGGGGCTGGGCGCGCGGAGCGTCTTCACGAACTCGAGCTCGGCGTTCACGACGTGCTGCTGCGGCCGCCCCTCGAACAGGGTGTGCCCGAGGTAGGCGGCGTTGAGCAGCGAGTGCCCGTCGAGGTTCGAGTAGTACGTCCGCGCGTTGACGTTCTCGCTGCGGTACGCGACCGCGACGTCGGCGTTGGCGACCTCCAGGTTGTAGTCGTTGAAGGGGCCGATGCCGTAGATGTCGAGCTCGCTCCGGGAGTAGCCGGCGCCCACCGTGAGCTCGCGCTGCGGCCCGAGCCGCTGCGAGGTCCGGAGGTCGATGCGGACGTTCTGCGCGCCGAGATCCTGGCTCTGTCCGCTCGTCTCGAGGTCGATGCGGTCGTCCGCGACCTCGCGCGACCACCGGGGGTAGCGGGTGTAGCCCGCGGAGAGGCGGTACGCGAAATCGCCCTCGCGCGCGGAGGCCCACACCGAGGCGTAGCCCTGCCGGTGATCGCCGTAGCCCGCGCGGAAGCCGCTCTTCCCGACGCCGGGCTCGATCGTGATGATGTTGACGATGCCGGCGAAGGCGTCGGCGCCGTAGAGCGCGGAGCCCGGGCCGCGCACCACCTCGATGCGCTCGATCTGATCCACGTCGATCGAGAGCGCCTCCCAGAAGGTCGAGCCGAGCACGTCGTTCTTGACCGTGCGCCCGTTCACGAGGACGAGGAGCTTGTTGGCGAGGCGGCTGTTGAAGCCGCGCATCGACACGTTCTCGTCGCCGCCCGTGATTTGCATGACGTCCATGCCGGCGACGCGCCGGAGCAGCTCGGGGATGCGCGTGATCCCGGAGAGCCGGATGTCCTGCCGGGTCACGATGGTCGTCGAGTTCGGGGAGTCGAGCGGGCTCTGGGCGCCGCGCGAGGCGGTGACGACCGTCTCCTGGTAGACGTCCTCGGTCCGGGCCGCGCCGACGATCCTCGCGGCGTCGCCGGGGGCCGCCTTCGGGCCCGGCCCTGGCGCCTTCGTCGCGGCCGCCGCGGGCGCGCCCTGCGCGGCGGGCTCCCCGGCGGGGGGCGGCGGGGCGGGCGCCTCGCCCGGGGCGGGCTGCTGCGGCGCCGGCTGCTGCGGCGCGGGCGCCGGCGGCTGCTTCGGCTCGGGGATCGCCGCGGCGCGCTGCGCGGCGAGGCGCTGCTCCAGCTGCTCCACGATCCGCGTCACCTGCTCACGGTCCGCGGGATCGCTCGCGATGTACGCGCGGTAGGCGGCGAGCGCCTGCTCGATGTGGCCGGCCTCGGCGTGCGCGCGCGCGATGTTGAAGGTGACGTTCGGGTGCGGGAGGATCTCGTTGGCCTTCTGGAGCTGCCGGATGCCCTCGTCGAACTGCTTCTGGGCGATGAGATCCATGCCTGCCCGGAAGTGCAGGCGCGCCTCGGTGCGGGCGTCGGCGAGCGCGCCGCGCGCGGCGGTCATCGCGCCGAAGGCGACGGCGCAGGCGACGAGCTTCCGCCGGAGCGCCGTCGCGCTGCGCGGCCGCGCTGCGCGGGCGTCGTCGGTCGGGTCGAGCGCCGGGACATCGTCGCGGCGGCGGTGCGAGCAGGAATCGGAAGACGACATGAGTTCGCCCTGTCCTCAGCGGGGCCGGGGAGCGACGGCGATCCCGGCGAGAGCTCGGGAGCGCTGACGGCGCTGCTCCCCACATCACACCGAACACTTCATCGACGGGTCCACGTGAGGAGCGTCCGGTGAGCTCCTCGCGCGAACGCGAAGCCTTTGCGGCCACGGCAAGAGGTCGCAGCCGCGAAAGCGCGGCGACTCTACCAGAAGAGCGGCCGGGGCGCGTCCGCGCCCTCGTCAGTAGGGGTTGCTCTTGTACGGCTCGGGCTTCTGGAGGTTCGCCCTGGGTTTGCTCGGGGTCGCCGGCGCCGGGATCGCGGCCGGGTCGAGCTTCGCGCGCACCTTCTCCTCGGCGCCGGAGACGCGCACCGTGGCGGGCTTGTAGCCCGGCTTCTCGAACACGAGCTCGTGCTCCAGCGCGAGCGCGGCCGCGGCCCCGCGCCAGACGATCTCGCACGGCGTCTCGGCGCAGAGCTCCTTGTTGCCTTCCCAGACGGCCGCGCCGGGCGGCGTGCTCTCGATGTGCAGCCCGCGCGCCGCGGGCGCCGGCGCTGCCGGGGCCGTCGCTGCGGGCGGAGGAGGGCTCACCGCGCCCTGCTCGCGCGCCGCCGCGCTCGTGTGGGCGACCGGCACGCGCGCCAGCAGGGCGGCGGCGACGCCGACCCCGGCCGCGAGGACCGCGGTGAGCGCCCAGGGGATGACCTGTCGACCTGGGCTCGCGCCGGTCTGGGTGGCGGAGAGCCCCTCCGCGGGCGGCGCTGGGCGCGACCCCATCGCGTCGGTGATCGACGGGGGGACGAAGACGGGCGCCGCCGGCGGCTTGAGGGCGCTGTCCGTGGCGAGGGGGCCTGTATAGGTGGCGGGTGAGCTCGCGGGGGGCGACGAGTACGGCGTGGAGAGGCCCGGAAAATCGCTCGTCGTCGAGAGCGGAGCGGCCGACGGGTACGGCGTGGCCGGCGGACGCGAAGGCGCCGACGGGTACGGCGTGGCCGACGGACGCGAAGGCGCCGACGGGTACGGCGTGGCCGACGGATACGAGGGCAGCGACGCCCGGTAGCCCGTCGTGCCGGACAGCATGGGCGGGTTCTCGCCCGTGTCTCGCGTGGAGATGCCGCCTGCGGTGAACTTGAGCGCGGCGACGAGCTCGTTCATCGAGCAGAAGCGGTGCGCCGGGTCCTTCTCCAGGCAGCGATAGACGATCCCCTCCATCGTCTGCGAGATGGAGAGCTGCGGGTTGTGGGCCTGCATCGGCGGGATCTGGTCGTGGACGTGCGACATGAGCGTCCCGACGCCCGCGCCCTTGTCGAAGGGCACCTGGCCCGACAGCATCTCGTACATCATCACGCCGAGCGCGTAGATATCGGTGCGCGCCGAGACCTCGCTGCCGGTGATCTGCTCGGGCGCCATGTACTTGGGCGAGCCCATGAACAGGCCTTGCTGGGTCAGGTCCTCGCCGCTCTGGGTGTCCTTGACGAGCCCGAAATCGAGCACCTTCACGTGGTCGTGCTCGTCCTCGTGATCGACGAGCAGCACGTTGCCCGGCTTGAGGTCGCGGTGCACGACGCCGAGCCCGTGCGCCTCGCGGAGCGACCGGCAGATCTGGCGCGCGATGTGGGCCGCGCGCGCCTCGGAGAACGGCCCTTCCTCGCGGAGCACGCGGTGCAGGGTCTTCCCCTCGATGCACTCCATCGCGATGTAGTAGATATCGTCGTCGCTCTGGCCGTAGTCGAACACGGTGACCGTGTTCGGGTGCGTGAGCTTCGCCGCGATCGACGCTTCGAGGAAGAAGCGCCTGTGGAACTCGGGATCGTGGTCGCCCTCGTACTTGGGGCTCAGCACCTTGAGCGCGCAGATGCGGCCGAGCGGCGCCTGCTCGGCCCTGTACACCTTCCCCATGCCGCCGCGGGCGATGACGCTGACGATCTTGAAGCGGCCGTCGATGACACGCCCCAGCAGCGGGTCTGTCGCGGCAGCCCTCGAGACCTTCGAGCTGCCGGTTACCTCTCGCTGTCGGCTATCAGGCATGTCGCGCCTCTCCTCGGGCAGCGGGAGGAGGTGAAGATTGGACACACAGCAGCCGCCTCGGGAGCAGTGTGACTGAGGCGACTCTGAGGTGTCAATCTGCAGTGCCACGATACAAGCAGGGAATGCGTGGAGTGTGGTGCGCTGCCGTTCGTGCGGTCGTTGAGGCGTGGCGGGCCGCGCGAGGCTGAACGTCGGTGACACGAGCGCGTCGCTGTGCGGTGAAGAACGTCGACGGATCGCGCGCAGGAGCGGGACGTTTGCACGGCCAGCGCATCGCCTCGGTCTGCGCGGAGCGCGCGCGGATCGCTCCGTCGCCGAGCGCTGCGCGGCGCGCGCGCGACCGCCGTCGACGCTCCCGTTCACGCCCTCGGACGGCGTCCGTCGGACGATGTCCTTCGCGTCCTCTGCGCCGCCAGCATCGTCCCGGACGAACATCGGTCCGCTGGGCCGTTTCTAGGCCATCGCGGAGGAGCCAACCTTCTCGTCCGTCCGGTGGATGGGACGCGGCTTCGACGGCTCGCTGGCCCGGCGCACGTCACGCGCGCGGCGGTCGCGCCGGGCTGGTCGAGCCGCGTAAACAAATCAGCCGTCATCGTCAAGAGATCCCGGCGGCCGGGACGTTCGGAAAGGCGATCTCGGCCCAAATCAGCGGGGAGACGGCCGCCGCGGCGCTGGGTTTGGCCTCTCCCTCCGAACGACCGTTGCGCTCGACGTTCAGATGGACGACGCTGTGCGCCGCAGCCGGTGTCGGGCACGCTCCGGTTCGCGCTCCTTTTATCCACCGCGGGCCGTGACCAAGACACCCCCTCCTCCCATCACTGCCGGAACGGTCATCAATGACCGTTACGACATCCGTCAGAGCCTCGGTAAGGGCGGCATGGGCGAGGTCTTCCTGGCCTTCGATCGCTCGACGCAGCAGACCGTGGCTCTCAAGGTGGTCCGCGAAGAGTCGCGCATGCCAGGCGACGACGAGGCGCTTCGCCAGGAGCTCCTCCTCGCGCGCTCCGTGGGCCACCCGAACGTCTGCCGCGTGCACGACCTCGCGCCGAGCCCGTGGGGCCCCATCCTCGTGATGGAGCAGATCCCCGGGCAGACGCTCCACACGCACATCCGCAAGCGCAAGGCCCAGGGCGGCTACTCGGCGGACGAGTTCCGCAAGATCGCGAGCGAGGTCTGCAACGGGCTCGCGGCCATCCACGCGCAGGGCCTCGTGCACGGCGATCTGAAGCCGGGCAACGTGATGGTCTCCGAGGGCCGCGCGGTGATCCTCGACTTCGGCTTCGCCCAGGAGCGCGCGCGCGCCTCGGCGCGCCGCCCTGGCGCCCCGCCCGACGGCGGTACGCCGAACTACATGTCTCCCGAGCGGCTGCGCAACGGCGGCGCGAGCCCCGAGGACGACGTGTACGCCATGGCGTTGACCCTCTGGGAGATGTGGACCTGCCGCGTCCCGGAGCCCGGCTACAAGCCGCGGCTCAAGACGATGAAGCAGCAGATCATGTTCGACGTGCCGGCGGGCCTGTCGATCGACGAGGTGCGGCAGATCTTCCGCGGCCTCAACGAGGACCCGTCGATGCGGCCGCAGGCGCGGCACATGCGCTTCTTCAACCCGTCGCAGCTCACGACGAGCCCGATCCAGCTGCCGCGCGAGCGCCTCGATCCGGGCCCGCCGCCGGGCGGCGCGCTCAAGCTGAACTTCACCCCCGGGGCGCAGTCGCTGCTCGTGACGTACGCGACGAACGCGCCCGAGATCGTGGGCTCCCTGCTGCCGCTGCACGACACGAAGCTCGCGCTCGGCCGCCGCAGCGATCAGAGCCTGTGCGTGCCCGAGGCGACCGTCTCGGGGGCGCACGCGATCCTGAAGTGGCAGACGGGGTCGTGGTTCATCGAGGACCAGGGCAGCACGAACGGCAGCTACGCGGACTTCAACTACGAGCGCAAGTCGCAGGTCTCGCTGCTGCACGGCGGCGAGGTGCAGGTCGGCGAGTGCCGGATGAAGCTCGTGACGTTCGGCCCGGACTCGCCGCAGCACCGGCGCGCGAAGCAGTACCTCGCGAAGCGCGACGGCCTCACCGGCCTGCTCGTGCGCGAGCACCTGATGAAGGCGATCGACGAGGACGGCCTGTTCTCCGACTGGGCCGAGGTGCCGATGCAGGTCGCGCGGTACGAGCTGCGCGGGCCGAACCGCCAGGTCAGCGAGCGCCCGACCATCCTGGAGATGCTCGCCCTGCGGAAGGCGGCGCAGCGGGTGATCGATCTGACCGAGATGCTCCTGCTCAGCCTCACGCCGGCCGTCGCGGGCCGGACGGGGCCGCTCAAGTTCGTGGTCTCGATCGTGGGTCCGAGCATCGACGAGGCCCGTCACGTGGTCGAGCAGGTGGTCGCGCAGGTTCAGGGGATGCTCCCGGAGACGCTCGAGCTCGGCGCGACGCTGGTGAAGGGCGAGCCTGGGCGCCCTGCGCGGACGCTCATCGATTGAGCCTGAGCGCGTCCGATGAACAGCCGGCCTCCGTTCCCGTCCACCTCCAGTCCGCCGTCTCAGCCCTCGCCGTACCGTTACCTGGGCCGGGGCGGCAGCGAGCGTCCCGTGCGGCTCCAGATCATCATCGCGCTCGTCGCGGGCCTCATCGTGGTGGCGGTGCCGCTCTACCTGTGGCGGCGCCCGAAGCCCGAGTCGATCCCCTCCGCGGACGCCGCGACGGCTGACGCCGGCACCTACGCCTGGGACGCGGGCGCGCTCGTCGACGCGGGCGCCGCGCGGTCGGAGGGCGTCACGCTCTCGCCGTTCACCACGATCAAGTGCGAGAACCCCGGCCCGGGCACCACCCCGCCCGAGCGCTGCGATCACGTCACTTTCTTCGAGGACGGCCTGTCGCGCGCGATCCGCGACAACGTCCAGTGCGCCCCTTCCGGCAAGGCGGCCATCACGGTGAGCTTCGTCCTCGAGATGGACTTCCGGCGCAAGCGGACCAACCTCTACGCGGGCAAGTCGACGACGGTGAGCCGCGCGAAGACGAAGGAGCTGCTCCGCTGCGTGAAGCGGGCCATGCCGACGCCCGACTGGGGGACGATCCCGCACCAGTACGTGAAGTACAAGATCAACGTCATGGCGACGTACCCTGTCAACGAGTCCTTCTGAGGCGAGAGGCTCGTGCGTAGCGCGTCGATCGTCCTGGTGCGCTTCGCGCTCCTGGCCTTCGCGGCGCTCCTCGCGATCGAGGCGCGGGCCCAGCAGGGCGGGGCGGCAGCGGCCGCCGGGAAGCAGGGGGGGCCGGCGGCGCCCGCCGCGCCGGCTCGGCGCGAGGGCTATTCGAGCTACGAGAGCGCCACCGTCGAGCGTGTCCTGTCGCGCCTCGGCGCGACGCTCGAGCCTGCCCCCGAGGGCAAGATCGTCGAGGGGATCGACGTGGTCCCGCTCGAGGTGATCGAGGACCGCGATCCTGCGCCGGCCTTCCTGAACTGGTTCCACGCCCTCTCGCGGCCGTACGTCATCCGGCGCGAGGTGCTGCTCGCGGTCGGGCGCCCTTACGAGCAGGCGCTCGCCGACGAGTCGGCGCGCAACCTGCGCGACCTGAGCCAGCTGTCGCTCGTCCTCGTCTTCGCCGTGCGAGGCGGCGCTCCGGATCGGGTGCGGGTCGCCGTCGTCACCAAGGACGTCTGGAGCCTGCGCCTCAACTCGGACTACCGCATCGCCGGCGGGCAGCTCGAGCGCCTGTTCCTGCAGCCCAGCGAGCAGAACCTGCTCGGCGTCCACCACTCGGTCGCGGCGCAGCTCGCGCTCGATCCCGGCGCGCTCTCGCTCGGCGTCACCTACGCGATGCCGCGCATCGGGGGCAGCCACGTGCGGCTGCGGACCCAGGCGAACGCGATCATCGACCGGGAGACCGGCGAGTTCGAGGGCACGAGCGGCGAGTTCATCTACGGCCAGCCGCTCTACGCCACGCAGGCGGAGTGGGCCTGGGGCCTCGAGCTCTCCTGGCGCGACGAGGTGACCCGCCGCTTCGTCGGCACGAAGCTCGCCACCTTCGACGCGGAGGCCACGCCGGGGGACGATCGCGTCCCGTACCGCTACCGGAGCGATCTCCTGGTGGGCAGCTACGCCGTCACGCGCAGCTTCGGCGGCGGCGCGTCGGGGTCCTCGGCCGTGAAGCACGACGTCTCGGTGGGCATCGAGGCGAGCCGCAAGGTCTACCGCCTCGACGCGCCCGGGGGCCTCGCCCCTGCCGCGATCGCCGAGTTCGAGGAGCGCGTGATGCCGGTGAGCGACACGCGCGTCGCGCCGACGTTCAAGTACGCGACGTACTCGACCCGCTTCTTGCGCGTCCTCGACTTCAACACGCTCGCGCTGCAGGAGGACTACCGGCTGGGGCACGAGCTCGCGATCCTGATCTATCCGGTCACGACCGCGCTCAACTCCAGCCGGAGCTTCCTCGGGATCTCCGCCGCGGCCGCGTACACCGTCGCGCTCGGCGACGGCCTCGCGCGCGCCGTGATCGAGACCGTCACCGAGCTCGACGGCTCGCAGATCTTCGACGCCTCCATCGAGGCGCGCGCCCGGGTTCACACGCCGAGCTTCGGCGTCGGGCGGCTCGTGTTCGACGTGCGCCTGTTCGACCGGTACAGGAACTACCTGAACAGGAAGCTGGTCCTCGGCGGCGACACCCGGCTCCGCGGGTACCCGACGGCGGCGTTCATCGGCGAGGACGTGCTCTCAGCGAACCTGGAGCTCCGCACGCGGCCCCTCGAGATCTGGTCGTGCCAGGTCGCGGGCGCGGCCTTCTTCGACGCCGGCGACGCCTTCGACGGCTTCGACGATCTGCGCCTCAAGCAGTCGGCTGGCTTCGGGGTACGGGCCCTCTTCCCGCAGCTCAACCGCGTCGTCATGCGCGCCGACTGGGGGGTGCCGCTGACGCGCGGCTACCAGGAGCCTGACGCGCTCCCCGGCGACATCCTCGTCACCTTCGAGCAGGCGTTTCCGATGCTCCCTGCGGACGAGTAGGGACGCCGCCGGCGCCGGGCGGCGCCGGCGGACCGCTCGCGGCCGCCGCGATCGCGCCCGCGACGCGCGCGCGGTGCGCCGAGAACGCGCCCCGGAGCGCTGGCGTCACCGGCTCCCGGTCGAGCGTCGCGAGCGTCTCGGCCGCCGGCCTGCCCGCGAGCACCGCGTGCCAGGCCCGCTCGAGCGCTCCCCGCAGGCGCGCGGCGTCGTCCTCCGGCGGCCCCTGCCGCTCGCCGTGGCCGGCCTTCTCCGCGCCGGGGCCTTCCGCGCGCTTTACATGGAACGCCCGAGCGACGCTGCCGCGGTGCGTGTAGCGATCGCCCTCGAACCCGGCGACGTCGAGGAGATCCGGCGCGATGGGATCCCCCTCGTCCAGCGGGATCCGGCCGGCGAGCTCCAGGATGCCATCCTGGTCGACGTCGAGCGTGAACCGCGGCGGCGCCGCGAGCTCGACGGCGTACCGGGCCGCGCCGAGCGGCTGCACGGCCCAGATCTCCAGCTCGCCTTCCTCGTTTCTGAGCACGACGTCCGGAGCGCCGTCTCGGTTGAGATCGGTCCCGGAGCGGAACACCCCGAGCTGCTCCGTCGCCTCCGGCTCGTGGCCGGGGAGGAGCGACGGTATCAGCTGGGTCGCCTGTCTGCGGTCCGCGCGCCCGCTGTCGAGGGGCCCCGCGGCGATGACCACACCGTGCGGCGTCGCCACGCGGACCGCCGAGGTGCGGCGCCCGAGCGCGTCGGTCCCGCTGTAGCCGCGCACCACCACCTCGCCGCCGCGCCGTAGCGCGCCGCGGAGCTCGACCTCGAGCTTCAGCCCGAGCTCGGCGGCCTCCACGTCGATGGCGTGCAGCCGAGCGTCGAGGTCCGGGGGCGCGACGAACGCGCCGAGCGTCGGTCTGCCCGCTGCACCCCAGGGAGAAACCTGATGATCGCTGGCGCATGAGCTGGCGCAACTGACGCAGACGACGCAGACGACGCAGGCGAGGCGCAGAACGCCCATCGTCAGAGAGAGCTTTTCTGTTACGGTTCCCGTCCGCATGCGCCTGCTAGTAGCCGACAAAATGGACCTCTCGGCTCTGGAAGAGCTCAAGGTGCTCGGGATCGAGATCGAGTCCCGGCCGGAGCTCACCAGGGACACGCTGCCAGCGGCCCTCGACGGGATCGGCATTCTCGTCGTTCGTTCCACGGAGGTCACGGCGAAGGCGATCACGTCCGGGCGGCAGCTCAACCTGATCGTGAGGGCGGGGGTCGGCGTGGGCACGATCGACGTCGCGGCCGCGAGCGCGCGCGGCATCTACGTGGCGAACTGTCCCGGCAAGAACGCGACCGCGGTGGCAGAGCTGACGATGGCGTTCATCCTCGCGCTGGACCGCCGCCTGGTCGATGCGACGTCGGAGCTCCGGGCTGGCCGCTGGGAGAAGGCGAAGTACTCGGTGGCCCGGGGCCTGTTCGGTCGGCGGATCGGGATCGCGGGGCTCGGCGCGATCGGCCGTGAGGTGCTCCTGCGCGCCCGCGCGTTCGGGCTCGAGCCGCACGCCTGGTCGCGCTCGTTGACGCCGGGCCGCGCCGCCAAGCTGGACGTCAGCTATGCGCGGACCTTGGAGGATCTGGCTGCCCGCTCTGACATCTTCACCATCCACCTGACGGCCACCCCGCAGACGCGCGGTATCGTCAGCCGGAGCGTCCTCGAGGCGCTCCCCGACGGCGCCATCGTCGTGAACGCCGCGCGCTCCGAGGTGATGGACTACGCCGCGCTCGAGGAGCTCATCCCGCGCAAGGGGCTGCGGGTCGGCCTTGACGTGTTCGCCACCGAGCCTGACAAGAGCTCGGCGCCGTTCGAGTCGCACCTCCTCGGGCGAGGGCTCGTCTACGGCACCCCGCACGTCGGCGCGCAGACGGAGCAGGCCCAGCGCGCGGTCGCCCTCGAGACGGCCCGGATCATCCGTGCCTTCATGACGGAGGAGGAGCTGCCCAACGTGGTCAACATCTGCGCCACGTCGCCCGCCCGCTATGCGGTCGTCGTCCGGATGATGGACAAGGTCGGCGTCCTCGCGAACACCCTCAGCGTCATGAAGCGCCACGGGATCAACATCGAGGAGATTTCAAACACCGTCTTCGAGGGCGCCACTGCGACCTGCACGAAGATGCGCGTCTCCGGCCGGCCGAGCGAGGCCTGTCTGAAGGAAATCGCGGCGTTCGAGGAGGTCCTGCACGTCGATATCGTCGCGCTGCCGAATCTGGCATAACGCTGACGGACCCGGCGGGCGCGTCGCGTGACCGCCGCGACCGGCGCAACCGGCGTGACCGCCGCGCGGCGGCGAGCGTTCCAGCGCTGACGCGCAGCTGGCCGTCGCGCCGTCGCGAGGAGGAACCGGCGGGAGATCTCCGGCCGTGCAGGGGCGGTTTGCCCGTATCCCCCCTTGCATGAAGGCCCGCATTCGACTAGGTTGTCCGCCGACAACTAGGCGGATCCGCGAGCCGGGTTCCCAGTTCGGGGAATCGGCTCTTTTTTTTTGGCGCACAGGCACCGGGCGCCCTCGCTCGGGGCCGATCGCGCTGGGAGGACCTGGATCCGCCGAAAGTGACGTCTCTCACATGCAGCAACCCATGGAGCCTTCGACCAGAGCCGTGTTCGATCTCGGGCGCGTTCGCGACGCCGTCGCGCCGGCGCTGGCCTCGCATGGGGTCACGCTCGTCGATCTGGAGTGGATCACGGAGCGGGCGGGCTGGACGCTGCGGCTCACGATCGAGCGCGAGAACGCGGACGGCGCGGACGGCGGGGTCACGCTCGAGGACTGCGCGGACGTGTCGCGCGACGTCTCATCGGTCCTCGACGTCGAGGATCTCATACCCAACCATTACAACCTCGAGGTCAGCTCGCCTGGCCTCGACCGGCGGCTGCGTACAGCGGCCGAGTTCGCTCGCTTCCTCGGCAGGACAGCGAAGGTGAAGCTGGCGCGCCCCGCGCCGGACGGTCAGCGGTTGCTCCGGGGCGATCTCCTCGAGGCTCCGGAGGGGCAGGTCGCGGTGCTGGTCGACGGCAAGCGGATCGCGGTCCCGCTCGCGGATGTCGTGGAGGCGCGCCTCGTCTTCGAGCTCACCGCGCAGCCCAAGAAGGGGCAGCGGCAGGGCAAGGAGCCGGCTAAGGAGTCGGCGCAGAAGAAGCAGCTCACGGAGGCGGCTCCGCGGTCGGGCTCGAAGCGGAGCGAGCGCGGCTCCGAGAAGCGCAAGTAGAGAGAAGAAAGATCAGGAGACAGGGACGTCATGGCAACGATGGCAGCGATGCCGACCTCGGAGACGAGCCTCGGCAGCATCCTCGATCAGGTCGCGAAGGAGAAGGGGATCGACAAGAAGATCCTCGTCGAGACGATCGAGGCCGCGATCTTGAAGGCCGCGCAGAGCGTCTTCGGCCCCACCCGCGAGCTCGAGGCGCGCTTCAACGAGGACACCGGGCAGATCGACCTCTTCCAGTACATGACCGTGGTCGAGGCCGTGACGGAGCCGGAGCGCGAGATCTCCATCACTGACGTGGACAAACTGAAGCTGGATGCGACTCTGGGCGAGGAGCTCGGCTTCCAGGTCTTCTGGCGGCCCGAGGACGCGGAGAAGGCGCGCGATCAGGACAAGGAATACGGCGACATCCTGAAGCTCAAGCACGGCCGCACGACCTTCGGGCGCATCGCCGCGCAGACGGCGAAGCAGGTCCTGCTGCAGCGCGTGCGCGACGCCGAGCGCGATCTCATCTTCAACGAGTACAAGGATCGCAAGGGCGAGCTCATCCGCGGCATCGTCCGGCGGTTCGAGAAGGGCAACAACATCATCGTCGACATCGGCCGCACCGAGGGCGTGCTCACGTTCCGCGAGCAGACGCCGCGCGAGACGTACCGGCCCGGGGACCGCATCGTGGCGTACGTGAAGGACATCGATCGCGAGGCCCGCGGCCCGCAGGTCATCCTCTCTCGCTCCGATCCCCGGCTCGTCGAGAAGCTCTTCGAGGCCGAGGTCCCCGAGATCTACGAGGGCATCGTGCGGATCGTGTCGGTCGCCCGGGAGCCGGGCGCTCGCTCGAAGATCGCGGTGACCAGCCGCGACGCGGACGTCGACCCGGTGGGCGCGTGCGTGGGCATGAAGGGCTCGCGCGTGCAGGCGGTGGTCCAGGAGCTCCGCGGCGAGAAGATCGACATCGTGCCGTTCGATCGGGATCCGGCGCGCTACGTCATCGCCGCGATCCAGCCGGCCGAGGTGCACAAGGTGATCGTCGACGAGGCCGACGGGCGCATGGAGCTCGTGGTCCCGGACGAGAAGCTGTCGCTCGCGATCGGGCGCAAGGGCCAGAACGTGCGGCTCGCCGCGCAGCTGACCAACTGGAAGCTCGACATCATCAGCGAGACCAAGTTCAAGCAGATGGAGGAAGAGGCGATCTCCGCCCTCCAGCAGATGGACGTCGTGACGGAGCAGATCGCCAAGTCCATGTACCGGCTCGGCTTCCGCGCGCTCGAGGAGGTCAGCGAGGCCTCGATCGAGGAGCTCGCGGCCATCCCGGGCCTCGGCGGCGTCGAGGCCGCCGATCGCATCAAGTCGCAGGCGGACACGACGATGGAGCGGCTGCGGCAGGAGCGCATCCGCTCGGCGAGCTCGCGCACCGAGCCGCTCACCGACCGCGAACGGCTGATGTTCATCCGTGGCGTCGGCGATCGGACGGTGGTGTTGCTCGAAGAGGCCGGGTACCGCAGCGTCGAGGACGTGCTGCGGGAGGACGAGGATCGGCTGGCGATCCGCACCGGCCTCGGCATCAAGAAGGCGCGCGCCATCAAGCAGGGGGCGCGGGATTTCGTTGAAAGCGAGCAGAAGGTGCTCGATGCGGCGCGGGCGGACGTTCGTCGCGCCGCAGAGGCGAGGCACGCGTAGGCTGCGGGGGAGGCAGAGGACCAAGGATGGGATCAGCGGTGAGCAGACAGAACGACGCGGGTGAGCGCGAGCCCTTCGAGAAGGGGCGAGTGCGCACGTGCGTCGGCTGCGGGGAGCGCGTCGGCATCGACGACGTCCGCGGCGCCCGTCCGCTCGTCCGGCTCATCCTTGGCCCCGGCGGTGTGGTCGCGGTCGATCCCGGCGACGGCGGGTTCGGGCGTGGCGCACGCGTCCACCCGCAGAAGGACTGCCTCTCGGCGGCGGTCGCCCGGGGGCTGGCCCGCGCCGCGAAGGCACGTGTCCACGCGATCGTGGGGGCCGCTGGAGGAGGCGCCGAGGGCGCCGGCGATCAGGTCACGCAGCGCGTCGAACCGCTCACGACCGCCTCGCTGGCGCGGGCGATCCGAGAGGCTACCGAGCGCCGGCTCCAGGGGCTCCTCCGCGCCGCCGTCCGCTCCCAGAGCGTGGCGATCGGCGCCGATGCGGTCGTGGGGTCGTGCGTGCGGGGCGATGCCGCGCTCGTCCTGGTCGCGTGCGACGCGGCGGCAGGCGCGGATCTGCCGGAGGTCAGGCGCGCCGTCGCCGAAGGGCGCGCCGTCGCGTGGGGCAGCGAGCAGGGGCTCGGCGCCCTGGCGGGCGGCCCGCGCGAGCGCGGCGTTGCCGTGATGGCGATCTCCTCGGCGTCGATCGCCGCTGCCGTCGCGAACGCAGCGCACGTGGTGGACACGTGCGCGCGCGTCGAGCGGGGCGAGGACGCCGCGGAGGGCGGGCGCCGCGGCGCCGGTCGCCGGGGGCGGCCTTCGCGCAGCGCGGCCGCCCGGTCGGAAGAGGGCGGGAGCCCCGAGCAACGGAAGGCGCCGCCTGGCCATGCTGGCCTCTCGCGTCGCCGCGGGCCGGGGGCGTCGGGCGTGGAGCGCGAGAACCCCGGGGCCGGGGTTCTCGCGGCGACCGAGGATGTCGGTGAAAGAACCGGCAGCCTGGAGGGCGCGCTTACCAGCCGCGACGAGCGGCGGGGGCCGGAGCGTGGGTCCGGTCGGCTTCTTGCTACTGCGCCGGGCACGGGGGGAGGCGGCGCGGTCGGGGGCAGGGCGGCGGTGTCCGGTTCTACCGGACGCGCCTCGACGGTGGACAGAGTGGCCGCAAATCGTCGCCCGCGCGGATGGGTGAGGCGGATTGGTTAACGTGGAGCGAGGTGCATGAGCAAAGTCCGGGTCTACGAGGTCGCCAAGCAGCTGAACATGGACCAGAAGACGCTGGTCGCGCTCTTCCAGTCCATGGGTATAGGCGACGTGCGCAATCACATGAGCGCCGTCGAATCCGACGTCGTCGAGCGGGTTAAGCGGCACCTCGAGCGGCAGAAGTCGCCTGAGGTGGTGGAGGAGAGGATCCGCCCCACGGTCGTCAAGCGCCGCGCACGGCCCGGGGCCGAGCCCGAGCCGTCCTCGCCAGGCCGCGGGCCTGACCTGTCGGAGGCGCCCGTTCGCGCGGCTACGGAGCCTGCGCCCTCTCGGCCTGCGGCTGAGCCCGCGCCGGCTTCGCCGCCGCTCGAGCGCGCCGCTCAGGAGGAAGCGCCGCCCCGTCGCCCCGTTGCGCCGCCGCCCGCCGCTCCCGTCGCAGCGCCCTCGGCGCCGGCCCCCGAGCCGGTCGTCGCCGGGAGCCCGCGCGAGCCTGCTCCCGCACCCGCGCCCAGTGCGCCTGCCCCGGCGATGCCGCCTGTTGCGGCTGCGCCCCCTGCGCCGCCGCCCCCGGCGGCTCCCGCTCCCGCAGCAACCGCGCCTGCCGCGGCGTCCGCGGCCGCGGAGGAGACGAAGGTGACCTCGCCCGAGCCGAAGCCTGCGCCGCCTGTCGCGGCGCCGCCTGCCACCGCCGCCGCGCCGGCGCCCGCCCCCGCCGCGCCCGAGGCGCCTGCAGCTGCCGCCGCGCCGGCGGCTGCGCCCGCGCCGATCCCTGCCGCTGTCGCGGCGCCCGCAGCAGCAGCGGCGCCTGCCGCAGCCGCTGCGCCCGCAGCCGCTGCGCCCGCAGCGCCTGCGCCCGCAACGCCTGCGCCCGCAGCAGCCGCGACGCCGGCGCCGGCCCGGCCGCAAGCCGCGCCCTCGACGCCTGCTCCGGCGCAGGGGGCGCCCCGGCCGACGTCGCCGCCGCCCGCTCCGCAGCGGTCTGCAGCTCCGGCCGCCGCCCGCCCGGGCGCTCGGCCGACCACGCCGCCGGCACCCGCGGCCAAGCCGGAAGAGCCGGCCGGCACGCCGGGACAGGCGCCGCGTCGCCCGTCCTCGCCACCGAAGACCGGCATCGAGGTCTGGCAGGGGCGCCCCGGCGTCACGATGCCGGCTCCCCGCACCGGCACACCGCCGGCGCGGCGCACGACCTACGATCCGCGCGCCAACGCCCAGCAGGCACGCCCTGGCGGTCCCAGCTTCGGTCCAGGCGGCCGGCCCATGGGCGGTCGGAACACCCGCCCCGGGATGTTCGGGCGGCAGCGCCCGGGAGGCGGTGGTCTCCCGCGCAAGCCGGTCCAGGTCTCCACGCAGGAGATGGCCTCGCACAAGAAGGTCATCAAGATCGAGGAGCAGGTCACCCTCCAGCAGCTCGCCGCGAAGATGAGCCTGAAGGCGACGGACGTGCTCATGCGGCTCCTGTCGATGGGCATGACGGGCGTGAACATCAACAGCACGCTCGACGCCGAAACCGCGAAGATCCTCGCGAGCGAGTTCGGCTGGAGCGTCGAGGACGTGGCCGTCAGCGAGCAGGACACGCTGAGCGCGGCCATGCAGGCCGGGGCCGACACCGACGAGGAGGTGGAGATCCGTCCGCCCATCGTCACCGTCATGGGTCACGTCGACCACGGCAAGACGTCGCTGCTCGACAGGATCAGGAAGGCCACGGTCGCCGAGGGAGAGGCCGGCGGGATCACCCAGCACATCGGCGCTTACCGCGTCGAGACGCCGCGCGGAACGATCGCCTTCCTCGACACGCCGGGCCACGAGGCGTTCACGGCGATGCGCGCCCGCGGCGCCTCGCTCACCGACATCGTGATCCTGGTGGTCGCGGCCGACGACGGCGTGATGCCTCAGACCAAGGAGGCGATCTCGCACGCCCAGGCCGCGAAGGTGCCGATCCTCGTCGCGGTGAACAAGATCGACAAGCCGGGCGCCGACGCCGACAAGATCAAGCGCGACCTCGCGGCCCTCGGGCTTCAGCCCGAGGAGTGGGGCGGCGAGACGATGTTCTGCAGCGTGTCGGCGAAGCTGGGGCAGGGCATCGACCAGCTCCTCGAGTCGGTCCTGCTGCTCGCCGAGGTCCAGGACCTCCGCGCCAACCCGAAGAAGCGCGCCAGCGGCACCGTCATCGAGGCGCTGCTCGATCGCGGCCGCGGCCCGGTCGCGCGCGTCATGGTCCAGGACGGCACGCTCCGCACGGGCGACATCCTCCTGGCCGGCGCCGCGTGGGGCAAGGTCCGGGCGATGACCGACGAGCTCGGGCGCTCCGTCGCCGAGGCCGGCCCCGCGACACCCGTCGAGGTCCTCGGCCTCAACGAGGTGCCGAGCGCGGGTGATCCCGTCCACGCCGTCAAGGACGGGAAGACCGCGGAGGAGATCGCCGAGACCCGGCGCAAGAAGGCGTCGAAGACGCTGATCCCGCAGGACTCGCGCGTCTCGCTCGAGTCCATCACGAAGAACCTGCAGGAGGCCGATCAGCTCGAGCTCAAGCTGATCATCAAGGGCGACGTGCAGGGCTCGGTCGAGGCGATCATCCACGCGCTGGCGAAGCTCTCGACCCAGAAGGTGAAGGTCACGATCGTGAACGGCGCCGTCGGTGGCATCACCGAGGGCGACGTCAACCTGGCGGTCGCGTCGAAGGCGATCATCGTCGGCTTCAACGTCCGGCCGGCCGGCAAGGCGGGCGCTCTTGCGGAGAACGAGGGCGTCGAGATCCGGCTCTACAACATCATCTACAACGCCGTCGACGACATCCGAAGCGCGATGGAGGGGCTCCTCCCCGCGACCAAGGTGGAGAAGGTCCTCGGCCGCGCCGAGGTCCGCCAGGTCTTCAAGATCACGAAGGCGGGCACGGTCGCCGGCTGCATGGCCATCAGCGGCTCGGTCAAGCGCACCGGCGAGGCGCGCCTCATCCGGGACAACGCCGTGATCTGGACGGGTCGCCTGTCGGGGCTGCGCCGGTTCAAGGATGACGTGAAAGAGGTGGTCGAGGGGTTCGAGTGCGGTATCTCGCTCGACGGCTACTCGGACATCAAGGAGCGCGACATCATCGAGAGCTTCGAGATCGAAGAGGTCAAGACGAAGCTCTGAGCCTCAACCGATGTTCGTGGGTGTACTCCGTCTCCGTCTCGATATCGTCGGGGCTCGCTCCCTCAAGGACAAGCGCAGCGTGGTGCGCTCCTTGAAGGAGCGGGCGCAGAGCCGGATGCGCGTGTCGATCGCCGAGGTCGGCGTGCTCGACGATCCGAGGCGGGCGACGCTCGGCGTCGCGGTCGTCTCGAACTCGGCGGTCATGTGCGACAAGGTCCTCGCGGACGTGGCCGCGATGGCGGGGTCGCTGCCGCACGCCGTCCTCACGGATCGGGCGACCGAGATCGTGCCGTTCGGCGATGGGGGCGCTGGGGTGCAGGGCGGCATCGAGCAGGCGCTCGGCCGTGATGATGGAGATCTGGGAGCCTCCTCGGACATGCTCGAGGACGCAGAGGACGACGAATGAGCGGCGTGGTGAAGCGGGCGACGCGGGTCGCCGAGCGGCTCCGTGAGGACCTGTCCAACCTGCTCCGGGATCTGCGTGATCCGCGGATCGCCGGCGTGCTCGTGTCGCGCGTGGAGATCACCGACGATCTGCAGAGCGCGAAGGTCCACGTGCGCCACGAGTTCGGCGCGGAGGACGCCGCGGCGCGCCGCGCCCTGCTCAAGGGGCTGGAGGCGGCGTCGGGCCGGCTGCGCCGGGACGTCGCCCGCACGATGGGGCTGCGCGTGGTGCCGACGCTGCGCTTCTTTTACGACGAGGGGCCGGACGCCGAGCGGCGGATCGAGGAGCTGCTCCGAGAGATCAAGGACGGCTCGGGCGAGCGCTCCTAGCGCGGGGTCGAGCGGCGCGCGGACGGAGCTCGGGCGCGATCACCGCGTGATGAGCCGCTCGATCGCCTGAGCGGGCTCGAGGTCGAAGCGCCACGGTCCCAACCTCGTCGGGGCGTCGAGCGCCACCTTCAGCGCGCCGAGGAACTCGCGCCGCGGCCACTCCACGGCGCCGAATCGCTCCAGGTGGTCCGTGTACACCTGGCAGTCCACCAGCGCGAAGTCCCAGGCGACGAGGTTCCCGAGGAGCGTCGCGAACGCGACCTTCGAGGCGTCGGGCGCGCGTGCGAACATCGACTCGCCGAAGAACATCCGCCCCAGCGACACGCCGTAGAGGCCGCCGACGAGCTCGCCGTTCGACCACGCCTCGATGCTGTGCGCGACCCCGGCGGCGTGCAGCGCCGTGTAGCCGGCGATGAGCTCCTCGGTGATCCACGTGCCGTTCTGCCCGGGCCGCGGCGCGGCGCTGCAGGCCTCCATGACCCGCTCGAACGCCGTGTCGGTCCGCACCTCGATCTCGCCCCGGCGCACCCGCTTGCGCAGCGAGTGCGGGACGTGCGCCTCGCGCGGCGGCAGGACGAAGCGAGGATCGGGGGAGAACCAGAGCAGCGGCAGCCCCTCGTGAGGCCAGGGGAAGATGCCCCGCCGGTAGCCGGCCAGCAGCCGCTCCGGCGAGGCCTCGCCGCCCACGGCCACGATCCCCTCCGGGGTCGCGCGCTCTGGCGGAGGGAAGTCGAGCTTGCTCGTGAGCACCGGGACCCGCATCGCTGTGGGATCGAATCCTCCCAAAAGAGCGCGCGGTTGCAAAGCGTCGCCTGCCGCGCGCTCAGGAGGCGCACACGTAGTCGGAGCCCTCGGCGAAGCCGCGCGCCGCGAGGTGGCCGCGGATGAGCGCGCGCGCCCCCCGCGCCCCCACGGCGACGACGACGGTCTCTGCGCCGCGCTCCAGCCGCGACGGGTCGACGATCGGCGCGCCCTGCGCGATCCGGCCGATCTTGCGCGGGTCGATGTCCACGAACCGCGCGGGCGCCACGCCGTTCCGGGCGAGCGCCCTCGCCAGCCGCCGGCCTGTCTTTCCCGCGCCCCACACGGCCACCGGCCGCGCTGGGCCCAGCTTCCTCGCGAGGTAGTGCGCCTTTGCCTCGAGGAACCTCGCGATCGCGTACCGGGGATCGGCGAAGGTGGCGCGCCCCTCGCGGTGCCGCCAGCGCAGGCCGAGCTCCGGGAGCTTCGCCATCCGCGCGCCCGCGGCGTCGAGGCGCAGCCACAGGTCGTAGTCCTCCGCCCACGGGACCTCCCGGAACCCGCCCACCTTCTCCAGCGCGCTCCGCCGCAGCATCACCGACGGGTGGCACAGCGGGGACTCCACGAACATCTCGCGCGCGTGGTCCTCCGGGGTGACGATCGAGTTCAGCCAGTCGACGTAGCGCAGCATGCCCTCGCCGATCGGCCCGGCAGCGAACGCCTCGACGCGGGCCCCGACGACGTCGAGCCGCGGATCCCGGAGGAGCGCCTCCGCTTGTCGCGCGAGCCGCTCGCCGACCGAGATGTCGTCGCCGTCCATGCGGGCGAGGAGCTCGCCGCGCGCCGCCTCCGCCGCCCGCGAGAGCGCCTGTGCGATCCCCACGCCGCCCGTCGCGACCTGCAGGACGCGGCGATCGCGCTGCGCGATGCGCGCGACCCTGGCAGGGCCGCCGTCCGTCGAGCCGTCGTCCACGGCGACCACCTCCAGGCCGACCGCGCGCTCGGCGAGCACGCTCTCCAGGGCCTCCTCGATCGTCGCTTCCGCCTGCCGGTACGGGAGCAAGACGGAGACGAGCGGCGCCACGCGGAGACCATGGCGGCGCGCCCGCGCAGCGTCCACAAGAACGGGCGCGGACGCCTAGCGCTTCTTGAAGTCGCCGAGGTGCGTGATGTACCAGCGGCCCTGCCACGAGATGATCGTGTGGACGTCCAGGCTCGCCGGCTTCCCGTCGATCTCGTACTTCAACTTGCCGTGAAAGGAGCGGTAATAGCCGATCTTGTTGACCTCGTCCCCCGGAGGCACCCACTTCGGCTTGGAGCCCACCACGAAGCCGACGAACCGCGCCCCCTCCCAGCTCTTGCGCTTCCGATGCATCGACTTCACGTCGTTCACGTAAGCGGCGTGGAGGTTGTCCCAGTACTTGCCGGGGTCCTTCACGTCCTTGAGCGGGATGAACGGCTCCTTGGGGAACCAGAAGGGCTCGGCCAGCGCCGGCTCCTTCTTCACGATGGCGTCGAACAACGCCCCGGCTCGCGCCGTGAGCTCCTCGCTCTCGAGCGCCGGCAGGATCTTGTTGTCCGCGCGGGCGGAGGTCGCGGCGCTGGGGTCGGCGCCTGCGCTGGACGCCGCTCCTGGGCCGGGCGACGCGCCGGCCGCGGGCGCGTCGGCGGCCGCGCGATCGCCCCCGTCCTGCGGCGGCTCCGGCGCGCTTGCGTCCTCGGGGCGAGGCGCTGACGCCACCTCGGCCGCGCTGGCGCCTGCCGTCGCTGCTGCCGCCGTGGGCGCGGCGCCGGCCGAGGAGGGCCGGGCGCTCTCGGCTGGCCGGGCATCGGGCGCCGGGGTGGGCGCCGCGCAACCCGCCACCACCGCCAGCGCGGTCGCGATGACCTGCTTGATCATGCGCGTGCCCTATCGCAGCGCCCCGGCGCCGACAAGCGACGCCGAGGCGCGGCCGGATGCGGGGCCCGCCCGGCGGCGGACCCGGCTCACTTCTCCACGATGATGAACTGAACGCGCCTGTTCTTGGCCTTGTTCGCGGGCGTGACGTTCGGCGCGACGGGGCGATCCTGTCCATAGCCCTTCGCGAGCAGCCGCGAGCCGTCCACGCCGGCCCGGATCAGCCAGGCGCGCACCGCGTTCGCCCGGGCCTCGCTGAGCGTCTGGTTGTGCTCGCGCCCGCCCGTGTTGTCGGTGTGCCCCTGGATCTCGACCTTGCGGATGTTCGGATTCCGCTGGAGCACGTCCGCGATCTCCTCCATCAGCGCGTTCGAGTCGCCGAGGATCTTCGCCGAGTCGGTCTCGAAGTGGATCTGCCGCGAGATCTTGATCTCATTGCCCAGCACCTTCACGAGCGAGATCTTCGGCCGCTTGTTCACCGTGAGGGCGGCGCGCGTGTCCTCGCTCGTCCGGACGTCGGCCTGGTTGACGTGGTTCATGTAGCCCTGCGCCTCGACCTTGAGCGTCACCGCGCCGGCCGGCAGGTCGGGGAAACGGAAGGCGCCGCTGCCGTCGGCCGTCGCCGTCTGCTCCCGGCCCGCAGCGTCGACCAGCCGGATCGTCGCGCCAGCGACCGCGTCCCCGCTCTCCGCGTCCTTCACCGTCCCGACGATGTTGCCCGTCTTGGGCAGCGCTTCGAGGGAGCAATCGACGTCCACGAACGTCGGCCCCTGCGGCTGCGTCGGGCTCGGCGCAGCGCCAGGCCCTCCCGGCTGCGGGCCGAAGGGACCCGGCTGTCCGGGCTGCGGGCCGAAGGGCCCAGGCTGCGGGCCGAAGGGCCCAGGCTGCGGGCCGAAGGGCCCTGGCTGCCAGGGCTGCGGGCCGAAGGGCCCAGGCTGCCCAGGCTGCGGACCGAAGGCGCCGGGCTGCCCGGGCTGCGGGCCGAAGGGCTCAGGCTGTCCAGGCTGCGGACCGAAGGCGCCGGGCTGCCCGGGCTGCGGACCGAAGGCGCCGGGCTGCCCGGGCTGCGGGCCGAAAGGCCCAGGCTGCGGTCCGAACGCCCCGGGTTGCCCTGGCGCTGCCCCGCCAGGGAGGATCGTCGCCTGGCAGGTGCCGGGCTTGTACCCGTTCGCCCGGATGTTGAAGGTGTACGTCCCCGGATCGAGGTGCCGTGTGAGGAAGCGGCCGTCCGGCCCTGTCGCGTACGGCGGCTGAGCCGCGCCCTCGATCGTCACGATGGCGTCCGCCACCGCCGCGTCGGGCTTGTTCTGCTCGTGCACGAAGCCGCGCGCGAAGGTCTGCGGCGCCGGCACGAGCTGCGGCGGCTCCTTGATGAGCTGCGGCGCGGGGGCCGGCGGCGGCTCCTTCTGCTTCGTATCGTACGCATAGCCAATCCCGAGATAGAGCGTCCACGGCGCCTGAGGCGCGACCTCCTCGATGAACACGGAGGTCGCCGACAGGCCGAGGTCGAACGCCGCGTGTCCGGAGAGCCCGCGGAAAGCCTTCTCGAACGGCGTCACCCGCACGCCGAGCGACAGCCGCGACGGCGCCGCGGCATAACCCGGTCCGCCCTGGTTCTGCGGGTCAGGAGACGCGAAGTCGTCGAGCCCGAGGCAGACGTCGCCGCGCGACACGGTCTTCGTGTGGCACTCGTAACCCTGCCGGTTCACCGGGATATCGAGGGTGTACTCCAGGTAAGGCTGCACCTTCGGCAGCGGCACCTCGACGCCGAGGTGGGTCTGGAAGAAGTCGACGCGGTTGATGCCGAGCCCGAACCGCTCGATCCGCGAGATCGGCTGCCGCTCGCGACCGTCCGTGAACGCCTTCGCGCGCGCCTTCTCGACCTCCTCCACGAGGACGCCGGAGTTGTCGAGCTTGTAGCCGAGGTTCACGTTCACCCGCAGCGGGAACCCCTTGCCCTGCGGCTTGCGCAGATCGAGCGACGCGAGCCCACGGAAGACCGCGCTCGTGCCGCCGCCGGCGAGGCCGACGTCGCCGGTCCCGTTGAGCAGGAGGAGCTGCGCCTCGCCGCCGAAGGAGAACGGCTTGCCGATCTTCGTGGGGGTGAACGCCTTCACGCCGAACGTCGTGTCGCCGAGCACCTGCAGCAGCCGCGGACGACCCTGATCGTTCGCGTTCGCGAACGTGCGGATCGACGCGTACCCCTCGAGGAAGGGCAGGGGGGTCGCGTTCAGCGCGAAGAACGCTCCCACGTGGCTCGCCGAGTCCTCCTTCGCGTCAGGACCGCACGTGATCGGGTGACCGGCGAGCGTCGACTCCGCCGGATCGCAGAGGAAGCCGCTCGTGGAGAACCAGTCGAGCAGGAACGACACCCGGAAGGTGCCCGGCGCGCCCGAGCCCGCGTACGACGTCCTGAGGAGGCCGGTCGAGCCCCACAGGTTCGGCTGAGCGGTGAGGGAGAGCGCCCGCTCCTCCTCGTCCCACGCGGTGGATCTCGGCGCCGTCGCGCTGGCCTGGAGGCCCTGATCACCGACCGACGCCTGCGCGCCGAAAGAGAAGCTCGCGTCCGGCGGCGGTTGGCCCGGCTGCGGCCCGAACTGCGGCGGAGCGTCGCCCGGATAACCCGGCTGCGGCCCGAAGGGGCCGGGCTGACCGGGCTGCGGCCCGAAGGGGCCAGGTTGCGCGGGAGGTTGCTCGGGCCCGAACGCGCCGGGCGGCTGCGCGGGCTGGCCTGGAATCGGCTGAGGTCCGAAGGGCGGCTGCGCGGGCTGGCCTGGAATCGGCTGAGGTCCGAAGGGCGGCTGCGGCTGCTGCGCCTCGGCAGCGGCCGCGAGCGTGAGCGAGCCGACGAGCGGCAGCGCCGTGAGCGCAGCGCGCCGGGGCCTGTCGGCAAACACCTTCCGAAGCGTATGCATCGAGCCTCACCCGCGGGGTCGAACAAGGAAACGCCCGCCAATCGGGACGGTGGAGACCTCGCGCGCGGCCCGTTGTATCACTCCGGGCGGCGCGTGAAACAGCGGTTTTCGCTGGCAGCAGCTCCGCGACAGGCGCGCCGCACGGCTCGATGAGTACGGCACACAGCGCGGCGGTGCCGCGCCCTTCGGCCTTCTCTGCGCGAGGCGCGGCGCCGCGCTGCCGCGCCGGCGCCTCGGTCGCAAACGTGCTCGACCGGAGCGCCCCGCGGTCCCCGCCGCCGCTCGGCCGGGGCCGAGCGGCCGTCCAATTCCGCGGACGCACATGCTAGAAAAGCCATCACCATGGCATCCCGCGGGCGCATCCTGATCGTCGATGACGAGGCCAACGCGCGCGCGGCGCTCTCGGAGATCCTCCGCGAGGAGGGGTACACGACCGAGACCGCGGCCGACGGCTTCAAGGCGCTCGGCAAGCTCGAGGAGTTCGCGCCCGACGTGGTCTTGACCGATCTGAAGATGCCTGGGCTCGACGGCATCCGGATGATGGAGAAGGCGCAGCTCGCGCTGCCGGACGCGACCTTCGTCGTGATGACGGCGTTCGGTACCATCTCGAGCGCGGTCGAGGCGGTGAAGAAGGGCGCGTACAACTACCTGACGAAGCCGCTCGATTTCTCGGTGCTCGCTGTCGTGGTCGAGCGCGCGGTGGAGCGGGCGCGGCTCCTCCAGGAGAACTCGCGGCTGCGCGAGCGGCTGCGCGAGCGCAACGCGTTCGGGCACGTGATCGCGAGCCACCCGAGCATGGCGAAGGTCCTCCGGCTGGTCGAGCAGGTGGCGCCGAGCCGCGCGAGCGTGCTGATCGTGGGCGAGACGGGCACGGGCAAGGAGCTCATCGCCGAGATGATCCACCGCGCCAGCCCGCGGGCGAAGGCGCCGCTCGTCCGGCTGAACTGCGCCGCGCTGAGCGAGTCGCTCCTCGAGAGCGAGCTGTTCGGCCACGAGCGCGGCGCCTTCACCGGCGCCATCGGCCGCCGCGAGGGCCGCTTCGAGCAGGCGAGCGGCGGCACCCTGTTCCTGGACGAGGTGAGCGAGATCCCGCTGGCCACGCAGGTGAAGCTCCTGCGCTTCCTGCAGGAGCGGACGTTCGAGCGGGTGGGCGGCAACGAGACGCTCAAGGTCGACGTGCGGATCCTCGCCGCGTCGAACCGCGATCTGCGCCAGCGCATCGCCGAGGGGGTGTTCCGCGAGGACCTGTATTACCGGCTCAACGTCGTCACCCTGGAGATCCCGCCGCTCCGCGAGCGCCGGAGCGACATCCCCGAGCTCGCGACGTTCTTCCTCGGCCGCTATGCGCAGGAGAACGGCAAGCGCATCGAGGGCTTCACCGACGAGGCGCTGTCGGCGCTGACGTCCTACTCGTTCCCCGGCAACGTGCGCGAGCTGGAGAACGCGATCGAGCGGGCCGCGGTGCTCTGCGACGGCGCGCGCATCGAGCTCCGGCACCTGCCGGCGCAGATGTCGTCCGAGCCGGCCGAGTCCGTCGACGCGATGCCGCGCGTCCCCGGGAGCACCATCTACGACCTGGAGCGCTACGCGATCCTGCGCACGCTCGAGGCGTGCAAGGGCTCGACCTCGAAGGCGGCGACGATCCTCGGGATCAGCCCGCGCAAGATCCAGTACAAGCTGCACGAGTACAGCGCGGCCAACGCGCGCGGCAGGGCGCGGCCGGCAGACGGCGCGCCGGGCGAGAGCCCCGAGGGGGAGGAGGGCGCATGAGCAACGCAGCCGAGCGCATCGTCGAGCCGCGCGACCGGGGCGCCGCGCCGGCCAGCTCCGTCGAGGAAGGGGCGCCGGAGGGCGAGCTGCTGATCGACGTCCGCGGCCTCCTGAAGACGTTCCGGGTGGGTTTCTTGCGACGGAGGGCGGTCGAGGCGGTCAAGGGGGTGAGCTTCGGCGTACGGCGCGGCGAGATCTTCGGCTTTCTCGGGCCGAACGGGGCCGGCAAGACGACGACGATCAAGATGCTGACGGGCCTCATCGCCCCGACCGGCGGCGAGGCGTACCTGTTCGGCGCGCGCGTGCCGTCGCCCGATGCGCGCCGGAAGATCGGCTTTCTGCCGGAGAACCCGTACGTCTACCCCTACCTCACCCCGCGCGAGTTCGTGGAGCTCTGCGGCCGCCTCTCCGGGATGCGCGGCGCGGCGCTGCGCAGGCGGGCGATGGAGGTGCTCGATCAGGTGAAGATCGCGTACGCGGCCGATCGGCAGGTGCGCCGGCTGTCGAAGGGGATGCTGCAGCGCACGGGGCTGGCGGCCGCGCTGGTCGCCGATCCGGAGATGCTGATCCTGGACGAGCCGATGAGCGGCCTCGATCCGGTGGGCCGCAAGGAGGTGCGCGATCTGATCTTCGCCGAGCGCGACCAGGGCCGGACGATCTTCTTCTCGACGCACATCCTGAGCGACGTCGAGGCGATGTGCGATCGCGTGGCGATCCTGCGCGAGGGCCAGGTGGTGGTGAGCGGCGCGATCCGCCAGCTGCTGCGGGGCGACGTGCTGCGCACCGAGGTCACGCTGGCGGGCGCGAGCGAAGGCCTCCTGGCCGATCTCGTCGCGAAGGGCTTCGCGACCACGCGCCGGGGCGACGTCGTGGTGGTCGACGTGGAGGGCGAGGCGCGCGTGCGCGACGTGCTGCGGGCGTCGCTCGCGGCGGGCGCGCAGGTCGTCGAGGTGGCGCCGCGCCGCGAGACGCTAGAGGACCTCTTCATGCGCCGCGCGCTGTAGCCAGCGCCGGGGGTGTCCCTAGGACAGCGGTAGGCCCCCGCAGAGGACACCCTCTCCGGGGGCCGGGCAGCCCTGGCTACGCCGATGCCCCAGCGACGTCCTGCTTGGCCGCCTCGATGATCTCGAGCGCGTACGCCCCGATGGTCGACGCGTCCTCGCCCTCGACCATGACGCGGAGCTTCGGCTCCGTCCCGCTCCAGCGCACGAGGATGCGCCCCTTGTCGCCGAGCGTCTTCTCGATGCGATCCACGGTGACCCGCGTCCGCTGCATGCTGTCGAGCGGCAGCCGCGTCGCGAACGTCGCGTTCTCCAGGACCTGCGGCACCCGCTGCATCGCCTTCGAGGCGAGCTCGCTCAGCGGCTTGTCCTCCTCCATCATGATGGCGAGCACCTGCAGCGCCGCCACGATGCCGTCGCCCGTCGTCGCGTGGTCCAGGAAGATGAGGTGCCCCGACTGCTCGCCGCCGAACGAGTAGCCGCCGTTCCGCATCGCCTCGACGACGTAACGATCCCCGACCGCCGTGCGGACGACGTGCCCGCTCTGGGCCTTGAGCGCCCGCTCGAGCCCGAGGTTCGACATCACCGTCGTCACGATCGTGTTCCGCGGCAGCTTGCCGGTGCGCAGCATCCGGAGCGCGCAGAGCGCCATGATCGCGTCGCCGTCCACGACCTCGCCGCGCTCGTCGACCATGATCACCCGGTCCGCGTCGCCGTCGAGCGCGATGCCGATGGCCGCGCCGCGCTTGAGCACCTCGGCCTTCACGTGCTCCGGGTGCAGGGCGCCGGTCTCGCGGTTGATGTTGCGGCCGTTCGGCTTCACGCCGAGCGCCGTCACGTTCGCGCCGAGCTCGGTGAACACCGAGGGGGCCACGCGGTACGCCGCCCCGTGCGCCGCGTCGACGACGATCTTCACGCCGTCCAGCGAGAGCGCCGTGGGGAACGTGTTCTTGCAGAACACGACGTACCGCCCGCGCGCGTCGTCGAGCTTCACCGCGCTGCCGATCGCCGCCCCGACCACCCGCGCCTCGTCGAGCTCGTGGCTCTCCATCAGCCGCTCGATCTCCTCCTCCGCGGTGTCGGGCAGCTTGTAGCCGTCGGGCCCGAAGATCTTGATGCCGTTGTCCTGATACGGGTTATGGCTCGCGCTGATCACGACCCCGGCGTCGGCCCGCATGCTCTGCGTGAGCTGAGCGACCGCCGGCGTGGGGATCGGCCCGCTCAGCATCACGCGCCCGCCCATGGCGCACACGCCGGACGCGATCGCGGTCTCGAGCATGTAGCCGGACAGGCGCGTGTCCTTCCCGATCACCACCCGCACCTGCCGCGACTTCCCGTGGCTCGCGACGAACGCGATCGCGCGCCCGAGCCGCAGCGCCATCTCGGGCGTCATCGGCGGCTGGTTCGCCACGCCGCGCACCCCGTCGGTGCCGAAGAGCTTGCGGCCTGCGGCCTGCTTCTGCGGTTCGCCCGTCGCCGACGGAGCGCCCTCCCTAGGATCCTTCTTGGTGTGCTTCGGCACGGTCCCTCTCTGTGGTGTGGGGCTGAGGAGACCACCCTTAGCAACCTTTGCCAAGACGGCCTACGGCCAATCGCCGCCGCGGCGACATTGGCGCGGTCTACATCGCGCCGCTTTGTGGCGTGGCCGCTATCGTGCTGCGTCTGCGCCGTTTTGCAGCGCGGTAGCTACCGCGCCGTGGTTACAGCGCGGTCGCTGTCGCGCCGCTTTTGCAGCGCGGTAGCTACCGCGCCGCTTTTGCAGCGCGGCAGCTACCGCGCCGTGGTTACAGCGCTGTCGCTACCGCGCCGCTGCCGGCGGCGCCTCGTTGTTGCGCCGAGCCGCCTCGTTGCTCAGGCGCAGCAAGACCGATCCCTGCGCCGGCGTGCGCAGGTCTCGGCCCTTCGTCGTGCCCTCGCCGCCGCCTGGCGGCGGAAGGAGCGCGTTGATGAGGCCCATCAGCCTCACCGTCGCCTGCGGCGCGATGCCGTGCGCCCAGCTCAGCAGGTGCGACGACAGCCCGAGCTTCACCTCCGCGCGCCCCTCGCGCGCCGCCGCCACCACCCGCCGCGCCGCGCGCCGCGCGTCGATCGTCGCGATCGGGAGCGACGAGGCCAGGCCGAACCAGCCGAACTCGTGCTGCGGGCTGCCGCCGAACGCGGCGTTGTAGATCGACCCCGTGCGCATCGGACCCGGGATCACCGTCGTGACGCGCGGGCCCTTCGCGCCGCCGTGCGTGAGCTCCACCTGCATGCTCTCCGAGAAGCCCATCATCGCGAACTTCGACGCGTTGTACCCGAGCAGGTGCGGCACGGCGACGCGTCCGCCGATGGACACCACGTTCACGATGCGCGCCGCGCGCCCATGCCGCCTCAGGTGCGGCAGCGCGCGCAGCGTCGCGTGGACCGCGCTCCAGAAGTTCGAGCGCATCGCCTCGTCGAGCTCCTCCACCCGGAGGTCCTGCATGGGCGCGACCTGGATCACGCCGGCGTTGTTGACGAGCACGTCGATCCGGCCGAACGCCCTCGCCACGCCGTCGATGAACGCCTCGGCCGCGGCGCGGTCGCCGAGATCGCACGCCGCCGCGTGCACCTCGACGCCGAGCGCCTGCAGCCGCTGCTCCGCCCGGTAGAGCGCCTCCGCGTCGCGGCCGGCGATCGCCACCCGGGCGCCGTGCCGGCCGAACTCCTCGGCCAGCAGCAGCCCCAGGCCGCGAGAGCCGCCCGTGATGACCACGACCCGGCCGCGCAGATCGAGCTTTCGCAGGGCGCGGAACGCCGTCCGCGCGAGCGCGGCCGCCACGAGAGCCGCCGCAGAGATGAGCACCGGAGAACGCCGCTTCCTGAACGCCATGCCGCGGAGGACGGCATCGCCCGTGCCACCCGCCGCGCGCGGGCGGGCAGCGACGCGTCTGCACATCGCGCCGCTCGCGCCCGCTTCAGAGCGTGACGACCGGATCCGCCACGATGCCGAGCAGCGCCGAGCGCACCTCGCCGACCAGGTAGATCGAGCCGGCCACGACCACGAGCCCGCCCGGCGCGGCGGCCTCGATCGCGCGCGCCACCGCGGCGCGCGGATCGCCGATCGCCTCGCCCGGCGCGACCTCGCGCAGCGCGTCGAGCGGGGCGGCCGCGCGGCCCTTCGGCGTCACGTAGAACCGCCGGAGCGCGTGCGGCGCGAGCACCTGTAGCATTTCGCCCCACCCTTTGTCGGCCATCGCCCCGAACACGAGCGTGGTGAGCGCCGCCCCAGGACCCTCCTCGTCGAGCCACGCCGCGAGCGCCTGCGCGCCGTGCGGGTTGTGCGCACAGTCGAGCAGGACATGGGCGCCGCCCGCGTCGATCCGCTCCAGGCGACCGGGCCAGCGGGCCGCGGCGAGCCCGCCCGCGAGCGCCCGCTCGACCTCGGGCCACCGCCCGGCGAGCTGCCACGCGACGCCGCACGCCACGCCCGCGTTCTCGGCCTGGTGCGCGCCGCGGAGGCCGAGCTCCACCTCGATCTCGCGGCGCCCCGGCACGGCGACGCGCGCCGCGCCCGCCCCGCGCCCGCCGCGCCCCACCGCGATCTCGCCCGCGCGCCCGCCGCGCCCCGCCGGCGCGACGCGGAGGCGAGGCCCGGCGCCGATCGCCTGCGCCGCCGCCTCGATCGCGGCGTCGGCCTCCGGATCGAGCGGGCCGAGCACCGCGGGCGCGCCCGGCTTGAGGATCCCCGCCTTCTCCCGGGCGATGTCCGCCAGCGTCGGGCCGAGCACGGCCTGGTGGTCGAGCGCGATCGACGTGATCGCCGTGCAGAGCGGCGCCGAGATCACGTTCGTCGCGTCGAGCCGCCCGCCGAGGCCCACCTCGAGGATCGCGAGGTCGACGTCCGCCTCGCGGAAGGCCACGAACGCGGCGACCGTCAGCGCCTCGAAGAACGTGAGCGGCGAGGGGACACGCTCGAGCGCGGCGGCGAGCGCGCGCTCGAGCGCCGCGTCGCCGATCATCTCTCCCCCGACGCGGATGCGCTCGGCGAAGCGGGACAGGTGCGGCGACGTGTAGAGGCCGGTCCGGAGCCCGGCCTCGCGCGCGATCGACTCGACCATGGCGCACACGCTGCCCTTGCCGTTTGTGCCGGCGACGTGCACCGCCGGGAGGCCTTCGTGGGGATCGCCGAGCGCGGAGAGCGCCTCGCGGACCCGGCCGAGCCCGAGCTCCATCCCCCGCGGCGCCCGCTGCCCGAGCGCCTCGAGCAGCGCCGGCAGCCGCGGCGCCGCCAAGGTCATCGCCGCGCCCGGCGGCTGGCCGTGAGGTGCTGGAGCAGCGTCCCGATGTACGCCTTCATCTCGGGGCGCGGGACGATGGCGTCGACCATCCCGTGGTCGAGCAGGAACTCGGACCGCTGGAAGCCCGCCGGCAGCGTCTGCCGGATCGTGTTCTCGATGACCCGCGGGCCGGCGAAGCCGATGAGCGCCTTGGGCTCGGCGATGTTCGCGTCGCCCAGGAAGGCGAAGCTCGCCGCGACGCCGCCCGTCGTCGGGTGGAGCAGCACCGACAGGAACGGCAGCCGCGCCTTGCGGTACCGCTCGAGCGCCGCCACGCTCTTCGCCATCTGCATCAGCGAGAGGATGCCCTCCTGCATCCGCGCGCCGCCCGACGCCTGGAGGAGCACCACGGGGAGCTCCTCGCGCGTCGCGCGCTCGAACAGGCGGGTGATCTTCTCGCCGACGACCGAGCCCATGCTCCCGCCCATGAAGGCGAAGACGAACGCGCCGTAGGCGATGTCGCGGCCGCCCAGCCTGCCGCGGCCGATCTCGATCGCCTCCTTCGCGCGGCCCTTCTTGTGGAGCGCCGCGACGCGGTCCCGGTAGCTCTTGCCGTCGCTGAACCGGAGCGGGTCGTTCGGGACGAGGTGCTCGTCCCACGCGGCGAGCTCGCCGTCGTCGAGCAGGAGCCTCCGCCACCCGTCGGCGTCGAGCTTGTGGTGGTGGCCGCACTGCGAGCACACCTCGAAGGTGCGCGCGAGCTCGGCGGCGTCGTGCGTGTGCGAGCACCCGTCGCAGCGACGGAACACGCCCGCTCCCAGCGAGCGCTTCTCGCTCGCGTCGGTCGTCGGCAGGGTCTTTTCAGGCCAGGTCATCGGCGAGCCCTCAGGCGCTCCGCAGGTCCATCTCGTTCACGTCGGAGGGGACCCGGAGCGTTGGTTGTGTCTTCTCCTGCACCTCTCGGGCGCTCACGCCGGGCGCGAGCTCGCGCAGCACGAGCCCCTCGGGCGTCACATCGAGCACGGCGAGATCGGTGATGATCCGGTGGACGACGCCCCGCCCGGTGAGGGGCAGCGCGCACTCGCTCAGGATCTTCGGCGCGCCGTTCTTCGCCGCGTGATCCATGATCACGACGACGCGCTTCGCGCTCACCACGAGATCCATCGCCCCGCCCATCCCCTTCACCATCTTGCCGGGGATCATCCAGTTGGCGAGATCGCCCTTCTCGGAGACCTCCATGGCCCCGAGGATCGCGAGGTCGATGTGGCCGCCCCGGATCTGCGCGAACGACTCGGCGCTCGAGAAGATCGCGGAGCCGGCGAGCATCGTCACGGTCTCCTTGCCGGCGTTGATGAGATCCGGGTCCTCCGCGCCCTCGATCGGGTAGGGGCCGATGCCGAGCAGCCCGTTCTCGCTCTGGAGCACCACCTCGATCCCCGCGGGGATGTAGTTGGCGACGAGCGTCGGCATCCCGATGCCGAGGTTGACGTAGTAGCCGTCCTTGAGCTCCAGCGCGGCGCGCTGCGCGATCTGTTCCCGCGTGAGTCCCATCGTGTCCCCTGTCCCCGCGCCTAGGCGGCCGACGCCTTGCGCACCGTCCGCCGCTCGATCCGCTTCTCGAAGCGCTCGCCCTGGAAGATCCGGTGCACGAAGATCCCGGGCGTGTGGATGTGGTCCGGGTCGAGCGAGCCGACGTCGACGAGCTCCTCCACCTCGGCGATCGTCACCTTCGCGGCCATCGCCATCATCGGGTTGAAGTTCATGGCGGTGTGGCGGTAGACGAGGTTGCCGAACCGGTCGCCCTTCCAGGCCTTCACGAGCGCGTAGTCGCCGCGGATGGCGGGCTCGAGCACGTAGTCGCGGCCGTCGAACTGGCGCACTTCCTTCTTCTCGGAGTACCTCTTCACCGCGCCGTCCGGGCCATAGAGCACGGGCAGCCCGCCCTCGCTGATGGCCGTGCCCGCCCCGGTCGGCGTGTAGAACGCGGGGATCCCGGCGCCTCCGGCGCGGATGCGCTCGGCCAGCGTGCCCTGCGGCGTGAGCTCGACCTCGAGCTCGCCGCTCAGGTACTGGCGCTCGAACTCCTTGTTCTCGCCGACGTACGACGAGATCATCTTCCGGATCTGCCGGTTCTGAAGGAGGATCCCGAGGCCGAAGGCGTCGACTCCGCAGTTGTTGGACACGACCACGAGATCCTTCGTGCCGAGCTGCCGGAGCGCCGCGATGCAGTTCTCCGGGATGCCGCAGAGGCCGAAGCCGCCCGCGAGGATCGTGGCGCCGCCAGGGATGTCCCTCACGGCGTCCAGCGCGCTCTTGTAGACCTTGTCCATGGCCGACCGAGAGGTAGCCCAACTGGCCGCGAGGCAAAAGCCTCCGCTGCCGCCGCGAGATGCCGTGACGCCGGCGCCGCAGCGCGGCACAGGGACCGGGCGGCGCCGGCCGCGGCGCGGCGTCACGAGGTGATCCGCGCTCCTCGGCCGCGCTTCCGGCGGGCGACAGGAACCTCGCGTGTGTCCGGGGTGCATGAGGCGCCCGTCGCGTCCGCCAGCGCTCGTTCACCACACTCGCCAGCGCACATTCGGCGCGCGCTCGGCGCAGGTCTCGGGAGCGGCCCTCGGAGGGCGCGGCCAGACGGCGCCGGCTTCTTGGCCCGGCCCACCGAAACCCCGTAACGCACCGGTGTGCCTCGACCGCTCTCCGTGCTGTTCACGATCCTGGCGCTCTCCCTGTCCGGCTCCCGTGCGGCCGTCGCGGCGCCGGACGCGCCGGCGCGCTCGCACGCGCGCCCCACCGCGGAAGCAAAGCCGCGGGACGCCGCCGCTGCCGCCAGGGCGGGCGGGGCGACGAAGCGCGCGCCGCGCGCGCGGCTCGCGAAGGACGACAGCAAGGTCCACCGCCACCGCGCCGGCGACGCGGGCCCGCGATCGCTCGGGCCGGCCAGGGAGAAGGCCGCGCCCAAGGCGCCCGCTTCGTCGGTGGGCCATCCCAACGAAGGGCGCCTCGAGGGCGGCGTGCGGCTCGACACCTCGCGCAAGGACATCCGCGTCGTGCCCGCCTACGCCGGCGCCGACGTCCGCTGGGGGCTACCGGCGCTCGTCGGCATGGTCGAGCGCGCGGCGCGCGGCGTGGCCAAGCGCTTCCCGGGCGCGGTGCTCGACGTCGGCGACCTGTCGCGCCAGCGCGGCGGCGACGTCCACCGCCACAACTCCCACGAGAGCGGCCGCGACGTCGACCTCGGCCTCTACGCGCTCGACGCGCGCGGCAAGCAGGTCCACGCGCCGATCTTCCTCCGGTTCAACGCCCGGCTCGCCTCGACCAACGTGCCGGGGGCGCGCTTCGACCTGCCGCGCAACTGGCTGCTCGTCCAGCACCTGCTCACCGATCCTCGCGCCCACGTGAGCCACATCTTCATCGCCGATCCGCTCCGGTCCGCGCTGATCGCGCACGCCAAGCGGATCGGCGTCTCCCGCGCGCTGGTCGTCCGCGCGCAGCTCGCGATGATGCAGCCCACGGGCGCCGAGGCGCACGACGACCACATGCACGTGCGCATCTCCTGCCCCGCGGCCATGCGCGGCAGCTGCGTCGAGCTCGCGAAGAACGCCCCCTCCCGCGCCCGCGCGCCCATGGCGAGGAAGACGGACAGGGCGCTGCGGACACCGCCGCCGTCCGCGCGCGCGGAGGCCGCGCGCCCGTCGAAGGCCGCCGCGGCGCCCGCGCCGGAGCGGCCCCGCGAGCCCGGCGCCGGCCGGCGCGACCCAGCGCAGCCCTCGCGCCGCGACGACAAGCGACCTGAACGGGAAGCGCGCCGCGCCGCCCCGCACGCCGCTGCCGACGCCGAGGCGCTGCCGCTCGCTGCCACGCGCGCGGCGGCGCAGCAGCCGATGGGCGGCCTCGATCTGACGTTCCTGCATCCCGCTGCGTCCGAGGCGGAGATCGAGGCCGATTCGGACGGCGCCGACGCGAGCGGCGCGCTCGACGACAGCGGCGTGCTCAAGATCACGGACTGAGAGCCGCCGCGCTGCCGTCCGCGGCGTCGCTCGTCGCCAGCGATCACGATCGCCGCGCGCTGCTCGCGGCGCTCACGTTCGTCGGCAGGCCCCCGCGCAGCCCGGCGGCGCTCGCGATCTGGTTCGAGAAGCCCCGCGCGAGGAGGACCTGCTCAGCGACATCGTCCTCAGCCTCTTCGCCGCGGACATCCTCAACTTCCGCGAGTTCCACGACGCCTATCTCTGCGTCTGCAAGACCTGCTTTCGCATCGACTTCGACCCGAGCCAGGCCGGTCGCACCGGCTGCCCCGAGCACGAGCCGACCGTCACGGTCAACGTGATGCGCCGCAGCCGGCCGTCGCTCTGACGCGTCGCCCTCAGGCTCAGAGGCAGCCGAGGCGGCACTTGGACGCCTGCTCCAGACAATCCGACAGGCAGCCCTGGTAACGCTGGTATTGCGTGCTCTGCGTGGGCTCTTTACCGCACTGCGTCGCCCTGCACGCCTTGTGTCGCCGCTCGCACGCTCCGATGCACCCGGCATTGCCGCCGGCGGGCGCAAGGCCGGTCGCGGCCGCCGCACGGGGCCCCGGCCCTGGAGAAGCCGGCAGCGCGCCCGGCGCCTGTGCGGCAGGCGGATCGCTCCGCTGCGCCGGCGTCGTCCGGTGCCCCGCCGAGGCGGGCGACGGCCCGCAGCGCTCGAAGGCGCGGCGCATCACGTCCTCCGCCGAGCCAGGCGGGATCTCGCACGCCCGCGCCAGGCTCTCGATCCTGCCGTCGATCGCGGCGGCAGCGCGTGACGCGACCCCGTCCGGCCGCGCCGCCGGCGGCGGGGCGCCCTTCTGCGCGGCGCTCGCGGACGCGGCGCTCCCGCGCGCCGCGTCGTCGCCCGGCACGCTCGACGCCCTGCCGATGAGGAAAGCCACGATGAGGCTCACCGCCACGAGCCCCAGGGCGGCGAGCGCGAGCCGCGGGTCGATGCGGCGCGGCCCGCGCGCCCGCGCGCCGGCGCGCGGGGAGCCGGCCGGGAGCTGCGCCGGCCCCGCGGCGCCGGGCGGCCGCGCGTTCGCGGGCTGCGGCCCTGTGACGTTCGGTGTCCGCGGGGTAGGCGCGATCGCCGGCGGCGTCAGCGTCGCGACCTCCAGGGGAGGTGATGGGGCCACCATCGGCGAGAGGTTCGGCAGCGGCGCCGGCCTGGGGATGTCGGTGTGCGCCGGTTCGCTCGACGCGGCGGACGGCACCGTCGGCGTGTCGGGCCACTCCACGAGCGGCCTCGCCGCGCGGAGGCGCTCGACGAGCGGCCCGAGCTCGCGCCGCTGCTCGAAGCGCCGGACGAGCTCGTGCGCCGCTCCCTGGATCCCCCGCTCCCAGGGGATGTCCGGCGCGCCGAGCTCCTCCGCGAAGCGGCGCAGCTCGGCCAGGCTGAAGCAAGCCGTGATGCGCCCGCGGATCTCCGCGGCGCTGCGCGCCGTGCTCCCCGACGTCCCCGTGCCCTCACCGTCCACGCCCGGCAGCTTACCGCACACGCCACCGAAGCCGAACCTGGTATAGGCTCCGGACATCGTGTCCGGCGCTGCGGCACCCGGGGACGTGGAGGCCAGGAGATGAGCCGAGAGGACAGTGCAATTGGCGCGGCGCCGCCCGCCCTCGCGCCGCTGATCGGGCGCGACGCGGAGCTGTCGGCCCTGGCCCGCGCGCTCGACGCGGTGGAGCGGGAGCGCTCCACGCGGACTGTGACGCTCGTCGGCCCGCCGGGCATCGGCAAGAGCAGGCTCGTGCGCGAGTTCCTCGAGCGGCGGCGCCAGGGCTCCGCCGCGCTGCGCGTCACCTCGGGCAGCACCGGCGACATGGCGTCCGCGTACGGCGTCTTCACGCGGCTCCTGCGCGCCCGCTTCGGCCTCTCCGACGGCATGGACAAGGACGCGGCCCGCGCCGAGGTCCGCTCGCAGGTCGCCCACGTGATGGGCGACCGCAAGGTCGGCGACGTCATCTACTTCCTCGGCCAGTTCATCGGGCTCGCGTTCGGCGACAGCCCGCTCACCCGCGCGGTGCAGGACGATCCCGCGCAGGCCGACCTCATCCGCCGCGCCGTCCTGAAGGCGTTCCTCGAGGCGGACGCCGTCCACGGCCCCCTGTGCCTCATCTTCGAGGACCTCCACGCGGCCCACGACGACTCCCTCGCGCTCCTGCGCTACCTCATCGAGTACCTCACGGGCCCGGTCCTGATCGTCTGCGCCGCCCGGCCGGAGCTGCTCACCCGCCAGGACGACTGGGGCAAGGTCGGCGACCGGCGCCACGTGCTCCTCGAGCTCACGCCGCTCGGCGAGGCCGCCGCGGCGGAGATGGCGAGGGCGCTGCTCGCGCCCTGCGCGCCGCGCGGGGGCGACGATGTCGTCATCATCGACGTCGTCGACGACGTCGATGCCGTCGACGCCGTCGACGCCGTCGACGTTAGGCGCGCCGAGCCGCAGTCCCAGCCGGGCGTGCCGTCGGAGCTCGTCGAGGCGGCCTGCTCCTTCGCGAACGGCAACCCGGCGCTGCTCGAGCAGATGGTCCGCATCTGCCACGAGCAGGGCGTGATCGAGGAGCTCTCGCCCGACTCCGCGGGCGGGCCGCGCTGGCGCGTGCACCTCGGCAAGCTGTCGACGGCGCGCCTGCCGATGACGGTCGAGGACGCCGTGAACGTCCGCCTCGCCGCGCTCGATCACGACGGCCGGCAGCTGCTCGAGCAGGCCGCGACGATCGGCCCGGTGTTCTGGAGCGGCGCGCTGTTCGTCCTCGGCAGGGCCGGCAGCCAGGCCCCCGACCTGTGGGGGGAGGAGCAGAGCGACAAGGATCTCGACCGGATCAACGCCGCGCTGCGCTCGCTGTGCGACCGCGGCTACCTGCGCAAGCAGAGCGAGTCGAGCTTCGCGGGCTCGGACGAGTACGTGTTCGTGCACGCCAAGGAGCGCGAGGCGCTCCAGAAGCGGATGAGCGCCGCGGCCCAGCGGCGGTACCACCACGCGATCGCCGAGTGGCTGGAGCAGCAGGTGGCGGTGCGCGCGAGCGAGGAGCTCCTCGCCGAGCTCGCGACGCACCGCGAGCGCATCGGCGACGCGGTGCGGGCGGGGCTCTCGCTGCTCGACGCCGGGGACGTGGCGCGCGGGCGCTACTCGAACGCGAAGGCGGCGGAGTACTACGCGCGCGGGCTCTCGCTGCTCGGCGACGCGCACGTCGCGCGGCGCATCGACGCGCTCCACGACTACGGCGACGTCCTCCAGCTCGCCGGGCGCATCGACGACGCGCTCGCCGCGTTCCGCGAGATGCTGACGCTCGCCTACCGGCTCGACAACCGGCGCAAGGGCGGGGCCGCGCACAACCGCATCGGGCGGCTCTACCGCGACAGCGGCTCGCTCGACGAGGCCGGCAAGCACCTCACGACCGCGCTCCGCCTCTTCGAGGGCGCGCGGGACGAGCGGGGGATCGCCTCGACGATCGACGACATCGGCAAGCTGCACTGGCTCCGGGGCGAGTACCAGGAGGCGCTGAAATGGCTGCGCGACGCGCTCGCCCGCCGCGAGCGGATGGGGGATCGCCGCTCGATCGCGCTGTCGCTGAACAACCTCGGCCTCGCCCTGCAGGACTCGGGCGAGTTCAAGCAGGCGCTCAACACCTTCGAGCGGTCGCTCGCGATCCGGCGCGAGATCTCGGACCTGCTCGGCGTCGTGATGAGCCTGAACAACCTCGGCATGATCGCGCAGGACCAGCGCGATCACCGCCACGCCCTCGAGCTCTTCGAGGAGGCGCTGGAGGTGGCGCGGCAGGTCGGCGATCGCAACCGGACGGCGCTGATCCTGACGAACATCGGCGGGACGCTCTACCGGAGCGGCGATCCCGACGAGGCGGTGCGCGTGCTGCAGCAGGCCGAGGAGCTCTGCGACGAGCTCGGCGACCGGCTCGGCCTGGCCGAGGCGCGGCGCGCCCTCGGGAAGGCCTACATGCTCCGCGGCGATCTGGAGAAGGCGCGCGACTCGATCGGCCGTGCGGTGGACCTGTTCGCCTCGGTCCGGAGCAAGGTGCACCTCGGCATCGCGCTCCGGACGCTCGGCGAGATCACGGCGGCGGGCGGCTGGGGCAGCGCGCACACGAAGAGCGCGCGCGCCTATTTTGCGCGCTCGGTGAGCATCTTCGAGGAGACGGGGAACGAGCTCGAGCTCGCGCGCACGTTCCAGGCCTACGCGCGGTTCCTGACGACCGATCGCAGCTTCGTGGCGAACATGGCGGCGCGGCGCGAGGCGGTGGCGATGAACGAGAAGGCCGAGGCGATCTTCGCGCGGCTGAAGGTCACGTCGGTGCGCCTGGAGGACGAGCCCACGCTCCCGACGGGCCCGCCGGGCCAGTCGGTCCCCACGAAGTCGTCGGTCAGCGCGAGCCCTGGCCGCTCGCCGGCCCCCGAAGAGCCGTCGTTCCCGAACCCGGGCAGGGCCTCGACCTCCAGCTGAGTCCGGGCGGCCCGGGCGGGCCGGCGTGCTCTGGCGCGAGGGGGCGCCCGTGATACGCATGCCGGGTGAGGGCCCCGCACGAGAAGCGCGTCTCCGAGTCGGTCACGACGATGACCGAGTACGTCCTGCCGACGCACACGAACGCGCTCGGCTCGATCTTCGGCGGGCAGGTGCTCGCGTGGATCGACCTGTGCGCCGCCATCTGCGCGCAGCGGCACACCGGCAGCGCGGTCGTCACCGCAGGCATCGACGACCTCTCGTTCGATCACGGGATCAAGGTCGGTCAGGTCGTCCGTCTGGCCGCGCGGGTGACGGCGACCTTCCGCACGTCGCTCGAGATCCTGGTGTCGGTCGAGGGGGAGGACGCGATGACGGGCGCCATCTGGCCCATGGTCACGGCCTTCGTGACGTTCGTGGCCGTCGACGCGTCGCTCAGGCCGACCTCGGTGCCGCCGATCCTCCTCGAGACGGACGACGATCGCCGCCTCGCCGAGGCCGCGGCGGAGCGGCGCGCGCGGCGGCTCTCGCGGCGCGGGGGCGGCCGCGGCGCGTGATCGTGATCGCCGCGCGCTACTTCTTCTTGAGCCGGTCGGGATCCCCGAGGAACTCGAAGTGCATCGTGTCCTCGAGGTCGTCGTGGCCGAGCCAGTCGAAGCCGTAGCGCTCGAACGCCTTGATCCAGCAGCGGGACAGGGCCGTGCGCTCGTAGGCAGAGCGCTTCTTCTCCTGGCACAGCGGGCTCGAGGGCCACGGGTCGACGCAGCCGCAGCACGGGTTCCGGTCGGGATCGATGTCGATGGCGATGCCGAAGAGGTGATTCGAGATCTCGGCGCCGCGGTAGCTGTTCGCCGTGCGGAACCCGCCGACCGCGCGCGGCGTGTAGCGGCGGGACTTGCGGGTGCACGTCGAGCGGATCCGCTTCTCGACGCAGTGGAGCGCGGGCGCGATCTTCTCGTGGATGGAGAGCGGGAGGCCCATGAACCGCACGGTCGTCGCCTGGGAGTGGGCGCTCTCGGAGTTGTGGCGCCGCGTCTCCTCTGTCTCGACGTGGCCGTAGTGCTCGGCGAGGTAGCGGACCGCCTTGGCGTGCTTCTTCGGGTTGAGCATCCCCTTCTGGACGAAGGTGCGCCGCTTCAGGAACTTCTGCGGGCTCTGGACGCGGCACTCGTAGCTCTTCGCCTTCTTTCCCCGGGCCGGCTCCTTGGCCTCCGCGACGGGCCCGCCGCCGAGCCCCGAGGGGCCGGCCGCGAGCAGGGCGACCGCTGCTGCCACGAGCAGGTGCACCCGTGTCCGTCCGTTCGCGTTCACGGCCGGAGGTTAAGCAGGCCGCGTCAGGCGCGGCAAGGACTTGCCGTAATAGCCTGTCAGGAGAAGCACCGTCAGGGGCACGAGCACATTCTTGAGGCGGACGGCGCGCCGCGTCGCTCGCGATCGCGCGGTCGGTGTCAGCTCATGGGGTGAGCTGCGGCGAGCTCATGGAGAGGTCCACGGCGAGCAGATCTCCACGAGCACGCCGTTCAGGTCGCGCACGTAGGAGACGCGCTGGCCCCACGGCTTGTCGTGGGGTTCCGACACGGGGGCTGCGCCGGCCTTCACGGCGCGCGCGAACGCCGCGTCGACGTCCTCGCTGGTGACGATGATCTCGAGCCCGGCGGGGCGCTCGCCTGGCCTGTTCTTCGCCAGCTCCGGGAGGCCCTTCTGGGCGAAGTCCTCCTGAACGAACCCGAGCGGCACCCTGCCCTTCAGCTCGCAGTATTCGTTGCCGCTGGAGACGAAGCTGCGCTCGAAGCCGAACGCGCGCTCATAGAACGCCGCGGCTTCCACCGCGTCGGGCACATAGACGATCACGCCACCCAGTCCTGTGTTCATGAGGTCCTCCTCGGGGGTCCTGCCCCACGCGCCGGCATCCTAGGGCGGCGCTGCTGACAGCGTCCGGTCAGCAGCCGCGATCGATGGACGGCGCGAGCGGGGCGCGGAGCCCTCGCGCATGAGCCCCCCTCACCGCGCTTCGATCGATGGCAGAGCACGACGCCTGGTCGAACCAGCCGAGGCTCCCTCCGCTCGACGCCGAGGTGCGCCTTCTGCGCGGCCAAGTGCGGCTTCTGCGCGGCGAAGTGCGGCTTCTGCACGCGTACCACGTCCAGGTCGAGCGCGTGGGGAGCGCGCAGGTCCACCTCGTCGCCCACCAAAATTCATCGTGGGCAGGCGTACGCGATGCTCGCCGGTGCTCGCGTGAAACCGCCGCCGCTCGACGGTCCTTCAGGGCGGAGGAGCGTCCGAGGCGCGAGCGGGGCTCCGCGAGCTCGGCACTCCCGGTGCGTCAACGCGAGCCTCACGGCGTGTTGAGGTGAGTCTCGGGGCGTAATGACGCGAACCTCAAGGCATATCGAGGCTCGCCTCGAGGCATATTGACGCGGGCCTCACGGCGCGTTGACGCGGTGTTTCTTCGGCTCGGGACGCTGGCGGGTGTGTGCCGCCGCAGGCGCGTGGGCCGGCCTGAGCGGAGATGAACGCCGTCCCGGTCGTCTCCGCGCGGTTGCAGCGCTGAACCAGCGTTTCATCCATGCAAGGGAAATCTGGCATGAACCCCGTGTTCACGCGGTGACTCGTTCAGTGAGCGGTCGGCATGGCCGTTGCTAGGTGGGTCGTGTGCCCTTCGCTGCGGTGGTTGCCGCAAGCGGCCTTTGTGTTGAGTCTTTTTTTTGCGGCGAGCTCCCTATGAAAGAGGTCCGCAGCGACCAGCGCCGGCAAGCGAACGAGACGCCGATCCCCAAGAGCGGTGTCATGCGCGCGGTGCCCCGAAGCGTGGCGCCGCCGAGCGCACCGTCCACAGAGGGGCTGCTTGTCGGGCCGAACGGAGCTTCGTTCGAGGTGCGTCCTTCCGATCCGCTCCTCGGCAACATCGACATCGACGCCGTGGTGGCGGGGGTCCCCGAGTCCTACGCGATGAAGGGGATGTTCTTCAACGCGCTGGCGGCGACGCTCGGGGAGCGTTTCGCGCAGGTGGTGTCGACGTTGTCGAGCCCGCCGAGGGGTGGGCTCTACCTGCCGTTCTCGGACTACCCGACGCGTGACTTCTTGCGCCTCTACGACGCGGCTGCGCGGCTCTCGCACCCGAACCGGAGCTCGCGGGAGGGCTATCGTCGCCTCGCGCGGCAGCAGGTCGGGGCCTTCAAGGAAAGCGCCCTCGGCCGGATCACGATGCACCTCGCGACCGACCCGGGCGCCGCGCTGATGCGCTACACGGGCAGCCTGGGCGCGCTCGTGAAGGGGCCGCTGGCCAGGGCGCGGCAGCTGGGGCCGTCGGAGGTGCAGATCGACATCAGCAGCCACCGCGGTACGCTGGAGTACCCGCTGGGGAACTTCGAGGCGCTCGTCATGGGGTACGGCGCCAAGCCGACCATCTCGGTTGAGGTGCGAGGGGCGGAGACGCTCCAGTTCCTGGTGAGCTGGTAGCCCGCAAGCTGGTCGCCCGCGCCGGCAGGAGGGGCCACGCGGCGGGGCCATGGCGATCCCCGTTTCGACAAGAGTTGAGCGAGGGTCGCTGTCGATGGATCGAGGTCGCCTCCCGAGAAGGTGAATGCTCGGCTGGATGAAAGCCGCATTCGCGCCGGGCAGGGGAATATCGAGCTGCTGCGCTAGATGGCGCTCGAACTCTTATCGAGCGCGATCGCCAAGCGAGCATGGGGCACTGCAGGCACGGGTGGATGCTCCTTGGGCGTGGCGAGCCCTCCGAAAGCGCCGTAGCTCCCCACAGGCACACAGGTGCAACATTCCTCTGGGGCTACAGTTTCGCCACGGCCTCGCCAGCGTCGCTCCGAGCAGCCTTGCGCTCGCGCCCTCGCCTTGCGAGCGTCGGAGCCGGGCCGCAGAGCCCGTCCCGAGGACCACGCCAATGACGACCCATGAGATGGTGCTCTTCGTTTACGACAACCTCATGAAGGGCGAGGAGCAGCACGAATGGCTCGCGGCGGCTCGCCCGCTCGGGGAGGCGACCACGACCCCCGAGTACGCGCTCGTCGATCTGGGCACGACCGGCGCTCTCGTCCAGGGCGGGCTCGTCGCCGTGACCGGCGAGCTCTACGCCATCGCGCCGGCCGCGCTCGCCGCGCTCGACGTCCACCGGGGACACCCGATCTTGCACCGGCGAGCCCCCATCCGCCTCGCTGGCGGGCGGGAAGCCCAGGCATACCTCCTCTCGATGGAGCAGGCGGCCGGGTGCCGGCGCGTCCGCGAGGGCGACTGGCGGAAGCGCCGCGGCGCGCCCGGCGCCGTTCGGGCCCGGGACAACAGCCCGCTCGTGAGCTGGGCGAAGCGCCGCTTCGACCCGCCCCGATGAGAGCCACACCCGCGAGCCCCCGCCCGCTCGAGCGTTCTGCTCGACCGGTACATCACCCCATGCGCTCGAGCGGCGCCTCCCCCGGCAGGTGCTAGGCCAAGGCTTCGAGGGACGCGTGACGACGATCTCGGCGAACGACCAGCTCTCCGCAGCGAACGGAGAGCTCGCTCCCGCGGCCCAGCTGGCGGAGGCGGTCGTCGAGGCGTGCGCTGCGCTCGCCGGGAAGCTCGACCCGCGGGAGATCCACAGCACCATCGTCCAGCAGGCGGCCCGGCTGCTCGGCGCCGACATCGCGTTCCTCCACGGGGCGCGCTCGCCGACCGAGCGGGCGCTCCATGTCCGCCTGCTCGCCTCTTCCGGCCTGCCCGGCGCGCTCGCCGGCGCGCTCGACGATCTCACGAGCACCCCGTCCCTCGTCCTGCGCGCCGCAGAGAGCTGCCGCATCGAGCACACCGCGGCGGATGCGGCGGTCATCGAGCGCCTCTCCGACGTCCGCGCCATCGACGCCTGCCTGAGGCCGTGCTGGGTGCTGGCCGCCCCCCTGCTCGGCGCCGGGCGGCCGCTGGGCGTCCTCACGTGCGCCTTCGGCGAACGCAGCCCGCCCCCGCACGAGCTCATCCCGCGCGTCCAGGCGCTCGGCGCCCTCTTCGCCCTCGCGCTCGGGTCCGCCGAGCGCGAGGGCGAAGAGGGCGCCGAGCTCGACCACCGCGGGCTCGACGACGCCGGCGGCGCGAGCTCGCCGGCGCAGCTGTGCGCCGAGGCGCTCCTCCGGGACGCCCAGGCCGCGCGCCGGGAGGCAGAGGACCGGCTCGCGGCGGAGCAGCAGTGGCTGCGCAGCATCATCGAGGACTTTCCCGTTGCCATCGCCGTCTTCGATGAGCGCGGAAGGCGCTCGCTCGTCGCGAGCCGCCGCTGCGAGCAGCTCTGCGCCGGCCCGCACCCCCTCATGACGTCGGCGTCCGGCGTGCGTGCACGCCTGTGCGAGCTGACTGGACGGCCGCTCCCGCACCACGAGATGCCCCTCGTCCGCGCGGCGCGCGGCCAGGGGACGATCTGCGCCGAGCTGCATCTCCAGAGGCCCGACGGGACCAACATCCCCGTCGTGGTGAGCGCGGGCCCCATCCGCGACGACCAGGGGGTGATCCTGGGCGCCATCGCCAGCTACGAAGACATCACCCATTTCATGGAGCGCGAGCGGCTCCGCGAGGAATGGCTCTCCATCGTGGCGCACGATCTCAAGCAGCCGCTCACCGCGATCGCCGCGTGCGCGGGCATGCTGTCGCGCCGATCCGGAGACGCCGGAATCCAGGCGTGGAGCGGGAAGATCCTTGCCAGCGTCCAGCGCCTCGAGCGGATGACCGAGGACCTGCTCGACGCCTCCAAGCTCGAGGCGCGGCGCTTCTCCCTCGATCGGCGGCCGACCGATCTGCGCGCCCTCCTCCACGCCGCCGTCGAGCTCGCAGCTGCGGAGCGGCCGGAGCGCGCCGTCGTGCTCACCGCCGGCGAGGACGTGCCGCCCGTCCACGCGGACGCGGTGCGCATGGACCAGGTGCTCGGAAACCTCCTTCTCAACGCCGCCAAGTATGGCGACCCCGACGCGCCGATCCGCGTGACGCTCTCTCTCCGCGACGCCGAGCTCGAGGTCGCCATCGAGAACCGCGGGCCCGGGATCTCCCCGGACGAGCTGCCGAGGCTGTTCCAGCGCTTCCAGCGGCTCTCGTCGGATCCCTCCAGGAGCCGCCCGCCCGGCACGGGCCTCGGGCTCTACATCTGCAAGGGCATCGTCGAGGCGCACGGAGGCAGGATCTGGGCGCAGAGCGAGCCGGACGAGACGACGTCCTTCCACTTCACGCTCCCGCTCTCGCGCGGCGGCTGACCCCGCGGGACACCGCGGCGTGCGTCGCGGCGGAGGCGCGAGATCCACCGTGACGACGTCGCCCGCTCAGCCGTTCTTGACGCGCGCCACGATGGCGTCGGTGAGCGCCTTCGTGTCCGCCTTGCCGCCGAGATCGCGGGTGCGGACCCCGTCCACGTTCAGCGCCCCGTCGATGCCGGCGCGCAGGCGGCCGGCGAGCTCCTGGTGGCCCACGTGGTCGAGCATCATCGCGGCGGCGAGCATGAGCGCGATCGGGTTCGCCACGCCCTTGCCGGCGATGTCCGGCGCCGAGCCGTGCACCGCCTCGAAGATCGCGGCGTGCTGGCCGATGTTCGCCCCCGGCGCCATGCCGAGGCCGCCGACGAGGCCCGCGATCTCGTCCGAGAGGATGTCCCCGAAGAGGTTCGTCGTGACGATGACGTCGAACTGCCACGGGTTCAGGACGAGCTGCATCGCGCACGCGTCCACGATCCGCTCGTCGGTCGCCACGCGGCCCTCGTAGCCCTTGCTCACCTCGCGCGACGTCTCCAGGAAGATGCCCGTGAGCGCCTTCATGATGTTCGCCTTGTGGACGATGGTGACCTTCTTGCGGCCGTGCTTCTCTGCGTAGTCGTAGGCGAACTCGGCGATGCGGCGCGAGCCGACCCGGGTGTTCACGCCGGAGCCGATCGCCACCGCCTGCTCGTCGCTGCCGATCGGGATGTAGTGCTCGAAGCCCACGTAGAGACCCTCGAGGTTCTCCCGCACGAGCACGATGTCGATGTTCTCGTAGCGACCCCCCGGGATCAGCGTCTTCGCGGGGCGCACGTTGGCGAAGAGCTTGAACTCCTGCCGCAGGCGCACGTTGGACGAGCGGTACCCGCCGCCGATCGGCGTCTCGAGCGGCCCCTTGAGCGCGAGCTGCGTGCGGTGGATGCTGTCGAGCGTGGCCCGCGGCAGCGGGTCGCCCGCGTCCTTGACGCCGGCCATGCCGGCCACGCACGTCTCCCATTCAAAAGGCGCGCCGAGCGCGTCGAGCGCGCGCAGCGTCGCGTCCACGATCTCGGGGCCGATGCCGTCGCCGGGGATGAGGGTCGCAGGGTGCTTCTGTGAGGTCACGGGCTGTCTCTCGATCTCGGGGTGAATCGTCGCGTCGACGAGGAAAGGCGGACGCATAGCCGAGGTGCGCGCCGCGATCCACCTCGCCGGGGACGGCGCTGCGCGCCGCCCGCCCGCAAGTCCCTTGAGGATCCCCGCCCCCGCCGCCATCATGACCCGGGTCCCATGATTTGCCCGCGCTGCCACCGCGCGTACACCGATCGCTCGTACGGCTTCTGCCCCGACGACGGCGCGCGCCTCGTCCAGTCGCTGTCGGCCGCGCCGCCGCCGGCGCAGCCGACGCGGCAGTTCGGCGCCATCCTCGAGGATCGCTATGTGATCCAGGGCTTCATCGGCGCCGGCGGCATGTCGCGCGTGTACCTCGCGGCGGACAGCCGCACGAAGGAGCAGGTCGCGATCAAGATCCTGAACCGCAGCTTCGCCGCCGATCGGGCCCAGCGCGAGCGGTTCCTCCGCGAGCTCGAGGTGGCGGCCGAGCTCGGGCATCCCAACATCGTCCGGGTCCTCGACGCGGGCGAGCGCAAGGACGGGTCCCCGTTCATCGTGCTCGAGCTGCTCACCGGCGAGTCGCTCGGCGTCCTGCTCCGCCGCGAGGTGGCCGTGAGCGAGGCCGCCGCGCTTCCGCTGATACGGCAGGCGGCGTCGGCGCTCGCTTCGGCGCACGCGGCCGGCGTTATCCACCGCGACGTGAAGCCGGACAACCTGTTCCTCGTCCGCTCCGCGGGCGGCCCGCGCGTGCTCAAGATGATGGATTTCGGCTTCGCGAAGCTGAAGACGGGCCCCACCACCGCCGCCGGTCTCGTGCTGGGCACGGTCCCCTACATGGCCCCGGAGCAGGCCCTCGCCGATCCCATCGACGGCCGCACCGACGTTTATGCCCTCGGCGTCACCATGTTCCGCATGCTCGCCGGCCAGCTGCCGTTCTCGTCGCCAGACGACGTGGTGGTCGTCGCCCAGCACGCCTGTACCCCGGCCCCCCGGCTCAGCTCGATCCGGCCCGGCATCGATCGGCGGCTCGAGGCGCTGGTCGCCACCGCGCTCCGCAAGGCCCCCGGGAACCGCTACGACTCGATGCGATCGCTCCTGGAGGACGTCGAGCGCATCCTCGGTGTCCGCCCGGGCGAGCCGATCGGCGCCCCGCTCAGGACGACCCCGGACGTCTACGAGCCGGTGAACCGCGCTGCCCGGGAGGCGCTCAAGTTCCTGCGGCGCCAGCTGCCCTGAGGCGGCAAGCAGCCTTGAGCCGGCAGGCAGCCTTGAGCCGGCAGGCAGCCGCTCGCCCGGCGCGGCGGCTGGGCTCGCCGGACCGTGGAGCTGCGCTGGTCACCGCGCGCCGAGGTCCTCGATACGGTAGCCGTCCGGGTACGTGCGGCTCCTCCGCTGGGTGATCAGGCGCGGCGAGCGCCGGCGCGGCATGGCCCGCAAGAGCGGGCCGCGCGCGCGGAGCGCCGCCTGCACGAGGCCGCGCAGCCCGGGCGGAGGCCGCGGCAGCCCGACGGCGTCGAGCATGCGATCATCGAGCATCGCGTGGAGGACCGGCGCCCCGAGCGGCCATAACGCCCTCGGCAGCGCCCAGCCCAGCACGAGGTCCCGCGTCGCGACGGCGAGCTTCCGGTTGTCCTCCGAGAACCGCAGGTGCTCCGCCTCGTAATCGAGGTTGAACCGCTCGAACGCCTCGTAGCTCGGCGGGATATCCTTGATATTCATCAGCGTCCCGACCTGCTTCCAGTAATGGTAGGCCGCGAGCTTCTCCTTTTCGAGCAGCGCGCGCCAGGCGAAGCGCTCGTTCCAGCGGATGGGCTCGAAGATGAACGTCGACAGCGTGTACAGGTACTCGTCGTTCGGGATGGCGTAACGCCCGTGCTGCCGGTTCATTCGCCGCAGCGCCGCCCGGCCGCGCTCGCTGTCGTATCCGTTCTCCAGCATCTCGGAGAGGATGAGGACGGTGTCGTCGTAGCGCTTCTGGGTGCGCTGAAGGAACTCCCCTGTCTGCACCAGGAGAGGTGTGCCCTTGGCGATCCCGAAGACACGGAACAGCGCGAGCTCGAGGGCGCGCTGCGTGTCCCACGGGAAATCATAGCACGTCGAGAGAAATGCGATCTCCTGATGATCCTTGACCGGATCCAGGTTTTCTTCGATATGGTCGCGGATCGCATAGCGCGATCGCGATTCGGGAGGGGCCCAGCGCATGGAAGATCTCCTGATGTGTATCCGCCCGATGACGCGTCCATTTCTATCATGTCTCGCGCATCCTGGCGGAAACATCGCTGAACAGATGAAGACGTCGATCGTGGCGAGCGCGGCGACACGAGGTGATGTGCGGTCCGCCGTGGCGCGCCGTGATGATGAGCTGTGATGCGGCGGCGGGCCCGCGCCGGGCGAGCCGGCTGGCCAGGCTCCGCGCGGGGAGGCCGGGGAGCGCGGCGCCGGGGCGCTCGCTCAGCTCGGTCTCGCGCTCGGCTCTCGGGCCCGCTTTCGCACGCGCGGGCGCGTGCGCGGCCTGCGCGAAGGTGGCACGCTAGCGCCGTGCCGCCTGTCATCGACGACATGATCCAGGAGCTCCTTACACGCCATCGGCCGACCGGTCGGGTGGACCTCAACGACATCGCCGAAGTCGTCGACCGCCGGGCGCTCTCGTACGAGGAGGTCGAGTACATCATCGACCGGCTCGAGTCCGAGGGCCTCCGCGTCGCCGAGCCGCTCGATCGGGGCGATGTCGAGGTGCTCCGCGCCGTCCTCGCGAGCGCGAGGCGGCTCGCGACCGAGCTCGGGCGCACACCCACGATCGGCGAGATCGCGCTGACCTCGGGCCACGCCCCGCACACGGTGCGCCGGGCGCTGGAACAAGCGGGGCGTGCCAAGGCTTGTTGAAGAAGAGGAGGCGCGCTGGCCGCGCAGGACGCAGCGCGGCAAACCACGGTGACGCGCGGGCACGACGAGGTGCGCGAGAGGTGGCGACCCGGGGCAAGAAACGCAGAAGCGGAACGACGCCAAACAAAACGAAAGCGCTGCGCCGTTGAGTGCAGACCAGAGCTCTACATCAGTGTTACGATGGAGATGGAGGGGTGCTCTGTAGCCGTAGTCGAGTGTTTCATCTACGCATCAGGGAAGGAAGGCTGAACCCGATGAACATCACGATCACGTTCCGCCATATGGTGGGTACCGACGCCGTGAAGAATTACGCTCATGAGAAGGTGGCCAAGCTCCAGAAGTTCCTTAGGCAGGCGATGACGGCGCAGGTCACCCTCTCCGTCGAGGGTCTGACGCACGTCGCCGACGTTCGCCTCTCCTCCGGCAGTCTAGCCTTCCATGCGACCGAGCGGGGTGAGGACATGTACGCGTCGATCGACACGGTCCACGACAAGCTCGAGCGGCAGATCCGGGATGGGAAGGGTCACACCATGGCGCGGAAGCGCGGCGGCACGAGCGCCGGCGAGTACGCCGTCGAGGTGGAGCGCGAAGCGGTGGCCGCGACGGGACGCACCCGATCGTGAGCCGCCGCGCGCGTCGCCGAGGCGCGACGCGCGAGCCGGAGCGAGGGCCGCCGCGCCCGCCGGCGCGGCGCGCTCCCATCCTCTGAGCCGCCGCTCGCGGGCGAGGCGGCGCGCTCCCTCCGCGTGAGCCGCCGCGCTCGCCGCGGCGGCGAAGGGCGCTCGTCTCCTTCAGCTCACCCCTGCGCACGCCCAACCGCCCGGGGGCCTGCCTGGAGCGGCGCGGCGGCCGCCCAGCGATCGCGGCGCGAAGAACGCGAAGAACGCTCCCTCCGGGGCCGCTCGCCGCGATAGCGTCCTTGAGTCGCGTGCCCGAAGTCCCCGGGGTACGATGGCCACATCGGCTCGCTTGGCCCTGGCCGAGCGCCGCGCCGACCGTGCCACGTGCGCCGTTCCAGAGCCATCTCACCTCGCCCGAGCGCCGAAATCAGCATGCAAGTCCGCGACATCTTGACCGCGCACCAGGTATCCGTCGCCAGCGAGCAGGAGGGGGTCGTCCGCTCCAAGGCGGACGCGCTCCGCCGGCTCGCCGCCCTGCTCGCGGCAGGGCAGCCGGGGGTCAAGGCCGATGACATCGCGCGGGTGCTCGGCGAGCGCGAGCGCCTGCAGTCCACCGGCGTCGGGAGCGGCGTGGCCATCCCCCACGGCGCGATGGAGGGCGTCGATCGGCTGATCGGCGCGGTCCTGATCTGCCCGAAGCCGATCGACTTCGACGCGATCGACGGGGCGCCGGTGTCCATCCTCGTCGCCGTGATCGGGCCGAAGCGCGCCACGGGCGAGCACCTCAAGACGCTGGCGCGCATCTCCCGCCTGCTGCGGGACGAGACGTTCCGGCGGCGGCTGCTCGGCGCCTCGACCGGGCGCGCGGCGTTCGAGCTCATCGCCGCCGAGGAAGGGAGGTCGGTGTCATGAGCGGCCCGCGCAGCGGCGGACAGGAAGGGGAAGGGGGCGGCCGGATGCCCCCCTCGACCCGCGGAGGCCGGGCGGACCGCCCCGCCATCGCGGTGCGGAGCCTGATGGCCGACGAGGGGCTCGGCATCGACCTCACGCTCATCGCCGGCGCCGCGGGCCTCGACCGGCCCATCATGAACACCCGCATCCAGAAGTCCGGGCTCGCGCTCGTCGGCCACTTCCACGGCATCGTCCCGACGCGGGTGCAGATCCTCGGGCAGACCGAGCTCTCGTTCCTCCACAAGCTCTCCCGCGAGGACCGGCTCCTGTCGCTGCGCGGCTTCTTCGATCTCGGCCTGTGCTGCGTCATCCTCACGCAGGGCGACCAGCCGTTCGAGGCGAACGGCTCCGGCATCGGGTTCGTCCCTGTGCCGGAGCTCGCGCAGTGCGCCGAGGAGAGCGGGACGCCGCTCCTCGTCTCGGCGGTGCGGTCGAGCGCCACGATCACCGCGCTGCACGCGCTGCTCGACGATCGCCTGGCGCCGCGCCTGCGGCTGCACGGCGTGCTCGTCGACGTCTTCGGCGTGGGCCTCCTTCTCATGGGGTCGAGCGCGATCGGCAAGAGCGAGTGCGCGCTCGACCTCGTGATGCGCGGCCACCGGCTCGTGGCCGACGACGCCGTGGAGTGCGATTACCGCCCTCCCGGCATGGTCTTCGGGGCCCCGGCGGAGCTCCTCCGGTACCACCTCGAGGTGCGCGGCCTCGGCATCCTCAACGTGAAGGACCTCTTCGGCGTCACGTCGATCCGCGAGCGCAAGCGGATCGACGTCGTGGTGAAGCTTGTCGAGTGGTCGAAGGACACCGAGTACGATCGCCTCGGGCTGGACGAGCGGTACCACACCATCCTCGGCGTGAAGATCCGGGAGCTCGTCATCCCGGTGCGCCCGGGCCGCGACATGGCGTCGATCCTCGAGGTCGCCGCCCGCAACGAGCTCCTGAAGAACGCCGGGTTCCACGCGGCCCGCGAGTTCTTCGGCAACGTCGAGGGCGAGCTGCTCCGCGAGCGCTCGCCGGAGGAGTCGTCGATCCCGCCGCAGGCGAGGCTCGCCGAGGAAGGCGCCTCGCGGAGCGCCGCGCCGCCCGGACCGCCCCGGTCGCAGCCGCCCGGCCGCGGCGTGGACGCGCCGGACCCCCCGAGCAGCGCCTTCCGGCCGCCCGTGGATCGGGGCAGGCCGCCCCCTGATCGCCCGAGCTCCGGGTTCAGCCCCACGGAGTCGTCCGTGAGCCTGCCGCGGCCGAGGAGGCGAGTGTGAGCAACGGAGGCGATCAGCAGCAGCACGGCCTGCACGGGCCCGACGGCGCGCCGGGGCGCGTCGTCGTCGTCACGGGCCTCTCCGGCGCGGGCAAGTCGACGGCGCTCCACGCCCTGGAGGACCTCGGCTTCTTCTGCGTGGACAACCTGCCCACGTCGCTCGTGCAGCCGGCCGTCGAGGCGTGCGAGTCGGGCGGGATCACCCGGATCGGGCTCGGCATCGACGTCCGGGTGGGCTCCTTCCTGGCGGGCGCCACGGCGGCGCTCGACGCGATACGGACCGGACGGGACGTGGTGATCCTCTTCCTCGACGCCTCGGACGAGACGCTGCTCCGGCGCTTCAGCGAGACGCGGCGCCCGCACCCGCTGACGACCGGGGGCAGCGGCGTCATCGCGATGCTCGACGGCGTCCTCCTGGAGCGCGAGCGGCTCGCGTCGCTGCGGGCCAGGGCGACCATCGAGCTCGACACGACCCGGCTGTCGACGCACGACCTGCGCCGCGTCGTCATCGAGCGGCTTCGCCCCGCGAAGGTCGAGGTGCCCCGGATGTCCACCCGGTTCGTCTCGTTCGGTTACAAGTACGGCATCCCGCTCGACGCCGATCTGCTCTTCGACGTCCGCTTCCTCGACAACCCGTATTTCGTCCACGGCCTCCGCGAGCTCACGGGGAACGACGAGCCCGTGCGGGAGTACATCCTGAAGAACCCGGACGCCCTCGAGTTCATCTCCAGGACAGAGCAGCTCCTCTCGTTCTGCATGCCGCGCTACGCCAGCGAAGGAAAGAGCTACCTCACCGTCGGCATCGGGTGCACCGGCGGCCGGCACCGCTCCGTCGTGCTCACCAACGCGCTCAGCGACAGCTTGCGGCGGAAGACGGGGCTCCCCATCACGGTCGTGCACCGGGACGTCGCGCGGATGAGCACGAGTGGTGTACCCTCGGGGGTGGGAGAGGGCATGGCCGGGGCGCCCGGCGTGGATCTCCGGCTGGCGCAGCCGGGAGCGACCCCGTCGGAGCCTCGCCCGGCGTCGGACACGAGCGTGACGGGGGGCGAGCGGTGACGACCGAGGCGGTAACGAGGCGGTTCACCATCATCAATGTGCGCGGTCTCCACGCGCGCGCCGCGACGAAGCTCGTGCAGCTCGCGGGGCGTTACGACTGCGAGATCGCGCTGACCGGGCCGGACGGGCAGTCGGCCAACGCGAAGAGCGTGATGGGCGTGCTCCTGCTCTGCGGGTCGATGGGCACCCAGATCGAGGTGAGCGCGACGGGCGATCAGGCCACCGACGCCGTCTCCGCCATCGGCGAGCTGATCGCCTCGCGCTTCGGAGAGCACGAGTGACGCGCGGCCCGAGCGCGCTCTCGTCGGACGCCCCGGACGAGCATCCCGCCCCCTCGGACGCCGGCCGGAGCGGCTCGGCGGCGCCCGGCGTCCGGGGCGACTCGATGCCGCCCGGCGCCCGGACGGAGACGCTGCGGGGCATCGCCGGGTCCCCCGGGGTCGCGATCGGCGCGGCCGTCGTGATGGGCGGGCACCGGACCAACCACCCGCGCCGCCGCGTCGGCTCCAGCGAGATCGCGGTGGAGCTCGAGCGCTTCGAGGCCGCGGTCGAGCGCGCGCAGGACGAGCTGCGCGACATGGCGAAGCGCATCGGCGATCACCGCGCCGAGGCGTCGATCCTCGAAGCCTACCTGCTGATGCTCGGCGACGAGGCGCTCGCCGACGCCGTGAAGGGCCAGGTGACCGAGGAGCGCCGCTGCGCCGAGTGGGCGGTGGCGACCGCGTGCGAGGCGATCGCCGGCCGCTTCGCCGCGCTGGACGACCCGTACCTGCGCGAGCGCAGCCACGACGTCCTGTTCGTCGGCGAGCGCCTCCTGCGCGCGTTCAGCCTCCCGCCCCAGGAGCCGCCGTCCTCGCGCGACACCTCGCCGCTCTCCACGCGCAGCCTGATCGAGCTGCAGAACTCGATCGCCATGCCGGCGACGTTGGGCGCGGGGCTCCCGCGCTTCTCCGGGCCGACGATCCTCATCGCGCACGACCTGTCGCCGGCCGACACAGCGGCGATGGTCGACGAGCCGGTCGTCGGCTTCGTCACCGAGGTCGGCACCCGCACGAGCCACACCTCCATCATGGCGCGCGCGCTGGAGATCCCGGCCGTGGTCGGCGTCAGCGACGTCCTGCAGCGCGTGATCACGGGCGACATCGTGGTGATCGACGGGCTGCGCGGCACGGTCGTCGTTCGCCCCGGCCCGGCCGAGCTCGCGGACGCGCGCGCCCGCGCCGAGCGCTACGTCGCGCTCGGCAAGGAGCTCTCGGAGTCCAGGCACCGGGCCGCCCAGTCGAAGGACGGCGTCAAGGTGTCGCTCCGGGCGAACGTCGAGCTCCCGGCCGAGGCGATCCTCGCGCGCGACCAGGGCGCCGACGGCATCGGCCTCTACCGGACCGAGTTCCTCTACATCGACCGCACGTCCCCGCCCTCGGAGGACCAGCAGTTCGAGATCTTCCGCGCCGTCGTCGAGGCGCTCCGCCCGAAGCCGGTCACGCTGCGCACGTTCGACATCGGCGGCGACAAGTTCGTCTCCACGTTCCAGGTGCCGCCCGAGATGAACCCGATGCTCGGCCTCCGCGCGGTCCGGCTCGCGCTCTCGCGCCCCGACGTCTTCCTCGAGCACCTCCGCGCCATGGTGCGCGCCTCCGCCTACGGCGACGTGCGGATCATGATCCCCATGGTCGCGGGCCTCGGCGAGCTCCGGCAGGTGCGCGCGCTGCTGCACCGCGCGCAGGAGCAGGTGCGCGCCCGCGGCCAGGCGTGCGCCGACGAGATCCCGCTCGGCGTGATGATCGAGGTGCCCTCGGCGGCGATCATGGTCGACCATTTCGCGCGCGAGGCCGCGTTCCTGAGCCTCGGGACGAACGATCTCATCCAGTACGCGCTCGCGGTCGACCGGACCAGCCGCTCGCTCGCCTACCTGGCCTCGCCGTTCGACCCGTCGATCCTGCGGCTGATCACGAAGGTGATCCAGGCAGGCCAGGATTCCGGCAGGCCGGTCTCCCTCTGCGGCGCGATGGCGAGCGATCCGCTCGCCGCCCTGCTGCTGCTCGGCCTCGGCCTCCGCGACTTCTCGATGGAGGCGGCGGCGATCCCGGAGATCAAGGAGACGCTCCGGCGCATCACGGTCGCCGAGGCCGAGGCGGTCGCGGCGGAGGCGCTCGCCTGCGCGACGGCGGAGGAGGTCGAGTGCTGCGTCGCCGCCGCGTTCGCGCCGGACCTCTACGACCTGCTCACGGGAGAGCGCGCCACGCGGTGAGCGGCGCGCTCGGTGCGGTGGATCCTGCGCTGCCGGCCGCGTCCGGCGTGGCGCGCGCGCTGGCCGCCTGCGCGGTGGCGCTCGGCCTGTGCGCGGCGGGCTGCGAGGAGGAGGCGCCGCCGACGCGGCTCGTCGGGCAGGTGCACCTGACGCTGCTCCACACGTCGGACATCCACTCGCGGCTCTTCCCGTACAACCTGCAGCTCGGCCAGGTGGACGCGGGGCTCGGCCTCGGCGCGGCGGCCTCGATCGCGAACGTCGGCGGCGCCGCGCGCATGTCCCATCTCCTCGGGCGCGAGCGCGCCCGGTCGTCGCGCGCGCTTCACCTCGACGGCGGCGACTGCTTCCAGGGGGCGCCGATCTTCAATTTCTACTCGGGAGAGGCGGAGATCCGCGCCCTCGGCGCCATGGGCGTCGACGCCATGATCGTCGCCAACCACGAGTTCGACCGCGGCGCGCTGAACCTCGGCATCCAGCTCCAGCAGAACGCCGGCTTCCCCGTCCTCGCGGCGAACTACCAGCTCGAGGACCCCGCGCAGCCCGGCGCCTCTCCGCTGGGCGCCATCCTGCAGCCGTTCACGGTCTTCGACCTCGAGGGCCTCAAGGTCGGCGTCGTCGGGATGGGCAACCTCTCCAGCCTGACGTCGATCTTCGAGGCGCCGAACCGGCTCGGCGTCACCCCGCTGAACACGACCGAGGTCGCCCAGTTCTACGTCGACCTGCTCCGCCCCACGGTGGATGTCATCGTCTTCGTGACCCACCTCGGCCTCGACGGCGACGAGCGGATGATCGAGACCACGACGGGCATCGACGTCGTGCTCGGCGGGCACAACCACATCGTCCTCCAGCCGCCGAAGCGCGTCCGCGACTGCTCGCGGTACTACGACGAGGAGGAGCAGCGCCACTACATCCTCCTGAACGACGAGCGCTCGCCCGGGGAGGGCGCGAAGCGCCGGCGTTACTGCACGCCGCGCGACGTGCTGCTCGCGCACTCCGGCGCGTTCGCGAAGTTCGTCGGGCGGCTCGACCTCGTGCTGTCCAGGGACGCCTCCGAGCTCGGGGGCGGCTACGACCCGCTGAACGGCTTCGAGGTGCTCTCGGACCGGTACGAGCTCTTCCCGGTGACCGAGGACGTGCCCGCCGATCCGATCGTCGCCTCGGCGCTCGAGCCGTACGCGCAGGGGCTCGACGCGCTCGCGAACCTCGATCTCCTGGTCGGCTACGCGCCGGGCGGCTCCCGCCGCGCCTCGGCGAGCGGCGGCGACTCGCCGCTGGGCAACCTCATCGCCGGGGCGATGTGGCTGCGCCTCGGCATCCAGACCGATTTCGCGCTCACGAACACGACGGGCATCCGCGCCGACCTCGTGCCCGGCCCGGTGACGGTCGAGCAGATGTTCAACGTCTTCCCGTTCGACAACTCGATCTCGAAGATGCAGCTCTCCGGGCTCGAGGTGCAGGAGCTCTTCGACTTCGTGGCGCGCCGATCGAGCGGCCGCGGGTGCGCCTCGCAGGCGCAGATCGCGGGCGCGCGCGTCGTCATCGACTGCGCCGCGCGCTCGGCCGACGGCGCCGCGCCCGGCGTCGCGACCCACGTGTACATCGGCGCGCGCCAGCCGGCGATCGCGTGCCCGGACGGCGACGCCGGCTGTCCGGGCGGCGAGGAGGGCAGCTGCGACGTCGAGGCGAGGCGCTGCTGGCAGCCGATCGATCCGATCGCGACCTACGAGCTCGCGACGTCGAGCTACCTCGCCCAGGGCGGGAGCGGGTTCCGCGTGCTCCAGCGCAACACGACGCAGCTCGACACCCAGGTGCAGCAGCGCGACGCGCTGATCGACGCCATCCGCGCGGGCAGCCCGTGCGGCGCGGACGAGCGCGGCGAGCTCGCGTCGTGCCGGCGGGACGCCGATTGCGCGGGCGTGGGCGAGGGCTTCGTCTGCGCGTGCCCCGAGTCGGTGGTCGAGGGGCGGGCGTGCAAGACCGGCGAGGCGCCGTGCTCCCGGGGCGCGTGTGTGCTCGCGCGCTGCCGCGATGACGTCGCCGCCTACCAGCGCGACGTGTGCGCCGAGGCGCCGACCGACTGGGTGCGGGAGCAGTGCGAGAGCGCGCTCGCCCCGTGCAGCGCCGCGGGCGAGCAGTGCAAGCACCTCGCGTGCGTCGACCGGCGGCTCGGCAACTTCTCCGACGGCCGCTTGCGGATGGTGGGCCAGTGACGCCGCGGGCGAGGCTCCGGGCGGCGCTCGCGGCCGTCGCGCTCGCCGGGTGCGGCAGCGACGGCGGGCCGCCCCGGGGCGTCTCGAGCTTCTGGGTCCAGGTCGTGCAGGTGAACGGGGAAGCGCCCCCCTCCGCCGAGGCGCCGCTGCCGGCCAGCCGCGGCGACGCGGTGGACTCCTGGTCATTCAGGATCGAGGCGCGCGACGCTGCCGGCCGCCGGACGCCCTTCGACGGCATGGTCAGGCTGAGCGTCGATCCTGGGGCGGTGCTGGACGTCGAGGCGGACGACGAGGGCATCGCGGTCGGCCGCAACATCCGCCTGCGGGACGGCGTCGCCGAGGGGATCGCCCGCGTGACGGCCGTCTACGGGCCCGTCCGGCTGTGGGTCGAGGACCTCGGCTACCGGCCCGCGCCCCGGGGCGGCCGCCCCGCGTGCGCCAACGGCGTCAACGACGACGCGCCGGGCGACGTGCTCGTCGATTTCCCCGCCGATCCCGGGTGTGCCTTCCCGGACGACGACACCGAGGAGGGCGGCTCCTTCAGCGCCGGCGTCTCGAAGCCGGTCGCCTACGCCTTGCCGCGCATCGCCGACGTGCAGGGCGGCGGCTCGGCGACGCCCTACCCGTCCGAAGCGATGCGGATCGACACCGCGGCTCCCCAGCAGGTCGTCGTCACGCGTGTCTCGAGCGACGGCTTCTACGTCACCGATCTGGCCGGCCAGGGCAGCGGCTTCAACCACCTCTTCGCGTACAATTTCAACACACCTGCCAACCTGCGTGTCTGCGATCGGCTCGAGTACCTCGCGGGCACCGTCGACGAGTTCTTCGGCCTCACCCAGCTCTCGTTCCCTTCGTACGAGATCGCGCGCGCGCAGGAAGGAGCGGAGTGCCTGGTCCCGGAGCCGACGTTGCTCGACGGGCCGACGATCGCCGGCGCCTTGGCCATGGAGCGCCTCGAGAGCGGGCTCGTGCGCGTCGAAGGGTTCCACATCGCCGAGCGCTTCGGGCCGAGGCCCGCGAGGGACAACGTCTTCGCCGCGGAGCAGTCGAGCTGCGATCTGAACGGCGACGGGCAGGTCGATTTCGAGAGCCAGGCCGAGAGGAGCTGCGCGAACGCGTGCTCGGACGACCCCGAGTGCAGCGAGTGGACGAGCTACTCCGCGCGCGGCAACTACAAGATCACGGATGGGTCGAGCATGGTCCAGATCCAGACGGGCGCGGTGAGCGCCTTCGATCCGGGGTCGCACCGGGGCGAGGTGATCGACGCGGTGACTGGCACGCTCCGGAACTTCTCGGGCGGCTCGTTGAACTGGACCATCGAGGCCCGCTGTCCGGACGACCTCGTCTGCGGCGCGCCCGGCTGCGCGCCCGCCACGAAGCCCTCGAAGGAGGCCTGTGTCCGGGCGCGCAGCCTCGACGACGACGACGCGGAGACCAACTAGATACCTCCTCGCCTCCGCCGCGGCCGCGCCGCGCCCGCCGGTTCACCCAGGCCCAGGAAAGCCACCGCCCGCCATGCACCGAAGCGCGTCCCTCGCCCCTGCTGCCTCCGCGGCCTTGCTGTTCACGCTCGCGCGGCCCGCGCTGGGCCAGCAGCAGCCGCCGCCCGCGCCCGCTGTCCCCACCCTCCCGCGGATCGAGCCCTACGTGCCGCAAGAGGCCGAGGAGCCGCCCGCCCGCGCGGGGGACGCGATGGACACGCGCCTCACGTGGACGCTCGGCGACGACGACCTGCTCCACGACACGGGTCAGGCGCAGCCGCTCTCGCCCAACCTCGGCGTCGGCGACCGGAAGCAATACCGGCTCTTCTACGACAACCTCAACTCCCGCTTCAGCGGGCGCGAGAACCTGACGCACCTCGCGCTCTACAAGAGGATGCCGGGGTTCATCGAGCGGCTGGACACCGAGGCTTCGCTCGTCCTGCGCATCGACCTCGCCGCGCTGTCGAGGAACAACAACAACGTCAATCAGGCGTTTTACGACGCCGGAACGTTCATTCGCGCCTTCTATCACATAGGCGGCGGAGCAGAGGGGAAGACCGGCGTCGGTGTCACGCTCTGGCCCATCGACACGGACCGGTTTCGCCTCGGCTATCTCTACGAGATCTCGTGGGGCGGGACGAACGCCTCTGCCAACCAGTCCATCTTCCCGCGCATCATCGGAGCCGCGCCCGGCGCGAAGGTCCAGCTCGATGCCGACCGGTTCAGCGTGTACGCGGGGTTCAAGATCGCGAGCCTCACCCAGGTCCAGGAGGTGCTCACCCCCGGCACGAGCGAGACCCGGGAGATCCCGATCGCTCAGACCAACTACGGCTTTCTCCTTGGCGGGGAAGCCGATCTCCACCCCCACGTTCACGTCGACCTCGGCGCCGGCTACTTCCAGCAGGGCCGCTTCGACTGGCCCGACGTCGCCGGCGACCCGGTCTACACCTACGGCGCCTCGGCCCGGATCGTCGCGCACGCCAGGGACGAGCCCATCCCGCAGTCGGTCGACTTCGTCCTCTATCGCAACGATCCCGACAAGCCGCAGATCCTCTTCAAGCCCGAGACGTACGCGCCGGGCAAGACGACATGGGCGGTGAGCCTCGAGGCGACGAACCTCTTCCAGAATCTCAAGGACTTCGAGTCTGCCGGCGCCACCACCCACCAGCCGGCACGCGCCGGCGCCCTCCAGGCGGTCGTCAAGTCCGGGGTTGCGCGCGCGAGCGTCACGGGCGTCTACCGCGACCTGCCGTTCGTGCTGCGCAACCAGCCGAGCTTCATCCCCTTCCAGACGATCCCGAAGACCGCCCAGACCTCGACGGCCGACGAGCTGTTCTTCGCGCTCGCGGCCGATTACCACCTCGCGTCCGCGCGGCTCACGCCCGGCCTCGGCGTGGGCGTGCAGTTCCCCGCCGCGTTCAGGACGATGTCCATCGACGCCATGAGCGCGGTGATCGCGCGCACGGCCGTCGTCCGAGAGCAGGGCAATGTGTCGATCCTCCCCTTCAACGCCTCCGCCACCCCGATCTTCCAGGCCCGCGCGAGCCTCAAGTGGGATGTCAGCGAGATCCTCTCCGCGGTGGCGTGGGCTCAATATGTGCGTGACAACAACGGCACCTTCATGGAGCGCGATCCCTCCGAGGGCACCGTGGCCCTCCGCACCTTCGTGAACCCCGACTTCTTCGGCCTCGGCACGAGCTTCCAGGCCCGCTTCTGATCCGGCGCCCGCGCCGCGCGCTCGCAGCGCCTGCCCGCGCTCATCGCGGCTGGAAGTCCTTGAACGCCGCCACAGCCCGCGGCGACGTGCTCACGGTCTCCACGATGCGGAAGCCGCCGCGCAGGTAGAAGCCCTCGAAGTGCAGCACGCTCTCGCCCTCGGCGGGCTCGATCTCCCAGTAGCGCGAGCGGTCCTTGGACGTGCCGAGCACCGCGATCCGCCGCCATCCCGCCGGGATCATCCCCGTCCACTCGGGGCCGCGCTTCTCCGACAGCTCGAAGTCGTCGCGGCTGTGCTTCACCCGGAAGCTCGCGTCCGGCCCCGAGCCGATGCGCGCGTCGAGCGTGGCGCCGGGCGGCCCCTTCGCCATCTGGTCCTGGCGCCGCGGGCCCCGCTTGCTCACGCGGTAGCCCGCCACCGAGTGCGGATCGAGGTAGTAGGTGCCCCCTTCCTTGCTCGCGCGCAGCCGCCCCGCGTAGATCGCCTGGCGCACCGCGCTCTCCGAGATGCCGAGCTGGTGCGCGGCGTCCGGCACCGTCATCGTGAAGCGCGTCCGCGGCGTGACGACCGCCGAATCGGGCGGCAGCCGCTTCCGCGCCACGCAGTCGAGCATCACGTGGAAGGCCGGGTCGCGGTACACGTCCGCGGTCGCGACGCTCCGGCCGGCGACGGCGGTCCTGTCCAGCAACGGGTTCTCCGGGCCGAGCACGAGATCGAGCAGCTCTGCATCGGACACCGACGGATCCCTGGCCGCCGCCAGGACCCGGGACAGAAAGGCGCCCAGCTCGCCCGCCGGCGTCGGGAACTCGACCGTCTCGCCGGACAGCAGCGTGTATTGCGTCTTCATCTCGCCTCTTCGCAGCTCGCAGCTCGTCGTGTGCGCTCGCCCACGCCGCGCGCCGCACACGTGCCCGGGCCCACGCGAGCCCGATCCGTCCAGGAGGCGGACGAAGTCCCACGCACGCGCCGGAGGCGCGCGCAGGCGGATCTCACCCCGGGGACGCCGCGCCGGCGGAGCCCGCCTCGATGGACGGGCCCGCCCGCGCGTCGCCCGCGTCGGGCACGCGTTCAGCGCCGCAGCTACGTATTACTGTAAGCCCGTTCAGGTTGTCCCGTCTAGTGCCTTCGCACGCCGCTAGGACAAATACCGTCCGCTTCCAGAACGGTCGCACGTTCACAACCATTCGAAATCAAACGTTAATTCTGTATGATCAGAACGCGGCGCGACCACGAAAAAATCGTCGAGGGTCGCGGACAGGACGCGGATCGCCGCGCTACGCCCGCCTCACGCCGTTGCCGCGCCCGGGTTGCCGGAGGGATTTGTTCAGTGGTTAGGCCCCACCTTTTGTTCAGGTATCGGGCCGCTGTCGCGTCTCGGCGAGGGCCTCGATCGTGTCGCGATCGTGGTCCCGGATGCAGTCGACGCCGTTGCGCTCGAACTGGATGGCGGCGGCCAGCGCGGTCCGGCTGCGCTCGCGGTCGATGGCCCACGCGGCGTGCCGCACCAGCAGGGCGAGCTGCAGGGCCCGGCCCAGGGTGATCGCGACCCGGCGGGCGCCCGCCTCGAGGCCGGGGCGATCGGCGGCGGCCATCTCCTTGATCCAGGCGCGGGCGTGGGACACCGCGCGCGACGCGGACGTCTCGGCCTCGGCGAGCTTCGGCTCGACCACGCCGGTCAGGAGGCGCGCCACCTCGGCCGCGAGGATGTCGAGCGAGCCGTCCTTCAGGATCACCCGCAGCGCGTCGAGGGCGAGCACGTTCGTCGTGCCCTCCCAGATCGTGAGGACCTGCGCGTCCCGGAGCAGGCGCGGCAGCCCCGTGTCCTCGACGTAGCCGGCCCCGCCGAACGCCTCGAGCACCTCGCTCAGCACCGACACCGCCTGCTTGGCGGTCGTGAGCTTCGCGAGCGGGATGATCAGCCGCAGCAGCTTCGCCTCCGAGTCGGTGAGCGAGCCCGTCTCCTCGCGCCCGAGCAGCTCGATCGCGCGGAAGGTCAGGTGGAAGGCGCCCTCGAACTCGGCCTGGAGCTCGGCGAGCGTGTCCATGTGCAGCGGCTTCTCCGCCAGCGTCGTGCCGAACTGGACTCGGTTCTGGGCGTACGAGCGCGCCAGCGCGAGCCCCCGGCGCATCCCGGCGATGGCGCCGATCGCGTTCCAGGTGCGCGTCACGTTGAGCATCGGCGCGATCGCCCGGACGCCGTTCGACAGGCCCGCCACCGGCGTGGCGAGGACGCCGTCGAGCGTGAGCTCGGCGGTCGGCACCTTGCGGGTGCCGAGCTTGTCCTTCAGCCGGTTGATCAGCACGCCCTCGCGGCGCCCCGCCTCGCCCGCGAGCTCCACGTAGAAGAGCGCGAGCCCGCGGCTGCCCTCCGGGTTGCCCTCGGGGCGCGCGAGCGTGAGCGCCATCTCCGACGTGGTGGCCGAGGCGAACCACTTCGTCCCGTGGAGCCGGTAGGCCCCGTCGGGGCCGAGGCGCGCCGCCGTCTCGCTCCGCCCCACGTCCGAGCCGCCGGTGCGCTCGGTCATCCACTGGCCCGAGGTCCACGCGGCGGCGGGGTCGCGGCTTGTGAGCCGGGGCACCGCGCGGTCGATGAGCGCGCGGTTGTCGCTCGCGAGGAGCGCCCGCGCGGCGCCGTCGGTCATCGCGAGCGGGCACGTGTACACGTCGCTCGACGCGTCGAAGAGGTACGCCAGCGCGAACTGATGGACGCGCGAGAACGCGCCGTGCGCCCGCTCGTAGGCCGTCGCGACGACCCCCCGCTCGCACGCGATCCGGGCCGCCTCCTTCCAGAGCTCGGTCACCTCGACGTGGTCGACGCGCCTTCCCCAGGCGTCCCACGACGTGAGCTTCGGCTCGTTCGCGCGATCGGCGAGCTGCAGCTGGTACAGGCGGCCGCCGGCGAGCTCGCCCATCTCCCGCAGAGAAGGCGTTATCGACGCGACCACCTCGCGCGGCAGGGCCCGCGCGAGATAGGACCGCAGCACGCGGTCGTCGTCGTACTGGTTCCCGAGTGTGGGGGGGTCTTGATAGAAAGCCACCGGCCGACTCCTAGGTTGGTGCGCCGCAACCCGAACCGTGCGACGCCCGCGCGCCGATCACGTTCCGCGCGCCCCTCCGTGCACGCGCGGCGACTCGCAGCCTCGATAGAGCTCGAAGCTACTGAACCCGTCCCACCCGGTTCAACAGGAAGCCGGAGGCTGCGTCGCGCCAGCGCAGCGAACGGTGAACCTCTGCTGGTAATTTCGCCGCGCCCCCCGGTTTTTGTGCGCTGTTCGGGTGCTGTGTCGCACGGAAAGAAGCGTAAGTCGCTGAATGTGCAGTTCTTGACTTCTCCGATGTACCAATGCATATGGCTGGCGGTGAAGCTCTCGAACAAGGGTCGCTACGGTGTGCGCGCATTGTTCGATATCGCATTCCACAACGACGGGCGGCCGACCCAGATCCGCGAGATCTCCGAGCGCGAGCTCATCCCCGCGCGCTTCCTGGAGCAGATCTTCCAGGACCTGAAGAAGGCCGGGCTCATCAGCTCGAAGCGGGGGCCGCGCGGCGGCTACCACCTCGCGCGGCCCGCGAGCGAGATCAGCCTGGGCGACGTCGTCCGCGCCCTGGAGGGGCCGGTCGCCGTGCTCGCGCCGGATGACGACGGCAGGCCGGAGAGCTCGCCGCTCGACCCGCCCACGGCCGTGTTCCACGATCTGGCGCTCGCGATCGAGCGCTGCTTTGACTCGGTGTCGATCGCCGACGTCTGCGAGCGCGGCGTCGAGCTCGGCGTGCGCCGCAAGGGGCGGCCGGAGCGCTCGACCTACGTGATCTGAGCCGACACCATGAGCAGCCCCGAACGATCCGCACAATCCACCGGCGCCCCCCGCACACCCGCGGAGGGCGCAGCGCAGCTCCCGCCGCTCCCGTCGCACCCGCTCGTCGTCGACAGCCTCCTCGACCTCGTGGGCGACACGCCGCTCTTCGAGATCTGCCGCGTCGACGCGGCGACGCCCCGGGGGCGCGTCTTCGGGAAGGCCGAGCAGCAGAACCCGGGCGGCTCGCTGAAGGACCGGATCTGCCTGGCGATGATCGAGGGCGCCGAGGCGCGCGGGCTGCTCGGCGCGGGCGGCGTGGTCATCGAGCCCACGTCGGGGAACACCGGGATCGGGCTCGCGATCGTGTGCGCGGCGAAGGGGTACCGTTGCATCCTGACGATGCCGGCGAGCATGAGCCTGGAGCGGCGCCAGCTGCTCGAGGCCTACGGCGCGGAGGTCGTCCTGACCGAGCCCGAGCTGCAGATGGAGGGGGCCATCGCCCGGGCGCGCGAGCTCGCGGCGGACATCCCGGGGGCGCTCATCCTCAGCCAGTTCGACAACCCCGACAACCCGCGCGTCCACGCGGAGACGACCGCGCGGGAGATCCTGCACGCGATGGCCGGCCTCGACGCGCCGGGGCGGCCCGGTCCCCGGCAGTCGCTGACGATCGACGCGTTCGTCGCCGGCGTGGGGACGGGCGGGTCGGTGAGCGGCGTCGGGCGGGTGCTCAAGCGGATGCGCGCGGCGACGCGCGTCATCGCGGTCGAGCCCGAGTCGTGCGCGACGATCTCGCGCGGCGAGCGCGGGCCCACCAAGATCCAGGGGCTCGCCGCCGGGTTCGTCCCCGCGAACTACGATCCGGGCGTGGTGGACGAGGTGCGGACGGTCAGCGATCGCGCCGCGTACGAGGCGAAGGCGGCGCTGGCCCGGCAGGAGGGGCTGCTCGTCGGCATCAGCGCTGGCGCGGCGGTGCGCGTCGCGCTCGACGTCGCCCGCGAGCTCGGCCCCGACGCCAACGTCGTGACCGTCCTCTGCGACACCGGCGAGCGCTACTTCAGCCTGGACGAGTATTTCCGATGAGCGGCGGCGGCGAGGCGATCCGCGGGTGCGTCCTCCTCGTCGGGGCGGGGGGGATCGCCGCGCCCGCCGCGCTCGCGCTCGCCGCCGCCGGGGTGCGGGAGCTCCGGGTCGCGGACGACGACCAGGTCGAGCTGACGAACCTGCATCGTCAGATCCTGTTCGACGACGACGACGTCGGGCGGCCGAAGCTCGATGCGTTCGCGGAGGCGCTGCGCCGCCGCTTCCCCGGGCTCCGCATCGACCGCCGTTACGGCCGCTTCACGCCGAGCGCGGCGGCGGGGCTGATGCCGGGCGTCTCCGTGGTGGTCGACGCGACCGACAACTTCGCGTCGCGGTTCCTGATCGCCGACGTGTGCCGCCTCACGAGGACGCCGGTGGTCCATGCCGCCGCGATCCGCTGGCGCGCGACGGTGATGGCGGTCGCGGGGGAGGGGGCGCCCTGCTACCGTTGTCTGTTCGAGGACCTGCCGACCGGCGACGCGCCGGATTGCGCCACGGCCGGGGTGGCTGGCCCGGTGTGCGGCGTGGCCGGCGCGATCGCGGCGGATCGCGCGCTGGCGATCCTCGCGGGCGACGCGTCGATCTTCGGCCGGATCGCGACGTTCGACGGCCGCACGGACACGCTCCGCAGCGTCCCTGTCTCCGCGCGGCCCGCCTGCGACCTGTGCGGATCGCGCGCCGCGATCGCGACGATCGACGCGTCCCGCTACGTCGTCGCGTGCGCGGCCGAGAGCGGATCCTCGATCCCTGTTGAAGGGGACCGCGAGAGCGGATCCCCGACCCACGTTGAAGGGGACCGCGAGAGCGGATCCCCGACCCACGTTGAAGGGGACCGCGAGAGCGGATCCCCGACCCACGTTGAAACTGAAAACGACCGCGAGAGCGGATCCTCGACCCACCTCAAGACTGGAGAGCAAGACCATGGCTGACACCGCGACCGTCCGCATCCCGACCCCGCTCCGCACGCTCACCGGAGGGCAGGACGAGGTCAAAGCCGCCGGCGGCACCGTCGGCGAGCTGATCGAGAACCTCGAGAAGAGCTACCCCGGCATCCGCGACCGACTCCTCGACGAGAAGGGCGTGCGGCGCTTCGTGAACATCTTCGTGGGCGACGAGGACATCCGCTTCCTCGACGGGCTGAAGACGCCCGTGAAGGGCGGTGACCAGGTGGCGATCGTGCCCGCGATCGCCGGGGGCTGAGGTGGACGACCCGCGCTATCTCCGCCAGGTGTTGCTCGCGGAGATCGGTCCAGAGGGACAGGCGAGGCTCGGGGCGGCGACGGCGCGCGTGCTCGGCGGCGGCAGCGACGCGCCGCCGCTCGCGCACGAGGTGGCGGAGCGCTACGCGCGCGGCGCCGGCTTCCGCGCGCTCGCGGACGGCGCGATCGACCTCGCCGCGCTCGCGCCCGTGGACCTCGTCGCCTCGCCCGCCGCGCGCGCCGTGCTCGCCGGCGCGCGCGCGGCGCTCGCCGAGATGCGCGCCGCGCTGGCGCTGGGCAGCGCCGCCGGGAGCGTGGGGCAGGGGAGCGCGGGGGAGGTCGATCCGTCATGAGGCGCTCGCTCGTCCGCTCCCGCCGCCTGGGTTCGGTCGTCGAGGCCGTGGGCGACACGCCGCTCCTGCGCCTCTCGCGCGTCGGCCGCGACACGCCGTCGGTCGAGGTCTACGCCAAGCTCGAGTTCGCGAACCCCGGCGGCTCGGTGAAGGATCGCGCCGCGCTGCGGATGATGACCCGCGCCGCCGCGGACGGCCGCCTCACCAGCCAGAAGACGCTCATCGACTCGACGAGCGGCAACACCGGGGTCGCCTACTCGCTCTTCGGCGCGGCGATGGGCTTCAAGGTGGCGCTCGTCATGCCGTCGAACGTGTCGAAGGCGCGCAAGGACATCGCGCGCGCGTTCGGCACGGAGCTCATCTTCAGCGACCCGATGGAGGGCTCCGACGGCGCGATCCGCCTCGTGCGCTCGCTGGTCGAGAAGGATCCGGAGCGGTACTTCTACCCGGATCAGTACTCGAACGAGGACAACCCGCTCGCCCACTACCACGGCACGGCGCGCGAGATCCTGGAGGCGGTCGGCGACAGGATCACGCACTTCGTGGCCGGGATCGGCACGAGCGGCACCATCGTCGGGACGAGCCGGCGGCTGCGCGAGCACCACCGCCCGATCCGCTGCATCGCCGTGGAGCCCACGGAGGCGCTCCACGGGCTGGAGGGGCTCAAGCACCTGCCGAGCTCGCTCGTGCCCGCCATCCACGACGAGGGCGCGTACCACGAGACGATGCGCATCGCGACGGAGGACGGCTGGGACATGTCCGATCGCCTCGCGCGCGAGGAGGCGCTGCACGTGGGGCACTCGGGCGGCGCGGCCGTCTTCGCGGCGTTCGAGGTGGCGAAGCGCCTGCACCGCGAACAGCAAGGCGGGTGCGTCGTGGCGATTGTCCCGGACCGGGGCGACCGCTATTTTGCGCCCATGAAATGGGAGAAGCGTTACGTATGGTGATGTCTCCACAGCCGTGGACCGCCGGTGGGGTCGTCCTCAAGGCGAGCGTGCTCAAGGCGGTCGAGGACGAGGCGCTCGCGGGCTACGCGCGCGACGAGGAGGCCTGCGGGTACCTGAAGGGGCCCGCGGACGAGCCGCTGCTCTGCGACGAGCACGTCCGGATGGACAACATCGCGAACAAGCTCCACGCCATCGACCCGGAGCGGTACTTCCGGACGGCGCGGACGTTCTTCGATTTCAACGGCAAGCGCTTCTCCGACGCCGTCGAGAAGGGCGCCTCGGCGGGGCGCCCGGTGAAGGTGCTCTACCACTCGCACCTCGACGCCGGCGCTTACTTCAGCCCGACGGACGCCGCCATGATGAGCGGCGGCGAGCCGCCGGCCGAGGAAGGCGGCCAGATCGTGCTGGGGCCCGGGCCGGCGTTCCCGCTCGCGTTCCTCGTCACGAGCGTGCGCGGCGGCTCCGGCGAAGGGCGCCCGGAGGAGGCGCCCCGCATCGCCGAGCACCGCCTCTTCGTGTGGGACGGCGCCGCGTTCGTCGCGTCGACCTTCTCCGTCGTCGATTGAGCTCATCGCGCCGGGGCGCGCGTCGACGCGCTCTCGCGCAGCCCTCCTCCGCTCGTTGAGGGGTCTGCACCCGAGGCCCGGAGCGGCCGAGTCCGTAGTCGTCACTTGATCAAGGAGTTGCCTAAATGTCAGGTTTTGTTGTCTGGTTCACCGGTTTGAGCGGCGCCGGCAAGAGCACGCTCGCGGCGATGCTCTCGGCCGAGCTCCGCGCCCGCTCCGTCCACGTGGAGGTGCTCGACGGCGACGAGGTGCGCACCAACCTCTCGAAGGGCCTCGGGTTCTCGAAGGAGGACCGCGATACGAACATCCGGCGAATCGGATACGTGGCGAAGCTCATCGCCCGGTCGGGCGCGTGCGCGATGACGGCCGCCATCAGCCCGTACAAGGCGATCCGCGACGAGCAGCGGGCCCAGATCCCTCATTTCGTCGAGGTGTTCTGCTCCTGCGAGATCCCCGTGCTCGCCGAGCGCGACGCGAAGGGGCTCTACAAGAAGGCGCTCGCGGGCGAGATCAAGAACTTCACGGGCATCGACGACCCGTACGAGGCGCCCGAGAGCCCCGAGGTGCTCGTCGACACCGGCAAGGAGACGAAGGAGGAGAGCCTCGCCAAGATCCTCGCCAAGCTCGAGGAGCTCGGCTACGTCCCGCGCCGCGGCGCCGCGGTCGCCGTGTCCGGCGCGGCCGCCGCGGGGGCCGCCGCGGGCGGCGCGCGCGGGCTCATCGCGCCGCACGGCGGCGAGCTCGTGAACCGCTGGGTCGAGGGCGCGGCGAAGGCGTCGCTCGCGGAGCGGGCGAAGGGGCTGCCGGTCATCGAGCTCGACGAGCGGACCGAGAGCGACGTCGAGATGATCGCGATCGGGGCGTTCTCGCCGCTGCGCGGCTTCATGAACTCGAAGGACTACCTGCGCGTCGTGCGCGAGATGCGCCTCGAGAGCGGCCTGCCGTGGTCGATGCCGATCACGCTCGCCGTCTCCGAGCAGGCGGCCGAGGGGCTCCGCGTGGGCTCCGAGGCGGCGCTCCGCGCGCGCGACGGCCGCATCGTCGCGGTCATCGAGCTGAGCGACAAGTGGCGGCCGAGCAAGGAGCTCGAGGCGCAGGAGGTGTTCCGGACGACCGAGACGAAGCACCCGGGCGTCGCGTACCTGATGAGCACGGGCCCCGTGTACGTCGGCGGCGAGATCCGCGTGCTGGAGCGGCCCGTCGACTCGGCGTTCCCGGCGTACGACCGGGGCCCGGCGACGACGCGGGCGTACTTCGCCGAGAAGGGCTGGCGCCGCATCGTCGGGTTCCAGACGCGGAACCCGATCCACAGGGCGCACGAGTTCATCACCAAGACGGCGCTGGAGATCTGCGACGGCCTGATGATCCACCCGCTCGTCGGCGCGACCAAGTCGGACGACATCCCGGCGGACGTGCGGATGCGTTGCTACGAGGAGCTCATCGCGAAGTACTATGTGAAGGACCGCGTGCTCCTCTCGATCTACCCGGCGGCGATGCGCTACGCGGGGCCGCGCGAGGCGATCTTCCACGCGCTGGCGCGCAAGAACTACGGCTGCTCCCACTTCATCGTGGGGCGCGATCACGCCGGCGTCGGCAGCTACTACGGCACGTACGACGCGCAGGAGATCTTCAATGCCTTCAGCCCCGGAGAGCTCGGCATCACCACGCTCAACTTCGAGAACGCGTTCTACTCGACGGTGGTCGGCGCGATGGCCACGGCGAAGACGGCGCCTGGCGACGCGTCGACGCAGGTCAACCTGTCCGGGACGAAGGTGCGCGAGCTGCTCCAGCGCGGCGAGCTGCCGCCGCCGGAGTTCTCCCGTCCGGAGGTCGCGCGCATCCTCATCGAGTCGATGCGCAAGTCGTCGTAGCCCCGGGCGCCTGAGGGCCGCGGCGGGCGGCGCCGTCGAGCGGGGCCGCGCGGTATCAGACGTGGCGCGCGTGGCGCGCGTGGCTCACGCGGCGCGCGCCGCGGCCCTCTCGCTCCTCGCCGCGCTCGCCGGCGTCTCCGCGGGGACGCCGGCGCGCGCGGATCTCAGCGACGACGCCGCGCGCGTCGCGCGGATGTGGTCGCTCTCGGGCGCGCGCGTCGCGCGCCTCCCCCCCATCTTCCTCGAGCACGGCCGCGCCCGGGTCGTGGCGGTCGATCCGCCCACCGGCGCGGCCGGCGCGGCCGGCGCGGCGGCGGACGAGTGCCTCACCGCCGCGTTCCTCGCGCCGCGCACGGCGGAGTTCACGCTCTCTCCCGAGGGGCCGTCGGGCGGCGTCCCCGCCCTCGAGGGCCTCCTCCAACAGCTGCGCGGCGCGGAGCCCGAGGGCGACCGCCGCGTCCAGAGCGCCGCCGGGGTCGCGGCCATCACGCGGTGCGGGGCCGAGCGCGAGGGGCTGCGCCGCGTGGCGATCGAGGTGCTGTCGGCGCGCAGCGCGTTCGACGTCGTCGTCGCCGCGTCGAGCGGCCCGCTGGAGCGCGTCGAGGCCATCCTGCCGGAGCGCGCGTCCGGGCCCGTCGCGCCCCGCGGCGACCCCGGGCGGCCCTCCGAGCCGGGGCCGCTCGACGCCCGGGTCGCGCGGGCCGCGCGGCGCGCGCTCGCGGAAGGGGCGCCGCGCGTCGCTCCGACCGACATGCGCGCCTCGTCGATCGGGACGGGGCAATTCTCGGTCAAGCTCCCCGAGGGCTGTCACCGCCTCGACCTGATGGCCGAGGTGCCGAGCGCCACGTTGCGCCGCGCGACCGACCTCGACGCCGAGGCGCGCGAGGGGACCACGGGCAGGCTGCTCGATCGCGACAGGTCCGACGCGCCCGACGCGCGGCTCGATTTCTGTCTGGGCGAGCAGGGGGTCGTCGAGGTGCCTTTCCTCGGGGCCGCGGGGCCGGTGAAGGTCGTGCTGTCCGACGCGCAGTGGCCGATGTCCGCGTTCGTGCCGGGGCACTTCGGCGCGCGCGCCCGGGGCAACCTGGCCGCCGCGCTGCACCGCCGCCACGCGCCCGCGCCGCGCGCGCAGGCGATCGCCGAGGCGATCGGCGCGCAGGGCGACACGCTCGTCCCGGTCCAGGTCGAGCCGGGCCGCTGCTACTTCGCGGCGGCGGCGCTGGCCCGGGGCGAGCTGCGCGCGCTCCGGATCTCCGTCGAGCTCGGCGACCGCGCCGGGCGCGACGACGCCGGCGAGAACGGCGAGAGCGCCGGCGTGGCGTTCTGCTCCGAGATCGAGGAGAGCGCCGCCCTCCGCGTGTCCGCGCGCGGCGGCTCGCCGGTCTGGGTCGTCGCGGTCTGGCCGATGGACTGACCCCGCTCACTCCGCGGCGTGGGGGCGCCTCGGGCGGCGGCGCGAGGCCTGCTCCAGGCCTGGGCTGGCCGCGGCGCCGGGCTGGGCCCGCTCCGGCAGCAGCTGGCGGAGCTGCCAGGCCTGCAGGAACGCGCGTCGCTCCGCGGCGCGCAGCGCGTGCTGGTGCTGGCCCATCATGAACGCCGGCACGACCAGCATGAACAGGGTCGTCAGCGTCAGCGCCGTCATCGTCGCGATCTTCGAGTGCTCGACGGCCTGGGGCAGGATGACCATCGCGCCGCCCGCGAACTCGTACGAGCGGGGCAGGACGCCCGAGTACTCGATCCACGCGGCGGCCAGCACCGCGACGCAGCTGGTCGCGACGACGGCGACCCGGTAGACGGTCCGGTACGTGAACGAGTTGCCGTACGTGAGGATGACGAGCAGCATCGGCATGAAGAGCAGCGGGCCGAAGCCGCGCCCGATGCACAGGAAGCTGAGCACGTTGAAGACGAAGCCGGCGTAGGCGTACCACTCCGCGGACGGGCGGTGGACGACGCGCGCGGCGAGGAACTTCATCAGCGCCGCCAGGGCGGTGAAGCCCAGGATGAAGGCGAAGACCTGCCACTCCCGGATGCCCAGCCACACGGCGGCGACCATCGTCGCGATCGCCGTCGCGAGCAGCTCGGCGCGCATGCCCGCGCGCAGCTGCAGCCGGTGCCGCGCCGCCGCGGCCGCGTCCAGCTCGGCGAGCACCTCCGCCGGCATCTCGCGCGGCGGCTCGGTCAGGACGCGCCGGAGCGTCTCCAGGGCGCGCTCGTTGGACGGATCGAAGGCGAGCGCCTGGCCGACCTCGCTGAGCAGCGCCTTCCGCGCGCCCTCGGCTTCCTTGCCGCCGGCGAGGGCCTCCGTCACGCGCTCCTCGGCCAGCCCCGCGTGCCGCGCCGCGAGGTCGCGGCGGAGCTCCACGTCCTTGTCGCCGTCGAGGAACCGCTCGACCGCCTCGTAGAGCGCGCGGGCGGACGGGTAGCGCTCGGAGGGCTCGCGCCGCGTCGCCGTCACGCAGATCGCGTCGAGCTCCGGCGGCACCTCGCGCTCGGGCGCGCGCACCGACGCCCGCGCGTCGGCGCCGTGGATGAGCGAGTCGAGCATCTCGGTGCGGTCCTTCTTCGGGTGCAGCGGCTTGAGCGTGAGGAGCTCGAAGAGGATCGCGCCGAGCGAGTAGATGTCGCTGCGCACGTCGAGCGTGTCGACGCACCCCTGCGCCTGCTCCGGCGACATGTACCCGAGGGTCCCGAGCACGTCGCCCGGGATGGTCCGCGTGCTCATGGGATCTTCGCCCATGTCGATCGTCTGGAGCGGCGTGTCGACGAGCTTCGCGACGCCCCAGTCGAGCAGGTACACCTCGCCGAAGTCGCCGAGCATGATGTTGGCGGGCTTGAGGTCGCGGTGGAGCACGCCGCGCGAGTGCGCGAAGTCGACGGCGATGCAGACCGACGAGAACGCGGTGAGCAGCCTGCGGCGCGAGAAGCTCTGGAGCGCCGCCGCGTCGCCCTCGCGGAGCTCGTTCAGGATCCTCGCCAGCGTGAGGCCCCGGAGGCGCTTCATCGTGAAGTACGCCGAGCCCTTGCTGTCCACGCCGAGGTCGTAGACCGGCACGATCGACGGGTGCTCGAGCTGGCCCTGCACCCGGGCCTCGCGGAGGAACCGGTGGCGCAGCGTCGTGTCGCCCTGGTGCTCGGCGCGGATGACCTTCATGGCCACGTCGCGGCCGATGCGGCGGTCCCTGCAGAAGTGGACCTCGCCCATCCCCCCGACGCCGAGCAGCGACCGCATCTCGTAGCGGGGGCCGTCGCTCGACAGATCCGTGAGCTCCGCGCGGGCGCGGCCGAGGCTCACGGGGGTGGGGCTCTGGCCGTGCGAATCTCCGCCCTTCCCGCGAGATTTTCGCATCTCGGGGAGCTGCTCGAGCGTCTCGAAGTCGTCGTCGAACAGGGCCATGGCGTCCGGGAAGCCAGGCTCGGTCGCGCCGTGCCAAAAATACCCACATCGGCAGGCCTCCGCGTGGCGACCCTCGACCGTCCCGACGGACGGCAGCGAGCGGCGTTGCGGAGTGCTGGGCTTCCTTGGACGAGAAAATCTCGTATCGGGTGGTCATGTCAACGGGATGCTGCGTCCGTAGAAGACGGCCGACGCGCAATGCGACGGCCGCGGGCCGCGCACATCCCGTGCGGTCGGGGTGAAGGCGGGAGCCGCTCGCAAAATGAAGGTCGATGTCAGGTGCCCAGCGGCCCTGGCGCGCGCTGTGGTGGCGTCTCCGTCGCGCAGGGGGCGCGATGTGGGGCACGTCACGGCGCGGGCGATCGCCGGCGGAGGCTCGAGGTGCTCGATGCGCTCGAGGTGCTCTGCGCGCTCAACGTCCGAGGAGCGCGAGCAGCGTCTTCTTGTTCGTGAGGCCGACGTGCCGCCCGACGGGCTCGCCCTTCTGGAAGGCGACCACCGTCGGCAAGCCGCGGATGCCGAAGCGCTGCGCGGCCTCGGGCGACGCGTCGACGTCGAGCTTGACCACCTTGACCTGGCCCGCCGTCTCGGCGGCGATCTCATCGACGATCGGCGCGAGCCGCTTGCAGGGAGCGCACCAGGATGCCGAGAAGTCCACGAGCACCGGCGTGTCCGTCTGCAGGACCTCCTGCGCGAAATTCAGGTCGTTGACTTCGATGACATTGCTGCTGCCCATGGCGCTGTCCTTTCGGTTTTCTCGGGATTGAGCGGGCCCTGGCCGCGATGCGCCGGCCCGATGCCGGCCTGATCCTCGACGGCCTCGCTCGCTCCAACTGTTATAGGCACGGTTTCAGTTTCTGCCAGGGGAGCGGCCCGGCCGCCCGCAGGGATGGCGGCCTCGCGTGTGTCCCGAGCAGGAGGCCGGGCGCGGCGCCGCCGCGCGGCCAGGCGTCCGAGCGATCAGCCGGCCTTGACCGGCGCAGGCGCCGGGCGGCCGAGGTGCTGCGCCCGGAGCGCGATGTCCGCGACGGTCTTCTGCGCGAGGCCGCGCAGCAGCCCTGCGTTGGCCGCCTCCGCGACCTCATCGAACGCCCGCTGGATCCCCGACCCGATCGGGCACCTCGCGTTCGGCTCGCACGGGCTCGGCGCGATGGCGCCGTCCGGCTCGACGGCGGCGTACACCTCGCTCAGCCGGATCGTCTTCGCCGGCCTCGCCAGGCGATAGCCGCCCGAGCGGCCCTCCCGCGCCTCGATGAGCCCGGCCTGCGACAGCCGCGCGAGGATGCGCCGCAGGAAGGCCGGGTTCGTGTTGATGCTCGCCGACAGCGCGTCGCTCGCGCAGCTCTCGTCGGACTGGGCGAGCAGCGCGAGGGCGTGCGTGGCGATGGCGAAGCGACCCGAGGACATCGAACGGCCCCTCGGCCGTTATCTGAGGGCTCGGGGGGTTCCGCTGTCAAGGCGCGGCGGGCGGTCGAGCGCTCGCGCCTCGGCGCCTGCTCGCTCAGCGCGACCTGGGCGAGGTGCGGATCAGCACGAGGGCGTCGCCCTTGCCGTGCGCGAGGCGCAGCTCGATCGACGCGGGGACGGCCGCCGGGCCGGCGCAGCGGCCGTCGGACACGACGTGGCGCGCCCTGGCGAGCGAGCTCTCGCCCGTCGAGGTGTCGACGAGCCGCAGATCGACGCCCGCGCCGTCGGCGTCGAGCGCCGCGATCGCCTCGGCGCACGTGTTGGCCGGGATCGGGAGCGGGAGGATCTTGAGGCGCGCGGCGTCGAGCGCCACCGCCTGCGCGCCGGCCGCCCCCGCGGCGTCGGCGGGGCCGGCGGCGCTCATGCGCCCGAGCAGCCTCGCGGCGGCGAGCGGATGGGCGACGAGCGCCGGCGGGGCCTCGGGCTCCTTGCGGACCTCCACGGCGAACGGGCCAGGCTGCGCCATCGACTCGACATCGACGCGGGCGGGGCCGCCGCGGCCGCAGGTGAAGAGCGTCGCCCGCGCGCCGCCCCGTGCGCGGCCGAGGAGGGCGTGGCCCTCGCTCCAGAGCTCCGCGAGCACGTCGGCGAGCGGCTTGCCGGCCAGCACGTCGATCCGCGCGCAGCCGGCCGGCAGCTCGATCGGCAGCGTCGTCCGGCTGCCGAGCCGCGCGGCCCCGGTCGACACGCGCGGCGCGCCGTAGCCCCGGCCGGCGAGCGCGCGGGCGTGGTCCGCCCGCGCCTCGGCGAGGTCGCGGCCCTCGGTCACGCGCTCGATCGGCGTGGCGCCGGAGATCTCCGCCTCGGCGCCCGGCTGCGAGCGGCCCACGACCACGGCCACGAGGCCCTGCGTGCCGCGCGAGCGGATCGCGATCGAGAGCTCGACCGAGACCGCCGAGCAGAGGAGCAGCGAGCGATCCTGGCCCCGCTCGCGCGCGCGCGCGACGACCCTGCCGGTCTCGTCCTCCGCGACCACCTCGAGCGAGGCGACCTCGTCGCTCGGGGAGACGAGCACGTCGAGGCAGCGGCCGCCGTCGAGGGTGGCCCCGATCCGGCTCGCGGTCCTCGAGCCGACGGGCAGCGCGACGCGCCGGACGTCGTCCCAGCGCGCGCCGACCGCGGCGCGGCGCGCCCTGATCTTCGCCTCCAGGCCGGGCCACGACTCGAGGCGCCCGCTCTCGTCGCCGGACCTGCCGCGCGCGCCGACGGCGCGGGCGACCGCGTCGGCCGCCTTGACCGGGACGCTCTGCACGCCGATGCTCACCGCCCCGGCGCCCGACATCACGCGCGCCATGACATAGAGCCGCCGCGGGTGCGGCGGGCAGACGAGGATGGACGCGCGCGCGTCGGCTGCCTCGTCCGTCGAGAAGGCGCTGCCGTCGTCCTCGAAGGCGAACAGGTCGACGTCGCTGATCGTCGGCGAGACCCGCGCCATCGCGAGCATGCACTCGCCGGCGGGCACCTCGACGAAGGCGCCGAGCCGATCGCCGTCGGACGCCATGTCCGCGCCGATCACCCGGAGCGCGCTCGCGCCCGCCTGCGCTGCGCGCCGCGCGTCCCCGCCGAGGAGGGTACTGCCGTCGATGCGATCCGGCAGCGCGCGCAGCGTCTCCGGCGCTCGCGCGCCGGGCGAGGCGATCGCCCCGGCGCCGCAGCCGGGCAGGACGGCGAGCGAGGCCGCGAGCGCCCAGGCCGCGCGGCCGGGCGACGGAGCCGCAGCGCGGGCGGGCTCGGACGGGCGGCGCGCCGGCAGGACCGGGAGCGCAGGCCGCAGCGCGGGCGTCGGCGGGGGCGCGGGCGAAGGAAGGGACGCGGGATGTCGGGGGCGCAATGGCGTGGGCTCGTCGGGGCGGGCGCTCGATCGAGAGGGAAGGTTCTACTTCAGCGCGGGTACGGCATCCAGGGCGCGCCGGCCGCCGCCGGGGCCGCGGCCGTCCACCGCGTCATCCCTCGGCGGTCTCGGCGCAGATCCGTCCGAGCGTCCGGACCGCGTGCTCGCTGAGCTCCGTGAACGGGTAGCCGCAGTTCACCCGGATGTAGTTCGAGAAGCGGTGCTTGGCCGAGAAGATCGGCCCCGGCGCGACGCTGATGCCGTGCTCGAGCGCGCGCTCGTGCACGTCGAGCGCGCTCGTGCCGGGCGGCAGCTCGACCCAGAGCACGAAGCCGCCGGCGGGGCGCGAGACGCGGGTGCCGGGCGGGAAGTGCTCGGCGATCGCCTCGCTCATGCGCGCGACCTGGGCGGCGAGCCGGCGCCGGAGCGTCCGCAGGTGGTGGTCGTACCCGCCGATCTCGAGGAACTCGGCGATCGCCATCTGCGGCAGCGTCGCGGTCGCCACGCTCTGCGCGAACTTGAGCTGCTCGACCTCGTCGAGGAAGCGGCCGGGCGCCGTCCAGCCGACCCGGTAGCCCGGCGCCAACGTCTTCGTGAACGACGAGCAGAGCATCACGAGGCCCTTCCTGTCGAACGCCTTGGCGGGGCGGGGACGGACGTCGCCGAAGTGCACGTCGCCGTAGATGTCGTCCTCGATGAGCGGCACCTCGCGGCGCGCGAGCATCGCGACGAGGCGCTCCTTCGCCTCGTCGGGCATGGCGCTGCCGAGGGGGTTGTTGAAGTTCGGGATCGCGAGGCACGCCTTGATGCGGTGGCGGCCCAGCATCTCCTCGAGGACGTCGAGGTCCATGCCGGTGCGGGGGTGCGACGGGACCTCGATCGCCTTGATGCCGAGGCTCTCGATGAGCTGGAGGAGCCCGTAGTACGCCGGCGACTCCAGCGCGACCGTGTCGCCCCGGCGGGCGACCGCGCGCAGGCAGAGGTGGAGCGCCTCCATGGCGCCGACCGTCGTCACGATGTCGTCGGGGGAGAGCGCGACGCCCCACTCGACCGAGCGCCGGGCGATCTGCCGCCGCAACGCCGGCAGGCCGGGCGGCGGATCGTACGAGACGCCGGCGCCGCCCGCGCTCCGCGCGATCGCGCTGAGGATCCGGTTCAGCTTGTCGGTCGGCAGGAGCTCCGGGCTCGGGCACGCCGCGCCGAACGGGACGATGTGCGGGTCCCGGCACGCCCGGTAGACCTTGGAGACGAGGCTCTTCACGCTGACCCGCGTGGCGGTCGTGCAGGCGCGCGCGGCCCGGGGCTCGGGCAGCGCCGCGCCCCGGCGGGCGCGGACGTAGTGCCCCGACTGCGGGCGCGCCTCGATGAGCCCGCGGTTCTCGAGCTGCATGTACGCCTGCAGCACCGTTGCGACGCTGACCCCCTGCTGCCGGCTGAGCCGCCGCACCGACGGGATCCGGTCGCCCGGCCGCAGCGCGCCGCGCGCGATCAGATCCGCGACGTGCGCGGCGACGCGGTCGTAGAGGTGGGCCTCGTCCTCCGCTTCGATGGGCGCCTGCACCCGCACAAGACGAAGTGTACAGCCGGGCGGGCCCTGCGGTACCGGTACAGCTGCGGGGCGTGAGGACCAGCACAGTCGCCTGTTCCGGAAACTGTACCGGCCTCAATTACCGGCCGACTGCCTCTGTACCGGTCGCTCGCTTGCCCCCACCCTTCGGGGCATGAAATTGACCTCACTTGTTTCGGAGCCGCCATCGCGCCTCCGGGAGCCGTCGCGGATCGAGCTCGGGAAGGGTCGCCTGTGGACGCACCGCCTGCGGGGCGGCCCGCTGCTCCTGAGCTGTACCGCCGGCGCGGTCTGGATCACCCGCGAGGGGGCGCCGGAGGACGTGGTGCTGGAGGCCGGCTCCAGCTATGGAGGCGAGGGGCGCGGGCTGCTCGTGGTGGAGGCGCTCGAGCCGGCGCAGATCGCGGTGGCGAGAGGCGAGGCAGGGAAGACGGTGCGCGCGGCGCTGGCGAGGGCGCGGGGGAGCTGGCTGGTGCTGGTCTCGCTCCTCGCGCTGTACGTGATCTGGGGCTCGACGTACCTGGCGGTCTCGGTCGCGCTCGAGACGATGCCGCCCTTCTTGCTGGCCGGGACGCGCTTCATGACGGCGGGCGCGCTGCTCTACGGCGTGCTCCGGCTGCGCGGCGCCCCTCGCCCGACGCTGCGGCAGTGGGGCGCGGCGGCGCGGGTCGGGGTGCTGCTGCTCGTCTTCGGCAACGGGTTCGTCGTCGTCTCGCAGCAGTGGGTGAGCTCGGGCGTCGCCGCGGTCGTGGTGTCCACGATGCCGCTCTGGCTGGCGCTCTTCGCCACCGCGCGAGGCCGGGGCGCCGCCGGCGGCACGCCCGCCGACGCCCCGGAGGTCTCCCGGCGCGAGTGGATCGGGCTCCTCGTCGGGTTCGCGGGCGCGGCGCTGCTCCACCTCGGCGGCGATCTCCACGCGGCGCACGCCGGGGCCCTGCTCATCTTGCTGGCCCCCGTGTCGTGGGCGCTCGGCTCGCTGTACAGCCGCTCGCTGCCGCTCCCGGAAGGGCCGATGGCGGTCGCGGCGGAGATGCTCGCGGGCGGCGCGGTGATGCTCGGGGTGAGCGCGCTCTCGGGTGAGCACCTCGCGGCGGCGCCCTCATCGCGGTCGCTCCTCGCGCTCGCCTATCTGGCGGTGTTCGGATCGATCGTGGCCCTCAGCGCGTACACGTACCTGCTCCGGAGCACGCGCCCGGCGATCGCGACGAGCTACGCGTACGTGAACCCGATCGTCGCCATCGCGCTCGGCGTCCTGGTCGGCGGCGAGCGGGCCTCCGCGACGACCTGGGCCGCGGCGGCCATCGTCGGCGCCGGCGTCGTCATCGTCTCGCGGCGTTAGGCGCGCTGCGCCGCGCTCGCGGGCCGCCCCGCCCCGCCCCGCTCCGACGGCGCGTCGCGCCGGCCGGCTTCACGCCCCGGGCGCGCGCCGTCGACCGTAGGCAATGCGGGGGGCGGCGTGTAGTGTGCGCGGCGAGGAGGCGAGGTAGATGAAGAGAGGGTACCGGCTGCTCGGCTGGGCGCTGCTCCTGCTCGGGGCGCCGTCGGCGTGCAGCGGCGGCCACGTCGGCGCAGCGTCGAGCAGCGGTGCGAGCGCGGGCGCCGGCGAAGGCGGCGGCGCGGCCACGAGCACCGGAGCGGGCGGCGGCGTGGCCACGGGCACCGGAGAGGGCGGCGGCGCGGCGGCAGGCGCCGGAGAAGGCGGCGGGGCGGCAGTCGGCGCGGGCGCGGGCACGGGGCCGAGCGGCGAGTGCGCGGCGCTCGCGCCCGGGCCCTTCGAGCCGGCGCTGGTCACGGCCGTGTTCAGCGGCAGCGAGGACCTCGCGTTCGACGGCCGCGGCTACCTCGTCGCCAAGCAGGGGCCGAACCTCGTTCGCTTCGACGCCACGGGCCGGACCTCGAACTTCGCGTCGCTGCCGGGCCCCGTGTCCGGGCTCCGGTACCGGCCCGACGGGACCCTCGTGGCGGCGCGGCCGGAGCTGGGCGCCATCGTCCAGATCTCGGCGACCGGAATGGTCGACGACTACGTGACAGGCCTCACGGACCCGAACGGCCTCGCGCCGGACGCGCTGGGCAACGTCTGGGCGACCGACCTCGCGGGCGATCGGGTGATCCGCCTCAATCCCGATGCCACGATCGACGAGATCGCGAGCGGCGCCCCCGAGGTGAGCGAGCCGAACGGAATCGTCTTCGACCCGGCGCGATGGGCGGTCTTCTACACCAACTCCTCTGCCGGCGAGATCCGCAAGATCGACCTGAACAACCCTGGCGAACCTCCCTCGCTCGTGGTCACGGTCGCCTCGTCCGTGCTCGACGGACTCGTTCTCGATACGTGTGGTTACCTCTACACGGTCGATAATGAGAACCGGCGGCTCTACCGCGTGAGGCTCGATGCGGGCGGCGCGGCTCTGGGGGAGGCCGAGCTGCTGGCGCGCTTCCCGACCGGGGTGGCCAACGCGCAGTTCGGCGCGGGCCCGGGCTTCAATGCGAGGACCCTTTACGTCGGAGGCGCAGCCGGCTCGATCTATGCTGTTGCCGTCGGCATCACCGGCGCGCCGGTCCCGGCGCCGCCAGAAGCGCCGTGACGGGCGCTCCTCGGCGGCGCACCGGAGGGGGGGCTCAGCGGGCGCCTTCCGCTGCGGCCACTTCGCCCTTCTTGAGCTTCTCTTGAAGCTCGCCGAGCTTCCCCGCCGACCGCTCGAGGGCGCGCGCGGCGCCCTCGAGCGCGATCCGCCCGTAACCGATGGCCACCCCTGCCCAGGAGGTGCTCAGCTCGCGCAGCGTCTCGACGAACGGCGGCTTGACCGGCGCGCCGCCGCCGGCGTCCGCCGCCTGCGCGGGCCCGGCGCTCCCGTTCACGCTGTTCTCGGCCTTCGGCTCCGTGATGCTCTGGGTCTCACTCATGGTCTGCCTCCCACTTCGGTATGTCCCCCCGCGACGACCGCGGGCGTACAGAAATGATGAATCCAGCGTTGACCCCCGTGCCCCGCGCGTCGCCCGCTCTCGCGGGCTCGCCAGACGCGATGTGCACTGGAGCGAGGGGAGCCCCGCCGCACGGCCGTGCCCGCGAACAGAGCCACCTTGTGGCTTCGTCGGAGGCACAATCGCGACGCCACGACACTGCGACGCGACGCGTTAACTGTCAAGGCCTCATGTCGATTTTGTTGCCGTCGTTTTTCCCTAGGTTGTTTGATGAGGACGCTGCGGCGGCCATCGCGTTCGCTCGGCAGGTCAAGGAAGGGAGTTACCCTATGTCGCTCGCGCGCTGGAACAAGGCCACGCCACCAACGTTGTTGTGGCTTCTCGTGGTGCTGTCGCTGCTCGTCGTTCCGTCGCTCTCGATGGGGCAGGCGCCTGACGCGCCGACGGCGGCGCCTGCCGCGGGCCCGGCGCCGGCGACGCCCGCGGCGAAGGGCGCCGCGGCGCAGGCGCAGGCGCACGGGCCTCCGCCGGACTCGTGGGCTGGACAGCTGGAGATGCTCTCTCGCTGGGTCGACCAGCGCGGCGGCTCGGGGGGCTGCGAGGAGCGCTGTTACGCGCTCGATCGGCTGCGCATCACGGGCGCGGTGGGCGAGGGGCCGCTCCAGTTCGAGCTCTCGGGCGGCGTGCTCACGGACCGCCCCGTGCCCGTGCCGCTCTTCGGGCCGCCGGCGCGCCTCCGCATCGAGGCCACGCTCGACGATGGACGGCCTGCGTCGCGCCGCGAGGCCGCGCCGATCAGCTTCGAGGACGACCACTACTACCTCTGGACGGCCGCGCGCCGCTTCGTGCTCCGGGGCACCCTGTGGCTCGAGGGCGACCTCACGCTCCTGGTCGCCGGCCCGCTCAACACGTTCGAGGCCGACGTCACCGGCGGCTCCGTCGCCGAGGGCGCGCGGCTCTCGGGGCTCCGCGGGGCGACGCTCCACTTCACCCCCGACGGGGGCGCGGGGGGCGATGGGGGCGCGAGCGCGGGCCCCACGGTCTTCCAGCTGTCGCGCGCGGTGCGGGTCGGTCGGGAGATCGGCTTCGAGTACCGGCTCGTCATGCGGTCGGGCAGCGACCTCGGCGTCGTGCGCCTGCCGCTCGCGTTCGGGGAGAAGGTGCTCGACGTCGCGGGCGCGAGCGGCTTCCGGGTCGAGGGCGGCGAGCTCGTCCTGCCCACCTCGGGCCGCGCCGCGGAGATGAAGATCTCGGGCACGCTCCCGAACGTCGGGGCGTTCTCGCCCGATCCGCGCTCCGCCTACGAGTGGTGGCTGTTCGAGTCCGACGCGGAGCACCGCCTCACGGTGAAGGGCGACGCGCGCCAGGTCGACGCCGCCGAGTCGCCGATCCCGCGGACCCAGGCGACGTCGCGGCTGCTGCTCGTGCAGCGAGGGCAGCGCGTCGAGGTCGCCGTCGAGCCGCTCTCGGGGGTCGAGGTGCTCGCCGCGGTGGTGCGCGACCACCGCCGCACCCTGGTCCTGACCGAGCGCGGAGACCTCGTGGCCGACGACGCGCTCACCTACGAGAACAACGGCATCGATTACCTGCCCTACGCGCCGGGCGGGCGGCCGATCTACCTCGCCACCGACGGGAAGGCGCAGCGGATCATGCACCAGGGCAAGGCCGCGGAGGAGGTCCTCGTGCCGCTGCAGACGGGGAGCCACACGATCCAGGTGCAGTCGCTGGCGCAGGCGGCGGTGCACTCGCTCGGAGGGACCCTGGAGCTGCCGATGCCGAGCTACCCGCTCACCGCGAGCGAGGTCGCGCTGACGGTCGGGCTGCCCGATCGCGTGGTGCCGCTCGCGCTGCTCGGCGGCGACCGGCCGGTGTGGTTCGCGGACGCGGGCGACGCGTTCGCGGTGGCGGTCGGCTTCGTGGCCGCGTGGATCGCCGTCCGCCCCGGCGGGGCGGCGAGCCGCGGGCGCGTGCGCGCGCTGCGCGCGCTGGGCGGGCTGCTCATGGCGGGCCTGTGGTTCCTGGCGCCCGCGACGTTCGTGGCGCTGCTGGTCGGCATCGCGACGGCCGTGGCGGCGTGGCTCGCGGGGCGGCTCCTCGGAGGCCGTGGCCGCGCCGCCGCGATGGTGGTGCTGCTCGGCCTGGGCGGCCTGGCGCTCCTGGTCGGGCTCTTCGCCGTCTCGGCGAGGAGCTACAGGGCGGAGCGCTGGAACTCCACGTACAGCGAGTCGGCGGCGCCGGCGCCCGCCGCCGTGCGCAGGGCCAAGGATGACGATCTGGCCAAGGGCGGCGGCGCGCTCGCCCCTGGAGGCGCGGTGCTGGAGGGGGTGACGCCGGTCGCGCTGTCGCTCCCGGATTACGAGCGGGCCCTGCGAGCGCGCCGCGAGCTCGTCACGCGCGAGCGCGCCTTCCGCCCCGTGCTCGTCTACACGACCTCCTCGGCGCTCGTGCCGCTCGTGCTGCTGTGGCTGGCCGGGGTGACGGTGCTCCTCGCCGCGCACCGCGCGCCGCTCACGGCGCTCTACCGGCGCGCGGCCGCGCGCCTCGCGCGCAGGCCCGAGGACGACGTCGCCCAGGGCGAGCCCCCGGCGCGGGCGCGCTGAGGCCGGCCGGCCGTCATGGCCTGGTCTCCTCGCCTCGCCGCGGCCCTCGCGCTCCTCGCGCTGGTCGCGCTCCGCATCGCACAGCTGAGCCCTCCCGACGTCGTCCCGGCGAGCGCGCCGCCCGAGGTGTTCTCGGCCGAGCGGGCCAGGGCGCACCTCGTGCACATCGCGGCCGAGCCGCGCCCCACCGGCTCGGCGGGCCACCGGCGGGCGCGCGACTACCTGCTCGCGGAGCTCTCGAAGCTCGGCGTGCAGCCCGAGCTCCAGCGCGCCTCGGTCCTCAGCCGGCAGTGGGGCCTGCCGTACGACGCGGCGCACGTCGAGAACATCGTGGCGCGGCTGCCGGGCGCGGACAGCACCCGGGCGGTCGCGCTCGTCGCGCACTACGACTCGGTGCCCGGCAGCCCGGGCGCCGCCGACGACGGCAGCGGGGTGGCGGCGCTCCTGGAGGCGCTGCGCGCCCTGAAGAGCGGCCCCCCGCTGCGCAACGACGTGCTGCTCCTGTTCACCGACGCGGAGGAGGGGGGCGTCCTCGGCGGCAAGGCGTTCATGGACGAGCACCCGCTGCGCGGCGAGGTGGGGATTGCGCTCAACTTCGACGCCCGCGGGGCCGGCGGCGTGGTCGCGATGTTCGACACCGGGCCCGGCGACGCCTTCCCCGTCCGCGAGCTCGCCAGCGCCGCGCCTTACCCGGTGGCGTCGTCGCTCTTCCCCGAGGTCGCGCGGCGCATGGGCCACAGCACCGATCTCAGCGTCTTCAAGCGGGCCGGGATCCCCGGGCTGAACTTCGCCTTCACCGACGGCGCCGCGCACTACCACGCCCCGTCCGACACCGTGGGCAACCTCGACCTCCGGAGCGTGCAGCACGCCGGCGACTACGCGCTCTCGCTCGCGCGGCGCTTCGGCGCGCTCGACCTGCGGGAGCCCGGGCGCGGAGATGCGGTGTACTTCAACACGTGGGGCGCCCACCTCGTCTCGCACCCGATCGGGTGGGCGCTCCCGATCGCCGCGCTGGTCACCTGCCTGTTCGCGGGCGTGGCGCTCCACGCGGGGCGGCGGCGGGCCGCTTCGCCGGGCCGGATCGCCGCGGGGCTCCTCGCCTTCCTGGCGCTGCTCGCCGGCGTCGCCGCGGCCGTGGGCGGGCTCGCGTGGATCCTCCGCAGCGTGCACCCGGCCCTCCGGGTGATGCCGTTCGAGCCGTACAACGCGCCCGCGTACCGGCTCGCGCTGGCGCTCGCCGCGCTCGCGGCCTCCGCGGCGGGCTACCGGTTCTTCCGGCGGCGGCTCGGCGCGTGCGAGCTCGCCCTGGGCGCGCTGCTCCTGTGGCTGTTGCTCCTCGCCGCGGCGAGCCTGCTCATGCCGGGCGCGAGCTTCTACTTCGCCTGGCCGCTCGCGTTCGCCCTGCTCGGGCTCGCTGCGGTGACGATCCGGCGCGGCGGCGCCCCGCCCACGCTCGCGGACGCCGCGGTCCTCGTCGCGACCGCGGTGCCGGCGGTCGCGCTCGCGGTGCCCGGCCCGTACCTGTTCTTCGTCGCGCTGGGCCTGCCGAAGGCGGCGGTGCCGGCCCTCGCCGTCGCGCTCGTCTTCGGGCTCTTCCTGCCGCACGCCGAGCTGCTCGGCGGCGGCCGCTCGCCGCGGCTCGCGCTCGCGTTCGCCGTCTCCGGCCTCACGGCGCTCCTCGTCGCCTGCTCCTCCGTGGGCTTCACCGAGGCCCGGCCCCGACCGGCGAGCCTCGCCTACGCGCTCGACGCCGCCGCCGGGGAGGCCCACTGGCTCTCGGCCGATCGGGACCTCGACCCGTGGACCGCCGCGTACTTCCCGGACGATCGCGGGCAGGCGCCCTCGTTCGCCGTGCCGTTCGTGCGCGTGACGCGCCAGGGCGAGGCGCCGGCCCTCGCCCTCCCGGCGCCGTCGCTCACGGTGCTCGGCGACGTCCGGCGCGACGGCGTGCGGGCGCTCCGGCTCCGCGTCGCCTCATCCCGGGGAGCCCCCTGGCTGTACGCCGAGGTGACGTCCCCGAACCGGGTGATCCGCGCCGAGGTGGACGGAAAGGGCGTGGAGGAGCGGGGTCGCGCGGCCGACGCGAAGCGCGATGTCCGCTGGGGGTTCACCTACATGGGTTTGCCGCCGGGAGGTATCGAGTGGTCGCTGGAGGTCGAGGACTCCGGGCCAATCGAGATCCGCCTGATGGACCAGACCTACGAGCTCCCGCGCGAGCTCGTGCGCGGGCCGCGGCCCAGGGAGATCATGGGCGCGCCGTACCGCCTCGCCGATTCGACGTTCGTCAGCGGGTCGTTCCAGCCTTAGCCCCGGCGGGCTCGCAAAAGCGGGCCCGCCGCCCTCGCTGGGCAGGAGAGGTGGAGAGGGATCAGTCGAGCGGGATCAGTCGAGCGGATCAGTCGAGCGGATCAGTCCAGCCGATCAGTCGACAAAGATGGGTTCGCAGTTCGTGAACGCGAGCGTCGACTGGATGGTGAAGTTCGATTCGGTCGTGTGCCGCTCGGCGTGGAAGAAGTCGAGCGCGTACTCCTGCCCGGGCGTGATCCCCAGCTCGTTCGCCATCGCGTCGAGGTCGAGCCTATCGTCCTGCGGGCTGTGGAGGCCGCCCAGATCGATGGCGAGCCGGTTGTTGATGAACACCCAGAGATCGTCGTCGCCGGAGAACCTGAACTCCTCGCCGCCTTTGTACACGAACGTCATGTGGAGCTCGAACGTGAAGTGGAAGTTGTGCCGCCTCCCCTCGTTCCCGAAGCCCTGCTCGTCGATGGGGAAGAAGGCCCGGTTCTCGTAGGTGGCAATGCCGTCCGCGCCGACGACGGGCGTGATCGTGAACTGGATCGGCATGTTCACGCCGTCGACGTCGCGGTACCACTGATTGAACTCCTCGGGCCCGGTCGTGTGCTCGGTGCCCCCTTGGTGCGCATAGACGGGCTTCTGATCCGGCCCCAGCTCGCGCTCGACGATGCCTTTCAGGCCCTGGCCTGTGAACGTCTCGAAGTCAGGGTGCCCCTCGCCGCCTTCGTAGGCGCGGAAGTCGCGCACGATGCCCGTGAGGCTCGCGTTGCACCCGTCGCCGCTGCCGCTGCCGCTGCTGCCGTTCCCGTTGCCCGCGCCCGCCGACACGCCGGACCCGAAGTCGCTGCCGCCCGTGCCCGAGCCGTACCCGGCGCCGGCGCTGTTGCTGGAGTCGCTCGAACCATCCGTGCTGCCCCCACACGCGACCCCGGCCAGCACCAGCATGGTTGCGAGCGGAGCACACCAGTTCGACTGTAGCGGCCTAAGCATGTGAAGACTCCTTCTGTAGGGGATACCGCGCGTGGTCTGCGCGTCCGTTGTGCGTGGTTTGCGCATGTTTTGCGCGTTGTGCGCGCGCGGGCCGCGGCGTTACGAGCGCCGGGATGGGCGGCCGCCGAGGGCGCAAGCGAGACAGCAATTCTATCTCGTCGCAATGGCGGTGCGATCCAGAAAATTGCCGCCGTGCGCTGGCAGCACGAGGCCGAAGCGGAGAAAAGTGCAGCCGAGCGACAGCGCACGAGCGCCGGGAGGCGCCGGAATGTAGGTCGTTTATCGAGATCCACCGCCGCAGTGGGCGCCGAGGCGCCGCGACAGCGCGGCCGGGAGTCGCTCGCAAAAACCGTCGTGCCGGGGCAGGGGCTCGCGCCGCGCGGTCTGCCAGAACAGCACCGGGCCGAGCCGGCGCTCCCGCGCGTGCGCCATGAGCGCGGCCATGGCCTTGCCGGTGTAGACCGGCTCCAGCGAGATCCCCTCGGCGGCGAGGGCGTCGCAGGCGGCGAGCGACGCGGGCGTGGGCGACCCGTACCCGCGGCCCAGGTAGCCGTGCACGACGTCGATCGGCGCCGCGGGGGGCACGGGCGCGACGCCCCGCCGCGCGAGCGCGGCGCGGAGCTCGGCGGTGAGGGCGCGGAGGCGGAAGCGCGAGGCGAGGAGGTGCTCGACCACGGCGACGGCCACGACCCGCGAGCGCAGGCCCCCGAGCGCGAGCCCGACGGCGAGCCCGGCGGCGGTGCCGCCGGAGCCGAGCGGCACGTAGACGCGCGCGGGCTCGGGGAGCTCGCCGGCCCGGATCTGCGCGCCGAGCTCGAGCGCCGCGCGCGCGGCGCCCACCATGCCGAGCGCCGACGTGGCGCCGAGCGGCACGATCGCCGCGCCGTCGTCGTCCCGCGCGCGGAGCGGCAGGAAGAGCGACGGGCGCGCGAGCGCGAGCTCGACGCGCGACGGGTAGAAGCGGATCGAGGCCGGCCCCGAGGCGGTGAACGCGAGGTTGTCGAGCACGCCCCTGGAGAGGTCGGTCCAGAAGAGGTGCGCGTGCACCCTCCGGCCGAGCCGCTGCGCCGCGGCGACGAGCGCCGCCACGTTGCCCGAGCCGATGCCGCCCGCCGCGGACCACGCCGCCGCGGTCGAGAAGGGCGGCGCGGCGAGCACGTAGTCGAGCTTCCGCATCTTCATCCCGCCGTGGAGGGGCTCGCAGAGGTCGTCTCGCTTGACGCCGAGGAACTCGACGCCGAGCGCGGAGGCGAGCCGCGGCAGCGCCGTGACCGGCGAGGGCGCGCCGACCCAGCCGAGCCGGGGAATGGAGTCGATCATCCGAAGGGCGGCTGCGTCGCGCAACGGGGGCACCTCGCGAAGGGTGTAAGACGCTCGGGCGATCGGGCAATCGGGCGATCGGGCAATCGGGGGGTCAGGCGAGCCAGCGATCGGGCAATCAGGGGTCAGGGGGAGCTGGCGGTCAGGCGCTCGCGCGATCGGCGATCAGCCGGGTGTGCCGGCGCGCTGCCCTGCGAGCATCGCGTCCGGCTCCAGGACGAGGAGGCGCACGCGCCCCGAGGCGCAGAGCCGGCCCTCCTCGTCGTAGACCGAGCCTTCCCAGACCTGGGTGCGCCGCCCGCGGTCGAGTGGGCGCGCGGTCGCGCGAAGCCGCCCCGACCGGACCGCGCGCAGGAAGCTCGTGTGGTTCTCGAGCCCGACGACCGAGCGGCCGTTCGGCAGGGCGTGGAGCGCGGCGCCGATCGACGCCAGCGTCTCCACGATGCCGGCGTGGACGCCGCCGTGGACGATGCCATAGGCCTGCCGGTGCTGCGGCCCGATGTCGAGCTCGGCCTCCACCTCGTCGCGGGTGGCGCGGATCAGCCGGAGGCCCATGGCGCCGATCCAGCCGTCGATGGCCGCGTCGTTCAGCGCGGCGGCGAAATCCTCGGGTTCCCCTTCGGTCATGGCGGCAGCGTAGTACACGCGCTCGTCCCGGAGGGGGTGGCGCGCCGCGAACACCGCGGCCTCCAGGACGGCCGGGTGGCTCATGAGCGCGTTTTCCAGCGCGACGGAGCTTCCCGCAGTCGTGCTAGCTCTGTCTAGCCGCCCGTGCTCGGCATCGCGCGCCGGAACGCGCGCATGTGGAACTCGCGCTGCTCGTCGGGATAGATGTGCTCCTGCCCTATGGGGCAGGCGCGGCGCGACAGGCACCCTCCGGTCATGCACATCGCGCCTGGCCCGGCGTCGAGGTGGCCGACGCACGCGGCGACATCGTAGCTGCCAGGGGAGAACGCGGACACGGGGCAGGCGCTCAGGCAGGGCTGGCCGGCGCACGAGACGCAGGGGCTCGCCAGGTCCTCGCGGGGCGGGAGCGACAGCCGCTCCGCGAAGACGAGGGCGGCGCGGTACCCGTGCCAGAGGCCGAATCGCGGGTGGATGAGGATGGCGAGGGGCGACGGGGACAGCGCCTCGGCCTGCTGCGCCCAGCGCTGGAACGGCCAGTAGGGAGGGCCGGTGAAGGGAAACAGGGCAGTCGCGCCGAGCTCCGCCGCGAGCGGGGAGACGACCGCGACGGTCCAGTCGTCGAGCGCCAGATCGGGGGCGTCCTTGCGGGCGCGCGAGAACGCGCGCCACATCGACGGGCCGGCGTTGCCGAGCAGGACGAGCGTCCCCGCGGGGAGATCGCCTGCCGCCGGCGCGCCGTCGCCTTCGCGCGGGTGGAAGCCGCCGCGGAGCGCGAGGCCAGCGCGCTCGCAACGCGAGGAGAGATCCGGCCAGCGGAGGGGCATCACGCCCAGCGATAGGGCGCCTGGGCCTGCGCGGCAAGCGAGCGGCGGCGTTCAGTTCACGTCGACGTAGAAGTCGAGGCTCTTCAGGTTCGTGATCGGGCCTTCCCAGATCTCGAACCCGACGGCGACCGCGTTGACCGTGTTGCCGGGCACGCTGATGCCGCGCGTCTGCGCGTCGCGCACGAAGTCCATCACGTCGAACTCGATCTCCGGGCTGTCTTGCCCCTCGGCGCGCACCCAGTTCACGATCGGCAGGCCGTTCACCATGCCGTTCCAGATGTTCCACTTGCCGGGGACGTTCGCGACCTCCACGCCCTGGTGCGCGGCGTTGGGCTGCCCGGCGGGCTGAAAGCGCGTCGGATCGCGCAGCCACACCATGAGATAGCCCTGGAGCTGCGTGCCGTTGCCCATCCAGATGTCGAACGCTGCGTTGTACTGGCCCTCGTTGCCATTCTTGGCCCAGCGCCAGCCGGTGCGCAGGCTCTTGATGGAGCTGCTCGGCGCCGGCAAGCCGCAGTCAGGCACCTCCTTCACCGAGTATCGGCCGCAAAATACGGTCGGGTACGAGGCGGGCTGCCCCATCGAGCCGGCCGAGCCGCTCATGCTCTCCACCGTGAACGACGTGCCTTCCCACGAGACGGTGTGGTTGCCGAAGCCGGGGCCCCAGCCGTTGGTGATGAGCACGTACGGCGTGCCGTCGCGCGAGACGAGGCCTGTTTCATACCGCTCGCTCGATTTGCCGGAGCCCTCCATGGCGCCGTTGCCGAGCTCGGAGCCCGGGTTCGCGGTGCCGCCGGGGTCTCCGTCGTCAGCGTCAGAAGATCCAGAGCAACCGGCGGCGAGCGCCGCCGTCAGCGTGAGAAGTGCAAGAGATTCAGCCAAGGTATGGGCGCGCATGGCGCGCAACATACGCCTGCACACAGGCGCACGGCGGTGCGTGACACCGCCGTGCGCAAAAAAGCGCGCGTGACTTGAACAATTGCAGCAACAGCGATGGCATCACCGCTCGACCCGAAAGGTGTGGCGTTCGCCGCGTCACGCGCTTCGTGGAATCAACGTCGCTCCGGCGACCTCGACGCTTTGCATGTTCGCGTCGGAGCACCGCGCGACATATCGTCTTTGCGCCCATCGAGGGTCGGAGTCGCCAGAGAGACGATCGAGCCGTGTCTCGCCGATCTTCATCGATGCTTCGAGTCGCTCGATGTCGGATGAGGCCGTTGAGCGCGGAGAAGAATGCGCTCCGGGAAAGCGTGGAACTGGGTGATCTCGTGCGCGCACTCCTCCCCGGTTCCCTCGTTCTGGTCTAGAGTGCCGTCGTGCCCCGGAGGCTCCACTGTCGGCTCGGGACGGCGGCAAAGTCCCCTCTCATCCGCGCGTTCGCTCGCGCCGGACGCGCACCCGCGAGCGCGCCATGAGCCTGCCGCGCCCGCGGGTCACGCTCCACTTCGCCCAGACGCTCGACGGCCGGATCGCGGCCCGGGACCAGCGCGTCATGCTCAGCACACCCGCCGGGATGGTGTGCGCCCACCGGGCGCGCGCGGAGCACGACGCGGTGCTCGTGGGGATCCGCACCGTCGTGATCGACGATCCGCGGCTGACCCTGCGCGGGTGCGAGGGGCGCCAGCCGATGCGCGTGGTGCTGGCGAGCGCCCTCGGCGTGCCGGAAGGGGCGCGCCTGCTGCAGCCGCCCGGCAGCGGGCAGCCGGCCGGCGGGCGCGTGGTCGTCTTCGGCGCGGCGGAGCGCGCGTCGCGCGCGGCGCAGGCATGGCTCGAGGAGCGCGGCGCAGAGGTGATCGTCGTGCCCGCGGACGGCAGCGGCCTCGTCTCGCTGCCGCAGGCGCTGGCCGAGCTCCACGCGCGCGGCGTGCGGCGGCTGCTCGTCGAGGGGGGCGGCGCCGTGCTCACCTCGTTCCTGCGCGCGCGCCTCGCCGACCGCGCGGAGGTCGAGATCGCGCCGCGCTTCCTCGGCGACACGGCGATCCCCGCGGTCGGCGCGCTGGGAGAGGCGCCGCTCGCATCGGCGATCGACCTGCGCGAGCCGGCGGTCGAGCTCCTCGGGGGCAACGTGCTGCTGCGAGGGGAGGTGCGTTATCCCGACTGACGCGCCCGCGCCGCCCGGGGCCATCACGCCGAGCGACGCCGCCCCGCCCCTCTCCCGCGAGCTCTGGTTCGTCCGGCCAGGGCTCGTCGAGGTGCGCCCGGGGGCCCCGCCGCGCGCGCCCGGGCCCGGCGAGGTCGTGGCGCGCGCGCTCGCGTCGGGCGTGAGCCAGGGGACGGAGCTGCTGCTCTTCCGCGGCGAGGGGCCGACGCCGTTCGACCCGTCGCTCGACGCGCCCGACGCGCCCGACGCAGAATGCGCGCCGACCTACCCGCGCCGCTACGGCTACGCGTGGGTCGGCGAGGTCGTCGCCCGCGGCGAGGGCGCGGCGCTCGGGCCGGGCGACCGCGTCTTCGCGCTCGCGCCCCACGGCGATCTCCACCTGCTCGGGCCGGGCGCGGCGCGCGGCCTGCCCCGCTCGATCCCGGCCGAGCGCGCGGTGCTGGCCGCGAACCTCGAGACGGCGATCACGTGCGTGTGGGACGCGGGGGTGGGGCTCGGAGACGCCGTGGTGGTGCTCGGCGGCGGGGTCGTCGGGCTGCTCGTCGTGGCGCTCGCGCGGCGCGCCGGGGCCGTGGTCCGGCTCGTCGAGCCGAGCGAGCGGCGGCGCCGGGTCGGCGTCGCGCTCGGCGCCGCCGCGGCGCTCCGGCCCGAGGACGACCGGCCGCGCGGCGACGCGGACGCCGTGATCGCCGCGACCGGCCATCCGGAGGAGCTCGACCGCGCGATCGCGCATGCGGCGCGCGAGGCGACGGTGACGGTCGCGTCGTTCTACGGGGCGCGGACGAGCCCGGTCGCGCTCGGCGCGGAGTTCCACCGCCGGCGCCTGCGCCTGCGGGCGAGCCAGGTCTCGACCCTCCCGCCGGAGCGCGCCCCCCGCTGGGACCACGCGCGGCGCTTCGCGCTCGTCCGCGCCCTCCTCGAAGACCCGGCGCTCGACGCGCTGCTGGACCCGTCCGTCCCGCTCGACGCGGCGCCGTCCCTGTACGCAGAGCTCGCGGCCGAGCCAGGGGCGCGGCTGCAGACGGTCTTCCGGTACGGCGCGCGATCGGCTACGCGAGAGGCAACCTAGAAAACAGAGGCCCGCCACCGCCATGTTCCTCCTCGGCGTCAGCGATCACGTGATGATCGCGCACAGCTTCTCCGATCCGTTCTTCGGCCCGGCGACCCGGATGCACGGCGCGACGTACTCCGTCGAGATCGAGATCCGCGCGAAGGCGCTCGGCCCGCACCACGTGGTCATGGACATCGGCGCGCTGCACGCGTCGCTGCGCCGGGTGCTCGACACGATCGACTACACGAACCTCGACGAGCACCCCGCCTTCCCCGGGCGCACCTCCACGACCGAGCGCGTGGCCGAGCACGTGGCCGGGCTCCTCGCCGAGGAGATCGCGAGGCTGCCCGCGGGAGAGGCGCCGCTCCCGGGATCGACGCTGAGGGTGCTCGTCCGAGAGTCGCCGTCGGCGTACGCGGGCTTCGAGCGCGACCTGTAGCGCCGCGAGGGCGGCGATCAGGCCCGGGCCGCTCCCCTGACCATGCGCATCGCCTGGATCGTCTACGGCGCCCTCGACCAGACCACGGGCGGCTACATCTACGATCGGCTCGTCGTCGAGCGGCTGCGCGCCCGGGGCGATGCCGTGGAGGTCGTGTCCCTCGATCCGGCGCCGCGGTCGCGGGCGCTCGCCGGCCTCGCCCTCGCGCGGCGCCTCGCCCGGATCGACCCCGCCGTGGTGGTCGGCGACGAGCTCTGCTTCCGGGAGCTCGGGCCGGCGTTCGTGGCGCTGCCGCGGCGGATCGCGCGCGCGCTCCTCGTGCACCACCTGAGCGCGTGGGAGCTCCCGCCCGGCCCGCGGCGCGCGGCGCTCTCGCTCGCGGAGGCGGCGGTGATCCGCCTGTGCGACGCGCACCTCGCGACGAGCGCGACGACCGCGGCGCGGCTCCGGCGCGAGCTCGGGCTCGCCCGGGTCGACGTGGCGACGCCGGGCGCGGACCGGCTCCCCTTGCTCCCCCGCGCCCCGCGGGACGGCGGCCCGCTGCGGCTCCTGTTCGTGGGGAGCTTCATCCCGCGCAAGCGGCTGCTGGAGCTCCTCGCGGCGTTCGAGCGGGTCGGGAGCGCGCATGCCACGCTCGTGCTCATCGGGGACGCGGCGCGCGACCCGGCCTACGCCGGGCGGGTGCGCCGGGCGATCGCCGGCTCCGCGTTCCTGCGGGCGCGCGTCTCGGCGCCCGGCGTGCTCGGGGACGAGGCGCTCGCGGCCGAGCTCGCGGCGGCGGACGCGCTCGTCCTGCCCTCGTCGCTGGAGGGCTACGGCATGGTGCTCACGGAGGCGGTCCGGGCCGGCGTTCCGGTGCTCGCCGCCCGCGCCGGCGCGATCGCGGAGGCGGTCCAGGACGGCGCGGAGGCGCTGCTCTGGGACGACGTCGAGGGCCCCGCGCCGGCGCTCGCCCGCTTCCTCGAGGACGGCGCTCTCCGGGCGAGCATGCGCCGCGCGGCGGCCGTCCGGGCCGCGACGCTGCCGACCTGGGACGGCACCGCGGCCGCGGTGCGCGCGGCGCTCGCGCACGCGGCGCGCGGATGAGCGGATGAGCGGATGAGCGCATGACCGGCTCGGCGAGGAGCGGGCAGGATCGCGCCGCGCCGGGGCGCCGGGCCGTCACGCCCCCGCGAGCAGCGACGCCGCCTCGTCCTTCAGCCGCCGCGTGAGCGCCGCGTCGTCGCGGGCCCCGCGCGCCACCTCCGCCGCGTCCCGCGCCTCGCCCAGGCGGACCCGCACCTCGACATCGTCGAAGCCCGGCAGCGCCGCCTGCAGGAGCGGCGCCAGCGTGGTGATCCCGCGGCGCTCGGCCCACCGCGTGATGGCCAGCCGCTTCGCCCGCGGCGAGTGCACCCCCGAGACGATCGCCACGGCGGCGCGCCCTCCCGCCGCCGCGGCCGCGCGCAGCAGCGCCCCGGCGCCTGGCTGCCACTCCGCGAGCAGCGCGTCGCCCTGGCCCGCGAACGCCGGATCCGCCTCGATGCGCCCCGCGGGGAAGTGCAGCAGCGCGCCCCCGCGGCGCAGGTGCCGCAGCGCGCGGCGCACGCCGGCCGACCGCGCCGCGAGCGCGAGCGCGCCGCCCTCGTCGATCGGCACGAAGAGCAGCCGCCGGCTCACGTGGGGCAGCGCCCGCAGGAACCGCCGATCGGCCGCGACGATCATGAGGTCTTCCCGGCCGAGCGCCGCCATGAGCGCGAGCGCGTCGTAGGCGCCCGGGTGGTTGGACACGACGAGCAGCGCCCCGCGCGACGGCGGCGCCGCGTCGGCCGTCCAGCGCGCCCCGAAGCCGGCGAGCGCCTCCCGCGCCGCGACGTGGAGCCCCGCCTCGCCGGTGCGCCGATCGAAGCGCGCGAGCACGCGCCCGAGCGGCCACGAAGGGACGGCGAAGGCCGCGCGCCCGGCGCGGCGCACCCACGCCGGCGCCCCGCCGAGGCCGAGCGCCACCACCATCTCCGCGCCGGACAGGTTCGCGAGCTCTCGCTCCAGCGGCTCCGTCATGTCCGCGTCTTACTCCGTGTCGACGCCACCTCGCCAGCGCAGGCGCTCCGCCCGCCCGACATCGTCCAGCGCGGTGGGGCGCGTTTTCTGTCGCCTGTCGGGTTTGCGTCGGGGCGCGCCGCCTCTGTATGAAGGGGGGCATGAACGCCACGTTCCCTGCCATGGAGGACGCGATCGGCCGCGGCGACGCGGCTGCGCGCCCTCGGCGGACGCTCGCGGATCTCCCGGGGCCGCCGGGCTTGCCTGTGCTCGGCAATCTGCTCGCGCTCCACCCCGACCGCTGGCACCTCGAGTTCGAGCGGTGGTGGCGCGCCCATGGAGACCTGTTCGTCGTGCGGATGGGCCGGCAGCCGGTCCTCGTCGTCGTCGACGGCGAGCTCGTGCGCGACGTGCTCCAGCGCCGCCCCGCGGTGTTCCGGCGGGTGCGCGCCATCGAGGCCGTGTCGCGCGAGGCGGACATGGTCGGGCTGTTCTCGGCGGACGGCGACGCGTGGCGGAAGCAGCGGCAGCTCATCCACCCGACGTTCCATCCGAGGCATGTCGAGGGCTTCTTCCCGAGCATCCGCGACATCACGGGCCGGCTGCGCGAGCTCTGGGCGCGGGCGGCCGACGAGCGCGCCGCCCGCGACGTGCTCGGCGATCTCATGCGTTACTCGGTCGACGTCACCTCGTCGGTCGCCTTCGGCCGCGATCTCAACACGCTCGAGCGCGGGGCGGACGCGCTCCAGGAGCACCTCCAGCGCGTGTTCCTCGGGCTGAACCGGCGGATGCTCGCGCCGCTGCCCTACTGGCGCTACCTGGGCCTGCCCGCCGACCGCGCCTACGACCGCGCCCTGGTCGCGGTGAAGCGGCTCATCCTCGATCTCGTGACCGCCGCGCGGCGCGAGATCGAGGGCGGCGCGGACCGGCCCGCGCGCCCGCGGACGCTGCTGGAGCTCATGATCGCCGCGCGGGACGGCGAGGACCCGAGGGCGCGCCTCTCGGACGCCGAGGTCTACGCGAACGTGCTCACGATGCTGCTCGCGGGCGAGGACACCACCGCGAACACCCTCGCGTGGATCCTCTATTACCTGGGCACGCGCCCCGACGTGCAGGCGCGCGCCCGCGAGGAGGTCGATCGCGTGCTCGGCGGCGGCCTGATCCCGACGCTGGAGCAGTGCAAGCGCCTCGAGTACACGGCGGCCGTCACGCAGGAGACGCTGCGCCTGCGCTCCGCCGCGCCGCTGCTCTTCCTCGAGGCGAACCACGACACCGCGGTGGGCGACGTGGCCGTGCCCGCCGGCGCCGGCGTCGTGGCGCTCACGCGCGCGACGGGGCGGAAACCCGAGTATTTCGGCGATCCGGAGTCGTTTCGCCCCGAGCGCTGGCTCGGGGGCGCGCCGTCGACGCTGCCCCACGAGCCGAGGATGGCGCTCGCGTTCGGCGGCGGGCCGCGCGTCTGCCCGGGGCGCGCGATGGCGCTCCTGGAGTGCGCGGTGACGGCCGGCATGGTGCTCCGGAGCTTCACGGTGCACCTCGCGGATCACACCGCGCCGGTGCGGGAGCGGATGGCGTTCGCGATGCAGCCGGAAGGGCTGCGCATCCGGTTCACGAAGCGCGCCAGCGCGTGAGATCACGAAGCGCGCCAGCGCGTGAGATCACGAAGCGCGCCAGCGCGTGAGATCGCGAGGCGCCGGCGCGCGTGGCGGCCAGGCGCCGGCGCTCCGGCTCACTGCACCTTGGCGAGGGCCGCGTCGTAATCGGGCTCCTGCGCGATCTCCGGGACGAGCTCGACGTGGAGCACCTTGTTCTGCTCGTCGAGCACGAGGACCGAGCGCGCGAGCAGGCCGGCGAGCGGCCCGTCGACGAGCGTGACGCCGTACTTCTGGCCGAAATCTCCCCGGAACGTCGACAGGCCTTCCGCGTTCGAGATGCCCTCGGACGCGCAGAACCGGGTGTGCGCGAACGGCAGGTCCGCCGAGATGTTCAGCACCGTCACGCCCGGGAGCTTCTCGGCGCGCTCGTGGAACGTGCGCACGGATCTCGCGCAGACCGGGGTGTCGACGCTCGGAAAGATGTTGAGGATCTTCTTGCCGGAGTACGACGAGAGCTTGCGCTCGGAGAGATCGGTCTTCACGAGCGTGAAGTCGGGGGCGGTCGCGCCGACGGACGGCAGCTCGCCGGCGGTGTGGATTGGGCTTCCCTTGAACTTGGTCTGAGCCATGGTCGCATCCTCCTCTGTCTCGGTGCTCTGTGCAGCTGTGCGGCAGCGCCTCTCGTAGGCGCGCCGAGGGCGGACGCCAAGCAGAACCAGCCAGGCTGTCCCGGCCGGAGCTCCGCTCGTCCGGCGCGCGGGCGTTGCGCTCGCCGGGCGGTCTTGCCCGGGCGAGCGTCGCGCGAGCGTTGATTGCCCGCGCGCGGTGGGACGCGCGATCAGCGGAGGGGCGAGCGATGGACCAGCGGAAACGGCTCCACCTCGCCGTCATCGGGGTTCGTGGAGTCCCTGCTGTACCCGATCTCCTGTTCGTCCGTCGTGATGACGAAGGGGCCCCCGATCTCCTCTGGCTCCACCCTGTCTTCGTAGTCTTCTGTGGTGTCGCCCCTGCCCGATGTCGCCGAGGCGACATACTGCTCGGCGATCTGCTCGGCGAGCTCGTCGAGCACCTCGGGGGGGCCGTCGTCCGGGTCGGGGATGAACGCATCTCGGCTCTCCGCACGACCGGCGCTCCTGCGCGCCGCCGCCATGAAATCATGGCTGTGGTTCCTGCTCGTGGCCCGCACGGAGCTGTCTCGCTTGGTCTGCATGGATGATCTCCTCGCTCGGCGGCGCGCGCTCACGCGCTCTCGGCGCCGCCGCCCTTCCGCTGTTCTGATGGCGAGAGATGCACCGCGTGTACCATGAAGCTGGATCGCCGATCTGCGCGCGCCACGGCGAGCGGATGGGACCGGCGCTCGCTCCCTGCGGGGTGCGCGCTGCGCTGGGCCTAGGATGCGTGGTGCGTCGTGCCACAGCGGTCGCGATGGGCCGGTGGCACGATGCCCCGGCCGCGCGCCGCGCTTACCAGTCGAGCTCTTCGCGGATGGCCTCCGCGAGCTGCTGGGCCATGAGCGCGTTCGTCTTGACGCTCGGGTGGTAGTCGCAGCCGAGCCCGTTCGCCGCGCCGTCCTGCGCGGGGAACTCGAGGACGCGCACCTTGTCGTCGCCGCTGTCGTTCCGGTCCTCCACCACCTGGCCGATGTAGGCGCGCGCCCTGGTGAGCGCCTGGGCGCCTTCCGGGTACGAGTCGCTCAGCATGGGCCCGATGGTGCAGAAGATGAACGCGTCCGGATAGTTCGTTCTGACCGTCTCGACGAGGCCCGCGTAGGCATCGGTGAACGGCCCGCGGAACTGGGCGTCGCCCGGGACGTTGATGCTGAAGTCGTTCGTGCCCAGGTTGATCACCACGACCTGCGGCACCCAGGACGAGAAGTCCCAGGCGGGCTGTGCCTCGTCGGCGATCGTCCGGCCGTAGATCTCGGGCATCGTGGGCGCGACTTCACCGTCGTAGTTCCGGTACACGCCTCTGCCGGACCAGGCGACGATCGTGGTGTCGGCCCCGACCAGCCGGCCTGTCAGGGCGCTGTAGGCGAGGTAGTTGTTCTCCGTATCGCTCGTGAACGGGCAAGTCTCGTTGGCGCCGTCGACCCCGTAGCCGGCGGAGATCGAGTCGCCGATCACCTCGATCCGGCGCGCGGGCGCAGCCGGGACCGGCAGGAGCGCCTCGCCCTCCTCCGGGACGAACTCGAGGAACTGCGACACGCCGACCAGCGGCTCGGTGCGGCGGTGGAGCACGAGGTCGTGCTCGCCGTCGGGCAGCCCCTCTGCGACCGTGTAGAGATCCTCCTCGCTGTTGACCTTGAGGACGCCCTTCGCCTGGCCGTCGATCACCACCTGGAAGAAGTTGGATTGCGCCGCGGTCGACGCGTCGTTGAAGCGGACGCCGATCGACGTCCCCGAGAACCGCGTGACGATCGCGCTGCCGGCCCAGGAGAAGCGGGGGCCTTCGGGCTTCGTCGTATCGAAGCGCCCGATGAAGCGGATGGTGTCGCCGGAGGGGTCTCCGCCGCCCGCGCCGCTCGTGCTCGACGAGGTCGTGCCGGGATCCGCGCCTCCGCCGCCTCCGCCGCCTTCGCCGCCTCCGCCCGTGCCGCCGCCGTCGCCGCCTGTGCCGGAGGCGCTGCTCGAGGTGGGTGAGCCACCGCCCGAGCCCGTCGTTCCAGTCGTTGCATTCGAGTCGTCGTCACCGCAGCCGGCCAGCGCCGACCAGGCGATGCAGCAGATGGAAGCGAGCCTCGGGAGATTGGAGTAAGCTTGTCGTTTCATGCGCGCGAGGATGCGCTAGGTCCGTGGCGCGGACAACTCCAATCTCCTCCTGCGCGCAGGGGCAGACACCGCGGCGCGGGCGTCGAGCCGCGGAGATCGGTTGATCTCAGTTCCAGGTCCGGTCCTGGCTCTGGTACCTGGCGCGGCCGCTCTCCTCGGCGGGGGAGCGCTCGAGGCCCTGGCCTTGCGAGGCACGCGCGTCGTCGCGCTCGTGGACGCGGGTCGAGTACCCCTGCGGGAGCTCGTCGCCCATGAAGCGGCCGAACCCGGGCCGGCGCTCCGGGCGATTGTAGGTGTCGCCGTATCCGCTGCGCTCCTCGCCGCGGCCGCGGCCCTCGCGCTCCTCGCCCCGGCCCTGGTATCCGCGACCGTGGTCGCCTCGGCCGTCATGGTGGCCAGGGGCGTTCCTCTCGTCGCCGCCTCGATATCGATCCTGGCCCTCGCCGCGCCCGTAGCCGTGGCCACGATACGGGTCCTCGCGGCCCTGGTGGTCGTCTCGCCCGTAGTCGCGGCCCTGGTCGCGCTCGCGGCCCTGGTAGTCGTCTCGCGCATAGCCGCGGCCCTGATAGTCGTCTCGCGCATAGCCGCGGCCCTGATAGTCGTCTCGCCCGTGATTGTCGCCCTGGTAGCGCCGGCTCTGGCCCTCCTCGTCGCGGCCGTGCTCGTGGCGGCCGTAGGCGCGGCGGCCCTGGTCCTCGTCCGGTCCGGAGAAGCCGCGGCCCGCGTCGCGGCCGTAGTAGCCGCGGTTCTCGTCGCGCCCTCGCTGCACCGGGCCGAACCCTCTTCGCTCGTCCTCACCGCCCCACCCGCTGAAGTGATCGTCACGCCCGCCGATCCGCTCCCACGAGGGGCTGTCCTGTCCGTAGGCGCGGCGCTCCTCGGGCTCGGGGAAGCCGCGCGCGCTGGCGCCTCCCTGCTCCTGCCAGCGCCTCTCGGAGCCGCCGCGGTCGTCTCGCGCGTGCTGGCCGCCCGCCCTCCACGGGTCTCTGCCGTCTCCCCGCTCTTGCTGACCGTACGGTCGCGGCAGCTGGCCCAGCTCTCCCTGCCGGCTGCCGCCGCTCTGGTTCGCGTAGTTGCCGCGGCTGTACGACCCTCGCTCGAACGCGTCGCGCTCCCCCTCGTGACCGCGGAATCCGCGCTGATCGTCGTCCCGTGGCGCGCGCCACCGCTCGTCCCGGGGACGCCAGTCGTCGCGCGGCCCCTCGTCACGGAAATCCCGGCCCTCGTAGCGATCTCGTGCCATCTCGCTCTCCCTCTGGGTGCTGGTGAACAACTCTCGAGCCTCACGAAGGCGGTCACCTCCGTGAGCAGCGGGCTCACCCGTTTCCACCCGTTCAGCTTCAACAACTTCAGCAACCGACGTGCCCAGTTGAAACCCGGTCGAGGGGAGAGGAGCGCCGGCGCCCCGACAGACGGCCTCGCAGGCCGGAGCGCGCCGCCGCGCGACAATGCGCCACACGCTGGGGCAAGCTGTCACGCAGGCGCGGCTCGTGTCGCTCAGGACGAGCTCGCCGGGCCGGCTCAGCGGCCCAGTTCGGATCCGGGGCAGGGAAGCAGGGGAGCAGGGAAGCAGGGAAGCAGGGAAGCAGGGAAGATGAGCACCGCGGGCAGCGGCGCTCACCGGCGCTCAGTAGCGCGTCTCGCAGGGGTGCTGATCGGCGAACGCCTTCACGGTGGTCTTGTTGGACGACCACGGGAAGTTCAGATCGGTGATCGACCACGAGAGCGCGCCCGCATACCCCATGTTGTAGAGGTCGCCCACGAACTTGTCGTAGCGCACGTCCATCGCCTCCATGTTGATGGGGAACTCGCCCATGACGACCGGCTTGTCCGTGAGGCCGTACTCGGAGAGGGGCTTGTCGTACGGGAAGTAATCGTTGACCCAGCCGTACATGTGGACCTGGTAGAAATCGACGTCCGAGCGCGTCCACGCCTGACCCCACTTGATGGCGGCGCTGCCGACGCTCACGGGCGCGCCGGTCTCTCCCCTCAGCACGGCGGCCGACTCCTTGGCGAGCGCCTCCATCTGCTGGTGTGTGACGAGATCGAACTTGCTGGAGTCCCCCTCGAACGCCGGGTCGTCGCCGTAGAGGCTCGGCCCGGTCATCGCCCACTCGGGCTCGTTGATGACGTCCCAGGCCAGCATCCGGTCGCGGTGCGGGCTCGACGCCACCGTCCGAGCGATGGGGCGGACGACGTTCTCGATGAGCTTGGCGCGCCGGCCCGCGTCCGCCACGATGGGCCCCATGCTCGCGACCGACAGGCCGTTCGGCGGGTTGTGTGATGTCTTGTAGAAGCCATCGAAGGAGAACAGCGTGAACATCACGTTGACCTGCGCCTGGTCCGCGAGCTCGAGCGCCGCCAGGATGTCCTGCGTCGAGGTGCCGCCGAGCCCGGTCGGGTTGCCCTGTCCGTCGAAGTTGATCTGGTCCCCGTAGAAGCGGGGGTAGATCCACCAGCGGACCACGTCCACGCCGTGGGCGCGCATGTCCTGCAGGTCGGCGAGCACCTGGCTCTTCTTGCCCGAGATGCCCGCCTGGCTCCACTTGGACTGACCGCCGAAATCGGCGCCGAAGTCGCGCCAGGCGTAGTTCACGCCGTACATGAAGCGAAGGCGGCACGCGATCTCGACCCCTGCCTCGAACGGACACTCGTCTTCCACGCCGGCGCAGGCGCCGGTCTCTCCTCCGCTGCTGGTGCTGCTGCCGGCCACGGGATCGCCGCTGCCCGTGCTCGCGGGCCCGCCGGTGGGCTCGCCGGCGCCCGCGCCGGAGCTCGCCGGTGTGCCGGCGCCCGCGCCCGAACTCGCAGGTGTGCCGGCGCCCGAGGAGTTGCTCCCGGTGGGGCCGCTGTCCCCCGCTTCGCCGCCGGCGCCGCCCTCGCCGCCGCCGTCCGATCCGTCGCCACAGCCGAACCCAGCCACGGAGAGCTGGAGAACCCCGACAAGAAGAAGCCAGTTGCGCATGCCCGATTATCACCAGAAACGCGCGCCGGACCAGCCCGAACTCTTAATCGGTTCAGTGACTCACTGCGCAACGTTCTGCTCTTGCTACAAGATCGTGGTCGCAGCGGCCCGGACGAAGATCACGTGAGCTTCGCAGGGCACCCACGGTATCGCTGCTTACCTGGACGGCCCGCGCGGCCTCGGGTGGATCCCCATGTACGCGGCTGCACTCTTCGCCGAGGGATCGTCCGGGTAGCGCTCGATGAGGTCCTCCGCGAGGCTGCGGGCCTGGCCGATCCGGTCCAGGCGCACGAGCGCCCGCACGCGGAGCAGGCCGCGCTCGGCGGCGCGGGGGCTGTCGCCGAAGTCGCCCGACGCCTCGTCGTCGAGCCGGAGCACCTCCTCGGGGTTGGTCGTCAAGGCGGCGCGCATGCGGTCGATGAGGCTGGCCTCGGGGTCGGTGTCCGGCGCCGGCTCCGACTCCTGTGCTGCGGCGCTCACGGTGGCAGCGGCCGGCGGGGGAGCGGGGGGGACGACGGGCGCCTCGTCGCGGCGCTGCGGCTGGCGGGCCGCGCGGGACTCGGCGCTCGGCGGGCGCGCGTTCGGCGTGGGGCGCTCGTCGCGACCCACGAAGAGGAAGGCCGCCGCGGCGAGCGCGGCGACGGGAAAGCCGATGAGCAGCGCGCGGCGAGCGCCGGACGGTCGGGGGGCGTCCACGGCGGCGAACGTAGCGCGGAGGAGCGGCCGGCGGTAGCGGACGGAGCGAGCGGGGAGCGAAGGAAGGCGAGAGCCGTCCAGGTGCGATGGCCGTCGCCATCCACGTGACCTCGGCGCGGCCCACGTCGAGGCGTTCCTCACGCGACCGGCGACCGACCAGCACGTCGGCGCCTCGACGCAGAGCCAGGCACTCGCCGCCATCAGCTTCCTCCACACCCACGACCTCGCGCTCCCCCTCGTGCAGCACGTCGATTTCACCCGAGCGAAGCGCCCCGCGCGCCTCGCCGCCGGAGCTCGGCCCGACCGAGGTGAGCGCTCTCTTGAACGCATGAGCGGCGGCAGGCGACTCATGGCCTCCCTCCTTATACGATGCCGGCTCCGCCGGCTTGAATTAGCCGAGCTCCGCGTGAAGGACCTCGACCTCGATCGCTGTGAGATTCTCGTCTGCGACGGCAAGGGCCGGAAGGATCGAATCACCATGTCGCCGCTCGCCTGGCCCCTCCGCTCCGCGATCAGCTCACCGCCGTGCGCGCCCAGAACGCCGCCGCCGATCGTCCTCATGTGCCTCGCGAACTGGAGGTTCACTTTCCTCTCGATCCAGCGTCTCCGCTCTGGCTTCGGGACCGTCGCGCGCGTATGCTACCGCTCAGGTGGAGCCGTGCCGCATCAGGATCTACAATACGAAATCCGAGAAATCCCCGACCCTCAGGGCGGACTAAGCCTCGAACTTCATGCGGAAGGGCGGCGAGTCGCCAGCGCCCGGGCCCGAGCAGAGGTACTGGGGGATATGCAGCGGCAACTCGGCGTGGCTCGGGATGACGTTCGTGCCGTCCTGGAGACTGCCCTGGTGAGCCAACTCAAACACCAACTGGCCAAGGTGGAGTTGACGCCGCCTCGGCCAGATCCTCCCGGGGGACTGCGGTTCGTGAGTCAGTTCACCTACCGAGATTTTGACGATATCGCTGTCGGTGTTGTCTGGTACGACGTGCCCACGAGTACGACGGGCCCGGAGGATCTTCCTTCCGTCGTGCGGAACAAGATGCGATTTGAAGTTCACAGTATCCTCACCGACCAGAGTCCCAACGCCAAGGGCATCGTAGACCTGCTGAAGTAGAGAAGCAGAACGGAGCTTAGGATCCCGTGTCTTCGCCCCTTCTCATCTTTGACACGAACGTTGTGATGGATATCTGGCTTGGGCGAGATGGGGACGTCGCCGTCCTCCTCGTCCAACTTGCGGAGGCAGGAAAGGTCGAGCTGATCCTGCCGGAGTTCGTCCTGATTGAGTTCCGTGGCACGGCGCTCCGGTGGATCCGCGAACAGCGTGCTGCGCTCGATAGCAGCGTACGACCGCACGCGAAGGCGTGGGCACGCAGCAAGCCACTGGGAGAGGCCGCCGACGATATGCGCGATGCCGCAGCGAAGCTGGCTCGCGAACTCGATACTCTTGCAAGCAACATCGAGGCGGTTCGCTCGCGGCTTCAAGCGGTGGCCAAGGTCGTACCCCACACGGTCGACGTCCATTTCAAGGGCGACCTTCGTTATCTCGGCGGCTATCCGCCCGATCGACCCGTCGATGGTATCAAGGACTGCCGGATTTATGAAGCGGTGCTTGAGATCGCAAAGGCTGATACTGCAAACGTGCGCGCTCGTCGCGTGTATGTCACCAAAGATCGCGATTTCGCGAACTTCGGCGAGTTGGTCACCGAGCTGCGCGGGTATGATGTTGAACTGGCTGGCAACCTGGGTCAGCTGTATGGCGAATTGCGCTGAACGGCAGGGCGTGCCGGTAGACGGCCCCGGCTAATAAGGAACGGCCGGCAGGTCAGAAGTCGTCGCGGAGGCGCACGGCGTCGAGCTCGCGCCGGAGCATTCGCTGAAAGATGCCCGGCGCCACCCACGAATAGACGCAGATCCCGAGCCAGGCATACCCGATGAGCTGGGCGCCCGCCGGGCGGTCCAGGTCCTCAAGGGCGAGGCGGAGGACGCGCTGCGCGACATACGCGGCGAGGAGGACGAGCATCGCGCTCGGGCCGAGCCCCGCGAGCACCGAGCTCACCCGGAACCAGACGCCGAGGAGCAAGCTCTCGCGCGCCTTGATGGCGGCGAGGAGCCTCAGCGCGTCCGGATCGCTCACGTCGGCGCGGATCGCCCAGACCGCGTGCTCGCGCGCGCCGCTCACGTCCCCGCGCCGGAGGAGCACGTGCCCCATGAGGACGAGCGCGTCGGCGTGCTCGGGCTCGGCCTCCAGCGCGGCGCGCGCCCAGCGCTCGGCCTCGTCGACGCGGCCGCGCGCGAGGTGCGCATCGCCGAGGGCGACGAGCGTCTCGACGTCCTCCGGGTCGAGCTCGAGCGCCTGGGTCAGGAGCTCGGCGGCGCGATCGTCGCGATCATGGTGCCGCTCGACGGCGGCGAGGCCGCGCAGGGGCGCGGGCTCCGACGGATCGAGGCCGCGGGCCGCCTCGAAATGCTCCCGCGCCTCGCTCGGCCTCCGGTGCGCGAGCAGGACGCGGCCGAGGACCAGGTGCGCGAGCGGCGACTCGGGGGAGAGCCGGCGCGCCGTCTGCGCCTCGATGAGCGCCGCCCCGAGCCGCTTCAGCCGCAAGAGGGCCACGGCGAGCAGCGCGTGCGCGCGCGGCGCGTCCGGATCGAGCGTGAGCGCCCGGCGGAACCAGTCGATCGCGGCCGACAGCTGCCCGCGATTGAGCGCGCTCACCCCCAGGTCGGTCGCGCGGTCGGCGTCGTCTTGCCCCTCCATCACATCACCACGATCCCGAGCCAGTTCGAGGCCTCGAACGCGGCGCGCACGACGTGATCCCGGGCGATGGCGGCCGCGACGGCGACGGCGGCGCCCTGGCGGACGCGCCCGCCGAAATGCTCATAGATGCCGAAGCTCCGGTGCTGCGACATATAGAGCCAGTACGCTGCGCCGAGCTTCGCCGCGGTGATGATCACGAACGCATAGGCGAGGGAGCGATCGGGCAGGTGGAGCGCCGCGATGACCGAGGCGCTGACCTCGGCGAGCACGACCGCCGCCGCCGGCGTGAGCGCGGCGATGAGCGCTTCGCGCCGGAAGCCCGCGCTGCCCATGGCCTTGCCGTTGAAGATGAACCACGGCAGCCCGGCCCAGCTCCCCGCGAGCATCGTCGTGAGCAGCGGCCAGAACGGGTTCACCGTGTACTCGGCGAGCCGGCCCGGGCGGGGCTCGTCGGGGATGTAGTACGCGGCGCCCACGTCAGCCCTTCCCGTGGCGCTTGAGGAAGTCGAGCACCTCGTCGTATTGCCCGGCCTCGTTCGCGTAGCGCGCGTAGTTGCGCGCCGTGGTGAGCCACTCCAGCGTGGTCGGCTTCACGTCGCGCAGCGCGGCCACGAGGTGAGCCTCCGCGATGGGCACCTCGGCCTTCTCGTCGAGCGAGGCCTCGATGGCCTCGTCGCTCGCCGTCTCGACCAGGTGCTCGAGGTCTGCGCCCGAGAAGCCGGACGTCCTCGCGGCGAGCGCCGCCACGTCGATGTCGCGCGCCGAGGGGCGGACGTCCAGGAGGCGGCGGAGGATCGCCTCGCGCCCCTCTCGATCGGGCGGCGGCACGAAGAGCACGCGGTCGAAGCGACCGGGGCGGCGGAACGCGGCGTCCACGGACCAGGGGACGTTCGTCGCGCCGAGGATGAGCACGCCCGCGTTGTTCTGGGCGAAGCCGTCCATCTCGGCGAGGAACTGGCTCACCAGCTTGGCGCTCGTCGCCTCGCGCGTGTGCTGGCGCTTGCCGGCGAGGGCCTCGAGCTCGTCGAAGAAGAGCACGGCCGGCGCGCTCGATCGGGCCTTCTCGAAGATGGCGTGGAGCTTTCGCTCCGACTCGCCGATGTACATGTCGAGGATGTCGTGGATGGCGACGTTGAAGAACCCGGCCTTGCACTCGCCGGCCGTCGCGCGCGCGAGGAGCGTCTTGCCGCAGCCCGGCGGGCCATAGAGGAGGATGCCGCCGCCGACGCGCTTCTTGAAGCGCTGGAAGAGCGAGGGCTTCTGGAAGGGCATGATGATGCGGCGCTCGATCTGCTTCTTGACGTCCGCGAGGCCGCCGACGTCGGCGAACGTGACCGCCTTCGCCTCCGGGTGGAGCAGGCGCGCCATGACCGGCGCGTCGGTGTCATCGTTCGAAATGACGCGCATGCGCGGGCGCTCGCCGGCCGGTGCAATCTCGCGTACGCGCGCCCCGAGCAGCGCCTTGAGGTCGACGTCCTCGAGCGTCGGGTTCTCGGCGACGGCATCCTGGTATGCCTGGACAGCCTCCTTCGAGCGGCCGAGCGCGTGGAGGACGCGCGCCCGGAGCATCTGCGTCTCGCCGTCCTTCGCGTCCGCGAGCTCGAGGGACCGCTCGAGATCACCCGCCTCGAACAGGGCGCGGGCCGCGGCGCGCCGCTGCTCGGGGCGCTCGAAGAGCGCCGGTCCGGCGTCGCGCACGAGGCGAGCCGCCTCGGTAACGTCGCCGCGCTCGACGAGGGCCGCCACGACGACCGTGAGGAGATCCACGTTGCGCGGGGAAGCGGCGAGCGCCGCCCGGAGCGAGGCCAGAGTCGCGTTGTCCACCCGGTTGTGACCCATACCGCAGCGCGTTCGAGATTGCTATGGGGTCGCCTTCGCTCCCGCGTGCGGGCGCGCCGCGATGTCGGGCGCCCTGGACCCGGCGGCGTCCGCGGTGGTGTGTCGCAGCGCGCCCAGGTGGAGCCGCCTACCCTGCGGCGCAGGACAGCATTGGGGCTTGCGGCGCACAGCCGAACCGTGAGATTTTTCGTGGGGGAGGGCACAGAAGGCGACGATCTCTACAGACATGGTCCGGCGGCTCCGGTGGACCAATCGACTGATGGTGCGGCGGACAGAGGCGCGACGATCAGGAAGAGCGTGTCGCAGGGCTATGCGTGCCACGTTGAACCGGAATCGTTCTGCGAAGGTGAGAGCCATTTGACTGGTCGACGAGTCCTCGCGGTATTCCTTGCGGTCGGATGCGTCTGCTTTGCCGGACTGGTCTTCCTGGCCCTTTCGGGCCGCCTGCCCTCGCTCGCGCCTGGCTCGGGCACGTACCACCCGGTGTCGGAGCAAGAGGCCGCGGCCTTCGCTACAGATACGCCGGAGTGAGCATATGTCTTGGCTGGATTGGGTCAAACGGAAGCTGGTGGGCAAGTCCGCTCCAGGAGAGAGCGATGGTGTCGACGAAGACGAGGCCCCGGCGGTAGGTGGCGAGCCGGGCGAAGAGAGCACCGCCGCGCTCCTGGAGGAAGCTTGGGCGCGCGACGCAGAGGGAGATCTAGATGGCGCCAATGGGTTTTTCAGCGAGGTAATCAAGCGCGGTCCGAACGCGAGCGCGTATTACGGCCGCGGCGTCGTCCGCTGCAAGCTCCAGCGCTACCCGGCGGCGATCGCCGACCTGAACCGGGCCATCCGACTGCGACCGCGCTTCGCGGCAGCGCTGACGGAGCGAGGACTCGCGTATGTCGAGAGCGGCGAGGTCGAGAAAGCCATCCAGGACTACGACGCGGCCATCGCCATCGACCCCTCCTATGGCGTGGCCCACGAGAACAAAGGCGCTGCCTGCCTGATGCTCGAGCGATGGGCGGAGGCCGTCCCGCACCTGGATATCGCGCTCCGGCTTGCTCCGTCGCACGGTGTGGCCCGCTACAACCGAGGGATAGCCCATGAGATGCTCGGTGATCTCCCTCGCGCCATCCGCGATTTCCAGGACTCCGTGCGAGCGTCCTCCACAGGGATTTTCGCGCCTCACGCCGAACAGCGGCTCCGCGCGCTGCAAGCGCGCGCTGGCGACATCCCGAAACCCGAGTGGCCCGCGCCGGAGAGCCTGTGGACCCAGCTCGTCCCGCTTTCCTTGGAGGACACCGTCGCTGACCTCGTGCAAAAAGCGCACGCGGAAGGCGCGTTCTTCGGGTTGGTCACGCTTCCGGACGGCGGTAAGCTCCTCGCGCCGTTTTACGGCAAGGACGGGATCCGGAAGCACCTCACCGAGATCGCGGATGTCATCGGCCCGCGCATCCTCACGCTGAAGCTGGGGCAATTCGATGCCCTCTTTGGCGGACCTGCCGGGACGCCTCCGAGTCAGGGCGAGGAGGATGCGGAGAGATTGGTGGAGGGTCGCGCACTTCAACTGATCACGCATGGGGAGCGGATTCTCGGCGTGTTCACGGACGGTTGCGATTACCACTACCCCGACCTGCCGACGGTGTTGTTTGGAGAGCGGCCTACCTTCGAACGGCGCGAATCCGCCGAAACGGCGCGGCGGTGCTCATCCTGCGGACACGACGTCGCATACTTCGATGACGTCATCGAGGACGACAAACTGGCCGGCTATGCGTGCCCCCACTGCACCGCGAGCCCGACCCAGGCCTGGGTCGAGGAGCGGATGCGGCCGGGCGGCTGGTCGCGCTGCGGCTTTCTCGGAGAGACGGAGGCCCTGCGCGACATCATGGCGCGAGACACCGTGACGCTGCAGCGGCTCGGGGTCGGTCACGCGCAGATCGCGGACGCGCTGGATCGTCTCCTCGCGCAGGCCCTGCTGGCATCCGAGGAGCGTATCGCACGTGCGACCGAGCAGTTCGAGGAGGAGTTGCAGGCGTCGGGCATGCACGGTGTTCCCGGCCTCGCCGTGCTCCCCCTCGGCCTCTCTCTCGACGCTCTCGAGAAGCGCCTACGGGATGGCGGCCGGATCCCCACGAAGCGAGGCACCGCGGTCGATGACCACAACGTCTTCCTGCAGATCTATCTGGGATATCAGTACTGCCCCTTCACGAGGCTGCGCCTTCCGTGGAGCGATGATGTCCCGAAGATGGAGGTCGTCAGACGGCGCGTGAAGGGCGTCGTTCACCTTACCGCCGCCACCGATCGATGCCTGCCGTGCCGATCGGAGCTATCCTATCGCTATGGCAACCTGGAGTTCCTCATCGTCCACAGAGAGACCGGGCGGTTCCTGCGAGGTTCCGGTCTGCTGGTGCACCTGATCCGCGACCATTGCTTTTTCGAAGGCGAAGAGAGCCCCTTCCGGCTGGATCCCGAGCGGGCCGCACATGTGCTGGGAATCTCGTCTTAACCGGGAGCGCGCTGGTCTGTGGGCGCGAGGAGCCGCCCAACCAGCCGCTGCACCCGACGGGGCGCGACGCCGCGCTTCGCGGCCAAGCGGCAGCTCGTTCGGCAGGCGATGCGAGGTGCGAGGTGAGTCATGGCGCGCGTGAACATTCTCGCTGGCGAGACCGGAAAGGGCTGGACTGCGCCCATTTGACGGACGCGAAGATGAGAGGCGCGAACTTCACCCAGGCGAACCTCCGAGGCGCCGTGCTCGTGCGCGCGATGATCGAGCAGGCGCTCTTCGATCGGATCTGCGGCAAGCGGATCTGTCGGACGCGTACGTGGATGCCGCGCGCTTCGAGGGCGCGCTGTACGACGAGAGCACGGTGTTCCCACGCCACGTCGTGCCGCCCGGCGCGGTGCGAGCGCCGGCGCTGAGCCCCCCCGCTCCGATGTCCCCCGCACCCCTAGACGGCCCTGGGCAGCGCCGCCGCGCACCGCTGCGCGCCGCGCGCCGAAGGCCGTTGGACGGGCGGGGACCACTTCTGTACTCTATCGATCGCAGCGACTCATGCCGGAAGACCTGGACGTTCAGTACCTGGAGAAATTCGTCGCGGATCCCGCGGCCATGTTCGACATGGCGGCGCGGAATCTCTCGTGGGACGACCGGATGCATTCACGTCGAACCGCCTCGTGCGGGGTGGCGTACAACTACTCAGGCATCTCTTACCCGGACCGCGAGATGCCGCCCTTCGTGCAGGACCTCGCGGCCCGCCTCGCCGGCGTGGTGGGGCATCCGATCAACAACTGCCTCGCCAACTTCTATGCTGATGGGACGGCGAAGATGGGCTTTCACTCGGACTCCAGCGCCGGCGTCGTCGCTGGAACGATGACCTCGATCCTGTCGCTGGGCGCGCCTCGCGTCCTCACCTTCCGCCGGAGCCTTCGCCGGGACGAGACGCACGACATGGCCCTGGCGCCCGGCTCGCTCCTGATCATGCGCGCCAGCGTTCAGGAGGGGTGGCAGCATGCCGTCCTCGCCGTCGAAGCCGCGGGCCCGCGGATCAGCCTCACATTCCGATTCCTATGTCGTTGAAATGGCGGTAGCCGCCGGGGCGCGCCCCCGAAGGAGGAAGACGTGGCGAGAGGACGAACGCAGCGAACCGCGACCGTCGGCGTCGCCGAGCACGGCAACTCGGCGGTGCTCGTCACTCTCGCGCCCGGCGGCGAGCTCCTCGATCGCCGGCGCATCGACCTCACCGAGGGCTTGCCGACGCACCCGCATCACCACGAAGGGTCGTGGGCGGTGGGCCGCTACCTCAACACGCCGGGAGCGCGAGCGCTCTCGCTCGCCGACGCCGTGGCGCTCGTCGAGCGCGTGCGAGCGTCCGCCGCGCGCGGCGCACGCGTGGGCCTCGAGGCGCTGGCCGCAACGGTACCTGTGCCGATCGCCAGCATCGCGATCCGCGTGTGCCCCGAGCTCCCGCCGACGACCGAGGAGCGGATCGCCGACAATCGCGCGCAGACCGTCGCCGACTCCGTCATGTACCGCGAGGCCCTCGCGGCCGCAGCCGAGGCGCGCGGCTGGTCCGTGTACTGGTACGACCGCGAGCGCGTTTTTCGCGACGCTGCAACGGCGCTCGGCCGCGATGACGTGGACGATCTTCTGTCCGCGATGGGCCGAGCGATCGGGCCGCCTTGGCAGGCCAACCACAAGCTCGCGGCAGCGGCGGCGCTCGCGGCCACAGGGCATCCAGCGCCGCGGGAAACGACAGGATCGTTGCGGAGCCGGTCCCAGAGCTCGAGGTGGAAGCGCTGACCCGGCTGGTCACCGCTCAGAAAGAGCAGGTCGACCGGTGACGACCAAGAAGGCCAACCCGCCGGCTATCAATAGGGGAATCGATGCCGAGAATGTGTTACACGCTCCCTCTGGCCGGACACGCCAGATGACCGAGACGGAATGGCTGGTGTGTACTCGGACCAATCCCATGCTCCGCTTCCTGCTCGGACTCGGTCCGAAAGAGCTGCGGGTCGTGGACATCAAGACGTTTCCGGCGTGCAGGGGGAGTGACCGCAAGATGCGGCTGTTCGCCTGTGAATGTTATTACCGCGTGCGCGCCCTGCTCCCCGATGAGCTCGCAGAAGCGGCAGTGGAAACAGCGCGCCGTCACGCCGATGGCCTGGCCACGCTGGAGGAACTCCAGGCAGCCGAGGCTCTGGTCCGGCAGGCGCTCGACTCTCTGGAGGGTAGGTGGCGGGCGTCCCACGGGGCCGAACGTACCTCGCTCCAGCCGACGCACGACGCGCTGGCCCTGAGCTTTCAGGTAGTTCGGCCACAGGCTCCGAAGGCGGCGTACTACGCCTCGTCCAACGCTCATCTGGCGGCGGCTGCCATGGCCAATCCTGGCGCCGCGTCTGGCGATACTTCCTACGCTGCCAGCAGCGCCGCGGAAGAGCACGCCCAGGCGGACGTGCTCCGCGACATCTTTGGCAACCCGTTCCGCGCGGTGGCATTCGACCCGGATTGGCGGACCTCGACGGCCGTCGGGCTGGCCCGGCAGATGTACGAGAGCCGCGTTTTCGGGCCGATGCCGATCCTGGCCGACGCCCTGCTGGAGGCCGGGTGCGAGGACGCGGACGTGCTCGGCCACTGCCGTGGCGACGGGCGGCACGTCCGCGGGTGCTGGGTGATCGACGCGCTGCTCGGGAAGGGATAGGCTGAGCCTGACTCACGGCTGTGGCGTCGGGCAGTACGTCATCCTCGGCGCGGGCCTGGACACCTTCGCCCAGCGTCGGCCGGAGCTCGCCTCCCGCCTGCTCGTGTTCGAGATCGATCGGCCCAGCCCCCAGGCGTGGAAGCGCCGGCGCCTCATCGACCTCGGCCTTGGCGTCCCATCGTTCCTGCGGCTCGTTCCGGTCGACTTCGAGGCAGGAGACGCGTGGTGGGAGCGGCTGGCGGCGTCGGGCTTCGACTCGGGGCGGCCGGCGGTGGTGGCGTCCACCGGTGTCAGCATGTACCTGACCAGGGACGCCACCGCGGCGACGCTGCGCCAGGTCGCGGCGCTCGCTCCGGGCTCCACGCTCGCCATGTCGTTCCATGCTTCCGATCGAGCTGGCGGACCCCGAGGTGCGTCCCGGGATCGAGCGAGCGGCAGCGGGGGCCAGAGCCAACGGCACGCCGTTCATCAGCTTCTTCACGCCGGCAGAGATGCTGGCGCTGGCCCGAGATGCCCTTTCAGAGAGGTCCAGCACGTATCGGCCGCTGCGCTTGCAGAGCGCTACTTCGCGGGCAGGACGGATGGCCTTCGTCCGCCGAACAATTCAGAGGAATTGCTCGTGGCGGCGACCTGAATCAAGCGGTCTGACCAGTCGTTGCACCGATCCGAGTTGCATCTACTTCACCATGCGGAAGCTCGCGTGCCGTAGCCAGGAGCGCGCGAGCGCCGCGTCTCCGTAGTGGGAGCGCGCCGTCGCGAACAGCACGCCCGTGACGCCACCTGGATTCTCGATCCTGACGGGCTTGTCGTCTTGAAGGCCGTCCAGCTGTGCACCGATCGCCAGCTGCCCACCGAAGTCGATCACTCCACCTTCCGCCTCGGCCAGGTCGATGCACAACCTGACGAGCAACCGATGATCTTCGTCGTCGTTGCACATCGCGGCGAATGAAACGACGTCTTCTGGCGACCATCCGAGCACCTCCGGGAGGCCCGCCTCGAGGATCTCGGATATGGCCTCGGGATATTCGGGTCCAACGGTCAGAATGAACGGGCGTCGGTCAACCCAGAAGCCGTCCCCACGAACATCGTCGGCGATGCGCGAGATCGCACTTCGAAGCGCGGCGACTCGCTCCACGCTCATCTTCGACGGCAGCAACACGGACGCCACGGGACCAGCCATTCCTCGAGCGTACGCGCTCGATCCATGGCCGTCCACCGAGGCGTCGCATCCGCCGAGCTTCGAAGCTTCGTCCGTCGTCCTGAGGAGTGCTATCCTGAACGAACATGGGCAGGTGGCGTCGGACGGCCTCCGGTGAACGGAGGACACCTCGTATCGCGGGTGCCGGCGTCATGGCGCTCGCCGCGCTGCTGTTCGCGCCCGCGGCCGGCGTGCGCGGCGATCCGCTGCCGCCGCTGCCGGGACCCGCGCCGCAGGGGAGACCGCAGGGCTTTTCCGCGCGCATCGAGAACCAGCGTTGCGAGGCGTGCCACGAGGACATCGCGGCCGAATGGCGCGCCTCGTTGCACCGGCAGGCGTTCACGGATCGCGTCTTCCAGAGGTCCTACGCGATCGAGCCGCTGCCCTTCTGTCGTGGCTGCCATGCGCCCGAGGCCGATCCTGCCCACCACCCCGGCGCGGACGCGCAAGCGGTGGGCGTGGGGTGCGTCACCTGCCATCTCGTGGCCGGCGAGGTCGTCTCCGCGCGCGGCAGGGACGCGCGCGGCGGCGCGCACGCCGTCCGTGGCGACGCGCGGCTCTCGACCGATGAGGGCTGCGCCCGCTGCCATCAGTTCGATTTTCCGCGAGCGCCCGGCGTCGCCATGCAGGACACCGTGGCCGAGCACCGCTCCGGGCGCTTCGCGGAGCGACCCTGCCGCGATTGCCACATGCAGCTCGTTCAGGGCATCGCCGGGAGACCGCACCGCGATCATCGCTTCTCCGTGGTCGGGGATCCGGCCGTGCTGCGCTCCGCGATCGACGCCAGCGCGTCGCGGAGCGGCGCGAACGCCATCGAGGTGAGCGCGCGCGTGGTCGCGGCGGGGCACGCCGTCCCCACGGGCGATATGTTTCGCCGGCTCGAGGTCCGCGCCTCGGCCGTCGATGCGGAGGGCGCGCCCGTGGCCATCGCCGCGCCAGTGATCCTCGAGCGGAGGTTCTCCGTGCGCCCGGTCGAAGGAGGCATCGAGCGCGTCCCTGCCGGCGATACGCGCCTTCCCGCCTCGGGGGCGCCGCGCGTCCTGCGGCTCGTGTTCCCGGCCGCCATCGACGGGCTCGCGGTGCGCTGGGAGGTGGTCTATCAGCGCATGGGCGCCGCGATGGGCGCGGCCTTCGGCGTCGATCCGGCCGCGGACGAGGTGGTCCTCGCCGCGGGCACGCTGGGCGCGCGCCCGGTTGTCATCCGCCGACAAGCGCTCGCTCCGGTACCATGAGCGCCGCCATGCGAACCCGTCGCCTTCCCGCCCTGCTGCTGCTTGCGCCTTTCTTCGCTGCTGCTTGCCGGCCCGCGCCGCCCCCCGCGACGGCGCGCGCCGAGATCGCCACGCTGCCGAAGGCCCCCGTCGTGGCCGCGCCCCCGGCGGCCGCGCCCGGGCCTTCGCCGCTCGTCAGCGTGAAGACCCAGGCGCGCGTGCCTGAAGCGTTCGTGCTCGACGGCGACGTGGCGGAGTGGGGCTCGCTGGTCCCGCCGCCGCCGCCTCGTCCTCCGCGGCCCGCGCGTGGGGAGAGCGCGCCTCCGCCGCCCTCGACCAGCGCGATGGATGCGCCTTCGCACGTCGCCCTGGTGCTCTCCAGCGCGGGCGTCACCCTCGCGGCGGAGCTCGACGAGGGATCACAGGGCGGGATCTGGCTGGGGCTCGGCTTCGGCGCGCCGGAGCTGCCGCCCATCGGCTACTTCCAGCGCGGGGGCGGGGTGATGCCGCTCAACTGCGAGACCGACATGGGCGGCGAGCCGCTCCCGGCCGACGTGCAGAAGGCCTGCCATGAAACGCTGGCCCAGCATGACGCGTTCACCGCCGGCTACGAGGCGCGCTTCGTGCGGTTCTTCCGGCTGGATCGCGGCGGCCTCTCGGGGATCGGCGAGGACGGGAAGGGACGCCCGATCGAAGGTGCGAAGGCGGCGGTGAAGGGCGGCGAGGGGAGGTTCACCATCGAGGCCACGCTGCCGACCTCGGCGCTGCCCCGCGCCTCGTCGGCGCCCATCGACAGCATCCGGCTCTTTGCGCGGGCGGCGGACGCGCCGCGCGCGCCGGCGCCGGCGGACGAGGAGTGGGTCTGGCGGGAGATCCCGGAGCCGGTGAGCTACGAGCCCTTCGCGAACCTCCGCGCCCTGGCGTTCCAGGCGCCGGAGCCGATCGGCCGCGTCCCCATGTCGTACCAGCCGGGAGATCCGCTCGAGCTCGAGGTCATCGGCTATGCGCGGGGTTCGGACGGTACCGCCCTGGAGCCCATGCGCCAGGGACTCTACAGCCCGATATCCACGATAGGGGACGTCGAGATCGGCGAGCTCTTCCTGCGGCGGCCTGCCCTCGCCATCCTGCGCAAAGGCGAGATCGTCGACACCATCGAGACCTCCGGTGCGCCGACGGGCATCGAGAGGCGCAACAAGGAGCTTCACATGTTCTTCTACGATCAGTACACGTCGACGGACATCTGGGCCGAGAGCGCGGACTGGCGGGTCATCGGCATCAAGCCGAGCGGCGAGTACACAGAGCTTCTGGAAAGGGCCGCGGACAATGGTCCCTGGGCCAAGGATGTCGAGGAGTTCCATTCGACGCGCTTCGACCGCTTCGGGATCCGCGGTACGCCGTGGCGCCAGGACGCCGAGGGCGAAGCGCCGCGCGCCGTGGAGATCACGTGGCGCTACGACGCGACGGCGGGGATGTATCGGCCGAGCTCGCGCGCGCTGCCCGCGACGAAGGCGAAGAAGGCGCGGTGAGGCGGAGAGCGCGTGACGCGCGCTCGACCGGCTGGAGCAGGGTACCCGGAGCGATCGACGGCGCGCGGCGGGAGCGTGGGGGCGATCCTCGCCTCGATGGATCGACGCCGCGTCGCGGCGTTGGCACACAAGGACGAAGCTCCCGGGCAGTGTGCCAGCCTCTGACCCTCGTGTCATGAGGGGGCTCCGGCGGCGCGTCCACGCACCGCGGCACGGACGGCGCGAGCTCCTCGACGAACTCGCCGGACCCACGAGGGCCGAGCTGTCTCCAGGGCACCGACACCGACGGTTTACAATTTCGCCGTGAACGGTACGTTATTTGCACTGGGCGTGAAGCGGAAAGGTTGCGCTTCATGTCCAATCAGCTGCCGTCGTCTTCCTCTGGTCGATCCTGGTCGTCCCGCACGCGAGCCATCTCGCTGTTCGCCCTGCTTGCCCTCCCGCCTGCCGTCTTCTCGGCGGGGTGCGCTGACGAGCCGGACAACATCTACAACTACTATTACACCAACGGGGAGGGCGGCGCCGGGGGCGCCGGCGGCGCCGGTGACGCCGGGGGCGCCGGCGGCGCGCCCGAGCCGTACCCGGGGGCGCCGGTCGCGGACACCGAGGTGGCCGAGCATGCTCTCGACGTCTTCGGCACCGTCGGCAACCGCTACTGGTTCGCCGTCTCGGAAGAGCAGCTCGAGATCATGAACGAAGGGCTCGGCGGCATCGGGGGCCCCATCAAGAGGGACGCGTTCGGGGACATCTACTCACCGACCGGGGAGGACACGACCTTCGTGGATCATCTGTGGGTGACGACGGCCGGCGCCGAGGGCAAGACGGCCGACTACGGCAAGGTCCAGGTGGGGATCGCCGGCCAGTCGACGGAGCGGCCCTGGACGAAGCGAACCATCCCCAACCTCAACATCGACGCCGACGAGTTCGTCGAGAAGCAACGGCTCGGCGGCTTCGAGCACGTGCGCTTCAACAACGGCCAGGTCGGCAGCATCTTCCGCGAGCGCCTCACGCTCGATCTCTATGCTCGCCTCGATTATCCGGCCCCCCTCGCCAACTACGCCTGGCTGTCGAGCAACGTCTGGGGCGCGGAGGTGGCCGTCCCCTACATCGTGGTCGAGCGCTACAAGAAGGCGTTCTGCGCCCGCCTCGAGGGCGAGCTCGGCGGCGGCTGCGCCAACATCTGGGAGTTCGCCGGAGACTTCGCCGGCAACGTTCCGGGAGGCGGCGGGATCCCGCTTCCGATCGACATGGTGCCGTTCGGCGTGAGCGTCTTCGACGATCCGGAGAACTGCCAGCTCAAGGAGTGTGACAAGACCCGCGCGAAGGAGCTCGAGGAGCTGATCGTCGAGACGCCGCCTGGCGAGGGCTTCAAGGCCGCGCTCGAGGGCTGGATCGACTGGCCGGCGTTCCACCGGTTCCAGTGCCTGTCGTGGGTGCTCGCCACCGGTGACGACGCGATCCACAACAGCAACAACGTCGTGCTGGTCGAGCGGGCCGATGGTCTGTTCCAGTACCTGCCGTACTCGGTCGACATCAGCCTGGGGCAGAGCTGGTATCCGGTGGTGCCCCTGGCCGGCATGAACACGCTGGCGCGCGGGTGCCAGAGCGAGCCGGCCTGCTGGGCCGACACCATCGCGGCGTGCGAGGAGGTGATCGAGGAGTTCACCGCGCTGGACCCGAACGCGGTGCTGAAGGGTCTCTACGAGCAGCTGTCGGACGAGGGCATGCTCCGCCCGGGTGACGAGGAGCGATACGAGGAGCTGGACGCCTGGCTGACCAATCAGCTCGAGGTCCTGCCGGTGGAGCTGGAGAGGAACCGCGAGCAGCCGCAGCTCTGCATGCCTCCCCAGATCGATTGCGGCGGCTACTGTGGCTTTCCCCAGGAGTGCGGCTTCTGCGTTCCTCCCCTGATCGACTGCGGCGGTTACTGCGACTATCCCAAGGCGTGCGGCGGCGGCGTCGGAGCGGGCGGCGGAGACGCGGGCGTCGGAGCGGGCGGCGGAGACGCGGGCGTCGGAGCGGGCGGCGGAGACGCGGGCGTCGGAGCGGGCGGCGGCGAAGCGCCCGTCGGAGCGGGCGGTGGCGACGCGGGTGCGGGTGGCGCCGGCGGTAAAGCAGCGGACTGACGCCGGCTGAACCCCGAGGGAGGGGCCCACGCCGTGGAGCCCCCTCTCAGGGCGAAGCCTCGAACAGGCACCGCGTGATCGGGATGGCGACGTCTTTCCAGACGTACAGGTAGTATTTCGTTCCCGGGACGAGCTCCTCGGGGCTCCCCTCGGCGGGATAGCCCTGCTTCGTGCCCGGCGGGACCTCGCCGTAGGTGATACCGCTCTTGACGGGCGCGGCGCTCGAGGGCACGTCGAGCCGCCAGATCGTCCCCTCGGGCAGGTCGAGGTTGGGCGGGGCGCCCGGGTTCTCGGCGTTCGCCGACAGGACGTAGACGTAGCGGGCGTCGCCGCCGCTCCACGTGATCTTGCCTGCGGCGTCCACGCCTTCCCCTGCCGCGCAGTCGCCTGGCACGTAGAGGCTCTGTTCATGGAGCGGCCCGCCGAACGGGGTCTCGTCCGCGAAATCCTCCTTCGTGAACCCGCGTCGCAGGAGCTCGCCCTCGAAGAACGCGACCATGCGCGCCGGGTCCGTGGAGGGCAGGCCGCTGACGTCGCGGGAGAAGCCGTTGTTCTGGTCCGGCGGGTACGCGCCGAGCGCCGCCGAGGAGACCCAGCCGGCGGCCAGCGCGAGGCCTGTTGGATAGAAGCTGTCGGTCCAGACCGGTCCGGCCTCGATGTACCAGTTCGACGGCCCCGCGGCCGGCGCGGCCTTCTCCGAGTGGCAGCACACGCACCCGCACGCCTCGGTCTGCTCCGTGACCCAGGCGAGCTCGCCGAGCCATTCTGGATCGGACAGGCGTGGATCGTCGCTCGGCGTCTTGTAGTCGGAGGGGGGCGCCGGCCAGTACGGGCGCTGCGTGAGGACCGGCTCGCACGACGCGTAGTCGGTGAACAGGCGGCCGGGCTCGGTGCAGCCCGAGATCGCGCCGAACGTGCAGACCTTCCCGCCGCTCTGCCCTGCGGGCTCGCCGGCCTTCGGGTCGGCGCAGACCAGCTCGGGCCACTGGAAGACGGCGCCGCCCGTGCCCACGCCGCCCCCGGGCGCCTCGGCCGCGCCCTCGCAGGCGTCGGCCTCGAACCGGCCGCCGCCGAACGCCTCGCAGCCGCGCTGGGTCGAGGCGCACTGGCTCGTGTCCCCGCCGGGGAAGATGAGGGTGTATTCGTTGCCGGTCCCGCCGCCGAGCACGCACCGGCCGAGCGTCTCTGGATAGGCGCAGCTCTCGCCTCTGGTGAAGGTGGAGCCCTGGAGCGCCTTGCAGTCGGCCTCCGCGGCCTCCGCGGTCCAGCCCGCGCCTGTGTACTCACGGCACTCCTCGGCCTGGCTGAAGGGGCTCGTATAGACGCAACGACCTGGCGACCCGGAGGCCTCTGGAACCCCGGATGCGGCGTTTCTCTCGGTTTCCAGGCAGGCGCCCAGCCCTCCGAGGGCCGAGACGAGGAGCGCTGCGCCCAGCATCACGTGCGGTGAACGGAGGAGCTCTTGCTTCACGGTCGAATCTCCTGAACGTCGCTCTCGGGTGACATTGATTGTGATCTGTCTCACGCAACCTCCCGGTCAGCGTCCGTTTGTATATCGTTTGTTTATGGTTGTTCAATTGTTGTCCAATCTTTTTGTGTGAACTATGTATGCAAGAACACATTCTTGCTCATGGCGCCATTCGCTTGGAGGAGGCGGAGGCGTGTCCAGGGGCGCTGGCCCGCGCCCGTGCGGGGATCAGGCGGCGACGAAGCGCCTCACCGGAGCGCGCCGAGGCCGAGCGAGATGCACGGCTCCCCGTCGCGCAGCGAGATCCCCGCCACCTGCTTCTCCGGCGGGTACATGTACCCGAACAGCATGCACATCTCGTTGTCTCCGAGGCCGAACGTGAGATCGTGGCCCGACGTGTTCCGGAACCTGCACGCGTACCGGATCGCGTCGCCCTCCTCGAGCGCGAGCGCCGGCCGGTAGACCTCGATGTCGCTCTCCAGATCGAACGCCCCGCCCTCGTACACGCGCGTCTCGCCCCCGTCCGCGCGGACGACGTCGACGTCGAACGCATCGGCGTAACGGTGCGTGTGCGGCATCAGAGAGACGATGTTCCCCCCGAACGTCGAGCACGTCGTGCCCACGGTCCGTGTGGCGCGCGGCGGGACGAGGAAGTCGTTGACGCTCAAGACGAACGGCGCGAGCTCTTCCGTCCGCTCCGAGAGAGGCATGGTGAAGAAGTCGTAGGCGAACTCCACGAGCGCGGGCTCGGGCGACGTGTTGAGCAGGTGCACGCTCGTCGCGATCTCGCGGGATGGTTCGAGGGTGAAGCCCATCCCCTCCGGGAAGACGAGCGTCTCCTCGCCGACGACCTGCGTGGAGCTCGCGAAGAGGACGTCCGGGATGGCCGCCGGCAGCGTACCGAAGGGATCGTCGGCGCCGGGATGGCAGCCCGGGTAGGGGTTCGGCCCGAACGATGGATTGACCGGCTTGGCGATCACGTTGCTGTGATGCAGCCCGGCCGTCGCGTAGACGCGCGCCGCGTGGACGGTCGTGCTCTCGATCGCGGGGAAAGGCCATGACACGCAGTAGGTCGCCTCCTCGCCGGGCGCCATGAGCCGCGGCGGCGCGATGATCCTGAAGCCGCTGCGCGGCGGCTCCGGCAGCGCGAGCCGGGTGAGCTCGGCGCCGAAGGCGACGACGTTGTCCCGGTCGACGCGCTCCTCGGGCTCGTAGCGGGCGGCGGGCTGGACGCACCGCCCGCGAAAGCGCTCCTCGCCAGGAGCGCACGCCTCCGGCGGCGACGGCTCGACGCCCGCGCAGGCAGGGAGAAGCAGAATCCACAGGAGACCCATCGAACGTGCGCTGTCCCTCGGGACATAGCGAGTTTTGGGATGTTGCATCACCAAGCATCTGCGGCCGACGGCTTCTCACCGGAAGCCTCGACTGCGGATCTCCCCAGCAGAGGAAGGGCGCCCTCGCGCGGCCAGGGCGGAGCCCGCGGCGAAGGGGACGCTCCCGGCACAACCGAGGACGGCGCGGGCTTATGCGGTCCATCCGCGGCGGCAGGCGGCGTCGGCGCGGCGGCTGGTCCGCCACCACCGGCGCTCGCTCCGCCCGCGGCAGCGGCCGCTCGCCGGCCCGCGACCGCGTCGCCTATCGCAGCGCCGACCGGAGCGTCCCGCCCACCTGTCCTCCGGCCGTGGCCGAAGGGCCGCCTACGTGGACACCCTGTTCACCCGGCTCGACGCTGTGCGCAACAAGGGGGTGACGTGGTCGTCGCGGATCGTCTAGCATCCCCGTGCCGAGGGGCAGCGCGCCCCACGATCCCCCGCATCGCCCGACCACCACGCAGCGTGGTCCCAGCTCGTGGAGAAGACAGCATTGAGCGAGCAAGCAATCGAGCCGGCCCTCCCCGTCACCGCTTTCGAGAGGCGCTTCAAGCACCCGCCGGGGCTCGTGATCCTCTTCTTCGCGGAGATGTGGGAGCGCTTTTCCTATTACGGCATGCGCGGCCTCCTCAAGCTGTATATGGCGAACTACCTGTTCGTCACCGCGCGAGAAGCCTACCAGGGGTGCCGGCAGCACGCGCAGCCATGCGATCTCGTCCCTGGTGATCCGACCACGGTGTTCGCCTGGCAGTTCATCAAGGGCCTCCTCCCGAGCGCGCCCAACGAGCAGGCGTCCATGCTCTACGGGCTGTACACGGGCCTCGTGTACCTCACGCCGTTCTTCGGCGGCATCCTCGCCGACAAGGTGTGGGGGCAGCGCAAGACGGTGGTGATCGGCGGCGTCTTGATGGCCATCGGACACTTCGTGATGGCGTTCGAGAACTCGTTCTTCATCGCGCTGCTCCTGCTCATCCTCGGCAACGGCGCGTTCAAGCCCAACATCTCGACCCAGGTCGGCAGCCTGTACCCGAAGGGTGATCCGCGCCGCGACGGCGCCTTCACCATCTTCTACATGGGCATCAACCTCGGCGCCTTCATCTGCAACTTCGTGTGTGGCACCCTGGCCGCCGTCTACGGCTGGCACTACGGCTTCGCCGCCGCGGGCGTCGGGATGTGCCTTGGGCTCGTCGTCTACCTGGCGGGGCAGAAGTACCTCGCCAAGGACAACCTGATGAAGACGGCGGAGGGGGCCGGCGACCAGAAGCAGCCGCTCTCCGGCGACGAGTGGCAGCGCGTCGGCGCGCTCGTGGCGCTCTGCGCCCTCAACATCGTCTTCTGGGCGGTCTACGAGCAGCAGGGCAACACGATGCAGAGCTGGGCCGACGAGAAGACGGTGTGGCCCACCGTGCTCGGCTTCCAGATCCCGTCGACGTGGTTCCAGTCGGTGAACCCGCTCTGCATCATCCTGTTCGCCCCCCTCCTCGACATCTTCTGGCGCTGGCAGGCGAAGCGGGGCACCGAGCCGACGAGCGTCTCGAAGATGGCCCTGGGCTGCACCATCCTCGGGCTGTCGTTCATCGTGATGATCCTCGGCGCGCAGGCCGTCGGCGACGGCAAGGGCAGCCTGTTCTGGCCGGTCTTCTGCACGCTGCTGCTCACGATCGGCGAGCTCTACCTGTCGCCCATCGGGCTGTCGCTCGTGACCAAGGTCTCGCCGGTGCGGATCGTGTCGATGATGATGGGCATGTGGTTCGTCTCGAGCTTCCTCGGCAACACGCTGAGCGGCTACCTCGGCATCTTCTACACGCGCTGGTCGAAGGACATGTTCTTCCTGATGCTCACCGTGCTCGGCCTGGGCGCGGGCGCCGCGATGTTCGCGTTCAACAAGCCGCTCCGCCGCGTGCTCGGCCAGCACTGATCAGCACTGAGCCATGCCGCGCCCGGCGCGGCCGCGCGCCCTCTCCGCGAGGGCGCGGCGCCGCGTCAGGGCGCCCGCGCGCCGGCGGGGTCGACGATCCGCTCGTCGAGCGTCGCGAGCCGCCCCTCGGGCAGCGCGCTCCCGATGGCGGCCACGGCGCGGCGGACGCTCTCCAGCGTGCTGCACGAGGCGACGTCGACGAAGAGCCGCCCCGACTCGGGCCAGGAGTGCAGCGCCACGTGCGACTCGCCGACGACGGCGCACGCGGTGATGCCCTGCGGCGAGAACGGGACGACCACCATCTCGAGCAGGGTGAACGACCCCGCGGCGACGGCCGCCTCCAGCGCCCCGCGGAGCGCGGCCGGGCTGTTCAGGAAGTCGGAGGGACAGCCCTCGAACAGGGCAAGAGCGACGAAGAGCTGCATCGGTGAGCGGGCGCGCGCGGCGGCCCGCGCCGGCCGCCCAGGGTAGCCGAGCCCGGGCACCGCGGAACCTGAATCGGCTTCACGAAGAGGGCAGGCCCTCCTCGGGCCGGGCAGCTCGGCACGCCCTTTCCCCCCGCCGCGCTAGCGCCGCCGCGCGACCTGGATGACCTCCCTCACGCGCTGCCCACCCAGGTCGAAGCGCCCCTCGAGCCCCGCGAACACGAAGCTGTTCACGCGCCTGTCCGGGACCTCCCAGCCGCGGCTCGACCCGTCGGTGTTCTCCCAGAGGAACAGGTTGAGCCCGCCGCCGATCGTGGGCCCCAGCGCCACGCTCTCGGACATGCGGACGTCGATCACCACCTGGAGCCGCCCGAGCTCGATCCCGTGGGTCACCGTGTCGCCCCTCACCCCCGCCGGCGCCGCGATCCACATCCCCGCCGGCGTCGCCGTCCACACCCCCGGCCGCGCCGCGGTCCACAGCGCCCGGTAACCGGTGCCCAGCGAGATCACCGGATCGACCCGCTCGAACGGCGCCAGGTGAAAGCTCGCCTCCGCGCCGAGCGTCACGCCGCGCACGTCGGCCCCGCCCTGCTCCCCGCCCTGCGCCATGTACTGCTCGTATCTCGACGTCAGCCCGAGGCCGACCTTCGGCACCGCGCGGTAGACGAGCTTCACGCCCACGCCCGCCCCCGGCCCCGCCACGTCGCGCAGGCGTCGCTCGCTCCCGATGTCGCCGAACCCCTGCGCGTATCCGAGGTTGAGGCCGAGCTCGAGCGCGTTGGCAGGCGCCCTCAGCGGAGAGCGCAGGTAGCTCGGCGGGACCTCGCCCCCGAAGTCCTGCGCAGCGGCGACGCTCCCGCAGAGCACGGCGGCCGCTCCCGCGGCGATGGCGACCCCGGTGTTTGCCTTCATTGCGGATCCTCCTCGCTGCGCGGCGAGGCGAGGACGGCGGATCCGATCCGCGCGCCACGCCGGGAACGCCGCGCGCCGGGGCGCGAGCATCGCGTGTGCCACGGAGGCGGCGAGCAACGCCTTCCCGGTCGCGGACGGGCCGCCCGCGCCGCGCGTCAGCTCGGGCCTACCAGCGGTGGAAGGCCGGGTGCCCTTCCTTCACCGCCACGAACGTCCCGCGGCACGTCGCCGTGACCCGCCCGCCCGCCTCCAGGGTCGCCTCGACCACGACGCGGTCACCCTCCGCCTCGGCGACCTGCGCCCGCAGGTGCACCGGGCCGCCGAGCGGCGTCGGCTTCTTCAACTTCACGTGGAAGTCCGCCGTCACCGTGCACGGCGGCGCGTCGGCCCCCCGCGCCTTCATCAGGTGGTAAGCCGCGGTCCAGTTGGAGTGGCAGTCGAGCAGCGCCCCGATGATGCCGCCGTTGAGCATCCCGGGGAACGCCTCGTGGTGCGGCTCCGGCGTGAAGTCGCAGACCACCGCGTCGCCCTCGACGCGGCTCTTCAGCCGGAGCCCCCTGTCGTTCGCCGGCCCGCAGCCGAAGCAGCGGCCCTGCGGCGAGTACCTGTCCTGCAGGCTCGCCGCGCCGCCGCTCACCGGGTACCCCCGACGAACGCCTCGTCCATCAGCATCTTCTGCTCGAGGAGGTGGCTCGCGCGCGAGCCGGTCGCCGGGCTCGCGCTCGGCGCGCGGCTCACGCACGAGAGCGGCAGCCGGTCGCCGATGCGCTGCCGGAGCACCGCGAGGATGTAGTACCAGGCGCCGTAGTTGCGCGGCTCCTCCTGCACCCACACGAGCGGCGTGCCGTCCTTGTAGGGCGCGAGCGCGTTCACGATCTCCTCGTTCAGCGGGAACAGCTGCTCCAGCCGCAGGATCGCCACGTCCTTGAGCCCGCGCGTCTCCCGCGCCAGCGCGAGGTCGTAGTACACCTTGCCCGAGCAGAGCAGCACCCGCTTCACGTCCGCCGGATCGACCCCGCTCGTGTCGGGCAGCACGCGGTGGAACTTGCCCTCGGAGAGATCCTTGATCGTCGACACGGGCCGGTGCGGGCCCTTCGACGTCGCCGGGACGCGCAGCAGGCTCTTCGGCGTCGCGATGATGAGCGGCTTGCGCCACGGCCTGTGCACCTGCCGCCGCAGCACGTGGAACAGCTGCGCCGGGGTCGTCAGGTTGCACACCTGGATGTTGTCCTCGGCGCTGTTCTGCAGGCAGCGCTCGATGCGCGCGCTCGAGTGCTCCGGCCCCTGGCCCTCGTAGCCGTGCGGCAGGAAGAGCACGATGCCGCTCAGCCGGTGCCACTTGTCCTCGCTCGACGTGAGGAACTGATCGACGATGACCTGCGCGCCGTTCAGGAAGTCGCCGAACTGCGCCTCCCAGATGACCAGCCCGTCCGGGTAGTCGAGGCTGTAGCCGAAGTCGAAGCCGAGCACGCCCGCCTCGCTGAGCGGGCTGTTGTACGCCTCGAAGCGCGCCGGCCCCTCGGCCACGCGCGACAGCGGCGCGTAGCGCGCGCTCGTCTCGACGTCGCGCAGCACCGCGTGCCGGTGGCTGAAGGTGCCGCGCTGCACGTCCTGACCGGAGAGCCGCACCGGCGTCTTCTCGGCGAGCAGCGACGCGTAGGCGAACATCTCGCCCGTGCCCCAGTCGAACGGCTCGCCGGCGACGAGCTTGTCGTGCCGCTGCTGGAGCGTCGGCAGCACCTTCGGGTGCGCCTTGAAGCCCTCGGGCAGCTCGAGGAGCTTCTCCGACAGCGCGATGAGCTTCTCGGCCGGCACGCTCGTCGGCACCTCCGGCGTCGCGTGGTCGGCGCCGCCGCGGTAGTGCGACCACACGCCGCCCATCGAGTACAGCACCGGCGCGAAGCCCTTCTGCTTCACCTCGTCGAGCGCCGTGGCGAGCGCCTCGCGGCGCCGCACGACGATCTCGTCGGCCTTCTCCTCGGTGACCTGCCCGAGCTCCATGAGGCGCCGGACGTACACCTGCCGGACCGTGGGCTTCTTGTCGATCGCGGCGTACATCCGCGGCTGCGTGTAGCGCGGCTCGTCGCCCTCGTTGTGGCCGTACCGCCGGTAGCAGTACATGTCGATGATCACGTCGGAGCCGAAGCGCGTGCGGTAGTCGATCGCGAGCTGCGCGACGTGGGCGACCGCCTCCGGGTCCTCGCCGTTCACGTGGAACACCGGGACCTTGAGCATCCGCGTGATGTCGGACGCGTAGCGGGTCGAGCGCCCTTCCATCGGATCGGTCGTGAACCCGACCTGGTTGTTCACGATGACGTGGACCGTGCCGGCCGTCGTGTAGCCCTTCAGGTTCATCATGTTGAGCGTCTCGGCGACGACGCCCTGCCCGATGAACGCCGCGTCGCCGTGGATGAGCAGCGGCATCACGCGGCGGCGCGCGTCGGCGGCGCCGTCGGCGAGCCGGCGGTCCTGCTTCGCGCGGACGCGCCCCTGCACGACGGGGTTCACGAACTCGAGGTGGCTCGGGTTGAACGTGAGCGTGAGGTGGACGTTGCGCCCGTTCTCGAGCGTGCGATCGGTCGAGTAGCCGAGGTGGTACTTGACGTCGCCGCTGCCGAGGTGGCGCTCCGCGTTCTTGTCCTCGAAGGCCGCGAAGATCTCGCGCAGGCTCTTGTCCATGATGTTCGCGAGGACGTTCAGCCGGCCGCGGTGCGCCATGCCGACCACGATCTCGTCGACCTCGTGCGTCCCCGCGCGCTCGATGATGAGGTCGAGCAGCGGGATGAGGCTCTCGGCGCCCTCGAGCGAGAAGCGCTTCGTCCCCGCCTCGTAGGACTTGTGGATGAACTGCTCGAAGATCTCGGCGTCGGAGAGCTTCGTGAGGATCCGGAGCTGCTTCTGGCGGTCGAGCGTGAGCCGGTTGCGCGTCGACTCCATCTGCTGCTGGAGCCACTGGCGCGCCTCGGGCTCCTCGATGAACGTGAACTCCACGCCGATCGAGCGGCAGTACGTCTCCTCGAGCCGGCGGATGATCTCGCGCAGCGTGAGGACGGGCGGCACGCCGGCGAGGTCGGTCGTGGGGAAGGGCAGCTCGAGGTCCTCGACCCGGAGCCCGAAGTTCGTGAGGTCGAGCTCGGGCGGCGTGGCGGGCGGCAGGCCGAGCGGGTCGACGTGCGCGAAGAGGTGGCCGCGCACGCGGTAGGCGTTCACGAGGGCGTAGACGCGCGCCTTGATCGCGGCCTCCGCGAGCACCTTGAGATCGCGCGAGGACTCGGGCGAGCTCGGGTGCTCGCTGAGCGTCCGCGCGAACGCGGCCTCCAGCGTCTTCGCGGCCTCGCCGTTCGTCTTGCCATTCCCGTTCCCGTAGCCGTGCCCGTTCCCGGGCCGCAGCACATGGTGCGGGATGGTCGGCGGCGCCGCCGGCGCGGGCAGCCTGCTCGGCGTCGCTCCGCCGTTCTTTCCCTCGAAGAACGAGCGCCAGCCGGGGTCTACCGACTCCGGGTTCTCGAGGTACTGGGCATAGAGCTCCTCGACGAGCCCTGCATTGATTCCGAAATCAAGCTGCATCGTGGTCGGGCTGCAAATAACGCGTGTCGGGCCGGCACGCTAGAGTCGTTTTCCGACTCCGTCGACTCGTGGGGCGGAACATCGTCCGGGCAAGGGGTTCGAGCGCCTGGAGAAACGGTAGGGAGAAGCGGTAGAAGGGGGCCATGGATCAAGACCGCAGAACCCCGGGTCGAGGACCGGCGCCCGCCGTCCTCCCCTTCGATCGCTTCCGGGACCACCTCTTCCACGATCCCAGCCTCGGTCTCTGGCTGGACGTGAGCCGGATCCGCTTCGGGAGCGACTTTTTTACCACGATGGAACCGCGGATTCAGGCGGCGCTCGCCGAGATGGCGGCGCTCGAGGGCGGTAGCATCGCAAATCCCGACGAGGGCCGCCGGGTCGGTCACTACTGGCTGCGCGCGCCGGAGCTCGCGCCCGAGGCGGCGCTGCGCGCGGCGATCGAGGAGACGAACGCGCGGATTCTGCGCTTCGCCGCGGACGTTCACGCGGCGCGGGTCCGGCCGGAGCGGGCGGCCCGCTTCAGCAGGGTGCTCGTCGTCGGGATCGGCGGCTCGGCGCTCGGGCCTCAGTTCGTCGCCTCGGCGCTGGGGACGCCGGCCGATCGGATGCGGATCCATTTCTTCGACAACACGGATCCCGACGGGATCGATCGCACGCTGGACGCCATCGGGGACGAGCTCGGCGCGACGCTCGCGGTGATCATCTCGAAGTCGGGCGGGACGAAGGAGACGCGCAACGGGATGCTCGAGCTCGAGGCGGCGTACCGCCGGCTCGGCCTCTCGCTCGGCGCGCACGCGGTCGCGGTGACGGGGGAGGGCAGCGAGCTCGACCGGTATGCGACGAAGCACGGCTTCCTGGCCCGCTTCCCGATGTGGGACTGGGTCGGCGGGCGCACGAGCGAGCTGTCGGCGGTCGGCCTGCTGCCCGCTGCGCTCCAGGGGCTGTCGATCGTCGAGATGCTGCAGGGGGCGCGCGAGGCGGACGAGGTCACGCGCTCGAAGGAGGTCCCCCGGAACCCCGCGGCGCTGCTCGCGCTCGCCTGGTACTCGGCGACGGGCGGCGTGGGCCGGAAGGACATGGTGCTCTTGCCGTACAAGGACAGGCTCGAGCTCTTCTCGCGCTACCTCCAGCAGCTCGTGATGGAGTCGCTCGGCAAGCGCCTCGATCGGCAGGGCAACGAGGTCTTCCAGGGCATCGCCGTGTACGGCAACAAGGGCTCGACGGATCAGCACGCGTACGTGCAGCAGCTCCGTGACGGGCTCGACAACTTCTTCGTCACGTTCATCGAGGTGCTGCGGGATCGCGCGCCGTCGCGCGGCGTGCTCGAGGTCGACCCCGGCGTCACGACCGGCGACTACCTCGACGGCTTCCTCCAGGGGACGCGCAAGGCGCTGACCGAGAGCGGGCGCGAGTCGATCACGCTCACGATCGACACGGTCGACGCGCGCGCCGTCGGCATGCTGATCGCGCTCTACGAGCGCGCGGTGGGCCTGTACGCGTCGCTCGTGGGCATCAACGCGTACCACCAGCCCGGCGTCGAGGCCGGCAAGAAGGCGGCGCAGGAGGTGCTCGACCTGCAGGCCAAGGTGCTCGCGGCGCTCGGCGCGAGCGCGGGCCGCGCGCTGTCGCTCGCCGAGGTCGCGAAGGCCGCGGGCACGGACGACGTCGAGACGGTCTTCTGGATCCTGCGCCACCTCGCGGCGAACCCGGAGCGCGGCGTCGCGCGGGACGTCCCGCAGGGCGGCTCGCCGTTCGACGCGACGTACCGTCTGGCGCGCTGAGGGGCCTCGCGGAGCAGGCCCCCGGGCATGTCGGACATGGGCGTGCGCCTCGCGGAGCGCTCGTCGTCGTGTTCGTTTGAAACGCAACCTCTCGAGTCGATCGCGACCGCCTCGCGTCCGGCTCGGCAGCTGGCTGACATCATGGCCAGCGCCGTCGCCACTGCCGCGCTCGTCACATGGCATGGCGGGAGCTCGACTCCGATGGTCGTGGCTCTCCGCCTCGGGTTGATCGGGATTGGCCTTCCAGCGGTTCTCTTCTCGGTGTCCTTCGTTGATGCGCTCGGCCACGCGAGAACCAGGCAGGTGGTCCAGATGACGAAGACGGCTGCCGCGAGGAGCTTGGTTTTCGGATCGAGGTTGGATCTCGGCCCCCGACAACCCCACACAAGGCGATCACCGGAGCCTCTTCACCGCCATGCTCCCGCGAGAGGGCCCGACCGCGAGCCGCCTCCGGTCAGGTCCTGCGCTTGCGCCCGATAGGCGAGCGGGGCTATGTTGAGGGGCTCAGGGCCCGCTGCCGTCGAGGTGCGTGGGCCCCGTGACCCCCGTCGTGCAATCGCCCTGGCCCCTCTCCGTCGTCGCCCTGTCGCCATCCGCCTGCGGCGCCGTTCTGTGGCGCATGCGGGGGGCAGAGCGGCTCACCGTCCTCGTCAAGGCCACCTTTGCCCTCGTGCACGACAGGACCGCAGAGCTCGCCGCGGCGGTCGATCTGGTCCGCGCCGACCACCTTCGGGAGGGGTGGGGCAGCCTCGAAGAGGCCAGTGAGACAGCACCCTACCTGCCGGGCGCCGGGGTCGTCGTGCGCGGGCACGCCTGCGCGCCCGCGGGAACGACCGCCACGGCGCTCCCGGTGCGGATCGCGCTCTTCCGCGATGGCCGCTGGATCCTCAACAAGGCGCTTCATGTCTTCGGCGACCGCACGCGAGAGGCGCCGAGCCCCCGTCCGTTCAGCCGGATGCCGCTCGTGTACGAGCGCGCGTTCGGCGGCCCACATCTCGAGGGGAACCCGGTGGGCGTGGGCTCCGACGCGGTGCTGCCGAGCATCGTCGATCCGGGCGATCCGATGCGGCCTGCGGGCTTCGGCCCGATCGCGAGGCACTGGGCCCCGCGGCGGCATCTCCTTGCGCGGGATCTGCCGGCCGACCCGCTGGCGCTGGATCTCGACGGCAGCTTCGACTTCCGGTACTTCCACGCCGCGCCCGCGGATCAGCAGATCGACTTCCTCCGCGGCGACGAGTGGATCTTCCTCGAGGGCCTGCACCCGCATTGGCCGTGGCTCCGGTCCAGCCTGCCTTCGGCCCGCGGGCTCGCGCGGCTCTACCGGACCGGGCCGGAAGGAGAGGACCACGGGCAGGCGATCGAGCTCGTCGCCGACACGCTGACCATCGACGCCGACCGGCTGCTCTGCTCCGTGGTCTGGCGAGGGAACGTGGCCCTGCTGGCGGGCGACACGCCGGCCCGCATGCGCGTGGTCGCGGGCGTCGAGACGTCGGGGCAGCCCCTGGCATGGCCTTCTGCGGCGGCCGCGCCTCCGCCGTCCCATCGCCGGCATGGAGCGCCTGGCCCCGTCGCGGGCGAGCGACCGATCGCCAGGACGCTGGTGGTCGAGGAGGACTACACGGTCGATGCCCGCAACAGCGGTCTCGTCGTGGACATGAAGATGAAGCCGCCGTTCGCGCTCGCCGCGCCCGGCAGCGGGCGTGCTTCCCCGGTGACGGCGATCCCGGGGGCGCCCTGGAGCGCCCGTCCGCACCTGGCGCCGCCGCCTCCGCTGCCCGCCGTCGTGGCGAGCGGCCCGACAAACCTCGATGCACCGCGGCTCGATGCGGCGCCCCTCGACCTCACGGTGACGGCGATCACCGAGAACACGGCCGAGCCTGTCGCACCACCGCACGCCCTGGCCGCGCCCATGTCCGCCGCGCCCGCCGCCATGTCGCCCGAGCCGGAGAGCCGGGGCCTCCGCGCAACGTTGCTCGCCCGCCTCAGGAGCGGCCAGCCGCTCCACGACCTGGAGCTCGCGGGCGTCGAGCTCGACGGCATCGACTTCGGCGGCGCCTCGCTCGAGCGCCTGAACCTCGCCGGCTCGACGCTCACCCGATGCAACTTCGCGTCTGCGCGCCTCTCCGGGGCAAACATGAGCGGTACGGATCTGACGGACGCGAGCCTCCACGCGGCCGATCTGACGCGCGCCGATCTGTCCCGCGCCACGCTGGACCGCGCGCAGCTCTCCTCCGCGCTCCTCAAGAACGCCGACCTCGCCTTCGCGAAGGGGTCGCGCGTGCGCTTCGAGGACGCGTCGCTCGAGGGCGCCGACCTGCGGCAAGCGCGCCTGGTCGAGGCCGTCTTCGATCGGGCGTGCCTCGCGGACATCAACGGGACCAAGGCCGACATCTCGCGAGCGAGCCTCGCGGGCGCCAACCTCGCGGGCGCCGTCCTGCGCGCGGCGAAGCTGAAGGAGGCGAGCCTGTCGTGCGCCAACGTCGAGGGCGCCGATCTGCGCGACGCGGACCTCGCGGGCGCCAACGTCTATGGGGTCAAGCTCGCGAGCGCGAAATCGAGCGGCGCCATCCTGCGCGCGCTCGTCGAGATCCCACCGACCGACGCCGGCATCGACGGCTCTTCGGCAGGTTGACCACCCGACGGATTCTGCCTAGTTCTATCAACGAGCTCCTCGGGACGACGGGCGAACGATTCACCTGGTGGCATCGGGCGCGCGTCCTCGAACAACGCAGGGAAGGCCATGGACGACCTCATCAAAATCTCATCGGGCGTGCTCCCCAGCTCCACGCGCGTCGTCGGCTTTCGGGGCGTCGAGGCCATCTCGCGCCCGTATCAGATCGAGATCTTCCTCCTGCTCCAGGGCGAGGACGCCGAGTCCCTGGACCTGCCCGATGCCGTCGGCGCCAAGGCGTCGCTCGTGCTCGACTGGCCGAGAGACAACCTCCCGCCCTTCGTCTTCGCCGGCGTCCTCGCGACGGTGGGCCTGCTCCACGAGCTGGACGGGCGCTCGCTCCTCCGGGCGGTGCTGGTCCCGAAGCTCTGGCTGCTCGGCCTCTCCAAGCGCAGCCGCATCTTCACCAAGCTGTCGCTGCCCGACGTCATGAAGGCCGTCCTCGAGGAGAACGGCATCGGACCTGACGAGTACGAGATGCGCCTCGGCAGCTACGAGGTCGAGGAGCACATCTGCCAGTACAGGGAGAGCGATCTCGACTTCCTGGCGCGGTGGATGGAGCGCGAAGGCATCTTTTACTTCTTCGAGCACACGCCCGACGGCGACAAGGTCATCTTCTGCGACGCGACGTCGTACGAGGAGGACCCGATCGGCGAGCCTGTCCGGTACCACCCGCAACTGGGGCACGACGTGAGCGCGGGGATGTCGCTCCGCACGTTCACCAGCCAGCACACGACCTTGCCGGCGGTGATCAAGCTCAAGGATTACGACTATGCGCGGCCCAACCTGAGCGTCGCCGGGTCGGCGCGCGTGTCGCCGAACGGCGCGGGCGAGGTGAGCCTGTACGGCGAGCGCTTCTTCACGCCGTCCGCGGGCGAGCGGCTCGCGAAGATCCGGGCCGAGGAGCTGCTCGCGCGGCAGGTGCTGTACCAGGGGACGGGCACGCGGCTGCACCTCCGGCCCGGCTACACGTTCGAGCTCGACGACCACCCGCGCGCGGCGTTCAACGCGAAGCACCTCACCATCGAGGCGCACCATCACGGCAACCAGCTGGCCGGGGCCACCGGGTACCGCGAGCTGCTCGACCTGCCGCACGAGGAGGCCTATTTCGTCGAGATCACCGCCATCCCGGCGAAGACGCAGCTCCGCGCGGAGTCCCGCACGCCCTGGCCTCGCATCTACGGATACGAGAACGGCACCGTCGACGGCCCGGCCGAGAGCGAGTACGCCCAGATCGACGATCTTGGCCGCTACAACGTGAAGTTCAAGTTCGACGAGAGCAACCTGAAGAGCGGGAAGGCCTCGACGTTCGTGCGCATGATGCAGCCGCACGGCGGCGGCATCGAGGGCTTTCATTTCCCGCTCCGCAGGGGCACGGAGGTGGTGCTCAGCTTCCTCGGCGGCGACCCCGACCGGCCGGTGATCGCGGGCGTGGTGCCGAACGCGCTCACGCCGAGCCCGATCACGAGCGGCAACCACACGAAGAACGTCCTCCAGACGGGCGGGCGGAACCGGCTCGAGCTCGAGGACAAGACAGGGCAGCAGCGCGTCACCCTCTCGACGCCGTACTCGAACACGTACCTTCGCATGGGCGCGCCGAACGACGATCACGAGCTCATCGTGAAGACGGACGACAACACGCTGCTCGACGCGGGCAAGAACTTCGACCAGAGCGTGGGCCAGAACGGCGGCGGCTCCTGGGTCGCCACCATCAAGGACAACTGGATCACCCACGTGCAGTCCGGGATCCACGAGCTCTTCGTCGACGCCAACACCTCGTACACCGAGGTCAAGGGTGACACGGCGCTCCACGTGCTCAGCGGCAACCTCTTCACCGACGTCGACACGGGCGTGATGACCACCACGGTGAAGGGAGACACCACGACGACGGTGAAGACAGGCAATTACACGGTCAACGTCGAGGCCGGGGACACCCTCGTCGACACGAAGGCCGGGACCACGACCGTCAAGAGCAAGGGCAAGATGACGCTCGAGACGCAAGATCAGTGCGAGGTCAGCGTCAAGAGCAACATGATCCAGACGGTCGACGGCAACCTGATGGGGCAGATCAAGGGCTCCGAGGAGCTCAAGACGTATGGTCCGTTCAAGAAGCTCTTCGTCTCGAACAACGTCAACGTGACGGTCGGCATGAAGTCCGACACGTTCCTCGGCCTCTCGAACACCAACGCCGTCGGCGCCACCGTCGCCACCTTCATCGGCGCGAAGGCGACGCTGGAGCTCTCGGCCGCGCTCACCGCGACCTACGCGGCCAAGCTCGACATCTCGGGCGGCGTGGCGCTGGCGTTCAAATGGGGCGCCTCGCTCGCGATCAACAGCGCTGTCGAGGTCACGGTGAAGCCTGTCACCATCCAGTCAGGCGCGGCGAAGATCTCCCAGCTGCCGACGCGGCTCGCGATGACAGCGCTGCGTTATCACCTCTCCGGCGTCCATGTGCTCAGCTGAGAGAGCGAGCGAGGTCATCTTGTCCAGGAGCTCGGCCTCGACCGTCGGCGCCCGCGGCCAAGCCGCGGCTCAGCGCTCGTGAGCCCGAAGGGGAGATCGCGCGGCGACATGGGTACGATCATCTTCCTCTCTGCGATCCTCGTGCCGCTCCTCGTCCTCGCGGCCATCCTCTTCTTCGTCTTCCGCCGGGAAGGCGCCCAGCTCGGCGCGGTGAAGGAGCGCATGACGGAGCTCGCCGCGAGGGCGGCTCGGGCGAGCCTCGCTCAGGCCACGGTGGTGTCGAGCCGGACCCTCGGCACCTTCGAAGACGGCGCCATGGCCTTCGTCGAGCTCCGGCTCGAGGTGCAGCCGCCCGGCGGGGCCGCGTACCTCGCGAGGACGGAGTGGGAGCTGAACATCAGCTCGCTGTCGATGGCGGAGCCGGGAAAGCGCGTCGCCGTCAAGATCGATGGTGACGACCCCGAGCTCGTTTATCCTGACGTGAGCTGGGCCAACCTGTCTCGCTCGTACATCGCGCGCGGCGCGGCGGACAATCGCGCCGGTCGCGGCAAATGAGCGCCCGCCCGGCGTGAGCGACCCTTATCCCCTATGCGCGTCATCAAACCCCAGCGTCTCTCCGTCCTGCAGCGCGTGTTCGAGCTGCAGCAGCAGCGCTTCCTCGCGCTCGGCCTCACGGCGTACCTCCCGCTCGACGCTCCGGAGCTCGCGCTCCCGGAGATCGCGATGTGGCAGGAGATCCCGAAGCAGCTCGGCAAGGACGTCGCGCTCGACGAGGGGCTGCCGAAGCCGCGGGGCGAGGTCCTCGCGTTCGGCAAGGCCTTCGCGGCGGGCGGCACCCCGCGCCCGGCGTTCCGGGCCCGCGTCCAGGTCGGCCCGATCGACAAGGCCGTGTATGTCGTCGGCAAGCGCCGCTGGGAGCGCGGCGTGCCGAGCGAGCCCGAGCCCCTGACCGAGCTCGCCCTCGGCTGGGACAAGGCCTTCGGCGGGCCAGGCTTCGCCCCGAACCCGCTCGGGGTGGGGTTTGCCCCGGTCGAGGAGGACGGCAAGAGCCACCACCCGCTCCCGCAGCTCGAGCACCCGAAGCACCTCATCACCTCGCCGGGCGATCGGCCGCCTCCCGCGGCGTTCGGGCCCCTCGACCCCACCTGGCCCGAGCGCCACGCGAAGCTCGGGACGTACGACGCGGCGTGGCTCGAGAGCGACTTCCCGGGCTTCGCCCGCGATCTCGACCCGGAGTACTTCATGGTGGCGCCGCCCGATCAGCGCCTGCCCGGCTTCTTCCAAGGCGGGGAGCCGATCGCGCTCGAGCAGCTCCACCCCGAGCAGGCCGCGCTGACGGGCCGCGTGACCGAGCTCGTCGCGCGGTGCTTCGTGACGCGGGCCTCGCGCGAGGACGCGCTCGAGGAGATCGGGACGAGGCTCGAGACGCTCGTGCTTCTGCCCAACATCCGCCGCATGATCGCGATCTTCCGGGGCGTCGCGCGCGTCGAGGAGGACGACGCCCGCGACGTGAAGTGCCTGCTCGCCGCGCTCGAGCGCCGCGGCGCCCCCCGGCCGAAGGAACATTACGACGCCGTCCTGGCGCAGCGCCTCGACAAGAAGAAGGGGCACCTCGTCGCCCTGCGCGATCGCGATCTGCTCCCGGACCCCGACCCCGACGCCCCCGCGCTGCCGGACGAGAAGATCAGCGACATGGACGATCTCCTGCGCCGCGAGGGCGTGCTGGAGCGGCGGTCGCGCGAGCGGGCGCAGCGGGAGCTCGACAGCGCCCGCATGTCGGTGCGGGTGCTCGGGATCGATCCGGACGAGAAGGGCATCCCGCGCGAGCTGCCGCCGCCGGAGGCGCCGCCGAAGCTCGACGAGCTGCCCGAGTACATGGAGCGGGTCGAGGCGGAGGCCGCCCGCCTCGAGGCCGAGGCGAAGGTCAGGCAGGCCGAGGCCCTCGAGCAGGCGCGTCAGAACCTCGCCGAGCACGGCATCGACATCGACGAGGTCATCGAGAAATCGAGGCGCGAGGCAGGCGGGCCGCCCAAGTTTCGCGCGGACGAGCACCTCGCCCGCATGCGAGAGACCGCCCAGATCGGCCGCGACCTCGGCGCCCCGATGGACGAGCTGGAGGCCCAGATCGAGGATCCGGCCTTCGTCGCGAGGCTCCGCAAGCTCGAGGAGGCGCAGATCCTCGGCTACAGGCAGGCCGCGCACCACATGGCGCCCGCGGCGCTCCCGGACGACGCCGCGCAGCGCGACCTCCGCGGGCGCGTGGAGGCGGCGGTCGCGTCGGGGGGCCCGATGACCGGCTGGGACCTCACCGGCGCCGACCTCCGCGGGCTCGACCTGTCCGGGGCCGTCCTGCGGGAGGCGCTCCTCGAGCGCGCGGACCTGCGCGGGTGCGCGCTCGCCGGCGCGGATCTGTCGGGCGCCGTGCTGGTGCGCGCCTGCCTCGAGGGCGCCCGCCTCGAGGGCGTCCGCCTCGAGGGCGCGAACCTCGGCGAGGTCGCGGCGCGCGGGGCCGACTTCGGCGGCGCGCGCCTCGCCAAGGCGATCCTGCAGCGCGGCGAGCTCGAGGGCGCGCGCTTCGCCGGCGCCGACCTCCGCGGCGCCGACCTGTTCGAGGCGCGCCTCGCGCGCGGCGAGCTCGAGGGCGCGCTCGCGGACGAGGTCCTCTTCTACGAGTGCGACCTCGAGGGGGCGCGGCTGGATCGCGCAAGTCTCCGGAAAGCCACGTTTTTCCGGTGTCGCATGGCCGGCGCGAGCCTCGCGGAGGCCGTGCTCGAGGGCGCGGCGCTCGTCGAGACGGCCGCCGAGGGCGCTTGCTTCCGAGCCGCCCGCGCGAACAACCTGCGCCTCGTGCTCGCGTGCCAGCTCGGCGGGGCCGATTTCTCGGGCGCGGAGCTCGCCCTCGCGACGATGCGCGGCGCCTCGCTGAAGGGCGCCGGGCTCGCGCGCGTCCGGGCCGACGGCTGCGACCTCAGCGAGTCGGACTTGCAGGAGGCCCGCCTCGCGGGCGCGAGCCTGCAAGGGGCGCGGCTGATGCGCGCGGATCTCGGCGACGCCGAGCTGTCGGACGCGAACCTGATGGAGGCGATGCTGCAAGGCGCGAAGGTCCGCGGCGCGTCGTTCCTCCGGGCGAACCTGTTCCGCGCGAACCTGATGGGCACCGAGGGCGACGCGCGCACGAGCTTCAAGGACGCCCACGTCGTCCGGACCCTGTTCCCGAGGCGAAAGCGATGACCAAGGACGATCTCCTCGCCCGCGTCGCGAGCGCGGATCCGGTAGTCGACGAGGATCTCGCGGGCATGGACCTCCGCGGCGCCGATCTCTCCGGAGCCGTCTTCGAGCGCGTGTCGTTCCGGGGCGCCGACCTCACGGGCGCGCGGCTCCACGAGTCCATCTTCTCGGATTGCCGGTTCGAGGGGGCGCAGCTCGCGGGGGCGCGCCTCCGCCACGGCACGTGGGACCGGTGCACGTTCCTCGCGGCCGACCTGCGTGAGGCCGATCTGGTCGCCGCCAGCCTGGTCGAGTGCGATCTGTCGCGCTCCTCGCTCGACGGCGCCGACCTGACCATCGCGAGCCTGATCAAGCCGCGCCTCGAGGAGGCGAGCCTGAAGGGGGCGAACCTCGACCGCGCCGCGCTCGTCGACGCCGACGCCCCGCGGGTGAGCTTCGAGGGCGCGAACCTCGTGCAGACGGTGCTCCTCAAGGCGGACCTGTCGACGGCGCGCCTCCGCGGCGCGCGGCTCGAGCGGGTGATGCTGATCGGGGGCAAGCTCGCCGGCCAGGATCTCTCGGGGATGGATCTCACGCTCGCGCAGCTCATGGAGGTCGACCTCGGCGGCTGCGACCTCCGGGGCGCGCGGATGGCGCAGACGAATTTCAAGGGGGCTTCCCTCGCGGGCGCGCGCCTCGACGAGGCGAGCCTCGAGCGGGCCCTCTTCGCGGAGGCCAGCCTGTCGGACGCGACGCTCAGGAAGGCGAAGCTCGATCAGGCGCTCTTCGTGAAGGCGCGGCTCGAGGGCGCGAGCCTCGAGGGCGCGAGCGCCCGCCAGGCCATCTTCAAGCACGCGAGCTGCGCCCGCGCGACGTTCGCCGGCGCCGACCTGACGTACGCCGATTTCTCGTACGCGGACCTCGCGGGCGCCGACTTCTCGCATTGCACGCTGTTCCGCGCGCGGTTCCACCGGACGCGCGAGCAGGACACTCGATTCACGAACCGATCCGCGGCGCTCGGCGACGACGAGGAGCTCAGCAAGGCGGAGCGGCGCACGGAGGGCCGATGAGCTCGGCGCGGAGGTACCGATGAGAGACAATCTGGCAAGAAAGCTGGCGTGGCCTGCGCAGGAGGCCGCGATCGTGGTGGGCGTCTCGGGTCGCAGCCTGCGCGTCAGGTCGAGCTCGGGCGAGCTGGAGGCGCGGCGGGCCGCCAGCTGTCTGCTCGAGCCCGCCCTCGGCGACGAGGTGCTCGTCGCGCATCACGAGCGCGGCTCGCACGTGCTCGCGGTGCTCGAGCGCGACGACGCGGCGCCGGCGCGGCTGTCGGCCGAGGGCGACCTCGAGATCGCCGCCGCGTCGGGCACGGTCTCGGTGAGCGGGCGCGATGGGGTCGAGGTGATCACGCCCGCCGAGGTCACGATCGCGGCGGGCTCGGCGCGCCTCTCGGCGGCGCGCGCCGACGCGGTGGTCGGGGTCCTGAGCCTCCTCGGCGACAGCCTCACGGCGCAGGTCGACCGCGTCAAGACCGTGGCGCAGTCGGTGGAGACGGTCGCCGAGCGCCTCGTCCAGCGGCTCGACAGGGCCTATCGCTTCATCGCGCGGTCCGAGACGGTGCGCGCCGAGTACCTGGAGCTCGAGGCGCGCGCCGCGTTCCACGTCAAGGCGGAGACGACGCTCGTGAACAGCGGCGGGCTGACCAAGATCGACGGTTCCCAGATCCACCTTGGCTGAGAGGGCGAGATGTTCGCGAACACGCAGATGATGGGCATGTCTCTCGGCGCACCCGACGTGTGCCTCACGCCGATGCCGGCCCCGACCCCGGTCCCGTACCCGAACATCGCGATGCAGCCGATGGGCATACCGGCCGCGTACAACGTGCTGTTCATGTGCACGCCGGCGCACAACATGGCGACCACCGTGCCGCTCACGAACGGCGACAATCCCGGCGTCGCCCTCGGGGTCGCCTCGGGCATGGTGATGGGCCCGTCGCGGCACGTCACGGCGTCGTTCACCGTGCTCGCCGGCGGCATCCCGGCCACGCGACTGACCAGCATGACGATCACGAACTCGACGAACTGCCCGGCCGTATCCATCGTCCCGAGCCAGGTCAAAGTGCTCCTCCTCGCGCCGTGAGGGACCATAGCAGGCACCGCCTGGCGCTCATCACGAGCCGCTATGCGGCGCGGCAGCAAGAGAAGCTCGCGAGCGATCGCCGGGCCTTCGACGGCGCCTTCCGAACGGTGAGCGGCGAGGTGATACGGCCCGTCCTCGAGGAGATCGCCTCCGAGCTCCGCTCCGCCGGCCACGTTCCGCGCATCGCGCTCGATGAGGAGCCCGAGGCGCCGAGCATCGCGCTCGAGCTCGGGATCCGGGGAGCGAGCGCCCCACAGGGGGCGGACCGCATCGCCTTCGCGGTCATCCAGCGGCGCGAGGCGCCGGAGGTCCTCGCCTATCTCGTCGTGAGGCCGCCGCCGATGGATCTCCTGCGTTTCGCGAGCCCGGCCGAGATCACCGCATACCCGGTGGAGCAGCTCGTGATCGACGCGATAGAGCACATCTTCGCGTGCCGCTCCGTGTGATGCGGTGCTTGCCGGCGCGGGCGCCGATGCACGCCCGTGCACGGTCGGCCCCACCGCAGCGCGGTCGGCCCAGGGTCTAGTTACAGCCCTGGCTGCTGAGCCACGACACCCCGCGGTTCTTCTCCGAGGTACCGTTCGAGCCGCCTCCGTCCGTGTTCGCGAACGACATGGAGACGCTGCTCCCGGTGGAGCGGTTGGTGATCTCCATGGTCATGTTGTTCGGGATGAGCGTGCTGCTGTTCGGGTAGTTCGCGCCGATGTAGTAGCGCATCCGTCCACTGGGCAGCGAGCCGCAGGTGGCCATCTTGTTCTCCAGCGCCACCCAGTTCCCGCGGTTGAAGTTCGCCTCCTGGGGCACGAGGTTGGCCCGTCCTCCCCATCCGCCGAGCTGCGAGCCGATCATGTGACCGCCATCGTAGTCGTTGGACGGATTCTCGGCGTATCCTCAGCGTCCCACATTCCCCTGACATGTGTCCGTGCGAGGAGCGGCGACGATCGGCGGAAGATAGGCGTATGCCCTGTAGGCCCGGCCAGAGCCGTCGATGTAATAGAACTCCCCATCGAAGGAATGCCACACGTTGCGGTCGCCCGAAGGGAAGTACTGCCGGCAGTCGCTGATGAGCTCCTGAACTGCATAGCCGATTCCGTACTCGTCGCGCGTGGCGCGGATCTCTTCCTCGCTGCCGCTCTCGAAGAGGTCCATCACGCCGTCGGGACCGCCGAAATCTCGCTCGAGAGCATCCAGCGGCTCCCCGTCGCCGATCGGCTCGCCCGCGCACCCGACCAGAGCAAGGAAGCTCGCACAAAGCAACGCAGACATCGTTCGAGGCTCGCGTGGCTGCCAGAGCGGCTGTCGCTCGACCTGGTGACAGCCAGGTCGCTGCGTGCTCGGCACCGCGGGAGCAGGCCACGTTAAGAGAAGGGCAGGATTTTATGTCGATACGATTTGATTGAGTTCGCGTTTCAGAAATGTTGAAAGTCGCTCATGTTTTGGTGCGCCAAGACTCTCGAAGTGGGGGATAGGTGTGGAGTTGTCGCGAACGCGTGCCGAGCACTGGCGGTCTACGAGCCAAGGCATGCCGTCGGCAAACGGTTCGTGGACCACCCAGCGCGGGGTCTCACCCATCACATCGCGCTCCAAGGTCACTTCAACGAACAGATTTATCCAAGCTTCGCACCGCCCAGAGTTGGGGCCAGCGAGCTCTGCGTCTTTTCGCCCGTGGAGAATTCCCCGGTGGTTCCCTGCTCAGTCGCGGAGGACAGGCATTTCGATGAGCGAGCCGAGGAAGTTTCGAGGAAGGGTGGACGCTGCGGGGTGCGCAGAAACCCACGCCCGCAGACTTTCGCGCCGCAATGTCATCAACATGTCGGCAAACACGTGTCCCCGCGCCGCTCCCGCTCGCGGCCCGAGCGCCATTCCAGCGACTCCTTCGCCATCTATCGTCTGGCCGCCGCCCACGAGCTGACCCGCTGGCTGCCCCGGTGCCCCAGTTGCCACCGTCGACACGCCGAGGTCCCCAGGCTCAAGGCCCTCCGACTGACACCGTGGTGCTAGGTTCACGCCTGCTACGACGCACCTCCCCAGAACGCCCACTCCTGGTGCTACCGGAGGTACGTCCGGTGCCCGCCGGTGAGCTCGCGCGCCTGGGGCGACTGATTGATGTTGATAAGGTAGCGAGCCGATCGTCGGCTATTCGGCTCCGTCCGGCATGGATGAGCCCTGCGCATGCGAGCAGGATGGCGTGAGCGGAGTCCGCCTACAAGAGCTGACGAGAATCGGCGGCAAGAAAATTGCCCGCGCGGTTACCGGGCTCGGGCCGATGCGAGCCTTTCGCAGTCCTTCTCACTCCGCCTCTGCTCCTTCCAGTCGAGCGTGCCGAATAGGGGGTGGACCCGTGAGCGTCCTGGCGTCGTGGCCGGCCGACATGAGCTCCTTGGTCGTCGTCTCCCCCGGAGCTCGTGGCCGAATCGGACTCCGGACGGCCGTGAAAGGCGTTGGCATGCTGACCATTTCGTGAGAGCATCCGGCATCGTCATGAAGCGGATCGGCTGGGACGTGTTCGCGCGGATCCGCGCGAAGCTGGATGCGGGGCTAGAGCGCGAAGCCGTCCTTGCGGAGGCGGGCGTCGATGCGGAGACCTGGTTCAGCGACCACGAGGCGCTTCTGGCCGAGCTCGCCGACGATGTGGAACGCGCCGACTTGACCCGTTTGGCGGCCTACCGGGCCGCATACCAGACCGCTTGGGCCGAGCTGGCCGCGCTCGCCACGACCGATGCGCCCCCAGCGGACATCGTTGCGAGCGAGCAGCCCGGAAGCCAATCATCGCCCGACCCCATACCGCATATTGAAGTACAGCAAGCCAGTTTCCAGCGCGCTGCTGTCGTTGCGCCGTGGCCCGCCGCAGCCCCGCCTGGGCCGTCACTGGTCGGCTCGGTGTCGGATGAAGCCCCTGCCGACGGGACGCTCCTGCTCCGGGGCGTGATCGACATGGATCCGTTGCCCTTCCAGCTAGCCTCTGCCCCGCATCTGGCGGCATGTCAGGACGACGCGACGCTCCCGCTCCAGGGCCTGGTCAACATGGATCCGTTGCCGTTCCAGGTCGCCATGCCCCAGCGCGTGCCACCACGGCAGAACGGGGATTCTGACCATTCCCCCCCGCCACCCCTGGCACAGGAACCGGCGCCGTCGTCCTCTGAGTTTGCCGAGATAACGCTCGGTCCCACATCTCCTCCAGCGTCTTCCGCTCTTCCGTTCCAGACTCCGTCTGCGCTGACCCGCCTGACGCTGGAGCAGTACGCTTGCTTGTGCGCCGAGCTCTCGGTGTTCCCACAGCATGTAGAGGCGATCTTCAGAAAATACGGTCTCATCTCGCTGCGCGAGCGGCTCACCGTTGATATCGCGTGGCAAGAGCGGCTGCGCCGGGATCCGACGGAGCACGCTGCGTGGCAGGGGCTGTACCGGCGCTATCAGGCCTACTGGATCCACACGGCGAATCACCACTGACGAGGGCCAGCGATGCTGGACAGCGATTTTTCATTTCAATGGGACGGTGGGGGCCGTCTCCACGTCGTGAGCTTCACGCTGAACGAAGCAATCAGCGTCCCCTACGAGCTCAAGCTGCTCCTGCACGCGCGAACGACCGAGGGGGAGGTCGACCCCTTCGACCTCTTGGGCAAGCTCGGCACGCTGCGAATCTCCACGGGCACCACCCCTCCGGAACGATGGGTCCACGGCGTGATAGCCAGCGCTGAAGACAAGGGAAGCACCCACACCGGTAGCCTTTACGAGATCGTCCTCCTTCCCCCATTCGGACGCGCCATGCACCGGAAGCGGAGCCGGATCTTCCTCGAGAAGACCACCCGGAAGATCATCGAGTCGGTCCTCATGGATGACTCGATGATGCAGCCAGGGGATGTCGATGGTCAACCGGCCAAGGCGGATCGGCGCGCGGCCGATCTGCACCGCGCGTTCGCCAGCCCGGACGAGAAGTTCGCTTGGCGTCTCCTCGACGCGGCGCGCGTCGAGGACGCGGCGGTACGGCCTTACGTCGTGCAGTACGAGGAGAGCGACTTCGACTTCGTCTCGCGTCTGCTCGAGGAAGAGGGGATCAGCTACCATTTCGAGCACACGGACAGCGCGGTCGTCCTCGTCATGTGCGATCACGATGGCGGCAGGAACAAGCTCGACCCGTTCGAGCCGCTCGCGCCGGTCGCGGTGGGCCGTCACCTCGACAGGGTCCGGCTCGGTGGGCGTCTTCGCCCGAGCCGGGTGAAACTCGTCGACTATAACTGGCAAAAACCGAAGCTCCCGATGGACGCTGAAGCGCGGGGCGACTCGGACGATCTCTTCGTCCAGCTCTACCCGGGTCGGTTCGTCGAGAGCCCAGAGCACGGCGCGCCGCTCGCCAGGGCGCTCCTCGAGCGCTTCCAGACCGAAGGGCGCTTCGGCACCGCCGAGGGCTCGTGCCGGATCCTCGGTGCGGGGACGATCTTCAAGCTTCAGCACGCTCTGGATCGCTATGAGGGCGAATACCTGGTGACTCGATCCGTCCTTCGCGGAGTTGCCGAAGGGGAGCTCGGCCCCGGCGTCGAGGGCGTTGGGAGGCTGCCGAACGACGGGCCGTGTCATGCGGAGATCGAGATCGTGCGTCGGGGCGAGCGCGACAAGGCCGCGGAGTCACGCTTTCGTCCCGCGCGACGGACACCGAGGCCACGGATCTTCGGAACGCAGACGGCGACGGTGGCCGACGAGCCGGGCGCGCGCGGAGCCGAGATCCATGTCGGCGGACCTGAGGGAAACGAGAACGGATGCGTGCGGCTGAAGTTCCACTGGGACACCGAGACCGAGCGGCACGAGAAGGAACCCACAAGCGCGTGGGTGCGCGTCGGTCAGATGTTCGCGGGCGCCGGCGGCGGCTCGGTCGCCCATCCACGCGTCGGCACCGAGGTGATTGTGGCCTACGAGGACGGCGATCCTGACCGGCCCGTGGTCGTCGGCCGCGTCTACAATGGCATTCAGCTCCCCGCGGCGTCGGGCAAGGGGGCGGCCACGGTCACGACAATGAAATCGATGTCGAGCCCAGGCGGCAAGGTGTTCAACGAGTTCCAGTTCAACGACACCGCAGGTAGCGAGAAGGTCAGCCTCACCGCCGGCAAGGATCTGAACACGGACGTGGGGAACAACCGCTCGGAGACCATCAAGAACAACAGCACGTCGACGGTCAACGTGAACCGCACCGAAGAGACCGGAGCGAGCCGCAAGACCCACGTGACCGCGACGAATGAGGAGAACGTCGACGGCGATGAGAAGGTGACGATCGGCGGCCGACAGACGCTGACAATCACCTCGGGGCAGGACCAGAGCGTGACCGCCGATCGCAACCTCACTGTTACCGGGCCTCACGGCGTCACTGTCGGCCCTGAAACCTACACGGTGAACGGCGCCGAAAAGCTGACGATCACCGCGGCGAAGACGGAGACGATCGGGGCCGCGTACGATCTCACGGTTGCTGCCGCGATGACGGTCAACGCCGGCGCTTCGCACACCTTGAACACGCCGATCGCCACCACGAACGCGCCGGTGATCTCGGACAACAGCGTATCTTGGACCGTCAGCGCGAGCGCTGTCGCCAAAATCGACACGACCGTCTTGAGCGCTGTCGCAGCGGGCCCAGCGACCCTGCAGGGTGCCACGGTCACCGTCACCGCCGCGGGAGATGTGGTCATCTCGGGCGCGAGCGTCCAGATCAAGGGAGGGAGCATCTCGCTCGAGGGTGGCGCGATCAAGATCGCGGGCGGGACCGTGGACATCACCGGCGGTGTCGTGAAGGTGAACTGACGTGGATCCGATTACCCTCGCTGCCAAGCGTTTCGCCGCCGAGTTCGAGGCGTTCTGGGCGCCGCCGCCCGGCCATGCGGTGACGCGGCCTCCGGTGCTGCGCCTCGCGGTCGCCCCAGTCGACCGGAGAGACATGATCAAGGCGCTGCGCGTGATCGAGTGGCAGCCCGACAACCGCCACGCGTTCATCATTGTCGAGTCTGCCTTCTCTACCGAGGCGTCCTTTGCGTTGGCCGTAGCGACCGCGCTCGAAGCCGACTACGAGAAGCTCCGCAAAGGCCTCGCGGAAGAAGGAAGCGCGATCCACGCGCTCGTGTCCACCGAGCTGCCCATCACGACCGATCGTGTCGCGGCGCAGCTTCGCCGGGCCGCGGGCAACGTGAGCGCTGTACTCGACGGCCTTGTCTTGGCGCTCGTCCCCGCGCGCTTTGACGAAGAGGCTGCTTATGCGTCCTTTGTGGAGCGGCTTGCACCGGCGTCGAATGGAGCCACCGTTCGGGTGTGCGTCCTGGATCACCCTAGCCTGAGGAGCCTCCTGCCAGGACAGGCGCGTTTCGCGGTCGATCACGATGCGTTGCTGGGGTTCTTGAAGGAGCTCAAGTCCGATCGCGCGAACGGGCCCGCCTCGGCGACGCCACAGCTTTCTCCGGCGCAAAGAGCCGCGCTGGAGAAGGAGCTGAAGCGGCGCATTCCATCGCGGCCCACCGGCGATGAGCTGAGGACGCTATTACTCGACGCCGGCAAGGCGATGACCGACGGCCAGTTTAAGACGGCCGTCCGCAAGTTTCGCGCGGCGCGCATGCTCTGCCATCTGAGCGGGTTGACGCAGGAGGAAGCGGCGACGTCGATCGCGCTCGGCAGTATGGCCCTCGCTGCGGGCGACAAGCGCGCCGCGATCGCGGCCTACCGGGTGGCGAAGCAGATCGCGATCACCGGGGAGATGCCAGCGATGGCGGCTCAGGCCGAGCTCGGCATCGCCGGGGCGCACCGGTCGACGCGCGACTACCGTAATGCACGCGGATCGTATGCCGAGGCGATGGCACTGGCCGAGTCGCTACCGGCGCTTCGGATCGAGGCGATGCGAATGACGGCCGAGTGCTTCGTACTGGAAGAGCAGCCGCATGAGGCGATCGCGTCGTATCGCGATGTCCTCGACGCCGCCGAGCGACTCGATCCGGGTGTCCGGCGGACGACGTCGTTCGTCCACGCCGGCGAGGCGCTCGCCAGGCTGCTCCTCGCGCTCGGGCAGCCGGACCCGTCGCGCAACGTGGAGGCGCGTGTGGCGCGCCTCCAATCAGAAGGGGCCGCGTTGGGGAGCCCGGAGGAGCGTTCGTGATCGCGTCAAAATGGGGTGATCCCGTCCTTGGAATCGACATCCATGCGGTGACGCTTCCGCCTCCTGCGCCGCCTGCTCCGACGCCACTGCCTCACCCGTTCATCGGTGTGGTCTTCGACCCCTTGGGCGCTCTCGTGGGTGCTTTGATGGGGGCCGTCTTTGGCGGCGGGGGTCCAGTATATGTCAATGGGATGCCGTGCGGCAATACGGGCACTGAGGTGAAGGGCATCCCGCATGTTCCGACCCCACCCGGTGTCGCGCCTCACCCGGTGGATGCTCCGACGGCCAATGAGGGGTCGCTCATCAGTGGATCGAAGACCGTGCTGTTCGCCGGATCGAGCGAGAGCCGCACCGGGTCGATCGTGATGAGCTGCAGCTACCCGATCAACCTGCCCGGAAGCGTGTGCCTGTCCGTGCCGATGGGGCCGCCCGTGCTCATCGGCGGCCCCGAGGCGGTGGACTGGGCCGCGGCGGTGACGCTGGGCATACGCACCAAGTGGATGTCGAACAAGCTCCACAGCCTGCTCGGCGCGACGAAAGGCTCGTGGCGCAGCAAGCTCATCTGCTTCCTCACCGGGCATCCCGTGGACGTGATGACGGGGGAGTTGCTCGCAGAGGCGGTTGACTTCGAGATCCCCGGCCTCATTCCCGTGGTGTGGGAGCGCAATTACCGGAGCCGCCAGACGCGCCAGGGAGCGCTCGGATCGGGCTGGTACCACCCGTTCGATGAGCTCGTCGAAGAGACGGAAAGGGGCCTGGTCCTGTGGCTTGCCGACGGACGGCCGAAGCAGCACCCGAAGCTCAGGGCGGGCGGCTCGGACTGGGACGGCGAAGACCGGTACTGGATCCGCCGGGTCGACGGCGGGTACGACGTCGAGTCGTGGGATGGGATCCGGCGATCGTTCCGCAAGGTCGACGGCGCCAAGCACTTTGTCCTCACCGGGATCGACAACCGCGCGGGCAACCTCATCACGCTCGACTACGAGCGAGGGTATCTGTGCCGGATCCGAGACACGGGCGGGCGCGAACTCGACGTGCGCTGGACGCGTGAAGGGCGGATGGAGGGGATCTATTTCGAGACGCAGCCGCTCGTACGGTACACTTACGATGCGGAGGGGCGGCTGGCGCGGGCGATCGATCCTGCGGGAAGCGCGCTTCGGTACGCATACCGTGGCGGTGTAATGGTGGAGGAGATCCATAAGGGTGGCCTGGCCTTCCATTTTTCGTGGGACTGGTATCATCCGGAAGGCTGGTGCACGCGTACCTGGGGCGAAAATCCTGCGTCTGCGATGCAGCCCGGAGAGCCGGCGGGGGTGCCGCAGCACATCTACAATCGCAAGATCACTTATGATAAGCACCGGCACTTCACTTCGGTTGAAGATGGACGTGGCGGGATTACCCAGTATTGGGGGAACGACCTTGGACTCGTCGAGAAACTTATAGACCCCGGGGGGGCCGTGACCGAGTACACTTGGGACGCACTTTGCCGAAAGACGAGCGAGACTGACGGCGTCAGCAACAAGACCGAGTGGACTTACGATGCTCAGGGTAATTGCATCAAGGAGCGTGACGCACTCGGCGCTGAGACTCACTGGACGTTTGATCGTGAGAACCAGCTTGTCCGGATCGTCGATCCGGCGGGTGCCGAGTCAATCATCGAATGGGGACGGAAGGGGCAGCCTCTCTGGGTGTGCAATCCGCTCGGCGTGATGACGATCTATACCCACGATGACCATGGACGCGTCCTGAGCGTCGTGGATGCGATGGGGCGGCGCATCATCATGACATGGACTTCTCGCCACGATCTCGCGAGCTACACTGACGGGGAGAACCGAACGACAAATTTTGAATACGATCTGCTCGGCCGGCTTACTGGCTCGCGGGACGCAGGGGGACGGATCGAGCGTGCGGTCCGTGACGTGATGGGTCGAATCACTTACCTCGAGTGTGCTGACGGTGAGAAGTTCTGGATGGAGTACGATGTCGAGGGGAACGTCATCGAGCAGGTCGATTCGCTCGGACGCGTGACGCGCATGAGATATGCGGGCATGAGCCGACTCGTCGAGCATATCAATCCGATGTGCTACCGGGTGCGGCTGGAGTACGACAGCGAAGAAGATCTCATCGCTGTCGAGAATCCGCTCGGCGAGCGCTACCGCTTCGAGCTCGATCGGGCGGGACGCGTCAAGCACGAACTCGGCTTTGACGGCAGAAAGCAAAGCTATTTCTTCGACAAAGCCGGAAGAACAAATCGAATCCTCGGCCCAGACTATCATGTAACTTTGGTCGAGCGCGATCCGCTCGGACGCGTGATCAGGCGGAAATGCACAGCACCGTCGGCCTATCATGCTATTGGAGGCGCCGCGGTGCGCGGGGAGGAGGAGAGCTTCGAATTTGACGCGTGCGGCGCGCTTGTGGCAGCCCGGACTGCTGCGACGAGCATCATTTTCGAACGCGATGCGCTCGGCCGAACTATCAAGGAACACTGCCAGGTCGGTGAGATATCTCATTTCGTTGCGAGTCGTTACGATCTGTCAAGCAACCGAATCGAGCGCGAGACCGACCTAGGTCATCGAACCGAATACATTTGGGACGGCGCGGGTGATTTGGCGGGGGTGAAGGCAGGGGCGAGTTCGAAGCTACTTACAGCAGAAGTGCGGGCATTGCGACTCCCACTGTTCATGTTGTCCGATTGGGAGATGACGATCGAGCGCGATCCGTTCGGCCTAGAGAGCTCGCGCAGGGTGCCAGGCGGCGTGGTCGCCATCTGGAAGCGGGATACGTTTGGACGGCCGGCGTTGCGGCAAGTCCTAATAGGCGCGTCCCCTGGGCGGAAAGCCGAGGATGTGAGCCGGGTCGGCTATCGATGGCGGGCGCCGGAACAGATCGAAGCAATGATCGACACAAGTAGGGGCGCCACACGGTTTGAACATGACTCACGTGGTCACCTCATCGCGGCGATGTTTCCAGACGGAACCACGCAGCACCGGGCGAGCGATGCGGGGGGGAATCTATTCAGAAGAACTGATTGTAGTGATTCGGACTATGGGCGAGGTGGCACACTTCAACGTTCAATTGGTAATAGATACCGCTACGATGGACAGGGGAATCTGATAGAGAAAATACTCGTAGATGGTACGAGTTGGAAATATTCATGGAGCGTGACGGGGAGACTGATAGAAGTGCTCCGGCCGGATGGCAAGGCGATACGATTCACGTACGATGCGCTCGGCCGGCGGACGAGCAAGGTGTTCGACGGTAGCATCACGGAGTACGTCTGGGACGGCGATGACCTAGTGCATGAACGGGTGAAAAGCACTGACGGGGCTTTTCAGCCTTTGGTAACGTGGATTTTTGATCCAGACTCGTTTGCGCCAGTAGCAAAAATCGAGGGTCGCAGGCGCTATGCGGTAATCACTGATCATCTGGGTACACCAACGATGCTGCTAACCGAGGATGGGCAGCTCGCGTGGAAGGCGCAGCTCGATATTTGGGGCGTGGTGCGGGAGGAGGAGGCTGTCCGAGAGGAGAACCGGACGAGCAACTCGTGGAGATGGCCCGGGCAATATGAGGACGCCGAGACGGGACTCTACTATAACCGGTTTCGGTATTACGATCCAGAGACGGGGAGGTATATTAGTCAGGATCCGGCAGGATTAGATGGCGGCTTGGCACAATACGCGTATGTTCATGATCCACTGATCTGGATTGATCCTCTGGGTCTAGCAAAGAAGAAAAATTGTAAAAAAGGGGGAGGCGACGATGATATCAATCGGGGCCCGGGTGGCGCACGCAAGCACAATCCAGGTAAGGCGCATCGTAATGCTACCAATAACCGAAAAGCCAAGGAGAAATGGCAGGCCAGGGCAGCTAATAAGCGAGCACAGGCTGAAGAGAGATACCGGAAGGCTTTGGAGAGATGGGAAAAGATGTCTGAGGCTGCCAGGAAACTTCTCCCAGAACTGCATCCGGACAAATTTAAGCCATGAAGCCACGCATGATACAAAAGCCGCCTCGCGTGCGGAATCGTAGGCGATTCGTCTCAGATTGGGACGAGCTCGATTATTTGTATCATAAGGCACTGCAATGGTTCTATGGGTCGCCTGTCAACTCCGTTCGGGCACGGGCTTTTGCTGTTCGTCTTGAGGAACTCCTCACTAAGATGAAGCCTGGGTCGATGTCTATTATGGCTCAGGAGTGCTGGGCTCTTGTCTGTGAAATTAAAGGCGATCTGGTCGGAGCTATTCGTCACCGACGTCGCGAGATTAAGTTGCTGATGAAGTTGCTCTCGCTTCCTGAATACCCTCAACTGGATCCCGAGATTGTTGGAAGTCACTCGGACCTGGTTGATTTGCTCGTGCTCCTCGCACTTCTTTATCAAGATACTGGTTCTTTTGAGGAGGCAATCAAATGTTTAGAGCAGGCGCGGGAGGTGGCAAAGCAGCGTCGCTTCAGGTTTCCGGCGTATGAGCTTTTGACGGATCTGCGTTTGACGGTGCGGGAGTCCAAGAGAAGTCGTGTTGGAGTAATGTCTAAGACAAGAAGGACTGGTTACGGCTGAGCGAAATTTGGTCTGGTGATTGTGTTCGTTGGTGAAACATGGTGGGTTGCGGGTTGACTTCTATTGGCGTGCTGATCGTCGTGTTGGGTGCCCGACCCTCTGTTCCCGGGCTCCGCGGCGGAGGTGTGACATACGGCCGCGATCGAGGCGTCTTAGTCCAGTCGGTCGCGGGATCGCAGACTGCTGGCTCACCCGGCGACGCCCGTGGATGCGCGCTTGCGGTCGACGGGATCGACCCTCAGAAGCTCACGCGCAGGGTCGCGCCGGTCGGGCCGACGGTGAGCTCGGGGGCCTGGACCGACACCTTGCGCGGGATGTCGTCGCGCACCCAGACCCGCTGGTTGCTGACGAGGCCTGCGACGAGCAGCACGAAGCCGGTCACCTGCGTGGCCCCGTCGAAGAGGAGGAGGGCGGCGGCGAGCCGGCCGCTGCCGCGGTCGACGTCGACTTCGTCGCCCGTGCCGAGCGTGATGAACGGGCCGCCCACGGGCACGAGCAGCGGCGAGTAGCTGGCGGCGTCGTTGCCTCCCTCGCTGAGGATGCTCCCCGCCGTCAGCGCCGAGAGCGCCCACGCGCTGGCGAGGACGATCGACCCCGCGATCACCAGCCGGCGGTTCATCTGCGTCTCGACGCGATAGCCCGCCGGCCGGATCCCGCCTTCCGTGAAGGTCAACGTTCGTGGCGTGCCGAGGATGATGGACGGCGCATACGGCACGTAGCCCGGCGGCACGTGCTGGGGCGGCGGCGCGTATCCAGGTGGCAGCGCGTAGCCGGGCGGCGCATGGCCGGGCAGCGCGTAGCCGGGCGGCGCGTAGCCGGGCGGCGCGTAGCCGGGCGGCGCGTAGCCGGGCGGCGCCGCGCTCTGCGCGGACGGGGGGGCGTCGCTCTCCGCCGTGGCCGGCGCTGCGAGCGCGAGCGCTCCAACCAGCGTGGTCATCGAGAGGACGGTGCGGATCGCGGTCACGTGCGTCTCCCTTCGGGGTGAGGGCTGTCGGCGCAGGGGCACCAGCTCAGAATCTCCATCGGAGGGTGGCGGAGGACCCGCCGATCGAGACCTCGGGCCAGCGGGACGCAGCGAGCCCAGGGTCGCGTGAGCTCACCGTGAACTGGCGCTCGAGGTAGATGTCCTCGTTCGCGAGACCGGCGGCGTACAGGATGAGCCCGCCCACCTGGGTCACGGCGTCCATCGTGAGCCAGAAGATGCCCGCGCCCTCCGCTTCCAGGGTCCCTATCGCGATCATCGGGCCGGCGAACGGGATGAGCAGCGGCCCGAACTCGTCGAACTCGTCGTCGTCGAACGACGCGACGCCTGCGATCGTGAACGTGAGCGCGTACGGGATGCCGAACGTGAGCAGCCCCGCCGTGGCGAGCTTGCGGTCCGCCCTGGTCCGGAGCGCGTAGCCGCGCGGGATCGGGTCCCCCTCTTCGTACTCGATGGTCCGCGGGTTGGCCCACGGCGGGAGCGGCGGCGCCGGCAGGTAGTAGCCCTGCGGGATGGGCACCAGCGCGCCGCCCGCCGGAGCGACAGGGGCGGGCGCCGGAGCGATCGGGGCGGGCGCCGGAGCGATCGGGGCGGGCGCCGGAGCGACAGGGGCGGGCGCCGGAGCGATCGGGGCGGGCGCCGGAGCGATCGGGGCACCCGCTGCCGCGGGCGCCGTGCCTGGCGCGGCGGGCCTCGCCGCGTCGCCGCGCGCCGGTTTCGGCGGCGCGGCCTGCGCCTGCGCGGCCGCCGGCGCGGCGAGCCCGAGCAGCGCTGCGAGCACCGCGGCGGCCTGGACGCCGCGAGCGCGCGGCGCGGCGTCACGGCGTAGCGGTACGGTACTCCCTTTCGTTTGCCCGATCGGCATGCTGGCTCCCGTCGCGCTCGCGCGACGACTCCGAGGAACTGTGCGGGTGGCTTCGGTGCAGCGAGGCCAGGATACGCAGACCGTTCACGAACTCAATCCGCCCGCACGGTGTGGACGGGCGCCCCGCTGAAGGAGCCCCGACGCTGGCGAGCCCGTCGCCCGCTCCGGCCGCACGATGGGCCACCTCTCGGCCATGCGCTGCACGCCGGAGGAGGCGCTCGTCGCCGCGAAGGCCACGATGCCCCGCCCTCGGCGCATGCTGGGCTGCCGCTCCCAGGGCGCCGGCGGTGCCCGCGCGCCCCGCGCTCACCCGCGCGATACCCGGCGTCGCCGAGCGTGGTCCGCGCGCCCGCGCGGCGCCGTCGCCCCGCCGCGACGCGCCGTCCAACCGTGCAGATGGGACAACCCTGACGGGTAAGGACCGTAGCGAGCGGACCCCTGGGACAACCACGATGCGTAAGGGTCATGGCAAGTGGACGCCTGGGGTAACCCTGACAGGTAAAGACTGTATGTCTCTCACCTGCTCTGGCTCAGCTCGCCACCGCCCCATCGGGCGCTACGCTGTTGTCTGATCAAGGGTGATGTCGCGGCCACCCCCATGGTGAGCTCGGCAGAACCATGGCCTTCCATGACATGGCGGCGACGACCGCCAGCGGAGGAGCGAGACGATGACAAGGACCTCATTCGTGGTGCTGGCGTGCGCGGCTGCCGCGCTGAGCAGCGCGTCGTGCGGAGGGACGGACAAGGGCAATCGGGCCACGGGCGGCGGCGATACGGGCAGCGGCACCACCGGCGGCGGCGATGCGAGCGGCGGCGATACAGGCGGCGGCGCCACGTCAGGGACCGGCGCGCAGCCGGGGGCCGGCGCGCAGTTCTCCGTCGACGCGCAGGGCGGGACCTTCACAGCGGACGACGGCTTCATCCTCGAGGTGCCGCCGGGCGCGGTGAACGAGAACACGGTGATCACCATCGAGCGCATCGACGAGGCCCCCGAGGGCGCGGTGGGGCCCATGTACGTCCTCGGCCCGGAGGGCCTGACGTTCGAGAGGCCGATCACGCTCACGCTGCCGATCACCGTCGAGCTCAGGGCGGAGCTGGGTGACAACACGGTCCTCGGCGCTCATGGCTTCACCGCGCAGGAGGGCTCGGACGATTTCGCGCCGCTCGCGCGGCACGACGTCTCGAGGGTCAGCGTCGTCACGGAGACCGACCGCCTCTCGAGGATCTATCCAGGCATGATCCTGGCGACCCCGATGGCGAGCCTGCACCGCTATCCGAGCGCGCTGGCCACCGACGCGTCCTTCCTCTACTTCGCGAGCGGCGGCACCGAGGACGTCGCGACCGGGGACAACAACGACGGATTCATCTACCGCGTGAGGCTGGGCACCGCCGAGCCAGAGGCGATGATCCCCGCCGATCCCGATCCCAAGGCGCTGTGGGTCAACGACTCCCACGTGTACTGGGCGAGCGGCGGCGATGACGACCCGGTGATCCCCTCGGCGCTCCGGCGCGTCGACAAGGCGACCCTGGAGGTGGAGACGCTGGCCCAGATCGGCTATGTCGTGAGTGTCATCGGCGACGCGTCCGCCCTCTACTTCGGCGACGGCGATGGAGAGAACCTCTTCACGATGCCGCTCGGCGGCGGCGAGCCGGTCGTCCTCGCGTCCGGCGCCGGGAGGCCCGCGTACCTCGCGCAGGACGCGCAGAACCTCTACTGGACCGGCGGCGCGGCGACCAACAAGGTCTACAAGGTGGCGAAGACGGGAGGGGAGGTGACCGTCATCGCCGACAACGAGGCCGAGCCGGCCGGGATCGCGGTGGACGCGGCGTTCGTCTACTGGGCCAACGCCGGCGACGGCGGGGTGTTCAAGGCGCCCATCGCCGGAGGACAGAAGACCTTGATTTATCGGGGGGACTCGATGGCGGGGCTGGCCCTCCGGGGCTCGACGCTGTTCTCGACGGACACGCGCGGGAACCGCAGCGTCAACGCGCACGATCTCGAGAGCAACAGGACCGTCCTGCTGGCGTTCGGGCAGCCCGTCCCCTGGCGTGTCATCGCCCCGGAGGGGCAGGGCGTGTTCTGGTCCAACGCCGGCGACTACCGCTACGAGGGGCAAGTCGCGTCCTACAACGCTCCTTGAGCGTCCGTGTCCCGGCGGCGGGTGGTGGGGTCGCTTCGCTGAACGTGGGGGGCTTTTGAGCCGCCAAGGACGCGCGGCGGCGCTCACGTCGTGACGCCGTCGCCGCGCCCGCGCGTCGTCGCCACGATCGTGGCCCCGGCGCTCACCAGCCAGGATCGAGCGCCGGCGCGACGGGCACGAACGGACCGACCTCACCGAGGTTCCAGCCGCCGTGGCGGAAGCAGGCGCCCGAGCCGCCGGTGCGCACGCCGCAAAGGAGGTCGTACCCGCCTTCGATGAACGTGAAGCGCCCGGCGTCGATCGGCATCTCGGCGCCGTCGTAGCGCCTGCACGCGAGGGCCCCCTCGGCGTCGAGCGCGCACACCGCTCCGGCCGTGGCGGTGATGGAACAGGTGGAGGCGCGCGCCTCCATCGCCCTGCCGATGGAGGAGGTTGTCGCCTCCATCGCCGGGTCGAGCGGCGGTCTGCCCCACGACCTGCGTCGCGATCTGCGCTGCGAGAGCATCGAGGGCACAGGAGCGCTCAGGGGATCGTCGCAGGCACGCTCCCTGCTCTCTGGCTGGTTGCGGGGGCGGGGGCGGCCCGAGCGGCCGGCATACCAAGGGAGTCACACCATGAAGATTGCTGCGTATCATCTCGGTCTCGGTCTCATCACCTTCTCGATGGTCACGGGCTGCGTGGCGGCGGACGCCGGCAGCTTCGACGAGGAAGACACGGCGGAGAGCGCCGAGGAGCTCGGAGGAAACCCTGACCCCTGCGCGATGGGGACCGCCCCGAACTTCACCAGCCCGCAGCTCACCGCGGTCGGAGCAAGCGAGACCTACGTCCGCGCCTACCAGTGGATCGACGGCATCTGTCCGGACATCGGGCAGGATCGAGCGACGACGATCGTGGATTTCCCCGTGCCCGGCTATTACCAGCACCAGATCCCGGAGACATACCGCTTCGACGTGCAGCCTACCTTCTGGGGGGCCTCCTCCACCTCGTGGAGCAACGCGTCGCAGGCGATGAGCGACTGCGCGAACACCAAGATGGCCACGCGCGTGCAGCGCTGGGACGCGGCCACGAGCCAGTTCGTGCAGCTCACGTACAAGGAGCAGGCGGGCACGTGGCTCTGGGACAACCCGCTGACCGGCCGAGGGCACTGCTCGACGCCGGCGTTCGTCTACTACCACGAGAACTACGGGACCGCGCAGCAGGTCGCCACGACCAAGTACCGCGTCCGCACCTGGGCCACGCAGCCCGACGGCTCCCACGCGTCCGTCTGGATCACGGGGACACACACGAGCTTCTAGCCCTGCCCATCGCTCCATCCGGGCGGGCTGGCGCGAGCAGCGATCCGCTGTTCGCGCGAAGCGCCTTGAATCCCCCCGGATCCTCGAGGCAGCTGGAAGCCCGGCGACGGGTAGAATGCTATTCTGGGGTCGAGGAGCGCCCATGCCCGATCCGCACGACCTGCAACGATTCGTGGACGCGCAGGCTCCGGTCTATGACCGCGTCCTGGTCGAATTGCGCCGAGGAGAGAAGGCCAGCCACTGGATGTGGTTCATTTTTCCGCAGCTGAAGGGCCTGGGCCACAGCGCCATGGCTGAGAGGTACGGCATCGCTTCGAAGGGCGAAGCCGAGGCGTATCTGCAGCACCCGACGCTCGGTCCGAGACTGCTGGAGTGCACTCGCCTCGTGAATCAGATCGAGGGGCGCTCGCTCTACGACATCTTCGATAGCCCCGATGACATGAAGTTCTGCTCGTCGATGACCCTGTTCTCCCGCGCGGCCCCCGGCGAGGGGGCGTTCCTCGCGGCGCTCGACAAGTACTGCGGCGGCGAGCCCGATCCGCGAACGCTCGCGCTGCTCGGGTAGCGCCGGCCGTCGCCGGACGCGCCGCTGGATCGCCCCCCGTGGGTGGATCGTCGACGCGCTCGCGTCGCGTCGGGTGCGCCCTCCTTGCCTGTAACATTCCGATGCCACGGTTGCTTTCGGCTCGCGCGGGAACCAGCACCACCGACGTTGCGGACACCACGTCCCAGGGGGCCAGCTCAAGATTTCGCCCTGGGCGGCCGCCTGGAACCGAGGCAACGCAATTTCCTACTTGATCCGCCGTCGTGGACGGACGAGTGAGCCGGCGCTCGCTCCGGCCGGGGGCGACCGAGAGGACCATCACCCGTGGATGCATTGTCGTACCAGTCGCTCGTAACGGGCGCCGTCGCGCTCATGGTCGCACGCACGTTCTACGTGCGTGTCAAGAGGGCCCCTGAAGGCAACGAGACGATGGCGCGCATCGCGCGCTACGTCCGCGAGGGGGCGATGGCCTTCCTCGCGCGCGAGTACAAGGTGCTCGCCGTCTACGCCGCCGTCGTCTTTGCGCTCCTGGCCGCGACGCTCGGGCTCCTGTCCGCGGGCGCGTTCGCCGCGGGCGCGTTCCTGTCGCTCATCGCCGGCTTCTTCGGCATGAAGGCCGCGACGTACGCCAACGTTCGCACGGCCGAGGCCGCGCGCGCGCACGGCAAGGCCACCGCGCTCGTCACCGCGCTCGACGGCGGCGCCGTCATGGGCCTCTGCGTGGCGGGGCTCGGCCTCATCGGCCTGGGCGGCATCTACGCCCTGTTCCGCAGCCACGAGCACCTCGCGACGATCGTCCACTCGTTCGCCGTCGGCGCGAGCTCGATCGCGCTCTTCGCCCGCATCGGCGGCGGCATCTACACGAAGGCCGCCGACGTCGGCGCCGACATCGTCGGCAAGGTCGAGGCGAACATCCCCGAGGACGACCCCCGCAACCCGGGCGTCATCGCCGACAACGTCGGGGACAACGTCGGCGACATCGCGGGCATGGGCGCCGACATCTACGAGAGCTACGTGGCCGCGGTCGTCGCCGCGATCGCGCTCGGCCTCACGCTGCCGATCGCCAAGCTGCAGCAGCTCGCGCCGTCGATGGGCGAGCAGGAGCTCCGCGCGATGGCCGTGTCGCTGCCGCTGCTGCTCGCGACGATCGGCCTGGCGGTCTCGGTCGTCGGCATCTTCATCACGCGCGCGCTCAAGAACCTGCCGCCGGCCCGGGTGCTGCGCCTCGCGCTCATCGTCCCGCCGTTCCTCGTCGTGCTCGCGGCGGCCGGCATCCTCCCGGGGCTCGGCTTCAGCTCCGGCGCCGTCGTCACCCTCGCGGCCGGCGCGGCGGGCGGCGCCATCGTCGGCCTCGTGACCGACTACTACACGTCGATGGGCCCCATCCACAAGGTGGCCCAGAGCTCGCTCACCGGCCCCGGCACCAACGTCATCCGCGGCATCGCGGTCGGCCTCGAGAGCGTCGCGATCCCCCTCATGACCCTCGTCGCCGTGGGCTGGATCTCGAACCACTACCTCGGCCTCTACGGCATCGCGCTCGCCGCGGTCGGCATGCTCGCGGGCACCGCGATCGTCATGACCGTCGACGCGTACGGCCCGATCGCCGACAACGGCGGCGGCATCTCCGAGATGGCCGGCCTCGGCAAGGAGGTCCGCGCGATCACCGACGAGCTCGACGCGGTCGGCAACACCACCGCGGCCGTCGGCAAGGGCTTCGCGATCGGCTCGGCGGTGCTCACCGTCGTCGCGCTGTTCGCCGCCTTCAACATGGAGGTCGACGCGGTCCGCCGCGCGAAGGGCCTCCCGGAGCTCGTGCTGTACCTGACCGACGCCAAGGTCCTCATGGGGCTGCTCTTCGGCGCGCTCCTCCCGTGCCTCGTCGGCGCGCTCACGATGACCGCCGTCGGCCGCGCGGCCGGCGCGATCGTCGAGGAGATCCGCCGTCAGTTCCGCGAGATCCCCGGCCTGCTCGAGGGCAAGCCGGGCGTCGACCCGCAGCCGAAGGTCATCGTCGACATCGCCACGTCGGCCGCCATCCGCGAGATGATCGCGCCCGGCGCCATCGCGGTGCTCGCGCCGGTCGTCGTCGGCTTCGTGGCCGGCCCCGAGGTCCTCGCGGGCACGCTGGCCGGCGCGCTCGTCGTCGGCGCGGTGCTCTCGCTGATGATGGCGAACGGCGGCGGCGCCTGGGACAACGCCAAGAAGCACATCGAGAAGGGCGGCCTCGACGGCCACGCGAAGGGCTCCGACGCCCACAAGGCCGCCGTCGTCGGCGACACCGTGGGCGATCCCTTCAAGGACACGTCGGGCCCCGGCATCTCGATCCTCATCAAGGTGATGGGCGTCGTGTCGCTCCTCATCGCCCCGCTCATCGCCTGAGCGGACGCGCCGTCACGGCGAGCAACGAGAGAGAACGCGGCCCTCACCGGCCGCGTTCTCGCTTTTGTGGCTTCACGCACGGCTCTCGTCCTGCCTCGGCCGTCGGATTTCCTCTGCTGACAGCGGAGCTGCCGTGCTGTAAATGGCCTGTCTTCGGCGGGGGAGAAGGATGGCCGGGTGAGGATCAGCCGCCGCTCGCAGGTGCCGCCGTTCGCGGTCATGCAGGTGCTCGCCGCCGCCAACGCGCGGCGCGCGGCGGGTGAGCCGGTCATCAGCCTGTGCGCGGGCCAGCCGGGCTCAGGGGCGCCCGCCGCCGTGCGCGCGCGGGCGGCCGCGCTCCTCGCGGAGGGCGACCTCGGGTACACCGAGGCGCTCGGCATCCCGGCGCTGCGCCGCGCGCTCGCGGAGCACTACGGCCGCTGGTACGGCGTGGACCTCGACCCGTCGCGCGTCGCCCTCACCACGGGGTCGTCGGGCGGGTTCCTGCTCGCGTTCCTCGCGGCGTTCGAGGCGGGTGACCGCGTGGCGCTCGCTCGCCCGGGCTACCCGGCGTACCGGAACATCCTTCGCTCCCTCGGGGTGGAGGTGGTCGAGCTGCCGTGCGGCCCGGAGAGCCGCTTCCAGCTGACGACGTCGCAGCTCAGGGCCGCGTGCGACGGTGCAAAGCTCGACGGCGTGGTCCTGGCGAGCCCGGCGAACCCGACGGGGACGATGGTCGACGCCGCGGAGCTCGACGCGATGGCGCGCTGGTGCGCGGAGCACGGCGTCCGGCTGGTGAGCGACGAGATCTATCACGGCCTCACGTACGGCCCGTGGGCCGGGCGCCAGGCGACGGCGGCGCGCCACGCCGACGCGGGCGCCGTCGTCGTGTCGAGCTTCTCGAAGTACTGGGCCATGACGGGCTGGCGCCTGGGGTGGCTCGTGCTGCCGCCGGAGCTCGTCCCGACGGTCGACGCGCTGGCGGGGAACCTCGCGCTGTGCCCGCCCGCCCTGGCGCAGCACGCGGCGCTCGCGGCCCTGACCCCGGAGGCGTACGCCGAGGCGGACCGGCGGGTGGAGGGCTACGCGGCCGCGCGCGACCTGCTGCTGCGGCGGCTGCCCGAGCTCGGCTGGAAGGTCGCCCCGCCCGACGGCGCCTTCTACCTGTACGCCGACGTCGGCACGGACGACTCGGTGGCGTGGTGCGAGCGGCTGCTCGCCGACACGGGCGTGGCGCTCACGCCGGGCACGGACTTCGACGGCGAAGGCGGCGCGCGGTACGTCCGGCTGTCCTTCGCGGCCCCGGTCGAGCAGGTCGACGAGGCGGTGACGCGGATCGTCGCCTGGCAGCGCGCGCGGTGACCGGCGGGGGGGCGCTGGGGAGGCCCGGGGAGCTCATGAGGCGGCGCGCGTCTCCTTCGGCTTCCGCCGGCCCGCTGGCATGAGCACGGCGAGCGCCGTGTCGATGAACGCGCGCAGCTTCGCCTGTGCCTGCGCGCGGGCGGGGAAGTAGAGGAAGAAGCCGGGGCCCGTCGGCGCATGGCGCTCGAGCGCCGTCGCGAGCGCCCCGCTCGCCAGATCCTCGGCGACGGCCAGATCGAACATGTACGCGAGCCCGAGCCCATCGCGCGCGAGGGACACCGCCAGATCGGCGTCGTTCACCGTGAGCGTGCCGGGGGCGTGCACGGTGATCTCGCGGTGATCACGCACGAACTCCCAGCGATAGAGCGCGGCGCTCTGGAATCGGTACCGGATGCACGTGTGGGCGAGCAGATCCTCGGGCTCCTCCGGGCGGCCGTGGGCGGCGAAGTACGCCGGCGCGCCGACCACGAGCCAGCGGAGATCCGGCGTGAGGCGCACGGCGGTCATGTCCTGGGCGAGGTCCTCGCCGATCCGCACGCCGGCGTCGAAGCCGGTCTCGGCGAGATCGACCAAGGCGTCGTCCACCGAGATCTCGACGGCCACGTCGGGGTAATCGCGGCGGAAGCGCGGGAGCACCGGCTCGATCACGAAGGGCACGGCCGTCCGGGGGACGGTGAGGCGGAGCAGCCCCACGGGCTGGCCGCGGAGCTCGTCGAGCGCCTCGAGCGCGGCGCTGATCTCACCGGCCGCGGGCGCTAGGCGCTCGTGCAGCCGCTCGCCGGCCTCGGTGAGCCCCACGCGGCGCGTCGTGCGCGAGAGGAGCGGGAGGCCGACGCGGCGCTCGAGGGCGCGGATCGCCTGGCTCACGGCGCCCGTGGTCACGCCGAGCTCCGCGGCGGCGGCGCGGAAGCTCCGGTGCCTCGCCACGGTGAGGAAGACGGTGAGGCCCTCGAAGCGGTCCGTCGCGCGGTTCATGGCGCGATTGTATAGCAGCGCTGATCGGCGCGTTTCGCGCCGCGGGTCTACCGGTCGTCGCGGGGAGGGCGCATCTAACCAGCGCGCGGCCGGGCATGCCGCCCTGCGCGCAGGGAGAGGACGAAGGAGACAGCATGGCCATCACCCTGGTGAACCCAAGCGGGTTGCCGAAGATCGAGGCGTACCGACAGGTGTCGATCGCCACCGGGTCGAAGCATGTGTTCATCGCAGGCCAGGTCGCCTGGGATGCCGACGGGAGGACGATCGGCACAGGCGACTTCGCCGCTCAGGTCGAGCAGTGTTACCTCAACGTCGCCACCGCCCTGGCCGGGGTTGGCGCCTCCTTCAACGACGTGGCGAAGCTGACCATCTACGCTGTCGACTGGACTCCCGACAAGATGCCCCTGCTGCTGGAGGGGATCCGTCGGGCGGCCGCGAAGCTGGGAGTCACCCCGGTCCCGCCAGGCACGCTGCTGGGCGTCGGCGCGCTCTCCGACCCCGATCACCTGGTCGAAGTCGAGGCCACCGCGGTCATCGACTGAGCGCGGCAGCGTGGCCCTCGAGCTTCGCGCCGCTTCCGCCGTTGCCGGTGAGCTGGGTCTGGTACAACGCGTGGTAGGCGCCGCCCGCGGCGAGGAGCTCCGCGTGCGTGCCGCGCTCGACGATGCGGCCTGCGTTCATCACGAGGAGCATGTCGGCGTCGCGGATCGTCGAGAGGCGATGCGCGATGACGAAGCTCGTGCGCTGGGCGCGCAAGGCGGCCATCGCGCGCTGGACGAGCACCTCGGTCCGGGTGTCGACCGAGGAGGTCGCCTCGTCGAGGATCAGGATCGCCGGGTTCGCGAGGAACGCGCGGGCGATCGTGATGAGCTGCTTCTCGCCGGCGCTCAGGTTGCCCGAGTCCTCGTCGATCACCGTATCGTAACCGGCGGGCAGGGCGCGCACGAAGCGGTCGACGTGCGCCGCGCGCGCCGCCTCCTGGATGTCGGCCTCGGTCGCGGCGGCGTTGCCGAACGCGATGTTGTCGCGGATCGTGCCCGAGAACAGCCATGTATCCTGCAGCACGATACCGAGCTTCGCGCGCAGCTCGCGGCGCGGCAGGCGCGCGATGTCGACGCCGTCGATCAGGATCCGACCGCCGTCGAGCTCGTAAAACCGCATCAAGAGGTTCACGAGCGTGGTCTTGCCGGCGCCGGTCGGGCCGACGATCGCGACCGTCTGGCCTGGCAGGATCGTGAGGTCGAGGTCCTCGATGAGGGGCTCGTCGGGCTTGTAGCGGAACGTGACGTGCTCGAACCGGACCTCGCCGCTCACTTTCGGCAGGGCCGCGGGCGGGGTGGCGTCGGGTGACTGGCCCTGTTCGTCGAGCAGCTCGAACACCCGCTCTGCAGAGGCAACACCCGATTGCAGGACGTTCGTGACGGACGCGAGCTGGCCGAGCTGCTGAGAGAACTGGCGCGAGTACTGGATGAACGCTTGCACGCTGCCGAGCAGCATCGCGCCCGACGCGACGCGCAGGCCGCCGATGACGGCGATGGCGACGTAGGTCAGGTTCCCGACGAAATTGACCGCCGGCATGATGATGCTGGACATGAACTGCGCGCGGAAGCTGGTCTCGAAGAGCTCCTGGTTCGTCGACTGGAAGCGCGCCTCGACGTCGCGGCGCCGCCCGAGCACGTTGACGAGCGCGTGGCCGGTGAACGCCTCCTCGATCTGGCCGTTGAGCACGCCGACCTGCGCCCACTGCGCGACGAATTTCGCCTGCGCGCGCTTCGCGACCGCCGCGGTCGTGAGCACCGAGAGCGGCACGGTGAAGAGCGTGATCACCGCGAGCACCGGCGAGATCACGACGAGCATGACGACGATGCCGAGGAGCGTCAGCGCGCCGTTCATGATCTGCGTCAGCGTCTGCTGCAGGCCCTGGGCGACGTTGTCGATGTCGTTCGTGACGCGGCTCAAGAGCTCGCCGTGCGGGCGGCCGTCGAAGTAGGCGAGCGGCAGGCGGGCGAGCTTGTCCTGCGCCTCGGTGCGGAGCCGTCGCACGGCGTTCTGCACGACCTCGTTGAGCAGGTAGCCCTGCAGCCAGGCGAACAGCGACGCGCCGGCGTAGAGCGCCATCACGAGCAGGAGCAGCTCGGCGAGCTCGCGGAGCTGGATGCCGCGGCCGGGAACGACGTCCATGTGGCCCACGAGCGCGGCGAGCCGCGCCTGGCCGGAGCGCTGGAGCTCCGCGACAGCCTCGGCCTTCGTGGCGGCCGCCGGGAGGCGAGCGCCCATCACGCCGGAGAAGATGATGTCCGTCGCGCGGCCGAGCAGCTTCGGGCCGGCCAGGCCGAGCCCCACGCTGAGCAGCGAGCAAGCGAGCACGACCGCGAGGCGCGCGCGCTCGGGGGCGAGGCGGCCGAGGAGGCGCCGCGCCGAGGGGGCGAACTGCTTCGCCTTCTGCGGCGGCGCGGCCCCCATGCCGAAGGGGCCGCGCGGCAGGACCGGGGAGCGCGCCCCCGCGGGGGCGGCGGGCGGGGGACCCGCGTGACGCGCGCTCATGCGGCCACCGCCGCATCGCGCTGCGAGGCCACGATCTCGGCGTACGTCGGGCACGACGCGAGCAGCTCGCCATGCTTGCCCTGGCCGACGATCTCGCCGTTGTCGAGCACGAGGATCTGGTCCGCGTCGACGATGCTCGACACGCGCTGCGCGACGACGATCACCGTGGCGGCGCGCGTGCGCTCGGCGAGCGCGGCCCGCAGCCGGGCCTCGGTCGCGACGTCGAGCGCGGAGAAGGCGTCGTCGAACAGGAAGACGCGCGGCCGGCGCAGCAGGGCGCGGGCGATCGACAGCCGCTGGCGCTGGCCGCCGGAGACGTTCGTGCCGCCCTGCCCGATCGGCGTGTCGAGCTTGCGCGGCATCGCCTCGACGAAGTCGCGCGCCTGCGCGGCGGCGAGGGCCGCCCAGAGCTGCTCGTCGGTGGCCGCGGGGTCGCCGTAGCGCAGGTTCGAGGCCACCGTGCCGGAGAACAGGAAGGCCCGCTGCGGCACGAGCCCGATGCACGACCAGACCGCCTCGAGGGCGAGCATGCGCGCGTCGACGCCGTCGAGCCGGACCTCGCCCCTCGTCGGGTCGATGAGCCGCGCGATCAGGTCGAGCAGCGTTGTCTTGCCCGAGCCGGTGCTGCCGATGATCGCGGTGACCTGCCCGGGGCGCGCCACGAACGAGATGCCGCGCAGGACGGGCAGCTCGGCGCCCGGATAGCGGTACTCGACGTCTCGAAGCTCGACGACGCCGGCCGGCTCGACGAGCGTGACGGGCTGGTCGGGAGCGCGCACCGACGGCTCGGTGTCCAGCACCTCGACGATGCGCTCCGAGCACGCGGCCGCGCGCGGCAGCATGACGGCCATGAACGTCACCATCATCACGGCCATCAGGATCTGCACCAGGTAGGCGAGGAACGCCGTCATCGAGCCGATCGCGAGCGTGCCGTCCGCGATCCGGTGCGCGCCGAACCACAGGACGGCGACGCTCGAAGCGTTGAAGACGAACATCACGGTCGGGAACATCAGCGCTTGCAGGCGCCCGATGCGCAGCGCGGTCTCGGTGAGGTCGCCGTTCGCGCGCTCGAAGCGCGCCGCCTCGGCGCGCTCGCGCACGAAGGCGCGGATCACGCGCACGCCGGTGATCTGCTCGCGCAGCACGCGGTTCACGGTGTCGATGAGGGGCTGCATCCGCCGGAACTGCGGCACCATCCGCGACATGATCGCGACGACGGCGCCGGCGAGCAGCGGCACCGCGATCGCGAGCAGCCAGGCGAGCGACCCGTCCTCGCGCAGCGCCATCACGATGCCGCCGACGCACATGATCGGCGAGAGGACGAGCATCGTACAGCCCATCATCACCACCATCTGCACCTGCTGGACGTCGTTGGTCGTGCGCGTGATGAGCGACGGCGCTCCGAACCGCGACAGCTCGCGCGCGGAGAACTCGCCGACGCGGTGGAACACCGCCGCGCGCAGGTCGCGGCCGAAGCTCATCGCGACGCGCGCGCCGGCGTAGTTCGCGGCGACCGAACACACGATCTGGACGCCGGTGATCGCGAGCATGATCGCGCCGAGCTCCAGGATCCGCGGCGTGTCGCCGAGCGCGATGCCCTGATCGATGATGTCGGCGTTCAGGCTCGGCAGGTACAGCGAAGCGAGCGTCGCCACGAGCTGGAACGCGACGACGAGCGCGAGCAAGCGCACCTGTGGGCGCAGGAAGCGGCGCAACAGCTGCCTCAGCAAGGCTCCTCCTCTTCGGGGCGGCGGCGGATACCATCGAGCAGGATCGCCACGACCTCCGCGGCGGTCAGGGGCATGCCGTCGGTGATCCGCGGGTGCGTGCCCGCGAACGTCATCATGCGCAGTAGCCGCGCTGCATACGCCGGATCGCAGCGCACCTCGTCGCGCGACGCCTCGAACAGGCGCTCGAGCTGCACGTGAACCTGCTCATCCTGGCGCGGCGTCTGAGCGCACCCGGACTCGGGGCGTATGGGTGGCGGCATCGTCATGCCGAGCATCGAGATGAGCTGCCAGATGCCCTCGACGCGGCGCTGCAGGACCTCGACCGCCTGGATCAAGCGATCGCGCAGCGGCGCCGCGAGATCGATGCGCTCCAGCTCCCGCAGCGTCGGCGCCGGATCGAACAGGGTCGCGATCGCGGCCTGGATCAGCGACTCCTTGTCGGGGAACACGCGGAAGAGCGTTCCTTCCGCGGTACCGGCGGCCATCGCGATCTGAGCCGTCGTCACGTTGCGGCCGTACAGGCGCAGCAGCGGGATCGTCGCCGCGATGATGCTCGCGCGACGCTCCTCCGGACGCAGGGGAGGAGCTCGCCGGCTAGGTGGTGCCATGCGTCCCGTATACCGGAGTGAGCGCTCACTCGTCAAGAGTGAGCGCTCACTCACTCGGTCTGCAGACGGGATCGGGGCCTTATTTCGTGGTCAACATCCGGGTCACGGGCTGCCGCGTTCTGTCCCTCGACGGCCAGCCGGCGCGTCCGGCGCGTCCGGCGCGTCCGGCGCGTCCGGCGCGTCCGGCGCGCTGGCCTCGCCCTCGCCCGGCGTCCCCGCCGGCTCCTTCTGCTGCTGCTGCTCGACGACGAAGAGGACCCCATCGATGGTGTACCCCGCGACCCGGTTGACGAGGCGGATCGCCACGTGGACGCCGGACACCATGGTGTCGTGGACGAGCCGGATCCCCCTCACCGGCGCCGCGATGGGAGGAATCTGCTCCAGCAGGTCGAAAGGCAGCTTCGCCGCGTGCTTCTGCAGGCGCTCCACGGCCCGCGAGCCGTGGTCGACCGCGTCCTGCACGAGGTCCTTCAGGCCGCGCCACCGATCCATCACGCCGCCTCCTCGCACCACGCGCGGATCTGCGCGTAGACGCCCGGGTCGCGGGCCAGGCGCAGGTGGCCGAGCGCCGGCATGATCCGCACGTGCTCCTGCGGGAACGGCGAGCACCGGTCCCTGGCCACCGCCCTCCCCGTGGCGCTCCTCAGCGGGACCACCGCGTCCCCGAACAGGAGCGAGAGCCGCGGGTCGGTCGTGAGCGCACCGGCGATGAGGTGGTGGCGGACGTGCGGGAGCAGGGGAACGGGATGGCGCCGGTTCTGGAGCAGGGCGTCCGCGTCGGCGCCCTCCCAGTCCTCTCGGCGCAGGTTGGCATAGGCGAGGTCCTTGATCCCGCCGCTCCGGAGGTTCGCGATGTCGGCGATGAGCTTCGTGTACGGATTGTCGATGCGCCCGAGCGCCCACGTGACGGCGCTGCCAAGGCGCTCCGCCGGGGCGCCGACGTGGGGTGTGCCGAGATAGAAGGCCCGCTTCAGCAGGGGCAGCCACCTCCGCCCCTTGCCGCTCGCCGCGTGCGCGGCGCTGCGCGCGACCAGGCCACCCATGCTGTGGCCGATGAGGGCCAGCTCCTCCACGGGAACGGGATAGCGACAGACGAGCTCCTCGAGGAGGACATCCAGGGCCTCCCCGTTCTCGGAGACACGGAGACCGCTATTGTACCGCACGTAGAGCGGCGTGTAGCCGAGATCGCGCGCGAGCAGCGATCCGTACGTCTCGCCGTCCGGCATCGCCCAGACGTCCTCGGTGCTCATCAGCCCGTGCACGAGCACGACGACGCGCGGCGTGGCCGACGCAGCGGCCGCGGGGAGCGCCCCGGTGAGCGGCACCGGGCGCCCATCGCGGACGAGCTGCATCGCGGTCGCAAGGCCATTGGCGGTCCGCCTCAGGTAGTCGCCGAGGAATCCATTGAGGACAGCAATGGCCGATTCCAGGTTGTTTCCCATGCGATGAGCCAGCCTGCGTTCTAGCATGGTGCCGCGCCGGGTGCCCCTCCGCAGATCGGCGCCCGCGCTCCCGAATCGCGTTTGGACTTCCTTCCATGAAACACAAAGGGGCCGCGCAGCTCAGCCGAAAGGCCTCCGACGATGGATTCGAAGTTTCGTTCGGTGATGAACGGCATCAACAATGCGGGCACGTCGACCCAGGGGACCCGAATGCCGTAGGGGGAATTCACAGGCGTAGTCGCCCGAGCGCGCTATCTCGCTCTGCCCGTGACCCCGGTAACTCCAGTGGACCAGGTGGGTCGTCATTGCGAGGGCGCTTACAAGGTGCTTCCAGAAGTTCTCCGTCGTGCTGAGGCCGTTCGTGAGGACGACGGGCGGTCGATCTCGCAGCTGCACCTCGTCGCCTGGGCGCTGGTGCGTGTGCCACGCGATGCGCGTCCCATCGCTTGCAACGATGTGCTGCAGGATCGAACCTTCCATGATGGGAACGGACGGTAGCATGCGCGACCTCACGACCAGCCCCAGGGGCGCCGTAACACCCAGCCAAAGAGGAGGAGGGCGCGATCGCGGACCAGGAAGGCGCGGGGCGCCTGGTTGGTGTGCCCTATGGCTCGACCCCGGCGACGTGTCCCGTGCTTGGCGCGCGTGGCGTGAGGCGAGCGGGATCACGACGGGCGCGCTGTTTCGAGGCGTCAACCGACACGGCAAGCTGACGCCGCATCGCCTCGATGGGCGGGACGTCGCGCGCATCCTGCAGCGCGCCGCCGGAGCCGCGGAGCTGCAGATCGAGGAGCTCGGCGGGCACTTCCTGAGGGCGGGGTTCATCACCGCGGCCGCGCTCGCCGGCAAATCCGAGCGCGACATCATGAACCACACTGGCCACCGCTCGCGCGTGCAGGTGCGTCGCTACATCCGGCACGGGCGGCTGTTCACAGACAACGCCGCGCAGAACATCGGGCTATAAACGCCGCAGGCGATGGCGAGAGGACCTCGAAGGCGAACTCGGGTTTCACCACGGTGGGAATCTAGGGGGCGTGGGCGAGATCGAGGCTGTCCCTCCGGGCGCGTTGCTGCGGCGCGAGGGTCGCCAGCGAACACCGGTGTTTGTTCGAGCGGTGCACCCGGTGCCCGACTCCCTGGACCACCACCCGGGTTGTGGTTCGGCGTGCATCCGGTTCGAGGCATGCGTGGATTGTGACGATCCGTCGAGGGGCTACCCGACGACGATTACATCTCCCCATCGACGACATTTACGACATGGGCTTTCTCACCGAGGTGAGCATCGCGTTGTGCTCGCCCACGGCAAGGCTCTCCACTTCGCTCCGACTCCGCAAAGCTGAGCACTTTCGTGGCTTACCGTGGCCTGCGCGCGACGCGGTCGTGGCCTCGGGCGAGGGCAGACGGGTGCTCCGCAGGGGGCTCTGGCTCCAGGTTGTAGTTGTCGCCGATGGGTACATGTAATTGTCGCCAGGCATTCTCAGGCGCAGAACAAGAGCGCCGCGGCGACGTCGGTCATCGTCTGGTGGCGTTTGCTCGCGTCGAAGTGAGTCATTTTCTTGATCAAGTCGTTGAACCGCCGCTCCTGGGTGGTGTGGCCCGAGAGGACGTCTTGCTGAATGCCGGAGAACGGCGGCGCGATCGGGCGCCGGCGACCGAGGACCATCTCGGCGAGGACGATGCCGAGCGAGTACACGTCGCCCGGGGCTTCGCACCGGCCCGTGTTCCACTGCTCCATGGAGCAGTAATAGAAGGTGCCGACCGGGCCTTTGGTCTTGAGGTCAAGGACCTTGGAATGTTGGTGGATGAACTGTCCGAGGCCCCAGTCTGCGATGACGGGGTTGTTGCTGGAGTCCATCAGGATGTTCTCGGGCTTGATGTCGCGGTGGATGAAGTTGTGCTGGTGGGCGTAGGCCAGCGCGCTGGTGACGCTCATCGCGAAGTTGACGACCCAGGAAAGGGCGATCGGGCCGTTGTGCTCGTTGAGCAACTTGCGGAGGCTACCCGGGTACTTGGGCATCGTGTAGGTGCGCTCGTAGCCGGGCAGGCTTTCGCCGACGCACTTGACAATACCGGGATGGTCCATCGTCTTGAGGAGCTCGATTTCACGCTCGAAGCGGGCTTGTGCTCCCGGGTCGTCCGCCCATTTGGGCCCGAGCTTCTTGAGCGCGAGCCGCGCGCCTCTCGGGTAAGGGCCGTTGTCGGAGATGATCTCCACCTCTTCGACGGTGCCGAGACCTCCCTCTCCGAGGGGTCCGATGGTGCGAATGTGGAAGACGATCGGTGGGTTCATGAACGGTTCGGCCTTTCGGATGCAGGGCGTGAGCGTGCGGTCCTGCTGCTGGCTTCAGAGCCACAGCGGACGCAGGGCATCGACGCGGACAGAAGGAGGTCCCGCTCCACTGGGGTTCAGCGGAGCAGCGAGCAAGATTGCCACTCTGTTGGAAGCGCGCAACCGAGGACGACGGAAATTAGCTCAAGGTGGGTACAGCGGGCTCGTTCTGCAAGGGGGAGGGGGGCATAGGCGCTTCCGGGCAACCTCGACACTTCCCCAGAAACCGCGGCCGATTCGTTCCACAATACGCGGCCGGGCGGCCGTCGTGAGGGCGCTCCGAGCTTCGGGAACCTGGAGGCTAAGCGAGCACGGCCCGCTGCGCTGGCGAGGTCATGTGCGAAGTTGAAATGCCACATGTCAGATTTGGAATTTCACCGAGGCTGCGGGCGTGGCGCCGGCGTTCGACGGGCCGGCGCAGTACCTCGAGGCGCTCGCCATCGAGCTGGAGACGGAGCCCTGGCCGCCCGAGCCGGAGCGCCTGCAGTGGCACCACATCAGCGTCGCCGGCCTTGTCGGCGCCGCGATCGCCGAGGTCTTCTACGCGCCGGCCGGTCGGGCCCGCGCCGGGACACAACGGCCCCCTCGTCGGACGCGCCCGGGGGGGGCCGCTGCTCTCGGACCTCAGCGAGCAGGGGCCATGGCCAAGACGATCTTGCCGCGCGGGCGGGGGCGAGCGCCCTCGAGCATCTCATGCGCGCGGCGGACCTCGGCGAGCGGCAGCACGGCGCCGATGTCGACCGAGAGCTCGCCTGCGTCGAGCAGGGCGGCGATGCGGTCGAGGTGGGCCGCCGTGACGTCGACGAGGAAGAAGCTTGCCCGCACGCCGCGGCGGGCGGCCTCCTCCCGATCAGGGGTCGACACCGCAGAGACCAGGGCGCCACGTGGCTTGAGCACGGCGAAGGACCGCGCCTGCGTCTCGCCACCGACGAGGTCGATGACGGCATCGACGTCCCTGGCGGCATCCTCGAAGCGCTCGCTCCGGTAATCCACGACGACGTCCGCGCCGAGGCTGCGGACAAAGTCGCGATCCTTGGCCGAGGCCGTCGCGATCACACGGGCGCGGGCCCGGCGCGCGAGCTGCACCGCGTACGCGCCGACGCTGCCCGCCGCACCGTGCACCAGCACGGTCTGTCCGGCTTCGAGCTGGGCCTGATCGAACAGCGCCTGCCACGCCGTGACCGCGATGACCGGCACGGAGGCGGCCTGCACGTCGGAGAGCCGGAGGGGCTTGCGCGTCACCATGCACGCCTGCGCCACGGCATAGTCCGCGTGTGCGCCGGTGAAGCGCCTGTTGGTGGCGCCAAAGACCGCCGCGCCCGGCGCGAGGCCAGTCACCTCGGGGCCGACCGCGGCCACGGTACCAGCGAGGTCCGAGCCGAGCGTCAGCGGCAACGGCTGGGGCAGCACGCTCCTGCCGGCACGAATCCAGGCGTCCCACGGCCCGACCCCGGCCGCCGCGACGCGGACCAGCACCTGGCCCGGGCCGGGCAGCGGGACCGGCACCTTGTCGATGGTGATGACCTCGGGGCCGCCGAACCGGTGGACTCGGGCGGCGTCGGTCGAGCTGGGAAGCATCGTCGTGAACGTGGTGCGGACCTGGTGAACGTCGAGGGAGCGCGCCGCGCGGAAGAGGTCGCGAGGTCAGCCGTGAACGGGCGTGCCCAGGACAGAGCAGGCCGGTTCATCACCACGAATTCGCTCGGATCAGCGCGCGCCGGAGAGCCTCGCGATGAACCCGCGGGACTCGCTATCGCCCTCGCTCCCGAGCGGCGCGGCGAGCCCGTCGAGGTGGAGCGCGCCCGTCACGGCGCCAGCGACGTAGACGGGCCCGCCCAGCGCCCCGTCCGCCGCGACGACGCGGAGGGCGACGGTGCCGGCTCCCTCGACCTTGGCCGCGGAGATCAGGTTGCCCTGCGCGTCGAGCCGCATCAGAAACCCAGCCCGCTTCTGGGAGGTCGTGAGGCTGCCGGCGCTCCCCAGCGGGATCGCGCCCGTGAACTCCCCCGTGACGTAGATCGCGCCGGCGCCGTCCACCGCCACGCCGGCCGCGACCTGGCTCTCCTTGTCGTCGCCGAACCCGCGGCTCCACACGACGCCCTTCCGCGAGACGCGCGCGACGAAGAAGCTCTCCGTGTCCCCCGCGTCGGGCAACGCCGGGCAGCCGCCGCCGAAGTCGACGACCCCCCGGTACGAGCCGGCGATCACGACGTCGCCGCCCGGGAGCAGCGCGGCGCCGTGCTGCGCCACCTGCTGATCTCCCTCGAGGTTCAGCGTGGTCAAGTCCACCAGAGCGCCGTCGATCGCCGTGTAGCGCGCGACGAAGACGTCGCGCTGCTCCGAGGCGAAGGGGGTCTGCCCACCGAACGTGACCGCTCCGCCGATCGACTCGTAGTCGCCCACGACGGTCACGAGGTTGCCGTTCGCCTTCGGGTTGACGGGGAGCGCCTTGACGGCCACGGCCGCCCGCGGCCCGAGGCGGTGTTGCCACTTGCACGCGCCGTCCGCCGGGTAGAGCGCGGCGAGCAGCGCCGACTCCGCCGGGACGCTCTTCAGCTCGCACGGGCCGAAGCTCCGGCCGGCGTCCGACACGTCGACGGCGAAGACGACCGCCTCGGAGCTCGCCGCCATGGCGCGCGCCGTGGTGTTGTGCTGCGCGTCGACGCTCCACGCCCACCCGCAACGGCCGCTCGCGTCGAGCGCCGCGACGAAGCTGGTCGTGTAGCTGGTGGCGACCAGCGGGGGGCCGACGCGGCACGCGTCGAGGAGCCCACCGGGGAGACTGGTGGCGCCCGCGGCCTCCCCGGCCACGTAGGTGGCGCCGCCGCCCGCACTCAGGTGCAGGCCCCAGACATCGTTCGCCGACAGCCCGTACCGGGAATCGTTTTCCCCGCCGGAGGTCCACTTCGCGACCGAGAAGCGGAACGCCCCGCTGTCGAGGACCTCCGTGATGACCGCCGTCAGCGCGCCGTCCGACGCCGCGAGGTCGCCGACGTCGAAGCCGAGCGTCTCTCCCCAGCTGGCCGACGGCTCGACGACGGTCCCGTCGGCGTCGCTGCACAGCGGACCCCCGCCGCCGCTGCCGCCGCCCCCGCCATGGCCGCCGCTGCCTCCACCGCCGCCGTCGCCGCCGCCTGCACCGCCGCTGCCTCCGCCGCCGCCTGCACCGCCGGCGCCCTCACCACCGGCGCCCGAGTCTCCGGTGCCAGGGCCTCCCGAGGAGGAGGCCGAGGCCGCGTCCGCGCCGGACTGCGACGAGTCCAGCTTGCCGACCTCCAGCCCGATGATCGCGTTGCAGCCCCCCGCCGCCGCGGCGAGCAGGCAGGCGCAGGACACGACGGATCGGATGGCACGAGGTTCGGGTCTCATCGGGGCGGCTCTTCGTTGCGTGGCACCCTCGATGGCGCCGCCGGGGCAGCGCGGGCTCAATGGCATTCCCTGACGTAATTGGGAAAGGTGATGGTCGACTTGCAGGTGAGGTTGCAGGAGCCGAACGGGCCCCGGCTTCCACACGGGACGTCGCTCAGAAACACGTTGCTCGCCGCGGCACAGACGAGCAGGCCAGTGCATTGGACGGAGGCGAACTCCGTCTCCTCCTCGCCGCTGCAGTCGTAATCGAAGCTGCGTCCCGGAGGGATCGGCGTGTTATAGAAGGTGCTGGGCTGGTTCGGGTGGACCGAGGGGTTGTCGTCGTTGCAGTCGTCGCCGCCCTCGCACGCGATCGACAGATAGCCGTCCTTGTCGGCGTCGCAGTCGACGGTGCCGCCGCCGGAGCTGGAGGTCGCCGGCCCGGCGCTCGCGCTGGAGGTCGCCGAGTCGCCGCCGGCGCCGGAGGTCGCCGGGCCGGCGCTCGCGCTGGAGGTCGTCGAGTCGCCGCCGGCGCCGGAGGTCGCCGGGCCGGCGCTCGCGCCGGAGGTCGCCGCGTCACCGCCGGAGCCCGCGGAGCCGCCGCCGGCGCCCGGTGCACCCCCGCCGGAGCCCGTCGCGCCGCCGCCGTTCCCGCCGGCGCTGGAGGCCGCCGCGCCGCCGCCCGCGCCCGCCGCGCCCGAGGACGCGGCGCCGGAGCTCGACGACTCCGTGGCGCCGCTCTCGCCGCCCGTGCCCGTACTGGAGCGCTCCGTGAAGGTGGCGTCGGGGAATCCACAGCTGAGTCCGGCAGGGAGGGCCAGGCAGAGACAGAAGAGGCGGTGAAGCGAGCGCATCCTCTCATGGAAGCTGCCAGTTCCCCCTTCGTCAACCCGGGCAGGAATTCGCGCCGCTGCGGTCCGGTAGCAGGCTCCGTGTCGTCGTGCGGAAATGTCATGGACCGCTCGCGTGGTGCGCTGGCGTCCGCGCGTGGCGCTCACGGCAACCCCTTCACCCGGGCGATGAACCCTTCGCCCGGCGTCGCGCTGGAATGGTCGCTGGGGACGAGAGAGAACGTCTCCGTCAGCTCACCGCCGATGGTGAAGGGATCGCCGATCGTCGCGCCCGGCGCGACCGCCCACACGCCCACGGTGCCTGTGCCCGCGAACGCGGTCGCCGAGAGGACGTTGCCGCTGGGATTGAGCACGATCAGAAAGCTCTGCAGTTCGTCCGTCCGAGCCGTGAGGCTCTCGCCGTTCCCCAGGGCGATCTCGCCGTCGAGCGTCCCGGCCATGTAGATCGCGCCTGCTCCGTCCACCGCCAGCGTGACGACCATCTGATCGCGCTTCTCGTCGCCGAACCCGCGGCTCCAGACCACTCCCTCCCTCGAGACGCGCGCGACGAACGAGTTCTCCGTGTCTCCTGTGGGAGGCAGGAGCGGACAGTCGTCCTCGAAGCTGAAGGACGGCCCGGTGTAGGTCCCGGAGATCACGAGATCGCCGTCCGGGAGCATCGCGGACCCGTGCCGCGCCGCAGACTGGGTCCCAGGGGCCGTGAGCGGGATGAGGGCCGTCAGGGCGCCGTCATCGAGCCGGAAGCGCGCCACGAACAGGTCGCGATCCGGCGCGCGCGGGAGCTTTCTTCCCTGGATGTCGATGGGCTCATCCGGCGCGTCGTAGTCGCCCACGACGAGCACCTCGCCGGTCTTCGGCGCGGCGATGACCTCCGCGACGTGCACGGCCGCGGAGGAGCCGAGCGCGCGGCTCCACCGGCACTTGCCGCCCGCGTTGAAGGTCACGAGGTCCGCGACCCCGCGCTGATCGACGGCCCCGAGGACGCAATCGTCGATGGTCGCGCTCGTCGCCCCGGCTCGCGAGACGGCGAAGGTGACCCGGTCGGCCGTCGCCGCGAGCCCGAGCGGGTAGGCGTTGTACTCCGCTTCCACGTTCCAGGCCCACCTGCACCTGCCCAGGTCGTCGAGCGCCAGCAGGAAGCTCGGCTTGCGGCCGGTGCCCGCGCCCGCGATGGCGGTGCACCTGCCGCCCGACGCGAGCAAGGTGAGGGGAGCTTCCGACCAGCCGGCCACATAAGCGAGGTCGGAGGCGAGGGCCAGGTGCTCGGCCGAGACGCTGCCGAGCATGTCGCCGGTCGTCATCCCGTACGCGCTCTCGCGGACCCCGGACGGGCTCCACCTCGCGACCGAGAACCCCGTCCTGATCTTGGTGGGCTCGTCGGCGAGCACCCGGCGCTCCTTGACCAGGGCCGTCACCTCGCCGTCTCGCGCCGCGAGGCCGACGATCGCGAGGCCGGACAGCGCGCCCCACTCTCCCGACGGCGTCCGGACGGCTCCCTCGCGGGCGTAGCTGCAGAGCGCCTCGTCCCCGCCGCCGGCGCCGCCCTCGCCGGCGCCGCCGCCCTCGCCGGCGCCGCCGCCCTCGCCGCCGGCGCCGCCCTCGCCGGCGCCGCCGCCCTCGCCGGCGCCGCCGCCGCCGCGACCGCCTTCGCCTCCTGCGCCGCCGGCCGACACGCTCGAAGCGGTCGCGCCCGCGCCGCCCGCCGAGGCGTCGAGCTCGCCGACCTCGAGCCCGATGATCACGTTGCAGCCCCCCGCGGCCGCGGTGATGAGCAGCCCGGCGCAGAACATGGGTCGAGTGCTCCTGAGATCGCGCTTCATCTCTCGTCTCCTGGTGGCGCGGCGCCGCCGCGGCCGCCAGCGAGAGCTCTCGCTTCGCTCGCCACCATCGACTTCATGGCCAGCGTCGCTCCAGGAGTCGAGAGGGTTCCGGCGCGTCCCCCACCGAAAGGCGCGCGCTCCCCGCCGTCAGCCATCGGCCGCGGCGGCGTCGCGCAGCTCCCGTCAAAAGACGACAGTCGCCACGGCGCCTCCCGGCACCACGCCGATGGTGGCCCGGGGCGCCGGCGACCCTTGCCCCGAGGAGGGCGCCGTGAAGACGAGCACCGCGCCCGTGCCCAGCGCCGCCGCCCCGACAAGGAACGCGACCGTCGAGATCGTCCCCGCGGTCACGCCCTGCTTCTGCAGCTTGATCCCCTGATCCAGGCAGACGTTGTCCTCGTCGCAGTACGCCTCGGCGTCGCCCTTCTTCCCGATCGCGCGCGCCCCGAACACGGCGCCGACGCCGATCCCGACCGCGCCGACGCCGGCGCTGATCCAGCCGGCCGTCCGCCGGGGCGAGCCCCCCGCCTCCTGCGGGGCGGCCTTCGGGGGGAGCGCAGGCCCCGCGCCCGCGGCGGCCGCGGCCGCCGCGGCCTCCTCCGGCGCCACGAGCAGCTCGATCTGCGCGCCCTCCGCGAGCTGCACCGTGAAGATCTTCTGCTTCCGGCCCGGCGCCGCCGCCGTCACCTGGACCTCGCCCGGGTCCACCGGCAACGGCGAGCCCAGCGAGCCCGCGCCGACCGGGACCCCCGCGCGCTGCACCGCCGTGTCCGCGGGCGCCCCCGGCGCGAGCCGGATCGTGAGCCTCGGCACGCGGGCCTCGAGCGCCGCCGCGCGCGACTGGGCGATGGGGCGGCGGTCGTCGTTCGCGGGCAGATCGCGCGCGAGCTGCCGGAAGATCGACCACGCGGTCGCGACCCTGCCGCGCTTCTCCTCGCAGTCGGCGAGGTTCAGCAGCGCCCCGGGCGCCGGATCGAGGTCGTAGCTCTCCCGGAATTTCGGGCACGCGGCGTCGTAGTCCTTCGCCTGCAGCGCCGCCCTGCCGGCGTCGAACAGCGCCTCCGCGGCCGCAGGATCGCGCCCCTGCGCGGAGGCCTCGGGGCAGGCGAGGAGCACGGCTCCTCCCACGGCGAGCACCTCCGCCGGGAATCGTCTACGCGGGCTCGATCTACGCATCCGTGCGACCTCAACGTCTCCGGTTGAACGGGTCCTCCGCCGGCGTCGGCGCGGGGGCCGGCGCCGGCGCGGCGGGCGCCTTCGTCGCGGTGGCGGGGGATCGCGCCCTGCCCCCGGCGGCGAGCCTCGGCGCGGCCGCGCTCGCGCTCGCGCTCGCCGGCGCCGCGGCCACGCTCGCGGCCGTCGCGGGCGCGGCCTCGGGCGCCGGCGTGGTCGCGGGCGCGGACGGCGCGATCGCGGGGACCGCTTCGCCGGACGGCGCCGGCTGCACGCCGGCCCCGGGCGAGCCTGCGCTGTCGGGCGGCGCTGTCGCTGCCCCGGCGACCGCGCTGGGGCGCGGCTCGGCCTCCACCGTGGAGCCGTGCGACGGCTCCTCCGCGCCCCCGGCGCCCGCGCGCTGCCACAACACGAGCGCGGCCAGGGCGCCCACGGCCAGCGCGCCGGCGAGGAGCGCGCCCGTGGCCGCCGCGCGCGGCGCGGAGCGCTCCGCGCTGGCCGAGCGCTCCACGACCGGCGAGACCGTGCCGGTGCTGACCGCGCCGCCCCCGGCCGCGACGCCGCTGGCCGTGTCCGCCGTGGCGAACTCCGTGCCGTACGGCCCGCTCCCGGGACCTCGCGCCTGCGCCGACGGGCGCCCCGGAGGATCCGAGGGCAGGAGCGCGCGCCCGGGATCCGAGTGCAGCGGCGCGCGCGGCGGCTCGGAGCGCGCGCCCGGGGCCGGATCGAGCGCCGCGCCGCCGCGCGCCTGGCGGAGCGCGCGCTGCATCGCGCGGGCGTTCGGCCAGCGGCGGTCGGGGTCGAACGCGAGCGCCACGTCCATCACGCCGGCGATCGGCGTGGGAAGCGCCGGCAGGACGCTGCCCACCGGCGGCGCCGGCTGCGTCATCGCCGCGAGGAGCAGCAGCGGGAGCGTCTCGGCCTGGTGCACGTACCGCCCCGAGAGGAGCTGGTACATCGTGCTCCCGACGGCCCACAGATCGCTGCGCGGGTCGACCCTGTCCCACTGCCCCCGCGCCTGCTCCGGCGGCATGAACTGCGGCGTCCCCATCAGGGTGCCGGCGCGCGTGGAGGCGTTCGCCGGGGAGGAGAGCTCGCGCAGCCGCGCGATGCCGAAGTCGAGCACCTTCAGCTGCCCCTGGCGCGTGAGGAACAGGTTGTCCGGCTTGAGGTCGCGGTGCACGATCCCGCGCTCGTGCGCGACGGCGAGCACGTCGAGCAGGTCGTCGGCGATGCCGAGCACCTCGCTCGCGCCGAGCACGCCGCCCGGCTCGCGCGCGCGGCGCGCCTCGACGGTCTCGCCCTCGAGCAGCTCCATCACCAGGAACACGGAGCCGTCCTCGGTGACGTCGTCGTCGAGCACCCGGACGATGCCCGGGTGCTCGACGCGGTTGGCGACGTAGCCCTCGCGCAGGAAGCGCGAGCGCGCCTCCTCGTCCTCGGACAGCTCGCGGCGGAGGATCTTCACCGCGCCGCGCATCCCGTTGCGGTGCGTGGCGGCGTAGACCATGGCCATCCCGCCGAAGCCCAGCAGGCGCTCCAGCCGCCACTTGCCGCGCAGGACCTGGCCTACGAGCGCTTCGGGCCGGAAGCCTTCAGGGTGGACGCGGGTCATCGGCGAGCATCACCCCCGGCGCGGGCCACGTGGGTCGTCGCGTCGCCGGCGAGGCCGGCGGAGCCGCCGAGGCCGGCGCGGCTTTGGCGACGGAGACGGCAGGCGGGCGCGCGAGGCATGACGGGCGCATGTTACCCCGGTCTGCCGCCGCGGTGCGTGAAACCGTGCAGGGGACGCCCGCGCGCTCGCCGGATCGCGCGGATCCCGGGCGTCGTGGGCAGCGGCGCGGGGCCCGACGCCCTGGGTGGCGCGCGCGGACGGGGACACTTCGCCGCCCTCACGGGGGATCGAGCGAGCATGCGCAACACGACGAGGGAGCGCCGGCGCGCGTCGCCAGCCCGCCGCCCGGCGCGCCGCGGTGACGCGCCTGCCCCGGGGGGGCGCGCCGCCTCCGGAATTCACCGGAACCGCAGGCGCACACGTGCTACGCCCGGCGCCGCTGAGATGATCACGCTCGAAAAGCTCACCAAGCGGTACGGTCCCAAAATTCTCTTCGAGAACGTCACGATGCGCTTCGACCCCGGCAAGCGCTACGTGCTCGTCGGCGCGAACGGAGCGGGGAAATCGACGCTCCTCAAGGTCATCTCCGGCGAGGAGGAGTCGGATCAGGGCTCGGTCGAGATCCCGAAGCAGCTGCGCGTCGGGGTGCTCAAGCAGGACCATTTCGCCTACGAGTCCTGCCGGATCCTCGACACGGTCCTGATGGGGAACCGGGCGCTCTGGGACGCGATGCAGGAGCGCGATCGGCTGTACGAGGTCGAGATGACCGATGAGGTCGGCATGCGGCTGGCCGAGCTCGAGGGCACGATCGGCGAGGAGGACGGCTACACCGCCGAGTCGCGCGCCGCCGAGATCCTCGAGGGGCTCGGGATCGCGACCGCCCGGCACACGAGCGCGGTGAGCACGCTCGCGGGCGGGTACAAGCTCCGCGTCCTCATCGCCCAGACGCTCTTCGGGGGCGCGGACGTCCTGCTCCTCGACGAGCCGACGAACCACCTCGACCTCGACTCGATCCGGTGGCTCGAGTCGTACCTGACCGACACCTTCCGCGGCACGCTCCTCGTCGTCAGCCACGACCGGCACTTCATGAACGCGATCGCGACGCACGTCGCCGACGTCGATTACCAGACGGTCACGCTCTACACGGGCGACTACGACGACTTCATCGAGCAGAAGACGACCGGCAAGCGCCAGTCGGACGCCGACGCCGCGCAGAAGAAGAAGAAGATCGCCGAGCTCAAGGACTTCGTGGCCCGCTTCGGCGCGAGCGCGAGCCGGTCGAGCCAGGCGCAGTCGCGCGTGAAGGAGATCGAGAAGCTCGAGGCGGGCATCCAGGTGCGGCGCTCGAGCGTCGTGCGCCCGTACATCAAGTTCGAGATCGAGAAGCCCTCGGGCCGCGACGTGCTGCGCGTCGAGGGCCTCTCCAAGAGCTTCGGGGATCGGCGCGTGATCCAGAAGCTCGATTTCAACCTGAACCGCGGCGACAAGCTCGCGGTCATCGGGCCGAGCGGCATCGGCAAGTCGACGCTGCTCAAGCTCCTCGTCGGCGAGTACACGCCGGACGCCGGGTCCGTCACGTGGGGCCACGACACGAACGTCGGCTACTTCGCGCAGGATCACCACGAGGCGATCGAGGCGGGGTTCACGGCCTACGACTGGCTGTACCGCTTCGACCCGACCGCCCCGAAGGAGCACGTGCGCTCGGTGCTCGGGAAGCTGCTCTTCAGCGGCGAGGCCGGGCTCAAGAAGACGGAGAACCTCTCCGGCGGCGAGGCGGCGCGCCTGTTCCTCGCGAAGCTCATCCTGGTGAAGAACAACATCGTCGTGCTCGACGAGCCGACGAACCACCTCGACGTCGAGAGCATCGACGCGCTCCTCCAGGCGCTCATCGAGTACAAGGGGACGGTCGTCGTGACGAGCCACGACCGGCACTTCGTGGGCAAGCTCGGCACCCGCGTGCTCGATCTGTCGTCGAAGGATCCGCGCGTCTTCAACGGCACGTACGACGAGTACCTCGAGGGGCCGGGGAACCCGGAAGCGCTGAAGAACGCCAAGGCCTCGTAGCGCGCCCGCCGGAGCCCTGGGGCGCGCGAGCCCCGGGGCGTGTTCGAAAGGGCGCTCCAGGGCCCGTGCGGAGCCGTTCGTCCTCTCGGAGCACGGCCAGGGCGGCCATCACCGGTCCGCGTAGGACCACGCCGACGCGAGCGAGAGGGCATACGCGATCGTCTTGGCGCAACCCGGGTTGGCTGGTGGCGGTCGCGGGCATGTAGGCCGCCTCATGGCTGCTGTCCGTCACTTGCAGGGTGAGGGATCGCCCGCTGCATCAGGATCACGTCGAGCCAGCGGTCGAACTTGTACCCCACGTCTCGGAGCACCCCGGCGTCCTCGAACCCGAGTGCGCGGTGCAGCGCGACGCTCGCCGCCTGGTCTCCGGCGATCTGCGCGATGATCGTGCGGTGGCCGAGCGAGATCGCGCGGCTCACGAGATCGGCGAGGATGCGGCGCCCGAGCCCCCGCCGGTGGAGGCCGTCGCGCACGTAGACCGAGTTCTCGACGGAGCGGGCGTAGGCCTCGCGCGGGTTCCACAGGGAGAGCGAGCCCCAGCCGACCACGGCTCCGGCCCTGTCGCCCTCGACGGCCACGGTGGCGGGGTGCAGGGGGCCGTGCGCCGCGAGCCAGGCGCGCCGCTCCGCCGGGGTCGGGACGGTGGTGGCGAAGGTGCAGGTGGAGCGCTCGACGTAGAACGCGTAGATCTCCTCGATCGCCGCGAGATCGGCCTCGGTCGCCAGGCGGATGCGCACGCCGTCGCCTGGAGCCGGGAGCGGCGCGAGGTCGGGCGCGACGAACGCGGCGCGGGCGTCGTCCGAGAGCAGCCGCGCGCGAGAGTAATGGGCGAAGAGCGCCTTGCTGCTGCGGTAGCGGTCGAGGAGGCCCTCCGCGAGGTCGTGGACGGCGGCGCCTCCGTGCTCGGCGGCGTGGCGGGCGACGAGCGTGAGCCAGGCGGCCGTGATCGTCTCGTGGTAGCCGTTGGCCGGCGGGTGCCGGGCGTTGAAGGCCTGCAGGGCGGAGCGCATGCGCGCGAGCGCCCCCTCGGGCCCGTGGGCGCGCACGTAGTGCAGGGCGAGGAGCAGGTGGCGCGCGTGCGAGAAATCGCGCTGCGCGATCGCGGCGTCCTCGATGGCGGCCGCGAGCGCCGCGAGGTCGCGCTCGTCGATCCGGCGCTCGCGGCGCTCGCCGGGATCACTTCGATCCGCGAAGGGCGGCAGTCTGTCGCCGCTCACGGCGCCTCCTTCCGGGAGGCCCCGCGGCCGGGCGCCTTGCGGGCGCGCGCTTCGCCGTTGCGCGCCTCTTCGGACGGCAGAGGCAGGGGCGGGAGCGCGGTCTCCTTGGCGGTGGACAGGACGACCGTCGTGCGCGTGCGCACCACGCCGTCGTGGGCCTTGAGCTCCTGCGTGAGCAGGCGCTCGAGCGCCTCGGTATCGCGGCAGCGCACCTTGAGCAGGTAGTCCTCGTCGCCGGCGACGTGGTGGCACTCCTGGATCTCGGGCGCGCGCTCGACGGCGCGCAGGAACTCGCCGCGACCGCGCCGGTTCGCGATCGAGACGGAGATGAACGCCGTGAGCCCGGCGCCCACGGCCTGGGCGTCCAGGCGCGCCTCCCACCCCGTGATGACGCCGCGCTCCTCGAGCCGCCGCACCCGCTCGGCGACGGCGGGCGCGGAGAGGCCGACAGCCTCGCCGAGGTCCGCCCACGACCGGCGGGCGTCGCGGGCGAGGAGGCTGATCGCTTTCAGATCGATGGCATCCATGGTTGTTGTCATTGGAAGTGAATGCAGGATCGAATGAAATCTTTCGATTTGCAAGTCAGGGGCAACGAAGCGTCGCGTCGCCGAGGAGGGGCGACGGCCCGCGTGAAGCCGCCGCCCTGGGCCGTGAGGCACGCCTCGCTGGTCTTCGCGTCTTCGGCCGGGTGGCGGAGCCGGTCTCGACGGTGGGGGACGGCGCGGCAGGTCAGCAGCGGAGCAGGGCGAGCTGCGGGGTCGCCGCGCGTGGGCTCGGCGAGCGGGTCGGCTCAGCGAGCCCTGTAGTGGGCTCGGTAGTGGGCGATGAGCTGCTGCCAGCGCGCCTCGAGGGCGGAGTCGCCGCGCATCCGGGCCTGCCACGCGGTGTCCGTGACCTGCCAGGCGGCCGCGTCGCGGAGGCCGTAGCGCGCGTAGATCGCCGCGGCGCTCCGCGGGTGCAGCGAGAGCTCCGCGCAGAGAGCGGCGTACTGCTCCAGCGAGAGGGCGGGCGCCGTGTGGGCCGCGGCGCTCGGCGGGGGCGGGGGCGCGGGGGCGCCCCGCTTTTCCGGCGCCGGGGTGAAGGGCAGGGCGGCGACGAGCGCAGCCATGTCTGGAAGCGGGGCTGTGCCGGCGGGCGCGGCCGGCGCCGCGGGTGTGGCCGGCGCCGCGGGGCGCGGCGCTGGCGCCGCGAGTGTGGCGGGCGCTGCGAGTGTGGCGGGCGCTGCGAGCGTGGCGGGCGCTGCGAGCGTGGCGGGCGCCGCGGGGCGCGGCGCTGGCGCGGCGGGCTGCGGTGCGGCCGGCGCTCGACCGGGCGGCGCGTTCGGCACGAAGGGCAGGGCGGCGATGAGCGCAGCCATGTCTGGGAGCGGGGCTGTGCCGGCGGGTGTGGCCGGCGCCGCGGGTGTGGCCGGCGCCGCGGGGCGCGGTGCTGGCGCGGCGAGCCGCGGTGCGGCCGGCGCTCGACCGGGCGGCGCGTTCGGCACGAAGGGCAGGGCGGCGACGAGCGCAGCCATGTCTGGGAGCGGGGCCGTGCCGGCGGGCGCGGCCGGCGCCGTGAGGCGCGGCGCTGGCGCGGCGAGCCGCGGTGCGGCCGGCGCTCGACCGGACGGCGCCCTCACCGGCGGCGAGGCCGCGACGGACGCCCGCAGGTGCTCGAGGAAGGCTTGTGTGTAGCGGTTGGTCAGCTCGAAGCTGCCGCGCTCGAGCTCCGCGCCCATCCGCTCGAGCCATTCGCGCTGCGCCGCCGTCCACTCGTCCGCCGTGAGCCCGGCGCGCGCGAGCACCTCGTCGCGGAGCCTCCCGGCCTCCATCTGCGCGCGCATCTCTGCGTAGCGCTCCACCGTTAGCGCCGTACCCATCGCGCGCATCCTAGCCTGAAGCATCGCTCCTGCGCTGCGCCGCATCGAGCGGCGCTCGACATCGAGCCCGCCTGCTTGCTGCGGGCCAACGTCCTGCAAGCCGCTCTGGCCTGCACACGTGAGCTGGCGCTTTCGGCGGCGCATCGACGAGCGATGATCGTCTTGGCGAGCGGGGTTGCTCCGCGTCGCGCGGAGGCGGTATCTTCGCGTCGTCCTGCGCCGCGATCACGCGGATCACGCGACCGAAGCACCCGCCTGGAGGGCACGCTGAGCCATGTCGACCGCACCGGCGCCCGATGCCGCTGCTCCCCCGGGGATGTGTCCTGGCGTCGCCGTGCTGGGGGGCGGCGGTGGCTCCGGCGGCAGCGGCGGCGGTGGAAGCGGCGGCGGCGGCAGCAACGGCGGTGGGGGGAGCGGGAGCGGAGAGGGCGGGGGCGGCGATCAGAAACACGCGCCCTCTGGGCAGGGGAGGCAGAGGTCTGAAGGCGAGCCGGTCGATGTCGTCACCGGACGCGTGTACACCGTGCCGCGGACCGATCTCTCGCTGCCCGGCCCCCTCCCGTTCTCCTTCGTTCGCCGTTACTCCTCGGCCATGGCCGAGCGCGACGTCGGGCTCGGTCTCGGCTGGACGCACAGCCTCGGCTGGCGCGTAGCCATCACCCGGCGCGCGACGCGCGTCTGGACCGACGAGGGCATCTCGGTCGACTTCCCCGTGCTGCCCGAGGGCGGCGAGGCGCTCGGGCCCTGGGGCTGGGTGCTGCGGCGCGAGGGCGGCGGCTACCGTCTCGACAGGGGCGACGGCCTCTACCACGCCTTTGCGCTGCCGATCGAGGGGGAGCGGGAGTGGCTGCTCACGGCGATCGAGGACCGCTCCGGGAACCGGATCTCGATCTCCCACGAAGGGTCGAGGATCGCCGAGGTGCTGGACAGCGCCGGCCGGCGCGTCCGCTTCGGGTCGAGCCCCGAGGGGCGGATCGTCTCCATCAGCGTCTACAACGCAACCTCCCAGGGGCGCTGGATCACCTTCGCGCGCTACGAGCACGATGACATCGGCCGCCTCGTCGCCGCGGTCGATGCCGAGGGCTTCGCCTCACGTTACGCCTACGACGAGCGCAACCTCCTGACCGAGCACACCGATCGCGCCGGGCTCGCGTTCCACTACCGCTACGACGACGAGCGGCGCTGCGTCGAGACCTGGGGCGATCGCGACGGCCGGCCTGATCCGGGCCTCGCCGACGGGCTGTCGCCGCTGCTCGCCGACGGTACGACGCGCGCCAGAGGCATCTACCATTGCCGCTTCGCGTACCTGCCGGACGGCTACCGCGAGGTCGCCAATTCCCGGCAGGTGAAGCGCTTCTTCGGCAACCGCCATGGCCTGCTCGATCTCGAGGTGGACGGCGGGCACGCTGTGTCGGCGACCTACGACGACGCCGGGCACCTGCTCTCGGAGACGGATCAGCTCCACGCCGTCACGCGTTACGAGCGTGACGCGCGAGGCCGGCTGCTGGCCCGGACCGATCCCCTCGGCCGCGTCGTGCGCTATGAGCGCGACGCGCGGGGCGACGTCGTGCGCGTGATCGATCCCGCGGGGCTCGCGACGACGATCGAGCGCGATGCCGCCGGCCTGCCGGTGCGGACGACGGATCCCACCGGCGCGGCGCGGCGCTTCGTGTACGACCGGCGGGGCCAGATGGTCGAGGCCGAGGATGCGACCGGCGGTGTCGTGCGCATCGGCCACGACGCGCACGGCAACGTGGTCTCCCTCCTCGATCGGCGCGGCGGAAGGTGGCAGTGGACCTACGATTTCTTCGGCAGGACGCTGTCGATGACCGACCCGACGGGCGCGGTGAGCCGTTTCCATTACTCGCCGCGCGGGGATCTCGTGGCGACCACGGACCCTGCGGGCGCCACGGCGCGTACCACCTACGATGGCGAGGGCAGGTTGGTCTCCGTCGCCGACCGCGCAGGGCGCGTGTCGCGCATCGCGTGGTGTGGCTATCACTGGCTTCACGAGGTCACCGACGCGACCGGCCGATCCGCGCGGATGCGTTACGGGCGCGAGGGGGAGGTGCTGGAGGCCGAGAACGCGCGCGGTGAAAAGCACGTGTTCGAGTACGACGTCGCCCTGCGTCGGGTGAAGGAGCGCTCCTTCGACGGGCGCGTGCTGCGCTACCGGTACGATCCGGCCGGGCAGCAGACGCGGGTCGAGCCAGGGATCGGCGCGCCCACCCATTTCGTCTATGACCTCGCCGGTCAGCTCGTGGCCCGCGAGGTGGAGGGCAAGCGCGAGGCGTACGCGTACGACGCGCGCGGCTTCCTGGCCTCGGTGTCGGGCCCGGACGGGACGGTCGCGTTCGAGCGCGACGCGATGGGGCGGATCGCGCGCGAGACGCAGCAGGCTTCGGGGGGCCCGGCGTTCACCGTCGAGGTGAGCCACGACGCCGAGGGGCGCCCGATCGGACGGAGGACGTCGCTCGGCCACACGCTGTCGTGGGAGCGCGCGCCGGACGGCCGGGCGGCCCGGGTGACGCTCGACGGCCGGCAGGTGGTGCGCCGGCACTTCGATCCGCTCGGCCGGGAGATCGCGCGCGTGCTGCCTGCGGGGGGTGAGGTGCACAGCGCCTTCGATGCGGTCGGGCGGCTCTCGCGCCGCGTCGTCCGCCGCGCCGCGAGGGGGCCGAGCGCCCGCGCGGGCGAGCCCGACTGGCTGGGATCGCGCCCGGCGGGGACGGTCGTGGACGCGCGCTACAGCTACGACCCCACGGGGCGCCTCGAGGCCGTAGAGGATCTCACCCGCGGTCGCACGGTCTACCATCGTGATCCGGCCGGGCGGCTGCTGGAGGTTGTTGCGGAGGCGGGCCTGTCGGAGGTCTTCGCCTTCGATCCGACGGGGAACCTGGTCGACGCGGGTCCCGGAGCGCCGGCGCGCGGGCACGGGCCCGGCGACCGACTGATCCGGCGCGGCGACGTGGCGTACCGCTACGACGAGCTGGGCCGGCTCGTGGAGAAGCGCGAGGGCGCTGCGCGGATCACGCGCTACGCGTGGGACGGGCGCGGGCTCCTGCGCCGGGTGGAGACGCCGGAGGGGCGTCGGGTGGAGTTCTCGTACGACGCCTTCGCGCGGCGGATCGAGAAGCGCGTCTCGACGCTGGACGGCGCGGGGGCGCGGCTCGTGTCGCGCACGCGCTTCTACTGGGATCGGCACGTGCCGGTGCACGAGGTGCGCACGCGCGAGGGCGATGCGGTCGTCGAGGAGCGGACCTACGTCTTCGACGGCGGGAGCGCTGTCCCGCTCGCGCATGGCGAGACGCGCCGGGTGGGCGGCGACGTGGCGTCGCGCTGGTACCACTACGTGAACGATCCCCTGGGGACGCCGGAGCGGCTCCTGGACGAGCGCGGCGACGTGGCGGGGGAGCTGCGGTTATCGGCCTGGGGCAAGAGGATCGAGGGGAGCGGGGAGGGGGGCGTAACGACGCCGATCCGCTTCCTCGGGCAATACGCGGACGAGGAGACGGGGCTCGTCTACAACCGGCACCGGTACTACGACCCGGAGGTGGGGAGGTTCATCAGCCCGGATCCGATCGGGCTGGAAGGGGGGATGAACCTCTATGCGAGAGGGGTGGACCCGACGGCGGAGGCCGATGTTTATGGCAAACGCATCATCCAGCCCGAGCCGATCAGCGACGCCGAACGGAAGGCCATGCGCGATGCGGCCCGGGCGAGGTTCGAGGCGGATCCAGTGCTCAAGGCGCGTCAGGCCGCCATCAAAACGACGAAGAACGCCATGTTGTGCGAGAAGGTGGCCACCGATGCGAAGTACCTCGGCGGAGGGTTCCCTGTGCAGGTCATCGGGCCGGAGATGGAAGACGAAACCAACCAGCATCTCGCTTCGTGGGATGACAGCACGGGCAAACCCAAGAAGTGGCTCGATCACTGGGTGAACAAGGACCCCGACGGCAGGATAGTCGACTACGATCAGGGGATGGTCTTCGACAGTTACCAGCAGCACGCGACGGCGATGTTCGAGAACCGCGATGTCAGCTATCATATCGACGTCGATTTTAGGTGAGGAACTGGTGACCTCCCACCCGCCTCACCCGCGCTTGGATGTGCTCTATTACAAGACGACGATGAGCGCCCCCGAAGCGCTTCTCCGGCGCCTCTGCGCACTGGGCGGTGATGGCGTGGTGGCCGACGAATTGGTCCCGAGCGAGGGCCGCGTCCTGTGGCCGTGCGACGACGTCGTGTACTCCCTCCACCTGTTCTTCGTCTGGCTGCGCGGCACCTGGCCAGCCCCTACCCTGGCGGACTTTGCGGCCTTGGAGGCCGCCGAGAATCGCGGCAGCTTCAGCTTCGCCGAGAGCCTCGCTGCGATGAAACGTGCCCATGTCATCGTCTTTGTAACCGACAATCAGGCATACCGGTTCAAGCGCAACCGGCAGTTCCTCCTGAGGCTCCGCGCCGACCTCATCTCCGCAGGGCGGGATCCAGACACCGTTCCGGTGGTATTTCAGATCAACTGCTATTGCCGGGAAGACGTCATAAAGACGCCAACGTCCGATATCATTCAGGTGCTCACCTGGCCACGCTGCGATCACGTGGAGGTTTTTCCGCAAGAACTGCGTGGCGCGAAGGAAGCACTCGACCGCGCCATCGCGCTGTACGAAGAGATGAGGGCCGACCATGAAGCCAGGTAACCTTCTCTGCCGCCAGCTCGCCGCCAGCGCGGCCGCCAAGGGCGGCGGCGCGCCGCTCGTCATCGCGGCCTGCGGGCCTGACGGCGCGCCCGAGCCGCTTCGCACCTGCGACGACGCCACGGGTGAGCCGGTGCTCTGGGGCGTCCATTGCGTCAACGAGGAGCCCGGCGGCCGCGTCGTGGACTATGCCCAGGGCCTCGTCTTCGACGATCGCCGGCAGCTCGTCGCAGCGCTGTTCGACAACGCGCGCGTCGTCGTCGAGCAGGAGGACCTCGACTGGTGAGCACCCCCGCCCAGCCACAGCCGCTTCACGTCGTCTACTATACGGGCCCCACCGGGAGCCCCTACCGGCTCCTCCGGCACCTGGCCGGCCTCGCCCGCTCGGCGTCGATCGAGTCCGGCCCGACGCCGGCGGGGGCCCAGCTGCTCTGGCCGCGCGGCGCCGCCACCCTCCCGCTGCGCGTCTCGCTGGTCGTGACGCGCGGGGTCGCCTGGCACGAGCCCATCGAGGGCCTCGCGGCCGAGAGCGACGAGGTGCGCGCCGAGCTCGAGGCCCTGAAGCGCGCGCACGTCATCGTGCTCCCGGTGGACGGCCGGGCGCGCTGGCTCGCCCTCGGCGGGCACCGCGCGAGGACGCTGCGCGCCGACCTGATCGCGGCGGGACGGCGGCCGGAGCAGGTGCCCGTGCTCTTTCAGGTGCACCGCCATGCCGACCCGAACGAGCCGGCGGCGGCGCTGTCGGACATCGCACGCGCGCTGGTGTGGACTCGTTGCGATCACGTGGAGGCATTCCCCCGGGAGAAGCGAGGGGCGAGGGAGGCGCTCGATCGCGCCATCGCGCTGCACGAGGCGCGCCAGGGCACCTCGGGCCGCGACTCCGCTCCTTGAGCGCCCTTGCGCCGGAATCCGTCGCTCTTCGTTCTGGAACAGCACATCCGCATCGCCTACGCTCGACCCGCTCAATCATGGTGCTCGATCTGGAGACGTACGTGACGGTCATGACTCAGCTTGCAGCATCCGGCGGCGCGCAGGCGGAGGTGCTCGCTCGACACGGGCTCGACGAGGCGCGATGGAACGCCGCCGACGCGCACTGGCAGGCGCTCCTCTCGGGCGCTCTGGCGAACGAACATGAAGGCATCCCGGCGCTGCTCGCAACGTGTACTGCGGCCTACCAGGCGGCATCACGCGCGGCGGCACCGCCGATCTCGCTGGAGCAGTTCGCTCAGGTGACATCGCTGCTGCACGAGACGGGGGACGTGCAGGCGGCGCTCGCCAGGGTGGGCGTGACCCTGGCCGACTACGTCCGCGGGAGCGAGCACTGGAGCCCGCGGATGGCCGAGGATCCCGGCGCGGAGAGGCGGTTTCACGCCGCGCTCCGCGGCGAGCGAGGAGGGAGCCCGGGCCGTCGAGGAGGGGGCTGAGCGATGTCGACAGCACCTGCGCCGGACGCAGCAGCCCCGCCGGGCATGTGCCCGGGAATCGCCGTGATGGGCGGAGGCGGGAGCGCGGGCGGAAGTGATGGCGGTGGCAGCGGCGGTGGTGACGGCGGCGGCGACGGCCGTGGCGGCGAAGGCGCGGGCGCGAGCGGCGACCAGAAGTGCGCGCCGAGCGGTACATCCGATACCGAGAGCGCCAGTGACCCGGTCGACGTCGTCACCGGGCGGGTCTTCACGCCCCCGGTCACCGATCTGCGCCTCCCCGGGCCCATCCCGCTCGAGTTCACGCGCTCTTACAGCTCGCGTGCGGCCGCGCGCGACTTCGGGCTGGGGTGGGGCTGGGGACACAGCTGGGGGTGGACGATCGAGGTGCGACGCCGCTCCATCGTGGTGTGGACCGAGGAAGGTATCTCCGTCGATTTCGAGCAGCCCCTCGCTGTTGGAGAGGAGACGATCGGGCCCTGGGGCTACCTGCTGCGTCGCACTGCCAGCGGCTTCGTGCTCGACATCGGCGACGGGCTCGATCGCGTCTTTGCGAGCGCTGGCCCCGAGGAGCGCCTGCTCCGGTTGTGCTCGATCGAGGATGGAAACGGGAACCGGATCGAGCTCACGTATCATGACGGCGCGCTCGTTCGCGTCGTCGACAGCGCGGGGAGGGTGCTGCGCGTCACGCCGGACGCCGGCGGCAGGATCGCCGCGATCGAGGTGCTGACCTCACCGACGCACGACCGTTCCTTGCGGATCGCGAGCTACACCCACGGCGATGACGGTGACCTCGTCCGCGTGACCGACGCCGAGGGACACGCGTCCCGCTACACGTACGATGGTGGTCATCTCCTCGTGTCGTCCACCGATCGCGTCGGGCTCACGTCTCACTACGCCTACGATTCGCAGCGCCGTTGCGTGGAGGTTTGGCTCGACCACGCAGGCAAGGCAGATCCCTGCCTCGCCGAGGGGTTGCCCCCGCGGCTCCGTGACGGGACCACGGTGGCCAAGGGCATCTATCATTGCAAGCTCGTGTACGGCTCCGGCGGCTACAGCGAGGTGACCGACTCCACCACCATCCGCCGGTTCTTTGGCAACCCGATGGGGACGCTCGACAGGAGCGTCGACGGGCGCGGGGTTGTCACGCGGACGTATGATGAGCACGGACATCTCCTGTCGCGGACCGACGGCCTGGGGGCGACGACCACGTTCGAGCGCGACGAGCGCGGCCGTGTCCTTGCGATCACCGACCCGCTGGGCCGCGTCACGCGCATCGAGCGGGACGCTCGTGGCAATCCGGTGCGGATCACGGACCGGCGGGGAGACACGGTCGAGCTCGATCGTGACGGGCGCGGCAACGTGGTCGTTCATCGCGACGGCGCTGGCGCGGCGACGCTCTACCGGCGCGACGGCCGAGGTCAGGTCGTGGAGGTCGCGTCCCCGGGAGGCGGTTCATGGCGCATCGAGCGGGACGTGCATGGCAATCAGGTCGGCGCTGTCGCCCCTGACGGCGCGCGCTGGACGTGGCGCTATGATGCTCTCGGGCGAATGGTTGCAAGGACCGACCCGATGGGGCGGACCGTCCGCCACGAGTACTCGCCGCTCGGGAGCTTGCTCGCGACGCAAGCTCCTGAGGGCGTCACGCGGTACGCGTACGACGCGGAGGGCTATCTCGTGCGCGTCGAGGATCCGGCCGGCAACGTGCGTGAGCTCGCGTGGGGCGGCTACAGACAGCTCTGCGCGGCGAAGGACCAGAACGGCAATATCGTGCGGCTCGCCTACGATCGGGACGGCGAGCTCGTCGAGGTGCACAACGAGGTGGGCGAGGTGCACCGGCTCGACTACGACGCGTGGCACCGCCTCGTGAAGGAGACGACGTTCGACGGGCGGACGTTCAGGTACCGCTTCGACGAGGCGGGCAGGCTCCAGTCGATCGAGAACGGGGAGCGCGGGCGAATGCAGCTCTCCTACGACGCCGCCGGCAACCTGGTCACCATCACCCGGCCTGGCAGCGGGACCGAGACGTACGAGCACGACGCGAACGGGGCGGTGATCGCGGCGTCGAGCGGCGCGGGGCGCTTCACGTTCGAGCGCGACGCGCGCGGGAGGATCACGCGCGAGGAGCAGACGGTCGGGGGCGTCTCGTACGCGATCGAGACGACGTGGGGCGCGATCGGGGGCGCGGTGGCGCGCCGGACATCGTGGGGCCACGACGAGGCCGTCGTCCGGGATGCCCGCGGCTTGCGGAGGCGTACGAGCGCGGCGGCAGGGCTCCTGATCGACCATGCGAACGATCCCTTGGGCCGCGAGGTGCGGCGCGTGTTCTCGCCCGACGGCGGCGCTGTCACGACCGCGTACACGCCTGCCGGTCAGATCGCCGCGCGGTGGCTCACGTCCCCTGCGCGTGCGCCGAGGATCGGGCGAGGAGAGCCGGACTGGGTCGGGCCGCTGCCCGACGCGGTGTGGGGCCGGGCATACCGGTACGACGCGCGGCAGGAGCTCCTCGAGGTCTGGGATCGCGATAGCGGGGTGACGCGGTACGATCACGACGCGCGCGGCCAGGTCATCGCGGCGTGGGGAGCGGTGGAGCGGGAGGAGCGTTTCCGCTACGATCCTTCCGGCAACATCGCCGAGGCGAGCGGCAGCGGCGCCTGGTCCTACGGACCGGGTGGGCGGCTGGTTCGCCGCGGAGATATCGACTACGTGTGGGACGCCCTGGGGCGCCTGAGCGAGCGGCGTGTCCGTGCGCCATCGGGCGGAGAGCTCGTGACGCGCTTCCAGTGGAGCGATCGGGATCTGCTCGAATGTGTCCTGACGCCCGAAGGCCTTCGCGTGGAGTTCACGTACGATCCGCTGGCGAGAAGGATCGGCAAGCGTGTATCGAGGAGAGGCCAGGGCGAGCGGTGGATCGAGGTAGCGACGACGCGGTACGTCTGGGATCGGCACAGGCTCGTCCACGAGGTGACGCGCGCGGGAGATTCCGAGCGAGCCCGGACCTACGTGTACGAGGATGACGAGTTCGTCCCGATGGCGCATTATCAGCATGACGGCGATGGCCGCTGGCGCTGCTACCTGACCGACCCGGCGGGCGCGCCAGACGCGCTCGTGAACCTGGACGGGACGATCGCGGGGAGCATCGAGCGGCGCGTCTGGGGTCGCGTGAGGCCGCGCGGCAGCGCGAAGGTGGAGACCCCGATCCGCTTTCAGGGGCAGTACGAAGATCCGGAGACGGGGCTCTTCTACAACCGGTTCCGGTATTACGATCCGGACACGGGGCGCTACATCAGCCCCGACCCGACGGGGCTCCTCGGCGGGCTGAACGCGTATCGGTATGCGCGCAACCCCTTCCGATGGGCGGACCCGTTCGGGCTGGTCCTCATCCTTGCTGGCGCGCGTGAATTTGATTTTCCTGATAACCCCGACGAGTTCATCCTACGAGGGCACGGAAACTCGAGCGGTATGAACCGGGCGTTCGATAACAGCGCTCGTCAGGATGCACGGTATTACATGGTCACCGACGAGAAGGAGCTCGCCGATTACATCCGGAACCACCCGGATTACAAGCCTGGAATGACGATCCGGCTTGCGAGCTGCAAGACGGCCAAGGGGGAGAACAGCATCGCCGACCGCCTCGCCAGAGAGATGGCGAAAGACGGGAGCAAGGTGTACGCTCCGACGGAAAATCTGCATGTTGGGAAGAGCCACAATACTGTATTTACTCAGAACGAGCGGAATGACTGGCGCTATGAGCCTGGTTTCTGGCGTGAGGGAGGGACGTCGAACGTGGCCCCGAGTCCGGCGGGGTACCGCCCCTCGACCCCCGAGCTGGACGATGAATTTTATGAAGCTAAGGGCATCCGCAGTAAGAAGAAGCGCAGATCGCCGAGATAGAATAGGAGTGTTGTTCCATGTCGTACTATCGTGATGGAGGGCACCGGTGGGAGAGTTATGAGCACCCCAAGCTGATCACGATCGGCTGGATGGACGCGCCCCGCCCGATTCCTCAGGGAACCGTGGATCCGGAGGATTTCGCCAGGCTGGAGCAGCTCATCGTCCACGGCTGGACGCCCGAGGAGATGGAGGGCACCCACGCGTGCACTTTCTGCTTCGGCGATCCGGATGTGGAACCTCCCGAGCGTATTGTCGCTGGGCGGTACACGCGCCTGGGTGGAGCGCAGGTAGGCGTGCCCGGTAAAACTTGCATTTACATATTCCCGGATGCGATTCTTCACTACATCGATACGCACGGCTACAAGCCGCCGAAAAATTTTCTTCGCGCCGTGCGTAAGATCGACCCCAAGGATCCGGCCTATCGTCAGAGGTGCGACGAGCTCTGGACGCTGGTCGACTGGAGGCACGCGGCTTCAAAGTAGTTGGCCGTCCCGATGCTGTTGTGCTCATCGCCCAAATAAAACAGGAGTCTTGTGTCATGTCGTACTACCGTGACGGAGGCCACTGGTGGGAGAGCTACGAGCACCCCAAACTGGTCACGATCGGCTGGATGGATAAACCTCATCCAATCCCTCAGGGGACCGTGGATCCGAAGGACGTCGCGAGGCTGGAGCAGATCATCATGAACGGCTGGACGCCTGAGGAGATCGAGGGTACGCACGCGTGCAGCTTCTGCTTCGATGATCCGGACGCTGAGCCTCCCTTGCGCATCGTTGCTGGGCAGGAAACCTATCTGGGGTGGAGAAATATCTGCGTCCCCGGAAAGTCACGCATTTACATCTTTCCGGACCTGATTCTCCATTATATCGATACACACGGTTACCAGCCACCGAAGAATTTTCTCATCGCCATGCGGAAGGTCGATCCCAAGGATCCGGCTTACGAGAAGCGGTGCGACGAGCTTTGGGCGCTGGTCGACCCTTATCACTCGCCTTCCGAGTAGCCTTACAGAACCGATGTATTCGCGTTCATCAGGACCACGGACCGGCGTTGCGAGGAGGCTCCGCTCGACTCCGGCGTCGCTCGCTGCAAGGTCGACTTGGAGGACTATCTCGCACATCGATGTCGCTGCGGTCGAACGATGTCGCCGCGTGAGGTAGAGGTATCGGAGGCATGATGGGCATTCACGACAAGGGCGCCGACACGCTCGGCAGCGCAACCATCGAGCTGGAGGACGTCGACGCCGCTCCGGCCGCAGAGGCAGGCTCGCGCCTCTCGATTGACGACCTGTTGCCGCAGGCCACCTCCCCGGAGCCGGCGGCCCGCGCCGCGCCCGCCGCCGCGCCGTCGGCCGGCACCCGCACCGCGCGCGTCCTCGACGTGGCTGGCCGCAGCGCGACGATCGTGCTCCGCGGCGCGACCGCGCCGTTCGAGGCGGAGCTCGCGCCCGAGGTGGATCCCGAGGTGATCGCCGACGCTCAGGCCAACGGCGACCTGGTGCTGGTCGAGTGCTGCGAAGGGGAAGCGCCTCTCGTCGTCGCGGCGCTCACGACGCGCAAGCCTCGCGAGATCCGGCTGCAGGCGACCACGGTGAGCATCGAGGCGGAGGAGGAAGTGCTCCTGCGCTCAGGGCACGGCGCGGTCCGCATCCGTCAGGACGGCGACATCGAGGTGATCGGCAGCCGCATCAGCGCCGCCTCTCGCGGGCTCTTCCGCCTCGTCGGGCGCATCTTGAGGCTCAATTGAGCCCGCGCCCTCGCGCCCCGCGTTCCCAGGGAGTCCAGCTGACCGCGCGCGAGGTGCGTTGCCAGGGGCGGCGAGTCAGGATACACATGAGGGTTCCGGGAGCTGGAGGGCGCGTTTGATGGAGGGGACGCTCGGCCACATCATTCTCAAGGGCGGCGGTCTGCCCAGCGACGTCCGGGTCCTCTGCTACGAAGCGCATGAGGCGATCTCGCTGCCTTACGCCGTCCGCGTCGAGATCTCGACCAGCGACCCGTCGTTTCGTGTCGATGGGTGCCTCCAGCGCAGGATGCTGCTCGAGGTCGATGATGGCCACGGGGGCGTCCGGCATTACGACGGCCTGCCGGACCGGGTCGGCTTCCTCCAGGTCCAGGCTGGCGAGTACTGCTTTCACCTCCGGCTCCGGCCGGCTCTCGCCGCGCTCGAGCACCGCGAGGGCTCGCGCATCTTCCAGGACAGGAGCCCGATCGATGTCGTCAAGACCGTCCTCGCCGACGCCGGCGTCGACAGCGGTGTCGAATGGCGACTCCGGCAGAGCTACGCGCCGCGTGAGTTCCTGTGCCAGTACCGCGAGACAGAGCTGGACTTCGTTCACAGGCTCCTCGAAGAGGAGGGGGTATTCTACTTCTTCCTCCACGGCCCGGACGGGCACAGGCTCGTCCTGGGGGACGATCCGGCGGCCTTCGCGCCGCAGGACGGGACGCCCGAGGTGCTGCTCTCCGTCCGGCAGGGCGCGCGCGCGCACGCCCGGCCGGTGCTCGATCTGCGCCGGAGAAAGTCCCTGAGGACCACGGGGCTCACGCTGCGCGACTACGATTTCGAGAAGCCTGACGTCTTCCCCGCTGCCTCGGCAGCGGCGCCCGGCAACCGCGCCATTCACCACTTCGAGTACCCCGGCGGGTTCACCACGGGCGCCGAAGGCGCACGGAAGGCGGCGCGGCGGCTGAGCTCCCTCCGGGGCGACGTGGACGTCTGCCGCGGCAAGACCCACGCGGCGGGGCTCCTGTGCGGTACGCCGATGGCGATCGACGGGGCGGCGGAGCCGTTCCTGGAGGGAGAGTTCGTCGTCACCGAGCTGCGATCGCGAGGCCGGCTGGGCAGAGAGGCGTGCGAGAACGAGTTCGCCGCCATTCCGAAGGACGCGCCGTTCGCCCCGGCTCGCCGCACGAAGAAGCCGCGAGTCGGCGGCGTCCAGACAGCGATCGTCACCGGACCGTCGAGCGAGCCCCAGGCCGTCCACGTCGACACGTACGGCCGCGTCAAGGTGCGCTTCCTGTGGGATCGTTCGGGAAAGCAGGACGATACGTCGAGCGCCTGGCTGCGCGCATCGCAGCTCGGCCTCGGCGGCTCGATGATCCTGCCCCGCGTCGGCTGGGAGGTCTCGGTCGGCTTTCTCGACGGCGACCCGGATCGCCCCCTCGTGCTCGGGCGCACGTTCAACGCGGAGGACGCGCCGCCCTACGCCCTGCCCGGCGCGGCCGCCAGGAGCGCGCTGAAGAGCATGTCCACGCCAGGCGGCGCCGGGCACAACGAGATCACGATGAGCGACACGGCCGGGAGCCAGGGGCTCTCCATCTCCGCCAAGAAGGACCTCGCCATCACCACCGGCCACGACAAGGACGAGACCGTGGGCGGCGACGAGGAGCACAGCGTCGGGAGCAACTACGCGGTCTCCATCGGCGCGAACGAGTCGACCACGGTGGGCGCGAACCAGTCGATCGACGTCGGCAACGCGCTCCAGATCAAGGTGGCCGGCGCGCAGGCGATCTCCGTGAGCGGCGACGACAAGGTCCAGGCGAGCGCTGATCTCGTCGAGAAGGTCGGCGGGGCGCGCGACTACGCTGTGGGCGGGGACCACATCACCATCTCGTGCGGCGTCCGCCAGCAGATCACCGGCGCCTTCTCGCGCGACGTCGGTTCGGTCCAGACCAGCGTTTCGCTCGCCTCGATCGATGACAACATGCTCTCGACTTACGATGAGACGGCAGGGGCGCTCATCGCGCAGCTCGTCGCTGGCACGAGCGTCGAGAGCGTCGCGACGAGCAAGGATCAGACGTCGTCCGCGGGAGAGATCCACAGCGTGGGCGCGCTCTCCACGCAGGCCGGCGCGGTGAAGCAGCTGATTGGGGGGCTCCACCTGCGCGACGCGGGCGGCGATTACGTCGTCGAGGCGCCGCAGATCGTCCTCGCGGGTGGCGTGGGGAGGTTCCACGGTGGCGGGAGCGCGATCCAGCTCGACGGGGGCCCGATGACGCTCCAGGGCGCGAAGATAGCCATCAACGCGGCGCTCATCGTCCGGCAGGCGGCGAGCCTCAAGATCGGGTGAGGGACGGACAGCGTGGCAGACTCCATCGACATCGAGCACGAGCTCACGATAGACGGCGTCCGGTTCCCCCTCCTCTGGCTCGAAGCGCACGAGGCGCTCGATGACGTTGGCTCGCTCCGGTGCGAGATCACCGACCGTGCCGGGGGGCCGGACCCGGCCACCTTGCTGGGGAAGCCGCTCCTGCTCACGCTGTCGCGCCGCGAGGGCCGGGAGGAGCGCAAGCTGGCCGGCTATGTCGTCGAGGCAGAGCGCGCCACGCCGCAGGGCACGGAGGAGACTGCGACGCGGCTCGTCGCGCGTCCCAGGCTCTTCCGGCTCACCCAGCGCGCCGACTGCCGGATCTTCCAGCACATGTCGGCTCCCGACATCGTGAAGGAGGTCCTCGCGGGCGCCGGCATCCCCGCGTCGGCGCAGCGCTGGCAGCTCACGCAGAGCTACCCGGAGCGACGGACGACGGCGCAGTACCGTGAGACGGATCTCGACTTCGTAAGGCGACTGCTCGCGGAAGACGGGATCTCCTTCCTCGTCGATTCGAGCTCCGGGGCCGACACGGTCACCTTCGTCGACACAGAATCCGAGGACATCGATGGAAGGAATCAGCTGGTGTTCCGTCCGACAGATGGGCTCGACACGACGCTCGATGCGATAACCACCATCTCCTGCGACAGGACGATCGCACCGGGGCGCGTGCACCTCCGAGACCATGATTTCGAGAGACCCAGGGTCAAGCTGGACGCCACGGCCCAGGGGGACGACGACCAGGAGAGAGCGCTGGAAGTGTACGTGCACCCTGGCCGCTTCACCGAACCGGCCGTGGGCGATCATCGCGCCAGGGTGCTCCTGGAGTCGCTCCGCGCCCGGCGCGCCCTCGCGAGCGGCACGACGAACACCCTTCGGGTGCGCCCCGGGCGCAGGTTCTCGCTGGCGGACCATCCCTACGAGCCACTCAATCAGGAGTACCTGCTCGTCGAGGTCGACATCGCCCTGGAGGCGCGCCCGAAGACCCATGCGCACGCAGACGCAGGTCGGCGCGGGGGGCGCATCGCGTTCCGCGCAATCCCCACGTCGAAGAGCACGTATCGCCCCCCGCGAGCCCCGCGGGCGGCCAGGGTTCTTGGCGCGCAGTCGGCCGTCACGACGGGACCGCCGGGCACGGAGATCCACCCCGATCGGCACGGTCGCGTGAAGGTCTTGCTGCCGTGGGATCGGCGTGGCAAGGCCGATGATTCATCGAGCGCGTGGATCCGGACGAGCCAGCTCCCGCTCGGCGGCGGCATGCTGACCCCGCGCGTGGGCTGGGAGGTGTGCCTCGATTTCATCGACGGCGACCCTGATCAGCCGCTCGTTGGAGGGCGGTTGTACAACGCCGCGTCTCCGCCACCGTATCCGCTGCCGGCGCACAAGACCCGGACGGCCCTGCAGACCGCCACCACCCCGGGCGGCGGGTCGGCGAACGAGATCCGCATGGACGACCGGGCGGGCGCCGAGGAGATGTTCATGAACGCGTCCCGGGACGGCTCTATCCGCGCGGGAAACCATGTGATGGAGAGCGTCGGGAACAGCGAGTCGCGTTCCATCGACGCCAATCATTTGCTGGCGGTGACCGACAGCATGTCCGCCGCTGTCGGAGCGAACCAGGATCTCGCGATCGGCGGTGATCAGCGGGTGCGCGCCTCGACGTTCATGGTGGACGACGTCGGCAGCCATTCGCTCACCGTCGGTGGCAGCCGCGACGTCAAGGCGGGCGGGGATCACAAGCGCACCGTCACGGGGAGCTCGACGCTGGCCATCGGCGGGGCGCAGGTCGATCTCGCGGCTGGCTCGGTCGACGAGGCGACCATGGCCACGATGGAGGACACGGTCGGCGCGGCGCTGATCGAGATGACCGCCTCGGACCGGACCGTGACGGTGAAGGGGAGCCGGACCGAGGCCGCGGGAGCGGCGAAGGTGATCCTCGCCGGCGGCGGCCGCGCCGTCGAGATCGGGACCAGCTTGAGCCAGAAGGCCGCCGGCGCGATCCTGAACGTCGTCGCCGGGGATCGTCAGGACGTGAGCGAGGCGGATTTCCTCGAAGTCGCGGGGGGCGCGCAGATCGTCAAGGCGGCGAACGTCGTGTTCGAGGCCCAGACCTCGCTCAGCGTCGTCATGGGAGCGTCCACGATCACCCTCACCCCAGCGTCGGTGTCGCTCGCCGGTGTCGCGATCACGTTCGACGGCGACTGCGACGAGCTGGGCATCATCAAGGAGAACTGAGCATGGCACCGCGGACGCTGCTCACGCTCTTCCGGGCCCAGGCGATCGAGTCGCGCGACATCATCGGATTCCGGGTCGAGCGCCGGCTCGGCCTCGTCACCACGGCGGAGGTCGAGCTTCGCTCCGCGATCTACGTCGATCCGGACGAGCTGCTCGGCAGCCCCGCGTACCTCGCCTTCGGCCGGGGAGGCCCGGAGCACGAGATGCACGGGGTAGTGACCGACGTCGAGATCGCCGCGACGCCGACGAACGACGGCGTTCGGAGCACCTCGTACCGGATCCACCTCACCTCGTGGATGGGGCTGCTCGAGCGCGAGGTGGACTGCCGCATCTATCAGGACCAGGACGTGAAGGAGATCGTCTCGGCGGTGCTGCGAGGGGCTGGTATCGACGACCAGCGCCAGTCATGGCGCCTCGTGAGCAGCTATCCGAAGCGCACGTACTGCGTGCAGTACAACGAGAGCTCGCTGGCGTTCGTCTCGCGGCTTCTCGAGGAGGAGGGCATCACCTTTCACGCCGAAGCCGGCGACGCTGGCGAGATCGTCGTCTTCGAGGACGACAGCACCGCGAGCGACCCCATCGACGGGAACAAGGAGGTCCCCTACCGCTTCGGCGCTGGGCTCGACGGCGTCGAGGACGCGATCTGCGTCCTCGTGCGGCGATGCCGCACGGCGACTGGCAAGGTGGTCCTGCGTGACTACGACTTCGAGGCGCCGGAGATCGACCAGACGGTGACCGCGGCGGCGGAGACGGACGCGGATCTCGAGGTGTACGATGTTCCGGGGCGGTACACCGAGCGACGCGAGGGAGAGCGGCTCGCCCGGGTTCGGCTGGAAGCGCTGCAGGCCGAGCGCGCGTGCCTCACGCTGGATTCCGGCTGCGCGCGGCTCAGCGCGGGCCGCTGGTTCACGCTCGTCGACGCCCCCGATGAGCTCGACGGCGACCATTTCATCACCGCTGCTGTGCACGAGCTGCACGACGGGACGTACGTCGTCCGCGCCACGACCGTTCCGAGGGCCGTCCGTTACCGTAGCCCGCAGCGGACGCCGGCGCCGATCATCGAGGGCCCGCAGACGGCGGTGGTCGTCGCGCCGAAAGGCGCGCCTGCCGAGGACATCCATACGGACGCGCACGGCCGGTGCAAGGTCAAGCTTCACTGGGATCGCCACGGCGAGAGCGATGATACGGCGTCGTGCTGGATCCGCGTGGCGCAGCCGCAGGCGAGCGGGGCGATCCTCCTGCCACGGGTGGGGTGGGAGGTCATCGTCGGGTTTCTGGAAGGAAACCCCGACAGACCCGTCGTGACGGGGCGCGTCTTCAACGGCCGATTCAGGCCCCCCTACGCGCTGCCTGATGGAAAGTCGCGCAGCGCGCTGCGGACGAGCTCGTCGCCGGGTGGCTCGGGCGCGAACGAGATCCGCCTCGAGGACAAGGCTGGACACGAGGAGATCAGCATCAGGTCCCAGCGGAACACGACGCTCGCGACGGCGAACAACAAGACGCGCTCCACCGGCGTCAACGAGTCGAAGAGCGTCAAGGTCGACGCGCAGCTCTCCGTGGGCGCGGATCAGAAGATCCAGGTGACCAACGGCTACCTGGCCACCGTCGACGGCGCGCAGACCACGAGCGTGGGCGGCAATCGATCGGTGCAAGTGAACGCCGTCTATGGGCTCACCGCCAAGGGGGAGAGCGCGACGGTGGTGGGCGGCACGCAGAAGGAGATGATCGGCAATCCGGCGAGCGCGCTCCTGTCGCTCGCCGCGAGCGCGCCGACAGAGGCCGCGACGGCGGAGGCGCGCCGCGCGCTGGAGGCGCTCGACCGGGCGGCGGTGGCGAAGGTCAACCAGATGATGGTGCCAGTCCACGCGCTGGAGACCCAGCTCGGGGAGCTGGGAGCTGCCATGGACGCCATGAACGTCGGGGACATGGGCGCCACGACGAAGGCGCTCGACGCGGTGGCCAGCCTGCCCTCGCCGGCCGCGTTCGGCGCGTCCCTCGGGGCAGCCGCCGGCGGGCCAGCGGCCTCGGGCGATGGATCCGGCTGGTTCGACGCGCTGCTCGGAGGGGCGATGAATGCCGGCCCGGCGCGCCCCGGCCATGCGTCGGGCCTTGGCGCGGACGGCGGTGCTGGCCCCTCGGGCGCCCCCGGGGCGACGAAAGAGGGCGTATCGGCGGGCAGCTCGGCGTCGGACAGCGCCACCGGACCGGGGCACTCTGTGAACGTGTGCGCCTCGACGCACGACGAGACCGTCGGGGGCATGAAGGCCACGATCGCGGCAGCCGGCATTCACACGACGGTCGGGGGAGCGCGGTCGCAGCGGATCGGCGCTGCGCGGATCGAGCTCGTCGCCGGTACGCGGGCCGAGACGTGCCTGGCCGACAAGACGGAGCAAGCGGCCGGCCTTGTCGTCGTGAGCGGCGCGCCGGAGGCCGAGACGGTCGGCGGTAGTCGCACGACGATGGTGGGCGGCGCCGTGGTCGACAAGATCGGCGGCTCGCATTCCGTGATGGCGGGCGGTAAGGGCATGTTCATCGGGGCGTTTCACAAGGTGGACGCCGCGGGCGCCATCGTGTTCAAGTGCGGATCGAGCGAGGTGGTCATCGACGGCGGAGGGGTGACGATCAAGGCCGGGCTCGTCACGATCACGGCGCCGAACGTCAGGTTGAAGCGCAACGTATCGTTGCTGTGAGGCAGCCATGGATCCGCCGCGCATGGACAACAGGACCGATTTCGTCGCCGCGCCGTTCCTGCTCGTCGGCAAGGAGGGCGAGCGCCTCGTCGTCGTGGTGAAGGCGACGTTCGTCTCGGTCGAGGGGCAGAGCGAGCTCGAGATCTCGGACAGCGCGGAGCAGCGCCGGATCCGCAGCGCCGACGTGCCGTGGGGTGATCCGGAGAAGAGCAGCATCAAGTATCCTTCGGATCTCTGCGTCGCCAAGCCGGGCACGGACGTGATCGTGGTGGCGGCGGCGCACGCGCCCGGCGGACGGGCCGTTCCCTTCTTCGACGCCGGCGTGCGGCTCGGCAGCCTGGAGAAGGTCGTCCGGATCTTCGGATTACGTGTCTGGGAGGCGAACGGCGCCGGGCTGTCGAAGCCGCGCCCTACGACCGGCATCGAGGTGCGGTACGACCACGCGTGGGGCGGGCTCGATCGGAGCGATCCGTCGCACCCTGTCGAGGAGCCCAGGAATCCGGTGGGGATGGGGATCGCGCGCGACCCGGAAGCGCTCACGCACAAGCCCGCGCCCTTCATCGAGGACCCGGCGGATCTCATCCGCTCGGTGAGCACGCGCCCGGCGCCTGCAGGGCTCGGCGCGATCGGCCGCCACTGGGAGCCACGGCGGCGTTATCTTGGGACCTATGATGTTGCCTGGCAAAGGCAGCGCGCGCCTCTCTTGCCCCTGGACCACGACGATCGCGCCAGTTCGTGTGCCTCACCGGGGCTCGTCGCGACGCCGGCGGTGCGCGGTGGAGAAGAGGTGGTCCTGCTCAACCTCACGCCGGATCAGGGAACGATGGTATTTCGACTGCCCAGGACCGCCGTGACGGTCGCCATGAGGGTCAGGGGGCGCGCGCCTGAGATCCTCTTACCTGAACTCGATACAGTTCTGATCGACGCGCTCGCTCCTCCAGGCGTGGTTGTCGAGCTCGTGTGGCGCGCGTCGTTCCAGGCGCCGCGGCGCATGAAGGACGTCGAGATCGTCGTGACCGAGACGGAGGCCGGGTGAGCGCAGTCGGGGTCGTCGAGGTCGGGGCACGCACGCCGATCGGGCTGAACGCCCGACAGACGGGGTTCTTGCTGCGCGCGGGCTTCCCGGCCGTCGCAGAGGCGCCGCTCGCGAACTCGGCCGGCGAGGCGATCACGATGGGATTCGTGCCGGCGATCGATCCGCGCATCGTGGGGCCGGAGCGGCTCGTCCTGCTCGCGGCGCCCGCGTTCGAAGAGGCCGTCTCGCGGATCGGCGACGGCAAGATCCTGGTCCAGCTCGCGCTGGACGAAGGAGTTCCGGACGCGCCTGCGGCGACGAAGCTCCTCGCGGCGGCGGTGAAGCGTTCGACGCCGGCGGCGGTGGAGATCGTCGCAGGCGGCGAGGCGGCGCTGGGGCCGCTCCTGCTCGAGGCGCTGAACGCGCTCTCGTCGATGCAGGTCGACGCGGTGATCCTGGGCGGCGTCCACAGCGATTACGACCCGCGTGCGATTGCGGCGCTCGAGGAGAGCGGGCGGCTCTTTTCTCCCGACAACCTGGACGCGCGCATTCCGGGGGAGGGGGCGGCGTTCTTCGCGCTGATGCGCGACGCGGACGCGGGGCGGCGGGGTCTCCGCACCGTCGCGCGCGTGGTCGGCGTGGGCACCGGGCACGAGCGCGCTGGGCCCCACGACGACGCGCCCGCCTACGAGGCGTTCGGACTGACCAGCGCGACGCGGCAGGCGGCCGAGCCGCTGGCGCGGGCTGGGCAGACAGCGGGGTGGATGTTGACCGATCTCACGGGCGAGATGCGGCGGCTCCGCGAGTGGCAGGCGGCGTTCGTCAGGCTGCAGGATGTGCTCGGCCGCCCGTATGTCATCGAGTCTCCAGCGCAGCGGATCGGTTATCTGGGTGCCGCGGCGATGCCGCTGTTCGTCGCGATCGCGGCGACGGCGTGGGAGCACGGGGTTGCGCCGTCGCCGGTGGCCATCGCGGCTGCCGGGAACGACGGCGGGGCGCGGGCCGCGGTGGTGCTCGCGAGCGCAGCGCGAACATCGGACGGAGAGGGGTGAGCATGAGCATCACAGCTTGCATGATGGATTGCATCACGGCCAGGTCAGGGCACCAGATGGTCCCGCTGGCGGTCAGCGTGTGCACGACGCCGGCCGCACCGAGCCCGATCCCGGTGCCCTATCCGGTGTTCGCGAGCTCGGCCGAGGGCATCAAGAACGCGCCGGTACGAACGAAGATGGGCGGCGCGAAGATCCTGACGGTGGGATCGAGCTTCAAAGCATGTCACGGCAACGAGCCAGGGACGATGAAGGAGGTGGTCAGCCTCAACACGGGCGGTCCGTCGTTCATCGTGATGGGGGCGCCGGTCGTGTTCGTGGAGCTCGGGATGGTGGGCACCACCGGCAGCCCAGGATTCTTGAACAAGGGAGGGCTTTGAACCATGTCGATCCGCGGCAGGCGCGCCGCTCCCGCAGGGAACGTGCGCAGGGAAGGGTTCAGGTAAGGCGGCGCGCATGTCCGACGACCTCGCCGCCTGCGACGCCGACGCGCCCTGGGTCATGCATTGGGAGCGCGCGCATTCGCTGATTCACGCGGTCGCGCGCTTCATCGAAGGACAGCGTGAGCCGAGCGCCCACCTTGCGCCTGCAGCGCGCAAGCTCGAGAGCGGCCTTGGCGCGCTGTACGATGCGTTCGATGGCCGTGCTGATCGTGGGACGGCCGTGGGGCGCGCGCACGGGCATGTATGGGCGGCGGCTGTTCTCCTGGCGCAGGCGGGCCTGCCTCGGATGCTCGCTTCGCTCCGGGACGCCTGCGCAGCGCTCGTCGCCGCCGAGGAGCGTCTCTCCACCGCGTCGCTCGCCGGATCGAGCGCTCCCGTGCTTCGCGCGGGCGTCGATCTCCCGCCGCTGCACGTCGTCGGGCGGGCTTCGCTCGTACCGTCGTTCCGCGCGCCGAAGGTGGCTGAGCCCGCGCCTGAAGAGCCCGAGCCCGCGTCGGCGGAGCCGAGGACCTTCGATGAGCTCGCGGCCATGGCCGAGGCGATGCGCCGCCTGGCGACGGAGCGGAGGATGGCGCTCGTTCGTCCTGCCAGGCCAGCACCGAGGCCGGTCAAGCCGGTCCCGGCTCGAGAAGCGGCTCCTCCCGGGTTCGCGTTCGCGCCGGCGGCCGCGGTCTCGGAGGAGGATTTCGTCCGTCGCTGGTCGCGGGTGTGCTTCGAGGAGATCGGGATGCTCGGAGTCCAGCGGGCGCCGCTCCCTGGAGACGACTGGCGTTCATGCCGAGCTCTGGAGCAACGCATGGTCGCTGCCATCGACGCGCTGGCCGCGCTCGGTCCGACGGCGATCGCGCACATCGAGCCGCTGGCGATGGATGCGCCGACCGCCGAGCCGATGCGCGTCTTTGCGGCCGCGATCATCGGAGGGTGCATCGAGGGGCGTGACACGCTCGCCTGTGCCGAACGGGTGCTCTTCCGGTTCGGCGCAGGTGATCCGGTCGTCGCCGAGGCGTTCGTATCCGCCATGAAGCTCGCGCGGAGCCCGTGCCTGCCCAGCAGCCTGAGGGCCTTGGCCGCGTCGTCCGAGCGCGGGTGCCGGGCGATCGCCGTGGAGCTGCTGGCATACCGCGGCTGGCTCACGCCCACGGAGCTCGAAGCGCTGAGCGATGAGGAGGACGCGCGCATCTTCGCGTACGGGTTGTCTGCGCTCGCCGCGGTGAGACATCCGCGCTTCGACCGGGCGCTGGAGCGGGCGCTCGCACACGAAAACCTCGACGTCCAGGCGACGGGGCTCGATGCCATGTTGATCGCGGCGCACGGGCGAGCGGCCGAGGCCGCGCGCAGGGCGGCCCAGGGAGCGCTCGGGGACCGGGCGCTGGTGCGGCTGGCGCTGGTCGCCGGCGAGGAGGACGCCTGGTGGCTGCTCGAGCGAATGCGGCGCTCTCCAACACCCTCGGCAGTCGAGGCGGTCGGGTGGACTGGGCTCGTGGAGGCGATCCCGAGCCTGCTGGATCTGCTGGAGTGCGCAGCGAAGGACGTCGCGCTTGCCGCCGGCGCCGCGCTCGATCGGCTGCTCGGCGCGGGCCTTGTCGAGGACATGGAGGTCGACGCGGCGGCGCTGCAGGACGTGATGGTGATCGATCCGGATCCGGAGCCGTTTCGTGGACGTCGGCCGCTCGGAGAGCTGGTGGGCGATCCGCGCGATCGCGCGCCGGTCGGGTCGAAGGAGACGCTCGGTGTGCCGTCGACGGATCCTGCGCGCTGGCGGGCGTACTGGTCGGAGCACCGGGCGAGCTTTGACCCGAAACATCGGTTGCGACGCGGGCAGAAATACGCACCATCGGTGTCGCTTCAAGAGCTGTCGATGCTTGCGCTTCCGATCGAGGATCGGAGGTGGTTGTCGAGGGAGCTGGCGGTGCAGACAGGGAGATGGTCACACTTCGATCCGCACGATTTCGTGGCGGAGCAGGAGCGGTGCTTGGGGGCGTGGCAGGCGATCCTCCAGGCTGCGAACGAAGCTCCAGGGGCCTGGGGGCAGCAGCATAGAAGATAGGTACGAGGTCAGCCCAACGCACGGCGAAGCTGCGTCTTCGCGTCCAGACGACCTCCGACGGATGCGCCGGCGCGGCGCTCCGGCGCGCGGGCCCTGCCAGCGCGGCGCCGGGCGTCGGCACGGGCCCTGCTCGTCGACATCGCCCGGCAGAAGGCCCGCGTGAACCTCGCGACCGCGGTCGGCCGCGCCGAGGACCTCTCCGCCTTCGCCTCGAAGCGCTTTGACGTCGTGTACCTGAACAGCGTCCTTCACTGGTTGAACGAAGCGCAGAAGGAGCGCGCCATCGCCGAGGCGGCGCGCGTGTTGAAGCCGGGTGGCAAGCTCGGATTCAGCATGGGATCCACGCCGCCGACGTCGACGAGATCTTGAGGCACAGCGGGTCGAGCTCGTTCGGCAACCACCTCTCGCACCTGAGCCCCGAGGAGAAGCGCGAGGTGCGAGAGCGGCTCGCGAAGGAGCTTGAGGCGTTCCGCACGCCGCAGGGGATCCGGCTCGAGCGCAACCTCATCTTCGCGATCGCCCACACGGCAGGCAACTAGCGCCGAGCGGCTTCACCCCCGTCTGGGATGGTGTTATCGTCGCGCGGCGATGCCGCAGCGCGAGGACTTCTCGGAGAGGGCTGGCGATCTGGAACGCCTGGGAGTCCCTCCGCACGTCGTCCAGTACATCCGCGATCAGATTTTCCCGAACTGGCGCGCTCGGTACGCGGGCTATGTCGTCCTGGTGGTCGTGCTGACGCTCGGCGTCACGGTCGCCGCGGCCGCGGCGGTGTCGTGGTTCATCGGACGGCTGGAGGCGCAGCGGCTCCAGCGGGCCTATTTCGTCGCCTCCAATCATGGATGGAGCGTGGCGATGCTCGGTCTCGGCGTTTTCTTGCTGGCCGGCGGCTTTCTGTCGCGGCTCCACCGTCGCTTCAGCCGACGGTTCGCGGAGTACGCGGCCATCAGGAACCTGATCAGCGCGATCGACGCCGAGGGCGCCGCCGGCGGGCTCACGCGCGCTCAGCTGCGCCGGGAAATCGAGATCGCTGGCGCGACTGATCCTCCCACGTTCCTTCATCAGCATGGCTATCTCCTGGCGCGTTACCTGGTGATCGCCGGCGCTTCTCTGCTGGCGCTCTGGGTGCCTTCCGTGCTTGCGGACGTCCAGGACTACGACCTCGGGACGGAGCGCGGCGTCGAGCGACATAGCCTGTTCGGTACGGAGCTGCTCCCGTGGACATCGCTGAAGAAGGTGGAGACGGGCTGCTCCGATCTCGAGGAATCACCCCCCAGCGGCCACTTCGAGCTCGTCTTCGACGGCAGCGCCAGGGTGGATGCCTTTCCTGAGCCGCCGGATCGAGCGTCCTTGTGGAGCTTGTGGGAGCTCAACCTGATGTTGCGAGGGCGTGCGGTGCCGGTCGAACAGGCCCGGTTCGAGAGAGGGATACATGCCGGTGAGCAAGTCTGGGCGGCCGGATGCGTCGAGGCGGTGGCAGGCCGGGCCGGCGTGGAGCCCGGGATGGTCGGCGCGCTGCTGATCACGACCGAGGACCTGGAGGCGCCGTAGCTCCGAGATCTCGTCGAGTTGACGCTCGCGTGCCCGTTGGATCCGTCGATCTGCGCGACGTCGACGTCGGGACATCGGAGCGGATCGACCCGGCTGATCCGCCCCCCCGCAGGCCATGGAGGGAAGGCATAGCCGATGCTCTCCGGCGTGTGTCCCGGCGTACTGAGCGCGCGGATGCGCAGCCCGATCAGGTCGAGCTCCTCGCCGTCCCGCATCCGGACGTCGCTCAAGCCGGAGCCGCCCTGACTCGGCGCTCACGCCGCGCGGATATCGCTCTGGAACGGGGAGATGTTCTCCCGGAACATGAGCCACACGAAGAGGCAGCGCATCTCGAAGTACTCGTCGGCCGCGATGCCCGCGAGCGAGGGGTCGAGCTCGCCGATCTCGTGCCCCTCCCAGAGGAAGCCTGGCACGCCGCGCGCCCGGCTGACGAGCCCGCCGCTCTGCAGCTGGTCGCGCGCGCGGAACCAGCGGGTGAGCGACATGTTGACCGCCGCCGTGAAGTCGGGCCGGCGCGCGATGCGCTCCGGCAACGCGACCCGGTCGAGGCCGGCCGACCAGCAAAGCCAGCAGAGGGCGGCCCACTCGGCTCGGGCCCTCCGCATCAGGAGAGAGACCGGCAGGGCTCCTGGGTCGAGCGCCTCGTCGACGGTGAGCTCGACGGTCTCGACGCCATTCTCGGTCTCCTCGGTCAAGGTCGCCGCTGTCCGCGCGAGCTCCACCGGCCCGTCCGGCAAGAGGTGTGACAGGTCGGGCGGGAGCCACGGACAGGGCTCCGTGCCCGGCAAGCCGCGCTGCACGGCCTCGCGCAGGCGAAGCAGGCGGGTGGCGTAGAGCCGGACCTTCTGCTGAACCTGCTCGAGCGGCTGATCGAGCTCGACCGTGGCCGATGCGTCGCCGGGCATCGGATCGATGGCCTGGCGCGCCGGCCAGAAGGCGAACTCCGGGTACAGCAGCCGCACGAAGGTCCTGAGGTGCTCGGCCACGGCGGGGGCCTCGGCCTCGACGCGGTCGGCGTCCTCGAGCACCCCGCGCGTGTCGCCGAGCTCGAGCCGCAGGAGCGCGCGCGTGATGCAGGTCGAGCGGCGCTCGGGCACGAGCAGCAGCGCCGCCTCGACGAGCGAGAGCGCGACGCGACGCGAGCCCCGGAAGACGGCGGCGAGCGTGCGGTACGCCGCGCTCGGCTCGGCGCCGAGCAAGAGCTCGTCCAGCACGCCGAGCGCGGTCGCGTCGGACGCGTCGAGCAGCGCTCGCCCGCGTTGCTCCACGACCTCGGGTTTCGGCTGCAGCGTCGCGCCGCGCAGGAACTCGGCGAGCCTCTCTCGCTCGCCCCCGCGGGCCGCCGCGCGGGCCGCGGCGCAGCAGGCCTCGCGCGCGCGGCCGTCCTGCAAGAGCTCTCGCGCGAGGGCCCAGACGCGCTCGGCGTCCCACGCCGCGATGTCTTCGGCGAGCGCGGGCGACGCGCCGAGGCTCGCCTCGTCGATGGCCGCGCCGAGCTCGCGTCGCACCACCGGCGCCCCGTCCGCGTCGAGCCCCGTGAACGCTCCGACCGGGTGACCGTGCGCATACTGGCCGCGCTCCTCGCGCACGCGCCGGTCGAGGTAAGGGCTCGTGTCCGGATCGGGAAACCAGCGGACGAACGGGCCGTGGAACCGTCCCTGGGGATCGAAGTGCCGCTCCTCGGAAGGGCGGCCCAGCGCGTCGTACCGGAGCTCGCGATGACGCGCGCCAGCGCGAATCTCGATCTCCTGAGAGGGCTTGCCCTCGCGGGTGAAGTAACGGTCGATGAGCGAGGCCGAGGCTCCGTCCTCCTCGCGGACCAGCCATCGTTGCGAGCCGTGGTCGTAGTCGGCCTCTCCGGCGAGGCCGGCGGGTTGGTCGGGCCAGCGGGAGCCGTCCGCGGAGATCGGGTACCCGTCGCGGTCGTGAAAGACCTGGCGCACGATGCTCCCTTGCCGATAGCGCGTTCGCAGCTCCCAGGCGCCGGGCGGCACACAGCACGGTCGTAGCCTGAGCTCCGTCGGGGCGTCGCTGCCGTACACCACCACCTCGCCGTCGAGCTCGCCGCCCCGGTAGCGCCCGCGCTGCGCGGGTTGGCCGTTCGGGTGGAACAAGGTGAACGGCCCGTCCTTCACCCCGCCCGCGTAGCAGCAGCGCGAGAGCAACGAGCCGTCGCTCGCGCGGTAGACGTGGCACTCGCCCGAGCGACGGCCGTCGGCGTCGGTCTCCACGAGCTCGAACGTGCCGTGCTCGGGGTTGTACCTGGCTGAAGGAGGAATCGACGGAGGCCGCTCCGCGCCGTGGTGTGCCGTGGAGCCCACGCATCGCAGTCTATCGGCTTTTGCGCCGAGAAGGCGGCCCTTCACGCTGATTGCAAAGATCCACGGCTACTGGTTGGCGGTGTCGCCGGAGCAGATGACGAACTGCGTCGCGCCGTCCAGGGCTGCGCCGTCGCCGGTGAACCGGACCTGGCGGCGCTCTGTGGACGGGCACTTGGCGACGACTTCGTCTCGGCCGAAGCCGAGCCGCGGGTCGACATAACACCACCCGTGCACCTTCTCGCCGCCGACCTCGACCGGCGCAGGAGGCACCGTGTTCTGGCACGCCGCGAGCTCGTCCGGCGTTCTCAGCTGCTCGACCTCGCAGACGCAGTTCCAGCCGTTCGCCGCCGCCACCGGATCCTCGAGCACCATCCGCTTTGCGGCGAGGTTCTCGTGGAGCACCTCCCGCCGCGCGGTGAGCCCGTCGCAGCCGCACTTCCCCTCGGCCGTGCTCCGCGCCTCGAGGACGAGGCAGCTGACCTGTCCGCTCTCGTTCGGCTGGAGCGCGCGGGGCAGGCACTGCCCGCCGAGCTTCGTCTTCAGGCGATCGACGATCGCGCCGATGGCCGGCCGATAGCCGAAGTCGAGCCTGTCCTCTTCCGTGAACTCGAGCTGCGCCGGGCACACGGAGCCGACGATGCCCTGCTCCCCGAGGTCCCGGATGAGCTCGAGCTGCCGCAGGCCCGGATAGGCCTTCGCGCTGACCTGGAGGTTGCTGTCGGTGCCGTCGGGGTTGTCCTTGCACAGGGGGCTGTCTCGGTCTTCAGTGCTCTTGCAGTCATCGCCCGTCACGGGCTCGCGCAACGGGAACGTGCAAGCGTACTGGAGGTCGCCGAAACCCGGGTTGGGGTTCCATTCATGGCCGTTGATGGTGTTGGCGTCGTCCGGCGAGCCCGGGCTGGCGATGCGCGTCCCGGTGATCGGGTTCTCGCCCTCGCGGGGGAGCGGCGACTCGATCATGTGGGGATCGCCGGGGCTCCGGCGCGACTTCGGATCTCCTAGGATGATGTCCCAGGTGCTCGCGAAGCCCGCGTTCGGGGCGCTCAGCTCCTTGGCGCTCTTGAAGCCGCCGACGCGGTTGCCGCCCTGGTCCCTGCCTTCCCGGAGATCGGGCTGACCCGCGTCGTCCTGGCGCGCGATGTCCTGCCACGGGACGCCCACGAGGCCCGCGAAGAACACGTACTCCGGCGGACGGACCGCGCTGTTCTCGTCGTCCGGGTCGAGATCCGAGAAGATCGGGTTGTCGACGAGATTGCCCTGGTGATCCTGGATCCGCGCCTGCGTGAGCGCGTCCGTGTAGCGGTCGATCGGGTAGAGCAGATCGATGCCGAACCGGCGCTTCTGGTCGAAGCAGCGCAGGTTGTGCGGATCCTCGTTCGGGAGGAGCGTCTTGGGCTGTCCCTCCGGGCCGCAGGTCTCCTCGTCCAGCGGGCACTCGCCCCTGGGCGATCCGCAGGACTTGCAGCACGGGTCGTCCAGGCCCTTCTCCGCGCACTCCCTGCGCGGCGCGAACATCCGAAAAACGTCGCCGTCGTCGTCCTTCTGCCTCGCGACCCAGAAGGCGTTCCCTCCCTCCTTGATGGAACAGTCGTTCTCGTCCGACAGCATGACGATCGCGAGGAGCGAGTCCGGCCGCAGGAACGCCTTGCGCTGATCCAGGAGCTTCCTGTCCACGCCGCGCCGCTCCGCCTTGCCGTTCACCACCTCCAGGGTCTCGTAGGGCGCGGGGTCCACGAGGAAGCGGTACCAGCTCTCCAGCTGCGACTCGAAGCCGCAGCCGTTGTCGGCCACCCCTCGGACCATGTTCGTCAGCGTCGGGACCAGGCCGCGCCCCGCGCCGTCGTCGAGGATCGACTCGCCCGCGGGGCTGAGCTTCTGCTCCGGATCCCAGGCGAGGAACCCCAGGTTCTGGTAGGTCGGCGGGTCGTTGTCTGCGTCGTTGCGGTCGTCCCTGTCGCTCCGGGCGATGAGGTGCCCCTTGTCGTTGTTGAAGAAGGCGAGCGTCTCCTCGGGGCACGAGTCCGCGCCATGGCTGCCGAGGCTCGTGCTGATGATCCCGATGTGGATGTCGACGACGGGCTCGAACTCGCGCTCCTTGCCGCTCGGGCAGCGGCCGTCCTCCCGCGGCGGGGACGAATCCAGGGAGTTCAGCGGATCGATGCACCGGGGGTCGACCAGGCGCCTCACGAGGTCGGGAACGGCCAGCGCGAGGATGTCCTGCTTGTCCTTCATCGACGATGAGTTGTCGATGGTCAGGAGGAGATCGATCTTGTCGACGTGCCGCGGGAGCCGCTCGACGACGGTGCCAGTCGTGCGCGTGTCCTGATGGGCTATCGGGCGGCTCAGGCACCCCGGGAGGAGGGATGTGCCGCCGACGACGAGGGAGCACAAAAGCGACGCTGCCGCGCGGGCAGCGCTGGACGGAGGACGAGCGGGCATGGATCCTTCCTTGCGCGAGAGATGGAGTGGGCCCTTCGCGCGCCATGCGCGCGGAGCCGGCGCGCCCGTCTCGCGCGGAGTGGGTGACAGGCCGCCTGGCGATCGCGTATCAGACGCCGAGAGGGGGTGGTCTCTTGGCTACGTGGCGAGAGGAGCGCGACCCCATCACGAAATCCACGAACTATGGGGAGGCCGCGGCGCGGTGGCCGCGTCGCACAGCGGCGGCACATCCGCCGTAGCGGCTCGCGGCACGGCCGGCACACCCGCCATCGCGGGTGGAGGCGCCGCCGTCACGGCACGGGCGGCACAGCGGCCATCGCGGGCGGAGGCGCCGCCGCCTCGTCGGAAGCGGAGGCGGCGTGCGCCGGCATGCAATGGTGTTGAAAAATTGCGTATGTGAAGGAATCGTGAAGGCCGGGCGCCAGGGCGTCCTCGGCCGGCGGCGGGAGCTCAGCTCTCGGCGGAGGCGGCCGTCTCGGCGCCAGCGACGAGCGGCGCGTACTGGGTGAGGAACTTGCTCCAGCGCTTGTGCTTGCGGCCGGGCTTCCGGGAGCTCTGGGTGCTCCGCTCCTGCTTCTGGGTGACCTTGAGGGTGAGGTGCTGGTGCTGGCGCGTAGGGCGATGCATGGCGGCGGATGCTGCTCGAACGCGCCCCGCTCCGCAAGCCTCAACGCGACGGAGCCCGCGCCTGCTCGCTCCGTGCGTCCCGCTCCGTCCCCAGCCGGCCGAAGCTGTGGATGCCGTAGATGAGCACCAGCAGCGCGAGCACCGTGAGCCCCATGCCCGCGTCCGACGGCCCGACGCCGACCAGCGCGAGCCCGGCGACGAGGAGCAACCCCCCGCCGCCGAGCGCGCGTCGCGCGCGCTCCTCGGCGTCTCGCTCTCTCCTGTGCCCCCGGCGGCGCGCCGGCCCGCCCTCCTCGCGCGCGCTCACTGGAACTTCTGCGTCCGCGCGTAGGTGATGAAGTCCTGCACGTCGCGCGTCAGCTCGCGCTCGGCGGTGATCGTCGTGCGCTCGTGCGACTCGCCGACGAGGTCGTCGTAGAGGTAGTTCTGCTGATAGAGGAGCACGAGGCGGATGGCCCCGTCCGGCCCGCCGCGGACGATGCGCAGCTTCTCGTCCCGGCCGTTCGGCGGCGGGATCGCGGCGCCGAGCGCCTGGGCGTCCTCCTCGGTCACGTAGACGACGCCGTACGAGCGGCTCTGCACGCCGACATCGACGCGCACCTTCTGCCCGCTGGTCAGCTCGACCTCGCGCCCGCGCGCCGGCTGCGTGCCCTCGTGCGCCATCGCCCGGCGGATCACCTCGATCGCCCTGCGCTCGTCGAGGGCGCGCATCGGGTTCGGCGCGCGCGCCTCGCCGCCGCTGCACCCCGCCAGCGCGAGCGCCGCGGCCGCGATCCCCAGCGCGGCGCGCGCGCCGCCGAGGAGACGGCGCGCGTCTCGAGCCTGCCCGGGCGCGAGCGCGCGCGCTGAAGGCCGATGCTGAAGGGGGCCGAGATGGGGAGCCCCCGAGCCTTGATGAAGCTTCCTCGACATGAGCGGCATGAGAGTAGCCAACCGCCCGGAGCTTCGCTACTTCTCCCGACATGGCGCGGCTCGCTGCGATCGACATCGGATCCAACGCCATCCGGCTGCGCATCGTCGACGTCGATCCCCCGGCGCTCGGGGCGTTCGGGGCCGGCTGGGATCCGGCGCTCGCCGGGGCCGCGACCGGCGCGCCGCGCTTCCACCCGTTCCGCGATGTCCATTCGGATCGCGCGTCGGTGCGTCTCGGGCACGACGTGTTCACGAAGGGCCGGCTCGAATCCGGGGTCATCGGCGCCGCCTGCGAGGCGCTCCGGCGCTTCCGCACGGCGATGGATGCGGCCAAGGTCGACCGCTACCGCGCCGTGGCGACGAGCGCCGCGCGCGAGGCCCAGAACGGCGACCTCTTCGTCGAGCGCGCCGCGCGCGAGGCCGGCGTCCACGTCGAGGTCATCGAGGGGGTCGAGGAGGCGCGCCTCGTCCAGCTCGCCGTCCGCGAGCGCGTGGCGCTCGGCGAGCGGACCGCGCTCCTCGTCGACATCGGCGGCGGCTCCACCGAGCTCACGCTGCTCCGCGGCCGCGAGGCCGTCTTCTCGCGCTCGCTCCCCGTGGGGACGGTGCGGATGGTCGAGGCCTTCCTCGAGGATCGCCGCCCGGTCGACGCGGGGCACCGGCGGCTCGTCGAGGAGTACGTCGATCGCGTCATGGTCGAGGCCACGCGCGAGATCGTGGAGCTGCTCGGCGAGGGGTCGGGCTCGGGGATCGATCTGCTCGTCGGCACGGGCGGCAACATCGAGACGCTCGCGGAGCTCTGCCCTGCGCCGGCCGGGTCCGCGGAGGGGCGGGCGATCGACGTGGCCGCGATGTTCCGCCTGCTCGACGAGATGGCGTCGAAGACGCCCGAGGAGCGCGCGCAGATCTACGGCCTGCGCCCGGACCGCGCCGACACCATCGTCCCAGCGGCGACGATCCTGGGCCGCGTCGCCCGCGCGTTCGCGCAGCGGGTCATCGTCGCTCCCGGGGTCGGGCTCAAGGAGGGCGTGCTCGTCGATCTCGCCCACGCCCACTTCCTCGGCCCCGACTTCCGCGGAGAGGCCGCCGCGGTCACCGACGCCTGCGTCCGGCTCGGCCGCCGCTACCACTTCGACGAGAAGCACGGCGCGCTCGTGGCCCGCTTCGCCGAGCGGCTGTTCGACGACCTCGCGCCGCGCCATCGCCTCGGCCAGCGCGACCGGATCCTCCTGCGCGCGGCGGCCCTGCTCCACGACATCGGCGACTTCGTCCGCTACGAGGGGCACCACAAGCACAGCTATTACGTGATCGCCCACAGCGATCTCATGGGCCTGACCCCGGAGGAGCGCGCGATCGTCGCGAACATCGCGCGCTACCACAGGAAGTCGCCGCCCAGCATGGACCACGACAACTTCCGCGCGCTCTCGCGCGACGCGCGCGCCAAGGTGAAGTCCATGGCGTCGATCCTCCGCATCGCCGACGCGCTCGATCGCGAGCACCGGGCCAAGGTCGCGGAGGTGAGCGGCCGCATCGAGGGCGACACGCTGGTGATCGAGGTGCAGGGCGCGGAGGACCGGGCGCTCGAGGAGTGGACGGTCGTCGCGAAGGCGGGGATGCTGCGCGACGCGCTCGGCCTGGAGGTGCGGATGGTCGACGCCACGCCGAGATCGCGCCCCCCTCCGGCCCCGAGCGCGGGCGGATGACGCGAGGCACCGCCGCGCTCGGGGCCGCTGACGCGAGGCGCCGCTGCGAGCGCGGGCGGGGTCGACGCCCGAAAAAGGCGCCGTGGCCTTTGCGTGGAGCCCTGCGGGCCACCATGAAGGTCGGCACGGGGGAGGTTCTGCCCCCGTGGAGGAGCGCGGCATTGCCGTACCGACGGGCGCGGCTGCGCCGCCGTGGAACAGGGGCGAGCGACCGTTGACGCTGAAATCTCCGAAGCTGATGGAGGCCCGCCGCGCCGCCGGCATCCTGAGGTCCGCCCTGCGCGGGCACACGGGCGATCTGACGCTCGCCGACGCGTCGGCGAAGAGCGGCCTGCCGCTGCGCGACGCGGAGAGCGGCCTGCACCTGCTGGTCAGCGAGCACCGCGGGCACCTCAAGGCGACGTCCGAAGGCGAGCTGCTCTTCCGCTTCCCGTACGGCTTCACCAAGCCGTGGGAGACCCGCACGCGCCTCACGCGCGCGCTCCAGGCCGTCCTCCGGGCCGCCGCCGGCGTGGCTCGCTTCGTCGTGCGGGCGTGGATCGCGATCGTGCTGATCGCGTACGTCGCGATCTTCGTCGGGATCCTGATCGCCCAGCTGTTCGCCCGCTCGAGCAGCGACTCGCGCAATCACGACGACGTCCCCGGATCGTTCGCCGGCTACTTCCTCTTTCGGCTGGTCCTCGACGCGATCTTCTGGACGTTCCACCCGTTCTCGCCGTTCGTGTGGACGGCCGAGCCGGCGTGGTCCTCGTCGCATGGCCGCCACCGCGGGGCGCTCGGGCAGCGACGCGACGAGACGCCCTTCTACGAGAAGGTGAACCGGTTCTTCTTCGGCCCGACGCCGGCGCCGCGCGATCCGCTCGAGGCCGAGAAGCTCATCCTGGCCGAGATCCGCGCGCAGCGGGGCCGGATCGGGCTGGCCGACGTGATGCGCGTGACGGGGCTCTCGCGCGACGAGGCGGATCCGCGGATGGCGCGGCTGATGCTCGACTACGACGGCACGGTCGATGTGTCGGAGGAGGGGGGCATCGTCTACCGGTTCGAGGCGATCCGGCGGACGGCGGCGGAGGCCCCGGCGCGGGCGCCCGCGCCGGTCTGGGCGAAGCGCGAGGAGCTGCCTCCGCTGACGGGGAACGGGCCGGGGATGAACGCGCTCATCGTGGCGCTCAACGGGTTCAACCTGCTGATGAGCCTCTACGCGCTCGGGGCCCACCTTACGCTGGACAACCTCGGGCTCCTGGCGCGGGGCGTCCCGATGGCGGAGCTGCCCGCCACGGGGACGGCGGTCGCGCTCGGGGTGGTGCCGCTCGTCTTCTCGCTGGCGCTCTTCGCGCTGCCGCTCGGCCGGGCGCTCCTGCGCCCGCTGAAGCAGCGGAGGCTCGCCCGGCAGAACGGCCGGCGGGCCGTGCTACGGGCGATCCTTGGTCGCGTCGGTGCGCGGCAGGGCCGGGAGCCGATCACGGAGGCGGTGCTCCAGCGGGCGTGGCGGGAGGCGGCGGGGGAGCCGCCCCGCTCAGAGGAGATCACCCGCGAGGTGGTCGCCCTCGGGGGCGACGTCGACCTCGAGGCCGGCGAGGGGATCCGGTACCGCTTTCCCGATCTGGAGACCGAGGCGAAGGCCCTCGAGGCCGAGCGGGAGGCCGCCTCCGAGGAAGAGGCGCGCGCCGGGAAGGTGATCTTCTCGTCCGACGCGTGAGCGCCGTCACAGACGGTTTTTTCTGTGGTGCTTGATGAGGGTGCTGACAAAAACCGTCGATGACGTGTGCGCGCGCACGGCGCCGCTCCGCAGGAAACCGCCGTTCATTGACGTGCTCTGGTCTGGACGTCTACGGTAGGGTGAATTCCCCTCATGTACTCCGTTGACAACAGGGCCGGTCGTCTCATCGAGGTGAGGCTCGCATCACCGCTCCCGACTGGCGAGGTCGACGCGTGCATCGCCCGGATCCAGGGCGTCGTGACCCAGAACCGGCACGGCGCTGTCGTCTGCATCGAGCTGCTCCAGGTCGACGTGCTCGCGCCCGAGAGCGCGGAGAAGTTCCTGGAGATGATGCGGGTCCAGAACGCCACGGTGCACCGGACGGCCTACCTGCTGCCGGTGTCGAACGCGATCCTGGGGCTCCAGGTCGAGCGCCTCATCCGGGACGCGCACAACTCGAGCCGAAAGGCGTTTCGCGACACCACCTCGCTCGAGGCCTGGCTCGTCCCGGTGATGACGATGGTGGAGGCGCAGCAGCTCCGGAAGTTCCTGTCCCAGCTCGGCTGAGGTGGGGCGCGGCGCGCGCCGCGGGCGCCCCACCGCGCCGGGCGCTAGCCGCGGACGAACGGCAGGTACTTCGGCTGCCAGAACCGCGCCTTCACATAGGCCTCGACATTCCCGGGGTCGACCTTCTTGCTCCTCGCCACGCCGTCCTCGAACGCCGCCCGGATGACCGCGACGGCGACGCGCGTGGAGACCTCCTGGAGCTCCTCCACGGGCGGGTAGATGAGCCCCTTGTCGAGGTGCTTCTCCGCCGTGTAGTCGACGAGCGCATACGCCGCCGCGAGCACCATGCCGTCCGTGATCTCGCGCGCGTCGGACAGGATGGAGCCGAACCCGAGCCCCGGGAAGATGAAGGCGTTGTTGCCCTGGCCGATGGGGATGGCCTTGCCGTCGACCTCCACGGGCGGGAACGGGCTGCCGGTCGCGACGAGCGCGCGGCCCTCGGTCAGGGCGAGGATCTCCTCGGGGAGCGCCTCGCAGGCGCTCGTCGGGTTGGAGAGGGCGAAGATGACCGGCCGCGGGGTGCTGGCGGCCATCGCCTTGATCACGGGCTCGCTGAACGAGCGCGGCTGCCCGGACAGCCCGAGGAGCACGGTCGCGCGCGTGTTCTCGAGGGTCTCGAGCAGCGTCGGCACGGCCCCGGCCTTCTTCCATGCGGCGATCTTCCCCGGATCCTGCGCGAACTTGCGCTTGTACTCCTCCATCGGGCGGTCCTTCGCGAGGAGGCCCTTCGAGTCGAGGACGAAGATGCGGGCGAGCGCCTCGTCCTCGGTGAGCCCCTCGCGGAGCATCCCCTGGCAGACGGCCCAGGCGACGCCGACGCCGCCCGCGCCCGCGCCGTGGATGACCACCGATTGGTCCCTGAGCCGCTCGCCGCGCAGCCTGCACGCGGCGACCACGCCCGCGAGGGTGACTGCCCCTGTCCCCTGGATGTCGTCGTTGAAGGAGGGGAGCACCTTCCGGTACCGATCCAGCACGGAGAAGGCGGCCTCCTTGGAGAGGTCCTCCCACTGGATGACGGCGCGGGGGCAGCTGCTCTTCACGGCGTCGACGAACCTGTCGAAGAAGTCGAAGTAGGCGTCGCCGCGCAGGCGGCGCTGGCGAACGCCGAGGTAGAACGGGTCCTCGATGAGATCGGCGCGGTCGGTCCCCACGTCGAGGACCACGGGCATCGTGTGGAACGGGCTCACGCCGCCGCCCGCGGTGTAGAGCGCGAGCTTGCCGATCGGGATGGCGAGCCCGCCGTAACCCTGGTCGCCGATGCCGAGGATCGCGGAGGAGTCGGTCGCCACGATCATGCGCACGTCCTCCCACGGGAAGCTCGCGAGCACGCGCTGGGCGCGATCGATGTTCGCGGGAGAGAACGAGACGCCGCGCGCGCTCTGATAGAGGAAGTTGAACTGCTGCACGGCCTCGCCCACGGTCGGTGTGTAGACGATGGGCAGCATCTCGCCGAGGTGGCGATTGAGCAGCGCATAGTAGAGGATCTCGTTGCGCTCCTGGAGCGCCCGCAGATACTGATACTTGGCGATCGGCGTCGGCTCGCGGCGAAACCCGCCATAGACGCGGGCGAGCTGCTGTTCCATGGTGTTGACCTGCGGCGGGAGCAGCCCGTCGAGCCCGAGGTTCACGCGCTCTTCCGGCGTGAAGGCCGTCCCCTTGTTGGTCATGACGAGCCTGAGGAGGGCGATTCCGTCGAAGTACACCTCCATGTACTCGCGGCCAGAGGCGTCTCTCTTGACGTCGAAATACTTTGAGATCCTCACCATCGAGGCATTCTAGACCGATGCGCGCGCGCCGGCGAGGGTTCCTTGAGCGCTCGAGCGCTCGAGCGGGCGAACTCGGGTGGCTCCCGGTCGGTGACTCGGGTGGTTCCCGCTCGGTGAACGGAGTGCTTCTCATCGTGTTATCGCCGGCGGGCGAACCCGGGCGGATCCTGCTCGCCGGACGCGGTGCTTCTCACATTGTTATCGCCTCGTGGTATAGAGGCGCGATGCGACGCATTGCCGTCATTGGAGGCGGTCTGGCCGGGTGCATCGTTGCGTTCCGGCGAGCGATGGCGGGCGACCAGGTGACGCTCGTCGAGGCGGCTCCGCGGGTCGGCGGGCAGCTCTGGACGGAGCGGGTCTCCGGCTTCGTCGTCGAGCTCGGCGCCGAGGGGTTCATCGCGCGGAGCGAGGCCGTCCCTGGGCTGGCGAGCGCGCTCGGCATCGCCGGCGATCTTGTCGGTCAGGAGACGCACCGGTCGTTCGGCTTCGACGGCGTCGCGCTGCGGGAGCTCGCGCCGGGCGAGGCGGCGGAGTTCCTCGGCTTCCAGGTGCCGCGCGACGAGCTCGGCAAGGGGATCCGGACCTTCCGCCTCGGGATGGCGCAGCTGACCGAGACGCTCGCGCTCGCGATCGCCGGGCGCGTCGACGTGCGCACCTCCGCGGCGGTCGCCTCGCTCGCGCCGGTGGCCGGCGGCTTCCGCCTCGCGCTCGCCGGAGGGGCCGAGATCGACGCCGGCGCGGTCGTCCTCGCCACCCACGCCGCCGGCGCGGCCGCGCTGCTCGGCGAGGCGGGGCGGGCGCTCCGCGACGCCGAGACGCTCTCCAGCGTGACCGTCTCGCTGGCGTACCCGCGCGCCGCGATCGAGCACCCGCTCGACGGCACCGGCTTCGTCCTCGCCGCGGGGCACCAGGCGCACGGCTTCCGCGCGTGCACGTTCACGACCTCGAAGTTCGCCGGGCGCGCCCCCGCCGGCCACGTCACGCTTCGCCTCTTCTTCCGCCCCGATCCGGCGGACCTCGAGCGGATGGGCGACGACGCCTGGACGGCGCGCGCCGAGGCCTCGCTCGCGCGCGTGCTGCGCGTGCACGGGCCCTCCGAGCGCGCGTGGGTCTCGCGCTGGTCGAGCGCGCTCCCGGTCTCCACCCCCGCGCACGCGGCGCGGGTCAGAGAGGTCGAGCTGGCGCTCGCCGGCAGCGGCGTGCTCCTTGCCGGATCGGCGTTCCACGGCTCCGGGATCGACGCCGCCGTGCGCTCCGCCGAGGCGGCCGCGGAGCGCGTCGGGGCCCTGTAGAGCGCTGTCGCGCTCCGGCGCTGCGGGCCGCGCGGCCTGCCGGCATCGATCTGCGATGACAGGCTCGACCCGGACGGGCGAGGATGCGCACCATGACCACGGAGTTCACCGGCCGTCGCTGCGCGCGCGACGTCGAGGGGCGCCTCGCGCTCGGCTTCATCGCGGCGTGCGTGGCCGCGGGCTGCCGTGACCAGCCGCCGCGGCCGACCGCCGAGAGCGCGCCGCCCGTCGCGGCGAGCTCACCTGCCGCCGTCGCGTCGGCGAGCAGCGCCGCGCCGCCGGCGCCGTCGGCGTTGCCCGCGTCGCCGGCCCTGCCCGCGCCGAGCGCGCGCCCGCTGACCGAGAAGGAGAAGCAGGCCCTCGCCACGTACAAGGCCGCGCTGGCGAGAGGCCGGCTCGCGACCAAGAAGCAGGACTTCAATGCGGCCATCCAGGCGTTCACCGAGGCGATCGCCGCGGACCCGAGCGACGCGCGGGCGCTCGCCGAGCGAGGCTTCGCGCACCTGACCGCGGGGGACAGCGCCGCGGCGGACGGCGATTTCAACGCGGCGCTCGCGGGGGCGGGCGATCCCGAGCTGCGCTCCCAGATCTGGTTCAACCTCGGGCTCCTGCGCGAGAGGGCGGGTGACGCCGAGGCGGCCCGGGTCGCTTACGCCAATGCGCACCTGCTCAGGCCTTCGGCGGCGACGCGCGGCAAGCTCGCCGGCAGATCGACGTGCACCGTGGAGGTCCGCAAGGCCGACCTCGAGGGCGCCGAGCTCGTGGAGGGGTGGACCGAGCTCCTCGCGCGCATCGGCACAGCCGAGGAGGCGCCCGGCGAGGCGACGAGCGAGGCCGCGGCGCGAGAGCGCCTGTGCAGGCCCGGCTCGACGTGGGCGGCCAACAGCCCGTGCGCCGGCGATCCGCCGTGGATCTTCTCTCGCGACTACATGATGTTCGTGCACCACAGCAACCATGTGGTCTTCCCCCGCAAGCCGGACGGGCTCCTGGTCGTGAAAGGCGGTCATTCGGGGGGCTGGCCCGCGCACTGCCATGGAATACGCAGCGTGAGCGGCTCGGTCGAGGGGGGGCTGCTCGTGGTCGAGAGCACCTTCGACGGCGCGGGCGCGGTCTACGACGGAGAGGTTAACGGCGAGATGCGCTGCCGGGACGGCGCGAGCTACCGCGAGCGGACGTTCTATGACGCGAGCACCGGCCGGGCGATCGTGGCGCTGCGCTGGCCGGCTGGGGGCGAGGCCGACGTGAAGGTGCAGGGCGGTCAGCTGGTCGTCTCCGGCGGCGGCTGTGACGAGCGAGTTCGGCTCGGCGCCAGCGTCGACGTCAGCACGAAATAAGCCACGAGGTGCGCTGCGCGCGGTCGCCTGCTGCCGTCGCTCCTGGCTCAGGGGGCCAGAGCGCCGTCGCAGGTCGCGCGTGACGCCCTCGGCATATGCAGGTCGAGGGCGGGCGCCGGCAAAAGGAAGACGGCGTGATTCCTCGATTGCGCCGACGATTGCACCGGCTGCGCCCGGACCGGGGAGCGCCAATGTCGAAGGCGCCGGAGGCACCGAAAAAAGAATCGACTCGAGGAACTTTTCTGTTGCGTAGCCCGTCTAAGAGCGGTACTTAGTCGGAACACGAGGATTCGCCATGTTCAGCCGTCGCGACCACCTGCAGCTCGTTACCATCCTGTCCAAGTCGGGAACGCCCGACGCGACCATGGCATGGGATCGCCTGCTGGGCGGTGAACATTGGGCGCATAATCCAGGCTACCCTTGCGGCCTCCGTCCGTCGCGGAAGCTCGGTAACCCGGAGAATAGCGCCTAGAGGCAGCTAAGCACGCGTCGAACGACGACGTTCGCGAAGGCCGCCTCGGGAAACCCAGGCGGCCTTCGGCGTTCTGGGGGCTTGTGGGCTGTCGGCTCGTTGCGGCTATCGGCCCGCTCGTGGGCTGGAGATCTGCTGTGGGCTGTCGGCCTGCCGGTGGGCTGGAGATCTGCTGTGGGCTGTCGGCCTGCTGTGGATCGCCGGCTGCCTGCGCGTCGAGGAGATGAGTTGTCTTGCGCGCAGCGCGCGACGTCGTCGCGCGTTGCGGTGGGGGAGTTGCGCCCGGAGAAAGGAGGCGCGGCAGAGAATGCGCCGGGAGCATTCGATTCGAGAATGAGCGCCGCGGCGCGCGTTCGCGGCGCCGGGTGACGCTTTCGCGGAATGGTCGACGTGCACTGGCTTGCTGACACGGCAGGCCATGCGGAGGTGTGCCCTCCGCGCGGACCCGTAGCTCAAATGGATAGAGCAGCCGCCTCTTAAGCGGACGGTCGGAGGTTCGATTCCTCTCGGGTCCACCTGTCCTCGTCCTCGCCGGCGCAGCCGCGCCGGCGGTGGGGGACACCTGATCTGTGACAATCCAGGATGACGTAGATGGAGGCGCGCTGCGCCTCCATGTTCCGGTGTAGCTCAATGGTAGAGCGCCCGCCTGTTAAGCGGGTGGTTGGAGGTTCGATTCCTCCCGCCGGAGCCGCGCCCCCATCGCGGGAGGCAGGCCCGCTTCGCTCGCGCGAGGCGCCGGCTCGCCGCCGGCCGGGGGCGCGTCGGCGCCTCGCTCGAGCGGGCGCTGCGGGATGTAGCCCAGTGGAAGGGCGCCTCATCTGGGGTGAGGAGAACCGCCGGTTCGATTCCGGCCATCCCGACGATGGTTTGCGTGGGTGTTTCTCTTCTGGTGAAGAGGGCAGGTTGTGACCCTGCGGAGGCGGGTTCGATCCCCGTACGCCCACCCAGGACGGGTCGAACGCGCTCGGTTATCTTTGGTAGATCAACCCGAGCGCGCTCTTTTATCCGTCCTCTTTTGCCCGGGGGCCCGGGCCGGAGGTGGTGTGATGGCCGATTATCTGAAGCACTTCGCCGCGCTGGTCACCCCGCAGCGGCAGAAGGCGCGCGCCGATCAGGTGAAGAACAGCGCCGGCGGCTTCGCCTTCGCCCTCGACGAATGGGCGAGGCTCGACCGCTGGCTGATCCTCGGCGCCGAGGGGGCAACCTACTGCGCGTCCGAGCGGAAGCTCACGGTGGAGAACGCCCGCGCCGTCGAGGCGTGCCTCGCCGCGGACGGGCCCCGCGCCGTGCAGCGCATCGTCGACATCAGCGGCTCGGGGCGAGCGCCGAAGAACGCGCCCGCGATCTTCGCGCTCGCGATCGCCGCCGCCGACGCGAAGCTCGAGACCCGGCAGGCCGCCCTCGCGGCCTTGCCCGAGGTGTGCCGCACGGGGATGGATCTCTTCCACTTCACCCGCATTGTGCAGGGGTTCCGCAAGTGGGGGCGCGGGCTCCGGTCCGCCGTCGCCGCCTGGTACAACGACAAGCCCGTCGACAGGGTCGCGTACCAGGCGATGAAGTACCAGCAGCGCGACGGCTACAGCCACCGCGATCTCCTGCGGCTCGCGCACCCGGTCGCGCCGACCCCGCAGCACGACGCCCTTTACCGCTGGATCGTCGGCGGCATCGAGGCGCTCGGGAAGGCGTCGGCGCGCGGCAAGGCGCTGCCCATGACCGATCTGCCGGACGCGGTGCGCGCGTTCGAGTCGCTCCGCGCGGCGACGAACCGCAAGCAGGTCACCGCGCTGATCAGGCAGCATCGCTTCACGCACGAGATGCTCCTGACCGAGTGGAAGAACGACCCCGCGGTCTGGGAGGCGCTGCTCGAGCAGATGCCTCAGACAGCGCTCCTCCGGAACCTGGGGAAGATGACCGCGATCGGCCTGCTCTCGCCGATGAGCGACGCGTCCCGCAGGGTGGCGCGACAGCTCACCGACGCCGGGCGCCTGCGCGCGGCCCGGGTCCACCCCATCGCCGTGCTCTCGGCCCTCAAGGTCTATGAGCAGGGCCACGGCGAGCGCGCTCGCCGGCGCGCCAACGCGCTCTCGTGGACCCCGGTCCGCGAGGTCGTCGACGCGCTGAACGAGGCGTTTTACCTCGCGTTCCGGGCGGTCGAGCCGACGGGGAAGAAGCACCTCCTGGCGCTCGACATCTCCGGGTCCATGACCAGCGGCTCCATCGCCGGCGTCCCTGGCTTGACGCCGCGCGTGGCGAGCGCAGCCATGGCCATGGCGACGGCGAGGATCGAGCGCGAGTACGGCGTCGTCGGCTTCTCGGCGGCGTCGGGCGGGTACGGCGGCAAGTGGGGCGGGGGCGCCTCCGGCCTCATGCCGCTGTCGGTGTCGCCGGAGCAGCGCCTCGACGACGTGCTGCGCGCGGTGGGTGGCCTCCCCTTCGGCGGCACCGACTGCGCGTTGCCGATGGTCTGGGCGAAGCGGAACCGGGTAGAGGTCGACGCGTTCGTCATCTACACGGACAACGAGACCTGGGCGGGCGCCGTTCACCCGTTCCAGGCGCTCAGGGAATACCGGCAGGCGATGGGCCGACCGGCCCGGCTGATCGTCGTCGGCATGACGTCGACCGGCTTCTCGATCGCCGATCCCACGGACCCCGGCATGCTCGATGTCGTGGGGTTCGACGGGGCGGCCCCCCAGGTGATGGCGGATTTCACCCGGGGTGTCTCGTGACAGGCAGCGTGACGGACGGGCTCCGCCAGCCCGTCCGTCCGACGAGGGCGCCTCACGATCGCCCTCCTCTTGCGGGGCGCCGCCAGGATGGATGGCGCCTGTCCTTCACCCTTTGCCCGGGATCCCCCGGGCCTCGGAGGGACAGTTCTCGTGGTTCGACTCCAGCGTCCCGCTCTCAGCAACAGCCCCCGAGCCCGAATGGATAGGGGCCGGCCTACGAAGCCGGTCGATGCGGGTTCGAGTCCCGCCGGGGGCGCCGGGATCCCCCTCTCCGTCGCCCGCCCTCTCGCCCGATCCGGGCCGAAGGACGACGGTTCTCGGATCCCGACCTTTGCCGCCGTAGCTCAGCCTGGTAGAGCACCTGACATTCCGCTCTCCACCCATTTGCCCGATCCGGGCCGAAGGAGGACGGTTACCGTTCATCTGGATGACGCGGGTTCGAATCCCGTCGGCGGCGCTGGTTTGCCCTCGTATGCATCTGGTGAGGCAGCCTGATTGTCGATCAGGTGAGGGGAGTTCGATCCTCCTCGGGGGCGCCTCGGGGTGTGCGTCATGGAGACGGCGGAGCCTCCAAAACTCCTGCGAGAAGGTTCGATTCCTTCACACCCCGCCGCAAAAAAAAGGAGCGCGATGAACCCAATAAGAACGATGAGTGATCGTCCAATGGGCGAGGAGGTAAAGGAAATGAAGGAGGTAAAGGAGGTAAAGGAGGTAAAGGACGTGGGGAGACAAGGAGATGGATGTTCGATGATGAAGATCTGACGCCAGAGCCGCTGGCTCGGGGTGATAGTTCAACCGGGAGAACACTGCCTTCGCACGGCAGGGATCGAGGTTCGACCCCTCGTCGCTCCACCGGACGGGCCAATGTTCGTGGGTTACCATGCCGCTTGGCAGTTCCCCCTTGGGGCCTCCCCACGGTGTCCTTTGCCCGTTCGTTCGTCTCGTTGCCGAGGCGGGCCGCCGTCCGGCGGCCGCACACGATGTGCGGGCGCTCTGCGCCCGCGACATCGCGGCGCCGGGGCCGCAGGTCGGCTCTCCTGATCATGTGTCCCTGTCCCCATCTCGCTAGAGGCTCAGGCGGCCGGATTTTCGCTCCGGAGACGCGGGTTCGAATCCCGCTGGGGACACCGGGCCGCTCCGCTCGCCAGCGTGCTCCTTGGGGAGCCCGCGCCCGAGCGAGCGAGCCTGCCAATTCCATCTTGAGGATAGATTTCTGGGTGTGGCTCAACCTGGTAGAGCACCGGCTTCGGGAGCCGGGGACTGGGGGTTCGAATCCCCCCACCCAGACCGCGGAGGGGCGACAGCTCCGCCGCGACGCGCGACGAAGACCCTCTGGGTGTGGCTCAACCTGGTAGAGCACCGGCTCGGGGAGCCGGGGGCTGGAGGTTCGAATCCTCCCACTCAGACCGCGTCGCGCAGACGTCACCGTGACGGAACGGCATACGTGGCAGGCTGAGATCCTGCGCCCTTCGGGGCATGTGGGTTCGAGTCCCACCGGTGACACCCTGCCCGGGTGGCGAAACGGCAAACGCTGCTGGCTTAGACCCAGCCATCTGGGGGTTCGACTCCCTCCCCGGGCACCGATTGCGTCTAACCTGGAGTGACGTCATGAAGAGAAAGAGACGATAGAGAGGTGGGCCATGACCGCGCAGACGCTGCTTTTGACGCCATGGATGGTGCCCCATAAGGTCATCCCCTGGCAGACCGCCGTCACGATGAGCTTCCTGGGCAAGGTGGAGGTCATCGAGGTGTACGACGACGTCATCCGGTCGCCGTCGCTCTCCATCAACGCGCCTGCGGTGGTGCGGCTGAAGCGGCCGACGCTGGGGATGAAGCGCGGCGTGAAGTTCTCGCGGCTCAACGTCCTCCTGCGCGACGGATTCCGCTGCCAGTACTGCGGCGTGAAGAAGGTGGCCCGTGAGCTCAACTACGATCACGTCATCCCGCGTGTGCAGGGTGGCAAGACCGTCTGGGACAACATCGTCGCTTCCTGCTACGCGTGCAACTCGACGAAGCGGGGGCGTACGCCGGAGCAGGCCGGCATGAAGCTGCTCCGCGCCCCGGTGAAGCCGAAGTGGCTGCCGCCTGCGCCCGTCATGGGCCTGAGCGAGCGGCGCATCCCGGAGGTGTGGGCAGGCTACTGCGCGAGCCTGGGCTGAGCTGAGCCCCTCGCGCCGGCGCGCCCGCGGCCCGTCGTGCAGACGGCGGGTCGGGCGCGCCGGCGCGCGTCGGGGCTTCCGCCGGCGGCCGCGCGGGTGCAGGATGGCCAGGCATGGAGACGCGTCAGGCCGAAGGCCGCGCGGAGGACGAGGACGCGCCGTTCCCCGCGATCCTGCGGGGCTGGCTCATCGAGGGAGAGCTCGGCCGCGGCGGGATGGGGCGCGTCTTCCGGGCGCTGCACCCGAAGACGCGGGCGCGGGCGGCGATCAAGGTGCTGCTTGGCGACTACGCCCGCCGGCCGGACGTCGTGGCGCGCTTCCGGCAGGAGGCGATCGCCGTCAACATCATCAACCACCCCGGCATCGTCCGTGTCTTCGACTCCGGTGAGCTCGAGGACGGCTCGCCCTACATCGTGATGGAGTACCTGGACGGGCGGGGGCTGCGCGACTGGGTGCAGGCCGTGCCGGCCGCGGATCGGCCGCGGCAGGTCGTGCGGCTCGGCTACCAGATCGCGTCGGCCATGGCCGCGGCCCACGCGTCCAAGGTCGTCCACCGCGATCTGAAGCCGGAGAACATCATGGTGATCGACGACGAGCTCGCCCCCGGGGGCAGCCGCGTCAAGATCCTCGATTTCGGCATCGCGAAGGTCCTCTGGGGCGGCCTCCCCGAGGTGCTGGAGCTGGACGCGAGGGGCTCCCTCGCGCCGGCGTCCGTGCCCCCGCTCCGCACCGAGCTCTCTGCGCCGACCGCGCCGACGGTGGGGATGGCGCCCGACCCCGAGAGCGCCGCCGGCCGGGCGGGGATCGCGAGTGGCCCTGCGAGCGACGCGCGCACGACGGCGGACAGCGAAGAGAGCTCGACGGCGGAGAGCGACTTGCGCGAGGACGACGCGCTCCGGAGCCTTCCTCGCGTGAGCCTCGAGAGGCCCGCGATCGAGATCCTCCCCGCGCCGGTCGAGATCCCGCCCGGGGTGGTCTCCTCTGCAGCGGGGCGCGTGTCCATCGAGCCCGCCGGGCGCGCGTCGAGCGGCGTGGGCGCGGGACAGCCCACGATGCCGTTCACGCAGGAAGGCGCGTGGGGCCTCGGGACGAGGAGCTACATGGCGCCGGAGCAGGAGCGCCACTCCGGGAGCGTCGACGTCAAGGCGGACGTCTACTCCCTCGGCGTCATCCTCTACGAGCTGCTCGAGGGGCAGACGCCCGACGCGCCGCGCGGCGCGTGGCCGCCCCCGATGAGCGCCGCCACGCCGCCCGATCTCGTCGCCCTCGTCCACCAGGTGCTGTCGTTCGACCCCGATGCGCGGCCGCGCATGGCGGAGGTGGCGACGGCGCTGCACCGGCTCGGCCGGGCGAAGAAGGAGCTCGACGAGGCGCTCACGAGGTGGGTCGCGAGCGGCAGGGCGCCGGGGCTCCTGCCGCGCGGCAAGGCGCTGCACGAGCTGTCCGCGTGGGCCCGGGACATCGACGACCTCTCGGCCCTGGAGCGCAGCTTCCTCGACGCGGCCCTCGGCGCGGAGGCGCGCCGCGAGCGGCTCACGCGGGTGCTCCTTGCGCTCGGCGTTGTCTTCCTGATGGGCATGGTCGCGACGACCACGGTGTTCTGGGTGCACGCGACGCGGGCGCGGGCGACGGCCGAGGCCGCCGAGCGCGGCGCGCGGGAGCACAGCCGCCTCGAGGCGGCCGCGAACGCCTCCGCGCAGGAGGCCCTCGCGAAGATGACCGAGGCGCAGCGCGCCACCGAGGAGGCGCTCGCGCTCGCGATGAAGGCGAGCGACGACGCGAGGAGCGCCAACTCCGCCAGGGACTCGATGACCGAGGCGAAGCGCCTGGCCGAGGGCGCCGAGCTCCGCGCGAGGCGCGCGGCGCAGGCCGCGGCCGCCGCGAAGGTGGAGGCGGACGAGCGCTACGAGCAGTCGAGGAGCGCCATGGAGCGCGAGATCGCCGGGCTCGAGGGGGACCGCGAGCGCCTGTCGGCGCGGCTCGGACAGGCCGAGGACGAGCGCGAGAGGGTGAGGGCCGCGCTCCGCTCGAGCGAGCACGAGCTCAGGGCGGCCCTGTCGGAGCTGAGGCGCGAGTCCACGCGCGTGGGCTTGCTCGAGCGCAGGCTCGACGAGGCCTCCGCGCAGATCGACGTATTGGAGAGGCAGAACGAGGAGTGCGCCCTGCGGCAGCGCAGGGCGCAGCCGCGGCCAGAGCCGCCCGCGGACGGGGACATGCCCCCTGCGAGGCAAGAGAGAGAGGAGAGCGCGACGCCGCCGGCCGAGCCTCCGGCGGACTCGAGGCCTCGACCGGCGCCCCGCTGGCGGTGGCGACGCGATACGACGATATAGCGGCGGCCTCCGCGGACAGCGGGGAGGCGGGGCTCGCGCCGCGCGCTCGAGCCCCGCGCGCCCTGAGCATTCCGGCTAGCTGAGCGTGGGTATCTCCTCGCGGCCACGGTTGCCGCCGCGCGCGTCCACGACGCGCACGCTGCTCGCCTGAGGCCCCTCGTCGCCGTCCTCCTCGGTGTAGGCGACGCCCATGCCGACCCTCAGATCGGAGAACGGAGCCGATACGATGCTTCGCTCGTGGAAATAGATCTCCCGGCCATCGATCGTCGTGATGAACCCGTAGTCGTTGAACAGCTTCGCGATGACGCCGGCCGTGTCCTGCGCCGGGTGGGCCTTCACCTCGCTCCGCTGCTCGTCCGCGAGCTTCTTGAGCTGGCGACCGGCGCGCTGGAACACGTCGCGCACCGCCGCCGGCAGCAGGTTCCTCGCGGCCCGCTCCTCGCTCACGATCTCGTGCTTGCCGGCCACGTGGAGGTCGACGCGCACGCGGTACTCTCCGCCCGTGCCCATGCTCGCGTGGTCGCGCTCGACCACCACCGCGCAGCTGTTGATGTGGTCGTTGAAGCGCTCGATCTTGTTCGCTTGCTCCTGGATCAGCTCCTCGAGCGAGGGGCTCTTGCCGATGTGTCGGAAGGTGAGCTCCACTTGCATGCCCTCTCCTTTCATCGCTTCGAATCACGCTGTAGCATCGTCGTTATGCGTCTGCGTCGCCGGATGCGCAGGCTCGGAGGGATTGGCCCTGCGACCGCGAGCACCTCGCGTGTGCTCGCCGTGATCAGGTAGCAAGTTCGCTGCCATGGCCGCTCACCCGCGCAACCGCTGCGCGGCGCGCTCCTTCACGGTCGAGCGCGCCAGGCGCGCGCGCGGAGGCGCAGGCTCTGCGCGGAGGGAGCCAGTTCTTGCGTCCCTCGTGGATCTCCAGGGTGGCAAGGGGGTGTGGCACGAAGCGACGGGGCGCGCTCGCCTGGGGCAGTTTGCGACGAGCGGCGCGCTTCACGTCGTTCCATGGCGTCTCGTCGGCGCTCCACGCGTGTCGAGCCGGGGAGCGGCGCCGCCCGGTCCTGACGAGCTCTGCCATCAGGGGGCGCCGCGAGGGGCGGCGGCCACGGCGGGCCCTCATGGAGCGCGGAGCGACGCGGAGGCCCGCCCGCCGTGCCGATCGGGAGCACGTGCGCACGGCGTGTCGTCGTGCGGCGCAGGAGCAGCGACAGGATGGCGTGCACGAGGGCGAGCGCTCGCGCCGCGATCGTCGCCGCGCCGCTGGCCCGCGCTCCTCCGCTCGGCCGCCCTCCGCCGCGCGCCGCGCGCTCGTGCTCGCCGTGGCCCTCGGATCGAGCGCGCTCCTCGGCGCGTCGGGGCGCCGCTTCAGCGGATCTCGAAGACGTAATCCGTGTCGTAGGTGCGGACGAAGAGCTTGCCGTCCTTCTCGACGAGGAACTCGGGGCCGCTCTTGAGCGGCAGCTTCGAGGCCACCTTGCCGGTGGCGCGCTCGAGGACATAGAGGAAATCCGGCTCGGCCGTGAAGCCGTATCCGCAGAGGAGGTGATCTCCACGCAAGACGAAGTTCTCGGCGTTGCAGACGAGCGGCGCGCTCTGCCAGAGGAGCTGCCCCGAGGCGAGCTCGATGGCCGACAGGTAGGCGTTCTTGCCCTTCGACGAGGCCGCATACGTCCTGTGCCCCGACGAGACGTAGAGGACGCCGTCCTCGACCGCGGCCCAGCCGATGCTGCCCTTCACGAAGCCGGCTTCCTTGGGATCGAACTCAGGCGGCGTGAGAAAGCTCTCGAAGTCGAAGAAGGCGACGATCGTGTGCGCCGCGTCGAGGATCGCGACGAAGCGCGCCTCGGCGAAGCTCGGGCCGTAGAGCAGCGCGCTGTGGTCCCCGTGGCCGATCGCCTTGACGAGCGCTTGATCGCGGTAGCGCTCGGGAGCGAAGGAGGGGAAGGTGTCGCTCGCCCCGCCCGCGTCCGCCCTCGGCGCCGGCGTGATCACCGGCAGCGCGAGGCCGTTCGTGGTGAACCATGCCGCCTCGTCCGTGATCTGGTTCTTCTTCTCGCTGACCTTCACGAGGCGCGGCGCGGCGGAGCTTCCGGCCGGCGCGCGCCGGACGAGCGCCGCGCCAAACGGCGGCGGCGGGAGCCTCACCGGCGACCGGTCATCGAGCGCCGCGCCGTCGTCGCCCGCGGCCACCAGCGCCGGCTGCCCGTTGCCGCCGCGGGGGCGCGGCGCGGGCCGCGGCGGCGGGGCGCCGTCGTGAGGCGCCGGCGTCGCGGGCCGCGCCGCGCCGGGGGGCGCCGCGGCGTCCTGGGAGGCGCGGGCGGGCGGCGCCGAGGCCGGCTGGCACGCGCCTGCGGCGAGCAACGCGGCGGCGAGCCAGCGCGCGGGGCGATGGGGCTGAGGCGGAGACGGAGGCGGGGCGGCGAGCACGCGCGCAGCGTACCGCATCCGCCCCGGCGAGAGGGCGCTCCCAGGCGCGGGAGCTCAGCCGGCGGGCGTGAAGGAGAGGTTGAGCGTGTAGGGGCCGGCGTCCTGCGCGTTGTAGGGCTCGACGAAGATGAACAGCGGCGCGCCGCCGTCGACAGCGATATCGATCCTCTCGTCGCGGCCTTTGTTCTGCTCCTCGATGCACGCCAGCTGGCGTCCCGTGCAGCCGGCCCGCACGTAGAAGCCCTGGTCGGTCTCGGAGGACAGCACCACCCTGAGCCTGCCAGCGCCCGGCGGTGTGATCGTGTGGATCCCCTCCCGCATCCCGAGCCGGGTGCAGGTGCTGTCGAACACCATCGTCCCGCTCGTCGTGTCGCCCCGGTTCTCGCCGAGGACGGCCACGGGCGCGTGCGCGCAGAGGTCGTCGAGCTCCCAGGTGCACTCGGCGGAGCAGCCGTCGCCGCTGGCGGTGTTGCCGTCGTCGCACTCCTCGGGCCGGCTGGTGATGCCGTCCCCGCAGGTGGCCGGAGAGAACGAGAGCTCCAGCGTGTACGGCCCTGCGCCAGCGGACGTGACGGTATCGACGAAGATCGGCACCTCCTGGTCCTGGCTCACGACGATCGCGATTTCAGGCCCGGCGCCCGAGGGGGCGGTCTTGTTCTGGCAGGCGAGCTCGGTGGATCCGTCCGCGCACGCCGTGCGGGCGTAGAGGACGTGACCCCCCGTCCCCGACTGGAGCACGACGCGGAGCGTGCCCGACTGCCCCGGGGGAGGCGTGAACAGGTGGACCTCCTCGGGCCCCACGCCCCCGCAGGTGCCTTCGAACACGCGCGTGCCCAGCGACGTGTCGCCCTCGATCGTCGTCGTCGCCGGCGCTGCGTCCGCGCAGGCTGCGTCGACGAGCGGGCGGCAGGTCGCGGCGCAGTCGGTGTCCGCGCAGTCGACGCGATCGTCGCCCTCGTCGTCCTTGCCGTCGGAGCAGTCCGTCTCGCCGAGCTTGCAGAGGCCGTCGAGCGTGTCGCACACGCTGAGCGTCCGGCACTGCGAGCTCTCGGTGCACCCAGGGATGCACGCGGTGCGCCCGCCCCTGACCTCGCTGCACCGGTAGCCATCGCGGCAATCGTCCGGCCCGCTGCACAGAAGGAGGCACAACCCCAGGCCCTCGCCGAAATCTTCACAGACGCCGCCGTTGGAACAGTCTTCCACGGCGGGATCGCACTGGCCCGCGCAGGCGCCGGACGGCCATCCCCACTCGCGCTCGGTGATGCAGTAGTCCTCGGGGCAGGCGGCATCGGAGGTGCACGCCGCTCCATAGGGCGTGGCGCTCGCTCCGCCGGAGCCGCCGGTGCCCGTGGGCTCGGAGCCACCCGCGCCGCCGGTGCCCGTGGGCTCGGAGCCACCCGCGCCGCCGGTGCCCGCGGGCTCGGCGCCGCCGGTGCCCGCGGGCTCGGCGCCGCCGCTGCCGCCGGTGCCGGTCGCGCCCGACGCACCGGCGCCGCTGCCCGTGGGCTGGGCGCCGCCGGAGCCGCCGGAGCCACCGGCACCGCCTTCGCCACGTTCGCCGTCATCGCCGCCGCACCCAGCGGTCGTCGAGAGCGCGAGCACAAAGAGACCTGCAACGAGTCGTACGTTCATCCACCCGCTCCACCAGAGAGAGATTGTCGAGACGCGAGGTGCACTCCACCCCACGACGCAGCGCCGCACCATCTTCAGTGCAACGGCTTCGCCTGCCAACCCCGGTTCACGGCATCCGCGTTCGTTGGCGCGCCGCGTTTGCCGCGCGCTCGTCATGCGCGATCCGCGCCGGACAGCGGTCCGTTCCGCGGAAAGAGGGCGCACGGAGGCGGCGCGCGTAGCATGCGAGCCCACCGGCCCGCCGCCGTGATGGATGCGACGCGCCTCACGGCGGTGCGGACGGGCGCGGCGGCGGCGCCGCGCGCGAACGGGGCGCCGGGACGGCGCTCGACTTCTCGGCTGAGCGCGGCCGCTACGGCGTCCTCGCGCACCGCACGCCGAGGCTGTAATAGGGCGCCGACGGCGCGACGCTGACCCGCTCGGACGTCAGCAGATAGCTCGGCGTGCCGAAGCTGCTCCCGCCGCGGACCACCCGGTTCGAGGTGTCCGTCAGGTTGGCGCAGTCGACGCATTCCGCCGGATAGGTCCCGTACCCATCCAGCGCCCACTCCCGCATGCTCCCGCCGAGATCCGCCTGCGTCCACCGCCCGTCGCCCTTCGGCGAGCGGGACCCGACGTGCGCGATGTCGCTGAAGTCGCTCTGGAATGTGCAGCCGGGCGCCGCCGTGCTCTCCCTGCAATCGTAGGAGGCGTAGCTCGCGTCGATGATCGTCGACTCCGGCGGATTCGACCACGGATACTGCCGCTGCTCGTCCCCGCCGGCCGCCGCGTAGTTCCACTCGGCTTCTGTCGGGAGCCGGCCCCCGTCCCACGCGCAGAACGCGAAGGCGACAACCCAGCTCACGCAGTTCATGGGCAGGTGCTCCTGGGCGCCCGCCTCCTCCGTCCACGTCCGCATGTCCGCGTTGTCCGGAGTGCACATCACCGCTGCTCGCAGCGCCGCCGCGTCCGGGGGCAGATCGCTGTTCCAGGCCGGGTTCCACCCGCTCCCCTGGATGCCCGGGTGCGCTCCCGCGTCGGCCGCGGGCTGGCTGCCGGGGTACGCCTCGAAGAACTTCCGGAACCTCCCCACCGTCACCTCGAAGCGATCCAGCCGGAAGTCGCTCACCGTCGCTGGATATGCAGCATCGTTGCCGCGGTCGAATGTCCCCCCGGGCACCACCGCGCTCGCGCAGCAGCTCTCGCTTTCGCCCGGCCCGCACGTTGATGGCAGCCCTTCGCAGCTCGGCGGCGTCGTGCACGCCCCTCCGCTGCACACGGGCGCCTCCGCAGGACACGGCTCCGGGGCGTCCCACTGACCGCGGTCGTTGCACCGCTCTAGCCGGTTGTCCGAGCACCGCGCGTCGTCGCGCGTGCATTCGCCGGCGCCGCTGCCGTTGCCGGCGCCGCCGCGGCCCGAGCTTGCGTCGCCTCCGCCGGAGACGGTGTCGCCGCCTGCGCCTTCGAAGGGGTGATAGTCCTTGTCCAGCCCCAGTATCGCCGTGCAGCCGCTTGCCATGAAGGCCGATGCCGCCCACCACCACCGACGCGTGCGCTTGCTCTTCATATCTCCTCTTGGGCCGCTCTCCCCGCGCTGTCCACCGCGGCGCGCGCCCGCGATCTTACCCGGCGACGCGCGCGGCTGCGCCGCCTCCAGCGGTATGGCCGCGCTCGACGCGCTTCACTCGTTGGGAACGAGCGGGTCGATGGTCGGTGCGCGGATGGGACGCAGTTGCGGGGGTGGCTCATGCGCCGGACTGGTGGTCAAGACGTGGACGGGTCGATTGCTCGAAATTGAGCTCGACCTGGTCGAGCTCTCCGTCTGCCGCACGTGTTGCGAGCTGGAGAGGTGCTCCGGGGCGGCGTGGGTTCAGACGGGCGCTGGGCCGCCGCCGTCCTGCGCCGAAGCCGCCGGCGGCGCCGCGGCGGGCGCGGGTGCAGGCGAGGCTTCGGGCGCAGCGGCCGGCGGCGCGGGGGCGACCTGGGGCTGGGGCGCGGAGGCGCCGCGCTCGGCGGAGACGGCCGGGAAGCGCTCCGCGGCGGCGGGGTCCTCCCGCTCCAGGTAGCGGCCGAGGTGGAGGAGCTCGACGTAACGACGTAAAACGACGTAAGCAGAGTGCCAGTGCGCTGGACGCCGCGTGGGCCCGCGGGAGACCACGCCATTCCACCGCGTGCGCCCGTCCGGCTGGCCTGTGGACGACGAGGCCGTCCCGTCCCCAGGAGCTGCTCTTACGCAGGCGCTGTCGCCGGCGTCAGAAGCGCCCTCGCGCGCCGAACACGGCCCCCTCTGGCCCTGCCTCCAGCACGCCCGCGCTGATCCACCTCGGGCTCGCGCTGGCCGCCCGTGCCGCGGTCTTCGGCTCGGTGAGATAAAGGACGAGCGCCGTCCCGGCCCCGGCCAGGCCCACCGCGAACCCGATGGTGCTCACCGTGGCCAGCGTGTTCGCGCTATCCCCTGCGTCGCGCCCTGTCGTGTCGCAGGCCTTCGGGTCCGCGGCCTGGATCCCGCGGCCGCAGTGGTCGTCGATGGTGGCCTTCTTGCCGAGCACGAGCGCGCCGGTGATGCCGCCCAGCGCCAGCCCCGCCGCGCCGAGCCCGCCCGCTAGGTAGAGGGCCGTTCGATGGCCTGCGGGCGCCTCCGGCGCATCCGGCGGGGCCGGCGCAGGCGCCGGCACGATCGCGGGCGTCGGGGACGCCGGATGCGGCGCGGGGGCTCGGGCGGCCGGCGCGTCCTTCAGCGCCAGCGTGAGCTCTTTCGTCTCGCCCGCCGCGATCGTGACGTGTTGTTCCCGGACGGGCTCTCCCGGCGCCTGGATCGACACCCGGTGATCTCCCGGGTCGACCGGCAGCGCGACGCCCAGCGCGGCCTCGCCCAGCACGGAGCCGTCGCGCTGGACCACTGTGCCCGCCGGCGCCCCCGGCGGCAAGGAGAGCGCGAGCCTCGGGATCCGGGGCGAGAGCCGATCGCGCTCCTGCCTCGCGAGCTTCGGCCGCTCGCCCTGGCGGGCCTGCTCGGCCGGCGTCATCCGATCGAAACGCGACAGGTAGTCCTTGAAGCGCGCGACCGCCGTGGCGATGCGGCCCCACTGGGCCTCGCAGGACGCCAGCGTGAAGAGCGTGCCGGGCTGAGGGTCAATGCGCTCGCTCTCGGCGAGGGCCTTGCAGCCCGTCTCGTAACGGCCTGCCTGCATGTCGGCGAGCCCCCGTTCGAAGAGCGCCTCGGCGGCGGCGATGTCCTGCGCCGCGGCAGGAGCCGAGAGGGAGAGCACGCCGAGGGCGGCGAGGAGAGGGGCGGAGCGGCGGAGACAAGAGGGCATGCGCTGGCACTCGGCAGGTGAGGAGAAAGCGGGAGACGCGGGAACTGGCGCGGTGGGCGGGCGGATTGGAGCACGAAGACGGCGAGGTGGGAAGGCGGGGAAGGGGAGGAAGGAGAGGGGAACGGGGCGCCGTGCCGTGCTCTTCACGACGGCGCTCGAACCGCTCGGGGGCAAGAGGAGGTGGAGCTCGGCGCGCAGGGCGCGAGCCGGCGCTGCCGCGGAGCTGCAGCTCAATACCGGCCGTACGGGGAGGTGGATGTCGTTTGTTGCGGCGCGGACGGCTTCTTATCGCTCGATGGCGGCCTGGGACCCGACAGCGATGGCTTGGCCGCGGGGGCCCGCGACGGCGCACCCGGGCGGAGCGTTGTCGACGTGGGTGCCGTGGAGGCTCGCACTGCCGCTGTGGACGGCGCGCGTGGCGCCGTCGTCGAGGCGGGAGGAGGCGGCGCCGCGGCGGACGGTTCCGGTGCCGCGGGGGCCGCCTCGGGCGCCGGCACGAGGGATGGTTCGGGCGTCGACGCGGGCGCCGGTACGAGGGTCGGCTCGGGCGCTGCCGCCGTCGACTCCGGCGTCGCTGCCGCCGTCGTGACGTCAGCCGCCGCCGGCTCACCGCCGCGGCTGGCGCGCAGCCCGAGCCAGCCGCCGCCCAGCAGCACGAGGAGCCCGAGCCCCGAAAGCCCCGCGGCGAGGGGGGCGCGGCTCGGTCTCGACGGCCTGGAAAGCATGCCGAACACCGCGGCGTCCGTCGAGCTCCCCACGAGTGCCGGACCGGACGAGCGCGCGTCGCGCTCCGGGCCCGCGCTCATCGCCGCCGCCGGGGCCGGCTCGGTCGTGACGAGGGCGGTGGCCACCGCCGCCGCGGCGGGGGCCACCGCCGCCGCCGCGGGGGCCGTTCCGGGCCAGGACGGCGCGGTCGGGAACGTCGCCTGGCCGCCGGCGACGGGGATGCCGAGCACCTCGCCGAGGGCCCGCATCGCGTCCGTGGCCCGCTGGAACCGCGCCGCGGGATCGACCGCCGTGGCCCGGGCGAACCACGCGTCGAAGGCCGGCGGCAGCGTCACGCCCATCGAGCGCGCCCGCTGCACCGGCGGCTCCTGCGGGCCGCCGACGGCGATCATCGCGAACGCGAACACGCCGTCGACGGTGCTCGCCTCGGGATCCCAGTACGAGGCGCCCACGAGCAGCGTATAGGCCATCATGCCGAGCGCGAAGATGTCCGCGGCGCCGGTGAGCCTCGTGCGGCCGTGGAACTGCTCGGGGGGCATGTAGATCGGCGTGCCGAGGCTGCTCGTGGCGCCCGCGGCGGTGGAGCCCTCGGCGACGAGCTTGGCGATGCCGAAGTCGAGGATCTTCACGCGGACCGAGCCGTCCTCGCGCTGCGACAGGAAGATGTTCGCGGGCTTGAGGTCGCGGTGCACGATGCTCGCCGCGTGGGTCCGGTCGAGGGCCAGCGCGGTCTGGTAGAGGTAGGTGACGGCCTCGGCGGGCGGCAGGCGGCCGGCGCGCTCGACCCGCTCGCCGAGCTCCTCGCCGCGCAGGAGCTCCATGACCAGGAACGGCATTCCGGTCGCCTCGTCGACGCCCGCGTCGAAGACGTCGACGATGTGCTCGCTCTCGACCCTGGCCCCGATGCGCGCCTCTCGCTTGAAGCGCTCGCGCATCTCCTCGCTCTGGAAGAGGTGAGCGTGCATGACCTTGAGCGCGCGGCGGCGCTCGGTCTCGAGGTGAATCACCTCGTGCACGGCCCCCATCGCGCCGGCAGCGATGAGGCGCACGACGCGGTAGCGGCGCGCGAAGACCGTCCCCTCCGCAAGGATGACCGACACAAGCCGAGGCTCACGCGCCGGGTGGGCGGCGTCAAGGGGACGGGAGGGCCACTGTCCGCCGGTGACGACCCCGGGAGCCGCGCGCCGCCTGGGACGCGGGGGGAGGCGGTGCGGCCGCGCCTGCACCCGCGCCGGCTCGGCCCAGGGGAGCCCGCGGCAGGCGTCGCGGGCGCTCCTCGCACCCCGAGGGGCGCGGCGACGCGAGGGTGGAGGGTTCAAGGATCAAGCTTCAAGGGAAGTGATGCGTTGAGCGAAGTTGATGCCATGTTACCGCGGTGTCCTCGCGCACCGGGCCCCGACGTCGATGGTGCGGGCCGACGGGTCGTCGTAGTTGCGGCCGGAAGAGAGCAGGGTCGACGCAACGTCGTTCCAGCCCCCGCCCCGGATCACCCGATACGAGGCCATGACCATATTGGCGCAGTCTTTGCAGTCGCCTGATGGGTACGTCTCCGCGTACCAGTCCAGAACCCACTCCCGCAGGTTCCCGGCCAGGTCCGCCTGTCCCCACCTCCCATCTCCCGGCGACCTCGACCCGACGGCCTGGATGTCGCTGGGGGCGCACGAGGCGTCAGGCCCGCAGCCATACACCGCGTGATCGGCATCGATCGCCGTCGAGTCTGCCGGTCTCGACCATGGATACACGCGCTGCCCGTCCGCGCCTCCTCCTCCCGCCGCCGCGTAGTTCCACTCCGCCTCCGTCGCCAGACGGCCCCCATCCCACGCGCAGAAAGCGAACGCCACGTACCAGCTCAGGCAGTTCATCGGCAGGTGCTCGTGATCACCCGTTGCATCCGTCCACGTCTGGTATTCTGACTCGCACATCACCGCCGCCTTCAGCGCCGCTGCGTCCACAGGCAGCTTGCTCGCCCAATCCGCATTCCACCCGCTACCCTCAATCCGCGGGTGCGCACCTGCTCCCGCCGCCGGCTTGCTCCCGGGATACGCCTCCACGAACTTCCGGAATCGACCCACCGTCACCTCGAACCGATCCAGCAAGAACCCGCTCACCGTCGCTGGATACGCTGCGTCATTGCCCCGGTTGAACGTGCCCCCGGACACCGCCTCCTCCGTCGCGCAGCAGCTCTCGTTGCTGTCAGGGCCGCACGTCTCGGCCAGTCCGACACAGCTCCGTGGCACGCACTTCCCTGCGTCGCATGCGGGCGTCGCCGCACCACACGGGTCCGCGTCCTCCCACGACCCGCGCTCTCCGCACCGCTGCGGGCGATTGTCATCCGAGCAGCGCACGTCCTCCGGACCACACTCCCCAGTGCACTTCCCGTCGACGCACGTCTGACCGACGCACCGCTGTCCGGCCAGCGTACACTCGTCCTCGCCGCCAGCTCCCCCGGCGCTTCCCACCCCGCTGCCAGCTCCCCCGGCGCCTCCCACCCCGCTGCCAGCTCCCCCGGCGCCGGCTTCGGCTCCGGTTCCGCTCCCGCCACTGCCTTCTTTCTGCACGTAATAACCGTCCTCCAGCCCCGCCGCCAGCGCACATCCGCCTGCCGTCATCGCCCACGCCGCCCACAGCCACCTCGCGCCCTTCGGCTTCTCCATGCCCAGTCCTACTGCCGCTCGGCTCCCGCTGTCCACCGACGCGCGTCCTCCCACGCGTTCCCTGCTGCGCCGCCGCACGCTCGACATGCGCCGTGCTGGGCAGCAGGCAGTGCCGAGCGTGACAGACACCGCCGAGGCGGCCCGACGCCCCGAGCGCGCCATCCTCTCCGCCCTCACGCATGGCGCTGGCGAGCTGGGCGCGAACATCGCCGCCGCCGTGCTGCCCGCCATCCGCGAGCTCGATGAGGACAGGGCCAGGTTCTACGGCGATCTCGTGCTAAATTCCCTGGACGATACGGCCCGGCGGGCCCTGGAGGCGATGGTGAAGGGCTACGAATACCAGAGCGATTTCGCCAAGAAGTACGTCGCGCAGGGGCGCGACCAGGGCCGCCTCGAAGGAGAGCGTGCCGTGCTCCTGCGGCAGCTCCGCGCTCGCTTCGGCGAGCTGCCGGAAGCCGCCGTGGTCCGCATCGAGGCGGCCGAGATCGCCGCGCTCGAGCAGTGGGCCGAGCGGGTGCTCAGCGCAACAACCCTCGCCGACGTGCTCGACGTGCCGAGCTGAGGACCGCTGCTGGGGATATCGCCCAAAGCACCCGGCACGTTTCCACTCCGTCGCAAGCGTGCTCCGGGGCAACTCAGGCCACTACCTTCCGCGGCGTGCGCTCCCTGGTTCCCGTCGAGGTGTTCCCGCTGCGCAGTGCCTTGGCTGGCTCGACGGCGTCCGCCTCCCCGAGGCCTACTGTCGCGCTGCTCCTGAGCGCTGTCGCTCCGCGGCCGCTCCGACCGAACGTGACGTGTCGCCCGCGGCGCCGGGGTCGGGGCACTCGCTCTCACGCTCTTGCGCACAGGGGTGCGAATTCATCTCTCTTTATCTGCCGTACAGATCGCTTATTTGAAGTGCTTCGCCGTCGGTGAGTTGATATCAAGACCGCCGTGGGCAAGCTTGACGGGTTCGCGAAGCTGACCTTCGCCGAGGACACCCCGCGCGTCACCGACGGCTCCGCCGCATGGCACCGGCCGCCCGAGGTGCGACTCGAGCGCGTTCAGGCCGACGGTTACCTCCTTGTGCTGCGGCCTGACGGCCTCGCTCGTCTCGCCGCGCCCTGGCCGGCGGCGTGCGAGCATGACGAGGTGCTCGTCGAGATCAAGATGGCCGGCGACCACGTCGACATCGGGGAGATCAAGCGCGCGACGCTGCGCAGGCTGGCGCGCGAGATCGAGCGCATCGAGGAGCGCGAGCCGCCCTGGATGGGCGAGGAGCCGATCTGGGTCGTCGCTCCCCACCTGCCGTCGTGGCTGCACTCCGTCCGGACGCTGGAGCGGTTCGCCCCGGGCTGTTACTGCGTCGGCCCCTCGCCGTTTCAGTTTCTCTGGATCGCGGCCAACGAGCTGCCGCTGTGCGACGAGCTGGTGCCGTTCCTGGTCGCTCGCTCGGGTCAGGCCCTCGACGAGTTCGCCCGGTGGGTGGCACCGCGGCGGGATGTGGAATGGGTGATCTCCATGCTAGAATACTTGCCGATGTCACAGTACACCCGCGAGGACTTGCTGCGGCGGTTCGCTCGCTCCGACGACCCGGAGATCGAGGCGCGCAGGCAGTGGATTCTCCAGGCCCTGCTCGCCGAGAGCCCGGAGGTCAAGGAGCAGCTCATCGAGAAGGGGATCGAGCAGGGGATCGAGAAGGGCCAGCTCACCGCAGCGCGCGCGGCGCTGCGCAAGGTTCTGGCGCGGCGTGGGCTTGCGCTCAGCGCGCTGCACGAGGCTCAGATTGACGCCTGCTCCGAGCTGGCCACGCTGGATCGATGGCTCGACCAGGCGGTGATGGCGACGAGCGCGGACGACGCGTTGGTGTAGATCTGGGGGCGCCGTGCCGTCGCGGTTCGGCGTCGCCCCCCTTCAATTCAACCGTAGGCCCAGGGAGAGGGAGTTCGCGGCGTGGCGCTGGGCGGGGGATGGGCCGATGTCCGAGCCCAATTGACGTTCTTTCTCCGGCGTGCGCAGCGCGCCGGAGAAAGAACGTCCCAGGCGAGTTCGGCGGGGCCCCCGCCCAGCGCCACGCCGCGAACTCCCTCTCCCTGGGCCGGGCCGCCCTCGAGGGGCCCCTCACACCGCCAAAAACTCCCTCGCGATCTCGTCGTCGAACTCCGCCACGCTCCCCCGCCGCACGATCCCGCCGTTATCCATGATGAAGTACTCGCTCGCCGTCGAGAGCGCGAAATCCAAGAACTGCTCGACGAGCAGTATCGCCATGTCCCCCTTCTTCCCGAGCCCCTTGATGACCTCCCCGATCTCCTGCATGATCGACGGCTGGATCCCCTCCGTCGGCTCATCCAGCAAGAGCAGCTTCGGCTTCCTCAGCAGCACCCGCGCGAGCGAGAGCTGCTGTTGCTGCCCGCCGCTCAGCGTCCCTGCCGCCCGCGCGTGAAACTTCTTGAGGATGGGGAACATCTCCATCATCTCGTCCAGCGCAGCGGGGCTCGGCGTCGGATCGCTCTTCGCCTCGAAGCCCATGAGCAGGTTCTCTCGCACCGTCAGGTAAGGGAAGATCCCTCGCCCCTGCGGCACATAGCCTATCCCCGCGCGCGCCCTGTCGCTCGGCGACCTGGCCGTGAGGTCCGCCCCGTCGAGCGTCACGCTGCCGCGCCGCGGCTTCAGCACGCCCATGATCGCCTTGAGCAACGTCGTCTTGCCGACCCCGTTGCGGCCCAGCAGGCACGACACCCGCCCCGGCGCGACGTCCAGGCTGACCTGCGACAGGATGCAGCTCTCCTCGTAATAGACCGCGAGATCCTCGACAACCAGCATGCTGCTACCGCTCCTCCGCCTGCGCCTCGGCCGGCGCCTTGGCCCCGCCCCGCGCGCGCCCCGCGTCGTGCGCCCGCCCGAGGTAGACCTCGATCACCTTCGAATTCCCCTGGACTTCCTCGACCGGCCCCTCGCACAGCCGCCTGCCGGCGTGCAGCACCGTCACCGTGCTCGCGTAGCGCCGCACGAACTCCATGTCGTGCTCCACCACCAGCACCGACCGCTGCTTCGCGATCTCCTGGACGAGCTCCCCCGTGCGGTCGCGCTCGCGCCGGGTCATCCCCGCCACCGGCTCGTCGAGCAGGAGCAGCTTCGGCTGCTGCACGAGCAGCATGCCGATCTCCAGCCATTGCCGCTCCCCGTGCGCGAGCACCGCGGCCTGCACGTCCGCGCGCCGCCGGAGCCCGACCCGATCGAGCGTCTCGGCGATCTCCCTCTCTTGCGGCGCGGACAGCCCGCGGAGCAGCCCCGGCGCGCTCTCCCGGAAGCCCATCGCCGCCTCCAGGTTCTCGAGCACCGTGAGGCTCCCGAACACCGCCGGCGTCTGGAACTTCCGCCCGATCCCGAGCCGCACCAGGGCGTGCTCCGGCAGGCGATTCACCTCCACGGACTCCTTTCCGGACTCCCCACCTCCGTGGAACACCACTCGTCCGCTCGACGGCTTCGTCTTGCCGGTCAGGATGTCGAGCAGCGTCGTCTTCCCCGCGCCGTTCGGCCCGATCAGGAACCGGAGCTCCCCGCGCTGGATGGAAAAGTCGAGCTCGTCCAGCACCTTGAAGCCGTCGAAGCTCACCGTCACCCGCTGGACCTCGACGATGTTGCCGCGGCTCATCGCGCTGCTCCTCTCCTCGTTTCCGTGGTCGCTTCCGCTCATCTCCGCGCCTCCCCCCTCAGCGACCGGTCGTCGCCGGCGCCTCTGAGCCCGCCGCCGGGTCGACCTCATCCCCGCCCGCCGGCTCCGCCGCGCCGCCCGTGTCGCGGCCCGAGAGCTTCGCGGCGTGCCGCTGCAGGAAGCCCGAGACGCCCTTCGGGAGCAGCATGACCGACGCCGCGAAGAGCGCGCCGAAGCCGAGCTGCCACACCTCGGGGTACGACTCGCTGAGCGCGCTCTTGCCCAGGCTGACCAGGATCGCCCCGACGACCGCGCCGATCAGCGTGCCGCGCCCGCCGACGGCCACCCAGGTCACCATCTCGACCGACGGGATCACGCCCATCGAGGAGGGCGAGATGAGGCCGACCTGGCAGACGAACAGCGCGCCCGCGATGCCCGCCATGCCCGCCGACAGCGCGAACACCAGCGTCTTCAGCGTGACGGGGTTGTAGCCGAGGAAGCGCACCCGGTTCTCGTCGTCCCGCATCGCCACGAGCAGGCGCCCGAAGCGCGACTGGGTGAGCTTCCGGCACAGGAGATAGAGCGCCCCGAGGCAGAAGAGCGTCACGAAATAGAGCACCGTCTGCGTCCCGGTCGCCCCCCGCGCGAAGCCGAAGATCGTCTTCAGGTTCGTGATCCCGTTCGTGCCGCCCGTCACCGCCTGCTGGCCGATGAAGAGGATCGACGCGATCAGCGTGAGCCCCTGGGTGATCAGCGAGAAATACACCCCCTGGACGCGGCTCCGGAAGACGAGATAACCCACCGCGGACGCGATCGCCATCGGCAGGAGGACGACGGCGCAGAGGGCCACGACCGGCGAGCGGAACGGCTCCCAGAAGAGCGGCAGCGCCTCGAGGCCGCTCCAGCTCATGAAATCGGGCAGGCGCGAGCCGGACGTCTCCAGCTTCAGGTACATCGCCATCGCGTAGCCGCCGAGCCCGAAGAAGAGCCCCTGCCCGAGGCTCAGCATCCCGCCGTAGCCCCAGATGAGATCGAGCCCGAGGGCGACGATGGCGTACGTGAGGAACTTGCCGAGCAGGTTCAGGCGGAAATCGGAGAGCACGAGCGGCGCGACGAGGAGCGGCAGCGCCACGGCGAGCGGCGCTCCCCAGGTCCAGACGAAATTGCGAAGGGCGGAGTCTCGGGGGGCCATGTCCATGTCCTCTCCTATCGTGTGCGCAGGGCGAGCAGGCCTGTCGGACGCCACTGCAGGAAGGCGATCACCAGCGCGAACACGAGCGCCTTGCCGAGCGACGCGGTCGTCGAGAGCTCGAGCAGCGTGTTCGCGACGCCGATCACGAGCGCGGCCACCACCGTGCCAGGCAGCCGCCCGAGGCCCCCGAGGATGACCACCATGAAGGCGTCGACGATGTAGTTCGTCCCGAGCGACGGCCCGATCGAGCCGAGCTGCGTCAGCGCGCACCCCGCGATCCCGGCGAGCCCGGCGCCGAGCGCGAACGTCGCGGCGTCGACCCGGCGCGAGCGGACGCCGAGGCACGAGGCCATCTCGCGGTTCTGCATGACCGCCCGCAGCCGCCTGCCGCCCGCGGAGCGGTGCAGGTACGTGTAGACGGCGGCGATGCACGCGATCACGAGCGCGATGAGGAATACCCGCTTGTAAGGCAGCTGCGCGCCGCCCGATAGGGCCACGCCGCCGCTCAGCCACGATGGGCTCGAGACCTGCACGTTGGACGCGCCGAACAGGCTCCGCGCGGCCTGCTGAAGCACGAGCCCGACCCCCCACGTGGCGAGCAGCGTGTCGAGCGGCCTGCCGTAGAGGAAGCGAACCATCGTGAGCTCGAGCAGGAGCCCGAGCACGCCGGCCACGAGGAACGAGGCCGGCAGCGCGAGCAGGAACCAGAGCCCGGCCTCGGTCCCCCCGACGAGCGGCGCGACGTGGTGCCCGATGACGTACGTCGTGTAGGCCCCCGCCATGATGAACTCGCCGTGGGCCATGTTGATCACGTTCATGAGCCCGAAGGAGAACGCGAGGCCCATCGAGATGAGCAGGAGGATCGAGCCCAGGCTCAGGCCGTTGAAGGCGTGGAGTAGAACTTCGTTCATTCTAGAGCACCCAACCGATCGAGACGCCGCGCACAGTGAGGTTCGAGCCGCGGAGGCGCGGAGGGCGTCCTGACGAGGCCCCGCGCCCTCCGCGGCTCCGTGATCCGGGCTTCGGGCTTCGCGCTCGCGCCCCGCTACTTCGCGGCCAGCTCCTTCGCCCAGGGATACGCGCTCAGGTACGGATCCGGCTGGACCGGCTTGCCCGAGCTCCACACCTCGTCGATGAGGCCGTCCTGCCGGACCGCGCCGATGCGGACCGTCTTCCATGTGTGCTGGTTCTTCCCGTCGAGCCGGACCAGGCCCTCGGGCGCGTTGTACTCGATGCCTCCGGCCTTCACGGCCTCCTTCACCTTGGCGACCTCGGTCGACTTCGCCTTCTCGACGGCCATCTTCCACAGGTAGACCCCGAAGTAGCCCGCCTCGATGGGGTCGTCCGTGACGCGCGTGGCGCCGTATTTGGCCTTGTACGCGTCGACGAACTTCTTGTTCTCGGGGGTGTCCGTGGTCTGGTAGTAGTTCCACGAGACGAGGTGTCCGGCGATGTTGTCGGCGCCGATGCCGCGCACCTCCTCCTCGGCGACGCTCACCGAGAGGACCGGCAGCTTGTCGGCGGTGTAACCGGCGTCCTTGAACTGCTTGAAGAACGCCACGTTGCTGTCGCCGTTCAGCGTGTTGAAGATCGCGTCGGGCTTGGCCGCGCTGATCTTGGTGATGATCGTGCTGACCTCGGTCCCGCCGAGGGGCAGGTACTCCTCGCCGGCGAGCTCGCCGCCCTTCGACGCGAGCTGCGCCTTGATGATCTTGTTGGCCGTGCGCGGAAAGACGTAGTCGGAGCCGAGCAGGTAAATGCGCTTCTTGCCCTTCTCGAGCAGGTAGTCGACCGCGGGGACGATCTGCTGGCTCGGCTCGGCGCCGGTGTAGAAGATGTTGGGCGACTGCTCCAGCCCCTCGTACTGGACCGGGTAGAAGAGCAGGCCGTTCAGCTCCTCGAACGAGGGCAGCATCGCCTTGCGGCTGGCGCTGGTCCAGCCGCCGAACACGACCGCCACGGCGTCCTGCTGCACGAGCTTCCTGGCCTTCTCGTTGAACGTGGGCCAGTCGCTGGCGCCGTCCTCGACCACGGGCACGAGCTGCTTGCCGAGCACGCCGCCCGCCTTGTTGATCTCCTCGATGGCGAGCAGCGTCGCGTCCTTCACGGCCACCTCGCTGATCGACATGGTGCCGCTCAGCGAGTGGAGCACGCCGACCTTGATGGAGCCGCTGTCCGAGGCGGGCGCCCCGGGCGCCGCCCCGGGCGCGGGAGCCTCGTCGTTCGCCTTGTCGCAGGCAGAGAGCAGGGCCGCGCCGGCGAGCGCCGCCATCGCGACGCAGAGCGCCCGCCGCCGAGAGGTGCCCGCCGCCGGCCGATCCTCAACGTCCAACCCAGACGTGTACATATTCAACGCATCCTCCTTGGGTGCCGAGGGCGCGTCCAATGCCCTGCATCGACGCGGCGCGGCGATTCGACTGCACAAGAGCCGTTGGGAGTTCGGGAGCCGGCCAGTGGAGACTCCCGGCTGGACACACCCGATGGACGCCCTGCGCAGCAGAACGCGGTCCCCGGACAAGGGCCAGCCACACGACGTCGTGGTGAAAGGCCTTATGCCGAGTGCCATGTTTCGTCGAGGTTTCGCCGACGTGAAATGTCGCCCGGCCGGCAGGCGCCGTGCATTTTCCGCGGGCCGTTTGGATTTCTGACCACAAAGCGCGGCGAGCGATCCATCGTTGTTCTCGTTCCGCTCGAGCTGTCGCCCCGGTCACGGCTCCGGTGGGATGCGCCGCACGCGAGGGCGAGGGCGAGGCGCGCGGGGCGTCGAGCGTGGGGCGCCGTTGGGCGCGCGCGCACGCGCGACCTCGCCCGGGGTCGTCACGCGCGATGTCGCTTGAGCCGACACGGTGTGGGGCGCTCTGGCCGCTGCGCGCACGAGCGCTGCGAGCTCCGGCGCTGTTGGGAGCTGTGACGAGCTGAGGCAACAGGGTGTGCACTCCAGTGCAGTAAAAAACTTGTATCAAGAGCGGTAAATGGCGAGTACACTGGTGGATGCTGTCTGCGCCCTGTGCTCGGTCGACACGGAGGGCAGACGGGGTGGAGCCTATGAGAAGCACGAATCACTTGCCCGGCGAGACGGATGGCCGATCCTCGAGCGGCGGAGCGGCGCCGGACGGCGTCGCGGCCGGGCCGCGGGACGAGAACTCGGTGGTGATCTCCCTGAGCGCGCTGCTCGCGGTGGAGAAGGACGCCTCCACCAAGAGCGGCGCGCGGGCCGATCACGGCGCGAGGAGCGCCGGGATGGAGGATGGCCACGGGTCCGCCGCAGGCGACGGAGAGCGCAGCAGCTACCTGGAGATCTTTCCGTTCGGCGTGCCTTCCGAGCTGCCGGCGTTCAGGCCGCCGGATCTCACGCCCGTGCCCTCCGAGGTCCCGATCGACCTGCGCCCGCCGCGCGCGCGGCGGGCGGCGGGCGTGCGCTACGGCATCGCGGGCGTCCTCGGGGCGGCGGTCGTCGCCGGCGCGGTGTGGCTCGGCGCCCCGCGCGAGACGCTCCGGGCGGCCGCGCAGCCCGGCGTGCGGCACGCGGCGAGCGCGGCGCTGGCGCAGCTGCCGAAGGTGGAGGCAAAGGCCGCGGCCGCGCCCGCCGAGGCGCCTCCGGCCAAGAAGAAGAAGGGCGACAAGGCGCGCGAGCGTGGGGCGAAGGCCCCGCCCGCCGCCCCCGCGGCCGGGGGCAAGGCGCCGGCGAAGCGCGCCGCGGAGAGCAGTCGACCGGCGGCCGCCGCGCCGGCGGCGAGCCCGGGCGGCGCGCGTGCGGCGGGCGACCCCTGCAAAGGCGACCTCGACTGCGCCATGCGGCGCGCCGCGGGCGGCTCGTAACACCGCCCGCGCAAGCAAAAGGGCCGAGAGCTCGCCGCCGATCCAGCGAGATCTGGATCGTTCGGGGCGCGACAGGCCACCAGCGAGCTCTGGTGGGCGCCTCCTGTCTCACCCTCGCCGTCGAGGTCGCCCGCGCGCCCAGCGCGTTCCCCTGGAGCAGGTTATCCACGCGGAGCCGCTTGATCTCCCGCGCCTGCCCTGTGCTAGGGTCTGCTCCTGTTGCACAAAACTGCTGACAACCGATCTGTCCCGGCGGATTGCGCGCACATTGTGCAGAGACATGCGTGCTCCTCGTGCGACCGCTTGGGGCGTAGAGGCGCAGCTGTAGGCACGAAGCAGATACCATCACGTAAAATTCTGGTGTAGGAACAGCGCCCGGCGCCGACGGTGGCGTTGAAGTGCACAGGAAGCGTGGTCCGGCGACGTCGCTCGACGTGTAATGCCGAGTTACGAGCCGCGCGGCGCGACCCTACTCGTCTGGAGGTGGATTCATGAAAGCTTTCGGTTTTGCAGCGATCCTGATCAGCGTGGGTATGATGGCGGCCTGTACGGTCACGAGCGGTGATGGCGACACGAGCGGCGACGGCGGCTCGGGCGCGTCGGGCTCGACCACCACGTCGTCGACCACCACGGGCGAGGGCGGATCAGGCGGGGCGGGCGGGGGCGAGGGCGGCGAGGGCGGCGGCGGGACCGGTGGGGCCAACGTTTGCGCCGAGGAGACCGGCGACGAATGCATGGATTGCTGTGTTACCGAGCACGCCGCCGAGGCGGAGGCGCTAGGCAAGCTGCAATACTGGTTCTGTGGTTGTGCGGCGGAAGCGCCGTGCGCTGCAGACTGCGACACCACGGATGCCACGAGCGATGTTTGCGGGGATGAGGCGATCAACCCGGACGTCGAGAACTCCGCCTGCGATATCTGCATCGCCCAGGCGGCGGAGGAGTGCTATATCGCGGCGGAGGCGGCCTGTGCGGACGCCGACGACTGCAAGGCGCTCATGACCTGCGGCGACGCCTGCCAGTAGTCGGTTCGGGCTCGGAGGCCCAGCCAACCGGACAGGACAGGCGAGCTCTCGCAGCACGCCTGTCCTGTTTTATCTTGTGCTCGCGCGAACGACGCGGAACGCCGCCCGGCGCGCACCGCGGTCGTGCCGCGCGCCAGAGACCCTGCCGGGCATCTCGAGGGCGGAGCTAGCGGGCCAGTCGGAGCAGCAGGATGTCGGCCGCTGTCGACTGCGCCGTGGCGCCGTCGAGGTCCACGCTGCCCTCCACGGTCCCGGCGAGCAGGACGTGGTCCACGAACGACGCGACCCCCGCCGCGGACCGGCGTCCGCCGCTGCTCCCGGCGCCCGGGCCGAGCCGCTTGCTCCAGACGTGGCGCCCCCCGGCGTCGAACCGCGCCACGACGATGTCGCTGCCGCCGCCGGCGCCGTCGAGCGGCCCCCCGCCGAGGTGGGTCGGGCCATCGACGTCGCCCGCCAGGACGAGCCCGCCGTCCGCCTCGAGCGCGAGGCGCGGCGGTCGCTCCGCGGGGTAAGCCCGGCTGAAGCGGTGCTCTCGCGCAGGCCCGAGCTCGGCCACGAACGCCGACATCCGCTCCGAGAACAGCTCGCCGCCGCCCAGATCGAGGATCCCGTCGAAGGTCCCGCTCAGCGCGATCGCGCCGTCCGGCCCGATCTCGATGTCGCCGCCGCGCTGCTGGCGGCCGTCTCCGAAGGCCAGCGACGCGACGTGCTCGCCGCCCTCGCCGAGCTTGGCCAGGAACACGTCGGTCATCCCCCTGGACAGGAGCCGGGGCGCGTCGTCGCCGAGCTGGAGCTCGCCGTCGAAGGTCCCTGTCATGAGCACGTCCCCGCGCGGGTCCACCGCCACTCCCGTCGGCTCCTGGTTCCCCGCGCCGCGGAACTCCCGCCTCCAGAGCAGCTCGCCCGACGTGTCGAGCTTGGCCACCGCCACGTCGGTCCCGACGGGGTCCATCAGCGTCGACACGACAACGAACTCGCCCCGCGCCGAGACCGCGATGTCCTGCGGCCTGCCAAGGAGCACCGCGCTCCACTGCGGCTCGCCCCAGTGGTCCAGCTTGATCACGAACCCCAGCGGGGCGTCGGCCGTGAGCCCCACGTCGTTCATCTTCCCCACGAGCTCGCCCGTGATCGCGACATTGCCCTCGAGATCCACCGCGAGCGCCTGCAGCGAGCCTCGCCCCTCGGTGACGAACCGGCGCATCCACGCCACGGTGCCGTCCGGATCGAGCCGCGCGACGAAGACGTCCTGCTCGGCGCCGGTCGCGAACTGCCCCGCGCCGAGAACGAGGGAGCCCGCGAACTCGCCGCCCAGGATCGCGGAGCCCCGGGGGCCCGCGGCGAGCGCGCGCGCCCGCTCGTGGCCCGGGCCGCCGAGGAGGGCGTCGAGCGGTCCGCCGGGGAGCACCGCGCCGCAGTCCCATGCGCCGTTGCAGTCCTCGTCGGCCGGCGTTGTGCAGTCCTCGACCCGCGGCGTGACCTCGCCGGCGCAAGCGCCCCACCGGCTGTCGAGCCCGCACGCCCGTTGTCCGGCGCGGCACGCGCCGACGCCCACGGTGCCCGGCGGCCCTCCGTAGGGGCACGGCTCGACGGTCCCGGGGGCGCAGGCGCAGACGGCGCTGCCGCCGTCGGCCGCGGGATCGTCTGGCCGGCCGCCGTCGCCGTCCGCCTCGTCGATCGCGCCGTCGCAGTCGTCGTCGGCCGCGTTGCCGCAGCGCTCCGGCGCAGGCGTGACCTCGCCCTCGCAGGGGCCGTAGCCGTCGCCGGCGGCGTTGCACCGCATGAGGCCGGTCTGGCAGGCGCCGACCCCCTTGGTCGCCGGCGGCCCGCTGTAGCAGGCGATGGTCGAGAGCGGCGCGCAGCCCTCCTCCACGAGGATGCCGTCCTCGAGCCCGAGCAGCGCGTTGCAGCCGGCGCAGCCGAGCGCCGCGAGGGTGAACCGCAGGCCGAGCCCGGCCGAGCCGCGCGCGCCCACGTCAATAACTCCCGCCCACGACGAGGGAGAACCCGCCGGGGCCGGCGGCGGCGGCCGCCGTGGCGCGGCGCGAGGGCGGGCCGGCGGCGCTGGGCGGGGCCGTCCAGAGGAGCAGGCCGGCCGCGAGCAGCGCGGCGGTGCCGGTCGAGAACGCGATCGTCGAGGCGGTGCCGGCCTTCTGCGCGTCCTCGCGCAGCGAGACCCCGACGGCGTCGCAGCGGCTCCGCGCGTCGCAGTGGCCGCGGTTCGAGGCGTCCCTGCGGGCGATCGCCTCGGCGCCGAACACGGCGCCAAGGCCGAGCCCGACGAGGCCGGCGCCGCCGGTCGCCAGCGCGATCAGGCGCTGCGCGCGCCCTGCGCCGGGGCCGCCTCCGCGCTCGTCGATGGGCGGGACGGGAGGCGCCTGCGTCCTCTGGCCCTTCGGCGCGGCGGCGAGCGCGCGCGGGGGCGGCTCTTGCGCCAGGAGGAGGGGCACGTCGATGATGACGACGCCCGCGCCGTCGGGCGGGACGACGCGCTCGACCGACCAGCGCTTCCTGCCGGGCGCCTGCGCCTCGATCGTGTGCGTCCCCGGGTCGACCGGGAGCGCCTGTCCCCACTGGGAGGGCAGGAGCAGCACGCCGTTGTGGCGGATCTCGAGCCCCGGCGCGGCGCTGCCGGGGGGCACGGCGATCGCCATCCGCGAGAGCCGCGGCTCGAGCGCGGCCGCGAGCGCGGCCGCGCGCGCGGCGCGGGGGTCTCCCGCGCTCTTCGCGATGGCCGCGGTCTCGCTGAAGACGTTCCAGGCGCCCGCGGTCCTGCCTGTGCGCACGAGGCACTCGCCGAGCCGCAGGAGGAGGTTGAGGGCGGTCGGATCGAGCGTCCGGCCCTGCTCGAGCATGGCACACGCCTCGGCGACACGGCCCGCCTCGAGCAGGCGCGTCGCGGCCTGATAGAGCGCGAGCACCTGCTCCTTGTGCCCGCCCGGCTGTCCCGGGTTGGGGCTGGGCTGTCCCAGGTTGAGCCGTCCCGGGTTGGGGCTGGGCTGTCCCGGGTTGGGCTGTCCCAGGTTGGGCTGTCCCGGGTTGGGGCTGGGCTGTCCCGGGTTGAGCCGTCCCGGGTTGGGTTTGGCCTGTCCCAGGTTGAGGTGTCCCAGGTTGGGCTGTCCCAGGTTGGGGCTCGTCTGTGCCGTGTCGGACTGCGCCGGACCGGGCTCGCCGGCCTGGCCGCTCGCCGGCGCGAGCGACAGCGACACGGCCGCGAGGGCGGCCGCGAGCCCGCGCGGGCGCGAGCAGCAGGGGATCTTCGGCAGGGCTCCTCGGGGCATGGCGATCACCACGGGCTGTCCAGCGCGCCCGCCGGCGTCGCGGCTTCAGCGCCGCTGCCGGGCGCTGCCACGAGGGACGGCGCGCCTGCCGCCACGCTCCGGGCGGGCGCCGGCGCGTCCGCCGCCGCCCGCACCGCGGCGCCGGCGGCGGGCGCCGCCGAGGACCCGGACGCGTGCGCCCCGCGCGTCGGCGCGCGCTGCGGACTCCCCGCGTTCGCCCGCGCGGGTGGCGCGGTCCTCGTGGACAGGACGGCGCCGGCTCCGCTGCGCGCGGCCGGGCGCGCGCCTCTGGCGTCGGCCAGGGGCGCGTCGCACGCGCTGGCAGCGCCGTCGTGCAGCGCACCCCCGGCCGCGTCATCGGGACCCTGGAACGACCTGGCCGCCACCGCGTTCCCCTTCGGCCCCGCGGCGAGCCCCTGCGGCACCCCCGCGAGGTGCTGCGCACCGGCGCCGTCGGCCCAGGTCAATCCCGCTGCCCGCGGCCACCCGGGCGACAGGAGGATCGCGGCCAGCGTGGCGCTCGCGGAGACGGCGCCGGCCGTGGCCGCCAGCCAGGTTCGCCTGGGGCGGCGGCCCTCGCGCCTCGTCTCGGCCGGCCCGGAGGCCGTCGTGGGCGGCCGAACGGAGGTCGCGGCCGGCCGAGCGGAGGTCGCGGCCGGCCGAGCGGCGGTCGTGGGCGGCCCATCGTCCAGCCACGTGAACGTCGGTTGGCTCCGGTGCACCCCCGTGGGCAGCGTCGCGTCGGGCGCTCCGCGAAGCGCGAACGGCGCGAGCGCGGCGGCGAGCTCGCGGGCCGAGGCCGGGCGGCGCGTCCGGTCCTTCTCGAGGCAGCGCATCACGATCTCCTCGAACCCCTCGGGCAGATCGGCGCACGCGCTCCGGAGCGGCCGGGGCGCCTTCTCCGACACGACCAGCACGAACTGCTCCAGCGTCTCCGCGCCGAACGGCAGCGTGCCGCTCACGAGCTGGTACAGCACGACCCCGAGCGCCCACAGATCCGCGCGCAGATCGATGTCCTTGGGCGTCAGCATCTGCTCTGGCGCCATGTAGCGGCGGGAGCCCATGACCGACCGCGCCGTCGTCATCTCGAGCCCGTCGTGCTCCGGCTTCGCGCTCGTGAACTTCGCGACGCCGAAGTCGAGCACCTTGAGGAGCGGCGTGCCGTCGGTCCGGTACGTCAGGAACAGGTTCGCGGGCTTGAGGTCCCGGTGCACCATCCCGAGCGCGTGCGCCTCGGTCAGGGCAACGCAGGCCTGACGGACGTACTCGGCCGCCTCGTCGATCGGCAGCCGCCCGCGGCGCTCCAGGATCGAGCGGAGATCGTTGCCCGACAGGTGCTCCATCACGATGTACGGCACCGGCAGCACCATCCCCGGCCTCGGGGCGAGCGCGCCCAGGTCGTAGATCCGCGGCACGTGCTCCGTCTTCATCCGGAACATCCCGCGCGCCTCGCGCTGGAACCGCCTCAGCAGCGCCGCGTTGCCGCAGTGCTCCGGCCGCATGAATTTGACGGCCACCAGCTCGCCCAGCGACAGGTGCCGCGCCGCGACGACGGCCCCCATCCCGCCGATGCCGAGAGGCCGCTCGACCCGGTAGCGGTCTGCGATGACCTCGCCGCAGTGCACGGGCACCACTCCCTCTTCATCGCTCACCACGCGCCCCCCCACTCCGTCGCTCTGAGATTGCAGACCGGCCAGCCACGATCTCGGACCGGATGGTTCCTTGCAGGGCCGCGCTCGACGCGCTCGCCGCAGGTCTCTGGTGAGATTCGATTCTCCGGAGAGGCGATACGTCGCGTCGTCTGTCGAATTTTCCGGCGCTCCTGTGGGCGCGTGGAGGTGCGCTTCATCTGCTGAGGGCGTTCCGACGGCGCCTCCGCCCTGCACGCGTCGTCGCGCGGGAGGCCGTGATGGGTCGCGCCGAAGGGCGCGTTGGATTGAAGTGTCCCGGTTCCTTTCTGCCGTCCTCTGCGATACATGACGTGCCGTGTCTGCGTCTCCCGCCCTGGTCTGCCGCGGCCTGATCAAGCGTTATGGGGACGTCGTGGCCGTGAACGGGCTCGACCTCGATGTGCGGCGCGGCGAGTGCTTCGGCCTGCTCGGCCCGAACGGCGCGGGCAAGACGACCACGGTGGAGATCCTCGAGGGGCTGACCCGCCCCGACGCCGGCGAGGTCGAGGTGCTGGGCGAGCGCTGGGTGGGGGACGGCATCGCGCTGCGCGCCCGGCTCGGCATCCAGCTCCAGGAGACGCGCTTCCCGGACAAGCTCCGGGTCGGCGAGGTGATCGCGCTGTTCCGCAGCTTCTGCCCGCGCGGCATCGCGCCGGAGCAGGCGCTGCGCCGCGTGGCCTTGCAGGCCTCGACCCCGCGTCGCGCCGTCAGAGAGGGCCATCGCGCGGTGCGCGAGCTCACCGGCGCACGCTGTGCGCCGATCGATCCCTCGCTCCGCGAGCATGTCAGTCAACCTGCGTCGAGGTGGCGGCGCAGTCCTCGTGCGGCTCGCATGATCCTACCGTGTGTCCATATTTTCTGTTCGAGACATTGACCTTCCAAAGTGGCGCGGTCCTGTATTCGTGTACGATGACCGCATGAATGAACGGGGGGAGCGGAGCCGCCAACGCCCTCGCACCGCGCCGAGTCTGTCCTTCTGGGTCGCGGGGCCGCTGGCTGTCGCGCTGCTCGTGTTCGTGGGTCCGGGGCTGTGGATCGCGGCGTGGGCCATCGAGGGCGCGATCCTGAAGAACGAGCTGGGCGTGCTCGCGCGGACCCATGACGAGTGGACCCGCCGCATGAACGACCGCCTGATCCAGGCGGAGGCGAGCGTCGCTCGGTACGGCCGCATGCTCACCTCGGCATTGCATGGAGTCGAGGGAGAGACCCCGCAGAAGTTCGACGCCCTCGTCGGGCCGTCGCGCGACGGCGGCATGGTGTCGCGCAACGCGGGCTTCGAGCCCAAGCGAGACGCCATCATCTGGCTGCCCGCCGGGTACCCGCTCGACGACCAGGAGAAGGTCTTTCTCCTGGAGCTGAAGCGCATGACCGAGCTGTACTCGGCGGGAGCGCCGGGCGAGCCCATGAACACCTGGCTCATCCCCAAGCGGAACGGGCTCGTGATGTACTGGCCCAGCTACACGAGCTACATCGACCAGGTCGACACGACCGTCGATTTCGTCAACTCGGAGTGGACGACGCTCGCGCTCCCGGCGAACAACCCGGAAGGAAAGCCGCGCTGGACGCCGACGAGCTACGACCCGGGGGCACGCGAGTGGATGGTGAGCGTCGTGGCGCCGTTCTTCCGCGACGGGGTGTTCGCGGGGAGCGCCGGGCACGATGTCACGGTGAACGCGGTGATGGACAGCTTCCGGGAGCTCTCGCTGTACCCGGGGACGGAGCACGCCCTCGTGAGGGGCGATGGGACGGTGCTCGTCTCGAGCGTGCACCAGGACAAGATCCACGGGAGCAAGGGCACGCTCACGGTCGAGTCCATCGGCGACGACGATCTCAAGCGCGCGTTCGAGGCGGCGAAGCGCGACGACGCCGCGGCGGCGCACGTGGTCGGCCGCACGGATCAGCGCGTGATCGTGGCGGCGCGCATCGCGGCGCCGGACTGGGTCCTGCTCACCGACGTCCCTCGCGCGGCGCTGCTCTCGTCGGTGAAGGGGCTGTACTGGGACTACTGGCTGATCGCGGCGTTCTCGATCCTGGCGCTCGTGGCGCTGCCCGTGCTCGTGATCATGCGCGTGACCTTGCCGTCGGTGCGGCAGCTCGTCACGGCGGCCGAGCGGATCCGGGGCGGTGATCTCGATCAGCGCTTCGAGGCGTCAGGCACCCGCGAGTTCGTGCACATCGGCGACGCGCTGAACGGCATGGCCCAGCAGCTCCGTGAGACGTTCGCCGCCCTGGCGAAGACGAACGAGGAGCTCGAGCAGCGCGTCGAGCAGCGCACCGCCGAGCTCAAGGAGGCCACGGTCGCCGCGGACGCGGCCAACAGGGCGAAGAGCGACTTCCTCGCCAACATGAGCCACGAGCTGCGGACACCGCTCAACGGCATCCTCGGGTACGCCCAGATCCTGAGGCGCTCGAGGAGCCTGGGCGAGCAGGATCTGCGCGGCGTCGAGGTCATCGCCGAGTCCGGCGCTCATCTGCTGACCCTCATCAACGACGTCCTCGATCTCGCGAAGATCGAGTCGCGGACGATGGAGATTCACCCCAACGATTTCCATTTCCCGTCGTTCTTGAACGCGACGGCCGAGATCTGCCGGATCCGCGCGGAGCAGAAGGGGGTCGCGTTCGTGTTCAAGCCCGGCCCCGCGCTGCCCGCGGGGGTGCGCGCCGACCAGCGGCGCCTGCGTCAGATCCTGCTCAATCTGCTCGGCAACGCCATCAAGTTCACCGAGACCGGCAGCGTCACCTTCACGGTCGTCGAGGTGCCCGGCGGGCCACAAGGCGCGCGCAAGGATCTCCCGGAGGGCGGCGCGAGCCCCGAATCGCGGACCAAGACGCACAGGATACGCTTCGAGATCGAGGACACGGGGACCGGCATCGGCGCCGAACACCTGGACCAGATATTCCTGCCCTTCAAGCAGGTCGGAGACAAGAGTCGCCACCGGGAGGGCACCGGGCTCGGGCTGGCGATCAGCCAGCGCATCGTCACGCTGATGGGCAGCTCCATCCAGGTCAGGAGCGAGCTCGGGAAGGGCAGCGTCTTCTGGATGGACCTGGCGCTCGCCGAGGCGCCCGACTGGACGGACACCGTGAGGCGCACGGAGCAGGGGCAGATCGTCGGCTACAAGGGCTCGCGACGGAGGCTCCTCGTGGTGGACGACAAGCCGGAGAACCGCGCCGTGGTCATCAGCATGCTCGCGACCCTCGGGTTCGAGCTGGCGGAGGCGAACGACGGCCAGCAGGGCCTGGACAGGACGGCGCGCGAGAGGTTCGATCTGATCATCACCGATCTCGCGATGCCCGTGCTCGACGGCTGGGAGATGATGCGCCGCATGCGAAAGGCGCCAGAGCTCGCAGGGACGGTCATCATCGCGTCGTCCGCCAGCGCGTTCATCACCGACCAGGACAAGAGCCTGAAAGCGGGCGCGGACGATTTCCTGGCCAAGCCGCTCCAGATGGATGAGCTGCTCGAGAAGCTCCAGCGACACCTCAAGCTGGAGTGGATCTACGAGCGGCAGGACGGCGCCAGCGAGGAGACGGAGCCGAGCCCCAGCTCGGGTGTGACGAGCACCCGCGATGTCGTCCTGCCCCCGGACGAGGACCTCAAGGCCTTGCGCGATCTGGCGCGCAAGGGGCTCGTCAATCACATCCAGAAATACGCGGACAAGCTCGAGCTGGGCGACCCTCGGCTCGCGCCTTTCGCCAAGCACCTGCGCGAGCTCTCCGAGGACTTCCGGCTGGAGTCGATAGAAGAGCTCGTCGGCGGGCGCATCGACGGCGGCGCCCGATGAGGGCGTCGGGTTGAGATTTGTTGTGAGCGCAGTCATCCTCATGCCGCGTCGCTGGCGCGAAGAGTGAGATCATCCGCTGGAGAGGGCAGTGTGACGAACGTGAGTGATACCGGAACGGTCCTGATCGTCGACGACGAGCCGCGAAACCTGAGGCTGCTCCGCGACAATCTCTCGGGCTGGGGGTTCGAGATCGCGGCCGCGACGAACGGCCTGCGAGCCATCCAGCTCGCGAAGGAAGTGGCGCCGGATCTCATCTTGCTGGACGTGAAGATGGAAGGGATCGACGGCTTCGAGACGTGCCGGCGGCTCAAGACGGATCCGGCCACGAGCGACATCCCTGTCATCTTCATGACGGCGAGCACGGAGATGAGCGCGGACAAGGTGAAGGGGCTGAACCTCGGCGCCGTGGACTTCCTCCTCAAGCCGTTCCAGAGCGAGGAGCTGCTCGCGCGCGTCCGGGTGCAAACGAAGCTCAGGCAGCTGATGAAGAGCCTCGCGGCGCAGGTCGAGGAGCGCGTCGCCGCCGAGGCGGCGCTGCAGAAGCTCACGCACGAGCTGGAGCGGCGCGTGGCGGCGCGGACGGCCGAGCTCGAGCGGGCCCTGGAGGAGCTCACGCAGGCTCAAGCCGCTCTCCGCGCGTCGAACGAGCAGCTGGAGACCGAGGTCGCGCGCCAGACCGAGGAGCTCCGCAGGACGAACGAGCGGCTGACGCTGGAGCTCACCGAGCGCGAGCGCGCGGAGCGGGCGCGCGCGGCGCTGCAGGAGGAGATCATCCGGGCGCAGAAGGAGAGGCTGGCGGAGCTCTCCACGCCGCTCATCCCGATCACCGAGCGGATCATGGTCATGCCGCTGATCGGGACGATCGACGCCAGCCGGGCGCAGCAGGCGCTCGAAGCGGCGCTGAGCTGCGTGCACACGAACCGGACGGACGTCGTGATCATCGACGTCACGGGCGTGACGCTCATCGACTCCGCGGTCGCGACCACGCTGATGGGCACGGCGGCGGCGCTCCGGCTGCTCGGCGCGACGACGGTGATCACCGGCCTGCGCCCCGAGCTGGCGCAAACGCTCGTCTCGCTCGAGATCGATCTCAGCACCGTGGTCACCCGGGGGACGCTCCGGAGCGGCATCGACTACGCGCTGCGACAGGTCCGCTGACGTCGTCTTGCCAGCGCGCCGGCGGGGCCGCGCGGGTGAGGCGGCACACCGTGGCGCACGGAGAATCGATATCATGACAGTCGCCCTGTGCGACGACGTGGCCCAGAACACCGCCAGCGATAGGGCCGTGATCGCGCGCCCGCTTTTTTGTTGTTAAGCGTGTTTATTTTGCATAGCGTGAAAGCATGCTGCCATCATGCTGTCTGCGCCGTTTCTTGGCTGTCAGCGTAGGTGCTACGGCCATGTCCCTCGCCGCCGCTCTCCCCGCGGCGGCCGCCACGCCGTTCACGACATTCGAATCGGGCCAGGTCCGCCCCCTGGCCCTGTCGGCGAACGGCAAGCTGCTCTTCGCGGTGAACACGCCCGACAATCGGCTGGAGATCTTCCGCGTCGAAGCCCATCGTCTGCAGCTCAAGGCGTCTGTGCCCGTGGGGCTCGAGCCGGTCGCCGTCGCTGCCCGGGGCGACGATGAAGTCTGGGTGGTGAACCACCTGTCCGATAGCGTGAGCGTGGTCGACGTTCGGAGCCCCGAAAGGGCGCGCGTCGTCCGCACGCTGCTCGTGGGCGATGAGCCGCGCGACATCGTATTCGCCGGGCCGCAGCGCTCGCGGGCCTTCATCACCACGGCCCACCGCGGGCAGAACGCCCCCTTCGATCCGCAGCTCTTGACGCCCGGCGTGGGGCGCGCGGACGTCTGGGTGTTCGACGCGAGGCGGCCCGGGACGTCGCTCGGCGGCACGCCGCTCTCCATCGTGACGCTCTTCAGCGATACGCCGCGCGCGCTCGCGGTGACGCCGGACGGCAGCCGGGTCTACGCCGCCGCCTTCCACTCGGGCAACCGCACGACCGTCATCGACGAGAGCCTCGTGCCGGACGGCGGGGAGGCGGCGGGCGGACTGCCCGGGCCCGACACCAACTTCGAGGGGGTCCCCCGGCCGGAGGTCGGGCTCATTCTCAAGTTCGACGGGGCCCACTGGGTCGACGAGCTGGGGCGCCCCTTCGACGACGCGGTGCGCCTCTCGCTGCCCGACAAGGACGTCTTCGTCATCGACGCGCTCGCCAACCCGCCGCGCCAGGTGGAGGGGCCAGGCGGCTTCTTCACGGGCGTGGGGACCGTCCTGTTCAACATGGTCGTGAACCCGGTGAACGGGAAGGTCTACGTGTCCAACACCGACGCCCGGAACGAGGAGCGCTTCGAGGGGCCGGGCATCTTCGCCGGCCACAGCGTGCGCGGCCACCTGCACGAGAGCAGGATCACCGTGCTCGGTCCTGGCGGCGTCGCCCCGAGGCACCTCAACAAGCACATCGATTACAGCAGCTGCTGCGCGCCGGTGCCGAACGACGAGAGCGAGAAGAGCCTGGCGCAACCGACGCAGATGGCCGTGACGCGCAACGGCGCGACCCTGTATGTCGCGGCGCTCGGCTCGGACAAGATCGGCGTCTTCGACACAGTGAAGCTCGAGAACGACACGTTCGTGCCCGGCGCCGCGAACCATATCCGCGTCCCTGGAGGCGGCCCGACCGGCCTCGTCCTCGATGAAGACAGGCACCGGCTCTACGTGCTCGCGCGCTTCGACAACGCGATCTCGGTCATCGACACCCGGACCCGCCGCGAGGTCGCGCACGTGCCGATGCACAACCCGGAGCCTCCGAGCGTCGTCCGTGGGCGCCGCGTCCTCTACGACGCGTCGCGGAGCTCGAGCCACGGCGACTCGTCCTGCGCGAGCTGCCATATCTTCGGCGACTTCGACAGCCTGGCGTGGGACCTCGGGAACCCGGACGGCACCGCGGTGGAGAACCCGGGACCGTTCTGTACCGATCTCTTCGGCCAGGATACGAGCTTGCACCCGATGAAGGGGCCGATGACGACCCAGAGCCTGCGCGGCATGGCGAACCATGGGCCGATGCACTGGCGCGGCGACCGCACGGGCGGCCACGATGCGCCCACGTCCCAGCCGGACAGCGGGGTGTTCGACGAGCGGGCGGCGTTCAAGAAATTCAGCGCGTCGTTCGTCGATCTGCTCGGGCGACACGAGACGATTTCGGAGGAGGAGATGGACGATTTCACGGACTTCATCCTCCAGGTCACGTATCCACCCAACCCCATCCGCGCGCTCGACGACTCGCTCACGCCCGATCAGATCGCGGGGCGCGACTTCTTCGGGGGGCCGGTGTCGAGCATCCTCGGCGCCTCGTGCATCGGGTGCCACGCCGTCGATCCCGACGCCAACCCCGACGACTTCGCGCCGGGGTTCTTCGGCAGCGACGGCGGCTCGGCCAACGCCAACGAGACCCAGCTCTTCAAGGTCCCGCACCTGCGCAATCAGTACCAGAAGGTCGGGATGTTCGGCATGGCGGAGTCGTTCGTGTTCCCGTTCGGCGGCTCCAACGCGCACATGGGCGACCAGGTCCGCGGCTTTGGCTTCCTCCACGACGGCGCCGTCGATACGCTCGTCCGCTTCAACGCGTTCTCCGATTTCGTCCAGACGCCGGAGAACCCCGGCGGCTTCCCCGTCGACCCCGAGGGGGAGCTCCTGAAGCGCCAGGTGGCGGAGTACATGCTGGCGCTGGAGTCGAACCTGAAGCCCATCGTGGGCCAGCAGATCACGCTCACGTCGTCGAACGCGGCGGTGGCCGGCCCGCGCGTCGATCTGCTCATGGCGCGCGCCGACGCCGGCGACTGCGATCTCGTGGTCAAGGGCTGGTCACAGGGGGACGAGCTGGGCTTTGTGTACCTCGGCGATGGCCGTTTCGACGCCGACCGCGCGCGCGCGCCGTGGCGGTGGGACGGTGAGCTGCGCTGGCTGGCCACGAGAGGCGGCGGCGAGCTGACCTATACCTGCGTGCCGCCCGGGTCGGGCGAGCGCATCGGCGTCGACCGCGACGGCGACGGCTTCCGCGACGGTGACGAGCGAGACGCCGGCAGCGACCCGGCCGACCCGGAGAGCGTTCCGCGACGGGGACCGCACGGCTCGCACGGGCCGCACGGGCCGCACGGGCCGCACGGGCCGCACCCGCATCACTGAGCGGAACGATCGCGCCTGCGCGCTCACCCGCCCATCGACCGGTGAGCTGCCGCGGACGGGTGCTTCCCTGACAGCAAGGCTTCCGCAGCGCTGGTGGTCCGTTGCTGCCCTCGCAGCACGTCGCGGGGCAGGGGAGGGGCGGGGCTTCGAGCTCCGCCGCTGCGCCCGTGGCTCCGGCGCCGGGCACGGCGCTTGCGCTCTGGGAGCGGTGATCGCGTGCGGCGGTCGCGCGGCGACGTGCCCGCGCACGCACGTGAAGGACCGAGACCGAGGACACCCCATGAGCGACAATCAGCGGAAGATCCGTTTGGGCGCCTTCTTGCCTGGCGCAGGCCACCACGTGGCGGCCTGGCGGCACCCGCAGGCGCAGGCCGACGGAGGCATCAACTTCGCGCATTACAAGCGCATCGCGCAGGCGGCGGAGCGGGCCAAGTTCGACGCCGTGTTCCTGGCGGACGGGCTCGCCTTGCAGAACCGGCCCGGAGCGCAGGGCCGCACCGCTTACGGGGCCAGCTTCGAGCCGGTCACCTTGTTCTCCGCGCTCGCGGTCGTCACCGAGCGCATCGGCTTCATCGCCACCGCGTCCACCACGTACGAAGAGCCTTACCTGCTGGCCCGCAAGTTCGCCTCGCTGGACCATATCAGCCAGGGGCGGGCCGGCTGGAACGTGGTCACCACCGGCGGGGGCGAGGCGGCGGGGAACTTCGGGCTCGACGCCCACCCCGACCACGCGCAGCGCTACGTCCGCGCGCGCGAGTTCGTCGACGTGGTCACCGGCCTCTGGGACAGCTGGGAGGACGACGCTTTCCTCCGCGACAAGGCGTCCGGGGCTTACTACGATCCGGCAAAGCTGCACACGCTCGATCACAAGGGGAAGTTCTTCTCCGTTCGAGGGCCGCTCAACATCCCGCGCCCGCCCCAGGGACACCCGGTGATCGTGCAGGCGGGATCGTCGGAGGCGGGCAGGGAGCTCGCGGCCGAGACCGCCGAGGTGATCTTCACCGCGCAGCAGACGCTGGAAGACGCGCAGGCCTTCTACGCCGACGTCAAAGGCCGGATGGCCAGGTACGGGCGGCACCCCGACCAGCTGAAGATCATGCCGGGGGTGTTCCCCGTGGTCGCCAGGACGGAGTCGGAGGCCAGGGCGAAGTACCAGGAGCTGCAGGATCTCATCTTGCCGGAGGTCGGGCTGTCGCTGCTCTCGGGCCTGTCGGGCGGGGTCGATCTGTCCGCGTATCCGGTGGACGGGCCGCTCCCCGAGCTGCCCGAGACCAACAACAACAAGAGCCGGCAAGCGCTGATGTTCGACATCGCGCGCAAGCGCAATCTCTCCATCCGGGAGCTCTACCTCTGGGTGGCTGGAGCGCGCGGGCACTGGACGATCGTGGGCTCGGTGGAGCAGATCGCGGATCAGCTGGAGGCGTGGTTCACGCAGGGCGGCGCCGACGGGTTCAACGTGATGCCGCCGTGGCTCCCGGGCGGGCTGGACGATTTCATCGAGCTGGTGATCCCGGAGCTGCGGCGGCGGGGGTTGTTCCGGACGGAGTACGAGGGACGCACGCTGCGGGAGAACCTCGGGCTGGCGCGGCCGGCGAACCGCCACGTGGCCGGCGCGAAGCCGCGGGCGTCAGCGGCCTGAAGGCGCCGCTCCCGGGCGAGGGGGCGCCTGGCCGCGTCACGCGCTCTCCCTCGGCCGGCACGGCGGCTCGATGTACGGCGCGAGGTAGCGACAGACCGCCTTCTTCGCCTCGTCGACGTAGAGCGCGCCCTGCTGCTCGTCCTGCTGTGCGGCGAGGGCGAGCAGCGTCGAGGCCATATACAGCGCGCTCTGCGCGACGACGCGGCGCTCGGCGGGCGCGAGCGCGGGCGTCAGCGGCGAGAGGAGCGCCTCGACGCGCGCCGAGAACTCGTCCCCCCACGCCGCGGCCGTCGACAGCATCGCGCCGGACAGCTGCACGCCGAACCACAGCTCCCGGTAGCCGGGCTCCGACCTGTAGAACGCTGCGAGCGCGTCGATCCAGCGCTCGGTGAGCTCCCGCCACGAGCCCGGCGGCGCCTCAGCGAGCGCCGCCTCGGTCCGCGCCCGTAGCCGCTCCAGGTAACGCCCCGTCAGCGCGTGGAGCACGGCCTCCTTGTTCGGGAAGAACTCGTAGACCGAGCCGATGGACGTCCGCGCCCGCGCCGCGATGGCGTTCGTGGTGACCGCGTCGAGCCCGCGCGACGCGAGCAGCGCCGCCGTGGCGTCGAGGATCCGCTCCTTGCGCCGCTGGCTCCTCGCCTGAAGCGGCACCCGGCGGGGCGCGGTCGACGGCGGCTTCTTGCGCTTCGTGGCCATGCGCCGAGCGTACTTGACAACCTGAGCAAAAGCTCGACTATATCCGAGTGAAAGCTCAACTTATGGAACGGCTCGGTCAGAAGGGGCAGATCGAGTCGTCTGGCGCGGCGCTGGCCGGCGCTACGCCGGTCGGCGAGGCCGCCGGGCGAGCGGGCGCGCCTCGACTTGGCTGGCCGGGGCTCGCCGCGGTCTCCGCAGCGACGCTCGCCTACGCCGCGTACCCGCCTGCCGCGGCGGATCGCGCCCTCGGCCTGGCCTGCTTCGGCGTCGCGCTCGCCTCCCTGCTCGCCGTGGCGCGCGCGCCGGACCGGGCGGCGCTGCACGCCCCGCTCCTCGCGGTGCTCACGCTCGCGCCCACGGCGGTGGAGCTCGCAGCGCCCTGGCCGCTCTCTCTGGCCGCGCCGCTCGTCGTGCTCGCGCTGCTCGCGCGCGCCGTGCCGGCGCTCCGGTCGTCGATGCCGCCGCTGCGGCGCGGGGCGTTCGGGCCTGCGGTTCTCGGCTGGATCGCGGCGGTCGTCCTCGTCTCCGCGCTCGCGCTCGTGCTCTGGGTCCGGTTGATGCGGCCCGATCTGTCGCAGATGCGGACCCTGCTCCCGCCCGTCTCGCTGCGGCTGTTGCTCCTCGGCGGCCTTGGGTTCGCGCTCTTCAACGCGCTCCTCGAGGAGGCGGTCTTCCGCCTGGTGTTCCTCGGATCGCTGGACGCCGTGACGACCTCGGGCTGGACCGCGGTGGTCGTCCAGGCGGCCGCCTTCGGGCTCCTCCACCTGAACGGCTTCCCGAGCGGGGCCGTCGGCGTCGGCCTGGCGGCGATCTACGCCGTGATGCTCGGCGTGCTCCGGCGCCGCGCGGGCGGCCTGCTCGCGCCGTACGTGGCGCACGTCGCCGCCGATCTCACCATCTTCGCGCTGCTGCTGACCTGGACGCGGTGACCCGCGGCTCCGCCCCTCCGCCGGCGGGCTCTGCGGAGGAGCAGGACGCCTGGCTGCCTGCTCAGGCCGTTCGGGGCCCTTGCCGCTGACGGGCGGCGGAGTAGCGTCCGTGAGGGCACGCCGCCCCGCCCGAGGCACCATGAGCATCCAGGTTCCCATCGGCATCGACGACTTCCGCCGGCTCCGCGAGCTGGGGCTCGAATACGTCGACAAGTCGCACCTGATCCAGGAGCTCGTCGACAGACCGGGCACCGAGGTCGTCCTGCTCCCGCGCCCGCGGCGCTTCGGCAAGACGCTCAACCTCTCCATGCTGCGCTGTTTCTTCGAGCGGCGCGCGCAGGATCTCTCCCCGCTGTTTCGTGATCTTCGGATCTGGCAGGCCGGCGAGCAGTACCGCGCTCACTTCCAGCGCTACCCGGTGCTCCACCTGACCTTCAAGGGCGTGAAGGCCGAGAGCTTCGATGCGTTCTGGGAGGGGGTGCAGGACAGGATCGCGCGTCTCTTCGACGAGCACCGTGACCTGCTCGGCAGCGGCGCGCTGAGCGAGCGAGAGGCCCGGCGGTACCGCGAAGTCCTCGACGGCACGGCCGGCAGGATCGCGTACGAGACAGCGCTGCTCGACCTGTCGAGCTATCTCCACCGCTCCCACGGTGAGCGCGTGGTCATCCTCCTCGACGAGTACGACGAGCCCCTCCACGCCGGGTATCTCCACGGCTACGCGGCGCAGGTCATCGGCTTCTTCCGCGCGTTCCTCACCGAGGGCCTCAAGGGCAATCCGCACCTGTTCAAGGCGGTGCTCACGGGCGTCCTGCGGGTGGCCCGGGAGAGCATCTTTTCAGGTCTCAACAACGTGGCTGTCTATTCGCTGCTGGCGCCGGAGTTCGACACCTGCTTCGGGTTCACGGAGCCCGAGGTCGAGTCGCTCCTCGCGAGATTCGGTCGGCCCGAGCGGCTCCCGTCGCTGCGCGCCTGGTACAACGGGTATCTCTTCGGCGACACCGTCGTCTACAACCCGTGGAGCGTCATGAACTTCCTCTCCCGCGAAGACGGCGCGCCGCAGCCCTACTGGGTGAACACGAGCTCGAACGATCTGGTGCGCGAGCAGCTGGAGCGGCGCGCGCTCGCGCTCGAGCCGGCGTTCGCGGCGCTGCTCGACGGCGGCAGCGTCGAGCGCATGCTCGACGAGAGCGTGTCGCTCGAGGATCTCGATCGGTGCGACGAGGTGCTATGGAGCCTCCTCGTCTTCACGGGATACCTCAGGGCCGAGAAGCGCTCGCGCGGGCCGATGGAGCAGCCTTCACACCTGCTCTCGATCCCGAACCGCGAGGTACGTGGCGTGTACTCGACGATCTTTCGGCGGTGCATTGAGCTGGGTGCGGCGAGCGTGCCTTTCGCCGTCGCGCGATGAAGCTCAGGTGCGCTGGAGCAGGGCGCACCTTCGTGCGCCCCAGCGATGTACCGCTCACCCGCAGCCGGTCGCGCCAGCCGGCTCTCCCGCCGCCGCGCGCAGGCGCTCCTTGATGTCGTCGGACAGGCACATCCGCGAGACCATGTCCTCGAACGTGTCGCGCCGCCGGATCAGCCGGCTCTTCCCGCCGTCGACGAGCACCTCGGCCGGCCGCAGCCGGCCGTTGTAGTCGTAGCTCATCACGTGGCCATACGCGCCCGCGTCCATCAGGACGACCACGTCCCCCTCGGCGACGTCCGCGGGGAACTCGCGCTCCGGGATCCACATATCCGTGTTCTCACAGACCTGGCCCGTCATCGCCATCGGGGCCGTCTGGCCGCGGCGGCCGTTGATCCGCACCTCGTGGTAAGCGCCGTACATCACCGGGCGCGCCATCGTGTTCATCGAGATGTCCGTGCCGATGATCGTCTTGTATCCCTGCTTGATCGAGATCACCCGCCCGAGCACGTAGCCCGCGTCGCCGACGAAGTAGCGCCCCGGCTCCATGACGAGGCGCGGTTCCTTCAGGCCGTGCTCCGCGCACTTCTTCCGGACCATCGCGGCGATCCCGCGGGCGACGGCCTCCACGTCGAGCGGCGGCTGCTCCCGCCGGTAGGGGATGCCGAGCCCGCCGCCGATGTCCACGAACGCGAGGTCGAAGCCGAGCTTCCGGGCCACCGGGCCGATCAGGTCGAGCAGCTTGCCCGTGACGTGCGCGAAGTTCTCCGGCTTGTTCGCCTGCGAGTGAGGCATCATGTGCACCCCGAGCCGCTCGACCCCGTTCTCGAGCGCGGTGCGATAGGCCTCCTCCACGTGGCGCGGGTGGATCCCGAACTTCGCGGACGGGCCCGCGAACGGCTTCAGATCGGGGGTCGCGATGTCCTCGCCGCTCGGGTTGATCCGGAACGACATACAGCGCGGCTTACCGAGCGAGAACAGGCGCTTCAGGATGCCGTGATCATCCACGTTGAAGTTCACCCCGGCGCGCAGCCCCGCGGCCAGGTCCTCGTCCGAGAGGCTGTTGCCCGTGTAGATGATCCGCTCGCCCGGCAGCCCGAGCGCCTGCGCCAGGCGGATCTCGTTCGGGCTCGCGGCGTCCACGCCCGAGCCCTCGTCGACCAGGAGCTTCGCTATCTCCAGGTTGTTGCACGCCTTGATGGCATAGAAGACGGACACCTCCGGGTAATTGCCGCGCAGCGCCCGCGTGAGTCGACGGAAGTTCTCCCGGATGCGCTCGGCATCGTAGGCATAGAGCGGTGTTCCGTAGTGCTCCGCGAGGTCGCGGACCGAAATGCCCCCGATCTTGATCTCTGCCTCTTGCATACTCCTCGTGGCGTCAACGCTTCAACTTTGAGAGACAACCTGAAGAAACCGTTCGCGATTCCGCGACACAGCCTACCATGTGCCCCCGGCGGCCGGAAGGGGCGCGCCCTGCCTCGCGGTCCAGGGAGGCCGCCGGTCCCCGCGCCCGCGCCGCGCCTCCCAGGCGCGCTCGCCCGGAGCGCCTGGCGCGCGGCTACTTCGCGGGGCCCCGGCCGGTGAACAGGTGCCGCCAGAGCGCGCCGAGCCCGCCCACGAAGAGGGAGCCCTGGCGCTGGTCGATGTCCTCGACCGCGGCGGGGTCGAACGGCAGCTGCTGCGGGTCGATCACCTCGAGCAGGGCGCGCTCGTCCGCGGTGGGCGAGGGGTGGAGCCGCAACCGGCACGAGCTCCCCGGCCTGCGCGGCCCGGTCGACGGGCTCGCCAGCCCGTCGAGGCAGGCGACGAGGTCGTCCACCCGATCGAAGTCGGCGTCCCCCAGGTGCTCGCCGATGAGCGACGCGCGCGCCGCGCGGATCGAGCGGCCCAGCGCGTCGTCGGGGTCGTCGGTCTCGACCGAGGCGTTGATCTCCGTGTCGATCGAGAGGCTGCGGTTCGTCAGGTTGGCGGAGCCCACGGTGAGGAAGCGGTCGTCGACGATCATCACCTTCGAGTGGATGTACGTGGCACGCTCGGCGGTCTCGTCCTCGCCGCACGCCGGCAGGGTGTAATAGACGCCGAGGTGGTGGCCTGTCTCGGCCGCCACGTCGCGCAGCCCGCCGAGCACCTTGGCCTGGGAGAGGCCGACGGCGATCTGCTCCTTCATCGTCTCGGCCTCCATGTTGAGCAGGAGCACCACGTCGAGGAGCGGCCGGCCTTCCGCGCGCATCCGCCGCGCGAACGCCTCCGCGATGACGTGAGAGGTGAAGTACTGGGTCTCGATGTAGATGAAGCGCTCCGCGGCGTCGATGGCGTCGAGGAAGAGGTCGCGTATCTCCGTGCGGTGCGGGACGCCGGTGGGCGCGCCGTGCGGATCGGTGCGGCTCAGCGTGACGCGCGCCGCCGCGAGCGGGATGCCGCCCTCGGGCCGGTAGTCGGGGAACGTCGGATCGGCCTCGTCGACGTCCGGCAGCGTGATGTCCACGCCGCCCGCGCGCCGCCAGCGATCCGTGAAGATCTCGGTCAGCGCCCGCGCCACGGCGCGGCCGCGCAGGGTTGCTTGTACGTCGTGAAACGGCTTGTGCGGCTCTCCTCGGCTGACGCGGAGCGGGTTCTTGTTCGCGTGGCTGCGGTCGTCCCAGCGGTGGTCGCAGAGGTCGAGGCCGCCGAGGAACGAGAGCTCGCCGTCCACCACCACGAACTTCTGGTGGTGCGAGGCGCGCTCGACGTGGGTGGCGTCGAAGAGGAAGCGCAGGCGATGGTTCGTCCACTCGAAGACGAGCTGCTGGAGCCACTCGCGCTCGAGCGCGAACACGAGGTGGAAATCCCACGCGAGGATGAAGATCTGGAGATCGGGGCTCTGCTCGCAGAGGTGGTTCAGGAACTTGAGCAGCGTGATCGGGCTCGACACCTGCTCCTCCCTGCCGCCCCGGAGCAGGGCGACGTCGCTGTCGAACTGCCAGCCGGCGAGGAGCAGGTACCGCCGCGCCCTGGACGCGACCCGGTAGAACTCGGGGTAATACTCGTCGGCGTCGACCAGCAGGCCGATGTCGTCCACCGGGGTGTCGCACCACGTGTGGCGACGAGGATCGATGATCGTCCGTGCGCCCCTCATCGCGATCGCGCGCCTACGGCTTCAGGTGCTCCTCGATGAGCCGCTTCAGGCCCGCGACGTCGAGCCGGGTCCCGCTCGCTTCGCCGATGACGGCGAGCCGCTCCGCCTCGTCGCGCGAGAGATCGGGGCATATCCACTCCAGCAACGCTGCCCAGTCCGGCGCGCCATCGCAGCTATAGCAGTCATCGGGGATCGGCGTATTGTCGGGGAAATTCCGGAAAACCAGGTACGGCATTGCATCTACCTTCGTGCCGGGATCACGATCGCGTCGTCCTTGCATCGTCACCGCGGCTCGCGCTCGCGCTCGTCCGCCGAGCGCTCGCCACCTCGGCTATGGCGCCGGCGGGGCCAGGGAGCAAGCGTGCTCGGGGCCGCTCCGGCCGGCGGGCCGTGCCCGGCGTGGGGGGCGGCGCGTGTCCAGGGGAGGCGCGGGAAGGAGGTCGCGCGGCGCGCGATGGCGGTCAGGTCATCGCGCTGGCACGACCCACGCGCCGGCGCTCGGCCGTGTCAGGGGGCGCAGCCGATCCGCTCCGGCGCGACCGCCACGTCGTCATACCACATCGTCCGCGCCGGCCCGTGGAAGCCGAGGTAGCCGAAGCTGAACGTCTTGTAGCCGAGCTTCTTCCAGCCGGTCTTGTCGATGATCTTGGTGCCGTTGGCGTAGACCTGGACGTCGCCCTTGGCGCCGTCGAAGTAGGCCTCCATGCAGTGCCACTGGTCCTTGGGGAGCTTCACACCGTTGCTCCCGCACCGGGTCTCGCCGCCTGTGGACAGGATGACCTCGTCGTGCAGGTTCAGCACGAGCTGGCAGTACTGCTCGGCGACCTCCATGTTGTCGCCCGCGTTCGGCTCGCCGTCGCCCGTCATGGCCTGGAAGTAGGCGTTGTGGTCGGACTGGCCGAGATCGACGCTGCTGCGCACGTAGAGCCGGACCCAGAACGTCGAGCCGGGTGACGGGACGGAGAGCATCCTCCAGTCGTAGCCGCTGGCCCCCGGGTTCACGCGCAGCGCGCGCGAGCCGGCGTGGAAGACCGATGGGTCGATCGCCATGTTCTTCAGCGCATCTTGCGCCTGGTACGAGGGGCGGTAGGTCGCGCCCTCGGGCAGCCCGTCGCCCTCGAAGTCGGAGCAGAACGTCGCGCTCGCCGGGCACCCGCCCGCCGGCGTCCCGCTGCCGGTGCTCGACGTGGCGCTCGTCTCGGGCGTCCCGGTGCTCGTGGTGCTTGTGCTGCTGCTCGTGTCGCCGCCGCCGCCGCTGCTGCTGCTGCTGCTGGCGCTGGTGCTGCCGTTGCTGGTGGTGCTGCCGCTGCTGCTGGTGCTGCCGTTGCTGCTGCTCGCGGCGGGATTGCCCGTGCCCGAGCTCACGCTCGAGGCGCCGCCGGTCCCCGCGCTGCTGCCGCCCGCGCCCCCGGTTTCCGAGGCGTCAGTTGCGCCGTCCGAGCAGCCCGCCGCCGCGGCGGACAGGGCCAGACAGGAGATCCCAACCCAGGTGAAGCGTGTGATTTCGCGATGGAAAGTCATGTTGATGCCCGAAGGGTGATAGGCCCGTTCGCCGGAGCTGCGCGCTGCCGCAGCGCGGCACGTCTGCCGGTGATCCTTAAGAAACTGCCGCTGCGCCGAGGCGCCGCCTGCGCTCGACGCGGCTCACAGCTCTAGCAGAATTCGCCGCACGTCGGGAGGCGTTCTTCCGGGTCCAGATGGACCGTAAACTTCTCAGCGGAGCGGCGGGCGCGGACGGCGCGGCGCGGGCCGCGGGCCGCGGGATCCTGGGCGTGACCGAGCTGCTCGGCCGCCAGCACCGCGGCGAGCGTCTCGCCGGCGCAGCCCTCGCGCACGGCCCTCGCGGCGACGGCGGCGAGGGCCGCGCTCACCGCGACCGCGCCCGTCACAGCGGGAGACAACGCGGATGCACGGAGCGCACATACTCGTCGGCGTCGCCGGCGATCTGCACGACGGCGCTCCCCATCGGGCATTTGACCCCGAAACCCGTGCTGTGCACGTTGCCGATGCCGGGGCCGACATTGATGTTGCCGTCGCCCGTCTTCCACGCCTCGACCGTCTGGCACAGCAGCTCGACCCGGTAAACCTGGGTGTCGACCCAGATGTTGATCCCGACCAGGACCTGGTTCGCAGCGCAGATCACGCTGCCCGGCCCGCCTCCGTTGCCGCCGGCGGTCACGGTCTGGAAGGCGGTGCCCAGGGTGCCGTCGCTGGCGAGCGGCGCGCAGATCAGGCCGATTTGATCGATCGAGCCGCCGCTCCGGCCGTGGACGCCGACAGCCACGTTGCCGCTCCCACAGGCGATTTCGTAAGAGATGTCGCTGCCCGTGCCGCCAGCGCCGCCTGTGCCGCCGCCGCCGCCCGTGCTGCCAGCGCCGCCCGTGCCGTCGCCGCCAGCGCCGCCCGTGCTGCCAGCGCCGCCCATGCCGCCAGCGCCGCCGGTGCCGCCAGCGCCGCCAGCGCCGCCGGCCGTCCCGCCGCCCGTGCCGCCGGCGCCGCCGCCCGTCGCGCCGGCGGAGCCCGAGAAGTCGAGATCGTCGACCCCGGAGATCGCGTTGCATGCCGCGCTCCAGCACACGAAGGCGAGCGCCGCGGCCATGACCGTCGCGAGAGGCTTCGTCGTCCGGACTGCTGCGTGTTCTCTCATCAGAAGCTCCCGTGGCAGATGATCTGGCCGGCCCCGAAGCTCGTCCGGAGGGCCGACGAGGCCAGGGGGCCGAGGCGCGCGGCGGGATCAACCAGGGGGGGTCGGGTTGGCGGCATGAGGTCTCCCCTTCGGGATCGAGGTCTCGGTGCGGGCGATGGTCTGTTTTGCCGAGGCCTGGCTGACCCGGGGGGCGGTCGCCGTGCCGGGCGGCCGGCGACGAGGGCAGCCAGGACGTCCGGCGTGACCATACCTGCGAGAATGGCCGGAAGGAACCCGAACGTCGCCCCGGAGGCCTTTGCGAAAGCGTTGCCGGCGAGCGGCCGGCCCTTGCCGGGGAGGCAAGGGCCGGGGCGTGCGCGGGCGACGCCCCTCTCGCCGCGGATGCATGGCGACGCCATGGCGGATCTGCGACGTCGCGGGGAGCGCCGGGACGTGTCTGTCAGATGGGTGGGGAGTCGTGCCTGGGATTGAAGGAGCCCGGGCGCGTGGCGCGCGGGATGCCGATCCCGCGCGCGTTCATCATGCGATAGTCAAGGCCGAGCGCTCACTTCATCGACACGTTCACGCTGGCGCTCCCGCTGCTCTGATAGCCCTCCACGACCATCGAGACCTCGTACAGGTTCCCCAGCTTCATCCCCAGGCGATCCCACGCGTTGAAGTGGTTGGCGACGCTGATGGTCCCGCTCGTGCGCTTCTGCTGCCGGACGCTCCAGAACTGATAGAAGGTCGTGTTGCCCTCGATCGACGGCTGGTTGACTCGCTGGGTCCGATAGATGTCATAGGTGCCTCCGTCGCTGGTGACGGTGCCCATGAATCCCTGGCCGCCCGGCGGACGCCAGGTGCCCCAGCTGTCGATGATGTAATACTCGATCAGCGGGCCCTTCGTCCACCCGTAGACGCCCAGGTACGAGTTGCCGTTCGGCCGGTAGTCGGCCGAGTAGGTCACGATCTGGTTCTTCGACCCGGGCCTCAGGCCTTTACGGCCCAGCAGGTTGTTGATGTTGTTCCATTCGACGTTGAAGCCGTTCGCCGTGTTGGTCTGGCATCCGCTCCCGGTGTCCTTCCAGTACTCGAAGGTGTAGCCGCAGTGGGTGCCCGTCTGATTGCCGCAGACCTGCTGGTTGGGTGACGTGCACGTGCTGCCGCCGGAGCCGCCCGACCCGCCGGAGCCGCCCGACCCGCCGCCGCCGGCGCCGGCGCCTCCCCCGCCCGAGCTGCTGCTGGACGAGCTCGAGCTGCTGCTGGACGAGCTCGAGCTGGTGCTGGACGAGCTCGAGCTGGTGCTGGACGAGCTCGAGCTGCTGGACGAGCCCGAGCTGATGATCGTGCCGCCGGAGCCGGTGACCGAGGCGATCGTGGGCCGCCCGCTGCCGCTCGCGCAGAAGCCCCACTCCGTCGAGGTGCCAATGCGGACCGAGCCGTTGAAGTCCACGTTCGTGGCGCTGAACTGGCCGTTCGACTCCGTGAACTTCACGTTCCACGGGTTGGGCTTCGTCGAGCCGTTGAGCGCGACGACGACGTTCCAGCCGGTGGTCGCCTGGTCGCGGGAGTTGTTCTTCACCGTCACGTTCGCGCAGTAGCCGCTTCCCCAGTCCGAGGTGACGGCGACGCTCGCCGACATCGAGCGGTCCGCGCTCTCCAGCGCGCCCTCCTGAGCCTCGATGTCCTCGTCCACGATGTTCTCGACGCTGCACGCCAGCAGGCCGCACGCGATCGAAGCGGATAAGTAGCCAAGTAAGGGAACGATGCGCATTTAAGATTCTCCATGATCGGATCGGCGGAGTCGCGGGTCTCTGTTCGAGATGGATCGATGAACCATCGAGACAGACGCGAGCCCTCCGAGCCATTGGTTAAAGTTCGAAATTTCCGGCCAGCGTGCTCGTGATCCGGAGATCACGGATGCGCCCGCGGGCCTGCGCCGACCACATGCCTGGCAATCACGATGTTTGTCGGACAGATGCTCACATGCGAACACCCCGTGTGACGGGGCCGGGCATCAACTCGGAAAAAGCAAGAACAACTCGAACGCGCAGCCGCAAGAAGCAAGTAGCCCCGGCATGTTCACCCGGAGTAGGCCCCTGTACGATCCTGCAACCGACTGCGGCCCCCGGCCGAGAGCGGTCCGGAACGTCAAGGTAGATTGGCATCTTCACACAAACAGGAGGTCAAAGTCAAGACTCTTTTCTAAGTCGCGTTTGCTTTTGCTTTTGCTTTTGTACGCCTTGCCCGGCAGCGCCTTGGCGTGCTGTTTGTATTGTAAGGGCAAGATCCAGCCACGTTGCGCGTGTAGGTCCGAGGATAGAACCCAAATTTGTTCACTCTCCTGGAAAAGCGACGAACTCTCGAGAAAAAGCGGCCTCCGGCCGAGCTTGGTCATCCGGTCTTGCGGTGAAACTCCACGAGGAACGGTGCCTGACCGTCAGGGTCGAACTGATGCAGCGCCTCTGACACGACGTTCCCGGGGCGTCCCGGATCGAGCGGGATCTCTCGATCGCCGGGCATGTCGGTGCGATAGCGGAGCCGCCCGGAGACCATGTGGACCACGCCCCTCACACGGGGTCTCGTCGCGTGGTTTGACGTGCCTCTCGGCCGTCAGCCCTTCTCTCCGTCCTTCCGGATCCCGAGCTTCCGCATCTTGCTTTGCAGCGTCGTCGGCTTCAGCCCCAGCGCCGCCGCGGCCCCGTCCTCTCCGTAGATCTTCCCGCCCGCGGCCCGCAGCGCGTCCTCGATGCAGCGCTGAGCCGCCTCTCGGTACGTCATCACGCGCCCTGTCGCGCCGGGCGCCGCGGAGAGCGGCGCTGACAGGATGAGCTCGTCTCCGGTCGACATCACCATCGACCGCTCGATCACGTTCTCCAGCTCCCGCACGTTGCCCGGCCAGCCGTGCGCCCGCAGCCGCGCCATCGACTCCGCGCTCACCCGCGGCGGCGTCCGGCCGAAGCTCGCCGCCACCTTCTCCACGATGACGCGCGTGAGCGGCTCCAGGTCCTCTGGGCGCTCCCGCAGCGGGGGGACGAGGATCGGGAATACCTGCAGCCGATAATAGAGGTCCTCGCGGAACGCTCCGCTCGCCACCATGTCCTCGAGCGGCCGGTGCGTCGCAGCGATCACGCGCACCGAGACGCGCACCGCGCCCTCGCCGCCGACGCGCTCGATCTCGCCCTCCTGGAGCACGCGCAGGAGCTTCGCCTGCGCCGCCCTGGGCAGCTCGCCGACCTCGTCGAGCAGCAGCGTCCCGCCGCTCGCGCGCTCGAACAGCCCGAGGTGCCGCGCCGCGGCGCCCGTGAACGCGCCGCGCTCGTGGCCGAACAGGGCGCTCTCGACGAGCCCCTCGGGCAGCGCTCCGCAGTTGACCGCGAGGAACGGCCGCTCCGCGCGGCGCGACAGCGCGTGGATGCGGCGCGCGATCACCTCCTTGCCCGTGCCCGTCTCGCCGCGCACCAGCACGGTCGTGTCCTGCCGCGCGACGAGCGGCACCATCTGCTGGAAGATCGCCCGCATCGCCGGGCCCACCGCGACCACCTCCCTCGGCAGGGCGACGCGATCGAGCTCCTCCTTGAGCGTCCGCTTCTCCCCCTGCGCGCGGCGCGCGATGGCCGCGACGCGCCCGAGGACCTGCACCTGCCGCAGCGCCACGGCGAGCAGGCGCCCTGTCGCCTCGAGCAGGGCGGGCGAGACGTCGAGCGCCGCGCCGCCGCCGAGCGCCATCGTGGCGCAGCCGACGGCGCCCTCCGCGTCGCGGAGCGCGAAGACGGCGAGCGTCTCGCCGCCCGCGCCGCGCCGGACCTCCGGCGCGCCCGGCGCGGCCGCGCCGCGGCGCAGATCGAGCCGCTGTAGCGGGAGATGGCGCGAGAGCGCGGCGCACACCGCGGGGACGAGCGTCGCCTCGGTGTGCGCGCGGGCCGAGGCCTCGCCGAGGTCGGCGAGCAGGAGAAGGGCGTGATCGGCGGAGGCGGTCATCGTGCGCGGAGCGAGGCCGACGAAATGGCGTTGCGCGGCACCGTAGGGGCGTTGCCTGGGCCGCACAAGGCCGTCGAAAGCCCGGGAAAAGCCGCTCGGGCCGCGGGCACGCGCCCTGCTCCCTGCCGGAGGAGGGAGAGGAGAGCGCGCGGACGACCGCGCGCCACGGAGAAGGAAAGGAACCCTCATGGCCTACGTCATCGCCGAGCCCTGCGTCGCCACGTGTGATACCGCCTGTGTCCCTGTCTGCCCCGTGGACTGCATCCACGGCCCGCTCGCGGCGGACGAGATCTCGCGCATCCCCGAGGGAGAGCGGAAGACACGCCTCGCCGGTCTCCAGCTCTACATCGATCCCGAGTCGTGCATCTGCTGCGGCGCCTGCGAGAACGAGTGCCCGGTGAGCGCCATCTTCGATGAAGACGAGCTGCCGGCCGAGTGGCAGCGCTACCGGGAGATCAACGCGCGCTTCTTCGACGATCGCGCGAAGGCGCGCGCTCCGGAGGAAACCTGAGCGCGGGTCGGGAGCGGCAGATATCGAGGAGCGACACAGGGAGAGGCGGAGGGGGCCGCGGGGCATTCGCCAGCGGAGGGGATTATCGATGAAGGCGAGCGACATAACATCCCGCAGCGCTGGCTTTCCAGGGGCAGGTCGGCCGAGGAGGTCGCCGGCGTGATCATCGCGCGGGTGCGGGGGGCGCAGGCGGGGCAGCGCTCGGGCGGGTAGCGCGCCGCAGGTTGCGGGCTCTCGGCGGTGATGCGGTAGTAGGATGGCGCGCGATCACGAGGAGGCACTCATGAAGGCCGCGGCCGCGCTGGTGAAGGACATTCGCGAAGAGCTCCGGAGCATCGACGATCAGCTGAGAGCCCACCCCTACCCGGACGCCATCGAGCGGGGCGAGATCGCGCTCGAGGGACTGAAGGCCTTCCCGGGCCACCAGCACCACGTGGTGCTCAGCGACCTGCGCTCGATGGCGATGATGCTCCAGCGCTTCGGGGACACGCCCTGGCGCGATTTCTGGAGCGGTGTCCTCCAGGGCGAGCTCGTGGCGCCGGACGGGATCGCCGCCATGGGCCGGAAGCTCGGCATGACGAAGGACGACCTGGATCGGTACGAGGTCACCGCGGAGGGGTTCGCGTATGCCGTTCAGATGGCCTGGGCCGCGGCCAACGCCTCGGCGGCCGAGATCGCGTGCGCCCTGCTCATCAACTTCCCGGCCTGGGGGTTCAACTGCGGCAGGATGGGGAAGGCGCTCCGCGACCGGTACGGCTTCGGCCCGGAGCACACCGCCTTCCTGGACGCGTTCGCGGCCCTGCCATCGTTCGAGGACACCGCGGTCGCCATCGTGCAGGACGGGCTCGACCGCGGCGTGGAGCCCCGGGCGATCCGCCGCACGACCCGGCTATTTCAGGCGTATGAGAAGATGTTCTGGGACGCGATGATGGCGCTGGGAGCGCAGAAGCGCGCGGCTAGCTAGCGCCGCCCTTCCTCGCGCTCACACCCGTACTTCTCGCGGATCTCGGTCGCCATCCGGTGCACCACCGCGCCGGCGTCGGCGCGCACGTGCAGCTCCAGCCCCGGCATCAGCTCCACGCGACGCCACGCCCGGCCGAGCTCCTCCGTGTCCGCGCGCTCCCCGGCGCCGGGCGCTGCGCTCTCGGGCGGCTCCGGCGGCAGCACCTCCTTCGCCAGCTCCTCGAGCGGGATCGCGGCGAGCTTCCGCTTGATCTCCGGGAGCAGCAGGTTGTGCTCGCGCAGCTTCTTGATCGCGAGCGCCCGCACGAGGTGCTCGCGGCCGTACGTCGTGCGGCGGCCGTGGAACGCGGGCTTGTCCATCAGACCCTCCGCGAACCAGTGCTTGATCGTGCCGGTGCTGACACCGGCGGCGCGCGCCAGCTCGACGGCGCTGTAGCCGCGCGGGGCGACAGGGGGCGTGGGGACCAGGGGCATCGAGGCATCCTAGCCAAAGAACCAGACAAAAGTCGACAGAATCTGGACAATTGATTCTGGTTTCCAAGTGAATGGAGGCTCCAACGAGATATTCTCCACAGAAATCTGGCTAGTATCAAGCATGAACCAAAGAATCCTATCAAAAAAACAGGATGATGTGACCTGAATCCAGAAAAACGGCTCAAAGATCGAGCGAATCGAGTCGCCCGGATTGTGCTGGTCGGGTCGACGAGGGCGGTCGGCGCGGGCGGTGGTACACCCTGCCTTCATGACGACGACGGGCGCGCCGCGATCCATCTACCTTCCCAGGGCCTTCGAGGCGCACGACCTCGCCGAGCTCCACGATCTCATCGAGGCGCACTCCTTCGGCATGCTCATCGCGCCCGGGGAGGACGGCGTGCCCATGATCGCGCACCTGCCGTTCCTTCTGGAGCGCGACAGCGGCCCTCACGGCACCTTGCTCGCGCACGTCGCGCGGGCCAACCCGATCCGGCGCGCGCTCGACGGGAGCACGCCTGTCCTGGCCGTCTTCCGCGGGCCGCACGGGTACATCTCGCCCGGGTGGTACGCCTCGCGCGACGACGTGCCGACCTGGAACTACGCCGTCGTCCACGCGCACGGCGCGCCGCGGGCCATCGAGGACCACGACGCGCTGCTCGCGCTGCTCGCGCGCCTCTCCGACGTGAACGAGCGCGGGCAGCCCGAGCCCTGGAGCGTCGCGGAGCTCTCGCCGGAGAAGCGATCCGCGCTGCTCCCCGCGATCGTCGGCTTCTCGATGGAGATCACGCGGATCGAGGCGAAGCTCAAGCTGTCGCAGAACCGCCGCCCCGAGGATGGCGACGGCGCCATCGCCGGGCTGCGCGCGCGGGGCACGCCCGACGACCGCGCGCTCGCGGAGGTGATGGAGCGCGCCCGCCCCCGCTGAGCCGTCAGCCTTCGCGCGCTCGCGATCTCCACGACCCGCGCGACCGGGCAGGAAATGACGAAGCGGTACGTCGATGCAGTGATCCAAGGGGACTTTCAGGATGCCCAGCGCATCTTCGAGCGGCTCCCACAGAAGGGGCGCCTGCGCTCGTTTGATCCCGGGCAGATCCTGGTCGAGCACAGGGCCGCCTATCACGATCGTGTACTTACCTGGCTTGGCGTCGAGGGAATGAAAGGCGCCTGGCGTGCTGCAGTGAACGGGAGGTGGGTCCTCTACGGTTTCGACGATGCCATCGTCTTGAGCCCATTCGCGTCCGCCGATGACCAGCAGGCTCTGGCGTGCCACGGGTTGGTGGATTGACGGGCCAGGAACGTCTTCCCGTGTTGCAGTCGTCCGCCTGACCCCCTCCTGCCCCGAGCTCGAGCCCCCAGCGGATCTCCGCTCACGTGTCCAGTTGCGCCGCCACGATCGGCAGCTGCGGGGGCCGCCCCCTGCCGCCGTTCCAGCCGAGCGCCGGGGGGCCGCGGGGCGCCGCGCTCACGGCGGAGCGGCGCTTCCTCGAGGCGCGCCCGGGCAGCCCCCACGCCTGCGGCATCGAAGCGGACGCCGGGATCTTCGCGTCCGGTGCCGATCCGCATGGTGGGCAAGCACCCGGGCCTCGCGGACGCGCCGTGGATGAACCCGGCGCAGTACACGTTCCCGGACGCGACCATGTTCGGCAACATCTTCGTCCCGGGTCACGAAGTCGCTTATGCCTGCGCGGATGAGGGCGCGCAGCTCGCGTGCGGCAATGTGTGGAGCCAGTTCGCGAAGCTGCGGATCTGCGACTCGTCGCCGACGTGCAAGCTCACCCTCCTCGGACCGTGCAAGGGCTCGCTCCCGAACGAGACGGACTGCACGACGAACGCGGCTGGTCAGCCGACGTGCCACGCGGACGGCGTGTCGTACCCGGAGTCGATCTCGTCGAAGCTCGACGCGGAGGGGGTCTTCAACCTCTACCCGAGCTGCGCGCAATGAGGCGCGGCGACGCTCGTCCGCCGAGAGCACCGCCGGCGGCCCGAGCAGCCGGCGCGGCGCTGTCGACGAAGGGTCGTCTCTCTACGGAACGGGGCTCCACGAGGCGCTGCCGCCGTAGGCGATGAACGCGGGGGTGGCCTTGGCGTCCCGGGTGTCGACGACGACGACGCTTCGAATCGCCGGCTCGCAGCCGAGGTAAGGGCATAACGAGAGCGTGAAGGCGAGGTGGCGATCGTCGGGCGCCCAGGAAGGCGCGTAAGCGCTGTAGAAGGGGCGCGGAAACGCGTCGGTGAGCGGGCGCTCGGCGCCGCCGTTCGCGTCGAGCACCGAGATCTCGTTCCGATAATCCGCGCCGAACCCCCCCTCGCGGACGGACCACGCGACGGCGATCGTCGAGCCCTTCGGCGAGACCTCCGGGCGCATCGAGCCCGCCACCCAGAACGAGCCGAGCCCCTTGATCCCGGTGCCGTCGAGGGCCGTCGTGAAGAGCTGCGATCGCTGGCAGCAGAAGGCCCCCGTCGGGCTTGCCGAGAAGAGCAGGCGATCGCCGAGAGAGCGGGCGGGGCTGAACATGTGGTTGCCCGCGTCCGGCAAGCGCCTGACGCGCCTCGTGGCGACCTCCACCGAGAGGAGGTGCTCCGCGTCGAACTCGCCTGCGACGCAATGAACCGCGTCGCCGCCCGGCGAGAACGTGCATTCGCCCAGCGTCGCCGGCTGGCCGACGCGCTGGTCGTCGCCGCTCGCGACCTCGACGAGGTGAAGCTCTTCCAGGCCTTCGTCCGCCGGCGCTCGCGCCCTGGCGACGTAGGCGACGCGGGCGCCGTCGGGCGAGATGGCGAACGAGGGCTCGCCGTACCATGCGGAGAATTTGCCGGTGATCGGCCGCTGCTCCGTGCCGTCCGCGTTCATGAGGAAGACGCGCCAGGCCATCCCGTCGCGGTTGCTGAGAAAGGCGATCCGCCGGCCATCGCCGAGGAAGGTGGGCGCGACGTTGCGCTGCGCCTTTCGCGTGAGCTGGGCCTCGACGCCCGTCGCGAGGTCCATCGTGAAGACGTCGCCCGAGCGCACGAAGGTGATGCGCCCGGACGCGAGGGTGAGCTCCCTGGCGAGGCGGAGCCGCGGAGGCCTCTTCTCCGCCTCGGGCACGCCGAGCCCCTCGTACGCCTTCACCCAGTCGTCGAACGTGCCGATCGTCTTGCGCGGGGCCGGGCCCGTCGATTCCGCGGTCGGCTCGGAGGGCGGCTGGTAGGGAGCGGTTGAAGGTTCGGTGCTCGGCGCTGGCGACGCTGCGAGGGCATGGGGGGCGGGCGGAGGCGGGTCGTCGCGCTGGAGCGGGGCCGCCGCGTTCGAGGCGCTGGGCGGGGGAGGGGGCTCGCCGTCGCTCGCCGGCCTGGGCGTGCACGCGGCGAGCAGGAGCCACGCGATCGCGGTGCGCTGCGTTCGTTCGTGCATGGCCCAGGGAGAACGCTGCTGCAAGGGGCGCTCATCCCGCTCCCGCGACGCCGCGCCGCGAGCCGTTCAGCCGGCTACCCGACGCCGATGCGGCCCAACAAGGGGGCTTGCTGACCGACGCGTGGGCGCGCCGCGCGCACCCACGCGTGGCAGAAGACCAAGTCGTTGGGCCGGGCTGCCATGGAGGGATGCGTCGTGGCTGCCCCCCACCCGCCATGGCGCCGCCACCCCCTGAGGTGGATCTCTTCTCGCGTTTTCCCGTCGTTTCGTGTCGGCACGGGGTGTGCTCGAGGCCGAGCGTCATGCCGACGCTCGAGCACAACGCCCTCGTCGAGATGTTCCGCGAGCACCCGGCGCTCGCGCCCCACTGGCTCGCGACGCTCTTTCACCTCGATGTGCCGCGACACACCTCGGTCGGGGTCGTCGAATCGTCGCTCGACCAGCTCATCCCGGTGGAGTTCCGCGCTGATCTGGTGCTCGAGCTTCGAGACGCGAGCGGCGCGCTCGTGCTGGCGATCGTCATCGAGGTCCAGCGCGACATGGATCCGGACAAGAAGTTCTCGTGGCCGACGTACGTCACGGTCGTGCGTGCCAAGAAGCGCTGCGGCACGGTCGTCCTCGTGATCGCACCGGACGCCGGCGTGGCCGCCTGGGCGGCGGAGAACATCGATCTCGGTCTGGGCCTCGGCCACGTCGAGCCGCTGGTGCTCGGTCCGGCCGTCGTCCCCGAGATCACCGACCCAGCCGAGGCGGAGAAGGACGCCGAGCTGGCCGTGCTCTCGGCGGTGGCGCACGGCAATGGGCCGAACGGGCTCACCGTGGTCAAGGCCGCGCTCGTTGCGCTGGGCCAGCTCGACCAGGAGCATGCGATGGTCTACTTTCAGGTCATCTGGAGCGGGTTGCGTGAGCCCATGCGGCGGGCTCTGGAGGCGTTGGTCATGGAACGGCAGATCGAAGACGAGGCGAGGTTTCCGTTCGTGCGGGAGCTGATGGATCGCAGCAAGCTCGCGGGCCTACGTGAGGGCAAGCTCGAGGGCAAGAGGGACACGCTGCTGCGGCTGCTGGCGCGTGCAGACATCGCGCTCACCGAGAGCGAGAGCGCGCGCATCCAGGCGTGCACGGACATTGCGACCCTCGACCGCTGGATCGATAACGTCCTTGCGGCGAAGAACGCCGCCGAAGTGCTCGCCTGATGGTCAACAGATGCGGCCCGACAAGGTGATGAATCAGACGGGCTTTGCCAGCTGATCATCGCGGCCTATACAATCGCGCCATGAACCGCGACGGACCGCTTGTCATGGTGTCGCCGGACGCGGCGCTTCAGCCGTCGAATCGGACGCGCGTGCCCCCCGAGGGGCGGAGCACCGGGAGGTAGCGCGAGGCGGGGAATCCGCCCTGGAGCCTGGGGCCCGAGGCCGGGAGCTCCCGCCCGAGCGCGACGAGGAACTGGACGATCTCCATCCAGGCGAGGTGATAGCCGAGGCAGAAGTGCGCGCCGCCGCCGAACTGGGCGATCTCGAGCGGCGAGAGCGCCTCGTTGCGGCCGAGCCAGCGCTCGGGGCGGTAGCTGTCCGGATCCGGGTAGAGCTCCGGATCGCGGGAGAGCAGGACCAGCGGGATCGCCACGTGGGTCCCCGCGGGGACGGCGCGGCCGTCGAGCTCGAAATCGGCGACGGCGCGGCGGGCGTCGTGCGGCACCGGGGGATGGAGGCGGAGCGCCTCGCGGAACACGGCCTCGGCGAAGGGGAAGCGGCGGAGATCCGCGGGCGAGCGCGGGAGATCCGGCGCGCTCGACGCCTCCTCGCGGAGCGCGCGCCAGACCGCGGGGCTCTCGGCGAGGTGGGCGACGCACCAGGCCATGACCGAGGCCGAGGTCTCGTGGCCGGCGAGGAGGAGCAGGCGGAGGTTGCCCACGAGATCCTGCTCCGAGAGCGGCTCGCCCTGCTCGTCGCGGGCCGTGAGCAGCGCCGGCAGGAGGCCCTTTGCGTCGCCGCGGGCGCGCACGCCGGCGAGGATCCGGCCGATGCGCTCGTCGAGCCAGGCGCGGGCGCGGAGGCCGCGGCGCCGCGGCGAGCCCGGCACGTCGAAGGGCAGGCTGAGGATCACGAGCATCAGATCCTCGTAATAGTGGCGCCACTCGGGGAGCTCGTCGTCCTCGACGCCGGTGATCTTGAACATCACCTCCAGGGCCAGCTCGCGGGTCTCGCGCAGCAGCCGGACGTCGCGCCGGCCGAGCCACGAGCGGACCTTGCGCTCGACGCTGGTCGCGACGATCGCGCCGACCTCCGCGGCGTCGAGGCCCTTCGGCGAGAAGGGCCCGTTCATCGCGGTGCGGAGGCGGCGGTGCGAGGCGCCGTCGTGGGCCATCAGCGTCTGACCGAAGAGGTGGCCGACGCCGCCCTCGGTCAGGTACGAGGAGTCGACGGCCTTGCTCTTGAAGAGCGAGAAGGCCTCGTTCGATGCGTAGATGAGCTGCCAGGCGTCGACGCCTGGGGCCCAGAAGAAGAGGGAGCCGAAGCGGCGCTGGCCCTCGCGGAGCAGGCCGAGCTCGTCGACGGCGATCGCCGGCATGTGGCCCACGAGCGGGAAGCGGCCGGGGAGGATGGGGAATCCATGCCGCGTCTCGATGCGGCGGGCGAGGGGATTGCGGCCTTGAAGGAGCGGGAGATCGGCGAAGGAAGCGGGGAGGGCGGTGGTCATGGCGCGTGCGACCTCCACGTGTATCACCACGCCGGCGCGGCCTGGGCGCCCGGCGAGAGGCGCGCTGTCATCTCCGGATCTCGGACACGAGGACGAGCCGCCCGTCTTCGTATCGGGCGCACACATGGTAGTCGGGGTCGGTCCCGGGGCCCTGCTCGAGCGCACGTGCGATCACGCCGAGCAGGTTTGGCCATGTGCCGGCGGCGGCGATCAGGTAGGCAGACCAGCCCGCCTCCTCGAACGCGGTGACGACCTTCTTCGGGTCGTCGAAGCCCTTCCCCGGATCGCCGACCGCCGCGCGGAGCGCCGGCAAGAGCTCCGTGACCGCCGCGTCGCCGGCGGCGCATCGCTCGGCGGCGAACGCCCTCTCGACGCCGGCGCGCGAGGCGTCCGTCAGGGCCCACGACGCGACGAAGCGGCCCCGCTTGCCCTGCACGGTGACCCCGAGGGTGCCGTCGCCGGCGAGCCTGCGCGCCGGCGCGGCGAGCCAGAGGTTCTGCCGGGCCTCGGCGAAGCCCTGGGCAGCGATCCCCGGGAGCACCCTCGGATCGACCGAGCCTCCGGAGAGCGCCCTCGCGATCTTGCCGTAGCCGTCCGTCGCGCCCAGCTCGCCCATCCGCTCGGGATCGAGGCACACCGACACCACGGGGCTCGCGTCGAACCTGGAGCACCGGCCCTCCGGGCCCCCGACCTCCTCGCTGAACGCGACGAGCTCCTTCAGGGCGGCCGGATCGCCGCCGGACCCGAAGAGCGGCATCACGACGTCGAGCCGGAGGTCGTCGCCGTCCGCGTAGATCGCGACGGCGGCGATCCCGCCCTGCGCCACGCCGAGCGGCGCCCGGGCGCCGAAGCCGGCGCAGCGCGCTGCCCCCGGGCACGCGTCCAGCGGGGCGCCGCCCGCGAGGACGTCCACCACGCCCGCCAGGGCGCGCCGCGGGTCCGCCCCGCTCACGAGCGGAACGAGGAGCCGCACCCGCGTCACGTCCGCCGCGTGCTCGCGGACGACCTTCTCGAGCGCCTTGCCCGAGGCCCCCTTGGCCATGGCGTCGACGACCGCGCGCGCGCTCTTCTCGGACGCGGGCACCACGGCGCCCAGGATCGGCCTTCGCGGATCGACGCCGGCCTTCGCGAGCGTCACGTCCGGCGGATCCTGGCTGCCGAGCGCGCGGTTCGCCTCGATCAGGACCTCGGCGATCTGGGGCACGTACTGGACGGCAATCTCGAGGGCGCTGTTGCGAAGCGAGGCGTAGATCGCGGCGCCCGGCGGGAGGCGCGCGATCTGCTCGGCCGACGGGGGCGGCGGCTCGGGCGCGGCTCCCCCGGGCGCGGCCGGGTCGCTCGCCACCGGTTGCGCCGGCGCCGTTGCGGAGGCGCTCGCCGGTGCGCCTGGCCGCGCCGGTTGCGCGGCGGCGCTCGACGAGCTCGCGCCGGTCGAGCCTTGTCGCGCGGCGCAGGCCGCGCTCCCCGCCCCGAGCGCGATTCCCGCGCCGAGGAGGACGATGGGGAGGAGCTCTCGAAGGGGCATGAACGGGCTTCATGCCCGCGCGGTCGCCGCGCCACAAGCCATGAGGTGATACGCTCGGCGCGAGGACGACTGGAGCTCGTCGCTCGTCGTCCGCCGGAGCGGGGAGCAGCGCGCGCTGCGCATCCTCGGCGCCCAGCACAGGCACCCCGCCAGGCTCGCCGTGGACGCGGACGCCGTGTACATCCTCGATGTGGGCACGAAAGCGGGGCCCAGATCGCGCGCCTCGGGCCGGGAGCGCTTCCATTGCTGCAGCATCTGGGCGGCGCCGCGATGACGAGCGCGCGCGCCGGGGTCGTTCCTGGCAGGCCCTTGTCCTCTGCCAGGCGACAGTCCCGCCGCCGCGCCCAGGTTTGCAAGGTGTCGTACTGGACCGGCGTCGGCTCGGACACCCAGGTGAACGTGCAGCGCTACGACTATCTCGGCAACCCGGTCGACAGCCAGTTCACGAATACGTATCTCGGCGCCGAGATGTTCACGCCCTGCTGAGCGAGCGCTGATACAGGGGGGCCGAGATCACTCGCCCGTATCGAACTCGCACGCGGCGACCTCCGGCGCACACTCGCCCTCCACCTCGGCGGCCACAGAGGCGAGGCAGTCGTTGCACTCGGCGCTCCGCGCCTCGCCGGCGCCGCACGCGCCATAGCAGGGCAAGTCCTCCACCAGGCCGCAGGCAACGCAGAGACAGTCCATGAGCACCTCGTAAATCTCGGCCGACGCCTCGCACAGGTCCGCCGGATCGTCGGTGTCGTAAGGTGGCAACGAGCAGGTCGCGCACTCGGCGCTGCCACCGGCTCCGCCCGCGGCGCCGACCTCGCCGCCCGCGCCAGCGCCCGCCTCGCCACCCGTCGAGCTGCCGCCCGCGCCGCCGCCGGCCTCGCCTCCCGTCGAGCCGCCGCCGGTCCCGCCTCCCGTCGAGCCACCGCCGGTCCCGCCGCCTCCGCCCACCAGATGGTAGCTTTCGTCCAGCCCCGCCAGCGCGGTACACCCGCCGGCCGCCGCAAGCCCGATCAGCGCCATCGCCAGGGACGCGTTCACACGCTTCGAGCCCGCCATGGCGCCGGAGCATCACTCGCTTACACCTCCGGCGTCAAGTGACCGTGCGGCTGGTTCGACCTGGGGTCGTGGCTCGATGCACGCACGACACGCGTGCTCGTCAAGTCTGTTACAGTCGCAGATATCGCATGATCATGGACGACGGCGCGCATGACCGCCGCCCCCGAACTCGGCCTGATCGCCTTGCCGTGCGCTGCCACGTCGTGGCTCGCCATGGCACAGAATACCAGCGTGTTTCTCCCGTGCCGGAGCGGGCATGTCCCGTGCTGGACACGGCGGCCATGACACACAAGTGCTTTCTCTGGTTGGCTCGTGGTTCCTTCATTGGGTGGGCGATGCTGGGCGGCGCGGCGTGCGGCGAAGATGACCATGGACCCGCGAGCGCGGAATCCACCAGCACCAGCGGAGCGGGTGCGAGCGGCAGCGCCGGCGCTGGCGGCTCCGGAGGCGGCGGCGGCAGCGCCGCGAGCGGCGGAGCCGGCGGCTCCGGGGGCGGGGGCGGCAGCGCCGCGAGCGCTGGCGCTGGCGGCTCCGGGGGCGGCGGCGGCAGCGCCGCGAGCGGCGGGGCCGGCGGCTCCGGGGGCGGGAGCAGCCATGGCCTGACGTGCCGCGAGTCGAGCTTTCCGGCGTTCAGCAAGGCCTGCGAACAGGCGAGCGACTGCGTCGTGTTGCCGCACGTCACGACCTGCTGCGGAGACGTCCTGTTCGTCGGCGTGGACGCGGACGACGAGGAAGCGTTCGAGGCCGCCGAGGCGGCGTGCCTCGCCGGCTCGCCGCTGTGCGATTGCCCGTCGCAGCCGTCGCTCGCGGAGGACGGCCGTCGGCTCGAGAGAGAGAGCGAGCAGGCGGTCGCGGCGCGCTGCGACGAGGGCTCGTGCACGTCGGAGATCAGGGATTTGCCCTAGCTCGACCTTCGTTCGCGGGGACTCGTGGCCGACTCGGAAGGCCTGCAATCTCTGGCAGGTTCCCTGCGAGGCAGGCCGCCGGCTCTCGCCCTCACCCGACCGCAGCTCGAGTCAGCCGGCCGGGATCGGCGCGACCGAGATTCGGTCGTCTTCCTCCACCGTCGCGGCGGCCGCGTCGCGAGCTGATCCAGCGTGCCGGGGGCAGCCAGGCTCGGAAAATCTGTGGGGAGCGAAGCCGGTTCGTCGAGCACGACGATCCCCGCGTCGTGGGTGTTCGGGATGAAGCCGGGGAAGCTGGCAAGCTCCTGAGAGAGGCGTTCATCGCGGCAGGCCCGGCGTCCTGGCGTGGTCTGCGCGCGTGAGCGCCGGGCCCGCCCGCGATCCGGACGCGGCCTGATCGATGAACATCGATGCCGAGCAAGCTGAGCAAACCGAGAGCTAGCCGCTCACCCCATCCCCCGGACGCGGCGCAGCAGCGCCTCCGCCGGCTCGTAGCCCCGCCCCTCCGCGCGGGCCAGCGCCGCCTCGGTGGGCACGAGCTCTCCGGAGAACGCCCTGGCGAGGATCGTGTGCGGGAGCCTGTCGGCCCGGGCCGCGGCGCGGGCCACGCGCTCCTCGACCTCGCTGGCGAGCGCGAAGAGCGCCTGTGTCCGGCGCGCGATCTCCGCCTGCTCCTCCGCCGGCGGCACCGGCACGGGGATGCCGTTGAGCGCCGCCTGCGTGAGCTTCGGCTGGGCCGAGCCGGTCACGTGGTGCTGCAGGTCGAGCGAGTTCAGGAGCAGCTCGAGGTACCCGAGGACCACGCCGGCCTTCGGCTGGACCACATGAGCATGGTTGTTCACCCAGAACCTCCCGCTCGCGGCGAACGCCACCCGGGTGTTCCTCGACAGGAGGTTCGCGCCGTCCTCGGCGATCAGCAGGTAATCCCCGTCGAACAGGTAGCCATCGATCGAGTCGATGACCCCCGACGCGCCGTAATACGGATACGGCCCCTGGCGCCTCGCTCGAACCGCGGAGCTCACGGGGACGCGTCGGCCATCGTGGTTGTCCACCAGGGCGCCGAAAGGGCAGCGGACCCAGGACGGCGGCAGGGGACGCTCCGGACCGTCGCTGCTCGCCCCGGGGGCGGCCGGCGCCGACGTCGAGCAGCGCGGCGGGGGCTCCGCCCGTCCCGCGGCCGGCACGGCGGCGCCCGGCGCGCGCAGGTCCTCGGTGAGCCTCCCCGAGCACGCCGCCCCCAGCACGGCCTGCCGGAGCCGCCGGAGGAGCAGCGACGACCTCGCCAGCCGGGCCTTCGCCGCGTCCACCTCGCCGAGCAGGGCCTCCGCCTTCGCGACGATGCGGCGCTGCTCGGGGAGGGGAGGCAGCGCGAAGGGCCGCTCGAACGTCTCGCGCACCTTCACGAACGGCTGCGCGGAGCCGCCCTTCACCCAGAACCCCTCGTCGTTGAGGTGGAGGAACAGGTAACCGACGTCGATGGCCCGCTCGTCCGGCCAGACCACATGGGTGTTCGCGATCGCCGACCACCGCCCGCGCGCCTTGAACGCCTTCCCGCACCGCGTCCCCACGGCGGAGACCACGATCGCCTCGCCCTCGTGCTCCCAGCCGTCGCACCACACGTCGGGGCCGGCGGCGCTGAACCCCTGGTAGCGCCCTGGCCGTTGCTCGGCGTGGAGCTTCCCCTTGATGAGCCTCGAGCTCCCGCTCCGGTGCGAGCAGATCGACGCGAGCGTCGTCTCGGCCCACCCCTCGGGCAGCGGCCCGCTCACGCCTCCGCCGCCCCGCCCTGGAGCAGCGCGAGCACGCGGTTCAGCGCGGCGACCGCCTCCGTCAGCTCCTGGAGGGCTTCGGTCGCCAGCTCCTCCGGCTCGGGCGGCTCGCCGGCCTCGTCGAGCGACTCCTCCTTGAGCCACCTCAGCCCGTCGAGCTTGAACTCTCGCTCCTTCACCTCGCGGAGCTCGAAGCTGCGGAACCGACCCTCGCTGGAGCTCGCCGCCTCGCGCGCGCCGCGCCCGTCGGGGTCGCCGCCGTAGCACCGCTCGAACTCCGCGAAGTGCGCCGGGGAGAGCGGCCGGCCCTTCTTGGTGATCGACGGGACGCCCGTCCGGGCGTCGTAGATCCAGACCCTCTCCGTCGCGCGGCCCTTCGAGAAGAAGACGACGTTGGCCTTCACCCCGGCGCTGTACGGCGTGAAGGTCCCGTGCGGCAGGCGGAGCACCGTGTGCAGGTCGCAGCCCCTGGCGAGGATCTCCAGCACCGCGCCTGCCTGGTCGGCGAACAGGCAATGGTCCGGCAGGACCATCGCCGCCCGGCCGCCGGGCCTCAGGATCGTCAGCACGTGCTGGATGAAGTTGAGCTGCTTGTTCGCGGTCGCGATCGAGAAATCCTCGCGGCGCGGCGTCTCGTAGGCCCCCTTCGTGCCGAACGGCGGGTTCGTCAGGATCACGTCGAACCGCTCGTCCGGCGGCGGGGCGTCGATCGAGTCGCCGAGGGTGATCCTCGGCTCGATCCCGTGGAGGACCAGGTTCATCAGGGCGAGCCGGCGGGGGCGCGCGACGAGCTCCTGGCCGAAGAACGCCCCGGCCTTGATCCGGCGCGCCGCCTCCCGGTCGAGCGCTCCCCGCGCCTCGGCCTCGATCCACTCCCACGCGGCGACGAGGAAGCCGCCGGTGCCGCACGCCGGGTCGCAGAGGGCGAAGCCCGGCTTCCCCTGCGGATCGGGCCTGATGCACCGCACGATCGACTGGATCAGGGCGCGGGGCGTGAAGTACTGCCCCGCGCCCTTCTTGCCCTCGGCGGCGGCCTTCTCCAGGAGGCCCTCGTACGCCGCGGCCTGGATGTCCACGCCGAGGCGCGTCCACTCGAGCTCGTCGATGAGGTCGACGAGCTTCCCGAGGCTCGCCGGGCTCTTGAAGCGCGGCTGCGAGCCCGCGTAGATCTCCCCGAGGACGCCGGGGGCTCCGTCGAGGGATCGGAGGACGTCGGCGTAGCGGTCGAGCAGCGCTTGCCCGGTGCGCGCGCGCAGCGCGGGCCAGGAGCAGTCTGTCGCGTCGACCTCGCCGCGGGGCGTCCTGTGCTCGACGCGCGAGAGATCGATGCCTCGCTCGGCGGCCATCTTCAGGAAGAGCAGGTAGGTGATCTGCTCGATGTAGTCCCCGTGGTCGATGCCGTCGTGGCGGAGCGTGTGGCAGAACCCCCAGAGCTTTCCAACAACGTCGGTCATGCGGCGGCGGCTTCGTTCGGGTCGTGGAGCGGGAAGGCGAGGCGCGGGAGGAGCCGGCTTACCACGGCCGGGCGCCTCACGGCGGCCGCCGCGCTCGTCCATGGCGCTGGGACGCGCCGCCGCCGATGTACTAGGCTCGTCCCGTGCCGCGCGCCCTCACCTCGCTGTTCGCGCTTTTCTTGCCGCGATCGCTCCGATCGTCGCTGCCGCCGCGGCTGCCGCTGTCTCTCCTGTCGCTCTTGCCGCTGTCCGGCCTCGCCTGCGCGTCGTCCTCGCTCCCCGATCCGAAGGAGGCGGTGCAGGTCTACGCCGACGCGGCGGCGCGCGGCGACGCCGACGCCATCTACGGCATGCTGAGCGACAAGAGCCGCATCGCGATGTCGCGCGACGAGGTGCGGCGGCGCGTCGCCGAGGCGCGCGCCGAGCTCGCGGAGCAGGCGCGGAGCGTCACGGCGCCCGGGGTCGTGGTCAAGACCCGCGCCCGCGTCCGCTACCCGGACGGCGAGATCGCGACCCTCGAGCTCGACGAGCGCGAGCGCGCCTTCCGGATCTCGGCCGCCGACGCGCTGCCCGCGGGCGGCCGCACCCCCGAGCAGGCCCTCGAGCAGCTCCGCCGCGTCCTCGCGCGCCGCAGCTACGCCGGCCTGCTGCGCGTCCTCACGCCGGCCACGCGCGCCGCCATCGAGAGCGACCTCCGCTCGCTCGTCGAGGGGCTCGCTCAGCCCGAGGGACTCGAGGTCCGGATTGCCGGCGACTCCGCGACGGTGCAGATCCCGGGTGGGCACGAGGTGAAGCTCCGGCGCGAGGCGGGCGTATGGCGGGTCGAGGACTTCGATTGAGACGATGGCTCGGCCGGCTCGGCGCTCGCCGGCCGCGCGGCCTGGGCGGTGAGGCGGCGCTGCCGCCCTCGCGCCTCGCCGCCTCGGCCCGGCCGCGGCGCCTCGCGGTCCTGGCGCTGGTGGTTGTCTCCGCGCTGCTCCTCCTCGCGGTGCCGCGCCCCGTGCGCGCCTTCGGCGAGGAGGGGGCGTGGAACCCGCGGCCGCTGCTGACGGGCGACGCGCGATGGGAGGGGGTGCGCGCCACCGCCCCCGCGCGCTGGTCGTTCGAGCTGGAGCGGCGGACGAGCGCGCCGGCGCGCCGCAACCCGACCACGGTCCGCGCCGACGACCCGGCGCTGCTCGCCGAGCCGTTCGCGCTCTGGGGCGGCGAGGGCGACCTCCCGCCGCTCACCGAGCGCGAGGTCTTCGGCCTGCGCCGCTTCCTCGCGCTCGGCGGCGTGCTCCTCGTCGACGACTTCGCCCCGGGCAGCGGCGCGTTCGGCCGCGCCGCGCGGCGCGAGCTCGCCCGCGTCCTGCCGGAGGGCTCTCCCATCCCGATCGGCACGGAGAACGTCGTCTTCCGCTCCTTCTATCTCCTCCCGCGCGCCGTCGGCCGCGTCGAGGGCCCGCCGAAGCTCTCCGCGATCGTGCGCGGCGGCATGCCGCAGGTGATCTTCTCCGATCACGACCTCGCCGGCGCCCTGGCGCGCTCGGAGGGCGGGGGGCCGAGCGTCGAGGTCACGCCCGGGGGCGAGGCGCAGCGGGAGCGCGCGTTCCGCCTGGCCGTGAACATCGCGATGTACGTGCTCTGCTCGAACTACAAGGACGACCAGGTGCACGCGCCGTTCCTGATGCGCCGCCGCGCCGTCGACGACAACCGACCCCGCTCCGCGCCTGCGCGGCCGTGAGGCGCGATGACGTCGGGTCGCCACGCCGCTGCGCCGAAGCTGGTCTGGCAGGACGACCACTTCACGGTGCTGTTCGACGCGTCCCTGCGCGTCGTCTGGACCGTGCGCAGCTCCAGGCCGTTCACCTCGCTGGAGGAGATCGAGGCCGTGATGGGAGAGCTCATCCGCGTCCTCGACCGGCTGGGCCGCTCCCATCACGCCCTCTTCGTCGACGTCCGCGCCGTCCCCGGCAGGAACGACCCGTCGTTCGAGGCGACGATGAAGCGCCTCCGGCCGCACTGGCTGCGTGGCTTCCGGCGGGTCGGCGTGCTCGTGCAGAGCGTCGTCGGCGCGCTCCAGATCCAGCGCTTCGCGAGGGATGACGGCATCGAGCGGCTGATCACGAGCGACGAGGCCGCGCTCCTCCGGTACCTCACGGAGGAGGGCTGAGCGGCCAGGAGCTCTGGTGTCTGGCCGCGCTCAGCTACCGTCTGCCGTGGCGGAGGGCGTGCGCGATGCCGCTCTGCAGCGTGCTCAACGTGGTGATCCCGGAGAGATCCACGCCGAGCGTGACGAGCGTCTGCGCCACCTCCGGGCGGACGCCGGTGAGCACCACGCGGGTGCCGAGCAGCTGGGCGGCGCGCGCGGTGCGCGTCAGCGCGTCCGCGACGTGCGTGTCGACGGCGCGCACGCCGGTGATGTCCAGGATCGCCGTGTGGGCGCCCTGGCTGCTGATGCCGGAGAGCAACGTCTCCATGATCTGCTCCGCGCGCCCGCTGTCGATCGCCCCGACGAGCGGCATCGCGACCACCCGATCGGCGAGCGGGATGAGCGGCGTGGACAGCTCCCGGAGGGCGGCCTGCTGCGCGAAGATGATCTCCTCCTGCAGCGCGGCCCGCTCCGCCTCCGCGCGCTTCAGCGACGTGATATCGGTCACGATGCCGCCCATGCCGATCGGCGTCCCGCGCTCGTCGTGGATCGGGAATTTGACCGTGAAGAAATGGTGTTGAGCGCCTTCTATCGGCACCATCTCCTCGAACTGCATGACCTGCCCGCCGGTGAGCACCTCTCGCTCCTTCGCCACGATCATCGCGGTGGCCGCGGGGTCCAGGGCGCCCAGCTCGAACTCATCCCGGCCGATGAGCTCGAGGACGTGCTTCTGCATCGTCTGCGCGTGCATGCGGTTGGCCAGGACGTAGCGCCCCGCGGTGTCCTTGACGAAGATGGAGCTGCGCGCGTTGTCCACCAGCTGCAGGAGCAGCTGGTATCGCCCCTGCACCGTCTTCTCTCTCCGCTGCCGGTCGCTGGTGTCATCGACGAGCGCCGCGATCTCGTGCGCGTCGCCTCGGCCGTCGCGCAGCACGGCGTAGGTCCATCGGCAGAGGAGCGCCTGACCTCCCTTCGTCCTGCACTCGCTCGTGGTCGTGGCGAAACGGCTCTCCTCCCGGGCGAAGTCGAACGCCCGCGCCGCGGCGGGGGACACGGGGACCGCGCCCACGAGGTCGGCCAGCCGGCGGCCGACGGCCTCGCTCGCGCTCCAGCCGAGGAGGTGCTCGGCGCTGTCGTTCCAGCACGTCACCGCGCCGTCCAGGCGCCACTGGATCACCGCCGGCACCGCCGTGGGCAGCCCCTCGAGCGCGTCGAGGGCCTCCACGTCTGCCGTGGCTTCCGGCGCGGCCGCGCTCCGTGCGTGACCGTTGGAGCGCTCCGCCAGCGCCTTCTCCAGCGCCTCGACGCGCGCGCGGAGCGCTGTGTTCTCTGCCCTGAGCCGCCCGGCCTCGTCCAGCTCTTCGCGCATCGTCACCAGGGGGCGAGCCTACGCGCGGCGTACCCGGCGTTTCAAGGTGGCTCACCGCTGTTCGAGGTTGCCCGAGAGGTCGCAGCAACGGCGCCGGGCTGGGACACTCCGCCCCGATGTACTAGGCTCCGCGCGTGCCACGCGCCCTCGACTCGCTGCCCGCGCTGTCGCTCTCCCACGCCGGCGCCGCGAGCGGGACTCCCTCTTCTCGCGCGCTTCCCGCGCTTCTCTTGTTCCCGGAGCGGCCGTGACCCGGAGCTTCGCGCCCTCGGGCGATCTCTCGTCGCCGGTCGTCGCCGTCGCCTGCGTCGTCGCGGCCCTGAGCTTCGGCCTGCTCGTGCTCGAGCTCGTCCGTGCGCGCGGCCGCGCCGCCGGGGCGGTGGGCGCCGCGCCCGCGCGCGCGGCGCTCGGCACGGCGCTCACGGGCGCGCTCGCCGTGCTCGGCCTGCTCGCCGCCATCCTCCGCCCTGTCGCGGTCACGTCGCGCGGGAGCCTCGTCGGCCCCAAGGTCGTGGTGCTGGTCGACGGCTCCCGATCCATGGACCTGCCGGGCGTCGCGGGGACCCGCCGCGACAGCGCCGATCGCGCGATCGAGGAGCTCGGGAAGCGCGCCGACGTCCGGCTCTCCCGTTACGTGTTCGGCGAAGGAGCGCCGCTGCCTGCCGACGGGCAGGCAGGCGAAGGCGACGGCGCCGCGCCGGCGCCGGGCGGGAGCGCTGGCGCCGCGCCGGTGCCCGACAGGGACGCGGGGGCGCCGGCCGTCGCCTCCGGGTCGGCCGCGGCGCCCGCGGCGCCCGCGCGAGGCCGGCCGCAGCGCCGCTCGGATCTCAGCGCCGCGCTCGAGGCGCTCGCCCGCGCCGCCGACGAGCGGCCGTCGGCGTTCGTCGTCGTCTCCGATGGCCGGCTCGACCGCCCGGGCCCCGACGACACCGCCGCGGCGACGCGGGCCGCGCTGGAGGGGCTCGACGTCCCGGTGCACACGGTCGCGGTGGCGACCGAGTCCGTGCGCGACGCCGGCGTGCGCGCGGTCCGGACCTCCGGCGCCGCGGTCGCCCACCAGCCGCTCTCGCTCCGCATCGACATCGGCTGCAGCGGCGGCCTCGCGTGCGACGCCGTCCCTGTCGTGGCCCGCGAGCTGCGCGAGCAGGGCGCGCCCACGACGCTCGCCACGGGCACGGCGCACGTCGAGGGCGGCGTCGGCACGGTCGAGCTCGGCGTGACGCTCGACCGCGCCGGCACCCGCATCCTCGAGGTGTCGATCAAGGCGCCGGACGGCGACGAACTCCCCGAGAACGACGTCCGGTACGTCACGCTCGACGTCGCGCGCGATCGCATCCGGGTGCTCCACGTGGCGGGCCGGCCGACGTACGACGTGCGCGCGCTGCGAATGTGGCTCAAGGCCGACGCCTCGGTCGACGTCGTGGCCTTCTTCATCCTGCGCACGCCCGGCGACGAGGTGAACGCGTCGTCGGACGAGCTCGCGCTGATCCCGTTCCCCGTCGACGAGCTCTTCAGCGTCCACCTCTCGAGCTTCGACGCGGTCGTCCTGCAGGACTTCGACGCCGCGCCGTACGGCCTGACCAAGCACCTCCCGGCGCTGGCCCAGTATGTCGACAAGGGCGGCGGGCTCATCATGGTGGGCGGCCCGAACGCCTTCGTGTCGGGCAACTATGCGCGCACGCGGCTCGCCCGCGTCCTGCCGGTGGATCTCGACATCGGCCGCGCGCCCAAGGTGGATCTCGGCGCCTTCGTGCCGCGCATCACCGCCGCGGGCCGCGCGGCGCCGGTGCTCGCGCCGCTGCTCGCGCTGATCGGCGACGAGATGCCGGAGATGCCGGGGACCAACGTCGTCGGCGATCCGCTCCCCGGGGCGACGGTGCTGATGACGCACCCGACCCGCACGACGGCCTCGGGCGCGCCGATGCCGGTGCTCTCGCTGGGCGAGCACGAGAGCGGCCGGACGATCGCGCTGACGCTCGACGGCAGCCACCGCCTGCTCTTCAGCGCGTTCGCCTCGAGCTCCGCGGGCCGCGCGCACGGCGCGTTCTGGGACGCCCTGCTCGGCTGGCTCATGCGCGATCCGCGCTTCGAGCCTGCCGCGATCGAGCCGCGCGGCGGATGCCTCGCGGGCGAGGAGACGGCGCTCGTGCTGCGCCCCCTCGCCGGGCAGCGCGGCGAGGCCAGGGTGACCATCGCGCGCCTCGGCAGCGGCGCGGTCGTGAAGACGCTGACCGCGCCGATCGGCGAGGGCGGCGAGCCGGTCGAGCTCGCCGCCGGTCGCCTCGAGCCCGGGGGGTATTCGGCCACGGTGGAGATCGTCCCGGAAGGCGCCGCCGGCGACGGAGGCGACCAGAAGCGGGCGGCGACGCGGCGCGACTTCGCGTGCGAGCGCGGCGGCGACGAGTGGGCCGATCCCCGCCCCGACGTCGCCCGCCTGGAGGCGATCGCCCGCGCGACGGGCGGCGCGTCGGTGCTCCCGTCGGGCGCCGGCTCGCTGTCGCTGCCTGCGGCGACGCAGGTGGCGACCGAGCGCCACGTCGCGCCGCTCCTGCCCCCCTGGGCCTGGACGCTGGCGGCGGCCGCGGCGCTCGGCGCGCACTGGATCGTGCGCCGGCGCGGGGGCCTCGCCTGAGGCGAGGGCGCCGGCCGGAGCCCTGGTCTCGTCTCAAGGGAACGACGGCTTCTCGAGCGGATCGGCCTTGTCGCCGACCCAGACCCTCAGCACCCCGAAGTGCGCGGCGTTCCCGGTGAAGCTCGCGTGATTCACGATGAGCAGCATCTGCGCCGGGTCGTTGAACGCCACGTTGGCGGGGGCGTCGAGGGGCATCTCCTCCCCTGGTGCGCTCTCGATGCGCGATACCTCGACCCCGTGCTCGTCGAGCACCGAGATCGCGTTGGCCGCCGCGAGCGTGACATAGAGCTTCCCCGACTTGCCGAACGCGAACCCGTCGGGCGCCTCGCCAGCATCGTAGTCGTGGACCAGCTCCAGATCGGCCTCTTCGGGGGCTTCGACGAGGGGGAGCCGGTAGATGGACCCCAGGCTCGTGTCCGACGGGGAGAACGACACCGAGAAATAGACGTGCTCCCGCTCCGGATCGAGCCGGATCCCGTTCACGCCGATCGGCAGGTCGCCGCTGCCGACGAGGGCGGCGCTCTGGAACCAGATCTCCGGCGCGCCGCCCCCGGGCGGGTAGCGGAAGATCGTCGCCTGCAGCGAGTCGGTCACATAGGCGTAACCCTCCTCGTCGAAGGCGATGTCGTTCGGCAGCGGCGGCGTCGGGAAGGGCGTCGGCGAGCACGCCTCTCCAGGCGCGGCCATCACGCACGCCGGCAGATCCGGCAGCGGAGCGCCGTAGCTCTCCTGAACATATCCATGTCCAGTCTTCCTGAAGCGCAGAAGGCCGAGCTGCGTGCTGAGCGCGTAGACCCGGCCGTCGTCGTCGACGGCGATGCAGCTCAGCGCATGCTCTTCGGCGAGCGCCTCGCCCGCCACCTGGATCGTGCTCTTGAGGACTTTGCTGTCCCTGTCGAATACGGAGATGGTCGACGGGCCTTGACCTGCGGTGCCGAACGTCGCTGGGCCGGAGACGTAGACCCGATTCCCATGGACCGCGATGCCTTCGGGGAACCCCGGAGCCGCCGGAGCCGTCGCGAACGTCTTGATCTCGCCGTAGCATCCCCCCTGCGCCAGCGCCGGACCCGGGATCAGCGGCGACACCGCGGAGAGGAGCGCCAGCGCTCCGCAAGCCAACCATTTTCCGTTGGAGTGCGATGATTTTGACGTGACGGAATGCGGCATGTTCCCTCCATGGGTCCCTGGTTGCGGGACCGGAGTTGTCGGAATAGGCCGCGTCGAGAAGACAAAGTGCAAAGTGCCTGGCTTCGTCAGGCTGACGATGCGGCCATGATAGCTGGAGTATATGCGGTTGAGCTGATTGGCTGTCGAGTCGAAATTCTTCGGTTCATGAAATATCAGGGAGGCCGCTGCCCGGCTGTTCGGTGACGCGCCGCGCGCGCCGCCCGTGCCGCCCGCGTCATGTTTCCCATGTGTGTCCGCGTGGTTGCGTGCTTGCGCCCTGGCTGCACAGCGCGGTCACGTCAGTCCACGTCGGTTCACGTCGGTTCACGTTGGTTCACTTCAGTTCACGTCAGTCCACGTCGGTTCACTTCAGTCCACGTCAGTCCATGCCAGTCCATGCCAGTCCACGCCAGTCCACGCTCGTTGCGCAGTGCACGTGGCGACGAATGTGTGCAACGGGCGGAGAACGTGTCCTGGTGGCGTGTTGGTGAATGCTGCCGAGTGTTCGCGAAGGCATCCTCCGGCGCGCGGCGGTCCCCGCGGTCGAGGCGTCGCGCTAGGGCTGCGTCGGCCAGGCGACGCGCGTCGGCACGAGTCGGGGCTCGACGGTCCCGTCGCCCAGCTCGCCGTTCCTGTTGTCACCCCAGCAGAGCATCTCGCCCGTGCGCTTCAGCGCGCAGCTGTGGTCATCGCCGAGGGCCAGCTCGACCACGTCGGTCAGCCCGATCGACTCCGGAACGAGCGCCGGATCCTGCGTGCCGTTGCCGAGCTGCCCCTTCGCGTTGTCGCCCCACAGGAACACCTCGCCGCCCGCCAGCACCGCGCCGGAGTGCCTCGCGCCGAGCGAGATCCGGGTCACGTCCACGAGGTTCGGGATCTTCCGGGGATTCGCCTCGGGGGTCACGACGCCAGTCCCGAGGCGGAACTGCTCTCCCTTGCCCCAGCAGGAGGCCACGCCGCGCGCCGGCGCGGCGCACGTGTGCAAGGCGCCCGCGGCCGTGAGCGCGACGCTGGTGAGGCCCGCGACGGGCTGCGGGGTGTTCTGCTGGTTGAAGTTGCCGAGGCCGAGCTGGCCGCTCTCGTTGTAGCCCCAGCAGTTCATCGTGCGCTCGCCCAGCCGCTCTATCATGCCCGCGCAGGTGTGCGAGAGGCCGGCGCTCACCGAGTCCACGCCGTCCAGCATCACGGTGGGCTCGACCCGATCGACCTCGTCGCCGTAGCCCAGCTGGCCGGAGCTGCCCTCGCCCCAGCAATAGAGCTCGTGCGACGCCGTCACCGCGCAGGTGTGGGTCCCGCCGACGGCGACCTGGGTCGCGCCCGCGAGCTCCCTGGCGCGCACGGGGGAAGGGGAGTTCGTCGCCTCGCCGTCGCCGAGCTGTCCGCTGTTGCCCGCGCCCCAGCACCAGACCGAGCCGTCGGTCAGCACCGCGCAGGTGTGCGCGCGCCCCGACGAGATGCTCGCCGCGACCCTGGTGGCGCCGCTGAGGCCCATGACCGGCCTCGGGACCCGTCGATCCTGCTGCAGCGTCCCGTCGCCGAGGTTGCCCCAGGTGTTCCTGCCCCAGCACCAGACCGAGCCGTCGCTGAGCACCGCGCACGTGTAATCCGTGCCGGCCGCGATGTGCGTGGGCGCGAGGCAGGCGCCCCGCACGCACTGGCCGCCGCAGGGCTTGTCGCACCTGCCGCAGTGCGCGGTGCTCGTGAGGAGGTCCTCCTCGCAGGCGTTCTCGGGGTCCTTGTCGCAGTTGCCGCGGTTCTCCTCGCACGCCGGCGACTGGCAGACCCCGTCCTGGCAGGTCGGCTCGCCGCCGAAGGTCGGGCAGGCGACGTCGCACGCGCCGCAGTGCTGCGCGTCCGTCATCGGGTCGACGCATGCGTCGCCGCAGACCATCCCGCCTCCAGGGCACCCGCCGCCGCTCCCGCCGCTCCCGCCGCTGCCGCCGCCGGTGCTCGAGCTCGTCGACGCGTCGGGCGGGCGCGCCGTGAACTCGTCGCCGCACGCGGCAAAGGCGATGGCGACGGCGGCGGCGGCAGGCACGTACGCCGCCGCGAGGGGCAGCGAGGCGAACGGGAGCCGGCTGGCCCGAGGTCGATGCGTGGAAGCCATGGAGGGCGTTCTTCCCTTGCGTTGAGGCGCGGCTGCGCCATCAGGCGCGGCGGCCTGCGACATTCTAGACGAAGTCGCGCGCCGAGAGCTCTCGCCGCACGCCGCGCCTGTCGCGCCGCGCGCCCGTCGCGCCGATCAGCGCGCCGCGACGAGCACCTCGTCGATCGGCGGCGCCTTCTCGAGCACGCCGAGGTCCACGAGCTGCTTCGCGAGCGTCTCCCAGCGCTCGCTGGTCATGACGCCGAGGCCCTTCTCCTTGGTCTCGGTGGTCTCGATGAGCGGCCGCTGCGCCTCGGCCGCGGCGACGAAGGTCTCCGCGTCCATCGAGGTGTTGAGCTTGGCCATGATCTCGTTGGACCGCGCCGGATCCTGGAGGTATGTGCGCCAGCCCTCGCGCGTCGCGCGGACGAACGCGCGGACGCGCTCCGGGTTCTCCTTCCAGAGGGCTGCGCGCGTGATCACGACCACGACGTACGGGTTGAACCCCTCGCTGGCCACCAGGAACGCGGCGGGATCGCTCCCCTTGCGCTTGGCCGCGATCGGCTCGGCGGTGATGAAGCACTGCTGGGAGAAGTCCTTGTCGGCGACGAAGCGGGCGACGCCGCCGTCGTACGGCACGACCTTCACCTTGTCGAACCCGTACTTCTTCTTGAGGTACGCGGCGTAAGGCAGCCCCGGCTCGATCGCGAGCGTGCCCGATTTGAGGATGTCGGCGATGCTCTTCGCGCCGCGGCTCTCGTGGGTCATGATGGCCTGCGGCGAGGTCTGGAACACGGCGAAGAGGGGGAGCACGTCCGCGCCGCGGGCGCGGGCGGTGAGCACCTCGTCGGCGCCGGAGATGCCGAAATCCACCTGCCCGCCGGCCACCATCTGGACGACCGGCACGCCGGCGCCGCCGCCGAGGATCTCGACATCGAGCCCCTCCTTGGCGAACGCGCCCGACTCGCGCGCGGCGTAGAACCCGCCGAACTCGGGCTCCGGGACCCAGTTGAGGGCGAGCTTCACCTTCGCGGCCGGCGCGTTGGGGGCGGGCGCGGCCGGCGCGCTCTGCGAAGGCGCGGCCGGCGCGCTCCCTTGCGGGGACGCGGACGAGGCGCGCCCGTCGCCTTCCGGCGCCTGCGAGCGCGAGCAGGCGGGGGCGAGGAGGGGGACGGCGGCGAGGGAGGCGAGGCGTCGCAGGAACAACCGGCGGCTGTCGGGGAAGTGCATCAGCGATTGATCTCCGAAGGATGCCAGCGCCGCAAGAGCCGCCTGCCGGCGAGGTCGACGGCGCCGAACAGCGCGAGGCCGAGCCCGGAGGCGAGCAGCACGGCGGCGAAGAGCAGATCCGTGCGCAGCTGGCGGTAGGCGGAGAGGACCAGGATGCCCAGGCCGGCGGCGTCCTCCGAGAAGCCGGCGACGAACTCGCCGACGATCGCGCCGATGACGGCGAGGCCCGCCGCGATCCGGAGCCCCGTCACGAGGTGGGGGAGCGCCGAGGGCAGCTCGAGCTTGCGGAGCGTGGCGAAGCGGCCGGCGCCGTAGAGCCGGAAGAGATCCCGCAGCGCGGGCTCGACGGAGCGCAGGCCCGCGAGCGTGTTCGCGATGACTGGGAACACGGAGACGATGAACGCCGAGACCGCGACCGCGCGCAGGCCGGGGCCGCACCAGAGCACGAGCAGCGGGGCGATGGCGACGATCGGGACGGTCTGCAGGAAGACGGTATAGGGATAGAGCGCCCTCTCGAGCGGGCGCGACGAGGCGAGCGCGACGGCGGCGAGCACGCCGACCGCGGCGCTGAGGAAGAAGCCCGCGAGCGCGGCCTTCGCCGTCGTGACGGCGCCGGCGAGCAGGGTGGCGGCGTTCATCGCGCCCGCCCGCGCCACGTCCGAAGGGGGCGGCAGGAGGTAGGCAGGGACGCTGAGCGCCCGGGCGAGCGCCTCCCAGAGCGCCAGCAGGATCACGAGCGCGGCGAGCGGCGGCGCGACGGCATGGAGCGGGGTGGGTCGCACGGCTCGGCCCTCTCTAGCGCGAGGCCGCCGCGCCAGGAAGATGCTGCGGTGGAAGAAATCAGGCTCGTCCGTGGCCCGGCGCCGAGCGACGCGCGTGCCGAGCCACGGGAGAGGTGAGTGGGGAGCTTCGTCGAAGCGGGGTGTGAGCCGCGCCGAGCGCGTCCCCGCTCGGTCCGGCTACTTGCCCTTCTTCGCGGGCGCGGCCGGAGCAGGCGACGCCTTGGCGGTCGCGGCTGCCTTCTTCTGGTTCTTCTCCGCCGTGTCCTGCTTCTTCTGTCGCTCTTTGGCCTTCGGAGATTTGTCACCCATGGGAGCACCGCCTCGGTGGATGTGTTTGTATTATCCGCCTTGACCGAGGCTAGCACCATCTCCGGCGGCGCAGTCACGAACTTTGTCTTTCGCGAGCGCTTATGTCTCGGCTTCTCCACGTCTCGTCTGGTCTCGTCTCGCTTCGTCTCGCCTCGTCTCGCCGCCCTGTCGGTTTGTCTCTGGGCTGCCTCTCCCAACAACGGCAGGCAGGGCGCAGGGAAACCGTCGATGTGTTGGCTCGGGCCCTTGCTGGTTCCGGCGGATGCGTGGCCACTGCGGGCGTCCGAGACGTGAATCGCGCCGGCCTGGCGCTCGCGTGCGCGCGTCCTTCCGATCGGGGAGGGGCCGGGGCGTGGCGCCCCCGCTGCCGCCGGGCTCGCTTGCCGGCATCGAGGGGCGGCGCTACGAAGGCGCCGCGTGTTCAAGGCCATCCTCTGGGACAACGATGGAGTCCTCGTCGACACCGAGGGCCTTTACTTCCAGGCGACGCGCGAGACGATTGCGTCGGTCGGCGTCGATCTCACCCTCGACGACTATCGCCAGCTGTTCCTCGTCGAGGCGCGCGGCGCCTGGCACCTCGCCAGCGCTCGCGGGGTCGACGAGGCGGGCGTGCGGCGGCTGGCCGACGAGCGGGATCGCCGCTACCTCGAGCTCGTCGCGGGCGGAGACACGCTGTTGCCGGGCGCGCGAGAGGTCGTCGCGGAGCTCGCCGCGCGCTTTCGCATGGCGATCGTCACGAGCAGCAAGCCCGAGCCGTTCCACCGGGCGCACGCGGCGACGGGCCTCCTGCGGTGGTTCGAGTTCGCGCTCACGCGGGATCAGTACGCGCGCGCCAAGCCGGATCCCGAGCCGTACCGGATCGGCTGCGAGCGGCTGGGGCTCGCGGCGCGCGATGTCCTCGTGATCGAGGACTCCGAGCGCGGGCTCCGGTCGGCCAAGGCCGCGGGCCTGACGTGCTGGGTCGTCCCGTCGCCGCTCACGGCGCCGTCGGACTTCACCGGCGCGGACGCGGAGCTCGGATCGCTGCGCGAGGTGCTCGCTCGCCTCCGAGGAGCGTGAGCGCGACCTCACGTTCGCGCGATGAGGTAGCTCACAACGCCCATGTGTGCGCGCCGCCGCCGCGCCGCGTCGCCCCGTCCCTCCCCCTGGATTTTTGCACGCTGCACATCTGCTGGGTGCATGACCATCTGGCGGTTCACGAACGGTTCGTGGCACCTTCGGGCCCGTGGCTTCCGGTGACGGCATCTCGCTCATCGAGCTCGTCGTCCTCGGCTGGTCCTCGGCCACCGCGGCGCCGGCGCCGATCCCCATTCGCATCGACTTCGATGCCCCGGCGGACTGCTCGACCGCCGACCAGTTCTACGAGGGCCTCCGTGCCCGGTCGGACCGCGTGCGCCTCGCGGCGGACGGAGAGGACGGCTGGGGTGTCCGCGTCCGGCTGAGCCGCGGCGGGGCTGGGGTCCACGGCGAGCTGCGCGTCGTTCACGCAGGCGGCGAGACCGACACGCGGATCGTCGATGCCACATCGTGCGACGTCGTGGTCCAGGCGCTCTCGCTCACCGCGGCGCTCTCGCTCGACGAGGTGGTCGAGGTGACCGCGCCCCTCGCTCCCCCTGCGCCGCCGCCGCCCGCTGTCCCCCCTGCGCCGCCGCCCGCCCCGCGAGAGGCGCCTTCGCTCAAGTTCGCGCTCGGCGCGCACGTGGTGGTGACCCAGGTCATCGCACCTCATGCGAGCCTGGGCGCAGCCTTCGGCGCCCGGGTGACCCCGCACATCGAGGGCCCGTTGAGCCCTTCGTTCGGCCTCTCGCTGATGTACGCGCGGAACGACCTGCTGTCGGGCGGCGACAGCGTCCTCATCCAGTGGGCGGCCGCGGCCCTCTCCGCGTGCCCGGTGCGCTGGCAGCTCGGTCCTATCGTCAGCGCAGAGCCGTGCGTCGTCGCCGCCGGCGGCTGGCTCGCGGCGGCGGGACGAGGTATCTCGAACCCGGAGTCCGTCGTGCGATCGTGGTGGAGCGCGGGAGGCTTCGCGCGCGCCGCTGCGCTCCTCGGCGGGGGCACCGCCCTCGAGCTCGAGGCCGGCGTCCTCGTGCCGCTCGTTCACCGGCGGTTCACCATGGGGTGGTCGGCAGAAACCGTCGGCGAGACTCCGGTGATGTCGCCGCTCGTTGGCGTTGGAATCGTGCACAACTTCTAAGCCAGGATTCTGTGATCACTCCGACTCGCGCTGGGAATTATGACCCATGGACGGCATCCGGAAGCTGGGCCGCAGGCACGTCGCTCCCCCCGACCCGAGGACAATGTTCCGCTCTGGCTGTCTCCCATTGCTTCCCGGTAGAGTCCGTTCTCCACTGGTCTCATGTCTCGCCTCGCGGTGAGTATGGTTGCCGACGTCATGACATCGCCTGCTTTGCCTGACAGCGAGCCGGCGAGCGTGGCTCCATCGGCGGCCAACGTGAAGCAGCGGGACGCGCGCCTGCGACGGATGGTGGACGCTCATCTTGACTTCATCGGGCGGGTGCTCCGCAACGCGGGGACCCCTGCTGCCGAGATCGACGACGCGGTGCAGCGCACCTTCATCGCCGCCGCGCAGCGGCTGGACGACGTCCGGCCGGGCGCAGAGAAGAGCTTTCTTCTCCAGACCGCGCTTCACGTAGCCGCCCACGCGCGCCGCAGCGCCGCGCGCCGGCGGGAGTTCCCCGCGGCCGAGCCGCCGGAGGTTGTGGACGCTGCGACACCCGAGCAGCTCACCAGCCAGAAACACGCGCGCCAGATGCTCGATCAGGTCCTCGACCAGATGGAGTCCGATCTGCGGACCGTGTTCGTGCTGTACGAGTTCGAGGAGATGAGCATGGTGGAGATCGCCGGCGTGCTGGGGATCCCGCAGGGCACCGTGGCCTCTCGGCTGCGAAGGGCCAGGGCCGATTTTCGTGAGCGCGTCCGCGCGCTGGAGCTCGTTTCGACGAGCGAGGTGAGACGATGATGGAACCACGTCGCCTACTGGAGGAGAGCGACAACCCGCTCGAACGCGCGCTGCTGAGCGCAGGCGCGTCGTATCCCACGTCACCGGAGACGCGCGCGAAGACGCTGGCCGCGCTGGGGCTCGCCGGCGCCGCCGCCCTGTCGGCCAGCGTGGCGGCGCCTGCGGCGCTCTCCGCGGCAGGGGTGTCCGCTACGTCCTCGTCGCTCGCCATGAAGCTCGGCTGGACCAAGATCCTCGTCGCGCTCTCGACGATGGGTATGCTCGCCGGCATCCCGGCGGGCTACCTCGCCTGGCGCGGGCAAGACGCGCCGGACGTCGCCGCGGCGCACCTCTTCGGCCCCGCGCTCGCCGACCCGGTCGCACAGACGGCGGCGCAGGCGCCTGCCTCGGCGCCAGCGCCGGTGGAGGCGCTCGCGGAGGAGACGATGGCTCCGGCGCCTGCGGCTGGCAGCAGCGTTGCGGCCACGAAGCTCGATCCGAAGCCGTCCGGTATGCGCGCCCTGGAGGCGGAGCTCGGCGCGCTGGACGCGGCGCGCACGATGCTCGCGAGCGGGAACGCGCGAGGCGCGCTCGCGCTCCTGGACGCCTACTCCAGGGCGCATCCGCGCGGGCGGCTGAGCCTCGAGGCCGAGGTCCTGCGGATCGACGCGCTCGCGAAGAGCGGCCGCTCCGACGCTGCCTCGCAGCGCGCCGCGGCATTTCTTCGCCGGCATCCGAACAGCGTGCTTGCTTCCCGGGTACGGCGCTATGTAAACAACTAAACCCTGGGTCATGCGTTGCCCTGCCCTCCTCCGTTCGTTCCGCGCAGCTTCCGGCGTCGCCGGTGCCTGGATGGCGGTGTGTGTGCTGCCTGGGTGTGTGACCACGGTGGATTCTCTCGGCTACGACCGGATGAGCAGCGATGAGCTCGGCCCGCTGACGGGCCCCTCCGAGTACCCCAACGCGTTCCGCGACGTGCTCGGCAAGACGGACGAGGAGATCGCGGCCAAGATCGAGGACAGCTTCAATCAGCTCTTCTACGGCGATCGCAACAACGAGACCGTCTACTACCCGGTGCCCGGCACCGAACAGGCCTACATCTGGGACGACTACCACAATAACGTGCGCTCCGAGGGCATCGGCCTCGGGATGATCATCACGGTCGAGCTCGACAAGCGAGACGAGTTCGACCGGATCTGGAGATACGCCAAGTCCACACTCCGGTTCAAGTCCGGTCCCAGCGAGGGGTATCTCATGTCGTGGTGCGACACCCCGCTCGGCACGGTGGCGTGCATCGATCCTTTCGGCCTCCAGCAGATCGCGATGGCGCTGTTCTTCGCCCACGGCCGCTGGGGGAGCGACACCGGGACCATCGACTATGGGCTGGACGCGATCAACCTGCTCGAGGTGATGCGCCACAAGGAGGCCCTGAACGGGGGGGTCACCTCGGGGGTGACCAACCTGTTCGATTCGACGACGAAGCTCGTCTACGACTACCCGCACGTCTCGGTGGTGGACGTCACCCGTCCTTCCATCGAGATGCCCGCCTATTACGAGCTCTGGGCGCAGGCCATGCGCGACCCCTTCTGGTCCGAGGCTGCCGCCAGCGCGCGCACCCACTGGCAGGAGGCCGCGCACCCGAGCACCGGGCTCATCCCTGTGCGCACCCACTTCGACGGCACGCCGGTGCTCAACTGGGACTACTTCGGCTCCGAGGCCTACCGCACGCAGCTGAGCCTCGCGCTCGACCACGTCTGGTTCGGCGTTGACCCGTGGCAGGTGGAGGAGGCGGACCGGCTGCTCGGGTTCTTCTCGAAGCTGGGCATCGACAAGTACGGCGCGGTCTTCAAGATCAACGGCGCGGTGCTCAGCGCCACGCCGGAGTCGGCGCTCATCTTCATGAACGGGGTCACCGGGCTGATCGCGACGAACGACGATCGCGCCGCCTACATCGAGGCGGTGTGGACGACGCCGCCGGCGACCGGGGAGACCCGCTACTTCTCGCGGTTGCTCCACATGCTCTCGCTGTTGACGCTGAGCGGGCAGTATCGCGTGTACTGATCCGGCGCGCGGGCATCTCCTCCCGCGCAGGCCGCGCGGCGCTCGCTCGAGCGCCGGAAGAGCGTCGCCCTCGCCGACCGGCCGCAGCCGCGGGTAGAGCGCGACCGAGCTCGTGATGTGATCTCGCTTACGTCAAGCGAAAACGGGCACCATGGAAGGGAGCCGCTCCGATGGCGGGCGACGGCATGGGCGCCGGCGGGAGATCCAGGGGAGCGCGCTCGAGCCTGGCTTCTCGATGGCCCCTGAGGGTTCTGCCGGAAGGGGATGGTGATGCCATCGGAGACCGGCGTTGGTTACAATGAGCGCCAGATGAAGCCTCTCCGCGCAGCTCGTCCTCTCGTGATCTCCACGAAGTCCCTTGTTGCCCTCGTCCTCTCCGCGTCGCCGGCCGTCGCGCTCGGCGCGGGCTGCGGCGTGGCGGACAGCGTGCCGAGCCCGAGCGCCGGCGCGTACGAGGGGACAGACCATGAGCCGACCGGCACGGGCGCCGCGAGCAGCAGCGCCGCGAGCAGCGGCGCCGGGCCGAGCGGCGGGGGCGCCGCGGGCCCCGGAGCGAGCTCGGGCGCGGGGCGCGCCGAGGTCATCGGGACCGTCGTCTCTCGCCATGATGTCGTCAGGATCATCGCCCTCGGCGACACCGGCGAGGGAAACCTCGCGCAGAACCAGGTCGCCGATCGGATGAGCGAGAAGTGCGTCGAGGTCGGGGGCTGTCATGCCGTGATGATGAACGGCGACAATTTCTACGACCACGGCGTGGTCGACACGAGCGATGCGCAGTGGGGTCCCAAGTTCGAGCAGCCCTACGACAGGCCCGGCCTGAACGGCCTCCCGTTCTATGCGGTGCTGGGGAACCACGATCACGGCCCCAGCAGCAGCGGCGCACGGCAAGCGCAGATCGACTACTCTCAGCTGCCCGTGGGCGACGGGCCCGGCATGCGGCTGACCGGCAAGTGGCACATGCCCGCCTCATATTACGACGTTCGCGTCGGCGACGTCCATCTCTTCGGGATCGATACCGTCGACTTCACCTCCGATGACCAGGCGCGCGACATGAGCGCCCGGGTCGCCGCCTCGGACGCCACGTGGAAGATCGTCTTCGGTCATCACCCCCGCTTCACGTCCGGAGCTCACGCCTCGGACAACCCGTCGCTCGGGGCGAGCGGGATGTTCGCCATGCAGCAGGCCATCTACTGCGGGGCCGACATGTACATGGCCGGCCACGACCACAACCTCGAGTTCATCGACAAGGGGCGAGACGAGAGCTGCCCGAGCACCTATTTCGCCATCAGCGGCGCCGGCTCGAAGACCCGCGCGGTGTCCCCCTCGGTCCCGACCGAGCGGGGGCAGCTCTTCTTCACCGACAAGACCGAGGGCTTCGCCTATCTGCGGTTCGAGGGGAGGAACCTCCTGTTCGAGTTCATCGACAAGCAAGGCGTGGTGATCTTCACGACGACCATGGCCAAGTGAGCGGGCGCCGCGCCCGGCGGCCGAGCGTCGCCCCGGCCGTCAGCGGCGCTCGTCGTCGCGCGGCGCGCCGTCGCGCTCGTCGTCGCGCTCGTCATCGCGCTCGTCATCGCGTTGGTTCCCGAACGAGATCGTGTTCTCGGTGCCCGCGAGCATCCGCCGGATGTTCGGGATGTGCTTCAGCCAGACGAGCGCGGCGAGGAGCAGCGAGAGGCAGAGGGCCGGGGCGGCCCGCTCGCCGAGCAGCCAGAGGAAGAGGGGCAGGGCGAGGGCGCCGGCGAGGGAGCCCGCCGAGACCATGCGGGTCGCCCGCACGACGACCGCGAAGACGGCCAGCGTGGCGAGCGTGGATCGCGGCGCCAGCACGAGCAGGACGCCGCAGGACGTCGCGACGCCCTTGCCGCCCCGCATCCCGAGGAAGACCGTGTAGTCGTGGCCCAGCACCGCGGTGAGGCCGCCCGCCGCGGCGACCCACCCGCCCGGCGCGACGGAGAGCCACGACGCGAGGGGCCCGGCGACGAGCGCGCCCTTCGCCACATCCGCGGCCAGGACGGCCAGGCCAGGCCCCCAGCCGAAGGCGCGCAAGACGTTCGTCGCGCCGATGTTCCCGGAGCCGACCTCGCGGAGGTCGACCCCTTTGACGAACCGGGCGAAGAGGTAGCCTGTCGGGATCGCTCCGAGGAGGTAGGCAAGGGCCAGGTAGAGTGCCGTCATTGGCCGTCATCGGGCGCCTCCATGCCCGCGCTCACGGCGGGTGTAGCACGCGCGCCGCGTCGAGCGCGCGCCAAAGGCCCCATGTCCCGGTGGCGATCATGGTATTCTGCGAGGATGGCTGACCTGGCGCCCGTCTCGACCCGGAGTGGCCGCGCCCCCAAGATCGCGCTCGTCCTGGCCGGCGGCGCCGCCCGCGGCGCTTACGAGGTCGGCGTGGCGCAGCACATCCTCGAGGACGTCTCTCGCGATCTCGGCCGCGAGGCGCCGCTCGATATCCTGTGCGGCACCTCGGTCGGCGCCATCAACGTCTGTGGGCTCGCCGCGTTCGCGGACGAGGCGCGGAGCCGCGCGCGGCGGCTCGCCGCGGTGTGGACGCGCCTGCGCATCGACGACCTCGTGCGCCTCGACGTGCGCGGCGTGCTCGCGGTCGGGCACGACCTGCTCCGCGGGGGCGCCGCGGGCACGCCGTCGAGCGGCGGCCGCGCCGCGCTCCTCGACACGTCGGGCCTCGAGCGGCAGATCGCGGAGGCCGTGCCCTTCGAGCGGATCGACGGCCACCTCGAGAGGGGGCTCCTGTCGGCGCTGACCGTGTCGACGACGCTGGTCAAGAGCGGCCGCACGGTCGTCTTCGTCCACCGCCGCGAGCCCGGCCTGCCGCCCTGGAGCCACGACCCGACGATCTCCCCCCGCGCCACCGCGATCCGCGCGCAGCACGCGCTCGCCTCGTCCGCGCTCCCCATCCTGTTCCGCCCGGTGAACATCGACGGCGAGCTCTACTGCGATGGCGGGCTGCGCCAGAACGTCCCGCTGTCGCCCGCGCGGCGCCTCGGGGCCGACGGCGTGATCGTGGTCAATCCACGGTACATCGAGCCCGCGTCGAGCGCGGCCGAGGGCGACGCGCCGGGCCTCCCCGGGCCCCTCTTCCTGCTCGGCAAGACGCTGAACGCGCTGATGCTCGACCGGATCGACAACGACCTGGCGCGCCTCGAGAGCATCAACGGGATCCTGGAGGCGGGGCGGCGGCGCTACGGCGAGGGCTTCATCGGCGAGCTCAACGACGAGCTCGGGCTGCCGCCGGGGCGCGCGCTCCGGCCGATGCGGTCGCTGCTCATCCGCGCGTCCAAGGACATCGGCAGCCTGGCGGCGGAGTTCGTGCGCTCCTCGGCGTTCCGCGCGCGCACCACGAGCGTGCTCGGCCGCGTGATGCGGCGCCTCGCCGAGGGAGACGAGCAGCGCGAGGCCGACTTCCTGTCCTACCTGCTGTTCGACGGGGAGTTCGCCGGGGCGCTCATCGAGATAGGCCGCGCGGACGCGCGCGCGCGGCACGAGGAGCTGTGCGCGTTCTTCGAGCGGGCGCTGAGGCCGGGCGGGTTCGAGGAGCGGGCGGGGTGAGGGGGCCTGGAGACACAGGCACGCTCTGGATCCGTCCGGATCCTCTCGGGCGCTGAGGCTCCAGCCGACGTCGGGGCGCTCGGCGCCTACCTCGGCGCGAGCGCCGCGCGGCCGCGGCGCCCGGTGTAGACTCGCGCCGCGAGATGGCACCTTCGGATCCCTTCGGCTGGGTGGGCGCGACGATCGGCGGCAAGTACCGGCTCGACGCCGTGGTCGGCGAGGGCGGGTTCGGCGTCGTCTACCGCGGCCAGCACCTCGGGTTCGACGAGCCGGTCGCGGTCAAGTGCCTGAAGCTGCTCGGATCGCTGGCCCCGGCGGAGCGCGCGTCCTTCCAGCGGATGCTCCTCGACGAGGGGCGGCTCCTCCACCGCCTCTCCCGGGCGAGCGCCGGCATCGTGCAGGCCCTCGACACCGGCGCCGCGGTTTCTCCGTCGGGCGAGTGGACGCCTTATCTCGTGCTCGAGTGGCTCCACGGCGTGCCGCTCGACCGCGAGATCGCCGAGCGGCGCGCCCGCGGCGAGGCGGCGCGCCCGCTCGCCGAGGCGGTCGCCCTGCTCGCGCCCGCGGCGTACGCGCTCGAGATCGCGCACGCGCAGGGCGTCGCCCACCGCGACGTCAAGCCGGCCAACCTGTTCCTCGCCGAGATCGGCGGCCGGCGCACGCTGAAGGTCCTCGACTTCGGCATCGCCAAGGTGCTCGGCGAGCTCTCGAGCATGACGCAGGCGATGGCCGAGACAGGGAGCGCGCTCCGGGCCTTCACCGTCCATTACGGCGCGCCGGAGCAGTTTCACCACCGCTTCGGCGCGACCGGGCCGTGGACCGACGTCTTCGCGCTCGCCCTGGTGCTCATCGAGGTCGCCTCGGGCAGCCGCGCCCTCCTCGGCAGCGACGTCACGCAGCTGTACATCGCCGCGACCGATCCGGCGTTCCGCCCGAGCCTGGGCGGCGCGGGCGTGAGCGCGCCCGACGCCGTCGAGGCGGTGGTGCGCCGCGCGCTCGCGATCGACCCGCGAGAGCGCTACCGCACGGCGGGCGAGCTCTGGGGAGCGCTCGAGGCCGCGATGGCGGCGGCCGCGCCCGCCGGCGCGGGCGCGCCGCCCACGTCCGCCGGCGCGCCGCCCACGTCCGCCGGCGCGCCGCCCACGCCATCCCTCACGACGATCCGCGGCCTGGCGACGAGCGCGCCGCCGCAGGCTGCCCCGCAACCGGCGCCGCCCCCTCCCGCGCCCCAGGCCGCCAGGGCCGCCCCGCGGCGGCGCCTGTTGCCCGCGCTCGTCTCGGCGGCCGCGCTGGCCGCGGCGGGCGCAGGGGCCGTCGCGTTCGCCCGCCGCCGCGCCCCGGACGACACGCGGCCGGCGCACGCGCTCGGCGGCCTGACCGCGCCCCGGATGAAGGCGCCGCCCCCGCCCGACATGGTCCGGCTGCCGGCGGGCCGCTTCACGATGGGCAGCGCGAAGGGCGGCAAATCCGAGCGCCCGCCCCACGAGGTGACGCTGACCCGCGCGTTCGACGTCGATCGCACCGAGGTGACGGTCGCCGCCTACCAGCGCTGCGTCGAGGCGGGCCGGTGCACGCCGAGCGGCCTGCACGGCCCCCGCGCGACCGACGCCGACGTCGAGCAGCGCGGCGCGCTCTGCACCGCGGCGGATCCCGCGAAGTCGCAACACCCGATCTCGTGCGTCGACCAGGCGCAGGCGGCCGCGTACTGCGCCTTCGCCGGCAAGCGGCTCCCGACCGAGGCCGAGTGGGAATACGCCGCGCGCGGCGCCGACGGCCGCGAGTATCCATGGGGCAACGAGCCGCCAGGGTGCGCGCACGCGGTCGTGTCTCGGCCTCCCGGGCAGGGCTGCGGCGGGCGCGGCCGTGGCACCCAGGAGGTCGGCTCGGCCAAGGCCGGAGCGAGCCCGTCGGGCGCGCTCGACATGGCGGGCAATGTCTGGGAGTGGGTGGCCGACGGCTGGGACCCGGGCGTGTATGCCAGAGGCGCCCAGACGGATCCCCAGGTGCCGGCGACCGCCAGCAGGGGCGTGCTCCGGGGGGGATCGTGGGACTTCTCCGCGAGCACGGCAAAAGCGACGTTCCGGCTGGCGTACGATCGTGAGGCAGGCGACGTCTCGACCGGGTTTCGGTGCGCTCGCTCGGTCGATTGAGCATGAGGTCGCCGGAGCGGGCGGCAGGGAAGCGCGGGTCAGCCGGCCAGGCTCATTTCAGCCGCGCCCGGGATAGGCTATCTATCCCATCTTGGTCGAACGTCGGTCCGCACGCCGATCGCGAGGTAGGATGTCGGGATACGTAGAGCCGCGCGATCGGGCGCACGAGACCAGGTCACCGCGCGCACGTCCTCCCATGCGGGCCGGCGAGATCGGCCTCGCGCAGGAGCCTGGTGACTCCGCTTCCTCACCGGTCAACCCCTGCTGCGCCCACAGGAGCCCATGCAAGAATCCGAGAAGCTGATCTCCATCGAGGAAGGCCGGATGCAACGCGTCATCGATGCGGTCGCGCTCGCGTCCACGGGAGAGGTCGAGCTCGCGCTGAAGCAGCTGGCGGCGGTCGAACACGACGCTTTCGGGGTGATCGAGGAGGCGCTGCGCGTCTTTCTCTCCGAGCTCTCCGCGACCACGCAGCAGAAGAGCCAGGCGCTCGCCGCGCTCGCCGCCTCGAAGCGCGAGCTCGAGCATCAGCTGGACACCATCCAGCGCCAGGAGTGCGCGATCCGGGAGCTCTCGGTGCCGATCATCGACATATGGCACGGCATCCTCACGCTCCCGCTCGTCGGGCTGTTCGACTCGGTGCGCGCCGTCGAGGTGACCGAGCGGCTCCTCGTGCGCGTGGCGGAAGACAGCGACGTCGAGTGGGTGATCCTCGATCTGACCGGCGTCACGCTCATCGACTCCATGACCGCCCAGCACCTCATCAAGCTGGCTCAGGCGGTGCAGCTCCTCGGCGCGCGCTGCGTCCTCACCGGCCTGGGCGGTCATGTCGCGGAGACGCTCGTCACGCTCGGCGTCGCGTTCGACGAGCTGAACCCGATGCGCAGCCTGCGGGAGGGGCTCAGGTTCTGCCTTGCGCAGCGGGGGCGCACGATCTCACCGCGGTGATCCGCGGAGCTCCGTTTCGTGCGGCGTCGCCTTTGCGGAGCGCGGCCGGTGTGGCAAGGGATATTCTGGTGCAGCCCATGGAGAACGCGACGATCCCCGCTCGCTTCCAGGACACCGCAGACGCCCGCCGTCGCTTCGGCGACCAGCTCGATCGCCTGGGGCCCTTCCTGCTCCGCGTCGATCCGGTCGCCGACGCCGTCGTGGACGCGTTCGCGTCGATGCCGCCGGGCCAGGGCTTCCGCCTCCTGGAGGCTGCCCTCGCGCGCGGCATCGACGACGACCGCGCGGCGAAAGAGGCCCCGGCCGAGCTGCGGGCGCTCTTCGCGTCGGTCGATCGCGTGCCCCTCTGGGTGGACTGGGAGGCGGTGAACCGCGGCGGGGCGGCGTTCCTGCGCACCGGCGTCCTCGGCGGGATCCTGCTCGCGATGCAGTCGCTCATCCTCGGGTACGCGTCGCCCGGCGGGAACAAGCCGCTGGTCTTCTCGGGGAGGCTCCGCGAGCAGGCCGAGCGCCGCCTCGCCGAGACGAGCCGGTTCGTCTACGCCGTGAGCCAGGCGAACGGAATGCGCCGCTCCGGCGAGGGCTTCGCGATCACCGTCAAGGTGCGCGTCATGCACGCGCAGGTGCGGCGCCTCATCCGCGCGAGCGGCCGGTGGCAGGCGGCCCTCTGGGGCGAGCCGATCAACCAGCACGACATGGTGGCGACGGCGCTTCTCTTCTCGGTCGCTGTCATCGACGGCCTCGACAAGCTCGCCTACCGCTTCGCGCCCGCCCAGAGGGAGGATCTCGTCCACCTCTGGCGCTACGTGGCCCACGTCATCGGCGTCGAGCCGGAGCTCATCCCCGGGTCCTACGCCGAGGCGCGACGGCTGGCCGAGATGATCTTCGCGACGCAGGGCGCGCCGGACCACGACTCGCGCATGCTCGTGGACGCGCTGCTCACCCGCAGGGTGCGCAGCGCGCGAACCGACGGCGAGCGCCGGAGCGCCGAGCGGTTCATGGCCATCTCCTGCGGCCTCTCCCGGGCCGTGCTGGGCGATGAGCTCGCCGAGCAGCTCGGCGTGCCCCGGCAGCGCTCGTCCCTCGTCGTGCCGCTGCTCCGCGCGGTCGCCGCCGCGTCGAGCCGCGCGCACGCGCTGCCGCCCCTGCAGGGTCTCGCGCTCGACCTCGGCGACCTCCGCTGGCGGCGCGTCATCTCGATGGGCCTCGGCGGCCGCCCGGCCGACTTCGCGCCCCCGGAGCGCCTCGCCGGCAGCGGCACCTGAGCGGTCGCGCCGCTCGCGGGGCGAGGGGGCCGCGGCGCCGGATGTCCAGGGCGACGGCGTGCGAGCGGGCGCGGCAGTCGGGGTTGAACCGCCCTCCGGTTCTGCGGTACGAGACCTCCCGCATGGAGATCATCCCTTACGGCGGTTGGAAGCGCGCCGCGCGCCTCGTCTGCGGTGACACGGAGCTCGTCGTCACGCTCGACATCGGCCCGCGCATCATCCGGTACGGCGTCATCGGCGGTCCGAACGAGTTCTCCGAGATCCCCGAGGACATGGGCGCGACAGGCGGGACCCAGTACAGGTTCTACGGCGGCCACCGGCTCTGGATCGGCCCCGAGGACGAGCAGCGGACGTTGCAGCCCGACAACGATCCCGTGCAGCACCGGGAGGAGAACGGCGCGCTCGTGCTCCGGACCGCGCCGGACAGGTACGGAATGCAGAAGGAGGTCCGCATCGCGGCGGACGCCGCGGCGGGCAGGTTCGTCATCGATCATGCGATCGAGAACCACAGCGCCTATGCGGTCGAGTTCGCCCCGTGGTCGCTCTCCGTGATGGCGGCCGGCGGCGAGTGCCTGTTCCCGCAGGCGCCGTTCGTCCCGCACCCCGATCGCGTCTTGCCGGCGCGGCCGCTCGTGCTGTGGTCGTACTCCGACATGGCCGAGCCCCGGTGGACCTGGGGCAAGCGCGTGATCCGCCTGCGGCAGGTCGCGGGCAAGGGGCCGCAGAAGGTGGGTGCGCTCGTGACCCAGGGCTACGCGGCGTACGCGAACCGCGGGAACGTGTTCCTGAAGCGGTTCCCGTTCATCGAGGGCGCCACGTACCCGGACATGGGGTGCAACTTCGAGACGTTCACGAACGCGGACATGCTCGAGATCGAGTCGCTCGGCCCGCTGCAGCGCGTTGCGCCCGGCGCCCGCGCGGAGCACCGGGAGGCGTGGTATCTCCTCAAGGGCGTTCAGCCGCCCGCCGAGGACGGCGCGTGCGCGGACTGGCTCGAGGCGGCGGCGAAGGACAGGCCGCTGTGAACCGCTGATCCTGAGCGCGTGAGGGGCGGGCCCTCCTCGCCGCCGCCACGGCCTCCCGCGAGGGCGGCGAGGCGAGCGGCGCTCAGGCCTCCACCTTGCCGGCCCAGCCGCGCCCCTGCGCGGCGCCCGGGGCGCCCCGTGGAAGGGTTGGCTCGTCCCGCGCGCTCGACTATGCGGAGGCTCATGCCGCTCCACCCCCTCGCGGGCCGCAAGGCCCCTCCCGACGTGCTGATCGATCCCGACACGCTGCGCGCGCAGTACTACAGCGAGCGCCCCGACATGGGCGATCCGCAGCAGCGCGTCGCCTTCGGCACCTCCGGCCACCGCGGCTCGGCCGCGCGGCGCAGCTTCAACGAGGCGCACGTCCTCGCGGTCGCGCAGGCCATCTGCGACTACCGCGCGAAGGAGGGCACGACGGGCTCGCTCTACCTCGGCATGGACACGCACGCGCTCTCGGAGCCGGCGCAGCGCAGCGTCATCGAGGTCTTCGCCGCCAACGGCGTCGACGTCCTCATCGCCGAGCGGAACGGCGTCACGCCGACGCCGGCCATCTCGCACGCGATCCTCACCGCCAACCGCGGGCGCACCTCGGGGCTCGCGGACGGCGTGGTGATCACGCCGTCGCACAACCCGCCCGACGACGGCGGCATCAAGTACAACCCGCCGAACGGCGGGCCGGCCGACACCGCCGTCACCGGCTGGATCGAGGCGCGCGCCAACGAGCTGCTCCGCGCCGACAACGCGGGCGTGAAGCGCACGCCCTACGAGGCCGCGCTGCGCGCGCCGACGACCCACCCGTACGATTTCATCGGCCCCTACGTCGCCGATCTCGGCAACGTCGTCGATCTCGAGGCCGTCCGCGGCGCGAAGCTGCGCATCGGCGTCGACCCGCTCGGCGGCTCGAACATCGCGTACTGGGCGCCGATCGCCGAGAAATTCGGGCTGGACATCACGGTGGTGAACCAGGCCGTCGACCCCACCTTCAGCTTCATGCCCCTCGATCACGACGGCAAGATCCGCATGGACTGCTCGTCGCCGCACGCGATGGCGAACCTCATCGCGCTCAAGGACGACTACGATCTCGCCTTCGGCAACGACGCCGACTCGGATCGCCACGGCATCGTCACGCGCAGCGCCGGGCTGATGAACCCGAACCATTACCTCGCCGTGGCGGTGTCCTACCTGTTCCGGAACCGCCCGCTCTGGCGGCCCGACGCGGCCGTGGGCAAGACGCTCGTCTCGAGCAGCATGATCGATCGGGTGGCGAAGGACCTCGGCCGCCCGCTCCGCGAGGTGCCGGTCGGCTTCAAGTGGTTCGTCGACGGGCTGCTCGACGGCTCGCTCGGCTTCGGCGGCGAGGAGAGCGCGGGCGCCTCGTTCCTGCGGAAGAACGGGCAGGTGTGGTCGACGGACAAGGACGGTATCCTCCTCGACCTGCTCGCCGCCGAGATCCTCGCCCGCACCGGGCGCGACCCGGCCGAGCATTACCGCGACCTCACCGCGCGGTTCGGCGCGCCGATCTACACGCGCATCGACGCGCCGGCCACGCCGAGCCAGAAGAGCGTGCTCAAGAAGCTCTCCCCCGACGCGGTGCGCGCCGAGACCCTCGCGGGCGAGCCGATCACCGCGAAGCTCACGCGCGCTCCCGGCAACGGCGGCGAGATCGGCGGGCTCAAGGTCGTCGCGGAGAACGGCTGGTTCGCCGCGCGGCCCTCGGGCACCGAGGACGTCTACAAGATCTACGCGGAGAGCTTCAAGGACCAGGCGCACCTCGATCGCGTGCTCGACGAGGCGCGCGCGATGGTCACCGACGCGCTGTCGGCGAAGTGAGCTCCCCGGGCGCGCGCGCGGACTCTTGATCTCCCGGCGCTCCTCCGGGGACTCCGCCACGCGCCCGCCCGCCCCCGGGTTCGCCTCGCGCGACGAGCGCCGGGTCAGAACAGCGACAGCTGCCGCCGCGCGCCCGTCATCTCATCGAAATCGGCCCCGCCCAGCCACCGAAGCACCGAGTCCGCGATCGGCTTGAGCTGCTGCGACACGTAATGATCGTAGTCCGGCGGCGCCGTCGTCTGGCCCGCCGGCTCCGGGCCAGCGCGCGTGATCACATAGGCCACGATCCGCCCCGCGTCCCCGCCCAGCTTGCGGGCCGCCTTCACGTGCGGCGGCGTCGTCTTCGTGTAAGCCCCGAGCGGCTTCCTCAGCGCCTTCTTGTACACGAGCTCCGCGTCGAACCGCCCCGCGCGGAGCTCCGTCACGAAGCTCCGCACGAAGCCCTCGACCGGGCGATCGTGGAAGACCAGATCGAGCAGCTCCCGCTGGAAGCGCCGCGCGACCGCGCTCGCGTCCCGCCGGACGGCCTCGAGCCCGACGATCTCGAGCTTGTCGCCGCCCTCCCCGGCGACGAGGCCCGCATAGCGCTTCTTGCTGCCCTGCGCGGCGCCGCGCAGCTCGGGCAGGAGGAAGCGCGCATAGACCTTCTCGAACTCGAGCTCCAGCCGGCTCTCGCAGCCGAACGTCCTCGCGATCTCGGCGGCGACCGACCCGGAGATGGCGTCGCGGAGCTCCTCGGCCCGGGCGACGGCGCGCGCCGCGTCCGGCTCGCCGATGTCGACGAAGAGAGAGTCGGTGTCTCCGTAAAGCACCCGGTGCCCGGCCCTCCGCACCGCCTCGGCCGTGAGCCTGATGACGTGCTGCCCGGCGCGCGTGATGGCGTTCGCGACCTCCGGGGAGAACAGGCGCGACGCGGGAGAGCCGAGCACGCCGAAGAGCGAGTTCATGAGGATCTTGATGGCCATCGCGCCCCGCTCGTCGCCCGCCCGCCGCGCCTCCGCCCGCTCGTCCCAGAGGCGCGCGACGAGCTCGGGCAAGATGCCCGGCTCGCCGCGCCGGAAGGCCGCGCCGCCCGGCGTCACGATGAGCGCCTCGGGCGGCCCGGCGCCCCCGGCGACGAACGTCAGCGGGTCGATGTTGAAGGTGCGAATGAGGCTCGGATAGAGGCTCTTGTAATCGTACACCACGATGTTGCGGTAGAGCCCCGGCAGCGAGTCGAGCACCAGGCCGCCGGCGATCTCCGCCCCTGCCTCCGGCCCGTCCCTCGATACCGAGGGCGCGACCTTGCCGCGGGCGCGGAGCGCGGGCAGGTAGAGCGAGTCGATCGCGGCGATCTGCGCCCCCACGCGATCGAGCTGCATGCCGGTGAGCAGGCTCCTCCGCGCCGAGAGCTCGATGAGCCCCGTCTTCTCCAGCAGATCCCGGACGAGGCGCGCGTCCTCGAGGTTGTACTCCGCGAGCCGCGCCGGGTCGTCGCGGTACGACGCCTCGATCTGCTCGCCCCGGTCGTCTGGCCCGAACAGCTTGCCGCGCCCGAGGATCGTCCGCGCGGCGGTCTCCAGGCGGTAGTCGTCGAGCCGCAGGAAGGCGCCGCGGAGGAGCGCGAGGCCGTCGAGCACCACCCGCCCCGGCAGGACGGCGCGCGCCTCGCGCGAGAAGCCCGGATCGCGCAGGATCGCGATCTCGTCATCGCCCCTCCCGAGCGCGCACAGGAGCCCGGCGCGCCGGCAATAACGCTGGAGCGCGGGCAGATCGAAATCCGGGATGTTCCAGCCGGTGAGGACGTCGGGGTCCGCCTGCGCGACGAGCTCGAGGAAGCGCTCGAGGAGCGTCCGCTCGTCAGGGAAGCGCTCGACGAAGGCGGGGAGCCCGCCGGGCGCCGGCTCGTCGCGGACGAGGAGGCAGCGCTCGCCGCCCGCGCCCGCCACCGCGCCCGCCCCCGCGAGGCTGATCGCATAGAGGTGCTCGCCGTCGAGGCTCGTCTCGATATCGAGCGAGAGCACGCGGAGGCGGGGGACGAAGCTCGCGGGGGCGAGCGTGGGATTGCGGTACACGCGCCCGACGCCCGGGTGGACCTCGAAAGGCCCGGAGACCGCGAATGCCCCGCGGATGCCGCGATCGATGAGAAAGCGGTAGGGAAAGCGCACGTCCGCCTCGAGGGCGTCGGCGCCGGCCTCGGCCAGCCTGTCGCGCAGCGCCGCGACGTCCCGCGGGAGCGCGGCCTCGACGCGCAGGACCGGCTCTCCGTCGAGCGTCTCGAGCGCCTCCGGGGAGACGCGGCGGTCCGCGAGCCGCCGCGCGACGTCCTCGTCGCGGGCGCGCACGAAGAAGTAGGGCCTGAACCTGTCCTCGACGACGAGCGCCGGCGCGCCGTCCTCCATCACCGCGTGGAGATGGATCTCCGGGCGCCCGGCGACGACCCGGGTCATGGGCGTGAGGATGAAGCCGCGGTCAGGCATGGGCGAGTTCGCGGAGGCCCCCGGGCGAGCTCTTCGCCAGCGCGCGAGGCGGCCCGGGGGCCGCACCACGCTGCACTTGACCACCGGGACCGGCGCCCCGCAAGCCCCTCTCGCCCCGGGCGAAGGGGATTTCCGGAGGAGCGCGATTGCCGAGGGAGCGGGGCCTCCGCCGGAGAGGGCGCCTTTCGAGCCTTTCGAGCCTTTCGAGGAGGCGAGCGCCTTTGTCGGGTTGCACGCTCGATTCAACAGGGATGGTGAGCCCTCTTGGCTTGACGTGGAATCCCGAGACGCGGCGCGGGCGACTCCCCGGGTGTGCGGCGATCGCCCCGCGAGCGCGCACGCGCGCAGCGCCATGAGCAGGGCAGTCCCTCGGTCTACGTCGAGAGTTACGTCGAGAGCGGGTCCGCCGCTTGCTTGACGTTCGAGACGTCGTGAGCCGCGGGCATCCACGGATCGGCCGGTGGAGCGCGCCGCGGAAATCCAGGAAGGGAATCCACCATGATGCGCCATCATTTCAAGCATCGCGTCGCCGTGATCGCCGCGCTCGCCGCGAGCGTCATCGGCAGCTCCGCGCACGCGGGTGGGCGTGGAGGTTACGTCCATCAGGACGCGCAGATCTCCCAGCTGCAGCAGCGGCTGGAGGAGGCGAGCCCGCGGTCCGAGGAGACACAGATATCGGACGGCGCCCTCGCGAAGGTGATCTCCGCCGCCAACGAGGTGGAGATCTCTCTTGCGATGCTCGCCCGCAAACAGGCGCGGTCGCGCGAGGTGAAGGATTTCGCCAGGGAGATGCTCGAGGCCCACACCCAGGGGAACATCCGCCTGAGCGCGCTCCTCCGGCGTCTCCGGATCAAGGCGGAGCCGACGCGGGCGAGCGCGATGATCGCCGGGCACTCGTCCATCATCGCGGCGTACCTCCAGAAGCAGCCGGCCGAGAAATTCGACGCGACGTACGTGGCCATCCAGGTGAGGATGCACGCCCATGCCCTGCGGATGCTGGACGAGCAGGCCATCCCGAGGGTGAAGAACCGGGAGCTGAAGCAGGAGCTCCAGCGCATTCGCGATGAGGCGGCGAGCCACCTGAAACGGGCGCAGGCCATCCAGGCGACGCTGGCGAAGGGACAGGAGCGCTAGCTCTCGCGGTCGGGGGCGGCGGCCTCGCCAGGGTCAGGGGGCGAACACCGCGCGCACGCACGCCTCCGCGCGCGCCTCGAAGAGGCGGTATCCGCGCGGCCCGTCGTCGAGGCACATCCGGTGCGTCAGGAGGTACGACGGATCGATGTCGCCGCGCTGGATGTGATCGAGCAGCCGCGGGATGTACCGCTGTCCGTGCTGCTGGCCGGTCCTGACGATGAGCGCCTTGTTCATGAGCGCGCCGAGCGGGATCTTGTCGGCGAACCCGGAATAGACGCCCACGATGGACACCGTGCCGCCCTTGCGGCAGGCCAGCATCGCCTCGCGCAGCACGAGCGGGCGGTCGCTCTGCATCCGGAGCGCCTGCTTCACCCGATCGACCGCGTGCTGCACGCCCGTCCCGTCGGCTTCCATGCCCACCGCGTCGATGCAGGCGTCGGGGCCGCGCCCGCCCGTCATCTCGCGGAGCGCCTCCTGGACGTCGACCTCGGCGTAGTCGAGGGCGTCGGCGCCCCCGTGCGCCTTCGCCATCGCCAGGCGGTCCGCGATCCGGTCGATCGCGATGACGCGCTCGGCGCCGAGGAGATAGGCGCTCTTGATCGCCATCTGACCGACGCCCCCGCACCCCCAGACGGCGACGATCTGGCCCGGGCGGATGTCACAGAGCTCGGCCGCCATGTAGCCCGTCGAGAGCGCGTCGGAGGCGAACAGGGCGCTCTCGTCCCGCACCCCGTCGGGGACCTTGAACGCGCCGTGATCCGCGAACGGCACGCGCACGTACTCGGCGTGGCTCCCCGCGAAGCCCCCGAAAGCATGCGAGTAGCCGAAGATCGCGGCCGTCGTGTCCCCGAACACCCTGTCCGCCACCACGTGATGAGGATTCGAGTTCTCGCAGAGCGACCACAGCTCGCGCTGGCAATACGCGCACCGCCCGCACCCGATGATGGACGAGACGACGACGCGATCGCCCCGCTGCACCCGCTTCACCTCCGCGCCGGTCTCCACGACCTCGCCGAGGAACTCGTGCCCGAGGATGTCGCCCTGCTTCATCGCCGGGATGTACCCGTGGAGCAGGTGCAGATCCGAGCCGCAGACCGACGACAGCGAGACGCGGACGATGGCGTCGTGCGGGCTGATGAGCTTCGGCTCGGGCACCGACGCCACGACGATGTCATCCACCCCATTCCAGCAGATCGCGCGCATGGTCACTCCCTCTCACGGCCTGCCCGGCCGGACGGCTGCCCCGCCGCCGTCGGGATCTCGCCGATCTCGATCCATTGCCTCAGCCGCCGCAGCTCGCCCCGCAGCTGCCGCCTGGGCAGCTCCGCCAGCAGCTCGCCCGCCGCGCGCGCGAGCCGCCCCCGCGGCCGCGCGCCCGGCAGCACCACCTTGATCTCCGTGCCCCTGTCGCCCGGCGCGGTCGCGAGCGAGACGACGCCTGTCGGCGTGCGCTCCGGGCCACCCGCGCCGGCCGCCCGGATCGTCGAGGCTTGCCTCTTCGCGCCGGCCTCCACGCGCCCGATGCTCGGCAGGAGGCGCCGCACGCCCGCCGCGTCCTGCAGCGCGTCCAGGACCGCCGCCCGCGCGCGGCTCACCGTGACGCTGCTCGCGATCCGCGGGGCGCGGGCCCCGAGCGCCCGCAGCGCCGACGCCGCGATCTCGACCCCGAGCGCCGGCCGCTCCTCGGACAGCCCGGCGACCCGCTCGTAGATGCGGTATGCCGCCGTCTCCAGCCGGCTCAGGAGCAGCCCCGCGATTCGCCTCCTCCCCGGCAGCCGCGCGCAGCTCGCGCGCTGCGCCGCCGCGCTCTGCCGCTCTCCCGGCGGGGCGCTCTCCTGCTCCGTCGGGGGCGCGCCTTCACCGCCGCTCCGCTCCCGGTCCGCGCTCTGCGCGCCCCTCTGCGCCGCGGCGCGCGCTCGCCGGCCAGCCTTCGCCCGTGCCATCTCTCCTCCTTCGAGCCTCGCCGAGAGAGCCCGCGAAGGCGCCTTGCAAGCAGGCGGCCACTCGCGCTGATCCAGGCGCTCACGTCTCAACGACGCTCCGAACATGCCACCGCCGTTGCGAGCGGACCCAACAAGGACATTCGCGCGAGCCTCGCCTCCAGGGCGAGCGAGGGCGAGCGAGGGCGAACGACGACAAAGATGGATTGCAGCGAGGAAAGAAGAAGGTTGCAGGGCCTGAGCTTCCAGGCGATACTCGCCGCGCCAGGACGCTCCTTGATTCAATCGACGTCCGGCCCAGAGCGAGCGCTGATTAGAATAACGTAGATACGGAGATGTGAACGTATGAAGACTAGAATTTTCCTGCGTGCTTTTAACTTGGCGGTCTGTGGACTGGCTGTCGCGGCGTGCGCCAGCGGCGACGATGGTGGCGGGAGCGGGAGCGGAGGCGCGGGCGGCTCCGGCAGCGCCGGCAGCACCACCTCCTCTTCGGGCACCGTGGATCCGTCGACCACGACGGCGAGCACGGGGACCATCGATCCCGCCACGACCTCGACGGCCGCGAGCACCTCGGCGTCGACGGGCTCGGGCGCGGACCCCCAGACGATCGAGATGATCGATGACATGGAGGACAACGACAACGCCATCCTCGCCAAGGGCGGGCGGGTCGGTTACTGGTACACCTTCAACGACAAGACGGCGGGGGCCACGCAGACCCCGCCGCCCGATCCGGAGGGGACCGGGGAAGAGCCTTTCACGATGACGGCGCTCGAGCCGGCGCGCGGGCAGAGCACGTACGCGGCGCGCTCGTGGGGGACGGGCTTCGAGACGTGGGGCGCTGGCTTCGGCTTCGATCTGAACAGCCCCGAGGGGGTCAAGGCCTCCTATGACGCCTCGGCGTACACCGGAATCACCTTCTGGGCGAAGCTCGGCCCCGGCTCCGGCACGAGCGCGACCGTCATGATCTCGGACCCGGGCACGGATCCGAGCGGCGGCTGCGAGGAGTGCGACACGTGGCAGAAGACGTTCCCCGCCACCAAGGAGTGGCAGCAGTTCACCATTCCCTTCGCTGACCTGAAGCAGGGCGGCTGGGGCGATCCGGCGGGCACGGACCAGATCGACGCGACGAAGCTCTACTCCATCCAGTTCCAGATCGGCAAGGCGCCCGAGTTCGACCTCTACATCGACGACCTCGGCTTCTACAACTGAGCGCCCTCGTCCGGGCCGCTCTGGGAGCCCTCGCGCTGGGGGCTTTCATACACTCTTCGCCCCCGCACGTCCCAGGGGACATGCGCGACGCGCCGCGACGCGCGCGACGCGCCACGACCCGGGCACCCAGCTCCCTTACGCGCTTCCAACAAAGTGCCTGCATCGCAGGCCCCTCCCAGGCGAACGTGGCCGCGCGCTGACTTCCGTTGCGCCCAGGACAATGCCTCTCCTCGAGCTCGGCTCGCATCGATCACGAAGCAGTTCCCCGGTGTGAAAGCCCTCGATGGCGTCTCGTTCGACCTCCAGGAAGGGGGCCGAGGCGCGTCCGCGACGCCGCCGTACAGGTCGCCCGCGTGCAATCAGGGAGGAACTTAGGTGACGCGGTACTAGGTGGCCCCCTCGAGACCGATCCCCCGGGCGCTTGAGCGGCCGCCTCCGCGCCGCTTCGAGCGCGAGGGCCGGGCCGAGAGTTTCCTCAGCTCGGCACGTCGAGCACGTCGGCGAGAGTCCTTGCGCTGAGGACGCGCTCGGCCCAGAGCTCGAGCGCGGCGCTCTCGGCCGCCTCGATGCGGGCCACGGCGGCATCCGGCAGCTCGCCGAAGCGAGCGCGCAGCTGCCGCAGCAGCACGGCACGCTCTCCTTCCTGGCGCCCCAGCGCGACGTACTTCCTGGCGAAATCGCTCTGGTATTCGTAGCCCTTCATCATCGCCTCCAAAGCCCGACGGGCCGCGTCATTCAAGGAATTTAGCACGAGATCGCCGTAGAACCTGGCCCTCTCCTCGTCGAGGTCCCGGATCGCGGGCAGCACCGCCGCAGCGATCGCGGCGCCCTGCTCGCCCGCGCCGTGCGCCAAGGCGGAGAGGACAGCAAGCTCGGGCCGTCGGGCCGCCTCGGCCGTGTCCGTCACGATCGGAACCGTCAGCCGCCCCAGCACGGGCGGTCGCAGGACGAAGCCTGGAATGCCGGTCTCGATCGGCTCGGCGCACCAGGAGGCGACGTGGGCGTCGGGAGCGACGACGAGCAGGCCGGCCGGGCACCGGTGAATGGCGCGCGCCCCCATGGTGTACTCGGGCCAGCTGAAGCGCTTTCGAGGATCGATGGCGAGCTGGACCTCGACGATCAGCACCGAGACGGGCAGGTCGCCGCCGAGCAAGAGGACGACCACGTCGGCGCGGTACTCGGCAGGCTGGATCTGGGTGAGGTCGATCGAGGTGATGCGCGCTCCGGAGTACGGCGGAAGCGGGACGCCGAGCTCCTCGACGAGGAGCTCGGCGGCGAGCGACGGGCGGTTCTTGAAGAGATCGATGAGGATCTCGTGGGCCATGGAGGGCATCGTGCGGTGGCTCGCAGGCGCTTGAACTCCGGGAATGCGCGGGGTCTCCTCCGCGAATGTCTGCATCGCAAACCCATCCAGATGGCCCGCGGCGGAGGTGATACCAGCGCTCCGGGATGAGCGCATTCGAAATATCGACACTGCGCAGCAGAAATAGAGACATCATTATGGCAGCTCGCGCGCAATGGCGTGAGTCTGCGCATCCTGCTCCCGGATGGCTGGCCCGACCAGTGGAGCTTCCGGGGTTGCTCGGAACCGCCTCGCGCCCCGGAACGGGCGGGCGCAGGACGAAGCTGGGAATGCCGATCTCCATAGGCTGCGCGCACTACGAGGCGACATCGGGAGCGGGCGCGACGACGAGCAGACCGAGACGTGGCAGCGGTGAGCGGCGCGCGCCCCCATTGTGTGCTCGGGCCAGCGGAAGCGCTCGGGGATCGATGGCGAGCTGGGCCTCGACGATGAGCACGCGGACCGGGACATCGCCATCGAGCAACACCACGACGAGATCGGCGCGGTGCTCTGTCGGCTGGACTGGGTGAGGTCGATCGAGGTGATGCGCGCAGCGGTGTACGAAGGAAGCGGTACGCCGAGCGTCTCGACGAGCAGCTCTGCGGCGAGGGAGGGCCGGTTCTTGAAGAGATCCACGAGGATTTTGTGGCCATGGACGGCATCGCGCCGTGGCTGTCAGGAGGGCGAGCGTAATTGCATGTTCAGCGCCGGAGCGGATGGACGCGAGGGCGGAGCGCGATGGGGAGCGTGCTGTCGAGGGGGTGGAGGCGCAGCAGGGCATGAGGGGGAGGGCGCGCGCCGGTGGACAGCGGGAGCGGTACGGCAGTAGGACAGGGCATGGGGAAGCGGAAGGGCGCGAGATGGCTGTGGGCGGGATGGGCGCTGACGGCGGGCGGGTGCGGGTGGGTGGCAGGGCTGGAGCCCAGCTATTACGTGGTGGAAGCGGGCAGTGGCGGGGGCGGCAGCGGGGGTGCGGGCGGTGCCGGCAGCGCCGCCTCGGGCAGCGGGGACCCGTCGACCACGGGGACCACGGACCCCACCACGACCACGACGGCCGAGACCACCTCCGCGACGACGGGCTCGGGCGGGGTCGGTCCTCAGACGATCGAGATGATCGATGACATGGAGGACAACGACAACGCCATCCTCGCCAAGGGCGGGCGGGTCGGTGACTGGTACACCTTCAATGACGGGTCGGAGGGGGCCACGCAGACCCCGCCGCCCGATCCGGCGGGGACCGGGGAAGAGCCTTTCACGATGACGGCGCTCGAGCCGGCGCGCTCGCGGAGCACGTACGCGGCGCGCTCGTGGGGAGAGGGCTTCGAGACGTGGGGCGCTGGCTTCGGCTTCGATCTGAACAGCCCCGAGGGGGTCAAGGCCTCCTATGACGCCTCGGCGTACACCGGAATCACCTTCTGGGCGAAGCTCGGCCCGGGCTCCGGCACGAGCGTGACCGTCACGATCTCGGACCCGGGCACGGATTCGAGCGGCGGCTGCACGGAGTGCGACCAGTGGCAAAAGGCGCTCCCCGTCACCGAGGAGTGGCAGCAGTTCACGATCCCCTTCGCGGACCTGAAGCAGGGCGGCTGGGGTGATCCGGCGGGCACCGAGCAGATCGACGCGACGAAGCTCTACGCGATCCAGTTCCAGATCGGCATCGCGCCCAAGTTCGACCTCTACATCGACGACCTCGGCTTCTACAACTGAGCGCCCTCGCCCGGGCCGCTCCGGGAGCCCCCGCGCAGGGGGCTCTCCACCACTCCTCTTCGCCCCCGGCGCTTCCCAGGGCACATGCGTGATGCGCGACACGCGACACGCGACACGCGGCGACCTGCGCGCCTGGATCCTCTGCGCGCTTCCAACAAAGTGCTTGCATCAGAGGCCCCTCCCAGGCGAACGTGGCCGCGCGCTGACGCCCCTTGCGCCCAGGACAATGCCTCTCCTCGAGCTCGCATCGATCACGAAGCAGTTCCCCGGGGTGAAAGCCCTCGATGGCGTCTCGTTCGACCTCCAGGAAGGCGAGATTCACGCCCTCTGCGGCGAGAACGGCGCGGGTAAGAGCACCCTCATCAAGATCCTGTGCGGCTACTACCCCGCAGGCACCTACGGCGGCGAGATCCGCTTGAACGGCGGCGTCGTGCAGTTCAGCGGCATGCGCAGCGCCGAGGAGCACCGCATCGCGCTGATCGCGCAGGAGCTCGCGCTCGTGCCCGATCTCACCGTCGCCGAGAACCTCGTGCTCGGGCGGGAGCCCATCCGCGGGGGGCTCATCGACTGGGACGCGGTGCGGGCCCTGGCGCGGGAGGCGCTTGCGCGCGTCGGGCTCGACATCGATCCCGAGCGCCCGATCAAGGACCTGGGCATCGGCCAGCAGCAGATGGTCGAGATCGCGAAGGCGCTGCTCAAGGACGCGAAGATCCTCGTCCTCGACGAGCCCACGGCGGCGCTCACCGAGTCCGGCGTGAGGACGTTGCTCGGCCTGCTCCGCGATCTGCGCGCCCGCGGCGTCTCCTGCATCTACATCAGCCACCGGCTCGAGGAGGTCTTCGAGATCGCCGACCGCATCACGGTCCTCCGTGACGGGAAGTCGATCACGACCCAGCCGAGGACCGCGCTCTCGCCCGACAGCGTCATCTCGTACATGGTCGGCCGCGAGGTGACGAACCTCTACCCCTGCCCCCCGCCGCCGGAGGGCCCCGTCGCGATGTCGGTCCAGGGCTGGTCGGTCGAGGACGCCGGGCACCCCGGGCGGTTCGTGCTGCGCGACGTGAGCTTCGAGGTGCGCGCCGGCGAGGTGCTGGGCATCGGCGGCCTCATGGGCGCCGGCCGCACCGCGCTCCTCTCGACGATCTTTGGCGCCGCGACGAGCCGCGTCACCGGCGCGATCTCGGTCCGAGGCGGGCCCGCGACGCCGCCGTACACGGCGCCCGCGCAGGCGATCGACGCGGGCATCGCGCTCGTGAGCGAGGATCGCAAGCGCTACGGCCTCGTGCTCGAGGCGACCCTGCTCGACAACATCACGCTCGCGACCCTGCGGCGGTTCGTGAAGGGGCTCTTCCTCGATCACGCCGATCGGGAGGTCACGGCGGTCGAGCAGATGAAGGCGCTCAGGACCAAGGCGTCTGGGCCGCTCGCGCTCGCGAACCAGCTCTCGGGCGGCAACCAGCAGAAGATCGTGATCGGCAAATGGCTGATGACGGGGCCGCGGGTGCTGCTGCTCGACGAGCCGACCCGGGGAATCGACGTCGGGGCGAAGGCGGAGATCTACCAGCTCATCCACAAGCTCGCTTCGGATGGGCTCGCCGTGGTGCTCGTGTCCTCCGATCTGCCGGAGCTGCTCGGCATGAGCCACCGCGTGCTGGTCCTCAACCAGGGCAGACCGACGGCCTGCCTCGACCGGAAGGACGCGACCGCGGAGCGCGTGATGTCTGCTGCAACGAGGAAGGTGACGGAATGAGCGAGGCCAAGCTTCGCGTGCGTATCCCCTGGCGCGCCCTCTCGATGGTGGGCTCGCTCATCGCGATCTGGATTGCCTTCTCCATCACGACCGATGGGACGTTCGTGACGCCGCGCAACCTGACGCTCCTCGCGCGGCAGATGTCGGTGACCTCGATCCTGGCCGTCGGCATGGTGATGGTCATCGTCGCGGGGCAGATCGATCTCTCGGTGGGCGCGCTGGCCGGCCTGCTCGGCGCCTCATCGGCGATGATCTACGTGAGCCTCGGCTGGCCGCTGCCGGCCGCCTTCATCCTGCCGCTCCTGCTCGGGGCCGTCCTTGGCTTCGTGCAAGGGACCCTCGTGGCGCGGCTGCGGATTCCCCCCTTCATCGTCACGCTCGGCGGGATGCTCATCTTCCAGGGCTGCATCCTCGGCTTGACAGGCGGTGTGTCCATCTCGCCGGCGCGTCCTTACCTGTTCGTGGGCCAGGCGTACGTGCCGCACACCCTCGGCTGGGCGGGCGCTGGCGTCCTCTGCGTCGGGCTGCTGTACAAGGCGGCGCGCGCGACCGGCACGGCGCGCTACCCGTGGATCGGGCTCGCCGTGTTCTCCCTCGCGTTCGCCGCCCTGATGAACTCCTACGAGGGGGTCCCGTTCCCCGTGCTGGTCGTGCTCGTGCTGGCGACCGTGTTCACGGTGCTCGCGAAGCACACGAGGTTCGGGCGGCACCTCTACGCGATCGGCGGCAACCGAGAGGCGTCCTTCTACTCCGGCATCAGCATCGATCGTCACCTCATCGCCGTGTTCACGCTGATGGGCGTGATGGCGGGCATCGCGGGCGTGGTCCTCACCGCCCGCGTCGGCTCCGCGACCTCGGACGCCGGCCGGATGATGGAGCTCGACGCCATCGCGGCCGCCGTCATCGGCGGCACGTCGCTCCTCGGCGGGCAGGGCACCATCTGGGGCGCGCTGCTCGGCGCGCTCGTCATGGCCTCGCTCGACAACGGCATGAGCCTGATGAACACGGAGAGCTTCTGGCAGCCGATCATCAAGGGCATCATCCTCATCCTCGCCGTCGGCATCGACATGGCCAGCCGCAAGACAAGAGGGCATTAGGCGAGCCGCCGCCCGCGTTGCGACTGCGCGAACACGTAGGCCCCGGGAGAGGGGGTCCGCCGCGCCGCGCGGCGGACCCCCTCTCCCGGGGCCGGGCATCCCGGCAGGACCTCACTGCGGCTGCGCCGCCCCGAGCTCGGCGATCTCCTGCTCGATCTGCTCCCACTCGGCCATGAGCGCGTCGATGCGCGGGCCGAGCGCCTCGTCCTCGGCCTGGAGCGCCGCGATCTCGGCCTGTCCGGTGCGCTCGAAGAAGCCGTCGCTGCAGTAGAGGTCGTGGATCGCCTTCTTCCGCGCCTCGGCCGCCTCGATGGACGCGAGCACCTTGTCGCGCCGCGCGGGCAGCTCCTTCTGCCGGTTGCGACGCCGCTTCTGCTCCTCCCAGGAGCCGCCCGCCTCCGCGGGCGCGGCCGCCTTCTGGTGCTCGCGCTTCGCCTTCAGCACCACCGTGTCGGCGTCGAGGTGATCGTCGCCGCAGCCGGCCAGGTACTCCTCGTAGGTCCCGGGGAAATCGCGCGGCCCGCTCGGCGTCACCTCGAGGATGCGCGTCGCCAGCTCGGAGACGAAGTAGCGATCGTGCGAGACGAAGAGCACCGTCCCCTCGAACGCCTTGAGCCCCTCGACGAGCCCCTGGATCGCCTCGAGGTCGAGGTGGTTGGTCGGCTCGTCGAGCACGAGCACGTTGGGCCGCTCGACGATGATCCGGCAGAAGATGAGCCGCGCCGCCTCGCCGCCGGAGAGCGAGCCGACGCTCTTCTCGACGTCGTCGCCCGAGAAGAGCGCCCTGCCGAGCTGGCCGCGGACGTAGCTCGGCGACTCGTCGGGGCACGCCGCCCACAGGAAGGAGAGCGGCGTCATCGACCCGTCGACGAGCAGCTCGCGGTGATCCTGGGCGAAGTAGCCGACGCGGGCCTCGTGCCCCCACGACGCGCCGCCGGCGTCGGCCGCGAGCCGGCCCACGAGGATCTTGAGCAAGGTCGATTTGCCTAGCCCGTTCGGCCCGATCACCGCGACCCGCTCGCCCCGCCGCACCGACAGCGAGACGTCGCGCAGCACCTGCTTCGCGCCGTACGACTTCGAGATCCCCTTCGCCTCGAGCACGTCGCGCCCGCTCGGCCGCTGGATCGCGAACCGGAACAGCGGCGAGCGCCGCGACGTGTCGGCGAGCTCCTCGACCTCGATCTTCTCGATCTGCTTGAGCCGGCTCTGCGCCTGGCGCGCCTTGGTCGCCTTCGCGCCGAACCGCTCCACGAACGCGCGTTTGTCCGCGATGAGCTTCTCGGCGCGGGCGATCTCGGCCTGCTTGCGCTCGCGGATCGCCCGCTTCTCGACGACGAAGGCGGCGTAGTTGCCCGTGTAGAGCGTGATCGTCGCGTAGTCGACGTCGAGGACGTGCGTGGCGACGTTGTCGAGGAAGCGCTGGTCGTGGGAGATGACGACCGCGCAGCCCTTGTAGCCGGCCAGGAACTTCTCGAGCCAGCGGATGGAGAGGATGTCGAGGTGGTTCGTGGGCTCGTCGAGCAGCAGCACGTCCGCGCCGCCGAGGAGCACCTGCGCGAGCAGCACGCGCAGCTTGAAGCCGCCCGAGAGCGTGGAGAGCGGCCTCCGGTGCGCCTCCACGGGGATGCCGAGCCCCTCGAGGACGGCGCTCGCGCGCGCCTCCAGCGTGTAGCCGTCGTGGGCGCGGATGCGATCCTCCAGGTCCGCCACGCGGCCGGCGTCGCCGCCGTCCTCCGCGAGGCGGCGCGACTCGACGAGCGCCTCCCACACGACGCGATCGCCCATCATCGCGAGATCCAGGATGATCTGGTCGTCGCTGAGGAACCGGTCCTGCCGGAGCACGCCCACGCGGGCGTCCTTCGGGATGCTGACGCTCCCGTCGCTCGCGGGCTCGTCGCCCGCCACGATCTTCAGGAAGGTGGTCTTCCCCGAGCCGTTCGCGCCCACCAGGCCGTAGCGGGATCCGGCGTTCAGCTTGAGCGAGACGCCCTCGAAGAGGGTCCGATCACCGAATGATTTCGAGAGGTTCGAGGTTCCGAGCATGGCGCTGTGGGGGCTTGGGTCGCGGCGCGCCGGGGCGGCGCGCCTCGCGGTGCGCCGTCAGCGGCGCGGCGGGGCGCACAGGCATAGCACCGCGCCCCGCGCGGGAGCCGGTGAACGTGCGTCAGCGCGCGCCGGCGCGCGCCGCGCCGCCGGCGTGGCGCGCGTCCGGCTGGCGGGGGGGCCCGCCGGCCGGACGCCGGCGCGTCAGTTGATCTCCGGGCACAGGATCTTGTCCGAGGCCGCGTCCTTGTTGTTCCCGTCGTTGCACTCGTCGATCGCGCCGTCCGGGTCGACGACGGCGTAGATCAGGATCGACAGGTTCGACGGGAACTTCTCGATGGTGGCGGTGAAGTCCACGCTCGCCCCGGGCGCGATCGGCCCCGGGATGATCTCCTCGTCGAGCACCGTCCCGCCCTGGCCGGGATCGCCCGCGTAGTACCGGATCCGCACGTCGCTGGCCGGCGCGGAGCCGGCGTTGGTGACGGTCGTCGGGACGTCGACGTGCTTCATGGCGCACTTCGTCGTGTTCACCCGGCCGACCTCGATCTGGAGGTCCGGGCGCGCGCTGCCGGCGTCGAGGGGCACGGTGAGCGCGTTGTTGTCCTCGTGGCACTCGCGCTCGACGGCGTCCTCGTCCACGACCGCGCGCACGCGGGCGGGCAGCGTCCGCTGCGCGTTGTGCGTGGCGCTGTAGTTCACCGTCAGGAGCAGCGAGCTGTGCGGCTCGATGCTGCTCTGGAGGACGAACGTCAGCGGGGCGAGGTCCTCACCGTAGAGCGGCTCATCGACGTCCGGCGTGTCCCACTCGCCGTAGAAGTTGATGGCGACGCCGGGGCCCACGCGGAGATCGCCGAGGTTCTCGACGCGCACGGTGATCGCGACCTCGTCGGTGAGCTCGCCGCAGGTCGCGTCCGGCGACGAGACCTGGATGCCGCTCAGCGCGAGATCCGGCGCGATGCCGTACGACCGCGGGTTCGAGCGGTAGGTGTTGTAGGCGCGGCCGCCGTACGCCTTCCAGCTCTCGGGCTCCTTCAGGGGGATGCCGCCGCTCTCGAGCACGTTCGTCACGTGGTAGCTGTGCTGGTTCCAGATGCGGCGCGCCGAGACCCAGAGGTCGTTCTGCGCGCCCCAGACCTCGAGGCCGTTGTTGTAGTCGGTGCCTTGCGAGCAATGGGTCGACTCGTTCGAGGTGCCGAACACGATCTCCGCGTTGCCGTCGTTGTCGACGTCGGCGACGATCGGGTACTCGGACCGGGTGCGGCTCGGCGAGGGCACCTTGAACAGGACGTCGGCCGTCACGCCGTCGTAGATGCGGAAGTAGCACTCGTCGTTGTAGATGACCTCGGCGGCGCCATCGCCGTTGAAGTCGAACACGCTCGACCCGGTGGTGCGGCTCGAGTCGTCCTCGGTCAGGCGCTGCCAGCCGTTGTGGTAGCAGACGCAGGTGCCCCGCTGCTGGTTGCACGTCGCCGCGCCCGGGGCGCCGCAGTCCTCGTCCGTGGTGCACGGCTTCCCGTTCGGGGTCCGCTCCGGGTTGCCCTGCAGCCCCGCGACCCCGTCGGTGAGCGCGTTGGGCCACGCCGGGCACTCGGCCGTCGGCGCCTGGAGATCGAACATCATGTAGCGGAGGCCGAACGCCGTGCCGACCTCGGGGAAGCCGTCACCGTCGAAGTCGTCCACGTTCGGGGCGCCGCCGTCGAAGGTGGTGCCCAAGGCCGTCATCACCTGGCGGCGCTTGATGGTGCCGTCCTGCCCGTTGAGCACGAAGAAGTACCCGTTGTTGAACAGGATCACCTCCGGGCGCTGATCGAGCGGGTTGTCGGGCCCGGGCGCGGCGTCCTGGTCCTTTCCGAGGACGTCGGCCACGGCGCAGAGGCCGTCGCGCTGTTCGGTCGGGATCCCGGCCGTGCCGTTGACGGTCTGCCCGTCCCAGACCTCGATGAGCTTCCCCTCGCAGTACGCCGTCGCCTCCCTGTCGGTGTACGGCGGCGCGCACCCGGCCCTGCTCGTCACGCCGGGCGGCGGGCGGGGCAGCCCATAGGCGGTGCTGCCCGCGACGATCTCCAGCCGGGGGTCGTCGTTGAGGTTCGCGACGCAGGCGATGGGCCCGAGCCGGTTGCTCTGGTTCCCCGGTGACCCCTGCATGCCCTGGGCCTTGTCGCCCTTGAAGTGGTCGACGATCGAGAGCTCGCGGGTCGCCTCGTCGACGCGCAACGTGAACACGTTCGGCCCGACCACGATCTCCGGGAGCCCCGCTCCGTCGATGTTGGCGAGCGCGGGCGACGGTTCGTTGTAGCCCGTCCAGAGCGTGTCCGTGAGGACCTTGGTCTCGCCCGTGTTGCTGAAGATCTGGAGCCCTGTCTTCGTCACCTTGGTGGAGCCCACCATCTCCACGACGGCGGTGATCGCGACGATCTCGGGGACGCCGTCGCCGTCGAGATCGCCGACGGCCAGCCCGGCGGTCGGCATCAGCGTCGCGTCTGCGCAGGCGTAGGGCGCGTCGATGGGGTCGCCTTCGTGCCAGACCTGCCCGCCGAGCACCGCGAAGTAGTTCTCTCCCTTGCGGGGACCGCCGCCGTGGATCGCGCGGAGGACGCCGTTCTTGTCGAAGTCCGAGCCGCAGAACGTCGTGAAGATGATCTCGGGGAAGTCGAGCTCGTTGATGAGCCCGTCGCCGTTGTCGTCGTCGAGGTTGGCGACGAGCGGCGTCATGACGGTCTGCGCCGAGGTCTTGAACGGGCTGTTGGCGGCGTCGGAGTTGGCGCGGTTCTCCCCTCCCCACTGGATCTCGCTCTGCGGCAGGGCGCCCGCGAACGGCTCCGGCGGCAAGAGGCACGTGGGCGCGGCGCCCGTGCCGGTGCAGGAGCCGACCTCGCAGGAGGCGTAGGTGGGGCAGTCCCAGTCGTCCTCGCAGGGGCAGCTGGCGGTCCCGGCGCCGTCGTCGGTGCACTTGCTCTCGAAGTAGGCCGCCCCGCCGCACGTGAAGAGCTCGCTCGTCGTGCTGCCGTTCGACACGCACAGCTGGAGGCTGTCGCCGTCGCACGTCCGCTCGCCGGCCGTGCAGGCGTCGACGACGCAGATGGTGCCGTTGCAGAACTGGTTGAAGGCGCACTCGAGGTCGCTCTGGCAGGCGATATCGACGCAGCGCGCGCCTGCGTCCGGGGGCGTCTCGCACACCTCGGTCGCGTCGCAGGTGAGGTCGTCGCACGTGTTGTCGACGCAGGTGCCTTGTCCGTCCTCCTCCTCGCAGTGCTGGTCCTCCCGGCAGTTCACGTCCTCACAGCCGCTCTCGCCGCCTGCGCCGCCCGACGCGGCCATCGACCCGACGAACCCGCCGCCATCGCCCGAGCTGCTGCTCGTGCCGCCGTTGCCCCCGCCGCCATCGCCGGGTGGCAGGGCGACATCCGGATCACCGCCGCAGGCCGCTGCAGCGAGCAAGAACCAAGGAAGGGCGCGGGGAAGCAACCGCCGGGGGCACGTGGGCATGAGGCGATTGTACGAGCGCGCTGTCAGCATGGAAGCGCGTTCGCGCGCAGGATCGTGCGGCGAGTGGGAGCTCTGCCCACGATGGGCGTCGCGCGCGGCGGCGAGCAGCGGCAAGCGGGGAGAGGAGGAGCGGGCCACGCGAGCCGTGGGGACGGCCGCGGTGAGGGCCGAGAGCTCCGGCGCACGGAGGGTAGCGGAGGTGACCTGGGTGCGCGTGCCGATCGCGCGGCGACAGCGCGAGTGCCGTGCAGCGCAGGAGTCCAACAGCGCGCTCGTTCCGCCCGCGGAGCCTCACGCCCCGCCGCGCTCCAGCGCCTCTTGCAGCGCGCGAACCTCGCGCGCGAACGCGGGCTCGGTGCGCAGCGCGGCCGTCCGCTGATCCGGCAGCGAAAGCGTGCGGTCGGCGACGACGCGCGCCGGCCGCGGGGACAGGACGACGGCGCGCTCGGCGAGGTAGGCGGCCTCGGTGATCGAGTGGGTCACGAAGAGCACCGTCATGCCGAGCTCGGCCCAGAGCGCGCGGAGCTCGTCGTCGAGCCGGCTCCTCGTGAGCTCGTCGAGCGCGGCGAACGGCTCGTCGAGCAGGAGCAGCCGCGGGCGCGTGACCAGCGCGCGGGCGAGCGATACGCGCATGCGCATGCCGCCGGAGAGCTCGGCCGGGTACCGCGCGCCCGCGTCGGCGAGGCCGACCTGGACGAGCGCCGCCCGCGCCGCCGCGCGGCGCTCGTCGAGCGGCGCGCCGGCGAGCTCGAGCGGCAGGGCGGCGTTCTCGAGGACGCTCCGCCAGGGCAGGAGGTGGGCGTCCTGGAAGACGTACGCGAGGGGGGCGCGCGCGCCGCTTGCGCCCGGCGCCTCCTCGGCCTCCACGACGGCCGCGCCGGCGTCGGCGCGGTCCAGCCCGGCGACGAGCCGCAGCAGGGTGGATTTGCCGCACCCGGAGGGCCCGAGCAGCGCGACGAACGCGCCAGGCGCGATGTCGAGATCGATGCCGTCGATCGCGATCACGCCGGGGGCGCCGTCCCGCGGCGCGCGGCCCGCGCCGTCCAGCACCGGGAAGACGCGCCGGACGCCGGTCAGCCGCACGCGGACGCCGCCGCTCGCTCTGGCCCTGTTCGTCTGCATCTGCGCCCGGCGTTCTATCCGCGCCGCCGCCGGTTGACCAGGCGCTCGTGCGCCGCGCGCCCGCGCCGAGCAGCCGCACGCGCGCCGAGCGGCCGCCGCGCCCGGACCCTCAGCTCGACGACGCCGTTCGCACGCAGCGGAAGCCGCCGCCGGCGAAGCGGTAGTGCGCCTCGAAGCTCGTGCGCGCCCAGGTGCGCAGCGACTGCGCGCCGTACATCCACGAGCCGCCGCGCATCACGAGCAGCGGCCGATCCGAGGGCCGCGTGTTGCGCGGGTTGTGGGAGGGGCCGTCCGCGTAGAAGTGCGGATCGTCGTAGTCCTCGCACCACTCCCACACGTTGCCGGCGAGGTCGAGGATGCCATACGGCGAGGCGCCCCCCGGCAGCGAGCCGACGGGCACCGTCCCGCCCTCGCGGTTGTCGTAGTTCGCGCGCGTGGGCCCGGGCTCGGCGCGCCCCCACGGGTATTTGCGGCCGTCGGCGCCGCGCGCGGCCTTCTCCCACTCGGCCTCGGTCGGCAGGCGCTTGCCGGCCCAGTTGGCGTAGGCCCGCGCGTCGTCCCACGACACGTACACCACGGGGTGCTCCTCGAGGCCCGCGGGGATCTCGCCGCGCCTGAAATGGGCGAGGAGCCGGCTCGCGTCGTCGTCGTCGGGGCGGTACCCGGTCACGTCGAGGAACGCCTTGAACTGGCGGTTCGTGACCGGCGTGCGATCCATGTAGAACGCGTCGACATGGACCTTCCTGCGCTGCTGCCCGCTCAGGAACGGCCCGCCGGGGACGAGGATCATCTGCTCGCCGGTCTTCTCGCGGACCGTCGGCGCGAGCTCGCGCCCGTCGGACGAGGGCCGCGACGGGGCGGGCGAGAACTCCGAGAGCGCCTCGTCGAGCCGCGCCCGGAACTCCGCGCACGACGCCGGCCTCCCCGCCGGGTCCTTCGAGAGCGCGTCGAGCACGAGCCGGTCGAGGGCCGGCGGGAGGTCGGGGCGCAGCGACGAGGGGGGCGCCGGCGCGTCGGCGACGTGGGCCATCATCACGGCGAAATGGTTGGGGCTGTCGAACGGCACCTGCCCTGTCGTCAGCTTGTAGAGCGTCACGCCGAGCGAGTAGATGTCCGAGCGCCGATCCGCCGCGTGGGGGCTCTTCACCTGCTCGGGCGACATGTAACAGCACGTCCCGAGGAACGCGCCGCTCAGCGTGTACGTCGTCCCCTCCAGGATCTTGGCGATGCCGAAGTCGACGATCTTGGGGGAGAGGCCGTCTTTCCCGGTCGTGACGAGGATGTTGTCGGGCTTGAGATCGCGGTGGATGATGCCCATGCGGTGCCCCTCGTCCATCGCGTCGAGGACGCCGCCGAACAGCGCGCGGATCTCCTGGAACGGGATGCGCCCGCGCCACCGCTCGAGGTGCCGCACCAGCGTCGACCCGTCGACGTACTCCATGACGATCGCGAGCAGGTGATCGCGCTCGACGAAATCGTAGACGGCGACCACGTTCTCGTGGCTCCAGGAGCGGAGCACCCGCGCTTCCCGCGCGAACCGCCGCCGGATCTCCGGGTTGCCGCAGAGGTTCGAGTGCAGGCATTTGACGGCCACGACGCGCTCGCGCGCCCGGTCGTAAGCGCGGTAGACGACGCCCATGCCGCCCTCGCCGAGCGTCGACTCGATGCGATAGACGCTGATCTCCGTCCCGGGCAGGAGCCGCACCGGCGGCAGCGGCAGGGAGGCCGGCGGCAGCCCGACGGCGCCGGGCTGCGTCGCGGGGAACGCCGTCGCGGCGAGGGCGGGGCTCGGATCCGGCGCGGTGACGAGCCGGCCGCACGAGGGGCAGAAGCGGGCGTTCTCCGGGAGCGGAGCGCTGCAGCCGGCGCACCGGGGAGGGGAGTCCTGGCCCATCGGTGGCCCAGGAGTCTCGCACACGTCGGGGCGATCGTGGGCGGCGAATGTGGGGCGCGCGGGAGCCGGTGACATCGACAGAGGTGAGGTAAGATCCGCCCCATGGACGACTGGCTCCACCGCGCGCCGACCGCCTTTCGCGGCAAGCGCATCTTCCGGCTCGGCCTCGCGGCGACCTACGGCATCGACGAGGGCGGGGTGCGCGCGGCGATGGACCGGGGGGTCAATCTCTTCCTCTGGACGATGCGCTCGGGCGGGCTCGGCAACCCGCTGCGCGAGGCGCTGCGGGGGCGCCGCGACAGCGTGGCGGTGGTCGGCTTCGCGCAGCCCGGCTGGTTCGGCTGGGGCGTGCGCAGGGGCGCCGAGAAGCTGCTCCGGGAGCTCGGGACCGACCACCTCGATGTCTACCTGCTCGGCTGGCTCGGCGTCGGGTCTGCCTGGACGAGCGCGACCGAGCGCGAGCTCGTTCACCTGCGCGAGAGCGGCAAGGTGCGGGCGCTCGGGGTGAGCATCCACGACCGCCCGCGGGCAGGCGGCCTGGCCGGGTCGTCGCCGCTCGACCTGCTCATGATCCGCTACAACGCCGCGCATCCCGGCGCGGAGCGTGACATCTTCCCGCACGTGCGCGACGCGAAGCCGAGCATCCTCGCCTACACGGCGACGGCGTGGCGCCGGCTGCTGAAGCGGCCGAAGGGCTGGGATCGCCCGGCGATGACGGCGGGCGACTGCTACCGATTTCAGCTCTCCAGCCCGCACGTGGATCTCGCGCTGACGGGGCCGAAGAGCCGGGCCGAGGTGGAGGCGAACCTCGACGCGCTCGCGAAGGGTCCGCTCACCGCCGACGAGGAGGCGTGGATGCGGGAGTTCGGGCGCGCCGTGCACGGGTGAGGGGGAGGTGTCGGTGGATCGGCTGATCATCGCGAGCACCGTTGTTCTACCGGCGGAGGCGGCGCGCTCGCTCTCGGAGGGCGTCGCTCCGCACGCGCTCGAGCTGGCCGCGACGCGCTCCGCGAAGAACCTCGCCGTCGTCGGGTCGGATCCGCTCGTCCTGGGCGCCGAGGTCGTCTTTGGCCAGCCGCACCCGGACGACGTGTGCGCGGCCCCGCGGCTCCGCTGGGTGCACCTCAGCACCGCGGGGTACGCCCGCTACGACGTGGCGGCCGTGCGCGCCGCGCTCGCCGCCCGCGGCGCCGCCCTGACGACGAGCAGCGGCGTTTACGCCGATCCCTGCGCGGAGCACGCGCTCGCGTTCCTGCTCTCGGCCTCGCGGCGGCTGCCGGAGTGCCTCGAGAACCAGCTCGGCCCGCGCGGCTGGCCCGACGCCTCCGTGCGGTCGAGGAGCGCGCTCCTGCGCGGCCGGCGGGTGCTCCTCCTCGGCTTCGGCGCCATCGGCCGCCGCCTCGCCGCGCTGCTCGCGCCGTTCGAGGTGGAGCTCTGCGTCCTGCGCGCCCGCCCCCGCGGCGACGAGCCTTTCCGCGTGGTCGCGCGGGAGGAGCTGGGCGACGCCTTCGCCTGGGCGGATCACGTGGTCTCGAGCCTGCCCGAGGCCGAGGGCACGCGGCGGCTGGTCTCGGCCGCGCTGCTCGCGCGGATGCGGCCGGACGCGTGGTTCTTCAACGTTGGCCGGGGCGCCACGGTGGACCAGGCCGCGCTGCTCGAGGCGCTCGAGGCGCGCCGCATCGCGGGCGCGTACCTCGACGTGACGGATCCCGAGCCGCTGCCGCCGGATCACCCGCTCTGGCGCGCTCCGGGCTGCGTCATCACGCCGCACACGGCCGGCGGGCGGCGCGAGGAGCCGATGGCGCAGGTGGAGCATTTCCTGGCGAACCTGCGTCGGTTCGAGCGGGGGGAGCCGCTCGTGGACAGGGTGATCTGAGGTGGCGGCGCGCGCCGGGCAGTGGGCGGCGCGTCACTCCAGCTGGATCTGAAGCCGAGGCAACGGGTCTCTGCTCGTCCCGCGTGAGTCGGATGTTCGCCGCTTGCTCTCCTCTGATGAACAGCTCGGCGAGATTAACATCCTTCTGGCGATCCATCTGGATGATCCGGAATCGACCGGAGAGGTCGGGAAGCGCCTTGGTGAACGAGCTGCAGAGCGGGTTGATCAGCCCGGGATGTTGTCGCGATGCGCCACGCGGCGTCGCCGAGAGCCTTATGCCGCAGGACTGTGCTCTTCCAGTACGGCGGTCCCCGGTCGGGTGAGCGACCAGCAACGTCGGTCGGCTCGCCGAGCGCGGAGAGGAGGCGGGCGATGCTGATTGGCTCGGTCACCATGGCGGCTCTCGCGCACCCCGCCGTGAATCACCAGCGGTAGTGCTGCCCTCACGGTGGAAAGATGCCGACAGCCTGGAGCGATCTCCGGCGTGGGTCGCTTGATTTCGAGGAACGGCCTTTGCCTTGTTGCAGGACCGACGTTTCTCGCCCTACTCTGCGACGATGATTCGTACAAGCCGACGCCACTTTGGTCGCCAAGCGTTCATGAGCATGCTGCTGCTCGCAATAGCCGGTGTCGAGCGGAGCGCCCGGGCGGACGCGGTAGAACCCCTGGAATTGACGGCAAAGCTCGTTGAAATTCCCTCCAAGATGCCCCCCGATGACCTGTACGATTACGCCTACGTGATGCGCTACCAGGTCCAGGGCGGGGCGCTCGACAAGCAGTTCATCCTTGTCGCGCACTACAAGCCGCTCGTGCCGCGCTCCAAGATCAAGGACAAAATGAAGGAGCAGGTCGGCGGAAAGCTGCGCAGCTTCAATCAGGGCGATGTCCACAAGATGAAAGTGAGGGCTGATCTGAAAGCCATCTGGAAAGGTGCACTCGTAGACGAATATGCCGCCACGGATCGCGGGAGCGTTCGCTACTGGTGCCTCCAAGTCGACCCGGCTTGACCTTGCGCTCGGGAGAGACTCGATTGAACTTCAGACGACTACGTGCCCCGAGCGCCTGGCTGGTAACATGTGGTTTGGCCGTGGTCGCCAGCTTTCCGTTCGTTGCGGCCGAGCGCGCGGCTCGGCAAAACGATGTGCGAGTGGCCCGCCTGGAGGCGACCCTCGGCGAGCGAGGCGACGCGCTCGCCGAGCTCGGACCAGCGCTGTCTTTACGAGTTTCACGGCTGGAAGGCCTGCTCTCGAGCTGGGAGACGATCGGCGGTTGCGGAGCCGGTAGCTCCACGGGTGCGGGGGGCGGCATCAAGTGGATCGGCCACAGCGTGACCGGGGGGCTATTTGAGCTGCAGACACTCGGCACGTACACGCATCTGCCCGACGGCTACAACCTCAGCCTCAGTCCTCAAGTCTCGCGTAATCTGAGCGAGAAATGGAATGTGGGGCTCGTGGTTCCGCTGCTCTACAAGTACTACCGCGACTACTACGGCCTGCCCGTGGACGTCTCGAACTCCGGCGTGGGTGACGTCGCGGGGTTCGTCACGCGGCGCTTCGGCGAGATCAACTCCACCAGCCTGACGTTGCAGCTCGGTGTCCCGACCGGCGTGCACGACGCCCAGTACAAGAAAGACTATCTCACGCAGGAAAAGCAGCTTGGCCTCGGCAAGGTGAGCGGCAGCATGACGCTCGACCATACGATCGACAAGACGTGGGGGCTGATCGTGCTGGGCGGCTCGTTCGGCTACCGCGGCGGGGAGAACGAGCTGGGCAACTACCGCGCACCGGCGGCCGCGCTCTACGGCTACTCGGGCTATTTCTGGGGGCCGTTGGTGCCGTCGCTCGGCCTGTCGCTGTCGCATTTCTTCGGTGCGGATCGCGACCGTGGGCTCGACCAGGAGGTGCAGCTGTGGGCAGTCACCGGCACGCTGGCCGTGGAGTGGTCGAACGCCTGGCTGGCGATCCTGGGGGGCGTGTCGCTGCCGCTCGGCTGGGACAAGCGCGGAGTCGTCGACGGCGCCGAGAGCAGCAGCCAGGGCGTGGGCCTGCAGCCGTGGACGGCAGGCATCGGCTTCACCGTCTCACCGTTCTGAGACGTGGTCATGTTGCCCGTCGCCGCCCTGCTCCGCCATCGCACGCCGCTGGTCGCGGCGTTGCTCGGCCTGGGTGCGGCCTCGACGGGGCTCGCGCCTTCGGCCGACGGTGACATCTGGTGGCACCTCGCGGCAGGTCGCGAAATGGTCGCTCGGCGTGGGCTCCTGTTCACCGATCCCTTCTCGGTCAGCGCGCAAGGGCGTGACTGGGTCGACGTGCACTGGCTCTTTCAGCTCGCGGTGTACGCGGTGCACCAGGCGGTCGGCCTCGTCGGGCTTGTCCTGGTCAAGTGCGCGCTGATCGGCCTGGGCGCGGGCTTCCTCTACTTCGCGCTCGAGGCGCGGCGCGGCTCCTGGGCGAGGGGGCTCCTCGTGCCGTCGCTGGTCGGCGCGCTTCTGGCGGCTCGCTCGCTCTTGCTCGTCCGGCCCGTGATAGGCACGCTCGTCCTGCTCGCGTTCTTCTTGTTCGCGCTCGAGCGCTATCGGCGCGACGGCCGGGTCCGGCACCTGCTGCTATTGCCCCTGGCGCAGCTGGTCTGGGCGAATTTCCAGGGCCTTTCGGCGCTTGGCCCCGCGGTGATCGCGGCGTACGCGGTGGCGGCGCTCGGCTGGGCGAGCTTTGGCCAGACGCGCGCGTGGCCATTTGCGCGCGAACACGCCGGTGCGCCGGCGCCGTGGGCGCGGGTACAGCGGCTGTTCGCGACGCTGGCGGGGTGTCTGCTGGCGACGTGTCTCACGCCGTTTGGCTTGCGCGGCGCAGCGTTACCGGCGCTGCTGCTCGGGCGCTTGTTGCCCGGCGAGCACCAGGTCTTCGCCCACGACGTGGCGGAGAACCTGCCGCCCTTCGAGCTCGAACGCCTGTCCGACGGCGAGTTCTGGCACTTCAAATGGTGTTTGGCCCTGCTCGCTCTGTCCGTGCTCCTGGCCGGGCGCCGCTTGAGGCTGAGCCATGCGCTGCTGCTGCTCGGCTTCGCGGGGCTGGCCTTGATGAGCAACCGCAACGTGCTCCTGCTGTACTGGGTCGGGGCGCCGATCTTCGCGGTCAACCTGGCCCCGGCGCTCCGGCGGCTTTGCGTCTCGAGCTTTCGCCGCGCGGGCGTGCGCGTGGCGGTGGGCCTCAACGCGGCGCTCCTGGGCGCGCTGCTGCTCGTCTCGGCGTCGGCGGCGGCGCGCGAGCCGCCGCTGGCGGAGCCGAGCCCGTTCCGGGTGCCGGCCGAAAGCGCTGTGCGCCTCGACGCGCTGCCCGGGGGCGACGTCTTCGCGGCCGATCATTACGGAGGCTACCTGATCTGGCGGCTCTATCCGCGGTTTCGGCCCTACATTGACACTCGGCTCGTGTTGCGCACCGCCGACGAGTTCGCCGAGTACCTGAGGCTGGCGGACGAGCCAGAGCGCTTCGAAGCTTTTCAGGCGCGTCACTCCTTCGCCTACGTGGTCTTGCCGGTGATGTTCCCCGAGCGCTACCAGCGCTTGATTGGCCACCTGTACGCGAGCGCCGATTGGAAGCTGCTCTACACGGACGGCTCGGAGGTGCTGTTTGCTCGCCGCGACCTCACGCCCGGCGTCGCGGAGCAGCCGTTCCGTGAAGCCAGCGAGACGGACCGCACCTTGGTCCAGCTGGGGCAGCGCTTCGCGGACTCCCCGAAGGTGCACGCCGCGGCACGCCTGAGCCTGGCCACGTTGCACGGCGTGCTCGGTCAGCTCGAGCAAGCGCAGCGTACGCTCGCGAGCCTCGACACGCCGCAGGCCCGAGCCCTCGAGGCGCGTCTTCGCTTTGCAGCGGGTGAGCTCGATGCCGCCGAGCGGCTCGCCCGGCAGAGCCTGGTTTCCCAGCACGACGACGTCGGGAGCCTGAATCTCATGGCGTTGATCGCCCTGCGAAGGGGCGAATCGGCGCAAGGCCTGGGCTTTCTACGGCGTGCCTTGCGCGTCCGGCCCTTCGACCCCGAAGCGACGCGGATTCTGGTGAACTTGGAGGAGAGTCGACGATGAAAACACTTCTCAACGTGGGCCTGTCCAGGTCTCGGTGGGCGCTCGTTTCCTTGTTCGCGCTGGTCGGCGGGCTCGCCTGCGGGGTCGTCGAGCACCCGCACGACACGCAGGCCGTCGGGACGGGTGACGACTTCGGGCCTCCGAGCGGCGCTGGAGGGGCGACCACCACGGGTGGAGCTTCGGTTGGCGGTGCCATGACCGCGGCGAGCGGGAGCGGTGGCGGCGGGAGCAGCGACGCGGGGTCCGGCGGTGGGCCGGCGCCTTCGGGCGTGACCATCAACCTCGGAGGCGTTGACGTCCCGAGGGAGCGCGCGATCGCCTTCATTCACATCGGCCACTCCAACATGGCCGGTCGCGCCACGAGGCCCCAGAGCTCACGCCCGTTCCATTTCACGGAGACCCATCCGCACGCCTTCATGTACCACCCCGGCTCGGCGCCGGAGCTCGCGATCGAGCCGAAGACCGCGGGTGACACCGCCGCCGGCGGGCCGGGTACGGCGCTGGTCAAGGAAGCCGCGATGCTCGCGCCCGACAACTATTTCATCTCGCTCGGGTTCGGGTGGCCCTCGGCCTACTGCTCCCAGTTCGTTCCGGGCGGCCTCTACTACGACCAGCTGATCGCCGCGCCGAAGGCCATCAAAGGGCGGGTGACCTTTGGCGGTATCTTCATCTACCTCGGGATCACCGAGCGACACGGCTCTGCCGCCGATCGCTCCGGCTTCCCCGAATGCATCAATACTCTCGTGACCGCCATTCGCAACGACGTCGGCGAGCCCACGCTGCCTGCGTTGATGAACGACTACGAGGTGGAGAGCTCGGGCGAGTTCGTGGTCGGCGGCGCCGTGGCGAACGCCATCCGTCCCGAGATCGAAAGGTGCCCGAGCGTGGTGTCGAACTTCGCGCTCGTCTCGGCCGAGGGCGTGGGCATGCAAGACGACCATCACTTCAATCTGGACGGCCATCGCACGTGGGTGCAACGAGCGCTCGCGACGATGAAGGACAAGGGCTGGCGCCCGTGGGCCCCGTGAGCCGCTGAGATGGTCTTTTCCAGCCATATCTTCCTGTTCTACTTCTTGCCGCTGGTACTGGCCGCGTACTACGCCCTGCCGGGCCGGGGCCGCACGGCCCTCATCGCCGTGTCGAGCTACGTATTTTACGGCTGGGCGAACCCGAGCTGGGCCGTGATCATGTTCTTCGGCTCGAGCGTCGACTACGTGTGCGGCCTCTTGCTCCTGAAGATGTCACGGCTGCCCGACGTCGACGGCTTACCGCCCGTGATTGGTCCCGAGGTCGTGCGGACCCGCCAGATGAAGCTGGTGCTGGCGACGTCCATCGTCACCAACCTCGGGCTGCTCGCGGCGTTCAAATACACGGGCTTCGTCGCCGAGAACATCAACGCGCTCGGCGCGCTCTTCGGCAGCTCGACGCAGATCGTGCCAGTCTTGCACGTCGTCTTGCCGGTGGGCATCTCCTTTTACACGTTCAAGGCGATGAGCTACGCCATCGACGTGTACCGCGGTGACGCCCGACCGATGCGGCGCTTCACCGACTACATGTGTTTCGAGGCGTTCTTCCCCGACTTGGTGGCGGGCCCCATCATCCGTTATGCGGCGATCGAGGAACAGATGCGCGTGCGCCAGCACACGCTCGAGAAGTTCGCGCGCGGCGTCGCGTTCTTCTCGCTGGGGATGGGCAAGAAGATCCTGCTGGCCAACCCGATGGGGCACATCGCCGACACGGCGTTCGCCGGTGGCGCCAAGCACTTCTACGACGCGTGGTTCGGGCTGGTCGCTTACGCGTTCCAGATTTACTTCGATTTCTCCGGCTACTCGGACATGGCCGTGGGCCTGGCGCTGATGCTCGGCTTCGTGCTGATCCAGAACTTCGACTCACCCTACAAGTCGCGCAGCATCACGGAGTTCTGGCGGCGCTGGCATATCAGCCTGTCCACGTGGCTGCGCGACTATCTGTACATCCCGCTCGGTGGCAACCGCAAAGGCCCCCTGCGCACGTACGCCAACTTGATGGTTGTCATGTTGCTCGGCGGGCTCTGGCACGGCGCCAGCTGGAACTTCGTGATCTGGGGCGGCATTCACGGCGGCATGCTCGCGGTCGAGCGCAGGCTCGGTAATGCTCATCCGCTGCGCCGCCTGCCGCCTGCTGTCGGCGTCGCCTTCACCTTCCTGATCGTGTGCTTGTCGTGGGTGTTCTTCCGCGCCAAGACGCTCGAGCAGGCGGTGACCTACCTGGGCTTGCTGTTCGGGCTCGCCGCCGTTTCGCCGGCGGCGGACGTCGTGGCGGGCGCGCTCCACCCGCGGTACTACGTGGGGCTATTCGCTCTGGCCGCGGTCGTGATCTTCGGCATGCCCAACAGCTGGGAGCTCACGAGGCGCCTGTCCTTGCCCCGTACCGCCTTCGTGGCGGCCACGATGGTGCTCGCGACGTTGATGATGTGGACTCAGACCATCAACCCGTTTCTGTACTTTCAGTTCTGAGGCCGCGCGATGCAAAGTACCCTGCCTCCCTCGTCCTCCGCCGTCGAACACCGTGGCGGTCCGACCGACCCCACAGGCGACGAGCAGCTGCGCCGCGGTATCATCGCGACCGACGTGAGTCGCGGCGCGGCCTGGCTGCTCACGCTGCTGTTTCTGGGGGCGATCTACGCTGTTCCGCTCGCGCAGGCTTACCTCGAGAAGCGCGAGGATGAGGAATCGCCTCTCGCGGATCTGGTGCGCCGCCCACCGACGGCCGAGAACCTGCGTCAGATCGAGAAGGGCATCGAGGATGCTTCGTACGCCAAGTCCTGGGTCCAGCCCCGCGTGCAGCTGCTGCTCACCCGTCTAGCTCGTGTGGGCAACAAGCTCGCGGTCGTCGGACACGGCGGCTGGCTCTATTACACGCCCGGTGTGCAGCACGTCGGCGGGCCCGGGTTCTTGGAGCCCGGGGTGCTGCGGGGCCGCGCCAGGGAAGCCCTCGACGCAGGCCAGGAGCCCATCCACCCGGATCCGCGACCCGCCATCTTCGCGTTCCAGCAAGCGCTCGCGCAACGCGGGATTCGCCTCGTGCTCCTGCCGATGCCGGACAAGGCTGGGATCGAGCCGGGTCCACTTCTCGGGCGTGATGGGCGCGTCGAAATGGCGCAGAACGTCGACTACGACCGCTTCCTGAGCGAGCTTCGAGCCGCCGGCGTGGCCGTGCTCGACGCGCGCCGCAGCGTGCCTGAGCCCCGTACCGAGCCGCTCTTCCTGGCTCAAGATACGCATTTTACGCCCGGCTACATGGAGCGCATCGCCGGCGACCTCGGCCAGCTCGTGATCGGGCTTGGGGTATTGCCAGAGCTGGCAGAGAAGCCCGTGCTGCGCGGTGTTCCGCAGCCGGCTTCGCGCGTCGGTGATCTGGTCGACATGCTCAAGCTGCCCGACGATCAGAGCCTGTTCGAAGCGGAGAGCGTGGTCGTGCGCCAGGTGCAGGACGCGGCCGGCACGCCCTGGGAGCCTGACGAGAGCGCCGACGTGCTCCTGCTCGGCGACAGCTTCACCAACATCTTCACGCTCGAGGGAATGGGCTGGGGCAACGCGTCCGGCCTGGCCCCGCACCTGGCCCTGGCGCTTGGTCGCCCCATCGACGTGATCGCGCAGAACGACGCCGGTGCCTTCGCCACGCGCCAAGCGCTCGCGCGCGAGCTGAACGCCGGCCAGGATCGCCTGGCGGGCAAGCGCGTGGTGGTCTGGGAGTTCGCTGCGCGCGAGCTGTCGGTCGGAGATTGGATTCCGCTGGATTTCCCGACTCCCAAGCCTGCGGGGGCTCCGTAGGATGCCGACAGCCCTGGTTACCGGCGCCGCCGGCGTGATGGGCGCCCGCTTGACGGCGCGGCTGCGCAAGGCGGGCTGGCAAGTGCGAGCGCTCGTGCTGCCCGGTGATCCGTTGCGAGCCCGCATGGATGCGCTGGGCTGCGACGTGCGCGAAGGCGAACTCAGGGATCCGAACACATTGGCCGGCGTGTGTCGCGGCGTCGACCTCGTCTACCACTTGGCAGCCATCATCATTACCCACGACCCCACGATGTTTCAGCGCGTCAACCGCGACGGCACGGCGCACCTCGTTGCGGAGGCGCGAAGAGCGGGGGTGCCGCACTTCGTGTACGTCTCGTCGGCCTCCGTCGTTTACCCCCGTCGCACGCGCTATGCCGAGTCCAAGCTCGAGGCCGAGCGTCTCGTCCAGGGCTCAGGGCTCACCTACACGATCGTGCGGCCCACGCTGGTTTACGAGCAGGGCGGCGGTCAGGAGCTCCTGATGTTCCTCGACTACTTGCGGCGGTTTCCGGTGGTGCCGTTCATCGGCGCCGGGGGCGCGCTCAAGAGGCCCGTTTGGGCCGAGGATGTCGTCGACGGCCTCGTGCGGCTCGCCAATGCGCCGATCGCGCACGGCAAGACCTACAACTTCAGCGGCGCGGAGGTGATCTCGATGCGCGAACTCGCGGAGCTGCTGCTGCTTCATCACGATCGGCCTCGGCCGTTCTTGCACCTGCCGGTGTGGGCGTGCCGGGCGCTGGCGGCCGTGCTCCCCGTGTTCATGAAGCGGCCCCCGCTCACCTCGAGCGCGATAGCCGGCATCGTCAACGACGCCGATCTCGACCCGACCGAAGCCATGAACGACCTCGGCTACGCGCCGCTCGGCGTGCGCGCCGGGTTGCGTCGCTGTTTCCCTTCACCCGCCGTCGAGGCGGCCACCCTCGCACCCCGCGCGAGTGAAGCTCGAGAAAGGACAAATTAGATGAGCCTGCGTTTCCCACTGCGGCAAATTGGTACTCTGTGCTGCTCGGCTGTGCTCGGATGCTCGGCCTTTTCGGGCGAGCCCCCGAAGGGCGCCGACGAAGCCCCGCCCGCGGAGGACGTCGCGCTGATGCGCGAGGTCGGCGAGAAGGCCAGCGGCACCATCGTCTGGTCGAGCTCCCGCGTGGGCAATCACGACCTGTTCACGATGAAGACCGACGGCTCGGACGTCAAGCAGATCACCAAGGGCGACGAGGTCGACTGGTTCCCGAGGTTCTCTCCGAGCGGCGAGCAGATCCTGTTCTGCCGCAGCAAACAAGGCTGGGTGAGCGAACGCGACGCCAACACCAGCGACAAATGGGACATCTACACGGTCAAGCCGGACGGCTCCGAGCCGAAGAAGGTCGTCGAGAGCGCGAGCTGGGGTAGCTGGATTTCGGAGGATGAGATCCTGTTCGTGCGCGGCACGAAGGTCTTTCGCAGCAAGGTCGGCAGCGGCGAAGAGACGCAGTTGATGGACAGCGAGGGCGTATCCGATCTGGACGGCGCCTTGCTGCAGCAGCCGGAGCTCTCGAGTGACGGCAAGTACCTCGCCATCACGCTGCGCGGCTCGAAGCGCGAAACCGGCATCTGGAACATCGCCAAGAAGGCCTGGACCCAGACCGGGCTGGGCTGCCAGGTGAACTGGACGCCGGATCAGACGGCCATCTACTGGGTTCACCCGACCGGGAACGGCGATAGCCGGGTGCTGCGCATGCCGATCGATGACGGCGCGCCGCCGAAGGACGTCGACCTCGACAAGCTCCAGTTCATGGACTTGCCGGGTCGCCGCTCGCACGAGTACTTCCCGCAGCTGTCGCGCGACGGCAAATGGATGGTCTGGGGCATCACCCAGCGCGGTCACGACCACGACACCGCCGACTACGAGATTTACCTGTGGGAGGTGGGAACGCCGCCCGAGAAGGCCGCGCGCCTCACCTTCAACTCGGCCAATGATCGCTGGCCCGACGTCTTCATTCCGTCCGCCGGGAGCGGCTCACCGTGAGGGAAACGCGCATCGCCGTGGTCGGCGCGGGCGGCTTCATCGGCTCGCACCTGGTGCCGGCTTTGCTTGAACGCTTTGCCTGCCAGGTCGACGCCGTCGACGTGGATTTGACCAAGCTCGAGTGCTGGGACCCGCGCGTACGGCGCATCGAGGCGCGCGTCGAGGCGCCGGGCCTCGTCGAGGACGTGACCGAGCGCTGTCAGGTCGTGATCTCGCTCACGGCGCTTTGCAACCCAGCCCAGTACTCGACCATCCCGCTGGAGGTCATCGACGCCAGCTTCACGCACCTGTTGCCGCTCGTGAAGCGCTGCGCGGAGCGCGCCGTGCGCTTGATTCATTTCTCGACCGCCGAGGTTTACGGGCGCACCGCGCTGGACGCGCAGGGGCTGCCGACCGCGCGCATGCACGAGGACGACTCGTGCTTCTTGCTCGGCCCGGTGGGGCGCGAGCGCTGGACGTACTCGTGCGCCAAGCAGCTGCTCGAGCGGGTGATCTGGGCGCACGGTCAGCACGGCGCGTTGCCGTTCACGATCATTCGGCCCTTCAACACCATCGGCGCGCGCATGGACTTCCTGCCCGGCATCGACGGGGAGGGGACACCCCGCGTGCTGGCCTGCTTCATGAGCGCGCTGCTGCGAGGGGAGCCTTTGCCGCTCGTGGGCGGCGGCGCGCAACGGCGGGCGTTCATGGACGTGAGCGACATGGTCGAAGCCGTGTGCCGCGTGCTCGAGCGGCCGAAGCAAAGTAGAGGTCAGATCTTCAACATCGGTAACCCGGACAATGACGTCAGTATCGCGGAGCTCGCTCGGCTGCTAGCGGACGCTTTCGCTGAGCGGTTGCCCGAGCGCGCGCCTGCCCAGTTTCGCGCGGTGTCGGCCGCCGAGTTCTATGGCCCCGGCTACGACGACACGCAGGAACGCATCCCCGACGTTCAGAAGGCGCAGCGACTGCTCGGTTGGAAGCCCCAGCGACGCCTGGCCACCTCCTTGCCGCCGATCGTGCACGACTACGTCGAGCGCTACGGCGTTCGCGTCGCGGCGGCATCCTCGCTCTCCCAGCTCGCGAGCTCCGCATGAAGGTGACGGTCGTCATCCCTGCGTACAACGCTGCCCGGCACATCGAGTCGGTGCTGGAGCGCGTCGGCGGCCTGGCCTCGTCGGGGCCCACCCACGTGGTGGTCGTCGACGATGGCAGTCGCGACGACACGGCCCGTCGGGTCGAGCGCTACAGCTCGTCGGCGTTTCGCCTCAGCTTGCTCCGGCGGCGCAGCAACGGCGGTTACGGTGCGGCGATGAAAGACGGTCTGGCCAAGGCTCGCGCCGATGCGCCGGAGCTGGTCGCCTGTATCCACGCCGACGGTCAGTATGCGCCCGAGGCCTTGCCTGGGCTGATCGGGGAGCTTTCGCGTCGCGGGCTCGATCTGCTGCAGGGCTCGCGCATCGCTGCGGGCACGGCCTTGCAGGGGGGTATGCCCCTCTACAAGTACATCGGCAATGCGCTGCTGAACCGCATCGAGAACCGGACGCTGTCGCTCTCGATGACTGACTACCACAGCGGCTACCTTCTCTATGGGCCGCGCGCGCTGGCGCTGCCGTTTCACGACTTGTCTGACAGCTTCGATTTCGATCTGGAGGTCATCGCCTCGGCGCGGGCACGTGGGCTTTCGGTCGGCGAGGCGCCGGTGCCCACGCACTACGGGGACGAGGTCTCGCACCTGAACCCGCTGACGTACGGGCTCCGGGTGCTTCGAGTGATGTGGAACTATCGTCGAGGTCGCTATGACGCAGCGTAAGCGCGCACTCGGGGTTTGGGGCTTGCTCGCCGCCGCATCGGCGGTTGGCATCGTCGCTTGTCACGCCGGGTCTACGAAATTTCCCTGGGGTGATGCGAGGGCGGGCACGCGCGTCGAACACGCTCACGTCCATACGCTGAACGAAGGCTATGCGCGAACGCGCTCGCAGGTCTGGGTGCGTGAGGTGGCACGCCCGACGCGCGCCGCGCTGGACTACGCCGCGTATCACAGCAACTTCATGATCGCCGACCCGGAGCCAGAGACGCCCATGTCGGCGGCGGGCACGCCCGATACCTCGCACGCGTTCGCGGGGCAGCTCGACCAGGGAAGCCTGACGAGCGATCTCGCGAAGACGCCGCTCTCGCCGGTCGAGCAGCGGCAAGCGCTGGCCTTCGCGCCGCTGTCGGAGTTCTTGCAAGCGCGCAAGGTCGCGGGGGCCGAAGCGCTGGCCGAGGTTGGCTCAGCCGTGCGCAGCGAGCGGTGGGGCCTGCAGTTGCCGCCCGGCACCTCCGGCCAGCTCCTGAGCGAGGTGTTCGTTCATCAGGCCGCGTCGGGCGCGATGGAGCTGTGGGCCAAGGTGGAGTTTCAGCCTTGGTTCAAGCCTTTTGCGGGCTCCGCCGATCAGGACGGGGACGGCTTTCCCGAGCTCTATGGCCGAGTGGCGCCTGGCGTCGTCACTCCCGCGCTTGTGGCTGCGATTCAGAAGGACTACGTGGATCCAGTGCTGTCGCCGAGCGAGGTGAAGGCCTGGGCGAACCAGCTCTCGTCGTACTGGTACCCGTCCTTCAACACCGATCTCATGCCGGTGGGACCGAGCTTTCCGGACGCGCAGACCGAGCCCTACATCAAGCAAGAGCTGGGCGGGCGCGCCTTTCCGGCGCCGACCATCGTGCTGCGCGGCAAGCCGCAAGGCAAAGCCACGTACAACGTCTTTCTGGTGCGTGGCGAAGGCGCGGAGCCCGCGGCCGCTGCGCCCGCGAAGCCGGCGCTTCGGCTGAGCAAGACACGTCCGTCGCCGAATCCCGCGCCGGGGCTCGAGACGGTGCAGCGCGAGCTGGCCCAGGCGGGCGGCTCATGGCCGACGTGGATGGCCAAGCTCAGGCCGACCCATGACGCCCTGAAGAAGCGGCTGAAAGGCATGCCGCCGAAGGTCAAGGCGCTGGCTGGGCGAGATGGCTTTCTGTTCTACCGCAACGACCTCGAATACGTCAGCGGTGGTGATCTCGAGCAGCAACGCAAGGGAAAGAACCCGCTACCGGTGATCCTCGAGTTCAAGAAGCTGCTCGACGAGCAAGGGGTCGACTTCTTGTTCGTGCCGGTCCCGACGAAGCTCGAGGTGTATCCGGAGAAGCTGGACCCCGCTTTCACGGCGCTCTCGGGTCAGGTCATCAATCCGGCTTTCCGCAAGCTGATCGAAAGGCTCAGCAAGGAAGGCGTGGAGATCGTCGACCTGCTGCCGGCATTCCTGCAGGCAAAGGGCACGAGCGCAGCGGAGCCGTTTCTGTTCCAGCGCCAGGACACGCACTGGACGGACCGTGGGCTGCGCTTGGCCGCAGACCTCTTGGCCGCCCGCGTGAAGAAGTACCCCTGGTACGCCGAGCTCGCCAAGCAGAAGCGCGCTTACGACCTGCGCGAAACCAGCTTCACCCGTTTCGGCGATCTGCATTCGCGACTGCCGGAAGCTGAGCAGAAAAAATACGCGCCCGAGACGCTCGTGGCGCACCGGGTCGTCGCCGACGGCAAGCCGTACGACGACGACCCGGATAGCCCGGTCGTGCTCCTGGGCGACAGTTTCACCGCCGTCTATGAGCTGACGGACGCCGAGCACGCCGGCGTCTCGGCGCACCTCGCGCGTGGCATCGCGTATCCGCTCGACTTGGTCATGAGCTACGGCGGCGGCCCCAACGTCCGGCAAAAGTTACTGCGCCGCAGCGTCGAGGCGCTCGGCACGAAGAAGCTGGTCATCTGGATGATGACGGCGCGTGATCTCTACAACTACTGGGAAGACTGGGAGCCGCTGAAGAAGCCATGAAGCGCCGCTCGCTCCTGCTCTTGCTCGTGGGCAGCGGCTGCTCACGCGTTCCGCGTCGAGAGCTTGCGTTCGGCCGCGCCCTGATCGGCCTGGCCCGTGACGCCGCGTTTGTCGACGAGGGCCAGGTGACCTGGAGCCTGACGGAGCTTTCGCGTCTCGTCGACGAGGCGGAGAGCGCGCTCGCTTCGTCGCCCCAGCGCTCACCTGCTACGGTGTTGAGTGAGCTCTTGTTCGGTCGTTGGAGCTTCGTGCGCGAGGTGGCCGACACGAATCTGGCCTTCGTGTGCCTGCCCGGCGTGCTGGAGCGCCGCCGCGGAAGCTGCGTTGGCCTTGGTACCTTGTTTCTCGCGCTGGCTGACGCGCTCGGCTGTTCGGCGTCCGGGGTGATGATGCCTGGGCACTTCTACGTGCGGGTGCAGGAGCAGGGCGGCGCGCGCAACGTGGAGCTACTGCGCGCCGGTGAGGCGATGCCGGACGCGTGGTACGGCCAGCGTTTTCCGGTACCGGGCGGCTCGGCGCGCGAATACGCGCGTCCACTCAGCCAATCCGAGGTGCTGGGCGTCGTCGAATACAACGTCGGCAACGAACGGCGCCGGCAGCTACGGCTGACCGAAGCGCGAGCAGCCTTCATCCGCGCCACCGGCTTCTTTCCGGAGCTGTCCGAGGCCCACGCCAGCCTTGGCGCCGTCGAACAGCTGCTCGGTAATCTCGAGAGCGCGGAGGCAAGCTACCGTCGCGCTTGCAACGCCAATCCGCACTTGCCAGGCATCGAGCAGAACCTTTCGCTCTTGGCAGCGGAGCGCACGACCGCGACGACTCCGCGGGCGTGCCCGCTGCCGCCGAGCTACTGATTGGCGAGGGAATCTCGCCAGGGCGTGTCGGCAAAGCTGCTCGCGCCCCGAATCGTCGCTCGCCCTCCCTCGAGCTCCTCAAGGGTAGCCGCTCCGCAGACCACGTCTTTTCGCTGGCCAGATTCGGTTGCACGCTACATGACGTCAGATGAGAGCTGTGCCCTAGCGTATTCCGGGCCGACGTGACGGCCGATTCCGAGCGCACGTGACGGCTCGTTCCGAAGGGACGAGTGCGCCCTGGGCACCGACAGCTGCGGCGCGAACGCCGCGTGCACCAACACGGCGGGCTCGTTCACCTGCGCCTGCGACGCGGGCTACTCAGGCGACGGCGTGACGTGCACGGACGTCGACGAGTGCGCCGCCGCTACGGCCAACTGCGACGTGAACGCGACGTGCACCAACACGGCGGGCTCGTTCACCTGCGCCTGCAACGTGGGCTACTCCGGCGACGGCGCCACGTGCACGGAGATCGACGAGTGCGCGTCCAACCCGTGCCAGAACGACGGGACCTGCACCGACGGCCTTAACAGCTACACCTGTGAGTGCTTGCCCACCTACGAGGGGACCCCCCCCGGCGGCGGCAGCTTCGGCGCGCCCACGCTCATCTCCATCGCGGGCACCGGGGGCGTGCAGTCGAGCATCGCCTGCCGCGATCTGAACGGCGACGGCTCGTCCGATCTCGTGGTGACGAGCTCCGGCTCCGCACGCCTGTCGATCCTCCTCAACCAGGGCAACGGCTCGTTCGCCGCGCCGGTCGCCTACACCAACGCCGTCAATGGCCAGACGGCGGGCATCGCCTTCGGTGACGCCGACGGCGACGGCAAGCTCGACATCCTCTCGAACGGCGCGGCCGGCCGGTACCTCTTCTTCTTCAGAGGGAACGGCGACGGCACGTTCGCGAGCGGCGTTCAGTCCACCGCCGCGCCGACCACGAGCGCCAACTCGGCGCTGGGGGTCGTGGCCAGTGATTTCAACGGCGATGGCAAGCTCGACGCCTACATCCTGGTCACCACGTCATCGGGCGGCGTCCGCCCGATGACCGGCAACGGCAACGGGACCTTCGTCGCTGGCCCGGTCGTCCCGACCGGCACCTCGCCCGGGCCCAACGCCATCGCCGCCGCGGACCTGGATGCCGATGGATACGACGATCTCATCCTGACCAACAGGGGATCCGGCACCCTCACCGTGATCCCCAACGGACTCTGACCCGCCTTTTCGCCCTTTTTGGGTTTACGTGGCTCGCCTGGTTGGAGCATCCTACGTGAGCTGAAAACTCTCCATCGACGGAGGATCGTACGCAGTCGTTTCGCACGATGAGGGGCGCGCTCTGCAGCTGAGGCATTCAGGCAGCAGCAGTAGCAGGAGCAGCGGAGCGCGCCTGGACCCGGGGGGCTGCTCGTGCTTGATGCCGTGATGTGCGCGGTACCGGGCAAACGGGCCCGATGAGGTGGTGTACGCTGATTTTCGCGCGAGCTCAGCGCGGGATCCGGTGGCTCGCGCGGCACCCCCCCCCCGGGGCTTCAACAACAAACAGAGGACAAACCATGAGCTATCGCAAGAGCTCTCTTTTCAGCTGTCTGGCGATCCCGGCATTCTCCAGCCTGCTGTTCGCGAGCTGCACCAGCGCCGGCCCCTCCGTGGCCGACGGCGATGACAACGAGGACGCGGGCGGCCAGGGCTGCCTGGCCGTGAACGCGCCATGCGACCCCACGGTGCCGTGCTGCGACGGCCTCACCTGCCAGAGCGGCACATGCACCGATGTGAACGAGTGCGCCCTGGGCACCGACAGCTGCGACGCGAACGCTACATGCATCGATGCGTCGGGCTCCTTCACCTGCGCTTGCGACGCAGGGTACTCCGGCGACGGCGTGACCTGCACCAACATCGACGAGTGCGCCGAGAGCCCATGCCAGAACGGCGGGACCTGCATCGACGGCATCAACAGCTACACCTGCGCGTGCTTGCCCGGCTTCACCGGCGACAACTGCGAGACCGCCATCGACGAGTGCGCCGAAAGCCCGTGCCAGAACGGCGGGACCTGCGTCGACGGCCTTAACAGCTACACCTGTGAGTGCTTGCCCACCTACGAGGGGACCCGCTGCGAGGTGTGCGAAGGCAGCCTCGCGGACTGCAACGGGCTCACGTCCGACGGCTGCGAGGTGAACCTCCAGAGCGACGCCTCCCACTGCAACGCCTGCAACAGCGCGTGCACGGCGGGTCAAATCTGCTCGAACGGTGGCTGCCAGGATCCGCCCTCCGCCCAGGTCCCCGGCACACCGATCGACGTTTCCGCGCCCCACAACCCGCTGGCTCCCGCGGTCGCCGATGTGAATAACGACGGTGAGCTCGACATCCTGGTGGCCAACGCCGAATCCGGGTCGTCGACGACCCCCTCCGGGTCGCTCTCCGTGTTTCACGGCAACGGCGACGCGACCGTCCAGCCGGAGCTCTACGCCACGGGCGCCCCGCTCTCCAGCAACGCGGTCGTGGCGGTGGACGTGGACGGCGACGGGTGGCTCGACGCCGTCACCGTCGACGGCCAGACCAACCTGCCCACCAGCAACGGGAGCATCAGCGTCTACCGAAACCGTGGCCCGAGCGCGCCCGGAACCTTCGGCGCGCCGACGAGCTTCACCACCGGAACCCCGGGCTCCGTCCACCTCTGCGCCGCGGACTTCGATCTCGACGGGGTGGCCGACATCGCCACCACCAGCGTGGCCCTGAGTCAGGTGAGCGTGATCATGGGCACCGGCGGGGGCAGCTTCGGCGCGCCCACGCTCATCTCCATCGCGAGCACCGGGGGCGTGCAGTCGAGCATCGCCTGCCGCGATCTGAACGGCGACGGCTCCTCCGATCTCGTGGTGACGAGCCCCGGCTCCGCGCGCCTGTCGATCCTCCTCAACCAGGGCAACGGCTCGTTCGCCGCGCCGGTCGCCTACACCAACGCCGTCAACGGCCAGACGGCGGGCATCGCCTTCGGTGACGCCGACGGCGACGGCAAGCTCGACATCCTCTCGAACGGCGCGGCCGGCCGGTACCTCTTCTTCTTCAGAGGGAACGGCGACGGCACTGTCGCGAGCGGCGTTGCGTCCACCGCGTCGTCCAGCGCGATCGCCAACTCGGCGCTGGGGGTCGTGGCCAGTGATTTCAACGGTGACGGCAAGCTCGACGCCTACATCCTGGTCACCACGTCCTCGGGCGGCGTCCGCCCGATGACCGGCAACGGCAACGGGACCTTCACCGCGGGCCCGGTCGTCCCGACCGGCACCTCGCCCGGCCCCAACGCCATCGCCGTCGCGGACCTGGATGCCGATGGGTACGACGATCTCATCCTGACCAACACGGGATCCGGCACCCTCACCGTGATCCCCAACGGACTCTGACCCGCCTTCTCGCCCTCACGCTGCGTGCCGTCCGGGAAGTCTACTGACGAGACCGGCCGGACTGGCACGCAGCGCTCCCCGAAGCTCGACGGAGCGACTCACTGTCTCCCCCCTCCCGCAGGCACGTGATCGGGGTGGCGCCGGGATCGAGCGGGTCGACGCCCGCGGCGGAGATCTTGCCCTGGCAGCTCGCCGTGAACGTCTCCCTGTCAGGAGCGAACACAAGGACATCGTCGACGGCGGCGATCCCGGAGAACGCGGGCGCTGCGCCGGTCAGATCGAAGTTGATAGCCTGGAGCGCGCTCGACCGCGCCGTCGACCTGGTCCGCCTCGGCCGCTTCGTCGACGCCCGCGTCGCCGCCTGCGAGCTCGCCGCCATCCTGCCCGCAGCCGGGCGGGATCCCCGGGCCGTTGTCAGCCGACTGACAGCGGACCAGAGCCTGGTCGACGACCTCGTGGAGGCGCTCGCGCTCGCAGGGCTCGGTTGAGGGGGAGACGGCGGCGGAGGAGCGCTGCGACCGCATGCGCCGGTGCGGCGCGCCCTTGCCGAGGCCTTCGCTTGCCTCGAGATCGCGTTCCCTGGCGCGCAGTCACTTGCTTCAAGGCTTGAAACGCCCGACTCGGTCGTCGAGCTGGCGATTTCAAGCCTTGAAACGGCTCACTCGGCCGCGGAGTCGGCCGTCTCAAGCCTTGAAGCGGCCCGCTGGGCCCGCCGAGTCGACCGTCTCAAGCCTTGAAACGGCCAACTCGGCGACCGAGTCGCCCGCTGCAAGGCTTGCATCAAGCCTTGCAGCGGGCCGCGGGCTCACGCGTCCGGCGAGGCCCCCGGCTGGGCGGACGGCGCGGCCGGCTGGCCGGGGGGAATGGCGTCGCTGACGCCGGTCGTGCGGTGGACCTCGGCGAGATCGTCGAAGATGAGCGGCAGGAGCTCGGGCTTGCCCAGGTGGGCGAGCAGCCCGCGCACGAGGCTCTTGTTCGCGTTGTAGACACCCAGCCAGGCCTCGCGCGCGGTCGACACCTCGGGGCCGAGCTCGACGCGCTCGACGCGCATGGCGCGCTGCTGCCGCTCGAGGATCCCGAGCTTCTCGTGCACCTCCCTGAGCTCGGTCAGCCATACGTCCGCGCCCCGGACCTTCTCGCGCTGCCTCTCGAGCTCGTCGGCGATGTGCCCGACGGCGGCGGTGAGCTTGGTGATCCGCCGGCGCGCGAGGACGCTCGGCATCTCGCCGCGGAAGAACAGCCTTGGATCGACCGGCCTCCCCTTGAGCGAGTCGAGGTACGAACCGAACCGCACGATCACGTCGCGCGCCTCGTCGAGCACCTCGGCGCTGTCGAGCTCCGGCGCCGGCTTGGGCTGGCGATCGAGGAGCTCGGACATCGCCTGATCGGCGAGGAGCTGCTTGCCCATCGCGAACTCGACCATGCCGTCGAGGGCAGCGACCTTGCCCATCAGGACCGCGGCCATCTGCTCGCGCGCGAACTTGCCGTAAATCTTCGTCTCGAAAGGATCGATATAGGGGTCTGCCACAGGCGCCTCCTTGGGTTGAGCGAAACGCGCTGATGCTGGCAGGCGGCGAGGGGGCATGGCAATGGCTCATGGCCTCATCGGGGCGGAATGGCACGAATCGGACGCTCTGCGGGGCCGACTGCGCCGGGGCGCGGGCTGCTGCTCCCTGTCTCCCTGTCTCCCTGTCTCCCTGTCAATTGCGGCGCGGCTTTGCCTGCAGCCGTCGCATGAGCTCCTCGCGGTCTCTCGCGTAAGCGCCTCGCGGGAAGTCGCGCCGGTGTCGCTCGAGCAGGAGCCGCACGGCGTCGTGGCGACCGGCGGCGAGCGCCGCGAAGGCCTGCCGGATCAGCCGGGCCTCGGACGAGGGCAACTGGATGCCTTCGCCCCGGCGAGGGCCGGGCGGGTATCGCGGCCTCGGCGGGTCGCGGCGCGCGGTCGTGAGGGCGCCGCTCACCTCGCCTTGGGCCCGCTCCTCCGAGGGCACCTCCGGGCCCGCGGGGACGGCGCTGTCGCGCTGAGCGGGCCATGCGGCCTGCGGGGAGCGAAGCGCGACCGCATGGGCGCTCGGCTGAGCGGGCCATGCGGCCTGCGGGGAGCGAAGCGCGACCGCATGGGCGCTCGGCGGCGGGATCTCGCCGCGCCCGCCGGGGGCCAGCAGGGCGAGCGCGCCCGCCACGACGCCGGCCGCGGTGCTGGCCGTCGATCGGCGGACGGCATGTGTGGGTGCCAGCGACGTGTTCCACGAGCTCGCCGCGGGGCGGGCCACGCCGTGAGACGGCGCGCGCCGGAAGGCGCGGCGAGCCCGGTCGAGCAGCCGCCGCAGCCGGCCTCCCTGGAGCGGCCCCGAGGAGGCGCGCGCTTCGGTCGCGCCGAACGCGAAGGCGAGCGGCGCAATCAGGGCGCCGCGGCCGCGCCTCCGCGCTTGCCAGCGCCGCGCGGCGGCGTCGAGGCTCAGCCGCGCGAGCCGGAGGTCGTTCCACACGGTATTGCGCGGCATCGCGAGCTCCTCGGCGATGTCCTGGACCGCCTCCTCCTGGAGGTCGTGCGCGACGAGGATCGCGCGGCGCCGCGGGGGGACCTCCTGGAGCAGATCCGCGAGGATGTCGCTCTGTTCCGCCTCGATGAGCCGTGTCTCGGAATCCGGCGCTCGGCTGGAGAGGCCTTCCAGCGCCTCCTCCGGCCACAGCTCTTCGTGCCGGCGATGGGCGCGATTGCGCTCGTTGGAAGTCAGGTTGAACGCGATCCGCAGGAGCCAGGTGCGCACGGTGGCGATGCGGGGATCGTACCGGGGCAGCGACCGCGAGGCGCCGTGGAAGATCTCCTGGACCAGGTCGTCCCGATCCGCGCCGTGGAAGCCCTGGCGCTCCACGTAGCGTCGGACCGTCTCCAGATGCTCGGCCATGATCGCCTCGATGGTGAGCGGTGCTTCCTTGGCGGTGCTGTCGGTTTTGCGAGATGATTTCCCCATGCCTGCGTAGTTACCTGGCGAGCTCGTTCGACATTTGAAAATCGGCATGTCGGGCTGAGCCGAGGCAGGCCTGTGGCGTGAGCGCTCGGCGCGCCGCGCAGCAGGGCGAGCATTCTCGCGGCGCGACCCGAATTGCCTGACGGTCGAGTCGATTCCGTCACTTTCTCCGGACCAAGGCGGCTTGACCGAAAAGAGAGTCGACGCGTAGTATGCCGCGGAGATGGCGTCCACAGGACGGTTGCTTCTCGCGGTGGTCGCCGCAGCTGTCGTGTGGAGTCGCGCGGCGGTGGCCGCCGGGGAGGAGCCTTCTGCTGGACCGTCCGGAGCGGCCATGATGCGCTCCGAGGCCGAGGAGGCGTTCGCGCGGGGCGAGAAGGCGCGGCGCGCGGGGCGGTGGCAGGACGCGGAGGCGGCGTACCGCGCGGCGTGGAAGGCGGATCCGCGGCCGGAGTTCGCGGGGGAGCTCGGGCTTTCGGAGCTCGCGCTGGGGCGGCCCCGGGACGCGGCGGAGCACCTGCGGGAGTCGCTGGTGTATCCGGAGACGCTCCAGCCGGCGGCGCAGCGGCGCTTCCGGGCGGGGCTCGAGAAGGCGGAGCGCGAGGTCTCGTTCGCGACCGTCGCGGTGAGCCGGCCCGAGGCCGAGGTGTTCATCGACGGCCAGTCGATCGGCCGTGGACAGGGGATGTACTTCGTCTATCTCGATCCGGGGCGGCACGAGGCGCGTGGCACGCTCGAGGGGTATGTCGATGACGTCTATCCGTTCGAGGCGGAGCGGGGGAGGGAGTCGATGGTCGGCCTTCACCTGGAGCCCAAGCCCCCGCCGCCGGCTGCGCCCCCGCCGGTTGCATCTGCGTCGATTGTGGCGCCGGTCGCGCCTGCGCCGGCCGCGACGCCCGGGGGGCCGTCGGCGGGAACGGTGTTCCGCGTCGGCGGGATCGCGCTCGCGTCGGCCGGGATTGCGCTGGGCACGGGCTTCGTCGTGGCAGCGGCGGTGCGCGACGGGGACGCGGAGGCGCAGGCCGCCCAGATCCGCGAGCGCAACGGGGCGGCGGCGTGCTTGTCCAAGGCATACGCCGAGCCGTGCGGTGTGCTGCGCGAGATGATCGACGCGCGCGACACCCTGAAGGCCGCCGCATGGGGGAGCTTCATCGGCGCCGGCGTCGCCGGCGCGGTCGCGCTCTCGTCGCTCCTGTGGGCGCCGGAGCCGGGAAAGCGCGCCGTGCGCGCGGCGCCGTTCGCGGCTGCGCATGGCGGGGGCGTGATCTTCTCCGGCAGCTGGTGAGGCTGCGCCGGAGCCGGAAGGAGCGGTGCTGATGCGGAGCGTGCGGCAGAGAGGGCTGGCAGGGCTTTGGCTCCTCTGCTTCGGAGGGGTGGCGGTGGTCAGCGGGTGCGGCGGCGCCGGGGCGTACGACTGCGCGGAGGCGGTCGCGTGCGAGATCCGGAACGACGACGGCACCAGCAACGGGTACTGCTGGGGGCAGTGCGTCCACGCGCCGCCGGACTCCTTCGGCGCGCCGGAGCTCGTCTGGACGGGGCCCGAGGTGCTCGCGCCGGCGTCGTGCGCCGAGCTCGTGCGGATCGTCCCGGGGACCGGCGAGCGGATCCCGCTCACCGACGCCACGCGGACGCTCTTCGCGCGGGCCATGCCGGAGCCGGCGCACGGCTGCCCCGCCTGCGCGTGCACGGCGCCGGCGTGCGCGCTCCCGCAGACCGTGACGGCGAGGTCGATCGAGGCGTGCGGCGACGGCAGCATGGGGACGCAGACGTCGTTCCTTCTGCCGGCAGGCTGGGACGGATCGTGCATGTCGCCCGGCACGGTGACGGCGGAGCAGCTCGGCTCGCTCTCGATCGGCCCGGCGATCTGGGAGCCGTGCACGCCGATCGTGGCCGACGAGCCTCCGCAGCCTCTCGCGGGAGGCGTGGCCGAGGTCGTCGTCGGGTGCAGCGGTGTGGTGGAGGACGAGCTGTGTCCGGGAAAGGGGGAGCTCTGCATGCTCGAGCAGCAGCCGGCCCATCTGCCCGACGGCTGGCGTCACTGCATCGTCGGGGATGGGGATCTGGGCTGCCATCAGCCCGAGGGAGGAGCGGACCCTCGGAAGATCTTCTCGGACAGGGTGGGGGTGTTCTATGTGAACCTGGTGACCGCGCCCGCGTGCTCGCCGTGCACCTGCGAGGCGCCGGCGACGAGCCGGTGCGAGGCGCTCGTGGTCGCCTGGGAGGATGCCGCTTGCAGCGACATCCTCCTCGGCGTCGATGTGAACGAGCGTGGGATCTGCCTGGTTCCTGAGCCGACCTCCAGCTTGGCCAGCGTGAGCGCAACGTGGCTCTCGAACGAGCCCGGGACGTGCACGCCGACGCGCGGTAAACCCGACGACAAGATGGACGGCAGGGCCAAGACGGTCTGCTGTCTGCCGAAGGCGCTGGAGGCGCCGTGACGGCCTGGTCGAGAACACCGGCGAGCGGCGGGCGCACCGCCCGCGGCAGGAGCCAACCGAAGGTTCAGGGGGTAGGGGCTCCTCGGGAGCGCGTGGGGAAGGCGGTGAGGTCGTGATGAGGTGGAACAGAAGGTGGTGGCTCCTGCGCGCGTTGATCACGCTGCCGCTGGGGGGCCTGGGCGGCGCGCTGGTCGCGGGCGGCTGCGGCAGCGCGGAGCCGCCGTGCGGCTTGCCGTGGAATCCCTGCCTCATCACCAACGAGGACGGCACGAGCAACGGCGTCTGCGCCGGGAAGTGCGTGATACAACCGATGGACAGCTTTCACAAGCCGATGCTCCTGTGGATCGGAGACGCTGACGACCCCGAGCCGGCGTGCGAGGACCTCACCGGCCTCGACCTCCAGAGCCGCGATACGGTGCAAATCGCCTCGAGGACGTCCTTCCGGTTCCGGACGGTGCTGCCGGGCGACGAGCCCTGTCCCAAGTGCATTTGTAGCGTTCCGTACTGCTCCATGCCGGAGATCGTTGCGGCGCACTCGGATGCGTCGTGCGAGAACACCCCTGCGGAGACGCTCAGGCCGTTCAATCCGCCGTGGAACTGGCAAGGCGAATGCACGTCTCCGGGGACCGTGCCGGCAGAGGCGTTCAGCGCGATCTGGATCGCGCCGGGGCCGGATGGCTCGTGCACGCCCTCCACCGTGGGCGAGCCCTCTCCACCGAAGAGCCCTGCGAAGATCGCGGTCGCGTGCAGTGGCGTCGTGACGAGCAACCGGTGTCCGGAGATCGGCGACGTGTGCATGGTCGACCAGCAAGAGACCAACGTGCCCCCCGGGTGGCGGTACTGCATGATCTCGCAGTACGAGGGGCCTCACGAATGCTATCCGCCCGCCGGTCCCGGGGAGCGGCCCAGGTTCTCGGACAAGCTCACCTTCTATGATCGAGACCTTGAGCAGAGCTGCGAGCCGTGCGTCTGCGTGCCCAGCCGCACGCCGAGGAAGTGCGTCGCGCGGGTGAGCGCCTACTCGGATCGCGCGTGCAGCGAGGGCGCGCTCCTCGGGACGACGCCGGTGACGGCCGGCGGGGCGGATCGCTGCCTGCGTCCCGAGGTGGAGGGTGCGGCCCTCGGCAGCATCCGCGCCGAATGGGAGGTCAACGAGCTGGGGCTCTGCGAGCCAGCCGGCGGCGAGCCGTACCCGACCACCGTCTGCTGCCTGCCGGAGCCCGCCGGATGACGTAGCCGTGAACGGCGACGGCCACGCGGACGCGGTCCTCTTCAATCCCACCAGGCTGAACGCCTAACTCTACTGCGGGAAGTTACTCCGGATCAGCAGAAAAACCGCCAAGCCGCCAAGGACGCCAAGGGGAGAGGGGGAAGGGGGCCGTCCCGGCATCTCCCCCTATTCCCCGGTTTTCTTGGCGCCCTTGGCGGCTTGGCGGTTCGCTTCCCCGGCCGACTTCCCGCAGTAGAGCTGACGCCTCGATTGGGAGCTTCGTCAGCAGCGTCCGCAACACCTCGTCGAAGTCGAGCCCAACAGGTGCAGCAGCGACGGCGGACGGGGCGCGCAAGATCTGCGTGGACGACGGCCGGGCTGCGCTTCTCGGCGCTCGGTTCCGCGCGAATCGACCGCGCCCTCGGCGTAGCTCCCGGTTTGGCACGCGGGCTGCAAATGCAAATGAAAAAGAGCACGTGAGAGACGGAGTCGGCTGCAGGCGACCAATCGACGGCTGGGCGCAGCAGGCGACTCCGAGAAAGAGACACGTCATGCGGCTCGGATTGGCCCTCCTGATCGCGCTCCACGGCGCGATTCACCTCATCGGATACCGCGAGTGGTCGAAGCTCGCTGCCGCCGGTCAGCCGAGCGATCACACGCTCGTGCCCCTCTCTCCCACGGGCGCTCGGATCTTCGCCCTGCTCTGGCTCGTGGCGCTTCTCGTGCTGCTCGCGGCGGCAGCGCTCTGCGTCCTGCGGCGCGACGCGTGGTGGGCGCTGGCGCTCTTCGGCGTGCTCCTGTCCCAGGGCCTCATCATCCTCGCGTGGCCCCAGGCGAAGTTCGGGACCCTCGTCAACGTGCTCGTCCTCTTGCCTATCGTGTCCGCAGCCGCACACGCACGCTTCCGCCATGAGGTCGATTCGGAGGTCCAGGCGCTGCTCGCGCGTCCCGCGGAGCCGTACGCTTCCAGCGTCGACCCCTCCGAGATCGAGCGCCTGCCCACGCCGGTGCGCACGTGGCTCGAGGCCTCGGGCGTCGTCGGCCGGGAAAGGGCTCAGACGGTCCGGCTGAAACAGCGCGGCGAGCTCCGCACCAGCCCTGACGCCGCCTGGATGTCCGTGGAGGCCGAGCAGTACTTCTCCGTCGACGAACCAGCGTTCGTCTGGAAGGTCACGACGAAGATGATGGGCATTCTCCCGATCGAGGGCCGCGACAAGTACGCCTCCGGCAAGGGCCAGATGCTCATCAAGGCGGCGTCGCTCGTCAACATCGTCGACGCGGCCGACGAGAAGATCGACCAGGGCGCCATGCTGCGCTTTCTGGGCGAGATCGTCTGGTTCCCGTCAGCGGCGCTGAGCCCCTACATCGCGTGGGAGTCGATCGACGCGACGAGCGCGAAGGCGACGATGCGCCACGCGGGGAAGGTGGCATCGGCGGTGTTCACGTTCGATCAGCAGGGGCGCATGATTGGGCTGCAAGCGGAGCGCTATCTCGGCGGCGGCGCCGACGCGAAGCTCACGCCTTGGTCCGTTTCGTGCTCGGAGTGGGGCACGTTCCGGGGCATCCGGATCCCGAGCCGAGGGGAGGTCCTGTGGAAGCTCGAGAGCGGGAATTTCAGCTACTACCGCTGGGAGATCCTCGACGTGGAACACAACCCCGCAGGGCCGTACTGACGGGGAGAGCGGCTCCCGCACGGAGCCCCTGCGCCTCGCTAGAGCGGGCGGCCGATCCGGGCGCGGATCTGCGCCCGGACATCCTCTGGAAGCGAACGCAGGTAGTCGTCGGGCAGCAGCCGCAACGTCTCGTCAGGCACGAGGAGGAGCCGCTCCTCGGGGGTGAGCCCTGCGACGCGTTGCTCGGGCGGAAGGCCGGCGAGCCGCTGCTCGGGCGGCATCCCGGCGAGCCGCTGCTCGGGCGGCATCCCGGCGAGCCGCTGCTCGGGCGGCATCCCGGCGAGCCGCTGCTCGGGCGGCATCCCGGCAAGCCGCTGCTCGGGGGTCAGCCCCGCGGCCCGCTGCTCGGGGGTCAGCCCCGCGGCCCGCTGCTCGGGCGGCAGCGCCGCCAGCAGCTCGTCCACCGGCAGCGCCGGCAGAAGCGTCTCGATCGGCAGCTTCTTCAGCAGCGTCCGCAGCACCTCGTCAAAGCCTTCCAGCTCGCGCATCGCCATCGCGATCTCCTCCGCACCGACCTGCTCGGCCAGCCAACGGCGCGCCTCGACCGTCCGCGCCGTGCCGTGACCGAGCAAGTGTAGCAGATCGTCGCCCTCGGCCTCGGCCACCGTGGCGAGCTCGACCACGTACAGCGCGAACGCCGCTCCCTGGAGCTGCCAGTAGCCGCCGGCGAGGTCGAGCCAGACCAGCCCGAGCGCCGCGACATCGGCGTCGAGCGAGCGCGTACGCGACGGCAGCAGCAACACGCCGGCCAGGTCGCGGCGCGGTCCGAGCCGCTTCCCAGCGCCCGCGTAGTGCAGCGACAGGTAGCCCCAGAGCCGGTCGAGGTCACGGCTGCGGTAGGTGCGCCGGACGCTCTTGAACTCGACGATCGTCTCCCTGGGCAAGAGCGACCAGAGCCTCCGCAACGTGCCCGCCGGCTCGCGGACCTCGCCCGGCGCGTCGTTGCGCAGCAGGAGGTAATCGGCCCGGGGCGGCTCCGTCGACAAGGGCACCTCGCTTTGGATCTGAAAATGGCGCGGGCGGCGCTGGCGCAGCAGCGCGGCGAGCAGCACGTGCCACGCGGTCCGGGTCGAGCCCATAGCGCCCTGTACTGGCAACTCCGGTGCAGGACAAGAGAACATGAGCACGAGGCGTCTCAAGGTCCTTGTCTCATCGCTTTACGAGGACAGGTACCCTTTCATCACGCTTTCTTCCGGAGCAGGCGAATCGCGGCGAAATCGAGGCAGCACGCCGCCCCGCATACAGCGGGCTCGGCGTGTGCGCCCGTCCCTCGCCGAGCGGCGTCATTCCGGGGTGACCACCTCCAGCAGGTGCCCCAGCCCCTGCGCGCGGAGCGTCTCGGCCTGGAGCCGCTGCCTACTTGGCGAAAGTCGACCCGTTCCAGACGTACCGCGCCGGCTGCGCGCCCCCCCACGGCAGCAGCAGCGGCTCGAAGCCGCCGACAGGCGCCTTGTCCTGGTTGAAGGGGTACGTCTGCTCCGTCCACTCGACGGCCCGCCCCGGGGCGAGCTCGATCCCCATCTTGTCGCCCACGCGCACGAACTTGAGCTCGCCGGCGATCTTCTTGTCGCCGATGCTGCGCGCCACCTCGGCCGCGAAGATCCGCTGGATGCTCTCGCCCTCGACCCGGAAAATCTGCACGACGTCGCGGTCCACTGTCCCGCCGCCCGCCTCCTTGGGCGCCGCCGCACGGACGGTGCCGTGGACGATGATCTCCGCCTTGCCGTCGCCGGTGAGATCGAGCGCGCGCACCGAGCGGATGTCGGCCGGAGACGCGAACTGCGCGAGCGTCATGAACGCGTACCCCGCGCCGCCCCGGAACCCCTTGCCGAACACCACGATGTCGCGGTCGTGCAGGAGCACCCGCTCGGGCTCCTTGCCGCCGGCCACGTCGGCGCCGAGGTCGAACCGCGGCTTGCTCGACGAGGCGCTCCGGTCGCGCCGGTAGAGGGCGTACACCTTGTCGAGCATCTCGGCAGGCGAGAGGCCGGCCGGCTTCGGCGCAGCCCGCGCCTCCTCGGCCCTCGCCGGCGCCGGGCGCGGCCCCACGGCGCCCGCCTGCCGCTGCTCGCTCGCCTTGGTGAACACCCCGCCGGTCAGCTTGTAGAGCTGCGACTTGATCGACCCCCACGGCAACAGCAGCGGGTCGTACGTCGTCTCGACGCCCTCCGCGTAGTTGCTCGCGTCGTACCGGGTCGCCTTGCCCGGCTCCACGCGGATCGCCATCTTGTCGCCGTCCGCCACGAAGTCGACGTCGTTGACGACCGAGCCCTTGTCCGTCGCGATCGCGATCTCGTGCTGGAAGATCGGCCGCGGCGTGTCGCCGGCGCCGAACTGGAGCACGTGGATCACCTCGCGGTACTTCGTGCTGCTGCCGGAGCGCTTCCGCAGGATGAGCTCGGCCTGGCCGTCGCCCGTCAGGTCGCGCGCCGTGAGCGACGGCACCATCCCGTCCTTGGCGTCGACCCCGAGGTCCTCGAAGTAATACTGCGCGCCCTTCCGGAACCCGGGGCCGAGGACGATCAGGAACCGCTCGTGGACGAGCACCCGCTCCCGCATCCCGTCGCCGGCCACGTCGGCGACGAGGTCGTAGCTCGCGCGGCCGTGGATGCCCTTGCTCCGGAGGAGGCCGTCGGTGAGCGCGAGCTCCGGCTCGGTCGCGAGCGGCGACAGCGACCCGTACGCCTCCGAGGCGGCGCTGCCGACGACGGCGTCGACCCCTCCGCCGTCGTCGTCGTGGACGAAGAGCCCCGCCCGCAGCCCGACCCGGGTCGTCGCCGCCTCCGGGAACGCCGTCCAGGGGATGCTCGCCTCCAGGGTGTACCCGCCGCTCCGGGGGGCCTCGATGACCCTCGCCCCGGCCACCGCCTTGCCGCCCGGGACCTTGACGCTGCCCGCGGTCTTGCCTGGCTGTCCCGGGTAGAGCGCGACCGCCTGGACCTTTCCGCCCGGGAACCCGATCACGACCTTCACGTGATCGGCGCCGCCTCGCAGCGCGTCGTCGGTCACGTCGGCCGCCACGTAGATCCGCGCGTCGTCGTAGGCGATGGCCACCTGCGCGGCCAGATCGGCCTTGCTGGGCTTGCCCTTGATCTTGAGGCCGAGGGAGGTGAACGCCACCGGCCACTCCTTCGGGATCCCGTCGAGCTTGAGCCATTTCGACTCGACGAGCGGCGCCGCGATCGGCGTGCCGGCGGCGAGGGCAGGGGAGGGGGCGGCGGCGGTCAGCGCCGCCAGCGCGACCGGCGCGAGCGCGGCGAGGCGGGAGCCGGAGGCATGAGCCCCCGGCGCACGGAGGTGATGTGATTTACGTCTCATAAGCTCGGGTTTGGACGCCTCTCCGCGCCCGCTTGTTCTTACCACGAGCACTTTCTTTCCGGATCGGTCCGCGTCGCCGACCCGAGGCGGCTCCCTGGACGCCGCGAGGTGGCCGTCCGACGTGGCAGGCGAGGGGGCTCGGCGGTGCCGAGGCCCTCACCCGGCGGTCATGCGTGGGGCTTGGGGGCGGGCGTGAGGCCGGCGCCTTCGGGGCGGATCCGGCGGTACACGAGCTTTGCGATCTCGACGGCCGGGACGATGAGCGCCGAGAGGACGAGCAGGAGCATCCACTCGTTCGACGACATCGCGTACGTGCGGAAGACCGGGCGCAGCGCGGGCACGAGCAGCGCGATCAGGTGGATCGCCGCGCTCGCCGCGACCGCCAGGAGGAGCGGGAGGCTGATGAGCGGCTTCGACGCGAAGAGCGAGATGACCGGGCTACGGCAGCTCCAGGCGTGGAAGAGCGGCGACAGCGCCAGCAGCGAGAAGGCGACGGCGCGCGTGCGCAGCAGCGCCTCCTCGGTCTGGTCCGACGTCGCGTAGAGGGCGACGGCGGCGAGCCCCATGATCGCGCCGACGTACAGGATCCCGAGGTAGTCGCGCTTGATGAGCAGGCCCTCGTCGCGCGGCCGCGGCGCCTCCGACATGAGCTGCGGATCCGGCGGATCGATGCCCAGCGCGAGCGCGGGCAGGCCGTTCGTGACGAGGTTGATCCAGAGGATCATGAGCGGCGTCAGCGGCGGCCACTTGCCGAAGAACGAGACGACGAACACGGCCACGAGCAGGCCCATGTTCGACGAGAGGAGGAAGAAGATGAACTTCTGGATGTTGCGGTAGATGGCGCGCCCCTCGCGCACCGCCTCGACGATGGTCGCGAAGTTGTCGTCCGCCAGCACGAGGTCCGCCGCCTGCCGCGCCACGTCGGTGCCCCCGCGCCCCATCGCCACGCCGATGTGCGCCTCCCGGAGCGCGGGCGCGTCGTTCACGCCGTCGCCCGTCATCGCCACGATGTGGCCGTGCGCCTTGAACGCCCGCACGAGCCGGAGCTTCTGCTCCGCCGTCGTCCGGGCGAAGACGCGCAGGTGCATGATCCGCCGCCCGAGCTCCTCGTCGCTCATCGCCGCGAGCTCCGCGCCGCTGAGCGCCTCGTCGCCCTCGTCCCAGAGCCCGATCTCCTTGGCGATCGCCGTCGCGGTGAGCCGGTGGTCGCCGGTGATCATGACGGCGCGGATGCCGGCGCGACGGCACTCGGCCACCGCCTCCTTCACCCCCTGCCGCGGCGGGTCCATCATCCCGACCAGGCCGAGGAACGTGAGCTCGCGCTCGATGTCGTCCCCGTCGCGGCTGACCCGCACCCGGCGGCAGATCGCGAGCACGCGCAGCGCGGCAGCGCTCATGCGATCGGCCTCGGCGACGATCGCAGCGCGGTCGTCCTCGGACAGCGCGCGCACGCCCTTGTCGTCGGCGAACTTCACGCAGAGCGGCAGGAGCACGTCGACGCTCCCCTTCACGTGCGCGATCTCGCGGCCGCGCTCGTCCCGCGTGATCACCGTCATCCGCTTGCGGTCGCTGTCGAACGGCAGCTCGTGCACGAACGCGTGCGAAGGCGCCACCGACTCGCGCGAGTAGTTGCCCTTCGCGGCCAGCGTCAGCAGCGCCCCCTCGGTCGGATCGCCGACGATGTTCCAGCGGCCCGTCGCGCGATCCTCGTCGAGCGACGCGTTGTTGCAGAGCGCGACCGTCGCGAACAGGTACGTGAGGGGCGCCGAGTGCTCCACGACCTCCGCGCCGCCCTCGTCCCGCAGCGCGCCCGCCGGGTTGTACCCCTCGCCGGTCACCGTGTAGCGGCGGCCGCCCGCGTACACGTTGCGCACCGTCATCTCGTTCTGGGTGAGCGTGCCCGTCTTGTCCGACGCGATGATCGTCGCGGCGCCGAGCGTCTCGACCGCGGGCAGCTTGCGCACGATCGCCCCGCGCCGCGCCATGCGCTGCATCCCCAGCGCGAGCGTGATCGTCGTGATCGCGGGCAGCCCCTCGGGGATGGCGGCCACGGCGAGGCTCACGCCCTCGAGCAGGAGCTCGTGCCACGGCCGTCCGCCCCGGATGAACCCCCAGCCGAGCAGCACCGCGGAGAGCGCGAGGCACACCCGCAGGATCACCGAGCCGAAGCGATCGAGCCGCTCCTCGAGGGGCGTCTTCTGCTCGCCGACCGAGCGGATCATCTCGCCGATCCGGCCGAGCTCGGTGCTCACGCCGGTCGCGGTCACCACCGCGCGCCCCTTGCCGCGCACGACGCTCGTGCCCGTGAAGACCATCGTGACGCGGTCGCCGAGCGGCGCGTCGCGCGCGACCGGGGCGAGCGCGTCCTTGACCGCGGCCGCGCTCTCGCCCGTCAGCGCCGCCTCCTCGGTCGCGAAGCTGATCGTCTGCACGAGCCGCGCGTCGGCCGGGATCGAGTCGCCCGCCTCGAGCTCGAGGATGTCGCCGGGCGCGACGTCCTCGGCCGCGATGATCACGGTCTTGCCGCCGCGGCGCACGCGCGCGTTCGGCGCGCTGAGCTTCTGGAGGGCCTCCAGGGCCGCCTCCGCGCGCCGCTCCTGGTAGTAGCCGAGGAAGGCGTTCAGGATCACGATGAGCAGGATCGCGATCGCGTCGCCGAACCGGTGGAGGAAGCTCTCGTCCTGGTCGGCCGTGAAGCCGACGACCACGGCGATCGTCGCCGCGGCGAGGAGCGTGAGCACGAGCGGGTTCGCGAACTGCTCGAGGATGCGGACGAGCGCGCTCTTCTTCTTCGTCTCGGGCAGGCGGTTCTTGCCGTGCTCCGCGAGGCGCTGCTGCGCCTCGGCGTCGGAGAGCCCGCCGGACGAGCTGACCCCGACGCGATCGAGGAAGGCGCCGACCTCTTCGGCGTGGACTGGGAGGGGAGCGGCGGGAGAGGCGTTCGGTCCTGCCGGGCGGAGCGCCGTGGCGGCTTGGCTCATGGGCAGGCGTGCTCTAGCGCTTCATCCTGGCTTGTTCACGTTGTTCTTCGGCCTCGAGCTCCGCGAGCGCCGCCGCGAGCTCGTCCTGCTCGGCCTGGGGCGCGGCGGCCGGCGCGCCGCCCGCGCCGGCCACGCGCACCTGCGGCGGCGGCGCCGCGGCGGGCGGCGGCTCGGGCGGGAGCACGCCCATCTTCCGCTTGAGCGCGAGCAGCTCGTCGTCCGCGCCCGCCGTCGCCTCGAGCTGCCCGAACTTGTGCGCCAGCGTGTCGCCCGTGTACTGCTCGGCGATCTCCCCGGCGGCCTCGGCCTCGGCCTCGATCTGGTCGATCTTGTTCGACATCCGGTCGAACGTCTCGAAGGCGGAGGCGTTGTTCAGGCCGCTCATCGTCTCCTGGATGGCCTTCTGCGCCTCGGCCCGCTTCTTCCGGGCGATGAGCACGTTCTTCTTGCGCTTCGCCTCCTCGATCTTGTTGTTCAGGAGGCGCAGCGCCGTCTTCAGCTGGTCGACGGCCTGCTTCTGCTTCTGCCACTGGTCCTTGTAGGAGGTGGCGAGCTGGTCGTGCTCCTTCTTGCGGTTCAGCGCCTCCTTGGCCAGCGCGTCGTCGCCCGCCTTGATCGCGAGCATCGCCCTGCGCTCCCACTCCGCGGCGTGGGCGGCCTCCTGCTCGGCTTGCTTGGCCAGCCGCTTCTCGTCGGCGATCGAGACGGCGACCTGCTTCTTCGCCTCGATCAGCTGGTTTGCCATGTCGATGACGACCTGGTTCAGCATCTTCTCGGGGTCCTCCGAGCGGCTGATGAGGTCGTTCAGGTTCGACTTGATGAGGGTCGCAAGGCGCGCGAAAATTCCCATAGATCAGCTCCAACTCTCGGGGTGCGCAGGGTCGAAAGGCGCGGCGGGTCTGCTCAGCTGAGCGCGAGATCGTGCAGCACGGAGATGTGGCGGGCGAGCGCGAGATCAATGTCGCTCAGGATCGCCTCGAGCTCGTTCATGTCGAGGTTCTCGAGCTCCAGCGCCGCCGACAGGACGACGGTGCCCGCCTCGATCCCGTACGAAGCGTGCATCAGATCCGTCGCGTTGTACTCGAGCAGGCGGCGGAAGAGCCTGGTCTGGTGTGCGTCGTCCCCGGGGACAGGGCCGATCGTGACCCGCACCGCCACGATCGGCGGGTCGATGCGGATCGCGATCGGCGGCGCGTCCGGGCCCCCCGAGACGAGGTAGGTTCCGGCGTCGTTCTCGAACCGGCGATCGAGCTGCAGGAGGTAGGTTTCGACATCCTCGGCGGTACGCGGCATGGCGCGGCGAGCCTACAGAATCATGTCGCGTCGGGCTAGTGCTGCGTCCCTCGGATTCTTCCCGGGATTCCGCGCGCCGTGGGCTGCGGCCCACGGCCACGACCATCGAGGGCGCGCGGCTCGCCGTGGTCCACCGAACCAGGGCGCGCCCTCCGTTGGGTTCGTGCTCCGAGCGCGCCGGCGCGCTGTCGCGCTGTCGCGCTGTGAGCCCGCAGCACGCGCCGCGAGCGGCGCTCCGTGATCGGTTCCGGTCGCTCCGGGAATCACGCGGTTTCCCCGGACGCTCGCATTTTTCTCACCCGTTCGAGAGGCGCGGTGGTACGGTCCCGATCCAGGTTACGTGGCGATCCACCCGGGCGACGTCGTTGCTGGCTACCGTGTCTCCCGCCTGCTCGGGCGGGGCGGCATGGGCGAAGTCTGGGCAGCGACACGGGAATCGGACAATCACCAGGTCGCCATCAAGGTCCTGCTCGCGCGCGCCGCGATGAAGCCCGATCTCGTGCGGCGCTTCGACCGCGAGGCGAAGATCGCCTCGGCCATCCAGAGCCCGTACGTCTGCCAGCTGCTCGAGGTCGGCCAGACGGACGAGGGCGAGCACCTGCTCGTGTTCGAGCAGCTCGACGGCGAGTCGCTGGCGGATCGGCTGAAGCGCGAGCAGTACCTGCCGTTCAGCGAGGTCGGCCCGATCATCGATGACGTGCTCCAGGGGCTCGTGGCGGCGCACGCCGCGGGCGTCATCCACCGCGATCTGAAGCCGGGCAACATCTACCTCGAGCACCTCGGCCTGCCGGACCGGCGCGAGCGCGCGAAGATCCTCGATTTCGGCATCTCGAAGCTCGCGCGGCGCGAGAAGGAAGAGCCGACGCTCACCGCCTTCGACGCGACGCTGGGATCGTTCGCGTACATGGCGCCGGAGCAGGTGCGGGGCGCCGCGCGGGCCGACGAGCGGGCCGACATCTACGCGGTCGGCGCGGTGGCCTTCCGGTCCCTGTCCGGGCGGCTGCCGTTCGAGGGGGCGAACGCCGCGGTGCTCGTCGCGATGAAGCTCGACCGCCCGGCGCCTTCGCTCGCCGAGGCGACCGGCGAGAAATGGCCGGTGGGCATCGAGCGCTTCCTCGAGCGGGCGCTCGACCGCCGGCGCGAGGGGCGCTTCGGCTCCGCGGCAGAGGCGCTGTCGAGCTGGCGGGCCATCCAGCCGGCGAACATCACGCGCGCGACGCGCCGCACGCAGCGGAGCAGGTATCCCTCCGAGCTGCCCGACCCGTTCCTGGAAGACAACCCGACGGTCGTCGACGGCCCGCCGACGATGACGGAGAACGGCGGCTTCAGCGACGGCGGCCACAGCTCGCCGCCCCCTGCTTCGCTCGCCCCTCCCAGGGCCAGCACCGTGCCCCCGCCGCCGCCGAGCCGGGCCGGGAGCACCGTGCCGCCGCCGCCGCCGAGCCGGGCCGCTGCGCCGCCGGCGCCGCCGAGCAGGACGGGCGTGGGCGCGCCGCCGGCGCCGCCGAGCAGGGCGGGCGCGGGCGCGCCGCCGGCGCCGCCGAGCAGGGCGGGCGCGGGCGCGCCGCCACCACCGCCGAGCAGGGCGGGCGCGGGTGCGCCGCCGGCGCCGCCGAGCAGGGCGGGCGCGGGCGCGCCGCCACCACCGCCGAGCAGAGCGGGCGCGCCGCCGGCGCCGCCGAGCAGGGCCGCTGCGCCGCCGCCACCGCCGAGCAGAGCGGGCGCGCCGCCGGCGCCGCCGAGCAGGGCGGGCGCGGGCGCGCCGCCACCACCGCCGAGCAGGGCGGGCGCGGGCGCGCCGCCGGCGCCGCCGAGCAGGGGCGGGGGCCCAGAGATTCCCCGGCCGGAGGGTCCGCCTTCGCGCCGCAAGACAGAGAGGCACTGAGTTGCTCGACGCGACGGTAGGCACGAAGAACCGGGTCGAGGTGCGCGGCGGGCGCATCCGCCTCACGAAATCATCGGCCGCGCGCGGCGGCGGATGGATCGAGATCGGCACCGATCCCGTCATCGTGGGCCGCAACGCGGCCTGCCAGCTGGTGCTCGACGACGCCAAGGTCAGCGCGGTGCACGCCGAGTTCGTCGCCACGGAGCAGGGCGTCCGCGTGCGCGATCTCGACAGCCGGAACGGGACCTTCGTCGGCGGCGTGCGGGTCGGCGACATCTACCTGCTCACGAGCACGAAGCTGCGGCTCGGCGAGACCGAGATCCAGTTCGAGCCCCTGCGGCCCGAGCGCATCACGGTCTCGGCGATCCCGTCGTTCGGCCCGCTCGTGGCGAGCAGCCCCGGGATGCGGGCCATCTTCGAGCGCCTCTCCAAGATGGCGCCGACCGACCTCACGGTGCTCATCACGGGCGAGACCGGCACGGGCAAGGAGCTCGTCGCGCAGGCGCTGCACCTGGCGAGCGCCCGCTCGAAGAAGCCGTTCGTGGTCGTGGACTGCGGCTCGATCCCGCCGACCCTGGCCGAGGCGACGCTGTTCGGCCACGAGCGCGGCGCGTTCACGGGCGCGGTCGACAAGCGCCTCTCGCCGTTCATCGAGGCGGACGGCGGCACGATCTTCCTCGACGAGCTCGGCGAGCTGCCGCTCGAGGTGCAGCCGAAGCTCCTCCGCGCGCTCGCCGAGCGCCGCATCAAGAGCGTCGGCGGGTCGAGCTACCGCGAGGTCGACGTGCGCGTGCTCGCGGCGACGCGCCGCGACCTCGTGCGGGCCGTGAACGGCGGCAACTTCCGGAGCGACCTCTACTTCCGCGTCGCGCAGATCAAGATCGAGCTGCCGGCGCTCCGGCAGCGCGTGGAGGACATCCCCGTGCTCGTCCGCCGGATGCTGAAGGATCTCGGCGACGAGAGCGCCTACGAGCGCGTCTCGAACATGACGCTCGAGCGGCTGATGCGGCACGACTGGCCGGGAAACGTCCGCGAGCTGCGGAACGCGGTCGCCGTCGCGTTCGCGCTCGCCGCCGAGGGCGAGGAGATCGACATCGCGGCGCACCTCGGCGCCCTCACCGAGACGCCGATGCACCCGAGCTCCTCGCCGTCGATCCCCCCGGGCGGCGGCGCGGCCAGCAGCTCGTTCGCGTCGATGAAGGGCCGCCAGTTCCAGGAGGCGAAGCGCGACGTCCTCGCGCGGTTCGAGCGCGACTACTTCGCCGCCCTGTCCGAGGACGCGAAGGGCAACGTGAGCGAGATGGCGCGGCGCGCGGGCATGGAGCGGGCGCACGTGCGGGCTTACCTCCGCCGCCACGGCATCGGCGCGAAGCAAGAGCAGGAGTGAGCGAGCCGGCGGCGACTCGCGCGCTCCGCGTCACACCGCCGCGGCCTCGTCGTCCCTGCCGGGCGGCGCGATCTCGTCGGACTCGAACAGCCCTTCGAGCTCCTGCGCCGCCTGCTTCGCCGCCTCGATGAGCTTGACCTCGTCGTTGTGCACCGCGTGCCCGCGGAGGAGCACCCTCTCGTCGTGGGCCCTGAACCGCTCGATGGTCGCGCGGGCGTCCCGCTCCCGCATCCCGAGGCCCTCGAGCACGCGCGCCGCCACCTCGAGCGACGACAGGAACGTCTCCCGCGCCAGCACCGTCACGCCGATATCCATCAGCTGATACGCGTGCTGGCGGTTCCTGGCGCGCGCGTAGATGAGGAGGTCCGGGAAGTGCCGCTTCACCACCTCCGCCGTCTTCACCGACGACGCGACGTCGTCGATCGCCAGCACGAAGATCTTCGCCTTGTCGGCGCGCGCCGCGCGGAGCAGCTCGAGCCGGGAGGCGTCCCCGTAATAGATCTTGTTGCCGTACCTGCGGACGAAGTCGACCTGCGTCGGGCTCGCGTCGAGCGCGGTGAAGGGGATCTTCCTCGTGCGGAGGACGCGAGAGACGATCTGGCCGAAGCGGCCGTATCCGGCGATGATGACCCTCGGGTCGTCGTCGTCGATCGCGTCGAACTCGCGCTCTGGCCGGCCCCCCTGCCATCGCTTGACGAGCGCGTCGCCGAGCGCGATGACGAGCGGCGTGAGCGCCATGGACAGGGTGACCACGACGACCAGGAGGTCGGCGAGGAGCCTGTCCATGAGGCCCTGTCCCGCGGCCAGCCCGAAGAGGACGAAGGCGAACTCGCCCCCCTGCGGGAGCGTGAGCGCGAGGTCGCGCGCGGAGCCCTTCGCGTGCCCGGTCGCCCTGCCCAGGACGAGCAGGACGGCGGCCTTGAGCGTCATCACGCCGAGGACGAGCCCGAGGACGAGCAGCGGCCGCTCGATGACGAGGCCGATGTTCGCCGACATCCCGACGGCGATGAAGAAGAGCCCCATGAGCAGGCCCTTGAACGGCTCGATGTCCGCCTCGAGCTCGTGGCGGTACTCCGAGTCGGCGAGCAGCACGCCCGCCAGGAAGGCGCCGAGCGACATGGAGAGGCCGACCTGCACCATGAGGAGCGCCGTGCCGAGCACGACGAGCAGGGCCGCCGCGGTGAAGACCTCGTGGGCGTGGGTGGCGGCGATGGCCCGGAAGACGGGGCGCACGAGGTAGCGGCCGCCGACGACGACCGCGAGCAGCACGGCCACGACCTTGAGCGACGAGGCGACGGCGCTCCCCTCGGCGGGGGCCGCGCCGGCGGGGCCGAGCAGGTGGAGCCCCGCGAGCAGCGGGATGACGGCGAGGTCCTGGAAGAGCAGGATGGCGAACGCGGAGCGGCCGTGCTGCGACTGCATCTGGCCCTTCTCGGCCAGGATCTGCAGGACGAACGCCGTCGACGAGAGCGAGAGCCCGACGCCCGCGATGGCCGCCGTGTCGGCGCGCAGGCCGAGCGCGGCGCCGATGAGCGCGATGAGCGCGCCCGTGACGGCGACCTGCGCGCCGCCGAGGCCGAACACGGCGCGGCGGAGCACCCAGAGCCGCGACGGCTTGAGCTCGAGGCCGATGAGGAAGAGGAGCAGCACCACGCCGAGCTCCGAGAAGTGGAGGGTGTCCTCGACGTTGGCGATGATCCGCAGCCCCGACGGGCCGAGCAGCGCGCCCGCGACGAGGTAGCCGAGCACCGCGCCGAGGCCGATCCGCTTGAACAGCGGCACGGCGATCACGGCCGCGCCGAGAAAGACTGCGGCGTCCGAGAGCAAGCTCATTCGTCGTGGGTCTCCTTGGGGCTCCGTGATAAGCACGATCCGCCATGCAGATCGAGCTCATCGCCACGGCAAGCGAGGATTCCGCGTACCTGCCCCGGGTGGGGCTCGGCACGCTCGCGGCGCTCACGCCCCCCGAAGATGAGATCATCTATACCGATGACGTCGTGCAGCCCTTCGATCTCCAGCGCGACGTCAAGGACGTCGACCTCGTCGGGATCAGCGTCGACAGCAAGACCGCCCGCCGCAGCTACGATATCGCCGCCGCTTACCGCAGGCGCGGCGTGAAGGTGGTGCTCGGTGGCATCCACCCGACGGCCTGCCCCGACGAGGCCCTGCAGCACGCGGACGCCGTCGTGGTCGGCGAGGCGGAGGACGCCTGGCCCGCCCTGCTCGCGGACGTGAAGCGCGGCGAGCTCAAGCCGTTCTACCGCCCGGAGCTGCCGAGCCTCGCGGGCAGGCCCCCGCCGCGGCGCGACCTGTTCACCTCCAAGAAGTACATCCCGTTCCAGGTCGTCCAGACGATGCGCGGCTGCCCGTATCCGTGCGAGTTCTGCAGCGTGTCGACGGCGAACGGCACCACGATGCGGTTCCGCCCGACCGACGAGGTGCTGAGCGAGCTCCGGTCGCTCGGCAAGCTCATCATGTTCGCGGACGACAACGTGATGATCCACCGGGCGTACTCGAAGGAGCTCTTCACCCGGATGATCCCGCTGAAGAAGCACTGGATAGGCCAGTGCTCGCTCGCCGCGGTCAAGCGCCTCGAGAACGTGAAGCTCATGGCCGAGAGCGGGTGCAAGGCGCTCTTCATCGGCTTCGAGAGCATCGACGACGAGACGGTGAAGTTCACCGGAAAGCGGCAGAACCGTCCCTCCCAGTACAAGGAGACGATGGCGATGCTCCACGATCACGGCATCTCGGTCTGGGGGAGCTTCGTCTTCGGGTTCGATACGGACGATCCCGAGGTGTTCGATCGCACCGTGGAGTTCGGCGTCGACATGAAGCTGACGATGGCGCTGTATGCCATCCTCACCCCGTACCCCGCGACGCAGCTGTACCGCCGCCTCAAGGCGGAGGGGCGCCTCACGGACGAGCGCTGGTGGCTGCGCCGCGACCACGACGCCGGCTCGCCCTATTTCGTCCCCAAGCAGATGTCGCGGGAGCGGCTCCGGGAGGGGTGGGTGTCCGCGTGGACGAAATTCTACTCGCCGTCCTCGATATGGCGCAGGTTCACCCTCACGCGGCAGTCGAGCTGGATCCAGCTGGCGGGCTTCTTTCCGCTGAATTTCATGCAGCACACGCTGGCGCACCGCAAGATCGCGGGCGGCGAGCAGCGCTTCCGCTCCGGCGTGCACATCGAGGAGGCGGCCGCTTCGTCCGTGGTGCAGCCGCAGCCGGAGCCGCAGCCTGCGAGGGCCAAGGGCGCTCGGCAGCTCCCGATCATCGGATAGGCGATCCCCTGGCGCCAGCTTCACGCCCTGTGCGTGCGTGGGCGCCGTCCTGCACCCGCAGCGCATCGGTGGATGTGGACAATCGACCGCTCGCGGATGGACGGCGGCGCGCGGTGAGAGAGCGACGTTCTTCATGTCGCGCTTGCAGTGCGATTGTCGCTTGCTGATTTTGCTACACTCGCGTGAGCTCCTGGAATGCCGGGGTGTCGAGCGGGGCGTGAGCCCGCTTTGTCGCGGCATCGAGGGTCCCTCAAGCGGAGGTGTCATGGGTCGATGTCGGTTCTCCTTCTCGCTCCTCATCGTGGTTGGCGCCGCCGTGTCCAGCGCTGGCTTCGCGGCCAGCTGCAGCGCGACGGGCTCGTCCAACGTGCTCGACTCGAGCGGAGCTGACGAACCAGGCGTGGGGGCGGGCGGCACGACCGGCGGAGTCGACGGGCAGGGTGGGTTCCTCGACATCGATGGAGGGCAGGAGCCGTACAGCGATGTGCCGGTGAACGCTTGTGGGAGCGCGTGCGGCGACAGGGAGCTATGTACCGGCGCGACCCTCGGCCTGGACGACGACTGCGATGGTTCGATCGACGAGACGTGCGCCTGCATCCCCGGTCAGGCGCACTCCTGCTTCCGCGGCGATCCGTCGTTCCGGAACAGCGAGGGCTGCTTTCCTGGCACCCAGCTCTGCGACGAGACTGGCACCTGGGGCCCGTGCGTCGGCGGCGTGCACGCCGACGAGAACTGCCACATGGGTGGCGGCGCTCCGTGCCGCCCGATGCAGGCGTCGCCCTTCGCCGATGTCAACCTCAAGGCGGGCACCAGCGCCTTCAGCGCGGATGCGGTCGCGGGCTCCGAGGTGTGGACGGTGGACTGCCCCGATGGCGTCGACCCGTGCCCCGGAGTGAGCGGCTCGGACCCAGCGGACGATTTCAAGCCGCTGCAGTCGGGGGAGTACACTGTCACGTACACGAAGCGCGTCCCGAGCGGCGATACCCGGAGCTGCCAGTACCCGCTCTTCGTCAGCGCGGGCGGGCTGCGCGTCGAGCTCGAGTGGGAGCACGACGTCGGCGACGTCGATCTCGATCTCCACCTCCACAAGCCGAGCAACACGCAACCCTGGAGCATGTCGGGCTCGGCGGTGGACTGCGGCTTTTACAACTGCACCATCGAGCACTTCTCGTCAAAGGCCTCGGATATCCGCTGGTTCTTGAACAGCGCGAGGCTGCCGGACCCCGTGAACTGGTACCTCGATCCGGTGCCGGGCAACAACGGCTGCTTCAACGCCCCTCGGGGCGTGGGGAAACTATGGGAGGCGAACGGTCTTGGCTGCCACAACCCGCGGCTCGACCTCGACAACTGGAGGTGCGACCCCATCGTGACGGACCCCAACGACCCAGACTTCTGCGCGCCGGAGAACATCAACCTCGACTATCCGCCGAAGGGTCAGTGGATGCGCATCGGCGTGTATTACTTCGGTCAGGGGAGCGTGAAGCACGATATCCACCCCCGGATCAAGATCTTCTGCGACAGCGCGCTCGGGGCCGATCTGGGGCACACGGGGTTCTACAGCCCAGAGCGGCGTGTCGCGTTCAAGCCCACGGACGGACACACCTTGTTCTGGCTCGTCGCCGACGTGCTCTTCCCCGAGCCGGACGAGTGCGGCCAGGCGGCCTGCGTCGTGCGGCCGCTCTATGAGAGCGCCAGCGCGAAGACGCCGCTGCTCACCACGCGGGACGACGTCGAGGCGAGCTTCGGTCCCGCCTACCCGACGCTGCCGTGACCCCGAAGGGCGCGCGCCGGCGCGAGCGCGCGAGCTCTGCCGGCGCCGTCTCGCCCCGTGCGCAGAGGTCGTGAGGCGCAACGCCACACCGGCCAGCACGGCGAGCATCGTGGTGATCTGTCTGAGGATGATTTCTCTGGCTCCTCGGGTGAGTTGGTGGTTCGCCTGACGACGCATCCGGCGAGAGCGCGTCTCGCCGGCTGAAGGCGGCTCATTGTGGCCATCGCCGGCCGGCGTCCGTGCTAGGGAGTCCTCCTCCAGCGACTCACCCTGCTGAGTCTGCATGGCAGGTGTCCTTGTTACTCGATGAGGGTCGAGGCTTCGTGATCCGCCGTCCCGAGCCGCGCTTTCGCGCGCGCTGGGGAAACCGGTATCCGCTTTGCATCACGCCGTAGTGCCTGGTGCGCGGCGCGCTTCGCCGTCGCGCGGAGCGGGCGCAGGCCGCCGCGACACCGCGTCTAGGTCTCCAAGTGGAGGTATCATGTCTCGTCTTCGTGTCTCCTCCGTGCTCCCCGTCGTGATCGCGATCGCGGCGTCGGGCGCCGGTTTCGCGGCCGGCTGCAGCGCCGAGGGCAAGCGGCTCACGTTCGATCCGACGACGGGCGGCGGCGCGCACGCCGACGAGGCGGGCAGCGCCGCCGGGGCGGGCGGCGCCGGCGCGGCGACCGCCCAGCCCGGCGGCTCGGAAGGTTACGGCGGCTTCCTTGGCGACCCCGGCGAAGGGACGCACGAGGGCTTGCCGGTGACGGTCAACCCGTGCGGGAGCGCCTGCGGTCCGACGGAGCTGTGCGGCGTGGATGAGCTCGGCGTGGATCACGCCGGGCTGGATGACGACTGCAACGGGATGATCGACGAGAATTGCGGGTGCATCGCCGGGCAGGCGCACTCCTGCTTTCGCGGCGATCCGTCGTTCCGGCGCAGCCCGGGGTGCTTCCCCGGGACCCAGATCTGCGACGAGACGGGCACGTGGGGCCCCTGCGTCGGCGGCGTGCACGCGGACCAGGACTGCCACCGGAACGACGTGGCGGGCTGCCACCCGCTCCAGGCGGCGCCGTTCGCCACCGTCGATCTGAAGGAGGGCACCGGCTCGTTCAGCGAGGACGCGCGTCCGGGCTCCGAGGTGTGGACGGTGACGTGCCCGCCGGGCGTGAGCCCGTGCCCCGCGGTGGGCGGGCAGGGGCCGGCGGACGATTTCAAGCCGCTCCAGTCGGGCGAGTACACGGTCACGTACACGAAGAGCCTGGCGAGCGGAGAGACCGCGACCTGCGTTTACCCGCTGTTCGTCGGCGCCCGCGGCCTCCGCGTCGAGCTCGAGTGGGAGCACGAGCCGGCCAGCGTGGACATGGACCTCTACCTCCACAAGCCGGACAGCATGCAGCCCTGGACGGTCGGCGGCTCCAGCGCCGTGTGTGGCTACGGAAATTGTACGCTCGACAGCCTCTCTGGCGGCTCGGCCATCACGTGGTTCAGCGACACGGCGACGCCCCCCGAGCCGGTGAACTGGTACCTGGATCCGGAGGAGACCAACAACAGCTGCTTCTACGCGCCTCGCGGGGTGGGGGACGACTGGCGCGACCACGGCCGGGGGTGCCATAGCCCGCGGCTCGATCTCGACAACATCTCCTGCGCCCACCGCACCACGGACCCGGACGACCCGACCTTCTGCGCGCCCGAGAACATCAACGTCGATTTCCCGCCCAAGGCCAGCTGGATGCGCATCGCCGTGCACTACTTCGGCGGCAGCGTGTCGTTCGACGTGCACCCGCGGATCAAGATCTACTGCAACGGCGAGCTCGGGGCCGACCTCGGGCCCACCGGTTTCTACGACCCCGAGGTGCCCGTCGCCTTCGTTCCGGAGGACTCAGGCGACAGGTTCTGGCTCGTCGCCGACGTGATCTTCCCCGAAGCGGGGGAGTGCGGAGGCGATACGTGCGTCGTCAGGCCGCTCTACCGGGACGAGACCGTGAAGACGCCGTACCTCTCGACGGTCCGCGACGTCCGCAACGACTTCGGTCCGGCCTACCCCAGCCTGCCGAGCCCCTGACGGCGCGGCGCTGGCCGGCGGCGGGCGCGCCCCTCACGCCTCGACGCCGGCCCGCCGGAGGAAGGCGAGCGCGGGGCCGAGCGCGTAGGCGGGCGCCTTGCCCAGGCGCAGCTGCTCCCCGGTCGACAGGTGGAGGAGCAGCCAGCGCGGCGCGAGGCCCGGCTCGTCGACGTCCGCGTCCGAGGCGGGCGGGGTCGAGACGCCGACGATCGCCTGGATCGGCAGGATCCGCCGGAAGCCACGGCCGTCCTGGATGAGCTCGTCCCGCTCGAAGTCGAGGCGGAACAGCCCGTGGAGCCGGCGGCGCCGGCGGACGGCGAGCAGCGCGGCGGCGGCTCCGGCGGTCCACATCCCCGCGATGAAGAGGATGGGAAAGGGGGCCGCGCGCGCCGCCACGATGCCCGCCACGACGAGCGAGGCGACGAGCGCGAACGCGGCGACGCGACGGACGGCGAGGTCGAGGCCGTCGCCACGGCACTCGCAGACGAGCACGGCGGGGCCTTGCGCCAGGATGGTGCCGTCGGTGTTCGAGAGCAGGACGTCTCCGTCAGGCACGGTGTTCCTCCCGATCGGGTGAGGTGGTCGAATACCGCAGCCTCGCGAGCGAGGCGAGGGGGCGGCGGGAGAGAAGCGCGCGCCGAGCCTCCGGGGCCCACGGCGGACGACTGGAACAGCCGAGCCGCTGGCCGCTTGGAACAGGCCATTTCCGTCCCAGCCCGGAGAGGCTCGGCGAACGGGGGCAGCGGCCGTCAATCGGCCGTCAATCGCCTAACGCCCGGCGGTGCAGCGCGGCCGCGCGGTGAGCGGGGCGCGAGGCGGAAAAGGCATTGAATGCCCGTGGATTGGCCAGGAATGGCGAGGGTGTGGCGCGCGTGGTACGTGGTATGCCGCGGTGCCGGCGAGGGCGAGCAGGCGCGCCCCTCGCGCGACCGGGGCGGTCGTCGCGGCGACTCGGGCCGAGGTTCTCATGGGGGCATGCGCGCTCGGGACCGAGCTGCCAGAGGAGGACTCTGCGATGAGGTGGATTGTGAGACAGGCATTGCTCGCGGCAGCGGTGTGCTCGATCGCGGGCTGCGCCGAGGAGCGGCCGGCCATCAGCCAGGTTCAGGCGAACGCGCTGGCCAAATCGTTCTTCGTCGGCGCCGATCTGCAGAGCAGGGAGGACGATCCCGAGTTCTGGGCGCGGACCACGGTGGTCGACGTGGGCTACGGCGCCTCGCAGGACGGGCTCTTCTCCTCCTCGTACGCTCAGGCCGACGTCGCGCGCATCAAGTGGATCATCCAGGAAGACCTCCTGCTCGGGCGCCTCACCTACGAGCGCGTGAACGACAGCGACGGCAAGGGCGCCGGCGCCGCCACGGACGATGGCGTCGTGGTCGTCGCCTACAAGATCCTCTCGCACTTCGACGTCCAGCGCGATTACAACCGGGCGACGGGCGAAGAGAGCAACGTCGTCGTCGAAAACACGACCGATCGTCCGTGGTATGAGCGCGAGTACATGCGGGTCGACTGGTCGAAGAACCTGAACGTCGACTCCTACGACTTCGACACGCTGTCGCTCATCGGCGTCTACGGCGGCGTGCAGTACGAGCCGCTCTCCTACTACGTCAGCGACCCGAGCCACCCCGACGCGCCCCATTTCGAGCCCGAGGAGGGGTATTTCGACGTCACCAACAAGGCCTTCGCGGTGCCTCAGCTCGTCGATCTCAGCCACCTCGGCTGGGGCATCGACAGCTTCCCGGCCTGCATGCTCGACACGGACTTCGCGGGCGGCACCGCGCCGGTCGGATCGTGCAACCCCGTCGAGATCACCCTCCGGCAGTCATTCCGGCGCGTCGTCGATCGGGACTACGAGCCGGCCGAGTGGGACGGCTACCGGTTCCGGGCGTTCGGCGCCTTCGTGCGAGAGCGCTTCGGCTACGCCCGCAACTACGGCATGAGCGACGCCAAGTGGCACCGCCTGATCTCCCGTTACAACATCTGGGAACGCAGCCACTACTACGACGATCCGGAGCGCATGACGGGCGAGATCCCGTGCTTCACGCCCGAGACCACCCCCGCCGGCGCAGATCCGCACCGCGACCAGGACCGGAACGGGACCGAGGACGAGTGCGAGGCCGTCACCGGGGCGTTGATGGCCCGGGATGGAGGGATGGAGGCGGTGGGGCCCGGCTCGCGGTGCGATACCTTCAAGCAACGGTGCACCCTGCCCTACCAGCGGCGCGAGGCCGTGCCGCAGGCGTGGTACGTGACCTCGGACAGCAACCCCGACTATTTCGTCGCCACGGACATGGCGGCCCACGAGTGGGACGTCGCCCTGCGCAGCGCCGTCGTCACCGCCAAGTACGCCGAGTGCGTCCGCACGCAAGGGGACGCGGCGCGCTGCGGCGAGGCGTTCCCTGTCTACGACGGGCAGATGGACGATGACGCCGACGCCATCGCGCTCTCGCGCGAGGTCGACGCGTGCCGGCGCGGCGCGGCGCGCGACGGGCAGCCCTGCGAGGCCCTCGCCGACGAGATCGGCGCGCGGCGCGGGACCTCGAGGGGCGTCATCGCGCTCGCGAAGATGCCCGAGATGATCGTGCTCTGTCACAGCCCCGTCGAGGCGGCCGACCCCGAGGCGTGCGGCGGTCCGCGGCTCCCGGCGGGCGTGACCGCCCGGATGTGCAGCGACGAGCGCCGCAAGCAAGCAGGGCGGGACCCGGCGCTGATGAAGGCGTGCCGCGAGGCGCTGAACGCGCGGATCGGCGACCTGCGCTATCACCAGATCAACAACTTCGAGGCGCCGCAATCGCCCTCCGCCTGGGGCATCTACAGCGACTCGGAGGACCCGCTCACCGGCGAGAAGGTCGCGGCGAGCATCAATGTCTGGACGCACGTCAGCGACATCTGGAGCCAGGGCGTCGTGGACACGGCCCGCTACATCAAGGGAGAGCTCAAGACCGAAGACGTGACCGACGGCGATTACGTCCGGGACTGGGCGCAGGCGAGCGAGGGCGCCTCGAGGGGCGGCGCGCTGCCGCGGCTGACGCGGGAGGAGCTGGCGCGGCGGATCGCCCGGTCCGCCGGGGTGGACGAGGCGGCCGTCTCCGAGGGCACCGGCCAGATGGCGCAGAACCCAGCGCTGCGCGAGAGCCTCCGGCGGCTCTCGAAGGAGGTGCGCGGCATCGCGGCCGACGCCACGGCGCCCGACAGCATGCGCGGCGTCTACGAGGCGCGCCGCAGGGCCGCGGCGGGCTCGGAGCTCGAGGCCGAGCTCACGACGAAGGCGATCCAGCAGCTCACCGGCGTCGAGGGGCTGCCGCTCACGGACGAGGTGATGCGCCTCGCGTCGCCGCTCCGAGGGGCGAACCCGAGCGTGCGGCGCGAGCTCGCGAACCTGAAGGAGATCGCGCTCGCCGAGCGCGGCGCGTGCGTGATGCACGAGGCGCCGGCGCCGCTCGCGACCGCCGACCTGGCGGACCTCCTCGAGGAGAAATTCGCGAGCAAGCACGGGCGGTTCGGCGAGGGGGACGCCGCGCAGAAGGCCCGGCGCGCCGAGGCGATGCGGCGCTACCTCGCGCAGCGGGCGCACACCTCGGTGATCCTCCACGAGATGGGCCACTCCGTCGGGCTGCGGCACAATTTCGTGAGCTCCTCCGACGCCTGGGGCTACCGGCCGCAGTACTGGCAGCTCCGCACGAGCAATGGACGGGTGAAGACGCGGTGCGAGACGCTCTCGGAGGACGGCGAGGCCTGCGTCGGGCCGAGGTATTACGACCCCGTCACCGAGAACGAGCGGAAGAACCTGATCTGGATGTTCATGCAGTCGTCGACGATGGATTATGCCGGCGAGCCCACGCAGGACCTCATCGGGCTCGGCGCCTACGATTTCGCCGCGGCCCGCCTGTTCTACGGCGATGCGGTCGCCGTGCACGCCGACCCGAGCTACAAGGCGACCACCCCGCGCGGCAAGGGCGTGCTCGCGAAGATCGACGATTTCGGCGGCATCCTCGGCATCCAGCCCGAGTACGACGACGAGGACATCCATTACTCCGAGCTGCAGAGCAAGTACGAGCTGATCGCGCCGCGCAGCTGCGTCGAGGTCGACCCGAGCGCGTACGTGCCCTCGGACTGGGACGAGGAGCTGGACGGCGTCTGGCACCCCTTGCTCGACGGCCAGCTCGTGTCGATCGGCGGCAAGACCACGCGGTGCCGGCAGCAGAAGGTCGATTATGTCCCCTGGCGCGCGCTGGAGACGCCGAAGGACGTGAAGGGACCGTCGGTGGACCCGGCGGGGCGGACCCGCCTGCCGTACGGCTTCGCGACCGACCGGTGGGCCGACCTCGGCAACCTGAGCGTGTACCGGCACGACAACGGCGCGGACGCCTACGAGCTCTTCAATTTCTTCGTCACGCAGCAGGAGGTGAACCACATCTTCGACAACTACCGCCGCGGCCGGCAGGCCTTCAGCGTGCGCGCGGCGTCGGAGCGGACCCTGAACCGCTACAACGCGAAGATGCGCGACGGCGCGAAGGGCCTCGGGCTCATCATGAACATCTACCGCGAGTTCGCGCTGGACCGCGGCTACGATTTCGACACGTTCTGGGTCCAGGCCGCGAACAGCCTCTTCAAGGAGAACACCCTCGCGGCCGGGATCGCGTTCGATCACTTCTCGCTCCAGATGGCGCGCCCGCAGCCGGGGGAGCACTTCCTGCCGGACGGGGACAACGTCCTCCGGTCATCGAGCGACGTGTTCGGCGATCCCGGGGAACCGCTGGTGGTCGTCCCGAACGGCGCGACAGGCTATTTCGGTGACATCGCCGTCGGGGGCAAGCCGCTCGAGAACGCGCTCGCGGCGGACAAGGGCGAGTACGACTCGTCGTACACGATGAACGCCGGGGCCTATTACGACAAGGCGTGGGTGTCGATGCTGATGACCGAGTCGGTCGACAACTTCATCAGCGACTCGCGGCACGACTTCCTCGACGCGCGCTACCGGGCGGTCTCGCTCGCCGACGTCTTCCCGGAAGGGTACCGCCGCTGGCTCGCCAACAACCTCACGGGCGACGACGCCCTCAAGGGCGTGCGCGTCGAGGCGGACCAGCGCGGCCGGCCGGTCCGGGACGCGAGCGGGTATCCGGCCGGCGCGCTCGGCTGGACCTCGTGGTGGGCCGAGAGCGGGCCGGAGAGCTGCTTCCCCGCGGCCGGGAGCATCGTCTGCAGCTCCTATGGCGCGCCCGACAGCGCGCCGTGGAACCCGCGGGCCCCGGCCAAGGTCGCCATCCTCGATCCGCAGATCGGATGGGAGCAGCAGAAGTTCCTCATCGCGTGGACCCTGCTCTACCTGCCCGAGAACCAGAAGCAGAAGTGGCTGGACATGATGCACGTCTGGGAGGCCGGGGCAGACACCGATCCCGGCTTCCCGGACCGGATCGAGCTCCACCACCCGTCCGGGAAGGTGTTCGTGGCGAAGGCCTACGGGACCGAGACCGTCTTTGGCAAGGTCGTGCAGAAGGGCATCGGCGCGCGCGTCCTGGAGTACGGCAATGAGCTCCTGGCGAAGGCGTATGTCACCGAGCCGGGGCCCGACCTCGACGGCGACGGCAAGGCGGACTGGCACAAGGTGAAGCCGAACCCGGAGACCGGGCAGCCGATCGTGCGGTGGGATCCGACGATCGCCGCCATCGCGGACGACGGCGAGGTCCTGCGGGAAGGCGTGGACGGCTGCAAGGCGGACGCCGACGCGGACGACGACGATTTCAGCGATTTCTACGAGTGCACGTGCTCCTCGAACCGCGCTTGCGGCGCGCTCGAGAGCTACCTGTCGGTGCCCGCCTTCATCCGGCAAGCGCTGGCGGCGTTCAAGCTGGGCGATCCGACGATGAAGGGCCTCCACTGAGCCCACGCCCCCGCGCGCGGGCCCCCTGTTCGCCGGTCTTCTTGGCGCCCCTGTCGGCTTGGCGGTTCGCTTCCCCGGCCGACTTCCCGCAGTGGAGCCAGCGACGCCACGAGGGTCGGGGCATCTTGCCGCATGGGGCGATTCGCCCCACGTGGTCGCGCGTTCACCGCGGCGCTCCAGGTGCGCCGGCGTGGCTCGGGTTTTGCTGAACTTTTCCATGAAATGACGTGCTGCTGGATACCGCCCGCCCCATGCGGCTCCTGTGTCGGTGACGCAGGACCGCCGGGCGGGTCGCGGTGTCGACGAGCTGCAACCCGGGCCTGCCGTCGTGGCGCGCGGATTCGATCGTAGCGCCGCCGCCGGGACACGGGAAACGCAGAGCAGAGTGGCTCTCCTGCGCCGCGAGCGCCGGGAGAGCCGCTGGCTCGAGGTACGGAGAGGACCAGCGATGGAGTTCGAGAATGTCACGCACGCCCGGAGCGCGCAGGCGCGGGTGGGAACGTCGCTCAACGGCGTGTGGCGGCTGGACGCGCTGATCGGCCTCGGCGGGACGGCGGCCGTCTATGCCGCGACGCACCGGAGGGGCCAGCGGGTCGCGATCAAGCTGCTGCACCCCGAGCGGGCGAGCGATCGGGGCGATCGCGCGCGGTTCCTCCGCGAGAAGGCCATCGCGCAGACCCTCGATCACCCGGGGGTCGCCGCGGTGATCGCGGACGACGTGACCCAGGATGGAGCGCCGTTCCTCGTGATGGAGCTCCTCGAGGGGGAGAGCCTCCTCCAGCGCTGGAAGGCGCAGAGGGGCCCGCTCCCGCCGGCCGAGGTCCTCTCCGTGAGCGAGCAGATCCTGGAGGTGATCGAGGCCGCGCACGCGAGGGGCGTCGTTCACCGGGATCTGAAGCCTGACAACATCTTCCTCACGCGAGAGCGCGGGGTGAAGATCCTCGATTTCGGCATCGCGCGCCTGCGGGCCCCCTCGGGGCAAACCTCCCTCGTGGGGCTCCGCGCGATGGGCACGCCGGCGTACATGCCGCCCGAGCAGGCCCGCGCGCGCTGGGATCTCGTCGATGCGCGGACGGACCTCTGGGCGCTGGGCGCGACGATGTTCTCGCTGCTGACGGACCGATACGTCCAGGAGGCGCCGACCGTCAACGAGCTCTTCTTCCTGAGGATGACCTGCCCGATTCCGTCGCTCGCGCGGATCGCGCCGTCGATGCTTCCGGCCGTGGTGCGGGTGGTGGACCGCGCGCTCGAGTTCGCGCAGGCGGATCGCTGGCCGGATGCGCGCTCGATGCTCGCCGCTGTGCGCGAGGCGCACGCCGCGCTCGCGCTCGCGCCGCCCCGTAGCACGCTGGTGCCGCCGCCCCGTAGCACGCTGGTGCCGCCGCCCCGTAGCACGCTGGTGCCGCCGCCCCGTAGCACGCTGGTGCCGCCGCCCCGTAGCACGCTCGCGCCGGCGGCGGGCCTGCGCGACCTCGGCGCGCTGGACGAGCGGCCGCCTTCGGGTCGTCCCCAGGCGCGGCTTTCCCGGGCGGCGGCGCTCTCGTCGCCGCCGTCGCTCGCGACGAACGCGCGCGCGCGCTCGACGATCCCTCGCGTGCCGTGAAGCGCGCCGGAGGCAGCGACGGCCTGCCCCCGGCGGCGGGCGACGCGCTTGCCGCGTCGTTTGCGTTTCGCCCCGGGTGTGTGGATCGTGGGGCGAGCCTGCGAGCGGCTCGCCGGGTGATGCGGGCGAGCCTGCGAGCGGCTCGCCGGGTTATGCGTTCAGGCCCGCGAGCAGCTCGCTCGGCCGAAGCACGCCTCGCCGCTCCGACTCGCGCCGGGCGAGGAGGGTCTCGTAGATATCCATGTAGCTCGCCATCATGCGTTCGGCCGAGTAGCGCCGCAGCGCGAGCTTCCTTCCGCGCTTGCCCATCGCCGCGGACAGCATGGGATCCCCCTTGAGCGCGGCGAGCTTGGCGGCGAGCGCGCCCTCGTCGTCCGACGGCACGAGGAAGCCCGTCTCCCCGTCGGCGATCAGGGCAGGGATGCCGCCCACGGCGGTCGAGACCACCGGCAACCCCGTCGCCATGGCCTCCACCATGGAGAGCGGCAGGCCCTCGGACTTCGACGACAGGACGAAGACGTCGCTCGCGGCGAGCAGCCCGGGCACGTCGTGCCGTTCGCCTGCGAAGACGACGCGGTCGCTGATGCCGAGCTCTTCGGCGAGGGCGCGCAGCGAGGCGGCTTCCGGCCCGTCTCCGACCAGGAGGAGGCGCGCGCTGTCCGAGTCGCCCGACAGGATCCCGGCGGCCGCACGGAGCAGGAGCGCGTGGTTCTTGACCTGCGACAGGCGGCCGACCGCCCCGGCGACCCACGCGTCCCGGGGGATCCCGAGCTCGGCCCGGATGCGGTGCCGGGCCGCGGCGTCCGGCCTGAAGCGGGAGAGGTCGATTCCGTTCAAGATCACATGAAGCTTCGAGCTCGGCACCTCTTTGTGCTTCAGCATGAAGTCGGCCGTGGACTGCGACACGGCCACGTGCGCGTCGGCGAGCCTGGCGGCCATGTGCCGCAGCCACGCCCTGCGCCCCTGATCGAACATGGCGCCGTGCAGCGTGTGGCACACAGGCACACGGTGCAGCCGGCCAGCGGCCGTGGCGTAGATGAGCGGCAGCTGATTGTGCGAGTGCACGATCGAGACACCGTGCTTGGCGAAGAACGCCGCGAGCTTCCCGGGGAGCTTGAGGTCGAAGCCGGAGCGCTTCGGCATCATGTGCACCGCGACGTCGCGCTCCCGGAGCTGCGCCGCGCGCGGCCCGTCGGGGTTCGTCTCGATGCCCACGACCATCACCTCATGCCCCGCGGCGCGCTGCAGCCCGGCCAGATCCACCACGACCTGCTCGGCGCCGCCCACCTGGAAGGAGTTCAGTACGTGTGCGATCACGAGACGGTTGTGGCGTGCTCCGGTCATCGTCGCATGCTCGGTGGTCTTCATATCGTAATCTATGCTCATGGTTCCCCTCTGGGGTGCGCTTCGGGCACATGTGGTCCGACCTGAGAGAAACCCCTCCTTCGTGTCCGCGTCCCCGGGGGGGCAAATTACCACAGCATCTACGAAGCGAGGAGATTTCTCTGTGTGTCTCCTCGATATGCCGGGTACCGCTGGATTGACGTGAGGGGATGTCTTCATCGGCCCGTCCGCTGACTACGTGGAATCGCGCCTGTGGCAGATGGCAACAGCTGTGACAAAGAGCGTCGCGGCTTCACGTGCGTGCCAGGGCGGCTCTCCCTGATCCAGGACAGCAGCGATGCCACGCCGACATTCCGGCAGAAATGCCGGAAAACGCGCATTTTTTTCGGAACGTGGAAGAGTCCGATGTTCACGCAGGCCACGGGCGAGGAATTCATGCGAAAAGCGTGCAAGCCGCCTCACGCATGCCGGCGGGGCATCAGCACCCCCGATGCCGCGATGCGGATGGATGTGATCTTCTGTGGGTGAGTGTGCTGGCGATGGTGTCCCTGGTGAACGCGGGCCGCTGATCCGGCGGTGTAAGGGGTTCAGGGGAGGGCTGCGACTGGGCCCGGCGGCGTCGCGGGTCGTGCTCCGGGGGGGAGCACGGGCGGACCGCGGTGGTCTGTGCAGGCGGGGCGACAGGTGGGGGGCTGTGCGGCGATGGCACGGTGTGCCGCGGTGCGGCGTGTGGGGAGCACCGTGAGGTGCGGAGCCAGCTGTCCCCCGCCCTCGCGGTCACGGTGGACGGGCGGGGGACAGCTGCTCGAGAGATGGGCTCGTGCTCATGCGAGCATGGCCCGCCGGTCTTTCGGGATCAGCGCTCGGACAGCTCGGCGCACACGGCGAAGGTGGTCAGCGACACCGTCTGCGCCTTCTTGCCGAAGCCGCTCTCGAAGACGGCGGTCGATGTCCAGCCCGCGCGGCCTTCGGTGGGGTCGAACGGCGAGTTCTCGACCACCCTGCTCGTCGCCTGGGCGCCGCCGGAGATCGAGAATCCGCCGCTGATCACGACCTCACCCGCGTTGCAGAGCGCCTTGACGTTGACGAACGCGCTCGTGGGCGACGCCTCGCGCGTCACGGAGACCACGTGGATCTTCACGAGTCCAGGCGCTCCGGTCGGCCCCTGGGGGCCACGGTCGCCCCTGGGTCCAGCGGGGCCCTGAAGACCGCGCGCGCCGTCGATGCCCTTGAGGCCCTGGAGACCGACGATCCCCGCGGGGCCCGCGGGGCCGCGCTCGCCGCGCTCGCCCTTGGGCCCGGCCGGCCCCTGGGGACCCGCCTCGCCCTTGGGTCCAGCGGGGCCCTGCGGGCCGCGCGCGCCGTCGGCGCCCTTGAGGCCGTGAGAGCCGTCGACGCCCTTGAGGCCCTGGAGGCCCTGGAGGCCCTGAGGACCGACGAGCCCTGCGGGGCCGCGCTCGCCGCGCTCGCCCTTGGGCCCGGCCGGCCCCTGGGGACCCGCCTCGCCCTTGGGTCCAGCGGGGCCCTGCGGGCCGCGCGCGCCGTCAGCGCCCTTGAGGCCGTGAGTGCCGTCAACGCCCTTGAGGCCCTGGAGGCCCTGGAGGCCCTGGAGGCCCTGAGGACCGACGAGCCCTGCGGGGCCGCGCTCGCCGCGCTCGCCCTTGGGCCCGGCCGGCCCCTGGGGACCCGCCTCGCCCTTGGGTCCAGCGGGGCCCTGCGGGCCGCGCGCGCCGTCAGCGCCCTTGAGGCCGTGAGAGCCGTCGACGCCCTTGAGGCCCTGGAGGCCCTGGAGGCCCTGAGGACCGACGAGCCCTGCGGGGCCGCGCTCGCCCTTGGGCCCGGCCGGCCCCTGGGGACCCGCCTCGCCCTTGGGTCCAGCGGGGCCCTGCGGGCCGCGCGCGCCGTCAGCGCCCTTGAGGCCGTGAGCGCCGTCGGCGCCCTTGAGGCCCTGGAGGCCCTGAGGACCGACATGCCCTGCGATGCCCTGGGGGCCGGGCTCGCCACGCTCGCCCTTGGGCCCCGCCGGCCCCTGCGGACCGCGCGCGCCGTCAGCGCCCTTGAGGCCCTGAGGACCCATCTCGCCCTTGGGCCCTACCGGCCCCTGCGGGCCGCGCGCGCCGTCAGCGCCCTTGAGGCCCTGAGGACCCATCTCGCCCTTGGGCCCTACCGGCCCCTGAGGACCCATCTCGCCCTTGGGTCCTACCGACCCCTGCGGACCACGCGCGCCGTCAGCGCCCTTGAGGCCCTGAGGACCGATGAGCCCCACGGGTCCCTGAGGACCCATCTCGCCCTTGGGCCCCTGCGGACCACGCGCGCCATCGATGCCCTTGAGGCCCTGAGGACCGATGAGCCCCACGGGTCCCTGAGGACCCATCTCGCCCTTGGGCCCCTGCGGACCACGCGCGCCATCGATGCCCTTGAGGCCCTGAGGACCGATGAGCCCCACGGATCCCTGAGGACCCATCTCGCCCTTGGGCCCCGCCGGCCCCTGCGGACCACGCGCGCCATCGATGCCCTTGAGGCCCTGAGGACCGATGAGCCCCACGGATCCCTGAGGACCCATCTCGCCCTTGGGACCCATGGGCCCCGCGGGTCCCTGAGGACCCCGCGCGCCGTCGGCGCCCTTGAGGCCCTGGAGGCCCTGGGGACCCTGCGGACCCCGCGCGCCGTCGACGCCCTTGAAGCCCTGGAGGCCCTGGGGACCGATGAGCCCCGCGGTGCCTGCCGGCCCCTGCGCTCCGGGCTCGCCGCGCTCGCCCTTGGGCCCCTGAAGACCCTGAGGGCCGCGCTCGCCCTTGGGCCCCTGAAGACCCTGAGGGCCGCGCTCGCCCTGCGGCCCAGCGGGCCCCCGCTGCCCCATGGGCCCCTGGGGACCGCGCTCCCCCTTCTGATACTGCTGATACTGCTGTCCGACGAACCCCTTGTGCTTGCCGGGCATGTGGTGCCCGACCTCGTCGGACGCCCCGGCCTCCGCCTTGACGTCTCGAGAATCGCCGGCCCAGCTCGCGCCTGCGCTGGCCATCAATCCGGCAAACCCGGCGAGGATTCCAGCAGAAACCGCACTCGCTCGATACTTTCGCATGTGACTCCGCCTTTCTATCGATTCCGAGCTTCAACGCGCTCGATCCCGCAGACAGCCGCGTTCAGATGAGGTGGAGCCCAGCAGGCGAATGAATCGGGCGAAGGCCGACTCCGGGGCGGATCTCCGCCCGTGCCCCGCACCGACTTCTCGATGAGAGTCCCACCAATTGCCGGCACGAAAAGTCAGGGCGATTCGTCGATGCGGCACCCGACAGGCCACGCCACGGCGCGGGCGCGGCCAGGTGCAGCCAGCGCTCGAAGGCTCCAGTCGCCAACCCGCTGTGTCTGGAGCGATCCTAAGTTAATGGGGGCGGTTCACCAAGCCCCCGAGGAGGGGTTGACAGCCGCGACCCCTGTCGAGCAATCGGCGTTCATTCGCGCTCGCGCCGGGGGAGCGCCGCGCCCGCATGCGAAGCCGGCGTATTTGCAGGCATCGAGCGCTGAGCAGGGCGAACGCGTGGAAAGACAGCAGCTCGCGCATGGGAGCACGCAATGGCGCGAAGGGAGCACCAACGCGAGAATCAGGAGACGGCCGCGGACGGGACAGGAAATGGCGAACACGGCGCGCTGCGAGTCGGCGCTCGGCGCGCCTCCGGTGGGCCGGCGCGGCGAGCACGCGGCGCGCTCGTCAAGCCGCGGCAGCACGGCTTCGCTGGAACATCCGGTGCCGATTCAAAAGCGTCCGACATGGCCTCAGGAGCGCCCGACATGGCCTCAGGAGCGTCCGACATGGCCTCAGGAGCGTCCGACATGGCCTCAGGAGCGTCCGACATGGCCTCAGGAGCGCACGATACGCTGTCGAGCGCGATCCTCTCCAGCGACCGGACAGGCTCCACCGGCGGCCGGCGGCCACCGTGACGCGCCGACACGCGCCGCATCACCCGAGGGTGGCGCACGCACCTCGGCTCGCCGCCGGTGCGCGCCAGAACGATGCGCGCCGGCGCCCCGTGACGCGCGAACGCTGCGCCGCCGCGGCGGACCGGGTAGAATCGCCGGGTGCCCGGCCTCGACACCGACGACGACGCTCTCCTCCTGACGGAGCGCCTGCGCCTCCGCCCCCACCGGCGGTCGGACGTCCCGTTCATGATGGAGCTGAACTCGGATCCCGAAGTGGTCCGCTACACCGGCGATACCGCGTTCGCGTGCGAGGACGAAGCGCGCGCGGTCGTCGCGCGGCTCGCGCGCCAGTTCGAGGACTTCCGCATGGGCCGGTTCATCGTCTCGGACCGGAAGACGGGGGAAAAGCTAGGCTGGTGCGGCCTCAGGTGGCACGACGACCTCGGGGTCGCGGACCTCGGGTACCGCTTCTTCCGCGAGCACTGGGGCAGAGGCTACGCCACGGAGGCGGCCGCCGCGTGCATCCGGTACGCGGTCGAGGAGCTCCGGCTCTCACACCTCGTCGCGCACGCGATGCTCGAGAACGTCGCGTCGGTCAGGGTGCTGGAGAAGCTAGGATTCCGCCGGACGGGGCCGACCGTGTTCAAGGGGCTCGTGGCCGAAGAGTTCGAGCTCCTCTTGAAGGCCTGAGCCGCCGGCGCTCTCCCCCGACCCGAAGGCCCCTGAAATAGGTGAGACCCGGGACTGTGGCCTAGTCCCGGGCCTCGGTTTGCCGCCATCTGCGCACACCCACACGTTTAAGGTCGAAGGTCAGTCCTTACACCGCCGTGTTCTGCCATTGAACTACCGGCCATCATGGACCGCGCGCCGGGGCGGGAGCGCCCCGGCGCCGCGCGAGGAGAGGCGACGCCTCACCGCGGCGCGGGCTGGCCAGGCTGGAATTGAACCAGCATCCGACGATTCAAGCCTCCTCCCGTTCGATTGGGTGATCGGCGGCGAATGCTCGAGCCTGGAGTGAGAGCTTGAGACCATTGAACGGGCCGGCGCTGCCTCTTCCGAGCTGGGCTACCCCGCCGCGAGAGAAAATGAGGTGGCGGGGGCAGGATTCGAACCTGCGCTTGGGCGCCGAGCCCATCAAGCTGAGCTTGAGCTTCAACTTGCACTCCGCGGCCACGATATCGCTCCGGCGGCCTCGGCGCAAGCGCGGCCGGGGCAGGGCGGCGCGCGTCAGGCGCCGAACAGGAAACCGAGGACGGCGGCGCCGACCTTCTGCTCCTCGACCGTCTGGTTGTTCGCCTCCTCGCGGGCGAACTTGACCGCCTTTTGCAGCTTCTCCACGCGATCGAGCAGCTCGTTGATGCGCCGCGCCGGCAGCGCGCCCGAGAACTTGACCGTCTTCCAGTAACCGACGACCACGTCCTCGTGATAGACCTCCACCTGCGCCGGGTGTTTGTCCGTCGCCTCGGCCTTGACGTGGTTGCGCGGGATCTTCTTGGTCCGCGCCGTCTGGACCGGCTCCGTCGCCCAGGAGTCCGCGGAGGGATCGAACGTCCAGCTCTCCGACGCGTCGAGCACCGGCAGCTTCTTGATGAAGGTGTTCATGTCGACGAGCTGCTTCTCCAGGAAGAGCAGGTAAGTCACGGGCGCCCCCGTGAGGAGCACCTTGCCGTCGACGACCACGTCCGCGCGGGCCTTGCAGTTCGCATAGTCCTTGGTGGCCGTGACGTCGAAGAGCTCGCCCAGGATGTCGGCGGTGCTCCGGATGATGTCCTCGGCCTTCGCCTGCACCCTCGTCGCCTCGGGCGGGAGCTGCTCGCCCTCCTCGTCCTTCGACCGGTAGGTGCGCGAGATCCCGGAGAGCAACGCCGGCTTCTGCAGCGCGTGGTGCGCCTCGGTGAGGCGCTGGTGGGAGCGGGCCTTGACGCCCTTCTCGATGGCGATGATCTGGTTCAAGCGAGGCATGGCGGTCTCCTAGGAGGACCACCCTATCAGAGGAGCAAAGCACCTGTCAGCGCCGTCGCGTGAGCCCGCAATGGGCCCGGGGAGCGCTGTCGTGAGCGCGTGAGCGCCTAGGCCGACGGGAGCAGGGCCCCTTCTCCTTGGCCTGCGCCCTCGGCCGCCGTCTCCGCCTCGGCCGGGCGCAGGGGGAGCTCGACGATGAACGCGGCGCCCGCGCCCGGCGCGCTCTCGACGCGGATGGTGCCGCCGTGGGAGGTGACGATCCACCGGACGATGTAGAGGCCGAGGCCGAGGCCGCCGAAGCTGCGGGCGGAGACGGCGCGCTCGAAGCGCTCGAAGATCCTGGCCTGGTCGGTCTCCGTGATGCCGATGCCGTGGTCGCGGACGACGAGCAACGCGCGGCCTTCCAGGCCGCGCACGACGACGTGAACGGGGGCCCCCGCGCCGTACTTGATCGCGTTGGACAGGAGGTTGATGAGGACCTGCTCCACGCGAGAAGCGTCCCAGTTGCCCACCACGGGCCCTTCCAGCTCGAGCCGGGTGCGGCAGCAGGCGTCGTCGAGCTGCTGGTGCATCCGCTCGACGACCTCGCGCGTCAGGGCCGCCAGATCGACGGGCGCGCGCGCGAGGGTGAGCCGGCCGGCGTTGAGGCGGGTGGCGTCGAGCAGCTCGTTGACCAGGTGGGCGAGGCGCGCGATCTGGCGGCTCAGGACCTGGAGCGCGGCGTCGATGCGCTCGGGAGCGACCTCGGCGCGCTGGAAGCGGGGCAGGAGCCGGGCGAGGAGGTGGGCCTGCATCTTGAGCGAGGTGAGCGGGGTCTTGAGCTCGTGCGAGGCGACGAGGAGGAACTCGTTCCGGCGCTCGATCGCCTCCTGGGCCTCGGCGAACAGGCGGCTGTTGTCGAGGGCGAGCGCGGCGCGGCTCGCCAGCTCCTGGGCCAGCCCCAGGTCGGCGGGGCCGTAGCGGCGCCGGGGAGCGGTCGCCAGCAGGGTCATGACGCCGAAGCACCGGTCGCGCGCGAGGAGCGGAGCCCGGAGGAAGGAGTGAACGCCGAGCGGCTCGAGGAGGGGCGCGGCGCGGACGTCGCCCACCTCGGGGCGTTGCAGCGACGCCGCCGAGAGCGGCTGCAGCGCGTCGAGCACCGCCCCCGCGAGCTCGGCGGGCACACCCGCGGCGATCGTGTGTCCCGGGGCGCCGCGCGCGAGGTCCACGTCGATGACGCACCGGTCGGCCAGCTCGGGCACGGCGAGCTGCGCGACGCTGTCGAGGGTGGCGCCGTAGCCGAGGGCCATGAGCTTGCGGCTCGCGTCGGCGAGGAAGCGCTCGGCGAGCTCGGCCCGCCTGCGCTGGGTGATGTCGGTGGAGATGCCGCAGAGCACGCCGGGCATGACCCGCTCGCCGAGCGGGAACTTGACCGACAGGAACGTGTGCGGCCCGTCGTCCAGCAAGAGCTCCTCCTCGCACTGCAGCGGCTCGCCCGCGTCGAGCACCTTCCTGTCGTTGTCACGGAGCAGCTCGGAGGTCGAAGCAGGAAAGATCTCGGCGTCGGTCTTTCCGCGGATCCCATGGAGCGACAGCCCGACGGCGCTCTCCGCGTGGCAGTTGGCGAGCAGATACCGGCCGTCGCGATCCTTGAGGTAGATGGCTGCAGCGGAGTTGTCGACGATGGCCTGGAGCGTCTTCTGGTTGGCCTGGAGCTCGCGCTCCGCCCGGCGCCGCTCGGCGTTCTCCTGCTCGATATCGGTATAGAGCATGGCGTTCTCGAGCGAGATGGCCGATTGCGAGGCGAGCAGCTCGAGCACGGTGAGCCGCCCGGGCGTGAACGCCCCGGTGATGAGCCTGTTCTCCAGGTAGAGCAGGCCGAGCAGCCGCGTTTGCCGCACGATCGGCAGGCACAGCACCGAGCCCGCCCCCCTCTGCCGGAAATAGTCGTCCTCCGAGAACGGGTGTCGCCCGGCGGCGTCGTCGAGCAGCACGCGCTCGTGGCTCCGGCGAACGTAGTTGAGGACCGACCGCGGCAGCGCGGTCGCCGCCGCTTCGCCCGCGTCGAGCAGCCGCGCCGCGCTGCCGGACGTCGAGCGCGACGTCGAGATCGCCGCCGCGATCGACAGGCGATCCTCCCGGACCAGGAGCACGGCGCCCTCTCCGGCGCCCGCGTGCTCGACCACGACGCGCAGCAGCATCTCCAGAAGGCGCGGGAGCTTGAGCTCGCCGGAGATGCTCTGAGAGGCGGTGACGACCGACAGGACGTCGAACTGCTCGGCCCGGACGGCGAAGGTGACGGTGGGCGCGATCGGCTTGCGCGGGGCGAGGTACGGGTAGCGCTGGTCGAGCTGCTCGACCTTGGCGTGGGCGCCCCAGCGGAAGTAGGCGGCGCGGGCGTTCTGGAGGTGGGCGTCGGCGGCGGTGGCGAGGCCGCACGCGCGGTAGAACCCCGCGGCGAGCTCGCAGGCGATGGCCTCGTGCTGGACGAAGCCGTTCTCGCGCGCCGAGGAGATGGCTTGCTCGTAGAGCCGCATCGCCTCCGGTTCCTGCCCGCGGAGCCGGGCGAGCTCGGCGCGGACCAGGGCGTGCTTGTGGAGGAAGTTCTCGGGGCAGCTCCTGGCCCACGCGCCGAGCTGCCGCTCGCACTCGAGCAGCTCCTCGCTGGGTTCCCCCCGCGGGGCGGGCCGCGCCTCATGCGCCTCGCCGGAGAGGGCCGCGAGCGAGAGCGCGAGGTAATAAAAGCTCTCGGCGATGATGACGTTCGACTCGACCTTGTAGGGGTGCTCGGCGCGCCCGCGGGTCACCGCGGCGAACGCCGCTCCGGGAGGGCCGATCAGGAAGCGCGCCTGCGCCTTCAAGTTGTAATGGATGGCGCGGACGAGCGGAGGATTCCCTTCCTCGATCGACGCCTCGAAGGCCGGCAGATCCAGCTCCGAGCCGTCCACCGCCGAGAGGCGCGCCGGCCTCCCGCGCAGCGCCTGGATCATGGCGTAGATGCTGAAGAGGACGCAGTAGGGTAACGCGTAACCGGCCCTGCGCACGAAGCCGAGGCGCTCTTCGACCGCGCGGAGCACGTCCTCCAGCGGCTCCCCGGAGAGCAGCGGGAACATCTCGGCCCACATGCAGTTGTAGCAGGCGTCGTTCAGGTTGCCGGACTCGACCGCGGCGCTGAAGCCGGCGCGTATGTACGGATACGTCTCTCGGTAATGGCGCGTCCAGAAGACGATGTGCTGTCCAAACATGGTGAGCACCACCGATTTCGTGGTGAGGAGGCCGCTCCTCTGCGCCAGGTCGTGGCCGAGCTTGCCGAACAGATATCCTTCCTGATATCGCCCGTACCTCGGGCCGATCACCCTCGCGAAGAAGGTGTACGCGTTGGAGGAGCTGTCGGCGTTGCCGTGGCGCAGGCTGAGCTGGACCATGCGCAGGACGATGAGGTAGTGCAGGTTCGCGTCCATGAAGAACGCGGGGAGGGACACCCCGTTCAGCACGCCCATCGCGCTCTGGATCTCCGGATGCGTCATGGGGGGCAGGTGGATCATGTCCGCGATCGCGCGATCGCCCAGGTCCCGCCAGACGTGCTCGGTCTCCTCGTCGACCTGTGCGTCGCTGGGGCAGCGCGGAAGCGCGATGTCGCAGGCGCGGAGCCACCCGAGCCCGATCTCCACCGCGCGAGCGTGTCGCCCGCGGGTGACGTTCAGCGCGACGGCGAGCTCGACGGCGGCGGCCGTCTCGGCCCTGGTCCTCGCGCGCTCCATGAGCTCTTCGAGGAGCCGCTCGGCCTCGTCGAAGCCGCCGGTGATGTACGCGACGTGCGCGCGCTCGAAGGTCAGCTCGTAGGTCAGCTCGTGCCGCGTCTCCCAGCGGCTCGGCGCGAGCAGGGAGAGGCCCGCGGCGAGGAGCGCGGCGGCGGACTGGAAGGCCGCGGCGGCCTTGGCCTTCCTGCCGGCGCGGAGGTTGAGCGCGGCGAGCTCGTCGCGCTCCACCTCGGAGCGGAGGAGCGCGGCGCCGCGGTTGAGGTGGCCGACGACGTCGAAGAGCGACTCCTCGCGCTCGCCCGGGCGCCGGCCCTTCAGGAGCAGCTGGCCGATCCGGAGGTGCACCTCGGCGAGCTGCTCGGCCGGGATGAGCGAATACGCGGCCTGCTGCACCCGGTCATGGAGGAAGCGGTAGCCAGCGTCCCGCCGGAGGAGCAGCCCCTCCCGCACGGCCTCCTCGAGCGCGCCGCGGAGCGCTTCCGCCGACCTCCGCGCGACGATCGCGAGGGTGTCGAGGTCCAGGCCGCTGCCGAGGCAGGCGGCGAGCTTGAGCGCGTCCCGCGCCGGGATGGAGAGCCGCTTGAGCTTGCCCACCATCAGCTCGACGACGTTGTCGGTGAACCCCTTGTCGTGGATGGCGGCGATGTCCCAGCGCCATACGCGCTGCTCGGCGTCGAACGTGATGAGGCCTTCCTGGTGCAGCTCGAAGAGGAACTGGAGGACGAAGAACGGGTTGCCGCCGGTCTTCTCGTAGACGAGCCGCGAGAGCGGCTCGACCTCCTCGGCTGGGGCGTGGACCGCCTCGGCGACGAGCGCCTCGACGTGGGCGGCGGAGAGCGGCGCGAGGACGAGCTCGGAGACGGCGGCGCCGCGCTTCCGCACCTCGGCCAGGGTGAGCCGGAGCGGGTGCGCGGGGCCGACCTCGTTGTCGCGGTAGGCGCCGATCAGCAGGAGGTGCTCGGACCCGGCGTAGGTGGCGAGCTGCTCGAGCAAGAGGAGGCTGGCCGCGTCGGCCCATTGCAGGTCGTCGAGGAAGAGGGCGACGGGGTGCTCGTTCCGGGCGCACGCCGCGACGAGGCGCTGGAGCGCCGCGTGCATCCGGCCCTGCGCCTCGGTGGGCGGGAGCTCGGGCACGGGCGGCTGGGGGCCGAGGAGGAGCGTGAGCTCGGGGAGCACGCCGGCGAGCAGACCGCCATCCTGGCCGAGGGCCTCGCGGAGGCGCTCCCGCCAGCGCTCGAGCTGCTCCTCGCTCGCGCTCAGGATCTCCTGCAAGAGCGCCCGGAACGCTTGAAGGAGAGGGAGATACGGGACGCCGCGCTTCAGCTGCTCGAACTTGCCGGAGAGGAAGAAGCCGCGCTCGCGCACGACGGGCCTGTGCAGCTCGGCGACGAGCGAGGACTTGCCGATGCCCGAGTAACCCGACACGAGCGCGAGCTCGGGCCGGCCCTTCGCGACGACGCGCTCGAACGCGGCGAGCAGCGCCTCGATCTCGCGCTCGCGGCCGTAGAGCCGCTGCGGGACCCGGAACCGGTCGGAGAGGTCGCGCTGGCCGAGCGGGAACGGCTCGATGGCGCCGGTCGCCCGCAGCTGGGAAAAGCACCGATCGAGGTCGTGGCGCAGGCCGAGCGCGCTCTGGTAGCGCTCCTCGGCGGCCTTGGAGAGCAGCTTGAGCACGACCGCCGACAGGAGCGGGGGAATCGAGGGGACGAGCGCCTGCGGCGGCTGCGGCGCCTGGGCGATGTGGCAATGCACCCACGCGACGGGATCGCTGGCCTGGAACGGCAGGGCGCCCGTCAGCATCTGGTAAAACGTGACGCCGAGGGAGTAGAGGTCGGTCCGCTCGTCGATCCAGCGGTTCATCCGGCCTGTCTGCTCCGGCGCCATGTAGGCGAGCGTGCCCTCGATGAGCCTGTCGCGGGCGAAATCCTGGGACTCCCGGGGCAGCAGGCAGGCGATGCCGAGGTCGGTGATCTTCACCTCGCCGGTGTCGGGGTTGCAGAGCAGGTTCTGGGGCTTGATGTCCTTGTGGATGATGCGGTGGCGGTGCAGCTCGGCCAGCGCGTCGGTCAGGCGGAGGGCGAGGGGGAAGAAGCGCTCGATCGACATCCCGCGCATCGGGCGCATGGGCCCGTCGCCATCGAGCAGCTGGTCGAGCGAGCGGCCGCCGAAGTCCTCCAGGACCAGCGCCACCTGATCGCCGAACACCTCAATCGCGCGGGCCTTGACCACGGCCGTCGTGTCGAGCGCACTGGCGAGCTCGTGCTCGTGGTGCAGCCGGCCGAGGGCGCGCGGGCTCGCGTGGTCGCGCCGCAGGACCTTGAGCACCACCGGCCGGCCGTCCTCCGCGCGCCGCGCTCGGTAGAGGATCGTCTCTGCACCTTGGTGCAAGACGCCCACCACGAGGTAACGCGGACTTTCTGGCATAGGCAAGATCGTCGGCAGCCGGAGCGGCCTCCGAGGCGTCGGCGTCTGGCCTGATGGTGCCAAAAGCGCCGTGCTTCGTCACGGGAAATGGCGGCATGCCCTCGCGCCGGCTCGCCTGCAGTGCGCATGCGCCGGCCGCCCCGGGAGCCGCCGGTGAACGTCGATTCTATGTCGGTGAGAGGAAGGTGCCCTGGCCATCTGTCTCGTCCTCCGCCGCACGCAAAGGGAGCTCGACGATGAACGTGGCGCCCGCGCCCGGCGCGCTCTCGACGCGGATGGTGCCGCCGTGGGAGGTGACGATCCACCGGACGATGTAGAGGCCGAGGCCGAGGCCGCCGAAGTTGCGGACGGAAACGGCGCGCTCGAAGCGCTCGAAGATCCTGGCCTGGTCGGCCTGCGCGACGCCGATGCCGTGGTCGCGGACGACGAGCAGCGCGCGGCCTTCCAGGCCGCGCACGACGACGTGAATGGGGGCCCCCGCGCCGTACTTGATCGCGTTGGACAGGAGGTTGATGAGGACCTGCTCCATGCGAGAAGCATCCCAGTCCCCGATCACGGGCCCTTCCAGCGCGAGCTGGGTGCGGCAGCGGGCGTCGGTGAGCTGCTGGTGCATCCGCTCGACGACCTCGCGCGTCAGGGCCGCCAGGTCGAGGGGGGCGCGCGCGAGGGTGAGCCGGCCGGCGTTGAGGCGGGTGACGTCGAGCAGCTCGTTGACCAGGTGGGCGAGGCGCGCGATCTGGCGGTCGAGGACCTGGAGCGCGGCGTCGATGCGCTCGGGAGCGACCTCGGCGCGCTGGAGGCGGGGCAGGAGCCGGGCGAGGAGGTGGGCCTGCATCTTGAGCGAGGTGAGCGGGGTCTTGAGCTCGTGCGAGGCGACGAGGAGGAACTCGTCGCGGCGCTCGATGGCCTCCTGCGCCTCGGCGAACAGGCGGCTGTTGTCGAGGGCGAGCGCGGCGCGGCTCGCCAGCTCCTGGGCCAGCCCCAGGTCGGCGGGGCCGTAGCGGCGCCGTGGCGCGGTCGCCAGCAGGGTCATGACGCCGAAGCACCGGTCGCGCGCGAGGAGCGGGGCCCGGAGGAAGGAGTGAACGCCGAGCCGCTCGAGAAGCGGCGCGGCGCGGACGTCGCCCACCTCGGGGCGTTGCAGCGACGCCGCCGAGAGCGGCTGCAGCGCGTCGAGCACCGCCCCCGCGAGCTCGGCGGGCACTCCTGCGGTGGCCGTGCGCTCCGGAGCGTCCGGATCGAGGCGCACGTCGACAACGCACTGGTCAGCCAGCTCGGGCACGGCGAGCTGCGCGACGCTGTCGAGGGTGGCGCCGTAGCCGAGGGCCATGAGCTTGCGGCTCGCGTCGGCGAGGAAGCGCTCGGCGAGCTCGGCCCGCTTGCGCTGGGTGATGTCGGTGGAGACGCCGCAGATCACGCCGGGCATCACGTCCTCGCCGAGCAGGAACTTGACCGACAGGTAGGTGTGCGGCCCGTCCTCCAGGAACAGCTCTTCCTCGAACTCGAGCGGCTCGCCCCTGTCGAGCACCTGCCGGTCGTGCGCGTCCAGCGCCACGGCGCGCGCGGCAGGCAGGAGCTCGGCGCTGGTCTTTCCGATGATCTGATCGAGCGGCCTGCCGAGGGCGCGGCTCACCCCGCGGTTGGCGAGCAGGTGCCGGCCGTCGCGATCCTTCAGGTAGATGGCCGCGGCGGAGTTGTCGATGATGGCCTGCAGCGTGGCCTGGCTCTCGCGGAGCGCGCGCTCCGCCCGGCGCCGCTCGGCGTTCTCCTGCTCGATATCGGCGTAGAGCATGGCGTTCTCGAGCGAGATGGCCGACTGCGACGCGAGCAGCTCGAGCACGGTGAGCCGCCCCGGGGTGAACGCCCCCGCCACGAGCCGGTTCTCCAGGTAGAGCACGCCGAGCAGCCGCGCCTGGCGCACGATGGGCAGGCACAGCACCGATCGCGGCTTCTTCCGCGTGAAGTACTCCTCTTCGAGGAAAGGGTGCCTCCCGGCGGCGTCGTCGAGCAGCACGCGCTCGTGGCTGCGGCGAACGTAGTTGAGGATGGATTGCGGCAGCGCGGCCGCCGCGGCCTCGCCCGCGTCGAGCAGCCGCGCGGCGCCGCCGGACGCGGCGATCGCCGCCGCGGTCGACAGGCGATCTTCTCGGGCCAGGAGCACGTAGCCTTCCTCGGCGCCCGCGTGCTCGACCATGGTGCGCAGGAGCATCTCGAGCAGGCGCGGGAGCTTGAGCTCACCGGAGATGCCCTGAGAGGCCTTGACGACGGAGAGGACGTCGAACTGCTCGGCGCGTACGGCGAAGGTGACGGTGGGGGCGATCGGCTTTCGCTCGACGAGGGAGGGATACCGCTGGTCGAGCTGCTCGACCTTGGCGTGGGCGCCCCAGCGGAAATAGGCGGCGCGGGCCTTCTGGAGGTGGGCGTCGGCGGCGGTGGTGAGGCCGCGCGCGCGGTAAAACGCCGCGGCGAGCTCGCAGGCGATGGCCTCGTGCTGGACGAAGCCGCCCTCCCGCGCGGCCGACGCGGCCTGCTCGTAGAGCCGGGCCGCCTCCGGTTCCTGCCCGCGGAGCCGGGCGATCTCGGCGCGGACCAGGGCGTGCTTGTGGAGGAAGTTGTCGGGGCCGCTCGCGGCCCACTCGCCGAGCTGCCGCTCGCAGTCGAGCAGCCCGTCCGGCAGCTCCCGCTCCGGCGACGGCGGCGCCTCGCGCGGGCTGCGCGCCTCGCGCGCATCGTCGTCGCCGGCGAGCGCCGCGAGCGCGAGCGCGTGATAATAGAAGCTCTCGGCCACGAGCGCGTGCGGTTCGCTCCTCCAGGGCCTGTCGACGATCACCCGGCGCGTCGCCTCGCACGCCTCCCCCGGGGAGCCGAGCAAGAACAGCTCCTGGGCCTTCAGGCTGCACGAGAAGCCGAGCACGCCGCCCGTGTCCCCGGGACGCAGCCGCGCCTCGAACGCGCCGGGATCCAGCTCGGAGCCATCCATCATCGGGAGCCGGGCCGGCCTGCCTCGCAGCGCCTGGACCAGCGCGCAGGCGCTCAGGAGGATGTTGTAGACGAGCTCGTATCCGGTCTTGCGCACGAAGCGGAGGCGCTCCTCGACCTCGCGGAGGACGTCCCCCAGCGGCTCGCCGGCGAGCAGCGGGAACAGCGGGGCCCAGATGCAGAGGAAGCACGCGTCGTTCAGGTTGCCGGTCTCGACCGCGGCGTTGAAGCCGGCGCGCGTGTACGGAGTCGTCTCTCGGTAATGGCGCTTCCAGAAGAGGATCAGATTGCCGAACAAGAAAAAGACCATGGCCTTCATGGCGAGGAGGTTGTCCCTCTCCACCAGGTCATGACCGAGCTTGCCGAACAGATATCCCTCCTGGTATCGCCCGTATTTCGGGCCGATCACCTTCGCGAACGCCGCATACGCGTGAGGGGAGCTCGCGGCGTTGCCGTGCTGCAGGCTGAGCTTCACCATGCGCACGACGACGAGGTAGTTCAGGTCCGGGTGCACGAAGTACGCGGGGACAGCCACGCTCGCCAGGACGCTCATCGCGATCTTGCACGTCGGGTGCGTCATGGGGGGCAGGTGGATCAGGCCCTCGATCGCCCGGTCGCCCAGGGCCTGCCAGACGCCCTCGGTCTCCTCCGCGAGCCGCGCTCCGGTGAGCGGGATCGACAGGTCGACGTGGCAGGAGCGGAGGAACGTGAGCCCGATCTCCGCCGCGCGGGCGGCCTGCCCGCGGGTCACGCTCAGGGCGATGGCGAGCTCGACGGCCGCGGCTCGCTCGGCCTCGGTGCTCGCGTGAGCCATGAGCTCTTGCAGCAGCAGCTCGGCCTCGTCGAAGCCGCCGGTGATGTACGCGGCGTGCGCGCGCTCGAAGGTCAGATCGTAGGTCAGCTCGCGCCGCGCCTCCCAGCTGCCTGGCGCGAGCAGCGAGAGGCCCGCGGCGAAGAGCGCGGCGGCCGACTGGAAGGCCGCGGCGGCCTTGGCCTTCCTGCCGGCGCGGAGGTTCAGCGCGGCGAGCTGGTCCCGCTCCTCCTGGGAACGGAGGAGCGCGGCGCCGCGGTTCAGGTGCCCCACGACGTCGAAGAGCGCCTCCTCGCGCTCGTCCGCGCGCCGGCCCCTCAGGAGCAGCCGGCCGATGTGGAGGTGCACCTCGGCGAGCTGTCCGGCGGGGATGAGCGCGCGGGCGGCCTGCTGCACCCGGTCATGGAGGAAGCGGTAGCCAGCGTCGCGGCGGAGCAGCAGCCCCTCGCGCACGGCCTCGGCGAGCGACTCGCCGAGCTCGGCTGCAGGGCGGCTCGCGACCAGCGCGAGGGTGTCGAGGTCCAGGCTGGCGCCGAGGCACGCGGCGAGCTTGAGCGCGTCCTGCGCCGGGACGGGGAGCCGCTTGAGCTTGCCCACCATCAGCTCGACGACGTTGTCGGTGAAGCCCTTGCCGCGGATCGCGGCGATGTCCCAGCGAAAGGCGCCCGCCTTCGCGTCGAAGGCGATGAGGCCTTCCTGGTGCAGCTCGAGGAGGAACTGGATCGCGAAGAAGGGGTTGCCGCCGGTCTTCTCGTGGACGAGCCGCGCGAGCGGCTCGGCGCGCTCGGCCGCGGCGTGGACCGCCCCCGCGACGAGCGCCCCGACGTCGGAGGCGGAGAGCGGCGCGAGGACGAGGTCGCTGAAGATCGCGCCGCGCTTCCGCGCGTCGGCCAGCATGAGCGGCAGCGGGTGCGCCGGGCCGACCTCGTTGTCGCGATAAGCGCCGAGGAGCAGGAGGTGCTCGGTCTCGGTGTAGGTGATGAGCTGCTCGAGCAGCTGGAGGCTGCCGGCGTCGGCCCACTGGAGATCGTCGAGGAAGAGCACCATGGGGTGCTCCTTCTGGACGCACGCCGCCACGAAGCGCTGGAGCGCCGCGTGGAACCGGTGCCGGGCCTCGGCGCCCGGGAGCTCCGGCGCGGGCGGCTGCGGGCCGAGGAGCAGCGCGAGCTCGGGGAGCACGCCGGCGAGCAGCGCGCCGGTCGCGCCGACGGCCTCCCGGAGGCGCTCTCGCCAGCGCTCGAGCTCCTCGTCGCTCACGCTCAGGATCTCCCGCAAGAGCGCCCGGAACGCCTGGAGGAAGGCGTGGTAAGGGACGTCGCGCCTCGGCTGCTCGAACTTGCCCGAGAGGAAGAAGCCCCGCGCGCGCACCACCGGCCCGCGCAGCTCGGCCACGAGCGACGACTTGCCGACACCCGAGTAGCCCGAGACGAGCACGAGCTCGGGGCGGCCGCTCGCGACCACGCGCTCGAACGCGGCGAGCAGGGCCCCCAGCTCGCGCTCGCGGCCGTAGAGCCGCTGCGGGATCTGGAACCGATCGGAGAGATCGCGCTCGCCGAGCGGGAAGGGCGGAATCGCCCCGCTCGCTTGCCACCTGGCGAAGCACTCGTCGAGGTCGCGCTGCAGGCCGAGCGCGCTCTGGTAGCGATCCTCGGCGGACTTGGAGAGCAGCTTGAGGACGACCGCCGACAGCTGCGGGGGAATCGAGGGGACGAGCGCGTGGGGCGGGGATGGGTGGAGGGCGACGTGGCAATACACCCATTCCACGGGATCGCTCGCCTGGAAGGGCAAGGCGCCGGTCAGCAGCTCGTAGAAGGTGACGCCGAGGGAGTACAGGTCGGTCCGCTCGTCGGTGGAGCGGTTCATCCGGCCCGTCTGCTCGGGCGCCATGTACGCCAGCGTCCCCGCGATGAGCCCGTCGCGGGAGGCGTCGTGGCATTCGCGGGGCGAGAGGCAGGCGATCCCGAGATCGGTGATCTTCACCTCCCCGGTGTCGGAGTTGTAGAGCAGGTTCTGGGGCTTGATGTCCCTGTGGATGACGTGGTGTCGATGCAGCTCGGCGAGCGCGCCGGAGAGGCGGAGAGCGAGGGGGAAGAAGCGCTCGAGCGGCGTCGGCCCCTGGATGAGCCGGTCGAGCGAGCGGCCGCCGAAGTCCTCCAGGACCAGCGTCATCTGGTCCCGGAACGCCTCGATCCCGTGGGCCTTGACGATGACCGTCGAGTCGAGCGCCCTGGCGATGTCGTGCTCGTGGCGCAGCCGCCCGAGGGCGCGCGGGCTCGCGTGGTCGCCCCGCAGGACCTTGAGCACCACCGGCCGGCCGTCCTCCTCGCGCCGGGCCCGGTAGAGGATCGTCTCGGGCCCGTCGTGCAGGACCTCGATCACGAGGTAGCGTGGACTATCGGCCATAGGCGGATCTTCGAAGGCCAGTGCGGCGGCCTCCGAGGCGTCGAGCGTCGGTGCATGTTGCCAAAACCGCCGCGCTCCGCCATGGAAAATGGCGGGGCGCCCTCGCGCCGGCTCGCCTGCGATGACGAGGGGAAGAACGGGAGTTCGCCGAGAATCCCTCGACGCCTGCCGCACTGGCACGCTGTGCCGTTTCTACCGGAGCCTGGCGGCCGGCCGTCGTGCGACCGCAGAGCTATGTGCCGCAGCGCTGGACCGTGTGATCGCCGTCGACCGGCCAATGCTGGTCGCCCGCGCCGCGCACCTTCACGAACAGCGAGGTCTCGTCGCTGCTGACGATCTCGAGCGTGCCCCAATGGCCGGGGCCCGAGCCGCCCCCTCCGCCGCAATCGGAGAGGATCACCGATTTGGAGAAGGGGATGTGCATGGCGGAGAGATCGATGAGGCCTGGCTTGTTGAGCTCGGGCGGGATCGTCAGGATGAATTGCCAGGTACCTGCCTTGTCACAGTCGACGCCGATCCTGAGATCGATCACGGGCTGGGCGCACTGCTCGACAGCGTTGCTGAAGTACAGGACGAGCGCGTCCGGGGTCTCCCAGGGCGGCGGACTGCCCGTGAAGGGGAGGGAGCCGGGGACCACATCGCTGCCTCGCAGCGCGATGACGTGGACGGCCGAGGCGCCGTCGTCCACGTCGTCCACCTCATCGTCGTCCACCTCATCGCCGTCGTCGGGCACCACGGGGGCCGGGGGGCTCTCCCAACCCCCATTCTGAATTGGATTGAAGACGAACTCCTCACATCCGCTGTTCATCACCGCCATCGCTCCGAGGACCATCATCCATCGTTTCATTCGAACGACCTCCAGGCCAGGCTCCAGAGGTGAAGTCCCTCCGGCGCGTGACGGCGGCTCATAAAAACAGATCGATCTCGATGCCGGCTGAAGAGAGGATGAACGGTTTGCCCCAGGTCGCTGTCTCTCGCTCGACGAACCGGACGGAGACGCCCTCGACGAGGACGCTGGCGAGGGCGTCGGCGCGCAGGCGGAACGTGGGGGTCAGGGCGAAGGAGAGGCCGACGCCCGCGAAGGGGCTGGCGGTCACCGCGGCGGATGCGCTCGAGCGGAAGCCCTTGCTGGCCACCCCCGTGCTCCAGAGCAACACGGCCGAGAAGCCGAGATCCGCCGAGGCCGTCCACGGGCTGTCGCGCGGGGCCAGCTGGAAGCGCGCGCCCCCGCCGGCGAGCAGGACGGAGAGCTCGGCGGTGCCTTGCGATCGCTCGACCTGGTGGGCGCTGACCGGAATCGCGGCGAACGCGATCGCGCCGGCGTGCTCGCTCGGCAGCCAGGAGAGGCCGACGTCGATGCTGACCGCCGCGCCGAAGCCGCCTGGGCTCAGCAGCGCGCCGGGAGCGAGCGAGAGGCGGAGCGCCGGCGACGGCCTCTGGGCCGGCGCGGGCGGCGTGTCCGGCGCGCGGACCCGCAACTTCTCGCGGATCTCGCGCGTCGCGGGCACCTCTCCGGGCGGGGGCGCGGGCAGGCCGGCCTCGAGGAGGCTGGCGCGCAGGAGCTCGACGGCGCGGAGCGCGAGCGCCGCGTCGCTGTCGGGCGTGCCGCCGCCGTCCGCCATCTCGCGGAGGACGGTCTTGCCGGTCACCCGGTCGGCGATCCAGATCTCGACGCCGCGCTCGGAGGGGACGGCGCGGATCGCGGCGATGGCGCCCACCTCGCGCGCCGAGGCCTCGAGGGACGCGCGCGACGCCGGCTCGGCCGCGGGGTCGAGGCGCTCCGCCCGGAAGCCCAGCGACTCGATCTCGGCCACGATCCGCAGGCCGAAGCGATCGCCGGGGGCGCAGAGGACGGCGATGGTCGACGGGGCCTCGGTCCGGGTCTCGCCGGCGCGCGCGCCCTCGGCGAGCGCTGCCCCTGCCGCGAGCGTGGCCCCGGCGAGGAAGGCGAGGAAGAGGAGCGTCGCGGCGCGGCGTCTCACGGCGAGGGAGGCTCGGCGGCAGGGCCCGGCTCGCCGAGCGAGCCTCCGGAGGGGACGGGCCTGGCAGGCGAGCCTCCGGGGGGGACGGCCTTCGATCCGCGCGCGAGCACGTGCTTCGCGTACCCCGCGTGCGAGCCGCTCGGATGAGCGGCGAGGTACTGCTCGGCCGCCCTTCGGGCGCCCGCCTCGTTGCCCCGCCTGTCCTCGGCTTCGACGAGGCGCCCCGCGGCATCGGCGGCGAACGCGCCCGCCGGCTGCTCGCTCAGGTACCGGGCGAACCAGCGCGCGGCGGCCGCGTGGTCCTTGCTCTGGTCCTGGGCGATCCTCCCCAGGATGAACGCCGTCGACGTGGCCTCGGGCGAGCTGGGGAACCGGGCGCGGAGGGACGCGAAGGCCTGGGTGGCGCGCGCCGGGCTCCCGCCGAGCCGGGCCGCATCGCCGAGCGCGTGCAGATCGCTCGCGCTCGCGGCGTCGCAGAGCGCATCGAAGCCCTCGCCCTCCGCGGCGGCCAGGGCGTCCCTGTACCTGGCCTCGAGGACCAGGGCGCGCCACGACGGCGTCTCTCGGTGCGCGGGCAGAGGAGCGACCGAGCCCTCGCCGCCCGCTTGCCCTTGCAGCGCGGCCGCCCCGGCGCCCGGGGCGCGGGCGCTCGCCAACGGTCCGCTCGTCGAGGGCGCAGCCGCGCCCGGAGCGGCCTCGCTCGGGGCAGGCGCGTCTGGAGCGGCCGCGCTCGGAGCGCCTGCATCCAGATCGGCCGCGCTCGGGGCCGTCGCGCCGGGCTCGGCCGCGCTCGGGGCCGTCGCGCCGGGCTCGGCCGCGCTCGGGGCCGTCGCGCCGGGCTCGGCCGCCGTCGATGTGGGGCCGGAGGCGGCGTCGATCGAGCCGACCTCGAGGGTGTTCGTCGCGGGCGAGATGGTGAGCCGCTCGCCGGCGCGGACGGCGCGCGAATCGCCCACGACCGGCCCGGAGACCGTGATCGCCCCCTCGTGCAGCGCGACAACGAGCTGCTCGGTCACCGGGTCCCATCGGGTCTCGAAGCGCGTCCCGATCACGCGGACCTGGAACGGCCCGACCCGCACCGTCCAGCGCGCGCCCTCGCGGTGGACGATCGAGAGATCGAGGGCGCCTCGCTCGAGGGAGAGCTCCGCGCCGTCGGCGCCCACCGAGGCGACGCGGGCGCGCCCCCCCGGCGCGAGGCGGAGCAGCGAGCCGTCGGAGAACCGGATCGGCAGCTCCGCCGTGGCCGGCGCGGCGATCCACGCGCCGACGACCCCTGGCTCGGCCGCCCCGAGCGCGAAGCGCATCGGAGCGCGGGGGCGCGCCACGAGCGCGACCACGAGCGCGGCGGCGAGCAGGGCCACCGCCGCCAGCGAGGCGGCGAGCCGCACCGCGAACGGCCTTCCAGGCCACGTCCGCCGCCGCGCCCAGGAAGACTCGCGGCGGGGCCGCTCTTCGCGCCCGGCCGTCTCCGCACCGGGCGCCGGCGCCGCCGCGAGCAGCCGCGCTCGCCCGCGCTCGCGATCGAGCCGCGCCGCCGGCATCCGGTCCTGAAGCTCGGCCACGTGCCGCCCCAGGAGGGTCAGCGGGCGCTCGGATTGCCCCACCGGGTACCTCCATCGAGCCACGCCTCGAGCGCGGGTTGCTTGCGGGCTTCGGCCTCGAAGCGGGCGCTGGCGCGGGCGAGCCGCCGCTTGATCGTCGCGAGCGAGGTCTCGCACGCCGCGGCGACCTCGGTGAGCTCCATGCCGTCGATGAACCGGAGAGCGAAGGCGATCCGCTCGTCCACCGGGAGCGCGTCGAGGACCGCGTAGGTCGCGCGCAGGGCGTCCAGCACGTCGCCCGACGCCGCGCCGGACTCGACCTCGGGCAGCTCCTCGCTCGGCAGGAACCAGAGCCAGCTGCGCCGCTTCCTGCGGGTGATCGACGATCGCGCCACGTGCACCGCGATCATCGTGAGCCAGCCCTTGAGGGCGCTCGGGTCCTCCAGGCCCGGCAGCGAGCCGAGCGCGCGGACGAAGACGTCGTGGTGCAGGTCGGCCAGGTCGTGGCTGAAGCCGAGGAGCCGGTAGAGCACCCGGTGGACGTGATCCGCGAACCGGTCGTAGAGGGCGGCGCGCGCCCCGGGGTCGCCCCGCCGGAACGCGTGCACGAGGGTCGCGTCGTCGCCGGCGAAGGCCCGCTTCGGGGCGGGCGGCGGCGGTCGGACGAGCTTCAAGGGGCGGGTCAAACGGGGCTCCTCTGCTGAAGTCCCGCGAGGGGAGGCGCACGGCTCAGGGGGTCGCACGATCGTCCCCCGAGGCTCAAGGAGCGCCTGAAGAACCGTGGCTTCACACGAGAGCCCTGACCCTGCGCTCCGTCGCAGAAGCGCTCTTCGCGCCGCGGTTGCGCGGCCACGGCACCACCTTTGCTTGTGGAGTGGAGCCGTCGCGCCCCGGGCTCGGGGGCACGCTTCGAAAGGGGAGCACGATGCGCAACCTGCTTCTTCGCCTTCACGTCGTCCCGATCCTCGTCGCCCTCGCCGCCGGGTGTTCGGGCGAGGGGAGCCAGCCCCCGCCCGGCACCGACGGCACCCAGCTGCCGTCCACGGAGCTCGGGCCCGAGCAGCAGGCGGAGCTCACCGCGCTGCTCGCCGAGCGGGATGCCTCGGCGAGCATGAGCGCCGAGGATTTCGCCGCGCGGTACCCCGTGCCCTTCGCGTCGGGCCTGCCCTATGCGCCGGCGGACGCCGAGGGCCTCTCGCTCCTCCAGGGCACCGCGCTCGCCCTCGACGAGGACGAGCTCGCGAAGCTCTCCGCGAACGGCTTCGTCATTTCGAGCAAGAAGTCCTTCCCGACCTTCGTCTACGGCTACGAGAGCATCTACTCGCTCGACCTGCCGCTCTACGTGTCCGCGGACTCGGTCCTGTTCGCGGTCCACCGCTCGTACGACGCGATCCTGAAGGCGGTGGAGCTCGCCTCGCTCGCGCCCGAGCTCGGGAAGATGCTGACGCAGATGCGCGCGCGGCTCGCCTCGGGCGCCGGAGCGGAGCTCGGCGCCGAGGCGCGCGCGGACGCGGATCTCTTCACGGCCGTCGCGCTCGCGTTGCTCGACGGCGCGCCCGTCGCCCCCGTCGCGGGCGCCAGCGCCGCGGCGATCGACGAGCTCGTCGCGGGCGCCGAGGCCCACCAGGGCATGGGGGAGGTCCGCCTCTTCGGCACGGACCGGCTCATGGACTTCTCGCAGTTCGAGCCCCGCGGCCACTACCTCGACGAGGAGCGCCCCGAGCTCGCGCGCTACTTCCGCAGCATGATGTGGCTCGGCCGCGTGGATTTCCGCTTCCTCGAGACGCAGCAGGACGGCACCCAGCGCTTCCAGCGGCGGCACCTCGAGGGCGCGTACGTGCTGCGCGCCCTGGCCGACGCGGAGACCCTCGCCCGCTACAAGCGGATCGACGACGCGGTCCAGGCCTTCGTCGGCGAGAGCGACACCATGACCCTGCCGGAGCTCGACGACCTGCTCGCCGACCTCGGCCTCAGCGACGCCGCCGGCCTCGCCGGCGTCCCGGACGCGCGGATCGCCGAGGTCATCGTGAAGGAGGGCCACGGGACGCAGCGGATCTCGAGCCACATCATGATCAACGGGCTCGGCAAGGGCACGCTGCCGCTCTCGTCGAGCTTCGCGCTGCTCGGCCAGCGGTACGTCGTCGACTCCCACGTCTTCTCGAACGTGGTCTTCGACCGGGTGAAGGGCGGTTCCGTCAAGCGCATGATGCCGGACCCGCTCGACGTGGGCTTCGCCGCGCTCGGCAACGATCAGGCGGGCCAGCTGCTCGCCCCGGAGCTCGGGCAGTTCGACTACGCGCCCGACCTGCACATGATGCGCGTGCTCGTCGACGCGCACCCCGGGGACTTCTGGGGAAAGAACCTTTACAATCGCTGGCTCGGCGCGCTGCGGGAGCTGTCGCCGGCGCGGGCGATCGGCGACGGCGAGGGGCTGCCCGGCGTGGCGAAGACCGAGGCGTGGGGCCGGCGCCTGCTGAGCACCCAGCTCGCCTCCTGGGCCGAGCTCCGCCACGACACCCTGCTCTACGCCAAGCAGTCGTACACGGGCGGGGACACGTGCGAGTTCCCGGACGCGTACGTCGACCCGTACCCGGCGTTCTTCGCGCGCATCGCCGAGCTGGCCGAGCACGGCGCCGGGATCGTCGGCGCGCTCGATCTGTCGAGCGATCCGTCGCTCGAGAAGGCGGTGCCGGCGTACTTCTCGCAGCTCCACGACGTCGCGCGGACGCTCGGCGAGATGGCCGCGAACGAGCGCGCCGGCCTGCCCCTCACCCAGGAGCACCTCGATTTCATCAACCAGGCCGTGCAGATCGAGTGGGAGGGGTGCGGTGGGCCCACGGGCGTCCACGGCTGGTACAGGCAGCTCTTCTTCGACGAGCTGAAGAGCCTCGAGCAGGACCCGACGATCGCCGACGTGCACACCCAGCCGACCGACGAGGGCGGCGCGCCGGTCGGCCGCGTGCTGCACGTGGGCACCGGCCTGCCGCGGCTCATGGTCGTGACGGCCGATCCCTGCGGCGGCGCGCCGCGCGCGTTCGTGGGGCTCGCCTCGTCGTACTTCGAGGCCGTCACCGAGAACTTCGAGCGCATGGACGACCGGCAGTGGGCCGGCTCGGTCCTGGGAACGACCCCCGACGTGCCCTGGATGACGGACCTCGTCGCCCGCTGATCCGGCGATGCAGCGCTCGGCGCTGGCGACGGCGCTCCCCTGAATCCGTGCCGATCTGTGTCGATTTGTGCCAACCTGACGCTGCTGCGCGCCAGCGGGATCATGGTGCTCGATCGAGCCCGTCAGCCCCCGGAACGTACCGCCCGCCTGAGGCCGCTCCGGGACCGCGGCGACACGCACCGGGGCAGCGCGTCAGCGCGGCGTCCAGGTGCCATTCGTTGCTTCGCAGAGCGGCTTGACGATATCCGCCGTGAGGAGCTCTGTTTCATAATGGTACGTCGTCATGGTCTCGCCGTCGCCGGTGAGGACGCAGGTGCCGAGCACGCCGTCGGTAGAGCATCGATCGACGAGCTTGGCTTCGAGGTTGGACCTGTCCGTGCACTGGCTTTCGTGCTTGTCCGGGTCGTCGGTCTCGAGCTCGGCGCAGCTATTGACCGTCACCCCGCCAGGGGTGCTGCCGGTGAACTCGCAGGCCACCCAGCGCGCGGCCGGAGCCTCCCCGCCACATCCCACGATGAGCACGAACACGACGATGAGAACGTTGCGCATGGCCAATCCTCCTTGATGAGCGCTCGAAGGAGCGCGAAACGATGACAATCACTGCTGTGTCCCCGAGCTCCTCCGGAGGCCGACCCAGGAGACACGAGCGCGATGGCGGGCACGACAGGGCCTGCCGGAGCGCTGGTCCCGGAGCGAACTCCCCTGGAGGCGCTCGGGGGATGACCCGCCAGAGCACCGAGCCGCTTGGAAACCGGAGAAATGAACCGCCAAGCGCGCCAAGGACGCCAAGAGAAATACAAGAATTATGGCGCCTCGGCGGTTCGACTCCTCGCTGTTCGCATGTGGCTTCAGCCCGTCTGTCGCTCTAGAACTTGCCCGAGACCGTGAGACCTACGTCGCCGTCGGGTCCTGAAGGCGCGACCCGCAGGCCGGCCCTGCGCAGGTCCCGCTGGTAGGACTGCGCCGGATGTTCGGGATCGAACATGGCGCCGAGCGACCACACGGAGGCGAGGAGACCGGACGTCAAGCTCAACATCCGCCTCTCCGCTGGCAGATCGCCGTCCCACGCGGGCGCGGTGGCGGCGACCCCGCCGAGCGCGACCGGGAGGTAGATGGCCCAGCTCGGGATCGCGGGCGCGGTGGCCAGCAGATCCCGTTCGACGCTCGCGAGCTGTGCGCCTGACAGCCGCGCGCGCCATTCGGGCGCCGCCACCAGCGCATGGTCGGCGCGGAGGCGGGAAGCAGGCGTGTAGTCGGACAGCGCCAGGTTCAGCCCGGAGAGCAAGCCGGACACGTAATATCCCGACGACAGCGCGATCGGCGTCGCCCTCGCGAGGCCGCTGTCCGTGAAGAGCGCGAGCCCGAGCCAGAAGCTGCCTTGGGAGAGCTGCGCGGCGGCCCCCAGCGTGTCGCGCCGGTACGCCTCCGGCACGGCGAGCGCGGCGATGCCTCCCGCGAGCAACGCTGCGGAGCCAGCGGTCCAGGCGAGGAAGGGAGGCTCGGCCGGGGCCACGGTCAAGGTCAAGGCGAGGCTCGTCCCGCCGATACCGCTGACGAGGACGGGCACCGCTTTCCCGGCGGAGCGCTGCCTGATCGCGTCGTGGAGGTGCGTCGCAAGGAGCGCGGCGCGCTCGCGCCGCTGGGCGATGTCTTCCCGACTCTCGGTCTCGTCCCGCGCCGGGGCGATCGCCCCCTGCGCCGCGGCGCTCGCCGGCAGCGAGAGGCGCGCCATCGCCGCTCCCACCAGGACCGCCTTCCGCGCGTGGCGCTTGCGCCATGTCGACCAGACCATACGAAACCTCTCTGTTAAACCATCTCACGCTGACAGCGCTCGAACCGTTCGACGAACCGAACACGATAGGCACGCTCTCCGGCGCCCTCGAAAGCACGTTGACGCAGTGACGCAGGCGGGCGAGCAGGTCACGCGAGGCGCGCGCGCGCCGCTCGATCAAGGCTCGTTCGCCGCGCCGAGGAGAGCGCGCACGCCCGAGGCATGCGCGCTCGTCGGGCGCGAGGCGAGGAAGCGCTGGCCCAGCTCGGCGGCGCGGGCCCGATCGCCGAGGCGGATCAGCGCCTCGACGCGGAGCACGGTGGCCTCCTCTCCCATCGCGCTCCGAGGAAACTTGCTGTCGTGGGCGTCGAGCGCCGCGAGGCACCCCGCCGCGTCGCCGGCGGCGAGCGCGTCGCGCGCGCGATCGATCATGGCGACCTGCTCGCCGAGCGCGTCGCTCGGCGCGCCGGGAGCGGATCCCGCGCGCGGCGCGGCGCTCTTCGGGCGCGGCGGGCTCGCGGCGGCGGGCGCCGGGATCGGCGGGGCGCTCGCCTGGAGCGGGAGCGGCGCGCGCGTCGCGGGCCCGGAGGGAGCCGGCGCGGGCGCGATCGGCGGCGCGGTCGCCGCCGGCGGATCGCCGGCGGTGGGCGGCGTGAGCGTGGCCTGCGGCTCGCTCGACGGTGCCGCCGCGGAGGGAGGCGCCGACGGCCGGAGGAGCGCGACGCCCGCGCCGATGAGGCCGACGCCGATCGCCGCCCCGAGGCCCCACTTCGCGAGCGCCAGCAGCTTGCCGGCGCCCGCCTTCGACGCGGGCGCGGCGGACGGGGAGGGCGCAGCGGTTGTCCCCCCTGCGACCCCGCCCGCGGCGAGCCCGGCGATGGCGAGCGCGCGCGCGCGCGCCGACGAGGACGGAGACTCCTGCTTCCACGAGCGGAGCAGCGCGCGCTCGAACTCGGTCGCCTCCTCGTCAAGCGGCTTCGGATCGGTCATCGCTCGCCTCCTCGGTGCAGCGCCCTCGCCTGGACGCGCCTCGCGATCGCGCGAAAGTCCTCTCGCGCGCGGCGGAGGCGGGAAGCGACGGTGCCCCTCGCGAGGCCGAGCATCGCGGCGATCTCCTCGGTCGGGACGCCCTCGAGCTCGAAGAGGACGAAGACGACGCGGAGGTCCTCTTCCATCGCGTCGAGCACGTCGTCGAGCAGCGCGCGCGCCTGCTTCATCTCGATGAGCTGCTCCGGGTTCGGCGCGTCGTCGGCCGCGGCCGCCATCGCGCCGTCGTCGCAGCGCTCGCGCCGCCGCGCGCTGGCGCGGCGCGCGTTCGCCGCGACCCCCAGCGCCGTCCCGAAGAGGAAGGAGCGCTCGCGATCGGGCGCGATCTCGGCGAGCTTCTGGTAGGCGATCAGGAAGACGTGCTGCGCGGCGTCGTCGGCCGAGCCGGCGGGCACGCCGAGCCCGCGCAACGAGCGCCAGATGAAGTCGAAATGCGCGTCGACCAGCGCGCGGTAGCGCTCCGCGGAGGGCGACGGCGCGCGCTGCTCGGCGCGCTCCGCAAGCGCCGTCATGGCGGCGTCGCGCACCACCTCTGCGCGCGCAGGGGGTCGGGATCGAGTCGCGCTGATCATCGTCTCCTGCCGCTGCTATGTTCGGAGGTGAGCGCCGGGATCACGGAATCGTCAACCCGAGCCCGAGCGCCGCGACGCTCTCGAGCGGCGGCAGGCGGGCGGCGGCGTCGGCGCCGTCGGGGAAGAAGCCGTCGCGCAGCAGCGGCAGGCGTACCCCGGCGTCGGCGTCGAGCACGAGCGGGCCCCAGAGCGGCAGCCGCGCGCGCACCGGCAGGCCGAGCGCCAGCCATCCGCGCGTCACGCTGCGCGCGGGGGCGATGCCTCGGCGGCTCGCCGAGACGAGGCCGCCCTCGACGCGCGCGCAGGGGGAAAGGCGCAGGACGCCGAGCGATGCGCCGAGCGGGCACGCGTCGGCGCCGAGGGCCGCGCGCAGAAACGATGCAGAGCCACCCGCCACGGGGACGTCGGAGGACACCTCGAGGTCCGCGTCGAAGCGCGCCGGGCCGACGCCGCGGGTCGTGACGGCGAGGGGAGGCTCCGCGGAGATGCGCGCGCCGAAGGAGGGGACGCCGATCATCTGGCCGACGAGGAGCTGCGCGCCGAGCACCAGGTGCGTCGTTGCGTCGGGCTCCGGCGCCGGCGGCCGCGTCCGCGCGTTACCGGCCGGCGGGGCGCCCGCAGGCGGGGCGCTGGCAGGCGGCGCACCGACCGGCGGGGGCGGCGCGGCGACGGCGCTCGGGGACGCGGAGACCGCGGGTGTGGCGGCCGCTACGGGGGCGTCCCCGGCCTGGGTATCGACGGCGAGCGCGGTCACGACCGCGAGCGCGGCGACGACATCGTCGCAGGTATCACCCGCGACATCGCGGTCGGCCGCCGTCCCGTCGGCCGCGCGGACGCTGAGGCGCCCGATGAAGCGGCGATCGCGCTGCTCGATGATCACGACGTACGCGCTCGCTGCGTCCGTCTCCGCGATGTTCCGCCGGAGCCGCGCGCCGACGCGCGCACGAAACTCCGCCTCTGTCGGGCATCCAGCCTCCGCGCGGTACTCGAACCGCAAGGGCGCCGCGGAAGGCTGGGCGTGCGCGACCGCGCTGCCGCCGAGCGCCGCGGAGATCACGAAGAGCGGCGCTGTCGAGGCGCGTGACCTCACCGTGGGGCCAATGTGGCGTCCCAGAGCCCGGAGCGCCACTCCACATCGTCGCGCTCGCTCTCGCCCGGAAATGTCGGCGCTGCGCCCCTGGCCGCCCCACCTCCCGCGCGACGAGGGAAGAACCCGGGCGACGCGGAGCTAGGCCTGTGGGAGCAGGTCCCCTCCCTCGGCCGCCGTCTCCGCCTCCGCCGGGTGCAGAGGCAGCTCGACGATGAACGTGGCACCCGCGCCCGGCGCGCTCTCGACGCGGATGGTGCCGCCGTGGGAGGTGACGATCCACCGGACGATGTAGAGGCCGAGTCCCAGGCCGCCGAAGTTGCGGACGGAGACGGCGCGCTCGAAGCGCTCGAAGATCCTGGCCTGATCGGCCTCGGCGATCCCGATGCCGTGATCGCGGACGACGAGCAGCGCGCGGCCTTCCAGGCCGCGCACGACGACGTGAATGGGGCCTCCCGCGCCGTACTTGAGCGCGTTGGACAGGAGGTTGATGAGGACCTGCTCCATGCGAGAAGCATCCCAGTTGCCCACCACGGGCTCGTCCAGATCGAGCTCGGTGCGGCAGCGGGCGTCGGTGAGCTGCTGGTGCATCCGCTCGACGACCTCGCGCGTCAGGGCCGCCAGATCGACGGGCGCGCACGCGAGGGTGAGCCGGCCGGCGTTCAGACGGGTGACGTCGAGCAGCTCGTTGACCAGGTGGGCGAGGCGCGCGATCTGGCGGTCGAGGACCTGGAGCGCGGCGTCGATGCGCTCGGGAGCGACCTCGGCGCGCTGGAGGCGGGGCAGGAGCCGGGCGAGGAGGTGAGCCTGCATCGTGAGCGAGGTGAGCGGGGTCTTGAGCTCGTGCGAGGCGACGAGGAGGAACTCGTCGCGGCGCTCGATCGCCACCTGGGCCTCGGCGAACAGGCGGCTGTTGTCGAGGGCGAGCGCGGCGCGGCTCGCCAGCTCCTGGGCCAGCCAGAGGTCCGCGGGGCGGTAATGGCGTCGCGGCGCGGCCGCCAGCAGGGTCATGACGCCGAAGCGCCGGTCGCGCGCGAGGAGCGGGACGCGGAGGAAGGAGTGAACGCCGAGCGGCTCGAGGAGGGGCGCGGCGCGGACGTCGCCCACCTCGGGGCGGTCCGGCGAGGTCGCTGCGAGGGGCCGCAGCGCGTCCATCACTGCGCCCGCGAGCTCGGCCGGCACGCCCGCGGTGACCGCGGTGACCGTCCGCCCCGGGGCGTCCTGGGCGAGGTCGACGTCGATGACGCACCGGTCGGCCAGCTCGGGCACGGCGAGCTGCGCGACGCTCTCGAGGGTGGCGCCGTAGCCGAGGGCCATGAGCTTGCGGCTCGCGTCGGCGAGGAAGCGCTCGGCGAGCTCGGCGCGCTTGCGCTCGGTGATGTCGGTGGAGATGCCGCAGAGCACGCCGGGCATGACGTTCTCGCCGAGCGGGAACTTGACGGACAGGCCGGTGCGCAGCTCGCCGTCTATCAGCACCTCCTCCTCGAACTCCATCGGCTCGCCCGAGTCGAGCACCTTCCGGTCGTGGTCGTCGATGGCGTCGGCGACCGCGGCAGGCAGGAGCTCGGCGGTCGTCTTTCCGACGATCTGCTCGGCCGGCCTGCCGAGGGCGCGGCTCACCTCCCGGTTGACGAGCAGGTGCCGGCCGTCGCGATCCTTGAGGTAGATGGCTGCAGCGGAGTTGTCGACGATGGCCTGGAGCGTCTTCTGGTTGGCCTGGAGCTCGCGCTCCGCCCGGCGCCGCTCGGCGTTCTCCTGCTCGATATCGGTGTAGAGCATGGCGTTCTCGAGCGAGATGGCCGATTGCGAGGCGAGCAGCTCGAGCACGGTGAGCCGCCCTGGGGTGAACGCGCCGGCCACCAGCTTGTTCTCCAGGTAGAGCAGGCCGAGCAGCCGCGCTTGCCGCACGATCGGGAGGCACAGCACCGATCTCGGCCGCTTCCGCGTGAAATACTCGTCCTCCGAGAACGGGTGCCGCCCGGCGGCGTCGTCGAGCAGCACGCGCTCGTGGCTCCGGCGAACATAGTTGAGGATGGATTGCGGCAGCGCGTCCGCCGCTGCCTCGCCCGCGTCGAGCAGCCGCGCGGCGCCGCCGGACGCGGCGATCGACGCCGCGGTCGACAGGCGATCTTCCCGGAGCAGGAGCACGTGCCCCTCTCCGGCGCCCGCGTGCTCGACCACGATGCGGAGGAGCATCTCGAGCAGGCGCGGGAGCTTGAGCTCACCGGAGATGCCCTGAGAGGCCTTGACGACGGAGAGGACGTCGAACTGCTCGGCGCGGACGGCGAAGGTGACGGTGGGGGCGATCGGCTTTCGCTCGATGAGAGAGGGATACCGCTGGTCGAGCTGCTCGACCTTGGCGTGGGCGCCCCAGCGGAAGTAGGCGGCGCGGGCCTTCTGGAGGTAGGCGTCGGCGGGCGTGGACAGGCCGCGATCGCGGTAGAGCCGGGCGGCGAGCTCGCAGGCGATGGCCTCGTGCTGGACGAAGCCGCCCTCGCGCGCCGACGAGACGGCCTGCTCGTAGAGCCCGATGGCCTCCAGGTCCTGCCCGCGGAGCCGGGCGATCTCGGCGCGGACCAGGGCGTGCTTGTGGAGGAAGTTGTCGGGGCCGCTCGCGGCCCACTCGCCGAGCTGCCGCTCGCAGTCGAGCAGCCCGTCCGGCAGCTCCGGCCGGGGCGACGGCGCCGCCGCGCGGTCCTCGTCGTCGTCGACGAGCGCGGCCAGCGCGAGCGCGCGATAATAGAAGCACTCGGCGTACAGCGCGTTCGTGTCCATCTTCCAGTCGTAATCGACGACCACACGGGTCGTCGCCGCGAGCGCCTCCCGGTGAGCGCCGAGGACGAACGTCGCCTGCGCCTTCATGCTGAAGTGGAAGCAGCGGGGGACGACCGCCCCCTCCCGGTCGAGACGCGCCTCGAAGGCCGCCTGATCCAGCTCGGCGCCGTCGAGCATCGAATAATGGACCGGCCGCCCGCGCAGCGTCTGGATGAGGTGCCGTGCGCCGAGGAGGACGTCATACACGAACGCGTAACCGGCCTTGCGCACGAAGCCGAGGCGGTCTTCGGTCAGGTGGAGGGCGTCCTCCAGCGGCTCGCCGGACAGCAGCGGGAACATCGCTGCCCAGATGCAGTTGTAACATGCGTTGTTCCAGTCGCCGCCCTCCATCGCGGCGTTGAAGCCCCGGCGAGCGTAGAAGCCGGTCTCCCGGTAGTGGCGCGTCCAGAAGACGACCTGCTGCCCGAACAGGGTGAACACCGCGCCCTTCGTGGCGAGGGCGTGGCCCCTGTCCGCGAGATCGTAGCCGAGCTTTCCGAACAGGTAAGCCTCACGGTACCGCCCGAACAGCGGGCCGACCATCCGCGCGAAGGCGGTATACGCCTGGGCGGAGCTCTCCGCGTTGCCGTGGCGCAAGCTGAGCTTGACCATGCGCACGAGGAGCAGATAGTGCAGCTTCAAATCCACGAAATAGGCGGAGATCATCACGCCGAGCAGGACGCGCATCGCGACCTTGATCTCCGGGTGATCCATGGCCGGCAGGTCGGCCAAGGCTTCGATCTGCCGGTCGCCCAGCGCTTGCCAGACGCCCTCGGTCTCTTCTTTGACCTGCGCGTCGGTGACGGGGAGCGACAGCTCGATGTCCCAGGCGCGGAGGCACGAGAGCCCGAGCTCCACGGCGCGGGCGCACTGGCCGCGGGTGACGTTCTGCGTGACGGCGAGCTCGACGACCGCAGCGCGCTCGATCTTGGTCCTCGCGCGCTCCATGAGCTCCCCGAGCAGCTGCTCGGCCTCCTCGAAGCTGCCGGTGGCGTAGGCGGCGTGCGCGCGCTCGAGGCTCAGATCGTAGGTCAGCTCGTACCGAGTCTCCCAGCGCTCGCGGGGATCCTGCGCGAGGAGGGCCTGTCCTGCGGCGAAGAGGACAGCGGCGGACTGGAAGGCGGCGGCGGCCTTGGCCTTCCTGCCGGCGCGGAGGTTGAGGGCGGCGAGCTCGTCGCGCTCGGCCTGGGAACGGAGGAGCGCGGCGCCGTGGTTGAGGTGGCCGACGATATCGAAGAGCGCGTCCTCGCGCTCTTCGGCGCGCCGTGCCTTCAAGAGCTGCTGACCGATCCGGAGGTGCATCTCGGCCAGCTGTCCGGCCGGGATGAGCGAGGTTGCGGCCTGCTGCACCCGGTCGTGGAGGAAGCGATAGGCGCTGTCCCGGCGGAGCAGCAGCCCCTCCCGCACGGCCTCCTCGAGCGCCTCGCGGAGCTCCTCCGCCGGCCTTCGCGCGACGATCGCGAGGGTGTCGAGGGTCAGGCTGCTGCCGAGGCAGGCGGCGAGCTTGAGGGCGTCGCGCGTGGCGCCGGGGAGCCGCTCCAGCTTGCCGACCATCAGCTCGACGACGTTGTCGGTGAAGCCCTTGTCGCGGATGGCGGCGATGTCCCATCGCCATGCGCCCTCGTCGGCGTCGAAGGTGATGAGCCCCTCGTCGTGCAGGGCGATGAGGAACTGGAGAACGAAGAAGGGGTTGCCGCCGGTCTTCTCGTAGACGAGCTGCGAGAGCGGCTCGACCTGCGCTTCGGACGCATGGACCGCCTCGGCGACGAGCGTCCCGACGTGGGCGGCGGAGAGCGGCTCGAGGACGATGTCGCCGACGGCGGCGCCGCGCTTCTGCACCTCGGCGAGGGTGAGCCGGAGCGGGTGCGCGGGGCCGACCTCGTTGTCGCGATAAGCGCCGATCAGCAGGAGGTGCGCGTCGCCGGCGAGGGTGGCGAGCTGCTCGAGGAGCAGGAGGCTACCGGGGTCGGCCCATTGCAGGTCGTCGAGGAAGAGGGCGACGGGGTGCTCCTTCCGGGCGCAGGCGGCGACGAAGCGCTGGAGCGTGGCGAGCAGCCGGCTCTGGGCCTCGGCGGGCGGGAGCTCGGGCACGGGCGGCTGCGGGCCGAGGAGCAGGGCGAGCTCGGGGAGCATGTCGGTGAGCAGCCTGCCGTTCTGGCCGACGGCTTCGCGGAGGCGCTCTTTCCAGCGCTCGACCTGCTGCTCGCTCGCGCCGAGGATCTCCTGCACGAGGCCCCGGAAGGCGTGAAGGAGGGGGCGGTAGGGGACGTCGCGCTTGAGCTGATCGAACTTGCCGCAGAGGAAGAAGCCGCGCTCGCGCACGACGGGCCCGCGCAGCTCGGCGACGAGCGAGGACTTGCCGATGCCCGAGTAGCCCGAGACGAGCACGAGCTCTGGCCGGCCGCCCGCGACGACGCGCGCGAACGCGGCGCGCAGCGCCTCGATCTCGCGCTCGCGGCCGTAGAGGCGCTGAGGGACCTGGAACCGGTCGGAGACGTCGCGCAGTCCGAGCGGGAAGGCGTCGATGGCGCCGCCCTGGCGCAGCCGGGAAAAGCACGAGTCGAGGTCGTGGCGCAGGCCGAGGGCGCTCTGGTAACGCTCCTCGGCGGCCTTGGAGAGCAGCTTGAGGACGACGGCGGAGAGCTGGAGTGGAATGGAGGGGACGAGCGCGTGGGGCGGCCGCGGCGCCTGGGCGATGTGGCAATAGACCCACGCGACGGGGTCGCTGGCGTGGAAGGGCAGGGTGCCAGTCAGCATCTCGTAGAAGGTGACGCCGAGGGAGTACAGGTCGGTCCGCTCGTCGACGCGGCGGTTCATGCGGCCGGTCTGCTCCGGGGCCATGTAGGCGAGCGTGCCCTCGATGAGCCCGTCGTGCGCGAGCACCTGGGCGCCGCGGGGGGAGAGGGAGGCGATGCCGAGATCGGTGATCTTCACCTCGCCGGTGTCGGGGTTGTAGAGGAGATTCTGGGGCTTGATGTCCTTGTGGATGACGTGGTGCCGGTGGAGCTCGGCGAGCGCGGCGGCGAGGCGGAGGGCGAGCGGGAAGAAGCGTTCGAGCGACATCCCGCGCATCGGCCCATCGATGAACCGGTCGAGCGAGCGGCCGCCGAAGTCCTCGAGCACCAGCGTCACCTGGTCGCGGAACGGCTCGATCCCGTAGGCCTTGACGACCGCGGGCGACTTCAGTGCCCTGGCGACCTCGAGCTCGTGCTGGAGCCTGCCGAGGGCGCGGGGGCTCGCGTGATCGCGCCGCAGGGCCTTGAGCACCACCGGCCGGCCGTCCTCCTCGCGCCGCGCGCGGTAGAGGATCGTGTCCGCACCCTGGTGCAGCACCTCCAGCACGCGGTAACGTGGACTATCGAGCATAGGAGAATCTTTGACAACCGGGGCGCCGGCGGCGTGTTGCGATTCAGCCCGGTACACTGCCAAAAGCGCCGCGCCTCGTCACGAGCAAACGGCGCGGAGCTGCGCCGGCTTCGGCCCCCGGTGAACGCTCACGCCGGCGGGAGAAAGGTGCCGTGGCCTTCCGTCTCTGCCTCCGCCGCATGCAAAGGCAGCTCGACGATGAAGGCAGCGCCCGCGCCCGGCGCGCTCTCGACGCGGATGGTGCCGCCGTGGGAGGTGACGATCCACCGGACGATGTAGAGGCCGAGTCCCAGGCCGCCGAAGTTGCGGACGGAGACGGCGCGCTCGAAGCGCTCGAAGATCCTGGCCTGATCGGCCTCGGCGATCCCGATGCCGTGATCGCGGACGACGAGCAGCGCGCGGCCTTCCAGGCCGCGCACGACGACGTGAATGGGGGCGCCTGCGCCGTACTTGAGCGCGTTGGACAGGAGGTTGATGACGACTTGCTCCACGCGAGAAGCATCCCAGTTGCCCACCACGGGGTCGTCCAGATCGAGCTGGATGCGGCAGCGGGCGTTCGCGAACTGCTGCCTCATTCGCTCGACGGCCTCACGCGTCAGGGCGGCCAGATCGACGGGCGCGCGCGCGAGGGTCAGCTGGCCGGCGTTGAGGCGGGTGACGTCGAGCAGCTCGTTGACCAGGTGGGCGAGGCGCGCGATCTGGCGATCGAGGACCTGGAGCGCGGCGTCGATGCGCTCGGGAGCGACCTCGGCGCGCTGGAAGCGAGGCAGGAGCCGGGCGAGCAGGTGAGCCTGCATCGTGAGCGAGGTGAGCGGGGTCTTGAGCTCGTGCGAGGCGACGAGGAGGAACTCGTCGCGGCGCTCGATCGCCACCTGGGCCTCGGCGAACAGGCGGCTGTTGTCGAGGGCGAGCGCCGCACGGAGCCCGAGCTCCTCGGCGACCCACAGGTCGGCGGGGCCGTAGCGGCGCCGTGGCGCGGTCGCCAGCAGGGTCATGACGCCGAAGCGCCGGTCGCGCGCGAGGAGCGGGACGCGGAGGAAGGAGTGAACGCCGAGCGGCTCGAGGAGGGGCGCGGCGCGGACGTCGCCCACCTCGGGGCGGTCCGGCGAGGTCGCTGCGAGGGGCCGCAGCGCGTCCATCACTGCGCCCGCGAGCTCGGCCGGCACGCCCGCGGTGACCGTCCGCCCCGGGGCGTCCTGGGCGAGGTCGACGTCGATGACGCACCGGTCGGCCAGCTCGGGCACGGCGAGCTGCGCCACGCTGTCGAGGGTGGCGCCGTAGCCGAGGGCCATGAGCTTGCGGCTCGCGTCGGCGAGGAAGCGCTCGGCGAGCTCGGCGCGCTTGCGCTCGGTGATGTCGGTGGAGATGCCGCACAGCACGCCGGGCATGACCTCCTCGCCGAGCGGGAACTTGACCGAGAGGAAGGTGCGCGGCCCGTCCTCCATCATCACCTCTTCCTCGAACTCGAGCGGCTCGCCCGAGTCGAGCACTCGCCGATCGTGATCGCCGATGATCTCGGCGAGCGCAGCAGGCAAGAGCTCGGCGTCGGTCTTTCCGAGGAGCTCATGGCTCGGCAGGGCGGCGACGTCGCTCGCCTGGCGGTTGACGCGCAGATACCGACCTTCGCGATCCTTGAGGAAGATGGCTGCGGCGGAGTTGTCGACGATGGCCTGCAGCGTGGCCTGGCTCTCGCGGAGCTCGCGCTCCGCCCGGCGCCGCTCGGCGTTCTCCTGCTCGATATCGGTGTAGAGCATGGCGTTCTCGAGCGAGATGGCCGACTGCGAGGCGAGCAGCTCGAGCACGGTGAGCCGCCCTGGGGTGAACGCGCCGGTGACGAGGTTGTTCTCGAGGTAGAGCAGGCCGAGCAGCCGCGTTTGCCGCACGATCGGGAGGCACAGCACCGACCTCGGCCTCTTGCGGCCGAAATGCTCGTCTTCCGAGAACGGGTGCCGCCCGGAGGCGTCGTCGAGCAGCACGCGCTCGTGGCTGCGAAGGACATAGTTGAGGATGGATTGCGGCAGCGCCGCCAGGGCCTCGCCCGCGTCGAGCAGCCGCGCGGCGCCGCCGGACGCGGTGATCGCCGCCGCGGTCGACACGCGATCTTCCCGGACCAGGAGCGCAACCCCCTCTGCGGCGCCCGCGTGCTCGACCACGATGCGCAGGAGCGTCTCGAGCAGGCGGGGGAGCTTGAGCTCACCGGAGATGCCCTGAGAGGCCTTGACGACGGAGAGGACGTCGAACTGCTCGGCGCGGACGGCGAAGGTGACGGTGGGGGCGATCGGCTTTCGCTCGACGAGGGAGGGATACCGCTGGTCGAGCTGCTCGACCTTGGCGTGGGCGCCCCAGCGGAAGTAGGCGGCCCGCGCCCGCTGCAGGTGGGCGACGGCGGGCGTGGACAGGCCGCGGTCGAGGTAGAAGCGGGCGGCGAGCTCGCAGGCGATGGCCTCGTGCTGGACGAAGCCGCCCTCTTGCGCCGACGAGATGGCTTGCTCGTAGAGCCGGATGGCCTCGGGCTCTCGCCCGAGGAGCCGGGCGATCTCGGCGCGGACCAGCGTGTGTTTGTGGAGGTAGTTGTCGGGGCAGCTCGCGGCCCACACGCCGAGTTGCCGCTCGCACGCGAGGAGCCCTTCGGGGAGCTCCCGCTCTGGCGAGGTCGCCGCGTCGCGCGCGTCGTCGAACGCCGCGGCGAGCGCGAGCGCGTGAACATAGAAGGTCTCGGGGATCTCGGCGCACGCGTCCATCCTCCAGTCGTAATCGACGACGACACGGGTCGACGCCGCGAGCGCCTCCTCGGGAGAGCCGAGGAGGAACAGCGCCTGCGCCTTCAGGCTGTAATACAAGCTATGAGCTCCGTACGAGGATCCCGGAGGCAGCCGCGCCTCGAAGGCCTCCTGATCCAGCTCGGAGCCATCCAGCATCGCGTAATGGACCGGCCTCCCGCGCAGCGTCTGGATGAGGTGCCGGACGCTGAGGAGGATGCCATGGATGAACGCGTAGCCGGCCTTGCGCACGAAGCCGAGGCGCTCCTCGGTCAGGTGGAGGACGTCCTCCAGCGCCTCCCCGCAGAGCAGGGGGAACACCGACGCCCAGACGCAATGGTAACATGCGTTGTTCAAATCGCCGCACTCCACGGCGGCGTTGAAGCCGAGGCGATTGTAGGGGTAGGTCTCTCTGTAATGGCGCGTCCAGAAGACGGTCAGCTGCCCGAACAGGAAGAACACGGTGGGCTTCGTGGTGAGGTGCTCGCTCCTCTCCGCGAGGTCGTAGCCGAGCTTGCCGAACAGGTAAGCCTCCTTGTATCTCCCGAACCGCGGGCCGAGCACCCGCCCGAAGGCGGTGTACGCATGGGCGGAGCTCTCGGCGTTGCCATGGAGGAGGCTGAGCGTGACCATGCGCTCGAGGACCAGGTGATGCAGGTTCTGGTCCACGAAATACGCAGCGACGGACACGCTCTTCAAGATGCTCATCGCGATCTTGATCTCCGGGTGCGTCATGGGGGGCAGGTGGATGAGGCCCTCGATCGCCCGGTCGCCCAGGGCCTTCCATACGCTCTCGGTCTCTTCGTCGATCCGCGCGTCGGTGAGGTGGGTTGGCAGATGGATGTCGTAAGAGCGCAGGAAGGAGAGACCAAGCTCCACGGCGCGGGCGCTCTGCCCGCGGGTCACGTGAAAGGCGACGGCGAGCTCGACGACGGCGGCCCTCTCGATCTTGGTCATCGAGCGATCCGTGAGCTCCTCGAGCAGCCGCTCGGCCTCATCGAAGCTGCCGAGGATGTACGCGCAGCGCGCTCGCTCGAAGCTCAGGGCGTGGGTCAGCGCGTACTGCGTCTCCCAGCGTTCCTGGGGCTCGTCCGCGAGGAGGGCCATGCCGGCGGCGAAGAGTGCGGCGGCGGACTGGTAGGCGGCGGCGGCCTTGGCCTTCCTGCCGGCGCGGAGGTTGAGGGCGGCGAGCTCGTCGCGCTCGGCCTGGGAGCAGAGGAGCGCGGCGCCGCGGTTGAGGTGGCCCACGATCTCGAACAGCGTGTCCTCGCGGTCATCGGCGCGCCGTGCCTTCAAGAGCAGCTGACCGATCCGGAGGTGCACCTCGGCGAGCTGCCCGGGCGGGATGAGCGAATAGGCGGCCTGCTGCACCCGGTCGTGGAGGAAGCGATAGGCGCTGTCCCGTCGGAGCAGCAGCCCCTCCCGCACGGCCTCCTCGAGCGCCGTGCGCAGGGCCTCGGCCGGCCGCCTTGCGACCACCGCGAGGGTGTCGAGGGTCAGGCTGCCGCCGAGGCAGGCGGCGAGCTTGAGCGCGTCGCGCGTCGGGACCGAGAGCCGATTGAGCTTGCCGACCATCAGCTCGACGACGTTGTCGGTGAAGCCCTTGTCGCGGATGGCGGCGATGTCCCACCGCCATGCGCCCTCGTCGGCGTCGAAGGTGATGAGCCCCTCGTCGTGCAGGGCGATGAGGAACTGGAGAACGAAGAAGGGGTTGCCGCCGGTCTTCTCGTAAACCAGCCGTGAGAGCGGCTCGACCTGCGCTTCCGGTGTGCGGACCGTCTCGGCGACGAGGGCCCCGACGTGGGCGAGGGAGAGCGGCTCGAGGACGATGTCGCCGACGGCGGCGCCGCGCTTCTGCACCTCGGCGAGGGTGAGCCGGAGCGGGTGCGCGGGGCCGACCTCGTTGTCGCGATAAGCGCCGATCAGCAGGAGGTGCGCGTCGCCGGCGAGGGTGGCGAGCTGTTCGAGCAAGAGGAGGCTGCCGGGGTCGGCCCATTGCAGGTCGTCGAGGAAGAGGGCGACGGGGTGCTCCTTCCGGGCGCAGGCGGCGATGAAGCGCTGGAGCGTGGCGAGCAGCCGGCTCTGGGCTTCGGCGGGCGGGAGCTCGGGCACGGGCGGCTGCGGGCCGAGGAGGCGCTCGATCTCCGGCAGCATGTCGGTGAGCAGCCTGCCGTTCTGGCCGAGAGCCTCGCGGAGGCGCTCTCTCCAGCGCTCGACGTGCTGCTCGCTCGCGCCGAGGATCTCCTGCACGAGGTCCCGGAAGGCGTGAAGGAGGGGGCGGTAGGGGACGTCGCGCTTGAGCTGATCGAACTTGCCGCAGAGGAAGGAGCCGCGCTCGCGCAGGACGGGCCCGCGCAGCTCGGCGACGAGCGAGGACTTGCCGATGCCCGAGTAGCCCGAGACGAGCACGAGCTCTGGCCGGCCGCCCGCGACGACGCGCGCGAACGCGGCGCGCAGCGCCTCGATCTCGCGCTCGCGGCCGTAGAGGCGCTGAGGGACCTGGAACCGGTCGGAGACGTCGCGCAGTCCGAGCGGGAAGGCGTCGATGGCGCCGCCCTGGCGCAGCCGGGAAAAGCACGAGTCGAGGTCGTGGCGCAGGCCGAGGGCGCTCTGGTAACGCTCCTCGGCGGCCTTGGAGAGCAGCTTGAGGACGACGGCGGAGAGCTGGAGTGGAATGGAGGGGACGAGCGCGTGGGGCGGCCGCGGCGCCTGGGCGATGTGGCAATAGACCCACGCGACGGGGTCGCTGGCGTGGAAGGGCAGGGTGCCAGTCAGCATCTCGTAGAAGGTGACGCCGAGGGAGTACAGGTCGGTCCGCTCGTCGACGCGGCGGTTCATGCGGCCGGTCTGCTCCGGGGCCATGTAGGCGAGCGTGCCCTCGATGAGCCCGTCGTGCGCGAGCACCTGGGCGCCGCGGGGGGAGAGGGAGGCGATGCCGAGATCGGTGATCTTCACCTCGCCGGTGTCGGGGTTGTAGAGGAGATTCTGGGGCTTGATGTCCTTGTGGATGACGTGGTGCCGGTGGAGCTCGGCGAGCGCGTCGGCGAGGCGGAGGGCGAGCGGGAAGAAGCGCTCGATCGACATTCCGCGCATCGGGCGCATCGGCCCGTCACCATCGAGCAGCCGGTCGAGCGAGCGGCCGCCGAAGTCCTCGAGGACCAGCGTCACCTGGTCGCGGAACGGCTCGATCCCGTAGGCCCTGGCGACGACCGGCGAAGCGAGCGCCGTCGCGACCTCGAGCTCGTGCTGGAGCCTGCCGAGGGCGCGGGGGCTCGCGTGGTCGCGCCGCAGGGCCTTGAGCACCACCGGCCGGCCGTCCTCCTCGCGCCGCGCGCGGTAGAGGATCGTGTCCGCACCCTGGTGCAGCACCTCCAGCACGCGATAACGTGGACTATGGGGCATAGGAGAATCTTTGAATCCGGGACGTCAGCGCCTTGCTGCGGTTCAACTTGGTACATTGCCAAAGGCGCTGCGACCCGTCACGAGCAAACGGCGCGGAGCTGCGCCGGCTTCGGCCCCCGGTGAACGCTCACGCCGGCGGGAGAAAGGTGCCGTGGCCTTCCGTCTCGGCCTCCGGCGGGCGCAAAGGCAGCTCGACGATGAACGCGGCGCCCGCGCCCGGCCTGCTCTCGACGCGGATGGTGCCGCCGTGGGAGGTGACGATCCACCGAACGATGTAGAGGCCGAGGCCGAGGCCGCCGAAGTTGCGGACGGAGACGGCGCGCTCGAAGCGCTCGAAGATCCTGGCCTGGTCGGTCTCCGCGATGCCCATGCCATGATCGCGGACGACGAGCACAGCACGAGCGCCCTCGCGGCGCACGATGACGTGAATGAGGCCTCCCGCGCCGTACTTGATCGCGTTGGACAGGAGGTTGATGAGGACCTGTTCCATGCGAGACGGATCCCAGTGTCCCATCACGGGCTCGTCCAGATCGAGCTGGGTGCGGCAGCGGGCGTCGGTGAGCTGCTGGCGCATCCGCTCGACGACCTCGCGCGCCAGGGCCGCCAGATCGACGAGCGCGCGCGCGAGGGTCAGCTGGCCGGCGTTGAGGCGGGTGACGTCGAGCAGCTCGTTGACCAGGTGGGCGAGGCGCGCGATCTGGCGGTTGAGGAGCTGGATCGCGGCGTCGATGCGCTCCGGAGCGACCTCCCCGCGCTGGAGGCGGGGCAGGAGCCGGGCGAGGAGGTGAGCCTGCATCGTGAGCGAGGTGAGCGGGGTCTTGAGCTCGTGCGAGGCGACGAGGAGGAACTCGTCGCGGCGCTCGATCGCCACCTGGGCCTCGGCGAACAGGCGGCTGTTGTCGAGGGCGAGCGCGGCGCGGCTCGCCAGCTCCTGGGCCAACCACAGGTCGGCAGGGCCGTAACGGTGCCGTGGCGCGGCCGCCAGCAGGGTCATGACGCCGAAGCGCCGGTCGCGCGCGAGGAGCGGGACGCGGAGGAAGGAGTGAACGCCGAGCGGCTCTAGGAGAGGTGCGGCGCGGACGTCGCCTATCTCGGGCCGGTCCGGCGACGTCGCTGCCAGAGGCCGCAGCGCGTCCGTCACCGCGCCTGCGAGCTCGGCCGGCATCCCCGCGGTGACCACCCGCCCCGGGGCGTCCTGGGCGAGGTCGACGTCGATGACGCACCGGTCGGCCATCGCCGGCAACGCGAGCTGCGCGACGCTGTCGAGGGTGGCGCCGTAGCCGAGGGCCATGAGCTTGCGGCTCGCGTCGGCGAGGAAGCGCTCGGCGAGCTCGGCGCGCTTGCGCTCGGTGATGTCGGTGCAGATGCCGCAGACCACGCCGGGCATGACGCTCTCGCCGAGCGGGAACTTGAGCGACAGGTAGGTGTGCGGCCCGTCCTCCATCATCACCTCCTCCTCGAACTCCAGCGCCTCGCCCGCCTCGAGCACCCGCCGGTCGTTGTCTCGGAGGACCTCGGCGTCCGCACCTCGATAGAGCTCGGCGTCGGTCTTTCCGAGGAGCTCATGGCTCGGCACGCCGGCGACGCTCCCTGCGTGGCGGTTGGCGAGCAAATACCGGCCGTCGCGATCCTTGAGGAAGATGGCCGCGGCGGAGTTGTCGACGATGGCCTGGAGCGTCACCTGGTTGGCCTTCAGCGCCTGCTCCGCCCGGCGCCGCTCGGCGTTCTCCTGCTCGATATCGGCATAGAGCATGGCGTTCTCGAGCGAGATGGCCGACTGCGAGGTGAGCAGCTCGAGCACGGTGAGCCGCCCGGGGGTGAACGCCCCGGTCACGAGCCCGTTCTCCAGGTAGAGCACGCCGACCAGCCGGGCCTGCCGCATGATCGGGAGGCACAGCACCGATCTCGGCCTCTTGCGGCCGAAATACTCGTCCTCCGAGAACGGGTGCCTGGCCGTCGCGTCGTCGAGCAGCACGCGCTCGTGGCTGCGGAGGACATAGTTGAGGATGGATTGCGGCAGCGCCGCCAGGGCCTCGCCCGCGTCGAGCAGCCGCGCCGCACCCCTGGACGTCGCGATCGCCGCCGCCGCCGACAGGCGCTCTTCCCGGACCAGGAGCACGACCCCCTCTCCGGCGCCCGCGTGCTCGACCACGATGCGCAGGAGCATCTCGAGCAGGCGCGGGAGCTTGAGCTCTCCGGAGATGCCCTGAGAGGCCTTGACGACGGAGAGGACGTCGAACTGCTCGGCGCGGACGGCGAAGGTGACGGTGGGTGCGATCGGCTTTCGCTCGACGAGGAAGGGATACCGCTGGTCGAGCTGCTCGACCTTGGCGTGGGCGCCCCAGCGGAAGTAGGCGGCGCGGGCGTCCCGCAGGTAGGCGTCGGCGGGCGTGGACAGGCCGCGATCGCGGTAGAACCGGGCGGCGAGCTCGCTGGCGATGGCCTCGTGCTGGACGAAGCCGTTCTCCCGCGCCGAGGAGATGGCCTGCTCGTAGAGCCGGATGGCCTCGGGCTCGTGCCCGAGGAGCCGGGCGATCTCGGCGCGGACCAGCGTGTGTTTGTGGAGGAAGTTGTCGGGGCCGCTCGCGGCCCACGCGCCGAGCTGCCGCTCGCTGTCGAGGAGGCCCTCGGGGAGCTCCTGCGCCGGCGACCGCCGCGCTTCGTGCGGCTTGGGCGGCTCGGGCGCGCCACCCTCGGCGTCGACGAGCGCCGCGAGCGAGAGCGCGTGAACATAGCAGTTCTCGGCGATGAGCGCGTAGGGCTCGCTCCTGAAGGGGTGGTCGACGATCACGCGCGTCGCCGCGGCGAGCGCCTCTCCGTAAGAGCCGAGGACGAAGAGCGCCTGGGCCTTCATGCTGAAATGGAGGCCGCGGACGCCCCGCATATCCCCCTCGTCGAGCCGCGCCTCGAAGGCCGGCGGATCCAGCTCGGAGCCGTCGAGCGTGGAGAAGCGGACCGGCCTCCCGCGCAGCGTCTGGATGACGGCGTGGGCGCTGGCCAGGACGCCGTAGGCGAACGCGTAACCGGCCTTGCGCACGAAGCGGCTGCGCTCCTCGACCTCGTGGAGGACGTCCTCCAGCGGCTCGCCGGCGAGCAGCGGGAACAGCGGAGCCCAGATGCAGTTGAAGCACGCCGTGCGCATATCGCCGGACTCGACCGCGGCGCTGAACCCGGCGCGCGTGTAGGGGTACGTCTCCCGGTAGTGGCGTGTCCAGAAGACGACTTGCTGTCCGAAGAGGGTGAATACCAGCGCCTTCACGGTGAGGAGATCGCTCCTGTCCGCGAGGTCGTAGCCGAGCTTTGCGAACTTGTAGGCCTCGCGGTATCGCCCGAACCGCGGGCCGAACATCCGCGCGAAGGCCGCGTACGCGTGGGCGGAGCTCTCCGCGTTGCCGTAGCGCAGGCCGAGCTTCACCTGGCGCAGGACGATGAGGTAATGCAGGTCCTGGTCCACGAAGATCGCGGGGCTGGCCACGCTTTGCAGCACGGCCATGACGACCTTGCACTCCGGATGCTCCATGGGGGGCAGGCGGATGAGGTCCTCGATCGCCCGATCGCCGAGGGCTTGCCAGAGGCTCTCGGTCTCCTCCCTGACCTGTGCGTCGGTGGGGTGGAGTGGAAGATCGATATCCCGGGCGCGGAGCCACGCGAGCGCGAGGTCGACGGCGTGGTCGGAGCGCCCTCGGGTCTGATAGAAGCTTACGGCGAGCTCGACGACCGCGGCGCGATCGAGCTCGTTCCTCGCGTGCTCCAGGAGCTCCTCGAGCAGGCGCTCGGCCTCCTCGACGCTGCCGGTGGCGTAGGCGGCGTGCGCGCGCTCGAGGCTCAGGGGATAGGCCAGATCGTACCGGGTCTCCCAGCGCTCGCGGGGATCTAGCGCGAGGAGGGCCATGCCGGCGGCGAAGAGTGCGGCGGCGGACTGGTAGGCGGCGGCGGCCTTGGCCTTCCTGCCGGCGCGGAGGTTGAGGGCGGCGAGCTCGTCGCGCTCGGCCTGGGAGCAGAGGAGCGCGGCGCCGCGGTTGAGGTGGCCCACGATCTCGAACAGCGTGTCCTCGCGCTCGTCCGGCCTCCGCCCCTTCAAGAGCAGCTGGCCGATCCGGAGGTGCACCTCGGCGAGCTGCCCGGGCGGGATGAGCGAATAGGCGGCCTGCTGCACCCGGTCGTGGAGGAAGCGATAGGCGCTGTCCCGTCGGAGCAGCAGCCCTTCCCGCGCGGCCTCCTCGAGCGCCTCGCGGAGCTCCTCCGCCGGCCGCCTTGCGACCACCGCGAGGGTGTCGAGGGTCAGGCTGCCGCCGAGGCAGGCGGCGAGCTTGAGCGCGTCGCGCGTCGGGACCGAGAGCCGATTGAGCTTGCCGACCATCAGCTCGACGACGTTGTCGGTGAAGCCCTTGTCGCGGATGGCGGCGATGTCCCACCGCCATGCGCCCTCGTCGGCGTCGAAGGTGATGAGCCCCTCGTCGTGCAGGGCGATGAGGAACTGGAGAACGAAGAAGGGGTTGCCGCCGGTCTTCTCGTAAACCAGCCGTGAGAGCGGCTCGACCTGCGCTTCCGGTGTGCGGACCGTCTCGGCGACGAGCGCCCCGACGTGGGAGACGGAGAGCGGCTCGAGGACGATGTCGCCGACGGCGGCGCCGCGCTTCTGCACCTCGGTGAGGGTGAGCCGGAGCGGGTGCGCGGGGCCGACCTCGTTGTCGCGATAAGCGCCGATCAGCAGGAGGTGCGCGTCGCCGGCGAGGGTGGCGAGCTGCTCGAGGAGCAGGAGGCTACCGGGGTCGGCCCATTGCAGGTCGTCGAGGAAGAGGGCGACGGGGTGCTCCTTCCGGGCGCAGGCGGCGACGAAGCGCTGGAGCGTGGCGAGCAGCCGGCTCTGGGCCTCGGCGGGCGGGAGCTCGGGCACGGGCGGCTGCGGGCCGAGGAGGCGCTCGATCTCCGGCAGCATGTCGGTGAGCAGCCTGCCGTTCTGGCCGAGAGCCTCGCGGAGGCGCTCTTTCCAGCGCTCGACGTGCTGCTCGCTCGCGCCGAGGATCTCCTGCACGAGGTCCCGGAAGGCGTGAAGGAGGGGGCGGTAGGGGACGTCGCGCTTGAGCTGATCGAACTTGCCGCAGAGGAAGGAGCCGCGCTCGCGCAGGACGGGCCCGCGCAGCTCGGCGACGAGCGAGGACTTGCCGATGCCCGAGTAGCCCGAGACGAGCACGAGCTCTGGCCGGCCGCCCGCGACGACGCGCACGAACGCGGCGCGCAGCGCCTCGATCTCGCGCTCGCGGCCGTAGAGGCGCTGAGGGACCTGGAACCGGTCGGAGACGTCGCGCAGTCCGAGCGGGAAGGCGTCGATGGCGCCGCCCTGGCGCAGCCGGGAAAAGCACGTGTCGAGGTCGTGGCGCAGGCCGAGGGCGCTCTGGTAACGCTCCTCGGCGGCCTTGGAGAGCAGCTTGAGGACGACGGCGGAGAGCTGGAGTGGAATGGAGGGGACGAGCGCGTGGGGCGGCCGCGGCGCCTGGGCGATGTGGCAATAGACCCACGCGACGGGGTCGCTGGCGTGGAAGGGCAGGGTGCCAGTCAGCATCTCGTAGAAGGTGACGCCGAGGGAGTACAGGTCGGTCCGCTCGTCGACGCGGCGGTTCATGCGGCCGGTCTGCTCCGGGGCCATGTAGGCGAGCGTGCCCTCGATGAGCCCGTCGTGCGCGAGCACCTGGGCGCCGCGGGGGGAGAGGGAGGCGATGCCGAGATCGGTGATCTTCACCTCGCCGGTGTCGGGGTTGTAGAGGAGATTCTGGGGCTTGATGTCCTTGTGGATGACGTGGTGCCGGTGGAGCTCGGCGAGCGCGCCGGCGAGGCGGAGGGCGAGCGGGAAGAAGCGCTCGATCGACATCCCGCGCATCGGCCCATCGATGAACCGGTCGAGCGAGCGGCCGCCGAAGTCCTCGAGGACCAGCGTCACCTGGTCGCGGAACGGCTCGATCCCGTAGGCCTTGACGACGACGGGCGACTTCAGCGCCCTGGCGACCTCGAGCTCATGCTGGAGCCTGCCGAGGGCGCGGGGGCTCGCGTGGTCGCGCCGCAGGGCCTTGAGCACCACCGGCCGGCCGTCCTCCTCGCGCCGCGCGCGGTAGAGGATCGTGTCCGCACCCTGGTGCAGCACCCCGAGCACGCGGTAACGTGGACTGTCGGTCATACAGGGAGGATGTCCAAAGCCGGATCGGCCTCCGAGGCACCCGGTCCATTCGTGATGTTGCCAAAAGCACCTCGCTGCGCCACGGGAAACGGCGGCGAGCTCTCGCGCCGGCCCGCCCGCGGCGGTCTCGTGCTTATGCAGGGCGGGAGCGGCCGGACGGCCGCTGGACGCCGTGCCTCGACAGCACCTCACGGACGCGATCCAGCGGAATGGCGTCCACGGTGCGGCCGCTCCCCGTGGTGGTCTCGGCCGTGAAGAGCGAGTTGTAGATGGCCTCCTCCGTCGCCTCGATCACGGCCTGAAAGAGGGCGGACGTCTCCTGGTTCGAGAGCTCCCTGATCGCGAGCCGCTTCGCGCCGGAGCGGCGCCGCACCGAGGCGCTCGTCGAGAAGGCGATCGCATAGTCCCCCGAGCCGTTCGCGCCGGAGGATCCGGTGCGCGCGAGGCCCAGGATCGCGCGGGCAGCGAGTCGCCCGAGGTTGCGATCCGACAGCGGCGCGTCCGTCGCGACGAGGATGAGGATGGAGCCGTCCCCCGCCGCCGCCTCGACCTGCGACCGGAAAGCGTACCGGCCGAGCTCCTCGCCGACGGGCGCCCCCATCACCTGCAGCACGCCGCCGAAGTTCGACTGGACGAGCACGCCGACGCAGGCCCCGCCGAGCGACGCCGGCAGCGCCCGCGAGGCGGTGCCGATCCCCCCCTTCCATCCGAACGCGACGGTGCCCGTGCCCGCGCCGACGCACCCCTCCGGCGTGGGCCCCTCCCGCGCCGAGCCGAGCGCCGCGCGCACGTGCTCGGCGGTGATCGGGCGGAGCCGGACCGCGTTGAGCACGCCGTCGTTGGTCTCGCCGACGACCGGGTTGAGCGAGCGCACCTCCTCCATGCCCGGCTGAGCCAGCATCCATTCGACGAGCGCGTCGGCGGCCCGGAACACGCAAAGCGTGGTCGTGAGGAGAATGGGAGTCTCCAGCTCACCCAGCTCGCGGACCTGGGTCGCGCCGACGAGCTTGCCAAACCCGTTGCCCACGTGGATCGCCCCGGGGACGCGGTCGAGGTAGAGGTTCCCCCCGTGGGGGAACACGGCGGTGACGCCGGTGCGGATCGCGTCTCCCTCGATCACCGTGGCGTGCCCGACGCGCACGCCGCCCACGTCGGTGATCGCGTTCAGCGGGCCCGGATCGAAGATGCCAGGCGCGACGCCGAGATCACGCGCGCGCACGGCGCCTCCCGCGCGCTCCGTGGATCCGGGCGCGAACGGCGCGCTGCCCGCCTCGTCCGGGCAGCGGGCGATCGGGCAGCGGCAGGGCGAGGCAGCCAGGCGCGACGTGCGGCCCGGTGGCGGGACACGGCCGAGAGAGGGTTTCGGCATCCATGGGGAGCGGCGGTATCAACCTCCGTGCCAGGCGCGCCGCATGCCGCCCGATCAGGGGCGCGCTCGGCGGCGCCCGGGCCGCACGGGATGGGCCGCGATCCGCGTGGCGGAAGGCTGGTGAGGCTGGGCGGGGAGCGCTGGGCGGCCGGGAGGAGATCGGGCGGGCGCTCGAGCGCGCCCGCGCCGCGCTACTTCGTCTGGATCCGGCGCGCGGGCAGGAGGCGCCGGAGCGAGGGCGCCTCGAAGGACACGAGCCGCCTGGCGAACGCGCCGATCGCCCGGTACTCCGCGTCCGCGATGAGCGCCAGCTCGACGCTGATCATGAATACTGCGAACGTTCCGAGCCCCATCATGACGGCGATGCCGGCGTGGAACAGGAACGCCGCGGCGAGCGAGAGCCTGCGTGTGTGCCGGTTCAGGGCGAACAGGAACGGGAAGCTGAGCTGGAACCCGACCGTCGCGTAGGTCAGCGCCGTCACCACCGCCACGCTGCGGGAGAGGCTGTCGCTGTGGCCGGGCCACGTGAACTCGCCGACGCGGGTGATATAATACAGGGCCGTCCCGTTCTGCCACAGCTCCCCCTGCACCTTGTAGAGCCCCGCGACCCCGTAGACCAGGCACACCTGGACGGCGCAGGCGAGGATCGCGGCGTTGTGGAGCATCCCCTTGATCCGCTGGAGCTCGCCGCCGCGCTCCCGCTGCGCGCGGAGGCGATCGGCGTCGAGCGAGAAGTACGCGCCGAGCTCGGCGAAGATGCCGTACAGCAGCGCGAGCCGGACGAGGTTGTCGCCGCCGTCGAGCAGGACGGGGTTCCGCTGATGCAACGACCAGAGCCCGACATAGGTGAGCAGCGACATGAGCCGCGTGCGGAAGCCGATCACCCACAGCGCCGTGAACAGCATGGCGAGGTGGAAGACGACCTCGAAGTAGAGCGGCGATCTGCTGAACAGGTAAATCGAGAACGCGCCGGTGCTGTGGGCCTCCTCGAGCGACCGCGCGAAGGGCCACACCCCCTCGGGGCCGTAGAGGTAATGGCGCTGGAAGTAGTTGGCCAGGTAGAGGTGGAGGATGGTCAACCCGGCGACGATCCGGAAGAGGCTGGCCCCGATGAGACAGCGCTCGCGGCTCGTGAGCTCCACGATGCGGTGCCAGCGTGCGTTCAGCTTGCTCAGCATGGCGTCACCTCTCCTCCGCGGCCGCCGCCCGGAGGGCCACGGGCGTCGGGCCCCTGTCCTCGGTCGTCGCGTCCAGCGGCGCCACCGGTCGATAAGGAGCCCAGTCGAAATCATAGTACGTCATTTCACCCTTCGAGTCGGGCAGGTCGCGCCGGGAGAAGCGCGGGAATTTCAGCACCGCCAGGCGGAGCCGCACCGCCGCGGTGCGGCTCGGGCCGTACAGGCTGTCACAGTGCGCGGAGCCGGCCCGCTCCAGGACGGTCTTGCCGAGCTGAATGCCGGCGTCCTGCTCCTTCTTCACCTCGTCCCTGAGCCTCTCGGCCACCTGCGCGTCGGGCGCCTCGGCGCCGCCTGCGCCCGCCTGCGCCCGCGTGCGCTGCTGATCGAGCTTCTTCGCCATCTGCAGCGACGTCGGATCGACGGTGTAGATCATGCGCGCCGCGCCCGTCACCGATCGTCCGAGGCGCGTCGCGGGGCCGAGCCGGTTCTCCAGGTGGGATTCCCAGTAGGGGGTCGTGATATCGGTCCACCCGGTCTCGGTCGTGCTCCCGTCCGGCTCGTGCAGGCGGCAGGCGACCATCACGAGGCGCGTGTCGGTGATGGGATCGGGGGCGAAGAGGTGCCAGTTCTGCTGGAAGAACGGGTTCATGTACCCGCTGATGAGCCGCGCGAAGCGGAGCTGGAGCGGGTTCTGCGGCGTCAGGTAGGCCAGCGTCATCGCGAAATGAAAGCAGAGCGCCGCGGTGAGCAGCGCGGGCGCGGACGTCGAGAGCACACGGAGTAAACGGCGCATGGTTTCGTCCATCCCGGGTTCGGGGTCGTCGGAGAGGAGGCCGCGCGCGGCCGGAGCGCCGCGCGCGGCCCGTGGAGGCTCCGGCCCCGGCGGGCCGGGCGGGGCCGCTTGTGGCCGCCGGGGTGCGGAGTGGGGCGGAGCCCCGAGGAGACCAGCCAGGTCTGCCCGCGCGAGGCCGCGGCGAAGCGGCGCAGAGGTCCGGCCATCCCCGGCCGGACCTCTGGCGGGCGGAACGCTAGTTGTCGAAAAGGATGTCGGCTTGACCGGACGCCGGCGCGTCGTTCAGCGCGATCCTCCTCCAGCCTCCGTAGCCGCCGCGGCCATGGAAGCCCCCTGCGTTGGCCGTCGCGACACCGACGTTCCCGTGCCCGCCGGCCTGGGCGACCGACGACTGGGCGACGGACCCCGAGGTCCCGATGGCGATGCCCGCGATGCCGATGTTCGTCGAGGTGGCCACGTTGGCCCCAGGGAACCCGCTGTAGTACGCCACCTTCTCGGGGATCCCGGCGCTCGCGTCGGCGTCGAGGACCGAGCGACCCTTCAGGCTCGATGTGGCGGGCGTCGCCGCCTGCGCCATCGCCACGCCGACGAACAACGACAACCCAGCGACCGCGGTGATGATCTTTCGTGTCATGTTCTTCCTCTTTCGTTCGATCTCGTGATGGTTGATGGTCAGAGAGGCCAGACATGCCAGCTGCGTTTGCCGACCGCGCGGAGCCCCTGCGTTCGAGCAGCTCCACCGGGCTCGGTGCATCAAGCCAGCTCGCGGGTCATGTGCCCCTGTGTGCTGCCTGCGGTCCGACGCAAGAGCACCCGTCGTGCCAGCCGCGTTCTCCGCTGGCCCAGCGCGCGCAGCGCCCTCTCGCCGCGCCGGCGTGAGGCCGCGGCCGCTCGGCGGCGCGCTCCGCCCGCGGCCGGCTTGCGTGTTCGAGCAAACCATCGCGCGCAACCCTTTGCTCGGATTGTCGCGTTCAAAGCGATGATGTCGCCGCGCGTGGTGATGATGCGGCAGGACAGGCGAGCTCAACCCGCGCAGCTGGGCTGGCTGCGCCGTCCGAACATCGCGGACACACGCGGGGCAGCGCTCCCGTACCCGCCGCGGCGCCGCGAGCTCGGCCGCCGGCCGCGCCATTCGGCACGCCGCGTGCCTCGGCCCCTGACAATCAATGATGCCCATTCATGGAAGCATCGCTGACCAGGAGGAGTGAAGATGCGCGGTACGCTGTTGTCGGTGTTCGTGTTGTCGATGCTGCCCGCTTCCACGGCGCTCTGGAGGAGCGCGGCCGCGGGGGCGGTGGACGGCAGAGCGGGGGCGCTGGTCGAGGCCAATGATCCTGAACCTTCGCAGCCCAGCGACGCCGAGGTCGCGGCGGGCGTCGAGGGGGACTCGATCGCCTCGTGCGTCGCCACCTGCCCGAAGGGCGATAAGGTCGTCACGTGTCCTGATGGAGTGTGTCAGTGCCACTGTGGCGATGACGGTCGCCCGGTCTGTAAATGCGAATGAGCGCGCGCCGAAGGCGCGTTCGTGGCGAGGTGTAGAGTCGTGATACGGACTCATCCGCCAGGCAGGCGAGCGAGGCGTACGGAGGTGCGCCGCCGCGAGTCGAACGACGCGGATGAGCCCGTAGCGCACGAGAGCGCACGAAGGCGAGCGCGAGCAGGGGCCGGCGGCGCTCGGCTCCTACGAGCCGCCCCTCTTCTGGTACGTGCCGACGAGCTCGACGCGCGCGAGGACGTGCCCTTCCATCGCCTTCTCGAGCTCCACCTTCGTGAGCCCGCCTCGCGGGGGCAGCACCGTGTCGAGCGCATACAGCTTGAAGAAATAGCGGTGCTTGCCGATCGGCGGGCACGGACCGCCGTAACCGGCGCGCTTCCAGTCGTTCCTCCCCTCGAGCGTGCCCGTCGGCAGATCGGCCTTGCGCGCGCCCTCGGGCAGGCCGCCGGCGTCGGGCGGGATGTTGTAGAGTACCCAGTGGACCCACGTCGTCTTGGGGGCGCGTGGATCGGGCGCGTCCGGGTCGTCGACGATGAGCGCAAGGCTCCTCGTGCCGCCGGGGACACCCGACCAGGAGAGCGCGGGCGGCACGTCCTTCCCCTCGCAGGTGTGCACGATCGGGATCACGTCGCCATGGTGGAAATCGGGAGATTGTAACGAGAGCATCGTTCACCTCGCCCAGCGCGCTTTGCACTGCGCGCGCCATGCCGCCGGCGTCACACGCCGGAAGGGTAGGTCTCCGGCGGCTCCTTCTCGGCCCGCGGCGCGAGGTGCAGCGGCCGGACGGCCTGTGACTCGTCCACGAAGACGAGCGCGTCGTAGCGGCGCGGCAGCACCGTCGGCACGTAGTTCCCGTACCCCTCGTACTCGGGGTGGTAGACGACGCCGACGGCGCGGTGGCCGCGCCAGGCCAGCGACTCCTCCGGCAGCCGCCCCGGCTCGAAGATCAGCAGCTGATCCCGGTCGCCCGCCTGGTGCAGCAGGTCCTCCCAGCTCCCGGGCCGCCCGCTCGGCAAGCGCATCACCTCCATCGGCGCGTCCCACGCCCGGGCGGCGATCACCGTGCCGCGGTGGGCGCCGAAGGCGACAAGCGCGACGCGCTCCTCCCCGTGGCGCTCGCGGGCAAGCTGGCCGAGGTTCACCTCGCCCCGCTCCGCCATGTCGGTGAAGCGCGCGTCGCCGATGTGCGTGTTGTGCGCCCAGACGATCGCGCGGCCGCGCGGGCCGTGCTGCTCGAGCAGCCGATCGAGCGTCTCGGCCATGTGCCGATCGCGGACGTTCCACGACGCCGCGTCGCTGCGCACCATCGCCCGGTAGTAGGCCTCGGCGTTCTTGACCACGAGCGCGTTCTGCTCGGCGACGAAGTGCCCGTCGCGCCCGTCGGCGCCGTGCTCCGGCGCTCTCTTGCGCACCTCGGAGAGCAGCTTGACGACCTCCGCCTGGCACGACTCCGGCACGAGCACCGTCGCCCGGGCGTACTCCTGGGCATCGTCGGCATACGGCTCGAAGCAGCGCAGCGCGCGCCGCGCGGCCGGCAGCGCGTCGGGGGCGGCCCCCTCCAGGTAGCGCATGACCTCGCGGAGCGAGTCCCAGAGGCTGTAGACGTCGAGCCCGTAGAAGCCGACCCGCTGCTCCTCGGGCCGACCCTCGTTGTGCCTGCGCAGCCACTCGACGAGGTCGGCGACCTCCTCGTTGGCCCACATCCAGGTCGGCCAGCGATCGAAGGCGTGCAGCACCGCGCGGGCGCTGCTCCACGCGTCCGCGTAGCCCTTCACATAGCGGTTGACGCGGTAGCAATCGGGCCAGTCGCCCTCGACGGCGATGAAGGACGCACCCGCTTCGACGACGAGCCGCCTGGAGAGCGCTGCGCGCCACGTGTAGAACTCGCGCGTCCCGTGCGTCGCCTCGCCCAGGAGCGCGCAGCGCGCGCCGCCGATGCGCTCGATCAAGGGGTCGAGATCGGCCGTGGAGCGCAGCGGCCGAGCCAGCGCGCGGAGCGCCGCCAGGAGGTCGGGCGTCGCGCGCGTCCCCGGCTCGAGGAGGCGTCGCAGTCGAGCCATGATGGGATCCTCCTGGGGCGCGGCGGCGGAACGGCAAGCTCGCGCGGGGTAAGGGCGAGCGAGCAGGCCGCCTGGCGGCGGACGAAGGGCCGCCCGGCGCCGTTGAGCCCGCGCCTCCGCCGGCACATCGCCGCCGGAGTCCGGTTCGCCCTCCGGCGAGGAGCAGACGACCAGACGCTACGTGAACGCGACGCGACGAACAAAGTCTCGCCAACAGGTGTCGCTTCCTCGGATGTCCCTCAGGTGCGAGCTTTCGCGAGGTGTTCCCGGAGACGATCCGAAGGGATCGCATCGACTACAAACTTGTTGAACATTTGCATCCTTGCCAAACGCTGCGCGCTCCGGTCGTACGATTCCCAGCGATAAGCGTGATCGAACTGCCCTCCGCTGGGAATGGGCATCTGGTGATGTCGTTCCGGCCAACCGTCTCCAGACCTCTCCCCCCAACGGACCTCCTCCCGTTGTTCGTCGCGTGCGGCCCCAGCGATGGCGGCATCACAGTTGATGAGGATGACACCCCCAGCACCGGCAGCCTGACCAGCGGCTCTTCGTCGGCTGGCACCACGTCGCCTGCGGCCGGCGCCGGCGGCGGTAGCACCCGTGGCGTGACCTGCACCACGAGCCCGGCCCGAAGCAGATCAAGGAGACCACCGTCAAGGGCAGCTTCGCCGCTGCGCCAGCTCCGAGACCGCCGGCTCAGAGGCTCTTCCCTCCGGACCCGGCTGGACCGGAGGCGTCGTCCGGGAAGAAGTTCTCCTCATCGAACGACGTCCGCCCGCCGCAGGCGACTGCAGAGAACCCAGGGAGGAAGCGAAGAGCTCGTGCTCGAGCGGAGCGCATGGCCGGATCCGGGACTTGCTCCCAGGCCCCGGGAGCGCCGCTGTCATAGCTCAGTTTACAGGTCCTCGGCTTGGCGGCGAACGAACCGCACCGCGCCCTGAAATCTCTCGTTTACGTCCCATTGGCATACTCACAGCGCAAATTCGCGCGCGTCGCGAAAACAGCGTCACCAACGCGAAAAACGCACAAGCTTCACTATCGTCTGCTATAAGTACGGCGGCTTTTCGCGTGTCGGGTACCACCTGTCATGTACCCGTGTCGCATGCCGCCACTGCCCTCGAAACATGGAGGCCTTCATGTCTGTCCGTTCTCGTGCCTCGCGCAAATTAACCGCTCTCGCGATTCCCGTCCTTGCCCTCTTGAACTTCCCTGGCTGCGCTTCAGAAGTCGGAACCGGCGGTGCCGGGGGAGATGCTTCAAGCTCCGGCGGCGGGACACCGAGCGGGAGCGGGGGAGTCACCTCGGGTGCAGGCCCGGCGAGCAGCGGTGCTTCCACGAGCAGCGGAGGCGCCGGTACGGGCGGCGGTGCTGCGACGAGCGGAGCCGGCACGGGCGGCTCCCCGACCGGCGGGACTAGCGCAACGAGCGGGACGGGCGGGGCCACCGCGACGAGCGGGACTGGAGGCGGCGAATTCACGTGCGTCCTGCCCACTCTGCCTGAGCCGAGCGGCCTGACCGAGGTGAACGAGAAGCTCCCGGATCCGTTCACGTTCTTCAACGGAACGAAGGTCACGACCAAGGAGCAGTGGGAGTGCCGCCGCAAGGAAATCCTGGCCATGGCAGCCAAGTACCTCTACGGTCCGGTCCCCGGCGAACCGGATGAGGTGACCGGAACCGTATCCGGAGGTAACGTTTCAATCACCGCCAAGGTGGGTGGAAAATCAGAGAGCTTCTCGGCGAGCATCAGCGGATCCGGCAGTGTGATCGCTCTCAAGTTGTCGGGTGGGATTTTCCCGTCAGGCAGTAAGACGCTGTCGTTTGGAAGCGGCTTTGAAGGCAAGATAAGAAATCTTTTCGGCTTGTCCGAGGTCAACACCAACATCGCCAACGGCTGGATGATTGACCGGGTGATGGACGTGCTGGAGAAGAACCCGGGCAGCGGACACGATCCCACGAAGGTGATGGTGTCGGGATGCTCCGGGTGTGGAAAAGGCGCTTACCTGGCGGGTGTCTTCAGTCGTGCACCGGTGGTTGTCATCGTGGAGTCGGGCGGCGGTGGTGTAGCCAATTTGCGCCAGGCGGAGTGGTTCAGGCACGGTGAAGGTGGTTCCGTTTGGCAGTGCTCGGATGCCAAGCCTCAGAGCATCGACAACCTCGAGGACAGCGGTATCTGCGGCCCCTGGGTGACCAGCGCGGCCCGTTGGCTCCGGAACGACCCCTCGAAGGTATACAACCTCCCCTTCGATACACACATGCTCCTGGCGACCATCGCTCCGCGGCATCTGGTGCACTTCACGAATGCCAATGGCAGGAACTCATGGTGTCACCTGGGTGGGACCTGTGAGGCGCTCTCCGCATGGGCGGCAAAGCCGGTGTGGAAGGCGCTCGGTGTTCCAGAGCGCATGGGTTTTACGATGTACAGCGCAAACCACTGCGGCGCCTCGGGCACTCAGACCGCCCTCGCAGGCGAGATGTTCAAGCGAGCGTTCGAAGGCAATACCAGCGCAAACACGGACGTGATGAACATCCTGGACAATGGCGTTCAGCAGCCGGTCAGCGAATGGAAGAGCATGTGGATTGACTGGGATATGGATACAGTACTGCAGTAGTGAGCCTGGTCACGAGAAGGCGCGGCCGGGCCGTTGTGCGAGGCCCTGCCGCGCCGGCGCGGCCGCCCCCGGTCCGTTGACCGGACCGGCGGGCTCCCGGTCCGGTCAACGGATCGGCGCGACAGCGCGGAGACGAAGCGCGTTCACTCCCAGCCGGAGCTGCTGGCCGCGCCCAGGATCGCGCTCACGCCGTAGACCTGGCCGCCGCGCATCTTGAACATGTGCATGTCGGTGTTCCCCATGAACATGGTGAACCCGACCCCGATGCCCCTCTCGACCTCGGCGAAGACGAGACGAGGGGGAAGCGCGGGTGACCCCGGAACGGGCTCCTCCCACTCGACGGTATCCCCGCTCGCGATGATGGCGCCGGTGTTCGAGGCGAAATTTTGCCCGGAGACCTTGTAGTCCCCTGGTCGAACGGCGATGGTCTCGATCTCGGTGATCTCCTGGCCCTGGAGCTTGAGGCGAAGGGCGAGCGGGATGTCCATGCTGCCGTCTGGCACCACGGCCCGCGCCGGCACGTCAAGGTTATCTTGATCATATTGCCCCGGCGCATCTTTCGAATGCTCATCCGGGAGACAGAAAAAATATCGCCACAGCGTGCCCGCCATCGCGGCGGGCCGCGCCCCTCCGCCAACGTGAGCAGGTGGGCGGGAGCCTTCCAGCGGTACGTCGCAACTCAAACGCTAGTTCTCGAATGGTCCCGGAATGTTCGGACCGGGCGTAAGCAGCTGGCTGCCGTCCATCAGCCACACCGCCATCAGGTTCTGTGCGGCATTGTTCCACAGCACGTCTGCCGTGCCATCGAAGTTGAAATCAGCAGCGCCCTGCGCGGGCACCCACCCAGCGCCGATGGGTCCGGGGATGTTCGGACCGGGCGCAAGCAGCTGGCCGCCGTCCATCAGCCACACCGCCATCAGGTTCTGTCCGGCGTTATGCCACAGCACGTCCGCCATACCGTCGACGTTGAAGTCGAACGCCGTGATGGTGACCCACCCGTCTCCGTTCGGTCCGGGGATGTTCGGCCCCGGCGCGAGCAGCTGCGTGCCGTTCATCAGCCATACGGCCATCAGGTTCCGTCCGGCATTGTTCCATAGCACGTCCGCCATACCGTCGGCGTTGAAGTCGGCCGTGGAAGAGGCGATCCATCCGTCTCCGATCGGTCCGGGGATGACCGGCCCCGGCGCAAGGAGCTGGCTGCCGTTCATCAGCCACACGGTCATCAGATTCTGGCGGGGATTGTTCAAGACCACGTCATTCATTCCGTCAGAGTTGAAGTCGGCAGCGCTCGTTACAGCCACCCACCCGTCTCCGATCGGTCCGGGGATGACCGGCCCCGGCGCAAGGAGCTGGCTGCCGTTCATCAGCCATATGGCAACCAGGTTCTGTGGGCTGTTGTACCAGAACACGTCCGCCATGTGGTCCTGGTTGAAATCACCAGCCGAAATCGCCGCCCACCCATCACCTATCGGTCCGGGGATGACCGGCCCCGGCGCAAGGAGCTGGCTGCCGTTCATCAGCCACACGGCCATCAGGTTGTGGCGGGTGCGCTGCCAGAGCACGTCCACCATGCCGTCGTTATTGAAGTCGGCTGGGTAGATGGTCTTCCACCCGTTGCCGTCCGACCGCGGTACCGCCACGCCGGGCGATGGGCTCTGGCCTTCGAAATGAGGACCACTTGCTTCGTGCTCGGCGCCAAACGCGCAGGCCCACATGGCACATAGTACAGGGATTGTACCCATGAGATTGGCCACCATGACGAGTCTCATGCCCCCGCCTTCCTTTTGCGTTCGTGCACTGGCTCCAAGCGGTCCATATTTGCCGGAATAGCCGACGCGCAAAGATGACGCCGTCGCTCCTGTGCGCGCACTGTGCGTCGCCGTGGCCACGCGATCATCTCTCACCTGCGACCACTCGCGCCGAGCGGTGCGTTGCATCGATATCAGAAAATATGGTGCAAGGCGGCCGGCAACGCCACCCGAGCCACGATCGCGGTGTGCAAGCAACATGGTGAAGAGCCACTTGCCCCTCGTCGTCGAGGAACATCTCCACGTAATCGATGGCGTCGATGTCGTTCGTCCCGGACCGGAACGTCTGCGCGACCTTGACCACCGCGTCATCGGGCACGTCGCCCGAATCGAGCAGCAGCGAGTTCTCGCGGACGAGGCCCTGCGTGGCGTTGGTCTCGAGGTCCATGGCGCTGTCGCGGAGCAGCTCGCCGCGCGCGTGGTTGGCCGGGACGTCCGCGACGCGCCTGCCCAGCACGTCGAGGAACGCGGCCACGATGTCGAACGACTTGCGGGTGAAGCCGTCGCCGCTCGCCTTCAGGAGCTTGCCACGGCAGACCTCGTCCTGCTCGAGCGACTCAGGGCTATGCTCAGTGCATAGTATTTCTGCTGGTTGTGGACGTTCGAATCGTCGAAGACGACCATCGGGATCGCATGCCCGTTGCGCCAGAAGTGCTCGTCGTAGAGGTGGATGGTCTCGCCCACGTCGCGCAACCGGTACGTGGGGATGACGAAGAGTGGTGGCCTGTTCTGCATGACAGCCCCAAAGCTAGGGCCGCCGGCTTCAGGAAAGCGTCAAGAGTCGCCCGGGCGGCGTCAAGAAACCGTCAAGCAGAGCGCGCTCGCGGGCTCGCCGACGAGCTCGGGGAGGCGAGAAGCGCGAGGGCGCGCGAGCGCCGGTTCCTCGCGGCGGCCGCAACGCCAGAGCGGCGTCATCGATGCGCTCTTTACGCGGGGAGATTGCGTCCTGAGAAGATTCTGACGCGGCGAGGGTTACTTTGTCGCCATCATCGCCGGCTGGCGGGCATCCACGGAGCGCAGCATGAAATCGCCGTTCGCCTCTCTCTCCACGCCCTTCAGGGTGCATGCTGAAGACGACCCGCCGACTTCGGGAGATGAACCCCGGACCGACGCGGACCTCGCCGCCGTGCTCGGGCTCGCGTGGCTCGCCTGCGCGCTGACGACGATCTGGACGATCACGCGGGGCGACACGTACGGGGACGGGAGCGCGCTGCCCGCGCTCGCCGTGCTCCTCATCCCGTACCTGCTCCGAGACTGGTTGGGGTCACGAGCCAGCCCGGAGGCTCTCTCCCGGGGCTTGACGTTCTCGAAGCGTTTGGATTTCCTTCTCTCCCATGAGCGTCATGAATTCAGCCGCCGGAACTTCCGGCCGAGGCGGGCGAGCCCGGGGGTCGGTCCGGTTGTGGCTCGGCCGGCTGACGTTGATGACCGCGGTCTCGTCGTTCGTCGCGTGCAGTTCGGGCGACGGGCACAGCGCCAGCGCGCGCGACACGGTCACGGTGGGCTCGGGCGGCCCAGCGAGCGGGACCTCCAGCGGCTCGTCGGGAGGTCTGAGCGGAGGCAGCGGTGGCGGCGGGGCGGGGGAGGGCGGCTCGGGCCGAGACACGGACCCTGGCGCGACGTCGGGGGCTTCCACCGGGGGCGCTGGGGGTTCCGGAGAAGGCGGCGCCGCAGATTGCGAGAGCGGCCCGGAGGCGCTCGAAGGCAGCGTCTATCAAGGCGATCTGCTCATCGCGTCGGACGCGGACGCCCTCGCGGCGCGCGCGTACTCTGCGATCAACGGCATGATCTCGGTCAGGTCCGACTTCGCCGGGACGCTCGACTTGCCCAGCTTGCTCGACGTGGGCGGTATCCGGGCCGAGGGCAGCGCCTCGAGCGGGGAGCTGGTCACGGCGCAGATCAAGGCGATCCGCATGCCGAACCTGGTGCGTGTTCGCGGTACGTTGTGGATCTACCTGGCGTTCGAGCTGCGGGAAGCCGACTTTCGCAAGCTCGAGGCCGTCGACGAGCGGCTCTGGATCCATCGAAACACGGAGCTCGCGACGCTGCGGCTCGATGCCTTGCGCAGCGTGGGCGAGGACGTACAGATCACCGACAACTTCAAGCTCCCGGCATGCGGCCTCGAGATGATCGAAGCCAGCCTGCGCGCGGTCGGCACCACCAGCATGAACATCTCCGGAGGCCTCCAGGAGACCGGCTGTGAATGCAGGCTCGTCTGCGGACAGGGGCTCTGCTTGTAACGCGCGTCGAGCCGTGGCCGAGCCGAGAATGTGAGCCATCGTCATGAGGCAGGTGCGCGAGTTCCTTCGATCCGTGTGGTCCGAGCCACGAGCGCCGCACCCCCCTCGACGCGTCCGGATGGACTGGGTGCTCCTGGCCGCGTTCGCCGCGCTCGGGTCGCTCGAGGTCGCGATCCGGCGCGACCTGCCGTGGCGGATCGCTTCGCTGGCCCTTTGCATCGGGCTCTTGCCGACGCTGCTCTGGCGGAGGACCAGGCCGCTGCGGATGGTCGTGATCGCGTTCGGCCTCCTCATCGCGAACCAGCTCGCCGTGATGGCGACCGGCAGCGCGTCGCCGGGGCTCTACGCGATGGTCTACATGGTGCTGCTGCCCTATTCGTTGTTCCGGTGGGGTACGGGGCGTGAAGCGATGATCGGGCTGCCGATCATGGTGACCTCGGCGGCGGTCGACATGATCCGTTCTCATGCCAGGACCGGCGATGTCATCGGGGGCTACGCCGTCCTGCTCTCCACGATGGCGCTCGGCGCGGCCGTGCGCTACCGGGATGGCGTGCGCCTGCGAGAGCTCGATGAAGCCAAGCTGGCCGAGCGAGAGCGGATCGCCCGCGACCTGCACGACACCGTCGCCCACCATGTATCGGCGATCGCGATCCGCGCGCAGGCTGGCCTGGTCGCCGCGTCGGCTCGCCCCGAGGCTCCCGTCGACGCGCTCCGCGTGATCGCGGACGAGGCGTCTCGCGCCCTCGGCGAGATGCGCGCGATGGTCCGGCTCCTGCGTCGCGGCGAGTCGGCCGAGCTCGCGCCGAGCCCGCGGGTCGCCGACCTCGGACGGCTCGCGGGCGCGTCCGCCACAGGGGCCTCCGTCGAGGTGAAGTTGACCGGGAGCTTCGATGACCTGCCATCGTCGGTCTCCGCCGCGATCTTTCGCCTCGCGCAGGAGGCGATCACCAACGCTCGCCGGCACGCTCGCCACGCGACCCGGATCGACGTGGAGGTCACGGCCGACGAGACGTCCGTGCGCTTGCGCGTCACCGACGACGGCCAGGGGGCCCACGCCGGCCATTCCACGTCGGCGGGATACGGGTTGGTCGGCATGATCGAACGAGCGACGCTGCTCGGCGGTACGTGCCACGCGGGCCCGGGCCCGCGGCGCGGCTGGACGGTGACGGCCGTGCTGCCTCGGAATGGACGGACAACATGAGCATTCGTGTCATCGTCGCCGACGATCAAGAGATCGTCCGCACCGGGCTCACCATCCTCCTCGACGCCCAGCCTGACATCGAGGTCGTGGGCGTCGCCGACGACGGACACAAGGCCGTCGAGCTGGCGCTCGCCCTCCGTCCCGACGTGTGCCTGTTCGACATCCGCATGCCCGGGATCGACGGCATCGAAGCTACCCGACGGCTCGCCGGCCCGACCGTCGACCGCCCTCTGGCGGTCGTGGTGATCACCACCTTCGATCATGACGACTACGTGGTCGGCGCCCTCAAGGCCGGCGCCCGCGGCTTCTTGCTGAAAGACGCCGGTCCCGAGCTGCTCGCGCAGGCCATCCGCGCCGCCGCGAGCGGCGACGCCTTGATCGCGCCGCGTGTCACCGCCCGCCTGCTCTCCTCGTTCGCGGCCTCTCGCCCCCAGCTGCCACGAGCGCAGCCCGGGGAGGCCCTCACCGCCCGCGAGGAGGAGGTCCTCCTCATCGTGGCCCGCGGTCGAACCAACGCCGAGATCGCCGACGAGCTCCACATCAGCCTGAGCACCGTCAAGGCGCACATCGCCAGCCTCATGACCAAGCTCGGCGCGCGCAACCGGGTCGAGATCGCCATCTGGGCCTACGAGACAGGTCGCGTCCGCGACTGACCCGTCGGCCCGGGGCCGCGTGGCGGTGCACCTGGCCGAAAGTACGATCGCCGCGTCGGGCAATCGACCGACCCGGATCCGCCATTTGCGCCAATTGCGAGGCGACGAGGGCCGTCCCTAGCTTGGCGGCATGACGAACGAGAGCACCACGACCCCCTCGGCGAAGCGAGACTGGCTCGTACCCGCGCTTCTGCTCGGCCTCAGCGCGGTCCCCGTGGTGGCCGGCGCCTTCCGCCTGGCCGAGCTGAGCGTCGGCGCCAGGGTCACCCCGGACAACGCCCGCTTCTTCGCTGCGCCCGTTTCCGTTGTGCTGCACATTTTCAGTGTCAGCGTGTTCTCGATCCTGGGTGCGTTCCAGTTCTCCTCGGGCTTTCGCCGCCGGAGGCCTCGCTGGCATCGCGCGGCGGGGTGGGCCGTGGCCCCATCAGGGCTCGTCGCTGCCGCCTCGGGTCTGTGGATGCAGGCGTCTTACGAGCTCCCCAAGGGGGACGGCGACGCCCTCGCCGTTCTCCGGGTGCTGTTCGGCTCTGCCATGTTCATGTCGCTCGTGCTCGGTCTCGTCGCCATCTGCCGGCGCGACTTCGTCCGTCACGGCGCGTGGATGCTGCGCGGCTACGCGATCGGCCTGGGCGCGGGGACTCAGGTGCTGACCCACGTGCCGTGGGTGCTGCTCTTCGGCGCGCCGGGCGAGGGCGCCAGAGCGGTCCTGATGGGCGCCGGCTGGGTGATCAACGTCGCCGTCGCGGAGTGGATCATCCGCAGGAGAGCTACATCTCCTCGGAAAGAAAAACAGCCGAGCGCGCAGCGGCGCCCGGCTGTCGTTCCCTCGATCGCTCGGCTTATCGGATCCAGCGATTGACGATGTTTTCGTACAGCTCTTGCTGACCGCTCGTGAGCTTGACCTCGCCGCCGGCGTTGCCGATCTCGGCCAGCTGCTCCAGCGTCAGCTTGCCCTGCTCGAACTCGGCGCCCTTGCCGCCGTCGAAGGACGCGTAACGCGCCTTGCGCATCGCCTCGAGCGGCGACTTGCGGATCAGGTCATCGGCGATGAGGAGCGAGCGGGCGAACACATCCATGCCGCCGATGTGCCCGTGGAAGGTGTCGATGAGATCGCTCGAGTTGCGGCGGCGCTTGGCGTCGAAGTTGACGCCGCCGCCCTGGAACCCACCGCTGCGGAGCAGGATGAGCATCATCTCGACCGTCTCGTTGATGTTGTAGGGGAACTGATCGGTGTCCCACGCGTTCTGGTAGTCGCCGCGGTTGGCGTCGATGCTGCCGAGCATGCCGTTGTCCGCGGCAACCTGCATCTCGTGGTCCATGGTGTGGCCGGCGAGCGTCGCGTGGTTCGTCTCGAGGTTGAGCTTGAAGTCCTTGTCCAGGCCGTGCTGGCGCAGGAACCCGATCACGGTCTCGGCGTCGAAGTCGTACTGGTGCTTGGAGGGCTCCATCGGCTTGGGCTCGATGAAGAAGACACCCTTGAAGCCGCGCGCGCGGGCGTAGTCGCGGGCGATGGTCAAGAAGCGAGCGAAGTGCGCCTTCTCGCGCTTCATGTCCGTGTTCAGCAGGCTCATGTACCCTTCGCGGCCGCCCCAGAACACGTAGTTCTCACCGTTCAGCGCGATGGTCGCGTCGAGCGCGTCCTTGAGCTGGGCGCCGGCGTAGGCCAGCACGGAGAAATCCGGGTTCGTGGAGGCGCCGTTCATGTAACGCGGGTTGGAGAACAGGTTCGCCGTGCCCCACAGCAGCTTGACGCCCGACTGCGCCTGCTTCTGCTTGGCGTACTCGACGATGCTCTGGAGGCGACGCGACGTCTCGGCGCGGTTCTCGCCTTCCTCCACGAGGTCGATGTCGTGGAAACAGTAGTGCGTCGCGCCCAGCTTGGTGATGAACTCGAAGTTCGCGTCCATCTTCATGTGAGCGCGTGCCAGCGCGTCCTTGCCCTCGTCCCAGGGGAAGTTGATCGTCCCCGGACCGAACGGATCGTGCCCGCGCCCGCAGAACGTGTGCCAGTAACACACGGCAAACTTGAAGTGATCCTTCATGGCCTTGCCGGCGACGACGCGGTTGGCGTCGTACCACTTGAAGGCGAGCGGGTTGTCGGACTCGGGCCCCTCGTAGGGGATCTTGCCAACACCCGGGAAGTACTCTCTGTCTCCAGTGACAACGGTCATAAACGGATCTCCAGCTCGTGGTTTGCGTGTGCCTTAGTTCAGAGGGCGCTTTCGACAACGGTGTCCGCGGGGTAAGCCCCAGGGCGCTGGTCTCCGGGCCAGGGTGGAGGCGGCGTCTCCACGCCCGCGCTGGGCTTCCAGGCCTGTTGCGTTTGTTGTGGCTCCGGCGCTCCTCAAGTCAGAACCACCGGCGCGCATCAATTGCGCGCGTGGCGGAATCGGCGGGCTAGCAATAACATGGTGCCGGGTCGGAGGCTAGGGTGGGCCTCCGGCGCCTCGCACCGTTGACTCTGGCTAGCTGTGCCGCGTCAACCTCCCCCGCACGGACGAGCCGCGAGACCTTACCGAGGTTGCCTGCGCTGCCCTCGCTGGATCCGTCGAGGCGCTCGTGCCGCCGCCCCCTGCGACGCCGGCCGTGTTGAGCGAGCCGGTCCACGGCGGCGGTGTCTTACAGCGACATGGCATTCAAGCGCCTGGCAGCGGAACTTCGACGTGGGCGGCGCCCGAGAGGGGCCAAGCCCTGCGCGTCCATCGCTTCGCGAGGCAAAGGACTCGCCCGCATCGGTTGCCGTCAGCCGCGGTCGCACGGGCGCTTCGCTCACCTACCAGGTCAGCGTGTGCGTGTCAACGCTCGTCAGGACCCGCGTGACGGAGGCGGTCGGTGGTCTGGAGCGGGCGAGACTGCGGCCATCGCGGCGGATCGCGAGCGACGGCCGGCGCTGCGACCGCGTTGTCCAGGGGCGCCTCGGGTGGCGCTGGAGGCCTTGCCGAGCCGCCCGGGCCCGGCCTGCGGGAGGAGCCTGGGACGCCTCGCGCGGCGGTGGGTGAGGGGATGTCCGCCATCGATGGCTGTTCTGGTCCAGGGTGCTGGCGTGGTGTCCTGGCCCGCGAGCTCTCCGCACAGGGCGCTGAGCGCCACGGCGCGTTGCTCGGGCGCCGAGCGGAGATTCTGCCCCATGAGCGGCCGGCTCGCGCGGTAGCGTGGCGAGATGTCGAGACGATGCATGCGAGTCATCTGGTCTTTGGTTCTTATCACCTTGCCTCCGGGCTGCGCTGGCGAGTCGGGCGATGAGGTGTCGAGCCGTGGCGGAGGCGCGTCGAGCGGGAGCGGGGGAGGGGCGTCGAGCGGGAGCGGCGGCGGAGCGTCGAGCGGGAGCGGCGGCGGAGCGTCGAGCGGGAATGGCGGCGGAGCGTCGAGCGGGAGCGGCGGCGGAGCGTCGAGCGGGAATGGCGGCGGAGCGTCGAGCGGGAATGGCGGCGGAGCGTCGAGCGGGAGCGGCGGTGGGGCGTCGAGCGGGAGCGGCGGTGGGGCGTCGAGCGGGAGCGGCGGAGGTGCCGGCGGGGATCCGGGCCCCGGCGCGTGCGGCGTCACCCGCGACCGTATTCGCATCACCCAGGTCGACGTCGGGGGCCGCGTGATCAACAACGAGGACGAGGCCGCGCTGAAGCCGCTCGTCATCTCGCCGATACCGTCCGGCGGGTCGCGCCTGGCATGGATGGGCGACGACGGGCAGGTCCACGTGCTCCAGCTCGACGCGGATGATAAAGCCGTGGGGCGCTCGTTCGGCTTGCCCGCGAACGACTTCGCCGACCTCCACGCCGACGAGAGCGGCGGCGTGCTGCTGCTCACCCGCGATGCCGAGGGCGGCGGGACGCTGAATTGCGGCACGCCCTCGAACCTGTGCGGAACGCCGCCGTCTCCTGCAATCGCCTGTCACGACATGTACATGGTCCGCTTCGACGGCGAGCGCGCGACCTGGGCGACGAAGCTCACGAGCTCGAGCGCCGCGCTGCCGCCCTACTCGACCGGACCCGACGGGCCCGAGGTGTACATGATCTGGTGGTACGCGCACCACGGCCGCATCGCCTTCGACGGCTCGCGCTATGCGGGCTATTTCGGCGCCGCGATCAGCGTCTCGCAGGGCGGGTGCATCAACATCCACCAGGGCGATCGCATGAAGGTCGTCGACGCGAGCGGCGCGCTGCAGAGGGACGGCTTCGACTGGGGCTGCAGCCACAGCGGTTACGAGCGCATCCTCTGGGACGACAGCGCCCGGAAGTTCGTGACGGTGTGCAAGACCGACAACGACAACCGCATCGCGTTCGCGCCGAATTACAAGACCATCTATCCGGTCGATCTCGCCTACTCGAACCTTGGAAACCTCGTCATGGCGGTCGGCGGCGGATACTGGCTCACGACGAGCAATATCCGCTCGGGCCAGCCGGCGGGCGCGAACGGGCTCGCGGAGGTCCGGCTGCTCCACTTCACCGACGGCGCCGCGGACAAGGACCTCACGATCGCCAGCGACGCGGGCATGAACCACCGCGCTCCGCACCTGGCCGCCTACGGCCGCTCCCGCATGCTCGCGGCCTGGGAGACCACGACGAGGGCCGGCGAGATCGCCCGCAACGACGCGGCGCGCGCGCTGTTCCTGCAGACGCGCGACCGCGCCACCGGCGATGCCGAGGGCGAGCCGCTGGAGGTCGACGTGCTCGGCAATCGTTACCAGGACTTCGTCGCGTTTCCCGACGGGAGCGTGGCCTTCGCCGCGCCCGGCAGCTCGAACACCACGATCCAGGTGCTGCGCATCCTGCCCTGCACGTAGCGCGCGCCGCGCGGGCGACTCGTCACCTCCCCGACGACCTCGGCCGTCGACGACGGGCCGCGAGCCGGCCCACACACCTGGGGAGATGGGCAAATCGACCTTGACAGAACTGTGGTTCATCGCGCCTTCTGGGCACCGCGTCGCGCGTCGTGACGGCGGATCGAGCGGGACCCGTATGCGGCATGGAGTGGATCTCTTCGCGACATTGCAGCTGATCGTGCGACGGGCCATGGCGATCGCGCCGCGGGCGCCGCGCGGCGGCCTGCTCCTCTGCGAAGGGCACCGCCTCGTCTACAGGGCGCTCGAAGGGTTCGACGCGTTCGCTCGGCAGGGGGTGAAGCTCCCGACCGACGCGGGCCTCGCCACCGAGAGCGGCCCGCGCGCCCCGCGCGCGGCGCCCGAGGCGGCGAGCGGGATGTGCGTTGTCGGTGCACATGCGTGGTATGAAGCGCACCTGCCCCTCGCGATCGCGGCAGAGGGCGCGGTGCCCGCCGGCGCGGGGGTGCTTGTCGCGCCTGTCGTCGTCCGGGGAGCGCCGGCAGGCTACCTCGCCTTGGAGCAGGCGACCCTCGAGCCTCCGCAGGGCGAGCGCCGCGCGATGCTCGAGGTGTTCCTGGACGCGGCCGGGGCCGCGCTGGAGCGGCACAGGCTCTATGACGAGAAGGCGAGGCTGGCACAGGAGATTTGCCTTCTCGAGCAGGTGCTGAACGCGGTGGGCACCACGGTGGAGCCGCACCACCTGCTGGACACGCTCGCTCACGGCATCAAGAGCGTGCAGATCGACCAGCAATGGGCCTCGGTGGAGCTGTGGCTCGTCGAGGACGCCGGCGGCGGAGAGGGCGCCGGGGCCGCGTCGGGCGAGCTTTCCGCCCGCGTGTTCCGGGCCGGGCGGTCGGCCCCCATGACGTACTTCCACACCCTGCGCGACGGCGCGGTCGACGCCGCGCGCGGCCTCGGCATCTCCGTGGATTTCCGCCTCGGGCCCCCCGGCGGCCCGGGGGGCCAGCGCGAGATCCTCGAGGACGGCATCCGGCGGGGTGTGGACGGCATCATCATCGCTCCGGGCGCCCCCGAGGAGGCGGAGGAGGGGTTCCGGCGCGCGGCGGAGGCGGGGATCCCGGTGATCGTCGTCGACACGCCGCCGGTGCCGGGCAGCCGGGCCCCGCTTTATATCGGCACGGACAACGTGGCGGCGGGCAGGCTGGCGGGCGAGGTGATGCGGCGGCTGCTGCCGGGCGGCGGGGTCGTGGCGCCGCAGCGGCCCACGAAGGACGCGATCAACACGCGTGAGCGCATCGAGGGGTTTTGCGCGGCGATGGAAGGGCCCGAGTTCACCGTGCTGCCCCCCCGCGAGGACAGCGAGCACGATCAGGAGCTCGGGACGGCGCTCGCGCGGGCGGCCCTCCAGCAGCGGCCGGACATCGCCGGCGCCTTCGGGGTGGCGGTCGGCGGCGGGCCGGCATGGGGCCGCGCCGCGAGGGAGATCGGCAGGGGCGGAGAGCTCAAGATCGTCGCGTTCGATCTCTTCTCCGCGACGGTCGCGCTGCTCCGCCGGGGCGCGATCCACGCGACGATCGTGCAGCGCGAGTACGACATGGGGTATCGCGCCGCCGAGATCGTCCACCGGATGATCACCCGGGGCGTCGAGCCGACGCTCGCGGAGCTGCCGGCCTCGCGCATCATCCACACCGGCGTCGATTGCGTCACCCTCGAGCACACGCCGTGGTCCACGACGCTCAGCGATCACCTCGCGCTCGACGCGGCCCGCCGCGTCGCGAGCCGGCGCGTCGAGGGCGACGCCGCCGACCGGCCGATCGAGGTGCTGTTGATCGGCGTGGCGGCGCGCAGGGAGCCCGTCGTCGAGGAGCGCGTGTCCTTCTCGCCGCGCTCGCTGGTCGGCCGGGTGCTCGACGCCGGCCGCCCGCTCGTGATCGATCCGGCCGGGCACGGCGGGCGCGAGGACGCCTCGCTCTTCCGCGGGCACGCCGGCGCGCGGACGCTCGTCGGGGTGCCGCTGCGGGCGCGGGGCAGCGTTGTCGGCGTCCTCGTCCTGAGCAGCGAGCGTGAGGACGCCTGCGGGAGCGACGACGTGCCGTTCCTCGAGCGCGTGGCCGGCACCGCGGCCGTGGCCATCGAGAACGCACGGCTGTTCAGCCGGATCTCCGAGCGGACCGCCGAGCTGGAGCGGGCCAACGAGCTCCAGGAGTCGATGCTCCGGACGATCCATGAGCTGTCGAGCCCCGTCGTGCCGATCGCCGATGGAATCCTGGTCATGCCCGTGGTGGGCACGATGGATGCCCAGCGCTCGAGCGGCTTCATCGCGTCGCTGCTGAAGGAGATCCACGAGCACGACGCGCAGGTCGTGCTGATCGACGTGACGGGGATGGCGGTGGTCGACGCCACGGCGGCGAACCAGCTCGTCCGGGCGGCGCAGGCGGCGGCGCTGCTCGGCGCGGAGGCGGTGCTCGTCGGCGTGACCGCGGGGGCGGCGCAGATGATGGTCGCCCAGGGCCTGGACGTCGGCGCGATGGTCACGCACGTCGACCTGGCGCGCGGCTTCCGGTACGCGCTGGCGAAGACCGGCGGCCGCATCCTGGTTCAGCGCTGACGGCGACGGCCGCCGATCAGGTCAGCGCGGACGGGCGGCTCACGCCGCGCTCTCGGCCGGCCGGAGCTTGCTCTGCTCCGCGCCGGCGCTCGCGTCGACGCGCGCGGCGAGCATCGGGCGGAACGCGGCGCGGTACGCGAAGGCGAGGTAGAGCTCGAGGGCGAGGATGAGCCCTGTGACCGGGTTCGCCGGCGCGAGGAACGTGTGGAAGGCGACGATGTTCACGACGATGGGCGCGAGGAGCGCGAGCGCGAGGGGCACGTAGCGGTTCGAGAGCAACAGCGCGCCTGCGACGACCTCGGTCCCCTTGACGAGCGGGAACATGTACCCCGTCGCCGCGAGCGCGCCCGCGAAGCTGGCCGCGGCCTCCGGGGCCGGGGGCTGCGGCAGGAACTGCAAGAAGCCGTTGAGCCCGAACACGAAGAACACGAGCCCTTGCAGGATGCGGGCGGCGGTGGGGGCGAAACGCTTGACGTTGTTCATGGTGAGCCTCGCTGAGGTGTGGCGGGCTCTCCCGATCGGAGCGCCCACGCCTTTCCTGATGCGCCCTCGCGACGCCCGGTGCTATCGTGCAACGGCTCAACTCAACGTTGCGCTGGCGCAACCTGGCGAGAGCCCCCGATCGGCGCCGTCCACCCCTCGTGAGGTCCTACCATGCCCAGCCCCCGCGCGGCAGCCCGAGCGCGCCCTGCCCGGGCGCCCCAGCTCGACGAGATCGCGGCGTTCGCCAGGGTGGCGGAGCTCGGGTCGTTCACCGCCGCGGCGGAGCAGCTCGGCGTCCCGAAGTCGACGGTGAGCCGCGCGGTGACGCGGCTCGAGGACGGCCTCCAGGTGCGTCTCCTCCAGCGGTCGCCGCGCGCCGTGGCGCTGACCGAGGCGGGCCGCCGCTTCTTCGGCGACGTGGCGCCGCACATCGCCGGTCTCCGCGACGCGGCGCAGGCGCTGGACGCCTATCAAGGGCAGCCCCAGGGCACGATACGGCTGAGCGCTCCCCCGGATGGTGGGGAGTCTTTCCTCGGAGAGATGCTCGTCGAGTTCGGGGCGCGTTACCCGCTGCTGTCGGTCGAGATCGACATGTCCACGCGCCGGGTGGACCTCTTGCGCGAGGGCTTCGACGTGGCGCTCCGGGCGACGCGCGAGCTCCCGGACTCCTCGCTGGTCGTGCGCAAGCTGCTCGACTCCTACGTGCAGCTCTTCGCTGCTCCGGCGTACCTCGCGCGCCGCGGCCTGCCCCGCGCGCTCGAGGAGCTCGCCGACCACGAGCGGGTGGTGTTCCTCCCGAGCGCCCGGCGCGGCCAGCAGCCCGTCGACGGCGCCCGCGCGGTGCGCGACGCGATGGCGACCGGGCGCCTCGCGACCGACGACTTCCAGCTCATCCGCTCGCTGCTCCGGGCGGGGGGCGGTATCGGGCAGCTCCCGCGCGTCCTCGCCGCGCCCGACCTGGCGAGCGGGCGCCTCGTCCACGTGCTGCCGGAGTGGTCGCAGCGCGCAGGGACGCTGTACCTCGTCTATCCGAGCGCGCGGCACGTGCCGCGGAACGTGGCGGTGTTTCGCGATTTCGTCCTTGCCTGGGTGAAGCGGCTCGCGTGCTAGGGCAGCACGCGCCTGGTCCGCTCGACCTGGGCCGCCTGGCTCAGGGCGCTCCGCTCGTCAGCTGGTGAGGCGGCCAACGGCCGCCAAGCGCTGCTGCGGACCCGCGCGGAGCGGGCGCTTGCGCCGCGCGCTACAATGGGCGCGGTGTTCATGAGGGAGGTCCTGCGCAACGCGCACTTCGTCGTTGGCATAGATCACGCAGCGAAGCTCGTGAGGATCACGCGGTCCGCGGAGCCATTCGATTCCATCGAGCAGATCGAGCAGAAGTGTCGGGAGGTCACCGCGGCGCTCGCCCCGGTGGATCGGACGGCGATGTCGCTGCTCCTCGACATCCGCGCGGCCCCGGGGCGAAACGATCCGAAGTTCGAAGAGGCGACGCTGCGGCTGCGGACGGCCTCGGTGCGCGGCTTCGAGCGCATTGCCGTCCTGGTGCAGACTCCCGCCGGGGCGCTGCAGGTCCGGCGCCATAACCGCGAGGACGGCGTCGACCGGTTGATCAGCGACGATGAAAGCGAGCTGCTCACCTACCTCGCCGAAGCGCTTCCGTCGCGCCGCCGCTGACCGCGGCCAGGGGGCGGCCGCGCGCCCCGCCTCGGCGGGGGCGCCGTCCCCCTCGCGGGTCGCGCCGCCGCCGCAGATCGCCGCCGGCGCCTCGCCCAGCTGGAGCGGCTCGCGCGGCGGCGATGAGGGTGCGCCGAGCGCCCTCACGGCTCTGGGCCGCGCGGAGGGGCCAAATGGCCCGGGATCGAGCCCGAGAAGCGCACGGCGATGACCGCAATGGCGCCGCGGACGATGGCTCGGTGTACCCTCCCGCGCCGTGCGTGCGTTCGAGAGTGCCGTGCTCCACCCGCGCTGGCTCGCAGCCGTCGTCGTGCTCGCCGGCGCCCTGACCGGGGGTGACGCCTCGGCGGAGGTCCAGCGCCTGCGCATCGCGTTCGAGGCGCACGACGGCTGTCCCGGCGCCGGGGCGTTCCTGCGCGAGGTGACCGCGCGCACGGAGCTCGCCCGCGCCGCCGCGGCGGACGAAGCGGCGCTCGACGTGCGCGTGCGCATCACCTCGAGCGCGGGCAGGAGCCGCGGCCGGATCACGCTCGGCAAGGGCGAGGAGGCGCGCGTCCGCGAGGTCGACGGCGCGACGTGCGGCGAGGTCGTCGCGGCCCTGGCGCTCATCACGGCCCTCCGGGTCGACCCCACCGCGTCGCTCGATCCGCAACCGCCGGCCGTCGGGCCGCGCTCGTCCGAGGCCCCGGAGGCTGGCGGGGCTCGGGATGCCGGCGGGGCGGAAGCGCCGGCCGTGGATCCCGTCGCGGCCGCGCCGCCCGCCGCGGAGCCCGCCGCTCCTGCGCAGCCGGCCGGGGCCGGCGGCGTCGCAGCGCCGGGCGCGGGGAGCTCGCCGCAGCTGCCCGCCACCTCGCCGGCCCCACCGGCACCGGCCGCGCGCCCCGCGACCGCGCCGATCCGCCCGCCGCCGCCGGTCGCGGGGGCCTCGCACCCTCCGCGGCCGCGACGGCCCGTGGAGCGCCCGTGGACGCTCGGGCCTCCAGGGAAGCGCGGCGTCCGGGGTCGCCCCCGAGGCGCTGCTCGGCGGGGGGCCCTTCGTCGAGCTGCGCGCCGATCTGGGCCTCGGCGCGGCGTTCCGCGTCGCCGCCGAGGTGGCCGCCACCGGCGCGGTCGACGCCGGGCCGGGCGGCGCTCGCTTCGTGCGCGGGATCGGCCGGGTCGACGCCTGCGCGGACCTCCTCCGCCCGGCACGCCGGCTCTCGCTCGGGCCCTGCGTGGGCGCGGAGGGCGGCTTCCTTCACGGCACCGGGCTGGCCGGCGAGGCGATCTCCGACGTGGAGGAGGGCACCGTCCCCTGGGCCAGCCTCGGGCTCCTCGCGCGCGTGAGCGCCTCGCTCGGGGCCCTCGTGCGGCTCGACGCGCAAGGTGGACCGGAATTTCCGCTGGTGCGGCGATCGTTCATGTTCGAGCACCCCGCGCAGCTCATCCACGAGGTGCCCGCGGTCACGTGGACGCTCCGCGTCGGCGCCGGCCTCTCGCTCTGATCGCCGGCCGCAGGGAGCGACGCGCGGCGAAATTGTGATCCCGGGGGAGAGCCTCGGAGATTGCTACGGCGGGAGGCTTTGTCATGAGGCTCTGGCGCGCCGTATCCTCGCTCTGCTGCTTCGCGGCGCTCTCGCTCGTCGCCCCCGGGTGCGGGATCACGATCCTGGGCAAGGGCACCGACCGCGACGATCAGAGCGGCGGCGGCAGCGGCGCCACCGCCGGCGTCGGGGGGGGATCGGGCGTCGGAGGGGGGGATTCCTGCGTGCCCGGCATCCCGGTGACGTCCCAGATCCCGCGCCTGCTCAACCGGCAGTACGACGCGGTGGTGCGGGATCTGCTCGGCGTGACGACGCTGGAGAGCGCCGGCAACCTCCCGCCGTCTGCGCTCCTCGTCCCCGACTTCGAGGGGGACATGACAGAGCCCGCATGGAACGGCTATCTCGCGGCCGCCGAACACCTCGCCGCCGAGGTGATGGGCGGGCCGAACAAGCCCAGGTTCGTCGCCTGCGATCCGGCGGCGCCCGCGTGCCTGGAAGAGACGATTACCGCCTTCGGTCGCAAGGCTTTCCGCCGTCCTCTGCTCGAAGAAGAGGTGCAGAGCTTCCTGCGGCTCACCGCGGTGGAGCCCCAGGGCTCGCCCGGCGAGATCGCCGAGGCCATCCTCTTCGCCTTCCTCGCTTCGCCCTCGTTCATCCTGCGCCCTGAGCTGGCGCAGGAGCCCGAAGGAAGCGCGATCAAGCTCTCCAGCCACGAGGTGGCGGCGAGGCTCTCGGTCCTGCTCTGGGATTCCATTCCAGATGACCTCCTGGACGCCGCGGCCGACGCTGGCCAGCTCGCCACCAAGGAGCAGATCCTGGCGCAGGCGCAGCGGATGATCCAGGACCGCGAAAAGACGGCGCCGGTCGTGACCCGGTTCCATCGCGCCTATGCGGACATTCGCCCGGGGTCGCGCTGGGGAGCGGTCGACCACGACACGACCCAGTTCCCCGACTACTCCCCGGACGTGGTGGCGCCGATGATGGCAGAGATGGACGCCCTCTTCGAGGAGGTGGCGTTCGAGGGGGGGTCGTTCAAGGACCTCTTCCTGAGCAACGTCGGTTACGTCAATCAGGACACCGCTCCGCTCTATGGGCTCGATGCGGCGGATTACGGCGCGGAGCTGACGCGGGTGGAGCTCGACCTGACCGAGCGGCCGGGGTTCTTGACCCGCGTCGGGTTCTTGAGCTCCTACGCGCGTCATGGCGCCACGAGCCCGATCCTTCGGGGCGCGTTCGTCGTCAACAGGCTGCTCGGGATCAACCTGGCGCCCGTGCCCGGCGCGAGCGAGGCGCCGCGGCCTCCGGGCCCGTTCTCCACGGAGCGTGAGGCCATCGAGGCGCTGACCTCCCCCGCGGGGTGCGCCGGATGCCACGGTACGTACATCAACCCGCCGGGCTTCGTGCTCGAGAGGTACGACGCCGTTGGCAAGGTGCAGACCACCGATCCGCTCGGCGGCGCCATCGACGGGACCGCTGACGTCACCTTTGGCGCCGACGACGTCAAGACGATCACGTCACCCATCGAGCTGATGAACGAGCTCGCCGCCGATCCGGCCGCCATGCGCCGTTATGCCGAGCGGTGGGTCGCCTTTGCCACGGGACGGGAGCCGAACGGGAGCGACAGGTGTGACGTTCACGGGCTCAGCGTCAACCTGCTTGTCGACGGCTATACCATCCTCGATCTGCTCGCCGATCTCACCCAGACGGACTCTTTCCGCCTGCGCGTCGCCGGGAACTGAGGAGGGAATGCGATACGACAAGGAGCCTGTTCGCTCGCCCTCGCGCGAACGGCTGAGCGTCGCTCGCGCCCGCGGCGCCGTGGCGCGTCCCGGCGGCGGGCTCTTCCGGCGGCTTGAGCGGCGGCAACTCCGCGCGTAAGGTTCGCCGATGAAGCTCCCGTTCGACAACACCTACGCCCGCCTTCCCGACCGCTTCCACGCGCGTGTCTCCCCCGCGCGGGTCCGCGCGCCGCGCGTCGTGAAGGTGAACCGCGCGCTCGCGGAGGTGCTCGGGCTCGACGCGGAGCAGCTCGCCTCGCCGGAGGGAGCGGAGGTGCTCGCGGGCAACACGCTGGCCGAGGGCGCGGAGCCGATCGCGCTCGCGTACGCGGGGCACCAGTTCGGCAGCTTCGTCAGCCAGCTCGGGGACGGGCGGGCCATCCTGCTCGGCGAGGTCGTGGGCAGGGACGGCAAGCGGCGCGACCTGCAGCTCAAGGGCGCGGGGCGGACGCCGTTCTCGCGGGGCGGCGACGGGCGAGCGGCGCTCGGGCCCGTGCTGCGCGAGTACGTCGTGAGCGAGGCCATGGCGGCGCTCGGCGTGCCGACGACGCGCGCGCTCGCCGCGGTGACGACGGGCGAGCCGGTCTATCGCGAGGAGGTGCTCCCCGGCGCGGTGCTCGCGCGCGTGGCCGCGAGCCACATCCGCGTGGGCACGTTCCAGTTCTTCGCCGCGCGGGACGACCGCGAGGCGCTGGCCACGCTCGCTTCCTATGCGCTCTCCCGGCATTACCCCGGCGCGATGGGCAGCGGCAACGACGCGCTGGCGCTGCTCGAGCGCGTCGTCGACGCGCAGGCGACCCTTGTCGCGCGCTGGCTCGGCGTCGGCTTCGTGCACGGCGTGATGAACACCGACAACACGTCGATCTCCGGGGAGACGATCGATTACGGGCCGTGCGCGTTCCTCGACGAGTACGATCCCGCGAAGAAGTTCAGCTCGATCGATCGGGGCGGCCGGTACGCCTTCGGGAACCAGCCGCGCATCGCGCAGTGGAACATGGCGCGGCTCGCCGAGGCGCTCCTGCCGCTCCTGGCCGAGGGCGAGCAGGAGGCCGTCCGCCTGGCGACCGAGCGCGTGGAGCGCTTCTCCGCGCTCTTCGCCGCGGCCCACGCGCGCGTCCTGCGGGCCAAGCTGGGGCTCGCGCGCGAGGAGGAGGGAGATCTCGCGCTCGCCGCGGATCTGCTGGAGCGGCTCGCGTCGAACGGCGTCGATTACACGGTCTTCTTTCGCCGGCTGTGCGCCTCAGCGGCCGATCCAGCGGCCGACGCGCAGGTGGCCGCCCTGTTCGCGGAGCCCGGCGCCTTCCGCGACTGGGCCGAGTCGTGGCGCCGGCGGCTCGCCCGGGAGGAGGTCACGTCCGAGGCGCGCGCGAGCGCGATGCGGCTCGTCAACCCGGCGTTCATCCCGCGCAATCACCGGATCGAGGCGCTCATCCAGGCGGCCGTCCTCCGTGACGACTTCGAGCCGTTCGAGACGCTGGTGCGGGTGCTCGAGCGACCGTACGACGATCAGCCGGAGAGCGCGCATCAGAGCGAGCCCCCGCAGCTGGACGAGCGCGTGCAATACACGTTCTGCGGGACCTGACCATTCTCGGACAGCGCGTCATCTCAGGGAGTCGGCCATAACGGTCGGTCACCAACGTGAACGTGAACGTGAACGTGAACGTTAGGATGTGGGAGAACGCGGCGCGAAGCTTGGTTGACGCCTGGGAGGCTGGCGGACGGTTCGGACGTGTGATAAACTACGGTTTCTTCGAGCGCTCGGGCGGCAATCACCCTCCAGGAACCGGCCCCCATGAGTCAGAGGAAAGGCAAGCCGCGCCCCGCGTCAGGAAAGAAGGCCCGGCGAGACGCCCGCAAGGACGGCGCGGGCCGCGTGCATCTCACGGTCCTCCGCGACCCCGCGAGCGGGCATGAGCGCGTGGCGCTCAGGACCCCGGTGTTCCGGGAGGCGTGGCAGAACGACATCGCGGCGGCCGCGGCGAACACGGCCTATTCCGCTCTGCGCGCGGAGCCGAGCGTGGAGGGCGCGGTCGAGCTGGCGCGGGACGCGATGGCGGCCACGTCGCGGCTCGCTGCGGGGCTCCTGGCGCGCGCGCCCGATGGCGCGGTGGCGTGCAGGGCGGGCTGCGATCACTGCTGCCATCAATCGGTCGGGGTCACGCCGCCGGAGGCGCTCGCGATCGCCGACCACCTGAGGTCGACCCTGTCCGACGCGGAGCTCGCGCGTGTGGCTCAGCACGTGTCCGGGTGCCACGACAGGACGCGGGGCCTGCCCTCGGCAGAGCGGTTTTCGCCGGACCACCCCTGCCCCTTCCTGCGGTCGGGGCGGTGCTCGATCTACGAGGTTCGACCGCTCTCCTGTCGAGGGATGAACTCGCTCGACGCGGGAGAGTGCGCGACCAGGCTGCGGGACCCCGAGGCGCGCGCCGCGTTCCTGGCGCGGGGCGTGGGGGGCCGCTCGTTCATGGAGCCCATTCGCGGCGTCCACGCCATCAGCGCCGGCCTGCAGCTCGGCCTCTCCGAGCTGTTCCGCCTCGACATGCGCCCCCTGGAGCTGACGGCGGCGATGCACCTGCTCCTGAACGGGCCCGACTCGCTCGCCGACGCGTGGATCCGCGGGGAGCGGCCGTTCGAGTCGGCGCGCAGCGCCGACAAGGCGACGGATCCCGGCCTGGGCGAGCTCATCGCAGCGGTGGGTCTCGCGCCCGGCCGGGAGCCCTGAACGGCTCAAAGCGGGGTGCAGGTTCGTGGGATACGGGCTCAGCCGCTAGGCAGGCGAGTGAGGCGTACGTAAATCTCAGGATTGATCCTATTTCCCCCACCTCCCTCGCGGCGCTCCAGCCCTGGACGAGGGTGAGGAGCTGCTCGTAGCCACGGCCCAGGGTCTGCCAGCCGGGCTCGCCGAACTCGAGGATCGTGTCGTGCAAACACGCGGCGCCGTCACCGCTGGGCATGCACTTCAGAAAATTCTTCTTGAGCGCGGGGTCCGCCATCACCTGCGCGGCGATCATCTCGGCCACGGCCCTGTAGGCGCTTCAGCCCAGATCCGTGAGGCTCCCTGCCTGGTCCGTCGCCAGCAGCGTCGAGGGCGCGACATTGCCGGAGGCCGTCATGTTCGCTTTTCCGCTCAGAGGAGCTTGAGATAGGCGACCATGTCCGCCTCTTCCTGGGCGGTCAGGGTCGTGCGTCCCCCGAGGATCGGGGCGGCCAGGATCGGGGCGGCCTCGAAGGCCAGCTTGTAGTGGTGAATGACGTCCTCCAGCGTAGGGGCCGAGTTGTCGTGGAAATAGGGCGCCGTCTCGTTGATGCCCCAGAGGGAGGTCGTCTTTCCGTCCCCCAGGACGTCCAGGGTGCCAAAGACGAGAGCGGCGCCCGGATCGGCGGCGAGCATCGAGAAGACGCCGTTCTCGAGCCTCGGCTGGTAGACGGCGATGAGCGGGAAGTACAGGTCCGGATCGGAGCAGAGGAGGCCGCTCCCGTCCGACGGGCAGGCCATGGCGTAGCGACGCATCGGGTTCGGCGTCGGCCGCACCTCCGAGGTGCCGAGGACCTCGCCCGAGAAGCCGGTCAGCACGCCGGTGATCCTGGTGAACGCCCCGAAGGGGAACTGCTCGCTGCTCGTGTTCAGCATGGGCCCGCTGTGGCACTGGCCGCAGACGCCGTTCGGGAGAAAGTGCTTGCGCCCGCGCTTCTCGGACGGCGTGTGGCCGCGAGGCAGCTTGGGCTCGGGCCCGCCGTGCGCGTAACGGCGCAGCTCTCGCGAGCTGAACAGCGTCCGCTCGTAATCGGCGATCTTCTCGAGCTGCCGCCGCGTGGGCGTGACCGTCGGCTCGAAGTGCGTCAGGATCGCGTTCGCGGCCTGCGTCTCGAGGTCGGGCTCACGGGCATCGAACGTGATGAGCGGATCGAGCGCGGGCGAGTTCTTCACGGAGGGGACGCCTCGGAAGAGGGTCACGCTCGTGGCCGCGGGGTCGTCGTAGAGCCAGACGTTCGGGGGCAGCGGGAACTCGAAGCGGATCGTGGCCTCGTTGAGGAGCCGCGTGTAGCTGTCGCCGACGCCGTCGTCGCTGTCGATCGGGCGGAAGAGGGGATCGTTCGGGTTGGCCGCGTACCGCGCCTGCACGTCCGCCGGGGAGATCGTGCCGGTCTCCTCGCTGTGGCAGGTCACGCAGCGGCGCCCGTTGCCGCCGAAGGTCGCTCTCTCGAAGAGCTGCTCGCCGCTCTGGGCCCGGTGCGCCTGGGCGGCGACCGCGACGAGCTCGCCGGAGTCCCACTCCTCCTCCCCCGCGCAACCCGCGGCCCCCAGCAGCGGGATGAGGAGGAAGAGACAGGCCATGAACACGCCTTGATGAGAATTGAATATGTGATTCATAAACCCTCCCTGATGATGAGTCTGACAGGGGAGCGTCGCCCGGAGCGAACACGGTGTCGTGATCGCGCCGGTCGAGGTACGCGCGCGTGAACCGCGCGCGCAGCCATCATGTTTGATCTAGATCACGGTGATTCGGGCGTCCGCGCGAGGTTGCGGCGCGCCGCGAAGAGGACCCCCGGGTGACCTCGCAAGTTTCAGAAAAAACGAATCGATCCCCGGCTGTCAAGGGAGCTCAGCCGTGCACGATCCGTTTGCCATGGTGTGCGTGTCCGTGGGGTTCAGGTCGCCGATGCGCGCCGGGTGCCGCCGCTGTGTGACGCCGCGTCGCCTGCCGGACCGAGGGAGCCTCGAGCGCCTGGTCAGTCCAGGAGCCTGTCCCATCAACGCGTGTTACCCTGCGACGGTGGCCATTGAGTCGCAGCTTACAGTCGACGCGCTCGAGGCGGGCGTGATCCACGTACATGCCTGTCGCGCGCCGGAGCTCCGCCCGGTGCAGCGCGCCGCCGTGCACACCTATTCGGTCCTCGCCTTTCACCTCGGCGGCCGGATGCGGGTGGAGCACCGCGGCGAGCTGGAGCTGACGGCTGGCCAGGTCCACCTCATCCCGGCCGGCGATGCCCACCGGTGGCTCACGGCGAGCAAGGTGGATCTGCGCGGCGTGGCCTTCTGTCGCTCGTGCCTCCCTCAGGATCGTTTTCAGGAGCTGCTCGCCCCGCTCGATCGCGTCCGGCGCGGGGCTTTCCCGGTCGTCGAGCTGCCGACCAGCAGGCAGCCCCACGTGCTCGGCCTGCTCGAGGAGCTCGAGCGCGAGCTGTCGCGGTCCTCGGGCATGCTGCCCGTCGTGGCCGAGAGCCTGCTCGGGCTCGTGCTCGCCGAGATCGTGCGCGCCGCCCCGCGCGACGCAGCTCCCCCCGAGGCCCCCTCGATCGTCGCCGAGGCGCTCGCCGTGATCGAGGCGCGCTGTCTGGGGCCGCTGACCCTCGGTGAGGTGGCCCGCGCGGTGCGCCGATCTCCCGCGTACGTCACGACCGCGGTGAAGCGGTCGACGGGCCGCTCCGTGGTGGCGTGGATCCTCGAAGGCCGCCTCGCCGAGGCGCGGCGTCGCCTGCGCGACACGGACGAGCTCGTCGAGATCATCGCCGAGCGGGTCGGTTATGCCGACGCCAGCCAGTTCAGCCGCCTCTTCCGACGCCGCCACGGCGTGGCCCCGGCCGCGTGGCGCGCCCGCGAGCGCGCGCTGCCTCGCCCTGGGTGATCCGTCCGGCAGGCCTGTCGCGCCGAGCGCGCCCTCTGGCCGGTTCGAGCGCCGTGAGCCGTCGGGCGCGGCCGCCGGGCGGCCTTGCAGCGAAGTTGCCTTCGTCGATCGCGTGGGGCATCACCCCCGGCCCCCGAGCAGGTCGGCGCGCCGCCGCGCGGGTCGCGGCGGTGGGCCGTTTGGAGCGGGGCCGAACGAGAGGAGAACAACGATGAGCTACGTCGACGGTTTCGTTGTGCCCGTGCCCGCGGGCAAGAAGCAGGCTTATCGCGATCTGGCCGAGAAGGCCGCAGCGGTGTTCAAGGAGCACGGGGCGATCCGCGTCGTCGAGTGCTGGGGCGACGACGTGCCCGACGGCAAGATCACCGACTTCAAGGGCGCGGTGAAGGCGGAGGAAGGCGAGGTCGTCGTCTTCTCGTGGATCGTCTGGCCCTCGAAGGCGGTGCGGGACGAGGGCAACAAGAAGGTGATGGAGGACCCGCGCATGCAGATGAACAACGAGGACTCGCCCTTCGATGGAAAGCGGATGATCTACGGCGGGTTCGACGTCCTCGTCGACGTCTGACCGGGAGGCGGCGGTCCGCGAGCCCGCCCCCCCGCTCAGGGGGCCCAGGGCCGGTTACGGCGAGGCGTCGATGGGGTAGGTATCGATGACCGCATCCCAGAGGTCAACGTGGTGGACGAGGCTCACGGCAAAGTGCGCCTCGTCCAGCTCCACGAGGATGGGGTCGGACTCGTCCCAGCTCGCACTGGCGAGGACGGCGGCCACGCAGCCGGCAGCGAGCTCCTTGCGGCCTGCATCGTTGAGCGCAGAGACGCTGGCGCGAGCCCAGCCGGTCCGAGCGTCGAGCAGCAGAGCGACAGTCGCGGACGGGAACGCGCGCTCGAGGTGGGGGAGCGCTCGAGAGGCGGCTGACGGATCACCGAAAGGGGTGGCGATCAGGACGAAGAACTCGGAGGCACGGGGGGCGCCCTGGAGCGCGGCGCTGTAGCGAAAGAACTGAGGGCTGTGCTCGACGCCAGGGACCGGAAGCATGACGAAGCGGCCCGCCGTGACCTCACCCGCCCCAGGATGTCCGGGCGGAACGAGGAACCCGTCCTCGATCGGCTTCACCTGGACCGACACGCCGTGCTGGCGCGCCGCGCGCGCCGTCACCCCGGGCCCCGCAGCGCCTCGGCCAGCGCCTCGACCAGCGCGCGCACGGGGAGCGAGGGCGACCGCTCGCCGAGCAGCTCGAGCACGTCCTCGTCGTCCTCGCCGCACGAGAGCTGCACGGCCGCGACCACGGCCCCATCGCGCTCGACCGCCAGGTCGAAGATCCCCTCCTCGTCGCTCACCGGCGCGCCGAGCAGCGCCGACAGCCGGCGGCCCAGGAGCTCGGCCAGGGGCTCGTCACCGTCGAGGCCCGCCTCGCCGGGGTCGATGGTGGCCTGGACCGCGCGCGTCGGCGCCCCGCTCACCTCGGCGCCCTCGCGATCGAGCCGGAAACGAAAGCCACGCGCCTCGAAGAACCCCGTCGTCACGCGCGCGATCAAGGCACGCCGCGGGGGCGCCGGCAAGCAGGGCGGGTAATCCACGCCCATTCAGCGCGCCGCGTACTTCATGACGAACGAGGGGTACCGATCGCCGACGATCGCGCCGCCGCGCCACGAAGTGCGCGCCAGGGCTCGGCGCCGTCGCGCCGCTGAGCAGCTCGTCGGCGAGCACGCGGTAGGCGACGATGCCGATACCGAGCTCGCGCGCGGACAGGCCGCCGGCCGCGTAGACGACACGTTGCCGGCGGCGGCCCTCGCGACGATGCTGCTCGCCGTGCTGGACGGCAGCAAGGCGATCCGGCTGCGCGATCCAGCCGTCGACGGCGGCCACGCGCGCGAGATGCTGCTCGCGCTCGTGTCGCGCGTCCTCAGCAACCGGGCCACGTCGCCGGCCACAAGCTCCGCGACGGCAGATGACAGACCGCGGTAAGGCGCCGGTACGGATGGGCTACGTCAGTCGTCGGATACCGACCATAGCCAGCGCGCCGCCAATCGCAATGGGGAGAAGCAGTTGCCATGTGAACTCGGGACGTGTCTCCCTCGTCGCGTTGATATAGAACGCTATGCCGGCAATCAAGGTGATGACACCCCCAAGGATCAGGCAGAAGTAGGCACCAAGCCTCTGCCAGATGGAGAGACTCGGCTTTGGCGCAGTGGCCGCCGGCGTGAGCTGGGGTAGTGCCAGACGCCGCAAGGCGACGAATGCGGTCGGAGCTCCGATCCACAGGAGACCGTACTCTCCCAAGAGCGGTATCCGAGCGAGCGCGCCAGCCACTGCGAGCCCGAGGAGCGCCGCTGGCACATCCCAGAAGTGTAGCGTCGGGTTCCTTGGGTTTCCGTTTGCCATGTCGATCTCCCTGCCAGATGTCATTCTGGTACGAAAAGTCGATCCGGAGCCGGAAGCCAGGGCGAGTGGCGCCGACTCCATCAACTCGCCCACGAAGCATGGGGCGATGCCGGAACCGAGCGCCTCGCGGCGCAGGTGAGAAGGCGTCGACCGAGCCCGCGCCCGGCGTCTCACCCGCCCGCACCACGGAGCCCCGCCTCGGTGACGGCCCGCTCCACGCGGTCGGGCGACCATGCGCCGGCGTGGCGCGTGAAGAGCGTTCGTCCCTTGAACGCGCGGCCCGCGAGCTCCGCGGGCATGTCGGGCCAGCGCGCGACGAAGCTCCCCTTCGGCGCCCCCTTGCGCGCGGCGACCCAGGGAGGCGCCCCGCCCTCGATCGTGAACCAGTCGATCACGCGCTCCACGTCCTGGGCCGCCTCGAGCCGCCCGATGAGCTTCGTGCTCGTGTTGCCGAACACGTTGTAATCCACCGATCGAGGGCTCTGGGTGCACAGCAAGCAGCCCACGCCGTACTTCCGGCCCTGGGTGAAGAGCCGGATGAGCGGCTGCTTGGCGGGCGGCTTGCTGCCGCCGGCCGGGATCCAGTCGCGCGCCTCGTCGATGTAGAAGAGCAGGTTCACGCCGCCGGAGGTCGCGTCCACGGTCGTGATCATCCAGCGGTACAGCTCGGTCGCGAGGGCGGCGAGGAAGAAGTGCTTCTCGTCGTCGTTGCTGAGCGCGTTCAGGTAAACGACGTTGAGCGGGACGCGCCCCGGCTTCGAGGGCCGGAGCAGCTCGGTGAAGTCGAGGCGCGTCCCTCCCGAGAAGAGCCGCGCGGACGGGCCCTGCACGAACGTGTTGAGCTTGCGCGCGAGCCGCTCGCGCTCGGACTTGCGGATCAGGCTGTCGACTTCGTCGATGCCCAGGTCCTCGGGTGCGGTGACGGCGGCCACGATGTCCCTCAGCCGGACCGGCGCCGCGCGCGGCAGGTGCCGCAGCACCTGGTAGAGGAACGTGCGCTGCGACTCCTCCTCGCCGCCGCACGCGCAGAGGCTGACGAGGTTGGCCGCCACCGCCACGAGCAACCCCTCCTCCTCCTCGGCGCGGAGCGCGGGGTTCGCGATGTGCGAGAGCTCGCCCGCGCTCGGGAGCCGCAGCGGGTCGAGGCAGAGCCGCTGGCCGTGCGACGACCCGGGCGTGAGGATGCGCGGTTCCATGCGCTCCCTCAGCTCCTCCCAGGCGCGGTGCAGCTCCGCCGGCACGTCGGACGGCGGGCGCGCTTCCATCATCTGGACGAGATCGCCCTGGGGGTCGATCGCGACGACGGGGACACCGGCGCGCAGCGCCTCCTCCGCGATGACCTTGGCCATCCACGTCTTGCCGCTCCCCGCCGCGCCGACGACCGAGACGTGCGTCCGGAGCACCGCAGGGTCCACGCAGACGGGCGAGCCGCCGTCGTCGAAGCCGAGGAGCATGCCGGTGACGCTCGCGGTGCGGGCCTCCGGCGGCCTCGCTCCCGGGTCGAGCGCAGCTGGGGTCGAGCGCTCACCGCCCGGCGGCGCGTCTGCCGGCCTGGCACCGCCTGGCGGCGCCTCCGCCGGCCTGGCGCTGGTACCGCCCGGCGGCGCCTCCGCGGGCGCCCTTCGCCCGCGGCCGCGCGCCGGCGCCGGCGCCGGCTTCGGGCGCTCGACGGCCGGCTTCACGACCGCCAGCGCCTCGTCGAGCTCGGGATCGTCCTCCACCATCGGCTCGTCCGCCGCCGGCTCGTCCGCCGCCGGCGCGCTGGCCGCGGCGGGCTCGCGCCCCTCCGGCACTCCGCCGCCGCGCGTGGCCTCGAGCGCCGTCCAGCGCCTGTCCCACGCGCCCACGTCCTTGTGGCCGAGCTGCGCGACGCACGCCCCGGAGCGCTCGTGCTTGCAGCCGCCGCAGTACGCGCGGTCGCCCGGCGGCGCGAGCCCGCCCGCGCCCACCGCGTGGTCGGACCAGGCCACCATGCTGGCGATGAGCTCGTAGACCTTGCCGCGCTTCGCCTCGATCTCCTCCCAGCGCGCCTCGCGGACGCTGCGCGTGGGGTGCAGGTAGAACACCGCCACGTCCGGCCGGGTGCCGTGCTGGTGGTGGTGCATCAGCGCGTACGTGAAGATCTGGAAGAGATCGCTGTTCGGGGAGGTCGCGGGCGTGAGCTTGTAGTCCACGATGCGGTGCTTCCCGAGCCGCGGATCGAAGTACACGTAGTCGATCGCCCCGGTCACGTGGACGTGGACGTCCTCCCCCACGTGGAACGTCACGTCGACCCGCTTGCGCGAGTCTCCGAAGAGCTGCGCCCGGAGCTCCGCCGCGGGCAGGCCCGCCGCCCTCGCGTGCGCCGCGAGCCGCGCGAGCTCCTCCATGTAGCGCTGGACCGCGGAGATGAAGCCCAGCCGCAGCGGCACCGGGCGCGCCGCGAGCGCGTCGAGGTTCAGGCAGGAGGCGTTGAACCAGCGCATCAGCGCCTGCTGGAGGCCCGGGGCGTCGCCGGCGGCCTCCAGCGCCGCCAGCACCTCGTCCGAGCTCGCGGCGGCGGCGTTGAAGCGCTCCACCGCGGTGTGGAACAGCGCGCCGCAGCCCGGCGCCTCCCCGCCCTTGCGCCAGATGCGGCTCACGACCGTCCGCCCGTCCTGCCGCTCGGCCGTGGCGCGCGCGTCGAACCAGTGGAGCCTCGGGCACGTCGCCGCGACGCGGAGCTGGGTCACGTTGACGTGAACGAGCCTCACTTCTTGCCCCGCAGCTGGACGAAGAGGTCGTCGTCGGTCGCGGTCGCGTGGACGTGGCCCTCGTCATGGAGCGCCTGCGCCGTCTTCTTGATGTGCGACCACACCTCCGGGAAGCGCCTCTCGTGCAGCTTCTTCCGGCTCGCGAAGATCTGCGCGAGCTCCTTCGCCATCAGGCCGAGGCGCCACGACAGCTCGGCCATGATGTGCTCCCGCGTCTGCTGCGGATCCCACGCCGGGGGCGGCGTCGAGTCCCCGCCGCCCTTCACGATCTCCTCGGTGAGCAGCTCGCGCAGCAGCGGGTGCGCGAGCAGGAGGCTCTGGCGCTCGAAGGACGCCATGACCTCGGCCTCGGTCACCTTGCGGTACTGCCCGCGCGGGTGCTCGATCTCGAGGTCGTGGCTCCTCGCGGCGCCGAGGAGCCCGACCAGCGAGTCGAGCTCCGCGTGCCCGGCGAAGTCGAGGTGGAGGTGGAGGAAGCGCTGGCGGCCCAGCTTGCAGAGCGCGTCGTACGCGGCCTTGCCGGCGCCGCCGAGCCGCAGCGGCCGGCGCTCCTCGTCGGTGACCAGGATGCGCTTGTCCGTGTGCTTCGTGTCCTCGACCATGCGCTGGAGCGGCAGCCGCGCGCCGTGCCCGCTCGGCGCGCAGAGGAACGTCACGCCGGTGGTCACGATGACCCCGTCCGCGCGCTTCTCCTTGGCCACGAGGTGGTGCGCCGGGGCGGCCTTGCCGCGCCTCTTCGCGGTCGCGTGCTCGACGCTCAGGAGCGTCGAGGCGCCCTTTCCGGCGCACCTGGCGAGCAGGTGGTGCGTCAGGCTCGCGAGGTTGTCCTCGTCGGGCGGCAGCGACGCCTGCTGCAGCCGGCGGCGGGTCGTGCCCTCGACGAGCTTCTTCTTCACCTCGGCGTCGATGGCGTCCTCGAGCCTCCCGTCCGGCTCCTTCGTCCCGACCTCGGGGCCGGGCCACTCCTTGAGCCAGCGCTTGCCGCCGACGGCCGCGAGCCGATCCTGCTGCGCCTCCCAGCGGTCGCGCGCCCAGAGGATCGCGTCCCGCGGCCGGAGCTCCTGCACGCCGTCGAGGCGCCGCTCGAGCCACCCGCTGCCGAGCGGGAAGAGCCGATCGCGCTTGCGCGCGGCGTTGAGCTCCTCGATCTCCTTCTCCTCGAAGCCGGAGAGCGCGGCGTCGAGCCGCCCCTCGAGGATGGCGCGGGCCTCCTCCGGCGAGACCATGTGCAGCTCGAGGATCCGCTCGGCGATGCGGTCCCACGCGGCCGCCGGGATCACCTCGCCGGTGCGCAGGGAGAGCATCGACTGCTTCACGCCCGAGACGATCACGACGAGGTGCTTCGCCCGGTCGAGCAGCGCGTGCGCGTACGACATCAGGGCGCGCACGGCCTCGGCGTCGAGGTTGTCGATCTGGTCGAGGCAGAGCACGAGCGGGAGCTCGGCGAGGGCGCACAGGTGCGCGAGGACGTGGAGGACGCGCTCCACCGCGGCGTCGTCCGCGAGGGCGAGGCCGTCCTCTCCGGCCGCCTGGTCGAGCAGGCGGGCCTCGTCGGGCCCGAGGGTCTCGCCGGAGAGCCAGAGCACCGCCGCCTGGGCGCGCTTCTCGGCGCCGGCGTCGCCGAGGCTCGCGTGCGACGTCCCGGTGAGGAACGCGTTGAGCACGGGGATGACGGCGTTCTGCGGGTCGATCTTGGCGCCAAGGCGGGCCAGCGCCTCCTTGCGCGCCTCGATTTCCTTCGGGCCCGTCATCATCCTGCGGCCCTTGAGCGCGCCCGTCCGGATGACGGCGCGGTTGAGGACGGTGTAAAGGCGCGACTGCGTGTAGTCGCTGCCGCGGTGCCCCGCGAGGTCGCTGACGGTCGCGTTGAGCACGTACCGGAGCATCCGCTCGGGCGAGGCGAGGATGTTGTGCAGGTAGACGACCGTCGCCCTGTCTTCCCCGGCCCACTGGAACAGCCGCGCGAGCAGGTGGCTCTTGCCGACGCCGGGCGCGCCGATGAGCAGCGCGCCGATGCTGATCGGCTCCTTCGCGGCGTCCTGCACGACGCGCACGAGCTTGGTGAAGGCGCTCTTGTGGATCGACTCGACCGTGGCTTCGCCGCCCCCGACGTCGGTGATGCGGTGGCTGCGGAACGGGTTGGTGCCCCGGACCGCGGCGAGGAAGCGCTCGAACGTCGGCTCCTCGCTCATGCGTCGTCCCTCCGCGCCACGTAGACGAGCAGGTTCCCGGCCTCCATGATGCCGGCGTCGCGCTCCGCCTCGGCCATCTGGTGGTGGCGCCCGTCGGACGGGTCGAGCGAGTAGCGCCGCTGCCGCCGGAGCGCGGCGAGCTCCTCGTCGAACGTGGCGCGCGGGATGTCCGGCAGCGCGGTGCGGAGCGCGTGGAGCGTGACGTAGTTGAGGCGGCCGGAGGCGCGGTCGAGCGAGGAGAAGGCGGCGTCGAAGCGATCGGCGAAGGAGATGGCCGGCGCGCCGGGGCCGCTCGGGGCCGAGGTGCCGGGGCCGTTGGAGATCGCGTTGCCGGCGCCGTCGGGGGCCGCGCGGCGGGCGGCGCCGTCGGTCGAGGCCGCGGCGGGTCGCGCCGGCGCGCCGGCGGCCGGGAGGACGGCGTCTTCGAGGAAGAAGAGCAGCGGCTTCTTCCCGGTCAAGGCGCCGATGGTGCGGGGGAGCCGGCGCTCGGCGAGGCGCTGAGCGAGCGCCGCCTTGAACGCGCGGCCCAGCGGAGACACGAGGCCCTTGGGGAGCTGCGCCAGGTCGACGGCGGGAGCGTCGGCCGTCCGCGCCGACTGGAGCTGCACCTCCAGGAGCCGATCGGACTGCGCGACCGCCTCCAGGTCCTCCGCGAGCAGCACCAGCGTGGCGCTGGGGGCTGGCTTCTTCTTGCCTCCCGCGGCGCGGGAGAGCAGCAAGCGCGCCTTCGCTTCCTTGGTGTTGAGCGCCTTGCTCGTCACCGCGAGCGTGTCACCGGCCAGCTCCGTCAGCCGCTCGAGCGTCGGCGGGTACGACGCGCCGCCGAGCTGCTTCTGGGACTCCAGGACGCCGAGGAGCTTCGGCACCGGCGAGGGCGGCGCCTCCTTCTTGCGCGCCGCGCCCTTCTGCCTCGCGGGAGCCTTCGGCGCGGCGGCCTTACGCGGCGCGGCGGCCTTCTTCGGCTCCTCGGCGCTGCTCTTCCTCGCAGCAGTGGTCTTCGTTGTCGTCGCCCGCGAGCGCGGACTCGATGTGCTGTTCCGGTTCGTGGCCCACCTCCCGAGGGGTCGAGATTACCCCGGTATCCAGCCATGGGAAGGGGCTCCGCGCCGCCGCGCCGCCTTTCTCTATCCGATTGACACGCAGCTCGATTCCGCGTGACGTAGACTCGGGGCCTCGTGCTGCAGAGGCGACGGAACTGGCGTGTCGGGTGGCCGATCGCCGCTCACCTCGATGCCCCGGGAGGAGCACCATGAAACGCATCTTCTGGGTCCGGTCCGCGATCGGGGCCGCCCTATGTCTTGCCTTGCTCACTGTCGTCCTGGGGAGCACGGCCATGGGCACGGGCGCCGGGCGCTGGACCGTCTATGGCTACGATCTGGCCAACACGCATTACGCGCGCGACGAGCACCACATCGGGCCATCGAACGTCGCATCGCTCGCCGTGAAGTGGGCCTTCACCACGACCGGCATCGTCCCCGCGACGCCGGCCGTCGACCACGGCGCTGTCTACTTTCCGGACGGGGGCGGCAAGCTGTACAAGCTCGACGCCAGGACCGGGCACCCGATCTGGACGCGCACGATCGCCGATCTCACGGGCACGGCCGGCGCCGTCTCGCGCACGACCCCCGCGCTCCACGGCCACACGCTGTTCCTCGGCACCCTGGCCGGCGCGCACATGATCGCCGTGGACACCCGCACCGGGGCGCTCCTGTGGAAGAGGCAGCTCGACACGCACCCCGCGGCGATCATCACGCAGTCTCCCGTCGTGCATGGTGGCCGCGTGTACGTGGGCGTCTCCTCGCGCGAGGAGCTCTTCGCGGCGGACAACGCCTATCCGTGTTGCAGCTTCCGCGGCAGCGTGGTCGCGCTCGACGCGGGGACCGGGGCGGTGCTCTGGAAGCGCTACACGGTGCCCGCCGGCTACACCGGCGGCGCCGTGTGGGGCGGCGCGCCCGCGATCGACCTCAAGCGCCGCACGCTGTACGTGACCACCGGCAACAACTACACCGTGCCGCCGTCCGTCTCCGCGTGTGTGGAGGCCGCCGGCGACGACGCCGTCGCCGCCGAGGCCTGCCTTGCGCCGGACGACTATATCGACGCCGTCCTCGCGCTCGACCTCCGCACCGGCGCGCTGAAGTGGGCGCGGCGGCTCCAGGGCTTCGACGCCTGGACGGGGGCCTGCTACTTCGGCGGCGACTGGTGCCCCGATCCGGCGGGCCCGGATTACGACTTCGGCACGGGCGCCACGCTCTTCACGGCCGGCCAGGGGGCGGAGCGCCGCGACCTGGTCGGCGCCGGCCAGAAGAGCGGTATCTTCTGGACGCTCGATCGGGACGACGGGAGCGTGGTGTGGAGCACGCTGGTCGGTCCCGGCGGGGAGCTGGGCGGCATCATGTGGGGAGTCGCCGTCGACGAGAGCAGGATTTACGTGCCGATCGGCAACAACGGCCAGGTCGAGTACACGCTGCAGCCCTCCGGGGAGGTCATCAACTGGGGTTCGTGGAGCGCGCTCGACGCCGCCACGGGCGACATCCTGTGGCAGACGCCCGATCCCACGCCGGGCGCGCAGACCAGGGGGCCGCTGACGGTCGCGAACGGCGTGCTCTACGGCGGCTCGATGAGCGGCGACGTCCACGCGCTCGACGCCGCGACGGGCGACGTCCTCTGGAGCCATCCGGCCGACGGCTCCGTCAACGCCGGGCCGGCGGTGGTGCGCGGTACGGTGTTCTGGGGGAGCGGCTACGAGAGCTTCGGCATCGGCACGCCGGGCAACACGCTCTTCGCGTTCGACTTGCCGTAGCGCTGCCCGCCGTCAGTCGGCCACGAAGCCTTTCCACCTCCGCAGGTACCCGGCGAACGTCTCCGAGACGCCGCGCTCGTACAGCTCGGCGCGCGTGAGCGGCGGTCTCCGGGGTTGCCAGGCGGGGTCGGCGATCCGCTGCGGCCAGTCGGGGTTGGTGATGGCGGCGCGCCCCAGCGCGACCCCGGTGGCGCCCTTGTCGAGGAGCGCCTCGGCCTCGGCGCGCGTCCAGACCCCGCCGGCGACCACGAGCGGCAGGCTCGCCCCCACCGCCGCGCGGAACAGCGGCAGCGGGTGCGTGTCGCCGCGCTTCTGCGAGGGCTTGCTCGAGTCCCACAGCGAGAGGTGCAGGAAGTCGGCGCCGTCCTCGGCCAGCCAGCGCGCGAGCGTCAGGTTCTCGTCGAGGTCGAGCCCCTTGGCCTGGCCCCAGTCCTCGGGCGACAGGCGCACGCCGACCACGAAGGACGCGGGCACCGCGGCGCGGACCGCCCGGAGGGTCTCGCGCAGGAGGCGAGCCCGGTTCTCCCACGCGCCGCCCCAGCGATCCGTGCGGAGGTTCTGCGTGGCGGACAGGAACTGGCCGAGGAGGTAGCCGTGGGCGCCGTGCAGCTCCACGCCCGCGAAGCCGGCGGCGTGCGCCCGTATCGCGGCGTCGCGGAAGCGGCCTATCACCGCGAGGAGGTCCTGCTCGGTGGCGGCGCGAGGGACGGGGAGGTCCGGCTCGGCGACGGCGCTGGCGCTCCACGTGGGCAGGCCGGAGACCTGGGGATTGGCGCGGAGGCCCCCGTGAAAGAGCTGGACGAGGCCGAGCGCGCCCTGGGCGGCGATCTCGGTCGCGAGCCGGCGGAGGCCGGGCAGCAGCCGGTCGGCGAAGACGCCGAGCTCGCCCTTCCAGCCCTGGCCGTCCTCGGCCACGTGGGCGGCGCAGGTCTCGACGACGCCGAAGCCGCCGCGGGCGCGGTAGGAGAGCCAGCGCAGCTCGTCGTCGCCCAGAGAGCCATCGTCATGGCTTTGCCCGTTCGTGAGCGGGGCGAGCCAGACGCGGTTCCTGGCGGTGAGGCCGTTCGGGAAAGAGAAAGGAGAGAGCAGCGGTGAGGTCACGGGGAGATGAGTAGCACTCGCCGGGCCACGCGGGCTGCGGGTTGCGTGCGGACGCGACCGTGCGCGCCGCTGCTGCGCGCCGGGCAGGGATCCCGCATCCTGCTGCGGCCGCAGCAACGCGCGCCTGCCGATCCGGCGCGACCTCGACCTGGGTCGCCTCGATGGTCCGAGCGGAGACCCCTGCGTGTCGGCGGCTCAGCCGCCTCCACCCGGGGTCAGCGCGCTCCGCAGCCTTGCCCTGTCGACCTCGGCGGACGGCAGCCACTCCAGGATACCCTCGATGGCCCGCTCGATGGCGATGCGGTCGGCTCCGTCGCTGAGCATGTACTCCTCCGCGACGACCTGCCGCGGCACGTCGATCGCGAGCAGGGCCGCCGCGATGACGACCCCGGTCCGGTCCCTCCCCGAGGTGCAGTGGACGTAGACGGGCCAGGGGAGGGCGGGGGCCGCGAGCGAGGAAAGAGCCTTTCCTATCCAGCTCCTCACCCGTCGCTGCCGCGTGTCGTAGTTCTCGATGTCGTCCTCCGCGGCGACGTGGACAACCTTGATTCCCGCGAGGTGACCAGGATCGGCGCCGCGCCGGAGGTTCAGTATCGTCCCGGGGAAACCGAGATCGCTCGCCGTCGTCATGAGGTCGAATCGCCCGCCGCGGAGCAGGCGGCCGGCAGGGATCGGCGAGACGTCGAGCCAGAGCCCGAGCATCTCGCCGACATCCCGGTAGTTGGCGGGCCGGAACGTCGCGCTCACAGGGGTCGCCGCGCCTGCCTACTCGTCGTCTTCGTCGTCTTCGTCGTCCGCGTCCGTGGTCACCGGCGCCTCGCGCTCGAGCTGCTCGGTGATGGTCTGCACCTGGATCTCCGCGGCATGGATCTTCTGCCGGCAGAGCGTCACCAGATCCGCGGCCTCCTTCACGAGCGCGGAGAGCGCGTCGATGTCGACCTGGCCTTCCTCGATGTTCTGCAAGATCTCCTCGAGGCGCGACGACGCCTCGCCATAGGAGACCTCTTTTGCGGCGCGCTGCGGGCTCGTCGTGTCCCCGTCGGACAGCTCCTTCGTCCCGCGCTTCGGCTTTGCCATGACCCTATGTCTCCTCCGATCCGTCCGAGCGAACCCGCAGCACGCCCCGCTTCAGCTCGGCGATGAGCGTCGTCCCCTGGGGCGCGCGCGCCGCGTCGGTGAGCACCGCCCCTTCCGTCGTGCGCAGGATCGCATATCCCCGCTCCACGACGCGCCGCGGATCGAGGAGGCGCAGGCGCCGTTCGCGCGACTCGAGGCGCTCGGATTCGAGCGCCAGCCGCCGGGACGAGCGCGGGCCGAGGAGCGAGGCCATCTCGTCGACCCGATGCGAGGCGGCGTCGAGATCGCGCCTCGCCCCCTGGCGAAGCTGGCGGACCGCCTCCTGGAGCTGGCCCGCGCGGCGCGCGATGAGCAGCGACGCGGAGCGCGGGACCCGGGCCGCCCGGCGGGTGAGATCCGACGAGGCCGACCGGAGGACCCGCCGGCCCTGGTCGAGGATGCTCAGGAGCGACGACTCGACCTCATCCCTCGCGTCCGAGACCCGCTTGACGAGCATCGCGGCCGCGGCGGTCGGGGTCTTCTCGCGAAAGCCCACGAAGTCGAGCGCGGAGATGTCGCGCTCGTGGCCGATGCCGACGACCACGGGGAGGGGGAACGTGGCGACGGCGCGGGCGATCGGCTCCGAGTCGAACCAGGCGAGGTCGGTGCGCGAGCCGCCGCCGCGGCAGATCAGCAGCACGTCGAGCTCCGCGGCGCGCGCCCGGAAGTAGTCGAGGGCGTTCAGGACCGATGGCTCCGTCTGCCGCCCCTGGACGCGGACCCCGTGCGCCACGACGCGGAACGCGAAGCCTGACTCCCTGAAGGTGCCGAGCACGTCGTTGTAGGCGTCCGAGCCCAGGCTGGTCACGAGGCCGACGCGGAGGGGCAGGGCGGGGAAGGGCAGGGAGCGGTTCCGATCGAGCAGCCCTTCCTCGGCGAGCCGGCGGCAGATCTCCTCTCTGCGCCGGGCGGCCTCGCCGAGCGTGTAGCCCACGTCGAGGTCCTCGATGAGGAACCGGTACGAGCCCCAGGGGACGTAGAGCTCCACGCGCCCGCGCACGCGGATCTGGATCTCGTCCTCGATCTGGAACGGGTCGCCCGCCGCGGCGAGGCGCCGCTCGATCTCGGCGCGCGCGCTCTCGAAGAGGGTCACCTTGACCTGGGCGATCTCCTTCCCGAGGGCGTCGCGCTCCACGAGCTCGAAGCCGACGATGCTCTTGTGGGCGGCCCGGTTGTACCCGCAGACCTCGCCCACCAGCCAGATCGAGGCCGGAAACGCCGCCTCGAGCGCGGCGCGGACCTGCCCGTTGAGCTTCGAGACCGTGAAGTCGGAGGCGGCCACCGCTGGCCTCGGCCGCGCGTCCCCGTTGCGCGGCTCATCGGCTCGGGCCGGCTCCTCGGTGGGGATCGGCGTGACGCCCCCTTCGTCGAGGGCGAGGGCCCCGCCGCGTTCCCGGTAGAGGCGCTGCGTCACCTCGCAGAAGCCGAACCCCTCGGCGTGCAGCACCTCCACCACCGCGACCACGTGCGTCTCCGGGACGCGCCAGGTCTTCTGTTCGGGATTCCAGCGGCGGGACGGGAGCGACTTCACGACGTCCACCAGCCTGCGATCGAAGGCGAAGTGGATCTGGAGGGTCCCGGTCCCGTCGCTGGTGACGCGGCGGCTCATCGCGCCACTCTATCACCGCGGGCGGGCATCGCGGGTCGCGCACGGGCATCGCGGGGGATCTCCCGGCCGACCTGTCGGGGCGCGCGGCTGCGCGGCGTGGTGGCCGAGCGTGCGCTGCGTGGCGGCCGAGCGCGCGCTGCGCGGGCCCGCGGCACGGCGGCGGTGAGCAGGCTCTCGGCCTGGAGGACGAGAGCTCCTCCAGCCACCTGCCCCTCACCCCTTGAGGTTGGCGAGCGCCTGGGCGATGCGCGGGGCCGCGTGCGGGCGGGCGTACATCCGATCCATGTAGGCCCGTAGCTGCGGGAAGTCGTCCAGGAGATGGGCCTCGTTGGCCCAGTCGAGGGTGTAGGCCATCACGAGATCGGCGACCGTCACGCGGTCGCCGACGACGAACTGCCGCTGCTCCATGTGTTTCTCCAGCACGCCTGCCATGGCCTTGAAGTCCTCGCAGGCGACGGGGATGTCGGCAGGCAGGCGCTTGTCCTCCGGATACAGAAACTTGTGACGCGCGATGCGCCACAGCGGCTGCTCCAGCTCGGTCGCCGCGAACAGCAGCCATTGGTTGACCTTGGCCCGCTCCCCGGGGTCTGCAGGGAGCAGGCCCTTGTCGGGGTACTTCTCGGCCAGGTAGAGCACGATGGCGACGGACTCGGTGAGCACGAGGTCGCCGTCGACGAGCACGGGGAGCTTGCCGGCCGGGTTGAGCTTGAGGAACTCGGGGCGGCGATTCTCGCCGGCCCGGAGGTTGACCTGGATGGACTCGAACTCCACGCCGAGCTCCTGGAGCACCCAGCGCACACGGATCGAGCGGGTAGGAGCGAATTCATAGAGCTTCATCGATGCCTCCCTCCTCAGCCGCGCGCTGCGGCTGGTATCGTTGCTTTTGTTTACTTACGTCCGGACCTGCTGTGTCTTGAGACGGACGGTGCCAACCAGCAGGCGAATGGCCGAGTGTATAGCCGCACCGCGCGACGAGTGTCAATGGGCACATTCGTGGTACGAAGACGGCCTCTGCGCCGTTTTTCCGCGGTCCGGAGGCAGGCTCAGCCCGCGTCAGGCGCTCTCGCCATGCCATGCCCAGAACCCGCGTGGGCGTTCTTCAGCAGGACGAAGGAGACGACGCAAAGGATCAGCTCCGAGATCGCCTCGGAGGCCCAGATGCCGGTCAGAGAGAACAGGCTGGAGGCCAGCAGCAGCACCGGCAGCTTGACCAGCAGGATGCCCCCGAGGGTGAGCAGCAGCGCCTCCCTGGCCCGGCCGATCGACTGAAACGAGGACGCCGTGACCATGGCCACGCCCGTCAGGGGATAGGAGAGCGCTAGCAACCGCAGCGCGGTCTGCCCTTCCGCGATGATCGCGCTCTCCCTGGAGAGCAGTGCGATCAGCGCGGCCGGCATCACCAGGCAGACGCCGCAGACGAGCGATCCATAGACGACCGCGGCGCCAAGGGAGAGCCGGATGGCCTCCCGCACCCGCTCGAGCTTCTTCTGGCCGAAGTTGTACCCCACCAGCGGCTGCATCCCCTGGACGATGCCGGTCAGCGGCGCGAGCAGCCCGGAGTAGAGCCGGCTCGCGATCGCGAACACGCTCAGCGCGCTGTCGCCGCCGATCCGCCGGAGCAGGTTGTTGGTGACGATGGCGATCAGGCTGACGCTGGCGCTCTTGATGAGCGAGGGGGACCCGATCTTCACCACCTCGATGATGATGGGCCAGTCCGGCCTGAAATAAGACGCCTTGATGCGATAGGAGCGGTTCTTCCTGAAAAAGAAGAAGTGGAGGCCCATGCCGGCCGAGGTGACCTGGCAGCAGACCGTCGCCAGGGCGGCGCCGGAGACGCCCATCTGCAAGACGAGGATGAAGAGCCAGCACAGGACGATGTTGACGCAGATCGGGATGATCCACATGGCGGTCGAGTACCTGGCGTTGCCATCCGCCCTGACGATGGCCGAGTAGCCGGTGCCGGCGACGGCGCCGAGGAAGATGATCCGCCCGTACTCGATGGCATAGGGGGCGACGCTGTCGGTGGCCCCGAGCAGGTAGACGAGCGGCTCGATGAACACCGAGCCCAGGACCGTGATGGCGAGCGCCGCCGTCCAGAAGATCAGGAAGGTGCTTGCCACCGTCCGGGAGGCCTTCTCCAGGTCCTGCTCGCCGAGCGCCCTGGAGACCACCGAGGCGCCGCCGGCCCCGACGGTCGTGGCGACGGCGCCGAGGGCGATCTGGACCGGCGAGATGATCGAGGCCGCGGCTGCGGCCAGCGCGTTGACGCCCACGGAGAGAAAGTAGATGTCCGTGAGGCTGTAGATGGTAAAGACCAGCAGCGAGAACGTGGTCTGGGAAGACATCTCCAGCAGCAGCTTCCCGACCCGCTCGGTCCCCAGCTTTTCAACCCTGGAGCTCTCGCCCATGAGCGTTCAGTTTGCGCTCAGCCAGGCCATGTGTTCGCCCATCCACTGCCTGGAGAGGTTGAGCACGGAATCGGTGTCGTAGTTGCGGTAATAACACTCCGTGTTCATGACCAGGGCGAGGTGCAGCGAGTACAGGCGGCATCTTCGCTCTTCTTCGACGGTGAAGGAGGTCTTGCCGTAGCCGCGCATGCTGCTGGTGATGCCGTCGGAAGCGAGCAGCCGGAACTGGGCCTCCATCAAGGGGTCGGCCCAGAGCGCCCTCTCGAAGTCGATGATGCCGGCGACCCTGCCTTCCTTGACGAAGACATTGGGGTTCCAGATGTCCCAGTGGACGAGGCAGGGCGTGGTGACCTCTTCCAGCGCGGGGGCGTGCCTGAGGACGGCGGCGCGGATCTCGTCGTAGCCCTGGTCGTACGCCACGCCTTTCCGGGCGCCGTCTTCCAGCACCGACTCCATGATTTTGGTGAACGCCTCTCTCCAGGTGCTCGCGCGCAGGTCCGGGTTCCCATCGTAACCAAAATAGGTGCCGGTGAAGCCGTTGATCGCCCGGACGATCTCGCCGACGTGCAGGTCGATGGACGCCTGCGTCTCGGGGGAGAGGCTCGATTTCACGTGCTCGAGGTTGTCCGCCGCGATCTTCTCCATGAAGAAGTAGTCCGAGTCGCACAGCTCGCGGGTGTCGTCGAAATGGTAGATCTGGGGCACCGGAATGGCCGGGTTTCGCCGGACCAGGCGCATGGCGGCGACCTCGGTGGCCATGATGTTCTTTTCGTAGAGCATGACCTCCGCGTCTCTCGGCGGCGCGATCTTGAGGATGACCTCCCGGCCATCGGCGAGCCGGACGCTGTAGGCCGCGTTGAACCAGCCGTCTTTCAGCTCGACCACGGCGTCGTCGCCGTCCGCGAGCGCCATGCCGCCAAAGGCCCTGGCGGCCATGGCCGCGATCTGCGGGCGTGTCTTCGTGTTCTTGGTCTTGCTCTCCACGGTCTTCCTTCGTCGATTGGCGGCCCTTGTGATGAGTGAAATAACGTTCATTGTGCTGGATCCTGGGAAGCTGTCAAGTCGCGACCTGGAGTCGCGCCGGGGCCCGGAGCGAGAGGGGGTAAAGTCGCCTGGCGACCGCGCGGCAGAGTGGGGCGGCGGGCCTGGAGGCGCTCGAGATCGCGGCCGCTCCTCCCGACGGCTTCGTCGTGAGGGTCAAGATCGCGACGGACGCCGCGCGCGCCGCGGGCACGGCGCTCGCCGTGCGGCGGCACGTGATCGAGTCCTTCAAGGTGCCTTCCGGGAGCATGAGCCCGACCGTGATTCCGGGCGACCACCTCTTCGTGCTGAAAGACAAGCGCGGCGAGCGGGCCGGCCGGGGCGATGTCGTCGTGTTCCGCTCCCCGGCGAACCCGAGCCAGCGCTTCATCAAGCGGATCATCGCCACCGGCGGAGATCGCGTTCAGATCGACGCGCAAGGGCGCGGCATTTCGGCCCCGTGCCCATCGAGGCCATCGAAGGGGTCGCCGCTGGGATCTACTTCTCCATCGACACGAACGGCCTGGGCCGCTGGGAGCGCACCGGGCTCGCGGTGCGGTAGGGGGCTGCCCTCGAGGCGCCTCGCCGATGCGACGCGCAGCTGATTCAGCGTCTGCGATAGGTCGATCCGCGGACGTCCTCGAGCAGACCGGGGCGCGTCAACGAATCGGCGCTCAGCAGCGCACGACCGAGGGACCGAAGAGAGCGATGTCAGGGGTCCGTTGCAGCGCCAGGGCAGCTCATCGCAGATCCGGTTCGTATTGCCCACCACGAACGAATCCTCGGCAGAGCAATGTCGAGAAAGTACGCATCTTCCTCGGCGTGCATGGCTTCGACGTCACGCTTCATTTGCGCGGCCTTTATCGGATCCGGCTCGCGCTCGTAACTGTAAATCCCCCCGAAGATCCGGATGATCTTGGGGTCGGGCCCTGCCAATGCCCACCCCATGAGGACCTGCAACAGCTCGTGCCGAAAGGTTTCGTCGAGCCGGTCGAGCACAGCGTCGATGCCCTTATCAACAGCCACATCGAGGTACGCGTCGAGCGCTTCCCCCATAGTAATGGATCCTTCGTCCCACCGTGCGCATACGGTGGCCACGCACACATCGACAGTCGCGTCTTGAAGGCTCCGCAAAATACCGTTGTAGATCAGCACTTGGACCTCACCATTACCTGGCGGGAGGTGGTACGGAGGCCCGCTCAACGCCGTTGCGATGTGCTGCCGACGTCCGACCGACGAAGGAGGGAGGTCGACGGTCAACACCATCGCATTGTCGTGCAACTGGGTGATCATGAGGCTTGATCGCGCGCACGGTGCCCTTCACGGCTCGCCCGCAAAGGAGCTCACCGCGGGAGCGAGCTCTGGTGGTGGAGCAGCAGCGAGCCCGGTGGGAGACGCGTCCGCAGCCGCCTGCGTCTTCCTGTACTCCTCGGCCGCTGGAACGAGCAGGAACGTCACGAGGCCGTGAAGGCTCTGGACGGCGTCGCGGATTTCCTCGAGCGTGACGCGGAAATACTCTTTGCGATGGTTCACCATATTGACCCGGCGAGCCGCGAAGGCACGATGGAGCTTGCCCTCCAGCGCAGGCGCGTCCTCCGAGTAAATGATCGCGTGCACATCGAACGGGAACGGCACCGATGCGTCGCCGAGCTCTTCGACACGCTCGAGCGGCTCCAGCCGGCGTGTCATGCCGATCTTGTAGATGCCGTCGCCGAACGAACCGATGTTCGACAGCACGTAGACGTGGCCGGACTTCGTCAGCTGCGCGCGCGCGATCGCCTTCGCTTTCCGATCGAGCGCGTCCTTGAGGTCAGTTTCGAGGCGGTTCACGAGGGCCTCGAGCTTCTCGTGCTGCTTCGCCGTCGCGGCGCGCGCGACTTCCGCGGAGGCCGCTTCGACTCCCGCTGCCTCGATCCTGGCTGCCTCGGCGGCCGCAGCTGCGTCTACGGCGGCGAGCTCCGCGCGCGCCCGAGCGAGCGCGGCTGCCGACTTGGCTTCCTCCTTCTCGGCATCGGCCTTGGCGCGATCGATCTCCTCCTGGGCCCTCTGCTCCTCGCGCATCTGCTCCTTGATGCGCTTCTGCTCGTCCTTCTCCTGCTGGACCTTCTCGCGGTGCTCGTGCACGAGGTGCAGCTCGGCGAGCTTCAGGTCGAAGTACCGACGCGAGATGAAGACGCGCTGGACCTCGCCGAGCTTGTTTATGTCGTCGTAGGCCTTCGTGATCCGCTGTTCCAGCGTCGTGACGTTGTCATACCGAACCTTCGCGATCGCAGCGTCGCATTCACCGTTGAAGGCGCGCAGCATCAGCTTCGACTGCTGGCGGATCATCTTCTTGCCCTCCGCTGCGCTACCGCCGACGGACCACTTGGTGTCGCACGGCGCCGCCTTGTCCTCCTTGATGAGCATCTGCTGCTCGTCGCGCGTTCCCTTGAGGCGGGCGGTGTATTGTGCGGACGACTCGAACCCATACTTGGGCGCGTAGAAGCCGAACGACTGGATGTCGAGAGCCTCCTCGATGGACCTAAGCGCACGATGCGCGGCCTCGAACTCCGCCTTGGCGCGCACGATGTCGCCTCGGATCCGCTCGAGCTCGTCGGGATCTCGCGTCGCCGCCTTGAGTGCCTCTTGGGCGGCCCGGAGCTCTCGATGCGCTGCGGTGGTTGCATCCTGCGCTGATTTCGCCTCGGCCTGCGTGCGGGCGATATCGCTTCGAGCAGCCCTCAACTCGGTGCGGAGCTGTTCCAGCTCCTGTGCGGCCAACGGCAGCGACTGCCCGGCACCGGCCGCCGTGAACGGCGGGGAGGGTACGCGCTGCGACGGCGTTGGTTGAGGCAATGGCAAGGCAGGGAGCCAGACCACCACGCCGAAGGACCCCTGATTCGAGTGGGACGGCGGGTCGAGTTGCGCCTGACAGGCCACGTGGGCTCCGTACCGGCCATATAAACTAGCGAAGATGGGCTTCCACTGAAAGGCCAGCTCGCGCGCTAAATAGCCAACCTTCCCACCGAGCACCCAGACGATGATGGCGTTCGGATCGTGCGGATTTTGCGGATCGGGTAGCAGCCATGCCTGGATGAGCGCCTCCGTTCGGCCGTGCACGGCCGAGACTACTCGCCGCATCTGGTCCGGGTTATATACCTCGCCGACGACTTCATGGCGCAGGCACTTCGGGCCGGCGATCCAGACGGCGCGTTGAGCGTCCACAATCTCAATCGAGTGCGGGATAGATAGGTCGTCGAAAGGCTGCATCCAGTGTGCTCCATCCGTGAGAGATCGGAGTCTCTACCCCTGTTTTAGAAGGCGAGATATGGCGTCATCAGCGTTGTCGGGAAGCAGGGACGAGTGGGGCAAGCTGCGACCCAGACAGAGCGCCCGTATGTCGGCCGGCGACGGCTTCCCGCTCGAGCGCGCGACGATCTGCACGCCCAGCTCGACGCCGTCGCGCGGCGGCACAAGAAGGTGCTCGCGCGGACCACGATGATCTCCACCCACATCATCGACCGTGGCCTTCTCGGCGTCATCAGCCCCCTTGATCGCTGACCGCCGCATCGGCGCGGAGCGCCTTGAGCTCCGACCCCTTCCCGTCGTGCCGCCCCCGCGCATCGTGGAAAGGCAGCGTACCTGACGCTTCCCCCGCCTTGTCAAGGAGACCTACGCGTGATCGTGCGGGCGCCACCGGACGACGGCGTGAATGGGCTCTCGATGCCCCACCCGCCGAGCCGAGAAAGTGGCCCTGTCGCGCGCGGTTTGCTTCGTGCCTTCTACCGTCACCGCCCTGAGCTGCGCGAGGTCCTGGCGTTCGCCGCCACCCGCCTGACGATGCACGTGATCGCCGCAGCGCTTGCGCTTCCAAGGCCGACAGTTGTCACGCGGGTCTGCCTCGCCGGCCGTCTCGTCGCCCGCTCTCTCACCCGCCGACGGAGGTGGCCGCGATGATTCGCGCCGCGCAGAGCGCCCCCGCGAAGGCGCTCCGCGGCGCTCCCCGCGCCGACGCCCCGCGCGGCGCCGCGGATCGCCCTGTCAAGGAGGTTCCATGCGCGAGGAGGCCGACCCGCGCCGCCGCCACGCTCATCGACCTGCCGAGCGCCCCGGAGGCGTCACCCGTAGATCTGGTGCTCCCCCCCTCCTCGGTGCGGCCTCGCGCGTGCTCGGCATGCGTGGCCTGCTGGACGTCGGGCGCCTGACGCTGTACGCGCTCGCGCAGCAGCTGACCGCGCTCCTGGTTCGTGGCAATGCGGTGCCGGACGTCGCGCGGGAGCGCATTCCCTCGTCGATGAGGACGCGGCCCGTGTCGTCCACGAGGCGATCGGTCGGCTTCCGGGCCTTCCGCCGGGACCGGAAGGCCTAACAGGCAGGCGCCGGTAGCAAGACTCACGGCCGCCGGGAGGTAGCCTTGGCGAACCCTCACCGCATGGCCGAGCAGCAGGCTCCGTCCCCTCACGGGCCCGTCAAGGCGCGTGAGCTTGCGATGGCCTCGAGTTCATCAGGGTCGATCATGCCCAAGGCGTCGACGGGCCGGGGACGCCGGTTGCGTGGCGTTGGGCGGGGGCAGGTTCCAGTCGCCGCCCCGCGGGTGCACGTCGCCCGGCTGGATCGACGCCGTCCTCCGCACGGCAAGGTCGCGGCATGCGGCCTCCCGAAACCGCTCTGGCTGATGGCGCCGACGCCGGCGAGCGCTCCGCCCGAAGCCGCACCCGTTCCCGGCGCTCCGCCGACCCGGTTGCGCGTCTCGCCGCCCCGCCGTGGAATAGCGATTCTTCAACATATGAAGAGAGTTGGTCCGACTTCCTGGCTTGCTCCAGAGGTGTCTGTTGCTTTTCGATTGATAGGTCAAACATTATCGGTTATAGACATGTTGAAACGCGGAATCCAAGTCTTGCTACACCATTCGTATCGCTGCTTGTTGTTCGAAACAGGTGCGATGTTCCCGTGCTCCGGACACCGGCGCAGCGCGTGCTCTGGTGGACTTACATCATTCCGCAAGTGCTCCAAAGAACGACGCAATTTGTCATGGGCGATCTGTCATTCGATCCAGAGCTCGTTGCGGCTCGGCCTCGGGCGGACCAGTGGGCACGTCCAGAGTACACTGCGTGCAGGTGGCAAGTTCTGTGCGGGTGTCCGGAGCTGCGAATCTTCGCAGCAGCATTTGCGGAACGAAGTGCTGATTCTTCGTGGGTTTTGCTTCGGCCATGAACGTGGTACGTGACGGGCAATGCGTTCATCGTAGCAAGTACTACGGCCATCTACAAGGATGTCGCCGCGCAGCCCATCACCGCCTGAACAGCCCGCCGTACGCAGGCACGAAGAGGTACCACGGCCGGTCGACCGTCCAACGCCCTGGGTCTCACCCACGGCGCGAAGCGCTGTCGGGAACAGGCCCTGGTTGGGCGCCCTCGAGTATCGCGTGGGACCACCGCGCAGCGCAGTACGAAGAGATTTGCTGACCATTCCTGCTTTTCGAGTAGTCCGCGCACCTGCCTAGACGTTGTCATCGTGGAGCGGGAAGACCGCGTATACGAGATGAAGGCGACCGCGTCGGTCAGGGTGCCAACCGTGGTTGCAAAGCGGCTTCGTGCGCCACCGAACCTGGTCCGGGAGTGCTTCAAGAAGTTCGCGTATCGCCACGCGTCCCCCGCGGACGTTCCGTTCACACAGCTGTTTGTGTCGGTCGTCCTCCTCGGAGAACGCTCCGACCAACCCGACGCGTGCCGCTCCTTCAGCAGCAGCTGCGGATCGGACGACAGGCTTGAACTCCCGCAGACGCTCGATGTCGGACTTCATCTCAGTGGCCTTCGTATCCTTCCAGAGGAGCTTGAACTCTGCGGCGACGAAGAGCGTACGATCCTGCGAGCATGCGAGTACATCATAGCGCTGTCTAGCTCGCCCCTCAGTGTGGCCCTCGCCAAAGACCGCAAACCCGGAGTTCATGAAGGCGCAGGCGACGTGTAAAGACAGGTTTCGCTCGTGCGCGCCCGTATTCCCGTAGGTCGGCCAATATATCGCAAAGGCTTCCTGCAACGACTTCGCTGCCTGGGCCATTACGCCATCAATGCGATCGACCACCTCTTGCATGCGTCGCAGCTTACCACAAGCCGCTCACAATGTATCGCTGCGCGCCTGCGTCACGTCGGTCTGAAGTTCGCCCGGCATCCACGCCCACCCGTGCGCCCAACTACCAGTCGATTGGTCAACCGAAGCCGCCGGACCAGTAGTGTACAGCTATACGGTAAGATGCCTTCCCTTTGGTGCTACGTCGCGGTAGTCGCAGGCGTTTCACGAGCGAAACCCCCCGGCTCGCGTTCCAGAGCGGCGAGCGCGAGGACTGGCATTACGTCCCGCGCCGTCGCGCCGGCCTCGCGATCGGCGACATGGACGGCGGCGAGCGCAGCGCGGCGCACGTGCTGCTCCGGGCCGGCCTTAGCCCGGAGGGCTACCGCAAGCTCGAGGGCGTCCTGCTGCTCGAGGGCATCCTCGGGGGCATCGAGGGCAACCCGGCGTTCCGCGACCCGGGCCGTTACCACCTCGCCCTCTTCGGCCAGCCCGGGCCCCAGGCCCGGTGGGGCTTTCGCTTCGAGGGGACACCACGTCTCGCTCAACTTCACCGCTGCAGGAGGCGGCGTGGCCACCACCCCGGCGTTCCTGGGCGTCAACCCGGCCGAGGTGCCCTCGGGTCCCCGGAGGGCCTGCGCGTGCTCGCGGTCGAGGAGGATCTCGGCCGCGCGTTCCTGGCCTCCCTCACCGCCGCGCAGCGTCAGCGCGCCGTGATCGCCCCCGCGGCGCCGCCCGACCTCGTGACCGAGGCCTCCCGTCGGGCCGCGCTGGCGAGCTTCGACGGCCTGCCCGCCGCCGAGATGCCCCCGGCCCAGCGCGCCGCGCTGCTGCGCCTCCTGGAGGTCTATGCCCGCAACTTCCCCGCCGCCCGTGGCGGCGCCCCTCCTCGCCGGCGCGGACTGAGCGCGGCTGGCGGGTCAGGCGAAGCACCCCTTCAGGCGCGGATCGGTCCGGAGGATCGCCTCGACCTCGGATACGCAGTCGCGGGAGGAGAGGACCGTGTAGTAGCCGGGCTTGATCTCCGGCGCGACGCGGACCGCCTCGATCCACTCGTCGAGCGAGAACGGGTCTGCCCGGATCGCATCCCAGAAGCCCGTCGCGTCGAGGACGGCGGCGATGAGGTCCGTGTCCCGCCCCTGGAGCTGGCTGACCACGTAGGCGGCCGTGCCGACCTGCAGGCCGTGGAGCCGCGGCCGGCCGGAGATCTGGTCGAGCGCGTGCGAGATGAGGTGCTCGCTGCCGCTCGCCGGCCGGGACGACCCGGCGATCTCCATGGCGATGCCGTTCAGCATGAGCGCCGTCGCGAGCAGGCGCATGCCCTCGAGGTCGCGCCGGGGGCGCGCCATGAACTGGAACACGGTCGCGTCCGAGAGCAGGGCGGCGAAGTCGTTGACCGGCTCGCCGCGCGCGTGGAACGCGAGCTTCCAGTCGTGGACCGCGGTGACCTTGGCCGCGAGATCACCCACGCCGGAGAGCCACAGGACCTCCGGCGCGCCCAGGCAGACCTCGGTGTCGACCACCACGCCGAACGGCACCGCGCACGGAAGCGAGCGGCGCCTGCCGCCCATCGTGAGGCTCGCCGAAGGGCTGCAGAAGCCGTCGTTCGAGAGCGAGGTGGGCACGGCGAGGAACGGCAGCCGGGCGAGGGACGCGAGGTATTTGGCCGTATCGAGGGCGCGGCCGCCGCCGAGCCCGACGATCGCGTCGCAGCGCGTGGGGAGCGCGGGCAGGAGCGCCGAGGCCTCCTCGACGCTGGCCGAGGCGACCTCGCGCCGGGCCACGACCTCGATCGCCTGCGCGTCCAGGCCCTCGCGCATCGCCGCCTCGATGGCGGCCGGCGTCCCCTCGCTCGCGAGCAGCAGGACGTGGCGGCGCGCCGCCCGCGCGAGGTAGAGCCCGCTGCGCGGGAGCGCCCCGGGCTTGATGCGCACCAGCGTGGGGATGCCGATCTGGGTGGCTGCGGGCATGCGCGGTCTCCTAGGCCCGCCGCCGCGGCGCGGCTAGTCGCCGCGGGCTGCTCTACTTCCGGCCGAGCCTAAGGGGCGCCGAGTCGTCCTGATCCAGGGAAAGTGCGATGCTTGACCCGTGTCCCGCGTCGCTCTCCTCTCCGACCTCAACCGTGCCTTCGACGCCCAGGCCGACCCCCGCAACGTGGCCATGATCCGGCGTCGCCATGCGTTCTGGGCCCAGCTCGCCCGCCTTCATGGCTGGGACCTCGCGGTCTGCGACGTCGCCCAGCTCGACGCGCCGCAGGGGGTCCGCGGCAGTGTGTCCTGGATCGATCTGCCGATGCTACCCCGCGCCGCATACCACTCCGTCTTCGCTCGAGCGGTCGCTGCCGGCGCCGCGTGCGTGCTCGACCTCCCCGAGCATGTGGAGCGGGTCCTCGGGCTCGATCGATTCTACTCGGTCCTCACGAACGCCGGCGTCCCCACGCCCCGCACCGCGCTGCTGCCCGTGGACGCCGCCGTCGCAGCCGCGATCGACTCTCCCGCGGCCGTGCGCCGTCTGTTGACCGAGGCGATCTACGGCGCCCTCTTCGATGCGGAGATCGATCCCCACGCCGGGGTCTTCGTCCGCGGCTTCTACTCGTCGGCCAAGTCCGCCAACCCCGAGCTCTACTACGGCAGCAACCAGGCGGACATCGAGGCCACGGTCTTCGAGGTGGTCCGCCGCCTGCGTGTCGCTCTCGATGTCGGCGGCCTCGCCCTGCGCGAGCACCTCGACCTCGAGCGCATCGAGCTCGCCACCCTGCCCGGCGACCGCAGCGCCATCCGGGTGCCCTTCGAGGTGCGACTGACGGTGCTGGGCGGCCGTCTCCTCATGGCCAGCTATCACGGCCCTTCGAGGTCCTCGTCGACGACGCGCGCCGGCTCCTCGCCGATGAGCTCACTGCCAGGAGCGAGGTGGTGCAGCGGGCGATTCGCGCCCTTGCCCCAGCTCTCCTCACGGCTGACCTCCCGGCGAACTACGTGGCTGACGTGGCCTTCGTTCGAGACGGCCAGCCGGTGGTTCTTGAGCTCAACCCACTCTATGCCGCGGGTTACAACGTGCCCTCGGCGCACGCCCTGCTCGTCGCCGCGCTCGGCGCCGACCTTGCCCTCCGCGCCGGGTACGCGGAGCTGCGGTGGACCGACATCCTCGACAGCGCTGCGACGCTCGCCGGTGAACGTGTCGAGCAGAGCCCGGCGGTATGGCTGCTCGGGTGATCGGATAGCTGGGCTGTCCAGCCGGCCGACCGGCCATGTAGCAGCTGGAGGGCATCGTGGCCGAGGGCATCCCGCCCCCCGGCGACTCCCCAGGCGCTCCGAGCGGCGCTCGGCAGGACCCCGCCGGTCACGGCCCAGCTGTCGACGTGACGTTCGCCGTCTCGCGAGTCATTCGCTCTCGAACTCGAGGCAGGCGGAATTGATGCAGAAGCGCTCGCCCGTCGGCGCCGGCCCGTCGTCGAAGACGTGCCCCAGATGTCCATCACAGCGCGCGCATACGACCTCCACCCGATCGAGGCCATGCTTCCGGTCGGCTCGGCGCTCAATCCGCTTCTCGTCGAGGACTGCGCTGAAGCTGGGCCAGCCGGTCCCAGAGTCGAATTTCGTCTGCGACGAAAAGAGCTGGGTGCCGCAGCCGGCGCATCGATAGACGCCCGTGCAGTGGTGGTTCCAGTACTGCCCCGTGTGCGGACGTTCGGTGTTCCCGTAGCGGAGCATTCGGTAGCGGTGCGGCCCGAGCAGCAAGAGCCACTCGGGTTCGGTCTTCGAGATCTTCTTGTCTGCCATCGCTGGATCCCGTCGTTGGGTCCTGGTGTCACGCGCGTTCGGTTCGGCGTCGACGGTCCACATGGATCTTAAGCTATTCGCCCCCGCATTGCCAGCGCAACGACCGTCGCGGATCTCGCAGGTGCAGCGGCGGCCATGGTGACCGAGAGCAGATCCCGCGCAGGCACACGCCTTCCGGCCCGGCCGCCCGTGGCACGAGCCCCCGCCCGCCCAACGACCACGAGCGTGCTGCAGGGCGCCGCGCCGAGCGCAGCGAGGCGCGACGCACCGTCAGCGCCAGGTGCTTGCTAGACCTTATCCTCGGGATCGCTTTCATAATCCAGAGGTCCCTCCCGAACATGCCGCAGCCATCGAGCGAGATCGGGCGCGTAGTGCATGTAGCCGAGAACGCCGCACACCACGCCTGCTACCGCTGCCGGCAACGTCTCCTCCAGCCACTTTTGGAGCGCGGCCACGGAAGGCATCCGCGGTGAGCGCGCGTGCTGGGTGTAGCCTTCGACGTCGCCATATAATGAGAAGTAGACATCGTGAAAGGCGTATTCGACGGCGCCGTCACCTCTCGCATGCCGCATCACACGGGGCTGACAGTACTTGCCGGAAGCCTCGATGCGCAGCTCAGTCGCACGGCTGCGCGCCACGGACGCGGCGGCGTGGTGTGCCGCCGCCGATCGCGCTTCGGCCAGCTGTTCATACCATGCGGCGCCCCGCTCCAACGTGCTTCGTGACGACTCGCGCCAGAGACTCAGCGCCTCTTCGAGCAGCTTCGCAGCAGACTCCAGAGCGCCGGCGCTCGACTCGATCTCGGCGTGGCGCGCGAGCCGCGCCGCAAGCTCATCCGGTGAGACGTGATTCTCTCGCAGCAGGTCGATCAGGCGACCGTAGAGCATGGACGCCTCTGCCCACCGCTCTCGGCCGTCGAGGTAATCGGCGATCGACTCGAAGGCGCGTACGCGCTCTCTTGCTTCGGTCTCCGCCTCCGCGCAACGAGTCGCCCGTTCAACGAGCTCGTCGGCGCGGGCCGGGTTGTCTCGGTGGTTCCATCGGGCATCATCCAGCAGAGTCTTCCACGCCATGGCTTCACCACGTCATCCGTGCCGGTCTGACGACCTCCTTCTGCCCAATGGAGGACATCCCGGACCGGCATCGTCGTGGTGCGATGCTACCACGTTCTGCCGCACACGGCAGCAGATGAGCCAGATCGAGGTGCCATCCGTAAGGTTCGGCTTCGTCCGACGGCCTCGTTCTGCGCCTGGCAACCACGCGTCGTGGTAGAGGCTCGTCGTGGCAGTGCCTGGGTAGGGTGGTGTCGGCCGCGCGCGAGCTGCGAAGGAAGCCTTCTGGTGGGCTCCGTATCGAGGATCTCCCCCTGACGTTCGGCCGATCGCGTCCGATCTGGAACCTGGCGCGCCTCGAGGTGTCGTTCACGAGGTGGAAGACGTGGTACCCCCTCGGGGGAGCGGTCCCTATCGGAGCCCCTCGCCTGTTCCTCCAAGCGCACCGCCTGCACCCCGAGCCGCCGGGCGCGGCCTCAAACCAGACGCGTGTGCGCTCGCCGTCGTTGTTTCGGCGCTCGTCCATGGAGCAATCCTCGTAACCTCCGCCGCGGCTGCTCCTGGAACGTTGATACCGGCAGATCCGGAGGAGCGCGAGCAGCTGTTCCGGGCGCGCGATCGGGCGGGGCCTCCCAGAACAGGGATGCCGGCGCGTCTGGAGCTGGTGCAGGAGCTCATCGGGGGTGACGGGGCGTTCTTCGTGCGCGCTGCCCCTTCCTGCACCATGCGCTCGTGCTTGGCGTGGGGACGGCCGTCGTCGGAGCTGGCGGCGTGTTATAGCCGCGAGCAGCTCTGCGACGCCGCCTACGACGTATCTCCTGCCGAGGCGTATGGATACTCCGCCGCGCTTGAGCGAAGCTGGCTCTCGGTCGCCACAGGAGAGAACACAGCTGGCGCGACGGATGTCTCGACGGAGTCGTACCGCGAGCTCATCCGTGGGTGCATCATCCAGGGAGGTAGACGCGGCGAGGTATTCCTCCGCATCGAGCGACGGCGCGACGGGACCGGGATCGCGCGGGCCGAGGCGCGTCACGGTCAGGTGGAACCGGAGCTGCTGTGCTGTCTACGCGAAGCCCAGACCACGCTCGTGCGGGCGCTGCGCCCCGGCACGGCCCGTGTGCTCCTCGCCCGCTTTGACGGTGAGGGCGGGTTTGAAATGAGATCCTTCTGACTGGCGCCGAGCCGAAGCGGCGGTCGGCTCGCGCAGCCGCAACGAGCTTGTCAGCCGGCGGTCACGGTCGTCGCTCGCTTCTGGACTGCGGCGGCGCCCAGGGCGCGGACGAGCGCCCGCGCGATCTTCAAGCCGCCGGCGCCGGACGGCTCGATGGCGTTCGCGAAGTCCCCCACCTCCGAGCAGACAAGGCGGAGGTCGACGACGTCGAGCGCGCGAGAGAAAGCTTGACGGAGGATGACGTCATTGAACGTCATCAAGGCGATGCGAGCCCGCTCCGCCTCACCGGGAGCGAGGTTGCCGTTGTAGATCGTGCAGACAGTCGTGGGTCGTCCGAGCGCGACGACGGCCTCGAGCGCCCACGAGTAGGATTGCTCGAACGCGTCCACGCGTTCGCGGAATATGTCCAGAGCCTCGGCCGTCGACCGGACAGGGCCGTCCGAGAATGTCGGCGTTCGAGAGCGCGTCGTTCCCGCCAAGCGAGAGGAGGACGTGGGTCGCGTCCTTCGGTATTCGGTCGAGCTGGGGGCCGATATCAGAGGTGGTCGTACCGTCGACCGCACACAGGGTGACTCGCCAGGAGGGTAAGAGAGCGCGGAGGTGCGAGGCGACATCGGGCTCGCCGTTGGTATACGAACCATTGTCGAAGATTGAATCACCCAAGAGAACGACAGACGACATGATTCTCTCCCGTGAAATGAGCGTCGTTGCGGCGCGTGGTGCCGGCGGTCCGCGTCGAGGCGCCCGCGCGGTACTCGGTGAGCTCCCCGGCGAGGTCGGGCCGCTCGCGGATCCGCGTCCAGTACTCGACCCTGGCGTCCTCGTCGATGTGGACGACGCCGCCGTAGAGCCCGCTGCGCTTGTTCTCTACGTACATGATCCGGCGCCTGGCGACCTCTCTCGTCCGTTTCTATCATGACTCGAGCTCGAACTCGTCCACGAGCTCGTACACCCGGCGCTCCGAGAGCCGCGGCGGCCGGATCGGCCACGATCCGGGCGGCGCCTCGATCGGCCTCGAGGCGCCGATCAAGCGAACGACGTAGCGGTGCAGGGTGCCAGGCTTCGCGGTTTCGGGCGGCGAGCATCCGTGGGCGCCGCTCGATCGGTGCATGCTGAGATACCCGGTCTCGCCCGGCCGGAGCGGCGGCGGCGCGGGTCCGACGTTGCCGCAGGCCCAGCAGTCCCAGCGTTCGTGGGTGCGCGACGTCTCGAGCCACATGTCGCCCAGGCTGATCGGCTCGTCGCTTCCGTTCGAGAGCTCATACCGTCCAAACTCGCCCAGCACCGGCGTCCACGATCGCCGCAGCTCGAGGCCGGGCGGCGGGGGGTGGTCGCGTCGAAGCGCCACCGTATCGAGGATCGGCTGCTCTCCCTCGGTCATGGCGAGCCAGACGTCGACCGCGACGCGCGTCTCTCTCCCGTCCAGCGGAACGACGAGGGGCCCCGCGAGCTCCGACGGGAGCGCAATCTCCAGCGCGGACAGGACGGCGGCCGTGCCGGATGCCTCGCACGCCGCCGACGAGGTCCCCGAGAGCCGGGGATTGCATGCGATCTCCGCCTCATCCCCTGCACGCAGGATGGCGCGGAGGCGATCCACGAGCGGCTCGTGCGCAAGCGACGTCCAGTGGAGGCTGAACCGCGGGGCGCCGTGCCGAGCGCAGCGAGGCTCGGCGCGCCATTCGCAGCAGCGGTTTGTTCGGCAGCCCCGCGCATGCGACCACACGTCGGGGGCGGCTGGCGGACGTCACCATGGCGATCGAGCCGGCCGATGGCCGCACCGTCAACGTTCGTGCAATACCGCCTCCAGCCGGTGGCCGTCGGGGTCGCGAACGAACGACGCGTAGTAGCCGGGATCGTAGTTCTCGCGAACGCCGGGCGGCCCCTCGTCGACACCGCCCTTGCTGAGGGCCTCCGCATGGAAGCGATCGACCGCCTCGCGGCTCGGGGCAACGAAGGCGAGGTGGAAGCCACGACCCGGTGCCTTCGCGTCAGGACCGGACGCGACGATGGCGAAGGGCGGCTCAGCTTCGTATCCCTCGGGCCCATACGCCACGTGACGGGCGTTTTGCGAGAGCCGGACAAGACCGAGCGGCGCCAGACAGGCGTCGTAGAACTCCGCAGCACGCTCGAGATTCTCGACACCGACCGAAACGTGATCGAACACGAAGACTCTGGCGTCCTTGGGCATGGGTGCGAGGTACCTCTTGCGGTTGTCCGTGGCAAGCGACAACGCGCGGGACGGCCTGCACGGACGCGCCGGAGAGAGCGGCGCTGAGCGGACAGCCGAAGACTACCGAGGACAAGAGTTGCCTGGCGCTCGCCGCCGAGCAGCTCGCGCTCGGCGAGCGCGCGGCCTCAATCGGAGTTGGGCCAGGTGAGAATCCCAGCGCGCGGGTACGGTCCGAACCCGGTGAAAGGGCTCCAGTCCGATTCGCCTTCTATCACAACGTGCACCCACGCCTCGTGCGAGTCTACGAGACGCGCCCGGTCGGTCACGATGCCAAGGATGCGACACTCGCGCAGGACGCGGTCAACGACATCCGCGTCCTCTTGGTCGAGTCCGAGCATCGCGCCGCTGCCCATGTACTTCGGTCCTTCGAAGTACGCCGCGAGGGAGCGCCACCCGTCTTCGGCGTCGAGCGGAACGAAGACGCCCTCGATCTCGGGTTGCATGCAAATGTTCCCGCAGGTCTGGTTCGAGTAGATGACCCCGCTCGGGCAGGGGATGAGCAGGCCGAGGCCTGCGTCGTATAGCCTGATGATCTTGTTCATCGTCCTCGCCTCCCGAACGCCTGCGCCTCAGCCGCGCCGCGCAGCGGCGTCGATCGCCGCCGCTCGTCGGTGCTGATTGCGACGGGCCGTGGAGTGTCGTCCTTGGTAGATCCTGCTGTCTTTCAGGCTGGCAATCACAGCAGCCCGATGCCGTACCTGTCCAGCGACTCGCTCAGGCGCGCGTGTGTCGCGCGTCGCTGGATCCGGCTCCTCCCAGGGGGGCTGCAGCCTTGTCCCGGCCCGCCTGGCTCCGCGCCAGGATCGCGCGACAACGGCGCCGGGCTCAACGCCGGCTGCTGTCCAGCCCGCTCTCCTCGGTCAGCTCCGCCTTCTGCGCGCGCGCCGGCGGCACCTCGAGCCCTGCCGCGCGAGCCAGCCCCATCACCCCCTCCACGGCCGCCGCGATGTAACCGAACGGGTTCGCCCCATCGACTGCCGTGACGTGCACCTCTCCCATCCGCTGCTGGAACGCGGCGGCGAGCGCCGGCATCTGCTGCGCGACCGTCAATCGGATGACCTCCGGCGACACGGTGTTCTCGATCTCCCGGAGCGCCCGCGCGCGGTCGAGCTCGATCTCCTGCGTGAGCCGCGCCTTCCTCGCCTCGATCTCGGCGATGGCGAGCTCGGCCTCGGCCACGAGCCGGCGCGCGCCCGCGATCGCCGCGCGCTGCCTGAGCAGGTCGATCTCATGGGCGCTCGCGGCCATCTTCGCCGCGTGGCGCGCCGCCGCCGCCTCCGCCTCGAGCGTCGTCTTCTCGATCTCGGCCTTCAGCGTGAGCGCCGCGATCTGCTGTTCGTGGGCCAGCCGCGTCTCCTTCAGCCGCGCCTCGGAGGCGAGCTCCTCGAGCCGGGCCTTCTCGCTGGTCTCCTGGCGTCGCGTGCGCAGCTCGACCTCGGCGGAGAGCCTGGTCAGCTCGATCGCGCGCTGCGCCTCGGCCTCGCCCTGCCGGACCGCGCGCTCGGTGAGCAGCGACGCCTCCCTGGCCTTCCGCTCCTGCTCCTGGCGATAGTGCGCCTGCAGGTTGCCGAACACCGCAGGAGACAGGATGCGCACGTCCTGGATCTCGATGGTATCGATGAGGACGCCCCACCCCTTGTCGGTGGCGTCCTCGGCGCTCCCGCGCCAGGAGACGACGGGCACGATCTCTCGTATCAGCTCGCTGGCGAGCCCTTCCTTCCGCCGCGTCAGGCACTCCTCGACGGAGAGGTTCGCGACCAGCCGGCGCACGGCGCCCGCAAACATGTCCACGAGGAGCGCCTCGAGCTTCTCCTGCGCGCGCTCCGGGAACGAGAAGTTCAGCATCCGGAACGCGATGAGCGGCTCCACGATGCGGTAGACGGCGAGCCCCGTGATCTCCACGCCGACCTTCTCGAGGGTGACCTGGTCGGCCGTGAACTGGAGCTTCTGGACCGTGGTCGGCACGATGGCGACGCTGTCGCCCGGGAGCTTGAAGCACGAGGCGCCCTGACCGGAGGTGGGCCGGAGGCTACCCCGCCGCATGTGAATCAGGTACTCGCTCGGCTTGGCGCTGACACGGCCCCATCTCTTGAGCTTCTCTGGATCTTCGGCCGGCTTGCCGGCGGGCCAGCCCTGATCGTACCGCCCGCGACCGGCCGCCCCGGTCCCGTGATCGTCCGCGTGGAGGACCGCCGCGGCGCCGCCCGGCACGCCGTTCTCGTGGATGATGACCCTGCGTTGCTCGATGTGCGTCATGACCTCTACCTCGCGAGAACGGCTTTCGCAGGAAGCGGGCCAGGCAGGAGACACGGTGAACGACGCGTTCCGGGGCCGCGCCGGGCACGGGCGACCCGCGATAGACGAGACGCCGATCCGGAATGGAGCGCAGCGCCGGTCCAGGATGGAGCGCTGTTACCTCATAACCAGGGAATCATCCGGCGGTGCTGTACGAGCTCACCATAAATTACGCGCGTCGACTCGGCGGGTTGCGTGCAGATCCAGAGCACGTTCTTTGCGGCATCCGCTGGCGACTGCGCCGACGACATGTCGTCGAACCACGGGCGCAGTCATACATCTGTTACCTCGAATCCTTCTGTCGTGGAGAGCTAGCGTACCTGACGCTTCCTCCGCCTTGTCGAGGAGGCCAACGTGAGATCACCGCAGCGCTTCCGCTCTCAAGCCCCGCGCTTCTGTCGCGATCAGCGCAGCGCGTGGGTGCGGGTCATCCGGTTCGCGAACGTCGACAGCGTGGTTGTGCCGATACCGACGATCACCTCCAGGGCCTGCTCGGCGGTGAAGCCCGCGCGGAGGAAGGCGTCGAGATCGGCGTCCGGCACCTGGCCCCGCTCGCGCAGCGTCGCCTCGGTGAACGCCGCGAGCGCCTGGAGGCGCGCGTCGGGCGCCGGCCTTCGCTCGAACAGCGCCGCGGCGACCTCGGGGGAAGCCCCGGCGCGGAGGAGCAGCCCGCGGTGCATCGTGCGGCAGAGATCACAGCCGTTCTCGCCGGCGACGACCATCACCACGACCTCACGCTCCACCGGCGAGAGCGTGGCCCCCTCGAAGACCGAGAGGAGCTCGTCGAAGGCGCGCACCAGGAGCGGCGAGGTCGCGAAGCGCGCGGAGGGCAGCGGCAGGAAGCCGAACTTCCGCGAGGTCCGCTCCAGCGCGGGGCGGGCCGCCGCGGGCGCGGTGTCGAGCGTGTGCGCAGGGAAGTGAGGGGAAGCAGCGGTCTGGCTCATGCGGGTGTCTCCTGAATTGGTTGTCTATGCAAGTAATTGGAGGTGAAGAAGGCCCCGCGGACGGCGGGGCACCTTTCAGGCCTCGGGCTCGAGGTTCGCGAGGATGCGCTGCAGCGTGCGCCGGGTCGTGAGGAGATCGTCCTCCGGGATGCCGGCGCGCAGCGTGTCCACGAGGGCCATGGCCTCACCCGACAGGGCCTTGCGCAGCGTTCGCCCGCGCGCGGTGAGGTAGACGAGCCGGGCGCGCCGGTCCGTCGGGTCGAGCCGGCGCTCGACCAGCCCGTCGCGCTCCATGAGCGCGAGGATCCGGCTCATCGTGGGCACGTCTCGGAAGGTGCGCTCGGCCAGGTGCGTCTGCGTGACGCCCTCCTGCTCCCACAGGCGGACGAGGACCATCCATTGCTCGGGCGTGATCTCGACGCCGTGCGCGCGGAAGCGCCGGTACATCGCGGCGCGGGAAGCGAGATAGACGCGCGCCACCCAGTAGCTGAGCGCGTTGTCGAGGACGATCCCCCCGTCGGCCGTGAACTGGTCGCGCATGATGGCCGATCCTACCGCAAAGGATTTGGTTGTCAATACAACCAATGCGGCCCGCTGCGGGTCGACCAGGCTCTCGAGCGACATGCCTCAGCGCGCCGCGAGGTGGGTCTCGAGCAGGTGCGCGAGCACGCCCCGCCGCTCGTACATCGACGCGTGCGACGGAAAGGATCTCCCCGACTGGGCCAGAGGACGGAGCTTCGCGTAGATGGCGTCCCTGGCGATCGGCTCGGCCTGGAACGCGGAGCTCGTGGCCGGCAACAGGTAGCGCGGCACAGCGGCCGGCCCGGCGTCCCTGGAGATGAGGAGATCACGCATCACATCGTCGCGGGTGATGAACTCCGCCCACGCGGCGGCCGCGGCGTTGCAGGCTGGGTCGCCGGAGCATCCCTTGCGCCGCACGAAGGCGTCGGTGAACAGGAGGGGCGTGGCGCTGGTACCGAGCGGGATCGTCGACACGCGCAGCCCCTCGACGGGCACGCCGTGCGCCTTCATGAGCGTGACCGTCCGATGCAGGTGCTCGCTGTATCCCCAGTAGCCGATCGCGTTGCCCTTCACGAACTCCTCGACCGGACCCTCCAGCGTCTCGTCGTACGTGCCGTCGATGCAAGGGTTCCTGTCACGCTGCCGACAGAGCTCGGCAAGCTGCTTGAGCGCCGCTGTGCTGCCGGCGTGAAGGGGCGGCTTCACGGCGTTGCTCAGGGCCAGCGGGTTCGTGGCATCGAGCCCGTTGTCGACACGTGCGTCCAGGTAGAGGGCGGGTAGATCCCAGCTGCTCGCGAAATTCCCGAGGAGGGGCTTCCCGCTCTCGCGCGCGGCCTTCACGAGGCCGGCGATGCTGGAAGCGGCGTCGAGCTTCTCGGATCTCGTGACCAGGAAGAACCCGCAGCTGAGATGGGGTACACCCCACCAGACGGACTTGCCACTTGGGTCGATCTCGGTGCTGGCCGACCTGGCTGCGGCAAGGTAGTCGCGCTCCGGCACGGAAGGCCACGGCTCGAGGACGTCGGCGTCGATCAGATCCCCCAGCACCACGGCGTCGATCTCGACGAGATCGTAGCGACCGGACGCGAGCCATCCTGCGAGGCGCGTCGGATTGTGGTAGCTGTCATCGGACTTGACGAGGCGCAGGTCGAGATCGATCGCCGCATGCTGCGATTCGAACCCGTTCTCGATCATCGTTCGCAGGGACGCGAAGTCATCGCCGGCGGCGTCTGGAATCCAGGGGACGAGGGCCACGCTGAGCTTCGTGCGGCCAGGCTTGCCGGCGGAATCGACCGACGAGGCCGCCTGAGGCGGCGTGGGGGGCGGGCAGGGCATGCTGGCGGCGGAGGTGCCCGCCACGCCTCCGCAACCGGCAGCGGAGAGCGCGAGCACGGCGGTCCACAGACAGGCGCTTGGTCGTCGGATCGTGGTCATGTCGTCCATGGACCGAGGCGCTGGCATGGCCTCGCGTGCCCGGGAATGAACTCGTTCAGGGGTTAGCCTGGTTCGCACGAAGCTCCCGTACGAGCCGCTCGATCGTGAAACTCGATTCGTGCCACGACGTGTCGCTCCGGCTGGGCCCGGAGGTTCGGTCCAGGAGCTCGTTCAGCTCGGGCAACAGCGCGGACGCATCCCGGCCAAGGGCGGCGACCGCGCGCAGCCAGCCATCGAGCCGATAGGCAGCGAGCCAGGCGTCGAGCCGTGGACGCGACGCCGCAAGGACGGGCGCCAGCGGGTGTTCGTCGCCGCTGCGCGCGAGCGCCTCCACCGCCAGCCAGCGCACGGTGAACAGCTCGTCGGAGAGGGCACGACGGAGCGCCGGAGCCTGCTCGGGACACGGCGCAGCGCGCGCGAGCACGCGGGCTGCGGCGAGCCGCACGACGGGCTCCTTGCTCGTCAGGGCATCGGCGACCGTACCCAGAACAGGCTGCGCAGCCGCCCCAGCCTTCTCGAGGGCAGAGAGGGCGGCTCGCTGGACGTTAGGATTGGACGCAGCCACCCAGCGCGCAGCGCTCTTCACGCCACGCTCGGTCGGGGCAACCGGCGGCAGCCACCTGCCGAAACAATTCCGATGGTGAACCGGGCGGCCCCACGCCTCGGCCAGCGCGATCAGGAACCGCTCAGGCTTCGGCTCTTCCCCCGAGAGCCGCTCGAGCGCCGCCTCGATGCGCGCCCGATCCTGGGCAAGCCTCGTCCTGAAAGCGTCCTCCGGACCACCGCGGTGAGCCATTCATCCTTCTCCCCAGAAGCCGCGCTCGCACAACGCCACAGCCGCGATGAAGTCGACCTGCCCCATGAGGTGCACCCCCTCGCTACCGCCTGAAGAACGACGCCTGCTGGAAGCGCAGGCCGGCCAGGATCTGATCCACCCGTGCGTCGGACAGCGACCCGATCCGCTCGCCCAGGCGGGCCTTCTCGACCGAGGAGATCTGCGACACGACCACGACGCTCTGCCTGGGAAGGTTCCCCTCGCCCACGTCGAGCAGGATGTTCCCAGGCTCGCTCGCCCGGTGCAAGTTCGACGTCAGCGCGCACACGACCACGGTCGTGATGCGCGAGTGGTTGAAGACGTCGTCCTGGACCACCACATGGGGATGGGAGTAGCTCGGGACAGGCCCCCGCGAGTCATCGGGCCCTATCCAGAACACGTCGCCGCGATCGATCCGCGCCGAGCGCGTGCCTGTCGGTTCTCCTGCGCCTGCGTCCGTCTTCATGTGCCTCGCGCGCCGGCACGAAGGATGGTCCGTGGCGCATCTCGGCGCAACCGCGCTCGTGCGGCACGATCTTCCCAGCACACCACGGGGTCTGGCAAGGCGGCACAGGCACATCGACCCCACCGATCCAGCGGTTGCGTCATCACCGGCTCGTCCCGGCTCACCCGTGAGCGCCGCGTTCGGCTCATCGTGGCACAGTCTGCTCCAGGTTTGCCGGCTGTGCGCGTCTCCCCGGGACAAACGTGCGATTTTCGGCGCAAAGGCGCTCTGGCACGCAGACTGCAATACCCTGGCATCATGAGAACATCAATTATCTTGGCGACCGTGCTCATGTCGGCTCTCGCGGGGTGCAGCTCGAACGAGGGTGGCGGCAGCGGCGGCGGTGGCCCGGACCAGGGAGAGGGCGGCTCGGGGCAGGGAGGGGGCGGCTCGGGGCAGGGAGAGGGCGGCTCGGGGCAGGGAGGGGGCGGCGGGGCCGTCGAGTGCTTCGAGAAGAAGGCTGGCTGCGTGCTGCCGTCGGACGCGGCGCGGATCGAGAGCCCGGTCGTCTCCGAGGAGGATCAGGTGTTGCTGGCGCGCAACAACGCGAGCTTCGCGCTCGACCTCGGCCGCGTGCTCCCCAGCGAGAACGGGAACCTCGTCTACTCGCCTTACAGCATCTCGACGGCGCTCGCCATGACGTACGCGGGCGCGCGGACCACCACGGAGCAGGCGATGGCCGCGGCGATGCGGTTCGAGCTCCCGCAGGAGCGGCTGCACCCGGCGTTCAACTACGTGGATCTCGAGCTCCACAAGCGCGCCGAGGGCTCGAGCAATGTCCAGGGAGGCGGCTTCCGGCTCCACACGGCCAACGCGATCTGGTCGCAGCTCGACCTCGCGCTCGAACAGCCGTTCTTGAAGGTGCTCGGCGAGAACTACGGGGCGCACGTGCGGCTCGCCGACTTCGATGCCCCGGACGAGGCCGAGAGCCTCATCAACGCGTGGGTGAAGGACCAGACGGAGGGCATGATTCCGGAGCTCCTCAAGAAGAACGTGACCCCGGAGACGCTCGTCGTGCTCACCAACGCCATCTACTTCGACGCCGCGTGGCACACGCCGTTCAACGAGGACGCGACGAAGGCCGGGGAGTTCCAGCGCGGCGACGGCACGAGCGTCACCGCCCAGATGATGCACGGCACACAGGAGACGCGCTACGGCGCCGGCGACGGCTGGGAAGCGGTGGAGATCCCTTATGCGGGCACCCCTGTCTCGATGTTCCTCGTCCTGCCTGCCGAGGGGAACGCGGACGCGCTGGCGGAGTCGCTCGACGGCGCGGCGCTCGAGACGATCATCGCCTCGACGCAGTCGCGGTCGGTCGACATCACGATGCCGAAGTTCTCGTTCGGCACCTCGGCCTCTCTCAAGAGCGCGCTGACGGAGCTCGGCATGGGGGCCGCCTTCGGCCCCGGCGCCGACTTCTCGGGGCTGCTCCCGGTCGAGCCGGGCGAAGATCTCTTCCTCCAGGACGTCATCCACAAGGCGGTCATCGACGTGGACGAGGCCGGGACCGAGGCCGCGGCGGCGACGGCGGTCCTCATCGGCGCCACGGGCTCGGGCTTCTTCCCCGAGCCCGCGGAGATCGTGCTGGACCGGCCGTTCTTCTTCTTCATCAGCGACCTGCCGACGGGGGCGCTCCTCTTCGCGGGGCGCGTCAACGATCCGACAGCACACTGAGGTGAAACGAAGCCCCTCGGGCGCCGGAAGAGCTCCTCGCCATGACACCCCGGTGTCTGGCAAGGAGTGGCACAGACTCATCGATCCCGCCGAGCCATGAATTCGCCGCCACCCGCATATCCCGGTTCTCTCTCGGGCTAGACATGCGGCTCATCGTGGCGCAATCTGTCTCTGATTCCCCCGCTGCGCTCAGTCCTTCAGGCCAAAGTCGCGTTTTTCCCGCGGGGAGGCGCTCTGGCATGCTGCCTGCAGTCCGCCTGCGCCATGCGAACAACGATTCTCTTGGCGACCATGCTTATGTCAGCTCTGGTGGGGTGCAGCTCGGCCCAGGTTGGGGGCACGGGAGGCGGCGGCCCAGGCCAGGGCGAAGGCGGCTCGGATCAGGGCGGGGGAGGGGGCGACTCGCCCGAGGCTCCCGTCGAGTGCTTCGAGAAGAAGGCGGGCTGCGTGCTGCCCTCGAACGCGGCGCGGATCGAGAGCCCGGTCGTCTCGGAGGAGGATCGGGTGTTGCTGGCGCGCAACAACGCGAGCTTCGCGTTCGACCTCGGCCGCGCGATCCCCAGCGCGAACGGGAACGTCGTCTACTCGCCTTACAGCATCTCGACGGCGCTCGCCATGACGTACGCGGGCGCGCGGACCACCACGGAGCAGGCGATGGCCGCGACGATGCGGTTCGAGCTCCCGCAGGAGCGGCTGCACCCGGCGTTCAACTACGTGGATCTCGAGCTCCACAAGCGCGCCGAGGGCTCCAGCAACGTCGAGGGAGGCGGCTTCCGGCTCCACACGGCCAACGCGATCTGGTCGCACGTCGATCTCGCGCTCGAGCAGCCGTTCTTGACGGTGCTCGGCGAGAGCTACGGGGCGCGCGTGCGGCTCGCCGACTTCGATGCCCCGGAGGAGGCCGAGGGCCTCATCAACGCGTGGGTGAAGGACCAGACGGAGGGCATGATTCCGGAGCTCCTCCACGGCAGCGTGACCCAGGATACGCGCGTCGTGCTCACCAATGCCATCTACTTCGACGCCGCGTGGCACACGCCGTTCAACGAGGACGCGACGAAGCCCGGCGCGTTCCAGCGCGGCGACGGCACGAGCGTCACCGCCCAGATGATGCACGGCACACAGGAGACGCGCTACGGCGCCGGCGACGGCTGGGAAGCGGTGGAGATCCCTTATGCGGGCACCCCTGTCTCGATGTTCCTCGTCCTGCCTGCCGAGGGGAACGCGGACGCGCTGGCGGAGTCGCTCGACGGCGAGGGGCTCGAGACGATCATCGCCTCGCTGCAGTCACGGTCGGTCGACATCACGATGCCGAAGTTCTCGTTCGGCACCTCGGCTCCTCTCAAGAAGGCGCTCATGGATCTCGGCATGGACGTCGCGTTTGGCGGCAGCGCCGACTTCTCGGGCATCATCAAGGGCGGAGGGCTCCAGATCCAGGACGTCATCCACAAGGCGGTCATCGGCGTGGACGAGGCCGGGACCGAGGCCGCGGCGGCGACGGCGGTCCTCGTCGCCGAGAATTCCGCGGGCGCGGGCATCTTCCTCGAGCCGGTGGCGATCGTCCTCGACCGTCCGTTCTTCTTCTTCATCAGCGACCTGCCGACGGGGGCGCTCCTCTTCGCGGGGCGCGTCAGCGATCCGACAGCGCGCTGAGGAGACGTGAGGCATACGCACTTCTGAGATCGCCCTCGCGCTGCAGGTTCTCACACGATTGGTTCGACGTATCGGTAAGTGCAGGTCGGTTCATGCGTCATTACGGGCGTCGCTCGAATATCGCGTCGAATCTGCCGATTCTTCGATTCGACTCTCTGGCTCCATAGATGGTGGCCCGCGCCGCGATCACGGGTTATAGGGTCGCGCGCCGATGCACAACCGCTCCGACCAGTTCTCCAAGAACTTGCTGCGCGATGGGCTGAGCCTCGTATCGGCGGTGCAAACCGAGGTCGAGGTGCTGGCGGCTACCCAGAAGATCGACGTCTACTGCGTGCCCGATCCTGCTCGGGAGGCTCAGCGCGTCAGGATGGGACTGCTCGGCGAGCTCTCGACGGGGCCGAGCCTGTTCGAGCCGTTCCACGGCACGCCGAGCCTGCGGCTGGTCCGGCGGTGCCTGCGCAAGCAGCTGACGTGGCACCACGAGCTCGAACGTCGCGCCCGCGCCGCAGCCGGCTCCGTCGTGCCGGACGACGATGCCGAGGCGCCGTTACAGCCGACGGTGGACTTTCCCGCGCTGGTCGTTGTCAGCCGGGGGCGTCCTGAGACGGTGCTCGACGCTGATGGGTTCAAGCCGGCGCAGGCAGGCGTCTACCAGGCTGTGCCGGGCCTGGCAATGCGCGTGGTGGTGCTCGCGGAGCTGCCCCGGACGCGTGCCACGCTGCTGCTGCGGCTGCTCGGGTCAGGCCGCCGCTTTCGCGAGGCGCTGGCGGATCTGGCGGCCCTGCCGCACGGTGCCTGGGAGAAGAGCGTCGCCACGCCGCTGCTGGTACACTTCCGGTTCACAAGCCATGAGCCGACGACGGACGAGGAGGACGATGTGAGCGCAGAGATCCGGGCGTGGTTCGAGGAATACGAGCGGAAGCTCCGGGCCGAGGAGCGGAAAGAAGGCCGCGCCGAGGAGGCGGCGCGTGCCGTGCTGACCGCGCTCAGGGTTCGTGGCATCGCCGTGCCGGACGTGGCGCGTGAGCGCATCCTGGCCGAGAAGGATCCGGAGACTCTGGAGCGATGGCATGAGCGGGCCATCGTCGCCGCGTCGCTGGCCGAGGTGCTCGACGGTCTGAGCTGAGCCATACCGGCCAACGACGGGCTGCCCAGGTCGCGGGCGTCGGCAGCGGCGCCTCCTTGGGCGCGGGTCTGCTGCCGCGGAATGCGCCCTGCGGCGAGGGGGCGCACTTACTCCCTCGTGAAGGCCGAGAGGCGGCGCAGCAGTCCCGAGAGCTGCGGGTACATGTCGCGGTAGATCCCCAGCAGCGCCGCGTAGCGCCCCCGGCGCGCGGCATCGGGATGGAACGTCGCCGTGGCGGTCCCGCGCATCGCCCGCGCGGCCGCCTCGATGCTCCCGACCAGCCCGGCGCCGGCGGCCGCGCACATGGCGGCGCCCAGGCACGCCGCCTCGACCGTCTCGGACCGCTCGATGGCGACGCCCGTCGCGTCGGCCATCACGGCGCACCAGAGGTCGCTCGCGGCCACGCCGCCGACCGCGGCGAACTCCGCGACCTCGATCCCGGCCGCGCCCCGCATCAGGTCCAGCACCAGGGCCTGCTCGAGCGCGACGCCCTCGATCAGGGCGCGGTAGACGTGGCCGCGCCCGTGCGCGTCCGTGAGGCCCAGGATCGCGCCGCGGGCGTCGGGATCCCAGTGGGGGTTCATGGCGCCCTCCCAGTAGGGCAAGAGCAGCAGGCCGCCGCTGCCGGGCGGCAGCGACGCGGCCTCGGCCTCGAACGCGGCCATCGCGGCCCCGTCGCGCGGATCGACGCCCAGCTGGCGGCGCAGGTACCAGTCCGAGAGCAGCGCCCCGCTGCGCAGGCTGCTCTCCAGCACGTAGCCGCGGCCGGAGGCGCTGGTCATGGTCCGCCACGCCGGGTCCTGCCGCGGCTCGGCGCAAAAGACGCCGAAGACCACCGCCGTGCCCAGGTTCAGGTAGGCGCGCCGCGGGTCCAGAGCGTCCACGCCGAGCCCCGCCATCTGGCCGTCGCCGCCGCCGGCCAGCACCGGCGTGCCCTCGCGCAGGCCGGTGGCCGCCGCGGCGGCCGCCGACACAGCGCCGAGCGGCGCGCCGGGAGGGAGCGCCTCCGGCAGCCGGTCGGGCGTGATGCCGGCCGCGGCGCAGAGCTCCTCGGACCAGCGGTGCGCGCCGATGTCGAAGAGCGCGAGCGGGTCGGCGCTCGCCCAGCTGGTGCGGGCGCGCCCGGTCAGCGCCTGCACGAGGTACGCCTGCACGTCGCAGAAGAGGGCCGTGCGGCGGTGGGTCTCCGGCTCCTCGCCGGCCAGCCAGGCGATCTTGGGCAGCGCCGGGCCGAAGTCCGCGGCCTTGCCGGACAGCGCCCGCAGGCGGTCCTGCCCGATGCGGTCGATCACGGCGCCGAGGTGCCCGCGCGCGCGGCCGTCCAGCCAGAGCATGGCGGGGCGGAGCGGCTCGCCGTCGGGACCGAGGCAGGCGAAGGTCTCGCGCTGGTGCGCGATCGCGAGGCCAGCGATGCGGCCCGGGTCCACCGCGGCGGTGACGCCGGCGACCGCCTGGCACAGGGCAGCCCACCAGTCCCGGGGATCCTGCTCGAATCGCTCAGGAGCCGGCCGGGCCAGCGAGAGCGGCGCCCGGCCGGCGGCGTGCAAGCGCCCCTGGACGTCGAAGGCCGCCGCCTTGGCCGCGGTGGTGCTCAGGTCGATGCCGAGAACGAGGTCGGCCGACATGGCGCCGTCAGCGCCCCGGAACGCAGGATTGACAAGCGATCACGGGCGCAGACTACAGTAGGGAATCGCGCCGGCACAATCGTCCAGCGCGGCCCTGCCGGGGAGCCGGCGGCGTCTTGAAAGGGAGACTGGAACGGTGCGCGCAACCTTCATTCACGGCATCCGCGATGTCCGGCTCGGCGAGGTGGAACCTCCGCGGCCGCGCGAGGGCATGGTGACGATCCAGGTCGCGGGCTGCGGGATCTGCGGCAGCGACCTGCACTATTACCTGGAGGGCGGGATCGGCGCGGCGCAGGTCCGGGCCCCCTTCGTGCCAGGGCACGAGTTCGCCGGCTGGGTCGTCGACGACCACCCGGCGCTGGGCCTGTCGAGGGGGCAGCTGGTCGCCGTCGACCCCGCGCACGCCTGCGGCCGCTGCGAGTGGTGCCACCGCGGCCACGTGAACCTGTGCCCGCACGTGGAGTTCCTGGGCGCGCCGCCGCTTCACGGCGGCATGGCGGAGCGGCTGGCGGTGCGCCCCGAGCAGCTGGTGCCGGTCCCCCGCAGCTTCTCGGTGCGAAAGGCCGTGATGCTGGAGCCGCTGGGCGTCGCGATCCACGCGATGGACCTGGCGCGGCCCCACCTGCAGGAGACGGTGGCGGTGCTGGGGTGCGGGCCGATCGCGCTGTGCCTGGTCCAGCTCGCGCGCCTGGCCGGCGTCGCGCGCGTCTTCGCGGTCGACCCTGTCGCGTACCGGGCCGAGGCCGCGCGCCGGCTGGGCGCGCACGACGCTGCGCCGACGTTCGCGGCCATCGCGGAGTGGACGGGCGGCCGCGGCGTCGATCTCGTGATCGAGGCGACGAACTCGCCCGAGGGCTTCCACCACGCGGCCGAGGCCGCGCGCATCGGCGGGCGGATCCTGCTGGCGGGCATCCCCGAGGGCGATCGCTATTCGCTGCCGGCGGCGCTGTGCCGCCGCAAGGGGCTGAAGATCAAGTTCTCCCGGCGCATGGGGCACGTGTACCCGCGGGCGATCCGCCTGGTCGCCGACGGGGCGGTGGACGTCGAGTCCATCGTCACCCACCGGTTCGATCTGTCCGAGGCCGAAATGGGCTTCCGCCTGCAGGCGGATTGCCAGGACGGGGCGCTGAAGTCGATCATCGTTCCGGGCGAAGGCGACACGCCGTTCTGATCGGGGGTCGCCGCGCGGGATCTCCAGGCGAGGCAGCGCGGATCTCCTTCTTCCCTTCGATCCCTGTCACACGAGCTAGACCCACTTCGTCATTGTGACGGCGAGCGCGGGGTCACAGGAGCAAGGCACCGGTCGCTCGCGTGATCGACAAGGGAGAAAGACATGAAGATCGTGGTTATCGGTGGAACCGGGCTGATCGGGACGAAGCTCGTGCGCAGGCTCCGCCAGCGGGGCCATGAGGTCGTCGCGGCGTCGCCGTCCACGGGCGTCAACAGCCTCACGGGCGAGGGGCTCGCCGGAGCGCTCGCAGGGGCCGAGGTCGTGGTCGACGTGGCGAACTCGCCGTCGTTCGAGGACAAGGCGGTCCTCGCCTTCTTCGAGACCTCGGGCCGCAACCTGCTCGCCGCCGAGGCCGCCGCGGGCGTCAGGCATCATGTGGCGCTCTCGGTGGTCGGCACCGATCGAATGCTCGGCAGCGGCTATTTTCGCGCGAAGATGGCGCAGGAGGCGCTGATCGAGGCCTCCGGGATCCCCTACACCCTCCTGCGGGCCACGCAGTTCTTCGAGTTCATGGACGGCATCGCGCGCTCCAGCGCCGACGCCGAGCGGGTCCGCCTCTCGTCGGCGCACCTGCAGCCGATCGCGTCCGAGGACGTCGCCGAGGCCCTGGCCGACGTCGCGCTCGGGGCGCCCGTGAATGGCATCCTCGAGGTGGCCGGCCCCGACAGGCGCCCGCTCGCCGAGTTCGTCGGCAAGTACCTGAGCGCGAAGAAGGACCGCCGCGAGGTGATCGCCGACGCGGAGGCGCCCTATTTCGGTCTCCGGATCGACGATCGATCGCTCACCCCGGGCGACGGCGCGCGCGTCATGCCGACGCGCTTCGACGACTGGCTCGCCCTGTCGCTGGCCGGCGCGGCGTGAGGCATCCGGTGGGACGCTCCAAGCGATCCATCGATCGTATCCCTGCGGGGCGTGGTCAGCGCCGTCCGAGCGGCTTCACGACGAGCGCCCCGGTCTTGACATAGCGCTCGTAGACGACACGCAGCTCCGCGTCGTCGAGCCCCTGCTCGTCGTCGATGAGGTAGACCCCGCGCTGCGGGTCGCGGTAAACGTTCGCCTGGAACTCCTCCCAGCTCATGATTTCGTCTCGGTCCGGCGTGGACTCGTCGGACTCGGACGAAGTGGAGGGCTCCGTGCCGCCGCAACCGGCGAGCGCGAGCGCCACCACGGGCACGCAGAGAAGCACAGACAGGGAGCTCGCGACGCGGCTCCTGGACAGACGCCTCGAAGACGATCCTCGATTCATTGAAACACCTTTCACGGCAAGGTCACACGTTGCTGGCAACCAGGAGATCCTGCCGGCGGCGATTCGACATCCAGCGCCGACAGCATCTGGCATATTTACACAGGAATCGAGGGACATGGAAGTCCCGTGCGGGAGTGGCAGAACACTTTAGTTGCCGCGTCGCCGCCGGCGGGGGGTGCGGTCTCGGCGGTGACTGCGCCTTGCGAGCCAGGAGGATGAAGAGAAGCGCGCACAGCGTCTGCCACAGGTCGTGTAAATCGAATGAATCCGGCGCGCCTGGGCTACCTCGGCCCCATCATGGCGCGCGTCGGAGGGGGTCGACTTGGCTCCGGGGTCCGCGGGGTGGTGACGAAGTGATTTTCCCCCGCTTCCTCTGTACCCTCTTCGTTCGCGGGGAGGTCTTGTCACGATGCTTTCCCCCTCGATGGTCGTCGCGAGCGCGAACGACCCGTGCTGCGCTCCGGAGCGAGCCGAGGCGATGATCAGAAGCTGACGACGAGCTCGCCGCCTGCCGTGGCGTTGTTGCCCTCGAGGAGCTCGGGGACCTCGCCGTAGGCGTCCACGATGGCCCCGAGGGTGTAGGTGTCCACCGGGAGGTAGGTGTCAGCGGGGACGACGAGGCTCTCGCACTGGCCTACGGCGAGGCCTGGCACCCAGGCGCCTCCGGCGAGGAAGTCGGCCGTCGTGATCGTCGCGCCGGCGGACAGCCGGACTTCCACCATGGTGCCGTAGCTCGGGGCCGTCCCCTGGTTGCAGACGGTGATCGAGGCGTCGAAGAGGCTGCCCTGCGTGACGCTCGGCGGGCCGCTCACCGCCGAGACGACGAGATCGGGGCCGTGGCCGATGGCCATCAGCTCGCCGGCGGCGGCGTTGTTGGTCTCGATGAGCTCCTGGACGGGGCCGTTCAGGTCCACGATCACGCCGAGGTGGTAGGCGCCGTCGGGAGCGTAGGCGCCGGCGGCCACGGTGACGCTCTCGCACTGGCCAGGGCTCAGCCCGGGGACCCAGCTGCTGCCGATATGGATATCGGAGGGCGTGACCGTCGCATCCGACGACAGCAGCACATCGACGCTCGTACCTCCGCTCGGGGTGGTGCCCTGGTTGCAGACGGCAACGACGATGTCGAAGCTGCTGCCTGGCAGGGCGCTGGACGGGCCCTCCACCGCGGAGACGATGAGGTCCGGCCGGTAGCCGACGCCGAACACGCCGCTTGCGTTGGTGTTGTTGGTCTCGATGAGCTCTTGAATCGAGCTGAAAGGGTCCACGACGGCGGCGAGGCGATAGGCGCCGTCGGGCGCCGCCAGGTAGGTGGGGACGGTCACGACCGTGCACTGGCCACGATCCAGGTACGGCACCGGCGCGCTTCCGGCGAAGAAACCGGTGCCAGCATCCTGGTCGCCGGCCGCCAGGCGCAGCTCCACGTCGCTGCCGTAGCTCGGCTGCGTGCCCTGGTTGCAGACGGTGACCTCGGCGTCGACGCTGCTGCCTGGCAAGGCGCTGGCCGGGCCCTCCACCGCGCTCACGATGAGGTCCGGTCGATGGCCGACGCCGATCACGCTGCCCGCCGCGGCGTTGTTGGTCTCGATGAGCTCGGGAGTCCAGCCGTACGGATCGACGAGCGCGCCCAGGTGGTAGGCGCCGTCAGGCGCGTAAGCGCTCGCCGGAAAGGTCACGGTGGCGCACTGGCCCGGCGCCAGGTACGGCACCGGCCCGCTTCCGGCCAGGAAGTCGGCCGTCGTGATGGTCGCGTCCAAGGAGAGGCGCAGCTCCACGTCGCCGCCGTAGCCCTCCAGCGTGCCCTGGTTGCAGACGGTGATTTCGGCGTTGAAGTTATCACCGGGGGCGAGGCTCGGCGGCCCGCTCATGGCGGAGACGATGAAATCCGGCCCGAAGCCGACGCCGATCACGCTGCCCGCCACGGCGTTGTTGGTCTCGATGAGCTCGACGAGCGATTCGCCCGGGTCCACGATCGCCCCGAGGTGGTGGACGCCGTCGGGCCCATAGGCGCTCGCAGCGACGAGCACGGAGGTGCACTGTCCAGGGCTCAGGCCGGGCACATAGCCGCTCCCGGCGTGGATGTCCGCGGGCGAGATCGCGCCGTCGCTCGACAGGAAGAGCTCGAGGTCGACCCCGTAGCTCGGCTGCGTGCCCTGGTTGCACACGGTGACGGAAGCGTCGAAGCCGCTGCCCGGCAGGACGCTGGGCGGGCCGCTGACCGAGGAGACGATGAGGTCGGGCCAGTTGCCGACGCCGATCACGGCGCCCACCTCGGCGTTGTTCGTCTCGATGAGCTCGGGAACCCAGTTGTCCCGGTCGACGAGCGCGCCCAGGTGATAGGCACCGTCGGGCACGTACGCGCTCGCCGGGAAGGTCACGGCGGCGCACTGGCCCGGATCCAGGTACGGCACCGGACCGCTGCCAGCAGGGGAATCCGCCATGGTGAGGGTCGCGTCCGCGGAGAGCAGCAGCTCCACCTGGGTGCCGTAGCTCGGCTGGGTGCCCTGGTTGCAGACCGTGACCGACGCGTCGAAGCTTCCGCCAGGGATGATGCTCGGCGGCCCGCTCACGGCGGAGACGACGAGATCCGGCGCGTGGCCGACGCCGATCAGATCGCCCGGCGCCGCGTTGTTGGTCTCGATCAACTCGGGCTGCCAGTCGTACGGATCGACGAGCGCGCCGAGGTGATAGGCGCCGTCGGCCACATACACGCTGGCGGGGATCGTCACGGCCGCGCACTGGCCGGGATCCAGGTAAGGCGTCGGCGCGCCGCCCGCGAGCGCGTCGGCCTCCGTGATCGTGGCGTCGGCGGACAGGCGCAGCTCCACCATGCTGGAGCCCGGGGTCATGCCCTGGTTGCAGACGGTGATCTCCGCGTCGAAGCCGCTGCCCGGCAGGACGCTGGGCGGGCCGCTCACGGAAGCGACGGTGAAGTCTGGCAAGTAGCCGATGCCGATCGGAGCGCCTGAGGCCGCGTTGTTGGTCTCGATGAGCTCGGGGACCCAGCCCTGCGGGTCGACGATCGCGCCGAGGTGGTAGGCGCCCTCGGTCACATAAGCGCTCGCCGGGAAGGTCACGGTGGCGCACTGGCCCGGATCCAGGTAGGGCACAGGACCGCCGCCGGCGAGGAAGTCGGCGGTCGTGACCGTCGCATCCGCGGAGACGCGCAGCTCGACGTGGGTGCCGTAGCTCGTCTGCGTGCCCTGGTTGCAGACGGTGACCGACGCGTCGAAACCGCCGCCGGGGAACACGCTCGGCGGCCCGCTCACGGCGGAGACGAGGAGGTCGGGGCCATGGCCGACGCCGATCAGGCTGCCCGCCGCCGCGTTGTTGGTCTCGATGAGCTCGAGGAGCGAGCCGCCCGGGTCCACGACGGCGCCGAGGTGATAGGCGCCGTCGGGCACGTAGGCGTTCGCGGGCACCGCGACGGAGGCGCACTGCCCGGGGCTCAGACCGGGCACATGGCCGCCCCCCGCGGGCGCGTCGAACGGCGTGATCGCCTGATCGGACGAGAGCACCACGGCGATGTCGCTGCCGTAGCTCTGCGTCGTGCCCTGGTTGCAGACGGTGACGGAGGCGCTGAATCCGCTGCCGGGCACGACGACCGGCGGCCCGCTCACCGCCGAGACGATGAGATCCGGCAGATAGCCCACGCCGAACAGCCCGCCCGACGCGGCGTTGTTGGCCTCGTTCAGCTCTTCTTGCCAGTCGTACAGATCGACGATCGCGCCGAGGTGATAGGCGCCGTCTGGCACGTAAGCGCTCGCAAGGACGGTCACGGCGGCGCATTGCCCCGGATCCAGGTACGGCGTCTGGGCGCCGCCGGCGGGCGGGTCGGTCCCCGTGATGTTGTCGTCGGCTGACAGGCGCAGCTCCAGGGCTGCGCTGTAGCTCGGGGTCGTGCCCTGGTTGCAGACGGTGACGGCGGCGTCGAAGCCGCTGCCCGGAACGGCGCTCGGCGGGGCGCTCACCGAGGTGACGATGAGATCTGGCCGATAGCCGATGCCGACCACCTCGCCAGCTGCGGCGTTGTTGTTCTCGATGAGCTCGGGGACGCTGCCGTACCGATCGACGATCGCGCCCAGGTGGTAGGCGCCCTCAGGCGCGTAAGCGCCCACGTGGAGCGTTCGCGTGGTGCACTGCCCCGGATCGAGGTACGGCACCGCATCGACGCCGATGGGCACGTCGTTCGCCGTGATGATCCCGTCCGAGGAGAGGTACAGCTCCACGTCGCTGCCATAGCTCGTCTGCGTGCCCTGGTTGCAGACGGTGACCGAGGCGTCGAGGATGCCGCCAGGCATCGCGCTCGGCGGCCCGCTCACCGAGGACACGATGAGGTCCGGCTGGTAGCCGACACCGATCACGCCGCCCGCCGCGGCGTTGTTCGCCTCGATGAGCTCGACGACCCAGTCCGGGGCGTCCACGATCGCGCCCAGCGTGTACGCGCCGTCGGGCACGTACGTGTTTGCGGGGATGGTCGTGGAGAAGCACTGTCCGGGGCTCAGGTAGGGCACATGGCCGGCTCCGATCGGGAAATCGGCGGGCGTGATCTCGCCATCGGGCGAGAGCAGGAGGTCGACGTCGGCGCCGTAGCTCGGCTGCGTACCCTGGTTGCAGACGGTGACCGACGCGTCGAACCAGGCGCCGGGCCCCTGGCTCGGCGGCCCGCTCACCGCCGAGACGACGAGGTCCGGCTGGTAGCCGACGCCGAGCAGCCCGCCCGCCAGCGCGTTGTTGGACGTGATGAGCTCCGCGTACCAGCCGTTCTCGTGCGCGATCGCGCCGAGATGATAGACGCCTTCGGGGACACTGGCGCTGGCGGGCATGATCACCGACTCGCACTGGCCAGGATCCAGCCATGGAACCGGAATGCCGCCGAGGAGGTGATCCGACGGCTCGATCGCGGCGTCCGGCGAGAGGAGCACATCCACGAGCGCGCTCTGGCTCGGCGTCGTGCCCTGGTTGCACACCGTGGCCTGGACCTCGAAGCCGCCGCCGGGGGGCGCGCTCGGGGGGCCGCTCACGGCCGAGACGATGAGATCCGGGCCGTAGCCGATGCCGATCTCGCCTGCGACCGCCGCGTTGTTGGTCTCCGACAGCTCGATCACCTGCTCGAACGAGTCCACCACGACGCCGAGCGTGTACGCGCCATCGGGCACGGCCGCGGCGGTCTGGACGCCGAGCTCGACGCATTGCCCCGCGTCGAGATACCCCAGCGGCGCATAGCCGGTGATGGGATCCGACGGTGTGATGATGTCGTCGTCCGACAGACTCACCTCGACCTGGGTGCTGTAGCTCGCCGAGTTGCCCTGGTTGCACACAGTGACCCACGTCGTGAAATAGCCGCCTGGCAGGACGCTGGGCGGCGCGCTCGCGCTCGAGATCACGAGGTCGGGCTCGTCGCCTGTGAGCGCCCCGGTCGCGGCCCCGATCGGCTCGGGATCGTCAGGGGGTCCGCTGCTCCCGCACCCCACGGTCATCGCCAGCATGCCGAACACGAAGCACGCCCGTCGCACCAGAGATACTGTTAGGCTGAGCATAGAGAATCAGGAGAAGCTGGGGGCGCGTCCACGTCAAGGGGGTCGCGATTCTCGCTGGAGTTTCGCGGGACAGGGGCGTTGCGCCGGCACGAGGCGAGGGGCGCCTCCGCTTCCCTGGCGTCTTCGGTGGCGAGGCGCGCGCGCGGTGACCTTGCGCCTTGCGCCCACCGCTGGAACCTGAGAGAGGAGCTCCATGAACGGGAAGGTCTGCATCGTCACCGGCGGCAACACGGGCATTGGCAAGGAGACGGCCCGCGGCCTCGCGCAGCGCGGCGCGAAGGTGGTGCTGGCGTGCCGCGACACGGGCAAAGCGGAGGCGGCGCGCGACGACATCGCGCGCTCCACCGGCCGCAAGGATGTGGAGGTGATCGCGCTGGATCTCGGGAGCAAGGCGAGCATCCGCGCCTTCGGCGAGCGCTTCCGCGCCGCGCACGAGCGCCTGGACGTCCTGGTGAACAACGCCGGGGTGTGGCGGAGCGCGCGCGGCACGACCGAGGACGGGCTCGAGGCGACGTTCGGGGTGAACCACGTGGGGACGTGGCTGCTCACGCAGGACCTCCTCCCGCTCCTGAAGAAGAGCGCGCCGTCGCGGGTCGTGGTCCTGTCCTCGAAGCTGCACTACCGCGGCCGGATGGACTGGGAGGACCTGCAGTTCGAGCGGCGAAAGTACGGCACGACCGCGGCGTACAGCCAGTCGAAGCTCGCGAACGTGCTCTTCACCAAGGCGCTGGCCCGGCGGCTCGAGGGCACCGGCGTCACGGTCAACGCCGTCCATCCGGGCGTGGTCAGCACGGACCTGATGCGCGATTATCCAAAGCTCCTGATGAAGCTCTTCAACCTGTTCCTGCTCACGCCCGAGCAAGGGGCCGAGTGCTCGCTGCATGCGGCCACGGCGCCGGAGCTGGCCGGGGTGACGGGCGAGTACTTCGAGAAGAGCCGCATCAAGCCGGCGGCCGAGGCGGCGCTCGACGAGGCCGCGCAGGAGCGGCTCTGGGCGCTGACCGAGGGGCTGGCAGTGTAGCGCCCCGCCGCGGCGCGCGGTCGAGCGCGACGCTCGCAGAGCAGGCAAAGGCACCGATGCTGCACGAACCCGAACGCCACGAGGCATTGAACTCCGTCGCATGGGACGAGGACGTCGCGCGCGACGCCATCCAGGGCATCGTTCGCGACACCGAGGCGCGCTCCTCGGAAGACGCGTACTGGCCGCTGCACCCGAAGGACATCGCGCCCGGCGACGACCCGAGCCAGCCGGCGCTGCCGCTCTACCACGGCGCTTCAGGCGTCATCTGGGCGCTGCGCTACCTGCATGCGGTGGGGGCGGCGCCGGGCGCGAGGCGCACTACAGAGCAGCTCGACGCGCTCTTGCCACGCAACCGCGCGTGGCTGGCCTCGATGCCGGGCGATGAGAGCGCCGCGTTCATGATGGGGGACACGCCCATCCTCCTGATGGCGCAGGGCGAGCGGCCCACCGAGGAACGAGCCGACCGGCTCGCGGCCCTCATCGAGCGCAACCTCGATCACCCGGCGCGCGAGCTGATGTGGGGGGCGCCCGGCACCATGCTGGCGGCGTCGTTCTTGCACGAGCGCTTCGGCGACGCGCGCTGGGCCGATCTCTTCCGCCGCACCGCCGCGCGCCTCTGGTCGCAGCTTCAGTGGTCCGACGAGCACGGTTGTCATTACTGGTCGCAAGACCTCTACGGCCGCCGAAGCACCTATCTCGACGCCGTCCACGGGTTCGTCGCGACCGCGCGTGCGCTCCTCCATGGCCGGCACCTCCTGGACGCCGGCGACTGGGCAGCCTGGGAGCAGGCCATCGCCACCACGATCGGGCGGACAGCCACGCGAGAAGGCAGATTGGCCAGCTGGCCAGCGCAGCTGGCTTTACAAGGCGATGCCCCGTACCCCCGGCTGATGCAGTTCTGCCACGGCGCGCCCGGCTTCGTCATCTGTCTTTCCGAACTCCCCAGCCCCACGCTCGACGAGCTCCTGTGGGCCGCCGGCGAGGCGACGTGGGCGGCCGGGCCTCTTTGCAAAGGCTCCAACCTTTGCCATGGCACAGGCGGAAACGGCTACGCCTTCCTCAAGCTCCACGAGCGCACGGGCGACGCGCTCTGGCTGGATCGCGCGCGCGCCTTCGCGATGCACGGCATCGTGCAGACGCAGGAGGACGCGCGCCGGTATGGACAGCTGCGCTACTCGCTCTGGACGGGCGATCTGGGGTTCGCGGTCTACCTCTGGGACTGCATCCGCGCCAAACCGGCTTTCCCGACGCTCGATGTCTTCTATCCGCCCGCGTAGCGAAGCCCTGGAGGCGCTGCGGTCACGCCTGGCTCAGCGGGTGTTGGAGCGGATCTCGCGAACGAAGAGAGAGTAACGCCAAGGCGCCAAGGCGCAAAGACGAAAAGATACACGAGATCTGTTCTTTTTTTTTTTTTTTTTGCGTCTTTGCGTCTTTGCGTCTTTGCGCCTTGGCGTTGAATTCTCTCTCTCCGGATTCATTGCCAGGACGCCTGGCGGACGGAATTAGGGGCAGCTCGGCCGCCACGCGTCGTCGGCGAAGTACCTGGCGATGAGGTCGTGGAGCGGGCGATCGTAGTCGCGCAGCTCGGCCCGGGTGTCGATGTCGTTGTGGATCCCGTTCGTGGGGATCGCCTCGGTGTTGGCGTCGAACCAGGACTGGACCCCCTCGGCCCAGTATTCGTCCTTGTTCGTCGCCGCGTAGGTGTTCTCCCATCTCCCCGCCTGGAGCGCGGCATCGAACACGTCCTCGAGCTCCCCGTTGAACGTCGGCTCGACGAAGGCGATGCCCATGATCGCGATGGCGTGCGAGAACTCGTGCACGCCGCGTCAGGCACCTTCTCGGAGCTGATGACGGGAATCCCCGAGGCGTCGACGTACTTCTCGTAGAAAGGGTCGAACCCCAGGTCGGGCGGCACCTCCGAGACGCTCCCGCACTCGCCCTCGGGCTCTCCTCCTCCTCCTCCGCCGGCCCCGGCGCCCGTCGCGGCGCTGGAGGTCGCGCCCTCCGCCGCGCTCGAGCTGGCCTCCGCGGCGCCGCCGGAGCCGCCGCTGCCGGCTGGACCCGCGCCGCCGCCGCCTGCGCCGTCCTCGCCGGCCGGCGGCTCAGAACAGGCGGCCAGGGCGCAGGTGAGGAGAGCGATCAAAGCAACTCGTCCATGCACGCTTTCACGCATGCGCGCGAGGCTACAAGAGCTGAAGCCAGCATCCAAGTCGCGCGCCGGCCGAATGGGCAGTTGATGGTGTCAGCCGGCGCGGCCCCCTGGCGGTGACGGCGCAGGAGCTGGCACAGCCCGGCGCACGGCGAGCCGCGCCGCGCGGCCGAAGCACTGGATTCCACGAGCTTTCTGCGTCGCGCCAGGCGCCGGTGCGCGCGGCACGCCGCGTGCTGGCGGAGCGGGCATGACGGTGCAGGAACGACGGGAGCACGCATGATGGAGCGCTCACCCAGCGATCACGTTCACCCTTTGTCCCAGCCGCGCATTGGTGCGGCCCTCTTGTCGCTCGCCCTTGGCGTCGGCTGCTCGGGCGAGACCCGGCTCCCGGCGGAGGAGCACCCACCGGAGACGAAGGTGTGCGACTTCGAGCTTCCTGTGGCCGCCTCGCCTGCGCTGAGCGGCGATCTTCGCATCAACGAGGTGATGACCGGCAACGACGGCGCCTGGGTCGACGAGGTCGGCGAGACGGACGATTTCATCGAGCTGATGAACATCGGCCAGCGCGCGCTCGATCTCGGGGAGTACGCGCTGAGCGACAAGTCCGGCAAGGCGACACGGCTGCCGAAGCTGACGCTCGGGCCGGGGCGAACGGCGCTGTTCTGGGCCGACGACACGCCGGAGCAGGGCCCGCTGCACCTGCCGTTCAAGCTCTCGAACTCGGGCGCGCGCGTGGCGCTGTGGTCGTCGTCGTGCCTGCTCGCCGACCTGGTGAATGTGCCGGAGCTGCCGCGGTCCGAGAGCTACGCGCGCTTGCCCGACGGCACGGGCGAGCTGTCGATCTGCCGCTATGCCACGCCCGAGCGAGAGAACGGCGAGACCTGCGGTCCGCCGGATCCGCCGAACCTCGACGACAGCATCCGCTTCGCGCCTTTCCAGTGGCCCGAGCCGTTCCCGGCCATCGCCGGGCCGCTGGTCATCTCCGAGCTCTCGCTGCGGCCCGCGGGGTTCGTCGAGGTGCTGAACGCGAGCGGCGCGCCCGTCGCGCTCGACGGCTTCGCGCTGCGCCTCGCGGCGCTCTCTCCGGGGCAGGCGCCGCCCGGCGCCGATGCGGGCGTGCTGCTCGCGTGGCCCGAGCCGTCCGCCACGCTCGCGCCCGGGGAGCGGTTGAGCGTCCCGGTGGGCGCGAGCGACACGGCCGAGCTCGAGGCCTCGCCCGATTTCGAGGGCGTGGCGACGCTGTGGCGCGAGGACAGCCCGGAGCCGAGCGATCGCGTCGACTTCATGGCCTGGCCCGAAGGCGCGTCGCTGGCCCGCGTGCCCGACGCCACCGGGGCGCCGCGCTTCTGCGGGGCGGCGAGCCCCGGCGCCGCGAACGAGGGCTGCGCCGAGCTCCCGGGGCGGGAGCTCGCGAGCGGGCGCGCGCACCGGCTGGAGACGGCCGCGGACTTCGCCGAGCTGGCCGAGGGCGGCACCGCGGTCGGTGAGCTCGGCGTCAAGTTCGTCGTCGACATGGCCGCGAACGACACGGTGCACCTCCTGAGCACGCGCCAGTGGGCGCTCCACTACACGTTCGTCCGCGAGCAGATCCGGAAGGAGCCCCACCTCGATCGCTGCGATCCCGAGCAAGCCGCGGAGTTCAACGTCGGCTGGGGCTTGTTCAGCCAGACCGAGTACTTCCGGTCCGAGGGCCGTCGCTACCTCCTCGGCACGCTGGTCGAGCACACCAACGGAGCCAAGACCGTCGAGTTCTCGCCCGGCGACCAGATCGTCGGCGAGCAGATGCGGCGCGCGTTCTTCGCGGCGATGAAGGCGGTGCCCGACCCGGAGGCGTGGGCGATACGGCCCACCGAAGGGCGCCAGATCATCGAGCTGCGGGCGATCGAAGGGACCGCGCCCATCGTGGGGCCGAACGCGCCGTACAAGGGGCTCACGTACCAGTCGCTCAACCCGGCCGAGGGCTTTGGCACGCTGACGTTCGTCCCGGCGCGCGATCTGGAGACGGCCGAGCTCGGGCCGAACGTGATCGTGGTGACCGACGACGTGCCGAACGAGACCGCGTTCATGGGCGGCCTCATCACCGAGGCGTTCCAGACGCCGCTCGCGCACGTGAACGTGCTGGCGCGCGGCCGGGGCACGCCGAACATGGCCCTGCGCGGCGCGCGCGGCGACGCGCGCCTCAAGGCCCTGTTCGGCAAGCTGGTGCGGCTCGAGGTGCGCGCGTCGGACTTCGACATCCGCGAGGCCACCGCGCAGGAGGCGGACGCTTACTGGGAGAAGCGCAAGCCGACCGGCGCGCGGCTCGCGCCGGCGCTCGACCGCTCCGTGCGCGGGATCGTGCCGCTCGACGCCGCGGGCTACGCCATGGGCGACAGCATCGGCGCCAAGGCGGCAGGCATGGCCGAGCTGTACCGCGTGAGCGGCGTGGGGCAGTATTGCCCGCTCGACCTGCTGCCGCTGTACGTGCCGCCCGCCGCGTTCGCGATCCCGTTCTCGCACTACATGGATCATTTCGAGGCGAGCGGCGCGGCGGAGCTCCTCGCCGAGCTCGAGCAGGATCCCGAGTTCCGCGCCGATCCGCACGCGCACGCCGAGGGCCTGGCCGAGGTGCGGGCGCGGATGCTGGCGCACCCGGTGGACCCTGCGATCCTGAGCGAGGTCACGGGCGCGATCGAGCAGCGCTTCGGCGGCGACCGCGTGCGCCTGCGCAGCAGCAGCAACACCGAGGATCTCGCGACCTTCAACGGCGCGGGCCTGCACACGTCGACGAGCGGCGACCTGGACGCCGAGTCGAGCTCCATCGAGGACGCGCTGCGCACCGTCTGGTCGAGCCTGTGGAACACGCGCGCTTACGACGAGCGCGAGTTCGGCCACGTCGAGCAGGCGCGCGCGGCCATGGCCGTGCTGGTGCACCAGGCCTGGCAATCGGAGCGCGCGCAGGGCGTGGCGATCAGCCGCAACGCGCTCGACGCCACCCGCGACAGCCAGTACTACATCAACGCGCAGATCGGCGAGGCCTCGGTCACCAACCCCGCGCCCGGCGTGACCAGCGACGAGATCGTGTACACGCCGCCGCCCCGCACGATCAAGGCGGAGTACCACACGCGCTCGAGCCTGTCGCGCGGGCGCGACGTGCTGTCGTTCCCGGAGGTCCAGCGGCTCGGGTGCGTGCTCGAGTCCGTCCACGCTCATTACCGGCCGCTGGTGGACCCGGAGGGGGAGAACCACCTCTACGCGATGCAGATCGAATGGAAGCTGATCGGCCCGGAGCGCCGGCTGCTGGTCAAGCAGGCGCGGCCCTACGGCTTCGGCGCGCTGGAGGCGCCCGGCGACTGCCGCGAATACTAGAGCGGCGGTCACCCGCTTCGGATACGGGCCCACCTCGACGTTTTCGGTGCTCAGCGCACCGGAGTGCGCTTGCGCGCCGAAAACGCCGATCTGGGCCCGTCTCCTGTGCGGGTGACCGCCGCTCTGCTCTGCATGGTGCTGAGGTGGGCGGAAACCGCTGTAGATCCTCTCATTCGAGGAAGACCGTGATCGGATGCAAGCTCCTGGTGGCCGGGCGGTTCGCCGGATCCGTGGAGCAGGAAGGGTGGTAGATGCCGTTCTTGGGGGCAATGGGGTCGCAATAGCTGCTACACGGGCCAAGGAGCTGGATCTCCCCGCACGGCTGGATGGCGCCAGTCGTCTCGTCGATGTGCCCGGCGGCGCAGTCGCGAAGCGCCGCGCGTGAGCTCGCATCGTTCTCTGGAACATGGCAGGCATAGAGCGCCGGCGAGCTCCCGTAGATGTTGCCCCAGAACGCGCCCTCCTCCCTCGTGAACGTGGACACCTCCGGCGAGTTTTGCTTGTTGATCGCCTTCGTGGGTCCACGCGAAGAGAGCGCGACGGAGACCCTGTAGTAGTTGGTGCGCGCCGCGAGGCACGCCGAGACCCAGCGCTGTCCGTCCCCATCCAGCGGGTCCCACGCCCAGCTCCTCGCGAGGCCGAGCACGCCTGTGTAGATCTCGTCGTGATAGACGCCAGAGGCGTCGATCCAGCCGAAGCGGAATGATTGCGAGCTTTCGAGGGCGCATTCGACGGCGTACCTCAGGTGCTCGCGTGAGATCGCGCCGTTCGGCCCGGGGTCCAGGATCGCGGTAAGCGCCTGCGAGCCAAGGGAGATGATGCTCAAGGCGCCGATGGCCAGCGCGTTGGGATTGAGCGCGTTGGGGTTCAGCGCGTTGGGATTGAGCGCGTTGGGATTGAGCGCATTGTCGCCCTCCAGCGCGCTCTGCGCTTCGCCCAAGGGCTCTTCCAGCCACTCTCCGTCCTCGGCGCATCCGGTTCCGGCCAGAACGATGAGCGGTATCAGACCTACCATGGTATTTCGAGCCATATCAGTCCCCCACTGAAAGGCTGCAATTCTGGTAATAATGGCAGAGTTTGCTGAGGGTGTCGAGTGAGCGGGTCGAAGTAATGGCGTGAGGTCTGACGGACAGACGTCTGGAGCGTGAGGGGGACTTCGATGGCGTCCTCTGTCTCGCCTGTTCCGCCCCTGGTCGATCTCGGGTACGTCGTTGGCGGCGAGGAGTTGGCGGCGAGGAGATCGACCGGCGCTCGGTGCGGGGGCGCCTCGGCGGTTCCGCCGGTGCTTGCTGAGCGTTTACAGGCGCGCCGTCGACCGTTAGTTTCGCGAGCAGCGAGGTGCCCATGTCCACATCTGCCGAAGGTCCGACGTCCGATAAATTCATCACCCCCGTGCGCTGGGGCGTCCTCGGGGCGAGCAACTTCGCGTTGACGGTCAGCCTGCCCGGCATGAAGCGGGGGCCGCTGACCCAGCTCGCCGCGCTGGCGTCGCGCGACATCGGCAAGGCGCGCGAGGCCGCGCGGTCGCTCGGGATCCCGAAGGCGTACGGCAGCTACGATGAGCTGCTCGAGGATCCGGAGATCGACGCCGTCTACAACCCGCTGCCCAACCACCTGCACGTGACGTGGACGGCGCGCGCCGCCCGCGCCGGCAAGCATGTCCTGTGCGAGAAGCCGATCGCGCTCAGCGCCAGGGACGCCGAGGCGCTCGTCGACGTCCAGCGCGAGACGGGCAAGCTGATCGCCGAAGCGTTCATGATCCGCAACCACCCGCAGTGGCAGCAGGCCAGGGACCGGGTGCGAGACGGCCAGATCGGCGATCTGGTCAGCGTCCAGGCGGCGTTCTCGTATTTCAACCGCGACGCGACCAACATCCGCAACAAGAAGGAAGTCGGGGGCGGCGCGCTCTACGACATCGGCTGCTACGCGGTGAACACGTCGCGCTTCCTGTTCGGACGCGAGCCCGTGCGGGCGATCGCGCTCGTCGAGCGCGATCCCGAGTTCGGCACCGATCGCGTGACCTCGGGCCTCGTCGACTACGGCGGCGCGCACCTGACGTTCACGTGCAGCACGCAGGCGGTGGCCTACCAGCGCGTGAACGCGCTCGGTACCAGGGGACGCCTCGAGATAGAGATCCCGTTCAACGCCCCCGCCGACCAGCCGTGCAAGATCTTCCTCGATGACGGCTCGACGCTGAACTGCAGCTCGGCCAGGGTCACCTCGTTCCCCGCCGTCGACCAGTACCACCTGCAGAGCGAGGCGTTCTCGCGCGCCATCCGCGCGGGCGGTCCGGTCGAGAATTCGATCGAGGTCGCGGTGGGCAACATGCGGGTCATCGACGCGCTCTTCCGTTCCGTCGAGAGCGGGCGCTGGGAGAGGGTCTAGCGGCGCGTCAGCGCGTGACGGCGCCGAGCTCCACGAAGGCTCCGTCGGTCATGACCACGAAGGGGCGCTCGTCGAAGGTCAGACCGCCCTTGCCGTCGTGGTCGACGATCTGCAGCTTGCCCATGCCGTAACCCATCGGGCCGCGCGCGTAGTAGTGCGCCTGCAGGGTGTACCGGCTCGCTCGCTGCTCCCGGGGCGCGCGGATGGTGAAGCACTCGGGCCCGTAGCCGGTGGTCACGTCGGCGTAGAGGCGCCCGCCGCCTGGCAGCGCCGGGTCGCCGTAATAGGCGTGGCCGCCGCGGTCGTCCCGGATGTGGAAGTCGACGTCGTTGGCGTCGGTCTCCCAGTTCAGCACGAAGCGGAGCGAGGGCGCGCTTTCGAGCGCGGCGCCGGCCTTCGCGAGCCGGGCCAGGATGGCCGCCCGGCGCGCGGGCTCCGCCTTGAGCCACGCCGCGGCGACCAGGCCGAGATCCTCGCGCAGGATGCTTTCCACGCCCACGAAGCGCCCCGGCGGGTAACGCCGCGCGACGCCCGCCGCGAGCGCGTCGAAGGCGGCGGCGTGCTCGCCCCGCTTGAGGCGGGCGAACGCGAGCAAGCGGTGGCTCGCGGGGTGGTCGGGACGCTGCTCGCGCGCCTTCTCGTAGGTGTCGACCGCCAGCTCGAGGCCGGCGCCGCCCGCGAGCCGCTCGAGGCGCGCGCCGGCGAAGCGGCGGAGGTCCGCGCGCGCCGGGAACAGATCGATCAGCGATCCGTACGCGCGGGCGGCGCCCGGCGTGTCGCTCGCCGCCTCGAGCGCCTCGCCGAGCGCGACGAGCGCGAGCACGTCGCCGGGGGCCTCGGCGTGCCAGGCCCGGGCGTCGCGCGCGGCGGCCGGCGCGTCGCCCCGGGCGAGGGTGTCGTGGATCTGCTTGAAGCGGCCGGCGTACGGCTCCGATCGAGGGGGCGCGGCGTCGTCGGCCGCGGCCGGCGCGGGCGCGGGCGCGCCGCTCGGGGGCGGCGAGAACAGGAGCGGGTACACCACGTCGACGCTGCCGCCCTCGGGCGCGGGGAAGGTGAGGTCGCGGAAGGCGCGGACCACGCAGGAGACCGCGGCGCTGTCGGGCAGATCGGAGCCGCCGTCGCGCGCGTTGACGAGCGCGCCGCGCGGGTCGATGGTGAAGCGCACGACGACGCGGCCTTGCAAGCCCGCGTCGCGCTGGAGCCCGTGCTCGTAGCAGAGGCGGAAGCGGCCGAAGCTCTGGCGGACGATGCGCTGGATCACCTCCGGCGGGAGGCGGCCGCTCACCTGGGTGGCGCCCGCGCGGACCTGCGGCGCCCTGGTCCGGTGGTCGCCGGCGAGGCGGCCGTGCCCGCTGCCGAAGCCCTGGCCGGTGCCCGTGGCCGACATGGCGCTCGGCGCGGGCGCCGCGGCCCCGGCCGCGGGCCCGCTGCCGTGGCCAAGGGTGCCGATCTCGCCGAGGCCGATGCCCTCGCCGCGGCCGCCGCCGCCCTCGCCGACGCCCGATAGCCCGAGCCCGCCGGCGACCCCGCTGGCGCCCGACGGCGCGAGCACGTCCGCGCCGAAGGTGTATTGGCTGTCCGCGCCCGCAGGGGGCGCCGGCGGCGCCGGGGGAGGGCGCAGGGCAGCGCTCTCGCCAGGGGAAACGCCGGCTCCCTGCTCGGAGAACACCTCGGCGCGCTTGCCAGGCGAAGCGCCGGCGACCGGGCTCTGGGCCGGCGCGGGGGCCGGCGGCTTCCCGGCTTGCGGCCGCGAGCGCCTCTGCACGGCGACGCGGCCGCCCTCCACGGTCAGGATGTCGGAGAGCCCTCGCCGGACGATGTCGAAGCGCGCGTAGTCGTGCTCGGTCTCCAGCACGAGCAGCGCGGTGTACGGGCTCAGCACCCGGTGCGCGATCGAGAGGTCGATGATCTGCTTGCGGATCGCGTCCTGGTCGCCCCCGGCGCCCTCTCGGGCGAGGAGGCCGTCGATCTTCGCCCGGGCCCAGGAGCGCTCGAGCAGCGGGCGCTCCACGCCGCGGAGGTCGGGCGTCGTGGTGCGGCCGTCGACCGTGAGCCGGACGGGCAGCTCGGCCGGCACCTCGGCGTAGACGAGCGCCTCGTCGCCGGGCTGCACGCCGTTCAGGGTGCGGGGCCAGACCCAGCGCGCGCCCTCGATGTTCACCGCGATCCCCGAGCGCGTGGCCGAGCCGAGGCGCCGCTCGATCTCGGCGGCGCCGCGCGCGCCGTCGACCACGGCGCCGTCGCGGGGCAGGCCCGCCGCGACGAGCTGCCGCAGCGCGGCCTCGTCGCGGAGGCCGCCGAGCGCGACCGCGTCGAGCCGCTCGACCCCCGCGCCTCGCAGCGCCGCCGCGGCGCCGCGCAGCGCGCCCGGCGCGACCTCGCCCGCCGTCGCGATGCCGTCGGAGAGCAGCACGACGCGCCGCTGGCCGCGGGCGCGCGCGCGTTCGCCGGCCCAGCGGAGCGCGCGCCCGAGATCCGAGGCGCCGAGCGCCTGCCGCTCGCGGATGCGCGCGATCTCGACCTCGCCGAACGCCGACGCCGCGCCGTCGAAGACGGGGGTGACGGCCTGGTCGTAGCAGGCGACGGTGAGCGGCGCGCCCGGGCCGCCCGCCTGGGCGACCGCCCGCGCGAGGGCCGCGAGCACGCCGAGCTGCTCCTCGAGCCCGAGCGCGCGTGAGGCGCTCGTGTCCACGAGGATCATCGCGGAGGCGAGCGGATCGGGCCGCGCGTCCACCGGCGCGTTCACGCGGGCGAGCACGAGCTCGCCGCTGCGCAGGCCGCCACGCGCCTCGATCGACGTGAGCCGCGCGGGATCCACCACGAAATCGGCCTCGGGCGCGGCGTCGTTCCGGCGCAGCGCGTGGACGGGCGCCGCGGCGCCGGCGACGGTGGCCTCGATGTCGAGGCGGCTCACCGTGGGCAGGCCGCGCAAGGGGACGGCGAAGGGCGCGTCCGGGCGGAGCTCCTGGGAGTACGACAGGACGATGTGCTTCACGCCGCGCGCCGGGATGGGGAAGACCCGCGCGCTCACCTCGTTGCCCGCCGCCTGCTCGAGCAGCGCAGGGTCCTGCTTGCGGTGGAGGAAATCCTCGTACGCCTCGCGCGCGCGCTGGCGCTCGACGACCTCGCCTTCCTGCCACCGGTCGTCGATCTTCATGGCGAGGCGCCCGACGCTCGCGCCGGGCGGCAGCGTCACGCTGAAGGTGCCCTCGAGCACGCGATCCTCGGGGTTCTCGAAGGTGAGGTGCAGCTCGGCGAGCGCGAGCGGCGCCTCGATCACCGCGCGGCCGGTGAGCGCGACGAGGCGCAGCCCGGTGCCGTCCGCGGCGGTGAGCCGGATGGGCGCGGCCTCGGCGCGGCGCGCCGCGACGGCGACCGCCGGCGCGGCGGGCAGGGGGCGCGGTGCGCCAGCCCCGGGCCCGCCCGAGAGCGTGGCGGGGGTGGCGGGCGGCGAGGGGCTGTCCGCGCAGCTGAAGAGGGCAGGGACGAGGGCGGCGATCGCGGCGAGCGCAGCGCGGCTGCGGAGGAGGGCTCTGGGCACGGGGGATCTCCGGTCGTTGCGCGGCGGGCCGCGCCTGAGCGCGGGCCCGCGAGCGGTGGGGCACGGCGATCGACAGCCCGGGCGGCCCGGAGGTTCCCGCCTCGCGCCGCTCAGTCGCCGGTGAAGTGCGCCGGAGCCACCGAGTCCTCCTCTGGCTGGGGCTGCCCGGCCACGTCCAGATCCGCCTGCGCGACGCCGCCGTCACGAACGACGGCCGAGGTGCCCTCGACCGCCGAGGAGACCATGACCATGTAAGCGCCATCCGGCAGCCCTGTCGCCCGATAGGTCCCGTCGTTGCCCGTCGTGACGTGGCGCATGTCGAGCCCGGGCTCGCCCTGGTTGCACGCGACCACGACCTGGACACCCCGGAGCGGCTTCCCGCCGCTGGTGATGCGCCCGCGGATCTCGCCCGCGCTGTCCGCGGGAAGAGAGATGTCCCGCTCGACGACCTGCCCCTCACTCACGTTGGCGTACACCACGGTACGCTGCGACTTCGCCACCAGCTCGAGGCGCATGACGGCCGCCGGGAGCTTCTCGAAGCGATAGCGCCCCTCGGCGTCGGTCACCGCGTTCACGAAGCCGATGCTCCGGTGAGACGCCATGATCTGCGCGCCGGCGACAGGCTTGCCGTCGCTCCCCCGCACGACGCCGGCGACGCTGCCTCCCCTGGACATCCTGAGCTGGATCGGGTCGAGCGCGTCACATTGCGCGACCTGGACCTGGGCCGTCGTCGCGGCATAGCCGCCGTCATACGCGCGGACCAGGATCTCGCCCGGAGGGACACGCTCTAGCCGAAAGCGCCCTTCGAGATCGCTCTGGGCCTGGCTCGCGGCATCCATGGACCCCTGGCTCGCCGAGCCCGTGATGAAGCGCGTCTCCGCATCGAGGAAGATGCCGGCGAGCGGCGCGCCATTCTCGTCATGAACCGTCCCCGTCAGCGTGCACCCGCGCGAGAGCGTCAGCTCGACGTTCTGGGTCTTGTCGGGCCCGACATGGACGGGCGCCGAGAAGACAGGAGCGTAATCGGCCGCCGTGACCCTGAGGAAGACCGGCCAGCCGGGGACCTGCTCCACACGGAAGGCCCCGTCCGCCGCGTCGAAGCGCTTCGACCAGAGGGGCGCGGGCGCTGCCGTGCTGTCGGGGGACAGCGCGACGATGTCCACGGTGAACTGCGTTATCGGCTCCTTGCGCTCGTTGTAAACATGCCCCTCGACGATCCCGCTCCTCGGGATCAGCAGGGCGACATCGTCACCGCTGTGCGCGACGACGAGCATGGGGCCGTATCCCTCTTTGTTGCTGACGAGGTTGTAGGTTCCGTTCGGGGCGCGGATCTCGAAGCGCCCGTGCTCATCGCTCTCGGCCGACGCGGCCGTCGTGGGGAAATTGCCGGCGACGTCGAACGTCGTCGCGGCGATCGTGACGCCGGCGACCGGGGCGCCGCTCAGGTCGTAGACGGTCCCGGAGATCGGCGGCACCTCCGGGGCAGCTTGGTCCGGGGGCGCGGCGGGGCGATCCCATCGCGCACGGTTGACGTAGCCCGACTTTTGCTGATGCATGGATGAGCGGAGGGCGGGCTCGGGCAGCGCGGCGCGCGGCGCGTCGAGCTTCGGGCGGAGGAGCAGGAAGGCGGCGAGCGCGAGCGCCGCCAGCGCGCACCAGAGCGGCCATCGGCGGGGAGTAGCGTGATGCAGGACAGGCGGTTGCATGAGAACGTCTCCATCCGATCAGGGTGAGGGGGTTGCGGCGCTCGCTGCGATGTCACGATGACGAGGAGCAGGGCCCTAGGGGGGCGACTCCCGCTCGCCCTCGGGCAAGGCAGCGGCTGACACGGGCGATGATCGCTGGGCGCAAGCGAGCAGATCTCCCGGCCGCGAGGCGCGGTCCGGGAGATCTGCGCACCCGACGTCCGCATGGCGGCGCGTCGGGCGGCGCTCGGTCTTAGTTGATCGTGATGCCTTGGATGAAGCCGAAGGAGAACGGATCCCGGAACGTCCCGCCGAAGCTCGGCGTGCCGAGTGCCGTCTCGCCCAGGACGATGGAGGCGCTGATGGTGGTAAAGCCTGCACCTTGGGGCCCGAATGCCATGCCGAACTGATTGAATCCACTGCAGTTGGTATTGAAGCCAGAGCCGGCATACATGGTGGTATTGATGTCCATGTTCGGACAGTTGGGGTTGGTGGTCGTCTTTACCTCGCGGACCGTGCAGGAGCGGGACTGTGCCGCGTTGTTGGGGTTGGTCCAGGTCATGCTGATGAGGCATGTCCCGTTCGGGGCCAGGAGGTTGTCACTCAGGCCGTTGGCATTGATGACGGCGTTGAAGGTCGCCGTGCCGGCCGACGCCCCTTCGATCAGGATGGCGCGCGCGGGACCACCCCGGGCAACTGCCATGGCGCTCCCCGAGATCGACATGGTGGCGAGCGCGGCGAGGATAACGAGCTTCTTCATAAGAACAACTCCTTGTGTTTCGTGCCCTGTGGAACGTACGCCTTGAGATGAACGCGCGGCGATAACCCCCCACGGAGAGCGACGGATACGCCTGCTCTCGTGGAGCCCTGCGCTGACCGAAGACCGCTGCACCGGTGATGTCTGGCGAGGAGCTCGCGCGAAGGTCACCCTAGGCCTCGCCCTTTGCCATCGACTTCACGGCGCGTGGCGTCAGCGGAGAGAGCACGCCACGACGGCCCACTCCGAAGTACGCCCCTATGGAACCGGATATCCTATCGGCTTGGACAGGAACTCCTCGAATCGGACGGGGCTGACGATACCCCTCATTTCCCAACGAGCAAGTCCTGGAGAAAGAATGAATACATTAAACAAGCGAAAAACGCGTGGACGGCGCGCCACAGCTCGGGCGATCACCGTGGTTGCACCCAAACTAAACAATCTTGGAACATCCCAAAGCGCGCCACGGGTCGTCCAGCCGAGAATGCGCCTGTTTGTCAGGAGCATTGTCAGACATGTCCAGCGTGTTTCATTGAGCGACGCTGAGCGCACAAAAGGCCCCGTCCAGCGTGGCCGGTTCCATGTGCGCTTGTGTCCTTCATTGTGCGCCGTGCCAGGGGCCCCGCGGTGCGAGGCCGCCCTCGGGCCTCGTAGACGTCGCGCCGGTGCTTGCCTGACGAGGGACGCATCACAAGGAGAGGAGGGGATCTGTCCGATACGGACCGGACGGTTCACGAGGAATGAGCTCGAGCCGCGAGGGGCGGGCAAGCGCGCTCGCAGGGAGCTTTGAGGCGGGGCGATGGCGAAAGCCGTCCAGCGGCAGCGGCCGAAGCACCGCGGTGCGGCCGCGCCCTGCTCCGCGTGATCCGGCCTCCGTGCATCTTGACAAGCTCAGTCGGCGATTGGGACGTCAGAACTCGGGGAACCTCTCGTGGGCCGTCCGCATGCGTACCTGGGGCGGTCATCTCGTGTCCATCGGTCGATGACGCGACCAGGCCGAAGGCATGATGGGGGCCCGTGGGCCAGAGAGCCCCGCTGCTCAGCAGTCTGCGTGCGGCGCACACGTTCCGGGCTTGCCCTCGCCCGAAAGCGCGGCCGTATGGCTGTATTGTGGTGGGAACATAATGAATGAGCCGTCGACTTGCGGTCGTCGTGCCATGTTAGATTCGGCGGCGTCCGGCTCGCCAGGATGGCCGCGCACCCGTCGCTTTGGCGTCTGCGGCGGCCGGCGCGCATGCGCTGCGGGGAGAGGAGACGCCAGGAAGTACAGAATCGTGTCAAGCAACACCGATCTTGTCTTTCTGGAGGGGGCATTCGCAAAGCTGGAAGGTGCGCTCATCGGCGTGGAGGCGAATGCGTGCGATTCGTGGGCCGTCAGCACCCCATTGACCAAGCGCGAGCTGCGCAAGCTCATCAAGGCCACGTGCCGCAGCTTGTTGATCTTCACGCTAGAGGAGGCGGACAGCGAGTCCTCGTCCGATTCCGATGGCGAGCCCGCGGGTGACGACAATGACGAGGGGACCACCAAGCAAAAGCACCAAAAGATGTTCGGTTCCTGACTGCCTGGCGCCCGCGCCCGCCCTCTCCGATCTCGACGCGAGGCGGGGGCCGAGCGTCGGCGCAGCGGCGGGCTCGGCGCCACGCCCGCAGATACGCGCTGCTATAGTGCGCAGCGGTGCGCTTGAACTAGATTGAGGCGCTACTCATGCAGCTCCTGAACCTCCCACCCACCGAGCGCAGCTCGCTGTGCGCGCCGGGCGCGCCGTCGATGCGCTGCCGGCTCATCCCCGTCTTGCACAAGATCGATGGAACGCTCGAATGCGAGCTCGTTTCGTGCGACGAGGGCTGTGGCCTCGCGATGCCGCCGACGCTGAAGCCGCTCTCGGCCGACGAGAAAGACACCGTCCGCCGCTGGATCGCTCATGGCGCCGCGATCGATTGAGGACGAGGCCGCCGGCGGTCGATGGTTTCACTGACAAGGAGATCCGTCACGATGTCTCACTGGAACGGTTCGCTGTGGTTCACACGGTGCCTGCTCGCCGCGGCGAGCGCTCTGACGGTCCTGGGTTGCAGCGACGACGAGGAGGTGCGGCCGGCCCCGACGCCCGCAGCGTTCCGCACGCTCCCCGCCGTCCCCACGGGGGAGGCCCGGGAGCTCGAGCTGCCGCGGGCTCAGCCCCCTCACCGCTATCCCGACCTGCCCGAGGCCGTCAGCTCCTTCGGCGCCGCCCTCGCCGACGACACGATCTATACGTACGGGGGGAACCTCGGAGGAGGCTTTGCGGCCGAGCACCAGTCGACCGGGTTCCGGCGGCTCTCCCGCGCGCAAGGCGGCGCCTGGGAGGACCTCGGGGCCGTCGAGCACCTGGAGAGCATCGCGCTCGTGGCGCACGGCGGCTTCATCTACCGTATCGGCGGCCTCCGCGTGGACAGCGCCATCGACGAGCCGGAGGTCCTCACCCCGGTGGCGACGGTCCAGCGCTACGATCCGCGCGAAGGGACATGGCAGGCCATGCCGGACTTGCCCGAGGGGCGCTCCGGGCACGGGGCCGTGGTGGTGGGGGACCGGCTGTACGTGGTCGGGGGCTGGACGCTCGGGGGCCCCGGCGAGCTGCTGACCCGGGGCGTCGTGCTCGACCTCTCGACGCCCGACGCGGCGTGGGTCCCGCTGCCCGAGGCGCCGTTCGCGCTCCGCTCGCTGGGCGTCGCGAGGCGCGGTGACACGATCTATGCGCTCGGCGGCGTCGGCGAGGGGATGGCATTCTCGGGCGAGGTCTACCGGTTCGACACCAAGACCGAGGCCTGGTCGCCGGGCCCGGCGCTCCCCTCGGAGATCCCGATTGCCGGCTTCGGCGCGACGGCGTGCAACGACGAGCAGGACCTCTACGTCAACTTCGCCGACGGCCTCTTCCGGCTCGACGAGGCGGGCGACGGCTGGGAGCCAGCGGGAGCCCTGGAGTTCACGCGGTATTTCAGCCCCCTGATCTGTCCTGGCGACGGCGAGGTGATCGTCCTCGGCGGGCGATCCGCGGCGGACAACGAGCTGACCGCATCCGTCGAATCCGTCGACGTGGCGCGGTAACGGCCGCGCGCCGAGCGCAGGAGCGTCGGCTCGTAAAGTGGACCCGGCTCCAGTTTGCTGGAGTCGTGCACCCGTCGGGCATGCGGCGAGGAGCGGGTTGGCCTCCCTGGCTTCAGCGTGTGACGGGGATCGCGCAGGAGAACGTCGTCCCCGCGCCGAGCTCGCTGTCGACCGAGATCTGCCCCCGTGCGCCTCGACGATGCCCTTGACGATGTGCAGCCCGAGCCCCGCGCCCGCGCAGCGCGCCGCCCGCCCTTGCCAGCAGCGATCGAACAGGCGCGGGATGTCTTCGGGCCGGATCCGTCGGCTGTCTGCGACGTCACGACCAGCATCCAGGAGCTCGAGCCCGTGGTGGTCCATGCGGACCACGACACCCTGGCGCGCGGGCTCTTTCGCGTGCTGGTGAGCGCCATCCGGGCTGCGCGCCGCGGCGCCGTGCACCTCGCGCTCCGGGCGAGGCCGACGGGCGGAGAGCTGTGCCTCACGCTCTCACCGTCGTCCTGGCGCCGCGGCAGCCGCTTACCGCAGGAGCGAGCCATCACCACCGCCGATCGAACGGCGTCGTCCCGGCGATCCGATCCTTGCTCCGCGCGCCGCGAGTGCATCGACGCGTGTTATGCTCGCCCGTCTTTTCGCTTGGAGGAGGTCCAGCATGAGTCGATCATCGCTTGTCAACGTCGGGTTCGCGGCAATGTTCCTTGCGGCGGCGCCGCTGCTCCCGGCGTGCGCCGTCGGTCCGGACGGCACGGAAGAAGCCGAGTCCACCGGCCGCGCGAGCATCGCCCTGGTGGCGCAGACCAACGGGCACGTGTACCGGCTGAGCAACGCGCTCTTCAGGATCGAGGGGCCGATCGTCACGTACCTCGGCACCTCGGATGATCCGGGCGAGACGGTGCTCAGCGCGGCATTGCCCACCGGCGATTACGCGAGCACCCTGGAGCAGGGCTGGGTCTTGCAGCGCGATGACGGGGGCACGTTTGTGCCCGTGCAGGCGACGCTGCTCACCCCTCCCACCGCCTCATTCACTATTTACGATGGGGCCGTCACGCAGCTGGTCTATCAATTCCAGACGGACGGCGCGATCATCACCATCGGGGATGGGCAGCTGGACATTTCCATCGAGGTGACCGAGGTCGGCGGTGGCGGCGCGTGCACGCCGTTCGGCGCGGGCTGTGGCGGCGGCGAGTGGTGTGTTCCAGGAGAGCTGATGGGAGGGGTTCCGGCCTGCCTCCCGGGAGGCACCATCCCCGTAGGAGGCACCTGTGGAGGCGTCGAGGGGTGTGTGTCCAACGCCGCGTGCGGCGACCTGACCGGGGAGGGCGTCACCTTCACCTGCATCGAGCTCTGCCCGGGGAGCAGCTTCGGCGCGCCGTGTGCCAGCGGCGGGAGCTGCGTCGACATCGGCTACCCGGAGTTCGGGATCTGCTTCTGAGCGGGGTTCGCGGCGATCGTCGCCGGGAGCGCGCGGGCGGCTTCCGGCGACGGTCGCCTCGGGCGGCGACCCTCCGTCGGGTCAGCGCGGAATGAGGTTGCGGCAGCCGCTGCCGCAGGCGTCCCCGTCGCGGTTGTTGCCGTCGTCGCACTCCTCCACGTCCTGGACGACGCCATCACCGCAGTACTCGCCGAGCTTGCAGTCCTGCGCGCACTCGCCGTAGCCGCCGTCGTTCACGCCGTCGTCGCACTCCTCGCCCAGGCTGACGACGCCGTCGCCGCAGATGGGCTTGCACTCGCTGCGCGCCGTCGCGAAGCCCTGCAGCGTGAGCTTGAACGTCGACGCCGCGGTCTGGCGCTCGGCGTGGAACACGGCGATCTGGTAGACGCCGCCGTCCGTCAGGCCGAGGTCGATGTTCCGCGACGGGATGTTGTCGTTTGCCTCCGTGGCGTAGGTGACCCTGCCGCCCCCGTTGGCGCCGATGACGAGGCGCCCGTTGACGGCGCTGTGGATGCCGCCGACGTCGACCGCGAGGCGATCGTTGATGAACACCCACACGTCGTCGTCGCCCGTGAAGTCGAGCTCGTACTGCTCGCCCGCGTTGTACTGGAACCAGTAGCGGATCTCGCTCGTGAAATGGAAGTTGTGCTTCGGGCTGCCCTGCTCCTTCAGCCAGTCGCCGCCGCCGTAGCTCGGGAAGATGTCGGCCGCGACGCGCTCGGCCGCCGGGGTGAACGGATCGTCGTCGATCGGGAAGAACAGCGGGTTCCCGTCGTAGGTCTCCTCGATGTACCTCGCCCAGTAGACCCCGCCGCGCACCTCGCAGCTGTGGAACGCCTCGCTGTGGATGTCGCCGCACTGCGGGGTGCCCTGCGCCGACGAGGTGCACTCTTCGCCGTTCACCTCGTTGCCCACGTTGCCGCAATAGTGCGCGCTCTCCTGGGACAGCAGGGTCCACTGCTCGCCGTCCTCGCCCCAGCGGTTCACGAAGCGGCCGTCGCCGGTGTCCCAGAGCGTGAGGGTGGTGACCGTGGTGCTGTTGGTGCCGGGCACGTCGTGGTACCACTGGGCGAAGCTGTCCGCGCTCGTCACCAGGCTATTGGCGGCGGCCATGTACGTCGGCTTCTTCTGGGCGTCGAGCCGGGGCCCGACCATGTTGAAGATCGGCCTGCTGTTGGCGGGCCCCTTCGGCTCGAAGTCGGGGTGGGCCGCCTTGAAGTCGCGGAAGACGACGGGCACGGCCATCGATCCCGAGGGCTGGGGAACGGCGCAGGTGTATCCCGGCTCCTTCGTGCACGCCGCGGAGCAGCCGTCGCCGTCGATGTTGTTGCCGTCGTCGCACTCCTCGCCGAGCACGAGGCCATCGCCGCAGCGGGACGTGCAGGAGCCCGCGGAGCAATCGGGCTCGGCCTGGCAGCTCGCGGAGCAGCCGTCGAAGGGCATCGTGTTGCCGTCTTCGCAGCTCTCCGCGCCCTCTTGCGTCTTGTCGCCGCAGATCGTCGGCGTGCAGGCGCTCGGGCTGCCGCTGCACTTGAAGCCGACCTCCACCTTGCAGGTCGGCGAGCAGCCGTCGGTCGCCTCGGTGTTGCCGTCGTCGCAGAGCTCCGGGAACACCACGGCGCCGTCACCGCAGCGGGCGATACGCGTGCAAGCGACCCCGGGCAGCGGGCACGACCAGCCGAGCTCGACCGAGCGGCAATCCGCCGCGCAGCCGTCATCCCCCACCGCATTTCCGTCGTCGCACGCCTCGTCGTTGGTCAGGCCCCCGTCGCCGCAACGGAACGCGCTGTCGCTGTCGCCGATGTCCGATCCGCTCCCCGTGGTGTTGCCGTCGCCGAAATCGCCGCCGGTGGTGGTGGTGGGGTTGTCGCCGCCGCCACCGGGGCCGCCGCCTCCGGGAGGGCGGTCGGCGCTCGCAGAGCAGCTCGCCACCAGGGCGGCGCAGCTCGTGATGAAAATGGTTGAACCAAGCCACGAAGATCGGGGACGCATGACCTGCTCCTTCCGGTTGCCCGGGACCTCTCGGGATGCGGGAATTCGCGACAGTCTCCCACGCGGGTGCCCTGAATTCGAGCCCTTCCTTCGCGCGCCGCGGCCTCCAGGGCGGTTGAACAAGGCGACTCCCCCTGTGCGTCGACAAATCCTGAACCAGCGTCTCTTTCCCCCGAGGGCGGACCGCCTGAGGGACGTATACTCGCGCGCCTGCCGGCCCCCTCGTCACTCGCAGGGTGGCCGGCCCGTCACCGGACCTGGAGCGCTGCATGGTGCGATCGTCTGACTCGACCCGTCCTCCGGGGAGCGCACGCCTCCCCGGCGTGACCGCGCGCTCCCGGCGCTCCTGGCCCGGGTGGGCCGGCTTCTCCGGCGTGCTCCTCCTGGTCATCCTCGTGCCGTTCTTCCTCTTCGCCGACAGCCTCGAGGCCGCGGCGCGAAGGCTGCTCGCGGCGCCGCCCTCGCCCATCGCGACGGCGCTCGTCCTCGGCGGATTGCTCGCCGGCGATATCGTCCTGCCGGTGCCGTCGAGCCTGGTGAGCACGGCGGCGGGCGGGCTGCTCGGCTTCTGGCGCGGGACGGCGGTCTCCTGGGCGGGCATGATGGCGGGCTCGGGGCTGGGTTATCTGGTCGGCGCGCGCGCGGGCGCGCCGGCCTTGCAGCGGATGGTGGGCGAGGCGGAGCTCGCGCGCCTGACGCGGGCCGCCGAGCGGCACGGCCGCTGGTTCCTGCTCCTCTTCCGCGGCGTGCCCGTGCTCGCGGAGGCGTCTCTCGTCTTCGCGGGCGCGGGCCGCATGCCCTGGCGCGCGTTCGTCACGGTGACGGCCCTGGCCAACCTGGGCATCTCGGCGACCTATGCCGCGGTGGGCGCCTCGGCCGCGCGGCTCACGTCATCCCTGCTGCTGCTCGCCGGGATGGTGCTCTTGCCGGGGCTCGCGCTGCTCCTCGTGCGCCTGCCGGAGCGCCGGCGGAGGCCGCGAGAGGAGGGCGAGGGCCGCGGGAGAAGAGGGGAGTCGTGTTATCCGCTCAGCCGCCGGCACGCCCGCCGCCGTCAGGATCGATGAAGGCCGGAGCAGCGCGTCGACGCGCCGACGCGTCGCGTGCCCCCGTGACAGGCATCGTGGCGAGTCGTGGTCTTTCAGCTTGCCTTTTCCATCGACGAGCTCTGCCGATGTCCCCTTTCATCGACTTTGACGCTGTGCGCAGGGGGGATGACGCTACGCACCTATCGAATGACGCTGCGCGCCCTTCGGGAGCGCAGGGCGTCCAGGTGGTTCGGCAATTCATGTGCAACTTGAAAGTCAAGCGCCTCGTGGCGGTCGCCCCTCGTGCAGCGCTCCTGAAGGATCCCGCTGAAGGAGAGCGCCTCCTGCGATCCACCGTCGTGGGAAAAACACCGCCTTATCGATAACTGGTCCGGGCATCGGGGGGGTGCGTCTCGTCTTGACCCTCTGTTTGGTGGCGGGTAACATGCGAGTCCGGTTGGCAACCCGTCGGTGTTGCTTGATTGCGAATTCTGCGCAGGGTCGACTGTAGAGCGCGACCGACCGTTGATCTGGCTGAGATTGTCTTACGGACGAGCCTTGGGGGTTGTCGCTCGAAGCAGTGCGCCGTGTTCTGAATTTGTGCTTAACGAAAGAACGAACCTATGAGAATCCGAAGAAGCCATATCTTCTTGTGTTCCTTCGCCGCCCTTGCTCTGATGGGCATCGCCTGCGGTGGTGATGGATCGACCGCGGCGACCGGGGGAGGGCTGACGGGCTCCGGTGGCGCGGGCAGCGGCAACGGCAGCGGCGCGGGCAGCACCGTCGGCAACGGCAGCGGCGCGGGCAGCACCGTCGGCAACGGCTCGGGTGCGGGCAGCAGCGTCAGCAACGGCGCGGGCGCGGGCAGCACCACCAGCAACGGCGCGGGCGCTGGCGTCCCGAGCGGCAGCGGCAGCGGCAACCCGGACGCGAAGCCCACGCCGGACACCGACGACTCGCCGAACGGCAGGTTCCGGGTCAACCTCGACAACGGCCGCCTGACGCAGGACGGCACGGAGATCCAGGTTCGCGGCGGCAACTGGTTCGGGCTCGAGGGACAGGACGATCTCGATCGTCCCGGCGCCATGGAGCTCTTCATTGGATCGATGTGGTGGGCGGAGAACAGCGCCCCGCGCACGATCGCGGACACGATGAAGGAGCTCACCAGCTCCAACCTCAAGTTCAACACGATCCGGCTCCCCATCGCGCCGCAGACCCTGGTCGCCAACCACCCGGACGGCAACTACAGCACCACCTCGCCCCGGATCAAGAACAACGACCCGGACGTCTACCCGTACGCCAACGCGTACGAGGCGCTCGAGGACTTCCTCAAGCAGGCCAGCGCGAACAATCTGAACGTCATCATCGGCATCCACTCCTGCTCGAACCACCTCGGGTGGCGCGCGGGCAGGCTCGACGACAACAAGCCCTACGTGGACAGCGATCGCGAGAACTACGATTACAAGGCGGACGACTACACCTGCCTTACGGGCGAGGACGCCTACAACTACGACAAGTGGCTCGCGGACATCCGGAAGATCGCGCAGCTGCCCAAGAAGCTCAACATCAAGAACATCATCGGCATCGATTGCTTCAACGAGCCGTGGAAGTACAGCTGGCCCGAGTGGGCGGACATGGCCAAGGCCTGCTACGACGTCATCGCCGAAGAGAACGACGACATGATCGCGGTGGTCCAGGGCGTGTCCGGCAGCCACCAGCCCGCGGGCGCCAGCGGCCTGACGCTTGAGCCGGAGCCCCACGGTGATGAGAACCTCAACCCGAACTGGGGTGAGAACTTCTACGGACAGACGGCCTACCCGATCCAGATCCCCCGGAATCGGCTCTGCTTCTCGCCCCACACCTACGGGCCTGCAGTGTTCGTTCAGAAGCAGCACGTCGATCAGTCGAAGCCCGAGTGCGTCGGGCTCGAGGACGAGGCGGCCGCCAAGGCCGGGTGCGGGCTGGTTCTGGAACGCAGCAACGCCGATACTGTCGCGAAGCTGACAAAGCAGTGGGACGAGCACTTCGGGTTCCTGCACGACCAGAAGTTCTGCGTGATCACCGGCGAGTTCGGCGGCGTGAAGGACTGGCCGAAGAACGAGATGGACCCGGCGCTGGCCCAGCAGTGGGCGCACCTGCCTGCCGGCAAGCGCTACGACTGGGAGTGGCAGAACATGTACGTGGATTACCTCATCAAGAAGAAGATGACGGACTTCACCTACTGGTCCATCAACCCCGAGTCGGGTGATACGGGTGGTATTTACAACCACAAGTACACCGATGCGGACAAGTCGGGCTGGGGCACCTGGACGGGGCTGGACACCGAGAAGGTCGAGATGCTGGCCCGCCTCAAGTAGGCCGAGCCGCTGACGAAGAAGACCGCCCGCGGGCCTGGACCTGCGGGCGGTTCTCTTTTGTGACTTCCGCCGTGTGACGCCAGCTTGCCACGGCGGCGTCGACCCGGGTCGTGGCCGAGCGCCGCGCGGTCGGGGCGGATCGGGCAGCGCGCTCGCCGATCGGCGGCAGCGGCGCGCAGCCGTGTTCCGCGGCGCTCCCGGCTTGGATACGCTACTTCACGAGCTCCCCCGTCTCGTGTGTGCATCCGGGGGCCGAGCGCGCTGCTCTTCGAAGCCCCGCACCCGCCATGTACCGTACCGCCGCTCCCCTGCCTCCCGAGCCGCCCCGCGAGTGGCAGCTCATCGTCGAGGCCTTCCTGTACGAGCACCTCTCCGTGCCCGAGGCATGGCTCGCGCGCGCCGGGGGCACCGTCGCGCTGCTCGTCGGCGCGCGGATGCTCGCGCCCGAGCACCACGGGGAGAACCGCGCCTGGCTGTTCGGCGATCTGCGGCGGATGGAGGGCCAGCGGCCGCCGCTCCTCGCCCCCGCCTCGTTCGGGCTGGAGCGCGTGTGCGCGCCGGGCGAGGCGGAGGCCCTCCCGCGGCACGTCGCCGTGTGCCCCTGGCCCGACGCGGCGGGGATGACGCTGGCGGGCATCGCGCGCCACCTTCCGGGCTCGCGCTTCGAGATCGGCGCGGCGGCGGAGGTCGCGGCGCAGCTCGCGCGCGTGCGGCTCGCGGTGCCGCACGCGCGCTTCACGTACGCGCGCGTCATCGTCTTCGAGAGCGGCGAGGTGCGGGTCGCGCCGCCCCTGCCCGAGACGGAGCGCTCGGCCGCGCTGAGCCCTACGGGGTTCGAGTACCTCGATGATCTGGGAATCAGGGTTTCCCAGACCGGCGACCCCCGCGAGGCGGAGCCAGGCTTCGGCGTCGCGTCGGCGCTCTTCGAGCTCGTCGCGGGCTTCGGCGAGGCGGGCGGCGTGGCGAAGCGCCAGTTCCTCCACGCCGCGGTCACGGCGCAGCCCGCGCACCCGCTGCCGTCGGACTTCGGTGTGCGCAGCCGCGAGGTCGACGCCCTCGTCGCGCGGGGCACGTCGGGCGACGCGTCGCTCCCCGAGCTGGCGCAGGCGCTCGCGGCGCTCAGCCAGGCGCTCGACGGCGCAGCCGCGCTCGGGCGCGCGGTGCGCGCGAGCGTCGCGGCGGCCGCGCCCTCGCCGCCCCACGGGCAGACGTGGAATGGAAAGCGTGTTTACATGCTCTTCCCCGACGTGCAGGCGCTCCCTGTCGGCGCTGGCTGGCCGGGGCCCGAGCCCTGAAGAGACCGCGCCGCCGCGGCGCCTCGCGTGCGTCTGTAGCGCCGGGCGCGGCTAGGCGCAGCCCGGCGCCTCGTCGAAGCGGAAGAAGACCTGCTTGCCCAGGGAGCGGGACAGCTCGAGGATCATGTGGGGCCGGGCGGGTCGCATCGTCTGCCGTCAGGGGGCCTGCAAGTCCCGATCGGCGCTCGGGAACCAGCGCGTCGCGGCGCGGACCGCGTTGGTGGCCGCGCCGAGCCGAAGGTTGTCCCCGACCACGGTCAGGCACACGCTCTTCCGGTCGCGGTCCCGGGGATCGGGGCGGATCCGCCCGACCAGCGCGAGGTCTCGGTCCTGCACGCAGTGGAGCGCGCTCAGGCCCTCGCCGGCGGCGCCGGGGAGGTGCTTCACGAAGGGCGACTTCGCCGGATCGCCCAGGATGCTCGCGACCCGCTCGAGATCCACCGGGCGATCGAACGTGACCCACGCGTTCTCGTAGTGGCCGACCGCGACGCCGACCCGGCAGCACTGCGCGGAGACGCCGAGCTCCGGCATGCTCAGGATCTTGCGGCTCTCGAAGATGAGCTTCCGCTCTTCCGAGGAGAAGCCGCTCTCGTCGGTGCCGCCGTTGTGCGGGACGGTGTTGCCGGCGTAGCCCGACGTCTTGAACGGCAGGCCCAGCCGATCGAGGGCCTGGAAGCCGTCGCGCGCGTCCGCGAGGAACGAGTCCAGGGCGGCGATGCCGGCGCCGCTGACCGCCTGGTACGTGCTCACCGTGACCGCGCTCAGCCCGAACTCCCGGCGCAGGGGCGAGAGCGCGAGCATCAGCGGGATGGTCGTGCAGTTGGGGTTGGCCACGAGCCGGACCGAGTCGTCGACGATGCTCGAGTTCACCCCGGCGACGACGAGCGGCACCTTCGGGTCGGCGCGGTACGTGTTGCTCTTGTCGATCACGCGGTACCCGAGCTCCACGAGCCGCGGGGCGTACCGCTTGCTGTGATCGTCATCCAGGGCCACGAACGCGAGGTCTCCGCGGGGGGCGTCCTGCGCCTCGAGGCGCGACGCGCCGAGCACCTCGTACGACTTGCCGTCGAGGGTGAGCTCCTGGTCCCGGCTCGCGAACAGGGCGAGCGTCGCGCCGGGCCAGGCCCGCGCGATGAGGGTGATGGTTTCGCGGCCGACAAGGCCCGTGGCGCCGAGGATGCAGATTCGCATAAGGGCGCTCTTTACCAGACCGGGGCCCAGCCGACGAGGGGCGAGTGGCCGGGCGCCGCGGCGGCGTTCTGCCTACCTAGCCTAGCCGCACGCCGCGTCCCTTCCGCCCGCGTGCCCAGCCGCCGTCCCGTCGGCGGCCGGGGCGCGGCCCGCGCTCAGATGACCGTGCCCGGCGGGACGACGGCGTTCTTCGGGACGACCACGATGCCCTCCCGGGCCGCGTAGTACGGGGCGTCGCTGTCCGGCCGGTCGGGGATGTTGCGGATCACCACCCCGTCGCCGATGCGCGCGTTCTTGTCGATGATCGCGCCGTCGATCGTGCACCCCCGGCCGATGCCGATGGGCGGCAGGCCCCTCGTGCTCTCGGGGCCGTGGGCCTGGAACAGCGACTCGTAGTCCGCGCCCATCATGACCGTGTTCGACATGGAGACGTGGGGCCCGATGGAGGAGAGCTGCCCGACGACCGACCGGGAGATCTTCGACTCGACGATCCGGCTCCCCTCGGCGAGGAGCACCTGGTCGAGGACCGAGCCGGCGGTGACGTGGGCCGGAGGGAAGAACTGCGGGCGCGTGTAGATCGGCCGCTGCGGGTCGTAGAACGAGAACGGAGGATCGGAGTCCGTGAGCGCGAGGCTGGCCTCGTAGTAGCTGCGGATCGTGCCGATGTCCTCCCAGTACCCGTCGAACGTGTAGGTCATCATCCGATGGGTGTCGAGCGCCCGGGGGAGGATGTGGCTGCCGAAGTCGGAGGCGTTGTCGTGCTCGAGCATCTCGTAGAGCGCCTTCGCGCTGAAGATGTAGACGCCCATCGAGGCGAGCCACGGGGTCGCCGGATCGGGCACCTGCCGCACGTTGTCGAGCAGCTTCATGTCCTTCGGCTTCTCGATGAACCTGACCACCCGCCCGGTGTCGTCGGTGTCCACGATGCCGAGGCGCGACACCTCGGCCGTCGGGACGGGGCGGACGGCGAGCGTGACGTCGGCCCGGGTCTCGCGGTGGTGCTCGAGGAAGGGCTCGTAGTCCATGCGGTAGAGGTGATCGCCCGAGAGGATCATGACGTCCCGCGGGTTCGGCGATTTCACCTCGACGAGCTGCTTGCGGACGGCGTCGGCGGTGCCCTGGTACCAGTCGCTGTGGGTCGGCGTCTGCTCGGCCGCGAGGATCTGCACCGCGCCGGCGGAGAAGACGTCGAATCGGTACGTCTGCGTGATGTGGTTGTGGAGCGAGACCGAGTTGAACTGCGTGAGGATGTGGATGCGGTTGAACCCCGAGTTGAGGCAGTTGCTGATCGGGATGTCGACCAGCCGGTACTTGCCGCCGGTCGGGACCGCTGGCTTCGAGCGCAGCTTGGTGAGCGGGTAGAGGCGGCTTCCTACGCCTCCGCCGAGGATCAAAACCACCACGTCGTTGTGCTTCAAGCGGGTCTCCGCGAGGTGAGGGGGACGGTTCGACGCCCGGGACGATGGGCGCGGTTACACTAGCAGGAGTGGCGAACCCGCCGGGCTGCAGATCGCTCAGCGGCAGCGGGCTGGGCGGTCGCTCGGGCCGGGGGCTTCCCGGGCGATCGCCCCTGTCTGCTCCTCCACGCTGAGCGACGTGATCCGCGCGTCCGGCGAGGTGTCCACGCGCACGGCCAGCGAGAGCGCGCCGCGCTCGCAGCGCAGGCCGAAGCGCGCCGCCGTGGCGCTCTCCACCACGGCGGAGCCGTCGAGCGCGCACGCCCCCACCCGCGCGCCGGCGTCGCGCAGCGCCTTTCGCAGGGAGGTGAGGTGAGCCTCCGGGAACCAGCCGGGCCTGAGCCTGCGATCGAGCGCCTCGGCGCGCGCGCGGCCGATGACCGAGGCGACGGCCTGAGCGGCGCGGCGCAGGGGCGGGGAGGGCGGGACGACGCGCGCCGCCATGGCGCCGGTCGCCGCGAGCTGGCCTAGCACGTCCGCGTTGAGCGACTCGAGATCGGCGCCGGCGACGTTGGCGAGCGCGACGACGCCGACGCCCCGCTGCGGGAGGAGCGTCACCGACGCGGAGAAGCCGTCGATCAGGCCGTTGTGGAAGACCATGTGGCCGAGGTCGCAGTCCTCGCGCACATGCCAGCCGAGCCCGGGGCCGTCGTCGCCGCCGGCGGCCGGGAACGCCGAGCCGTTGCGCGCCATCAGGTGCGACTCGCGCACCGTGCTCCGCCGCAGGGCCCCCGTCTCGGGCGCGTCGCGCGCGGGCCAGGCGGCGAGCTCGAACCCGACGAAGCGACCCATGTCGGCGAGGCTCGCGTAGAGCCCCGCGGTCGCCTCGGAGGCCCCGAGCCGCCAGGGCTGGATCGGCGCGACGACGCCGTCGTCGGCGCTCCGCGCGTGGGGCGAGGCGAGCGCGCCGGGCGGCACCTGCGACGGGTCCCAGGCGGCGTCGCGCATGCCGAGCGGCCCGAGCACCGCGTCGCTCATGTAGCGCCGGTACGGCACGCCGGCGGCGCGCGCGACGACCAGCCCGAGGAGCGAATAGCCGAGGTTCGAGTAGGAGGTCGCGGCGCCCGGCGCGCTCTCGAGCCCGAAGCCGTCGAGCGTGGCCAGGATCTCCCGCTCGGTGACGTCGCGCGACGTCGACGCCGGAGGGAACACCCCGAGCCGCGGCAGGCCGGAGCTGTGCGTGAGCAGGTCGCGGACGGTGATCTGCCGCGCGTCGCGCGTCGGGTAGACGACGCCGGTGAGCGCCGGCAGGTAGCGCGCCGCGGGGGCGTCGATCGACAGCCGCCCTTCGTCGCGGAGCCGCAGTATCGCCGCCGCGGTCAGCGGCTTGGTGACGGAGCCGATGCGGAAGCGCGTGTGCTCGTCGACCGCCCCGCCCGCCGCGGCGTCCCGCACGCCGAGCACCGCCTGGATCGCGAGCTCCTCGTCGATGACGACGCCGAGCGCGAGCGCCGGCAAGCGCTCCCTCTCCGCGGCGCGCCGCGCGAGCGCCTGCACGTCGGCCGCCGCCGCGCGGAGCTTCCGCCCGCGCGCTGGATCGGGGAAGCGCGGCGTCGGCGCGGGCTCGCTGGCGAAGCGCTGGTCGAGCGGCGCCGCGGCCACCTGTGCGGCGGCTCGCGGCGCGGGCGAGGCGGCTCGCGGCGCGGGCGCGGTCGGCGTGCACCCGCAGAGGAGCAGGGGTGACGCGGAGAAGACGGCCGCGGCGAGGAGCGCGGCGAGCCTGTCGTCGATCGTCCTCAAGTCGGAGCCATGACTCTCGCTCTTCGATCGCGACCCGACAATGCGAAACGGAGCCGGTAGAAGGGGGCAGCGCTCGATTTTGGCGGTGGAGGTAGGCAGAGCGCGCGACGTGCGCGCAGCTCTGGGGTGGGGATCCCACGGTGTGAGCCGCGCGGGGCCGTGACGGCGCGCGCCGGATCGGGGGCGCCGGCGGCGTACGCGCCTACGCCTGCGCGAACCGCTCCTGGAAGGCCCGGTAGTTCGGCCGAGCGTCGCCCCGGTCGTACACCGCGAACACCACGCGCGAGAACGCGCCGCGGAAGCGCGGGCGCTCGAGGCACCGGGCGAAGACGTCGGCGACCTCGCGCGGATCGTTGCGGAAGACGCCGCACCCCCACGCCCCGAGGACCAGGCACCGGTGCCCGTGCGCGCCCGCAGCGGCGAGCACCATGTCCGCGCGGCGCTCCAGGGCGGCTCGGATCTCCTGGTCCGTGGCGTCGTCGCGCTGGAACGCCTCGCCGGCGTTCGGCGCCGGCGCCGTGATGATCGACAGCGCGAACGGCCGGTCGAGGAGGGCGTGCCGCTCGTCGCGGAAGAACGGGACGTCCGGCGAGTAGATGATGTGGTCGGTATAGAGAAAGCTCCCGCAGGCGCGGTTCTGGTCGTAATACTCGCGCTGCTCGACCAGGGCCGCGTACAGCGCCGAGCACCTGGCGAGGTCCTCCTCCTGGGCCTTGGCCCCGCGCAGGAACCCGCCCCCGGGGTTCTTGGCGGACGCGAAGTTGAGGGCCATGACGCGGGCCTCGCTCTGCTGCTCGATGAGCCGCCGTCCGGCAGCCCCCGTGGTCTCGCCGGTGACCTCGATCACCGTCGGGCGCTCGAGGCGCTCCTTCGGCTCCCAGGCGTCGAGTGATCCGGGCCGGTAGAGCACGGTCCCCTTCACCGCGGCGAGCACGCGGTCGCGGATGCGAACGGTCGCGCCCGAGGGCGCGACGTACTCGCCACGACTCGCGATCTGCACGGTCTCTGCGGCGATGCTGGTCAGCTTCATGCGCTCAAGGATTGGCGAGCCGCGGCCGCTCGTCCAGCGAAACGCGCGGCGCGGGCGCGGCGGGGCGCGCAGCCCCCTCTGCCGGAGGCGCAGGCGGGCCGGCGATTTCCTCCAGCCAGCGTTCACCCCGCTGGGGCCGTCGAGTACACGCGCGTCGCGCCGACCGCGAGGCCGAACGGCTCGCTCTGCGCGGTGACGAGCCGCTTCGGCTCGCGATCGACCGCCTCGAGCCGGTCCCGGCGGCGCGCGCAGCTTCGATCTCGATACGCAAGTCCTTGCACAGGTGCGCAAGCACCCGCTCCACGAGTGTGGACTCCATCGCACCGCGCTTGAGCTCTGGACCGCAAAGTCACGCCATCGCGCATGCGGCACGTCGCTTGCCAATATCGGACGACGAAACCGGACGCCATCCGCGTCAGTACCAGCAGTCGAGTCGGCCCGACCCGCCGTGGGGGCCCGTGGCGCCGTCCGGCGGAGCTCACTGCGGCGCTGCGCGCCCTCGCCTGACCCGGGAGGGAAAGGCATGAACGAGAGGTACCTGTATGATGAGTCATCCGTCTACGAAGTCTCGCGGTCTCCTTCATGGCACTCTTGGTCTCCTCGTCCTGTCGCTCGCGCCGGTCGGGTGCGCCGCCGGCGCGCCCGGGGGAGAGGAGATCTCCGAGCAGGTCGGCGATACGGAGGTGAGCTTCGACGCGTTCGAGGCTCGCACCTATCGTGAGCCGGAGAGCGGCATCTACATCGTCGATGGCGACATCCCCGTCGAGGGCCTCGACGGGCTCGAGCGGTTCTATGAGCGCCACGTCCAGCGCGGGGCGCTCATCGTCGGTCGGAGCCATGGAAGGGACGTGCGGTGGAGCGACAGGGAGAAGCGGAGCCTCAGCTACTGCGTGAGCGAGGCGTTCGGTGGCGACCATGGCGCGGTGGTCTCCGCGATGGAGAGCGCCGCCGGGGCGTGGGAGGAGGTGGCGGACGTCCGCTTCGTTCACCTCGCGGACCAGGACGACGCGTGCGACGCGCGCAACAAGAGGGTCGTCTTCGACGTGCGCCCGGTCGAGGGGCAGCCGTACTACGCGCGCGCGTTCTTCCCTGACAGCTCGCGCCGCGCGCGCAATCTCCTCATCGACTCGACCGCCCTCGGCCCGCTGGATCTCTGGACGCTCACGGGCGTCCTGCGGCACGAGCTCGGCCACGCGCTCGGGTTCCGGCACGAGCACACGCGGCCCGAGGCGGGCGCCTGCTTCGAGGACGACGGCTGGCGCGCCCTGACGCCGTATGACGCCGGCTCGGTGATGCACTATCCGTGGTGCAACGGCACGAACTGGGGCGACCTCGACCTGACGAAGCGCGACGCGCGCGGCGCCGCGGCCCTGTACGGCCCGCCCTGCCGGTGAGCTCCGCCCCGCGGCGCGCGCTGCGTCCCGCGCGCGCTGCGTGGCGCGCGCCGCGCCCGCGGGAGCGCTGGCGCGGTGGGGAGCCCGAGGGACCATGGCGCGCGCGCGCCGCGCGTGAGATCATGGCGCGCCATGGATGAGGTCGAGCTCGGCGTCCGGCGATACTCGGCCGATGTGGTCGCGCACCGCCACGCGCACCACCAGCTGGTCCTGCCTCTGGAAGGCGCGATAGCGCTCTCGATGGACGGTCGAGAGCTCAGGGCATCCGGGCTCTCGGGCGCTCTCGTCCCGTGCGACACCCGCCACGCTTTCGCGGCGCCGGACCGGAATCGCTTCCTCGTCATCGATGTGCCGCCCGCCTCCGCGGAAGCCCTCGGCGCCGCGCTGTGGTTCGAGCGGATCGCCGGCGGGTCGATCGCCCTCGACGCCGCTGCTGCGCACCTGGTCCGGACCGCGGCGGACGAGCTCGACCGGGGCGGCTCGGTCGCGCTGCGGCGGCGGTGGGCGGGGCTGCTCGTGCTCACGCTGGCCGAGCGCGGGGCGCGCGGCGCGCTCGGCCCGATGCGCGCCCCGGAGAAGCTGCGCCGCGCGCTGCGCTTCCTCGAGGACCACGCGCACGAGCCGCTCACCGTCGCGGACGTGGCTGCCCGGGCGGAGCTCAGCCCGGGGCACCTCCATCATCTGTTCCGCGCGGTCCTCGGGACGACGGTGCAGGAGCGCATCGCGGATCTGCGCCTCGCGCGCGCGACCGACCTCCTGTCCCGCACCGAGCTCGGGATCGCGGAGATCGCGCTCCGTTGCGGCTACGCCGACCAGAGCTGCCTGACCCGCAGCCTGCGGCGCCGCCGCGGCGTGACCCCGGCGGCCCTGCGTCGCGCGGTCCGGGCCGAGAGTCGGGGCGAGCCGCGGCGCGGGCGAGCGTAGTCGGGCCGCGGGCGCGCAGCCCAGGCGCGGCGAGCCGGGGCGCGGGCGAATGTCGCTGGGGCGCGAGCCCGTCGTCCCGGCACAGGACGGCGGAGCCTGGGCCAAGACGGCGGCCGGCCGGCGCGCCATGCTCGGCGCCATGTCGGACACGACGCACGGCGCCGCCCTATCGGACGCAGCGATGGCAGCGACGCCGGCCGCGCGCCCCTCGCGGCGAGCCGCCACCCTGGCGGGCGTCGCGGCGATCGGGCTCTGGGGCAGCCTCGCCCTGCTCTCGACCTCGGTGCGCAGGTTGCCGCCCCTCCAGGTGCTCTCGTCGACCTTCGCGGTCGCGGCGCTCCTCGGCGCGGCGCGGCTCGCCCAGCGCGGCAGGGGCGGTCTCCGCGCGCTGCGCCAGCCGCTCGGCAGCTGGATCCTCGGCGTGGGCGGCCTGTTCGGTTATCACGCTCTCTATTTCTATGCGCTCTCCGCGGCGCCGCCCGTGCAGGTCAGCGTCATCTCGTACCTGTGGCCGCTGCTCGTCGTCCTGCTCTCGGCGGCGCTCCCCGGCGGGCGCCTGCGCCGCGGGCACGTGGTTGGGGCGCTGCTCGGGCTCGCGGGCGTCTGGACGCTCGTCGCCGGCGCGGGCGCCGTCCGCCTGAGCGCCACACACGCGCCCGGTTACCTGGCCGCGCTCGGCTGCGCGCTCCTCTGGTCGACGTACTCGGTCCTCCAGCGCCGCTTCGCCGAGGTCCCCGCCGACGCCATCGCGGGCTCCTGCGCGGCGACGGCCGCCCTGGGCCTGGCCGGGCACCTCGCGTTCGAGCGCACGGTCGTGCCGACGCCCGGAGAGGCGCTCGGCCTGCTCGCGCTCGGGCTCGGCCCCGTGGGGGTCGCGTTCTTCGCGTGGGATCACGCGACGAAGCACGGTGACGTGCCGCAGCTCGGGGCGCTGTCCTACGGCGCGCCGATCCTCTCGACGCTGCTGCTCTGCGCCGCCGGCCACGCCGAGGCGAGCGCCCAGCTGCTCGCCGCCTGCGCCCTCGTGACCGTCGGCGGCCTCGTGTCGACCGCGCCCGGGCGCTCGTGACGGCGTCGCTCTTCTGGCCTCGCATCTCGCTGGTCGTCAGCGGTTCAGGGGTTGCGCCACGTGGGCAGCTCGTCGTCCAGGATGCCGGCGGTCGCGCTCGGCGTCGCGAAGACCTCCTTTGCCTCGCCGGCCGGCGCCCACAGCCCCGCGCACGTCAGCGCGCCCCCCATGATCTCGGGCTGCGCCGTCTGGCGCACCTGCACGTCGTCGGCGTGAACGCACACGTTGACGTGGACGCGTGGGTCCGCTCCTGGGCGCCGGGCCACCGCCTCGTGCAGCGTCGTCGCGACCAGGAGCGCCGCGCGCCGCGCTTCGCGCTCCTCGCCCGGCTCCGCCGGCAGGACGCGCACGCCGAGCACCTCGTTGCCGGTCGTCGAGGCCAGGATGAACCCCGCGCTCGTGAGCTCCGACTCGGCCATGTCGAGCACCTGCCCGAGATCGGCCGCGAGCGCCTCGTCGAGATCGTCGGAGCCGCCCCGCGTCCGGATCTCCAGGTACACACCCACCGCCGGAAGCGTCGGGTCGAGCTTGCTCTGCGCCCCCGACGCGGGCTCGTCGATCGCCTCCCGGAGCGCCCACAAGAGCTCATCGACCGAACCGAACCGGCGCTCCCGGCGCTTTTCCATGCAGCGCAGCACCACGGCGTCGATCTCGAGAGGAAGCGGGACCCGCAGGCTCGGAGGCATCGGCGGCTCTTCGAGGTGCTTCCTCACCATCTCGTCCATGTCGTGGGTGTGGAAGGGCAATCTCCCAACCAACATGCGATGGAGGAGCACCCCGAGCGCATAGACATCCACCCGTGCATCGATGTGGCCCCCCAGGATCTGCTCAGGCGCCATGATGGATGGCGTCCCGGGCATACGTCCGGCGGTGGTGAGCCAGGTCGAGCCCTCCTCGGGCGCCATCATCTTCACGATGCCGAAGTCGAGCAGCTTCACGGTCCGCGGTCTGCCGCGGCAGATAAAGATGTTGCTCGCCTTCACGTCGCGGTGGATGATCCCGGCCGCGTGCGCGGCCCCGAGCGCTGCGCAGATGGGCTCGAACAGCTCGAGCACCTCCCGGGGCGCCAGCCGCGTCTCGGCCCTGATCAGCTCGTCGAGCGTCTGCCCCTCGAGACGCTCCATCACGTAGAACGGTCGATAGTCATACAGCTCACCTACTTCGTAAATTTCTACGATATTGGGGTGAGACATCCGCTGTAACGCCTCGATCTCACGGGCGAAGCGCTCGACCACGCGGCGGGAGTGGGCCACCGCCTCGCTCAGCACCTTGACCGCGGCGGGCCTCCCCGAGCGGGCGTGCCTGGCGGCATAGACGACGCCGCAGCCGCCGCGCGCGATGAACTGTTCGAGGAGGTATTCGCCGGCCAGGGTCCCCGGCGCGAGCTCGCCGCGCGCGCCGACCTTCTCCACATCCGAAAACGGCCTCGTCTCGTCCTCTGTCATTGTCATCGTCTCGTCTCACCGTGCGGCGCGTCATGGAGCCGCGGTGCGTGCTCCTGTCGTCGTTCGGGAAGATATTTGATAATGGGGATATACAGGAGCGTTTCCGAATGGTAACTTAAACTTGGCCGCGACTCGACCTCAAACGCCGGGACCCAACTCCGAAAGGGGGATCAACATGTTCCTTAGCTGTATGCGGACTGTTGCGCTGCTCGCAATACCTCTGGTTACTACCGCCTGCATCGGGGCGGAGCTCGACGAAGCGTCGATCGATGAAGCATCCGAAGAAGCAATCGGGGAGGCCGAGGCTGCGGTTGAAAGCAACAACGGCATCTTCCCTAATGCGATTGGCCGGAATGCCCTCACCTTGTCCTCGTTCTCGCCCAGGGATCTCAGCCTGAGCGCGCTCTCCTGGGGTGCGTTCAACCAGAACGTGCGCGCAGCTCTCCAGAATCCAGGACCGGACGGCGCCATGTCAAGGCAGCTCGTTCAGTACGTTGTGAGCTGTGCGCTGAGGCAGAATCAGTCGCTCTCGTTCACCTGGACCGACAGCGGCGGTGTGAGTCACCCGGAGACATACACTGGCTTCCTTGGGATGGCGGACTGGTGGGTGTACGGTCCACTCACAGATCCCTTCTACCAGCGCTACATCACCGCGTGTCTTGCAGCACGGACGAACTGGTACGGCGTCTCTGTGCAAATATCCTTGCGCGCCAGCCAGACGTCCATGGCCTCGTCGATTCCGGAGCGCTGGGCCTACCTGGTGAGGGAGGGCGCGTTCTGGGGGAATGTGTTCTCCACAACACCGTACGTGCGCGCCTGTTACTCGCCGCCCGGGGTCGCTCGTGCACGGGCTCTGCAGCGAGATTGTGCGGCAGGTCACCTCGGCGTTGACCCGGTGACCGGGGCGACGATCACGCAGCAGTGTGGTCCCATCGAGATCGTGGGCTCGTGCGATACTCTGTGCGGCTCGGTGAGCTCCGACGGCGGATTCTACTCCCAATGTCTCGAGAACCCCGCAATCTCGTCCACGGTACGCACGGATGTGGTGATCACGTCCTTCCTGCCGCAGTAGGATTGGGCATGGGCTCCGAGGCCCTGCGGGACAAGGATCTCGAGCAAGCGCCGGCAGAGTCTCGGCGGTGTCCGTCGTGCGGGCGGCGGAACCTGGGCCTGTGCCCCGAGTGTCCGCTGCCCGAGCCGCAGCCCTACGACGAGGCGACCCCGCCGGATATCACCGAGGTCGTCGCGGTCTCGTTCCCTCGCTTCCCCGGCTACCGGACACGCAAGGTGCTGGGGCAGGGCGGCTTCGGGACCGTGTTCGAGGCCGAGCCCGAGGGGGGCGGAGAGCCGGTGGCGATCAAGCTCGCGCGCGCCGAGCGTCACGGGGCGGGGTGGCGGCTCCGGCGCGAGGTCGAGGCGCTCCTGGCCGTGGGGGTGCCCCACGTGCCCGCCGTGCACGCGTGGGGCACGTTGGAGGACGGCCCCCCCTACGCCGTCCTCGCGCGCGTCGACGCGCCGACGCTGGCCGCGCGCCTCGCCGTGCGCCCCGCGCCAGGAATCGAGGAGGCCGCTCGGCTCGGCCTCGCGACGCTCGCCTCGCTCGAGGCCGTCCACGCGCGCGGCTACGTGCACTGCGACATCAAGCCCGAGAACATCTTCGTCGACGGTGCCGGGAAGGCGACCCTCATCGACCTCGGCATCGCCCGTGTCGTGGGGCGGCGCGACGGCGCGCAGGACGATGATCTGGCGCTCGGGACCGCGGAGTACATGGCCCCCGAGCAGTCCGCCGAGCGCGCCGATCTCGACGCGCGCACCGATATCTACGCGATGGGCGTCATCCTGTACGAGCTCTTCGCGGGCCGGCCGCCCTTCTGGGGGCCGCGGGCGGCGGTGCTGGAAGCCCACAGGAGCCGGAGGCCCCCGCGCCTCTCGGCGCGCGCGGCCGTGCCGCGGACGATCGAGGAGGTGGTGCACCGCTGCCTGGCCAAGGATCGGGGCGCGCGGTTCGCCAGCGCGACCGAGCTCCGCGCCGCGCTGGAGCGCGCGCTCAGGGACGAGCGCACCGCGTGCGAGCGCGACGGGCCGCGCACGGCGGGCGGCGCCCAGCGCCGCGCGGTGGGGCTCCTGTTTTTCGAGGGCGCGGCCGATCGGGTGGTCGTGCAGCGCCGGATCCGGGCGCTGGGCGGCGATCTCGCGCACGCCTCCGGCTCGCGCTACGTGGCGGTCTTCGGCCACGAGGGCGCGGCGAGCCCCGCGCGGCACGCGCAGCGCGCGGCCGACGAGCTCCTGCGCGGCGGGCTGTGCGAGCGGGTGCTCATCGATCTCGCGCCCGTCTCGGTCCAGGCCCGACCGGGCGGGGCGACACGCTTCCTGAGCCCGCTCTTCTCACGCGCCGAGCGGTGGCCGGCGGCGCCGGGGCCGCCGGGGCCGTTCCTCACGCCCGCGGCCGCGGCCGCGCTCCCCGAAGCGCCCGTCGCAGCAGACGCAGAGCTCGTGCGCGAGCCCGCGAGCAGCACCGGAGGAGAGGGGCGCGACGCGACGGATCCCGAGGCTTTCATCGGTCGCCACGATGTCCTCGACCCCCTGCTGCATAGCGCGGAGGAGGCGCTCCGCCTCCGACAGCCCACCGTCGTGTCGGTGATCGGCGAGCCCGGCTACGGGAAGAGCCGCCTCTTCGTCGAGCTCGGCAAGCAGCTCCGCGCGCGCTTGCCGCACGCCCACCTGATCGATCTGCGCGGGCAGGAGCCGACGAGCGGCGTCTCGGACGCGACGCTCCAGGAGCTCGTGCGTGAGGCGCTCGACGTGCCCGATGCGCCACCGCAGAGCGGCGCCCGCGCCATTCTCGTGGAGCGGCTCGGTCCGGTGCTCGGCGAGGAGCTCGGCTCGGGGTTGGCGATGGCGCTCGGGTGGGTGGACGAGCGGGCGGGCGGCGAGGTCTTCCCCGAGATCGAGGCGCTCGAGGCCGCGCCTGGTGCGCTGCGCTCCGCGCGCGTGCGGGCGGCGGGCGAGTGCTTGCGTCGGCGCGCGGCCGTCGCGCCCGTCATCGTCGTCCTCGACGATGCACACTTCGCGCATGACGTGACGCTTGCGGCCCTCGAGTACGCCGCGCTTGCGGATGGCGCCGCTCCTCTGTGGATCTGCGCGATGGGGCGTCCGGCGTTCGCGGAGGCGCACCCCGCCTGGGGCGAGCGGGCCGCGCGGCGCGAAAGGGTGCGGCTCGGCCCTCTGGACACCGAGAGCGCGCGGGCGCTGTGCCGGCGGCTGCTGCTGCCTGCGCGGGGCGTGCCCGAGCTGGCGATCGATCGCCTGATCGAGCGCTCGCAGCAGGTGCCGTTGCTGCTCGTGGAGCTCGTGCACGGGCTCAAGCGCGAGGGGATCCTGCGGCGGCATCCGAAGGGCGACGCGTGGTATCTGGCGACCGACGAGCTCGAGCGCCTGCCCGTCTTGCCGCTCATCGATCAGCTGGCGCGGGGCGAGATGGCGGCGCTGGGGCCGGCGCTCGGGGCGCACGCGCGGCTCATCTCGCTGCTCGGCGCCGAGGTGTCGCTCGACGAGATCGAGGGCGTGCTGAACCAGCTGGATCAGCGCGGTGAGGGCGCGGCTTTCCCGCTCGACGCGCGCGTCGGGACCGAGCGCCTTGTCGAGGCCGGCGTGCTGGTCGCCGGTCGGAAGGGCCGGTTCGCCTTCCGTCACTCCCTCGTGCGCGAGGCGAACGCGCAGGGGATCGCCGAGGCGGAGCGGCGGCAGATCCACCTGGCCGCATACGAGCACCACCGGGATGCGGTCCACGAGAGCGAGGAGCAGCGGCGGTTCAAGATCGCATTTCATGCGGCCGAGGCGGGGCTCGCCGCGATCGCGGCCGAGGCCTACCTGGAGCTCGCCGAGCGAGCGCGGGCGCGGCACGCCTACGTCGAGGCGGAGCTCCACTACAGCCGCGCCCTCGCGCAGCCGGTCGAGGAGCGCGGGGTGCGGCGGAGGGCGGCGTACCGGGGTCGGGGCCTGATGCGCTACCGGCTGGGGCGCTACCACGATGCGCTCGGCGATCTCGAGCGCGCGCGTGCGATGGCCGTGGAGGAGGGCGACGCGATCGAGCAGATCGAGATCCTGCTCGACGAGGCGACGGCGCTCGACTGGATGGACGACTACGGGCAATCGAAGGAGCGGGTGGAGCAGGCGATGGCGCTCGTGCGGGGCGGTCTGTCTCCGGCGCTCGCGGCGCGTCTCTCGATGGGGGTGGCGCGCTCGCTCGTCCGCGAGAACCGCGAGAAGGAGGCGGCGCCGCAGCTCGAGCTCGCTGCCGAGCAAGCCGAAGCCTTGGGCGACGAGGCCTACGAGACGTTCGTGGTGTCGATGCTCCTTTTGAGCTTCATCTATCCTGGGCTGGGCAAGCTGGACGAGGCAGGGGTGGCGCTGGAGCGGACGATTCGGATGTGCGAGTCGCGTGGCGACCTCCTGCACCTCGGGCCTGCGATCAGCAACCGCGCGCTCCTGCGCGCGCACCTCGGGGACAACGAGGGGATGATCCTGGATCTCTGTCGCGTCCTGGCCATCTCGCGCGAGCTGGGCCTCGGAGCGATGGAGCTCATGGGGGAGTTCAACCTCGGCGAGTACCTCTACCTGATGGGCAACCTGGAGATGGCGACGCCGCACGTCGAGCGGGTCGTGTCGCTGGAGCGCCAGCAGCGGGGGGACGAGGCGCTGCCGCTGGTGCAGCTCCTTCTGGCCCGGCTGCTCCTTTACCGGGGCGACGAGAGCAAGGCGCGTGAAATCATCGAAGCGATCCGGGTCCAGCAGGCGAAGCTGGCCGCGGAGGGGCGCGAGGGCATGGAGATGGCTCCCGCGGAAGAAGTGCAGTGGTCGATGATCGACCTGGCGACGCGGGACGCGAGCGACGAGGAGTGGGACGAGCTCGAGGAGCGATCGGCCCGCTTTTTCGTGGGGCAGGAGCAGATCGAGGTCATCGAGGCGCGGGCGCGGGCGCGCTCACGGTGCGGTCGTCACGCGGAGGGTGCGGCGGCGCTCGAGCGGGCGATCGAGGTGGCTGGGCGGATCCCCAACGTCATGCGGGAGCGGCTCGATCGGCAGCGGCGCAGCTAGCGCCGGGCGCGCCGGCTCACCGCGGGACAGCCGCCGCGGCGCGGCGCGGTGGGTCGTCGCGGTGGGAGACGCCCGCGACGGCGCCCTTTGCGCCCGGGTGCGCAGCGGGGTCGCCCGTCGCGTCGAACAGGGCGAGCGCCCTCGAATAATCGAGCGCCGCCCCGGCGGTGTCGCCCCGCTCGCAGCGCAGATCGGCGCGCGCGTGGAGCACCGCGGCCTGGCCCGCGCTGTCCCCGAGCTCCTCGAAGAGCCGCAGCGCGTCCTCGTAGTCGCGCTGCGCGCCCGGGAGCGCGCCCCGCTGGCGGCGCAGGTCGCCGCGGGCCTTGAGCGCGGCGGCCTCGCCGCGGCGATCTCCGCTGTCCCGGTACAGCAGGATCGCATTGCCATAGTCGCGCGCCGCGAGCGCCGTCTGCCGCTCTCGCAGGCGCAGGTCGCCGCGGGCCTGCCACGTGCGCGCATGGGTCTGCTCGCACCCGAGCGCCCGGAGGAGATCCGGCTGCGGGAGCACCTCGCGCGCGGCGCGGGCGCGTGAGCTCGCCCCGCGACGCTCATCACGGCTGCTCGGCGGGGGCGAGCGCAGCTGGCTGAGGACGCGCTCCTCCACGCCCTCGAGGATGTAGAGCGCGCGGTCGTAGGCGCGCGCGGCGCCCGCGAGGTCCCCCTCCCTGAAGCACAGATCGCCCTGCGCCTTCAGCACGTTGGCCTCGCCCAGGCGATCGCGGCAAGCCCTGAGGAGCGTGAGCGCGCACCCGTAGTCGCTCGCGGCCCCCGCCAGCTCGTCCTGGTCGAGCCGGAGGTTGCCGCGCGCGAGCAACCCCATCGCCTCTCCGGCCCGGTCGGACGCCGCCTTGAACAGCGACAGCGCCCGCTCATGATCGCGCGAGGCGGCCGCGAGGTCCCCCTGCCGCCGGTGCACGTCGCCGCGGAGCAGGAGCGCCGTCGCCTGGCCACGCCCGTGCATGGCCGCCTCGAACGCGGCGAGCGCTTCGCCGTAGTCCGCCACGGCGGCCTCGAGCGCGCCCTCGGCGAGGCGCCGGTTGCCGCGCGCGAGCAGCTCCTTGGCGCTGCGGAAGACCTCGTCGTCGGCCGGCGGCGAGCTCCGCGCCGCCGCGCGCTGCGCGTTCGCGCGCACCGCCTTGCGGAGGACGTCGCGGTGACCAGGGCGGCCGCGCTCGCGAGCGGCCGGCGTCGCGCGGAGCGTCCCGAAGGTGCCGCGCCGCTTGCTCGCGAGCTCGGCGCGACGCGCGCTCTCGAGCGCCGCGAGCGCGCGCTCGCGCAGCTCGGGGAGCGCGTCGCCCGAGAGCCGCGCCGCCTCGTCGAGCAAGCGCTGCTGGAGCTCGGCCGGGAGCCCGAGATCGACCACCGTGCAGGCGTCGACGAGCGCCCGCGCCAGCACCTCGGCGCCGCGCTCGCCGTCCCGGAACGGCGCGAGGTCGAGGGCCGCGAAGAGCTCGCAGGCGACGCGCCGGCGCGACGCCGCCTCCGGCCGCCCCTCGGCCGCGGCCGCCCAGAACAGCAGCGCCTGCATCGCGTCCGCCGACCCCCGGTGGAGCGCGTCCCAGCGCCTCGCGTCGGCCGCCGCGTCCTCGCGGGCCGCGGCGCGCACGGGAGGCGTCATCGTGAAGGTCTGCGGGCCCTGCTCGAGCGACACCACCCGCCCATGCACGAGCAGCTGGAGCGGCCGCGCCGCGGAGGGCGCCGGCTTCCCCGCCGCGGCGGCGACCACCTCCAGCGGAATGCCCGCCGCGGGCAGCACGGCGAGCGCATGCACCACCCGGCGCGCCTCCTCGCCGAGCGACTCCAGCGCGTCGCCGAGCACCAGACCCACGATCTCCCCCTCGGGTCCCCCCGGGTCCAGCTGCGCCGCGTTCTTCCGCAAATACGCCTCGGCCGACATTCCCGTCCGTCGCAGCGTGGCTGCGGCGATCTCGATCGCGGCTGGCAGATACCCGAGCGCAGCGACGAGCGCATAGGCCCACTGGACCTCCGCGGCGGGCGGCGCGTCCGTCCCCCATGCACCCTGGGAGAGGACGGACATCGCAGCGGATACGGAGAGCGCCGAGACGCTGAGCTCGGCCATCTTCCGATCTCCGGACGTGGAGCGGAACCTCAACATATCGCCTCTGTCATTCCAGAAGAGCTGGTTGTCCGAGCAGGCGCCGTCCGGCTCTCGGCCCGCGGCGACATGCCTGCTGGCCCCCAATCAGCCTGGAGATTGACGTCTCGAAGCCTGTGTCCACGAGCTTAGCGCGGCGCGCGACAGGCTCAACGGCCTTCCAGGTTTTCATGCGATCCCCGCGGCGAATTCGCGGCGAACCAGCCCGCGCTGGCACGCGTCCGGCAACGGCTCGCCGATCATGGGAAAGCGCGCTCGACGAAGCGGAACGACGGGATCCTGCGCCGGACGCTCGCTCCTTGTCGCCGGCTCGTATGTCCCCCGGTCGGGTCGAGGAGAGAAGATCCTGCCCATCTCCGCGGGCCCCGCGGCGAGGCGGGAGGTTCGGGCGGAAGGCCGTGGGCGCGAGATCCGGGTCGGAGACGAGATCCTTTATGTGACCGAGACGGGCACCGGCAAGACCGCGGTGCTTCTGCCCAGCATGCTGATCGACGGCGCGACCTACCAGCCAGCGGTCGAGGCGATGGCGCGCCACGCGCGGGTGGTCGTCCTGGAGCTGCCCGGCTCGGGCCGCGCCTCGCGGCTGCGCGCGCCGTGGACCCTGGAGCGGTACGCGCGCTGCGTCGCCGAGGCCTTGCGGGCTTTGCGCCTCGAGCGCGTCACGCTGATCGGCCACTCGCTGTCTGGCGCCGTGGCGCTGATCGTCGCGGCGCTGCACCCCGAGCGGCTAACCGGGGTCGTGCTCGTCGATTCCATCGGATTCAACCCGCCGGGCTCGGTCCTTTCGCTCGTCCTCGCCCGCGCGGCCGAGGCGCTGCTGGCGCCCCGCTTCGTCGCGCGGGGGACGCCTGCTCTCCTCCACAACCTGCTCTTCCACGCGCGGAGCGCGCTGAGCCTCCTGCGGATCGCCGCGACCGCGGATCTGAGCGGTTACGCGGCGCGCGTGCGGGTGAGGACGCTGCTCGCCTGGGGCGCGCGCGATCTCACGGTGCCGATCGGCTCGGCCCTCGCCATCCAACGCTTGATCCCCGACTCGACCCTTGTCGTCTCCTCGAAGGGAAGCCACGACTGGATCGTGGAGCGACCAGCCGAGTTCGCGGACGCGGTGGCGAGGTTCATGGCGGGCAACGGCGGAGCAGCCTGAGCAGGGGGGTATCGTGGAGCGCCGCCATGCGCTACCCTTGTCGCGGCGGTCTTCGGCGTGAACCTCAGGGAGCATGGCGCGCGGCGCGAGCCGAGCCGCCATAGCAGGGAGCGGGGCTTGACTGGTTTGTGGCGCCTGCTGGAACAGGCCGCGAGGTGGGCGCGGCGCGCGACCCCGCTCCTCGCGCTCCTCGCGACGATGGCGCTGTGCCTCCCCGCCCGCGGCGAGACGGCGGCGCCCGCCGCGGGCCCGGGCGGCGCGGCCGGAGCCCCCGCGCCGCCGGGCCCGCGGCCGCTCCCGCCGATCCCCGGCGCGGGGAAGGTCACCGTGGTCGCGATCTCCGGGACGATCGATCTCGGCCTCTCGCCCTTCCTGGAGCGCGTCGTCGCCGCCCAGGGGGAGGGCGACCTCCTCGTGCTCGACATCAGCACGCTCGGCGGCCGCATCGACGCCGCGCTCGCCATCCGGGACGCGCTGCTCCGGGCGCGCGTCCGCACGGTGTGCTGGGTCAACCCGCGCGCGATCTCGGCCGGAGCGCTCATCTCGCTCGCCTGCGATGTCATCGCGGTCGCCCCCGGCGCCACCCTCGGCGCGGCGACGCCCGTGCAGATCGGCGAGGGCGGCGAGATGAAGCCTGTCGCCGAGAAGGTCGTGTCCTACATGCGGAAGGAGATGCGCGCGACCGCGGAGGCGAAGGGGCGGCGCGGCGACATCGCCGAGGCCATGGTCGACGCCGACGTGGAGGTCCCCGGCCTCGACGAGAAGGGGAAGCTGCTCACGCTGGACGGCGCGCAGGCGCTCGCGTGGGGCGTCGCCGAGGTGCAGGCCGGGAGCGAGGCAGACCTCTTCGGCGCACTGGGCCGCCCCCAGCCCGCGGAGATCATCCGCCCGCGCCCCAGCTTCGCCGAGGAGCTCGCGCGCTTCCTCTCGGATCCCACGCTCTCCGGGGTCCTCATGACCCTCGGGATGCTCGGCATCCTCCTCGAGCTCTACGCGCCGGGCCACGGCGTCCCGCTCGCCGTCGGTCTCTCGTGCCTCGCGCTGTTCTTCTTCGGGCACCACGTCGTGAAGCTCGCCGGCTGGGAGGAGCTCGCGCTCTTCGCCGTCGGCGCGATCCTCATCGCGGTGGAGATCTTGGTCCCGGGGCACATCGTCCCTGGGGTCGCGGGCGCCGCGTGCGTGGCGAGCGCCCTCCTCCTTTCGCTCCTCGATCTCGAGCGCGTGCCGGTCGACGTCGCCTGGCACGCCGGTTGGCTGCCGCGCGCCCTCGCCTCGGTGTGCGGCTCGCTCGCGGCGACGGCGGCGCTCGCCGTGGGCGCCGCCCGCGTCGCGCCGAGGACGCGCTTCGGGCGGCGGTTCGTTCTGGACGCGGCGATCCGCGGCGTCGCCGTCGGAGGGCCTCCCGAGGGCCCCGCGGCGCCCGCGTCGCTCGTGGACCGGCTCGGCACGGCCGCGACCGATCTGCGCCCCTCGGGCAAGGTCGCGCTCGACGGCCGCCGCGTGGAGGCGCTCTCGGAGCTCGGCTACGTCGAGGCCGGCGCCCGCGTGCGGGTGATCCGCGCGGAGGGGGGCCGGGTCGTCGTGAGGGCGGTCGCGCGCAGCGCGGACGAGGAGCGCGGAGCGTGACGCCCGCGCTGCTCGTCGTCGCGCTGCTCGTGGTGGGGCTCGTGCTGCTCGCCATCGAGGTGCTGGTCATCCCCGGCGTCGGCCTCGTCGGGCTCCTCGGCGGCGCCGCCGTGCTCGGCGCGGTCGCGCTCGCATGGGCGGCCCTCGGGGTCGGCTACGGCCTGCTCGCCCTGGGCGCCGGCGTCTGCGTGACGGGGCTCCTGTTCTGGGCCGTCCCGAGGACGCCGGTGGGCCGCAAGATGGTGCTGCTCGAGACCCAGCGGAGCGGGCGTGGCCCGGACGCGCGGCTCGCCGCGCTGGCCGGCAAGGAGGGCAGGGCGCTCACGCCGCTCCGCCCCGCCGGCACGGTCGAGATCGAGGATCGCGCGGTCGATGTCGTGACCGACGGCCTCTACGTGGAGGCTGGCACGCCTGTGCGGGTCGCGAGCGTGGAGGGGAATCGGGTCGTCGTCGAGCCGCGCGAGCCCTAGCGAGCGCGCGAGAGGCGGCCCTTCACGGACAGGGACGGGTGGAGAGGGATATGGAGATCATCTCGGTCATCGTGATCGGCGGGCTCGTGCTCGTCGCCATCGTCGCGACGCTGTACATGGTGCCGCTCCGGCTGTGGGTCGCCGCGCAGGCGTCGGGCGCCGGGGTCTCGATGCTCACGCTCATCGCGATGCGCCTGCGCCGGGTGCCGCCCGATCAGATCGTCAACGCGCGGATCAGCGCCGTGAAGGCGGGTCTCGAGGGGGTGTCCGTCGACATGCTCGAGGCCCACTACCTGGCCCGCGGGCGGGTGGAGGCGGTCGTCAACGCGCTCATCTCGGCCGGCAAGGCGGGGATGGAGCTCGATTTCTCGCGCGCGGCCGCGATCGATCTCGCCGGCCGCAACGTGCTCGAGGCGGTGGCGATGTCGGTGAACCCGCGCGTCATCGAGACCCCGAAGGTCTCGGCCGTCGCCAAGGACGGTATCCAGCTCCTCGCGATCGCGCGCGTGACCGTGCGCGCCAACATCGATCGCCTCGTCGGCGGCGCGGGCGAGCAGACGGTGCTGGCCCGCGTCGGCGAGGGCGTCGTCTCGACCATCGGCTCGGCCGACGACTACAAACACGTCCTCGAGAACCCGGATACCATCTCGAAGAACGTGCTCAAGAAGGGCCTCGACGCGGGGACGGCGTTCGAGATCCTCTCCATCGACATCGCCGACGTCGACGTCGGCTCCAACATCGGCGCGAAGCTCCAGACGGAGCAGGCCGAGGCGGACAAGCAGGTGGCGCAGGCCAAGGCGGAGTCGCGCCGCGCGCTGGCGGTCGCGCAGGAGCAGGAGATGAAGGCCAAGACGCAGGAGATGCGGGCGAAGCTCGTCGAGGCGGAGTCGACGATCCCGCTCGCCGTCGCGGAGGCGCTCCGCACGGGCAAGCTCGGCGTCATGGACTACTACAACATGCGCAACGTCATCGCCGACACCGAGATGCGCCAGGGCATCGCCGGCACCACGGGGGGCAAGCCCGATCCCGTCGGGGAGTCGTGAGGTGCCGCCGCGCGACCCACCGAGCCCGCTCCTCGCGTGGCTCGGCCGCCGCGACGCGCTCGTGCGGCGCTTCGTCCTGGCCGAGGTGCTCGGCCCGCCCCGGGCGCTATCGCCGCGCTCTGCGCGGCCGGAGGGCGGCGCGGCCTGCGAGCCGCGCCCCGACGACGCTGGACGGGCGCCATGCATGACATCGACCTCGAGAAATACGTCGGCGCCCTCCTCGGAGTGATCTGGGCGATCGTCAAGCTCGCGAGCATGTACGGGAGCCTGCAAGCCAGGCGCGCCGAGCGCGCTGCGCGTGCCGCCGCGCGGCCCGGCGGCGCGGACGCCCCGCGGAGCGAACCAGCGCTCGTCGACGCCGCGCCGGGGAGCGGTACGGGGAGCGATACGGGGCTCGCCGATGTCGCGCCGCCGAGCGCCGCGCCGTGGGCGGGGATGGCGTTCGGCGCCCCCCGCGCGCCCGACGCCGACCGGCTGCGCGTGGTGCTCCTGCGGCTCGCCGAGCTCGAGCAGAGCGCCGCGGCGCTCGGCGACGTGGTGCGTCACGAACGGGCGAACCGGCGCTTCACGGACGCGCTCCTCGGGGCCGTCCCGCGCGAGATCGGGCGCCTGCGCGCCGCCGTCGACGCGGGCCTCGCGGCGCGCGAGGCGGAGGACGCGGCGGACACCATCGAGCTCGTCGTGGGCGAAATCGCGGTGCTCGTGCGGCAGCGCCGCGACCCGTCGCTCCTGCCCGAGCTCGGCGACGCGGATGCCCTCGCCGACGCCTGCTACGCCCCCGTGATCGCGTTCGCGCGGGCGGAGGGGCTGCCGCTCCGGAGCGGAGCGCCGGCCACGCAGCTCACGGGTTTCGATCTCGCGATCTGGACGGGCTTCATCCCGACGTCGATCGCGCCCATCTTCCTCCCTGTCGACTTCTTCTCGACCCCGCTGCGCTGGCCGGCGCTCGCGCACGAGATAGGCCACGATTTCCTGGCCTCGGTCGACGGCCTCGAGCCGGCCCTGCGCCGCGAGCTCGGCCTGGGGGGCGAGCAGGTGCGCCCGCTCGCGCCGGACGGCGATCGCATCGCGGCTCCCGCGCTCAGGCGGATGTTCGGCGTGTGGTTCGAGGAGATCTTCTGTGACGTCTTCGGCACGCTCATGTTCGGCCCCGCCTACGTGCTCACGATGAGCGAGCTGTTCTTCCAGGAGGACGAGCCGTACGCGTCCATCGCCGTCCAGACGGACGTGACCGGCGCGCGTTATGACGAGCACCCTCCGCCGCACCTGCGCGTGCTCATCGGGTGCATGGTCCTCGAGCGGGGCGGGCTCAACGAGGACGCGCGCGCCCTGCGGGAGGCGTGGGCGCGCCGCCACGCCGAGGTGAGCCTCGATGACCTGCTCTTGCCCGTGAGGGGCGCCTTTCGCCCCGTCCCGCTGGCGCCCTTCGCCACCATGGCCGCGTGGATCGTGGAGCGCCTCTATGCCGGCCCGCTCACCGCCCTGTCCGGCTTCGGTCTGCAGGACATCAGCGGGCTCGACTACGGCCCGCACGAGCGCCAGGAGGCGTCGCGCGCGCGCGACGCGCTGCTCGCCGGCCGGGTCCCCGCCGTCCTCGACGCCCGGGCGCTCCTCACGGGCGCGGTCCTGGCGGCGCATCGGGCGCCCGCGCAGTCGCTGTCGATCCTCATCAGGGCGCGCGCCGCGATCCCGGCGCTCGGCACGGCCGAGCGGCGACCCGACGCGTTCGGGTCGCGCCTCGACGTGTCCAGCGTCGCGCTGGACCGCCGCGCCGTGGCGGAGGCGCTGCTCTTCCGAGAGGTCCTGCTGCCGCCGCGAGCGCTCCGTCCCCGCCGCCGCGCGCGCCTCTAGAGCGGCGGTCACCCGCTTCGGATACGGGCCCACCTCGACGTTTTCGGTGCTCAGCGCACCGGAGTGCGCTTCCGCGCCGAAAACGCCGATCTGGGCCCGTCTCCTGTGCGGGTGACCGCCGCTCTGCTGGGCATGTAGCGTGGGCCCGTCTCCTGTGCGGGAGAGCGCCGCTCTGCTGGGCATGGTGGCTGGGCCCGTCTCCTGTGCGGGGGACCGTCGCTCTGCTGGGCATGGTGCAGAGGTGGGCGGAAACCGCCGTAGAGCGGGGCGCGGCGCGGATCAGATGGCGTCGAGCTCGGCCGCGCCCTGCGTGGGGTGAGCCGCCTGGATCGTGGGCGCCCGCGGCGCGGCGAGGCTGCCCGCCGCGATCAGGGGCAACGACGCCCGCGGCGGGGGGATGCTCTCCGAGCGGAGCTTCATGAGCTCCTCGCGCTGATGCTTCCACACGGTCCGGTAGCGGAAGAACGGCACGGCCGGGTAGAGGTGGTGGATCAGGTGATACGTCTGCCCGAAGAGCAGCACGTTGAACAGCGCGCTGTCGACCGCGCGCGTCGCGCTGTACCGGTCCTGCGTCGCGGTGATCTCGTGGGGGTAGTGAGGCAGGTAGTCGAAGGCGAATGCGAGGAAGAAGATCGCCAGCCGCGCCGGCAAGATCCAGTAGAGGAGCGCGAGCTCGCCATAGCCGAGCCCGAAGGCCAGCGCCACGAGCGCGAGCATGGCCGCGAGCGACGCGACCGTCTCGATCCGCTCCGCGCGCTTCTGCGCGTGGTAGGAGCGCAAAAATAGATAATAGTAGTGGAGATCCTGTGTCGCCCAGCGGAGCGGCAGGAGGTACCACGGGCCGCGCCCACTCCAGTAGTCGGGATCCCGGTCCGCCTCGTTCGTGTGTTTGTGATGCTCGAGGTGGAAGTGACGCACCGCCAGGAACGGCGCCATGAGCAGCAGCCCGGACAGCCGCCCGATCACGCCGTTCAGCAGCGCGGAGCGCGCCAGCGACCGATGCGACGCCTCGTGCATCGGCGTGAAGGCGGCATACGCGGCGACCGCCGCCGCGAGCACGGCCGGAACGGTCGACACCGAGCCCGCGATGCCCGCGTAGACGGCCGTCGCCCAGAGGGCGTACGACCCGGCGAAGAGCGCCACCGTCGGCCACTCGATCGTCCGGGTCTGCAGCAAGCCGCTGTCGAGCGGCAGGACGCTCCAGAGCGCCGGCCGCCCGGAAGGTCTCCCCGACGGCCTGTCTAAGGGCCGCCCCGACGGCCTGCCCAAGGGCCGCCCGGACGGCCTGCCCGAGGGTCGGCTCGGGCACTTCTCGTCGTTGTTCCTCGTGGAACTCCAGACGGCTGGCCGCCCCGATGGACGACTGAGTCGGTTCTCGTCGTTGTTCATGGCGCTCAAAACTCCCGGGGGAAGCTTCGGATCTTCACGTTGGTGACAGCGAACGGTGGACACCGGATCAAGCGCAAACGAACGTTCGACCACTCGGGACCGCGTTCCAGGGATGGCACCGAGAGGTCGTCAGGGGTTAGCGACCTCCAGAGCGAGGCCGTCCACGACCATTCCCTCGGACGAACAGAGGAGCGCCATGGGCGGTCCCCCTGCGAGAGAAGGCGCGAGACGCTCGCAGGCGAGCACGAATTCAATCTAGCAGCCTAGCAACAGGAGCACAACGGGACTTTCGGAGCGTTGCGTTGAGCTTTCTGGTTGGCTGGATTCCAGAAGCAGCGTCGTTTGTTTCGGTTTGCGACGGTCGCGTCGGTTGCGTCGGTTACGTCGGTTACGTCGGTTGCGACGGTTACGTCGGTCGCGTCGGTTACGTCGGTCGCGTCGGTTACGTCGGTTACGTCGGTTACGACCGTTGCGATCGACGCAACCGTTGCGTTGGTTTGCGACGACTTCGTCCACCTGCGTCAGCTTGCGTTGGCTCGTGGCGGCGTTCGCGGCGGCGTGGGTTGGCGTTGGCGTTGGCGCCGCTGCTGTTGTCCGAGGAACAGGCCCGGAGCGCCGCGCTGACGCTGCCATCATGGCGCGCGTCGAAACAGTGCGCTTGGCACATTCCGCTAGACATGGCCGTGTGTCGACGCGTTGCCGTCCCGCAGCATTGCGCTCACCTCGTGGGCACAACCCCATGCCAGCGTGTATCCCGAACCGCCGTGGCCGTAGTTGTGGATCACACGGCCTTCACGCTCGACCCGCACGGTGCTCCGATAAGGGCGCAGCCCGGCGCGTGAGCCGAGCAAGCGGCCTGGCTTGATCCCGGCCGCGCGCACCCGCTGGAGCATTGCGTCAGCAAGCTCGGGATCAGGCGTCAACGGGCGATCGTCGCGCGACGGGATGAAACAACCGCCAATCACGATCTCGCGACGCCTTGGGATGACATAAACGAGCGCCGATTCGTCCCTTTCATCACCCAGTGCGACATCTGGGGGGATCTCGCCTGGTTCGACGATCGCCACCTGGCCGTAGACACCGATGAGCTCGCCGTCGCCGGTGAGCGCGCGCGCCCCGAGCCCGGTGCAGTTCACGATGCAGTCGCCCTCGACCTCGGCGAGCGATCGCACGTGCTCGGTGCGCACTGGACTGTCGAGCTGCGCCTCCAGCCAGGGCAGGTGCAACGAGGGCTCGATGCGCGGCGCCGTGAATCGCAGGCTGTACGGCGCGCCCAGCGGGTGGGGTCCAGGCTCGAGCGCGAGGTCCGGGACGCTCGGAGCCCACCACGGCAGGCGCGTGTCGTCCGCGGCCTCGCGTGCGGTCAGGAGATCCACGCCCGCCTCCGGGTGTTCGTTCGCGATGCGCGTGAGCTCATCGAGGCTCCTCGAGGACCACGCGTTGACGCGATCGGGCGGGTTCGCCAGGAAAGGATGCCACAGCGCGGCCGCGACCGCGGACGTCGTGCGCGCGCCGCGCGCCGCTGCGATCACCTGCACCCGGTGGCCGTCGCGCTGGAGGACGACCGCCGTGGTCAACCCGATCACCCCTGCGCCCACGACGGTGATCTGCTGCCCTTGAGCCTGGCTCCGCGATGACGCCACGATCGCGCGCTCTAGCACGCCGCGCCTCGGCGTCGACATCGCACACCACGCCCGGCGTCGAATCCGGTCGTGTGGACGTCCCCTGATGTCCCGCGACGTCCCCTGATGTCCCGCGACGTCCCCTGATGTCCCGCGCCGTCCCGCTGTGTCCAGCGACGTCCGATCCACGGCCGTTTCCGCCCACCTCTGCACCATGCCCAGCAGAGCGGCGGTCTCCCGCACAGGAGACGGGCCCAGATCGGCGTTTTCGGCGCGGAAGCGCACTCCGGTGCGCTGAGCACCGAAAACGTCGAGGTGGGCCCGTATCCGAAGCGGGTGACCGCCGCTCTAGATGTTTCGTGCGCAGCGGGCGCCGATGTTGTTGACGCGGTCGATGGGATAACTGAAGTCGCGGTTGCCTGCGCGCACGTCCGTCGCCGGCGCGCGGTAGCTCCCGCCGCGGGTGACCCGCGTGGCGTCGCGATCGCCGTCCACGCGATGCACGCAGTCGATGCACGGCGTGGGGAGCGCGTCCCGCCACCAGTCCATCGTCCACTCCCAGAGATTCCCGGCCAGATCCGAGTGCCCCCATCGCCCGTCGCCGCGCGGCTTCGACCCGACCGGCAGGATGTCGCTCAGCGCGCAAGCCCCCGCGGCGCTTCCATCCCCGGTGCAGTTGTAGGAGGCGCGATCGCCGTCGATCCCGGAGCCCCAGGGGTAAGGTCGATGCTCGTCGCCACCGGCAGCCGCATAGTTCCACTCCGCCTCGGAGGGCAGGCGGCCGCCGTCCCACGCGCAGAACGCGAACGCCTCAAACCAGGTGATGCAATTGATCGGCAGCTCCTCGTTCGACCCGGGGGCGTCGGTCCACGTCCAGAGGCGATCGCCATTGCACTGCAGCGCCGCCCGGAGCGCCGCGGTGTCCGGCGCGAGCCGCGTGTTCCACCCCGCGATCCACCCGCTGCCGTTGACGTGGGGGTGCCGGCCAGCCCCGATGGCCGGCGGGCTCTCCTGCACGCCCTGCCCGGCATCCACGAACGCTCGGAATCGCCCCACCGTGATCTCGTACTTGTCCAGGCGGAAGTCGCTGACGGCCGCGGGGAACGCGTCGTCTGTGCTCGGCGTCCCGTCGTAGCCCCTCAGGAAAGTGCCACAGGGGACCATCCTGTTGCCGCAGCAGCTCGCGTCGCCCGGCCCGCAGCTGTCCCCGGCGCCCGGCCTGCCCCCCGCGCAGCTCGGAGGCATGACCATCACGTCCGTCGATCCGCACGTGTTCGGGCAACCCGGCTCCCCGCACTCGCACTGCATGCCGCCCGCGCACGTCACGCAGTCCCCGGTTCCATCACACGCCGCGCTGCCCTCTGCCCCGCAAGGGGTCCGCGCCGGCCTCGGCCGCTCCGCACACTCACCCTCGCTGCACACCGCTTCCATGCAGGCGCTCTGCGCTGGCGGGCAGTCCTCCACCGGGTCGACGCAGCTATCCGTCGCACCGCCGCTGCTGCTGCTGGCGCCGCTGGTGGTGGTCGTCGTGGTGGTGGCGTCGCTGCTGCTGGCGGTGGCGCTGCTGCCGCCGCCTGCCCCGCTTCCACCGCTCCCGTCGTCGTGGTCACCAGGGAAGTCACGCACCTTCGGGCTGCAACCCGAGACGAGAGAGGTGGCCACGATGAGCGCCAATTTTCTCATGTACGGCATCCTACGCGACCGGGCGCACCCCCGTCGCGATGGATGCCGTACCGGCCCGGAGCGTTGCAGCGCCCCGACCTGCGCCGGGCGCCGAGGCGCTCCGGGCGGCCGGGGTCGGTGGGCACCGTTCCATCGATGGCGGCCGCCGCGCAGCGGGCGCTGTGTCCTCGTCCGCGCCTCGCCTGCGCGCCTCGGCGGCGGGACGGCGGCGGGAGCTCCGTTACTTGCGCTGCGCGGGGGCGGTCGCGGCCGCGCCGTCCCCGGCGCGCCGGCTCGGCTCGATCTGGCCGACGTCGCGGACAGCGCCGTTGGCGGCGCTCGTGGCCATCAGCGCGTAAGCCCGCAGGGCAGGGGAGACCTTCCGGTCGCGGTTCGGCCTGAACGCGTCGGCGCCGCGCGCCTCGGCGGCGCGGCGGCGGCGATCGAGCTCCGCCTCGCTGACGAGGACATCGATCGTCCGGGCGGGGATGTCGATCCGGATGCGGTCGCCCTCCTCGATGAGCCCGATGGTCCCGCCTTCGGCCGCCTCGGGCGAGACGTGCCCGATGCTCAGGCCCGACGTCCCGCCGCTGAACCGGCCGTCGGTGATGAGGGCGCACGCCTTCCCGAGGCCCTTCCCCTTCAGGAACGACGTCGGATAGAGCATCTCCTGCATGCCGGGGCCGCCCTTCGGCCCCTCGTAGACGATCACGACCACGTCGCCCGAGCGGATCTGGTTGTCCCAGATCGCGTCGCACGCCGCCTCCTGCGAGTGGAACACCCGCGCCGGCCCCTCGAACTTCCAGATCTCGGGATCGACGCCGGCGGTCTTCACGATGCAGCCGTCCACCGCGATGTTGCCGTAGAGCACGGCGAGCCCGCCTTCGCGGCTGTACGCGTGGTCGACGTCGCGGATGCAGCCCTTCTGGGCGTCATCGTCGGTGTCGGCGAAGTACTTGTCTTGCGAGAACGCGACCGTGGTCGGCACGCCGCCCGGCGCGGCGAGCGAGCGCTTCTTCGCGGCGGCCGTCGCCGTGGGGCGCCGGATGTCGTTCTCGTCGATGGCCTCGCCCAGCGTGCCCGCGTGGACCGTGCCCACCTGCCGGTGGATGAGCCCCGCGCGGTCGAGCTCGCCGAGGATCGTCAGCACGCCGCCCGCGCGGTGCACGTCCTCGACGTGGTGATGCGACGACGGCGCGACCTTGCAGATGTTGGGCACCTTGCGCGACATCCGGTCGATGTCCGCCATCTTGAAGTCCACCTGCGCCTCGCGGGCGACCGCGAGGATGTGGAGCACCGTGTTCGTCGAGCCGCCCATCGCGATGTCGAGCGCCATCGCGTTCTCGAACGCCTCGAACGTCGCGATGCTCCGCGGCAGCACCGAGGCGTCGCCGTCGACGTAGTGCCGCTGCGCGAGCGCGACGACGCGCTTCGCCGCCGCCTCGAAGAGCTCCCAGCGCGCCGCGTGCGTCGCCAGCAGCGTGCCGTTGCCGGGCAGCGCGAGGCCGAGCGCCTCGTTGAGGCAGTTCATGCTGTTGGCGGTGAACATGCCGGAGCACGAGCCGCACGTCGGGCACGCGGACCGCTCCATCGCGGCGAGATCCGCGTCGGTCACCTTGTCGTCGCTCGCGGCGATCATCGGATCGATGAGGTCGAGCTTCCGGATGAGCGGCTTGCCGTCGCGGTCGTGGGTCCCGACGATCTTGCCCGCCTCCATCGGACCGCCCGACACGAAGACGGTCGGGATGTTGAGCCGCATGGCGGCGAGGAGCATGCCGGGCGTGATCTTGTCGCAGTTCGAGATGCACAAGAGCGCGTCCGCGCAGTGCGCGTTCACCATGTACTCGACGCTGTCGGCGATGAGCTCCCGGCTCGGCAGCGAGTACAGCATGCCGGCGTGGCCCATCGCGATGCCGTCGTCGATGGCGATGGTGTTGAACTCGACGCCCCACCCGCCCGCGGCGTCGATGACCTTCTTCGCCCGCTGCCCGACGTCGTGGAGGTGGACGTGCCCCGGAACGAACTGCGTGAAGCTGTTGGCGATGGCGACGATCGGCTTCTCGAAGTCCGCGTCCTTCATGCCGGTGGCGCGCCACAACGCGCGCGCCCCTGCCATGTTGCGCCCCTGGGTGGATGTACGACTGCGGTATCCGGCCATGCCGGGAACTTACTCCGTTCCGGCCTTCGCGCCTAGCCGGCAGGCGGGGCCGGCCCTTCGATCATCGGCCTCGCGGCTTGGACCACCGATCCACGGCGACCATCGCGGCGCCCAGCCCGTCGATGTAGGTGCCGTGCCGGAACGTCGCGCGCTTGAGCGCCACGACCAGCGTGGCCAGGAGCTCGCGCGCCTCGTCTCGCTCTCGCCGCAGGTCCTGGACCTCATCCCGCGACGGCCGGTTGACGACCGCAGCTTGCCCGGCGTCGTTCGTGCCTGTCTGACTCGCTCTCTCGGACATGGGTCTCATCCTCCCATATCAAGTTAGCGCCGCGCCGCCCGCGCCATCAACCTCCACAGGAGGTATTTGAATCGGTGTTCGTATCCCGGCCCACGTCAGGTCAGGCGCGCGCGACGAGGGTGACGAGGCCGCGCGCGAGCTCGCGATGGATGACGCGGAGTCCGGCCGCGTCGAGCCTGTCGCAGACCCAATCGGGGGCGAGGCGCAGCTTGCGATAGAAGCTCGCTGACAGCGTCCACCGGCCGTCCTCTCGGCCGCGCGTGTGAACGAGGTCGTGCACCTTGACGGTCTCGGGTTCGTACTCGAGGAAACAGGTCATGATCACATCCGCGGAGTCGTGTACTGGGATGAACCGGTCGGCGCCTCCGAGCTCGCGGGTGAGGTCACGGAACGTGAGCGCGAGGTGGCCGCCGGGCGCGAGTCGCCGGGCGCAGCCGGCGAACATCCGCTCCACGTCCGACTTGCTGCCGAGGTGGGGGAGCGTGTCGCCCATGCACACGGCGAGCGCGCAGGGGGGGCCCGAGCGCTCCAGCGCGTCCAGGAGATCTCCTCTCACGATCTCGACGGCGAGGGGCCCGCGGCGCGCCTCGAGCTCGGCGAGCAGCCTGTCCGACGTGTCCACGGCGGTCACCCTGAACCCGAGCTGCGCCAGCGCGATCGACTGAAAGCCGGAGCCGCACCCGAGGTCGATGGCCTCGGGCGAGCCGCCCGACGAGCCTTCAGGGCGCAGGCCGAGGCGCTCGAACAGCGCCCGCTGCTCGGCGACCTTGGCGTCGTAGTCCCCGAACATCCTCGAATAGTGCTCGGCGAGGAGCTTGTCGTAGTGATCGGCGACCGTGGGCATGGGCTCTGTTCCTCCGCGGCCATCCTACAGCCGCAGGGCCCGCCGGCGCACGCCTGCGCCGGCCCACATGGCCAGACCGGCGCACGCCTGCGCCGGCCCACATGGCCAGACCGGCGCACGCCTGCGCCGGCCCACATGGCCAGACCGGCGCACGCCTGCGCCGGCACACATGGACGCACGGGGGCTCACCAGAATCGACTGCGTCCGAAAATTTCTGCTCTGCTTTGACGAAGACATGATATCTTGGTTGAAACGCGTCTCTTACTCCGACATCGATTTTCGGGTCGGCGGTGTTGGAAGGCACCGGGAAGGTTCCCGGAGCGAGGTTGGAGAGGGAGAGATCGCGTTGCTGTGCGCAGCTGGTTTCGTCGGACGGATGGGAATGAGGCACGGCGGGCTTGGACCGAGCCAGCCTGTCGCTCGCGCGGGTGTTTCGCTCTTCGAGAGCGCGCCTCGCGAAGCGCGCTGATGGATCCGTCGGAGAACCAGCGAGGCGAGCCGGAGTGCCCAGGCAGGCGGTCACGCCGGGCGACCAGGCTGCCGGAACGACGGGCGAGCCAGAACGACAGGCAAGCCAGATGACCTGGTGAGCTCGGGCGAGCCGCGCCGCACCCCTGCGTGCGCCGCGCAGCCGGAGCCCGGTCGGCCTCGCCGACGCGGCCAGCACCGGAATCTGAGCGAGGCGCGCCCAAGCGCTCAGGGCGGAGAGAAGCTGACGAGCAGCTGAAGAGCTGACGAGCTGCCGACGATGAAGGTGAAGCGGCGCGGCGCGCGGGAGAGGCGCGGGAGAGAGCACAGCCGGGCGCCGGTGATACGGGCCGCGCCCGGGTCACCCGCGATGATGGCGATGATGGCGGATGTGAATGTGAATGTGAGTAGGAAAGTGAACGAGCGTGTAAAGTGAACGAGAACGAGCGTGTGACGACCGGCTCATGACCGCAAACCCCGTCGAGATCGAGAAATGAGTTGCGAAAGGTGTCAGTTTGCGTCACGATGAGAAGTTTTGTAGCTGCGGTGTTTGCGAGCCTGCGTAGTTCGCGCGGGTCGTGGGATCACGTCGAAGTAGCGAAGGAGCGTGGTGCATGAAGACGGTTGGTGATTGGCTCTCCAGGTGCTCGCGATCGCTCGTCGCTGCGGGCGCGGCCGCGCTCCTCTCCGCCATGCCGATCGCGGCCTCGGCAGAGCACCCCGCCACGCCGCGGCAGGCTCCGCCGGCGGCCGCTGCCGGCGCGGAGAGCGCGCCTACGGCAGAGCCCGCCTCCGCCCCCGGCGCGGGCGAGTGGGACACCTACTCCGTGGAGGTCTACGGCAGGCTGGTCTCGCGCGCAGGGAAGGTCGCGACCCTGCTGCCGCTCGTCTCCACGACCGAGAAGCCGGTCGCCGCGGGGACCAAGGCGGTGCTCTTCCGCAAGGTCGAGGACCCCGACGGACCGAGATCCACGAAATGGGTCGAGATCGCCAGGGTGACCATGAAGAAGATCGAGTCGACCGGCAACATGCAGCTCACCATCGACTCGGAGCAGCAGGCGCCTCCCGGCGAGAAGGGCAAGACGCATGGCCACTTCGTGAAGGGCGCTCGGGTCAAGCTCGCGATCCAGTAGCCCGGCGCCGCGCGCGGCGGAGCGCGCCGCGGGCGTGAGCCGGGTCGCCCCGCTCCGAGGAGGACCGCGCGGTCGCCGAGAGCGGGGAAGGTGGGATGGCGTCGGCGCGGGGGCCGCGCGGCGCGGGTCGCCGCGGCTGAATGTCGCCGCCGTCGCACGACATTTTGAAACGCGGCGCCTCATCGTTGATAGAGTCGGCTTGCGGAGACGAGCGACGACGATGAACGCCCTTCGATCCTGGCTCTCGCAACTGAACCGCCCCGAGGTGACAGAGTTCGCCGTGGCCACCGGGCGCATGCCCAGCGTGAAGGTCTCGGGCGCCTTCCAGGCCGTCGATCCCGGCGCCCTCTCCACGGAGGACATCCTCATGCTCCTCAGCGCGCTCGGCGGCGGCCGCCACATCGAGGCCCTCGGCGCGAAGCCGTCGCAGTGGCACATCCGCATCGAGGGCATCGGCGCCATCTCCGTCGTCGCCGCGCGCCAGGGCGACCTCGTGCACGCCCGCATGACGCGGATGCAGTCGTCCGCCGCGTCGGGGACCGCGGCCGCGGCGCCTCCCGCGCGCCCCTCGCAGCAGCTCTCCATGCGGGAGCACCTCGCGCCCGAGGAGGGGCAGCGCCCACCGCCGCGCGAGCAGGACGCGAGGCGCACGAGCTCCTCGGAGGTCGCGCTCGACCTCCGCTCTCCGCCGCCGCCAGCGGAGCCCCGCGCCAGCCGGCCCTCGGTGGCCCGCTTCGAGGCGCGCGCCGACGACGCGCCGGCCGCCGAGCGCGCCGCGCCGGCCGCCCGCCCGTCATCGCCGTCCCCGGAGCCCCGCGCCGCCGCGCGCGCGGCCCCGGCGGGCGGGCGCGCGCGGCCCTCCTCCGCCGAGGTGCCGGCGGCCGCCCTCGACGGGCTGCTCGCCATGGCGCGCGATCAGGGCGCGAGCGATCTGCACCTCGTCGCCGGCCGCCCGCCGCTCCTGCGCGTGGCGGGCGAGCTGATGCCGCACGGCGAGCCGCTCGACCCGGCGGCCGTCGAGTCCCTCCTCCTGCCGCGCGTCCCGGCGCGCCTCTCGCGGGTGCTCGAGGTCGAGGGCTCCTGCGATTTCGCCCTGGAGCTCGGCGCGCTCGGCCGCTTCCGGGTGAACATCTCGCGCCACCGGCAGGGGTACAAGGGCTCGTTCCGGCTGATAGCGCGCACCATCCCGAGCCTCGCGTCGCTCGGCCTGCCCGACGCCATCGGGCTCGCCACCCGCCACCACCAGGGCCTCATCGTGATCACCGGGCCGACGGGCCACGGCAAGACCACGACGCTCACCGCGATCGTCGATATCCTGAACCGCGAGACCAGCCATCACATCATCACGGTCGAGGATCCCGTCGAGTTCGTCCATGCGCGCGGCAAGGCGATGATCAGCCAGCGCGAGGTCGGCACGCACACCCGCTCCTTCGAGAACGCCCTCAAGGCCTCGCTGCGCGAGGACCCCGACGTCATCGTCGTCGGCGAGCTCAGGGACACGGCGACGGTCCGCATGGCCCTGGCCGCGAGCGAGACCGGCCACCTCGTCCTCGGCACCATGAACACGCCGAGCGCGGCGAAGACCATCGATCGGCTGATAGACCTCTTCCCGCCCGGCGATCAGCAGCAGGTGCGCGTCACCCTCGCGGGCGGCCTCCGGCTCATCGTCAGCCAGCGGCTCCTGCCGAGCGAGGGCGGCAGGCGCATGGTCGCCGCCGCCGAGGTCCTGCCCGGCTCCGTCCCGCTCTGGAACCTCATCCGCGACTCCAAGACGTTCCAGATACCGAGCCTCCAGCAGCGGGGGAAGGGCCTCGGGATCATCCGCCTGGACGACTCGCTGGCCGAGCTCGTCCGCGCCGGCAAGACCACGCTCGAGGCCGCGCTCAAGGTGGCGGAGGCCCCCGACGAGCTCGAGGCCGTCCTCGCCGGCAGGCGGCAGCCCATGCTCACGCCGGACAGGAGGCCGCCCGCCCCCGCGCCCGACGCGTCCAAGTCCGCGCCCGTCGAGGCGGGCAAGGGCCTCTTCGAGCGCGCGGGCGCGCTCTTCGGAAAGAAGGGAGCGTAACGTGGCCCGGATCGACCGCCTCTTCGACGAGCTGCTCTCCAGGAAGGGCAGCGACCTGCACCTCGGCATCGGCTACCCGCCGCTCGTGCGCGCCCGCGGCGAGCTCATCGCCCTGCGCGACACGCCCCTCGACACGGCCGAGATGGAGGCGCTCCTCTTCGAGATCACGACCCCCGAGGAGGCGCGGCGGATCGTCGACGAGCTCGATCTCGACTTCGCCTATTCCTACGCGGACAGGGCCCGCTTCCGCGCGAACTACTTCTACAAGACCACCGGGCTCGCGGCCGTCTTCCGCACCATCCCGAGCAAGATCCTCTCGCTCGACGATCTCGGCTGCCCCGAGATCGTCCGCCGGCTGTCCGAGCGGACGAGCGGGCTCATCTTGATCACGGGGCCGACCGGCTCCGGCAAGTCCACGACGCTCGCGGCGATGATCGATCACATCAACCGCTCGCGCGCCTGCCATGTCCTCACGATCGAGGATCCGGTCGAGTTCGTGCACGGCCCCATCAAGGCCCAGATCACGCACCGCGAGGTCGGCCCCGACGCGGGCAGCTTCGCGAGCGCGATCCGCAGCGCGGGGCGCGAGGACGCCGACGTGATCCTGATCGGCGAGCTCCGGACCAACGAGACCATGAAGCTCGCCTTGCAGCTCGCGAGCTTCGGTGTCCTCGTCTTCGGCACCGTCCACACGAACAGCGCCGCCGCGACGATCGACCGTATCATCAACGCGTTTCCCGCCGACGAGCAGCTCCAGGTCCGCGGCATGCTCGCCGAGAGCCTCGCCGCGATCATCGCCCAGCAGCTGCTCCGCACGAAGGACGGCGCGGCCCGCGTCGCCGCGCACGAGATCCTCGTCGGATCGAGCGCGCTCTCCGCGATGATCCGCGAGGGCAAGACGTTCCAGATCACGAACCTGATGCAGGCGGGCCGCTCCGCCGGCATGCAGACGATGGACATGGCGCTGGAGCGGCTCGTCAAGAAGGACACCATCTCGGTCCAGGCGGCGCTGGAAAAGGCGATCGACAAGGACAGCTTCCAGAAGCTCTTCCCCGACGCGCAGGGGGCGTGACGCAGCGTCGAGCCGCGGAGACGTGCTCTACCGCCGTCCATGTGCTGACCGGCGCGTTGACGGTCGAGCGAGGGGCCGCATATCCTCGCCGCACCGATCCAATGCAACCTTCGACACAGGACAGCGCATCGCTCGACCTCGACGCGTATCTCGCCCGCATCGGCTACCGCGGCGCGCTCGCCGCCACGCGGGAGGTCCTCGACGCGCTCCACGCAGCGCACGTCTACTCCATCCCTTTCGAGAACCTCGACGTCCTGCTCGGCCGGCCGATCCGCCTCGACCTGGCCAGCGTCCAGGCGAAGCTCGTCCGGGCGCGCCGCGGCGGCTATTGCTTCGAGCAGAACACGCTGTTCGCCGCGGTGCTGCGCCGGCTCGGGTTCAAGCTCACGACGCTCATCGCGCGGGTGCGGTTCCAGCGCAGCGACACGGGCCCTCGAACTCACATGCTGTCGCTGGTCGAGCTGCCCGAGGGGCCGTTCATCGCGGACGTCGGCTTCGGCGGTCCGGGGCTCTTGCAGCCGCTCCCGCTCGTCGAGGGCGAGGGGCATGCGCGGGTGCTCGACGTGATCGGCTTGCGCCGGGAGGGCTCGTCATGGGTGCTCGCCTCCAGGGCGAGCGAGGCGTGTCAGGACATCTATGCGTTCACGCTCGAGGAGCACCTCCCGATCGACTACGAGGTGGCGAATCACTACACGTCCACGCACCCGAGCTCGCTGTTCGTGAACAACCTCATCGTGGCGCTGCCGTCGCCGGAGGGGCGGGTGACGCTGCGCAACCGCGAGCTGGGGAATTGGCGGGCGGACGGCGTCGAGCGCGTCTTGCTGCGCGACGACGCGCTCCTCGACGTCCTGAGAGAGCGCTTCGGGCTGGAGCTCCCGGCCGGGACGCGGCTCTCCTGCGCGGGCCTCGACAGCTGAAGGGACGGCGCGTCCTCCTCGGGGCCTGCGCAGGAGGCCGGGCGGGCGCGGCTCGCCGGCCGCGCCCGCCGCCCCTCGCGCCGGGGCGCTACCGGATCAGTGGACGCGCCCGATGCCGCGACGGATGAACGCCGAGCGGCTCGCGGCTGCGCCGGCCGCCGCGCCGCCGGCGTTCGCGGCCCTGAGCGCCGCGAAGGTCGGGGCAGGCTCGCAGACCAGCGCCGCCAGATCCTGGTTCCGGCGCTTCAGATCGTTCAGGGTGCGCAGCTCACCGCTCACCGGGTCACTGACCGTGATCCCCCTCATGAAACCCGACAGCGACGCCTCGTTCCCGGGCGACCTGGGGTTCACGTGCAGGAACCCCGTCCGGGTCTCCGCGCTGCCGTGGCACCCGTTGCAGGTGTTGAGCGAGAACTTGTGTCGCGCCTCGTTGTTGAGGATGCCAGGAGCGGCCCAGGCCGTGAGGTTGTTGAACGACGATCCGCCGAGGAACGGGCTCCCCTGGAACGTGTCGGGCACCGTGTGCTGCTCCGCGATGATCGCGGCCTCGTTCTGGTTCACGAAGTCAGCGAGCGTGGGCGACCCGTCGAAGCCGAGATCCGGCGTCAGCTTGACGGTCGCCGGCTGCAGGAAGCCCGTCTGGGGCGAGAGGACGAACTCGCGCAGCTCCCACGGCCCCGCGAGCGCGATCTCGTTCGTGCGGAGCTGCCCGAGCGAGCTCCCGTTCGGCTTGCCGGGCGCGGCGTCCCGGCCCGCGAACCGCGTGGTGATGTCCTGGAGCGCCGCGTTGTACTGCTCGGACGGGAAGGGCAGGCTGCCGAGGGCGTGCCAGGCGTTCGCCCAGTCGAGCACGTCGGCCTCGGTCGACGCGGGGAGCTTGTACTCCAGGATCAAGGTGAACTGCTGCGGGAAGCCATGGCTGACGACGCCGAACACGAACCTCCCTTCGCCGGCGTGGCCCTCGGCGAGGTCGCGCACGTCGATCCTGTTGACGATGCCGAGCAGCAAGAGCGGCGCCTGCTGGAGGTCGAGCGACCCGTCAGGGCTCCTCGGCCACCCGTCGAACACGACCTGTTGAATCGTCGGGCGCGCCGGCACGGTGAAGCCGTTCACGACCTGATCGGTCAGCCAGGTGCTGAAGAGCTCCTCGACCATGGCCGGCGCGTCGGCGGGCGTGGGCGCCATGTCCTCCATCAGGCGCGCGAAGGTCCATGCGCCCGTGCGGGGGTCGCCCGGCGGCCCATTGAACGTCGTGCGGAGGGGATCCTCGACCACGCTGAGGTCCTTCACGAAGATCTCCCGGCTCGTCCGGACGAAGCACCCCGTCGGCTCGGCCAGCTCGAAGTCGAGGGTTCCGGAGGCGACGACGAACTCGGGCGAGTTGAAGTCGATCACGGAGAAGGGGATCACGTGGGCGCCGGGATCCGCGTCCTCGGTGCCGGTGATGGTGACGGGGAACGTCGCCGTGCTCCCGGGCGGGACGCCGGGGAAGAAGGAGGGCTCGGCGGAGACGTCGATGCCCGCCGACGTGCTGAAGATGTCGAGGAGGTAGTCGCCGGGGGTGCATGACCCGACATCGTTGTTGGTGACGTCGACCTGGTACGTCGCAGGCGTGTTCGGGGCGACCGGGCCGCTGCTCTCCGGCGTGACGACGACCGTCACGGGCCGCCTCAGGCAGGAGAGCTGGGCGATCTCCGGGCCGGTCGTCGGTGAGGCGGAGAGCCAGACCTCGTCGAGCACGCCCGTGAAGCGCTCCTTTTGCACGTTGTTGCCGATCCGGATGGGCGCGTCGATGTCGTGGAGCGTGCCCGCCGCGCTGATCTGGCCGACCTGCTCGCCGTTCAGGAAGAGCCGCACGAATGTGCCGTCGTAGATGCCCGCGACGTGGGTCCACACGTCGGCCTGGATGGGGGCGCGGGAGGTGACCGTCCGCCCGTTGGTCAAGGTCACGGTGAACCGCGCCTGGCTGTTCCGGATGTCGAGCGAGAAGCTCGTCTCTCCGCCGCCCTTCTCCTGCACGATGGTCCGCGGCGTCGACCCTGACACCGCGGTCGGCTTGACCCACGCGGCGACGGCGAGGTTCTGTCCGAACGTGAAGCTGGCATCGTCGTCGACCAGGATCTTGTCGTTGTCCTTGTCGAAGGCGACGCCGAGACCGCTGACACCTTGAGCGCACGCCGCCTTGGCCGAGCGGGCGGCCGTGTTGCCGTTGCCCGACGAGTCGAACAGCGCCGTGCTCGCGGCGTTGCAGTCGTCGAGCTGCCAGAAGCCGGCGGCCGGCGGCCCCACCGGGGGCGGATCGCCGGGGTCGCCGCCGCCGACGCCGACGCCGCCGCCGACGCCGGTGGTGGCGACCGAGCTGGTGCCGAAGCCGCCGGTGCCGACGCCGGTGGAGCTGGCGACCACGCTGGTGCCGAAGCCGCCGGTGCCGACGCCGGTGGTGGAGGTGGCGACCGCGCTGCTGCCGAAGCCGCCGGTCCCGGTCGCGCCGACGCCGGTGCCGACGCCGACGCTGGTGCCGACGCCGGAGACGGCGCTCGACCCGCTGGCCGCCGCTTCGAGAGCTAGTTCTGCATCGTCGAGTGAACCTTCATCGACGTCATAGCTTCCGCACGCGGCGCCCGAGGCGAGCAGGGCGAGGATCGCGGCCGAGCTGGTCTTGATCGAGAGAGGATGGGCGAAGCCGAAGGAGAGGTTCCGCATCTGCGTTCTCGCTGGGTAAGAGTTGACTGCACGAGCGCCGTCCGGCCGCAGCTCGAGCTGCCGCCGGCGACGCGAACAGGCGTCTGTCTGACCCGACCGGGCTGCTCGGGTTTGGGCGCTGGTGCGGAGCACCCGATTGGCAATTGATATGCCTGGTCCCAGATCGTGATTTTCGCCTTGTCGCGTCGAACCCAGCGTGCCTGGGCATGTCGGCGGACTCCGACACTGGCACATCTGGCACACCCATTTTGCGACCCCACGCGGGTGCTCGAGATCAAACAAGCACGCTTTCGACGCGTCCAGATGGTGCGCGGCGGCGCGTGGCAAAGGGGGACAACAAGGTTCCTCCTCGTAGCCGCACGCCCGTCGCACTTCGTCTCGACCGCAGCTCCGCCGTCTTGCGGTCATCCATTGCGCCGCTTCTATATGCCGCGCCGCGCCGCCTCCTCCACGCATCGCGCCGCCGTCTCAATGCATCGCGCCGCGCCGCCGTCGCGCTATGCCACCGTCGCCCTCCGCCGCGCCGCTCCCGGCAAGTTTCCGCCGCGCGATCCTCTCCGCTCGTTCTCCGAGCCCTGATACATCCGTTAGCGGAGCTCTCCCGCACAGGAGACGGGCCCAGATCGGCGTTTTCGGCGCGGAGGCGTACTCTGGTACGCCGAGCACCGAAAACGTCGAGATGGGCCCGTATCCGAAGCGGGAGAGCTCCTCAGGACGAAGACCAGCGGGGCCCGCGGGGGGTATCTTCGAGCACGACGCCTGCCTCGGTCAGCAGGTTGCGGATGGCGTCCGCCTTGGCGAAGTCCTTCGCCTTCCGAGCCGCCTGGCGCATCGCGATCAGCCGGTCGATCGCCGCGTCACCCCCGCGCCTAGCCGCGCCCTCGGCAGGGGCGAGCGCGTAGTCCGGGACGAGCTCCGGATACAGCGCCGGATCGGCGATCTCCACCCCGAACACCGCGAGGTGACGCACGATCGCCCGGTAGGCCGCGAGCAGCGAGGGGCGGTCCTCGCACTGCTCGATCCCCGCCGAATAGAGCGCGCTCACGTAATCGAAAAATGCAGCCACGGCGTTCGGCGTGTTCAGATCGTCGTCCATCGCCTCGATGAAGCGCGCGATGAACCGCTCGGTGTGCTCCCCGAACTGGCCGTGAACGTAGTGGTGGCGCATCCTCGGGAACCGCTCTTCCTCGGGTCGCTGCGACGCGTACGCGCCCGGGGCGAGGGGCGCCTCCGTCGCGCCGCTCAGCTTTTCGGCGAGGACCGTCGCGAGCTTCTTGATGCGCGCATAGCCCTGAGCGGACTGCTGCAGCAGCTCCCAGCCGAACGGGAGCTTGCAACGGTAATGCTGCGTCACGAAGAACCACCGCGCCTCGTCGTGCCCGTGCCTCGACAGGAGCTCCTCGACGGAGATGACGTTCCCGAGGCTCTTCGACATCTTCATGTCCTTGAGATCGAGGTGCTCCGGGTGCAGCCAGTAGCGCACCCAGGGCCGCCCGCAGAGCGGCTCGCTCTGCGCGATCTCGTTCTCGTGGTGAGGGAACATGTTGTCGATGCCGCCCCCGTGGACGTCGAAATGGTCGCCCAGCAGCGCCGTGCTCATCGCCGAGCACTCGATGTGCCAGCCGGGACGTCCGGTCGGCCACCCCTCCTCGCCCGTGCGCCAGCTCGGCTGGCCCGCGCCGGTCGGCTTCCAGAGGCTGAAGTCCGCCGGGTGCCTCTTCCGGGCGAAGTCCTCCTCGACGCGGCCGCTCGCCCCGACCTCCTGCTCGTCGACCTTGCGCCCCGAGAGCTCACCGTAGGACGCCCACGTGCCGACCTCGTAGAAGACCTCGCCGTTCACCGTGTAGGCGTGGCCCTTCTCGATCAGGCGCTTCGCCATGTCGACCTGCTCGTCGACGAAGTCGGTGGCGCGCGTGTAGACGGCGTAGTCCTTGATGTGGAGCTTGCGGCAGTCGCGCCGGAACGCCGCGATGTTCCGCTCGGCGACGTCGACGGCGCCCTCGCGCTCGCTCGCGCGCTGCATGATGCGATCGTCGATGTCCGTGTAGTTGATGATGCTCAGCACGTGATAGCCGCGGTACTCGAGGTAGCGGCGGAAGACGTCCCAGAAGCAGTAGGTGCGCGCATGGCCGATGTGCATCGGAGCGTAGACCGTGAGACCGCACGTGTAGATGCGCACGACCTTCGGCCGGGCGGAGACGAAAGGCTCCTTCTTCCTCGTGAGCGTGTTATGAACCTTGAGCGGCATCGGCCACCTGCGTGAGTGTGCGAGCACCCCCCGGGACCGCGTACGCTACCCTGGCCCCGCCGTCCGGTCAACGCGGAACCTCGCCGGTTTCCCCTGTGGTTTCGCGGTGTCTCGCCTCGTTTAGCGTCGTCTCGCCACGTCTTGCGGCCGTCCTCCGTCCGGTCTACGCAACCGCGCATGCACATCACTTCAAGGACCTTGCTGTTCGTCCTCGCTGGCGCGCTCTCCGCCTGCGCGGGGAGCCCGCCGCCCGTCGAGAGCGCCCCGCCGCCCCCGCCGCCGGCCCCCGTGCAGGCGCCGCCGGCCGCCGCGCCGGTCGCGCAGCCCGAGGCGGCGCCGCCCAAGGCGGACCCGGAAGCCGAGAAGAAGCAGGCGGAGCTCGCCAAGCTCGCCGAGGACACGAAGGCCATGGAGGCCAAGGCCGACAAGGAGGCGGCGCGGTTCGACGACGCGCTCAAGGCCGAGGTCAAGGCGCTCATCGCGGCCAATTACCCGAGCGCGGGCGCCGCGCTGCGGGCGGCGCTCAAGGGGAAGCACCGCACCCCGGGCAACGCGGAGCGCGACGCCGCCCGGCACCCGGTCGAGAACCTGGAGTTCTTCGGCCTCAAGCAGACGAGCACGGTCATCGAGTTCGGGGCCGGCGAGGGCTGGTACACCGAGCTGCTCGCGCCGGTGCTCGCGAAGAAGGGCAAGCTCATCATCACGGCGTTCGATCCGAACGGCCCCGCGGACTCGCGCAGCACGCTCTATGGCAAGCGTGTGAAGCGCATGATCGAGAAGTCGCCCGAGCTGTTCGGCAAGGTCGATGTCGTCGTGATCGATCGCGACAGCCCGAAGCTCGGGATCGAGGGCAAGGCCGACCTCGTCATCGCCATTCGCGAGGCGCACGGCTGGCACCGGAACGGCAAGTTCGACGCCTACGTCGCCGAGGCGTTCAAGGCGCTCAAGCCGGGCGGCGTCTTCGGTGTCGTGGCGCACCGGGCGAAGCCCGACGCCAACCCCGATGAGAGCGCGAAGCAGGGATACCTCCCGGAAGCGTGGGTGATCCAGAAGGTCGAGTCGGCGGGCTTCAAGCTCGGTGGCAAGTCCGAGATCAACGCGAATCCGAAGGACACGAAAGACTACCCGGAAGGGGTCTGGACCTTGCCGCCGAACTTCCGGCTCGGCGACAAGGACCGCGCGCACTACGCCGCGATCGGCGAGAGCGACCGCATGACCCTCAAGTTCGTCAAGCCCGCCCGCTGACCCCATCCTGCGCCCGGCGCCCGCGGCCCCCGCGAGCGCCGGGGCGCTACGCGGGCGCCGCGGCGCGGCCCGGCGGCCGCACGAACACGCGGCGCATCGGGATCGTGGCGCCGGCGGCCCCCGAGACCCGGTGGGACAAGAAGGCGACGCCATCGAGCATCGCCGGCGACGCGTACACGCCTGGCTCCGCCGTCTCCGGGAGGCACGAGGAGAGCTCGAGGAGGTTCCCGCCCACCAGGGCGCCGTCCTCGGTGAGCACCACGTCGCCGGCGTGGAGGCAGAAGCGGACGCGGATCGAAGGATCGCGCTGGCCCGGCCCGGCGAGCCGCGTGTGCAGCGCGACGGCGGCCGCGATCGCGCGGTGGCGCGCCTCTTCGGTGCCGCGCTCGCCGCGCCGAAAGGGCGCCGCGAGCAGCGCGCTGGTGCTCGTGATCGCGAGCGGCGAGAACCCCGAGGGCGCGAGCGCGGCCACGGCGCCCGGGACCATGGCCTCGAGCTCGGTCAGGAAGGCGTCGGTGGGGGCCTCGAGCGCGCGGCTGTCGGCGAGCACCTCGACGAGCAGCCCGATGGCGAGGCGCCGGATGTGCCCCGCCTCCGCCGCGCCGGTCCGCGCGATCCGCGCCGTCGCGGCCCGCACGTCGCCCAGGAACGCGGCGACGTCCGGGTGGCGGCCCGCGGGATCCTTGCTCATGGCCTGCACGACGATATCGTCGAACGCCGGGTCGACCGGCGCGTGCAGGCTCGGGCGGGGCGGCGCCTGGTGCAGGTGCAGGTGGCGCAGCACCGGGTACGTGGTCGCCTGGAACGGCATGGATCCCGCGATCATCGTGTAGAGCAGCGCGCCGAGCGCGTAGACGTCGGTCCGCATGTCGACAGGCCGGTTGAGGAGCTGCTCGGGCGACATGAACGCCGGGGTCCCCACGACGTGCCGTGACGACGTGAGCGAGAGATCCGTCGCGCCGAGCAGCTTCGCGATGCCGAAGTCGAGCAGCACCACCCTGAGCTCCGCGCCGTGCTCGCACAGGATCACGTTCGAGGGCTTCACGTCGCGGTGGATGATCCCGAGCGCGTGGACCGCGGCGAGCGCGCTGCAGAGCGGATCGAGGATCGCGAGCGCCTCGTCCGCCGGGAGCCGGCCGCGCGCGAACAGGTGCTGCTCGAGGCTCCTGCCCTGAAGGAGCTCCATCACATAGTAGGGCCGCCCGTCGTCGAGCCGCCCGACGTCGAGGATCTCCACGACGTTCGGGTGCCGGATCCGCCCGATCGCGTCCACCTCGCGCTGGAAGCGGAGCACCACGTCGGCGCGCGAGATCAGGTCGGCGTGCACGATCTTGACCGCCGCCGGCGCCCTGCTCGTCGCGTGCACCGCGCGGTGGACGACGCCGAACCCACCCTCGGCGATGACGCCGTCGAGGAGGTACTCGCCTGCCCGCAGCGCCGCGGCGCGCGGGGCGCCCGCGCCCTCGCGATCGCGTGTGTCGAGCGCGCGTTGATTCCATGTCCGCGACGCGCCGATCGGCGGCTCGCCCGCGGGGGCGTCGGCCGGCGCCGCGACGGGGGACGGCTCATCGTCTTGGCAGGGGTTCTTCATGGGTGACACCCGCTGACTTCCTACATGACAACTGCTGAGCTCGCGCATTACAGTACGCTTCGCCCGCGTCCAGCGCGACCCTCGGCTGCCCGCAGATCGTGCCCAATCATGCACCGTTGCTCCGTATGTCACGGGCGGCTCGCCGCTGACGCTCGGTGCGTCAGAGATGGTTTTACGCCGCCGCCCGGCGAGCACGACACCGTGGAGCGCGCGGCGCCCATGATAGAGGGCTTCTCGCTGCTCGGGCCGCTCGGTCACGGCGGCTTCTCCGACGTCTGGGCCGCGCAGCAGGACGGCGATGGAGCGCCGGTCGCCATCAAGGTAGGGAGGCACGCGGCGTGGAACCTGCGCGAGCGGTTCCGGCGGGAGGCCGCGCTGCTCGAGCGCGTCGGCGTGCCGCACGCTCCGCAGCTGGTCGCCTGCGGCGAGCTCCCCGGGGGGCGGCCCTATCTCGTGATGGAGAGGCTCTCCGGCCAGACCCTCGCCGAGGAGCTGGCGGCGCTGCGCGCGCCGCTCGATCCGGAGCTCGCCGCCGGGCGCGCGGACGCGATCCTCGCCGTGATCGAGGCGGCGCACGCGCGCGGCGTCATCCATCGCGATCTCAAGCCGGAGAACCTCTTCCTCCTCGGCTCGATCGGGCGCGCGGCGCTGCTCGATTTCGGTCTGGCGCTGCTCGCCGAAGGCGGCGAGCCGCCGGCGGTGTCCGCCGGCGTGACGCGCGCCGGCGACATCGTGGGGACGCCGGAGTACATGGCTCCGGAGCAGCTCCGGGGCGACGCCGCGCGGATCGACGCGCGCGCGGACATCTATGCGTTCGGCGTGATCCTGTTCGAGCTGCTCACCCTGCGCCCGCCGTTCGTCGGCGGCGAGACGGCCGTCGAGCACGGCCACCTGGCGCTGCGCCCGCCGCGCCCGAGCGATTTCGCGGACGTCCCCGAGGGGCTGGAGGCGCTGACGCTCGCCTGCCTCGCCAAGGACCCGAGCCGCCGCCCGGACAGCGCCGCCGCGCTCCGGCTTACCCTGCACGCCCTGCGCGCGCGGCCTCGCGCCGACTCGATCCCGCCTCCGTCCGCGCCGCGATCGCAGCGGCAGGACGAGGGCGCGGCGGCGGCCGTCGCCGAGGGACGGCAGCCGGTCGCGCTGCTCTTCGCGGAGGGCGGCGCCGGGCCGGTGATCGCGGCGATCGGCGGCCGCCGGGGGTTCGTCGCGCGGCAGCGGGGGCAGCGCTGCCTCGCCGTGTTCTCCGCGCGGGACGTCGACGACCCGGCCCGGGCAGCGCTGGCCGCGGCGCGCGATCTCGCGCTGAGCGGCGGCGTGCGCGTGGCGCTGCACCTCGCCAGCGTGCGCCTGCGCAGGATCGCCGGCGGGCTGCACGCCGCCTACGGGGCGCCGGTCGAGCGCCCCGAGGCGTGGTTGCCGGCCGAGCCCTGGGGCGGGCTCGCGATGACCGAGGAGTTCGAGCGCGCGCTGCCCGACGACGAGCTCGCCCCCACGCCGCCGGGCGACCCGGAGAGCCTGCGCGAGCCGGCGCTGCTCGGCCGCGACGACGTGCTCTCGGCGCTCGCGGCGAGCGCGACCGACGCCTTCGACGGGACGTGCCCCGGCCTGTTCACGCTCATCGGCGACGCCGGTCTGGGCAAGACGCGCCTCGCGGCCGAGGCGGCCAGCATCGCCGGCGTTCCGGTCCCGGACGTGCGCGTGGTGGCCGCGCGCGCGCTCCACCCCATCCACGGCGGCGCCGCGCAGGCCGTGCGCGCGCTCCTCTGCGTCGCGCTCGACGCGCCGAGGGAGAGCCCCGGAGATCCGCGGCAGTTCTGCGTGGAGCGGCTCGGCGAGACGCTCGGCGGCGCGACGTGGGAGGCCGTCGCCGCGGCGCTCGGCTGGGCCGGGCCCCGCGGGGGGCGCCTGGACGGGGAGGCCCGCAACGGCCTGATGCTGGCGCTCGCCGAGGCGCTCCGCCGCGGGGCGCGCCGCGGCCCCCTCGCCGTGATCCTCGACGACGCCGACCAGGCGGACGACGTGCTGCTCGACGCGCTCGAGTACGCCACGCTCGACGGCGAGGGCACCCCCCTCTGGGTGGTCGTGACCGCGCGCCCTCGCTTCGAGCAGGCCCGTCCCAGCTGGGGCCAGCGCAACCAGCGCCACACCCGCGTGACGCTCGCGCCCCTCGCGGAGGAGGCGGCGATGGAGCTCGCCTCGCGCCTGCTCTTGCCGGCCGAGTACCCGCCGGCGGAGATCCTCCGCCGGCTGGCCGACTGGGCGGGCGGCAACCCGGATTGCCTGCGGCAGATCGTCCGGTCGCTCAAGCGGGCGGGCGTCGTGCGCCGGCGCGCCGGCGGCGGCTCCTACGTGGCGACCGCGGAGGTCGAGGCGCTGCCGCCCGCGCCGGCGTGGCAATGGCTCGCGGCGCAGAGGCTCGACGATCTGCCGCCGGAGCTCGCGACGTGCGCCCGGGTGTGCTCGGCGCTCGGCATGTCGTTCGATCGCGCCGAGCTCGAGGCGGTGCTGGACGGCCTGGAGCGCGCGGGCGGCGCCGGAGCGATGGTCGACGCGGGCTTCGGGCTCGCGGCCCTGGTCGAGCGGCGGATCCTGCTGCGCGACGGCGAGGGCCGCGGCGGCGGCGTGGACGACCGGCACGCGTTCCAGAACGCGGTCCTCCAGGAGGCGGTCTACGAGATGCTCGACCCGGCGCACCGCGCCGCGATCCACCGGAGCGCCCTCGCGTACTGGCGGGCGCAGGCGGCGGCCGGCTCGACCGACGGCCTCGGCGCGCTCGCGCGCCACGCGGCCGCGTGCGGCGAGCGCGCCGAGGCGGCCGACGCCTACCTCGCGCTCGGCGATCTCGCGTCCGCGCGGCACGACGCCGTCGAGGCGGACCGGCGCTACGACGCCGCGCTCCAGATCGCCGAGCAGGGCGACGCGCCCCGGCGCGCGCGCGCGCTCGCGGGCCGCGGCAGGAGCCGGTACCGGATGTGCCGCGTCCGGGAGGCGCGCAGCGATTTCGGCGACGCGCTCGCGCTGGCCGAGGCGCTCGGCGATGCGCAGGCGAGGGCGGGCCTCCTGCTCGAGGACGCGACCGTGCTCGACTGGGCCTTCGAGTTCGAGGCGTCGGCGCGCCGGGTGGAGGAGGCGCGGCCGCTGGTCGACACGCACGCGCGCGCGCAGGGCTCTCCCGAGCTCGCGCTGCGCCTCCGGGTCGCCGAGGCCCGCACCTCGTGGCGGCGGGGGAGGACCGAGGAGGCCATCGCGGAGCTCACCGCGTGCGCCGATCGCGCCGCGGCGTCGGGCGACTACGACGCGCGCGTCTCTGCGCTGATCATGCTGTCGTTCCAGCTCGCGAGCGCGGGTCGCCGCGACGAGGCCGAGCGCGCCTCCGACGACCTGATCGCCCTGGTCACCGCGGCCGGTGATCGATTTCACCTCTGCGGGGCGTACATCAACCGCATCGCGCTGTGGGCCTGGCGGTGGTCGCTGCCGGGCGCGGTCGGCGACCTGCGCCGCGCCGTCGATCTCGCGCGCGAGATCGGCAATCCGTGGCTGGAGAAGATGGCGTCGTACAACGTCGCCGTGCTGCTCCACTGGAGCGACAGGCAGCGCGAGGCGCTCGCGCTCCTGCGGCGCGCCCGGTGGCTGGAAGAGCAGGCCTCCGAGCGCCCGATGCCCCAGACGGCGATGCTGCTCGCGCAGATCCACCTCGCGCTCGACGAGTACGAGCAGGCCGGCCAGCTCGTGCAGTGGATCCAGCGATCCTGCGCCCTCGAGCCGGGCGACCTCACGGAGTACGGCTTGCTCGAGCTCGTGCTCTCGGAGGTCGGGCTCCGGCCGGCGCCTCCGTCGTCTCTCGCGTGGGGCGAAGCGATCCGCCTGGTGAAAGACCAGTCGATCGCCGAGCAGACGCTGATGTTCCTTTACTGGCGTGCTCGCATGGCGCTCCGTCGCGGACACGTGCGTGAGGCGGAGGAGGCGCTCGCGAGCGCGCGGGAGCACCGCGGGGAGAGCCCCTTCTGGCTATCCCGCTTCGTCGAGCTGGAGCGCGGATTGGCGGAGGCGGAGAGAACGCGGGCGCCGGGCGCTCATCCACCCGTGCCGGACTGATGGGAGCCTGTCGCGATAGGGTTTATTCCGTGTCGTGTTCGGGCACGTCCGTACTTTCACGCGATCCTTTCACGCGATCCTTTCACGCGATCCTTTCACGCGATCCTTTCACGCGATCCTTGTACGCGATCCTTGTACACAACCGACGTGTACCGATTTTCAGCATTGCGCGCCTTCCTGGAAGATGGGAGACTGCCAATTTAAGAAAGATCGACAGTGCTGGTCGATGTCTGGTCCTGGCCCTGTGCCTGGCTGCGCGACCACCTCGGAGGAGAGCCGAATGTCATCGACCCGTTTCATCGTGGTTGGTCTCCTTGGCGCCGGTGTGTTCACGGCGGGATGCGCCGCCTCGCCGGAGACCGGCCCCGACGCCCCGTTCGACACCGACCCCGTCGAGACGGCGGAGCTGCCAATACGGAGCACGGCGGTGCCCATCGGATGCAACGGCCTGCTCCCCAGCGACTTCTGGGCGCCGGCGAACCGCGCGGCGTTCCGCGCGCTCGGCCAGCGGGCGCTCGCCGGCGCCAACGACGTCGTGGCCCCGACGGCGCTGCTCGGCACGTCCGGCGGAAAGAGCGTGCTCGACTACACCGTGCGCTGCGCGCTGTCCTCTGACCAGGTCGTCTACGGTCCGGACGGCCACGAGTTCCACGGCTCCTTCGGGTTCGCGCCCGAATGGACCGAGCGTGCTCTCACCCCCTCGGAGCAGCGCTGGGTCTCGGCGTGCATCTTCCAGCACCTGAACGGCACCGGCGAGCATGTGGATATCCTGCTGCAGGGCGGCCACCCGGCCCTCGATGGCCCCTTGAACGAGGAGCCCTACACGGAGTTCGTCGTCAACGACGCCACGATGTACGGGAACGCGTTCCTTCCCGGGACCATCGCCGGGTATGCCTGCATCGATCCCGATCTCACCGGGCAGCTCTCGGCGCTCTCGCTGAGCTGCCCGCTCGATCTCAGCCTCCTCTCGCCGGAGCGGCTGTGTGGCCTCGCGTCGACGTGCGGTATCGTGTTCCTGGGGCTCTGCGACCTGACCTGCTTGGAGGACGCCTCCGGCAACCAGACGTGCCACACGCTGCCGCTGCTCGGGCCGCTCCTGGGGCCGCTGCTCGGGCCGAGCTACTCGGAGACGATCCGGAGCGAGGTGCGCGACAGCGATCTCCTGCCGCTCTACCCTGGTTGCGGCCTGCTCTGAGCGGCGCCTCCGCGGCGGGGCCCGGCTGAAAGGAGGCGCGCCGCGCGCGCCGGTCACGTCCCGAGGCGCGTCTTCAGCTGCTGAATCGCGTCGGCGATCGCCTTGTCGTCGCGGAAGCAGCACGGATCGTTCCGCCTGCACCGCGCGCCGTGCAGCACCTGGAGCTCGAAGAGCATGCGCTCGTCCCCCTCGGCCGCGGCGCGGCCGAAGAGCGCCCGCTTTCCGCCGCAGCTGGCCCTGCGGAACGCGAAGAGGACGCGGAGCGCGGGGGTCGCGCGCGCCATCACGTCGGGCCGGGCCAGGATCTCGCTGGCGCGCCGGGCCGCCTTGGTGCCTCCGCGCGCGCGCACGAGGTCGAGCAGCACATCCAGCCCGCCGCTGCCGAGCCGGTTCGTGAGCAGGTCGAAGACCTCGTCCGCCGCCGGGTTGTCCTCCTCGAACCCGATGCCCGCCACGGTGGAGAGCACCTCTTCGCGCAGGCCCCTGCTCAGGGCGAGCTCCGGATCGGCCTCGGCGAGGGCCAGCAGCGACCGCGCCCCGAGCACCCAGTTCCTGGTCGCCACCGCCCGGCTGAGCTGCGCGCGCGGGCTCGGGGCGCCGCGGGCGTCGTCCTCGGGCGCCGCGCTTGCCGACGCGGGGGGCGGCGCTGACGGCGCCGGCGGGGGCTCGACGGAAGCGACCGCGGGCGCCTCCGTGGTCGCCGCGGGCCGCCGGACGACGAGCCAGAGCGCGACGCCGAGCGCGAGCGCCGCCAGGGCCGAGAGCGCCGCCGCGAGGGGCACCCAGCGCGCCGAGGCCGTGGGCCCGCGGTGCGCGCGCGCGAGCAAGGTCGCCCGGGGCCCCGGCCAGGCAGACGGCGCCTGCTCCCTGGGCGCCGCCTTCGCAGCCTGCGCGGCGGCCCCGCCCGCCGCGTAGGCTCCGCCCGCCGCCTGGTCCGCCGCGGTGCTCGCGCCAGGCGCGGCGCTCGCGCCGGCTCCCGCCACGGCGGCCCCGCTCGCCGCGCTGTTCCCGCCCGACGGGGCCCGCCCAGCCGCGGCGATCCCGCCCCCTGCCGGCGCCGGCGGCGCCGCCGAACGAGCGAGCGCCGCGAGCCCCTCATCGAGCGCCGCGATGGCGTCGGCAGCCGTCTGGAAGCGGAACGACGGATCGTGCTCCATGAGCCGCATCACGGCCTGCTGGACCTCGTACGGCACCTCCAGATCCGGAGCGCGCGCGCGCAGGGCCGGCGGCCCCTCCGGCCCCTGCTGCTTGAGCCGCTCCACCACGTTCTTCGTGTCGAAGGGGTGCTGTCCGGTGAGCATCTCGTAGAGCACGAGCCCGAGCGCGTACAGATCCGCGCGCGCGTCCACCGCGTCCATCCCGCGCAGCGCCTCCGGCGCGAGGTACGCGAGCGTGCCGAAGACCTCGCCGGCGCTGGTCAGGGCGGGGCTCGGCGTCGCCGTCTTGCGGCTCTGGCTGGACATGAGATCGACGTTCACCTTCGCGAGCCCGAAATCGATGAGCCTGACCTGATCGTGCGCGTCGAGCAGCACGTTCAGGGGCTTCACGTCGCGGTGGACGATGCCCTTCTCGTGCGCCGCCGCGAGCGCCGACGCGATCTGACGCGCGATGCGGAGCGCCCGCGCGGGCGGGAGCCGTCCCCCGGCGATCGCGTCCTTGAGCGGCGTGCCCTCGACGTACTCGAGGACGAGGAAGAACGACGCGTCGTCCAGCTGACCGAAATCGATGGCGGCGACGACGTTCGGGTGGCGGATGTGCGCCCCCGCGACGGCCTCGCGCTCGAACCGCGCCACGAGCTCCGGCATCCGCCGGGCGAGGGGCCGGAGCAGCTTGATCGCGACCTGCTTGCGGAGGTGCACCTGCTCGCCGCGGTAGACGGCGCCCATCCCGCCCTCCCCGATGAGCTCGTGGACGCGGTAGCGCCCCGAGATCAGGCTCCCGATCAGCGGGTCGCCGCCCGCGCTTCCGGCCGCCGCCGCCTCGATCGCCTCGATGTCCTCGGTGAGCGCCGAGCTCGAGAGCTCCTCCATGGGCTGCGCGGCCGGCGCGTTGAGCCTCGGGACCGTGACGTCCTCGACCAAGGCCGAGCCGAGCGTCTCTTCGGATCGCGGCGTCTCCGGCATGCGGCGCAGGATATCAGGTCGGCCCGCGTCGCGGGGAAGCGGTGAGGAGGGGCGCCACGAGCGGGAGGGGCGCGGGGGCGCACGGCGCGGGCGTCCGCGAGCGCGCGAAATTCACAGGAGGAACGAGACGCCCAGCGAGAACGCGGGGTATCCGAGCCGCATCGTGAGCGTCACCTTCTCCGTGAAGTGGAAGCGCCCGCCGACGAACAGGGCCGGTGCGACCCCGAAGACCCCGTCGCGGCCCACGTCGCCGAGGTACAGCGACAGCCCCGGCTCGCCGAAGACCGACCACTTCCGGTGAAGCCAGAAGTTCCACTGCATCACGACCGAGCCGAACACGTAGTCCGAGGGCGCCCCGTACCGGTCGACCTCGGTGCAGATACGCGTGCCCGCGGGCCCGTTCTCGAAGCGGGTGCATTCGCCGCGGTAGTCCGCGTCCCCTCCGTAGTGGATGCCGTCGAGGCCAAAGCCGATCCCGACCGAGTCGTTGATGCGCTTGATGAAGCCGTCGGGCGCGATGTCGATGGTGGCGCGGAGCCCCGCGCCGAGGCCGTTCCCGGCGCCGGGGCCGAGCGGGGCGAACGGCGTGAGGAGGAGGTGCGGCTCCAGCTCGACCTTGTAGTCGGGCCGATCGCCGGGGCGCTTGATCGTCATCTGCGCCTCGCCGACCTCGGTCCACCCGATCGTCAGCGCCGCGAACGAGAGCGCGGCGGCCAGGAGGCGCGGCGCGCGAAGCTGCGATGTCATCGCTCTCTGCATCGGTCTCGGTCTCCTCAGCATCCGCCGCACGAGCGCGAGCCGTTCGGGCACATGACCGCAGCCTCGCCGCCGGGGCAGGTGACGCGGCACTCGCCGCCCACGTTGTTGCAGAACACCTCGCATGAGCCCCGGCACTCGACCTCGCAGGTCGTCACGTTCCGGCAGGTCACGACGCTGCCCGAGCCGACGCTGACGCCGCACCGGCTCGTGTCGTGGCACTCGTACCGGCAGCCACGATCGCAGATGGCCCCGCACGCCGCCGTGTTATGGCAGTTGAGGTCGCAGTCGTCCCCGCAGGAGGCCGAGCACTCGTCGACGTCGAAGCACTCGAACGAGCACCCGTGCTCGCAGACCGCGCCGCAGCGATTCATCTGGAAGCAGCGCTGGTCGCAATTGTCACCGTCGCAGCCGAGGTAACACTCGTCACCCTGGGAGCACTCGCACGCGTCGCCCTCCACGCAGCCGCCGCTGTTCCAGCAGCTCGCCAGGCAGAGGCTCGCGAAGAGCGTCAAAAAAGTCAGTGCATAGAAGCGCATGGCCGGGGCAGCATACCCGAGCCTCCCGAGAATTGTCACCAAATCCGCGAAGGTACGGGCGGAGGTACGCGCCGAGGAACGCCTGAGGGCCCGGCTCACCACCGTGTCCAGCGAGAGATTCGCCGCACCCGGGTATACCGCGTATTGTCGTTCGCGAGCCCGGCCTGATCCGCGATGTGCGTGCCGAGGTGGGGACCCCAGCCGCCGTCGTCGAACGGTGCGTCCCCGTCCGCGCCGAGGTTGTATTCCCAGCACTGCGCGTAGTGCTGCGTGACGTTCATGGCTTCGACAGCGCAGTTATTGTTCGGGGCCGTGTCGCCGTCGTGATCGCCCGACGACCACCCCGAGAGGAAATGCGCGAAGTAGACATTGGCGTTCCCGGAGACGTGCAGGGGGCCGAGGAGCTTCATGGTCGTCGTGTCGATGCCTTCGGCGGTCGCGCGCATGACCTCTGCGACGGTGCCCTCGATATCCGCGATCTCGTCGCGGTACTCCCGGCCGACGAGGTAGAGGGAGCCCCTGTAGAAGTTCCGCTCGAGCGCCGGCTCGCCCCTGGTCCCGAGCCGCTCGGCGTACGGGATGTCCCAGAACGACAGCGTCGCTCCCTCCGCCGAGCCGACGCTGTTGTAGACGAGCGCCCACCCTCCTCCGTCCGTCTCCAGATCGCACAGCACGGGGAACTCCGGATCTCCCCCGGCCCCGTCCAGATCGAGCGAGATCACGCCGCTCGGCAGGCCGCGGGGGACGTCGGCGCACCGGGCGTAGGCGCACCCCGCGTTGACCGCGCCGTCGCAGTCCTCGTCCTCGGCGGTGTCGCAGCGCTCGGCGGCAGGCAGCACCTCTCCGGTGCACGGGCCGTACCCGTTGCCTTCCTCGTCGCAGATCTTCACGCCGGCGCGGCAGGCTCCGCGGTTCAACGTGGCCGGCGGACCACCGTAACAGACCTCCTGGCGACCGGGCTCGCACCCGCTCCCGCCGCTCGACGCAGAGCCGCCGCCGGCGCTCGAGGCAGCGCCGCCGCCGGCGCTCGACGCCGAGGCGCTCCCGCCGCCTCCGGCGTCGTCGTCTCCGAACCTCCGCACCCTGGTCGAGCAGGCCGACACGGCGGTGAGCAGCACGATGGCCGCGCAGCAGGCGCCTGCGACCGAACCTTGGCCGAGCGACATGCGGCCTCCGGGGACACGAACACTCGCCACGCGGCCTTATACACCAGCCCCCCCGGCGCGCGCATCCGCCCCGCGCGGCCGGCCGCTCCGCCGCGGCGCGCCGGCACGTTTCCGACGCTCTTACTGGGCGAGGGCCCGCGGCGCGCCCTGGTCGCTTTGCAGCGCAAAGGCGATGGCGCTCTGGAGCGTGCTCTTGGTCAGGAGGCCGCCCAGGTCGAGCGAGAGCCCGACGAGCGTCTGCGCCACCGCTGGCCGGATGCCGGTCAGGATCGTCCTTGCGCCGAGCAGCTGCAGCGCCTTCGCGGTGTCGACGAGCCCGGCGGCGACCCGCGTGTCGATCTCCTTGAGCCCTGTCACGTCGAGGATGACCGCCTGAGCCTGGGTGGACTGGACTCCAGCGAGCGCGGCCGACATCACCTGATCGATCCGCTCCGAGTCCATCTGGCCCACGAGGGGCATGACCATGATGCGATCGGTGATCGGGATGAGCGGCGTCGACATCGCCTGCATCGTGTCGCGGAGCCGCGCGAGCGTCCGCTCGAGCCTGTCGAGCAGCTCCCTGTACGGCGTGACGTCGTGGGCGGTGCCATAGACGAGGCGGCGCGACGGCTCCTCGGCCGCGTCCAGGTGAGCGGTCCACGCGAGCCACCTGTAGGAGCCGTCCTTGCACGCGTACCGGTTGTCGAACTTGATGGTCGTGTGGCCCTGGAAGAGCGCGCCGGCCTCGGCGAGCGTGGCCTCGCGGTCGTCGGGGTGGACGAACTCGATGAACGGCTTCGCGATCATCTCCGAGGGGGACCAGCCGAGGGTGCGCTCCCAGGCCGGGTTGGCGTGGCGGAAGTACCCCTCTGCGTCCAGGGTCACGAGCAGGCCCACGGACACCCGGAACAGCTTCTCGTAGACCGTGGTCAGCTCCGCCGCCTGCGTGAGCTGCGCCGTCCGCTCCCGGTCGCTCGTCAGGTCGAGCGCCGTGGCGACCATGAGGCGCTCGGAGGGCGCTTCGGCCATGTCCACTCGGGCGCTCCAGCCGAGCCACCGGTACGAGCCGTCCTTGCACACATAACGGTTGTCGAACCGGCCGTTCGCGCGACCCTGGAAGAGGGCGGCGGCCTCGGCGAGCGTGGCCTCGCGGTCGTCGGGGTGGACGAGCTCGATGTAGGGCCTGGCCCTGAGCTCGTCGAGGGACCAGCCGAGGGTCTGCTCCCAGGAAGAGCTCAGATCATGGAAGTAGCCACGCGCGTCCGCGGTGGCCAGGAGTCCTGACGAGACCTGGAAAAGTCGTTCGTAGCTCAAGCCCATGTCATCCCCCTCGCGGGCAGGCAGAAGCGCGCCCCTCGTCGAGGCCGCCCGCCATCAGCGATTCTCCTGTCCGAACCCCGGCGAGCGCCTCCCGCGCCGCCTGGCCAGAGCGCGCATGCGAAATCCCGAGCGGCGCGACGTCGACCGCGCCGCGCGTCGAAGCCTGCTTGTCCACGAGAACGGCTTATGTGTCAAGAGTATCGGGCGGCTTGCGAGCGGGCGTGCAAGGCCGGCAGCGCCCGCAGGGAGCACCGGATCCGGGGAACGCGCGCGCCCGGAGGTCGCCACTGTCATGTCGCCGAGGTTGCCGGCCCACGATGAGGCGGGTACGGTCCGCGCCCCAAAGGAGTGGACCATGACCGTCTCTGCGATTTTCAACCCGGCGCGCTGGCGTGAGGTCGAAGGGTTCTCATTCGAGGATCTCACCTATCACCGCGCCGTGGACCAGGGCACCGTCCGCATCGCGTTCAACCGACCCGAGGTCCGCAACGCGTTTCGTCCCCGCACCGTCGATGAGCTGTACACCGCGCTCGAGCACGCGCGCACGACCTCGGACGTGGGTTGTGTGCTGATCACCGGCAACGGGCCTTCGCCGAAGGACGGCGGCTGGGCGTTCTGCTCCGGCGGCGATCAGCGCATCCGCGGGAAGGACGGGTACAAATACGAGGGTGAGAGCGCGGGGCAGGCCGACCCGGCGCGGCTCGGCCGGCTCCACATCCTGGAGGTGCAGCGGCTCATCCGGTTCATGCCCAAGGTCGTCATCGCGGTGGTGCCCGGCTGGGCGGCGGGCGGCGGCCACAGCCTCCACGTGGTCTGCGACATGACGCTGGCGAGCCGCGAGCACGCGATGTTCAAGCAGACGGATCCGGACGTCGCGAGCTTCGACAGCGGGTATGGCTCGGCGCTGCTCGCGCGGCAGGTCGGGCAGAAGAAGGCGCGGGAGATCTTCTTCCTCGGGCTCGATTACACGGCGGAGCAGGCGGCGGCGATGGGGATGGTCAACGCCGTCGTCCCTCACGCGGAGCTCGAGGAGGAGGCGCTGCGGTGGGGCGCGATCATCAACTCGAAGAGCCCGACCGCGATGCGGATGCTGAAGTACGGCTTCAACCTGCCTGACGAGGGGCTCGTCGGACAGCAGCTCTTCGCCGGCGAGGCGACGCGGCTCGCCTACGGCACGGAGGAGGCGAAGGAGGGCCGAGACGCCTTCCTGGAGAAGCGCCGCCCGGACTTCACCCGTTATCCCTGGCACTACTGACGACGACGCGCCGCCCACGCCACGCCCAGAGCGCACAATCGCGCTTGACACCGACATCCACTTCATTGATGGTGGCGACGCTGCAAGATTCCGCGTGTGCCGTCTGGTCACGCGGCTTCAACTTCACCTGGAGATACGCATCATGCTTTGTTCTTTTGCTGCGAAGTCGGCTCGTCGGGACCGTTCCTGGCTGTGGTTGGGAGGGTCTCTTCTTCTGGCGCTAGCGGGCGGCCTCACCATGGTTGGCTGCGGCGACGACGACAGCTCCTCGGCCGGCGCGGGGGCTGCTGGCGGCGCAGGGGGCGAGGGCGGCGCAGGGGGCGAGGGCGGCGCAGGGGGCGCGGGCGGCGCGGGGGCTGCTGGCGGCGCAGGGGGCGCGGGGGGCGCGGGGGGCGCAGGCGGCGCGGGCGGCGCAGGCGGCGCAGGCGGCGCAGGGGGCGGGGCGCCGTCGGGCACCGAGCTGATCCGCGTCAACCAGGTCGGGTACCTGCCGGCCGCCGCCAAGGTCGCCACGGTCGTCGCCGCGGCCGACGAGCCGCATGCATGGGAGCTCGTCGACGCCGGCGGCACGGTGGTCGCCAGCGGGGCGACCCGCGTCGTGGGCGACGACGCGAGCTCCGGCGAGCACCTGCACACCATCGACTTCAGCGGTTTCACGACCGTCGGCGAGGGGTACACCCTCCGTGTCGGGGAGGTGTCGAGCCACCCGTTCGACGTGGGCCCGACCATCTACTCTCAGATGAAGTACGACGCGCTCGCGTACTTCTATCACAACCGTTCTGGCATCGAGATCCTGGAGCAGTACGTCGGCCCCGACCACGCGCGCCCGGCTGGGCACCTGCCGGACGAGGCCCCTTGCGGCGCGGATCTCGGCTGCACGTACACGCTCGATGTCACCGGCGGGTGGTACGACGCCGGCGACCACGGCAAGTACGTGGTCAACGGCGGTATCTCCGCCTGGACGTTGCTGAACCAGTACGAGCGCTTCGTCGCGCTCGGGTCCACGGCGGACGACTTCGGCGACGGCAAGCTGAAGATCCCCGAGAACGCGAACCAGATCCCCGACATCCTCGACGAGGCCCGGTGGGAGATCGAGTTCATGCTCGCGATGCAGGTGCCGGAGGGCGAGGCCAACGCGGGCATGGTGCACCACAAGATCCACGACCTGGAGTGGACCGGCCTGCCGCTGCCGCCGCACGAGGATCCGCAGCCGCGCTTCCTGCGCCCGGTCAGCACGGCGGCGACGCTCAACCTGGCCGCCACCGCGGCCCAGGCCGCGCGCATCTGGCGCGAGCTCGATCCCGGGTTCTCGGCCCAGTGCCTCGAGGCCGCGACGCGGGCGTGGACCGCGGCGAAGGCGAACCCGAAGGTCGTGCCCAACGAGAGCGGCGTCGTGGGCGGCGGCGCTTACGGGGACGCCGAGCTGAGCGACGAGTTCTACTGGGCGGCCGCCGAGCTCTTCCTCACCACGGAGGACGCCGCGCTTCAGGCCGAGCTCGCGGCGTCGCCCTACAGCGACGAGCTCGCCGGCGTGGACGGCACGTTCAGCGCCATGACCTGGGGGCAGGTCGACGGGCTGGGCGCCATCTCGCTCGCCGTGGTCGAGGCCGAGCACGCCGCGGCGGAGCGCGAGGCGGCCCGGGTCCAGCTGGTCGCCATCGCCGACAAGTACCTCGAGGTCATCGGAGCGGAGGGGTACCGGGTGCCCTTCAAGGCGGACGAGAGAGGGTATCCCTGGGGCTCCAACTCCTTCGTGCTCAACAACATGCTGGTCCTGGCGCTCGCCCACGACTTCACCGGCGAGCAAAAGTACTTCGACGGCGTGGCGTCGGGCGCGGATTACCTCCTCGGGCGCAACCCGATGGACAAGTCCTATGTCTCCGGCTACGGCGAGAGCCCGCTCGAGAACCCGCATCATCGCTTCTGGGCGCACCAGCTGGACGCGTCGTTCCCGTTCGCTCCGCCCGGCGCGGTCTCCGGCGGGCCGAACTCCGGGCTGGAGGATCCGGTGGCGAAAGCGGCGCTCGGCGCGACGGAGGAGAGCGCGAAGTGCGTCCCGCAGAAGTGCTACATCGACCACATCGAGGCGTGGTCGGTGAACGAGATCACGATCAACTGGAACAGCCCGCTCGCGTGGACGGTGGCCTGGCTCGACGAGAAGGCGAAGGCGAGCGCCCAGTGAGCAGGAGCGCGGTCGTGGGGCGCCTTGACTGACGGCGGGGGCTTGAAAACCGCCAAGGCGCCAAGGACGCCAAGAAAAATTTAATAATATTGGCGTCTTATGGCGCCTTGGCGGTTCCATCATCCCGGCAGGGTGGGGGAGTTCCCCCACCACCCGGAGCGCCGTGCAGCCGCGCTGGATGACTGGATGACTGGATGAGATGAGCGATTGGCCGCGACAACCGTCCAGCTTCTGCTAGGTTGCGCGGCTTTCATGAATCCAGACTCACTGCTCGACGCCTTGCCCGCGCCGCTCGCGGGCGCCCTCGCCCGCCGCGGCTTCACCTCCCTCACCTCCGTCCAACAGGCCGTCCTCTCCCCTGAGCTCGCCGGGCGGGACCTCCGTGTCTCGTCGCAGACCGGCTCCGGAAAGACCGTGGCCATCGGCCTCGCGCTCGCCCCACGCCTCGAGCGCGCCCTCGCCGACCGCGCCGCCGCGGCCGCGCCCGACGGCGCGCCCCGCACCACGGCGGCTCCGGCCGCGGTGATCATCGCGCCGACGCGCGAGCTCGCCGCGCAGATCGCCGGCGAGCTCAGCTGGCTCCTCTCGCCCCTCGGCGCGCGCGTCGCGTGCGTCACCGGCGGCACGAGCTTCGGCGCCGAGGCGCGCTCGCTGCGGCGCGACCCCCTGGTCATCGCCGGGACGCCCGGCCGCCTGCTCGATCACCTGGAGCGCGGGACCCTCGACCCGCGCGGCGTCCTCGCCCTCGTGCTCGACGAGGCGGACCAGATGCTCGACCTCGGCTTCCGCGACGACCTCGAGGCGATCGTCGGCAAGATGCCCCAGGAGCGCCAGACCCACCTCGTGTCGGCCACCTTCTCCCGCGAGGTCCGCGCGCTCGCCGATCGCTTCCAGCGGGACGCGGTGAGCGTCGAGGGCACGCGCCCCGGCGCCGCGAACGTCGACATCGCGCACGTCGCCCACCTCGTGCTGCCGGCGGAGCGCGACGCGGCGGTCGTGAACCTGCTGCTCCTCGCGCCCGGCGAGCGCACGCTCGTCTTCGTGCGCACCCGCGAGGGCGCGGCCGAGCTCGCCGACAAGCTCACCGCGCTCGGCCTGCCCGCGGGCGCCCTGAGCGGCGACCTCGAGCAGCGCGAGCGGACCCGTACGCTCGACGCGTTTCGCTCAGGCGCCATCACGACCCTCGTCGCGACCGACGTGGCCGCGCGCGGCATCGACGTCCCCGAGGTCGGGCGCGTCATCCACGCCGATCCCCCGGGCGATCCCGAGATCTTCACGCACCGGAGCGGCCGCACCGGGCGGGCGGGCCGCAAGGGGATGAGCGTGCTGCTCGTCGCGCCGTGGGCGCGCGAGCACGCGCTGCGGCTGTTCCGTCGCGCGCGCGTCGAGGCCACGTTCCGGCCGGCGCCGTCGCCGGACGACGTGCTCCGCGCCGCCGACGAGCGGCTCGCCGCCGAGCTCGCCGCGGTGCGCCTGGAGGGGGCGGCTGCGGGCAATGCGGTCGCGGGCGACGCGGTCGCGGGCGACGCGACCGCTGTCGACACGGCCGTGGTGGACGCGAACGTGCGTGGCCCGCGCGAGGCGTCCGGCCATGCGCCCGAGGCGCGGCACAGGGAGCTCGCTGCCCGCCTGCTCGCGGACATGGACGCGACCGAGCTCGTCGCGGCCCTCCTCGCGCGGGCGAAGCACACCGGCCCCTGCGCTCCGCAGCCCGTCACCGCCGTCGCGCCGCCCCGCTCCGAGCCGCCGTCGCGCGCCCGGCCCTCCGCGCCGCCCTGGTCCGGGGCGCCGTCGCGCGCCCGGCCCTCCGCGCCGCCCTGGTCCGGGGCGCCGTCGCGCGCCCGGCCCTCCGCGCCGCCCTGGTCCGAGGCACCGCCGCGCGCTCGCCCTGTCGCTCGTCAAGGCAGCGGGGAGCAGCCCCCGCGCCTCCCCTTCGTGCCCTTCCAGGTCAACTGGGGGGAGCGCCACGGCGCCGATCCCCGACGCCTGCTCGCCCTCGTGTGCCGCCGCGGCGGCGTGTCGAGCCAGCAGATCGGCGCGATCCGCATCGGCTCCACCGCGTCCGTCGTCGAGGTGGCCTCCCCGGCCGCGCCCGAGTTCGCGCGCGCGGTCAACCAGCCCGACGCGCGTGACGCGCGGATCCGCATCGTCCGCGCGAGCTCGATGCGCGTCGAGTAGCGCCTGTCCTGACGCGGCGGACCGAGGCAGACGGCCGAGATCGCTCGCAGCAGTAGGGGTTTCCTGATTTCTCGGAGACCTCGGGTGTTGTACAACGGCCGGGTGAACCGAAGCCCGAACAACAAGCCACCCCTACGCCGCCTCGCGAGCCCGGCCGCGGTGCTCGCTGCAGTGCTCGGTCTTGCGCTCGCCGCGTGCGGCGGCAGCGTGCCTCCGCCGAACGACCAGCTCGCCTCGTCCCAGGCCGCCATCCGCGCGGCCGACGAGATGGGCGCCGGGTCCGACCCGCAGGCCACCCTCCACCTGAAGCTCGCGCGCGAGCAGCTCGAGAAGGCCAAGCAGCAGATGCAGGCCGAGGACAACGAGTCTGCCACGCGCCTCCTCCAGCGCGCCGAGGCCGACGCCGAGCTCGCGCTGGCGCTCGCGAAGGCGCGCTCCACGCAGGCCGAGGCGCAGGAGGCGCTGAAGCAGGTCGAGAAGCTGAAGCAGGCGGGGGTCAAGTGAAGCGAGAGGTGATGGTGATGGCATCTCCGGTGAAGAACCCGTCCTGGCCTGCCCGGTCTCTCGCCCTGTGCGCCGCGCTCTACGCGGCGTCGGGGTGCGGCGCGGCGGTCCCGCCGAAGGAGCTCGTCGACGCCCGCGCGAGCTACAGGCGCGCGGCGGAAGGCGCCGCCTCGCGCCTCGCGCCCGCCCAGCTCGACACGGCGAAGCAGGCGCTCTCCCGCGCCGAGGGGGCGTTCGGCGAGGATCCCGAGGCCCCGCAGACGCGCGATCTCGCGTACATCGCCGACCGCAAGGCCCAGGAGGCCGAGGCGGCGGCGGCGCTGCTGCAGGCGCAGCGCGACAAGGCCGCGGCCGAGGACGCCTTCAAGGACCTCTCGCAGCAGCAGCTCGCCAGCGCGAGGGAGGCGCTGCACAGCGGCCAGCAGCAGATCGAGCGGGAGCGGCACGCGCGCGCCCAGGCCGAGACCGCGCAGCAGCAGGCCGAGAGCGCGCGGCTGCAGGCCGAGAGCGCGCGCACCGCGGCCGAGAAGGCCCGCCAGGAGGCCGAGGCGGCGCGGCGGGAGGCCGAGCGCGTCGCGAACGCGGCGCTCGCGAGCCTCAAGGAGATCGCCGCGGTGAAGGAGGAGAAGCGCGGCGTGGTCATCACGCTCTCCGGCGCGGTGCTCTTCGCCTCGGGCAAGTCCGACCTCCTGCCGATCGCCAAGGAGAAGCTCAACCAGGTCGCGGCCACGCTGAAGGACCAGGGGTCGCCGCCCCTGCGGATCGAGGGGCACACCGACTCGACCGGCTCCGCCCAGGCGAACCGCAAGCTCTCGCTGGAGCGCGCCGACGCCGTGAGGGCCCACCTCATCACGGCGGGGCTGCCCGGGGACAAGATCGCGACCGTCGGCCACGGGCCGGACCGCCCCGTGGCGGACAACTCGAGCACCGAGGGCCGGGCCAACAACCGGCGCGTCGAGATCATCGTCAATCCCACCACCCAGCAGTAGAAGCGCCTGCCGCACGGTTGTGCCGGGGGCGCCGCCGGTGATAAGCACGGCGCGTGATCGGACGCTTTTTCCGCCGGATCTGGCAGGAGTACGTCATCGACCTGCGCGACCGGCTCGACGCCGAGGCGGCGCACCACCGGGCCACCACGCCCGCGGGGGAGGTCACCCGCCGGATGGCGTGCGTGTTCCTCACCGTCATCGGGGTGCTCATCTTCGTCCGGTTCGCTGGCAACGAGAACGACACGCGCTGGATGGTCGACGGCCTGCGCGCCGTGGGCCTCGACGGCGCCGCGGCGAGGCTCCACGACGCGCTGAACACGTCGCCGGATCGCCGCTTTCACCAGCGGATCGTCTGGGCGCTCGGCCGCCTCGTCGGTTATCTGATACCGACCTTGGTCGTCGCGAAGCTCGTGCTGCGGGCGCCGATCCGGAGCTTCGGCCTGCGCGTCCGCGGGACGGCGCGGCACCTGCCCGTCTATGGCTTCCTGTTCGCCGTCATGGCGCCGTTCCTCTACGCCGCGTCGCTCTCGCCGGCCTTCCAGGCGAAGTATCCCTATTACAAGCTCGCGCCGGGCGAGGGCCTGTGGCCCTGGCTCTGGGCGTGGGAGGCGCTCTATGCCGCGCAGTTCGTTGCGCTCGAGTTCTTCTACCGCGGCTTCTTCCTCCACGGGATCCGCCGCGCGCTCGGCTACTCGTCGATCTTCGCCATGATGGTGCCTTACGCGATGATCCATTTCGGCAAGCCGCTGCCCGAGGCGCTCGGCTCGGTGCTCGCCGGGTTCGTCCTCGGCACGGTCAGCCTGAAGAGCGATTCCATCTGGGGCGGCTGCGCCATCCACATCGTCGTCGCGACGTCGATGGACCTGCTCTCTTTGGCCCATCGCGGGCTTCTCTAGCGAACGGCGCCAGGGGCTTCCGAGGCGGTCAGGCCAGGGTCCTGCCGCCGTTCACGGACAGCTTCTGGCCCGTGATGAACTCGGCGGCGTCGGACGCGAGGAAGGCGACGGCCTCGGCGATGTCGTCCGGCGTGCCCATGCGCCGGAGCGGGTTGCTCGCCCGGTAGGCCTCGATGGCCTCGGCGCTCGCGCCCTCCTGGATGTGGCGCTCGACGACGACCCAGCCGGGGGACACCTGGTTGACGGTGATCCCGTGCGGGCCGAGCTCCATCGCCCAGGAGCGCGTGAGGCCGAGCTGCGCGCCCTTCGCCGAGACGTAGCTGGAGAACTCGGGCACGCCCTGCTCGAAGACCTCGGACCCGACGTTGATGATCCGCCCCGACCGGCGCGCCTTCATCCCCGGGACCACCGCCTTCGCGAGGAGGACCGGGCTCTTCACGAAGAACTCGAGCTGGTCGAGGCAGTGCTTCCAGGTCAGGTCCTCCAGCTTGACGAACGGCTGCGGGCCCGTCGCGTTGAGCACGAGCACCGCGACGGGGCCGAGGCGGGCCTGCACCTCGCCCACGAGGCGGGCGACCTCCTGCTCGTCGCGCACGTCGGCCCGGAACGCCTCGGCCTCGCCGCCGCCCTGGCGGATGTCCTCGACCACGCGCGCCGCCTGCTCGCCGCTGCCGAAGTAGTTGACCGCCACCCGCGCGCCCGAGGCCGCGAGCTTGCGGGCGATGGCCGCCCCGAGGCCACGGGAAGCGCCGGTGACCAGGGCGACTCGTTCGGATAGTTGATGCGCCATTCAGGCTTCTCCAGGAGATAGGTGACCGCGGTTCGCTCGCCGCTGCGAAGGAGATCGGCCGCACAGGCGCGCCTCCAGGGGCCTCCCTGCCGCGCGGGCGCGGACCGCTCGCCGCGCGGCGGAGAGGGGCGACAGAGGGTCGAGGTCGGCCACCCCCAGCTGTAAACGAGCAGGATCCAGCAATACAAGATTTTTCCGCGACGAAGCTTGAACATGGGTCTTTCCAGCAGCACAGTTGAAGTTTTTTAGCTCAATCCGCTGCTGGGCTCGCCGGTGGTGGTGTATGCTGGGCCACATGAACAAGCGCACGATCCGGCAAGCCTTGAGGCTCCTGGTGATGCTCGCCATGGGGCCCGTGTTCTGTGCTGCCGTCGGGATCACGGTGATCCATGCGTGGCTCGACGTGCGGCGCAGGCCGCCGGGGCGGCGCCCTTTGGCGCGCGCCGGGGTGCGTCATCGCCGCCTGCGCCTGCGCGAGCAGGCGCCGTTTTGATCGGCGCGGCGCTTGCTCGGCGCGGCGGCGTGGCGGGGTCGCGCCGTGGCGGCGCAGCTCAGCGCACGAGGAGGAGCCAGGCCAGCGCCGCGGCGGTCGAGGCGAGCGTCACCGGGACACCCACCCTGGCGTAAGCGCGGAAGCCGATCTCGCGCTCGGCGCCGACCGTCTCCACCACGATGATGTTGGCCACCGAGCCCAGCAGCGTGAGGTTGCCCGCGAGCGTGGACACCAGCGCCGTCGTGATCCACGCGAGGTGCGGATCGGGCTGGCTGCGGATGTACGAGTCCGCCAGGAGGATGAAGGGGACGTTCGAGACGATCTGGCACCCGACGAGCATCGCGATGCTCAGGCCGAGCAGGCCCAGCGTCGGCCCGGCGGGGAGGAAGGGGCTGGCCGCGCGCAGCGCCTCCTCGGGCACGCCGGTCTTCTGGAGGCCCGCCACGACGATGAAGAGGGCCCCGAAGAAGATGAGCACGTTCCACGACACCCGCTCGAACAGGGCGTTCGCGTCGCGCCGGTGAAGCAGGATGACCGCGGTCGCGCCGCCGATCGCCGTCCACGCCAGGTTCGCGCCGAGCACGAACAGCGCCGACACGACGACGAGGCAGGCGAGCGGCGCCAGGGCGCTCGGCCGGGCGCCTCCCGCCGGCGCGGGCTCGGGCGCCGCTGGCTCGGCCGTGGGCGCCCGCACCGAGAGGCGGCGCCGGAGCAGCAGGTGCAGCGTCACGGCCGTGACGGCGAGCCCGATCAGCGCGGCGGGGCCCGCCTCCAGCAGGTACGTGCGGTACGAGATGCCGGAGAGGTGGCCTACGAGCATGTTCTGCGGGTTGCCGGCGAGCGTGAGCGCGCTGCCGGCGTTGGCGCCCATCGCGAGCGCGAGGAGGTACGGCGCCCGCTCGAGCCCCGCGCGCCGGGCGGTCCGGTCGACGAGCGGCGCCAGCATCACGCAGACCGAGTCGTTCAGCAGCACCGCGGAGGCGAGCCCGGAGCCCACCGTGACGAGGTAGAGCAGGCGGACCGGCGACAGGTCCCGCTGCGCGACCCACGCGGCGGCGTGCTCGAACACCCCCGCGGCGTCGAGCGACGTCGCCAGCAGCATCATGCCGAGCAGGAGGCCGATGGTGTTCGGCTCGATCGCCGCGAACGCCTCGTGCGGGTCCAGGCCGGCGCCCGGCTGGATCGCGCTCAAGAAGACCATGGCGCACGCGCCCGCGAGCGCGCCGGCCGGGCGTCCGATGGGCAGGATCGACAGGCGCCGCGCCGCGATCAGCATGTACGTCACGGCGAATACGAGCAGGACGGACCACACGGCGCGGATCTAGAGTCGTCGGGGGGGATCCTGTCAAACTGGGAATGCCAAGGCATGGGCAGGCAGCTCTCGACTCCCACCGCGATCCTCCTCGGCAGCGCCATGATCGCCGCTGCGGTCTACCTCGGCCTTCGCCACGGCCCAGCCGGCGTCCCCACGGACCCGCGCCCCGCCGGGGGAGCGCCCTCGCCGCCTGCCGATGCGGCGTCCGCCGCCGGGCCGGCGGCGCGGGCGCCTGGACCGGGCGTGTCGGCGCGTCCGGTCCCCGCGCCCGCACCGGCGCGCCCGGTCCAGGCGCCCGCGCCGAGCGTGGCGCGCGACGAGGTCGCGACGCAGGCCGCGCAGGCGCTCGAAGCGCACCGGCCGGCCCTGATCGAGCGCTGCTACAAGCCGGCGGTCGCGGCGCAGCCGGCGCCGCGCGGGGTGAAGTACGTCTTCAACCTCACGTTCGACGCGCAGGGCCGGCAGCTCGCGCGCGGCATCATCGAGGACCGCGAGGCGTCGCGCCCCGAGGTCACGGCCTGCCTGGTGGACGCGCTCCCGCCGGTCGCCGTCGCGCCGCCGGGGGCGAACGTGCGGGTCGACGTCCCGTTCTCGCTGCCGTGATCGAGCGGAGGGCCGGGCTCGCGGGCTCGCCGGCGCCGGGCGTGAGCGCGGCGCCCTTGACGCACCCGCCTGAACGCCCGATGCCGGAGCGGTGACGCCCGACCAAGCCTTGAAGGAAGCGGCCACCGGCGCCCTCCGCCCCGTCTACCTCGTGCTGGGGGAGGAGCGCTGGCTTGTCGATCGCGTGGTGAGCGCGATCCGGGAAGCGGCGGCCAAGGGGGGCATCGCCGGCTTCAACGAGGACAAGTTCACCGCGGGCGACGCGCCTATCGAGTCGATCCTCGGCGCCGCCCGCATGCTCCCGATGATGGGCCCGCGCCGCTTCGTGCTCGTCCGCAGCGTCGATCGCTGGGAGAAGAAGGATGAAGGCGACGGCGGCGAGGGGGACGACGACCGCGGCGCGAGCGGCAAGCGGGGCGTGTCGAAGCAGCTGAGCCCGCTCGACGCGCTCGCGGAGTACGCCAAGGCGCCGTCGCCGAGCGCGGTCCTCGTGCTCGTCGCGACGAAGCTCCACGGCCAGCGCCGCCTCGTCACCGCGGCCAAGAAGGGCGATTTCCTCGTCGGGTGCGAGCCCCTGAACCGCCGCGCCTTGCCCGGCTTCATCGCGACCGTCGCCCGCGAGAAGGGCAACCCGATCGCGCCCGACGTGGCCGATCAGCTCGCCGAGCTCGCCGGGCCCGAGCTCGGCTACGTGGTCGACGCGCTCGAGCGGCTCTCGCTGTACGTCGGGCCGAAGCAGCCGATCACCGAGGACGCGATCGCCCAGGTGGTCATCCGCGTCCGGCAGAGCACCGTCTGGGAGCTGATCGACGCGCTCGGGAAGCGGCGCCTCGACCGCGCGCTCGCGGCGCTCGCCGACGCCTACGATCCGCGCGACGGCGGGCTGCGGCTGCTCGGTGCGGTCTCCTGGTCGGTGCGGCAGATGGTGAAGTTCGAGTCGGCGCTCGCCGCGGGCGCGAGCCAGGCCGAGGCCGCCCAGCGCGCGGGGGTGGCCCCCTTCAAGGCGAACGACGTGGCGCAGTCGGTCCGCCAGCTCCCGAAGGGCGCGCTCGCCGGCTGGATGCGCGCGCTCGCGGAGACGGATCTCGCGCTGAAGAGCAGCCGCCGCCCGGCGCAGGCGGTGCTGGAGACGATGCTGATGGAGATGTGCGCGCGCTGAGCGGAGCTCGGTGACCGCCTCGCAATCCCGGGATCGAAGCCTTCACTCCTCGACGCTGCGCCGCACCGCGAAGGCGAGGCCGCAGCCCTCGATCTGCTCGCGGTGGAGCACGCCCATCGGCGAGAGCCCTTGCTGGTCGACCCGCCGGCCCACGCGCAAGAGGACCTTCTTCGCCGCGAGATCCACGAGCGAGACGCGCGCCGAGCTCGCGGACGTCGTGCTCTCGACCGGGCTGTCGGCCACGATGATCAGCACCTCCGCGCCGGCGGCCTTCTTCGCCAGCTCGATCGGGGAGTGATCCAGCTCCTTGCGGTGCCTCTTCACCGCCGCGACGTCGCGGGCCGCCCGCACCGAGCCCTCGAACGCGGGGCCGAGCACCGCGAGGCCGAGCCGCGCCTCGGCGAGCCGGCGGACGTTCGCTGTCTCCTCGTCGACCTTGGTCCCGCCGAAATACACGCCTCGCACCTTCGTGAGCAGATCGCGCTCCGAGGGCGAGGGCGGAGGCTTCAGGAGGCACAGGAGGAACGCATCTTTGTCGGATCCGCGTGCGGCGTCGTCGATCCCGCGGGCGTCGCGCAGCTCGGCGCGAGGAGCGCGCACGTACACCGCGGGCCGGCGGAGCAGGGCGTCGAGGGCCCCTGGAGCGCGGAGCGAAGGGTCGACGACATCGGCGGGGTCCCCGTCGCTCGTGGCCTCGGCGATCCAGCGATCCGTCGCCTCGACGAAGCCCTCGTGGCCCGTCGGGAACTCCGCGCGGCGCTCGTCGAGCGCGGCCAGCAGGGCGCGCCGCTCGGCCTCGACGGCGCGGCGATCCTGGACGTACATCGCGATCGCGAGGAGCACGACGGCCGCCGCCGTCAGCAGCGTGAGCAGCCGCGCGCGTCCGAGCCGCTTGTCGCTCGCGAACGTCCCCTTGATCCCGGCGCGAGCCGCGTGGTGGCGCGCGCGCGCCCGGTGGCTGGCCGCCCGCTCCACGCGCGCGCGGAGGGCGGGGTTCATCCGCTCGGTCGTGAGGAACGTCGCCACGTCAGCTCTCCCGACCCACGACGGACAGCGCCCGGGAGGCGAGCAGGTTGCGATCGATGTTGCGATCGATGAGGCCCTCGAGCTCGCCGCGGGTCACGCCGAGCCGAGCCGCGGCCTGGGCCGCGAGCGAGGTCGCGGCCACGCCGTCGACGAACTGGTACGTGGGCTTCTGCGCCGCGTCGAGCTCCACCTGGACGAACCGGAGATTCCTGATCGCCTTTTCCCGCTCGAGCCGCGCCGCGAACGTCAGGAAATGCGTGGTGATGAACGCCTGCGGGCGGAGCTTCTCGAGGAGCGTGACGACGAGCTCGAAGATCTCCTCCCCCTCGGACGGGTTCGTCCCCGAGCAGAGCTCGTCGAGGATCACCATCGCTCCCGGGCCGAGCTCCTCGAAGAGCGCCCGGATCCGGAGCAGCTCCATGCCGAGCCGCCCCTCGCTCTGATCGAACTTCGTCTCCTGGATGAGCGACACAACGAGCCCCGGGACGCGGGCGACGCTCGCCCTGCGCGCCGGCACGAACATGCCCGCCTGCGCGAGGAGCTGCGTCAGCGCCACCGACTGGAGCAGGCGCGTCTTTCCGCCCGAGTTCGGCCCCGTGACCAGGAGCGTCGTGTCGGCCCGATCGGTCACGACGTCGCACGGCACCGCCTTCCCTCCGCCGGCGACGAGGAGCGGATTGAAGAGGCCGAGGAGCACGCGCTCGCCCTCCGCGGCGGACCGGAGCTCCGGCAGGCAGACCTCGAGCCCCGCCGCTTCGGCGAGATCCCGGAAGCCGAGCGCCCCCAGGTAGACCTCCATCTCTCCGACGAGCGGGACCAGCTTGACGACCTGATCCTCGACGCCCTCGAACACCGCGTCGACGAGCCTCGCCATGACCTCTCCGTCGCCGAAGCTGTACCCGCGGAAGAACATCTCGAGCTTCGCGAGCCAGCGCCGCACCGGCGACAGGACGAACGGGTTCTCCTGCCGCTCCCGGACGGTCACGACGTCGAAGCCTCGGATGCGGCCGTCGGCGCCGACGCGGATGTCCAGGCGGAGCGTCGCGAGGTGCTCGTCGTAATCGAGGAGATCGGCCATCGATCGATATCCCTCGGTCGCCTGCACCGCCTGGCCGAAGTCGCGCAGCCGGGAGAGGCCCGATCGCGCGCCCTCGAACGACCCGCTCATCAGATCGAAGACCTCTTTGACGATCGCGAGCACGTCGAGCTGCCGCCGCGTCGGATCGAACTTCTTCCCTGCCACCGCGCCCTCGAGCGCGCCCCGCATCCGGCACGAGGCCGTGTAGAGCCTCTCGAGCTGCCGGCGAAACGTGGGTGAGCCCGAGAGCTCGTGGAGGATCTCCCTCCGGAGCTCGGTCACGCGCGCGTCGCTCGGGGGCCGCGAGAGGACGCGGAGGATGAACCCCCGGTGGACGACGGCCTCGTGCCCCCCGACGCGGACGCGGAAGCACCGGGCGACGAGCTCCTCCAGGAACAGGTCCGGCGCGAAGCTCTTCGGATCCCACGTGGAGGGCGCGATGGGCGCCCGATCGAGCGCCTGGCTGAAGAGCCCGCCGGAGACGCCGCTGGTGAACGCGAACGAGAGGGACTGCCGCAGCTCGTCGAGATCGGCCCGCGCGGGCGGGTCCACGAAGAGCAGGCTGGGGATCCTGTCGGTGGACGGGAGGGCGGGCGCGTGGGGCACGTCGGGCGCGTAGGGCCCATCGGGCTCGGGCGGGCGGGCAACGCTCTCGGTGGGGACATGCGCGCGGATCGGGTGCATGAGCAGACGACCCGCGCCCGCGGGAAAAGTTCCCCGCGCAGGGTCATGACCGCTACATGGCCGCCCACGAGGACGACGACCTGCTGCTCATGAGCCCGGGCGTGCGGGACAAGGTGGTGACCTCACGCGAACCACACGCGTCGAGCCCGCCGCAGCTTCAAACCCATCGGATCCATTCTCGCAGGACGGCCTCCAGCGCCGCCCGCTTGGCCTGGATGTCCTTTCCGTCGCTGAACGTCACGAGGCAACGGTCCTTGGCGAGCCACTCCAGGAGGCCTGCTGGGTCCGCGATCTTCTCCGCGCTCATGGCGCTGTCCTTCACCTTTGCCCCCATGTGGAGAATGAGCCGGACCCCGTCCTTGCCGCGCAAGTTGAACGTCGCGAAGTACTCTGTGGTCCGGAAGCTGGGCGCGTTCCACTTGATCCCTTCGCGGATCTCGGGGCTGACGCCGAGGATGATCTGCCGAATGGCCTCGATGTCCTGCTTGCGCGGAGGATCGAGCGCGCGCAGAAACGCGACGACGGCCTGGTCCTCCTGCGGGCGACCGGGTCCGGGGGGAGCGGGCGCGTCCTCCCGCGTCTTCGCGCGCGGCTTGCCAGGTCTCCCGGGCGTGCTCGTCTTCGTTTTTCCAGAGGGCACGAAGGCAGCTTCGCCGAACGGCGACGGCTTGACCACGCCCATCGGGCCCTCCTCGGGCGCGGGGACCGCCGCGACCGCGGCGCGAGCGCACCCTGTATGCCCGCCCCGCTGGCATCGAAAGACCGGTCAATCCGATCGAGAGCCCCGTCATGGCGTGCCTGCATGGAGGGCGGTCCTTCCTCGATGCAGGCGGTCCGATCGACCTTCCGTCAGGGAGAGCGCGTGATGAAGGGATAGGTAATCTTGGAACTTTCGCCGTCGGTGCTGCGCGATCAGGTCTCGCTTTCAGGGGAAGGAGAGGAGAGCGAGGATGCCGTCCAGTGCGACCGCGTCCTCGACGGTTGCTGGAGCGGTCTCCGCTTCGTCCTCCTCCCCAGGAGCATGCCTCCGTCCCCCCCGCCGTCGCGCCCTCCGGCGCCACGGGCGCCCGGGCGTCCCGTCCCCCTGCCTCCGTGTGCCACGGAGCGGACAGCGCCGTGATCTGTGCCAGGCCGCCATGACCTGTGCCAGATGAGGGGGGTCCGGCATTGGCTCAAACGCAATGCATTGCGACACACCGCGGTCCGGACCCCTCGAGATCGCTCTGCAGAGCGTCTTCGGAAGCAAAAATGTGCCAAAATTCGCCTCTCGCATCGCATTTTTGTGCCAAAAGCCCCGCGAACGCCCTCCTTGTTGTGCCAGAAGGGGGGTCCGGACCCCTCCAGATCGCAGATCAGAGCGTCCGCCGCCGTTCGGGACCCCTCCAGACCGTAGATCAGAGCGTCTGCCGCCGCTCGGGAACCTCTCTCGTCGGGTCGCGGAGCACGATCTGCGCGGGATCCGGTCACCCGCGATGGATGAGCTGGATCGTAAGCGCCGGCGGGGGCGTGACCCACGGCGGCTCTCCGGTTGCTCGGTGGGGTCCAGGTCTGGCGCGGCGCGGACGTCGGCGCAATCCTGGAGCCCGCCCCGTCCTTCGAACGCCCCGTGGCCTGTGCTAGCGTCCCGCGCCCGCGAAGGAGGCCCCTTGCACGCACCGAAGATTCTCCGGATCCGGATCGAGAAATTCCGGCGCATCCAGGAAGCGCTGGAGGTGGAGCTGACCACGCCGCGGGGAGATTCAGTGCAGCAGGCCGTCTTCGCCGGGCCCAACGGCTGTGGGAAAACCAGCGTGATCGAGGCGGTGCTCCTCGGCCTGGGGATGGGCCCGCTCATCGTGCGTGACCTCGAGCGCTCCCGCAGGGAAGAGCACTGGCGTGTCCTCGTGCCCGAAGGTGCCATCATCGAAGTAGACGTCGCCATCGACGGTGCGAATCCGACCACCTGGATCCGCACGGCGGATAAGCACGTCCACCGTCTTCCTGACGGCGCGGAGGAGCCGATTCCTCCTCAGTGGTTGCAGTCTCTGGCCGTCGAGTACTTCTCTTCATGGCGCGCGCCGGAGCTGGTAGGCCCGATCAAGCCGCTCGTCGGGCGCGGCGGGCGTTCCATCGACAACGAGACCAATCGCCTGTGGCGGCTCAAGCAACGGATCAATGACGAGCGCGCGCGAGGGGGGTACAAGGGGACCCTGCCGGGGTTCGGAAGGGCGGATGCTTGGCTCAACCGGCTCAACGATGCGTGGAGGCGCTTCCACGGGGACGACGGCACCTGCATCGACGCCCAGATCGTCGATCCGGACGATGAAGAGCTGCTCGCCGATCTCTTCGTAGTGACCGACGACGGGAGGAGGATCTGCTCCATCGACCAGATCAGCTCGGGCGAGATCGAGCTCCTCTCCTTTGCGGGCTGGATCATCCTCAACGACTGGAAGGGCGGCCTGCTCGTCATCGATGAGCCCGAACTGCACCTGCATCCGCAGTGGCAGGCGACGATCCTCCCGGCCCTCCACGCGCTCGCCCCGGACGTGCAGATCCTCGTTGCCTCGCACGCCGATGCGGTCTGGGATCAGACGGCCAGCTACGCGCGCTTCCTCCTCGTGCCGGACACGGATCCCCGCTCGCGTGCATGGCGCGAAGCGCAGCCTCTTCCGCGCACGCAAGAGGCGTCATGAAGCCATCGTCGGACGTGACGGGCCTGTACCGAAATTTTCCGGCCTATCTCTGGGTCGAGGACGAGGAGACGCGCACGTACCTCCAGACGGCGTGGGAAGGCGAGTTGCACATCAAGGTCCTCGTCGCCGGCGGTCACGGGCACCTCCACGCCGTCGTGAATGTCGGCTCACGTTCGTCCAGGAGATCGCCAGAGCTCAGCTCGATCTGAATCGGGTACCGCAGGAGATCCGCGAGCTGCGAACCGCAATCCGGCGTCGCATCGGTCACTGAGCACAGGTTCTCGTTCGGCGGACCTATGCGGGTTTGACCTCCACGCACCCGCCGCCCCACGTGTCAGAGAACTCGCCGCGCCATCTGATCTTCTTCCGGAGGATCAGTCGACCATTGGCGTGATCCCGCAGAGACCCCCTGTCGTATCGGCGCCGCAGCGGTCAGCCGGCCGCTCGTCGAGAGATCTCGGATCTCAACCGAGCAGCGCCTCGAGCGCGCCCCGCGCCCGGAGGTCGGTGAAGCTGTGGGTCGGGGCGCATGCGGCGAGCTCTGCGAGGGCGTAGGTGCCGGTGGCCACGGCGAGCGACTCGGCGCCGATCGCCCGGGCCGCCGCGATGTCCTTCGGGGTGTCGCCGATGACGACGACGCGGCACGCGGCGAGCGGCGCCTCGAGCATCGCCGCCCCGCGCGCCGCGCCGATGCGCAGGAGCTCGTCGCGGCGCTCGTGGTCGCAGCCGAAGCCGCCGAACGCGAACCGCTCGTAGATGCCGACCCGGGTGAGCTTCGCCTGCGCCCCGGCGCGGACATTCCCCGTGCCGAGGCCGATAGCGCAGGTCGCGCGCCGGGCGGCGGCGTCGAGCGCCTCGATGACGCCGGCGTGGACCCGGGTGTCGCCGGCGACCGACATCTCCTGCGCGAGGAGCTCGACATAGATCGCGAGGAGCGCGTCGATGGCGTCCTCCGTGGCCTCGCGCCCGACCGTCTCGAGCCCTGTCCGGATGATGGCCCGGTCGGTCATGCCGGCGAACGAGAACGCCTCGCACGCGTCGCGCCGGTCGGCGTACCGGGCGAACGCGCGCTCCATGGCCCGCCGGCCTGCGCCGCCGGTGGAGAGCAGGGTGCCGTCGATGTCCCAGAGGAGCACGGTGGGGCGCATGTCCCCATGGTATAGACCGGTGCCGCCCCAGGGCGAGCGCGGAAGGTCGGCGGGCGCGACGGCCTCGTCACGGCCTCGACAGGCGGCTGGGCCGGGGGTCGGGCGTCCAGCCAGCGGAGCGCCGGTCCGCCCGATCGCGGCGCGGCTGTAACGTCGGCGCGGGGCTTCCGGCGGCTGGTTGAGGGGCCGCTGCGTCGGCCGCCCTGCGCCAGCTTATCCAGGCTGGTAATTTCTGGAGCGTCGGCTCACCCAGGTTGAGGCGGCGCCAGCTCACCCAGGTTGAGGCGGAGGCGCCAGCTCAGGTTGAGGCGCCAGCTCACCCAGGTTGAAGAGCGGCGTCACGTCGGCTGACCCAGGTTGAGAATTTTTGGAGCCTTAGCTCATCATGTGTGAGAAATTTATTTCGGACCATGCAATGCAACGTGCTCGTATTGGTGTCCAACTTACATATTAAGTGGTTCAAAGTCCGCTCTGCGGTGATCTCGGGGCGTCGGCTGGTTCAGGTTGAGAACACGGTCAAAATTTCGAAACGAAAGCTCACCTGACGTGAGAATTTTTGTTCGATAAACGCAATGTGTGTTGCTGATCCTGCGCGTTCTTGTCGTGTCGTTCGTCCTCACATCTTGTGTTGGTATCGAGCGTTTCGAGTGCAACCGTGCGGTGATCTCTGGTAGGAGAGGCGCTGGAAATCGAGAGCGCGCGTCGCTCGAGCTCCCTTGCCATGCCCTCGACCCTGAGCCCGAGGCGCGCTGTGCCTGCGGGGCCCTCGCGAGCTCCGCCGGGCGACCTCGTCGCGCGGAGGACTCCCGGAAGACAAGACCATGCGACGCCCGCTTTTCAGCCCGATCACCGTGGTCCTGCTGCTGCTCACCTGCCCAGTACCGGCGGCGGCAGCGCCGCTCCCGCGGCGGCCGCCGCCGACCGGGCCGGAGCGGGAGATGCTCGACGAGGCGAAGCGGCTCCTGGACGAGGGGCGGCTCGCGGACGCGCGCGACATCCACCTGACGCTGTGGGGGCTCACGAAGAGCGCCTCCGACGCGTTCCGCGTGGGGATGCTGTCATTCAGGCTGCACGAGCTCGATACAACGGCGGAGTGCCAGTTCGAGAAGACCGAGATAAGTGGTTCGGCGGGCGCGGCTGGTGCCCTGATCCGAACGAAGAGGAGATCTGCTGCAATCGCGCCGCGAAGGAGGAGGGCCCTCCCCTGAGCAGCACTGGCAGCACGGACGCCCCTTGCAAAGACATCGGATCGTGGAGGAGTTCATGAGCAACATCGTATGGCTAGCTTTGATCACCGTCCTGGGCCTCTCCGGGGCAGCGTGTGGGCCGGACGAGTACCGGCCCCTTGCGGAGAACGAGGCGGTCGTCATCCGGGTCTACGGATACAACGTGCCGATCGTCCGCGATGGAGTCGAATACCTGGGCGAAGCGGAGGCCTACGTTACGAAGCTGGGCGCCAGCAGCGCGTCCGGCGTCCGAGACCCTGGCGACGGGGAGTACCTCCCCGACAGGTTCGTCGTGAGCAACGGCGCGGAGGAGGCCGAGCTCGTCTGCTACTGGTGGCATGACAGCCATCCAGAGGACGACCTCATCGCCGCCAAGTGCCGCGGTTACCTCAAGCAGGCGGAGCCGGGCCGCGCGATCCATGCCCGGTTCAACGACCTCGACGGCTGGGAGATCGTGATGCCCGAGCTCTCGGAGCTCACGTCTCCCGAGCCGGAGAGCGTGTTCAGCGTCGGCTCCGGCGAGGATCTCGTGCTGGCGTGGGAGCCGCTGGGCAAGGACGACATGATGAGGTGGTCCATCGGACCTGTCAGCTTCGATGAGCCGGGTCCTTGTCTGGACGACGTATCCTGGGACGACTCGTCGGGGGAGGCGGACGACACCGGCTCGTTCACCGTTCCCGAAGGCTCGTACCCCACGGGGCTTCCCGCCGAGGGGTGTCAGGCCTTCGTGCGCTTGAGCCGCGGTCGGGACGGGACCATCGATCCTGACGCCCCAGGGAGCGTGATGTTCGGCATGCAGACGTACAAGATGCGGATGACGCTGAAGCCGTAGCGCCGTCCGGCAGGCGCGCGTGCAGGTCGGGCCTGCCCGATCCTCGTCGGCCTTTCGCTGGCGCAGCACAGGGAAGATCTCCTTACTATCCAGCAGCCTGCTCGACGGAGAGCGCCGGCGCTCGCCTCCTCTTCCCGCCGATGTCATCATGGCGCTCATGCCCCCCGCGCCGGCGATCCAGCGAGAAGACCTTGCGGGCGGAGGCCGACCGATCTTTTGTTGCCGGCAGCCTTCCTCAGCGCAGCCGGCCACGCGGGTGTCCGTGACCCACGCCTTCGCCGCGCTGGCGTTCTACACGAGCGGCTCTTCCCGGATCGAGCAGCGCGGTCGATGGAACATCGAGGCTGGAGACGTCCTCCTGGTGCCTGCCGGACAGCCGCACCGCCCGATCGAGAAGGCGGCCCCGGAGTGGATCGGCGTTGGCTTCTGTGTCCCCTGCTTGGCCGCCGAGGAGGCGGGCACCTTGCTCGAGCCGTTCGAGCGCGTGCGCGCCGGCGCATCCCCCGTCGTTCGGGTGCCCGCGGAGCGTCACGCGCACGTCGAAATGCTCCTTCGCGAGCTGATGCGCGCGACGGAATCGCGCGATGGCGGCGCTCCTGACGTCGTCCAGCGGAGCCTCCTTGTGCTCATCCTCGACGAGGTTCGGCAGGCCGCGCGCTCGCAACACCCTGCCTCGCCGTCGCCGGGAGTCGTCGTCGATGCCCTTCGCTTCATCGAGCGGAATTGCCTTCGTCCGCTCTCGCTGAAGGACGTCGCGCGATCCGTGGGGCGGAGCCCGGCGCACGTGACGACGGCGCTCTCCCGGGCGACAGGCCGGAGCGCGGTCGCGTGGATCGTGGCTGGGAGAATGGCGGAGGCTCGCCGCATCCTCCTCCACTCCGACGAGAGGGTCGAGCTCGTCGCCGAGCGCGTCGGCTACGCGGACGCGACGCACTTCATCCGCATGTTCCGTAGAGAGCACGGGGCGACGCCGGCGGCGTGGCGCGCCGAAGCGCGGGGCAAGGGCCGCACGCTCACACAGGAGACGGTGTCCGGCCGCACACGCTGAAGACGAGGTCGCCGACGAAGGTGGTATTGGCCTTCGTCCGTTCGGCGGCGAGACGTTCTTCCAGGGTGTCCACGTCGATCTCGGCCTCCGAGGCCACGCCTTGCTGCACGATGCGCGGGAGCATCGCGCGAACGATGAACGCGAGGTGATGGTGGATCCTCGGCGTCTGCACGACGGCCTCGGCCCTCACGAGCTGCACGGTCAGGCCGGCCTCTTCAAAAACGCTCGGCATCTGGAATCCCATGTGGAGGCTCGCGCCCTCACGCTCGACGGTCCGCCAGATCCACTGGTGCGCCTGGCGGTGCAGCTCCATGGGGAGGAGGCTGCCCTGGCCCATCGTCGGGTCGTTCTCCTGGAGCAGGATCAAGCCGCCGGCGCGCACGGCCCCGGCCATGGCGCGGACCGCAGCGACAGGATCCGGCTGGTACATGAGCACCCTCCGGCCGACGGCGGCATCGAAGCGCTCGGCGGTGGGGGAGAGCGCGCCGAGGTCCCGCTCTTCGAAGGCGACTCGGCCGAGTCCCAGCTCGGCGGCTCGCCGGCGAGCGACCGCGATGGGGGCCGGATCACGGTCTACCCCGAGCACACAGCCCCCTTCGCCGACGATGCGGGCGACCATGAAGCTCACGTCGCCTCGGCCGCATCCCACGTCGAGGACGCGCATGCCGGGAGAGATGCCGGCGTCGCGCAGAAATCGTTCGGTCATGTCGTTGACCAGGTCTGTCATCGTCGTCTCCGCCAGCTCGTGTCAGCTCGCCCGTCGTTGCTGGTTTCACGCCGGGCTCGTGGGTCAGCGTCCCTGCTGTCTGCAGGACTGTACGGACTGCCTGTCCTGCGCGGCAGTGCGTGTCTTTGTGCTGGATCGGCGGGCTTTGCGATCGATGGGCGGCGGAAGTCCCGGGCGCCCGTCGCGACCGCTGCGGTGCGCGCCGCCGGCCAGACCTGGCCGCGCGTCCCGTGCTCCCCGGCGCCCCGCCGCTGCGCGGCGCAGGCCCCGGCGTGCGCGGGCCCCGCTGCGCGGCCTGTGGCCGGCGTGACGCTGCCCGGCCACCCCGCTCGGCCCGCGCACAGCGGCTCAAGTTGCGCTACTCCTCCACCTAGATGGTGCTCCAACCGATTCGCGTGGCCGCGCTTGCCCTGGTGGCGGGGCTTGTCTTCCTCGGATCTCCGGCGTGCAAGAAGGGCGGGGAGGCCTCGCCCGAGCAGGGGCGCAAGCCCGCGAAGCAGGGGCTCGGCTTCCCGGTCGAGGTCGTGCCCGTCGCGGCGGAGCGGGTCGAGTACGCCGTGACGGCCGTCGGCGCGGTCGAGGCGTTCGAGCAGGTGCAGCTCACCGCGCGGGTCGCCGGCGTCGTCGAGGCGGTGCGGTTCATGGAGGGCGCCGAGGTCAAGGCGGGGCAGGTGCTCGTCGAGATCGACCCGGCCCGGTACAACCTCGCCGTCCGCGCGGCGCGCGCGACGCTCGATCGGATGACCGCCACCCAGGCCGAGGCGACCGCGGGGCTCGAGCGGCGCGAGGCCGAGGGCGCCGACGGCGTCTTCAGCAAGGAAGACGTCGCGTCCTGGCGCTCGAGGGCGGCGACGACCGCCGCGCAGGTCGCCGAGGCGAAGGTCGCCGTCGACCAGGCGCTCCTGAACCTGCGCGACGCCTACGTGCGCGCCCCCATCCAGGGGAAGATCCAGACGCGCACCGTGCAGACCGGCCAGCACGTGCCTGTCGGCACCGTGCTCGCGACGCTCCTGCGCCGCGATCCGCTCCTGCTCCGCTTCCAGATCCCCGCCGCCGACGCCCCGCGGATCAGGCCCGACATGGAGGCGCGCTTCACGGTGAAGGGCGACGCGCGGACCTACAGCGCCAGGCTGACGCACGTCGCCGACGCGGCGGATCCGGCGACGCGCATGGTCGCCGTGACCGGCGAGGTCCAGGGCGAGGGCAAGGAGCTGCTCCGCCCCGGCACCTTCGCCGAGGTGACCGTGCCCGTGGGCGCGAGCGGCGACGCTCCCGTGATCCCCCTCACGTCCGTGCGACCGAGCGAGCGGGGGTTCCTCGCGTACGTGGTCGACGGCACCACCGCGCGCGAGCGCGTGCTCTCGCTGGGCCTGCGCACGCCCGACGGGCGCGTCGAGGTCAAGTCGGGCCTCTCCGTGGGAGAGCTCCTCGTGGCGCGCGGCGCGGAGGCGCTGCGCGAGGGGGCGCAGGTCCGCATCGCGGCGCCCGGCAGCGTGCCGGGAGGCCAATCCCCGGCGCGCCACCCCGAGGGAGGCGCAGACGCCAGCGCCGCCCCGTCCGGCGCGTCACCGCCCGCCGCCTCGTCCGGCGCGTCACCGCCCGCCCCGTCCGGCGCGTCGCCGCTGACCGCTCCCGCCAGCTCGTCACGGAGCGTGCCGTGAGCCTCACCGAAGCCTGCCTCAGGAAGCCGGTCTTCGCCTGGATGCTGATGGCCGCGACCATCGTCTTCGGCCTCGTCGCCGTGTCGCGCATCGGCATCAGCCAGTTCCCCGACGTCGACTTCCCCACCATCACCATCTCCGCCACGCTGGAGGGCGCCGCCCCCGAGATCATGGAGCACGACGTGGTCGAGCCGCTCGAGGAGGCGGCCGTCCAGGTCGAGGGGATCCGATCGATCACGTCGACGTCGCGCCAGGGGAGCGCCTCGGTCACCATCGAGCTCGACCTGTCGCGCGACGTCGACGTCGCGCTCCAGGACGTTCAGACGAAGATCTCCCAGGCGCAGCGGCGGCTGCCGCTCGACCTCGACCCGCCCGTCGTCTCCAAGACGAACCCGGAGGACCAGCCGATCATGTGGGTCGGGCTCTCCGGCCCCTTCTCTCCCCAGCTCGTCGCCGACATCGCGCGTTACCGGCTGAAGGAGAAGCTCCAGACGGTGCCCGGCGTCGGAGAGCTCACGCTCGGCGGCTACCTCGAGCGCAACGTCCGCATCTGGATCGACGCCGATCGACTCGCGGAGAAGGGGCTCACCGTCGCCGACGTCACCGAGGCCCTGCGCCGCCAGCACATCGAGCTCCCCGCTGGCCGCATCGAGACCGAAGGGCGGGAGATCAACGTGCGCGTGATGGGCGAGGCGCTCGATCTCGCGACCTTCAGGCGGATCGTCCTCCGCCAGGGCAACCCCGGCGCGGCCGCCCAGCCGGGCGCTGCCGCCCAGGCGGCGGGGCCGCCGTCGTCGGCGCGCGCCACGGTGTACCTGGAGGACGTCGCGCTCGTCGAGGACGGCTTCGAGGACGTCCGCCGGCTGGCCCGGGTGAACGGGGAGCCGGCCCAGGGCCTCGGCGTGAGGAAGCAGCGCGGCTCGAACGCGGTCGAGGTCGCCCGGGGGGTCCGGGCCGCGCTTGCCGAGGTCCAGAAGTCCCTGCCCGAGGGGATGGAGGTCGGCGTGAACTTCGACTCGACGAAGTTCATCGAGGAGTCGGTCCACGAGATCGAGCTCGAGCTCGGCATGGCCATCGCGCTCACGGCCCTCGTCTGCTGGATGTTCCTCGGCTCGCTCTCGAGCACGCTCAACGTCGTCCTGGCCATCCCGATGTCGCTGCTCGGCACGGTCGCCGCGATCTACTTCCTCGGCTTCACGCTGAACACCTTCACGCTGCTCGGGCTCTCGCTCGCGGTCGGCATCGTCGTCGACGACGCGATCATGGTGCTCGAGAACATCCACCGGCACGCCGAAGACGGGAAGGACCGCGTCCGCGCCGCCCGCGAGGGCACGGCCGAGATCACCTTCGCGGCGCTCGCCGCGACGCTGGCCGTCGTCGCGATCTTCCTCCCGATCATCTTCATGGAAGGGGTGGTCGGCCGGTTCTTCCTCCAGTTCGGCGTGACCCTCTGCATCGCCGTGCTGCTCTCGTACCTGGAGGCGATCACCCTCGCGCCCGCCCGCTGCGCGCAGATCCTCGACGTCTCCCGCGAGGGCCGGGGCCGCCTCGGTCGGCTCGTCGATCGCGGCTTCGAGGCGCTCTCCCGCGGCTATGGCTGGCTGCTCGCTCGGGCGCTCCGGTTTCCGGTCGCGGTCGTCCTGCTCGGCGCGATCCTCTTCGCCGGCGCGATCGTCGCCATGCAGCGCCTCCCGACGGAGTTCGTCCCGTCGCAGGACCAGGGGCGGCTCCTTGTCCGCCTCCAGACGGCGGTCGGCTCGGACATCGAGGAGACCGACCGGCTCTTCCGCCGCGCCGAGGCGGCCGTGGGCGCGAACCCGGCGGTGGAGCGGGTCTTCGCCGTCGTCGGCGGCTTCGGCGGAGGGGGCGGCGTCAACACGGGCATCCTGTTCGTCACGATGAAGCCGGCGGAGGAGCGGGCGCTCTCGCAGGCCGACCTCCAGGGCGCGCTCCGCAAGGAGCTGAACGGCTACCCCGGCCTGCGCGCCGTGGTCCAGGACCTCTCGCAGTCGGGCTTCACGGCCCAGCGCGGGTTCCCTGTCGAGTTCTCGATCCGCGGCCCCGACTGGGACGAGCTCACGAAGCACAGCGAGCGCATCCGGGCCGAGCTCGCGCAGAGCGGCGTCGTCGTGGATCTCGACTCCGACTACCAGCTCGGCATGCCCGAGCTCCGCATCGCTCCCGACCGGGCGCGCGCCGCGGATCTCGGCGTGAGCGTCGAGGCCATCGCGACGACGCTGAACACGCTGATCGGCGGCGGGCGCGTCGCCAAGTACAACGACAACGGGCGCCGCCTGGACGTCCGCGCGCGCCTCCTGGCGGAGCAGCGGAGCCGGCCCGAGGATCTCGCGCGCATCCAGGTGAGGAGCGCGTCGGGCGCGCTGGTCCCGCTGACGTCGGTCGTCACCTACGAGGAGCGCCCCGCGCTCCAGGCGATCACGCGGCGCGACCGCGAGCGCGCGATCTCGGTCTTCGGCAACGTCGCGCCGGGGCGCTCGCAGGGCGAGGCGGTGGCGCGCGTCGAGGAGCTCGGCCGGGACCTGCCGGCCGGCTACCGCCTGGTGCTGGGCGGCGCGAGCGTGACGTTCCGCGAGTCGATGGGCGGCCTCCTCTTCGCGCTGGTGCTCGGGATCCTCGTCGCTTACATGGTGCTCGCGTCCCAGTTCAACTCGTTCCTGCACCCGGTCACGGTGCTGACGATCCTGCCGCTGTCGATCGCGGGCGCCGCCTTCGCGCTGCTCCTGACCGGGCACACGCTCAACATCTTCAGCATGATCGGGATCCTCCTGCTCATGGGGATCGTGAAGAAGAACTCGATCATCCTCGTGGATCACGCGATCGAGGTGAGGCGCGGGCACGGCGAGGGGGCAGGGGAGGTGATGGACGCCCGCGAGGCGATGCTCCGCGCCGGCCCGGTGCGGCTGCGGCCGATCCTGATGACCTCGATCGCGACGCTGATGGCCGCTGTCCCGTCCGCGCTGGCGCTCGGCCCCGGCGCCGAGATCCGGGCCCCGATGGCCGCCGCGGTGATCGGCGGCCTCGTCGTCTCGACGGCGCTCAGCCTCCTCGTCGTGCCGGCGTTCTACGTCGTCGCGGACGACCTGCGGGCGCGCCTTGCGCGGCTCCGGCGGTCGGGCTCCACGTCTCCGACGGGCTCACTTGGGGCCGTGGATCGGTGACCAGTCGGGGGGCGGGTTGAAGGCGAGGTCGATGAGCGATCCGAACGCCTCGCTCGTCAGGACGGTGGCTCCCGCTTCCACCTCTCCGCCCGCGACGAGCTCGGCCTTGGCGATCGCCGCCGCCGAACCGACCCGGGAGGGCAACCACAGGTTCCCCTGCTGATCGAAGGCGATGCTCTCCGGAAGCGCCAGCACCCCCACGCCGAGTTGAACCTCGGGGGTGAGCTCCGCCGATGCTTCGAGATCGCCGGGCTCGAACTTTGCGATGGTGTTCGAGCTCCAGTAACCCACCCAGAGCGCGCCCTGCTCGTCGAACGCGAGCCCCGTCGGCTGGCCCAGCGGCCCGATCACCGGCTCGGGGGTGAGCGCCTTCAGCACCACGTCGGCGGGATCCCCGTCGTCTGCGGCGAGCCGCTCGGCCGCGTACATCAGCACCGCGTCCTGCTCGGCGCTCGCCACCCACAGGTTGCCCGATCCGTCGAACGCGAGCGCTTGAACGTTCTCGATCTCGTCTCCGGTGATGGTCACGGAGGGCTCCACCACGCCGGAGCCTTCGAGATCGGCCGCGTCGATCCTCAGCAGATGGTCGCGGATCCCGACCCAGAGGTTGCCGGCGGCGTCGAACGCCAGACCGCCCGCGGCGCAGGGGATGACGCCCGCGCACGCCTCGGACACGTCGAGCACGCGATCCGGGGCGGCCTCGCTGCTCTCGCCCAGCGTGTCGACGAGCCGCACGGTGATCTGGCCCGCGTTGGCCGATACCCACAGGTTGCCGGCCCCGTCGAACGCGATAGCGCCCTGGTTGATGATCTCGGCGCTCCCCTGGAAGGCGACGCTCGGTGTTACCGCGCCCGACTCGAGCAGCGCCTCGCCGTCGAGCGCGCCGACCAGCTGGTCGCCGTTCTGCGCGGTGAACCAGAGCTGGTGGCTCCCGGGCGTGAGCTCGTAGTTGAAGGTGACCTCGGTGGTCGTGCCGTCGGCGACGCAGGCGCTCTGCTCCGGGTCTTCGGGCCGGTACACGAAGCCGACGCGTTCGTCCTCCGGGTAGTCGGCCACGCTGCCTGCGCGCAGCGTGTACTCACCCGCCGGCGTGTCGAGGGACGCGCTCGAGACCAGGCGCTCGTCCGGCACTCCCGGCGAGGTCACGGCGACGTCGCCGGCGTCGTTCGGACTCACGATCTCGACGTCGAGCGTGCCCTCGCCTTCGGCTTCGCACGCCGCGCCACCACCTGCACCGCCGCCGCCGTCACCGCCCGAACCCGTGTCCGACGGGTTGTCGTCGTTGTCCCCACAGCCCGCTGAAATCAACGCTGCGAGCAGAACCCAGGAAAGTCGTTTCATGGGGCACGAGTCTATCCTGCACTCCGTCACGGTGCTGACGATCCGACCGTTGTCGATCGCGGGCGCCGCCTTCGCGCTGCTGCTGACGGGGCACACGCTCAACACCTTCAGCATGATCGGGATCCTCCTGCTCATGGGGATCCTGAAGAAAAACTCGCTCATTCTGGTGGATCACGCGATCGAGGTAGGCGCGACGGGGGGCGCGCGACCCACGATGCAGCGCGCGGCGAGGGCGGGCCGGCGGCCGATGCCACGATGTACCGGGAGGGCGGACGCGCGCACCACGATGCTTCGCGTGGGACCGGTGCGGCTGCGCCCCATCCTGTGCTGTCAATCGCGACCCTGATGGCTGCGGTCCCGTCGGCGCTGGCGCTCGGCTCCAGCGCCGAGATCAGGGCGCCCATGGCTGCGGCCGTCATCGGCGGGCTCCTCGTTTCGATGGCGCTCAGCCTCCTCGTCGTGCCGGCGTTCTACGTGGTCGCGGACGACGTACAGGGGTGCGTCGTGCGGCTTCGCGCCCGACGCACCCGGCAGCGCCCGAGGGCTAGCGTCGGTCGTTGAGTTCGCGGCCAGCAGAGGGCGCGGGCACCTGCGAGGACGGGGGCGAGTTGCGGAGCGTTACCTCGAGCGCGTCGCGAAGCGGCGGAAGCCTGCGACGCTGTAGCGGTTATGGCTCTGCCCGGGAAGGAATACGAAGATGAGCCGCAGCGGCTCGCGGTCTATATGCTGGACCATAGAGATAGGCCGTGCAGTACCGTTGCTTCCGATGTTGGGCAGGCGGACGCCTCGCGAGGGGGGGATGGACGTTGTCGACAAGAGCATCGTCTGGCACGCACGCGCACGTCGTCGGAGAACTGCGCTCGCGGAGGATGTGTTCCCGCTTGCATTCGGGGACGCTAAAGAGTAGAAAACCCGAGTTCGTCGCGCGGCCCTATATGAGCTTCGGCCATTCTGAAGCTGTGTTTTCGAAGGAGAGTCATGCCCGCAGTCGTGTCCGACTTGCTTCAAGGCAAGGCCAAGCCTGTCACTGTAACGCAAGATGAGCCAATCGGATCTGCCCTGGCACAGATGATCCGGTACGACTACAGCCAACTTCCGGTTGTAGGGGGCGACGACCGATGCGTGGCCATTCTAACGGCGGATGCCATCGCTCGAACGCTGAACAACTTCGGCGTAGCACCTGACGCACTGCGGGTGTTCGATGCGATGGACGAGCGCGTCGTGACTTGCCGCGACGATGATGACCTTCTAGACGTGCTCGACGATCTTCACCGCAACCCTGCCGTTCTTGTCCTCGCGCCGCACGAGGCGCTCATCGGGATAATAACCAGTCACGACACGACGGAGTATTTTCGACGGCGAGCACAAGATATCATGCTCGTGCAGGATATCGAAGAAACGGTGAAGGACTATGTGCTCTTGCCGTTTAAGAACGGTGGCGATGAGGTGAACCAAGATGCGCTTCGTTCGGCGATTGACAGTATTACGCCCTCGAACCTGAAAGAGCTTCGAGGTCCTTTTAATAAAGCTATTGGTCGCTACCTGGAACTTCGTGACGGAGCGGACGCGAAGGTCGATAGTAGCGCTGCTAGTACTGCATTTCAGGAGCATTTGTATCGCAAGGAAGCGGTAAAGCCGTTCGACAAGCTGTCGCTCAACGAGTACATCGAGCTGTTCGTTTCAATGGATCGATGGCCTAGCTACGAGCCCGTTCTTCGGATCAAGCGAGAGGCTCTCAGGCGCTTGCTATGGGCTGTTCGTGACACGAGGAACGACCTGGCGCACTTCCGTATCGATATCTCAGAGCAGCAGCGTGATGAACTCAGATTCTGTCGCGACTGGTTGGTGCGACACCAAGAGGCGGTCACGGAGGCATTCGCTGCGAGTTCAGCTCCTCAGTCCACCGCAGCTGGACCCGGCGAGGCTAGCCCGCCTCCTGGACCGCCGCCCCCGGGCGCGGGCGCAGCAGGTGCCACGGGACAGCCACCGCCCGTGCCACCCGTCGAGGAGACGGATCAACCGGATGGGAGCCGCTACGGAAGGCTGAATGCGTGGATGAGGACCTGGCCCGCGAGTCAGGACCGCGTTTCTGTCTCGTTCGCGGAGATCGAGAATGTTCTTGGCGGTAAGTTGCCCGCGTCGGCGCGCGAGCATCGATCATGGTGGGGAAATAACGCTACCGGACACGCGCAATCGAAGCAGTGGCTCGATGCGGGCTGGCGTGTGGTGAGCGTGAGCTCGCGCGGTGAAACCGTAACGTTTGCGCGTAACAAGGAGCGCGAGGCTGCCTATATTGCATTTTACAATGATCTTATCCGCAGACTTCAACATGCCGGCGCTGCTCCGATGCAAACTTCGCCTATCGGAGCTAGTTGGTTCACGTTCGCGCCGCTGCCTGATGTTGTTCCGAGGATCGCTTACTTGAATTTCTCGTTCGCTCGAAGCAAGGAACTTCGAGTCGAGCTCTACATCGATAGCGGCGATAGGGCCAAGAATAAGTCGGTCTTTGATGCGCTCCGCGGTCACAAGGAGGAGATCGAGGCGGCTCTCGGTGAGCCCCTGAGCTGGGAGCGGATGGACGAGAAACGCGCGTCGCGCATCGCGCTGTACTATCCTGGCTCTATTACCGACGAAAAGGGACTGGACGAACTGCGAGAGCGTGCTGTCGCAGCAATGCTTCGCTTTCAGAGGATCATGAGCGGCCAGTTTGCCAAGGTGCTCGGCACAAACGACACGGCTCGTACATAGTTTGAATTCGTAACAGGCGTCCGGCGGCGCAAGTTCTGCTGCGCCAGTCCGCGTGCCCAACGCGGCGCTGGTGCTGTCCGCGCCTACGACGCGGCAGCACACAGCCAAATCTTTAGCCAGCGCGGCCTCGTTGAACTGCTGAAGGCAATCTCGACGCTGCGATGACGCGCACCGCAGCACGGTCGGAATCCGGACGGCGCGACGCGCCGACCTCGACGACAGAACCTCTTTCCGGTCCAGGCGTACGTGCACCGGCGCTGCGGTCCCGGATCGGCGTGACGGTGCGGCGGTGCGCACCTCGCCGTCGGCGCCGCTCGCTCTTGACCACGCGCTGCGCCGCCCCGCGCCCCTTGTGGTATCCTGCGGCTCATGGAGCGAGCCATCCAGAACCCGCCGCCTGGCTTCGACGAGCTCACCGTGAACGAGCAGATCGAGTACGTCCAAGCGCTCTGGGAGCGGATCGCGGCGAGGGAGGACGAGGTGCCGGTACCTGAGTGGCACAGCGCCGAGCTCGATCGCCGGCTCGCCGAGTACGAAGCAGCGCCAGATGCTGGCCGGTCCTGGGAAGAGGTCGAGGCCGACCTTCGTGCGAGCCTCGCGGCGCGTCGATGATCCGGCTCATCGTACGCCCGTCTGCCGAGCTGGACATCCGGGAGGCGGCGGAATGGTACGAGGACGAGGAGGCGGGGCTGGGCGGACAGTTCGTTGATGAACTGCGGCATATCGTCCGCCGGATCCGCGAGCTCCCGTCACAGTTCCCCGAGGTCGGGCGGGGGACTCGCCGTGCACTGCTCAAGCGATTCCCGTATGCGATCTACTTCCTGCTTCGTGGTGAAGCAGACCAGCGGGCGGCGGTGATCCTTGCCGTACTCCATCAGCGGCGCCGCCCGTCTGTTTGGAAGAAACGCACTCGAGACGAAGGTGGAGCGGGCTAATTCGGCGCTGGCGCCGACGCCGGCCGGATCCTGCCGGTTCATTTCCGCCCGCGCTCGCCGGACCCATGACCGAGACAAGCCGCTCGACATCCCGCTTCATGCGCGCCTAGCGTGCGCCACGTCCGGCGAACGACCCCATGACCCCTCCCCAGAACCCCCTCCTCAACGACCGCGACGTCGAGTTCCTCCTCTACGAGGTGCTCGACGCGCCGCGCCTCTGCGAGCTCCCGTATTTCGCCGATCACGCGCGCGACACGTTCGATCTCTACCTCCAGAGCTGCCGGCGCTTCGCGCGGGAGGTGCTGTTCCCGACCTACAGGCAGGTCGACGAGGCGCCGCCGCGCTTCCAGGCGGGCGCCATCACGGTGCACCCCGCCGTCCAGCGGGTCTTCCGGCCGATGGTCGAGCTCGGGGTGCTCACCGCGGCGCGGCCGGCCGCGGTGGGGGGCCAGCAGCTGCCGCTCGTCGTCGCCACGCTCGCGGGGGCCTACCTGCAGGCGGCGAACCTGAGCGCGTGCGGCTACCTCAGCCTGACGGCCGGCGCGGCGCACCTCATCGAGACGTTCGGCGACGACGCCCTGCGGTCCGCCTTCATGACCCGGATGTACGCCGGCGAGTGGACCGGGACGATGGCGCTCACCGAGCCCCAGGCCGGCTCGAGCCTCGCCGACGTGCAGGCGAGCGCGGTGAAGACCGACGCGGGCCACTACCTCGTCCGCGGCTCGAAGATCTTCATCTCGGGCGGCGACCACGACCTCACCGAGAACATCGTCCACCTCACGCTCGCGCGCATCGAGGGCGCGCCTCGGGGCATCAAGGGCGTGAGCCTGTTCGCCGTGCCCAAGCGGCGGCCCGAGGGCGGGCAGCTCGTCCCGAACGACGTCGAGGTCGCCGGCATGATCCACAAGCTCGGCTGGCGCGGGCTCCCCAGCCTGTCGCTCAGCTTCGGCGAGAAGGGGGACTGCCACGGCTACCTCGTGGGCAGCCCCCACCAGGGCGTCGCCTGCATGTTCCAGATGATGAACGAGGCCCGCATCCTGGTCGGCGCGAACGCCGTGGCGACCGCCTCCGCGGCCTACCACGAGGCGCTCGGCTACGCGCTCGTCCGGCCGCAGGGCCGGCCGCTCGGCGCGAGGGACCCGGGGGCGCCGCAGGTGCCCATCATCGAGCACGCCGACGTGCGCCGGATGCTGCTCCGGCAGAAGGCCATCGTCGAGGGCGGCCTCGCGCTCGTCTCCACGACCGCGCTGTACGCCGATCTCGCGGCCCACGCCGCGGACGCGGCGGAGCGGGAGCGCGCCCAGCGGCTCCTCGACCTGCTCACCCCCATCGCCAAGACCTTCCCCGCCGAGAAGGGCTTCGAGTCGAACGCCCTCGCGCTCCAGGTCCACGGCGGCTACGGCTACTCGAGCGAGTACCTCCCGGAGGCCTGGCTCCGGGATCAGAAGCTCAACTCGATCCACGAGGGCACGACGGGGATCCAGGGCCTGGACCTGCTCGGCCGCAAGGTCGTGGCCGGGAACGGCGCCGCGCTCATCGCGCTCGGCGGCGAGATCCGGCAGACGATCGCCCGGGCGCAGCGGGCCGGCGTCGAGCCCGCGTGGGGCGAGCGCCTCGGCGCGGCGCTCGCGCTGCTCGGCGAGGTGACGGTGCAGCTCGCCGAGGCGGGGATGCACGGCGACACCGAGCGGATGCTGCGGCACAGCGCCGATTACATGGAGCTCGTCTCCGTGGTCGTGGTGGCCTGGCAATGGCTCGCGATGGCCGCAGCCGCCCGCGAAGGGCTCGCCAGGGGCGCCGCTCCGGCCGGCTTCTACGAAGGCAAGCTCTGCGCGGCGCAGTACTGGCTCTCGACGGAGCTGCCCCGGGTCGAGGCGCTCGCCGCGCTCTGCCGCGCCGGCGAGGACTCGTACGCCAGGATGCAACCCGGGTGGTTCTGAGGCGGGCGCGCGGCTCCCGGCCGCTTCGGCACCCCCGGGTGGTTCCGAAGCGGCGGCGGTCCCCCGGCTTCCTCGCCGGTCCGCCGGTCCGCCGGTGTCTCGTTGGTGAGTTCGCTCACCGCCGACGGCACCGGCGATGGCGCGGGACGAAGCGGATCGGCTGCTCCAGGTATGTCCTTGGAGCAACATCTTGGAGAGCTTACCTTGTTCCGGCCGGGTGCTTACGCTACCTGATTGACGCCACCTTCAGGGGTGGCCGGACAAGGGCAAGGCAGCGGGCTACCCAGGCGCGCTCCTTGCTTGACAGGCGACCCAGGATTCCTCCACCAGGAGAGCGAGATGCACGTCCCGACGACGGCGATCCGGCCTCAGCTCGATATTCGTGCCCAGGCGCCCGTGCCCACGAAGCACGGCGTCTTTCAGATGTTGGTGTTCCACTTTGGCGGGGCGACGAGCCCCGACCAGGGGCTGTCTCCCGATCACGTCGCGCTCGTCATGGGCGACGTGCGCGGCCGGTCGGACGTGACCCTGCGCGTCCACTCCGAGTGCCTCACGAGCGAGGTGTTCGGCTCCCTCAAGTGCGACTGCCGCGAGCAGCTCGAGGCGGCCCAGGCCGAGATCGGGCGCCGCGGGCTCGGCGTGGTGCTCTACCTCCGGCAGGAGGGGCGCGGCATCGGGCTCGCCAACAAGATCCGGGCGTACCAGCTCCAGGCGTTCGGCCACGACACGGTCGACGCGAACCGCATCCTCGGCCTGCCGGACGACGCCCGCGGTTACGAGCCCGCGGCCGCGATGATCGAGCACCTCGGCATCGAGTCGATCCGGCTCCTCACGAACAACCCCGACAAGGTCGACGCGCTCCGCGCGCTCGGCGTCCGGATCGCCTCGCGCTCGGCGGCCATCGTCCCGGCCAACCCGTTCTCCGCGCCCTACCTCGAGGCGAAGCGCCTCCGGATGGGCCACGTCATCCCGTCGCTGCGGGACGGCGAGAGCGCCGCGGCCGGCGACGCCGAGTAGCCGCGGGGCCTGATTTCAGCCCCGCCGCAGCGCCACGGCCGCGGCGCGCTCGAGCACGCGGAACGTGAAGCTCTCGGTGAGGAAGAGCTCGACGACCTGTCTGTCGTGCCCGTCGTAGCCGATGGACAGGTCTTCCCCCACGGTCAGCTCGAAGTCGCCGCCTCGCGTGCTCAGGAGCACGCCGCCTTCGAGCGCGGGCGCCCATACGATCGGCCCGTCGATCAGCTGGCCCTCGATGTGCTTGCGGAGCGGATAGCCGTCCTCCGCGGCCGCGGCCAGCTCGTCGTACGCCTTCGGGCCCAGCGCGAGCGCATAAGGACCGTCGACGCCCGCGGCGCGGAGCACCTCTCTCGCCTCCACCACGGCGCGCGGCCACGCCTCCGGTGCAGGGATCCCCACGGGCTTGTGCGGCGCGACCTCCAGGATCCCTTCGATCCCGGCGGCCGCGAGCCCGTTGAAGATGGCGCCGTCCTCGAAGCGCGCGGCGTGCTCGGCGGCGCGCACGACGTCCTCGATGTTGGGCTCCTGCGCGCCGCGCCCGACGGCGTCCAGCTCGGCGAGCTCGAGGCGGATGGGCGCGCGGAGCTCGACGAGCGGCCGCACGAGGCGGACGCCCGCGCTCACCGGGGACGCGTCCTTCCGCTCGATCGCGCGCAGGCGGCCCGTGTTGACGGCGGCGACCTCCCACCCGAACGGGCCGCGGAAATCGACGACCTTGCGGCCGGCGAGGTGCAGCTTGAGCACGCGCGTCGCCTCGTGATCGATGAGGTCCCACGCGGCGGGGAGGATGGGAGCGAGCTCGCGCTTGAGGAGATCCATGATCATGCCCCCTTCAGGCTCCCGATGCCGAGCGCGCCGCCCGGCGCCATGGCGCCGGCCTTGGCCGTGGCGCCGAGCTTCGCCGCCTCCTCGGCCGCTTCCACCTCGACGATCGGCCCCTGGCTGTTGAGATAGATGTCGATCTTCTCCTGGAAGACGCGATCATTCCGCCGGAGCCACTCGAGGTTCATCATCGCGTGCTCCACCTCCTCCTCGAGGTGGTGGAGCAGCACGGCACGGAGCTCCGCGTCCGAGCACGCCTCGGCGCGCTGCTGGTACCAGTCGATCGCCTCGAGCTCCTCGATCAACGAGACGATCGCGCGGTGCCGTTCCTTGGTCGCCTCCGACAGGAGCTCCGGCAGCTCGTGGTAGTTCTCGCTCGACACGCCGCTTCGTCCTTCTGCCTAGGCGCTCTTTCGCGCCGTTTGCACCTGGAACGCCACGATCTCTGGCTCGACGTTCGAGCGGCCGCAGGCCGTGCACTGGACCGTGCGCTCCCGCTTCTGGCGCTCGAACTCGGAGAGCGGCGCGACCACCTCGAACTCGGCGCCGCAGTCGTTGCACTTGAACTCGTACGTCGGCATGGGGGCTCCGTCCTGCAAATGTGAACTGAATCACATACGCGGGCACAGGCGAGATCCGTGCCCTCCCAGGATTCGAGCCGACCCAGGTTGCAGCCGGACGAGCACGAATGTCTTCGGCGTCGCGCGAAAATGACCTACGCGGTCGTCGCCGGAGGCCGAGCTACAGCCGCGGCCGGAAGCTCGGGCCGGCGCGCCGATGCGCTCGCGGCGCGCCTCCGGGCGCTGGAAGGTGTGATCCCGAGGGGCCGGCCGGTCGCCTCGGCGCCCCCCACCGTGCGTGAACAGCACGGGGGCACGTTGACCTCGCCCGCTTCTGGCCGGTCATCTGCGCTTCTCAGCGACGCCGTCCACATGCGACAGGGCGATCCCGGGCCTACTTCTTCGACGCGTCCTTCAGCCGTGCCTTGAGCCGCGTCGCGTATCCCTCCTTGTTCTCCTGCTTCACCCGGCCGATCGCCAGCGCCTCGTCCGGCACGTCGCGGGTCACGGTCGTGCCCGTCGCCACGTAGGCGCCCGCGCCGATCTTCACCGGGGCGACGATCTGCGAGTCGCTGCCGATGAAGGCGCCGGCGCCGATCTCGGTCCGGTGCTTCCGGAAGCCGTCGTAGTTGCAGAAGATCGTCCCGGCGCCGACGTTCGCGCCCTCGCCGATGTCGCCGTCGCCGAGGTAGGCGAGGTGGTTCGCCTTCGCGCCCTTCCGGACCACCGTCTTCTTGGTCTCGACGAAGTTGCCGATGTGCGCGTCGGCCTCGATCTGGCTCTCCGGGCGGAGGTGCGAGAACGGCCCGATCTGCGCGCCGGCGCCGATCGACGACTGCGAGGCGACCGTGTACGGCTTCACGGAGGCGCCCGCCTCGACGACCACGTCCGTGAGCACCGAGCCCACGTCGATCCGCGCGCCCGCGCCCACGCGCGTCCGGCCCCGCAGCACCACGGCGTGCTCGATCACGGCGTCCGGCTCGACGGCCACGCCCGCGTCGACGCGGGCGCTCGTGCGGATCGTGACGCCGCTCTTGCGCAGCCGGTCGGCGACGCGGCCGTAGAGCACCTCCTCGGCGGCGGCGAGCTGCGCGCGGTCGTTGATGCCCACGAGCGAGCCGGCGTCCCTCGCCACGACCGCCGCGGCGCCGCCGGCCTTCGCCGCCTGCGCGACGATGTCGGTCAGGTAGAGCTCGCCCTGCGCGTTGTCCGTCGTCAGCCCGGCCAGCGCGCGCCCGAGGAACCCGCTGCGGGCGAGGTACACGCCGGGGTTCACCTCGGTGATCGCGCGCTCCTCGAGGGTCGCGTCCTTGTGCTCGCGGATGCCGATCACGCGGCCCGACGCGTCGCGGAGGATCCTGCCGTACCCCGTCGGATCGGAGACCTCCGCGGTGAGCATCGCGATCGGCGCGTCGCCCGCGCGGTCGAGCGCCCCGCGGAGCTGCGTGAGCTGCTCCGGGTCGAGCAGCGGCGTGTCGCCGCACAGGATCAGGATCGCCTCGGAGGTCGGGTCGATGTGCGGCATGGCGCAGCGCACCGCGTCGCCCGTGCCGCGCTGCTGGGGCTGGAGCGCGGTGCGGACCTTCTTCCCCTGGGCGCCGAACGCCTTGTCCAGGGCCGCCGAGACCTCGTCGCGGCCGTGGCCGACGACGACCACCACGTCGGAGGCGCCGGCGGCCAGCGCCGCGTCGACGACGTAATGGAGCATCGGCCGGCCGCAGAGCTCGTGGAGCACCTTCGGCCGGGCGCTCTTCATCCGGGTCCCTTGTCCAGCAGCGAGAACGACAGCGGTGAGCGGGGTGGGTTGGGTCGCCATCGCTCCTCAGCCTATACCCACGAGCCCGCCGCCGTCCCCGTCGCAGCGCAGTGAACCCTGGAGAACGTGCGCTCCGCGCAGCCCATCCCACACCCCCCAGGGGCGCCAAGCCTCTACGCACCTGGAGTGGAATCGTCTACCCTGGGGGCAACTGGGGGAGGTTGTCGTCATGCGCAGGCGCGCGCTGGGTTCCTCGGCCGCTGGGATGCTCCGGCTGGTCGCGCTCGTCTCGGCCGGCGGGGTGATCGCTTCGTGTCACGAGCCGCTCGACACGACGCGGGTGGCGCCTCCCAGGGTCAAGGAGGGCGGCGGGCTGGGCGACGACGTCTTCGGCATGCTCTGCGACCGCGTGGGCGCGTCGAGCCTCCACGAGGACCCCACGGGCGCCTCGTACCAGCGCGTCTGTCACTACGATCGCGAGGGCAGGTACGAGGACGACGTTGACGTCTCGCTGCTCCCGCCGGTCTCCGGCGCGCGGGCGGAGCAGGCGCGCAGGCTGGGCGTGGCCAAGGTGGAGGCCATGGCGCGGTGGCGCAACGCCCTCGTGGACGCCGTCAACGCCGCGGTGCCGGACATCGAGATCGACAACGTCGCGCCCGGCGAGGGGGGCGGCACGATCCGGCTGCACGATGCCGTCCTGAGCCTCTCGCAGACCCTCGCGCCGCTCTACGAGACGAACCCGTTCGACGCGGCGGGGCCGCCGGTCCTGCCCGCGTCGACCCGGGGGATCGCCCGGCTCCTCGACGCGCTCATCCACGGCGGCGAGGAGAGCGCGCGGCCGGCGGAAGCGGAAGCGGAAGCGGAAGAGGAGAGCGACCAGAAGAGGCAGCGGGAGCGGGCGCCGATCGCCTGCGACCGGGCAGAGGGGCGGGAAACGCCCGTCTGTGCGCTCGCGAGCATCTGGGGGCGCCAGGGCTATCGCTCGGCGGAGGTGGGGCTCGGCATGGCGGGCGCGGCGCTCGCGTACCCCGGGCTGCGCCCGATGACCGTGGCGGCGCTCGACGTGCTCGGCCCCGGCGGCCCGGGGGCGCCCGCGCTCCAGGCGCTGCTCGCGGCCGGCGAGCAGGCGCTGGCCACGCTGTCGCCGCCGGAGCGGGCGCCGCTCGCGATCGACACCGCCACCGCGCAGCCGAGCCGCCCGCGCACGACCCTGGAGCTCGCGCAGGCGGCGCTGCTCGCGGAGCACCCCGCGCTCGCCGCGCCGCCGTCGATCTTCATCGCCCGCCGCGACGGGCGCGGGTGGGTCCTCCCCCAGGGCGACGCGGTCCCCGCGCCTTTCGCCGACGCGGACGGCGACGGCCTCGCCGACGTCGACGCGTCCGGCAGGTTCGTGGACCGGACCGGCGCGCCGCTCGCGATCGAACCGCCGTTCGCCATCCCCGGCGTCACCGAGCCGCCGCGGGACCCGTTCGGGGGCCTCTCGCCGGAGCTCTACGCCTACGTCGACACCTCCCGCACCGTCCTCGGCGCGGCGCTGCGGTCGATCGTGCCGCTCGTCGACGGGACCCGGTACGCGGGCAAGGGCGATCCGGAGCCGTGGAAGACCGAGCACGAAGGGCTCATGTACGCGCTCTCCGGCGCGTACCTGCTCTTCGGCGACCGCGAGGAGGCCCGCTACGACGTCCGCCGCGGCAGGGTCGTGCCGACGGACGAGCGGTGCGACGGCTGCCTGTCGTACCGCCGCTTCCGCGGCGAGGACTCGCCGCTCGCCGACCTCGCGCACGCGGTCGGCCAGGTGCTCGCCGACAGGGACTCGGACGTCCTCCTGCTCACGCTCATCGATCTGCTCGAGAACCGCGAGGCGGAGCTCGCACGCATGACCGCCGCGGCGCTGCGCATCCGGGACGTCGCCCGCGAGCACGACCGGCTGGCCGCCCAGGGCAAGGAGGCCCCCGCGCGGATCGACGACGAGGCGCCGCTCTGGGACGAGCTCGCGGCGGCGCTCGGCAGGGCCGTGGAGCAGCCGGGGCTCGTGGCGCGCTTGCTCGAGGCGATCGCGGGCGGCGCGCTCCTCACCCCGCACGGCAGCGCGCGGCACGCGGGCGACGCGATCGCGGCGATGCTCACGACCCGCGACCAGTACGCGTACAACCCGGCGGACCTGAACGGCCCGGCCATCAACCTCACGGTCGGGGCGCCGTCGACGGCGGCCCCGAAGACGCCGGTCGACCCGAAGAAGCCGAGGGGCGGCGACAACCGCTCGGGCATGGAGCGGCTGATGCAGCTCATGCACGACACCGCCGGCGTCAGGCAGTGCAACAAGGAGGGCGCCGTGGTGAGCGCCTTCGAGATCACGGTGCCTTTCGTCGAGTTCGCCGAGTGCGAGCTGTTCCAGATCGACGACCTGGCGGCCTTCTACCTCGACTCGCTCCTCCCCGACGGGGACCCGAAGCGGGCCGAGCTCGAGGTGAAGCCCTCGGCCCTGGCGCTGCTCGTGACCGACTCGGTGCTCGTGGACTCCAGCGGCATCGGCGGCCTGACGAGCCACCCCACGCCGGCCGCGCTCAGCCGGCTCATCTACTTCGGGGCGGACTCGGGCAGGTTCCCGGGGCTGCCGGACCTGGATCCCTTCCGGACCGGCGCGAACCTGACGACGAACCTGTTCATCTCGGGGACGCTCGAGCCGGCCGGCACGATCCATTGCCCCAGGAACGCGCTGGGCGTGAACGCGTGCAGCTCCCCGGAGAACCTGATCCGGGTGCGCCACCCGGGGACGACCTACCTCCTGGAGCAGCTCGGGCTCGCCGCGTACCTGGGCCCCATCGTGAAGGCGTTCGCCGACGTCGACCAGGGCACCACCGGCGAGGCGATCCTGACCGATCTCTTCAGCACGGCGTACCGCCACTGGCCGGGCAAGGAGCACGGGCCGGAGTGCGTCAAGGCCGGCTCGCCCGAGACCAACACCGCGTACTGCTCGGAGGCAGGTGTCAACAGCTACGAGCCGCTCGTGGCCGACGCGCTCCGGGCCGAGGACGTCCTGGCGTCGTCGGTGGCGTTCGCCCGGATGGCGCGCGACACGTCCGTGACCGTGCGGCGCGGCCCCGCGGCAGATCGGCCGCTGACGAAGGCCCAGGTCATCGAGAAGCTCGCGCGCATCCTCTTCAGCGCCCGCTACGCGGCCGGCGTGGGCATGGTCGACCGCTTGGGGAAGAAAAATGCCACGTGGACGGATGGACGGGTCCAGGACCAGCTCACCGTGTTCACCCTCCTCGCCGGCGCTCTGAACGGCGTCGACGCGCGCTTTGCGCAGCGCAATGCGCCCGGCGCCGCCGAGCGAGAGGGCCAGTGGAAGCGCGGCGTGGACGAGCTCGTCGATGCGCTGCTCGCGGTCGAGGGGTCGGGGCCCGAGGCCCGGTTCAAGAACCGCGCGCTCCCGAGGATGGGCGCCCTCGTCCTGCGCGTCCTCCGAGAGCAGCTGAACGCCCGCTGCCCCGATCGCGAGACGACCGGGCGGTGCGCCTGGGCGCAGAAGGAGCTCGGCGCCACGGTGAGCGACCTCCTGAGCCACCCGCTGTTCGCCGCCGCCGCCGACGTGATGGAGGCAGTCCGCGCCCACGAGCCGGCGCGGCGGGAGATCGAGCGGTTCCTCACCTACCTGCTCGACGCGGACGCAGCCGGCGCCCCGTTCCAGGTGCTGCCGACGGCGCTCGCCGACGGCCTCCAGCTCCTCGCCGACGACGACGCCTTGCGCCGGATCCTGAAGGCCGCATCGACCGCGCTGACCCCGGCGGGGGCCGCCGGCGGGCCGGGCGCGGCCGACGCGGGGCTCGTGGCGCTGAAGGCGCTCCACGACGATCGCTACGACAGGTACCGCGCGATGGAGCGCGTGCTGCCGGCGCTCGTGACGCCGATGGCGGACGGCCGAGCGCCGCTCGACGTGTTCCTCGACGCGTTCGCGGACGTGAACCGCATCGAGGCCGGGAGCGGCGCGCCGCTGACGGCGGAGGACTACCGGCAGCTGTTTGTCTCGGCCAGGGACTTCCTGACGGACGAGACCCGCGGGCTCGAGCAGATCTACGCCATCGTCAAGAACCGGCCGCACGAGTGATGCACGTGCGAACGCCCACGATCCGCGCCGTGCTCTCCGTGGCGTCCGCCGCGGGGGCGCTCCTCCTGCCCGCGGGCGACGCCGGCGCCGCCGGGCTGTACTTCACCGACCGCGGCGTCCGCCCGTCGTCCCGCGGCGGGGCGTACATCGCCGGCGGCGACGATCTCGGGGCGATCGCCTACAACCCCGCGGGCGTCTACGAGGCCGGCACCCAGGTCCTGTTCGACGTCGGGCTCTTCGAGTGGCGCAGCCGGCACACGCGCCAGGCGATCGTACGGCAGGTCGACCCGAACACCGGCGAGCCGACGGGCGCGAGCTTCGTGCAGACGATGGAGCCGGTGACCGGCAGCGCGCCGGTGCTGCCGATCCCCACGCTGGCGGCGTCGTTCAAGGTCGATCCGCGGTGGGTCGTCTGGGGCGGGACGTGGGCGCCGTACGCGGCCCTCTCCAGCTATCCGGAGCAGGTGAACGGCATGCCGGCGCCCCAGCGCTACGCGCTGCTCACGCTCGAGGGCTCCGCGCTCGCCCTCGTGGGGGTTGGGGCGGCGTACGCGCCGTCGCCCGAATGGCGCTTCGGCGCCGGGCTCGGCGCGCTGGTCGGCGCGTTCAACAGCCGGATGGTCGTCTCCGGGTGCCTCCCGGAGCGGATGTTCTGCGCGCCCGAAGATCCGGAGTGGGACATCCATTCCGAGCTCAGCGTCGCGCCCATCGTCGCGCCCACGGGCCAGCTCGGGGCGCTCTTCGTCCCGACGCCGCGCTGGCGCGTCGGCCTGGCCTTCCAGCTGCCCATCTGGGTGCGCGCGCCGGCCAAATTCAGGGCGCGGCTCCCCGCGGCGCCCGTCTTCGAGCGCGCCGTCCAGGAGGGCGAGGACGCCGACGTCGCGTTCGATCTGCCGTGGATCCTCCGCGCCGGGGTGGAGGCGCGGGTCGTGGACGACCTGCGCGTGGAGCTCGGGCTCGGCGTCGAGGGCTGGAGCATGCACGACGACATCCTCGTCGAGCCCGACGGCGTGGTGCTCCGGAACGTCGCCGGCCTCCCGGAGGAGTTCCGCGTGCCAGCCGTCTCGTTCCCGCGGCGGTTTCAGAGCTCGCTCTCGGCGAGGCTCGGGGGTGAGTATTCCTTCGATCTCGCGGGCGCGCGGTGGGATCTGCGCGCCGGCGTGAGCCTCGAGCAGAGCGCCGTCCCGCCCGGGTACCTGTCGGTCCTCACGATCGACGCGACGAAGCTGACGACGGCGGCCGGCCTCGGCGTCCACCTCGGCCGGTGGCGCCTCGACGCGAGCTACGCGCACGCCTTCGCCGCGGACGTGAGGGTCGATCCGAGGGAAGCGCGGCTCCCGCAGGTGAGCCCGGTGCGGGCCAATCCGCCGGAGGACCCGAACACCATCAATGGCGGCGCCTACAGCGCCCGGGCGAACGTCGTCGGGCTCGGCGTCGCCTACACGTTCGAGACAGCCGGGAGCGGCGTTATCCGGCCCGCAGCTCGCGCAGCCGCTCCGTGAGCCGGGGGCCGTCCAGCCAGCTCAGGTCCTTGTCCACGCTCGTCTCGATGTGGTTGCTCACCTGCTTGCTCACCGTGCCGCGGAGCAGGCCCAGGAAATGCGGCGGCGCGACGAGCACCAGCGTCTCGTAAGCGTGCTCGTTCAGACCCTTCTCCAGCACCTCCGCGAGCTCCAGGGCGAACTTCTGCTTCTCGACCTCCTTGGGATCGGTGTCGGGGGCGGCGCCCGGACGGCCGAGGTACTGACCCCCCGGGCCGCCGACAGGGCTGCCGCTCCCGCCGGGGGTGCCGTTCGGCTTGCGGCCGTGCGCGTCGGCCATCAGATCCCGCACGCGCGCCCGGCTCTCGTCATGATTGTACGACTCGAGCAGGGTGAAGCCCTTGCCAGCAGGCTCTTCGCGATAGAGCTGGGCACGGCTTGCGTCGGAGACCAGGATCCATGTCTTCCGTGCTGCCTTCTTTGCCATAAGCCTCCACGGGGGAATCAACCTTCCCTTGGTTTACGTTAAAGACCGACCCCACGCGGCGCAAGCGGCCGGAGGGCCGAGTCCGACGCAATTCGGTAGTCGCACCCCGAGAGGCAGGCTCCAGCAGGCTCGACCACCTGCGCGCGGCCTGAATCCATGGAGAGCGAGAGGGGGCGAGCGGCGCTCGGGAGGTGGTTGACCGCGAAATACGGTGTTTGGTGTACCGGGCGTGTCCACCGAGCGCGGCCGCGCCGCCGCGGCCGCGCTCGTTGACCGCCGGTCAACGGAACCGGTCGGTCGCCTCGACCAGCTCGTGCAGGATGCCCGGCTCCATCGCCGAGTGCCCTGCGTCCGCCACGATGCGCAGATCGGACTCGGGGAACGCGCGGTGGAGCGCCCACGCGCTCTCCGGCGGACAGACCACATCGTAGCGGCCCTGCACGATGACGGTCGGGATGTGGCGGATCCGGTGGACGTCGTCGAGCAGCTGCGTCTCCGCCGTGAAGAACCCCTTGTTCATGAAATAGTGGCACTCGATCCGGGCGAACGCGAGGGCGAACTCATCACCTGACGTCCTCGCGACGAGCTCGTGGTTCGTGAACAGGCAGCTCGTCCGCCCCTCCCAGACGCTCCACGCGCGCGCCGCCCGCTGCTGCAACCCGGGGTCCGGGCTCGTGAGGCGCCGGTGGTACGCCGTGAGAAGATCGTCCCGCTCCGGCTCGGGGATGAACGCGAGGTACTCCTCCCACGCGTCGGGGAAGATGGCGCTCGCGCCCCGCTGATAGAACCAGTCGAGCTCCTGCTTCCGCAGGAGGAAGATGCCGCGCAGCACGAGCTCCGTCACCCGCTCCGGGTGCCGCTCGGCGTAGGCCAGCGACAGCGTGCTCCCCCACGAGCCGCCGAACACCTGCCAGCGCTCGATCCCGAGGTGCTCGCGGAGCGCCTCCATGTCCGCGACGAGGTGCCAGGTGGTGTTCTCCTCCAGGCACGCGTACGGCGTGCTCCTGCCGCAGCCTCGCTGGTCGAAGAGCACGATCCGGTAGGCGGCCGGGTCGAAGAAGCGCCGCTGCTTCGGCTCCGTGCCGCCCCCGGGGCCGCCGTGCACGAAGACCACCGGCTTGCCGCGCGGATTGCCCGACTCCTCGAAATAGATCTCGTGAAGTTCCGAGACGCGCAGCCTCCCGGCGCGGTACGGCTCGAGCTCGGGATACAGCGTTCGCCTCTGGGTGCCTGTCGTCGTCATGCCGCTCCCGTTCGCCGGTCGACGTCGCGCGCGCCGGCGCGCCCAGGGTACGCGAAGGCGCGCCGGGAGGGGAGAGGGCCTGGACGAGGGGAGGGCAGGTCGCGGCGGGGGAGCGGCGAGGGACCGCCGGTCGGGACGCGCGGGCGGCTCAGCCGGGCTGCGCGGCGTCGCGCGCAGCGGTTTTCTCCGCGCCGCCCGCGCCGCCCGCGCCGCCCGCGCCGCCGTAGAGCGCCTCGAGCGCGGGCCCGTACTTCTGGAGCGCCACGCGCCGCTTCAGCTTCAGGGTCGGCGTGAGCATCCCGTTCTCCGCCGTGAAATCCTCGGCCGCGAGGGCGATCTGCCTGATCTTCTCGAAGGACTTGAAATCAGACGCGTACCTGTCGACCTCCGCCTGGACGTGCGCGACCACCCGCGGGTGCTTCAGCATCGCCTCCGTCGACTCGAACGAGAGGCCCTCGGCCCGCGCCCACTCCGTGAGCGCCGTCATCTCGGGCGCGATCACCGCCACGTTGAAGGGGCGGTTGTCGCCGTAGATCATCGCGCCGTTGATCAGCGGAGACAGCTTGAGCTTCTCCTCGAGCGGGGCCGGCGCGACGTACTTGCCGTTCTCCAGCTTGTACTGCTCCTTGATGCGGCCCGTGACGAAGAGGTAGCCGTCGTCGTCGAGGTAGCCCAGATCGCCTGTGCGGAAGCCGCCATCCTCCGTGAAGACGGCCTTGTTCTCCTCGTCGCGCTTGTAATAGCCCACCATGACGTTCGGGCCGTAGACGACGATCTCTCCCTGCTTCGGGTCGTGCGTCTCCGACCTGTCGATGACGATCTTCACGCCCGGGATCGGCTTGCCCACGCTGCCGAGGCGGCGGGCCCCCGGGTAGTTCACGGTGGCGACGGGCGATGTCTCCGTGAGGCCGTAGCCCTCGTAGACGGTGATGCCGAGCGCGTCGACGAACTCGGCCACCTGATAGGCGAGCGCCGCCCCGCCGCTGATGGCGTACTTCAGCTTGCCGCCGACACTGGCGCGTATCTTCGAGAAGATGACGCGGTCCGCCGCGACGAGCGCGAGCCGCTCGACGACGCCGAGGGGCTCGCCCTTCTGCTTCTTCGTCGCGGCGCGCATCCCGGCGCGGAACAGGGCCTGGATGACGGCGGGCTTCCCCGCCATCTTCTTCTGCACGCCCTCGTAGATGCGGTTGAAGATCCGCGGGACGCTCATCAGCACGGTGGGGCGCACCTCGCCGAGGTTCGCGAGGATCTTGTCGACCGACTCGCTCAGCGCCATCGACGCGCCCACCGTGATCATCACATGGAGCTCGCCGGTGTGGCCGAACGAGTGGGCCCACGGGAGGAACGACAGGCTCCGATCGTTGCCGCCGAAGGGGATGAGATCCAGCACCGCGCAGACGTTGGAGGCGATGTTGCCGTGCGACAGGATCACCCCCTTGGGGTTGCCGGTCGTGCCCGACGTGTAGATGAGGCACGCCGTGTCCTTCGATGTCGGCTGGATGGCCGGGGCCGGGCCCCCCTCGCCCGCGGCGAGGAGCTCCTTGTACGAGCTGGTCTTCGCCCCGGGGACGCCGTCTCTCGCCCCGTCGGGGTCGAACAGACAGACAACGTGCTTCAGCGAGGGCGCCTTCTCGGCGAGATCCTTGCATTTGCCGTAGATCTGCGGCGTGGCGACGATCGCGGCCACGGCCTCGCAATCGTTGATGATGAACGCCCACTCGCTCGGGAGCTGCGCCTCGTACATCGGCACGACGGCGACTCCCATGCTGAAGCAGGCGTACGCCGAGACCGCCCACTCGACGCGGTTGTTGGAGATGAGGGCCACCCGATCCCCCCGCTGGACGCCGAGCGACGCCAGCCCGCCGCGGAACCTGGCGACGAGCTGCCCGAACTCCGCGTACGTGATCCAGTCCCAGCGGCCATCGGTCTTCGTGCCGAACAGCGGCCGCTGGCCATGAAGCTTCAGCGCGCGATCGAGCAGGTCTACCAGGTTCTCCAGTTTCGCCATCGGTCTCCTCCCGAGCCGAGTGTTAACATGGTACTGCGCCGCGCCAGTGTCCTTTTGGCGGCGCGTGGCGCCGGCTGTTATCGCGCCGACGCTGGAGCGACGCCGCGCGCGTCGCGTGGGCGTGGGGTCGGCGGTGCCCGCGCGGGGTGGACGAGGGGGGAGCGGGGAAGGGGGAAGGGGGAGGGGGAGGGGGGAACGGGAGCGCTCGCGCGGCGTCGCGGCGTCGACCGCGGGGCTCCTGGCGCGCGAGGTGGCGGCCTCGGGCCCCTTCTGTTAGAGCGTTCATCGCTTCGATGCCCCGGTATTCCATCACGACGTTCGGCTGCCAGATGAACGTGCACGACTCCGAGCGGATGCACGACGTGCTCCGCTGCGCCGGCTACACGGAGGCCGGCAGCGCCGACGAGGCGGACGTGCTCGTGCTCAACACGTGCAGCGTGCGCGAGAAGGCCGAGCAGAAGCTGCGGAGCGAGGTCGGTCGGCTCGCGCGCTGGAAGCGGGAGCGCGCGGATCGGGTGCTCGTCGTGGCGGGCTGCGTGGCGCAGCAGGAGGGGGAGCGCCTCCTCAAGCAGATGCGCGCGATCGACGTCGTGGTGGGGCCCGACAACATCCCGGAGCTGCCCGGCCTGCTCGGCGACCTCGCGATCGGCGGGCTGCCGATCGCGCGCACGGTGTTCGACCTCGACGCGCCCCGGTTCCTCGTCGCGTCGCCGCCGTCGCCCTCCTCCTCGCCGCGCGCCGCGCCGACGGCGTTCGTGACCGTCATGAAGGGCTGCGACGAGCGCTGCTCGTTCTGCATCGTCCCCCACACCCGCGGGCCGGAGCGGTACCGGCCGAGCGACGAGATCGTCGCCGAGATCGCGGCGCTCGTGGCCGCGGGGACGCGCGAGGTCACGCTCCTCGGCCAGACGGTGAACAGCTACCGCGACCCGCTCGGCGCGCTGCCGCGGGCCCCGGGCGCGAGCGCGGACGACCCGGACGAGAGCGAGTTCGCGGCGCTGCTCCGGCGCGTCGCGGCCGACGTCCCCGGCCTCGCGCGCCTGCGCTACACGAGCCCGCACCCGCGGCACCTCACGCCCTCGCTCGTCCTCGCCCACGCCGAGCTCCCGGCGCTGCCGCGCCACGTGCACATGCCGGTGCAGTCGGGCAGCGATCGGGTCCTCCGGCGGATGATCCGCCGCTACACGCGCGCCGAGTACGTCGCGCGGACGCGCGCGCTCGTGGAGGCGGTCCCGGGGCTGACGCTCTCGACCGACGTCATCGTCGGCTTCCCGGGCGAGACGGAGGACGACTTCGCGGCGACGCTGTCGCTCGTGCGCGAGGTGGGGTTCAAGGGGCTGTTCGGCTTCAAGTACTCGCGCCGGCCGCACACGCCCGCGCTGAAGCTGCCGGACGACGTGCCCGAGGCCGTGAAGGGCGAGCGGCTCGCGCGCCTGTTCGAGGAGAGCGAGGCGCTGCTCGCCGCCCACCTGTCGGCCCTCGTGGGGACGACGCAGGAGGTGCTCGTCGAGGGGCGCGACAAGGAGCGGGGCGCGAGTGGTGAGCGCGGAGCCGGCGGCGCGCTCTGGTCCGGCCGGACGGGGCGCCACGAGATCGCGCACATCGACGGCGCCGGGGAGCTCGATCTGCTCGGCGAGGTCGTCGAGGTCTCGATCGCGCGGGCGAACAAGCACTCGTTGCAGGCCGAGCTCACCGAGGCGGCGCGCGCCGCGGCCCGGCCGCGGCAGCGGGGCGGCCTGGAGGCGCGGCCCGCCCGGCGCTCGCTGCCGGTGGTCGCCGCCGAGGGCGGGTGACGTGGCGCTCGTCCTGGATCTCGGCGGGGTGGCCCCGCGGCTCGGGCGCGACGTGTTCCTCGCGCCGAACGCGACGGTGATCGGCGACGTCGAGCTCGGCGACGAGGCGAGCGTGTGGTTCGGCGCGGTGCTGCGCGGGGACATCGGCGCGATCCGCGTCGGCCCGCGGACCAACGTGCAGGATCTCGCGTGCCTGCACCTGACGGGCGGCGTCTCGCAGACGATCGTCGGCGCCGACGTGACCATCGGGCACAGCGCGATCCTGCACGGTTGCCGCGTCGGGGACGGGTGCCTGATCGGGATGGGCAGCATCGTGCTCGACAACGTCGAGATCGGCGAGCGCTCGGTGATCGCGGCGGGCGCGGTGGTGCCGCCGGGGCGGGTGATCCCGCCGCGCTCGATGGTGCGCGGCAACCCGGCCCGGGTGGTGGGCGAGGTGCGGCCGGACCAGGCCGAGCTCGGGAAGCTCGGCGCTGCGGGCTACGTGGAGAACGCGCGGCGCTTCCGGGCGGCGCTCGCCGGCGAGGCCGTCGAGCCGCCGGAGGTCGCGGCGCGCTTGGTGATGCGAGAGGTGAGGAAGCCATGAACATCACGGTGAACGGGGAAGCGCGCGACGTGCCGGCGGCGCTCACGGTGCGGAGGCTCGTCGAGCTGCTCGGGCTGACCGAGGGGCCGGTCGCGGTGGAGCGCAACGGCGAGGTGATACCGCGCGCCGAGCACACGGCCGCCGAGCTCGCCGAGGGGGACGTGGTCGAGATCGTCCATTTCGTCGGCGGCGGTTGAGGCCGCCTCGGCGTTCTTGGCGTCCTGACGGTTTTTTCTCTTCTCAACGGTCTGGCGATCTTCCCGATCGTCCGCGATCCGGCTAGCATGTCGAGCTGCCGTGGATACGAGGGCCCTCGTTCTGGTCTTGGCGCTCGGCGGGTCGGCCGGCGTGGGCGCCGCCATGGCGGTGCGCCATGCGTTGCCGGCCTCTCCGGTGGTCCGCGGCCTCTCGGTCGGCGAGCGCTTCCTGCCGGACGGCGCCGCGCCGGCGGCCTGGCTCGCGGCGCGGCGCGACGCGCTTCGCGAGCGCGTGGTCCGGCTGCGCCACGACGACGTGGAGCTCACCGCGACGCTCGGCGAGGCGGGCGTCGAGGTCGACGTCGACGAGACGCTCGCGGCGGCGCTGCGCGTCGGCCACGAGGGGCCCTGGGCGCGGCGGCTCCGGGAGGCCCGGGGGGCGCGGCGCGGCGAGATCGACGTGCCGCTCGCCTGGGCCGTCGATGCGCCGCGGGCGCGGGCGTTCCTCGAGCGGCTCGCTCCGCAGATCTACCGGGCGCCCGTGGACGCGCGGCTCGATCTCGCGAACCGGCGCAAGATCCCGGAGCAGGCCGGCCGGGCGCTCGACGTCGAGGCCTCCCTCGCGGCGCTGCGGGCCGGGGAGCACGGCGACGAGGAGCTCATCGAGCTCGCCGTCCGGCAGATCTTGCCGCAGGTCGCCGTCGCCGACCTGGTGAGCGTCGACGTCACCAGGGTCGTCGCGGCCTACGAGACGAAGTTCAAGCACCACGGCAAGGAGGCGGGGCGCGCCCGCAACATCAGGAACGCCGCCTCCAAGATCGACGGCACCATCCTGGCCCCGGGCGATACCTTCTCGTTCAACGCCCATGTCGGCCCCCGGACGGCCAAGAACGGGTTCACGATCGCCCCGGAGATCCTGGGGGACGAGACCGTCCCCGGCTACGGCGGGGGGACATGTCAGGTCTCGAGCACGCTCTACGCCGCGTCGCTCTTCGGCGCGCTCGACACGCCGGACCGCCAGAGCCACTCCCGCCCGAGCGCCTACATCCCCATGGGGCTCGACGCGATGGTGACCTACCCGGAGTCGGACCTGAAGATCAGGAACACGCTCCCGTTCCCGATCATGATCCACGCGTATCTCCCCGAGCCGACGGTGCTCCGCGTCGAGATCCTGGGCGGCGACCCCGTGGCGGAGGTCGAACACCACGTCTCGGCCGAGCACACCGACGATTTCATCCGGCGCATCTACGTGAAGTCCGAGCTCGCCGAGGGCAAGGTGAAGCGCCACCAGAAGGGCTCGTGCGGATACGACGTGAGGTCCTTTGTCACCGTCCGTTACAAGGACGGCAAGGCCTCGGAGCGCAGCTATTCGAGCGAGTACAGGCCCGCGCCGGAGGTCTTCTGGGTCGCGCCCGACTACGACCCGCAGGCGCTGCCGGCGCTCTCGGAGCACGCGAAGGCGGTGGAGGAGCTCCGCGAGGGGGAGTCCCCCGCCGAGGCCCCCGCTGCGGCGGGGCAGGGCGGCGCCTACTCGATGTGAGCCCGGTCGAGGGCGCCGGACCCCTCGGCGAGCGGCTCAGTGCCCCGCGGGCGCGGGGCCGCCCCGGCCCTTCCCCAGCAGGAGCACCAGCGGGAGCGTCGCGATGACGAGCACCGCCGTGACCCAGAACGTGTCGTTGAACGACATGACGGCGGCCTGCAGGTTCACGATCCCGTCGAGGACGTGGAGCGCCTTGTCGCGCGCGTCCGCCGGATCGAACCCCTTCGCGGCGAAGCCCGCGGTGTACGCGGCGACGCGCTCCAGGGTCCTCGGGTCGCTCGCCCCCATGTCGCTCACCAGGACCGCGCGGTGGAACGCTTGCCGGTCGGCGAGCACGGTGGTGAGCAAGGCGACCCCGACGCTGCCGCCGAGCTGCCGTGTCAGGCTGAAGAGGCCGGTCGCGGCGGCGATGTCCTTCTTGGGGAGCGGCCCCAGCGTGGCCATGCTCAGCGGCAGGAACATCAGCGTCGTGCCGAACGACCGGATGATCAGCGGCCAGAACAGGTCGCCCGAGCCCGTCATCGGGGTGAGCGTCTGGAGCTGGAAGAGCGCGGCGAGCAGGATGAGCCCCCCGACCACGAGGAGCGCGCGCGGGTCGAACCGGCCCAGGAGCCGCGCCACGAGCGGCATCGAGAAGGCGGAGGCCAGCGCGCCGGGGAGCAGGAGCAGGCCGGTCTGCTGCGACGTGAAGCCAAGGATCGACTGGGCGAAGATGGGCACCGCGAAGAGCGCGCCGTAGAGGCCCATGCCGATGACGGCGGACAGGAGGCTCCCCGCCCAGAGCGAGCGGTGCCGGAGCACGCGCAGGTCGACGATCGGGCTCTTCGACGAGAGCTCGCGGTGGATGAACAGGGCGAGGCTCGCGGCCGCGATCACGGAGAACGCCAGGATGAACGGCGAGTCGAACCACGCCTCGGAGTGCCCCTCCTCGAGCACCGTCTGCAGCGAGCCGACGCCGGCCGCGAGCAGGGCGATCGCGATCCAGTCGACGCCGCCGCGCTCCCGCTCGCCCGCGGCGTCCGGCGGCAGGAAGGCCAGGCACATGAGCACGGCCGCGATGCCGAGCGGGACGTTGATGAAGAAGATCCAGCGCCAGTCGATGTTCGTGACGATGTAGCCGCCGAGCGTCGGCCCGATCGTGGGGCCGGCGATGACGATGGCGGAGAAGAAGCCCTGCGCCATCGCCTGCTCGTGCTTCGGGAACGTCTCGAACAGGATCGACTGCGCCTTCGCGAGCAGGCCGCCGCCGCCGAGCCCCTGGAACACGCGGGCGACGATGAGCATCGGGAGGCTGTGGGCGACGCCGCAGAGGACCGACGCCGCGGTGAAGGCGATGAGCGAGAAGACGAAATAGCGCTTCTTGCCGAAGCGGTGCCCGAGCCACGCGGTGAGCGGCAGGATGATGACGTTCGCGATGGCGTAACTCGAGACGACCCAGCTCACCTGCGTGAGCGTGGCGCCGAGCGAGTTCTGCATCTCGGTGAGCGCCACGTTGACGATGCTCGTATCGACGATCTCGAGGAGCGCGCCGAGGGCCACCGCCACGGCCACGAGCCACCTGTTCGCGCTGGCGGGCGCGTCGGCGTACGCCGGCGGGGCCGCGATAGCCACCTCTGCCACAGCTCCCTCCTCATCCTATTGCCTCGTGTCGACCGTCAGCTCGACGCTCATCCCCGGGCGCAGCACGACGTCGGGCGGCGCGTCGTGGAGGCGGATCCGCACCGGCACCCGCTGGACGACCTTCGTGAAGTTGCCCGTCGCGTTGTCCGGCGGCAGCAGGCTGAAGCGCGCGCCCGTGGCGGCGGAGAAGCTCTCGATCTCGCCGTGCACGGTCACGCCGGGGTAGGCGTCGATCGACACGCGCGCGGGCTGCCCGACGCGCATGTGCGCGAGCTGCGTCTCCTTGAAGTTGCCGGTCACCCAGACCTGTCGCGCCGGGACCAGCACGCCCACGGCCTGGCCCGGGGAGACCATCTGCCCGACGGAGAGGGTCTTCTTCGACACGGCGCCGTCCTGCGGCGCGACGATGCGCGTGTACGAGAGCTCGAGCGCGGCCAGGTCGCGCGCGGCCTGGGCGGTCTCCACCTGGGCGTGGGCCACGCGGGCGCGGGCGCGCGCCTGCGCGATGAACGCGTCGACGTTGCTGGCTTGCTGGACCTTCGCGTTCGCCTCCTCGACCCGGCTCCACGCCTGCGTGGTCGTCGCCCGGAGCGCCGCGAGGCGCGCCTTCGCCTGCTCGAGCGACGCGCGGGCGACGTCGACGGACGCCTGCAGCTGGTCGAGCTGGGCCTGCGCGAGCGCCCCGGTCTCCACGAGCTTCCTCGCGCGGTCCCGCTCGAGCGTCGCCTGCTCCAGGGTCGCCGTCGTCGAGGCGACCTGCGCCTCGCCCTCGGCGATCTGCTGCTTCGACGCGCTCGCGCTGCTCGCCGCGCCGTGCAGCGAGGCCTCGGCCACCGACTTGTTGCTGCGCGCGTTGGTCTCGGCGATGCGCTCGTCGGCGTCGGCCGCGTCGGCGCTCGCCCTGGCCGCCGAGAGGCTCGCCTCCGCCTGCGCGAGCCGCGCGCGCGCGGGCTCGGCGTCGAGCTCGGCGAGCACGTCGCCCGCCTTCACCGCCTGGTTCTCCGCGAAGAAGACCTTCACCACCACGCCGGCCGCCCGCGCGGGGACCGACACCACCTCCGCGTCGATCTGCGCGTCGTCCGTCGCCTCGACCCCGCGGTGGGTGACGTACCAGCCCGCGCCCGCCGCGACGGCGAGCGCGGCGACCGCCGCCATGATGCCGGCCGCCTTGCTCGGCTTCCCGGCCTTGACCGCCCCGGAGATCGCCTCCGGGGCCGCCCCCGGTTCTCCAGGGAGAGCGCTCGTCGTCGTGGACATGGTCGCCGCCTGCTCCTCGTCGCCCCCGACAGCGGCGATCGAGCGCCGCGTCTCTAAGGCAACCCATGGTTGCGATAGTGGTACCACGGGGGCTACCAAAGGCAACCAATTGTTGCCATAGTTCGATCGAAGGCCTCGCCACCCGCCTGCGTGGTCGTGGTTCAATGAGCGCCCTCGCGATGCGGAGCGTGATGCCGATCACCCCGAGAGAGCCGTCACCGGCCGAGCCGGTCCCAGCGCTGGAGCGCCGTCGCACCGGCGCGCGTGGCGCGCGGCGCGGCGGCCGGAGCGAGCGCGTCGTGCGGGCGGTGATGCACGCGGCCGCCGCGGAGATCGCGCGGGCGGGCTACGCGGCGCTCCGGGTGGAGGACGTGGCCGCGCGGGCGGGCGTGAACAAGACGACGATCTACCGCCGGTGGCCGACCAAGGCCGAGCTCGTCAAGGCGACGCTGCGCTCGCTCCTCGACGATGGCGGCGCGCCGCCGGACACCGGGGCGGTGCGGCTCGACCTGCTCGAGCTCGTGCGGCGCTTCGTCGCCTCCGCGTCCACGCCGGAGGGGCAGGGCATCTACCGCATGCTCCTCGCCGAGCTGCACGTGCCCGAGGTCGACGCGTTCGCTCGCGCGCTCCGCGACGAGCGCCTCGCCCCCTGGCGGGAGGTGCTCGAGCGCGGCGTCGCGCGCGGCGAGCTGCCGCCGGGCTCCGACCTCGACCTCCTGGTGGAGATGATCCGCAGCGTCGTGACGAACCGCCTGTTCCGCCTGCGCGGGCCCGTCGACGACGGGGTCCTGGAGGCCGTCGTCGACGTCGTGGTGCTCGGCGCGAAGGGCGGCGGCGCGCTCCGCCGCGCCGCCAGCTCGCCGGCTTCGCCGCAGGCGACCGCGCGGCCGCGCCGTCCGGCCCCGCGTTGACCGGGGCGCACGCGCACCGCGGCGCCACGCGTGCCGGCCTGTCGCGACTCACCCTCTCGGCGCGACCGTGTCGCCGATGACCGCCGTGTCCTCGGTGACCTGATGGATCAACTCTCTCCCTCATCAACAGAAGAGAAGGGGATGAGCTCTAGAAAATTGTGCTGACTCTATCGGCTCGATCCGGGGGCGCCGCGCGCGTCGGCCTGAAGGGGTGATCGGCGTCGCGACGGGGATGTCTTGACGAATGGAGAATGCCGGCGCGACGGCAAGGACATTGGCTGTCCGCGCGCCCCTGGCGTCGCTTGACCAGGAATCGTCCTCAGGGGAAACTCTGTGTCCATGGCGGCGGGCGGCGCCCCTCTGTGCGCGGCCGAAGCGCCGAGGATCGCCTGCTGCCAGGGACGACGACGGGCGTGATCTTCGCTTAGCTTAACTTCGCTGTTCGCGACGATAGACTCATGACGATCGTCGTCTTCTTCTGGCTCGCTCAACGTGGCCGGCGCGCGAGCTCGGCCATGAGGCCGAAGAGCTCGATCGGGCCCGGCGAGGGGAGCTTCCCGCCGCTGAACTCGCGGTAGAGCGTGTGCACGTTGACCACGATGCGCTCGGCGTCGCTCCAGCTCGCGTAGTCGGCGAGCGCGATGTCGCGGGCGGCGTCCGCCGCGGGCATGCCGGCGTCGTAGCGGCGCCGGGCCTCGTCGCGGATGTACACGAGGTAGTCGCGGACCGCGCGCACGCCCGCGCGATCCGTGATGGGGCCGTGTCCCGGCACGATGACGTCGACGTCGGCCGCGAGGAGGATGTCGCAGGCCTTGAGCCAGTTGCCGACGGGCCCTGCCCACATGATCGGCGTCGCGTCGATGAAGAGGACGTCTCCCGTGTAGATCACCCGGTCCGCCGGGACGTGCACGAGCAGATCGCCCTTCGTGTGCGCGGGGCCCACCTCGACGAGGCGGACCTCCTTGCCCCCGACCGCGACGGTCAGCTCCCCGTCGAACACCCGGGTCGGCGGCGCGGGGGCGATCCCGTCGAAGTCGAAGGCGCCGAAGCAGTGGACGAGGTACTCGCCCAGCGCGCCCGCGGCGCCGCTGCGCGCCTGTCGCATCAGCATGGCCAGCATCGGCGCGGGGACCTCGTCCATCTCGGCGGCGCCGGCGCGCGTGGCGATGAGGGTCGCGCCCTCGACGAGCGCGTTGCCGTAGCAATGATCGCCGTTCGCGTGGGTGTTCACGACGGTGCCTATGCGCGCCGCGGCGGGGGCCGCCGCGCGCATGGCGTCGAGCATCTCGCGCGTGCGCTTCAGGTCGAAGAGCGTGTCGACGAGCAGGGCCTCGCCGTCCGAGGTGACGAGCCCTGCGTTGCTGAGGCCCCAGGTGCCGGCGGGCTGGAGGTAGGCAAAGCAGCCATTGCCGATGTCCTCCAGCCCTCGTTCATACCGCCATCGACCCATGGCCGCTCCCTCGTTCCCGGGCGCCGCCCGGCGCTTCTCCGAGCCTCGAAGGTAGGCCATCCGCCGGCCGCCATGGAATCGAAATCAGCCCCTGCACGCCGCCGTGAGCGGAGGGGCCCGGGGGATTTGTCAGGAGGCGGTCGCGGTCGCTGTCACCACGCGTACGCCTCCGGCGCCTCGCCGCCGGGGCCGGGGAACATCGCGTCGAGCCGCCCGAGGTGCTCCGGCGTCAGCGTGATCTCGAGGGCGCGCAGGCTCCCGTCGAGCTGCTCGGCGGTGCGCGGGCCGAGGATGGGCGACGTCACGACGGGGTTCCGGAGCAGCCAGGCCACGGCCACGTCGGCGGGCCGCTCTCCGATCTCGGCGCAGAACGCCTCGTACGCCTCCAGCTTGGCGCGGTTCTTCTCGATGCGCGCCTGCGCGTCGGCGGAGGAGCGCCGGCCCTCGCGCGCCTTCTGGAGGGCGCCGCCGAGCAGCCCGCCGGCGAGCGGGCTCCAGGGCAGGACGCCGAGGCCGAGCGCGCGGCACGCGGGCAGGACCTCCAGCTCGACGGTGCGCGCGTTGAGGTTGTACAGGCTCTGCTCCGAGACGAGGCCGAGGAAGTGCCGCTGCGCGGCGAGGCCGTTCGCCTGCGCGATCTGCCATCCAGCGAAGTTGCTGCTGCCGACATAGAGGACCTTCCCCTCGCGGACGAGCTGCTCCATCGCCTGCCAGATCTCGTCCCAGGGCGTCTCGCGGTCGATGTGGTGCATCTGGTAGAGGTCGATATGGTCTGTCTGCAGGCGGCGCAGGCTCGCCTCGCAGGCGCGCCGGATGTGATAGGCCGAGAGCCTCCTGTCGTTGGGCCCTTCGCCCATGAGGCCGTAGACCTTCGTGGCGAGCACGATGCGGTCCCGGCGCCCGTCGCCCTGGGCAAGCCAGCGCCCGACGATCTGCTCGGTGATCCCCTCTCCGCGCTTCCGCCCGTAGACGTTGGCTGTGTCGAAGAAGTTGATCCCGTGCCCGAGCGCTCGGTCCATGATGGCGAAGCTGTCGGGCTCGCTGGTCTCCGGGCCGAAGTTCATCGTGCCGAGGCAGAGGGGGCTGACCTTCAGGCCGGTGCGTCCGAGATTGCGGTAGTCCATGGCGCCGGAGGGTAGCAACGCGCTCCGCGGGCCGTCCACACCGTAGGGCTGAACCCGTCGTAGGGTTTTGCCGGAGTCGCGCCGTCATGAGCCGGCCCGGCGGGCGGCGGCGCGCGGCGTGTGGCGCGCGACAGGCACCGCGCGCGGCGCGCGGCGCCGGACACCTTGCCGCGGTGTGGCGGCGGCGCGGATCCAGCGCGGAGGGCCGCTTCCTTGATGCGCAACGGTGCTTCACTTATGCTCGCTCGCCGGGGCGAGGAGACGACCATGTGGCAGCAGGAAGACACGGAGATCGCGCATGCCGAGAGCGTCCACGACGAGGCGCGGGGCATGCGCGGCGTCCGGTTCGTCATCGATGTCGGGAGCATCGACCCGCTCGACGCCGCCGCCATGTGGTGGGATCAGCAGGGCTGCGCGCGGGAGCTCTTCCCCGGGACCGCGTGCGAGATGCAGTCGGGATCGTTCCGTGAGCCGCGCTTCGTCGTCCGGATGAGCGTGCCTCTCCCGGGCGTCGGGCATTTCACGCAGACGTTGCGCTTCTCCGCGGAGCGCGTCTCGCCCGAGGTCTTCGTCCTCGTCGTCGATGCGTTCGAGGAGAACGTGCTGTGGACGCGGGGGCTCGGGACTTACCGCTTCTCGCCGGGCTCGGGCGGCACGACGCTGATCGAGGTGACGAGCCTGTACGCGCCCAAGGTGCCGATCATCGTCCTGAATCAGGCGTCGCTGGCGGCGGCCCGCGCGCACCAGCGGCGCTACCTCTCGGGCCGGCGCCCGACGGACGAGGAGAGAGCGCAGTTCCTGTCGGCGATCGGCGCAGGCCCACAGGCCGACGCCTGAAGCGCGCCGCTCGTCGCGGCAGCGGCCGGCAGCGGCCGCTCCTTGCCCGGCGCGGGCCGCCCGCGACGGCGCACACGAACAGCTGCATGTCCTCGAGCTCGACCATCGCGCGCGCCCCTCGACGCGGCGATCGCGCCGACGTTCACCGACCGCACCTTGCCCAAGGGGCGCCCGCAGGGCCCCGAGGGCCCGGCGTTCGCGTCGAAGAGCTTCCCGGCGCAGTGACCGCCGAGGGGGGCGGAGCGGGCCTCAGCGATCGAGGGGTTTCCTCGCGCCGATGAGCGAGTATCCGGCGCACGACGGCGTGACCGATACGTCGTCGAATCCGCAGCCGCGGAGGAGTTCGTCGAGCTCGCCGGCCGTGAACTGCTTGCCGGGGGTCAGAACCACCATGTTCATGGAGCTCAGCGCCGCCGTGAGCGGGCCGTCCTGCCCGTCCGAGAGCAAGAGCTCGAAGACGAGGACCCGGCCGCCCGGCGGCAGCGCATCGAAGCTGTGCCGGATCAGCTGCTGCCGGCGCGCGCTGTCCCAGTCATGGAGGACATTGGCGAAGAAGATCACGTCGTGATCCGGAGGCCACATGTGGCGGAACATGTCGAGCTCCAGCACGTCGATGCGATCCTCGAGGCCGTGCTCCGCGACGTATTGCCTCGTCGCCTTGCACACGGGCGGCAGCTCGGCGACCGTGAACCGGACCTCGGGGTTGTGCCGCGCCAGGGCGATGCTGAAGCAGCCGGAGCCGCCGGCGACGTCGAGCAGGCGGCGGGCGCCCGCGAGGTCCGCGCTCTGCGCGAGCCCGACCGCGGTCGCGAAGGAGTGGCCGTGCATCCCGCGGGTGAAGGCGAACGCCTGCTCCTCTGACAGGTCCGCCTCCGCCCACTCCTCCGTGATGACCTTGCCCTGGTCCCACGCGAGCGCCCCGTCCCGCCGCAGGATCTCCAGCAAGGTGCCGTGCGAGACCGGAGCCTGGCGGAGCAGCCGCAGCATGTGGCCCCAGTAGAACGGCTTCGCCGGGAGCAAGAAGTTGCGGGACACCTCGGTGAGATGGAACTTGCCACGAGACTGCACAAGGAGCCCCATCCCCGCCAGGGAGGCCAGGAGTGCCTCGGTCGCGCGGAGGCTGAGAGACAGCTTTCCGGCCAGCGCCGCGATGCTCGCGGGCTCTCGTTCGAGGAGCGGAAACACACCGAGCTCGTCGGCGACGCTCATGATGGGCAGCTGATAGGCGGACATACAGAGCTGCCGCATCAGCGAGTCGTCACAGGTGGGTTTCTCGAGATCCACGGGCATCGATGGTTCCTCCTCTCTGCTCGAAAAGGGATGCGCACGCCGGAGCGGCCTGCGATCGAGCTACTACCCATAGCCGAGTTCGGTCGCTCCTGCCCAGGTGTCGCGTCCCTCTGAACCCTGGAGCCCGCCGTTCTCGCCGGAAGTCCGTCGCCACGAGTGTTCCCGCGTCGGTGCCGTCCTTGTTCACGGCGTAGATGGCGTAGCCGCTGATCCAGAAGATCCGCTCGCCGACCGCGATGTCTCCGGGGAGATCGCCTTCGTGGATGGGGATCGACGCGACGATCTCGGTCTGGCCGGGCTCTCCGAGCGCCATCCGCCGAACGGTGCTGTGCGTCCCGCCGGGCGGGAGCTCGGTCCAGTAGAGATGGGCGGCGTCGAGCGCGAGGCCTCCGACGTACGTGTCCCGGTCGAAGACGGAGAGGCCTGTCTGATCGGTCGCGTCGGCTCGCGCCGCCCAGATGCGCTTCGGGACATCGCGCGCGTCGGGATCCTGCTCCGGGTCCTCGATCACGCCGGTGATCCAGTAGACCCAGCCGCCGCCGGCCACGGGCCGCCGGTAGCCCGCCGCTCCCTGGGCGCTGGCGACCGTCGAGACGGTGACGTTCCCCGTGAGCGGCATCCGGTACACGTCCGGCTCGGTCTCGTCGGTGATGAGCAGCGAGCTCTCCGAGCGCGCGAGCATGGTCGCGAGCGGGTCGAGCACCATCAGCGGCTCGGTCGAGCCGGAAGCCGCCTTCTCGGTCGCGAAGATCGTGCTGCCGTAGCCGCTCGCCCAGAGCACGCGCCCGTCGTCCCCGTCCCCATCCACAACGAGGCCGATCGCTTCGTGCTCCTCGTCGTTGGCCGTGGCGAGGACGACCGGCAGACACCTGCCCTGCTCACAGGCGCCGCCGAGGCAGCTCCTGCCGGGCACACAGCAGTTCTCCGGATCGGAGAGGTAATCGTGGTCGCCGTCGGCGGCCTGGCACGCGCCCGGCGCGCGCCCTGTGAACGGCGCGATCGGGCACTCCGCGGAGGGCCCGCCGGCCGCGCCGCCCCCGCCCTCGCCGGCCCCCGAGCCTGCGCTCGCGGTGGCCCCTGCGCCCTCCGAGCTGCCCGAGCTCCCCGCGCCGCCTGCCGCGGGATCCCCGCTGGCCTCTCCGTCGGGGATCCCCCAGATCGCGTTGCAGCCAAGCGCCGTGCTCAGGGCGGCGCACGCCGCCAGGCCGGCCCGACAGGTGGGTCGCATCGCGGTACTCTAGCGCCGCGTGGTTCCGGTGGAGAAGCCGGACGCGCGCGATGTCGGTTTCTGATCGACACGCGTCGACTCCCGCCGGCAGGCAGACGCTCAAGGCGCCAGCTTCGCTGCCACGGTTGGAATTTGGCGACCACCTCGTCCACCATCACGCGATTGCGTCGCGCGCGTTCACATGCTTTCCAGCACTGCTGCGGGAAGTCGGACGGGGAAGCGAAGCGCCATGACGCCAAGGGCGCCAGGAAACCAGGGCAATGGGAGGGGAAATGCCGGAACCGCACCTCCTCTCTCCCCTTGGCGACCTTGGCGACCTTGGCGGTTTTTCTGGCGATCCGGGGCGACTGCCCGCAGTAGTGCTAGTCTCCGCGTGAATCGCTCGCGCGGCGAACGCCGCGTGACCAACACCATCATGAAGAGGTACCTTGCTTTATCACAACAATCCGCTTCGATTGGTCCTCTGCCTGGCTCTCGGGCTCTCGGCGGTGGCTTGCTCCGATGACGAGTCCACGGGCACCGGCGGCGGTGCCGCCTCCAGCACGACCAGCAGCGGCGGTGCTGGCGAGGGCGGCGGCGGTGCGTCTGCCGGCACCGGGGGCGAGGGCGGCGGCGGTGCGCCGGCCGGAACGGGGGGCGAGGGCGGCGGCGGTGCGTCTGCCGGCACCGGGGGCGAGGGCGGCGGCGGTGCGCCGGCCGGCACCGGGGGCGAGGGCGGCGGCGCGCCTCCGAGCGATCCCGCCTGCGGCGCGGACACCGCGGCGTTCGCCGACGTCGAGCCCATCCTGACGAGGAGCTGCGCGAACCAGTACTGCCACGGCAGCGCCGGCGCGCCGTCCGGCGGGCTCGACCTCCGCGCGAGCGCGGCCGCCGGCAAGCTCGTCGATCAGGACAGCGCGTCCTGCTCCCGCGAGCAGGCGCTCGTCGTGCCGTTCAAGCCGAGCAGCAGCTATGTCATGAACAAGCTGAAGGATGTCGGCCTGTGCGACCCTGACGAGAGCAGCATGCCGCCGGGCGCGCCCCTGTCCGAGGCCGATATCAAGACGATCAACGACTGGATCTGCGCGGGCGCTCCCGCCCGCTGAGCTCTGCCTCGTCGAGATCGTCGATGCGACAGCGCCTGCCGGCGCACGCCGAGCACTGGCAAACCGGGCGCTGCGATGAGGTGAGTCGCTCGGCGGTGGTGGTATTCTCCGCTCTGTCCACTCGGGCGACCGATTCTCTCGACGGTTCGCCCTCGGGGACCCTGTGCTACGGCCCTGGCCGCGGATCCTTGCAGCAGCGAAACCCGATCTCGTAGAACCGGAACATCGGTCCATGCGAGTCGTTGGTCCCCCGGCACCCCGCCCACGGCTTGGACCAGTAGCCGCCCTTCAGCGACGAGCGGTGTGGCCACTCGGGGCGCGAGGTCGACACCCACTCTTCGACGTTGCCGACCAGGTCGACCACGCCGTAGGGGCTCACGCACGCCGGATACGAGCCCGACGGCTCCCCCTGCCAGAGCCGCTGCGTCTCGGCGGCCCGCACCGCCGGGTCGTTGGACGCGAGCCGCCGCTCGCTGATCCCACGGTACGGCTTGCTGACGTTGCAGGCGGCCGGATCGTGCGCGTAGCCGTAGGGGAAGGGGAGCGCGGACGGCCCCTCGCAGGCGAGCTCCCACTCGAACTCGGTGCAGAGGCGCTTGCCGACGGCGGCGCACTCCCGCTCGGCCTCGATGAAGCGGAGCATCACGACCGGCAGCGCGCCGGCCCGGTTCGGCCACTCGTGGCGGTCCATGCACGTGCGCACCGGCGTGAAGCGCGGCTCGGCGGCGAACAGGCCGGGGAAGAAGTCGAAGCAGTGGCCGCCGCGGTAGCTCGTGCAGACCCGCTGCACGTTCTCGGCGTGGGTGCCCTCGACGAGCACCATGTCGGGCGGGCAGGACGCCGCGGGTCCGGGCCGGGGCGGTGCGTCGGCCTGGGCGAGCAGCGGGGCGAGCAGGAGGTCGAGGAGCACGCGGCGGGTCTCTATCGCAAAGCCGCGCGGCGGACGAGAGGCCGCGCGGCGGCTCGCCTCGATCCGGGCCCGTCGCGCCCGTGCCGCGCTCGCGTTCGGGCGCCCGCCTGGGGTATTCTCGCGTTCCATGCGAATGGCGCTGCTCAGGATGCGCGCCGCTGCGCTCGCCGCCCTGGCGTGGGGAAGCGCTTGCGGTGGCAACGTGGTGGTCGACGGGATGCCGGACGGGTCGGGAGGCGCCGGGGCGACGAGCTCCAGCGCCAACACCACGGGCGCGTTCGGCTCCAGCGCGATCAGCACGGGCACGGTCGCCGCAAGCGCGGTCAGCGTCGGCGTAGGCGGCACCAGCGGGGGCGGCTCCGGCGTGGGCGGTTCCAGCGCGACCGGGATGGCCACGTCGGGGACAGCGAGCGCCTCCACCGGGGCGGGCGGCGGCGATGCCTGGTCGGCGTGCATGAAGTTCTGCGAGACCTATACGGGGGCCTGCGAGCTGGTGGAGCCGGGGCAGTGTGAGGGGTTCTGCAAGGGGTATGTGAACGAGGCGCCCCAGTGCAACGAGCCGCTCGCGCTGTTCTTCGACTGCGCGACGAACGGCAGCATCGACTGCGACTTCGTCCTGGAACGGTGCCGGCCGTTCCTGGCCGCGTTCGATGCGTGCCGGGCCGGCGGCGGCTGCACGCCGCTCGAGTGCTTCGCCGATCGCAACCGGGCCTGCTCCTGCAAGGGCTCGTGCCCGAACGCGGTGTTCGCGGTCGAGTGCCGCCCCGACATGCGCAGCGGGATCGCCTGCTCCTGCTTCGTCAACGGCGAGGAGCTGGCCAGGTGCCAGGATGTCGGCCCGGCGTGCGACCTCGCCCAAGGCTGTTGCGAGCCGTTCTTCGACGAGTTTCGCTGAGGGGCGCCCGCGGCGTTCGCCATGGAGGGCCAGCAGGGGAGCGGGGCGCAGGGCGGAGCGCTCGCCGAGGCGAGCGCGCGCTGCGTGGGGGCGCGGGTCGACGCGGCGCTCGCGCCCGGGCGCGCTCCTGGGGTACTCTCGCGGCTCATGAGAATGACGATGCTCGGGATGCGTACCGCTGTGCTCGCCGCCCTGGCGTGGGGGAGCGCGTGCGGTGGCAACGTCGTCGTCGATGGGATGCCGGACGGGTCAGGAGGCGCCGGGGTGACGAGCTCCAGCGCGATCGGCGCGGGCGCGTTCGGCTCCAGCGCGATCAGCACGGGTGCAGTCGCCGCAAGCGCGGTCAGCGTCGGCGTAGGCGGCACCAGCGTGGGCGGCTCCGGCGTGGGCGGGTCCACCGGGGTGACCGTCGGCGTGGGCGGCTCCAGCGCGGTCGGCACCGGCGTGGGTGGCACCGGCGGGAACGGCTCCAGCGCGGTCAGCTCCAGCGCGACCTGGATGGCCACGTCGGGGACAGCGAGCGCCTCCACCGGGGCGGGCGGCGGCGAGGCCTGGTCGGCGTGCATGCGCTACTGCGAGCGCTACGAGGACATGTGCGGGGCGCTGGAGCCGGGCGACTGCGGGACGATGTGTGACACGGAGCTGGACCAGGCGCCCCAGTGCAACGATCTGCTCATCCCGTTCTTCGACTGCCTGATGAACGGCAGGTACGACTGCGACCTCATCGGGCCCCGGTGCAAGCGGTTCCTGGACGAGTACAACGCGTGCGCGAACGGCGGCCCCGGCTGCCCGGGGATCGCGTGCGCCGGCGATCCCGGCGGGGCCTGCAGTTGCAAGGGAGCGTGCCGGGGCGTGGTCGTCGCGGCCGAGTGCCGCCCCCAGAGCTTCGGCAGGACCCTCTGCTCCTGCTTCGTCAACGGTGAAGAGGTGGCCTCGTGCGAGGACCGCGGCGAGGCCTGCGAGCTCGGGCTTCGCTGCTGCGGGCCGTACTTCGAATCGTTGCGCTGAGGGGCACGAGCGGCGTTCGCCATGGAGGATCGCTCGGGGGGCGCGGCGCAGGGGGGGACGCTCGCCGAGGCGCTCGCGCGCTGCGTGGGGGCGCGGATCGACGCGGCGCACGCGAACCCGGCGACGGGGCTCGTCGCGCTCGCCGTCTACGACGGGACGAGGCGCGTGCTCGGCGCCGGCATCGGGCCGCGCGTTTCAGGGGTGGGAATCCTGCCGAGGCTGCCCCGGCTCCGCGCCGGCGCGTCGCACCCGCTCGTCGCCGCCATGAGGGCGCACCTGGTCGGCCGCCGCGTGCTGGCGATCGAGGTGCGGGGCGACGGCATCGTGATCGTCGCGGGTGATGTTGATGCGGTCGTGACGGAAAATGACCGAGAGGGTGCAGAGGGCGCACCCAGGTTGGGGTTGGCCGCGCCCGAACCCGGGTTGGGGCCGGCGGCGCTCCCACCCAGGTTGGGGTCGTCCCCGGGAGCGCGGCTGGAGCTCACGCCGGGACGCCGCGGCGAGGCGCGGCTGCTCGACGCCGCCGGCCACCTGATCCTCCGCTGGCCGCCTCAGGGGGGCGCCCCGCAAGCGGCGGTCGCTTCCCCGGCGGATCCGCTGGCCGCCGGCGCGGCGCTCGTCGAGGCGAGCGACGACGCCGCCGCCGGGCAGGAGAAGGCGGCGCTCGCGCGCGCCGTGAGGGCGCGGCGCGTGGCGCTCGAGCGCAGGGCCGAGGCGGTGCGCGGCGATCTCGGGCGGCTGGCCAGCGTCGCGCGCCTGCAGAAGACGGGGCAGCTCCTGCTCGCGCAGGGCGCCCGTGTGCCGCGGGGCGCCGCGAAGGCGCTCCTCGACGACTGGGAGACCGGCGGCAAGATCGAGGTCGCGCTCGACCCGTCGCGCCCCGCCAAGGCGCAGGCCGAGGCCTTCTTCGCCAAGGCGCGGCGCTACCAGCGCGGCGAGGCGGTGATGCGCGCGCGCCTCGCCGACACCGAGCGCGCCCTCGCGGCGATCGCCGCGCTCGAGGCGGACGTCGCCGCGGCGGAGGCGCGGCCCGAGGCGCTCGAGCCGCTCGCGCAGCGCGCCCGCGCCCTCGGCGCCTCGCGCGCGGAGCTCGCCGGCGAGCCCGGGACGTCCGGCGCCCGCGCCCTCGGGGCCGGGCGGCCCGCGCCGCGGCGGCCGTTCCACGCCTACCGCAGCGCGTCCGGCGCGGCGATCCTCGTCGGCCGGGGCGCCGAGGACAACGACGCGCTGACGACGAAGCACGCGCGGCCGCACGACCTCTGGCTTCATGCGAAGGGCGTCACAGGCTCGCACGTCGTCGTGCCGCTCGCGAAGGGGGCGAGCTGCCCCGCGGACGTGCTGGTCGACGCCGCGACCCTGGCGGCGCACTTCAGCGACGCGCGCGGCGAGGCGGTGTGCGAGGTGAGCTACGTCCAGCGCCGCTACGTGCGCAAGCCGCGCGGCGCGGCCCCGGGCGCGGTGGTCTTCGACCGGGAGAAGGTCATCGCCGTCCGCATCGAGGGCGATCGCCTCGCGCGGCTGCTCGCGACCAAGGAAGAGGGCTGACGCCGCGCACGGCCGGCGGAGGCCACGCCCGCCGGCGCAGGTCTTCGCCCGCCGGCGGAGCCCGCACCGCCGGTCGAGGCCGCCGTCAGGTCGCGAACGCCGCCCGGACCTGCTCGTTCAGCTGATCGAGCCGGCGCGCGGGGAGCTCGGCCGCGCGGGCGAGCGACTCGACGACCGCGCGCTCCGCGTCGGAGATCCCCTCGCTCGCGTGGGCGACCGCCAGCGCGACGATGATGCCCTCCTCCACCGCGTCGCAGTCCATGAGGATCTCCGCGAGGAGGCGGACCCGGGGCTCGACGCCCGCCGCCGCGATCACCTTCAGGCTCGCCTCGATGAGGTAGCGGACGAGCTCGGCGTTGAGCTGGGCGCCGAGCATCGGCTCGATGAGCTGGCGCAGGGCGTCGATCTCCTCGGCGTCCACGGTGCCGTCGGCGTTCGCCACGAGCGCGCCGAGGTCGACGATCGGGGTCGGGTTGTACTCGTTGAGATCGAAGCGGGCGCGGAGCAATCCGGCCGCCTGCTGGACCAACTCGGGAGGCTTCATGTCGCAACCGCCCCGGCGATTCGCCTCATGACTGACCACCTTTCGGGCCGCGGCGGCGCACCGCCTCGGATTCGCTGAGGCCGAGGCAGAGCTGCGCCCGGAGCGCGCGCAGCCCTGCGAGCACCTCGGCCGAGGCCGACTCGGCCTCGGCCCGCTCGATGGTCGCGTCGAGCGTCGCGAGCCTGCCTGTCTGGAGCGCCTTGAGCGAGTAGGTCATCTGCACGAACGTGTCGAACAGGTCCCCGAGCTCATCGCCCTTTCGCAGCCCGCCTCCGATGGTGAGCCGCGTCGTGCCGACCTGGCGGCAGAGCCGCTTCAGCTGGTGGACCGGCCCCACGATGCGCTGGGTGATGAAGACCCCGAGCACGCCGAGGACGGCGAGGAGGAACGCGCCTCCGCCGACGAGGATGCCGAGGAGGCGGCCTTGCAGCGCCTCGACGTCGGCGCGCCGCCTGGCGACCTCCGCCAGGTTGCGCTCGTACTCGCGGTTCGTCTTCTCGAGCTCCTCGTCGAGGGTGCTGCCGAGGTCGGCGCCGTCGCCGCCCAGGGCGGCGGTGCTCATCCTGAGGATCTTGGCGCTGTTCGCCGCCTCTTTGAGCGCGAGCTCCGCCTGGGTCGCCGCGTAACGCGCCTGTTCGTTCGCGACGCTCGCGGTCTGCCAGATGACGAGTCCGAGCGCCACCATGACGGCGAGCACCACCGAGACGAGGAGCCCGGTATATTTGAGCTGGAATCGCGGGTTCAGGAGCAGCTTGCGGCGGGATGCCGGGCGGGCCGTGGCGCGATCCTGGGCAGGTGAGGTCATGAGGGCTCGTCAGCGGGCGCGCGGCATCGCCGCGCGTCCAGGATAGACCAGGAGCGGGCCGCGCCGGTGCGACCCCCCACGAAAACGCACTGCGGTCTCCGTGGTACAGCATTCCGTTCGCCGATCGCAAGGCCCAATCCGCGGCCGTGGGTTCGCGGAGCGCCTGCGTGCCTTGTGAGGGCCATGAAGCCGCGTCGTTGGTGATCCGGAGCCGGTGCGTCACCGCCGCGAACGGCGCGGCGCGACGGCGGCACACGGTTGGAGGGGGGCGTCGTGTGCGCTTCTGTAGGGCCCGTTCGCGGAGCGTGCGGTCGCAGGAGCTCGCGGGAGGCGGCTCGGCCTGAGGCAGCGAGCGCGCGTGACCGGGGCTGTTGCGTCGCAGCGTGCACCTGCTGGGCGTGCTCGCGCATGATAGGAAGATGAAAGACGCCTGGTGCCAGGCCACGAGTCGCGGTATTCACCGAGGCCAAGCGCATCGATGATTCGGTCATGGAAGTGCAGGTCACCAAGCTCGGCGGGAAATATTGTTTTGCCTCGAACGCCGCCGGTCAAGGGAACAACCGCGCTCATCTCGCCGCTGCCCTCACCAACCTGGCGCATGCGCACACGCTGCAGTTCGACGGCAAGGAGGTGAAGGCGGGCCAGATCGAACGGGTGGAGGGGCCCTTGCACGCCGGGCAAAACCTCCTCCGGGCGCTCGCGAGGCGTCTGAGCGCCGCCGGGAATGACTTTGCCAAGTACCCCGAGCACGTCTTCGTGGTCGGCTCGAAGAAGCCATGTACGGTCTGTCGAAGGGTGCTCCTCTCGTTCAAAGCGGCGCTGGACGCAGACTGCCCGTTCGTGACGCTGCATCTCGTGAACGAGTCGGGGGCGAGCACCGACGTGCACGCGCTCGATCTCTCGGATCTGTCCGCCGGCGGCGTGCCCAGATTCCAGGCATTCGTGCAGGACTACACGAATCGACTGGCGGGGCAGCCGGCGCAGCCCGCCGGTGAGAGCGTGGCCGCAGGCGTTCGAATGGCAGCGGCGATCGATTTCATGCAGCTCGCTTGACCGGAGGCGCGTTCACCGAGAGACAATGGCTCGGCACGCGCGAAATCCAGGTTGGATCTTACCACGAGCGTTTCGCCTGCTGGCACCCATTCCGAGTTGGGCAGCTTTTCTTGCCGATGGGGCACGAGCTCCTGCGCAACCTGGCACTCAAACCATGGTCCCCTTCTCACGAGAAGCATCCCACAGGGACGAGAGCCGCAGCAGCCGCGCTCAGGCGTCGATCATGCATTGAGGCGGAAGTCGTCAAGTCGTCGGCGAACGCTCCGAAGGGCTCGGGGGCGTTTGGTGCTAGCTCGCCGGCGCCACGCAGCCAGCCGTTTGTCGGATTGGTCGGGGCTACGACTGGCGATCTCGTTCAGCTGACGCGGTTTGCTGCACAGGCGCTCGGCGTCCTGCCGCCGAGCCCGAGCCGCGCCCGCGCACGGCGCAACTCCTCCTCTGTCCTTGGCGCGCACCGCGAGGCTCCTCTGATCGCGCTCGCGCTTGTCGAGCGTGGCGAGCTCGGGGCAGAGCTCTGCGGGCGACATCTTGCTCCTCGTCGCGCGCGTGATGAGCGCCCGGATGGCCTCTGCGGAGGCGCGGAATCCCAGGGCGCGGAGCGCCTCGGCGGGGTCAGCTGGCGTTCGAGCAAACGCCTATTGGTTTGATGGCCCCATGAGGCTGCAAACTGGCAGGCCTCGGCTGGCTCACCTCGGATCCAGGGACGAATTGGGGGAACGCTGTTCGAGCCGGCGCCCGCCTACCCAGGGGGCAAGAACATTTGCACTGGTGGCGTGGGGCGAGCGGAGGCAGCGTAGATGATGTAGATGATGAGGGGTCCCGACCGCTTTCGGTGTGGAGGAGGTCGCCCGGGCAAGAACGAACGGCACGCCATCTCGACGGCATCCGAGCGGACATGCAACGCCCCCGCCGGGCTGGACTGGGCCCATTGTTTCGCTGGGCTCGCGCACTCCGGTCGCTGCATGCGCCCGGAAAATACATATTCATTCTTACCGCTCCAACGAGAATCATCCGATATGGCGAAGATCGAGACCCTGGTAGAGAGCCTGTCTCGCCACCTCCAGCTGCAACCCGAGGCCCTGCTGTACCGCTTCCTGCCGGACGGCGACCCGGCGCGCGCGATCGAGTGGTCGTACGCGGAGACGTATCGCCGGGCCGCTGCGGTGGCCCGCCGGCTGACCGACGAGGGGCTCACGGGCCGCCAGGTGCTGCTCGTGCACGCGCCCGGTCTCGATTACATCGCTTCATTCTTCGGCTGCCTGCTTGCGCGCGTGATCGCGGTGCCGGCCTATCCGCCTCATCCGGCCCGCCTTGCCCAGACGCTCCCTCGGCTGCTGGCGATCGCCCGCGCGGCCGAGGTCGACGCGGTGCTGACGGTCTCGGGCATCCGCTCCATGGCGCAGGCGCTGCTCAGCTCGGCCCCGGACCTCGCGGGTCGACCGTGGCTATGCACTGACGAGCTGCCGCACGAGCCCGATCTGGACGGGCGATGGCTCGAGCCGCCCGACGCCGATGCGCTCGCGTACCTGCAGTTCACATCGGGCTCGACCGGCGATCCGCGGGGCGTGATGATCTCCCACGCCAACATCGCCCATAACTCGCGCGCGATTCGCGACAAATTCGGCAACTCGGAGGCCACCAACGGGATGAGCTGGTTGCCGCCGTACCACGATATGGGTCTGATCGGCGCCATCATCCAGCCACTGGCCGTGGGCGGCATGACGACGCTGATGTCTCCGGTGGACTTCATCATGCGACCCATGCGCTGGATCGAGGCGATCTCGCGCTACCGCGTGACCACCACGGGCGGCCCCGACTTCGCGTACGAGCGGTGCGCGAAGCTGCCGCCATCGTCCGACGCCCAACTCGACCTGTCGTCCTGGGTGCTGGCGTACACCGGCGCCGAGCCGGTTCGCGCTCGCACCCTCGATCGGTTCGCCGAGGTGTTCGCGCCGTTCGGCTTCGATCGGCGCGCGTTCTATCCCTGCTATGGCCTGGCGGAGGGCACGCTGCTGGCCACCGGCGGCAAGAACGGCGCCGGCGCGTCGATGCTGGCGGTGGCTGCTCCGGCGCTCGCGCGAGGCCAGGCCGAGCCGGCGTCCGGCCCGGGCACGGCCCAGCGGCTCGTGTCCATGGGCACGCCGCCTGCGGGGCACGAGCTCGTCATCGTCGCTCCGGACACCGCGCGGCGCGTGCCCGACGGGACCGTCGGGGAGATCTGGCTTCGCGGTCCGAGCGTGGCGGGCGGATACTGGGGCCATACCGAGGCGACGCAGCGCACGTTCGGCGCGAGGCTCGCGGACGAGCCGGAGGCAGGCCCGTTCCTGCGCACCGGAGATCTCGGGTTCGTTCGAGGCGGCGAGCTCTACGTCACGGGCCGTCACAAGGACCTGATCATCGTTCGCGGCCTGAACCACTACCCGCAGGACATCGAGCACACCGCGCAGGCCTCGCACCCAGCCATCCGCGCGTCCGTGGCGTTTGCCACCGGTGACAAGGGCGTTGCCCTGGCGGTGGAGGTGCGCGCGGACGCGTCCAGTGACGGGGTCGTGGATGCGCTGCGACGGGCCGTGGCAGCGGCGCACGATCTGGCCCTGGACGAGGTGTACCTGCTCGCGCCACGCACGCTGCCCACGACCTCGAGCGGCAAGCCGATGCGCTCGGCCACCCGCGCGGGCATTGCGGACGGGACGCTGTCGCCACGCGAGACGTGGCGTCTCGCCGACAGCGAGCCCTCGCCCGCCTCCGACCGCAGCGACAGCGGGCCCTCGCCCGCCTCGGACCACGGCGACCGCGAGCCCGCGACCCCATCGAGCCACGTCGATCACGAGCTGCGACGCTGGTTGATCGAGGAGGTGGCACGGCGGACCGGGCGATCGCCCCGGGACGTGGATCCGGCGCGGCCGCTGATCGAGACCGGGCTCGACTCCAGGGGCAGTGTGGAGCTCGCGGGCGCGATCGAGCAGCGGCTCAACCGGCGTATGCCGGCCAGCCTGGCCTGGGACTACCCGAACATCGACGCGATCGTCCGCCACCTGTCGGGTGCGGACTCGCCGGCCCGGCAGCTCGCGCGGCCCGCCGAGGACGAGCGCATCGCGATCGTGGCCATGGCCTGCCGCTTTCCTGGCGACATCGAGCACCCGGACGACCTTTGGCGTCTGCTGTCGAGCGGCCGCGACACGATCACCGAGCTGCCCGCGGATCGCGGCGGCGCCGGGGCGCCTTTCGGCGCGCGGCCGGATGCGGCCGGGCAGACGAAGCTCCACGGCGGGCGGCTGGCGGGCTTCGATCGCTTCGACGCCGAGTTCTTCTCGATCTCGCCTCGCGAGGCTGCGAGCCTCGATCCGCGCCAGCGCCTGCTGCTGGAGGTCGCCTGGGAGGCGCTGGAGCAGGCCGGCCTCGCGACCGAGCGCCTGACCGGCAGCAACGTCGGCGTGTTCGTCGGGCTGTGCGGCAACGACTACCAGCAGGAGCTGCTCGACGCGGGCTCCCTGGATCAGCGGTACGCGCTGACCGGGAACATCGCGAGCGCGGCCGCCGGACGCCTGTCCTACGCGCTCGGCCTGGTCGGCCCGGCCATCGCGATCGACACCGCGTGCTCCTCGTCGTTGGTCGCGGTGCACCTGGCCTGCCAGAGCTTGCGCAGCGGCGAGTGCGAGGTCGCGCTCGCGGGCGGGGCCAACCTCGTGCTGTCGGCGCTGCCCACCGAGTGCTTCCAGGCGATGCGCGCCCTGTCGTCCATCGGCCGCACGGCCGCGTTCGACGCCGACGCCGACGGTTATGTGCGCAGCGACGGCTGCGGGCTGGTGGTGCTGAAGCGCCTGGCCGACGCGAGGCGGGACGGCGATCACATCGTGGCCGTGATCCGCGGCAGCGCGGTCAACCACGACGGCCGCAGCAACGGGCTGACAGCGCCGAATGGCCCGGCCCAGGAGGCGGTGATCCGCGCGGCGCTGCAGCGGGCCAGGGTCCAGCCCGAGCAGGTCTCGTACGTCGAGGCCCACGGCAGCGGCACCCCGCTCGGCGATCCGATCGAAGCCCGAGCGCTCGGCGCGGTGTACGGCGCGGTCAAGATCGGTTCGGTCAAGACCAACCTGGGCCACAGCGAAGCCGCGGCCGGCATCGCCGGGCTGATGAAGGCCGCGCTGGCGCTCCAGCACGAGCAGATCCCGGCCAGCCTGCACTTCCGCACCCCCAACCCCCACGTGGACTGGGCGGGTCTGGGCCTCCAGGTCGTCGCCGAGGCGCAGCCCTGGCCGCGGAGCGCGGTCGCGCGCCTGTCCGGGGTGAGCTCGTTCGGGTTCGCGGGCACCAACGCGCACGTCGTGATCGAGGAGGCGCCGGCGCACGAGTCGCCGGCGCGCTCGCTCGAAGGTCCGCCGGCTGCGTACCTCGTCCCGATGTCCGGGACGAGCGATCGAGCGGTCGCGGCGCAGGCGCAGCGGCTTGCCGCTCACCTGCGCGCCCACCCCGAGCTGCCGCTGGCGGACGTGGCGTTCACGCTCTCGACCGCGCGCCGTCACTTCGGCAAGCGCACGACCCTGGTCGCCTCGTCGACCGCTGCGCTGTGCGACGCGCTCGACCGGCTCGCCGGCGCCTCGGCCGCTCACGCAGCCGCTCCGGCCGAGAGCGGCCAGCCGGAGACCGGCAAGCTCGCGTTCCTGTTCGGAGGACAGGGAAGCCAGCGCGTCGCCATGGGACGCGACCTCGCCCGGCGCTTCCCCGTGTTCGCCGCGGCGATCGAGCGCTGCGATGGGCTGTTTGCCCGCATCTCGGGCCTGCCCCGCTCTCTGCGGGACGTGATGTGGGCCGAAGCGGGCACGGCGGATGCGCGCCTCCTGGAGCGCACCGAGTACACGCAGCCCGCGGTGTTCGCCGTCGGCTACGCCCTGGCCGAGCTGCTCGCTTCGGCGGGGGTGAGGCCGGATCTCGTGGCGGGCCACAGCGTGGGCGAGATCACCGCGGCCTGGGCCGCGGGCGTGCTGTCGTTCGAGGACGCGCTCGGGTGGGCGGTCGAGCGCGGGCGGGCCCTTGGCGCGTTGGCGTCGGACGGAGCCATGGTCGCGGTGTCCGCCTCCGAGCGAGAGGTGGCGGGGTTGCTCGCGGACGGCGTGTGCATCGCCGCGCTGAACGCGCCCGAACGCGTGGTGCTGTCCGGGCCGCGAGGCGCGATCCAGACGATCGCCACGGCGCTGGCGGGCCGCGGTGTGAGGGTCACGCCGCTCGATGTTTCGCACGCGTTCCATTCCTCGCTGATCGAGCCTGCGCTCGCCGGCTTGCAGGCGCCGGCCCGCGCCCTGAACCTGCGCCCCGCCCGGCTGCCGATCGCCAGCACGGTCACGGGCGCGCTCGCGGCCGAGGCCCTCGCGTCGCCCGCGTACTGGGTGGAGCAGGTGCGCGCGCCGGTGCGCTTCGCCGACGCGGTCAGGACCCTGGGCGGCCAGGGCGTGGACACCTGGCTCGAGCTCAGCGGCCACCCGGCGCTGCTGTCACACGTCGCCGCTGCCGCGACCGCCAAGGCCCAGCCCACGCTGTGCGCCGTCCTGCACCGCCGGCGCCCCGAGGACGAGACCTTGCTCGAGGCGATCGCGGCTTGCTATGGCCGCGGCGGCGCGATCGATCTCCGCGCCCTGTTTCCGCACGGCGGATCGCGGCTGGAGCTGCCGGGCTATGCGTGGCAAAGGCGACAGTTCGCGGTGCCGAGGCCGAGCGCGACCGCGCGGTCGACCCTCCCGGCTGGCCAGCCGGCGCGACCCGACCAGCCGGCGAGCCCGGCCGTGGCCGCACGCGGCGTCGAGGGCTCGGTGCTCGAGGCGGTGCGCGGGTTCATCGCCGGCCAGCTCCGCCTCGAGTCGAGCGCCCTGGCCGTGGACGTGGCGCTGCTGGACGTGGGTGCGGACTCGCTCGTGTTCGTCGAGACGGGGCACTTTATCGAGCGCACCTACGGCGTCCGGCTGGCGCTCCACCAGCTCTTCGGCGAGCTCGCCACGCTGCGCGCGCTGGCGGCCCACATCGAGGCCAGCCTGCCGGAGCAGCCGCGCGCCCCCGTGGTCACGTCGTCCGAAGACGAGCGCGCTGCGCCGACCCCGCGCGTGGACGTGCCGCCGCGGCGCGCGGCTGCGGACCCCTCGGTGCGAGAGCTCATCGACGCGCAGCTGCGGATCATGACGCAGCAGCTCGAACTGCTGCGGAGCGAGGCCGCTGCGCCCGCGCCGCAGGTGGCCGCGTCATCGGCGCCGGGGGTGACCATGGCGCCCGCACCGCGGGTGGCCGCTGCGCCCGCGTCCACGACCCCGACCGCCCACCACGCGCGGCCGCTGAGCGACGCGCAGCGCCGTCACATCGACGATCTCGTTGCGCGGTACGCGAAGCGCACAGCGGGGTCGAAGGCGCAGGCCGCGGCCTGCCGGCCGGTGCTCGCCGACCGCCGGGCTTCCGCTGGTTTTACTCTCGAAACCAAGGAGATGCTCTATCCCATCGTCGCGGCCCGGGCGGCCGGCAGCCGGATCTGGGACGTCGACGGCAACGAGTACATCGACCTCGCGATGGGCTTCGGTGTGCACCTCTTCGGGCACCAGCCCGCATTCGTGCGCGGCGCGCTCGACGAGCAGATCGAGCGCGGCTTCCCGATCGGCCCGCAGTCGTCGCTCGCCGGCCGGGTCGCCGCGGCGCTGTGCGAGCTCACGGGCATGGAGCGGGTGACGTTCTGCAACTCGGGGACCGAGGCCGTCATGACCGCGCTGCGCCTCGCGCGCGCCACCACCGGCCGGACGCGCGTGGTCCAGTTCAAGGGCTCGTACCACGGCCACTTCGATGGCACGCTCGCGCTGGCGCAAGGGGAAGGCACGGCGCCGATGGCGCCCGGGGTCGCGTCGGGGTTCGTCGCGGACGTGTTGGTGCTCGATTACGAGGATCCGCGCTCCCTCGAGATCATCGCGCGGCACGGGGCAGAGCTGGCGGCCGTGCTCGTCGAGCCGGTGCAGAGCCGGCGACCGGGGCTGCAGCCGCGCGCGTTCCTGCACGAGCTCCGGCGGATCACGCGCGAGCGAGGCGTCGCGCTGGTGTTCGATGAGGTGATCACCGGGTTCCGGATCGATCCCGCCGGTGCGCGGGGCCTGTTCGGCGTCGAGCCGGACCTGGCCACGTACGGCAAGCTGCTCGGCGGCGGGCTGCCGATCGGCGCGGTCGCCGGCGCGCGGCGCTTCCTCGACCGCATCGACGGCGGCGAGTGGTCGTTCGGCGACCTCAGCGGGCCGGCGGTGAGCACCACGTTCTTCGCGGGCACCTTCTCCAAGAACCCGCTGACCATGGCGGCGGCGCTGGCCGTACTCGAGCACGTGCGCGAGCACCGCGACACGATCTACGCGCGCGTCGACGCGCTGGGCTCCCGCCTCGAGGCGGCGCTGAACGAGCGCTTCGAGGTCATGGGCGTGCCGCTCCAGCTCGTCCGTTGCGGCTCGATCTTCCGCATCGCGCCCACCGGGCGGGAGGAGCGCGTGTCGTACCTGTACGAGCCGATCGAGCTCACGCTCCTGTATCACCACATGATCGCGCGCGGGGTGTACGTCTGGGAGGGCCGCACCGGCTTCCTGTCGACCGCGCACACCGAGGCGGACATCGACGTGGTCGTCCGCGTGGTCGAGGAGAGCCTGCGCGCGCTACGCGACGGCGGATTCTATCCTGATGCCCGGCCGCGCGCGCCCCGGCGTCGGGTCGAGCGCGCCCCGCTCTCGTGGGGCCAGCAAGGCCTGTGGTTCCTGTCGCAGATCGAGGGCGCCGGCCAGGCCTACAACCTGCCGTGCGGCGTCCGCCTGTCGGGCACGCTCCACGTCGATGCGCTCGAGCGCGCGATCCGGACGATCGTCCAGCGTCACGACATCCTGCGCACCACGTTCGTCACGGACGACGACGACGCGGTCGTCGCGGTCGTGGGAGAGGAGCGCCCGCTCAGGCTGGCGCGGCTGGACTTCAGCGCGCTGTCCCACGAGGAGCAGCAGCGCGAGATCTCGTCGCTCATCCGGCGCGAGGCGCGCGCGCCGTTCGACCTGTCCGCCGGGCCGCTGCTGCGGGCGACCTTGGCGCGCCTGGCCTCCGACCGGTGGATCCTGCTCGCGACGCTGCACCACATCGTGGCCGACGGCTGGTCGCTCGGGATCTTCGTGCGCGAGCTGTCGCAGCTCTACCAGGCGTTCGTGGCCGGTCATGCCTCGCCGCTGCCGCCGCTGGCCTCGCAGTATGCCGATCACGCGATCGCCGATCGGGCGCGCGATCTCGAAGCCGACCTCGCGTACTGGCATGCGCAGCTCGCCGACGCGCCCACGGCGCTGGAGCTGCCCGGCGACCACCCCCGACCGCAGAGCCATGCCGACCAGAGCGCCACGCTGACCCGCACGCTGTCCGCGCAGGTGCTGGGCGAGCTCCAGGCGCTGGGCCGGCGCGCGGGCACCACGCCGTACATGACGCTGCTGGGGCTGTTCGTGCTGCTGCTCCACCGCCTCACGGGCCAGGTCGACCTGGTGGTCGGGTCCCCGGCCGCGGGGCGCTCGCGCGCCGACGTCCGTGACCTCATCGGGTTCTTTGTCAACACGCTGGCCCTGCGGTTCCGCCTGGATCAGATCCCGGACGCGACCGCGCTGCTGCGCCACGTCCGCGAGGTCACGGTGGGCGCGTACGCCCACCAGCAAGCGCCGTTTGGCCGCGTGGTCGAGCGGGTCGCGCCCGCGCGCCTGGCCGGCCGCCATCCCTTCTTCCAGGCGTGGTTCAACCTGGACCTGGGCGAGGCCGCGTTCGAGCTGCCCGAGCTCGCGGTCGAGGTGCTCGACGACATGGTCGATGCGCCGACGCAGGTCGATCTGAGCCTGGTCGTGCAGCAGCGCGGGGACGCGCTGCGGCTGAAGTGGCTGTACGACGCGCGGCTGTTCGATCGCGATCGCGTCGAGATCATGGCCGACCAGTTTGAGCAGCTCGTTCACCAGATCACCGCGGATTCGACCCGCGCGCTGGGCCGGTACACGCTGGTGGCGCCGGCGCACGCGGCCCGGTTGCCCGAGCCGCACGCCCCGCTCGCGCGCACGCGACACCCGGCCGTGACCGAGGCGTTTCTGGCCTGGGCCGAACGCGCGCCAGACCGGCCGGCGATCACCCGGGGCGAGCAGACCTGGAGCTACGCCTGGCTGCGCGAGCGCGCGCTGGGCATCGCGCGGGCGCTCGCGGCTCGATCGGACGGCGGGGCCGTGGCGATCACCGGCGAACCTGGTCCCGGGCTGGTGGCGGGCCTGGTCGGGACCATGCTGAGCGGGCGTGTGCTGGTGCCGATCGACGCGGCCCTGCCGGAGGCGCGCCGGGCGCTGATGCTGCGCGAGGCCGGGGCGGGCGGCCACGGCGCGCCGGGCCTGGTGCTGGTGGGCAGCGCGGCCGAGACGCCCGGCGCGGCCTGGGTGCTGCGGGTGGATCCCGTCAGCGGCGAGATGCCCTCGGACATCGGTACGGCGGAGCTCCCGCACGAGCCGGAGCAGGACCGGCCGGCCACCATCTTTTACACCTCGGGCACGACCGGGACGCCCAAGGCCATCCTCGGCACCCGCGATGGCATCGCGCACTTCCTGGCCTGGCAGCGCTCGACCTTCGCCGTGACGCCAATGGACCGGGTCTCGCAGCTCACCAGCCTGTCGTTCGATGCGATGCTTCGCGACGTGTTCCTGCCGCTGACCAGCGGCGCCACGCTGTGCCTGCCCGACCCGCGGGCCGAGTCGACGATCGCCTGGCTGCGCCAGGCGCGCGTCACCGTGGTGCACGCGGTCCCGAGCCTGGCCGAGCACTGGCTCCGACAGGACGAGGGGGCGACGCGTCTTCCTCAGCTTCGGCTGACCTTCCTGTCGGGCGAGCCGCTGAACTCCGATCTGGTGCGCCGCTGGCGCCTCGTCGCCCCGGACACCGAGATCACCAACCTGTACGGGCCCACCGAGACCACGATGATCAAGTGCTGCTACCGGGTGCCCGCCGAGCCGATCGACGGCCCGCAGCCAGCCGGATGGCCGTTGCCGGAGACCGGCCTGCAGGTGATCGGTCCCAGCGGCGAGCCGTGCGGGATCGGCGAGGCCGGCGAGATCGTGATCCGGCCCCCGTTCGACACGCCCGGCTACCTGAACGCACCGCAGGAGCAGGCAGCACGGTTCACCAGCGCCGGGTACCGGACAGGCGACCGCGGGCGGTTCCGCGTGGACGGGAGCCTCGAGGTGCTCGGCCGCGCCGACCGGCAGATCAAGCTGCGCGGCGCCCGCATCGAGCTCGGCGAGATCGAGGTCGAGCTCGCGCGCCACCCCGAGGTCGAGCGGGGCCTCGCGCTGGTCACGGACGGCGATCCGCTCCAGCGCAGCCTGGTCGCCGTCTTCACCGGCGCCAGGCACGCGGGGGACACGCTTCGCTCGTTCCTCGAGGCCCGGCTGCCGCCGTGGATGGTGCCCAGCCGCTTCGAGTGGATGCCCGAGCTTCCGCTGAACGCGAGCGGCAAGGTCGACCTCGGCGCGCTGCGGGCCATGATGTCGCGGCCGCGTGCCGCGAGCACGGTGACCGCGCCGATTTCGGACAGCGAGCGGCTGGTGATCGAGCACTTCCGCGCGCTGCTCGGGACCGACCAGATCGGCGTCGAGGACGACTTCTTCAAGCTCGGGGGGCATTCGCTGCTGGCCGCCCAGCTGGTCACGCGGCTGCGCCGCGCGAACGGCGTGTCGATCTCCCTGCAATCGCTGTTCGAGGCCCCGACGCCGGCCGGCATCGCTCGTCACCTCGACGCAGCCGGCGATGTCCAGAAGGACATGGAGCGAATCGAGCTATGACCGACCTCCCGCTGCACACGTTCCTCGCGGATCTCGCGGCGCAGGGCATCCGCCTGTCGATCCACGACGACCGCCTGCGCTGTGACGCCCCGCGCGACCGGCTGAGCCCTGCGCTGCGCGAGGCGCTGGCCGCGCGCAAGCACGAGATCGTCCAGCACCTGTCGCGCAGCGCGTCCGCCCGCATCGAGCGCGCCCCGGAGGGCCCCGTGCCGCTGTCGCCCGCGCAGCAGCGGCTCTGGGTGCTCGCCCGGATGGACGAGGCCAGCGCGGCGTACAACATGCGCACCGCGCTGCGGATCACGGGCCCGCTCGACCCGGCCGCGATCGAGGCCGCGCTGGCCGGCGTGGTCCGCCGGCACGCCGTGCTGCGCACCGCGTTTTCGACCATCGCGTCCGAGCCGGTGCAGGTGGTTCACGAGGGCGTCGCGCTCGCGGTCGACCGGATCGATCTCTGCGAAGCGGCCGACGGTGACGCGGCGCTGGAGCGGGTCCTGGCGGCGTCAGCCACGACCCCGTTCGATCTCGGCCGCCCGCCGCTCGTGCGCGCCGCCATCGTCCGGACCGCGCCGCTCCAGCACGTGCTCGTGCTGACGCTGCACCACCTGGTCGCCGACGGCGCATCCCTCGGGATCCTGGCCGCCGAGATCGCGGAGCTGTACACGGCCGCAGTCCGGGGACGGCCGCACCGGCTGCCCGCGCTCCCGGTGCAGTACGCCGACTTCGCGGTGTGGCAGCGCCGGCGCCTCGACCCCGAGCGGCTCGCGCAGCTGCGCGCGTATTGGCTCGGCCAGCTCGCCGGCGCGCCGCCGCGGCTCGAGCTGCCCACCGACCATCCCCGCAAGCAGGACGGCGCGAGCCGGCAGGGCGCGATCGCGCGCTTCGTCCTGCCCCAGGCGCTGGCCGAGGCGGTGCGCAGGACCAGCCAGACCAGCGGCGCCACGGTGTTCGCCACGCTGCTGACCGGCTTCGTGCTGCTGATGGCGCGCTACACGAACCAAGACGACATCGTGATCGGCGCGCCGGCCTCGCTTCGCGACCACCCGGATCTCGAGCCGCTGATCGGCATGTTCGTCAACACGGTCGTGCTGCGGGTCCGCCTCGACGGTGATCCCACGCTCGAAGCGCTGCGGGGCCGCGTGCGGCAGACCGTGGCCGAGGCCTACGCCCACGCTGACTTTCCGCTCGACCGGCTGGTCGACGCGCTGCAGCCCGAGCGATCGCCGACGCACCACCCGGTGTTCCAGGTGATGTTCATCCACGACAACGCGCCGACCGCGGTGGGCGGCGTCGCGGACCTCGACCTCGAGATCCTCGAGCACCGGACGTTCGACGCCAAGTTCGACCTGATGCTGGCCATGAGCGAGGGCGCCGACGGCATCCGCGGCGTGTGGGAGTACCGGCGGGATCTGTTCGAGCCCGCGACCATCGCCCGCGCCACGCAGCACTTCCTGCGACTGCTGGAGGCGCTGGCGCTCACGCCGCGCACGCGGGCGCTCGAAGCGCCGCTGCTGAGCGGCGCGGAGCGACACCAAGTCCTGCGCGCGTGGAATCGCACCGAGCAGGTGTATCCGGACGATCTGCCGGTTCACCGGCTGTTCGAGCGCCAGGCCGGGCGCACGCCGCACGCGCTCGCGGTGCGAGAGGTCGCGGGTCCCGGGCAGTGGACCTACGCGGAGCTCGACCGGCGCGCCAGCCGGATCGCCAGCCATCTGGCAGCCCAGGGGGTGGGCCGGGGCGACCGGGTAGCCGTGCTCCTGCCACGCTCGCCCGACCTGCTCGCCACCCTGCTCGGCGTCTGGAAGGCCGGCGCCGCGTACATCCCGCTCGACCCGAGCTATCCGGCTGCGCGGCTCGACTTCATGCTCGGCGACGCGGCGCCGGCCTGCCTGGTCACGACCGACGCGCTGGCCGCCCGGCTGGGCCAGACGCCCGCGCGCGCGATCCGGCTCGATCGCGACCCGATCTCCGACGACGTCGCGGCTCCGGAGGTCGAGGCCGCGCCGGCGGACCCCGCCTACCTGATGTACACGTCGGGCTCCACCGGCCGCCCCAAGGCCGCGATCATCAGCCACGCCGCACTCGCGAACTACCTGCGCTGGTGCGTGACCGCGTACGCGGTGGACCGAGGAGCCGGCTCGGCGGTGAGTACGTCGATCGCGTTCGATGCCACGGTCACCAGCCTGTACACACCGCTGCTCGTGGGCCGCCCGGTGCTGCTCCTGCCCGAGGGCGACGAGATCCATCACCTGGCGGCGCTGATGTCGGGCGATCGTCCCCTGGCGCCGATCAAGCTGACTCCCGCCCACATCGACGCGCTCCGCGCCGTGTCCGGCGAGCAAGTCCGGCCGGGGTGCGCCCACGTCGTGGTGGTCGGCGGCGAGCAGCTCCTCGGCGAGCACGTGACCTGGTGCCGCACGATGGCCCCGCAGGCGCGCATCTTCAACGAGTATGGCCCGACCGAGACCACGGTCGGCTGCTGCGTGTACGAGGTCCCGCACGGCCAGCCGCCGGACGTCGTGCCGATCGGGAAACCCATCGCGAACACCCGCCTGTACGTCCTGAACGAGCGGCTCGAGCCGGCTCCGATCGGCGTCATCGGAGAGCTGTACATCGCGGGCCACGGCGTCGCTCGAGGGTATCTCAATCGTCCCGAGCTCGTGGCCGAGCGGTTCGTCCCGGATCCCTTCTCGCCGGATCCGGAGGCCCGGATGTACCGTACCGGCGATCTCGCCTTCTGGGCGCTCGACGGCGACCTGCGGTTCATCGGACGGCGGGACGGCCAGGTCAAGCTGCGCGGCTACCGCATCGAGCTGACGGAGATCGAGGCGGCGCTGCTGCAGCACCCGAGCGTGCGCCAGGCTGCGGTGGTGGTGCGCGCCGGGGCCGGCCAGCGGCCCCACCTGGTCGCGTTCCTCGTGGCCGCCGAGCGACGAACGCCGGACGCCAACGCGCTGCGCGACCACCTGGCGCACCATCTCCCCGAGCCGATGGTGCCGGCCGTGTTGCACTGGATGGCGGCGCTGCCGCTGACGCCCAACGGCAAGGTGGATCGGGCAGCGCTGAGCGTGGCGCCGATCGAGGCTGCCGCCGAGCCTCCGCCCGCCGCGACCGCCGAGCACCAGGCGCTGATCGAGCTGTGGTGCGGGGTGCTCGGGCGCGACCAGGTCGGCGTGACCGACAATTTCTTCGCGCTCGGCGGCGACTCGATCCTGGGCATCCAGCTGGTGGCGCGAGCGCGCGAGCGAGGCATCCACTTCACGCCGCGCGATCTGGTCGAGAACCAGACCGTCGCCGAGCTGGCGCGCGTGGTGCGCAGCGCGCCGCAGGCGCCGGTGTCCGCAGGGCCGGGCGCTGGTCCGGTGGTGACCACGCCGATCCAGCGCTGGTTCTTTGCCCAGGCGCTGCCCGAGCCCCACCACTACAACCAGTCTCTGCTGCTCGAGGTGCCGGGCGACATCGACGCGGACGCGCTCCACGCGGCCCTGCGGGCGCTGGTGGAGCACCACGACGCACTGCGGATGCGCTTCGCGCCCTCGGGCGAGGCGACGCTCGCGCGCGAGGCCAACGTGAAGCTCGAGGTCGTGGACCTGTCCGACCTGCCGGCCGAGCGGCGACGCAGCGCGCTCGAGGCCGAGGCGGACGCGCGCCAGCGCATGCTCGATCTGGCCGGGCCGCTGTTCGCCCCCGCGCTGTTCCGGCTCGGCGAGAGCGCGCGGCTGCTCCTGACCACCCACCATCTGATCGTCGACGGGGTGTCCTGGCGCATCCTGCTCGAAGACCTGGCGCGATCGTACGAGCAAGCCACCGCGCGCCGGCCGATCGCGCTGCCGCCGCGTACGAGCTCGGTCCAGGCGTGGGGCCGGCGGCTGCGGGAGTGGGCTGGCTCCGCCGCGCTCGCCGCAGAGCGCGCCACGTGGTCGCACGTCCCCGCGCTGCCGGAGAAGCGGCTGCCGGTCGACGACGCTGGCCCTGGCGAGGCCAACCTGGCCGGGCTCACCGCGGTGGTGACCCGTACGCTCACGGCCGGGGAGACCGAGCGCCTGCGCGCCACGCGCGCGCTCGCGGACGCGGACGTGCAAGAGGTGCTCATCGCCGCGCTGGCGCGCGCATTCGCCGAGGGGGACGACGCGACCACGCTCGCGGTCGATCTCGAGAGTCATGGTCGCGCCGACCTGTTCGACGACCTCGACGTGTCGCGCACGGTAGGCTGGTTCACCGCCGTCTACCCGGTTCACCTGGAGCTCCGCGGGGCGGCCAGCCCGGCCGAGACGCTGAGCGCGGTGCGCGCGCAGCTCCGGGCCGTGCCGAACCTCGGGCTCGGCTACGGCGTGCTGCGGTCTTTCGGCGACCTGCCCGGTGCGCGCCCGGCGCCGATCCGCTTCAACTACTTCGGCCAGCTCGATCGCGCGCAGCCCACGACCAGCGGCTGGCGTCTGGCCGACGAGTCGTGCGGCGCGCAGCGGAGCCCATCGGGCGCGCGTGTCCACCTGATCGAGATCGATGCGTCGATCCTCGACGGCCGTCTGACGATCGAGTGGCGCTACGCCGGGCGCTCGTTCTCGCGCGCGACCATGGAGTCGCTCGCGGCCAGCTTCGTCAGCGCGCTGCTAGGGCTCGTGCGCCACTGCCACGAGGCGAGCGTGCCCGCGCCGTCGGACGCCGCGCACCCGGCGGCGCAGCGCTGGTCTCCGCTGGTTCCGGTGGGCAGGCACGCCCGCGGCCCGGCGTCCTCCGGCGAGCGTCCGCTCGTGCCTCTGTTCTGCGTCCCCGGCGCGGCCATGGACGTGATCTCGCTGCATCCGCTGTCGCAGGCGCTCGGCCCAGACCAGCCCCTGTACGGGCTGCAGCCGCGCGGGCTCGACGGAGCGCTGGAGCCGCACCGCACGGTCGAGGAGATCGCGGCGTGCAACGTGGCGGCGCTGCGCGCGGTCCAGCCGCACGGCCCGTATCGCGTCGCCGGACACTCGTTCGGCGCCTACGTCGCGTACGAGATGGCGCAGCAACTGCGCGAGGCCGGCGACTCCGTGGCCATGCTGGCGATCTTCGACGCCGAGGCCTGCGACCATCGCTCCGCGGCCGCCGCGGTGGCCCGGACCCGGACCGACCGGCTGCACAGGCTGCTGTCGCTGGTCCAGCGGTTCGTCGGCCGCGCGCTGCCGCTGCGCGTCGACTCGCTGGCCAGGCTCGCGCCTGAGGAGCTGGTGCAGCAGGTCGCGGCCGCGCTGGTCGAAGCCGGGATCTTGCCGGTCGAGGTCAGCTCGAAGCAGGTCGAGCGCTACCTGCGGGTGGGCGAGGCCAGCGCGCTCGCGTTCGACGCCTACCGCCCGGCCGGCCGCCACCCGGTGCGCACGCTGCTGTTCCGGGCGCGCGACCGACACGCCGACGACGACGCGCTCGGCGCAGGGCGTGCGTCCGACGAGACGCTCGGGTGGCGGGCGCTGGTGCAGGATGCGACCACCCACTGGGTGCCCGGCGACCACGTCACCCTGCTGACCTTGCCGCACGTGCACGAGGTGGCGGCCGTTCTCCGGCGCACCATCCAGGACCGGACGGTGGCGGCGTGACCCACCGCGCTCCGGTCCTCCGCGGGCCCGGCGCGTTTCGCTTGATGTGGGTCGGGCAGTCCGCGGCCGCGCTCGGCGCCGGCCTCACGGGCTTCGCGCTCGCGGTGTGGGCGTACCAGCGCACCGGGTCCGCGACGCAGCTCGCCATCATCGCCGCCTGCAGCGTGTTGCCGGGGCTGGTGCTGTCCCCCGTGGCCGGCCCGCTGGTGGACCGCTGGAGCCTGCGCACCGCGCTGCTCGTGAGCCACGCCGGCGCGGCGGTCGGCGCCGTCGTCGTGACCGCGCTGCTCGCGCTGGACCAGCTGCACGTCTGGCACCTGTACATCGTGGCCGCGGGCAGCTCGGCCGTGGGCGCGCTGCACTGGCCAGCCTTCAGCGCGGCGACCGTGCGGCTGGTGCAGCCGGCGCAGCTCGGCCGTGCCAGCGGCCTGGTGCAGCTCGGAGATTCCACCGCCCAACTGCTGTCCCCGGCGCTCGGCGGCGCGCTGCTCGGTCTGGTGGGGCTCCAGGGGGTGATCCTGATCGAGCTCCTCACCCTCCTCGTCGCGCTGTCCAGCATCGCGTCCAGTTCCTTCCCGGACCGAACATCCGGTATCGCCGGGCATCCCCCGGGCTCGGCGGGCAACGGCGCGTTGGCAGGCCTCGCGTACGTGGTGCAGCGGCGCGGGCTGCTCGGTCTGTTCGGGTTGTCGTGCGTCCTCAACGGCGCTTTGAGCTTCCTCGAGGTGCTGAGCGCGCCGATCGTGCTCGCCATCGCCTCGAGCAGCGTGCTCGGGGTCGTCCGGTCCGTGGCCGGCGCGGGGATGCTCGCCGGCAGCATCGTGATGAGCGTCTGGGGTGGTCCGCGCAATCGGATCGCCGGGCTGGTCTGGTCTCAGGCGTTGCTCGGCGTGTTCCTGGTCGCGATGGGCCTGAGCGCCACCCCGCCGCTGATGGCGCTGAGCGGCTTTTGCGGGCTGTTCTTCATCCCGCTGGCCAACGGATGCGGTCAGATCCTGTGGCAGACCAAGGTCCCGCCGCATCTTCACGGCCGGGTGTTCGCCCTGCGCCGCTGCGCGGGTCTGTTCCGGCCGCTCGGCTTCCTGGTCGCGGGCGTGCTGGCCGAGCGTGTGCTCGAGCCGCGGGTGCAGAGCGGCGAGCTCGCGTGGCTCGCCGGGGCCGCGCCGGGACGGGGCAGCGCGCTGCTGCTGGTGATCGCGGGCGTGGCCACGGCGCTGGCCACGGCGCTCGCCATGCGGTTCCGGTCGCTGCGCGAAATCGAACGCGTCCTGCCCGACGTGGGCGTGGCCGCGCCGCTCCCTGCAGGAGGTGAACTGTGAAGCCGAAGCAAGTCGCAGTGCCTGGGATCCTGGGCGGCCTCGGGCCACTCGCTCATGTCGAGCTCGAGCGCGACCTGATCGACGAGGGCACGCGTCGCGGGGCGAGGGGCGATCTCGACCACCCGGTCTGGATCGTGATCAGCGCGACCGACGTCCCGGATCGGACGCGCAGCCTGCAGTCGCGGGCCGACGAGTGCGCGGCGGCCCTGGTCCGCTACGGCAATCGCTTGCACGCCGCCGGGGCGGACTTCATCGTCGTGCCCTGCCACACCGCGCACGCGTTCTACGACGTGGTGCACCGCGAGCTGCGCGTCCCCTGGGTGCATCTGGTCGATCACACCGCGCACCACGTCGCGCGCGCGCACGGCGGCGTGCGCAAGGTGGGCGTGCTGGCCACCGACGGCACGCTCGGCTCGGGCATCTACCAGCGGAGCCTGCGCCGGCTCGGGCTGGAGGCGATCACGCCCGACATCGGCTCGACCGTGCAAAATCACGTGATGCAGGCGATCTACGACCCGGGCTGGGGCATCAAGGCCGTGAGCTCCGATCTGCATCAGCGCGCGCGCGCGGTGCAGCTCGCGGCCGCGGCCTCGCTGGTCGAGCGAGGCGCAGAGGCGGTGATCCTGGCCTGCACCGAGCTGTCGGTCGCCATGCGGGGGATCTCGTCGCACGCGGGCGTGCCGCTCATCGACCCGCTGAAGGTGCTCGCCTCGATCATGCTCGACCTCGCCTTCGGCGCGCCTACCGCGTCCGTCGATGCACCTCGCCCGAGCCGTCGCGACACGTCCGCCACCTCGCCGCCGGCGAGCGCACACCCCCTCATCGATCCCGGAGTCTAGCCATGAAGTTCAGCCTCTTCTTCTTCTCGTCCGACTCGGGCGCTGAAGACCCGTACCGACTCATGATCACCGCCAGCCGGTATGCCGATGCCAACGGCTTTCGCGCCGTATGGACGCCGGAGCGGCACTTCGATCGCTTCGGCGGCGCCTTCGCGCACCCGGCGATCACCAGCGCCGCCCTGGCCATGGTGACCGAGCGGATCGAGCTCCGCTCGGGCAGCCTGATCTCGCCCCTGCATGACGTGATCCGCATCGCTGAGGCCTGGGCCATGGTCGACCAGCTGTCGCGCGGCAGGGCGGCCATCTCGTTCGGCTCTGGGTGGAACGCCAACGACTTCGTGTTCTTCCCCGAGCGCTACGAGCGTCGGGGCGCGGTGATGTACGAACAGATCGACGAGCTGCGCCGGATCTGGCGCGGCGAGCCGATCTCGCGACAGACCCTGTCCGGGCCGCAGACGCTCGAGATCTTCCCCAAGCCGGTCCGGCGGGATCTGCCGGTCTGGATCACCACCTCGGGCTCGCTCGAGACCTGGCGCGCCGCGGGAGCGCGCGGGACCAACGTGCTCACGCACATGATGTTCCAGGACCTCAACACGCTTCGCCAGCGCATTACCGAGTACCGCGAGGCGCGGCGCGCCGCCGGCTTCGACCCGAGGTCCGGCGTGGTCTCTCTGATGCTGCACACCTTCGTCGGCCCGTCCGACGAGCTGGTGCGGGCCGCGGTCCGGCCGAGCATGCGCGAGTATCTGCGCGCTGCCGTGCAGCTCGAGATCAAGGCGGCGAAGGCCGGCAAGATGAGCGGCTCGCTGTCGATGCCCGACGGCGATATCTCGGACGATGTGATGGAGGACCTGCTCGACCTGACGTTCGAGCGCTATTACCGGTCGAGCTCGTGCATGGGCACGGTCGACGCCCTCGAGGCCAGGCTACGCCTTATGAACGAGGCCGGGGTGGACGAGATCGCCTGCTTGATCGACTTCGGGGTGGAGCGAGGCCAGGTGCTCGAGGGCCTGGACGCGCTGCGCACCCTGAAGCGGAGGTTCGATGCCGATGCGTGAGCTCATCGCCGAAATTCCTGGAGTCCTGGCCAGCCAGCTGGTGCGAGAGTCGGATCGCCTGCAGCTGGTGACCTGCGACCGGCCCGGCATGCGCCTCGCCGAGCTCGCCCGTCAGCACAAGGGTGCGCTCGAGGCGCTGCTCGCGCGGGCAGGGGGCGTACTGTTCCGCGGCTTTGGCGTGACCGAGGCAGAGTTCGCGGAGGTGGTGGGCGCGCTGTGCGAGCCGCTGCCCTACGTGTACCGGTCGACGCCGCGAACGGAAGTGGGCGAGCGCATCTACACCGCCACGGAGTATCCCGCGGCCCGGGATATCCCGATGCACTGCGAGAATGCCTACCAGCGCGACTGGCCGCTGCGGCTGTTCTTTTTCTGTGATCGGGCGGCGTCGCGCGGCGGAGAGACGCCGCTCGCCGACGTGGCTCGCGTCACCGAGGCGCTCGATCCCGCCCTGGTGGACCGCTTCGCGCGCAAGCGGGTGATGTACGTGCGGAACTATCGTCCGGGGCTGGATCTGCCGTGGCAGACGGTGTTTCAAACCAGCGAGCGCGGCGAGGTGGAGCGCTACTGCACCGTGCACGACATCGCGTGGGAGTGGATCGAGGGTGACGCGTTGCGGACCCGACAGGTGTGCGACGCGCTGGCCGCGCACCCGGTCACCGGCTGCGTGCTGTGGTTCAATCAGGCGCACCTGTTCCACGTCTCCAGCCTGCCGGCCGCGGCGCGCAATGCAATGCTCGCGGTGTACGCGGAGGACGAGCTGCCGAGGCATGCGCTGTTCGGCGACGGCTCGCCCATCGACGAGGCCGACCTCGATCGGATCCGCGCGGCGTTCGCGGCGCACACGGTGACGTTTCCCTGGCGCACGGGCGACGTGCTGGTGCTGGACAACATGTCCTTCGCGCATGGACGGCGTCCCTTCGAGGGCGATCGGCGCGTCCTGGTGGCGATGGGAGACGCCTTCTCCCGCGCGGGATTTGTCAGGCGCTCTCAATTGCAATAGGCGCGGGGATTGGTTTCTGCGGAGGCGCCGAGGACCCTGTCGAACCACGACCACACGATCTCCGTGGTGTCGCTGGTCGCCTGCGCACCGCCGCTGCGGATGGGGAAGCGAGGCTTCTGCTGTCAGGCTGGGGTCGCTACCTCGATCTCTTCAAGGAGGCTGTCGGGCAGCTCTTTCGGGTTCTGGAGAAGCGTCGGATGAGGCGGACGGTGTTCAATCCAGATACGGAGATGATGTGACAATGGACACCCGAGGCGCTGCCGCTCTACCACACGACCTTCAGTCACTCGAGGCAACCGCAAGCGAGCGAGCCTTCGCGCAGGGAAAAGCCGCCGGCATCGGCGTCGTCGGTCCAGAAGAACGGCTTGACGCCGCCGCTGCACTCCGCGTCCGGCGCGAGCGCGATGCCTTCGTTGTTGGAGTCCGGCAGCCCGCCGGGGGGCCTGAAACGCCGCTCCAGCACGAAGCGCCCGAGCGCGTCGTCGATACCGAACACGGCGGATTGGTTGTCGCACGTGTCGTCGCAGGATGCCCACAAGCTCCCGGTGTCACGGTCGAGCTCGAGCCCCATCACGCCCGCGAGCGGCGTCGAGAGGCTGGCCACCAAGGTGGCCGCGCCGCTCCCGTGATTCAGCGCGAAAGCGTACACCTTGCCGGTCTCTTCCACGCCCACCAGAAACAGACCGGCGCCGTGCTCGCCGTAGTCGCTCGGGACGTAAGCTCGGGCCTTGCTCTCGTCGAAGAAGCGGCGCGCCGTGAGCAAGCCGTCAGCCGCCCAGGTGACCGCTTCAAGACCCGCGTTCGCGTCGACCTCGGGCAAGAGCGCGGTGAGGTTCCACTCGTGAGTCGCGGTCAGCGTCGCTCCGGCGGCCGTCACGTCGTAGCGCAACACGGAGAGCCGGCTCACGGACGGAGCGTCCGTGTCGCGCTCGGCGCACACGTAGACGCCCGCGGCGCTCGTGGCGGCGAGCGTCACTCCCTCCGCGTCGGGGGTGCCCTTGCCGTTCGGGTAACGTAGCCGTTTGCCGGCGGCCCAGCCATTGGACGTGTCCGGCGCGTAGCTCGCTCCGCTCTTCAACAACCGAAACAGCCTGGCGGAGAGGTTGTCGGTCGCCCACAGCACCCCGGGCGCCTCGTAGGTCAGCCCGCTCAGATCGCTCTCGAACGCGTCCTCGCTGTCGAGCGTGCGTACCTCGGCCTTGCCAGGCCACGGCGACAGCTGCGTCGAGCCCGCCGGGCACGCGCCGGCACCGCCCGCCCCCGCGCTCGCACCGCCGGCTCCGGCGCTGTCGGCGGCTCCGGCGGCGCCGCCGGCGTTCGGGCTGCCGGCCACGCCGGTCGAGCCCGCGACAGCCGCAGCGCCGCCGCCCATTCCCGCGCCGCCTGCTTCTGCTGCGCTCCCGCTCGAGCCGCCTGCCGCGGGCGAGGCACCGGCCGCCGACGTACCACCTGCTCCGCCCGACGGCGCTGGCAGAGGCGGCTCGCTCGAGCCGCTGCCGCACGCGGCCAGCCATGCCATCGCGACGACGGTCGCGTGAGACCGGAGGTTCATCGTCCTCTTCCCCTCGACCTTCAACTCTCGCCAGCCGGTCGCCGGCACCAGGCAACGATAGCACTCGAGCGCGCCACGTCACAACGGACGATATTCGAGATCCTCCGCGCGAGCGCCAGCGTGGTGTAATATTGCAGAGTCGAGTGAGCTCGTTCGATCCGTCGGGCTTTGTCGGGAAGTTGCCCCGGAGCGGCAGAACAACCGCCAAGCCGCCAAGGACGCCAAGGGGAGAGGAGGAAGGGGCGGTCCGGGCATCCCCCCCTATTCCCCGGTTTTCCTGGCGCCCTTGGCGGCTTGGCGGTTCGCTTCCCCGGCCGACTTCCCGCAGTAGAGCTAAGCTGGGTCGGAATGGCATGATGGCCTTCAAGGCAGCTGCGCCATCACCTGCACGCTCGCGGGCGAGCCCGTCGTCGAGGTGACCGGTGATCACGCTCGAGTCGGCGACACGCTGTATCTGCACGTCGGCTGTAGCGTCCTCATCGCCAAGCTCGACCGGCAGGACACCACCGAGATCCTCGTCGCCGGCGCCTGCCTCAGCCGCGGCGGCGAGCTCTACTGCTTCGACGCCGCGAGCGGCGACGCCCACGACATCGCCACCGCCGACATCACCTTCACGAGCGACGGCACCGGCACGCTGACCACCGAGGTGACCGGTCTATCGCCGGGGGTGGACGGCAGCGTCGAGGTCGCGCGCGGCGGCTCGCGGCAGGCTGTGACCGAGACAGCGACGCTGATGGATGAGGGGGCGGGCACCCACGTGGTGACGGCGGTGCGCGTCGCCGAGCACGATCAGATCGTCCGCCCCGTCCACGAGCCGAACGACGCGGATCTCGCTCACGCGGCGCGACGCGGAGCACCGCCGCAACGCACAAAATGGAGGACCGCCCCAGGCAAAGCTTCCACGAGCCACGATCGGCTGTATGCTCTCGCGCATGAAGGACCCGAAGCACCTGCCCCGACCCGAGGGCCAGGCTCATGGCTGGTGAATCCTGCGGCATTTGCGGCGGCGACGGCCGCATCGCCAACTCGTTCTCCGGCACCACCGCCACCTGTCCGGGCTGCCACGGCACCGGCCGGCGCTCGGACGACACCGGCATCCGCGACGTCACCAAGACGAAGCCTTCCCACTTCCGGCAGCCGAACAAGCAGGCGGCCGTCGAGAAGCCGCAGGGACCTGCGTCGCTGGAAGGCGTCCAGCTCGCCAGGGAGGTGAACGCGGCCGCACATCTCTCCAGCGGGACGAAGACCAAGCTCACGCTCGAGATCGTGGAGCATGAGGCCACCCACGGAAAGTGCACCCAGACCTTCATCAAGAAGGTCCGCAAGCAGCTCCGTCCGCCCGGATCGTGAGCGGCGGAGGGCAGCCGCGAGCGCCATGTCCTGCATCTGATGCCGAGATCATTCGGCAGGAATTCCCCTTCTCGGGTGCTGGCTACGCCACGAAACGCCACGGCGCAGGCGACAGAGAGGATTTCAGCCCTGACTCCTTGAGGCACCCGCCGCCGCGGTGCCCGCTCGGGTCGGCCACCACGACCGCATGGGCGGCGGCGAGATGCCGACCTCGTGGGTCTCGGCCCGCACCACCGAGCGGTTGCTCGGCCGAACGCTTCGTCCAGACCGGCGGCGCCGGCCGGATCTGCTGCTTCGTGGCGCGCTGAGCGGTCAGCAGCGAATCCGCCGGCAAGCACCGCGCTGCTCGTCGTGCACGAACACGACGAGCCCGCAGGCTACGCTCACAGGTCGAACAACGTCCCTTGCCGGGTCGGCCGCCTGAACGTCGACTCGCCCTCTCGCTCGATGTACTCGCCGCTGCCGCGCGCCACGTTGAGCCCGAGCCGCTGGCAGTGGACCTCGAACAGCCGCTGGATCGCCGCCCAGCGCGGGCCCGCGCCCTGGAAGCGCGCCCCGAAGGCGGCCTCGTTCATCTTGCCGCCGCGCATCTCCTGGATGCCGCGGCGGACCTTGGCGGCGCGGTCCGGGAAGGCCTCCTCGAGGCGCTCGTCGAAGACCGGGAGCACCTCGCGCGGCAGGCGCAGCGGCATCATGAACGCGCTCTCCGCGCCAGCGGCCCGGGCGCGCTCCAGGAGCTCCGGGACATCGCTGTCGTTCAGGCCGGGGATCATCGGCGACAGCGAGATCCCCGTCGGCACCCCCGCGTCGGAGAGCGCCCGCATCGCCTCGAAGCGCAGCGACGAGCGGCTCGCATACGGCTCCATCTTGCGCGCCACCGCGTCGTCGGCGAACGGGATGCTGAAGTGGACCCGGGCGCGCGCCCGGCGCGAAAGCTCGCCGAGCAACGCGGCGTCGCGTCGCACGAGCGCGCCCTTCGTGATGAGCCCGACCGGATTCCTGAACGCGAGGCACACCTCGAGGCAGCGGCGGGTGAGCTCGTAGCTCGCCTCGAGCGGCTGGTAGCAATCGACATTGCCCGAGAACACGATCGTGTCTCCCTGCCAGCTCGGCTTGTTGAGCTCCTTCTCGAGCAGCTCGGGCGCATTCGACTTGACCACGATCTTGCGGTCGAAATCCGTCCCGGCGCCCCACCCGAGGTACTGGTGCGACGGCCGGGCATAGCAGTACGCGCACGCGTGGAGGCAGCCCCGGTACGGGTTGACGCTGAACCGGAAGGGAAGATCGGGGCTGTCGTTCGCGGTCACGATGGAGCGGGCCTGCTCCTCGAAGATCTGCAGCGTCGCCGGGGGCGCCTCTTCGAGGTACTCGACCTGCGTCGACGACCACGGGTTCGGAGGGTTGTTCACGGGGCGCGGCATGGTGCGGAGTACTCCGGGCGAAGAGGCGAGCGCTGCGAGCGCAGTCTAGCGCGTCCCGGCCGGGATGGGAGCGTTTGTTCAGTAGAGCCCGGCGGGCCCGGTCGGGGCGCCTGGGGCGCACCGGTCGTGCCGGCGGGGAGGCCACGGCGGGAAGAGCAGATTGACACGGTGGGGGAGCCCTGCTGGCATGGACGCCCTCAGTCGAGACGGGGGAGGGAAAGATGGCCGAGCCGAGACAGCCTGGGTTCGATCTCCGCAGCACGTACCTGCACCTCGCGGACGGGGGGGATGCGCTGCAGATCGAGGTGAAGCCGACGTTCTGGCAAGAGCTCATGTCCGACGAGCCGGAGGGCGCCGACATCCGGCGGGTCAAGCGCGTGGATGGCTGGCTCGTGACGCGGTTTCACATGGCCGAGGACACGCCCCGGTGGGAGATGCACCCGGCCGGGGACGAGATCCTGTACCTCCTCTCGGGCGCGATCGACGTGGTGCTGCAGGACCAGGCCGGCGAGCGGGTCGTCGCGCTGCGCGCAGGGACGGCGTGCACGGTGCCGCAAGGGGTGTGGCACCGGATGATCGTCCACGAGCCGGGGGATTTCGTGGCGATCACGTACGGCAAGGGGACGCAGCACCGAGCGGTGTAGTCGCCCCACGGCGAGCCCGCCGTCCGACATGCCGGGGCCGAGCATCGCCGGGCTGCCGCAGAACGCGGTGAATGGGAGTCGAGGAGGAAGTCGATGTCCTCGACGGCGTTCGACGCCTCAGCCCCGCCCTGCGTGGCGGCGGTGCTCCACCATCAGGCAGCGGTCCTGCACGACCAGGATGCCCGCCTCGACCAGCCGCTCGGCCACCTGGTCGTTCCGGATGCCGCTCTGCAGCCAGACGGCGCGCGGCCGGGCGGCGAGCAGGTCGTCGAGGTGCCCGGCGACGTCCTGGCCCCGCCGGAAGACATCGACGATGTCGATGGGGCCCGGGACGTCGGCCACCCGGCGATAGACCTGCTGGCCGAGGATGGTCTTCACGTCAGGGTAGTAGACAGGGACCGGGATCACCTCCACACCCGCGCCCTGGAGATAGCTGGCCACGTAGAACGCTGGCTGATCCGACTGCGCCTCGGTCTTGATGCCGAGCACGGCGACGCGCCGCGCCGAGCGCACCAGCTCCGCCACCCGGGCCTCGTCGTCGCTTATATCGCGAATGTCGTTCATGGAAGGAGTCTACGCCCCCGGGCGCGGCTCGGCGACGGATCCCCGCGCTCGGGCCGTTGCAGAGTTGTGGCAGACTCGGCCGCGTGAACCTCGACCGGCTCCCGGCGCTCTGGGCCGACCTCATCCGCTCTCCCGCCTCGCTGCCCGTCGCGCTGGCGGCCTCGGCCTCCGTCCTCGCGCTCGGCTTCGTCGTCTACCGCGTGGTCTTCGCCTCGCTCTCGCGCCTCGCGGGCGCCACGCAGACGTCGCTGGACGACCTCCTGGTCCGCCGCATGCGGCTGCCGGCGCGCATGCTCGTCGCGCTGCTCGCGCTGCACGCGTTCATCTCCCTTCGCGGGGGAGAGCTGCCCACGCTCCACAAGGGCGTGCTCCTCCTGGAGCTCACCCTCGCCGCGTACCTCGCCATCGAGATCGCCGAGACCCTGGTCATCGACTACTGGCTCGCCGAGCGCCGGAAGGTGCTGCTCCCGGCCCTGGTGCGGCACCTCCTGCTCACGATCCTCTACCTCGTCGCCGGCCTCTCGATCGTCGGCGCGGTCACCGGGGTCGACCTCGTGCCGCTGCTCGCGACCTCGACCGTCATCACGGTGGTCCTCGGCCTGGCGCTACAGGACACCCTGGGCAACCTGTTCGCCGGGCTCGCCCTGCACTCCGAGCGCTCGTTCGGCGTCGGGGACTGGATCCTCGTCGACGGGGTCGAGGGGCAGGTGATCTACGTGGGATGGCGCTCCACGCGCCTCCGGACGTTCTCCGGAGACGTGGTGATCCTGCCGAACTCGATCATCGCCAAGGCGCGCGTCCAGAACTTCTGCGCGCCGGACCGGAACTGCGCGCGCAACGTCGAGATGCTCGTCGCGCTCGCCGCCCCGCCCGAGGCCGTGGAGCGCGCCGCCCAGCGCGCCTGCGGCGAGGTGCCCGGGGTGCTGCGCGAGCCCGCGCCCAGGCTCTGGCTCGCCGCCGTCACGCCGCTCTTCCAGCGCTACGTCATCAAGTTCTGGATCGCCGACTTCGAGCGCCACGATGTGCTGGAGTCCGACGTCATGAAGGCGTTCTTCCGGGCGTGCCGCGACGAGGGCGTGGCGCTCAGCCCCGCCGCGGCGCAGCCGGCCCTCGCCGTCGAGATACGGCCCCCGGCTGGCGCCCCGGGGCCCGCCGAGGGCGCCGCAGGGCCTGCCGGCGCCGCAGCGCCCGCCGCAGACCCGAGGGCGGCGCCGGCGGTCCTGGCGGCGATCGTCGTGGCGCCGGCCGCCCCGCCGCCGGGCGGCCACGGCTGACCCCGCGCGGGCGCAGCGGCCCGATTTGCCTTGGTGCAGCCGTCCCGCCGCGGTACCCCGGCGGTATGCCTGATCACCAGACCATCTCTCCCAGCAAGGTCGCGATCGTGGGTGCGGGCAGCGTCGGCGCGACGATCGCCTATGCGTGCCTTCTCCGCGGCGTGGCGAAGCAGATCGCCCTGTTCGACGTGAACCGGGCCAAGGTCGGCGCCGAGGTGCTCGACCTCAACCATGGGCTGCAGTTCGTCCCGGTGGCCACGCTCGACGGCAGCGATGACGTCGAGGTCTGCCGCGGGGCGGCCGTGGTCGTGATCACCGCCGGCGCGAAGCAGAAGCCCGGGCAGAGCCGGATGGACCTCGCCACCGCGAACGTCGCGATATGCCGCGAGCTCCTGCCGAGGCTGCAGGCCGTCGCGCCGGGCGCGCTCTACCTGCTCGTCACCAACCCGGTCGATGTGATCACGTATGTCACGCTCAAGCTGACAGGCCTCCCGCCCGCCCGCGTGATCGGCAGCGGCACGGTGCTCGACAGCAGCCGTTTCAGGTTCCTCATCGCGAGGCAGCTCGACGTGGCCGTGCAGAACGTCCACGCGTACATCGCGGGAGAGCACGGGGACAGCGAGGTGCCGCTGTGGAGCAGCGCGAACGTGGCGAACATCCCGCTCGACGCGTGGTCCGTGCCCGGCCACGGCCACCTCGGCGCGACCGAGCGGGCCGAGATCTTCTCCAACGTGAAGAACGCCGCCGCCCAGGTGATCTCCGGCAAGGGCGCGACGAACTACGCTGTCGGCCTCGCGACCGCCAAGATCCTGGAGGCCCTGCTCCGCGACGAGAGCCGCGTGCTGCCCGTCAGCACCCTGCTGAGCGGCTATCGCGGGATCGACGATGTCTGCCTGAGCGTGCCGTGCGTCGTGAACCGGTCCGGCGTCGAGTCACAGCTGCCCATTCCGATGAGCCCCGAGGAGGAGGCTGGCCTCCGGGCCAGCGCGGACACGATCCGCAAGGCGATCCGATCGCTCGGATTCTGAGGCGACCCCGGGTGTGCCGCGACTGCCATCGCGCCCCGTGATCCCGTCGAGCTCAATCGCCCGTGCCCGCCGCCGATGCCGGGGAGCCCGCTATCGCCGGGAACACCGGAGACGCCATCTTGGCCGCATCCATTGCTGTCGACCTCGCCCCTTCGTGAACGTCGAGGGCGTCTATCGTCCGTCTGCAGGCCAAACCCAGCTCGTCTGCTCATCCGTAGCAAACCAGCGCGTTCGCCCTTCTTGGCAAGGCCGGTCAGCTCGGCAAAGCCCCCACACCGCGCAACGATCCCCCCGCCTCTTCGTCAGCCCAGGCAGCCCAGCAAAGCTCACCCGCCAGCAGTCCCCTGGTCCGACTCCCCCCACGCCACCATGACCGCGCTCGTGTTGTAGAAGCCCTCGACGCTCCCCCCGAACTTCGCGATCTGCCCGTAACACGCCATCCCGAACATCGGGTTCGACGCCGCGTTCGGCGAGAGAAACGCCCGCACCTCCTCGCGGTACCGCTCCCCCAGCATCCGGAACCGCGCCGCGCAGTCGAACACCAGCGAGCCGGCCACCCCGGGCAGCGGCCCCAGCACCTTCGTCGACAGGCTCTTCGCCGCCTGGAGCACCGCGTCGGTCGCCGCGTTCACGACGCGCACCACCTGCCCGCGCGCCAGCCCCCCGGTCAGCACCACCGCGCCGTCCCCCCGGATCGCGATCGGCGACCTGATCTTCAGCGACTCGCCGAACGGCGTCTTCGCCCCGAGCGCGTGCTTCGCCATCGTCTGGAGCAGCCCCTCGCCGCTCGACCGGAAGCCGAGCCGCGAGAGCTCCTCCTCGTACACCCGCGCCGCCGGCTGCCCGTCCAGCGTCCTGAGCACGTTCCGCTCGATGTCCGTGATCGTGAAATCCCGCCCGCCCTCGGCGGCGCGGAACCCGTGCACCACGTCGATGTTCACCCGCTGCCGGTGCGTCAGCCGCACGAGGACCGCCGCGTCCGTCAGCACCTTGCGGCCGAGGAACACCCGTGCCCCCTCGAACGTCCACCCGTCGCCCGCCGTCCCGCCGAAGACGCGCGTGTGCGGCGGCACGCCCTGGCGGAGCGCGGCCACCAGATCGTCGCCGTCGCACGCGAACGCGTCCGCCAGCACCAGGATCGAGCTCGTCGCCCCGCTCCGCCCGCTGCCGCTCGAGACGGCCTCGTCCATGTCGCTCAGCGCCGCCCTGATGCTCTTGGCGTGATCCGAGCGCAGCTCGCGCGCCGCCGTGCACGCCACCTCGACGTTCGCTCCCCCGAGGAACGCGCACGTCACCCCGCTCCTGCTGAAGCCGCGCTCCGTGAACGACACCCCGCCGGTCGTGGCTCCGACCACCGGAACGCCCGTCGCGTCCTCGACCGCGGCGAGGTACTCCTCGTGCTTCGTCCCGCTCGGCATGGCCACGATCGCGAGCCGCGCGGGCTCCTTCCACTCCGCGACCGTTCGCTCGATCTTCCGGCCGAGCAGCCACGCGTTCCCGTCAAAGGGTCCGAGGGTCATCATCTTCATGCGCTGAAGCTCCTGCGTGCCCGGCGCCGGAGCGCGGGCTTCGGATCCAGGCCATCACCGACGAACCGCGTCGTGACCGTGATATCACGCACGAGGGAGGCCGCTCTACTCCTCATGGAGAGGCGCCCGCCGCCGGAGAGGCGCCCGCCGCCCGCGGCTGCTCGCTCGGGTGACGAGCATTGCGCAGCATCGGCTCAGCTCGGGTGCTGTGTTCGGGCCGCATACCTCCGCGCCGGAGCACCGCGCCCCGCTCTGCGCCCTGCGCGCGCGAGCGCGGCGTCGCGTCGGCGTCACCAGGCGAGCGCGTGAGCGCCAGCTCTGCGAGCCCGCTCACATGCCGAGCAGCATCGGCTCCCGCTGCCGCACGAACCCCTCCACGAGCTGCCGCTGCTCGCCCGAGAGCCGCACGAAGCGCGCCCCGAACCCAGGCGGGCCCTCCTGCTCCGTCTCGCGCGTCCATTCGACCACCCCCACCGCGTCGATCTCGCCGCCCTCCGCGAACGGGATCTTGAGCGCCACCGTCGTCCCGCGCGCCGGCGGCGGCCGGAAGGTCGGCACGAAGATGCCGCCGTGGTCGACGACGTCGGCCGCGGGCGCCGTCCGGTAGAAGTTCGCCGGCGACGCCGCCCCGACCCGCGCCTCGAAGCGCGGCGGCGGCGGCTGGCTCTGCGGGCGCGCCGCCGCGCGGACCTTCTCGTCGAGCGACCGGAGCCCCTGCGCGAGCTCCGAGACCTGCGCCTCGATCGCCCGGATGCCGAACGCGCTCTGCGTCGTCGCCTTCGCGAGCGGCGCCACGAGCCGCTCCACCAGCGACAGGTGGTGCCCCACGAACTCCGACACCGAGCGATCCGTCTCGACCTTCACGTCGACCCGCGGCTGCGCCGCCCCCTTGAGCGCCGCGGAGAGCCGCTCCATCTCGGGCGCGAGCCACTGCTTCATCTCCCGCGCCCGCGCGTCCCCCGCCTGCGCCACCGCGGCCGCCTTCCCGATCGCGCCGCGGATGCCCTCCAGCTGCTCGCCCAGCATCGACAGCGTGCCGGTCACGCGCACGACCGGGTCGTCCTCCTTGCCGCCCATGCGCTTGATCCGCACGAAGCCCTTCTTGATCTCGTCCCACCGCGCCGCCTGCTCCGGCGTCATCCGGCCGCGCAGCTCGGCGAGCTTGAGGAGGTTCTGCTCGGCGCCCGTCGTCAGCGTCTGCGACTCGCTCACGTAGTGATCGTCGATGAGCCGGTCGACCTCCTCGAGCGTGTGCGCCGCCACGACCTTCTCGGCCAGCTTGTTCATGTTCCGGTAGCTGCCCTGCAGCTTGAACGGCGGCTCCGTCCGGAAGGCGTCGTCCTGCGACGCGCTCCGGATGTACTCGAGGTTCACGGACAGGAGCACCTTCTGCACCCGGAAGAGCCGCTCGAACACGGCGACCATCTCCGAGACCTCCGCCGCGGAGTAGGCGTGCTCGAGCTCCGACGCGGCGATGGATTCGCCCTGCGCCATCCGGATGAGCTTGTGCGTGTCGCCCGGCGCCCGCCCGGAGAGCGGCGCGAGCGTCGGGTTCGACGTGAGCGCGTTCTCCAGGTAGCTCAGCGCGAACAGCGCCTGCTTGCCGTCGAGGACGTCGCCGAGGTTGTACGTGTCGGCCCGGTTCGACAGCATGTCGGGGATCTGGAACCGCGCGCCCGACTCCGTGTACGGGTTGCCCGCCATCACCACGCAGAACTTCTTGCCGCGCAGGTCGTACGTCCTCGTCCGGCCCCGCCACACGCCCTCGATCCGGCGCTGCCCGTCGCAGAGCGAGATGAACTTCTGGAGCAGCTCCGTGTTCGTGTGCTGGATGTCGTCCAGGTACAGCATCACGTTGTTGCCCATCTCGAACGCCAGGTTGATCTTCTCGACCTCCTGGCGCGCCGTCGCGTTCGGGGCCTCGGCCGGGTCGAGCGACGTCACCTCGTGGCCGAGCGACGGCCCGTTCACCTTCATGAACACGAGGCCGAGCTTGCTCGCGACGTACTCCATCAGCGTCGTCTTGCCGTAGCCCGGCGGCGAGATGAGCAGCAGCATGCCCATCAGGTCGGTGCGCTTCACGTCGCCCGCGGCGCCGAGCTGCTTCGCGAGGTTCGCGCCGACGAGGGGCAGGTACACCTCGTCGATGAGCCGGTTGCGCACGAACGACGTGAGCACCCGCGGCGCGAACTCCTCGAGGCGCAGCCGCTTCCGCTCCCGCTCCGCGATCTCGCTCCGCACCTTCCTGTAGGCGCGGTAGCGCGGCGCCCTCTCGTGCAGGAAGTCCTCGATCCTGCTCAGGAATTCGTCGAGCCGGAGCGCGATCGCGCGCTCCTTGATGCGCGGGTGCTGCCCGAGCAGCCCCTCGACGCGCGCCTCGGTGACGGCCCCGCTCGGCTCCCGCTCGATGTGCCGCTCCGTCACGACGACGACCGCCGCCTCGAGCGCGAGGTGGCTTAGCGCAGCCGGGGGGTTGGGGGCAGAGCCCGGCTTGCCGGGCGAGCCCCCATCGTTGGCCAAGGGTTTGGGGGCAGAGCCCGGCTTGCCGGGCGAGCCCCCATCGTTGGCGACCGCGGCGAACCCCTTCAGCCACGCGAGCGCGAGCTCCAGCCGCTCGGCCGGGTGCTTCTCGAGCTGCCGCAGGTCCTCCTCGAACGCCGCCCGGCCCCCCTCGAGGTCGAGGCGCGCGAGCAGCGCGTCGCGCAGCGAGAGCGCCGCGTCGCTCGTCACGAACCGGGGGCGCTCCGCCGCGAGCTCCTCCACGAGGTACCGCGCCGCCACGCGCACGTCCGCCGCGCTCGCCGCGAGCCTGTGCGCCGCCGCCGCCGCCGCCACGCCCTGCGCGAGCTCGGCCGCGAGCGCCGCCCGCGCCTCGCTCTCGCCGAGCTGCGCGGCGAGCCGGCCGAGGCTCCGCGACCGCCGGTGCGCGAGGTCCCGGGCGCGCGCGTCGAGCCCCGCCCAGTAGAGGCACGCGAGGGCCCGCGGCGCGCTCCCGAAGCGCAGGAGCCCCGCCGTGGACCGCAGCGCGAGCAGCTTCTCCAGGATCAGCGCCGCGTCCGCGTCGTGGACGCCGCGCTCGTAGCCCTCGTCGTGCCGGCCCTCCGCGTACGCGCGCACCGCGCCGAGCAGCCCGCCCGGGCCGAGCGACGCCTCGCGCAGCCGCTCGATCGAGAGCCCGCCGCGCCCCGCCTCCGCGTCCGCGAGCATCGAGCCCGCGAGGAGCTCGCCCCGGTAGACCTCGGGGGTCTCGCTCGCGAGCTCCTGGCCCCAGAGATCGCGCGCGCTCTCGAGCGCCGGGTCCTCGATCGGCTCGAAGAAATCGGTCCCGGTGAGGTGCAGCGCGAGCCCGTCGCCGCGCGGGACCAGCGTGAGCTCCAGGGCCTGCGTGCTCACGTTGAAGCGGTGGCGGCCCAGCTTGATGACGTCGCCGCCGCCCTCGAACAGGTCCTCGCGGTCGCGCAGCGCCCGGAGCGCGTCCTGCCGCGCCGACTTGAGCCGCGCCTCGACCTCGTCCCCCTTCACGCTGTCGCCGAGCGCGTGGAGATCGGCCGCGAGATCGCGGAGCTTCGCGACCATGGCGTCGGACGCGAAGTACGTGTTGAGCTCGTCCACGCCCGGGAAGGTGCGCGCCCGCCGCGCCACCCCCTGGACGATCCGGTCCGCCGCGGCGACGAGGTTCGAGACGCGTCGCTGCCGCTCGTCGAGCAGCGCCTGTCGACGCGCCGCGATCGCGTCGTTCACCTCCTCGCGCTTGGCCGCGAGCTCGCCCAAAAACTCGTCGAACTCGCCGAACTTCCCCTCGAGCTCCTCGAGCTGGACGAGCAGCTTCGACAGCTCGGCGTCGCAGCGCTCGGGCGTGTCGCACACCGCGATCGCGCTCGAGACGCTCTGGCCGAACACCTTGAACTGCGCGCCGAACTCGGCGCGCCCCTCCGCGCCCCGCAGGTCCTTGCCGCGGGCGCTCAGCGTCGCGCGCGCGCGGTTCAGCTGCGCGTAGACCTCGCTGATCCCCTCCAGGATCCGGGTCCGCGCCGTGGGGTCGTCGACCTTGAGGCTCGCCACGATCTCGGCGAGGACCGAGAGCCCCTCGTTCACGGCGTCGAGATCGGCGGCGAACGGCGCGAGCTCGGGCGACTTCGCGACGGCCTCGATCTTCGCGATGAGGCCCGCGAGCCGGTCGGCCAGCGGGCGGAACGCCTGCTCGCCGAGGAGGAACGTCACGCACGCCTGGCTCACCTCGTCGGCGCGCGCGACGATCTCGGCCTCGAGCGCGTCGACGCGGCCGAGGTCCATGTACTTGAGCTCGCGGAGCGTGATGAGGTGCCCCCGCTGCCGCCGCAGCGCGGTCAGGGCCTTCAGGAACGCGTCGACGCTCGCCGCGTCCTCGGGCCGCACCCCGGAGAGCAGCTGCCGCTGCGCCGCCTCGGCCTCGGCGAGCGCGGCCGCGGCGCGCGCCTTGATGCCCTCGACCTTCTCGAACTCGTCGACGATGCTCTCGGAGACGCCCCGGAGCTCGTTCACGACGGACAGGAGATTGCCCGCCTCGGCGTGGCCGAGCCAGTAGTAGGCGTCGGTCATCCGCTCGGCGGTCCTGATCAGATCCTCGTACGTCTGCCGGGTCGGCGACCCGTCCAGCGCCGCGCGCCGCATGCTGAGCGCGTCGGAGATCCCCCGCACGAGGTCGGCGTTGCCCACCTTCGCGAGGTACGAGCCGTCGGTCGGCGCAGACGCCGCGAACTCCGCGGTCATGAACGGCGTCTGCCAGATCTGCATCGGGTGGACGCGGGTCGCCTCGTCGCTCGACGCCCGGAAGATCACCATCTTGCCGTCGTCGAAGAGGCTGTACCCGTGGCACTGGATCGGCGTCGCGATCTCCTTGCGGATCAGGTTGTACGGGAAGAGCACGTACCGCCCGTCCACGACCTGGTGGAACACGTAGAGCACGTCTTCCCCGTTCGGAGAGCGGATGACCCGCTCGAAGACGAGGCTCTCGGTGCTGCCCTCGAAGCGCTTCGTCTCGCCGGTGATGAGGTAGTAGCCGTTCGGGAAGACGATGCCCTGGTCCTCGGGGAGGCTCAGGCAGGCGAGGCCGATCGCGTCGATGCGCGTGACCTTCCGGGTGCGGCCGTTGTAGACGAAGTAGCGGTACGAGGGCTCCCGGAACGGCTTGATCTTGAGCAGGATGAGCGGCCCGAGCCGGGCGTACTGGATGTCGGCGTCGTCGAGCGCCTGGCCCGCGTCGTCGACCGGCTCGCGGTAGATGCCGAGCCCCGTGGTCGTGTTGTTCTCGATCTTGACCGTGAGATCGCCGCCGACCGTCTCGACGAAGATCTCGCCGAGGATCGCGACGTGCGGGTGCTTGCCCTGCACGTGGTCGTCGCGCGTGGCCTGGGTCCAGGCGAAGTCGTGGGCGCGCGGCCGGACGTTGTCCTCGTCGCCGCGCGCGTCGAGGTACCGGATGCGCCCGGTCGCGTCGATGTTCCACCGGAACACCTTCACGTCGCGCTCGGTCGCGCCGACCTGGAAGATGGCGAGCAGCCGCGTCTCGCCGCTGCGCCGCAGCTGGAGAAGCCGGGGCTCCTTGACGTAGCGGTGGAGGTCCTTGAACTCCTTGACGAAGCTGGGGTCGCCGAGGAACGCCTCGCCCTCGTCGAGCGGCACGTGGGTCAGGTCGAAGGCGCCGCCGTCCTTCGCGAAGCGGTGGAGGCTGAAGACGTCGCCGACGTCGACCTCCTTCAGCCCCATGAACACGAGGTAACCGACGAGCAGCTTGCCCCGGATGCTCACGATGTCGCGCGGCACGCAGTTGTTCTCGGTCCTGACGCGGGCGTTCTCCAGGAGCGCGAGGTCCGTGCCGCCGAACACCTCCTTTCGCCGCGCGTTGAGCGCCTCGGCGCGGCGGGCGAGCTCCTCGGCGCGCTCGACGAGCCGCCGCCGGATGACCTCGTAATTGCCCCCGTCCAGCGGCTCCGCCGCCTGCGGCGGGGACGCCCCCGCCGCTCGGGCCGCGCCGTCCAAGGCCCCTGTCGACACCATGCATGCTCCCTGTGGTCAGCCGAGAGGCCCGCCCCGCGTCGAATCCGCGCGGGCCTCGGCCTGCCCGCGGCCAGGTTACAGCCGTTCGCCGCGTCCGGGGGGCGAGATGGCGAGCGCGCGGCGGGGCCGGGACGTCTTCCGACGATGTCAAGCCCGAGCGCCGCCGCCGTCGTTCGCGCGCCGCCATGCCGCCGCGCCGCCGCGCCGCCGGCGGATTCCGTCGCGCCCCGACGGGCGGCGCGTCGGGAACCCGCTATACCGTGAAATCCGCTTGCTCCACGCGGGTGGCTGCGTTGCGATGAGCGGGAACGAGGGCGACCCACATGTCGATGCAAGCGCGCGCCTGTGCGACGCGCGCTTACTCTGTCTCCAGCGGCGTACCTCGTCGCTCGAGGCGCCTCGCGGCGTGGCTTGGACAGCGTGACGACCTTCTGAAGCAAGTTGGGATGGTGGCGTCGATGGGCTTGGGAAAGAGACTTACTTCCGTGCTCCTCGTCATGCTCGCCGGTCCGCTCGTCGCCTGCGGTGGCGGCGGCGAGGGTGGCGGCGGCGAGGGCGGCACGGGCAGCGGCGAGGGCGGTGCGGGCGGCGGCGGGGCTTCAGGCACCGGCGGCGAGGACCCCAGCGGGGGCTTCGGCGGGTTCATGACGGTCGGATCGGGCGGGAGCGGGGGCGCCGGGGGCGATCCCTGCGAATCGCCGGATCCTCCGCCGGAGTGCGACGCGGTGGAGCCGGCGTGCGGCGACGGCGAGATCAACCAGGGGAGCGAGGCGTGCGACGACGGGAACAGCCTCCCCGGGGACTGCTGCTCTGGCGCCTGCAAGGTGGAGCCGTACTGCGTCTGCGAGCCCGGGGAGCTCTGTCACACGACGATCGTCTGCGGCAACGGGGCGGTGGAGCCCGGCGAGAGCTGCGAGGACGGCAACACCGTCTCGGGCGACGGCTGCGACGATCGCTGCCAGAGGGAGCCGGGCGACTGGGTCTGCCCGAGCCCGGGGGAGCCGTGCGTCCGGCTCCACTCGTGCGGCGACGGGCGCGTCTCGGGCGGGGAGAGCTGCGACGACGGGAACGCGGTGTCCGGAGACGGGTGCTCCGAGGTCTGCGCGCTGGAGGACCCCGGCAGCGTCACGTGCCCTGTCCCCGGGCAGCCTTGCAAGCCGGTCGAGCGCTGCGGCGACGGCCGCCTGCGGCCGACCGAGCGGTGCGACGACGGGAACACCGAGCCGGGCGACGGCTGCTCGCCGAGCTGCCTTGTCGAGGCCGGCTGGAAGTGCCCGGACGGCGTGCACTGCACGTTCACGGTCGTGTGCGGCGACGGCCAGATCGGCGTGGGCGAGGCGTGCGACGACCGCAACACGGTCTCGGGCGACGGCTGCTCGTCGACCTGCGCGCTCGAGGCCGGGTTCGACTGCGCGCGCGCGGGGAGCCGCTGCACGGCGGTCTGCGGTGACGGGCGCGTCGTCGAGGGCGAGGACTGCGACGACGGCGACACGAAGAATGGCGACGGGTGCGACGCCACCTGCAAGTGGGAGCCTGGCCTCGTGTGCCAGTCCGCGCCCGGCGGCTATATCTGCCGCGCTACCGTCTGCAACGACGGGAAGAGGGAGGGCTCGGAGCCGTGTGACGACGGCAATGCCAACCTCGGCGACGGCTGCACGCCGTTCTGCCAGGTCGAGCCGGACTGCGGCGACAGCGGGTGCTCGTCGGCCTGCGGCGACGGGCTGCGCCTCGGCGGCGAGGAGTGCGACGACGGCAACACGAGGAGCGGCGACGGCTGCTCGAGCGCGTGCACGATCGAGCCGGGGTACAGCTGCAGGAACGATTCGACCCTGGGCGACGAGCTCCGCGTGCCGATCGTGTACCGCGACTTCAAGGCAGGTCAGCCGAATTTCGAGCCCGGGACCAACCCCCCGGACGCCATCGTCACGGGCATCGTGCAGAGCGCGCTCGGCGCCGACGGCAAGCCCCAGTTCGCGGCGGCGCGGCAGAACGCCTTCCTCACGAACGCCACCGATTTCAACCGCTGGTACAACGACTCGTCCCTCTCGAAGACGGTCGTGGACTGGCTCCCGCTCGCGCGTGTCGGGACGTCGAACGTGTTCCGCTTCGAGGATCACCTGTTCTTCCCGCTCGACGGCAAGGGCTGGCAGGACCCGTCGGTGCCGGTGGCGCAGCGCGAGGCGAGCCGCGAGGCCCGCGATCCGTTCAACGACTGGGCCGTGGCGGGCAACCACAACTTCTACTTCACGAGCGAGGTCCGCTATTGGTTCGAGTACCACGGCGGGGAGCGGCTCGACTTCTACGGGGACGACGACGTCTGGGTGTTCATCAACAACCGGCTCCGCATCGACCTCGGCGGCATCCACACCCCGATGGGGACCGGCGAGGTCGCCGGTGTGGCGGACGATCGCGGGACGGTGCGCATGGATGACCTCGGCCTCACGGAGGGGCGCGTCTACGAGGTCGTCGTGTTCCAGGCGGAGCGCCACACCACGGCGTCGAGCTACAAGCTGACGCTCGGCGGCTTCAACGCGGCCTCGTCCGTGTGCGAGCCCGTGTGCGGCGACGGCATCGTCACGCCCGACGAGCAGTGCGACGACGCGGACGAGAACGGCCCGGGGTACGGGAAATGCTCGACGAGCTGCACGCTGGGGCTCTACTGCGGCGACGGGGTGGCGACCTCGCCGTACGAGATCTGCGACGACGGCACCAACCTGGGCGGCTATGGCTCCGAGGCTTGCGCGCCGGGCTGCGTGGCGGCCCCCCGCTGCGGGGACGAGGAGATCGACAGCCAGTTCGGCGAGGAGTGCGACGACGGCGTGAACGACGGCCGCTACGGCGGGTGCACGCCGGAGTGCCTGACCGGGCCGCGCTGCGGCGACGCGGTCGTCCAGGAGCCCAACGAGACGTGCGACGACGGCGTGAACGACGGCCGCTACGGCGGGTGCACGCCGGAGTGCGGCGACGCGGCGAAGTGCGGCGACGGGGTCACCCAGGACGCGTGGGGCGAGGAGTGCGACGACGGCGTGAACGACGGCAGCATGGGCTGCCTCGGTTGCCGGATCGGCGCCGTCTGCGGCGACGGGAGCGTGCAGCGGGAGCTCGGCGAGGAGTGCGACGACGGCGAGAACGACGGCGGCTACGGCGAGTGCGCGCCGGGCTGCGTGTACGGCCCGCGCTGCGGCGACGGCGTGACCCAGGCGCCGCCCGAGCAGTGCGACGACGGCGAGAACGACGGCGGCTACGGCGAGTGCGCGCCGGGCTGCGTGTTCGGCCCGCACTGCGGCGACGGCGTGCGGCAGGCGGCGTTCGAGGCGTGCGACGACGGCAACACCGCGAGCGGCGACGGCTGCAGCGCCACGTGCCACAACGAGGTCCACTGATCCGGCGCGAGCCCTGACGGCGACGGGAGCGCGGCGGCTCGCCTGGGCCGCCGCGCTGCCCTCTCGACGGCTCAGGGCACGTGAACACGCGGGCTATCGAAAGGGGGGTACCATGCGAAAGTCGACATCTGGCGCGCTCACATTGCTCGCGCTCGTCCCGGGTTGAAGGAGGAGGAGATAGCGGTCCTCGAGGCGTGGGCCGCCTCGGGCGCTCCCGAGGGGGAGCCGGCGGACGCGCCGCCCCCGTTCGTAGCCGAGGCGCCGGGGCTGCCCGGCGTCGATCTGGAGGTCGCGCCGAAGGAGCCGTTCGTCGCGAGCGGCGATGCCGATCAGTTCCGGTGTTTCGTCATGGATCCTGGGCTCACGGAGACGCGGTACATCAACGGCGTGCACCTCATGCCGGGCAACGGCAAGGTCGTGCACCACGCGCTCGTGTTCATCGACAGGGATGGCGTGACCGACGCGCTCGTGGATGAGCACGGCGGATACGACTGCTTTGGCGGCCCCGGGTTCTCGGGCGAGCTCGTCGCCGCGTGGGCGCCGGGGGGCGTCCCCATCGAGCTCGAACCGAACATCGGCGCTGAGCTCCCGGCGGGGGCGCGGCTGGTGATGCAAGTCCACTATCACCCGGCCGGGACGACCGCCGAGCCCGACGCGACGCGCCTCCAGCTGCGCTTCACCCAGGGCGTGCCGGAGTGGCTCATGGGCATCGCGCTGATCGGCAACTTCGAGTCTCCCTTCGCGCAGGGCCGCGGCCTCCTCCCCGGGCCGAACGACGCCGATGGCGTGGAGTTCCTGATCCCCGCCGGCGCGACGGATCATGTCGAGACCATGCAGTTCAGGCTGCCCGCCGCGGTATCTCTCTCGGAGACGTACCTCTATGGCGCCGGCACGCACATGCACTATGTCGGCACGGACATGACCTCGCGAGGGCGCTCAAGGAGCAGCACCTCCCCGCTCCGGTGGACGTGCACCTCGGCGAGAGCACCCTCGACGAGATGTGCCTCGCCGCCGTGATCCACGTGACGAGGAAGCCGTAGCGGTCATGGCTCGATGACATCGGGAGATCGGTAGCGGTCGGCGAGAAGCTTGCCCTCGAGGCGGCCGGGAGCGCCGTCCGCTCGGGCGAGCTCTCGCGGATCCCGAAGGCGGCCGTCGGCGACGCGCGCCGGCGTGCAGCGGCGCGTGGGGGGACGCCCGCCGGCATGCAGCGGCGCGTCGGCGACGCGCGCCGGGGAGCCGCCGCCGCGTCGGCGATGCGCGCCGGGGAGCCGCCGCCGCGTCGGCGACGCGCCCCGGGGACACGGCAACGGCGGGGGGACCGCCGCCGCGTCGTCACGGCGCGGTCGAGAACGTGGAGGAGCTGCGCGCGGGTTGTGCTCGGCACTCCCATCGCCGAGCATGCCCGCATGGCGCGAACGGCCCCGTTTGCGGGGTGCTGACGCGGTACGCGTGGGGCTACGCGCTCGCAGCGGAAGGGCTGGCGTACCTGTTCGCGGAGCCGCGGGGCACGCGCACCGCTTCGCCTACGACGAGGACCATCGCCTGGTGCGGCGGGAAGAGCCCGGCGGGGTCGTGGCGGAGTTTCGCTACAAGGACAGGCGCTGCATCGAGGCGTGGTGTCACCGCGAGGGCAACGACGCGCTCGACGACCGCGAGCAGGACCTGGTGCGCATCGTCAACGAGGCCGGCGAGGAGCACCGGATCGAGCGCGACGCCGAGGGGCGCATCACCGGCGAGCGGACCTTCGACGGGCGGGAGATCCGGTACAGGCTCGATCTGCTGGGCAGGATCGTCCGGAGGGAGTGCGGTCTCGAGCGCGTCGACCTGGAGTACGATCCGCTCGGCAGGCTCGTGAAGCGGAGCACCTCCGACGGGCGCGAGGACGTGTTCGAGTACGATCCGCTCGGCCGGATCGAGCGCGCGGTCAGCGGCGATGTCGAGTGCGAGTACACCTACGATCGGCGGGGGCGGGTGACGGCCGAGGTGACACGGCGGGGCACCGAGGTGCTCGCGGCGTTCGCGTGGACCTACGATGCCATGGGCAAGGCCAGCTCCCTGCGCGGGCCGGGCGGCGAGATGAGCGTGCAGCGCGACGTCCGGGGGCGGCCCGTCGCCGTGCAGATCGGCGGGGAGAGCGCGCCGCTGCGCCTCGCCTACGACGCGCGCGGCTTCGAGGTCGAGCGGCTCTTGCCAGGCGGCGGCACGATCGCGACCGACGTCAACGCGGAGGGGTGGATGGAGCGGCAGCGCGTGCTCGGCATGCCTGCGGCGCCGCGTATCGGGCCGGGAGAGCCCGCGTGGGTGGGGCCGCTCATCGCACCCGAGACGTGGCGCAGGACGTACGCTTGGTCGCCCGCGGGGCTGCTCCGCGCCGACGAGGATCTCCGCGGCAAAATCGGAGAGCTGCTCCGCGATGCGAACGGCCGCGTCGTCGAGCGGCGCAAGGCGGGCAAGGCGGTGGAGCGCTTCCGCCTCACCGTGGCAGGGGAGATGGAGAGGGAGGGCGAGCAGCGGACGTACACGCCTGGGGGGCGGTTGACGGCGCGCACGACGGGACAAGAGACCGTGCGTTACGACTACAGCGAGCGTGGCGATGTGGTGCGGAAACGCGTGAGCGAGCTGGACGGTCACGGGGAGGTGCGGCGCGAGCTCGTGTGGACCTACGACTGGAGCAGCGATGGGCGGCTCACGCAGGTGCGGACCCCGGAGGGGAGGACGATCGCGTTCGCTTATGACGCCTTCGGCCGCAGGATCGAGAAGCGCGTGGCGCGGCTCGGGAGGACCGAGAGCGTAACGCGATATGCCTGGCGCGGCGATGTGATGGTGCACGAGCGCAGCGAGCGAGCGCGGGATGGGGAGGCGCCGGTCGTGGAAGAGCGGAGGTACGTCACGCTGCCCGAGAGCGTGCTGCCGCTCGCGCAGCGGGACGGTGCGGCAGGGGCGCTCAGGTACTTCGTCCATGGCGTGAACGGGTTTCCGGAGGCGATGGTCGGGGGCGATGGGAGCGTCGCGGCGGAGATCGAGACCGGGCTGTACGGCGACGTGCCGGCCGAACAAACCAGGATCGCGCCGCTCAGGCTTCCGGGGCAATATGCGGACGAGGAGACGGGGCTCTGCTACAACTGGCACAGGTACTACGACCCGGTAACAGGGGTGTACCTCAGCCCGGAGCCGATCGGGATCCAGGGCAGCCTGCGGGCCTATGCGTACGCCGATGGATGGCCGAGCGAGCTCATCGACCTGGATGGCTTGCGTCCTTGCGCGACGACGATCATGCGACGAGACCGAACCGTCGTGACAGGGATGAGCGGCAATGCGAATGCGCTTCATACTGCTGTACTCGCTGCCCTGCCGCCTTCCAATGCTCGAGGTACGACCTCGAGGGTAAGTCCTGAGCACTGCGCTGAACCAGCGGCACTTTCCGCTCACTTGAGCGACTGGGAGCAGCGAAATCAGCCGCGAACATGTAGGCCGGGCGACCCGAAGTGGCGACAAAACCTACGCGCGGCCATGAACGAGATCGATCGCGAAGGGGGCATCTCTTCACATCAAGGCGATGTCCCTCGAGCATCGTGCCCCAACTGTTCTCAGACGATACCTCGACTCTACGCGTTGGCCGGAATGATGCCCCCCCACGGGAGTCATCGCACCGGGATTCGACAATTCGCAAGGCAGAGGACCAACATCATCTACGACCACGCCGTCCGCCGAGTTCAACATGAGGGCCAATCAGCGCCCCCGGGGCGACGTTCCTGGGGTTGACAATCTAGGCGCGTGGCACCTCGATTCACGGCGAGGATGGCAGCGCTCTGCGCGTAGCTAACATATACTATGTCACGACCTTCGTCAGCTCTATTCAGCGATCGCCTATCGTCGCGTGCACGGAATTTTCTTGAGAACGAGGGGGTATTCCGAGACGTGTCCCGCTCGTGTGATTGGGAGACGCTCGCCGCGGAGCTAGAGCGCTTGGGCGTCCCGTGGTACGATGCCGTGTTCGAGGTCGAAGAGGACTTCGGTGGCATGGTAAAGCGCGCCGACAAGGCCCACAGGCAACCCGAATTCGCCATAGGCTTGTATCAGATGATCGCACTGACGCCTCCCGAGCAGCAAGCCATGGAGCTTCCGGGATATTCGTCGGCAACGCTCACTCCACGACCATGGCCCCGCGTCATGCACGCACAGCTCGGGCGTGAGCTGATACTGATCGGTCTATACGCAGACGAAAGCCATCTATACATCGATGATACCGGGAGAGTCTGGCTACACATTGGAATTATTGACAAGGTAGAAGCCGAGGCCGGCTCGATGCGCGCCTTTCTGGAAAATATCGCACTTGAGTCCGAAATGATGTCGCAGATTCCGGACCATGCAACCGTTTCGATCGACACGGACGCAGGCCATGATCTGGCAGGCTCATTCCCGCTGCAGAGCGTCGAGGAGGCATCTGATTCTGTCGTCGCGAATTGGCGCAACTCCACCATGTGGGTCCGGGTCGTCGGGTCACCGGAGACTGGAAATAAAAAGACGCTCATCGTTGCGAGTTCCCCGGCGGAGGTGGTTGTTCTTGTCCAGCGTGCCGTGCAGTCCTGCCCAGGTGTCAGCGTCGCAGTAGACACATACCGCCCCGGTGGTGCAGCCAGGCTGGCGGCGCTTCGCAAAGCAGGGATCGAGGCAATGGGATAGAATTGCATGAGCCAACCTCGTCCGTCGCTGGAGGCTTTCGGCGGGCATCTCTCGGAACGCGTGAGAACATTCTTCATGCGGGAGCGCGTATTTCGGGATGCCTCGAGAACATGCAGCTTCGAGCGACTCGCCGAGGAGCTCGATCTGCGAGGAGCGCCGTGTTCGACGAAGTGTTCGAACTGGAAGAAGATTTCGGTGGCCTGGTGCGTCGAGGGACCCATCCAAAGACGCCTTCACTGGCCCTCGGACTCTTTCAGTTGATATGCCTCGGTCTGGACTCTCCGGGCGGCGAAGAGCCTGAGGACGACGCCGCGCTCGTCTCGTCGACGTGGCCGACGGCACGTTTGTCAGCGACCGGCGATCCGATGGTCCATGTAGGCTTGTACACGGCGGAAGAGGACCTCTACATGAACGAGGCTGGCTGGCTATTTCATGGCAGATGAAGGCCTCACGATCGCGCAGGCTCTCGACCTGCCCATCATCGAGGAGGCTTCGGACACGCTGGTCAAGCACTGGATGAATCCGGAACTCTTCGTCTCACGCTTACCTTCGGCGTCCGCATCGGGCACCTGCCGGACGCGAATCGTCTCCCGCACTGTGGAAGATCTCCTCCTCGCCGCTCGCGCTTTGACCCAGAAACACCCAGGAGCGCGGGCGACCGTGGAGACTTATCTGCGAGGTGGACGCGAGCGATACGACGCGCTCCGGCGCGAAGGGTTCGCCGTCGATGAATGATCGAACGCCGGTGCTGGTCGCCTCGCACGGTCGGAGCGCGTTCGCCGTGAGCTCGCCCGGGGCCCCTCCCTGAGCGCGCGATTTCGGAGGGGCAGCCCGCGCGCAGGCGCGCTCCGGTGCGCCGGGCACCGAAGACGTCGAGGTGGGCCCGTCTCCGGAGCGGGAGCGCCGCTCAGGCGCGCGGGCCGCGCAGCTTCGCGAGCTCGTCGATGCCGAGCTCACGCGCCTTCTGGGCCAGCGCCTCGATCTTCCTCTTCCCGTCGGCGTCGGCGCTCGGCAAGAGCGACGTCAGGAGCCCCGACAGCGTGCCGTCCGAGGGCTTTCCCCCGGGCGCGACGAGCTGCTTCAGGTCCTCCGTGACGCTCGCGTTGCCGTTCAGGTAGTCGCCGGCCAGGGCGCGCACCGTCGCGCTCTGGTCGACCAGCCCGTCGACCGACTGGCCCAGGGTGACCGCCTTGACGAAGCGATCGAAGAACGCCCCGTCGCCGCCGACGATGTTGATCTTCGCGTGCTCGAACGCCCCGTGCAGGATCTCGGCCTGCGCCTTCGCGATCTCGGCCCGGATGCGCAGCGACTCGAGCTCCACCGCCCGCTCCTTCTCGAGCCGGAGGCGGAACTCCTCGTGCTCGCGCCCGACGCCGTCGAGCGCCTTCATCGCCGCCGCCTTCTCCGCCGTGCCGGCCGCCTCGGCCAGGAGCCGCTGCTTGATCGCGGTCGCCTCGGCGAGGCCCGTCTTCTCCAGGGCGAGCGCCTCGGCCTCGCGCGTCCGCGCGGAGGCGAGCCCCTTCTGCTCGATGCCCGCCGCCTCGGCGAGCAGCCGCTCCTTCGCGACCGTCGCCTCGGCGCGACCCTGCTTCTCGATCGCCATCGCCTCGGCCTCCTTGACCATCACCCGCGCGAGGCCCTGCTTCTCCTCGCCGGCGGCGGCGGCGTTCATCTTCTCGAGCGCCACGCGCGCCTCGGCGAACCCCTGCTTCTCGATCGCCTGCGCGTCGGCCTCCTTCACCCGGATGCGCGCCAGCCCGTCGGCCGCGGCCTCGGCCTGGTGGCCCTCGGCGAGGCGGATCTTCGCGCGCGCGGCCTTGTCGCTCGCCTCGAGCTCGGCGTCGGCCGTGATGAGCTTCTCGCGCGCCCGGAACTTCGCCGCCTCCTCGCTCGCCTCCGCGCCCTTGAGCTGCTTGACGAGCTGCTCCTGCGCCTCGGCCTCCGCGTTGATGCGCGTCACGTCCTTGAGGCGCGTCGCCTCGGCCACCGCGCGCACGTCCTTGATGCGCTCCTCCTCCTCGGCCACCGTCTTCTCGACCGCGATCCGCGCCCGGACCACGTCGGCGATGTCCTTCCTCTGGACCTCGAGCTCCTTCTCGCGCGCGATCTGCTGGAGCGTCACGTCGCGCTCGCGGCTCACGATCTCGAGCTGACGCGCCTTCTCGACGCGCTCGGTCTCGACCGCGACCTCCCGCTCCTTGTTCTTCTGGGCGACCGAGACGCCGCGCTCCTTCGCCTCGCGGGCGACGAAGGCCTCCTCGTCGTTCTTCTCCTGGAGGAGCACCGTCTTCTTGCGCTCGTCGCTCACGATGCGCGCGGCCTCGTTCTGCTCGCGCGCCTGCGCCACCGCGATCTCCTTGGCCTTCTTCGCCTCGGCCTCGGCCCGGCGCTGCTCGAAGCGGAAGATGGCCTCGTCGGAGTTCAGGTTCTGGCTGCCGATCTCCATCCGCTCCTTCTGGCGGAGCTCGTTCGTCAGCACGTTCTGCGCGACCGTGAGCTCGGTGATCTTCCGGATGCCCTCGGCATCCATGATGTTGTCCTTGTCGAGCAGCTCGATGGGCGTCTGCTCCAGGTAGTCGATCGCCGCGTCGGCCAGCACGAACCCGCTCAGGTCCTTGCCGATGACGTCGATGATGTCGTCCTTGAACTTCTGCCGCTCCTTGTAGAGGTCCTCGAAGTTCAGGCGCTTGCCGACCGTCTTGAGCGCCTCGGAGAACTTCGCGGCGAAGAGCTGCTCGAGCGTCTCCGGGTTCGACGCGCGGACGCAGCCGATGGTCCGCCCGACCGTGCGCACGTCGTCCTGCGTCTTGTTCACCTGCACGAAGAAGGTGACCTTGATGTCCGCTCGGATGTTGTCCTTGCAGATGAGGCCTTCCTTGCCGCGCCGGTCGATCTCGATCGTCTTGACCGAGATATCCATGTACTCGGCGCGGTGGATGATCGGCAGCACCAGCGTCCCGGTGAAGGTGACGATGGGCTCCTGGCCTCTCGTGTTGATGATCAGCGCCTTGCCCTGATCCACCTGGCGGTAGAACTTGGCGTACATCACCAGCATCCCGAGGGCGACGAAGGCGAGGACGCCGACGAGGACGATGACTAAGGGGACGGTCACAGGGGGCACGCGGAGCTCCTTCGCGTTTCGGTGGAGGGGAGGGCGCCGGCCCCCGCGTTCACGTCGGTGCGGGGCGGACGGCCAGGCCCGCTCAGAGCCGGGGCGGGGGCGGAATGACGCCCCCTCGGGGACGAGCGTACACGAAACCGCCCGCCCGACAGCGGCGTTCAGCGGCGGCGCCCGCGCCGGCGTTCAGCCGCGGCGCTGCCGCTCGTCGGCTGCGCGCGCCGCGGGCGCGTCGTCCTCCTCGACGCCGGCCGGGCGTGCCTCCACGCGGGACGCACCCCGCTCGGCCAGGGGAGGGGGAGGGCCGAGGAGGGCGTCGAGCGGCTCGACGCTGAAGACCTCTCGGTCCGGGTCCCAGCTCACGAGCAGCGCGCGGTCGCCCCGGCGGAGCGCGCCGGGCGTGTCGCACCGGACGTCGAGGATGTGGCTCGCCCCGCCCTCGTCGATCGTCGCCTGGCCGAAGCGCTCGTCGACGCGCCCGGTGGAGACGACGCACACGCGGCCCACGAGATCCTTCTTCGACTGGGCGTGCCGGGTCACGAACAGCGGGCCGAGCGGCCGCACCGCGAGCGAGGTCGAGATCACGGCCGCGGCGAGCGAGCCGGCGAGCACCGCGACGCCGAGCGTCCAGCGAGGCAGCCCCCAGCCGAGCCAGAGCGGCTCGACGAGCACCGTCGACAGGGCGCTCGTGAACCAGCCGAACGCCGCGATCAGCGTGAGCGTCACGGTCGCCGGCACGCGGTGGAGCTGGAGCGCGGCGAGCAGCGAGCCGGCATCTTCCGCCGTGCCCGTGGCAGCGCCCTCGAGCGAGCCCTTGGCGGCGCCTTCGAGCGAGCCCTTGGCGGCGCCTTCGAGCGCGCCCTTCGCTGCGCCTTCGAGGGCGCCCTTCGCTGCGCCTTCGAGGGCGCCCTTCGCTGCGCCTTCGAGCCCGCCGAGGTCGGGGGCAGCGTGGCCGTGGGCGCCGCCGAGCAGGTCGAGGTCGACCGCGCCCAGGAGGACGAACAGCCAGTAGATGAGCGCGAGCGCGAGCGCGACCGTGAAGATCACGGCAGGGAACGCGAGCGATGCGGCGAGCACCTCGGCCATAGGCAGACGCGAGCAGGGTGCAGGATGCGGCGCCTGCGACCGGCGTCTCCGATAGGATCACAAGGAGGGGAGGGATGGGGCCAAATTCGGTCGCCCGGCGTGCGGCCGAAAAGACTTGACAGGCATGGACAGGCGCCCGCCGCGAGCCTTCCTGCTGGGGGCTACCGGGATCGCACAACCAGGATGCGATACGGCCCTCATGGAAAGGTGACGCCGGCTCAACAAGTATCCGTGCGCCGAGCGCCGTGGCTCAGCGGGCTTCCTGGCTTTCGAGGCTCGAGAGCACGCTGAGGTCCTCGGGCCCGCCGAAGACCGGCGCCGGAACGCCGAGGATCCCGAGCTCGAGCAGTTCCCCGAACGGCCTCGCCGAGATCGCGAAGTAGCCGGTGCACCGGGAAGCGCTCAGATCGGGCCTCGCGCTCGTCAGCGTGTCGAGCCGGCGCGCGCGCTCGCACAGGAGCGCGCCGACCTCCCGCGGGCGCGAGGCATGTTCGGTGAGCGCCGCGTACCCGATCCGGACCCGCGGCTCGTCCTTCGGCAGCCTCGCGAAGGCGTCCCGCGCCTCCTTCTGAAAACGCTCGGGCACGATGCAGAGCCCCGCGTGATCCGGGATGAGCCAGCCCTTCGACAGCGAGGCGAGGAGGATCGCGCTCCCGTCGTCGAGCAGCGCCCGCGCCTGCTCCGTCGGCGGCGTCGCATAGGCCGAATCGAGGATCAGCATGCGCCGCTCGTCCGCGCGCGCCCAGCGCCGGAGCCGGTCCGCTTCGAGCGGCGACAGGTGCGAGCCCCACGGCTTCAGGGGCTCGCAGAGCAACACCGCGTCGAGCCCGTCGAGGGCAGGTAACCCGAGGCGAGCATTCCACGGGACGAGGGTCGCTCCCGCCTCGGCTGCGAGCTGCTGGTAGACGGGGTAGACGTCGGCGGGGACGCCGACGCGCGCTTCCCGCTTCGCGAGGAGCCCGAACAACGCGCGGAGCGAGCGACGGATACCATGGCTGACCTGCGTGCGTGGCCTGAGCGCCTGCGGGAGCTCGAGGTGCGCGAGGAACCGCTCCGCGAGGTGACAGCGATACGGCGCCTCCGGGTGGGTCGAGGGCGCGATGACCGGGAAGAAACGCGCGAGGCTCCGGTAGACGTTGAGCTCCGAGAGATCGACGAGCGAAGGGCGCGTGGCCCTGAGCTCCGCGCGGCGGGCGAGAAACGCTTCGTGCTTCATAACGTGGAGCTCGGATCTTCCAGGGAGGCGAGGCAGGACCCGTCGGCCATCACGTTCCACGAGCGGACGAGGCCATGTGTCCGTTCCCAGCCGACCGATGGCTCGGTGTAGGCCGCCACGCGGAGCACGCGGCCTCCCACGGTTCCTTCGAAGACCTGGCTCCCCCAGGGGAGCTCCGCGCGTCGCTCGAAGCCGAGGTCCGCGAGCGTGTGGAGCACGAGCGAGAGAGGCACCTGGTTCGCCTCGCAATACCGGTTGGCCGCGCTCGGCGCCCACGGGTTCTCCGAGAGGCTCGAGACGTAGAGCTCCTTGAAGCACACCTCCTGAAACCCCTCTCCGGCGCTCCGTTCGAGGTAGGCGCGCACCTTCGCGGCGTCGTCGACGCCGCCGCGCTGGAGCACGCAAATGGCCCGCGTGCGGAGGCCCGGCGCGCTCCCCAGCGCGCCGGAGTCGACCTCGATCCCCAGGATGCGCGCGTCGTCTTCGCGCGTCACGCCGTGCCGGCTCACCGCGAGGGTGGTGAGCCCTGCGTCCCGGAGCCGCTCGAGCTGCGCGAGGTCGAGGCGCGCGCCGTTCGTGATGAGGAGGGTCTTCGGTAGCAGCTCGGAGAGGCCGTGAACGAGCGCGCGGAGCCGCTCGGGCTCGAGCAACGTCGGCTCGCCGCCGCCGGTGATGACGGCGCGCTCGGCGCCGCGCTCCTTCGCGCGCTTCGCCCAGTCGACGTAGCGCTCCAGCGTGGCGCTCCGCTGGCGCGCGAGATCGGAGACGCTCGCCTTCGAGAAGCAGAATGCGCAATGCGCCTGGCAGGCATTCGCGACGGGCAGCACCGAGAGGCTCCGCGGCCGACATCTCGCCCAGTCGATGAGGCCGGCGTCATCGAGGCGAAAGGCCTCCGCGGTGATCTCCTCGTGCCGGGTGGGCACGAGGGCGCCATGCCCATCGACCCACGCCACGCCGCTCAAAGGGATCTCGCTCGACGGCCAGCGCCAGCCGATGCCCGTGCCCGTCACGTCGTTCGGGCGCATCGCGTCGGGCCCGACGGGGAGCCGCGCCCGCAGCGCCACGACGCGATCCTTCGGCCGCCCGAGCCTCGTCACGAGCCTCCGCGCCTTCTGGAGCCCGGGCGCAAAGGGCTCGTCTTCCTTCAGCATGTAGAAAGCGTCGGGGAAGGTGGATTCGCGGATCAACGCCTTCGAGTAACGCATCTCGTAGCGATCGAAGCCCCGCAGCCAGTTCGACAGCGGAATGAAGGCAACGAAGGGGACCATGATGGACGACATGGTCGATGAGTCACCGAGTCGAGTCAACGGGACTCGAGGGGGCGGCCGTCCGCGGCGCGGGCGAAGCCGGCGCCGGCCTCGAGGACCAGCTGGCGCCGGTCAGGAGAGCGCCCTCGCCGCGCCGCCGCTCCGGGGAAACTTCCCGCAGAGTGCTTGAGCACCGACCAGCTTGGAAACCAGGGGAATGAACCGCCAAGAACGCCAAGGACGCCAAGAAAACCGGGGAATAGGGGGGGATGCCCGGACGGCCCCCTTCCTCTTCTCTCCTTGGCGTCCTTGGCGGCTTGGCGGTTGTTCTGCCGCTCCGGGGCAACTTCCCGCAGCCGCGTAGGCGTGGCTGCGGCGGCTCCCGCCGCCACATGTGCCACGCGCTCGGCCCGCAATCGACCGCTGCGCGGCGGTCCGCCCACCTTGGCCATTCGCTCCGGAGCTCAGGAGGCGTTCCGGCGCGAATCGTTGTTCTTCGCCTCCGGGGGTGACGTCGCGCCGATGGAGGTCGCGGAGCCCGCCGTGACACCACTCGTGCCCGCGGCCGCGCGCTCGCTCGACGACGACCCCGTGCTCGTCCTCGCCTCGCCCTGCTGCGGCTCGCGGTAGAGCCGGATCTCGTTCCGCACGTCGACCACGCCCGAGATCCGCTCGGCGAGCGCCTCCAGCTGGTGCTTGAAGCGACGCTCGCGGACGGTCCCGGAGAGGATGACCTCGCCGCTCTGCACCTTCACCTCGACGTCGCTCGCGTCGAGGTCCGGCTGATCGAAGATCTGGTCGCAGAGTTCCTCGCGGATCCGCTCGTCCGAGCGCTTGTACCCCTTGGGCGGGCGACCACGCGAGCCGCTGAGCCCGCCGCCCTGTCGAACGGTCTCGAGGAAGCTGCGGCCGCCTGAGGCCTGTCCGCCGGATCCCTGTCCGCCGTAGGGCTGAGGGGAAGGGCCTTGATCGCCGCCGAAGGACGACCCGTGGCCTTCGTACCCGCGTTGCTGTCCTGGCCGCTCGTTCCAGCCGCGCTCGTCGTCGGCCCACTGCCGGAGGCCGCCGCGGGCTCCGTATCCTTCGTGCTGGACTCCGCCCAGGCCTCCCTGGCGACCGAAGCCGCCCTGGCCGCCACCAGATCCACCCTGGCCACCGAATCCACCCTGGCCTCCGAGGCCGCCCTCACTGCCCTGGCCGCCGCCGAAGTGGCCCTGTCCGCCGAAGCCGCCCTGGCCAACCTGGCCGCCGAATCCACCCTGGCCACCGAAATAGCCCTGACCGGCGCCATGACCGCCCTGGCTGCCGCCGAAGCCACCCTGTCCGCCGAAGTGCCCCTGTCCGCCGAAGCCACCCTGTTCGCCCAAGCGGCCCTGTCCGCCGAAGCGGCCCTGTCCGCCCTCATCGCCATAGGCGCCCTGGCCACCGGCGAATCCACCCTGGCCGCGGCCGAATCCCTCTCTGCCGTAGCCGCCGAAGTGGCCCTGTCCACCGAAGCCGCCCTGGCCGCCGCCGAGGCCGCCCTGGCCGCCGCCGAATCCGCCCTGGCCGCCGCTGTAACCGCCTTGGCCGCCGCCGAAGCCGCCTTGGCCGCCGTAGCCGCCCTGGCCGCCGCCGAAGTGACCTTGGCCGCCGTGACCGCCCTGGCCGCCACCGAAGCTGCCCTGGCCGCCTCCGAAGCCGCCCTGGCCGCCGCCGTGGCCGCGCCCGGCGTCAAGATCGTCGCGACCTCCTCGCTGGAAGTCATCACGCTGGCCGCCCCAGTCCTTACGCTGGGCGTCTTCGCGCTGCCCCCAGGCGCGATCCTGTCGGCCTTCCCAGCCGCGTTCGCCGCCGTGGCCGCGCCAGCTCGGGTCGCCCTCGCCGCCGCGCTCGCCCTCGTGGCCGCGTCCGACAGACTCTCGCTGATCGGAGCGACCGCGGAGATCATCGTGACCTCCGCGGGAATGGCGCCGATCGTCTCGCTGGAGGACTTGCTCGTAGTTGCCACGATGCCCGTAACTAGCATCCCCGCTCGCTCCACGCTCGCCACGATATCGCTCATCGCCTCGCTGACCCTGGGTTGGCCCAAACCGCTCGTCGTCGCGCCCCGGCCCATCGTTATGTTCCTCGTCGATCCATCCCTGACGATTCGGCATGACTCCTCCGCCTTTCTTGCGAGGAGAGCGACACGGCAGCGAAACTGGGCCGCTCCTCTCCGGTGATCCAGCCGACGCTCGGGCCACGTTCGGGCGACGCACGAGCGTGCGGGAGGACAGCCGTATCGGGCCGCCTGTCGTGCGTGCCTGTCCGGCGCCGCGTGGGCTGAAGCGCCAGGGCCCCGACGCCCCGGCGCGATCCGAGCATCGCAAGGGGTGTTCCAGGACGGCGAGGGCGGTATTTCGCTCCGTTTTCAGGGAGATTTCACCCGGTCAGGCCCGCTGCGAGGCGCAAGGCGCCCCATGCCGGATCGACCAAACCGTCTCACAGAGACGTTGTGCCACAGTGACGACGCCATGACTTAGGGCTTCCCCTGAAGGCGACTCGGGAGCCGGCGGACGAGCTCACATGACTTTCCGGGCCGCGCGCCGGCGTCGCTCGCCGAGGTGTCGATTTCAGGCCATCCGATCTCGACCACCACGCCGCGGATGAGCCCGCCTCATCGATTGCCGATGAGCTTCCTCGAACGCCGCACGCTCGCGGGCGCCCCACGAAAGGCGCGAGAGGCGAAGAGCGAGGACCGAAAAGCGGAGCGATGACGGGCGAGCAGCGACACGAGCCGGAAGAAACAAGAGCAAGGCGGAAGGCGAAAAAGTTGACCATCGCGGTATACCGGCTGGACGCTCGGCAGATCACGGCGAGATCCGCGGTTCGCGTGTTCGCGTGAGGGCGGGAGACCGGCCCGCTCCTCACCGAAAATCCATGCGCTCGCCGCGCGGCCGCGATTACCCTCGCGCCTTCCTCGGAGCTCCCATGCCGGCCCAGCGAAGCGTGACGAAATGGCTCGAGCGAGCCCCTGCGCCGGTGTTCACGGCCTTCGCCGTGATCGCCGCGTTCTCGACCTACTTCTGCATGTACGCCTTCCGCAAGCCGTTCGCGGTCGGCTCCTACAAGGGGATGGTCGCGCTGCCGCTGCTCCCCGCGCTCGATCTGAAGAGCCTCTACATCATCGCCCAGGTGCTCGGGTACTGCGCCTCCAAGTTCCTTGGCATCAAGGTCGTCTCCGAGATGCCGCCCGAGCGGCGCGCGCTCGCCATCCTCGCGTGCATCGGGGTGAGCGAGGTCGCGCTCGTCCTGTTCGGGCTCGCGCCGGCCCCGTACGCCGCCGTCTTCCTGGCGCTGAACGGCCTGCCCCTCGGCATGGTCTGGGGGCTCGTCTTCGGCTTCCTCGAGGGGCGCCGCGTGAGCGATCTGCTCGGCGCCGGCCTCTGCGCCAGCTTCATCGTCGCGAGCGGCTTCGTAAAGACCGTTGGCAAAATCACGCTCGGCTGGGGGGTCCCGGAGGTGTGGATGCCCGCGGTGACGGGGGCCCTCTTCTTCCCGCCGCTGCTCTTCTCGGTGTGGATGCTCGCGCAGATCCCGCCGCCCTCGGTGGACGACGAGGCGCTCCGGACCCGGCGCGCGCCGATGGACCGCGCCGCGCGGCGCGCGTTCGTCCGCGCGAACGCGGGCGGGCTCGCGACCCTCGTCCTCGGCTACGTCGTCCTCACCGCCTACCGCGATTTCCGGGACAACTTCGCCCGCGAGATCTGGGACGCCCTCGGCTACACCGACCAGCCGGCCATCCTGACGACGGCCGAGATCCCCGTGGCGATCGGCGCGCTCCTCTCGGTCGCGGTGATGATCGGCATCCGCAACAACCGCGCGGCGCTCGTCGCGATCCACGGCGTGATGGTCGCCGGGGCGGCGCTCGCGGGGCTGAGCACCGCGCTCTACCAGGCGGGCGTCATCGGCCCCGTGGCCTGGATGATCAGCGTCGGGCTCGGGCTCTACGTGGGGTACGTCCCGTACAACTGCGTCCTCTTCGACCGGCTCATCGCGGCCGTGGGCTCGGTGGCGACGGCGGGATTCCTGATCACCGCGGCCGACGCCTTCGGCTACCTCGGGAGCGTGGCGCTCCTGCTCTACAAGAGCTTTGGCCAGGCGAAGCGCTCGTGGCTCGAGTTCTTCCTCGGCTTCAGCTACGCGACCGCGCTCGTCTGCGGGGCCCTGTTCGCCTCATCCGCGGCGTACTTCTGGCTGCGCACCCGCGGCCCGTCCCCCACGGTGCGGCGCGCGGCGCTCGACGCATGAGCGCGCCGCCGGCTGCCGGCCGCGCAGGCGGACGCGCGGCGCGGGCGAGCGTGGAGGGCGCGGCGCGGGCGAGCGCGCGGCGTGGGGGGAAGGGGCTCAGTTGATCGGCGGGATCTCGGTCTTGCAGCCGACCTGGAGCTGGACCTGCCCGCCCGCCTGGAAGTGGGTGCAGGTCGCGGGGCACATCACGATCTTCGTCGGCGTGCCGCCGGTCGTGGGGTCGACGTCGTAGTACCAGCCGCCGGCGGTCGCGTCGCAGCGCGCCTCGCTGGCCACGTAGAAGATGGTCGACGGGTCGGCGCCCTCCGGCGGCGTGTGCTGGACGTTGAGCGTGCCGTAATCGAGCGTCTGCCCCGCCGACGGCGCCGGGACCTGGTACTCGCACGCGAGGCTCGTCCCGCGGATCTCGCTGAGCGCGTCGAGGAACGCCTGCGTCACGTCGGAGCTCGTGTCGATGAAGTAGGCCGACGTCGTCCCGCCGCCCTCGGCGATGCGGTTCATCGTGGCCTGGGCGCCGTCGTCGCCCCTGCCGAAGACACCGATGACGAAGGTCGAGATGCTCGGCGAGCCGCCCAGCCCCTCGGCCGCGATCTCCGCGATGCCGTCGGCGGACGTGGGATTGCACTCGGTGGGCATCCCGTCGGTGGCGAGCACGGTGACGACCCTGTGGGTCGGGTTCGCCTCGGCGTGGGACCGGGCCTGGGCGATCGCGCCGGACAGGGCGCCGGCGGTGGGCGTGCCTCCGTTGGGAAATGTCCGGTCGATCGACCCGATGAGCTCGTCGGCCCAGGCGGCGTCGAGCGGCGCGATCGAGACGGCGGGCGTCGCGTAGTCCTCGGTGACGCACGAGTACGGATGCGCGCAGGTGCTCCGGGACACCCTGCTGCACGTGCCCGCGCGGTTGGGACAGCGCTCGCCGATGTCGCCGCAGACGACGTTGCCGTTCTGGGAGCATACGCCGATGTCGATGCACGCGTCGCCGTCCGGGCAGTCCGAGTCGGCGGCGCAGACCTGGAGGCCCGTGCGGGCGTCGAACGAGTTGCGACAGGCCCGGAGCGCGCACGGCCCGCTGACGCCGCACTCCTCGTTGGTCCTGCAGCTCATGGGCTGGCCGGGGTTCAGCAGAGGGAAGTACTGGAGCCCGACGCCGAGCCCCTCCGACTGCGGGTCGGTGAAGAAGGCCTCGAGCGCGTCGGTCACCGCGCGCCACTTGGTGCCGCCCGTCGCGAGCCGCTCATCCATCGACCCCGACGCGTCGAGCATGATGTAGAGGTCGAGCGGCACGAGCTCCGCCGTTTTCGTCTCCCCGGCGCACGACGCCTCGCCGCCGGCGCCCTCTCCGGCGCCGCTGCTGGGCCCGGTGGTGATCTCTCCAGGCCCGTCGGTGCCATATCCGGTGCTCGTCACTCCGCCTGTTCCCGGGCCGTTCCCCGAGCCGTTCCCCGAGCCATTCCCCGGGCCTGTCCCCGAGCTGGCCCCGGCGCCCGCTCCGCCGGCTCCGCCGGCGGAGACCGAGCCATCGGTCCCCCCGCACGCCGCGAAGATCACGCTGATCCCCGTCGCGGCGAGCGCCACCATCGCTGACCGGTTCCTCATTCGAAGAATCGAAACACCCTGGAAGCGCTTTGTCGAGCGTGTTGACTCGAACCCTCTGTCCGCGCTCCGGCTCGGTGTGGGGCGGGGTGAGACGCTTCCGTGGAAGTCAGGTGATAATAGCTGCGCTCACCGTGTGCTTGCGGGCACAGGATTGCTCCGAAGCACAGAATTGCTCCGGTCCGCAAGGTGCTTTGGAGCACATGGCTGCTCCGGAGCGTAGGGCTCCGCCGGAGCGCGTGGCGCTGCGCCGGAATGCAGGGGCGGTAGCTCCCGAGGGCTCCGGGGGCGGCGGGGCGCCGAGCTCAGGGGTGCTTCTTCGGACCGACGAGGCTGCGGAGGACGGCGCGGGCGACCTCCGTCCCCGTCGCGTCGCGCAGGCTCACCGGGATATCGTACTCCCTGCGCTCGCTGGTCTCCGGCAGAGGGCACTCGCAGACGGCGCGGATCGTCCCGCGGGCCTTCTTCACGTACTCGATCGAGAGGCCCGCGACGATGAACCGGGCGTCATCGGGCAGCGCGTAGGACAGCGCCGTGTTGCCGGTGAGCTCGGCGAGGTTGACGAGCGCGACCGCGTGCACCGAGCGGAGGTGGTTGCGCAGCCCCGGCCGGTCGCGCATCGACACCTCCGCGCGGCCGCGCTCGAGGACCTCGACCTCGGCGCGGATCGTCCCCGTGTACGGGGCCATCGCGCCGATGAGCCGGCTGAACAGGCGCTTGCCCCCCGGCAGGGGGCTCAGCTTGTCCCAGACGTCGCGGATGGTGTTGCGGCGCGAGCTCGCCGCGATCGATGCGAGAGAGAAGTCGGTGAGCTTCATGCGCTGGATCCGCGGGGCGGGGGCGGCAGCCTGCCTCGAATCGCGCGCGGGCGCACCCGGAATCCCCGGCCAGCCGGCCAGCCGGTGCGTCCCGGCGCCTCCGCGCGCCGCACCCTGGGCGCAGCACAGATCATTCGTCGCATGAATTGTATTTAACAATTCTATTCGATAATCGGATGGCTCCGGAGCGCCTTGGCGCCCCGTTCTCGCGAGGATTCTGCGGCATTTCCGGCCTCCGGACGCCCGTGAGCCGCCGTCCGGCCTCCGGTCCGTCGCGCGCGACCTGCTTCGGGCGGCAATCTCCCGTCCGTGCCCGGAACTGGACTTGTGTATGACAAGACCTCGACGTCCGGGCCAAGGCGGCCCACCCGAGAAAGAGCGCGCGTTCGAGCTTCTCTTTCGTGAGCAAACCTCCGCGCTCGTAGGGCGCTGGTTGACGGGTCTGGGGGTCCCGCTGCGTGATCGCAAGGACCTCGCCCAGGAGGTCCTGTTCGCGGCGTACCTCAGCTTCAACAAGTACAACCCCGAGATCTCCCGGCCCGAGCGCTGGCTGAACCGGATCACGGTCCACACGGCCTCGCACTACCTGCAGCGGGCCCAGCACCGCTACGAAGAGCTCGTGCCCGACGATGAGCTCCCTCCCCTCGTCGACCCCGCCATGACCTCGGAAGAGCTGCTGATCTCGGATCAGGAGCGGCTCGTCGTGCTGGAGCTCATGCAGCAGCTCGACGCCGACGCGCACTGGATCCTGGTCGGGCACGATCTCCACAGCACCCCGATGGCGGATCTCGCGCAGCAGCGCGGCATCCCGCTGTCCACCGCGTACAAGTGGCGCGCGCGCGCCATCCGCCTGTTCCACGCCATCGTCCTGAAGCGCCGGCGCGAGGACCGGAAGAGGGAGGGCTTTCGCCTCGTGCTGCCCCTGGATCTGGCGGCGCTCCTCGCCACCGCGCGGATCTCGCCGCGCGTGCCCGACGACGTCCGGGCCTCGATCCTCCGCGGCGTGCAGGAGTCGGTGGGGGCGCTCGAGGCGGGCAGCGCCGGGAACGCCGCCGGGGGCGTCGGCCGGGCGCTGAGCGACGCCGTGACGTGGCTCAAGGGCCTCACGAAGCTCGTCCAGCTGCCGACCCTGGGCGTCGCCGCCCCCGTCGCGGCCACGGCGGCGGCGGCCACGGGGGCGGCCTGGCTCGCGCTCCAGGCCCCGGAGCCGCCGCCTCCGCAGGAGGTGAGGCACGTCGTGCCCGCGCTCGTCGCCGCCATGCCGCCGCGCCGGCCCGCCGAGCCGCCGGCGCCGCCCGTCGCGCCGCCGGCGGCCCCGGCGCCCGTCGAGGCGCCGCTGCGGGGCCCCCCGGCCCTGCGGCGAGCGCGCGTGCCGCCGCCCGAGCGGGGGGAGCGCGCGCCGGCGCCGGTCGCCGCCGAGCCGATCGAGAAGCTCGAGATCGAGATCGACGGGCCCGGCAGCCATCACGACATCGCCCTGTTCGACGCGGTCACCGGGGCGCTGCAGGCGCGCGATCCGGACCGGGCGATCGCGGCGCTCCAGCGCTACGAGCGCGAGATGCCGAACACCCTCTTCACGTCGGAGCGCAAGGTGCTCTGGATCCGGGCGTTCGTGATCGCGAGGCGTTACCCGGAGGCGCGCGCCCTGCTCGAGGAGGTGCGGCTCGATACCGCGATCCCACGGCAGGCGATCGAGGAGCTGGACGCGATCCTGAACCGCCGGTGAACGGGCGACCGGGCCGCCGCGCGCCCTGCGCCGCGGTGGCTCAGTCGCCGGCGTAGGTGCCGAAGCTCGCCCGGCCGCCCGTGGAGACCTGCGGGGCGGCCTGGCCCACCTGCACGACCGCGGACACGAACGCGGCGGGCTTGAGCCCCTCGTCGGGCCCGGCCTCGTTGGTGATGTACTCCAGCCCGAGCCCGGCCAGGAAGCCGAACGACGTGGTGTTGCCGCCCGAGCCGAGGATGGGGATCGTCGGCGCGACGCCGACGTAGCCGAGGAGGCCGACCCGCCCCTCGCCGAGCGTCTGCACGAAGCCGCCGAGCTGCGCCGCGATCGGGAAGGCCCGGCGCTCCACGGGGTCGTAGCGGTCGATCGCGAGCGCGACGCCGACGGCACTGAGCACGCTCCGCGTGACGAGGGGCTTCTCCACCCACGGCGCGCGGGTGACCTGCAGCGTCGCCAGCATCGCCGGGACGGTGAGGTACGCGCGGAAGCAGGTCCCTGCGGCCTCGAGCGTCTGGAAGTTGTCCTCGCCGCACAGCGGGACCGAGTGGATCGCCACCGATCCCACGAGGCGCCGGGCGCGCTCCGGCTCGCCGGGCTCGTTCGAGCGCAGCGAGCTCGCGACGCGGCCCGCGTCGGAGACGAGCACCACCTTGCCCTGCGGGCTCAGCGGATCGCTGTAGACGGCCAGCCGGAGCCGCGCGTCCCCGTCGAAGTCCTCCGCGAGCGGCGGGAGCGGGAACTCCGCGCTGCTCGGCGTGACGATCCACGTGCCGTTCTGGAGGAGCTCGATCGGCGTGCCGCTCCGCATCTGATCGGTGCGCGTCAGCGAGACATGGAGCGCGAGCGGCGCCACGAGCCGGTGCTTGGCCTGGCCCGTCAGCCGGATCCGGCAGTTGCCCAGCCGGAGCGGCGCCGGCGAGATGACGACCGCGCCGTGCGCGAGCGGCTGCGGCCCGGGGCGCGATGGATCCACGTCGGGCGCCCGGCGAGGAGGCGGCAGCCCGGCCGGCGGCTGGGCCTGCGCCGGAGGCGGGGCCTGCTCCGCCGCGCCGGGCTGCGCCGTCGGACCGGCCTGCGCCGCCGCCGAGGGCCGCCGGCCGGCGCCTGCGCCACCCTGGAGCTGCCCATCCGCGCGGGCGGGCACCCGGCCCCCCGGCGGGGCAGGGGACGCCGCCCGCGGCCCAGGCGGACGGGCGCTCCCCGGCGGCGGGAGGCTCCCGGCATCGGTGCGGGGCGCGATCGGCGTGGGGCCGCAGTCGACCTTCAGGTCGTCGGCGAGCGGATCGGGGAAGAGGAGCCGCGCGGGGTTCGACTCGACGAGGTTCTCGAGCGGCGGGACGGTGACCCGGTACGTCGCGTTGATCACGTTGCCCGCCGCGGGCGCGTGGAGGTTGAAGGCGGTGACCCGGAGCCAGCCGCCGCCCGGGAAGACGCGGAGGACCTTGCCATCGGGGCGCCCGCAGCCGCCCGAGGCGACCTCGAGGACCGGCACGGTGAACGTGCGCTGGAACGGCTGCACCCGGGCGTTGCCGCAGCTGTCGACGATGGCGAGGTAGTGGAAATCGGCCATCTCCGACTGCTTCGGCCACTGCATGCCCAGCGTGAGCTCGCCCGCGTCGGCCGGCGGCGGCTCGGGCCGGCCGTCGCGGCAGACGTCCACGCGATCGGGTGACGGCGGCGACGGCGCGGCCGGCGCGGCCGGCGCGCCCACGGGAGACCGCGGCGCGTCGGCGACCGGGCGGTAGGCGCAGACGTGCCGGTACGAGCGGCGGCCGAGCAGCACCGGGTCGAAATCGAGCAGGCGCTGGCCGTCCTCGGTGAGCCGCCCCCACACCGTGAGCGGCAGGGGGAGCGTCGGGGTCTGGAGCTTGATCGAGCGCAGCATCTGGTCGCCGATCGGGCTCTGCCCGGGATCGCCGGTCTGCGCGGCGCAGCCGCCGCCGCTGCACAGCCAGCGGCCGCCGCGGCGCGCGGCCTCGATCGGGACCGGATCGGTGTCGCGGACGCTCATCCAGACGCGGCGCGCGTCCGGGAAGATCTCCGGCCCGCCGGCCGACGACGCGGCGCTGGCCGTGCCCGCCGGCGCGCGCACGACCTGCAGGCTGCCGCCGAAGTCGGCGGGGACGGCCATCGGCGCCGCGCCTGTCGAGCGCCTCAGGGAGGTGGCCGTCTCCGGCGTCTCCCCGTCTCCGGTCTCCCCGGCGTCCGTCCCGGGATCGTCCTGCGCCGGCGCGGTGGCGGGCGCGGCGATCGCGAGCGCGAGCGCCACGGCCGACAGGAACAGGGCGGATCTGCGTGCGCTCACGGCGAGCCTCCCCCTCCGGCGCCCGGCTCCGGCTCCGGCTCCGGCTCCGGCTCCGGTTCCGGCTCCGGTTCCGGCTCCGGCTCCGGCGTGACGGTGATGGGCTCGGAGGAGCACTCGGGGCTCGCGAGCAGGCGGGGCGTCACACGGAGCGCCGTCGTCCCCGGCGCGACAGCGACGCCCTGGATGATCGTCGCCTCGCTGTCCTCGCCGCGCAGGGTCACGGACGCCCCGCCGAGCGCGATCACCTGGTCGTCGCCGACGGCGAGGTCGACGGGGACGGCGATGCGCACGCGCTCGGCGTTGTAGGCGCTCACCTCGAAGAGATCGCCGGGCGTCCCCGCGGCGACGACGCTCCGGAGGGCGCGCACGCGGAGCAGGCGCGGCTCGGGGTCGACGGTGAGCGAGGGGATCGGGTCGAGCGCCTTCTGCCCCGAGCTCACGGCGATCTTCACCTCGCCGCCGAGGTCGCTGAAGCACAGGATGAAGGGCGGGCTCTCCCCGGTCGCGCCGAGCAGCACGCGCAGGCGCGAGGTCCGCTCGAGGCAATCGGGGGCGAGCGAGAGGGCGGCCTCGCTGTGCAGCGACTCGATGATCACGGGCGCGTGCTCCACGACGCCCGGCGCGTTCAGGGGGGGTGACGCGCGGACGCGCGCCTCGCGCGCCCGGATCGCGCCCGGCCGCCAGCTGGCGCCGAGATCGTCCGGCAGGGGGCCGATCGTGCACATGAGGGGGACGTAGGTCGCGAGCACCCGGTCGCTGGCGCCGAGGCCCCCCGCGATGAGCGCGAAGTTGGTGGCGTCCTCCGGCAAGCCCGCGGGGAGGATCGTGATCGGGAGCTCCTCGGTGCGGTCGGCCCACGAGACGACGAGCCGCGCCTCGCCGGACCAGTCGCCCTCCGAGGCGGCGGTGAAGCGGGCGTAGCCCTGGGTTCCGGCGGTGCAGCGGAACGCGCCGTCCTTCACGCCGCACGAGGCCCCGGCTTCCTGGTCGCGTTCCACGGGGTGCAGCGTGAGCGCCTCGCTCGGGACGGCGCGGACCTCGACGTAGCCGCCGTACGCAGGCTCGTTCGCCTCGGTCAGCTTGAGCGAGACCGCGGTCCGCCAGGGGCTCTGGCGGGGCAGCACCGGCTTGCCCGCCTCGTCGAGCGTGTCGGCGGCGAACAGCGGCCCGGCGACGTCGGCGCGGAGCTCGACCTGCCCGCTCCCGGCGAGGGGATAGCCGCGCTCGATGCAGGCCGAGGCGAGCGAGGCGAGGAGGAGCGCGCCGGCGGCCGCCGCGAGGAGCGGCGCGCCCGGTCGGCGCAGGCGGCGCAGGCGAGCTATCGCGTGGAGCGCGCGTGGAGCGGCGGGTGCGCGTGGAGCGCGCGGGCGGGAGAGGGGCACGGCCGGCCGGGGCGCGCTCACTTCTGGTAGATCTCGGTGTACTCGGTCCCGAGCGGGTGGCGGTGCCAGGCGTAGGCGCTCTGCGGGAACCCGCTCTCGTCGGTGTAGTCGCAAGGGCCGAGCTCCCATTCGGTGTGCCAGACGCTCGCGCCCGTCGCCGGGTCGACGGACATCCCGTGGGCGGTCACGTCGCTCTCCGGCTCGGCCGGGTCGTGCACGACGCGCGTGGCCTCGTCGAGGTAGCGCTCGAGGACCGCGATGGGGATGCGCGCCACGCGCTTGCCGGGCATCGGGATGAGGAACACGTCGCTCTTGTCAACGGTGCTGGTCATGGAGCTCTCTCCTGGCGAGCAGCGGGGGCGGCGTTCCTGGCCGCGGAGCGCCGGCGCCGTGGCCGCGGGTCGCGCCGGAGCGCGGGCTCTCGCTGGTGCTCGTCGCCATCCCTCCAACGCGGCGGCGAGCATACCTGCTTCCCGCAACGCGAGGGAGCGCTTCGCGCGGCGCGGGCACGCTTCGATGTCATGGACAGGCCCTCTCCCTCGCGCGGATCCGCCGCGCGGGCGCGTCGCGCGGGGAGCATCGCCCCCGGGACATCGGCGCAGAACGGAGGCCGCCGACGGCGGGGCGCCGGCGCCCCCTGTGGTAAGCTGCCGCCGCCGTGGCCCCTCCCGAGCTCGTCCCGGTCGCGGCCGCCTCATGCTCTCTCCGGATTGCCCGCTCGTCGTTGGTGGCCGCTACCGTCTCCTGAGCGAGATCGGCCGCGGCGGCGCGGGCGTCGTGTACATGGCCGACGATCTCGACGGAGGCGGTCGGGTCGCGGTGAAGGTCCTGCTCCGGACGCACGCGGCCGGCACGGCGGCGGCCTCCCGGTTCGAGCGCGAGATCCGGGCCATGCGGCTCCTCGACGCGCCCGGGTTCGTGCGCATGCTCGACGCCGGCTTCGCCCGCGAGCTCGACGATGCCCCCTTCCTGGTCATGGAGCTGCTCCGGGGCCACGACCTGGAGCAGCTCGTCACCACCCGGGGCAGGCGCTCGCCCGGCGAGGTGCAGCGCTGGCTCGGCGAGGTCGCCGAGACCCTCGAGCTCGCCCACGCGCGGGGCCTCTCCCACCGCGATCTCAAGCCCGCGAACCTCTTCCTCGCGATCGGCGACGACGGGCGGGAGCGCGTGAAGATCCTCGACCTCGGCCTGGTCAAGGCGGTCGAGCCGGGCGCGCTCGGCGCGTCGGGCGGGATCACCGCCACGGGCACGGCGATCGGCACGCCCATCTACATGGCCCCCGAGCAGGCGCGCGGGCGCTCGGACCAGATCGGCCCCGCGGCGGACGTGTGGGCGATCGGCCTCATCGCCGTCCGCCTCCTGACCGGCGACATCTACTGGACCGCGAACAGCATGGCCGAGCTGATGGCGGCGCTCCTCGTGATGCGGCTCTACCCGCCGTCGACGCGGTGGCGGTGGCTCCCGCCCGCGTTCGACGCGTGGTTCTTGCGGTCGTGCGACCGCGACCCGGCCGGGCGTTTCCCTTCGGTCCGCCAGCAGAGCCTCGCGCTGCGCGCGGCGCTTGAGGCCTCCTCGGCGGCCGCCGAGCCGCCCGGCGCCGGCGGGCCGGCGTCGCGCAGGGGCGGCGTGCCCGCGGACATGCTCAGCACCGACACCATCGAGCTCGCGGGCACGCTCGAGGCCCCGCCCCAGGCGCTCCCTGGCGGCGCGCACCGCGACTCGGACCGCTTCCTGCCGCCGCCCGGCCTCCACGGCACCTCGCCGCCCGCCCTCCACGGCGCTCCGCCGCCGGGCCTCTCCGGCGCGTCGCTGCGCGGCACCTCGCCGCCGCTCGGCTCCCACAGCACGCCGCCGCTCGGCCTGTTCGGCTCGCCGGAGGCCGAGCGGCCGCGCCACAACCTGCCGGTCCAGCGCACGCCGTTCGTCGGCCGCGCCCGCGAGCGCGCCGAGATCGCCGCGCTCCTGCTCGACCCCAGCGCCGGCCTGCTCACGCTCACCGGCGTCGGCGGCACCGGCAAGACCCGGCTCGCGCTCCAGGTCGCCGAGGAGCTCGTCCCCGCGTTCCCCGGCGGCGTCTGCTTCGTGCCCCTCGCGTCGCTGCGCGAGGCGGCGCTGGTGCCCTCGGCGATCGCGCAGGCGCTCTCCCTCGGCGAGGGCGGCGCGCGGCCGGATCTCGAGCGCGTGGTCCAGTTCCTCCGCGACCGCCGCGTGCTGCTCCTGCTCGACAACCTCGAGCACCTGACGGCCGCGGCGCCGGCGATCGCGCACCTCGCCGCGAGCTGCCCGCACCTCTCGCTCCTCGTGACGAGCCGCGCCGCGCTGAACCTCTCGGGCGAGCGGCGCTACGTCGTGCCGCCGCTCGAGGTGCCGGAGCCGCGCGACGTCACGGTGGACGCCGCGCTGGCGAGCTCCGCGGTGAGCCTGTTCTGCCGCCGGGCGGCCGCGATCAAGCCTGGCTTCCAGCTCGGCCCCGACAACGCCGCGGAGATCGTGGAGATCTGCGCGCGCCTCGACGGCCTGCCGCTCGCGATCGAGCTCGCCGCGTCCCGCCTCCGGGTCCTCACCCCCGCGGCGCTGCTCTCGCGCTTCGGCGACCGCGGGGCCGCGGGCCGCGCCTCCGCGCCCGCGGGCTCGTTCCGCCTGCTCACGGGCGGCGCGCGCGATCTGCCCGAGCGCCAGCAGACCATGCGCGCCGCCATCGACTGGAGCTACGGCCTCCTCGATCCGGAGGAGCAGCTCGCCTTCCGCACGCTCGCGGTGTTCGCGGGCGGCTTCTCGCTGGCCATGGCGGACCAGCTGTGCGCCTCCCGCGATCCGGCGCTCGACACGCTCGGGATCCTCGAGTCGCTCATCGACAAGAGCCTCGTGCTCCAGGTCGCGGGCGAGGAGCCGCGGTTCCAGATGCTCACGATCCTCCGCGAGTACGGCCTCGATCGGCTCGTGGAGGAGGGCGCCGCCGGGGCGTGCAACCGGCGCTTCGTCGAGCTGTCGCTGGAGCTCGCCGAGCGCGCCGCCGAGGCGCTCTGCGGGCCCGAGCAGGCCGCGTGGCTCGCGGCGCTCGATCTCGAGCACGACAACCTCCGCCTCGCCCTGGAGCTCGCGCTCGCGGGCGCCGACGCGGGCGCCGCGGTGCGCCTCGCCGCCGCGCTCTCGCGGTTCTGGTACATCCACGGGCACTACCAGGAGGGCCGCGCGTGGCTCGGCCGGGCGCTCGCGGGCGCCGCGGGCGTCGCGCCCGAGCACGTGGCCTCGGCGCTCCGGGGCGCGGGCAGGCTCGCGCTCCTCCAGTGCGACTACCGCGAGGCCCGCGCGCTGCTCGAGCGGGGCGCGGCGCTCTACCGCGAGCTCGGGGACGAGGGCGGGCTCGCGTCGGTGATCCAGATCCTCGGGAGCGTCGCCCGCGAGCAGGGCGACTACGAGCGCGCGCTCGCGCTGCACGGCGAGAGCCTCGCGCTGGCCACGCGCCGCGGCGACACGCTCGAGGCGGCGCGCGCGCTCGGCTACTCGGGCTTCGCGGCGTGGCTCTCGGGCGACACCGCGCGCGCGGAGGGCGCGTGCCGCCTCGCCCTGCCGGAGCTCCGCCGCGCGGGCGATCGCGAGGGGACCGCGACGGCGCTGCTCTACCTCGGCTGCGCGGCGCTGTACCGCGGGGAGCTCGGCGAGGCGGCCCGCCTCTGCGAGGAGAGCGAGGGCCTGTCGCGGCAGGTGAAATTCAAGGAGGGGCTCGCCTGGACGAGCAACATCCTGGGCCTCATCGCCGTCGAGCGCGGCGATCTCGCCCTCGCGGAGCGGCGCCTGCGGGCGAGCCTGCGGCTGCACCGGGAGCTCGGCGACCTCTGGCGCTCCGCGAGCGTCCTGGAGGCGCTCGCGCGCGCGGCGGTGCGGGCGGGGAAGGCGGAGCGCGGCGCGCGCCTGCTCGGCGGCGCCGCGGCGCTCCGCGAGGCCATCGGCACGCCGGTGCCGCCCATCGAGCGGCCGGCGCTCACCGAGTGCGCCGCCGCCGCGCGGGCGGCGCTGGGGGGCGCGGTCCACGAGGCCTGCCTCCTCGAGGGCCGGGGCGCCGGGCTCGACGCGACGATCGCGGCGGCGCTCTCGGAGTGAGCCGGTCCGCGTCGCGTGAGGGAACGGGACTTCACGAGCCCTCTCCCGCCGCCCCGCTCCGCCCCGCGGCCCGGCCGAGGCGCTCGGCCAGGCGGCGGAGCTGGTCGATGAGCTCCTCGGGCTCGTGCACCTCGAACTCGAACCCCATGAACCCGAGGTGGAACGCGAGCGCGTCGAGGCTCCCGCCGCCGGTGTGGACCACGCAGCGGTCCGGCGAAAGCGCCTCGATGCGCCCCGCCACGCCCGAGAGCCGCTCCGAGACGGCCTGCGCGGGGGCGTGCACGGTCACGCGCGCGCGGATCGGGTAGGCGTCCGTGGAGACCGACCTCGACACGTAGTCGGCCACGTCCTCCGCGGGCAGCGGGCGCGGCTTGAAGCGGCCCGCGGCCTTCGGCCTGCCCTGGATGCGATCGACGCGGAATGTCCGCCATGCGTCCCGGTGGAGATCGTACGCGAGCAGGTACCAGCGGCGGCTCGTGTGCACGAGCCGGTACGGCTCGACGGCGCGCGTGCTCGCGGCGCCGCTGTGGCTGCTGTAGTCGAAGCGCAGGACCTCGGCGTCGCGGCATGCGTTCGCCATGACGGCGAGCGCGTCCGCGTCGACGGTGGGGCTGCCGTCGCCCAGCCGCACGCTCACGGCGCCCAGCGCGGTCACCTTGCGCCGGAGCCGCTTGGGGAGCACCTGCTCGAGCTTCCCGAGCGCGCGCACCGACGCCTCCTCCAGCCCCCTCACGGGTCCGGTCGCCGCCGCGCGCAGCCCCACGGCGACGGCGACCGCCTCGTCGTCCTCGAGCGGCAGCGGCGGCAGCTCCTTCCCGGCGCCGAGCTGGTATCCGCCGCCGATGCCGGTGGCCGCGTGGACGGGGTACCCGAGGCTCCGGAGCCTGTCCACGTCGCGCCGGACGCTGCGCTCGGTGATCGCGAGCTCGCGGGCCAGCTCGCCGCCCGTCCAGAAGCGCCGGGATTGCAGCAGCGACAAGAGCTTCAGCAGCCGCGCGGACGTCTGGACCATGTACCGCCTCTCTCCTTGCGGACCGAATCTGTCCGCAATCCAGTCTAGCTTCCTCTCCTCCCGCGGGCGAGGCGCCCGAAGGCGCGTCTCGACGAGCCTACGGCCCCCGCCCCCACCCTTTGGAGCTACCGCCCATGAGCAACGCCGCTTCCGAGCACACAACGACGACCCCCGGCTTCCGGACCTACAAGGGCAGCTGCGCTTGCCACGCCGTCCGCTTCGAGGCCGACTTCGACCCGAGCGCCGGGACGACGCAGTGCAACTGCACGATCTGCACGAAGACGAGGTGGTGGGGCATCCTCGTGAAGCCGAGCGCCTTCCGCCTGATCGCCGGCGAGGAGGTCCTCGGCGACTACTCGCGGCACGAGGCCGGCCATGCCCGGTTCTGCAAGACGTGCGGCATGCGCGTCTTCGGGCACGGGAACATCCCGGAGCTCGGCGGGGAGTTCTGCTCCGTGAACCTGAATTGCCTCGACGACGCGGACCTCACCGGGGTCCCGGTGGCGTACCTCGACGGGCGTCACGACACCTGGGCGCAGATCGGCGCCACGACGTACGTGGATCCGTTCTCCGCCGCCAAGAGGGCTTGAGCCGGAGCGCGCCGCCGGCGGGCGCTTGCCTGGAGCGACAAGCGGGTTGAAACCCCGGAAAAGAGCAGGAATTTGAACCGCCAAGCGCGCCAAGGACGCCAGGATTGTGGTTTGCTCCTGGCGTCCTTGGCGCCTTGGCGGCTCATTTCTCGCTCGATCGACGTGATTGGTGTCCTGGCGCCCCGGGCCGGCGGCGCCGGGAGCTCGAGGTTTACGGAGATGCTCCCTTGACGACGGCGTTGATGATCGCGTCCAGGTCCACCGCGTTGGCCATCGCCTGGTACCCGGCGTCGTTCGGGTGCAGCTTGTCCGCGTCGTAGGCCGGGAGCAGGCGGCTCGGATCGGCCGGGTCGCGCAGGGCCTTGTCGAAGTCGATCACCCCGTCGAAGGCGCCGCTCGTGCGGATCCACGTGTTCAGCTTCTGCCGCTCCTGCTCGCCCTTCGCGGTGCCATAATCGCCCTTGTAGGTGCCGTTCGAGCCGGCGAACGGCACCAGGGTGCCGCCGTAGATCTTGAGCCCGGCGGCGCGGGCAGACTGGATGATCTGCTGGACCGCCGGGATCAGATCCGCGGCCTTGGCGGAGCGGTCGCCGATGTCGTTGATGCCTGCCAGCAGGATGATCGCGCGCGCTCCGGGCTGGGTCAGCACGTCGCGCGCGAGGCGGGCAGGGACGGGGTACCCGAACTGGAGCTGGGGACGGACGGTGAGCAGCTCGTTCCCGATGATCCCGGCGTTCGCCACGGCGAGGGTCGGCCCCTTCCGGCTGGCGAGGCGCTGCGCGAGGTAATCGGGGTAGCGATGGTTGTCGTTCTTTGTCGACAGGTATCCATCCGTGATCGAGTCGCCGAGCGTGATCAGGGTGCCGACGACGTCCGGCGAGGCCTTGACGTCGACGCCCGACACGGCCATCCAGCACGAGATCTTCCGTGTGAACTGCTTGTCGGCGCCGTTCCCTGTCCGGTTGCCCGAGGCGAGGAAGTTGTCCTGTGCCGCAAAGTAGTGTTGCGTGATCGGCCCGGTCTTGCCCGGGAGGTAGACGTTCACCGCCAGCGCCTGCAGCGGCTGGACCTTCAGCGCCACCGGGTCGCTCACCGCCTCGCCGCCCGCGGCGATGACGATCGAGGTCTGGCCTCCGAAGCGCAGCGGCAGCGAGCTCCCCGCGACCGTGGCGGCTCCACCGGCCGAGAGCGCGACCGACGCCGAGCCCACCTTGAGCGGCTCGCTGCCGCCGGCGTTGGAGATGCGCACGCGCACCGAGCTCCCGCCGGCGCTCACGCGGACGATGTTCCGGACCGTCTGGTCGGCGAGGCCGACGTCCGACGGACAATCCTGCGAGTTGAACGTGCCGCCGGGCGTCGGGCTGCTGTGCCATCCAGCGACCCATCGCCCCTCGGGCGCCTTGTCCGCGGCCAGCGCGGGGCGCCCCGGCGCGGCGGTCATCAGCGCGATCGCCGCGGCGAGGAGGAGGGGAGCGCGCGGCGAGCGACCGTGCTTCGGCTCGGGCCGCGCGGACGAGGAGCGCCGGGCGTCGCGGCGCGTCGAGGTGACTGCGTTGTGTCTCGGTGAATTATCCATCGGTCCTATCCCGGTTGTTTGCCTGGAGCCGTGGAGCGCGGAGGACGCCCACAGAGTCTCAATCCTCACGACCTCACGGCGTCCGCCGACTGTATTCCCGATCCATGGCTCCAGTCGTCACACACTTCGCAGCACGTCGGCGCCCCCGCCGACCCTCTCGCCGGGCGCAGGGGCACCGTGCGAATCCACGCCCTGCTCGACGATGCTTCGCGCTTCAGGCTTCCGGGAGCGCCCCGCTCAGGCCGTGCAGCAGAAGGTCGATGGCGCGCTCGCCTGGAGCTCGCCCACGGGCTCGCCACCGTGCGGAGCGCACGCGCCCGGCTCGACGGCCGAGATCACGGCCGACTTGCTCCCCAGGCCTGCGCCGGGAGGCGTCACGACGCAGAACGGGACGCTGGAGCTGACGAGGTTCGACGCGAGCAGGTCCGTGCAGGCGGCGTCGCGGAACACGGACGCCATGAGGGTGCACGAGGCGCCGGTCGGGTCGCCGCAGCCGCAGGGGGTGCACTCGCGGCCGTCGATCACGTGCTCGAAGAAGACGTGCCTGGCGGCGTACCCCTCGGGACAGCCGGCGTCGCCGCCCTCGTGGTAGACGCAGGTCAGGAAGCCCGACGGTGCTGCTGGCACGCACGTCGTCGCGTCCTCGCACGCGGTGTACGCGCCGGCGAGGCACGCCCTGGCCCGCGTCGCCCACGGATCCAGCCTGGGGACAGGCGGCGGCGCGTCGATGCGCGGCGTGCACGCGCCGGTCGTGACCGAGGGCGCCGCGATCGTGAGCGACTGCACGCAGGGCTCGCCGTCGCAGAGCTGGCCTTCGGGAATCGGGTTCGCCGCGGTGCACGCGCCGTCCCAGCCGTCGGGCGCGGCGAACGAGGTCATCACGGTCCCCGGCTCGTCGCCGGGGCACGAGGCGGACGAGGATGCGGCCCAGCCGGTGGGGAGCGCGCACGAGGCCTCGGGCGGATCGCACGCGCAGCTCGCGCAGTCCATCGGCGGCTGCTGGAGATCGGCGAAGCCTTGGTAGCCGAGCGTCGGCGCGTCGGCGGGGCAGTCGGGGACAGCTTCGGGTGGGCCGAACCAGAGCAGCGCCGGGCCGAACCAGCCGAGCGGCGCAGGCGGGGCGCACTGGCCGGAGCACAGCGAGCTGTGCATGTCGCCGCCGGCGCCGCCCTGGCCGCCGGCGCTGGCCTCGCCGCCGGCCGCGCCTTGGCCACCGGCGCCGCCCTCACCGCCGTCGCCGCCTTGGCCGCCGGTGGTGGCCCCCGAGCAATAACCCAGCGCCTTCTCTTGGGGTGTGCAGGGGCCCGTGATGATGGTGGGCTCTACCTCGCAGCCAGCGATGAGCAGCAGCCCTGGAAGGACGAATCGTGCCGTGCGCATGGCTGAAACCTTACGTGAACGCCATTCTCCAGCACAAGGCCGATGACGTACGACGATTCTCATGAACACCATTCCCTGAAGCGAGAGGAATTTCTCTTTCCGTTTCAATTTGTCGGAGCGTTCTGCAGCGTTCGCCGTCGAATCACGCTCAGAAGCTCGCCTGTAAACCGGCGCCGAGTGCCACGGCGACAGCAGGAGCGCTCCAGACAGGGCGCTCGGGCTCAGGATCGCCTGGGTGGCGAAGGATGGCGGCGGCGGCCACAGGATGAACGACATCCGCGTGTGCTCGGGCTGATAAATTTTCTGAGAGAGGCCACTCGATACCCGCCCGTGCACCGAATCCGGCGCGGAGATTCAGCCGTGATGTCGTGTTGAACGGAACGGCGGCGACCGCATGGCGTACGCCGAGCTCGGCGAGGCCGCACGCGAACAAGCTCCGGCGGTCCAGACAGAAGACGACATCGGTCGTGAGGGTGGAGACCGACATGGCGACGGCGTCGACGTTTCCTGACAGCGCGGCGAGCCCGCGGACCTCCAGCGCTACGGACCACGCCGGCCAGCGTGCCCCGACGGACAGCGCCGGCCCAGCGGCAACGCCGGGTGTCATCTCGAGGCCGGCCACCGCGCCGAGGCCGGCCACCCAGCGGAAGCGTTCCGCCGGCGCTCGCAGTACTGCGCTGCTCCGGGGCGGCGCGCGCACGGGTGACGCCGTGCGCGGCGGTGATGGCGGCGCAGGGGCCGGCTTCGGCGGGCAGGGCCGCTCCGGCGAGCAGGGCTCTTCGGGCGGCATCGCCTGCTCGGCGGGCCTCGCTGGCGCCGCCGGTGGTGCGGGGAGCTCGGTGGCCTCGTCGAGCACCAAGGCGATGGACAGGGCCATGGAGGTGACGAGCACCTTGCAGTCGTCGCGCGCGCTGAACCCGTCGGCCCAGCGCCCGTGACCGTCGCGATCGCGGAGGAACAGTGATGCGGCGAGCTTGCCGTGCCGGCGCTCGATGGACGCCGTCATCGTGAACGGAGCCTCCGCATCATAGGGGTCGACCCCGCCCATCGCCCGGGCCGTCTCCGCGCGCAGGAACGGCTCGTCCGGGCAATCCTCGGCGCCTGGCCCGCGGATGAACTCGAGCCGCACCCGGAGCGGCGCGGGCGTGGGCTCGGCCCGGACCGGCGTGACGCCAGCGACGGAGATCGCCCCCGCGGCCATCGAGGCGAGCGCCGCGCGGGCCGCCCGCTTCATGCGCGCGCTCTCGCCGTGCGATGTCCGGCGCACGTGCCTCCTCCGCGCGGTCACGGAAGCTTCTGCCCCGCCGCGCCGCCGGCCGGCGTCGCCTGCGCCGCCGCCGCCTTCGTTCGCAGGCGCTCGCGTATCAGCTTGAGCTGCCCCTCGGGGAACCGTCGCTCATGGGCGGCGATGCGCTCCAGCGCGGTCGCCCTGTCGCCTTGCAACAGCGCCTGCCTGGCGGTGTCGAGCAGCTGCAGCTCGTCGGCGAGCGGCTCTTGATGCCGGTCGGAGGGAGCGCGCTGCTCCGGCGCGGCGGGCTCGCGCCGGCGGAAGGCACTTGCCGGCGCGGGCGCGGGCGCGGGCGCGGGCGCACGAGGGGGTGGAGCTTCCTTGTCCGAGATCGCGTCGGAGCGCGGCGCATCGGAGCGCGGCCGCCCACCGGGACCCGTCTCCGGTCGCGCCTCGGGGTGGACGGCACGCGAGAGGAGGAGCGGTGTCGCGATCGGGCCCAGGCGGTGGGCCCAGAGGGCCGGCGCCGGCGCGAGCGCGGCGAACAGCACGGCGCCGCCGACGCCTGCCGCCGCCAACGCCAGCGCCGGGCGGATGAGCCGGGCGAGCGGGCGCGCGAGGCGAGCGGCGCGCCCGGGTCGATCTGCGAAGTCCTGGGGTCCGGGCTCGCCTGGCAGCTCGGGGCGGGTCACGGGCGCGTTCGTCTCGACGATGGCGGAGGCGCCGGACTGAAAGGCCGGCGACGCGACGGCGGGGCGCGAGGAGGTGAGGGAGAAGAGCGGGAGGATGAGCAGGCCGGACCGGAGCGCGCGCTGCTCCTCGGGGCGCAGGCGCTTCACGGCGGCGCGGTAGTCTTCGCGCGCGAGGCGCAGCCGGCTTGCAGCGGTGTTCTCGTTGAGCTCGAGGGAGCGCGCGATCTCGCGCACCGGGATCTCGACCCCATCGGCCATGATCAGGATGGCGCGCCGTTCGGGCGCGATCGTCGCCAGCAGGCGGGTCGCGATCGCGATTCGCTGGTTCGTGGCGATGCGCTGCTCGCTGGTCGGCGCGGCGTCGGTGCCCTCGAAGCACGCCTCGCTCGCGAGGCCCACCGGCACCTCGAGGCGCCGGTAGGTGCGCTCCAGATGGCGCCGGACCTTTCGCCAGGCGATCCCGAAGAGCCAGCTGGACTCGGCTCGCCAGCGCGGGCCGAGGCCGTGCGGGCGCGATGCCCGAGGGGGATTGCGCGGCGCCGGCGGAGGGAGCGACGCGGGGTCGTCCTGCCCCTGCTTCTCCTGGACGGTGCCCGCGGCGGCAGCTGGCATGGCGGACGCGAGGTCCTGGAGGAGCGGCGAGGCGGCCGGCGGCGGTGAGGCAGCGCCGCGCGCCGCGGCGGGATAGGCAGGGTTGTACCGGCGGAGGCTTGTGTAGGCGCCGAGGAGGACCTCCTGGGACAGGTCGTCGATGTCGTCCTCGGCGACGCCGAGGTACCGTAGCATCCCCGGGAGCACGTGAACGGCGGTCGCGTGCATGGACGTCCAGGTGCTGTGCTGGACGAGGTCCTCGGGAGGAGGCGGGAGGGGAGAGAAAAGGCTCATGCTTAGAATTGCGGTGGATTTCTGGGATCGTCACAGAATCGACCGGGCTGGTGCCGAGGGGTGGGGCGGGAGCGTGGCCGATGGTGGCCGGAGGTCGGAACGATGCGGGGCGCTGGGCGGCGGGTGCGCAGGGGGTCGCGGGTGACCTCCTCGGGCGTCATGGCCGGCGGGCTCGACCATGGCAGGCAGGGCGACGCCTCGTGATAGGTGCCCGTGACGCCGAGCGGAGGCGCGGCGGAGAGGGGGCGACGAGTCGAAGCGGTGGAGAGGGCCGAGCGCCTCCGTGATGCCGCCTCGCGGGTTGGTGAGCTTCAATGAGGCCGCCGCCTTTCAGCGGCGGAGAGTCCCGGTCTTCGGAGCGATGGAGGGGGGAGGAGGAGTTGCTTCGATGGGGCCGCCGCCTCTCAGCGGCGGAGAGGCGTTTAGCCGACGCCTTCACCGCTCTTCGCCTCGCCATCGCGTACGTCCTCATCGCGTGGCATCCCTCGATGCACTCTGTGTCACCGTCGAGGGATCCCACACTCTCCAAAGGGTCAACGGCGTTCTTTTGCAGCGGAGTGCACAACTGAGGGCGTGGTTGTGTCGATAGACACGAGATGAACCGCCAAGACACCAAGGACGCCAAGGAAGAAGTGAGGAGCGAGCCCGACGCGGAGCTGGACCGCCTCGCCCACTGCGTGATCGGCGCTGCGCTCGAAGTGCACCGAACTATCGGCCCTGGCTTCCTCGAGGCTATCTACGAGGAAGCGCTCTGCGTCGAGCTTTGCTTGCGCCGCATTCCGTTCGCTCGGCAAGTGCCCATCGGCGTGGACTACAAGGGGAATCTGGTGGGCAAGGCTCGTTTGGATCTCGTGGTGGATGGTCAGCTCGTCGTCGAGCTCAAGGCGACCGAGGGTATTGCCCCGATCCACGTTGCGCAGCTTCTGTCGTATCTCAAGGCGGCAAGGCTACGGCTTGGCCTCTTGATCACTTTCAAAGTGGCCTTCCTCCGTACCGGTGTCAGGCGCGTGGTTCATTCTCCGTAAATTTGGCGCTCTTGGCGTTCTTGGCGGTTCCTCTCTGAGGGATCCCCTCGTTCGTCACGAAGCCGGGAATCCATCGCCCGGCGGATGGTTGATGCGGCATGATGCCACCCGTGACCGTTGCCGATTCGCTTTCGACCCAGAAGCCCGACCGAGACAAGCTCGGTCTGGAGCACACCCGGGAGTTCGTGGACCGCGTTTTCGGCGCCGACTTGCACGCCTTGCGCGTGCTGTCGCTGGCAAACGGCGTCGCCGGGGTCCTGAACGCCGCCGTCCTGTCGATCCACGCCATCGGGCAGGCCTACGCGAACGTGGCGAAGATCACCGCCAAGAGCGGCGTCAAGCAGGTCGACCGCATGTTGGGTAACGACGCCCTGTCGCTCGACATCGTGCTGGCGCGCTGGGTCCGGTTCGTCGTGGGAGAGAACGCGTCGATTCTCATCGCCCTCGACTGGACCGACTTACGCTGGAGGGCGTGACCTACGAGCTGGGACCGCCGGGAAAGGGCGGCGTGAGCTGAGATTGGTCTGGCGAAGAGATCCGGGGGGAGGACGGCACCCGGGTCGAGACGCTGCGTTTCCCTGACTAGGATCACGACACTTCAGGCGAACCCTGGTGTGACAGGGCGCCGACGGTGGCACGCTCGGAGCTCCACGAGGGGGCCCGCGGGCCTGCCGGTGGCGACGTGGACAGCCGCGCGGCGCCCCAGGAGCACGACGCCGAGACCTCGTTCGCGGAGCTCGCCGGCGGGGGTCACGAGCTCAGCGGCGTCCGCCTCGACCCCGCGGCCGGTCCGCAGGCCGTGGCGCCACGCACCCCCAAGCACACCTCTCCGGTTCCGCGACTGTCCGCGCATTGAGGACGGACAACGTGGCGCTCGGGGCGCGATCCACGGCCGAGCAATGTCCTAGAGCGACAAGCGCGTTGAAACTGCCTGAAAAGCGCAGAATTTCGAACCGCCAAGACGCCATAAGACGCCAAGATTTTTGTGTTTTTTTGGCGTCTTATGGCGCCTTGGCGGTTCATTTCTCGCTTGATCAACGTGATCGATATTCTAGCGCTCTGGTGGGGACGCTTGCTTCCGGAGAATGTGCGGGCGAGCGTGCGCGGGCGAGGAAAATCGCGGGGTGGAGGCAATGAGCATGGGCGAAAGATCCAGACCGGCGCGACGCAGGGCGATCCCTGCGGCGGCCATCGGCGCGCTGGCATTCGGCGCGACGGCGGCCGGGTGCTTGTGGAAGTTCGGGGACGACACGTTCGGGAGCTTCTGCGCGGCGGCGGTGGGCGGCGAGGAGCACTGCGTGGGCGAGAATCAGGGGCCGGGCGCCGCGTGGGCCCAAGCCGAGAAGGACGGCGCTCTGCCCATCGAGATGTGGGCTACCTGGCCGAACAACAAGACGCCGGAGGAGATCGTCGCGAGCGAAACCTCGCTCGGCGTCTGGTTCGGCCACATCGACGAGGCGATCGCGTACGTGCGCGACGACGCGAGGAACGCCGAGTCCCTGCGGGCGACGCTCGCGGGCAAGCTCGCGTGGCTGCTCGACGAGGCGAGGGACCGCCAGAGGGTGCTGCTCGCGGAGGCGCCGGTCGACGCGGCCGGCGACTTCAAGGCGGCAATGATCGACAAGGCCGGCGCGGAGAGAGAGCCGATCGCCGCCGCGCTCGCGGCCGACAGGCAGGCCATGGCGGCCGTGCAGGTGATCTTCGACCAGGCCCGGGACGAGGCCGCCCCGCTCCGATCGAAATACGCGGGCGTCGCGGCGCGCTTCGCCGCGTACCGCGCGACCGAGGCGGCGGAGACGGCGGCGTACGCGGCGCTCTCGGCGCAGGCGTCGCGGTCGGACATCGATGGCCTCGACGGCGTGGAGCAGGCGGTGCTCGCGGCGGCGCGCGAGGCGAGCCGCTCGCCCGGCGAGCTCACGGCGGAGATCCTGAGGTGGTCGGCGACGCTCCAGGTCTTCGCGGCCTCCTTCGATGAGGCGATGGCGCCGCACAGGGAGCTGCTCGCGACGCACGGCGCGGTGCTGCCGGACATGACGTCGGGCGCGCTGCGCTCGCTGAACGCGATGCTGGGTTACGTGAAGGGTCGCGTCGCCCGGAGCGACGCGACCGCGGCGGCGCTGCTCGGCGGCATCGCGCTGCGCCGGCAGGCGCTCCGCGTGCTGCAGATGGACGAGGGGGCGCGCGAGGCCGTCGCAGGGGCGCGGACGCGCAAGGCGTCGGACGCCTTCGAGCGGCGTGCGCGCGCGCAGGTCGCGGCGCTGTCGGCGGCGCCGCCGGTGAGCGAGAAGCTCGGGCTGCCGCTGCTCGCCGAGCGGTGCGGGGAGCTCCTGGCGCTGGCGCAGCTGCGACCGCTCTGCGAGGCAGCGGGGTCGTCCTGGCGCGAGGCCGGTTGCACAGCGCTTCGAGGAAGGTTCGACGCCGCGGAGGCCGAGCTCAGGACGGGGGTGCCGCAGAAGATCGCGGCGGGTCTCGCGGCGCTGCGGGAGAAGGGCATGGCCGCGGCGGAGCTCGACGCGGCTCAGGCGAGGCTCGACGCGGGGGACGTGAAGGGCGCCGCGATCGCGTATGACGCCGCCGTGCGCGGCGCGGAGGGGGCATGAGAGGCGCCAAGGACGTTGCGCTGCGCGGCCGGAGCGCCGCGGTGTTCCAGACGCTCGTCGCGCTGGTCACGGCGCTGGCGGTGCTGGCGCCGTCGTTCGCGTGGGCCGGTACGCCGTACAGGCTGGACTGGGAGCGCACGGAGCTCAGCTCCTCGTGCGAAGGGGCGTTCCTCGTCGGACACAACTTCTTCAGCGTCAACGACACACCGCTGACCACCTACGAGGTCCCCGGCGCGCTGCTGGATCTCCCCGACGGAACGCAGACGAACAGGGCGGAGACGGAGTTCGACTCGGTGCTGCTCCAGATGGGAGCGAACGACTTTCACTTCCATGTGAAGAACTCCGCCGGCGATGACTGGTGCACCGAGTCGCGCGAGGTGGTGCACCTCGTCTCGGAGCCGCTCGGGCTGAACAAGCCGCTCTTCGATGTCCAGCGCCGCGGGGAGAAGTTCTCCGGCAACACCGAGGTCGACCTGAGCCTCGCGGAGATCAACCCGGCGCTTGCGCGCGACATCGAGATCCTGCTGGCCGAGATCGCCAAGGAGCGCGCGGCGCTCGTGGCGAACGCACGGGCGGTGGGCCTGCTCGCGGAGAGGATGGACCTGCTCCGGCAGCTCGACACCGAGCTCAAGGACCTTGTCGGCCGGCCGCTGGACGAGATCTCGCGGACCGATCTCGAAGCGATCCTGGACCGGTACAAGGACGCGGTCGCGCCGGAGACGCGCGCGGCGATGGAGCAGCTCGTCGACGACCTGAAGAAGAGCGTCAGTGATCTCGAGGACGAGCTCGCGCGGCTGATGGACGAGTTCGGCGCGCAGGCCGACGAGATGGCGGACCTGGCGACGGAAGACGCACGCGCCGAGGGGTGGGACCCGGACGACCCGCAAGCGTACGCGCTCGGGGAGAGCGAGGTGCCGTGGGTCGAGGTGCCGGACATTGCGGAGGTGGAGGGGGCGTTCGACGACGGGAGGGATCCCTACGCGGCGTACGCGGACGCGGTGCTCGCGGCGCTGGAGGCGGACGTCAGCGGCCGGGTGGTGGTCTTCCGGGCGGACTTCGTGGCGAACGTGCGGGCGTGGAGGTCCAACAGCGCGGCGCTGGAGATCGCGCTGCGCGACCGGATGGGGGTGTCGCTGGCGGAGACCAACGCGTTCCTGAAGGCGCAGAACCGGATCACCGGGTTCGTGCGGCAGTTCATGGATGCGTCGGACTGGTTCGAGGACTCGCCGGTGCCGCCGGACCTGCGGGCGCAGGTGGACATGGTGCTCAAGCCGCGGTTCGACGCGCTCGCGGACCAGATGAAGGACAACCTCAACCTGTGGACAGGGGACGGATTCGACCTGGAGCAGACGCAGCTCTACCAGACGATCAGCGCGTTCGCGGGGGCGATGTCGACGGTCGCCGAGGGGTTCGGGGCGTACGCGGAGGTGATGCAGACGCTGGTGCACGCGACGACGCGCCTCGGGGTGGGGTTCGTGCCGGTGGTGGGGCCGGCGCTCGATTTGTGCGAGGCGGTGACGGGCAAGGCGTGGTGCTTGCCGTCGGGGGAGGAGCTCAGCGACGAGGAGCGGATCTTCTCGGGGGTAGGATTCGGGGTCGCGGCGATCGGGCCGATGTGGCGGGTGATCAAGACCGCCAGCGGGCTGCGGCCGTCCGCGATCCGGGTGGCCGGGGAGATCGCCGAGATCGAGGAGGTTTTCGCCAAGATCGTGAAGACGAAACGCGTCCGGGGGTACAAGAACCTCCGCGGCGCGATCACCAAGCAGAAAAAAATCGACATTTTCGAGAAGAAAGCGGCCAAGTTCCTGGTGGACGACGGCAGGTCGCTCGTCGGGGTCGGCGACGACGGGGTGCGCACGGTGCTCGACATTCCGAGGGAGTCACGGACGGGTACCATCGAGGGGAAGGCGCCCGACTTCCTGTCGGTGTCCAGCGGGCACAAGCTCATCCTCAGCGAGGCGAAGGGCGGAACGATCAACGCTCGCGAGGTGCGCGCTCAGCTCTCGAACGCAATGGTGGCGCTGAGGGACAAGTGGGGGCTCGCTGGAGACGTACAGCGGGTCGAGCTCATCATGGAGCAAGGAGCGAAATTCGATCCGAAGAAATTCACCGTCAAGGACGGCTACCTGTTCGATTCGGACGCGCGCAAGAACGTCACGCTGGAGGGCTTCGACATATTCATCATGGTGATCCGACTATGAGCTATTCAGGACCTCACTTCTTTGCTTGGTGTAATGAGCCAGAACGGGTCGATGCGTTCGCGGCGGCGCTGTCCGCGCTGATGATTCCGGGGGATCTCATCGACCTGATGATGAGCGCGACCATAACGAGCAGGACACGATCCACTGACGACGTTCTTGCCACGGTTCGCGCCAATTTCGGAGGACAGAACAGCGCTCACCTAGGATCCGGCGTGATGCTGCGCGCATCGGAGCGCGTCATGGTGTTCAGCCTCGCTTGCTACCCCGAAGACAGCGAAGATGACCATCCTTACGGCCCCCTCAAGGCCAAGGCGGGCGAACGCAAGTGGGATTTCTACCCGTACGAGCTCGCCGTGAGCAGGGGCCCCCGCTCCGTGGAGGCCGAGGCCGCGGCCGCCTACCACGTGGTCCAGGGCGACATCGAGGACCTCCTGCTCCGCCTCTGCGCGCCGGACGCGAGCGGGCGCGTGCCGACCGGCGCCTGCACGGGCGAGGAGGAATGGATCGCCCCGGTCGAGATGTCCGCGACCTACAACGCGAACGCCGCGGAGGTCGCGCGCGACCTCGCCCTGTCGTGGGTCAGCCTCCACGACAAGGAGAGCGTCTCGCGCATCGCGGGCACGTCGCTGGAGGCGCTCCGCGCGCGTGTGGAAGCCGCGCCGTGCGGCGCGCGCGTGCCCATGAAAGGCACGAGCGAGCTCACGAGCTCGCTCTCGCGCGAGACCGTTCTCAAGGCGCTCGCGACGCCGCCGGCCACGCTGCTCGAAGCGCTCGAGGCGGCGGCGGTGCCTGATGACGCGTGGCGCGCGGCCGACCCGAAGGCGCGCGAGCTCATGGAGCTGCGCCGTCAGCTCGGCGACGAAGACGCGGGGGAGGTCCCTCCCGCCTTCTGGGTGGACGTGACCACGCGTGAGCACACCCGCTTTCTCGAAGAGCACGCCCCCTTCCACGTCCGCCGCCTCCCGAGCGGCGGCGTGGTGCTGGCCACGCACCCCTACCGCACGCTCTGGCCGCTCTGGGCCGACGCGCTCTTCGTGCTCGGCCTGATGTCCTGACAAGAGGCTACCTCATGAGGATCATGAAGCGATGAGAGAAGGGCCGTTTTTCTTCGCGTGGTGTGACGAGCCACAGAGGGTCGACGCGTTCGGCGCGGCGCTGTCGGCCCTCATCAAGGAGCCCCAGTACGGTATCCGCGCGATCATGGACCGCGACACGGAGTGCAACACGACCTCCGTGGAGGAGGTGGTCGCGCTGCTCCGCGCCCACTTCGGGCGCACGGACGCCGAAGCCTACTTCGTCGCGTCGCTGAGCTACGAACACTTCGTCCATTGCATCCTTCGCGGCTATACCGACAAGAGCGAACGTCTCAAGCCGATGGGCCCCATCCACATGCACGCCCGCGAGATCGAGGACTTTTCCCCCATGCACATGGACCTCGCCCTGGGGAGGGGCCCGCGCTCCGTGCAGGCCGAGGCCGTGCTCGCGTGGCACATGGCCCTGGAAGACATCGACGACGTCCTGCTCCGCCTCTGCGCGCCGGACGCGAGCGGACGCGTCCCGACCGGCGGCTGCACGACGGCGCGGACCTGGCTCGCCCCGGTGGCCATGTGCGCCACGTACAACGCGGACGCCCGCGACATCGCGCGCGATCTCGCCCTGTCGTGGCTGTGCCTCCATGACAAGGAGAGGGTGTCGCGCACCGCGGGCCTGCCGCTGGAAGCGCTCCGCGCGCGGGTGGAAGCCGCGCCGCCTGGGGCGTGTGTCGCGCTGAGACATGGCAGCGCGCACTCGAGCTCGCTCTCCCGTGAAGCCGTCCTCAAGGCCCTGGAAATTCCGCCCTCCGCGCTGCTCGAGGCGCTCGAAGCAGCGGCGGAGAAGCCCGACGGCGCGTGGCGCGCCGCAGAGCCGCGCGCGCGCGAGATCTACGAGCGGACGCTCCCATTCAGGGGGCGCGACGAGCAGGGCACGGAGACGGGCAACGGCTCGCCCCTCTCGCAGGTCGAGATCACCCTCGACCACTTCGAGTTCCTTGTCGACCACGCCCCATTCCGCGTGCGCCGCCTGCCGAGCGGCGGCGTGGTGCTCGCGACCCACCCGTACCGCTCGCTCTGGCCGCTCTGGTCCGACGCCCTCTTCGCGCTCGGCCTGATGCCCTGACGCAGGTCGTACACGTTCTCCCTTCTCCGGACTTCGCACTCGGGGAGCCCTTGCCAGACGGCGTACCCCTCCCTGAGCCTGGATTTCGCGCCCACGGGGCACGAGCGGGCCGACGGCGATGCGCGAGCGGCGTTTCGCCGACAAATGCGACATCGATTACAATTGAACGCGCTCAGCGCGTCGCGAAGGCACACGCCCCCCTTACCCCCCACCGTGATTTCGGCTGGTTCCGGACTCAATTCAGCCGGCGAGCGAGCTGCGTGCGCTCCGGCACGTGCAGCTTCGTGCCCCGAGCCGAGCGGGCCAGCCGCCCCGGGACGAGGATCAGCGCTCGGCGCAGCCACGGCGTTCGCCAGCTTGCCAGGTGCGGAACGTGCTCCAGCACATAGCGGCGCATCAGGTTGGCGGACAGCAATTTCAGTAGCAGCGCGGCGTGATTGGCGTTGAAGCTTTGGCCCGGCACGCGACCGCATCCCCATCCATGCTTGAGATCGCCGATGAGCGGCTCGATACCCGCGCCCAGGTCATACCGCGCCGCGACGTCTTCCGGCGCTTCGACCGGCTCGTTGGTCAGGAAGACCTGCACCGTGTAGTCGAGGTCCCCCCAGAGGTAGATCTGCTTGCCGTTGTCCCGGTCGCGCGTGCGTACGGCGATCACGCGGACCCCCGCCGGCCAACCGCTGCGCCGGAAGGGGACCTCGGTCACCTGCCGTCGAGGGCGACCGTCGGCATCCCGGTCGATGGTACGCCATCCGGTGGCGTAGGCGACCCTGCCCACCAGATCGGGGCTCATCCGCGCCTTGGTCAGGAAAAAGCATCCCTTCGCGGCGACGGCGTGCATCAAGGCGCTGCAATCCCCTGCGCCATCGATCCGCACGTAGATGGCCGCACTCGGCGCTGCGGCGCGCGCCCGGTCGATGCACTCCTCGACGAAGGGCACATCGGCTTCGCCGAAGCTCGTGTCGCCCGATCGCAGCTTGGCCCCGACGATGGCCTCGACCTCGGCGACGCGCGCCAGGATCGGATGATAGCTCGGCCGGCCGCGGTAGCGTGGGTTCGGGCCCGGAAGTGCCCCCTCTTGCATCCCGAAGAGCGGCTCCACGGTCGTGTCGACGTCGATGTGCAGGAACCGGTGCTTTCGGTGAGCAACGAGGGCGAGCCCGTGGTCGACGACCATGCTGTGCAGCGCTTCGAGCGCATGCTCATCGAACCGGCACAGGTCCCGGTAGACGGTGTCGATGCTCGGGACGACCCCGCCTGCGAGATGCACGAAGAGCGGATCGACGGCGAGCGCCTCGATGCCGAAGACGCGCTCCTCGCCGGCGAGCGCGCTGTCCATCAGCAGGCGCATCTGCGCGGCTATGGGGTAGATGACCGAGCGGCCCGTCTTGAGCCGGGAGAACCTGCGGCTCAGGGCCGCGTCGACGCCGAGTTCGCGAATGAAGGCGCCGAAGGGGCAAGCCCTGCGACGCCGGTCAGGTTCTTCTCCGTGAGCTCGACGTGGATCCTACGAGGGTCTGGCCGCCGGATTCGCTCCTGGTCCCGCCCGTCGCCTTTTCTCTTGAACCCGAGCTCGCGTCGCCGCACCTTGGAGGTGCTCGGCGTGTGCCTTCGTTTGGTCATAGCAACCCGGACGGGTCGCCACGCCGAGCCTTTCTTTCAAGGCTTTCCGTTTACGACGTCGGATTTCTCACGCCTCGGATCGGTTTCGTAGGCGCGAAATCCAGGTTCAGCGGCGGAGAGCCCGAGCGACTCTTCCCGCTGCCGCGGCCGGCGAGGTAGCTTCAATGGGGCCGCCGCCTTTCAGCGGCGGAGAGCTCCGACCTGTTCCGTGCCACGTACGACGCGATGAAGAGGCTTCAATGGGGCCGCCGCCTTTCAGCGGCGGAGAGCGCCGTCGATCGGATAGGGCCCCTTCTGGCTCCGATCGCTTCAATGGGGCCGCCGCCTTTCAGCGGCGGAGAGATGATTCCACGTACTTCTGCAAGGGGATCGTATTCCAGCTTCAATGGGGCCGCCGCCTTTCAGCGGCGGAGAGATTCGTCGAGTGGCTGCGCGTGACGGGGGCGCTGGAGCTTCAATGGGGCCGCCGCCTTTCAGCGTCGGAGAGCTATTGGGGCACGTGGGGCCGCGTGCTCATGATGCAGCTTCAATGGGGCCGCCGCCTTTCAGCGGCGGAGAGGGTGGCAGAGCGCGACCGCGAGCAGCGCGCCGTCCTGCTTCAATGGGGCCGCCGCCTTTCAGCGGCAGAGAGCAGCGGGGCCCATGCCAACACCAGCGCGACCGGTCGGTAGCTTCAATGGGGCCGCCGCCTTTCAGCGGCGGAGAGATCACCGTGCGCGGCGGCCGGCCGCGGGCGGTCCCGATCGTGCTTCAATGGGGCCGCCGCCTTTCAGCGGCGGAGAGCAGAGGAGCTCGTGCCCGCGCTCATGCCGCTGGTTCCGCTTCAATGGGGCCGTCGCCTTTCAGCGGCGGAGAGCATCCCGCCGCATCCCGGTCCGCACGACACCTGATCGCTTCAATGGGGCCGCCGCCTTTCAGCGGCGGAGAGCGCTCGATGCGACGCGCTCCGCGCTCGCAACGGACGCGCGCTTCAATGGGGCCGCCGCCTTTCAGCGGCGGAGAGCGCGCTCCTGGCGTATCAGGCGTCATGGCCCAAAGACGCTTCAATGGGGCCGCCGCCTTTCAGCGGCGGAGAGGCTTGATGCATGGGTGGGCACCCATGACCTACGTCTAGCTTCAATGGGGCCGCCGCCTTTCAGCGGCGGAGAGTCGGAGGGAGCGCAGCGGCAGCAATCGTCACCGCTCGGCTTCAATGGGGCCGCCGCCTTTCAGCGGCGGAGAGGAACGTCTGGCCGTTCGCGTCCGTGTTGATGTGCCCGTGGTAGCTTCAATGGGGCCGCCGCCTTTCAGCGGCGGAGAGCTCCAGAGCGCGCACCGCGTCCTGCGTCGAGCGGATAACGCTTCAATGGGGCCGCCGCCTTTCAGCGGCGGAGAGTCGTGGCGAAGGGGCTCGCGGGCCCCGTTGGACCGGACGAGCTTCAATGGGGCCGCCGCTTTTCAGCGGCGGAGAGACGAGGAGCGCCGGGCGAGGCGCGGGGAGACGGACGTGCTTCAATGGGGCCGCCGCTTTTCAGCGGCGGAGAGCCGCGATGGGCGCCCTCACCATGCTCGGCTTGGAGCCGCTTCAATGGGGCCGCCGCTTTTCAGCGGCGGAGAGCCGGAGGAGGCGCGCGCAAGGTCGCTCGAGGCCAGGGCGCTTCAATGGGGCCGCCGCTTTTCAGCGGCGGAGAGAGCGGTGGGATCGCCGTCGTGCGGAGCGATGAGCGCGGCTTCAATGGGGCCGCCGCTTTTCAGCGGCGGAGAGAGGTCTCCCACGCCTACCTGACATTTCGCGTACTTAGAGCGCCTAACAAAAGCCCGTCGGGATATAGTTGAGGCAGATCAGGCATACGGCGAGCAGGAGGAACGCTCGGTGAATGTCGGCACGGCGCTCATACCGCACGGTCAAGCGCCGGAAGCGCCGGAGCCAAGCGATCGTCCGTTCGACGACCCAGCGGTAACGGCCGAGTTTCTCCGACGACTCGATGCCCTTGCGAGCGATGCGGGGCACGATGTGGCGCAGATGACAAGCCAACCGCAGGGCCGGGTCGTCGTAGGCCTTATCGGCATGCAGTTTCTTGGGGCGGCGCCGCGGTCGGCCGTAAGGACGCGCGATCGGCGGCACCGCGTCCACCATAGGAGTGAACATCCTCGAGTCATGGACGTTCGCCGGCGTCATCTCGACGGCGAGCGGGATACCATTCTGATCGACCAGAAGGTGATATTTCGTGCCCGGCCGGCCGCGATCCGTGGGGTTCGGGCCAGTTTTTTCACCCCCCTTTTTGCCGGAACCAGCGAGGCATCCAGCGCAGCACGCTCCCAGTTGATCCTATCGGCTTCGCCGAGCTCATCGAGCAAGACCTCGTGGAGCCGATCCCAGACGCCAGCCTGCTGCCAGTCGCGCAACCTGCGCCAGCACGTCATGCCGCTGCAGCCGAGCTCTTGCGGGAGATACTCCCAAGGGATCCCGGTCTTGAGCACGAACAAGATACCGGTCAGCGCGATCCGATCAGGCGTACGCGGCCGGCCCCCCTGCGGCTTCGGCTCCGTTTTCGGCAATAGAGGTACAATTCGTTCCCAGAGTTCGTCCGGCACCAACAGCTTGCCCACGCTGTATTCTGCCGCACCATCGGCTTCCCTCAAGCAAGCGGGGTGAACGGGCTTTTGTTAGGTGCTCTTACAACCCGGTTTGCGAGAGGTTCCCGTTCCGGCCCCCCGCGCGGGCCGTCCGAGGCCCCTGGCGTGGCCTCGGCCATCCAGAAATTCTTCCTGATTTCAAACACCTGCCCGCCTTGCGAGCGCCCCCCGGGGTTTTCGCGTCACGCCACCGCTCGCAGCCGGTGCTCCCGCCCTCGTCATAACACACCCCGTCCTCTCCTCGGGCAGCCCTTCCGCTCTCGCCGGCGGCTCCGCCAGTACAACCCCCCACCTCCGCCGCTCGCTGCCCTGCCTCCGGCGTTGTCGCCCCCGGCTCGGACGACGCATGCCCCACCTCCGGCCACGTCGCCCCCCGCCTCGCCCGACTCATCCCCCACCTCGCCCGACTCATCCCCTGCGGGGTGCTTGCCCTCGGACCCGGGGGAGACGCCTTCCGCCTCGGGGCGCCCGTCTGCCGCCTCGGGGCGCCCGCGCTTTCTGCGGGGGACCTCGCCTTCCGAGGCCCCGCGTGCATCGCCCGCCCTGGGGGGCCGCCCTGTCGAGGCAGGTGTCCCTTCACCCGGGCCGGAGCGCAAGCTCGCCCGGCGCGCCCCGGGCGCACGCGATGACGACGGCAGAGCACCCGACCTGAACGCGCTCCCCTCCGCGAGGATCGCCGCCATCGACTCGCGCGCTGGCTCTGAGGAGGCGCCCCGCTCTCGGCGAGGGGAGCCGTCCTGTGCCGGCTGCTGCGCACGCAAATGCGGCCGGCTCCGTTCGGAGGATGGGTGAGCAACCAGGCGAATGCGACCACGCTCGCTGCCGCCGGCAGGATGGCGGATTCGGCTCGGCGCAAGGCGCGGGGCGAGGCCCGCGCGGTGAGGCAGGCGGCGCGGCCAGCGCAGGCGGCGCGGGGCGGCATCGCGGAATTGGGCGGCATCGCGGAATTCGCCGCGGCGCATTTGCGTTGAATTTGCCGCGCCGCAGTGCGGTAATCGCCCAAGGAGCCCCCCGGATGCTCGGGCGGCGCGGCTCGCGGGCATCACCATGGACAGGGACGCGTGACGGGCGGAGAAGACAGCGGCGGGGACCTTCCGGTAGGCGAGAGCGTCCCGCCCGCGCCCGTCGAGGCGGGCGGCCCCGAGGGCGCGCCCGGCGCCGAGCTGCGGTCGGTCGCGGCGGGCGGCGCCACGCTCTGGCTCACGCAGGCGCCCGGGTTCTCGCTGTGGCGCGGCGAGGTGGCCGCGCCGGATCGGCTGCGGATCGAGGGGCGCGACGGCTACCTCCACGAGCTCCGGCTCGAGCCGGTCGGCGCGCTGCGGCTCGGCCGCGTGGAGCGCGTGGGCGACGAGCGCAACGAGCTCGTCTACGCCGACGTGGCGTCGCGGCTCGCGGCCTCGCTGCGCCACGACGGCGTGCGCTGGTGGCTGCGCCGCCGCGAGGAGTGCAGCGTGCCCGTGCAGGTCGGCGCGCGGCACCTCGCGCGCGGGGAGGAATCGCCGCTCGTGCACGGCACCTTCGTCTGCGTCGGCGGCATGCGCGCGACGTTCTTCGACCGCCGCTACGCCGCGCTGTCGGTCCCCGCCGGGGCGGTGGACCCGGCGACGGGCCTGCTCGCGCGCGCCGGGCTGGAGCAGGAGTGCGCGTCGCTCCTCGCGCGGAAGGGCCAGGGCGCGCTCGTCCTGCTGCGGCCGATCGAGGCGGGCGCGCCCTCGCGCGCGGCGGCCGCCCTGGTCGCGGTGCACCGGCTGTGGCCGGATCTGCCCGTCGGCGACGCGGACGGCACGGCGGTGGTGCTCGTGCGGGGCGGCGCCGCGGAGGCGGCCGCCGCGGCCCGGCAGGCCCTGGAGGCCGCGGAGGCCGCGGGGCTCGGGGCGTTCGCGTGCGGCTACTTCACCATCGCCGGCGAGGCGGACGTCGCCGGCCGCGAGGTCGAGCTCGGCCTGCACGCGATTGCATCGCTCGCGGCGGAGCGCGAGCGGGGCGCGTCGCTCGCGGCGGAGCGCGAGCGGGGCGCGTCGCTCGCGGCGGAGCGCGAGCGGGGCGCGGCGGGCGCGAACGGCGCGTCCACCCCCGTGGTGGAGCTCCGCGACGGCGCGGCCAGCGCGCGTTTCGCCGCGCCGTTCGAGGTGATCGAGGCGTCGCGGAGCGGGCGCCGGGCGACGGTCCTGTTCGGCATCGAGGAGCAGAGCGCGCTCGGCGGCGTCGGGCCGCACGTCATCGGGGCGCTCGCGCAGGAGCTCGCGGCGGTCGTCGCGACCCACGCGGGCGCCGGCGCGCTGATCGCGCCGCTCGCGCCCGGCGTGGTCGCCGCGTGTGTGCCCCGCAAGGCGGATCCTGCGGTGATGGCGAGCGCTGTGCAGTGCGACTGGCACGGCCGGCCGCCCATCCTGGACGGGAGGGTCGAGCACGCGCGGACCCTGTCGTGGGAGCTCCTGCACGACGCCGACGCGGGCGCGCGGGCGGCGGAGATCTCGCGCGAGTGCGGCGATCCGCACGGGGTGCTCTCGGCGCTGAGCGGCGGCCTGCCCTATCCCATCGCGGGGCGGGTGCGAGCGGCGATCGGGGCGTCGAGCGCGATCGAGCGGGTGAAGATGCTGTTCGACGTGCTCGAGGGCACGTGGCGCTTCATCGCGACGGTGCTCGTCTCGGCCTTCTTCAGCGGCGGCAGCGCGCCCCCGACCTCGGCGCGCAGCGGCGTCGCGAGCAGTCCGGGGGCGGGCGCGAGCGGTCCAGGCGCGGGCGCGAGCGGTCCGGGCGCGAGCGGTCCGGGCGCGGGCGGGGCGCCTCCCGGGTGGGGCGCGTTGCTCGATTTCCACGGCCGCACGCGCACGCGCGACGGCCTGGCGCTCGGCGCGTGGCGCGAGCTCGCGCGCACGGCCGCGCGGGCGTTCGGCGATCGCGACGATCCGATCGGCTCGATGGCGAGGGAGGTGCTCGACGTCAAGCTGTCGCACAACCAGACGTTCGAGACGCTCTCGAACCTGATGCAGGCCGAGCGCAACCAGTTCGCCCACGGCCACTACACCGAGGCGCGGGCGGCCGCGGATCTGCCCGACTTCGAGCAGATGACGCGCGCGCTCCTGCGGGCGCAGCGGCCGCTCTGCGCGTGGACGCTGGTGACGGTCGAGAAGACGGAGCCGGACCTCTACGGCGATCTCCAGACCGTGGAGTTCATCGATCACACGGGCCCTTACGCGTCCGGGACGCGGCGGCGCATCGGGCTGAACTCCCCTGTTCGCCTGTCGAACGTGGTCTATCTGGCCCGCTTCCGCGAGGGGCTGATGCTGCCGCTCGAGCCGATGGTGCGGCGGCTCGCGCCGGACGACAGGTTCGATCTCTACTGGATGGATCACCTGCCGCGGCCGGGGACGTGCCATATGAGCGCGGTCGTCGCGGGCCGGGCGGTGAAGGCGCCCTGCGATCCGCGGCGCACGCCGCCGCTCCTGCGGGCGATGCTGGACGCCGCGGGCGGATGACGGGCTGAGCGCGGCGCGGTCGCGCTGGCGGAGCCGAGCAACCCCGAGGGAGGCTGCGATACGAGCGCTCGCGGCGCGCGAAGGGTGAGGGACGCCCCTTTCCACGCGCGATCAGGGCAAGAGGACGAGCCGCACGCCGAGGCTCAACCATGCGTGAAGCGCCGTCTCGGGGATCCGGCCGCTCGCGTCGGGCACCTCCACGCCATCGAGCTCGAGGGTCATCGACGAATACTCACCCAGCGACATGGCGAGCACCGGCCCCATGCCGAAGGCGCTGTTGATCCGGAGATCGACGCCGGCCATGAGGTGCGCGAACTCGAGCCCCACCAGGGACAGGCTGGCGTCGCGACCGCTGCCGCTCATGGAGAGCGTCGCGATCTCCAGGCCGGCGCCATAGCCGAGCCAGGGGTTTACCTTGCCATCCGGATTGAGATGCACCTGCATCTCGGGGCCCATCCGGAAGGTCCGCGCCGAACAGGAGATGAGGCCCGAGCTGCACTGCGCTTCTATCGCGCTGCCCGGGGTACCGAGCCCCAGACCCGCGTAGACGCCGATGAAGAGGTCGGCGCTGGCCTTGCCGCCCAGCTCGACCAGGATAGGCGCCTGCCCTCCGAACGTCCTCGAGAGATCGTTGGAGCTGGCGCCGGTCGCGCCACCCATCGGGATCGCGTAGCCCAGGCGGATCGCCATCTGAAACCCGTTCGCCGTCGGCGGAGCGCCGTCCGCGGGCTCCCTGACGGCGAGATCGCCGTACGCGGGATACGCGACCGGGAGAGCGTTGTACACAGGGGCCGCGATGGGAGGAGCGACGCCCGTCATGGGAGGACCACCGCCCGCCGGCGCTGCGCCGGGGGATGGACCTGCCGTGGGCGCGTACGGCGCAGGGGAGACCGGCGATGCCACGCCGGCCTCGCGGTCCGGCGGGGGGATCGGTGCGGGAGTCGGCGCAGCGGCCGGCGGTGGCGGCGGGTCCCCCTGCGGCGCGGCGCTCGGTGATGGCAGCGGGGCCGCCTGCGGCGCGGCGGTCGGCGATGGCAGCGGGGCCGCCTGCGGCGCGGCGGTCGGCGGCGGGGAAGGCGCAGGAGCCTGCGCCAGGACCGAGCCGGCAAGGAGCAGCGTGAGCGAGAAAGAGAGCGCCGCGAGTGCCATGGGACGCTGCTCCAGAGTTGTCATCGGAAGACCTCTACACCGACGCCGTGACCGATGGAGAGCTCGTCAGGTGGAGCGTCGGATGGACTTCATCCGCCAGGCGATGGGCAGACGGCGCTTACGCCTCATCGACCCGTAAATGTCCAGTTGCTGTCGGCATGTCAGCACAACCGCCGTCCGCGCACCAGCGCTTCACGTCAGGGCGATGTCGAGAGGGCTCGCGCGGCCGTCGCCGCGTCGCGCGGACGCGCGGGAGCGACCCGGAGGGCCGATGACCTCCCCGTGAGCCGCGCCCGCCTCCTCTCAGGAGGTGACGCCCGCGCCTGAGGAGGTGACGCCCGCGCCGCTCTCGGTTCACTTCGGGGCTCGACGGCGCCGCGAGGCGCGTTCCCTCGCCCGCCAGCCGCTCCCTCGGCCTGTCGATGCCGCAGAGGTGGCGGTCGTGGTATCCTCCGTGCCAGGCCATGTCAGACGTCGAGTCCACGGCCCGTCCGCCCGCTGCACCTCGTCCGGCCGCCGCACCCCGCCGCCGGATGGGACCTCACGTCTACAGCCGCCCGCCCGAGCCGGTGTACTTCCCCGAAGCCGAAGAAGTGCCCGAGACGAACCGCCACCTGGAGCTCCACACCGCGCTGTACCTCATCCTCAAGCGCGAGCTCGCGCACACGGCGACCCTCGGCTCAGAGCAGTTCGTCTACTGGGACCCGAGGACCTCGAAGAAGCGTCTCGCCCCCGACGCCTTCGTCCGGCTGGGTATGCCTCATCGGACCTTCCGCACCTGGAAGATCTGGCTGCACGGGGCGCCTGACCTCGGGGTCGAGATCGTGAGCGACTCGGACGAGGGCGAGCCCGACTGGGACGAGAAGCTCGAGCGCTACCGCGCCGCGGGCATCCCGGAGGTCGTGCGCTTCGATCCCGAGGATCGAGAGCGACCGATCCGCGTCTGGGACGCCCTGGAGGGCGATCTCGTGGAGCGGGCGTCCGACGATCCCGATCTGCGCGCTTGCGAGACGCTGGGCCTCTGGTGGACCGTCGTGCAAGACCCGTCGCTCGGCCCGATGCTCCGGCTCGCGCGCGACCGCGAAGGCCACGATCTGCTGCCGACGCCGGACGAGGCGGAGAGCAAGGCGCGCGAGGCCGAGAGCAAGGCGCGCGAAGCGAACGACAAGCTGCAGGCCGAGGTGCAGGCGCTGCGGGCAGAGCTGGCGCAAGCCCGAGGGAAACGGAAGACGCGGCGACGCTCCCCGGGATGAGGCGCTCGCCTCGCCCCGGGGGGGGCCGTCTCCCCGCGGGAGCTCCCGATGCGTCCAGGGCTCTTGGCCACATCCTGGGTGAGCGTGCTCGGCGCTTTGTGCGCGAGCTCTGCGGTGAACCTCAAGCCGCGCGGGCGACGCTCGTTCTCCCGCTCCCTGTTGCTCCCCAGCCGCTGCCCGCCCGGACGACGCCGCACGGCGGCGCCCGTGTATCTCGTCTAGAATAGCGATCACGTTGATCGAGCGAGAGACAAACCGCCAAGACACCAAGGACGCCAAGATAAGATTCTCTTCTTGGCGTCCTTGGCGTCTTGGCGGTTCGAAATTCCGCGCTTCCCAGGCAGTTTCAACCCGTTTGTCGCTCTAGCCCGTCCCAGATCGCGTGGGCGATGGCCCCGGCCGTGAAGGTGCTGTCGATGCCGCGCCAATCGATTCGATTGTCGACGACGAGCAGCGCGCGCGGAGCGACGAGGCCCATGACCATGTGATGATCGAACGGGAGCGTCGCGTGGCGCTGTCCGCTGTACGTCGATGTCCATGTGAACGCTCACAATATCGTGGCACTCTCACGCAATAATTGCTGTATCACAAGAGAAGTCGAAATTCTACTCACGCGCCTCGCCCCGGCGCCTTGCAAACCAGCGGATTTGCCGGGCGAAAGCAAACTTGCGCCAAGACGAAAATACGAGAAAACTCGTGATCTGCGACCCGCGACAAGGCATCCTGATGCGTGGGCGATGCTCGATGTGAGAATCCCTCGGATGAGGTGAGTTCCATGAACAGGTGGGCGAGACGGTTCATCGTTCCTGTGCTGCTCACGGCGAGTTACGCCGCCATGGGCGGTTGCACCGCGATGATCGGCGGCGATGACCCGGAGGCGAGCAGCGGCTCTGGCGACGGGCCCGGGAGCGGGTCTGGCGATGGGCCTGGGAGCGGCTCTGGCAGCGGAGACGGCGCCGGAGGGAACGGCTCGGCGGGGGGCGGCCCCGGCGTCGAGCCGACGGTGTGCGTGCCGGGCGTCCCGCGAACGTCGGCGCTGCCGCGTCTGACGAGGGCGCAATACGACAACACGATTCGCGATCTGGTCGGCATCGACAACCAGCCGTCGTCGATGCTCGCGCCGGACGGCGTCGGGAGCGTCGATCAGCGCGCGTGGGACGGGTACAAGACCGCCGCGGCGACGGTGGCGGCGGCGGTGATGGCGGACGCCAGGGCGCGCGCCAAGACCATCCCGTGCACGCCGTCAGGCGACGGCGCCGCGTGCGCGCACCAGCTCATCGATACGCTGGGGCGGCGCGCCTTCCGGCGCCCGCTCACCGACGAGGAGAGGGGGCTCTTCCAGGCCCTCTACGCTCGCCGCCAGGCGCTCACGCCGACCGGCTCGTTCGAGGACGGCGCCCAGCTGATCATCGAAGGGTTCTTGCTCTCGCCCTCCTTCCTGATGCGCGCAGAGATCAGCGAGAAGCCCGAGGGCGAGTACTTCGTGCTGAACAGCCACGAGGTGGCGTCGCGCCTCTCGTACCTGATCTGGGGGACCATGCCGGACGACGCGCTGTTCGCCGCGGCGGACGAAGACGCGCTGCAGACGCCGGAGCAGATCCTCGCGCAGGCGCAGCGAATGCTGGCGGATCCCAAGAGCCGCGGGATGGTCAAGGCCTTCCACGAGCTCTACCTCCACATGGGCCCCGGCACGCGCTGGTCGGACATCCAGCGTGATCCGGCCGCCTTCCCGGACTTCAAGGCGTCGATGATCCCGCTCTTGTCGGAGGAGACCGATCGCTTCATCGAGCACGTGGTCTTCGATCAGGCCGGGACGTTCCAGGATCTGGTCACCACGCCGGTGGGCTTCGTCAACGCCTCCCTGGCGCCGCTCTATGACCTGGATCCTGCGGAGTTCAACGGCGCGGAGCTCGTGCCGGTCGAGCTCGACCCGGCGCAGCGCTCCGGCCTCTTCACGCGCCTGGGCTTCCTTGTGTCGCACTCGGGGTACGACAGGACGTCGCCCATCCTGCGCGGGGCGTTCTTGCAGAAGGAGGTCCTCTGTGCGGCCATCCCGCCGCCACCCCCGATGGTGGAGGGCACGCCGCTGCCCACGGACGCCAATCTCACGACCAACCGGGCTCGGGTCGACGCGCAGACGTCGGGAGACGACTGCAAGTTCTGCCATCACACGTACATCAACCCGGCGGGCTTCGCGTTCGAGGCGTACGACGCCCTGGGCGCCTACCAGCAGACCGAATCGTTCTCGGGCGCGCCCATCGACACACGGGTGGACGTCGGCGTGGGCGAGGACGTCGTGGCGGTCGACGGCCCGGTGGCGCTCTCCGAGGCCATCGCGAGCTCCCCGGCCGCGCACACGTGCTACGTGCGAAAGTGGGTCTCTTTCGCCTACCAGCGCGAGCTGAACAACGAGGACTCGTGCACCGTGGACGAGCTGACCGCCAAGCTCACCCAGGGCGGCTACACGGTGCTCGACCTCATCGCGGACCTCACACAGAGTCAATCGTTCCGAGTTCGTGCCCTGCAGGCGGAGGTGGAGCCGTGAACCGAAGACTGTTCCTGCGCGGAATCGGCGGCGCGGCGCTCGCCGTCCCCTTCTTGAACTCGCTCGGCCGCTCGGCGCGAGCGCAGGAGGCGCCGTCGCCGCGCCGCCTGGTGATCTTCTACACCAACAACGGTTGCCTGACGAACCGGTGGTTCCCGACGGGGATCGAGAACGGGGCCGGGAACGTCACCGCGTCGTCCCTGGAGACGGCGCAGGCGGACGGGAAGCCCCGGACCCTCGCCCCGCTCGCGCCCTTCGCGGCGAAGCTGCTCTTCCCGCGCGGGCTCGCGATGCCGCTGAACGGCTTCAACAACAAGGTGGACGGCACGGAATATTTCGATCCCCACGATCAGGCCATGGGCAGCAAGCTGACCTGCGCGCCGATCGATCCCACCGGGGATCACTGGGCGCTGTCGCACTCGCTCGACCACGAGATCGCGCAGCGCTTCAACCCGGGCACCAACAAGGTCCCGCTCGTGCTCTCCGTCGGCAATGCCTTCACCAACGTCAAGGGCATCGTGTCGTACTCGGCGCCGAAGACGCCGTACGCGCCCGTGACCAACGCGCGCACGGTCTACAGCAGCCTGACCGGGCTCTTCGCGAGCGGCTCCGAGACCGAAGCGGATTATCGCGTGGCTCGCGGCGAGAGCATCATCGACCTGGTGAGCCGTGACCTGAACGCCTACAAGACCCGCAAGATGAGCGGCGCCGATCGGAAGAAGATCGACGACTGGCTCTCCCTGCTCCGCGAGACCGAGCAGCGGGTCATCCCCTCTGCTTGCACCGCGGAATCGGCGACCGCGCTCGGCGTCACGGACGCCGCCCTCACGGAGGCGGGCTACCCCGCTCGCGGCGGCGGCTTCCCCAACAACGAGAAGGTGTACACCCTGGGCAGCGAGATGATGATCCGCCTCATCGCCCTCACGATGATGTGCGATAGCAACCGATCCATCGTGCTCCAGTGGCCGGGATTCGTGACGTTCAAGTGGGACGGCATCGCGCACACCCACGATCATCACGGGCTCTCGCACCGGAACGGGAGCGCCGCTGTCGGCGGCCAGTGCGTGAGCGGCGTCATCGAGCAGATCCACGAGATCGACTGCTGGTATGCGGGTCGCTACGCCAAGCTGGTGAAGACCATCGACAGCATCGAGGAGGGGGGCGGCACCATGCTCGACAACTCGGCGGTCATGTGGCTGCCGGAGCTCGCCGACGGCAACGCGCACAACAACAACAACCTGCCCATCGTGATCGCCGGCAGCGCCGGCGGTTACCTCAAGCAGGGCGTCTCGGTGAACGTCGCTGGCGGGAAGCTCGAGGCAGGCAACAGCGAAGCCACCTGCTCGAGCGGCGCGGAGGGCGAGAACAACAGCGGCAACACCGGCTCGTCGGGCGGAACCGTCCCGCTGAACAAGCTCTACACGACGTTGATCAACGCGCTCGGCGCCGGGACGCCCGACTGGACTCCGGTCGATCGCTTCGGCGTCTCGGATGCGGTCGCGGCTGGCTTCGGCGGCAGCGGGCCGTCGTTCACCACCGACGGCGCAGGCAAGGTCACCGACGGGCCTGGCATCAGCAAGCCGGGGGAGCTCGACGCCATCAAGGCGTGAGGCGACCGAAAGTCCGCCGCAGGCCCGGGCCAGCACGCGCACGAGTGCGCCGTCGGCGCGCCTCGACTCCGACGATCGGCTCGAGCGTGACGGCCCGACTTCACCTCGCCGGCGGGCGCGTCCGTCCCTGCAGGCGCGCGATGGCGTGCATCAGGAAGCTCATCTGGCGGCCGCGAGCACGCCCCGGTACACGTCGTCCACGCCGAGCTCGCACCCCACCGACGACAGCGCAGCCCGAGCGCCGGGGCCATAGACGCGGAGCACCCAGCTCCCGTCGGCCTGGCGCGCGAACACCTCGATGCGAGGCGCCTTCTGTGACGCCAGGACGACCTCTCGGATCGACGCCACGGTCTGGTAATGCGCGAACTTGTCGCCGCGATCGTACGCCTCGCTCGAGTCGGAGAGCACCTCGATCACGAGGACCGGGTTCAGGAGGGTGTCGCGCCGCTCGTCCTCGAACTCGGGGCGGCCGCAGACGACCGAGCCGTCCGGGTAGACGTAGCGATCCGCGGCGGGGATCTTGATGCGCATGTCGGAGTTGAGCGCCACGCATCCGCGCTCGCCCAGCGCGTTGCCGAGCAGTCGGCCGATGTTCGCGGCGACGGCGCTGTGCTCGAACGTGCCGCCAGACATCGCGAAGAGCTCGCCGCCAGCGTACTCGTGCCTCACCTCCGATGCGCGCTCGAGATCGAGGTATTCTCCCGGCGAGAGCTTCCTTCGCGGCGCGGCTTCTCCCATGTGCGGCAGTGTCGCGCGCCGGGCTTCCGATGTCCACGCGCAGCCGGGCGGACCGCCGCGGCGCCGGGGGCCGCGGTGAGCGGGACCGTCCACCTCTCGCTGCGCCGGTGATACCGTCGTCTCGCGATGGACCGCACGCTCGTCGACGAGGGGAGCTCCTCCCGCGATCCGGGCCCGGTGCCCATGCCCGCGGGCGGGCTCGCGCACGCCCCCGGCGACGTGCTCGACCGCCGCTACCGGCTCCGCGTCCGCCTCGGGCGCGGCGGCTTCGGCGACGTGTGGCGCGCCGAGGAGCTCCTGCCCGACGGCGCGCCGTTCCGCGAGGTCGCCCTCAAGCTCCTCGTGTCGGACTTCGCCGACGCCGCCGACTGGGCCGACGAGGCCAAGCTCCTCGCCTCGTTCCGCCACCCGTCGCTCGTCACCATCTACGCCGCCGGCATCCTCCACGGCGCGCCGAAGACCCCGTTCGTCTCGATGGAGCTGCTCGAGGGCCGGAACCTCGCCGATGTGATCCGCTTCCGCCGCCGCATCCCCTGGCGCCGCGTCGTCGCCTGGGCCCGCGACGTCGCCGGCGCGCTCGACGTCATCCACGCGCGCGGCGTCGTCCACCTCGACCTCAAGCCCGCCAACCTGTTCCTCACCCAGGACGGCGCCCTCAAGGTCCTCGACTTCGGCATCTCTCGGCGCGCAGGCGCCCCCGTCTCCCGCGCCGCCGCCGTCGCCGTCGGCGGCGGCCATGACAGCGGCGGCAGCGACCTCGGCACGGCGGCCTTCCTCGCCGAGCGCGACGTCTACGCCTCCACGCGCCGCGCCTTCGCCGGCGCGGACAGCCCCGCCGCCGCGCGCGGCGTCATCGGAACACCGGGCTTCATGGCGCCGGAGGTGCTCGAGATGGCCGAGCCGACCGCCGCCACCGACGCCTACGCGCTCGCCGTCTGCATCGCGCAGCTCGCCACCGGGCGCCTCCCGCACGCCGTGCCCGACGAGCCGGACGACTGCTCCGACCCCGCGAGCGTCTCCGCCTGGTGGACCGAGCTCCGCGCCGCGACCCTGCGCGGCACGATGCGCGACCTCGAGCGCGACCCCGCGCGGCTGCCGCGCGGCCTCGTCGCGCTCCTCCAGCGGCTCCTGTCCGTCGATCCAGCGCACCGGCGCGTCGCGCCAGGGAAGCTGACGCGGCTGATCGACGAGGTCTGGGAGCGGCCCCACGGCGTGCCCGAACGGCCGTACAGGGGCCTCGCGCCGCTCTCGTCCACCGACGAGGGGCTCCTGTTCGGGCGCGACGACGACACCGCGCGCCTCGGGCGCGAGCTCGAGTTCGAGCCGTGCGTCGTGCTCCAGGGGCCGCGCGGATCGGGCAAGAGCTCGCTCGCCTCCGCGGGGCTCGTGCCCCACCTCGCGCGCCGCCACGTCGACCAGAAGGACGACTGGATCGAGGCGCGCCTCACCCCCGGCGGCGACCCCGACGGCGCCCTCGCCTGCGCGCTCGCCGCCGTCTCGCCGGAGCTCGAGGCCGCGGACGTCGACGCCCTCACCCGGTTCTGCATGGCGTCCGCCGTCGGCGTCGCGCTGGTCGTCGACCCCATCGCGCCCCTCGGCGGCGGGCGCCTCGCCGCCCTCGTGGGCGCGCTCGCGACCGGCGAGCCGCGGCGAGGCCTCCGGCTCATCGGCGTGCTCGACGAGGCCGACGACCGCACCGCGGCCCTCCTCGCGACGCCGGCCGGCGAGGGCCTCCGGGCCGCGCTGCGCTACGTGGGGCTGCCCGCCGCCGCCGCCGTGAAGGACCTCGTCGCAGGCCCGGCGAAGCTCGCCGGCGCCGAGGTGCGCGGGCTCGCCCAGGTCGCGGCCGAGGCGCAGCGCGAGCTCCGGAGCGGCGGCGCGGCGCTCTCGTTCATCGCGCTCGCCCTCGCGGCGTGGTGGGAGCGCGCGCGCGACCCGCGCGGCGCGCTGAGCGGCGAGGCCTGGCAGGAGCTCGGCGGCGTGCGCGGCGCCCTCGCGCGGCACGCCGACGCCGCCCTCGCCGCCCTCGCCCCGGGGGACCGCGCGATCGCCGACGAGGCGCTGCTCCGGCTCGGCGCGATGGACGGGTCGCGCGTCCGCTGGGCCGAGGCAGAGCTCGCCGAGGCCGTCGCCGCGCCGCCCGCCGACGTCGACCGCGTCCTCGGCGCCCTCGAGCGCGCGCGCCTGCTCGTCCGCCGCGACAGGTCCGTGGAGCTCGCCCACGAGTCGCTCGTCTCGAGCTGGCCGCACGCCGCCGCCACCCGCGCGCTGCACATGGAGCGGCTCATCCTGCTCGAGCGCCTCCGCGAGGCCGCCGACGTGTGGGATCGCTCCGGCGAGAGCCGCGATCTCCTCCTGCGCCGCGACCTGCTCGAGCAGGTGCGCAAGAGCGCGGCCTTCGCCTCGCGGCTGCCGCGGCGCGAGCAGGCGCTCGTGCGCGAGAGCCTCCGGCACGCCCGCGCCCAGCGCGCCAAGAAGATCGGCGCGGCCCTGGCGCTCGGGCTCACCGTCGCCTCGGCGTTCGTGGCCGAGCGGTGGGTCGCGGCGCGCCAGGCGCAGACCGAGGCCAAGGCGCGCGAGGCCGAGGAGCGCGCCGAGCTCGCCGAGCTCATCGGCAAGGCGCGCCGCACGGAGGACCCGTACCACCGCGCCGCGTGGATCGCCGCGGCCCTCGCGCGGCGCGCGGACGACGCGGCGCTGCCGCTCGATCTCGCGTCGGCCGCGGTGGGCCTGCCGCGCGCGCGCTTCCTGACCGTCGACGGCGTGGTGGGGCCGGCGCTGCCGTGGGACGATCGGTGGGTCATCGCCGGCGGCCCCGGGGGCTCGCTGCTCGTCGCCGACCTGCGCCCGCCGGACCCGGAGGTCATCGACGACGTGGCGCTCGACGCCGACCCGGAGAGCATCGAGCGCGCCAAATCGCCGCGCGTCCTCGCGCTGCGGCCGCACGACGCCCCGCACGTGGAGCGCGTGCCGTTCGCGTTCGACACGGCGCTCGCGACGCGCTCGGTCACCGGCGAGGTCCGCGTCTTCCGGCTGCGAGAGGGCGGCACCGTCGCGCTGGCCGCGGTCGCGCCGGTGCGCTGCAGCAGCGCCGTCCACGCGGCCGAGGCGGCGCCCGTCCTCGCTTGCTCGACCGACGGCGGGATCGCGCGCTGGGACATGCGGCGCGGCGGCGGCGCCGAGGCGGTCGATCGGCACCCGTTCCGCGGCAACGTGCTCGGCGTCTCGCCCGACGGCGCGCACGTGGCGGCGGTGCTCGGGCGCAGGGCGCTGCTCTGGGGGCCCGGCGGCGGCGCGGACGCGGAGATCACCCTGGGCGCGCCCGCCGTGCTCGGCCGCTTCGGCCCGCGCGAGCCCGTGATCGCGCTCGTGCAGCAGAGCAGGACGTCGATCTACGCCCTCGACCGGCCCGAGGCGCCGCTCTTCGAGCTCGACACGGATCCGGCGCCCGCGTCGGCGCGCTGGGACGCGGGCGGGCTCGATCTGGGCGTGTGCGGCAGCGGCGGCAGCGTCTGGCACTACCTCCGGAAGGGCGGCCGCGCCGCGGGCGATCCGCCGCCCGAGGGCTCGCCGTGCGAGGCGTCCCCGGGCAAGGGCGCGCCGCGGCCGCTGCGCGCGCGCGGCGAGATGGCCGACATCGTCGAGCGCGACGTCGGCCCGCACGCGCTCCTCGGCGGGTGGCGGCTGCCGGACCGGCGCGTGCTCACGCGCGACCTCGTCCTGTTCAGCCCGGGCGCGCCCGCCGCGGAGCGCCTCCTCGGGTTCGAGGGGCTCGACCCGGAGGGGAGCCCCGAGGTGCGCGGCGCGGCCGCCTCGGCCGCCGTCGCGCTGCGGCGCGGGGGCGCCGTCGCCTTCGAGATCGGCGGCGAGGTGCGCCTGTACGACGAGGGCTCGCGGCGCCGCACGGCCGCGCGGCGGGGCCACCTGCTGCGCGCCTGCGACGACGGTCGGCTCATGGCGTACCGGCGGGACGAGGGGGTGTGGACGCTGTTCGACGCGACGACCGGCGCGACGGTGGAGGTGGTGCCGAGGGCGCCGGCGCTGGTGCTCGGCGTCGACGCCGCCTGCCGGACGCTGTTCACGCAGGAGCTCGACGGAAACGTCGTCGCGACGTCGCTCCGCGACCTGTCGTCCCGCACGATCGCGGTGACCGACGGCTATGTCTACGAGGCGCGCCCGAGCGCCGCGCGGGGCGACGTCGGCCCCGGGCTGTGGCTGGCGTTCAGCTCGGGCGCGCTGGCGCGCATCGACGAGGCGCGGGGCGAGGTGCGGGTCCTCGGGTACGCCACGCCGCGCGCGACCGCGATCGCGGACGGCCCCCTGCCGGGGGACGCGGCCTTCGCGGACGCGACGGGCGTCGTCGTGATCCGCCGCGCCGGCCTCACGGAGCGGGTGCTCGAGGGCGTGAGCGGGGCGGAGTGGGAGGACATCGCCGCCGCGCCCGACGGCAAGACGCTGCTGCTCTCGTCGGCGGACCGGATCGCGGCGCTCGACCTGGAGCGGCACGAGATCGTCGGCGCCATGCCGTCCGACGGCCGCGAGCGGCTCGCGCCGTGGGACGCCGACGGCTCGGTGCTCTCATGGTCCTTCGGCCGCGTGGGCGGGGCGACCGGCCTCGTGGTACCCCGGGGGCTGCCGCTCGCCCAGCGCATCGGAGAGGCGGTGTCGAACCTGAGGGCCCAGGGCACGCGGCTCGTCGCGCGGCCGTGAGGCCGCGCGCCAGTGAAGGAGCGCGGCCTCACGGCCGCGCGCCAGTGAAGGAGCGCGGCCTCACGGCCGCGCGCCAGTGAGGCCGCGGCCGACGCGCCAGGTCAAAACCAGAGCCCGCCGTCGCGCGCCGTATTGTAGGGCCTGCCCTCACCCGCGCGCTCGCGCGAGAGCAGAAGGCGTTGGCTCCGCTGCGGGAACGACGTAGGCTGTGGCAATCGTGCCCGCGTCCGAACCGAACCTGAATGCATCACTGTTCCTTTGCATCACGTTCTTCCCGAGCGACCGCATGGCGACGGCGGTGCTGCGGCTCGTGTCCAGTTTCTGCGGGATGATCCTGGACGACGCGAACGTGAGCTCGCGGTTCTACATGGCCGCGCACGAGCTCGCCGAGAACATCACCAAGTACTCGACGGGCCCCAAGGTCAGCCTGGAGCTCGCGCTGGAGGAGGCCGAGAGCTCCTGTATCCTGAAGATCCGCGCGCGGAACGAGGCCTCTGCCGATCGCCTACGCGAGGTGGAGAGGCGGCTGCTCGAGCTGAAGACGACGAGCGATCCTGTGAAGCACTACGACGAGCTTATCCATGAGACAGCGATGGTAGACGGGGTGTCGGGGCTCGGCCTCGCGCGGGTGCGCGCGGAGGGCGGGCTCGACGTGGACTACAAGATCGAGGGGAACGAGCTGACGATCATCGCGCACGCGCCGGTTGGGAGATGGAGGGGAGATGAGCAGCTTGAGGGTTGAGTCCGTCGTCACGGACAGCTTCGGGATCGAGCCGGCCCTGCGGGAGGACACCCTCAGCGTCAAGCTCACCGGCACGGGCGACATGGCGGCGGCCGCGCCGCTCGGCTCCTATTGCAAGGCCCTCCAGGCGGAGGTGGTGCGCCTCTCCGTGAGCGCCGTGGAGTTCGACGTAAGGTCTCTTTACTTTCTGAACTCGAGCTGCCTGAAGGCGTTCATCAGCTTCATCTGCGGGCTCGCGGGCCAGGGGCTGAAGTGCAAGGTGCAGTTCCTCACGGACGCGAGGCTGGGGTGGCAGCGGCGGAGCCTGACGGCGCTCGAGCGCATGTCCCCCGAGCTGGTCTCCATCGCGGACGTCTGAGGCGAGCACTGCAGGACACGATGAAGAAGCGCCGGACCATCGCCCTCCTGATGGATTACGTACGAGGCGAGTACCAGTCCGAGGTGCGCTTCGGCGTCGAGCGCGCCGCCGAGGCGCACGACGTCAATCTCATCATCGCCTTCGGCGAGACGCTCGCCCTCCCCGGTGCCGCCAGCACGGCCCAGAACAGCATGTATCACCTCATCGGCGCGGAGACGGTCGACGGCATCATCGTCGCCTCGACGACGCTCTGCCACCACGTCGGCATCGAGGGGATGAAGCGGTTCTGCCGGTCCTACGCGCCGCTGCCGATCTGCAGCCTCGGGATGGCGATCGACGGCATCCCGAGCCTCCTGGTCGACAACGGCCTCGGGCTCGATCTCTCGGTCGGACACCTCGTCGACGACCACGGGTGCCAGCGCGTCGCGTACATCGGCGGGCCGCCGAGCAACGAGGAGGCGGAGGTCCGCGCCGACGCCTACCGGAGGGCGCTCGCGGACCGCTCGCTCCGCGCCGACGAGCGCCTCGTCGCGTTCGGCAGCTTCACGATCGACACCGGGCGCGCCGCGATGCGGGAGATCCTCGGGCGCGGGGTCGCGTTCGACGCCGTGGTCGCCGCCAACGACAACATGGCGCTCGGGGCCATCGAGGAGCTCAAGGCGCACGGCCTGAGCGTCCCGAAGGACCTCCCCGTGTGCGGCTTCGACGATGCCGTCATCGCGCGCTTCGCGAAGCCGTCGCTGTCCACCATCCGCCAGCCCATCAAGCGCATCGGCGCGCGCGCCGTGGACATCATCGTGCGCATGATCGAGGGCGAGCCGGTCCCCGAGTACAACCTGTTCCCGGTCGAGCTCACGCTGCGCGAGTCCTGCGGCTGCGGGTACCAGGTGGAGCCCGCCGGCGCGCCCCCGAGCAAGGCGTGGAGCGCGCCGCTCCCGTCCGCTGGCCAGCGGGGCGATCTGGAGCGCCTGCTCGAGAAGAGCGTCGTGATCCCCGCCGGATCGCTCGACGGCTGGGCCGGCCTGCTCCTCTCGGCGCTGGAAGAGGAGCTCGCGGGGACCGAGGGCCGCTTCCTGCGCGCGGTCGAGTCGCTCCTCGACGCGGCGGGGCGCGAGGGCGCGATCCTCGAGCACTTCCAGGGCATGATCACGCTGCTCCGCGAGCAGTTCCGCCGGGGCCACGGGGCCCTCCGGGACGCGGTCCTCGACGAGGCGCTCGAGCGGATCTGGCACGCCTCGCGCATCGTCATCGGGAGCGCGTCGGTGCGCGCCGAGGGACAGCAGCGGCTCAACGTGGAGCTCGCGTCGCTCTACCTGAGCTGGAGCGCGAGGAGCTTCTCGACCTGCCTGAGCCTGCCCATCCTGCGGCGCATGATGGCGTCGGAGCTGCCGCGGATGCAGTTCTCGCGGGTCGCGGTGTCGCTCTACGACATCGCGCACGACCCGCAGCGCACCACGATGAAGGCGCTCTTCCTGATGGAGGACGGGCGCGAGCTGGAGCCGCCGGCGGAGAGCTTCCCGGCGCGCCGCCTCGCGCCCGAAGGGTTCCTGGGAGGACGGGAGCGCACGAGCATGATCGCGCTCCCCGTCGCGTTCGGCGACGAGGAGAAGTTCGGTGTCGCGGTGCTCAACAGCGGCGCGAACGAGATGGTCTATGACGCCCTCCGCCTCCAGATCGGCTCGGCGGTCAAGGCCGCGGCGCTGCACTGGGAGGTCGTGCGGCAGGTGGAGCTGCGCGAGCGGCTGGAGCAGGAGAAGGTCCGCCAGGAGAGCGTCGTCGCGGCGCGCATCCAGACGACGCTGGTGCCGGCGCAGCTCTCGGTCGAAGGCCTCGAGCTCTCCGCCCTCATGAAGCCGGCCGCCGAGGTCGGCGGCGATTACTACGACGTTCTCGCGACGGACGAGGGCGGGTGGCTCGGGATCGGCGACGTCGCGGGGCACGGGCTCGCGGCGGGGCTCGTGATGCTGATGATCCAGAGCATGATCTCGGCCCTGACGCGCAACGACCCGCGCGCCAGCCCCGGGGACATCCTCTCTGCGGTGAACGGGGCGGTGTACGAGAACGTCCGCAGTCGGCTGAAGCGGGACGAGCACGCGACGCTGATCCTCTTGCGGTACGAGCGGAGCGGGCGGGTGACGTTCGCCGGGGCGCACGACGACATCATCGTGTGCCGCGCGAAGACCCGCCGCTGCGTGTGCATCCCGAGCTCGGGCGTCTGGATCGGCGCGCTGCCCGCCATCGACGCGATGACGCGAGACGCCGAGTTCGTCCTGGAGGACGGGGACGTCCTCGTGCTCTACAGCGACGGCGTGACGGAGGCGCGCAACGCGCACCACGAGCAGTTCGGCCTCGAGCGGCTGTGCTCCACCATCGAGTCCTCCCAGAGCGCGCCCGCCGAGGCGATCCGGGACCGGATCCTCGGCGAGGTCGAGGGCTGGTGCCCGAGCCCCGATGACGACATCACGGTCGTCGTGGCGAGGTACAGCGCGCCTCGATGACTGTAATTGTGGCAACTGTGGCCTTAGGCCGCCCGCTTTCCTACATGAGCGCTATCGTCGGTGTCAGCAGAAGGGATTGGATCCGGGTTGAGAACCACGTACGCTGCGCCAATCGTGTCAGTGTCCGAACCGAGTCTGAACGGGTCACTGTTTCTATGCATCTCGTTCCATCCGAGCGAGCGTATGGCCAACAGTGTGCTTCGGCTGGTGTCCAGCTTCTGCAGCATGGTGCTGGACGACGCGAACGTGAGCTCGCGGTTCTACATGGCCGCGCACGAGCTCGCCGAGAACATCATCAAGTACTCCTCGGGCCCCAAGGTCAGCCTCGAGCTCGCGCTGGAGGAGCGCGAGAGTTCCTGCGTGATGAAGATCTCCGCGCGGAACGAGGCGTCGCCGGAGCGGCTGCGCGAGGTGGAGAGGCGGCTCTTCGAGCTGAAGGCGGCGAGCGATCCTGTGAAGCACTATGACGAACTCATCTGTGAGACGGCGATGGTAGAAGGGGTGTCGGGGCTCGGCCTCGCGCGGGTGCGCGCGGAGGGCGGGCTCGACGTGGACTATACAATCGAGGGCAACGAGCTGACGATCATCGCGCACGCGCCGGTGGGGAGGTGGAGGGTCGATGAGCAGCTTAAGGGTTGAGCCCGTCGTCACGGACAGCTTCGGGATCGAGCCGGCCCTGAGGGAGGACACCCTCAGCGTCAAGCTCACCGGCACGGGCGACATGGCGGCGGTCGCGCCGCTCGGTTTGCTGCTCAAGGATCTCCACGCCGAGGCGGCGCGCCTCCGCGTGAGCGCCATCGAGTTCGACGTGAGGGCCCTTTACTTCCTCAACTCGAGCTGCCTGAAGGCGTTCATCAGCTTCATCGCCGCCCTCGCGAGCCAGGGGCCGAAGTGCAAGGTGGAGTTCCTCACCGACGCGCGGCTGGGCTGGCAACGGCGGAGCCTGACGGCCATCGAGCGCATGTCTCCGGAGCTGGTCTCCATCGCCGACACCTGACGCGAGAGCCGCGGGAGATGAGCGAGAAGCGCCGGACGATCGCCTTCCTGATGGACTACGTCGGGGGAGACTACCAGTCCGAGGTGCGCTTCGGCATCGAGCGCGCCGCGGAGGCGCACGACGTCAATCTCATCATCGCCTTCGGAGAGACGCTCGCGCTGCCCGGCGAGGGGGGGGCGGCCCAGAACAGCGTTTATCAGCTCATCAGCCCGGAGACGGTCGACGGCATCATCGTCGCGTCGGCGACCCTCTGCCACCACATCGGCATCGAGGGGATGCGCGAGTTCTTCCGGGCTTACGCGCCGCTGCCCGTCTTCAGCATCGGGATGGCGGTCGACGGTATCCCGAGCCTCATCGTGAACAACGGCCTCGGGATCGAGCTCTCCGTCGGGCACATGCTCGACGTCCACGGGCGCCGGAACATCGCGTACGTCGGCGGGCCGGCCAACAACGAGGAGGCCAAGGCGCGCGCCGACGCCTACTGGGGGGCGCTCGCGGGGCGCGGCCTCCCGTTCGACGAGCGTCTCTTCGCGGTGGGCGCGTTCACGATCGACAGCGGCCGCGTCGCGATACGCGACATCCTGGACCGCGGGGTCGAGGTCGACGCGGTGGTCGCCGCCAACGACAAGATGGCCCTCGGCGTGATCGAGCTGCTCGCGGAGCGGGGGCTCCGCGTCCCGCAGGACATCCTCGTGTCCGGCTTCGACGACGCCTTCATCGCGCGCTTCTCCAAGCCGTCGCTCACCACCGTTCGCCAGCCCATGAAGCGGCTCGGGGCCCAGGCGATGGACACGATGCTGCGCATGCTCGACGGCGAGGTCGTCGAGGACGTGGCGCTCCTCGACGTCGAGCTCACGTGCCGTGAGTCGTGCGGCTGCCGGGTTCAGGCGAGCGCCTCGCTCGCGCCGTCGGCCTCGGCGCCGCGCGACGGGGCGTCCCTGGTCGCGGCGCGGCGGGAGTCGCTGGAGACCGCGCTCAGGAGGAGCGTGGCCATCCCGACTGGCTCGCTCGATGGCTGGCCTGGCGAGCTCCTGTCGGCGCTGGAGGACGAGCTCGCGGGGCGGGAGAACCGCTTCCGGCACGCGCTCGAGGCGCTCCTCGACGCGGCGGGGCGCGCGGGCGCGATCCTCGATCACTTCCAGGGCATGATCGATGTGCTCCGGGAGCGGCTCGGCCGGCCGCCGTCGGTCGGCGGGGGCGTCGCTCTCTACGATGCCCTCGAGCGGCTCTGGCACGTGTCGCGCATGGTGATCTCGAGCGCGTCGATGCGCGTCGAGGGGGAGCGGCGGCTGACCGTGGAGCTCGCGGCGACGTACCTCAGCTGGAGCGCGCGGAGCTTCTCGACGTGCCTGAGCCTGCCCGGCCTGAAGCGCGTGCTCGCGTCGGAGCTGCCGGTCCTCGGGATATCGCGGGCCGCGGTGTCGCTGTATGACGACGCTCCCGAGGCGCAGCGAGGTGTCATGAGGTCGCTCTTCCTGATGGAGGACGGCCGCGAGGTGGACCCGCCGGCGGCGAGCTTCCCGGCGCGGCGCCTCGCGCCCGACGGGTTCCTGGGAGGCCGGGAGCGCACGACCATGATCGTGCTCCCCGTCGCGTTCGGCGACGAGGAGAAGTTCGGTGTCGCGGTGTTCAGCAGCGGCGCGCACGAGCTGATCTACGACGCGCTCCGCCTCCAGATCGGCTCGGCGACCAAGGCCGCGGCGCTGCACCGGGAGATGGTCCGTCAGGTGGAGGCGCGCGAGCGGCTGGAGCAGGAGAGGGTCCGCCAGGAGAGCGTCGTCGCGGCGCGCATCCAGACGACGCTGGTCCCGGAGCGGCTGTCGGTCGCGGGGCTCTCGCTCTGCGCCGTCATGAAGCCGGCCGCCGAGGTGGGCGGCGACTACTACGACGTGCTCGCGACCGCCGACGGCGGTTGGCTCGGGATCGGCGACGTGGCGGGGCACGGGCTCGCGGCGGGGCTCGTGATGCTGATGATCCAGAGCATGGTCTCGGCGCTGACGCGCAGGGACCCGAGGGCGAGCCCCGCCAGGGTGATCTCGGCCATCAACGCGGCGCTGTACGAGAACGTCCGTGGCCGCATGATGCGGGACGAGCACGCGACGCTGATCCTCTTGCGGTACGAGCGGAGCGGGCGGGTGACGTTCGCCGGGGCGCACGACGACATCCTCGTGTGCCGGGCGAAGACCCGCCGCTGCGTGTGCATCCCGAGCTCGGGGGTCTGGATCGGCACGTTGCCATCCATCCGCGAGTTGACGCGAGACGCCGAGTTCGTCCTGGAGGACGGCGACGTCCTCGTGCTCTACAGCGATGGAGTGACCGAGGCGCGCGACGCCCACCATGAGCAGTTCGGCCTCGAGCGGCTCTGCACCACCATCGAGGCCGTCCAGACCGAATCCGTCGTGGCCATTCGTGACAGGATCCTGAAGGAGGTCGAGGGGTGGTGCCCGAGCCCCGACGACGACATCACGGTCGTCGTGGCGAGGTACCGCGCCCCCCGGCAGCCCTGACGCGATCGTTCGCTCGCCTACATGGGCACACGGCCGACCAAGGAGGATTGGATCCGGTGCAAGAATTACGTACGCTGCGTGAACCGTGTTAGCTTCCGGACTGAGCCAGGACGCTTCACCGTTCTTGTGCATCACGTTTTTCCCGAGTGAACGGATGGCTAGCGCGGTGTTACGGCTGGTGTCCAGCTTCTGCGGAATGGTGCTGGACGATGAGAGTGCGAGCTCGCGGTTCTACATGGCCGCGCACGAGCTCGTCGAGAACCTCATCAAGTACTCGTCCGGCCCGGAGGTCAGCCTCGCGCTGGCGCTGGAGGGGGGCGAGGGCGCGCGGGTCCTCGTGATCCGCGCGCGGAACGAGGCGTCGCCGGAGCGGCTGCGCGAGGTGGAGCGGCGGCTCTCCGCGCTGAGGTCGGCGAGCGATCCTGTGAAGCACTATGACGAGCTCATCTGTGAGACGGCGATGGTAGAAGGGGTATCCGGGCTCGGCCTGGCGCGGTTGCGCGCGGAGGGCGGGCTCGACGTGGACTGCGCGATCGAGGGGAACAGGCTGACGATCATCGCGCAGGGGCCGGTCGCGGGATGGAGGGGAGATGAGCGGTTTACGGGTTGAGCCTGTCGTCACGGACAGCTTCGGGATCGAGCCGACCCTGAGGGACGACACCCTCGGCGTCAGGCTCACCGGCACGGGCGACATGGCGGCGGCGCCGCCGCTCGGCCTTTGCCTCAAGGCCCTCCAGGGAGAGGTCATGCGCCTCTCCATCAGCGCGGTGCAGTTCGATATAAGGGCTCTTTACTTTCTCAACTCGAGCTGCCTGAAAGCGTTCATCAGCTTCATCTGCGGGCTCGCGGGCCAGGGGCTGAAGTGCAAGGTGCAGTTCCGGACGGACGCGCGGCTGGGATGGCAAAGACGGAGCCTGGCGGCGCTCGAGCGCATGTCTCCGGAGCTGGTCTCGATCGAGGACACCTGACCGGAGAGCCGCAGGACAAGATGAAGAAGCGCCGGACGATCGCCCTCGTGATGGATTATGTGCGCGGAGAGTACCAATCCGCGCTGCGGATCGGGGTCGAGCGCGCCGCCGAGGCGCACGACGTCAACCTCGTGATCGCCGTCGGGGAGACGCTCTCCGCCCACGGTCCCTCCGAGGCCGCCCAGAACAGCATCTACCGCCTCGTCAGCGCGGAGGCGGTCGACGGCATCGTGGTCGCGTCGGCGACGCTCTGCAATTTCGTCGGCGCCGAGGGGGTGCAGCGCTTCTGCCAGGACTACGCGCCGATGCCCCTCTGCAGCATCGGGATCCCGCTGGAGGGCATCCCGAGCATCCTCGTGGACAACGGCCTCGGGATCGAGATGGCGACCGGCCACCTGCTCGACGATCACGCGTGCCGGCGCGTCGCGTACATCGGCGGGCCGGTCAACAACGAGGAGGCGAGGATCCGCGCCGACGCGTTCCGCAAGGCGCTCGCCGCGCGCGCGATCCCGTACGACGAGCGCCTCGTCGCGAGCGGCCAGTTCACGATCGACACGGGCCGCACCGCGATGGCCGAGATCGTGGATCGCGGGGTCGAGATCGACGCCGTGGTCGCGGCGAACGACAACATGGCCCTCGGCGCGATAGAGCTCTTGAAGTCGCGGGGCCTCCACGTGCCGAGGGACATCCGGGTGTGCGGCTTCGACGACGTGGGCGTGGCGCGCTACGCGAAGCCGTCCTTGACCACGGTTCGCCAGCCGATCAAGCGGCTCGGGGAGATCGCGCTCGAGACGGTCCTGCGCGTGCTCGACGGCGAGGCCGTCCCCGATCGGAACATGCAGCAGATCGAGCTCACGCGGCGCGAGTCCTGCGGCTGCGCGTACCAGGCGGTCGCGATGCGGCCGCTCACGAACCCGCCGCGCCTCGGGGCGATGTCGCTCGGCGGCCGGCGCGACGAGCTGGAGCGCGCGATCGAGCAGGCGGTGGGGATCCCGGCCGCGTCGCTCGACGGCTGGGCCGGCGGGCTCCTGTCGGCGCTGGAAGAGGAGCTCGAGGGCCACGACGGGTGCTTCCTGCACGTGCTGGAGCGCGTCCTCGACACGGCCGGGCGCGAGGGGGTGTTCCTCGATCTGTTCCAGGGCGTGGTGACGCTCCTGCGCGCGCGGCTCCGGCGACCGGTCGAGGAGGGGGGCGACGCCGCCGTGAACGAGGCCCTGGAGCAGCTGTGGCATGCGTGCCGCGTCCTCATCGGGAGCGCGTCCGTGCGCGTCGAGGGGCGGCAGCGCCTCGACGTCGAGGTCGCCTCGATCGATCTGAGCTGGAGCGGGCGGTGGTTCTCGACGTGCCTGAGCTTGCCCCTCTTCCAGCGCATGCTGGCCTCGGAGATGCCCAGGCTGCACTTCACGCGCGCCGCCGTCTCGCTCTACGACGACGCCCAGCGAGCCACCCTGAAGACGCTGTTCCTGATGGAGGACGGCCACGCGGTGACGCCGCCGACCGAGAGCTTCCCGTCGCGCTCCCTGGCCCCTCGCGGGTTCCTGAGCTCGAGCGAGCGCACGAGCGTCATCGTGATGCCGCTCACGTTCGGTGACACGGAGTATTTCGGGGTGATGGCGCTGAACAGCGGCATGAACGAGATGGTCTACGACGCGCTGCGGCTCCAGATCGGCTCTGCGGTGAAGACGGTGGCGCTGCACCGGGAGATGGTGCGTCAGGTGGAGCTGCGCGAGCGGCTGGAGCAGGAGAGCGAGCGGCAGGAGACGGCGCTCGCGGCGCGCCTCCAGACGACGCTGGTGCCGGAGCAGCTGCACATCGAGGGGCTGGAGCTCTCCGCGGCCATGACGCCGGCGGCCGAGGTGGGCGGCGACTACTACGACGTCATCGCGACGCCCGAGGGGGGGTGGCTCGGGATCGGCGACGTCGCGGGGCACGGGCTCGCTGCGGGGCTCGTGATGCTGATGATCCAGAGCATGGTGGCGGCGCTGACGAGCAGGGACCCGGGCGCGAGCCCGAGCGAGCTGCTCGCGGCGCTCAACAAGGCGCTCTACAAGAACGTGCGCGGCCGCCTGAAGCGGGACGAGCACGCGACGCTGCTCCTGCTCCGGTACGAGCGGGGCGGGCGGGTGACGTTCGCCGGGGCGCACGACGACATCATCGTGTGCTCGGCGCGCACGCGGCGGTGCGTGTGCATCCCGAGCTCGGGCGTCTGGATCGGCGTGTTGCCCGTCATCGACGAGGTGACGCGGGACGCCCAGTTCGTCCTGGAGGACGGGGACGTGCTCGTGCTCTACAGCGACGGGGTGACGGAGTCGCGCAACGCGCACCGCGAGCAGTTCGGGCTGGAGCGGCTCTGCACCGCCATCGAGGCCGTGCAGACCGCGCCGGTCGAGGCGATCCGCGACAGGATCCTGAGGGAGGTCGAGGGGTGGTGCCCGAGCCCGGACGACGACATCACGGTCGTCGTGGCGCGGTACCGGGCGCCGGCGTAGCGCCGGCGGCTGCTGTTGCCGCTGCGTCGCCTCGGCAGGGCGGCGCTCGATGACGCTGCCGTGGAGGAACGGAGACGTTCTGTCCTCGGCGGCGCTCTTGCGGCGTGGGGCGCTGGACTGGCGTTGCGCGCGGCGCGGCGCGCGGCAGCGGGCGCGAGGGGCTGCGCGCCGGAGCCCGGAGATCGCGCCGGGGTGGACCCAACCCCGGTGGACCCAACCCCGGGATCGACCCAACGCGGTGGACCCAACCCCGGGATCGACCCAACGCGGTGGACCCAACCCCGGTGGACCCGACCCGGGTTGAGGGAGGGCGAGACCCGGGTTGGGCGCCCCGAGGTTGGGCGCCCCGACCCGGGTTCGCTTTCCGCTTTCAGCGGTCGGCGGCGGTGGTCGGCGACCCAACCTGGGTGCGGTCGGGTGACCCAATCTACCCAACCTGGGTGGGCAGCCCGGATGACCCAACCCGGGTGAGCGGTCCGGTCCGACCCAACCCGGGTGGGTGGCCCCGGGGGGTAGCCCCGAGCCCGGGTCGGCGGTCTGCGGTCCGGCAGCCCGGAGCTGGCAGCCTGCATGCCCGCCGGATCCGCGGAGCTGGCAGCCTGCATGCCCGCCGGATCCGCTCCGGCTCAGTCGACCGAAGGCACGGTGGCGTCGACCCGGGTTGGGAGCCCGCGCGCGCCTGCCGGCGCGCGGAACGCTGCGCCCGACAGCTCCCGCCGCATGCAGGTGGCCGCCTCGTCGTAGCGGGGGTCGGACGCACTCCCGATGATCGTCGGCACCACGATATAGCCCTCGGCGTCGACGTTGAACTCCACCCGGATGGCGTCAGGCGGCAGCAGGCTCCCGCCCGGGCCGCGGCAGCGCTGCACGAGGTCCCAGTAGAGCTGCGCCCGCGCCGCCTTCTCGATCGCCGGGCTCGACATGTTGGCCTGCACCATGGGCGCGCCGATCTCGACGCGCGAGCGGGGGGCAGGGGTGGGGGCGGGCGCCGGCTCCGGCGGGAGCGCGGAAGGCGCCGGGAGGCCGGTGCTCGTGCCGATCTTCGCGACGCTCACGCCATCGGCCGGCCTGGGGGCGGCCTCCCGCGCGGCGGCGAGGATCTCTGCGAGCGCATCCGGCTCGACGGACCCCACCGCCGGCGCGCTGTCCGTCCGGAGGCGGGCGCCGCGGTCGTCCAGCGACGCGGCGGCGCCGCGCGCCCAGGGGGTGAGCGCGCCGGCGTCGGCCCCCGCCGGCGGCGCGGGCGGCGGGCGCTCGCAGGCCGCGAGCAGCGGGAGCAGGACCACGAGCGCGGTGCGCACGAGGAGAGCGTCGATCGAATGCGCGTCGCGCGCAACGGCGTCGGCAGTGTACCGTGGCATCGCACGTCGATGCGCGCGCTCCTCGCGATCCTGCGGATCGGTCTTCGCTCGCTGCGCGAGGAGGGCGTGTCGCCCACGTCGTCGTCATCGGGAGGCCTGCGCGGCGGCTCGTCCAGCGCCGCCGCGCGCCTCGCCCTCGTCGTGGCGCTGTCGTCGCTCGCGGGCGCGCTGTCCGGCCTGCTCCCGGCGATCGCCGGCGTGGCCCTCGGCGCCGTCTCCGGGCGCGAGGCGCCGCCCTCGGGCGGCATCGGCGGCGCGCTCGCCCGGCTGCTCGCCGGCGCACCGCCGGCGGCCGTGGTCCTCGCGGCGCTCGGCGCCACGCTCGTGTCCGCCTCCCTGGCGGTGCTCTCGGGCCGGAAGAGCTCGGAGCTCGGCGGCGCTCTCACCGCCGCGCTCCGCGTCGCGCTCTTCCGGGCGGCGCTCTCCGCCTCGCCCCGCGACGTGGACGCTGCCGGGCGCGCACTCATCGCGGCGCAGGCGGCGGGGCCCGCGCCGCGGCCGCCGAGCGCCGGGTCCGCGCCGCCCGTCCGGGGCGCGGAGGTCGTGCGGCTCGCGATCGCGCGGGACGCCGGCCTCGTCGCCGATTTCGCGATCGCCGTCGCGACCGGCTTGCCCCAGGCGCTCGCGACGCTCGCGGTCCTGGCCGGGTCGCTGGTCTCGAGCGGCATGGCCCTCGTCCTCGCGGGCGGCGCGGCGCTGTTCGCGGCCTCGCGCCTCGCGGCGGACCGGGCCTCGGGCCGCGTGGCGCGCGCGATGCGGGAGGTGCAGCACGCCGACACGGCCGTCTTCGGCGCGGTGGGCGAGGCGCTTTCGGGAGCGGAGGACCTCCGCCTGCTCGGCGCGCGCGCCCAGGCCGAGGGAGAGCTCGCTGTGGCCGCGGGCCGGGTCGCTGACGCGCGCCGCCGCTTCGGCCAGGCGCTCGCCGTCTCCGGCCAGATCAAGGGCACGCTCGCGGCGCTCTCGCCGCTCGTCATCGTCGCCGCGCTCGCGGCCTCTCGCGGGGGCACCGGCGCGGGCGAGGTCGGAGAGCTCCTGCTCGTGGTGCCGCTGCTGATGGCGCGCCTCGAGGCGCTCGACGCCCTCCGCGCCGGCTTCATCGAGCGCGCCCCCCTGCTGCGAGCGACGCTCGCGCTGCTGCGCCTGCCCGAGCACCCGCCGCGCCCCTCCGGCGGCCTCGCGATGCAGCTGGACGGCGAGGCGAGGCGCCCCCTGTCGATCGCCTTCGAGGGGGTCACGTTCACGCCGCCGGGCGCGAGCCGCCCCGTCCTCGACGGCGTGTCGCTCTCGATCCCCGCCGGAGCGGTGGTCGGCGTCTGCGGTCGCTCCGGCAGCGGCAAGTCGATGCTCCTGCGCCTGCTCCTGCGCCTCGACGAGCCGTCGTCGGGCGCGATCGCCGTGGGCGGCGTGGATCTGCGGCAGATCCCGCCCGAGGAGCTCCCGCGGCTGTTCGGGGTGGTGGGGCAATCGGCGCGGCTGTTCGAGCGGAGCATCGCGGACAACCTGGCGCTCGGCCTCGAGCCCGCGCCCACGGAGGAGCGCATGCGCGAGGCGCTCCTCCGGGTGGAGCTCGACGAGCTCGCAGGCGCGCCGCCGGCGGAGGGCGAGGCGCGGCCCGCGCGCGGCCTCGCGACGGAGGTGCGCGCCTCACCGCCGAGCCTGTCGGGCGGTGAGGCGCGGCGGCTGCTGCTCGCGCGGGTGCTGCTGCGCGAGCCGCGGGTCTTCGTGCTGGACGAGCCGGAGGCGGGCCTGCCGGGCGCCACCGCCGAGGCGGTCCTCCGCACGGCGTGCGAGGTCGCCGCCGGGCGCACGGCCATCGTCGTGACCCACGCGCCGCACCTCCTCAGGTCGACGTTCAACGTGCTGCTCGACGGCGGTCGGGTCGCGGCGGTGGGCACGCACGAATCGCTCCGCGAGAGCTCGCCGCTCTATCGGTCGCTTCTGGCCGAGGCGCTGCAGCGATCCTCGAGGTCGGCGGCGGGCTGACGAAGACGCGCGCGCGGTCCCCCCGCTCGCGCGGAGCTCACGGATCGCAGGGACCGCCTGCCCGCGCGGCCTGGCGGGCGAGGTGCTCGGCGTCGACGGCGCGGCCCGCATCTTCGGGCACGTCCGCCGAGATGCCCAGCGGGCGGCCCGCGAGCCCCCGCGCGAGCCAGACGAGGATGGATACGGCCCCCCAGGCGAGCGCGAAGGCGACGCCCGCGTCGACGATCGCGCGGTAGGGCGGGGGCATCTGCCGCACGAGCAGGATGAGCGCCACGATGCCCGCGACGAGCGCCCACGTCGCGATCAGCCGGCGGCGCGTCGCGTGGAGGAGCGCCATGCAGTAGAGCGGCGCCAGCGCCACGTGGAGGGGCCGCCCGTGCTCGGCGAGGTGGAGCGCGCGCGCGACGACCCGCGGCGAGAAGCGCTGCTGAAAGCCGCGGTACCCCTCGAAGTAGGCGATCGTGACCGTCCAGGCCGCGAGCAGGACGAGCTGTCCCGTCGTGAGCGTGTACCCCGTCAGGATGCGCGCCGCCGTCGCGCCGAGGCGACAGATGGCCTCGACCAGGACGGCCACGACGCCAAGGACACCCCACAGGACGACGGCAAGGCGACGCCGCCCCTCGCGGACGGGCGGGCTCATTGCGCCCGCGCCGGATCGACGGGCCTCGCGGCCGTGGATCGCGCTCGAACGGCCGCGCGCGCGGACCAACGCTTCGGAGGGTGCGCCGGACAGCCGAATCGCCGCATGTCGCTGCATGCTAGGAGAGGAGCTCGGCACGTCAACCGGTTCCCACGGGTGTCATGGTGGTTCGCTCCGGCGCGGTCCGGCGGTAGCATCGGCGGTCCATGCCGCTCGCCGACCGCTCCGCGCCGGGTGTCCCGCCCGCCCCGGCGCGGGCCCTCCCGCCCCACCCGCACGCGCTGCGCTCGCCGCTCGCGCCCTTCACGGCGCGCCTCCGCGACCTGCTCTCGACCGTCGAGTCGGCGGCGCTCCTCGGCGCGGTGGAGGCGCGGGTGCGCGGGCTCGGGGAGCACCTGCGCTTCGCGTGCCTCGCGATGCCGTGCTCGGAGGCGCTCGTCGCGCTCGAGATGGAAACGCTCGGGCGGCTCACGGTCCCCGTCGTCGCTGACGCGGTCGGCTTCCGCGCCCCGGGCGCGGAGCTGCCGCCGAGCGGTACCCCGTTCGCGTACCTGCTCGGTGGCGGCGGAGGGCACGCGGTGGAGCTGTCCGACGGCGATCCGATGATCGCGCCGCTCCGGCCGCTCCTGGCCGCCGCGCCGGCGTCCGCGATCTTCGTGCCCATCCGCGTCGGCGCGGCGACCGTGGGCGGCGCTGCGCTGTTCTCGCACGAGGCGCCCCTCGGCGGGCGGGAGCTCGACCTGGCCGAGCGGCTGGCCGAGGTCCTCGCGCTCACCGTGGAGTCGTTCCGCACCGAGCGCGTCGTCTTCGAGCTCTTCGCGCGCGCGATGCCCGACCTGCTCGCGCAGGCGCCGGGCCAGCCGGCGGCGGCGCCGGGCGGGCGCGCAGCGTCGAGCGCGGAACCTCCCATCCCGGAAGGGGCGGCCCCGCCGCCCACCTCGCTCCGCGCCGCGCTGGAGCGGCACATCCACGCGCTGCGCCTCACGCCCGAGTACCGCCGCCGCCTGGAGCTCGCCGCGGTGGTGGGCAGGCTCGCCGAGCGCGGCGAGGCGGAGGCCCGCCTGGCTCTCGACCTCCTCGCGCGGATCGACGCCTACGCGAGCGGCGCCGGCGATGCAGGGGAGCCGGCCTCCGCGGGGGAGGGGAGCTCCGCGTGACCATGGCCTCTCCGGCAGGACCGGGCGGCGAGCTCCACGGTGCGCCACGCCCGGGCGCGCGAAGCGGCGCCGGCGTGCGCGTCGCGCTGATCGACTCCGGCGTCGATGCCTCGCACCCCGCGCTGCGCGCAGCGGCGCTGCGGCACGTCGCCCTGGTCCAGCGCGGCGCTGGCGGTGGCGCGCACGGGGTCGCGCCGTGCGCTCCGGGAGATCTCAGCGGGCACGGGACGGCGTGCGCGGGCATCGTCCACCGCATGGCGCCCGCGGCCGAGATCACGAGCGTTCGTGCGCTCGGTGACGACGGGCGGTGCTCGCGTGACGGGCTCGTCGCCGCGCTGCGCTTCTGCGTCCGCGAGCGATTCTCCGTGGTCAACCTGAGCCTCGGCATCGACATCCCGAAGAACGCGCCGCTCCGCCCGGGCGACTACCGCTCGCTGGTCGAGCTCTACGAGGTCGCGGACGCCGCCTACACCGCGGAGGTAGTGCTCGTGGCCGCCGGCCCGAACGCGGCGGCGTTCCGCACCTATCCAGGGCGCTTCAAGTCGCTGATCGGCGTCGGCAGAGGGGCCTTCCAGGACCCGGAGGGGCTCCGGAGCGAGCTCACGCTCGATCACGAGATCCTCGCGCCCGGCGACGAGGTGCTCGCGCCCGCGCCCGGCGGCGGCGAGCGGCGCTGGACCGGTACGTCGTTCGCGGCGCCCCACGTGACCGCGCACGTCGCGCGCATCCGCGCCGCGTGGCCGGAGCTCTCGATCGAGGCGGTGAAGGCGGCGTTGCACGGGCTCGCGCGTGGGGCGCGCGGCGACGGGGTGGAGGCGCGCGGTGCTCCCGCTTGATCCGATCGACAGCGTGTCGCCGCTGTCGCCGCTGTCGCGGCTGCTGCGGAGCGCGCCGGGCGCAGAGGTCCGCGCCGAGCTCGATCGCGTCGAGGCGCTCCTCGGTGCCGGCCGCGATCCTGCGGCGGCGGTGCTTGACGGCGGGCCGCTCGTCGCGGCGGCGCTCGGCTTTGGGCGCGGCGCGCTCGCGTTGCGTGAGGGAGCGCTGGACGCCGCCGTGCTGCACCTCGAGGGCGCTGCCGCGGCGTTCGACCGAGGAGGGGCCGCCGAGGCGCGGGACCTCGCGCGGTGCGAGGCGGCGCTCGCTCGCTTGCGCCGCGACGCACGATCGGCCTGTGCGTCCGCCATCGAGGAGCTCGACGCCATCGCGGCCGCAGGCGATCCCGGACGCCGCGCCGCGGTCGTCGCCGCCCATTACCGCGGTACGGCCGAGCGGCTCCTCGGCGACGCGGCGGCTGCGCAGCGCACGCTGCTGTCGGCGCTGCGCCGCTCGGAGCCGTTCCTCGGCGAGCGCGCGCAGATCCTGAACTCGCTCGGCACGCTCTACGTGACCCTCGGCGCGCACGGCGCGGCCGAGGCGCTGCTCGAGCACGCGGCCGAGCTCCACCGCCGCCGGGGCGACGCCGTGGGCGAGGCGATCGCCTGCGGCCAGCTCGGCGCGGCGGCGCTCGGCCTCGGCGCCCTGGAGCGCGCCCGAGCCCCGCTCCAGCGACAGGAGTGGCTGTGCGCGCGCCTGGGCGACGCGTTCGGCCGTGCGCGCGCACTCACGTTCCTCTCCGAGCTTGCGCTCGAGCTCGGCCGCGCCGACGACGCCCTTGCACTCGCGATCTCCGCCCGCGACGTTGCCGAGCACGCTGTGCCGCCACTCCGAACCTGGGTCGCTTACGCTTCGAGGGCGATCGGGCGCGCGCGGCGGGATCTCGGCGATCCGGGCGCGGCGGCGGCGCTGGATGAGGCGGGCGCACTCTTCCGCGCGCTCGGCCTTTCGCTTGGCGAGGCGCTCGCCGCCTGGGATCGCGCCTCGACCGAGGCGCTCGCGCTCGCGGAGCCAGCGGACTGGTTCTCCGCCGCCTGGTCGCTCGGCTCCCTGGGTCTGTCCTCGCGGGTGGCGCAGCTCCTCCGGGAGTGTCTGGAAATTAAGGAAGCCGCGCCGCTCCAGGAGAAGGGAGGGCCAACGTCGGACGGCGAGGCCCGCGAGCGGGCGCTTGCCGCGGCGGCGCAGACCTCGCCTCACGTGGCGATGCAGCGCGAGGTCGAGCTTGTTTACGATCGTCCCGACCACCTTGCCGCGATCGCCGCTCGCAGGACGGCGGCTCAGCGCAACCTCGGTCGGCTCGCGGCGTTGACGCTCGCCCGGCCGGGGCTCATCGTCGCCGCGATCGCGGCATCGCCCCTCGGTGCCCGTGGCCGCGCGCTCCCCCCCGAGCGCGCGATGGCGGTCTGCGTGGCCGACCTGCCCGGCCTCGCGGTATGGATCTGGCCGGCGGCTGCCACACCGGCCACCATCGGCAACGATCTCGCCGTGCTGCGCGCGACGCTGGGCGAGCCGCTGCGCGCAGCGCTGGCGTTCGCGCCGGCAGGGCGCGTGCTGTGTCCCCCGTTCGCGGGAGACACTGGCGCGGAGCTCGATGCGGTCGAGCTCGTTGGTCTGATAGCGCTGCCCGTCGTGCTCGCGCCGGGCGAGCTTCGCCTAGATCCGCGGCTCGGCTGGGACGGCGACGCTCGCGCGAGCGTGGAGGCACTGGGATTCGTCGTCACGAACAACCCGTGCCATCCAGGTTGACCCGCGAGCCGCGCGCGCTGCCTCACCCAGGTTGTCCCTGCCCTTTTACCCTCGACGAAGTACCTACATCGTGAGCACAGCATCGGCCATGTTGGCGCCGTGAAACGTGCACATCCACCACGTCCCTGCCGGGAATACCACGCTGCGCACGCCGGCTCGCCACCGCTCGAGCGCCGCGCGGTACAAGGCGCGAAATCCGCGTACAGCGGCACGAGCCGAGCGCCACGCGTCACCCTGCTTGGGGCCGACAGCAAACGTCGGATTGCCAGCGCGCGGCGCCTCGAGGCTCGTGATGCGCTCATGGGGCGAGACCTTGCCGGCTTGTTCGGCGCCGAGGAAGCGGCCCCCTCGCTGCTTCACCTCCGCTTGCGCCTGCAATTCTTGCCTCTCGAGCTCGGCGGCGATGGCCTGGCGAAAGTCTTCCGCGCTGTCTTGCTCGATGGTCGGCGGCAGCGTGATTGACAGCGTTGCTTCCTCCGGCCACTGTGGATTTTGGGGGTCGAAGTATGCGGCGGGACGCGCCGCGCACAACACGCCCCTGCCGATCTCGCCCACCTTCACCTTGGCGCCCGGCCACTCATGCGCATGCGGGACGAGTCCAGCGGCCACAGGGTTTGCGAGGACATAGGCGATCTTCTCCACGACGGCCGCGCGTGTCAGCAGCCGCACCACGCTCGTGGCCTCATGATCCCATACCGGCCCTTCCCACGCACGGAGCACCTTCGTGCCGAGCGCGACGATGCGATGGAAGAACTGCAGGAAGCGCGGCAGAACGCCGTTCACGTCGGTCACGACGAGGTGCAGGTGCGTCGACATCGCGCAATGCGCATGGACCTTGATGCCGTAGCGGCGGGTCGAGACCGCGAGGGCGTAGACCAAGAGCTGAGTGATGGCTGCGTCGGGGCGGAAGAGGAGATGTCGGCGCAGGACGCGACGGGTGATCAGGTAGGTTACGCCGGGCGCGATCTGGCGGGGCTGGCTCATGGTCGGGCAGAATTCCAAGAGCCGTGCCGGCGATCGTGGTGAACGATTTCAAGTGCTTACCAAGTCCTTACCGATGCCTGCAGGTGGCGGCGCCATGGCGGACCGTGCTCCGTCACCCCGTGGGTCGGGCCAACCTGGGTGGGTCGACCTGGCTCGGGTCAACCTGGTTCGATCTGGCTCGGGTCAACCTGGTTGGGTCAGGTCAACCTGGTTGGGTCGCGCCCGCGTGGTTGGGTCGCGCCCGCGCGGATCGCCTTGCTGAGCCAGGAGCGCAGCCAGCGATGGCCCGGATCGTCGTGCACACGCTCGTGCCAGACCGCCGAAGATCGGTCCACGCCGAGCTCGACGGGGGGCCGGGCCGCGCGTAGGCCAAAGGGCGTCGACACCGCCGCGACCATCGCTGGACACGTCACCACGAGGTCCGAGGCCGCGATCAGGAAAGGCACCGTCACGAAGTGCTGGACCTGCGCGACGATCCGCCGCCGCCGCCCACGAGCTTCCAGCGCGCGATCGACGAGGCTGCCCGGCATGCCGTGCGGAGCGACCAGCACGTGCCCGAGCTCCAGGTAGCGCTCCAGGGTCAGCCGCCGTGACGCTGCGGGGTGGTCCCTGCGCATCAGCGTCACGAATCCCTCCTCCGGCAAGCGCAGCTGTCGTGACGACGGGGGCACGAGGAACTCCGGGACGAACGCCAGATCCGCCGTTCCCCGCTCGAGCCGCCTCACGAAGTCCGCATCGGCGCGGTCGACCTGCACCGTGATGTACGGTGCCTCGCGCGCCAGCATGGGCAAGAGCCGCGGCAACGCAACCGCCTCCAGCAGGTCGTTGCCGAGCAGCACGAAACGGCGCTCGGACGTCGCTGGGTCGAACGGCGCGCCGGCCTGGACCGCCGCCCGCAAGCTCGCGAGCGCCTGAGCCAGCGGGTCGGCGAGCGCCTCGGCGCGCGGCGTGAGGGCCAGCAGCGGCCGCCCCGGAGCGAGCAGCGCATCGCCGAAGAACTCGCGCAACCGCCCGAGCCGCTGGCTCGCAGCCGACTGCGTGATGCCGAGCCGCTTCGCCGCGCGCGTCACGTGCCGCTCGCGCAGCAGCACGTCAAGCGCGAGCAGGAGATTCAGGTCGTCGGGGAGTGCCTCGATCATTAGACACAATAATATATCATATTAGAGAGATGTCTTTTACTAATCGTCAGAACCGCCTCAGTCTCTGCGCATGGCCGTCGCTCGCGGAGCCCGGTCAAACGTCCTCTGGAGGATGGAGCGCATCATGGAGAGGAAATTCAAGGTCTCGCGGCGGCGCCTGCTGGAAGGCGTCGCGACGCTCGCCGTGGCGGCGGGAGCGGGCTGGTACGCTGCCGGCCGGGGTGTGTTCGACGCTCGGACGGGCGAGCCGTTCGCCCCTTGGACCGCGTTCCGCGGGCAGCGCGGCGGCGAGCTCGCCGAGCTCGTGCGCGCGGCGGTGCTCGCCGCGAGCCCGCACAACACGCAACCCTGGCTGTTCGAGGTCCACCCGGATCGCATCGACGTGTTCTCGGACAGGTCTCGATCGCTCGGCACCATGGATCCGTTCCTGCGCGAGATGCACATCGGGCTCGGTTGCGCGATAGAGAACCTGGCGCTCGCGGCGGGTTCGATGGGATGGGCCCCCCGCGTTGAGCTCGAAGCCGGCCCTCTGCCGGGCTCCGACCCGGAGGGATCTCGCGCTCTCGAGCGCACGGCGCCGCGGGCGATCCGGGTGGCGAGCGTCCGTATCGAGCCAGGCGCAGCGGCGTCCCCGCTCGCGGAGGTCATCGCACGGCGACACACGAACCGCGGCCCGTATCAGGCGCAGCGTGTGCCTGGTTCGGCGCTCCAGGAGCTCTCGCGCCTGAGCGAAGCGGGCTCCGATGGTGAGGTCGTCTGGCTGGAGCACCCCGATCAGCGCGAGAGCTTCGCCGCTCACACGCTGCGGGCCACCGAGACCATCGTCCGCGACGCGGCGATGGTGCGGGACAGCGACGCGTGGTTCCGGCTGGCGCCGGAGGCGGTACCGAGCCATAGAGACGGGCTGACCCTCGATGTGATGGGGCTCGGCCCGCTGCTCACCGCGGCGGTCAAGCTGCTGCCGCGTCCGTCGGCGGAACAGATGCACGACGACTGGCTCCGCGTCACCCGCGAGGTCCACCTCGCCGGCGATCCCGGCGTCGGCGTCATCGCGGTCCGCGACCGCTACGACCTGGGCGCGACGCTCCGCGCCGGGCGCCTGTGGCAGCGCATGCATCTCTGGGCGACTGCGCGTGGCATCGCGATGCACCCGCTGAACCAGGTGCCAGAGGTCATCGACCGGGAGCGTATGCTCGGACGAGCGCCGGCGATGGAGCGCTCGTTCACCGAGGCGCTGGGTCTAGGCGACCGGCAGCTCACCTTCGCGTTCCGGCTGGGCTTTCCGGAGCGAGAGGGCGTGTGCGGCCCGCGCCGCGCAGCGGAGGAGGTGATCCGCGCCGCGTGAGCGTCGCGCTCCGGCTGGCGTGCTGACCGAGCGCGGCGAACCCTGGACGTCGAGGAACGACCGTCACAGCACGGCGATGCCCTGGGCGCCGCCGCCGGGCGTCAATCCACCCGCCTCCCCGCGCGGGATCAGGTCGCCGTCGCGGCTCACCTGGAATCGGGAAGTCGCCGCCCGAGTCGACCACGTCGAGCAGCGTCAGGCCGTGCGGGCCGACGCGGAACATCGACACCTCGCTGCTGCCCGCGTTCACGGCGAACAGGAGCTTCCCGTCCTCGCTGAGGACGAGCGAGCTCTGGGATCCGAGCGCGTTGATCGGCCGGGTCGGCGCGCGGAGCCCTCCGGTTGCGTACGTGCCGGCGTACGAGAGCGAGCCGTCCGACGCCCGGTCATACGCCGTCACGGAGTTGCCGTCTCCGGCGTTGGTCATGACGAAGATCTGGCCGCGCCGGTGGACGCCGTTGCCGTGCGCCATGGCGTCGCCGGGCGCGCCCGCCGCGAAGAGACCGAAGCTCAGGGCCGTGATGCCCATCGTGCTGCGAAACATGAGAAAGCTTCTGGGGAACGGCGCCGTGAACTCAGCGGCGCGGGCTTGTCGGTGCGTCGATCGTCGAGGCGCATCTCGGTCGTGACGACGGGCACGGCGCGCCCCGAGCTCGTGGGCGCGCGGCTCTGCGCGCTCCGCCGGGCGGGTTCATCCGCGGCTACGCGGAAGCCCCTCCGCGGTTTCGCTGCCGTCGACCGGCCCGCTCCGGCGCGCCTCAGCCCTTCACCCGGGCGCCGATCCGCCTGCGATGCCAAAGCCACCCCAACCTGGGTAGCCAAAGCCACCCCAACCTGGGTCGGGTCGACCCCGGGGTCGCCTGCCGCCTGCCGCGCCAACCTGGGTCGGGTCGCCCCCTGCCCCAACCTGGGTCGCTCCGCTGGGTCGCTCCGCTCCACGCTCTGCTTCTTGCGTACCTGAGCAACCGTTCGCCGGGCGCCACGGCACCCCCGCCCTCGGCGGCCCGGATCCAGCGCGAGGTGCCGCGGAAACCACGCTTCTCCCACGGCGATGACGCGTGGCATCGCCGATGCTTCGGACGCGATCGCGAAAGTCCATCCACTCTCCAATGGGAGTTGAACCATGTCCGTCCCGAACGCCCCTCTCCCTGGAACCCCCGAAGCTCGCCGGCCCGCCCGCGGCTGCGAGCCCGACGCAGGCGCCAGTGTTCGGGACGAGTTCCTCACGCTCGCGTCGCACGAGCTCCTGACGCCGCTGACCTCGCTCAGCTTGCAGGTGCAGCGGATGAAGCGGCTGAGCGAGCAACGGGCGGAGGACGGGTCAACGTGGGTCGCCTCGCTCGAGGTCGTCGGCCGGCAGGTCAACCGCCTCACCCGGCTCTGCGATGACATGCTCCAGGCGATCCGGCTCCGATCGTGCCCGCTCGATCCCGAGCGCGAGGCCGTTGATCTCGGGGCGCTCGTCCGGGAGGTGATCGCCGGGCTCCCGGTGGAGCTCCGCTCCCCGTCCTCCACGATCTCCATCGACGCGCCGGAGGGCATCGTCGGCCGCTGGGACCGCGAGCAGATGGGACGCCTCGTGTTCCATCTCGTCAAGAACGCCATCCAGTTCGGCGCGGACCGGCCGATATCCATCGAGGTGAAGGCCTGTCCCGGCGGAGCGGAGCTCCTCGTCCGCGATCGAGGCGCGGGCATCGCGGAGGAGGACCAGGCCCGCATCTTCAGGTGCTTCGAGCGCGCGGGCGGCGTTGCGCACTTCGGCGGCCTCGGGCTCGGGCTCTACATCGCGCGCGAGATCGTGCGCGCTCACGGCGGAACCATCGGCGTGGAGAGCTCGCCGGGCTGCGGCTCGACCTTCATGGTCGAGCTCCCCCTCGAGCCCGAGCCCGCCAGTCGGGCCGCCATCTCGCTCGCTCCCTGACACCGTCGCTCCCTGCGACGCCCGCCCACACGCCGTCGCCCTCCCCATCCCCTCGTCGAGCGCCCGCCCACACCGCGAGGCGCCGCGCATCCCCCACCATCGACGCGAGCTCGCCGGTCGCGCGCGACGCGCCCGACGCCCGCCGCCACGCGAGGTCCGCCGCGCGAGGCAGCGCAGGCGTGCGCCCTCCCTGGCACGCACTCCATTGCTCGATCGTGCAGCGGTCCGCGCGCTCATCCCCGCTCGCGCGACCAGCGCGCCGATATCCCCGTGAATCTGCGTGGGCGCGGCCGGCACGAGGTGTGCTCTGATTCACGTGAGAGCAGGGGCCAGATAGGCAATCCGCGTTCGGCGAATGCGCGAGCGAAGCAGCGCCGATCGATGGGGCGTCGTCGTGGCGCCCGCGTCGCAGGGAGAACCATGAAGATCGAAGCGACCGGCGACCTCATCCGCATTGTGCTCGGCAAAGAGGTCACCTATCCATCGTCTCGGAGGCTGCGAAGAACACCGAGGCGCACGGCGCGCGTCATCCCACGAGCGTTCGACCCGCCGACCTCGCGGAGCTCGGCGGGGAGAGGAAGGCTTGCGGCCGCACCGCCGCCTACCTCCGCGCGAGCGTCCACGCCAAGCCCGGCTGTCTGCGGCCCGCCCTCAGCGTCTGCCCTGCCCTGGCGCCGGTCGCCCTCTTGCCGATGCACGCCCTCGGCGTGCGCGTGATCGACGAGACGCCTCGCTGGGGGCTCTCGTTCGATGTCGTCGGGCGGATGCGCGGCTGGCAGGCCGTCTGCGAGGCGACCACCGGGCGCTTCCTGTTCTATGAAACGACCGCAGGAAGGCGTGGAGATGGGGGGCGCCTGTTCCGCGCGGGCGGCCGCGTGACAGCGCCGTGGAGGCCGGCGGGGAGCCGGCCTCATCCCCTGTCCAGGAACCGAGGAGGAACCGCGTGCGAGAGTTCGATACGATCGTGGCCGGCGCCGCCATCACCGGCCTCTACTGCAGCTTTCGCCTCGCCCGGCGGGACCCCCGCCGCACCGTCTGGCGCTTCGAAGCCTCGGAGCGGTTCGGGGGCCGGATCGAGACGGTCGACCTCGATGGTTTCCTCGCCGAGCGCGGCCTCATCCGGGATCAGGGCACGTCGCGCGCGTGGACGCGCGTGGAGAAGGGAAGGGCAGAGCGGCCAGCCAGCGTGGCCGGCCGCTCCCCGGCCGCGCGCTACGGCTCCCGGGGGGGCGCGTACCCGAGCCGCTTGATGCCGAGCGCCTTGAGCTTGTACACGAGCGTGCGCAGCGGCATGCCCAGCGCGCGCGCCGCCTCCGTCTGGTTCCCGCTCGCCTTGCGGAGCGCCTCGACGATCAGCTCGGCCTCGCAGCGCTGCAGCCGCGTCTTCAGGTAGTCCCCGCCCGGGGACGCGGCGGTGAGCTCTCCGACCTGGTACGGCAGCTCCCCCTCCGCCGCCGGCTCGGAGGAGGGCGCCGCCCGGGCGCGCTCCGGCAGATCCTCCTCGGCGATCCACTCGCCCTCGGCGATGACCACGGCCCGCTCGATCGCGTTCCGCAGCTCCCGCGCGTTCCCCGGCCAGGAGTACGCCCGGAGCCGCGCGAGCGACTCGGGGTCGAAGCCGCGGATCGACCGGCCGTTCGCCTGGTTCGCCTGGTCGAGGAAGCGCAGCGCGAGCGGCTCGATGTCCTCCGGGCGCGCCCGGAGCGGCGGGATCGTCATCGTCATCGTGTTCAGGCGGTAGAACAGATCGCTGCGGAACGCGCCGGACGCGCACATCGCCTCGACGTCGCGGTGGGTCGCCGCGACGACGCGCGCGTCGACGTCGATCGGCTTGTTCGAGCCGACGCGGGTCACCTGCCGCGTCTCGAGGACGCGCAGGAGCGCGGCCTGCACCGCGGCCGGCAGCTCGCCGATCTCGTCGAGGAAGACCGTCCCGCCGTCCGCCGCCTCGAACACCCCTCGCTGCTGCTGCCACGCGCCGGTGAACGCGCCGCGCTCGTGGCCGAAGAGCGTGCTCTCGACGAGCTGCTGCGGGATCGCCCCGCAGTTGACGCACACCATCGGCTTGCCGCTCCGCGGGCCGCTGTCGTGGATCGCCCGCGCCACGACCTCCTTGCCCGTCCCCGTCTCGCCCAGCAAGAGGACCGGGATCGACGAGCGCGAGACCCGCTTGACGATCTCGAAGACGCGGCGCATCGCGGAGCTCACGACGACCGGCTCGAAATTGCAGGTGCCCGGGTTGCTCTTCCATGTCCCGCCCGGCGCCGAGCGCACCGGCTGCTCCACCGTCGCGCTGCGCACGGCGCTCCAGCACCGATCGAGCAGCTCCTCCGCCACGGTCCCCGCGTCGGGGAACGTCGCGAACCCCGCGAGCACGACGGGCGACCCGCCCCCGGGCGGCGCGGCGAGCGCGCGCGCCACGTCGAGCGCCACCTCCGTCCCGGCCTCGAGCAGCAGCGCCGCCACCACGTCCGAGCTGTAGAGCGCGATCCGGTCCACGGGGCGCAGCAGCGCCCGCACGCGCGGGAACAGGTGGCTCACGTGGGCGCCGGGCTGGCGGGCGACCCGGGCCATCACGACGGCGAAGCTCCGCCCGAAGTACCGCGCGCGCTTCACCTCCTCCTCGAGGGCGACGCGGAGCTGCTCGTGGCTCATCAGCCCTGGCAGCTCGTCCTCGGCCGCCGTGATCGAGCGGACGGCGACCACCACCTTGCCGAGGATCACCTCCTCGCCCGGCTTCACCTCGCCTCGCGTGATGCGCTCGCCGCCGAGCCACGTGCCGTTGGTCGAGCGCAGATCCTCGATGACGACCTTGTCGCCGGACTGGGTGAAGCGGGCGTGCTCGCGCGAGAGGCTGACGTCGCCGATCTGGACCTGCGAGGGCGGCGCCCGGCCGATCACGACCGGCGCGCCCGGGCTCAGCACGGCGCGCTCGGCGCCGTCGCGGTGGTAGACGAGCAGGGCGACGCGCCGATCGTCCTGCCTCACCCCCTGGATCGCATCGATGAAGCTGCTGGACAGCGGCGTTGTCTCCGGGCCGATGTCCGTCTCGCGAATGACTGCCACGCTGCTCACCCCCTTCTCACGCGACCTCGCCCCCGGGCACGCGGGCGGCGCGTCGCGCGCGCTCCCGCGGCGTGCGCCGGCGAGCCCGCTCGCCCGTGCTCCAGGCAGGCGCCCGCTGACGCTGAATTGCGCATCAGCACGGGCGTCTCCGGCGGGCGGCGACGCACCAGCTTGTCCATCAGGGTCCGGTGTTCATGAAGCGCATCCCACGCACCCCGCGCCTCCAACGCGTCCAATGCACCCGGCGCACCTTGCAATTCAAGCACCACCTGGGCGTCGAGCTCGCTGGTGACAAGGAGACGGTGTTCCTGATCGGCGAGCGTGAGCGCACCATGCCCGGCCTCCGGCACTTCTGGCCCCGCTTCGGGCCGGGGCGCCTCTACGACGTTCCGGTCCGCCTCGGGTGGCTCGAGCGGGCGAACCGGGAAGAGGACCTGAACCCTGTGCCGCTGGTCGTCTAGAACATCGAGCCGTTTGGAAACAGAGAAATGGACGCCAAGACGCCAAGAGACGCCAAAAAAACAACAAAAATCTTGGTGTCTCTTGGCGTCTTTTGGCGTCTTGGCGGTTCAACTTCTCGCTGTTTGCATGCGACTTCAACCCGATTGTCGCTCCAGGCCAGGTTCGGTGGATCCGACGGAAGCAGAAGAGGAGAACTCCCGTGCGCGACGGCTATCGCATCCTCGACGCGGATCGTCACGTGATCGAGCCGCTCTCTTTGTGGAAGACCCACCTCGAGCCGGAGCTCCGCGCTCACGCGCCGTACCTCGCGTACGCCGGCGACGGCGAGCCCCTGGCCGACCGCGTGGCGCACCTCGGGCCGGAGGGGCTGCTCCGGCTCCCCCCGCAGCCGATCGTGGATGGCCGGCCGGTCTATCACCGCATGAGCGCGCGGACCTGGCGCGCGATCGCCGCCGCCGGCCGCCGGCGGCTCGGGGCGCTCGCGTCGCTCGGGCCGCTGGATCAGCCGCGAGCGCAGCTCGACGACATGGATCGCGAGGGCATCGACGTGGCGTTCCTCTACCCGACGCTCGCGCTGGCGCTCCTCGGCATGACCCCGCTGGAGCCCGCCCTGGCGAGCGCGCTCGCCAGCGCGTACAATACCTGGTTACGGGGCTTCTGCGATCACGACCCCTCGCGCCTCCGGGGCGTGGCCCTGATGAGCCCGCACGATCCGGCGCAGATGGTGCCCGAGCTCGCGCGCGCGGCCGCGCTCGGCTTCCGCGCCGTCGTGCTCCGGCCGAACCCCGTCGCGGGGCGGACGCTGGGCGACCCTGCTTACGAGGCGTTCTGGGCCGAGTGCGAGCGGCGCTCGATCGCTGTCGCCATCCACGAGGGCACCCACGCCTCCTTGCCGGCGGCCGGCGCCGATCGCTTCCGCACCCGCTTCGCCCTGCACGCCTGCTCGCACCCGATGGAGCAGATGATGGCCTTGCTCGCGCTGATCGAGGGCGGCGTGCTCGAGCGCCACCCCGGCCTGCGGGTGGCCTTCCTCGAGGCCGGCTGCGGGTGGCTGCCCTACTGGCTCTGGCGCCTCGACGAGATCGAGTACCGGGGCCTCGCCGAGGAGGTCGCGCCGCACGTCCGCCGCGAGCCGTCCGCGTACTTCCGCCGCCAGTGCTTCGTCGAGATCGAGCCGGACGAGCCGTGCCTGGAGCAGGCGATCCCATGGCTCGGCGAGGACAGGGCGATCTTCGGGACGGACTTCCCCCACATCGATCACGACGCAGGCATGGTGGAGCGGGCGCTCGCGCTCCGCCGCAAGCTCCCCGGAGAGGGCCTCCGCAAGATCCTCTGGGACAACGCCGCCAGCTTCTACGGCATCGACGGATGACTCAGCAGATGATGCAAGACGAACCGGGGTCGCCCGTGAGCTCGGCCAGCGCGACGGGCCGATCCTCCAGCTCCGGCGGCGGTGGAATATAGAGCGTGATGGCGCCCGCCGACGGGTCCCAGCCCCTGCGCTGCTCGCAGAAGCGCAGCGCGTCGCCGCCCGGCGAGCCTGGCTCCCCCGCCTCGCGGACGGTCAGCTCGACGCCTGGCGGCAACGCATAGCCGCAGCGAGCCATCAAGTACCCCCGCGGGTCGCTCTTCAACCGATCGCGCTGCGTCGGGTCTTCCCAGCAGAGCGCGACGGCGCGCAACCAGGCTCCTTCCAGCTCCGAGAGCCCTTCCTCCATCGCTCCTCGCTCGCGCGGGGGCGGCGCCTCCTCGCTGGGATGCGCGGGAGCGCCGTCGGTCTCCGCGATCCTGGACGTGGACTTGGATGACTGATGGGAAAACATGGCCACCTCCAATCGCCGGTGCCGCAGGCCCTGGCGTGGGATATGGAGCTCATGGAACCGGCGCCGCGCGCCGTCGAGCCCCTCGCGCATCCAGCGCAGATAAACGCAGCTGCAAATGCGCTGAAAGCGACCGGGGCGCCGCCGCGGTAGATCAATCGGTCACTTCCTGGAGCAGCGCCCGCGCCCTGGCAAAATCGGGAAGATCGGCGCACTCCACAGGCCAGTCGGTGAGCTGCTTGAGCAGGGGGCGCGCCTCGTCGCGCCGGGCCTGCTGCACGAGCAGCTGGCAGAGCGCCAGCGTCGAGCGCAGCTCGAACGTCCTCGCGCCCTGCTCCCGCGCCACGGCGATCGATCGCCGCAAGCACCGCTCGCTCTCCTGCTCCGCGCCGGCGCCCAAGGCGTGAAGAGACAGCCCCTTCATGCGGTAGAGCTCCGCGACGTAGTACACGTCCCCCGACTCCTCGGCGAGCAGCAGGCAGCCCGCGAGCTGCTCCACCGCGGCCTCGTGCTGCCCGCGCTCGGCCTCGAGCTCTGCCACGAGAGAGAGCCAGTACGGCAGGCCGCTCTGCTGGCCGCCGTCCCGGATCGTCTCGATGTGCTGTCTCAGCTGCTCGAGGTCTCGCTGCGTCCAGCAGCGCAGGGCCCAGCAGTGAGCCGTGACCCAGAGCTGATGATGCTCCGTCAGCTGGAGGAGGGCGTCGATCATCGCCGAGACCTGCTCCCGTTCGCGGGCATAGTGGTAGACGCCGGCCAGGTGGAGCAGCGCCATCCCGAGGCTGTTCAGGTGATCGAGCTCGCGTGCCCACGCCACCGCGGCCTGCCCGTGGGCGAGCGCCTGAGCTGGACAGCCCATCAGGTAGAGCACCACCGCGAGCGTGTACTGGGCCCACACCTTGACGTCGACGCCGGAGAAGAAGGCGTGCTCTCGATGGGCCTGCGGGTCGTAGAGCGCGATGCCGCCGTCGAGTTGCTCGCGGGCCTCGGAGAGCTTTCCTTCGAAGAACGAGCACTGTCCCAGCAGCACCATCGACGAGACCAGCTGCGCGGCGTCCTGCGACCGCCTGGCCAGGTCGAGCCACCGCTCTGCTGTCGCCCGCGCCTCGCGGCGATGGCTCAGCATATGGTGGTACCAGAACATCGCCCACAGCGTCGGCGGGGTCATCGAGCTCTCCCCGAGCTCGCCGCTCAGCTCCTCGCAGCGGTGGACCGCCGCCTCGAGCTCCCTCGGCATGTACCCGCGCCGGCGTACGAGCGCCAGGATCAGCAGGCCGTTCAGGCGCAGCTCCAAAAGCGCGCGCTCCCGCGCGTCCGCGATCGCCGACAGCCAGCCGAGCGCCTGCGTCACGTGGACGATCGCCTCGGTGTCGTCGGCGTTCGCGGGCCGCTTCAGCGCGCGCTCCGCCGCGATCTCCGCGTACGCGATCGCCCGCTCCAGCTGCTCGGCCGCCGCGTGGTGGTGCGCGAGCAGCTGGGGCCGCGCCGCGACGATCTCGGGGAAGCGCGCCTCGAGCGTCCGGGCGATGATCGCGTGCACCTTCCGCCGGCTCCGCTTCGAGAGCGACTCGTAGGCCGCGTCCCGGATGAGCACGTGCTTGAACTGGTACGTCGGGTTGTTCAGCCGCCGCTTCCTGTGGATGAGATCCGCGGCCATCAGCCGCTCGAGGTCCTCCTGGACCTGCTCCCCGTCGAGCGAGGACACGGCGCAGAGCACCTCCTGGCAGAACTCCCGGCCGAGCGCCGCGGCGACGCGGGCCGTCTCCTTGGCCCTGCCGAGCCGGTCGAGGCGCGCCACCAGGAGGCCCCGCAGCGTCGTGGGGATCGCGAGCGCCGAGAGCGGCTCGGCGAGGCGGTAGTGGTCCCCCTCCTCAACGAGCGCCCCGGACTCGAGCACCATCCGCGTCAGCTCCTCGACGTAGAGCGGGACGCCGTCGGTCCGGTCGACCACCTGCGAGAGCACGGGCCCAGGCAGGGCGCGGCCGCCGGCGAGGCGCGCCACCAGGTGCTCGACGTCCGACCGATCCAGGCGGCTCAGCTGGATCTGGAGCATGCTCGACATCGACCAGGGCGGCGAGAACTCGGGCCGCGCTGTGAAGACCGCCATCAGCCGCGCCGAGGGCACGTCGGCGATCATCACGCCCAGCCACTCGAGGGTCGTCGGATCGGCCCACTGCAGGTCCTCGACCAGGAACAGGACGGGCTGCTCCTCGGCCATGTCGAAGAGCATCGTCACGAGCACGTTGAGCGTCCGCTCCTTCTGCCGCGGCGGCGGGTCCAGCGGGGCGGCGTAGCGCCCGTCCAGCGGGATCGACAGCAGCGCCGCCAGCAGCGGCGCCGTCTCCGGAAGGTCGAAGCCGCGGCGCGCGAGGAGCGCCTCGAGCCGGGCGAGCCGGCGCCCCGGCGCGTCGTCCCGGCCCGTCTCGATCAACCGCTCCAGGAGCTCGATCAACGGGTAGAGCGCGCTGCTCCGCTGATCGGGCACGCAGCGGCACTCCAGGCAGCTGTGCCGCTCGCCGCGGAGCCGCCGGACGAGCTCCCCGGTGAGGCGCGACTTGCCGATCCCGGGGCCGCCGGTGACGAGGATGCTCTGCCCGATGCCCTGCCGGACCTGGCCCCAGCGCTGGAGCAGGAGATCGAGCTCCTGGCTCCTCCCGATCAGCGGCTCGGTGTCGCGGCCGGCGATGTCCTGGTCCTGGGCCGGGGGAGGGATCTCCTGCCCCATGCGGTAGATCGCGAGCGGGCGCGCGACGGACGAGAGATCGGGCGGCGCCATCGGCTCGAGCGCGAACCGGCTCCGGAGGAGCCTGAAGGTCTCGCCGCTGACCACGACCGTGCCCGGCGCCGCGACCGCGCTCAGCCGGGCCGCGATCTGCGGTGTCGTCCCGAGGTGCTGCGTGTACCGATGGAGCTGGCCGGCGACCACGAGGCCGGTGTGGAGCCCGATCCGGACCTCGAGCGCCACGCCCCGCGCCGCCGTGAGCTGCGCGCTGCGCGCCTCCACGTCCGCCACGACCTCCAGCGCCGCGCGGGCGGCGCGCCGGGCGTCGTCCTCCTGCGCGGAGGGATAGCCGAAGTGCAAGAGGACCTGATCCCCCAGCGCGCCGGCGAAGCGCCCCCGGTGGCGGCGGGCGATCTCGGCGCAGGCGTCCTGTTGCTCGTCGAGCAGATCGTCGATCTCCTCGACGTCGGTGGTCTTCAGCCCCGGGCCCGAGGCCGTGAAGGTGCAGCAGACGACGGTGAGGGGCCGCCGCTCGCCGTCGGGTCGCTCCAGCGCCGGTGCCTCTGGCTCCGGCGGGGCCGGCGCGTCCACGCGCCGGGGCGTGGCCGGAGACGGCATCGTCTCGGCCGCCGCCTGGCCGCTCGGCGGCGCCCGGAACTCCCGCGAGGGCGCGTCGAGCGGCGCCGTCTCGCTCGCGACGCGGCGCCACGGGCTCGCGTCCGCCGCGCCTCGGGTCGGGGCCGGCGGCGAGCGCGGCGCTCGCGCGGGCTCGACGAGGTCCTCGCGGCTCAGCGCGTCCACGTCGCAGGCCTCGAGCTCGCGCAGCAGGCTCGAGGCCGTGACGACGCGCGCGGCCATGTCCTTGAGGGTCGCGCGCCGGAGGAGGGCGCCGAGCGGGTGCCCGAGCAGCGCCGGGGGGATCGGGATCGGCTCGGGGCTGGCCTGCCGGAAGAGCACCTCTTGCAGCGACCTGCCGGTGATCGACGGCCTGCCGGTGAGGCACTCGAGGAAGACGAGCCCCCAGGCGTACAGGTCCGAACGCACGCTCACCGGCTGTCCGAGGAGCTGCTCCGGCGCCGCGTAGGCGGGCGTGCAGAGGATCTCGTTGCTCGGGGTGAGCTTGGGATCCACGCCCTCCATGGCCCCGGCGATGAGCGCGCCGATGCCGAAGTCGAGCACCAGCGCGTTTCGCCGCGCGCCGGTCGAGACGATCATGATGTTGCTGGGCTTGAGGTCGCGGTGGACGACATGCTGCCCGTGGGCGCAGCCGAGGGCGTCGAGGACCTGGAGCATCAGGTACCGCGCCTCGCGCGGATCGAGGGCGATCTCTTCGGCCAGCACCTCCGCCAGGTTCTGGCCGGGCACGAACTCGAAGATGGTGTAGAGGGTGCCGTCGTCCGTCTGTCCGGCGTCGATGAGCCGGACGATGTTGGGGTGGTGGAGCTGCGCGCAGAACCGCGCCTCCTGGTGGAAGCGGGCGCAGCGCCGCGCGACGTCGGCGGATTTGCTGCCCCGGATCGGGTGCATGACCTTGATGGCCACCGTCTGTCCGGTGGCGAGCTGACGCCCCTTGTAGACGTCGGCGAAGCCGCTCTCGCGCAGCGCGGAGACGATCTCGTAGCGCTCCTGGAACACGGCGCCCGAGGCGATGGCGCTGCGGCTCATCCCCTCTCCCTCCTTCGGGCGGCCCGGCGCGACCGGGGGAGCGGGCATGAGCCGGGGAGGGCGGCGCGCAGCGCCGGCCGGCCCGCCTCATCGATGAGGCGTCTGGACAGAGCGGCTGTCGATCTCGTCAGCACACCTTGTCCACGGCCGACCTCGCTGCTCACGTTGGTTCATATAGGGTGGTACTCCGCCGACGTCCGTCGATGCCGATCGGGTTCCGGCGCTTCGGCGAAGAAACCCCGGAAGACGCTCGCGCCCGGCCGGCTCCGTGGGGATCGGCTTCGGGGATCCGGGCAGGCGCGCGCAAGCGCGCCGCTCGCGGGGCGGCGGCCGAGCTCCGCCTGCATGTTCGATTCGGCTACAATCTTCTATCGTGACTGCTGTCGCGGCGACCGAGCAAGTCGCGGTGAACAGCGGCGAGTTGACCTCTGGCACGGCCGGTGAGAGGGCGGTGAAGCGGACTTCGTCGGCGCTCGACGCGCGCGGGGAGCCGAGAGCGTTCCTTGGGCGGTGAGCGACGATTCAATGCTTTTCAATCCTTTGTGGAAGGAGCACGAAACATGCTGAGGCAACTGGCGACCCACATCGTTCTGCTCGCGCTCGCGGCGGCTGGTCCGGTCGCGTGCGGGGGCTCGGGTGACAGCCCCGCGGACGCCGGCAGCGTCGCCAGCGGGAGCGGCGGCGCCGCGGCTTCCGGCGGACAGACCTCGGGGAGCGGCGCGACCGGCGGAGGCGAAGACGGCGGAACGGGCGGCAGCGCCTCGGGGAGCGGCGGCGCGGACGCGGGCGAAGCAGGCACCGGTGGCGCGGGCAACGGCGGCGCGGGCGCAGGCGAAGCGGGCACCGGCGGCGCGGGTGACGGCGGCACGGGCGCGGGCGCGGGCGGCGCGGGCGACGGCGGCGCGGGCGGCGCGGGCGCCGGCTGCCCGGGGACGGGGGGAATCACCTACACGCTCGCGAAGGTCGCCTCGCCGACGGCGGAGCAGCAGTCTGCGTACGACAAGATCACGAGCGCGATGGATGAGGCGCTGTCGTACTACAACTGTCAAACGAGCATCGAGAAGCGCCTGTCGGTGTCCTACGTGCCGTCGGTCGCGACGGCCGATGGCAACGTCAATGGGTCCATCCGGTTCGGCGCGACGAGCTCCATGAACTACATCACCGCGATGCACGAGATCGGTCACACCCTGGGGGTCGGCAGCCGCGAGTTCGGCGCGCTGGTGGTGGACGGCGTCTTCACGGGCGAGGCGGCGACGCGCCAGCTCAGGGCCATCACGGGCAACGAGAGCGACGTCGTGCACGCGGACACGCAGCACTTCTGGCCGTACGGCCTCAACTACACGACCGAGGTCAAGACGACGGACGATCTCGTGAACCACTGCAAGATCGTGGTCGCCATCCGCGAGGACATCGGGTTCTGACGGAACGATTCCGCGGGAGAGAGCTCTTGCGATCCGTCGGATCGCAAGAGCTCTCGCATCTGACCCATGAAGAGCGCGCCCCCGGCGCAGGCGCGGGCGGGTCAGTACGTGAGCGAGGGTGTCGTGCAGCCCAGGCCGAAGGCGCCGATGGCTCCGCCCTCGACGACGGTCTGAACGAGGTTCGCGACCTGGTCTGCACCGCAGAAGGTGTCCGGGAACTCGCCGCCGCCGTCGCCGCCCACGCCGTCCGGCCACGTGACGGGGCCGAGCTCGACGCGGAGATCGCCGGGAGGTCCCGTCACGAGGAGCGGCGCACAAGCGATGAAGAGGAGATCGAGGTACCTGCCAGATGAGCCGCTGAAGCCCACCACCACCTCGTTCCCCGGGCACAGCATCTCCCAGGGCTCGGTGCCCTCGCTGCCCCGGAAAGGGGTCATGTCGCCGGGCATCGTGGTGATGGTGTACGGGCCGTCTCCGGTGAGCTCCAGGTGGCCGCACTGCGCCTGGATCTTGGCATGGATGAGCGACTCCCCCAGCGGTCCGAGGGACCCCCGAAACCCGAGGAGCACCTGGCTCTCCGGGCACCGGTCCATGGCAGGGGTGGCCGTACCGGGGCTGCCGCGCACCTCCGTGTAGGTCTGCTCCACGACGTCGACGCCTGTCGGCGCCGGGCACGGCTCCCCGTCGCACGCGCCGCCGCCCGCGCCGCCCGCCTCACCACCGCCGCCCGCGCCGCCCGCCTCACCGCCGCCGCTCGCGCCGCCCGCCTCGCCGCCGCCGCCCGCCTCACCGCCGCCGCCGCCCGGCCCGCCACCCCCATCGCCAGGCGGGGCGCCGCCTCCTCCGCTCGCGCCCACGCCGTCGAAGGTCAGGCTGCCGATACCCGAGATCGCGTTGCATCCGGCGAGGACGAGACCGGAGATCAGCGCGGAGAGGCCGAGCAGATGGCGCGTCACCGAGACCAAGTACCCGATCCGCGGCCGGACCGGTAGCTGGTCACCCGAATGCCACGCGGACATGGCGTGGAACGAGACGGCCAGCACCCCGGCCGGGAACGCCGCCGCTTCGTCCTCGATCGCGGTGGGCTCGGCCGCGACATCGACGCCTGTCGAGCCCCGATGGGCACCCCATGTGCGCGCGCCGGCTCGCACGTCCGAGAATCACGACCGATGGAGCGCTGAAAGGCAACGGATCCCAATAAGATTCGGTTCGATGATCCGACAGGTCTTCGGCGCCACCCGCTTCAACGCGCCCGGCAACTTCACTGGTCTCGATTTTTCTCCGGACTCCAGAACGCTCGTGGCCCTCGTGACCGGCGAGGAGCGCACGAAGGTGCATCGCTTCGCGGTCGACGACGGTCGTGCCCTCGACGAGCAGACGGTGAGCGGTCGCTTCACTGGCGTCTCCGCGTTGCCTGACGGCGACCTTCTCCTGTGGGCGCGTGGCTCCATCGCGCGCCTCGGCCAGGACGGCGAGCTCTCGTGGAAGCTCGGAGAGAAGGCGACGAGGAAGTTCGCCTTCGCGACCGTGAGCGCCGACGGTGCGACCGTCGCGACCTACGGCGGAGACTCCGTCGCCAGCGTCTTCGACGCGCGTACCGGCAAACGACTTCACGACCTGAGCGAGCCCGCAGGGGAGATCTTCGCGTTCGCCTTCTCACCCGACGGAGCGAGGTTTGCGACCGGCGGACAGAAGGGCATCGTCCGCGTCTTCGATCGCGAGTCGAAGAAGGAGCTCGCCCGACGAAAGAGCTCCAAGATCCTCGTACTCGCGTTCTCACCCGAGGGCAGCGTGCTCGCCGGCGGCCACGGACAAGGCGACGTCCACCTCTGGGACGGCGCATCGCTCGAGCCCGTACGCTTCCTGGGCTCGCATCGCTTCCAGGAAGATTACGGCTCGGGCGAGCAGGACCGGGGGCCGGCCGGCTGTCGCTGGCTCGCGTTCCTGGCCGACGGCAAGACGGTGGTCTCACAGGGCAACGATCGCTGCTTTCGCTGGTGGAACCGCAGCGGCGCGGAGATCCGTCGCGTCCGCACGCCTCGCCGCCACGCGTACGGCCAGGGCCCCGCGATGGCGCTCTCGCGCGACGGGAAGTGGCTCGCCGCCGGCTCGACGGCGTCTGGCATCGGCCTCTGGACCTCGGACGGTGAGCCGGCTTCGAGCGAGCTCGGGATCGACGCGCCACGCGCGATCGCGCTGAGCCGTGAACGCGTCGTCGTCTCCGGCTCGTCGGGGATCTGGTCCTGGCGAAGGACCGACGGCGCGGTCAGCGAGCGGCGCGCGAGCGGCCCGGCGGCGCTCGCGAACCTCCCGCAGGGAGAGCTGCTCCTCGTCGCGCCCGAGAACGCCGTCGTGGTGCGCGAGATCAGCGACGAGGGCGAGGCGATCTTCGCGAACGACGCGATCTCTCCCCAGGGCGTGGTGGCGGTCTCGCGCGACGGAAAGACGGTGATGCTCCCCGTCGCGTCGAACGTCGAGCTCTGGGACCGCGCGCGCGGCGTCCGCACCGCGACGCTCTCGCACGACGCCAAGGTGTCGGCCTGCACGTTCGGGTCCGACGACACCTGGGCCGTTTCGGTGTCCGACGCGGTCCGGATCTGGCGGCTCGACGATCCGGAGACACCCGTCCATACGATCGAGCTGGAGCGCGGCGCGCCCGAGCGCTGCGGCGGCGTCGCCGTCTCGCGCGCCGGATGGATCGCCGTCAGCATCGAGCGTGACATCAGCAATCATTCGTCGGACAGCGCGCTCGTCTTCATCGATCCGCGTTCGGGCGAGGTGACAGCGACCCTCTCCCATCCAGACAAGCGCCTCGGGCAGGTCGCGTTCGTCGACGATGTCCGCGCGGTCGTCGTCGACTCCGCGGGCCGTACGAGGACGGCCGACGCCGAGGAGGGCCAATGGCTCGACGAGCCCGGGGCTCCGGAGGACGTCGAGTTCCACGGCTTCGAGATCCTCCCGCTCACCGCCTCGGAGGACGGGACCGAGATCGCGTACATCGACGGGCACGGCAACCTCGCCATCCGCGCGATCGAAGGCACGAAGAAGCGTGTCACTCCCTTCGATCTCGGCTTCACCCCGCTGGCGGAGAAGAAGCCGCAAGGCATGTTCGAGAGGCGCCTCGCCGGGACATGCATCCTCTACGCAGGCAGATTCCAGAGCTCGGCGATGGATGTGCGCACGTCGCGCGAGCTCCGCGAAGACATGCTGCTCGAGCTCGGCGGCACGGTCGCGAAGAAGGCGAAGGACGCGACGCACTTCGTCGGCGCGCATATTCCGTACGTGGAGCACGTCCCGTCGAAGGCGGAGACCGAGATCGACGCGCGCATCGCCAGGGGCGACAAGGTCATCAAGCTGAGCGAGAAGAAGCTCATCGAGATGCTGCTTCCTACGTTCGAAGAGTCGCGCGCGATGCTGCGCGGTGAGGTCAAAGACGGCATCGAGCGCTGGAACCGCTGGCGGTCGCGCTGGCGCACGTTGAGCGGCGGGTTCGTGCAGCTCCCGGGCATCGATCTCACGGGAGCCGACCTGCGAAAGGCAGACCTCGCGGTGATCCCGTTCGAGGAGGCGAAGCTCTCGAGCGTGCGCCTCGAGGGGGTCAATCTCTTCGACTGCGTCTTCCGCCGCGCCGACCTCCGCGGGGCGGATCTCGAAGGCGCTCGCTGCGGCCGCGTCGTCTTCTCGAACGCCGACCTCCGCGAAGCGAAGCTGGCCGGCGCCGAGTTCACCGGCGCCGAGTTCGACGGCGCCGACCTCCGCGGCGCCGACCTCCGCGACGCGGACCTGCGGTACGCGAAGCTCACCGGCGCCAAGCTCGACGGCGCCAAGCTCGACGGCGCCAGGCTCCCGCCGTAGAGCTACCCGGGCGTCGAGCTGAAAGTCGCCGCCGGCGACGGCGAAGTCAGCCTGCCGCGGGCGCGCAGAGAAGCGCTCGAGCTGCACAGGAGCCGTGTGATCGTGCGATAGGGCACAAAAATGGGTGCGCAGGAGGGCTGCCGGGGCCGCGCAGGAGCCATGCGATCGTACGATAGGGCACAAAAATGGGTGCGCAGGAGGGTCGCGGGGGCCGCGCAGGAGCCATACGATCGTACGATAGGGCACAAAAATGGGTGCGCAGGAGGGTCGCGGGGGCTGCGTAGGAGGGCGCCGAGGCTGCACAGGAGGGCGGCGCGGCTCTGGCCGGCGCGCGCCGGCGGGGATCACTCGAGGTACGCGGCCAGGCCGAGCTTCTGATCGCGGACAGCGCCGGCCATGACCTTCGCGATCTGCTCCGCGCCGGAGCGCGAGAAGTGCGTGTGATCATCGCAGAAGAACTCGCCGACGGGGCCGTTTGTCGTCGCGCTCACGTCGCCCCCGGGGACCGGGCAGAAGCCCAGGGTGTCGTAGAGCGCGACGCTGAGCTCGTGCAGGTCGATCACCGGCACGCCGTACTCCTTGCCCGCCTCGTGGGTCGCGGTCACGTAGCCGCCGCGCGTCCCCCGGGCCGTGCTCCCGCTGCAGGAGATCGCGCTCACGGGGGTCACGAACACGGGCTGAGCGCCTCGCTCCTTCGCGGCGCGGGCCATCATCCCGTAGCTCGACTTGAAGGCGTCGAGCCCCACGTGCCGATCGCACGTGCGCGAGCCGTCGTTGATGCCGAACTGGATGAACAGATAATCGCCCCGCTTCATGCCGTCGAGCATCTGGACCCACCTGGCCTGCAGCAAGGGCTCGCCGCTCGAGTCGCGCGCGAGCTCGCACTCCCCCGCGCTATCCATGGTGGTCTGCACGTTGTAGAGCCACGTGCGCACGCTGCGGCCGCCGACGGCGCTGTTCACCACGGTGACCCGGTCGTCGAAGAGCGCCGCGAGCTGGCCGCCCCAGCCGGCCGGGCAGGGGGTCTGCCCGTTGGCGACTGTGGAGTCCCCCGCGATCCAGATCGTGATGTCCGGCAGCGGCCCCGCGCCGCCCGCGCCGCCCGCGCCGCTGGCGCCCGCGCCGCCGCTGCCGCTCGGCCCACCTGAAGATCCCGCCGAGCCTCCCGAGCCGGCGGGCGCGTCGCCGCCGGCCCCCGCGCTGCCCGTGGAGCCGGCCGAGATCGCCGTGCTGCCCGCGCTCGCGCTGCTCCCTTCCGGCTGGGAGCTCCCGCCCGCGCCGCCCGTCCCCCCGCCTCCGCCGGCGCCGCCCGGGGCCGCCTCCGGATCAGGGGAGCAGGCGGCGGTGAGCAGCGCGAGGCAGGACACCAGGGCAAGCATCCGGCTGCGCGTGCGGGCGGTCGATCGAACGTTCCAGTCCATGAACATGCCTTTCCTCCAGTCACGACACGAGCATCAGCCCATCCACGCCGGATGGCGCTGGCCCTTCGCCTCCCGGTCCCGCAGGCCGCCAGGGCACGCTCGGTCGAGGTGCCGGGCCGGCGGCACGACGAGCGCGCACCGCCGCGGGCGCAGGGCGCGCCGAGAGCGGCAAGGCCAACGCCGGCGAGGCGAGCGGCGGGGGTGACGGGGAGCGAGCACGGCTCGCGTCACTGTGCCGGGAACGGCTCCCAACCAATCACGGACAGGCGTTTTTTTTTTCGGATCTGGGTGCCGGGGTGCGCTCCGGAGCACACCCATCACAAATCTGAAGCAGTGGCAGAATCGAGGCCGGCGCGAGGGCGCCCGCCCGTCCACCCACCGCACCGGCCCCACGCTCGTGGAGAGGAGACCCGCGGCGGTTCGTTCACGACACACGGCGATGTCCGGCGACGGATTGGCCAGTTGGCTGTGCGACCAGGGCAATCAGGGTGATGCAGGGCGGGGCAGCGCAAGGAGCATGAGGGCGGAAGGCGGACGGAAATCCGTTGAACGGAGATGTGCAGTGGAGGGCATTGTTATGCCGTTGACTGACACAAACTTTGTCACGTATGTTTATCAAGGGTGACGCTGATTGGGGGTAGCGTCGCACCAGACGTGCAGACGTGCAGACGTGCAAACGTGACCGACGGCACGGATCAGCCAGACGCGCTCTCGTGCGCCCGCGACACAGCGGCGCGAGGCTCGGGCGCGCGATGGCCCCAGGGAGACGGCGCTTGTGTCAGTGTCTTTACGAACTCATCCCAGGCTCTACCACGGTCGAGGCGACGGCGGCCTCGGCGCGATGGTGCAGAGAAGGATTCGAGTGCTCCTCGCCGGCGGCGACGGGCGAGCCGCGCTGCGCGCGAGGGCCGAGGAGCGAGGATCGGCATGAACAGCTGGGATCCCCTGGGTGCGGCGGAGCAGGCCGCGGTCGCGGACGAGATCCTGTCCGTGCTGCGTCACGACCTGCGCAACCGCTTTGCGATCGTCCGGAATGCGTCGTTCTACATCAAGCGGAAGGTCGCGCGTGACGCGGCCTACGCGGCGGATCCGAGGATCGAGGAGTTCTTCGGGATCATCGACGAGGAGGTGATCGCGGCGAGCGCGCGGCTCGAGGAGGCGGTCGACGCCGCGAGGCTCTTCACCCGCAGGAGCGCGTGCGTGAGCGCGGCGGGCTGCGTGCGCCGCGCGGCGGCGTGCGCGCGCATCGGCGCGTCCGGGGCCCGCGTCGTCCTCTCGGCTCAGGACGGCGACGTCGAGGCGGACCCGATCGAGCTCGCCGTCGCGGTGCGGTGCCTGATCGAGAGCGCCGTGGAGTCGACGCCGGGGGACGGCGTGGTCACGGTCCGGGGCACCTCGAGCGCCGCGCGGTACTGCATCGAGGTCACGGACGCGGCGGCTGTCCCCTGCGAGGCGGACAGCGAGGCGATCCTTCGGCCGTTCATCACGACCAAGCCGGGTCACACCGGCCTCGGGCTGAACATCGCGAGGCGGGTCGCCCGTCGCTACCGCGGGTCGCTCGCCGTCGAGCCCCGGGCGCACGGCTCGTCGGTCGTCATCGCGCTGCCGCTCGCCGCCGCGCCGGTGCTCGGCGACGCCGGATCGGAGCCGGCGCCGTGAGCGCGGGCGGTCCGCCCGCAGGGCGCGCGCCGGCGGCCCGGGAGCCGGCGGCCGGGCCCTCCGCGCGGCGGGCGCGCCCCCGGGCCTCGCTGGGCTTGATCCTGCCGCTCGGCGACGCGGTGCCGACGATCGCGCTCGCCGCCGAGATCGAAGACACGACGTCGCTGCTCCTCGCGCCCGGCGTACTCTGGCACCCGGCGCCCGGCCTGGAGCTCGGCGCCGCGCTCGAGCTCGGCCTCGCGGGGGAGACGCCCGACGCCGGGCTCATGCTCCTCGTCACGAGGGAGATCGAGCTCGCGGGCGACGGCGACGACCACGTGAAGCACGCGAGCAGGAGCCGCTCCCCATGAGCATTCGAGCCACACTGGCCGCCATCTTCGGCGTCGCGCTGGCGGCGGTCCTCGTCGCCGGCGGCGCCTTCTACTTCGCCATCGCGGAGATGCTCGTCTTTCAGCGGCGCGCCGAGGCGTCCTACGACGACCTGAAGCTGCACGTCACCCTCGCCAGCAACGCCAGCCGCTACATGAACGAGGCGGTCAAATCGGTGCTCCACGGCAGCGTCAGCGAGGAGCTCTCGAGCGCGGCCGAGGCCACGGCGCGCGATCTCGACGCCATCGAGGCGCGCAAGAGGGCGATGATCGCCGACGAGGAGATCAGGGAGAGCGACGAGGAATCGACGGAGGAGATCGAGCACATCGGCTTCATGCGAGCGAGCTTCGCGCGGATCGTCGGAGGCGTGACGGCCGCGGCCCATGTCGAGCGCGAGCGCACGAACGAGCGGCACGAGATGCTCGTGCAGCTCGCCGACCGCGAGTACAAGGCGGAGTTCCTCCCGCACATCAGCGCGGCCGTGCACGACGCGGAGCGCGACGTGGCCAGGATCCTCGACGACGAGCGCCACCTCCGGGCGCGGGTGGCGTTGCTCGGCGCGGCGGCGACCGGCGGCGCGCTGCTCGTCCTCGTCGTGCTGCTCGGGCGGCTCCTCCGCTCGGTGGACCGCGGCTTCAACGCGCTGCTCGAAGGCTCCCGGCGGATCGCCCAGGGGGATCTCGAGCTGCGCCTCTCGGTGCGCGATGAGCACGAGTTCGGTCGCATGAGCGCGGCGTTCAACGAGATGGCGTCCAGCCTCCGCGACGCCCAGGCGTCCAGGATGCGCATGGAGAAGCTCGCGGCGGTGGGGCAGCTCGCGGCGAGCGTCGGGCACGACCTGAGGAACCCGCTCGGCGCCGTCCGGAACGCGAACCACTACCTCAAGAAGCGGATTGTAGGGACCGAGCTCGGCGCGGAGCCCCGCGTGGCGCAGTTCCTCTCGATCATCGAGAGAGAGCTCGCGGCGTGCGCCAAGATCATCGACAACCTGCTCGACTTCGCGCGCGAGCGGCGGCCGCGCTTCGCGGCGTGCGCGCTGAGGCCCCTCGTGGACGACGCCATCTCGGTCGTCGAGATCCCGCCGCGCGTGCGCGTCGACAACGACGTACCGGACACGCTCCCTGTCGTGGAGATCGACAAGGACCAGTTCCGGCAGGTGCTCGTGAACCTGATCCAGAACGCGGCCGAGGCGATCCCGGCCGAGCGCGAGGGGCGCGTGCGCGTCGCCGCGGAGCGGACGGGCGGCGGGGTGACGCTCTCGGTCGTCGACGATGGGACGGGCATCTCCGAGGAGACGCTCGCGCGGATCTTCGAGCCGCTGTTCAGCACCAAGCTGAAGGGGACGGGCCTCGGCCTGGCGATCAGCGCCGGGATCGTGGAGCGGCACGGCGGCACGATCGAGGCGACGAGCGCGCTCGGCAACGGCACGACCTTCGTCGTGCGGCTGCCGGCGCGCGAGGAGCCCGAGGCCGCGGAGCCAGCGCTGACGCCGACCGGGACTCAGGGCGTATGACGAGGGGGCAAGCCATGCAGGTGCAGGAGCCCGCGCAGCGGGGCAAGCGGGTGCTCGTGATCGACGACGAGGAGGGCATGCGCGTCACGCTCGCCGCCAGCCTCGAGCTCGAGGGCTACGAGGTGGTGGAGGCGAGGGACGGCATCCACGCGCTCGAGCTCGTCCGGCAGCAGGCGTTCACGCTGGTCATCAGCGACATCCGCATGCCCGGGCTCAACGGCGTCGAGACGTTCCGGGAGCTCAAGAGGATCCAGCCGGAGCTCACCGTCGTGCTGATGACGGCGTTCGCGCTCGAGAGGCTCATCGAGGAGGCGATCGCCGAGGGCGTGTACACGGTGATCCACAAGCCGTTCTCGATGGACCACCTCGCGCGCATCGTCGCTCGCGCGGTGGACTCGCCGGCCGTCCTCGTGGTCGACGACATCCCGAGGGTCGCCGACGCGATCGTGGCGGTGCTCCGGGACGCGGGGCTGTCGGCCCACGCCGTCCACGATGGGCGGGCCGCCGTCCAGTACGTCGTCGAGCGGGGCATCGACGTCTGCGTGCTCGATCTCGTCATGCCCGATCAGGACGGCGTGACGACGTGCGCGCAGATGCGGGGGCTGAAGAAGCGCGTCACGGTGATCGCCATGACCGGCCACGCGGTCCCGGAGATGGTCAGCGCGATCATGAGCAAGGGCGGGTACGCGTGCCTGCACAAGCCGTTCGACGCGCGCGAGCTCATCCACACGATCGCCCGCGCGCGCGGGGACGCGGCGTATGGATGAGCGCGTGCGCCCGCCTCACGCGGGCGCGCGCCCGGCCGGGGAGGGGATCTCGCCGCGCGCGGGGTCGTCGCCCCGCGCGAAGTGGTCGGCCAGCACCATCGGGTCCTGCTCGCCGGCCTCGAGCAGCCACTCGCCGGCGAGCCGGTGGCCGAGCGCCCGGTCGCGATCCGTCAGCATCGCGTAGGCCGCCTCCCGCAAGAGCGGGTGGCAGAAGGCGATCTCCTCCTCACCCGCGAACCGGGAGCTCGGCCGGCGCTCGATGATCTCGCGCTCGACCAGCTCGGCCCACGCGTCGCGCTCGCTCGTCCCCGACGCCCCGGCGCCGAGCAGCGCGCGCACGCCGCCCACCCAGGCGACCTCCCCGAAGACGCTCGCCGCCCGCAGCTGCCGCCGCGCCTCGAGCCCGAGCGCCGCGAGGCGCGCCTCCGCCATGCCCAGCACCGTCTCCGGCAGCGCGCCGCCGCGCCCCTCCGAAAGGGCCCGGATGAGCTCCTCGAGATAGAAGGCGTTGCCCCCGGCCCGCTGGATGAGCGCGGAGATCTCCCCGGGCGCGAGCTGCCTGCCCGCGCCGCCGAGCGCGCTCCGCACGAGCTGCTCGGCCGCGCGGGCGGGCAGCTCGCGCAACCGGAGCTCCGAGAGGCCCCGCTCGGCCCAGAGCCTCGGGAAGACCGCGTGAACCTCGGGCCGGGCGAAGGCGAGCACCGCGTACGGCCGGTCGCCGAGCTCCCGCAGCGCCCGGTCGAAGATCCCCATCGAGGGCGCGTCCCCCCAGTGGAGATCCTCGAGCACGACGAGCACGGGGCGCGCGGCGGTCACGGCGCGCGCGTAGTCGAGGTACGCGCGCTGGATCCCCTCGGCCATCAGCGCCGGGCTGTGCCGCGCGGCCCGGAGCGCCGGCAGGTCCTCGTCGGGGAGGGGGGCGACGCCGAGCAGCTCGCCCAGGAACCCGCCCACCCGTAGCCCTTCCTCGCCCGAGAAGAGCGGCGCGAGGGCCTGCGCGAGCCTCCGTCGCCGCGCGTCGACGGCCTCGCCCGCGGCGATCCCGAGCGCGCCCCGCAGCGATCCGGCGAGCATGGCGAACGCGGCGCCCGTGCCGATGGAGTCGCCGCGGACGACGCTCAGGCTCACGTCGGGGTGGCGCTGGCGCAGCACCTCGACGGCCTCGTGGCGCAGGCGCGATTTGCCCATGCCCGCCGCGGCGGTCACCAGCGCCACCGCGGCGCGCCGCTCGGCGAAGCTCTCGTCGACGAGGTCGAGCAGGTGGCGCAGCTCCCGCTCGCGCCCGACGTGGGGGCTCGGCTTGCCCAGGAGCTTGCGCGGCCCCTCGCCGATCTCGCGCTCCGCCCTGAGCCAGGAGAGCCCGCCCCGCTCCACGACCTCGAAGCGCACGTCGAGCAGGGCGCGCGTCACCGCGTCGATGTGGACCCCCTCGCGCCGGCCCTCCGCGCGGCCGGGCGCGGCGGCTTCGTCCAGCAGGGCGGCCGCCCTGTCCAGCACCTCGCTGAGCGGCGATCGACCCGCCGGGTCGCCCCACCCCGTCACCAGCACGACCGCCGCGCCGGGGAGCTGCGCGCAGATCTCGAGCGCGCAGCGCGCCGCGAGCGCCGCCTGGTCGGTCGCGTTGCCCGCGCTCACCACGAGCGTCACCACCATCTCGTCGCCGAGCTCCTCCACCTGCGCGCCCAGCGGCATCGCCGCGCGGCGCACCACGGCGAGCGTGTTCGGCGGCGACGCGTGCAGATCGAGCGACTCTGTCGACTCGAAGAACGAGGCTTGCGCCGGCCGGACCGCCACCATCGAGATCAGGCGCTTCTCGCCCGTGGTGATGACCGCGCCGGGAACGGGGGCCGAGGACGCCTTGCTCCTCGTCCAGGCGCCGAGCGTGTCCAGGGTGCGCGCCACGGCCGCGCCGTCCTCGGGCCGCGCCGCGGGATCCTTGGCCAGCATCTGCGCGACGAGCTCGTCGAGCGCGTGGGGCACGTCGGGCCGCAGCTCCCTCGCCCTCGGCGGCTCCTCCAGGAGCAGCTTCCACACGAGCGCCATCGGGTGTTGCTTGCGGAACGCCGGCTTCCCGGTGAGGCACTCGTAGAGCACGCATCCGAGCGAGAAGATGTCCGCGCGCGCGTCCAGGTTGTCCCGCTCGCCCCGCGCCTGCTCCGGCGCCATGTAGCCCAGCGTGCCCAGCACCGCCGCCGTCCGCGTCAGCCGCGTCGAGGCGTCCGCCAGCTGCGCGATGCCGAAGTCGAGGAGCTTGACCCGATCGAGCGCGCCTTCGACCAGGAAGAGGTTGCTGGGCTTGATGTCGCGGTGCACGATCCCGCGCGCGTGCGCCGCGCCGAGCGCGTCTGCCACCGTCCTCACGAGGGCGATCGACTCGTCGATGCGCAGCTCCTGCCGCGCCAGCCGATCCGAGAGGCTCTCGCCGGAGAGCCACTCCATCGCGAGGTACAGCTCCCCCGTCGGCGCCATGCCGTGCGTCGCGTACCGCACGATGTGGGGGTGCTCCAGCCGGGAGAGCGTCTCTGCCTCGCGGAGAAAGCGCGCCTGCGCGCGCGCGTCCGCCGCCTTGCGCAGCAGCTTGACGGCGACCACCGTCCCGCTCGCGCGATCGACGGCCCGGTAAACGGTGCCCATGCCTCCGGATCCGGCGATCTCCGCCAGCTCGAAGCGGCCGTCCAGCAGCCTGCCAGCCAGCATGCGCGTGAAGGATGCACTCTCACTGGAGCGCGAGGCAAGGCGGACGAACGGCGCGAATGTGCCGTGGCACCTGCGCGGGGCGCGATGGCGGGCTCGGCCGGCGCGGGGGCGCGCCGTTCCGTTGTCGGGCCGGCGCCCGATCCGCGCCGAAGTGCTTCTGTCGAATCGGAACGACCCAGTCCCACGCGGTGCTGATGGATCGAGCCCTATCATGGCGGCTCGCTCCACCCCAAGAAGGCCGGCCGCGGACGCGCCCAGTCCGTTCAAAGGCCCGATCGCGGCGTGGACCGCGTTGGACAGGAGTCGTTACGAAGCGCTGTCTCCGCGATCGAGGTCGAGCCGCATGGCGCAGCGCTGCGCCGGGTCGAGGCCCTGGCGCGCCTCGTTCTCGAGGATCTCCGCGAGACGCGGGGACGCCTCGGCCGGCGACAGCTCGCGGAAGCCCATGGAGGCGTAGAACGGCCCGTTCCAGGGGACGGTCCGGAAGGTGGTCAAGGTCACCGCCTTCAGCCTCGCAGTCTGCGCCCACGCGATGACATGGGCGAGCAGGCGTCGCCCCAGCCCTTGCCCCTGGCGGTCGAGGACGACGTCGAGCTCGCGGACGTGGAGCTCGTCGCCGGCCACCTCGGCGCCCAGGAACGCGATCGGCGCGCCGGCGCCGTCGTCCATCACCCAGAGCGTCCCGGCCCGGAGCGCGCCGCGCCAGCCCTCCGCCGGCGTCACGTTCGTCAGGGCCTCGACGTCGAGGTCCGTCCCCCGGAACGCGTCGCTCGCCGAGCGCTCGATCTCGGGCAGGTGAGGCAGGTCGGACTCGACGGCAGGTCGGGTGAACGTTGATGTCATCGGGCTGCGCGGCGGTGCTAGGCAACCACGGGCGCCGCCGCAACCTCGGGGCGCGACGGGGCTCCGGGGGGGCGACCCCGGGGGGGCCGTCGGCGCCGCGCGCCGCGGCTGCTCGGGCCGTCGTGCACGGAAAGAGCGGCGTCGATTGAACGTTCCGCGGGCGTCCGGGAACTGAGGTCCATCCAGTCACGCAGCGGCGCCCCCACGGCGGGAGGCCCGAGGCGTGCTCGCAAGGAGCCACAGATGACGCTCGTCTCCTCGGCCCGCGCGGCGCGGAGCTCCGCGCCGCGATCCGCCCGGCGCCGGCTCGTGAAGCCGCTCCTCGGCCTCACGGTCTTCACGGCGCTCTTCGTCGTGCTCGCGTGGCGGCTCGACAGGCCCTCTGTGGCCGCCGGGCCGCTCGACGCGGCGGCCGGGAACCCGCTCGGCCAGCTCTCCCGCGCCGCCGCCGACCGGGCGCCCATCGCCGGCCTCGTCGAGGAGCGACTCCCGGCCGGCTCGTACACCTATGTCGCCGTGCGCACCGGCGAGGACCTCACATGGGCTGTCACCGTCGGCGACGCGCCGCCGCCCGGCACCCCGGTGCAGGTGCGGAGCATGGGTCGCAAGGCGAATTTCCACTCCCGCCGCCTCGCGCGGACGTTCCCGGACCTCGTCTTCGGGATCGTCTCGCGCGCTGACTGAGCCCCCGACAACGGACACAGCCTCCGGCAACGGACAAGAGCAGAGAGGACCATGATCATGACGACACGTGGATTCGACCAGATGCCGAGCGCGACGATCGCGCGATCCTCGGGCGCGCTCGCCGCCGCCGTCATCGCGGCGCTCGGCGCGATCCTGTCGGGGTGCAGCTCCGAGCCCGGCGGGAAGACGACCGACGCTCCCCTCACCGCGTGCACGGGGGGCGTGCTCGAAGCCGATCTGGAGGCAAGCCCGCTGAGCGGGCCCGGCGTCGACCCGGAGACCGGGAAGCTCCGGCCGCCTCCGGAGGGGTCGTCGTACGCGGTCAGCGCGACGTACGGGGTTCCACGGTCGGGCGACGCCGTGATGCAGCGATACGTGCAGATCTTCGGGGCGGTCCAGGCGGAGCTCGCGTCGCAGCCCGGCCTCCTGGCCATCCAGCTGGGCCAGTCGTCGTCCTGCGGCTCCGGGCGCACGCTGGCCGTGTGGGCCTCGACCGACGCGATGTACGAGTTCGTCATGGGCCCCGCCCACCTCGCGGCGATCGACGCCGCGGACGAGCTGCTCGAGCCCACCTACGTGGTCACCCACTGGGAGACGGCCGAGACCGATGGCATCACGCTGGCCGACTCGGTCCGTCGCATCCAGGCGCTCGACGCTCCGGCGCCATGAGCCGGCGCAGCGGCGGCCGCGCCCTGCGCGCGCCGGCGACGCCTGGGCCGGCGGGGCGAGCCCCCGGGCTCAGCGGGCGGCCGCGCGCTGCGCGCTGAGGCGGCTCATCGCGTAGGCGAGCCCGCTCTGGAGCGTGCCTTGCGTGGTGATCCGGCCGAAGTCGATGCCCAGCCCGACCAGCGTCCTGGCGATCTCCGGGCCGATGCCCACCATCACGCTCCGGCAGCCGAGCAGCTCTGCCGCCTGCACGGCGCGCATCAGGTGGCGCGCCACGGCGGAGTCGATCACCGGCACGCCGGTGATGTCGAGGATCACGAACTCCGCGCGCCGCTGGCCGATGGCCGCGAGCAGGCTCTCCAGCGCCTGGGCCGCGCGCCGATCGCTCATCTCGCCGACCAGCGGGATGAGCAGGATCCCCTCCCAGACCTGGATGACCGGCATGGCCACCCGATCGAGCAGCTCCGCCTGCATCTGGATGATCGCGCGCTGCTCCCGGTTCTCGGCCGCCATCCGCTCGGCCTCCATGTGCCGCTGCTTCAGGTCGGTGATGTCCGTGATGAGCCCGCACAGGCCGACCACCTCCCCCTGAGCGTTCTTCATGGGGAACTTGCGGGTCCAGATCGTGCGCGCCACCCCGTCCGAGCCCGTGGCGCTCTCCTCGTTCTCGTTCGGCTCACCCGAGTTGAAGACGCCGTCGTCGTAGCTCCAGAAGACATCGGCCTGCTCCTTCGGCCAGTAGTCCGGGTCGCTGCGGCCGATCAGATCCTCGTAGCGCTGCCCGATCAACCTGCAGAAGCCCGGGTTGCAGGCGATCCAGCGATGTCGCCGATCTTTGACGAAGATGGGATCCGGGATGGTGTCGATCACGAGCTGGAGCAGCCCGAAGGTCTTCCAGTCCGAGACGTCGATGCAGCGGAGTGTGAACGCCATTCAGCCAAGCCCATCTCCCCCGACCCCGACCAGCCTCCCTTTATCAGGCATCGTGGATGGCCATGCAAGGGCAGAAATGCGGCGGATCACCGCGAAGACGCCGGAGGCGTGTGCGTGCCCCGCCCGATTCAGGGAGCGCCTGAGTGTGCCTCGCCTTGCTAGCTGCCGCTACATGATGACGCGAGGGTTCGACGGCAGGCGCGCGCGAACTCGATGTTTGCTTCCTTTGCCTCGTCTGCCTTGTCTGCTTCGTCTGCTTCGTCTGCTTCGTCTTCAGCGCTCGTCGCGGCCGAGGGGGGACCCTGCCGCTGTCCTCTCGCGGCGTCTGCTCGCCGGCAGCAAGCCGGAGGGGGCGGCGACCTCGGCGCGCCCTCCCGGAGGTCCCCCGTCGCGTCGTCGACGAGAGCCAGCCCTCCGTCCAGATTCGACCGCGAGGCGTGATCACCACGGCACCGTCCGGGAATTCATCGGGGCCGTATGGCAGACCACCGCGCAGGCGAAACGTCCACAGAGAGAACTCGCCACCTCGTCGATTCATTCCCCGCACTCTGCACAAGGAAGATCGAGCGAGGCGCGCCGAGGCAGGTGTCCCTGCCCGCTGGGACGCCTTTTTCGAGGTGCATTGGACCGCTGGAGGCCCTGGAGTCCCGTCCCGCATGAAAATCGTCGAACTCCGCGCCACCACCGTCACCGTGCCGCTAGAAGCGCCCCTGCGTCACGCCAACGGCTGTCACTGGGGCCGCTTCGTGCGCACGATCGTCGAGATCGAGGCGGACAACGGGCTGATCGGCCTCGGTGAGATGGGCGGCGGCGGCGAGTCGGCCGAGGCCGTGTTCCGGGCGATGAAGGGCTACCTCGTCGGCCACGATCCCGCCCGCCTCGAGGAGATGCGGTTCAAGATCGCGAACCCGACGGCCTCTCTTTATAACAACCGCACCCAGGTCCTCGCCGCGCTGGAGTTCGCGTGCCTCGACCTGCTCGGACAGGCCTTCGGCGTGCCGGTCCACGATCTCCTCGGCGGCAAGCTGCAGGACGAGGTGCCGTTCGCGTCCTACCTCTTCTTCCGCTACCCGAACGCCGACGGGTCAGGCGAGGTGCGGACGCCAACGCAGCTCGTCGAGCAGGCGAAGGCGCTGAAGAAGACGTACGGGTTCACCTCGCACAAGCTCAAGGGCGGCGTGTTCCACCCGGACTACGAGCTCGAGTGTTACCGCGCTGTCGCCGCCGCCGTGGGCGAGGATCGCGTCCGCTTCGATCCGAACGCGGTCTGGTCGACGGAGCAGGGCATCCGCTTCGGGCAGGCGATCGAGGACCTGAACAACGACTACCTCGAGGACCCCGTCTTCGGCCTCCACGCGATGCGACGCACCCGCGAGAAGGTGCGGATGCCGCTCGCGACGAACACCGTGGTCGTGGGCTTCGAGCAGCTCGCCGCGAACGTCCTCGACACGGCGGTGGACGTCATCCTGCTCGACACGACGTTCTGGGGCGGCATCCGGCCGTGCGTGAAGGCGGCGGGGATCTGCGAGACCTTCGGCCTCGGCGTCGCCGTCCACTCCTCGGGCGAGCTCGGCGTGCAGCTCGCGACGATGCTGCACCTCGGCGCCGTCATCCCGAACCTCTCGTTCGCCGCCGACGCGCACTATCACCACCTGCGCGACGACGTGATCCAGGGAGGCCCGCTCCCGTACCGGAACGGCCGTATCCGCGTCCCCGCCGGTCCCGGCCTGGGCGTCCGCCTCGATCGCGAGAAGCTCGCTCACTACGCCGAGGAGTACCGCCGGCTGGGCGCTTATCCGTACGACAAGGACCCGCTGCGGCCGGCCTGGTGCGCGACCGTGCCGAACGACCGCTGGGCCGATCCGAAGGACGACCGAATCCCCGAGGTGCCGAGATGACCCTCGCCGAGCGCGTGGCCGCGGCCGTCGACGCCGCGCCCATCATCGATCTTCACACCCACCTCTTCGCGCCCCAGTTCCCCGCGCTGAACCTCTGGGGCGTCGACGAGCTCCTCACGTACCATTACCTCGTCGCCGAGGCCCTGCGCGCCGAGCCGAAGGTCACGCCCGAGGCGTTCTTCGCGCTCGACAAGAAGGCGCAGGCCGATCTCGTGTGGGCGTCGCTCTTCGTCCGCCGATCGCCGCTGTCCGAGGCCACCGCGGGCGTCGCGACGGTGCTCGCCGCGTTCGGGCTCGACCCCGCCGCGCCCGATCTTCGCGAGGCCCGCGCCTTCTTCGCCGAGCGCCGGGTCGAGGATCACCTGGAGGACGTGCTGCGGCTCTCGGGCGTGAGCGCGCTCGCGATGACGAACGATCCGACCGACCCGGCGGAGCGCGCGATCTGGGACGCGGGCGCCACGCCGGATCCTCGGTTCTACACGGCGCTGCGCCTCGATCGGCTCATCCACGCGGACGATCTCGCGCCCGAGCTCGAGCGGTGGATCGCCCGCATGCGGCCGCGCTACCTGGCGATCTCGGTCAACGAGGTCTCGGCGCCGCCCCGGGCCGTGCTGGACGCGTGCCGCGATCACGGGCTGCCGTTCGCCATGATGATCGGCGTCCGGCGCGCGGTGAACCCCCGCCTCGGCGTGGCCGGCGACGGGGTGAGCACGGTCGACCTGACCCCGCTCGAGCGGCTCGCCGGGGAGAACCCCGACGTGCGCTTCCTCGTCACGACGCTCGCGCGCGAGAACACGCACCCCCTCTGCGTCGTGGCGCGCAAGTTCGCCAACGTCCTGCCGTTCGGCTGCTGGTGGTTCATGAACAACCCGAGCCTCATCGAGGAGACGACGATGATGCGCCTGGAGATGCTCGGGCCGACCTTCGTGCCGCAGCACTCCGACGCGCGCGTCCTCGACCAGCTCATCTACAAGTGGCGCCACTCGCGGCGGTCGATCGCTTCAGCGCTGGCCCGGCGCTACGGGGCGATGCCCGTCCCGCCGACCGACGCGCAGATCGAGCGCGACGCGCGGGCGCTCCTCGGGGGCATCGCGAAGGACTGGCTGGGAGCATGACGGACCGCTTCGACATCTCGGGCCGCACGGCCGTCGTCGTCGGTGGCACCTCCGGTACCGGGCGCGCGATCGCCCTCGGCCTCGCCGAGGCGGGCGCCCACACCGTCGCGACGGGCACCCGCGCGGACCGCATCCAGGCGGTCGCCGCCGAGATCCGCGAGCGGGGCGTCCGCTCGATCGAGGCGGCGTGCGACGTCGGCGATCGCGCGACGCTCGACGCCCTGCGCGACCGCGTGATCGAGGCGTTCGGCGGCGTCGACATCCTCGTCAACTGCGCCGGTCGGACCTTCCGGAAGCCCACCGCCGAGGTCGGAGAGGCCGAGTGGGGCAGCCTGCTCGACACGAACGTCACCGGCATGCTGCGCGCCTGCCAGGCCTTCCATGGCCCGTTGAAGGACAGCGGCCGGGGCCGCATCGTCAACATCGCCTCGCTGTCGAGCTTCGTCGCGTTCCACGAGGTCGCGGCCTACGGAGCGTCGAAGGCGGCGGTGCTGGCGCTCACCCGGAGCCTCGGCGCCGAGTGGGCGAAGCACGGTATCCGGACGAACGCGCTCGTGCCGGGCGTGTTCGTGACGGACCTCAACCGCGCCCTCCTCAACGGCACAGGGCGCGGGCAGGAGCTGCTCGCTCGCACGCCCCTCGGCCGCTTCGGCGACACGCAGGAGCTGGTCGGCGCGGCCCTCTTTCTCTGCTCCGACGCGGTGAGCTTCATCACTGGCACGAGCATCACAGTCGACGGTGGATTCCTCGCCTCCGGGGTGAACCAATGACCGCAGCGTCTCCCGTGGCCCCGGCGACCGCCGGCGTCATGTCCCGCACGCGCTGGACCATCTGCGCGCTCCTCTTCTTCGCGACGACGATCAACTACCTCGATCGGCAGCTGTTCTCCCTGCTGATCCCGTTCTTCGAGAGCGAGCTGAAGCTCGGGCCGACGGATCTCGCGCTCATCAACGTGAGCTTCCTGCTCGCCTACGGCTTCGGCATGGTGTTCGTCGGTCGCTGGATCGACCGCGTCGGGCCGCGCAAGGGGCTCAGCGCGACGTTCCTTCTCTGGAACATCGCCTCGGCCGGCCACGCCGTCGTCGGCAGCTTCGCCGGCTTCGCCGGGATCCGCTTCCTGCTCGGGGTCGGCGAGGCCGGCAACTTCCCGGCCGCCGTCCGCACCGTGGCGGAGTGGTTCCCCAAGAAGGAGAGGGCGCTCGCGACAGGGCTGTTCAACTGCGGCTCCAACGTCGGCGCCATCCTGGCCCCGCTCCTGGCGGTGCGCATCGCGGAGGCGTACGGGTGGCGGACCTGCTTCCTCCTCCTGAGCGGCGTCGGCGTCGTGTGGATCTTCTTCTGGACGCGCCTCTACCGGCGGCCCGAGGACCACCCGAAGGTGTCGCCCGAGGAGCTCGCGCACATCCGCTCCGACCCGAAGGAGGCGACAGAGTCCCTCGGCGTCGGCGAGGTGTTCGGGATGCGGCCCGTCTACGCGGTCGCGGCGGCGAAGTTCTTCACCGACGCGCCGTGGTGGTTCTACCTCACCTGGCTGCCGAAGTTCCTTGTCAGCGAGTTCAACCTGAAGCCGACCTTCATGGCCTACGCCATCCCCGTCGTGTTCCTCGTGGCGGACGGCGGCGCGGTCGGCGGCGGCTGGCTGTCCTCCAGGCTCATCGCGAGCGGCCGCTCGGTCGGCGCGGCGCGGAAGCTCGCGATGCTCGCGTGCGCGCTCTCCGCGGTGCCCGTCATGTCCGTCGGGCTCCTCGTCGATGTCCCGAGCGTCGCGGGCATCCCCACGATCTACGTCGCGGTCGCGATCCTGTCGCTCGCCGCGGCAGCGCACCAGGGCTGGAGCAGCAACCTCTACACGCTCGTCTCGGACGCCCTCCCGCGCCCGGCGATGGCCACGGTGGTCGGCGTCATGACGGCGTTCGGCGTCGTCGGCGGGGCGCTCTTCCAGATCTTCGTCGGCTGGGCGCTCACGGCCACGGGCTCGTACGTCCTGCCGTTCCTGCTCGCGGGGACGCTGTACCTCGTCGGACTGCTCGCGCTGCACCTCATCCTGCCGCGCGTCGAGCCGGTCGCGCCGAAGCGGCGCGTGCCGAACGCGGCGGTCGTCGCCGGCGGCCTGGTGATGCTCGCCAGCATCGCGGGGCTGCAGTTCGCCCTCAACCGCCCTGCGTACACCTCGGTCGACCAGTACCGGGCGACCCGGCCGGCCCAGCTGAATGCGACGGGCGCGCCGGTCGAGGGCCCCGCCGCCCACGTGGGCTGGATGGACGCGCGCTGGTACCTCTGGCCGACGGCCGCGGGGACCAAGGCGGAGCTCGTCAAGTTCGACCGCGATGGGCGGCCCATCGTCGAGGGGAAGGGCGCTGCCGCCAAGGGCTACACGGGCCCGTCCGCCGCAGAGGTCGAGTCGTCCCGCGCGCCAGGAGGCGATCGGTAATCACCGCCGTCGGCCCGCCCCATCGCATCTCCGCGACTGCGGCGGCCCTTGAACCCTGCTTGTCCACCAGCTCTTCCGCCACGCGGCCTGAACCACTGCAAGTAAGCCATGTCCTTCACGCTCCGTGATCCTTCCACCTGCCGCTGGGATCTCGTGTCCCTCGGCGAGGTCATGCTGCGCCTCGATCCCGGCGACGGGCGGATCTCCACCGCCCGCAGCTTCCAGGCCTGGGAGGGAGGCGGCGAGTACAACGTCGCCCGCGGCCTGCGCCGCTGTTTCCGGCTCAGGTCGGCCATCGTGACCGCCCTCGCGGACAACCCCGTCGGCCGCCTGCTCGAAGACCTGATGCTGCAGGGCGGCGTGGATCTCACGCACGTCCGCTGGGCGACGCACGACGGCGTGGGGCGCCTCGTGCGCAACGGCCTGAACTTCACCGAGCGGGGCTTCGGCATCCGCGGGGCGGTCGGCCTCTCGGACCGTGGCCACACGGCCGCGTCCCAGCTGAAGCCCGGCGAGATCGACTGGGATACGATCTTCGGCGCCGAGGGCACGCGGTGGTTCCATACCGGCGGTATCTTCGCCGCGCTCTCCGAGACCACGCCTTCCGTGGCGAAGGAGGCGATGGAGGCGGCCAGGCGGCACGGCGTCGTCGTCTCCTACGATCTCAACTACCGTCCGTCGCTCTGGAAGTCGATCGGTGGTCAGGCCCGCGCGCAGGAGGTCAATCGAGCGCTCGCGCCGTACGTCGACGTGATGCTGGGCAACGAGGAGGATTTCACGGCTGCCCTGGGCTTCGAGGTCGAGGGCGTCGACGAGGGGCACGCCAACCTGCGCGTCGGCGCGTTCGAGAGCATGATCGAGCGCGTCCTCTCGGTGTTTCCGAACATCCGGGCGGTGGCGACGACGCTCCGCGTGGCGACCTCGGCGACGCGCAACGACTGGAGCGCGGTGCTGTACCAGGGCGGCCAGCTCTACAGGGCGCCCGAGCGCAAGGACCTGGAGATCTTCGATCGCGTGGGCGGCGGCGACTCGTTCGCCTCGGGGCTCATCTACGGCTTTTTGATGGGCAAGGGGCCGCAGTGGGCGGTCGATTGCGGCGCGGCGCACGGGGCGCTCGCGATGACGACGCCCGGCGACACGACGATGGCGACCCTCGACGAGGTGCTCAAGGCGATGAAGATGGGCACTTCCCGGGTGGACCGATGAACAAGCAATCCGTGCTCGAGTGGATCGCGCGTGGCCGCATCGTCCCTGTCGTGCGCGCCGGCTCGGCCGACGAGGCGCTGCAGGCGGTCGAGGCCCTCCTCGAGGGGGGGATCGACGTGCTCGAGATCACGATGACCGTGCCCGGCGCGGTCGAGGTCGTGCGCGAGGTCGCCGCGCGCCACGGCGATCGGGCGCTCGTGGGCGCCGGGACGGTGCTCGACGCCCGCACCGCCGAGGCGTGCGTCGAGGCCGGGGCGCGCTTCGTCGTCAGCCCTGCGCTCGACGAGGCGACGGTGAGGGCGTGCGTCGCGATGAACGTCGTCCACGCCCCGGGCGCGCTCACGCCCACCGAGGTCGTGGCGGCGCACCGGGCGGGCGGAGACGTCGTGAAGGTGTTCCCGTGCGACGCCCTCGGCGGCGCCTCGTACCTCAAGGCGCTCAAGGCGCCGCTGCCCCATATCCCGCTCATGCCCACGGGCGGCGTGACGCTGCAGAACGTGGGCACCTTCTTCGCGGCGGGCGCGGTGGCGGTCGGCGTCGGCGGCAACCTCGTGGATCTCAAGCTCCTGCGCGACGGGCGGCGCGACGAGCTCGTCGCCCGCGCCCGTGCGTTCTGCGACGCGGGCCGCGCGTCCTGAGGGAGCGCGCAGGAGGCGCGCCCGCCGTTCACCCTGTCGTTTCCAGCGGCTCCCCGGGGGGAGACGGGCGTGGTGCGCGCGCTGCGCGGTGCGACGTAAAATGTAGTTAAAACAAATAGTTACGGCGTTTGCAGGGGATTCCCGGCGCCATGGATAACCCAGGGGCTTCGAACATGAATCAATCGAAGGTTGCGAACCTAGTCGGTGCGTCGATTTTCTTCGTGGCGGCGGTCGCGCGCGCCCAGACTCCCCCGCCGGCGCCGGACGCGGCCGCCCCGCAGGCCGCTGCGCCGGCCCAGCCGGCGGACGCGCAGGCGCCGGCCACGCCGCCGCCGGACGCGGCTGCACCGGCGGCGCCGCCGGTGGAGGCCGTCAAGCCGGCCTCCAAGGATCCGGTCCCCGTCACCGCCAAGTGGAAGGCCACGATCTACGGGATGGCGGAGTTCGACATCATGCACGACTCCACCCAGAGCTTCGGGGAGTCGGTCGGGGCCACGGTGATCCAGCGCGAGGACACCTACGCCGGCTCGCACGGCCGCACGCACTTCACGACGCGGAACTCCAGGTTCGGCGTCAAGGTGACCGCGCCCGAGGTGTCCGGGATCAAGACCACGGCCATGCTGGAGCTCGACTTCTTCGGCAATCAGCCGCCCACCGTCTCCGAGGCCTCGCTGGTGAGCAGCGGCACCTTCCGTTTGCGTCAGGCCAACATCAAGGTCGAAACGGACTACGTCGACCTGTTGATTGGACAGGGCTATCACCTGTTCGGGTGGCAGCCGTACTTCTTCCCGGCCACGACGTCCTTCTTCCCGGTGATGAACCAGGTGTTCGGGCGGATGCCGCAGCTGCGCGTCGGCCACAACTTCAAGTCGGACGCCGCCAATGTGGAGCTCGCCGCTGCCGTCCTCAAGCCGCCGCAGCGCGACTCCGAGGTGCCTGACATGCAGGCGGGGTTGCGCGTCGGCTTCAACGGCTGGAAGGGGATCCACACGCTCGGCGCCGCCGGGATGCTGCACGACCCGCTGACGCTCGGCGTCTCGGGCATCTTCCGCCGTTTCAGGGTCAACGAGCACTCCGCCGCCCCGATCGAGTCGAGCTCGGCCAGCGGCTACGGGATCTCCGTCGATGCGCTGCTCCCGATCCTCCCGGCCAAGTCGCTGGAGGAGTCCGGCAACGCGCTGACATTGACCGGCTCGTTCTTCACGGGCACGGGCATCTCGGACGTGGTCGGCGTGGCGAGCAACGTGCCGAACCCGGCGCTCCCTGACGCCGGAGCGACCTATACGCCGAACATCGACAGCGGCCTCGCCGTGTACGACGCGAACAACAAGCTGAAGACGATCGGCTGGACGGGGTTCATGGTCGGGCTCCAGTACTATCTGCCGCCCTCGGGGCGCTTCTCCGTCTCCGGCAACTACACCCAGGGCTCGAACGACCGGGTGACCGAGGAGAACGACTACGGCGCGCTCCGCGCGGCCTACCACGAGTCGCGCTACATCGACGGGAACCTGTTCGCCGACATCACGCCGGCCGTCCGCGCGGGCCTCTCGTTCCAGTACTCGGAGCAGACCTTCGCGGACGACGTGACCGCGACCAACGAGCGCATCAAGCTGTCCCTCTACAGCTTCTTCTGAGCGACGGCGGTGGGCGGCCCGGGCCGCGTTCGATCCGCGCGCTCTCGCGCGACGCCTTCGCGAGCCAGCTCGCGGGGGCAGTGCTCGCGCTGCTCGACCAAGGCGCCGGGGCTTGCTCCCGCTCGCGAGATTGCTTCGGATGGCGCGCTCGGGAGCGTACCATCGGCTCCGACCCATCATGGACGCCGCCACCACGACGTACGAGGTCTTCGCCGCTGCGCAGTGGGGCTGCCTGCGCGCGGCCACGCCGCTCACCCTCACCGAGGCCGACCTCGTGGTCTTGCGGGGCCTCAATGATCGGCTCTCGCTCGACGAGGTCGCGACGATTTACTTGCCGCTCTCGCGGCTGCTCAACCTTCACGTAGGCGCGGCGCAGCAGCTCCGCCGCGTGAAGGACACCTTCCTTGGCCGCCCCACCGCGCGGCGGCCTTTCGTGATCGGCATTGCCGGGTCGGTCGCGGTGGGCAAGAGCACGACCGCGCGCGTGCTGCAAGCGCTGCTCGCGCGATGGCCTGACCACCCGCGGGTGGACCTGGTGACCACCGACGGCTTCCTGTACCCCAACGCGGTGCTCGCCTCGCGCGGCGGCCTGCACCGCAAGGGGTTTCCCGAGAGCTACGATCTCGGGCGGCTGGTGAAGTTCCTCGCCGACCTCGAGGCGGGCGTCGAAGCGATCGACGTGCCGGTCTACTCGCACGCCACCTACGACGTGATCGCCGGGAAGGTGCAGACCGTGAGGCAGCCCGACGTCGTGATCCTCGAGGGCCTGAACGTGCTGCAGGGCCCCGACCGCGCCGCGGCGATCGCCGTCAGCGACTTCTTCGACATCGGGCTCTATGTCCACGCGGACGAGGCCGACATCGAGCGATGGTACGTCGAGCGCTTCTTCGCGCTGCGGGCCACGGCGTTCCGTGACCCCTCCTCGTATTTCCACCGTTATGCGGCGATGGGGGACGACGAGGCGCGCGCCTTCGCGTTGGAGGTCTGGCGCACGATCAACGGCCCCAACCTCACGGAGAACATCCTGCCGACGCGGGCACGCGCCGACGTCGTGCTGGAGAAGGGGCCCGACCACGCCGTGCGCGCCGTGTGGCTCCGCCGGCTCTGACGTGGAGGTCCACGGCCGGCGCAGAGCGTCTGTCGTGCCCAGGTCCACGCGCTTCCCGTCGGTGGGCGTCTCGACACCGCTGTCGGCGGCGAGCGCCGCGAACTGTTGTATGCTGGTTTCATGGACTGGAAAGAGAGCTGTCGCTCCCGCCTCCGCGAGCACGTCGACCAGCACGGCGACATCGCTCCTCCATGGGAGCGCTTCCCCGACTACGAGCGCTACACGATCGGCTGGCGAATGGGCTCCGGTGAAGACTGGTTGGGGATGTGGAGCGTCTTTCTCGAACAGCTCGCGCCGGACCGCGAAACACGCATCGCCTACCTGCGACGCCACCCTCCCGCGCCGATCACCTGGGCAGAGGCCGTTCACAAGGTCCTGCACCCGACGGAGGAACAGGCAGACGACGAGGAGGAGGAGGGCGGCGACGAGGAGGACCCGATCGCGGCGGCCTCGCGTCGATCGGCGCTCCTGGAGCAGGGGCTCATCGCGGTCGACGTCTCCTTCACCACATGGCTCAGCCAGCAGGACGGCGTGCGTTGGCCGTGGGAATCGTACGAGACGCCCGAGAAGGCGGCCCGCTACAACACCCGCGAGCTCTGGTTCTGGTCGCGCCAGGTCGCGGCGCTCCGGAGAGGCGACGGATGGATGCCTCCCGCCGTACCGGAGGGCTGGCGAGCGTGCGCGACCGCGCTCGCGAGCGGCGACGCAGATCCGATCGAGCCTCGCGACGGGCTCCTTTCGCTGGCGCGGCTGCTCTGCGCCGGGGACGTCAAGGCGCCCTGGCAGCTCGGCCTGGGGCTCGCCGACTTCGCCGATTCGTTCGAGGACGACATGGGTTATGTCGACGCGTTTCGCCTGTGGGGAATGTCCGTCTTCGACGACGCCCACCAGCTGCGTCGCTACCTCGAGGCCACCCGAGTCCCGCCGGGCTGGGAGGCCTGGATCGCGGAACAATTCCCGCTGGACTGAGCAGCGGAGCCGGCTCCGGGCGCCTCACGAGCGCTCGCGCGTCGTGGCGCGGTGTTCGCGGGCGTCGGCGCGGCCCGGGCGATCGGGCCCGCCGCGGCGAGGTGTCGCTGGATCGTGCGAAGGCTGATACCGAGCCTCTCCGCCGCCCTCGAGCGGTTGCCGCTCTCCAGCGCCAGCTGCTCCAGCGGCGGCGGCGTCGCGCAGACGATGCGGGCCTTCACGGAGAGCTTCTCGGTCCCGCCCACGCGCATGAACTTCCGGTTCTCCAGGAAGCGCAGGAGCTTCGCCTGAACCGAGATCGGCATCTCGCCGCTCTCGCCGACGAGCGAGATGCCCACCTCCTTCGGGGCGACCGTGCGACGAATGCGGCCGAGCTCCCGCATCGCGGCCGACCGCATCACAGGCTCGATAACCACGTCAATATGTCGTTATCGGCGACTCACGACGAGATTATAGAGACATTTTGTCGTAATGTCACATCCATCCCGCGGTTCGCCGTCAACGGGCGGGCATCGCGCGACAAACAGGGGCATTCCTGCGTGGCACCGATTTTGCTAAGTGCCTTGCTACGTCATGCTAGGTAACTCAGCTGCCAAGGCCAAGATTGCTTTGGTGTCGCTAAGGGAGCGCTGATGTCGCGGTGGCTGGAGGAGGCGCATCGCGTCGCCGCGCGCCGGTCGCCATCGAAGCAGCGAAGATGCACTTGAAGGAAGGGACAAGGATGCAGAACGAAGAGCTCGATTCATGGGTGCTCTCGATCGCGACGCACGTCCGGCCCTCGAACATCCACTGGTGTGACGGCTCGGACGCGGAGATCAGGTGGCTCCAGAAGCGAATGGTCGCGAAGGGCGCGCTGGCGCCGCTCGATCCGGACAGATATCCGCGAAGCTTCCTGCATCGCTCCCATCGGGCCGACGTGGCTCGCGCGGAGTCTTCCTCGTTCCTCTGCACCGAGCAGCGCGTCGACGCCGGGCCCACGAACACGTGGATGTCGGAAGAAGACGCGAACCAGACCGTGTGGCCTCTGTTCGCCGGAGCGATGACAGGTAAGACCCTGTTCGTGGTCCCGTACCTCCTCGGCCCGCGCGGCTCGCGCTACAGCCGCGTGGGGGTGCAGCTCACGGACAGCCCCTACGTCGTCGCGAGCCTCCGGCTCATGACGCGCATGGGGAAGGCGGCCCTGGAGCACTGCGGCAGCTCGGCCGATTTGGTTCGAGGTCTTCACTGCACGGGTGACCTCTCCACCGACCGTCGGTACGTCGTCCACTTCCCCTCGACGAAGACGATCTGGAGCATCGGCTCCGGGTACGGGGACAGCGCGATCCTCGGCACGAAGTACCACGCCATCTGCATGGCCAGCGTGCAGGCACGCAATGAAGGTTGGCTCGCGGAGCGCATGCTCATCATGGAGCTGACCGATCCGGAGGGAAGCAAGCATTACATCGCCGTGGCCCGGCCAGGCGCCGGCGGGAACGCGAGCCTGTCGATGCTGGTCCAGGACCTGCCCGGATGGACGGTGAAAGTGGCCGGCGACGACGTCTGCTGGATGCACGTGGGGGAGGACGGGCAGCTCTGGGCCATCAACCCGCTGGCCGGGATGTCCGGCGTCGTGCCCGGGACGAGCCTCAAGGAGAACCCCAGCGTCGAGCTGCTCTTCGGTCACGATGTCCTGTTCACGAACACCGCGCTTCAGCAGGACGGCACGCCGTGGTGGGAGGGCATGGGCGAGGAGCCGAGGGAAGGGCTCGTCGACTGGCGGGGGCATCCGTGGTCGGCCTCGTCGCCGGAGAAGGCGGCGCACCCGGACGCTCGGTTCACGGTCGCGGCGAGCCAGTGCCCCTTCGTGACGGGCGCGATCCACGATCCGAGGGGCGTGCCCATTTCCGCCATCGTCTTTGCCGGCGGCGGGGCGGAGGTGGCGCCGCTCGTGTACGAGGCCACGAGCTGGGCGCACGGCGTGTACATCGGAGCCACCCTGCTCTCGCAGACGGCGCCCGCCGCGGTGCCGCGGAACGACCCGATGGGGATGCTCTCCTGTTGCGGCTACAACATGGGCGACTACTTCGCTCACTGGCTATCCCTCGGCGCACGGCTGCGGAAGGCGCCGCGGGTCTTCCACGTCAACTGGCTCCGGGCCGACAGAGGCAAGCTCCTGTGGCCCGGCCTCGGGCACGAGGCTCGCGTCCTGAAGTGGATCGTCCAGCGCGTGCAGCGGAATGCCCCCGCGCGGATCACGCCGATCGGGTTCGTTCCGATCGAGCTGGACGTGGCAGGTCTCGGCCTGTCCGCGGAGCAGATCCAGAAGCTGCACGAGGTCGATCTTCGCGCCTGGTCCGAGCAGATGGCTCGCAATCAGGAGTTCCTCGCGCGCTTCGGGAGCCGCTTGCCGGAGCCGCTGCGCGGCGAGCACGACGGCATCGTCCGCCGGCTGAAGATGGCGTCAAACTGATGGTGAGGAAAGCCAGGGCTGCGGTGCGCTCCAGTGTGCGAAGGCGACGGGGCGATCCGCTTCACGTGGTGATCGTCTCCGACAACGCGGAGACGCTGGATGGGCTGCAAGAGTACCTCCAGCGCGCCGGCGTGACCGCGCACGTGACGCGCCACCTGCGCGGAGCGGTGCTGGACGGCGCCGTCATCTCGGCGGTCGTGCTGTTCCCGGACGATTATCCGCCGGCGGACGTCGATGAGGCGGTCGAGAGCATCCTGCGAGACCATCCCGGCGTGCTCACCCTCCTCGTGACCCGGAACCCCCAGTTTTTCGCGAAGCGCGCGACCGCCGCGGGCGCGCGCGATGTCCTCACGATCATCCCGAAGCCCGCCTGGGGTTGGACGATCCTGGATACCATCCGCGCGCGGGTGGAGGTGTAACGATGCATTCCTCTCGGCCTGCTCCGTCGCTGCCTCGGATCCCGGTGGCGTCGGCGCTCCGGCGCTGCCTTGGCAAGGGGTACGGCCTCGGGGATCTCCAGGCCGACCTCCTGGCAGGCATCGTCGTCGGCGTCGTGGCGCTCCCTCTCTCCATGGCCCTCGCCATCGCGGTGGGGGCTCCTCCTCAGCACGGGCTCTACACGGCGATCTTGGCCGGCGCGCTGGTGGCGCTGCTGGGCGGCTGCAAGTTCCAGGTCACCGGCCCGACGGCGGCCTTCGTGGTGATCCTCGCGCCGATCGTGGCGGAGCACGGGCTGGCCGGGCTGCTGACGGCGGGGCTCCTGGCCGGCGTGCTGCTCGTGATCATGGGGCTCATGCGGCTCGGCCGGCTCATCGAATTCATCCCGTACCCGGTGACCACAGGCTTCACGGCCGGGATAGCCACCGTGATCGCGACGCTTCAGGTGAAGGACGTCCTGGGCCTCCAGGCCGGGCCGCTCCCGGAGCACTACACGGCCAAGGTGGAGGCCTTGTGGGCGGCGCGCGGGACGGCCGACCTCTTCGAGCTGGCCGTCGCCGCCTCGACGGTCGCCCTGCTCTTGCTCGTCCCGCGCGTCGTCAAGAAGGTGCCGGCGCCCCTCATCGCCATCTCCGTCGTGTCGCTCGCCGCGGTGGTCGTCGACGCGGTCTACCCCGCGTTCTCCGTGGCGACGATCGGCAGCCGCTTTCGCTCCACCGTCGACGGCGTGGAGATCGCCGGGATCCCATCGATCCTCCCGACGCCCTCGCTGCCGTGGGGCGATGGGCTCTCGCTCGAGCTCGTGAGGAAGCTGCTCCCCGCCGCCTTCGCGATCGCCGTGCTCGGCGCCATCGAATCGCTGCTGTCGGCGGTCATCGCCGACGGCATGACGGGGACCAAGCACGATCCGGACTCCGAGCTCATCGGCCTCGGTATCGGGAACATCGTCGCGCCGATCTTCGGCGGTATCGCGGCGACCGGAGCGCTCGCGCGGACGGCCACGAACATCCGGGCCGGCGCGCGCTCTCCGATCGCGTCCGTGACACACTCCGCGGTCGTCCTTCTTTCGATCCTCGTCTTCGCCCCGCTCGTGGCCTACGTCCCCATGGCGTCGCTGGCGGCCCTGCTGCTGCTCGTCGCGTGGAACATGTCCGAGCTCCACCATTTCATCCGTATCGTGAAGCTCGCGCCGAGGAGCGATGTGTTCGTACTCCTGACCTGTTATGGGCTCACCGTCGTCCTGGACATGGTGATCGCGGTGTCGGCCGGCGTGATCCTCGCCGCCATCCTCTTCATGCGCCGGATGGCCGAGCTGACAGGGAGCCGAACGGTGCTGGACGCCGCCGGCGGATCGAGCGAAGTCGAGCTCCCGAGGCGGGTCGCCCTCTACGAGATCAACGGCCCGCTGTTCTTCGGCGCCGCCCAGAAGGCGATGGCGGCGCTGCACGCCATCCGCGGGGACAGCTACGAGGTGATGGTCCTCGACCTCGGCAAGGTGCCGTTCATCGACAGCACGGGGTTCGTCGCCCTCGAGAACGCGCTCGACGAGCTCGCGCGGCGCCAGAAGGCGGTGATCCTGGCCGGTCCGCTGCCCAGGCCGCGCGAGATCTTCGACAAGGCGCGCCTCCCGGAGCGGTCCCAGCGCGTGTACCTCGCGGAGGATCTGGAGGCGGCGATCCGCCTCGCCGGCGAGCTGGTGAGCGGCTGAGCGCTCGCCCAGGCGTCACGTGCGGTCAGGTCCGCGGCGTCGCTCGGTCCTCGCGGGACACGCTCGCCGCGTTTGCGCGCGCCGCGCGGCTCGCTACTTGAGCGCGTCGCTCAGCCGGGCCGCCTGCGTCGCCAGGTAGTTCTGCTCCGGGATGCTCGTCGTGCGGCTGGCCGCGCGCCTGTAGTGCGCGATCGCCGCCTCGCGATCGCCGGCCCGCTCCAGGAGGTGCGCGCGGGCGGCGTCGAGGCGGTGATGACCCGAGAGGCGCGCGTCGGCGTCGAGCGCGTTCAGCCGATCGAGCCCCGCCCGAGGGCCGTGCACCATGGCCGTCGCGATCGCGTGGCTGAGCGCCACCATCGGGTTGTCGGACATCCGCATCAGCACGCCGTACAGCGCCAGGATCTGCGGCCAGTCCGTGTCCTCGGCCCGCGCTGCCTCGTCGTGCACCGCCGCGATCGCGGCTTGCAGCTGGTAGGCGCCGATCGAGCCCCTGGACAGCGCCGCCGTGACGAGCGCGACGCCCTCGGCGATCGCGCGCTGATCCCACAGGCCTCGATCCTGCTCCGCGAGCGGGATCAGCTCGCCCAGAGGCCCGGTCCGCGCCGCGCGCCGCGCGTCGGTCAGGAGCATGAGCGCGAGGAGGCCCGCGACCTCGCCGTCGTCCGGGAGGAGCGCGTGCACGGCGCGCGTCAGGCGGATCGCCTCGCCCGACAGATCGTCGCGGTGCAGCGCGGGGCCGGAGCTCGAGGTGTAACCCTCGTTGAAGATCAGGTAGAGCACGTGCAGGACGGCGCCGAGGCGCGCTGTTCGCGCCTCGGGCGTCGGCCGCTCGAACGGCACGCCGGACGCCTTGATGCTCTGCTTCGCCCGGCTGATCCGCTGCGCCATGGTCGCCTCCGGGACCAGGAACGCCCTTGCGATCTCGGCCGTCGTCAGGCCGCCGACGGCGCGCAGGGTCAGCGCGATCGCGGACGGCGCGGACAGCGCGGGGTGGCAGCACATGAACAGCAAGGTGAGCGTGTCGTCCTCGAGCGCCGCCTCGTCGCTGTCGGCGGCGAGGGCGATCTGCAGCTCGGGCGGCACGAGGCTGACCACGATCGCCTCGCGGCGGCGGCGCGCCGCCTCGCTCCGGACGTGATCGGCGATGCGCCGCGACGCCACGTGGATCAGCCAGGCGCGCGGCTCGTCGGGCACACCCTCGCGCGGCCACTGCGTGGCCGCCGCGATCAGCGCCTCCTGGACCGCGTCCTCGGCGGCGCCGAAATCTCGGAATCGCCGCATGACGGCGCCGAGCACCTGCGGCGCGAGGTCACGCAGCAGGCGCTCGGCCGTGGCGCCCTGGGACGGAGAGGTCACTAGAGATCGCTGGGCGGCGCGCTCATCACCTCGCGCACCTCGATCCCCATGTTGAGCGGCGCGCCGCCGGGGCCGGGCGCGGCGGACGCTTGCGCGGCGATCTCGTACGCGCGCTCGGGGCTCTCGACGTCCACGATCCAGTACCCGGCGAGGAACTCCTTGGTCTCCGGGAACACCCCGTCGGTGATCGGCGCGCCGTCCTTGCCAGCGCGCACGAGCTTGGCCTGATCGGGCCCCGCCAGGCCCTCGGCCGCCACGAGCTCGCCCGACGCGCTGAGCTTCCTGTGGAAGCTCTTCATGAACGCGATGTGCGCCTGGAAGTCCTTCTGCTGCCAGTTGGCGACCTGGTACGGCCCCCCGCGCGGGGTGTTCATCATCAGGATGTACTTCATGATCGGCTCCTTCTCTTCGCTGTCGCCCCGGGATCGGGCGCGCGTTCGTGGGGATGTCGGAGCCGAGGGCGGGTCCTCGACATCCCGGGAGACGATAGCGAAGAAATCCGAACCTCGACACGAGGGACGGCCGCATGTAGGTGTGGGTGCGTCTGCGGCGTCCGCGGGAGGTGTGCAGGTCCGTCGCCGCGAGCGCGTGCTCCGCGGCGTGATGTGCTCCATGGTCGCAGATGGTCGGTGAAGAAGGGGTAATGTGCGCCATCTTCGCAGGTCGCCGAGCGCAGGGCGGCCCATCACGGGCGGATTCCGCGGATGACGTCCGGCGCGCCCCCACGCGACCTCTCTGCTGACGAAGCGCTCGGGCGTGGTGATTCCGCGCGTCGCCGGCCGTCGTGATCGGTGAGGCGCGCGCCGGCGGACCGCCCTGCGAGTCGACTCTTTGGCTCAGGCGCGGGACATGCACCCTCGCGCTCCGATTCTCACGGATGCATGAACCTGGAGGAGCGTCGATGGAGAAGCGTGTTCCGCAAGGGAAACTTGGACGCCGGCGATTCGCCGGCGGCGCGATGGCCACCGCGGGGGTCTCGCTGCTCGCAACACCGAGCCTCGCGCTGCCCGACAAGAGCTACGCTGCCTGCGAGTCGATCGGGCCCCTCGCCCTCCCGGCAGGGGCCGCCTATACGCCCGGCATCTCGGTCGACCGGCGCTCGAGGAAGCCGGTCTTCCTGCCCGCCCCGGGCGCCGGCTATGCAGCGCACGCCGTCTCGGAGGTCCTCTTCTGGACGGACCAGCTGATGGAACATGCGTTGTTCATCACGCTGCTCATGCCCGGCGATCACCTCCGCGGGCCTCGGGACGAGGCGCGGCAGTACCAGAACCTCTTCGCCAGGCACTTCCTCGCGGCGCGCGACAGGGGGTATGGCGATTACGGGATCTCCTCGCTCCTCGCCCCGATGCGGCCGAACGTCCAGCGGTTCATCGAGTACCAGCGCCGCATGCAGCGCGCGCAGGAGAGCGGCTCGCTCCGGAGCCTCGTCTGGCCGCTCTTCTTCGACCACCTCGCGCGGGAGGCCGAGCGCTTCGTCGCCCGGCTCGATCGGCTCGCGTACGGCGACATCGCGCTCCAGAGCGACGAGGTCTCGGCGTTCTGGACGACGATCATGGCGGATCACCTCGAGTTCATCGCGCACCTGCTCGACCCGCAGGAGCGCGTGCTCATCGACCAGGCGACCGCGCGCGCCGGGCAGCTGTACCAGGCGCACGCGTTCCGCGTCGACAGCGGGCAGCTCGCGACGATGGCCGACGAGGTCATCGACTTCAAGACGGCCGCGGAGCAGGGCATCGAGACGGGGCAGATCAAGAGCATCATCGATCCGGCGCTCGCCGATCACGTGCTCCGCGAGGCGGTGAGGTTCTCCGACGAGGTCAGGCGCGCGCAGTGACGAATGACGCCCTGGGCCCCGCGCGGCGGGGGCGAGCCTGGCCCCTCCTCCTGCTCGCCGCGCGATGCCTGTACAGCGGCCGCTCGCCGGGATACCCCTGGTCGCGGGTCGAGCGGAGCTCTCCGCCGAGCCCGCGGCGCAGAGGCCGTGTCGGAGGGATGCCATGGAGCTGACGGTGGTCGACGAGGGCGGTGTGCAGTTCGTGGAGGGGTCGCCGGATCACGGGCTCATGGAGAGCGTCCGCGACGTCGATCGCGTGATCGAGGCCTGTTTCTCGGGCGGCGTGCTGTGTGCGCTCCTCTACCCGGCGAACCTGACGGCGGCCTTCTTCGACCTCAGCTCGGGGGAGGCCGGGGAGATCCTGCAGAAGCTAAGGAACTACTGGATCCGGCTCGCGGTGGTGTGCCCTCCGGGGGCCGCTGATTTCAGCAGCCGGTTCGGCGAGATGGTGGCCGAGGAGCGCGGCGGCCAGCATTTCGGCGTGTTCGAGACGCGCAACGCCGCGGTCGAGTGGCTCCGCGGGCCGTAGCCGTGGCGGTCTGGCCGACTGCTCCTCCATCAAGATCCCCTCGAATTTTCGGGAGAATTCACCGGGAGGCGGGGAGACGGGGAGAAAAATCCAACCAATCTCCCCGTCTCCCCGCCTCCCTGTTCAATTCCTCTCGCAAGCTGAACGGATCGTAGCCGGCGATCGCCATCGCGCCGGCCGCCCGTCAACGGCGCGCCTCCCTCAGCGAGGAGGCGGGGTGCAGGTGAAGCACCCGCCGCACTCGTAGTGCTGCGTCGTGGTGCCCCACGCGATCCGGTTGTTGCAGCAGTCGCGGCCGTACTGGCCGACGACGGTGGTGTAGCTCTCGTCGCTGTAATAGGTGCAGTTTCCCCCCGGCGCCGCCTCGCTCGAGGGGACCAGCAGGGCCGTGGTGCCCAACATCGCTGCGCCTGCCGTCAGGGCAGCAAAGAGGTAACGAACGCGGGCAGCAGGGCTGAGACGACGCATGGACGCTCCTCTTGCAATGGGGGGCCTGTTTCGGCCTCCGAAGTTATGCGAAGCAGCTTAGACCGCTTGCTCGGCTCGAGCAAGCGCTCCGGCCGGAGTGACCTTTGCGAGTTCTGTAAAGTTTCATTCGGCGGTGGGAGGCGGCGAGCTCGTGAGGGTACCCATCGAGACGGGTTCATCGAGGCGCCGGGGCACGAGGCGACGGCGGCGGCGCCCGCTCACCGGCGGCCAGCCGGGCTCATTGCTGCTGCAGCTGCGCGACCAGCGCTTCGAGGCGGTCGTAGCTGATCCCTGCGCCCTTGGGCATCCCGGACGCGAGGACCATGTCGCGCACTTCCGTCGACGGATAACGCACCGTGGCCGTGAGCCGCGTCTTTGTGCCCTCCTCGGTGTAGGTCGCCGTCACCACCGTGACCGTGTCCGGAAACTGCTCGAAGATCTCGGTGAACACGAGCCGGCTCGGCGGCGTGATCTCCTGGTTCTCGCCGTGGAAGGCGGCCTCGCCGCCCGGGTGGCGGTTCACGAAGCGCCACTTGCCGCCCGGGCGGAGGTCCATCTCGCAGACGGGCACCGAGTAGCCCTCGCCCAGACAGCCCCACCACCGCTTGATGTGCTCGGGCCTCGTCATCGCCTCGAACACGAGGTGCCTCGGCGCGTCGAACAGGCGCGTCATGCGGACCTCGTCCGCCGACGGTGTCGTGACCTGGAAGCTATCGCTGTTCGCTGTGCGGCTCTCGACCATGGCTCTCCTCCTTCTCCTTCGTCGATGCGCCGGCTACGACTGGATCGCCTCGGGGGCCATCCAGACGACCTCCCAGTGGTGACCATCGATGTCGTAGAAGCTCCAGCCGTACATGAAGCCGTGATCCTGCGGATCCATCGCGTGCGACCCGCCCGCCGCGATCGCCTTCTTCACGATCTCGTCGACCTCGGCCCGGCTGCTGCACGAGAGCGCGAACAACCCCTCCGTGTGCGTGCTCGTGTTGCAGATCTCCCTCTTCGTGAAACCCTTGAAGAACGGCTCCACGAGGAGCATCACGAAGGCTCCCTGGCTGACGATCATGCAGGCGGCGTTGTTGTCCGTGAACTGGGGGTTGAACTCGAAGCCGAGCTTCGCGAAGAACTCCATCGACCGCTTCAGGTCGCGGACGGCCAGGTTGACGAAGATCTTGCGAGCGCTGTTCGTTGTCATGGTCCTCTTCTCCTGTTCGCGTGGACGCAGGGTGATGCCGGCCACGATCGCGGCCATGAGGGCCGTCGTGCCGGAGTTCACCCCATAGACCCCGGCCTGCGCCGGGACTCATCGGTCGACCGGAAAAAAAGATCGCCGCCCCGATCCGGCCGGGCGCGGCGGCTACGCCGGGAGCTCGAGCGGCAGGCCGAACCGCGGGAAGATCGTCTCGGTGTCGAGGAAGGACGTCATGCTGGCGATGCGGTCCCCCGCGAGCTCGAGCACGATGAGCGCCCAGGCCCGGTGGCCGCCCTCCGGCGCCGGGCGGTACTGGGCGAACGCCGGCGAGCCGCAGGCGGCCGTCGGCACGAGCCGCGACCCGCGGCAGCCCGCGCCCCGGCCCAGCAGCCACGCGCGGATGGCGTCGGGGCCGCGGAGCCAGAGGGTGAACGGCGGCATCGACAGGGTCGCGTCCTCGTGCAGCAGCGCCGCGAGCCGGTCCACGTCGTACTGCTCGAAGGCGGTGACGTAGCGGTCGAGCAAGGCGGCCTCTGGCTCCGGCAGCGTGGCGCGCATGTCGCCGAGATCGCGGCTCGCGAGCGTCGCCCGCGCGCGCTGGAGCGCGCTGTTGATCGCGGCGACCGAGGTGCTGAGGCTGTCGGCGACCTCCGCGGCGGACCACCCGAGCACCTCGGTCAGCAAGAGCGCGGCGCGCTGCTTCGGCGGCAGGTGCTGGAGCGCCGCGACGAACGCGAGGCGGATGCTCTGGCGGAGCACCGCCCGCTCCGCGGCGTCGATGTCCGCCGGGAGGGCGTGCGCGTCGGGGACGGGCTCCAGCCAGTGCGTGCGCGGGCGCGTCTGGAGCTCGTCGTCCACGGTGCCGACCGGGCCTTCCTCGATGGGGCGCGCCCGGCGCGCGCGATCGGCCCGCGCGTCGAGGCAGACGTTCGTCGCGATGCGGTACAGCCAGGTGCGCAGCGACGACCGCCCGTCGAACTTGTCGAGGCTCCGCCAGGCGCGCACCATGGTCTCCTGGACGGCGTCGTCGGCGTCGACCACGGAACCGAGCATCCTGTAGCAGTGCCCGGTGAGCGCCGCGCGGTGTTCCTCGAGCTGGTCCACGCTCCCCATCGCGGCGACGGTACCATCGGCCTCCCGCCAGATCCACGGTCACGCTCCCTCGCCGCGTGACACCCGCGCCTCGGGCAGGGCGCTGGTCTCGACTCGGGCACTTTTTCTTGGCCTGGTCGGCCTGCGGCCGCGCTCGGTCGGCGACACACCCGGGACGGCATGCCGAGCGTCGCGCGGTCACGACGCCATGGCCAATCGGCTAGGATGGGCGACGGGCGGTGCTGGGGCGCCGCGAGGACTCCGTTCGGCAAATTAGCAAACCCGATACCGGATATGGACGACCAGGAACTGCAGCGCAGAGTCGGCACAGTGTTGTGCGGGAAGTGGACGCTCGAGCGGTTGTTGGGCTCGGGCGGCATGGCCGCTGTCTACGTCGGCGTGCACAAGATCGGGCGGCGAGATGCCATCAAGATCCTCCACCCCGAGATCGCGCGCATGCCCGAGCTGCGTGCGCGGTTCGATCAGGAAGCGCAAGCCGTCAATCGATTCGTCCATCCCGGCGCGGTGGAAATACGCGATATCGACGCGACCGCGGACGGCTGCCCCTTCCTCGTCATGGAGCTGCTCGATGGTGAGTCGCTCGCCGGGTACGCCAGGCGCCTGGGCAGGATGGACATGGCCGAGCTGCTGGCCATGGTGGACGGGCTGCTGGACGTGCTGGCAGCGGCCCATGCGCACGGCATCATCCACCGCGACATCAAGCCAGACAACCTGTTCCGCCTCCGCGACGGGCGCCTGAAAGTGCTCGACTTCGGCGTCGCCCGTGTCAGGCAGGCCGCGGCCGACTACGTTCGGACGCGCACTGGAACGACGCTCGGCACGGTCGCCTACATGCCACCGGAGCAAGTCAGAGGCGACGAGATCGATGCGCGTGCCGACCTGTTCGCGGTCGGAGCGACGATGTTTCGTCTGATCACGAAGCGGCGCATCCATGACGCGAGCTCCGACACCGATCTGGTCGTCAAGATGGCCACGCTGCCTGCGCCGCCGCTCGCGAGCGTCGCTCCGGAGACCCCGCAGTGGGTGTGTGCCGTCGTCGATCGCGCGCTCGCGTTCGATCGAGGCGAGCGCTACCCGAGCGCGACGGTCATGCAGCAGGACGTGCGCGCGGTCCTGGCCGGTCAGCCGCCCGCTTTTGCTCTCCGGTTCGGCGCGGCCGGGCTTCCCGCCCCCGCGGCGGATCCGCTCAGCACCGCCACGACGGTGTGGATGCCACAGGGGCTCGCCCCTTCCTCGGCCGTCTCGGTGCGCGCCTCGGGCGCCGGTGGCCTGCATCCCGCCCCGCCGCCGGCAGGTGCCATGGGGAGCGTCATCCGCGATGTCTCCGTCGCCAGCGCCCCGAATACGTCGAGCGCGCCGGGCGTCCCGGGCGGCGGATCGGCCGTCGCTCCGGCGGGTGCCCCCTCACCGGCCGCATCGGCGTTCACCCAGGCGACGCAGTGGACGGCGACCACGGTACGTGGACGGAGGCTGCGATGGGCCGTGCTGGCGTTCCCGCTGCTCGCCGCAGGCGTGCTCGCCGCCGTGTACCTGCGTGCGGTGAACGTCGAGCCCGACGCGAAATCGCCGGGGGTGACCGGCGCGCAGCGACCGGCGGCGTCACCGCCCGCCAAGGTTCCCGGCGGTCCGGCGGCGGATCGCCTCCTGGCGAAGGCGCCGGATCCCGGCCCCGAGAAGAAGGGCGACACGCGAGCTCGCCTCCCTGGCTCACCGAGCCGCGGCCCCGAGGAAGGGCGCGGCGCGTCGCAGCGGACCAGCTGTATGCTGACAAACGACTGCGATCACGTGTGCGACGAAGCGTGCCAGATTGCTTGTCAGGACGGGAGCGTCTGCGACATCGGAGCGCGCCGAGACGCGCTGGTCAACTGCATGGGATCGGGGATGCACAAGGTCTGGTGCGAAGGCGATTGCTCGGTCAATTGCATGACGAGCGCTCCATGTTTTGTGTACTGCACGCCTGGCTCCGATTGCGTCATCGGCACGTGTCTCGGGCAGATAGAAGCCTGTCCTGGCAACGTCACGGCGTGCGGAGCCCCATGCCCCGACTGATCGTCGCGCCGGGCTCGTGCGCTGCTCTCATGGCGTCTGCGGGGAGGGCGCCGCGGCACGCGCGCTCAGCCCGCACCGCGGAGGAGTTGGATGGATATGGACCGGTTCGGCCGTCGTGACGACCTCGCGTCCCCCTCGCAGCGCGGCGAGGAGCCCCGCCGTGACGACGCGGAGGAGGGGGAGCCCGCGACACGGCTCTGGGTGCGCTCGCCCCAGGCCACGCCGCCGATCCCCGAAGAGAGGGCTCGCCAGGCCGGACCGGAGCGACCGACGCTGCCGTGGTCGCCGCCGCCCGGGGGCGGCGCCGCAAGATCGTCGCCGGCCGAGGCCTCCGCCCAGCCGACCGTACAACGCGCGCTGCCCGCACGGCGGCTCGCGAGGGCCGCTGTTCGGATCGCCTCGGCGCTAGGTGCTCTGGCGAGCGCGCTCAGCCGCGCCGTGGCGGTCCGCCGGGCGCGGGAGCAAGGTGATCCGCGCCGGCGAAAAGTCCAGTGGAAACGACGCTTGCGGCGATGGGCGTGGCGCATCGTGATGGCCGCTTCGACGCTGCTGGGTCTTGGTCTGCTGATGTTTGCGGGGCTCATCTGGTACTACGGCCACGACCTGCCGCGGACCTCGGAGCTGAGGAGCTATCATCCGCCGGAGGTCACGCGCATCCTTGCGCGCGACGGGACACCGCTCGCGGAGCTCTTCGTCGAGCGACGCACCGTCGTTCCGATCTCGGCGGTGCCGACGAGCATGAAGCTCGCCGTGTTGGCCGCGGAGGACGCGAACTTCTACAAGCACGAAGGGCTGAACTACCTCGGCATCCTGCGGGCGCTCCTCGTGAACCTGCGGTCCGCGCGGGCCCGCCAGGGAGGCAGCACGATCACCCAGCAGGTGATCAAGAACGTGCTCCTCACGCCGGAGCGCACCTTCGCGCGCAAGATCCGTGAGCTCATCCTCGCGCGCCGCATCGAACAGGAGCTCACGAAGGACGAGATCCTGGAGCTTTATCTCAACGACATCTATTTCGGGCACGGGCGCTACGGCGTCGAGGAAGCCGCGCGGTACTACTTCGGGAAGAGCGTTCGCGACGTGCAGCTCGCCGAAGCGGCCCTGCTCGCAGGTCTGGTCAAGGGGCCCAGCGTCTACTCTCCGCGCGTGGATCTCGCCCGCGCCGAGGAGCGGCGCAGCTACGTGCTCCAGCAGCTGGGCGACAAGAAGTTCGTAGCACGCGCCGACGTGGACGCCGCCGCTCGCCAGAAGATCGTCCTGGCCCCCCCGCCCGAACACGCCGCCGAGCTGGCGCCCGAGGTCGTCGCCGAGGTCGAGCGCGCGCTGGTCGCGGCGGTGGGCCCGCAGGCCAACCGCGGTGGGTACACGGTGACGACCACGATCGATCCGGCGCTGCAGAGGGCCGCGAGAGCGGCGGTGCGCAGCAATCTCGATGCGTACGCCGCGCGCCGCGGGCTCATCGCTCCGCTGAAGCGTGGCAAGGGAGATCCGGCCCCCTTCGAAGGAACGCCCACGCAGGGCAGCGAGCGCGTCTACCACGGCGTCGTCACGAAGGCCGACGACGCGGCAGGCACGCTCGCCGTGCGCGTGGGTACGGCGCAAGGCGTCGTGAAGCTGGAGAGAGCGGCGCGCTACAATCCACGCAACCTGCCCCCGAGCCAGTTCGCCGAGATCGGCAAGGTCGTACGCGTCACCTTTGCCGGCGGCGATCCGCGCAGCGGACGGCTGGAGCTCGCGCTCGGGCCCCAGGGTGCGCTCGTCGCCCTCGACGTCCGGACGGCCGAGGTGCTCGCGGTCGTCGGCGGCTACGACGCGGCGCGCGGCGCCCTCAACCGGGCAAGGTCGGCGCGCCGCCAGCCCGCCTCGACGTTCAAGCCGATCGTGTACAGCTACGGGATCCAGACGCGGGCATTCACCGCGGCGTCCATCCTCGAGACCCATCCGTCCGCGCTCGGAGGGAAATACAGGCCCGACAACTACGACGAGAGCGACGGACAGGCGCCGCGCCGGCTGCGCGAGGCGCTCGCCCAGAGCGTCAATGTCGCCGCGGTATGGGTCCTCGATCGGCTCGGCCCGGCCAAGGTCGCCGAGTGGGCGCAATCGCTCGGAGTCACGTCGAAGCTCGGCGCGGACCTGTCGTTGGCGCTCGGCGCTTACGAGGTGACGCCGTTCGAGATGGTCGGTGTGTTCAACGTGTTCGCCGCGGGCGGCACGTACCGCGATCCAGCGCTCATTCGCAGCATCATCGGCCCGGGCGGCCAGCCGCTGCCGCTGCCCGGCGTGGCGCCAGCGCGCCGGGTGATGGGCGAAGCCGAGGCCTACATCATGACGAGCCTCCTGCGTTCCGTCGTCGACTCGGGGACAGCCAAGCGCGCGCGATCCATGAGCACACCGGTCGCGGGCAAGACGGGCACCTCGAACGCCGCGAAGGACGCGTGGTTCGTGGGCTACTCGACCGACATCGCGTGCGCCGTCTGGACGGGCTACGATGACGCCTCTCCGCTCGGCCCCGGCGAGACGGGCGGCGCGACCTCCCTGCCGGCCTTCATCGCGTTCATGCAGGACGCGCACAAGGCGAGACCACGCACCGACTTCGCCGCGCCTCCGGACGGGCTCGTGCGCGTGTTGATCGACGCGACGACCGGTCAACTCGCGCTGCCGGGGGCCGCGGGCGCGATCGAGGAGGTGTTCCTTGCAGGCACGGAGCCGACGGCGTACGCCGAGCTGCCGTCGAGCGACGAGCCTGCTCCCTCGATGTGGCCCTTTTGAGCCTCTGTCAGCTGAGCAGGATGGCGATCGAGAGCGCGACGCTGAGCGAGAGCGATACGACGATGGACGCAATGAGCCACGGCCGCATCGCCGGCGAGTTCCACCTGGACGCGAGCGATGTCGCGCTCGTCTGGCGCCCCGGAGCGCCGGGGTGCATCGCGACGGTCGGCTCGAGCTGCCTCGGCGCGCCCTCCATCGCCGCGATGGCCCCGTCGACGGCCGCGATCACGTTGGTGGCCGTCGGATATCGCTGGATCGGGGCTCGCTGGACGAGCCGCATCACGAGCGCCTCCACTTCGGGGCGGATACCTGATCCCGGAGCACGCTGGCGGAGCGGGGGCGCGTCCTCGAGGAGCCGCCGCCGGAAGGAAGATTGGCCGTCGCTCGCGTCGAACGGGCTTCTCCCGGACAGCATTTCGTACAAGATGATTCCAAGCGCATAAAGATCTGCGCGGGCATCGACGGCATCCATGCCGCGCACGGCCTCCGGCGCGAGATAACTGAGCGTGCCGAGGACCTGGTCGGCAGCGGTGAGGTCCTGGCCTTTGCGCGCGGCCTCGCGGCTCTCGGTGGACAGGAGCTCCACGTTCACCTTGGCGAGGCCGAAATCGATGAGCTTCACCTGGTCACGGGACAAGGCCGCCGCTCCTCACAAAGATATTACCATTGAAGCTCGGAGGGGTGGTAGGCTTTGAGGCCGTCAATCGGAATAGGCCCGTCGGGGGTGCCGATGCACGCTTTGACGCCCTCGTCATTCGTGCGTACTGGATAGGCATGTCTCAATTTCGACGTGACGCAGAATGGATATTTGCCGTCTTTGACGAGGAGGCGATACTTGCCATTGGGGGCGGGCCGGCGCGTCGATGGGGGCTCAGCGGTCGAGGATGGCGTGGATGGCGTGGATGGCGTGGATGGCGTGCCGGTAATGGACGACGTCGCCATCGTGCGAGAGCTGCCGCTCGCCTTGTCCTCTTGCGATGTCTCTTCGTCCGCGCTCTCACGAGTGTCTTCGGCGGAGTCTCGCGAACGAACAACGAAGAAGACAGCGGCGAGGCAAACGGCGACAGCAAACGAGCCAATCACTGCAATCATCAAGAATGGCGAATTCGAGCTCGCTCGTGGGCTGGTTGCAGCAGATTGAGGCGGCACGGATACGACGATCGGTGCCTGCATCGCTTGGCCGGGAGCAGGAGCAGCCATCGTCGGGCCATCGACGCTGATCGGAGACGACACGTCGGCTCGGATCGACACCGGGGCTGGCGCGTGAGGAGCAGCATCGGCACCCAAAACTCGCTCGATGTCTTCGCGCATGGTGCGGGCCGCTGGATAGCGGCGCGACGGATCGAAAGCGAGCGCGCGATCGACGATGGCGCAAACCTCTGGGCTGACAGAGGGGGCAACGGTGCGCAGGGCCGGCGCAGGCTGCGTCGCCATCTTGATGAGGAGCTCACTTTCCATGGAGCCCTCGTGCACATGGCGTTTTGCCAGGATTCGAAACATCGTCGCGCCAACGGCGAAGACGTCGGCCCGCCCATCGATCTGGCCACCAGCGATCTGTTCGGGCGACATGTAAGGTATGGTCCCGAGCATCGCGCCGATGCGTGTGCGAACATTGGAGCCGCCCTGTTTCATTCGAGCGATCCCGAAATCGAGGACCTTGACGCCGCCTGAAGAGGTCAAAAACAGATTGTCAGGCTTGATGTCTCGATGAACGATGCCGAGCCCGTGCGCGACATCGAGCACTTCGAGCACGGTCGAGACAACGCGGAGCAGCTCGCGCTCCTCGATGCCGCCGGAGCCGTGGGCGCGCTTGCCGAGCGATTCGCCGTCGAGCAACTCCATCACCAAGAACGGCGAGCCATCTTCGCTCGTGTCAATGTCGAGGACATTGACGGCTGCGGGGTGGCCGAGCTGGTTTACTGCGAGCGCCTCTTGCTCGAACCTGGCTCGAAGCTCCTTGGAGACCGCGATTTCCGGATGGAGGATCTTGATCGCGCAGCGCCGGCCGATCCTGTGTGTCGCCTCGTAAACCGCAGCCATCCCGCCGACGCCGATAAGCGAATCGATGCGCCATTTGCCCCGGAGGACCGTCCCGACTCGTGCTGTACAGTGTGCTGGCTGGGGATCATCAGTCATTGAGGTTCAGGCTCGAATGTATACCGGATGCGAGGAGCTGAACAACATGCTCGGCGTGGCCACGGGGAGCGCCGGCGCGCGCCCTCGCGCTTGCCTCCCTGGCACAGGCCAACACGTTGCCGGAGGCCTCCGGGGCGCTTCGGCACGCAACCACTGCGCACGGGCGGCCTCAGCAGAGCCCGCGGGCGCTGGCGAGCCGCAAGCGCCCGCGCCGGCCGCTTCCCGCGCCCCGCGGTTCGCGCGAGCATGGGACCATGAGCATCGACCGCGCCGTGCTGGAGCAGCTCGATCGGGTCGGCGCCCGCCTCTGCGAGGGCAAGGCGCTCCGGCCGCTCGAGGACATCGCCTGGCCTCGCGAGGTCGAGGAGCGCTTCTTCGCCGCCGGCGAGGGCCGCCTCCCCGAGGTCGAGCACCGCGTGGATCGCGACGGGCTCGCGCGGCGCATCACCGAGCTGCGCGAGCTCCTCGGCTCGATCGACGGCGACGCGCCCGCGCTCGACTGGCTCCGGGACAACGTCCGCGCGCAGATCCAGGCCGCGGAGCTGCTCGAGGCGGCGGGGACCCGCGAGTTCGCCGAGCGCTCGCGGGCGCTCTACGGCGGCGCGCGCTCGCGGTTCTTCGGCGGCGAGGTCCGCAACATCGACCTCGCCGAGCACCTCACCGCGCGCCTGCGCGTCCACGGCTGGGACGAGGCCAGCGATCCCGACGAGGAGCCGCTCGACGCCGGCGCGCTCCGGGAGCTGCTCGCCGCCCGCGTCGCCGCGCGGACGCCGCCGCTCGACATCGAGATCGTGCTCGACCCGCGGATCACGGCCAAGGTGGTGGCGGGCATGAGCCGCGTCCGCATCCGCCCGGAGGCCACGTTCGCGTCCTGGGAGGCCGAGGGGCTGTGGCACCACGAGGTGGAGACGCACGCGCTCACCGCGCACAACGGCGCGGCGCAGCCGCGGTGCGCGTTCCTGCGGTCGGGCGGCCCGCGCACCACGCGCACGCAGGAGGGGCTCGCCATCTTCGCCGAGCTGTACAGCCGCTCGCTCTCCATCGGCCGCCTCACCCGGCTCGCCGAGCGGGTGCGGCTCGTGGACATGGCCGAGCAGGGCGCGAGCTTCCTCGATCTCTACCGGTACCTGCGCGAGCGCGGCGCCGGGCGCCGCGACGCCTATTTCGACGCCCAGCGCGTCTGCCGCGGCGGGCTCGTCGAGGGCGGCGCGCCGTTCACGAAGGACGCCTGTTACCTGGCCGGCCTGCTCGAGGTCTATGCCTTCCTGGCCGCGGTCCTGCGCGGCGGCCTGCGCGACGAGGTGGAGCTGCTCGTCTGCGGCCGGATCGCGCTCGACGACATCGCGGTGCTGGCGGAGCTGCGCGCGGCCGGCGTGCTGGAGCGGCCGCGCTACCTGCCGGGCTGGCTGCGCGCCTGGCAGACGTTGCTGCCCTATTTCGCGTTCACCTCGTTCATGGATGGCATCGACCTCGGCCCGGTGGAGCGGCACTTCCAGGAGCTGCTCCGCGTGGCCGCCGAGGCGCGGCCGGCCGGGGGCGGGGAGGGGAGCAGGCGCCGCGGCCGGCCGCGGGAGGGGTGAGGGCGCCGCGATCGCGGGCGCCGGCCGGGCGAGCGGGACGCGACGGATGTCCCTGCGCCACGGTTGAGGTATGCCGCTCGCTGATGGGACGAGTCCATTCCCTTTTCGCGCATCCCTCCGCGCCCCCGGCGCGCGTGTCCTCCACTTCCGCGGCCGCGGTGCGCCGCCGCCTCGTCGCGTGGGCGCTCGCCCTCGCCGGCGCGGCGCTCGCGTCGAGCGCGGCCGCGCAGACGCCGGCGGAGGGCGCGGACCGCACGCCGCCCCCGCAGCTCGCGCCCTCCGCGCCCCCTGCCGCGCCGGCCGTGGAGGGGCTCCCGTCGCAGGCCATGTGGGAGGCGACGGTCGCTGCGTACGAGGCAAGGATCAAGGCGCTCAAGTACGAGGCGGACGCCGTCCACGATTTTGTTGAAGACGAAGCCATGCGAGACGCCCACGGGCGCCAGATCGAGCTGGAGATCGAGGCGACGAAGAGAGAGCTCCGCAACTTCGTGGAGCGGACGACCGAGCGGAACAGCACGGTCATGATGGTCTCGGGGATCGTCCTCGCGAGCCTCGGAGCAGCCGCCCTCGTCACCGGCGCCGTGCTGATCACCGCCAACCACGACGAGGCCGCCACCGAGCACCGTGACACGTACACGGTGGCCGTCGCGACGGCGGTCGGCGGCGTGGCCGCGGTCGGCGTCGGCCTGCCGCTCTACGTGATCGGCAAGAGGCGGGTGCTGCGGAAGGGACTCGAACTGCGCGGGCTGGCCGCTGCGAGCCTCCTCGTCGGCCCGGCCGCCGTCGCTGCGTCGCCTGGCGCGGTGCCCCTCGGCGTGGGGCTGCGCATCGCGTTCTGAGCTGCGGCCCGGCGCCCAGCGCGCCCGCGCGAGCTCCTGCCGCTCGTGGAGCGGGGGGAGAGGCAGACGTTTGATGAGGAGAGGAACGCTCTGCGAGGACAGCGCTCCTCCATGGACACAGAACGTGCGTGGTGGGGGAATCCCCCCGCCCTGCCGGAATGACCGCCAAGACGCCAAAAGACGCCAAGAAAACGCAAAAAATTGACGTCTTTGGGCGGTTCAAAAGACCCCCTTCTCGGCCGAAGCACCCCACCACCAGAAAGTGCTGGGCGATCTCTGGCTCCGGTGCTAGCGTTGCTGTCGACGCGTCGCCCGCGTCAATTATGCACACTTTTCTCTGATACCACCGCTCCGTCACGCGGCCCCGAGGGCTGAGCGCCTGTTGCCCAGGTAGGCACGGCGCCCCTCGGCTGCCGCACGTGAGCAGCCACGACGGCCGCCCGCAGCCTTCCCGCGCGGGCGTGGGTCGTGTGCTCGTGGGGACGGAGCGTGGCCGACATGCGAACGAGTCCGATGCGCTGGAGGTCGCTGACCTCGCGGGCGCAGCCCCTCGCTCGCTGGCCGCTCGCGCGAAGCACCGAGCCGGATGGTTCGTGGCGCGGCGGGCCGACTCGCCATCTCTCCTGACGGCGAGGCGCTGAGGCGCCTCGCGAGGGGGCGTGTGGCGATTCGGACCGTCCTGCCCCGGCGATGCGTGGAGGTGTGTCCATCGCGCGAGAGCGCCAGTCGAGCGGCCTTTGGGCGGCGTCCTGAGCCGGCGTCCGTCGCGGCATCGGTGTGCCTGCAATCCGTGGTCGTACGATGAATGGAGGGTGTATGAGAGCTGGTTCTTCGAAGGGTTCGTTCAGCCTTGGTGCTCTTTCTGCCGTGGTGATGAGTGATCGAATGGAGGATCCTATGACCGAGCGACCCGCCCATCTCCCCGAGCGCGCACCGCAGCTCGGCTCGGCCAAGACGCCCGAGCGGCGCCCGCCGCAGACGGGGCCTGTCCCCGCGCCGAAGCCCGCGCACCGGGAGCCCCGCCCGCCGAGCAAGCTCCCCCACCAGGATCGCTCCCGGCCGGCGCTGAACATCCCGCAGCGCCGCCGCATGGGCGTGCAGCGGTAGATCCGCCGCCGCTCCGGCGCCGGGGCGCCGCGAACGGGCGGCGGCCCGGCCGTGCGCGCCGGCGGCGTGGAGCCGGAAGGCCCAGACTTCCGCGACTCCGCGCCGTCCGGCGGCGCCATGACGGCTCCGATCGTGATTGGGCCAGGGCGAGGGCTGCGGTAAGACCTCGCCACCCGCGCGGCCCAGCAGCCTGTGGCCGCGCAGAGGCCCGATCATGATCCAAGCCGAACCGTTCGAAGCCCGCCTCGTCGCCGTCCGGCCTCTCAGCCCCTCCGTGCGAGAGCTCTCGTTCGAGCGCGCCGATGGCGGGGCGTTCCTGTTCGAGGCCGGGCAATGGGTCAACCTCGTCCTCCCGCTCCCGGGCGGTGAGGTGAAGCGCGCCTACTCGATCGCCTCTGCCCCCGACGGCTCGCCTCGCTTCGATCTGGCGGTCACCCGCGTGGAGGGCGGGGCCGGCTCGGAGTACCTGCACCGGCTGGAGCCCGGCGCGGCGCTCCGCGCCGTCGGCCCGCACGGGCTCTTCACGCGCGATCCCGGGAGCCCTGCGCCCTCGCTGTTCGTCGCCACCGGCACCGGCGTCACGCCGCTCCGGAGCATGCTGCGCGCGTCGCTGCGCGCCGGGGCGGCCGCGCACCTGTGGGTCCTGTTCGGCGCGCGCTTCGAGGAGGACATCATCTACCGCGACGAGATCGAGGCGCTCGCGCGCGGCTCGGACCGGATCCGCTACGAGATCACGCTCTCGCGCGGCGGCCCGTCCTGGTCGGGCCGCCGCGGCTACGTGCAGGCGCACGTGCCCGAGCTCTACCGGGAGCTGGCCGGGGTGAGCGGGGATCCGGCCCCGCACGTCTTCATCTGCGGCCTCGATCGGATGGTCTCGCTCGTGCGCGAGCTCGCCCGCGGCGAGCTCGGCGTCCCCCGCAAGCACGTCCACGTCGAGCGTTACGACTGAGCCGCCGCCTCGGCTGGCGCGTCGGCGTCGAGCGCCGCGACGGAGAGGATTTCTTCTGGCGCTGGTTCACCGACGCGTCCCTGGAGCTGGCCAAGGCGCGGGCGCGCGGCGAGGGCGGCGCCGGTGATGCGGCGCGAGGCTCGGCGGTGGCTGCGCTGCGGCTCGGGCTCTCGGTGCTGCTGCGGCTGTTCGCGCCGGTGCTCCCGTACATCACCGACGAGGTCTGGGCCTGGGTGTACGCGGAGGAGACGGGGCAGCGGTCGATCCACCGGGCGAAGTGGCCGGCGGCGGGGGATTTCGCGGAGGTCGCGGCGCCGGCGGACGCGGGGCTGCTGGAGCTGGCGGCGGCGGCGATGGCGGCGGTCAGCAAGCGGAAGAGCGAGCTCGGCGCGAGCGTGGGGCGCGTGGTGCCGGAGCTGGCGCCGGGGGCGAGCGCGGCGGCGCTGGCGCGCAACTCTTCGGAGGCGACTCGGCGGTTGAGGTTGAAACCAAGCGTGGTGCGCACCGCGGGCCAGGGCGCTGACCCCGCGGCCGCATGGATATGCGCGGTGGTCATCAGGACATGCCAGGCGGCCATCAGGACATGCCAGGCGGCCATCAGGACATGCCAGGCGGCCATCAGGACATGCCAGGCGGCCGCCAGGACACGCCGGTGCCCACCAGGACACGTCAGGCGGCTATCAGGACATGCCGGGCGCCCATCAGGACACGCCAGCCTCTCATCAGGACACGCACGTGCCCGTCAGGACATGCCACGGCGCGTGCCGTGCGGGTCCACTGGCCCTGCGGCCGGCGTCGGGGCCGGAAGGCACGCCGAGGGCGTCCCGGGACAGCTCCTGAACGACGAGCGCGCTCAGGCGCGAATCACGACGACCTCGCCATGACCACGAGGTGCGGCGCGATCTCGTGGTAGGGCGCTGCCCTGAGCAGCGGCTCGCCGTGCCGGCGCCAGAAGGAGAGAAAGGCGTCGAGCAGGCGGTCGGCGTCGAGGCGGCCGTCCTGGGTGAGCCACGTGGCCTTGATCTGAGGGAGAGGCGCCCGGATCGGGAACGCGAGCTCGCGGACGATGATCTCGCGGCAGATGGGGTTGGCGACGTCGGGGCCGACCTCCGCCGAGACGAGGACCGCCACGCAGCGCCCTTCAGCCGTGAGATCCTGGGCGAGCGTACGCAGCGAGGTCGTCTTGCCGACCTGTCGCGGCGCGCGCAGGGAGAAGCATGCCTTGCGATCGACGAGGTCGCGCACCGCGGGCAAGCGCTCCTCGGCCGGGAGCATGTAGTGATCGGCCGGGTTGCAGGGACCTGCGGTGTTGAACCAGCGGGGCATCGCGGAGGTGAGCCTAGCGGAGGTGAGCCCAAGTGCGGCGGCGCCGGGTGACCAGCGCTGCGGCGCCGGTCGCGTTCGCCCGGCGGCGGCGAACCTCGATGGGATAGGATGCGTGGCAATGTCGAACGGGCGATTCGGAAGCGGCGCGGCGGGGCTGGGCGCGATCGCCCTGGCGGCGGCGATCGGGGGCTGCAGCGGCGCGCCGCCGGCGCCGTCGCAGCGAACACAGCACACGCCGGCCGCCCCTCCGGAGGTCTGGCTGCCGCCGGGAGCGCGGCTGGCGAGGCCGGAGGGGCACCTCGCGGAGGTCAGCTGCCTGGCGTTCTCGCCGGACGGTCGGCAGATCGTGTCCGGGAGTGAGGATCGGGTGCTGCTCGTCTGGGATGTGGCGACCGGCCAGGTCGTCCAGCGGCTGGAGGGGCACGGAGGATGGATTCGTGACTGTGCGTTCCTGCCGGACGGGCGCGGGGTGGTGAGCGGCGGCTGGGGCGGCGAGGTCTTCGTCTGGGATCGCCGGAGCGGCGAGCGGCGGCGGCTCGAGCTGCTGAGCCCGACCGATGCCGTCAATTCGCTCAGCGTGCGACCCGATGGCGGCGAGATCCTCGTCGGTACGCTCTTCGGTGTGGCGAGGGCCTGGGAGCTGGGCTCGGGCGCGGCCACCCTCGAGCAGGACGCGCTCATCCGCCCTGGTGAGAGGAACGTCGTGTGGGCTACGGGGTACCTCGACGACGGGCGCGCATTCGCGGGCGGGAACGCCGGTGTCGTGGTGTGGAATGAGCAACACGCGGTGACAGTCCGGTACGACGCCGCGAGCGCGGTGGCGTTGCCCGGCGGCCTCCTGGCGCTCGGCGGCGAGGGCGAGGTGACGCTGCTTCAGCCCGGCGGCGCGATCGAACGCCTCGGCGCGCTGGAGCGCTGGGTGTACGGGCTCGCCGTGAGCCCGCGGCGCGATCTGCTGCTCGCCGGAGACGCCGCCGGCAACGCTCGCGTCTTCCGCCTCGCCGACAGGTCGCTCCGGTGTCAGCTGAAGCGATCTGCGGGCCTCTCCGCCGCTGCGTTCGACCCCACCGGGACCTGGTTCGCGGTGGGCGGCGACGATGGCTCGGTCGCGCTCGCCAGGGTCGCGGACTGCACGGGCGCGGATCGCCGGCTCGCCGTGCGGCAGCTGGGGATCGCGCAGCGGCGGATGCACAGCGTGGCGGCGGGGCAAGCCGTGCTCGTCGGCGACGGCGCCGGCAACGTCAGCGCGTGGTCGACGGCCACGTGGTCGCTCGTGAGCCGGTGGTCCGCACACGCGGGCGCGGTGAGCGCGCTGGCCGCGCTGCCCGATGGCGGCTGGGTCTCTGGAGGCCGCGACCATGCCGTCGTCGCGATGCCCGGCGTCTCCAGCGCTCCCCCTCGTCGGATTGGCCGGCTGCGCAACTTCCCCTGGGCGGTCCGCCCCGGCCCTGACGGCATGTCCGTCCTGTCGGCCGATGCGGCAGGGGATCTGACGCGCCTGCCGCTTGGCGAGGGCGGGGCGCCGGCCACGCTGCTCTCCGAGCAGCGGCCGCTTTATGCCCTCGCCGTGGACCCCGGCCGTCCTGAAGCGGTCGTCGCCGGGATGGCAGGACGAGTGCTCCGGGTGAGCCTTGTCCAGGAGGAAGACCGGAACGCATCCTGGCCAAGGGCCACCATGCTCCGCGAGAGCGTGATGGCGCTGGCCTACAGCCCCGACGGCCGCTGGCTCGCCGAAGCCGGCACCGACGGCACCGTCGCGGTCCGCGACGCCGAGCCCGGCGACGCCCCGCCCCGCCGCTTCGAGGGGCTCAAACGTCAGGTCCACGCCCTGGTCCTCACGCCCGACCACCTCTGGGCCGGCGGTGCCGACGAAGTGCTCGCCCGCTGGTCGATTCACGCCGATGCCGCCGCAGCGCCGCTCCGCATCGAGGAGCACGCGCCCATCCACTCCCTCGCCGCCACGCCCGACGGCAAGCACCTCATCGCCGCCCTCGGCCACGGCCGCGTCTCGGTGCGCGCGCTCCCGTCGGGCGACCTCGTCGCCCACCTCCTCCCGCTCAGCGACGGCAGCTGGGCCACGGCGTTCGCCGACGGCCGCTTCATCAGCTCCGGCAGCGGCGCCGCCCTCGGCCTGCGCTTCGAGGACCCCGCCACCCGCAAGGTCACGACGCTCGGCGGGCTCCCCCACGTCGGCGTCAGCCCGCCGTCGGCGACGCGCACCGCCGAGGGACACCTCCTCGTCCGGGCCACCGTCTTCTCCCCGCGCGGCGTCCCCCGCGTGCGCCTCGACGGCCGCTGGGATGTGCGCGGCGTGATCCCGAGCCCGACCGCCCTGTCCGCGTACGAGGTCGAGCTCCTCCTCGGCGAAAGGTCCACGGCGCCCCACCGCCTCGACGTGCTCGGCCCCGGCGGCGAGACCGCCCGCGCCGACATCCTGCCCGAGCCCGACCTCCGCGCCCGCGCGTTCCGCCCGCGCGCCCTGCTGATCGGCAACGCCGCGTACCGCGCCCCGGGCGTCAAGCGCCTCCCGGGCGCGCTCGCCGACGTGGACGCGATGCGCCGCGCCCTGCAGCGCAGCGACGGCTGGGCCCTCGACGACGACCGCATCAAGGCCTCCAAGGACCTCGACGCGGCCAACCTGGAGGCGACCGTGACCGGTTTTCTCGCCGGCGCCGCCGAGGGGGAGACGCTGCTCGTCTACTTCGCCGGCCACGGCCTCGACCAGCGCGGCGAGGGCTTCCTCCTGCCCATCGATTTCGACCCTGCCAGGCCCGCCGAGCCTCGCAACGCGCTGCCCGCCGCGCGCCTCTTCCAGGCCATCGCCGCCTCGAAGGCGGGGCGCGTGCTGGTCATCCTCGACGCGGGCCGCGCCGGAGCCTTCTCGCTGCCCGAGGATCTCGGTGTGGAGCACGACCACAGCGAGCGCATCGGCGTCGTCATCGCGGCCAGCGCCGGCAGCGACGCCGCCGAGACGCCGCGCGGGGGCGTGTTCACGCAGGCGCTCGCCGAGGCCTGGACCGACCCGGCGGCCGTGGATCCCGAGCGCGAGGCGGTCACGCTCGGCCTGGCGTTCAACCGGGCGCAGGACCGCACCTACGCGCAGCGCCCGCGCCTGTTCGGCGGGCTCGATACGCTGCCGCTCGCGTGGCCGCTGCGCGGGGCCGCCGAGGCGCCCGCGGTGATGGCGAGCGAGGAGGCCGCCGCCTCAGGCTCCACGCTCGCGCGCGTGAAGGCGACGGTCGTCGGGACAAGGCAGCTGACCGCGTTCGGGCGCCGGATCGACGGGACCCTGGAGGTCGAGATCGCCTTTGGCCAAGATACGGAGTTCGTGCGCATCGGCGTGTACGCGGTCGACAAGGCGCCTCCGGCGGCGCGGCCCGAGGTGTTCGCGCCGGGGCCATGGAAGGGCGGCCAGGTCCAGCGCCTCCGTGTGCCGCTCAAGGATCACGAGCCCGGCGAGTACCGCGTCGAGGTCGAGCCTTGCCGGGCGGGAACGGCGTGCGGACACGAGCCTGCCTCGACATTCCGGATCCCACTCGGCGGTTGAGAACACGCCGCGCGCTGCCCTGCGCGGCGAGCCAGGAGCTCGGTGCCCGGGCACCGGAACGCGCTGTGGTCGCTCTGCGATCCTGGTGCCCGCGATAGACCACTCACCGGGGTGATGGTGGTATAGGTTACATTCGTTCCGTCAGGGCACCGTGATCCTGCGGGTGAGGGCCGTCGCAGGAGGCCCGCGTGAGCGACATCGCAGACGCAATGCGCGAATTGGACGTGGTCGAGGATCGGTTCGAGATCGAGCGGTTCGCCGGATCCGGCGGGATGGGGGAGGTCTATCGCGCGCGGGACCGGCGCTCGGGGGAGGCGGTCGCGCTCAAGGTGCTGCACAGCGCGAGCGCGGGCGATCTGCGCCGGTTCGCGCGGGAGGCGAGGGCGCTCGTCACGCTCCGGCTGCCAGGGGTCGTGCGGTACGTGGCGCACGGGACGACGGGCGCAGGGCGGCCGTACCTGGCGATGGAGTGGCTGGAGGGCGTGACGCTGGAGCAGAGGCTCGCCCAAGGGCCGCTGTCGATGGCGGAGAGCGTGACGCTGGCGGCGCAGGTGGCGACGACGCTGGGCGCGGTCCACCAGCAGGGCATCGTCCACCGCGACCTGAAGCCGAGCAACCTGATGCTGGTGAGCGGCGCGGTCGAGCGAGCGACGCTGCTCGACTTCGGCATCGCGCGCGAGCTCTGGCTCACGCAGAGCCTGACGGCGCCCGGAGCGATCCTTGGAACGCCCGGGTACATGGCCCCCGAGCAGGCGAGCGGCGAGGCGCCGGTGGACGCCCGCGCGGATGTGTTCGCGCTCGGGTGCATCCTGTTCGAGTGCCTCGCGGGGCGCCGGCCGTTCCTGGGCGACAACCTGCTGTCGCTCCTCGTGAAGGTCGTGCTGGAAGATCCGCCGCGGCTCGGGGAGCTGCGCGACGGCATCCCCGAGCCGCTCGAGCTCCTCGTGGCCCGGATGCTGGCGAAGTCGGCGGAGCACCGGCCGCGCGACGGCGCCGCCGTCGCGGCGGAGCTGGCCGCCTTCGCCGGCGAGGGGCTCGCCGCGGGAGGGAGCGCGGTCGCGGCGCCACGCGCGCCCGGCGAGGAGATCACGACGTCGGAGCGGCGGGTCATGTGCGTCATCCTGGCCGCCCACGGCAGCGAGGAGACCGGCGCGACGCTGGCGGAGGCCGATGGGGTCGCGCAGGCCCAGGCGCTGCGGGACATCGCGGCGCGCCACGGGGGGAGGCTCGATTTCCTGCAGTCGAAGTGGCTGCTCGTCGCGCTGTCGGGGGCCGAGTCCCCGACGGACCTCGCGGTGCGAGCGGCCCATTGCGCGCTCGCGCTCCGGACCGTGGTTGGCGGCGTGCCCGTGTCGATCGCGACGGGGCTGGCGGCGATCGAGGGGCGGCTGCCTGTCGGTGAGCTGGTCGATCGGGTGGCCCAGCTGATCGTGGCGCGCGACGGCCCGCCGTCCGGGGGTATCCGGCTCGACAGCGCGACGGCGAGCCTGCTCGCGAGCCGCTTCGAGACCGTCCAGGGCCCGGATGGGTGCTGGCTGCGGGGCCGGAAGGAGGAGCCGGACACGGTGCCGAGGCTGCTCGGGAAGCCGACGCCGTGCGTGGGGCGCGAGCGAGAGCTCTCGCAGCTCGCGGCCGAGTGGCGCCATTGCGTGGACGAGCCCGCCGCGAGCGCGGTGGTCGTCGTGGGGGCCGCGGGCATGGGCAAGTCGCGCCTCGCCTGGGAGTTCCTGCGCGCCATCGAGGAGCAGCGCGAGGCCGCCGAGGTCTGGATCGGCAGGGCCGATCCGATGGCGGCCGGCTCGGCGTTCGGCTTGCTCGCCCAGGCGCTCCGCCGCGCCATGGGGCTGCTCGACGGCGAGGCGCTGGAGGTGCGGCGGAGCAAGGTGCTGGCGCGGGTAGAACGGCTCGACGGGCTCGGGAGCAAGGGGCCGCACGTCGCGGCGTTCCTCGGCGAGCTGGTGGGGGCGCCCTTCCCTGACGAGGGCGATGTGCAGCTGCAGGCGGCGCGGCAGAGCCCGGTGCTGATGGGCGACCGCATCCGCCAGGCGTTCGAGGACTTCGTTCGGGCCGAGTGCCAGCGGCAGCCGGTGCTGCTGGTGCTGGAGGATCTGCACTGGGGCGACCTGCCGACGGTGCGGCTGATCGACGCGGCGCTCCAGCACGCGAGGGACCTGCCGCTGCTGGTGCTGGCGCTGGCGCGCCCCGAGGTGGACGAGCTGTTTCCGGAGCTGTGGCGCCAGCGGGTCGGGCTTCGGCTGCGGCTCGCGGCGCTGCCCCGGCGCGCGAGCGAGCGGCTGGTGCGGGAGGTGCTGGGCGACGGCGTGAGCGCGGCGCAGGTGGACGAGCTGCTGGCGCGCGCCGAGGGCAACGCGTTCGTGCTGGAGGAGCAGATCCGCGCGGTGGCCGAGGGGCGGGGCGAGGGGATGCCGGAGACGGCGCTGGCGATGGTGCAGGCGCGGCTGGAGGCGCTGGGCGTGGAGGAGCGGCGGGTGCTGCGCGCGGCGAGCGTGTTCGGCGAGACGTCGTGGGAAGGCGCGGTGGCCGCGCTGGTGGGCGGCGCGCCGGTGGCGCAGCCGCTCGCGGAGCTGGGGCGGCGGGAGCTGCTGGTGCGGCGGCGCGAGGCGCGGATCGCGGGCGAGGTGGAGTACGAGTTCCGGCACGCGCTGGTGCGGGAGGCGGCCTACGGCATGCTGACCGAGCGCGACCGCCGCGTCGGGCACGGCCTTGCGGGCGACTGGCTGGCCCGCGCTGGCGGGGCGGACGCGACGGCGCTGGCGGAGCACTTCGAGCTCGGCGGCGCGCCGGCGCGGGCGGCGGAGGCGTACCTGCGCGCTGCGGAGGAGGCGCTCCGCGGCGGCGATCTCGACGCGGCGATCGCGCGGGCCGACCGGGGTCTCGGCTGCGGCGCGGCCGGGGACGCCGCCGGCAGGCTCCGCTGGGTCCAGGCGGAGGCTCATGTGTGGCGCGGCGATCTCGCGCTCTCCGCGGAGCGGGGGAGCGAGGCGCTGGGCCTGGTGGAGCGCGGCTCGGCCGCGTGGTTCTCGGCCATCATCTCCCTCGTATGGGCCACGTCCAAGCTGGGGCGGCTGGACGAGGTTGAACGCTGGACGACCGAGGCGGTGGGCGTGGCCGCCTCCGGCGACGCGCAGGACGCAAAGCACCGCTGCCTGTCCGCGGGCGCGAGCGCGCTGTCGCTGGGGGGGCGGTACGCCGAAGGCGCGGCGCTGCTCGATGTGGTCCAGCGCGCCCTCGCGAGCGCGGAGACGACGGATATCGAGGTGGTCGCGCACCTCCACGACGCGCGCGCGGCCCATGAGATGTGCAGAGGCGACCTGGGCTCCTGTGCCGCCAGCCAGGAAGCCGCGTTGCTCGCCTTCGAGCAGGCTGGCGATCATCGCAACGCGCTCAGCGCCCGGGCGAGCCTGGGCTCCGTGTGCACGGAGCTCGGCGACTTCGAGATGGCCCAGTCGATGCTGCGGGCAGCCATGGAGGCGGCCGACCGGTTGCACCTGGACGAGCTGAAGGTCACTGTGCAGGCCAACCTCGCGCACGCGCTCGGGTACCGTGGTCAGCTCGCCGAGGGGCGGGCGCTCGCCGAGGAGGCGGTCGCGTCGAGCCAGGGGGCGGGCATGGTGCGCACGGAGCTCTTCGCTCGCTGCTACCTGGCGAAGATCGCCCTCGCCATGGGTGATCTCGAGGCCGCCGAGCGCGAGGCGCGCGCCGCCATCGCGCTCTTCGAGAGCGCGCCGACGCTCTGCGTGCAGGCCTTCTCCATCCTCGCGCGCGCGCTGCTCGGGCTCGGGCGCACCGGCGAGGCGATCCGGGCCGCCGCCGAGGCGACCGCGCGGCTCTCGGAGTTCGGCACGCTGGAAGAGGGCGAGTCGCTCGTCCGCCTGGCGTATGTCGAGGCGCTCGCCGCGAGCGGGAGGCGCGCCGAGGCCGAGGTCGCGATTTCGTCGGCCAGGGCGGCGCTGCTCGCGCGCGCCGAGCAGCTCAGCGATCCGGCCTGGCGCGAGCGCTTCCTCCGCGACGTGCCGGACAACGCCCGCACGCTCGAGCTCGCGCGGCAGTGGCTCGGCGGCTGAGCCCGCGGTGCACGAAGCGGCACGCCGCCGTCGGCGCCACGGGCCCCTCGCTTGCCGGCGCTTACTTCTTGGCGAGCTTCGTCAGGTCGAGCATTTCGTCGACGTCCGGCATCACGATCAGGTCGCACCGGCGGTTCTTCTGCTTGCCGGCCGGCGTGTTGTTGCTCGCGATGGGGTCCGTGTCCGCGAACCCTGCCGCGCTCCAGTGCCTCGTCGGCAGCTGGCCCTCCTTGCCGATCAGGAACAGCAGCACGGCCCGGGCGCGCATCAGCGACAGCCCCCAGTTGTCCTGGAACGGGCCGCTCTTGTAGGGCTGGCTGTCGGTGTGCCCGGCGACCTGGTAGTCGCGGTCCACGAGCGACTTGTCGCCCCGGATGACGTCCGAGATCTTCTTCAGGATCTGCTGGCCGTCCTTGCTCAGCGTGTCCTTGCCCGAGTCGAACAGGACGTCTCCGGGGAGCGAGATGACCATCCGGTTCCTGCGGACCTGGACCTCCAGGCCGAGCTTGACGAGCTCCTCGAGCTTCTTCCGGAGCAGGTCGAACCGCGCCTGGATCGCCTCGAGCTGCTTCGCGCGCGCCTTGTACTCGGCCAGCGCCTTCTCGCGGTCCTCCAGCGTCGAGCTCATCTTCGAGATGTCGGCGCCCTGGTCCGCGAGCTTCTTCTCGAGCTCCTCGACGCGCTGCTTCGCGTCGGCGAGCTCCTTCTCGAGCTCGGCCTCCCTCTTCTGGCTCCGGTTCTGGAGCTGGTTGTACTTGTCGAGCTGCGACTTCCACTCCTGCTCGGAGTGGCCGCAGCCCGCGGCGAGCAGCGACGACAGCGCGAGGGGTAGTGCAATGAGTGTCCGGTTCATGAGCGCTTTCTCCATGGCTCCGTCGGCGGGAGCGGGATGCTGCGGGCGAGAGGGTCGCTCAGCTCGGGCGAGAGATCCAGAGGGGAGGACGACGAGATCCGCAGGTCCGCGCGGCCGTGCGCCGCAGGCGAGGCGGGATCAGGGCTCCGGCGGCACAGGTGAGAGCGGCGGCGGCGCGGCGCGAGCGAGGTGGCCCCGACGAGGTGGTCCCGACCGAGGTTGAGGCGGACCCGACCGACCGAGGTTGAGGCGGACCCGACCGACCGAGGTTGAGGCGGACCCGACCGACCGAGGTTGAGGCGGACCCGACCGACCGAGGTTGAGGCGGACCCGACCGACCGAGGTTGAGGCGGAGGCGGACCCGACCGACCGAGGTTGAGGCGGACCCGACCGAGGTTGAGGCGGACCCTCCAGCCGTCCCTGCCAGGCGACCGAGGTTGAGGCTGAGGCGGACCCGACCGAGGTTGAGGCGGACCCTCCAGCCGTCCCTGCCAGGCGACCGGGGTTGAGGTAGCCGGTGGCCCCCGCTCCGGTGCGTCCCGGGTGTGTATCCGTGACCGGGTTCCAGGGCCCGGGGCCGAGCGGTGCCTTGACCACACAGGCCGGGCGTGAGACATCGGCCCCCGGCCTCCGGGCCACCGAGAGCTCGGATCTTCAACCTCTTCCTGCGCGCGGGGCGAAACGCGCGAACGAAACCAAGCAGATGCCCATCTCGTCGCGGTCTCCGGGTACGTCGTACCGCCCTGGCACCCCTCGCCGTCGCCTCCGGTCGGGCCTCGCGCTCGCGCTCGTGCTGGGCGCGTCTTCCGCGTCCGCCCAGCCGGTACGCCGGCCGGCCCAGCCGCCGGCGGCCCCAGCGCAGCCGCCCGCCGGACAGGCAGGCACCCCCGCTGCGCAGCCCGCCGCGCCGGCCCAGCCCGGCGCAGCGCCGGCCCAGCCCGGCGCGACGCCTGCGCAGCCCGGCGCCGCGCCGGCCAGCGCCGAGACGCCCGAACCCCCGTCGGCGCGCCAGCCGCTCCTGCCGCCGGCCGACACGGCCGACACGGCCGCTCCCTCCGCGCCGCAGCCGGCCACGCCGGCGGCCTCGGAGGGGCCCGCAGCCGCTGCGGCGGCCGAGCAGCCCGAGCGACAGGCGATCCAGGCGGAGATCGGCGCCCGGCCCAGCGAGGTCTACGCCGAGGACTGGTGGTCCCACGCGCGACCGACGTTCGAGTTCCACGGCTACTACCGGCTCCGCTGGGAGCTCTTCAACAGCTTCGCCCTCGGCCGCATCGACCCCCGCAGTCAGGCGCTCTGGCCGCAGCCGGCCGACAACTCCTACAAGGGAAACGTGGTCTCGCTCTGCAACCCGAGCGAGACCACGAGCGGCGGCTCCCGCTCGTTCGAGTCGTGCAAGAACGACACCCAGGCCGGCGCGAACATGCGGTTCCGCCTCAATCCCGAGCTGCACATCAGCGACAACCTGCGCATCCTCACTCAGGTCGATCTCCTCGACAACGTGGTGCTCGGCTCGACCCCGGACGGCTACGCGAACCAGCCGGCGGCGGGCGGCGGCTACCAGGTCGCCCGCCGGGGCGGCTACTCGCCGCTCGGGGCCTTCTCCAGCACCCAGTGGGCGCCCAGCGCCGGCATCAACGCGACGAAGGACTCCATCTCCGTCAAGCGGATCTGGGGAGAGTACATGACCCCCGTCGGTCTCCTCCGCTTCGGCCGCATGCCGAACCACTGGGGCCTCGGTATGGTGGCGAACAGCGGTGACGGGTACGACTCAGACTACCAGTCGACCGTCGACCGGCTGATGTTCGTCACGGGCATCAAGAAATACGACATCTACTTCGCCGGTGCGTGGGACTGGGCCAACGAGGGCGCGACGAGCGCGTCGATCCAGGACCTCGAGGGCCAGCCGTACGACCTCGCCCAGTCCGATGACGTCGATCAGTACGTGTTCGTCGCCGTCCGCCGCAAGAATCCCGAGCTCCAGAAGCTCGAGCTCGCCCGCGGCAACATGGTCGTGAACGGCGGCGTCTACTTCGCTTACCGGCAGCAGACGCTGGCGAACGACATCACCGCCGGCGACAACAACGCCAACCTGTCCGCGTCGCTCGGCCAGAGCGCCGACAACGTCGCGGCGGGGTACGTGCATCGGGGTGCGGAGATGATCATCCCCGACGTGTGGTTCCAGCTGCTCTACAAGAAGTTCCGCTTCGAGCTAGAGGCGGCGATGATCTACGGATCCCTCGATCTGCGCGGCCAGGACGAGAGCGATTATGCGAACGTCATCTCGCCGAAGGACACCGGCTGGGGCGTCCGGCAGTTCGGGCTCGCCACGCAGGCCGAGCTCACCGAGATGGAGGGCCGGCTGCGCGTCCACTTCGGCTTCGGGTACGCGACCGGCGACGACGACGCGCCCGCCCTCGAGCCGCGGGGGACGCAGCTCGGGGCCATGGATCCCCAGCTTTCGACCGATCGCACGTACTCCACATTCCGCTTCCACCCCGATTACCGGGTCGATCAGATCCTCTTCAGGAACATCCTCTCTCGGGTCCAGGGCGCGTATTATTTCCGCCCTGGCGTCGACTGGGATTTCGCCCGCGACAAGAACGGCCAGCGCGCCGGCCTCGGCGCCGCGGCCATCTGGAGCCGCGCCTCGGAGTTCCTCCAGGCTCCCGGCAACTCCCGGGATCTCGGCATCGAGCTGAACGCGCAGCTGTACTTCCAGTCCAAGGACGGGACGCTCAACGACGACCCCGACAAGATGGGCGGCTTCTACACGGCGGTGCAGTACGGCGTGCTGTTTCCTCTCGGCGGGCTCGGCCAGCTCAGGGGTGAAGAGGCGGTCCAGAAGCTCGATCTCGAGACCGCACAGACGGTGCGCTGGTATCTCGGTATCCTCTTCTGAGCCGAACCCGCCCGGCGCTCAGCCAGCCTCGCGCGTCGCCGTGTGTCTGGAAATGAGCGCTCGGGGCGGCGGAGCGGCGCGGAGCCGTGTCAAACGGTGCGAAACGGCGACGTCGTCGCTCTCGTCATGAGTCCTGCATGAGCCATCCGGGGCCAAACAGCCCTTGATCTCGCGACCGTCCTGGCCAAGGATAGGATTGTCTGGACGCCAGGCGCGTCGCGATACTTCCGTGGTTCACCGAGGAGAACGGGTGGCGTGAGCCGCCGCTCTCCGGAGGGACGTGATGGTTCGTCGTCTCTTCATTGCGATGTTCTTGGCGGCGTCGATGGTGCTCGGGTCGACCGCCCTGTCCGTCGCCCAGGACGCAGACACGTCCGCTTTCCGCGACATCGCGGTCGGCAAGGACTATCGGCTCCGTGTCGCGGCGGCGCTGTCGCTCAGCAGGTCGAAGAGCCCCGGCGCGCGCCCTGCCCTCGAGAAGGCGCTCAGGGATCCGCACCCGGCGGTGCGCGCGTCGGCCGCGGCGGCGCTCGGCGCGCTGGGCAACCCCGCGGCGGTCCCGGCGCTCAAGGCGGCGCTCAGGCTCGAGCCCGCCCCCAACCTGAAGCGCCCGATCGAGGCCGCCATCGAGAAGCTGTCGCGCTCGTCGTCCAAGGCGCGCTTCCTGGTCAGCCTGGGCAAGTTCGAGAACCGCTCCGGCGTGAAGGACGCGAAGCTCGGACCGCAGCTCAAGCAGCAGACGCGCAGCCGCGTGGCGCAGTTCGCCGACATCGAGATCGTGGCCGACGGCACGGACTTGGCTGCGGAAGGCAAGAGCCGCAAGCTGCCGGCCTTCACGCTGGACGGCTCGGTCACGCACCTGAGCAAGCGCCATGGGGCGGACGGGGTCGGCTTCGCCGCCAAGGTCGAGTACGTGATCCGCGAGATGCCGAGCCAGACGCTGAAGGGCTCGATGACCGGCTCGGCCCAGGCGCTCGCCGAGGCGAAGCGCGCCAAGGGCCTGAGGGAGCTCGCCCAGCTGCAGAGCGACGCCGTCGCGGGCGCGATCGAGAGCGCGCTCCAGAGGGCGCCGCTCGCCCTCGAGGCCGCCTCCGGCAGCAGCGTCGTCGCCTCCGGCCGCTGACCCGGCGGTCCGGCCTCGCCGGCGTGAGCCGGCGGGCCCGGCGCGGGCGGGATGGCGCGCCGGCCCGGCGCAAACCGGCCCGGCGCGCGCGTCTTCCGCCGCGGGCGCGCGTCGAGCAGGCGGAAGCCGCTCTCCGGTCGTGCTAGACCGCGCGTCCTCCTATGTCCATCGCAACGCCTGCCAGCTCTGACCTGCTCCGCCGCACATTCCTCGAGTTCTTCGCCCAGCGCGGGCACGAGATCGTCCCGAGCGCGCCGCTCGTGCCCCAGAACGATCCGACGCTGATGTTCGTGAACGCGGGCATGGTGCAGTTCAAGGACGTCTTCACGGGCAAGGACAGGCGCCCGTACCAGCGCGCCGCCTCGAGCCAGAAGTGCATCCGGATCAGCGGCAAGCACAACGATCTCGAGAACGTCGGCGTCACCGCGCGCCACCAGACGTTCTTCGAGATGCTCGGCAACTTCAGCTTTGGCGACTACTTCAAGGAAGACGCGATCGCCTTCGCCTGGGAGCTCCTGACGAAGGTCTACGATATCTCGCCGTCGCGGCTCGTGGTCACCGTCTACAACGGCGAAGGGGGCTTCCCGGCCGACGACGAGGCCGCGGCGATCTGGCGCAAGGTCACGGGCTTCGGCGACGACCGGATCCTCCGGCTCGGCCTGGCCGACAACTTCTGGACGATGGGTGACGTCGGCCCGTGCGGCCCTTGCTCGGAGATCCACTTCTTCCACGGGAACGAGCCCGACGTCGCGCGCTTCGGCGAGGAGCCGCGCATCGACGGCACGGGCTGGACCGAGATCTGGAACAACGTGTTCATGCAGTACGAGCGCGTCGAGAAGGACGGCCCGCTCGTGCCCCTGCCGGCGCCGAGCATCGACACAGGCATGGGCCTGGAGCGGCTCGCGAGCGTGCTCCAGGGCGTGACGTCGAACTACGACACGGACCTGCTCCGCGGGCTCGTCGACAAGGCCGCCGAGCTCAGCGGCAAGCCGTACACGGGGGGCAGCGCCGACGACGACGTGTCGATGCGGGTCATCGCGGATCACGCGCGCACGGCCGCGTTCCTGATCGCCGAAGGGGTGATGCCCGAGAAGCAGCGGCGCGAGTACGTGCTCCGCCGGGTGATGCGCCGCGCGATCCGCCACGGGCACCGGCTCGGGATCGATCGGCCGTTCCTTCACGAGGTCGCGCTCGAGGTGGTCCGCCGGATGGGCGAGACGTACCCCGAGCTCCGCGACCGGCGAGAGCTCATCGCCCGCGTCACCGAGGACGAGGAGGTCCGCTTCCGCTCCACGCTGAAGCGCGGGATGAAGATCCTCGACGAGCGCTTCGACGAGATGCGCTCGTCCGGCGAGCGGACGCTCCCGGCCGCCGCCGCGGCCGATCTCTACACCACCTATGGCTTCCCGCTCGATCTGACCCAGGTCATCTGCGCCGAGTCGAACTTCGGCGTCGACGTCCCGGGGGCCGAGGCGATCATCAAGGGCGCCGGCGAGGCGGACGGCCCGATCGATCCGACCGCCGCGGTGGATCCCGCGCACCGCGAGGCCCGCGCCAAGCTCGCGCAGCCGGTGGTGTTCACGGGTTACGAGCACGAGGAGGGCGACAGCGAGATCGTCGCGATCGTCCGGGTCGACGTCCAGGGCGAAGGCGACCGGGCGCGCAAGGTCCGTGCGCTGGTCGAGCGCGCGGAGGCGGGGGCGACGGTCGAGATCGTCGTGCGCGAGACGCCGTTCTACGCCGAGTCGGGCGGTCAGGTCGGCGACGCCGGCGAGGTGACGGCGGACGGGGCGCGCGTCGAGGTGAAAGACACGCAGAAGCCGCTCGCCGGGCTGGTCGTGCACGAGGGCGTGGTCAGCGAGGGGGCGCTCGCGGTGGGGCAGCGCGTCCACCTGGCGGTGGACCACGCGGCGCGGTCGGCGACGCGGCGCAACCACTCCGCCACCCACGTCCTGCACTGGGCGCTGCGCAAGGTGCTCGGCGAGCACGCGCAGCAGAAGGGCTCGCGGGTCGGCCCGGACGTCCTCCGCTTCGACTTCACGCACAACCGGCCCCTCACCCGCGAGGAGATCTCGCGGATCGAGGATCTGGTGAACGAGAAGGTCCTGACGAACGCGAAGGTGACGACCGAGATCCTGCCGATGGACGAGGCGCGGCGGCGGGGCGCGATGGCGATCTTCGAGGAGAAGTACGGCGACACGGTGCGGATGCTCACGATGACGCCCGAGGTGGTGGAGCTCTGCGGCGGCACGCACGCGTGCGCGCTGGGGGACATCGGGCTGTTCAAGATCACGAGCGAGGGCGGCGTGGCCGCGGGCGTGCGGCGGATCCTCGCGTCGACGGGGCTGAACGCGCTCGCGTACGCGCGGGGCGTCGAGGCCGAGCTCGCCCGGGCGCGCCAGGTCGCGAAGGCGCAGGGCGGCGATCTCGCCGAGAAGATCGGGAAGATCGTGGCGCACGAGCGGGAGCTCGAGAAGAAGGTCGTCGAGCTCGAGCGCCGGATCCTGGAGGGGGCGGGCCCCGCGCAGGGCGGCGGCGGCGGCATCGACGCGATGCTGGACGGCGCCCGGGACATCGGCGGGATCAAGGTGCTCGCGCGCCGGGTGCCGGACGGCACCAACCCGGGCGCGCTGCGCGATCTCGCGGAGAAGCTGCGCGACAAGCTCGGCGATCGCTCGGCGGTGCTGCTCGGCGCGGCCGTGGGCGACAAGGCGCAGCTCGCGGTGATGCTCTCGAAGGCGGCCACCGAGCGGCTCAAGGCCGGCGAGCTCATCAAGCCGATCGCCCGCATCGTGGGCGGCTCCGGCGGCGGCCGTCCGGACATGGCGCAGGCTGGCGGGACCGACGTGGCGCAGCTCGACGCGGCGATCGCGGCGCTCTACACCGAGGTCGAGCGGGCGCTCGCGCCGTAACGCGTGCTGTCTGCGCGCTGCCGGGACCGTCGTTCAGGCGTCACGCCACTTGGTGCGGGCGAGCGGGAGCAGCTTCGGGGCCTTCCCGCCCCGCGCGGGGCGCGCCGGCAGCCGCGCTGGCTCGCCCGGCGCGGCCGCCCGGGGCCGCGCGCCGCGGGCGTGGGCGCCGATGGTCGCGCGCACGATCGGCGGCAGGAACACGGACTCCAGATCGACGCGCGCGAGCGCGGCCGCGACCGTGGCGATGCGATCCGGCAGCGACGCGTTGGCGTCGACCAGGATGAGCCGCCGGCCGAGCACCGTGCAGAGCCCGCCCCGCGGATTGCGCGCGTCCGACAGGTGCGGATCGAACGCTTCCATCCTGACGGCGATGCCGACCTTGTCCGCCGCCAGGGTGAGCTCGTCGAGCAACCGCGAAAGCTCCACCCACAGAGCGTAACCCTCCTGTCCGGCAGATGGCAAAGCGCAAAAGCGCTGTCGCCCGCGCCGCGCCGCGCAACCGCTGGCCGGGCGCGCCGCGGCCGTGACGACCGCGTGACATCGCGCCGCGCCGTCCGGGAGCGCGTGTCCACGTGCGTCCACGCGCGGTTACGCGCGGTTACGCGTGTTTGCGCAGGATTACGCGTGTTTGCGCAGGATTACGCGCGGTCACGCATGAACACGCGCGGTCGTGTACGGTGATGCCCGGTCCGTCCGGCGCGCTCCGGCCAATCGCTTCCTCCCTCATCGCATAGCGCTCCTCGGCCGCGCGGTGGTGGTGCGGTCGTGCGGCGATGCGGTGAGTTGAGGGAGGGCCTTCGACTCCAGGACATATCGACGCGATCAACACCTCAACAGATCAACGCATCAACTCCTCTTCTCCCGTGGTCTTCTCCCGTGCTCCGGACGGGCCGACATCGGCTCACGCGCCACATCGATGCTCGTCCAGGGGGCCGCGCGCCGTTGACTGCGCGCCGCGCGTTCATCGTTCATCCAGCCTGCCGTCGCCGGCCGCCGCGCGCTCGCCTCGGCGCGGCGCCCGGTCGATCCGGGCCTCGCGCCGCCCGGCCCCCGGTTCCGCGCCCTAGAGGTCGGTCAGCGGCTTCTCTTGAGCCGGATCGCGCGTTCCGTTGACCGCCGTTTCCGAGCATGCTACGAGCAGGCCGTTCCGCGCGTCGTGGTCGAGTGGGAGCGAATGTGCGTTTCCCGGCTGCGGTGGGGTATCCCGCGCGCTTCGTCAGCCACTTTGGACGGGGCGGCCGCGATGGGGACGACGAGGGCGCCCGCCGGGCGGCGCGCCCGAAGGGCGAACAAAGATGACGTTCACGGATGCAGCCGCCGAGGTGCTTCGCCTCATCGGTAGACCGCTTCACTATAAAGAGATCACCGATATCGCGATCGAGAAGAACCTCCTTAGCCACGTTGGAAAGAGCCCAGAGGTGACGATGGGCGCCCGCCTGGCGGCGACGTTGAAGAAGGACACGGCGGACAACCCCCTGGTGCGCGTGAAGCCGGGCGTGTTCGCGCTGCGCGAGTGGGACGAGAAGACCATCAAGTCCGGGCTCGACGGCAAGAAGGCGAAGCGCGGCGGAAAGCCCGAGGCGGCCAAGGCGCGCAAGGACGAGGAGCAGCCGACCCTGTTCGACGCGGGCGCCGACGACGACGCGGTGGAAGAGAGCGAGCTCGGCGCTCCCGCGGCGCTCGAGGCGGAGCGCGGCGCGGTCGAGGTCGAGGGCGGAGCCGCAAACGCGGCGGCGCAGGCCGCGCCTGCGATCGACGATGAGGACGAGGACGACGAGAGGGTCGTGGCCGGCGCGACGGGCGCGGTCGGGCTGAACGGCGTGGACATCGCGGCAGCGCGCGAGCCCGTGCCGCCGCCGACGCCGTCGTCCCCGCGCGCCGCGAGCGCCTACGTCGACGAGGAAGAGGGCGAGCTCGACGACGCGGAGCCGCCGGGCCCGGACGAGGCGATGCGGGCCGAGGCCGTCGCCGGCGCCGCGGAGCTCTTCGACGAAGAGGACGACGACGATCAGCCGATCCTCGGCGGCGAGGACCGCGCGACGCCCGGCTCGTCGGGCGAGCAGGGCGAGGGCCGCCGCCGCCGCCGCCGTCGCCGCCGCGGCCGCGGGACCGCGGAGGCCAACCCGAGCACCGGTGGGCTACCTTCCTACGTCGCGACGCCGGTGTTCGAGGCGCGGCGCGAGAACGGCCGCGAGCCGCCGCGCTCCGACCGGACCGAGCGCTCCGACCGGACCGAGCGCTTCGATCGTCCCGACCGGGCCGAGCGCACCGACCGGGTCGAGCGCACCGACCGGGTCGAGCGCGCCGACCGAGCGGACCGCCCCGACAGCTTCGGCGCCGAGCCCGTCTACCGCGGGCCGCAGGTCATCGAGCTCACGGGCGGCGAAGGGCACGCGCTCGACGACCTGGCCGGCCGTGATCTCGCCGATGCGGTCGCCGGCATCCTCTCGACCTTCGATCGGAACGCGGGCGCGGTTTCGCTCCGGCAGATCGCCGAGACGGCGCAGCGCCGCGGCCGCCTCGTCGGCGACGTGCAGCTCGTGCAGTCCCAGGTCGCGGCCGCCGTGCGCGCCGACAACGCGCGCCGCACCGCCGCGGGGCAGCGGCCCCGGTTCCGCTTCGCCGGCGGCAGGATCGCGCTGACGGACTGGCTGCTGCCGGGCGACCTGGCGCGGCTGGAGCAGGAGGCGCTCGCCGCGGTGGAGCGCTACCGCGACGCCGCGCGGCGCGCCTTCGTGCGCAAGCTCTCCGAGCTCCCGGGCCATGCCTTCGTCGAGGTCTGCGTCCTCGCCCTCGAGCGCATCGGCATCGGCCAGCTGCGCGCGGTGCGCCGCGCCGGGGCGCCGGGCGGCGAGAGCCACTTCTCCGGCGCGCTCCGCACGGCGGGTGACGAGATCAAGCTCGCGCTGGTCATCCGGCGGGACGGCCGCGAGGTCGGCCGCGAGCGGGTCACCGAGCTGCGCGGCTCGCTCCACCACTACGGCCCCGCGACCGCCGGCTGGATCCTGACCGCCGGTCAGATGCTCTCCGGTGCGCGCGAAGAGGCCGCGATCGTGGGGACCGCGCCCATCTCCCTCTTCGATGGGCTCGCGGTGGCTCGCCTCTGCGAGGACAACGACGTCGCCGTCCTCCGCGCCCGCCTCCCGGTCGCGATCCCCGACGTCGATCTGCTCGAGGCGCTCCGGGCGTCCTGATCCCGCTCGCGCGCGTCCGGCCGGGGGCTCGCTCCGGGCCGGGCGCGCGGCCCTCCTCGCGGCCGTCTCCTGGGCCCTCGGCCCTCCCTCGACAACTCTCCTCCACGGCCACGCCCTCGCGCCGCTCCGGCGGTGGATGGGCTCGGCGCCGCTTCCGCGGTTGACGGGCTCGGCGATCCTTGCCAGCGTCCGCGCCCATGCGCCATCGCGCGATCGCCTGGGCAGCGCCCCTCGCCGTGCTCGTGACCGGCTGTGCCTCCGTGGCTCCGCCCGCGTCCCGGTTCCCCACCGCCGACGCGGCGCTCGACCGGATGAAGGCCTCCTATGCCTGCGTGAACGGCGTCCAGGGCACCGCCAAGGTCGACCATTTCTCGCGCCAGGGGCGGCTCCGCGGGGACATGTACATCCTCGCGCTCAACCCGGATCGGGTGCGCTTCGACGTGGTGAGCCCGTTCGGCGCGACGCTCTTCACGCTCACGTCGAATGGCACCCAGTTCCAGATGCTCGATGTCCGGGAGAAGCAGTTCCTGCACGGGCCCGCGAGCGCGTGCAACCTGGCGCGGCTCACCCAGGTGCCCATCCCCGGGCACGCCCTCGTCTCGCTGCTCCGCGGCGAGGCGCCGGTGCTCGCTCACGAGCCGCACGGCGCCTCGATCGCCTGGGACGGCGACGGGTTCTACCGTGTGCTGATCCAGGGCTCCCGCGACGCGGTGGAGGAGATCCACCTCGAGCCGCACCCCCGCGACTTTCTCGCGCCGTGGAGCCAGCAGCGCCTGCGCGTCCGCGAGGTCCGGGTCGCGCAGCGCGGGACGGACCTCTATCAGGTGGAGCTGAGCCATCACGAGGCGATCCGCACCGCGCCGCCGCGCGTCGATCCGGAGGGGATCGACGATCCGATCCCGCCGAGCGGCGGCGCCTGCATGGCCGAGATCCCCCGATCGATCCGCATGCGGGTGCCCAACACCGCGGACGACGTGATCTTTCAGTACAAGGAGGCGAAGTGGAATCCGCCCATCATCTCGGGGGCGTTCACGCAGCCGGTCCCGGGCGGCGTCGTCCGCCGTCATGTCGACTGCCAGGACTAACGTGCTCTTGGCAGGCGCGCTCAGGCGGCTCCTGAAAGGACAATGGCCATCTCGGGTGGCGCTGGCTGGCGTACCGCAGCGCTCGCCTGATGGCGTGGACGCCGCTCGCTCGAGCGTCTAGACAGACGCAATCCACCTCGCCGTGGCGGGAGGAGTCGGCGATGGACGTCGAGCCGGGAACGATCGTCGGCGATAAATACCGCCTGGAAGGGCCGCTCTCGCGGGGCGGGATGGGCTCGGTGTGGCTGGCCCGGCACCTCCAGCTGGGGGCGCCGGCGGCGATCAAGTTCATGGATCCCGAGCACGCGGCCTCGCCGGAGTTCCGCGCGCGCTTCTACCGCGAGGCGCGGACCGCGGCGAACCTCGATAGCCCGCACGTGGTGAGCGTGCAGGACTACGGGATCTGGGGGGCTGTCCCGTACCTCGTCATGGAGCTGCTCCGGGGCGAGGATCTCAGTCGTCGCCTGAGGCGGGTCCGCCGCCTCTCCCTCGCCGAGGCGGCGCGCATCGCGGTCCAGACCGGCAAGGCGCTGCGCCGCGCGCACGAGTCCGGGCTCGTCCACCGCGATCTCAAGCCCGGCAACCTGTTCCTCTCGCGCGTCGACGAGGACGAGGAGATCGTCAAGATCCTCGACTTCGGCATCGCCAAGCAGCTCACCGGCAAGCTCCTCACCGACGAGACCACGAGGACCGGCGAGCTCCTGGGCTCGCCGTTCTACATGAGCCCGGAGCAGGCGCGCGGCGACAGGAACCTCGACGCGCGGAGCGACCTGTGGTCGCTCGGGGTGATCCTCTTCCGCGCGGTCACGGGCAAGCTCCCGTTCGAGGGCGACGTGCTCGGCGCGGTCCTGTCGCGCATCCTCGTCGAGCCGATCCCGCTCGCGACGCACCTCGCGCCCGACGTGCCGGCCGATCTCGATCTCTTCTTCCTGCGCGCCCTCTCGCGCGACAGAGCCCAGCGGTTCCAGTCGGCGCAGGAGATGGTGCACGCCTTCGTCGTCGCGGCGGGCGATCCGGGCATCCCGCTGCCCGTGCCCTCGGCGCCGCAGCCGGCGCCCGTGACGTCGCGCACGGGGACGCTGCTCGGGCTGTCGCCGGGCAGCACCGGCGCGCTGGAGGGCTCAGGGGAGCTCGGCCCGCTCTCTCGACCCGGGGAAGAGGGCCCGCGCCCGCGGCAGGACACGCTCGCCTCGCTGGCCGATCCGTCCCAGCCCGGCACGCTGACGGCGGCGGCGGCCGGGGAGGTCCGCGCGGACCGCAGGCCTCACGCGAGCGCGACGCTCCGCTGGCTCGTGGCGTGCGGCCTGCTGTCCGCGACCAGCGCGACGGTCGCGGTCACGGCGCTGCGGCCCGTCGGCGAGGAGGGCGCCGCGCCCTACCACGTGATCGCGCCGAGCGAGCCCGAGAGCGTGAGCTCGGCCGCGCCGACCCTGGAGGTGGTCCGCGCATCGACCCCTGTGATGGCGCGCTTGCCCCTGGCCGAGGACGTGCCCGCCGCGAGCGCCGCGCTGCCCGCGGCCACGGCGGAGCCGGCTGCGTCCGCCGAGCGAAAGGCCCCGCCGGCTCCGTCGGCCCCGCGCCGGAAGCCGCGCCGCTCGCGCGAGATCATCGACCCCTGGCAGCGAAGGTAGCGCGCGGTCGCGCTGGTCCGACGAGGCCGGCTACGCGAGCGCGTCGCGGATGCGGCGCGGCGCGTCGGTGATGAGCCCGTCGACGCCGAGCGCCGCGAGGTCCTGCGCTTCCCGCGGATCGTTCACGGTCCACACGTTGATCACGCGGCCCTGCCGCTTCAGGAGCGCGATGCGCTCGGGGGACGCGATCGTCCGCTCGATGTGCGCGGCGAGCGCGCCGAGCGCCGGCGCGAGGCGCACGGCCGCGTCGTGGTAGCGGCTGCGGTGCACGAGGAGCGCGCGCGGGACGGCCGGCACCAGGGCGCCGAAGGAGGCGATCATGACCGGATCGAACGAGGAGACGAGCAAGGCGTGGCGCGGATCCCAGGCGCGCACGAGCCGCGCGGTCGCGAGCACGACGGCGGTGCGATCGGGCACGTCCCGCTTCATCTCGATGTTGACGGCGAGCCGCCGGCCGCGCGCGAACGCGAGCACCTCGGACAGGAGCGGCACCCGCTCGCCGCGGAGGTCGACCCGCCGGAGCTCGTCCCAGGGGAGCGCCGCGGCGGCGCGCGGATCCGCGCCCTCGGTCATCCGCGCGAGGTCCGGATCGTGCAGCGCCACGAGCTCGCCCGAGCCGCACACCCGCACGTCGAGCTCGATCCCGTCGGCCCCCTGCGCCGCGGCTTCCTCGAAGGCGGCGAGGGTGTTCTCCGCGGGGGCGCCCTCGCCGCGCACGCCGCGGTGCCCGAAGAGGAGCGGCGCGCGCGTGGCCGCCGCTCCGGCCCGCGCGCGTGATGACGCTGCCCGCCCCGTCTCGCGCGCGCTCCTGCGGAAGCGCTGCTCGGCCCAGGTCACCGCGCGGGCTCCCCGTCGAGCTCCTCGGCGACGGCGCGGGCCGCCTCGCGCGCGCGATCGAGCGCGGAGAGCGGGAAGGACGCCGCGCCGACCGCCGGGTGCCCGCCGCCCTCGTAGCGGCGGCAGATGGGGGCGATGTCGCGATCGCGGGGGACGCCGCACCAGGGGTTGTAGCCGATCGAGAGCTTGTAGTGCTGCTTCTGCCGGGAGAGCGTGACCGAGTACACGCAGTCCGGGTACATCGCGTACGTCATGAACTTGCCGACCGCCTCGAGCGGCGCGTCGGAGAGGTCGACGAGCACCACGCGGCCGAGCTTCCGCGCGCCGCGCGCGATGCGCGTGACGAACGTCTGCCGCGAGACGGAGAGGGGGCGCCAGAGATCCTGGATGTCCGCCTCGCGCGCCACCTCGCTCACGGGCCGCTCGACGAGCCGGGGCACCACGGAGGCGAGGAACGGCCCGTCCCCGTGGTGCTCCACCACGGAGGCGAGCTGCATGATCGGCTCCTCCCGGCTCACGGCGGCCTCGGCCGAGGGGAAGCGCGCGGTGTCGATGAGGTCGGCCCACCGGATGAGCTCATCGGCGCCGGACATCTCGACGCCGAAGTGATCGCGGGCGACGTCCGCGATGAGCTTCGTGCACGAGCCGTAGGCGGCGTCGTAGAAGACCTGAGGCGCGTCGCCCGCGACCTTCGCGCGCGACGCGCCGGCGAGCGCCGCGTCGCGCTCCTCGTCCGAGCCGAACCCGGTGACGTGGTGGTCGAAATACCACGTCAGCTTCTTCGTCGGCGTGTAGCGGAAGTCGAGGATCGCGTTCTCGTCGCCGTCGAGCCACGAAGGCGGGATCATCGTCATGCCCGGGCCGTACCCGCAGGAGCGGTACCGCAGCGCGAGCGGCTCTCCGGGGCGGAGCGCCTGCATCAGGCGGGTGAACAGCGCCGCGCTCGCCATGCCGTCGAAGCAGTGACCATGCGTCGCGACGACGATGACCCTGGGTTTCATCGGGCGAGTGGGTAGCACGACCCACGGCCGGCCGCTCGCAGACCGAGCGCGGCGCGGCGGTTCTGGTAGGCTCCGCGCGGTGCGGCGCGCTCTCGCTCTCGTCGAACAGCATCCGTTCGGGCCGGCGCGCCGCCTGCTCGCTACGTCGCTCGCGCTCGCCGCGTCGGCTTGCGGCGGAGGCCGCGCCGAGGTCCTGCGCCCTAGCCCGCCGCCTCCGCCGCCCTCCGCGCCCGCGCCCGACGCGCCGCGGAACCCGCCGCCTCCGCGCGACGCGCCCGAGCCGGGTCCGGAGGCGTTGCGCCTGTTCCTGAGCCGCGCGGCGGAGCAGCGGCCCGCGGCGAGCGCGCCGGTGCCGCGCGTGACGGCGCTCGCGCTCGCCAACACCGCGCGCGGGGAGGCGAGGGGCATGGCGCCCCTCGGCGACGTCGTGTCGCTCGCGCTCGCGGAAGGAGAGAGCGCCGCGATCCCCGTGCGCGTCCCGCGCGGTGAGTGCGCGGTGTTCATCGCGCAGGGCGGGCTCGGCGTGATCGAGGTCGATCTCTTCGTCACGAAGGGCGCGCCGCCCGCGCTCGAGATCGTCGCCCAGGACGCGGATCGCGGGCCGGTCGCGGTGATCGGCGGCCGGGGGGCGTGCCTCCCGGCGCCCGGCGCCGCGCCGCTCGCCGTGGAGCTCCACGCGCAGGTGCGGCGCGGCGCGGGCGTCGTGCTCGTCCAGGGCTTCCTGGGCGCGCGCCCGGCCCCGCCGCCCGGCGCCGCGCCGCCCGGCGCGACCCCGCCCGACACGGCGCCGCCGAGCGCCGCGCCCCGCGTGCCGCCCCGGTAGCGCGGCGATCGCGCCGGGGGCGGGCGGCCGCCCGCTCCTCGTGCCGCGGTCCTCATTTCGCGCAACTCGCCCCGGGCGTCGGTCGACACGCCGCGTATGGCGTCGATCGAGATCCAGCCCGCAGATCCATCCTACCCCGCGCAGCTCTGGGCCCTCGTGACGGAGACCGAGGCCGCGCCGCCGACGCTCTACCTCCGCGGCGCGCTCCCGGCGCGCCCGGGCGTCGCGATCGTCGGGACGCGCGCCGCGAGCGACGAGGCGCTCCGGTTCACCCGCGCGCTCGCCGCGGCGCTCGGCGAGGCGGGCTTCTCGATCTGGTCGGGCGGCGCGCGCGGCGTCGACGCCGCCGCGCACGAGGGCGCGCTCGACGCGCGCGCGCCGACGGTCGTCGTCGGCGGCGGCGGCCACGCGCACCCGTACCCGCGCGAGCACACGGCGCTGTTCGCGCGCGTCCTCGCCGCGGGCGGCGCGCTGCTCGCGCGCGTCCCCGACGACACGCCGCCGCTGCCGGGGCTGTTCCTCCAGCGCAACGCGGTCCTCGCCGCGCTCACGCTCGCGACCGTCGTGGTCGAGGCGGGCATCGAGAGCGGCGCCCGCTCCGCCGCCGCCGCGGCCCGCCGCCTCGGCCGCCACCTCTGCGTCGTCCCCCACGCCCCGTGGAGCCCGCGCGGCGTGGGCTGCGCGCTGGAGCTCGTCTCCGGCGCGCGCCCCATCACGCGCGCGGCCGACGTCATCGACGTCCTCGGCGGGCAGGCGCCGCCGCCCCGCCGGCGGGCGCGGCGCCCGGCGCGCAGCAGGTCGCCCGGCGGGGGCACGCTGCCGCTCCCCGAGGCCGCCTTCGGGGCGCCGACGGGCGTTTTGCCCGAGGAAAGCGGGCCACCTCCGTCGATGAGCGCGGCCGAACGCGCGGTCCTCGACGCCCTGGACGCCCGGCCGGCGCACGTGGATGAGGTCTGCGAGAGGACGGGGCTTCCGCCCAGACGCGCCGTGGAGGCACTCTTGACGTTGACGCTCCAGGCCGTAGTAGTAGAGGGGCCCGCCGGGTTGTTTCGGCGGGCTCTTCGTTGAAGGGGCGCGTCGGCTCACCCTGCCCAGTGCGGTTTCGGGTGGCCGCCTCCTCGCGGGGGGGCCTCCCTCGCACCGAAGGGCGCCCTTCAATCCTCACAAGCCCGATCTCGTTGCTCAGAAGGTGGTGATGGCCAAGACGCTCGTCATCGTGGAGTCGCCGGCGAAGGCGAAGACCATCAAGAAATATCTCGGCAACGGGTACGAGGTGTTCGCCTCGAAGGGGCACGTCAAGGACCTGCCCAAGAAGCAGAACGCCGTCGACGTGCAGAACGATTTTGCCGAGACCTACGAGGTCATCGAGGGCAAGGAGAAGGTCCTGGAGGAGCTGAAGTCCGCCGCGAAGAGGGCGGACGAGGTGCTCCTGGCGACCGACCCCGATCGCGAAGGGGAGGCGATCGCGTTCCACATCTCGGAGGAGATCAAGAACCCGAAGCTGAAGGTGGCGCGGGTCGAGTTCCACGAGATCACGAAGAAGGGGGTCGACCACGGCGTCCACAACCCCCGCAAGCTCGACGAGAACCTGTACGACGCGCAGCGTGCGCGGCGCGTGCTCGACCGCATCGTCGGCTACGACGTCTCGGCGCTCGTCTGGTCGAAGCTCGCGTTCGGCCTCTCGGCGGGGCGGGTGCAGTCGGTCGCGCTGCGGCTCATCGTGGACCGCGAGCGCGAGGTCGAGGCGTTCGTCCCGGAGGAGTACTGGAACATCGCGGTCGGCCTCGGCGCGGCGAGCCCGCCGCAGCGCGCCCCGTTCGTCGCGAAGCTCGCCTCCGCCGACGGCAAGAAGCTCGAGGTGACGAACGGCGAGGTCGCCGGGAAGGTGCGCGCCGACCTCGAGACCGCCCGCTACAAGGTGGCGAAGGTCGTGCGGCGCGAGCAGAAGCGCAACCCGCCCGCCCCGTACACCACCTCGAAGCTCCAGCAGGACGCGACGAACTACCTGCACTTCGGCGCCAAGCGGACGATGCAGATCGCCCAGGCGCTCTACGAGGGCATCGACCTCAAGCGCGACGGCGGCCCGGTCGGCCTCATCACGTACATGCGTACCGACTCGACGCGCGTCAGCGACGACGCGGTCGCCGAGGTGCGGGGCGTGGTCGCGAAGCGGTACGGCAAGGAGTTCGTCCCCGAGCGCCCGAACGTCTACAAGTCGAAGAAGAACGCGCAGGACGCGCACGAGGCGATCCGGCCGACGAGCGTCGAGATCCACCCGGACTCGATCAAGAAGCACCTCAAGGACGAGCAGTACAAGCTGTACAAGCTCATCTGGAACCGCTTCGTCGCCTCGCAGATGACCCCGGCCGTGTACGACCGCACGACGGTCGAGATCGACGTCGCGCCGACGGTCGCGGCGCCCGCGTACCGGAGCTACCTCGCCCGGGCGACCGGGCGGATCCTCAAGTTCGCCGGCTGGCTGCAGGTGACCGAAGGCCAGCAGGAGTTCGCCGGCGAGGAGGAGAGCGCAGGCGCCGCCGCGGAGGGCGGCGCCGCAGCGCCGGCGCCCGAGGCGACCGCCGCGGAGGCGGAGCGCGCGGCGCCGGGGCCGTCGGCCGAGGAGGACTCGGAGGCGCTCCTGCCCGACATGAAGGAGGGCGAGGCGCTCGCCGTGTCGCCCCCGGGGGTCATCACCGACCAGAAGTTCACGCAGCCGCCGCCCCGCTACAACGAGGGCTCGCTCGTGCGCGAGCTGGAGAAGCGCGGCATCGGCCGCCCGTCGACGTACGCCGAGATCATCAGCAAGGTGCAGCAGCGCGCGTACGTCGAGAAGCGGGACGGCGGCGCCTTCCAGCCGACGCTCCTCGGGAAGTTCGTGGTCGACGGCCTCGTCCGGTCGAACCTCGACATCATGGATCCGAACTTCACGGCGCAGATGGAGGAGGAGCTCGACGCCGTCGGCGCCGGCAGCCTGAAGCGCGAGCAGCTGCTCAAGACCTTCTACAAGAAGTTCAGGGAGCAGCTCGACAAGTCCAAGAAGCTCGCGCCGTGGAAGCCCGAGGCGGAGAAGACCGACATCGTCTGCGACGAGTGCGGGTCGATGATGCTCAAGAAGTGGGGCAAGAACGGCTGGTTCTTGAGCTGCGAGCGCTACCCGAAGTGCAAGGCGACGCGCGACCTGTCCGACGCGCGGGGGACCGCCGCCGTCCGCGAGACCGACATCTCGTGCGACAAGTGCGGGAAGCCGATGATCATCAAGACGGGCCGCTTCGGCGACTTCCTGTCCTGCACGGGGTACCCGGCCTGCAAGAACACGCGCCCGATTCCGCTCGGCGTCGCGTGCCCGAGCTGCGGCGGCGATCTCATCGAGATCCGGCCCCGCAAGAAGGGCGGGCGCACCTTCTACGGCTGCTCCAACTGGAACGCCGAGCAGAAGTGCGAGTTCAAGCTCTGGCAGAAGCCGGTGCCGGTCCCGTGCCCGCAGTGCGGCGCGAAGTTCGTCACCCGCACCGCCGGCAAGAAGGCGATGCTCGTCTGCGCGACGAAGGACTGCGGCTTCAAGCAGGAGATCGTCGAGGGGGAAGGGGAGGACGGCGCCGCCGACGGCGCCGCCACCCCGGACGCCGCGGCGGTCGTCGCGAGCGCCGCCCCGGCGCCGGCCGTCCGGCCCGCGCCGGCGGAGCCCACGCCGGCCGTCCGGCCCGAGGCCGCTCCGCAAGGGGCCGGCGCGGCCCCCGGGGCCGCCGAAAAGCCCGCGCGGGCCGTGCGCGCCCGCCGCACGGCGAGCTAGGAAGCCCGCAAGACCCCCCCCCCACCTAGGTGAGCTGTATGAACGGAGCGGAGAGCCCGCACGACGTCGTCGTCGTCGGAGGCGGCCTGGCCGGTTGCGAGGCGGCGTACCAGCTCGCGCAGCGCGGGCTGCGCGTGCGCCTCGTCGAGATGAAACCTCACCGGCGCACGCCTGCGCAGACGAGCGATCGGCTGGCCGAGCTCGTGTGCTCGAACTCGCTGCGCGGCGCCGCGCTGAGCAACGCGGTGGGGCTCCTCAAGGAGGAGCTCCGGCGCGTGGGCTCGCTCGCCTTGCGGTGCGCCGACGAGACCTCGGTGCCGGCCGGCGGCGCGCTGGCGGTCGACCGCGAGCGGTTCGCCGAGGCGATGACGCGGGCGATCGAGGCCCACCCCCGGATCACCGTCGAGCACCGGGAGGTGACGGAGATCCCCGCCGACCGGCCCGTGATCCTCGCGACGGGGCCGCTCACCTCCGACGCCCTCGCGGCGAGCCTCGCCGCGGCCGTCGGCGCCGAGCACCTCGCCTACTACGACGCGATCGCGCCGATCGTCAGCGCCGACTCGATCGACTGGTCGCGCGTGTGGAAGCAGTCGCGCTACGGCAAGGGGAGCGCGGTCCGCGGCGACCGGGCCGCGCAGCGGGAGCAAACCGCGCCGCCGGAGCGGGCCGCGCCGGCGGAGGACGCGGCCGAGCGCCGCGACGACGCCGAGGCCGGCGACGAGGCGTACGTGAACTGCCCCTTCGACGAGGCGCAGTACAAGGCGTTCGTCCAGGCCCTCGTCGCGTCGGAGAAGGTGGAGGCCCGCGCCTTCGAGGAGGTGCGCTACTTCGAGGGGTGCCTGCCGTGCGAGGTGATGGCGGCGCGCGGCGAGCAGACGCTCGCGTTCGGGCCGATGAAGCCGGTGGGGCTCACCGATCCGCGCACAGGCCGGCGCCCCTACGCGGTGCTCCAGCTGCGCCCGGAGGACGAGGCGGCGACGGCGTACAACCTGGTCGGCTTCCAGACGCGCATGAAGTACGCCGAGCAGCTGCGGGTGTTCCGGATGGTGCCCGGCCTCGAGGAGGCCGAGTTCCTCCGCATGGGCTCCGTGCACCGCAACACCTTCGTCGACGCTCCGGCGCTCCTCGGCCCCGCGATGGAGCTCCGCGCGCTGCCGGGCGTGCACCTGGCCGGCCAGATCTCGGGCGTCGAGGGCTACGTGGAGAGCGCCGCGGCCGGGTTCGTGTGCGCGATCCTCCTCGCGCAGCAGCTGCGGAACGAGCCGCTCCGGCCGCCGCCGCCCACGACGGCCCTCGGCGGCATCCTCACGCACCTCGGCAGGAAGCAGCCCACGTATCAGCCGTCCAACATCACCTGGGCGCACATCGCGCCGCTCGATCCAGCGCACGGCAAGCTGCGCAAGCGCGCCCGCTACGAGGTGATGGCCGAGCGCGCCCTCCGCGACCTCGACGCGTGGTGGGCCGCGGGCTGACGGCGGCTCGCCACGCGCTCGCATGGCAGGCGGCGCGCCAATCGTGCGCAGGCTGCCCGCAAGCGCGCAGGCTCGGATAGCCTGGCGGTGGTGCGCCGCGCGCCGCCCGCGCGCTTCGAGAGCCCGCCCGCGCGGACCCGCGCCCATGGAGGTAGCCGATGAAACTTCGCTTGTTCGCGCTCCTTGCGCTCGCCGTTCCTTCCGCGACGCTCCTGTCGCCGCGCGAGGCGCTCGCCTGCGGCGGGTGCTTCGCCCCGCCCACCGAGACGACGGTCGTCAACGCGCACCGGATGGTGCTCTCCGTGTCGCCCGTCCAGTCGGTGCTCTGGGATCAGATCCAGTACTCCGGCGATCCGAGCGCGTTCGGGTGGGTGCTCCCGGTGAAGCGCGGGGCGATCCTCGAGGAAGGCTCGGATGCCTGGTTCGAGACGCTCGACGCGGCCACGTCGGTGCGCATCACCGCGCCGAGCTCCACCTGCGCGCGGAGCGGCGGGGGCTGCGGCGCGAGCCTCAGCTCCGCGGACGCGGCGGGGAGGGCGTTCGGCGGCGATGACGTCGTGGTGCTTCACCGCGGCACCGTCGGTCCGTACGACACCGTGACGCTCGCGACCGATACGCCCGGCGTGCTGAACGCGTGGTTCGACAAGAACGGCTTCAACGTCGACGAGTCCACGCAGCCGATCCTCGATGCCTATGTCGACGAGGGCTTCGACTTCATCGCCATCAGGCTCCAGCCGGGCAAGGACGTGAAGGAGATGACGCCGGTGCGGGTCGTCACGCCGGGGGCGAACCCCGCGCTCCCGCTCCGGATGGTCGCCGCCGGGACGGGCGCGAACGTCGCGATCACCCTCTTCACCATCAGCGAGGCGCGGCTCGCCCCCGAGGGGTTCGCGGCCGCGGCCGTTCCCATCGACCTCCTCGCGTGGGACTTCGCCTCGCAGGAGTCGAACTACGGCGTGCTCCGCGAGAAGGCGATCGCGGCGTCCGACGGCGGCCGCGCGTTCCTCACCCCCTACGCGCAGCAGGGCTCGCTGTTCTCGCCCGTGTCGAGCCCCGCGGCGCCGTTCGGCGTGCGCTACACCACGAGCGGCTCGACCACCCCGGTCGACACGATCGCCGCCGCGTTCGCCCAGCAGGGGCTCGCCAACGGCGAGACCGGCGAGGTCCAGGACGCCGCGTGCGCCGTGCGCTTCGCCGAGATCGCGACGGAGAGCCGCGCCGTGGCGAACCCGTGCCCGGCCGGCGTCCCGCTGTCCGATCCGCGCTGCGGGGAGGTCGCCGCCGACCAGATCGACGCGCGCGAGCTCGCGTGCGGGGAGCTCGACGACCTCGCGATCGCGATGGTCGGCCTGCACCCGAAGGACGTCTGGCTGACGCGTCTCGAGGCGAACCTGCCGCGCGCCGCGCTCGACACGGACCTCGTCCTGAGCCCCGCGCCGCAGGAGCGGGTCGACAACTGGCTGCGCGCCCGCGTCAGCGTCCACGCCGACGTGCTCTGCGGCGCGGCGATCCCGGTCCTCGACGGCGACCGCCCCTCGCGGACCCGCGGGCAGGGCACGCTCGTGGGCATGACGCTCGGCGCCCTCGCCCTCGCGGCGGCGATCGCCCGACGCGGCGCGCGCCGCCTCGCCTCCCGCCCGGCCTGACCGGCGCTCACACGCCTTTGTCCCGCGTCCTGGCCCGGGCGACGGGCAGGGCGTGGCCCTGCTCCGGGACGATGGTGAGCGCGCCGTCCGCCTCCAGGATGGCCCATCGCACCTGGGAGAGGTGCTCCGGCCCGCTCTTGTGCATCTCGGACAGGATCTCCTCCGGCTGGATCCGCTCGCGATTGCACGCCTCCTCCAGGATACGGCCCTTCGCGACCAGCACCGTGGGCGAGCCGTCGATGACCTCGGACGCCGCCCCGCCCGCAGGGCCGGTATCCGGTCCGCTACGGCGCCGCTGGAGCGCTCGAAGAGCCCTCCGCTGCGCCGGCATCCGCGGCCGGCGGCGCCTCCTCGGTGGCCGCCGGAGGGGGGTCGCCCGGCTCCTTCTCGGCCGTCCCGGCGTCATCGTAGACCTCCACGGCGCTCGTCGACGCCTCGGCGGCCGGCGGGCAGGCCGCTTCGCCGCCTTCCCGGCCTCCGCCAGCCGGACAGCCGGCGCTCCCCGGCGCCTGCGCCGAGCCGGCGGAGGCCGGCTGCGCAGGCGAGGCCGGCCCCTCCGCGCCCGCGCTGGGCCCGGACGACCCGGGCGACGCGCTCGCCGCCGGCGCCGTCGGCTTCCCGGCCGCGGCCGGCGCGCTCGCCGCCGGCGCCGCGATCGCAGCCCGCGCGGCCGGCGCCTGAGGCGCGGGGACCGCGGCCTTCAGCGCGCGCGCCGGGCGCGACGGCGTGGGTCCGACCGGCGGCGCCGCGCTCTCCTGCGCCGCGCCGGCCGGACGGGACGCCTCGAGCGCTGGCGGCGCCGGAGACGGCGCCGCGGCGACCATCGCCACGGGCTGGACCAGCGGCGCCGGCGTCGGCTCGCCCGCGCGACCCGCCGTGCCCAGCGCGACGCTCCACACCCCTGCTCCCGCCAGGGCCACGAGCCCGGCCGCCGCGACGCCGCGGAGCGGAAAGCGCTCCCGCCACGACGACCGCGGCGAGGGCGACGCCGCCCCCGGCAGATTCACCATCGCGGTCGCCTCGGACCACGCGCGCTCCCCGCTCTCCTCGATCCCCTTGCGCTCCGCCGTCCCCGGCGCGCCGTGACCCGCCGCCGCCCCCGGCGCGCCGTGACCCGCCGCGGCCGTCGCGGGCAGCTGCAGCTCCAGGGAGTCGTCCGCGCGGCGCGAGTGCAGCGTCGGCGCGGAGCTCACCGCATTCAGCCGCGGCGACGGCGACGGGATCTGGCTGGCCCGCTCGTCCAGCCATTGCGCGCGGAGCGACGCGCCGCACACGTCCTCCGAGACTCCCCTCGAGACGAGCCACGCCGCGAGCGCGCTGCCCAGCTCGCGCATGCTCCCCCAGCGATCCGCCGGATCCTTGCGCAGCCCGCGCTCGATGATCGACCACAGCGCCGGATCCGAGCCGCACCGCTCGACGAGCGAGCGCACCGGATCCTGGACGATCGCGCGCAGCGTCCCGAACCCGTGCTCCCCGGCATACGGCGTCTCGCCCGCGATCGCCTCGTACAGCATCGTGCAGAGCGCCCAGATGTCCGCGCGATGATCGATGTGGCCTTGTCCCAGCGCCTGCTCCGGCGGCATGTACTGCGGAGTCCCGATCACGGCCGCGCCCGTCGATCCGGACTCGGGCTCGGTCCACGTCACCTTCGCGATCCCGAAATCGACGACCTTGGGCCTTATCCGCCCGTCGCCCTGATGCGCGAGCATCACGTTGTCCGGCTTGAGATCCCGGTGAACGACGCCCCGTTCGTGGGCCGCGTGCATCGCGCTCGCGACCGGCAGCAGGACCGCGAGCGCCACCTCGGGAGCGAGCCGGTGCTCGCGGCAGAGCACGTCCCGGAGGGCCTCGCCCTCCAGGAGCTCCATCACGATGTACGGGGTGCCGCCCGCGGTCTTGCCGAGATCGAAGACACGCACGATCCCGGGGTGGCTGAGCTTCGCCGCGGCCCGCGCCTCGCGCAGCAGGCGCTCGGCGATCGCGGGAGAGCGCATCTCCGGCCGCAGCACCTTGATGGCCACATTGGCCTCGAGCGCCGTGTTCGTGGCGACCCAGACAGACCCCATCGCGCCCTCTCCCGCTTTGCCGAGGAGCTGGTACTTCTCGCCCACCACCGTGCCCACCTCGAAGCATTCGCCTGAGGTGTGCTCGAACGCCTGGGTCATGTTGCTCGACATGCGCTCTCCTGCCGTCTGCTCCGGCCATGCGCCGCTCGCCACGCAACGGCACGCGCCGAGTCTGGAGCATCGCGTGTGCCAGGCGATCGGCTCGGGGAGCTCCTGAAACCCTGCGCGAGCGCGCCAGCGGCAGCGCGCCTCAGCGAGGCAAGTTGCCACGTGCCTTCCGCCTTCCCGCGACCGCTCAGATGAAGCTGTCGTAAGGACGCCGCTGCGAGCTCTCGCTCCGGACGTCCTCGGCGCCCGCATACTCGAGGATCAATTCCAGGATCTCTGCGTCTCGCTCGGAGGAAGCATTTACGCCCACGAGGATCGCACCCTGTCGCAGGCCGCTGTCGTAGATGCTCGCCCGGTGCTCGGGAATGCCGGCGCTGACGAGCGCGTCGACGAGCCCGCCGGCCGCGCCGCGCGCGCCAGCTCCGGCGAGCGCGGCCCCGATGGGCCCCGCCGCCACGAGCCCCAGGCCAGGGAACGCCACGCTCGCGCCGAGCCCCACGAGCGCGGCCGAGACCGCCCCCGCCGTTCCGTCCACGGCGCGATGGTCGCTCCCCGCGTCGCCCATGACAAGGCTGATGGTGTCACGCGTGTATCCGCAGCTCATCACGCGCTCAACCGACCTCTCGGCGTCCGACCACGTCCTGACAAGACCGGTTACCAGCTTTGGCCTCACCTACAGCTCCTTTCCCGATGAACGCCCTCGCGCGCGTGCCCTGCCTGTATTCTGGAAACCCACATCGCCACAGCAGGCGACAGCAGGCGGCATGCCAAATGAAAATGCGGGAAATGCTCGGTACTCTGCGCCGTCGATCGCCCGTGTGCCGCGCAAGAGCTTGCGCAGGTGCGCCACACGGAGGCGTCATTGCAGCACGGACGAAACCGCCGGGCGTGCTCGGGGGCGATCGCAGGGCGTGGTGTTGGAGAGCGGCGGTGACGGGAGATGAAGCGAGCTCAGCGATGCAGCCAGATGCGGAGCTGCGCCAGCAGCTGCTCCGTGTCGACCGGCTTCGATGTGTAGTCGGTCGCGCCCGCCTCCAGGCACTTCTCCCGGTCGCCTTTCATCGCCCTCGCCGTGACGGCGATGATCGGTAGCGTCTGGAATGCCGGCTGTTTGCGGATTGCGCGGATCGTGTCGTATCCGTCCATCTCCGGCATCATGATGTCCATGAGCACGACGTCGATGCCGCTCGTGCTCTCCAGGCGCTCGATGGCGGCCTTCCCCGTCTCGGCGGTGAGGGTGGTCATCCCGTAGCTCTCGAGGACGGTCTTCAGCGCATAGATGTTGCGGAAATCGTCGTCGACGATCAGCGCACACTTGCCGGAGAGCGCGGCGGCCGACTCGTGGAGCTGCTCCACGATGCGCCGCGCCGGCTCCGGCAGATCCGAGAGCCGGCGGTGCAGCGCGAGTGTAACCTCGTCGAGCAGGCGCTCTCTCGACTGGACATGCTTCACGGGCAGCTTCTGCGCGAGCCGGGAGAGCTGCGCCTCGCCGTCCCCGGCGACGCCGGCCGGCGCGTACACGATGACCGTGAGATCGGCGAGGCGCCCTGCGCGATCGAGGCGCTCGATGAGCTCGAGGCCGGGCATGTCCGGCAGGTGCAGCTCGATCACGATCGCGTCGAACGCCTCGCGATCGAGCGCGCCGAGCGCCTCCTGGGCCGTCGTCGCGCTTTTTACCGTGACCGCCGCGTCCCCGAGCAGCTCGGTCGCCGGGGCGAAGGAGGCCTCGTCCGGCGCGACGACGAGCAGCCGGCGCCGCGGCGAGCCGATCAGCCCGGCGAGCCGCGCGAACGCCTCGTCGAGCGCCGTCCTGCTGCTGAGCGGCTTGTTGAGCAGGCCCACCGCGCCCATCCGCCGCGCGCGGCTCCGCTCCTCCTCCGTCTCTGTCGTGATCACCTGGACCGGGATGTGCCGCGCCGAGAGATCGCGCTTCAGGCAGTCGAGCACGCGCCACCCGTCGACGTCGGGCATGTTGATGTCCAGCGTGATCGCCGCGGGCCGGATCTCTCGCACCAGCGCGAGCGCGGTCGCGCTGCGGAGCGCGACGACCGCCTTGAAGCCGTGCTCCCGCGCGACATCCACGAGGAAGCGGGCGAACACGGTGTCGTTCTCCACGATCAGGATCGCGCGGTCGCCGGGGCGGACGCTCTCGCTGTCGTCGATGATCTGGACGTCCGCGCTCGCGGACGTGCGATCCGACGGCCGGCTGCTGTGGACGGCATCATCGATGGACGGCGGCGCGTCAAGGACGTGAGTCGGCTGCCGCCGCGCCGCCCGCACGGGCCGGAAGGTGCGCGGCAGGTAGAGCGTGAACGTGCTGCCGCGGCCCGGCGCGCTGACCAGCGTGAGATCGCCGCCGAGCATCCCCGCGATCTCCCGGCTGATCGCGAGCCCGAGCCCGGTGCCGCCGTACTTGCGGCTCGTGCTGCCGTCCGCCTGCTGGAACGCCTCGAAGACGATCTGCTGCTTGTCCGGCGCAATCCCGATCCCTGTGTCATGGACGGAGAGCGCGATCACCGCGTCGGCGCGGTTGAGCACTTCGTTCTCACCGCTCCAGCCGCCGCGGGCCACTGTCACCTCCAGGACCACCTTGCCGCGCTCGGTGAACTTGAAGGCGTTGGAGAGCAGGTTCTTGATCACCTGCTGAAGCCGCTTCGCGTCGGTGAACATCGACGCCGGCAGCGTCGACGAGAAGGAGAGCTCGAAATCGAGCTTCTTCGCCTCGGCGACGTGCCGGAACGTGCGGCGCACGTAGTCCGACAGGTCCGTGAAGCCGATCTCTCCGACGTCGACCACGACGGTGCCCGACTCGATCTTCGTGAGATCGAGGATGTCGTTGATGAGCCCGAGGAGATCGGTGCCTGACGCGTGGATCGTCTTCGCGTACTCGACCTGCCTCGCGGTGAGGTTCTGGTCGTTGTTCCTGGAGAGCTGGTCCGACAGGATGAGCAGGCTGTTCAGCGGGGTCCTGAGCTCATGGGACATGTTGGCCATGAACTCCGACTTGTACTTGGACGTGAGGGCGAGCTGGCGCGCCTTCTCCTCGAGGGCCTGGCGGGCCTGCTCGACCTCGTGGTTCTTCCGCTCGACCTCGACGTTCTGCTCCGCCAGGAGCCGCGCCTTCTCGCCGAGCGCGGCGTTCGTCTCCTGGAGCTCCTCCTGCTGGCTCTGGAGCTCGCGCGCCAGCGACTGGGACTGCTTGAGCAGGTCCTCGGTGCGCATGTTGGCCTCGATCGTGTTGAGCACGATGCCGATCGACTCGGTGAGCTGGTCGAGGAACGCCTGGTGGGTCGGGCTGAAGCGCTCGAGCGACGCGAGCTCGATGACGGCCTTCACCTGCCCCTCGAAGAGCACGGGCATCACGATGATGTTGACCGGGGGCGCGTCGCCGAGGCCGCTCGTGATCGTGATGTAATCGGGGGGCGCGTTGACGAGGAGGATCTTCTCCTTCTCGAGCGCGCACTGCCCGACGAGCCCCTCGCCCAGCTTGAACTGGTTGTCGACGTGCTTGCGCTCCTTGAACGCGTAGCTCGCGAGCAGCTTCAGGACAGGCTCCTCGCCGGAGGCATCCATGATGTAAAAGACGCCCTGCTGCGCCGTGACGACGGTGGCGAGCTCGGACAGGATCCTCCGGCCGACGGTGAGCAGATCCTTCTGCCCCTGGAGCATGCGCGAGAACTTGGCGAGGTTGCTCTTGAGCCAGTCCGTCTCGCTGTTCTTCAGCGTCGTGTCCTTGAGGTTCCGGATCATCTCGTTGATGTTGTCCTTCAGCGCGGCGACCTCGCCCTGCGCCTCGACCTTGATGGACCGGGTGAGATCGCCCTTGGTCACGGCGGTGGCGACCTCGGCGATCGCGCGCACCTGCGTGGTGAGGTTCGCCGCGAGCTGGTTCACGTTGTCGGTGAGGTCCTTCCACGTGCCGGCCGCGCCGGGCACGCTCGCCTGCCCGCCGAGCTTGCCCTCGACGCCGACCTCGCGCGCCACCGTCGTCACCTGATCCGCGAACGTCGCGAGCGTCTCGATCATGCCGTTGATGGTGTCCGCGAGCGCGGCGATCTCCCCCTTGGCGTCGACGACCAGCTTGCGCTTGAGATCGCCGTTGGCGACCGCGGTCACGACCTTGGCGATGCCGCGCACCTGGTTCGTCAGGTTGCCGGCCATCGAGTTCACGTTGTCGGTGAGGTCCTTCCATGTGCCGGCGACGCCGCGGACGTCGGCCTGCCCGCCGAGCTTGCCCTCGGTGCCGACCTCGCGGGCGACGCGGGTGACCTCGGAGGCGAAGGAGCGGAGCTGATCGACCATCGTGTTGATCGTGTTCTTGAGCTCCAGGATCTCTCCCTTCACGTCGACCGTGATCTTCTCGGAGAGATCGCCGTTGGCGACGGCGGTGGTGACGGCGGCGATGTTGCGCACCTGGGAGGTGAGGTTGCCGGCCATCGAGTTGACGGAGTCGGTGAGGTCCTTCCATGTGCCTGCGACGCCGCGGACGTCGGCCTGCCCGCCGAGCTTGCCCTCGGTGCCGACCTCGCGGGCGACGCGGGTGACCTCGGAGGCGAAGGAGTTGAGCTGGTCCACCATCGTGTTGATGGTGTTCTTGAGCTCCAGGATCTCGCCCTTGACGTCGACGGTGATCTTCTTCGAGAGATCGCCCTTGGCGACGGCGGTGGTGACGGTCGCGATGTTGCGCACCTGGGCCGTGAGGTTCGACGCCATCGAGTTGACGGAGTCGGTGAGGTCCTTCCATGTGCCTGCGACGCCGCGGACGTCGGCCTGCCCGCCGAGCTTGCCCTCGGTGCCGACCTCGCGGGCGACGCGGGTGACCTCGGAGGCGAAGGAGTTGAGCTGATCGACCATCGTGTTGATGGTGTTCTTGAGCTCGAGGATCTCGCCCTTGACGTCGACGGTGATCTTCTTCGAGAGATCGCCGTTGGCGACGGCGGTGGTGACGGCGGCGATGTTGCGCACCTGGGAGGTGAGGTTGCCGGCCATCGAGTTGACGGAGTCGGTGAGGTCCTTCCATGTGCCTGCGACGCCGCGGACGTCGGCCTGCCCGCCGAGCTTGCCCTCGGTGCCGACCTCGCGGGCGACGCGGGTGACCTCGGAGGCGAAGGAGCGGAGCTGATCGACCATCGTGTTGATGGTGTCCTTGAGCTCGAGGATCTCGCCCTTGACGTCGACGGTGATCTTCTTCGAGAGATCGCCCGTGGCGACGGCGGTGGTGACGGCGGCGATGTTGCGCACCTGGGAGGTGAGGTTGCCGGCCATCGAGTTGACGGAGTCGGTGAGGTCCTTCCAGCTGCCTGCGACGCCGCGGACGTCGGCCTGCCCGCCGAGCTTGCCCTCGGTGCCGACCTCGCGGGCGACGCGGATGACCTCGGAGGCGAAGGAGCCGAGCTGCTCGACCATCGTGTTGACGGTCTTGGCGGTCCGGAGGAACTCGCCGTCGAGCGGCCTGCCGTCCACCTCGAGGGCCATCGTCTGCGAGAGATCGCCCTTGGCCACGGCGCCGATGACGCGCGCCGTCTCGGCGGTGGGGTGGACGAGATCGCCGATCAGCGCGTTGATGCACGCGATCTCGTCGGCCCATGCGCCGCTCACCTCGCCGATGAAGGCGCGCTGGGAGAGCTTGCCCTCCTTGCCCACCGCGCGGCTCAGGCGGGCGAGCTCCTTCGCGAGCTTCTCGTTGCGCTCGACGACGTCGTTGAACGTATCGGCGATCTTCCCGTCGAGCCCGAGCCAGTGGACGGGCAGCCGCACCGAGAAATCGCCCTTCTTCAGGCCCGTCAGCGACATCAGCAGCGTCCGCCGGTCGAGCTCGTCGCTCTCGAGCGGCGCGGCGGCGCGGGGGCGCTCGGCCGGGCGAGCCTTCCTCGCGGCGCCGTGCTGCAGCCCATCCCCGGACGCGGCCTTCTTGCTCTTGCCATTGCCGGCTCTCGCCTTGCGGGCCGCCTTGTCGAGGTCGCTTCGCTGCTCCATGCCGCTGTTCTCCTGGCCCCGCCCGCGGGCAGGACCGATCGGTCAATAAGGGAAATGAGCGCGCGCCCCGGGCGCGGAGGGGCCCAGGGGCGCAGGAGGCCATCGGACCCGGCGCCCCGGCGTGATCCCAGGGCGCCGCGCGAGAGGACGGCAGGAGGACAGGCCCTCTCGCGTGGATGGCGGCCTCATCGGTCGAGGCTGCGCTGGGGCTCCGCGCGACGCTTCCCGCAGGCGAGGAGCGGGGCCCTCGCTGCCAGGCCGCGAGGCGGCCGCCGGGGTCCCCTCGGGTTCAGGCTTCATGGCACGTCGGCCATGCGCTTCTGCTCCCACCGCGCAGCAGCATGGGCTCGTATTACTAGCAGGCGCTCAGCTGGGCAAGCTTCGCGCCACGCGCAGCACGCAGCGCGCGCGTGCGGCGCGCAAGGCGCGCGTGCTGCGCGCAAGGCGCGCGGTCGGGCCGAGCGCGCGCGTGAGGCCGCGGCGGGACAACGCGGGAAAGGGCCCCCGCGCCGACGCGGCGGCCCTCCGGGGCCGGCGCCTCAGGCCACGTCGGATTTGGGCGAGCGGCGCTTCGTCGGGAGATCGCTCGGCTTGTTGCGCGGCGTGATGATGCTGTAACGCCCTGCCTCTCCCACCCTCTCGTGGACGCCCGACTCCATGGCATCTCTCGCGGTCCTGAGCGGCGGCAGCCATCGCGACACGTTCGCGAGGCACGAGGGGCGCTCGGGAAAGGGAGAGTGACGGGGCGGCGGCCTCTCCGTCGCTCCGCGCAGCGGCCGCTCCGACGCCGCGTCGTGCGTCCGCTCTTCGGCGGCGTCATGCGGCCGCTCCGGTGGCCCGTCATACGGCCGTTCCACGGCGGTGTCATACGGCCGCTCCGCGACGGCGTCGCACGGCCGCTCCGGCGTCGCGCTGTGCGTCCGCTCCGAGGGGGAGCCGTGCGGCGGTGCGAACGGGGCGGCGCTCTGCGCAGGGAGCGTGCCGGAGGACGCGCGCCGCTTCGCGGTCGTCGCGGCGATCCGGTGCCGGAGATCCTCGACGTGCTTCGCGAGCCGCTCGGTCTCCTGCGTGAGCCGCGTGAAATCCTCCTCGGTGAGCCGAGTGAAATCATCGACCTGGCTTCTGCGCTCTGACATAAACGATCCTTTGCCGCGTCTCTTCAGCCGATCTCGACACCCCGTCGGCTCCGCTGCTCATCGCCTGTCATCGCCTGTGCACACCGCATGCCGCGCCGCTCGGGTCGGTCGCACGCACCCGGCGGGGGTCGAGCGACGCTGGCGCGGATCGCCGCAACGGGGCGCGCCTGCCTCCATCCGTCCTCGCGAGCTCTGGTCGGCGAGCGGCGGAGATCGGACTGGGCACGCGGGGGCGGGTGCGGCGGCACGCCCTGTGCCGTGGGGACGCCGAACACACGATGGATGAGCCCGGCGCGCCTCGCTCGGTCACAGCCCTCTTCGCCGCTCTCCAGAGCGCGGCGGAGAGGCCCGTGACCCTGGGGCTCCACGCCACGGAGGCGCGCGCGGCGCGGGTGCGCTGGTGAAGGAGTGGACGCATGCAGAACTCGAACGTTGAATCGCTCGGCGCCCGGCTGGGGAGCCCGGATATGGCGCCGTGACGGTGTGCGCCCACGATGTAGCGGAACGCCACACCGCGGCATTCAGGCGACGTGTGATGAGCCCGGCATCCGCTGCGTTCCTCGGAATGGCTCCGCGCGCCGCCCCCTCGCAAGCGAGGCGCAGGAAAACGGCATGTCATTTGCAATAAAATCAGAAAAATCTGGGACAAGTGCCCGTCAGCCGAGCGGTCGATCGCGCGACGAGGTGTTCGCCACGCCCCGGGGGAGGGGGCAGTGGCACGTCGGAACTGCGCCTCCCGCCATGTGCAGGTGCCTGCGGGAACCCAGGAGCAAGACACCATGAAGTCGGTCATCAGGATCACGCGGCTCGGCGGTGTTGATGTGTTTGCGCATGCGGCGTTCGGCCTGCTGCTCCCGATCGGGGCGCTCCAGTGGGGGGCGCGGTACGGCTGGAGCGGCGCGCTCTTCGGCTGCGCGCTGGGCGCGGCGCTGCTCGGGTGCGTGGGGCTCCAGGCGCTCGTGCAGGGGATCGTGGCCAGGCAGCTGGGGCTGAGGGTGCGGGAGATCCAGCTCTCGCCGCTCGGCCCGATCGTCAGCCGCTCACGTCCTGCTGCGGGACGGGCGCAGGGCGGCGCGCTCGGCCTTGCGGCGAACGTGGCCCTCGCGGCGCTCTTCGCGCTGGCCGTCGAGGCCCAGCGCGGGGTGGGCGAGCTCGGATGGGCCTCGGTCCTCAAGGCCGCCGAGGCGCCCTCGCGCGAGGCCGCGGTCGTGTGGATCGCCAGCGCCAACCTGGGGATCGCCCTGCTCGGCCTGCTGCCGGTGTTGCCGCTCGAGGGGGGGCGCGCGCTGCGCGAGGCGCTCTCGCCGCTCACCGGCGCCTGGCTCGCGACGTCGTTGACGGCGGCGCTCGGGCAAGCGGCGGCGGCGGCGCTGTTCTTCGTGGGCCTGTTCGGCGGTCAGCTCGTCGTGGCCGCGCTGTCGGCGCTCTTCTTCGTGGAGGCGCGGCGGGAGTGGCGCGCGGCGCAGGCGGTGATGGCGCCCGCGGCGCCGCCCGAAGAGCCTCCGAGCGAGGGCAGGGCGGTCCAGCTGTGGCCTGGCGAGCTCGGGGGCGACGCCGCGCGGCGGATGCTCGCGAGCCAGGAGCCGGACTTCCCGGTCGTCTACGAGGACCGCGTGATCGGGGTCGTGACGCGCACGGACGTCATGCGCGCGCTGGCCGGGGGCTCGGCGGGATGCCCGGCCCCCTCCGGGATCGCGAGGTAACGGGCGAGGGTGATTCGGACACAACGACGCTCGAGCGAAGCGCCCCGCCAACCCGGAGAGGGGGCGGGGCGCTTGTCGGCAACCGCGAAGCTCAATCGCCTCGAACGAAATTGAGCTTGAAGGAGACCACGAGCACGAGCGCGTCCTGACTGATGCGGCGCTTGCCCCAGGCGACCCCGATGTGCAGCCCCTCGATCGGATCGAGGTTGGAGGGGAGCCCCACGGTGTGCGTGAGCGTCTTCGTGAAGTTCCACTCAGGCCGCTTGTTCGCGAGCGCCGCGTTGACCGCCTTCATGACGGTGTGGTCGAGGATCGAGGGGATGCCGCGGATGTCCGCCTCCTCGAGCTCGACGTTGAACGCCAGGACGCTCCCCTTGTTCCTCTCGATGATCTCGGGGCAAATCAGCACCTTGAGCTCATCGAGCCGGATGGTGGGGTTGACGCCCGCGATGGACCACTGGAGCTCCGCCGGGCAGGTGACCCGCAAGCCCAGGTCGTCGGCCAGGGCAATCTCGGTCGCCTTGCCCAGGTACAGCCAGCGATCGGTCGTCTCGTCGTCGTCCAGGTGGATCTTCACCGGGAGGAACTCGCCCAGGATCTGCGCGAGATCCTCCCGCGTGATGATGGCTTCGAGCCACACGGCCAGCGCCTCAGCTCAGGTGATGGCCGCTCTCGCCGCCGTGGGACAGCCCAGCTCCCTCGATGCCGTAATGCGAGTTCGCGGAGCTCGCGTCGGGCGGCGCGACCGCGCCCTTCACCGCGTCGACCGCGCTGCCGACCTTGTCCTGGACCTTGCGCTCGGCCTGCTCGACCCCGCGGGTCGCCTGCCGCTTCAGGCCGTCGAGGCGGGTCAGGAGCTCGCGGCGCAGCGCCTCGCCCGACGTCGGCGAGAGCAGCAGGGCCACGCCCGCGCCCACCGCGAGGCCGGCGCCGAAGAGGCCGATCGCCGTGAGCGGGCTCCGCTTGCGCGAGAGCCCGACCCAGCCGAGCACGTCGTCGAAGCCGAGCGCCCCGACCGTGGCGGCGACGCCGGCGACCGCCTTCGCGACGTCGAACGCCGTCGTCCTGGCCGCCGTCGCGGCGACGCCCGCGCCGGACGCCGCCGACTCGACCACACCCTTCGCAGTCCCCACCGCGCTGTTCATTCGGTTCGTCATGGCTCTTGTCTCCTCGTGACGGACATGACATCCGCCGGTTCGTGTCGGGAAACCATTGCAGGGCCCGGACCAACCGAGAGCTTGCGCCCGGAGCGCCTGTCCCCGGGGCCGCGGCGCGCCGCCGTGGCGCTCGCGTGACGAAACGCCACAGCTGTCGTGACGCGCCTCGGGCGCGACACGCGCCGTGAACCGTGAACCGTGAACCGTGAACCGTGAAGACGAGCGCCGGTGAACCAAGGGCCGCGGCGCGCGGCGCCGTCACCAACGGAAGAGGTGGGATTGGAGGAGGAGAGCCGCCCTGCCGAGAGGGAGAGCGCCAGCTGCAGCGCCGCTCCGGCAGGGCTCCGAGCCGCGTCCGCGGAGCGGGCGAGCGCGCGCGTCACCGGGGGGCATGGGCGACGCCGATCAGCGCGACGTCGACCCTGCGATCATAGCCATAGGAGTACATCGGTTGAGCTCCGACCGCCCCGGCGGCGCCGGTCGCGCGCGTCGTGATGCGATCCGCGGGGATGCCCTCCTCCACGAGGATCTCCTTCACCCGCGCGGCGCGGCGGAGCGAGAGATCCTGGTTGTACGCCGCGGTGCCGCGCGGATCGGCGCGGCCGACGAGCTCTATCCTCGCGCCCTTCAGGCTCGATGCGCGCAGGCAGTCGACGAGCGCCCGGAGCTCCACGTGCTCCTGCGGGAGCGGCTCGGAGGAGTCGAAGGCGAAGCTCGTCTTGGGAAGGCGGCAGACGTCGGCGATGTCGGCCCCGAGGGTGAGGTCGATGAATCGATCTTCGCCTTCCCTGAGATCGGGCCATTCAACCTTGTAGACTCCATCCGGGCCCGGGTTCGGCAACCTCGGCTCAGGCCGAGCCTGCTCCGGGGGAGGCGCCGCGGCGCACGCGGTGAACAGCGAGAGCGCAAGCGCGCCCAGGCAGAGCCTGGGCAGGTTGGACATCGACAGCATGGGAACCCTCCTTTCGAGGTCGGCCGCGACAAGCCGCCTTGTGTTTCGAGGAGGTCGTTCAAGCTCCGTGCCTGTCCGGCGAGCGAGGCGCGTCGCCGCGCGCCACGCCCCGCGCTCGAGGCGGGCTCATCAGGGGGATGAAGGCTCTCTGGCCTCGATCTTGGGCCAGGTGAACCGGAAGGTGGCGCCGGCGCCGACGGCGGACTCGACCCAGGCGCGCCCGCCCTTGCTCTGGACGATCTTCTGCACGACCGACAGGCCGATTCCGGTGCCCTCGACCTTGTCGCGCGCCTTCAGCGTCTGAAAGATGCCCCAGATGCGGTCGTGGTACTCGGGCGCGATGCCCGCCCCGTTGTCGGAGACCGAGAACTCCCAGAACGGCCCGGCGTCGCGCGCGCTGATCCGGACCTCCGGATCGGTGCCCCCGGCGTGCTTCAGCGCGTTGCCGATCAGGTTCAAAAACGTCTGCTGGAGCGGAGCGCGCTCCGTGACGAGGACGGGCATGTCGGGGGCGATCTCCACGCGCGTCTCCGGCGGGGGCGCGAGCAGCTCGATGACCTCCCGGAGGAGCTTGCCCACGTCGATCGCCTCGGGCTTCTCGCGGGCGCGGCCCGCCCGCGAGTAGCTCAGGATCCCGTCGATGAGGTTCTCGAGCCGGTGGACGCGCCCGCGCAGCAGATCGAGCTGCTTGCGGCTCTCCGCCGTCATCTTGTCGTTCAGGTCCTCCTCGATCCACTGCGAGAGGTTGGCGATGCCCCTGAGCGGCGCCTTGAGGTCGTGGCTCGTGACGTACGCGAACTGATCGAGCTCCTTGTTGCTGCGCTCGAGCGCCTGGACGAGCCGCTGCCGCTCCTCCTCGGCGCGCTTCTGATCGTCGATGTCCGTGTACGTGCCGAACCAGCGGACGATGCGGCCCGACCCGTCGCGCGCGGCGACCGCCCGGCCGATGAACCAGCGGTACACGCCGTCCGCGCGCCGGAGCCGGCACTGGCTCTCGTACGGCTCGCCCGTGCGGAGGGCCTCCCGGAAGGCCTCGATCGCCCGCTCGTGCTCGTCGGCGTGGATGATCCGGCTCCAGCCCTCGCCGCCGGTGTCCTCCGCGGTGAGCCCGGTGTAGTCGTACCAGCGCCGGTTGAAGTACTCGTGGTGGCCGTCCGGGCGGTTCGTCCACACGAGCTGCGGCATCGTCTCGGCGAGCAGCCGGAACTGCGCCTCGCTGTGCTTCAGCTCCTCCGCGAGCGTCTCGACCTCCTTGCGCACGGTGACCTCGCGCTCGAAGAGGAGGGCGTTGTCGACGCTGAGGGCGGCGCGCCGGGCGAGCTCCTCGGCGAACTGCACGTCGACCTTCGTGTAATGCCGGCCCGACTCGGCGTGCGCGAGCGTGATCGCGCCGAGGACGCGGCCGCGCGCCGCCAGCGGCACGACCAGGTACGACCGGAGGCCGAGCTCGCGCGCCATCCGGAGGTGCTCCTCGTCCCGCGCGTTCTCGACGAGCAGGGAGTCCGGGATCTCGGACGCCCACTCGACCTCGCCCGTCCGGAGCACCTTCGGCACACCGCGGCTCGCCGCGGGATCGACAGGATAACTCTGCTCGATCCGGCGGACGAGCTCCGCCTTCCGAGGGTCGGTGTGCTGGACGGCGACGCGCTGGATCGCGCCGTCCTGGCCCTGGATGTCCACGGCGCACCAGTCGGCGAGCAGCGGAACGACGAGCCGGGCGAGCTGCCCGAGCGTCTCGCGGAAGTCGAGCGAGGACGAGAGGATCTCGCCCGCGCCGGCGAGGAGGCTGACGTTGGCCTCGGCGCGCTTGCGCTCGCTGATGTCGAGCACGTAGGTGAGGTTGCGCCGCTGCGTCTCGATGCGGGCGGACCCGACGAGGACCGCCACGCGCTTGCCGTCCTTGCGGATGTACTCCTTCTCGAACTGCCTCGTGACGCCGTGGAGGCTCAGCTCGTTGATCGCGTCGTGGTGGACATGCTCGTACTCCGGCGGGGAGAGCTCCTGCCAGCTGAGAAGCCCCGCCCTGAGGTCCTCGCGGGTGTAGCCGATCATCGAGAGGAAGCAGTCGTTCGCCTCGATGACGCGCCCCTCGTAGTCGCTGAAGAGCAGGCCCATCATGCTGGTGTCCATGATGCGCCGGAACACCTCGTCGCTCGCCTGGCGCTCCAGCTGGCGGAGCGCGGCCTCCTGCCGCTTGATCTGTTCGGCCCTCCGGTGCAGCTCGACGAAGACCGCCACCTTGGCGCGGAGGATGTCGGGATTGAACGGCTTGACGACATAATCGACCGCGCCCTCGCGGTAGCCGCGATACCGTCGGTCCTCGTCCTCCGGCAGCCCGGAGATGAAGATAATCGGCGTGTGCCTCGCCCGATCGAGCCCCCTCACGCGGGCGGCCGTCTCGAAGCCGTCGATTCCGCGCATCTTCACGTCCATGAGGATCAGCGCGAACTCCTCGCGGTTGAGGTGCTCCAGCGCCTCCTCGCCGGATTGCGCGGTGACGAGCCGCTGGCGCAGCGGATCGAGCACGGCCTCGAGGGCGAGGAGGTTCGCGCGGTGATCGTCGACGAGCAGGATGCTCGCCACGGGCTCGGACGGGAGGGGAGCGCCCGGCTGGACCGAGGACTTCACCTGAAGCGGGCTCAGCCCTGGCTTTCGGTCGGGCATGACGAAGACGGTTAACGGCGCCCGGACCTTCTGGCAAGCGAAAGCGGCGCGCGCGCGGCGAGGGCCATTCTCCGCCATTCTCCTGCTCGAAGCGGGTATCTCCGGCTCGCCGCGGCACCTCCAGCGCGCAGCGACAACGCCTCCAGCGCGCAGCGACAACGCCGCCAGCGCGCAGCGACAACGCCGCGTGGGATCGGGCTCCGCGCCGCCACGCTGTGGCGATCCGTCACGCGCGCCGAACGGAGCGGACCGTCGTGGATGCGACGCCGCGGCCGGCGGCGCATGGCTGGCATGGGGCCTGCTGGACGTGCCGCAGAGGGAGCACGTATGCGATTCGGACTCAAGCTGGCTTCATTCGTGGGAGCGCTCGCGGGCGCGCTGCCGTCGCCGGCGGCGGCGGCCGACGGAGCGGGGCTCTTCGCGCTCCCGCCGAGCCGGCTCGACGCGGCGGACGGCGCGGGGGTGCCGACCTCCGAGCCGCCTGTGATGTCCGGAGCGACGTTCGTCCATCGGATGGCGCGCGCGATGATGGCTGTGCTGTCGCCGCCTCCGTCGGAGCTCCGCGTGGCGCCCCTCGTGGGCCGAGGCGGCGGCGGAGGGCTCCGCCTCGTCCTGCCCGTGTGCGAGGACGGCTGTTCGCGTTACGCGTCCCGCGCCGTCCTCCTCGTCGCGCAGAGCGCGCCCGACTCGCCGTTCGCGTGGCTCGCCGCGGTGACCAACCGCGGCGGGCGATCGCCCGAGGGGCCGCCCGGCCTCGCGGCCGTCCGGGAAGAGGCCCGCCGCGCGCGCGCGAAGGTGCCTCAGGAGGAGGCGAGCGCGCTGCCCGAGTAGGCGCCCGCTCACCGCGAGGCCCGGGTCGACGTGACCGCCTCGTGGAGGGCGCGGAACATCGCCGCGAGCCTGTCCGGCTGGTAGCTGGCGTTGAGCCCGCTGGGGTTCGGCAGCACCCAGAGCCGCGTTGCGCCGAGCGTCTCTGGCTGGGGGCCGGGCGCGGCGCGGGGCCTGCCGAAGGCGCCTCGATAGGCGCCGATCCCGAGCACGGCGAGGAAGCGGGGGCGGTAGCGCCGCACCGTGGTCTCGAGCCGCCGCCCGCCCGCGGCGAGCTCCTCGGCGGACAGCTCGTCGGCCGACGCGGTCGCGCGCTCGACCACGTTGGTGATCCCGACCCCCAGCTCGAGCAGCTCGCGCTCCTCGGACGGGGAGAGCACGCGATCGGTGAATCCGCCGGCGTGCAGCGCCGGCCAGAACCGGTTGCCGGGGCGGGCGAAGTTGTGCCCGACGGCGGCGCTGTAGAGGCCCGGGTTGATGCCGCAGAAGAGGACGTCGAGGTCCGGGGCGAGGACGTCCGGCACCGTCTTGCCGGCGGCGGCGACGAGCTCGTCGCGGGTGGGTCGTCGGGGGCGGGGAGGGGAGTGCACAGGCTTTCCGGGCGGGCGCCGGGCGCCGCGGCTGCAGCTTACGACGCCGCCGCGCGAAGGCGCGCGGGAGCCGGGGACGGCGGGCGCGGCCGCCGTGGGGGGAGGGCGCGGGGGCGAGAACGTGGATCGACGCTGGACGGGGGCGCGACAACGGATACCGTCGTGCTTTCCCCGGATGCTGGTGCGCTCGCTCGGTCTGATCTCGGCTCTCCTCGCGGCCGCCTGCGCGCGTGCGCCCGAGCCGAGCCCCGCGAGCGGCGCGGGGGCTGCGCGGGCCGCGCGTGCGCCGGGCGCGGCCGGCTCCGCCAGCGCTGCCCCGGCGGGGGCGCGTTATTTCCTGGCGCTCTCCGAGGGCGTGTTCCGGGCAACGCACGACGGACCGGCCGCGGCCGTCGCGGCGCGCGTCGTCGCGGAGGGCGCGCGGCTCGAGCTCGGCGGAGACGGGCGCGTCGCCGCGGCGGCGTGGGAGGCGGATCTGTGGGCGTCCGGCGAGCCCGTCGTCGGATCGCTCGCGATCGCGCCCCACCTCGGCGGGGGCTTCCTGCACTGGACCCGGCGCAGGGCGTTCCGCTCGCGCGGCTTCACGGGGCCGCTCGCCGAGGTGGCGCTCGGCGGCGGCGGCGGCGCGGTGCGGGGCGCCCGCAACGGCCTGCGAGGCGTCGTGGTCTTCACGGAGCGGGGACCGCGGGAGCTCCTGCCGGGCGAGGCTCGGGGCCGGGCGCTCGACATGCCGGCCATCCAGGATCTGGCCGCGCTGGACGCCGCGCGCGCGGCGCGCCTCGACGTCTTCGGCCGCGCCGCGACGACGGCGGACGGCGGCAGGACGTGGATCGACGCCGGCCAGCGGCTCGGGCTCGCCGCGCGCGCCCTGAGCGTCGCCCCGGACGCGCTCTCGCTCGACACGGCGCTCGGGCGCGTGGCCGTCCTCCCGGACGGCTCGCTCGGCCGGCCCGACGGCGACCTCCGCTCGAGCTGGCCGAGCGGGTCGTTCCAGCTGCTCTTCGCGGGCGCCCAGGCCGCCTCGCGCGACGCCCCCGTCCTCGACGATCTCGCGCCGCTCGCGGCGGCCGTCTCCGCGGGCGCGCTCTTGCCCGACGGGACCGCGCTCGGGGTGTTCGAGGGCGGCGTCGCGCGGATCGACGTGAGCACGGGCGCGGTGCGCGAGCGGTTCTCCGGCTGGCTCCCGGACGGGCTGGGCTGCGTGCCGGTGCCCGCGAAGGAGGGGCCGCTCTTCCTCTGCGTGTGGGACGATTACGACGGCTACGGCAGCTACGTCCTGCGCTCCGAGCGCGGCGAGGCGCCGCGGATGGAGCGCGCCTTCAGCGACGAGGGGTTCTTCGTGGCCGACGACGGCGGCGCGCTCGGCTACGTCGGCGGCTGCGCTGCGTCGCCGCGGGTCGCCAGCGACGAGGAGCGAGATCGCCGCTACGGCGAGGTCGTGATCCACCCGAGGATCTGCGTGCGGCGCGGCCCGGACGACTGGGTCGAGCACGCGGTCGAGCTCGGCGAGTCGCAGGCGCTGGTCGGCTGGGCGCCGCGCCGGGACGGGAGCGCGATCGCGCTGCTGAGGGGCGAGCGCGACGCGCGGCTGCCAGCGCCCGCCGGGGCGCCGCGGGGCCGCGACGAGGGGGGCGCGCGGGTCGTGGAGCTCCGCGGGCACCTCCCCGGCTGGTACTGGACGCCGCCCCCGCGCGACGGGACACGGGTGCTCGTCGACAGGCGCTTCCGCGCGCGCGAGGACGGCGGGGTCGACGGGTGGCTGTCGTCGGTCGAGTGGTCCGATGCCGTCGGGCAGGGGAGCCAGGGCGTCACGATCGCGGACGACGGGACGGTCTCGCCGCACGCCCTGCCGCCCGATCCGGCGGGGATGGTGGTGACCGGCGACCACGGCGTGCTCGTCACGGCCGGCGCGGAGCTCTACGAGACGCTCGATCACGGCCGCACGTGGCGCGCCGCCGGGCGCTCGCCGGTGCCCCCGCCGTCGTTCCAGGGCGGGTGCTCCGCGCTCGGCTGTGCGTTGAGCGGCGTGGTGCGGCTCGGCTGGGGCGCGGGCGAGCCGTCGCCGGCCACCGCCGCCGCGCCGGGCTGCGGGGCGGCGGTGGCCGGCCGCGCGGGCGCCGCCGGGGTGGACGCGGCGGCTTGCCCGGGCGGCGTCGGCCCGATCGACGGGCCGCCGGAGGCGCTGCCGTCGCTCTCCTGTGCGCCGATCGAGCTGCCGGCGCTGCGCCCGCGCGCCGCGCTCGAGGCTGGCCCGGGGCGATGGACCGTGCCGACGTCGTATGGCGAGACGCTCGATGTCGTCGCCGACGCGCCGGCGCCTGGGCGCGCCGCGCGGCCGGCCGAGGAGGCGCCGCCCGCCGAGGAGGCCGCGCCCGAGGAGGCGCCGCCCGGCGGCGCGGCGTCGGGCAAGGGCGGCGCCGCGCCGGGAAAGCGAGGCCCGAAGGTCGCGGCGGTCCGGACGCACAGCGTGCTCTACCTCCCGCCGTTCGATCTGCGCGGCGAGGCGCTGCGGCTGAACGCGACCGAGCTCGCGCCGAGCGGCGGGAAGCGCAGCGCGTCGATCCCGCTGCTCGCTGCGAGCGGCGAGGTCGGGCTGCTCGTCCTCGCCGCCGAGGGGGGCGAGCTGCTGCTCGGCCCGCAGGGCGCGCGGGCGCTCCCGGCGTTCGAGCCGCGCCGAGGTTACGCGGACTCCGCGCCGGGGCGGGCCCCGGGTCTCCTGCTCGGTCCGGGCCGCGCGCTCGTGCTCGGTGAGCTCCGGCGCCGCGTGGCCGTCGAGGAGCACACGCCGGAGCCCCGGCGGCCTGCGCGCCTCGTGGCGCTCGACCGCGAGGAGCTCCGGGGCCGGCCGATGACCCTCGCGTGGCGCGACGACGGCGAGGCCGGCGTGCTGGTGCTCGACGGCGCGGCCCCCGAGATCGCGGGCGCGGCGGTGCTGGACCGCATGGGGGGGACCGTGGGCGAGGTGGTCGCGCTCGCGCCCTGGGCGACGCTGACCGCCGCCAGCGACGCGCGCTGCCGCGCCCAGCGGGGCGCGTGGCGCGCGCTCGTGGCGCTCGATCCGGAGCGCGCGCTGCGCCTCGATCCGAGGGCGCTGCCCGCGATCGCGCTCGGGAACCAGGGCCTCGCGCAGGTGCGCTGGGGGCGCGAGCGCGTCTGCCTCGAAGCGCTGCACCTCGCCGCCTCCGACTCGAGGCGGCGCGGTGAGCGCGCGGAGGACGCGGCGCTGATCGCGCGGTGGACGGCCGCGCGGGGGCAGGGGGCCGGCGCCGGCGCAGGACAGGGCGCCCTGCGAGCGCAGGCGACGACGCAGCGCCTCGTGTGCTCCGTGGGCGCGCGGCCCGAGGACGGCTGAGGCGCGGCGTGGATGTGGGTCAGCCGCTCCGAAGACCCCTCCGCGAGCACGATCGGCTCGGACGAATGATGCGCCCGGCGGACGGATAGGTTGGTACCATCACCATGTCCAAATGCACGGCGACGGGACAGAGCGGTCGAAGGACATCGATAGTACAGCGTCAATGCAATTTCGTGCTCCGTTCTCCCGGCAGACCAGCGCCGGGGCGGGGCTCGTGTTGCTCTACGCCGACAACTACGAGCAATTTCGTCCTGCGTACCCCGTGCTCGAGCAAGGCTCGGTCCTCGGCCGCGATCCGACCGCGGATGTGTCCGTGCCGACGCGCAGCGCTTCGCGCCATCATGCCCGGATCGAGCGGCGGGGCGGCGTCTGGCGGCTGACCGACCTCGGCGGCCGCAACGGCACGCTCTGCAACGGCGAGTTCGTCACGGAGGCGCCCATCGCGCACCTCGACCAGGTCCGGGTCGGCGACGCCATCTTCAAGTTCGTCGAGCGCGACGTCGAGAGCTACGCCCGCTACCGCATCGACGGGGCCTACGTCGAGGCGCCGGGCTCGCAGGAGGGGCCGCCGAGCTTCTCGATGGGGCGGATCGTGGGCGGCTACCAGACCCGGACCCTCGCCCGCAGCCTGTACGAGATCGCGCGCAGCGAGCTCTCGGTGCTGATCCGCGGTGAGAGCGGGACGGGAAAGGAGATCTTCGCCCAGCAGCTCCACGACTGGAGCGGCCGGCGCGGCCCGTTCCTGGCCATCAACTGCGCCGCCATCCCCGCCGCCCTCGTCGAGGGGGAGCTCTTCGGGCACCGGCGCGGCGCGTTCTCGGGCGCCGACCGCGACAGGGCGGGCATCCTCCGCGCGGCCCACGAGGGCACGCTCTTCCTCGACGAGATCGGGGACATGCCGGCGGAGGCCCAGGCGAAGCTCCTCCGGGTGATCCAGTCGAAGGAGTTCACGCCGCTCGGCGGGACGCAGGCCGAGCGGATCGACGTGCGGATCGTCGCCGCCACGCACCGCGATCTCGACAAGCTCCAGCAGACGGGCGCCTTCCGCGCCGATCTGTTCGGTCGCCTGAACGAGCACAGCGTGACCCTGCCCCCCCTTCGCGAGCGCAAGGAAGACATGTTCTTGCTCTGCACCGCGCTCGCGGCGCGCCACGGCCGGTCCGAGATCCGGCCCAGCATGGTCTCCATGGCGGCCCTGCTCCACCACGATTTCCCCTACAACGTGCGGGAGCTCGAGGCGCTCCTGAAGCGCTGGGCCGCCGCGGATCGCGGCGCCGAGTTCGGCATCCAGGATCTCAGCGACAGCATCCGCGATCGGATGAAGACGTACGGGGCCCGGGGCGCTTCCCTCGCGGGCCCGCTCGCGGAGGATTCCCGCGCCACGGTCTACCCGCAGTATGACGAGGAGCCCGCGGAGGACGTAGCGTCCGCGCCGGGCGGGCCGCTGCCGCCGAGGACCGCCCCGGAGGAGAGCGTGCTCCGGGAGCTCCTGGCGAGGCACCAGGGCAACGTCGCCGCCGTGGCGCGCGTGCTGGGGAGGGATCGCGTGCAGGTGCACCGCTGGATGAGGCGGTACAACCTCAAGGCCGACGCGTTTCGCGGGTAGCATCGCGCTCGGCGCCGCGCAGAGCGGCTAGACTCGCGCCCGCCGAGGCCCGCACCCGCATGACCGCCGAAGACGTCGTGGCTCCTCTCCTCGCCGCGCTCGCGCTCGCGGCGTGCGGCGCGGCCGAGCCGGCGGCCGCGCCGCCCGGCGCGGCCGAACCGCCTCCCCGCGCCCCCGCGACCGTCGCGCTCGGCCCGGCCCGGTACGTCGCGCAGCCCTACCTCGTCGGTCTTGTCGAACGCGTGGTCATCGACGGCCGGGAGGTCGACAGGGCGATCGTCAACGGCCAGCGCGCCCAGCTGCACGGCCTCGAGCGGCTCGAGCCGCTGGGCGCGGACCGCGTGGCGCTCGCCGGCGGCGCGGCGTTCCCCGCGTGGGCCCGGCCCGGCGCGCGCGCGGTCGGCGTCGCGCGCGTCGCGCGCGCCGCGCGCTACCTGTTCTGGAGCGGCGGCGACCTCTACGCCGCCGAGAGCTTCGGCGGGGAGCTCCGCAAGCTCGCGACCCTGCCGGGCGACGTCGCCGGCGCGTTCCCGTGGCTCGACGGCATCGGGCTGCTCACCGCGGCCGGGAGCTTCGTCGTCCAGGGCGCGAGCGGCGCGCTGCGGCCGCTCGGCTCGCCGTCCCTCGTCGCGGCCGCGGCGGCCAGCGAGCGCCGCGCGCTCGTCCTGACCGTCTTCGGGCGCGCGCTCCTCACGCTGGACGCGGGCGCTTCGTACCGCGACGTCACGGCGGAGCTCGGCGATGCGATCGCGCTCGACGTCCGCGGCGAGGAGATCGTCGCCTCGCTGGCCTTCGGCCTCGAGCGCGCCGTCGAGCCGAGCGGTCGCCTCGGCGAGCCCCGCGCGCGGCGCGCGCCGCCGGCGGCCGGCGTCGATCCCGGGTGGCTCGGCCGCTCGCCCTTCGAGCAGCTCGCGGACGCCGTCGCCTCGGGCCTGCCGCTCGCCGACGGCGGGGCCGCGCTCGCCGTGGACGGCCTCATCGGCCGCGTCGACCTCGCCACCGGCCGCGCCTCGTCCGTCGCGCCGCTCCCGCCGGGCAGCGGCGAGTGCGCGCCGTTCCGCGCGGGCGACGCGCTGCTCGCCGTCTGCGCCGGCCCGGAGCGCGCGAGCGTCGTCGACCTCTCCGGCGACGCGCGCGCGCTCCGCGTCGAGCGCTCGTTCGAGCTCCTGCTCGAGCCGGCGCGGGCGACCGATCGCTTCGTCGGCGTCGACGGCGAGGCGCTCGGTTACGTCGGGCCATGCGAGGGGCCGCCGAGGCCGCGGATCGATCTCCGCGCGCTCTCTCAGGGGGCGATCGCCGGCGACGCGACGCAACAGAGCGCGGTGTTCTGCGTGCGGCGCGGGCCGGGGGACTGGGTCGAGCACCGCCTCGACGCGGCGGACGCGAGCGACGTCCTCGCCTGGATCCCGCGCCGCGGCGGGGGCGCGGTCGCCCTCATCGCGCGCCCCGGCACGTTCCTGCCGGACGGCGAGCGTGTCGAGGTGCGCGGCGCGCTGCGCGTCGTGCGGATCGCGCGGGGCGAGCCGCCGCTCCTCTGGCCTCCGTACGGCGAGGAGCGGGCGGAGCTGCTCTCGCGCGCGCTCGCCGTGCGCGCGGACGACGCCATCGAGGGCTGGCTCCCCGTGCACGGCTACGCGGCCGATCCCGCGCCGATCACGATCGACCCCGCCGGCCGGCTGCGCCGCCACGCCGTGCCGGCGCGCGCGCGCTCGATCGCGGCGTCGGGCCCCTTCGCGCTCGCCGAGACCGAGGACGGCGGGCTCTTCGAGACGATCGATCGAGGGCAGCGGTGGGCGCCCGTCGCGCCGCCGCCGGGCGGCGGGGCTGCGCGCCTCGACGCCTGCTCGGCGGTGGGCTGCAGCCTCGGCACGCTCCTCCGGCTCGGGTGGGCGTCGGCCCCGCGCTCCGGCGGCGGCGGCGGCGCGCCGGGCGCCGCGTCGCCGCCCGGCGCGGCGGTGGCGGAGCCGCCCCCCGCGCCACCCTGGCCCGACCGCGACAGGGCGGCGCGGCCCCCGGCGCCGCAGCCCCTCGCGCGGCTCGCCTGCAGCTTCGCGGGGCCGCTCGACGCCGCGCGCGTGCCGGAGTCGTCCGGGTTCGGCGCCGTCGCCGCGCCGTCCTCGCGCATGGCGGGCACGCTGCGGCTCGGCACCCTCGGGATGCTGGCGCTGCCGTCGTTCAACGTCGGCCTGCCGGGCAGCGTTGCCCGGTCGGGCAGCGGCGGCCTGCCGGGCGCCTCCTTGGCCGACGCGGAGCTCGCCTGGATCGCGCCGCTCGACCTGCGCGCCGAGATCCGCCGCGCCACCGTGCCGCTCGCGAGCGCCGGGCTCCAGCTCGCGTACCGGCCGTACGAGGCGCCGCTCGGGCTCGTCATCGATCGCGACGGTCGCGTGGCCCCGGTCGCGGCCGGCCCGGCGGATGTGTGCCTCGCCGGCCTGCTGGACGCCGCGCGCGTCACGCGGCCGATCGGCGGCTGTGCCCCCCAGCCCGCGGTGGGCGTCGATCTCGGCGATCGGGCGGTGTTCCTGAGCCCCCGGCACGACGGCCTCGCGGTGAGCTCGGTCGATTTCCGCGGCGCGCGCGGCGAGGCTCCTCTCGCGCGGCCCGCGGGCGGCCGGCCGCCTCCGGCGATCCGGGAGCTCCACGTGCAGCGCACCGCGCGCGCGACGGCGGCGCAGCGGGCGCGCTTCGCCTTCGGCGCAGGCGCTCGCGCGGGCGCGCCCGTCTTCGTGGCGGTGGCCGGAGACGGCGGCGCGGTGCTCTCGGCGGTCGACCCCGTGCTCGGCACCCTGGGGCCCGAGGAGGCCCTCGCCCCGCTCGGCGCGCTGGGCGCGGGCGGCGACCCCGCCTGCGCGCCGCGCGCCGGAGAGGCGCGCGTGGTCCTGTCGTTCGACACGGAGATCGGCCTCGTGCCCGGCGCGCTGCCGGGGATCACCGCGGCCGGGACGGCCGGCGTCGCGGTGATCCGGTGGTCGCGCGAGCGCGCGTGCCTCGACGCCGTGGAGCTCGTCGTGCGCGACGAGCGCTACGAGGGCGGCTTCGGCTTCTACGAGCCGCCCGGCGCCGTGAAGAAGCTCATCGCGCGCTTCGCGGGGCCGACGCCCGCGGCGCCGCTCGGCGCGCACGGCGGGCCCGTCGATCGGCGCGGGCGCGGCGGGCTTGGCCCCGCGGCGGCGCGGCGGAGCGAGCCGGCGCAGGGCGCCGGCGGCGGCACGCTCGTGCTCGTCCTGTACGGCCAGGAGAGCCGGCAGCCGGTGCAGTGCAAGGCGGTCGTGGGCGGGCGCTGAGGCGCGTGCGCCAGCGGCGAGCGCGACGAGGTGCTCGCCGAAACCTCCGAAGAGCCAGCCGACGAAGCAGGCGTCCGGCGCTGCGGTACCCCACGGATCGTGTGCACCGAAAACGGCACCCACAACGTGGTTGCTATCGGCGCGGGGGGAATCTCGGTGCTCAAAGGCTACTTCGTAGGACCTGTTTGCAAGGCGCCGTAGGACTGAACATGGGCGAAAAAGATAGGGAAGGAAACATGCCGGGCTCCGGCACGGAGGGAATGAGCGTCGCTTCGGCCCCGCGCGCAGGCGCAGGCGAGATGCCCGCCGTCGAACCTCTCCACACGGGCCCGGGCACAAATTGGTCGTGTCCAAGCTCGGGGGTCGCAAACCGGACATCTGCGTCTATACGGCTGGCGAGCTGCCCGAGGCCGACGCCAACCTCTCCGGTCGCCCCCCGGCGCTGGTGGTCGAGGTGGTGTCACCGCGGGAGGTCGACGAGTGGACGGATTTTGAAATCAAAAATCGCGAGTACGCGCGTCACGGTGTGCGCCGGTACTGGCTGGTGGAGCCAACACAACGCTTCATCGTTTGCCTGGAGCTGGGCCCGGAGGGACGCTACACCATGTTCGTGAGCGGGAGGGAACAGGTCGAGATACGGGTGACCGGGCTTGACGGTCTCGCGCTCGACCTCAGCGACCTCTGGGCACAGGTCGACCCGTCCAGACCCGGCGCACAGGGCGAGATATCCTGAATGAGCCGCAACAACGTGCCGAGGACGAATCAATTGCTCATAGAACGTCCCAAGGATCCCTCGCGGCCCCATGCTCCGGACAGCGGCAACTCCCTGGGCTGATACGACACGCTAGAGCGACAAACGGGTTGAAACCCCGAGAAAAAGCAGGAATTTCACAGGGAGGCGAGGAGTCGGGGAGCGAGAGACGGCGAGAAGGAGAGATTCTTTTTTTTTTCTTCCTCCCCGCCTCCTCGCCTCCCTGTGAAATTCTCCGGGTTTCAACATGATTGGTATTCTAGGACGCCGATCACGTTGCTCGAGCGAGAAATTAGCCGCCAAGGCGCCAAGGACGCCAAGGACGCCAAGGACAAAATACAATCTTGGCGTCCTTGGCGCGCTTGGCGGTTCAAATTCCTGTTCTTTTCTGGGGTTTCAACCTGTTTGTCGTTCTAGGCTGGTAGGACACAGCCGTCCGGTGGTCGCGGCACGGTCGTGAGCCCTCGCGAGACCGCAATGCGCCGGTCCCGGTGAGGCGGCGTACCTCCGCGAGACCACCGTGCGGTGGTCGCGGCAAGGCGGCGGACCTCCACGAGACCGCCGCGCGGTCGTCCCGGCAAGGTGGCGGATCTCCACGAGACCACCGCGCGGTGGTCCCGGCAAGGTGGCGGACCCTCGCGAGACCGCCGTGCTGCGGTCGCCGCGGCGCCGTCCCCCACCGCTCGGATGCGCCGGGCCATGGATGCGGTGCGGTGTGCGCAGGCGGAAGGCGCGCCCTGGCTGCTCGCACGGAACCTCTTCCCGGCCCCCTCGCCCAGCGCGTACTTTACAGTCGAGGACGCCCACCCAGCGAGGAGATGCGATGCCGAGAGCACCCGCAAAGAAGCAGCCCGCCGGCAAGAACAGCGACAAGAACAACCAGAAGACGCCCGCCGCGGCGCCTGACCGCGAAGGCGGCGCGCCCGCGCTCCCGGGCTCGGCCGAGGCAGCCGCCGAGTTCATGGAAGAAGCGCGGCGCATCCCCGCGCGCGAGATCCGCCCGCTCCGCGCGGACGTCGCGCTCGTCCACCACAACGTCCGCGCGGGGCTCGACGCGGTGGGGCCGCACGAGGCCGAGCTGCTGAAGCTGCCCGCTCCCTTCGACCTCGGCGCGATGAAGTCGCTCGGCCGGCTCGCCCTCGGCCTGGTCTATGCCGCGGCGCAGGTGGACCGCTCGTCGCCGGGCACCACGAAGAAGCTCCTCCAGCGCGCGCACGAGCTCCGCGACCTCCTCCTCAGCGCGGCGGTGGCCCTCATGAAGGCGGGCGTCCTGCCGGCCCAGCGGGTGAAGAAGATCATGGCAGGCAGCGGCGCGCGCGACATGGTGCAGGACTGCGTGGATCTCGCCCAGCTCTTCCGCGATCACGCCGCGCAGGTCAAAGGCAAGACCGCGATCACCAGGGCGCAGATCGACGAGACCGCGGCCACCGGCGATGAGCTCCTCTCGCTCCTCAAGCCCAAGGGGGCCAAGGCCAAGGCGCCGGAGCCCGTGAAGAGCGCGGTGGAGGCGCGCGATCGGCTCTGGACGCTCCTCGGCCGGCGTCACGAAGAGCAGCTCCGCCGCGCCGGCATGTGGCTGTGGATCGGCGAGGTCGACGCGCACGTGCCGCCGCTGCTCGCGCGCACCGCGCGCAAGGCGAAGAAGCCGAACGGCAGCGGCGCGTCCGGCAGCGACCGAGGCGGCGCGCCGGACGAGGGCTGATCCCGGTGCGGGCCAGGAAGTGACGCCCCGCGCGCTCGTCGCTGTCCTCGCCGCCGTCCTCGCCGCGTGCAGCGCCGCCCCGGAGCGCCCTCCGCGCCCTGCGCAGGCGCGGGCTGCGGCGCTCGCCGACCCGCTGCCGCTCTCGCCCGCGCGCTACGTCCTCACCGAGGACCTCGGCGTCCTCCTCGACGCCGCCGCCGGGGCCGGCGAACGCGCGCCCGCGCCCCGCCCGGAGCCCGCGCTCTTCGAAGGGCGCCGCGTGCGCCTCGACGGCGGCGTCGTGCTCGCCGACGCCCCCGCGGCCGAGCTGCTCCGCGGGTTCCGGTCGATCCCGGCGCGCCTCGGGGGCGGGTTCCTCCTGTGGTCCGAGGGCCGCGTCTACCGCGCCGCCGACTTCCTCGGCGAGCTCGCGCCCATCGCCGACGTCGGCGCCCCCGGCGGCGCGCGGCCGTACCTCGACGCGATCGTCCTGCGCAGCGATCGGGGGCTCCTCGAGATCGATCCCTCCACGCTCGCCGTTCGCCGCTTCGGCGCCGCGGGCGTGGTCGACGCGGTGGCCGTCGACGCGCGCCGCGCGGCGCGCCTCGACCTGTTCGGCCGCGCCTCGGTCACCCTCGACGGGGGCGCCACCTGGATCGACGTGCTCGAGACGCGCGGGCTCGCCACGTCGCTCCTCGAGGAGCAGGACGGCGGCAGCGCTGTCGCGCTCCTCGGTCCGCTGGGCGGCGCCGCGCTCCGCGTGAGCGCCGCCGGCCTCGTACCCGCGGCGCTCGCGCCGCCGCCGGCCGGGCCGAGCGCCTCGCTCTCGCTCCCGCCTGCGCGGGACCCCTCGCTCGGCGCCTCCTCGGTCCGCGCGCTCGCTCCAGCGGGGCTCGCGCTGGCCGCGGCGACCGGCGCGCTCCTCCCGGGCGGCCGGCTGCTCGTCGCTCGCGACGGCGGCCTCGCCGTGTTCGCGGCGGCGACCGCCCGGCCCCTCGCGGAGGCGGAGATCGAGAGCCTCGACCCGAGCTATGCGCGCTGCCAGCCGTTCCGGTCGGGCGGCGACGTCTTGCTCGCGTGCGCGCACGAGGCCGCCCAGGTGCTCCGGCTCGAGACGACGCTCTCCGCGCCACGCCTGGAGGCCACGTTCCCGCCCCGCAGCCGAGGCCCCGATCCGATCGCGAGCCCGCCGGGCGCGTTCGTCGGCGACGATCGCGGTCGCCTCGCCTTCATCGGCCGGTGCGGCAGCGTCCCCCCTGGGCTCCACGACTTTCCGGAGAGCCCGGGAGACGCCGGCCCGACGGACGACGAGGCGCCGTGGCCCCCGCGCTTCGCGCGGCTTTCGCCGGACGAGCCGCGAGAGGACGCCGCGCGCCGCGAGCCCGCGGAGGAAAGCGTTGCGCGCGTGTGCGTGCGCGTCGGCGGCGGCCGCTGGGTCGAGCGCCGGATCGAGGGCGAGGACGCCGACCGCCTCTACCGCTGGATCGCCGGCGAGCGCGGGACCGTCACCGCGCTCGTGCTGGAGGCGCCGGAGGGGCCGCGGCCGCGGGCCTCCGAGGAGGAAGAGGAGGAAGAGGAGGAAGAGAGCCGGACCTCCGAGGGCGAGGAGGAGGACGGCGCGCCGCGGAGATCGCCTCTCGGCCCCCCCGCGCGCGGGCGCGACCGTCGTCCTGCGGGTCCACCCGAGGGCGTCCGCGTGGTCCGCGTGCGCGATCGCGACCCGGCGCTCGCGGGCGGCGCCTTCCCGGCGCTCGCGGGCGGCGTCTTCCCGGGGTCCGCCGGCGCCGCATCGCCGCGCCTCGTCGACACCGATTTCTGGGAGGACGACGACGGCGCGGTGCGCGGCTGGCTGCACCTGCCCGAGGAGGCCGACGGCGTCCCGCCCGCCCGCGAGGCGCTGCCGGAGGCGGGCTCACCCGCGCGCGCCCGTCGCGCGGAGCGGCTGCTCTCGCGCCGCCGCGGCGGCCGCATCGCCGGCCTGCGCATCGACGCGCGCGGCGGTGTCACGGTCTTTCCCCTCCCGGCCGGCGTCCAGAACGTCGTCGTCGGCGGGCGGTTCGCGCTCGCCGCCACCGGCGACGACCCGCCGGCCTTCTTCGAGTCGACCGACGGCGGCCGCTCGTGGCGCCCGGCCGAGGGCCCGCCCGCACGCCAGATCGAGCCTCCCTTCGACGAGGGCGCCCCCTTCGCCTGCTCCCCGATCGGCTGCGCGATGGGTGAGCACGGCCTCGTCCGCCTCGGCTGGGGCGGCCCTCCGCCGTGGCCGCGCAGCGCGCCGCCGCCCTTCGCTCCTGCGGTGAACCCGGCGCTCCGCGCCGCGTCTCCGCCGCTCATCTCCTGCCGCCTCGACGACGACCCCTCGTCCTTCCCGCCGCCGTCGGCCGCCCCGGCGCCGCCCCCCTCGGGTCGCCGCGCTCCCCGGGGCACGCCCGCGGCAGGGGGCGAGCCCGCGGCGGCCCGCCCGACCGGCGGCGCGCCCCCCGTCGTCTCGCTGTCGACCGCCCCGTCCTCGCCCCTGGGCGCGCTCCGCGACGGGACCTTCACCGCGAGCGTGCTCCTGCCGTTCGCGCGCGCCGGAGCGCCGCGCCGCCTGTCGCTCCGCGACGGCTCGCTCGGCGCGACGTCCGGCGACATCGTCCCCGTGCTGCTCGCGCCCGGCGCCAGGGCGCCCGCGGATCTGCTGCTGCTGTTCGACGCGAGCGGCCCGCACGGGCGGCGCGGCCTCCGCGTGCGCGCGGGCGCCGAGCCCCCGGCGCTCCTGCCGTTCGACCACGCCGGCACGATCGCCGCCGCGGTCGAGCTGCCGGGCGGCGAGCTGCTCGCCCTCGACGCCGGGAGGCGCAGCTTCGTCGTCGCCGTGCGGCAGGGCACCTTCCCGGCCTTCGGGCTCGCGCGTGTCCCCGAGCTCGCGGGCGCCCGCCTCACCCTGGGCCGCCGGCTCGACGCCCCTTTCGTGGCCCTCGTCGGCTACTCCGTCGCTTCCGGGGAGGTGGTCGCGGGGCCGATCGACGTCGCCCGTGGCCAGGTCGGTCCGCTCGAGCCGCTCGGGACCCTCGCGTCGCTCGCGGAGGTGGGCGCCGGCGGCTGCGGCGGCGCGCGACCGTCGCACCGGTTCATCGCCGAGCTGCCCGCCGCGCTGCGGGTGGCCTCGAGGAGCGGGGCGCCGCTGTTCGAGGGGGACGCCCCCGCGTCGGCGCTGCTCTCCGGCGGCGGCGGCGCCCTGTGCGTCGAGGCGATCGAGATCCGCGCCGCGGCCCGGGGCGGGCTGGACCTCGGTGTGGTCTTCGGCCCCGACGGCGCCGCCGCGCTCCGCGACGGCGGGGGCGGCGGCGGCGTGAGGCTCCGCTGCGAGCTCGTACGAAACCGGCCATGACGGGCGGCGAGCATCCGGAGATTCCGCGTCGGCGGGCCTCTCGTGCTAGGGTCCGCCAATGCCCGCCCTTCGATCCTTGGCTCTGCCGATCGCGGTGGCCGCGTCGATGCTCGCGCTGAACGCATGCTCTGAGCGGCCCACCAGCTTCCCCGATCGCGACGGTGTCATCGCCGCCCAGGCCGAGTGGTGCTCCGCGCTCGCCAAGCTCCAGCGCGCCGGTGCGTCCTGGGAGCACCTCAACGCGTGCAAGGCCGCCTACCCGACCTCGTCGCCCACGTACCTCCGCGCGATGACGAGCTGCTTCTCGCGCCGCATGGAGGCCGCCACCGAGAGCTCGCCGGACCGGAGCCAGATCATCCTGGAGTGCAACGACGAGGTGGCCGTCAAGCTCAACCCGGACGAGCCCACGGCGGCGCCGGTCATCGAGTCCCGCTGCGCGCGCATGGCCCGCTGCGAGAGGGTGCCCGTCCCCGCGTGCAAGAGCGCGTTCAGCAAGCTCGAGGGGGCCCAGCGCGCGATGTTCACCACCATCTACAACGCCGCCGGCCGCTACGAGATCGTCGACTGCCTCGAGAACGCGAGCTGCACCGACAACGAGGAGGCGGGCCGCCAGGCCTGTTACAAGCCCACCTCCGACGCGCTGCTCTGGTTCCCGGACTGAGCCCCGCGCGCTCGCGGTCGTCGCCTCGTCCACGCTGGCGGTGATCTTCTCGTCCACGTCGCTGCTCCTCTTCGTCCGTGCCGCCGGCCCTCTCGTCCGCGTCTCGTTGCCACGAAATCCCTGGTAGCGTGCCGCGCATGCGAACCGCCCGATCTCGAACCGGTCCCCTGTCTCAGCTCGGCGCGCGGCGTCCGCGCGCCGAGCGTCCCCACGCCCGCCCCGCCGCGACCCGGCCCGGCGCGGCGCGCCGCCTCTTCCTCGCCGCGCGCGTGGTCGCCGCCGCGCTCGCGCTGATCGGGGCGTGGCTGCCCGCGAGCGCCGCGCACGCGGCGGGCACCGTCACCATCGTCGACCGCTCGCCCAAGGAGGACAGCGGCCGATGGAAGCTCAAGATGACGATGAACTACGGAGGGATGCCGCACCTCGGGCACATCCCGATGCTGTTCTCGTTCACGCCGACGGTGCACTACGAGCGAGCGCTCACCGACAAGTCGCCCGAGACCCCGGTCCTCGTCCGCATCCCGCTCCAGAACCAGCAGTCGATCAACGAGAGCATGGACGTCGGCTTCTCCGACGGCAGCGGCAAGGTCTTCGCGATCACCAAGTTCGACTTCGTCCTCCGGCGCGATCGTGGCTTCGAGGCCGGCGAGTACGAGCTCGTGATCAAGCGCGCGAGCGACGGCGTGCAGATGGGGCAGAAGCAGAAGATCACCCTGCAGGGCGACAACCCCGTCATCGATCGCCGCGCGATCGTCTTCAGCGGCGAGAAGAAAAAGAAGGACGAGAAGGCGGACAAGGCCGAGGCCGGGAAGAGCGACGAGCCCGCCCAGGATGAGGCGTCCGAGGGCGCGCCCGCGGAGGGCGCCGACGAGGCGGAGGCGCCCGTCGACGACGCGCCGCCGGACGAGGCGCCGCCGCCGGTGGAGCCCAAGCAGGGCGGCTGCGGCTGCCGGCTCTCGCCCGACGAGGCCGCGACGCCCCTCGCCCTGCCGCTCGTCGCCCTCGGCGCGGCCGCCGCGCTCGCGCGAAGGCGCGGCGAGCGCCGCGCGCGCCGCGCCTGACGGCGCCCGCGCCGCGAGCGCCCGGGATCGGGCGAGGCGGCCTCTGTGCTGGACGTTTCGCGCGCGGCCTGGGCCGGCCGCGCCTGCAGCACATCGTGATCGCGCTTGCAGGGACCACCCGAGCGCGCAGACAATCCCCGGCCGACGCCCGCTGTCCGCGACTCCCTCGCGGGCCCCGCCGTCCCCAATCCAATCGATGAGCTCCCTAGTCCCTGCCCACCAGCACCCCCTGCTGTACGCGATCTTCGTGCGCGTGTGGCTCCACGAGCTCTCGCGCGCCGCCAAGGCCAGGGTGACGCTCGCCAGCGTGCCCGACGCGGCGCTCGACCGGCTCGCCGCGCTCGGGGTCGACTACGTGCACCTGATGGGCGTCTGGACGCTCGGCGAGGAGGGCCCGCGCCGCTCGCTCACCGATCCCGACCTGCGCGCCGAGTACGACCGCGTGCTGCCGGACTGGACCGAGGCCGACGTGGCCGGCTCCCCGTTCGCTGTCGCGCGCTACGAGGTGAACCCCGCGTTCGGCGGCGACGCCGGCCTCGCGGATCTGCGCCGGCGCCTCGCGGCGCGGGGCATCGGGGTCATCCTCGACTTCGTGCCCAACCACGTCGCGCGCGATCACCACTGGGTGAAGGAGAAGCCCGAGTTCTTCATCGCCGGCGACGACGGCGCCCCGCTCAGCGGGCGCGACCCGTACATCCCGCCGTGGCCCGACACGGCCCAGCTCGACTACCGCCTCGCGGCGACGCGCGCCGCGTCCGTCGAGGCGCTCCGCGGCGTCGCGTCGCGGTGCGACGGCGTCCGCTGCGACATGGCGGTGCTGGTGCTCGACGACGTCTTCCGGCGCACGTGGTCCAAGCGCCCGCCGGTGGAGCGAAAGGCCGAGGCCACCGGCGAGTTCTGGGCCGAGGCCATCGACGCCGTCCGCCGCGACCACCCGAGCTTCGTCTTCATCGCCGAGGCCTTCTGGGACCTGGAGTGGCGCCTGCAGATGCTCGGGTTCGACTACACCTTCGACAAGAGCCTTTACGATCGGCTGAGCCACGCCTCCGCGTCGTCGGTCCGCGGCCACCTCGCGGCGACGCCCGACTACCAGCGGCGGAGCGTCCGCTTCATCGAGCACCACGACGAGCCGCGCATCGCCGCCGTGCTCCCCCCGGATCGGCGCCGGGCCGCCGAGTTCATCGCGGCGACGGTGCCCGGGATGCGGTTCATCCACCACGGCCAGCTCGAGGGGCGGACGGTGCGCGCCTCGCTGCACCTCGCCCGCGCCCCCGAGGAGCCGGTCGATCAGGCCTGCCTCGCCTTCCACGAGCGGCTGCTCGCGGCCGTGCGCCGCCCCATCCTGCGCACCGGGAGCTTCGCCACGCTCACCGCGCGCGGGCCGGGCGCCGACGCGTTCGTCGCCTACCGGTGGGAGCCGCTCCCGGCCTGCGGCGCGCCCCGGAGCGCGGCGCCCCTCGTGGCCGTGATCAACTTCGCCCCGTCGCGCAGCGGGTGCCGCATCCCGCTCGACATCGCCGGCATCGCCGGCCGCAAGGTCCTGCTCGCCGACCTCATGACCGGCAACGAGCACCCGCGTGACGGCGACGAGCTCGTCGATCTGTCGCGCGGCCTCGGCGTCGAGCTCCCCGCGTACGGCATCCACCTCTTCGAGATCCGGCACTGAGGCGCGCTTCGCGCCCGGGTCGTCCAGGGCTCTTGGAGATCCTGATGTCCGGTCCTGGCGCGGGCGCGCCCCTCCGCCTCATCACCATTCCCTGGAGCCACTTCTGCGAGAAGGCGCGGTGGGCGCTCGATCGCGCCGGCGCGCGGTACCGGGAGGACGCCTATCTCCCGCTCGCCCACGCGCTCCCTTCGCTGAGGGCCGGCGGGCGCCGCTCCGTCCCGGTGCTCGTCTCGCCGGCGGGCGTGCTCGCCGACTCGACCGACATCCTGCGCTACGCCGACACGCTCGTGCCGCCGGAGCGCGCGCTCTTCTTCCAGGGTCCCCGCGAGCCCGACGCGGGCCGCGCCGAGGTCGAGGCGCTCGAGCAGCGCTTCGACGCCGACCTCGGCCCCGCGACCCGCCGCGTCGCGTACTTTCACCTCCTGCCCGACGCGGAGGGCGCGTTCGCCCTGATGGGCGGGTCGTTCCGCTCGCTCGAGGGCGCCGGCGCGGCGGCGCCCTGGTGGTTCGGGCGCGGCACCTTCCGCGCTTACTACCCGGTCGCGCGGGCGGTCATGAAGCGCGTCATGCGCATCGACGCCGCGTCCGCCGAGCGCTCGCGAGGCAAGCTCCGCGCGGTCTTCGACGCGGTGAACGAGCGCCTGCGCGACGGGCGCCCGTACCTCGTCGGAGAGCGCTTCTCGGCCGCCGATCTCACCTTCGCCGCGCTCGCCGCGCCGCTGCTCGCGCCCGAGCACCACCCGTCGCCGCTCCCGCCGCCCTCCGAGCTGCCGCCCGAGCTCCGCGCGCTCGCCGAAGGGCTCCGCGGCGAGCCGGCCGGCGCCTTTGCCCTGCGCATGTACCGCGAGCACCGGCGCGCGAGGCCCGGGCGAAGCGCCGGCGGGTGACGCTGGACGCCGCCGGGCCGCGGGCCGGCGCGCTCGCGCGAGCGGCGCGCTCACGCGAGCGCCGGCACGCCGGCGATGAGATCCCGCGCCGCAGGCCCTGCCTTCAGCGGGTCGCGGTGCGCGCCGAAGTGCCGCGCGTGATCCCGGATCGCGCCGATCGCGGCCTCGGGGGCGAGGCCGTGCCGGGCGCGCAGCCACGCTGCCAGCACGACGCCGGCGCGGCCCGCGCCGGACGCGCAGTGCACGACGGCGGGCGCGCCGCTCGACTCGGCGCGCCTGAGCGCGTCGAGCGCGCGCTCCAGCGCGCCGGGCGAGGGGAGCGCGCCGCCGTCGAGCGGCACGTGCGTCACCCGGAGGAACTCGCGCTGGTAGCGGCCAAGGAGCGGGATCCGGTGGAGCGCCAGCTCTCCCTCGTCGAGCAGGCAGAGCACCTCGCGCATCCCGTGCCGCGCCATGAAGGCGAGCCACGCCTCGACGGGCGCGTCGCTCGGATCCGGGTGAGCTGCCGGGCTCGGCGGCGCGACCACGGACGAGCGGATCCCGGAAGCCGACCAGCTCGCCGTCCCGAAGCCGGGCCGCTCCGCGCCGTGGACGATCCGGTCGAGCGGCGACGCGGGCGCGAAGTTGAAGGGGGCCGGCGTCGCCTGCTCGTGCGCGCTCCGGTAGAACAGCTCGAACTCCGCGACCGACGCCTCGAGCTCGGGGTCGTCGATGGAGCCTGGCCGCACGCGCCGCACCTCGGCGATGGCCTCGGCCGCCGGCCTGCCGAGCGACACGAGGCGGCACGCCAGCACGACGCCGGTGCGCCCGACGCCGCCCTCCCCGTGGACGGCGATCGGCCGCGGCGCCCGGTCGAGGAACGCCACGGCGCGGAGGAGGTCCACGCTCGGGATGCGCGTGAAGTCGGCGAGCGGGCAATGCAGGTGGATGAGCGGGCCCACCGCCGCAGGCGGCGGCGCCCGACGAGAGAGCGACACCAGGCTGCGGAAGCCGAGCTCCGCGAGCTCCTCGACCGCCTGGGGCGCGTGGGGATAGGCCATGCCGGCGAGCTCGCCGGGGATCACGAACGAGAAATTTTCGAGCTCACTCATGGCCGTCGCTCGGTGCGCAGGGGGTCGTGGCGCAGGAGGTCGTGGCGCGCGCGTCGGGGTGGGGCATCCGTCTGCACCTCACCTCGAGGTCGCAGCTCGTCGCAGCGCTTCGCCGCCTCGCGCTGCGAGGCGACCGGGAGCGGCCACTCCGGGCCGTCGGGCGGCGACCGCTCGTCCGTCCTGCGGGCGAGCGGGGCGCCGGGCGGGCGGCGGCGGCGAGGCCGAGGACCGCCGAGAGCGTGGGCCTGGGCGCAAGGGCATTCCTCATGGTGGGTGAGCATTGTAACGGCAGTTCACCGCCGCATGGCAGCCGTCACCGCGGGGCGGTTCGCCCAGGTAGCGCCGACCCGTGCGAATCGCGGACGGTACGGGTGAATCGCGGACGGCGCGGGGAGCTGGATGGTGCGGCTGACTCCGGAGGGGCGGCTCGCCGGGGCCGCGCCCCGACGATCACACGTCGCTCCTGGTTCCCTCGGCACGGTCCGGCGTGTATGAAGGGCCCGTGGTCCGCTTTGCCCTCGCCCCGACGGCCATCGCGCGTCCGCCGATGCTCGTCGCGCTCGGGCTGGGCGCGGCGCGCAGCGGCGCCATGCGCTCGCTCGGCGCGAGCCGCCCGCGGCGGGCGGTGACGGGGGAGACCGCGGCCGATCCGGGCGCCCTGCTGGAGTGCTTCGAGCCGCTCCGGAGGTGGCTCGAGGAGCAGAACGAGCGTGAAGTCTGTGGGTGGTAACTGAGCGTGGGTGAGCGTAGGTGAGCTGTGCGCGTCTTCGTCGCCGTTGATCCGGGAGCCGAGCTCCTCGCCAAGGTCGGAGATCTCCTGCGGGAGATCTCGCCGCGGGCTCCGTCCGCCAAGTGGGTGGAGCCTGCCGGGCTGCATATCACGCTCGCCTTCATGGGCGAGATCGGAGAGGAGCGCCTGCCGCTCGTCATCGCCGCGGCCGGGAGCGTCGCCGCGTTCCACAGGCCGCTCACGTTGCGCATCGAGAAGGGCGGCGCGTTCGGAACGCGGCGTCGCCCGCGCGTGCTCTGGCTCGGCGTGGGCGGCGCGGTAGGCGCCCTCACCGCGATCCACCGCGACCTGGAGCAGACGCTCTCGATGTCGACGGGCTACGTCCCCGAGGACCGGCCGTTCGAGCCGCACCTCACCCTCGCCCGCTCGCGCGATCCGCGCGGCGATCCGGCGCTCGACGCCTGCGCTCAGGCGGTCGGCAGCGTCGACTTCGGCGAGACGCGGATCGAGGAGATCATCGTCTACCAGAGCGAGCTGACGCCGAAGGGGGCGCGCTACACGGCGCTCGCGCGCGTGCCGCTCGAAGGGATCGGCGCCCCCGAGCCGGCGCGCTGAGCGTCGTCTCCGTGGAGGCGCTGCGCTCCGTCCCTCGAGGAGGACGGCGTCTCGCTCGGGCTCCTCAGCGCTTGCGCGGCCCGGCCGGAGGGATGAGCCCGAGGCGCACCGCCTCCTTGTAGGTGAACGATCGGCTCAGCCCGAGCAGCCGTCCGGCCGTCGCCGCGTTGCCGCCTGCTGCCCGGAACGCTCGGGCGAACGCCTCGCGGCGGGCCCTCTCGAGCGCCTCTGCCAGCGGCTCCACAAGCTGCCCCGGCGGCGCGTCCGCGAGCCGCAGCCGCTCCCCGGGGAGCTCGATCCGCGGGGCGAGCGGGCGCTCCGGCGCGGCGCCGTCGATGGCGTCGAGATCCTCGCGCCGCACGACGAGCGCCCTGCCGGCCGCGCTCTTGCCCTCCGCGATCGTCCGGCGAAGCACGGCGCGCTCCACGGCGTTCTTCAGCTCGCGGACGTTGCCCGGCCACGCTCCCTGCGCGAGCGCGCCCAGCGCCGCCTCGGTGAAGCCCACCCGCCCCGCGCCGAGCTCGGCCGCGAGCTCGGCGGCGAAGCGCTCGCAGAGGGCGGGGATGTCCTCGCGCCGCTCGCGCAGGGGCGGCACGCAGATCGGGTAGACCCAGAGCCGATGGAACAGATCGGCGCGAAAGCGCCCCTCGGCGACCTCCCGCCGGAGATCGCGGTTCGTGGCCGCGACGACCCGCGCGTCGACGCGGCGCGCCCGGTCCTCGCCCACGGGCTGGATCTCCCCCTCCTGCAGCGCGCGCAGGAGCTGCGCCTGCGCCGAGAGCGGGAGCTCGCCGATCTCGTCGAGGAAGATCGTCCCGCCGTGCGCCGCCTCGAACCTGCCAGCGCGCGCGGCCGTGGCGCCGGTGAACGCGCCTCTCCTGTGGCCGAAGAGCTCCGATTCGACCAGCTGCGCGGGGAGCGCCGCGCAGTTGACGATCACGAGCGCCCGGCTCGCCCGGGGCGATCGCTCGTGCAGCGCGCGGGCGACGAGCTCTTTCCCCACGCCCGTCTCGCCCGTGACGAGCACCGGCACCGACAGCGGGGCGAGCACCGCGATCTCGCGCTCGATCCGCTGCATCCCGGCCGGGCGGCTCGCCGGCGCGCTGCGGCTCGACGCCGGGCCGATCGCGCGGCGCGCCTCCGGGCCGGCGTCGAGCAGCCCGGCGCCGGCGTCGAGCCGCAGCGCGCCGGCGCAGAGCCCCGCGAACACGCGCGCGTCCTCGTCGCGCAGGCCGCGGAGGCCGTGGGGATCGCAGGCGTCCAGCGTCAGCAGCCCGGCGAGGCGGCCCTGCACGTGCAGCGGCACGGCCATGCAGGCGTGGATCGGATGGATCTCTCCGGGGTTACCGAGCAGCCAGCCGCTGTAGGGGTCAGGCTCGCTCGGGTCGAGGAACCGGATCGGCCCGGCCGCCTGCGTCGCCCTGTGGAGCCGCGGGTGCTCCGCGGGCCGGAAGCTCATCCCCAGGGCGGCCGGCGACAGCCCGATCTGCGCGGCGACGCCGACCGAGCCGTCCTCCGCCGCCGTGAGCACCGAGAGCGCGTCCGCCGCCGTCACCCGCGCGAGCGCGCGCAGGATCCGCTGCAGCGCCTCGTCGCGGGCGGGCGCTTCGGACAGGCTGAGCACGGCGTCGAGCAGGGTCACGCGGGTTCCTCGAGGAGACGGAGGCGACGGAGGTTTCCTGTCGGAGACACCGGCAGGAGACACCGTGGGGTGCAGCGGAGCAAGGCGCGCGTCGGGGCGGCGCGCGGGTCGGCGCCGCCGGAGCGGCAGCCCTCGGCAGCCGGCGGCGGTTTCCCACGGGAAACCGCCGCCCGTCGCCGGGCGCGCCGACCCGGCGAGGATCGACGCGATCCTCGGAGAAACGCCCCTGGCACGGCCCGTGCGAACGTTAACGTTCTGGCGCGCGCCGATGGGCGAATCGACCGCCGACGACGGGTAGCACGGGCACGGCGCCCGTGCCTGGAGGTTTGTCATGGGATTGAACGTTGGCTTGCTGCGGGAGAGCTTCGAGCTCGTGATCGAGAGGGCGCCCGACCTCACGCACCGTTTCTACGGGATCCTGTTCTCTCGGTATCCGCAGGTGAAGCCGCTCTTCGGGCGCAATAGCCAGGAGCAGCAGGAGAAGATGCTCACCGAGGCGCTCGCCGCGGTCATCGACCGGCTGGAGGACGCGTCGTGGCTCGAGGAGAAGCTCATGGCGATGGGGGCAAAGCACGTCGACTACGGCGTCACGGACGCGATGTACCCCTGGGTCGCCGACGCGTTGATCTCCGCGATGGCCGAGGTCGCGGCCGCGGACTGGTCCCCGGCGCACCAGGAGGCCTGGACCGACGCGCTCGGCGCGATCGCCTCGCTCATGCAGCGCGGGGCGAGGGAGTACGGCGGCGCGAGGCCCGACGCGCCGCCCCCCGCGGCGCACGCGGGCGGCTAGCTCTACCGCGGGAAGTCGGCCGGCGGCGTCACTCCCCCATCGCCTTCACGACGACGCGCTTGCGCCGGCCGCCATCGAACTCCGCGTAGAAGATCTGCTGCCAGGGCCCGAGATCGAGCTTCCCCGCGGTGATGGGCACGATCACCTGGTGGTGCACGAGGATCGATTTGAGGTGAGCGTCGCCGTTGTCCTCGCCGGTCCTGTGGTGCTTGTAGTCGGGCCCCTCGGGGGCGAGCTGCTGGAGCCACGCCCAGATGTCCTCCCAGAGGCCCGGCTCGTGGTCGTTCACGAACACGCCTGCGGTGATGTGCATGGCGCTCACGAGGACCATGCCCTCCTGGATGCCGCTCGCGGCGACGACGGCCGCGACGCGCTCGGTGACGTTGATGAGCTCGCGCCTGGCCTTCGTCTCGAAGTAGAAATAGTCGGTCTTCGACTTCATGGCTTCTCCCCGGCGCGGGTCACGGAGCGTGACGGAGCGCCTGTGATCGACGATCGCGCCGCGCTCAGGGGTAGAGCCGCTCGACGCGCCAGCCGTCGCCGTGGCGGACGTACACCACGCGGTCGTGCAGGCGGTTCTCCTGGCCGTACCAGAACTCGACGCGCTCCGGCACCACCCGGTAGCCGCCCCAGAACTCCGGCCGAGGCACCGGCCGGCCCTCGAAGCGGCGCTCGATCTCGCGCACCCGTTCGAGGAGCGCCTCGCGCGAGGGCAGCGGCGCGCTCTGCCGGGACGCCCACGCGCCGATCTGGCTGCCCCGCCCGCGGGTCTCGAAGTAGGCGTCCGACTCCGCGTCGCTGACCCGCTCGATCCGCCCCTCGACGCGGATCTGCTCCGCGGCCTTCGCCCAGTGGATGCACAGCGCGGCGAACGGGTTCGCCGCGAGATCCGTCGACTTGCGGCTCTCGTAGTTGGTGAAGAACACGAACCCGCGATCGTCGATGCCCTTCAGCAGCACCATCCGCGCGGAGGGGCGCCCGGACGCGTCCGCCGTGGCCAGCGTCATGGCGGTCGCGTCGGTCGGTTCGGTGGTTTGCCGCTGCTCGAGGAGCTCGCGCGCGAGGACGAACGGATCGGTCGGCTCGGTGATCATGGTGAAACGGTGCTCATGGTGAAATTGCGTCATGCATATACAAGCAGAGCGCGCCGCTGGCGAACCCGCGATGCGTGCGAGCAACGCGCGCGAGCTCGGGTGGCCGTTGGCCGGGTGACTATGGCGGCGCGGCGGCTTCCCTTGCCCCTCGCTGATTTCCGGGAAAGCTCGCGTTGTCGCGCACGCGCTGTTTTGATACTAGCGGAGGGGCGGATCGAGGGCGTGCATGGTCGTACCGGTGAGCGTGGGGGACGTCCTCGCGGAGAAATACGAGGTCGAGCGCGTCCTCGGTGAGGGCGGGATGGGCGTGGTCGTCGCCGCCCGCCATCTCCTGCTCGGCGAGCGGGTGGCCATCAAGTTCCTGCGGCCCCAGGCCCGCGAGCGCGCGGACCTCGTCGCCCGCTTCCTGCGCGAGGGGCAGGTCGCGGCGCGCATCCGGAGCGAGCACGTGACGCGCGTGTACGACGTCGGCACGCTCGCGCACGGCGAGCCTTATCTCGTCATGGAGTACCTCGAGGGGACCGACCTCAAGGCCGTCTTGCTCGATCGCGGGCCGCTCCCGGTCGCGCTCGCCTGCGACTACCTGCTCCAGGCGTGCGACGCGCTCGCGGAGGCGCACGCGCTCGGCATCATCCATCGGGATCTGAAGCCGGGCAACCTGTTCCTGACCCAGCGGGCCGACGGCAGCCCGCTCATCAAGGTCATCGACTTCGGCATCTCCAAGATGGCCCTCGCGGCGGAGGCGACCGCGCCCAAGGCGCACGACATGACCGAGAGCTCGACGATGCTGGGCTCGCCGTTCTACATGGCGCCCGAGCAGATGGTCTCCTCGAAGAGCGTCGATGTGCGGGCCGACATCTGGTCGATGGGCGCCATGCTCTATCAGCTGCTCACGGGCGCCGTCCCCTTCCGGGGCGACTCCGCGATGGCCATCTACGACCGCATCCTGGAGGGGCCGCCGCGGCTCGACACGCAGCGGTCCGACGTGCCCGAGCGCCTCGGCTGGGTGGTCCAGCGCTGCCTCCAGAAGAGCCCTGCCGATCGCTTCGGCAACATCGCCGAGCTCGCCGCCGAGCTCGCTCGGTTCGCGCCGCCGCACGCGCAGCACCTGGCCGATCGCGCCGCGCGCGTGCTGCAGATCCGCCTCGACGCGGGCGCCGAGGCGGGCCGCGCGCCCGGGCTGCCCCGGCGCTCGAGCTCCGCGTCGCCAGGGCCCGCCGGCGGGACGCCGTCGTCCAGCGACCCGGATGGGAAGGGCGTGGCGGCCAGCTCCGCGTGGGCTGGCGCGCCCACGGCGCTCCTCTCGGACGGCGCGGCGACGGATCGCTCCTGGGGCGGCACGCGCGCCTCGTCGGGCCAGGGCGGCCGGGCGCGCGCCCTGGGGATCGCGGCGGCCCTCGCGGCGGCGCTCGTGGGCGCCGCGGGGCTCGCCTGGCTCGTGTGGTTCGCGCTCCGCGTCCCCGCGTCGGGTGGGGCGCCGCTCGCCGCGTCGGCGCCCTCGGAGGCGCCGCTTTCGCCGGAGGCACCCTCGCGCGACGCGTCGGCGCCCGCGGCCGATCTGGCTGCGGGCAAGGCGGCCGAGCTCCTCGACGGCGGCCCTGCGCCGCCGCCTGAAGCGCCCGTGTCCGAGGTCGCTACCGCGCGGCCGACCGCGAGCGGGCCCGCTGCGCCGCGGCCGCCGGGGTCGTCGAAGGGCGCGCGGCCGTCGGGGCGGCCCCCGCCGCCGACCCGCCCCACATCGACCGCGCCGCAAGACTTCTTTTCCGATCCGCGATGACGTCCCGTGAGCCCAGGAGAGGTGCCGTCTTGCTTTCCCATCGTCGTCTCTCGAGCCCCTGTCCGGCGTCCGGCTGCCCTGCTGCGGTCTCCCGCGCGCCGCTCTCCGGGTCGGGTCGCCGTCGAGCGGTGGCGCTCCTGTCGGCGCTTGCTGCGCTCGCCTCGCTCGCGCCGGCCGCGGGCGCCGCCGAGCCGACCCGGGAGGAGCGCGCCGCCGCGGTCGCGCTGTTCGACGAGGGCCGCGCGCTGGTGGCCGCGGGGAACCACGCCGAGGCCTGTCCGAAGTTCGCCGAGAGCCATGCGATCGACCCGGGCATCGGCACCCTCTTCAACCTCTCCGACTGCTACGAGCGCACCGGCAAGCTCGCGACGGCGTGGATCGGCTTCCGCGACGTCGCGGCCGCCTCGCTCTCGGCCGGGCAGACGGAGCGCGAGCGGGTGGCGCGCGCCCGGGCCGCCGCGCTCGAGCCGCGGCTCTCCCGCCTGCAGATCGTGGTCCCGCCGGCGTCGTCGATCGCGGGGCTGGGCCTCACGCGGGACGGGGTCGCCGTGGGCAGGGCGCTCTGGGGGACGGCGGTGCCGCTCGACCCGGGCGAGCATCGGATCGCCGCCGCCGCGCCTGGGTACGAGCCCTGGGAGCTGAAGGTCACGATCGACAAGCCGGGCGTGGTGAGCGTCACGGTGCCGGCGCTCGAGCGCGCCACGGAGCCGGCCTCCGCCCCGGGATCGAGCGGCGCGCCGCCGCCTCCGGTCCGTCCGCCGGCGAGCGACCCGCCTTCGGCGCAGGGCGGGAGCATCCGCAAGCCGCTCGGCATGGTGGGGGTCGGGCTCGGCGTGGTCGGGCTCGGCGTCGGCACGGCGCTCGGCTTCATGGCAAAATCGACGTTTGACAAGGCCACCGACGGCGGCCATTGCGACGAGGCGGGCCGCTGCGTCGATCAGACGGGCCTCGATCTGCGCGACGACGCGGTGGCGAAGGGCAACATCGGGACGGCGGTGTTCATCGCGGGCGCGGCCCTCGCCGTGGGCGGGGCGATCCTCTGGATCACCGCGCCGTCTGCGCCTGACGCCGCGGCGGCGTCCGCGCGCGGCCGCGGGCCGACGGCCTACGCCCCCTGGAGCGCGCGCGTCGGCCTGGGCCCCGGGAGCGTGTGGATCGCGGGCACTCTCTGAGCGGAGCGCCACAGGAGCAGGAGAGGCGTCGTCGCGGCGGGGGAGCTCGCGGGACGCCCTACGGCGTCCGGCGTCGAGCCGGGTGAGCCGACTGGCACCGATGACAGAGGAGAGCCGGAGTGAGCGAGGGCGCCCGGAGATACCGGCGTTCAGCGCGGCGCCTCGATTGACACGGATCCCCGCTCCGACAGGGCGCCGTGCGGCGAGCTGACCGATGATGCCGAGTCGGCCGGCATCGATTGCGGTGCACGGGTGAACCACAGCACGTCTCTCCGCCGGCGCTCGTCCGGCGCGGTGAGCCAGGCGCCGTCGCGCCATGGCGCGGCGCGGCTGGCCTGCTGGTGACGCTGCGCGCCGGCCAGCGAGCGCCGGCGGCGAGGGCGCTGCGGGCGATGATCCGTCGCAGGCGATGATCAGAAGGGGCCTGGACGGGAATATAGCCCCGGCCCCGAGTGGACCTCGGGGACTCGCACGTACCGCCCTGTTTTAAATATTCACCTCGACGAGTGAGCAGCGCATCGATGGCCCACGCTGGCCGTGCGCCAGGCGCATTTCATCTGAACGGCTGATCAAATCATGGGCAATGCCGCTCGACACCGCTCGAGGGGCGCTGTTCTCCCATGGCTCGATGGCGGTGGCGACCGGGCGAGCGAGCCTGTTGAATGCCCTTGAGCCCACCGGCCCTCGGGAGAAGAGGGCCGCCGGCGCCTCCGAGCTCGCATCGCGCAAACGTGCGCCGTCGGCCGGCCAGCCGAGCGCGTGTTGACGTCCTGCGGGCATGATCCGTCACCTGCTTACCCCGGGCTCCGATGTCCTGTTCTTTCGCTCGGCGGTAGTTCATGAGTGCGCCACGGCGCTTGTCATGTATAGAATGCGTCTCATGACGAAACAGCGTTCAACCTTGGCTTTGTGGATGACCTTCGCGCTGGGTGGCGGCGCGTGTCTCGCGCTGGGCGCCGGCGCGTGCAGCGACGACGGGGCGACCAGCTCTGGCGACACCGCGACGAGCGGGGGAAGCCAGGGCTCCTCCGGTGCGCAGACGGGGACGGGGGCCGGCGCTGGCTCCGCCTCCAGCTCCGGCGCAGGCGCCGGCTCTGCTTCCGGCTCCGGCTCTGGTTCCGGCGCCGGCGCCGGCGGTGGCAGCAGCACCACGTCGTCGTCCGGGGCCACCACGGGACAGGGCGGCTCTGGCGCCGGCGGCGGCGACCCGGTGGCGTGTGATGCCAGCGCGGCGCCCGACGTCGGGAAGCTGGCGCTCGCTTCGGTCGTCGCCGGCGTGGACAAGCTGGTTTACGCCGCTCAGCCGAAGGGGTCGAGCGACTGGTATCTCGTGCTGCAGACCGGGCAGATCCGCGTGTTCTCCGGCGGCCAGCTGCGCAGCGGGGTCTTCCTCGACGTGAGCAATCAGATCTTGCTCAGCTCCGGGGGCTTCGACGACGAGCGCGGGCTCATCAGCATGGCGTTCCCGCCCGATTACGCGACGAGCGGCAAGTTCTACATCATGATGACGGCGACCACGGGCACGAACATGAACCGTGACATGGTGGTCGAGTACAAGCGGTCCAGCGACCCTTACGTGGCGGACGCAAACTCGGCGAAGACGATCGTGCGGCTCGACGCGTCCGCGGTGAATCACAACGGCGGCCATATCGTGTTCGGGCCCGACGGCATGCTCTACGTCGGCACGGGCGACGGGGGCGGGTCCTGCAACAGCGACAAGCCTGGCGGGTCGCAGGACCCGGCCTCGCTGTTCGGCAAGATCCTGCGCCTCGATCCGAATGCCGCCGAGCCGTACGCCGCGGCCGGCAATCCCTTCGACGGCACGGCGTCGCGGGTCTGGCACTATGGTCTGCGCAACCCGTATACCTTCACCTTCGACCGGGGGACGGGCGACCTCTTCATCGGCGATGTCGGCCAGGATAGCTACGAGGAGGTCGACTACGTTCCTGCCGGCACCTCGGGGCTGAACTTCGGCTGGCCGAAGTGGGAAGGCACCCACGCGGATACCTGTCAGGGGCGCACCATGCGCACGGGCGATACGCACACCCCGCCCATCGCCGACATGGATCGGCGCCAGAGCGCGACAGGGCCGTACCGCGACTACAAGTCGGTCGTCAGCGGATTCGTGTACCGGGGCAGCCAGGTGCCGCAGCTCCGGGGCGTCTACCTGTTCGGCGACTACACCGGCGGGAAAATGGGCGCGCTCATGCAGTGCGGGGCGCAGACGTCGCCCATCACGGTCATCAACAAGAACCCCGATCCGAACGCGCCGAACGCTCCGGCATTCGCGCGTCAGGGCAGCCTGCCGACCTTCAACGCGCTCACCGCGATCGTCGAGGACAACGACGGCGAGCTGTACTTCATCGCGAACCGCAACAGCCTGGTGAAGATCGTTCCCGGGACCTGACCAGGCCGCCCAGGGCGCGGGCGCCGGAATCTCGCGCCCGGCCCTGGATCCAGCGCGCGAGCTCCCGCACGCTTCTGCATGTTCTTGCACGCGGGCGGCCACGCGCGCCCGCTCCGCCTCCGCCGACGCAGCCAGCCCCGCGCAGCCGCCGTCGCGCCGCCTCCGATGGCAGCGGACGGCGCGCCCCCCTTCCGAGCGCCCAGCGGATGTGCTTCGCTTGCCCCCGCTCGTTCAGGAGGAGTCCCATGAAGAATGTCTTGACAGTGCTTGTTGCGCTCGGCGCCTTGTGTCTCTTCGGCTGCGAGGGCAAGCCCCAGGCGACGCCCGAGGCGAAGCCCGCGGCCACGACCGAGGCGGCGAAGCCCGCGCCCAAGGCCGAGCCGGACAAGGCGGCGCCGGCCGAGACCGCGAAGCCGGCGAGCACCGGCGGCTGGTGATCGGCGCGGCGGCTCGGCCCGCTGCCCTGCGGCGCAGGCGCGTGGCCGCAGTCCGCCTCGCGCTCGCGTTCTCGCTCGGCCTGGCCGCCGCGGCGTGCGACGGCCGCCCTGCGCCCCCGGTCCACGGCGGCGGCCCCGATCCGGACCCGCTCGAGCCGCTGCGGCGCTTCGAGGCGGCGCGCCGAGCGGAGGCGGATTTCTCCCGCGCGCCCAGCTCCGACCGGCTGTTCGGGCCCGACCCGATCGCGCTCCGCCCCGTGGATCCGCTCGGCCGCCCCGCCGCGCCGGGCGCGCCCGCGCTGCTCTCTCCGCTCCGGGGCCGCGACGCGCTCGTCCTGCTCGACGCGTCGCTTCGCGAGCTCTCCCGCGCCTCTGCGCCGGCCTCGCCGACGGGGGTCGCGGTCATGCCCACCGGCGAGGTCTTCGCGAGCGGCGAGGCGTCGCCCTCGCTCTTCCGCTACGCCGTCCGCGGCGCGTCGCTCGAGCCCGCGGGGCGCATCGAGCTCGCGGGTCTCCACGGCGTCCGGGACGTCGCGGCCGGCCCCGAGGGCCTCCTTTACGCGCTCGACGAGCGCGCCGGCACGCTCGTCACGCTGCGGCCCGGTCACACCGGCGCGGACGGGCGCATCGAGGTCGAGCGCTGGGACGAGCCGATCGGCGCTGGCCCGTTCCGCGTCATGCGCCTCGCGCATCACCTGATCGTCGATTGCCTCCTCGACCAGACGCTCGTCGTGCTCCCGGTCGGCGCCGACGGCCGCCCGCTCCCGGGCGGCGCGGCGCGCGTCCGCCACGACGGCCCGATCTGGAGCTTCGACGCGCTCGAGACGGGCGGCGCCGCGGGCGCGCTCCTGCTCGCGGCTGGCGGGGTCGAGGATCACCCGCTCGACCGGACCGGCGGCTCGTTCGGATACATCGACTCGTTCGTCTTCCTCTACCGCGTCGCGGCCGGCGCTCGGCCCGAGGTGACGAGGCTCTCGGCCGTGAACGTCTCGGAGCTCGGCGTCCTCACCCCGAAGGCCGTCGCGCTCTCGGCGATCCCCGGGTCGAGCGGCGTGCGCTTGATCGCGACCGGCTACGGCGGCGATCGCCGGGCCGAGCTCCTCTTCCGCGCCACGGACGCCGGCCTCGCGAGCGCGCCGGAGGTCTCCACCCGCCCGCTTTCCCCCGGCGTGGCTGCCATGGCCGCGCTGGGCGGCGGCGCCTTCGCCTATGCGAACCCGTTGCTCGACGCGTGGATGCTCGACGCGGGCGACGGCGCGGTCGTGAAGCAGCCGGTCCGGGACGGCGGCGAGGACGCCCGCTCCGACGAGATCCGTCTCGGCGAGGCGCTCTTCTTCACCTCGCTGATGGCCCCGTGGAACAAGGCCGACGGCCCGCTCAGCCGGTTCACGTGCGAGACGTGTCACTTCGAGGGCTACGTCGACGGCCGCACGCACCACACGGGTCGAGGCGACGTGCGCGCCACGACCAAGCCGCTGCTCGGTCTGTTCAACAACCGCCCCCACTTCTCCCGCGCCCTCGATCCGGATCTCACCGCGGTGGCGGACAACGAGTTCCGCGTCGCCGGCGCGCTGAGCGGCCACGACCCATGGTTCTCGATCTCGAGCGAGGGCGCGCCGTGGCTCGCCGATCTCGGGCTCGCCGACGCCGGGCGCGCCGCGCGGCCGCCCGAGGCGCTCCGCCGCGCGCTCATGAGCTTCCTCATGGCGTTCTCGCACCGCGCGAACCCCGCCGTCCTCGGCCGAACGAGCTTCACCCCGCTCGAGCGCGACGGCGCCCGGGTGTTCCGGGACCGCTGCGCTCGCTGCCACGCGCCGGTGCTCCGCAGCGACGACCCCGGCTCCGCGGCCCCGTTCGAGCGCTGGGAGGCGCTCGTGCTCGCGCCCGAGGGCCCGATCGTGTGGGGGAGGGCCGGCTACGAGAAGACCGGCGTCGTGCCGTACGTGCACGAGGACGGCGCGCGGGTGCCGTCGCTCCGGCGGCTCTACAAGAAGCGGCCCTACTTCACGAACGGCTCCGCGAAGACGCTGCGCGATGTGCTCGAGCGGGCGCGCTTCGAGGACACGGGCGGCCGCGCCGCAGCCGATCACCTCAGCACGGCCGCCGCCGCCGCTGCGCCGGGCGCCTTCTTCCACGACGGCGCGCCCGCGGGCGAGGGCCTCGTCGCGCTGGACGCCGGCGCGATCGAGGCGCTCCTCGCCTTCCTCGATCTGCTCTGATGGCGTCTGATGGCGCGGCGCGCCCGCTCGCCCGCGGGCAGGCAGACCGTGGGCGCGCCGCGCGCCGCGCGCGTGTCCGCGTGGACCCGATCCCGGCGGCGGCGAGCCCTGAGCCCGCCCGCGCGGATCCCCCAGCATCGCCGTGCGATCCGCGGTAAAAGGGGGAGATGCGACAGCACCCCACGTTCCCCCGCCCGTCCGCGTCGGCCATCGACAAGGCGCGCCGGCTCCTCGAGCGCGCGCTCGGGCCGTCGAAGGTCATCACGTCGGCCGACGGGTGCGCGGCCTACGGGAGCGACGAGTCCGATCAGCCGCCGGTGAGCCCGGACGCGGTCGTGCTCGCGTCCTCGGCGGCCGACATCGAGAAGGCGGTGCGGGCGGCGAGCGAGGCGGAGGTGCCGGTCGTGCCGCGCGCCGCTGGCAGCGGCAAGTCGGGCGGCGCGGTGCCGGTCGGGGGCGGGATCGTCATCGCCACGATCGGCATGAACTCCATCAAGGAGATCAGCCGCGAGGAGCAGATCGCGGTCGTCGAGCCGGGCGTCATCCTCGCCGACCTGCACGCGGCCGTCGAGGCCGAGGGGCTCTTCTACCCGCCCGATCCGAACTCGCTCAAGATGTGCGCGCTCGGCGGCAACATCGCCGAGAACGCGGCCGGCCCGCGCGCCTTCAAGTACGGCGCCACGCGCGAGTACGTGCTCGGGCTCGACGCGATCCTCATCGACGGCACGCGCCTCCGCACCGGCCGGCGCACCGTGAAGGGCGTGACGGGGTACGACGTCACGGCGCTGCTCGTCGGCAGCGAGGGCACGCTGGCGATCACGACGGAGGCGACGCTCCGGCTCATCGCGAAGCCCCCGTCGGTCATGACGCTGCTCTGCCTGTTCCCGGACGTGCGCGCCAGCGGGCGCGCGGTGAGCGCCCTGGTCGCCGCCGGCGTCGTCCCGCGCTGCCTCGAGCTGCTCGATCGCCCCACGCTCGACGCGGTGCGCGCGCGCGGCGTCGGGGTCGACGAGCGCGCGGGCGCGATGCTGATCATCGAGGTCGACGGCGAGCCCGCGGACTGCGAGGTCCAGGCCGAGCGGGTGGGGGAGGTCTGCATGGATGCCGGGGCGCTCGACGTGCTCGTCGCGCAGGACGAGGCGCAGCGCGAGCGGCTCTGGGAGGCGCGCCGCCAGCTCTCGCCCACGACGCGCGCCATGGCGCGCTACAAGATCTCGGAGGACGTCGTGGTCCCGCGCGACAAGATCCCGGCGCTGCTCGACGAGGTCGCGGAGATCTCGGCGGCGACCGGCGTCCGCATGCTGACGTACGGCCACGCCGGGGACGGCAACCTCCACGTCAACCTGCTCTGGAACGACCCGGATCTCGTCCCCCAGGTGGAGACGGCGCTGTCGCGCCTGTTCCGCGCGGTGATCGGCATGCGCGGCACGCTGAGCGGCGAGCACGGCATCGGGACGTCGAAGGCGGACTTCCTCGCGCTCGAGCAGTCGCCGGAGCTCATCGCGATCGAGCGCAAGATCAAGGCGGTGTTCGACCCGAAAGGCCTGCTCAACCCGCACAAGATCTTCCCGCGGCGGACGCTCGAGGCGGCCGAGCGGGGCGATCGAGACGGGGGGGCCGAGCGCGCGCCGGGCTTCCCGACCCACGTCGTGGCGCCCTCTCACGGGGCCTGCTGAGCCGATGCGGGTCCTCGGCATCGATCCCGGCTCGCGCCACCTCGGCTGGGGCCTGCTCGTGCGGCACGGCACGCGCATCGAGCACGTCGCGCACGGCGTCATCGACATCGACACGAGCGGGACGTTCGCCGCCCGGCTCGTGGAGATCGACGACGAGCTCGGCAAGGTGATCGCGTCGCTCGCGCCCGACGCGGCCGCGGTGGAGAGCCTGTTCTTCGCCAAGGACGCGCAGAGCGCGGCGAAGCTCGGCCACGCGCGCGGGGTCGTGCTGCTGCGGCTGGCGCGCGCGGGCGTGCCGATCTCGGAGTATCCGCCGGCGCTGGTGAAGCGGACCATCGTCGGCCGGGGCGCGGCCGAGAAGGCGCAGGTCGCGCAGGTGATGACCGCGGTCCTGCGCCTCGCCGCGCCCCCGCGGCCGGACGCTGCCGACGCGCTGGCCATCGCGATGACCCACCTCAGCGCCGCGGGCTTCGCGGCCGCGCTGGCGGCGTCGGGCGCGACCGCCCCGCGCCGCGCCCGGCCGCGGCGGGCGCGCCTCGGGTGAGCGTGGGCCGGCGCGGCTCCCTGGTTGCGCATGGGGACGAAAGGCGCGGCGCCTCGGTGGACTGCGTGGCTGCGGGCCGGCGGGCGCGGCCCTGGCGGTCCTGGCGCACATCCCGTGTGCTATGGAGCCTGCATCGGACGCTCCCGCGCCGCGTCCAACATGAAAATGTGCGGCGCGCCCCGGCTTCAGCGAGGGGGCGGCTGCCAGGGCACGGAACCGGCGGCGCACCGCCGGCGCCCCCGTCGCCGACGAGCGGGGGCGAGACGCCTCTGGACATCAAAGGAGATCGGGAAGGATGACGCGAACCTCACTCAACCGCCTCGCCGCCGCGTGCCTCATCGGGCTGACGGCGCCCCTCACGGTCGTGCTCGCGACGCTCGCGACCGCCGGCGAGTCCCAGGCCGCGGGTCCCACCGCCGAAGAGCTCGGCAGGCGCGTCCAGCAGTTCTACGACTCCACGAAGACCTTCAAGGCGAGCTTCACCCAGACCTACACGATCAAGGTCCAGGACGTGAAGAAGGTCTCCACCGGCAAGGTGACCTTCGAGAAGCCGGGCAAGATGAGCTGGATCTACGACGCGCCGAACGGAAACCGGGTCGTCTCCGACGGCGTCACGATCAAGGTCTACGAGAAGGACAACGAGCAGATGTTCGAGACCCCGGTGAAGGGCTCTCAGTATCCGGCGGCGCTCGCGTTCTTGATGGGCAAGGGGCAGCTCACGAAGGATTTCTCGCTGCGCCTGCTCGATCCTGCGCAGATGAAGTTCGAGGGCGGCTATGTCCTCGAGGGGACGCCGAGGGAGGCGACCCCTGCGTATCAGAAGATGCTCCTCTACGTGGACGGGCAGACCAACCAGGTCCGCCGCGTGCTGATCCTCGACGCGCAGGGCAACCGGAACCGGTTCGATTTCTCGTCGCCGGTCGTGAATCAGCCGGTCGGGAAGGCCGAGTTCGATTTCACGCCTCCGCCGGGCACCCGCGTCGTCCGCCCCTGACGTCCTCCCGCCACGTTCCCGGCGCGGAGAAGCCGCTGCCGCTTTACCCCGCCGACCCCCGACAGCTCGCGGAACCCGTGGAAGCGGAGCGTCACAGCCTCCGCGCTCCTCGCCGGCAGCGCGCCGCGGCGAAGCTGCTTGGATATATGCCCGGCGCGTCCGTGCCGTGGTAGAAATATTCCGTGATACTTCGATCCCACGGGCGTGAGCGACAGCTCCGAGGCTGGCGTCGCCCGCCGCGGATCGTCACCGCTGCTTTCGGCTCCACGCGCGCGGCGGGGATTCGCCTCGGCTGAACGGTCACCCGCTGTCACGAGGCTTTCGCGAGAGCGCTCGATCCATGAACAACCCCCACGGACATCGTCCCGATTCCCCCGGCGTGCCGCAGCAACCCCGGCCGGCGGAGCGCTTGAGCGAGCGCGCGCAGGGGGGCGGGCAGGGCCCTTCGGGGTATCCGGCGCAAGGTGCGGGGCAGAGCTCCATGGGGCAACTGCCGCACGGGCAGCAGGGCCACGGGCAGGCGCCGCAGGGGTACGCGCACGCGCAGCCAGCGCAGGGCTACGGGCAGGGGCACGTATATCCCCACCAGGGGCCGCAGGGCTATGCGCAGGGGTCGCAGGGCTATGCGCAGGGGCCGCAGGGCCACGCGTACGCGCAGGGGCCGCAGGGCCACGCGTACCCGCAGGGGCCGCAGGGCCACGCGTACCCGCTGGCACCCCAGGGCTACGCGCGGGGGCAGCAGGGGCACGCGTACGCGCATCACCACGCAGGCTACCCGCCGGCCGTTCGGAGGTTCGACCCGGACCGGCGGCTGCGCATCGCCGGGCTGTGGCTGTGGGCCATCGGCCTCATCGCGGGCGCGGTCCTCAACGTGCTCTTCACGCTCCTCGGCGTCATCGAGTCCGGGGGGAGCATGCTGAGCGCCATGCTCGTCGGGGCGCTCTTCGCGTTCCCACCGCTCGTCCTCTACCTGTTCGTCCCGATGATCATCGATCGGTACGATCCCGAGCCGTGGTGGTGCCTGCTGATGGCGTTCCTCTGGGGCGCGCTCGCGGCGACCGGCTTCTCGATCCTGATCAACACGGGCGTCCACATCGGCGTCTCGAGCAACTTCGGCGAGCCGGCCGGCGAGCTCGTCAGCGCATCGGTCAGCGCGCCGTTCGCAGAGGAGCTCTTCAAGGGGCTCGGCGTGTTCGGCTTCTTCTACTTCCTGCGCCGGGAGTTCGACGGGATCGTCGACGGCATCATCTACGCCACGTTCTGCGCGCTCGGCTTCGCCGCGGTGGAGAACGTGCTCTATTACGCGCGCGCCTCGATGCAGGGCAGCGACGTTCTCGCCGGCACGTTCGTCCTGCGGGGCGTCTTCACGCCCTGGCTCCACCCGCTGTTCACGTCGATGACCGGCATCGGCTTCGGGCTCGCCCGGGAGTCGTCGAAGACGTGGGTTCGCGCGGCGGCCCCGATCGGCGGCTACCTGCTCGGCGTCGCGCTGCACGCGGTGTGGAACTTCCTCCCCACCGCGCTGGGGCGCGCGATGGGCGACATCTTCATGCCGTGGCTCCTGCTCTGGTTGTGCTTCGTCGCGTCGTTCTTCGGGATCATCGTGGCGCTCGTGATCCGCAAGGGCTGGGTGATCCGGGATCATCTGCGCGACGAGGTCGCGCTCGGCATGCTCACCCAGGACGAGCTCGAGCTCGTCTGCTCGCCGATCGGCCGGCTCCGGTGCACCCTGGGCTGGCGCGGCGCCACGGGGCGGAGCTTCATCCGGGCCGGCGCGCGGCTCGCGCTCAGCAAGTGGCACACGGCGCGCGCGCTGCAGGGCCGGAACCGCACCCTGAGCGCCGATTTCATCGGCCCGCTCCGGCAAGAGATCGCGCAGCTCCGGCAAGAGCTCCTCGCCCGAGCGCCCTGGTAGAGCGGCGGGTGACCGCCGCTCTGGAACCCTCGATCCGCCGTGCGCTGGTCAGCTCTGCGAGGTGTTCGTCCCGTCCGCGGCAGGGCGCGCGGCGCGGTCCTCGCGCCGCTGCACGGGCTTCGCGGGGATGCCCACGACCGTGGTGTTCGGCGCGACATCGTGCACGACCACGGCGTTGGCGCCGATCCTGGCGCCGTCACCGACCGTGACCCCGCCGACGATCTTCGCACCCGCGCCGATGAAGAGGTCGCTCCCGAGCACCGGTGTCTGCCGCCGATCGGCGCCGATGGTCACCTGGTGCTCGATGAGCACGTTCGATCCGCCGCGGACGTTGCCGTTGATGACAACGCCGTTCGAGTGGATGAGCACGAACCCGGGCCCGAAGTCCGCGCCGCGCCCGATCACGCAGCCGCCGGCCAGGTTGGTCGCCTTGTTGAGCACCATCTCGAGCACCGGCATCCGGTGCGCTCGCGCCGCCTGCGTGAACCTGTAGAGGACCATCGCCGCCGTGCCGTCGGTCGCCAGCGTCTTCAGGAGAGTCGGCAGTGGATCGCTGCCGTAGCACCATGTGGCCTTCTGGCGCACGTCGGCCGCGATGAGTCGCAAAGTCCGCAGCATCCCGGCGAGACTAGCGCATCTCGCCCCGCCCGTGCGACCTTTCGCGCCGCGCTCACGTGACCTTTCGCCGTGCCTGCGCTCCCCTGCTACATCCCGCCGTGCGTCCGCCGCGCCTGCGTGCCAGCGCGGTCTTTTCGCCGCCGCACCGCCCTGTTGCCATCCGGTCATCGGCCCGTCACATCGCTCGGGTACACGCGCTCTTCACCATGGCGCGGATTTTGGTCATCGAGGACGAGCCGGCGCTCCAGAAGGTGCTCGATTACAACCTCAGGCAAGCCGGGCATGAGGTGCTCCTCGCGGGGCAGGGCGGTGAGGGGGTCCGGCTGGTCATGGACCAGCGGCCCGATCTCGTCTTGCTCGATCTCATGCTGCCCGACGTGCCGGGGACCGAGGTTTGCCGTGCTCTCCAGCAGAGCGATGGCGCCCAGCGGATCCCCGTGATGATCGTGTCGGCGCGCGGGGACGAGGTCGACCGCATCGTCGGCTTCGAGCTCGGCGCCGTCGACTACATCGTCAAACCGTTCAGCGTGCGGGAGCTCGTGCTGCGCGTGCAAGCCGTGCTCCGCCGCGCGAAGTTTTCCGGGGACGGGGAGCGGAGCATCGAGTTCGGGTGCCTGCGGATCGACGAGGGCGCTCACCGCGTGTGGGTCGAGCGCGAGGAGGTCGAGCTGACGCTCCTCGAGTTCAAGCTCCTCGTCGCGCTGTACGAGGCGCGCGAGCGCGTGCAGACGCGCACCGCGCTCCTCGATGGCGTCTGGGGCATCGACGTGAGCATCACGACGAGGACCGTGGACACCCACGTCAAGCGGCTTCGCGACAAGCTGCGCCGCGCCGGCGACTATATCCAGACCGTCCGCGGTATCGGCTATCGATTCGCCGCTTCGCCCGATCTCCCCGAGAGCCGCAGCGCCTGAGCGGCCTGCCGGGCGAGCACGACAATCGTTGCCCCACCGTCACCGGGCCGCAACGACAGCCAGTGTACCGTGCAGACGGTGATTCACATGCTGGGCGACCTTGTTGAAGCCTGCCGGTCCCTCTCATGAGGTCTGGCGGAGCTCCGGTGTCGTCGCCGGCGTGTGTCGGGAGCCTCGATGCATCTTGAGACGTGGAATGCTGGGGAGGCCGATCCTGAGCGGGCGAAGCGGCTCGCGATCGGGGTTGCGGCTGGGCTCCTGCTGTTCGCTGCCATCGCGCTCGCCGCCGCCCGCCTGAGCGGCGCGATCGCGCCCCCTCCGCCCGAGGAGGAGGTCGTCGAGGTCAAGCTCGCCACCCAGCTCCCCGAGGCGCCCCCCGTGGCCCCGGCGCCCGCGCCCGCGCCCCCGCCGCCGGCGGCGGAGGCTCCGGCGCCTCGCCCCGCGGCGCCCCGGCGCCCGGCGCTCGTCGCGCCGACCGCGGTGCCCAGCGAGGCGCCGGCGGAGGCGGACCCGAGCCAGGCCAAGGCGAGCGACGACGACACCTACGGTGAGCCGGGAGGCGTACCGGGCGGCGTCCCCGGCGGCGTCCCCGGCGGCACGGGGACGGCCGCCGTGGTTGCGCCCGCGCCGCCGCCACCGCCGCCCCCTCCTCCGCAGCCGAAAGGGCCGATTCACCTCCCCGAGAACGCCACGCCGCCTGTCGCGCTCTCCAATTCGCTCCCTCCCATCCCCGAGGCGGCGCGGAGCGCGGGGATAGAGGCCACCGTGGTCGTCAGGTTCGTGGTGACCGAGACCGGCGAGGTCACGAACGTCACCATCGTCCGTGGCCATCCGCTGTTCGACGACGTGGTGCTCGCGACGGTGAAGACGTGGCGCTACCGGCCGGCGATCCACGAGGGGAGGCCGGTGTCGACCTTCAAGACGGTCCGGATCCCGTTCAAGGCGAAGAGATGACGTCGAGCGCGCGGCCGCGGACGCGGCCTCTCGCGCGAGGAACGAAGGAGGTTAACCATGATGCAGTTTGATCTCGGGCACATCTGGGCGAGCATGGGGCTTTTGAGCAAGCTCGTCGCGTTCGCCCTCGTGCTCATGGCGCTGGCGAGCGTCGCCGTCGTGGTGGAGCGGCTCATCGCGCTCGCGCGTCAGGCGTCGGAGACCCGGCGCTTCGCGAGGGAGGCGCGCCCCGTGATGGAGGCCTGGGACACCGCGCGGCTCGTCTCGATCGCCGACGGGTACGGACGCTCCGCGCTCGCCCGGCTCGTCGGTGCTGCGGTGCGCCGCTTCCAGCGCGCCGTCGAGGCCGGCGAGGGCGGCGTGCCGCCGGTGGAGCTCGCGCGCCGCGAGGCGTCGCGGCGCCGGGAGGCGATCTCCGCCGACCTGCGCCGCGGCCTCTCGGTGCTCGCGACGGTCGGCTCGGTGGCCCCGTTCGTCGGGCTGCTCGGCACCGTCATCGGCATCATCACCGCCTTCCAGACCATCGCCTCGACCGGCTCGGGCGGCCTCGGCGCCGTGAGCGCCGGCATCTCCGAGGCGCTCATCGTCACCGCGCTCGGGCTCGCGGTCGCCATCCCGGCGGTGCTTTGCTTCAACTACCTCACCACCCGAATCGCCGCTGTGGAGCTCGCGCTCGAGCGCAGCGCGGGTGAGCTCATCGACGAGATGGAGAACGAACATGGGCGTTCGAGCGGAGAGCAGTCGCTCGGGTCGGCAGCAGCCGCCTGAGCCGGAGATCAACGTCACGCCGCTCGTCGACGTGGTGCTCGTGCTCCTCATCATCTTCATGGTGATCGCGCCCCAGATGGAGCACGGCGAGCGGGTCGAGCTCCCGGCGGTGTTTCAGCCGGATCCGAGGTCGAAATCGAAGCTCGACCCGATCTACGTGACGATCACCGGCGCAGGAGCCGTGTTCCTCGAGAAGGAGGCCGTCCCCGACCTCGGCTCTCTCGGCGAGCGGCTGCGGGCCATCCGCGCTGCCGAGCCGGAGCGCCGGGTGGTCATCAAGGGCGACTCCTCGGTGAGGTACGGCCGCGTGCGGGAGGCCTTCGCGCTGTGCCAGGAGGTCGGGTTCGCCGGGATCTCGCTGCAGGTGAGCCAGCGGGGCGGCGGGGCGTCCGCGGAGCCGGAGGAGGGATAGCGCCGTGGGGATGAGCGTTCCGCAGGGCCGGGGCAAGAAGGGCGGCGTCGCGCCGAGCATGAACGTGACGCCGCTCGTCGACGTGGTGCTCGTGCTCCTCATCATCTTCATGGTCGTGACGCCGCTGCTCGCCAAGCAGTTCTGGCTGAATCTGCCCAAGAAGGACGACACCGCGAAGCTCGCGCCGCCTCCCGTCGACGCCGACAAGCCCGTGGTGCTCACGGTGGATCAGCGCGGCGTCCTCCGCATCAACCAGGCCGAGGTGCAGCGTGGCGAGCTGAAGGAGCGGCTCGCGCGCATCTTCGCGGCGCGCTCGGACAACGTTCTTTACTTCGACGCGGATGACGAGGCCGTCTACGCGGTCGCCGTGGAGGCCATGGACGCCGCGCGCATGGGCGGGGCCAAGACGATCGCCGTCTTGACGGAGAAGCCCGCGCGCTGAGCCAGGGCAGAGGCCCGATGAGGTGAAGTCGAGGCGCGCGGGAGCCGCCGCCGCGTCGCTCGAGCGCGCGAGTGCGGCGGGGTGCGCGGGAGAGGGCGCGAGTTGGCCCTCCGCTCTCCTCATCAGACGGGCGCGCGTGCGCCCGGCCATCGAATCGAGAGTCGCGCCCGGGCTCGGAGCGCGCGGAGGGACAGGTGCATGAGTCGCAGAAGGATCTCGGGGGTAGTCGCAGCGCTGGTGACACCGCTTTGCTTGGGGGCCACGGCCTTCGCGCAGGGCGACCCAGGAGCCGCTGCGCCGCAGCCGGACGGCGCGGCGCCTCAGGCCGGCGGCCCTGCGGCGGAGGACGTCGGGGGGCTCGACGAGCCGAGCCCGTCGCGCCCGCCGCCCGAGGGGAAAGGCGTCGTGTGGGGCGTCGTCACGGACACCGCCACGAAAGAGCCCTTGCTCGACGCCCAGGTCTCCGTCGTGGGGACGAAGCTCAAGGCGATCGCCGACCTCGACGGGCGGTATCGCCTGGAGCTCCCGCCGGGCATCCATCAGCTGCGGGTCTGGTACGAGGCGTACAAGCCGCAGCGCGTGCAGGACGTACGTGTGACCGCCGGGCAGGTGGTCCAGGTCGATGTCGGCCTCGATCCCGATCAGCAGACCGAGGAGGTCATCGAGGTCGAGTTCGAGCCGGAGCGGGCGAGCGTCGCGGCGCAGCTGCTCATCCGGAAGAACGCGGCCCACGTGGGCGACGCGGTCGGCGCGAAGGAGATCGCGAAGACACCCGATCGCAACGCCGCCGAGGCCGCGAAGCGCATCGTCGGCGCGACCGTGGTGGACAGCAGGTACGTCTACGTCCGCGGCCTGGGCGAGCGCTACACGAACGCGCTCCTCAACGGCGCCCCGCTGCCGAGCCCCGAGCCCGACCGGCAGGCCGTCCCGCTGGACCTCTTTCCGTCGCTGGTCCTCAGCGACATCACCGTCGTCAAGACGTTCACGCCCGATCTTCCCGGCGACTTCGCGGGCGGCTCGGTCCAGGTCAACACGCGCGAGCTCCCGACCCAATTCCTCTTCCAGGCGTCCCTGTCGCTCGGGTTGAACAGCCAGGCGACGTTCCGGGATCGCCTGAGCTACGCCGGCTCGGGCACCGACTGGCTCGGGATCGACGGCGGCGCGCGCGCGCTTCCCGGCGAGATCCCCGACTACAAGGTGGTGCGGCTCGGCCCCAAGCCCGGCGGCGGCACCATCACGAGGGACGAGATGACGGCCTATGGGCGGGCGATCAACTCGTCAATGGCGACGACACGGTCGTTCACCCCGCCGAACGGGAGCGGCAGCGTGGTCGTCGGCGACACCCTGAAGCTCGGCGGCGAGCAGCGCCTCGGTTACATCGCCACCCTGAGCTATGGCCGGAAGTTCGGTCCGCGCGCCAAAGAGCGCGCCAGCACCTTCGAGCCCGATCCTGTGAGCGGCGAGCCCGTGCGCAAGAGCGATACCAGCACCGGAAGCATCCGTGATCAGGTGTCCTGGGGCACCTTCGCCAGCGTCACCTACAACCCGGACCAGAACCACAAGGTGACGATCACCGGACTCCACAGCCGCTCGTCGGAGGACCTGGCCAGCGAGATCAACGGGAACCCTGCAGACGGCAGCAGCGCGTTTCGCGACACCCAGCAGCGGTTCATCTCGCGCGCCCTCTCGTTGGGTCAGCTCCAGGGAGAGCATCGCTTCGGTGCGCTGGACGGCGGTAGCGTCGACTGGAAGGCGTCCATCTCCCACGCGTCCTCGGACGAGCCCGATACGAGGGAGACCGTCTACATCAGGGACGACACGAGCGGAGCCTACGCGTGGGACGAGGGCACGCTGAGCGGCGCCCATTTCTTCAGCGACATGACCGACACGAACTACGGCGGGCAGCTCTCCTATACCCAGCCTCTCGTCCGTGGGGACGCTCCGACCCGGCTGAAGTTGGGCGGTCTGTTCAACCTTCGAGAGCGCGAGTTCAACGTGCGCCGGTTTCGGTTCAAGCAGCGCCCGGGCTCGGATCCGACGATCCTGCGCCAGGAGCCGGGCCAGCTGTTCTCCGATGACAACATCGGCGCGGCGCTCGAGCTGGAGGAGATCACGCGCGAGACCGACTCCTACACGGCGAACGGCGATCTCTACGCAGGCTACGTGATGACCGACGCCGCCATCACACGATGGCTCCGCGCGGTGCTCGGCGCCCGGATCGAGGCCTCCACGCTGTCGCTGAGGGCGTTCGACAGGTACTCCTCGGCGAACCCCGAGATCAAGACCGAGAGTGACAAGGTCGATCTCCTGCCTGCGGCCAACGTCATCGTCAAGGCGAGCTCGATCTCGAATGTCAGGCTCGGCGTGTCCAAGACGGTGGCTCGACCCCAGCTTCGCGAGCTCAGCCCGACTTTGTACCAGGAGGGATACAGCGGGAGAGAGGCGCAAGGCAATCCCGACCTCGGGCGGACGAGCATCGTGAACGCCGATCTCCGCTTCGAGCTCTTCCCGACGGCCGGCGAGGTGGTCGCGGTCAGCGTCTTTTATAAGCACTTCCAGGATCCGATCGAGGAGATCATCTTCCCGAACGGCGGCAGAGGCAGGCTCAGCTACGTGAACGGAGACGCCGGTCATGTCGCCGGGGTCGAGCTCGAGGTCAGGAAGGGCCTGGGCTTCATCACCCCGCTCCTGAAGGAGGTCACGGCGCTTGGAAACCTCACGTTCGTGCGGTCGGAGGTGACGGTCGATCCAGAGAACACCGCGGGAGGGGTCACCATCCAGAGCAACCCGACGCACCCGCTCCAGGGACAATCTCCCTTCGTCGTCAACCTGGGACTCGACTATGCCAGAGAGTCGACCGGCACGAGCGCCCGGCTCCTCTACAACGTGTTCGGCGCCCGGCTCAAGCGGGTGGGCGCCAGAGGGCTGGAGGACGAGTACGAGCAGCCGCGGCACCACATCGATCTGACCGTGGCCCAGCGCCTCGGCGAGCACGTCGAGCTGAAGCTGGCCGGTGAGAACCTCATCGATGCGCCCGTCCGCGTCACCCAGGGGAAAGCGGATGATGAGGACAAGATCATCAGCCAGCACAGCGTTGGAACGACTGTGACGTTGAGCGCGGCGTTCAGCTACTGAGCACCTGCCATGCAATCGTCACGCGGCGCTCGTCCCGAGTTTTCCTACATGCGCCATGTTGGGGCAGGAGGTAGAATAAATTGCGTACATTCAAATTGGCCTTGATTTGCGCCTCGGCGCTGTCCGTCGCGGCGTTGGCTGCGTGCGGCGATGACGACTCGATCTCCCCGTCCTCGACCAGCACCTCGTCCGCGAGCAGCTCCGCCAGCGGCGGTGACGGTGGCGGTGGCGGCGACGGCGGCGGCGGTGGTGGTGGTGGTGGTGGTGGCGGCGACGTCAGCGCCGATTGCTCCTCTCCGGTAGAGGTCAGCGAGGCGATCACCGCCAGCACGAAGTGGACCGCCGACAAGTGCTACCTCATGAAGGGGATCCTCTTCGTCGAGCGCGGCGCGACCCTGACCATCGAGCCCGGCACGAAGATCATGGGCGAGAAGGTGAGCCTCGCCACGCTCGTCGTGAAGCCCGGCGCCAAGATCAACGCCAAGGGCACGGCGAGCAAGCCCATCGTTTTCACGAGCCAGGGCGAGAAGGGCGATCGCGCCGCCGGCGACTGGGGCGGCGTCATCCTGCTCGGCGAGGCGCCCGTCAACGTCGAAGGCGGCAAGGCCAGCGTCGAGGGCATCACCGGCGAAGGCACCGAGTACGGCGGCGACAAGCCGGCGGACAGCAGCGGTGTCCTCGAGTACGTGCGCATCGAGTTCAGCGGGATCCTCCTCTCTCAGGACAACGAGGTCAACGGCCTCACCTTCGCCGGCGTGGGCTCCGGGACGACCGTCGATCACGTGATGGTGCACCACACGCTCGACGATTGTTTCGAGTTCTTCGGCGGCACCGTCAACGCGAAGCACCTCATCTGCGCGCAGAACGGCGACGACGGCTTCGACTGGGATCTCGGCTACACCGGAAAGCTCCAGTTCCTCGCGCTCCAGCAGGACCCGTCCGTGGCCGACGAGACGAACGGCTTCGAGGGCGACAACGACGCCGACTCGTCGGCCAACACGCCCCTCAGCGAGCCGACGATCTACAACGCGACCCTGTGCGGCAAGAACAAGGACGTCGACAAGCAGCAGTACGGCATGCTGCTCCGCCGCTCGACGAAGGCCCACATCTTCAACACCATCGTGACCGGCTTCGAGGCGGGGGTGGATCTCCGTAACGAGCTCACCGAGGTCGAGCTCGCGAGCTCGATCTTCTTCGGCAACATCGAGGCGAACATCGCCTACGAAGAGACCGACACCGCGGCGGCGACCGAGTCGAAGCTCGACGACGACGACGACGCTGGCACGGACGAGGTCGCGTGGTTCGAGGGCGAGGCGACCAACAGCACCGAGGATCCCGGGCTCGCCGACTGCTTCGCCGCCACGCCCGACTTCCGGCCTGAGGCCACGCTGACCGAGAACGCGGCGACCCCGCCGGATGACGGCTTCTTCGACGCGGAGGCGAAGTACATCGGCGCCTTCAAGGCCGAGGACACCTGGGCGACGGGCGCCTGGGTCTCGTTCGACGCGAACTGACGCGGCGCCGTCCGCGCCGGCCCATCGCGGATGCGGCGGGCGGACCGGATCCGTGGCGAGAGTAATGACGAAGGCCGGCTCTTCAGCCGGCCTTTATCGTCTCTGGCGTCACGACTCCGCCGCAGGCGCTCAGCGCACCCGCGGCGTAAACCCGGACACACTGCTGCGATGCTCGCTGCATACGCCTCGCGCGTCCGCGGTCTCCTTGAATGACACCCTTCCGCACACCTCGCAGATGCACAGGTGTGCGCGATAGAACTCCCGGTCGAGCAGGATGTCGGCGGCGAGCAAGCTGAGCACAATGTCGCCGAGGAAGTCGATCTCGCGCGGCGAGGCGACCCAGACGGGACGGCCGCCGACCGCCGCCCGGCGGACCCTGCCCCCGTAGATCGCCGCGTTCAGGAAGCGATCGTCGGCGACGGGCGCGATCAGCCCCCGGAGGGCCGTGATGACGCGCCCGCGGGCCTTGTGGATGAGCTCCTCGAGGTTGCTGCCGCCGTCGGCCCGGGGATCGAGCATGACGGGCGTCGCGCCGGGCTCGCGCACGATCTGGGGGCGCTTCATCAGGCCCGGGGTCACGAGGTGGTCCACGAACCAGTCCTGGAGGTCCTTGGGCGTCCACTCGGACGCCGGCCACTCCAGGAACTCGAGAGCGCCGCGGAGGCCGCTGATGCTCTGGAGACCGGGGTGGGTGGGGAGGCTCGGCAGGGTGCGGGATGTGTGCAGACGCCGGGACGAGCGGCGGCTCGCCTCCTCGATGTTGCGGCCGGATCCCATGTTCACCTCGAGGGCAGACCCCCGGTCCCGATGGATGCGAGCTCTTGCGGAGGCCACCATGCCGAGGGAACAAGCACAACTTGTGCCGAACCTGGCGAACGGGGCGAGCTGGATTTGCTGGGAGTTCTGCCCGGAGAGCCTTCGCAGGCTGTTGGGATGGCCGGCCACTGGCCGGCCAGGTTCTTCAACGGGTAAGATTGCGCCCGATGGACCACTCCACCGTCCGCGTCTCGGTTTCACCGGAGCCCTCGGTCGCCGAGCCTGTCCCCGGCATCGTCCTGATCTTCTCGGGGGATCAGCCGCGCTGCGCTCCCATCCCGCTGGATCGTGGCTCCGTGGTGGTGGGTCGCGGAGGCGTCGGCGGCGTGCCGCTCATGGACGACTCGCTCATGTCGCGGCGACACGCCCGCATCGCGTACGACGGCGGCGCCTGGACCGTGGAGGACCTCGGCAGCACCAACGGGACGTCGGTCAACGGCGAGCCGATCCGCGGCGAGGTGCGGAGGGACGCGATCCAGGTCGTCGGCGCGGGGACGTCGGTGTTCCTCGCGCTCAGCGACATCCGGAGCTTCGCGCGCGGGGCCGTGCGCCTCGAAAAGGAGAGCGTCCTCGGGCCGAGGCTGCAGCTGATTTACGACACGATCCTCCGCGCCGCGGCCGGGGGAGACAGCCTCCTCGTGACGGGCGAGAGCGGCACGGGCAAAGAGCTCGCGGCGCGCGCCTACCACGAGGCGGGGCCGCAGGCGCGCGGCCCGTTCGTCGCTGTCAACTGCGCGGCCATCCCGGAGGGCCTGGCGGAGCGGCTCCTCTTCGGCGCCAGGCGCGGCGCTTACTCCGGCGCGACGCACGACACCGACGGCTATGTGCAGGCCGCCCACGGAGGCACGCTCTTCCTCGACGAGGTGGCGGAGCTCGACGCGGCCGTCCAGGCGAAGCTGCTGCGGACGATCGACACCCGGCAGGTCCTCGAGCTCGGCGCGGTCGCGCCCCGCCCGGTGCAGATCCGGATCTGCGCGGCGACACACGACCTCCGCGCCCGCGTCGCCCAGGGCCGCTTCCGGGATGATCTCTACTACCGTATCGGCCGGCCCGAGGTCCGGCTCCCGCCCCTCCGCGAGCGGACCGAGGAGATCCCGTGGCTGTTCGCGCAATGCGCAAAGGCGGTCGGCGCGGCCGCTCAAAGCGCGCCGCCGACGATCCATCATTCGATGATCATCGCGTGCGCGATGCGCCGATGGCCCGGGAATCTGCGCGAGTTCGTCGGCGAGGCGCGGCGCGCCGTGACGCGCGCGCTCGACGAGGGGCGGCGCACGGTCGAGGCCAAGGATCTGGATCCGCTCGCCGGCGTCGGGCTGAGCCCCGAGTCGATCGAGCCGCAGGCCCGGCCGGCGGCGAGCGATGTTCGACCGGCGCGCGCAGGACAGGCGCCGCCCGAAGACGAGATCGCCGAGGCGCTTCGCCTCGAGCGAGGCAATGTGTCTCGCGCGGCCATCAGGCTCGGAGTGCACAGGAATCGAATTCGACGCTGGCTCGAGAAGAATGGCGTCGATCGCTCCCACTTCGCCGAGGGAAGCGACCTGTCCGATAACGACTGAACCGCTGGCGCCCGCCGTCGCATGCACAGGTGCAGGAGTGCGTCAATGGCGCCGCCGCGTCGCTGGAGAGCGCTCGTCTTCCGGCTGCGTCGCGATGACGAAGTCGCTCCCGGCGTAGGCTGCTGAGCCCGAGGGGGCGGTCGTTCCATACATCACCTCCAGCAAACGCGCTGCGCCTTCCGAAGGCCTGAAGGCCGTCGCGGCGCTGTTTATCGGGCGAAGGAGCGCCCGATCGTCGCAGGGTTGCCTCCATCTGGCGACGTATAACGTGGGCTCGATCGACCGAACGCCCATGTATAGGGACTTTACAGAGCTGAATATGCGGGTTGTAATGTTGTGTGTAAGCCCCGTCCCCCGCGATGTGCTGTCACGACCACGGTCAATTCAACGAGCCCGGCGCGCGCTCGCCAGGTCGGAGCCCACGATGCGCCCTGAAGAGACCACCGGTGAAGTGTGCCCTGGCCTGCGCGTCGCGCGGCCTGCGTCATCGAGGCCGCGCTCCTCGAGATCCGCGCGCGCCGGGGCCGGCGGGGCTTCCGCCTGCGGCGCGATCTCGCGCGCCTCGCGGGACGCCTACGAGTGCCTACGTCTGTCGCCAAAAGACAGGCTCGGACGGCGCGCGGAACACGAGGACGGGGGCGCGACGCACAATGACGATCTTGGGCTTGACCGGGCGGGCGGCTTCATCGATGTACAGAGAGTTGTCTGTCGGGTCTCCCTGCGAGCTCAAGCCCCGTCGCGTCACGGGCGGGCGCCGCGCTTCGCGGCCTCGCCGCGGGCGCGCGGCCGCCGAACGCCTGCCCCTTGCTCGCCGTCGGGCTCTCCCTCAGCGACATCTGCAAACATTGAAACCCCTGGCTCCTGCGAGGTGGTCGACGTCATGCGTTCTCGCCTGAAATCGGCTGCCCGCGGAGAGCCCAGCCAGGACGGCGGGCTGCCTGGTTGAACAGCCCTGGACACCATGAACGCGATCCGTAGACACGTATCGGCCGAAGAGGCGCCTCTTAGCCTACGAGCGCACATCGAGGGGCCCACCAGCTCGACCGCGTCCAGCCCAGGGCAGCAGCCGAGCTCGGGGACCCGCCAAACCCACTCGCGTCGCCGCCCGTTCCTGAGCCGCCTCCTGGCGGCGGGCGAGGCGATCGACGCGGGGGATACCGAGCGCGCGAGGGCCCTCCTCGAGGGCATCCTGCGGGCCGAGCCCGATACGGGGGACGCGTCCGAACGCATCTCTGGCGTGTTTGGCCGGGCGCTGCTCGCCCGCCTGGACGGAGATCGCTCCGGCGACGGGAATCTGTACCTGCGCAGCGCTGGGCCGCGGGACATGCTCGCGGCGTTTCAGCTGCTCGTGCACGCGACGCCGCTCATCCGGTTCGGCTACCTCAGCGCGAACGCGGCCATCGTCGAGGCGTTCCAGGACGAAGGGGAGATCCACGTCATCGACATCGGTGTTGGCGGCGGTACGCAGTGGCCATTCCTGCTACACCGGCTGGCGACGCGGCCCGGCGGGCCGCCGCGGGTCCGGCTGACCGGCATCGATCTGCCGTGCCGGGGCCCCGATCCCGAGCAGCGGCTGCGCTGGGCGGGCGCGTTCATCGGGGGGTGGGCGGAGCGCCTGAAGGTCCCCTTCGAGTTCCACGGCGTCGCGTCCTCGGTGGAGCGCGTCGACTGGAGCCGTATCGCGTCCCGCTCCACGGCGCCCATCGCGGTCAATGCGGCGTTCGCATTGCACCACGTGCCGGATGCCTCGGTGCACGCCACCGCGAACCGCGACACCATCCTCACGAGGATCCGCGCGCTGTCGCCGCGTGTGCTGACGCTCGTCGAGCCGGATGTGGAGCACAACGCGCACCAGTTCCTCCCGCGGCTGTCGGAGGCGATCGGCCACTACTACGCGGTATTCCAGGCGCTCGAGGCGCTGCTCCCGCCGCACATCGCCGCGCGGGAGACCATCGAGCAGGTCTTCTTCGGGCAGGAGGTGATGAACGTGGTGGTGGGCGAGGGGGCCGCGCGGGTCGAGCGGCACGAGCGCCGGGGCGCCTGGCAGCGCCGCCTCCGCATGAACGGCTTCGAGCCGCTCCGCGTCTCGCCGCACGAGTCGCTTGTCCGCGGAGCGCTCCGTCTGAGCCAGGGGTTCGACGTCCGGAGCGACGAGCCCGCGCTCCTGCTCATGCGCAACGGCGTGTCCATCGTGGCGGCGTCGGCGTGGCGTCCGCGGCAGCTCCCGCCGCCATCGCGGTTCATGTCCGGCCTGTTCCGCCGCTAGGAGCGCGGCACAGCGCAGGTGAGCCCATAACGCACGAATCTGCGCCTCTCTACCAACAACCGCTTCCAACAACCGCTTCCCTGTCCGGATCACCTCCGGACGCGAGCGGCACCTCGCCCTCAGCGCCTCAGGAGGGCGAATGCCACCCAGAGCGCCAGCGCGCCGAGCGCGAGGCAGGCGAGGGCGATCCACAGGGCGCGGCGCTTGTACATTGCGATTTCCTGGAGGTCGCGCCGGTACTCCGGCGTGCGACCGCCCTCGGCCGCGGACCGGGGGTGGTGGAGGGGGAGAGGGCTCAGCCCTTCGCGCCTGACGAGCTCGAACAGCACCGAGCCGCGCGCCTGGGCCCGCGCGAGCTGCCCCAGCAGCTCACGGCGACAATGAAGGCAAAACGTCGACGCATCCTCTTCGATGCCGACGAGGTCGAGCTCCCGCAGCCGCTGCTGCTCCCAGCGCTCCCTGGCTTGCCGGGCCTCGTTGTGCGCGTCCTCTCGGCGGTCGTCGTGGTGCGGGCTATCCTTCTCGCTCATCGCAGCTCCTGATAGGGGGCGCGGCCTGCGTCCCCCTAGAAGGATCTATTCCGGCCAGCCGCGAGAAATTCTCACGCAATGCGCCTGGCGACCATGCCGCGCTGGCCGCAAGCGACCCGGACAAGCAGCCGAAAGCCGGCGAGCGGCGAGCTCGCCGAGCTCAGCGGGTGACGAGCACCTTGAGGGCGCCGGGCGCGGCGGCGGCCGCCAGCGCCTCTGCGGCGCGCTCCAGCGGGAGCCGCGCCGACACGAGGGAGCGGACATCGACGGTCCGGGCCTCGAGGGCGCGCAGCGCTGGCCCGAACAGCCCGCAGCGCGACCCGACGACGGTGATCTCGTTGATGACGAGCTCCGCGAGGTGGACGCTGGAGAGCCCGGCCACCGTGCTCTTGAGCACGAGCGTGCCCCTGGGCCGGGTCGCGCGGACGGCCCTCACGAACCCCTCGGCGGTGCCAGTGGCCTCGACCACCAGCTCGGCCGGATCTCCGGCCCAGGCGCCCAGGGGCGGCGAGGCACCGGCGTCGGCCTGGCCCGAGGGCTCCGGGCGAACGAGCTCGGTCGCGATGCCCTGCGCGCGCAGCAGGGCGAGCTTCTCCTCGTGTTTGCCGACCGCGAGGACGCGGGCGCCGGCCTGGTGGAGCACCTGCGCGATGAGCAGGCCGAGCTTCCCGTCGCCGAACACGAGCGCCGACGCGCCCGGCGACACACGCACCTGCTCCAGGATCGCGAACGCCGCCGCGAGCGGCTCCGCGAACACCGCCTCCTCGTCGTCGACCCCGTCGGCCACGGCGTGGAGGTTCGCCACGGGCACCGCGACGCGCTCCGCCAGCGCGCCGTCGGCGCCGACGATGCCCATGACCGTGCGTGCCGGGCAGTGCCTGCCCAGCCCGCGCGCGCAGCTCTCGCAGCGGCCGCACGCGAAGTTGATCTCGCCCACCACGCGGCGGCCGCGCCAGGCGGCCGGGCCCTCCACGACGTCGCCGACGAACTCGTGCCCGAGCGTGCCGCGGAAGCCCATGTAACCTTGGATGATCTCGAGATCCGTGTTGCAGATCCCGGCGCACCGCACCTCGACCACGGCCATGCCGGCCGTGGTCGAGGGGGGGTCGCGGTCGATGACGCGCGCGGCCGTTCCGTCCCAGACCAGCGCTCGCACGGTCGAGCTCTAGCCCGCCGCGAGCGCCAGCCGGCGCTTCGCCGGCTGCATCAGGTACGCGTCGACCGCGTCCGCGGCCTTGCGCCCCTCCGCGATGGCCCAGACGACGAGGCTCTGGCCGCGCGACATGTCGCCGGCGGCGAAGACGCCCTCCACGCTGGTGCGCCCGCCGTGGACCTTCACGTTGCCGCGCTGGTCCATCTCGACGCCGAGCTGCTCGAGCAGCCCCTCGCGCTCGGAGCCGACGAAGCCCATCGCGAGCAGGACGAGCTCGCACGGGATCTCGAACTCGCTCCCCGGGACCGGCACGAACTTCCCGCCTTCCAGCTTCACCCGCGTCGCCTGGAGCGCGCGGACGTGCCCGTGCTCGTCCCCGAGGAACGCGGTGGTCGACACCGACCAGTCGCGTTCGCCGCCCTCCTCGTGCGAGGACGAGGTGCGGAGGATGAGCGGCCACGCGGGCCACGGGTTCGTCAGCGAGCGCTGCTCGGGGGGGCGGGGGAGGAGCTCGAGCTGCGTCACGTGCGCCGCGCGGTGGCGGTGGCTCGTGCCGAGGCAGTCGGAGCCGGTGTCGCCGCCGCCGATGACGACCACCCGCTTGTCCGTGGCGAAGATCGCCTCGCTGTCGGGGATCACGTCGCCGGCGACCCGCTTGTTCTGCTGGGTCAGGAAATCCATCGCGAAATGGACGCCCTTCAGCTCCCGGCCGGGCACCGGCAGGTCGCGCGGCCGGCGCGCCCCGCCGCACAGCACGACGGCGTCGTACTGCTCGCGCAGGGCGTCGCCGGTGATGTCGACGCCGCAGTGGACGCCCGTGCGGAAGGTCACCCCCTCGGCCTGCATCTGCTCCATGCGCCGGTCGATGAGGTGCTTCTCCATCTTGAAGTCGGGGATGCCGTACCGGAGCAGGCCGCCGATGCGGTCGTCGCGCTCGAAGAGCGTCACGTCGTGGCCCTTGCGCGCGAGCTGCTGGGCAGCAGCGAGCCCGGCGGGCCCCGAGCCGACCACCGCGACCTTCTTGCCCGTGCGCTGCTTCGCGATGACCGGCGCCACCAGGTTCCGGTCGAACGCGCGATCCGCGATCGCGCGCTCGACGTTCTTGATGGTGACCGGCTTGCCCTCGATGTTCAGCACGCACCCCGCCTCGCAAGGCGCGGGGCACACGCGCCCGGTGAACTCGGGGAAGTTGTTCGTCGCGTCGAGCGACGCGATCGCCTCCGGGAGGCGATCGCGGAACATGTGATCGTTCCAGTCGGGGATCAGGTTCCCGAGCGGACACCCGTCGTGACAGAACGGGATGCCGCAGTCCATGCACCGCGCTGCCTGATCGCGCAGCTCGGCGTCGGGGACCGGGAGCTCGAACTCCTGCCAGTCGTTCAAACGCTCCGAGACGGGCCGCTTCTTGATGTCGACCCGCTGGATCTCGAGGAAGCCTCGTACCTTACCCATGGGCGGCCGACCTCTCTCCCGTGCTCAGGGGACCCGCGTTGGCGGGGATGTAACGTCCAGTGGAAACATAGGGGGTGGAAGGAGAAAGGAGAGACACGAGCCTGTCGGACCCGTCCGCCCCGTTCGTCGCGGGCGACGCCGCGGCCTCCAGGGCGCGGCGGTACTCGCTCGGGACGACCTTCACGAACTTCGACAGGACGGCCTGCCAGGAGTCGAGCAGCTCGATCGCCTTCCGGCTGCCCGTGCGCCGCACGTGCTCCTCGAGCAGCGCCCGCACCGACTCGGCGTCGGCGGTGGTCATCGTCTCGAGCTGCACCATCTCCTTGTTGCAGCGCGCCTCGAAGAGCGCGTCCTCGTCGAAGACGTAGGCGAGCCCGCCGCTCATGCCGGCCCCGAAGTTGCGGCCGGTGGTGCCGAGGATGATCACGGTGCCGCCCGTCATGTACTCGCAGCCGTGGTCGCCCACGCCCTCGACGACGGTGGTGGCCCCGCTGTTCCGGACCGCGAAGCGCTCGCCCGCGCGGCCGTTGAAGAACGCGCGGCCGCCCGTCGCGCCGTACAGCACGACGTTGCCCACGATGACCTGATCGTCCGGCCGGAACGGCGCCTCGCGCGGCGGCCGCACCGCGACCACGCCGCCCGAGAGGCCCTTGCCGACGTAGTCGTTCGCGTCGCCCTCGAGCTCGAGCGTCATGCCCCGCGAGGCGAAGGCGCCGAAGCTCTGGCCGGCGCTGCCGGCGCACTTGACCACGATGCTGTCCTCGGGGAGCCCGGCGCTGCCGTGGCGGCGCGCGATCTCGCCGCTCAGCATCGCGCCGAGCGTCCGATCCGAGTTCTTGACGCGGGTCTCGATGACGACGGGAGCCCCGCCGTCGATCGTCGCGCGCGCCTTCTCGATGAGCTTGAGGTCGAGCACCCGGTCGAGCTTGTGGTCCTGCAGCTCCACGCAGTGGGTCGGGCTCGTGAGCGCCTCCTTCGGGCGGTACAGCACCTCGGAGCAGTCGATCTTCCTCGCCTTCGGGTGGAGCCCGGCGCTCCGCTGCACGATGCAGTCGGAGCGCCCGACCATCTCGGTCAGCGTGCGGAAGCCCAGGCGCGCCATGATCTGCCGGAGCTCCTCGGCCACGTAGAAGAAGAAGTTGATGACGTGCTCCGGCGCGCCCGTGAATTTCTTGCGGAGCTCGGGGTCCTGCGTGGCGATGCCGACCGGGCAGGTGTTGAGGTGGCACTTGCGCATCATGATGCAGCCGGTCGCGACCAGCGGCGCCGTGGAGAAGCCGAACTCCTCGGCGCCGAGCAGCGCGGCGAACGCGACGTCGCGGCCCGTCATCAGCTTGCCGTCGGTCTGCACGATGGCGCGGCCGCGGAGCCCGTTCATCACGAGCACCTGGTGCGCCTCGGCGAGGCCGAGCTCCCACGCGACGCCCGCGTGGTGGATCGACGTGAGCGGGGAGGCGCCGGTGCCGCCCGAGTCGCCGCTGATCAGCACCACGTCGGCGTGCGCCTTCACGACGCCCGCGGCGATGGTGCCGACGCCCGCCTCGGCGACGAGCTTCACGCTGATGCGCGCCTTCGAGTTGATGTTCTTCAGGTCGAAGATGAGCTGCGCGAGATCCTCGATCGAGTAGATGTCGTGGTGCGGAGGCGGCGAGATCAGCGTCACGCCGGGCGTCGAGTGGCGCACCTTCGCGATCACCGCGTCGACCTTGTGGCCCGGGAGCTGGCCGCCCTCGCCGGGCTTGGCCCCCTGCGCCATCTTGATCTGCAGCTCGTCGGCGTTCACGAGGTACTCGGCCGTGACGCCGAACCGCGCCGAGGCGACCTGCTTCACCGCGCTCCGCTTCGAGTCGCCGTTCGGCAGCCGGAGGAAGCGCACCGGGTCCTCGCCGCCCTCGCCGGTGTTCGACCGCGCGCCGATCCGGTTCATCGCGATCGCGAGCGTCTCGTGCGCCTCCTTCGAGATGCTCCCGAAGGACATGGCGCCCGTGGCGAAGCGCTTCACGATCGAGGCGGCGGGCTCGACCTCCTCGAGCGGCACCGGCGGGCCCGCGGGCCTGAAGTCCCACAGCCCGCGGAGCGACATCGGGTGCTCCTGCTGCTCGTTGATGATGGAGGCGTACTCGGCGTAGCTCTTCGCGTCGTCGAGGCGGACCGCCCGCTGGAGCGAGGCGATCGACTGCGGCGTCCAGAGGTGCCGCTCGCCGGACACGCGGAAGTGGTGGTGGCCGCCGACGTCGAGGTGCGCGCGCGCCCGCTCGCCGTACGCCGCGTGGTGGCGCGCGAGCGCCTCCTCCGCGATCTCGCGCAGCCCGACGCCGCGGACGCGCGACGCCGTGCCGGTGAAGTACGCGTCGATGACGAGCTGATCGATGCCGATCGCCTCGAAGATCTGCGCGCCCTGGTAGCTGGAGAGCGCGCTGATCCCCATCTTCGACATGATCTTCAGGATGCCCTTCTTGAGCCCCTTCACGTAGCGCGAGCCCGCCGCGGTCGGCGAGAGGTCGGCGCCGAGGGTCTTGTCGCGGCACATCGCCGCGATCGACTCGAACGCGAGGTACGGGTTCACCGCGCCGGCGCCGTAGCCGATGAGCAGCGCCATGTGGCCGACCTCGCGCGCCTCGCCGGTCTCGACGATGATGCCCGCGCGCGTGCGCGCCCCCTCGTTGATGAGGTGGTGGTGCACGGCGCCCACCGCGAGCAGGCTCGGGATGGGGGCGAGCGTCTCGTCGATGCCGCGGTCGCTGAGGATGAGGATGCTCGCGCCGTCGGCGATCGCGCGGCTCGCGTCCTTGCAGAGCTTCGCGATCGCGGCGCGCAGGTTGTCCTCCGGGTCGCCGTCGACCGGGAAGTACATGGGCAGCGTGGCCGCGCGGAAGTCGGGGAAGACGTTCTTCCGCAGCTTCGACAGGTCGTCCTGCGTGAGGATCGGGTGCGGCAGCTCGAGCATCCGGCACTGGCGGGGCGTCTCCTCGAGGAGGTTGCCCTCGCCGCCGACGCAGCTCACGAGCGACATCACGATCTCCTCGCGGAGCGGGTCGATCGGCGGGTTCGTGACCTGCGCGAACAGCTGCTTGAAGTAGCGGAAGAGCAGCTGGGGCTTCTCGGAGAGCACGGCGAGCGGGATGTCGATGCCCATCGAGCCCACCGGCTCCTCGCCGAGGGTCGCCATCGGCCCGAGGATCATCCGCAGGTCCTCCTCGGTGTAGCCGAACGCCTGCTGCAGGCCCCGGAGGTCCGCGTGCGGGATGGTGTAGAGGCTCGGCACGTCCTCGAGGGCGCGCAGATCGATCTTGTTCTCGGCGACCCACGCCGCGTAGGGCTTCTGCGTCGCGACGCGGCGCTTGATCTCGTCGTCGCTGACGACGCGACCCTCGGTCGTGTCGACGAGGAACATCTTGCCCGGCTGGAGGCGCCCCTTCTGGATCACGCGCGCCGGCTCGATGTCGAGGACGCCGAACTCGCTCGCGAGCACGACGAGCCCGTCGCTCGTCACGACGTACTTCGCGGGGCGCAGCCCGTTCCGGTCGAGCGTCGCGCCGATCAGCCGTCCGTCCGTGAAGCACAGCGCCGCGGGGCCGTCCCACGGCTCGATCAGACAGCCGTGGTACTCGTAGAACGCCTTCTTCTCGGCCGACATGTCCGGGTCGAGCGCCCAGGCCTCGGGCACGAGCATCATCATCACGTGGGGCAGCGAGCGGCCGCTCGCGAGCAGGAAGTCGACCACGTTGTCGAGCGCGGACGAGTCGGAGCCGCCCGGGCGGATGATCGGCTTGAAGTCCTCGATCGCGTTCGCGAAGACATCGCTCTTCAGCAGCGCCTCGCGCGCCGACATCCACGCGGTGTTGCCGCGCACGGTGTTGATCTCGCCGTTGTGCGCGATGACCCGGTACGGGTGCGCGCGCTCCCACGTGGGGAAGGTGTTCGTGGAGAAGCGCGAGTGCACCATCGCGAGCCGCGACACGGTGCGCTTGTCGGACAGATCGGGGTAGAACGCCGCGACCTGCTCCGCGAGCATCAGGCCCTTGTAGACGACCGTCCGCGACGAGCACGACGTGATGTAGAAGTCGTCGGCGTTGGCGGCGCGGCCGGCGCGCTTGCGGATCGCATAGAGGACCTGCTCGAAGGACTGGCGAGGCGCGACCCTGCCGATGAACAGCTGGCGGATCGCGGGGCGCGAGTCGCGCGCGATCGGGCCGAGCGCCGCGTCGTCGATGGGGACGTCGCGCCAGCCGAGGACGCGCTGTCCGTGGTGCACGACCGCGGCCTCGAGGATCGCCTCGCACTGGCGGCGCCGCGACGGGAGCTGGGAGAAGAACGCCGTCGCGACGGCGTAGTCGCCGGGAGCGGGCAGCGCGATGCCAAGGGCGGCCAGGGACGTGGCGTACAGCTCGTGCGGGATCTGGAGGAGGACGCCCGCGCCATCGCCGGTGCAGGGGTCGCAGCCAGCGGCGCCGCGATGGGTTAGATTTTCGAGGATCTCGAGCGCTTGGCAAACGACCTCGTGCGTCGCTTCACGGCGGAGCGTGGCGACGAATCCGAGACCGCATGCGTCGTGTTCGAAAGCCGGATCGTAAAGACCTTGTCGTTGGGGCAGAGGCATGGTGCTGACTTCACACGCGCGTAGCACAGGTGGCACAGGGATTGGAGCCCTAGTTTAATGCGGCGCGCCAGGAGCCGCGGAACCGGGCCCAAAATGGGGGAGGGGTGTCGCCTTGACCGTGGGCCGCCGCGCCCGGCGGCGGCGCTCGGCAGTGGACGCCCGTCGTCGGCCGTGGTGTGGGTGGGGGCGGCCGGCTCGCCGGGCCGGCCCCCGGCGGCGCGGTATTCGGATGAAGCTCTTCGCACTCAGCGATCTCCACGTCGGGTATGCGGAGAACCGGTGGGCCATCGAGCGCATGACGCCGCGGCCGAGCGACTGGCTCATCCTCGCCGGTGATCTCGGGGAGACGGAGCAGCACCTCCTCTACGTCCTCGAGACCCTGGGTCCGCGGTTCAAGCGGCTCGTGTGGGCGCCGGGGAACCACGAGCTCTATACGATGCCGAGTGAGCGCGGCGGTCCGCGCGGCCAGGCCCGGTACGAGCGGCTGGTCGAGCTGTGTCGGAGCCGCGGCGTGCTCACGCCGGAAGACCCCTACGTGCTCTGGGACGGCGAGGGCGGACCGCACGTGCTGGCGCCGATGTTCCTGCTCTACGACTACAGCTTCCGGTCGGACGGCGTGCCCGAGCGCGACGCGGTGGCGTGGGCCATGGAGAGCGGCGTGCTCTGCAGCGACGAGGAGCTGCTCGACCCGGCCCCCTACGCGAGCCGGCCGGAGTGGTGCCGGGCCCGCCTCGCCGCGACGGAGGCCCGCCTCGGCGCGCTCGAGGGGCGCCCCACGGTGCTCATCAACCACTTCCCGCTGCGCGAAGAGCTCGTGCGGCTGCGGCACATCCCGCGCTTCTCGATCTGGTGCGGGACGCGGCGCACGCACGACTGGCACACGCGGTTCCGCGCGCGGGTGGTCGTGTCAGGGCACCTCCACATCCCCCGCACCGACTGGATCGACGGTGTTCGTTTCGAGGAGGTGTCGTTCGGATACCCGCGCCAGCGGCCCATCGGGCGCAGCGCCGACAGCTGCCTTCGGGAGATCCTGCCGGGCCCCGCAGGCGCGGCGCCGCCGGGGATGTAGATGCTCACGATCGGCCCCGGCGCCGCGCACCTCTGGTACGTCTTCTGCGACTCGGCGCGCGACGAGGCGTTGCTCGAGGCGTACCACCGGCTGATGGCGCCTGACGAGGCGGCGCAGCAGGCGCGCTTCCTGTTCGCCGAGAACCGGCACGAGTACCTGCTCACCCGCGCCCTCGTGCGCACGGTCCTCTCGAAGTACGCGGACGTCGCGCCCGAGGCGTGGTCGTTCGTCCGGAACGAGTTTGGCCGCCCGCAGATCGCCGGACCTCCGGGGGTGCCGCCGATCCGGTTCAACCTGTCGAACACGCGGGGGCTGATCGCCTGCCTGGTCGCGCTGGATCGCGACGTGGGCGTCGACGTCGAGGACACCGAGCGCGCGAGCGGCGCGGTGGACATCGCCGAGCGCTTCTTCTCGCCGGGCGAGGTGAGGGCGCTGCGCGCGCTGCCGCCGGAGAGGCAGCGCGCGCGCTTCTTCGAGTACTGGACGCTCAAGGAGTCGTACATCAAGGCGCGCGGGATGGGGCTCGCGATCCCGCTCGACCAGTTCTCGTTCCACCTGGACGACGGACCGGCGATCGGCATCTCGTTCGATCCGCGGCTCGGCGACGACCGCTCGGCCTGGCAGTTCGCGCTCTACCAGCCCTCGGCGCGGCACACGATGGCCGCCGCGATCCGCAGCGGGGGCGGACCCCCGCTGTCGATCGAGCTGCGGGAGACGGTGCCGCTGCGCGACGGCGGATGAGCGACGGCTGGGGCCGCCCGCGCGGTCGTCAGTCAGGCCGCGCGATCGAGAGCTCGACGTTGCGCCACGAGGGCTCTCCGCGGCCGTCGTCGCCGAAGCCGGAGGTGACGTCCACGACGGCTCGGCGGCGCCCTTCGGCGGCGATCGGGTCGTCGTCGACGGCGTAGTCGAGGGCGGCGCCCCGGATGGCGACGAAGCCGTTGTCCTCGTCCCAGATCTCGATGACGCGGACCTGATGGGGGTAGTCGGCGAGCGCGGAGGTCTCGAGCTCCCAGTACGCGTGCCCGCCGGCTGGCGAGACCCGGGTCACCCGGTGCACGTGGGTGTGTCCGGCGAGGTGGAGCAGGACGTTGTCGTAGCCGCCGACGAGCGACTGCCACGCCTCGACGTCGATCGCGCCGGGCACGGCGGGGGTGCCCGTCGCGGCGAAGGAGCCGTCCCCGAGCGAGCGCGACGCGTGGTGGGACGTGAGGATGACCCACCTGCGCTCGCGCTTCGCGCGGTCGAGCGCGGGGCGGATGAACCGATCGACGTCGTCCTGGAGGATCACGCCGTTCGGCCCGCCCGTCTCGGCGGCCGTATCGAGCACGATGACGCGAAGGGGGGTGTCCTTCATGTCGAACTCGTAGAACGCTTTGCCGTACGCGCGCTCGTCGGGCCCGATCCCGTGCCCGTCGCCGGTCGCCGCGACCCGATCGAGCAGCTCGGGGCCGCTCAGCAGCGCTCTCCTCGGGTCGGGGACGACCTCGCCCGTGATCACCGGAGCGCCGGGGAGAGACCAGTCGCGCGTCCCGCCGTCCGACCAGCTCCCCGTCGCGAGCTCGGCGCGCGTGTGCACCGGGAAGTTCCCCTGGTGCAGGACATCGTGGTTGCCGGTCACCCATCGCCAGGGCACGAGCAGCCCCTCGGCGAAGAACGGATCCTTGGGATCGTTGTCGGGGCCTGGCACGGGGTCGTCGTCAGCGCCCGAGTCGCACTCGACGCGCTCGGCGCCGTCGAGGATGGCCGAGAACCACGCGATCTCGTTCGTCTGCGCGCTGTCGGCGTTGTCGCCGCCGAGCAGGACGAAGTCGATCGGCGTGCTCCGATGGAGCGCGTTGATCGTGCGGACGGCGGCGTTGAGGATCCGGCACTCGTGCCCTTCCTGCGGGCGGAACGCCGACGCGAACACGCCGGGCGAGTCGAAGATCGCCAGCCGAGCGGGCGACTCGTCGTCTGTGAGCTGGGTGTCGGCGAGGTGGACGAACCTCGTCAGGAGCGTCGGCCGCGCGCCGCGCGGCGGTGGAGGGGTGTCGTCGAGCGTCGCCGGGGCGAGCGGCTGCCCCGGCCCGCTCTCGAGCTCGCCGTAGCCCTCCGCGAGCATCTGCTCGATCTCCGCCGGGACAGCGGGGTTCCTGTCCGGTGGATCGGCCACCGCGGCGCGCGGCGCCCAGGTGCGAGCGGTCGTCAGCGGCGGCGCGTCGCGGAGCGCTGGCAGCGGTACCGGCGCAGGCAGCAGCGCCGGAGCGACGGACTCCTCCCCGGCACACGCCGCGAGCGCAAGGGACGCAAGGACGAAGCGCGCCGCGGGGCGACCCGGGCGCGCTCGCGCGATCCACCGCCGACCGGGCTCGAATGTTGCGATGCCCACCGCTCGTGTCTGGCTCATCGCTTCCATACATGACAACACCACAGCGCCCGATCAAGAAATGTTCGCTCGGGCGGTAGCGCTGCCGTTGGGGTCGGCGCCGACCGAGGAAGAGAGAGCGCAGAACGCGCGTAGTGCGCCCCACGTCGCGCAGCGCGGCGCCGCGGAGCATCATGTCGAGGCGCACGAGCGAGCCGAGCCATGGTAGGGCGGAGCCGCGGCCGGCGCGCCGGCGGCTGCTAGGATGCGGCGCGTCCGAGCCGGAGGCGCTCGTCTCGAGGTCATCTATGGTCATTTCGCGATTCCTGGGTTGCGCGCTCGCGGCGGCGATGCTGGTGAGCTGCAGCGAGCCCGAGCCCATCATCGAATACCGCTACAGCGCCTACGAGGGCGACGCGTATCCGGACCGACTCCCTGAGATCACGATTCCGGAGGGCGGGATGGGCGTGGTGAGCGATAGCCTCTCCGATACGATCTCTCTTGTCTCGCTCGCGACCGGGGAGCGGTTCGGCGTCCACCCCGTGGGCCGCGATCCCGTGACGATCGACGGGCCTCACCATGTGGCCGTGGACGCCGCGGGCGGCGCCGTCTACGTCGCGCTGTCGTACCCTGACGTCGCCGGCGCGATCGGCCCCCACGCGGTGCACGGCGGGAGCGTGGTGGCGGGCTACGTCCAGAAGCTCGCGCTCGACGATCTGCGCATCCTCGGGCAGGTGCGCGTCGAGGCCAACCCGGGCGATATCGTGATCTCGGAGGACGGCAAGCGCGTGGTCGTCTCTCATTTCGATCTGAAACGCGTGCTCAGCAACCCGGGCGACGCCGAGGCGGCGCGCTCGTCCCTCGCGGTGATCGATCCCGAGGAGGTCCTGCTCTCGGGATCGCCCGATCCGGTGTTCATCCCGGTCTGCATGGCCGCCCACGGCATCGCCCTCTCGCGCCCGGACGGCGCCCGCGCCTACGTCGCTTGTTACGGCGAGGACGTGCTCGCGATCGTCGACCTGACGGACCCTTCCGCCGAGGTGAAGCGCGTGCCTGTGGGGTCTACCTCCAGCCCGTCGCCCCATGCCAACAACTACGGACCCTACGCGGCCGTCATGTCGCCCGATGGGAAGACCATCGCCGTGAGCAGCACGGAGAGCAGGGACGTGCGCTTCTTCGATGTCGCGTCGGAGACGTTCGACGATTCCCGGAAGATCCTCACGATCGGCGCGCCCTACTTCCCCTCGTGGACCCCCGACGGGAGCGCCATCTATGTGCCGACCCAGGTGCCCGACACCATCGTGCGGATCGGCGTGACCCCGGACGACGATGGCGTCGTCACCCGGAACATCGCCGACGAATGCATGCGGCCGCACCTCGCGCAGCTCGACGAGGAGCACGGGCTCTTCGTCGTCTGCGAGGGCGATCGGATCACGACGCCCGGCAGGGTGCTCCGGCTCGATCCAGAGACGCTGGAGACGCTCAGCGACACGGAGGTGGGCCTCTATCCCGACGGGCTCGCGCGCGTCGCGCCGGAGGCGCCGTGAGGGCGCCCCCGAGCCTTGCGGCCGCGCTCGCGTGCGCGGCGCTGCTCTGCGGCTGTCCGGGCGATCCCGAGACGAAGGTCGTCGACGCGACGGCCGTCGACCACGGCGCGGCGCTCTTCCGGGACCCGTCGATCGCGGAGACGCGCTTCAATCGCTATTCCTGCTCGACGTGCCATGAAGCTGTCGCCGGCGACGCGGGCGACGCCATGCTCCCGGGCGCCCCGCTGGCCGGCGCCGTCGAGCGCCCGCGTTACTGGGGCGGGCAAGAGGTCGAGCTCCTCGGCGCGATCAACCATTGCCTCTATTACTTCATGACGAAGGACCTGCCCTGGACGGCGGACGACGACGCCGCGCAGGCCATCTATGCCTACCTGGAGTCGCTGCCCAGCGATGGAGGAGCGGCCGAGGCCGTCCCCTTCACGCCGGTCTACGAGCTGAGCCAGATCCCGGCCGGCGACGCGGCCGCGGGCGGGCGCATCCACGAGCGCGCCTGCGCCTCGTGTCACGGGCGCGCCCATTCGGGGGAAGGCCGGCTCGTGGCGCGGGCGCCGGCGCTGCCCGACCAGACGCTGGAGGAGCACCCGCTCGGCGAGTACACGGAGGCCGACCGGCGGCTGGTCTTCATCGAGAAGGTCCGGCACGGCGGGTTCGTCGGCTACGGCGGGCAGATGCCGCCGTTCTCCCGCGAGGTCCTCTCCGATGAGGACCTCGGCGATCTGCTCTCGTTCTACGGGCTGCCCTGGCCTCCGTGAAGCGCGCCGAGAAAGCCGCGAGGATCGCCGAGATCCTCGACCGATTGTACCCGGCCCCGCCCATTCCGCTGGCCCACGACGATCCGTATTCGCTGCTCGTCGCGGTGATGCTCAGCGCCCAGACGACGGACAAGATGGTCAACGCGGTGATGCCGGCGCTCCTCGCGCGCGCCCGGACGCCGGCGGCCATGGCGGCGGTGCCCACCGAGGAGATCGCCCAGCTCATCCGGAGGATCGGGTTCGCGCCCACCAAGGCGCGGCACCTGAAGGCGCTGAGCGAGCGGATCGCGACCGAGCACGGCGGCGTCGTCCCCGCCTCGTTCGAGGCCCTCGAGGCCCTACCGGGGGTCGGTCACAAGACGGCCTCGGTGGTCATGGCACAGGCCTTCGGCCACCCCGCCTTCCCGGTCGATACCCACATTCACCGGCTCGCGTTCCGCTGGGGACTGTCGTCCGGAAGGGACGTCGTCGAGACGGAGCGCGACCTGAAGCGCACGTTCCCACCCGAGCAGTGGAACAAGCTCCACCTGCAGCTCATCTACTTCGGCCGCGAGCACTGCCCGGCGCTGCGCCACGACATGACCGGCTGCCCCATCTGCAGCTGGGCCGCGCGCGCGCGGCGACGATGACCGCGGCGCCCGGCGGCCGCCGACGATGGGGGCGGGTACAACGCCGCCAGTAAGGCTGGCAGCCTATCGAGGCGGCGCGTTTCCGTCAAGCAGGGGGCAACGTCCCGGCGATCTCATGCGCATGATCACCGGCCGCCGCGCTGCGGCGCGAGGCGGCCGCGCGAGGTCGTGTGCGGGTGTGCGGTTCCCGGTCGCGGCGCGCCTGCGGTTCGGGTAAGGCACCTCTGTGACAAAGATTGGATTTGAGATCATCGGGACGGGCCACTACGTGCCCGGAGAACCTGTCACCAACGACGACCTCGCGCGGGTGATCACGACCTCCGACGAGTGGATCTACCAGCGCTCCGGTATCCGCCAGCGCCATTACGCGCCGGACGGCGTGGGGGTGAGCGATCTCGCGTGCGAAGCGGCGAAGCGCGCGATCGCGTCGGCGCGCATCGCGCCGTCGGAGATCGATTACATCCTCTTTGCCACGATGACGCCGGACTATATTTTTCCCGGCTCCGGGGCGCTGCTCGGCGCGAAGCTGGGCATTCCAGGCGTCCCCGCGCTCGACATCCGGCAGCAGTGTGCCGCGATGCTGTTCGGCCTCCAGACGATCGACGGGCTGATCCAGACCGGGGCGGCCAAGACCATCCTGTTCGTGGGCGCAGAGGCGCACGCCGGCTTCATGCCCTGGGCGGACTGGGGAGCGCTCGACCCGAAGAATGGCCGATCCGCGACGCCGGAGGCGCGGGCGCACGCCGACCGCCACCGGAACCTCGCCGTCCTGTTCGGGGACGGGTCGGGCGCGCTCGTCCTCCGCGCGACCGATCGCGACGCGGGCCTGCGCGGCAACAAGATCTGCTCCGATGGCCGCTTCGCCGAGCTCCTCTTCGTGCCGGGCGGCGGCTTCCGCTCGCGCCCGTACTGGAAGCCGACGTCGTTCGACGAGGACCTGCACATCCCTCGCATGGATGGCCGCGAGCTCTTCAAGTTCGCGGTGACCAAGCTCCCGGCGACCGCGCGGGAGCTCTGCGCCTCTCAGGGCCTCGCGATCGAGCAGATCGACGTGTTCCTGGCGCACCAGGCGAACGGCCGGATCAACGAGCACATTCGCAAGGACCTCGGCGTGCCCGTCGAGAAGCTCCCGAGCAACATCGATCGATTCGGCAACACGAGCGGCGCCACCGTGCCCATCCTCATCGACGAGGAGATGCGTGCCGGAAGGGTGAAAAAAGGGCAACTCGCCATGGTGCTCGCGCTCGGGACCGGCGTCCACTGGGGATGCGCGCTCTGGAAGCTCTGAGCGGCTGAGCGGCGGCGCCTCGCTTGCAGGCGCCACCGTCCTCCTCGTCATCGTCATCGTCATCGAGCCGCGGTCGCGCGTGGCGTATTGCGTCCGGCGCGGAACGCTGCGGAAATTTCGTGCGATCGTGTCGCGACGGATTGCACGTGGCGTATCCCTTGTTACGTTTCCATCAACGCCCGCAGCAGACCCCGTGTTTGCAGTGCGATCGACCTGGCGACCTGGCGCGGGCGCTACCGGGAAGGGAGTCACCTCAGGGCTCGGCTGCACGGCCCCTCCCGGGCCAGCGGCGGATTGCGCACGAAGCACCTGACGCGCAGCAGGCGAAGCGCAGCAGGTAGAGCGCAGCGCGGGGCCTACCCGCAGGGGTGCGGTATTCGCGAGTGCGTGTGGATGCGCGTGAATACGCGTGAATACGCGTGAATACGCGTGGATGCGCGTGGATGCGCGTGGATGCGCGTGAATACGCGTGAATGTATGTGTTCCGATGTCGTCTCTTGCCGCTCCTGCTCATACGGTTGTGGGCCATTCACTTCATTGGAGCATGTTTTCCTTGGTAGCGAGGACGCAAACTCTTCGCATTGACTCGGACGCGCAATTATCGGATTTTGCACACTGAGGTGAGTGTGATCGGAGAACACGGAGCGTCGATCTTGAGAGACACACCGACCCAGCTTGGGCTCGGCCGGTACCGTCCCATCGCGAAGCTCGGCCGCGGCGGGATGGCAGACGTCTTCCTCGCGATGGCTCACGGGCCCGCCTCGGTGAACAAGCTGGTCGTCGTCAAGCGTCTCCGCAGCTCCGGGGACGAGGAGGATCGCCAGGTCCTCATGTTCATGGACGAGGCCAAGCTCTCGGCTCGCATGAACCACCCGAATGTCGTCCAGACCTACGAGGTCGGCAGCGATCGGGACGGCTACTTCATTGTGATGGAGTACCTGGAGGGCCAGCCGCTGAAGCGCGTCATGAAGGCGGCTGTCGAGCGGGAGTCCGGCACGGGCGGGCTCGTCCGCGGCACGTGGATCCGGATCGTGGCCGAGGTGCTGCGCGGGCTCCATTACGCGCATGAGCTCTGCGATTTCGACGGTCGGCCTCTCGGCATCGTGCATCGCGACGTCTCGCCTCACAACATCTTCATCACGTACGACGGCGCGGTGAAGCTCGTGGATTTCGGCGTGGCCAAGGCCGTCGTCAACGCCTCCAGCACCGAGAGCGGGACCTTCAAGGGCAAGCTGACGTATATGGCGCCCGAGCAGGTCACGGCGGGCAAGACGGTGGACCGCCGGGCGGACATCTTCGCGGTCGGCGTCGTGCTCTGGGAGCTGCTCGCCGGGCGGCGGCTGTTCGAGGGCGATCAGATCACCGTGATGCACCAGCTCCTGCTGGGGAAGATACCGCGGCTCTCCACCGTCGTTCCGGGGATCCCCATCGCGCTCGATCAGATCGCCGCGAAGGCCCTTGATCGCGAGCCATCGAAGCGCTTCGCGACGGCGCAGGAGATGTGCGATGTGCTCGAGAACTACCTGCAATGGTCGGGCGAGGACGTCCGCAGCGAGTTCCTCGGCGCCTGCATGCGGGGGATCTTCGCCGAGAGCCGGGCCTCCATACGCCAGCAGATCAAGGCGCAGATCGAGCGGGTGGCCAGCGCGTCGCTGCTGAGCGACGCCTCCAGCCAGGTGACGATGAGCGGCATCGGCGTCGCGATGGCTCCCTCGTGCTCGGGCTCGGGCAGCAGGCTCCCCTATGTCGGGGAGTCCAGCCGGTCGGGCGTCGAGCGCGTGTCGGGCCTCGAGCGGGCGTCGGGCGCCGAGCGGCCCAGGACCCCCGTGAGCGACTCGGTGAGCCTGCGAGCGACAACGTCGGGGCCCGTGTCGACCTCGAAGCGCGGCTACCTGATCGGCGCGTCGGCCCTGACCGCGCTGGTCGCGCTGGTCGGCGGCGCGCTTCACGTCGCGAACCAGCGCGCGGCCGCTCTCGATGCTCCTGCGGCCGCGGTCGCTTCGCGCGGCGCCGAGGCCGGGGAGACCGTCGAGAAGAAGCCCGAGGAGGGCCCGAGGGCGAGCGTGACGATCTCGAGCGAGCCGCCCGACGCGACCGTGAGCTGGAAGGGAAAGACGCTCGGCAAGACGCCGCTCAAGACCGAGCTGCCCGTGGGCACGCAGGTCGTGGTCGTGTCGAGGTCCGACTGCTTCGATGAGACGCTCATGCTGGCGCTCTCACCCGCGGAGGCCGTGGAACGCTCCGTCAAGCTCCGCCCCAAGGACTTCGCACGCCAGTGATCCGGGGGTGCATCCGCCCGTCCTCAGCGACCGGATGCACCTCCGTGACGACGGCTAGGCCGGCGACCTCATGGCGTCATGAGCCGTGATGGAGGTTGGCGATCACCTTGGTGACGCCGTCGGCGTCCAGCGCCTCCTTCACCGCCTCGGTTGCCTCCTTCACGCTGGCGACGTTGCCTTGCAGCGTGACCACGCCGTCGCGCACCGTGACGTGCAGCTTCTTCACCGCGTCGTGATCGCTGTCCGCGAGCTTGCCGCCGACCGCGTTGCGGAGCATCTCGTCGGACGGGCGCGCGCCGGTCCGCTTCGCCTCCTTCGTGGCGATGACCGAGCCGTCGCGGCCGAAGGTGACCTTATAGTCGTTGTCCTTCGCGGCCTTCGTCCACTCTTCGCGCTCCATCGCGGCGGCATTTCCGTCCTGCTTCTTGGCTCCCTCGGCCTGGCCTTGTTGTGCGGGCTGCGGCGTGGCTTTGTCCTTGGGCGCGGCAGGCGGCGCCGACTGCGGGCGCGCGCCCTGGTTGTCCTTGAGCGCGCCGGTCTGCTCGCCGGCCCTGTTCATCTGGTCGTTGACATCGCGGCCCGCCTGGCGCCCGCGCTCGGCGAGCTGCTCTGCCTTCTCGCGCGTCTCCTGGCCGAGCTGCTGACCCTCCCGGGCGAGCTGCTCTGCCTTGTCACCCGCGCGCCCGGCCTGCTCTCGCGCCTCCTGGCCGAGCTCCTTGCCCTCCTGGGCGAGCTGCTCCGCCTTTTCTCCCACGCGCCCGGCCTGCTCGCGCAGGTCTTTGGTGGGCGTCTGGTTCGGGCCCGGAGGCGGTTCGCCTCTCCTGATCGTCTGGTCCCCGGGCTCGCGGACCGCTCCTTCAGCTCTCTCGCTCTCGCTCCTGCAGGACGTGCCGGCGAGCGCGAGCGCGAGGATGGTTGGGCCGGAGAACCAGCGTATTCTGCTCATCGTGCAGCGATAGCTCATGGTGCATCTCCAGGTGCACACCGAGGCAGACGTCGTGCCAGGAACTCGGTCGTTCCCGGCCGCCCGGGAACAACGGCGCGCCGCGCGTGTCGACGGGGGCATGCCGAGACCCTCCCTGGCCACCGCGCGGCGGCGGCACCGGACACCGGACGAGCGCTCCGGCCCGGCGCATCGTAGTAGGCTCGAGGTCGTGAGCGCGGCGCCGCCGGAACCCGTCCTGCCAGACGCCCCGCCCGGACAGCGCTCCGCGCCCGATCTCCTCTCGCACCGGCCGGCGCTCCGGGTCGACGCGCGGGCGGTCAAGGAGTCGCTGGCGTTCGCGTTCGCGGGCGGCGCGCCAGCGGGGGCGTTCGATCGGCACGTCGAGTCGGCGTCGCTGCCCGCGTCGACGTGGGATCCAGCCCGCTTCGCTCAGCACGTCTTCCTGCGCGAGCTCATCGTGGGCTGCCTCCATTTCACGAGCGAAGGCCGCGCCTACATCCCGAGCCCAGCGCTGCTGGGCCGCGCCCTCTCCCAGCCGCCGAGCGATCGCGACACCGTCGAGCTCCGGCGCGCGATCTTCCGGGAGCTCACCGGGTCGGAGGCGCAGCGCCGCGATCTCGAGCGCGCCTACGCGGCGCTGCGCCGCTGGGTGGCCCAGATCGAGACGATCCCCATCTCTCGCGGCGAAGGCAGCCGGCGCCGGCTCGACATCCTCGCCGCCGCCAAGGGCGCGTTCGACGCGCTCGCCGGTGGGTTCGCGGGCGCGCGCTCGGGCCTGTCGCGGCTCTCGGCGTTCGGCGAGGCCGTGCGCGAGAGCGAGGCGTACCGCCGCCTCGCGGATCTGCTCGCGTACGACGAGGAGATCGCGACGCTGGATGTCCGGATCCGCGTCGGCTCCGACGGCCATGTCCGCGATCTGCGCGCCCTGTCGATCCGCGAGAACAGCGAGAACCGCTTCTACCAGTCGCCGCTCGGGCGCCTGGTCACGAAGCTCGTGATGCTGTGGAGGGGGTACCGGTTCAGCGACGACGAGCTGCTCGCCCGCCACGTCAACAGCGTGTTCGACGGCATCGAGGACGATCTCGTCGCGCTCGTCCAGCTGCTCGGAGATCTCGAGTTCTACCTCGCCGGCCTCGCGCTGCGCGACCGCGCCCGCGCGGCCGGGCTCTCCGTCTGTCTGCCCGAGCTCGTCTCGCCGGGCTCCTCCGACGGCGCGCACGGCGCGCGCGGCGGGAGCCCTGGGCGGGAGCTCAAGGGGCTGTTCAACCCGCTGCTCTTGGCGAGCTCGGTGAGCGCGGTCCCGTGCGACATCGCGACCGATCACCACGACGCGACCGTCATCGTGACCGGGCCGAACTCGGGGGGGAAGACCCGGCTGCTCGAGGCGCTCTCGCTGGCCCAGATGATGGGGCAGGCGGGCTTCTTCGTGCCGGCCGCGGAGGCGCGCCTCTCGCCGTGCCACGGGCTCTTCGTGTCGCTGATCGAGCAGGCGCAGGCCGATCAGAGCGAGGGCCGCCTCGGGATGGAGCTGCTCCGCATCAGGTCGCTGTTCGAGGCGATGCAGGTCGGCGACATGGTGGTGCTCGACGAGCTCTGCTCCGGCACGAACCCGTCGGAGGGCGAGGAGATCTTCCAGCTCGTGATCTCGCTCCTCTCGGAGCTCCGCCCTCAGGCCTTCATCACGACGCACTTCCTCGAGCTCGCGGCGCGGCTCGAGCGGGAGCGGCCGGTCGATCGGCTCGTGTTCCTGCAGGTCGAGCTCGACGCGCAGCAGTGGCCGACATACCAGTTCGTCGATGGGGTCGCCCGGACGTCGCTCGCGCACCGGACGGCGGCGCGGCTCGGGGTCACGCGCGAGGAGCTCGTCGCGCTCGTCGAGCGCAGCAAGCGCGCGCACCGCCGCCGCGGGGCCGAGCCCGCCTGAGCGCGGCCACGCTCGCCGTGGCGGGGGAAATCTGGTTGTATGCGCCGCCATGGAGTATCGATCTCTTGGCAGGACGGGTTTCCGTGTCTCCTCGGTGAGCTTCGGGGCCTGGGCGATCGGGGGCACCTGGGGCGACGTCGACGACAAGGAGTCGCTCGCGGCGTTGCACCGGGCCGCCGATCGAGGCGTGAATTTCTTCGATACCGCGGACGTGTACGGGGACGGCCGGAGCGAGCGGCTGCTCGCGCGGCTCAGGCGCGAGCGGCGCGAGGAGATCGTCGTCGCGACGAAGGCGGGCCGGCGGCTGAGCCCGCACACGGCGGCCAGCTACGACGAGGGGAACCTCGCGGCCTTCATCGAGCGCAGCCTGAAGAACCTCGAGACGGACGCGCTCGACCTCGTCCAGCTGCACTGCCCGCCGACGGACGTCTACTATCGGCCCGAGGTGTTCGACGCCCTCGATAGGCTCGTGAAGGCGGGCAAGATCCGGTTTTACGGCGTCAGCGTCGAGCGGGTGGAAGAGGCGCTCAAGGCCATCGAGTACCCCGGCGTGCAGTCGGTGCAGATCATCTACAATGTCCTCCGGCAGCGCCCGGCCGAGCTCTTCTTCCCCGAGGCGAAGCGCCGGCAGGTCGGGGTCCTGGCACGACTGCCGCTCTCCTCGGGGCTGCTCACCGGAAAGATGAGCGCGGCGACCCGGTTCGCGGCCGACGATCACCGCAATTTCAACCGCGAGGGCGCCGCGTTCGACAAGGGCGAGACGTTCTCGGGCGTCGACTACGACCTGGGCCTCGAGGTCGTCGAGGAGCTCCGCCCGCTCGTGCCCGCCGGCGTGAGCATGGGCGCGTGGACGATGCGCTGGATCCTGATGCAGGACGCGGTGACGTGCGTGATCCCCGGCGCGAAGCGGCCCGAGCAGGTGGACGAGAACGCGAGCGCGGCGGACCTGCCGCCCGTGCCGCAGGAGACGATGGCGAAGCTCCGCGAGATCTACGACCGTCGGCTCCGGCCTCGGGTTCACCAGCGCTGGTAGGCGCCCGGGCGAGGGCTGCGAGGGCTCACAAGATGCGCGGCAACAGCCATCCCGCGAACGAGATGAGGGCCGCCGTGCCGAAGAGCGGCCCTAGCCCCCGGATCTCGAAATCGTCGATGAGCTTGTCGGTGGCGTAGAGCAGCACCGAGTTCACGACGAGGCCGAAGAAGAGATACGCCAGGCCCAGCGTGAGGATGGCGGCGGGCAGGAGCGCCACCGCGACCAGGAACTTCACGAGCCAGCCGAGCAGCAGGTTGAGGACGGTGAACACGGCGGCGACGACGAGCGCCGTCTGGGTCTTTCGGATCCGCACGCCGGGCAGGATCTTCGTTCCGACGAGGACCGCGAGGCCCGCGGCGAGTGCCTGGATGATGAGCGCCTTCATGACCACCTCCCTGGGCCGGCACCGCTCGGGCGGGCCGGCGTTCGCACCTTCCTCGTGACCCAGGCGGGTGCCGGGCGCAACCTCGTCCGGCGCGTCGCGAGCGGAGCCGGCGCGCGGCCTCCGCTCAGGGGCCGCCCCGGCTCACTCCTTCGGCTTGTCGCCGCCGAGCAGCTCGCCGATGGCCGGGGCGCCGCCCGGGCCGAGGGCCTGCGTGCTCTCGATGAGGTGGATCAGGAACTGGCGGTTGTCCGTCACCGAGAGGTTCTGGAGCTCGAGCGCGCCGATGCGGTCCTCGGGGGTGAAATAGGCCTCCTCGACCTTCTCCATCGAGAGCTTGTGCGGCGCATAGGCCATGTAGTCGGCGCGCGTGCTCAGGATGTTGTAATCGTCGCCGCGGCGCAGCTCGAGCGTCACCTCGCCGGTCACGCCGGGGGCGATCCAGCGCGAGAGCGCGTCCTTCAGCATCATGGCCTCGGGGTCGTACCACTTGCCCTCGTAGAGCAGACGCCCGAGGCGCCTGCCCTGGGTGAAGTACACGTCGAGGGTGTTCTCGTTGTGAATGGCGGACAGGAGCCGCTCGTAGACGGCGTGGAGCAGGGCCATGCCCGGCGCCTCGTAGATGCCGCGGCTCTTCGCGTCGATCACCCGGTTCTCGATCTGGTCGCTCATGCCGAGCCCGTGGCGCCCGCCGATCCGGTTGCACTCGACGAACAGCTCGAACAGGGAGCCGAAGCGCTTGCCGTCGATCGTCGCCGGGACGCCGCGCTCGAACCCGAGGGTCACCGTCTCGGCCTCGATGGCGACCTCCGGCCGGAAGGAGGCGACACCCATGATGGGCTGGACGATCTTGATCCCGGTGTTCAGGTGCTCGAGGTCCTTCGCCTCGTGCGTCGCGCCGAGCACGTTGGCGTCGGTGCTGTACGCCTTCTCCGTCCCCATGCGGTAGGGCAGCCCGTGGCGCTCGAGGTACTCGCTCATCTCCTTGCGCCCGCCGAGCTCTCCCACGAACCTCGGATCGAGCCAGGGCTTGTAGATCTTGAGCGAGGGGTCGACGAAGATGCCATAGCGGTAGAACCGCTGGATGTCGTTGCCCTTGTGCGTGCTGCCGTCGCCGAAGACGTGGACGTCGTCGTCGCGCATCGCGCGGACGATCGCGGTCGTGGTCACCGCGCGGCCGAGCGGCGTGGTGTTGAAGTACTTCTTGCCGCCCGTCGAGAGGTGGAAGGCGCCGCACTGGATGGCGAGGATGCCCTCGCGGACGAGCGCCTCGCGACAGTCCACCAGCTTGGCGGAGACCGCGCCGTGCTGCAGGGCGATCGGCGGGATGTCGCCGGGGGAGTCCTCGTCCGGCTGCGCCAGATCGGCGGTGTACGCATGCACCTTGAGCCCGTTGCGCGAGAGCCACGCCACCGCGCAGCGCGTGTCGAGGCCGCCCGAGAACGCGATGCCGAGGTGGGTGCCCGCCGGGGGGAGTGAACGGAAGATCCTGCTCATGGCGGCGCAGCATAATCGCAACGCCCGCGAGCGCGCGAGCAGAGATCGCGGGGCGGCGGAGGCGCGTGACGGTGCGTGTGCGCGCGCGCGAGCGCGACGTCAGAGGCTCCGCCCGCCCCGCTCCGCCGGGACGGCGCGGCCGCGCGCTGGCTCGCACGAAACGGCGCAGACCGGGCCTCATCGGACTAGGATGGAGGACACCGTGTCACGCGAGCTCTGCTCGCACATGAGGTGCAAGTCCATGCCGAAGCTGTCGTACGCCGAGATCGCCCGGATCGAGGAGCGCCGGCTGGCGGTCGGCGTCGCCGCCGTGGTCGCCTGCGCGGAGCCCATCGCGGGCGGGTGGATGGCCTTTGATGGAGAGGGATCCTGGGGAAACTTCGCTGTCGGGCTCGGGCTCGATGGGCCTGTCTCCGGCGAGGAGCTCGATCACCTCGTGGCGTTCTACGCGGCGCGCGGCGTGGAGCCGCAGATACAGGTCTGCCCCTTCGCGCACGGATCGCTGGTGCGCGGCCTCGCCGATCGAGGGTTCGTGCTGCGCGAGTTCGAGAACGTGCTGGCGCGCGAGCTCGCGCCGGACGAGGACCCCCGCGCGCTGGCGTCGTATGGCGGCCCCGGGGAGCTGGAGATCGCGCGCATCGATCCGGGCGACGAGGCGCAGGTCCGGGTGTTCATCGAGATCGCGACGAGCGGCTTCCGGCCCGCGGACGCGCCGATCTCGCCGGTGCTCTTCGAGATCACGCGCCGCGTGGTCGCGCACCCCGGATGCGACTCGTACCTGGCGCTCGTGAACGGCGAGCCCGCCGGCGGCGGCAGCGTGGAGATCTCCGGCGAGGGCGCCGCGCTCTTCGGCGCCTCGGTGCTCCCCCGGTTCCGCGAGCGCGGCATCCAGCAGGCGCTCATCGCCCGCCGCCTGGAGCGGGTGCGCGAGCAGGGTCGCCTGCTGGCGTGCATCAGCGCGAGCCCCGGTATCCCCACGGAGCGCAACGCGATGCGGCTCGGCTTCTTCATGGCGTACAGCAAGGGGATCTTCACGCGGCGGGAGAGCCCAGAGGCGCCTGCCTGAGCCGCTCCCGGGCGCCCCGGGCCTCGTCGAGGGCGGCGTACATTTCAGGTGTGCAGCACTGTTCGTGCAGAACCGAAATGAACGCCCAGGACATCCATGCGAAATGCCCGACCCTGACGGAAGTACGCCGTGGCACGCCTCATGCTGATATTCCGGTTCAGCGTCGCTGGTGTGGCCTTTCCCCCCCCAAGGCCCCGGCGGCGCTTTTTCATTTCGCCGCCAGCGCCCCGCTCTACCGCTCGACCGTCACCGCCCGCCGCCTCGCTGCAGCTCGGTCACCGCGTTCCTCACGAGCCGGAGCCCCACGTTGTCGTCCTGCGACAGGATCGACTCCGGATGGAACTGAACGGCCGCGAGGGGCAGCTCCGTGTGCTCGATCGCCATCACGACCCCATCCTCGGTCTCGGCCGTGACCTTCAGCGACGCAGGGAGCGCGTCGCGCAACGCGTAGAGCGAGTGGTAGCGCCCCGCGCGGAACTCGCGCGGCAGCCCCTCGAAGAGGCGCCCGCCGAGCACGCGCACCTGCGAGGCCTTGCCGTGCATCGGGTAGTCGAGGACGCCGAGCTTGCCGCCGAAGTGCTCGACCATCCCCTGCAGGCCGAGGCAGACGCCGAAGACGGGCAGCCGGCGCTGGAGCAGCGCCGCGAGCGTGCCCGAGAGATCGAAATCGCTCGGCGTGCCAGGGCCGGGCGAGAGCACCACGAGGTCGGGAGCGTAGGCGTCGAGCTCCTCGTGAGGGAAGCCGGCGCGGAGCGTCATCACCTCGGCGCCCGTCTGCCGGAGGTAGTTGGCCAGCGTGTGCACGAAGGAGTCCTGGTGATCCACGAGGAGGACCTTGCGCGTGCCGCCAGGCACCGGGTGGATGGCCGCCGGAGGCGGCGTGGCGATGCCGCGAGGCCTCCGGATCGCGTCGAGGAGCGCCGACGCCTTCACCTGGGTCTCGCGCTCCTCCTCGTCGGGATCGGAGTCGAAGAGCAGCGTCGCGCCGACCCGGACCTGGGCCACGCCGTCCTTGACCCGGATCGTGCGCAGCGTGAGCCCCGTGTTCATGCTGCCGTCGAAGCCGACGATGCCGACCGCCGCCCCGTACCACGCGCGCGGCGAGCGCTCGTGATCCTCGATGAACTGCATGGCCCAGGCCTTCGGCGCCCCCGTGACCGTGACCGCCCACGTGTGCGCCAGGAACGCGTCGAGCGCGTCGAAGCCGTCGCGCAGGCGGCCCTCGATGTGATCGACCGTGTGGATCAGCCGCGAGTACATCTCGATCTGCCGGCGCCCGATCACCCGGACGCTCCCCGGCACGCAGATGCGGGACTTGTCGTTGCGATCGACGTCGGTGCACATCGTGAGCTCCGACTCGTCCTTCGCGGACGCCAGCAGGCGCGCGATCTGCGCGGCGTCGGCGAGCGGGTCGCTGCCGCGCGGGATCGTGCCCGAGATGGGGCAGGTCTCGACGCGATTGCCCTCGACGCGGACGTACATCTCGGGCGAGGCGCCGATCAGGTACTCGGCGTTGCCGAGGTTCATCAGGAAGCCGTAGGGCGCCGGGTTGCGCTCGCGCAGGCGGTAAAACAGCTCGGTGGGCGCGACCGGGCACGGCTCGTGGAGCGTCTGCCCCGGCACGACCTCGAAGAGATCGCCCCGCTTGAAGGACTCGCGCGCCAGCCGGACGAGCTCGGCGTACTCGCCGGGCGCGTACTCGTTCTGGGGCGCGCGGTCGGCGCCGACGTAGGCGTGCGTCGCGCCCTCGCGCGGCAGCCCTTCGGTCGAGCGATCGCCGAACTTCAGCTCGTAGCGCGTGCGCGTCGCGCGCTCGCGGCGGTGGTCGACGGCGATGATCTCGTCGGGGAGGTAGAGGACGAGATCCCGCTGATCCGCCGGGCGCTCCAGGCGGAGGCGGATGGGCTCGAACTGGAAGGCGAGATCGTACGCGAACGCGCCGTAGAGCCCGAAGAGCGGGTCGCCGGGCACCCCGAAGAGCTCGATGAGCCGGCGCAGCACCGAGAAGATGGACGGCTGCCGGCTGCGCAGCTCCTCCGGCACCCGCTCGCCCGGCGGCCGGACCGCGCCGGCGACCTCGTCGGCGCGCCGCTCGAGGGCCGCGACCGCGTCGAGATCACGGAGGGCCTCGTCGATCGCCGGCAGCAGCACGCGCCCGCGCTCGTTCAGCGCGGTGAACCGGAAGTCGCGGCCCCGGGAGACGAGCACGAGCGGCGGATCGACGAAGCCGATGTCCCAGCGCGTGTACCGGCCCGGGACCTCGTAGCTGGACGCCAGGACCACGCCGAGGTGGCTGTCGAGCGCCTCGACGATGGGCTGGATGGCGCCGTCGACGGCGAGGTCCTCGACCGTCCGCTGCACCGCGACGCCCCTCCGTGTAATGTTGCTCTCTCGTTTCACGACCGCGTCTCCTTGTGTACGATGAGTATACGCGGTGCGGCATGAACGCCGTACCGGCATCTTCGCCGCGTGCGTCGTTCCGTCGGGCGCGTCATCCGCGCTGCGCGCTCGTGGCGCGCGCGTCCCGCGCGGGCGCACGGCCCCCGTCCGCGGCGCGCTCCGCGAGGTAGATGGCGCGGAGCAGGGGGAAGCTCTTGACGAGGACCTCCTCGTACTCGGCCTCCGCGCTCGACTCCGCGACCACCGCGCCGCCGCTGCCGAAGCTGAGCCCCCGGCCGTCGGCGACGAGGGTCCGTATGGCGATGTTCATGTCCATGGGGCCCTCGTACGCGAGGTACCCGATCGAGCCCGTGTACACGCCCCGCGTGCGCCGCTCCAGCGCGTCGATGATCGAGATCGTCCGGTGCTTCGGCGCGCCGGTGATGGACCCGCCGGGGAAGCACGCCTCGAGCGCGTCGAGCGCGCCCTTCCCCTCGCGCAGCGCGCCCGTGACCACCGAGGAGAGCTGGAGCAGGGTCGCGTGCTCCGTGATCCGCTGGAGCGCCTCGACGTCGATCGAGCCCACGGCGCAGACGCGGCTGAGGTCGTTGCGGACGAGGTCGGTGATCATGAGGAGCTCGGAGCGGTCCTTGTCGCTGGTCGCGAGATCGCGGCGCAGGGCCAGGGTCTCTTTCTCGGTGGCGCCCTTCGGCCGCGTCCCCTTGATGGGCTCGCTGCGCACCCGCCGCCCCCGGTCGACCGCCAGGAACCGCTCCGGCGAGGACGAGAGCACCGCGCCCTCCGGCAGCCTGAGGAACGCCGAGAACTGCGCGGGGTTCGTGCGGCGCAGGACGCGGTAGAGGGCGAACGGATCCAGCGAGGTCGCCACGTGGAACTCGTTCGTGAGGCACACCTCGTACGTCTCGCCCTCGCGGATCTCGCGGAGGATGGCCCCGATGGCGTCGAGGTGCTCCCGGCGCGAGAGGCGCGGCGCGTGCGCGATCCGGTCGGCGAAGCCCTCCGGGACGGGCGGCAGGAGCGGCTCCGAGAGCGCCGGGAGGCCGTGGAGGCGCGCCGCGATCTCGTCCAGCCACGGTCCGGACGGGGGCGACGCAGGCTCGTCGGCGTCGATCGCGTCGATCGCGTCGATCGCGTCGATCGCGTCGATCGCGTCGATCGCGTCGATCGCGTCGATCGCGTCGATCGCGTCGATCGCGCACGCGTACACCGTGCGCTCGACGTGGTCGAAGGCCAGGAGCCGCCGCGCGATCATCATCGCGCTGTCCGGGAGCGCGCGGCGCGGGTGGGCGGACGCGCCGAAGCCGAGGTGCTCCTTGAGCTCGTAGCCGAGGTAGCCCACGAGACCACCGGTGAAGTGGAAGGGCAGGTCGCTCGGATCGACCGACACCGACGCGAGCTCCCGCCGGAGCGCGGCGAACGGGCTCCCCTCGGACGTGGTCGAGGTGGGGACGCCCCCGGGGCCGCCGGCGCTCCACCGCGTCACGGCGGCCCCGCGGCTCTCGATGGCCTCGGTCGCGCTCCCCATGAACGAGAAGCGCCCGTCACGGCCGGTCGCGCTCGAGTCGAGCCAGAAAGCGTAAGGGGCCGCGGCGAAGAGCCCGGCGAAGGCCCGCTCGGGATCGACCCACGGGAGCCGGAGGTGACGCACGCGCCCGCGTCGCCGCGCGCCCGCCGGCGCGCAACCGCCCAGCGCGCCCGCGGAGAGGCCCGGCGCGCGTGGGCTCCGGCGGAGCGCCGCGCCCCTCCTGTCGCGCGGCGTGCTCATGGCGATATTTCTGAAGTTGCTGATGATCCTCTTGCCGTGCTCGGTGCCGATCGACTCGGGGTGAAACTGCACGCCGTAGAACGGCCGGTCCTTGATCTTGAGGGCCATGATGAGCCCGTCGCCTCGCGTGCGCGCGGTCACCTGGATCTCCGCCGGCAGCTCGCCGTCGCCGACGATGAGCGAGTGGTAGCGGACCACCTGGAACGGGCTGGGCACGCCCTCGAAGAGCCCGGCGCCGTCGTGCTCGATCTCAACGACCTTGCCGTGCATGACCCGCGGGGCGTGCTGGACGCGCCCGCCGAAGCGCGCCGCGAGCCCCTGGTGGCCAAGGCAGACGCCGAGGATCGGCGTCCCGGCGAGGGCCTCGATCACCTCGGCGCAGACGCCGAAATCGGCCCGCCGCTCCGGGCGGCCGGGGCCGGGCGAGATGACGATGCTGTCGAGCTCCAGGCCCTCGATCTCGGCGAGCGAGAGGCTGTCGTTCTTGACGATGATCGGCTCCTCGCCGCTCACCTCCCAGAGGTACTGCCCGAGGATGTGGGTGTACGAGTCGTAGTTGTCGATGAGGAGTGTCTTCACGGCGAAGCTCGCCTCGGGGCCCGCATCGAGGCCGTCGATGCAGGCGAGCCGGCGCGGATCCCGGCTCGGGTGAGGCGCCCCGGCGGCGGGCGCGGCATCAGGGGCGGATGATGGCCGCGAGCATGGCCTGGAGCTTGAGCTGCGTCTCGACCAGCTCGGCCTCCGGGCTCGAGCCCGCGACGACCCCGACGCCCGCGACCATCCGCGCGCGCGCGCCGTCGACCGTGGCGCTGCGGATGCCGATGAACCAGTCGCCGTCGCCGCGGGCGTCGACCCAGCCCACGAGCCCCGCGTAGAGCCCGCGCCGGATGCCCTCGTGCGCGCCCAGCCAGGCCTCCGCCGCCTGGCGCGGCGTGCCGCACACGGCGGGCGTCGGGTGAAGCCGCGCGGCGAGCGTGAGGGCGTCCGGCGCCGCCTCCGCGAGCTGGCCGTGGATCGGGGTGCCGAGGTGCATCACGTTGCGCAGGCTCAGGATCGACGGCTCGCTGGGGACCTCGAGCGACGCGCACTCGGGCGCGAGCGCGGCGGCCACGGCGTCGACCACGAAGCGGTGCTCGCGCTGGTCCTTGGCCGAGCGCCGCAGGACCTCGGCGAACCGGCGGTCGGCGTCGACGTCGGCGGAGACCGCGTAGGTGCCGGCGAGGGGGTGCGAGGAGACGGCGCGCCCGCGGCGCGAGAGCAGGAGCTCGGGGCTCGCGCCGAGGAAGCCGTCGACGTGGAAGATCGCGCACGAGGGGTAGAGCGCGGTCAGGCGGCGCAGGACCTCCTCGACGACGATGGGGCGGTTCGCCTCGACGTCGACCGCGCGGGCCAGCACGACCTTGGAGAGGGCCCCCTGCTGGATGTCGGCCACCGCGCGCGCGACGCGCCCGCACCACTCCTCGTGCGGGAGCGCCGAGCGGAGCGTGAAGCTGTCGGGCGAGCGCCGGTGGCCCTCGGCCCGCTCCAGGTGCGGCGCCGGGGCGGCGCCCTCGCCGATGGTCGTGACCCACGCGGTCCCGTCGGGGGCCGCGCCGACGATCTGGGCCGGCACGACGAGCGCGGCCGGCTCCGTCCGGTCGAACGGCAGGGCGCCGAGCGCCACCGGGCCGCAGCCCGGGCGTCCCACGGCGTCGGGGGCCTCGATCGACGCGAGCGCCTCCTTCACCCACGCCACGCCGCCCTCGATGCCGTGCGGCAGCTCCAGGCGGGCGGCGACCCCGTGCGCGACCAGCTGGGTGCCGGGATGCAGCCAGACGCGCGCGCCGTCTCCCATGAGCGACGAAATGCCGCCGGGCAGCTTCGCGAGCGTGTCGGCGTCGAGCCGGAAGGTGCGGGCGACGAGCCGCGCCGCCTGGCGGGGGGCGTCGGCCGAGGAGGAGAACGTCAGGGGAGTCATGCACCGCCGTGCGCAGGCCGGTTCGGGCTCGTCCTGCTCGGCAGGACCAGCCTGGAGCCAGCAGGCCACGAGCCCGCGGCACCGTGCCGGATCGCGAGCGCCGGCCACGCAGCGTCGGCTCTACCGCCTCCGGAAAGGCTCCGCAAGCGCAAAGCAGCCCACGTTCAGGGCGCGCGCGACGCGCGTCTACCGCTGAATCTCCGCTGAAATTGCGCTTCCAGGCGAGGTGGTGGCGTCGGCGCGCGGGCGCGCACGCATTGCGCGCGCTCTCTCCGCGCGACGCAAGCGCATCGCGCTTCGTCTCCCCTCATCTCGCCGCCAGCGCGCGTCGTGTTGCGTCTCGCCGCCAGCGCTGGTGTCGCGTCTCGCCCCAGCGCGCATCGCGCTTCGCGCCTTCGCCATGGGCTGTGTGCGGCGCGCCGCGCGCCGCCTGCTGTGCTGCGCTGCCAGCGATCAGCGATCAGCGAGCAGCGAGCAGAGCCGTGCCGAGCGGCGCGCGCTCCGTCCCGTCTGTGATCGACGGCTCTTTCCTGGGCTTTTTATCCCTGGAGAGGCGGCACGATCGCTTGCCCCCGAGCGCGCATCTGGTCGATGCTGCCGCGGGCACTCGCCCTTCGGGGCGCGGGCGTGAGCGGCGCATCTCGATAGCTCTGCCGGCCACCGGGAATGCGAAAATCCTCCAGAACAGAGCTCAGAAAGGATCCTGCGATGGACCCCACTCGGCAGCATGATCTCCGCGCATGGCGAACCGCAGCGCTGCTCCTCTTCGTCGTCGGGCTGTGCGCCTGCCGCGGAGACAAGAGCCCGCCAGCCCGCGAGAACCCCCCTGGAGCCGCCGCCACGACGGCGGCCGCGGTGTCGGAGGCGCCGGGCGAGAAGGCGATCAAGGCGCAGCCCCCCGCCGTGCCGAACGCCGCCGAGGCGAAGCGATACGCCGGCAGCAAGCTCAAGTATTACAGCGAGCCGGTGGGCGTGGGCGCCGAGCTCGACAGGGTGATGATCCAGCAGTTCAAGAAGGACACCGGCATCGAGGTGACGATCATCCCCCGTCCCAAGGACGCGACCGAGACCTACTCCGTCTACCAGCGCCTCTTCCAGGCGCAATCCGGGGACATCGACGTCATGATGCTGGACGTCATCTGGCCCGGCGCCTTCGCGCCGAACCTCGTCGATCTGAGCGAGAAGCTCGGCGAGGCGGCGAAGCAGCACGTCGAGAGCATCGTCCAGAACAACACGGTCGACGGCAAGCTCGTGGCGATGCCGTGGTTCACCGACTTCGGGCTGCTCTACTACCGCACCGATCTTCTGGAGAAGTACGGGTATCAGAAGCCGCCGGAGACGTGGGACGAGCTGGAGCAGATGGCGAAGAAGATCCAGGACGGCGAGCGGGCGGCGAGCCCGAACTTCCTCGGCTTCGTCTGGCAGGGCAAGGCCTACGAGGGGCTGACCTGCAACGCGCTGGAGTGGATCGCCTCCCACGGCGGCGGCGCGATCATCGAGGAGGGCAAGATCACCGTGAACAACCCGCAAGCCCAGAAGGCGCTCGCGCGCGCCAGGGGCTGGGTGGGCTCGATCTCCTCCGCCGGCGTGACGAGCTACGAGGAAGAGGACGCGCGCAACGCGTTCCAGGGCGGCAACGCCGCCTTCATGCGCAACTGGCCTTATGCCTACGCGGCGGGCAACGCCGAGCGGTCGCCGATCAAGGGCAAGTTCGCGGCGGGCCCGCTGCCGCACGAGCCCGGACAGAAGAGCGCGGGCACCATCGGCGGATGGCAGCTCGCGGTGTCGAAGTTCTCGCCGAACAAGGACGCGGCGATCGAGCTCGTCCGCTACATGACGAGCCCCGAGGCGCAGCGGTTCCGCGCGACCGCGGGCTCCTTCCTCCCGACGATCCGATCGGTGCAGCAGGACCCGGAGGTGGTGAAGTCGCTGCCCTTCCTGGCGAGCGCGAAGGACATCGCGCTCGTGCCGCGCCCCTCGAACAGCACCGGCGCCCGGTACAACGAGGCGTCGATCGCCTTCTTCCAGGGGGTGAGCCAGGTCCTGCAGGGCAAGGAGCCGAAGGCGGTGCTCGGGCAGGTGGAGCAGCGGCTCACGCGCGCGCTTCGCTGACGCCGCACACCGCACGCCGCCCTCGCGCGCCTCTCCCTACCGGTGGCGCGGCGCGCGGCGCGCGGCGCGGCCCACGAGATCTCCCGGCCACACCACCTCGCGAGAACGGATATCCCATGAGCATGCCGGCGAACCCAGCGGCCACGAGCGCGGCGGCTCCTTCCGACCACCCGTCGCTCGACGCGCGGCGACAGCGGCGCGCCTGGCTGTTCCTCCTGCCGACGCTCGCGGTCGTCGCGTTCATCGCCCTCTACCCCCTCGCCGAGACGTTCTACCTGAGCTTCACGAACGCGCGCCTCGGCACCGGGGAGCCGGCCAGGATCATCGGGGCGCAGAACTACGTCGATCTCGTGCAGGACAGCTACTTCCACGACGCGGTCCTGCTCACGGTGCTCTTCACGGTCGTCACCGTGCTCGGCGAGCTCGTCCTCGGGCTCGGCGTCGCGCTCGTCGTCGACTCCCGGTTCAAGGGGCGCTCGGCGGTGCGCGCGGCCATGCTCATCCCCTGGGCCATACCGACCGTCATCTCGGCCCAGATGTGGAAGTGGATGTACAACGACGTCTACGGCGTCTTCAACGACCTGCTCGTCAACCAGCTCGGCGTCCTGGACCGCAACGTCGCCTTCCTCGCCGATCCTGCGGTGTCGTTCTGGGCCGTGGCGCTCATCGACGTCTGGAAGACGACGCCGTTCATGGCGCTCCTCCTCCTCGCCGGGCTGCAGCTCATCCCGCACGATCTCTACGAGGCCGCGCGGGTCGACGGCGCGACGGCGCTCCAGCAGTTCACCCGGATCACGCTGCCGCTCCTCAGGCCCGCGATGCTGGTCGCGCTCATCTTCCGCACGCTCGACGCGCTCCGGGTGTTCGACGTCTTCTTCGTCATGTTCGGCAACCGGCCGGACATGCAGACCATGGCGACGTACGCCCAGCAGACCCTCGTCAGCGTCTCGAACATCGGCTACGGCTCGGCGATCTCGGTCGCGCTCTTCCTCATCATCGCGGTGTTCATCGTGATCTATCTCGCGGTGTTCCGCGCCGAGGAGGTGTGAGATGAGCGGCGCTTCGCGCGGCGCAGAGCGGCGCCGTTCGCTGGGACAGGGCGCCTTGCGGGTCCTGCTCTACCTGCTCGTCGCCGCGGTGCTCGTGTTCACCGTCTTCCCGTTCGTCTGGGCGTTCGTCTCCTCCATCAAGCCCGACGACGAGCTCTTCACGACCCCGGTCCGCTACTGGCCGGGCCGGGCGACGCTCGACAACTACCGCCTCGTGCTGGCGAACGGCGAGTTCCAGACGGCGCTCCTGAACAGCGTGATCGTCGCCGCCTCGGTCACCGCGGTGTCGCTCGCCGTGGGCTCGCTGGCCGCCTACGCGCTGGGGAGGTTCCGCTTCCGCGGGCGCAGCCTCGTGCTCTACGTGGTCCTGGGGATGACCATCTTTCCGCAGATCGCCGTCCTCGGCGCCCTGTTCCAGATGATCAACTTCTTCAAGCTGTACAACCAGCTCCCCGCGCTGATCCTGACGTACCTCATCTTCACGCTCCCCTTCACGGTGTGGGTGCTCACCGGCTTCATGAAGGCGATCCCGCGCGAGATCGAGGAGGCGGCCTACGTCGACGGCGCGACGCACTGGCAGGTGTTCACCCGGGTCATGCTGCCGCTCTCGGTCCCCGGGATGGCGACGACGGGCATCCTCGCCTTCATCGCCGCCTGGAACGAGTTCCTGTTCGCGCTCTCCTTCACCCAGACGCCGGACAAGCGCACCGTGACCTACGCGATCCAGGCGTTCTCGACGACGAGCAGCGGGCTCTACGAGATCCCCTGGGGGCAGACCATGGCGGCCTCCATCGTCGTGACCGTGCCGCTCGTGGTGCTGACGCTGGTCTTCCAGCGGCGGATCCTCGCGGGGCTCACGGCGGGCGCGGTGAAGGGCTGAAGGCGCGCCGGGCGGCGCGGGCGGCGGCTCACGCGCGCCCCCACGGGAAGCGCAGCCAGCGAGGCCCGCAGGCGGCGCCGAGGTCGCGCAGCCCCGAGAGCAGCACGCCTGCGGCCATGAGCGGCAGGATCACGCGGAGCGAGAGCGGCGCGTCCCAGCGGGAAAAGCCGGTGGGGCCGCGCGCCCAGCGCCAGATCTCGGGGACGAGGTGGGCGAGCGCGCCGCCGTAAATGATGCCCATCACGGCGTGCATCACCCGCTCTCCCGGGTAGACGCCGCCGAGCGGCCTCCGGACCGTGTCCTCGACGACGAAATCGCGGAGCGTGATCGCGATCTCCGCCAGGAGCAGCGCCGCGAGGGCCCACGCGGCGAGCCCCTCCCAGCGCACGAACGGCAAGGAGGCGAAGAGCACCGCGTACAGGAGATCGCGCGCGCCGTGGAGGACGAGCTCGGGCGCCGTGCCCGGCACGCCGCCGGGCAGGCGCGCCCGCCACTCGTGGTAATAGAGCGTGTCGAAGGCGCCGAGCGCGCCCTGCACGGCGAGGAGCACGAGCGCCGTGATCACGCGCGGGGCTCCGGCGCACGGGGCTCCGGCGCTGGCAACGCGGTCGGTTCCGGCGTGGACCCGCCGGCGCGCGCAGGGGGCGCCTCGCCGCCCGCCTCGTTCGCCACGCGCCCCTCGTACGCGACGAGCAGCCCGGCGACCGGCGCGAAGATCCGCACGTCGACGTGGACCTCGTCCTGGAGCGGGCCGGCCCGCCCCTCGATCCGCGGGGCGAGCCACCGGGGCAGCGGCAGGCCGAGGCGGCGGAGCCCGAGCGTCGACCGCACCTGCTCGAACACGAGCGCTCCGCCCTCGGCGCGGAGCCGGAACCAGCACTGGACGAGGCCGAGCCCCTCCACCAGGAAATCACCCGCGCGCCACTGCGAGGAGAAGAGCGGGCGAACCCCGAAGGTGCGGAGCCACCGCTCGCCGTCGCCCGCCGGCTCGACGGCGAGCGTCACGGCCACGTCCTCGGCCGCCTCCGGCATGCGCAGCAGGCCGGCGACCAGGCGCGCCGCGAGCCCCCGGCCGCGCCGCACGCGGAAGCGACCGCGAGCGCGCACGCCGCCCGCGTGGAGGCGCTGCACCGGCGGCGCGAGCGCGGCCCACGCGGCGCCGAGGAGGGCAGGGTAGAGAGCAGGCGCTGGAACACCCCGCGCGGCGCTCGAGCGGGACGCGGGATCTCCCCTGGGTCGAGCGTCCTGCTCCCCGGCCGCGTCGGGCATCAGGCGTCCTCTGGGAGCATCTCGCGCGGCACCGCAGGGCTCCTCGGGGCGACGGCCGCGTCGGCGAGATCGCGGATCTTGAGGATGATCGTGTCGTCTGCGTCGCTCCGCGTCTCCTCGCAGTACGACCGGATCTGCCAGAGCAGCTTGCGGGTGCGCCGCAGCTCGAAGACGAGCCATCGGGTCTCCGGCTTCGCCTCCTGGGGGTGGCGCTCCAGCTCGACCTCGATCTCGCGGATGCGCTCCTCGATCTGCTCTCCGGTCGGGAGGATGCGGCCGTTTCCGTGACAGTCCTTGCACAGATAGGGGCCGGAGTCCGTGTTGATCTCGCCTTCGCCATAACAGCTTGCACACGTCACCAGCTCGTAGGAGTTCATGGGGCGCACTCTATCCGATCCTGTGCCGTGCTCGCGACCGGCGTCGCCGTCGTTGCGTCGGTCGCGCGTCGCGCCACGGGCGCGGCGGCGTCGTGCTCTCCGGCGTGGCAGGGGGCGACGCCTCCGCCATGGAACGCGCGCCGTCGCGACCGGCGCCTCCCGCAGGCGCCGGGGGCCTGGCCGTCTGGCTGTCTCGCCCTCGCGGCGATTTCGCCCAAGGCCACAGGGCTCTGCGCGTCCTAATTCCGCTTGCGCCGTTCCTTGCGGTAATGGGAGGCATCCTGTGACCTGCCCTCATCCCTCGCGTCGGGGCGTGCTGTGCGTCCTGGCCGTGTGCGCCTTTTCCCTCGGTTGGCCGAGCGTCGTCGTGGCCGCCCCGCTCCCGCGGCTCGCGGTCCAGCGGGCGCCCGCTGCAGCCGACTGCCCGGACGCGCCGTCGCTCGCCATCGCGGTCGAACGCGTGATGGAGAGGCGGGCTCTCGACCCCGTGGGCACCGCCGGCGCTCCCGCGGGCGCCGGCGACACGCCGGCGAACGCGGGCGGCGCCCCTCCCGGCGACACGCCGGCGAACGCGGGCGGCGCCCCTCCTCCCGGCGACACGCCGGCGAACGCGGATGGGGCAGCCGAGCTCGAGGTCCGCTTTCTCCGCGATGGCGCCACCTACACCGCCGTCCTTCAGGCAGGTGGTCGCACCCGGCAGCTCTCGTCCGAGGTAGGGGCGTCCTGCGGCGAGCTCGTCGAGGCGGTGGCGCTGACCATCGCCATCCTGCTCGACAGCGATCCGCCCGCGCCGGCTCCTGTCGCGCCTGCGCCCGCGCCAGCCCCGGCCCCTGTCGCGCCCGCGGCGGCTCCTGCTCCTGTCGTGCCCGCGCCGCCGCGTCCTCCGCCACGGGCGGCGCGCGGGGACGTCTCGATGGAGCTCGGCGCCGCGCAGACCGTGGGCATGCTGGATCCCTTCCGGGCGGCCGCGATGGCCGATGTCTCCCTGCGGCGCCGCGCGTGGTCCGCAGGCGTCGGTGGGGTATGGCTGCCCCCCCAGGACACCGAGCTCGCGCCGGGCGTCGTCTCCCTCGGGCTCGCCGCCGCCACGGCGCGCGGCTGCGCGACGATCGGCGGCGATCTCGACGGCCTCCGGCTCTCGGCCTGCGCGGCGGCGATGCTGGGCGCCGTTTACGGCTCAGGCAAGGGGTTCGCCCCGGACCGCGAGGCCTCCGCGCCCTGGTTCGCCCTCGGCGGCTCGGCCGTCGCGGAAGGAACCCTCCTCGGCTCCAGCGCGCTGGGCTGGTCCGCGCGCGCGACGCTCCTCGCGCCGGTCGCGCGTGCGCGCTTCACGGTCGAGCGCCGCGCGGGCGGCGAGGCCGGCGCGCCCCTGACGCAGGAGGTGGCGCTCGACCCCTCCCCGGTCGGGCTGCTCGTCGGCCTGAGCGCCCGCGTGTCGATTTTTTGATGGCGAGCCACGGGACCCGCCACGGAGGTGATGGGCATGGCGAGAAGCGGCAGGACAGGATGACCTTCGGAGAGGTCTATGCGCAGCACTTCCGGTTCGTGTGGCGGTCGCTGCGACGCCTCGGCGTGCCCGAGAGCGACGTCGCCGACGCGGTCCAGGACGTGTTCCTGGTCGTCCATCGGCGGTTGTCCGGATTCGAGGGTCGGTCGAAGATTACAACCTGGCTATACAGTATCTGCTTTCACGCCGCCCGTGACCGGCGGAAGCTCGCGCATATGAGGCGGCGCGCTCACGACGACGAGCCGCTGCTCGACTGCGCCGACGACCGGGCCGACGTTGGCGCGGAGGCGGAGCGGCGGCAGGCGATCACGCTGCTCGAGGCGATCCTCGACGAGCTGCCCCTCGAGCAGCGCGCCGTGTTCACGCTCTTCGAGCTCGACGGCATGGGCGGCGAGGAGGTCGCCGAGCTGCTCGACGTCCCGCTGGGGACCGTCTACTCGCGCCTCCGCCTCGCCCGCGATGCGTTTCGCCGCGCCGTCGCGCGCCTGAAGGCGCGCGACGAGTTCCACGTGGGCGGGCCCCGGGTCATGCGGTCGCAGCCCGTGTTGAAGGCGGCCGTCGAGGCCGCGCCGGTGCCCGAGGGGCATCCCTCGGTCGTCCTTCCGCTGCCGGAGGTGGAGCGGCAACCCGTCTGGAAGCGCGCGGGAGGGGAGCGATGAGCGATCCGGTGCGCTGGCTCGACGCCGAGGCGAACGCGCTCGAGATGGAGCGCGAGCTCCTGCGCGCAGCGCCGTCGGCGGACCCGCCCGACGGGGCGCAGGAGCAAGTGTGGGCCGCGATGGCCGCGCAGATCGGCCTCGCCGGAGCCGCCGCGCTCGGAGGGGCTCAAGGCGCCGCGGGAGGGGCGCTCCCGGCGAACGTGGGTGGCACGGCGAGCGCGGGCGGCGCGGCGAGCGTGGGCGGCGCGGCGAGCGCGGGTGGCGCGGCGAGCGTGGCCGCGGGCGCTGGCGAGATCGCCGCGGCCGTGTCCGCGGGCAAGGTGGTGTCCGCTGCGGCGGGCGCCGGCGCTGCCGGCTCGGTGGTCACCGGCGGCGTGGCCGCAGCGGCGGGCGCTGCGGGTATCCTGAAGGCGATGCTGTTCGGCGCCGCCTGCGGGGGCCTGATCGTCGCCGGCTATGTCGTCGTGGCCCCGTCGAGCGAGGCGCCGCCGGCTCGGATCGTCGAGACCGCAGAGGTCGTCGCGACGCCGGCATCCGGGCCAGTTCCTCTGCCTGCGGATCGTGGGCCTGCCGCGCAGGCCGAGCCGCGGCCTGTCGAGCCGCCGCCTGTCGAGCCGCCGCGGCCTGTCGAGCTGGCGCCGCCTGCCGAGCCGCCGCCGCATGTCGAGGCGCCGCTGCGATCGAGGCCGCTTCCGCCGGCCGAGGCACCACTGCCGGACAGGTCACCCGCGCGGACCGGCTCCCGCGCGGCCGCGACGCCCGCGAGCCCGGGCGCGCCGCTATCGGAGCGCGCCGCGAGCGCGTCGCCCGCGGCTGGGGCGGACGTCCTCGAAGCGGCGCCCGTGCCGGAGGCGACGGGCGCTGCGGTCGGCGCGGAGGGCGCGTCCAGCCCGGCGCTGCGGGAGAGCCGGCTGCGCGAGGAGCTGACGCTCCTCGGCGACGCGCGCGCGGCGCTCCGGCGCGGCGACGCCGCCGGTGCGCTGAGGATCGCAGAGCAGGCGCGGCTCCGCTTCCCCGGCGGCGCGCTGGCGCAGGAGCGCGAGGCGCTCACCATCGAGGCGCTCTGGCAGAGCGGCGATCGCGCGTCGGCCGCGCAGCGCGCGTCGGCGTTCCTCCTCGCCTATCCGTCGAGCCCGCACGTCCCTCGCCTCCGCTCCTTCACCACTCACTAGACCGAGGGGCAGAAGTCCTGACAGGGATCTGCCTCGCGAGCCGAGCGAGAGTTCAACGCAAAGACGCCAAGACGCAAATACGCAAAAATGCACGAGAATTTTCTCTTTTTGCGCCTTGGCGCCTTTGCGTTGAATTCTCTCTCTGCGGACTTCTGGTGGACGGCAGTTGAGCGGAGCGCTCCCGCTTCGGAGACGGACCCATCTCTACGCTTTCGGTGCTCAGCGCGCTTGAGTGCGCTTCCGCGCCGAAAACGCCGATCTGGGCCCGTCTCCTGTGCGGGAGAGCCCCGCTCTGCGATCTGCGGGGGACGATCCGGGGGGAGGGGCGTGAACGGGGGCTGTCCGCGTCGTTTGGGGCCAGGTGGCTTTTTTGAAATGGGAAGCGGAGCGGGCGTCCCTTCACGTTTGGTCACTGCCGGTGTTGGACGGCGCGTCACGGCACCGCGCAAGGAGGAATTATGTCTTCGAGGCTATCAAGAGCACTGTCGCCCTTTCTCGTTCTGAGCGCCGTCTCGCTCGTGGCATGTCAAGTCGACGTCTCCCTCGGCGGGCCCGGCGGGAGCTCCAGCTCCAGCTCGGGAATCGGCGGCAGCGATGGTACCGGGGGTAGCGGCGGCAGCGGTGTTACCGGGGGTGGCGGCGGCAGCGATGGTACTGGGGGTGGCGTCTGGACCCCGCCGGAGTTCACGCCGGACAAGGTCGATCTCCTCTTCGTGGTCGATAACTCCGTCTCGATGGCGGACAAGCAGGAAGTGATGCGCCTGGCGCTCGCCGACTTCGTCGATGGCTTGGCCAACCCGCTCTGCGTGGATCCGACCGGTGTTGCTCCGGGCGTCCGGCCTCCGAGCGGGTTGAGCGCATGCCCCGCTGGCACGTTGCGCGTGCGCACCCCGGTGCAGGACATGCACATCGGCGTCATCAGCAGCAGCCTCGGCGGCCACGGGTCGAGCGCCTGCAGTCCGGCCGCGTCCCCTTCGACCGCCGACATGGCCCGCCTCCTCGCGCGCTCCGACCCGTCGACGGGGGTGAACGACCTGCCGACCTACCAGGACAAGGGCTTCCTCGTGTGGGACCCGACCGGAAGCCACGTCCCCGCGGGAGACTCCGATCCGGTGGCGCTCGCCGGGAAGCTCGGCGACATCGTGCAAGGGGTCGGGCAAGCCGGGTGCGGCTTCGAGGCGCCGCTGGAGAGCTTCTATCGCTTCCTCGTCGATCCCGAGCCGTACGCGACGATCGGTCTCGTGAACGACAGCGCCGAACCGGCAGGGATCGACAGGACGCTCCTGGCGCAGCGGAAGGCCTTCCTCCGGCCGGACTCGCTCCTGCTCATCGTGATGCTCTCCGACGAGAACGACTGCTCGATCAGGGACGAAGGCAAGAACTACCTCGTCGCCGAGGTGGGACAGGGCTTCAGGTTGTGGCGGCCGCGGAGCGAGTGCGCCACCGACCCGAACGATCCGTGCTGCAGGTCCTGCTCCCAGAAACAGGATGGTTGCCCCAGCGATCCGGCCTGCACCGGCCCTGATGGCAACGACGCCAGGCTCACCGCGGCGGAAGACCCGGTGAACAGCCGGTGCTGGGACCAGAAGCGCCGCTTCGGATTCGACTTCCTCTACCCGGTCGACCGATACACCCGGGCGCTCACGGAGCCCATGGTGGTGTCGAGGAGCGGAGAGCTCGTGCCGAACCCGATCTTCTCGGATCTGGACCCGAGCGACGACAACATCCGGACCCGAGGGCCGCAGCACGTCATGTTCACCGGCATCGTCGGCGTGCCGTGGCAGGACCTCGCGCGCCAGAACGCGATCGGCGAGCCCGATCTCCTGGGCGGCCTGAACCAGTTCGGCCAGTCGGTCGGCGGGCTCAAGAGCGCCGCCGAGCTCGCCGACCCGCCGTCCGGCACGACCCTCAGCAGCACCTGGGAAGCTGTCCTCGGCGATCCGGCGAACTACATCCTGCCCGCGGATCCGCTCATGATCGAGTCGGCGGCGCCCCGCTCGGGCGAGAACCCGATCACCGGTGAGCCGCTCGTCCACCCGAACGTCTCGGGCTGGAACGCGATCAACGGCCGTGAGTACACGATCCCGGAGGGGAGCACTGGAGATCTCCAGTACGCCTGCATCTTCCCCCTCTTCGAGGAGCGCAACTGCGACGGTACGGCCCAGTCGTGCGATTGCAGGGAGATCGCCGGCTGGCGCAGCAACAGCCCGCTGTGCAAGCCGGAAGGCGCGAACAATCCGGGGGACTTCGGGGCGCGTTCCACGATTCAGGACCACGCCAAGGCCTATCCCGGCCTCCGCGAGCTGCAGCTGATCCGGAGCCTGGGGGAGCGCGGGGTCGCAGGGTCGATCTGCCCGGCGCAGCTGGCCGACACCTCGTCGCCTGACTACGGCTATCGGCCGATCATGAACGCCGTGCTCGACCGGCTCTCCACCGCCCTCTGACGCGCCGACGCCTCCATCGACGCAACCCGCCCAGGGGCGGCGCGCGGAATGCATACAATGCATACGCCGCCCCTGGGCTCGCGGAGGAGACGACCTCCACGCGCGCCCGCAGGCCCTCCCGTCAAGCCGCTGGCACAACCGCGACACAGCAAGACACCGCGATCGCGGTGCCCGCGACGAGGATCGCGCGCTCCGCCCGAATTGCGTCCGCTTCCCGTGGCACCGAAGCTGCTTCATGGTGGGGTTCGGACAAACGCAACGCGGAGGTTCTGATGCGCCACAAAGGGATGGGTCTCTTGCTGATCGTGATCGGGCTCGTGGGCTGCCAGAGGGACGGCGGCGGCGACACCGGAGGGCCGCCGGATCCGCCCGGATCAGAGACGTGCGGCGGGTTCCTCGGGACCGCTTGTCCCGACGGGCTCGCCTGCGTCGACGATCCGAGCGACGATTGCGACCCCGAGCACGGCGGCGCGGACTGTCCCGGCGTGTGCGTCGAGGACCCGCCGACGACGATGTGCGGGGGATTCGCGGGTTTCCCGTGTCCCGACGGGCTCGAGTGCATCGACGATCCGAGCGACGACTGCGACCCGGAGCGCGGCGGGGCGGACTGCGGCGGCATCTGCGTGGAGCCGGCGCCCAAGCCGCCGTTTTGTGGGGGGTTCGCGGGGATCGAGTGCCCCGAGGGGCTCGTGTGCATCGACGATCCGAGCGACGACTGCGACCCGAAGCACGGCGGGGCGGACTGCGGCGGCATCTGCGTGGTGCCCGAGCCACGGCCGCAGGCGTGCGGCGGCATCACGGCGCGCCCGTGCCCCGAGGGGCTCACCTGCATCGACGATCCGGGCGACGACTGCAGCCCGCCGATCGGCGCCGACTGCGGCGGCATCTGCGTCGCGCGCTGAGCCGGCGCAACCGGTGTCGAGGGGGGCGCGCCGCCCTGACGACGAACGAGCGCGCCCGCAGCGCGACGGCGCTCAGTAGCGGTGCTTCCAGAGCAGGTCGAGGCTCGTCGCCGGGTTCGCTCCGGTGGCCATCGCCGCCCGCAGGGACCAGTCGCGGCGGAAGCGCCACTCGAGGCTCACCTCGGTGCGCGCCTGCGCGCCGGTGTTGCCGCCCCCGGACCCTGGCCCCTGTCCTTGCCCCGTCGGCCCCGCCTCGTAGGTCGCGCTCGCGGTCACCTGCTGCCCCAGCTGGTAGCCCACGGTCGTCTTCAGCGCGCCTTCTTCGGTCGTGCCCAGCCTCGTCTCGAAGTTCCGGAGCGGACCGATGCTCTGGAGGATCATGTTGATCTGCGCGGACGCGATCCCGGTCCCCACGCTGGCCGCGACCCCGCCGGCGGCGCTGCCGCCGCCCGACCCGGGTTGCGCGGTGGACGTGCCGCCCGCCAGCGTCCCTTCCGCGAACTCCCTGCCGAGCAGGAGCTCGGCGATCACCTCGTTCTCCGGGCGCGGCGGCTCCGAACGGAAGGTGATCTTGTCCTCGGTGATCGGGTTGAGCTGCCCCACATAGTCGATGAAGATGCGCGTCCCCTCCGGCGTGTCGTGGTACGCCCTCACGTTCAGGAACGGGTTCGACGGATCCCCCTGCAGGGCGACCACGCCAGGCTCGATCTCGAACTCCTTGCCGAGCACCTCGAGCCTGCCCGACACGATGTTCACGTTGCCCCGGATCTCGGTCTCTCCCGCGATCTTGATGCGGAGGGGGTGCGCCCGATCCCCCGACAGCGAGGCCCGCACCATGTCGCCCTCGACGCCGATCCTGCCGAGGTGGACCTCCATGGTGATCGGCGTGCCGCCCGCGCTCCCCTTCGCCTGCTCCGGCGGCTCGGCCGGCGCTCGGCGCGCCTCGTAGTCCTGCTGGCTGAGCGGCGCCGACGTCGTGATGGTCGGGTTCTCGCCGAGGGGCTGTACGCTCCGCCCGATCGTGGGCGGCAGCGTCAGATCGAGCGAGGGCACGTCGACGCGGACGGCGATCTCCTCGGCCCGCTTCTCCGCCGCGAGCGCCACCCGGCCGCGCACCTCGCCCATCGGGACGCCCTCCAGCGCGATCGGGAGGGCCCGGCCGCTGGGGATCGAGAGCTCGGCGCGGGCGTTCCGGAATGCGAGCCCTTCCATCTGGAGGGTCGCGTTCCCGCGGATCTGGCCGTTGCCTGCGTCGGCGCGGAGGTCGTCGACGCGGAGCTCGCCGGAGGGGCTCGCGGCGACGCGGAACGAGGCGTTCTCGAACGGCTGGCCGATCGTGGCCACCTGGACGACGCCGTCCTCGAGGCGCATCTCGCCGGAGAAGCCCGCCTGCGCGCCGAGCCCGAGCCGCACCTCGCCGTCGAGCATGCCGTCGAGCCGGTTCACCGAGCCCTGCACGAACGGCTCCAGCGCCCTCAGGCGGAAGCGATCGACCGCGAGCGACACCGAGGCGTTCCTGTCGTCGGTGAGCGTCGGGATCACGTTCGCCTCCCACACCATGGGCGCCTCGGCCTTGGCCTCGAGCCGGCCGCCGTCGCGCCCCTCGAGCCGCACGCTGGCCACGGCCGCGGTGCGCCCCGCGCCGCCCGGCGGCCCGATGTCGAGCGACGCCTCGGCGGTCTCGTACCGCGTGTCGGGGCCGAGCGTGAGGCCCGGGAACTGAAGGTGCGCCCTGACCTCGGGCGCGGCCTCGAACAGCCCGCGCACGGAGATCTCGCCGCGCGCCTCGCCGCCGATCTGCATGTCGGCGAGGACGGGGACCTCCGCGAGCGGCAGATCCGCGATCTTCGCCTCGAGGCTGCCGTTGCTGAAGCGCCGAGCGGAAGGGACCCCGCCGAGGAGGGCGGCGGCGTCCGCGCCCAGCTTCGCCTTCGCCGTCAGGTAGGTGATCGGTCCGCGGAACGCGTACGCGTCGAGCGCGGCGTCGCGCCCGTCATAGACGAGCAGCGTGTCGAGCCGGACCTTCCCGAAGAGCGAGGGGCCGGCCGTGCCGCTCACGTTCGTGGCCATCGCGCGGGCCACGAGCCGGGGCTCGGCGAGCTTTCCCGCGAAGTACACGTCGAGCCCCGCGGAGCCGGAGAGCACCGGCGTCCGCTGCCCGAAGGCGGCAAGCTCGGCGAGATCGTTGAGCCGGCGGCGCGGCACGCGGAGGTGCGCGGCGATCGACGTCCGCGGGAGCGCCGCGGCCGGATCGGCGAGGAGCGCCGGCAGATCGGCGTCGAGCGCGGCCGAGAGCTCCGCCACGAGCTGGCGATCGAACACCGACAGCGTGACGTGGGCGTCGCCGGTCTTCGCGTCGAGATCCCCCGCGATCCGCGTGTCGAGCTTCCTCGACACCCACGCCGGCGCGCCGGTCTTTGCGTCGATCGGCCCGGCCGCGCGCAGGCCCTCCGTGCGGACAAGGAGGCTCCGCACCGACGGGAGCCGCTCTCCCGCCTCGCGCGCCACCGCGAGGCGCGCGGTGAGCCGGCCCGCGAGCTCGCTCAGCGCGAGCGGGACCGGCGACACCTGCGCCAGGCACCCGAGCTGCCAGGCGTCGGCGTCCATGCGGGCCGAGCCGGTGACGGTCTGCCATGTGCGCGCCGAGAGGAGCGGCCCGCGCAGCCTCGCCGCGCTCCCGTCGACAAGCACGCGCGCGATGGCGCCGTGGCACTCCGGCGGGGGTGGCGCCTTCTGCTGCGGCGCCGCGTCGAAGGCCGTGGTCAACGTCGGGTCGGGCGTCGCGCCCCGGCGCTGGGCCTCCCGCGCCTGCGCGGGCGGCGCGAGCAGCCGGACCAGGCCGTCCGCCTTCAGCGCCTCCCCGTCGAGGCGCGCCGTCACGTTCATCGAGAGCCGAGGCGCCACGCCCGGGACCGAGCCGTCCTCGAGCTCGATCTGGACGCGCCCCGCGCGGCGCGCCCCCCGGCCGTGCACCGACACGTCGAGGTTGGCGAGGCCTCCTATCCCGCGCGGCGCGCCGGTGATGTCGGCGATGCGCGCGAGGTCGATCGCGGTGCCGCGGAGGTCGCCCTCGATCTCGTCCCCGGCGAGCGAGAGGCTCCCCTCGATTTCCCCCACGCCGTCGCCCCGCAGCGCGAGCCCGCGGAGGGCGATTCCGCGGTCCCACGCGACGCGGGCGGCCTGCGCGGTCACCTCGTCCTCCCCGCGCGCCACCTCCACGCGGAGCTGCCGCGCCTCGCTCCGCGGCAGATCGAGGCGGGCCGAGGCCGTGATCCGGCGCTCCGCGCTGGCCAGCGACACGCGGACGTGCGGCGCCGTGACGGGCCCCGCGGCGCTCGCCGCCACGCTGCGGAACGCGTACTGCTGGGCGCGGAGGTCGGCTCCGCGGAACACGCCGTCGATCGTGAGCTTGTCGAGCGGCCCCCTGGCCTTGGCCCGGACCTCGCCGCGCCCGAGCTGCAGATCGGACCCGACGCGGAGCCCGGCGACGCGCACGGTCGCCCTGGCGTCGAGCGCCTCGTCCCTGAGCGCTCCCTCGACGTGGAGCGCGGCGCTGCCGTGGATGCCGCGCGGGACGCGCTGCACCGCGCTGAGCGACGGGATCTCGCTCTGCGCCGCGAACTCGATCACCCCCTCCTTCGAGCGGGTGACGCTGGCCTCGATGGGCGCGCCGGGCTCGTGGATCGTCGCCGCGGCCCGCAGCGCGCCGCGCTCGAGGGTCGCGCGCGTCTCGGTCGCCGGCACGCGCTGCCCCGCGACGACGAACGGCTCCGTCCTGGCCTCGGCGACGATGCGCGGCCCGCCCTCCTCGTCGAGGTGGATCTCCCCTCGGGCCTCCGCGCTCACCCGCGCGGCGGGCGCTGCCCCGACGAAGGCGCGCGGGTCGAGCTCCGAGATCCGCACCTCGGCGGTGATGCGCTTCGGATCGAGCGCGTCGAGCCGGGCGCTGGCGGTGACCTCGCCGGTCACGGCGTCGCTCGCGACGAGCGGAGCGAGGACCGCGACGCGCGCCGTGACGGCCAGGTCCGAGAGCGCTCCGTCGGCCGTCACCAGCACCGAGAGCGGCCGGGCGAGCGGCGCGCTCGGATCGATCGCGAGGGCTGCCTCGGGCGTCACGCGCGCGGACGAGACCCGCGCCGTGAGGCGCTCGTCCTTCAGGGTCCCCTCGGCCGTGAGCGGGATCGCGCCGACGCTCCCTTCGAGCTTCGCGGTGAGCTCCATCGGCGCGTCCGCGGGCACGCTGACGCTCCCGGAGATGCTGGTCGCCTCGACCGGGACCGGCAGCAGGCGCCGCTCCGTGATGCGCACGCGCTCGAGCGCGTACCGGCTCCGGTCCGCGACGACGACGCCGCCGGCGAGGTCCTCGATCGTCGCGTCGATGGGGCTCCCTGGCGCGACGGTGCCGTGGACCGCCGCGCGATCGAGCACGACGCGCGACAGCTCGAGGCGGAGCGGCCGCGCAGGCTCGGCGGGCGGCTCCTCCGGCGGCGTCGGCGTGAACGCCTCGGCCAGGGTGAGCGCGCCTTGCTCGTCCTGCTCGAGCAGCACGTCCGCGTCCGCGACCCGGACGAGCGGGATCGTGACGGCGAGGTCGCCGTCGCCGAGGAGGAGCTCCGTCGCGATCGAGAGCGCGTTGAAGTCCGCGTGGACGCCGCTGACGCGCAGGAGCTCGGTTCCGTTCGGGTGGCTCACCGTCACCCTGGAGATGTCGGCGGTGAAGAGGCCGAGGCGGTCGACGTGCTCGATCTCGATCCGCCCCTCGAGGGTGGACCGCAGGGTGTCGTTGACGAGCTGCCTTATCAGGTTGCGGGTCGACCCGGCGTTCAGGTGGATGACGGCGCCGACCGCCGCCGCGGCGACGAAGACGCCGCCCAGGCCGATCACGCTGGCCGACACCGCGGCCGCGCGGGCCAGCGCCCGGCGAAAGCGGCCTTGCCGGACGCCGGCGCCGGGCGCGGGAGGGACGGCGGGAGTCTCTGGCATATCGCCTAGGGATCGCTCCGAGCGTGCGGGAAATCGTGGCCGGGGACCTCGTGAGGCGGCGGCGCCGGGATCTCCTGCGTGGGCGCGGGCGCAGGCACCTCGGGCTGGTGCCTCGTCCCCGGATCTCCTCCGGGCTGCGCCGTCCCCGGGAGCTGGATCTCGCGGTCCGGCGACGTGCGACCGGGCGAGCCGGGGGTCGCCGGCGTCGCTGGCGTCGCCGGCGTCGCCGGCGTCGCTGGCGTCGCTGGCGTCTCGCCGGGGGGGCTCGCCGCCGGCTGCGGCGCGCCGGGCTTCCAGGGTTCACCGTTCGGCGCGATGTTCGGCGTGCTGTTCAACGTGCTGTTCAACGTACCGTTCCTCTCACCGTTCCGCGGTTGCGACGCGTTCTTCATGGCCTCCTCCCTGTCTCCGGATCATGCCGGCATGCGGCGCCCGAGCGCGAGCGAAATCACGGCGAGCACCAGGAACGCGACGAACAGGATCTTCGCGATCGACGCGGCGCTGGCGGCGATCCCGCCGAAGCCGAAGATTGCGGCGATGATCGCGATGATGAAGAAGGTGACAGTCCAGCCGAGCATGATGTCCTCCAAGGGGGTCTCAGGGGTCGATCCGTTGTCTTCGTGGGGACGACCTCAACGTGGTTCCTGACGGCGGCTGTTCGCCGCGGTTCCTTGCTGTTCCCTGACGTGGCCAGTTGCAGCCCCCGTGCCGCCCGGCGGCAGAGGCTGTCGGCCGGCGCGTTCTCCGCGGCGCGAGGCGGGCAGCGCCGAGATCGGCCCAGCCGCTTCCGTCCGGGCGCGCGTGCGGCGCCTCGTGCCTGGGGCAAGATGCCTCGATCGTGACAGGGTGGACCCGCGCGTGCGCGGGGCGCGGAACAGGGGCCTCGGGCGAGCGCGCGCCTGCGCCGCGCTGCTCCCTGCTGGCAGCGTCTGCACGGAGGCTCCACGCGGACGCCCTGCAACTTCCCGGAACGGGCGACTCCGGACAGGCTATAAGAACCCCGCCATGCCGAAATCGAAGGTCGCTGTGATCCGCACGTCGCCTGCGACGGTGCTCTCGGACTACCACCGGCTGATGAACCTGGCCGGTTACCAGGATGTGGTCGCCAAGGACGCCGACACGGCGCTCAAGGTGAACATCTCCTGGCACTTCTTCTACCCGAGCTCATCCACGACGCCCTGGCAGCTCGAGGGGGTCATCCGGGCGATGACGCAGGACGGGTACTCGAAGGACCTGATCCACGCCTGCCACAACCGCACGGTCGTCATCGACGCCCACCTCGGCGAGCGCGAGAACAAGCAGATCGACGTCGTGCAGGCGCACGGCTTGCGCAACGTCCACCTCTACGAAGGGGAGGAGTGGATCCCGATCGGGGACGCGGTCGGCGATCTGCGGAAGAAGTTCCTCTGTCTGAACGAGGTGTACCCGAAGGGGTTCTCGATCCCGAAGCGCTTCATCGGGGAGAACATCATCCACCTGCCGACGGTGAAGACCCACATCTTCACGACGACGACGGGCGCGATGAAGAACGCGTTCGGCGGCCTCCTGAACGAGCACCGGCACTGGACGCACCCGGTGATCCACGAGACGCTCGTGGATCTCCTGATGATCCAGAAGAAGATCCACCGCGGGGTCTTCGCGGTGATGGACGGGACCTTCGCGGGCGACGGCCCGGGGCCGCGCTGCATGGTGCCGCACGTGAAGAACGTGCTGCTCGCGTCCTCGGACCAGGTGGCGATCGACGCCGTGGCGGCGAAGCTGATGGGGTTCGACCCGCTGCGCGATCTCAAGTTCGTGCGGCTGGCGCACGACCTCGGCCTCGGGACGGGCGACGTGCGCGACATCGAGCTCGTGGGCGACGTGGACGCGGCGAACGAGCAGTGGAACTTCGATGGCCCGTTCAAGGAGATGACGTTCGCCTCGCGCAACCAGCACCGCATCTACTGGGGTCCCCTGAAGAAGCCGATCGAGTGGTCGCTCAAGACGTGGCTCGCCCCCTGGGCCTACGTGGCGTCGGTCACGTATCACGACATGTTCTGGTACCCGCGCTATGCGAAGGAGAAGATGGCCCCTGTGCTGGAGAGCCCGTGGGGGCGCCTCTTCGCGAACTGGGGCAAGGTGCAGCCCGACGCGGCGGGGCAGGGCTACCCGGAGGTCGGCGAGGCGAGCCACGAGCTCGTCCGGAGCGGGGTGAAGCACTTCCTGGAGGGCATGCGCCTCGTGGGGATGGCGGTCGCGGAGTCGCCGGAGATCATGGTCCGCAAGCGGGCGCGCGCGCAGGCGGCCAGCGGGGGCGGGGCGGCGGCGGTGTAGGAGGCCCGGGGGGAGGTCCCTTCGCCGGGGAGCGGGTCGCGGGCGCGCTGATGGGCGTCTGCGAGCCGGCCCAGGCGGGGGGGCCCGCCTGCGCACGGAGAGGGGAACCCCGTGCGCCCTCGGATCGGGGTACGCTTGGCTGTGGTTCGTGCGAACAGGAGGTCGGCCCCGTGACCAGCGTCGAGCAGATTTTCCAGGCCATCCAGGGCCTGCCGGTCCAGGAGCGGCTCCGGCTCATCGAGCGTGTGGTCCATGAGCTCGCGGATGGATCCGCGAGTGAGGGCTTGCCGCGTGAAGCCGAGGCAGCACCCTCCCTGATCGGGCTCTTCGCCGATGACCCCGGGGCCGTCGATGCCATGATGGAGGTTGTCCGGGAAAATCGTCGCTCTTCCAGGCTGCGCGATGTGGAGGAAGAGGATGAGGATGAGCAGGGCTCTCCTTGACACGGACATTCCGTCCGAGATCACCAAGGCCAGGAGCCTGGCTGTCGTGGAGCGCGCGCGCTCGTATATCGCTGCCTACGGCCGCTTCACGTTCTCCGTCGTCTCGGTCATGGAGGTCGTCGCTGGGTACTCGCAGCAGCGAGCCGACCAGAAGACGCGGCGGTTCCTGGAAATGGCACACCGGAGCGATGTCTTGCTGTTCGATGCGACCGCGGCCGAGCTCTCTGGTCGCATCCTGGCCGACCTGCGGATGGCCGGAACGCCGATCGGCGTACCGGATACGATGATCGCCGCGACGGCGATCCATCATGGGTTGCCCCTCGTGACAGGCAACACGTCCGACTACAGCCGTGTTCAATCAGCCGGCTACCCACTGGTTCTGGAGAACTGGAGAGAGCCGGCATGATGCTCACCATCGCCTCAGGTCATGGGCTCGGCCATGCCTCGATGCGCAACGGCGAGCCATCGCGTGATGCGTCGATCGCCGTTCCTGTTCGGGCCGAGGCGAGGCTCAGCGTGCGGCGCTGGTCGCGTGCGACGGCCGTCGCCCCGACGTCACGGCCGGCGCGGCGCCCGCGACGAACCTGACGCGGACCGGCCTCGGCCGGAGCGGCGGCAACGACCGGGCGAGCCGCTCGTAGGCGTCGCGCCCCACGCGCCGCTCCTCGTGGACGAGCGTCGCCCAGATCTCTGCCTCGCGCGCCTCCGCGTGCTCGGCGGCGCGCGGATCGAAGCGCAGCCCGCGCTCGATGGTGCTGGCTCCGGGGATGCTGTCGTCGGGGCGGCGCGCCGCGCGATCGCGGAAGACGCCGGGGCCGAAGCGGTCGTACTGGAGGATCGTGTGCGCGGTCGACACGGCGCCGGCCCACGGGTAGCTGCGCAATGTCCAGCCGCGCGACAGGTCGGAGAGCCGCGTGTCGACGTCGGCGCGCTCGGCGTCGGTCTTCCACGGCTCCCGCGGGACGAAGAACAGGCCGAGCCCGAGCTCGTCGCCCTCGATCGCGAACACCTCGTCGATCCCGAAGCGCTCCGGGGTCTGCGCGACGAGCGAGCCGTGCGTCAGCCCGAACTCGCCGACGATGTAGACCGCGAGCGCCTCCCGCCGCGCGCGCAGGAAGTCGAGCGTCTCGACGGCCTCGGCGTGCGTCTCGGTGGGGAAGTCCGTGAAGCACATCGCCTCGGCGGCCACGCCCGCGGACGCGAGGTGGTCGATGACGTCGGAGACGACCTCGACGGGCGCGCCCTTGTCGATGAGGCCGAGGACGCGCGGCGACGCGGACTCGACGCCGAGCGCGCACGCGACGGCGCCCGCGCGGCGCAGCACGTCCGCGCGCTCCCTGGTCAGGTACTTCTCCGGCTTGAGGTCGGTGGCCCACCGCACGTCGAGGCCGGCGTCGAGGATCGCCTGCGCCATTTTCACGAGCGTCTTCGGCGCGACCGAGTCCTGCGACAGGTAGAAGTGGCGTGTGCCGTGCCGCGCGCCCAGGGCCGCGAGGTGCGCCACGATGGTCTCGACGGCGCGCTCGCGGTACGCCGCCGTGCCGACCTCCGCGAGCCCGTAATGGCAGAAGGTGCATTTGCCCCAGTAGCAGCCCCGCGTCGGGTCGTACGGGAGCACGAGCGCCGGCGCGAGGTACGCGTCGAGGGGGAGCCCATCGAAGTCGGGCGCGGGGAGCGCCTTCAGGTCCTCCATGCCGTGACCGGACGTCCAGCGCGCGCCCATCAGGCGGTCGCGTACCACCACGTTCGGCACGTCCCGGAGCGGCCGGCCCTCGTCGAGCGCGCGCGCGAGCGCGAGGAGGGTGTGCTCGCCCTCGAACAGGCACGCCGAGTCGAACGGGCCGAGCGCGCGCGCGAGCCGCTCCCCCGAGAGCCGGAGGAGCAGCTGCGTGACGCCGGGGCCGCCGCACGTGACGTGCGCGCCGGGCAGCGCCTGCTTGATCTTGTGCGCGAACGCGTACGCGGGCTGGAGCTGGCCCGGGAAGCACACGGAGAGGCCCACGATGTCGGCGCGCGCGTCGCGGAGCCGGGGCACGAGCGTCTGCTGCACCCAGGCGTCGAAGGGGTCGTGCTCCGGCCGGCTCGACCGGGCGATCTCGTCCATCGACGTGAGGCCGAACGGCGTGCGGTACGCCGTGAAGTCGAGCTTGAGCGGGTGGTGCGTGGCGGACACGACGCCGAGCGCCGCGTCGAGCGTCGCGACAGCGCGGGCGTAGGCGTCCGGATCGTAGAAGGCGTCAGGGGAGCGGAGCGTGGCCTTGGCGAGGTCCACCGCCTCCGGGACGGCGTGCGCGTCGCCGCGCGCGCGGGCGAGGGCGAGGTACTCGAGCTGGTCTGTGTGCGCGAGCGCGGGGCGGCGGTCGAGCTCCCCGAGGCGCGCCTCGAGGCGGTCGCGGAGGCCGGCCATGCGCTCGGGCGTGAGGAGCGCGTCGAAGGCCTCGACGTTCGCGTCGACGGGCAGGACCTCCACGCCGTTCGCGCGGAGGAAGCCGGTCAGCATCGGCACCGCGAGGTACGGGGCCGTGGGGTCGCAGGTCGGCGGATAGACAAGCGCGATGCGCATTCGGGGCGGCGGTCTAGCACACCTGGGGGGCGGAGCGTGGGGGCGCCGCCAGGTGGGCCAGTCCCGGGAAGGCCTGTGCGGAAAGCTCGACTCGACCCCCTCCCGAGGGTCGCCTCGTTTCAGCGAGAAATACCGGAGAGCGCTCTGGTAACGTGGAGAACAAGGGGAGAAACGTGGCGGTGAACTGAGGCCGATGGAGGGGATCGCGGGCGCTTCGGGGATGAGGGGGAGCAGAGGAGCAGGGCAATGAGGGACGATGGACGGGCACCGGCGGCGGAGCCGAGCGGCGAGGAAATCCTGATCGAGGAGGGGGAAGGGGAGGCGGCGGTCGCTTGCGGGGAGGGGGCGGACGAGCGTGAGGGGGACGGGGGAGCGATCGAGGGCGTGGAGGGGCTCCTCGAGCTGGTGGTCGCGGCGCACGAGGAGCGCGTCCGGGCGGAGGCTGAGAAGGCTGGGCCGATCGACGGGGTCGTGGTGGGGCGGATCGTCGGGTTCGGAGACAACGGCGAGCCGCTCGTGGAGGCTGCGATCCTCGGAGATGGGGCGCGTGGGGGCATTCCGGCGCGGGCGATGACGGCGCTCGGGCCGGAGGACGAGGGGCGGGAGGTGGCGCTGCTGTTCGAGGGGGGGCGGCGCGACAGGCCGGTGGTGATGGGGCGGATGCACGTGGCGGGGGAGAGCGCGAGCGCCGTCGAGCGCACTGGGGCGACGGCGACCGCGGACGGCGAGCGGCTGGTGTTCACCGCGGAGAAGGAGATCGTGCTCCAGTGCGGCAAGGCCAGCATCACGCTGACGCGCGCCGGGAAGATCTTGATTCGGGGCGCTTACCTGCTTACCCGGTCCTCCGGCGTGAACCGGATCCAGGGGGGCTCGGTGCAGATCAACTGAGCTCCGCGGCGTCCGAGCCGCGGTGAGGCCACGTCGGCAGAGGAGGTGCCCATGCGCAAGATCGTCGTCCACGAGCCCGGCAGCCACGACAAGCTCCGCGTCGAGGAGCACCCCGATCCGGCCCCCGCGCCCGGCGAAGTGCTCGTTGACGTGCGGGCGGCGGGCGTCAACTACGCCGACTGCGTCGTCCGGATGGGCCTTTACGAGTCGGCGAAGAAGTACGTCGGCTGGCCGATCACGCCCGGCTTCGAGTTCTCCGGCACCGTCGCCGCGCTCGGCGAGGGCGTCTCCGATCTGGCGCCCGGGGCGCCCGTCTTCGGCGTGACCCGCTTCGGCGGCTACGCCTCGCGCGTCGCGGTCCCGCGACACCAGGTCTTCCCGCTGCCGGCGCGGCTCACACCGGAGGAGGCGGCCGGCTTTCCGGCGGTGTTCATGACGGCGTACTACGCGCTCTTCGAGCTCGTGCGGCTGCGGCCGGGCATGTCCTTGCTCGTGCACTCGGCCGCCGGCGGCGTCGGCAGCGCGCTCGTGCAGCTCGGCAAGATCGCGGGCTGCCGGGTGGTCGGCGTGGTGGGCGCGGCGCACAAGGTCGAGGCGGCGAGGCGCCTCGGCGCCGACGCGGTGATCGACAAGAGCTGCGAGCCGCTGTGGGCGGCGGCGGAGCGGCTCGCGCCCGAGGGATACGACGTGGTCCTCGACGCGAACGGGGTCGAGACGCTGCGGCAGAGCTACCGGCACGTGGCCTCGGCCGGCAAGCTCGTCGTGTACGGCTTCCACACGATGCTTCCGCGGCAGGGCGGCCGCCCGAGCTATCCGAAGCTCGCTGTCGACTTCCTCCGGATGCCGCGCTTCAACCCGCTCGATCTCTGCAACGACAACAAGAGCGTGCTGGCCTTCAACCTCTCGTACCTGTTCAATAAGACGGAGATCCTGCGCGAGGCGATGGAGCGGCTCGTGGGCTGGGTGGAGGACGGGCGCCTCTCGGCGCCGCCGGTGAAGACGTTCCCGCTGGAGAGAGCGGGCGAGGCGCACAGGGCGATCGAGTCGGGCAGCACCGTGGGCAAGCTGGTGCTGACGATGTAGCGGTGGCTGCTCTCCGCCGCGTCGAGCGGGTTACCGCTGGCAGCGGCCCCCACATAGCCTCCCCGAGGCTGTCGAGAGGCTTCCGGGAGAGCTGAAGCTCTGGGCGGAGGCTGTCGAGAGGCTCCCGGGAGAGCTGAAGCTCTGGGCGGAGGCTGTCGGAGGCCGCCGGGAGAGCTGAAGCTCTGGGCGGAGGCTGCCGAGAGCTGCCGAGAGCCCGGCTGGCCTCTTTTTCTCGTAGTAGCGGACCTCCGCGCACGCAGGACCCGTGCCCGCCGGAGCCGCAAAGAAATCGACAGACCCATGTCGATTTCCGTGACCCGACCGGGGTCGCGCTCCCGATTGATCTCTTCGACGGGACGGAAGGACGCCGGGCGACGGATCCCCTTCGCGCGACGCGCTCGGTCCCGGTGGCCCTGGTCCATCGTTCGCTCGCGCTGCCTGCGCGGCGCGGCGGCGGCTCGGGTCGAACGCAACCAACAGACTCCCTTTTCGAGGAGATTTCAGGAGGAGAGATATGCCTGCTGTGACGAAGTCGAAGAAGCGCTCCGTGACCGCTGCCGCCTCTGGAGAGCCGTCGTACGCTCCGCCCATCTACGATCCGGCGGCTGGCAAGAAGGCGCTCGAGGCGCTCGCCCCGGAGCTCGACCGCCTCGCCGAGGCCGAGCTCATCACCGTGAGGATCGATGTCGAGGCGGCCACGTATGCGGCGCTCGGCGTCGTCGGGTTCGTGTCCTCTCCCGACGTGCGCGCGCGCTTCGCGCGGCTGCCCCGGGAGGAGTTCGACGTCACGCACGTCGACGAGCTGGAACTCGCGTGTTTCGCCGCGCTGCACGCGCTCGCGGAGGCCCGGGCCGCCGGCGCGCTCGAGACGGAGGCGCGGCTGCCGGTCGCGCTGGTCACCGAGGGGCTGGAGGTCGAGGCGCGCATGCAGGCGCTGTGCGAGTACCAGCTCGCGGACGACCCTGCGATCAAGCCGGAGCTCGACCGGCTGCGGCCGGGCACCGGGCACCGCGACCTCGCGAACGATCTGCTCGGCTACGCGCGGATCTACGAGCTGCGCGCCGACGTCGTGAAGGCGGACCCGAAGCACTACCGGGCCGACGACGCGGCGCGCGCGCGGGAGCTGGCCGGGGCGATGATCCAGAAGCTCTCGACGGCGATGACGCCGAGGGCTCGGCAGGCCTTCGACCGGTACGTGCGGGTCTGGACGCTGCTCTGCCTGCGCTACGAGGAGGTGCGGGCGGCAGCGCTGTGGCTGTGGCGGAAGAGCTCGCGCACCCAGGAGCGGTTCCCGTCGCTGTTCGCGGTGGGCAGGCCCAACTCGGCCCGGTCGTCGAGGAAGGAGGCGCCGAAGGGAGGCGAGGGGGACGGGCGCGGTGATGGCGGAGGCGGTGGTGGGAGTGGCAGCGGGGAGGAGCCGGGGGCGACTCCTGTCGTCCCGGAGCTCGTGACGGAGGCCCCTGGCTGAGCTGGTGCCGAGGCGCTGCGCTGCACGCACCCTGGCCTCCGGGCGGAGAGTGTGCTGGAGCGCAGCGCTCGCTCACCCGGGCGGATAGGATTCATCCCTCTGGCGGCTGGGCTTTTGCAGCTTCGAGCGCAGCCACATCGGCGAGGTCCTGTGGCCTCCCTGCCGCGCGCTTGTTTCGCAGCAGATCGGCGAGGCCGAGGAACGGGCAGAGGAGATCCGGCGCAAGCGCGATCTCGACGCGGTTCGGCCACGCTTCTTCGAAGTGGAGCCCGCTCGTGTGGGTGAGCACGTCGATGCGCTGCGGGGGAATGCCGATCTGCAGCCCCACGCCCGGTGTCTCGAGGTCGCGCTCGACGAGGCCCTGGAGAGGCGCGCCGAAGGCGCGCAGAGCCACCATGACACGCGGCGCGTTGTCCTTGGTCGCATCGACCCAGACGTCGAGGTCCTTGGTCGCCCGCGGGCGGCCGTGGAGCGCGACGGCGTACCCGCCCACGATGAGGAAGCGCGCCTCAGCTGCGGATAACTCGTACAATGGATCGCGAAAGTCCGGGCTCAGCGGGGGGAGCATCGGGGTGGGCAAGGGCATGCATCTCCTGGCTCAGCGCCCACGCGGCAAGGACGCGCTCGGCCGGCGACATCTGCGCCCAGAAACGAGCGTCGGCGTCGGCTTCGCCTTCCGGGTCGTTCCGGAAGATCCGTGTTTGCCAGTTTGCCCGCGCGAGCCGCCGTGCTTGGGCGTCCTGCATGCGTCAAGCGTACCTCACGCACGCGCGGCGTGCGAAGGCGGATGGTCGCTGGCTAGCCTGCGTTTTCAGGATGACGATGGGAGCTCCTGGGCTCACCCCGATGTCGCGCCAGCCAACCCCACCCGATCCGGCGCGGCGGCGCCGCCCTGCGCGCGCTCCCGGTCCGCTCGCAGCGCGGCGGCGAACCGCTTCTGGGCCTCCGCGCTGCGCCGCTTCGCGGTCCGCTCCGAGCAGCCGAGCGCCGCGCCGATCGCCTGCCAGGTCCGCTCCTCGACGTGGCGGAGCACGAGGACGCGCCGCTCCTCGTCCGGGAGCCGCGACAGGGCGGCCTCCACCGCGCGGACCGCGCGGTCGTACGTGGCGCGGAGCCGCTCGCCCTCCTCGCCCTGCGCCGTCAGCGCGCGGCCGACGAGGCCGAGCACCGCGGCGGCCGCGACCTGGTCGGCCATCCCGTCGGCCTGCGCGGTCGTCTCGGCGTCGCCGTCGGCGAGCACGTCGCTCGTGTCCTGCGCCGCCTCGGCGGCGTCGTAGCCGTCCTCGCGGGCGGCGCGCCAGTGCTTCGACTCCTGCTGCAGCGCGTCCGACAGCGCGCCGTCGACGCGCCGCCAGGCGTAGACCTGGAAGGGGACGCCGCGGGCGGGATCGTAGCCGAGCGCGGCCTCGTGGAGCGCCTGGACCGCGGCGGAGCGGAGATCGTCGGCCACGTAGTGCGCGCGCGTCCGCCGGAGGAAGTGACCGCAGAGCTTCTCGACGAGCGGCACGGACTCCGCGACGAGCGCCTGCTGGTCGGGGCGGAGGGGCCTCCGCGGCCGATCGCCGTGGCTCATCGGGCGCCGCCTTGCCCTCGCCGCTTGGCTGCGCCCGCCTTCGCCGCGAGCCGCTGCGCCGCCTCGGCCAGCGCCGCGGGCTCGCGCCGGTCGACCTCGCCGCTCGCGGCGGGGGGCGTGCGCGGGCGGAGCCGGTCGACGAGCGGGGCCGCCACGGGATGCGTCGCGAGGAAGCGCGCGGTCAGCGCGCGCAGCGCCTCGAGATCCTCGGCGGGCAGGAGATCGGCGTACGGCGCGACGGCGTGGGCGACGCGGGCCTCGAGGGTCGGATCGCCGTCATCGGGGTCGGGGCGGGGGCTCGACATCGGGCTCCGGGGGCGCGCTGCCCGCGGGCGCTGCATGCGCTCGGCGCGCTTCGCGCGATCGACACCCGACGCTACCGTTCCCAGGGAGGGCCAACAAGGGCAGAGAAGCGAGGAGGGCCGGGCGCTCTTTCGCTATCGTCGGCTGCTGCGAGGTAGGGTGTCGCGAGGTGACGAGCGTCGATGAGCCGTTGAGCCCCGGGGCGCTGTTCCAGGGGCGCTTCCTGATCGAGCGCCTCCTCGGACGCGGCGGCATGGGCGAGGTCTGGGCCGCCCTCGACACGGCGCTCGAGCGGCCGGTGGCGATCAAGATCATCCACCGCGCCCTCGCGGGGGAGGTGCATTACGCCGAGCGTTTCCTCCGGGAGACGAGGCTCGCCGCGCGGGTCGCGCACCCGAATATCGTGCGGCTGTACGACGCCGGCAGGGCCGCGGACGGGCGGCTCTTCATGGTGATGGAGCGCGCCTCGGGCGTGCCGCTGCGGGAGATCATTGCGGGCGGCGCGCGGCTCGATCCGGTGCGCGCGCTCCACTACGCGATCCAGATCGCGGACGCGCTCTCGACGGCGCACGAGGCCGACCTCGTGCACCGCGACGTGAAGCCCGAGAACGTCCTGGTGAGCGACGGCGTGCGCGCGCGGCTCGTCGACTTCGGCGTGGCGAAGGACGCGCGGGGCGTGGGCCTCGGGCTGACAGGGCAAGGGAGGGCGGTCGGGACGTCGCGTTACATGGCCCCGGAGCAGGTCGCCGGGGGCGCCGTGGACGCGCGCGCAGATCTGTATGCGCTCGGCGTGGTCATGTACGAGATGCTGGCGGGGGCGCACCCGTATGCGGTGCTCGACGAGGCGTCGGGCATCGGGGAGACGGAGATCCAGGCGGCGCACGTGCACCTGGAAGCGACGCCCCTGCCGGAGGTGCTCCCGGGGTGTCCGGAGGCGCTCTGGAGCGCGGTGGCCAGGTGCCTTGCCAAGCGGCCCGAAGCGCGGTTTGCGCGGGCGGCGGAGCTCGCGGCGGCGCTGCGCGAGGTGGCGGGGACCGCGGTGACGGCGGAGAGGGCCGTCGACGACGCGGGCGCGCGGCAGCTCCTGAGCGAGGCGGCGGACGCGGCGAGGGAGCGGGCGATCCGCAAGCGCGCGGGGGCGCTTCGGGGGGAGAGGGCGGAGAGCGCGGCGCAGCTGGTGGCGGCGCTGCCGGGGCAGGGGGTGATGCCGGGGAGCGCGGCGCCGGGCGCGGATGCGCGGAGCAGGCTGGCGATGGCGCAGAGGTTCAGGGTGGAACCGGCGTGGGGGCTGGGGGCGGCGAGCGCGGGGAAGGCGCCTGGGACCGGGAGCGAAGCTGCCGCGGGGACGGCACCTTCGCCGGCGCTGCCGGTGGAGGGTGGGGCAGCGCAGACCGAAGTTGAGGCGCAGATTGCGCCGGGAGCAGCGGCGCGCACGACGGGGACGGGGGCGCTCGTGAGCACGGAGAAGTGGGACGGAGCGGCTGCGGCTGGGCCGGGTGCGGGCGCGCCGGTGAGCACGGAGAAGTGGGAAGGGGCGGCCGCCGTCATGGCGGGGGCGGCGGCGGGAGAGCGGTTGGCGAGGACGGAGCCCTGGGAGCAGGCGAAGGCTGGCGCCAGCGTCAGGGCGACATGTGCGGCGCTTTCCAGGACGAGGTGGGGGCTGGTCGTGGCGCTCGTGGTCGGTCTCGTGGCGCTCCTTGCCGTTCTCGTGGTTGCGCTCGTGGGGGTATAAGGCCGTACCATGCCAGCGATCCGCCGATCCACGATGGCCAAGATCAGCGACAGCGGTCCCGTGGCTCTCGCAGGCGCGCTGTTTACCGCGCTGGAGGGGGAGGAGCGCAGGCCAGCGGAGGGGGCCGTCATCCTCGTGGCGTGGGGCGAGCTGCAGGCAACGCAGCCAGCGCGCGGGTGAGGGGGCTGCATGCGGCTCCGCGCAGGTGATCGGGTCGATCACTACACGCTGGTGATGCCCCTCGGCGAGGGCGGTCAGGGCGCGGTGTGGAAGGTCATCGACCCGCGCGAAGGCGGCGTGGTCCGGGCGCTGAAGCTCGTTCGCCTCGAGGAAGCCGGGCGGCAGAGCTTCGATCGCGCCCGGCGCGAGGCCAAGATCCTCGCGTCGGCGAAGCACCCGGCGCTCGTCGCCTGCCACGGCTTCTTCGAGGATCTGCACGCTGGGCTCGTGGGCCTGGTGATGGACTTCGTGCGGGGCCGGTCGCTGGCCGTGGCGGCGAGCGACGGGCAGCTGGACGGCGAACGCGCGCTCGCCGCGCTCGAGCAGGTCGCCTCGGCGCTCGCCTATGTGCACGGCGCGGGGCTCGTGCACCGCGATCTGAAGCCGGACAACGTGCTGCTCGCGGACAGCTTCTGGTCCGACCCGCGGCGACCTGGCGCAGTCAAGCTGCTCGACTTCGGCATCGCGGCATCGGCGGGCAATCCGCGGCCGTTGACGTCGTTGGGGGCGGTGGTGGGCACGATCCCCTACATGGCGCCGGAGCTCGTCGACCCGGCGACGTGGGGGCGAGCCGAGGGACCCTCGCGCGATCTGTTCGCGTTCGGCGTCATGGCGTGGGAGGTCCTGTTCCACAGTCACCCCACCGGCCTTGCGTCGAGCGCGACCCTGGTCGACTTCGCACGCGCTTACAAAGCTGCGCAGGCGGGGCGCATCGTGTGGCCGCCGCGGGGGCCTGCCGGGCCATGGGGCGCAGCGGTGGAGGCCAGTCTCGCGCTGTCGCCGCTCCAGCGGCCGGCGAACGGGGCGGCGCTGTTGGAAATCCTGCGGACGGGCGCTGCGACCGCCAACACGGAGGCAGCCGGCGTACCCGCGGCAGCAGGGACGCTATCACCGCTGCTGTCCGCGCCGACGTTGCCGCACCAGGTGGCGACGGCACCGATGACGTCGCCGCCGGTCCCGGCCGTGGCCATCACGCAACCGGCGAAGATGACGCCGCCGCGGGCTGCGCCCGTGCCCGCGACACAACCGGCGAAGATGACGCCGCCGCGGGCTGCGCCCGTGCCCGCGACGCAACCGGCGAAGATGACGCCGCCGCCGATTGCGAGCGTGATCAATACGCAGCCGCAGAACCTCTCCCCGCCGCCGGCCCCGCCTGCGCATGGCTCATCGCCGGCTGGACGGCGAGCCGGGTGGAGGCTGGCGACGCTCGCTCTCGTGATCTCGGTGATCGGCGTCGCGACGGCATGGATCGCGGGCGGCGGTATCGAGCTCCTCGTCTCCCTCGTCGCCTCGCGAGAGGAGCCGATGGCTGGGAGCATTCCGCCCCTCTCGCCGCCGTCTGACGCGTCCACCGTGCCGGAGCCACCGCAGGTGCCAGCCGCTACCACCCCGGAGCTCGAGGCGTGTTGCCCGTCGCACATGGTATGCAAGGGGCCGACGAAGCTCCGCTGCCCCCGGTGCACCGGCGCGGCTCCGCCGCTGCCCAGAGCCGCGCTGTGGTGGTTGCGCTTGTCGAGCGTGTTCGGTCCCGACACTCAGGACATGACCAGGTCCCGCCCTTACTCCAAAGTGTGCATGCGCATCGGCGATCCGCCCGTGTGTGCGCCGTTCTTCAAGATCGGGTCGCGGAACGGTGACGAGGTCAATCGCCTCGCCGTGACCACCGAGGACGTCGAGGACATGAGGATCCAGTTCTCCATCGACGACGGCGCGTACCTGCCGGGGCGCGTGAGGAGCCCGCCTGTGCTCGTCTCGGCGCTGTGCGGGGGGCTCTACGTGTACATCGGCGATCCCGAGAGGGGCGCTATCAAGCTCGCCGTCTACCTCGATCCCAGGACGAGCGAGGGGCCCTGAGCCATGCGCGCCGACAGCCGTTCCCAGCCCACGACCGAGGAGCACCGGCCCCCGTCGGCGGGCGACGGGGAGTGCGGTCACCCCGTTCTCCTCGCGGCCTTCCCCGGGGCCGTGGCCCTGCCTATCCCCGCGTCCGGCGAGGTCGTCGGCCGCGCCTGGCTCGTGTCGGCAGGCCTCCCTGACGCCGAGGTGTCGGGCCGGCACCTCGGCTTCTCCCGGACGGGAGGTCGCCTTCAGGTCGAGGACGTCGGCTCGCGCAACGGCACGTTCCTCAATGGCGTTCCGCTCCGCGCACGGCAGCGGATGGGCCTCGATGACGGCGACGTCGTGCGCCTCGGCAAAACGCTTCTGGTCTACCGCGAGGCCTTCACCGGCGCCCTGTCGCCGGCGCCGCCGCTCGGTCGCCTCGTGGGCCCGTGGGGTCTCACCGCGGTGCGTGCGGAGCTCCTCGCGCTGGCCGCGCGTCGCGAGGTCAACGTGCTCCTCCAGGGCGAGACCGGCACGGGCAAAGAGCTCCTCGCCGAGGCCGTCGTCGAGGCCCTCGGGCGCCGGGGCAAGCCGTTCGCGGCCGTCAACGTCGCTGGGATCCCCGCAAGCGTCTTTGAAGGCCAGCTCTTCGGCTGGAAGAAGGGCGCCTACTCCGGCGCTGTGGGCGATAGCCGCGGCGTGCTCCGGGCGCACCAGGGGGGCGCCGTGTTCCTCGACGAGATCGGCGAGCTGCCGCTCGAGGTGCAGCCGAAGATCCTGCGCCTGCTCGAGAACCGCGAGATCCTCCCGGTGGGCGAGGACCGTCCGGCCCGGGTCGAGGTGGCGCTCATCGCCGCCACGAACCGGGCTCTCGAGGCGATGGTGGAGCGGGGCGCGTTCCGTCGCGACCTCCTGGCGCGGTTCCTCGTTCGGATCGATCTCCTGCCGCTGCGGGAGCGGCCAGAGGACGTCTTTGCCGTGCTCCAGGCGTTGCGCGAGCGGCGGGGCGCGCCCTTCGATCCGCGGGAGACCGAGGTGGAGGCGGTCGAGCGGCTCATGCTGGAGAGGTGGCCGGCGAACGTGCGTGACGTGGATCGTCTCGCGGCGATGATCGGCCCTTCGGCGCCGCTCACGCAGCACGCGGTCGAGCGGGTGCTCGGCCCGCTCGCCGCCCGGGTGGCGCTGACCCGGGAGGCGGCGGAGCAGGTGCTCGCGGAGTGCAGGGACAACCAGTCGGAGGCGGCGCGCCGGCTCGGCGTATCGCGGGGCAAGCTGCGCAGGCTGCTGGGGCTGGCCTGAACCTACGCCGAGGGCGCGGCGAGGGCGGTGGCGCTCGCGAAGTCGCTCGAGAGCTGCCGAGAGACGCGCTCGAAGCGGAGCTGTCCCTTCGTGTCCCGGTCGGTCCAGTACCAGCCGCTGAGCTCCGTGGGGTTGGGCCCGTGGACCCAGAGACACACGGCCCCGCGGTGAATACGGCTGCGCTCATGGAGGAGCAGGTCAGGATCGTTGCGGTAGATGGCCGCGAGCAGGAACTCGCCGTCCACCTTGTCGAGACGCGCGGCGATGCTCGCGGAGCGGGACTCGGCGGTGAAGGTCCGGGTCTCGATCCTGGAGAACGCCTGGTCGAGGACGAGGAAGATGGTGCGCGCCTCGCCCTTCGCGGGCGTGAGCTCGCCTCGCCAGGTGCCCCGCAGAACAGGCCTGCTCACCGGCCAGGGATGCAGCAGGCCGAGCCGCCACAGCCACACGTCCCAGAGCAGAATCATGACGGACATCGCCGACACCACGGCCGACAGGGGGGTGAAGAACGACAGCGGCAGGACCCAGCCATGCCCGCTCAGGGAGAGCGCCCAGATGGCGGCGCCGAGGAGCACGAGGATCGTGAGCGACGCGCGGTTCATCGGGGGAGCGGCTCCGTGCCACGAACCCGCGGCCATGCCGCCTTCAGGAACGCATAGGCCTGCTCTGGCGTCCGCCGCGCCGGCCCGTGGAAGAGCGGCTGCATCCCGCTCACCTCGGTCAGCGAAGAGCTCTCGGAGCCGGGCTGGGTGGCGCGCAGCAGCCAGCTCAGGACGGCCTTCGTGTCCTTCATATAACCACCATCCTCCTGGTTGAAGTGCGTGTCCGGTACGTTGTGGACGAGGCACTCGAGGACGAACGAGCTCACCTGTCCGGCGGCGCTCTTTTGCCCGGCATCTCCCTGCGCTGCCATGTCGGCGCGCAGGTGCTTGAAGATGCGGACCAAGCGCTTGAACCGCCTGTTGGTCGCGTCGTTCTTTGCGACGCCGCGCTTGTAGTGCTGGTCCGGCCAGTTGATGATGCGCAGTGTGGGCGCGTTGCGCGGGCGCAGCTCGACGCCATCGAAGTATTCCCAGTCTCCAACTGCAGTCTTCCTGCCGGTATAGCGGCGGTGTTTCAGGAACACCGCCACGTCGGCGTCGAGCCGAGCGCCGGAAGCGCGGACGTCGAAAGCCTTGTTTCCGGCGGCGACGCTGCTGGCGCCGAACTCGGCCCGGAGCGCCGCCTCGACGTCGTTGCGGAAGGAGTCGAAAGAGTAGTCCGAACCCTGGATCCCGAGCATTTTCTGCGTCACCGAGCCGTCGGCAGGAAATGCGTAGAAGGCAACGTCGTGCAGCACGACGGCTACGTCGATGTCGCTGTCGGTGCGCGTGTTGGTGTTGTTCCGGTAGGAGCCGGTGACGGAGACATCGATCTTCTTGTGCTTCAGGTTCGACGCGCTGCGAATCGCCTTCTTGATGGCCTCGCAGGCGCGGCTACCCCGCTCCTCGTCGGTGGCGTCGATCGTCTCGGCCCACTCCTTGAGCGTCTGATCCCAGTTCCTCGACATGGTTCATCCCGTCCTGGGTGCGCCCCGAGCCTGCCCTGAATGCAGAGCACCCATCGCTCCGGCACAGGCACGAGCCCGTCGCACCCAGCCGGGCTCTTCAGCACCCGTCGTGCCGGCTCGATCGGGGGCGAAATCCACGGAAATGCTCGTCTGGGAGCGGGCTAGAGGCGGATCGCGATCAGGCGGCGAGCTGTTCGCGATCAGAGCAGGCCCGAAGGCAAGGTGGCGAACCGTCGAGGCGATAGACCTGCGACGCCTCGAAAAGGACTCGACAACGGTCGCAAAGTTCCGGCCTCGTGGCCCACGGCCTTGCGCGCGGCCAGCAGTCTCCCTGCGCGCTTCGTCACGAGCTCCGTCTGCGCTGCGCCTTGACGGAGCTCGCCGTCGCTCTCTGGACGAGCTCGTGGGAGCCTCCGCCTTGGAGCGGCGGCGAAGTTCTCCACCGCCGGAAGGCGACGTCCGCAGGGGGCGCTCGACATCGAGCGACAAGAAGCGACTACACCAGCGCGCCCCGCAGAGGCGCGCTATCTGGAACGCCGGCCGGTAGAGCCACGGTTTCGTGAACCGTAGATCTCGGCTTCACGAGCTCCCCAGCCACAGAGCTCGTCGCGCTGCTCAGACCACCCAGGGCCAGCGGCCTCCTGCTCACCCACTAGGGTGAGCGAACACGCTGGCATTCACTTTGAGCCACCTTCGAGATTTGAACTCGAGACCTACGGTTTACGAAACCGTTGCTCTACCACTGAGCTAAGGTGGCACGCCTCTCGTCGAGGAGGCGCGCAGATTACCCACTCGCCCCGCCGAGTCAAGCTCTTTTATTTTCGTCCTCGAGCGATCCGGCTTCGCTCGCTGCCGCCGCTGCTTCGGCCGCTTCGGCGCCCTCCCTGATCCCCGCGCCCGCCGTGCCCCCGGCGTCTCCTCCCGCGGCGAAGAACTCGCCCAGCCGCTCCGCCAGCTCCGCCGCCGCCGACCAGTGCATCATGTGCCCGGCCTCCGGCAGCTCGACGTGCTCCGCGCGCTTGAGCCTCGCCACCCGCTCCGCTTCGTCCTCCGGGTGCCACCCCGTCGGCCCGCCGCTCACGAGCAGCGTCGGGCACGCGATGCGCTCCAGGAACGTCATGAACGCCTCCACCTGGAACAGCAGCGGCGAGGTCGTCCGGTGCATCGGATCGTACGCCCACGCGAGGCCGCCGTCCGGCGCTTCCCGCGTGAGCAGCGGCGCGCGCGTCGCCAGCACGTCGCGCGGCACGCGCGGGTGGTTCGCCACGAGCCGCGCGATCGCGTCCTGCATCGACGAGAGCTTCCGCGGCGCGCGATCGAGCTCCGCCATCTGGCGCAGCCACGCCTCGACGCGCGCGACGGCGACCTCGGGGCCGCTCGCCGGCGGCCCCATGCCTTCGAGCAGCGCCAGGCGCTCGACGCGGCCGGGGCACGCGCCCGCGTAGTACACGGCGACCGCGCCGCCCATCGAGTGGCCCACCACGCCGAGCCGCGCCGGCGCGAGCGCGTCCACGAGCGCCGCGACGTCGGCGATGTAGTCGGGGAAGTAGTAGTAGCTGCCCGCGCCGACGCGGGCGCTCCGGCCGAACCCGCGCAGGTCCGGCGCGACGACGTCGTGCCCCGCCCGCGCGAGCGGCTCGGCCACGAGGTCCCACGTGCTCCCGGCGTCGAGGAAGCCGTGGAGCAGCAGCAGCGTGAGGCCCGTCGGCCGCGCGTGGTCGTCGCGGAAGCGATGGACGCAGAGATCCAACCCGTTGGTGTTCAAAAATTCCGACGACCTACGCACCACGCGCGCGCTCCCGTCTGCAGATCTCCCGTCAGCCCTCCGCGCGGCCCGCGCGGTCCGCGCGCGACCCGCCGGCGCTCCTGCGCCGGGTGCGCGCGCGGGCGTCACCGCCTCGCCGGCGAACCTTTCGCCGGCGGACCTTTCGCCGGGGGCGCCGCGGGGGCCGCCGGGGGCAGCACCGTCCCCGTCGCGACCGGCGCGGCCGTGGCCGGATCCACCGCTCCCGCAGGCGCCGCCGGGGGCGCCGCCCCGGTGGCGGCCGGCGCCGCGGTGTCCGCCCCGGCCGGCGCTGCGCTGCCCGACGGCGCCGGCGCGACCGGGAGCGCGGCGCCCGTGAGCTGCGCGGCGTCCTTCAGCACCTCGTCCGCGTGCACGCCGGGATCCACGTCCGGATAGACCTTCGCGACCTTGCCGTCCGGATCGACGAGGAACGTCACGCGCGCCGTCGTCCCGAGCCGCATCGGCACGCCGAACGCAGTGGCCCACGCGTGATCTGTGTCGACCAGGATCGGGAACGGCAGCTTGTGCTCGACCGCGAACGCCTCGTGCGACTCGCGGGTGTCGGAGGACACGCCGAAGACCTGCACGTTGGCCTGCTTGAAGCGATCCCACGCGTCGCGGAACGCGCACGCCTCCTCGGTGCAGCCCGGCGTCCCGTCCTTCGGATAGAAGTACACGACCACGGCCCGACCCCGCTGGTCGGACAGCCGCTGGATCGCGCCGTGCTGATCGGCGGCGAAGACGTCGGGCGCCGTCGCGCCGACCGGAAGAAGCCCTTGTCCACCATCGGGTCGCTCGGCCGCGCCACACCCGAGCAGCGAGGCAAAGGCAAAGACGACAGCAAGTACGACAAAAACGACGGCAATCGGGAAGCGTCTCTTCATCTCAGAGCGGCACGTTAGCATGCACTCGGTGGGATCGATCCGAAGCTTCTGGTACGTTCCCGCGCCACCAGGAGACGAGGCCGATGGCGATCTTCGGAAACGACGGCGGCGCCGCGCCCGGCGTGGTGCGCCAGGGCAGGGAGGTTACCTACCCCGATTTCTCTTCGCCCACCGTGGATAAGGTCATGGTCGAAGAGCGCGCAGCCGGGCTCGGCAAAAGGAGCATCAAGGGCCCCGCCAAGGTCGCCGGCCTCAAGCTCGCCATCTCGATGATGGACCTCACCACCCTCGAGGGGAAAGACTCCCCGGGAAAAGTTGAGCAGCTCTGTCAGAAGGCGCTTCGACCCCACGAGCGCGCGGACATCCCTTCCTGTGCGGCGGTGTGCGTCTATCCGAAGCTCGTCCCCGTGGCGAAGCGAGCGGTCTCGGGCTCGGCGGTCAAGGTGGCCAGTGTGGCGACCGCCTTCCCGAGCGGCCTCTCCACGCTCGCCGTCAAGCTCGCCGACGTCCGCCAGGCGGTCGAGCTCGGCGCCGACGAGATCGACATGGTGATCGACCGCGGCGCGATGCTCTCCGGCGAGTACGGCGCGGTGTACGACGAGATCGCCGCGACCAAGGAGGCGTGCGGGCACGCGCACCTCAAGGTGATCCTGGAGACGGGCGAGCTCGGGACCTACGATCGCGTCCGCAAGGCGAGCCGCATCGCGATGCTCGCGGGCGCCGACTTCATCAAGACCTCGACCGGGAAGATCACGCCGGCGGCGACGCCTCCGGTGACGCTGGTGATGCTGGAGGCGATCCGCGATCACGCGCAGGCGACCGGGCGGCGCGTCGGGATGAAGCCGGCCGGCGGGATCCGCACCGCGAAGCAGGCGCTCCACTACCTCGTGCTGGTCAAGGAGACCCTCGGCGACGCCTGGCTCACGAGCGACCTGTTCCGCTTCGGCGCGTCGACGCTCCTCAACGACGTGCTCATGCAGCTCGAGAAGGAGCGGACGGGCGCCTACCAGAGCGGGGACTATTTCAGCAAGGACTGACCGGGCCGCGAGGGCGGGTCCGCGTCGGTGTTCAACCCGCGGTCGCGGGCGTAAAGTGCGCCGCATGAGCGACAACAGCACCGCCGCGGCTGGCGGCGACGGGGGCTCGCCCCGGGACGCGACCGCGGCGCGCGACGCGGCCGTCGTGTTCGGCGACGCCTGGCGCTACGCGCCGGCGCCCGAGGGGCGCGACCACGTGACGATCGCGCCGCGGTACGAGCTCTTCATCGGCGGCGCGTGGCGCGCTCCGGCCTCGGGCCGCTACCTCGACAGCATCAGCCCGTCGACCGAGGAGAAGCTCTGCGAGTTCGCCGAGGCCTCGGAGCAGGACGTCGATCTCGCCGTGCAGGCGGCGCGGGCCGCGTACGAGAAGCACTGGTCGCGCATGCGCCCGCTCGAGCGCGGCAAGTACATCTACCGCATCGCCCGGGCCCTCCAGGAGAAGGCGCGCGAGCTCGCCGTCGTCGAGTCGCTCGACGGGGGCAAGCCCATCAAGGAGTCCCGCGACGTCGATCTCCCGCTCGCGGCCGCGCATTTCTTCTACCACGCGGGCTGGGCGGACAAGCTCGAGCACGCCTTTCCCGGGCGCGATCCTCGGCCGCTCGGCGTCGCGGGTCAGGTCATCCCGTGGAACTTCCCGCTGCTCATGGCGGCGTGGAAGCTCGCCCCGGCGCTCGCGGCGGGCAACACGTGCGTGCTCAAGCCCGCCGAGACGACGCCGCTCACCGCGCTGCTCCTCGCGAAGATCATCGAGGAGGCCGATCTCCCGCCCGGCGTCGTCAACGTGGTCACGGGCGCGGGCGCGACGGGCGCGGCGGTCGTCGGCCACCCCGGCGTCGACAAGGTCGCGTTCACCGGGTCGACCGAGGTCGGCAAGCGCATCCAGCGCGCGCTCGCCGGCACCGGGAAGCGGCTCACCCTCGAGCTCGGCGGCAAGGCCGCGAACATCGTGTTCGAGGACGCGCCGCTCGATCAGGCCGTCGAGGGGATCATCGGCGGCATCTTCTTCAACCAGGGCCACGTCTGCTGCGCGGGCTCGCGCCTCCTGGTCGAGGAGAGCGTCCACGACGCCCTCCTCTTCAAGCTGCGCGAGCGCATGGGGACCCTGCGCGTCGGCGATCCGCTCGACAAGAACACGGACGTGGGCGCCATCAACTCGCGGGCGCAGCTCGCGAAGATCGAGGAGCTCGTGGCGGCGGGGGAGCGCGAGGGGGCCGCGCGCTTCTCGGTGAGCTGCGCGCTCCCGCAGCGGGGCTACTGGTTCGCGCCGACGCTCTTCACGGGCGTCGCGCAGTCGCACCGGATCGCGCGCGAGGAGATCTTCGGCCCGGTGCTCTCGATCTTGACCTTTCGCACGCCCGAGGAGGCGATCGAGAAGGCGAACAACACGATGTACGGGCTGTCGGCGGGCGTCTGGACCGGCAAGGGCTCGAAGAGCTTCTGGGTCGCGCAGCGACTCCGCGCCGGCGTCGTCTGGGCGAACACCTTCAACAAGTTCGATCCCAGCGCGCCGTTCGGCGGCTACAAGGAGAGCGGCTTCGGCCGCGAGGGCGGGCGCCAGGGGCTGCTCGCCTACCTCGAGGTGGACTGATGGCGCTCGGCGACCAGGACAGCGGCGGCGACGAGGGGCGCACGTCGATCGGCGAGCGCGCCGGCGCGGCCGCGCTCGACGCTCCTCCGGGCGAGGCGCGCGCGCGGGTCGGCGTGCGCAAGGCGTACAAGATGTTCGTGGGCGGCGCGTTCGTGCGCTCGGAGTCCGGGAGGTACACGCAGGTGCGCGATCACGGAGGCGCGGGCGCGGTCGAGAACATCCCGCGCGCCTCGCGCAAGGACGGGCGCGACGCCGTGCTCGCGGCGGCCGGCGCGCTCGGCGGCTGGTCGGCGCGCGCCGCGTACAACCGCGGGCAGATCCTCTACCGCCTCGCCGAGATGCTCGAGGCGCGGCGCGCGGAGCTCGCGGCCTCGCTCGAGCGCGGCGGGCAGGGCGCCGGCGCGGCCGAGCGCGAGGTCCTGGCGGCGATCGATCGCGCGGTCGCCTATGCGGGCTGGGCCGACAAGTACCAGAGCCTCTTCGCGAGCCTGAGCCCCGTGTCCGGACCGCACTTCACCTTCACGGTGCCCGAGCCGATGGGGGTCGTCGTCATCGCGGCGCCGCCGCGGCCGGCGCTGCTCGGCCTCGCGGGCGCTCTCCTGCCGGTGATCACCGCCGGCAACACCTGCGTCGTGCTCGCGAGCGAGGCGGATCCGCGCACGGCGCTCGTCCTCGGCGAGGCGCTCGCCACGAGCGATCTCCCGGGCGGCGTCGTCAACGTCCTCACCGGCCAGCTCGCGGAGGTGCTGCCGCACCTCGCCGCGCACATGGACGTCGCCGCGCTCGATCTGCACGGCGTGGACGCGGCGCTGACGAAGCGCCTCGAGGAGGCGGCCGCGGCCAGCGTCAAGCGGGTGCGCGTCCGATCGCTCGGCGAGGCGGAGTGGTTCGACGACAGGGCGGCGACGTCCCCCCGCTGGATCGAGCGGTTCGTCGAGATGAAGACGATCTGGCACCCGGCCGGGCCGTGACGCGGGCGGCGCTCAACGACCGGGCGCCGTGACGCGGGCGGCGCTCATCGACGGCGTGCCGTGAACGGCGCCCGGGGCGCTCATCGACCGAGCACCATCCCCGTCTGGAGCGTCCGCCCGGCGACGAGGTCCGCCGCCGCGAGCGGCTTCCGCCCCTCGGCCTGGGCTCGCACGATCTGGATCGCGCCCGCGCCGCAGGCGACGATCACGACGCTGCGGCCGGCCATCACCACGGTCCCCGGCGGCGCGCCGGCCTGGTCGGCCTCGCTCTCGACACGCGCGGCCAGCACCTTGAGCGCCTTGCCGTCGATCGTCGTGAAGGCGCCTGGCCACGAGGTCATCCCCCGGATGTGGTCGTGGATCTGCCGGGCGCTCCGCTCCCACCGGATGCGCCCGTCTTCCTTCTTCAGGAGCGCCGCGTGCGTCGCCGCCTCGTGGTCCTGCGGCGTCAGCGCGAGCTCGCCGTCCACCGCGCGGCGGAGGTCCTCGCGCACGACGCGCGCGGCGAGCGCCCCGAGATCGATCGCGAGCTCGTCGGCGGTCGTGTCCGGGCCGATCGGCGTCCGGCGCACCGCGTAGACCGGCCCCGTGTCCATGCCCTCGTCCATCTGCATCAGCGAGATGCCCGTCTCGGTCTCGCCCCCGACGATCGCCCAGGTGATCGGCGCGGCGCCGCGGTAGCGCGGCAGGATCGACGCGTGCAGGTTCATGCAGCCGCGCCGCGGCGCCTCGAGCACCGCCTTCGGCAGGATGCGCCCGTAGGCGATCACCAGCGCGACGTCCGCGCCGGCGCCCGCGACCCACGCGGCGAACTCGGGCGTGCGGACCTTCTCGGGCTGCAGCACGGGCACGCCGAGTTCCAGCGCCTTCACCTTCACCGGCGGCGCCTTCAGCTCGAGCCCGCGACCGGCCGGCCGATCCGGCTGACAGACGACGCCGACGACGTCCGCGATCGACGCGAGCGCCTCGAGCGACGGCACGGCGATGGCGGGGGTACCGAAGAACAGGGCGCGCACGCCCTGGCTTCTAGCAGGACATGCGCCCGTCGTGCCGCCTTCTTCGCTCGCGGCGAGCGCCGCCGTGGAGGCTCGGCCTCAGGGCCCGGGCGCTCGGCGCCCGCCGCGCTCTTCGTCCGCCTCGCGCGCCGCCGCGCCGCGCGAAGGGAGAGCCGAGCGCGGATCGGCGCAGCAGCGGAAGCCGGTCTCGTAGAACACGAACTTCGGATCGTGCGCGTCGTTCGTCCCGCGGCAGCCCGTCCACGGCTTGGCCCAGAAGCCGCCCATGAGCGCGCCTGGCCACCGGCGGCCGCGGCGCGAGGCGACCCACTCCTCGACGTTGCCCATCATGTCGAAGACGCCGAAGGTCGAGGCGCACCCGGGATGGGAGCCGCTCGGCGCGCCCTGCCAGAGCCGCTCGACCTCGCGCTGCGCCGCCTCGCCGGAGGCGCCGAGCTTCCGCTCGTCGACCGGCCGCCAGGCCTTGCCGCTGTTGCAGACCGCCTTGTCCACGCGCCAGCCGTAGGCGAGGGGACGCCGCTCGGGGCCCTCGCACGCGAGCTCCCACTCCTGCTCGGCGCACACCCGCTTGCCGCGCGCGGCGCACCACGCGGTCGCCGTCTCGAACGACTGCATGACGAGCGGCTTCGCCCCCCGCTGGTTCGGCGCCTCGAACTGGTCCATGCACACGGAGATCTCGGTCGACGGCCCCTCCTCGGCCGTGATGTCCTCCCAGTACGCGAAGCAGTGGGTCGCCTTGCCGCTCTTGACCGGCTCCACGCAGACGTGCTGCACCTCGTCGCGGTGCGTGCCGGTGACGAGCCGCATGTCCGCCGGGCACGCCGGGCTGGGCCCAGGATCGAGCGACGGCGCCGCCGGAAGGCCGAGCATCGCGATCGCGAGCGCGCCGAGGCCGAGCAGGGGATCGATCATCGTTCAGCGAGGGCCAGGGTGTCGCTCCGTGCCGGGCGCAGCCTCGGCCTCGCCGCGGCGCGCGGCAAGGCCGAGGCGCGCCTCCTCGGCGCGCCTCGTTGACCCGGCCGCCGAGGTTCCTGCGCCGCGTCGCGCGCGCCAGGTGGTGACGAGCGCGACGAGCGAGCGCTGCAGGTCGGAGTCGGAGCTGACCACCCGCAGCGTATCCACATTCAAAAAAATGGCCAGGGCTGTGGCACGCGGCATGCGCCGTGTCTATGGTGAGTTCCCGTAGCCTCGCGGGCTGTCTTCCACCAAGAGCTGCCAGCAGGGCTCCGCGTTGCACCATCCGCATCCGTCTGGATGCAAGCCAAGATGACCGGGGCGCGCGGTGGCCGCGCGGCCCGGCTGCGTGTTGATGAAGGGGTTTACCTCCCCCGGTCGGGTGCCTAGAGGAGATCGCCATGTCCGAGAAAAAGAACCCGCCGATGCCGCCGCGCTCCGAGGAAGAGGTCGTCTTCGGCGACGAGCTGCCGGTTCTGCCGATCCGCAATGCGGTGCTGTTCCCGGGCGCCGTCGCGCCCTTCGATGTCGGCCGCGAGAAGTCGGTCGCGCTGGTGGAGGATGTCGACAACCTCCCCGGCCCGGTCATCGCGATCTTCGCCCAGCGCGATCCGTCGACCGACGATCCCGGGGCGGAGGACCTGTACCCGATGGGCTGCGCCGCGCGCGTGCTGAAGGCGCTGAAGCACAGCTCGGGAAACTACTCGTTGATCTTGCAGGGCCTCACGCGGATCAGGCTCGATAGCGTCACGGCCCACACGCCGTACCTGCGCGCCAAGATCCGCCGCATGGACGAGCCGGCGACGGAGGACGTCGAGGCGGAGGCGCTGGCGATGAGCCTGCGCGACATCGCGAAGCAGGTCATCCAGCTGATGCCGGAGCTCCCGCGCGAGGCGGGCTCGCTCATCGACTCCATCCAGGCGCCCGGCGCGCTCGCCGATCTCGTCGCGGCGAACCTCGACGCTCCGGTCGAGGAGAAGGCGCAGCTCATCGAGACGATCGACGTCAAGGAGCGCATCCGCAAGGTGCTGCGGCTGCTCACGCGGCAGCTCGAGATCCTGAAGATGCGCGAGCGCATCAACTCCCAGATCAAGGAGGAGATGGGCAAGAACCAGCGCGAGTACGTGCTGCGCCAGCAGCTCAAGGCCATCAAGGAGGAGCTCGGCGAGGACGACGGCGATCAGGGCGATCTCGACGGGCTCGAGGATCGCATCGCGAAGGCGAACCTGCCGACCGAGGCGGAGACCGTCGCGAAGAAGCAGCTGAAGCGGCTGCGCACGATGCAGGTCGGGTCGGCCGAGTACACCGTGGTGCGGACGTACCTCGACTGGATCCTGGACGTGCCCTGGACGCAGTCGACGCAGGACAACCTCGACATCGGCAGCGTCCGCAAGGTGCTCGACGAGGACCACTACGGCCTGGAGAAGGTCAAGAAGCGCATCCTCGAGTACCTGGCGGTCCGGAAGCTGAAGCAGGACAAGAAGGGCCCGATCCTCTGCCTGCTCGGGCCTCCCGGCGTCGGCAAGACGTCGCTCGGCCGGAGCATCGCGCGCGCCCTCGGCCGCAAGTTTCACCGGGTCTCGCTCGGCGGCGTGCACGACGAGGCGGCGATCCGCGGCCATCGGCGCACCTACGTCGGCGCGCTCCCTGGCCAGATCATCCAGGGCATGAAGAAGTCGGGGATGATCAACCCGGTCTTCATGATGGATGAGGTCGACAAGATCGGGCACGACTTCCGCGGCGATCCGTCGGCGGCGCTGCTCGAGGTGCTCGATCCGGAGCAGAACAACACGTTCGCGGATCACTACCTGGAGATCCCGTACGACCTGTCGCACGTGATGTTCGTCGCGACCGCGAACGTGGCGGATCCGATCCCGCCGCCCCTCCGCGACCGCATGGAGATCCTCGAGATCCCCGGCTACACGCGGAAGGAGAAGCTCGCGATCGCGCGGCAGCACCTGCTCCCGAAGCAGCTGTCGGAGCACGGGCTCACGACCGAGCAGCTGGAGGTCACGGACAAGGCGCTGGAGGAGATCATCGATCACTACACGCGCGAGGCCGGCGTCCGGTCGCTCGAGCGGCAGATCGCGGGTGTCATCCGCGGCGTGGCGGTGAAGGTCGCCGAGGGCGACACGCAGAAGCGGCGCGTCGACAACGAGGACGACCTGCACGAGTTCCTCGGCCCGGCGAAGTACACGAGCGAGGTCGCGGAGCGCACCGCCGAGAGCGGCGTCGCGACGGGCCTCGCGTGGACGAGCGTCGGCGGCGAGATCCTCTTCATCGAGGCGACGCGGATGTACGGCACGGGCAAGCTCCAGCTGACCGGCCAGCTCGGCGACGTGATGAAGGAGTCGGCGCAGGCGGCGCTGTCGTTCGTGCGCAGCAACGCGTCGAGGTACAGCATCGCGAAGGACTTCCTCGAGAAGAGCGATCTGCACATCCACATCCCCGCCGGCGCGATGCCCAAGGACGGGCCGAGCGCGGGCGTGACGATGTTCACGGCGCTCGTCTCGCTCCTCACCGGGATCAAGGTCCGCCACGACGTCGCGATGACGGGCGAGATCACGCTCCGCGGTCGCGTGCTCCCGATCGGCGGCCTGAAGGAGAAGGTGCTGGCGGCGCACCGCGCCGGCATCAAGCGCATCATCGTCCCCGAGCGCAACCGGGCGGATCTCGAGGAGGTCCCGAAGGAGGTCGTGGACGAGCTGCAGTTCTTCTTCGTCAGCCGGATGGAGCAGGTCCTGGAGGCCGCGCTCGAGCGGCTGCCCGAGCCCGCGCCCGCGACCGAGGAGTCGAAGGACGGCGAGAAGAAGGAGATCGAGAAGTCGGAGAAGAGCTCGATCGCCAGCAACTGACGACGGCCGTCGCCAGCGATCGCTGAGCGACCTGTCTGCGAGGCGCCGCGCGGCTCGAACGCGCGGCGCCTTTTTTCGTGTCTCTTCTCGTGAAGACGCCCCGCGCGGCGGCGACGGACGCCTCTCCTCTCGGCGAGCTTGGCGCGCTCGCGCGCCGGCGCGTGGCAGCGGCATCGCCTGCGCAGGCGCAGCGCACGCCGAGCTGCGCGGCGGGCTCGCGCGCTCTCGCCAAAGCGCGGCTTTCGCCTCGACGGGTGTCAAGCGAATCGGTAGCCTCGAGATCGCATGAGGCCGTGTCCGAACTGCGCGTGGATGCTCAAGGAGACCGACGCTGCCTGCTCGATGTGCGGTACGAGCGTGGCGGGCGCAGCGCCTGGAGCCTCCGTTCCGGTCGCGCCTCCGCCGGTGCAGGCGGGGGCTGGCGCCTATGCTCCGCCTGGCCCGCCGGGCTATCCAGGGCAGCCAGCCGTCTCGGGTTATGGCGGCGCGGCGTCGCCAGGCTACGCGGCAGGGGGCGCTCAGGGCGCCTATCCGCCTCCTCCTCAGGCGTACGGGGTGGGCGGGGGCGGGCTCTCGGTGCCGGCGTCGCCGGGCGGTAGCGTCGCCTTCTCGGCGGTGGGTGGGGAAGCTCCCTTCCCGGTCTCTCCCTGGGCCCGAGCGGCTCCCTCCGCGGGGCTCACGTCGCAGCCGGCGTCTCCTCCGATGAACGCGCCGGGCGTCCCGCCGGTCCAGCCGGCGCTCGGGGCGCCGGGCCCGGGCATGATGCCTGGCGCGTCCATGGGTGGCGCGATGGGGCAGCAGCCCGTGGCGCCGGCGCCGGTCTTCGGCGCGCCTCCGCAGATGGTCGCGCCCCCGCCGATGGTCGTGCCGGCGGGGGCGTCTGGGCTGGTCGCGCCGCCGATGGTGCAGCCGGGCGCGGTGGCGCCGCCGCCGATGGTGCAGCCGGGCGTGGTGGCGCCGCCGCCGATGATGGTGCAGGGGGGTGCGGTCGCGCCGCCGCAGATGGTGCAGGGCGGGGTGCCGGCGGTCGCTCAGGCCAGGGCGCCTGCGATCGTCGCGCCGCCGATCGTCCAGGGCGCGGTCTCGGGCGCGGTGCCGCAGGTGTCGGCGCAGCCCGCGCGTGTCCTCGTCGGCTTCATCGTGACGTTCCAGAACGATCCCGGAGGCAGCTTCTGGCCGATCTACAGCGGCCGGACGCAGGTGGGGCGCGCCGGGGCGGACCCCGCGACGGAGATCGGGCTCGCGGATGCGAGCGCCTCTTCACGGCACGCGTCGATCCACGCGGATCCGACGACGGGTCAGGTCTTCATCGAGGACGACGGCTCGCGCAACGGCACCTTCGTCAACGAGCAGCGCCTCGGACAGGGCGAGCGCCGGCAGCTGCGCGACAACGACCGGCTGCGCCTCGGGAGCACGACGTTCGTGGTGAAGGTGCTGGTCGCCTGAGCGGAGGCGGACGTCACGTGGCACCGATGACGTGATGCCGCGTCCCCTGAGTTGGCCCCAGGTACGGAGAGCTTGCCGAGCCGCTCGGCACCCTGCGAGGGGGCCTATCGGGGCGCGTGGGCGGGGCTCGTGCGAGCTGATGAGGCTGGTATCGAGGGAAGGAGTGAGCGCCAGCTTCGAATCGGGGGTGTCGTCCAGCGGGTGCGAGTCTCGCCCGGCCAAGATCACGCCCGACCAGTCGGAAGCTACTCTCCGCCAGCGCCGCCCGAGCCGCCAGCCCCTGCAGCGCTTCCGGTGGTGGTGCTCGCGCTGTTGCTGTCCGACGTCTGGCACTTGAGGAAGCCGCTGGTGTCCTGTCGACACGTCGTTCCTGTCGCGCAGTCTTGATTCCCAGCACAGGACTGGCCATCGTCACAACGCTTCTCGCAGAGCGTGCCCCCGCAGTCGATGTCGGTCTCCAGTCCGTCCTTCTGACCGTTGGAGCAGAGCGGCGCAGGCGGCGGGATGACGCAGTCGAAGTACTCGACCACAACAGGGTCTGTCTCGACCCTCTTCTCTCTCTTCTCGTTCACCTCTATCGCCCCGCTCTGCGGGTGGTAGATGCGGAGCTTGATAGAGCCCGCGAAATCGCCCGTCGTATCCGGGCCGGCATCCGGCGGGGGCTGGTTGCCCGCGTTCGCCTCGAGCACGGCTCGAGGCTGCAACCTGTCTTGTCCTTCGATCGCGCACTCCTGGATGTCGACGCGATTGAAGTGGTGAGACTTGCCGCCTGCACAACTCACGTCGAGGGTGCTCCTGCCCTCCGGAGTCGTCAGAGTGAGCGTCCTGCCGATCGTGCTATTGTTGTCGGCGCCAGCGTCCGCGCATCCCTCCGCGCCGGCGTCGATATCGGCGCCGGTGCAGGGCACCTTGACGGTCACCGAGTAGCTGAACTCCCCTGAAAACGCGACGGACCCGCACTCCTCGGCCCGAGCGGTCAGGCGCTTGAAAGCCATGCTCTTCGGGGGAAACGCCGCGATGTCGAGCGGCGGATCGAAGACGATCTGACCGCCCGATTTGAGGAAACATACGTCGAGCTTGTCGCGGCTCGCGAAATTGCCGACCGGCCCGTTCCCCTCACCCTTCATCCAGCACTGATCGTCGGTTTCAGTCTGGAATGCGTGGTAGCAGCTGCTCGAATCGTCGAGGAATGTGCAAATGTTCTCGAATTCCTCTGCGCAGCCGGGCACGGAGACGGCTGCGGTCACGGCGAGGATCGGAGCGACGGCGGCGGCGAGCAAGACGTAACGGCGCATGGGCGCAGTCTACGCGTTCTCCCCGAGCGTGGGCCAGCTTCGCAGAGGTCTGCCGACGGCGCGCCGGCGGCGTGCGCCTCCGCTCCGCGCGCCGCCAGCTCCCCTCACAGCTCGGCGTAGGGCCCGGGGACGACGTACGCGTCGTCGTTGGCCGCGTACGTGAAGACGCCCCAGCAGACGAGCTTGTACTTGATGGCGAACGCCATCGCCTCCCTCAGGTTCGCCTTCGGCGCGAGCACGGCGAGGTTCGAGCGGCGGACGCCCCACCAGCCCGGCCCGTGCTGCAGCACCGCGTCGTGGAGATCCTGCGTCGCGTGCTTGGCGTCCTCGAGCACCGCAAGGCGCAGGCGAACGAACGACTTGTCGCGCGCGGGGAAGTCGAACCAGTACAGGTTCGACCTCGCCAGCTTCGGGGTGATGCTCCCGGCGCCCTGCGCCGCGAGGAAGCGGCTGAGATCCTCGGGCGAGAGCTTCTGGGTGACCGGGTGCGTGTCGACGCCGCTGCACGTCTCGGGGCCGATCTTGAACTCACCCAGCGCGAGCGGCGCCTCGGGGCCGTTCTCGGGGGTCAAGAGGTACCGATCGATCGCGGGCAGGTCGCCCGGGTAGTCCACGCCGGCGTCGATGCCGCTGCACGCCGGGGCCCCCAGCGCAAGCGCGAAGGCTGCCGCGAGCGCGGGGCGCCGGGGCGCGCGGCGGCCAGGCGCAGGACGCTCGTGGCCCTGGCTCGTGCGGGTGGAGGGGGGGCTCGGCGCGCTCGCCGCCGGTGCTCCGGCGGGCTCGCCCTTGCGACTCGGTTTGCTTTCGTTGGACATGTCTCTCTCGCGGCACGGGGTACCGCCTCGATCGGCAGGCGCAGCGCTGCCCGGGCCGGGCAATCATTCAATGCCGGGCACCCCGAGGGCAAACTCCTCGGCGAACATTTGGCTGGCGTGCCCTCGCTGGCCTAGAGTTCCCCCCCGATGAGGCACCCCGGAATGCCGATGCTCGCGCACGTCCCCGCCTTCCGCGCCCGCCGTCCGCTCGCCGCCGGAGCAGCGGGGCGCGCAGGCGTGGCCTGCGCCGCCGTGGCTGCGATCGCGCTGCTCGCCGGCTGCGGCGGCTCGCCCACCGCCCCCAAGCAGGACGACGTCTTCTACCTCCACGGCGCCGCCGGCGCCCTGAGCAAGGACTCGAGCTTCGAGGTGTACTTCCCGCCGCTCGACGCGCCGGCGACGGACCGTGTGCCGCGCCGGATCGGCGTGGGCCTCATGAACGGCGACGTCCGCATGAGCCGCCCGATGGACTGGAACGTCGGCGGCGCCGACTACACGCCCGAGCGCCGCTTCATCACGTACCAGTCCCCGCGGCAGTTCCTGTTCTCGATCTACGAGCGCATCGACAGCCCCGAGGATCCGTGGCCCGACGTGCTCAAGCGCTACGAGGCGGACCTCGAGGAGCAGGGCGCGGAGATCCTCTCCGGCCGCGCGCCCGTGGCCACCGCGAACACGCAGGGGCGCAGCTACCTCGTCAAGGCGAAGATCCCGTCGAAGCCCGTCTCGGACGCCTTCGCCCACGAGATCCTGCTCCGGAGCCCCCGCCGCATCCTGCTCGTGCAGATCGTGCACCACGAGAACGTCGACGCGAACGCCGACGAGATCTCGGCCGCGCTGCAGAGCCTCACCGTTTACTGAGCGCAGGGCGAGCCCACGGCGCGCGCGCCGCCGCGCCTCCCGGCGGCCCGCGGCGGCGGCGCTCGGCCTGGGTCACATCGGCGGGGGCTCGCCCCGATCGTCGTCGTCCTCGTCGTCGCCGCCCGCGAGGTGCTTGTCGTCGAGGGGGATCGTGATCACGAGCCGCTCCGCCGCAGATCCGCCGATCCACGCGGTGCGCTTGAGCGTCGCGGCGCGCGGCGAGCCGAGCTGGAACCGCGGCGCCTCCTCCGTGTCCACGTGGATCTCGAGCATCACGTCGTGGATGCCCGGCGTGAACGTCTCGATGACGCCGCGGACCAGATCCTGCCGCCGACCCCCGGGCAAGAAGGAGAGGTACTCGTCGTAGCCCACCGGGCCGAGCACGACCTTGTAGCGGCCGGAGCCGTCGAACACGTAGCGCCCCAGGGTCAGGCTCTCGCCCAGCTGATGGTTCATCACGCCGAGCTTGTTCCTGAACGGCTTCTCGATCTTCGTCCAGTGGCCGATGAACTGCTCGATCTTCACGTCGATGTTGCCGAGCATCTCGGACAGCACCGTCTCCAGGTTCCTCGCCGAGCGCGACTTCGAGGCGAGGACCGACGCGTAGCGGAGGAAGAAGAAGCGATCGAGCGGCGTCTCGTAGCCGCGGAAGCCGTCGATGCCGACCGCGCAGAGCATCCGGCGCGAGAAGGGATCGGCGCCCTGCTTGCGGTACGTGACGGGCAAGCGGTACTTCGTCCACGCGCGGTAGAGCAGCGACAGGAGCCGGTGGTGGAAGACGTCGAGGAGCTCGCGGATCGGCTGCGGGCCGCCCTGGTAGTCGGCCTGCGCGATCTGCTCGATGAAGTACGCCGGCAGCGGCGACACCGAGCCGTACAGGGCGAGGAACGTGGTCGAGACGCGGGCGCGCTCCACGCCGTCGGCGGCCTTGACCGGCGCGAGCTCGCTCACGTCGCTCGAGGCGAAGATGAGCGAGGGGTCGCCGCGCAGCCGGATGCGCTCGTCCTGCACGGGCCCGAGCTGGCCCACCGGCGGCGCAGCAGGGAAGAGCCGCTCGAGCAGGTAGATGAGGCGGTAGTACGAGAAGCGTGGCGCGGTATCCGCGAAGCGCCGGAGCGTCTCCAGCGCGACGGGGTCGGCGCTCGCGGCGCCTCTCGGCGCAGCCGGCTTCAGATCAGCGTCAGGCTGCCGCTCTTCGGGTCCCATTTATGCACCACGCGTGTATTCGTGCCGGTGACCGTCAGCTGCGTGAACGAGTTCAGCGAGACGTAGGACCCGAACATCTCGTTCAGGATGCTCGCGAACAGGTACATCTCCCCCTCGCCGACGAACCCGCCCTCGTCGAGCTCGATGTCGACCGCGACGCCGCGCACCGGCGCCCCTCGGTACAGCCGATCCGTCGGCCGCACCCGGATCGCCTTGATCGCGGCCAGACGGAGCTGGTTCGCGCGCGCCGCCTGACGATCGACGATCGCCTGAAAATTGTAGAGATCGACCGTCGCCCGGAGCACCTCGAGCTCGGTGATCGAGCGGTAGCTCATCGCCATGTGGGCCAGCACGCGCCACTGCAGCTCGCGCCCGAGCGGCGGCGGGAGCGGCGCGGTGACGCCGGTGAGGTTGGTGAAGCTCGCCACCGCGGGTGAGGTCGCCGTCGGCACCCTGAGATCGCCGAGCTTCAGCTGCGCCGGCAGGCGGCGGTTCGTGCTCGTCGCCTCGATGCTGATCACGTCGAACTCGGGGAGGGCCCCCGCGTCCTGCGGGGAGCCGAACGAGAGGTACATGTCGATGCCGTCGCCGATGGCGGCCGGGCGGAGGTGCGCCTGGTAGAAGATCGTCCGCGCGGCGGCCTCGGGATCGAGCTCGTGCTGGAAGCTGAAGAACGAGGGGATCTCGACGCGCTGGCTCGTGCGCCGGGCGATGCCGACGACCTTGTCGATGCTGTGGATCTCGAAGGCCGCGGGCGCCGCGCCCGCCGGGCGGCAGAGGTACTCGTGCTTCGTGGCCTCGGGCTTGATCGGATCGCTCGTGTGCTCGAACAGGTTCACGACCGGCGAGCAAAACAGCCGGATGTTCTCCTTGCCGATCCGCGTCCCCGGCGGGAGCCCGTCCTTGAACTGCAGCAGGAGCGCGAACCGGTCGGAGATCCGCTCCGCCGAGAGCGCCTGCAGGCCGGTCACCTCGAAGAACGCGAACTTCTGCGGGAGCGTGAAGAACTCCTGCAGGAGCCGGAACCCCGGGTAGACCGTCTTCGGGTACGGGATCAGCGACTCTTCGTCGGAGAAGCCGGTGAGCCGCACGGCGCGCGCCGGGAGCGACGCGATCGTCGTGTCGCGCCCCGCGGCGTCCACCGCGGCGAGCGCGACGGTGTCGACGTGCGCCCCGACCCAGAGGCGGAGGTCGTCCTGCAGCCTGCGCTCGCCGTGGATGTAGAAGCGCAGCGAGGAGAGCGACAGGCCCGACAGCGCGGCGCCGCCGGTCAGGCGGAGCTCGATGCGGAGCGTCTGCGCGAGCTGCGCGCCCGTGTCGACGCGCACGTCCTCCACCGCGAGCGGGACGAGCTCGACGTCCTGCGTCGTGCGGAACCGGCACGAGACGCCGTCGACCGGCACCGACCCGACCTCCGCGTGCCGAGCGACGACGAGCTTCTCGCGCACCACGTTCGGGAGCGGCGTGAACTCGATGATCGAGGTCGCCGGGATCTGGCGGAGGTAGTGCGGGAAGAGCAGCGACGCGACCGAGTGGATCACCTCGGGGAGCTCGTCGTCGAGCTTCTGGCGGATCTTGCCGGTCAGGAACGCGACGCCCTCGAGCAGGCGCTCGACGTCGGGGTCCCCGCCCTTCTCCGCGAGCATGGGCGCGATCCCGGGGTAGGCGGCGGCGAACTCGCGCCCCAGGTCCCTCAGGTAGGTGAGCTCGTCCTGGTAGTATTTGTTGAACATCCTCTCGCCACCGCCAGTCGACCGCCGGGGCCGAAGGCTGTCAACCGCCGTGAGCCAGGCCGCCGGGCGGGGGCTACGTCATCCGGACGTTGCCGCTCTGGTCCACTGCAGCGCCGAGCCGGAGCGCCTGCCGCCGGCCATCGGGAAAGTGGATCTGCGCGGTGATCTCGAACTCGAGGACCATCGACTGGACCGTGTCGGTGCGCAGGTGCCGGACCTGCACGTTCTTCAGCCGCGGCTCGTAGGTCTGGATGCAGTTCTTGAGCGAGCGCTGCACCAGGCCGATCGCCTCGGGGAACTCGTGCAGGACCTCCGAGACCTCCATGAGGCCGTAGTCCGGGCAGGTCAGCGAGCTCCCCTGGCGGGTGTTCAGCATGTGCCCGAGGTGCGTCAGGATGGCCGACTCGAGGTCGTGATCCCGGTAGGTGTGCCGCTCCGTCGAGTGCGGGTCGGCCGCGTGCGCGATTCGGGTGAGGAGGGAGGCGCCGGCCACGAGGGGATCGTAGCTCAGCTCGCGCCTCGAGCGGAAGCCCGCCCGCTCAGCGCGGGGTGAGCCAGTCGTCTTCCGCGGAGATGCCCCCGTCGTTCCAGGTCCAGACGACCTTCTGGTACGTGAACGCGACCTCCTCCTGCTCGGGCAGGCGCGATTGCCCCGGGTTCCTCACATTGAGCATGTGGAACTGGATGCTCGAGATGTTCGCGTTCGTGAGCTGGACCGTGAAGACAGGCTTCTCGACGCCGATGGCGATCGACCTGTAAAACTGGAGCTCCCAGCGGGGGATGCTCTCGTTGTGGCTGAGGATGCTGAGGAGGAGCGGCGTGGACCGATCGAGGTCCTTCGTGACGATGAAGGGCTTGTGCATCCGCTTGCCCGTCGGCCGCCCCGTGACCGGGTCGCGCGGCCCCACCAGCGAGTGGAATACCTCGGTGACGAGGATGCTACCTTCTCGCCCCTTCTGGGTGACGGAGCCCCTGATTTCCCCTTGTCTTTCGCCGACGAGTCTGAGGTAGGCGCTGAGGGGCATGCCAACATTCTGAGCTTGCTTCGCGTGGTGGCCATGCCTGATTTTGAGGAACCTCTGGAGCGGGGCGCAGCTTCGTGCGCCAGGGGTTCATCCGCGTCGTTCGGCTCGCTGCGGCGTACTTTCGTACGCCTCACTCGCCTGCCCAGCGGCTGAGCCCGTAGCGCACGAAGCTGCGCCCCGCTCCGATGCCCCAACGTCAGGACGACAAACGCAACCGGGCGACCCGAAGGTCGCCCGGTGCGACGAGACCTCAGCAGCTAGGTACTACCCCTGCGGCGTCTCCCAGTCATCGTCCGCCTGACGCGCGCCGTCGCCGTCATCGAACGACCACTCGATCTTCTGGTACGTGAAGGAGACGCGCTCGTACTCCGGCCGATCCTTGGCGCCGTCCCCGCCGCGCGTGTTGTCCATGTGGAAGTCGATGCTCGCGACCGTCGCGTTCGTGAGCTTGACCGTGTAGTGGTTCTGCTCCTTGCCGACGTTCTTCGACGCCGCGGTGCCCGGCGTGTAGAACTTGAGCGTCCACTCCGAGATGCTCTCGTTGTTGACCAGGGCGTTGTAAAGAAGGGGGGTTGCCTTGTCGAGCTCCTTCGTGATCACGAAGGGCTTGTGCTGGCGCTTCCCGCTGGGCAGCCCGGTCGCCGGGTCACGCGGGCTCACGACCTGATGCTGGACAGCGATGACAGCGATGGTCTTCTCGCGACCCTTCTGGGTGACCGAGCCATCGATGGAGCCCTGGGTGATGCCCTTCAACTGGAGATGAGCTTGCAACGCCATGATCAGATGCCTCTTCCTTCAAGGTCTCGCCGCCTGGGCTCAGTCTACGCCCCATTGCGCGCTGGCAGACGGTTCGCCCCGTCGGGACTAGGAGTTTAGAGATAAGATTCTTATCGTATCTCTACCCCTGTTTGTCTCAGGGAGTCCAGAAGGTAACTCCCTCTTTGGGAGCGTCAAGACTTTTGTGTCCCGGAGCAGCGCGGGTTTCTTGGCATTCGGTTCGCTTGGGGTTCGCGTTTGGTTCCTGACGCCGCGCAATATTCCGTCACGAAGCCATCGCTTCGATAAGAGGGCGCGGGCGTGTCCATCGCGTTGCGGGCGTGTGGGGAACGTGACCACGCGCGGGGCGGCGGCGTGATCTGGCATGCGCGCGACCGCCGACCCGGAGAGAACGAGGCGGGCTGGCCGGCCAGAGCCGTTGGCCGGCCAGAGCCGTTGGCCGGCCAGAGCCGTTGGCCGGCCAGAGCCGTTGGCCGGCCAGAGCCGTTGGCCGGCCAGGGCGCTAGGTCGCGAACTCGCCTTGCCGACGCCTTGCATGATACGAAGAGCGCGTGAGCATCGTTCGCTTCGGCTCCGTCGTCGGCCTGGGGCTCGCCGCCGCCCTCACGGGCTGCGGATCGTACCCAGAGCAGCCACACGGCGAGCTCCAGACACGCAAGCAGAATCCGATCCCGGTGTGCACGACCCAGCTGCCGCCTGCGAAGCGCGGGGCAGGCGGCAAGGCGGCCGTCCGCACCCTCGACCCAGACCAGTGGCTGAGCGTCGTCATTCCCGGCTACAGCGAGGAACGAGGAATCGGGCCGACCGACGTCGATTGTACCGGCCACTACGTGTTCGCCAACGAGACCCTGCGCGGCGGCATCTCCAAGTCCGGCTGGCCGCACAAGATCGACCCCGACGAGGTCGAGATCCGCTCCGGGCCGGAGGGGCTTCGCGCCGTGTGGATGCGCGTCCTCAAGTTCGAGAACGGCGACGAGGGCGGCCTCGTCGCGCTCGTGCGAGCGGCCGGCGATCGCGCGGACGTCTACGGGGTCGGCAGCTTCCGCGCGCCCGCGAAGGGGACCAAGCTGTCCCCGGTGCGCCTCGGCAACGACAACCTCGTCGTGGCCGAGACGAAGGACTGCCCTGATCCCGACGACTGCCGACAGCGAGCGCACTTCTACCTTGCGCGAAGGGGGCGGCTGATCGAGGCGGCATCCGTCGACCTGGAGCGGACGGCGGTTGTGCCCTCCGTCACCGAGCGCGGGCTCTACGCCCGCTACGTGCTGCGCACCGACGTCTCCTACAAACCGAACGGCATTCAGCTGCTCGAGCAGGTGCGGGTGAAGATCGTGAAGCACGACGACGGCAACCGCGACAGCGACCGCGAGCTCCGCCGCGTCGAGTTCCAGCGATTCCTCCGGGTGGAGCGGGATACGCTCTTCTCGTCGAACGATCCGCTCTGGGAGCGCGTCGTCGGCCAGGACTAGAGCGGCGGTCACCCGCTTCGGATACGGGCCCACCTCGACGTTTTCGGTGCTCAGCGCACCAGAGTGCGCTTCCGCGCCGAAAACGCCGATCTGGGCCCGTCTCCTGTGCGGGTGACCGCCGCTCTGCGGCGCTTGCGGGGGGCCGTCGCTCTGCGACGCTCGTACCAGGGGCGGGCGGAAACCGCTGTAGAACGGCGGCCGAGGCCAGGGGGTCGCGGGGGGTGGGCGGCCCCCCCGCTGCTCCAGCGAGCGGAGGGAGGCCCGCCGGAGAGGGGAGGGAGGCCTGGCGGAGGGGCGGCTACCAGCAGAACAGCGCGTTGCCGTAGCCGCAGTTCGGGCGCTGGAGCATCGCGTAGGCGGTGCCGACGGCGAGGCCGCTCAGGAAGCCGGTGACGCCGCCGATCGCGATCTGACCGGCGTTCTCGTGCGGCCGTGTGTCGCCGGGGGCGACGCCGCGGGCGATGGTGGTGACGACCGAGGCGGTGAGGGGGAAGGCCACATTGCCGATGAAAGCGCCGGCGTTGAAGCGGCCAGACGAGTAGCGGAACGTGTCGACCACGAAGATGCCCGTGCCCGCGCCCGTCGCGCCCCAGGAGGCGAACGCGTGCGTCGACGGGCCGCCGAACGACTCGCAGCCCGAGTCGGACACCGCCGCCTTCGTCTCGTCGATCGAGCAGCCAGGGCGCGTCGACTCGAGCGCGCTCTTGATCGGCAGGTCCACGAGCAGCGTCAGCGCGGTCATCGTCATGGCGGGCGCCATGACCGAGAAATGCCAGCGCCCCTTCCAGCCGACCGTGGCCTCGGGATCGCTGTAATAGACACGCGGCATCAGGAAAACGACGGAGCTTCCCAGCACGAGGCTCACGTCCGAGACCGTGGCCCAGTTCTTATCGCGTTGGACCGTCGTCTGCGCGGCCGCCTCGCGCGGGGCGAGGAGGCACGCGGCGACGGCCAGACAACCTGCTGCTACGACTTTCTCCCTGATTCGCATGAACGGCGCCTCGCGTTCGGCCGCGCCTCCGGCGAAGATCGGCGAGCCCAAGGCGCGGCTCGCCGCGCGAAACCCCGCCGTGTTGGGGCGCTAGCGTTTGTTCGGATTCCCAGAGCCGGGGAAGCGGACGATGCTCCGGCCTCCCGACTCGCCGGACGACCCATAGTCCTCCGCGGCGGTCGCAGCGTACGCCCGAGAGAACTGCTCGCCAAATATTTCCCGAAAAGTCTCCTTGTCCTCCCCCGAATAGTCGCCGTGGCGGCGCTCGTAGAGCTTCCAGAGCTCCTCGTACTTGTTCGAGAACAGCCCGCCTTTCTTGCCCGCGCGCTCGAGCTTCTCCTCGAGCGTCTTCGGGGAGAGCTTGACGAGCAGCGATCTCACGCCCCCCATCACGCCGTTCAGGAGCGCGATCTGGTGGCTCATGACATCCACGAAGATCTCGTGGAGGTGCCGCGCGGCGTCCGGGCCCCCGACCGGCGTGAGCAGGACCGTGCCGAGCTCCTTCGCGTCCTGCGCGTTCGCGACCTTGTCCGTCTCCGCGGAGCGATCGCGCGCGAGCACCTCGGCCTCGAACTCCTGATAGCCGTCGCGCAAGCTCACGAAGCACTTCAGGAAGACCTCCATCGTGTCGCGGAGCCGCCGCGCGAAGTTGACGATGCCCGCGACGTCGTCCGGGGGCTTCGCGCCGGGCGCGAGGGCGCCCGCCAGCTCGGAGAGCGCTGCGAACGCCGCGTTCGCGGGGGCCAGCTCGCCGAGCGTGCGGTAGTCCACGCCGTAGTACTGAGAGATCTTCTGAAAATCCCGCTCCGCGAGCACGCTCGGGTGCTCCTCGCCGAGCCGGCGCAAGTAGCTCTGGCGCGCATCGGGCGGGAGGCGCGCGAGGTGATCCCAGATCATCCGGTAGACCGCGGCCCACGCGGTCCGGTACGCCTCCAGGTACGGGACCACCTGACGCAGGTAGGGGTCTTCACCGCCGGGAGCGGCGCGCTTCTGCGGGCTGATCAGCGCGGAGAGGTTGTCTCCGCCGGTGCCGAGCAGCGTGCCGTCGTTCGGGCTCTCGGACTTCAGCGGCGCCTCGATGATCGCGAGCCGGATCTGGATCGGGCCGATCGTGATCTCCGGCTGGCCGGTCACGTCCACCGAGGTGTCGCGCGCCAGCCGGTGCCCCGCGAACATCGTCCCGTTCGTGGAGCCGAGGTCGCGCACGAAGATCCGGCGATCGCGGACGTCCACCGCCGCATGGAACTGGGAGATGTAGGGCCGGTCGATGTGAAGGTCGTTCAGCTGATTCCTGCCGATCCGGACAGGGAAGCGCTCGAACGAAACGTCGAAGCTTTGGTTGGCCTGGGTGTCGGACACGCGGGCCGAGAGCGCCGCCGGCATGGGTGCAGACTAGCAGACCCGCTCCGCCGGACGGGAGTGCCTGACGTCCATCCGGCACCATGCGGCCCGCCAGTCTGCGTGCAGCCCACCCAGAGGCCACCCAGAGGCCACGCCGAGGCCCGAGAGGGCGCCGAGGCCGGCCCGCCCAGCGGCGCGCCAAGCCCGGCTCGCCCGGGCCGGCCGGTTTGTTGACGCGCTTGCCTACATGGTGCGACGTTGAACCACATGCCGATGAGCCTCGTCCACAAGATCCCTCCCCTGGTCTCGGCCCTGGCGTTTGGCTACGGGGTCGGGATGGCGGCGCCCCAGTCGGCGATCACGTCGGTCCAGTCGGCGGTATCGACCTACCAGCTGGGGGCAGCGCGGGTCGCGGCGCCGGTCGGGGCGCTCGCCGCGGCGGCGCCGCCGTACGCAGCGCCGGCGCGCGGGCTCGACGGCCCGGCAGCGCCGCCGGGGGGCGAGTCGCGGGAGCTGTGGCGGCTGCGCGAGGCGGCGGGGCGCGACGCGCGGGAGGGCGCCGCGTGCGAGCTCGATCGGCCGAGCTTCTCGCGGCCGCCGCGCGCGTTCTCGGCCGAAGGCAGCTACGCCGACGACGTGGACGACCTCGACGCGGCCGGCGCCGAGGCGCTCTCGAAGCTGCAGCTGCCCGACCTCCGGCTCGCCGTGTCGCGCCGCACCCTGAAGTACGTCCGCTTCTTCACGCGCACCGACCGCGGGCGGCAGATGTTCGAGACGTGGCTGAAGCGGAGCGGGCGCTACCAGGAGATGATCCAGGCCGAGCTCAGGGAACGACGGCTTCCGGAGGATCTCATCTGGGTGGCCATGATCGAGAGCGGGTTCGACCCGCGGGCGAAATCGCCGGTCGGCGCCGTGGGGCTCTGGCAGTTCATGCCCGCCACCGGCGCGGTCTACGGGCTCCAGCAGACGCGGCACCTCGACCAGCGGAAGAACCCGCGCCTCGCCACGCAGGCGGCGGCGCACCACCTGCGCGATCTCTACCTGCGCTTCGGCAGCTGGGACCTCGCGCTCGCGGCCTACAACATGGGCTACGAGCAGCTGCTCGACCGCATCGATCGCTACGGGACGTCGGACTTCAACGAGCTGGCGCGCCAGGAGGCGATCCCCTCGGAGACGGCCGCGTACGTGCCGAAGATCGGGGCGGCGGCGATCGTGGCGAACAACCTGGAGCGGTTCGGGTTCGATGAGGTCGCGGTGAGCCGGCCGATCGACGCCGCCGAGATCGCGGTGGCCCCGGGGACGCCGCTCAAGACGCTGGCGAAGGCCGCCGGCGTCGGGACCTCGACGCTGCGGAAGCTGAACCCCGACATCCTGGGGGACCGCGTGCCGCCCGGACGGGGAGACTTCCTCGTGATGCTCCCGCCGGACACGCTCGCGCGAGCGCAGGCCGCCCTGCCCGCGATGCTCTCCACGGAGCTGCTCTCCACGGACGGCGCGTCGATCCTCGATCCGGTCGATCTGCTCGGCGGACGCGACTTCGCGCCGCGGAGGGGGAGCCGGGACGACGAGAGCCTGCTCTCGCTGCTCCCGAAGCCCGCGCGGAAGCGAACGGCGGAGACGGCCGAGAAGGACACGGACGACGACCGGCCTGCGCTCGGCAAGCGGCGCGCGATGCGCGATCCCGTGGCCACGTCCTCGCTCGACGACGGCGCGGAGGGCTCGTCCGACGACGACGCGGCCGACGTCTCGCGCGCCCCGCTGCGGACGCGCGCCGCGCGCGGGCAGCCGCGGTCCGCGCGCGAGGTGATGCTCTATCGCGTCGCGCCCGGCGATACGCTGATCGGCGTGGCGCGGCAGTTCGTCATAGACGTCGAGGACGTCGCGCGCGATAACCGTATTGAGCCGGACCAAAAGCTCCGCGTCGGCGCCCTGCTCAAGCTGCGGATTCGGCCCGACATGGTGGACCGCGTCGCGGCCGGCGAGCCGCTCGCCGCGCAGGAAAAGGACGCCAGCGCCCACGACGCCGCGCCGGCGCCGCGAGGCGACGCCACCCGCGGGGGGGCCAAGCCGGCCGCGCGGGAGCGCGGAGAGGCGAGCGGGGCCGAGGGCCGCGCTCCGGAGGCCGCGGAGAAGAAGCGCAAGGGGCGAGGCTGACGAGGCGCTTTCGGACGAGGGCGCGCCTCGGTTAGCATGCCGCGCATGCAGCTCGTCGACACCAAAGCCATCGTCAAGCGACTCACCAAGAACTGCACCTCTGCCCTCGAGGCGGCGATTGGCCAGTGTGTCAACGCGCGCCACTACGAGGTCACGCTCGAGCACCTGCTCCTCGCGCTGCTCGACGACGCGAACTCCGACATCGCGTTTCTCGTATCCCACTATGATCTCGACCCGTCGCACCTCCGCGCCGCGCTCCAGCGCAGCCTGGAAGAGCTGAGGAAGGGCAACGCCGGGAGGCCCGTGCTCTCGCCGACGATGCTCGAGTGGATGCAGGACGCCTATCTCGTCGGATCCATGGAGTACGGCTACCAGCGGGTCCGGAGCGGCGTGCTCTTCCAGCGGCTCGTCCAGCAGCCGACCCGGTACTCGGTGAGCAGCATCGGCGCGTATCTCGAGGGCATCTCGAAAGACGATCTCAAGAACAACCTTCCCAAGATCGTCTCCGGCTCCAAGGAGGAGGCGGAGGCCGCCGCGGCGGCGGGCGCAGGCGCGCCCGGGGCCGGGAAGCTGCCGGCCGGGATGGCGAGCGCCGGGCCCGATTCGGCGCTGGCGAAGTTCTGCGTCGACTACACGGGGAAGGCGCGCGCGGGGCAGATCGATCCGATCTTCGGCCGCGAGCGGGAGATCCGGCAGGTCATCGATATCCTCGCGCGGCGGCGCAAGAACAACCCGATCATCGTCGGCGACGCGGGCGTCGGGAAGACGGCGCTCGTCGAGGGGCTCGCGCTGCTCATCGTCGAGAGCACGCCGGAGAACCCGAAGGTGCCGCCGCTCCTGCAGGGCGTCGACATCCTCGGGCTCGACATGGGGCTGCTCCAGGCAGGGGCCGGCGTGAAGGGCGAGTTCGAGAACCGGATGAAGCAGGTGATCGCCGAGGTGAAGGGGTCGTCGAAGCCGATCATCCTCTTCATCGACGAGGCGCACACGCTCATCGGCGCGGGCGGCCAGCAAGGCGGCGGCGACGCGGCCAACCTGCTCAAGCCGGCGCTCGCCCGCGGCGAGCTCCGGACGATCGCGGCCACGACGTGGAGCGAGTACAAGAAATACTTCGAGAAGGACGCGGCCCTGGAGCGGCGCTTCCAGCCGGTGAAGGTCGACGAGCCGAGCGAGCCGGCGGCCGTCGTCATGCTCCGGGGGCTCCGGCCGAAGTTCGAGGCGGCCCACAACGTCATCATCCAGGATGAGGCGGTGACCGCGGCCGTGCGGCTGTCGGCGCGCTACCTGACCGGCAGGCAGCTGCCGGACAAGGCGGTCGACCTGCTCGACACCTGCGCGGCCCGGGTGAAGGTCGCGCTGCAGCAGCGCCCCGCCGCGGTCGAGGACGCCGAGATCCTCATCGTGAACACCGAGACCGAGCTCACGGCGCTCGAGCGGGATCGGGACAAGGGCGTCAACATCGATCAGGAGCGGGTCGCGGAGCTCAAGGACAAGCTCGCCAAGGCGAAGGCCGAGCTCGAGTCGGTGCGCGCCGACTACGCGAAGGAGACGGCGGGCACGCAGCGGGTCATCGACGCCCGCAAGAAGATGGACGAGGCCAAGACGAGCGAGGAGCGGGACGCCGCGCGCCGCGACGTGGTGAAGGCCCTGGACGAGCTCAAGCAGAGCCAGGGCGAGGTGCCGCTGATCCGGCCGGACGTCGACGAGGCCATGGTCGCGAGCGTGGTCGCGGCGTGGACGGGCATCCCCGTCGGCAAGATGGTCCAGGACGACGTGAAGGCGCTCCTCGAGATGGAGGACCGGCTGACCCGGCGGATCAAGGGGCAGACGCACGGCATCGTGAGCATCTCGAAGGAGCTCCGCAGCGCGCGCGCGGGCCTGAAGCCGCTGAGCACGCCGCAGGGCGTGTTCCTGCTCGTGGGGCCCAGCGGCGTCGGCAAGACGGAGACCGCGCTCGGGATCGCCGACCTCATGTTCGGCGGCGAGCGGATGATGACGGTCATCAACATGTCCGAGTTCCAGGAGAAGCACACCGTCTCCCGGCTCATCGGCTCGCCCCCCGGCTACGTCGGCTACGGCGAGGGCGGCATGCTCACCGAGGCCGTGCGCCAGCGGCCCTACACGGTGGTGCTCCTCGACGAGGTCGAGAAGGCCGACCCCGACGTGATGAACCTGTTCTACCAGGTGTTCGACAAGGGCATGCTGAGCGACGGCGAGGGGCGGCTCGTCGACTTCAAGAACACGGTCATCATCCTGACGAGCAACCTCGCGACCGACAAGATCACGAACATGACGGTCGCCGCGCGGGAAGAAGACCCGTCGCGCCGCCTCGACGCGGACGGCGAGTTCATCAAGGAGATCGTCGAGTCGATCAAGCCGACGCTCTCCGCGCACTTCAAGCCGGCGCTGCTCGCGCGCATGACGACGGTGCCGTACCTGCCGATCTCGCCCGACGCGCTCGGCGAGATCACGCGGCTCAAGCTCGACGCGCTCGTCGACCGCCTGCGCAAGAGCCAGCGGATCGAGGCGTCGTACTCGGACGCGCTCGTCGAGACGATCGCGGCGCGCTGCACCGAGGTCGACACGGGGGCGCGCAACATCGACCATATCCTCCGGGCGTCGCTCCTCCCGCTGCTCTCGGTCGCCGTCCTCGAGAAGATGGCGGAGGGGCCGCTCCCGAAGCGGCTCCAGATCGGGGTCGACGCCGAAAAGAACTTCACGATCGCGTTCTCGGACTGAAACGGACTGAAACGGACTGCAACGGACCGATCGACGCCGCTCGCACACCGAAAGTTGTACTGGCCGCGAGACTCCGCATAAATTGGGCGGAGCATGGTCCCGTTCGCCAAGGTCCTACAGCGTTCGATGTGGATCGGGGAGCCCCGTTCGCCCTCCCCCGCAGGGGAGGGCTCGGCGCGCCAGCCGGGGCCTCGACGTCGGCCGGCGTCGCTCCTCCGCGGGGCGGCCCGGGCGAAGGTCGCGTCGGCCATCGCGGCGGCGACCTTCGCCGTCGGCCTCGGCGCCGCGCTGCCCGCCGCGCTCTCGGGCTGCACGTCCGCGGCGCCGCCGCCCGCGGCCCCCGAGCCGTGCGACGTCCAGATCGTGACGCTCTCGATCTACGCGTCCGACAACATCAACCCCAACGAGAACGGGAACCCCCGGCCCGTGGTCGTGCGGCTCTACCAGCTGAAGAGCAGCGCGCGCATGGAGAACGCGACGTACGACCAGATCCTCCTCAAGGACAAGGAGACGCTGGAGGACGACCTCGCCAAGGTCGACGAGGTCGAGGTCTTCCCGAACGACCTCGTCGAGGTGAAGTTCGAGCGCCTGCCCGACGCGAGCCACCTCGTCGGCGCCGCCCTGTTCCACAGCCCGAAGGGCAACAGCTGGAAGACCTTCTACGAGTTCCCGCTCCCGCCCGGAGAGGCGCAGTGCGGCGGCCGCGAGCCCGACGCAGGTCCGCCCGTGGCCGATCCGCGGGTCGCGTTCTTCATCGACTCGACCAAGATCGACAACGGGGTCGAGTTCGACGAGTCGATGTTCCCCAACGCGAGCGCCGTTCGCCGGCTCAGCCTGCCGAAGAAGGTGGCCGCGCCAGAGGCGCCCGCTCGCCCGGGGAAGTGATCGCCGTGGCGCGCGCAGGTCGTCCTCCCAGCGGCAGTCCGCGCGGCGTGCGCGACGTGACCGCGCGGCCCCCGGCGACGACGAGCGGCCCGACGCGCGCAGCGCAGCGTCGGCGCTCCCCGCGCTCGACCCGCTTTCGCGACGCCGCGCACGGCACATCTGGTAAGACTGGACGGGCGACATGATTCACCCGCGCAAGCCGGTCTGGACCGAGGGGCTCTTCATGACCCCTCAGCACCTGCAGCAAACGGACGCCTACCACGAGACGCTGCTCCATGCGCGCCTCCATGCCGTCGTGGGCTACGACTGGGGCATCACGTCCGCCCAGTTCGACGAGCGCGCGCTCTCTGCCGGGCAGTTCAAGGTCGTCAAATGCCACGGCGTCTTCCCCGACGGCACGCCGTTCTTCATCGGCGATCGCGGCGAGGACCAGGTCGAGGCGCGGCCGCTCGAGGGCGCCTTCCCGGCCGCGTTGAAGACGCTCGACGTCTTCCTCGGCATCCCGAACCTGCGCGAGACCGCCGCGAACATCAGCCTGGACCCGGCGAAGGCGGGCCCCGCCCAGCGGTTCGTGGCCGCCCAGACGACGGTCCCGGACGTGAACTCCGGCCGCAACGAGCAGTCGGTCACCTGGGCCCGCACCAACCTGCGGCTCCTCTTCGGCACCGAGCCGCGCGACGCGTACCAGACCGTGCGCATCGCGCAGCTCGTCCGCGACAGCTCCGGCGCGATCGCCCTGCGGAAGAACTTCATCCCGTCGGTCCTTCGCATCAACACGTCGGACCACATCATGTCCGGCCTCCGCCGCGTGCTCTCGGCGCTCGTCGGCAAGCAGAAGTCGCTCGTCGAGGGGCGGCGCATGCGCAACGCGGCGTCGGTCGACTTCCAGGCCTCCGACCTCACCAAGTTCTGGCTGCTCCACACCCTGAACTCGTACATCCCGATCGTGTCGCACCTCGTCGACCACGGCGGCGCGCACCCGGAGCAGTGTTATGTCGTCCTCGGCTCGCTCATCGGAGAGCTCTGCACCTTTGCGGCCACCGACAGCGATCCGACGACGATCCCCAAGTTCAACTACCTCGAGCTCGATGGCGTCCTCGACCCGATGTTCGACCGGGCGTGGAGGCTCATCAACGAGGTTGTCACGGAGCAGTTCGTGATCGTGCCGCTCGAGAAGCGCGAGGACGGCATGTACCTCGGCAGGTTCGAGGACCCGAAGCTGCCCCGCAGCCACGAGATGTTCCTCGAGGCGAAGGGCACGGACGAGGGCACGCTGCGCGAGCGGCTCCCGCGCCTGCTCAAGATCGGCTCGTGGACGCAGATCGGCCACATCCTGCACTCCGCGACGCCCGGCGTGAACGTCGCCATCGAGTACCGGCCGCCGGGCGCCATCCCGGTCAAGCCAGGGCTCGTCTACCTCCGCGTCAACCAGAACGGCGATTACTGGAACGATATCCTCGGCTCTGGCACGATCGCTATCTACCAGCCGATCGAACCGCAAAAGGTCGATCTCCGGCTGATCGCCGTCCCGGCAGGAAAGTGAACGTGTCAGGCCGCCCCTTCCGGGTGAGGAGCCCATGAGCCTCTCGCAGACGATGTACTTTGTGTGCTCCGACGTGCTCTCGCTGATCCTGCAGCTCAGGAACTCGCGCGACCTCCCGGCGCCCGACATCCTCCAGCGGCGCGTCCTCGGCCTGTTCGACACGATGATGCAGAACGGCCGGGAGGCGCGCATCCCCGAGCAGGACATGATCGACGCGAAGTTCGCGCTCGCGGCCTTCGCCGACGAGGTGATCTTCAACTCGAACTGGCCGGGGAGGACGCAGTGGCTCCAGAACCCGCTGCAGTTCCAGTTCTTCCAGCTGAACACGGCCGGCGACGGGTTCTTCACGAACCTCGACAACCTCTACGGCCAGCGCGGGAGGAACCACGTCGCGCAAATCTACTTCCTCTGTTTGGCCCTCGGCTTCCAGGGGAAATATCGTTTGCGCCAGCAGGAGGGCCTCGGCGCCGTCATCGAGGGCGTGGGCAACCACGTCGCTGTCGCCGAGGGCGGCGGTGAGGCCCTCGCGCCGAACGCGGAGCGCAAGGACGGCGGTGCGAACGCGGTGCGCCGCGAGCTGCCCTACCTGGCCATCGCGCTCGGGCTGCTCGTGCTGGCCGTCCTCGTGGTCATCGTGCTCCGGCTCGTCGTGGCCTCGGACGCGGAGGGCGTGGCCGACCAGATCAAGAAGCTGATCAGCACGGGGACCTAGGCGACTCCGCCGTCCTCTGCTGTTCCCGAGGGAGACTTGCGATGTGGCTGTGGATCCTGAGCGCCCTGTTCCTCACCGCCGTGTGGGGAGTGTGGTTCATGCTGCGCCCGGCGGCAGGGGAGGGGGCCGAGGCGTTCCCGATCGAGATCCCGCTCGTGGCGACGGCGGTCGTCCTCGCCCTGCTCGTCGGGCTGGCGGTCTATAGGCGCATCCGCGCGGCGCGCGCCGCGCGGGCGCTCGAGAAGGCGATCGCGCAGCAGGCGCAGGAGCAGGTGATCAACGCGAAGCCGGAGCGGCGCGCGGAGATCCAGGAGCTCAACCGGCAGATGCAGGAGGGCATCGCCGCGCTCAAGGCCTCGAAGCTCGGCGGAGGCAAGCGGGGCGCCGACGCGCTCTACGTCCTCCCCTGGTACGTGATGGTCGGCCCGCCCGGGGCAGGCAAGACCACCGCCCTCCGGCACTCCGGGCTCGTGTTCCCGTACATCGACCCCGAGCGCACCGGCGTGCGCGGCGTCGGCGGCACCAGGAACTGCGAGTGGTGGTTCACGAACGAGGCGATCCTCCTCGACACCGCCGGCCGGTACACGACCGAGAGCGACGACCACGACGAGTGGATGGCGTTCCTCGAGACCCTGCTGCAGCACCGCGAGCACAAGCCGCTGAACGGCGTCATCGTCGCGGTGAGCCTGAGCGAGCTGCTCGACGCGAGCGACGAGCAGATCGATCAGACCGGCAAGAAGATCCGCGCGCGCATCGACGAGATGCAGCAGACGCTGCACATGGTCCTGCCGGTCTACGTGCTCTTCACGAAGAGCGACCTGGTGGCGGGCTTCACCGAGTACTTCGGCGACCTGAAGAAGAGCGAGCGCGCCCAGGCGTGGGGCGCCACCGTGCGGCTCGACGAGAACAAGGACGAGCCCGGGAAGATCTTCGATCGCGAGTTCGACGTGCTCGTCGAGAAGCTCCACGCGCGCCTGACGAAGCGGCTCATCGGCGAGCGCAACCGCGAGGTGAAGGAGAAGAGCTACCAGTTCCCGCTCGAGTTCGCGGCGGTGAAGCGCAACCTGTCGGACTTCATCGCGGCGGCGTTCGCGCCGAAGGCGGGCGCGGCGCCCACGCCGATCCTGCGCGGGTTCTACTTCACGAGCGGCGTCCAGGAGGGGCGGCCGCTCGACCGCGTGGTCGGGGCGATGGGGCGCGCGTTCGGGCTCCGCGCGGGGCTCGGCGAGGGCGAGGAGGACGCCGCGGTTCCGAAGGAGTCGAAGAGCTTCTTCCTGCACGACGTCTTCACCAACGTCGTCTTCCCGGATCAGGACCTCGCCGCGCGCTCCGAGGCGGAGCTCCGGCGGCGGCGGATGCAGCGGATCCTGGTCGCGGCGGCCGCGGCGCTCGTGGCGCTCCTGTTCCTCCTGCCGGCGGTGATCTCGTACTTCAACAACAAGGCGCTCGTCGCCGAGACCCGGCGCATCTCGGACGAGATCGCGTTCGTGGACTGGTCGGGGCGGAGCGGCGCGCCGCCGAACGTGCGCGCGAACATCGACAAGCTCGATCGGCTGCAGGAGCACGTGGGGCGGCTCGACGGTTACGTCGAGAACACGCCGATCGAGTACGGCTGGTTCATGTTCCAGGGGGACAAGCTGTTCCCGCCGACGATGGGCCAGTACATCACGAGCTTGAAGCAGGGCTTCGTCAGCCCCGCGAAGGCGCAGCTCGAGGCGAAGCTCGAGAAGGTGCGCGAGGGGGAGTTCCTGGACGGCTACAACGCCCTGCGGAGCTACCTCCTGCTCGGCAAGGAGTACCAGGGCCACATGGATGAGCAGGCGGCGCGGTGGCAGACCGGGCGGCTCGTCCAGGTCTGGGCCGACACCCTGAAGCCGTTCACCGATCTGCCCGAGAGCGAGCTGAAGGAGCGGCTCACGCCGCACGTCGCGTACTACATCGACCTCGTGCGGCGGAAGAAGCTCGAGGCCGAGGAGCTGAACGAGCCGCTCATCGCCCGGGCGCGCGCCGACCTGCTGCGGGTCGACCCGACGAAGCGCTACTATGATCAGTTTGTAACGAGCCTGATCGATCAGAAGTACGACGAGTCGGGGCCGAACACGCCGGAGAACCTGAAGTACCCGCCGGTGTCGCTCAACGAGATGTTCGCGGATCGGCCCGAGGTGCTGACCGTCGTCCACAGCGCGCAGAAGAACCGGGGTGGGACGTGGTTCGAGGTGCAGGGGCCCTACACGGCCAAGGGGCACGCGCAGGTGCTCGAGTCGTTGAAGGAGGGGAGGAAGAAGCTCGAGCGCGAGCTCTGGGTGCTCCCCCTGTCGAGCGACGAGAAGCGGCAGGGCGACCAGATCCAGAAGGAGCTCGACCGCGTCCGGCAGGACTACGACAACGCGTACATCGCGCAGTGGGAGGCGTTCTTCCGCGACATCCAGGTCGACGTCCCGAAGACGAACCGGGACGCGATCCACGAGTTCAGGGTGCTCTCCACGCCCGACTGGCCCTACCGGCGGCTGCTCCAGCGGCTCTCGGACGAGACGCAGTTCGGGAAGGACGAGAAGCCGAGCCTGCTGACGGCGGACGGCGGCCTGCTCGACAGGGCCAAGGACATGATCGCGCAGAAGGTCGACCAGCGGACGGGCGTGCGGATCGACTCGATGCTCACGGGGAACCAGCGCCAGCACTACGATCCGGTGCCTGACAAGTTCGAGTCGATGGCCAGCTTCGGGGTGCCCCAGCCGCCGGCGGGCGAAGGGCAGCCCCCGCCGCCCCCGCCGAAGCTCGGGCAGTACGTGGGCCACCTCGAGCGGCTGGCAGGGGAGATGAGCGTCGTCGAGGACGGGCCGCCGGACGCGGACACCTCGAAGGCCACGGAGGCGTTCCAGGACGCGGTGAAGGAGACGCAGGGGCTGCTGCTCTCGATGGACCAGACCGGGCAGCGGCTGATGGAGCCGCTCCTCATGAACCCCCTCCGGCAGGCGTACAAGGCCGTCGTGCGGCGCGCAGGCGGCGCGGCGAGCGGGATCTGGGAGGTCGAGGTCTGGCCGCACTACCGCGACAAGATCAAGGACCGCTACCCGTTCAACCTCGCGTCGTCACGCGACGCGTCGCTCGAGGACGCGATGGCCTTCTTCAAGCCGAAGGACGGGGTGCTCTGGGGCTTCTACGAGACGTACCTCAAGGGCTTCCACTACCAGGTCGGGCACGAGTTCTTCCCGAAGGCGCACCTCTCGGGGCAGCCGCAGGCGGCGAAGCCGTTCACGCCGTTCAGCGCGAACCTGTACAACTGCCTGAGGCGCTCGAACGAGATCTCCGACGCGCTCTTCGGGAGCAGCGGGGGGGCGGAGCCGAAGGTCGTCTTCCACATCAACATGAAGACGGTCAGCCCGATCGTGAGCGAGGTGGTCTTCGAGGTCGACGGCCAGAAGAGGCTCTATCGCAACGAGAAAGAGTTCTGGCACACCTTCAACTGGCCGGGCGAAGGCGCGAAGGGGGCGAGGATCCAGGTGCGCGGCGCGGGGGGGCTCGACGAGGAGCTCGTGCGCGAAGGGCCGTGGGGGATCTTCCGGCTCTTCGAGGCCGGGACGACCACCGCCCAGAGGGACAACGACGAGCTGTTCACGGTGACCTGGCAGATGACGGCGCCGCCGGTGACCGTGACCATGGAGATCAGGCCGACCCGGGGGAACCACCCGTTCCCGACGAGCTTCTTCCGGGCGACCAACTGCCCTGCCAGCATCGGCGATCGCTTCGGCAAAGGGTGAGGTAGGCAGCAGCAACGGAGCCAGCGGGGGAGGGGGTGTCGTGCGGGGGGCCGGCGGGGGGCCCTCCCGCGAACTCGCGCCTTTTGGGGGGCTGTTGCCGTGAGAACGGGGGAGCCGAGACCGGGCGCGAGCCGCTTCGGGGCGGGCCGGCGCTCGGGTTCGCGGGGCCCTCCCCCGCCGGCCCCCCGCACGACACCCCCTCCCCCGCTGGCTCTTTGTGAAAAGGGGGGAGAGAGGGTGAGGGGCGATCTTGGACGGGGGTCGCGCGGCCCCCTCCCCGCACGCTCCCGCCGCAACCGGGAAGGTGGTAGCGCTCGGTGAGCGGTTCGTGGTTCACTCCCAGCAGTCATGTTCTGGCGCCGCAAGAAGGGCCCTGCCGCTCCGCCGCAGATCGGCTGCTTCGGCAAGCTGCCCGCCACGGGCGATTTCATCCGGCTGAACGCCGGTGGCGAGGAGCTCGCGGCCTTCGACCGCTGGCTGGGCGCGTCCATCGATTTCGCCCGGCGCGCCATGGGCGCCCATTTCGATGCGCACTACCAGACGGCCCTGGGCCTCTTCGTCTTCCACGGCGAACCGAAAGGCGACGAGCCGCCCACCCGCGGGCTCGTGGGCGCCTGGGCCGCCAGCGGCGATAACGCCGGGCGGCTCTACCCGATGGTGGTGTTCGGGTCCTACGATTACGATCAACTCGTCTCCGCCGGGCCGTCGCTCCCCATCACCCTGTTCCCCCTCCTCGCCGCCGCCCACGACGCCGCGACGAACGGCAGGACACTGCCCGTCGACGCCTTCCTCCACCGCGTCTCCCAGATCGCGCCGCCGTCGCTCGACGACCCCGACGCGGCGCACGCCGCCTACCGCGCATGGCTGAAGTCCCAGCCGATGAAGGCGCTCTGGGACACCGGCTTCGGCACCGACGCGAGCCGCTTCTGGGTGCTGCAGAACATCCTCGACTCGGTGATCCCATTTCGCGGTCAGGAGCTCCCGAGGACAGGGCTCGCCCTCAGGCTGCCGCTCGGCGCAGGAGACGCGTACGCCGCCGCCGTGTGGATGGACATGACCCGCCGCCTGTCGAAATGGGGACGCACGCTGATGAACGCGTTCTGGACACCACAGCGCACCCTGCTCCTCCACCTCGGTACCCCCCACGTGGGCTCGTTCCGCGAGATGATCGCGCCGACCACCCAGGCCGAGCACATCGCCGACCTCTGCGGACCCCCACGCGTCGAGGAGCACGTTTCCCGACATGCGCTCGGACCAGAGCTCGACGCGCTCATCGCCCGGACCGACCTGTCGCTCGACAGCTTCCTGGAAGCCCTCGGCTGAGCCGAAGGCGCCCCGAGCCGAAGGCACCCGCTCCACCCCGCGCGCGGCCGCTCCGGTGCGCCGCCCGGCTCACCGCGGAAGTCGCCGTGCAGCCGTCGCGCAGCCGTCGTGCAGTCGTCGTCTGATTCGGCGTCCACAACCAGGACGCCTTGATATCCTGCGCGACCCATGGCCGCTGAAGACGCCATCCAACAAGCCAAAGAGCGGATCGAGGCGCTGTACGCGCCCATCAACGGCGGCGTCGGCGCCGACGTCACCTACGACGAGGCGTTCGAGGGCCTCAAGAACGAGGTCGACAAGCTGCAGTCGCTCGCGGGCGGCAAGGTCGACTGGGGGCGCATCGCGAGCGTCGCCGACGAGCTCCTGAGCGAGAAGTCCAAGGACTTCCGCGTCGCGCTCTACTACGCGGCGGCGAAGTCGCAGGTCGACAAGCTGCCCGGCCTGCTCGACGGGCTCGTGCTCGTGCAAGAGCTGAACAACGCGTTCTGGGACACCATGTATCCCGCGATCAAGCGGCCCAAGGCGCGCGGCAACCTGTGCTCCTGGTTCGGAGACCTCGCGGCAGGGACGCTCGCCGGCATCACCGTCTCCGCCGCGGATCGCGACGTGGTGAACGCCATCGACCAGGTGAGCCGCGCGCTGGACGTCGACCTCGCCGACAAGCTCGGCGACGCGTACGGAGGGCTCGGCCCGCTCCGGAACGCGATGCGCAGCCTCGTCGCGAGCCTGCCCGCGGAGGCGCCGCCGCCACCTCCGCCGCCGCCGCCGCCGCCGCCTCCTCCTCCGCGGGTCGAGCCGCCGAAGGCCGAGGCGCCGCCGGCGGCCACGGTAGCGGCCGCCGCGCCGCCGCCCGCGCCCGCGCCCGTGACCGCCGCGGGCGATCCGGCGCTCAGCCTCGAGGCGATCGTCGATGAAGACTCCGCGCTCGCCGCCCTCGGCAAGTGCTCGCCCCTGATGGCGCGCGCGGGCGACGCGCTGCGGGCGGCGGATCCGAAGCGGGCGTCCGCGTACCGCATCCTCCGGGTCGGGCTCTGGGTCGACCTCCTCGACGATCCGGGCGCGTCGTCTCCGACGGGCAGCACGGCGATCCCGCCGCCGCCCGAGCACGTGCTGCAGACGCTCCCGGCGCTCACGACCCAGGGGGCGTTCGCCGATCTGCTGCAGGTCGCCGACGAGTACGCGCAGAGCTACCCCCTCTGGCTCGATCCGCACAGGTACGTCGCGAGCGCGCTCGAGCAGCTCGGCGACGACTACGCCGACGCCAAGCGGGCGGTGCTCGTCGAGGTGGGCGCCCTGCTGCTCCGCGCGCCGCTCCTGCCGACCCTCAAGTTCAGCGACGGCACGCCGTTCGCCGACGACGAGACGCAGGCATGGCTCTCGTCCGAGGTCGCGGCCGCGCTCGGCGGCGCGGGTGCGAGCGGCGCCGCAGCCCCGGCGAGGCCCCGGAGCTACCTCGACAAGCCGCTCTCCGAGGCCCGAGGGCTCGTCGCGAACCAGCAGCCCATCGACGCGATGGCGCTCCTCGAGAAGGCCGCCGCCGCGGCTCCGACGGCGCTGGACCGCTTCCGCGTGAGGCTCGCGATGGCCCAGATCAACATCGACCTGTCCCAGTTCCTCGTGGCGCGGGCGCAGCTCGAGGCGCTGGAGCACCTCGTCGACCACCACCGACTCACCACCTGGCAGCCGGATCTCTGCGCGGAGCTCTACGCCGCGCTCCACACGTGCTACCGGGTCCTGAACCAGGGCTACGAGGCGACCCCCGAGGCCAAGGCGAAGGAGACGCTCTGCTTCGAGCGCGTCTGCCAGCTCGACGCGGCGCTCGCCTTGAAGATGTCGCTGGGGGAGTGAGCCGGATGCCGAGGGACCCGGGTTGGCGAGGAGGGCAAGGAGGGCGGATGCGCGTCGCGCCGAGAAGCTTGCCCGAGGGGCGGGGGTTTTGTTCTATGCTCGTTCGGCCTGCGGGCGCTCCGCCCGCTGCTGACGGGGAAAGGAGCCTGCGATGAGCGGATCGAAAGAGGGATCGGTCGCGCCGAAAGAGCGCGTGAACATCACGTACAAGCCGGCCACCGGGAACGCGAAGGAGGACGTCGAGCTGCCGCTGAAGCTCCTGATGCTCGGCGACTACACGCAGCGGCCGGATCCGCGGCCCCTCGAGGACCGCAAGCCCATCAACGTGGACAAGGACAACTTCCAGAAGGTCATGAGCGAGCAGAAGCTCGCGCTCACCTTCAACGTGAAGGACGTCCTGTCCGAGCAGGAGAACAGCGAGCTCACGGTCAACCTCAAGTTCCGCCGGCTGAGCGACATGGAGCCGGAGGCGATCGCGAACCAGGTGCCGGAGCTCAAGAAGCTGCTCGACCTGCGCGCCGCGCTGACGGCCCTCAAGGGCCCGCTCGGAAACGAGAAGGCGTTCCGCAACAAGATTCAGCAGATCCTGAGCGACCCGGCTCAGCGCAACAAGATCGTGAGCGAGCTCGGGCTCGAGAAGGAAGGGGAGTGAGCGATGGCGACGGAGACACAGGCCGCGGGGAGCGCGGGCGTCCAGACCCTCGAGGGGGGGTCGCTGCTCGACGAGATCCTCGCCGAGACGAAGATGACGCCCGGCGACGAGGGGTACGAGATCGCCAAGCGGGGCGTGCAGGCCTTCATCTCGGAGCTCGTCGCCCCGCGGCGCGAGGGCGAGAAGGTCGACAAGGCCTTCGTCGACGCGCTGATCGCGGAGATCGACGTCAAGCTGTCGCGGCAGATCGACGAGATCCTCCACAACCCGAGCTTCCAGAAGCTCGAGTCCGCGTGGCGCGGCCTCAAGTTCGTCATCGACCGGTGTGACTTCCGCGAGAACGTCAAGGTCGAGATGCTCAACTGCTCCAAGGAGGACCTCCTCGCCGATTTCGAGGACGCCCCCGAGGTGCCGAAGAGCGGGCTCTACAAGATCGTCTACTCGGCCGAGTTCGGGCAGTTCGGCGGCAAGCCGGTCGGCGCGATCATCGCGAACTACGAGTTCGGCCCGGGCCCCCAGGACATCGCGCTCCTCCAGAAGTGCGCCGCGGTCGCGACGATGTCGCACGCGCCGTTCATCGCGGCGGCCGGGCCGCAGTTCTTCGGGCTGAAGGACTTCCAGGGGCTGCCCAACCTGAAGGACCTCAAGGCGCTCTTCGAGGGGCCGCAGTACACGAAGTGGAACGCGTTCCGCGAGACCGAGGACGCGCGCTACGTCGGGCTCGTGATGCCGCGCTTCCTGCTCCGCCTGCCCTTCGGCGCCAACACCGTCCCGGTGAAGGCGTTCAACTACGAGGAGGACGTGGTCGGCAAGCACGACGCGTACTGCTGGGGCAACGCGACGTACGCCTTCGCCACCCGGCTCGCCGACAGCTTCGCCAAGTACCGCTGGTGTCCGAACATCATCGGCCCCCAGGCGGGCGGCTCCGTGGAGAACCTGCCGCTCCACCAGTACGAGGCGATGGGCGAGATCCAGACGAAGGTGCCGACCGAGATCATGCTCACCGAGCGGCGCGAGTTCGAGCTCTCCGAGGAGGGCTTCATCGGGCTCACGTTCCGCAAGGACTCGGACAACGCCTGCTTCTTCTCGGCCAACTCCGCCCAGAAGGCGAAGTTCTTCGGGCAGAGCGACGAGGGCAGGGCGGCCGAGATGAACTACCGGCTCGGCACGCAGCTGCCGTACATGTTCATCATGTGCCGCATCGCGCACTACCTGAAGGTGCTGCAGCGCGAGCAGATCGGTACGTGGAAGGAGCGCGGCGATCTCGAGAAGGAGCTCAACGACTGGATCGGCCAGTACGTCGCCGATCAGGACGTGGTCTCCGCGGCGACCCGCGGGCGCAGGCCGCTCCGCAAGGCGAAGATCATCGTGACCGAGGTGCCGGGGAACGCCGGCTGGTACAAGGTCGACATGCAGGTGCGCCCGCATTTCAAGTACATGGGCGCCTTCTTCACGCTGAGCCTCGTCGGCAAGCTCGACAAGGAGTGATCCGCCGGCCACGGCGCCGCCGCCATGCGGGGGTGCCAGGCCGCGGCGCGGGGGGTGCCAGGGCGCGCCGCCGGGGGGAAGGCTACCCTCCACGGCGCGCCGGCCCACCGCTCCCGCTTGGACGAGCTCGCCTGCCGGCGTAGGCTCGGGCCCATGAGAACGCTCTCCAGGATCTGCGTTTACTGCGGGTCGAGCCCCGGCGCGTCGCCGGCCTACCGCGAGGCGGCCGTGCGGCTCGGTGAGCTCCTCGCGGCGAGAGGGATCGGGCTCGTGTACGGGGGGGGCCGCGTCGGGCTCATGGGCGTGATCGCCGACGCGGTGCTCGCGCGCGGCGGTGAGGTGATCGGCGTCATCCCGGGGTTCCTCAACCAGCGGGAGGTCGAGCACCGCGGGCTGACGGAGCTGCGCGTGGTCGAGACGATGCACCAGCGCAAGGCAGAGATGGCCGCCCTCGCGGACGCGTTCATCGCCCTGCCGGGGGGCGTCGGGACGCTGGAGGAGCTGTTCGAGGTGTGGACATGGACGCAGCTCGGCTCCCAGGACAAGCCGGTCGGGCTGCTCGACGTGGCGGGGTATTACCGCCCGCTGATCGCCTTCCTGGATCACGTCGTGGCCGAGCAGTTCATGAAGCCGGCCCACCGCGCCGTGCTGCAGGTCGCCGAGGAGGCGCCGGCCCTCCTGGATCTGCTCGCCGCGTGGCGCCCGGGCGCCGAGCCCAAGTGGATGATGCCCGGCGAGCGGTAGGCGTCGCGGCGCCGTGTGATGCGCGCCGCTGCCCCTTCAGAGCACGCGCGCGAGGACCACGACCGAGTAGCCGACCGCCGGCTGCTTGCCGGGGTTGTTGTACGAGTGGCGCTGATCGCCGCGGAACACGGCGACGTCGCCGGAGCCGAGCGTGAACCGCTCTCCGCTGACCACGAGCTGGAGCTCCCCCGACTCGCACGTCAGGTACTCGCGGGTGCCCGGGGTGTGCGGGACGCCTGTCATCCGCCCGCCCGGGGGGATCGCGATGCGATCCATCTCCATGCCCGGGATCGGGTCCGGCAGGAGCTTGCGGACGAACGCCTGCCCGGGAGAGCGCGTGGGGAGCGTGTCGCGCGCGTAGAGCTGGCACGTGGCGCGGGGCGCGGAGAGCATCTCCTCGATGGAGACCTGGAGCGCGGCGGCGGCCCGGTGCAGCACGCCGAGCGTCGGGTTCGCCGCGCCGGACTCGAGGTGCGCCCAGGTCGCCCGCGGCACGCCGGCGAGCTTGGCCAGCTGCTGCTGCGTCAGCCCGCGCGCCTCGCGCAGCTGCTTGATGTTCTTCGCCAGCCGCCCCGCGAGCTCCGCGTCCTGGTCCATGCCCGGAGAGTAGCACTCTTCCAGGATATTGGAGCCCGCTCCAACGGGAGAACCCGCGCGGAGTAGGCTGGTGTCGAGGAGGAAGGCACCATGAACGACGAATCGACCGGAAGCGAGGCGCTGATCCAGGCCGAAGGGAGCTCCCACCCGGCGCTCCCCCGCGCCGCGCGGGGCGAGCGGTTCGCGCCGCGGGCGGCGCTGGTCACCGGGGCGAGCCGCGGGCTCGGCGCCGCGCTCGCGAGGGAGCTCGCCCGGCAAGGCGCGAGGGTGGTCCTCGTGGCGCGCGAGCGCGCGCCGCTCGAGGCCGTCGCGGCCGAGATCGCCGCGCAGGGCGGGGAGGCGCACGCGCTCGCGGCGGACATCGGGGACAAGCTCCAGACGCACGCGATCGCAGGCGCGGCGGCGGCGCTGGTCGGGCCGATCGACCTGCTCATCCACAACGCGAGCACGCTCGGCAAGACGCCGCTGCCGATCCTGCTCGACATGGAGTGCGAGGATCTCGGGCGCGTGCTCGAGGTCAACGTGGTCGGCCCGTTCCGCCTGACGAAGGTGGTCGCCGGCGCGATGGCGCTGCGGCGGCGCGGGGTCGTCGTCCACATCAGCTCGGACGCGGCGGTGAACGCCTATCCGCGGTGGGGCGCTTACGGCGCCTCGAAGGCGGCGCTCGATCACCTGAGCCGCACCTGGGCTGCCGAGCTCGAGGGGACGGGCGTCGCGTTCTACGCGGTGGACCCGGGCGAGATGAACACGCGGATGCACGCGGAGGCCATCCCCGATGCCGACCCGAGCACGCTGGCCGATCCAGCGGACGTGGCGAGGCGCATCGTCGCGCTCGTCGGCCGCGCCGGCGAGGTGGCGAGCGGCGCGCGCCTCGAGGCCGCGCGCCTGCAGGAGGCGCCATGAGCCCCGCCGTGTGGCCTCGCGAGAGCCCGCTCGAGGAGCGGCTCCTCCACGTGGACCCGCGAGCGGGGCGCCTGCGCGACGCGCGCATCGCGGATCTGCCCGCGCTCCTCGAGCCGGGCGATCTCCTGGTCGTCAACGACGGCGCCACGCTGCCGGCGTCGCTCCACGGCGCGACCGAGCGCGGCGCGGCGGTCGAGGTGCGCCTCATCGGCGAGCTGTCCGAGGGGCGCTACTCGGCGTTGCTGTTCGGCGCCGGCGACTGGCTCACGCGCACCGAGGAGCGCCCGGCGCCGCCCGCCCTCGGCCCGGGGGACGCGGTGACGTTCGGAGAGGACCTGTCGGCCACGGTCGAGCGCGTGTCTCCGGCCTCGCCGCGCCTCGTCGAGATCGCCTTTCGCGAGCGGGGCGCGCCGCTCTGGTCGGCGCTCTACCGGCGGGGGCGCCCGATCCAGTATGCGTACGTCGCGGGCCCGCTCGCGATCTGGCACACGCAGACGCGCTATGCGAGCCGGCCTCTCTGCGCCGAGCTCCCCTCGGCCGGCCGGCCGCTCGTCTGGGGGCTGCTGCTCGAGCTGATCCGCCGCGGCGTGCGCGTCGCCTCGCTCACGCACGCCGCCGGGATCTCGTCGACGGGCGAGCCGGCCCTCGACGCCCTGCTGCCCTTGCCGGAGCGCTTCGACATCCCGGAAGAGACGGTGGCGGCGGTGCGCGAGGCCAAGGCGCGCGGGCGCCGCGTCATCGCGGTCGGCACGACGGTGACGCGCGCGCTCGAGGGCTGCGCCGCCCAGCACGGGGGTGAGCTCCAGGCCGGCGCGGGGGTCACCGACCTGGTCCTTCACCACGGCTTCCGGCCGAGGGTTGTCGACGGGCTCCTGACCGGCGTGCACGATCCGACAGAGAGCCACTTCCGGCTCCTCGAGGCGTTCGCGCCTGCCTCGCTGCTCCACCGCGCGAACGCCTATGCGGAGGAGGCAGGGTATCTCTGTCACGAGTTCGGCGACTCCTATCTCGTCCTGAGCTGACGCGGGCGACCGAAGATCACCGCGCGGAAGCCGCGACGACACCCCTGTCCGCACATCACGCTCAGAAAATCGAAGGCGTGGTGGGCGCTCGCTGCGCGCATAGTACGGAGTCGGCCCGCGACGGTCGACCCGTCTTTGCGAGCGTTCTCGCCTCGACTCGAGATCTGCTGCAACCCGAGCACGCCGGCAGAACGAAGAAGGCGCCCAGGTTGCCCCGGGCGCTCTCCACGCTGTCGCGATCACTCGCAGGCGTGCGTCGTCGTGTTGCACGCGGCGGGCGAGGTGCAGCTCGAGTCGTCGTTGCACTCGACGCACGTGCCGGCCGCGAGCCCGCTGCCGCACACCGTCTTGCCAGGCAGGCCGTCGGCGGTGCAGTCGGTGCCCGCCGGCGCCATCGTGAAGCTCGGCATGGCCGGCGCGCCCGTGCACGCGGGGTCCGTCAAGCAGACGGTCGCTGGCACCGGGAGATCGGTGACGTCATCGTCCGTCGTGGTGCCGCCGGCGCCGTTGCACACGCGCTGCTGGCAATCGCCCAGCGTCTGCCCGGACGGCACCTCCGTACCCGCTGCATAGCGCTGGCAGGCGCCCGCGCCGTCGCAGGACCCGTTGGTCCCGCACGACGCCGCGCCCGTGTCCGGGCACTCGTCGTCCGGATCGATTCCGGCCGCGATGGTGCCGCAGACGCCGTCGGAGCCGCCGAGCTTCTTGGCCGCGGAGCACGCCTGGCAGGCGCCGGTGCACGCCGTGTCGCAACAGACGCCGTCAACGCAGCGCGCGCTGGCGCACTCGGCGTTGATCACGCAGGACGCGCCGTCCGGCTTGGCCGCGCAGGTGCCGTCGCTGCAAAAGCCGGTGGTGCAGTCGCCCGCGACGTCGCACTTCCTCCCGACACCGCACTTGTCGCAGGCCGGAGCGCCCTGAAAGGAGGCGCCGCCGCAGTCGACGTCGGTCTCGTTGCCGTTCTGGTCGGTGTCGATGCAGCTGGGCGTCGCGCACATGCCGGCCGTGTTGCAGTAGCCGCTCGCGCAGTCGGAATCGAGCGCGCACTCCAGGTCGTCGGCGCAGGGCGCGCAGCCGGAGCCGGCGTCGACGCCGCCGCAGTCGACGTCGGTCTCGCCGCCGTTCAGCGCGCCGTCGGTGCAAGACACGTTCACGCACGTGCGCGTGCCCGTCGGATCGCAGACCTGGGGCGCGGTGCAGTCCGTGTCCGCGAGGCAGTCGACGCAGGCGCCGCCGCCGTCGCAGACCTTGCCGCCGGTGGTGCACCTCGTGCCAGCGGCCTTCGGTGCGCTGCCCGGAGAGCCGCCCGGGCACGTGCCGACGTTGCATTCGTCGTCGGCCGGCTTGTCGGTGTCGTCGCGGATCGACGTCGTGCCGCCCTTGCCGTCGCAGACCTGCCGCTTGCAGTCACCCGCCTCGTGGTCCGCCGTCGTGGGGGTGCCGTCGGGCACGTCGGTCGTGCCGCAGCACCCTGCTTCGCACGTGGCCTTCACGCACTCCGTGGCCGGGGCCGGGCAGTCGCCGATCGTGTCGCACGGGGTCGCGCCGCCGGCGCACGTCATTGAGCCGCCGGAGCCGCCGGAGCCGCCGGAGCCGTCCGAGCCGCCGGAGCCGTCCGAGCCGCCGGAGCCACCGGAGCCGCCGGAGCCGCCGGAGCCACCGGTGCCGCCCGTGTCTGACGACGAGCTGGCGCTGCTGCTCGTCGTCGTGCCGCCGCCAGAGCCACCAGCCCCGCCGGCCCCGCCGGCACCGCCCGTGTCGGAGATCTGGCTGCGATCGACGGCGACGATGAACTCGCAGCCGGTCACGCTCACCGTGAGCGCGCCCGCCGCGAGCACCAACGCAGAGAGGAACATCGTTTTCTGGTTCATGCCAACAAGCACACTGGCCAGCGGGCCAGACCTGACCTGGGGCCGAGCCTACCGCAAAAGGCACAAGGAATCGCTGGTTTTCGCTTGCGATCAGGGTCGGCAACGTCCGGCTCCGCTCGCGGCCCGCTCGCGCCTTCGCCGCGGCGCCGAGCTCCGCGTCAGGCGCGCCGCTCTGAAGGGGGCCGGTTGCGCCTACATCGGGCCACAGCGGAAGACGACCCGGCCGCCCGGGAGGCATGGATCCAGCGCGGGGCGGACCGCCGATGCCCGAGATGGGAGAGCCCGCGCCGGGCGCCCTGTCCCACCGCGCGACGGGACGCGGCCAATGCGCGCCCTTGACCGCCGCTCGTTCATGAGTAAATAAAAATTTACCTGATGCCGGGAGACGAGAAAAAGGAGACGCGGCGGGCGCTCCTCGACGCCGCCGCCGAGGAGTTCGCGCGGCATGGGCCTGACGGGGCCCGCGTGCACGCCATCGTGGGGCGCGCCGGGGTCAACGAGCGCATGATTTACCATCACTTCGGGAGCAAGGACGGCCTCTACCGCGCGGTCCTCGAGGACCAGTGGTCCGGCCTCATGGAGGGGTGGCGGCCGGCGCTCGAGGCGTCGGCGGCGCTCGAGCCGCGCGAGGGGCTCCGGCGCGCGTTCACGATGTTCTTCCGGCTGCTCCTCTCGCGCCCGATGTGCATGCCGCTCGCGATGCACGAGGCGATGAGCGGCTGGCAGGCCGCGCCGCCCGCGACGCTCGCGATGCTGCCGTCGCAGCTGCGCGATCTCTACGAGCGAGGTCAAGCCGGCGGGGTGTTCCGGCGCGACTGCGAGTTCGAGCTGCTGTATTGCACCGTCGTGGGCGCGCTGGCCGGGATCGGCATCTTCGGGCCGCGCTTCTCGGACCTCCGGGCGCGCCTCTCGTGCGATCTCGAGCTCGCCGCGCGCCTCGGCGAGCAGACCGTGAACCTCGTGCTGGACGGCGTGACCACGCCTGGATGGGGCGGCCGCGCGGGCACCGGAGAGACCACGTGACGTGAGCCTCGTTCGTCCGTCGCCGCCCACAGGTCGTCGCTGAACCATCGCTGTCAATCGATCGTTGCTCGACAAGGAGCTCGACAAGGAGAACGCGTATGAACGTCGATGTCGTCATCGTGGGCGGCGGTCCGACCGGGTTGATGCTGGCCTGCGAGCTGCGGCTGGCCGGCGTGCGCCCCGTCGTGCTGGAGCGGCTGCCCGAGCCCACGGGGCTCTCCAAGGCGCTCGGCCTCGGCGGGCGCGCCGTGGAGATCCTCGACCACAGGGGCCTTCTCGAGCGCTTCCGCGCGGAGCAGAGCGCCGCGGAAATGACGCGCTTCGTGCACTTCGGCGGGATACCGCTGGCCCTCGGCGGCGACCACGCGCGCGTGTCGAGGCGCTTCCTGAGCATCCATCAGGCGCGCATCGAGGCGCTGCTGGAAGAGCGGGCGCGCGAGCTGACGACGGAGATCCGTCGAGGTCACGAGCTCATCGGGCTGGAACAGGACGGGGAGGGCGCGACGGTCGCCGTCCGAGGCCCGGACGGCGACTACCCGCTTCGGGCGCGCTTCGTTGTGGGGTGTGACGGCGGCCGCAGCGCCGTGCGCAAGCTGTCCGGGATCGGCTTTCCCGGACTCCCGCCCTCCCGGCTCCTGCGCCTCGCCGACGTCACCCTGGCCGAGGGCGCGACGGAGGACGGGCACCTCGTCCTCTCCGGCGGCCGCCGCCTTCGGTTCGGGCTCGGCGGGATCGCCCTGGTTCCCCTGGGAGCGGGCGTGTTTCGCGTGGTCACGTCGGAGCCGTATCCGCCGGACTTCGACCGCGACGCCCCGATGACGCTCGACGAGCTGCAGGCCAGCGTTCGCGCGGCGCTCGGCGAGGATCTGCCCGTCCGCGAGGTGCGGTGGTTGTCTCGGTTCACCGACGCCAGCCGCCAGGCGGAGACGTACCGCGCGGGCCGCGTGCTGCTCGTGGGCGACGCGGCGCACATCCATCTCCCCGCCGGCGGGCCAGGCCTCACCACCGGATTGCAGGACGCGGCCAACCTCGGCTGGAAGCTGGCCGCGGAGGTCCGCGGCTGGGCGCCGCCGGGGCTCCTCGACACCTACCACGCGGAGCGGCACCCCGAGGGCAAGCGCGTGCTCATGCACACCCGGGCGCAGGGCGCGCTGATGATGCGGGACGAGCGCGTCGCCGCGCTGCGCGAGCTGGTCGGCGAGCTGCTCAAGCACGAGCAGAGCCTGCGGTATGTCGTCGAGATGCTGGACGCGGCCGACGTCCGTTACGAGATGCCGGCCGAGCCCGGCGAGCAGCATCCGCTGCTCGGGCGATGGGCGCCGGATGTCCCGCTGACCACGCAGGCGGGGGAGACGCGGGTCGCGCAGCTCATGCGCGGGGCCAGGGGCGTGCTGCTCGACCTGAGCGGCGGCGCCGCGCTCGGCGGCGTGGCGGCGCCCTGGGGCGATCGCGTGGACGTCGTGAGCGCGCGCTGCGCTGCGCTGCCGCGCCCCGCGGAGGCGCTGCTGATTCGCCCCGACGGCTATGTGGCCTGGGCGGCCGCGGCAGGTGAGCCCGAGGCCTCCGCCCATCGCCGGCTGCGCCGCGCGCTCGCCACGTGGTTCGGCGCGGCCTGCGGCAGCTCCGCGGCGGCCTGAGCCAGCGGCGTGCAGCGCCGGCGCAGATCCGGTAGAGGGCATCACCCATGGCCGAGCCGTCCGAGACCCCTTTCGAGCTGCTGGGCGGCGAGCCGGCGGTGCGCCGGCTCGTCGAGCGCTTCTACGACCTCATGGGCCGCGACGAGCCGGCGCTCGCGCGCCTCCACGTCTGCGACGAGGGCGGTCAGGTCGCCCGTGAGAGCCGCGACCGATTCGCGCTCTTCCTGATCGGCTGGCTGGGCGGGCCGCAGGACTACATCGCGGCGCACGGCCACCCGCGGCTGCGGATGCGCCACGCGCGCGTCCCGGTCGATGTGGCGATGCGCGACGCCTGGATGCGCTGCATGCGGGCGGCCATGGCCGAGCTCGACGTGCCCGCGCCGCTCCGCGCCTTCCTCGACCAGCGCTTCGCCGAGGTGGCGGACTTCATGCGAAACCGTCCGGGCTGAGCGCTGGATCGGAGCGTCGGACGACGTGCGGATCTGCCGCCGCGTGAATGCGACCGGCAGCATCCGCTGGTTGGGCCGCTTGGATGAGAACAGCGGATCTGCGATTGAACGATGCATGCGATGCTGGCGCCGTAGGATGTGGCGATTGGTGGTATCCGTTCGTGGTACCGCGTCGTGACGAGCGCTGAGCCAGGGGCGCAGCGAGCTGGGCGCGATGGGGCTCCTCTGAGTCAGCGCGCGCGCCGGTAGTGCATCGCCACCGCGCCGCAGCGGAGCGGCTTGGCCGAGACCAGCTCGAGCCGCCGCGCGGCGGGCAGCCCGCTCTGGTACAGGGTCGGGCCGTGGCCGGCGAGCTTGGGGTGGACGAGGAGACTGTACTCGTCGATGAGATCCAGCCGATCGAGCTCGGTCGCGAGCTTGCCGCTGCCGAGGAGCACGCCGGCCGGGGTCGCGTCCTTAAGCTTCTGCACGCCCATGCGCAGATCGCCGGCGATGTGGTGGCTGTTGGTCCACGGGAAGTCCTTGCGCGTGGACGACGCCACGTACTTCGGCTTGGTCTCCAGCTTGACCGCCCACTCGCGTATCGCCGGAGGCGCCTCCTCGTCGCCGCGGGCGACCGCCGGCCAGTAGCTCTCCATCATCTCGTAGGTGACGCGGCCCCACAGCATCGCGCCGCTCTCGTCCATGAGGCGGGTGAAGAAGGCGCGCGTCTCGTCGTCGACGATCCCCTCCTGGTGGTCGACGCAACCGTCCAGGGTGACGTTGATGGTGAAGGTCAGCAGTCCCATGCGGCGAGTCTCCTTCGGAACGAGGCATCGGTCAATGTTCCGGTAATGCAATGCGCACCGCGAGGCTCTCGGCTTTGTCATCTCGCAAGACTCTCGAGTCCGTGGTGTCGCAAAGCACAGGCCCGATTTGACGTTCTGGCAAGATGTGCAGCTGCAGCGATTCCTGAGTCCCCCCTACGATTAGGTGGGATGTTCTCGGTAGCGGCCCAGGAGACAAGTCGGCTCACCTTCGAGGAGACTTGGGTCCCCTGCGTCGCCAAGGTTGATGTGAGCTTGTCTGCCATCAGCGCAACGTCAAACCGGGTGCCTGCGGCTGCAGTGCCAGCGCGTAGGTAAAAGAAGCCGGATCGCAGCGCGGAGAAGTGTAGCGCAGCAAACCGAAAGGGTGGGACCGCGAGCGTCGTGATGGCTCGGTCCCGGGTCGAAAGTGCGTGGTCCGGGCGGCGCCGAGCGCGCTACGGGGCGCATCGGCGTGCCGTGGGCACACGTGTCCGTCCGGGCGTTGGTCTGGCCCGGGAGGCGCGTCGCGAGACGCTATGCGGCGTCACCGGGCGCCTTGCGGCGCAGAACGGTGCTCTTCCAGTACGGCGGCCCTCGGTTGGGAGAGCGTGCTGGAACATCGGTCGGCTCGCCGAGCGCGGAGAGAAAGCGGGCGATGTTCCTTGGCTCGGTCACCAGGGCGACGAGCTTCATCCGCCCCTTGCAAGCTGGGCACTCGAGGACATCGATCGCACATGTGCGGCGCAAGAGCTCGGCGCGGTTTGTCGACCGCTCGATAGCCGCCACGCTTGCGTTTCGGAGCGGCGTCATCGTCCGCCTTCGTAGGCTCTTCTGGCTTCGCAGGGCGCGGTCCGATGCGCTTGCGCGCCAACGTGGGCGACTTGCCGAGGCGAGCACGCCAGCGTACTTGACGGTGTGAAAGCGCGGCGGCGGGACGCTGGCCGCGAGGCGGCACAAGAGCGAGAGCGGATCCATGTCCACCGCGACAGTCCCGTCGGCGAAGGCGCGCTTGAGCGAGAGCCGCACCAGGCCGTCCTGCTGCGGCTCAACGCGCTCCTTTGCGATCGGGGGTCGCAGCACGTAACGCGGCAGCGCCTCCCTCGCCGCGGCATGGTGCGCACCGGCGCGCGTCGCTGCGTGCAAGGTGAAGCCATCGAGCGCAGCGCACAGCGGCTTGTCGTACGCGAGCGCGCTCGGACAATACGACGAGAGTCCGCCGAGCCATTGAGGGCCGGCGGGCGGCTCTCGTCCCGAGACGGCGGAGGCACAGAGCACGGCCTCGGGCTCGTCGTCCTCCTCGACGTCGTGCTCGATCTCGAGATGCCCGTGCCGCCGGAGGTAACGGAGCATCCGCCCGACGGCGTGCTCTAGGACCTGACCGACCTCGCCCGTTCGCAGGTGACCGAGCTCGTTCCACACGAGCTCGGTGCCGTCTTCGTGATAAGCCCCCGCCGTGGCACACATGCGTCGGCCCAGACACGATGGGCAGAAGCCGCGTCCTTTACAGCTGAAGGCCACCAGCCGACTCTCTTCGCAGCGCTCGCACCGGAGCCGCGCGAACCCGCGGCAGAGCAGCCCGCAGTCGAGGTAGGCTTCGAGCTCCTTCTTCGCGTGCTTGGGTATCCGGACGGCGATGGCGCCGTCGTCGATGGCCCCGTACAGCGTCTCCACGTTGTCGCGCACGATCTCGTAGAGCGGATCGCGACGGTTCGCCCCCGCGGAACAGTCCCGCCAGGATTGCTGACGCGCGGAGCTCGTGCGGCCGCCAGCCGCGTCACTCCGGCTTGAGCGCGGCGAGCGTGGCGCGGGTGAAGACCTCCGCGATGAGCCCGATGGCGCGCTCGTCGAGATCGAACGCGTGGTGGTGGTGCGGCGCCGCGCTCGGCCCGCCCGCGCCCACCGTGAAGAGGCAGCCCGGGACGCGGCTCGTGAACTCGGAGAAATCCTCGCTGACCGTGAGCGGGCCGGGATCCATGACCTCGGCGCGCTCCGTCGCCCGCGCGGCGGCCGTCACCAGATCCACGGGCGCCGCGGCGTTGGCCGTGACCGGGGAGCTCGACAGCACCCGGAACTCGCACGAGGCGCGCAGCGCCGAGCACACGCCCGAGGCGATCCCGTGGATACGCTCGAGCGCGTGCTCCCGGCTCGGCTGCGAGAACCAGCGCACCGTGCCCTGGAGCGCCACGCGCTCCACGACGACGTTGGGCGCGTTCCCGCCGGAGATGGCCGAGATGCTCACGACGAGCGGCTCGCCCGGCTTCGTCTCGCGCGCGACGATCGACTGGAGCGCGGTCACGACCTGCGCCGCTGTGTAGATCGGATCGACCGACATGTGCGGCAGCCCGCCGTGGCCCGCCTTCCCGACGACGGCGATCTCGAACGTGTCGATCCCCGCGAAGAACGGCCCGGGCCGCGTCGCCACCACCCCGAACGGGAAGGGCGAGATCACGTGCGCCCCGAGCGCCTGATACCCCGCCTGGATGCGTCGCCCAGGCGTGGACGCGTCGCGCAGGCGTGGACGCATCGCGCAGGTGTGGACGCATCGCGCAGGCGTGGATGCGTCGCGCGGGCGTCGCTCGGTCGCTTTCTGCGCCACCGGCGCAACGATTTCGTGAATCCTCCATCCCGCATCGGGGCTTCTCCGGACGAAGGATGGAGGAGCTCATGAAACGCAATGTGGGGAACATGGATCGGTTGCTGCGTGGTCTGGCTGCGCTCGCGCTGCTGGCGTGCGCCTGGGCGGCGCCGCTGACGCTCGTGACGCGGCTCGCCGTGTTCGGTCTGTCGGGCGTGTACATGATGTTCACCGCGCTCTCGGGCACGTGCTTCGGGTACGCTCTGATGGGCAGTTCCACATGCCCCCTCCAGCGGAGCTGAGGCGCTGAATGGAAGCATCGAGTTCCCACGAGCCGCTCTTCACGGCGGCCGCGCGCGGCGACGACGGCGCGCTGGAGCAGCTCGTCCGCGCCTACCACGACCGCGTGTACCGCTTCGGGCTGCGCGCGTGCCGCGACGCGTTCGACGCCGACGACGCGGTCCAGGAGGCCTTCGCGAAGCTCGCGCGCCGCCCCGAGGTGGCGCGCGATCCGGGCGTCCTCTCCTGGCTGATGACGGTGGTCCGGAACGCGTGCCTGCGCATGCTTCGCCCCTTCGCGCGGGAGCGCTCACGGCTGGGGGATCGGGTGGACGACATCGATGCGGTGCCGTCGGGCGATCTCGACCCGCAGGCAGCATTCGAGCGCTGGCGGCTGGTCCGCGCCGTGCATGAGGCGATCGCCGCGCTGGAGCGGCCCTATCGGGAGGTGCTCGTGCTGCGCGACGTCGAGGGTCTGACGGGCGAGGAGGTGTGCCAGATGCTCGGGCTCGGCGAGGCGGCCATGAAGAGCCGCCTGCACCGGGCGCGGCAATTGGTGCGGCGGGAGGTCCTCCGGCAGGAGGGCGCGCCTTCCGCCTCAGGGGTGCGGGGAGGAGGGGAGGAGAGGAGAGACAAGCCATGTTCATGAGCAGGAGCCTTGTGGAGCACTTCGCGCGCGGGGCGATCTGCCTCGCGGCCCTCGTGGCCTCGGTGCTCGTCGCGCGCGCTTCCCTCTGGCTGGCGATGGCGCTGTTGCCGGTCGCGCTGGTGGCGGTGGGCGGATGCCCGATGTGCTGGGCGCTGGGGTTGATCCAGATGGTCAGGGCCAGGGTGCGAGGGGAGCACCTCGAAGCGCCGTGCGACGACGGCGGATGCGCCTGGGCGCCGCAGCGCCGCCGGTGAGCCAGCGCGAAGCGCTGGTCCCGAGGGCGCGCTCGGCGTATGGAAACGGCCACCATGCATCGGGTGTTCATCGACGGGCAGGAAGGGACGACGGGGCTCCAGATCCGCGAGCGGCTGCAGGGCCGCCGCGACCTCCAGCTGCTCGAGATCGACCCCGAGCGCCGCAAGGACGCCGCGGCGCGCCGCGCGCTGGTCAACGAGGCGGATGTGCTCATCACGTGCCTGCCCGACGACGCCGCCCGCGAATCCATCGGATGGATCGAGAACCCGAGGACGCGCGTCATCGATCCGAGCACCGCGCACCGCACGGCCGACGGGTGGGTGTACGGCTTCCCGGAGCTCCGCCCCGGCCAGCGCGAGGCCGTCCGCGGCGCGCGGCGCGTCGCCGTGCCCGGGTGCCACGCGACCGGGTTCCTCGCGCTCGTGGTGCCGCTCGTCGAGCAGGGGCTCCTGCCCAGGGACGCCCGCGTGATCGCGCACTCGCTCACCGGCTACAGCGGCGGCGGGCGCAAGATGATCCAGGCCTACGAGCAGGCCGACGGGGCGCGCCGCGAGCAGCTCCGCGGCCCGCGCCCGTACGGGCTCACGCTGCAGCACAAGCACCTGCCGGAGATGCGCGCCATCGCGGGCCTCGACAGGGCGCCGCTGTTCCAGCCGGTCGTGGGCGACTTCTACAAGGGCATGCTCGTCTCGGTGCCCCTGTTCGCGGACGCCCTGGCCCGGCCGGCGACGCCCGCCGCGGTCCACGAGCTCTTCACGTCCTATTACGCCGGCGAGCCGTTCATCCGGGTGATGCCGCTCGGCGGCCAGGGCGCGCTGGAGGACGGCTACCTCGGCGCGGTGGAGTGCAACGACACGAACCGACTCGACGTGTTCGTGTTCGGCAAGCCGGACCAGATCCTGGTCGTGGCGCGCCTCGACAACCTCGGCAAAGGCGCCTCCGGCGCGGCGGTGCAGAACCTGAACCTGATGCTGGGCGCGCCGGAGGCCACCGGCCTCGACTGAGCGTCACCCGGGTCACCCGGGTCACCCGGCGCGCGTGTAAAGCCGCGGCGCCGAGCTCTCGAGGGCGGCGATCAGGCGCTCCGCGGCGTCGGCCGACGCGCGCCGGAACGCGATCCGCCAGGGCCGGCGGAGCGGGCCGGTCGAGAGCCGCTTGACCAGAAGGTCGCCGCTGCCGAGGTAGGCTTCCGCCACCCATTCCGAGAGGGTCGCGATCCCCATCCCGGCGCGCGCCGCGTCGACCACGGCCTCCGTGAGCGGAAACCGCAGGAGCTCGATCTTGGGCCGCTGCCGCCCGAAGACGGCGCTCATGAACCAGCGCGCCTCGGCCGGCGCGGCGTTCGGCGTGATCAGCGGGCCCTCGCGGAGGTGGTCGCGCGTGAGCGAGGCCCGCCCGGCGAGCGGGTGCGAGCTCGAGATCACGAAGATGACCTCGTCCGAGAAGAGCGGCCGCTCCACGAGCGCGCAGCCCGCCTCGCGATCGCTCGGCAGGGACGACGTGGTGAGCAGCGCGACGTCGATGTCCCCCCGGACGAGCGCGGCGACCGGATCGTGGGTGTGCTCGACCGCGAGCACGATCTCGAGGCGGGGCAGCCTGCGCCGGAGGCTCGTCATCGCGGAGGGCAGCCAGCGGTACGCGGTGTAGCACTCGCACACGAGGCGGACGCGCGTCGTCGCGGCGACCGGCGCCGCGACCTCTCGCTCGAGCTCCCGGAGCTGCGCGAGGACGAGCCCGGCCCCCGCGATGAGCCGCTCGCCCGCGGCGGTCGGCGTGACCCCGCGCGCGGTGCGCTCGAAGAGGAGCGCGCCGACCCGCTCCTCCGCCTGGGCGAGCGCCCGGCTCACGGCGGACTGCGTGATGTGCATCGTCGAGGCGGCGCCGGCCGTGCTCCCGGCGGCCGCCAGCGAGAGGACGAGCTCCAGATCGCGGATCTCGAGCCGAGGCCGCGGTCCGATCGCGGGAGGCGCAGGGGGAGGCGGTATGCGTGACACGCATAGAACCTATCACGACGATGCGTTGGACGCACAGCCCGGCGAGGCGCACCTTGGGCGCCGTCAGGAGGTTTTCATGAAGCTCTATTTCGCTCCGCTCGCATGTTCTCTCGCCACGCGCATCGCCTTCTACGAGGCAGGCGCGGAGGCCTCGTATGTGGAGGTCGACCTGAAGACGAAGCGGACCTTGGGGGGCGCCGACTACCGTGCGATCCACCCGCTCGGGTTCGTCCCCGCGCTCGAGATCGAAGGAGGCGAGATCCTCGCCGAGAACGCGGCGATCCTTCAGCTCGTGGCGGATCGGTTCCCGGAGGCGGAGCTCGCGCCGCGGGATCCGCTCGGCCGGGCGCGCCTCCAGCAGTGGCTCGGCTTCATCGGGAGCGAGCTCCACAAGGCGGTCTACATGCCGCTCCTGGACAAGACGGCCTCGGCCGAGGTCAAGGCCCATGCGCTGGCCGGGGCGCCGCGCCGCCTCGGCTGGGTGGCGGATCGGCTCGAAGGGCGGGAGTTCCTCCTCGACCGTTTCTCGGTCGCCGACGCGTACCTCTTCGCGGTGCTCAACTGGTCCGTTGTCACGCCGATCGACCTGAAGTCCTGGCCGGCGCTCGCCGCGTACCACGCGCGCCTCCACGGACGTCCGAGCGTGGCGCGCGCCTTCGCCGAGGAGCGGGAGGGCTACTTCCGGGAGCAAGCGCGGCACGCGAAGGCCGCCGAGGCCGTCGACGCGCCGGCGCCGAGCCTCTGACTGGCCAATGGCCGCATGGCCGGCCAATGGCCGCATGGCCGGCCAACGGCCGCATGGCCGATGGACGCGCGACGTCATGGAGCCCTCACGAATCCAGCTTTTCACGCGCGATCGGCTCTGATACGACAGTCATCATGAGACACTTGCGACAACTCTTCGTATGTTCGGTCCTGGCCATTGCTGCGATCCCGGTCGGCTGCACGGCGGACGCGCCGGATGACGCCGAGCAGGAGTCCGAGGTCGGCTCGCTCAGCCTGGCCCTCGTCGGGAACAGCTCCTCGGGCGCGACGTACCGCCTTTCCCAAGCGTGGTTCGATATCTACGGCCCGACGGCGCGGACCATCTACGGAGGCGGCGACACGCCGGCGCTCACGGAGCTGCTGCCGGTCGGCCACTATGACGTGATGCTCCAGCCGGGCTGGGTCCTCGAGCGGTGGACCGGCGGCGGTTACCAGCCCGTCTCGGCGTCCCTCACGTCGGCGAACCCGACGTGGGTCTACATCGGCGAAGGTGCGACGTCGACGGTGGCGTTCCAGTTCCGGGCCGATGGCGACGTCATTTCGGTCGGGCACGGGAGGCTCGACATCGTCATCGGGGTCGACGACACGACGCCGCTGCGCGAGGACACCGATGTGGCGTGCAGCAACGGTTACGACGATGATGGCGATGGCCGCCCTGATTGCTCCGATCCGGACTGCCAGGGGTATCCGTTCTGCGCGCCGGTGCGAGAGGACACCGATTGGGCCTGCAGCAACGGCGCCGATGACGACATGGACGGCCTCGCGGATTGCGCCGATCCGGACTGCCAGTGGTATTCGTTCTGCTCGCCGTGGCGCGAGGACACCGATGCGGCGTGCAGCAACGGCTACGACGACGACGGGGACGGCCTCGCGGATTGCGCCGATCCGGACTGCCAGTGGATGCCGTACTGCATGCCGGTGCGCGAGGACACCGACTGGACGTGCAGCAACGGCGCCGACGACGACGGGGACGGTTTCGTGGATTGCGCCGATGCGGACTGCCAGTCGCAGCCTTACTGCATGTCGTGGCGCGAAGACACCGATTGGGCCTGCAGCAACGGCTCCGATGACGATGCGGACGGTCTCACGGATTGCTCCGATCCGGACTGCGGGTGGTTGCCCGTCTGCGCGATGCCGGGCCTCGTCATCGAGGACTTCGAGGACGGCGATTTCCTCCTCTTCGCGCCGTACGCGCGCAGCGCCCCGCCGTTCACGGGGCCGTGGGTGACGTACGACGACGGGACCGTCCCGCCGGTCGACCTGTTGCCCGCTCCGGGGCCTTTCAGCTCGAGGGCGCTCGCGGCGCGCTCCCCCGGGGTGCCGTCCGCGTCGGGCGCTGGCGTGACGCTGTCCTTCGAGATGTGGCCCGTCGATGTGTCGCCGTTCCAGGGCATCCGCTTCCACATCCGTGGCCAGGGCACGCAGGTTCGCTTCGACGTCGGCACGCTCCTTACGACGCCTGAGGGCGGGCTCTGCTCGGCTTGCTACGACAGCCACGGTATCGACCTCTGGGTCGGCACGGAGTGGGTCACCGTGGAGCTGCGCTGGTGGGATCTGATGCAGCAGGGGTGGGGCACGCTGGTGCCGTTCGAGCCGTGGAGCGTCATGAACCTGAACTGGCGCACGCCCGTGGGACAGCCGCTCGGCATCGAGATCGACGACGTCCAGCTGTTCTGAGCTCGGGCGTCCAGGGAGCAGCGCCAGCGCTGGCGCCGGGTGCCTCGTCCTCCGCTGGCGTGTCAGGCGATGTTGCGGTGGGGCGGCGCCGGGCGCGCGGACAAGCTCCGCATGCAGTGCATCAGGCCGGCCCGCAGGTTGGCCTTGGTGACGATGGCGCTGAGGTCGAGCCCCAGCGCCACCATCGTCTGCGCCACGGTCGGGCGGATGCCGCAGATGATCCCCTCGGCGCCGAGCAGCTGGATGGCCCGCACGAGCTTGATCAGGTGATCGGCGACCTTCGTATCCACCATCTGCACGCCGGTGAGGTCGAGGACCGCGAAGCGCGCGCCGCGGCTCGAGATCGCCTCGAGCAGGCTCTCCATCGCGTCGGCCGTCCTCGCGCTGTCGACGACGCCGATCATGGGCAGCGCCAGCACGCCGTCCCATACCTCGATGATCGGCGCCGCGAGCTCCCGGATGACCCGCTGCTGCGCCTCGATCACGTCGAGCTTCGTCTGGAGGGCCTGCTGCGCGCGCTGCCCCTCCGTCACGTCGAGCGAGAACCCGACGACGGTGCTGACGTGCCCCGCTTCCTCCGCGAGGGGGACCATCCAGCTCTCCCATACACAGCCGTGCGCCTCGGCCAGCCCGTGCACCGGGCCGCCGGCCAGCGCGCGCCTGACGGCGCCCCTGGCCTCGCCGTAGAGGTCAAAGATGTTCGCGCCGACGAGCTGTCCAGGTTGATGGCCGGCGGCCTCCAGCCCCTTGCCTTCATGGTAGAGATACGTTCCGTCGGTATCGACGGCCCACATCGCTATCGGAAGCGTGTTGATCAAGGCGCGGAGCATCCTGTCCCGTGCCCTCAGCTCGGTCAGCTCGTCGAGCGCGCCGTCGCCGGCCGGCGCGTCACGGAACGAGCCGTAGACCAGCCCATCCGAGCGCGCGCCGCGCACGACGCAGGCGAGCGGTTTGTAGCTGCGCTCCGCGCTCATGACGCGGCCGTGGACGTGAATGGGGGCCGTGCTCTCACGCACTTGCTCCCACCTCTTGGTGAGCGCGCCGCGATCCTCCGGGTGGAAGAGCTCGGTCAACGGGGTTCCGTGCGCGAGCGCGGGCCCGATCGTCCGGCCCAGCGCGTCGCTCCATCGCAGCAGCGCGCCGTCGCCTCCGGCGACGAACAGCATCTCCGTGGAGTGTGCGATAAAGTCATCCAGCGAGCTCAGTGCTCCGTTTGCGTCAGCCATCGTATTCCCCTCCGCAACCGGACAGGCATACCGGGATTGCGCGTAACAAGGTAGATCGATGACCGCACACGAATAGTAGGGCGCAATCCGCGACGCACACGAAGGCATGGCCTTACTCCAATCGTCGGAGCGCACGAGGGGGACATACAGCCTGGGATCACGCTCGCCGCGCGCTCTCCGGCGATCTGTACGACCGGTACGTACCGGTTCGTCCGCGCCGGAGCGGCTCAGCCGCCGGAGCCGGCGTCGCGGGTCGGAATGCCGAGAAGATAGAGCTTCTTCGCTCTCCCGCCGGTCACTCCCTTTTCCCATCGGTAATCTTCACTCCGCAGCCCGCTCAACAGCTCATCCAGGTCATCGAGCGTGTAGATCCTCGCGTACGAGACCGCTCCGTCCCATGCGAAGCACAGCGGGATGATCGGCACGATATACGTGAAGACGAGCTGCCGCACGGTCATGGGCCTCGCCATGGGCGTGATGAGCAGGCACATCACGAAGTTGATCGGGAGGGCGAGCCACCAGAGAAACGTCGGAGCCCTGTTGTCGCTGATCTCGAAGACACAGATGGGCTGCCTGCTCCGCTGGGCCGACTCCAGTATCTTTCTCGCGTCCTCCGGCCTCATGTGATGAAAGCCGCCGACGATTGTCCTGAGACCCCTGAGACCAGCCTCGTCGCCGTCGATCTTCGTGGCGTCAACCGGGGTTGTCTGGTAGGAGACGTTCCTCCCTTCCTGGTTGTTGATGAGCTCCGCCGCCTCCTTGCTCGGGTACAGGTCCGTGAGCGTCAGCTGGATGCCCTCGAACCCGGGCCTCTCGCGCAGGGTCCGTACGACGTCGATCATCGGCCCGCCGCTCCCGGAGCAGAGGTCGATGATGTTCGATGTGCTCGACTCCTTCAATGCTCTGGCGATCAGCTCGACCAGCGCCTCGCGCGTGCCCAGCGCTCTGTGCATGACCACGATGAGGCGTGTCATGCAGGCCCGCAGCCACCCGGGAAACCAGCTGAAATCCTCTATCTCGAACAGGTGTATGCGCTTCATTCGCTCCTCGGGGTCGTGCGGCCTGGCCGCGCGCAGCGGCGCGGGTCGAGCGCTGGCTCCGGCGGGCGGCCGGTCGTCTCTCCGGCTGCCCGCTCGGAACGAGACTATTCAATTTTGCTCTGCGGCGCGATGGCATGGAGGTGCGGCGTGAAGCGCATGATCTTCGAGATGGAGACCGCGGACCCGGATGATTTCATGACGCTGCTCTGGCTCGCCGATCACCCCGACGTCGAGCTGCTCGGCGTGCTCGTCACGCCCGGCTCCGAGGATCAGTGCCGGCTTGTCCGCTGGGGGCTGGATCGCTGCGGGCGGGCGGAGGTCCCGATCGGCGCGCTGCACGGCCCCGCGTGGTGGGCGACGAGCGAGGGCAAGAAGGCGCGGGTCTCCGGCTTCCACCAGGCGTGCTACGGCCCCGGCATCCTGGAGCACCCGGCCGGCGAGGTCGCGGGCGGCCCCGCGCTGCTCGCCGAGCTGCTCCGCGAGCCGGACGCCACGGTGCTCGTCGGGGCGGCGCCCAAGAACATCGGCAAGGCGTTCAAGGACGTCCCCGGGCTCCGGCTCGCTCGCTGGGTCCAGCAAGGCGGCTTCGCGGGCGACAACCTGGTCGCCGAGCCGCTCGAGAAGTTCCGCGGGCGCCTCACCTGCCCGAGCTATAACCCCGGCGGCGCGCCCCGGGAGACGCTCGCGCTGCTCGCCTCACCGCAGATCGGAGAGCGCAGGTTCGTCTCGAAGAACGTATGTCACGGGGTCGTCTACACCGAGGCCATGCGCGAGGCGCTGAGCCGCCGGGTCTCCGGTCGATCGCCGCGGAGCGGCCTGACGAGGATGATCGACGCGCTCGATCGGTACCTGGCAGACAAGGGCGTGGGCAAGGCGATGCACGATCTCGTGGCGGCCGCCTGCGCGCTCGACGAGCGCGTCTGCGACTTCGTCGAGGTCGAGATCTACCGCGAGAAGGGCGAGTGGGGGGCGCGCGCCATGGAGGGCACGAACACGCGGATCTCGGTCGGGTTCCACGAGGAGCGCTTCCTCGACGTGCTCGCGCGCTGAGCCGCCGGCGGAGCCCACCTCACCGGGCTGCGCAGGTCTCGCGGAGGGCGCGCGCCCTGTCGATGCACGCGGCGAGGGCGTCCTCGGGCGGCTCGTCCGGGCACGCGGCCTCGAAGGCGCGGATGGCGTCGCGGAGGCCCCCCGCGCCGCCGGCGCCGAGATCGAGCTTGTGCTTGCGATCCTCGTCGTCGTCGTCGCCGCCGACGAGCAGGAGCGTCCCGACGACCGCCCCCACGACGGCGACACCCGTGACGACGCCCGCCACGATCACGCCCGTCTTGCCCTCCACGTCCGGCGGCTCCGCGTCCGGGAGCGACGGCGTGCCCGCCGGGATCTGCGGGGCCTCGAGGCCCGCGGCGAGCGCGGTGGTGGCGATGCCGCCCGCGAGCCCCAGGCCGCCGATGACGAGGCTCGACAGCGTGAGCGCGCTCGGCCCCGCGTCCGCGCGCGCGCTCACGCTGGCGGAGAGGCGCACCTGCGCCGCGTTGCACGCAGCGTAAGCGTCGAGGCGGTGGATCTCGAGCGATGCGCGCGGCGCGGTCTCTGGCGGCAGCTTCGCGGCGAGGATGATGTCGTCCGCCGAGCGCCGGAACGTGAGCGGTGCGAGCGGCTCGGGGGCGGCCGCGGGCGGCGTGGAGGCCTTGCCGCAGCCGGCCAGTCCACACGCGATGAGCAAGAGCGTCGTGCAGGAGAGGGCATGATCGCGCCTTTGGGTCATACAGCCACGCTACGCCGATCGAGCGCGGTTTCGTCGAGCGAAATTGGCCTCGTCGCGGATCGGAACGACCGCCGGCGAGCGGGCCGAGCCTGGATGATAACGTGGTGTGGCCGACGCGCCGAGGAGCGGAAGGTGCCATATGCGCAGGCCTGTTGGCCGTCCCGAACGTGAGCTCCACCGCGTGTGTTAAGATATCCTCCCTGGCAGCCGGCCTCGCGTTCCGCGGGAAGCGGGCCGGTCTCGGCGAGGGTCTTCGCAGGATGGGATTCGAGCAGGCATTGCGCGAGGTCAGGAGATGAGCACGGCCGATCGCCGGCGGCCGGCGGATGTCCTCGAGGCGCTCCTCCGGGAGCCGCAGCGTCGCGCGCTCTGGCAGGCGTCGGCCAGAGCGCTCATGCCGCTCCGCCGCGGTCCGGCGCCGGCCGAGCTCTCGGCCGATCTTCTGGTGCGGGTCCTCGCCCTGCGACGTCCTGCGGAGGGGTACGACGAGAAGCTCTATGCACGTCTGGACGTCGCGCTCCTGCGCGGCCACGTGGCGCGCACGCTCGGGAGGATGGGCCTTCGGGCCGCCGTCGCGGTGCCGGTGCTCGTCGAGACGCTGCGTGAGCCGCTCGGGGAGCGGTGCTCGCCCATGTGCTGCTCGGCCTCGTCGGTGCGTCACGAGCAGATCCTCGCCCGGGTCAGCGTGCTCGATGCGCTGCGCCGGCTGGGCCCGCAGGCGGGGAGGAGCGTGCCGGCCGACGTCGTGGCGGAGCTCCTCGCGCCGGCGTCCCGCAGGATCGCCCTGAGCGCGGCGGAGCTCCTCGCGCGACATCCGGAGAGCGCGCTTCACCACCGCGCTGCGCTGCTCGCGGCGCTCGAGCATCCGTACGCGCCCGTGGTCGAGGCGGCCGCGCGCGGGCTCTCGCGGGCGGCCCCGAGCGCCGCGCGCGAGGCGGTGCGTCCCCTGACGACGCTGCTCCGACACGAGCAGGGCGGCGTGCGGCGCGCCGCGATCCGGGCGCTCGTCGCGATGCGCCCGGGCGCGAAGGGAAGCGAGATCGCGCGGGCGGAGGAGCGCTTCGCGTGGCTCGCCGAGCGCGATCCGGACGCCGCCGTTCGGGCGGTGGCCCGCCGGGCTCTCAGGCCGCTCGAGGGCCTGTCGGCGGTCGAAGGTGGCTAGGACTTCCGCTCGCCGCCGTCGCCGAGCATCCCCTCGGGCTTGAGCCCGATCACGAACTTCCCTCCAGCCTTCGCCATCTCCCCGAGCGCCTCGATCTCCCGCAGCTTGAGCAGCGCGGGGTTGTCGGCGATCGCCCGCGCCTCCTCGATCTGGGCGGTCAGCTTGAGCTGAATCCGCTCCTTCTCCGCCTCGGCCATGAGGCGCGTCTGTTGCATTGTCGCCTCGATCTTCTGGCGCGCGCGCTCGTTCTCCGCCTCGGCCTGGATACGGAGCGCCTCGGCGTCCTTGCGCGCCTGGATCACCTTGGCCTCGGCCCGCCGCTCGGTCTCGAGCACCTGATTCATGATCTCGCGGAGGTTGCCGGGGAAGACGAGGTCCTTCACGTCGGCGCGCACGATCTCCACGCCGTAGCGGGCGGCGGTGCCCTTCACGTCGTCGCGCACGGCGTCCGAGATCTCGTTCCGATCGCTGAGGATCGCCTCGAGGCTCCGGCTCGCGAGAAAGCGCCGCGCGGCGAGCTGCACGTCCTCGTAGATGCGCTCCTCGTAGGAGGCGACGTTGTGGACCGCCGCGGGGGCATCGGTGATCTTGAAGTACACGAGGAGGCTCACCCGGATCGCGACCTTGTCGGCGGTGAGGATCTCCTGCCCCTTGATGGTCAACGAGCGCTCGCGCATGTCGACGAGCGTCACCGTGCGGACGACGTCGTCGAACCACCCGCGCTTGAGCTGCGCCTTGCCGGGGGGCAGCACGGCCTTGAAGGCGCCGTCCTCGTAGAGGAGGCCGACGAACGACTGCTGGATGATGACCTCTGTCTTCGTCTTGCTCATGGCGGGTGGAGGGGAGGATGGGGGACGCGCGGCGCGGAGAGAGCGCCGGCGCCTACACACTGGCGATTTGCAGGACGGGCGTGGGAGGACGATGGCTTCTGATCTCTTGGAAGGAGACCGATCGCCCCAGCCCGCTACGGCCAGGCGGGCGCCGACCGCGACAGGTTACGCGACCCGCCACGCAGCGCAAAGGCCCAGCCTTCGCGTCCCGCGCCCTCTGGCAGGTACGCCGCGCTCCTCGGGGGGAAGCGGGATTGACATCGCCGCCGTTCGCCAGATAGCCTGAACATGTTGGACGGACTCGGGTGGACTCACGGAACGGTAGTTCGGCCGGCGGATGGCTGGACGACGACCACCGGCTCGGGGGGCCCGAACCATCGCGCGACAGGCGTGAGCGCGTCGCACGTCGCCTCGTGACGGACGTGATTCCCACCGAGACCCCGACAAGGCACGCGGACGTCGAAAAGCCGGCCTGCGCGCCGGCAAGGATGCTCCGTGAGGCCTGGTGACGTGTTGTCGTGTCCGAACCTTCGAGAAGGTTGATCCAATGGGTGCCATCAGCGAATGGGATCGTGACTACAACCTCGTCGAGGCGAGGAAGCATCCGTCGAAGAAGGCCGAGGCGCCGCACCAGACGGAGGCCCTCGCGAGGCTCCGGGTGTGGTACGAGTCAGCGCCCACACCCGATGCGGGAGGACTGCTCGTCCTCCCGACCGGAGGAGGCAAGACCTTCACGGCCGTGCGGTTCCTTTGCCGCAATCCGCTGAGCGATGGCTACAAGGTGCTGTGGCTCGCGCACACGCACCACCTCCTGGAACAAGCCCTGGATGGCTTTGGAAAGCGCAGCGACGGGGCCGAGGCGATGGAAGTCGGCTTGATCCACGAGCCGAAGGAGCGGCTGCGGGCGAGGGTCGTCTCGGGGACGCCGGGGCACAGCAAGATTGCAGCCGTCAAGCGCGATGACGACGTGGTGATTTGCACGCTGCAGACCGCCGTGCGCGCGCACCGCGAAAATCACGCTGCTCTGCGCGCGTTCCTGACCGCGGCGAAGGGGAAGCTGATGGTGGTGTTCGACGAGGCGCACCACGCGCCCGCCCCGTCGTACACCGAGTTCCTCCTCGCGCTGCGCGAGGAGGCGCCGAAGATGAAGCTGCTCGGGCTCACCGCGACCCCGATGTACAACGACAAGAGGGGAGAAGGCTGGCTGGCGAAGCTCTTCCCGCAGAGGATCCTGTTCGAGGTGAGCGCCTCCAAGCTCATGGCGATGGGCATCCTCGCCAAGCCGATCCCGATTCCATGCAGCACGAAGTTCGAGCCGAAGGTCGACGCCGGGCAACTTCAGCGGTGGCGCGCGACCTTCCAGGATATGCCAGAAGAGATCATCACCCGGCTCGCGGAGAACCAGGAGCGTAACGACAAGATCTGGAAGACCTACGTCGACCGCCGCCAGGAGCTCGGGAAGACAATCATCTTTGCCGACCGGTGGTTCCAGTGCGACTACCTGCGCGAGAAGCTACGCGCGCACGGAGTGCGCGCCGATGTCATGTACTCGCACGTCGAGGTGACCCCGGGCTCTGTCGAGGCCCGAAATCAGAAGTCGCGCGACAAGAATGCCGCCGTGCTGAAGAAGTTCCATGAAGGCAAACTCGACGTGCTGATCAACGTGCGCATGCTGACAGAAGGCACCGACGTCCCCAACGTCCAGAGCGTCTTCCTCACGCGACAGACGACGAGCCCGATCCTGCTGCGCCAGATGGTCGGCCGCGCCCTCCGCGGGCCGAAGTTCGGTGGAACCTCCACCGCGAACATCGTCCTCTTCATGGACGAATGGCGCGAGGCCATCCAGTGGGCGGAATTCGATGACGTCTGGGGCACGGGCATCGACAGACCGAAGCCTGAGCCGAGAAAGAGAATGCCGCTCCAGCTGGTGTCGATCGCGCTGGTCCGGCAGCTCGCGCGGTGGATCGAGCTCGGCGAGATCGCGCCGGCGTCGTTCCTCGAGATGCTGCCGCTCGGCTGGTACTTGCCCGAGTTCGACGTCGAGGTGTCGGGCTCCGAGGACACCGAGCACGCGCGCCCGATGGTCCTTGTCTACGGAGACGAGAAGGAGCACTACGACGCGTTCCTTGTGCACGCGGCCAGGGCCGATCTCGGGCGCTTCGCGGATCCAGAGGTGCAGTACGACGCCGTGGAGGCGCAGATGGAACGCTGGTGCAAGAAGTTCTTCGCCCACGCGGGCAAGACCGCGAGCGGCCTCGGCATGAACCTGTTCCATCTGGTTCGACACCTCGCGCAGACGGGCGGGAAGCCTCCGCCGTTCTCTCCGTTCGAGCACCGCGAAGAGCACGATCTGACGCCGCTGGCGAAGGTCGCCGCGGCGGAAGACTGGGGGCCTGCGCGGACGCGGCAGCAGCTCGAGGCGATCTACATCGACGAGCGGCGCTTCTGGCGCGCGATGATCCCCACGTTCGATCTCTTCCGCGAGCAGTTCCGCATGCTGGTCGAAGCGGAGATTCAGCGCACGACGGGCGCGGGCGGCGCTCGTCGGGCGGGTGGCGTGATCGCGCCGGCTCAGCGGCTCGTCGACCAGGAGCCGTCCGAGCAGGTTAAGCGGGAGGTCATCCGTCGTGACGGGGAGCGCTGCCTCTGCTGTGGCGAGACGCGGCGAAAGAGGCTGCAGGTGGACCACATCATCTCGCTCTATCACGGCGGGACGAACGAGCCCCACAACCTGCAGACGCTGTGCTCCGTGTGCAACCGCGACAAAAGCATCAAGGAGATGCACTTCCGCAAGACCGAGACGACCCTGAAGTCGGCGCCACCGCTGAAGTTCCCGGCCGGATTCGACTCGGCGGAGCTCGACCAGCTCACGCTCGACATCCAGCGCACGATCAACATGTTCTACCAGTGCGCCGCGGTGGATGAAATCGAAATGAAGAGCAAGGGAGTCAAGCGCAGGGAGTGGCGCATCCGGCTGCGTTCGAACAACCCGCGTGCGTGGTTCGAAGGGCATATGGATGCCCTTTTTGGTCGGGTCGTCGAGGCGCAGAAGGGCGGTCGAACCGAGCCAGTTCGCAGCATCGTTCTCGAGGCCCCCGGACACGAGGACGGCTTCTGCGTCTACTCGAAGCAGATCGGCGATATCCAACCTCTCCGCATTTCCGAGATCCGGCCGCGGACGTCGGTCGCGGTCTACTGGCCCTTGGGGCCGGGGGTGCCGAACGAGCCTCTCGCCGCCAAGGTGATTCGCGTCGACGCCCGGCGGAGAGAGGCACACGTCCGTGCGAGGATCGGCCGCTTCGCGCGCGAGCTCACGAACGTGCCGTTCGAGGCGCTGTTCGCCCCCGGCGCCGCGCTTCGCGAGGAGGAGCAGGAATGAACGCTCGCGCCCGTGTCCCTCACGGGGTGAATGCCCGCAGCAGCCGATCGCGCTGATCTCGCAAATAGCGGATGTCCTCTTCGTACAGCGCAGGGTGCCCGGCCGCGATGTGCGCCTGGGACGCGACGTCGCCGGCCGCGGCCCGCGCGCGCATGGAGGCGAGCAGCGCCGCGAGCCGGTCGGCCACGGTGTCGAGCAACAGGGGCCCTGGCGGGTAGCCATAAGCGCGGCAGAACCGAGCTGCGCGCAGCGCCTGATCCTCGGGGCTGCCGGCGCTGTCCGGGTTGCTCGGCGCGTGCAGCGGCGCGAAACGGTAGACGGCGTACGCCACGTCCCACACGCGCGGGCCCGGATGAGCTGTGTCGAAATCGATGAAGCCGACGACCCGGCCGCCGCGGACGACACAGTTGTAGGGCGCGATGTCGCCGTGACAGATCACCTCGGCCGGTGGGCGGGGCGGGAGCTGCCACCGGTCGTCCGGTCCTGACACGAACGTCGCGCTCGCGTCGTGGAACCGGCGCAGCAGGGTGGCGGCGGACGCGAGGAGCTCGGGCGTGCGCAGCTCGGCCGGGAGCGGGTTGTGCACCTCGCCATCGAGGTACGACAGCACCTCGTTCCCCTCGTCGTCGCGCCCGAGCGGCTCCGGCGCCGCGTCGAAGCCCGCCGCCCGGAGGTGCCGCAGGAGCCGGTGGATGGCAGGCGTGGCCGCCGTCGCGGGCCGGTGGACCCTGTCACCGCGCCGGCGCACGGTGTTGACGCCGCCCTTGAATACCTGCTCGTCGACCATGCAAAGCCCTCTCCGCCGGGGCGCCAGCGCCGCGGTGGCGGAGTCGGCCCCTGTTTCGTCGCTGGTTGCGGAAAAGCGGGTCTCCCCTAACGCACCTCGACCCGCGCGCCGTCGTGGAGCTTGTCGTTCGGGTGCACCACCACGCGGTCGCCCTCGTCGAGGCCGGCGAGCACCTCGGCGGCGCCGCCGCTCCGCCTCCCGATCTCCACGTCGCGCAGCCGGGCGTGGCCGTCGGCCAGGGCGAACACCGCCCAGCGCTCGCCTCGCCGGAAGAGCGCGGTCTGCGGGACCTGGAGCGCGTCGGCCTTCTCCCAGATCACGATGCGGGCATAAACGCGGTAGCCGTCGCCGAGCGCCTTGCGGGCCTCGGGAGGGCCGGAGAAGTCGGCGATCACGTTGACACGCTGCTCCTCGATGCCGAGGGCGGACACCTTGGTGAAGCCGCTCGGCTCGACGAGGCGCACCCGAGCGCCGAGCGGCGCCTCGCCGCCCCAGCGCTCCACGTGGACCTCGGCGCCAGGCCGCACGGCGACGGCGTCGCTGGAGAGGAGGTCGATGACGATCTCGAGCGCGGCGGGATCGCCCAGCTCGAGGATGGGCGCCCCCGCCTGGAGGAGCGCCGCGCTCTCCTGGAAGACGCGCAGCACCGTGCCGTCGACGGGGCTCTGGATGGCCACGCTGGCATCGCCGGCGCCGGTCTTCCTCGCGGGCGCGCCGGGCCCTTCGGGCTTCATGCGCACGAGCGCGGCCTCGGCCGTCTGCAGCTCGAACTGGGTGACACGGGCGCCGAACCGCGCGCTCTCGAGCTCGGCCTGCGCGGCGCGCTCGCGGAACTCGGCGGTCTCCAGCTCGGCGCGGGCGACGCCGCCGCGCTCGTGCAGCGTCCTGACCCGGGCGAGCTCGCTGCGGGCCTGGGCGAGGGCGGTCTCGGCGAGGGCGACGCGCGCCTTCACCTGGGAGACGCCGGCGCGGGCGCTCTGGGCGTGGGCCTCGGCCTGGGCGCGGGAACGGGCGTCGAGGAGCGGCGGGTCGATGGGCGCGATCTCGGTGAGCATGGCGCCGAGCTTCACCCGGTCGCCGGGGTGCAGCTCCAGGCGGGGCATCTGGCCGCCCACAGGCGCGGAGATCACGAAGCGGTCCGTGATGCGGGTGCGGCCATCGCCGTCCACCGTGACGACGAGCGGGCGGCGCGTCACCGTGGAGGCCTCCACCAGCGCTGGCTTGGGGAGGAACGCCACCACGATGGCGCCGACGAGCAGCGCCGCGAGCAGGGCATAGGGGATCTTCCGGGCGAGCTTCATGCGTCAGTCCCTGGTCTTGAGCACGCCCACGAGGTCGAGCTGGTCGATGCGGCGGCGCACCACCAGCGCCGAGAGGGCCGCGGAGACGAGCACCACCAGCGCGGCATAGGCGTACGTGGAGGGGTGGATGATCAGCGGGAAGCGGAACATCTCGGTGTCTTCGTAGGCCTGGCACATCGCCCAGGCGAAGTAGTAGCCGAGGCCCATGCCGAGCGGGATGCCGGCCAGCGTGGTCACGCCGAGCTCACCGAGCAGGATCCGGCTGACCTCGGCGCGCGTGAAGCCGAGCACGCGCAGGCTGGCCAGCTCGCGGCTGCGCTCGGCGAGCGCGATGCGCGCCTTGTTGAAGACGACGGCGAACGCGATGATGCTCGAGAAGACGAGCTGGACCGTGCGCATCACCCCGAGGTTCTCGCCCATGATCTTGTCGAAGCTCTCCAGTGCGGCGCGGGTGGTGCTCACCCCGGCGACGGCGGGGGTGCGCTTGAGCTGCGCGTAGACGGCCTCCTCGCCGAGGCGGTCCACGGCGAGGTAGGCGCCGGAGATCACGTCGCCCTCGCCGAGGAGGCGGTTCAGGGCGTCGAGGTCCATGGTGGCGGACGCGCCGACCAGGTCGTCGATGAGGGCGGCGACCGGGACCTGGCGCACCGGGCGGTGGCCCTCGAGGACCTCGACCGTGAGCTCATCGCCGGGGCGGACGCCGAGCTTGCGGGCGAGGTAGGCGCCGAGGAGGAGGCCCTCGTCGGGGATGGGGACGAAGGCGCCGTGGCGATCGACGGTGCGGTGCAGGCTGGCGTCGGGCGCGGCGCCCGGGGGGCCGGCGGAGCCCCGGGCCAGCCCGAGGATGGCCGTGCGGTGCTCGCGGTGGCCGACGCGCAGGATGACCGGCGCGGCGCGCAGCGGCTCGGCGCGGAGGACGCCGGGCACGCTCGCGAGCTCGGTGAGGGCGGCGCGGGGCACGGCCCGGTAGAAGAAGACCGCCGCGTCCTCGCCCTGCACCAGGCGGAACTGCAGGTTGACCATGTAGTGGGTGGCGTCCTCGCTGAAGCGGCCGACCACCACGATGGAGACGGCGAGGGCCACGCCGGAGGCGGCGAGCAGGGCGCGCAGCGGGCGGCGCGAGACGTTGCGGAGGACCATCCGGGCCGCGGGCGTCATCAGGCGGCCGAGGCCGAGCCGCTCGATCAGCGTGGGCCTGTAGCGCGCTGGCGCCTCGGGGCGCATGGCCTCGGCGGGGGGCAAGCGGGCCGCGCGCAGGACGGCGATCGCGACGCCGATCGTCGCGGCGGCGACGCTGATCAGCGCGCCGAGCGCGGCGGTGCCCGCGGTGACGCGCAGCTCGAGCACGGGGAAGCGGTAGTACGCGGCGTAAAGGCGGGTCATCCCGCCGCCGAGCCACAGCCCCACGCCGACGCCCGCGGCCGAGCCGGCGAGCACCAGCACGAGCGCCATCTCCAGGTAGTGCTGGCCGATGGCCCAGTTGGAGTAGCCGAACGCCTTGAGGGTCGCGATCTGCGTGCGCTGGGTGCTGATCACCCGCGAGACGACGACGTTCAGCAGGAAGGCGGCGACGGCGAGGAAGAGGGTGGGGACGATGGTGCCGGTGGACCGGAGCTGCCGGAACTCGTCCGAGAGGAACTGGTCGGAGATCTGCCGGTCGCGGCCGTGCGCGCTGAGGCCGCCGTAAGGGGCGAGCAGGCGATCGAGGGCGGCGATGACGTCGCCCTCGGAGGCACCCTGGGCGAGGGTGAGGGTGAGGTCGTTGAAGGCGCCGCGCATGTCGAGCGCGGCGCGCAGGGCCTCCGAGCCCATCCACATCACCGCGAAGCGCTCGTCGTCCGGCCAGGGGCTGCTGCCGCTGATCTGGTAGACGTACTCCGGGGAGAGGGCGAGGCCGACGATGCGGAGGCGGCGCTTCCGGCCGTTCACCACCGCCTCCACGCTGTCGCCCGGGCGGAGGCCGCGCTTCTCGGCGAAGGCCTCGCCGAGCAGCACCTCGTCGTCGCGGCCGGGCTCGATGGTGCGGCCCTCGCGCAGGTAGAGGTCGTTGAGCATGGGGCCGCGCCGCTCGGGGATGGAGATGAGCCGCCCGGTGAGGGGCTCGGTGACGCCGTCGAGCGCGAGCGTGACGTCCATGATCACGCGGGTCTGCACCTGCACCACGCCGGGGAGCTCGGCGGCGCGCCGGCCGACCGACTCCGGGGCCCTCCTGGCCCGCGCGAAGACGTGGGCGAAGCGGTACTCCTCGTAGTAGGACGCGCGCGTCAGCTCCAGCGAGTCCAGCGCGCTGCGCGAGGCCACGAACACCGCGACGCCCGCGGCGACCACCATCATGATCGCCAGCGCGGGCCCCCGCATCTGCCAGAGGTCCCGCCAGAGCTTTCGGGTGAGGGCGCGCATCACCAGGCGATCTCCTCCGGGAGGAGCTTCTCGGTGTTGCGGCGCTCGGCGGCGATGCGGCCGTCGGCGATGGAGACCACCCGGTCGGCCATGCCGGCGATGGCCGCGTTGTGGGTGATCACCACCACCGTCGTGCCGATGTCCCGGTTGACGCGGGCGAGCGCCTCCAGGACGACCTTGCCGGTGTGCACGTCGAGGGCGCCGGTGGGCTCGTCGCAGAGCAGCACGTTCGGGCGCTTGGCGACGGCGCGCGCGATGGCGACGCGCTGCTGCTCGCCGCCGGAGAGCTGCGCGGGGAAGTGGTCGAGGCGCTTGCCGAGGCCGACCAGCCCGAGCGCCTCCGCGGCGGGCATGGGATCGCGGGCGATGTCCGTCACCAGGGCGACGTTCTCGCGCGCGGTGAGGCTGGGGATGAGGTTGTAGAACTGAAAGACGAAGCCGACGTGCTCGCGGCGGTAGCGGGTGAGGCCGGCGTCGTCGGCGCTGCTGAGGTCGTCGTCCCGGTAGCGCACCGTGCCCTGTGTGGGCACGTCCAGGCCGCCGAGGATGTTGAGCAGGGTGGATTTGCCGCTGCCGGAGGGGCCGAGCAGGACCACGAGCTCGCCCGGGTAGAGGTCGAGATCGACGCCGCGCAGGGCGCTCACCTCGACCTCGCCCATGCGGTAGATCTTGGTCAGACCGCGGGCGACGAACACCGGCGGGCCCGCCGGGCCAGAAAGGCCGGGGGCTGCGCGCTCGGGAGGGAGATCTGCCTGGGTCATGGCGGTCGAGCTCCGTGCGCGCCATGTTCGCGGATCGGCGGCCCGATCGCCAATAGGCCGGTCAGCGGGCGCAACGGCGGTCGTGTCGGCGCGCCTCGGCGCGCCACGGCCGGATAGCGCGCCTCGGCGCGCTACGGCCGGAGGAGGAGCTCCTCGAGGACGGTGGTCAGCTCGTCGACCCTCACCGGCTTGGTCAGGTACCGATAGAACCCGGCCTGCTCGGCGCGGCGGGTATCCCGGGCCATCGCCGCCGCGCTGAGCGCGATCACGGGGATGTCGCGCGTCTCCGGCCACTCCTCGAGCTTGCGCATGGCCTCGTAGCCGCTCATCCCGGGGAGGTTGATATCCATGATGACGACCTCGGGCTGCCGCGAGCGCGCGAGCTCGATGCCGATCTCGGCGTTCGGCGCGGTGATCAGGTGGACGCGCTCGAACTCGGAGATGAGCTCCTCCATGAACGCGATGTTCGACGGGTTGTCTTCCACGTACAGGACCGAATGGCGGACCCCGCCGGGCGCGGCGAGCGGCGACGCCTCCAGGCGCGCGTCCACCTGCGCCGGGGCGGCGACCGCCGGCGGCTCCTGGTGCGCCGGGAGCTCGATCCAGAACTCGGACCCTTCGCCCGGTATGCTGGCGAAGCCGACGCCGCCGCCCATGAGCTCCGCGAGCCGCTTCGTGATGGCGAGGCCGATCCCGGTCCCCTCGATCGGCCCCGTCTCCTGGCCGGCGCGCTGGAAGGGCTGGAAGATCTTCGCGTGCTGCTCCTGGGGGATGCCGATGCCGTTGTCGATCACGCAGATCTTCACGACCCCGTCCTCGGGCATCGACACCGCGATCGTGGCGCGGCCCCCCCTGCGGCCGTACTTGATCGCGTTCGAGCCGTAGTTCATGAGGATCTGCGCGAAGCGCGTGCGATCCGCCGTGATCTTCGGGAGCTCCGCGGGGAGGGGCGCGAGCGCGATCTCGATCCCGGCGCGCTGGGCCATCGGGTCGAGCGTCGTCTTCACCTCGGCCAGCACCTCGGGGACGTTCACCGGCTCGATCGACACCGTGACGCGGCCCGCCTCGATGCGCGAGAGGTCCAGGATGTCGTCGATGAGCTTGAGCAGGTGCTCGCCGCCCTTGAGGACGTGCTCTATCCTCTCCTTCTGACGATCGGTGAGCGGCGTCTTCCTGTCGCGGTGCAAGAGCTGCGCGAAGCCCAGGATCGCGTTGAGCGGCGTGCGGAGCTCGTGGCTCATCGAGGCGAGGAACTCGCTCTTCGCGGAGCTCGCGGCCTCGGCGATGCCCCGCGCCTTGCGCAGCTCCTCCTCGCGATGCACGTCGCCGGTCATGTCCCAGAGGGTGCACACCGTCCCGCCCTCGGCCGTGCGGCGCTCGGTCGCGCGCAGGCTGCGCCCGTCGCTCGTGCAGAGATCCAGCGTGCCATCCGGCTCCGCGTGGTAGGCGAGCATCCTCTCGCGGAAGGCGGCCGGAGGCTCGCCGCCGAGGGCGAACAGCCCCGCGGCGAGGCTCTCGCCGACGATCTCGTCATAGCTCCGCCCGATCATGGGGCCGTCCACCCGCGCGCCGAGCCAGTGCCGGTAGACGCTGTTGCAGAGCGCGAGCCGATCCTGCGCGTCGAACACGGCGAACGCGCCCTGGAAGCTCTCCACCGCGCTCCGCAGGAGGTCGCTCGTGCGCTGCGCCACGGCCTCCAGGCGCTTGCGGTCGCTGATGTCGCGGATGGCGCTCGAGAAGAGCGTGCCCCCCTCGGTCGTCAGCGGGCTGAGGCTGATCTCGACCGGGAACTCGCTGCCGTCCCTCCGGCGGCCGAACAGCTCCAGCCCCGACCCCATGGGGCGCGCTTTGGGCGCGGCGATGAACGCCGAGCGGTTCCCGACATGAGACCGCTGGAATCGCTCCGGGAGCAGGATCTCGATCGCCTGCCCGATGAGCCCGCCGCGCGTGTAGCCGAACATCCGCTCGGTCTGGACGTTGACGAACACGATACGTCCGTGCTCGTCGACGACCACCATGGCGTCGGGCGCCGCGTCGATGAGCATGCGGAACGTGCTGTCGTCGATCTGGCGAGCGCCAGGCCCATGGGGCGCCTGCTCGGGTGCTGACAGGCGTTCGACGGAGGAGATCTCATGTGTCATCGGGGAGCCTCACACAGAACACGGCGCCAGGGGCGTTGTCCTCGATCCGGATGTCGCCGCCGTGCGCCTCGACGGCCATCTTGCAGAACGCGAGCCCCAGGCCGCGGCCGGCGCGGTGGAGGGCCGGAGCGTCGCCTCCGAGCTGGACGAAGCGATCGAACACCTGCGCGCGCATCTCGGCGGGGATGCCCGGCCCCGCGTCCGCGACGCGGATCTCCACGTCAGCGCCGCGCTTCGCGGCGCCCACGGTCACCGCGGTACCGGCCGGGGCGTGGAGGATCGCGTTCTCGAGGAGGTTCTCGAGCGTGCGGCGGAGCAGGTCCGGGTCGGCCCTGACGGCGGGCACCTCGACGGTCTCGCGCAGCGAGAGCGACCGGGAGCTCGCGCGCAGGTCGAGCGCGGCGAACACCTCGAGGACGAGCGCGCGGAGATCGACGCTCGCTCGCTCGGGGGCGAGCCTCCCCTCCTCGCTCTTGCTGATGTCGAGCAGGTTGTAGATGAGCCGCAGCAGGGCCCGCGCCTGGTCGCGGACGTGCCGCGCGGAGTCGCGCGCCTGCTCCGAGAGCGCGCGGTCCCGGAGCAGGAACTGCGCGTGCAGGTCCATGCTGCTCACCGGGTTCTTCAGATCGTGCACGACGAACGCCATGAGCCGCTCCTTCTGGAGCTGGAGGCGCATCAGCGCGTCGCGCTGCTGCCGGACGAGCTCGACGTGCTCGCGCAGCTCCGCGCCGAGCCGGCGCAGCCTCAGGGCGGCCTGGACCCGCACGAGCAGCTCCGACGGGCGGATCGGCTTCGTCAGGAAGTCGTCGCCGCCGGCGCGCAGCGCGCTGTCGAACGTGTCGACGTCGCGGAGCGCCGTCAAGAAGACGATCGGCGTGCTCGCGCCCTCGGGCAGGCTGCGGATCCGCGCGCACACGGCGAACCCGTCCATCCCCGGCATCCGCACGTCGAGCAGCACGCAATCGGGCTTGTGGCGCTGGAATTGCTCGATTCCCTCCTCGCCCGTGACGGCGAGCACGACCTCGTAGCCATCGTCCTCGAGCGTGGCCTGCGCCAGGGCGCGGTTCTGCTCGTTGTCATCGACGACCAGCACCCTCGAGCGTGGGTCTTGCTGCTCCATCTGCCTCGGCCTCGCGGGCGAGGTTACACGACGGTCATCGGCCCTACCACAGCGTTGAAGGCTGGGCTCATCCGCTGGACGGCGCCGTGAGCGCGCCTCGGCCGGCGCGCCGCCTCATTTCTCCGTGAGGACCTCGACTCCGGTCCAGTCGGCGGGAGCGCCGTTGGCCATGAGATGAGCGATGCGTTGCCGATAGAGGAGGCTGTCATGAACGTCATTCGTCGCCACGAGAACAAGCCGGCTCTGTCGGGAGCCTCCTTGGGCTCAAACCCCTGGAGCCTCATGCGGGCGATGCTGGAGTGGGATCCGTTCCGCGAGATGGTGCCGATGTTCTCGCGATCGGCGCGCGAGGCCCTGTTCACTCCCGACTTCGACGTGAAGGAGAGCGGGAACGCATACGTCTTCAAGGCAGACCTGCCGGGCATGCAGGAGAAGGATGTCGACGTGTCGTTCACGGGCAACCGCCTCACCGTGAGCGGGAAGCGCGAGGAGGAGAGACGCGAGGAGAAGGAGAGGTATTACTCGTTCGAGCGCTCCTATGGCACCTTCAGCCGGAGCTTCACCCTGCCCGCGGGCGTCGACGTCGAGAGGGCGACGGCCGCGCTGAAGCACGGGGTTCTCACCGTCACCGTGCCCGAGACGCCGGAGACGCAACCGTGGAAGATCCCGGTGCAGGGCCCTGCGCCGGCCGCTGGAAGAGAGCAGGGAACGAAGGCGCCCTGAACCGACCATGAGATGAGGCCGGCGCGCTGGGTGGTTGAATCTCGGCTGTGACCCGATCAACGGACGACGGTCCTGGTACGCATCGCGCGCAGCCAGAGCGCCGCGAGCAGCGCGCACATCCACGCGACGCCGTAAGCGATCGCCGGGGACACCCGCGCGAGCCCCACGTGCAGCGCCACGAAGAAGGAGGTGAAACCGAGCAGGCCGCGCAAGAAGCCCGCGAGCAAGGCCACCGTGGCGGCGGCGCCGTGCCTGGGCAGCGTGAAGCACGGCAGGACGTTGCCCGTGATCGGGATCGCGAGCAGCAGCCCGCTGAAGCCCGCCGGCGCGGCGCCGGCGCTGCGCACGATGCACCAGGCCATGACCATCGCCGCGACCACGCGGCAGGCGAGCTCTACGCGAGGAATGGTCACCGCGGCGGGCGGCTCGCGCAGGCGTGGCAAGGCGAGCGCGCCCAGGGCGGGCGACGCAAGCGCGGCGGCGCACGCGAGCGGCGGGGGCAACCGCAGCGCGAGAAGCGCCGCGCCCACCGACACGAAGGCCGCGTTGGCCGCGAGCAGCGCCACGCCCCAGCGCCGCCCCCGCCCCGCGCACCAGGCGAACGTGAGGACATGAACGATCGTGGCCGGGACGCACACCAGCGTCGCGAGCACGATCGCGCTCGCCTGGGCGGGCGCCTCCTGCAGCAGCACGAAGCCCATGATCGGGCCCACGATCATGGGCAGCCCGGCGAGCGTGCCGCCCACCGCGTGGCCGAAGCGGCGCGCCGCCAGCGAGGCGAGCAGCACCGACGCGCCCACCAGCGCGAGCTTCAGCAGCACGAAGGCCCGCGCCTCCGTCGATCGCGCCGCACGACACGCATGGCTCGCGGGGCCTGTAGAGCAACACCCCGTGTAAGACAATGCCAGAGGCTCTCCTGCTCGGCGCCTCGAGGTGGTCAGACCTCCGGCGCGCGCCTCGCGCCGCGCGGGGCCGCGAGGCCGGGCCTCGACGCGGCGCCGGAGGGACGCTTGGCGCTGCGCCCGCCCGCCGGAGGCCGGAGGCCGGAGCGGAGACAGCGCGCTCGCCGGTTTGCGACGCTCGGGGGCTCTGGGCTGCGCCGGGCTCCCCGTGTACGCTCTCCGTGGTTTCCTCATGTCGACATGCCCTACGTGCCGAACCGAGCATGCGGCCGGCGTCGCTGCCTGCGCGACGAACGCCGAGACGCTCGCGGCGGAGCCCGCGCCGCCTGGCGCCGATCCGGAGCTCGCGCCGGGAACGCCGGTCGGCGAGTACCGCGTCGAGGCCAAGATCGGGGCAGGGGGCTTCGGCACGGTCTACCGCGCGATCCACCCCGTCATCGGCAAGGCGGCGGCCATCAAGGTGCTGAGCCGGCAGTGCTCCGCGAACCCGCAGCTCGTCTCCCGCTTCGTCGCGGAGGCGCGGGCCGTGAACCAGATCAGGCACCGCAACATCATCGACATCTTCTCGTTCGGCGCCCTCGAGGACGGCCGGCACTACTACGTGATGGAGCTGCTCGAGGGGATGACCCTCGACGCCTACCGCCGCAAGCGCGGGCGCCTCCCGCCCGCCGAGGCGCTGCCCATCCTCGTCAAGATCGCGCGCGCGCTCGACGCGGCGCACGCGGCGGGCATCGCGCACCGCGACCTCAAGCCCGAGAACGTGTTCCTGGTCTTCGACGAGGACGGCGCGATTTTCCCGAAGCTGCTCGACTTCGGCATCGCCAAGCTGCTCGGCGAGTCCTCGAGCACGGTGCACAAGACGCGGACGGGGCACCTGATCGGGACGCCGCTCTACATGTCCCCCGAGCAGTGCCGCGGCAAGAACGTCGATCACCGGACGGACATCTACTCGTTCGGGATCCTCGCGCACGAGCTGCTCGCCGGCGCGCCGCCGTTCGACGGCGAGAACGCGTTCGACCTCCTGATCAAGCACACGTCGGAGGCGGCGCCCCCTGTGTCGACCGTGGCGACGCACCTCTCGCCGGCGCTCGACGCGCCGCTCCTGCGGATGCTCGAGAAGGACCCCGCGAGCCGCCCGGCGTCGCTGCTCGAGGCGACCGCGGCGCTCGTGGAGGCCGCGCGCGGCGCGGGGTACGAGCTGCCCGGCGGCCTTCTGCGGGCGAGCGACGCCGCCGTCGGGCGAGACGCCGCCGCGCGGCGCCGCGCGCGCGGCGCCGCGGTGGAGGCGCTGGACGCTGGGCTCGCACCGACGCAGCGCGGCCCCGCCGCGGAAGCGAGCTCGGGGCTGCACGGGAACGAGACGTTGCTGCAGGGATCGCTGCCGAGCAAGCTGGAGAGCACGCCGGCCACGGCGTCGCGGCGGAGGGCGGCGCTCACGGCGGTCGCCGTCCTCGGCGTCGCCGCGGCCGCGGCGCTCACGCTGCACCTCGGGCACGGCGAGCCGGCGGCCGACGCCCCGCGCGCGCCCGCGTCGGCCGCGGCGACGCCGAGGACGGAGGCCGCGCTGGTCGCGCCGGTCCTGCCGGCTTCCGCCGCCGCCGCCACGCCGGAGTCGGCCGCGCCGTCTCCGCCGCCGGAGGCGACCGCCGCAGCCGCGGCGAGCGCCGACGCGGCGCCGCCCGTGGTCGAGCTCCGGATCCAGGCGACGCCGAAGGAGCTCGAGGTGTGGAGCGAGGGCAAGCTCGTCGGCAAGGCGCCGGGGCCGCTGCGCCTGCCGCGCGGGCGCGCCGTGACGCTCACCTTCAAGGCGCCCGGGTACCAGGAGCAGGCGCGCGAGGTCCCGGCCGAGGCGGACGGCGCGATCGCCGTGTCGTTGAAGAAGGCGGCGCCGACCGCGAGGGGCGCCGTCAGGAAGGGCGACCTGGAAAACCCGTTCCAGTGAGCATGCGCGCGCGGTCCGGCTTCAGGCGATACGTGCGCGCGATGGGGGGAACCGCGGCGCTGCTCGTCGCGGCCGCCGGCTCCGCCGGGTGCGTGGAGCTCGATGAGATCTCCCCGGGCGTGTGCGGCAACGGCGTCATCGAGCCGTCGCGCAACGAGGACTGCGACTGCTTCGAGGCGCGCGAGCCCTGCGAGGTGGAGACGCGGGATGCGCAGGGCGCGACCTCGACGAGCTGGTGCAACCCGCGCGGAAGCGAGAACGAGTGCCGCTTCGTGTGCAACGACGTGGACCTTGCGTGCCCGAGCGGGTGGGGCTGCGGGGTCGACGGCGTGTGCCGCGTCTCCACGGGCAATTTCAAGCCGCTCGGCGCCGCGCTGCCGCTCGGCGCGCAGCGGCTGATCACGGGTGATCTCGACGGCGACGGCCGCGGCGACCTCGTGGGCGTCGGCTCGACGAGCCTCGAGGCGCTCTATTTCGATGCGAACAGCACGGTGGGGACCCAGGTGTCGATCCCCTCGGCAGGGGACACGCCCGCGCTCGCGCGCCTCACCGACGACGGGACGACGGACATCGCGCTCAGCGTGGGGCCCGGCGTCGCGATCCTGAGCGGCGAGCCGGGCCGCACGTTCGCGCCGGTCCCCGTGCTCGCGTCGGTGTTTCGCCTGGGTTCGCTGCTCGGCGCGGCGTCCGAGACGACGACCCTCCGCGGCGCGCGGCTCTTGCCCGTCGGCAGCACGCGCGAGGACGGACAGACGTGGGTCGCCCTGGTCGTCGGGACCGACACGCGCGGGGCGGCGCCGGAGGATGTCATCGCCGTCGTGCAGGGGGCGGAGAGCGGCCGGCTGTCGTTCATCGATCGGCAGCGCGGGCTGCGCGACGTCGCCGGTCCGCTCGCGAGCGCGGAGCTCGGCGGCGGCCCGCTCCACGAGGTGGTCGTCGCCCTCGCGGACGACTCGGCCGTGCACATCTACTCGCCGGACGACGGCGCGCACACCGCGGTGGCGCTCCCGGCGGGCGCGAGGATCGCGGGCGCGGCCTTCCTCCGGGACGTGAGCGGCGACGGCGTCCTCGATCTGCTCGTGGGCGCCACGTGCGCGCAGCCTGACCCCCGCTTGCCCGCGGGCGCGCCTTGCTACGAGCTCGACGTCGCGGAGGGCGCAGGCGGCGGCGCGTTCGGCGGCATGGCGCCGTACGGCGATCTCTCGTACCCGGCGGGCGACATGAGCTCCGGGCGCTTGCCCGGCTTCGGTGCCCCCGTCGCGATCGGCGATCTCAACGGCGATGGGGTGATCGACATCGTGGACCCCGGCGCCGTGAGGCTCGGAAAGGCCCGGCCGTCTCCTCCCTACCAGGTCGAGTTCGACCGGCTCGCGCCGGCGAACGGCCGGCGCTGGACCAGCGCGGTGATCGCAGACCTGACGGGCAACGGCGCGCCCGACGTCGTCGCCGGCTCCGCCGACGCGACGGATCTGACGTTCTTCACCGGCGTCCCCGGCGCGCAGGCCGCCGATTTCAAGCTCAACGAGCTCAAGATCCCGACGCTGGGCAACGTCTCGAGCTTCGTCGTGGGCGACTTCGACGGCGATCTCCTGCCGGACCTCTTGTTCGCCGAGAGCGCCGGGAGCTCGCTGTCGAGCGCGGAGCACCCGACGCTGGCCGCCTGCTTCGGCCGGTACATGAAGGCGCCGGAGCCGCCGGTGCGGCTCGGCGCCTTCGAGGGGCTCCTCGACATCGCGGCGGTGCGGCTTCCCGAGCCGGACGACGCCGTGGACGACATCAGCGTGCTCTTCTCGCACGGCGGCGACGTCGCGTTCAGCCTCATCGAGGGCAGCAGCTCGCGGTCGCTGCTGCCGCCGTTGCCGCTCGTCCGCTCGGGCGACGCGCGGCAGGCAGGCGAGCTGCGCGCCGTGAGGAGCATCGCCGGCCGCTTCGGGGGCGATCGGGCCGAGGTCGCCTCGCTGACGATCGCGCCTCCGAGCCCTGGCTCCTCCCGGGGCTCGGCCGAGCTCTGGCTCTTGCCGGCGGTCGACTCGGGTGTGATCGCCATGGTCGACGAGGCCAAGCACCGCGTCTCGCTCCCCGCGGAGCTCGTTCCCTCCCGGGGGCCCGCGTGGGCGCTGGATGGGGTCGCCGTCGATCTCGACGGCGATGGAACCGATGAGCTCGTCCTCTCGCTGCCGATCGAGGTCGCGAAGGAGGACGCGGCAGCGGAGCCGGGGACGCCGGCCCTGGCCGGCGCGATCACCCTCGTGCGCCGCGGCGCGAGCGGCGCCTTCGAGGCGCCGGAGGCGGCCTTCTCGCCCGCGCTTCACACGCTGTACGGGGGGCTCCGCGCGGGCGATATGGACGGCGACGGGCACGCGGACGTCGTGGGCATCGCGTACGAGCTGGCGCCAGGGACCCGCGCGATCACCGCGAGCCGGCTCGCCGTCTTCTGGAACACGGGCGAGGGCGCGCTCGACGCGCCGATCGAGCTCGAGGTACGCGACTCCGGCCTCGAGGACCTGGCGAGCGAGGTCACCAGCGCCGACTTCGCCCGCGTGGATGCGGGGGCGGGGAGGTCGCTCGTCGTGCTCACGCGCAGCGCGGCCTACGCGCTCGACGTGTGCGGCGACGGCGCGGCGGGCTGCCATGATCTCGGCCAGCACCAGCTCCGCAAGCTGGACGGCATCCCCGGCGGCTCCGCGATCGCGACGTGCGACGTCCTCGGCGATGGGGTCGACGATCTCGCGGTGCTCAGCGACGGCGCGCTCCGCGTCCACGAAGGAGTCCCGATCCGCCGATGAAGACCTCGCTATGCGTCGTGCTCATGGCCTTCGCGACGACCGCGCTCGCGCCGAGCGCGGCCTCGGCGGAGGAGGACATCGAGCAGGCGAAGGCGCTCTACAACGCCGGCGCCCAGGCCTACGCGGCGACACGGTACCGCGACGCGGTGCAGTCGTTCGAGGCGGCGTACAGGAAGGCGCCGCGCCCGGCCCTCCTGTTCTCGCTGGCCCAGGCCTACCGGCGCCTGTACGTGGTCGAGCAGAGCCCCGAGGCGCTGCGGGCCGCCATCGCGAACTACCGGCGCTACCTGGAGCAGGTCCCGCAGGGCGGGCGCCGCGCGGACGCGACCGAGGCCCTGAGCGAGCTCGGGGTGATCGCCGCGCGCCTCGAGGCGAGCGCTCCGTCGTCTGCCGCCGCGCCGGAGGCGGCGCCGCCCGACGTCAGGCCGCGGACCCGCATCAACGTCACCTCGCCGACCGCGGGGGCCCGCGTATCCATCGACGGCGGCGCGCTGGCCGACGTGCCGCTGATGGCCGAGGTGCAGCCGGGCAAGCACCGGATCAAGATCACGGCCGACGGCCACGTCGACGAGGAGCGCGAGGTGGTCGCGATCGAGGGGGACATCCTCGGGATCGACCGGGAGCTGCGCGAGCGGCCGGCGCTCCTCCAGGTGAAGGCCCCCGTCGGCGCGCAGGTCACGCTGGACGGGCGCTTCGTCGGCACGACGCCGCTGCCGCTCCTCCAGGTCGCCCCGGGCAAGCGGTTCTTCGTCGCCACGAAGAACGGTTACGGGCCGTTCTCCCGCGAGCTGTCGCTTCGCCGCGGCGAGCGCCTCGTCATCGAGGTGGGCCTCACGAGCTCCTTCCAGCGGAAGATGTCCTATGGCCTCGTCGCGATGGGGGTCCTGTCCGCCGGCATCGGCGTGCTGACGCTGGCCTCGGGCCTCGAGGAAGAGGACCAGGCGCGCGAGATCGCGGAGAAGCGCGCGTCGCAGGGGATCTCGGAGGAGGAGCTGGGCGACTACCGGGCTCACCTCGACACGCGCGACGAGCTCGCGAACGCGACCGTCGGCCTGTTCGGCACGGCCGCGGCGTTCGCCCTCGGCGGCTTCGTGTTCTACGCGTTCGACACGCCGAACCCGCCGCCGCTGCCCGCGCGCACGGACCCCGCGCCCGCGCGCACGGGCGGCCCGATGCTCGAGCTCTCGGCCGCGCCGATCCTCGGGCCGGGGCTCGGCGGCGCGGGGCTCGTCGGCCGGTTCTGGTGAGGGCACCGAAGAGCCCCGGGCCGCTCAGGGCGGCCATCGCGAGCTAGCGGCGGTATCTGGGAGGAGGTCGGCCCGAGCGACGCGCGGCGCGGCGCGGCGCCGGCGCCGCGGGCCCGCGGGGGAGGCGTCGAACGACGCCTTCGCCCCGCGCGCCCGCCTTCGCTCGATCAGTTGGGGAAGCCGTCGAACTGGCAGGTCAGGCTGCAGCCGTCGCCGCCCGTGCGGTTGCCGTCGTCGCACGCCTCGTAGGGTTTCTGCACCTTGCCGTCGCCGCAGTACGGGCCGTAGACGCAGCCCGGCGCGCACTTGCCGTAGCCGCCGGTGTTCTTGCCGTCGCCGTCGTCGCACTGCTCCGGGCCGTTGCGGATGCCGTCGCCGCAGCGCGGGCCGAGCTGGCAGCGCGGGCCGCACTGGCCGTAGCCGCCGTCGTTCTTGCCGTCGTCGCACTGCTCGCCGGGCTGGACGACGCCGTCGCCGCACTGCCCGCCGAGGCGGCAGTTGTTGCTGCAGCCCGTCGCCTCGTTCGGGGGATCGCACTGCTCGCCCCACTCCTCGTCGACGCGGCGGTCACCGCACTTCGCCGCCGGGCTGCAGTCGGGCATGCAGCTCCCGTAGAAGCCGTCGTTCACGCCGTCGTCGCAGGTCTCGGCGCCGTTGACGCGGCCGTCGCCGCAGTACGGCCCGTACTGGCAGAGCGCATCGCACCCGTCGTATTCGCCGCTGTTCTTGCCTTCGCCGAGATCGCAGTCCTCCTCCACGGGCTGGACGATGCCGTCACCGCAGCGCGGCCCGAGGATGCACGACGGCCCGCACTTGCCGTACTCGCCGTCGTTGATCCCGTCGTCGCACTCCTCGCCGAACTGCGGCTGGATCACCCCGTCGCCGCAGTGCGCGCCGAGCCGGCAGCTCACGCAGTTCGGGTCGGTGGCGCTGTCGCAGTCCTCGCCCCAGTCCGCGTCGACGCGGTTGTCGCCGCACCTCGGCGCCGGCGTGCAGCCCGGCGCGCAGGTGCCGTAGGTGCCGTCGTTCACGCCGTCGTCGCACGCCTCGGCGCCGTTCCTGATGCCGTCGCCGCAGTACGGCCCGTAGTCGCAGGTCGCGGTGCACCCGCCGTACCCGCCGGTGTTCTGCGCGCTGCCGAGATCGCAGTCCTCCTCGCCGGGCTGGACGATGCCGTCGCCGCAGCGCGGCCCGTAGAGGCACGAGGGGCCGCACTGGCCGTACCCGCCGTCGTTGACGCCGTCGTCGCACTCCTCGCCGAGGTTCGGCTGCGTGATCCCGTTGCCGCACTGCGCGGGGAGCCGGCAGCTCACGCAGCTCGGGTCAGCCAGGTTGTCGCACTCCTCGCCCCACTCGGTGTCGACGCGGTTGTCACCGCACCTCGGCGCCGGCGTGCAGCTCGGGTTGCAGGTGCCGTAAGCGCCGTCGTTGACGCCGTCGTCGCACCCCTCGGCGCCGTTCCTGATGCCGTCGCCGCAGTACGGACCGTAGTTGCAGGTCGCGGTGCACCCGCCGTACCCGCCGGTGTTCTGCGCGCTGCCGAGGTCGCAGCGCTCTTCCTCGGGCTGGACGATGCCGTCGCCGCAGCGCGGCCCGTAGAGGCACGAGAGCCCGCACTGGCCGTACCCGCCGTCGTTCACGCCGTCGTCGCACTCCTCGCCGAGGTCCGGCTGCGTGATCCCGTTGCCGCATTGCGGGGGGAGCTGGCAGTTCAGGCAGTTCGGGTCGGCCGCGTTGTCGCACTCCTCGCCCCACTCGGTGTCGACGCGGTTGTCGCCGCACCTCGGGGCCGGCGTGCAGTTCGCGTCGCAGGTGCCGTAAGCGCCGTCGTTGACGCCGTCGTCGCACCCCTCGGCGCCGTTCCTGATGCCGTCGCCGCAGTACGGACCGTAGTTGCAGGTCGCGGTGCACCCGCCGTACCCGCCGGTGTTCTGCGCGCTGCCGAGGTCGCAGCGCTCTTCCTCGGGCTGGACGATGCCGTCGCCGCAGCGCGGCCCGTAGAGGCACGAGAGCCCGCACTGGCCGTACCCGCCGTCATTGACGCCGTCGTCGCACTCCTCGCCGAGGTCCCGCTGCGTGGTCCCGTCGCCGCAGTGCTCGCCGCGCTGGCAGCGCACGCAGTTCAGGTCGGTCGCGCTGTCGCACTCCTCGCCCCAGTCGGCGTCGACGCGGTTGTCGCCGCACATCGGCGCCGGCGTGCAGTTCGGGTTGCAGGTGCCGTAGAAGCCGTCGTTGACGCCGTCATCGCACCCCTCGGTGCCGTTCCTGATGCCGTCGCCGCAGTACGGCCCGATCTGGCACTCGAGCGTGCAGCCGCCGTAGCCGTTCGCCGTGTTGCCGGCGCCGAGATCGCACGCCTCGTACGGCGCGTCGACCGCGCCGTCGCCGCACCGGGGCGGGGCCACGCACCCCGGCGCGCAGGCGTTCGAGGCGTTGGCGTACGCGCTGTTGTTGACCCCGTTGTCGCAGGTCTCCGGGCCGTTCCTCTGGCCGTCGCCGCAGTACGGCCCGAGCTGGCAGTTGTTGCACCCGCCGTAGCCCGTCCCGTTCTCGGTGCCGTCGTCGCACTCCTCGCCCGGCGTCACGACCGGCGGGTCGACCCCGCACTGCGGCGTGCACACCGACGTGCCGGCGCTGAAGCCCGACAGCGTGAGCTGGTAGTTCGACCCGGTGACGTGGCGCTCGGCCTGGAACACCGCGATCTCGTAGACCTTGCCCGGCTCGAGGTTCAGATCGACCTCGTAGGGGTTGCGGGCGTCCGCCGGGCAGACGTTCTGGTTGCAGGGGGTCACGCGGGCGTCGCCGTTGTCCAGGATGGTCACGCTCTCCTGGAGCTGCCCGTGGATGCCGCCGATGTCCGCGGTCAACGTGTTCTTGATGAACACCCAGACGTCGTCGTCACCGAAGAAGGTGAGCACCGGATCGGCCGCAGCGCCGTTTGGCATGAACTGGAACCAGTACCGGACCTCGCTCGTGAAGTAGAAGTTGTGCCCCTGGTCCTGCGCCTTCTCCAGCCCGGCGGAGACCAGGTTGTCGAGCACGGGATCGCCGTTCGGCTGGGTGCGATCCACGGGCCAGAACGGGTTCCGCTGGTACACGTACCTGCCGGCGTCCGGGAGCAGCTCGATGGTGGTGACGAGCGTCCTGTTGTACGTCGGGTTGTCCCGGTACCACCACTGGAAGTTGTTCTGCCCCGTGGTCCAGCCGTTCGCGTCGCTCGGCGTGACGAAGCCGGGGCCGAACCTGCTCACGGGCTTGCCGTCGACGTCGAGAGTCGTCTGGACCGTGCGGTCGGTCTGAATGCCGCTGGCGTTGCTGGGCGCGATCTCGAAATCGAAGTGCCCGACGAGGCTGTCCGTCAGGTTGTTGTCGCACGCGGTGTTGCTGACGCTGCGGTCGTACGAGGTCGGGCACCAGCCGATGAAGTCGCGGATGACCATCGGCAGCCGCATCTCGCTGGGCTGAACGGTGCAGGTGTAGCCCGGCTCGATCGTGCACGTCGCGGAGCAGCCGTCGCCGCTCACGGTGTTGCCGTCGTCGCACGCCTCGGTGGTGTCGCCGGGCAGGAGCATGCCGTCGCCGCACTTCGAGATGCACGCGCCGCCCTTGCAGTCCGGCTCGCCCTTGCAGTCCGGCGTGCAGCCGTCGCGCCAGTTGCCGTTGCCGTCGTCGCAGGGCTCGGTGCCCTCGCGAATGCCGTTGCCGCAGACCGAGAAGCCCGTGCAGTCCTGGGGCTCGCCGTCGTCGCACATGCTGCCGGGCTCGATCCGGCAGGTCTCGTCGCAGCCGTCGTCCGAGAAGGGATTGCCGTCGTCGCACTGCTCGGCGCCGTTCTTGACGCCGTCGCCGCAGACGGTCTTGCAGGGGAACCCGACGCGCGAGCAATCCCACCCGTCCTCGATCGTCTGGCAATCGGCGCTGCAGCCGTCCCCGCTCGCCGGGGGCTGCTGCCCGTCGTCGCACACCTCGGTGCCGCTGATCTTGCCGTCGCCGCACACGGGCGGCGCCGGCGGGTTGCAGCGCCCACCGCCCGGCGGGCACGTCCAGCCGACCTCGATCTTGCACTGCGGCGTGCAGCCGTCGCCGCCGACAGGGTTCTCCCCGCCGCCGTCGTCGCACTGCTCACCGAGCTGCACCGTGCCGTCGCCGCAATAGGTCCTCACGGTGCAGGGCTGGCCGGGCTTGCAGATCCAGCCCTGCTCGAGCCGGCAATCCGCCGTGCAGCCGTCGCCCGACGCGGAGCCGCCGTCGTCGCACTCCTCGCCGTTGTTCACCCGCCCATCGCCGCACTGGAAGACGAGGACGCAGGCGTTGCCGGGCTCTGGGCACACGTACGCCGGGTCCACCGTCTTGCAATCCGCGCTGCAGCCGTCGCCGCCCGCGGTGTTGCCGTCGTCGCAGAGCTCGCCGGGGTTCACGACGCCGTCGCCGCACCGGAACAGGAGCACGCAGGGCTGACCCGGGGTCGGGCAGCTGTAGAAGGACTCCTGCCGGCACAGGCTCGAGCAGCCGTCGCCGCCCGCGGTGTTGCCGTCATCGCACTGCTCGCCGGTCTCCTTGAGGCCGTTGCCGCAGGCCGGCAGCCGCGTGCACGGCTGGCCCGGCCGGCTGCACTGATACCCCGCCTCGCGCATGCAGTCCGCGCTGCAGCCGTCGCCGCTCACGGTGTTGCCGTCCTCGCACTGCTCGCCGTCGTTCACGCGGCCGTCGCCGCACCAGTAGTTGAGGGTGCAGGGCTGACCCGGCGTCGTGCACGTGTAGATCGGGTCCACCCCGCTGCAGTCGGCGCTGCAGCCGTCGCCGCCCACGGTGTTGCCGTCGTCGCAGACCTCGCCCGGGCTGAGCACGCCGTCGCCGCACCGGATCAAGAACTCGCAGGGCTGGCCCGGGGTCGGGCAGGTGTAGAAGGCCTCCTGCCGGCACAGGCTCGAGCAGCCGTCGCCGCCCGCGGTGTTGCCGTCATCGCACTGCTCACCGGTCTCCCTGAGGCCGTTGCCGCAGACAGGCAGCCGGGTGCACGGCTGGCCGGGGCGGCTGCACTGATACCCCTCCTCGCGCATGCAGGTGGCGCTGCAGCCGTCGCCGCTCCGGGTGTTGCCGTCCTCGCACTGCTCGCCGTCGTTCACGCGGCCGTCGCCGCACCAGTAGAGGCGGGTGCAGGGCTGACCCGGCGTGGGGCACGTGTAGATCGGGTCGATCGCCTTGCAATCCGCGCTGCAGCCGTCGCCGCCCACGGTGTTGCCGTCGTCGCAGACCTCGCCCGGGTTGATCGCGCCGTCGCCGCACCAGTAGAGGAGGGTGCAGGGCCGACCCGGGGTCGGGCAGGTGTAGAAGGACTCCTGACGGCACAGGCTCGAGCAGCCGTCGCCGCTCGCGGTGTTGCCGTCGTCGCACTGCTCGCCGCTCTCCAGGGCGCCGTTGCCGCAGACCGGCAGGCGCTCGCACGGCTGCCCGGGCCGCGAGCACACGAAGCCGGGCTCGCGCATGCAGGTCGCGCTGCAGCCGTCGCCGGAGGCGGGCGGGTCGTCGCCGTCCTCGCACTGCTCGCCGTTGTTCACGCGCCCGTCGCCGCAGCGATAGAGGAGAATGCAGGGCTTCCCCGGCTCGGAGCACGCGTAAAGCGGGTCCAGCGTCTTGCAGTCGGCGCTGCAGCCGTCGCCGCCCTGGGCGTTGCCGTCGTCGCAGAGCTCGCCCGGATCCACCGCGCCGTCGCCGCACCGGATCAGGAGCTCGCACGGCTGTCCCGGCGTCGTGCAGACGTAGAAGGACTCCTGTCGGCAGAGGCTCGAGCAGCCGTCGCCGCTCGCGGCGTTGCCGTCGTCGCAGAGCTCGCCGGCCTCCTTGACCCCGTTGCCGCAGACCGGCAGGCGCTCGCACGGCTGCCCGGGCTTCGGGCACACGAAGCCCGCCTCCCGCTTGCAGTCCGCGCCGCAGCCGTCGCCGGGCGTCTCGTTGCGGTCGTCGCACTCCTCGGAGCCGTTCACGCGGCCATCGCCGCAGTCGTAGAGCAGCGTGCACGCCTCGCCCGGCCTCGGACAGACGTACGAGGGATCGACGAGGATGCAGTCGGCGCTGCAGCCGTCGCCGTCAGTGGTGTTGCCGTCGTCGCAGAACTCGCCCGGATCGACCACGCCATCGCCGCAGGCGATGGTCAGCACGCACGGCTCGCCGGGCGGACATGCACAGTAAGGCTCGATCTCGCACAGGCCGGAACAGCAATCGCCGGGCAGGCTGTTGCCGTCGTCGCACGCCTCGCTGGCCTGGTTGATCTCGCCGTCGCCGCAGGCGGGCTCCTGGGGCAAGAGGCACTCGGGGGGCGGGTCGTCGACGGCGCAGGGATCGGGCCCGCCGCCGCTTCCGCCGCCGCCGGAGGCGACGCCCGAGCCGAAGTCACTGCCGCCGTCGCCGGAGCTGCTGGAGGTCACGCTCCCCGCGCCGCCTACGCCGGGATCGCCCGTGGTGGAGGGCGCGCCCCCTCCACAGGCGGCGACTATTTGCAGCAATCCCACGGCCAAAGGCAGATAAGACGTTCTCAACCTCACGACACACCTCGACGAACACGAGCGGCTGCGCTCGGGCAGAAAGGCCGACGACCCGTCTCCAGGGTAGCCCGGCCGCCCTTCGCGCCCCTAGACGAAAATCACTTCATCCTGCGCCACTCAGCCGCACCCGCAGGGGCGCCCGTTCGCAGCGGAGTCGGCGGAGCACCGCTGACGAATGACGCGCGTTGCGCGACGCAGCGACGGATGGACACGGTGTTTCATTTCAGCTGCCGGTGCACAGGCGCGCGAGCCAGGCTGGCGGCCCGGTTCGGTCTTGACATTCGCGCTGTGACGGGAGCTCGGAGATGGTTCGTGTCCCAGGGAGGCGCCGAGAGCTCCGCGCCCCGCGGATCCCGGCCGCTGCGCGCTACCCGCCGGCTCGCCTGAGCACGCCGCCGAGGCCCATCCACTCGATGTACGCCCGCTGCACGTCCTCGGTCCTGCGGTTGATCTCCTCCGCGGCGCCGTTGCCCAGCGGGTCGAGCACGGTGCGCAGCGGCCGCTCCCCGGCCGGCAGCTCCGCGAGCTTCAGGATCGCGTCCGCGACCTGCTGCGGGTCTGGCGGACCTTGGCGCTTCATCGTCTCGATCACCGGCTTCCACAGCTCCGCGGCGAGCGCGAAGAGGGCCCCATACTCGGCCGATCGAGCCTCGTCGGCCTGCATCGCGTTGAGCATCACGCCGGTCGTCGGGAACGCGCCCGGCTCGACGATGGCGACGTCGATCCCGAGCGGCGCGAGCTCGTAACTGATGCACTCGGCCATCGCCTCCAGCGCGAACTTGCTCGCGCTGTAATGGCCGAAGAGCGGCGTCGCGACCCGCCCGACGGCGCTGCTCACGTGGACGAGGAGGCCGCTCTTCTGCCGGCGCATCGCGGGCAGCACGGCGCGGTTGACGCGCACGGCGCCGAGGTAGTTCACCTGAAAGGTGGCCTCGGCCTGCGCCACGGTGAACGCCTCGATCGGCCCCTGGGACAGGACGCCCGCGTTGTTGATCACCACGTCGACGCCGCCCGCCTCGTCGAGCACGCGCGCAACGCCCGCGTCGACCGAGGCGTCGCTCGTCACGTCGAGCTCGATCACGCGGAGCGCGAGCCCCTCGCGCGCGGCGAGCTCCGCGAGCTCGGACGCCGGCCCCGCGTTCCTCGACATGATCGCGCGCATCCCGGCGAAGACGCGGTGTCCCGCGCGGGCGAGGGTGACGGCGGTCGCGCGGCCGAAGCCGCTGCTGGATCCTGTGATGAGGGAACGGAGCTCTCGGGTCATTCTCTCGCTCGCTTTCGAAAGGGAGCAAGGAGCGTATCGCGCGGGATCCCCCGGTGGAACCGGCGAACGGCGATCGTCGGAATGGCCGCGCGCCGAGATAGTTCCATTGGTTCTGGAGCGGCCGACTCGGCGGATGGCCGGGCGGCGCGATCCACCCACGGATTGGCCGCCTTGACCCCTTCGGGTCGAACCGTATAGTCAGCGAGACGGTCGGGCTGCCCACAAATGGTGTCTGCCGGACCGTCGAGCACACGACCGCCGCCCTGCGCGGGTTGTGGACGTGTGCGCCGTGGTTGCATCGTCCAACATCACATCATCGGAGGTTCGAATGGATCACCTGATTCGGCAGATCGCCCAGGACCGTCTCTGGAAGCAGTGGATCGCGGCCAACACGTCCGGTGCGCCGACCCTCGACGCCGGCTGCATCTCGCGGAAGGAAGGCTGTATCTCGAAGAAGGCCGGCTGCATCTCGCGGAAGGCGGGCTGCATCTCGAAGAAGGCCGGCTGCATCAGCTGACGGAGCCGCCGGGGCCGCGAGCGAGGCGGCAAGACCATGTTCATCTTCCCGTGATCTTCTGCCTCGCTCGCGCGCGCCCGGACCGACGGGGGCTGCGCTTCTCGATGGCCGTTCAACCTTTTTCCTGGAGTCGACCGATGGACGCCCGCGGACCGACGCTCGCAGCGATGATCGATCAGGTCAAGGACATCCCTATCTACCGACAGTCGATCGAGAAGGGCTCTTTCCCGATCCTGGACAAGCCGGAGATCGCAAGAGGCTTTCCGGACAACTGGATGACCCCGAGGCTCGCCGAGGCGCTGAAGGTCGGCGAGGCGGAGCTCGTGCTCTCGACCGGGACCAACCACGCGCGGATGCAGATCATCCGCCCGCCTTTCTTCCTTCTGAAATCGTACTACCGCCTGTGGAGCGAGCACCCCGACCTCGCGGTCACCTGGCATGAGGGCTGCCAGCGCGTCTCGGTCACCACGGTGCTGGCGACCGAGCACGTGGCGCGGCTCGCCGCGAGGCGGCGCGGCGCCGAGGTGCCGGCGCTCCCCAGCCTCGAGGAGCGCCGGCTCGACGCGCGGACGCTCTATATCAACCTGCGGCTCGACCCGGCGCTCTGGGATCGGGGCGACGTCGAGCGCATGCTCGCCGAGATGAGCGCCGTCCGGGAGGCGCATCCGCGACGCCTTTACCACCTCGACTGCGATGGCTACCACCTCGCTCACCTGGTGAAGAAGGCCATGGACATCGGAGCGTGGGAGCGGTTTCCGAGGCCGGCCAGCATCGTTCACGCCTACGAGCTCACGCCGAGGAACGTGCGGCGGTTCCTGGCGCAGCGCTTCGAATGCCCGATCGTCGACCTGTTCGGCAGCACCGAGCTCGGATATCTGTATTACAGCGATCGTCACGGCCGCTACTGGCCTTACCTGGACCAGATGCACCTGGAGCTGATCCCTGTCGAGGAGGGCAGCGCGATCTACAGCCTCATCGTCTCGAGCGTGCGCAACCCCTGCATGCCGCTCATCCGTTATCGCTCGGGCGACTGCGCCGAGACGGTCGACGGCTCCCCCGATCCGCTCCGGATCCGCCGGTTCTGCGGGCGCGAGCGGGAGCTCCTCTGGGCCCAGAAGAGGGGCCCGATCTCGCAGGCCGATCTCGATGACTGGATCGCCGTCTCCGCGCCGTCCGTCTTCGTCTATCAGCTCCACGCGGAGGGACAGCGGCGGGGCCGGTTGCTCTATACCACCTTCGACGGCGCGCCCGCCGCTCCGGCCGCTGCGCGCGCGCTGCGAGAGCGGATCTGGGAGGGCGCCGGCCTCGACTGCGTCCTCGAGCACCGCGCCCAACTCGCGATCGGCAAGTCCGGGAAGTACGCATGGCTGGTGCAGGGCGGCGAGGCCGCGGAGCGAGGTGGCTCGTGACGATGGAACGACCCAGGGTGACGGCGGCCGCGCTGAAGGCGCGGCTCGACGGCGCGCTCTTCTCCGGCGTGGTGCGCCATTTCGTGCGGACCACCGGCGAGGAGCCCGCGACCGTCGAGCGTCAGGTGCTCGAATGCCTGCGGTACCTCTACCTGATATCGCGCTATCCGGAGCCGCTGGCAGGGCTGTTCTTGCCCGTGGAGCAGGCGATCGACGAGGTCTGGCACTACCTGATCTTGCAGACGCGGGAGTACCGCGAGCTGTGCGAGGAGCGCCTCCCGGGGCGCTTCTTCATCCATCACCGCAGCCTGCCCTACGAGGACTATCAGGAGGCGCAGGCCAGCCGGGAGCAGGCGATCGAGGAGGCGCTGCGCTGGCTGCCGCTCTACCGCGACGAGTTCGGGCCCTTCGACGAGGGCGCGCTGCCGTACTGGACGATGGTGCGCTTTCTCCACGAGCGCCTAGGCCTCTCCCTCGAGGCGATCGCGGCGCTCGACGCGGGGAACGGGGCCGTCCTGCCCGGCGTGGAGCGCGTCCGTTGAGCCATCGGACTGTCATCACCGCGCCCGCGCCCGCCACGTCCGTCAACACGCTGGTCCTGCTGCTTTGCCAGGTCCTGGGGATCGCTTCCGTGGTGTCGATCCAGTTCGCCGGCAGCGTGGTGGGTGAGCGGCTCGCGAGGGACATGCGGCTCGCGACGCTCCCGGTGGCCGTGCTCGTGCTGTCCTCGGCGCTGGGCACCTGGCCGGCCAGCCAGCTGATGCGCCGCTTCGGGCGCAAGCCCTGCTTCATCGCCGCGGCGCTCCTGTCTGCCGGCTGCCTCGCGCTCGCGGCGCGCGCGGCGGACCGCTCCGATCTCCCGCTGTTCTGCGCGGCGGTCTCCGGCGTCGGCCTGCACGGCGCCTTCGTGCAGCAGGTTCGCTTCGCGATCCTCGAAGGGCAGGAGAGCCATCGGGCGCCGCGCCTCCTGACCATGATCCAGCTCGCGAGCGCGCTCGGCATCGTCCCTGGCATCTCGCTCTTCGGCCTGCTGGAAGGACGGACGTCCAGCGAGCTGCCCTCTGCCCTGCTCGTCCTCTCGGCGCTCCAGGTCGTCGCGGCGCTCGCGTTCGTGTCGTACCGGCCGCAGGAAGCGCGGGTCGCGGAGGCCTCCGCCGCGCCCGACCCGGGGGCTCCCGCGCTGTACTGGCCCATGGTGGCGATTGGCGCGGGCGCTTTCCTCGTGATGAGCCTCATCATGGTGCCGACGCCCCTCCAGATGTGCGGCGTCGAGCAGAGCTCGATCCGGCAGGCGGGCTGGGTGATCGAGGTGCACCTCCTGAGCATGTACCTGCCTTCGCTCTCGGTCGGCGCCCTCCTCAAGCGGATGTCGATCGCGGCGCTCCAGGGGCTCGGGCTGCTCTTCCTGCTGGCGGGGTTCGTGATCAGCCTGGCTCCAGGGCTCGAAGGGCACCTGGTCGGGCTCTCGCTGGTCGGGGTCGGATGGTGTTACGTGTTCGTGACCGCGACGACCCTGGTCGCGCGCAGCCGGTCCGGCCCCGAGCGTTTCCGGGCGCAGGGCGTCAATGATCTGTGCGTGTTCGCCGCCAGCGGCGCGGCGTCGCTCACGTCCGGTGCGCTCCTGTCGGCGCTGGGGTGGAGCGGCCTCGTGCAGCTCGGGGTGGTGCTGGTCCTGGGCTTGATGGCGCTCGCCCTTCGCGTCCACCGCGCCCCACGCCCGGCGCGGGCGCAGGGCGGCGCGCGTCTCTGAAGCGATCGCGCGGGGCCTCGGGCGGCCGCTCGCGCACCCATGTCCGGAGAGGGAGGCGAACATCATGTCTGACGTGCAGTCGAATCGTTCAGGAGACAGCCCCGCGCCTCGGGGCCGCGTCGACGCCGTCGTCGTCGGCGCCGGCTTCGCGGGTCTGTACATGCTCTACCGCCTGCGCCGGCTCGGCCTCTCTGTCCGCGTCTACGAGGCGGGCGGCGGGGTGGGCGGCACCTGGTACTGGAACCGCTACCCCGGCGCGCGCTGCGACATTGCGAGCATGGACTACTCCTACTCGTTCTCTCCCGAGCTCCAGCAGGAATGGACGTGGACCGAGCGATACGCCACGCAGCCGGAGATCCTGCGTTATCTCGAGCACGTCGCGGACAGGTTCGAGCTCCGCGCGCACATCCAGCTCCGGACGCGGGTGACCGCGGCCGCCTTCGACGAGGCGACGGATCGGTGGGTGATCCGGACCGACGACGGCGCCAGCGTGTCCGCCGGGTTCTTGATCATGGCGACAGGCTGCCTGTCCGCCGCGAAGGTGCCCGACCTCGAGGGGCTCGAGGCATTCCGGGGCGAGCGATACCACACCAGCCACTGGCCGCACGGCGGCGTCGACTTCACCGGCAAGCGCGTCGGCGTCATCGGCACGGGCTCGTCCGGCGTCCAGGTCATCCCCGCCATCGCCGAGCAGGCGGCGCGCCTCTTCGTCTTCCAGCGGACCCCGTGCTTCAGCGTGCCAGCGCGCAACGCGCCCCTGGAGGCGGCCTACGAATCGCGGATGAAGGCGAACTACGCGGAGCACCGGCAGAGGGCCCGCGAGACGCGCGCCGGCGTCATCATGGACGTCGACCCGCGGTCCGCGCTGGAGGTGCCGCCCGAGGAGCGGGAGCGCGCGTATCAGGCTCGCTGGGAGCAGGGCGGCACCGGCTTCCTCGCCACGTTCTCGGACGTGATGCGGTCCCGGGAAGCCAACGAGACCGCCGCCGAGTTCGTCCGATCCCGGATCCGCGCGACGGTCCGCGACCCGGACGTCGCCGAGGCGCTGTCGCCGAGGGGGTATCCGCTGGGCACCCGCCGGCTCTGCGTCGACACCGGCTATTACGAGACCTTCAACCGGGAGAACGTCACGCTGGTCGACGTCAAGGCTTCGCCTATCGAGGAGATCACGAAGGCGGGGCTCCGGACGCGGAGCGCGGAGTACGCGCTCGACAGCCTCGTGCTCGCCACGGGCTTCGACGCCATGACGGGCGCCCTGACCAGGATCGAGCTCCGCGGGAGGGGCGGCGAGCCGCTCACGGCGAGGTGGGCCGACGGCCCGCGCACGTACCTCGGCGTCGCCATCGCCGGCTTCCCGAACCTGTTCACGATCACCGGGCCTGGGAGCCCGTCCGTGTTCAGCAATGCGATCGTCTCCATCGAGCAGCACGTGGAATGGATCGCGGAGTGCATCGCGTACCTGCGAGAGCGAGGCTTCGCGTGCATCGAGGCCACCGCCGAGGCGGAGGAGGGGTGGGTCGCGCACGCCAACGAGGTGGCCGAAGGCACGCTGTATCCGCTGGCCAGCTCCTGGTACGTCGGGGCGAATATCCCCGGCAAGCCGCGCGTCCTCATGCCCTATGCCGGGGGCGTCGGCGCCTACAGAAAGCGGTGCGAGGCGGTCGCGGCACAGGGATACGAGGGGTTCTCCCTGTCGAGGGCAGGGTAGTTGCGGTTAACCGGGGTGGCCCCTCGTGATGGGCGTGATCGTCGCGGCGGCCCCGCTCGCCCAGCGCCCCATCGGCGCGGCTCGCTGGCTCGAAGGAAGGCGCGCGAGGGGGGCCGTCCGCAGCGCACGGCCGCCGGCTGCCCATCGCCTGGCAACTGTGGTAGCTGACCGCCGTGAACGCCACACACGAACCGTCGTACCTGGTCCCGGAGGCCGTCGCCGCCTTCGACGAGGGAGCGCGGCAGGCGGTCTACGACGTCATCGCCCTGCGGCGCGACGTGCGGCATTTCGAGCCGGGGCGCGCGCTCGACCGGGCTGTCCTGCGGCGCATCCTCGAGGCCGCCCACCTGGCGCCCAGCGTGGGATTCTCCCAGCCCTGGGGCTTCGTCGTTGTGCGTGACGAGGCGCAGCGCGCGCGGATCCGCGAGAGCTTCCTTCGCTGCCGTCAGGCGGAGGCTGCCCGTTTTCCGGAGGGCCGGCGCGAGCAGTACCTCTCCTATCGCCTCGAGGGGATCCTCGAGGCGTCGCTCAACCTGTGCGTCGCGGTCGACCTGAGGCCGCGCGGGGAGGCGATCCTGGGCACGATCGTCCAGCCCGAGGCGGTGCGCGCGAGCGCGTGCTGCGCGGTGCAGAACCTCTGGCTCGCCGCGCGCGCCGAGGGCGTCGGCGTCGGCTGGGTCAGCATCGTGGAGCCCGCCGTCCTCCGCGCCGAGCTGCGCCTCCCGCCGGGGGTGGAGCCGATTGCGTATCTCTGCCTGGGCCACCCCGTCGCGTTCCGGCGGCGACCGATGCTGGAAGAGAGCGGCTGGCGAGCGCGGCGCGCTGTCGATGAGGTCGTCCACGAACATGGCATCTGGCAAGACCGCGACGACGCCGGCGCGCCCGCGGCGTGCCGCGCCAGCGAGCCGCCGCGCTCATCGCTCCGCACGACGGCGATCCCACCGCTCGCCGCCGCCGCCATGGAGGCCGCCCGTGCGCACCAGGCCACGCTCGGCCTGCCGGCGGGCAGCCTGGGGCGGCTAGAGCAGCTCGCGGCGTGGTGGGCCGGCGTGCGTGGCGAGTTTCCGCTCCCGTTGCCCGCGCCGGGGCTGGCCGTGTTCTGCGCGGATCACGGCGTCATCGCGGAGGGCGGGAGCGCTCACCCCTCCTCGGCGACGACGGCGAGGCTCGCGGACGTGATGGCCGGGGGCGCGGCGGTCTCGGCGCTGGCGGCCCGCCACGGCGTGCGGCTCGTCGCGGTCGACGTCGGCCTCGCGGGCGATCTCTCGGCGCTGCCGTGCGCGCCTGTCGTCCCGCTGGCGCCGCGGGTGGTGCGGCGTGGCACAGGGAACCTGCGGCGCGAGCCGGCGATGACGCGCGACGAGGTGGCATGCGCGATGGAGGCGGGCGCCGAGATCGCCCGCGCGCTCGCCGCGGACGGCGTCACGCTCGCGGGCGCCGGCGACATCGGCGTCGGCAACACGACCGCGGCGACAGCCGTCCTGTGCGCCCTCACGGGCGCGCCGCCGGCGAGCCTCGCGGGACCGGGCGCCGGCCTCGACGCGGAGGGCGTCGCGCGCCAGGCCGGCGTCGTCGCCGACGCGCTCGCGCTTCACGCGCCCGATCCGGCGGACCCCCTCGATGTGCTGGCGAAGGTCGGCGGGCTGGAGATCGCCGCGATGGCCGGCTTCGCGCTCGAGGCCGCGCGGCTGCGCGTGGGCGTCGTCGTCGATGGGCTGACGGCGTACACCGCGGCCCTCTGCGCCGTCAGGATGGCCCCAGCGCTCCGGCCATGGCTCCTCGCGGTGCACCGCTCGACCGAGCCGGCGGCGGCCCTCGCGCTCACCGAGCTCGGTCTCGAGCCGCTCTTCGATCTGGGACTACGGGTGGGCGAGGGGATCGGCGCCGTGCTCGGGCTGCACCTCGTCGGCGCCAGCGTCTCGACGCTGAGCGGGCTCGACCCTCGTCGCGAGCTCGCGCGCGGCGCCGGCGCTCACGGGGTCGTGGCCTCGGGGTCCGTCTCCGGCGCCGGCTCCTTGTAGAACGCCACGTCGTCGATCCACACGCTGAATTGACGGCTCGCTGCGAAGCGGAACTGGATGGCCCAGATCTTCGTCATGTCGACCGCCTCGAACGCCTGGCCCCAGCCGGACTGCTTGAGGCTGGCGAAGGGCACCTTGATTTGAGTCCAGCAGTTCGTCAGCGAGATGGTCTTGGTGAAGTGATCGCTGCATCCGCCGTCAGCAGCGGTGCAGATCTCGCCATCCTGCCAGGTCTGTGCGTCGACGACGTCCACGAGAACCTTGTTGTAGGAGCCTCCGTCGGCGTAGGCAAAGAAGGTGACCCCGCTGAACTCGGAGGCGTCGTAGAGGCCCAGCTGGGACGACGAAGGGCTGTTCAGCTGGAAGCCGAAGAGGGCTCCCCAGCTTTCGAACAAGTCGTCGGCCACCACGTGCGCTGCCAGCGTGCTGTCGCCGCGCGGCGATTCGAGGAGGCTCATCACGAATTGCTCGCCCACTCCGGGCGTTTGCGTCCCCTTGCCATCGTTCGCTACGAACCAGAGCCCTCGCCGTGGGTTCGTTTCATCTTTCACTTCGATGATGAAATGGTCGTCATCTTCCATGTCGTCGATCAACGACAGTTCCAGCGTGGGGTCGCCCAGCGGCGGCTCCGGGCATTCACTCCCGGCTCCTCCACCTCCCGTGTCCGTGCCGCCGGTGCCGCCTTCGCCGCCAGCGCCCCCGCCTCCCGCGTCCGTGCCGCCGGTGCCGCCTTCGCCGCCAGCGCCCCCGCCTCCCGCGTCCGTGCCGCCGGTGCCGCCCTCCCCGCCAGCGCCCCCGGTGTTGCCGTGCGCGACCTCGTATAACTTATCGAAGCCGAAGATCTGGGCACATCCAGCCCCGAGCACCGCAATGAGGCACCCGCCGGTCCACCGCGCAAAAGCCAGCTTGCTGTTCATGGTCATGGAAGGGATCTCCGAGAAGCTTCAGCCAATCACGATAGGACGCTGCGTGCCAGAATGGAAGCGCGTCGGTCGCGACGCGAGCCGCCGCGGCGCGGGCTCGAGACAGCGGCTGGCGGCCCCTCGCCGACCCAGCGCTGCTCAGCCTGTCGAATCAAGGCAGCTCGCCTGCGCGGAGCGACCGTTCCCTACATGATATGTCGGCGTGAGGAAGCCTCCGCCATCGCCTGTCGGCGACTCGGTAGCTCTGGCGAGCTCCGTGGCGACAGCCCTGTGGCGTCGACCGTGTCACGGCGCCCCGGGCGCGCTCTTCTCGACCGCGCATTGCAATCCCATGAGCGCTGGAGTCGCGCGGACGCACGGCGCGGAGCGCTCGAGCGATGTCGATGAACCGACCGCGTTACCGATCGTGGCGCGGCATCACCGGGTGTTGCCGATCGTGGCGCGGCGTCCGTCAACACGCGCCTTCGGCGCGGCGGCCGCGGGCCACGCCGGCGAGCGCGAGCCCGAGCAGCGCTGCCTGGACGAGGCAAGTCTCGACCGCAGGGTAGATGCCGAGCGCGGTGAATCGAGGGAGCGGCAGCCGGTGGAGCGGCAGCAGCCCGCAGAGCTGGAGGGCGGCCACGGCGCGGCCGGCGAGCGGGACGCACAGCAGGCAGGCGAGCCAGGCGGGAGGGCTCGCCCAGCGGCGCGCGGCCGCCCGGCTCGCGCGGGTGACCAGTGCCGCGCCGGCGGCGAGCAGCGCGAGCGCGATCAACACCCCGGCCACGGCGGGCGGCGCGACGGGGAGCGACACCCCGAGCGCGGCGTCGAGCGCCGAGAACGCCGCGCCGAAGCAGGCCAGCAGCGCGGCCGCGAACACGGCCGCTCGGCCGCCTCGCGACAGGCCGCCATGCAATGGATCGTGCGAGCTCACCTGCCGCGCGCCGCGCCGCCGGCCGAGCGCCGCCGCGCCGGCGAGCGCCGCGAGCGCGAGCGAGATCGTCGCGCCTGCCGTGAGCGTTCGCCAGAAGCCGGCCAGGTGCGCGAGCGCCGCCGCGACCCAGGCGGCGAGCGCGAGCAGCAGCGCCGCGCCCGACGCGACGTGGACGACGCGCCGGCTCCGTGACGGCGCGGCGGCGGCGAGCGCGGCGAGGAACAGCGCCGCAGCGGCGAGCTCGCGCAGCGCCAAGCGGCTCGAGACCTGGGCCACGAGCCGACCTGGCGCGACTCCGGACCGCGCGAGCGCGACCTCGGCGTAGGTCGCGTCGCGCAGGAGCGTGGCCATGCCCGCGTCGAGCGTGTCTGTCGTCGCGCCTGCCGCGAGCGCCGCTCGAAGGGCGAAGGCGCCGTCGCCGAGGTCGTCCGCGAGCGCCTCCTTCACGGTGCGGACGCTCGCCTCGGCCGCGTCGATGCCGTCGAGCTGGGCCGTGCTGAGCGCCTCGCGCGCGTCGGCGAGCCTGCCCTCGCGCAGCGCGGCGCGCCCCCTGTCGAACGCGGCGCGGGCGATGGAGAGGGGGTGTGACGCGGCCTCGCCGCCATAGGCGACGCGCCGCCGGAGCTCCGCGAGGAGCGCCGCGTGCCGCTCGGCGGGGATCCCGCGCGCGGAGAGCTCGGCGCGCAGGTCCGCGTCGGAGCGGACCGCGAGCTCGACCATGGAGTAGTCCGGCAGATCGAGCGGCCTCGAGCTCTCGCCGGGCTCGGGGTGGTGGAGGCCGACGACGTGGAAGGCGAGGTCCCAGCGGTCGCGGGCGGAGAGAAAGGTGAACGGCACCATGGCCGTGCCGCTGACGCCGAATCGAACCGCGGACTCGACACCGACGGGCGCGAGCTGCTCGGCGATGCTCGCGTCGTGGAAGTTCGCCGGGTGCGGGACCAGGCTCGCCGCGCGCCGGGTATCGGCGTGCCCCGTCGGGCCGTGGCAGATGGCGCAGTTCTCCTGGTAGAGGGCCGCGCCGCGCTCCGCGTCGGGCCGCGAGAGCGGCGCCTCCGCCAGCCGGAAGGCGGACGCGACCCGATCACGCGCGCCCCGGGCCGCGATGGCGACCCGATCCGCGGCGACCTTCGCCTCGACGAGCTCGCGCACGCTGACGATGCCCTGCGCGAGGTCGCCCGCCTCCCTCTCGAGCGCGGACGGCTGGATGCGGGTGGCGACCAGGATCGCCTCGCCGAGCAGCGCCAGCTGCTCGTCATACTCGATGACGCTGGTGACGGCGCCGTTCGCGACGCACCCGCCATAGTCCATGGCGACGTAGCCGAGCACATGGACGAGGCGGCGCGCCTCGACCTCGGCCGGCTCCCCCGGATCCGCCAGCGCAGGGTGCTCGCCCAGGAGCAGGACGGCTGCCATGGCGGCAGCGCTGACCGCCGCCATCGCGGTGAGCCCGACCGTCGTTGCTCGCGGGATACGCGGGAATGGCGAGAATCGCGGGGTGGAGCCGCCCCGCGCCCGCGATCCAGCGCACACCCCCGTCGCAATCGTGCGCCCAGGTCCCGCGCGGAAAGTCAGAAATCGCGATGACACGTATCCCTCATACAATCGAAAAAGAGTTCATGCTAGCTTCCCTCGATCGTGCAGCGACCCCGCTGCTCGACGACAATGCTTTGAGGTCCTCACGATAATCCTGCAGCGGGGCGCGCAGGGGCGCCGCACCAGCTGGCCAGGGAGCAGAAAGGCTTTGCAAGACTGACCTACCGCTGTCGCGCGAGGCGGCTACGGGCGAAGGCCCCGGCGTCCGTTCTCCGTGCGAGCGTCCGAGCAAGAGCAAGCGGACGCGACGGACGCGACGGACGCGTCGGACGCGACGGACGCGATTGAACGCCGGGACGACGAGCGCCGATCGTCGGCGCCGGGAACGTAGTCAGTGTTGGCCAGTGTTGGCGCTCACTCGACAGTGGCGACGGAATTCTGTTGTGCCTTGAGCGCACCCCGGCAATCGCTGCCCTCTCCGTCGCCGCTCAGAGACAGAGACCGGAGTGGCCTGCCGCCGGCGCGTGGCGCTCCGATTTAAGATGATCTCCCATGTATGGTTTCGGTAAGATGGTAGCAGCGCGTTCACGTCCGATGCGCTGCTCGCGCGCGGCATCAGGCGCGATGCGATCGCTGGCGTGACCGTGCCGGGAAGGCGCCCGGCTCGCCGCATGGCGAGCGTTTGTTGGAGGCAAGGCGGGATGAATCAGCAAGCTCGGAGGGTGAAGCAATGAAATTGAACCCCGGACATCTGGCCGCAGCGTCGGTGGCAGTGACGATGGCGTGGGCCGGCCAGGCGGCCGCCCAGTCGGTGATGAGGCAGCCCTATCTGCAGTCGTTGACGCCCAGCTCGGTCTACGTGGTGTGGACGACCGACGTGGGCACGGACAGTCGCGTGCGCTACGGGACCGATCCGGCGAATCTGACGCAGACGGTGGATCTCGGCGCGCTCGCGACCCAGCACGAGGTGCTCATCGGCGGGCTCACGCCGAACACCCGCTACTACTACAGCGTCGGTACATCGAGCGCGGTGCTGGCGGGCGGCTCCTCCTCCTTCTACTTCGAGACGGCGCCGCCCGTGTCCACGCCGAAGAAGTTCCGGGCGTGGATCATCGGCGACACCGGCTACGGCGGCACGGCGCCCTGGGCGACGCGAGACGCGATGCTGAACGCCGTCGGCGCGTACCGCCCCAACCTGTTCCTGCACATGGGGGACATGGCGTACAACTTCGGCACCACGGAGGAGTTCACCAACGGTTTCTTCAATCAGTACGCGGCGATCCTTCGCAACACGGTCGTGTGGCCGACGTTCGGCAACCACGAGGGCCTGAGCTCCGACTCGGCGACGCAGACCGGTCCTTACTACACCGCCTACGTGCTCCCTGCCGCCGGGGAGGCCGGCGGGGTTCCCTCCGGCACGGAGGCTTACTACTCGTACGACTATGCGAACGTCCACTTCGTCGTCCTCGACGGCTATGGCTCCTCGCGTTACTCGACCGGCGCCATGTCGGCCTGGCTCGCCGCCGATCTCGCCGCGACGGAGCAGGACTGGATCGTCGCGTACATGCACTTTCCGATGTACACGAAGGGCACCCACGACTCGGACGAGGACTGGCTGACCATCGAGCACCGGGAGTTCCTCGCGCCCATCCTCGACGAGGGCGGGGTCGACCTGGTGCTCGCGGGCCACTCGCACAACTACGAGCGCTCGTTCCTCGTGGACGGCGCCTACGATACGCCGACCACGGCGGCCGGGCACATCGTCGACGGGCGCGACGGCAAGCCGCTCGGCGACGGCCCCTACGTGAAGCTCCCTGGCAAGGGGAGCCACGAAGGCGCGGTCCACGTCGTCGCCGGCCACGGCACGTACGTGGGCGGCTCCGGAGGCCACCCGCTCATGTACTTCAACGAGGCGCAGAGCGGCTCGTGCCTCCTCGACGTCGAGGACAACCGGCTCACGGTGTCCAACGTTCGTTACGACGGCGTGATCAGCGATCGCTTCGCGATCGTGAAGGGAACGGCCCTCGACGTCGCGGCGCCCGACGGCGGGGAGCGCCTGCCGCCGGGCGGCATCTTCCCGATCCGCTGGGCGACCGTGGGGAACATCCCCACGGTTCGGATCGAGTACACGACCGACGACGGCGCGACCTGGACCACGATCACGAGCAGCGCCGCCAACACGGGCCGCTACAACTGGGTGGTTCCCTCCATCGACACGACGACGGCCCTCGTGCGCGTCTCCGATGCCGAGCACCCGCTGCTCTCCGACGAGAGCAACGCCGGCTTCACGATCCAGAGCCTCCCCCGCACGGCGGTCTACTTCGGCGATTACTGGGTTTACGATGACCTGGGCGTCGACTGGGGTACGGCCTGGCAAAACCTCACGTTCGACGACTCCTCGTGGAAGGGGGGCTGGGGGCAGCTCGGCTACGGCGACGGCGGGGAGGGCACGGCCCTCTACCGGGCCACGCCGTCGTATCCCACCGCCTACTTCCGGAAGATCATCCCGATCGACGGGCCGGTCGCGCAGGCGACCATGAAGCTCATCCACGACGATGGCGTCGTCGTCTGGCTCAACGGCACCCAGGTGGCATCGAAGCGCGTGACCGGCACGGCCTACGGTGACTATGCGTCCGCGGAGTCGCGCGACGACGAGCTCACCACGGTGACGCTCTCCCCGAGCTCTTTCGTGGTCGGAAGCAACATCCTCGCCGTGATGGTCAAGCAATCGGCCCCCAGTTCGACCGATCTGTCCTTCGACATGGAGCTGACGCTCACCTATGCGCCGCCTGGCAGCGGGAGCAGCAGCAGCTCGAGCTCGTCGAGCAGCTCGAGCTCGTCCAGCAGCACGAGCGGTTCGAGCACGAGCAGCAGCACGAGCGGTTCGAGCAGCTCGAGCAGCAGCACGAGCGTATCGAGCAGCACGAGCGCATCCAGCACGAGCACAGGCAGCGTCATGATGACCAGCGCGATGAGCGTGGGCAGCAGCGGGTCGGGCGGGGCCGGCGGCGCCGGCGGCGCCGGCTCCGGAGGCACGCCCGTGTGCAGGACCGTGCAGCGCGGCGTCTTCGGCACGGTCTGGGACGCGACGCTCTGGTCGGGCTCGCCGACCTACATGGAGGGGTCGTACCCGTCGATCTACACGGGCGGAGCCGGCACCGGAGGCTTCCGTGCTGCGCTCGTCTGGTTCGACCTCTCGTTCATCCCCGCGGGCGCGCCGGTCTACTCGGCCACCTTGACGATGAATCAGGTGTACAAGGCGGCGGTCACCACCGTTCGTCTCCACGAGGCCCTCGCGCCCTGGGGCGAGACGACCGTGAGCTGGAACAGCTACAACCAGAGCTGGGAGCCGCTCAGCTTCGCGTCGATCGTCACCGTCAACGGCACCGGCGATCGGACCGCCGACCTCACCGATCTCGTGCAGGACTGGGTGAGCGGCGTCCTCCCGAACTACGGGTTCGTGATGGAAGAGGACGCGGCGGGGGCGACGCAGTGGCGGGCCAGCGAAGACACCACCGCGTCGCGCCGCCCGCGCCTCGAGGTCTGCTACGCAGAGTGATCGCGCAGGGCGACGCGCCGGCGGGCAGCGCCGGCCGGCCTCGTCGCCCCCTGCGCGTCCAGGATCTCCGCTCCATCCCTGTTGAGCGCTGAGCGCCGCGCTGGCCAGCTCGGTTGCGCGGCCCAGCCGCACTGTCTACGCTCGTCCGCCGAACAGCGAGCGATCCGCGAGCGCCGCGGCGGGCTGTCCTGGCTCGCCGCTGGCGCGCGGTGGCGCTGAGAGGGAGGGGATCGTCCATGTGCGGCATTGCTGGATGGGTGGACTATGAGCGCGATCTGACGCTGGAGCGCGATGTCCTGCAGACGATGACAGCGACGATGAAGCTCCGCGGCCCGGACGACGAAGGCGTATGGCTCGCTCCGCGCGCGGGCCTCGGGCACCGCCGCCTCGCCATCATCGATCTCGAGGGGGGCCGCCAGCCGATGATCGCCGACGAGGACGGCGCGCCGGTGGCCGTGCTCATCTACACGGGCGAGGTCTACAATTTCCGCGAGCTGCGCGGCGAGCTCGAGGCCCGGGGCCACCGCTTCAAGACCCACAGCGACACCGAGGTCGTGCTCCATGCGTATCTCGAGTGGGGCGCGGGCTTCCCCCGGCGGCTCAACGGAATGTTCGCCTTCGCCCTCTGGGACGTCCGCGCAGAGGAGCTCCTGCTCGTCCGGGATCGGCTGGGCATCAAGCCGCTCTTCTACCAGCAGATCGGCTCGGCGGTGCTCTTCGGCTCGGAGCCCAAGGCGATCCTCGCGAACCCGCTCGCGTCGCCGACCGTGGACGTGGGCGGCCTGCGCGAGCTCCTCGCCTTCGTCAAGACGCCCGGAGCCTCCGTGTTCCGCGACATGCGAGAGGTCCGCCCGGGCCATGTCGTGCACGTGCGGCGGGATGGGATCTCCGAGCGCCGCTACTGGGCGCTCGAGTCCAGGCCGCACGAGGACGACCTGCAGGCCACGATCCGCACGGTCCGCGGGCTGCTCGAGGACACCGTGGCGCGACAGCTCATCTCCGATGTGCCCCTCTGCTCCCTCCTGTCCGGAGGGCTCGACTCGAGCGCAGTGACCGCCCTTGCGCAGCGGGCGCTCAGGGCGGAGGGCGCGGGCCCCGTGCGCTCCTTCTCCGTCGAGTTCGCGGGGCACGCCGAGCACTTCACGCCGGACGCGCTGCGGAGCACGCAGGACACGCCGTACGTCGCCGAGGTCGCGCGGCACGTCGGGTCGGACCACGCGGGCATCGTGCTCTCCGCGGCCCAGCTGGCCGACCCCGAGATCCGCGCCGCCGTGCTGCGCGCTCGGGATGTCCCGATCGCCTTCGGTGACCTGGATGCTTCGCTGTACCTCCTCTTCCGCGCCATCCGGGAGCGCTCCACGGTGGCGCTCTCGGGCGAGTCGGCCGACGAGGTCTTCGGCGGATACCTCTGGTTCCACGACCCGGAGACGGTGGCGGCGGAGACGTTCCCCTGGCTCGCCATGCGCATGAAGATGCATGGCGCGAGCGCCGCCGCTCAGCTGCTCTCCCCCGCGCTCCTCGCGCAGATCGACCTTCAGGGCCACGTCGCCGCGCGCTACCGGGAAGCCCTCGCCGAGGTCCCGCGCCTGCCGGGCGAGGACGGCGCGGAGCGGCGCATGCGGGAGATAGGTTATTTGCACCTGACGCGGTTCCTGCCGATCCTGCTCGACCGCAAGGATCGCATGAGCATGGCGACCGGCCTCGAGGTCCGGGTCCCGTTCTGCGACCACCGGCTCGTGGAGTACGTCTTCAACGCGCCGTGGTCGATGAAGACCTTCGATGGGCGCGAGAAGAGCCTGCTGCGCGCCGCGTCCGAGGATCTCCTGCCGCGCTCGGTGCTCGACCGTCGCAAGAGCCCGTATCCGGCGACGCAGGATCCAGCGTATGCCGAGCGGCTCCGAGGCCAGCTCGCGGGGCTCCTCGCCCGGAAGGACGCGCCGGTGCTGCCGCTCCTCGACATGGCTCGCGCCCGCGCCGTCGCCTCGGAGTCCGGAGGAGCGGTCGATGAGCTCGCCCGGTCGAGCATGCAACAGGTCCTCCTGCTCGACGACTGGCTGACCCGTTATCGGATCAAGCTGGCGCTCTGAGCCGCGTGCCTGGCGCCGCCGGCGAGCGCGACCGCGGCCGCGCCCGGCGGGCAGGCTCGCGCCGTCCGTGAAGGGATCGTCGGTGAAGTCCTTCGACGCTTATGGCTCCTCCACCGGCGACAGCTGGACGACCGCGACGCTCGGGGAAAAATCGCTCTCTGGCAATGTCGAGTTCGCGCTCACGTGCAAGGGCAAGAACTCCTCGTCGTCCGGGTACGATCTGAAGGTCGACTACATCGAGCTCGTGCCGGTGGGCGGCGGCGACTCTGGCGGGAGCTCGGGCGGCGGCACCACGACGGCGGGGAACGGCGGCGTCGTCAGCTCGACGATCATCGTGAAGGCGGGCGAGACGTTCGACGGCGACGGCAAGCGGTACATCGCCGACAAGAACACGCTCGGGGACGGCAGCCAGGCCGAGGACCAGAAGCCGGTGTTCAAGCTCGAGGACGGCGCGAAGCTGAAGAACGTGGTCCTCGGCGCGCCGGCGGCCGACGGCATTCACACGTACGGCAACGTCACGCTCGAGAACATCGTCTGGGAGGACATCGGCGAGGACGCCCTGACGGTCAAGAAGTCCGGCACGGTGGTGCTGAACGGCGGCTCCGCGAGGAACGGCGACGACAAGGTGTTCCAGAACAACGCGGCCAGCACGTTCAAGGTGTCGAATTTCACGGCGCAGAACGCGGGCAAGTTCATCCGGCAGAACGGGGGGACGGACTTCAAGGTCGACGTCTTCATCGACCGGTGCGACATCATCGAAGATGAAGGAGTCCATCTTCAGGACGGACAGCAGCAGCAGCAGCGTGACGATGACGAACACCCGCTACAGCGGCATCGGCAAGGCGCTCTTCATGGGCGTGAGCTCCTCGAAGATCACGACGTCCAACAACACGCAATACTGACCGGCGGTTCTGCACATTTCCGCCAGAGCAGGAGCGTCCACGCGGGCGCTCCTGGGCGCTCTTGCGCGGTGTCAAGGGTCAAGGGCCCTCCGCTCCGCCTCTACCTCTCTGGCGAGCTGGTGAGAGACCCGGAGCGATGTGTCGCGCCAGGCGCGCTCATGTCAACGTTCACATTTCTCAATCACTCACTGTTTCGAGAAATATACCGCTAAATTGCGGATCTTTGTCGCGAGGGGAGAAGCGACTGTCATCGCGATAGGAACGCCGGTGTGGCATCATGCGCCAATGCGTACCATCATGGATAGGCTCACACGTAGCGCTCGATACCTCGCCTTTGCGGCCATGCCGTTCGCCATCCTGAACTGCTCCAGCGACGATCCCGATGTGTCGGGGGACGGCGGGGGGAGCGCGGCGAGCACCGGCTCCCCGAGCGCCAGCAGCAGCAGCGCCAGTAGCAGCAGCGCCGACAGCTCGAGCTCGAGCGGAGGCGACCCTGCGACCACCACGACGTCGGGGGCAGGCGGAAGCGGAGAGGGTGGCGCGACGGGAGCAGGCGGAAGCGGAGAGGGCGGCTCGGGAGAGGGCGGCGCGCCCTCCGAGGAGTTCGCGCTCGCGAGCACCAATCACGAGGAAGGGGCGAAGTTCGCCGACAAGTACACCTGCCAGACCGCCGGCTTCCAGAACAGCGTCATGCCGGAGCTCCACTGGACCCCGGGGCCTGCGGGCACGAAGAGCTACGCCATCACCTTCATCGATGTCACCCTGGCGCACGCGACGCCGTCGCAGCCCAACGGCTATCACTGGGTTCTGTACAACATTCCTGCCACCACCACCTCGCTGCCCGAGGGGTTCAAGCAGGCGGACGCGACGCAGCTCGGCGCCAAGCAGAACTCGAATTACCTCGGGCCCTGCCCCAATTACGGCACCAGCACCGGCACGAAGACCGACACCTACGAGTTCACGATCTACGCGCTCGCCGAGGAATCGATCACGATCACGGGCACCGGCACGGCTGCAGTGAGGGACGCGGAGACCAAGCTCGAGGCGAAGCACCTCGAGAGCGCGAAGCTCACCGGCACGTCCAACGCGTTCTCGACGCGATGAAGCGGTAGCTGCTTTCTCGGTCCTGAAGCATCCTCTCGAATCTTTCGAGAAGATTCACTGGGAGGCGGGGAGTGAAATCCCATGATTTCCCTGTCTCCCCGCCTCCCTGTTCAAATTTTCTCTTCCCCCAAATGCCAACAAAATGAGGAGATTTGTCAGCTCTACGGCCTGACCCGGGGTCGCATGTGCGATGTCTCGATGACCGTCGTCGGACGCGCAGCGCCTGCCGACTCGAGCCGCCCGTCAATCAGAGGCGGGCTCCCGGCGGCGGCCCTCCGGACGCTTCGGGGCCTGCTGCGGGGAAGACAGGCTCTCTGCCAGCTTGCCGCTCCCCTGTTCGATCAGCTTCTTCTCGTACCAGGGCCGCGTGGCCTGCGCGCGAGCGAGGTAGGCGAGCGCGATGACGCCGAGGAGCGGCAACGCGGCGTAGGCCACGGAGTGGGCCGTCACGTCGGGGCCGATCGCGCTGGCTGAGCTCCACGAGGGGACATGACGCGCCTTTACCGTCTCGCCCTCGCGGAGGCGCGCGAAGGCGCCGTGGGGCACCTCGTCGGAGAAGGCGGCGCCGTCCGCGCCCCGCATCGTGACCTCGAACCGGATGTGGTCGCCGTCCTCGCGCTCCTGGAGCTGCGTCACGCGGACGTCCACCGTCTCGCCCAGCCAGCGGCGCGCGTGGAAGGCCGCGAACGCCATGTTGAACACGAGCGACGCGACGGCCGCGGCGACGGCCCACCGCTGGTGGAGCGCCGCCCTGCGCGCGAACCGCTCGCCGAGCGGCTCGGACGAGAGGAGCATGCGCCCCCCGCGCGGGGGCGCGAGCAGGTATCCCTGCGCCTGCCCGCGGTACCCTTGGGCCTGCGCCTCGGGATCGGGCGCGCGCCGGAGCTCGCCGATCGCGAAGACCCTCTCGCCTGGAATGAGCTCGGCCACGCGGACGCGCCGGGTGAGATCGACCCGGATCATGCCGTCGAGCGCGTTGACGAGCTGCACGTCCTCGCCCGGCTCGACCCGGATGCGCGCGCCGGACGCGTGGCGGAGATAGAAGGGGTGGACACGGACCTTGCGGCCGCTCTCGGCCCACTGGTGGGTCCAGACCCCGGAGGTCTCGGACTCGGACCCCTCCTGCTCGACCTCGACGCGCACCGCCACGTCCGCGCCTTGCTCCCGCTCGACGATGCCCACGACGACGGCCTCGCCGGGCGCGAGCGCGGCGCCGGGCATGAACGAGGCCTCGGCCTGCGCGGCGGCGCGGCGCTGCCGGCGCGAGAGCCGGAGCGCGAGCGCCGCGAGGACGAGCAAGCCGGCCGTCGCGACGCCGTCCACCAGGAGCGAAGACAGCCCGGCGTCGAGGTGGTATCGGCTCGCGAGCAGCCAGATCCGGGGTTCCATGGCCCGCCATGAGAGCGCAAACCGGCGCACCCGTGCGAAAAACCCGGCGCGCGCCTACCTTCCGGAGGAACGATGCCTGCCACGCCGCCTCCCTTCCGCGTCCACGCGCCTGACACGGCGGGGCCGATCGTCGTCGAGGTCCCGCACGCGAGCCTCGTCGTGGATGAGCTCGCGGCGCGCTTCACGCGCGTGCCGGAGCGCGCCCTCGCGGCCGACGCGGACGTCGCGGCGGACGCGCTCTTCGGCGACGTCACGCTCGATGGGGCCGCGCTCGTCGTCGCGACGGCGAGCCGCTTCGTCATCGACCTCAACACGGCCCCGCGCGTGCCCACGCCCTACGAGGACAAGCTCCCCTGCGGGCTGCGGGAGGTGCGGCGGCGCTCCGCGAGCGGCGAGCAGTGGCTCGAGAGCTCACCACCCCGCGCGGAGGTCGAGCGCCGCGTCCGCGACGTGTTCGAGCCGTACCACGCGGAGGTCGCCGCGCGCCTCGCCGGCGCGCGCGCGCGCCACGGCGTCGCGATCCTCGTCTCTGGGCACACGTACCCCGACGTCATGTTCCCGGGCGTCGCCGACGTCGTGCTCGGGACCCGGCGCGGCGAGAGCGCGGCGGGCTGGGCGCGCGACGCTGTCGCCGAGGTCGCGCGCGCGCACGGCCTCTCGCTCGCGCTCGACGATCCCTTCCCGGGCGGCCACGCGCTCGAGCGGCACGCGCGCCGCGACGAAGGGGTCCACGCGCTCCAGATCGAGATCGCCCGCAGGCTCTACTGCGACGCGCGCACCCTCGCCCTCCGCCCGGACGACGTCGCGCGCCTTCGCGGCTTCACCCGCAGCGTCATCGCCGCGCTCACGAGCGCAGCAGCGCGATAACGCGGCACGCACACGGTACGGCTGTCGCACAGGTGCGCGCTCGTCCCACCACCGGATCCGCTGTTCCACAGCACTCTCGTGGCGCATGCGGACGTTGACTCCGCGACGCGATGCACGGAGATTCCGCCCTCAACACCAGGCCAGGGATGGGGAGGCTCTCCATGCGCCCAGACGGTTTCTCGCTCTCGTGCTCCGCGCTCGCCAGCGTCGCTTTCATCGGTTTCCGCGGTACGGAGCACGTCTCGCAGCCGTACGAGTTCGAGCTCTTCTTCTCCGTCCCGACGAGCACCGATGTGCGCAAGGCGGTGGGCGAGCGGGCGACGGTGCGCGCGAGCCGCGGCGACGGGAAGGACCCGCTCGTCGTGCACGGCGTCATCGCGAGCGTTCGCCTCTTGCACCAGAACGCGGATCGGGCGCTGTACCAGGCGCTGCTCGTGCCGAAGCTCTGGTTCCTGCGCCACTTCTGGCGCAGCCATGTCTTCACGAACCAGCCCGTCAAGGAGTTCCTCTCGGCGACGCTCCAGAACGGCGGGCTCGCGGCCAGCGAGTTCCGCTTCTCGATCAACGACGGCGACTACCCGGTCGAGGAGTTCGTCGCGCAGTACCGCGAGACGCACCTCGCGTTCTTTCACCGGTGGCTCGAGCGCGAGGGCCTCTACTACTTCTTCGAGCACCCGGAGGACGGGCCCGGCGAGGTGCTCGTCATCGTCGACGACCGCGGGCTGCACGACGACTTCCCGGGCGGCGGGGTCGTGCGCTACGTCCCGCTCTTCGGCGACGACGTGACCGCGCCGCCGGGCCTGCACCAGATCGAGCAGAACGTGCAGTGGCTGCCGAAGACGGTCACCATCGCCGACTACAACTACGCGAACCCGTCCGCGTCGGTGAAGGGCGAGAGCAGCATCACCGCGAACGGGGTGGGCGCGATCCGCGAGTACGGCTTCCGCGTCTTCGTGCAGAGCGACGCCGAGCGCCTCGCGCAGGTGCGCGCGCAGTCGATCGGCTGCCGCGAGGTGACCCTGCGCGGGAGCGGCGACGCGCTCGGGCCGCGGGCCGGGTACCGGTTCTCGCTGGACGATCAGCCCGCCGAAGTCGTCGACCAGTGGCTCGCGCTCGAGGTGCAGCACAGCGCGTCGATCGCCGGGATCACGCCCGAGATCGCGCGGCTGACGGGGCTCTCGGGCAAGGACATCTACGCGATCAAGCTGCTCGCGATCCCGGCCGACGTGCAGTTCCGCGCGCCGCAGGCGACGCCGTGGCCGCGCATCTACGGGTTCGAGAACGCGATCGTCTGCGGCCCCGCCGACAGCCAGTACGCGCAGATCGACGCCGACGGCCGCTACCTCGTGCGCTTCGAGTTCGACACGAGCGGCCTGCCCGACGCGCGCATCTCGACGCGGGTGCGCATGATGCAGCCGCACGGCGGGACGACCGAGGGCTTCCATTTCCCGCTGCGCAAGGGCACCGAGGTGATGATCGCCTTCCTCGGCGGCGACCCGGACCGGCCCTTCATCGCCGGCGTCGTGCCCAACGCGCACCGGCCGAGCGTCGTCGCGGAGCGCAACCTCAGCCAGAACATCATCCGGACCGGGAGCGGCAACCAGCTCGTGCTCGAGGACGAGCAGGGCAAGGAGTTCATCTTCCTCCACACGCCGAACAACCGCACCGGCATCTACATGGGGACGCCGAGCGGCAACCACGGCTCGGTCTACACGGGCGACGGCGACAAGCAGGTCGGCACGTTCCTGTCTCCCGAGAACGCCGACCCGGCCATCGCCGGCAGCAGCCTCGTCGACGTCACGTTCAGCTATCTCGAGACGACCTCGGGAGACGGCGGCTCATGGATCGGCGGCGACTCCTGGGAGAACGTCAGCGGCAACAAGTTCAGCATGGTGGTCTGCAACCTCTGGGCGGGCATCGGCGGGACGTACACGCTCCAGGTCACCGCCGCGGCGGAGGAGACCTACTACGCGACGCGCACGACCACGATCAAGACGGGCCGCGTGGACACCGTGGAAGCCGGCGGCATGAAGCAGACGATCACCGACGGGATGACGCTGACCATCACGAGCGGCGGGATGAAGCACGACGTCCACGGCAAGTTCGAGCAGACGATCGAGCCGGAGGGCTCGTCGACGGTGACCGGGCCGTGGATGCACAAGGTCACGGCCGAGAACTTCGACGACTACAAGAGCTGGAAGACGGAGGTCGCCACCACCTGGAAAGGCCACTTCGGCGGGGACGTCGACCTGAAGTCCGACACGAACTTCCTGATCAAGGCGCCCAACGCGAAGATCACGGCCACCAACCTGAAGTGGGAGGTGCTCGGGCTGACGTTCGACCTCACGCCGAGCAAGCACGAGCTCTACTTCTACAAGGGCGCGACCGGCGTCATCAAGACGGACCACGCCGCGCTCGCCCAGCAGGCCTACCTGCTCAAGCTCGAGACGTCGTTGATCAAGCTCGACTACTTCGCGTTCGACAAGAAGGCCGTCGGCGCGAAGATGGATCAGTTCGGCACCTACCTGAAGCAGCAGGCGATCGCGCTGACCCTCGCGGGGGTCATCGCGTGGAACAGCGCCTTCACGAAGATCTGAGCGCGGATGCGAGTCGTCAAACCCCTCAAGGTCCCGGCGCTCACGCGCGTCGTCGAGGTCGCGCGGCGCCTCAGGTTCCACGTGGGCGCCATGATGGCGTTCCCCCTCGACGCGCCGCGCGCGCTCGTCGATGAGATGTCGTTCTGGCAGGCCGCGACGGCGGCGCTCGGGAGCCTCCCGCTCGACGACGGCATCACGAAGGCGCGCGGCGAGCTGCTCGTCGCGGGCCGGTGCTACGCCCCGGAGGGCCGCCGCGTCGGCGCGTCGTTCGTCCGCGCGCGGCTCGGCTCCGTCGACAAGCGCCTGGCCGTGCTGGGCGACCGGTACTGGAGCGGCCACGGCTTCACGGAGCCGGAGCCGTTCTCGGAGATGCCCATCGACTGGGCGCGCGCGCTCGGCGGGCCGAAGGACGCGGCGAACCCCTACGGGAAGGGGATCGAGGAGATCGATCGCGGCGGGCAGCGCGCCCGGCCGCTGCCGAACGTGGAGCACTACGGCGCGCTGATCCGCTCGCCCGGCGACCGGCCGGGCCCGGCGTCCTTCCTCGCGATGGACGTGACGTTCGGGCAGCGCCGCGCCCGCGCGGGGACGTACGGCGCCGACTACGCCGAGAAGTGGGCGCCCGGCCTGCCGCCCGACGTCGATCCCGCCTTCTTCAACGTCGCGCCGAGCGATCAATGGCTCGCCGAGCCGCTCCGCGGCGACGAGGCGTTCCTCGTGGAGAACATGCACCCGACGCGCCCGCGCATCGAGGGCGCGCTCCCCGGCCTCACCGCGCGCGTGCTCGTCACCCGCCGCGACGCGAGCGGGGAGGCGTTCCAGGAGCTGCCCGTCCGCTGCGACACGGTGTGGCTCTTCCCCTCGGCCAACCTCGGCGTCGTGATCTTCCACGGCTCGATGCCCGTGGCCGACGACGACGCCGGGGAGATCGTCGACCTCGTCGTCGCCTGCGAGGAGATCGGCCGCCCCCGGCCGATCGAGCACTACCGCGAGGCGCTCGCCCGGCGGATCGACAAGGACCGGGGCTCGATCGCGTCCCTCAGCGACAGCGATCTCATGCCGCCGCGCGAGTCGGGCGTCGCCGCGAACGTCGCCGGCATCGAGATGGTGCAGTGGCTCAAGAGCGAGAACCTCGCCACGCAGAACCTGCGGCGCGGCGCGGAGCGGGAGCGCGAGCGCCGCCGCGAGGAGCTGCTCGCGGACGGCATCGACCCGGCCCGCTTCGGCCTCGACGCGCCGCTGCCGGAGGAGGAAGCGCCGCCGCCGGTCGACGATCTCGACGCGCTGGTGACGTACCTCGACGCGGCGTCGCGGAAGATGGAGGAGGAGAAGGCGCGGGCCGAGCGCCTGAAGAAGGAGGCCGAGGAGCGCATGAAGGCGCAGGCCGCCGAGATGGACGTGTCCGAGGAGGCGCTCCGGCGCGGCCAGACCGGGGAGGAGCCGCCGGGCGGCCCGCCGCGCTTCTCGGCCAAGGCGCAGCTCCAGCAGTACGCGGAGCTGGCCGAGGCGGCGCGCCTCGGCGGCGTGCCGAACCTCGAGCTGGAGGCGATGCTCGCGGATCCAGGCTTTCCCGAGCAGCTGCTCCGCCTCGAGCAGGCGGCGCGCGAGGGCTACCGCGGCTCGGCGCACCTGAGGTCGGCGGCCCTGCCGATGACCGCCGAGGCCTCGCAGATGGCGCGCGTCGTCATCGACGCGGCGCGCGAGGCGGGCGAACCGCTCGACGAGCGCGACCTCACCGGCGCCGACTTCCGCGGGGTCGACCTGCGGGGGATGCGCTTCGCGCGCGCGTTCCTCGAGGGGGCCGACCTGCGCGGCTGCGACCTGTCGGGCGCGGTGCTCGAGGGCGCGGTGCTCGCGAAGGCCGACCTCTCTGGCGCGAACCTCACGGGCGCGCGGCTCCGGGGCGCGAACCTGGGCAAGGCGAACCTCGAGGGCGCGGTGTTCGACGACGCCGATCTGACCGAGGCCGTCCTGATGGGCGCGAGGCTCGCCGGGGCGAGCCTGAAGCGAGCGCGGCTCGAGCGCGCCGACGCCCTCCAGGTGAGCTGGGGTGGCGTGGATCTCTCGGGCGCGGATCTCTCGCTCTGCTCGTTCCTCCAGACGAGCTTCGCCGGGGCGAACCTCGCCGGGGCGAACCTCGAGCGGGCGATGCTGCTCGAGTGCTCGCTCGACGGCGCGGATTTCTCGGGCGCTCGGCTGCACAAGACGTCGCTGATGAGCTGCACCGGGGCGAAGGCGCGCTTCGCGGGGGCGCGCTTCTCCGAGGGGGTCGCCGTCCACAAGAGCGGCCTGCCGGAGGCCGACTTCCGCGACGCCGTGCTCGACAAGACCTGCTTCCGGACGACGGACCTGCGCGGCGCGCGGTTCGATCGAGCCCAGATGACGATGACCGATCTCTGCGAGGCGGACGCGACGGGCGCGACCTTCGACCGCGCCGTCATGAAGAACGCCCTCCTGATCCGGACGAACCTCGACCGCGCGTCGCTCCGCGGGTGCAACCTGACGGAGGCGATCCTCTCGAAATCGCGCGTGGCGGGGGCCGACTTCACGGGCGCGCAGCTCTGCCGGGCCGATTTCAGCCGCGCGCGCGGGGACAGCCGGACGACGTTCGCCGAGGCGAGCGTCGAGTTCACCCGGTTCGACCGGCAGGCGGCGCCGGCTCCTGGAGGCGCGACATGAACCGCGACGAGGTGCTCGACAAGGTCCGCCACGGGGACCCGATCCAGGCCGTGGACATCTCCGGGCTCGACCTGACGGGCGCGGATCTCTCGGGCGCGGTGTTCGACCGGGTCCGCATGCCGCGCGCGATGCGGGGCGCGCTCGTCAAGGAGTCGACGTTCTCCGAGTGCGATCTGTCGGGCGTGGACGCGGCGGGCGTGGACCTGCACCTGACGACGTTCTTCCGGAGCCGCCTCGACGGGGCGACGCTCTCGGGGGCGAGGCTCGTCGGCGCGAGCTTCATCGAGTCGACGTTCGAGGGCGCGGCGCTGTCGGGCGTGGAGGCGCCCGTCGCGACCTGGACGACGTGCTCGCTCGAGCGCGCCTCGTTCGAGGGGGCGAACCTCGACCGGGCGAACCTCGTCGAGGTCAAGGCCGGCGGCGCGAACTTCTCTCGCGCGAACCTCGAGAAGGCGACGCTGTACAAGCTCGACCTGCGCACCGCGCTGCTCGACGGCGCGAACCTGACGCTCACGACGCTGGTCGAGGCGGCGCTGGGCGCGCGGGCGTTCCAGGGAACAAAGCTGTTCCGCACGCAGTTCATGCGCGGCAGCGTCGCTGGCTCGAGCTTCGCGGGCTGCGACGCGACGCAGTGCAACTTCACCGGGGTCGACGTGTCCGACTGCGACTTCTCCGATGCGGTCCTGACGCAGGCGCTCTTCGGCGAGGCGAGCGCGGCGAAGGCGCGGTTTTCGCGGGCGAAGCTGCAGAACGCGATCTTCGAGCGGGCCGCGCTCGCCGAGGCCGACTTCTCCGGGGCGGAGCTCGTCGAGGCGTACCTCGCGTTCGCGTCGTGCGCCGGCGCGCGCTTCGTCGGCGCGAAGCTCGCGTACGCGGACTTCTCGCACTGCGACCTCTCGGGCGCGGACTTCACGCAGGCAGCGATGTTCCGCACCAAGCTGCACCGCGCTCGCCAGGACGGGGCGAAGGTGCCGGCGGGCGCAGGCTGGCTCGGCGACGACGAGAAGCTCGCCGCGATCGAGGACTGGAAGCCGCGCCGCGGCGGCGAGCGCGATGGGCAGCGCGCGTGACCGTGCCTGCTGCGCGCGCCGTGCGGAACCACGAAACCGCGTCCGCGACCCGTGAGACCTGGGGCGAGGCCGCGTTCCACGAAGGCCATTGATTCCTGCCGCGAAATCGTTGAAACTAGCGTTGCGGCGCGCACGTCCTGACCGGGCGGATCCAGGCCGAGGAGACCCGAGATGCAGAGCATGGCGGCCCGCGAGCCCCTGACGGTGGCACACGACGACAGCGCGCAGGACGACCTCCTGGCCGCGGTGGATCTGCCGGTGATCGAGCGCTCGCCCTCGCCGCGACGCGTGCCGTCGCTGGAGACGGGCGTCGTCCGGGGCACGGCGTCGGGGCTCGTGGTCGAGCTCGGCGGCGGGCCGGTCGCGGCGCGGCGCGCGAAGAGCTGCCTCGTCGCGCCGGACGCGGGGGATCGGGTGCTCTGCGCGGTGGACGGCGAGCAGATCTTCGTCCTCGCGGTGCTGGAGGGCGAGGCGGGCGCGACGACGCGGATCGTCGCCGAGGGCGATATGAAGGTGCAGGCGACGGGGCGGCTCGGGCTCGGCGCCGGCGACCAGATCGAGATCGCCGCGGCCAGGGAGGTGGGGCTGTTTGCGGGCAAGCTGCAGATCCGCGCGCAGGCGGCGGCGGCGGCGATCGAGGAGATCGGGCTCGTCGGCCGGTCGCTCGAGGCGCACCTCCAGAAGGCCGTCGTCGTCGCGGAGCGCATGGAGGCGCGCGCGGACCGGCTCGTCCAGCGCGCGAAGCAGGCGTTCCGCTTCATCGAGGCGCTCGAGCAGGTGCGCGCGGGCGTCTTCGATCTCCGCGCGGAGGGCCTCGCGGCGATGCGCGGGGAGAACACGATCGTCGCCGCGCGGACGCTCGCGAAGCTCGACGGCGAGCAGGTCAAGATCGGCTGAAGGGGCGCGCCGCGCGGGGCCGCGGGCGCCAGCAACGACGAGGGGTGAAGCGATGCTCGCGAAGACGACCGCAGGGGGGATGTGCCTGGCGTTCCCGGACGTGTGCCTGACCCCGACGCCGGCCCCGGTGCCGATCCCGTACCCGAACATCTCGCTCCACCCGATGAGCGTGCTCTTCGTGCCGAACGTGCTCGTCACGTGCGCGCCGGCGCACAACATGCTGACGGTCGCGCCGCTCACGATGGGGGACAACCCGGGCGTCGCGCTCGGCGTCGCGTCCGGGATGGTGATGGGCCCGTCGCGCAACGTGACCGCGGCCTTCACGGTGATCGTCGGCTGCGCGCCCATGACGCGCCTGACGAGCATCTCGATCCAGAACAGCACGAACGCGCCGGGCATGGCCATCGTACCGAGCGTCACCACCGTCCTCGTGCTCGCGCCGTGAGGGGCGCGAGCAAGGGGTCCGCCACGGGTTCAGGGACGGCGCCGGAGAAGAGCTCGCTGACCGAGGCGCTCGCGAAGCTCGACGCGGCGATGCGCAGGCCGACGGGCAGCAGCGCCGATCCGGATCGGCGCCGCGTGGCGGCCCGGCTCGCGGATCTCGCTCGATGCGAGGACGACGAGCTCACGGCGTTCGCCGGGCGGCACCTGCCCGGCCGCGCGGCGGACGAGGCGGCGCTGCGTGCCGCGCGAGAGATGCTCCTGGCGATCGGCCGCGTCCTCGGTCCGGAGGGCGAGAGCGCCGAGGCGCTGGTCGTGCTCAAGGAAGCGCACGGGGCGCTCGACGAGCGGCTGGCGGAGGCGAAGCGGGCCGCGGCGCAGCGCGCGGAGGACGAGGCGGCGGCGCAGCGCGCGGCGGAGGAGGCCGCCGCGACGACGGGCGCGCCGGCGCTGGTCGAGGCGCAGGGGCCGCTGTCTCGCCCGGGCGGAGGGCTGCCCTTCGTGCCGCCGAGCGCGGCGAAGCGTGAAGCGGAGGAGGTCACCGCGACGACGAGCGCGCCGGCGCTGGTCGAGGCGCAGGGGCCGCTGTCTCGCCTGGGCGGGGGGCTGCCCTTCGTGCCGGCGGCGGCGCCGATGCCCGCGCCGATGGCGGTGCTGGGGTCAACGGCGGTGCCTGGGCAGGCGCCGTTCGGTGTGCCTGCGCCGGCGCCGTTCAGTGTGCCCGCGCCTGCGCCGCTCGGTGTGCCCGCGCCGGTCGCAGTACCCGCGCCGGCACCGATGGCAGCACCTGTGGCCGCACCCGCACCTGTGGTCGCGCCCGCACCGGTGGCCGAGCCCGCACCTGTGGCCGAGCCCGCACCGGTGGTTGAGCCCGAACCCGCTCCGGCGCCTGCGTCCACACCCGCACCCCAATCCGTCACCCAGCCCGCGATCGTGCCTGTTCCCGCGCCTGCGTCGGTTCCTCGGACGGACCCGCCGGTGAGCGGCGCGGAGTCGAAGCCTCTGAGCAAGACGCTCCCCGAGACGCCGCGGGTCATCGATTCCGCGCTGCCCTTCATCCCGGTGGCCTCCGAGGAGCGCGCTCGGCCGTCCGTCGCTCGTTTGGACTCGGCGCTGCCGTTTCAGCCCGTCGCCAGCCCCGATGGACAGTCGGTGCGCGAGCCTGGTCCGGTGCCCGCGCACCACTCCCAGGCGGTGCCGCTCCACGACGAGCGTCACTCCGTTGCGGCCACGCCGAGCGCGCAGGCCGCTGCCACGGCGAGCCCGCTGCCGGTCGCCGCGTCGAGCGCGCAGGCCGCTGCCACGGCGAGCCCGCTGCCGGTCGCCACGCCGAGCGCGCAGGCCGCTGCCACGGCGAGTCCGCCGCCGGTCGCCACGCCGAGCCCGAGCGCGCTGCCGGCCGCCACGCCGAGTGTGCCGCCCGCCTCCATGCCGGCCCCCGTGAGCACGGGCGACCCGCTCAGCGCGCGCCCGCCACCCTCGCTCACGCTCAACCAGTACGCCGGCCTCGTCGTCGCGTGCGAGCTGTACCCCGCCTACGTGGAGAGCACGAACGCACGCTACGGGGTGCCGACCCCCGCGGCGCGCGCCGCCCTCGACGCCTTCTGGGCAGGCCGCTTCGCAGCAGATCCCGCGCTTGCCCAGCGGTGGCCCGAGCTCTGCGAGGCCGCGCGCAGGTACTTCCTGCAATCGCGCTGAGCGCCGGCGCCGCACGCGCAGCGCCCCGCAGGAACACCTCGTCGAGCAGCCGACGAACCGGAACGCTGAAGCCGGCCGAGGCTCGAAACCAGAAAGCGCCGGACGCCAGGAAGAGATCCAGCTCTCGGCGTCGTCGATGCTCTGGCGGATCCTTCCTTCGTTGAACGGTGTGCCGGCGCCGGCGTTCAGCCGGCGGCGCTCGAGCAGGCTCGGATGAGCTCGGCCACGAGCGGCGGCAGCCGACCGGCGAGCGCGGCGCGCTCCGGCTGGAACAGCAGGTGCCGAGGAACGGGCGCCGCTGTTCGCGGGCGAAGCGGATCGCGCGCAGCGCGCCATCCATGCTCCGGTACGGGCTCGCCGGAACGCACCACAGGGCGTCATAACGAGCCACCCGCGAGGCGTCGGTCACCTCCTCGGTCGGCACCCATTCAAAGGAGAGCGGCGCGGACAGCGCCTCTCCCGCCAGCCGCAGCGCCACCGGGATGGCCCGGTGGGCCGTCACGGCGTCGTCGCGGTCACCGATGAGCCCAACATGAAGCATCGTTTGCATCGTGGCCTCAACGCCGCCAGGTGTACGGCGGTGCGGCCGTCACCTCGGTGACCGTCGTGACGCCCGCCCAGTCGTCGGGGACGAACCCGTAGAACGTGTTGCTCGACTTCGATGTAGCGACGAACTCGACATCCCCGAGCAGCGTTGCTGTTCCGGAGACGGACTGGCGATCGCCGAACCAGCCGAGCGGATAGAAGGTGGTCTGCACGTTCGCCGAGCCGCTCACGTTGAACTCGCGCGCCTGGATGCCCGAGCCGCGTTGCCCGACCAGGCTGAGCGCACCGACGCGGCCGCCGGAGATCACGCCGTTGACGAGGGTCGCATGATCCTCGACGCGGACGTCGCCGCTCACCTCTCCGCCGAGGACGGTCGCGTAAGGACCGACGTAGACGCTCGACGGCGTGCCTGCGGGCGCGCAGCCGCCGCCGTTCGCGTGCCTCGTCGTGCCCCGCGGACACGCATCGAGCTGACCGTCCTGAAACCCGGCGGGCCACGCTCCATCGAGCTCCACCATGTACGGATAGCGATAGATCGAGGGGTACGCTGGCCCGTCCGAGGGCTTCGTCCAGACCAGCTTCTGGTATTCGGTCGGCGTCGCGACCACGACCAAGTAAACATTCTCGCCGGGGCTGACGCAGAAGTCCATCTCGGCGTCGCTCCCCCGCTGCAGAGGGCTGTAGCGCGATGTGGTCAGCTCCGGATCCGTCGCGACGAGGCCCCAGCGCCAGCCGGAGTCGGCGCCGGCCTGCGTCACGCCCCGGAACACGACGCGCACGCGGGTCGCGTCCGATTTCGGGTGCAGGCGCACGATGTTGTAACCCCAGCGCTGCGGTGCCCAGTGATACGGCGAGACGAAGCGGCGATTCTGCGCCCAGTCGGCGTCGAGCGCCTCGAGCCGCGTGAGACGAAGCCGGCGATCGGTGCGGCCGTTCGACGTCATGTCGGCCTCGATCGAGCCGTATTTCCGTCGATACACGCCCGAGGGATCGCCTCCGTCCGTGGGCGGAGGGTCCTTGTAGTCCCAGGTGATGTTGTGCATCGCCCACTCGCCGAACTCGTCGTTGAGCCGCTCGATGTCCCAGCCACGGCTGAGCATGAGCTTCTGCCATGGATCGCCCTGGCCGCGCGGCGCCTCGTAGGCCCACATGTCGTTGACGGCGCTGTAGCAGTGCTTGTCCTTCAGGAACTCGAAGAACTGCCAGTTGCAATAGCGGTTCCGGGTGTTGCCGTAGTAGAGGTGCGGCATGTTCGGCAGCATGTCCGAGCAGTGCACGTCGTCCCGCCATATCTGATGCGGCATCCAGTTCGCGTGGCTCTCGAAGATCCAGCAGCCGTCGCCGCCGCAATCGGGGAACGCCTGCGTCGTCGACTGCACGCCGTGCATGAACTCATGGGCGAGCCCCCACGGGTCGCTGGCGGCGTCGGGGCCGATCCACATCCCCATATAATTGACGCCGTTGCGGCTCCACCCGCCGCCCCAGAGCGGGAAGCTGTCGTCGAAATGGACCGCGGCCTTCCACTTGTCCGCTGATTTGCAGTACGGCTCGGGGAAGAAGATGGGGCTGCCGAAGTACGCGCTCCAGATGCTCTCGAGCGTGTCCGCCGCCTCCTCCGCCTGGCTCAGGTTGATGTTCGTCCCCTCGGGCCAGTAGAAGGCGAAGTGCGCCGACTCGTGGCGCAGCGGCGCGCGCGTCTCGCCGCCGTCGCGCGGCGCCCTCCAGGTGCCTGCCGTGCAGCTGGCCCCCGTGGCCTGGCAGCTCGTCGCCCATTCCGTGCTCGTCGTGCCCTGCTCGCAGGCGCCGGGGTTGCCGCCTGCAGCCCCGGTCGATCCGCCGGTTCCCGCCGCCTCGGCCGCCGATTCACCGGCGCTGCCGGCGCTGCTGGCGCCGATGCCCCCGGTGCTGCCGGTGCTGCCGGTGCCGGCTGCGCCTGAGGTCGCCGTCGTGCCGCCGCCGGACCCCGAGCCCGGAGCAGGGGCCTCCGAAGCCTGACTGCACGCCGCGAGGAGCGCGGCGACAACGAGCGCGGAGCCGTTCACGAGAAGCAGCTGAAACGATGTGCGGGTCGCGCGATGAACGCCCGCGGGGGTGCGGAACGTGTGAGTGATGCTCTCACGGACTGCGCGTTTGTGTATCGCGGATGAGTCATAAGCTGGGTCGAGCATGCTGTATTCTCGTTCGGCGCACGCTCGCCACGCAAAAGAAAACAAAGCCGGGGAAGGCCCAGTCGGCACCGTGGAGGCGACCGGCGCGGCGTGGCTGCAGCTCGTGATGGATGCGAGGGGTGAGACCGATCCGGTGAGACCCGACCCGGGGTGAGACCGACCCGGTGAGACCCGACCCGGGTTGGACCCATCCGATCCCATCCACATCCAGACCTGACCCAGGTTGGACCCATCCGATCCCATCCACATCCAGACCTGACCCAGGTTGAGACCTGACCCAGATTGGAACCGCAGACCCGACCCAGGTAGGAGACTCGACGCAGGTCGCTCAAATCTTAACCTAGGTTAGGTTGGATGGATGCGATGTCTGGAGGTGGTAAATATTAACATCCGAGGTGAAAGACGGCATGGCGGCCGCCACCTCTGGCGCAGGAATCGCCACCTGTGGGGCGTGGCAAGTGCTTGAAATGATTGACTGCAATCTTTGGCACAGCGTTTGTTGATATGGACGGGCCATGAGCCACCCCCGCGAGATCTCGCCCGGCGCTACCTATATGATCACCCGTCGCGTCTTGCGTCGGCACCTGCTCTTGCGCCCCGACGCAGCGATCACCCAGCTCTTGGTCTACGCCCTCGCGGTCTCGGCCTGTCGCTTCGGGATCAAGGTACACGCGTTCTGCGCGATGTCAACGCATCTACACCTGGTCGTGACGGACGTGAATGGCGTCCTGCCGCGCTTCTTGCAGTTCTTTCATCGCATTGTGGCGCTCGGGACCAAGGTGCTTCGCGCGTGGGAAGGACCGGTATGGGACCACGAAGCCACGAGCGTTGTGCGCCTCCTGACGCGCGCTGCTGTCGTGGAGAAGATCGCCTACGTGCTCGCGAACCCTGTAGCCGCTGGCCTCGTCCGGCATGCGCGTGAGTGGCCGGGGGCGAAGGTCGATGTGAGAGAGCTCGGCTGCGGCGTGCTACGTGCGGCGCGTCCTGTGGCGTATCTTGACCCGGAAAATCCACAGTGGCCCGAGGAAGTGATGCTGCCTCTCGCGCTGCCACCGGCGGTCGAGCAGGACGGCAGCGATGAATTTCGGCGCTTGGTCGCTGCGGCGCTCGATGAGCAGGAGGCGCAGGCGCATGCGGCGCTGCAGCGGCAAGGGCGTCGCTTTCTGGGTGCTGAGCGAGTCAGCAAGATCTCCCCGTACGAGCGCGTCACGAGCTTCGAGGCGCTTGGCGAACGCAATCCGACCTTTGCGGTTGGCCGCGAGCCGGGTGTTGTACGGCGAATCGCTGGTGCCGCGGTGCGGGCGTTTCGTGCGTCGTACCGCGCGGCGCTTGAACGGTGGCGCGCCGGGGTGCGCGGTGTGGTGTTCCCGGCGGGGACCTGGTGGATGCGCGTGTTCCACGGCGCCAGCGTGACGGACCTCAGACTGGTGGTGTAGATACCGCGTTGCGCCGTTCTCAGCGATGCGAGAAGCGCGGGAGCGGCTTCGACGCGTTGTTGTCGTGTTGTGGAGAACGTCCGTCTGGAGAAGCCGGAGCGGGCGGAGCGTTTGTCTGGCGCTGCGCGTACGCCTAAGAATGGGGTATGCCGGAGCGAGTGCGCATGCGGCGATTGGAACCGTGACGTTGGATAGGCTCTGACTGACAGGGCGGGACGGTTATGGGCCGATCGGTGAGGCGAAGTGATTGAATCAACCCGGGTCAATCCATGGATTGGGGGCGCGCAGATCCGGGGACCGACAACCCGGGTCGAGTCTCCTCTTGCGTACGCCTTCGGATGGCTGAACCCGGGTGGGTCGTGCGCGGGTGGGTCGTGCGGGTGGGTGGTGCGATGGTTCGATGGCTCAACCTGGGTCGGTCGGGTGGGTGGGTCGGGTCGGGCCGCAACCTGGGTCGGTCGGGTGGGTGGTCGGGCCGCTGGGCCGCTCTCACCTGTACATACGGTCGATCCGCTCTTCGGGGGCGCGCGGGTCGAGCAGCAGGAGCGTCAGGTAGAACGCCCACTCCAGCGGCTTCATCGCGAGATAGACGAGATCTGCAGCCCAAGCGGCGCCGATGTATCGACTCACGGGCAGCCCCATCCGGTCGTAGAGCTGGCGCGCCGCGCGGCCGAAGCGCGGCCAGCGCTCGTGCAGTAGATCCTCGAAGGCGTTGGCGATGGCGAGCTGGCGATTGACGAGGATCGGCGTGCCGCCCCGCCGTCCGAGCCGGATCGGGCGCACAAGCCAGGCGTGGCCGCGCGCGGCGACGGTGCACAGGTAGTGGCAATCGCCGGGCAGCTTCACGATCGGGAGCTGCGACAGCGTGTACCCGCACGTGCGGGTGAAGACCTGGAGCGCGGCTGCCGGATGGCCCAGCCAGGCCGCGTGCAGGACGGCGTGAACCCCGAGCAGGAGCGGGGAAGCCGCGAGGGCGCGCCACAACGTGGGTCGGTGAATCGCGGGCGGCGGCGGGAGCGGGACTTGTGGCGGCCCCACGCGATAAGCGGGATCGGCAGTGGCCATCGGAGCGGGCGCGCTGGCCTCGACGCCCCGCCTCAAGAGGCGAGCGCGCACCTCGGCGGAATAGAAGACGACAGTGAACACCGGCGCGACGCACGGCAGGAGCAGCGGCGGCACGAGCAGGCCGGCCGCCACCCAGGGGCCGAAGTGCACCGCCAGCAGGACGTGGAGCGCAATTCCGACGAGCAGCGCAGCATGGACGACGAGCTCTGCAGGGCCAGGCAGCCCTTCTTTCCGGCGCCGTGACACGACATAGGCGAGCGCGGTGAGGGCGTGCAGCGCGATCAAGCCGTGGACTTCCGGCTCGGCGAGCGGCCGGAACGCCGTGGTGCCGACGTCGCATGCCGGGACAGCGCACGTCTCGGGGGCATCGTGGCTGTATGCCATGCCCCAGGCGGGCAGGAGGAGCAGCGTGAGCACCTCGGCCGCCACCAGGAAGGGGGCGCGCCCCCGGCGCCGTATCGCGCGGTATGTCCACACGGTCAGGCCGATCCAACCGGCCAGCCCGAGCGCTCCAGCGACGAAGATCGCGGCATCGAGTCGGACCAGCAGGCCCGCACCGAAGAGCAGCGCCGCGAGCGCCGGAACGCCGTAGCCGGTGGCCACCAACGCGGCGAGGGCGCCGTCTGTCAGCGAGAAGGGCTGCTCGGTCGGCGACTGCTGCGGCTCGGTCGGCGACTGCTGCGGCTCGGTCGGCGACTGCTGCGGCTCGGTCGGCGACTGCTGCGGCTCGGTCGGTGACTGCTGCGGCTCGGGCGGTGACTGCTGCGGCTCGGGCGGTGACTGCTGCGGCATGCATCCACCATGCTAACGGCTCCAGTCCCAGGAGATCCATCCTGCCAGGTGGAGCGCGCGTGCTTCACGAGCCGCGTAGCACGTTGAAGTGTGAGCCGTGCTGGCTGCTCGCGCAGGGAACCCCTGTCGCGTCGAACGGATGCTGATAGGATCCATGGGCTCTGGCATGAGCCCGGACCGAAAGCGCCGTCCGCGCCCCACAACCTCGCCCGAAGCGCGGCCGCTCCGGCGGCGGGCGCACGCGATCGCCGAAGATCTCCTCACGTCGGCCATGAGCGACGAGGAGCGGGTGAGGCTCGCGCGCATCGTGCTCAGGTCCGGCTCCCGCGAGGCGATCAACCGGCTCTTCCAGTACTTCCAGCGACGCCAGGCCGAGACCCGGTGGGGACCAGACAACCCCCCGCACGAGATCGCCGGGGCGATGCGCGTCCAGGCGATCAAGGCGCTCAGGGGCCCGCCCGGGCAACACAGCAGGAATCACAGGAGCGCGCTCCTCGTCCTGTGGGTAGCCGGTCGCCCGGGCGATGTTCCGCTCCTCGTGTCGCCCCTGGCAGCGCAGGACCCGGACGGCCTGGATAGCGACATCTTGCCGGTGCTCCAGCACGTCATTTCGGGCTACGAACCCAGCGATCCCCACGTCATCGCCTCGATCGAGCGGTTCATCGAGCGGTCGGCGTCGCTGTGGGACCTCCACGCCGCGTCGCTCGTCCTCCGCGAGTACCGCGTTCCCGAGGCCGAGTCGGCGTTCCAGCGTGCCCTCGCCGCTCCCGATCCGTGGCGGCGCGCCCCGTGATGGCGGCCCTCGTCGTCAGGAATCCAGGGCAGCACCGGCACGCCGGCGAGGCGTTGCTGGCCGCGCTGAAGCTGGAAGCGCGGGCGGCGGAGGCCTGGGACAAGGATTCGGTCCGGAGGGCGCTCGCCGAGGTGCTCGACGGGGCCAGAGAAGCGTTCGAGTCCGGGGAGGAGGCCAGACTTCCCCCGGTTCCCGAGGCGCGGATCGAGGCGCTCGACCGCCTGCCCGAGGAGGACTGCGCTGCGTTCCTCGACAGGCTTGGGCGCGAGTTCACCGTGGATCAAGCGCTCCTGCTCCCGCGCCTCCAGACCGCGTCCCTGGCCCGGAAAAAGGCGCTGCTCCGCGCCCTCGGGGCCGTGGCGACCGGCGGAACCCCGTTCTTCCATGCGGTGTGGCCTTTCACCTCCGATCCCGACGAGGAGATCGCGGCGCTGGCCATCGCCGCGTGCGGGGCCACGTGCTCGGACCAGGCGAGGATGCGGCTGACGGCGAGGCTCAGGGGTGCGATCGTGAGGGACGACGCTGCCGCCGCAAGGCCGCTCCTGAGCGGCCTGCGCGGCTGTCTCTACGACGGCGCGGTGTGGACCGCCGCGCTGTCCCTGCCGTGTGAGATCGCCCGGAGGCTGGCGATCGAAGGGCTCGAGTACGCCGCCGTCCTGCGCGGGCCGGCGATCGAGCTGCTGAACGAGGCTGCGAGGCGCGAGAGCAACGAGGAGCTTCGTCGGCGGATGGTCCGGCTTCTCCGGGACCGCTGACCCAGGCGACGGCGGTGGGGGGCGTCTACGGCTATCCCATCGCCGTGACGTGGTTGGGTCCCGCGACGGCCCAGGGCCGTGACGTGGTTGGGTCCCGCGACGCGAGGGACCGCGCGGGCGCGGCGCTAGCGCCCCGCAGGGTCGAGCCGGCGCCCCCCGGTCGGAGGCGTCGGCCCAGTGGGCGTCTCCGGCACGAGCTCCCCGCCGTGGGTCAGCACGTGCCAGCGCGGACCCCGCGGCTCGGGCGGTCGGGGGCCCAGCCTTGCCTTGACGTCCGGCGCAGGATTTGGACGCACGCGGAACCGCACCTGCCCGTCCCGCATCTCCATCAGCGTCAGGTCCTGGGAGACCTCGACGTCGCGCGCCAGGGTGAGCGCCGGCTGCCCTGGGCGATCCAGCGTCACATCGAGGCGTCTGCCGGCCGAGGCCGCGGGCGAGCTCGCGAGGAGCGCCGCGCCGCCGGGAGCGGGAAGCGCCGCGACGCCGTCCGGCGCCGTGACCCGGCGCCACGCTTGCGGTGCGCCGAGCGGCAGCGGGCTTCGCACGAGCGCCTGCAGCGGCTCGCGATGCCGGGCGCTTGCGGGCGGCGTCGGCTCGAGCAGGAGCAGCGTGCCATCCGGCGCCGCGGCGACCCACTTGAGGGCCTCGGCCGGGGTCGCCTGGCTCCCCTCCGCGTGCCATGCACCTTGCGCGCCCCGCACGAAGAGGGTCGCGCCTCCGCTGCCTCCGCGGCAGAGCAGCACGCCGATGCCGGCCGCGGCGTGCAGCGCGACCGGCTGCGGGCACCCCTCGGGCGCCGCGACGGGCGTCACGGTGCTCGCGATGTGGTCGACGACCGCGAACGTCGGTGGCCGCGTGAGGTGCGCGGCGCAGTCGCTGCCGGGCGGTCGCGCGCTCGTCGGTTCGCAGATCCCGTCGCCGAACGTCGCGATCCGTGTGCGTGTCGGCTGCGGCTGCGGCGTGGCGCTTTCGAGCAGGCAGAGCGCGCCTCCGCACGAGACGCCAGCCGCGCCCATGAGTCCGATACCGCCCACGACGCCCCCGTCGTCGCTTTTGCACCGCGGCTCCCGCCCGACCGCGGCGTCGCCGCGCCGGGGCGGCTCGGGTGCTGGCGGGGCGACGGACGAGCGGAGCCAGCCGGCCTCGATGGCGCGGATCGCGGGGGAGAGGTGCAGCGCGATGCCCAACGTGGGTCGGGCGTATAAGGACGTGGTATATAAGGACTTAGCAGCGGTCCTCGTCCACGCCCGGCCGTCGCGGCTCAGCACGGCGGGGCAGCTCGCATCGCCGTTCCAGATCCAGGATCCTGCGCGCTCGATCGCGCGCGGCTGGAACGCGGATCGCTTCCAGGTCTGCCCGCGATCCAGCGAGAGGAACGTGTCGGGCGCCGCCGGCTGCTGGCCGCGCGCCGGTGCCTGGACCACGGCCGCGAGCACGCCGTCGGGTCGCACGAGCACCGCGCGCACCGCCTTGCCGGGCACGACCACGGCCGAGGTGAAGCTACGGCCCTCGTCGGCGGAGACGCTGACGCGCTCGCCCGCCGCGGCCGCGATAAGGGCACCGGCGGCGTCCCAGGCCGTCGCGCCAGGCACGTTGCCGCGCGGCTCGAAGCCGTCCGCCCTCAGCGCATCGCGGACGTCGGCGGCGCGGTGGAGCGCGCCCTCCGGCGTGGCCGCATAGAGCGCGTCGATCTGCTGGCCGGCGACGCCAACCCAGGTGAAGCGTGCGGAAAGCTTCAGCGGGCCGACGACGCCGAGCTTCTCGTCGACCGCGAAGGCGCCGCCCGCGGGATCGGCGCCGCCTCCCTTCGCGGCGAGGATCGCGACGTGCTCGCCGAGGGCGATCTCGGTGTGCTCGCGGAACGGGTCCCGACCGGCCCTCGCCCGCTCCTGCTCTCCGAGGGGCGGCTCGACCCAGGTTGCCGGCGGGATCGCGGCGATCGGCAACGCCAGCGGGGCCGAGGGATCCACGGCCGGCGCGCCCGCGGCGCGCGCGGGCGCTTCCAGCGGGGCGGGGGGGATGGCGACCCAAGCCGGCGCGAGCGCCGCGGGGGCCGATCCGGCGGCGGGACCACACGAAGCGACGAGAAGCGGGAGGGGGAGGAGCGCGAGCCGCGAAGCCATCATGCAGGGAGGGTCTCCTGGGCCACCCTTACCAGGCCCCCCGACGGGGATCACCAGGCGGGCGGCCGCGGTGCGCCGCGCTGGCCATCGCCTCGGCCATCTGCTGACCTGGACCCGTGCGCACACCGCGAACGCCGAGCCCCCTAGCCGATGCGCCGGACGAGCCGCAGGCGGCGCCCGCTCCTCGCCACGATTCGCCGACGTTCGGCGCGCAGGCGACGTGACGGTCGCGTGGGCGCCACGGGCCGCCGTGGAGCGAAGGCGCTTTGCCATCCTGGTCACCGCAGCGTGCGTCGTGGCGTGCACGCGAGAGCGCTCGTCCGGCGCGCCCGCGCAGACGTCGATCCCCATCCAATCGTCGAGCTCCGCCCCGCAACCCTCCGGGACGCCGCATCCGGCGCCCGCACCGAGCGCCTCCGTCGCTGCGTCGTCGTGCACGCCGCACGACCGACCCACGAAGCTGTACTGGACGGAGGGGTGTTGCACGCCGGTCGTCGCCAAGGACGTGGTTGCGTGCCTCTCGGAGGCTGAGCGCGCGGCCGTCGGGTATGTGTCGGCCGAGCTCGTGAGCCACTGCGAGTGGGCCGAGCTGCCGACCGACGACGCGAGAGGTCACCTGGACTGCCCGTATACCTCGGCCCTGGGCTTCGGCTATCAGTGCGAGGACAAACACCGGGAGCTCCTGCGCCGCTGGTTCCGGGAAGACATGCCGAGCAGATGTTCGCAGAAGCCGGATACAGCATATCAACAGGAGGTCCTCGTCGAGCTCACGTTCTCCACCGTCGGCACCCGCACGACCGTCGACTACGAGGCTGCCGGCACGACGGGGCCCGGCGGCAAGTCCTGGGCTTGGACCGAGACGCTCGTGTTCGAGCCCCGAGGAATCGAGCGGATGAAGCTCGTGCGCCGGGCGGCCAGGGGAAGCCGGCCGAAGGCATACTAGGCTGTACGATTGCCCGATGTCCGGAAATAGCTCGAAGGTGCGAACGCTCCCCCGGTGCCTGTCGCGTCCGAACGAGGGATCCAGTCAATGACGAGCAACCCCGAGGCCGGTGGGGGCCAGGAGTGTCGCGGGATGCCTGGAAACGTCCTCGCGCGAGGCGCGCCGTGACAGCCCTCCTTCTTCCGGGGATCTCCTGAAGATCGCGTCGAGGAGCACGCCGGCGAGGCGGCCGACCTCCGGGACCTCCCTGGCCCGGGGGCGCGGCAGATCCACCGCGACGCTCTCCACGATGCGCCCCTCGTCGAACACCAGCACGCGATCTCCGAGCAGGACCGCCTCCTCCACGTCGTGCGTCACCAGGATGGCCGTGAAGCGGCGCTGCGCCCACAGCGACTCGACAAGGCGCTGCGCCCCGATCCGCGTCAGGGCGTCGAGCGCGCCGAACGGCTCGTCGAGCAGCAGCACCTTCGGGTCGTGGACGAGCGCGCGCGCGAGGGCGACCCGCTGCCGCTGACCTCCCGAGAGCACGCCCGGGTAGTCGTTCAGCCGATCTCCGAGCCCGACCCGGTCGAGCACGTCGCGCGCGCGCGCGTCGCGCCCTCTCGGCCCGCCGATGCACGTGTTCTCCAGCACCGTGCGCCAGGGCAGCAGCCGGGGCTCCTGGAAGACGACGCGCACGGCCTCGCGCGCCGCGACCTCCCGTGAGGCCAGGACGCGCGCCGCGCCGCGCGTCGGCTGCTCGAGGCCGCACAGGACGCGGAGCAGCGTGCTCTTGCCCGAGCCGCTCCGCCCGACGATCGTCACGAGCTCGCCAGGGCGGATGTCGAGCTCGATGCCCGAGAGCGCGAGCCGGTCGCCGTACCGCTTGTCGACCTGCTCCAGCACGACGCGCGCGCCGGCGGTCTGATCGCCCGAACCGCTCATTCGCTCACCTCGCCTCGAGCCGCTGCAGCGGCGGCTGCCACGGCAGGAGCCGGCGCTCGAGCCACCGCGCGAGGGAGTCGGCCAGCTTGCCGAGGATGGCCCAGAGCACGATCGTGAGCACCAGGAGATCCATCTGCATGAACTCGCGGGCGTTCATCGCGACATAGCCCAGGCCCTGGCTCGCGCCGAGGGTCTCCGCGACGATGAGCACGAGCCACGAGAGCCCGAGCGCGAAGCGCAGACCCACGAGGATCGAGGGGAGCGCGCCCGGGAAGATGACCTCGCGGTAGAGCGCGAACCCCCGCACGTCGTAGACGCGCGCCATCTCGATGAGCTGCGGATCCACGCTGCGCACCCCGTGGAACGTGTTCAGGTAGACGGGGAACAGCACCGTGATCGCGACGATGAAGAGCTTCGCGGTCTCGCCGAGCCCGAACCACAGGATCACGAGCGGAACGAGCGCCAGCGCGGGGATCGCCCGGAGCATCTGCAGCGGCCCGTCGATGACCAGCTGCAGCGGGCGCGAGAGCCCCGTGCCGAGGCCGAGCGCGAGCCCGGCGGCCGCGCCGACGACGAGCCCGGAGGCCGCCCGCAGCGCGCTCACGCCGAGGTGCGCGGGCAGCTCGCCGCTCCTCGTGGCGTTCGAGGCGGCCACGAGCACCTCCACGGGCGACGGCAGCAGGCTCTTCGGGATGATCTGCAGCCGCGACAGGACCTCCCAGAGGATCACGAGGGCCAGCGGGGCCAGCCAGGGCGCGACGCGCACGCCGATCTCGCGCCCCGCGCCGCCCCCGCCCGGCGCTTCGCCGGCCGTCATCGCGCGCCTCCGATCGCGGCGCCCGGGAGGAGCGCCTCCTCGACGCGGATGTCGCGCGGGATGATCGCGAGCTTGTGGAACGTATCGGCGATGGCTTGCTGCCTTTGCACGATCTCGGGCGTGATCGGCAGGATCTGGAACGCGCGCCGGTGCTCGGACCGCAGGAACGCCTCGTACGCGATCCCCGAAGATCTCGCGAGGAGCTGCGAGGCTTCCTCGCGGTGCCCGTCCTCCCAGGCGCTCAGCGCGCGGTACTCGTCGAACACGATCTGCACGATCGCCGGCCGCTCTTCCGCGAACTCTCGCCGGACGACATAGAAGAGGCGGTTGTCGACGAGCCCCTCGCCGTCCTGGAGGACACGGGCCCCGGCGAGCTCGGCCGCTGCCAGGAAAGGATCCCAGATCACCCAGGCATCGACATTGCCACCCTCGAACGCGGTCCGCGCGTCGGCGGGCGCCAGGAAGACGACCTGGATGTCGTCCAGCGTCAGCCCGGCGCTCTCGAGGGCCCGAACCAGCAGGTAATGCACGTTGGAGCCGCGGTTGAGGGCGACGCGCTTGCCTTTCAAGGCCGCGAGCGTGCGGATCGGAGAGTCCTCCTTGACGACGATCGCCTCGGCCCTGGGCGCCGGCGCGTCGGTGGCGGCATAGACGAAAGGCACGCCGCCCGCCTGCGCGAACACCGGCGGCGTCTCGCCGACGTGGCCGACGTCCACGGCGCCCGCGCGCATCGCCTCGAGCAGCGGAGGACCGGCCTGAAACTCGACCCACTCGGCGCGGGCGTTCCTCGCCGCGAGCGCCTTCGTCAGCGCCTCCGCGCGCTCCTTGAGGAGAAACGGCGTGCCGATCTTCTGGTACCCCAGCCGGACCACCACCGCCGCCCGCGTGTCCTCGGCCGCCTGCCCGGCGTTCGCCGCCTTCTCGCCCGTGGCGCCCGCCTCGCCGCCGTCGCGGCCGCACCCGAGCAGCAACAAGCTCGAGAGCGCTGCGCAGCCCAGCAGCGCGGAGCGGACCGTCGTGAACGAGATGTACCTGATCATGAGGGCTCTTTCGCCTCCTCCACAACCCACGTCAGCGTGTAAAATTCGATGTTTGATGCAAAATTGCATCTATGACGAATGCGAGGTGGTGAGCTCGGTCCAGCAGCCCCTGTGCCAGGTCGAGGCGCGGCGCTCCGCCGGGGAGGGCCCCTGGAGGAGCAGTCGATTGCTGATTCAGCAGCAGTCGATCAGCCGTTGATGTTGCTGGGGCAGCAGCGGCGTCGCGGCGGACTGCCCGGCGAGGTTCCTTGGCGCCGCGGGCTCCAGCGCGCGGCGGCGCGCGGTGCGGATCGTGCTCTCGCGCGCCTGACCCGGCGACTCACGGGCGAGGAGCTTCTCCATCGATGAACGTCTTCTGGTTTCTCCCGACGCACGGGGACGGCCGCTACCTTGGCACCGCCGAGGGAGCGCGCCCCGTCACGCTCCCTTATCTTCGTCAGATCGCGCAGGCCGCCGACGACCTCGGCTATCACGGCGTGCTGGTCCCCACCGGGCGATCGTGCGAGGACGCCTGGGCGGTCGCGTCGGCCATGATCCCGCTGACGCAGCGGCTTCGCTTCCTCGTCGCCGTGCGGCCGGGCGTCGTCTCGCCCACGTGGGCCGCCCGCATGGCGTCCACGGTCGATCGCCTGTCGGACGGCCGCCTGCTCGTCAACGTCGTGACCGGCGGCGATCCGGCGGAGTCCGAGGGGGACGGCGTCTTCCTGAAGCACGACGAGCGCTACGTCGTCACCGACGAGTTCCTCGGCATCTGGCGGCGCGTCATGGCCGGTGAGGCGGTCGACTTTACGGGGCAGCACCTGCGCGTGAAGGGCGCGAAGATCCTGTTTCCGCCGCTCCAGGCGCCGCACCCGCCGCTCTACTTCGGGGGGTCGTCGCCCGCGGCGCACGCGCTCGCGGCGCGCCACGTCGACGTTTATCTGACCTGGGGAGAGCCTCCGTCCGCCGTGGCCGAGAAGATCGCGGACGTGCGCCGCCGCGCGGCCGCCGAGCAGCGCGCGGTGCGCTTCGGGATCCGCCTTCACGTCATCGTCCGCGAGACGGCCGAGGCGGCGTGGGCCGCCGCGAACGGCCTGATCCGGCACCTCGACGACAGCACCATCGCCGCGGCGCAGCAGGCCTTCGGGCGCCTCGACTCCGAGGGGCAACGGCGCATGGCGGCGCTGCACAAGGGGCGGCGCGACGCCCTCGAGGTGAGCCCGAACCTCTGGGCCGGCGTCGGCCTCGTGCGCGGCGGCGCCGGGACGGCGCTCGTGGGCGACGCGGAGACGGTCGCGCGCCGCATGCAGGAGTATGCGGCGCTCGGGATCGACACGTTCATCCTGTCCGGGTATCCGCACCTCGAAGAGGCCTATCGGGTCGCCGAGCTGCTCTTCCCGCGGCTCCCCGTCGAGCGGAGGACCGCAGGCGTCAGCCCGAACCTCACGGGGCCGTTCGGCGAGATCATCGCCAACGACATCGTCCCGCACCGATCGCAGAGCTGAGGCGGCCGAGCCCGCCGAAGCGGCGGCCGCCGTCGTAGGTTCCGCGGGGGAGAACCTCCACCGGCGATCACCTTGTCAGATAGGCCTCCCAGGTTTCAGGCTCGGCGGCGCCCGGTCGATCCAGCTCGAGGCCCGCCACGCCGCCGGTGCCGGGTTCACTGCCGACGCCCTCGTCGTCCTCGCCGGAGCGTGGCTCCAGGCCATACCAGGAGGGTTTCTGGATGCTGAGCTTGAACACCGGGTGGGCGCCGATGAAGCTGCGCGTGGACCTGCGGTAGATCGCCCGGATCACCTCGGCGGCGATCAGATCGGGCTCGTCGAGCAGGATCTCGGCTGCCACGTGGGAGACGATGGGCGCGGCCATCGATGTGCCGCTCATCCTCGCCAGGAAGAACGACCTCCCGCACCGCGCCTCCGCGGCCTCGGCCAGGGTCCTCAGATCGTCATCGCTGGGATTCTCTTTTCTCAGGACGTCGGTCTCCTTCACGGGGCAGATGCCGCTCGGGACCGTGGAGAGCACGTCCTCGCCCAGGGTGAACACCACGTCCAGGCCGCTCAGCGGGATGTTGCTGAACGCCGCCAGGTCATTGTTTTCGCGCAGCGCGCCCACGCAGAGCACGTTGGAGGCGTCGAGCCCGCAGGGGTAGTGCACGCGCGTGCTGCCGTCCAGCCAGACCTTGGAGTTCCCGGCCGCGACGACGAAGAGCACGCGCGGGTGCCGGAGGACGGTCTTCCGGAGGCGCTTCGCCAAGGTCCTGAGCATCTGCTGTTGGCCGGGAGCGTCGCCGTCCGGCACCTCCCATGACATGTTGATCACGCGCGCCCCGTCCCGCACGGCAGCCTCGATGACGGCGGAGGTCTCCTGGGCCAGTTTGTCGACGGCGTCTCCGGACGGCTTCGCGTCCTTCGGGACCCTGTTGCTGGGCATCACCCGATAGGCCAGGAGCCCGATATCGGGCCGGTCATAGACCATCAGCCCGGCCACGTGCGTCCCGTGGTTGACCTTGTGGCTCAGCTCCTGCTCGACGTTGCGCGACGGATGGTAGAAGCGGGCCATCTCTGGAAAGGCGTCGATCAGCCGTGAGGCGGTCTTCCACGCGGCCATGGAGGCGGCGCGCGAGCGCTCGTCGAGCCGCTCGTCGTAGCGCGAGGTGCGCGCCAGATAGGGAGTCGGCCACGCGTCGTCGCCGATGAGGTCGCGCCCCAGCCCTTCCGGCGTCCCCGCGGCGTCCAGCGAGAAGTGGATGTTCTGCAGGAGCAGAGGATGGTTGTAATCCACGCCGGTGTCCAGCACGGCGACCAGGACCCTGTGCCGCGCGTTCTGGCCGCTGAAGTCGCGCGGCGCCGGCGTCGGATCGACGACGGCGCGATCCTCAGGCGTGGCGATCCGCTGATCGTCGACCCCTGCCTCGCATCCGCTCGCCAGGAGGAGCGCGTTCAGGGCTGCCAGGACGCCGACTTTTTCGGTGAATCGCGAGCGGAGGAATGACGAGGATCCCGGGATTGTCGCGTGGCTCACGGCAGCACCCTCCTTGGCTCGCAGGGCGTACGTAATGCCCTGTCGCACGACGAACAAGGTTGCGCCGAGACGGAGTGTTCGTGTCGATTCTCCCGGGCGCGGGGGCGGCTCGAATGTTTTCAGGTTGTTTCATGCGGTAAAATGCAGGGCGCGAGCGCTTTTTCGCGGAAGTGGTGAATTTTCTTGATGGCAGTGTGGGTGGTGGATTGGATGATGAAGAGGGGATGGCGCGGGGGGCGAACGCGGAGCCGATTGACGCGCGGGAGGTCGAGGCGGCACGAGGGCGCGACGGCGATCGCGCGGCTGCGCGACGGCCACCTCCGACGATGATGACGAAGACAGAGATGAGATGGCTCCTCCTCCGAAGACGGACGGCAGGTACAGCGCCGACGGAAGGCAGCCGGCGAAAGGGGGGTGGAACGCCGGAGGCGAGCGGCAGGCCGAGGGGAGCCCGCGCCGCGTGGGCCGGCCGCGGAAGGAGCCGCAGCGGAGCGATCTCGTGGCGACCCGACCCAGCGGACCCGACCCAGGTTGACGACCCGACCCAGCGGACCCGACCCAGGTTGAGGTGAAAGCGGACCCGACCCAGGTTGAGGCGGGGGCGACCCGACCCAGGTTGAGGCGGGGCGACCCAGGTTGAAGGGAGGCGACCCGACCCAGGTTGGGATCGCCGCCGCCGGCGCCGGGGGAGACGACCCGACCCAGGTTGAGGCGGACGACCCGGCCCAGGTTGAGGCGGAAGCGACCCGGCCCAGGTTGAGGCGGAAGCGACCCAGGTTGAGGGGGGGCCGACCAACCCAGGTTGGGATCGCCGCCCAGGTTGAGAGGGGGGGCGATCCGACCCAGGTTGGGATCGCCGCAGGTTGAGAGGGGCGACCCGACCCAGGTTGGGATCGCCCAGGTTGAGAGGGGCGACCCGACCCAGGTTGGGATCGCCGACCCAGGTTGGGATCGCCGCCGGCCCCGGGGGGCGCTCCGCCGCAGGTTGGGATCGCCGCCGGCCCCGGGGGGCGCTCAGAGCGGGTTGAAAGGCGCAAGCCCAGGGAGGTCCTTCGGCCTGCGCCCTCCGGCGCCGACCGCCGGGACCTCCTTGATCTTCTCGCGAGCACGCCCCGTGCCGTCATCCACCACGGTCCATTCATTCCAGAAGTGACCGTCGACGACGAACAGCTGTGGGTGATCGAACGGCGCCTCCTCGAACCGGACCCGCTCGTCCGTGAGCGTCGCCAGGAACGCCACGAGCGCCTTCTTCTCATCTTCCGTCAGCCCGAGCGGCTGAATGTTCGGCGCGAGGTTCGTCCCGTTGGGCCCGAACCCGGTGGTGTCGCCGCCCTCCCGTTCTCGCCGGCCGCCGCCACGGTTGTAAAATTCGACGACTTGCCGCAGCGTCAGCGCGCCTCCGTTGTGGAAATAGGGGCCCGTCAGCTCGATGTTCCGTAGCGTCGGGACCTTGAAGGCGCCATCGACCGCATCGCGCTCGAGCGGCGCGATCGGCACCCCTGGTTCGATCTCGAACGACGCCGGGTCGATGCCGAAACCGTCCGGGGCGCCCTCGCCCGCGGCGAGCAGCTTCCCTTGCCGCGCGAACGAGAACGGATGACCGAAGGGGTCGACCCCCCCGGCGCCGATATCCTCCTCGGACGGCCGAACGCCAATGTTGTAGTAGCCCCTGTCGTACAGCGCCGCGCCGCCGTCCCCGACCCGCATCCGCGAGATCAAACCGCCCACCTGCTCCTCGCGCTGCAGGCGGATGGCGGCGCTGGTGAACTCGGGACCATGGTGGCAGTTGATGCACCTGCCCTTGCCCTGGAAGATCGCGAGCCCCGCGCGCTCCTCGTCGCTCAGAGCGGCGCTGTCCCCGTCGGCGAAGCGATCGAACCTGCTGTTGTCGGACACGAGCGTGGCCTCGTAGAGCTGGATGGCGAGGCCCCAGAAGAGCGAGAAGTTCGCCTCCACGAGCGACCGATCGCCGACGCGCTGATCCGACCGCCAGTACGCGTCCACGAAGGCCTCTTCGACGAGCTCCCTGTAGACCGGAGCGAGCCCTTTTCCGCTCGAATCGCGGAGCTCGCCGAGGATGCTGTCCGTCGGGTCCACGATCTGGCCAGCGAGCGGCCTGCGCGGCAAGAGCTTCGCGGCGATGTCAGCGTACGTCCTCCCCTCACACGACATCTCAAAGGGGTTGATCGGCGGGCCTACGGCCTGAGATGCGAGGCTCGAGTTCTCCAGGTCGACCCGCTCGCGGACCAGGACGCCGTCGCGCACGGCGTGGACGGCGGCGTCCGGATCTCGCCTGCCGAACGGGTTCACTCCGTTGAAATGGTTGCTTGCGCGTCCGTCCCAGAAGTTGCGGAAGTTGAACACCGCGTTGATGACGGTGGGCGTCTGCCGCGGCTCGACGCGCCGCACGTTCACCCCTTGCACCTGGAAGACGTCCGGCAGCAGCGTGCAGTCGTCCTTCTCGCTCTCGGATGCGATGCCGTTGAATCGAGCGTGGAACACCCCCTGTGAAGAGATGACGTCGTCGGCATCCGCGGGGAAGTCGCTGCGGAAAGTCCAGTCGCTTGCCACGAGCGCGTAGTTCGGACCGCCCTTCCCGTCCGACCTCGTGGCTTCGAACCTCGCGCGCCGCTCGGGATCCTGGTTGTTGAGCCCGGGGTTGATCTGGTTTCTCTTGCGGTGGTCGGCGCCCGCGTGGAAATGGCACGTCGCGCACGCCACGCCGTCGCTGCCGACCTGCATGTCCCAGAACAGCGCCTTTCCGAGGGCTACGGCCGTCTCCCTGCTCTTGACGTACCGGGACAGGTCGCGCGGCTCCGGGACGGCGACGCCTCGGAGCGAGCCGACGGGTGGCAGCGGAGCGGCTGGCGCGGGCGTCGCGCCGTCGTCCGGCGGATCCGGCGGCGGGTCACCGCTCCCGGGCGTGACCGGCGACGAGGACCCGCCGTCCCCGAGCGACGAAGACCCGCCGCCCCCGAGCGACGATGAGCCGCCGTTCCCGGGCGACGAAGCCCCGCCGTCCCCGAGCGACGAAGACGGTCCGGGCCTTGCGCATCCCGAACACGGAGGCTCGCGTCCCTCGGGCCAGCAGCCGGCGGTTGACGATAGACCCATCAGGACGCCGAGTATCCACGCCCCGATCTCGCCCGTGCGCGGGTCTCCAGAACGAGCTCTAACCATCACGAGGAAGCCTCCTTCGCTGCTGCGCGGGTGAATGACAGGCGGCGCGAGCCAGCGTCCTCGCGGGACACCGCGGGTCGCCGGCATGTTCGTCCGTCCTGTGATGAGCGGATGTCGCGAGCGCCGACGCTCGACGGGGTTCCGCCCGGCATCGTTCGAGTCTCTTCAAGCCATCCCATCTTCAGAAAGACAGCGCGTGTCCAGGGCGCGCATCGACGTCTCGTCCTGTCTCGTCTCGGCCGGGCGTCTCCCCGTGTCGCGAGCGCGTCGGCTCGCGCGGGGGATTCGAGGGAGAAGACGACCTCTGTCGAGGACCGGACGAAGTGGGATGAAGGGACAGGACATATCCCTTCATCGCGCCGTCACCGCGCCGAGCAGGCGCGGCCGTGTGCGTCGCCGAAACCCTGACTCATCCACCGAGCTCGGGCAATGTCGTCGATGAGGAAGCGCGGGAGTGAACCGATCGAGCGCGGATCGCCTGGTGAACGAGGCGAAGGCGAGAGGGCTAGACTCTGGTCTTCGAGGAGGCCTCGAAGGAACGGAAAGCGCGCCGCGGGAGCTTCGCTGTCCGCGCCCGAGGCGACGTGGCGCCGCGCGACCGACCCGGGCGGAGCGCCCCCGGCCTCGACGGCGCCCCTCGGCGGGCTTCCAGCGTCAAGGCGCCTGGATCTTCTGCTTCACCCACCGCCCCGAATCGGTCAGCTGGCCATCCGACCACGGGCCGCCGGCGCTCGCGCCGGGCCTGAGCGCGGCGCAGGACTCGGCCTTGTCGACGATGGACCAGTTGAGCCAGCTGATGCTGTTGCTGGCCATGAAGTCGAGCCACCGCTGCGCCTCCTCGAGATCCAGCGCGCCGTCTCCGGTGGAGGAGCAGGTGCCCCACTCGGTGACGAACAGCGCGAGGCCCTTGGCCATCGCGGTCGTGGCCTTGGCGCGCAGCCCATCCTTGTGCGTCGCCGCATAGAAGTGGAGCGTGTAGGCGATGTTGTCGTAGCTCGTGATCGGGCTGTTGGCGGCGACGTCCGCGTCCTGCGACCAGTTCGGCGACCCGACGATCACGAGGTTGTCGGAGCCGGCGCCGCGGATCTCCCGGATCACCTCCTCGGCATACGCCTTCACCTGCGCCCAGGTCTCGGTGTCGGGCTCGTTGAACACCTCGAAGATCACGGCGGGCTCATCGCCGTACTCCGTCGCCATCTCCCGGAAGAAGTGCTTCGCAGCCTCCTTGTTCCGGGGCTGGATCGCGTCGTGATCGTGCCAGTCGATGAGCACGTAGATGCCTCTGGCGATGGCGGCGTCGACGATCGCCTTGACCTTCCGCTTCTCCGCGTCCGGGTTGTTGACGTAGCCGAGCCCCGATGTGTTGGCGGTCATCGCGGCGCGGACGACGGTCACATCCCAGTCGTTCACGAGCGTGTCGACGGCGGACGCGTTGTAGAACTTCTCGCCCTCCCAGACGCTCCAGAACATGCTCATGCCCTTGAGCTGGAGCTCTTCGCCGTGCTCGTCGACGACGCGGTTGCCCATCACCTTCAGGCGGCCGTGCCGCTCCACCGGCGTTCTCGCGAGGGGGCCCGTGCCGGTCGAGGTGGTCGAGCTCGTGCCGCTCGAGGTGGTGGCCACGCTCGACGTCGAGGCATCGCCGCCACCCATGCCGCCGGCGCCGCTCGAGGAGGCCGACGAGGACGCCACGGCCGACGTCGAGGCATCGCCGCCACCCGCGCCGCCGCCGCCGCCGCCGGAGGAGGCCGACGAGGAGGCCACGGTCGACGTCGAGGCATCGCCGCCGCCCGTGCCACCGGCGCTGCTCGAGGAGGCCGACGAGGAGGCCACGGTCGACGTCGAGGCGCCGGTACCGCTCGATGACGCGACGGTCGACGCGTCATCGCCTCCTGTGCCGCCAGCGCCGCTCGTGCCGCCCGAGGAGGCCACGGTCGACGCATCGTCGCCGCCGTTGCCGCCCGAGCCGCCATTGCCGCCCGAGCCGCCATTGCCGCCCGAGCCACCGTTGCCGCCCGAGCCGCCATTGCCGCCCGAACCGCCATTGCCGCCCGAGGAGGCCGACGCCGTCGCGTCGACGCCGCCGCCCGAGGAGGCCGACGCCGGCGCCACGGTCGAGGCGTCGCCGCCCCCTGATGCCGGGTCTCCCGACGGGCCTCCGCACGCGAGCAGCACCATCGCCGGCAAGGCGAGCTGCAGAAGGCCGCGCGTCCACTTCGGCCCGGTGAACAGTCCGGGGGTCAAGCCATGGCTCATCGTAATCTCCAAGGAAGGCGCCTCGCACGGCGCGCTCGGCCTCTAGCGCGGGCGTCAAGCGAGGACATCGGCAAGGAAGGCGATCCGCTGCATAGCAGGCCCGGCGCGACGGGTGAAGGTGAAAGTGGGAGAGTCACCGAGGCCTGCACGCCTGCGCGCGCGATCCGCACGACGCGCGATCCGCGCGCTTCCTCGCGCTCGCGGGATCACCCTTCACCCCATTCGTGGGCGCCTCTCTCGGCCCCTGCCGGCGCGAGGGGCCGGCGGCCCCTCGCTACGCGCGGCGGACGATGTCTTGCAGCGCGCTCTCCAGCCGGCGCTCGATGGCGGGGTCGTCGAGCGTCGGCGTGATCTCCTCGGGCACGACGCGTGCGCGCATGATGACGCGCGCATAGATGAACGCGTCGCGCGCGTTCGGAGGGTCCTTGTCGCCGAGACAGGAGCGGAGCAGCTGGTACGCTCGGCCTTTCACCACGCCTCCGCTGTCCGCGCGCGCTCGACGGTGGTGATGATCCGGCGCACCGCGGCGGTCGCGGTCTCGTGCGCCGCGAACGCGTCCCGCACGACGTGCGTTGCCCTCGCGGCGGCGCCCTCGTCGAGCGTGCCCCCGAGCACGCTCTCGGCGAGCCGGACGAGCGGGCTGATCTCGACCATGTCCCGCGTGAGGGACCGCGTCGCCTGGGCGAGCTCGGACGCGGCCTCGGCCGGAGCGGAGCGCGAGAGGGCCATGGCGTCGTCGGCGAGCTCGGCCGCGATCGCGAACATGTCCCGGTAGCAGTCGACCGCCGCGCGCAGATCGTCCTGGCTCGGCGCGATCTGCGGCGACTCCGGCAGCGTCGCCGCCGCGCGCTGCGCCTCGGTGATCACGGGCGCGATGGCCATGAGCGCGCCCTCCAGCGCACGCGCGGTCTGCCCGAACCGGGCGAGTCGCTCCCTCGCGGTGCGGTTCGGCGGCGGCGTGTCGCTCTCCAGCGCCTCGAGCCGCGCGCCGGCCTCGGCGGCGAGCCGATGGAGGCCCTCGACGACGTCCGGCTCGAAGCTGCGCGGGACGAGGTCGATCACGCAAAGCGAGCCGACCACATGCCGGCGCACCCGCACCGGCACACCCGCGTACGCGCGGATGCCGTAACGCTCCACCAGCTCCTTGGGCACGCGCTCGTCGTGAACGGCGTCCTCGACCACGAGCGGCTGCTCGTGGCGCACCACGAGCTGGCAGAACGAGCTGCTCCGTGAGGTCGCGCAGCTGACGCACAGGTCGGGCGGCAGGCCGCGGTGCGCGCGGAACAGCTGGATGTGTCGGACCACCAGGCTCACGAGCGCCATCGGCGCCCGGGCGAGCTCTGCCGCCCGCTCGACGCAGGCGTCCAGGATGGCGTCCGCGTCGTCGCGCAGCAGCACGTGGTGCAGCTCGGCGAGGCGCGCGGGATCGTTCAAATCGGCCATGGGGGTGCTCTTGCCGGGGCGACAGGGCGGGCTCAACCGCGAGCGCCGCCATGCCTGCGCCCGGCCCACGACCTTACCGCAACCCGGCGCCTCGAGGTGCCCCCGCGAGCGTTTTCCCTGGGGCGTGTTCCTGAATGAATGAATGAGTGATCCCGCCGAGACGCTCCCCGGACGTCCAAGGTGACCACCGCGGCGTCGGGTCGTATCAGGGCGATGTCCGCGCGCAGCGTGATCGCGCCTCGTGTTACTCGCGCGCGAGCGGCAGCGCCCAGGGCCCTCCGGCTCCGGCGCGCGAGATCACCTGGGGCAACGCGTCGCTCGCCCGCTCGGGCGCGTAGTCGTAGGGGGGCGTGAAGACGGCATCGGCCGGCTCCCCGTCGCCGCCCAGGTGAACGCCGCTCTCGTCGCGGTAGAGGTTCGAGCCAGGGGCGGCCAGGAGGAGTCCCCGGCCCGTCCCGTCGCTGCAGTCCGAGCGCCGCGTCGCCGCCTCGGCGTTCTCGAACACGCTCGCCTCGAGCAGCAGCTGCCCCTCACAGGCGGCGCCGACCGCCCAGTCCGAGATGTTCGAGAACACATTGTTGAAGAGGTGGGCGCGCGCTCGGGATCCGGTGGCGAGGGGGGCGCGCGTCCTCACTTCATCGAAGCGACAGTGGTGCATCGTCACCTCGGCGTCGGTGATCGTGCAGGCCCAGCGCTCGCGGCCGCCGCACTCGGCCTCGTTGCTGCCGTCGAAGTGGCCGTAGGAGAAGGTGACCCCGCTCGTGCCCGCGTGGACGTCGGCGAAGGCGTCGCTGATCCGTTGGACGGTCGCGTGATCGATCCAGACCCTGGAGGCTTGCGTCAGCGTGAACGCATCGCCCGCTTCGTGCACGTTCGAGTTCAGATCGTAGAGGGCGAGGTTGCGGATGATCACGTTCCCGCTCTGGTTGAGATCCATGTTCACGCCCGGCAGCGCCGCGCCGCGCCCGAGCCCGACGAGGGTCTTGTTGGAACCGAACGGGACGATGCGATGGTTCCGCGTCGCCCCGACGAGCGGACGCTCGCAGGTCGCGTCCCCGGTGAGGACCTCATAGAACGTCTTCTCGGGCTCCTCCGAGCAGGCGCTGGGACAGACCTCGATGTTTTGGACCTCCGATCCCTGGCGGCGGAAGTCGTGAACGCCTTCGGCGAGCAAGAGCACAGCCGGCTCGTCCGAGCGCGCGAGGCTCTCGAGCTCGGTCCAGCTCGAGACGAGCACGGGCTTCGCCCCCGCGCCCCCCGTTGTGCCCTCGCCAAAGCCGATCGGCTCGATCCGTATCACTTTTCGGAGGGCGATGGGCCCCCTCGTCCCGAGCGCGGGCCCGATCCAGCGAGCCGCCGTGCTCGAGGGGAAAACCGCCTCGGGATCACAGCCCGGCAGATCTCCAGCGCTCCCCAGCTCGCGCGCCGCCGTCCAGCCGCTGTCGTCGTAGCCGGGCGCGGTCCAGTCCCCTTCCGGCGCGGCGCTCAGCTTCCAGTCGCTGCCGCTCTCATGGCTGCGCTCGAGCTCGTCGAGGTGGACGAGCGCCGCGGGGGTCCCCGCGGCGGCATGAACGCTCACGGCGATCACGTTCTCTCCCGGAAGCAAGGAGAGGGGCACGAAGATCGGAGCGCGCGCCGACTCGCTCGCGGCGATGAGATCCCCGTTGACGTAGACGCGGAATGTATCGCGCGCCGTGATGGAGAGACCGGGGCCCTCGAGCGCCCCGTAGCTCGCGCTGACGAGCAGCGAACTCGCGAGCTCCTCTCCCTCTCCGAAGGCGGCCCCCGGAGGGAGCTCCGCCGCGGGCGGCTCGCCGTCGCAGGCGAGCTCCGTGAGGGGGGGAGAGCTGCCGCCGACACCCGCGTTCCCCGGAGGTCGGGTGGCCGTCTGGATGAGCTGATCCTCGCAGGAGAGCCCCCAGGCCAAGGCCGAGAGCGCGGCGGCTCGGAGGAGCCAGGTGCGGCAGGAGAGGCGCATGACGAACAGGGCAAAGCTGCGGGGCGACGCCCGGGAGCGCAACCCAAATGCTCCGAGTCACCTGCTCCGATCCAGCGTCCTGGCGGCGGGCGAATTTTTCTGGAGGCTCGGGACGCCCCCAAGTAACTACGAGAGAGTGGCTCAACCCACGCGCTCCGCCCCGCCGCCCGGATCCACCTTGGCCCGCTTCCCCGCCGACAAGCGGTCGGACGCGAGCCTGGTCGCAGGCGCCGCCGCCGGAGAGCGGGAGGCCCTCGCCGTCATCTGGGACAGGTATTCGGGTCTCGTGCGAGGTGTGCTGTATGGCGCTCTCGGTCCCGACACGAGCCTCGAAGATCTGGTCCAGGAGGTCTTCCTGGGCCTGATCCAGGGGGCCGCGCGCATCCAGGACGGGGGGGCCCTCCGTGGCTATCTGGCGTCCGTGGCGGCGCGGCAGGCAGCGCTCGAGATCAGGAAGCGCAAGATACGCCGCTGGGTGGGCCTTTCCCCGAGCGGAGAGCTCCCCGAGCGCGCCCTCGAGCGCGTCGACTTCGAGCATCGCGAGGTGCTCAGCGCCCTCCACCGCGTGCTCGACAAGCTGAGCACGCGCCGGCGCATGGCCTTCGTGCTGCGCCACGTGCAAGGCCTCGACATGCTCGAGACGGCCGCGGCGCTCGGCGTGTCCGAGTCGACGGTGCGCCGTGAGCTCGAGAGCGCGCGCGCGTTCTTGCTCAAGGCGCGCGAGCCAGCCCTCCAGGAGTTCCTGTCCCGGTGTGAAGGATTTCGGCCATGAGCGAACCCGAACGACAGCTCGATCCCGTCGCGGCCCTCCTGCAGAGAGCCGCTCAGCTGAGCGAGCCGGAGCGCCGCGAGGCGCGCGCCGCCTTCCTGCGCCGTGTCGACGAGGAGCAGGCGCGCTCGAGCAACGCGCGGGTGGTCGTTCGCTGGGTGGCTCCGCTCGCCCTCGCCGCGAGCGTGCTGGTGGGCGTTTTCTTCTTCTGGCGAACGGAGCGAGCTCTCGATTACGTCGTCGAGGGCGCGGTGAACGAGAGCGGCTATGTGCGCGTACCGGTCGATCACCCGGCCGCCATCACGTTCTCCGATCAGACACGGATCCGGGCCGCTGCAGGGACGCGGCTTCGTATCGACGAGCCCAGGAACGAGCGTGGCGCCCGCATCTCGGTCGAACGCGGGCGGGTCGAAGCCGAGGTCACGCACACCGGGAACAGCGATTGGCGCTTCGTCGCGGGTCCCTTCGCCGTCCGCGTGGTGGGCACGCGCTTCGAGCTCCTCTGGGACGCTGACCGCGAGCGGCTCGAGGTGATCCTGCGCGAGGGGGCGGTCGAGGTGGAGGGCTACTCCGGCTCTGGCGCCGTGAGCGTGCGCGCGGGGCAGCGCTTCGTGGGGGACGCTCAGGCGAGGACCCTGCACGTCAGCGACACGACGGCTCAAGCCCCCGACACGGCGGCGCAGGGCCCCGACACGGCGGCGCAAGGCTCCGAGCCCGCGCCTCCCGCGGCGCAGGGACAGCTCGCCGAGGTCGCGGCACCGCCGCCGGAGCCCGCTGCTCCCCCGGCGCCGAGCTCTGCTGAAACCCCGGCGGCCCTGGTCGCCCCGCCGAGCGCCAAACCGCCCTGGAGCAAGCTCGTTTCCCAGGGCGAGTTCCGGCGCGTCGTCCAGGAGGCCGCGGCGCGGGGCACGCAGAGCTGTCTCACCTCCTGTGATGCCGCCGACTTGAACGCCCTGGCCGACGCCGCTCGCTACGTGGGGCAGAACGAGCTCGCCGAGCAGGCCCTGCTCGCCCTGCGCTCGCGCTACGCATCGACCGCGGGGAGCCGCGCGGCCTTCTTGCTCGGGCGCCTTCACGAGAGCCGCGGCGCCGCCGCGCGCGCCAGGACCTGGTACGAGACGGCCCTTCGCGAGGCGCCGGGCGGCGCCTTCGCCGCCGAAGCGCTCGCGGGGAAGATGCGCACGATCCAGAGCCTCGAAGGACCGGCCGCCGCGCGCGTGGTGGCGCAAGAGTACCTGCGCCTCTATCCGAGCGGGGTCCACGCCAAGACGGCTCGACAGCTCGCCGCTCAGCCCTGATCCATGGTCCGGCGGGCGCGAACGCTCCTCGTCCTGCTCCTGCTGCTCGTCTGCCCTCGAGCGGCGTGGGCGCAGCGCGTGCTCGTCGTCCGGCCGGACCCGCGCGATGCAACGCTCTTCGAGGCCTTCGGGCGGCTCTCTGCCGAGCTGGCGCTCCAGTCCTTCGAGGTCATCGTGCTCGGGAGCGCCGCGCGATCGCCCGGGGCCGAGGAGCTCGAGCGCGAGGCGCAGGAGAGCGAGGCCTTCGCGGCTGTTGCGCTGCGGCGCGACGGGAGCGGCACGGCCGCCGAGGTGTGCATCGTGGATCGCGTGACCGGCAAGACGACCACGCGAAAGCTCCTCATCGATCCCTCCAGCGACGGCCCGATGCTCCTCGCGGTGCGCGCCGTCGACCTCCTGCGCGCAAGCCTCCTCGAGCTGGGCCCGGGCCAGGCTCCCGCTCGGGATGTGCTCGGCGTCGAGGCCCAGCCGCCCGCCCCCGAGGTGCTCCGCTTCTCCCGGGAGCCGCCTCGCTTTCACGTGCGCACGGGAGGGCTCGTCCTCTTCACGCCTCCGGTGGGGGTCGGCGTCGGCGCGCAGATCGAGGCGCACACCCGCCTCGACGAGCGCTTCCGTCTCGGCCTGCTCCTCGGCGGTCCCCTCTTTGGCGCCGAGTTCCGTGCAGCAGGCGGCGCCGCCCGGGTGCGCCAGGAGCTCGCGCTCCTCCGGGCCAGCTGGAACCTCGGGCAAACGGCTGCCGGTCTTCACTGGGAATGGGGGCCGCTCCTTGGCGTCGGCGCCTACCACCTCCAGGCCACCGGCCATGTCGAGCCGCCGCTCGTGGGGCGCAGCGAGGAGTTCTTCAGCTTCGCCGCGGACGCGGGGCTGAGCGTCCAGTACTTCTTTCATCCGAGCGTGGGCCTCGGTCTCGAGCTCACCTGTCTGACGCTCCTGCCGCGCCCCATCATCGCCGTCGATGAAGCGCGCTCCGCTCCGCTCGTCGCTCAGGCCCTCGGCGCGCTCAGCCTGGGGGTCTCGTTCTGAGGGAGCATGGCGAGGCGCGCGCGTCCACGAGGCGTCACGGGACGAGGGAGTTGATGTACTCCTCGAGGTTCGTCCAGCCGTCGCCGTTGCGGTCGCCATTGCGATCCTCGGGGTCGTGAGGATCGAGCGAGGCGGAGACCTCCCACGCATCGGGCATCCCGTCCTGATCCGTGTCCGTGGGCGCAGAGCCCCCCGGGATCTCTCCAACGGTGTTGGGGAGACCGAGGCTCTTCTCGTCGCTGATCGTGGCGCCATCGGTCCCGAGGGACGCGAGCTCTTCCATGACGAAGTCGTCGACCGCGTCACGCCAGAGAGACGCCCCGGCGTGCTTCATCACGTGGTCGAAGGCGTCCTCTGCGCTCATCGCGGGCACGTCGGGAACCTCGACGCTCGGCGCCGCCTCCCAGGTCACCGAGCCGAAGTCCCCCTGGCCGAGCAGGCTTCCGTTCAGGACACCGTCCTTGTTGCTGTCGTACCAGTTGTCGACGGCATAGAGGTGGTACTCGGGCGTGGGGCTGTCCAGGGTGCCACCCTTCGTCTCCGGGCCGGGGATCAGCGTGTTGCCGACCATCGCCCCGTCCGAGCGCCCGCTCGTGTCGCCCAGGATGTACCCCGAGGTGACCCAGTTGTAGACGACGTTGTTGACGAACTGCAGCGTCCCGCGGGCCTTGGGGTTACGGGAATTGTTGTCGATGTACAAGGACCGGATGATCGACGTGCCGGTCGTGTTGACGATGCCGCCCGTGCTGTGGGTCTGGAGCCCCTGAGCGACGATCGAGTCTTGCAGCGTGATGTTGTAGAGCTCCGCCCCGCTCTCCCGGTTCAGATCGAAGGTGCCGTCGCGCCCCCAGCTCAGGGAGCAATGGTCCCAGATCACGTCGTGCCCGTTGGCCATGGTGACGGTGTCCTTGCCGGAGTCGCCGATCTTGCCCATGCGAAACCGCACGTAGCGAACGATCGTGTTCGAGGCGCCGGAGAAGGACGTGCCGTTCCCGTACACGGTGATGCCGCCGCCCGGCGCGGTTTGCCCGGCGATCGTCTGGTTGTTCTTGAACACCAGGCGGGAGTCGATCTCGATGACGCCGCCGACGTCGAAGACCACGGTGCGATTCGGCTGGCTGATGGCGTCCCGCAGGGAACCGGGCCCCGCATCGTTCAGGTTGGTGACATGGTAGACGTCGCCGCCGCGCGCGCCGGTGGCCATCCGCCCGAATCCCTCGGCGCCGGGGAAGGCCCCGAACTCGACGGCGCCCGACCCGCCCGTCCCAGGGCCGCCGCCCACACCCGCGCTCGGTGCGCCGCCGCCCGCGCCCGGGCTCGGTGCGCCGCCGGCCCCTCCAGCTCCCGTCGTGACCCCGGAGGCGGCGTCGCTGCCCGATGCCTCTCCGCCCGGCGTCGCTCCGCCCGCGCCAACAGGATCCATCGGGGGAGCTCCGCCGCTCCCGGAGCCGTCGTGCGGTGTCCCAGAGCAGGCCCACGCGGCCGCACCCAGAGCAAAAAGCGACAGCCAAGAGATGCTCGCCCGGCCTGGCAGGCATCGCGCCCAGGTCTTCATGTGCCCGGAGTTGATCCAGCCCCTGCTCACCTTTCAGAAATCGTCACCCGCGGCGCGGGATGGGGTGCGGTGCGGGTGACGCGCGCGCTGCTGCCGTCGATGCTGGCGCGCCGCTCGGGCGTCATCGTGAACGTCTCGTCGTTGCTCGGGATCATCGCTTCGCCGACGGCGGCCAACTATTCGGCGACGAAGGCGGCGCTCGGCGCGTGGTCGCATGCGCTCCGAGGCGAGGTGGGCCGCTTCGGCATCAAGGTCGTCGTGTTCGTGGCGCCCCACACCGACACGGCGTGCGGCCGCGGCGCCCGCTTCGACGGCGTGGTGAGCTTGCCTGTCGAGTACACGGCGAAGGAGCTGCTCCGCGCCGTCGATCGGGCGCCCCGGCAGTTTGCGGGGAGCCCCGTCTATCGGCTTCTCTTGCGGCTGGCCGGGCTCTTTCCGGCCTTCCTCGAGGCGCGGGTCGCTGCGTCGGCGCGGGCTCATCTGCTGCCTGGCTACGGGCCGTAGGAGCGAGCGCGGAGGATCTGCCTAACGAGAGCGCCCCGAAGAGCCCGCTCGCGCTGGTCACCGCGCTACCGCAGGATCTCCTCGAGGAGCGCGTTCTTCACGCCGCGGCGATCCTCGCCGAACGACGAGACGTCCAGGCCGTAGTACTGGTTCATGATGGTGAACCACAGATCGCGGAGCTGGCGATCGTTGCCGAGGGCGTCGTAGGCGACGTGCGCGTCGTTCAAGAAGACGCCGTCGCCGCCGAGGAGCACGATGGGCAGGTCGTACCCGTCGTGGTCGTGCGAGCGCATCTCGCTCATGTGCACCATGACGCAGTGATCGAGCACCGTGCCGTCGCCCTCGGGGATCGCGTCGAGCCGCTGCGCGAGCTGCGCGCTCTTCTGGTTGAGCCAGCAGTTGATCGCCGCGTAGTCGAGGTTGCTCTGCGCGATGATCTTGTACTGGCCGTTCTGGGTCGCGCGGTCGAGGTTGCCGGCGGCGTGCTGGGAGGAGTGGAAGTGCAGGCTGGCCTCTCTCCTGTACGCGAGCCCCACCTTGGCGCGGACGTCCTCCGGGATGCACCGGTACTCGAACTCGGAGCGCATGTCGTCGTGCATGTGGGTGATCACGCGCGTCACGTCGCATTGAATGGCCATGACGATGAGGTCGATCATGACCTTCGCGTGATCTTCGTGCTTGTACGGGCCGGCTCCCGTGTTGTCGTTCTCGTTGAGCCCCTCCGCCTGGCCCGGCGGCTCGGGGACCACGCCGGGCTGGCTGATCGGGCTGCAGCCCAGGCCCGTCTGCGGGGTCATCGTCGACTGGACGCGGGTCGCGTTCTTCTCGATCTCGCGCAGCGAGTCCAGGTATTGCTGGACGATCTTGCGATCGTCGGAGCCGACCCGGTTCATGAGCGAGTTCGCGTCCGCCAGCACGCCGTCGATGACGCTCTTCTCGGTCGCCGCGCGGCGCTCCGCCTCGATCCTGGCCTCCTCGTCGCTCTGCCCTGGCGCGGACCCCGCCGCGCCCGCGCCGACGAGCGCGTCGAACACCGCCTTCGGGTTGACCGAGCGCTTCAGCGGCTCGCGCGCGCTCTTCCAGGAGAGGACCTGATTGTAGGCGTAGCTGCGCTGGTCGAAGAAGCCGGGCTTGACGCCGAGCCCCGTCTGCAGCGACGGGATGCGGGTCGCCTGCTCCGGGCCTGCCTTCTGGACGATGAGCTGGTCGACCGAGACGCCGTTGCCCACCCACTCGCCGAGGTCCTGGCGCGCCTCCCTCCCCAGCTGATCGGCGTCCACGCAGGTCGAGAGCGCCGCGCCGAGGCGCGAGTGGGAAGGCTCGATGTAGGGGTGCTGCTCCGTGCTCCACGTGTAGTTGCCGAGGCGGCTTATCATGAGCATCTTCGACTTCACCGGCGCGAAGTGCTCGAGCACCCTCGGCAGCTTGAAATCGGCGCCCTTCAGCGTCTTTCCGAACGCCGGGGCCGTCTCCCACCAGTGATGGGGCGCCCCGTTCGGGAAGGTGCAGAGCAAGAAGCGCTTCGGGGTGCCGGGCTCCCCGCCGCGCGCGCTGCGCGGCGCGAGGCTCTCGAGAAACGGCAGCGCCAGGCAGACGCCCGCGCCGCGCAACAAATTTCTGCGTGTCATCAAGCGTTTCATGTGCGCATCGCTCCTTCGTGCCTCGTCTTGTGCAGAAACAACGCGTGCGGCCTCACTGCGCCTTGTCCTTCGCTCGAAGGCGGAACGCCTCGCTGGTCACCACCTGCTTCGCCAGATCCGCGATCGTGCCGCCGCCCCAGCGCGCGGCGATCTCCTTGATCCTGGTCCTGTCCCCGGCGCTCGGGCGCCGGCGCAGGGCATAGCTGAAGAGCTGCTCGGAGGGGCACGTCCCCGTCCGGGCGGCCTCCACGAGCGCCGGCACGAGGCCGGAGATGTCCTCGAACGCCGCGCCCTCGTAGACCCCCGTCGCGTCGATCGGGTCGCCGTTCGGGTACTGGGTCCGGTAGGCGCCGATCGGGTCGAAGTTCTCCAGGCTCAGCCCGATCGGGTCGAGCACGTCGTGGCAGCCCGCGCAGTCGGGCGACGCGCGGTGCTTCTCGAGCTCCTTGCGCACGTTGGTGACGCCGCCCTCCTCCCCGTCCGCGGCGCCGAGCTCCGGGATATCCACGTTGGCGGGCGGCACCATGGGCGCGCAGAAGAGCTGCTCCAAGATCGTCTTCGCGCGGGACGTGGGAGAGGTCCGGTCGGCGCGGGACGACAGCGTCAGGAACGCCGGGATCGTGAGGAACCCCTCGCGCACGCCCTCCGGGTCGTTCGCATAGAGCGGCTCGATCAGCCGGCTCTCCGGGTGGGGCGCCGTGAGGAACTCGGACCACGGCCGCCCGCCGGTCGTGAAGCTGGCGAAGTACTCGTTGACCTGGTCGAGCATCGCGCTCTTCAGCTCATCGTCCCAGTTCGGGAACTGGCTCGTGTCGGCGTTGTGGCTGGGGAGCGTGCGGGTCCCGAGCCACTGCCCGTAGAAGTTCTGGAAGAAGGCGGCGCTCTTCGGGTCGGCCAGCATGCGGTCCACCTGCTGCTCGAGCTCGCCCTCGGTGGCCAGCTGATCGTCCTCCGCCGCGTCGAAGAGCTCGTCGTCCGGGAGCGAGCTCCAGAGCAGGTACGAGAGGCGCGACGCGACCTCGTAGCCGTTGAGGGCGCCCGGCGATCTCGCCGAGTCGGGGCCCAGCTCGATCCGGAGGAGGAAATGCGGCGACGTGAGCACGGTCCGGACGACGTGCTGCGCCGCCTCGACGGGGGACATCTCGAGGGTGGTCCGCGCGTCGTCGTACTGCGCCGCGTACCGGTCGACCTCCGCCGCGTCGAGCGGGCGCCGGAACGCGCGCAGCCCGAAGCGCTCGATGATCTCGCGCGCGCACCCGTCGTCCGCGCCCTCCGCCAGGTCGCACACGAGGATCTTGGCGCGCTGCGCCTCGTCCGAGAACGCGTCCTCGGCGAGCGTCCTGGCGGCGTCGTAATACCCCTGCACCAGGACCTGCGAGAGGTTCGAGAGCGCATTTACGTTTGCGTCGAAGCCCTTCGCGCCGAAGGCCGGGAATCCGTCCGCGGGCCGCAGGCTCGTTCCCAGGAGGTGGGCGACGGTGGAGTTGTACTCCGACGCTGTCATGTGGTGGAGAGGCATCCTGTCTACAGCGATGGCGGCACCCTGGTCCGGGGTCTGCCCCGGAGTCTGCTCCGGAGGGCCATCGTCCCCGAGGGCGCCAGTGCACGAGATGCTCAGGAGGCATCCCCCGGCAGCGATCCAGGGACTCGCGAACACTCGGTCCAATCTGAAGGTCATTGTCGGCTCCCTCGTATGGAATCGGCAGGTCTGTCTTGTGACCGGAGCACACCGTTTTCGTGATCAAATCGACCCGGTGCGGGCATGGCCGTGAAGATCGCGGTGGGTCGTATGAATCCAGGGTCGGCGGCGAGCGGCGTCGGGCGAGCGCCTGCTCGACCTGCGCTCGGCCAGCGCGCTCCCTCCGCGGCCGCGCGCATCCGCCGCCTGTCCTCGCCGGCCAGCTCGTCCGCGTCGCAAAGGGCGCTCAGGAGCGCCCGCGCGCCGGCCCCCGGCTCACCCATGGCGGCCTCCTCGGATCCTGGCGTGGTGGCGGTGCACCGCGTCGGAGAACGCCTGTCGAGCGGCCCTCAGCCGCGCATACACGGTGTTGATGTTCACCCCGATCCCCTGCGCGATCTCCGACGCCGGAAGCTCTTCCAGCTCGGCGAGGAGGAGCACCACGCGCTTCTCCTCGTCGAGCGACGCCAGGAGGTCGTGCACCACGCGCGCGGCCTCCGCCCTCTTCATGGCCTCGTAGGGGCTGAGGTCGCTCGGCCCCGCGACCTGCTCGGGATCCACGATCTCTCCTGTCCCGCGGTGGGCGGGGCTCTGGCGGCGCTGCGACCTCCGGTGCGCCTGCGCGACGTTGACCACGATCCCGAAGACCCACGTCTTCAGCGACGAGCGGCCCCGGAACTCCGGGAGCCGCCGGTGCACGACGGCGAACACCTCCTGACACACGTCCTCGTGCGCGGAGGCGTCCACGACGAGGCGGCGCACGGTCCGAAAGACCAAGGGAAAGAGCTGCTCGTACACCTCGGCGAAGGCGAGCGGCGCGGCCTGCGCGCCGGCCGCGTCGGCGGACGGAGGCATCGACGGAGCGAGGCTCGCTCGTCCGAATCCACGGCTCCGAGCTCGCCCTTCGAGAGGAGTTGCAATCCGCATGGAACATCTCACCCGTTCCTGGCTCGACCTCTCAAGAGTGCGGCATGGATGGCCCCTTCAGGGGGCCGGGTTTCAACATGACAGCGCCGTGCGTCAGGGGCGGGGAGAGGGAAACATTTCTGACAAAGCGATGCTATATCAACAGATGAACCGCAGCTGTAATCGCTGCTGTACAAAGGTTGCTGCTGGCCAGGACTGCGATTCCAGCCGCGGGCAATTTGATTGAGCTCACCGTTGCTCGCTTCCGCGACGACCGAGCGAATCGATGCCGATGTCCATCGGAACATCAAGGTCTCGGCGCGCGTGGCGACCCCTCCAGCAGGGAAGCGAAAGGATACCCGCTGACGCATATTGTGAACGCTCACATGCGCAGTGTCAACTCCTATCGGCGGGACCGCGGGTATCCTCGAGCGCGAGGGAGGGCACGGCTGGCGGGGCTCGTCCGGAGCGCCGGTCCGAGCGGCGAAGCGCGGCGTGCATTGCTATCGGAACGAGGCAGCCGTGCTGGACCTGCTCGAGACGATGCGCGAGAAAAGGGGTGGGAGATCCCGGCCCGTACAGCGGTCCCGCCGTGGACGGCGACACGCTCCTCGCCGGGGCGGCGAGCTCCTGGGCTCACCCGCGGGACGGGGGGCGCGGGCCGCAATATACTCGGCGCGGAGCCATGCGCGCCCTCGTCCTGAGAGCCCCGAAGAGCCCGCTCGTGCTGGAGGATCGGCCCGCTCCGCGGCCTGGGCCCGGCGAGGTGCTGCTCCGCGTGCGCGCCTGCGCCGTGTGCCGCACCGATCTGCACGTCGTCGACGGCGAGCTGCCGGACGCCAGGCTGCCGCTCGTGCCCGGGCACCAGATCGTGGGCGAGGTCCTCGAGGAGGTGCCGGCGCCCGGCGACGGGCCGCGGTTCGCGAGCGGCGCACGCGTTGGCGTGCCCTGGCTCGGCTGGACCTGCGGCGTGTGCGCGTATTGCCGCGCAGGACGGGAAAACCTGTGCGATCGGGCGCGCTTTACGGGGTACCAGATCGACGGCGGGTACGCGGAGCTCGCCGTCGCGGACGCGCGCTTCTGCTTCCCGATCCCCGACGGCTTCCCGGACCTCTCGGCCGCGCCGCTGCTCTGCGCCGGGCTCATCGGGTACAGGACGCTGCGCATGGCGGGGGACGCGGAGCGGATTGGCATCTACGGGTTCGGCGCCGCCGCCCACCTCGTGGCGCAGGTCGCCCGCTTCGAGGGCCGGCGCGTCTTCGGGTTCGTCCGGCCGGGCGACGACGCGGCGCGCGCGTTCGCGCTGTCGATGGGGGCCGAGTGGGCGGGCACTTCCTTGGAGGCGCCCCCCGAGGAGCTCGACGCGGCGCTGATCTTCGCCCCGGCCGGCGAGCTGGTGCCGGCCGCGCTGCGCGCCGTACGCAAGGGCGGCGCCGTGGTCTGCGGGGGGATCCACATGAGCGACATCCCCTCGTTCCCTTATTCGATCCTGTGGGGCGAGCGGGTGCTGCGGTCGGTGGCGAACCTGACGCGCAGGGACGGCGAGGAGTTCCTCGCGCTCGCGCCGCGGGTGCCGGTGCGGACGGAGGTGAACGTCTATCCGCTGGCGGCGGCCAACGAGGCGCTCGACGATCTGCGGAACGGCCGCATGTCCGGGGCAGCAGTGCTCGTCGCGCCGTGATCGCTCAGCGCCGGCCGGCCAGCGCGCGGAGGCAGACCTCGATGCCGGCGCGGAGGTTGCCGTGTGTGGTGACGCCGGAGAGGTCGACCCCGATGCCGCACATGGATTGGGCGACGGCGGGCCCGATGCCGGTGAGGACGCCGCTCGCGCCGAGCAGGCGGATCGCGCGGACGATGCGGACGAGGTGGTCGGCCGTCGCGGCGTCGACGCTCTCGATGCCGGTGACGTCGATGATGGCGAAGCGAGCGCCTGTGCGCACGACGTCGTCGAGGAGCTTGCTGGTGACGTCGGCCGCGCGGGCGTCGTCGAGCGCGCCGATGAGGGGCACGGCGAGCACGCCCTCGGCGACCTGGAGGATGGGCGTGGACAGCGCGCGGATGAGCGCCTGCTGGCGCTGGATGACCGCGAGCTGACCGGCGATGGCCTGCTTCTGCCGCTCGAGCTCGGCGATGGTCGCCGTCATGCGCTCCTCGTGCTCCCGCTGCGCCGTGATGTCCGTTCCAATGGCGAGGATGTGCGTCGTGCCGTCCTGCTCGACGAGAGGCACCTTGACGACGGACATCCACCGCGCCTTGCTGTTCGGGCGCGCGACGGGTTGAACCCTCGAGACCGGCTGCATGCGCTCGAGCACCTCCCGGTCCATCTCGCCGATGACGGAGAGCTCGGCGTGGGAGCGCGGCAGATCGTCAACGGTCTTTCCCACCGCGCCCTCCACCGTGGTGTCGTACAGCTCGGCGTAGCTCTTGCTGACGAGCTTCATCTTGCCGTTCCGATCCTTGACCGTGACGACGATCGGGATGGTGTCGAGCACGAGGCGGATGAACTGCCGCTCGCGCTCGAGGGCGAGCTCTGCCTCCTTGATCGCGGTGGTGTCCATCCGCAGGCCGACGAAGCCGCCGTCGGGGAGGCGGCCGCTCTTGAGGGTGATCCAGCGGTCCCCGAACCGCCGCACGAAGACGTCCCCGGGGCGGCGATGCTCCGCGAGGCGAGCGGCGACCCACTCCTCTTCGCCGAGCCCGCTGTGGAGGTGGATCCCGCGCCGGCAGCCCTCGCGGACGACATCTTCGAACGTATTGCCCACCTGAATGGCGGTGGCACATTCGGGGTAGAGCGATTTGTACGCAGAGTTGAAGAAGCGGAGCCGCTCCTCGGTATCGAAGATGACGAAGCCGACGTCGAGCGCCTCGACGGCGGCGCGCAGGCGCGCTCCTTGATCGCACGCCGCCCGCTCGGCCCGTCGTTGCTCGGTCACGTCGCGCAGCGCGAGGAGCACGGCGGCGCACGCGCCCGCGGGGTCGACGAGCGGGCTGAGGCTGCCTTCGGCGAGGACGGCGCGCTCGTTCGCGAGGCGGAGGGTGAAGTCGGGCGGAAGGGCGCGCGGGGCGCGATCGCGGAGCACCTGCTCGAGCAGCGCGCCGAGGGGCGCATCGGGCCGCAGGACCTCATCGACGGGCCTCCCCCGCGCCGTCGCCCCGGGAGTGGACGAGAGGCGCTCGGCGGCGGGGTTCAGGGCCAGGATCCGACCGCTTCCATCGAGCAAGAGCAGCGGGTCGACGCTGCAGGTGAAGGCGAGCGAGCAGAGATCAGCAGGAGCGTCGCTAGGCATCGGGGGGGAGCGTAGAGCAAGAGCTCCTCCGGGTGTCGGCCGCGGTGACCCCATCACGCATCCACAGGCAGAGCCGCTGGTCGAGCTCAGCCCGGGCGCGGTTCCGTGAACCCGCCGGACGACGGCCGCTGCCGGCGCTGCGCCGCCCGGACCGCCGCGCGCCGCGGCGCACCGGCAGGCGTCCTGGCATTGCCCTCCCATGCACTCACACACTGTGTGATTCGTCCCTCTGTTCCTCTCCTCGTCGCTGAGCGCGTCAGGTGACTTGCGCTGTTTTCCTCGCCATGAAGACCATCGGCCAGCGCGGGACGTTGGCCGCGAGTCGGCGCAAGAGCGAGAGCGGATTGGGAGAGCACCGCCCCACGCTCTCGACGAAGATGCGCGTCAACGATCCTGCAGCCACCGCGCCCGCCTCCGCCCCGACCCCCATCGCGGCAGCAAAAATCCTGTCGCCTGACGACGGCTCGCCTCGAGGCATAGGCGGGTATGCCTATGCCCCGCTCCGGAGGGCTCGGGTACGAAGTCGTCGCAGTCACCTCGGGTCCGTCACGCTCCACCGGCTACGTTCAATCACCGCATCGATCCGGCTGCGGCCAGCTGCAACCATCCCGGGCAACGGGAACGAAACGGGAGGTTTCCCCATGGGCGCATCGCCCCCTCACGCGCCGCGCGGCGCCGTCACGCTGTCGCTGTGCTTCTTGATCGCGCTGCTGGAAGGGTTCGACATCCAGGCCATCGGCGTGGCCGCCCCCCTGCTGATCCCCGCCCTGGGCCTGACACCCGGGCAGGCGGGCGTCGTGTTCGGGGCCGGCATGGTCGGGCTGGTCTGCGGCGCGCTGGCCGGCGGCTGGATGGCGGACCGCATGGGCCGCAAGCCGCTGCTCATGATGTCCGTCGGCGTGTTCGGCCTGTTCACGATGGCCACCGTGGTGGCGGGAGGACCGGTGTCGCTGGGCCTTTACCGGCTCCTGGCCGGGACAGGGCTGGGGGCGGCGATGCCCACCCTGGTGGCCATCGCCCTGGAAATCGCCCCGCCCGATCGGCGGACCCGCACCACCACCTTGATGTTCAGCGGCATGCCGGCCGGCGGCGCGCTGGCGGCGCTGTTCGCGGCCGGCTTCCTGGCGCGGTTCGGCTGGCACAGCATCTTCGTGGCCGGCGGCGTGCTGCCGCTGGTGCTGCTGCCGATCATGGCGCGGCTGATGCCCGACAGCCGCACAGCAGCGGCCGGCGGCGCCCAGCGGCCGGCCGGGGGGCAGGCGCTGTTCGGCGGTGGCCGGCTGCTGGTCACGCTGCTCGCCTGGTTCACCTTCGGCATGACGCTGCTCGTGCTGTATCTGCTGCTCAACTGGCTGCCGTCGCTGGTGGCGGCCAAGGGCCTGGGCGGAAAGGGGGGGGCTGGCGCCGCCTTCGCGTTCAATGTCGGCAGCGTCATCGGCTGCGGGGTCATCGGATTGCTGGTGGACCGGTTCGGGCCGCGCCTTCCCATCATCGCGGCCTATCCCGCCCTGGCCCTGTCGCTGTTCGGGCTGGCGGGGGCCAACAGCCTGCTTCCGGTGCTGGTGCTGGCCGGCCTGGCGGGCTTCTTCTTGCTGGGGGCGCAATATTCGCTCTATGGCATCATCCCGCTCTATTACCCGGCGCGGGCGCGCGGGCTGGCCACCGGCGCCTCCATCGCCGCCGGCCGGCTGGGCTCCATCGGCGGACCGCTGGTGGCGGGCCACCTGCTGGGCCAGGGCTGGGGCCCCGCGGGCGTGGCCATGGCCATGGTGCCAGTGGTCCTGTCGGCCGGGGTGGCCGCGGCGGTGATGACCGTTCGTGGACGTTATGCCGGTGATTGAGGAAAGGGCGGGGGCGATCGGCGCCCGTCCGCGCGCCGGGCGTCCTCCGGGCGGCGGGGCCTCCGGCCTGCGCGGTCCCGAGGGGCGCCGCCCGCTGGATCGTTCGAGAGGACTGGCTGCTGCTGGCGCTGGCGGTGCCGCTCGTCGCGCGCTTCGCCCGCTTGGCGGCGGCTTCAATGAGGTGCGGCGTCGGGCCGCATGTCTTCGGGAGGACTCATGCAGGTAATCGTCGCGGGCGCCGGGATCGGCGGCCTGGCCGCAGCTCTGGCGCTACACGCCTCGGGCCATGAGGTGACGGTGTTCGAGGCCGTGCCCACCATCCTGCCGCTCGGGGTCGGCATCAACCTCCTGCCCCACGCCGGAGAGGTGCTGGACGAGCTGGGCCTTATCGAGGTCTTGATGGCCCACGGGGTGGCGACCCGCGAGCTTGTCTATTTCAACCGCTTCGGCCAGCGCATCTGGGGCGAGCCGCGCGGCCGCTTCGCGGGTCACGCCGCGCCGCAGATCTCCCTGCACCGCGGCGCCCTGCAAGGCGTGCTGTTCGACGCCGCCGTCCAGCGGCTGGGCACAGACCGGGTGATCTGCGACCGGCGCCTCCTGGCCCACGAAGAGGGCGAGGGCCGCATCGTGGCGCGCTTCCTCAACCGCGAGGGCGTGGCCTGGACGGTTTCAGCCGATCTCCTGATCTGCGCCGACGGCATCCATTCGGCGGCGCGCGCCGGCCTCTATCCGGACGAGGGGCCGCCGGTCTATGGCGGCCGCATCCTGTGGCGGGCGACCAGCCTGGCGATGCCCTTCCTCACCGGCGCCAGCATGATCATGGCCGGGCATCAGGACCAGAAGTTCGTCGCTTATCCCATCTCCCCGCCGGGGCCGGACGGCCGACAGACGATCAACTGGATCGCCGAGCTCGCCATGGCCGAGAGCCTGCGACGGGAGGACTGGAACCGGCGGGGCGAGCCCGCCGACTTCCTGCCCAGGTTCGAGGCCTGGCGCTTCGACTGGCTGGATGTGCCCGGCCTGATCCGGAACGCCGAGGCGATCTACGAGTTCCCGCTGGTCGACCGCGATCCGCTGCCGCGCTGGAGCCATGGGCGCATGACGCTGCTGGGGGACGCCGCCCATCCGATGTATCCCATCGGCTCCAACGGGGCGAGCCAGGCCATCCTGGACGCCCGCGCCCTGGTCCGCGCGCTCGCCGCCCACGCCGATCCCGTGGAAGCGCTGGCCGCTTACGAGGCCGAGCGCCTGCCCGCCACCGCCGCCATCGTCGCGGCCAATCGCGGCAACGGTCCGGAGCAGTGCATGCAGATCACCCAGGACCGCGCGCCCGACGGATTCGAGCGTATCGAGGACGTCTTCGCCCCGGGCGAGCTGGAGGCCATCGCCGCCCGCTACAAGGTGCTGACCGGGCTGAAGCGCGCCTCGGAGCCCCGCGCGTGAGCCCTCCCCTCATCCCTCTGATGACGCTCGAGGTGGCGGTGGACCCGCCGGTCACCGTCAATCCTGGCTCGCCCGGCCGGCGCTTCATCCCGATTGTCGGCGGCACGGTGTCCGGCGGCCTCGAGGGGCGGGTGCTGCCGGGCGGCGACTGGCAGACGATCTGGGCCGACGGGCGGATGGACATCTCCGCCCACTACATCCTCGACATCGCCGGCCACGGGACCGTGGAGATCCTCTCCGAAGGCGTCCGCGCCGGGCCGCCGGAGGTGCTGGCGGCGCTCGGGCGCGGCGAGGCCGTGGACCCCGGGCTCTACTACTTCCGCACCGCCATCCGTATGCGCACCTCGGCGCCAGGGCTCCTGCGGCTGAACGCCGTGCTGGCCCTGTCCGTGGGCGAGCGGCTGGCCGACCGGGTGCGGCTCACGGTGTACGAGATCGGCTAGGGGCGCGAGCGCGGCGGAGAGCTTCAAGGCCTCGGATGGCCTGACACGGAGAACGCATGAGCACACAGACGAGAGCGGCGAGACGCCGGGGCGAGGTCGGCGCAGGGTTCTTGGCCGTCATCCTCGGCATCACTTCCTTCCATAGCTCGGCACGGGCACAACCGCCGCCCGAGGCGCAGCCGGCGCCCACGGGCGAAGCTCCGACGAGCGCGGCCCCCGCTGCAGACGCGAGCGCGGCGCCGGCGCCGGCCGCGGAAGCCCAGGCCGGCGCGCCGGCGCCGCAGGGCGCTGCCGGGCCCAGTCCAGCTTCGACGGCACCACCGGCCGACAAGGAGCCATGGAAGAAGCCGGTCAGCGTCGCGGCCTGGGCCCGCGTCGGAGGTCGCTTACAGAACCCCGGCGCGCGCGAGAAGATGGACCGGCTGCTCGGGGACGGAGAGCTGGATCTGATGGTTTCAGGCGAAATCAACCGGTTCATCGGCCTGCAGGGCGCGATCGTCGCTCAGTTCGGGCCGACCCCGACCGGGGGCAACATCACGGGCAGCGCGGCCATCCGTGACGTCATCGCCAAGTTCCAGTTCCATGATCTTCTGAACGTCTGGCTCGGTCGAATGATCGTGCCGTCGGATCGCTCCGCCTTCTCCGGGCCGTGGTCGATGGGGCCGTGGAACTATCCCGGATTCTTCGAGCCCTATGCGCCGCCGATCGGGCCGAGGCAGGGGCCTTTCGGGCGCAACGATGGGGTGACCGCCTGGGGCAAGGCGGCGGGCGGCCTGTTCAAGTATTACGTGGGGGCTTTCAACCTGCATGACTCTTCGGTGAGCCCGCTCTACACAGCGAGGCTCAACTTGAGCTTGCTCGACCCGGAGCCAGCCTATTACCAGAAGGCCACGTACCTCGGGGAGAAGAGCATCCTCGCGCTCGGCGTGGCGGGTGAGGTGCAGAAGGAAGGTTCGGTCGAATCGCTGCCGCCCCCTGCGACGGGCGAGCCCGCGGGCATCCCGCGCAAGGACACCTACGGCGAGGTCAACGCCGACCTCCTGTTCGAGAAGAACCTCGGCGCGGCGGGCACCCTCACGCTCGAGGGCGCGTTCTACAAGTACTTCGGCGACTTCGAGCGGTTCGACTATTCTTATTTTGCGCTCGCGAGCTACCTCACGCCGAGCAACGTCGGCGTCGGGAAGCTGCAGCCTCTGGTCCGACTGCAACAAGCGAAGCCGAAGAACGCCGACGCCTATCTGCTCATCGATGCCCAGCTGGGCTACATCATCGAGGGGCACGCGGCGCGTGTCGCGCTCGGCTATCAACGAAGCGATCTGTCGGGGGCGAAAGGGAACGCCCTGTTCCTCGGCGTCCAGCTGCAAAAGTGATCCCCAGGGCGATGGGGTTTCGCGCCCTCGATCCGCGGCATAGGCGCGTATGCCTATGCCGCGAGCCAGACGGATCGGGTACGAAATCGTTGCAATCATCTCCATGGCGCGCCGCGCGGGATCGTGGGGCGTCGTGAAACCATCCAATCCGGTGTTCATGCGGATCCGTTCGACCGGTTACTCGGTGCACAGCGCCCAAACGAGGACGAGCCCTGGCAGGCGCGACGGGGTTCCTGCTTGTCCGGCGGAGACGAAGCGACTGCCGGGGCGCCACGGGGAGCTCGCACGCGCATGAAGCTCGCCTCTCTCCGCGGCCCCGGCCGCGACGGCACGCTCGTCGTCGTCCGCCGCGACGGCCTCGCCTACGCACCCGCCGGCGCCGCCCTTCCCACGCTCCAGGCCGCGCTCGACGACTGGGAGCGCGCCGAGCCCGCGCTCCGCCGCATCGCGGTCGATATCGAGCGGGGGGACGCGGCGGTGACCCCGCTCGTCGTGGAAGAGCTCGCCGCGCCGCTTCCGCGCGCCTACGAGTGGGTCGACGGCTCGGCGTACATCCACCACATCGAGCTGGTGCGCAGGGCGCGCGGCGCCGAGCCCCCCGAGACGCTGACGACCGATCCGCTGGTGTACCAGGGCGGCTCCGGCGTCCTGCTCGGCCCGACCGACGACATCGTCCTGCGCGACGAGGCCTGGGGCCTCGACTTCGAGGCCGAGGTCTGCGCCGTCCTCGGCGACACCCCGCAGGGCACGCGCCGCGAAGAGGCCCACCGGCACATCCGCCTCTTCCTGCTGGCCAACGACGTGACGCTGCGCAACCTCGTGCCCGCCGAGCTCGCGAAGGGGTTCGGCTTCTTCTGCTCCAAGCCCGCCACCGCGTTCTCGCCGTTCGCGATCACGCCCGACGAGCTCGGGGACGCGCTCCGCGACGGGCGCGTCCACCTGCGGCTCCGCTCGACCTACAACGGCGCGCTCATCGGTGATCCCGAGGCCGGCCCGGAGATGCATTTCTCGTTCTTCGAGCTCGTCGAGCACATCGCCAGGACCCGCGCCTTCACGGCGGGGACGCTCCTCGGCAGCGGCACCGTCTCGAACCGGGATCCGGCGCGCGGCGTGTCGTGCCTGGCCGAGAAGCGCATGCTCGAGATCCTCTCGGACGGGGCGGCCACGACGCCTTTCATGAAGCCAGGAGACACGATCATGATCGAGATGCTGAATCGGGTGGGAGAGAGCCTGTTCGGGCGCATCGCGCAGCGGGTGGTACCCGGATGAGCGCCAAGGTGGAGTCGATCGGCATCAAGCGGGTGGAGGCGCTGCACTACTACGTGCGCGACCTGGAGCGGAGCCGCAGGTTCTACACGGAGAAGCTCGATTTCCAGGAGATCGCCGCGAGCTCGCCGGATCTCACGGCGGCGGCGGCGCAGCAGTCGGTCGTCTTCCAGGCCGGCGAGTGCGTCATCGTCTGCTCGCAGCCGATCGGCGAGGGCGGGCGGGCGTGGCGCTACCTGCGCAAGCACCCCGACGGCGTGGGCACGGTCATCTTCGAGGTGGAGGACATCGACCGCGCCTTCCGGCTGCTCGACGGCCGCGGGGGCACGCCGATCGACGAGATCCAGCGTGCGACGGACGAGGGCGGCGCGTTCGCGTCGTTCTCGATCACGACGCCGTTCGGCGACACCACCTTCCGCTTCGTGGAGCGGCGCGGGTACCGGGCGCTGTTCCCCGGCTGCGTGGCGTACGACGCGCCGCGCGGCGGCGAGAACCGCTTCGGGATCGCCCGGTTCGATCACATCACCTCGAACTTCCAGACGATGGCGCCCGCCCTTCTCTGGATGGAGCACGTGCTCGGGCTCGAGCCGTTCTGGCAGATCGCGTTCCACACGAACGACGTGGCGAAGGACATGGACCACGGCTCGGGCCTGCGCTCGGCGGTGATGTGGGACCCGGCCTCGGGCGTGAAGTTCGCGAACAACGAGCCCTACCGGCCGCACTTCAAGAGCTCGCAGATCAACGTCTTCAACGAGGAGCACCGCGGCGACGGGGTGCAGCACGCGGCGCTCGCCGTGGAGGACATCCTCGCCGCTGTGCGCGCGATGCGCGGCCGGGGCGTGGAGTTCATGCCGACCCCGGCCGCCTATTACGACATGCTGCCCGAGCGCCTGCAGCGGCTCGGCATCGGGCAGATCGACGAGGACGTGGCGGCGCTGCGGGAGCTCGAGGTGCTCGTCGACGGCGACGGCGCGAGGTCCTACCTCCTCCAGATCTTCCTCAAGGAATCGTCGGGCACGCACCGCGATCCCGACGCCGGGCCGTTCTTCTTCGAGCTCATCCAGCGCAAGGGCGACCGCGGCTTCGGCGCCGGCAATTTCCGGGCGCTGTTCGAGAGCATCGAGCGGCAGCAGAAGGCGGGGCACGGCTGATGCTCGATCGCGTCGTCGCCGGGATCGTCCCGCCCAAGCACCACATCGCCCTGCGGAGCGAGGCGGGGGAGCTCCGCTACGAGGAGTGCCTGACGCGGGCGGGCTTCGACGGCCCCTACACGATCGCTTACCACGAGCGCCGGCCGCACGAGCACCGGATCGCACAGGCGGCGCACGGCTTCACGCTGCCGGTCGCCGCGCCGGCGCGCCCGCTGGCGAAGCGGCACTACCGGTCGCAGGATCTGCCGCGGCGGGGCGGGCCCGCCGTCGACTGCCGCGTGCCGCTGCTCTTCAACGACGACGTGGTGATCGGGCTCGTCCAGCCGGACGCGGCCGACCCGGTGTACTTCGCGAACGCGGACGCCGACGAGCTGTTCTTCATCTTCCACGGGGGCGGCGTCCTGCGCACGATGCTCGGCGATCTCCGCTTCGAGCAGGACGACTACGTGGTCATCCCGAAGGGGCTCTTCTACCGCTTCCTGCCGGACGCCGCGCCCCAGCGGTGGCTCTCGATCGAGGCCGCGGACATCCACCTCCCGCGCAGGTGGCGCAACGAGGTCGGCCAGCTGCGGATGGACGCGCCGTACTCGCACCGTGATTTCCGGCGGCCCACGTTCGTCGGCCCCCTCGACGAGGGCCTCCGCGCGCTCGTCGTCAAGCGCGGCGGCGCCTTCCACGGCTTCGCCACGGGGCGCTCGCCGCTCGACGTCGTCGGCTGGGACGGGGCGGTGTACCCGTTCGCGTTCCCGATCCAGCGCTTCCAGGCGCGCGTCGGGCTCGTGCACCTGCCTCCGGACTGGCACGGGACGTTCGCCGCGCGCGGCGCCCTCGTCTGCAGCTTCGTGCCGCGCCCGACCGACTTCCACCCGGAGGCGATCCCGTGCCCGTACCCCCACGCGTCGGTCGATTGCGACGAGTTTCTGTTCTATTGCCGCGGCAACTTCACCTCGCGCCGCGGCGTCGGCCCCGGCAGCATCTCGCACCATCCGGCCGGCGTCCCGCATGGGCCGCACCCCGGCGCGTACGAGGCGAGCCTCGGGGCCCGCGAGACGAGCGAGCTCGCGGTCATGCTCGACACGACCCGCCCGCTCTCGGCCACCGCGGCCGCGCTCGCGGTGGAGGACCCGGGCTACCAGGACAGCTTCATCGCGGGCTCATGATCGCGGTCAGGCGCTCGGCCGGCGATCTTCTCGCTGGATTCAAGCGCCCGCCGTGCGTCGTGAATCGACCAGGGACAGGCGACAGCGCGCTACTCGAGATGCCACACCACGATGGCGATCGTCAGCGAGCCCAGCACGCCCGTGACGTAGATCGCGGCGGCGTGCTCCGGGAAGACCGCGGCGGCCGCCGCGCCCGCCGCGCAGAGGGCGGCGGCTAGCCAGCTCGCCCTCGGCAGGCTCGGCGCGGCGGTCGCGTGGACGGCCGCAAAGAGGAGCAGGTTCGTCGCCAGCGCGCGCTCCACGGGCTCGTCCGTGATCACGGCGAGCGCACGGTGAAGGAGCATCGCGACGAGGAGCACCTTCACCACGTGGCCGATCCGCCGGTTCACCGCGCTCTTCGAGAGCGGGCGGCGGAAGACCCGGAGCAGCGTGAGCCCCGCGAGCGCCGTGACGCAGCCCATGGCGAAGAGGTCCACGGGGCGGACCACCGGGACGACGCGGCCGATACCCACCGTCGCCATCACGACGCCGAGGGCGCCGATCAGGAGGCCGAAGCGGATGCGCTCGCGCCTGGAGACCGTGAGATCGAGCTCGGAGCTCCGCGCCAGCTCGTCGGCGAGGACGCTCAGCAGATCGTCGAGCCTCGGCCACCGCTCCTCGGGCCGCGCGCGGAGCCCGCGCGCGAGCGCGCCCCGGACCCGCGCGGGCACCTTCGAGCCGGCCGGCGCCGGCCTCAGGAGATCGCGCCGCGCCCCGTCGAGCCGCGCTCGGACGTCCTCGCCCTCGAACGGCGGCTCCCCGTAGAGCGCCTCGTAGAGCGTCGCGCAGAAGCTCCACTGATCGCTCCTCGCCGTCGCCGGCCTCCGCTCGGTCTGCTCGGGCGCCATGTACGCCGGCGTCCCCATGAACGCGCTCCCGGCCGTGAGCGGCGCGCGGAGCGCGTCCTCCCCGGAGATCTCGGCTTCGGGGCCCCCGCCGGTGAGGGGCCGGTCCTCCTCGACGTGGAGGCGCGCGAGCCCGAAATCGGCGATGCGCGCCCGGCCCTCCTTGCCGATCAGGATGTTGTCCGGCTTGACGTCGCGGTGGACGAGCCCCTCCTGGTGCGCCGCCGCGAGGCCGCGGCCCGCCTGGATCCCCGCGGCGAGCGCGGCCTCCCACGCGCGGGGCTGCTCGCCGCGCAGGTCGCGGAGCGTCCGGCCGTCGACGAACTCCATCGCCACGAACACGCCCCGCTCGTGCTCGCCGATCTCGTAGATGGGGACGACGTTCGGGTGCGAGAGCCTGGCCATCACCTGCGCCTCGCGCACGAGGCGGGCCCGATCCTCGGGATCGAACCTCCCCGGCGCGATGAGCTTGAGGGCGACGCGGCGGTCGAGCTCCGCGTCGTAGGCCGCGTAGACGACGCCCATCCCGCCCTGGCCGGCCCTGGCGAGCACCGTGAACCGCCCGACGCGCGCGCCGGGGCTCAGCGGTTCGTCGCGTTCGTCGCGGCCGGGGAGGGCGGCGGCGGCGCCCTTCAAGAACCCGTCCGGCAGGGCGCCCTCGCTCCGGAGCAGGCTCCACACCTCCCGGAGGAGCTCCGGGCGGCCCGCGCACCGCGCCTCCAGGAACGCCCGGCGGTGCTCGTGGTGCTCATCGAGCGCCGCCTCGAAGAGCGCCTCTACCTCGCGCGGATCAAGGGGCGGGCTCATCTCCGCCGTGGAGCGCCCGGTAGAGCCACGCCTTGGCGAAGCGCCAGTCGCGCTCGACCGTGCGCGTCGTCACGCCCGAGAGCTCGGCGATCTCGTCCTCGGTCAGGCCCGCGAAGTAGCGCAGCATCACGATCTCGGCCTTGCGCGGGTGCTCCTGGCGCATCTTGCGCAGGGCCTCGTCGAGGGCGAGGAGGTCCTCGACGGGGAGATCGAGCGCGAGGGGCAGCTCGTGGAGGTCCTCCTCGGGCGCGCGCACCTGATCGCCGCCCCGCTTCCGGGCGGCCTTGTGGCGCGCGTAATCGACGAGGAGATCGCGCATGGCCTGGGACGCGGCGCCGAAGAAATGGGCGCGGCTCTGGAAGCGGGCCTCGCCCTCCCGGAAGAGCTTCTCGTACGCCTCGTGGACGAGCGCGGTGGGGCCGAGGGTCTGCCCGGCGCGCAGGTGGCGGACGCGGGCCAGGGCGATCGTCTTGAGCTCGGCATAGACGGCGCGGAGGAGGGCGTCCGCGGCGTCCCTCTGGCCCGCCTGGGCGGCGTGCAGGAGGCCCGTGATGGCCTCGCCGGCGCTCGGTCCGGGGGCGCGTCGGTCGCTCGCGTTCATGGGGGTGCGCCTCGATCAGGCCGGAGCGTACACCAAGTGGCCGCGCCGACGAGCCCGGCGGCGCGCTCCATCTCACTTCGCCTTGCGCTTGCCCGGCCGCGACTTTTGCTCGGTCCGCTCGTGCGCTGGCGCCTTCTCGGGCCGCGTGGCCAGGGCCACGACGCGGCCGAGCTCCTCGCGGAGCGCGTCGGCCCTGCTCTCGCCGAGCTGCTCGCGGACGTGCTTCTGCGTCCGCTCCCACAGCGGGAACGCCGCCTCGATGGAGCGCTCGCCCTGGCGCGTGAGGGAGATGATGCGGACGCGCGCGTCGCCGGGCGCCCGCGCCACGCGGAGCAGGCCCGCCTTCTCGAGCGGCACGAGGTTCCTCGTGAGCGTCGTGCGATCCATGACGAGCCCGTCCGCGAGCGCGCTGAGCTGCACGCCCTCGTCGCCGCACGTCGCGACCGCGGCGAGCATCGTGAGCTGCGTCGACTGGAGCCCCACCGCGCGCAGGCTCTCGTCGTAGAGCCGCGTCAGCGCGCGCGACGCGCGGCGGACGCGCACGAGGGCGCACTGGCTCGCGATGATCTGGGCGGCGCGGGCAAAATCAATCACCAGTGTATCTACACCGTTTCGACCGGGTCCGTCAAATCGCGGCCAGGATCGCGGCTTGACATCCGTTCAGGTGCAGCTACACCTATCTCGTCCTCGACGACGTGGATCCGCCTCGTCTGCTCGACCGCCTGCTCGGCGTCGGCGGCCCTGGCGCGCGCTGGCCGATCCATCGATCGATCGATCTGTCATTCGCCAGGGCCATGGCGGCGTCGAGGCGAGCATCGCGGCATCACCCGCGCGGCCGGGGGCCATGGGCCTGCGGCGCGCTCTGCGCATTTACGTGTAGGTACACTTATTCGAGCAGCCCGAGCGGCGCAAAGGTGAGGAGCGCACGAACCATCGGCTGGCACGCGGTGCCAGTCGTGCGTCGACGCCGCGCGCGGGCGGGCTGCGTGGAGAGGATCTATGGGCGAGTTCTTCGTCGTTCCGTACTGCGTGAAGTTCGAGGACAGCATGGCCTATGGCAGCCATCACTACCTCACGAACTTCCGCTTCCAGTGCATCGCGCGCGAGACGCTCTACTTCGCCGAGGCCGCGGACGGCACGCTGCCGCACGAGGAGGATCGCGCCGCGATCCGGCTGCTCACCACCGAGGGGTACAGCCGGAACCTCGCGCCGGTGCGCGTGGGCGAGCGCGTCGCGATCTTCATGAGCCTCGGCGCCGTGACGCGCTCGAGCGCGTACGGCTACTTCCGCACGGTCCGCTTCGACGGCGAGCCCGTCGCGTGCGGCTACCAGCGCATCGTCGCCGTCGCCTCGGCGAGCGACGAGCTCGCGCCGCTGCCCAGGTCGGTGACGGCGCACGTCGGGGCCTTCGACGAGCGCGCGCCGCACCAGCGCTTCGTCGAGCTCTGCCTGCGCGGCGGCTCGGCGCTGCGCGAGCTCTTCCCCGAGCGCCTGCTCCGGCACGCCGCCGAGGTCGCGCGGGGGCCGCTCCACGAGGCGCGCCCGCACAGGGCGCGGTGGGACGCGGAGGCCGCGCCGGCCGCGGCGGGCGGGGAGGCCGCGCAGGGGCGCTCCTGCGAGGCCGCGCGGGAGGGCGGCGGCGTCGCCGGCAAGATCGCGCTGCTCCTGCCGGGCCAAGGCTCGTTCGACCTCCGGCTCCTGCGAGCGCTCCACGCGCGCTTTGACGCCGCGCGCGAGGCCGTCGCCGCGGCCGAGCCCGCGGCGCGCGAGCTGCTCGGCGCCTCGCTCGCGGCGCTCGTGACCGCCGGCGAGGCGGAGGCGCGGGCCGCCCTCGAGGCGTGCGTCGATCTCGATCAGCTCGGGATCCTCGTCCAGGACCACGTCGCCGTCGCGCTGCTCCGGTCCGCCGGGCTCGAGCCGGACGTCGTGGCGGGGCACAGCCTCGGGGAGATCGCCGCGCTGGCCGCGGGCGGCGCGTTTCCCCTCGCGACGGCCGCCGAGGTCGTGTGCCGCCGGGTGCTCGCCCTCCGCGGCGCGCCGCCCGGCCGCATGCTCGCCGCCCACACCGGCGCGGAGCGCCTGCGCGACGAGGTGCATGCGCTCGGCCGGGACGACGTGTTCGTCGCGGTGGTCAACGCGGCCGATCAGGCGGTCGCGTCGGGCACGGCGGACGGCATCGCCGCGCTCGAGCGGCGGCTCGCGGGCGCCGGCGTTCGCGCGACGGTGCTCGCGAGCCGCTACGCCTTCCACTCGCCGCTGCTCGCGCCGGCGGTCGGTCCGTTCGCGAGCGCCCTCGGGCGCGCCGGCGCGGCGCGGCCCGCGCTCGCCACGTACTCGCCGATCGATCGCGTCCACTACGGCGACGGCCCGCTCGCGCCCGCGCGCCTGCTCCCGATGCACCTCGTGACGCCGCTCGACTTCGAGGCGGCCGTGCGCGACCTCCACGCGGCGGGGGTCCGCACCTTCGTCGAGTGCGGCGGCGGCGGCGCCCTGACCGCGCTCGCGCGGCGGAGCGCGCCGCCCGGGCCCGATCTGCGCGTGATCTCGGCGTTCCGCGCCGGAGAGGACGTCGTGGCCGAGCACCGGCGCGTGATCGACGCGCTGCGCGCCGCGGGGCGCGCGCTCACGGCGGTCGCGCCGCTCCCGGAGGAGGAGCCGGACGGCCGCCGCCCGCGCGAGGCCGCGAGCCCCGCCGCCGCCGCGAACTCCGCGGGCACCGCCGCCGCCGCGAGCTCCGCGGGCACCGCCGCCGCCGCGAGCCCGCGCGACGACGCCGCCGCCGCGGGGGCGACGCCGATCGCGATCGTGGGCATGGGCGCGGTGCTGCCGGGGGCCGGCGGCGTCGACGCCTACATCGCGCAGCTGCATGCGGGCACGTGCGGGATCGCCGACACCGGCGAGCGGCACCCGGAGCTCGCGACCGACTTCCTGAACCGCGGCCGCGCCGCCGACAAGACGTACAGCCTGCTGGTCGGGACGGTCGACGCCCTCGGCCCGTACGCCGAGCAGACCGGTTACGACACGCGCACGCTCGAGCGGCTGCCCAAGACGGCCCGCATGCTGGCGTGCGCGCTCGCCGAGGCCCGATCACACGCGGCCGCGCTCCGCGGCGGCGCGCCCCTGCGGATCGTGTGCCTCCTCGGGTCCACGGCCGACGGCTCGATCGAGCACGACGAGGCCACGCTGCTGCTCGGCGTCGAGCGCGCGCTCGACCGCGCCGCCGCGGGCGAGGCGGCCCGCGCCGCCGTGGCGGACGCGCTGGCGGCCGAGCTCGGGCTCGACGCCGGGCGGCGCGCGGCGTGCCGCGGCCACCTCGAGCCGCTCGCGCGCGTCGTGCGCGACGTGGTGGGGGAGGGCGCGCGCACCGTCGTCGTCGACGCGGCCTGCGCGTCGTCGATGCACGCGGTCCACCTGGGCGCCGCGATGCTTCGCCGCGGCCTCGCCGACGTCGTGATCGCCGGCGGCGCCTACCAGCCCGGCCCGACGAACGCGTGCCAGTTCTCGCAGTTCGGCGGGCTCTCGGCGACCGGCAGCCGCCCCTTCGACGCGTCCGCGGACGGCGTCGTGTTCGGGGAGGGCGCCGCGGTCGTCGTGCTCGAGCGGCTCGACGACGCCCGATCGCGGGGCGATCGCGTCGACGCCGTGCTCCTGGGCAGCGGCCTGTCGAGCGACGGCCCGAGCCCGTCGGTCACGGTGCCGCAGCGCCGCGGGCAGGCCCTGGCGATGCGGCGCGCCCACGCGCGGGCCGGCGTCGAGGCGCGGAGCGTCCAGTACGTCGAGGCGCACGCCACGGCGACGCCCGTCGGCGACGCCACCGAGTTCCAGGCGCTCGCCGAGGTGTTCGCGAGCGACGCCGGCGACGCCGGCGCCCCGCGCATCACCCTGGGCAGCGTCAAGTCGCTGCTCGGCCACACGGGCTGGACCGCGGGCGTCGCGTCGCTCATCAAGGTCGTGCTCGCGATCCGCGAGCGCACGCTCTTCGCGCAGCACGGGTTCCAGGCGCCGAGCGCGCGCATCGATCTGGCGCGCTCGCCGTTCGCCATCCCGACGGCGGCCGCCCCCTGGATCGCCGAGGGCGGCGCCCCGCTGCGCGCCGCGCTCGACAGCTTCGGCTTCGGCGGCACCAACGCCCACCTCGTCGTCGAGGAGCACCGCCCCGAGCGCCACCCCCCGCGCGCGCACCCGCGCGTCGGCGCCCGCGCCCTGTGCGTCGTCGGGCTCGGGGCCGTGTTCCCGGCCGCAGGCGGCGCGACCGCGGGCGCCCCCTCGGACGTCCTCGCGTTCGACGAGGGCGCGCTCCGGCTGCCGGCCCGCGCGCCGGTCCTCCCGGACGCCCTCGAGGCGATGGACGCGACGCAGCTGCTCGCGGCGATGGCCGCGGAGGCGGCGCTCTCGGCGCTGCCCGCGCGCGAGCTCTGCGAGCGCATCGGCGTCGTCGTCGGCCACGAGGGCAAGACGCGCCGCGGCGCGCGCGCCAACGAGCGCATCTTCGCCGACCGCGTGGCGCGGGCGCTCCGCGCGCGCGGCGTCAGCCCCGCGCTGGCCTCCGCGACGGCCGACGCGCTCCGCGCGGGATCGCCCACGACGGGGCCGTACACGCAGCCGGGCAACATGCCCAACGTCATCTCCGGGCGCGTCGCCAACGTCTTCGGCCTGCGCGGGCCGAACTTCGTCGTCGACACCTCGGCGACCTCGCTGCTCGACGCGCTCGCGGCCGCCGATCTCGTGCTCGACGAGGACTGCGACGTCGTGCTCGCGGGGGCCGTCAACGCCTTCAGCGACGACGTCGCGCGGGGCGCGTCCGCCACCTGTGACCCGCGGCCGATCGGCGAGGCGGCGCTGCTCGTTGCGCTGTGCACCGAGGACACCGCCGCGCGCCACGCCTGGCCGGTGCTCGCTCGCCTGCACCTCGTCGCCGGCGCGGCGGAGGGCGCCGCCGGCGCGGCGGGGCGCGGCCCCTCGGCCCGCGAGCTCGCGATCGGCGGATCGAGCGCGCGGCTGCGCGGGGCCGAGGGCGCCGTCGAGCTCCACGCGGCGATCCGCGGCGCGCGCGCGCACGGCGCCGCGCTGGTGCGCTGGCCGTCCGATCCCCGCGCCGTCCAGGTCACGCCCCCCGAGGCCGCGTCGGTCGCGCCGGCGCGAGCGGCCTCGGGCTTCGCGACGGGCACGCCGATCCACGGCTTCGTCCCCGAGATCGCCCCCGCGCCGGCGACGGGGCCGGCGGCGCGCGTCCCGTCCCGCGTCCTCTACGTCTGCACCGACGCGGCGCTCGCCATGGAGGTGCGGCGCGCCGCCCGCTCCGACGAGGAGCGCGCGCGCGTCCTCGCGCTCGCCGTCGAGGAGGCGTCCGTCACGGCGGAGGGCGGGACCCCGCGCGACCTCGCGGCGCCCGGGGCCGAGGCGTCCGGCGGCGCGCCCGCGCTCGACGCCCGCGACGAGGCGCGGCTCGGCGCGTCGTTCGCGGCCCTGGCCCCCGAGGACGTCGACGCGGTCGTCGTGCTCACCCGCGCCACGGACGCGCGCGCGTTCGTCGACGGCGCGCCGGGCTCGTACAGGCCGGCGCTGCGCGCGCTGTTCGGCGCGGCGCGCCGCTATTACGGCGCCATCGCGCGCGGCGAGGTGGCCTTCGCCGCCGTCGTCGCCTCCGCCGTGGACCTCCACGGGCGGCTCGCGCCGGTGAGCGGCGCGGTCGGCGGCTTCGTGAAGTCCCTGGCGCGCGAGCTCCCGGGCGGCGACGTGCGCGTCGTCCACACCGACGCGCGCGACGCCGCGGCCGCGCTCGGCGCGCTCTCCGAGGAGTGGCGCCACGCCCGGCCCGCCGTGCCCGAGGAGGTGGTCGATCTCGGCGGCGCGCGGCACGCCGTGCAGCTCGCCCGCGCCTCCGCGAGGCCGCGCGCGCGCGCCGTACCGCAGCTCGGCGCCGATTCGGTCGTGCTCGTGACGGGCGGCGCGCGCGGCATCACGGCGGAGCTCGTCGAGGGCCTGCTCGACCGCTTCGGCTGCCGCGCCGTGCTCCTCGGCCGCTCGCGGCTGGAGGACGCTCCGGCCCGCGTGCTCGCGATGACCGACGCGGCGTTCGACGCGTACGAGCGGGACTTCTATGCCGAGGCCCTGCGCGAGAGCCCGGGCCTGCGGATGGGCGTCCTGCGCGACCGCTACGCGCGCCTCCGCGCGGCGCGCGAGGCGCACCGGGTCCTCGCCCAGCTGCGCGCCGGGGGCGCCGGCCGCCGCGTCGTCGACTACCACGCCGTCGACGTGACCCGCGGCGAGGACGTCGACCGCGCCGTCGCGGCGATCGCGGCGGCGTACGGCCGGGTCGATCTGGTCGTGCACGGCGCAGGCATCCAGGTGTCGAGCCGGCTCACGTCGAAGCCGCTCGATCTGTTCGAGCGGATCGTCGACACGAAGCTCGCCGGCCTCGCCCACCTCCGCCGCGCCCTCGCGCGCCACCTGCCCGACGCGCGCCCGCACGTCCACCTCGTCACCTCGGCGTTCAGCGTGCTCGGCAACGACGGGCAGCCGGACTACGGCGCGGCGAACGAGGCGATGAACCGCGCCGCGGCGTACTTCGCCGCCGAGGCGGGCGCGGGCCCGTGGTCGAGCATCGCGTGGCTCGGCTGGAACGGCGTCGGCATGACCGCCGGGTCCGAGTACAGCGCGCTCGGCGCGGCGCGCGGGCTCCGGGGCGTCGAGCCGGAGGAGGGGAGGCGGATCTTCCTCGACCTCGTCGCCGAGCCGCCCGCCGGCGCGGCCCAGGTCCTGCTCACCGACGGCGAGATCGAGCGCTTCGCCCCCCGCATCGTCGCGGCGGACGCGGCGGACGCGGCGGACGCGGCGGACGGCGCGTCCGGGAGCGCGTGGACGCTCGATCCACGCGTCGATCCGTGGCTCTCCGACCACCGGGCGCGCTCGATCGCCGTCGCGGCCGGGGCGTTCCTCGTCGACCTGGCCGTCCGGCACGCGCTCGCGACGTCGGGCGGCGGTGCCCTCGTCCGCGAGGTGCGCGACGTGCGCTTCCTCGAGTTCCTGCGCCTCGCCGACGACGCGCCGCGCGACGTGCGCGCGGTGACGATCCGCCGCGAGCGGCTCCCCGGCGGCCGCGTCGCGTGCGCCGTCGAGGTGCGCGGCGACTTCGTGCACCGGTCGGGCGTGACCCTCCGCGCCGGCGTGGTGTTCGCGACCTGCGTGGTCGAGCTCGGCCCGAGCCACGTCCGCCGTGACGGCCTCGCGCCGCGGCACGCCGGGCGGGTCGACGGGCCCCTGATCCGCGACCCGTACGCGAGCCCTGGCTCGCCGGTCCGGCACGCGGGCTGGTTCGACCACCTCGGCACCTTCGTGCTCGGGGCCGCGCTCAAGGAGGCCCGGTTCCGCCTCACGACCGACGGCGCCCTCGCAGGGCAGCGCGGGGCCGCCACGCCGTTCCTCCTGCTCGACGCGCTCCTGTCGCTGGGCACCCTGCGCCGCGACGAGGCGGGCGCGTTCCCGGTGTGCGCCGCGGGCGGCGTCGACCGGATCCGCTTCGGGACGGCGGCCAACGATCTCGCGCTCCGTGACGCGGGCGTCCCCGTCCGGCTCGTCGCCGCGGTCCCGACCGCGGCGGGCGACCGCGTCCTCGGCGCGTGGGCGCAGGCGCTCGACCCCTCGGGCGGCGTGCTTCTGGAGGTCGAGGGGCTCGAGGGGCGCGTCATGGGGCGCGTGGCCGCGGACGCCCGCCCGGCGGCGCAGGCGACGCTGACGCTGGGGGCGCCGTGACGCCGCCGCTCGCGATCGCGGTCGCGCGGGCGGACGCCGAGGCCGCGGCGCGCCTCGAGCCCTACCTGACGGCCGGCGAGCGCCGCGCGTGCGCAGCGCTGCGCGTCGCGGCCCGGCGGGCGCAGTCCGCGTGCGCGCGCGTCGCGGCGAAGTGGCTGCGCCTCGAGCTCGCCGCCGGCCGCGGCGCGCCGCTGGTCGCGCTGGACGCGGCCTCGCTCGAGGCGCACCCGCGCGCCGACTACCTCGCCTGCGCGGTGACGGGGCCGTGCGGCCGTCGCCCGCGCTTCGAGGACGGCGCGTTCGCGCTGTCGCTCTCGCACGCCGGCGAGCTCGCGGCGGCCGCGGTCACCACGGCGCGTGCGGTCGGCGTCGACGTCGAGCGGGTCGAGGCGCGCGCGGCGAGCTTCGCCGACGAGCACTTCACCCCGCGCGAGCGCGAGGGCCTCGCGCGGGGCGCCGCGGCAGGCGCCTCGCGCGCCGCCCTCGAAACGTTGCTCTGGAGCGCCAAGGAGGCGCTCTACAAGACGGGGGCGCTCGCGCTGCCGGCGCGGTTCTCGTTCCGGGACATCGACGTCGCGTTCCCGCCGGAGGGCGCGCGCCTGGCGCAGCCCTCGGTCCGCTCCTTCGCGCTGGGCGCGCGGGGCGGGCAGTTCTTCGGCCGGGCCGTGCTGACCGGTGCGTTCGCGCTCGTCGCGGCCGTCCCGGTCCCCCCGGCCGCGGCTCTCGGATGAATGGCACTCACCAACCACGAGGTTTCGACGATGCAATCTCATGATCTTCTCGACCATGTCCGCTCCGTCTTCGTGCGCATGACGCGCTACCCCGACGAGGTCGTCGTCGCCGACGCCGACCTGGAGCAGGACCTCGGCATCGACTCCGTGAAGCGCGGCGAGATCCTCGCGTCGCTGCGCGCCGATTTCGGTCTCCCGAACGCCCTCAAGGCGGCGCCCGACGAGCTGCGCACGGTGGCCCGCGTCAGCGAGTTCCTGTCGCGAACGATCGCGGCCAGCGCGGAGGCCGGAGAGCACGCCAAGGGTCATGTGGAGACCGGCAACTACGCCAACGGCCATGTCGAGGCCGGAGGGCACACCCATGGTCATGTCGAGGCCAGAGGGCATGCCAAGGGTCATATGGAGGCGGAAAGGTACGCCAAGGGTCATATGGAGACCGGAAACCACGCCAATGGCCACGTGGAGACCGGAAACCACGCCAATGGCCACGTGGAGACCGGACGGCACGCCAATGGCCACGCCGGCGACGCGCTCCATGTCGTGGTCCAGGCGCTCGCGGACGCGACCCGCCACCCGGTCGATCTGCTCGTCCCCGACGCGCGGCTCGAGGAGGACCTCGGGGTCGACCGCCGCCGGCGCGACGAGCTCCGCGCGCTCCTCTGGCAGCGCGGCGCCCAGCCGGCCGTGCTCGAGGCGGCGCTCGACGAGGCCCGCACGGTCGGCGATCTCGCGCGCCTCGTCGACTCCGCGCCGCCCGCGCAGGTCCCCGCGGCGCGCGCGCCCGCGGCCCCCGCGGCGCAGCGGGCGCTCCCTGCCCCCGGGGTGGCGCTCGCGGGAAAGACGGTCCTCGTGACCGGATCGAGCCGCGGGCTGGGCCGCGCCATCGCCGCGAAGCTCGGGCGCGCCGGCGCCCGGGTCGTCGTCAACAGCTTCCATTCGCGGGACGACGGCGAGGCGGTCGCCGACGAGATCCGCGGCGCCGGCGGCGACGCGGTGCACGTCTGGGGCTCGGTCGCCAACCCCGCGCACATCGACAGGCTCTTCGACGCGATCGCGCGCGACGTCGGCGAGCTGCACCACTTCGTCAGCAACGCGTCGAACGGCCGCTTCGGCCCCCTCGAGCAGACGACCCCGGAGCACTGGGAGCTGGCCTTCCGCACGAACGTCATCGGCTACCACCTGTGCGCCCTGCGCGCGGCGCGCCTGATGGAGCGCAACGGCGGCGGGCGCATCGTCGCGCTCTCGTCGAACGGCTCGTCGAGGTACCTCGAGCACTTCGGCGCCATGGGCGCCGTGAAGGCCGCGGTGGAGTCGCTCACGCGCGCGCTCGCCGTCGAGCTCGCCCCACGCAACGTGCAGGTCAACTGCGTCTCCGCCGGGCCGATCTACGGCCACGTGACGAGCAACTACCCGGATCACGAGCGGATCCTCCCGTACTGGGAGTCGCGCACGCCCGGCGGCCGGCTCTGCACCGAGGACGACGTCGCCGAGGCCGTCCTGCTGCTGCTCTCCGACGGGGCGCGGAGGATCAACGGCGCGACGCTCACCGTCGACGGCGGAGGCTCGCTGTGCATCTGACGGCGGCGATGACGATGACCGGCGCCGGGGTGCGCTCGGCGCGGGTCCGCGCGGAACAGCTCACGCCAGCTTCCCTGGAGCTCGCGAAGAAGGAGGAATCATGAGTGCCACGCTCGATCGGCAGCCCCCGGGCCCCGGCCCGCTCGCCAGCCTGCGGTACCTGGCGAATTTCAGGACCGGTAACATGCGTCATTACGAGGACCTCTTCGCGCGCTACGGCGACGTCGTGCGCCTGCGGGCGCCCGGGGCCGAGGACTTCGTCATGGCGTTTCACCCGAACGACATCGCGCACGTCCTTCGCACGAACGCCCGGAACTACCCCAAGGGGAAGCGCTACCACGAGCTCGCCCCCGTGCTGGGCTGGGGCCTCGTGAACAGCGAGGGCGAGCTCTGGCGGCGCCAGCGCAGGCATGTGCAGCCCCAGTTCAACCACGCCAACACGCTCAAGTTCGTCCCCCTCATCGTCGAGCACATGGAGGCGGCGCTGCGGCGCTGGGACGCCCAGCCGGGCGAGTTCGAGCGGGACATCAACGACGACATGATGGATGTGACGTTCGGTATCGCGGGCGAGGCGTTCTTCGGCGCCGCGCTGGAGGCCCACACGGACACCGTCCGCGAGGCGTTCAAATATGCGCTCTCGATCGCGCTCAAGCGGATGTATTCGCTGGTCAACCCGCCCCTGTCCTGGCCGCTGCCCAGCCACCTGCGCTTCCGCCGGGCCATGGACCGCGTGCACACGGTGATCGACGGCATCATCGACGGCTACCAGCGCGGCGCGGGCGGCGAGGACAACGTGCTCGTCCGCCTCATGAACTCGGTCGACCCCGAGACCGGCGCCAAGATGGACCGCGCGCAGCTGCGGGACGAGATCAAGACCATCCTGATGGTCGGGCACGAGACCTCGAGCGTCACCGCCTCGTGGGCGCTCTACCAGGTCGCGCGGCACCCCGAGGTGTGCGCCCGCCTCACCGACGAGATCGATCGCGTCCTCGGCGGCCGGTCTCCGACGGCCGGGGACATCGAGTCGATGCCTTACCTCACCATGGTCTTCAACGAGTGCCTCCGGCTCCTGCCCTCCGTGCCGTTCATCCTCCGCAGCCCGCTGGAGGACGACGTCATCGGCGGTTACAAGGTCGCCGCGGGGTCGACGGTGGCCATCGTCCCGTGGGTCACGCACCGGCACCCGGAGTTCTGGAGCGATCCGCTGGAGTTCAAGCCCGAGCGCTTCGCGAACCACCGGCGGAGCGCGGACGACAAGCTCGCCTTCCTCCCCTTCGGCGCCGGCCAGCGGATCTGCCTGGGCGAGTTCATGGGGCAGCTCGAGGGCAAGATCATGGTCGCGATGGCGCTGCAGCGTTATCGGCTCCGGCTTGTCCCCGGCTTCGACCCGCGTTGCCGCGGCTTCATCTCGCTGCAGCCGGTGAACGGGATGCGCATGATCCTGAAGCGGCGGGAGCCGTCGAGCGCCGTACGCGCGGCGCCGGCGGGGCGGGTGGAGCCCGCGGCGGCGGGGAGGGGGGAGCCCGCGGCGGCGGAGCCCGTGGCGGCCGCCATGAGCGCTCACGGCTGCCCGTACAGCGCCCGGGCCTGAGGGCCTGGGCTCGGCGCACCCGGCCGGCGGCGCGACGGCCCGGCCTCTCCTCCCGGCCGGAGCCCCCGCCATCATTTTTTCTCGGCCCATGTCAGACCCCGACGAGCCGCGGCGAAGCAACAGGCAGGCAGGCGGACGGCTCGGGATGAACCCCTGAGCGCTAGATCCTGACGCGCGCTTCCCACGTTTCCCACCCAAGCTCCGGCCGCGCTGCCTGTATCATCGCCTCATGAGGCACCGCGGGGGACGGGGCTCGAGGGGATGGCCGTCACGGCGGCTCGGGCCGACAGGAACGCCGGCGGTCGTCGTCCCGCTCCTCTGTGCCTCGCTGTGGCCGTCGGTGGCCCGCGCCGACAGCTACGAGCGGTGCGTCCGCGAGGCGGCGACCCAGGCCGAGATCGACGCCTGCGCCCCCAAGGACGAGCCCCTCGAGGTGAGGGTGCGGGCGAAGCCGCCGGCCCGGAGCGCCTCCGACGTCGAGGCGGACGCGCAGGTCCTCGCCGCGGCGCCGCACGGCTCGGGCGCCGACGTGCTGCGCGTCCTCCCGGGCGTCTTCATGAGCGATCGCGGCCTGCCCGGTCGCGCGCCGCACCTCTCGCTGCGCGGCTTCGACGGCACCTCGGGTCAAGACGTCGAGATCTTCGCCGGCAACATCCCGATGAACCAGGTCTCGCACATCCGTGCTCCTGGATATGCCGACATGCGGCTCATCATGCCGGAGGTGGTCCGGTCGGTCCGGATCGCCAGCGGCCCTCACGATCCGAGGCAAGGCGATTTCGGCGTCGCCGGCTCGCTCCGCATGGATCTCGGCCTGGAGGCGCCGGGCTTCTGGTTGAAGGGGGGAGTCGGCTCGTTCGGGACGAGGCGTGTCCTCATCGCGTTTGCGCCCGAGCACGACGAGATGATGGACACGTTCGCGGCCTTCGAGACCGACGCCATGGATGGCCCGGGCGGCGTGCGCGGCGGCGAGCGCAGCTCCTTCGTCGGGCAGCTCGGCGGGGGCGAAAACCGGGTCCAGTTCCGCGCGACGGTGGCCATCGGCTCTGCGCGCTTCGACTTTCCCGGCTACCTGCCGCAGGGCCCCGTGGAGCGGGGCGCCGACGCCTACGCGGCGCAGCGGCCGCTCGGCCGCGACAGGACATCGCAGGCGCTCGTCGGCTCCGATGTCCTCTGGAGCCTCGGCGAGGGCACGATGGGCATCGGCGGCTTCGCAGGCAAGACCAAGACGACGTTTCACCAGAACCTCACCGGGTACGCGCTCGACCAGCTCGCCGGCGAGCCGATCGTCCGGAGCGACGACAGCGAGATGGTGAACGACGCCGCCACCTTCGGCCTCACGGTGCTTTACCGCCATGGCGTCGAGATCACCTCGAAGCGCGATTCCATCGAGATGGGCGCCTACGCGCGCGTGGACACGGTCGACCAGACCGACACGCGCCTGTTCGAGGACGGCACGAGGAACGCCGCGCTCGTCGACGCGACGATCGACGCCACGAACGTGGCCGCGTATGCCGATCTCTCGCTCTACCCGATCAAGCGCGTGGTCGTCCGTGGCGGCGCGCGCCTCGACTCGCTCTCGTACGGCGTGCGGGATCGCACGAGCAACGCCGGGCTCGAGCGCACCGCGCAGGGCTTCGTCGTGTCGAGCAAGGCCATGGCCGACATCGCGGTCAGCGGCGGCGTGCACCTCGTGGCGAGCTACGGCGAGGGGTTCCGTTCCCCGCAGGCGCGCGACCTCGACGAGGGCGAGCGCGTGCCGTTCACCAAGGTGCGCAGCGTCGAGGCGGGCGTCCGGCTCAAGGAGGGCAAGACCTTCCAGGGCTCGGCCGTGGGGTTCGGCTCGTGGCTCGGCAACGACCGCGTGTTCGACGCGGCGTCCCGGCAGCACGTCGAGGCGCCGCCGTCGGTGCGCGCCGGCGCGCAGGTCGTGATGAGCGCGCGCTCCGGCCCGTTCGGCGCACACCTGAGCGGGACGTACACCCACGCTCGCTTCACCGGGTCCGACGCGCGCTTCGCGGAGGGCGACCCGGTGCCCTATGCGCCGGCGTTCGTCCTGCGCGACGACGTGTTCGCCTCGGGGGTCGTCGGCCGGCTCTCCGGCAAGGAGGTGACGGTCCGCGTGGGCGCCGGCGTCGAAGGCATGGCGGGTCGCTCCCTCCCGGGCGGGCGGGACGGCAAGGACGCTGTCAGCCTCGATGCCGTCGCGGCGGTCGGCTGGCGCGGCATGGAGCTCGCCCTGAACGGCACGAACCTCCTGGGCCTGCAGTATTACGACGCGCAGTACGTCTACGCCTCGAGCTTCGTGAAGGAAAGCGCGCCCCCGCAGCCGTCGCCGCACGTGCTCGTCGCGGCGCCGGCTGCGTGGATGCTGACGCTCCAGATCCACCTCCGTGGCAAGGAGCGCGCGCCGGAGCTGGCCTATTAGCAGCCCTTTTCAGCGGAGAAATTGAACAGGGAGGTGGGGAGTCAGGGAGTATTTGAAAATTTCCCTCCCCGTCTCCTCGCCTCCCTGTGAATTTTCCGAAGAATTTAAGGGGGGTTCCTTAGGCTGTCCCCTGTGTGGACGTCACCCGATCTCGCGGTAGTCGAACCAGTCGAAGTCCGCGTGCAGGCGTGTGCCGGCCAGGTCCTGGCACGCCATCCCGACGAAATTGCCCGTGAACCCGCAGGGTATCGCGTGCTCGTCCGACAGGATCGACGCGTCGTGCTCCCACCCCACCGTGTGGTAGGTGACGCCATCCCGGGAGTAGAAGAACGATATCCGCTCGTCCTTGATCTCGATCCTCAGGAAGATGTTCTCCGCCCCGTCCAGCACGTACTCCTTCTCGACCGGGAACGTCAGGTTCCCCCGCTCGCACTTCATGACCGACAGGGCCTTCTCGGCGTGGTCCGCCCGCGAGACGTAGAGATAGTAGAACGACTCCGTGCTGTAGAACGCGACGATGCCCGCCATCTGCTGGAAGTGCTGAGGGGCGAACTGCATGCACGTCGTCGCTTGCACATGTTTGGCCTGCTGGCGCCGCGCGACGAGGCTCTGCTCGAAGTTCGAGGTGATGCTCTCGCGCCCGATCAGGCGCAGGTACCCGGGTCGGGCGGCGAGGCTGCTCACGTCTGCCGGCCGCACGCGCGGCGACTGCCACTCGATGCCCAGCGCGGGCGTATCGAAGTCGTCGCGCTCGGGCGTCTTGGGCCATTCGTGGCGAGCCAGGTTCGGCCCCTCGTAAACGTCCAGCGGAACCTGCCCGCCCGAAGTCAGCCGCGGCCACCCCTCGACCCAGGTGATCCCCTGGAGCGCCGTCTCGCGTCCCAGCGTCGACCGGCCATTCTTCAGCGGGCGACGGCACAGGTGCGCGAACACCCACGAGCCGTCCTTGTTCTCCACGAAGCTCCCGTGACCGGCGCTCTGGAGCCGCAGCTCGGGGTGGGACGCGGTGGAGATGAGCGGATTGTTGGGCATGACCTCGTAAGGGCCGTGAATCGAGCGAGAGCGGGCCACCGTCGCGGCGTGCGTGATGAACGTGCCGCCCTCCGCGGTCAGGAGGTAGTAGTAGCCATCTCGCTTGTAGATGTGCGGCCCCTCCACGAGCCCGAGCGCCGTGCCCCGGAAGATGTTCTCCACCGGACCGACGAGCTTCTTCTCCTTCGGGCTGTACTCCTGGAGCAAGATCCCGCCGAACGGGTTGTTGCCCGGCCGGTGATCCCACACCATGTTCACCAGCCACTTGCGGCCGTCGTCGTCGTGGAACAGCGAAGGATCGAACCCCGAGCTGTTCAGGTAGATGGGCTCCGACCACGGACCGGTGATGGAAGGCGCGGTGACCAGGTAGTTGTGGACGTCCTTGAACGAGCCCGCCCAGCGTCGCGAATTCGTGTAGATGAGGTGAAACAAGCCGTCCGCGTAGGTCAGGCACGGCGCCCAGATCCCGCCGGAGTTGGGGTTGCCGCGCATGTCCAGCTGCGAGTACCGCTCCAGCGGCCGCGCGACCACCCGCCAGTTGGCGAGGTCCTTCGAATGGGAGATCTGGACGCCCGGGAACCACTCGAACGTCGAGGTCGCGATGTAGTAATCGTCCCCCACGCGCACGATCGACGGATCGGGGTTGAACCCTCTCAGTGCCGGATTTTCCACCTTGCTCATTCACTCACCTTGATTGTCTCGTTGTGTTCCAGCGCAGCCAGTCCTGCTTCCAGCGCCCGACGCACACGCCCGGCACCGCAGGCGCACCCTGCCCAGGTCCCACCGCTCGCGCGCCGGATGAGGCACCGGAGGTGCGCGTCCACAGGCAGCTCGGGATGCAGCGTGGGGGGAGAAGGCATCATAGGGGGAGCGTGGCGTCTGCAACGTCGCCCCTGCTGGTTCCCGCATCTGCCGTCTGTGGCCGCGCAGCCGGACCTGCCGGAGGAGCTCCGCCGTCGGCGCGCGAGGCTAGCACTGTGTGCGCGCGCGCGTCCAGGCGCTTCGTCTCGCCGCGCGGGCGCCTCCGGCGGGCCTCCGGCGGGCCTCCGGCGGGCCTGAGCGACCGCGCGCCCGGTCACTCCGCTGCCGCCGCGAGCTGCGCCGCATCCGCCGGCCGCGCGCGGTTCCACGCGGACGCCACGGCGGCGAGCGACGCCATGTCGGCGTCCCCGTGCGTCCCCGCCCCGAAGCAGCGCTTGCGCCCGACCGAGAGGGCCACATACGCCGCCGTCTCGTCGCCGGCGCTCCTCGGGAGCGCGTGCGCCGCGTGCTCGTCCACCGCGATCGCGATTTCCGCGTGGCGCGAGAGCGCGCTCGCGAGCGCCTCGACGGGGCTGCCGCCGGCGGCGCTCAGCACGTGGGCGGCGCCTCGGATCTGCACATGGAACTCGTGTCGTTCGTCCGCGCCCTGGCCGACGCGCCTGTGCCGGGTGACGCGGAGCGGCCCTGCGCGGTTCACGTACTCCCGCTCGAAGATCGCCAGGATCTCGGCCTTCTGCACCTCGCCCTCGGTCCGCTCCGCCGTGCGCTGCACGGCCTGGCTCACCTCGATGGCGAGCCCCCTCGGCAGCGCGTAGCCGTGGTCGTGCTCGAGCACGTAGGCCACGCCGCCCTTGCCCGACTGGCTGTTCACGCGGATCACCGCCTCGTAGCTGCGCCCGACGTCCTGCGGATCGATGGGCAGGTACGGCACCTCCCAGAGCGGGCTCCCGCCCTCGCGCAGCGCCTTGAACCCCTTCTTGATCGCGTCCTGGTGCGACCCGGAGAAGGCCGTGTACACGAGCTCGCCGACGTACGGGTGGCGCGGGTGGACCGGCAGGCGGTTGCAGTGCTCGACCGTCTCCTTGATCGACTGGACGTCATGGATCTCGAGCTCGGGATCCACGCCCTGGGACATCAGGTTGAGCGCCAGCGTCACGACGTCGACGTTGCCCGTGCGCTCGCCGTTCCCGAACAGCGTGCCCTCGACGCGATCGGCGCCCGCCATCACGGCGAGCTCCGCCGCGGCCACGGCGGTGCCGCGGTCGTTGTGCGGGTGCACGCTCAGCACGATGCTGTCGCGCTGCTTCAGGTTCCTGTGCATCCACTCGATCTGATCCGCGTACACGTTGGGCGTCGACATCTCCACGGTGGCGGGCAGGTTCAGGATGATCTTCCGTGAGGGCGTGGGCTCCCAGACGTCCATCACGGCCTCGCAGATCTCCTTCGCGAAATCGAGCTCGGTGCCGGTGAAGCTCTCGGGGGAGTACTCCAGCGCGACCTCGGTCCCGGGCAGCCGCGCCGCGAGCTCCTTCACGAGCCGGGCCCCGCGCACGGCGATCTCGGCGATGCCCGCGCGATCCAGGCCGAACACCACGCGCCGCTGGAGCGTCGAGGTGGAGTTGTAGAGGTGGACGATGGCGCGGCGCGCCCCGCGGATGGCCTCGAAGGTGCGCTCGATCAGCTCGGCGCGCGCCTGGGTGAGCACCTGGATCGTCACGTCGTCCGGGATGAGCCCCTGATCGATGATCCAGCGCACGAAGTCGAAGTCGGGCTGCGACGCGCTGGGGAAGCCCACCTCGATCTCCTTGAACCCCATGCGCAGGAGCTCGTGCCACATGCGGAGCTTCCGCTCGAGGCCCATGGGCTCGATCAGGGCCTGGTTGCCGTCGCGCAGGTCCACGCTGCACCAGCGCGGCGCCCTCTCGATCACGCGGCCGGGCCAGCGGCGATCGGGCAGATGGATGGGCTGAAAGGGCTTGTACTTGTGGACAGGCATCGTGGACATGAAAGGACTCCCTGAAAGCTAGCGATGGGAGTCGTCACGACACGACGACGATGCGGGGGACCCCCATCGGGACCAAGAGAACCGAGGGGGCGGTACTGCGAGGAGTGGCGTCGTCAGCAGCGCGCGCAGAGGCCCCCGGGCCGTAGGCCTAGGCAGGGGCGTAGGGAGCGCGCGCGAGGGACGGACATCGAGGTGCAGCCTAGCGAACATCCGCGCGCCTGTCCAGCGCTGCGATACGAGGGGAGAGCGGGTGACCGCCGCTCTAGGGCTTGTCGAACTCGGGGATGAGCTTGCCGATCCGGCGAATGCTGCCCATGACCTGCTCGTGCGACAGGCGCCCGACCTGCTGGAAGCTCAGCAGGCGATCGATGCCGAGGTCCTCGTAGAATTTGATCTTGTGCCGGCACGTCTCCGGGCTGCCGACGATGAGCGAGTTCTGCTCCTTCAGGGCGTCGAACACCTCCTCGTTCGGGACGTCCTCGTTCTGCATGATGCGGGCGAGGACGGCGTTGGCCTTGGTCTCGGCCGGCGTCTTCCCCGCGCGGTCGCGCAGGAGCTGGCCCACGAGGCCGCCGCCCGCCGGGTCCTTGGCCAGCGCCTGCTCCTCGGCGTGGGTCCGGAGGAAATGCTCCTTCGCCTCGAAGAACGTGAACGACCCGTTCGTGTACCACGCGGCCGCGGAGGCGGCGCCGTTCTCCATGGCCTGCTGATCCGTCTCGGCGCAATGCGCGAACGTGAAGAACCCGACCTGGTTGTTGATGAACGCGCCGACGGGGCGCTCACACCGGCGGATGGCCTCGCGGTAGATGCCGATCCACTCCTTCACCTGGTCGGGCGGCGCCCACAGCGTGACGCCGAGCGCGCCGACCCCGTTGCGCCCGGCCTGCTCGAACGAGGCCAGGCTCGAGCAGGCCTGCCAGAGGGGCGGGTGGGGCTTCTGGTACGGCTTCGGGATGATGGGCACGTTGTTGATCTCGGCGTCCTCGCTCTTCCAGGAGAACCGCTCCTGCGTCCACATCTTCGGGATCATCTCGAACGCCTGCTGCATCTGATCGCGCGTCCGGTCCGGAGGGATGTTGAACGTGCGCCACTCCGGGATGGTCGAGCGGGCCAGGCCGAGCTCCAGGCGCCCGCCGCTCAGGTGATCGAGCATGGCCGCGCGCTCGGCGACGCGGATGGGGTGGTTGAACCGGAACGGCGACAGCACCGAGGAGTGCCCGAGCCGCATCGACGTCGTGTGCTGCGAGATCGCCGCGAGCATCACCTCCGGCGCCGACGAGTAGCTGAACTCCTCGGCCGTATGGTGCTCGACCTGCCACCAGCAGCCGTACCCGAGCCGATCGGCGAGCTTCGCCTGCTCGAGGGTGTTCATGATGATCCTGTGCTCGTGGTCCTCCGACCACGGACGGGGACTCTGCATCTCTGTGAACAGGTCGATCTTCATTACTTCCTCCCTCGCGAGTGCCGCGCGCCAAGCATCGATCCGTCGTGTACAAAACGGCAATGTGTGGTTTGCCGCACATCGAGGTACATGTCGATGGATCGCCGGCGTCGGGCGCTCGGAGGCTGTGATGTGCGTGTGGACCGTCGCGGGAGACCTCCCGTGGAGCGAGGGCTGTCCGGGGGCCGGCGGTCCCGGGCCCGGGGCGCTCCCGAGAGCGCGGGCGACTGCCACGTCTTCGCCACAACCTCTCCGCGTTTGTTCCTCGTCGGGCGCGCGGGCGCGCCTCACCCGGGGGGTACGCCCAGGGAGGTCTGCGGCGGTCGTGACCAGGCCGCGCAGCGCTCACCCCGATGGAGGTCCTCGTGCAGGCGCAAGCTACCTGTCTCCCCCTGACATCATCGCCCGAGGCCGGCACCGACGCCGGCGCAAACGAGCCCGCGGCGCGTCCAGACGACGCTCCCGCGGCCCCCGCGCCCGGCCCCGCCGTAGAGCCCACCGCAGGCGGCGGACACCGCAGCTGGACGGCCGCCCTCCTCGCGGAGCGGCCCTCGGCCTCGCTCCGCGAGGAGCTGTCCCGCTTCGGCGTCGGCGTCGGCCTCGCGGCGCTGTACGGCCTCTCGCTCGGCGCGCGGCAGGGCGGCGTGTCGTTCGTCCGCCACGCGGCCGGCGTCCCCGCGGCCATGATCGCCGTTGCGTGCGTCGGCGTGCCGGCGCTCACGATCGTGCTGACGCTCTTCGACGCGCCGCTCGACCCGCCGCGCGCGCTCTCTGCGACGGCGCGCGCCGCCGCCGCGACGGGCCTCGTGCTGGGCGGCCTCGCGCCCGCCTCGGCGCTCTTCGTCGTGACGAGCGGGGCGGACGCGACAGCGGCCCTCATGGGGCTGCTCGGCCTCGCGGTGGGCGGCGCCGTCGGCATCTGCATCCTGCTGCGCGACCTCGGCGCGGTGCTCCAGCGCAAAGGCGATCTCGCCGGCGTATCCGGGACGACCGCGGCGCTCGTCGTGTTCGCGGTGTTCGCCGCGGTGCTCGCGCTGCGCGTCTGGTGGGGGATGCTCCCGATCCTGAAGGGGGGTGCCCTGTGAGCGCCTCCGTCGTGAGCCGTCTCCTCCGGGCGCCTTCCGAGGTGGCCGCGAGCTGCCGTGACGACAGGGACATCCGCGCCATCGCGCTCGCGTCGCTCGGCGCCATCGCCCTCGGCTCGGCCGTGTTCGGCGGCGTGATCGGGAGCTTCCGCGGCGGCGAGCAGATCGTCTATGCGGCCGTCAAGGTGCCGCTGGCGATGCTGATCACGCTCGCGCTCTCGGTCCCGGCGCTCCACGCGTTCTCGGCCGTGTTCGGGCGCCCGTGGCCCATGCGGTCCGTCATCGCGCTCGCCCTCGCGTCGGCGGGCCGCTCGTCGCTGGTGCTGCTCGCGTTCGCGCCCGTGCTCTGGCTGGCCATCGACGTGGGGCTCGGCTACCACGCGTCCTCGGTCGCCGCCTGGCTCGCCTACGCCGTCGCGGGCCTCGCGGCGCTCGGTGTGCTCGTGCGGGGCATCGGGGCGGGCCGGGGCCGCTGGCTCACCGCTGTCGCTTTCATGGCGGTCTTCTTCGCCGTCGGCGGCCAGGCCGCGTGGATCCTCCGGCCCTACCTCGGGCGGCCGAGCGAGAAGGAGGTCCCGTTCCTGCGCGCCCGCGAGGGGAGCTTCTCCGACGCGCTCGTGAAGAGCTTCCGCTCCTCGCTCGGGATCTACGACCGGGATCTGCGCTCGCGCGGCGGCGTGGCGGAGGAGGCGCAATGAGCCTCCGCGATCTCGCGGTGCTGTACCTGATCGCCGGGCTCGCGTGCGCCGTCGCGGTGTACCGCGCCTCGCTCGAGGGGCGCCGCCGCGCCGCCCTGTCCGCGGCGCTCTGCGTGCCGCTCTGGCCCATCTGGGCGCCCGTCGCGCTCACGGCGGGCCGCGGGGAGGGCGGCGGGCGCGCGGGCGGCGCCGCGGGCGAGGCCGCCGCGCGCGTCCAGGGCGCGCTGCGCGAGGGGGTCAGCGCCTGCGCTGGCACCTCGTTCGAGGCGCTCCTGTCGCGCGAGGCGGCCTCGCGGATCGAGGCCGAGGTGGCGCGCGCCGCCGCCCGCCACGCCGAGCTCGACGCGCTGCTGCGCCAGAGCGGCTTCGACGAGGGCGCCGCCGCGGCGCGCGTCGCGGAGATCGAGCGGGGCGGCGGCGGCGCGGGCGCGCGGTCGCTGGCGACGGCGCACCTCCACCTCGAGAACATCCGGCGCCTGCGGGCGATGCGCGACCGCGACGCCCGCGCCCTCGAGGAGCTCGCGGATCTCGTCCAGGCGCTGCGCACGCAGCTCGTGCTGGCGCGCTTCGCCGGATCCTCGGTCGAGGGCGTCGGTGGTATCGTGTCCGAGGTCTGGGCGCGCGTGGAGGGCCTGGGCGCGGCGATCGACGCGCACGGCGCCGGAACAGAGGGACCGATCGCGACGTGAGCAAGCACATCCTGGTCGTCGACGATGAGGCGCGCATCCGCGAGGTGCTGCTCTACGCCCTGCAAAAGGAGGGGTACGCCGTGACGGCGGTGGCCGACGGGCGCGCCGCCGTCGAGGCGGCGGGGGCGGGCACGGTGGACCTCGTGGTGCTGGACGTGATGCTCCCCGGGCTCGACGGCCTGGAGGTGTGCCGGCGGCTGCGCGCCGGGAGCAGGACGCCGATCCTGTTCCTGTCGGCGCGCGCCGACGAGGTCGACCGGATCGTCGGCCTGGAGCTCGGCGGCGACGACTACCTCACGAAGCCGTTCTCGCCGCGGGAGCTCGTGGCGCGGGTGCGCGCGCTGCTCCGGCGGACCGAGGCGCCCCCGCCCGCGCCCGCGCCGGCGCCCACCGGCGCGCGCGCCGTGGTCCTCCGCCACGGCCCGATCGAGGTCGACACCGAGCGTCACGAGGCGCGGTACCTCGGCCAGCCGGTCTCGCTCACGGCGACGGAGCTCGGCGTGCTCGGCGCGCTGCTGGAGCGGCCCGGGGTGGTGCTCTCGCGCGGCCAGCTCATGCAGCGCGCCTACCGCTACGACAACCTGATCACGGAGCGCACCATCGACACGCATGTTCGCCGGATTCGCGCGAAGTTTCGCGTGGTCGGCGGCGACCCGATCGCGACCGTCCACGGCGTCGGCTACAAGCTGCAGGGGGCGTAGCCGGGCCGCGATGCCTGGCCGCACGATGCGCACGATGCGCACGATGATCGAGCGCCTGCGCCGGGAGCTCGGCCGGATCCGCGTCCGGCTGCTGGTCGTGAACCTGGTAGTGCTGCTCGTGCCGGTGGCGGGGCTCGAGTTCGCGCGCCTCTACGAGCGGCAGCTGCTCGGCTCGCTGGAGCGCGACATGGCGAACCAGGCGGTCCTTGTCGCGGCGATGCTCGCGTCGGATCTCGACCGGGGGCTCGAGCTTGGCGCGCTCGATCACCGCCACGTCTTGACCCAGGCCGCGAGGCACACGCGCACGCGCGTCCGGATCCTCGACAGGGCGGGCGTGGTCGTCGTGGACTCGCACGAGAGCGGCCCGCCCGAGGGGCCCGAGCCGGCGGTTCCACGTCTTCTCTCGACGAGCGGCCGTGGATCGGGCTCGTCGGGCCTCGCGGATTTCGCCAGCGGGGTGCGCCACTTCGGCGAGAACGCGCGCGAGAGCTGGCCCGAGGTCGGGGATCGCCCGGAGGTACGCGAGGCGCTCGCCGGGCGCCGTGGCGCATGGACGCGCGTGCGGGAGCGGCAGCCGGCGGTCTTCCTGTTCCTGGCCGAGCCGATCCGGCGGGGCGGCGAGGTGGTCGGCGCGGTCTACGTGGTGCGCTCGACGCAGCCGGTGCTGGTCGAGCTGCACCGGATCCGCTCGGGGCTCATCCGGGTGCTCGTGGTCGCGAGCCTGTTCACGGGCCTCGTGACGCTGGCGCTCGCGTGGTCGATCTCGAGGCCGCTCGGCAAGCTGTCGCGCGCGGCGAAGCGCATCGCGGCCGGCGAGCGCGACGTCGTGGTGCCCGTGTCCGGGAGCGGCGAGATCCGCGAGCTCGGCGCGTCGTTCGCCGCGATGAACGAGCGGCTGGGGGCGCGCCTGCGGTACATCTCGGATTTTGCGGCCGACGTGGCGCACGAGTTCAAGTCGCCGCTGACGTCGATCCGGGGCGCCGCCGAGCTGCTCGACGAGGGGGCGGCGGACGATCTCGAGGCGCGGCGGCGCTTTTTGCGGAACATCGAGCTCGACGTGGCGCGGCTCGACCGGCTCGTGTCGAGGCTCCTGGAGCTGAGCCGCATCGAGGCCTCGAGCGAGGCGATGACGGTGCTCGATCTGGAGGCGCTCGTGGCGCGCGTGGTGGAGCGGCGCGCGAGCCCGGGGCAGCCGGTGGTGCTGCGGTACGAGATGCGGACGCGGCTGCTCCGGGCGCGGCAGACGGACCTGGAGACGGCGCTCCTGAACCTCGTCGACAATGCGGTGAAGTTCTCGCCGCCGGGGGAGCCGGTGGTGGTGACCGTCGAGGGCGGCGAGGGGCGGGAAGGGGAGAGGACGGCGAGGATCTCGGTGCGCGACCGCGGGCCGGGGGTGCTGCCGCAGCACCTGCCGAGGATCTTCGACAGGTTCTTCACGACGGACGAGGGCCGCGACGGGACGGGGCTCGGGCTGGCGATCGTGAAGAGCGTCGTCGAGGCGCACGGCGGGGCGGTGACGGTGGAGAGCGCGCCGGGGGAGGGGGCGAGCTTCGTGGTGGAGCTGCCGGTGCGGCAGTAGAAGGGGGCGGGGAAGGGATGCTCGTGCCGCGCCGCGAGGACGCGCGTTCGTGAGCCCCATCCGGCGGCTTTCGCATTCCCGGTCGAGCCGATCCTTGGGCGGGGAGCGGTTCGACGCTGTCCACGTCGTTTGGTCCACGTGCCTGGCGCTCGTCGACAGCGGGGCGGCGACAGGGGCTAAGAAAGCCTCCCGGCGATACGCGGTGCGCACTCGACCGATCGAAACCGGACGCGTGCCAGTTCCGGACCGAGGATCCGCGGTGGGTGAAGCCTTGCGGCTCCGGTTTGCGCGCCGGCGGGTGGTTTGACGCACGGTGCGTGCTGCCGTAAGTGGGAGCGCATGCGCACGGCACCTGTCCCCAACATCCCTGCGATTCCTGGGATGAATCCCGGCGTTTTCGTCCTAGGCGGCGGCGGCGGCGGAGGGGGCAGTGGCGGCAAGGGCGGCAAGGGCGGCAAGGGCAACCAGAAGGCCAAGGGTAAGAACGGCGGCAAGGGCACGGGTGGCGGCGGCAAGGGGGCGTGCGGGAATGGGACCGGTGATCCTAATGGCGGCTCATGCCCGAAGCACCACAAAGGCAAGAAGAGCGGCAAGGCCTCCAAGGGCGATCCGGTCGATGTCGTCACGGGAAACGTCTTCACGAATCCCGTGCTCGACGTCGATCTGCCGGGCCCGCTCCCGCTCGAAATCGCGCGTGCCTACTACTCGACGTCGACCGAGCGCGACGTCGGCCTCGGCTTGGGGTGGTGCCACTCGCTGGCGTGGGACATCGAGATCGGCCGGCGATCCATCACAGTGTGGAGCGACCAGGGCCTCGGCCTGGAGTTCGATCTCATCGAGGAGGGCGAAGGCACGACAGGGCCCGAAGGGATGGTTCTCGTGCGCGGCGCAAAGGGCTTCGTGCTCGACACCGGTGAGGGCAGGTGGCTTGTATTCGAGGCGCGCCATGAGGAGCGATGGCTCCTGTCGGCCATCCGCGATACCTTCGACCAGACCATCTCACTCGTCTACGCCGGCGGGCGGCTCGCTGAGGTGCACGACAGCGTCGGCCGGGTCGTCAGGGTTCGCCGCGACCACGACGGCCGCATCGCCGCGTGGGAGCTGAAGAACGCGCCGGAACAGGGCCGCTGGGTCGCCCTCGGCCGCTTCGTCTACGACGAGCGCGGCAACCTGATCGAGGCGCGCGACGCGGAGGATTACGTCACCCGGTACGCCTACGACGAAGACCACTTCTTGCTCGCACATAGCTCGCCCGTCGGCCTCACCTTCCATTTCCGTTACGACGAGCAGAAGCGCTGCGTCGAGACGTGGGGAGCGTACGAAGGCACCGAGGACAGGAGCCTCTCGGCCGACGTTCCCGCGCTCCTGGCCGACGGCGAGACCCGTGCGAAAGGCATCTATCATTGCAAGTTCATTTACGATGGGAACGGCTACTCCGAGGCGATCGACTCCATCACCATTCATCGGTACTTCGGGAACGAGCACGGCAAGCTTGACAAGGCCGTCTCGGCTGGCGCGGTGGTCCAGCGCCGGTATGACGAGGGCGGGAATCTCGTCGCGTACACCGACTCGCTCGGCGCGACGACCCAGTGGAGGCTGGACCCCCGCGGCCGCGTGCTTCAGGAGATCGACCCGCTCGGCCGCTCGACGACTTACGAGCGCGATGCGGACGGGCACATCCGCCGGAGAGTCGACGCCGCTGGCGGAGTGACCAGCGTGGTGCGCTTTGCCGGAGGTATCGCCTGGACCGATCCGATCGGCGCGTCGTTCGAGAGCCGCTTCGACAACCGTGGTCTCGTCGTGGAGACCATCGGTCCAAACGGGGGACGCACTCAGTACCGCCACGACAGCCACGGCAACTTGGTGGAGAAGGTCGACGCGCTCGGTCACGTCACCCGCTGGGCTTACGACTACTGGGGCCGGTGCACGGCCAAGCAGGACGCGACCGGTGCTACGTTTTACTACGCCTACAGTGTGCGGGGCGATCTGCTCTCCGAGCGCAAGCCGGACGGCAGCGTTGTCCGGTACGAGTACGACGGCATCCGGCAGCGGACGAGCGTGATGGGCGAGAACGGGCGCATCACACGCTATGTGCACGGCGGGTTCCGCAAGCTCTGCGAGATTCACGAGGCGGACGGGTCGACGACGCGGATGAAGTACGACCGGGAGGGCCGGCTTGTGGAAGTGATCAACCCGAAGGGAGAGGTCCACTCCATCAAGTTGAATCTAGCCGGCATGGTCCTCTCCGAGCGTACGTTCGACGGCCGGCAGCTGCATTACAAGTACGACTCCGAGGGCCGGCTCATCATGGCCGAGAACGGGCTCCGCCAGAAGACCTGGTACGAGTACGATCTGGCGGGCCAGCTCATCGAGCAACGCTACGACGATGATCGGGTAGAGAAATTCGAGTACGACGAGCTCGGTCGGGTTGTGTGGGCGGAGGGGCCGAGCGGCGTATTCGAGTACAAGCGGAACGCGCTGGGGTGGGTCGTGCGCGAGAGCCAGACGGTCAACGGGCAGACCGTCGTTATCGACGTCGAGCGCGATCTCGTTGGGAACGTCGTACGGCGCTCGACGTCGCTCGGCCACTCCCAGGTCTGGGACCGCGACATCATGGGTCAGTGCACGCGCGCTGTGCTCGACGAATTCGAGGAAATTCAGCCGATCCACGACGTGCTCGGCCGCGAGGTCGCGCGCCTTTTGCCCGCCGGCGGCCGGATTGACGCGGCCTACGACGAGCGTGATCGTCTCGTGCAGCGCCGCGTGACCACGGCGAGCAGACCCACGCTGGGGCAGCCTGCATGGCAGGCTGCTCCAGCCGGAGCGCCGACCGTGGAGCAGGCGTACCGGTACTCTCCGGCTTCCGAGCTCCTGGAGGCGTACGATCGTGCCTTCGGCTCGCGGCGCTTCGAGCACGACGCCGTGGGGCGCCTGGTCGCCGCCGGCACCGACGAGCGGAACATCGAGCGCTTCGCCTACGACGCAACCGGAAACCTGTACGAGCGGTATGGCGTCGAGCGGCAATACGGGCAGGGCGATCGTCTCGTGCAGCGCGGTGGCAAGCGCTACACCTGGGACGACGACGCTCGCCTCGTTCAGGTGCGCGCTGCCGCGGGCGACGGCGAGCACACCGTCCGCTATTGCTGGGCAGCGAACGGCCTGCTCGAGGCCGTGGAGCGCTCAGACGGCGTGCGCATCACCTTCGCCTACGATCCGTTCGCCCGGCGGGTCCAGAAGACGGTGGTCCGTGTCTCGCCGGGCGCCCAGCCGTCCGTTGAATCGACCACGCGGTACGTATGGGACGGCGATGCGCTCGTGCACGAGATCACGCAGCGCATGATCGGCCACGGCGCCCCGATCGTGGAAGAGCGGACGTACTGCTACGACGACAGGGGCTTCCCGTGGGCGCACAAGGATGCGCGCGTCGAGCGTGGGCATCGAACGGCGAGCGGCTATTACCATTACCTGACCGACGATATCGGCACGCCGGAGAAGCTGGTGTCGTCCGACGGGTCGGTTGCCTGCGAGATCCGGCGGAGCGCCTGGGGACGGTTCGCGGTCGCGCCCGGCGCCGTCACCAGCACACCGATCGGCTATCAGGGCCAGTATCACGATGAAGAGACCGGCCTGTTTTACAATCGGCACCGGTACTATGATCCCGAGGCTGGGCGCTACATCAGCGCCGATCCCGTGGGGTTGATCTCGGGATTCAACGCCTTTGCCTACGCCGAAAGTCAGCCTACACGATTCGTCGATCCGCTAGGATTGATGGCCAAGGTCAAGATCTGGGATCAACCGGGGGCCGACGGGAGGAAGGAAATCCGGGGTTATTCCGAAGGCCAGCCACGACCACCGCATGAACCCGGCAAACCGCGCGATGCGCAGGGAAACCCGAAGTACGACCCCGCCATTCAGGAGGCGGTCGACAACGCGAAGGGCAAGTTCACCGAGGAGGATCCGAAGACCGGGAAACCGAAGGATCCTAGCAAGGAGAGGCTCCCGAACACAGCGGGCAAGTGTGCCGAGATCGAGGCGCTCGATCGGCAGGCGAAGGAGATCCGAGGCGACCTTCAGAAGAAGCCCGGGTGGGACAAGCTCTCGAAAGAGGAGCAGAACGCCAAGGTCCGCAACGAGCTGCGCGAGCAGTATCGGAAGGGAGCGAAGATCCAAGCCTCCGACAAGGACGGGAACCCGATCCCGCCGTGCAAGTTTTGCGCGCAGGTGTTCCGCGAGCTTGGCATTCACCCGGACAATATCAACGCGGATCCGAACAAGGACGTCAAAAGGGGCAAGGCGCAGCCAAAGGCCACTGGCGGTGTGTACCACGATAATGCGCCGTGGGACGGCAAGAAAGTGCATGGCCAGGGGAGCCCCAGGACGGAGGCGTCGGAGACAGCCGTCGTGCCTCGTACTGACGGAGACGGCAAGCAGGTCACGCAGAGAGACCCGAGGACCGGAAAGAACCAGGGGGTGTACTACCCGCCGGAAAATCCGCCCCCGGGCGGCTATCCGCCGGAAGGACCCAAGGGCGCCTGGCCGGGGCCGGGAGACGGCGGTGGCGGCGGAGGAGGGGGCTCCGGCGGCAATCCATATTATGACGAGCAGGGCAACTACATCGGCCCGCGTGACAAGCACCAGCGGAAGAAGTAGGCGCGCGGGAGGCGACCGCCCATGGAGATCTCGGCATGCAAGAATGTGCTGGCGCGCTCGGTCGACGAGTGGCGCCTCGCGGACCGGTCGTTCGAAGAGGCCGAAGCCGAGCGGGCGCGCGCCGAGGCGATGGTACGGCAGCTCCGCGCGAGGGAGATCGCGGAGCGGGCGTCCTGGGCTGAGAGGGCGATCCCCTTCAGTCTGCGCGCCAAGGCGCTGGAGTTCGGGCTGTGGAGCGCAGAGGAAGCGATCGAGCGGCTCCGGTGCGTGGACTTCGCAAGCCGTCACGCGTTCGTCCTCCACCACCTTGGGGTATTCCCCGACGCCTCGCTCGGCGCCGTGCTCGCGCTCATCGGGCGGCCTCAGCTCGGCGATGGATCGGGATGGTTCGTCGACGAGGCGGCGGTGGTCGCGGTCGCTCTGCGGCTCGCGCGTGCCGGACAGCACGACGCCGCGCTCGACGCGTTCCGCGCGCTGAGCGCGCGCCGCGGGGAGGCGCTACGATCGTGCGCGCCGTATCTCTCCGAGGCGGCGCTCGTGCGCGCCATCTCGGAGATCGAGGCGTGGCTCCCGGGGGCGGAGCCGGTCGTGGCGTTCCTCGTGGGGTGCGATTTCCTGCCGCTCGTGCCGGCCCGAGATCGCGAGCGGGCGCGCGCCGAGATCGTCCGGCTGCGCGCGGCCCTGGAGGCCGGAGGGGCGGAGGAGGGGTCGCCCGGCGGGTTCTGGTCGCGCAAGCGCGCGGCGCACGCCTTCGTGAGCGCAGGGATGCTCGAGGCATCGGAGGCCGAGTGCCAGGGGCTCGAGGACGTCGATGATTTGCTGTCCGTGGCGCGCGAGCACCCGGGCGAGTCGCGCGCGCGGCTCGCGCGGCTCGCGCTAGAGCGGGCCCGGACGAGCCGGTATTTGCCCGCGGCGCTCGCGGACGTCGTGGCGGTGTGTCCGGCGCTCGCGGACGAGGCGATCGCGTGCGCGCGCGGCCAGGTGGATCCGATCGTGGGTGCAGACGCCCTCCTGCGCGTCGCGGAGCACCTCGGAGAGCCGCGTGTATCGGCGCTTTTCCACGAGGCGTTTCGCCGGATAGAGCCGCTCGGCGACGCCGTCTCGGACGCGCTCGAGTGGGTTGCGGACTGGGCAGTGGACCACGGACCATCGCTCACGGAGGGCGAACGCGCGGCGCTGGGCGGGCGCATGGCGCAAGCGGCGACGGCGGCCGAAGAGCGTGGGACGACGCCGCCCGTCGAAGCGGAGGAGTCGCGGCTTGGGCGGCTGCTGTTCGGTCCCAAGCACGCAGCGGTGATCGTCACGGATCGAGGCTTCGGCAGGGTGCTGGACTTCGCCGAGCACCACGCGGCTGGCGACGAATTTGCGCTTGTGATGGCGTTCGCGCGCACGCTCCAGGGCGAGCGGCGCGCCCGGCTCGCGCGGGCATTGCTGCAGAGCGGCGAGGAGCTCTACGACTCCCCCGGATTCGCCGAGCTGTTCTCCCCCGAGGAGCAACGGGAGCACCTGCGGGCGGCGCTCGCGCGCTATGAGCGGCCGGTCAGCGTGGAAATTCTTTACACGCTCGAGCGCGCCGCGCAGCTCGCCGACGGCGCGCCGCGCGGCGTTCTCCTCTCACTCTACCTCGACGACGTGCGTGCGCGCGCCGGGCGTGTGCGGCTGAGGGGGATCTACACCGCGGCGACGCTCGCCGAGGGCGACCGGCGCGCGACGCTCATCGAAGAGACGCTTGCCGCGGTGGAAGGGGGCGACGACCTCGACGAAAAGGATCGTGTCGAGGCGATCGCGGCGGTGTTGCCGCTGGTGCCAGCGGAGCGTGCCGTGTCGCTCGCTGGGAGGGTGCTCGACGCGGTTGCGGAAGGCCAAATCGGCAGGACGCAGGCGGGCGATCGGCTGATGGCCATTCCCGACCCCGTGTGGGCCATGCTGCCCGCGTCCCGGTGGGAGCCGGGATTGCGCTGGGCGCTGGAGGAAGGGGCGGAGTTCTTCGAGTGGACGTCCTGGATGCAGAAGACGTTGCCGCGCGAGGTGCGCGCGATGCTCGAAGCGCAGCTTGAGGCGGCCCCGTCCTCGCGCGCGGGCGACCCTGCGGAGTGTCCGAGCGACGCCCCGGCGGACGGCGGAGGGGGAGGAGGGGAACTGTCGCCCGACGAGCGGCTCCGCGGCTGGGCTCGCGTGGCGGTGTCGCTGTCCGAGGCCGAGCGCGCGGCCAGCGCGTCGGAGATCGAAGCCGCTGTGCGAGCGATCCTGGCGCTGGTGGACGTGGAGGACGGCGTGCTCTGCGACACCCTGGCGAGCCTGCCCGACGCCGCGCTCCGGGCGATCTGGTCGGCGCGCGCACGCGCCGACGCGTGGCGACGCACCATCGACATCAGCGATCCCGCCCTCTTCGCCTATCTGCCGTCGGAGCACTACCTCCACGCGGACGCCGTCCTCCAGCTCATCTTGCGGCTCGGCGGCGCCTCGGCGCTCTGCGACTTTGGGCGCATGCTCGTCGGCCTTCAACACAAGTCCTCTGCTTGATGCCCCCGATCCGGAGGCCAGATCAGTGCGCGGGTGGCTCACGCACGCTCATGATCAGATCGATAGAGCTCTGCACCTGCGCCAGCCGCTCCGTAGGGGAAAGGCTGAGCATCCAGCGGACGAGGGAGCGGTCCACGCCGTTCTCGTCGTAGGGGCTCTCGTCCCGCTCCTCGGCGGGAGGCTCCAGAGGCTCGGGCATGCTCCGAACCTAGCATGCGGGGGCCCGCAAGTTGCGGGCACCCTGCTTCGGGTCGACCTGCCCGGTTTCCAGTCGTCCCGGAGCAGCGAACCAAGCCGGCGTTGCTGCCCTGAGCTAGCGCGTCGGGCATGGCGAGCTTCACCAGGTTCGGCTGGCGAGCCGGCATGGCCCCAGCCTCGGGCAGCTTCGCTGCCGGTCGCGTGACACCTCTACCGCATGGTCCAGGGGCACCTGCGCTCAGCCCGCCAGTACGCCCCGGATCCGCGGCTCGAACTCCCTCCAGAAGAACCGCACCGACTCGACGAGCTGTGTCCGGTAGGGCGCGAGGTTCTCCCAGTACTCCCCCGTTGCCACCTCGTAGCGGTAGGCGGGCCACCAAGGGCTGGTGACGAGCTTGTGCGGCTTGATGAGGTCGGCCGCTGCAAACGCATCCTTGAGCTTCCTTGACAGATCCCTACCGTCGGCGAGACCGATATTCACCCGCACCCCCGTGTACGCGCAGTCAGGAGAGGTCGCGAAGTTGAGCCGGCTCTTCTTGTTCCACTCCAGACCGATCCCGACCTTCGGCACGGATTCACCCTCGCTCGACCCGAACCATTGTCGTGAAAACACGAGGACCTTCGGCCAGTCTCCTTCCAGATCCATGTGAACGCCGGTGTCGGGAGAAAGCTGCGGGGCGAGCCCGGCGATGTCATCTGCGCACGAGCACAGAAACGAGTGTGTGAGCTGGGCGACGGACGGCCCAAGGGCGGCCCACTTCTCGATAAGTGCCTGATGTCGAAGATAGAATACGGCACGAGGCTCGTCGATGCGGTTCATTGGAACTGCCTCTTCAGGGTTGCGAGATAGTTGGACGCCACCTCTCGCCCATGGGTCGTAACGCCATTCCACGGCGGGCGTACCAGCGCGTCATGCAGCATCGAGGCGATGTCGGCATAGCTCATCTTCTGGAAGGCTTCCTGCGCGCTGCCCGTGGCGGTCTCGGGTGCCCGTCCCGAGGGCGACAGGAAGACGAACAATGCGCCAGCCTCTCGCCCAAAGCTCTCGAAAAGTCGGTCGCATTGGCGAGGTTGTTCACCCGCGTCGACCTTGTTCTCGATCACGAGGCAGAGCCCAGGCGCGCTGACAACGATATCGGCGCGGGCGTCGCCCCGGCTCACTTCGAGCGCCGGGCGGGCGAGATGCAGCTCGGACGTGGGCGGAGCCGACGCGCAGCGGCGGAGCAAGGCCTCGAGAAAGCCGGAGCCGAGGCCGTGGCGGCCCTGGGGATCGAGAAGCCACGCCAGCAGGGCGGAATGGTACAGCTCCCTTCGGCCAACCCCGAGGATGCTCAGCGTGTCGTCCGGTCCGCCGACCCAGGCGCCATCACGCAGGAGCGCATCGTGCTCGGCACGGAGCTCGGCGACGGTCGCCTCCCATGCAGCGACCTCCGCCGCTTCGTTCTTCCGCTCTTCCGCCAGGATGGTGCGCCACTCGGCGGCGAGGGGGGCGATCTGCACCTCGTCCGCTTCAAGGCCTGGGGCGAGGCTTGTCATCGATCTCCTCCACCAGCATCGCTCGCTGGGCAGCCAGAACCGCGCGCGGGACGCCGCGAATTGGTGATGCCGTTCCTACCCGGCGCCTGCCCCCGGCCGAGCTCGCCGCTCACGCCGCCCACTCCAACGCGAGTAGCTCGGCCTGCTTCAGCACCGTATCGACCGCCTTCTCCGTCTTGTCCGGCGGATAGCCGAACTTCTTCAGCTTGCGGCGCACGAGGGTGCGGAGCCTCGCCCGCACCGTCTCCTTCACGGCCCAGTCGATGGTCACCGAGTTGCGGATGGTCTCGGTCAGCTCGCGGGCGATCTGCGCGAGCACCGCGTCGCCGAGGACCTTCACGGCCGAGTCGTTCGCCTCCAGGGCGTCGTAGAAGGCCAGCTCGGCGTCGTTGAGCTTCAGGTCTTCGCCGCGCTGCTGGGCGGACTTCATCTCCTTCGCGATCCGGATCAGCTCCTCGATCACCTGCGCCGTCTCGACGGCCCGGTTGCGGTACCGAGCGACGGTCCTCTCCAGCTTCTCGGAGAACGCCTCCGACTGGACCAGGTTGGTGCGCTTCCGGACCTTCAGCTCGTCGTGCAGGAGCTTCCGCAGGAGCTCGAGGGCGAGGTTCTTGTGCTGCATCGCGTTCACGTCGGCGAGGAACTCCTCCGACAGGATGGAGATGTCCGGCCGCTTGAGCCCTGCGGCGGCGAACACGTCGAACACGCCGTCCGTCGAGATGGCCTTCGACACGATCTGGCGGATCGCCAGCTCGACGTCGGCCTCCGACTTGCCCGAAGCCGACAGCGACGTCTTCACGACGGCGGCCTTCACGGCCTGGTAGAACGCCACCTCGTCACGGATGGCCAAGGCTTCCTCGTGCGGCACCGAGAGCGCGAACGCCTTGCTCAGCTCCGTCACGGCCTTCACGAGCCGGTCGCGCCCGCCTTCGAGCGCGAAGATGTGCTCCTGGGCGACCGGCAGGAGCATGAGCCGCTCGATCGGCGAGCCGTTCACGAACGCCATGACGTCGAAGCCGTGGAACAGGTCGCGACAGATCTCGACCTTCTCCAGCATGACCGGCACCGCCTCGTCCTGAACCTGGGCGGCGTCGCCCTTGCCGCCGCTCTCGGTGTACGTGTCGAGCGCCTTGCGCAGGCTCTCGGCGAGGCCCAGGTAGTCGACGACCAGCCCGCCCGGCTTGTCGCGGAACACGCGGTTCACGCGAGCGATGGCCTGCATGAGGCCGTGTCCCTGCATCGGCTTGTCCACGTAGAGCGTGTGCAGGCAGGGTGCGTCGAACCCCGTGAGCCACATGTCGCGCACGACGACGACTTTGAGGGGATCGTTCGGGTCCTTCAGCCGGTCGGCGAGGTCGCGGAGGCGTGCCTTGTTGCGGATGTGCTGCTGCCAGGGCAGCGGGTCGGACGCCGAGCCGGTCATCACGACCTTGATGGCGCCCTTGTCGTCGTCCGGGTCGTGCCAGTCGGGCCGGAGCGCGACGAGCGCGGCGTACATGTCCACGCAGATGCGGCGCGACATGCAGACCACCATCGCCTTGCCGGCCATCGTCTCGATCCTTGCATCGAAGTGCCGGACCAGGTCCTCGGCGATCATCTTCACGCGCTTCTCCGCGCCGACGACGGCCTCCAGCGCGGCCCACCTCGACTTGAGCCGTTCTTTCCTCGACTCCTCTTCTTGCTCGGTGACCTCCTCGAACTCGTCGTCGATGACCTTCTTGAGATCGTCGTTCAGATCGAGCTTCGCGATGCGGCTCTCGTAGTAGATCGGGACCGTCGCCCCGTCCTCGACCGCGCGCTGGATGTCGTAGACCGAGATGTAGTCGCCGAAGACGGCGCGCGTGTTCTTGTCGATCGCATCGACGGGCGTGCCGGTGAAGCCGATGAACGACGCGTTCGGCAGGGCGTCGCGCATGTGCTGCGCGAAGCCGGGCACGAGGTAGCCGCCCTCCTTCGTCTTGACGAGCTTGCTCTTGAATCCGTACTGGCTGCGGTGCGCCTCGTCGGCGATGACGACCACGTTCCGTCGATCGGAGAGCTGGGGGAACCTGTCGCCCTTCTCCTCGGGCAGGAACTTCTGGACGGTCGTGAAGACGACGCCGCCGGCCGCCACCTCCAGCAGCTCGCGCAGGTGGCTGCGGTCGCGTGCCTGGACCGGCTTCTGTCGGAGCAACTCGTGGCAGCGCCCGAAGGTCCCGAAGAGCTGGTCGTCGAGGTCGTTGCGGTCCGTGATGACCACGAGCGTGGGGTTCTCCATGGCCGGGTCCAGCACGACCTTGCCCGCGTAGAAGGTCATGGTCAGCGACTTGCCCGAGCCCTGCGTGTGCCAGACGACGCCGACCTTGCGGTCGCCGCCGGGGCGCGTGGCGCGGACCGTCTCGTCGACGGCCGTGCGCACGGCGTGGAACTGGTGGTAGCCGGCGATCTTCTTCAGGACCTCGTCGCGGTCTTCCTCGAACACGACGAAGTTGCGGGCGAGGTCGAGGAGGCGCGCCCGATCAAAGACGCCCTCGAGCAGCGTGACCAGCTCCAGGGTGCCCGGCGCAGCCACGGCGCTGCCGTCGACCGTGCGCCAGGGGCCGAAGCGTTCCCAGGAGGACGTGAGGGTTCCGAGGCGCGCCGTCACCCCGTCCGAGACGACGAGCAGCTCGTTGTAGACGAAGAGCGACGGGATCTGCGCCTTGTAGGTCTGGAGCTGGTTGAACGCGCCCTGGACCGTCGCGTTCTCGTCGGAGGCGCTCTTGAGCTCGACGACGGCGAGGGGGATGCCGTTCACGAAGACGACGATGTCGGGGCGGCGGTGGTTGTGCTGGCCCTCGATGACGGTGAGCTGGTTGACGACGAGGTATTCGTTCTCCTCGATGTCGTCGAAGTCGAAGAGGCGGAGGCGTTCGCCGCGGATCTCGCCACCGGTTGTCGCGATCTCGATCTCGACGCCATCGCGGAGCAGGCGGTGGAATCGGCGGTTGTTCTGGAGAAGGGAGGGGGCTTCCGGGACGAGGATCTTGCGGAGCGCCTCGTGGATAGCGGTCTGCGGGACGCCGGGGTTGAGGCGGCGGAGCGCCTCGTCGAATCGGCCGCGAAGGACGACGTCGGCGTAGGTGGCGCGCTCGGCGGCGGGCTCGTCGGGGGCGATATCCGGGCCGTGGAGGCACTCGTATCCGAGGCGGGCGAAGGTCTGGAGGGCGAGCTCCTCGACGGCCGACTCGGTCACGGCGGGGACGCCGGCGGCGGAGGGGCTCACAGGGAGGCCTCGGTGAGCTTCTCGGCGTCGCGAACACGGAGTTCGCCGGAGAGGAGGGCGTCTCGGAGAGCGGTTAGCGTCGCACTTTCTGCATTGTTTGCCTGGATGCGCAAATCCAAAGGTTCCGCTGTCTTACAGAAACGCGCTTGGATGCTTTGATGAGGATCAAGGAGAGGAACCTGCCCGAGAATTTGGGTATTCAAATTCGGCATCGTTGCACCGACAGCTCGCGCAGCGATCCAGCTTCGGATGCTCGGAAGATCTAAGAGCACCTAACAAAAGCCCGTTCACCCCGCTTGCTTGAGGGAAGCCGATGGTGCGGCAGAATACAGCGTGGGCAAGCTGTTGGTGCCGGACGAACTCTGGGAACGAATCGTACCTCTATTGCCGAAAACGGAGCCGAAGCCGCAGGGGGGCCGGCCGCGTACGCCTGATCGGATCGCGCTGACCGGTATCTTGTTCGTGCTCAAGACCGGGATCCCTTGGGAGTATCTCCCGCAAGAGCTCGGCTGCAGCGGCATGACGTGCTGGCGCAGGTTGCGCGACTGGCAGCAGGCTGGCGTCTGGGATCGGCTCCACGAGGTCTTGCTCGATGAGCTCGGCGAAGCCGATAGGATCAACTGGGAGCGTGCTGCGCTGGATGCCTCGCTGGTTCCGGCAAAAAGGGGGGTGAAAAAACTGGCCCGAACCCCACGGATCGCGGCCGGCCGGGCACGAAATATCACCTTCTGGTCGATCAGAATGGTATCCCGCTCGCCGTCGAGATGACGCCGGCGAACGTCCATGACTCGAGGATGTTCACTCCTATGGTGGACGCGGTGCCGCCGATCGCGCGTCCTTGCGGCCGACCGCGGCGCCGCCCCAAGAAACTGCATGCCGATAAGGCCTACGACGACCCGGCCCTGCGGTTGGCTTGTCATCTGCGCCACATCGTGCCCCGCATCGCTCGCAAGGGCATCGAGTCGTCGGAGAAACTCGGCCGTTACCGCTGGGTCGTCGAACGGACGATCGCTTGGCTCCGGCGCTTCCGGCGCTTGACCGTGCGGTATGAGCGCCGTGCCGACATTCACCGAGCGTTCCTCCTGCTCGCCGTATGCCTGATCTGCCTCAACTATATCCCGACGGGCTTTTGTTAGGCGCTCTAAGTACAGCGATAGAAAAAGCGGAAGCAAACCGCTTCCTGGTCGAATGCGAAGGCAGCCGGTTCCGCATAACCAGCCCTCCTCCGTGCGACCAATAAGCGCATGCTTCTCGACATCGCCACGGCGACTATATACCAGGTCTCCAATCCGCAGAACGTGACGCTGGAGCCGCTCGACCTTCGCCGGCCCGACACGCGCTATCCCCGAGCTACTGATCCTACGGCTTGCGATGTTTGTCGGCATGACTACGGGCGTTCCCGACTCCCGGTAGTCGCTCGCATGCAGTTGGCTACCGAAGGGACCTGTCTGAATGTCACCGCCCCCTTCATCAACAATCATCGCCAGGGGACGGGAGCGCCATCCCTTCGGAATCTGCCCCATCTCCGATTCCTCGAAGCTGTTGGGGAAAGTCGCCGCGGTCTCCGCGTCCATCCCAGCGGGAGCCCGCCCCTCCATCTTCGCCCGTACCGGGTCGAAGTCGACGAACCAGCTCTTGAAGAGCGCCCGCGCCATTGTCTCCAGCGTCGCGGTCATTCGCCGGTTCAACTCGATCTTGTCGTCGAGGGAGCCGAGGACGGCGGCAATGGCGTCCTGTTGCATGCGAGAAGGAAGCTGCACTGGTAAGTCGCGGAGCGTTCCAAGGTTGATTTTTTTGAGTAACGCTACCCTGGAGCCGTGCACTGAGCCACCCGATCGCAGAAGGAGATTTTAGGCAGTAATCAATAAATCGATGGTTTACGTGGTTCAGTAGGGGGATGACGCCGACGTCGCGAGATACGTTTGCTCCCGCGAGTTGGGAGGGGACGATGGCCGTGTGTCCTGGTTCGGCAATTAGATTTATTACAATTTCGCCGCCCTTTAGAATTGTCCGGCGAAATTGATCGCTTACCTCATGTGTGACCCGTTTCTCGTTGTCGAATTCGATGCGTCCGTTGCGAATGTCTCCGCCCCTGATAACCGGTACCCCTCCAGGAACAAAATCGCCAACCTTGACGATGCCGTATGTGATGCCTCGCTCGGGATCACATAGTTCGCCAAGTGTCTTGGATGGGAAACGGTCAGGCATGAACCAGCCTCTTCATTGCGTTCCGAATGGTGCGCTCCAGCCTCGACCCCTCGGCAAATTGTGCTTCTAGCTTCGCCATCAACTGCGAAAACCGCTCCTCGAACGGCTCCTCCTCCTCATCCTCCACATCTTCCGCGCCGACGTAGCGTCCCGGCGTCAGCACATGCTGGTGCGCGCGCACCTCGTCCAGCGTGGCGCTGTTGCAGAACCCCGCAACGTTCTCGTACTTCCCCGCGCCCGCGCCCTTGTCTCCGCGCCATGCGTGGTACGTCCCCGCGATGCGTGCAACATCCTCGTCGGTTAGCTCACGCTGCGTCCGATCAATCATCCGCCCCAGCTTGCGGGCATCAATGAACAGGATCTGTTCCTGTCGGTCGCGAAACCGCCCGTTCTTCTTGTCGCGCGCAAGAAACCAGAAGCACACGGGGATCTGGGTCGAGTAGAAGAGCTGCCCCGGCAACGCAACCATGCAATCGACGAGGTCCGCCTCGATGATCGCCTTCCGGATCTCCCCCTCGCCGGACTGGTTCGACGACATCGATCCGTTCGCCAGCACGAACCCGGCCTGACCCGCCGGCGCGAGGTGATGGATGAAGTGCTGGACCCACGCGAAGTTCGCGCTGCTGGCAGGCGGTGTGCCGTACTTCCACCGCGCATCCTCTTTCAGGCGCTCCTGCCCCCAGTCCTTCGCGTTGAATGGCGGGTTCGCCAGGATGTAGTCGGCCTTCAGGTCTTTGTGCAGGTCCCGGTGGAACGTGTCGGCGTTCTCCGGCCCGAGGTTCGCTTCGATGCCGCGAATGGCCAGGTTCATCTTGGCGAGGCGCCACGTGGTCGGGTTCGACTCCTGCCCGTAGACGCTGATGTCGCCGACGCGCCCCCCGTGCTCCTCGATGAACTTCTCGGACTGCACGAACATCCCGCCCGACCCGCAGCACGGGTCGTAGACGCGGCCCTTGTACGGCGCGAGCATCTCGACGAGGAGGCGCACGACCGAGCCGGGCGTGTAGAACTGCCCGCCCTTTTTGCCCTCGGCGAGCGCGAACTCGCTCAGGAAGTACTCGTACACCCGGCCGAGGATGTCCTTCGACCTGTTCTGCCGGGACCCGAGGCCGATGGTCCCGATGAGGTCGACCAGCTCGCCGAGCCGCTGCTTGTCAAGCTGGGGGCGGCCGTAGTTCTTCGGAAGCACGCCCTTCAGCGACGGGTTGTCGCGCTCGATGGCGACCATCGCATCGTCGATGAGCTGGCCGATCTTGGCCTGCTTCGCGTTGGCCTGGACTGCGGCCCAGCGAGCCTCCTTCGGGACCCAGAAGACGCGCTCGGCGCGGTACTCGTCCCGATCCTCGGGGTCGGCGCCCTCGTCGACCTGCGCGGAGAGCCGCTGGTGCAGCTCGTCGAAGGCGTCGCTGATGTACTTGAGGAAGATGAGCCCGAGGACGACGTGCTTGTACTCGGCCGCGTCCATGTTGTTCCGCAGCTTGTCGGCGGCCTGGAACAGCTTGCGCTCGAAGCCCAGGTCGCCGCCGCCGCGCCCTTCGGCTTGCCCGCCGTCGCCGTTCGCCGTCTTCCCGTTGGCCCTGACGGCAGCCTTCCCGCTGGCCTCCGCGGCGCCCTTTCCGTTTGCCCTCTCGGCCGCCCTCGGCTTCGGCCCCGGCGCCGCCTGCTCGAACGGCAGCGCGCGCTGCGCCTCGGCCACCGCGCTCGCGGTCTTGCCGAGCAGCCGGTCGACGATCGGCGCCTTCTCCTTGCCGTGATCGTCGAGGCCGAGCTTGCGGCAGAGGTCCTTCAGCCGGTCGCGGGGGTAGCCGAGGAGGACCTCAAACAGGTCGGCGCTGCGGGCCTGGACGATGGCGTCGATGAGCTGATCGCGGACGCGGCGGTCGCTGACAGGGAGGTCGAAGCGGGCCACCGCGGCCAGGAGCTCGTCCCGGGTGAGATGGGTGAGAAGGTCTCGTTTGGTCGGCATGCGGTGCGAGCAGATTACGCCTGCGCCGAATGAGCGATCAACGCCGAGCGCTGCACGTAAGGCCGTGCGGGCGCTGGATTTCTAGCGAGGATGTCAGCGCATGGCCGCTGCCGGCCTACCTCGACGGCGGCGGCTTCGCCCGCGTGCTGCGCGGCCTCCCGCGCGTCACCTCCGGCAGCACGGCGCGGCGCAGCAGGACGCCTGGCTCGACGCCGAGCGCGTCGGCGAGCCGGACCAGCACCACGACCCCGACGTTCGTCTTCCCCCGTTCGACGCGCTGCAGGAACCCCGTGCTGATGTCCGCCGCCTCGGAGAGCGCCTCCTGGCTCAGGCCCAGGCGCACACGGAGGCGATGCACGTTGGCTCCGATGTACTCGAGCACCACGTCCGCGTGATCGCGCTCCATGCGCCGGGCCTACCTTCGGGCGCGCCACGAAAACACAATCTATACATTGTGTTGTATTGACCGCGTCGGAGCGCGCTCGGTAAGCTGCGAGGCGCACAAAGAAGTGCAGCCCGCGGGCGCGCCAACGCCCCGGGCTGCGTGGCCGAACCCCGAACACAACGAGGTCCGACGTGTTGATCGTTCGCATACTCCCCGATCCCGGGCAAAGTCCCCGTTCCTTCGAGCCCCGCCGCCGCCGCGCTCACCAGGCGCTCGCGCCGGTGGACCGCCCTCCTTCATGCGGAGGTGCTCGATGAAGCCCGCTCCCATCGACGTCCCCTCGATGCCCGACGCGGCCCTGCTGGATCTCCTGCTCGGCCTGCCCGACGCGGGCCGCCGCGCGCTCCCGGCCGAGGACCTCCCGGCGCTCGCCCGCCTTTCCCCCGTCGCGCTGGCGGAGCGCGCCGAGGTCGCCCTCCAGGCGGCGACCCGCCTCGCGGCCGCCTTCGAGCTCGGGCGGCGCCTTCACGCCGCGCGCTCGCGCCGCTCGCAGCGCCTGCGGCGCCCGCGCGACGTCGCCCGCTTCTTCCACGCGACGCTCGCGCCGCTCGTCCACGAGGAGGTCTGGATCGTCGCGCTCGACGTGCACGACCGCGCCCGCGGCGCCCGCATGATCAGCCGCGGCGGCCTCCTCTCCGCGTCCGTGCGCCCCGCCGATGTCCTCCGCGCGGCCCTCGAGCTCGGCGCCGTCACGTTCGTGATGGCCCACAACCACCCGGGCGGCGACCCCGCGCCGTCCGCGGACGACGTGCTGCTCACCCAGGAGATCGAGCACGCCGCCCACCTGATCGACGTACCCCTTCGCGACCACGTCATCGTGACCCCTGCCGGGCGCTATTCCTCCGTCTTCCGGACTGGCTCGCCCCGCTGAACCAAGGCTCCTGGCAAAGCGGCGCGTCAGCCGCGTTTGCCAGAACAGTGCCAACCCCGCTATCCCCTCAACATCCCTCGACCTTCTCACCCTCTCTCTCCCCGCCATCGCCCCCGGACAGCAGGAATTCGACACCGCACCTTCCTCTTCAAATCGCCCTCCCCTCAAAATATCCCTGGACAACCCTCTTCATTCCATCGATAGCTCACGATGGCCCGTCTGGCATTCCAGCGCAATCCCGCGCTCCTGCCGCGGACGAGGGTGATCTCATGAGCAAATACACCGCATCGGAAGTGATCCAGCTCCCCCGCTTCACGGCCGTGGGGGCGATGGCGCTCGGCGAGCAGCTGCTCACGGCGGCGAAGCCGGCGGAGAAGCAGCTCGTGAAGGGCGTCGCGCGGGTGCTCGCCACGCTGGCGTCACGCCACGACGACCTCGCGTCGGCGCTGCGCGATCAGGTGTCGCTGTCGGAGGGAGGGGAGGCGAGCGAGGATGCGGTCCAGTGCGATCGCGTCCTCGACAATTGCTGGAGCGGTCTCCACGACTTCCTGACGGCGTACACCAAGCTGCCGTCCGGCGCGCCCGAGGCCGCCGAGGCGAGCTCGCTGAAGGCGGCCATCTTCACCGGAGGGCTCAAGTTCCTCCAGCTCACGTATGTCCTGGAGTGGTCCGAGAGCGAGCTCCGGGTCCAGCGCATCCGCAAGAGCGGCCTCGACGCGCGCATCGAGGCGCTCGGCGGCAAGCGCTTCCTCTCCGCGCTGGAGGCCGCGCACATCGCGTACGGCAAGGCGCTCGGCGTCACCGCGCCCGCGGCCACGGCCGCGGCGGCGCCGCCCAGCGTGCGCGACGCGCTCGCCGCCTTCACCGAGGCGCTGCGCGCCTACGTGATCAAGGTGATGGGATCCGTCGAGCCGGACGAGCCGGAGACGCAGGAGCTCGCCGACAGGCTGCTCGCGCCGCTCGCGAGCTGGAGCGTCGGGTCGAGCGGCCGCGGCGCGCCCCGGAAGAACGACAAGCCCGAGGGCGACACGGCGGCGCTCGCCCCGCCCGTCGTTCCCCTCCAGCCCGGCGCGCCGACGGCCGCGCCCGCGCCCGCCGATAGCTGATCCCGGCTGCCCGGCGTGCACCGCCGGCGCCGCGATCTCCTCCCGCCTCGTCCCCTCCTCGTGACCCCGACCCGGGGCCAAGCCCTCGCGGACCCCTCCGTACGCTCCGGACGGCGTGGCCGTCGTCGCCGCGGCCGTGCCATCCGGGTCCACCGGCCCATCCCGGAGCGGCCGGCGCCGCACCCTGTGCCACCTCGGCCTAGGTCTGTGCCAAGTCAGGGGGGGTCCGACACTGGCTCAACCGCAATGCATTGCGACACACCGGGGTCCGGACCCCTCCGCGGTGCTCCGCGGAGCGTCTCACCGGGGTCAATTTGTGTCAAAAGGCGCTGTCCAACTCGTTTTTCTGTGCCATTGACCCCCGGATCCGCAGCGGATTGTGCCAGATCGAGGGGTCCGGCACCCTCCGGACCGCAATGCAGAGCGCCTGCCGGGGTGCCGGACCCCCTTCGGACCGCAACGCAGAGAGCCCGCGGGGGCGCCGGACCCCTCCGGATCGCAGCGCAGAGCGGCCGCTGGCCGACCGCCCAGCGCCTGGGCGTCCTCAAGGCCCGACCCAGGTTGAGGCACCGCCACCGCCGCCGCCCCGCCGCCGCCCACCGAGGTTGAGGTTCCCGGAGGTTCCCGCGAGGCTCGACCCAGGTTGAGGCACCGCCACCGCCGCCGAGGCCCGACCCAGGTTGAGGCACCGCCACCGCCGCCGAGGCCCGACCCAGGTTGAGGCACCGCCGGCACCGCCACCCCTGCCGCCGCCGCCCACCCACCGAGGTTGAGGTTCCCCCTGCCGCCGCCGCCCACCCACCGAGGTTGAGGTTCCCGGCGCGAAGGACATCGAGGAGCGCGTCAGTGAGCTCGGCCACGGCTCCAGTGCACCGCGCTCACGGCGCCGACGACCCAGCTTTCGGCCTCGTTAGTTTGAACGCTGGGAACCCGAGCCACTCGTCACCCAGCCACGATATCCGGCCCACGTCCTCGTATTTGACGAGCATTGACGGAATCAAGAAGAGCGCGCTGTAGAGCGCCTGGAATGCGTCGATGCCGACTCCATGGGATTTGTCGGTGTCCCCCGCACCGTCGACCTCCACGTCAGCTTCCCAGCACATCACGGATGGCCTGTGCTCTGGCGCCCAAAGTCGCACGTGGATGAGTTCTTCGGTACCGTTCGGAAGTGTCAGCACGAGGGTGCGCTCCGCGATGAGGTCCGGCATGACGCCCAGGTAGCGCTCGCGTCGTTGATGTCAAGCGCACGTGCTCAGCAGGAGCTTAGGCATCGCTGCATTCCAATCTTGCGCGCTTTTTCGCAGATGCTCAACGGGAGCCTGATCTGGTGCTCTTCACAGTACAGCTGCCATCGCGATACGAGCGCCATGCATGCCGTGGGGCAACTGGAGCGGCACTTTGCCTTGCCTGCCCCTCGACCTTCGCTGCTCTCTCCCAAGCAATGGGCCGTTTCTCCAGGCGTAAAGAGCGTGTCTTGCATCGCCGCTCCACACATGAGCCTCCAGAAATCCGCCCCCTCGTCGACTGCATCTTCACACCTGCCACGTGTCGCGAGGACCTCGCCGTCCTCTAGGGTCTCCTCCTCCAATACTGGTTCCGGTCCGGTCAACGGATCAACTGTACACGCCGTAGCAAAACAAAAACTGAGAGCTGCGGTGATGGCGTTGAGAGCTCGCATGCCATGTCCTGTTGCGACGCGTGTGCCTGGCTCAAGTGTGCTGCCGAAGCGCGCCCATAAACACAAACCATCTCGGATTCTCAAGCTTCAAAATGAATGTGGTTGAACAGTCGTAACCCCGCCGAACGGCTTAAGGGCGCAAGGCGGTAGGTCTTGGACCTAGGCGTCTGTTGGTGGCGGAACGCCCCCGGGTGGAGGTGTCCGTCAACCAATCGGGCGCCCAACGTGGGCAACCCGCCGCGGCCAGAGAGGGGCCCCGAGCTCGCTCACAGCCGTCTCGACGCCAGGCGCGCCGAGCTCGGCAAGGAGGCTCGCCTGCACCACCCAGCGGCAGCGTGGACGCGCTCAGTGGCACCGGGAGTGAGTCATGTCGGCCGCGCGGAGCTCGCGCACGCGGGCGGCCTCGTTGCGGCACGCGCGGAGCTACGAGGGAGGGACGAGCAGGCCGCCGCGGCGGGGGTTGGTCGGGCTCACGGGTGCTCGTCGGCGGGCACCTGTAGACGGCCACCCCGATCCCGGCGGCGCGCGCCGGCGCAGGAGGCACCGACCCAGGTTGAGGTGCTGCCGGACGCGCCGCAAGGCGGCTCACGTCATGCCCTGACCCGCCTGCGCGGCCATCGCTGCCCAGCACGGCGGCTTCCCTCGCATGTCTTCCATGTGCGACCATCTCACCACCATGGGCAAGGTCACCGCGCTCCACATGGACACCATCACCGAGAAATCCGGATCGAGCTCGGAATGGCCGGCATTACCGGCAGCATGGGGCAGATGAATAAGTCGATCACTGTCGGCGCGGGCGCGATGGCGAGCGGCGCGGGCGGCAGCGCCGGGGGAGGGGGCGGCGGCGCAGGCGGGCCGGGCGGGGGCGGGCCGCAGGGCGCCGGCAATGGCGGTGGAGGCGGCGGCGGGAGCAATCAGGGGGCAGGGCCGCCCAGCCCCCCGGCGCCCCCGGGTACGGAGGGGCAGGCAGCCGGTGGCCACCCCATCGACGTCGTAACAGGCACGCTGTTCACAGAGCCTGTCGTCGACTTCCAGCTCCCGGGCTTCTTATGGGTCACGCTGATCCGACACTACAGGACCTCGTCGGTCGCGTTCGACGCCGGCATAGCGACTCGCGGAGCTCGGCGACGACGGCCGGAGCACGTTCTTCCTCTGGGACGACGAGGCGCTCGTCGAGGAGGTCGATTCGAGTCATCTGCGCTCGGTAAGGCGTGTCTTCGATGACGACGGCTTCACGCCGCTCGCCGAGCGCACCGTGGAGGGAGAGTGGCGCCTCATTGCCACGGACCTGACCGCGACGCCCTGGCTCTACGCGGCGCCGAGCGGCGAGCTCGCCGACGTCGACCTGTCAGCGTGGGGCCGCGTCGCGCGCTCGAGCGGCGCGATCGGCACGCTGCGCTTCGCTGGGCACCGCGCCGATCCGCGGACGGGCCTGCATTACAACCGGTTCCGGTACTACGACCCTGACCTCGGCGTCTATCTCACGCCAGACCCGCTCGGCTTTCCGGCCTCGTTTCAGGACATCGGGTTACTGCCGAACGCGACCTTCCACCTCGACCCGCTCGGGCTCGTCGTCATCATCCAGGGGAGCAACGACAAGGTCATCAACGACTCGGTGGCCATGTACCAGAAGCAGTATCCCGGAGCGACGGTGATTCAGGGACACCAGCTGCCGAGCGCGAACCTCGCCGGTGAAGATCACGTGATCGTGGTTTCCCACGGCGATCCAGGCTCGATCGAGTGGAACGGCAAGAAGAAGAGCATCGGGGGCAGGGAGCTCGGCAAGCAGCTCAACGCCGCCGGATTCAACGGCGCGGCGCCCGGCGCCAAGGTCGACGTCGCCTCCTGCAACGGCGCCACCAAGCCGCTCTTCGGGCCGAGCATGGCGCAGGGGGTGGCCGACATGACGCTCGCGCCGACCTCGGGCGCCAAGGCGGACAGCCGTGTCGGCGCCTACCTCGGCTCCGACGCGATCACAGGGAAGATCGTCCCCTCGTATGGCGCGACGATCACCAAACCCGGCCCCCCGGTCCACGAGAAGGTGATCAAGGGCTCATGGACCACGGTGGATCCGCGGCCCTTCTAGGAGCCGCGCTCACCCAGGCTCCACAGGAACGAACGCCGCGCCCGACTGCAGCCACGCGGCGAAGTACGGCGCCGGCGCGCCGGCGCGCCGCAGCGCGAGCAAGAACGGTCCGTCGCACACGAGCTCGCGCCCGCGGCGACGGCGGCTCTTCATGCCGAGCGCGAGCGCCTCGGACACGAGCCGCGCTCCGTGCTCGTCGACGTCGAGCTCCAGCGTCTGGCACGCGGCGACGAGGACGCGATCCCCCGGCACGATGGGCTTGCCGACGAGCTCGTCGAAGGACGCATCGACGCGCAGCGACACGACCGGGACCTGGAAGATGTCGTCGTCCTGCAGCGAGGTCTGCCCCCACAGACGAGCCCAGCGGCCAGGCCCACGATCGACCGCGCCGAGCGCGTCGTGCGTCGCCTCCGCGAGCGTCGACCAGCCTCCACGGCGAGCGACGACGACCGACGCGCCGCCGCGGCCGCGGAGCTCGATGACGAAATCGCCCGGCGACTCGTAACGGTGTACGGTCGCGGCGCCCGCATAGGCGCTCGCCCCGGCGCCGCCCCAGTGGCCGAAGCACTGCACGCGGCTCCCCAGGAACGAGAGCCCCGCGGAGCGATCGCGGACAAAGGGCCGCTCGAATGCAACCCTGGTCCGCAGCAAGGCGAACGCCACGAGAGCGTGCGCCGGCACGCTCTGCGGCAATAGCCGCGTCTGCGCATCACCGAACCGGCGAGCCAGCTCGGCACGGATCGCTGCGACCGCCGCATCACCCTCTCCTGCGCAGGCGAAGGACTCCGCCGGATCCACGGCGCCGGCGGCGACGGCAGCTGCGCGGCCCAGCGCCCGCGAGAGCTCCGTGGGCTCGACCAGCACGTCCTCGGATCCGAGCTGCCGCTGGAGCTCCGCCCACGCGAGCGCGAACGTCGCACAGTGGACGAGGTCACGGTCGATCGGCAGCGCGTGCTCGAGCGTCGGCGTCACCAGGGGGGCGGTCATGAGCTGCTCGCCGTGCACTGTACGTCGATCAGGAGGAAATCGGCACCTGGGATCGCTGACACGCGGCGATCGTCGCGGCGGGCGTCGACTGCGGCCCCGTGAGCGAGAACGGCCGCGGTGTGATGTTCTATTTCAAGGCGCCCGGCGACATCCTCATCGAGGTGAGCTGCCGGCGCCGCCCGCTCCCGGCGGCGCGCGCCGGCGGTTGACAGCGGCGCGCCGGCGATTGACGGCGACGCGCCGCCGGGACGCGCGGTGAAGGACGCAGGGAGAGCCCGAGATCTCGAGGCCATTCCGCCGCTTCCACTGCCGGCCCGCCGAGGTCGAGGTTCCGGGGCTCCCGCCCCACGTGTCCGGGCCGGCTACTGCAGCTTGACGAACTTCGCGACCGACGGGACGCCCTGCGTCGAGACGACGAAGAGCATGTAGTAGCCAGGCGGCGCGACCTTGCCGTTCGGCGGAGCCGTGAGCGTCAGGGTGCTGCCCGACTGCCCGGTGATCGCGAGCTTGACGGCGCGCTGGCTCTGGTCGAATCCGTGCGTGACCGAGCCGGGAGACATGAGCATCGCGCTGCCGATGCCCGTGGCGGCCACCGCCGAGGACAACGTCACCGAGATGGACTGGCCGTACGACGCGGTCGAGGCCACCGACTGGATCACCGGGCGCGCGTTGCCGCTCAGGAGATAGGGGGGCGTGAAGATCTCGACCCGCCGCTCGGGCCATTTGTAGGGGAGCTCGTTGAAGGCGTGATCCCGGCCCGCCGTGAGCACGCGCGCGTCGGGCAAGAGCAACGCCGTCGAGTGATAGAGCCGAGCCACGCGCATCGGACACATCTTGGTCCAGGTGTTATTGCTCGGGTTGTAGATCTCGGGCGTCATGACCGGCGTCGTCGCGTGGTCGGACGAGCCTCGCGCGCTGCCTCCCACGACGAACACCTTGCCGTCCGGGAGCAGCACGGCGGTGTTCAGCACGCGCGCGTAGTTCATTGACGCCTTGTAGCTCCACGCCGGCGACGCCGCGCCGAGGTCGAGGAGCTCCGTGGTGGCCGTGGCGGGGATCGCGGTGTCGTTCGGGTCGCTCGTCGCCGCGTTCGAGACGGCCCCGCCCCCGCCGATGACCATGACGCGCGCGCGGTGATTGTCGGTCGGCGAGAGCGGCAAGAGCACCGCGCTCCCGTAACCGGGGTACGTGCGGGAGTTGGCGTACTGCGTCGTGTACTGCGTCGCGCTCCAGGTGTTGTTGCTCGTCGTCAGGAGCCGCGAGCCTCGGCCCGAGTGAACGAACACCTTGCCGTCCGGCAGCTGGAAGACGAACGGGTAGAGCTGTATCGGGCGCCCGTCGCTCGTGAACGGCTCCGGCACATCGCTCCGCGCGGAGAGGGTGCCCGCGGTGTTCAGCGTCTGCCAGCTGCTGTTCACCGGCTTGGTGCTCGAGATTCGCCCCGTCTTCGTCGTGCCGGAGATGGCCAGCACCGAGCCGCCGTCGAGGCGCGTGAGCGTGGGGTACCAGCGCCCGAGGGTCATGTCCGTGAGCGAGGCCCACGTCGAGTTCGAGGGGTCGAACCGGTGCGAGCCCTTGACGTGGGCATCCCCATGGCCCCCCGCGACCCAGAGGCGTCCGTCGCTCAGAAACGCGTGGCCAGAGCAGAAGGCGTGCGGCTGCGTCCCGCTCGGCAAGGACGCCTGCCCCGTCGCCGGATCGAACACCTCGGAGTACCCCTGGTCCGAGTCATCCGTGAACCCGAAGAGCAGCACCTTGCCCGTCCGCAGGAGCGCCGCGTGGATGCCGATCGCCCCCGCGTCGAGCGGGTCGCTCCACTGCCCTTTCGTCGCGGGATCGCAGCACGGCTCACCTCCGAAGACCGAGCCCGCCCACACGGTGTTCCCGGAGGCGTCCTGGCCGTGCCTCACCCAGCCGCCGTTGTAATAGAAGGACGCCAGCGACCCATCGGCGCTCCTCCGACCGACGACCTCCAGGTTGTCGTAATCGCTCCAGATCACGCCCGCGGCCGAGTACGAGTTGATCGGATCGACCCACGTGGCCGACGTCTTCCAGGGGTACGCGCTGTCGTCGTTGTCGCGGTAGTAGTGCCGCAAGCCGCCGGTCGAGAGGGGCACGACGAGCTCGAAGTTCCCCTTGGTGCCGCCCTTTCCCTGGACAAACTGGTGCACCCCGGTCGCGGAGATCGCCTGGTTGTTGTCCACGCGGATCTCGTTCGGCGTCGTCCAGGTGCGGTCATCCCTGCGATACATGGAATAGAGCGTCGATCCGGAGCGCGCGATCACCTCCAGGCGGTTCGTGCCGAAGTTGCTCTCGACCAGGCTCACCGCGGAGTACGTTCGGCCCGTCGCGAACGTGGTCCCCGAGCTCCATGGATGGGACGCGACCGAGTTGTCGCGCCAGTAGTGGGCGAGGCCGCCGCTGGCGAGCGGCACCACGACCTCGAAATTGCCGGGCGATAGCTTGGCCTGGACGATCCCAGGCTGCCCGGTGACGCCCGTCGCGACCGTCGTTCCGCTCGACCAGGCCTTCGTGGACTGATTGCGGTAGTAGTGCACAAGGCTGCTGCCCTGCACGGCGATGACCTCGAGGTTTCCGCCGCTCGAGTTCTCGATCATGCTGATCCCGTTCACGTCCGCCGAGCCCACCTTCTTCGGGCCGAACCAGGTCGGGGTCGACACGAGCGAGGTGGTCGCGTTGTTCCGGTAGTAAGCCGAGAACCCGCCACCCGTGTGCGGCACCACGAGCTCGAAGTTGGGGACCGTCCCGGTGCCGTCCGAGCCCTGAACGAACCCGATTCCGAACGTCGGGCTGCAGGTGCACGCGGCTCCGCTGCACACGAGCTCATCGCTCTCGGTATCCAGATTGAGCTCGTCCCCGTTCGTCCACTCGGCGCAAGCCGCACCACCCAGCGCCAAGCTGCCGAGCGCCAGCAGCATTCTCGGCGCACAACTCCACCCACCGAGCAACCGCATCATCTTGCTTTTCATGTTCTCCTCAAGGATTCAAAGGGGAAGAACCTCGGATGAGCTCGAGACCCAGGGCAAGCTGCATCTCGCGCCGCGGACCATCGCGGTACATCGGAGCGTGGCTGCACAGCTCGTCGTGAGCAGCGCAGGAACGATGAGCCGTCTCCCCCACATGTTCGTAAAGCTCACCTCATCACGGGGCTGTTACGTCGGGCATCGTTCACACATAGAATGCCTTGTCAGGGGCCGCCGAGCACTGAATTTTTTGTGTTTTCGTTCTGACGCAAGTTTGCTTTGGTCCCGAAATTTCCTTGGACGACGTGTTATGGGGGTCGATGCCCAACAGGCGTTGGGAGTCCGGTGGCCTGCGGCTCCCTGGTGCTGTCGAGGGCGATACGGCCCGCCGCGGGCATCGCCGCCTGCTGGAGGCGGAGCTCCCGACCGGGGTCGAGACCCTCATCAACTGAATCGGTTCAGTTTTTTCTGCGCCTCCGTGGTATGGCCGGTCGTGGTTTCCACCGCGCGGCCTGACGATCGACGCTCCGGGCCGCGCAATCACCCGGCCCGCTCGTGCAGCGGCAAGGAGCCAACATGCGACAATCTTCGTTCTTGAGCCTCGGTTCGTCAGGCACTCTCGCTCTCCTCCTCGCGGCGCTCGGATGCGACGCGTCGGGCGGCTCGTCCTCTGGCGCCGGCGGTCAGGGCGCCGGCGGTCAGGGCGCGACGAGCAGCGCGAGCGGCTCCGGCGGCGCCGGCGGTCAGGGCGCGACGGGCAGCGCGAGCGGCTCCGGCGGCGCGGCGGGCACCGGCGGCGCCGGCGAAGGGGGCGGGGGCGCGGCAGGCGCTGGCGGCGCTGGCGAAGGAGGCGGTGGCGCGCCGCCGGCGCCGCTCTGGGACTGGAGCGGCATCGTCGGCACGGGACAGAGCCTCTCGGTCGGCGCGGAGGGCACGCCGCCCCGCACCACCACGCAGCGCTTTCACAACCTCAAGCTGTCCCTCGGGAACGCGAGCGTGCCCCCCTTCGACGCGGCGAGCGCGGCCCTCTCCCTGGTGCCGCTCGTCGAGCCGATCCGCGCGTTCGCGACGACCTACCCCAGCGCTTACCCGAAGAACATCTATGGCGAGACGCCGCACACGGCCATGGCCGACCAGATCTCGTCCCTCGCGGAGGCCGCCGCGGGCGGCGATCACATCACGGTGCACACCGTCGTCGGGGAGAGCGGGCAGCCGATGAGCGTCCTCCGGAAGGGCGCCACCCAGACGGCCTCGGGCGACACGTCGATGGGCCGCGCCTACGCGGCGACGCTGTTCGAGGCGGAGGCCATCGCGCGCCTCGCCAGGGAGGCCGGCAAGACGTACGGCGTCGGCGCCGTCGTGATCACGCACGGCGAGGCCGACGCCGGCAGCGCGACCTACGGGGATGAGCTGGTCAAGCTGTGGTCCGACTACAACCAAGATCTCCTCCGGATCACCGGCCAGTCGCGGAGCATCCCCCTGCTCGTGTCCCAGCAGAACTCGGTGCACACCGACGCCGGCACGCGGTCGACGTCGACGCAGGCGCAGTGGCGCGTGGGCGTGGATCACCCGGGCGATATCGTCTGCTCGGGTCCGAAGTACCAGTACCCGTATGCGAACGATCACATCCACCTGAACGCGAGCGGGTACCAGCAGCTCGGCGAGAAATTCGGCCAGATCTACTTCGAGAAGGTCGTCCTCGGGAACGACTGGCAGCCGCTCCAGCCGACGCGCGTCGAGCGCAGCGGCAACGTCGTCACCGTGCACTTCCATGTCCCGGTGCCGCCGCTCGCCTGGGACAGCGCGCTGCCGTCTCCCCACCAGACCGCGTTCACGGAGTGGGCGCAGGGCCGCGGCTTCGAGCTCTGGAGCGGCAACGCCCGGATCCAGATCAGCGGCGTGGAGATCTCCGGCGATTCGGTGCAGATCACCGCGCGGAGCCTCCCCGCGTCCGGCGTGATGGTCGGCTATGCGATGACGACCGACGGGACGTCGATGACGGGCGGCACGATCCGCTGGGGTCAGCTGCGCGACTCCGATCCGTTCGTCGGCTCGACGACGGGCAAGGCCCAGCCGAACTACAGCGTGGCGTTCGAGATGAACGTCCCCTGACGGGCGGCTCCGGCGCGGCGTTCCGATCGAGAGCCTGCGGGCGGCGGTCCGCAGGCGCACCTCCGCGCGCTTGACAAGACAGACCTGTCTGTCTATATCCGCGTCGTGCGGGACGCCAGGCGCCACATCCTCGAGGTCGCGGAGCGCCTCTTCTACGCCGAGGGGTATCGCGCCGTCGGCGTCGATCGGTTGATCGCCGAGGCGGACGTCGCCAAGGCCACCTTCTACCGCCACTTCCCGACGAAGGACGACCTGCTCGTGGCGGTGCTGGATGCGCGCGACCTGCGCTTCCGCGAGTGGCTGGCCGGGCGAGTCGAGGCGGTCGCGGGCGATCCGCGGGACCGGCCGCTCGCGGTCTTCGACGCGCTCGCCGAGCTGTTCGCCGCGGACGACTTTCGCGGCTGCGCGTTCCTCAACACGATGGTCGAGGTCGCGAGCCGGAGCCACCCCGCGCACGAGGCGGCGCAGCGCCACAAGCAGCGGCTCATCGACTATTTCGAGCGGCTCTTGCGCGAGGCCGGCGTGCCTTCGGCCAGCGCGCTGGCGCCGCAGATCCTGCTGCTGATCGACGGCGCGATCGTGACCGCCGTCCGCGAGGGGGGACCGGGCGCCGCCGCGCGCGCGCGGTCCCTCGCCGAGAACCTCATCGCAACAGCGCGGCCAGGAAGGCGACGACGATGAACCGGATCACGGGTGTCCCGAGCAGGTGGAATGGATGTGCCGAGCAGCTCCCGCAGCCCGCCGTGGCGGAGCCCGGGGCAGGCGCGCCCTCGCCGGGTCGCCCGCGCAGGCCGCGGGCGCCCGTGGGCTCGGTGGTCGGCGCGCTGCTCGCGCTCTCCCTGACGGCCTGTGCATCGCCGGACCGCGGCGGAGCCAGCGCGCCGCCAGCCGGCGCGGCCGCCGCGATCGCGCCGCCGGCCGGCGAAGCCGCCGCGGCCGAGGCCTCGAGCGGGCGCCTCCAGTGGCGCGGCGGCCCGACGGCGATCCTCGAGCGCGACGGCCTCCGGCTGCTCACCGATCCCGTCCTTGGCCCGCGCGGCCCAGCGGTGTTCGTGCTCCCCAAGCACCCGTCGACCGGCGTCGAGAACGCGCCGGTCGCCCGCTATACCGATCCTCCTGCGGAGCCGCTCGGGCACCTCGACGTCATCCTCCTCAGCCACAACCATGCTGACCATTTCGACGCGGTCGCGAGGGAGACGCTCCCGAAGGACGTCACCTTCGTCCTCCCTCCCGACGCGGTCGAGGCGGCGCGCTCCGCCGGATTCACGAAGCTGACGCCGCTCGATTGGGACAGCGAGGTCGTCCTCCCGACCCGCGCCGGCCGCCTGCGGATCCTCGCCGTCCCGGCGAACCACGCCCACGACGCGGCGCTCGACGCCACGCTCGGCAAGGGCAACGGCTATGTGCTCCGCTGGGAGGGCGCGACGCCCTATTCGGTCTACTGGACCGGTGATTCGGTCTTCACCGAGCCGATGCGCGCGGTGGCGGCCCGCTTCGCGCCCATCGATCTCTGGCTCCCGCACCTCGGCGCGGTCGGCGTCGACGGCGCGCGCGGCCTTCGCACGATGGACGCGGAGGAGGCGGTCGCCGCCGCCGCGCTGCTCCGCGCCCGCCACGTGATCCCCATCCACCACACAACGTTCGCCCATTACCGCGAGCCCGTGACGGCGTTCACCCAGCGCGCCGCCTCGAAGAACCTGCCCGCGCAGGTCCACGTCCCGACGGACGGCGCGTGGATGCCCCTGCCGCGCTGAGCCTGCCACGGCGCCCCCGCCGCGCCGGCGCTGCGGCGTTCAGACCAGCCACTTCAGGAGGAAGAGGCCCACGGTGGCGGCGAAGCCGATGATCCAGACCGCGGTCCGGGCAGCGGCCTTGTCGCCGATGTACATGACCAGATAGAGAGCGCGCGCGGCGACGTGGGTGACCGCGAGGATGGCGCTCCAGCGAGCGTCGGCGCCCGCGAGGTGGGCCGTGAAGACGGCGGCGGCGAAGGGCGCAAACCCCTCGAAGGCGTTCTGGTGGGCGGCGAGGGCGCGGCGCCCGACGCCGGTGAGCTTGGCCTGCTGGTCGCGCGGGTTGCGGTTGTCCAGGCCCTCGGGCTGCTGTGCCTGTGCCCTGGCGACGAACAGGCGGGCCACGTAGATCAAGAGAAGTGAGATGAAGACGCACGTCAACGGAATGGTCATCGGATCCCTCTCGAGCGCACAGGCTCCTCGGAGCGCGGAGCGACTCTAACGAGCTCCCGCCGCCGGCGCGAGCGCCAAGCGTCGTGGCCGCTCCCACGGCGCCTGCGCCGGAGCGGGCAGGGCGGTCCCGCGCGGGGCAACGCGCTCGAGCGACGGGCGCCCGCCGATGGCAGGATGGGAGCGGCCGGTCCGCGGTACGGCCCTGGGGATCTGCGCGTGAAAAGGGGTTGCCGGGGATGGGAGATTCGAGGAAGGTTCGTTCAGGTGCACCTTGAGCGAAGATCCTGTCGTGTCGCGCCCGCCGCTGCCGCCCTTCACCGCAGAGACCGCCGCCCGGAAAGCGCGGCTGGCGGAGGACGCCTGGAACAGCCGGGATCCCGCGCGCGTGGCGCAGGCCTACACCGTCGATAGCCGCTGGCGGAACCGGGCGGAGTTCTTCCAGGGGCGGGCTGCGATCGAGGCGTTTCTGCACCGCAAATGGCAGCGGGAGCTGGACTACCGCCTGATCAAGGAGGTCTGGGCGTTCACCGGGGACCGGATCGCGGTGCGCTTCGCCTATGAATGGCACGACGACAGCGGCAACTGGTACCGGTCCCATGGCAACGAGCAGTGGGAGTTCGATGCGCAGGGGCTGATGCGGCGGCGCGAGGCGAGCATCAATGACGTGCGGATCGCGGCGGAGGAGCGGAAGTTCCACTGGCCGCTCGGGCGGCGACCCGACGAGCATCCGGGGCTGAGCGAGCTCAGCTTGTAGTTGCAGCGGCTGTCGCCGTGCCGGTCCGAGACTGCCTCTGCGGTGGGTCTCGCACTGGAATGCTCCAGTGATGTGCTGTTGACACGACCGCCGTCCCCCCGATAGACTCTCCGGCGTCGAGGCCGTTCGGCAGACCGGGAGGCCTTCGCGATCCTGGTTGACGGCGTGTCCTTGGGCGGGTGAACGACACAGGATGCCGAGCGAGCTCATGTCCAGCTCTCCAGACAAGCCCGAGATCGCCACGGCCTACGATCGCTGGGCCGCGACGTACGATGACGATTTCAACCGGACCCGCGAGCTGGCGGCCGACGTCCTCCGGCAGCGCGGCCTGGCGCTGGCCGGCCGGGACGTGCTCGAGATCGGCTGCGGCACCGGGCGCAACACGCCGTGGCTCGACGAGCAGGCGAGCAGCGTCCTCGCGCTGGATTTCTCCGAGGGGATGTTGCGTCGCGCGAGGGCCCGCGTGTCTTCTCCCCGTGTCCGGTTCGTGCAGCACGACATCCGCGATTCCTGGCCCCTCGCGGAGGGCTCGTCCGACGTCGTGATTGCCATGCTCGTGCTGGAGCACATCGAGGACATCGACGCGGTCTTCGCCGAGGCCGCCCGCGTCTTGCGCGCGGGAGGAGAGCTCTTCCTGTGCGAGCTGCACCCCGTGCGACAGATGCGCGGGGGCCAGGCCAATTTCGTCAACCCGGAGACGGGCCAGCCCGAGCGTGTGACCGCGTTCCTGCATGACGTGTCACAGTACGTGAACGGCGGCCTGCGGGCCGGGTTCGAGCTCGTTCACCTGGGCGAGTGGCGCGACGCGGAGGCCGCCAGGAGCGACCCGCCGCGGCTCCTGTCCGTGCAGCTCAGGCGCGCTCCTCACTCGCCTGGCTAGCGGCTGAGTCCGTAGCACACAAATCTGCGCTCCGCTGTAGAACCCATCGTTGCGTTCTGGATCGCCGTTCGGGTGACGTGGATCGGGCCATCGGTCTAGGATGGTCGCCATGAAGCTCTCGTCACGCCGGCGCCGCCGCGTGCTCGCGTCCTCGTTCGTCGTCACGGTGGCTGGCGGCGCGGCGGCTTGCGCCTGGTGTCGCGCTTATCTGGAGCGCCACAGGCCGCGCATCCTCGGCGATCGGCCGGCGTGGCCGGTGCCTGGTTGAGCGCGCGTCGCTCAGCCGCCCTGTCGCGCTAACCCACCACCCGAGGCGGCCGCGGCGCGAGCATCGGATGCAGCTCGGCGATCCCCAGCCGCGCGCGCCCCGCGAACTCGTAGGCGTCGTCGGTCGCGGCGATGTGCTGCGTCGCCGCGTGGATGTCCCGGAAGCACCGCTGCAGGGGGCTCGCCGCGTAGAGCGCGCCCCCGCCGCCGGCCCGGTAGGCGAAGCCCGTGACCTCCGCGGCGACGTCGGTCACAACCGTCTGGATGAGCCGGATCGCCGCCCAGTCCTCGATCGAGAGCGCCTCTCCAGCGCGCGCCTGGTCCCACATCCGCCCGAGCACGTCGAACGCATAGGCCCGCGCCGCCGCGAGCTTCGCCTCCGCGCGCCCGAGGTCCATGTGGAAGGCCGCGTGGCTGCCCAGCGCGAGCTGCGGCCAGGCCTTCACGCGGCGCGGGGCGACCGCGGCGATCTCGTCGAGCGCGCGCCGCCCGACGCCGAGCGCGAAGCCGACGTGACCGGCCGCGAGCAGGGCAAGCAACGGCAGCGAAACCAGCGCGCCGCCGCGCCGCTGAGGCGCCGCGGGGAAGGGGCACGTCCGCGCCTCGGGCACGAGCGCGCCCTCGATCCGGTAGTGGTCGCTCCCCGTGCCGCGCAGGCCGGCGACGTCCCACGTGTCCTCGATCACCACCTGCTCGCGCGGGACCGCGAGGCTGATCATCTCGGGCGGCCCCGCCGGAGGGGCCCCGCCCTCCGGGGCCACGATGGCGCAGGTGAACACCCACGACGCGTGCCGCACGCCGCTGCCGAAGGCCCAGCGGCCCTCGAGCACGTACCCCCCGGAGACGCGCCGCGCGAGGCCGGTCGGGATCTGGAGCCCCGCGAACGTCGGGAACGGCCCTGCGAACACCTGGCGGGCCCCCTCGTCCGGCAGGGTGCCCCCGGCGAGCGCGGCGAGCAGCGCGCTGATCATCAGCGACCACCCCGCCGACGCGTCTGCGCGCGCCATCGCCTCGAAGACCTCGACCTGCGTCAGCGGGTCGCTCTCGACGCCGCCGAGCGCGCGCGGCGCGGCCACCGCGAGCAGACCGCTCGATTGCAGGGCATCGACGACCGCGGGCGCGAGCGTGCGCAGCCGCTCGGACGCCTCGGCGTGGGCGGTGGCGACGCCGCGGACGCGCTCCACGGCGGCGAGGAGGCGTTCGCGCTCGGGGGATCGACGGGGCTCGGACATGCGGGGGCTCCTTTCCTGGATCGGGTGCAGCGCGCCGGCCACCGGCCGCCCGCGCGCCCGATGATGACACTGACAACATGGGGAAAGTTTCCACTGCCTACATTTTTTTCGCGACGACCTTCGGCTCCTGAGCTCGCGGCCCTGCATCCGCGGCCCTGCGCCCCGCGGCTCGGTGGACCGCGGCCTTCGTGGTATCGTGCGCCTGCGCTGTGGCTTCCCCCGCAAGGCGCCGCCGTCCGAGCGCGCGCACCTCCCCCGCAACCTCGTCGCGCCCTTCACCCGCGCCCGGGTCGCGCCCTTCAGCCGCGCCGGCGTCGCGCCCCGTCGACCGGCCCTACCACCACGGCGGCCTCCGGCGCGCCGTGCTGGAGGAGGCGCTCTCGCTGATCGAGGAGCAAGGGAACGCGAGCTTCACGCTGCGCGAGGTCGCGCGGCGCATCGGCGTCTCGCACGCCGCGCCTTACCGCCACTTCGCGGACAAGCGCGCCTTGATGACCGAGCTCGCCGTCCAGGCGAGCGCGGCGCTCAGCGCGCGGATCTCGGCCGCCCTGGAGGGCGCCGGGGGCGACCTCCGGGCGCGCTTCCTGGCCGCCGGCTTCGCCTACGTCGCCTTCGCGCTGGAGCACCCCGCGCCCTTCCACGTGATGTACTCCGGCGAGGTGGACGTGGACGACCCGCGGGTCGCGGCGGCCACCTCGCACAACCTGGGGGTGCTGCTCGGGTTCATCGAGGAGGCGCAGCGCGCCGGCGCGTTCCCGCCCGGCGATCCGTGGGCGCTCGCGGTCCCGATCTGGGCGATGCACCACGGCCTCGCGACCCTCGCTGCGTCGGGCGCCCTCTCCAAGGCCGGGCCGGCGGCTCTCCGGAACCTGGTCGACGACGCCCACGCGCGCCTGCTCGACGGGCTGCTCCTCGCCACGCCGGGGCCGTCGCGCGCCTGACGCCCGTGACGGATTTCCGTGCCCCTCCGCTCCGGCTACGCTCGCGCCCCTCATGCGTGCTACCGCCGCGCTCGCGCTGTCCGCCTTCCTCGTCGCCGTCTCGTCCTCGCCGGCCGCTGCCGCCGACCCGTCCCCCGAGCTCACGTACCGGCCCGAGATCGATCTGCCCATCACCGTCGTCGGCGGCGCCGCATGGATCGCGTCCGAGCTCGCGAAGAAGGGCCTCGCCCCCGAATCGTGCCGCTGGTGCACGGCCAACGCCCTCGACACGTCGCTCCGCGACGCGCTGGTCTGGCGAGGCAACCCGAACACCGCTCACGATCTCAGCAACGTGACGGTCTTCGGCGTCGCGCCCGCCGCAGCGCTGGGCCTCACGGCGCTCGCCGCGTGGTACGACGGCCGCTCCGACAACATCTCCGCGGATCTCGTGATCGTCACCGAAGCGATGGTGGTGGCGATGAACATGAACCAGATCACCAAGTACATCGTCGGCCGCCAGCGGCCGTATGCCCATCACGACAACCTGGATGTGCTCCGCGCGGGCGAGGGCACCTCGGGCGCCCTCCCGCACGACGACGATCTCTCGTTCTTCTCCGGCCACTCCACGGCCGTCTTCTCGCTCGCCGCCGCGAGCGGCACCGTGGCGTCGATGCGCGGTTATCGCGCGGCGCCGTGGGTATGGGCGAACGGAATGGCGATCGCCGCGCTCTCCGGCTACCTGCGCATCGCCGGCGATCGCCATTATTTCACCGATGTGCTCACGGGCGCCGTATTCGGCGCCGCCTCCGGCGTGCTGATCCCGGCTCTGTTTCATGCCCCGCGCCCGGGCGTTGCCAGCGCTGGCGCCCGGCGTTTTCGCCTCTCGCTCGCGCCGGCGGGCGGCGGCGCGGGCGTGGGCGTCGCCGGCGCCTTCTGAGCCGAGTAGCGCGATTTCGACCATCGGCAAGCGGCAGCGCTGCTCTCGGACGACATAAGTAAGCAGTGTTGACAAACCGATAGTTCATTTTTACAATACGCCTGTCAGCTAGGAATGCTGGTGCTCGGGCCGTCGTTGCTGGAGCGCTAGCTCATTACGTCGAATACGCCGTGCCGCGCTGGCGGCCATGGCGACGGCGAGCTGTGGTCCCGCAATGGGCACGCGCGTTTTCGCGGGCCCGTCTCGGCGGGGTTCCGCCAGCTCCGCCTCATGAAGGAGTCGACGACATGCATGTCGTTCACCATTCGTCACACACCCGGTGGATCGCGGGAGGCCTCGCCGCCCCGCTCCTCGCCCTCCTCGCAGGTTGCAGCGATCAAGCGCTCGGGGCGCCCGTGCCGGCGCCCGGCGCCGAGCTGCCGCCTCGGTCCGCGCCCGGCGTGGGCCGGGAGCTGCCCCAGGGGAGCGCCGTTCAGGGCGAGCCCGCGCTTCGGCCCGCCGCGACAGTGGCCGCGCTGCTGGAGCGCAACGAGCTGCTCCGGGAGGCCGGGCGGCTCGCGGAGATCAGGGCGGTGCTCGCGCGATCGCCAGAGGCGCCGCTCGCCCTGCTCGACGAGCACCGGGCCGAGTTCCCGGAGGGGCGCCTCGCGGCCGACCGGGAGATCGTCGCGATCGACGCGCTGCTGCGCAGCGGGCGCGCCGACCAGGCGCGCGCCCGCGCCGGGGATTTCCTCTCGCATTTCCCGGCGAGCCCCCACGCGGACCGGGTTCGCCGCCTGACCGGCGCCGCGCCATGAGGCGATCTCGCCACCGCCGCGCGGCGCCCCCGTAGCGCCGGACGGGAGCGACGCGGCGGCCGCGGCTGTTCAGGCATCATTCGGGCTGCCCTCGGTGGCCCGTGCCCGCAGCGGTCACCTCGGGCAGCGACCCTGACCGCCCCGCGCGAAGCACGCGCAGGATCAGGCGAGGATCCAGGAGCGCCTCCGGCCCGTCGAGCATGTGCAACGCGCGCACGAAGCGCACGTAGACCTCGCGATCGACCTGCGCGGCCCGGTGCAGCATCCCGGTGTACCAGCGCATGATCGGCTGGAGGACCGGCCGCCGGCCCCTGGTCTCGGGGTAAGCGAGGTCTTCCCCCGTGGACATCCGCCACGGCAGGTCGACCGCCCTCGCCGCGGCCGCGTGGTAGCGGCGGGTGAGGCCCGCGATCGCGCAGCGCCCCGCGCGGCGGCGCTGCTCCTTGAGCGCGGCGTCGAGCGCCAGCGCCTGGAGGCAGGCCGACGTCATCCCCTGGCCGTAAACGGGGTTGAAGCTGGCGAGCGCGTCGCCCAGCACGGCGAGCCCCTCGGGCATCCGCGCCATCCGCTCGTAGTGCCGCCGGAGGTGCGCCGGGAACTTGGAGACGGCGACGTCCGTCACCGGCTCGGCCCCGAGCAGCGCCCGGTAGAGCGCGTCGTTGGGCAGGCCCCGGGCGAACTCCAGGAAGCCCTCGGGATCGGCGGGCGGGTGATCGCCGAACAGGCCCGCCAGCACCACGATCCAGCGCCCGCCCTCGATCGGCGCGATGCAGCCGAACCGCCGGCTGTCGGACGGCGAGCCGAGGACGTACAGCGACTTCCACGGGAGCTGCCCCGGATCCCGCGGCCGGTACTGCCGGCTGGCGTACCCCACCCGGACCTGGATGGTCGACTCGTCGGGCCGCCGGTAGCCGAGCGCCTCGAGCCACGCCGGCGCGCGCGAGCCGCGCCCGCTGGCGTCCACCACGAGCTCCGCCGGCAGCCGCTCGATCTGGCCGCCCTCGTCGCGTTGCCGGACCACGACGCCCGTGATCCGGGAGCGATCGCGAGACGCCGAGAGCTCCACCACCTCACGCTGGTCCAGGCGCCGCACCCTCGGCAGCGCGAACGCGCGGCGGCGCACGTGCGCCTCGAGCAGCGGACGGGTCATGCACACGGTCCGCACCCCCGTCTCGAAGCGCGGCTTCCAGGCGCCGTGGTGGTGCCACGCCAGGCCGAGCCCGAAGTCGTACGCGATGGCTCCGTCCTGGAGCAAATCCCCGGTGAAGCCGGGGAACAGGTCGTTCAGGATGCGCTCTCCCTGGGCGAGCAGCCCGTGGAGCTGGCGAGCCTGGGGCACGCCCTTGCGGGCCTCGCGGAGGTCATCCGGGATGGCGTCGCGCTCGATGACGGCCACCTCGCCGAAGTGGTCGGCGAGCACGCGGGCTGCGACCAGGCCCGCGATGCTCCCACCGATCACCACCGCCCTGCGGCCGGCGAACGGGCGATTGGAGCGGATGTCCTCCTGGGTGCAGGGCTTCATGAAGTCGCCAGGATTGCAATCCTCGGGCCGCCCCTGAGGACCGCAAGGCCGGCGCAATGCTCGCTTCGTGATGAGGCGCTCAACCCGCGTTGCGCGCGCCGCGCACATCGCGCGCTACGCGCCAGCGCCCGACTGAGCAGCTGCGCAACTACGCAACTCCACGCGCTCCGTCGAGATGAAAGCGACGATCACTCCCGCGCTCTTCGTCGCCATCGAAGATGGACCGCCGGCGCGACAGGCGCGGAGAGCCCGTATCGCGGCGCCGCGCCCCGCCGGCGGGTGGCCGCTCCGCGGAGGGTGTGAGAGCGCACCGCTCACGGTCCTCGCGTCTTCGTGAGAGACGCTCGACGTGGATTGCAATGCCGCGCGCCCGGAACCGCGCGACGTGACCCGTCGACCCTGCGATGGGCGCCGGGCTACTTCTTGCGGCAGCCGCAGTCGGACGTAGGCGCCTGCGGCGCCGCAGGCCGCTGGCACGTGGTGACGAGGGTGCTCAGGACAGCGAGGAGGATCGCGACGCGGAGCCGCATGCCGGTGATCCTCCCCCGCGCGCCGGGCGGCGTCAATCCGGGGCGCTCAGCCGAGCGGCATCTCGAGCGACACCTCGTCGAGCCCGACGCCCAGGAAGCGGCGCGGGCGCACCGTGACCGCGATCTGCGCGCCGCCCTCGCCGCGGCCCGCCTTGACGGCGAGCTCGACGCTGGCGGGCGGCGCGTTCTCGAACAGCGCCCAGAGGGCACCCTCGACGACCGGCTGGACCTCCGCCGGGTCGCTGTCCGGGGGCAGCTTCGAGCAGAGCGCGCGCAGGAACTGGACCACGCGCGCGACGAAGAGCTGATCGACGAGCGAGACGCGCTCGAGGCGCTCGTCCGGCTCGGCCGTCGGGCTGTCGTACGTGAGCTTCTCCGGCGGGACGTAGGCCGTCGGCGCGGCGAGGACGTACACCGCGTCGCTGTTCGGGGCCGACGCGAGCAGGAGCACGCCGCTCTTCGAGAGCTCGCGCTGGGTGTCCGTGGACACGAACGCCTCGGTCGGGATCGCGACGCCCTCGTCGCCCTCGTACGCGCCCTTGACCTCGTGCACCGGCAGGTCCCCGAGCGCGCCGCCGCCCTTCGCGCCCGTGACGCGGCAGGGCCACGCCGTCTCGCGGAAGCTCCCCGCGATCAGCGCGCCGACGACGTACGCCGGCGAGATCCAGACGCGGCCGCCCTCATCGCCGGGCTGCTCGGCGATCGTCGCCTCCCGGATCCGGGAGGTCGACCGGTCGTACGGCATCCGGCCGAGCACGCGGTTCATCGCGATCGCGACCCACCGCGCGCCATGCCGCGCTGCAGCGGAGCGCCACGGGGCGCGGTGCGGCGCACGGAACAGCGCGGCCTTGTTGTCGAGCCGCTCGACGCCGCCGAGATCGTCGACCCCGAGCAGGCGCGCGTCGCCGTTCACCACGGCGGGGAGCGCGTGCGCCTCGGCGACGCGCGCGATCTCCTCGAGCCGCGCGAGCGACGCGGCGCTGCCGTCGATCGCGACGTCCACGATGGCGACCGACGCCGGCGGCTCGGAGCTCGCCGTCTGCGCGAGCACCCGCGCGAGCGCGCCGGCCGCCTCGTCCGGGCGCGCGCTGACGACGTCGAACCGGACGCCCTCCGCCGCCTTCGCGCGCTCCACGAGCAGGCTCAGCCCGCGCCACGCCTCCTCGAGGCGCCGGACCTCGGGGTGCTGCAGGATCGCGCCGAGCTGCGCGCCGATCGCGCGCTCGATCTGCGCGATCGCCTCCGCTGGCCGAGCGGGCTGGCCCGCGCGCGGGCGGGCGCTCGCCGCCACGGTCGCGATGAGCTCCGAGAACCGCCCTGCCTCCGCCGGCTTCTGATCGAGGCCGCCCGGCGTCGCGGGTGGGGGCGCCGCCTCGGCGCCCTCGCCCCCGCCGAGGTCGACCATCGAGAGCAGCGCGTCCACGTCCGAGCCGGGCGCGGGCGCCGCGGGCCGCTCCGCGGCGGGCGCGGAGCGGCCGGGAGAGGCGTCCCGGCGCTCCGGGACGAGGCCCAGGATGTCGCGCACCAGCGGGGAGCCGCCCCAGAGCCGATCGAGCTCGGCGCGCGCCTGGTCGAGCGTGGCCGACCCGTCGCGCAGCCGATCCAGGACCCGGCGGCCGTCGAGCAGCGAGCGCAGCAGCGGCACCTCGGCGCACAGCGCGTCGGGCCGGAAGCTCTTCATCCCGGCGGGCGCGAGGTCGACGCGCACCGCCCGGCCCGCCGCGAGCACGCTCGGCACCTCGATCGCGAGCCGTGGCCGGAGCATCGTGAAGAGGTTATCGAAGCGGCTCGCGTCGACGCGGATCGCGCCCGCGGGCGGGCTCGCGCCGGCGTTGTGCGGATCGCGCGGGGTGAGATCGGCGACGACGACCACGCGCAGCGGGAGCAGCGGCCCTCGCTCCACGGCGCCCCCGTCCTCGCCCACGTGGAACCTGAACTCGTCGCCCAGAACGCCCTTTTCCGTCATGGCCAGCGCAGCATAGGCGTCACCTACCGGCGCGAGAAGCGCTAAGCTCCGCGCGCATGAAGACGGAAGGCGGTCCGCCCTTGAATTTGAACCCTGAACCTCACGCCGCCAGCGATCGCAGGCGCCTTCGCGGGGGCGCCCCGATCCAGATCGGGCTCCTCGGCTGCGGGACGGTCGGCGGCGGCGTCCTGCGCCTCCTGGCCGAGAACTCCGGTTACCTGGCGGAGCGCGCGGGCGTCCCCCTCGTCGTGAAGCGCGTGGTCGTGCGCGACCTCGAGAAGGAGCGCGTCGCCGCCCTGGATCGCGGCGTGCTCACCACGAACCCCGAGGAGGTCGTCGACGACCCCGCGATCGACGTCGTCGTCGAGGTGATGGGCGGCGAGACGCCCGCGCGCGCGCTGATCGAGCGCGCCATCGACCGCGGCAAGGGCGTGGTCACCGCGAACAAGCTGCTGCTCGCCGCCCACGGCCCCGCGCTCCTCGCGCGGGCCTCGGCGCGCCAGGTCGACCTCGCGTTCGAGGGGGCGGTCGGCGGCGGCATCCCGATCATCCGGACGCTCCGGGACGCGTTCGCGAGCGACTGGGTCGAGCGCGTCACCGCGATCCTGAACGGGACCTGCAATTACATCCTCACGCGCATGCGCGACACGGGCGCGTCGTTCGACGCCGCGCTGCGCGAGGCGCAGGCGCTCGGCTACGCCGAGGCCGACCCGTCGCTCGACGTCGACGGCCACGACGCCGCGCACAAGCTGATCGTGCTGGCGATGCTCGCCTTCGGGGCGCAGATCGACAGCGCCGACGTGCACACCTCCGGGATCCGGAGCATCGAGGAGGCCGACCACCGCTACGCCGATCGGTTCGGCTACACCATCAAGCACCTGGCGATCGGCCGAGACCTCGGCGATTCCATCGAGCTGCGCGTGCACCCGACGCTGATCCCGAAGCAGAGCGTGCTCGCCAACGTCTCCGGCGTGCTCAACGCCGTGCTGCTCGAGGGGCGCGCCGTCGGCCCGTCGCTCGTCTACGGCCGCGGCGCCGGCGACCTGCCGACCGCCGTCAGCGTCGTCTCCGACATCCTCGACGTCGCGCGCTCGATCGCGTCGGGCGTCGCGGGCATGCAGGGCCGCGGCATGTCGATCAAGCCCCGCGCGGTCCGCCCGCTCGGCGAGATCGTCTCCCGGTACTACCTGCGCTTCGCGGTCGAGGACCGGCCCGGCGTCATGGGGCGCCTCGCCGGCGCGCTCGGCGACGCGGGCGTCAGCATCGAGCAGATCGTGCAGCAGGGGCCGACGAGCTCGGGCGCCCCGCCCGCGGGCGGGGCGGCCGCTCGTCAACCCGCGGTGGACGTCGTGCTCATCACGCACGACGCGCGGGAGGGGCTCGTGCGGAGCGCGCTCGACGCGATCGCGCGCGAGCAGTTCCTCCGCGAGCCGGTGCATCTGTTCCGCATCGAGGAGCCGTGACGTCCCACGGCGACGCGCCGCTCGGCGTGTTCGACTCGGGCCTCGGCGGCCTCACGGTCGTGCGCGCGCTGCGCGGGCGCTGCCCGGCGGAGGACATCGTCTACCTGGGCGACACGGCGCGGGTCCCGTACGGCACGCGGTCGCCGGAGACGGTGGTCCGCTACGCGCTCGGCTGCGCGCGCGTGCTCATCGGCCGCGGCGTCAAGGCGATCGTGGTCGCGTGCAACACGGTGAGCGCCGTCGCGATCGACATGCTCCGGGTCGAGCTGGATCTGCCCGTCCTCGGGGTCATCCTGCCCGGCGCCCGCGCCGCCGTCGCCGCGTCGCGCGGCGCGACGATCGGCGTGCTCGGGACGGCCGGGACCATCGCGTCCGGCGCCTATCCCCGCGCCGTGGCGTCGCTCAGCACCCGCACCGAGGTCGCCGGCCAGGCGGCCCCGCTGCTCGTCTCGCTGGCGGAGGAGGGATGGATCGAGGGCGAGGTCCCGCGGCTCGTCGCGCGGCGGTACCTGGAGCCGCTCATCGGCGCGGGCGCCCGCTCGATCGTGCTCGGGTGCACGCACTTCCCGCTCCTCCGCGCCGCGATCGAGGCCGAGACGGCGTCGCTCGCCGGCGGCCCCCTCCCGATCGTGGACAGCGCGTCGGCGACCGCCGAGGAAGTGGCCTCGTTCCTCGCCGAGCGGGGGCTCGCGACCTCCCGGAGCACGCCGGGCGGCCTCTCGCTCCTCGTCACGGATCTACCGAAGAGCTTCGCCACCGTGGCAGCCAGGTTCCTCGGGGAGCCGGTCGTCGCGGACGGCGCCGTCCACGCCTCGACCCAGGCCGGCGCCGCTGTCCGCTCCCCGACCCAGGTTGGCGGAGACGCCGCTGGCCATTCTTCCCCTTTTTCCGCCCAAGGCGTCGACGTGGAGCAGATCGACCTGTAATACGCAGCAAGCTTCGCCCGGGGCTCCGGGCGCGGAGGAGGTTTTCCACACGATGACGCAGCTCAGGTGGCTTTCGGCCGGCGAGTCGCACGGGCCGGAGCTCGTGGCGACCGTCGAGGGCATTCCGGCGGGCATGCCGCTCCTCGCGGAGGACATCGACGAGGATCTGGCGCGTCGCCAGCGCGGCTACGGGCGCGGCGGGCGGATGAAGATCGAGACCGATCGCGTCCGCCTCGTCGCCGGCGTGCGCGGCGGCGAGACGCTCGGCGGCCCCATCGCCATGGTGATCGAGAACCGCGATCACGCGAGCTGGGCCGGGCGGATGGGCCCCGAGCCGTTCCCCGAGCCGCCCGAGGCGCTGACCCGCCCGCGCCCTGGCCACGCGGATCTGGCCGGCGGCCTGAAGTACGCCCGGCGGGACCTGCGCGACGTGCTCGAGCGGGCGAGCGCGCGCGAGACAGCGGCGCGGGTCGCGGTGGGCGGCGTTTGCCGCAAGCTCCTCCGGTCCGTCGGCGTCGAGGTCTTCGCCCACGTCCTGTCGATCGGCCCGGTGGCGTCGCCGACCTCCGCCGCCTCGGGCGGAGGTGAGCTCCCGCTCGCCGAGCTCCGGGAGCGCGCCCGCGCCTCGGATCTCGCGTGCGTCGACGCCGCTGCCGCGCAGGCGATGCGCGACGCCATCCGCGAGGCCGCGCACCGGGGCGACACGCTCGGCGGCGTCTTCGAGGTGATCGCCACGGGCCTGCCGCCCGGGCTCGGGAGCCACGTGCAGTGGGACCGCAAGCTCGACGGCCGCCTCGCGCAGGCGCTGATGAGCATCCAGGCGATCAAGGGCGTCGAGATCGGCATCGGCTTCGAGGCCGCGCGCATCTCGGGCTCCGAGGTGCACGACCCCATCGCCTACGATCAGGGGGCGCACGCGTTCACCCGCCCGTCGAACCGCGCCGGCGGCCTCGAGGGCGGCATCACGAACGGCATGCCGCTCATCTGCCGCGCCGCCATGAAGCCGATCGCGACGCTCAAGCGCGCGCTCCCGTCGGTCGACGTGCGCACCAAGGAGCAGTTCGACGCCGCCTTCGAGCGCAGCGACGTCTGCGCCGTCGCGGCCGCCTCGGTCGTCGGCGAGGCGATGGTGGCGATCACGCTCGCCGCCGCCCTGCTCGAGAAATTCGGCGGCGACAGCCTCACGGAGCTCTCGCGCAACGTCGACAGCTACCTCCAGCAGGTCCGCTCTTATTGAAGGCCATGCAACTCCCTCCCGACGCACCTCCGCTCCTGCTCACCGGCTTCATGGGGGCAGGCAAGTCCACCGTGGGCCGCCTCGCCGCCGCGCGCACGGGGCTCCCGTTCCTCGATCTCGACGACGCCATCGTCGAGGAGGCCGGCGAGAGCGTCCCGTCGCTCTTCGCCACGCGCGGCGAGGCTGGCTTCCGCGCGCTGGAGGCGGCGACCCTGCGCCGGCTCCTGGCGGCGCGCGGCCCCCGCATCATCGCCCTCGGCGGCGGCGCCCTCGTCGATCCCGCGCTCCGCGCCGAGGCGCTCGAGCGCGGCTGCGTCGTCGCGCTCACCGCCACCCCGCGCACGATCGCCGCGCGCACGCCGAACGGCAACCGCCCGCTCCTCGACGGCGCGCCGGATCGCGAGGCGCGCATCCGCGAGCTCCTGGCCGCGCGCGCCCCCGTCTATGCCGAGGCCCACGCGCGCGTCGTGACCGACGGCGTCTCCCCCGCCGACGTCGTGGCGCGGGTCCTCCGCGCCTACGCGGATCGCCCGCTCTTCGTGCCGCTCGGCGACAAGAGCTACGCGGTGCGCATCGCCTCCGACGGGGCGGCGTCCACGGCGGACGCCATCGGCGCGCTGGCGCCGACGTCCGTCTTCGTCGTCACGGACGAGAACGTGAGCCGCCTCTGGGGCGCGCCGCTGCTCGCCGCGCTCGCGGCGCAGGGGACGCCGGCCGCGGCCGTCACGGTGCTCACGCCCGGCGAGGAGCACAAGCGGCTCGCGGCCGTCGAGGCGGCGCTGACGGCGATGATCGACGCCGGCGCCGACCGCGGCGCGGTGGTGCTCGCGCACGGCGGGGGTGTGGTGACCGACATCGGCGGGTTCGCTGCGTCCACGCTGCTGCGGGGCGTCCGCTGGGTCGCGGCGCCGACCACGCTCCTCGCGATGGTCGACGCCTCGGTCGGCGGCAAGACCGGGGTCGACCTCGGGCCCGCGAAGAACGCCGTCGGAACGTTCCACCAGCCGTCCGCGGTCGTCGCGAGCCCGGCGGCGCTCGCCACCGAGACCGACCGCGCCTACCGGAGCGGGCTCGCGGAGGTGGTGAAGTCGGCCTGCATCGCCGATCCGGAGCTGCTCGCGCTGCTCGAGCGCGAGGCCGACCGCGTCCTCGCGCGCGACGCCGGCCTGCTCGCCGAGATCATCCGCCGCTCGATCGCCGTGAAGGCGGCCATCGTCGCCCGCGATGAGCGCGAGTCGGGCGACCGCGCCCTCCTGAACCTCGGCCACACGCTGGGGCATGCCCTCGAGGCCGAGGGGGGGTTCGTCCGGCTGGCGCACGGCGAGGCGGTGGCGCTCGGCATGGTCGCCATGTTCCGCGTCGGCTGCGCGCTCGGCGTGACCGACCGCGCGGCGGCCGACCGGGCGACCCGCCTGCTCGCGCGGCTCGGTCTGCCCACCCGGATCGAGGACGAGCCGGTCTCCGCCGCGCTGCGCTTCCTGTCGCTCGACAAGAAGCGCCGGGGCTCGTCGGTCCGGACGGTGCTGATGCGGGACATCGGCAGCACGTTCGTGGAGCCGATGCCGCTCGATCGCCTCGCCTCGCTCCTCGAGCGCGCGGCCGCCCGCGCGACCTGATCCTCGGACGCCGAGCGGTGTGCCTGAGACAGCCCTGCTCTGGGCGCAACCCCTGCGTCGGCGCCGCACGCGCTCCTCGCTGAGCGCCTCCGGCGCAGACGGCGCTTGCGCTGTCGGTGAATAAAATCGATGCGTTTCCAACGTTCTTCGGAAAAAAATCCCAGCACACCGCCCGCATCGTCCGCTCCGCGCTATCTTTCTCGGCGCCGATGGTGACCGCGACGAAGAAGAGAATCCTGGTGGTGGAGGACGAGCAGGACACCGCGGCGATGATCGCCCGGTTCCTCGGCGACGAGTTCGACACCGTGGTCGCGACGAACGGGGTCGATGGGCTCGCGCTGGCCCAGCAGGAGCCGTGGCCCGATCTGGTGATCGTGGACATCATGATGCCGAAGCTCGACGGGGTGAGCATGACGAAGCGGCTCCGCGAGCACGAGCCGATGCGCCGGGTGCCCATCATCTTCCTGACCGCCAAGTCGGACCCGATGGACGTCATCGCCGGCATCCAGGCGGGCGCACGCCATTACATCACGAAGCCCTTCGTGCTCGACGATCTCAAGAAAAAGGTCCGCAAGGCCGTCTACGGCCGCTAGAGCGGCGGTCACTCGCTTCGGATACGGGCCCACCTCGACGTTTTCGGTGCTCAGCGCACCGGAGTGCGCTTGCGCGCCGAAAACGCCGATCTGGGCCCGTCTCCTGTGCGAGAGACCGCCGCTCTGCCCCGGCGGACAGCGGGGCGGGCGGAAACCGCAGCAGGGGGCGGGCCTGGCTGGCACTTCGCGGTGGGGGCACCCGCTGGTCGATGAGTCGAACGGCGAAGGGGCCAAAAGAAGGCCGACTGGCGATCTTGGCATCTCCGAGGTTTCTCGCCTCGATCCGGTCCGTTTCTCGCGTGCCGCGTGGTGCCGCAGGGCAGGAATCCCGGCGGTTTCTACCGCCGTCACGCGCCGGCGCCGCAGGGCGCTCGCCTTGTGTTCTCTGAGGTTTCTTCGGAGATCTCGTGTCTCCGTCGGGGCTCGGCGCCGGTCGCGCGCGGCGCTGCCAGGAGGTGCCCGCGTCAGCTGCCGCGGCGGTGCGGGACGCTGCAGGCCCTGAACGCCTTCTCGAACAGCTCGAGCGAGCGGGAGATGCTCGAATGCACCCGGCGGATCTCCTCGGCGGAGGTGGTCGCGAGCTTCACGATCTCGAGCGCCTCGCGCGGGTGGGCATCATCGTAGTTCGCATGCGCGGCGAGCCACGTCAGCGACTTGCTCCCCTCGCCATAGAGCTTCGTAAAGCTCGGCAGCACCACGCGAGAACACTCGCCGATGACCCCCTCGATCGCATAGTTCACCGCGCCGACCGCCTCCGCGAGGGAGCCGCGGTAGGACACCGACCAGAGCCACTCGAAGAGCGACGCGATCTCCGGGCTCGGGCGGTGGCTCGTGATGTCCGAGGTGCTGTGCCCGTGCCACGCCGCCCAGTCGAGGTACCAGCGCACGTGCAGCGCCTCGACCCGGATGTTGCCGATGAGCCAGTCTCGCACCAGGGAGTCGCGCGGCGACTGGCCATAGGTCGTCTTGGCGAGGCTGAGCCCCATGTACTTCGGGAACGCCTCGACCACGCAGAAGAACTCCCGGAGGAGCCCCTTCCACATCTCCTGATCGACCGGCTCCGTCATCGTTTGCGCGATCGGCGGCGTGTAGACCGCGGCCTTCCACTGGTCGGCCAGAGATTCGAGCATGTCCTCGACCCAGACCGGGTGCGGCGTCGCCTGAAGGCTGTCCTTGACTTCCTTGTGCCGCTGCGAGCGAGGTGACAGCATGAAATTACCTGTAGGGTTGCTGGGTCAATCTGCCTCGCGGCTGCCCGCCGGATCTCTACCCCACCGAATCCCCGCAGGCTGACCGGTCAGCGGCCATCAGGAGACAATCCGCAGAGCAGGCACGATGCTGACCCCGAGCACGAAGGACGAGAGGGGCAGCGCGAGGACCTCACCATGGGAGGCTTCGTATACATGTGTCCCGCCTGCATCCAGTTTGGATCAAGGTGAAGGAGCAAGTCAATAGACAAACGAGGGCGCCGCCGCAACGACAAGAGGGCCGATCTCGCTCAGGTCGCTCACCATACGACCTCGGAGAGGCACTCCGTCGCGCCGCGGAACCGGCACCGCTGGTGGGTCACCTTGGGGGTGGATGCACCGCACAGGAGGAGCGCCTGCTCGACCCAGCCGCAGACGCCTTCTCCGCAGTTCATCGCGGAGGGCCCCTCGTCGTCCCCGGTCGGGCCTGTGATGGTCAGCACCCACTCCCGCGGCTTCACCATGCGCGGGAAGACCTTCCCGGAGTCGAAGTAGCGCGACCAGAACATTCCAGTCCGGGCGACGATCGTGTCGGGCATGGCGATCGAGAGCGCGAACTTCAACACCGTATTGAGGTCGCGATCCGCGACGTAGCGGGCAAACCGCTTGAGCTCAGCGGTTTGGTCGCTCGCAGTCCGCGCGTGCGTTCGCAAGGCGCGGTTCCAGACGCCGATCGGATACCAGCTGCTCGCGAGCAGCGGCTGAGAGAGTACGTCCCGGTCTGACTTGGGCAGCGACGTCACCAGGCGCTCCCATGCACCGGCGTCGCGGGTCGTCGTGACGAACGACCGGAGGTTGACCAGCAACGTTCCTTTGCATCTACCGGCGGGGATCGAGGTCTTGGTCTTCGTCTCGTGCGTCTTCATCGCGGCGAACCTACGGCGGGAAGGCCCCGGCGAAGCTGAGCCCGATCGGGGGCGCGGCGCACGTACCCTCGGGCGGGAAGGCCTGCCCGGGAGCACATCGTCGGGGCAACTCCAGGAGTCGTGGTTGTACCTTGCAGGGGAGCGTGAGTCGGGCTCGATGGCAAGAGATGATTACGTGGGAGCAGCCGTGCGACACGAGCCGACGTGGCCCTGCGCAAGATCACGCCGGTTGTCCAGCTCTCCTTTCGACCCGAGACGCCTGACCCCCGGCGACCGCCGCACGTCAGCGCGCGCAATGGTGTGATGCGCATTACGTGATTTCGCGCCGCGCTCGCCGGTCGTCGTGGCCGTCGACGGGCGCTCGTCCCGGTGACGGGGGCTCGCGGCCGCGACGAGCGCTCGCGGCGGGGGCTGCGCGTCGCCTGCGGCGGCGCTGCGCCTGGCAGTTGCCGTCCTCCCCGAACCTCGGTACCCCTACGCCCATGAGCGAACCCACCACGGGCCGGCCCGCCGCCGGCCACGCGGAGCCCGAGCTGCCGCACATCGACGTCGCCGAGCGCGGGGCGCCGCGCGACGGCCGGCCGCAGGTCATCGACGGCCGGCTGTTCATGCAGCTGCTCGTGTTCCGTTGTCCCGGCGACGCCGATCCGGCGGAGCTGACCCGCGCAGCCGGCCAGGCGCTCGCGTCGCAGCGCGTCGGCGCGGTCGTCTACGAGGACATCAACGATCCGCGCGGCATCGCCGTGCTCACGTGGGCCGAGGACCCCGCCGTCTTCGTCCAGACCGTCCGCCCGGCGCTCAACCGCAGCGAGCTCCGGGCCCTGGAGCTTCGCCCCGATTTCACGATGCTGGGGCGCACGTACTCGACCGGCTACGAGCAGGATCTCGACTTCTGGCTGCTCCGGCGCCCGGCGGAGACCGTCTTGAACCCCGCCTGGCCGTGGGCGGTGTGGTATCCGCTCCGCCGCAGCGGCACGTTCTCGAAGCTCGAGGGGCGCGAGCAAGGGAGCATCCTGCGCGAGCACGGCACCATCGGCAGGGCCTATGGCGCCCAGGACCTCGCCCACGACATCCGCCTCGCGTGCCACGGCCTCGACGCCCGCGACAACGAGTTCGTGATCGGGCTCGTCGGCAAGGAGCTCCACCCGCTCTCCCACATCGTGCAGACGATGCGGAAGACCCGCCAGACCTCGGAGTTCATCAGCCAGATGGGCCCGTTCTTCGTCGGCCGCGCCGCCTTCCGCAGCCCGGGCGGCTGACGGGGCCGCTCCCTCCCTCTCAGCCGATGCCGGCGAGGCCCGAGAACGCCAGGGCCAGGGCGTCGAGCCGCATCGCCGCGCGGGCCTCGGCGTCGCCCAGCGGCTCGTCCGCGGCGACCTCTTCGCGCACGTCGAAGTAGAACTTGATCTTCGGCTCCGTCCCGCTCGGGCGGGCGATGAGCCGGCTCCCGTCGTCGAGCTCGTACACGAGCACGTTGCTCGGAGGCAGCACGAGCGGCTCGACGAGACCGTCGCTCGTGGTGCGCGTGCGCGCCTCGAAATCGCGCCACGCCACCACGGGGACGCCGCCGATCGCGACCGGCGGCCTCTTCCTCAGCGCGTCCATGATCGCCGCGATCTTCTCGAGGCCGTCGACGCCGCGCAGGGTGTACGCGCGCTGCCCGCTCCTGTAGAGGCCGTACGTGCGGGTGATCGCCTGGAGCTCGTCGAGCAGGGTCCTGCCCTCGGCCTTGCGCACCGCCGCGAGCTCGGCGACCAGCGCCGCGGCGCTGATGCCGTCCTTGTCGCGCACGACCGGGCCGACGGTGTAGCCGAGCGCCTCCTCGAAGCCGAACACGAAGCGGGCGCCGGTCGAGCGCTCGATGTCCATCGCCCGGTTGGCGATCCACTTGAACCCGGTCAGGGTCTCCTCGTAGTGAACCCCGAGCGCCGCGGCGATGACGCCGAGCATCGGGGTCGAGACGCAGGAGGCCAGCACGAGCCGGCGCTCGTCCGCGCCCTGCGCGCGCCCCTCGGTGAGCAGGTAATGGCCGAGGAGCACGCCGACCTGGTTGCCCGTGAGCTGCACGTACTCGCCGTCAGGGCGCCTCACCGCCACGGCGAGCCGGTCGACGTCGGGATCGTTGGCGAGGACGAGGTCGGCGCCCTCCCGCTTCGCGAGGGCGAACGCCAGGTCCATGGCGCCCTTCTCCTCGGGGTTCGGGAACGCGACCGTGGGGAACGCGCCGTCCGGCTCGGCCTGCTCGGGCACGCTCGCCACGCGCGTGAAGCCGGCCTCGCCGAGCGCCTGGCGGACCAGGCGGTTGCCGACGCCGTGAAGAGGCGTGTACACGATGCAGAGGTCGCGATCCCCGTCGCTCCGCACCGCGAGGCCGCGGATCGCGTCGAGGTAGCTCCGCTCCAGCGCCTCGGGGAAGTCGCGCACCAGCCCGCGCCCCCTCGCCTCGTCGAGGGGCATGCGGGGGACCTGATCCGCCGGCGGCGAGGCGTCGATCGCCGTCGCGATGCCGGTGTCGTGGGGGGGGATGATCTGCGCGGCGTTGTCCCAGTACACCTTGAAGCCGTTGTACTCGGGCGGGTTGTGGCTCGCCGTCACCATCACGCCCGCGGCCGCGCCGAGGTGGCCGACCGCGAACGCCGCGATGGGCGTGGGGCAGGGGACGGGCGAGAGGTGGCTCGGGATGCCCGCGGCGGCGAGGGCGCAGGCGGTGTCCTCCGCGAACTCTCGGCTCATCCGGCGGCCGTCGTAGCCGATGACGACGCCGGCGCTCCGCGCCTTGTCGCCGATCGCTTCGAGGAGGTGACGGGCGAGCCCCGCGGTCGTGCGGACGACCACGGCGCGGTTCATCCGGCTCTCGCCGGCCCCGAGGACGCCGCGGATGCCCGCGGTGCCGAACTCCAGCGGGCCGGCGAAGCGCTCGGCGAGCTCGGCGCGGGCGCCGTCCTCGCCCGCCCTGGCCGCGTCGATGAGCCGGCGCAGCTCGCTCTGGGTCTCCGGATCGGGGTCGTGGGCAAACCAGCGTTCGGCGGGCTCGAGGACGAAGTCGTGGCTCACGCCTGGTATTTAGTTCATGCCGGCCGTGGTTTGCACCACGAGCGCGCGATTCAGCGCGGCGGCAGCGCGGGCGGCGACCGCCGCGCGCCGGCCCGCCCGGCCGGCGCCGACGTGGCCGGCGGCTCCCGGCCAGCTCGGCCCGCTCGGCCGAGCGTCATCCCGCCTTCTTGCCGGCGGCGAGCGCCTCGGCGAAGCGGGTGTCGTACTGCCCGCCACGGAAATCGCCGTCCCCCAGGATCTGGCGGAGGAACGCGAGGTTGGTCGCGGCGGGCCCGGCCGGACCGGTGAGCTCGAGCGTCGTCTCGGCGAGCGCCCGGTCGAGGCGAGCGATCGCCTCGTCGCGCGTCGGGCCGTGGGCGACGATCTTGGCGAGAAGCGGGTCGTAGAACGGCGTCACCTCGAGCCCCTCGGCGACGCCGGTCTCGATCCGCAGGTCGTCGCCCGCGGCCGGCCAGCGGAGCGCGGTGATGCGGCCGGGCTGGGGGGCGAAGTTCTTCGCCGGATCCTCGGCGCAGAGGCGCGCCTCGACGGAATGGCCGCGGTGGGTGTGGCCGAGGACCTCGGGCGCGAGCGGCTCGCCCGACGCGATGCGGATCTGGTGCTCGACGAGGTCGAGCCCTGTGCACATCTCGGTGACGCAGTGCTCGACCTGGAGCCGCGCGTTGACCTCGAGGAAGTAGAACTCGCCGCCCTCCGCCGCGACGAACTCGACCGTGCCGGCGCCGACGTAGCCGGCGGCGGTCACGACCCGGAGGGCGCTCTCGTGCAGCCCCGTGCGGCGGGACTCGCCCGCGTCGCCCTCGAAGAACGAGGCGGGCGATGGGCTCTCCTCGACGATCTTCTGGTGCCTGCGCTGCACGCTGCACTCGCGCTCGCCGAGCGCGACGGCGCCGCCCTGGCCGTCGCAGAGCACCTGCACCTCGATGTGGCGCGGGCGCTCGATGTAGCGCTCCATGTAGACGCGCGGGTCGCCGAACGCGGCGCGGCCGCGGTCGGAGCACGCGGTGAGGGCGCGCGCGAGCTTGAAGGGCTCGGTGACGATCTGCATGCCGATGCCGCCGCCGCCGCCCGCCGCCTTGACGAGCAGCGGGAAGCCGATGTTCGAGGCGGCGCGGTGGGCGGTCTCGAGGTCGGTGGTGTTGATCGGGTCGTTGGTGCCCGGCGGCGGGAAGGCGCCGGCCGCGCGCGCGTGCTCGCGCGCGAGGATCTTGTCGCCGAAGGCGCGGAGCACCGCGGGCGGCGGGCCGATGAACGTGATGCCGGCCGCGAGGACGGCCTCCGCGAACGCCTCGTTCTCGCTGAGCAGCCCGTAGCCGGGGTGGATGCCGTCGGCGCCCGTCGCCCGGGCGGCCTCGATGATGGCGTGGATGACGAGGTAGCTGTGCCGGACCGGCGGCGGGCCGATGCGCACGGCCTCGTCGGCCATCGCGACGTGCGGCGCGCCCGCGTCGGCGTCCGAGTAGACGGCGACGGTCGCGATCCCGAGCCGTTTGCAGGTACGGAGGACGCGGCAGGCGATCTCTCCACGGTTGGCGACGAGGATCTTTTTCAGCACGGCTGACAGCTACGCTCCCGCGCGGCAGGGCGTCAAGGTGGTCCGGTGTGGCAGTGCGCGCCCCCGCTCGCGGGCGCGCCCCGGCCGGGCGGCCTCCGGCGAGCTCCGCGCGCTCAGCTCACCGCCCGCCGCACCTTCGGCCTGGCCCCGAGCAGCACGAGCTGGCCGCACGCCGCCGAGACGTCGTCCCCGCGCCGGCGCCGCACGAAGCACGAGTACCCCGCCTGCGTGAGCACCTCCTGGAACGCGGCAACGCGCTCCTGGGCCGGCGGACCCAGCGAGGAGGCCTCGATCGGGTTCATCGGGATGAGGTTGATCTTCACCGGGAGCCCGCGCAGGAGCTTCGCCAGCCGGCGCGCCTCGGCCGGGTCGTCGTTCTGCCCGGCCACCAGCGTGTACTCGATGGTGATGCGCCGGCGCCGCGGCAGCGGGTAGGCGCGCAGCGCCGCGAGCAGCTCGTCGAGCGGGTACTTGCGGTTGATCGGCATCAGCGCCGAGCGGGTCGCGTCGTCCGCGGCGTGCAGCGAGATCGCCAGCGCGATCTGCCCGCCGAAATCCGCGCCGAGCCGCGCGATCTCGGGCACGAGGCCCGACGTGGACACCGTGACCCGCCGCGTCGAGAGGTTGATCCCTTCCGGGTGCGTGAGCAGGCGCAGCGAGCGAGCGGTCGCCTCGTAGTTGTGGAGCGGCTCGCCCATGCCCATGTACACGACGTTGCGGAGCTCCTCGCCCTCCTCGAGCATCGCCCGCCCGAGGAGCACCTGGCCCGCGATCTCCTCGGCCCCGAGGTGGCGCTTGAGCCCCGCCACGCCGCTCGCGCAGAAAGTGCACCCCATGGCGCAGCCGACCTGCGTCGAGATGCACTGGGTGACGCGGACGCGCGGCGCGGCGCCCGCCTCTGCGGCCGCATCGTCGTCCTCGTCGTCATCGAGCGCCGCCGCCGCGTCGGCGTCGAGCTGCGCCTGCGAGCCGGGGCCCGACACCGACGGGAGCAGGACCGTCTCGATGGTCGCGCCGTCGCGGAGGCGCAGGAGCAGCTTGCGCGTGCCGTCCTCGGAGCGATGAACCCGCTCGGGCGCCAGCACCTCGCCCAGCCCCTCCGCGGCGAGGTGCTCGCGCAGCCGCGCCGGGAGGTTCGTCATCGCGGCCGGATCGAGGACGCCGCGGCGATGGATCCACTGGAATACCTGCTTCGCCGTGAACGACCGCTCTCCGCGGGCAGCCAGCGAGGCCGACCACTCTTCAGGCAGCCGGGCGACGGGGTGAAGCGGCGTGGAGCGCACCTGCCTGGCCTACTGCGCGCCGCCCCCAGCGGCAAGGGGAGCACGCGGGCGGCCAGGCCAAAGCGTCAACCGCTCTGGCTCTCGACCTGTGGCGCCGTGAGCTGCCCGTCGCGCTCGCGGCGCGCGCGCGTCCGGCTGGCGGCCTCGAGCACCTCGCGGGTGTAGCGCTCGAACGCCTCGGCCCGGTGCATCGCGGTGTGCTCGGCGAAGACGCGCTGCCTCGCCCGCTGGCCCACCGTCAGGCGCTTGTCCTCCTTCATCTCCCTGAGCTTCCGGAGCACGTCCTCCGGCGAGCGCACGAGCAGGATCTCCTCGCCCGGCTGGAAGAACGTCTCGATACCCGGCCAGGTGTCGCTCAGGACAGGGGTCCCGCACGCGGCCGCCTCGAACAGGCGCGCGCTCGGCGACCACCCGGACTCCACCATCGCACGGCGGGTCAGGTTCAGCGTGAAGCGCTGGGAGTTGTAGAAGATGCGGTGCTCGTCCGGCGGGAGGTGCTCCGTCCGGGAGACGTTCTCCGGCCATGCGAGCGACGTCGGGTACTGCGCGCCCGCCACCGCGAAGCGCCCGCGGCGCATGCGCCGCGCCGGCTCGAGGAGGAGCCGCTCGACGGCCGCCTGCCGATCGTCGCTGTAGGTCCCGAGGTAGCCGAGATCCCAGCGCATCGGCGCCGGCTGGGGATGGTAGACGTCCGTGTCCGCCGAGCAGTAGAGCGCCCGCGGGCGCACCGCGCCGTGGCTGCGCTCCAGCCGCTCCAGCGTCGGCCCCCCCGTCGCCGACAGATAGAGATCATACCGCGGTATCAGCGCCGGCGTCAGGTACGCGTGATCCCCGTGCGCCAGCCGGCCCAGCGTGACGGGCGTGTCCAGATCGTAGAACGCGGCCTTCCCGCGGGCCTCTTCCGTGATCCATGCCCCGACCGTCGCCCCTTCCGGTACGAAGGAGCCGACGATCACGAGATCGGCTTCGCGCACGGCGCGTGAGAATCTATCGCGGAGCTCGGTAATGCTCGAGTACTGCTCGGTCGTGCCGTAAGGCGGGTTGGGCAGGTCACGGTGCTGATCGTAGATGGGGAGGTTCCGCTCCAGAAAGAGCACCCGGTGGCCGCGCGACGCGAGCGCCCGGAGGAGCGCTCTGTACGTCGTGGCGTGGCCGTTGCCCCACGAAGACGTGATGGAGAGCCCCAGGAAGACATAGCGGTAGGTAGTTGTCGTCATAGCGTGGTGGCGGCAAGGGTTGAGAGATCCCGGACGGCGTGCCGGCGCCGAATGCGCCGGTCCCGAGGTACACCGCGGCGGCCCCGGAGAGGCGAAAGACGCCTCGCGGGCAGATGCGTAACGTGCGTAACGTGCGTAACGTGCGTAACGTGCGTAGAACGAGCGGCACGCCGATCCAGTTGCCCTGGCGCCGCGCGAGAGGGCGCGGCGACGAGCGCACCCGGGATTAACATGCGTGCTCACCCTCTGCAATGCTGTGAGATGCAGTTTCTTGATCGAAGGTGCGTATTCCTCGTCAGACGCCAGGCGGTAAGGCCCGCCCTTTTCCCGTGACGACGAAGCGCGCGAAATCGCCGCTTGCTCCGGGATAACGCGGCTCGTTCGGGTAAAGCACCCGACGGCGACCGTCCTCGCATCGCAGAGGAACCGGCCTGTGCGGTAAACGCTGTTCGGAAGCGATGATGGTGAGAAAAAGAAGGACGTTGTCGCAATGGTCGGTGACGGCTGCTGGTCGAACGGAGCGGCGACGGGGGAGCCCTGCTCCGGAACGCCGGGGCAGCGCTGGCGAAGCGCCGCCCAGGCCGGCGCGCGCTGTCGGGCGCGTACGCCGCGGAGCGACGGGGCCTGCGGGCGCGGCCGGCGGCAGGGGATTCCGCCGTCCAGCTGCGCTCGCCGGCGAACCGGCGGCCTCGGCCGGGCAGGGGCGCCTGGCCTCGAGGAGAAATCGGCTGGGGAGGCAGGAAGGCAGGAGGCGCGCGGCGCTGTCCGGGTGCCTTCCTGTCGGCGCGGGGACGCTGCGGTGGAATCGGCAGGCCGGGTGTCCAGCCTTCAGCGGGGGTGGGGCCGCGCGAGGGCCGTCGAGACGTTCAGGTGGCGGGGCTCAGCGCCTGCCAGCCCTGGATCACCTCGGCGATGCTCGCGAAGCGGCGGTCCGGGCTGTGCGCCAGGCCCCTGTTCACGAACACCTCGATCTCCCGGTCGACCGGCGGAGGCATCAGGCTGCCCAGGCGGCGCGGCGGCGTCCTCGTCTTGAGATCGGCGAGCATCATCAGATTGCGTGCGGCGTAGGGGAGCTCGCCGGTGAGCGCGTGAAAGATCACCGTCATGGCCGCATAGAGATCGGCCCGGTGATCCACCGTCTTCCCCTTCGTGAGCTGCTCGGGCGGAGCGAACCTGAAATCGCCGAGACACCGGCTCGGTAACGTCGGCGCCGCGTCGGAGAGCCCGGGAGGGAGCTTGCACGAGCCGAGATCCAGGAGCGTCAGCCGCTCGCCGTCAGGACCCTGGTCGAGGAGCACGTTCGTGGAGCTGATGTCGCGGTGGATGATGCCAATCTCGTGCAGCTCGGCGACCGCCGACCAGAGCTGCTCGCCCAGCGGGTGAACGTCGCTGAACGGGAGCGGCCCCTGCCGGGAGATGCGCTCGCTGAGGAGCTCCCCCTCGCGCAGCTCGAACACGAGGAGAGGACCGTGCGCCGGGTCCTTGCCGCCGTCGAGCGAGGGCAGTGTGTGCGGGCCCCGCAGCCGCTCGCACGCCACCGCCTCTCGCCGGAAGCGCGCCTCGGCCTCGTGCTGGGGCATGCGCTCTGGCGTGTTGAACACGCCTCCCGGCTCCTGGCGCACCGGGGGCTCCCCGAGCACCTTGACCGCGACGCGCCTGCCGGTGCTCGCGTCCTCGGCGCTGAACACCTCACCGAGGCCTTCGCGGCGGAGATGATGTACCACGCGGTAGCGCTGGAGCAGAACGGTTCCGGGCACGATTGACAAGAGCGGCCTCCTTCGCTTGACAAAGGGGGTCCAGCGCGTTCCGGTCGCCTCCCCCCTCTCCCCAGACAAGCTCATTTATCACGCAGACGCGACAGAGGAAGCACCGCGCGCGGCGTCCCACGACGAAGGGCCCCCGCGCCTCGTTTTCCGGTTCCGGGGCGCGCCTTCCGGGGCGCGCCGCTTCACGTCGGCCGCCCGCCGCGCCCGAGGTCGCCTGGACGAAAGAGCCGCCGGGCACGGGGCGGGGAAAAATGGGGCGCGGCCCGCGGGACAACGGGGCGAAGGCGGTCCGGGGAGCCGGAGCGCTGGCCGCCCGCCGAGGCGCGTCGCGGCGGCGGGAGCGGCCAGCGCCTGGGCCACTGCGGCCGCGCCGGTGTCGACGGCTGGGCCGCGCCGGGGGCCGCCGGCGCTTCGACGCTGCAGAGTTGCCCCTGGCCGCGCTCTCTGGTGACGATGCGCACCTGAGCGCGGCAATCGGTGGTGATTGCATGACGGCGGCGGCGCCTCGCGACGCCCGCTCCCGGTGACACGCCCGTAACCCCGAACCGCTGGCCATTCAGGTGAACTTCGCGTAGCTCCCACACAGGGCGGACGATCCGGAGCGACGGCAGGCAATGCGAGCGGGAGACGTCATCGACGGCCGGTTCGAGATCATGGAGCTCGCGGGCGCCGGCGGCATGGGCCACGTCTTCCGCTCGCGCGACCTCAAGACCGGCGAGACCATCGCCCTCAAGGTCCTCCAGAACGCCGCCTCCCAGGACTCGAACCGCCTCGCGCGCGAGGCGCAGGCGCTCGCCACGCTGCGGGTGCCCGGGGTGGTCCGGTACATCTCGCACGGCCGCACGGAGCACGGCCACCCCTACCTCGCCATGGAGTGGCTCACCGGCGAGACCCTCTCGCAGCGCCTCGCCCGGCAGGCGTTCACCCTGGAGGAGAGCCTCAAGCTCGCCCGGCGCGTCGCGACCACCCTCGGCTCCGTGCACCGGCTCGGCGTCGTCCACCGCGATCTCAAGCCGAGCAACCTGCTCCTCGTCGGCGGCGCCATCGACCGCATCACGCTCATCGATTTCGGTGTCGTCCGGCTGTCCGGCATCGACCAGCAGCTCACCATGCCCGGCGCCATCCTCGGCACCCCCGGCTACATGGCGCCGGAGCAGGCCCGCGGCGAGGCGCACGTCGACGCGCGCGCCGACGTCTTCGCGCTCGGCTGCCTGCTCTACAAGTGCATCTCGGGGCGCGCCCCGTTCCGCGGCGCGCGCGGGCTCGCCGTGCTCGTCAAGGTGCTGATCGAGGAGCCGCCGTCGCTCCGGTGGCTCCGCGACGACGTGCCCGAGGCGCTCGACGCGCTGGTCCAGCGGATGCTGTCGAAGTCGCCCGAGGGGCGGCCGAGCGACGGCAACGCGGTCGCGATCGAGCTCGCCGGGCTCATGGATCCCGCGGCGATCTCCGTCCGCCCGCCCGCGATCTCCGTCCGCCCGCCGGAGCTCACGACCGGCGAGCGCAAGGTGATGTGCCTCGTCCTCGCGCGCGACGGCCTCTCCGCCGCCGAACCGTCCCTCCCCGAGGTCGACGAGCAGGCGCGCGCGCAGGCGCTCTCGACCACGGCGGCGCGCTACAAGGGCCGGCTCGAGCTCGTCGACGCGCGGCTGCCGCTCGTCGTGCTGTCCGGCGCCGGCGCGACGACCGACCTCGCGGCCCGGGCCGCCCGCTGCGCGCTCGCCGTCCAGGCGCTCCTCGGCGGCGCGCCGGTCGCGGTCGTCACGGGCAGGGCGGAGATCGCCTCGCGCATGCCGATCGGCGACCTCATCGACCGCGTGGTCCAGCTGCTCCCCGAGGGTCGAGCGACGTCCCGCGCGCCGGCGATCCGCATCGACGAGGTGACGGCGGGCCTGCTCGGCGCGCGGTTCGAGATCACGTCCGACGGGGGCGGCCCCTGGCTCCACGGCGCGCGCGAGGAGCCCGAGGCGGCGCCCCACGTGCTCGGCAAGCCGACGTCGTGCGTCGGGCGCGAGCGGGAGCTCGCGCTGATCCGGGACGAGCTCGCCCGTTGCATCGAGGAGTCGACCCCGAGCGTCGTGCTCGTCACGGGGCCGGCGGGCATCGGCAAGTCGCGGCTCCGCCACGAGCTCGTCCGCGCGATCCGGGAGGACGGCGAGCCGGTCGAGGTGTGGCTCGGCCAGGTGGATCCGATGAGCGCCGGGTCGGCCTTCGGCCTGCTCGCGCACGCGCTCCGTCGGGCGATCGGCCTCACGGACGCCGATCCCGTCGAGGAGCGGCGGCGCAAGGTGCGGGCGCGCGTCGAGCGGCACGCGGCGCTCGACGCCGCGCGGGTCGCGACGTTCCTCGGGGAGCTCGTCGGCGCGCCGTTCCCGGACGACGACGTGCAGCTCCGGGCGGCGCGGCGCAACCCGATGCTCATGGGCGATCAGCTGCGCCTCGCCTGGGAGGACTTCCTGCGCGCCGAGTGCGCGGTGCAGCCGGTCCTCCTCGTGCTCGAGGACCTGCACTGGGGCGACCTGCCCACGATCACGATGGTCGACGCCGCGCTCCGGAACCTGAAGGACCGGCCGTTCATGGTCATCGCGCTCGGCCGGCCCGAGGTGCACGAGCTCTTCCCGAAGCTGTGGGACGAGCGGCGCGGGCACAAGCTCCGCCTCGCGGGGATCTCGCGCCGGTCGAGCGAGCGGCTCGTGCGCCAGGTGCTCGGCGAGCGCGAGAGCCCGGCGCTCGTGGCGACGCTGGTCGAGCGCGCGGACGGCAACGCCTTCTACCTCGAGGAGCAGATCCGCGCGGCGGCGGCGGGCAAGGGCGTGGACCTGCCGGAGACGGTGCTGGCGATGGTGCAGGCGGAGCTCGACGCGCTCGACGTGGGCGCGCGGCGGGCGCTGCGGGCCGGGGCGATCTTCGGCGAGACCTTCTCGCGGAGCGGGGTCGCCGCGCTGGTCGGCCGGGCGGAGGTCGAGCCGCTGCTCGCCGAGCTCGAGGTGCGGGAGCTCATCGTCCGGCGTTCTGTGGAAGGCGCGCCGGAGGCGGCCGAGTACCGGTTCAGGCACGCGCTCGTGCGCGAGGCGGCGTACGGGATGCTGACCGATCACGATCGCCGCCTCGGCCACCGGCTCGCCGGCGAGTGGCTCGAGCGGACGGGCGTCGCGGATCCGATGGCCCTGGCCGAGCATTTCGAGCGCGGCGGCGAGCCGGCGCGGGCCGCGGCGGCGACCCTGCGCGCGGCCGAGCAGGCGCTGCTCGGGAGCGACCTGGGCGCGGCGATCGAGCGCGTCGAGCGCGGCATCGCGCGCGGCGCCTCGAAGGCGACGGCCGGGGCGCTGCGGCTCTGCCAGGCGGAGGCGCACCTCTGGCGGGGCGAGTTCGCGCTGGCGGAGCGGCGGGGGACCGAGGCCCTGGAGCGGCTCGCGCCCGGGTCGGCGCCGTGGTTCTCGGCGCTCACGCAGGTCATCCTCGCGGCCTCGAAGCGCGGCAACCACGACCAGGTCGAGGGCCTGCTGCGCCTGGCGCAGGGCACCGAGGCGCGGCGGTCGGCGCGCCCGGCGCGCAGCGTCTGCCTGTGCGCGGGCGCCGGGCGGCTCGTGTTCGGAGGGCGGTACCAGCTCGCGGACGAGCTGCTCGACGGGATCGAGCAGGACGCCGAGGAGACCGAGCAGGAGGTCGAGGTGCTGGCGCGGCTCCACGAGGCGCGCGCGTACAGGGCGATGGCGGTCGGCGATCCCGGCGCGTGTCTCGCGGGCTTCGAGGCGGCGCTCGCGGCGTTCGAGCACGCGGGCGATCGCCGCAACGCCTGCTGGGCGAGGAACAACCTGGGCTCCTGCTACGCGGAGCTCGGCGATTTCGAGGGCGCCGACGCGGCGCTGCGCGCGTCGCTCGCGGACGCGGAGCGGATGGGGCTGTCGGACGTCCGGCTCGGCGCGCTCCTCAACCTCGGTCCGGTGCTCGCGCAGCGGGGCCTCGTCGAGGAGGCGCGGCGGATGGCGGAGGAGGCGATCGCGACGTCCCAGCGCCTCGGCGACGCGCGCGGGGAGGGCGCCGGGCGGGCGTGCCTCGCGAGGATCGTGCTCCAGGCGGGCGATCTCGGGGGGGCCGAGCGCGAGGCGCGCGCTGCGGTCGCGATCCTGTACGGCGCGCCGCCCTTGCGGGCCTTCGCGTACGCGGTGCTCGGGCGGGCGCTGCTCGACGCGGGGCAGGCGGTGGACGCGCTCGCGGCGACGACCGAGGCGCTGTGCCTGCTGGAGTCGATGGGGGCCGAGGTGGGCGAGTCGCTGGTGCGCCTCTCGCACGCCGAGGCGCTCTCGGCCTGCGGCCACCGGCGGGAGGCGATGATGGCGATCTCCTCGGCGCGGGAGCGCCTGATCGAGCGGGCGCGGAAGATCGGCGATCCGGTGTGGCGCGGGAAGTTCCTCGGCAATGTGCCGGACAACGTGGCCACGCTCGAGCTGGAGCGGACGTGGCTGGAGGCGTAGGGGCCTAGGCCGCGCTCAGAGGAACTCGCAGAGGTAGCCGGTGGGCTGGGTGGCCCTGACGTCGAAGCCGCTCTTGCCTGCCACCTCGAACGACGTCCCTGCCGGATAGGCGCGCCACTCCGTGGAGCCGTCGACGCGGATCGCGAGCTCGCCGGCGACGACCGTCATCCGCTCCGGCGCGTCGGTCGAGAAGTGGAACTCGCCGGTGTCGATGACGCCCACCGTCTGCCGGCGCCCGTGGCGCTCGAAGCCGACGCTCTGGACGTTGCCGTTGAAGTAGCTGTTGTGCTTGAGCATGGCGCCCTCCTACCGCGTCCGGCCGAGAGAGACCAGCCTGGACTCGCCCGCTCGCCGCGGGGCGCGACAGGCCAGCTCGGCGTCTCCGTGTCTCCCGCCTTGCTCTCTTGCCGATCAGGGCAGCTCGCTCGCGCCGCCGCCCTCGCCTCCGTCCGGCTCTCCCGGCGCGGCTCCGCTCGGCTCGGTGGCGGGCACCTCCGCGCCGTCCGGCGGCGCCTGCCCGGGCTTCCCGCTCGCGTAGCGCTTGCCTGCGCGGTCCGAGGCCCGAAGCACGGGCCCGCGGATGATCTCGACGTCGCGCGCCGGCGCGCGGGACATCTCGAGGTTGGAGAGCACGAGCGACACGATCTTGAACCACTGGCTGCGCGCGGCCTGGATCGTGGTCTTGCTGGCGGGCGTGGTGGTCTCGGTCGCCTCGAGCTCCGTGCGGGCGCGCTCGAGCGCCTGGAGCTCCCGGCCCTTGGCGAGCCAGCGCTTCGTGACGTCGAGCAGCGACGCCTTGCCGCGGGCGGGGACGGACTTGAGGAAGTCGGCGATCGCGGGCTCGTCCTCGAGGAGGCGGGCGATGCGCGTGGTGTTGCCCGCCTCGGCGAGCGGCGAGGCGTTGAGGATGGAAAGGCCGCCCGGGAAGAGCTTCTTCTGGACGACATCGCACTGCGCGGCGCCGGCGGCGTCGGCCGCATCCTCGGCGAGGCAGAGCTCGCGGCGCGCGTCGATCCCGTAGGATACGGCCTTGGCGAGGCGGTCGTGGCACCGGTCGACCTCGCTGATCTCGTCGGTGAGCGCGCGCATCTTCGACGACGCGCCGCCGCTGCTCGGCTGGACCGCGACAACGCCCTCGTGGGCCTCCACGACCCGCGGGTGGAGCGGCGCGATCTCGGGGATCGACAGGAAGACCTTGCGATGCTTCGCGTCCTCGACCCACGGGGAGAGGAGCGCGACCATCTCGTCGAGATTCAGATGCTTCAGCATTGAGGAACACCTCCTGATGGGGTGATGCAAGCGATGCCTGAAGAAGCACCTCGGATGAGCAGCTAAGGGAAGTCCTGTTGTGACGTGCGTCAAGCGCGGCGCCGCGCGGGTTTCGTGCGGTGTTGGCGCATGTGTTGAACTATTGCAGGCACCTTGGAGCGTCCACGAGCGGCGGCGCGGGCATCGGGGATCTCGGCGTGGGCGCGGCGAGGTCGCGACGTGCTGGAACGGCCTCGGGAGGGGGGGCAGGTCGATCTGAAATCGAGAGAGGCGGTCCGGACGCTGGCACGGCGAGGTCGCGACGTGGCGGGGCGGCCTCGGGAGGGGGGGGTGGGTCGATCCGAGATCGAAACGGCGACTCCCGATGGCGGCGCGGAGAGGTCGCGACGTGGCGGGGCGGCCTCGGGAGGGGGGTGGGTCGATCCGAGACCGAGACGGGCGGCCTCGGAAGGCGGCGCGGAGAGGTCGCGACGTGGCGGGGCGGCCTCTGGAGGGGGGCGGGTCGATCCGAGATCGAGACGGGTGGCCTTTGGGAGGGGGCCGGGTCGATCGGAGATCGCCTTGGATGGGTGCGACCGGGATCAGGAGCGGCCAGGGATCCTGGCGCTCGTGTCGTCTCCCTCTTGCGCGGACGGCCGCGGAGCACCCAGCTCGGCGCCGGCGTCGTCCTTCAAGGCAGCGTCCGCGAAGACGGGCACCAGGCGGGCCTCAACCTCGCTCAGGAAGGCGGCGAGGCCGTTGTCTCTGCCTCGCTGCCGCAGATGACCGAGGTCCGGCTCGGTCCAGCACCGCGCCTCACGCTCGTGCTCGCCTCCGGTGAGGCGATCGAGAACACGCTTCGGGCTCTTCTTCGCCGTCTTGCTCGATGCGTCGAGCTCGTGCGATCTGGCGGTAGGGTCGAACCCGAGCTCCTTCATTCGTGCGCCCGAGGCACGGCGGCCCGCTGCGCGACCCAGTCCTCGCCGACGAAGCTCCAGAACTCGCCGGGGCGTGTCGTGTTCTTCCAGCGGTCGAAATCGGGGTGATCGGCGAGCGGGGCGCACGCGGTGGAACCATCGGGCAAGAGCGTCGTGAGGAGCACGTCCTCGGCATCGAAGTGATCCAGCAGGTACGGCGAGTGGCTTGTTGCGATCACCTGGAGCTCGGGCGACAGGTCCAGGATCCTCCGGATCTGCGCGACCAGCTCTTCCTGCGCGCGGGGGTGCAGCGCCTTGTCGATATCGTCGAGGAGCAGCAGCCTGGGTTTCGGGTCCATCCAGAGCGCGGTCAGCAGGCCGATGACGAGCAGGGTGCCCTCGCTCGCGAGCGGTGCCGGGACGTCGGGAGCACCCTTGAAGTCGAGCTGTCCTCGCACTCGACGACGATCCCGACCTTGGCGCTGACATCCTGAAAGCGGCCGGTGACCGCGAGCTTCATCGCGTCCGTGGAACCGCGGCTCTTCAGGTTGGGAGGGGCAAACGTCCCACGCATGATGGCCGCAAGCGGCGCTCGCGTTGCCTGCGCGAGGTAGTGCAGGCCGTCGAGGATGCTCGTCTTCCCTGAGCCGTTCGGCCCGACGATGACCATGAAGCGCCCGAGGCGAGCGTCGACCCGGCGCAGGGACTTGAAGTTGGTGAACGAGACCTGTTGGAGCATGGCTGTCGCCGCCTGCCGCGCGTCCGAGCCTCGGCGAGCGGACCGTCGAGCCTATATAGCCCGCCGCCGTCACCAGGGACGAGCAAGCGGCCTCCGGCCCGTCGATCCAGCCCGCCGGCCCCCCGCTCAGCCCCCCGCGCCGATCGGCAGCCGCAGCGCGACCTCGAGGCCGCCGCCGTCCGCGTTCCTCGCCTCGACCTCGCCGCCGTGGATCCGCACCGCGCGCTGCGTGATGGCCAGCCCGATCCCCGTGCCGCCCGCGCCGCGCGCCCTGTGGTCGTCGACCCGGTAGAACGGCTTCCAGAGGTCCCCGAGAGCGCCCTCCGGGACGCCCGGGCCGCGATCGCGGACGCGCACCTCGGCCGTCCCGCCGGAGCACTCGAGATCGACGCGGACCGCGGTGCCCGGCTCGGTGAAGCGCACCGCGTTGCGGACGACGTTCTCGATGGCGCGCCGGAGGAGCTCCTCGTTCCCGTCCAGCGAGCACGCGTCGCGCGCCCCGAGCTCGACCGAGCAACCCCGCTGCTCGGCCTCGAACGAGGCGTCCTCGACCAGCTGCTCCAGGAGCGCCGTCAGATCGACCCGCTCGGTGCGCTCCATGCCCCGGCCCGACTCCAGGCGGCTCAGCGTGAGCAGCTCGCCGATCATCCCGTTGAGCCGCTCCGTCTCCCGCTCGATCCGGTCGAACGCAGGCTCCACGTCCGGCGGCGAGCGCCGGCGGACGAGCTCGAGCGCGATGTTGAGCCGCGCGAGCGGCGACCGGAGCTCGTGCGAGACGTCGCGAAGGAGCCGGCGCTGCGTCTCCAGGAGCTCGTCGATGCGCTCGGCCATCCGGTCCATGTCGCGCCCGAGCGCCAGCGTCTCGCCGTCCGCGCCCGCGAGCTTCTGCGCGACGCGCACCGAGAGATCGCCCGCGGCCATCCGCTGCGTGGCGCCGCGCAGGATGCGGATCGGACGGGACAGGTACCGCGCGAGGAGCACCGCGACGAGCCCGGTGACGGCGACGATCGCGAGGAGCCGCTGCGGCAACGTCTCCGGCACGATGAAGAACATCCACGGCGACCGGACCGGACCGGCCGCGACCGCGGCGAGGGCAGGGTCGCGGCGCAGGACGACCGCGACGAGCTCCCGCGCCTCGCCGACCTCGATGGCGATGCCGTCGGCCGAGCGCCTCGCCCTGTCCTCGACGAGCGGCGCGCCCTCGATGGGCTCGCCCATCACGAGCGCGCCGGCCCGGTAGACCGCGACGCGCTGATCCCGCGGATCGAGCGGCGCGAGGCGCTGCTCGCAGCCGGGGAGCCCGTCCCGCGCGCAGGCGAGCGCGCCCTCCGCCCGGAGCTCGACGCTGCGCGTGTTCAGGCGGCGGCGCAGCCCGCTCGGCTCGGCGGAGAACGCCCAGCCGTGGATCACCGCGAGCAGGCCGGCGAGCAGCGCCATGGCGAGCCACAGCGAGACGAGGAGGCGCAAAAAGAGGCTCTTCACGGCCGCCCTCCGGGGAGGAAGCGCTTCACGCTCGCTCCCGCGCGAGGATGTAGCCCGCGTTGCGGACCGTCTTGATGCGCTCGCCGCCGCCCGGCCCAGGCCCGAGCTTGCGGCGGAGGTTCGAGACGTGCATGTCGATGCCGCGGTCGTACGCCGCGAGCCGGCGTCCGAGGACGCGCCGCGCGAGATCCTCGCGCGAGACCACCGTCCCCGCCTGCCGCGCCAGGACCTCGAGCAGGTCGAACTCGGCCGTGGTGAGCCGGACCTCCTCGCCGCGGACACGGACGCGCCGCGCGGCGGGGAGCACCTCGAGATCGTCGACCGCCAGCGCGCCCTGCGCCTCCGCGGCGGAAGCACCGGCCGCCGCGCCCGGCCCAGCCGCCGCGCCGGCGTGAGAGGCGCGCCGGTGGAGCGCCCGCACGCGGGCGACCAGCTCGCGCGGGTTGAACGGCTTGGGCAGGTAGTCGTCGGCGCCCATTTCGAGGCCGACGATGCGGTCGACGTCCTCGCCCCGCGCGGTGAGCATCAGGACGGGGACGCGCGAGCTCCGCCGCAGCCGCGTGAGGACCTCGAACCCGTTGAGCCCAGGCAGCATCACGTCGAGCACCACGAGCGTGAACGGCCTCTCCCTCTCCTCCTGCGCGCGCGCGAGGCCGGAGATCGCGTCGCGCGCGCTCTCCACGGCGTAACCCTCCTGACCGAGCAGCTCGGCCAGGAGCTCGCAGAGCTCGGCGTCGTCGTCGATGACCAGGATCTGGGGCGGATCCGCCATGTCGCGACTGTAGCGCGGCTGTCGCACCGCCGTGTAAGGCCTGGTCAAGAGGCGTCTTGACGAATCTTTACACGACCAGGACACCTCTTGAGACACTGCCCGTTAGCTTGCGGCGCATGACGTTCTCTCGCTCCGTTCCCTTGCCGTGGCTGGCGTCTCTCGCCCTCGCCGCCACGTGCTCGCTGAGCGTCGCGGCGCGCGCCGAGACGCTCACCGTCGAGGAGGCGGTCCGCCGCGCCGCCTCCCAGAACCCGTCCCTCCGCGCGGCGCTGCTCGAGGCCACCGCGGCGCGGCAGGCCGTCGCCGCCGAGGAAGGCGCCCGCAAGCCCACGCTCTCGGCCTCGGTGACCGGAGATTACAAGGAGCCGTTCCACAACGGAGCCGACCCCGTCGACGCTGACGGCGACGGAGTCCCCGACACCGATGCAAACGACAAACCACTCACCATTCCCATGCTCAAGCGCTCGAGCACCACGTCCGTCACGTCGGACGTGGCGCTCCGGTACACGACCGACGTCGGGACGAGCCTCGAGGTGGGCGCGTCGGCGCGCTCGGGGACCCCGGGCCCGAACTACGGCGCGCAGGCCTACGTCTCCGCGCGGCAGCCGCTCCTGCGGGGGGCCGGGACCGACGCGGTCCTCGCGCCGTACGCGCAGGCGCAGGCGTCGGCCGTCGCCGCGGAGCAGGAGCGCGAGCTCGCGGCGAGCCAGACCGCGCTCGACGTGCTCGGGGCGTACTGGGAGCTCTGGTACGCGGAGCAGGCGATCCTCGTGCAGGAGCAGGCGCTCGCGGCCGCGGAGCGGCTGCGCGCCGACGCGAAGGCGCGCGCCGAGACCCTCGGCACCGGCACGAAGGTGGACGTCCTGCGTTTCTCGACCTCGGCCGCGTCGATCGCGGACGCGCTGTCGCAGGCGCGGGCGACGCGGGCGGCGCGGGCCATCGCGCTCGGGCGCGCGCTCGGCATGGCCCCGGCGAGCGCGGCGTCGCTCGCCCCGACCGGCGCGCCGCCGTCGCTCGGGGCCCTGCCGTCGGCCGACGCGCTCGTGCGCGCGGCGAGCGAGCGATCCCTGGAGCTCGCGGCCCTGCGCGCCGACCTCGACGCGCAGCGCGCGCGGGTGAGCGCGGCGGAGGACGCGGACCAGATCCGCCTCGACCTGTTCGCGATGGCCTCGATGGACGGGCAGTGGGTGCGCGACGGCCTGCCGGGGCTCTCGCTGCCGGGCGGCCGGCCCGCGTTCGGGGTGCTGGGCGGGATCGAGGTCGAGCTGCCGCTCGGCGGCGGGCGGGCTTCCGCGGACGCGGCCCGCGCGCGCACGCAGCTCGCGGCCGCGGAGGCGCGGTACCAGGCGCGCGCCGAGGCGATCGCGGCCGACGTGAGCTCGCTGCGCGCGAGCCTCGAGGCCGCGGCCGAGCAGGTCGCGCTGGCCACCGAGACGGCGCGCATGGCGGGCGAGCTGGCCGAGGCCGAGCGCCAGCGGCTCTCGCTCGGGACCGCGACGTCGGCGGACGTGGTGCAGGCGGAGCAGACGCGGAGAGAGGCGGAGCTCCGCAGGCTGCGGGCGGCGGTGACGGAGCTGACGTCGCGCCTCCAGCTCGATCACGAGACGGGCGCGCTGCTCGTCCGCTTCGCGTCGGTGCTGCCCAGGAGGTCGTCATGAACAGGAACAAGAAGCGCTACCTGATGTCCGGCGTGGCCGCGGTGCTCGTGGCGAGCTTCGCGATCGGCGGGTACGCCTGGTACAAGCAGCCCGAGAAGACCCCCGCGGGCCCAACCGTCGAGATCCGCCGCGGGAGCCTGACCGAGACCGCGGCCGCGTCCGGGAAGATCGAGCCCGACGTGCAGGTCGAGGTGAAGTCGCGCGCCCCGGGTCAGGTCATCGAGGTGCTCGTGAAGGAGGGCGATACGGTCGAGGCGGGGCAGCTCCTCGTGCGCCTGGACCCGACGGACGCGGAGCGCGACCTCGCCGCGGCGCGCGTGGCGCGCGACCGCGTGAAGGCCGATCTCGCCGCGGCGAACGCGTCGGTCGCGGTCGCCGAGCTCGAGCGCAAGAACAGCCAGGCGAGCCAGGAGGTCGCCGAGAAGGGCGCGGAGATGGGCCTCGGGTCGACCGACGCGGCCCGCACGGCGGCGCACTCGACGAAGGTCGCGGGCGCCAACATCACGCTGCGGCGGGCGCAGCTGAGCTCGACGCAGGCGCAGCTCAAGACGGCCGAGCTGGCGGTGCAGGACGCCGAGACGCGGCTGAAGGAGACGCAGATCTACGCGCCGATCGCCGGGACGGTGCTCGACGTGGCCGTGGAGAAGGGGACGCTCGTGTCGTCGGCGCTCACCAACGTGAGCGGCGGCAGCGCCGTGATGACGCTCGCCGATCTGTCGAACCTGCGCATCGTCGGCGCGATCGACGAGGCGCAGATCGGGCGCGTCGCGCCGGGCCAGCGGGTCGACATCCGCGTCGACGCCTACGGGGACCGGGTGTTCCAGGGCGTTGTCGACCGCGTGAGCCCGCTCGGCAAGGAGGTGTCGAGCGTCGTGACGTTCGACGTCGAGATCGTCGTCAACGACAAGGACGCGTCGCTGCTCCGGTCGGGGATGAGCGCGGACGTGGAGATCGTGACCGCGGAGCAGAAGGACGTGCTGCTCGTGCCGCTCCTGGCCGTGCAGTCGCAGGGAAAGCGGCGGTTCGTGCGGCTCGCGAACGGCGAGGAGCGGCCGATCCAGACCGGCGCGACGGACGGCTCGCAGATGGTCGTCACCGCGGGGCTGAGCGAGGGCGACGACGTGCTCGCGAGCGCGCCCGCCGCGAGCGCGGCGGGGCCGCAGGGGCAGGGGCAGCGGCAGGGCGGCGGCCAGAACCCGATGCGCGGGATGGGCATGGGGATGGGCGCCGGCCGAGGGGGGCGCTGAGATGGACGTCCCGGTCCTCGTGAGCGGGCTCTCGAAGGTGTACCACGCCGATCGCGAGGATCTCGCGGTGCGGGCGGTCGACCGGATCGGCTTCGAGGTGCGCCGGGGCGAGTCGGTCGCGATCATCGGGCCCTCCGGCTGCGGGAAGTCGAGCCTGCTGAACATCCTCGGGTGCCTGGATCGGCCGACGGAGGGCACGTACCGGCTCGGGGGGCGCAACGTGGCGGAGCTCGACGACGACGAGCTCGCGGCGCTCAGGAACCGCCACATCGGGTTCGTGTTCCAGAGCTTCAACCTGCTGCCGCGGATGACGGCGGCGGAGAACGTCGAGCTGCCGCTGCTCTACGGCGCGGTGAAGAACAGCCGCGCGCTCGCGGAGGGCGCGCTCGATCGCGTGGGGCTCGCGGCGCGCGCGCGGCACCTGCCGTCGGAGCTCTCCGGCGGGCAGCGGCAGCGCGTGGCGATCGCGCGGGCGATCGTGACGCGGCCGTCGATCCTGCTGTGCGACGAGCCGACGGGCGCGCTCGACAGCAAGACGGGGCGCGACGTGCTGGAGCTGCTCCTGTCGCTGAACGCGGACGGGACGACGCTGATCATGGTGACCCACGACCTCGGCGTGGCGCGGTCGCTCTCGCGCGCCATCCACATGAGGGACGGGCACATCGTGGCCGACGGGCCCTCGGGCGACGTGGTGTCGGCGTTCCACGCGGGCGAGATGGAGGCGGCATGCTGATCAAGGAGACGGCGAAGAGCGCGTGGCGCTCGCTCGCCTCGAACCGCCTGCGGACGCTGCTGACGATGCTCGGCATGATCATCGGGACGGCGGCGGTCGTGGCGGTGCTCGGGATCGGGGAGGGCGCCCGCAGCAGCGTCGAGGGGCGGATCCGGTCGCTCGGCGCGAACCTGCTGATGGTGCGCCCGGGGTCCGCGTCGGCGAGCGGGGTCCGGTCGGGCACGGTGAAGACGCTGACCGAGGACGACGCCGAGGCGCTCAAGGGGCTCGACGGCGTGGCGGCGGTCGCGCCGGAGCGGAGCGGCAGCGCGCAGCTGCGGTACATGGCGAGCAACCTGAACGCGTCCGTGACGGGGATCACGCCGGCGTACCTCGAGGTCCGCTCGCTGTCGGTGGCGAGCGGCGTCTCGTTCTCCGATCTCGACCAGCAGCAGCGGGCGCGCGTTGTCGTGCTCGGGGCGAACGTGGCGCGTCAGCTCTATCCGGGGGGGTCTCCGCTCGGGACGCGGCTCCAGATCAACGGGAATGCGTTCCGGGTGGTCGGGGTGCTGACGGAGAAGGGGTCGGGCATGGGCTCGCCGGACGACGGGGTGTTCGTGCCGATGTCGACGCACCGGTCGGTGCTGTTCGGGCAGGATCACCTGTCGACGATCTCGCTCCAGCTGGCGAGCGAGGATCGGTCCGACATGGTGATCGCGCAGCTCGATCAGCTGCTGCGCCTGCGCCACCGGCTGCGCGCGGATCAGCCGAGCGATTTCGAGGTGCGGTCGCAGGCCGAGATGCTGGCGACGATGGGGCAGATCACGGGCACCTTCACGATGCTGCTCGGCAGCGTGGCGGCGGTGTCGCTCATCGTGGGGGGCATCGGCATCATGAACATCATGCTGGTCTCGGTGCGGGAGCGGACGCGCGAGATCGGCGTGCGGATGGCGGTGGGGGCGCGGCGCGGGGACATCCTGCGGCAGTTCCTTGTCGAGGCGGTCGTTGTGTCGCTCGCGGGCGGCGTGGCCGGGGTGGGCCTGGGGTACGGGGCGGCGGTGCTGCTGTCGCGGTTCGGGGAGTGGGCCACCATCGTGCCGACGTACGCGGTCGGGCTGGCGCTCGGGGTGTCGGTCCTCATCGGGATCACGTTCGGCGTAGGGCCGGCGAGGCGCGCGTCGAGGCTCGATCCGGTGGAGGCGCTGCGGTTCGAGTGAGCGGTAATGGGGGAGGCACCGGTTGAAGGTGCGTGTCTCGGGCGTGCGGGACGATCAACCAACATGACCAGGACACATGACCGCCGGTCGTCGTCCCGAGAACCGAGCTCGCTGGCCTGAAGGAGGCCCGTTCCCGCCGCCCGCGCCCATCGCGAGGGAATGCAGACATCGCTGGTTCTGGGCCGCTCATCGCTCCACGCACACCCGAACCCACGCCGCTGCGCGGCGGTCCGTTCCGGCCGATCACGCGGTGTTTGCCGGCGCAGCGCTGAGCTCGCCATTGCTTTTCAGTGCCGGCGCGCCGCCGGCTCGCTATCCTGTGGTGGGATGGATGTCCTGCTGCAGAACGACCACCTGACGGTCACCCTCGATCAGGAGATGTCGATCGTCCGCAGCACCCGCTCCGAGGTCCCCTATCCGTCTCCCGACGATTTCATCCGGGTCCACTCCGAGGCGCTCAAGGTCTACGAGTCGCTGGATCGCTGGTGCCTCGGCCACCTGCTCGACCTCCGCCGGGCTCCGATGAACAACGATCCGGCGTTCGAGGCGGCGACGATGCGGACGCGCAGCATGCTCGTCAGCGAGTTCGCGTGCGTCGCCATCGTCGTGCGGACGGCGGTCGGCGCCCTCCAGGTGAACCGGCTCCTGCGTGAGGAGAACAACGACCATGTCGTCGTGCTTCAGGACGACGACGCCGCCGTGGGAGTCCTCCTCGAGGAGCTCGGGAAACAGGTGCGCCGGTCCAGCGCGCCGCCGCACAGCCGCCCCCGGAGCTCCCATTCCCATCCCTTCATGCGCCCCGCCAGGCAGCGCTGAGCCCGAGACGCCCGGCGCTTTGAAGGTGGCGCCGGCGCCCGGAGCGAGGACGGCTGTCGCGGCGCTTCTCGTGAGCGCGCTGGGCGTCTAGACTCGCCGGGTGCACGCCGATCGCAGCACGTGCCCGCGGTGCGGCCTCCTGATCAACGCGGAGGGGCGCTGTTCCTCCGGGTGCCAGGGGCCGCTCGCCACCGTGCGCTGCGGCGGCTGCTACCAGCTGAACCTCCCCGACATGGAGCGCTGCGACGGGTGCGGGCACGAGCTCGGCCTGGAGCCCATCCCCGAGCCCGACGCGCTCCTCTGCGCAGAGTGCGGGGTGCCTTTCTCGGCGTTCCGCGCCGCGGCCGGCCTCCTGCGCGACTGCGGCCGGTGCGGCGGCCAGCTCGTCGACCACGCGCTCTTGCTGGACCTCCTGGAGCGCCGGGAGAGCTACGGGGCGAGCGCGCCGAGGCCGCCGCGGCGGCCGGAGCACGTCGACGTCCGCGTGCGCTACGTCCGGTGCCCGGCGTGCGGCCAGCGGATGAACCGCAAGAACTTCGCCGGCAAGAGCGGCATCATCGTCGACATCTGCAGGGAACACGGCACCTGGTTCGACCGGGGCGAGCTCCCGCAGCTCCTCGCCTTCGCCGCGTCGGGCGGCACCGCGAGGGCGCGGCAGCAGCAGATCGAGGAAGAGGCGCGGTCGCGCCGGGAGGCCGAGATCGCCAGGGAGGCGGCGCGTCGGGCGAGCGCCGTCGTGGCCGCCTCGTCCTGGGAATCCCGCTGGAACAATCGGCGGGCCGCCGTGCAGGAGCTGCTCGAGCTCTTATGGCAGATCACCCGCTGAGCGTCCGCGCGCGCCGGCCGCGCCGGTGAAGAGACGTTAAGGGGCGTGCAGGACGGACGGGGGCGTCGTATGACGTGCCGCCACGACATGACGTCCCTCGACCAGCGCCTGTCGGCGCTCGATCTGTCCGTCCTGCCGACCTGGGTTTACGACCATGGCCGGCACCGGTTCCCCTGGGTCAACGCGAAGGCCCTCCAGTTCTGGCACGCGACGGATCGCGCCGAGCTGCTCTCCCGCGACCTCTCGGACCTGTCGCCGGCCGTCCGCGCGCGGCTCGACGGCTACCTCCGCGTCCTCGCGGAAGGGGGCACGGTGCTGGAGGACTGGACGCTCTACCCGCGCGGGGCGCCCGCGACCGTGACGCTCCACGGGCAGCCGATCGACCTCGATGACGGGCGGCTCGCGATCCTGTTCCAGGCGCTCCCTCAGGCGGCCAGCGTCGGCGCCTCGATGGTGCGCGGCGTGGAAGCGGTCCGCCACTCGTCGGTGCTGGTCAGCCTCGTCGACCGGGAGGGGAAAGTGCTCTTCCACAACCCCGCGGCCCTGCGCGCCCTCGGCGACGCGCCGACGATCGACGCGGCGTTCCCGGACGAGGGCGTGAGCGCGGCGGTCCGCGGCGCGATCGACGCCGAGGCGGCGTGGGCAGGGGAAGTGCGGGTCGTCACGACCGACGGCGAGCGGTGGCACCAGGTGGAGGCGCGCCCCACGACCGATCCCGTGACCGGCGCGCGCGCGGTGCTCGTGCAGCAGCTCGACGTCACGGCGCAGCGGCGCGCCGAGGGGCAGGTCGAGGAGCAGGGCCGGCTCATCGACCAGCTGAACCGCTCGCTCGCCCTCGTGGAGGAGCAACGGCGGCAGATCCTGAACCTCTCCGCGCCGATCCTCGACGTCGGCCGGGGCACGCTCGCGGTGCCGCTCATCGGGCGCCTCGACGCGGAGCGCGGCGGCGAGCTCGGAGAGCGGCTCCTCCCCGCGATCGTGGCGCAGCGGGCGTCCCACGTCGTCCTCGACGTCACCGGCGCGGAGGCGCTCGATCCGGACGGCGCCGCGGCCCTGGAGCGGCTGGCGCACGCGATCCAGCTGCTCGGCTCCAGGCCGATCCTCACCGGCGTCCGCCCGGAGGTCGCGCGCGCGCTCGTCGACGTCGACCTCGGCGAGGAGCTGCTCGTCCTGCGCAGCCTCGGCCGCGGCCTGGAGGTCAGCCGGAGGCGCGCGCGTGGAGGCGCGCGGCGCCGGGCGTAGGCGCCGGCGCGCGCGGCGCCGCCCGGAGCGGCGTCCCGGCGGCGCCTGCGCCCGCCGCGGCGCTTTTCGAGCTGCCAGGCCGGACGGCCTCTGCCATAAGAGGCCGCCATGACGCTTGAAATTCGTGGAAAGTGGGCGCTGGTCACCGGCGCGAGCCGGGGTATCGGCAAGCGGATCGCGCGCGGCCTCGCGGACCTCGGCTGCAACGTCGTCCTGCACAGCCGCGACGCGGCGCACACGCGCGAGCTCGAAGGGGAGCTCGCCGGCAAGGGGATCCGGGTGAGCGCCGTCTCGGGCGAGCTGTCGGATCAGGCGGCGGTCGACCGCATGCTGGACGACGCCATCGCGGCGTCGGGCGGGATCGACCTCCTGTTCAACAACGCCGCCATCATGACGCCGTTCCGCGCCTCGCACCTGCAGACGCCGGCGGACGATTACCGGCTCAGCTTCGAGGTGAACGTCATCAGCCCGATACGGATCACGTACCGGCTGCTGCCGACGATGCTGGAGCGGCGCTTCGGGCGAATCGTGCAGGTGACCTCCGGGATCCAGGATCAGCCGGAGCTGATGGCCTACGCGGCGTCGAAGGCCGCGCTCGACAAGTTCGTGCGCGACATGGCGCCTTCGCTCCGTGGCACGGGTGTGCTGATGAACCTCCTCGACCCGGGGTGGCTGCGGACCGATCTCGGCGGGCCGAAGGCGCCGAACGACGTCGAGTCGGTGCTGCCTGGGGCGCTCGTGCCGGCGCTGGTCGACGGCGAGGTCCACGGGGTGCTCTTCCGCGCGCAGGACTACGCGCGTCCCGCCGCGCGCTGACACGCGCGTCCCGCCGCGCGCTGACACGCGCGGGGCGTGCTTCTGACGCGCGCCCCGCGTGAGTCGCGTGAGTCGCGCGAATCGCGCCGGCTCGACAAGTTGTGCCGCGCCGCCGGTGCGCGCCTTGCTAGCGTCGTGGGAGATGAACGAGAGCTCGGGACCTGGGGCGGACACGAGACCTCGCGCGGGCTGCGGCGCGGGGGAGGCTCCCACGGCGCGCGCGACGGCGGCCGTCGCGCGTGCAGCGCGATGGGGGCGCTGGGGGGCGCTCTTGCCAGTGCTGGTCTGCGCGTGCTCGCTGGAGGGGTTGTCCGCCGCGTGGGACGCCTCGTCGGCGCCCGCGGGAGGGGGGAGCAACTCGTTCAGGATCAGGATCGAGGCCGAGGACTGCGAGCTCTCCGGCCGCTTCGAGCGCGTGGACGACCCGCTCGCGAGCGGCGGGACGTACGTGGCGGTCCCCGAGGAGGCGAATTGCGAGAGCGACCGGGTCGACTGCTCGTTCGAGATCGGCGAGGCCGGCACGTACCAGATCAGGGCCAGGGTCGCCACGGGCCCCGACGAGAGCACGGACAACTCGTTCCTGGTCCGCGTGGACCATGAGCCGGAGCTCGGAACCAGGTACGACTTCAACGGGACCGAGTTCCACGAGGATTACGTTCACGACTCGAAGGACGCGACAGGGCTGCTGCTCAAGTTCGCGCTCGATCCCGGGATGCACATCGTCTCGTTCGGGTGCCGCGAGGACGCGGCGAGGCTCGACTGGGTCGAGCTCGTTCGAATCGGCCCCTGATCCCCGGGAGGAGCCGCCGAGCCGAGCACGGGACCACGTCGCGGCGCTCGACCTCGCGGGCATCGTACCGCGCCAGGGCTGATGACGCGGTGTTGCACGTGTCCACCGCGTCAACCGGTGGTTGACAGCCTCGGTCGCGGCGCCGTCCGGGGGGCCTCCAGAGGAGAGGTGCGGCGCTGCAGAGATTCCTGCGGGAAATGCGGTGGAACCGTGCGATCCAGACAGGGCTGGTTCGTCCTGAACTGATGGCATGTGCGTTGCTATGGAGCTCCAGCGAACGGCTTGTGTGCTGTCCGGCGTCTCTGCCCGCGTCGCGCGAGCTGCTTGGCCTTGGCTCATCACGGAGAGGTGACTTGCTCATGAAGTGCGAATCTCGAGTCGCTTGGGCTGCGCTGATCGCGCTCGGCATCCTCGGTGTTTCGGTGGTCGGGTGCGGCTCGGAGACGTCAGAGCCCGAAGACGACGCGGAGCAGCCGACGAGCAGCGGGAGCGCAGGCTCCACGGCGAGCGTCGGCGCCGCCGGGACCGGCGCGGGCAGCGGCGCTGGCAGCTCCAGCGGCGGGACCGGGGGCTCCGGCGGCGGCGAGGGCGGCTCCGGCAGCGGCGAGGGCGGCTCCGGCAGCGGCGAGGGCGGCTCCGGCAGCGGCGAGGGCGGCTCCGGCAGCGGGGAGGGCGGCTCGGACGAAGGCACCGGCGGCTCGAGCAGCGGTGCGGGCGGCTCTGGCAGCGGCGCCGGCGGCGGCGACCCCGGCGCGGTCGACTTCAGGCTCTACGGCTACGCCACGACCGGCGATGGCACCACCGGCGGCAAGGGCGGACAGGTCGTCTCCGTGAGCTCGCTCGACGCCCTGAGGAGGGAGGCCGCGAGGGACGGCGCCTTGATCATCCAGATCACCGGCAAGATCAGCGGTAGCGGCGACGACGTCGACGTCGGCTCCGACAAGACCCTCGTGGGGGTCGGGTCGAGCGGAGAGCTGGAGGGGATCGGGCTCAATCTGAGGAGGTCCTCCAACATCATCGTCCGCAACCTGAAGATCCACCACGTGCTGGCCAGCAGCGGCAACGGCGACGGCATCCACATGGACGAGAGCCACAACGTTTGGATCGACCACTGCGAGCTCTGGGCCGAGTCTCCCGCCGTGAACTCCGACAAGGACAAGTACGATGGCCTCATCGACGCGACCCACGAGTCCTCGAACATCACGATCTCGTGGAGCTACCTGCACGACCACTGGAAGGGCATGCTGGTCGGCTCGTCGGACAAGGACGACAGCGACCGCCGCATCACCTTCCATCACAACCGCTTCCGCAACGTGAACTCCCGCGTCCCGAGCTACCGCGGCGGCAACGGGCACGTCTTCAACAACTACTTCGAGGACGTCCCCACGTCGGGCGTGAACTCGCGGGTCGGCGCCTGCCTGAGGGTGGAGGGCAATCACTTCTACAAGGTGAAGAACCCCATCACCACCCTGGACAGCCCGGCCGGCGGTACGCACCGGATCGACAACATGTTCGAGGAGACCACCGGGACGCGCGAGTCGGGTGAGGACTGCTCCTGGACCGCGCCGTACGAGTACCCGCTCGACCGCGCGGCCGCCGTCAAGGCGCTCGTCCTGGAGCACGCAGGCGTCGGCAAGACGGACCCGCTGGCGAACCTGCCCTGAGCGCCGCCGCCGGCGCGCTCCTCGTCCCGGCGGCTCCAGGCGGGAGCGCGCCCGAGCGCGCGTCCGCCGGCTGAGCCATTCCCGGCCCGCCGGGGTACACGGTCAGCATGAACCCCGAGCCGCCCCTCGGCGCGTGGGTGCGTCGGTCGCGCATGCTCGGCGCATCGACGCGCTCCTGCGGGCTCTAGCGCGACGCAGGCAAAAGGAGCGTCGCACGGCGGAGCTGCCCGCGCGGGAGCCGGGTGTGGCGAGCGCCGACGATGTAGTCCGTCCAGCGCCGGAGGTCGTCTCGACGGTGTCTCGTGGCGTCCGGTGATCCCGTCGTCTCCTGATGTATAAGGGCCTATCGGGCTCCGCCGAACTGGGCGATGCGTCGCTCGGGGAGCTCGGCTCTCTCGAACGGCCCGGAACCTGGGGGAAGATCTCGTCATGTTGACCTTCGCGGCGCTTTGTGCTCAGAGCCGGGCGATTTCACGGATGGCGTTCGATCGGAAGTACCCGCACGCCTGGTTGCTCCGGGAGCTCGGCCCGGATGATCAACCTCCTCCGTCGTTCAAGACCCTCGTCGCCGGGACCGCGCCCGGCATGAGCGGCCAGCCGACCTCGTCCCGTTACCGGATCTCGTCGGGGATGATCGTCACGTCGCACGGCTGCGAGCTGCTGCCGGTGGCGAAGCGCCCCGAGAGCCCCTGGCAGGATCGCATCCTCATCGGGCGGGCGCTGAACAGTGACATCGTGCTCCGCGACGCGTCCGTCTCCAAGGTCCACGCCCACATCTCGGTGCTGGTCGCGGACACCCCGATGCTCCACGCGAGAAAGAGCACCAACGGGACCTTCCTGAACGACCGGCTCCTGGCGCCGTCCGGGGACGGCGTGCCTCTCCGCAGCGGCGACATGCTCCAGCTCGGCAACGTCCTCTGCGAGTTCATCGTGAACGCCGATCTCTACCGGCTCGTCGCTCGCTGAGGGCGGGGCTCCCCCGCTGCTGCGCTCGCCCGTCCGGTCGCCCGCGCCCTGACAGCTTCGCCGGCGCCGCCGCTGGGATCAGCTCCGCTCCGGGTGGGGAGCGCGGAAGAGCACCTCCACCGGGCCCGCGTGCGTCTCCACGACGTAGCTCGCGTCCACCGGGGCGCCGCCGCGGAACGCCTTCGTGACCTCCTTGCGCCGCTTCATCAGCTCGACCAGGCCGAGCGCGAGCGCCTCGGAGGCCGTGAGCTCCTTCGGCGTCGGCTTGCGGCCGATGAGGTCCTCGTCGACCATCGCGAGCGTGGGGTAGGCGTCCGGGTCGGCCAGCTCCCAGCGCTGCTCGGCGACCTCGGCGCGCAGCGCGGGGTGCAGGTCGCTCGCGCGATCGAAGCTCAGCGAGAAGAAGCTCGCCGGCAGCGACGCGGGCGGCGCGTCCGGGAGCTTGGCGGTCTCGGCCAGGTAGAGCTCGAACCCGCGCGCGCTCTCGAACAGGAGGACGCCGTGGCTCTGGCCAGCCTGGCCGACGACGCACAGCGCGAGGTCGCGCGCGCCGAGCGACGGGATCGACAGCGCCATGATGTCGGCGTCGCTGGGTACCGCCTTCCAGGGCGTCACGCGGTAGAGCGCGGCCGCCGCGCGGAAGAACGAGGCCATCGCCGGCGCCTCGATGCCGCCCCCGAGGAAGCTCGGCGTCAGGCGGCCGTCCCGCGCGCCGAGGTGCGCCTCCAGGTCCTCGGCCACGACGTCGATCTCCGGCGTGGGCGCGACGCGGACCTCGACCTCCGGGCCGAGCCGCGCCCGCAGCGCCTCCGCGAGCGCCGGCGAGGCGACGCGCACGCGCCCGGGCAGGCGCGGCTTGCCCTCCAGGGGACCTTTGGCGGCGGCCTCGAAGCTGTCGACCGCGCCCGTCACGACGTCGCCGGGGCGCAGCGCGGCGCAGCTCAGGACGAAGCCGCGCTCGGTCATCCAGACGACCGCCTCGGGGCGGTACGCGTCGTCGCCCTCGTGCACGAACGCGCGCAGGGAGAAGAAGCCGCCGATCCACTCCTCGTCCCTGCGAGGCAGCGAGCGCGCGCTCTTCTTGGACCGCTTCTTCTTGGGGGCTGGCACGGAGGACATCAGGGCACCTGTTCGCGAGGGCGCTCCAGCCGGTACGCTCGACGACCTGGGAGCGAGGGGCGAGACCGGAACCGAGAGGAACCGAGAGAAACGAGAGGAACCGCGGGGAGCCGCGGGGAGCCGCGGGGAACCACGGAGAACCGAGAGCGGAACGCTAGCGCAAAGGTCGCGTGCGTCGAAGCGCGAACACGGCGCAAGGAGCGCAAGGAGCGCAAGGAGCGCAAGGAGCGCGGCGTGGCGGCTGGCGCGGGGGTCTTTGGTCTGGCGCTCGTCGCGGTGCCCTGTTATCGGTCATCGTGGTCCAGCGCGGGGACCTGAAGCAGGTGTCGCTCGCCGGCCTTCCAGGGGACTCGATGCCTGAAGCGATCAGCAGAGGCTCCCGGCGCTCCGCAAAGGGTGTGGGGCGCGCGGGGCGAAGGGGGTTCGGTCGGCCCGCGGTCGGGCTCCTCGTGACGCTGGCCGCCTGGGCGCAGGCGGGCGTGGCCCGGGCCGAGCCCACCGCCGATCAGGTGAAGGCGCTCCCGGTGGCGCTCGACGGCGTGGCCGCGAAAGGGGCCGGCGCACCCCGCCCTGTCGAACCGGGGAAGCACAAGGTCATCGCGGCTGCGCCCGCGAGGTACGCCCTCGCGCGCGACGTCGAGGTGACGCGGCCGGGAGGGGTCGTCGAGGTCCCCCTGACGGCGCTCGCGCCCAGCGCGGCAGCGCAGGATCCCGCGCCTTCCACCGGCGACATCGAGCCGCGCAGGCCGACGCCTTACGGCGTCAGGCCGGATCCGATCCACCGGAACCTGATGTGGGTGACGGGCGGGCTCACGCTGGCGGGCATCGCGCTCGGAAGCACCTTCGGTGGCCTGGCGATCTCCACGTGGGACAAGGTCGACGACGCGGCGAAGACGGCGTGCGCGAATCCGAGGCGTTACCGGGACTGCGCGCAGCCGGTGCCCGATCTGGCCAGCAAGGCGATGTCCTATGCGACCGTGTCCGATTTCTCCTTCATCGCGTCGAGCGTGGCGCTCGCCGGCACGGCCGTCCTCTGGCTGACGCTGCCCTCGGACGGGCCGCGCGCGACCGCCCGCGTCCAGCTCGCTCCGGGCGTCGTCGGTGGCGCCGTCGTCGGGGTGTTCTGATGACGATGAGGCTCGAAAGGCGCGCTCGGCTGTGGCTGGCGAGCTCTCTCCTCGCGGCGAGCAGCGCGGGCTGCGCGGAGATCGTCGGCATTCAGCTCATCGACGAGCAGGGCGTCGGGGGCGGCTCGTTCAGCGAGCCCGGCTATACGTGCCAGTGGGTGATGTCTTTCGGCGACGCCGAGACCACGCTCGGCGGGATCGCGGCCGACGAGGACGGGACCCTGTGGGTGGCGGGCGGCTTCAAGGGGGACCTCACCGTTGCCGGCGGCGCCCCGCTCACGGCGGGAGGCGCCGGCAAGGACGTCTTCGTGGCGCACCTCGCGCGGGACGGGAACCACGTGTGGAGCGAGCGCTTCGGGAACGCGGAGAACGACACCGCGACGCACGTCCATCAGGCGACCGCGATCGCGCTGGACGGCGGCAGCGTCTATGTGGCGGGCGACTTCACGGGCAGCCTGTCGTTCGGCGCGGACTGCGGGCCGCCCGAGGGCGCCGGCGACGCGTTCGTGGCGCGGCTCGACAAGAGCGATCCCGACGGGGTCGCGGCGTGCGTGACGCACGGGTCGAGCGGCCTTGACGAGGCGAAGGCGGTCGCGGCGGAGGGCGACCGCGTCTTCGTCCTGACGTCGCTCCAGGGCGGGCTGGACATCGGGTTCTCCAGCTACGATGGACAGACCCTCCTGGACCCGTGCAGCGGCGTCTTTGCGGGCCGTGAGGGCGCGCGTTTCTGGCCTCGCGATCTCCGTGTGGCCTCCGGCGACGCCTTCGTGATCGCCGATTTCGAGGGCCGGGTGAACGTGGGCTTCCCCGGCTTCGAGAGCGCGCTGCCGCCCGGCGGCGCGGCCTCGGACGGGATCGACGCTCTCCTGGCGTCATTTCCGGCGTCGTGGATCTGCGATGGATGGAGCGCCGACGGGGCGGACGTCTGGTATCGACACCACTCCGCTCTCCCCGGCGATCAGCGCATGAGCGCCGTGGCGATGCACGAGGCGGGCGTCGTCCTGACCGGCTCGGTCGAGGGGCAGATCGATCTCGCCGGGGAGATCGTCTCCGCCGGAGAGGACGGCTTCGTCGCGCGCCTCGACCGGAGCGGCGCCGCCACGTGGGCCAAGCAGCTCGGGGGCAGCGGGGCTCAATCGGCGGAGGTCGTCGGCGTTGACGAGCTCGGAAACATCGTCGTGGCCGGGCATTTCGATCAGCAGATGAAGATCGATGACGTCGAGATCGGCGGGGAGGCCGGCGAGGGGGACGCCTTCCTCGCGCGGCTCCGGGCCACGGACGGCGAGGTCGAGTGGCTGGGCGCGCTCGGCGGCCCTGCGCTCCAGCGGATCCTCGCGCTCGCCGTCTCCGGAACGGACGTGTTCCTCGCAGGCACGTCCGGCGCCGACTTCGCGCTCCTGAACTGCCCTGTCGAGGCCGAGGGCGGTCAGCTGTTCGTCGCCAAGCTGTCGGTCTCCTCGCGCTGACGGCCGTCCGCCGGGCGCGGGCGGCTGCGCTCGATGCTGCCGCCGCCGCGCGAGAGCAGCGCCCGCGCGCAGGGCGCGATGACCTGAGCGAGCGCGCGCTCCCGGATCGTGCGCCGGTGCTGCGGGGAGAGCACGCCGAAGCCGAGCAGCGGGCCGCCATGGCTGGCCTCGCTCGGGGCGGGGAGCTCCAAGGAGGCCGCGGCGAGCTCGTCGACGACGGCGCTCGCGAGGGACGGTTCGCGGTCGAGGGCCCAGGCCGCGAACTGGAAGGCGAGCTCGGCGTGCCGCGTCTCGTCCTCGGCGATCTTCTCGAGCGCGCGCCGTACCGCGGGATCGGTCGCGTGGAGGGCGGCCTCTGCCGCCTCGATCGCGGCGATGGTCTCGCCGATGCACCCCTCGCGGAGGGTCGTCACGAGGATCTCGCGGGCGCCTTCGCCACCGAGGGCGCCGTCGATGGCGAGCGGCCCTGGGCCGACGCCGCGGCCGGCGAACGCGCTGGCCAGCTCGAAGCACGTGCGCGCGTGGTCGGCCTCGTCGCCCATGGCCGCCTGCGCGGCACCGACGAGCTCCGGCGGCGCGCCGAGCGACAGGAGCTGCAGCGCGAAGCGCGCGAACGCGGCGATCGACGCGTGCTCGAGGAGGGCGGCGCGGGTCCAGTGCTCGGCGAGGGCCGCCCGTTGCTCGATTGACAGCTCGTCCAGGCGAGGCGGCGCGTCCGGAGCGGCGGTCCGCCAGTCGCCGCGCGCGGCGGGCTGCGCGGTGCGCACGACGCCTTCCACGAGGAACGGCCGGCCGATCGCGCAGATCTGCTCCGTGCAGGCGCGCCGCAGGGCCTCGAGCGAGCATTGCTCGTCCCCTGAGCAGTCCTGATCGCTGGCGCACTCGTCGGCGGGCGTCTGGCATGCGAAGGCGGTCCCGCCGCATCCGGGGTGCAGGACGTAGCTGGAGCAGAGCAGCCTTCCACAGTCCTGGTCGCTGGTGCACCGCGAGCTCACGCACCGCCCGACCGGATCGCCGCACAGGCAGATCTGCCCCTCGCCGCAGTCGGCGTCGGTCGTGCACCCGTACTGACAGAAGCACCCTGGAGCCACCTCGCCTCCGGTCATGACGTCGCAGTAGCCGTGTGGCTGCTCGGTGCAGTCGGCGTCGGAGGTGCAGTTCCCCGTCGCGCCGCTCGGGTCCGCGCAGGCCTTGGCGCGCGGGAGTGGGCTGGGACAGGTGACGACCTCCGCGCGGTGGATCCAGCCGTCGGCGCAGCGCACGTACCCGGTGTTCTGGTCCGCGACGACGATGGGCTCCGGATCGTCGCAAGCGAACGGAAACCCTTCCGGTGGCAGGCCGCCGGTGCTGCTGGAGGTGCCTTCGCCTGTGCTGCTGGAGGCGCCTTCGCCTGTGCTGCTGGAGGCGCCTTCGCCTGTGCTGCTGGAGGCGCCTTCGCCTGTGCCGCCGCCCGAGCCTTCATCGGCCATGACGTGTCCACCGCAGCTCAGCGCAGGCGCGATCGCCAGCACCGAGAGCAGCCTCGCACCCCAAGAGTCCATCGAGACGAGCAATCGCATGATATGTCCCTCGTTCCAGGATCTTACCCGGGTTCGGCGCCGCGGTCGCGGGCGCCACGAGCGTCGTTGCCGCGTCCAGCGCGTCGTGCGAGCGTCGCGTGATGCGGGTGTTGATCGCGGGCGGGGGGATCGGCGGGCTGACGGCGGCCCTGAGCCTGCACGCGTCCGGCATCGATGCGTGTGTCGTTGAGGCCGCGCGAGAGATCAGGCCGCTCGGCGTCGGCATCAACCTCCTCCCTCACGCCGTGCGAGAGCTGACGGAGCTTGGCCTCGCCGATGCGCTGGTGGCGACAGGGATCCCGACCGCCGAGCTCGTGCACCACGATCGGTTCGGGGGTCGGATCTGGGGCCATCCGCGGGGGATCTCCGCCGGGTATCGCTGGCCGCAGGTGTCGATCCACCGTGGTGAGCTCCAGTTGACGTTGCTCGCGGCGGTGAAGCGGCGCCTGGGGGCCTCCAGCGTGCGCGTCGGGCTGGCGGTGGAGGGGTTCGAGCAGACGACGTCCGAGGTGCAGGTCACGGTGCGGGATCGGCGGACCGGTGAGCGCGACGTGGTCCCTGCGGACGTGCTTGTCGGGGCCGACGGCATCCACTCCGTGGTTCGCGCGCAGCTCCACCCGGCGGAGGGGCCGCCCAGGTGGAGCGGCATTCACATGTGGCGCGGCGTGACCGAGGGCGAGCCGTTCCTGGGGGGACGCAGCATGATCATGGCCGGCAGCAACCAGGCCGCCAAGTTCGTCGCTTATCCCGTCTCCCGCCGCGCGGAGCTCCGCGGCCGGGCCGCGATCAACTGGGTGGCGGAGGTGCGGCTGCACGAGGGGGCGGCGGTCGCGCCGGAGAGCTGGAACCGGCAAGGACGCCTGGAGGACGTGCTGCCCCACTTCGCGGCGTGGCGCTTCTCCTGGCTCGACATTCCGGCGCTCATCGCCGCGGCGCCCGTCATCTTCGAGTATCCCATGATCGATCGCGATCCGCTGCCGTGGTGGGGCGCTGGCCGGGTCACCCTGCTCGGCGACGCTGCTCATCCTATGTACCCTGTCGGTTCCAACGGGGCCTCCCAGGCGATCCTCGATGCTCGCGTGCTGGCCTGGCACCTCGCCCAGACGAGCGCCCCCGAAGAGGCGCTCGCCGCCTATGAAGCTGCGCGCCGTCCGCCGACGAGCTCCCTCGTCCTCGCGAACCGAGCGATGGGCGCCGACCGGGTCCTCTCGATGGTGGAGCAGCGAGCGCCTGCGGGATTCGCCCGGATCGAGGACGTGCTGAGCAGCGACGAGCTCGAGGAGATGGGTCGCAGCTACACGGAGATGATGGGAACCGACGTTGAGGAGCTCAACGCCCGGCCGTCGTGGGGCGTCGGCGGGGGAGGGGAGGCGCCCGGAGAGCGGAACGGCTCCAGCTGATCGGCGCGGTTCCGGCGAGCCGGTGGCCGAAGGCCGCCACGCTCCGCTCGCAGCGCTGCAAGCTACGATTCCATCGCCGCAAGGTGAACGTTTGTCGCTGTAGGAAAAGCACATCAAATCAGGCAGGGACGTCCTTGGCTCACCTCCTGCAAGAGAGGCGAGCAGAGCGCCCGTGACGGTTTCCCCCCACCGTCGAATGGGCGCTCTGTTTTTTTGTGCTTCTGCCATAGGCGCCGGCGCGGGGGCACGATGAGTGTCTGGCTCGGCGCATGGGGCCAGGTGACCGTCCATGGCGGACGCGTTCTCGCCTGCTGGCCGCTTCGGGCGCTTTCTCAAGGCAGGCGGTGGAATCTATCCGCCCTGTCGGTGACCGGCCCGACGACGGCCGGGCTTCGCTGCCATGATTGGGGCACGGCGCATCCGTCCGCGGTATCCGCTGCTGGCTGACCTCAACCCCGGTCGCCGCCGGTCGCCGCCTTCAACCCGGGTCGAGCAGAACTGGTCGAGCAGAACTTCCGAATTGAGCCGCTTTTCGTCGCCAGGGATTGGACGAACCACCATGGACGGATCTCGGCTCGGCCGCGGCGCGTCACCGACCTCTCGAGCGACAGCGACAGCGACACAACCACGGTGCGGGCGTGACCCAAGGCCAGGCGGGGGGCACCTACAGGGCCCGCACGCGAAGACAACGTAGGAGAAGCGTCCGCAATAACCGCTCGTCCACACCCACGTCCCAGTCGAAGTCATAGCAAAGCGGCTTGATTCGCGTTTCAAGATGGAATACTAAGATTTATGTATGCTGCCTCGTAAGAATCTATATTCTTTCACCTCGAAAGACCCTTCGGCGTTCGGGATCCATCTCGCCGCTGCGGCGAGGGAGCACTCCGTCTATTTCGACGAGGGACTCGGCGTGCCGGTCGTACTCCGCGGAGCCGATGTGACCGCGGTGCTGCGCGACAGCGAGACCTTCAGCACGCGGACCTACGACACCGGGATCATGAAAGGGGCGCTCGTGACGCTTGGCGGTGAGGCGCACACGCGCATGCGGCGGCTCTTCAACGCGGTCCTCTCCCCACGTGTGATCTCCCGCTACGAGGAGGCGACCGTGACCCCGGTGGCGCGCAGGGTCGTGGAACGGCTCGTGCGGAAAGAGCGGGCGGAGCTTTTCGATGATTTTGCGATCTCGATGCCCATGGGCGTGACGAGCGCCCTCTTCGGGCTCCCGGAGGAGCGGATCGCCGAGAATGACGCGCTGATTCGCAAGATGATCCGCAGCGTCGTGATGCCGCAGGATCCCGTCGTCGTGGCCGAAGGGCGGAGCGCCCACGCCGCGATGGAAGCGCAGCTCCGGGAGATCGCCGAGCGCGAGGTGGCGCACCCGAGCGATACGCTGCTCGGCGAGATCGCTCGGGCGATCGTCGCGGAGGGGCTGGGCGGTGTGGAGGCGTGTGAGGGGGTCGTGCTCACGTTGATCCTCGGCAGCTACGAGACGACCAGCTGGATGCTGGCCAACCTGCTCGTGGCGCTGCTCGCCCACCCGGACGCGATGAACCAGCTGCGTCAGCAACCTTCGCTCCTGCCGCAGGCCATCGAGGAGTCGACCCGCTGGTGCAGCAGCGCGGCGGGCATCGTGCGGTTCGTCGAGCGTGAGGCGACGATCGGCGGCGAGACGCTGGCTGCGGGGACGATCCTCTACCTGTCGCTGATCGCTCGCCATTACGACGAGGAGATCTACCCGCGACCGGAGACCTTCGACATCCATCGACGACCCGTGGGGATGCTGAACTTCGGCGGCGGTCTGCACTACTGTGTCGGGGCGCCGCTTGCGCGGATGGAGGCGAGGGTCGGCGTGTCGCTCCTGCTCGAGCGCTTTCCGGCGCTGCGGGCCGATCCGACCGTGCAACCGACGTTCTCAACGGCGCCGCGCGGCGCGGCCGCGTTCGGACCTGACCAGATTCCGGTGCTGCTCGGGTAATTTTCGCGACCCGACCCTGGTCGGCCGGCCGGCCCCGTCCCCCCCGTCCCGGCCCCGGCCCCGTCCCGACCCAGGTTGACGCCGACCCTAACCCAACCCACCCACCCGGCCAACCCTGGCCGACCCAGGTTGCGGTGCGGCGGCCCGACCCAGGTTGACGCCGACCCGGGACCCCGCCCCCGCTCCCGCCGCCGGCCGACCCAGGTTGGGTCCCGCGCAGGTTGGGTCCCGCCCCGCCGCCCCGCCCCGCCCTGCCCCCGCCCCGCCGGCCGACCCAGGTTGCGACCCGACCACCCGGCGCGGCGACCCGACCCGTTGTGGACTCTACCCGGGTAGGGCGATCCGAGTGGCATGGCGGCCGCCACCCCTGGCGTAGGAGCCGCCACCTGCGGGGCGCGGCAATTTCTTGAAATGATTGACCGCGATCTCTGGCACAGCGTTTGTTGATGTGGACGGGCCATGAGCCACCCCCGCGAGATCGCGCCCGGCGCTACCTATATGATCACCCGGCGCGTCTTGCGTCGGCACCTGCTGTTTCGCCCCGACGCAGCCATCTCCCAGCTCTTGGTCTACGCCCTCGTGGTCTCGGCCCGGCGCTTCGGGATCGAGGTTCACGCGTTCTGCGCGATGTCAACGCATCTGCACCTAGTCGTGACGGACGTGAATGGAGTCCTGCCGCGCTTCTTGCAGTTTTTTCATCGTATTGTGGCGCTCGGGACCAAGGTGCTTCGCGCGTGGGAAGGACCGGTATGGGACCACGAAGCCACGAGCGTCGTGCGACTCCTGACGCGGGCTGCCGTGGTGGAAAAAGTAGCCTACGTACTCGCAAACCCCGTAGCCGCTGGCCTCGTCCGGCATGCGTGTGAGTGGCCGGGGGCAAAAGTCGATGTGAGCGAGCTCGGCTGCGGCGTGCTGCGAGCGGCGCGTCCCGTGGCGTATCTTGACCCGGAAAATCCACAGTGGCCCGAGGAAGTGTCATTACCTCTCGCGTTGCCGCCGGCGGTAGCGCAGGACGGCGTCGATGACTTTCGCCACGAGGTTGCCGCCGAGCTCAACGTACGGGAGGCGCAGGCCCATTCTGCCCTGCAGCAGCAGGGGCGTCGTTTTCTTGGTGCTGAGCGAGTCTCCAAGATCTCCCCGTACGAGCGCGTAACGAGCTCTGAGGCGCTGGGTGAACGCAATCCGACCTTTGCAGTCGGCCGCGATCAGGGGGACGTACGACGAATCGCTGGCACCGCTGTGCGGGCGTTTCGCGCGTCGTACCGCGCGGCGCTCGAACGGTGGCGCGCCGGGGTACGCAGTGTGGTATTTCCGGCGGGGACCTGGTGGATGTGCACGTTCCACGGCGCCAGCGCGAGGGACTTCGGGCTCACCGTGTAGATATCGGGTGGCGAGCTTCACAGCGGCGCGGAATAGGAGCGGGCGGCTCCGACGGATCGTTGCCGTCTCATCGGAACACCCGTTTGGAGGAGCTGACGCGGGCAGGCGAAGTGTTCATAGGGCGCTGCGCGCACGCCTGCGAGTGCGGTGTCGATCGCGGATGGGTCGGCCCCGGGTGACGCTGACTGCGTTCCTCAGCGGACGCCGATAGTTCATCAGATCGTTGGATCTGGTGCGGTTCGCCGTGCAGAACGCATGCCTGGCATCCGTCGAGCCGGGTCGTCGTGGACAATATCGTTGCGGTCAACCCGGGTCGCGCATCCGACTTGTTCCGACTGTGAGCCCCGAGAAGGCCGCCGCGAAGCGGCGTCGGAAATCCGTGTCCACGATCAGCTTGTCGCGCAGCGTTCGGGACATTTCAACATGGTAGAACGGTGCGCTCATCTGACGCGACCAGCGTGCTTGCACGTTCGTGGCACCCCCCAACCTATTGATCTCGGTGGGGTAGGCGAGGACCTTTCCATCGTTGACGATCGCCCGTAGAGGGGCGAGCAGCCGGTCCAGCGCGGCGCCGTGCCCCACCGCGCTGGCGATAATGGCGGCATTCGGAGCCGAACGGTCTTGAAAGCCGTGCAGCTGCACGGTGGGCGTGCCGGGGAAGCTCTGGAGCAGCGCCCGGTGCACGGACAGGAAGAACGAACGCTCGGCGTGGGCTGCGTCTGCGAAGGCGAGCGACGCAATCAGCCGCTCTCGGGATGCACGGTCACCTCCACGAGCGCTGCCGCCGATGCCCTGGGCGCCGTCCTGCGTGGTGTGGCCGTCGACGGCTTCATCACCGCCGTCCTCACCACCAGCGCCTTCCGTGCTCTCGTCACTATCCGCGGTGTGACCCGGGTTGCGCCCGCCCCCGACAGCGACACCCGGGTTGGGGCGGGGGCGCCCCGCACCCAGGTTGGGTCGCCCGCCCCCCGCACCCAGGTTGGGGCGCCCGCCTTCTGCGCCGTCATCGTCCACGCTGGCGTTGCGTGGGTTGGGACCCCCGCCGTACCGGTGCGACGTATTCACGATCAGCGCGCGCGCCCGCTGCGCCTCGAAGATGGCCAGCGCGACGGGCAGCGTTCCCCGATCGAAGAACGTGTGCGGCGCCTCGACGATCAGCGGCACGGCCGCTCCTACGCGCAGCACGACCGCGGCTGCCCCGCGGCGACGTGTGCCGTCCTCGGACAACACCCACAGGTCGCGCCCGCGGACCGCCCGCAGCGCGAACCCCGGTGGCGCGGCCGGCGGCGGCTGCCGGTTCTGCGCGGCGAGCCCTGCCGCCGCGATCCATGCGGCGTACGTCACCTCCTCCGCGTCGTCCGGCGGCTCCGCGATGAGGTGGCGCCCGCCCTTGCGCAGCGGGGTGATCTCCTCGTCCAGCACCTCCTGCTCGCCGCTGTTGACCAGGACCGCCGTCACGGGCTCCTCCGCCGCTGCTCCCGGGTTCGGCGCCGCGCCCGGCGCGCTCCCGATGCTCCGACACCCCCCCTGCGAGCAGCCGGCGATCGCGAACAGCACCACACAGCCTGCGCTCTTCATGGTCGTCCTCGTCGTCGGAGCCTCGATGCCCTCCGTACTTTTCTCATGCTACGGCCTCGGAAGCCAGGATGACGCTCTGCGATAGCGCGCCCCGCATCGTCTCCTCGTCCTCTTCCTCTGCTTCCTCTGCCTTCCGGAGCGGGGGCGGTTTGCGCTAGTAGCACTGCATGCCTCGTTCCTTCGAGCCCGTGAAGGCACCGCCGCTCCCCGAGCAGGCCGGTCGTACGTTTCCGCGCATGGTCGAGCTGATGCAGCGGCTCCTCGCACCCGACGGATGTCCTTGGGATCGCGAGCAGAGCTTCGCGACGCTCAGGCGCTACGTGCTCGAGGAGGCGTGCGAGGTCATCGACGCCATCGACGGCGGCGACCGCAAGGAGCTGTGCGCCGAGCTCGGCGATCTCTTGCTCCAGGTCGTCTTCCAGGCCGAGCTCGCCCGGGCCGAGGGAGCGTTCGGGCCGGACGACGTGATCGCCGCGATCTGCGAGAAGCTCGTGCGGCGCCACCCCCACGTGTTCGCGAACGAGAGCGCCGAGAACGCCGACGAGGTGCTTCAGAACTGGGAGCGCATCAAGGCGGACGAGCGGGCGAGGCAGGGCAAGGACCGCGGCGTGCTCGGCGGCGTTCCCCGCAGCCTGCCGGCGCTGACCCGGGCGCAGCGGGTAGGCGAGAAGGTCGCGCGCGTGGGTTTCGATTGGCCGGACGCGCGGGGCTCGCGCGCGAAGGTGGACGAGGAGCTCGGGGAGCTCGATCGGGCCCTCGACGGCGGCGATTCCGCCGCGATCGAGGAGGAGCTCGGGGACGTCCTCTTCGCGCTCGGGAACCTGGCGCGCCACGCCGGCGTCGACGCAGAGGGGGCCCTGCGTCGGACGATCGACAAGTTCACCCGGCGCTTCGATCACGTCGAACGGCGGGTCATTGAGCGGCACGGCGGCTGGCCTGTGAAGGCGTCCCACGACACGCTCACCTTGGAGGAGCTCGACGGCTACTGGGACGAGGCCAAGCGCGCGGAGCGGCAGACCTGACCGCGGCGCGCGGACGGTCTTGGCGAGATGCGCGCCTGGGAGATGCCGGCAGCATCCGGCGTCACGCATGGGACCTCTCCAGGCGGCCAACCCGGGCGAGCGGCGCGCTCCGACGGCATAGCAAGCGGCCAACCCCGGGCGAGCGGCGCTCCGACGGCGTCGAGACCGACGCGACGCTGCTGGCCTTCGGAGCGGTCAAGTAGGCGCCATCGCATCAAAATACGGCCTGATCATGACGAGATTCACGTAATCATTTCGAATTTGTCGCGTCAATCTGTCGTTTTGTGCCGCCGCTCTCCGAAAGGGTCGTCGGCTCCTCCATCCCGATAGGCGCGTCCTCAAGGTTCTTGCGCCTTTCACGAGGCGGCCCACGGCTTGCTATACGCCCGGGCAGCCATGGCAAACCGCTCCTCCGCCAGGTCGCTCCACGTTGCCGTCGTCGCGGACAATCCCGAGACGATCGACGCGCTTCATGCCTACTTCAGCCAGGCCGGGGTCGCGTCGAACGGCAAAAGGACATTGAACGACGCGAACAGGATGGCGGCCGCGGCGACCGCCCTGGTTCTGTTTCCCGACGACTTCGATCCCGGCGACATCGTGACGTTCATCACGTCGCTGCGGAGCGCGCGACCGAAGCTCCTCATTCTCCTCGTGACAAGCACACCACAATCCTTTCGCTCCGCGCTGGGACCAGACGGCCACTCCTTGCCGCCCATGGTGCTGCCGAAGCCGGCGTTTGGCTGGACCATCCTCGACGCTCTTCGTGCGCGCGCTCATTCGGAGTCCATATGACTGCTTCGACGATTCGCCGGAATTCACCTCCTGATGGCGCAGCGCGACGCGCCAGCGGACGTCGCGGGAGGACAGCAAGGTGACGGGATCTCTGCTCCTCAGCGTGCCCGTGCTGCTCGTCGGGGCGGCGCTCTCGCTGGGCCTGCGCTCGAACGGCGCGCGAGGCGCGGCCGCGATCGCCTCGCAAGCGATGGCCGCCGCGCTCGTGCTCGCGACGGCCGTCCCCATCCTTCGAGGCGGCGAGGCTCTCGAGATCGTGTGGCGCTGGCCGACGCCCATCGACAGCATGGCGTTTCGCGTCGACGCGCTCGGAGCGTTCTTCCTCGCGTGGTCCCTTCCGATGACGCTGCTCGGCACGATCTACGCCGTCGGATACCTTCGCCCCTACTTCGATCGAGGGAGGAACGGCGGCCCACACTTCGCTCTCTTGAACATGGTCGCCCTGTCCTTCGTGCTGATCTACTCGGTGCAGAACGCCCTCGTGTTCTTGCTGGGATGGGAGATCGCCGCCCTCGCAGCGTGGCTGCTCGTCATCTGGGATTACCGCAACCAGAAGATCCGCTTTGCCGGCTTCAACTATCTCATTTCAACCCATGTCGGGCTCTTCGTCCTCGTCGCGGCGTTCATGCTGCTCCACAGCAAGACCGACTCCATGGACTTCGCCGTGTTCGGCGAATTCCTGTCGAGCCAGGACCCGACGCGGGGGACGCTCTTCCTGCTCCTCGGGGTGTCGTTCGCGCTGAAATCCGCGTTCTTTCCGTTTCACACGTGGCTTCCCCGAGCCCACTCCGCGGCGCCGGCGCACATCTCAGCGCTCATGTCAGGCGTGATTCACAAGGCCGGCCTCTTCGCCTTCCTCCGCTTCACGCTGCTCATGGGACGACCCGACGAGTGGATGGGATGGAGCGTGCTCGGCTTCGGCGCGCTCTCCGCGTTCTTCGGCGTCCTCTCCACGTCAGCCGAACGCGATCTGAAGCGCCTGCTCGGGTACTCGTCGACCGAGAACGTCGGCATCGCAGCGATGGGCATCGGGGTGGGATACCTGGGATGGACCTGGGGAGTCCCCGCGCTGACCCTGTGCGGCTTCGGCGGCGGCCTCCTGCACATCCTGAATCACGCGCTGTTCAAGTGCCTCCTGTTCTACGCCGCTGGAGCGATCTACCGCGCTGCGCACACCGTCGATCTCGAGCGGCTCGGCGGGCTCGCGAAGCGCCTCCCGCGGACGGCCATCCTCTTCCTCATCGGATGCCTGGCCATCTCCGCGCTCCCACCGCTCAACGGCTTCGTCAGCGAGTTCCTGATCTACGCAGGGCTCCTCGCGGGGCGCGCGCCTTCCAGTCAAGGCAGCGTGGTGACCATCGCAGCGGCGGCGGCGCTGGCCTTCGTCGGCGCGGTGAGCGCGCTGTCGATGACGCGGGCCTTCGGTCTCACGTTCCTCGGCACGCCTCGGGAGCCAGGGCTCCACGTCGGCGAGGACGCGCCGGGTTCGATGCTCTGGCCCATGGTGGTTCACGCCGCGTTCGTGGTCGCCATCGGCGTAGCTCCAGACCTGGGCATCGCGGCGATAGGCGCCGCGCTGAGGCTCTTTCCCATCGAGTCCAGCGCGAGCACGCTGCCAGCCCTGCTCACCCCGCTCGCATGGGCGAGCCGCGCGCTCGCCGGCGCCTTGATCGTCGCCGGCGTGATCGGCTGGCGTCGAGGTCTGGCGGCGCGGCGGAGCGTCACATGGGGGTGCGGAACCACCGCCACCTCCTCTCGCATGCAGTACACGGGGAGCTCATTCTCCGAGCAATTCACGCGCATCTTCGCATCATTCTTGCCGTCGCTTCGGAGGGAGCGGCTGCCCGAGGGGCCATTCCCGCAGCAGCCCGGCCATCTTTCAACACACCACGTCGACGCCGTCGAGCGACGCATGTTCGAGGTGCTCGGGCACGGAGAGAGCTTCATCGCTCAAGCTTTTGAGCGCATCCCGGAACAGCCGCGCTTCGCGTTCTCCGCAGGGTTCGTCGCGCTCGTCATCATCGGAGCGATGGTGATCGGAGGGGTCGGCCGATGATGATCACCCGCCTCGCGAACGTCGCCGCGCTCGTCGTCATGCCGTTCGTCCTCACCGGCGTGATCAACCGCGTGAAGTCGCTGTGGTCCGGACGCAAGGGACCGCCGGTCCTTCAGCTGGCCCATGACGTGAGGCGACTCTTCCGGAAATCGTCTGTCTACAGCACGACGACGACACCGCTATTCCGGATCGCGCCGTACGTGTTCCTCGCAACCGCGGTGGGCTCCGCCCTCATCGCGCCCCTTCTCGGTTCGACGCCCGTCGCGTCGTTCGAGCTCGATTTCGTGTGGTTCGCGTACGTGTGGGGGCTCGGCCGCGTCGCCGTCATGCTCGCCGCGCTCGACACGGGGAGCTCGTTCGAGGGGATGGGCGCAGCGCGGGAGGCCGTGTTCTCGTCGCTCCTCGAGCCTGCGCTGTTCCTCGTCACGGGCGCGCTCAGCTTCGTCGGGGGCCGACGAACCTTGCACGAGGCGCTGGCGCCGCACCTCCACGCCAGCGCGTCCGCGTTCGTCTGGGGCGCCGCGGTCGTGGCGATGTTCATCGTGCTTCAGGTCGAGACGGCGCGCATGCCCGTCGACGACCCGACGACCCATCTCGAGCTCACGATGGTGCATGAGGTCATGATCCTCGACCACAGCGGCCCGGATCTCGCGTGCATCCACCTCGGCTCCGCGATCAAGCTCTTCGTCGGCGCGTCGATCGTCGCGACGCTCCTCAACCCGTGGGCGGGCTCCGGCGGCGCGGCCTGCGCCGCCGCGAACCTCGCCCTGACCCTTGCGGCCGGCGTCGTGATTGGCACGATCGAATCCCTTGTCGCCCGGCTGAAGCTACGCGCTGTTCCCCAGTACATCGTCGTCGCGCTCGCCGCCGGCGTCGTCGCGCTCCTCGCGACCGTGTGGCGGGTGGGGGGGGCCGAATGAGCCCTCTCTTGAATACGCTGCTCGGCGTGCTGCTCATCCCCCTGTTCGTCGCGACCTGGCGGACGAGCCTGCTCGGCCTGTCCTGTCAAGGGTTCTTGATGGCGTGGGTGGCGTACCGCCTGAATCCAGAGCTCGACGCCGTGAGCGACTGGGTCACCCTGGGCGATTTGGTCCTCCTGCGCGGGCTCGCCGCGCCGATCGCGCTCTACCGCGTGCTTCGAGCGCAGAACGCGCCCAGGCGCAACGACGTCATCTCGCCGAACCTGCTCTCCTGGACGATCGCCCTCGGCATCGTCCTCCTCGCCTTCAACTTCTCCGAATCGCTCGTCCCCGAGCACGGGGAACGGCGAACACTCGTCGCGGTGGCTGCGGCTGGGGTGCTGCTCGGCTTCCTGGTGCTATCGACGCAATCCGGTCCGTTCAGCCAGATGGTGGGTGCTCTTCGCATCGAGAACGCGATCGCCCTGTTCGAGCTCAGCGGTGCGCATGAGCATGACATGCTCGCCATTCAGCTCGGTCAGGTCGCCGTCGTCGCGGTGACGATCGCACTCTATCGCTGGTATCTCAAGATGCTCGACGCGAGCACCGTCGCGCAGCCCGAGAGCCCCGTGGAGGGGCCCACGCTATGAGCTCGATCGCCCTCGTCCTGTTTCCTGCGCTGGCGTCCGTGGCGCTCATCGCGCGCGCCGCCCGCGAACGAGCCGCGCTGGTCCTGGTCGGCGCTTCTGCGATCACAACCGCCCTCGCGATCATGGGAGCCGCGACGCCCCCCGACGTCCCGGTCTCTCTCGGGGGGTTCTTTCGCATGGACGCGACTTCACGGCTCTTCATGGCCGTCGTGGACTCGATCTTCCTCGGCATCTCCTTTTACGTGATGCATCGGGTGTACACGACCCCGGCGCTCCGCCAGGACGTCGCGCGGTTCGCGCGGCTGGCTCTGTTGTTCCTGGCAGCAGCGAACACCGTGCTGCTCGCGAATCACCTCGTGTTGCTCTGGATCGCGCTCGAGGCGACTACCCTCGCGGCCGCGCCCCTCATCGTGCGACCCGGCATCCCCGCTTCTCATCGAGCGTCATGGCGCTATTTGCTCTTTTCGTCCGTCGGGCTCGGCGTGCTCCTCATCGGCCTCATCTGCCTCGGGCGCGGGCTCGAGTCCGGCGGCCAGGCTCCGACGTTCTTCCTCGATCGCCTCCTCGCGCCTTCCGCGATCCCGGTGAACAACTGGACGAAGCTCGGGGCCGCGCTGGCGCTCCTCGGGCTGGGCACCAAGCTCGGCCTCGCGCCGATGTACAGCTGGCTTCCGGAGGCCTACGACGAAGCCCCGCCGGCCGTCGCGGCGCTCCTCGGCGCCATCCAGTTCAACTGCGTCCTCGTCGCGCTCTTCCGCGTCGTTCAGGTGCTCCGACCGACCCACGCGGCGCTCTTGGAAGGCGAGCTCCTCACGATGGGCATCGCCTCGGTGGTCGTGTCGACGGTCGGCATCATCGCGACGCGCAACCTGAAGCGGCTCATCGCTTATGCGTCGATCAACCACGCCGGAGTGATCGCGATCGGCCTCGGCGTCGGCAAGTCGGCGTCCTACGGACTTTTGCTCTACGTCCTGAGCAACGCCTTCATCAAGGCGCTCCTCTTCCTCACGGCGGGCACGATCAAGGCTCACTATCACACCAAGGACACGCGCGCGATATCGGGCCTCATCGAGGACCTCCCGTACAGCGGCGGGTTCCTGATGGTCGGCACCTTCGCGCTGCTCGGCTTCCCCCCGTTCGGTAGCTTTCTCGGAGAGCTTCTGATCCTGTCGGCCCTTGTCGGCTCAGGGCAAATGCTCGTCTTCGCCGCTTTCTGCGTGCTGATCACGATGACGTTCGTGGCGACGGGACGAGCGGTGTTTCCGATGATCTGGGGTGAACCCACGAGGCCGCGCAGCTGGCCTCGGCAGACGCTGCCGGTCGCGCTGCCCAAGCTCGGGTTCCTCGTCGCGCTGGTCGTGCTGGGCGTCTACATCCCGCCGCCCATCAACTCGCTGCTCGCACAGGTGGCTGTGTGCTTGGAGGGGCCGTGAAGGCATCGATGACCGTCCACCAGGTCGCCGTCGGCGCGATCCCGAGCCTCGAGCCGGGACCGTGGCGCGACGAGCTCTTGAAGCAGCTCCGCGCGGACATGCGTGTGGTCACGCTGTATGGCAAGCGCGACGGCGACCGTGTCGCGGTCACGGCGGTTCTTCAGGCGTCAGACCGGTCCCTGCACGTCTCGAGGACCGAGGTGGCCGCGGAGCGCGGGTACCACGAGATGACGACGGAGCACGCCGCGCTCCACTGCTTCGAGCGCGAGCTCCACGAGCAGACCGGCGTGCGAATCGCCGGACATCCGTGGCTCAAGCCGATCCGCTACGAGGGGCAGGAGCAATCGGCGATGAACGCGCACCCGTTTTACAAGATTGAAGGGAAGGAGGTGCACGAGGTCGCCGTCGGCCCCATCCACGCCGGGGTGATTGAGCCCGGCTCCTTTCGCTTCATGTGCCTCGGGGAGCAGGTGCATCACTTGGAGATCCATCTCGGTTATCAGCACCGTGGCGTCGAACGCCGCCTTCTCGAGCGTGACCCGCGGAGCCTGACCCCGCTCATCGAGACCATCGCGGGAGATACCAGCGTCGCTCACGCATGGGCGCACTGCTCCGCCCTCGAGAGCCTCGCGGGATGCCGGCTGGACATCGAAATCGAGCTCGCCAGGGCGGTCGCCCTCGAGCTCGAGCGGGTCGCGATGCACCTGTCGACGCTCGCCGGGATGGCGGCGGACATCGGATTTCTGCAGGGAGCGACGACGTACGGCCGACTCCGAACCACGGCGATCAACACGATGATGCGGCTATGTGGCAGCCGCTTCGGCAAAGGAGCGCTCCGTCCAGGTGGAGTCCGGATGCGGCTGCCGCCGGAGACGCTGCCTGACATTCGGGCGAACCTCGACCTGCTTCAAGCAGATCTGCCGATCATCGACGATTGCTTTCTCATGGCACGAACGGTTCAGCACCGTCTGCGTTCCACGGGAACGTTGACGACCGCACAAGCGCGGGAGCTCGGGCTCGTCGGACTGGCCGCGCGCGCCTCGGGGATCGAGATCGACGCGCGCCACCTCACGGAGCAAGGGGCGTACAGCGTGGTGCCCATCCAGCCCGCCGTCTTGCCGGACGGCGACTGCTGGGCGCGTGCACGTGTCCGCATCGCGGAGATCGAAGCGTCTTTGTCGTGGATGTCGACCGTCATCGCGCTCTACGCGAGCTGGGAGCGCCCGCGGCTGTCGATCGGCGAGCTCGCGCCGGACCAGCTCGCCATTTCGCTCGTCGAGGGCTTTCGGGGGGAAGTCGTCCACTGCATCGAGACCGGCGCGCACGGTGAGGTGGTCCATTACAAAGTCCAGGATCCATCGTTCCGCAACTGGATGGGCCTCGCCCTCGCGGTGCGCGGCAACGAGATCTCGGATTTCCCGATCTGCAACAAGAGCTTCGACCTCTCCTACTGCGGGAACGATCTATGAGCATGTTCTTGTCGCTCCGTGTACGTGCCTCCCAGGGCACGCAGGCCATCGCGGATCTCCGCAAGGCAACGCCGACCGGGTTCCGCGGTCGCCCGAGGATCCGTCGCGACCCCTGCGCGGCCGGCTGCAGCGCGTGCCGTGACGCGTGCCCGACCCAGGCCATCCGGCTGGTTCCGGTGACGCTCGATCTGGGCCGCTGCGTCTTCTGCGACGCCTGCGTGGAGGGCTGCCCCGAGGCGAAGATCGAGTTCACGCCGGACCCAAGGATGGGCGGGAACGAGCCCCTTGATCTCACGGTTCGCGAGGGTGAAGAGGAGGTCGTGCGGGTCCGCGCCTCCGCGGCGTTCTCGAGGTTGTTCGGGCGGTCTCTGAAGATGCGCCAGGTCTCGGCCGGCGGCTGCAACGCCTGTGAGCTCGAGCTGAACGCCGTCACCAACGTCAACTTCGATGTGCAGCGGTTCGGGATCGAGTGGGTGGCTTCTCCGCGGCACGCCGATGCGCTCGTCCTGACAGGTCCGCTCACGCGCAACATGAAGGACGCGGTTCGACTGGCCTGGGATGCGATGCCCGAGCCGCGGTTCATCGTCGCCGTGGGGGCCTGCGCCATCTCCGGGGGGCTCTACGACGGCGCCGCGGGCGTCGACCGCGGCTTCCTGGAGAGCGTTGGCCCTTCACTCTACGTCCCTGGATGCCCGCCGCACCCGCTCACCTTCGTGAACGCGATACTCGATCTGCTCGGGATCGCGTGATGCGCAGCGGTGCGTCGCGCGCCGTCGTGGTGATCAGAGCTCGTCCGTACGTAGACCCGGACCGGCAGCCACGAGGCGCGCCTTTCGCCACATCCGCAGGACGTTCGGGAGCTCCCGATCGACGCGGACTTCGTCATAGCTGTCCGGTACCCGCCCGCCGAATCCGTTGTACGTCAGGAGATAGGTGCCGAGCGGCGCCTCGTCGAGGAGCTCTTCGGCGGCCGCAGTGTCGCGCTGGTATCGATCGACGCCCAGCTCGACGTCTTCATCGAGGTGGTCTTCTCGTCCGAAGAGATTCTCGCCGAACGGGTTGAAGAAGTAGTAGGCGTCCGCGCGAGGAACTTCCGCCCTCCCCAGGGCGGCCTCGACGAAACAAGCGCGGTCCTCGATCTCGAAGACCCGCGCGAGGCTGCGCGCCGCCACGACGAGCCGAGGCCGCTGCTCGATCCCCGTGAAGTGGCTGCGCCCCGCCAGCGCCGCCGCCACGCAGAACTTGCCGGCGCCCGACCCGACATCGACGACGGTGCGAACGTCGAGCTCGTCCAGCCACTGGGCCGCGCGGACAGCGACCTCGATCGGCGTCCAGAACTGAGCGGAGACGCGGCGTAGCTCGTCAGGAAGGAAGCGGTCGAAGTCGTGATTTCTGGGGCTGCGCCCCGCTCGCAGCGCCGCCGCGACGGCACCTGCCAGTGGTCCGGCCGCGCGGCCGTCTACGGAGGAATGGTTTCTGTCGCGGCAGACGTTCGCCGCCGATGGTTTGATATGGTCTTCCACGAGTTCTCCCAGTTCGGCTCAATGTAGCGAATCGTGCAGCCGCTTGACGAGCGATCGGTGCTCGGCCAGCAGCGCCGCGGGGAGTCGATCCGCGAACTTGCGAAGGAACTCGAGGACACCGTCGGCCTCCCTCAACCACGCGCCGCTGTCGACCGCGAGCAGCTGGAAGAGCGCGTCATTCGAGAGGTCCATCCCGGTCAGATCGATTCCCCGTTCATGCGGAAGCAGGCCAATTGCAGACTCGCGCGCGGTCGCCGTGCCCTCGACACGCTCGAGAATCCACTTGAGGACGCGGATATTGTCGCCGAACCCGGGCCACAGCATGCGCCCGTCGTCCCCCGTTCGGAACCAGTTGACATGAAAGATTTTCGGCGGACGACTGAGTCCCTTCCCAACGGCTATCCAGTGCGCAAAGTAGTCGCCCATATTGTACCCGCAGAAGGGGAGCATCGCCATGGGATCGTTTCTGAGGACGCCGACGGCGCCGGTCGCCGCGGCGGTCGTCTCGCTCGCCATGGTCGCGCCGACGTAGACGCCGTGACGAAAGCTCCGCGCTTCGTAGACGAGAGGGGCGAGCTTCGATCGGCGCCCCCCGAAGAGGATGGCCGAGATCGGCACCCCCGTGGCGAGATCGAAGGAGCCTGCCGCGCTGGGACACTGCCGCAGCGGGACGGTGAAGCGCGAATTGGGGTGCGCGGCAGGAGACGTCGCGGAGCCGTTCGTCCACTTCGCGCCGCGCCAATCTTCGATGACCTCCTGCTCGTCGAGCCGGGACATCCCCTCCCACCATACGCGACGGCCCGCGCGCAGCGCGACGTTCGTGAAGATCACATCGTGCGTGAGCGACTTCATCGCATTCGGGTTGGTCTTGAGGCTGGTCCCTGGTGCGACGCCGAACATGCCATTTTCCGGGTTGATGGCCCAGAGCCGTCCGTCGCTGCCAGGGTGCATCCAGCAGATATCGTCACCGACCGTCTCGACCTTCCACCCGGGGAGCGAGGGGACGAGCATCGCCAGGTTGGTCTTGCCGCACGCGCTCGGGAAGGCAGCCGTGACGTAGTGCGTGCGCCCCTGCGGGCTCGTCAAGCCGAGGATGAGCATGTGCTCGGCGAGCCAGCCTTCCGCGCGCGCTTGCGCGCTCGCAATGCGCAGCGCATGGCACTTCTTGCTGAGCAATGCGTTGCCGCCATACCCCGAGCCGATGCTCCAGATCTCGAGGGTCTCGGGAAAATGGACGACGAAGCGCCTGTCCGGCGAGAGGTCCCCGAGGCTGTGAATGCCACGAACGAAGCTCTCCGCAGCGCCGAGGGGACCGAGCGCCGCGCGGCCCATGCGCGTCATGATCCGGAGATTGAGAGCGACGTACGGGCTGTCGGTAAGCTCGACCCCGACGCGGCTGAAGGGCGACCCCGCGGGGCCCATCAGGTACGGCACCACGTACATGGTCCGGCCCTTCATCGCGCCTGCGAAGAGGGACCACACGCGCGTCTGCGCCTCCTCTCGGCTCATCCAGTGGTTCGTGGGCCCCGCGTCCTCCTGTCGTGGCGTGGAGATGAAGGTGAGGTGCTCCGTCCTCGCGACGTCCGTCGGATCCGAACGATGCAGGAATGAACGAGGGTGGGTTTGTGGATCCAGCTCGATGAACGAACCGGAGAGCGCCATGTCGCGCTCGAGGGTGGTCCGCTCCTCCTCGCTGCCGTCGCACCAGCGGATGCGTGCGGGTCGCGTGTGTTCGGCGATCGCCTGGACCCAGGCGCGGAGCGCGCGGTTCGTCGTGGGAGCTTCGTTCATGGTCCTGGCCACAGCAGAATCCGTGCCGGAGCGCGGGCTGGCCGTGAACCGCGCCAGGAGCGCTCGAAGCGGCGCGCCTTCTCGGCATTTCCAAGGCGAACAGCCGACGAATTTCGCCAGTCGAGCGGCGACGTGGATCGCCGGAGCCGATCTCGCGCTCGGGCTTGCAGGTTGCGACCAGATCGCGCAATATTTCTCGCGTGGGAGAGCGAAAACGACGACCTGACGTGGTGTTTGAGCCGATCATGCGCTCGCACGCCATGAAGAAGGCGGACCAGATCCTTCGCGCTGTCGCCGCGAAGGACGTCACCCTGACGCTGATCGGCGAGAGCGGCTCCGGCAAGGAGGTGCTCGCGAGGCGCGCGCACGAGCTTTCGGAGCGTCGGCGGGGGCCGTTCGTGCCCATCAATTGCGCGGCCATCCCCGACGCGCTCTTTGAAAGCGAGCTCTTCGGTCACGAGCGCGGCGCGTTCACCGGGGCAAGCGAGCGAGCGAAGGGCAAGGTCGAAGCGGCCGAGCGGGGCACGCTCTTGCTCGACGAGATCGGTGATATGCCGATGCCCATGCAGGCGAAGCTCCTGCGATTCCTCGAAAACCGCCGGTACATGCGCGTCGGCGGCGCGACGAAGATCGAGGCGGATGTGCGGTTGATGTTTGCCACGCTACGGCCCCTCGATCAGGAGGTGCGCGCGGGTCGTTTTCGCGCCGACCTGTTCTATCGAATCCAGGGCATCACGCTCAATGTCCCCGCTTTGCGTGAGCGGCGCGCTGATATCGCGCCCCTGCTGAATCAGTTCACCGCGCAGCACTCGGCGCGACACGGGGTTCGCCCGCCGAGGTTCAGCCGGCAGGCCAAGGCGCTGCTGCTCCGTTACGACTGGCCTGGCAACGTGCGCGAGCTCCGGAACGTCGTGGAGACGCTCTGCCTGCTCCGGGATGGGCGGCAGGTGCGCGTGGCCGATCTGCCCGAGAGCGTCCGTTCGCTGGTCGTGCCCGAAGAACCCGCCGCGGGCGTGTCGCGCGCCAGCACCTCGCCCGCGCTCGACCTGGACGACGGATTGGAGTCGCTCATCCAGCAGATCGTCGAGGCGGCGCTGGAGCGCGACGGGGGCGACAAGGTCAAGGCGGCGGCGCGACTTCGGATCAGCCTGAGGACGGTGCAACGCTACGTCGCAGCGGGGCGCGTGCGGGTGCCGAGCGGGCCTGTCCGCGGAGAGCAGAGGGCGGCGAAGAAATGAGCCGGCCGGCCGGGCCGACTACCTACGTTGGGGCTGCCCGCAGGTCGCGGTAACGACCGGAGCCACCCAGGTTGCGTTACCACCTCTCGCTGGGCTCACTCGCGTACAGCTATCAGAACGAAGCGCTCGCGCACGCGCGCCTCGTTCGACTCGTGACGGACGTGGATCTCATACCGGCCCGGATGGGCCACGGCCACGCCGAGCGGCGCGTCGCCGCGGTAGCGCGTCAGCCTGTGCGAGCAGCGCTCCTGCCGGCAGTGCTGCTCCAGCGACCCACCTTCGCCGTCAGGCAACCGCACGCGCACGTGCTCCGGCACCTCGATCTGGACCACCGCCGGCTCGTCCGCGTGGCCGTGGGTCAGCAGATCGAGGTGCGTCCACGCGTGCCCTTCGTCGGGCAAGGCGACGGCGCGCTCCTCGGATCGCTCGATCGCCGGAGAGCACGCGCCCCTGTCGCCCGCCACGAGGACGGCGGCCGTCAGCGCAGCGAGCGCCGGGGCCGCGATGAACGCCCTCCGCCCCCAGCGGCTGCTCGCCCGCTGCGAGCGCGCGCCGCGGGCCGCCGCCGGGCGCGCCGGTCGCTCGGGGAGCTTGCTCAGGGCGCGCTCGACGAGCGCATCGGAGGGGCTCATCGAGCGCAGCGCCCGCATGCTCGCGGCGAGATCCCGCGGGATCGGAGGCAGATCGTCGTCGCGCTCGCTCACGTCGAACCCTCCCGCTCCGCGACGACGCGCGGCGCGGCCAGACGCTCGTAGGCGTCGCGCAGCCGCGCGCGCCCGCGGGCGTGGCGGCTCTTCACCGTCCCCTTGGGGATCCCGAGGATCTCGGCCACGCTGTCATACCCGACTTCCTCGATGTCGCATAGCACCACCACGGTGCGGAATTCCTCCGGCAGCTGCTGGAGGCACGCAAGGAGCACCCCGGTGTCCTGGCTCAAGATCGCGGCCGCCTCCGGGCTCGAGAGCTCGGTGCGAGGGAGGATGCCGAGCGCGTCGGTGCACACCTCGACGAGCCGATCGAGCAGGCTGCGGCGCCGCGCCTCGGTCCGGTAAGCCTCCAAGTACTCGTGCCGAGCGATCCCGCAGAGCCAGACGCCGAGGTCGGAGCGTCCCTCGAAGGACGCCGCGTGCAGGTAGGCCTTGAGCAACGCGTTCTGGAACAGATCGTCCGCCTGATCTCGCGCGCCGCAGAGCGAGGCGCAGAATCGATAGAGCCGAGGGAGCACCGGGCGCACCGCCGACTCGAACTCCGCGCGCGATTCGCCGAGGGGGGGTTGCGATTCGGTCATGAGGGCCGCTCGAGCATCTAGAGCGTCGAAGGCCGGAACTCTAGCGTGGAATGGACGGAGGGGTAGCGCCCGCTGCTCGCGCCACGAGGGGGCGAGCGACGTCACCCCGAAGGAGGAAGAACTGTCCATCGGCCGCCCTGGGACGGAACGGATCCGCGCCGAGGTTCCTGGGGGCCGTACGAAATCGTCACCCCGAGCGGGAACCTCCGACCGACTGGTCCCGTCCTGGGCCGTGTTCTGACGAACAGCGGGCCCACATGGTGCCCCAACTCCAAGGCGAGCACCGCATGTCCAATCCGAACATTCCGAGGGCGTCGACGTCCTCGGCGTCCACATGGAGGAACGACCTGGTTTCAGGGTTCCTCGTTTTCTTGATCGCGCTGCCGCTCTGCCTGGGCATCGCCATGGCGAGCGGATTCCCCCCCATCGCGGGCGTGCTCACCGCCGTCGTCGGTGGCATGGTCGCCACCTGGCTCGGCAGCGCGCCGCTGACCATCAAGGGGCCCGCCGCGGGCCTCATCGTCATTGCGCTGGGCGCCGTTCAGGAGCTCGGCGGTGGGGACAACGCCGTGGGCTACCGCCGCGCGCTCGCCTGCATCGCCGTCGCCGCGGTGACACAGATCGTCTTCGCCCTGGCGCGCGCGGGCACGCTCGGCGACTTTTTCCCCTCCTCGGTGGTCCACGGCATGCTGGCGGCCATCGGGATCATCATCTGCTCGAAACAGGTCCACACGCTCGTCGGCGTCACGCCTGCGGCGAAAGACCCGCTCCACCTGATCCTGGAGATCCCGCGCAGCCTGCTGCGCCTGAACCCCGAGATCGCCTCGATCGGCATCCTCTCGATGATCCTCCTCTTCGGCTATCCCGTGGTCGCCAAGAGAGCTCGCTGGATGCAGAAGATCCCCGCGCCGATGCTGGTGCTGGCGCTGTCCGTGCCGCTCGCCTATCTCTTCGATCTCGAGCACGAGCACACCTACTCGCTCGCGGCGACCCACACGACGTACGCGATCGGGCCGAGCTTCCTCGTCAACCTGCCGGGCAACCTCATCCAGGCGATCGTCTTCCCGGACTTCAGCCACGTCGGCACGTCCGCGTCCATCAAATATATCGTCATGTTCTCGCTGGTGGGCAGCATCGAGTCGCTCCTGTCCGCGAAGGCCGTCGACGCGCTCGATCCCGCGAAGAGCCGCTCCGATCTCGACAAGGATCTGCTGGCCACGGGCGTGGGCAACCTCATCGCGGGCCTGCTCGGCGGGCTGCCGATGATCTCCGAGATCGTTCGCAGCTCCGCGAACATCGGCTACGGCGCGAAGAGCCGGTTGTCCAACTTCTTTCACGGGATCTTCCTCCTCCTCTTCGTGGCCTTCGCGCCGGGCCTCATCCACCGGATCCCCCTCGCCGCGCTCGCCGCCATGCTCACCTTCACGGGGGTCCGCCTCGCGTCGCCCAAGGAGTTCGCGAAGACGCTCCGCATCGGCAGGGAGCAGCTCGTCATCTTCGCCGCCACGGCCGCAATGTGCATCGTCTCCGATCTGCTCGTTGGCGTCGCGGCCGGCATCGCCGTGAAGCTGCTCATTCACCTCACGAACGGCGCGCCGCTGCGCGTCGTCTTCCGCCCCGATGTGGACGAGCGCGTCGAGGAGGGGCGGGTCGTGCTGCGCGTCAAGCACGCCGCGATCTTCAGCAATTACCTCAGCATCCAGCGGAAGATCGAGAGCCACGCGCACGCTTCGAGCATCGAGATCGACTTCGCGAATGCCCGCCTGGTCGATCACACGGTCATGTCCAACCTGCATGAGCTCCAGGGCGTGATGGAGCGAAATGGGCGGAAGTTGACCCTCGCCGGCCTCGGCGATCATTTCCAGATGTCATCCCACCCGCTCTCGGCGAGGAAGCGGCCTGTCATCAGCCCCGTCGCCGAGCGTTGAGTCGAGTCGAGACGCCATGGCGCGAAAGGGGGAAGCGCGCGTGGGGCTCTCCAGGAACAACCGTCATTCGGGAACCGCATGAACAGCGAGCCCTCTCAGGATCTTCGCGCGAGCGCCGCCCGGCAGAGGCGCCTGCGCGACGTGGTCGAGCACGCCGGACACCTCCTGCCGGCGCAGGGGCCGATCGGCGTGTTCGTCCACCACAACACGTTGCACGCGTTCCAGCACCTGCCATTTCATGACGCGCTCGCCGCGGCGAGCGCCGTCTTCGAGGCCGAGCCGTATCTCTCCGAGGCAGATTACCGCGCGCACATCGCGTCGGGTCGGATCGGCGACGAGGACCTCGAGGCCGCGCTCGCGGGGCGGTTCGCCGCGCAGCCGGACGAGCGGCGGGGCCCGCTGTCCCGGCGCGAGATCGAGCGGCTCGCGCTGCGCCATCCGATCGACGCCGAGACGGCAGCGGGCCTGCTGTGGCGCATCTCCGAGGCCGGGGAGACGCGCAAGCTCCGGGCCGACGTCCCCGACGAGCGACGCCGGCGTATCGTCCAGAGCACGGAGCGCTGGCTCGAGGCGCGCCCGGAGATCGCGGCGCGCCTCCTCGACCGGGGGGGCCGCGATCCGGAGTCGCGCGCCGCCCTCGCGCTCTGGGACGCGTGCCGCGCCGTGCCGCTGCCGCCCGCCCCGCCCCTGGAGCCGCCGCTCGTCGAGCGCGTGGGCGAAGGCCGGTCGCAGCGCGATCTGCTGGTCGAGCTGGCTGGCGAGGATCCGGCCGAGCTCATCGATCCGCTCATGATCCGGTTCCTCGGCGCTTACCTCGACGAGGGCATTGCCCACTGGACGATGCCCGATCGCGCGAACGGGCTCTGGCGCTGCTTTCGCGACATGGCGCTCGAGGGCTCCCGGCTCGCCGCCCCGGCCTTCGTCGGGCTCGACGCGGAGCTCCGCCGGTTCGACGCGGAGGCGCTGTCGCCGCCCGCGATCGCCGTCCGCGCCCTCGAGGAGCTCTCCGTCGCCGAGGATCACTGGGACGTGTACGTGACACGCGTGCTGCTCGAGCTGCCGGGCTGGGCCGGCATGATCCACCGCCTCGAGCACACGCCGAGCGACCGGCCTCCGGGATCGCCGCCCGTGTCGTTGGTCGAGTACCTCGCCGTGCGCTTGACGCTCGCCCGGTACGCGCTGCGCGACGTCGCGCGTCGGCGGCTGGGGTACCGAGGACCGCTCGCCGGCCTCGTCGAGCATGCCCGGCGCGCCGCGCGGCCGCCTGCGCCGCCGTCGAGCTCGCCCGATCACGCTCGGCCGTTCCGCCTGTTCCAACTCGCTCAGCTCGCCGGCCTCTCGGCCGCCGAGATCGAGCCGCTATCCAAGGCGGAGCGCGTCTGGGCGCTCGAGGCGCTCGAGGCGTTCGACGAGATCGCGCGGCGCCGCGTCCTGCACGAGGCCTACGAGCACCACCACCGGACCGAGGTCCTGCACGGGATCGCCGCGAACCTCGGCCGCCCGGAGGAGGAGCGCTCGGTGGAGGCGCCCCGCTTCCAGGTCGCGTTCTGCATCGACGACCGCTGCGAGGGCCTCCGGAGGCATTTCGAGGAGCTTTCGCCGCGGCACGAGACCTTCGGCGTGGCCGGGTTCTTCGGCGTGCCGATCCGCTACCGCGGGCTCGACGACGCCGGCCACGTGAGCCTCTGCCCGATCGGCGTGGAGCCGGCGCACGAGATCGTCGAGCGGCCGCACGAGGAGGAGGCGGGCTGGCGCCGAATGGCTCGCCGCAAGCGCTGGGCGCGGCTCCTGCACGCGCTGGGGCGCGGTACCCGCACCCTGGCGCGCGGCGTGCTGCTCACCCCGACCCTGGGCCTCCTGTCCACCGTCCCGCTCGTGGGACGCACCCTCTTTCCGCGGGCGGCGGCGAGGCTGCGCGGCGCCCTCGAGCGGCGCCTGCTCCCGCCGGTGCCGACGCGGCTCCACAGCCCGCGCGACGAGGGCTCCGCCGCGGGCGGCGAGGGGCAGCCGTTCACCGCCGCGGCCAAGGCGGCCCGCGTGGCCGCCACGCTGGAGAACATGGGGCTCACGCGCCGCTTCGCGCCGATCGTGGTCGTGCTCGGCCACGGGGCGACCAGCGTGAACAACCCGCACCAGTCGGCGTACGACTGCGGCGCGTGCGGCGGCCGCCACGGCGGCCCGAACGCGCGGCTGTTCGCGGCCATGGCGAACGATCCCGAGGTCCGCGTGCTGCTCGCCGCGCGCGGGATCGACATCCCGGACGGGACCGTCTTCCTCGGCGGCATGAACAACACGACGACGGACGAGATCGTCCTCTACGACCAGCACCTCGTGCCGGCGTCCCACCGCGGCGAGCTCTCGGCGCTGGTCGGTGCGCTCGACGCCGCGCGCCAGCAGCACGCGCACGAGCGCTGCCGGAGGTTCGCGTCGGCGCCGCGCGAGGGCGACGCCGCGCGGGCGCTGGCGCACGTCGAGGAGCGCGCCGCGGATCTCAGCGAGGCGCGGCCCGAGCTGGGGCACGTGACCAACGCGGTCTGCGTCGTCGGCCGCCGCTCGCTCACCCGCGGGCTGTTCCTCGACCGCAGGGCGTTCCTCGTCTCGTACGACCCGACCCAGGACGAGGGCGGAGCGATCCTCGAGCGCATCCTGCTCGCGGTCGGCCCGGTCGGGGCAGGGATCAACCTCGAGTACTACTTCTCCTGCGTCGACAACCGCCGTTACGGCGCCGGCACCAAGCTCCCTCACAACCTCGCCTCGCTGCTCGGGGTCATGGAGGGATCGCTGAGCGACCTGCGCACCGGCCTGCCGAAGCAGATGATCGAGATCCACGAGCCGGTGCGCCTGCTCGTCGTCGTCGACGCGAGCACGGACACGGCCGCCGCGCTCTGCGCGCGGCAGCCGGCCCTCCGCGAGCTCATCGGCAACGGCTGGATCCAGCTCGCCTGCGTCGATCCGGCGACGCGCCGGATCGCGTGCTTCACGGGCGACGGCTTCGCGCCGTTCTCTCCGCCGGATCAACCCCTGCCCGCGGTCCAGCGCTCCGCCGACTGGTACGCCGGGAGGTCCGGCTTCGTTCCGCCTGCGCTCATTCGAGCCGCGTCCACGCGGCCACGTGAGGTCGTCGACCATGCTGTCTGATGTGCTCCTCGGCAAGCTCGCCGCGCTCGCCGTGCTCTCTCCGGCGGCGGCGTTCGCCGCGCTCGGCGCCTACCTGCTGCTCCTTCGCACGCCGAGCGAGCGCGTCGTGTCGCGCGTCGTGCTCTCCGCGCTCGCGCTCTCGCTCGCGGCCTCGCTGGCGATATGGCTCTCGGCCGTCGCGGCGCCCCACGCGTTCGTCCCGGTGGCGCTCGGCCACTGGTTCGAGCTCGGCGAGTATGCGTTCGAGGTCGTCCTGCTCGTCGATCGGCTCTCGGCGACGATGATGCTCCTCGTCTCGCTGATCGCGCTCCTGGTCGGCAGGTTCTCGGTGGCGTACCTGCACCGCGAGCCGGGCTTCGCGCGCTTCTTCCTGCTCCTCGCGCTGTTCTCGACCGGGATGCTGGGGCTCGTGTCGGCGGGCACCGTCGACCTCCTCTTCGCCGGCTGGGAGCTCGTCGGCGCGACGAGCGTGCTGCTCGTGGCCTTCTTCCACGAGCGCGAGGCGCCGCCGCGGGCCGCGGTGCGGGTGTACATCACCTACCGGCTCTGCGACATCGGGCTGCTCGGGGGCGCGGTGCTCATGCACGACGTCGCCCGCTCCTCGCAGTGGGGCGAGGTGTTCGGCGGCTCGCCGTGGCCCGGGACCGCCGCGTCGCTCGGGCCCGGCGCGGCCACGGCGCTCGCGCTGTGCCTGTTCCTCGCCGCGATGGGCAAGAGCGCGCAGTTTCCTCTGGGCAGCTGGCTGCCGCGGGCGATGGAGGGGCCGACGCCATCGAGCGCGCTCTTCTACGGCGCCCTCTCGGTGCACGCCGGGGTGTACCTCATGCTCCGCGCGGCCCCGCTGCTCCAGCGCTCGCTCGCCGCGAGCGTGGTGATCGCGTGCGTCGGGGCGGCGACGGCCGTCTACGGCACGATGGTGGGGCGCGTGCAGGCGGACGTGAAGGGCGCGCTCGCGCACGCGACGATGACGCAGGTGGGGCTCATGTTCGTGGAGATCGGGCTCGGGCTCTACTGGCTCGCGCTCGTCCACCTGTTCGCCCACGCCTGCCTGCGCTGCCTCCAGCTGCTGCGCGCCCCCTCGGCGCTCCGCGACGCGCAGGACATCCGGGCCGCGCACGCCGGTGAACCGCTGCCGCACCTCGGGCTCGCTGGCCGGCTCCTGCCGGCGGCGCTCGTGCGGCGCGCGTACTGGCTGTCCCTCGAGCGCTTCCACCTCGAGGGGCTGCAGGAGCGGCTCGTCGCCGCGCCGCTGATGCGCCTCGGGCGCCTGCTCGACCGGAGCGAGCGCCGCTGGGTGGCGGCGCTGAGCGGCTGGCCTGAGCGCGCCCCCGCAGCGCCCGGCGACGAGGGCGAGCGCGAAGAGACAGAGATCGCGGCGGCCTTCCAGCCCCGCGCGCGCGATACGAAGAGGGCTCGCACGTGAACGCCTTTCCGCTCCTCGGGACGCTCATCGTCACGCCCGCGATCGCGGCGCTGTTCGCCGCCCGGGCGCGCAGCGACGAGCGCGCGCGCCGCGTCGCCCTCATCGGCGCGGCGCTCACCCTGCTCCTCTCGCTGCTGCCGCTCGCGCTCTCGTACGCCGGCGTCGCGCTCACCGCCGGGGGGCCCGCCCTGCCGCTCCTCGGGGCGCGCCTCCGCCTCGGCCTCGACGGCTTCACCGTCACGTTGCTCCCGCTGCTCGGCTTCGTCCTGCTCGCCCTGGTCGCCGCGAGCCCGCGCGCCGCGATCGATCCGCCCGGCGCCGCCGCGCTGCTCGCCACCGGCAGCGCCATCCTCGGCGTGTTCTGCGCCGTCGATCTCGCGGTGCTCGCGGCGGCGTGGGTCGCCGCGCTCGTGCCGGTGGATCGCCTGGTCGCAAGGGAGGGCGCCCAGGACCCGCTCCTCCGGCGCACCTGCCGCATCTTCCTGCTGGGGGGCACGGCGCCGCTCGTCGTGGCGATCGGCGCCATCGCCGTGCTCGCCGCGCGCCAGGGCGCCGCCCTGCCGTTCGACGTCGAGGAGATCGCCCGCGTCGGCGTCCCCGAAGCATGGCAGTCGCCGCTGTTCGCGCTCGTCGGCATCGCCGTGCTGATGCGCATGGCCGCCGTGCCGTTCCACGGCTGGCTGCCGGTGCTGCTGGAGCGGGGGCCGCTCGGCGTGACCCTCCTGCTCGCCCAGATGCAGGTCGGCGTCTGCGTGCTCGTTCGCGTCGGGGTGACGCTCCTGCCCGCGGGCTGCGCCGACGGCATGCCGATCCTCGCCGTGCTCGGCCTGATCAGCGCGCTGCACGGCGCGGTGCTCGCGCTGGTCCAGACCGATCTGCGCCGGCTGCTCGGCTACCTCGTGGCAAGCCAGAAGGGGCTCGTGCTCCTGGGGGTCGCCTCGCTGAGCTCGCAGAGCGTGAGCGGCGCGCTCCTGCAGAGCGTCGCCTTGTCGATCGCGATCACGGGCCTCGCGATGGTCGTCGGCGCGATCGAGGCGCGCGCCGGTACGGCGGACACGCGGGAGCTCGGCGGCCTCGTCGCCCGGACGCCCCGCATGGCCGCCTTTTTCTTCCTGCTCGCGTGCGCGATGATCGGGATGCCGGGGGCGCTCTCGTTCGTGAGCGAGGACCTGCTCCTGCACGGAATCTTGCGCGCCCACCCCGTGCTCGCGGTGCTGGCGCTGACGGCGGCGGCGCTCAACGGGATCACGCTGTTCCGGGCGTTCCAGCGGACCTTCCTGGGGCCGCTCCGGCGCCACCTGAAGGGCGCAGCGCTGGAGGCGCTCGTGCTCCGCGAGCGAGCGTTCCTGCTCGCGCTGGTCGCGCTCACCCTGGCCCTGGGGGTGGCCCCGGCGCGGCTGATCGCGATCCATGCGCCGGTGGTCGAGCGGGTCCTCCACGACGTGGCGCACGGCGCGCAGGCGCGCGTCGCGGCAGCGGCGCACCGCCGCTCCATCGCCGCGGGCGGCCGAGCGCCCGGTCGGGACGGCCGACCGCCGCCCTGAGCCGCGTCCGGCGGATGGCGCGCGCTGCGCTCGCCGCCGCCGGCCGTGGCTCAGAGCAGGTAGCGCTCTCCCGAGTCGGGCAGCACGGTCACGATCGTCCCGCGCAGCCTGCGCGCGATCTCCACGGCCGCGTGGACGTTGGCGCCGGAGCTCGGCCCGACGAGGAGCCCCTCCTCGCGGGCGAGCCGCCGCGCCATGCGCGAGGCGCCCGCTTCGGTCACCGTGAGGATCTCGTCGATGAGCGATCGCTCGAGGATCGCCGGGACGAAGCCGGGGCCGAGGCCCTGGATGCCGTGGGGGCCGGCGCCTCGTCCGGAGAGCACGGCGCTCTTCGTCGGCTCGACGGCGCAGATGCGGACCGCGCCGCCGAGCTGATCCCGGAGCACGCGCCCGCAGCCGGTCAGCGTGCCGCCGGTGCCCACGCCGGCGACGAAGGCCGCGATGTCGCCGCCGGTCTGCGCGAGGATCTCGAGGCCGGTGGCGCGCGCGTGGGCGCCGGGGTTCGCCGGGTTCTGGAACTGCTGGCTCATCCACCCGCCGGGGGTCGCCTCGCAGATCTCGTTCGCGCGGGCGACCGCGCCGGCCATGCCCTGGCCCTCGGGCGTGAGGACGATCTCGGCGCCGTACGCGCGGAGGACGTGCCGGCGCTCGACGCTCATGTCCTCGGGCATGACCACCACGCAGCGGTAGCCGCGCACGGCGGCGATCATCGCGAGGCTGATCCCCGTGTTGCCGCTCGTCGCCTCGACGATGGTCGACCCTCTCCTGAGGATCCCTTCGCGCTCGGCGCAGAGCACCATGCCGAGCGCCGCCCTGTCCTTGACGCTGCCGCCCGGGTTCATCGACTCGAGCTTGCCGTAGACGACGCCTCCGCCCTCGGGCGAGATCCGGGCAAGGCGGACGAGCGGCGTGCCGCCGATGAGCGACAGGGCGTCCGGCACGACCGGACCGACGCGGACCGCGCCAGCAGGCGGAGGAGCCGAGCTCTCACCAGGCGCGTCGGGCGGACTCGGCGGTCCGCCGCCCGGTGATCGAGGGGACGACATGCCGCCAGTGTACACGTGAACAGGGCATCCCCGGGCAACGTGCCGGAGCGCACGCCCCCGAGGGGCGCCGGCCCCCGCTTTACATCGAGATCTCCGAGAGAACCCCGTAATGATCCGAAGCGGCGACGCCGTTGCGGATCTCCTCGAAGACGACCCTCGACGAGAGCGGCTTGCCTCGCCCCTGCGCGTCCGGACCGCGGACGAAGACGTAATCGATGCGGCGCGGGTACTCGTTCGTGATGGCCGCGAACGGGTTCCGCACCGGATCGAAGGTGAATCCGGGGCCCTTGCCCGCCTGGTCGAAGGTGTCGGCGAAGTAAACGCTCTTCTGGTTCAGGGCGTGCAGCCCCTTCATGAACCGGATCTCCGTGGCCTCGGGCTGCGCGTTGAAGTCGCCGACGACGATGGGTGGCAGGCCCTCCATGGGCGCCTCGCGCATGACGATGTCGGCCACGGCCGCGACCTGCGCCTCGCGCACGGCGCCGTGGTGGAACTTCCAGTTGAGGTGGGTGACGAAGAACGGGATCGCGCCGTGGGGCGACCCGAGCTCGGCGAGCAGGATCGAGCGCTTCTCGTCGGTCTCCCCCGTGGGCAGGGGGAACGCCTGGCTCCGCGCGATCGGCCAGCGCGACAGCACGGCGTTGCCGAAGAGCACGCCGCCGCCGAGGTCGTGCGCGGCGCCGAACGCGACCTCGTAGCCGAGCCCGTCCGCGATGTCGTCGGCCAGCGAGCGGCCCTCGTGCGACAGCACCTCCTGGAGGCCGACCACGTCGGGATCGAGCTCGCGGAGACCCTCCCGGATGAGCTCGAGGCGCGCCTCCCACGGGTCGTGGCGGTTCCAGATGTTCAGGGTGAGCACCCGGAGGGAGCTGCGAACACGGATGCCGGATCCGCCGTGCGGGGAGCCGCTGATCCCGGAGCCTTCTCGAGGACGTTCCATGCCGACGGGCTACGCCAGCTGCGCGCCCGGATCCAGCCGTGATACGAAGGGCCCGGCGCAGGCCGCTGCCCCTCCGGCGCGGAAGGGCGGCCTTGACCGGGAGAACCTGAATGATCACGTGTGCTCGTCGACGCGGGCGGCCTGGATCGGCCTCCTTCCGACCTCGGACCTCGCTCCGCATGACCGCGAGCTTCCTCCTGCTGCTCGCGCTGGTCGCCGGTTGCGAGAGCAAGATGGATCCCAAGGAGTGCGACAAAGTCCGCGGCGACGCCTTCGAGATGGTGAACAAGGCGCAGCACTGCAACACGGACGCCGACTGCCGTCAGAGCGAGTGGCCGGGCTGTGCGAAGCCCATCAGCAACGCGACCTTCGACAAGATCAAGCCCCTCTCGGAGAGCTACAAGACGGGCAAGTGCGAGGAGCCCAAGGTGGACTGCAAGGCCCCGCCGGACTCCTACTGCAAGCAGGGGCTCTGCGTGCACCGCGAGATCGGCACGCCGGAGGGGGCGGGCAACACGCCCACCGACCAGATCCAGATCCAGTGATCCCCGCCACGCCGTCCGCCAGCGAGCCCCGCGGTTCGCTGCGCGGCGGCGCTGGCCGAGCGCGGCGCGCGCCGGCCAGCGCCGCGCTCGGGAGCGCGCTGCCGGGCGCAAACGGGCGCGCCGCCTCCGTACGCGCTTGACGCGCGAACCCGCAGGGGCCACGGACGCGGCCGTGAGCGAAGGCTTTTATCGCGGCAAGCGCGTCGTGGTGACCGGCGCCGGCGGGTTCATCGGCAGCCACCTCGTCGAGGCGCTGGTCCGGGAGGGCGCGCGCGTGAGGGCGCTCGTCCGTTACACCTCGGGCTCGCGGCGCGGGCACCTCGACCGGCTCCCCGAGGACGTCCTCGCGCAGGTCGAGGTCGTCCCCGGCAACGTGGAGGACGCGGGCGCGGTCCGGTCGCTCGTGCGCGGCGCCGACGTCGTGTTCCACCTCGCGGCCCTGATCGGGATCCCGTACTCGTACGTGGCCCCGCAGCAGTACGTGGCGACCAACGTTCAGGGCACGCTGAACGTCCTCGAGGCGGCGCGCGAGCACGGCGCGCGCGTGGTCCACACCTCGACGAGCGAGACCTACGGCACCGCGCGCTACACGCCGATCGACGAGGCGCACCCCCTGACCGGCCAGTCCCCGTACTCGGCCACGAAGATCGGCGCCGACAAGCTCGCCGAGAGCTATCACCTCTCGTTCGGCCTCGAGGTGGCGACCATCCGGCCGTTCAACACCTACGGCCCGCGGCAGTCGTCGCGCGCGATCATCCCGAGCGTGATGCAGCAGCTCGCCGCCGGCAGCGCCGCGCTCCGCATCGGCAGCACCGCGCCGGTGCGGGACCTCAACTTCGTGACCGACACCGTCGCCGGCTTCCTCCTCGTCGGATCGAGCGCGCGGGCCGTGGGGCAGACGCTCAACGTCGGGAGCGGGCGCGCCATCTCCATCGGCGATCTGGTCCGCCTCATCTTCGAGGTGACGGGCAAGCGCGCGGAGCTCGTGACGGACGAGGCCCGGGTGCGCCCCGACGCGAGCGAGGTCATGGTGCTGCTCGCCGACTTCCGTCGCGCCGCGGAGCTCGTCGGCTACGCGCCCCGCGTGCCGCTCGAGGAGGGGCTCGCGCGGACGTACGCCTATGTCGAGCGTCACCTCACCGATTACCGGCCGCGCGAGTACGCGATCTGACGCGCGCCGCCGCGCGGCCGGGCGCCAGCGCCTCGCGCGACCTCTCCGCGAGGCGCCGGCTGGATGGATGGAAGGCCATGTGGAAGATACCTCTCAGCGATCTCTCGTTCGGGCCTGAAGAAGCCGAGGCCGCGCGGCAGGTCGTCGCGTCGGGCTGGTTGACGATGGGGGAGCGGACGGCGCAGTTCGAGCGGGAGCTCGGCGAGGCGCTCGGCACCCCGAGGGTGCTCGCCGTGACGAACTGCACCGCCGCGCTGCACCTCGCGTACACCGCGCTCTCCGTGGGCCCCGGCGACGAGGTGATCTGCCCGAGCCTCACGTTCGTGGCGACCGCCAACGCCGCGCTCCTGTGCGGGGCCAACGTGGTGCTCGCCGACATCGTCGGCGGCGACGACCTCAGCATCGATCCCGCCGACATCGTCCGCAAGATCACCCCGAGGACGCGGGCGATCGCGGTCGTCCATTACGCCGGCTACCCTTGCGACATGGACGCGATCTGCGCGATCGCGGCCGAGCGGGGGCTCGCGGTGGTCGAGGACGCGGCGCACGCGCCGCTGGCGAGCTACCGGGGCAGGGCGCTCGGGACGCTGGGGGACGTCGGCTGCCTGAGCTTCTTCTCGAACAAGAACCTCGCGGTCGGCGAGGGGGGCGCCGTGATCGCGAGGGACGACGCGCTCCACGCGCGCATGCGGCTCCTCCGCGCGCACGGGATGACGACGCTCACCCTCGATCGGCACAAGGGGCACGCGTTCACCTACGACGTCGTGGACGCGGGCATGAACTACCGCATCGACGAGATCCGCAGCGCCATCGGCCTCGTGCAGCTCGGCCGGCTCGCGGCGGGCAACGCGCGCCGGCGCGCGCTCGCGGCGCGCTACCACGAGCGCCTCGCCGGGGCGCGGGGCCTCGGGCTGCCGTACCGCGACTTCTACGCGCGCGGGCTGGGGGAGAGCGCGCACCACCTCATGCCGGTGCTCCTGCCCGAGGGCACCTCGCGCGAGGCCGTGATGGAGGCCATGAAGGCGCGCGGGGTCCAGACGAGCGTGCACTACACGCCGATCCACCGCTTCTCGCACCACGGCGCCTCCGACCGGGTGCGCAAGGAGGGGCTCTCGCGGACGGACGCGATCGCGGGCCGCGAGCTCACGCTGCCGCTCCACCCGCGCATGGCCGACGCCGACGTCGACGCCGTGTGCGAGGCGCTCGCCGCGTCACTCCGGTAGGTACCGCTGCCGGTTCTTCTCGAACTCGTCCTGCGCCTCGGCGAAGTCGTCGCTCCTTCCGATGTCGAGCCAGTGGCCCCGGAAGGGGAAGGTGGCCACCGGCTCGCCGGCGCCGAGCAGCGCGTGCATCAGATCGTCGAACCCGAACGGCCGGCCCTCGGGGATGAAGCGCAGCACGCCGCGGCTCATCGCGTAGATGCCCATGCTGACCCAGAACGTGTACGTCGGCTTCTCGCGGAAGCTGACGACGCGCCCGTCGGCGCCGAGGTCGAGCACCCCCAGGTCGATCTTCGAGGCGCGCTCGCAGACGGCGACGGTGAGCGGCGATCCGGTCGACTCGCCCGTCCGGTGGAGCGCCGTGAAGTCGAGATCGCTGAGGATGTCGCCGTTCATCACGAGGAAGCGCTCCGGCAGGTCCCGCTCGATGACCCGGAGCGGACCCACGGTCCCGAGCGGCGTATCCTCGCGCTGGTAGGAGATGCGCAGCCCGTATCGGCTGCCCTCGCCGACGACCGCCTCGATGAGCGCGGCCTGGTGGCCGACGCACATCACGACGTCGGTGACCCCCGCCCGGGCCAGCTGCCGGAGGAGGATCTCGACGATCGTGTGATCCCCGATCGGCATGAGCGGCTTCGGGATAAGGGCGGTGTAGGGGCGGAGCCGGGAGCCTTTGCCGCCGGCAAGCACGACTGCCTTCATGCGATGACGTATACCCACGCGCTGCCCGGACGGGGGACGATTCCGCAGAATTTCACGCTCGCGCGGCCCGCGGCGTCCTCTCCGATTGACTCTCTTCGGGCTGCTCTATTACTGGTTGGAGAGCGTCCCGCGGCAGGTCAGCCCCGGCGTGGGGCGATTCACCCCTCACAGGCGACTTGGGCAGCAATCATGACGATGGTACCTCCGTCCCGTACCCCCGCCAGGAAGCGCCGGAAGCTCGGATATCGCGGCAGCGGCACCTTCGCCATGTGCAGCGCCGGCCCGCACCCGGGCGGTCCGCTCTTCCGGCAGCTGTGCACGCTCGCCGACCGCTTCAACGCGTGCGAGGGCGATCCGGCCGCGGCGCAGATCGGGAGCGTGCTCTCGCTGCTCGCCCTCTACGCGACCAAGCCGAACGATCGGGATTTCCGGTTGCCGTTCGGCTCCTTCGTCATGGATCTCGCCCTCGCCGACGAGGCGCGGGCCCGGGCGCCGGGCGCCGGGCCCGTCCCGTACGGGCGCCCGCTGCTCGCTCGCTGACCTGGGCTTCATGAGCACGCGAGAGCTACCGACGCGCCCAGCGGGGCGCAGCAAGCGGACGGCATCGGCCTCGGTGGTGCTCATCGTGAGCGCCAGCGAGCAGCTCGCGGAGCGTTGCCGGCGGCTGGTCTTCGTCGAAGGCGCCGACCTGCTCGCGTGCGATCTCGTGTCGCTGCGCGGCAGCGCGGCATGGCTGAACCCGCTGGCCATCGTGATGACGCAGGACGTGCGGGCGTTCGATCCGGAAGGGTTCATGGAGCTGTCGCGGCGCATCGGCGCCGAGCTCGTGGTGCTCCCCTCCGAGAACGTGTCGGACACACAGCTCGCCGCGATGATCACGGCGGCGCTGGACATCGCCCAGCGCCGCCGGACCGATTGACGGCGACGAGCCGCGGTCGAGGACGCGTCAGTCGCGCGGCGGGAGGACGTCGCCGGACCGGCTCGCCCGCAGGCACCCCTCGTCGAGGCCCAGCTTGCACGCCTTCGTGAACAGCTCGACCGCCTTCCGGTCGTCGCGCTTCACGCCCTCGCCCTCCGCGTGGAGATGTCCGAGCTCGACGCAGGCGGGGGCGTTCCCACGCTCGCAGACGCGCTGGAACAGCGCGGCCGCGCGCCCGGGATCGGCGCTCGCGCCCTGGCCGTGGAGGTAGGCCCTGCCTGCCGCGAGGCATCCGAGGTTCGCGCCCGCGTGGCATGCGCGCGCGTGCCAGTAGAGCGCCGCCTCGTCCGCCCCGCTCGCCCCGCCGGCGCCGTCGGCGCGCGCGAGCCGATCGTGGTAGGCGTCGCCGAGCCGCAAGCAGCCGCGCGCGCTTCCCTCCGCGCATGCCTTCTCGAACAGCGTCATCGCTCGCTCCACGTCGATCGAGACGATCGCGCCGCCCAGGTACATCGAGCCCAGCGTCACGCAGTCCTCGATCTGGTGGTCGGCGCAGCCGTTCGTACAGCCGACGAGATCGTCCGCCTCGCAGGGCAGCCGCAGCGGCGGCGGGGCCGCCTCGGCGCTCGCCGCGGCCTGCGGCGTCGCCGCGCGCCGCTCGGGGGCAGGTGGGCCCGGATCGGCAGGGCGCCGCGCCGCGGTCACGCTGCTGCAGCCGCAGAGGAAGAGCGCGCCGAGGAGCGACTGGGCGAGTTCGCGCACGTGCATGCTCGAACTCATGACACACAGGGAGCGCTCTCCCAATGCCGCCCCTCGGGCACATTCAACCCCGTCGCGTTTGCCCCGGGCGCGCACGTTTGCCCCGGGCGCGCGGGGTAAGGGGGACGCTCCAGGGCTGGTCCCGCGCCGGGCCTCGGTGTACACGGAGCCGATGCCCCAGATGAGCCCTCCTCCGCTGCAAACGCTTGATGAGCCGAACCTCGAGGCGCTCGTCGAGCTGATGTTCCTCGCGGCGTTCGCCGACGGCGAGTTCAGCCCGGAGGAGAAGATCCATTTCGCCCGGAGCGTAGAGTCGCTCACGGATCGACGGATCCCGCAGGGCACCATGGACACGCTGCTCCAGACCGTGGTGGAGCAGCTCCACAAGGAGGGCCGCGCGGCCCGGCTCGCGTCGCTCAAGGAACGGCTCGCCAGCCCGCAGGCCCGGAAGGTCGCCTTCTTCCTGGCCGCTCAGGTCGTGGTCGCCGACGGGATCGTCAGGAGCAGCGAGCGCGAGCTCTTGCTCGACGTCGCCGCGGCGCTCGAGCTCGATCAGGCCGAGGCCGCGGAGATCGTGCGGAAGCTCGCCGCTTCATGAGCGGCCGGCCGCCCTCGGCGCGCCGCGCGCGGGGGACATGGGCGCCCCCTGCGCCGCGCGCGCGGCGGGGTGAACGGGCGCCAGCGTTTTCGGTTACGATGGCCTCGCCGTGACCTGGTCTTCCACTGGTAGTTTCCTGATCCCGTTTCCGGTGCCGGGCTCAGCGCTGACCTCCACCCGGGGGACGTACGTGATCGGGGCGCTCATCGGCGACGGGCAGTATGGCTCGGTGTACGAGTGCAGCGGGCCGTTCGATCAGGTGTACGCCCTGAAGATGCTGCGGCCGGCGAACAAGCCCTACCAGGTCGTCAAGGAAGAGTGGTCGCGCGAGATGCTCCGCCTGGAGAGCTTCCGCCACCCGAACATCGTCTACATCCACGACGCGTTCGAGGTGAATTACCTGTTCTACCTGGCGCTCGAGCGGTGCGACACGAGCCTCCGGGCGCTGCTCGGCGCCCCGTTCCAGCCGCCGCTGCTCCTGGAGCTCTCGCGCCAGCTGCTGATGACGCTGCAGTACCTGCACGACAACGGCGTCGTGCACGCCGACCTGCACGCGGGCAACGTGCTCATCTCGCAGCTCGACCACAGGCCGCTCGTCAAGCTCACCGACTTCGGCGTGGCGCACCAGCTCGACGGCGTCACCCGCTGGTTCCGCCCGCAGGTCGCGAACCCGAAGATCCTCGTGCCAGAGCTCGTGACGGCGGGCTACACGACGACGCAGAGCGACCTCTACCAGCTCGGCCTGCTCATGTACCAGATGCACACCGGGCAGCCGGCCATCGACGTGAACGTCGCCTACGAGGAGATCACGCGGCAGATCGCCGAGGGCACCCCCCGGCAGAAGGCCGAGGCGCTCGGCACGCCGCTCAGCCAGGTGATCGCCAAGCTGCTGCGCCGCCGCGACGCCTACCGCTACCACTCCGCGCGCGATGTCTGGGACGATCTGCGCCAGCTCCGCTGGGCGTAGCGCAATCTCCGCTGCGTCCCGCGCGCGTTCCGGGCTAGATCTCGCGGCATGGTCGCCGCCGAAACGCCACGCGTCGTATCGCTCACGCCCGCGGTCTTCCACCTGCCGGACGCGGTGAACCAGGTCTCCCGCACCTACGGGGAGAGCCCGATCGTCCCGCGTGGCCCCCGGCTCCGGCCGCTGCTCGACCGGGCACGGCACGGCATCGTCGAGGCCCTCGGCGCGCCCAGCTACGAGGCCATCCTCCTCACGGGCTCGGGATCGACCTCCATGGCCGCCGTGCTCGGCTCCTGCTTGCGGCGCGACGAGCGGCTCCTCGTCGTCCGGAACGGCGCCTACGGCGACCGGATCTTCGAGTACGCCGCCACGCTCGGCCAGCCGGTGGTCGACATGTGCCTGCCCTACGGCGAGAGGCCGGACCTCGCGAAGATCGAGGCCATCCTGGCGGCGGACGGGGTCGACGCGGTGGCCATGGTCTACGGGGGCACGTCGACGTGCACGTTGAACCCCTTGCCCGAGGTGGGCGCGCTTGCCCGGAAGTACGGCAAGAAGCTCCTCGTCGACGGCATCAGCGCGCTCTTCGTCGAGCCGCTGGCCCTCGAGGGCTCGGGCGTCGCCGCCGTCATGGGCTCGTGCAACAAGGGCCTGCACAGCCACCCGAACCTGACGGTGGCGCTGGTCCGGAAGGACCTGCTCGCCGAGATGGAGCGGATCCCCGCCCGCATCCCGAGCCTGGAGCTCCACAAGACCTGGCGCGCCCAGCAGGGCGGCGCGCACCCCTACACGATCGATCCGATGAGCCTCTGCCAGGTGATCGCGGCGCTCGATCACCTCGCCGCCACTGGCGGCGTCGCCGGGCGTCACGCCGTGTACCAGGCGCGCTGCGCGATCCTGCGCCCCGGCTACGAGCGCCTGGGGCTGACGATCGCGCGCTGGGAGAACATGCCGCTCCAGTCGATCGGGACGGCGCTGCACATCCCGGCCGGGCGGACTTACGACGAGATGGCGAGCCGGCTCGCCAGCGAGCCGGTCGATGGGCACGTGTTCGAGATCTACGCCGCCCAGGGGAAGCTCTCGGACCGGCTGTTCCGGATCTTCCACATGGGCGAGTACCCGCTCGAGGCCTACGAGATCTTCCTCAAGGCGCTCGCGCGCGTCGTCTGAGCGCGGGGCTCCCGGCCCTCTTCGCGCGGCCGCCTGCGGCTCACTTCGCCTCCGTGGGCGCCTCCTTACTTCTCGGCCGGCGCGGCGGGCTTGTCGCCCTTGGCCGCCTTGTCGCCCGCGGGCTTGGCCGCCTTGTCGGTCTTGGTCTTCCCGGCCTTGTCGTCCCCGGCCGCGTCCGTCGCCGCGTCGCCGACGCCGAGCAGCTCGATGTCGAAGACCAGCGTCGCCTTGGCCGGGATCTTCGGCGGGCTGCCCGCGTCGCCGTAGGCGAGGCGGGAGGGGATCGTGAGCTTGCGCTTGCCGCCCACCCTCATCCCGGCCACGCCCTGGTCCCAGCCCTTGATGACCTCCGACGCGCCGAGCGTGAACTCGAACGGCTCGCGGCCGACGGAGGAGTCGAACTCGGCGTTGTTCTTCAGCAGGCGCCCCGCGTAGTGGACGCGGACTTTGTCGCCGTCCTTCGCCTCCGGGCCGGTGCCCACGACGGTGTCTTCCTTGATGAGATCGGCGGGCTCCGGCTCGGCGGGCTTCACCGCCGGCACGGCGCTGCCCGGCGGCAGATCCGGCTCGGGGACCTTCTCCTGGCAGCCCGCGACCGGGCCGAGGAGGACAGCGCAGGAGATGGCGACGACGATTTGGAGGGGCTTCATGGCGCCACGTCTTACGCACCCGGCGCTGGGCGATCAACGGTCACCCGACGCGCCCGGGGCGCCTCCCGGCCGTCCGGGTTTCCGTTGCAGCGCTCCGGCCCGCGCGGTTAGGGTGCCGCCACCTTGGCTCGCGCGTTCTCCGTCGCTGCCCTGGCGATCGCCGAGGGGGGCGCCAATGCCGTTGGCGCGGTGCGCTTCACCTGCGCCGAGGCGGAGCTCGAGGTCGAGCTGGTCCGGGTCGCCGGCTACGCCGAGGGGTTCGCCCTGGGCGCAGTGGCGTCGCCGGTCCGCTTCGGTGTGCCCTACACCGCGATCCGCGGCCTCTTCCGGCGCGGCAAGGCGCTCTGCGTGGCGCTCGATCCGTCCGCGTGCTCGCCGCACAACTGCTTCGTCCTCGCGCGCTTCGAGGGCGATCTGCCCGGCGTGCCCGGCGTGACCTCGCCGGCGGCGATGGAGGCGATGGAGAGCGCCTACCGCGCGCGCCTCCACGCCCGCATGGCGAGCTGGATCGCGCCGGCGCCGCTCGGCGTGCTCGCGGCCGCCCTGTCCCCCGACTATCTCGCGAGCGGCCCGCTCGGGACCGCGTCGCTCGCGTGCCTCGTCGCGCTCGCGACCTGGCTCGCGCTGCGCTTCGTCGCGCGGCTCGCGACCTGGGGAGGGCCGCCCTCGGACCGCCTGCGCGACGCGCTCGTGGCGGAGATGTCGAGCCGCATGGGCTTCGCGTCGGAGCGGCTCGCGGCCTCGTCCCCCGGCTCGCCGGCTGCGCCCGTGTTCGCGCCCCGGCCGACGCCGCTCGGCGAGCGGCCGGGGCGCGAACGCGGGCGCGGCGTCGAGGAGGGGATCGACGCGCTCCCGCTCCGGGCCCGCGTGCTCGTGCCCGCGGGGCTCGCGGTGATCGGCATCGTGGCGACGATGGCGTTCGTGCAGCGGTTCGCGGCCCCTCGCGATCAGCCGCCGGGCGAGCGGCAGGCGGCGCGCGGCGTCGGGCAGGCGACCCGCGGAGCCACCGCGGCGCTCCTCGCGAGCGAGGTCCGGGAGCGCGCCGAGCCGTCGTTCCCGCACTGCCTCTGCGATCGCGCCGACTCGCCGCTCTGGCGGGCGGGGGTGCCGATCCTCAGCCTGCTCGGATCGACCGGGCCCGACGACGGCGCCGGGGTGATCGCGCCGATTCTTCGGCGGGAGCGCGCGGACGACGACGCCGAGAGCGAGGCCGGCGCAGGGCAGGGCGGCGCCGCCGGGGAGCCGCGCGACGCCGGGGCGGAGCCGGGCGACGCGGGCCGGGCCGGCCGCGCGACGCGGCCGGCGCGCGGCCGTTACGATTTCGAGCTCGCGGTCGTGAACAACAGCGGCGCGCCCGTCAGCGACTTCCGCGTGCTGCTCACGTTCGCGCGGCGCGATCGCCGCGGCGAGCGCGCCGGCATCACCGAGCGCGGGCTGTTCTGGGAAGGCGCGCTTGGGCCGGGGCGCGCTGTGAAGTGGCACGTCGAAGCGCCCGGGACGGAGGTGAAGATCGAGCCGGGCGTGACGGGCATGCTCGACGGCGAGACCGGCGTGGCGTCTCCCGACGCCTTCTTCCAGCTGACGCGCGCGCGCTACCGCGTGGTGCGCATCCACGCGGCGATGATGCTCGCCTGGCTCCGCGACCCGCGCGCCCGCGACGCGCTCGTGGCGCTCCTGCCCGCCGCGCCCGCGGAGGAGGCGATGCTCGGCCGGATCCGGCGCGCGACGGCCGATGTCATCCCGTGCTCGGCCGCGGTCGTCGAGGGGCGGCTGCGCGCGTGCCTCTTCAACGGCGGCGTGAATCCGGTGCGCGGCGTGACGCTGCGCGAGGTCCCTGCGGGCGAGGGCAGCGCGCCGCGCTCCTGGCCGGTCGCGGCGACCCTGCCGGTGCACGAGGGGGTGGAGGTGACGCTGCCCCTCGAGGGGAGCGCGGCGCCCGAGGAGCTCGAGGTGGTCCCGCAGGACCGATGAGCCGATGATGGGGGGATGAAGAGAGGCTTCAGGGCCGCGGTCGCCCTGGGCACCCCGCTCGCCGCCGCGCTGGCGCTGCTCGCGGGGGCCCGCGAGGCCGTCGCGTGGGCGCCGCTCGATCTCGAGGTCGTCCCCCGCTGGCGCGCGCTGCCGGCCGGCTACCACATCAACGGGGGGACGATCCCGGGGCCGCTCTCCAGCTTCGCCGCCGCCAGCATCGAGGCTGGCTTCGCGGCCTGGTCGAGCCCCGGTTGCACGGCGTGGGAAGCCGAGCTCCTCGGCGACACGGGCGACGGCTACGACTTCGACGACGGCAAGAGCGTGTTCCTCTGGATCAGCGACGGCTGGCCTGGCGAGCTCGGGCAAGCCGACTCGGTGATCGCCGTCACGATGCCGGTCTGGGATGCCGACGGCGTCATCGGCGAGGCCGACATGATCTTCAACGACGTCGGCTTCTGCTGGAACGACACGGGCGAAGGAGACTGCATCGATGTGCGATCGATCGCCACGCACGAAGAAGGGCACTTCCTCGGCCTGGGTCACACGAACGAGCGCGGCGCGACGATGCTGGGGTTCTACCCGGGCGGCACGTCGGCGCGCACGCTCGAGGACGACGACATCGAAGGGGTCTGCGCCCTCTACCCGATCGCCGGGACGAGCGCTGCGAGCTCGGGCGGCGGCGGCTCCGGCGCGGGCGCGACGGCGGCCTCGGGCGGATCGGGCGGCGCGGCGTCGGGGAGCGAGGACAGGCCGAAGAGCGGCAATGTGGATGAGGCCGAGGGCGACGCAGGCTGCTCCTGCTCGGGCGCTGGCCAGCCGCCGATCGTTCCCGGCGCCCTGCCGATGACGGCGCTCGGCGCGCTGCTGGCCCTCTGGCGCCGGCTGCCGCGCCGGACCCTGCGCCAGCGGCAGCAATCGGGCGGGGCAGGAGCGTGCGCCCCCCGTGTTGTCGCGCGGACGGGTGCGCTTTACAACCCAGCGCAGCCGGGGCAAACGTGCCGCCATGCCCGAGCCGAGCACCGCAGCGTTCGAGGCGGAGGTCGCGCGTGCCCTCCGCTCCCTTGAGGCCGACAGCTCCGTTCCCGCCCTCGATCCGCTCGGCGATCCGGCCGGGGCGGCGCGCGCCCTCTCGGCGGAGGGCGGTGGCGCGCCGCTGATCCTCCGGGTGGCGCCCGAGCTTGGCGCGCTGCGGCGGGAGCAGGATACGGGCTTCGGCCCGGCGCCGCGGGACCCCGTGTGGCTCCGGATCGAGCGCGGCGCGAGCGTCCTCCGGCTGGCGCCGCTGAGGCTCGCGGGCGCCCGCCACGCGCGGCCCGAGGCAGGCGGCGCGGGCGGGGCCGGGGAGGGCACGGCCGAGCCTCGCGAGGCGGTGGACGTTCAGCTGATCTCGGAGCGGCGCCCATGCTGCGGCGCCCCCACGTGCGCGCGCGAGCGGACGTACGTCGCCGCCTGGCTCGCGCTCGCCACGGAGGAGCGACGCCTGCTCGTCGCCGAGGCTCAGGATCTCGAGGCCGCGCGGGCGGAGGCGCTCGTCGAGGCGGTGGCGGCGCCGCTCGCGGCCGCGCTGGGCGTCCCGCTGGAAACGGCGCGGGGTACCGAGCCGCCCGGCGCCATCGCGCCGCGGCCCTTCCCGGAGCCTGCGCCGACTCCGCCGCCAGCGCTGCCGGCCGCCGCGCTGTCGCGGTTCGCGATCCGGAGCGAGGGCGAGCTCCTCGTCTTGCGGGACCACGCGAGCCACGGCCCGCGCGGCTCGGCGGCCCGCAACGCGCTCATCGGGGCCGCGCTGCTGCTCGCCGCGCTCGCATTTTGGATCCAGGTCATGCGGAGCGTCTCCGCGGGGGACAGCGGCATCGCGATCGGCGTCGGCAGCGCCGCCGCGCTGCTCTCGCTCGCGGGCTACGCCTTCCTGGGCGTCGCCAGGTTCTCGTCCCGTTACGCGGCGCGCTCCGCCCCGGTCGTGTCGTTCGGCCCGGGCCGCTTCGTCGTCGCCCCCTGGGTGAGCCGCACCGGCGCGATCGACCTGCGCCCCGAGGGCCGGCTGGGGGCGGCCATCTCCGCCGGGGAGGTCCGCGACATCCGCGTGCTCCCGCGCGGCGACCGGTTCGCGGTCGAGATCGAGACCGACCACGGGCCCATCGACGCCCTCCTCACCGAGCGCGAGGACGTCGCGCGCTACTGGCGGGACGCGATGGATCGCGCCGTCGCCTCGGTGCGCCACGCCGGCGGCCCCTCGGCCAAGCAGCGCCTCCGGGCACGCGCCCAGGCGCAGCAGGCCCCCGCGGCGGGCTGAGCCGTACCGGACGCCCTCGGACGCCCTCAACCTGGGTCGGATGCTCCGGGCACCCTCAACCTGGGTCGGATGCCCCCCAGGCGGACGGCGGCCCTCAACCTGGGTCGGATGCCCAGGGTCGGATGCTCGGGGTCTGCCCAGGCGGGCGTCCTCGACGGGCGTCCCGACGGGCGTCCTCAACCTGGGTCGGATGTACGACGGGCGGGCGTCCTCAACCTGGGTCGGATGCCCGTCCTCAACCTGGGTCGGATGCCCGACTGGATGCCCTCAACCACGCTGCGCGCCGGCCCAATTCTCCTTGTGCGCCGCTCCTCGCCATGTAATGAACTCGTTCAGTGAACGAGTTCACTAAAAGAACCGGCCGGCGCGACGCCCAGAAGGACGCGACGCACGCCCGGATCCTCGAGGCCGCGCGCGACCACTTCGAGCGCCACGGCTTCGAGGCCGCCAACGTCCGCGCCATCGCCGCGGACGCCGGCGTGGCCGCCGGCACGGTCCTCCTCCACTTCGCCGACAAGCGCGACCTGCTCCACGCCGCGCTGTTCGACGACCTCGCTGCCACCGCGGCCGAGGCCGTCCGCGACGAGGAGCCCGGCTCCCTCGAGCAGCGGCTTCACCGGCTCGGGGCCGCCTTCTTCGCGTACTACGCCCGCCGGCCGGCCCTCTCGAAGACGCTGCTCCGCGACGCCCTGTTCGCCGACCCGCCCTGGCAGGCCCGCTTCACCGAGCAGGTCGCCGCCGTGCACGGCCGCGTCGTCGAGCTCTTCAACGCTGCCCGCGCGCAGGGGGAGGTCGCCGACGACGCCGACCCCGCGCTCTTCGGCGTCGCCTTCTTCTCCTTCTACTACTTCGCGCTGATCGCGTGGGCCCAGGGCGCGCACCCGTCCCCCATCGCCCTGCTCGATCGGCTCGTCGCTCAGCACCTCTGCGGCCTCCGCCCCGCAGCCAACGTCAGGAGGGCTCGATGACGTCATCCATCATGTTCCGCAGTCCAGAGGCGCGCGCGCGCATCGCGGCGTGGTTCGACAGGTTCCACGAGAAGCTCCCGGTCCCGGCCCGATCGCGCGAGGTCTCCACCCGCTTCGGCGCCACGCACGTCCTCATCGCCGGCCCCGAGAACGCCCCGCCGCTCGTCTGCCTCCACGGCGCGCTCGCCAGCTCCGCGCACCTCCTGCCCGAGCTCGCCCCGCTCCTCGCGCGCTACCGCGTCCACGTCGTCGACGTCATCGGCCAGTCCGTCAAGAGCGCCGACCTCCGCCTGCCGATCGACGGGCCCGCCTACGCCGAGTGGCTCACCGACGTTCTCGACGCGCTCGGCCTCGCGCGCGTCCACCTCCTCGGCGTGAGCTGGGGCGGCTTCGCGGCCCTGCGCATGGCCCAGGTCGCGCCCGCCCGCATCGACCGGCTCGTCCTGATCGTCCCGGCGGCCCTCGTGTCGGGCTCGGCGTGGCAAGGCCTCACCCGCATCGCGATCCCGATGGCCCTCTACCGCGCCTTCCCCTCGGAAGAGCGCCTCGCGCGCCTCGTCTCCGGCCTGTTCTCCACGCACGACGCCATGTGGTGCTCCTACTTCGGCGACGCCGTCCGCAGCTACCGGCTCGATTTCCGCCCGCCGCCCCTCGCCACCCCCGCGTCCCTCGCCGGCTTCACGCGGCCCGCGCTCGTGTTCGGCGCCGACGACGACGTGAGCTTCCCCGGCGCGAAGCTGCTCGCGCGCGCGAAGGAGCTCCTGCCGCACGCCGAGACCGAGCTGCTCGAGGGGTGCCGCCACTCGCCCCCCACCGACGACGCCTTCCGCGCGCGGCTCTGCGGGCGGATCTCGCGCTTCCTCGGCAGCGACGCCGCGCGCGACGCCGCCGACGTCGCGCCGCCCCCCGCGCCGCCCGGGCTCGCCGCGCCGGTCGCGTGACCCCGCGCCGCGCTCCCGCCGGCGAGCGCCCCTCAGTGCCCCGACACGTCGTCGACCTGCGCGAACGCCTCGACGAGGCGCTCGCGCGCCCGCGCCGACAGCGGCGGCGCCTCGATCGAGCGCCAGGTCGGCGAGCAGCTCCCGCAGCCGATCGGGCCGGCTCAGCGCGCGCCGGACCACGAACATGATCAGCGTCCCGATGTCCTTCGCCCGCGTCAGCGGGAACACCCGCGCTCGCGCCGACTGGTTCAGAAGGTTGAACCCGACCATCACGACGTCCCACACATCGTCGCGGAGCGCCTGCTCGAGCATCGCGTGCGTCGGCGGCGCCTCGAGGCGCGTCGTCTTCTTCGTCGAGAGCACCACGCGGTCGCGCGGCACCTCGCGGAGCGCCTTGCCGAGGAGCCCCTCGGTCCCGTACGCCTCCGCCGTGTCGATGAAGCTCACACCGCGCTCTATGGCCGCACGGACGAGCCGGAGCGACTCGGCCTCCGCGATGCGCCCGGACCCGAGCCGGCTGTCGCCGCCCGCGCCCAGGCCGAGCACGCCGACCTCGAGGCCGGTCCGGCCCAGGATGATTCGATTCACGATGGTCCTCTCCCTCGATGAACGGTGATCGTCACGGCGCCCACGCCGGGCGCGGGCTCACTCCTTCGGGGCGACCTTCCACGACGTGAACCGCCGCTCGACGCGCATGAGCAGGTGATTGAACGTCAGCCCGAGCGCCGTGATCGTCAAGATGCCGACATACATGCTCGGGATCTGGAAATTGTATTGCGCGTAGATGATCAGGTATCCGAGCCCCGCCTTGGCCCCGATCATCTCCGCCGCGACGAGGACGAGCAGCGAGTACGCGCCCGCCAGGCGGATACCCACGAAGATCGTCGGGACCGCGGCCGGCAGGATGACCTTGCGGAACAGCTGGAGCGGCGACAGCCCCATCGTGCGCGCCGACTTGATGAGCAGCGGATCGACCCCGCGCACCCCGCTGATCGTGTTGAGCAGGATCGGCCAGGTGCACGAGTAGATGACGAGCGCGATCTTCGAGGACTCCCCGATCCCGAGCAGCAGCAGGAACACGGGCAGGAGCGCGAGCGCCGCGGTGTTGCGCAGCACCTCGAGCAGCGGGTTCAGCGCGTCCGCCACGCCCTTGTACCACCCGATCGCGAGCCCGAGCGGCACGCCCACCGAGATCGCCAGCGTGAAGCCGACGAGAGAGCGCGACAGGCTCGCCTTGATGTGGCTCAGGAGCTGCCCGTTCTGGAGCAGCTGCCACCCCGTCGCCAGCACCTCGGACAGCGGCGGCAGGAACGCCCCCTCCACGAGGCCCACCCGCGGCGCCGTCTCCCACAGGGCGGCGACCGCGAGGAGGATCCCCGACCGCGCGACGGCGCGGCCGAGCCACCGCGCCGCGTCGCCCACGAGCTGCCCTTGCTGCGACTCCTCGGGCAGCAGAATCGATTGCTCCAGGCTAGCCATTGACCGCCACCACGCCCGCCACGGGGCGGCTCTCCGCCGCGCGCTTCTGCCGCTTGCTCCGCTCCTGCTCCTCGGCCTTCAGCACCTCCTCGCGCAGCAGCGTCCAGATCTCGTGCCGCAGCCTGCCGAACTCCGGCGTCGACCGCGCGTCCTCGTAGCCCCGGATCTCCTCCGGGATATCGATGACCCGCTTCACCCTTCCGGGCCGGGACGTCATGATCGCGACCCGCTGCCCGAGGAACACCGCCTCGTCGATGCTGTGCGTGATGAACAGGATCGTCTTGCGCGACTTCTCCCAGATCCGGAGCAGCTCCGCCTGCAGCGACTCGCGCGTCTGCGCGTCCAGCGCCGCGAACGGCTCGTCCATCATCAGCACCTCCGGGTCGTAGGCGAGGCTCCTCGCGATGGCCACCCGCTGCTTCATGCCGCCCGACAGCTCGTGCGGATACCGATCCTCGAAGCCGGAGAGGCTGACCAGATCCAGGTAATTCTGGGCGATCTCCTTGCGCCGGCTCTCCGGGATGCCCTTGGCCTCGAGCCCGAACTCGACGTTCTCGCGCGCCGTCCGCCACGGGAAGAGCGCATACTGCTGGAACACGATCCCTCGATCGAGGGCCGGGCCCGTGATCGGCTTGCCGTCGAGCAGGAGCCTGCCGCTGCACGGCTTCGACAGGCCGCCGAGCAGATCGACGAGCGTCGACTTGCCGCACCCGCTCGGCCCGACGAGGACCATCAGCTCGCCGGCCCTCACGTCGAGGTTGAGGTCCTCGATGGCCGTGAACCGCGCGCTCTCCTTGGCGCCCGCCGGCCCTTTGACGGCGAATGTCTTGCTCACATGGTGGAACTGGATCTTGTTGCTCATGGCTCCTCCTGCTCCCGAACCTCGACGAGGGGGCCCCTTCACGGACCGCCGTTGAGCACGCCTCGTACCAAGCGTGAGCCGGCTCCCTGGACGCAAATCCGCTATAACAGATGGCGGCGTGCTGCTGGAGCAGCAGGCGCTTGCTCACGGAGTGTTGCTACAGCAACAGTGGATTCGTCCTTACGAACCCAGGGCGGTCTGCGGGTGGTCCGACGAGGGCGAATGACAGTTATTTCGACGTGACCGAACGCCCAGGGTAAATTCCATCTATGACCGCCGCCACCACGTCATGGGGAGAAGTCGACGCCGAGAAACTCGCGGGCAAGCGCGCACGCCTCTTCGAGCGAGCGCCGGTCGCGATCGTCCAGTACGGCAAGGAGCTCATGATCGAGGACTGGAACGGCGCGGCCGAGCGCCTGCTCGGCCACACGCGGAAGGAGGCGCTCGGCCAGCGCGTGGACGAGCTCCTGCGGGCGCCCGGCAGCCCCGACGGGTGGCAGCTGCTCCTCGCGGAGGACGGGGCGGCCCCCCGGGTGTGGAGCCACGCCAGGAAGGACGGCGCCGTGCTGAGCGTCGAGTGGCGCCACGAGCGCATCCTCGACGAGCACGGAGAGGTCATCGGCGTCGGCGTGTTCGGGCAGGACGTGACGGAGCGGACCGATCAGGCTCGTCGCCACCATCAGAGAGAGGTGATCCTGCAGGCCATCACGCAGTCGCTCCCGATCATCGTCTGGGCCATCGACCGCGAGGGGATCTTCACGTGCCACGAGGGCAAGGCGCTCGAGGCCATCGGGCTCCAGCAGGGCGCGCACATCGGCAAGAACGTGTTCGACCTCTACGCGAGCAACCCGCAGGGGTGCGAGGTGCTGCGGCGGGCGCTCGCGGGCGAAGCGAGCCATTCGGAGTCCCTGACGCACGGGGTGTTCTGGGACAACTGGGAGGTCCCCATGCGCGACGAGCAGGGCGAGGTGTCCTCGGTCGTCGGCTTCACCCTCGACATCAGCAAGCCAAAGAACACCGAGCAGGAGCTCCGGGCCAGGCTGGACCTCATCGAGCGGCAACAGCGGGTCATCCGCGACCTGTCGACTCCCATCATCCAGGTGTGGGACGGCGTGCTGACCCTGCCGATGATCGGCGTGCTCGACAGCGCCCGGACAGCGGAGGTGATGGATACCCTGCTCGACGCCATCGTCCGCACGGGCTCGCGCTTCGCCATCCTCGACCTCACCGGCGTCGAGCTGGTCGACACGAAGACCGCGAGCTACCTCCTCGACCTCGTCGCCGCGATCCGGCTGCTCGGCGCCGAGGGCATCGTCGCGGGCATCCGCTCGAACGTCGCCCAGACCATCGTCAGCCTCGGGCTCGATCTGGCCAACATCACCACCCTCGGGAACCTCCGGGCGGCGCTCCAGCACTGCATCCGTCAGATGACCAAGGAGCGCGCGGCCGGCGCGGCGCACGCTTCGCTCCAGGGCGCTGCTCCGCGGCACCTGTGACAGCGCCGCGCGGACGACCGCTCCGGCGCGGCGCGCCCTCGGCTCCCCTGCGCTCCCTCACGATCGCCGCGCCGGCTCACGGCTTCCGCGCCGCCGGCTTCGCCGTCCCCGCTGCCCCCATCGCCCTGGCCAGCGCGTCGACGACGACGCGGACCGCAGCGCGCGCGGGCGCGGCGTAGACCGCGAAGCTGGCGCGCCTCGAGGCGCCGTACTCCGGCAGCACGCGCCGCAGCGCGCCGCTCTCGAGCTGATCCTGGACGACGTAATCGGGGAGGTTCGCCAGGCCGAGGCCGGCCACCGCGGCGTCGCGCAGCGTGATCGTGTCGCTGGAGCGGAATGTGCCGCTCACCGGGACGACGCGCTCGCCCTCGGGGCCCACGAGCGTCCACCGCGCGACAGGCTCGAGGTTGAGCGTGATGCAGTCGTGGGCGGCCAGGTCATCGAGGCAGCGCGGCGTCCCGTGGCGCCGCAGGTACCGCGGGCTCGCGCAGAGCACGCGCAGGTCGTCGGCGAGCCGCCGCGCGACGAGCGAAGCAGGGGAGATCTCGGCGGCCAGGCGCACCGCCACGTCGACGCGCTCGGCCACCAGATCGACGATGCGGTCGGTGAGGTCGAGATCGATGCGGAGCTCCGGGTACCTCGCGCGACAGGCCAGCACCGCGGGCGCGACGCGGATCGAGCCGAGGACCGTGGGCGCCGAGATGCGCAGCGTCCCGCGCGGCGTCCCGTCGAGATCCGCGACCGCCCGGCGCGCCTCCTCGATGTCCGAGAGGATCCGGTCTGCGCGCTCGGCGTACAGGTTCCCCGCCTCCGTGAGGCTCACGCGGCGCGTGGTGCGCCGGAGGAGCTGCGCGCCGAGGCGCTCCTCCAGCCGCGCGACCTGCTTGCTGACCGACGACGACGTGAGCCCGAGCGCCCTCGCCGCCGCCGAGAAGCTCTGCCGCCGCGCGACCTCGAGGAACGCCCTCATCTCGTCCAGGTGACCGCCCAGCGGATCCATTCGATTCGTTCCTTCCGCGACGCAATCCTCGTCGGACGACCAGGATTATCACGCGCCTGCTCCAGATCTAGCTTCCTGGAGCGCGAGGCGACCGCCTCGCCGTGGAGGAGGCATCCATGCTCACGCAAGCTCGCGGACGTACGGGCGTCGCGCTGCTGTTCTTCATCCTGGTTTCGGCCCTGACCGCGGAGCGGCTCGCGGCGTTGCCTCCGGCAGCGGGCGAGGCGACCACGCTGCGAAGGCTGTACGGCCTCGGGCAGGTCGACCGGCTCCACCGGGAGCGCACGGCGCTCGTGCTCGTCGACTTCCAGGAAGAGTTCTTCTCGGGCGGGCTCAAGCTGCCGGGCGCTCGCGCGGCGCTGGAGAACGCGGCCAGGCTCCTCCGCTGGGCCCGGGAGAGCGGGATCACGGTGGCGCACGTGCGGAACGTCGGGGCGAACGGCGCCCGGCTCTTCGCCGCGGACAGCCCGCGCGTCGACTTCGCGCCCGCGGCGCGGCCGCTCGACGGAGAGCTCGTGATCACGAAATCGATGGCCGGCGGCTTCACGAGGACCGATCTCGACGACCAGCTCCGCCGCCGCGGCGTGGACACGATCATCGTGAGCGGCCTCATGACCCACCTCGCGGTCGACTCGACGGTGCGGGACGGGCTCGTGCTCGGCTACCGCGTCCTGCTCCCGAGCGACGCGTCGGCGAGCCGCGATCTACCGGCCGTCGAGGGCGCACAGGGCGCGCGCGTGCTCGATCACCGGACCGTGCACGAGGTCTCCCTCGCCGCGCTCGCCGATCGCTTCGCCGACGTGCTGCCGACCGAGGGCGTCCTCGCGCTTCCGGTCCACGACGCCGCGAAGTGAACCCTCTCTGGCCGCATGGCGGGCGGGCTCACGCCACCCGATCGATCGCCCCCTGAACGCCCTCCTGCTTGGAACAGTGCGCACAGCAGTAGAACGCCCCGCCGGCCTCGATGCCGTGTCCCACGATGCGGCAGGCGCAGTGGGCGCACACGGGCGCGAGCTTGTGAATCGCGCACTCGAAGCAATCGAAGGTGTAGCTCGTGCCGCCCACCATGATTTGAAATGCCTTGTCGTAGCTGTTGCCGCAGCAGTCACACGTGTTCATGAGAACCTCTCGACGGTTAGGGGATGACGTTGCGCCGCGCGCCGAGGGCGGCCGGCCCTCGCGATCACCCCGGGCTCCTTGGGTGGCTGTCCCGGCGCCGGCGGGTCTTCGATCTCCGGAGAGCGCTCTCCGGGCGCTGGTGGAGGGGGCGGGGGATCCCGACGCGCCGGCTCGCCAGGATCGGGATCGCGCCGCGGCGGCTCGCGCGGCGCCGGATCCTGCGCCGGCGGACCCCGTCCTGGATCGCCGACGGGCTCGGGGTTGGGCGTTCCTCGGGAGGGGGGCGCATTCACCGGCATGGACGGTTCTTTCCTCGCGCGTCCTTGGCTGACCTCGTGTTGACGCGGTGCAAACAAGGCTGCATGAATCGCGCCACGAGCGCTTCCGAGCGGAGCGGCTCGACAGCGCGACGTGCTGCGCCCGCGCGGTCCTGGTACGCGCTCGCCGCGGCCCTCCAAGGCGCGCATTCCTGTCACAGTGAGGCGCGGCTGCATGGCTGAGGCCGGCTCGACGAGCCGCCAACGCACCTCCACATCCGCGCGCGCTCGAAGGGCGAGGCGCCGCGCCGAGCACACCCGTGCGCCGGGTCGGGCTCAGCAGGCGGCCGCGAGCGAGCCGGATGGGCCCGCCCGTCGACCGTCAGCGCTTCACTTCGGGAGGAAATGAAGGATCTGCCCGAGCGCCTTGGTGAGGCTCTCGGCCTCCAGCACGTCGGGCAGCACCAGCACGCCGAGCACGCTGAGGCCGATGCCCATCAGCGAGCCTCCGGCGATCACGCCCGCGCAGATGGCCTCGGTGTTCTCCGCGGCGAGCGCGTACCAGGGCCGCGCGGGCGGCGCGTCCGAGCGCCCGCCCGGCGCCGTCTCGCTGAGCCGCGTCTCCTGCTCGCGCTTCTTGTGCCAGAGCGCGGCGCGCCGATCGAGCAGCCAGAAGAGGAACGAGCCGAGGAACATCGACCAGATATCGGTGAAGTTGAGGATGAACGCGAGCCCCAGGGCGACCGCGGAGAGGGGGAATCGGTTCTTCGTGACCTGCCTCGTGACCTCGACGAGGATCCCGACGATCGCCCCGACCACCACCGCGGACTTGGCCGTCGGGTGGAGGAAATCGAGCCCCTTCATCAGCACCTCGGCGACGGCCTTCCACGTGAGCGCGCTCGGGACCGGCAGCTGCTCCGTCCCGTAGCGGCCGATGTCGCCCTGGATGAGCACGAGGTACCAGATGGGCACCGAGAGCACGAGCCCCGCGACCGTCCCGAGCACGTGCCCCATCGCCTGGTGGCGCGGCTTGCCGCCGAGCATGTAGCCCGGCTTGATATCCATCAGCAGGTTCGCCGTGTTGCTCGCGACCTCGGCGGTGATCCCGGCCGTCATCAGGTTCGTCGTGATGTTCTTCGGGGCGAGGGCGCCGTAGGTGAGCTGCGTCAGCTTGCCGAGCGCCCCGGTCGGGGTGATCGCCGTGATGGCCGTCGAGTTGACCGCGATGAGCGAGAAGATGAAGACGAGCGGTATCGCGAGCGCCCCGAGCCACCAGGAGATCCCGAACCAGAGCTGCCCGAGCACCACGATCACCGCGCCGACGACGGGTATGCCGATGATCGACAGCTTCACCGGGAGCTCGATGTCCGCGAGCACGTCGGTCGCTCCACCCTTCTTGGTGAGGCCCTTGAACGCGTCGAGGATCACCTTGGGCTTGGAGAAGAAGGCGTAGAGAGAGGACGTCGTCATGCACGCGACGCCGCCCCACAGCGCCCAGAGGGTGATCGCCCCGAACCCGAAATGCCCGTTCTTCGGCAGGATGATCCCGCGCTCGATCAGGATCGGCGCGAGGATCCAGTAGTTGAGGATCCCGCCGAGGAGGAGCGACACGCCGGTCCGGATGCCCATCAGGCCGCCCGTGGCGACGAAGATGATGCTCGTGTCGAACCGGATGGTGAGCTCGTTCAGGGGGGTGCCGCGGATGGCCGGCGAGAGGCCCGAGCGCTTGAGCAGATCGGCGAAGCGCCCGCCATAGAGGAGCTCGTCGTAGTAATGCGGGATGTTCTTCAGCGCGAAGAGCGCGCGCATCACCTTGTCGTCGCGGAGGAGCTCGAGCGCGGCGCTCAGGAGGCCGCCGCCGAGGAGGAGCTTCGCCTTGAAGAGGCCCTCCTTCTCGTCGCTCTCGTGCAGCGCGTCCATCACGATGCCGGCGGCCATCCCCTCGGGGAAGGGCTGCTGCTCGTCGTTGATGAAGCGCTTCTTCATCGGGAAGGCGAAGAGCACGCCCAGGATGGCGAGGACGAACATCCAGATCATCGCCTGGCCCATGGGGATGATCGTCGTCGTGACCATCGAGTAGGCCGCGAGGCTCGTGAAGAGCGGCGCGTTCATGTATCCGGCCGACGTCGCGATGGACTGCATCGCGTTGTTCTCGAGCACGGTCATGTCGCTGCCGAGGCCGAGCCTGGAGAGCACCTTGAAGAGCCCGAAGGCCAGGATCACGCTCGTGATCCCGACGCCGAGCGACCAGCCGGTGCGCGCGCCGATGTACAGGTTCGTGAGCGACAGGAACGCGCCGAGGAGCATGCCCGTGATCGCCGAGCGCCACGTGAGCTGGGGCATGTCGCCGCGGTAAACGTTCTTCAGCCACCATGCGTCCTTCTCTTCGAGCGACATGGTGTGAACCTGCTCTGGCGTGAGCTGTTTGATGGCCATTGCGCGGCGACCTCCTCGCACCTTGTACCATGGTGGACGACGCGCCGTGCATCTCTTCGGCGAGCGCCGGCGGCGCGGATCTCGCCGATTCCTCGTTCGCCGCAGCTCCCGCGCGCCCATCGCCGATCCCGGCGAAATGCATGATGCGACGGAATTGCTGGCCCCGTGTCACGAGGCTCTCCCCGCGAGCCGCGTGGCTTCCATGTTAGAGAAGGCTCATGGCGACCGCCGCGCTCGAGGCAAGTCGCAAGGCCGCCAAGGCGGCGGATCCGAGCGCGTCGCTCCCGCACAGCTTCACCTGATGCGAGGACGCCTCCCGTCCCGAAGGATGACGCTGGTTCGACAACCTATCTGGATGGATACGAAGAAGCCAGGGGATGCGGCCGACTGCCGATCGCGCCGAGCGGCGCTGTGGCTCTACTGCGGGAAGTTGCCCCGGAGCGGCAGAAAAGCCGCCAAGCCGCCAAGGGCAGAGGGGAAGGGGGCTGTCCGGGCATCCCCCCTATTCCCCGGTTCTCTTGGCGCCCTTGGCGGTTTGCTTCCCGGCCGACTTCCCGCAGCAGAGCTAGCGGCGTCGCCGCTGCTCGGCGACCGCCGCCGCGGCCTCCGCCTCCGCCTCCGCCTGGACGGCGGCGTCGTCCGGCAGCGGCAGCGCCTGAACCGCAGGGAACCGCACGCCGAACACGCCGGCGCCCGCGTCGACCGGCGCCACGCGCTCCCTCGTGGGCCGCGCGTCGAGCTCGACGATCCGGTTCACCGTGCGCTGCATGGCGATGGCGACGAACAGCCAGGTGATCGGGCCAGTCAGGAGCTGGATGTACGGGATGACGCTCGCCACACACGCCGCGATGACCAGGCCCCGCGGCACGCCGTCGGGCATGCCCCGCAGGCGGCACTGCAGGTTCACGCGATCACAGAGCCGGAGGCCGTTCCAGAAGATCCAGTAGTAGTTGAAGTACGGGGCGAAGTGCAGGCCGATGGCCTTCCCCACGGAGGGATCGTCGCGCTCTGCCTGCGGCAGCTGGGCGTGCATCGCGTTGAAGCGGATGAACGACACGATTCCGAACGTCACGACGTGCAGCAGCGCCGTGGCCCACACCGGAAACGCCTCGAGCTGATGCCGCGCGAGCGCGACCCGCTCGCCGGCACCCAGCCCTGCCACGCCGCCGCGATACGTGTTGGAGGCAACAGGCTGCCCGCCGACGCGCTGCGCCAGCAGGGCGTGACGCATGGCCTCGTTCTGTCGGCGCAGGCGCTCGTTCTCGGCCTGAACGTCGTCGAGCTTGCCCGCGAGCGCGTCTCGATCGGAACGGAACACGGGGCAAGTATAGCGCCGCGACCAGGGCCAGCAGGCCGAAGCGGCGGGCCGAGCGGGTGATCAGGCCCCCATGGCCCGCACGAGGCACGAGATGGAGAGCCGTGGCGCTCTCGGCGCAGGGCAGATGGGGTATCAGTCGCCGTCTCGGCCGGCGCCTGTGAATCCGTCTTCCCGGCGCGCGAAGAGGACGTTGAACGTCGTGAGCGTCCCGTAACAGCCCGTGATGTACGCCTGGAGCTGGACCTTCTCCGCGTCGCTCAGCCCCTCGTGCCCGTTGATCTTCTGCTCCAGCACGCGCAGCTTGTCGCGCAGCATCACGATCTTGTGGAAGAACACGTCGAGCGGGATGCGCTTCTCCGCCGTGCCCTCCTTGCCGGGCCGGAGCACGATCTCCCCGCCTTCCCAGCGGCCGCCCATCTCCGCGCGGCCGACGCCGAGCTCCTCGGACAGCACCTCGCGCAGCACACGGCGGAACTCGTCGATATCCATGTCGATGTCGATCTCCCTTGGCAGCGGCGAACGGAAGGGCTGCGGCGCCGTGCTCGGCCGGCGCTCCGGCGACGGGGCGCGCTCGGGCGCGCGCTGCCTGACGCTGGAGCCGCGCGGCTGGCCCGCCGCCCGGGGCGGCGGCGGCGGCGGCGGCGCGCCCTTGGCGCGGTAGCGGGCGCACGTCGCTGTCGCCTTGATCGGCGGCGGGTACACCTCGAGGGCGCACTCGCCGACGCGGCCGCGCGCTGGATCCTCGTGCACCCTGGTAAATGCCGCGCAGCTTCCACACCGGCCCGCGTAATCGTTCACCGCGGCGGGACTGTACCAGCTTTGCGGCTGTCGGGGAGCGCCTTGTGGACGCACGGAGGCGCCTGCCAGCGGCGCCGCGATCCGGTTCCGGTGCCGCGCTCGCCTGTCGCAGCGAGGGCGAGCCGACCGCGGTTCGGCTATCCTGTCTGGCCGTGCGTGCCCCGGCCCTGCTCCCCGCCCTCGTTTCCGCCGCCGCCCTCGCTGCCTGCGCCGCCCTCGCTGCCTGCGCCGCCGAGCCGCCGCCACGCGCGCCGGCGCCTCCGGCCGCCGCGCCGGCGCCTTTGGCCGCCCCGCCGTCGCCCGCTGCCGGGCCGGAGCCGGCGGCCGCGCGGCCGCCGCTCGAGTTCATCCACGACGACGTGCCGCGAGCGCGCGAGAAGGCCCGGACCGAGGGCAAGGCGCTGTTCGTCGATGCGTGGGCGCCGTGGTGCCACACCTGCCTGAGCATGAAGCACTACGTGCTGACCGATCCGTCGCTGCGCCCGTTCGCCGATCGGGTGGTGTTCGCGGACGTCGACACGGATCGACCGGAGAGCGCGCCGTTCCTGGAACGGCACGAGGTGACGGTGTGGCCGACGTTCTTCGTCCTCGAGCCGGCGGGCGGCGAGGTGATCGGGCTCTGGCGGGGCGCCGCCTCGGTCGAGGAGCTGCGCGAGCTGATCCGCGAGGCGCTGCTCGCGATGGATTCGCAGGCTGCGTCGGCGCTGCCCGTGGACGATCCGAACCGCCTGCTGGTCGAGGCGAAGCGGGCCCACAGCGCGGGTGACCACGCCGCGGCGGTGTCCGCCTACCGGCGCGCCCTGGCCCGGGGCGGAGAGGCCTGGCCGCGGCGCAGCGAGGCGCTGCTCGGCCTCCTTTCGGCGCTCTACCGCAAGAAGGACGCCGCGGCGTGCGCGGAGCTCGGCAGCGCGCACGTCGGCGAGGTGAAGGGCGCGGCGCTGCCCGCCGATTTCGCGAGCGTCCTGCTCTCCTGCGCGGCCGCGCTCCCCGGCGGCAAGGCCCAGCGGGCCGCGCGCGAGGCGGCGGTCGCCCGGCTTCGGTCGATCGTCGCGAGCCCGCCCGCGGACGCGAGCGCGGACGACAGGGCCGACGCGTGGGGCCTGCTCGCCGAGGGGCTCGAGGCGCTCGGCGACGCGGGCGGGGCCCGCGCTGCGAGCGAGTCGAAGCTCGCCGTGCTGGAGCGGGCCGCGAAGGAGGCGAAGACGCCCGAGGCGGCAGCCGCATACGACTACGGGCGCGCCATGGCGTATATCGCGCTCGGCCGCGGCGAGGAGGCGGTCGCGATGCTCTCCCAGCGCGAGGCGCAGATGCCCGCCTCGTACGAGCCGCCCGCGCGGCTCGCGCAGGTGCTCCACGCGATGGGCCGCGAGGCGGAGGCGCTCGCCGCGGTGGAGCGGGCCATCGGCCGCGCCTATGGCCCGCGCCGGCTGCGCTACCTGAAGCTCCGCGCGGAGATCCAGCAGCGGCTCGGGCGGGGCGCGGAGCAGATCGCCACGCTGCGCGAGGAGGTGGCCGGCTACGAGGCGCTTCCCAAGGGCCACGCCAGCCAGGCGGCCCTGGACGACGCGCGGCGGCGGCTCGCCGAGGCGGAGAAGGCCCAGCGCGGCGGCGGCGTGAAGAAGCGCTGACGGAGCCTCCCGGCGTCCGCTACGTCTCCCCGGTGCCCACGACCAGGCCCGTCACGCGGAGGCGGTCGAGACGCCAAGGTGGAATTCCAACATTGATGTCTTCCGGCGTTCTCACGGTTTCATCGACTTACCGTCCGTTTCACAGCGTCGGCAGCACGCCGCGATCCCGGCCGAGCGGGAAGGCCGTCTCGAGGCGGGCGATGTCCTCGCTGCTGAGGCGCAGATCGCCCGCGGCCGCGTTGTCGAGCGCGTGGGCGGCGTTCGCGGCCTTGGGGATCACGAAGGTCGGCTGGCGGCGGAGCAGGAAGCGCAGCGCGACCTGCCGCGGCGTCGCGCGGTGGGCGGCGGCGACGGACGCGAGCACCCTGCCCGCCGCGCTGTCCGGTGCCGGGAACCGGCCCGAGCCGAACGGGCTGTAGGCGACGACCGCGATGCCGTGCCGCTCGCAGAGCGGCAGCACCCGGTGCTCGATCGCCCGCTCGAGCAGGTGATAGAGCACCTGGTTGCAGGCGATCTCGCGCGCTCCGGCGATGGCGATCGCCTTCGACAGCTCCGCCTGGTCGAAGTTGCTGACACCGAAATACCGGATCTTGCCCTGGTCCCTCAGGTCCTTGAAGGCGCGGAACGTCTCCTCGAGCGGGTGCGACCCGGGCCAGTGGAGGAGGTAGAGGTCGAGCCTGTCGGTGCGGAGCTGCTCCAGGCTGCGCTCGCACGCCGCGATCGTGCCGGCGTAGCTCGCGTTGCTGGGCAGCACCTTGGAGGCAAGGAACACCTCGTCGCGGCGGCCGGCGATCGCCTTGCCGACGAGCGCCTCGACAGCGCCCGAGCCGTACATCTCCGCCGTGTCGATGTGCGTCATGCCCGCGTCGATCCCCCGCCGGATGGCGTCGATGCAGGCCGCCTCATCGTCCATCTCCATCTGCCAGGTGCCCTGTCCGACGACCGGGATCTTGACGCCAGTAGAACCGAGTGCGCGCTGCTCCATGATGATGAACCTCCGCTTTTGTCACCGGGGGCGGCACGCGCCGCCCCCGCCCGCCGGCAGCGCGGCGGGGCCCCACCCCCACGCGGCCCGTGCTGGCCGCCCTTCACGGAGAGCCGCATGGACACAGCGTTTTCTACCTGATCGGCGTTCCAGAGGCGCCCCTCCGCCCCGGGTGGGATCGCTGAATTCACCACGAAAAGCAAGCTCGAGCGCCTTCACCGGGCCGAGCCCGGCGGTTCGCGACGTCGGTCGCAGGCGCCTTGTCCATAGAAAATTCCTTGCTTGAGGACGTCGCAGACAGACGATGAGCCGCTGTGTAGATTGCGCTGCCCGCGGGCTCCGAGGAGGTGGATCGATGCGTTGCATGCTGATGGGAACGTTCGTACTGGCCGCCGTGATGTCGTTCGCTGGCGTGAGCCGCGCGCACATCGACCTCACGTCCCCCGCGCCGAGGCACGCGGACGACCAGCAGAAGGTGGCGCCTTGCGGTGCTCGCGGCGACGCGCGGGGCGAGACCGTCACCGTGTTCGAGCCGGGCGAGACCATCACGGTGACGTGGAACGAGACGATCGATCACCCCGGGCATTTCCGGATCATGTTCGACGACGACGGCTTCGACGATTTCCCGGAGCCGGCCAATGAGAACGATCTCTGCGAGCCGGGGGTGGACAAGGGCTGCCTGCTCGACGGCATCGCCGACAAGAAGGGAGGGTCGTATTCGGCGGAGGTCACGCTCCCGGACGTGGCGTGTGACAACTGCACGCTTCAGCTCATCCAGGTCATGACGGACAGGAGGCCGGCCACCCTGTACTACCGTTGTGCGGATCTGGTGCTCAAGTCCTCCGACCCTGGCGCCGCGACGAGCGCCGCGAGCTCCGGCGCCGGCACGGGCGGCGGCGCGGGCGGGGACGCGGCGACGAGCGCGAGCAGCAGCGCCACGGTGGGCGCAGGCGGAGACGCGACGACAGGGGCGGGCGCGGGCACGGGCGGGGGCGGCGGGGGCGCAACGACAGGGGCGGGCGCGGGCACGGGCGGGGGCGCAACGACGGGCGCTGGCGTTGACGAGGGCGCTGGCGCGGCGGAGGACGACGGCGGGTGCAGCTTCGGCGGCGCGGCGGGCGGGGCTCCGATCTCGGCGGGGCTCGGCGCGCTCGCCGCCCTCGCGCTCGCGGCGCGCGGGCGGAGGCGAGGCCGGCTGGCGCCGCGGCAGGACGCTGCCGGTCGCGGGCCGCGGCGCTCGTGATCGCGAGCCGGCGCGCCGTCAGGAGCGGCGCGTCGGCCCTTCGGAGAACCTGGCGATCTCGATGAGCTCCGCGGCGCGGTCGCTGGCCGGCGGGGCGAGCCAGGGGCCGTCGAACCGCGTGACCAGCGCGGTCACGTTGTCGCGGCCTCCGGCGGCGAGCGCGGCGTCGATCAGGGCGCTGGCGGCCGCCGCGGGGTCGGGGTGGGCGTCGAGCGCGGCGGCGATGTGCCGATCGTCGACGAGGTCGCTCAGCCCGTCGGTGCAGAGCAGCAGGGTGTCTTCGCGGCGGAGCTCGACGGCGGAGAGCGCGATCCTGAGGTGTTCGCGGAGCCCGAGCGCCTGGAGCATCACGCCCCTGTGCTCGAAGGTGGCGGCCTCTTCGGGCCGCAGCTTGCCGCTGTCGAGCAGCGACTGGAGGAGGGTCTGGTCGCGGGTGAGCTGGGTGAGGACGCCGCTGCGGAGGAGGTAGGCGCGGCTGTCGCCGACCTGCGCGAGCAGGAGGCGCTCATCGCAGAGCGCGGCCACGGTCGCCGTGGTGCCGCTGTTCCGGTGCTGTGAGCTCCGGCGGGCGTTGTCGCGGACGGCGCGCCCAGCCTCGCCGATCGCCTCGAGGAGGCTCCGCTCGAGGGCGTCGCTCGATCGGGGCGCGGCGCGGGTGAGGATGGCGTGGACCATGCGCGCCGCGAGCCGGCTCGCCGCGTCGGGGGACGACGCGCCGCCGGAGCCGTCGTAGACGCCGAGCGACAGGGCGAGCGGCGGCTCGACGGACGCCTGGGCGGCCGCGGGCCCGTGGGCGAGCCCGCGCGCGAGATCGCTGATCAGGAAGGTATCCTCGTTGTGCTCGCGGCTGAGGCCCACGTCGGTCCGGGCCGCCACGGCGACCGCCGCGGCGTGTTCGACGGCGGACGTGCGGTACACGGGCATGCGCGCATCGTACCGCGGGGGCGCTGTCCGAGGGAGGGCGCTCGACGCGCGGCGCGCCTCGTGCCTCAAATGAAGAGAGACCGCATGAGGCTGCTCCCCAACCCCGAGCGCGCGTGGGAGCGCGCCGCGCACGTCCAGACCCTCGCGCGCGCCGAGATCGAGCGGCGGATCGAGGGGTTCGAGCGCTGGGCCGCGGCGTTCGACCTGTTCAACCTGGTGGGGCTCCTCGACGGGGCGGAGCCTGGCTCGCGCCGGGCGGCCGATGTCTGTGGCCGCATCTTGGAAGTCGCCGAGCGTTGATCAGGGCTGCTCGCTCGATGCGAGAGAACATGTAGAACGGACGACTCCAGCGTGGCGCGTCCAGGCACGGGCCCACGAGGGCTGAGCCAGCAGCCCTCGTCGGCGAGCGTTGCCCACCCTCTCTGAATCACCCCCTTCTGTCGGGCAGACCGCTGCGGTAACTATGGATCGTGCAGCTTCGCCCCGGCGTCCGTGTCGACCGCTACACCTTGATGGAACCCCTCGGCCGGGGAGGGCAGGGGGCCGTGTGGAAGGTCCACGATCCGCTCGACGGGAGCGTGCGTGCCCTCAAGCTGTTCTTCTTGAGCGGCCTCGAGGGAGGAGCCGCGGAACGCGCCCGGCGCGAGGCAAGAGCCGTCGCCGGCGCCATCCATCCGGCCCTGGTCCCCTGCCGCGCCCTCTTCGAAGCGCCTGCGGACGGGGTCGTGGGGCTGGTCTTCGACTTCGTGCAAGGCCAGTCGCTCGCGGACGCGGCGACGCGTATGTCGCTAGCTCAGCGCGGCGCCGTGCTGGCTCAGATCGCGGCCGCGCTGGCCCATGTACATGGTCTTGGCCTCTTGCATCGCGATCTGAAGCCCGCCAACGTGCTCATCACAGACGCGTTCTGGGGCGCCGCGGATGCGCCCGGCAGCGTGCGGCTCATCGACTTCGGGATCGCCGCGCCCGCCGGGAACCCTAGGCCGCTGACGGCCACGGGCGCGGTCATCGGCACCGTTGCGTACATGGCGCCCGAACTGCTCGCGCCTGGGCGCTGGCTCCCGCTGCGTGAGGGGTTCACCCGCGACGTGTTCGCGTTCGGCGTTCTCGCGTGCGAGCTGCTCTGCGGAGCGCACCCGACTGGGCTCTCCGTCGATGCGTCGGTGGAGGCGTTCATCGACGCCTATGTCGCCGCGGAGGAAGGACATCGCCCCTGGCCGCCCCAGGTGCCGGACGCCTCCTGGGCCGAGACGATCTGTGCGTGCCTCGAGATCCAGCCGCGGCGGCGGTTAAGTCATGGCGCTGCGCTCTTGGAGCGGATCGAAACAGCGGCGCGGGCGAGCCCGGGGCAGCTGCGCGTCGCGTTGCCGCGCGCGAGCGCGACGGACCCGCATCTTGGCCCGACCGAGCTCCAGGTGCACGCAGGACGAACCTCCTGGCCCGGACCGCGCGCGAGCCACCCGCCCCGCACCACGCCGATGCCGTCACCGCCATCCGCGGCGCTGCGGCCCTCCCTCCCGACGCTCTCGCCGGCTGACGGGTCGCGGCGGTCTTCGGCGACGTCCGTCCCCGCGCGGAGCACGCATGCAGTGCGCGCGGAGCCGCCCTCCACGCCTGGCAAGGCGGGTCGAACGGCGCTCCTCCTAGCGGTGGGGTTGGCGCTCGGGGCCGCGGCCTCTGCGGGCGCATGGATGCTCGCGGGTCGACCGGAGCCCGACGCCGGCGAGGTGGCGTCGATGACGCTGCCCGCCGCGCCGGGCGTGGTGTCCGTGCGGCCCGATCCGCTCCAGGTTGCGCCGCCGAAGCAGCCCGAGGTGACGCCGTGCTGCAACAAGCAGGGAGAGTGCTTTTCCAAGGGCATGACCTGTCTGCAGGCCCCGTGCGAGGACGTCGCCTTGCCGGATCGTTCGTGGTTGCTGCGGCTCACGGGGGTTGCCCGGCGACCGGATGGCGAAACGAGGTTCACCGAGGACATGTCCAGGACTCACCCGGCCGCACAAGCATGTGTGCGCCGCCAGTCCACCGGCGAAGAGATCTGCATCCCGTTCACGCAGGACCCGGCAGCGCGAGGTGAGCCCGAACGACTGCAGATCACGACGGCCGAGCTGGCGCGTGGCGAGGTCGTGATCCGGGTGACGGAGGCGGGCGTGCCGCTCTCGGAGGGGCGTGTCGCGGCCAACTACGACTGGCTCAGGAGCGGCGTGCTGTGCCAGGGCTTGCTGCTCTTCGTGGGCGAGAGGGCCAGCGCCTCGGTGCGGGTCGCCGTCGCGTTGGACGCAGAATGAGGACGGGGTGCGGCAGGCTTGCGAGGGAGCCGCTCCGAGGGGGCCGATGATGAGGGCGCGATGACCACCCGACCGCCGCGCGATGCGCCCACCGACGAGCACCGGCCCCCGACCGGCACACGCCGCGATCGAGGAACGCCAGCGCTTCTCGCCGCCTTTCCTGCCAATATCGCCGTGCCTCTCCCGTCCCCCGGGGTTTACGTCGGACGGGCATGGCTTGCGGCGGCGGGCCTCAACGACACGAAGGTCTCGTCCAACCACCTTCGCCTGACGCGGGCGGGAGGGCGTCTGCAGATCGAGGATGTGGGCTCGCGCAACGGGACATGGCTCGACGGCCATCGGCTCCCAGCGGATGAGCCGGTGCCCATCGAGGATGGGTCCATCTTGCGCGTGGGCGAAACCCTGCTTGTCTATCGCGAGGCGTACGCGGGGCCAGCCGAACCGGAGCCGGCCGTTGGCGGTCTTGCGGGGCCGTGGGGGCTCCGCGCAGCCCGCGCGGAGCTAGACCGGCTGGCCACGCGGCCCGTGCGCAACGTCCTCATCACAGGGGAGAGCGGTACGGGCAAGGAGATGCTTGCCGAGGCGGTCGTGCGGGCCCTCAGGCGTTCGAACGGTCCTTTCACGCGCGTCAACGTGGCGGGCATCGCCGCGAGCGTGTTCGAGGGGCAGCTCTTCGGCTGGGAGCGCGGGGCGTTCTCGGGGAGCGGCGCGAGTAACCCTGGGCTGCTGCGAGCGAGCGCTGGAGGAGCGGTGTTCCTCGACGAGATCGGCGAGCTGCCGGTCGAGCTGCAACCCAAGCTGCTGCGCGTCCTCGAGAACCAGGAGGTGCTCGCAGTCGGCGCGAAGGAACCGGCGCACGTGGATATCGCCGTCATCGCGGCGACCAACCGTCCGCTCGAGGAGGCCGTCCAGCAGGGCAGGTTCCGCCTCGACCTGCTGGCGCGGTTTCCGGTGCGCATCTCGCTGCCGCCGCTGCGGGAGCGACCGGAGGATGTGTTCGCGATCCTGCGGGCGCTCTGGGAGCGCGCGTACGGCCCTCTGCAGCTCGGTCGCGTGAGGGTGGACGTGGAGGCCGTGGAGCTCATGATGCTCCATGACTGGCCGGCGAACGTGCGTGGCGTGAACCAGCTGGTCGCGGCGGCAGATCCGGCGGTGGGGCTCAAGCTCTCGATCGTGGAGCAGGTGCTCGCTGTACGCGCGTCGACGGCCGCGCCGCCACCGACGACGCGGGAGGCGATCCAGGAGGCGCTCGACGCCTGCGGCGGTAACCAGAGCCAGGCGGCGAAGCGTCTCGGGCTGTCCCGGGCTCAGCTGCTCCGGCGGCTCAAGGCCATTCAACACGAGGCCGGCGAGCGGCCATCGCGAAAGCGGTGAGCGGCGGGCTGGTCCCGAGAGCGGACGAACGCCGATGCATCGCCGTCACGCGCGCGGGCACCATCGAAGGCGTCGCGCGCGCCCGAGAGCTCCGGTGAGGCCCATCGGCATGCTCATGACCTCCTGCTGGGCGCCGCTCTGGAGCACCCGGCATGCCGAGGGCGCGCTGTGCGTTTCGAAGCGCGCAGCCTGCTCCTGGGACGCGAGCGCCCCAGCCCGTCGACTTCCCTCGCCCCTGATCGCGATCACCCGCGCGGCCGCGCACCCTGAACGCGATCACCTCGCGGCGCTGGAGCCTGGCTTCGGCAACACGCGCCATCGGGCGTCGCCCTGCTCCGTTCACGTGGCCGCGCGTGCGTGGGCTTTCCGCGAGACGCTGGCCGGCGACTTGCACCTTCGGCCGAAAGCACATGACGACGCCCACCTCGAACGCTTCCGCGTCCTCTTCTGTCTCGAGCCGTTGGCAGGTTGTGCTCGCGGCGATCGCGCTCGCCGTCTGGTCGCTCCTGATCGCCGCGCCGACCGCGCTGCTCTTCTTGGTCCTTTGGGCCGCTGTCCTGGTCGTCGCTGCCGCAGGCCTCCTCGACGCGACCGGGGGAATGGATCCGCAGGGCTTCGCCGCCGCTGTCGATCTGACCGGCAAAGTGATGGTCTTCGCATCCGGGGCGGCCTTTGCAGGCAAGCTCGTCGAATTCAGGCAACGCCGTTCGAACGCTGTCGCGATGTCGTCGGCTCCGCATGTTCCGTGGCTCTTCTGGCAATCCTTCGTCGGCCTGGGTTGCGCGTTGCTGATCGTTGATCTCGTCCTGTTGCCGCTCGCGTATGCGGGGGTCGTCGAGGTGCCGAGATCCATTCGCGGCGCAGGCGTCATCGGAGGGGCAGCGACGCTCCTTGTCCTCGCGTCCTGGGCGCTCTTCAACGCATGGTGGAGAGCGATGCGCGCGCTCTGGGCTGGCGCGCGTAGCTCGTCGTTCTTCGCAGGCATCCTGACGGCGTGTGGCCTCATCGCCGGTTTGAGCGCTTATGCTCTCGGGAGCGCTGTCGTGGTCCCTCTGCTCTTCCCCGCTGCGTGAAGGCGCATTGCCGGAAGTCGCCCCCTTATCAGGCTGCTGGCCAGCGGCGACGTCGTGGCGCTCTATGGGGGTCGAGCCTCTCGACGGCGACCGCAGCGCTCGAAACTCCTCGGCTCCGGGCGCGTGCTGCGCGAGGCGCTCGCCGATCTGGCGGCGATGCCGGAGGACGCCTGGGAGAGGAGCGTCGCCACGCCTCTCCTGGTACATTTCCAGCTCGGGCTCGATGAGCAGGCGACGAGCGAGGAGGACGACGTGAGCGCAGAGATCCGGGCGTGGTTCGAGGATTACCAGCAAAAGCTGCGCAACGAAGGGCTGAAGGAAGGGGGACGCAACCTCCTGCTGCGGCAGCTCCGGGCCCGCTTCGGCGAGCTGCCCGCCGCCGTCGTCGCTCGCGTCGATGCAGCCGACGTGGCCGAGCTCGAGCGGTGGGGCGAGCGGGTGCTCGGCGCGCGGACGCTCGACGAGGTGCTCGGCGCACCGAGCTGAAGGGCCGAGGAGGGGCCGCCGTGCTGCCCGGCCGCGCAGGGGCGGCAGCGTGCTCCGGCGTCCCCGGCGTCGCCGACCACCCCGTCGCTGTCTGCGCAGAAGACGGCCCGCGCAGGGCAGGCCGTCAGGCGTCAGGACGACACCTTCACCCAGGCGGGGCGCTCGCTGATCCGCTTCCACCACGCCGCGACGTTCGGCCGATCGGTGATGAGCTCCCCGAGCTTCGACACAACGAGACACTGGAGGTACGGCATCCACGAGATGTCGGCCAGCGAGTAGCTCGAGCCCGCGAGGTACTCGTGGCCGGCCAGCGCCTTCTCGACCACGTCGAGCGCCCTCACGACCTCGGCCTTGGCCGCATCGACGATCGCCTCGTCGCCCTGCTTGCCCTGCATCGGCAGGAAGACCCGCTGGAAGACGATCTTGACCGCCGGGGTGGCGAAGTACGACTGCTCCACGCTGAGCCACTGATCCATGAGCGCCCTCGCCCTGAGCTCGGTCGGCGTCAGCGGAGCTCCCGGAAGCTTGTGATCGAGGTAACGCATGATCGCCCTCGACTCGTAGAGCGTGAAGTCCTCGTCCTCGAGCACCGGGATCACGCCGAAGGGGTGGCGCGCGAGGTGCTCGGGCTGCTTGTGCGCGCCCTTCATCAGGTCGACGAGCACGAACTGCGCCTCCTGGCCCTTCTCGGCGAGCACCGTCAGGACCTTGCGCGTACACGTGCTCATGGGATGTCCGTAGATCTTCATCGCGTCTCCTTAGACCTGTATTCCGTCGCGAGGCGCCGACCGGCGGCGGCCTCCACGGCGCGCTAGCCTAAACGGATTTCTCGGACCGCGATCGCCCAGATGATGCGGGCCGATTGCGGCGCGCGATCAGCCCTCGCGCCGCCGATCCTCCTGCCACTCGGCGTCGCGGGCCGCGGCGAAGACCGGGAGGCGCGCGAGCCACCGCTCGCCGGCGTTCGGGCGCTCGAGCGCGATGCGCAGGGCTGCGATCAGCTCGAGCGGCGCGACGTCGAGGCCCTGCTCCTTCGCAGCCCAGCCCAGCCCGGCGAGGACGGCGTTGGCGACCTCGTAGCTCGGGCGGTGCATCGGCGCCGTGGGCACGGACGCTGGCGCGGCGAAGTGGCGCTCGCACGCGGCGGCGTCGAGGGAGCCCCAGGCCGCGCACACGATCGGGCGGACAGCGTGGATCGAGCAGGCGCCGCGCTCGTCGAGCAGCGGGCAGGGGACGCCGGCCTCGGCGCGCTCCAGGCGGGCGAGCCCGCGCGTCGCCGCGTCGGCGGCGCGGACGCGCTCCTCCAGCGCGGCGAGCTCCGCCTGGCTCCGCGTGGCGCGCAGGTGGGCCGCGATGCGGAGCACCTCCGGCGCCAGCACGAGCACCTTGCTGACGCAGCAGGTCGCGCAGCCGGCCCTGCAGGCGATGGGCCGATCGGGCGGCTCGGCGCCCACCGAGGCCGCCTGCAGCGCCTCGGCCCGCGCGAGCGCCGAGGCCGCGGCCGACACCGCGCCGGCCTCGGTGCACGCGGCGAGCAACGGCGCGAGCGCGGCGCGCTCCCCGTCGGCGATCCCCTCGAGGACGGCGGGGGTGTACCGCGTCCCGCGGGCGAGCGGCAGGGAGCGCTTCCGCCGGGTCATCGCGGCGCTACGCGGTCTCCGGGAGCCGCCAGTCGATCTCGTCGGCGCCGCGGGCGCGGAGGGCGCTGTTGATGGTCGAGAACGGCTTGCTGCCGAAGAAGCCGCTCCTCGCCGACAGCGGCGAGGGGTGAGCCGCCTTGATGACCGTGTGGCGTTTCTCGTTGATGAGCTTCGCCTTCTTCTGCGCGTGGCCGCCCCAGAGCACGAACACCACCCCGTCGGGCCTGTCGTTGACCTTCTTGATGACCGCGTCGGTGAACGACTCCCAGCCCTGGTTCTTGTGGGAGTTCGGCGTGTGCGCCCGGACGGTGAGCACGGTGTTCAGCAGCAGCACGCCCTGGGTGGCCCACGTGGTGAGGCAGCCGTGGCTCGGGATCGTGAAGCCCGGCAGATCCGAGACCGCCTCCTTGTACATGTTGGCCAGCGACGGCGGCGGCGTGACGCCCGGGCGCACGGAGAAGCACAGCCCGTGGGCCTGCCCGTCGTCGTGGTACGGGTCCTGGCCGAGGAGCAGCACGCGCACGCTCTCGTACGGCGTGAGCTTGAACGCGGCGAAGACGTCCTCCTCCGCCGGAAACACCTGGTGCGCCTTCCGCTCGTCCTCGACGAAGCGCGCCAGCTTCTTGAAGTACGGCTGCTCGAGCTCTCCGGCGAGCACGCGCTCCCACGAGGCAGGTAGATCGATCTTCATCTCTCGCTCAGACCCCTTCCTTCGGACAGAACTCGCTCATCCGGCACTCCCCGCACTTCGGCTTCCTGGCGACGCAGGTGTAGCGGCCGTGCAGCACCAGCGCAGGGCCGAAGAACGTCCATTGATCCTTCGGCACGATCTTCATCAGATCCTCCTCGATCTGCTCGGGCTTCTCGCGCTTCGAGAGGCCGATGCGCCCGCTGAGGCGGGCGACGTGGGTGTCGACGATGATCCCCGAGGGGATGTCGAACGCCGTGTTGAGCACGACGTTCGCCGTCTTCCTGGCCACGCCCGGCAGCGTGGTGAGCTCGGCCATGGTCGCGGGCACCTCGCCGCCGAAGCGCGCGACGAGCTCCTTGCACGCGGCCTGCACCGTCTTCGTCTTCTGCCGGTAGAAGCCGGTCGGCCTGAGCTCTTCCTCGAGCTCCGCCGTGGGCGCGTCGGCGTACGCCTGCGCCGTCGGGTACTTCGGGAAGAGCGTGGCGGTCACCCGGTTGACGCGCTCGTCCGTGCACTGCGCGGCCAGGATGGTCGCGACGAGCAGGTCGAGCGGCGTCTTCCAGTCGAGCTCGTAACGCGCGTCGGGGTACGCCTCGCGCAGCTGCTCGAGGAGGAGGGGGATGCGGTCTCGGGCGTTCATGGGGGGGTCATCGCAGCGTAACCCAGCCCCGGGCCGCCCGTCAGCGGGGCTCGGCCCCTCAGCGCCGCCGCGCGACGAGCCCCGGCCGCCTTCGGCCGAAGTAGATCTCGAGCAGCTCGCGCCCCACGAGGTTCGCCTTGGTGCGCCACGCGATGTCGTTGGCCAGCATCACGGAGACCGCGATCTCGGGGCGATCCGACGGCGCGAACGAGGCGAACCACGAGAACATCCGCGACGGCCTGCCGCCGATGAGCGTGCCGGTCTTGGCGGCGACGGGCATGGTGCCGAGGGCGCGGGTGCCGTCCGGCTTGCGGAACGCCTTGGCGCAGGTGCCCCGCCGCGTGGTGATCTCGAGCATCGACCGGAGGGTGCGCGCGACGTCGGCCCGGAGGCCGCGGCCGTCGGTGCTCCGCGGCGTGACGGCGCCCGCGTCCTCGCGGTCCTTCGCGTCGTGCGCGCCCGGCGGCGCGAGCAACGAGAGGCGGACGCGCTCGCCGTCGTTGGCGATCGTCTGCATGGCGAACAGGGCGCCGAGCGGGCTGAGCCGCCCGCTCCAGAAGCCCGCGGCGGCGCGGGCGAGGCCGAGCCCGCCGGCGGGGATGTTGGCGGTGCTCGGCGCGACGGGGATGTCGATGGGGACCTCGCCGTCGAAGCCGAGGTCACGGGCCTTGTTGCGCAGGTCGTCGGCCGTGAGGTGCCGGCCTGCGAGGCGCGCGAAGACGCCGTTGATGCTGCGGCCGAGCGCCTCGCCGAAGACGGTGCAGGTGGTGCCGCGGCCCTCCAGATCGGCCGCGGTGATCGCGCTCATGCCGCCCGTGTAGCAGACGGGCGTGGCGACGTTCACCTTGCGGCCCTCGAGCAGCGCCGCCGCGGTGACGATCTTGAAGAGGCTCGCGCTCGGGGCGAGCGGGGTGGCGACGTAGTCCCTGTCTCCGCGGCTCGCCCACACGAGGATGCGGCCGGTGCGGACGTCGGAGGCGACGATGGCGCCCTCGGGGGCGCCGGAGCGGGCGAGGAGGCGCTCGGCGGCGCGCTGGAGCTCGGGATCGAGCGTGAGGCGCACCTGCTTGCCCGACGCGCCGACCGTGGCGTGGACGGCGCCGGCCTCGACGTGGAGCTTTCGGACGCCCGGCGGCGCCGGGGATGCCGTCGCCGGCGCGATCCCGACGGCGATCGCGGCGGCGAGCGCGAGGAAGAGACGTGATCGCACCGCGCGGAGATGCCAGGAGGCGCGCGGGAGGGCCAAGTTCCGCGCGGCGTTCGCGACGGCGCCTCGTCGCCCGAGGAGGAGGGGGGAGCGGTCCATGAGGAGCACCGCCCGCTCCCCGGCTTTGCCCTGGAGGGGCTCAGCGTACTTGTTCCAGGGCGATCCGATGGCCATCGGGATCGATGACCGTCACGGGTGAGCTGCCCTCCGAGCCGGTGGCGCCGACCACCGCGCCCAGCGCTCTGAGCGACTCCAGGATCCGATCGAGGTCGGAAACGACGAGCCCCAGGCGGAGGCCGGACGTCGGCTTGTCGGAGAGCGGATAGAGCTCGAGGACCATGCCACCCACGTCGCACGCGTAGTGCTTCGGTCCGTTGCCGTGCTGTTCTGGAGACAAGCGCAGGCCAAGGCCTTCGTAGAACCGCCGCGAGCGCTCGAGGTCCGCGCACCGGAGGACCACGTAGGCAACACGTTGCACGCTCATTGGAGGGGAGCCGCGCGCGCTGACCGAGGTCAGCGCCGCCCTTCCGGCACGATGGTCTCACCGCGCGCCAGCATCTCCACCAGCGCCGCGATCTTCTTCGCGCGCCCGGCGGGCGTCTTCATGTTGTTCGTGCGAAACGCCAGCGCGAAGAGGTTCTGGCGCCCGAGGGTCTGGAACGTCTTGCGCGCCCGTGGGTTCGCCTCGATGGCCGCGCGAAGGTCCTCGGGAAGGGTGTCTTCGGTCGCGCTGCGGATGGGGGCGTAGGCGGCCTCCCAGCGACCATCCGCCTTCGCGGCGTCGACCTGCCGCTGGCCGTGCGGGGTCATGCGGCCGGCTGCCGTCAGCCGAGCGATGTGATCCCTGTTGATCTGGCTCCAGACGCTCCTCGCCCTGCGAGGGGTGTACCGCTGCAGAAACGAGACCTCGTCGAAGGATTTCCGGATGCCGTCGATCCACCCCCAGCACAGGGCCACGTCCAGCGCCTGCGCGGTGGTCACCGTCGGCACGCCCGAGTCCTTCTTGTGAACCTTCAGCCACAGCTCCGTCTCGCGGGCGTGGTTCGCGGCCATCCAGGCTTCGAAGGCCGCCTCGGTGGGAAAGCTCTTGATCTTGTCTGGATTGGGAATGATCGGCGCCATGAAAAAGGTCCCGGTTGAAGTCTATCGATCAAGGTGCCCAGGGAGCCGGCACGCCGGGTCCTCTGCACGTACCAGGGCTCTTCCTCGGGAGGGAGAACATCGAAGGTTGCCCATGGCGACCAAGTTGCGCCCGTGTCCACAACTCGCCTTTCTGTGTGTCTTTTTTTTACTGCCCAACGTGTCGTTAAGCCGCGGGCGGGCAACAAAGGCAACCGACCGACAGCTTCAACGGCATGTTGGAGCGCTGAACGATATTGAAACATCGGTGATGATGCCACGGCAGGGATTGGCAGCTCGTCCCGATTTGCCTCGGTTTAGCGATCCTGTGACCGAGTCACTCCGCCCCTGGTTTCAAGAGAACGTTGTCGGTTACCTCGCGTGCGCCTGGCAGGCGCAAAATGTCATTCATCCTATAGTTCTTGTTGAGCTGTGTGCCGGTCGTTCCGGCGAAGTGGCTCACCAGGTCGTTAAGGAGAGAATCGGCGGGCACAAGCACTGCCCGCACGATCGTGCCTCCCTCCCTCTTTGCACAAATCGCGGCAGTAACACCCACGAAGTGCCGTCTGACCTTCGACTCCGGTCGATCCACAGATTCTCGTGTGCCGAAGTGGAAGTTGAACTGGTCTGTAATGCTGACTTTGTACTCGAATTTCTCGCCGGTTGGCGCGACTCCGTCGGCACCCTTGTCCGAAACAGCGAGTAAGTGGCCCATGTGGTGTGCGAGCAGTATTTCGCCCACTCCACCCTTTGCCATCGCGTCCCGTAGACCCACGGCGACCGTCGCCGCGAAGGCGGCCCTAAGGTGCTCAACGATTTTATCGTAGGGATGGGGCACTGGCTGTTCTTCCGTTCAACGAGTAGTCGACTGGTCAACCGAAGCCGGCGGACGAGGTCCATGTATTGGGGCGCCTTTGGTGACCTCGCGCACGGAGTGTCTCATGCAGTGGCGCTGCGCCGCAAGCTCCGAGTGCGGTCCAGCGCCGTACGGTAGACCCGTCGAACACAGGCGCGGTCGCGGCCTTTCCGGGGTGCCACGAGGCGCTTGTGGGGGCGCGGTGGACCGCGCGGACGGGGACGGCGCCGCGCCTAGGCGACGCGCCGAGGTGGCCTCGTCCAAGCCAGCTCTTGCGGTCGACCTGTCAGGTCGACGTGCTCTTCTGTACTTGATGTGTGGCAGGAGGCGTCTTTCAGGTGCTGTGGCTGAGCCAGCGATGGCGAGGGAGATCCGCGCGCGGCTCGGGCTCCCGCTGGAAGCTCCGGAATGCCTAGCGCGCGAGCCCACGGAAGGGGTGGCCTGGTCCGAGGGATCCGCGTGCGGGAGGCCCGCCGCCGCGGCGGTCGTCGCCGCGCTCCGGGTCTGGTAGGGTGCGCGCAGAGGTGCATGTGCTCAAGCTGCCGAAAGATCTCGTCGCCGATCCGCGCCATGACGCGGTGTTCGAGCTCCTCACCAAGCATGCGGGTCTCTTGTGGGAGAGCGGCCGGAACCGGGTGGCGACGCTCCCGATGACCGACGCGCTGGCCGCGGAGCTCCGCGGCGCGCTCGCGGCCGAGCACGCCTGCCACGGCCTCGAGCTCATCGCCGACAAGCTCGCCAGGGAGCAGAAGGGGCTGGACGCCGCGGCCAGGAGGGCCCCGGAGAGCCCGCAGAACGCCCGCGCGTCGCGCATCCTCTTCCTCGCGAGCGACGGCAGCACCCGCTTCTATCGCGACTGCGACGCGCTCCTCTCCCGCTACCCGCAGCGCCTCCTGGCCTGTCGGCTCGAGATCGCCGGCGAGGCGCTGGGCGAGAAGCTCACGGGGAGCGCAAGGCTCATCCGGAGCGTGCTTGTCCTCGACAAGAAGGTTGCCGCCAGAGCGCTGCTCGCCCTGCTCCCGCCGGGCTGACGCCCGACGCCGCCACGGCGCGCTCCAGCACCGCGCGTCCTCCGTCTACGCTGCGCTCGCGCGCCGTCAGCACCGCCGGCGCGGCCTCCTGGAGAGGCACGCCTCTGCGCCTGGAGGTCTTGGCCTTCAGGCCACAGCCTCCACACCGGCGCCTGGAGCATTTTAACAGAGCTGTTGGCGTGCTCCCTTCCCGGCGCTCGGTCCACGAGCGCCCCCTCAAGATCACCGGAAATCCGCGCCCGCCGGACCGGCACGCTGCGTGCTCAGCGTGCTCGGGAGGAAGGACAGTCCGTCGATCAATCCATCCCCGGCCGGAGAGAACCCATCATGAAATCTACCACATTCATTCTCAGCAGCCTCGTTGTCCCCTTCGCCCTCGTCGGTTGCCTCTCGGACGCCGAACCTCACGACGAGGGGCTCATGGACGTCGAGGAGGCCGCGGCCTTCCCCGAGGCAGCCCGCGCCCCGGCGGAGGTGCAGCCGTTCGAAGGCATCGGCGCGCAGAACACAGCGCCGGCGGCGGACGCGCTCGCCCAGCAGACGCTGAGCCCCGCCGGGAAGTCCGGCGCAGAGATCGCGGTCAGCGTCGGCGGCAGCGCGCAGTCCCGCGTCCTCCTCCAGCTCCCGATCGTCAACCTGCTGTATAACCCCGGCTTCGAGAACGCGCAGGCCGGCATCCCGTCGGGCTTCATCGATCATGGCAACGCCAGCGCCTCTTGGTTCGCCGGCTGGGGCACCGCGGCGGACTCCTGGCCTGCAACGAGCAATGACCTGAACTACGGCGCCATCGCGACATGGCTCAAGACCGACGTCGTGCACACCGCCAACAAGCGCAGCCTCCTTGTGTCCGCGACGACGACCAACGGCGGCATCGCCCAGCAGTACTGGACATCCGCCAGCCCGCCGCCGAACAACCCCTACCTGCGGTTCAGCGTCTGGGTCTATACCGTGACCGGACAGGTGACGATAGGGCTCGGCAGCGGCGGGACGGGTTATAACACCAGGACCTCGACCCAGACCGGAAAGTGGGAGTACCTCCAGACCTGCGGCACGTCCTTCAACAACGAGGTCTACATCTACACGATCGGCGGGCCGGCCGTGTACTACGTGGACGACGCCAACGTGTCGGCGACGCCTTCGCCCCTCCTCGACCAGTATTGCTCGCCCGGCGCCGTCGTCTTCTGATCCACGCCGCTGCTCGGCGCGCAAGTCGGGAGAACCCGCGCCGGGCGCGCCGAACATGGGCTCCGCGCCCCATCGCTCAGTCGGTGCAGCACGGGGCCCCGCCGGGGGCGTCGCAGGTCGCCGGATCGTCGCTGCACGGCAGCCCCCAGGCCACGGTGGCGCCGAGGACGACCTCCAGCTGCGCGGTATGCTTCGTCGAGCCGTCGTCGTTGCGCGCCTCCGCCGCGAGGATCACGTGGGTCCCCTCCTTGAGCACGGCTTCCGGCTCCCACTGCCTTCCGGGGAGGAACGCGATGAGCCCGTACGCGTGCGGGAACTCCCCGGGGAGGAGCTCGATCATCCCCTCCTGCGGCACCCCCGGCGGGAACAGGTCGCCGGTCGCAGGGTCCTTGACGCTGTACCGCACGCGGACCCTCGTGCCGCAATCGCTGCAGCCGACGGCGAACCAGAGGTGATATCCCCCCTGCGGCCCGGCCATCACCGGGAGCGTGGCGCCCTCCTCGATGCTCTCGAAGCAGGTCTGGCCAGTCCCGATCTCGAACACAGCGGGGTTGTCCGGCAGGCGGCACCCGCCGCCGCCGCCCGCCCCGGTGGAGCTTCCGCCGCCGCCCGCCCCCGTGGAGCTTCCACCTTCGCCTGCGGAGCTTCCGCCGCCTTCCCCGGTGGAGCCGCCGGCGCCCGATCCATTCGAGCTTTCGCCGCCGCCCTCGCCGGTCGAGGTGCTGTCGACGCTCCCCTCGCTGGTGGAGCTACCGCCGCCGCCCTCGCCGGTGGAGCCGCCGCCGCCCATCGCGTCTGACTCGACGCTCGAGCTGCAGTGGAGGCACAGCAGCGCGAGGGTGAACACGGGAGTCGCTTGCCAGCGGGTCAATGCGCGAAGGAAAGATCTCATGGGGAGCACCTGGAACACGCGAGGGCGCTGTAAAGGGGAGAACCGGAGCGCTCCCTCCTTCAGGCGCGATGTCCCGGAGGGCCGCGGCGGGCTCGACGCGAGCCTCGGCCCTGGCCGACTTGGCAGCAACCGTTCCATCGCGCGCTCCGCCCGATCCGGGCGCTTTCCCGAGCGCGTTCGCCAGCGCGCTGCGCCACGTGTGCCAGGCGCAGGCAGCTCTGGCACAGGGACCAGGCGCCCGCGGCCCGGCCGGCGCGGCGTGCGCGCTGGAGAGGTGCATCGACGGCGCGCCCGGCCCCGGCGGGCGTCTTCGAGACCCACGCCATGCCTTGGCGCGCTATGGTGCTGTCTCCCGGCCTGGGGCCGGGGGTTCCTTGCCGCCCATGCCGACGACCCGCCTGTTGCATAGCGCCGAGATCCCCCAGGCCGACAACCTCGCGAACGTGCGGCGCGTGCTGGAGGCGCTCTCGGGCGGGGTGACCGAGAAGGAGCGGATCTCCGAGCAGACGGGCATCTCCTTGCGGCACGTCGGCTATGCGCTCGCCGCTGCCCGGGTCCTCGGCTGGCTCGTCGACGACGGCGCCTCGATCACGCCTGCGGCACGCGAGCTTCTCGCCACGTCGTCCGGCTCTGCCGACGAGCGGGCGCACCTGCGGCGCGCGATCTTCGCGTGCGAGGTCGTGAAGGAGGTCGCGCCGGATCTCTTCGAGCCCGCGGCGCCGACGCGGGAGGCGCTCGCGCGGCGCATCTTCCGCTCCACCGCGGGCATCGGGAAGGAGACGGCGCGCCGGCGCGCGCAGACCCTGCTCGCCTGGCGGAGCCAGGTGCTGGAGCGGCAGCTCCCGCTCTTTCCGAAGCGTCCGAGGAAGCGCGGCGCCGCGGCCGCAGCGAGCGCCGGCGAGGAGACAGCGCCGGGCGAGGGGACGGCCTCGGGCGAGGAGACAGCGCCGCGGCGCTGACCTCGCTGCTACTTCGCTGCCGGCGGCTTGCGCGCCGCGTGCGCCGCGCGCAGCTCGTCGGCGCTCACCTTGCCGTCGCGGTTCGCGTCCGCCGCCTTCATCCGCTCCCAGCGCTTGTCGCCCACCTCGTCCCTGGTGAGGAAGCCGTCGCCGTTCTTGTCCTTCTTGGCGAAGCGCGCCTTCTGCTTCGCCGCCCGGTCCTTCATGCGCAGCTCGGCGTGCGCCTTGAGCTCTTCTGCCGACAGGGTGCCGTCGTTGTTGGTGTCGGCCTTGCCGAGCCGCTTCTGCGCCTTCTCGGGGAGCTCAGCGACGGTCAGCTTGCCGTCGCCGTTCTTGTCGAAGCGCTTGATGAGGCTGGCCGGGTCCTTGGGGCCGTGATGGCGGCGGGCGTCCTTGCCCTGGCCTTGGTGCGGCGCCGGCTTGCCTCCCGTTCCGCCCGCGCCGTTCGCGGCGTAGGCCGCTCCGCCGCCGGCGAGGACGGCCGCGGCAAGGAAGCTGCCGAGGACGAGGCGACGGATCGCGCTGTGGGTCTTGCTGGAGAAGAGGGCGAGCTTCATCGGGGTCGTGCTCCTTGGTGCAAGGGCCAGCGTGTTCTTGCCGGCTTCTGTTCCTGGGACGCGCTCCGGGCCGCCCTCCCTACGCGCCCCTCGATCGTTTTTCAGCGGGCGCGACCCCCCGGCACCTCCGGTTCGCGGCGATGTCCTCCAGGCAGGGGAGCCCGGCGCGCGGATCCCGCTATTCCGGGTCGGGGAAGGTGCATAACCTGGGATCCTCGCCGCGCGGCGCCCAGCGAGACCGCGCTGGAACGCGCGCCGGGAAGGACGAACGCATGAACCCTTATGCACCTCCGACCGCATCCATCGAGCATCACGCCGCGGGCGTCGAGCAGATCAGCCCGGAGCGGCGCCTCGAGATCCAGAAGAAGCTGAGTCGCTACAGCACCTTCAGCTTCCTCTTCGGGTTGCCGGGGATCCTGCTGCAATCGGCGGGTCGCGCGACGGACAACGCTGCCATCACGCTCCTCGGCGTCGCCCTGTTCGTCACCGCCCTCGTGTATTACGCGAAGATGCGCGGCCGGAGCGGCGCGTGGGGGATCGTGGGGCTGGGCACCTGCATCGGCCTGGCGCTCCTCTACTTCCTGCCGAAGCACTGCCTGAACTGCGAGGCGAAGCACTCGTACCGATCGAAGGGTTGCGATCGCTGCGGCGCGCCGCTCGGCTCTTGAGCGCCGGCGCTCGACGACGTTCTGCGGAGCGCGGCGCCGCGGCAGGCGGACCGCGGGCCTCGATCTCGGGCCCCGCGCGGCGCTGCAAGGGGTAGGATGCCGCCATGAACCGCGTTTCCAGGAAGATGACGGTCACGGCGATCGCGCTCGCGGGGGTCGCAGCCGGCTACGGGCTCCTGAGCTCGCGCGTTTCCGACCCGAAGACGCTGGTGGGCCGCGTCTGGATCGAGCGGCTTCCGAGGGGCGACACGGACCTTGTCGAGCTCGTCGTGCTGCTCGCCGACGAGCCGATCGGCGTCTTCCGGCGTTCATCTCAGTACGAGGGCTCATTTGCCCTGTTTCGTTACGAGCTCCGCGGCAACGACAAGGTGCAGCTGCTCTTCCCGCAGGACAAATCGAGGCACGAGGTCGCCTTCGATGCGCGGCCGTGCGATGTGAAGGGCTTCGACTACTGCCTCGATCTGAGCGGCGCTCCACGGGGCGCGGCGAAGTACTACAGCCGGAAGGAATGGGAGATCGAGGGGAGCGACCTGCCGGCGCTGGAGAGCGCGCTGCGAGCGCTCGGTGATGAGCTGCTCCGGTCCGCGCCGGAGCCGTGAACGGAGCAGGCCGACCACGGCTCTTCGCGTCGCGCGCTCTCCTCGGAGCTACCGCGCTGCCGGCGGCTTGCGCGCGGAGCGCGCCGCGCGCAGCTCGTCGGCGCTCACCTTGCCGTCGCGGTTCGCGTCCGCCGCCTTCATCCGCTCCCAGCGCTTGTCGCCCACCTCGTCCTTGGTGAGGAAGCCGTCGCCGTTCTTGTCCTTCTTGGCGAAGCGCGCCTTGTGCTTCGCTTGCCGGTCCTTCATGCGCAGCTCGGCGTGCGCCTTGAGCTCCTCGGCCGACAGGGTGCCGTCGTTGTTGGTGTCGGCCTTTCCGAGCCGCTTCTGCGCCTTCTCGGGGAGCTCTGCGACGGTCAGCTTGCCGTCGCCGTTCTTGTCGAAGCGCTTGATGAGGCGGGCCGGGTCCTTCGGGCCGTGCTGGCGGTGGGCGTCCTTGCCCTGGCCCTGGTGCGGCGCCGGCTTGCCCCCCGTTCCGCCCGCGCCGTTCGCCGCGTAGGCCGCTCCGCCTCCGGCGAGGACGGCCGCGGCAAGGAAGCTGCCGAGGATGAAGCGACGGAGCGCGGTGTGGGTCTTGTTGGAGAAGAGGGCGAGGGTCATCGGGTCGTGCTCCTTGGTGCAAGGGCCAGCGTGTTCTTGCCGGCTTCTGTTCCTGGGACGCGCCCCGGGCCGCCCTCCCTACGCGTACCTCGATCTTTTTTCAGCGGGCGCGGCCGTGGCCCACGGCACCTCGCTCGGCCTCGGCCCGCCACCACCCGCCTGTGGGCAGGGGCCGCGCGCAGCCCGCTCGTGTGAGCCTCCGCGCAACGCATCGAGGTCGCAGCGCCGGCGCCGGCAGACGGACGCCGAGATCCACGTCCAGCGGGGGTATAATGGAAGCAGAGACGACGATGATCTTGTACCGCCCCGTGGGCCTCGCCGAGCTCCGGCTCATCGCAGAGGCCGGCTATCGAGCGTTCCCGCCGCGGCTGTCGCATCAGCCGATCTTCTATCCGGTGCTGACCGAAGAGTACGCGCGCAAGATCGCCCGCGACTGGAACACCGCCGATGAGACCTCCGGGTTCGCGGGGTGGGTGACGCGGTTCGAGGTCGAGGACGACTTTGCCCGCAGGTATCCTGTGCAGATCGCGGGCGGACGCTCCCACGAGGAGCTCTGGGTGCCCGCCGAGGAGCTGGAGGAGTTCAACCGGCATCTCGTCGGGACCATCGAGGTCACCGAGGTCTATTGCGGGCCGATGTTTCAGGGAGACATCGATCCTGCGACCCGCCTCCCCCTCGGTTGGCTCCGCAACCCGCCCACGAAGGTCGGTTGAGGCCGTGGAGCTCTCACCCCCGCAGCCAGCCCCCTCCCGGCGAGATGGACCTACTCGCCGGGGCAGGCGATGAACAGCGTGGCCCCCTGCTGGGCTTCACCCCTGCCGACGAACCGGATCTTGCGGCGCTCGTCTGCGGGGCAGTCGGCGACGATGGCCGTGTCGCCGCGGCCGTTCGCCGGGTCGACGTAGCACCACCCGTGTACCGGCTCGCCGCCCGCCTCGACACTGTCGCTCGCGTCGTGCCTGCACGCCTCGCCCTCTGCGCCTGTGAGCTGCTCGATCTCGCACACGCAATCCCAGCCGGCGGCCGCTGCGATCGGATCGGCGAGGACCTCTTCCTTCGCCGCCGCGTGCTCCTCCGTGACGTCGGCGCGCGCCGGGATGTCAGCGCAGCTGCATGCGCCCTGGGAGTTGCGCGCCTCGAGGATCAGACAGGCGACCTCCCCTCCAGCCTCGGGCGTCAGCGTGCGCTGCAGGCACCGGCTGTCGAGCCCCGTCTTCAGGCGGTCGATGATGGCGCCGATCGCCGGCCGGTAGCCGAAGTCGGCCGCGTTCGCGTCCGTGAGCTGGCGCGGGCACACCGAGCCGACGATGCCCTGGGGGCCGAGCTCCCGGATGAGCTGCAGCTCGCGGAGGCTCGGGTAGGCCTTCACCTTGATCTGCGTCGTCGACCTGGGCGCCGGATCCTCCTGGCCGTTCCCCGCTTCCGGCTCGCACAGCGGGTTGTCGATCGCCTGACCCCCCACCGCTCTGCAGTCGCAGCTCTGAGCCGCCCCGTCGCAGCGCTTCACCGCGTCGCTGGGGAGATCGAAGATGCAAGCGTACTGGAGGTCCCCCGTGCCATCCGCCGGGATCGTGTACTCGCGGCCGTTGATGGCGTTCCAGCCGGTCGCCTGCGGCGGGACGATCGTGTCGCCGGTGATCGGGTTCGCGCCGGAGCGAGGCTTCATCGACTCGACCATGAAGGGATCCTTCGGCGGCTGGTACTTCGCGGGATCGCCGAGGATGAGCTCCCAGGTGCTGCCGTAGTCGCCCACCGGAGCGCTGAGCTCGTCGGCGCTCTTGAGCCCGCCGACCGGCTCGCCTTCCTGGTTGCGGCCGTTCAGCAGGTCGGGCTGGCCTTGCGCGTTCTGGCGCGCGATGTCCTGCCATGGCACGCCGACGATGCCGGCGAAGAAGACGAGCCCGGGATCGCGGATGCCATAGTCGAGGTCGTCCGGGTTCGGATCGCTGAAGATCGGGTTCGGGACCAGCTCGCCCCTGCGGTTCGGGATCTGCGTCTCGGTGAAGGCGCGCCTGTAGCGGTCGATCGGATAGAGGAAGTTGAAGCCGAACCGGCGCTTCTGGTCCCAGCAGCGAGAGTTGATCGGGTCCTCCGCGGCGGTCAGCCTGGCCGCGTCGCCGTCCGGGCCTGTGCACGCCGGGTCCTCGGTGCAGCCCGTCTGATCCTGGCGGCACGACCTGCAGCACGTGTTGCCCGGGTCCTGGGCGCACTCGGCGCGCGGCCGCCACATCCGGAAGCCCGGCGCGGTCTCCGCGACGAGGTAGTCCATGCCCTCCTCGCGGATCGAGCAGTCGTTCTCGTCGGTGAGCATGAGGATCGCGAGGAGCGAGCTCGGCCGCAGGAAGTCGGCGCGCTGCGTCTTGACGACGGCATCCTCGCCGGTGACGACGATGTACTCGGTGGCCGGGTCGACGCTGATCGTCGCGTAGGGCTCCGGGTCGACGAGGAAGCGGTACACGCTCTCGAGCTGCGCCTCGAAGCCGCAGCCGGTCTGCCCCGTGCCCCTGACCATCGCGGTGAGCTGCCCGACCAGCGACGTGTCGTTGAGGTCGGCGCTCGAATCGGCGCTGATGTCCGCCTCGCCGTCGAGCGGATCCGGCCTCTCCGGCTCGCCATCGAGCTTCTGATCCGGATCCCAGGCCAGGAAGCCCCGGTCGAGGTAGGTCGGGAGGTCGTTTTCGGTGGAGCTCTCGTTGCTGCGCGCGAGGAGGTGCGCCATGTCCACGTTCGAGGCGCTCGTCGTCGCCTGGCAGGCGCCCGACCCGTGGCCGCCGAGGCTCGAGCTGATGATGCCGATGTGGAGGTCCTTGACCGGCGCGAACTCACGCCTGTAGTCCTGCGGACAGGGGTCGTTCGGCGAGCCGACCGTGGTCGGGGGCATCGCGCCGGTCTCGTGGATGCAGCGCGGGTTGACGAGACCGTGGACGAGGTCGGGGATCGCGATGGCGAGGACGTCCTGCTTGTCGGCCATCGAGCCCGAGTTGTCGATCGCCAGGAGGAGGTCGATCTTGTCGACCGAACCCTGCACCAGCCGCTCGGGGTGCACCGTCGCCGGTCCTGGCTCCGACATGCCCCCTGCGCCGCCCGTCCCTGGGCTCTGCCCATCGTCGCCCTGCTCCGCGCGGATATTCTGCGCGCAGCCGCCAGGCGCAACCGTGGCAACGGCCCAGAGCCAGACCGTCGCTGCTGCAGCCCTGCTCCTGCCCCTCATGGCGCAGAGCCTCTGGCGGTGTGCTTCGTGAGTCAAGCGCTCCGCGCTCCGGGCGCTCGTGCGCCGCCGCCGAGCGCGGCCCAGGAAAAAATCTTCCGGACGACCGATGAGTCGGGCACGGTCGCGCGGTCTTAGGGATCGAATCGGCCGCGCCGCGCCGCCATGACGCCGGGGCGGGAGGACCGATCTGTCCAGAGCGAGCCAGGAGGAGACGATGGAGACGAGCGCCTTGATGTCGCAGCAGGAGCCGGTGGTTGTGTCGAACAAGAAGGTCTGGGCCGGGCGGATCCTCAGCGGCCTCTCGGTGGCGTTCCTGCTCTTCGACAGCATCGGGAAGCTGATGAGGGTGCCCCAGGTGCTGGAGGGGTCGGAGCAGCTCGGCTATCCCGTGAGCTCGGTCCGCGGCATCGGGCTCGTCCTGCTGGCGAGCGTCGTCACCTACATGATCCCGCGCACCTCCGTGCTCGGCGCGATCCTGCTGACGGGCTTCCTGGGCGGCGCCGTCGCCACGCACGTGCGCGTCGACAACCCGCTGTTCAGCCACGTCCTGTTCCCTGTGTACGTCGCCGCGATGATCTGGGGCGGGCTGCTCCTGCGTGACGAGCGGCTGCGCGCGCTGCTCCCGTTCCGGAAGTAGCGGGGATCGAGAAATGCTCGCGCGACCGATGAGCTTGAGCGGGTCGCGCGGTCTGTGATGGAGGAGCGCCCGGGGTGCCGGGCGAGCACCCCGTCTTCATCTGAATTGTACAGTGTGACGGCTGTCTGAAGCCTCCGGCGAGAGTTTCATCTCTCCCGGGAGGGTGTCGACAGCCTCCGGCGAGAGTTTCAACTCTCCCGGGAGGGTGTCGACAGCCTCCGGCGAGAGTTTCAACTCTCCCGGGAGGGTGTCGACAGCCTCCGGCGAGAGTTTCATCTCTCCCGGGAGGGTGTCGACAGCCTCCGGCGAGAGTTTCATCTCTCCCGGGAAGGTGTCGACAGCCTCCGGCGAGAGTTTCATCTCTCCCGGGAGGGTGTCGACAGCCTCCGGCGAGAGTTTCATCTCTCCCGGGAGGGTGCCAGCACCCTCCAACCGGTCGCTCGAGGGGTCGAACCGCCCTTGACTCCGTGCGTGCGCTCACTTTTACGTTGGCGTCCGTCGCCGCGGCCTCTCCGTGGCGCCAAGGAGCCCCACCATGCACACCCGCAAGCTCGGAACTCTGCAGGTCTCCGCCCTCGGCCTCGGCTGCATGGGCATGAGTGATTTCTATGGTGAGCGCGACGAGACCGAGGCGATCGCCACGATCCACCGCGCCGTCGAGCTCGGCGTCACGCTGCTCGACACCGCGGACATGTATGGTCCCTTCACGAACGAGGAGCTCGTCGGCCGGGCCATCGCGGGCCGGCGCGATCGCGTCGTCCTCGCGACCAAGTGCGGCATCGTCCGCGACCCGAACGACGTCACGGTCCGCGGCATCAACGGCGCGCCGGCGTACATCCGCTCGGCGTGCGACGCGAGCCTGCGGCGCCTGCGCGTCGACGTGATCGATCTCTACCAGCTGCACCGCGTGGATCCGAAGACGCCCATCGAGGACAGCGTCGGCGCGATGGCGGACCTCGTGAAGGCCGGCAAGGTGCGCGCGATCGGCCTCTCCGAGGCGAGCTCGTCGACGCTCCGGCGCGCCCACGCGGTGCACCCGCTCGCGTCGGTGCAGACCGAGTACTCGCTCTGGTCGCGCGATCCCGAGGACGACGTGCTCGCCACGTGCCGCGAGCTAGGCATCGGCTTCCTCGCGTACAGCCCCCTCGGCCGCGGCTTCCTCACGGGGCAGATCCGGCGCTTCGAGGATCTCGCGCCGGACGACTACCGCCGCACCTCGCCGCGATTTCAGGGCGAGAACTTCCAGCGGAACCTCGATCTCGTCGCGAAGGTCGAGGGCGTCGCGCGGGAGAAGGGCGTGAAGGCGTCGCAGCTCGCGCTCGCCTGGGTGCTCGCGCAGGGGGACTTCATCGTCCCGATCCCCGGCACGAAGCGCCGCACCTACCTCGAGGAGAACGTCGCCGCGGCGGCGATCACGCTCGGCGAGGCCGAGCTGCGGCGCCTGGACGCGGTGGTGCCGAAGGGCGCGGCCGCCGGCCTCCGCTATCCGGAGCCCGGCATGCAGCTCGTGAACCGGTGAGCGAGGCGGCCTGAGGAGCACGCTTCGGCCACGGCCGCGAGCGCCGCGCGAGGGCTACTGGCACGCCGTGGGCACGCTGCCCCAGTGGCTCTTGGCGACGACGAACCCGTCCGGGCCGGACGTCGAGTGTGAGCCGCACAGCCCATCGGCGTCGGAGATCACGGAGTCGATGCCGATGCCGTACTCCCAGTATTTGACCTCGAGGCTCGAGTCGTGGGTCGTGCCGCTTCGCGCCGGGATGGAGGGGACGAGGATGCCGCTCGACTCGAAGAACTCGAAGCCCTCGATCGAGATCGAGAGCGTCACGTTGCGCACCTGGCCGACGCAGGTCGTCCTGCACGTGGGGTAGCCGGCGGTGCTCTCCACCGTGAAACCGGAAGGGCAGCCGGACGGATACGTGCAGTAGCCGGTGCATTTGACGGGCAGGGGCCCCGGCAGGTCCACGCACTCGTACTCTCCGCGGCCCTGGATCGTCTGGCGCCGGGTCTCGAACCCCCCTGACGTCACCGAGGTTCGGCTGCCGAGCTCTCGATACAACACGTAGTCGCTCTTGAACGACTCGTCATTCGTGCAGAGGCCGCCGTTGCAGTGGGCGACCGCGGCGAACAGCCCGGACTCCTGGTCTTCCAGGAGATAGCGCTCCCCCGCGATCTCGACCGCACGGTCCTCACCGCCCAGCTCGCCGATCAAGCCCGCCTTCGCCGCGGCGATCTCGTCGGGCGAGCCGATCGACACGCCGGCCACCTTGATGGGCCGGCCGCCCTCGTCTCGTTCGACCATCACCGGCCCCATCTCGAGCTCTTCGGCCCGCCTGGCGACCCACCCGAGCGCGTCGTGCTCGCTCGCGAAGCGCAGCCCGCCGTCGGCCGAGGGCTGGGCGAGAGGGGCGGCGTCGTCCGCCTCGGTCGACGCGGCGGCGCAGCCCATCATGAACGCCGCGGCGAGCAGAGGCGCGGCTCGGTACGTTCGACGAGGATTGCTGGCGAGAAGCCTGTGAGCTCTGTCGGTCATGGCGCGATCCTTTGTGGCCTTGGGTGTCTGAGGGAATTTCAGCTCGACGCTGGGCCCCCCGGGCGTGTCCCGGCGCGGGGCGACGTGGGTTGAAGCGATCTCGGGCACCCTGGAGGTCGCCGAGCGACGTCTCCCGCGGGTGTCCTCGTTCCCCACGGCTGGCCTCCTATCACGCTCCGTGCCACGCCCCGCGTCGAGGGCCCACGACCTGGCCAGGCGCTCCGGGGACGCGACGCCGCGCGGCGCTAGGGCGACAAACGGGTTGAAACTGCCTGAAAAGCGCAGAATTTCCAACCGCCAAGACGCCATAAGACGCCAAGATTTTTGTGTTTTTTTGGCGTCTTATGGCGTCTTGGCGGTTCATTCCTCGCTTGATCAACGTGATCGATGTTCTCGCGCGGGGTGGCCTGCGCTGGTTTGCGCAACTTGAGCAGGGACTCGCGCAATCGGAGCGGCGTTGCGCAGGGACGACCGCGAAGGTGGTGCGCGCCGAGCCCGCCGCGGTCAGCGACGCTCGCCAGGATGCGGGACGGACGCCCCGAGGGGCGCGCGGCCGGCGCGCTCCTTCAGGGGCGCAGCGAGCCACGCCTCTTCGGGCACCCCGGGCAGCCGGAGGACGCGCAGGGGACCCTCGGACGAGACCAGACCGGCGAGCGCCGGGTCGGTCATCACCTCGTGGAGATCGCGCTCCGCTTCGTCGACCGTGCAGCGCCGCCGCACGAGCCGGACGACCTGCGAGTAGTCCACGTGATCCGGATCGTGCGCGAGCCCGAGAGGTTGCCACAGCGTGTGCGGGCCGTACCTGTGGGCCGCGCCCGGGTCGAACCAGCCGTAGTTGGCGGCCCGGTCGGGGCGTTCCGCGAGGCGGTTCGTGAGTACCCAGTGCTTGCCCACGTTCTCGATGAGCCCGGCCCTCCCTGCGACCTGCTCCTCAAGGCGGCGGTGGTGCTCCAGCATGCGGGAGGTGTTCGCCATCGTGGCATCCGGGGCGCCGATGCACGGCGAGATCCGCACGGTGGCCTGCTCCCACACGAGGTCGCAGAGGCGCGTCGTCAGCATCGCGCACTCGAGCAGATCCGCGATTCGCTGGGTCGTCCGGGCGGAGGCGTTGACGCGGACGGAGTCCTCCGCGTCGCCGATGCGGAGCGCGTCGGCGCTCACCAGGAACGTCGCGCGGCGCTCGTCGAGCTGGCTGTACACCGGGACCCACGAGATCGGCGCCAGGTGACCGGCCTGCACCGCTTCGAGGATGGCCTCCTCGCGCGCGGCGCACGCGTTTTCCGGAAGGCCTGCGACGAAATCGGTGCCTCTCAGGACGTCTGTCATGCTCCCCCTCCCGCGAGCGCGACCGCGGCGCTCGAGGTGGAAGCGTGCGCGGAAGCGGACGCGGCAGGAAGACGTTTCGTTCTCTCGTCTGCAGCGTGTCCACGGCCGCGCGCTCCTGCGCCGCTTTGCGCTGTCCGTCCGCTCGCCCTAAGCTCCGCCCATGTCGCCCCCGGCGCGCCGTCTCTCCCTCCGTCCATCCCGCGCGTCCCGCCGTCCATCCCGCGCGTCCCGCTTCCTGCTCGCCGCGTGCGCCGCCGTCCTCGCCGCGCAGGCGGCCGGCTGCGGCTCGAGCGCCGCCCAGGGGCCCGAGGCGGGCGCTGCGATCTCGTCGATCGACGCGCGCCTGCGCGGCAGCTTCAGGCTTGTCCGGTTCGAGCCCGAGGTCCCGCTCGAGCCGATGCTCGCGTCGATGCTCGAGTTCCAGTACGCGCACCTGGTCGTTCGCTTCGATGGAAAGCGCATCCTCGCCGACTCACCCGGCCTCCACGTGGACCGCGCCTACGAGATCCGCGACCCCGCGTGGGATCGGTTCAAGATCGTCTCCTATGACGAGGCGGGGGTCGCCTACGAGGCGCTGTGCGAGTTCTCGGGCCAGGACGAGCTCGTCGTCCACGCGCAGACGCCGCCCTGGAAGGGCGTCGCCACGCTCCGGCGGGCGCAGTAACCCGACGGCGCAGATCAAGAGCCCACGGGGCAGGCGCGATCCCACGCGAAATAGCCCTGTGCTCGGTAAGTTGTCTTCAGCTGAGAAAATCGAACCGGTTCCGGCAATGCGCTGAATCCACTCACCGGATGAGAATTTGTGACCCGTTGGCGTAATGCTCCAGCGGCCGTTCCGCGCGCGCAATTCGGCGTTATTGACCTTGCGTCACCGCCCCGGCGGATCTAGTCCGTCGCGCACGGCCTGACTGTCGGCTCATGGCGAGTCGACTCCACAGGGGAGACCTCGTGTCGCAACGCGGTGAAGGCGTGTCGGGCGTTCCGCTCATCCGGCGCGCCCCAGGTGACGCCCAGGCGCTTCCGGTTCCGTCGCGCGACCGGGCACCGGTGGGCGGAGCAGCGCGAGCGCTCCCGGCAGCGAGCTCCTCCCTCGCCGAGCTCGCCCAGCTCGCGTTGCCCCAGCCTGCCTGGATGGGCCGGCGGTCGGCTCGTCCCTGGCTCGCCGAACCCTACCTCGGTGAGCCGTTCGGCGCGCCGCCTCCCGCCGTACCCGTCAACCAGGCCGGCGAGCGCCCCGCGCCGGCTCGCGGGCGAGCCCGTCGACGTCGCGCCGCAGGTGCTTGATCTGCCGCGCGAGGTGGCCGACGCGCTCCTCGACCTGGATCCCGAGCTGCGCGAACTGCTGCTCCAGGCTGCGGAGGCGGTCCTCGTGCGCGGCGAGCGTCGGCGGCGTCTCCGGGCCTCCGAGCTCGAAGACCGTGGTGCGTGACACCCGCATCGTCTCCGGCTCCTTCGCGGAGGAGCTCGGCTGCGTCACCTCGCCCCCCGACCAGAGCCTGGCGGACGCGCGGGGCGAGCGCCGGCGCCCGGGCGCGGTCACGTCGCCTTGAGGAACCTGCGGGCGCCTTCCCATACCGCACCTTCCAGCTCTGCTGCCATGTCCGGGCCCAGCGTCAGCGCGTGTCGCCCCGAGGCCACGAGGACGAGCTCCGTCGCGCGGAGGAGCGCGATGGACAGCCGCGCCACCGGTCCGCTCGGCGGATCGACGGACCACGCGACGGCCGTCTGGGTCAGCCGGTGCGAGCGCGCGATCGACGGCCTGGACTTGAGACTGAGCGCCGGGAGCGGCCTGTAGGCCCCTTCATCGATCACGAAGGTCGCCGTCACATCGACGCTCGCCGCCTCGCCCCCCGGCCAGTCCGCCGCGATGCGCTGAAGTACCTTCGGCCACCCTCCGACGACGCGGCTGGAGCTCTTGATCCGCTGCGGGATGGCCCCTTCCGGCATCATCTCCCAGCGCAGCTTGAGGTGGGCGCTCGTCTCCTCCCCGGGGACCGGGCGGAGATCTCCGTAGAGGTACAGGGGACCCCCCTCCGCGGTCGTGCCGGTCGGGAGCGCATAGAAGTAAGCGGAGTAGTCGAGCTTCGTCCCGCTCTTCCCCGCACCCGGGATCGCCGACATGGCCGTCGCCTTGACGAACCTGCCCCACTCCCGCGGCGAGGCGCTGGCGCGGAGCACCGCCTCCAGCGAGTCGAGCGTGACGCCGCGCCCGGGCTTCCTCGACTCCGGCGCCGACCCACCTCCGGCACTGCCCTTCACCCGCGCAGCACGTGCTGACACAGGCATGTGATACACGTCGCCATTGTATCCGAGGAGAAAAAATTATCACTTCACGGACGCGTTTCGTGAATTCGGTGGGTATGTGTGTGTTTTTGTGGCTGGCGCGACGGTGGGCGCTGCCCTCAGCGAGCGGCTCGCGCGCCATCGACCTTCGCTCATGCGGCGGGGCTCGCGGGGCTCTGTGGCCTTCCAGCGGGGTCCTTGCCGCGTCGCCGCGGAGTCGCCACGTCCACGTCAGCGGAGGCGCGCTGTGCGCCTATCCGATCGGGTGTTCGGTTCGCCGAGGAGCGTTACGCATCGAGTCATGACGCCCACGGCCCTGCCCGCGCGGCCCTGGGCGCCTGTCCTGCGACGAGGCGGCAGCTCGTCCGGTCCCATGGAGCGGTCGCATCCTGAAGCGTACGCTCGCACACGAGACGAACCACGAGATGCCCGCAGACAGCCGATCTGGTGCGTCACGATGCGCCGACCGGACAGGAGGACGTGCGCTGCCGGAGGCGCTGCGCGTGCGCGTGCCTTCCTCGTGCTCGAAGTTCACCCGGCGGGGTCGTCCTTTGATAAGATAGCTAGGACGGACGTAACTGTCCACACTGCGCGCCAAGGAAGCCCCAGATCATGAAAGACGGCGAAGCGGAGGTTCTCGCTACGATGCGAGCGGAATTGGAGGCGCTCCGCTTCCGCAACGCCGAGCTCGAGCGGGAGCTCACCGAGAAGCAGCGCGTCGAGAAGGACCTACGGGAGAGCGAGGCGCGCTACCGGGCCATCGTCGAGGACCAGACCGAGCTCATTTGCCGCTTCCGGATGGATGGCACGCTGACCTTCGTCAACGACATCTACTGCCGGTACTTCGAGAAGACGCAGGAGGAGCTGGTCGGCCACCGCTTCATGCCGATGGTCCCCGACGAGGACGGGCCGCTCCTCGCCCAGCAGTTCGCGAAGCTCGGCCCCGAGAACCCGATCGTCCACACCGAGCACCGCGTCATCCTCCCGAACGGCTCGATCCGCTGGTTGCACTGGACCAACCGCGCCCCGCTCGGCGAGGGGGGGCCGCTCGCCGAGTTCCAGGCGATCGGCGTCGACGTCACCGAGCGACGGCACGCGGAGGACGAGGTGAGGCGCCTCAACGCCGAGCTCGAGGCGCGCGTGGCGGACAAGACCCAGCGGCTCGAGCAGATGGTCCGCGAGCTGTCGACCCCGCTCATGCCGGTGGCGGATCAGGTCATCGCGGTGCCGCTGATCGGCTTCCTCGACAGCGACCGCGCCGCGGCGACGCTCGAGACCGTGCTCAACGGGGTCGTCACGCACAGCGCCAGGACGGTGGTCCTCGACATCACCGGCGTGGGGGTCATCGACTCGCAGGTAGCCGACTCGCTCATCCGGCTGGCCAAGGCGGTGAACCTCCTCGGCTCCCAGGTGGTGCTCACCGGCATCCAGCCGCGGATCGCGCAGACGCTGGTCGCGCAGGGCGTCGGCGTGGGCGGCGTCGTGACGCTCCGGACCCTGAAAGAGGGTATCGCGTTCGCCCTGCGCCGCGGGCTCACCGCCCCTCGACCTCCGGCCCCCCAGGGCAGCTAGCACCGCGTCTCGGCGTGCGCCGGAGAGGGCACGCCTGCCCACTATCCAGTCTCACGTGCGATCGTGTAGCCTCATCGACGATGGCGCACACGCAAACGACTGCTCAACCCGACGTGCATTCGGCTGCTCACGGCGCGAAGGCCAGCGAGGGCTTTCAGCAGACAGGAGGGGACATCGACTCGCGCTACATCAACGAAGATATCGCGCCCGTGCGCCTGGATCAGCGCAAATGGGGGATGAAGGACATCGCCGCGCTGTGGGTCTCCATGTGCGCCTGCACGCCGACGTACATGCTCGCCTCGGGCCTGATCGCCGAGGGGATGAGCTGGGGGCAGGCCGTCCTCACGATCCTCCTCGGCAACGTCATCGTGCTCATGCCGATGATCCTCAACGCGCACGCGGGCACGAAGTACGGCATCCCGTTCCCCGTCTACTGCCGGAGCGCCTTCGGCATCCGGGGGGCGAACGTGCCCGCGGTCCTGCGCGCCCTCGTGGCCTGCGGCTGGTTCGGGATCGGGACGTGGCTCGGCGGGTGGGCCATCTACAAGATCGTGGCTGTCTTCATCCCGTCGATAGAGCAGATGCCGCCGACGCCGCTGGGCATCAACGTCGCGCAGCTCGCCTGCTTCCTGTTCTTCTGGGGCATCAACATCTGGATCATTCGCATGGGCATCGAGTCGATCCGGATCCTGCTGAACATCAAGGCGCCTCTCCTGATCGGCCTCGGCCTGGCGCTGCTGCTCTGGGCCTATAGCCGCGCCGGGGGGTTCGGCCCGATGCTCGAGAAGCCCTCGTCCTTCGGGGTGGGGCAGCCCAAGGAGGGCCAGTTCTGGGTCTTCTTCTTCCCGGCGCTCACGGCGATGGTCGGCTTCTGGGCCACCCTGGCCCTCAACATCCCGGACTTCACTCGCTACGCGCATTCGCAGCGCGATCAGGTCATCGGGCAGGCGATCGGCCTGCCGCCCACGATGGCGTTCTTCTCGTTCATCGGCGTCGCCGTCACCTCCGCCACGGTCGTCATCTACGGCGAGACGCTCTGGGATCCGGTCGTCGTCATCACCCGCTTCGAGAACCCGGTCGTCCTGATCATCTCGCTCGCGGCCCTCTGCATCGCCAACCTGGCGACCAACATCGCCGCGAACGTCGTGAGCCCGGCGAACGATTTCTCGAACCTCTGGCCGTCGCGGATCTCCTTCCGCACCGGCGGCCTCATCACCGGCATCATCGGGATCCTGATGCAGCCGTGGCGGCTCGTCAGCGACCCGACGGGGTATATCTTCACCTGGCTTGTCGGCTACTCCGCGCTGCTCGGCCCCCTCGGCGCGATCCTGATCGCGGAGTACTACGTCGTCCGCAGGACCAACCTCGATGTCACCCAGCTCTACAAGCGGGAAGGGATCTACTGGTACGAGGGCGGGTGGAACCCCATCGCGATCGTCGCTCTCGCCGCCGGCATCTTGCCCAACTTGCCTGGCTTCTTCGGCACCATCAAGGTCGCGACGGTCTCCAAGGCATGGATGGATCTCTACAACTATGCCTGGTTCACGGGCTTCGCCATCTCGTTCGTCGTCTACGTCGCCCTCTCGCTGGCTCGCCGCCGGGCCAAGCTCGCCGCGGCCTGACCCTCATCGCCTCGCGCCGAGGCGCGCGACCCCACCGCCCATCCAACTCGGCATCAGCGCCGTCGGCCGCGAACGGCCGCATCTCCCCCGCGACGCGCGCCCCCGAGACGCCCTCTGCCTCGGGTGCGCCGCCGGCGCCTCGCCGGCGCGCGCCGCCCCGACGGACGGGTCGCTCTTTTTTTGTGCGCGGGCATTCATCTCGTGATCAACGGCGAGGCTCGCCGATGGCAACAACGTTGTTGTGGGTCGGGGCCCCACCGTGGGAGACCTGTGGCGTGTTGTGGAGCGCTCCCGCCGCCGAGGCGCTCCGCGCTTTAAAAGTGTCTTGCCAAACAACGTGTGTTGATTCCATTCGTCTGTCTCTTGCTCCGTGGGCGCCTTTCGATGGATCATGAAATGTCGCTCTTCTCCCGCCTTCGAGGTGCCCATGAACAAGCTCGTCCTCTGGTCGCTCCCGGCTCTCGCCCTGGCCGCATGCGCTGATAACGGCACGCCCGTCGACGAAACCCCGAACGTCGCGGGCGCCCCGATCACGGTCGCCGCCGCCCGGCCCTACTCCCTCTTCGAGAGCGGCCAGGTCCGCCCTCTCGCCCTCTCGCCCGACGGCTCGATGCTCTTCGCCGTCAACACGCCTGACAACCGGCTCGAGATCTTCAAGGTCAGGAGCGGCACGCTCGTGCACCGCGGCTCCGTCGCCGTGGGCATGGAGCCGGTCGCCGTCGCGGCCCGCAGCGACGACGAGGTCTGGGTCGTCAACCACCTCTCCGACAGTGTGAGCGTGGTCGACGTCTCGAGGCCGAGGAAGCCCCGCGTCGTGCGCACCCTGCTCGTCGGCGACGAGCCTCGCGATATCGTCTTTGCCGGCGCCGGCAAGGACCGCGCCTTCATCACCACGGCGCACCGCGGCCAGAACAGCCCTGTCGATCCGGCGCTCACCACGCCGGGCGTGGGCCGCGCCGACGTCTGGGTCTTCTCGGCGGGGAGCTCGAGCCCCGCGCCGCTCAACATCATCACCCTCTTCAGCGACACGCCGCGCGCGCTCGCCGCCACGCCCGACGGCTCACGCGTCTACGTGGCGGCCTTCCACTCCGGAAACCGCACCACGGTGATCGAGACCAACGTGGTCAACCTGGGCCTCGGCCTGCCCCCGCCGACCACCAACGCCGCCGGGGTCCCGCAGCCCTCGGCGCCCCTCATCGTCAAATTCAACGGGACGCACTGGGTGGACGAGCTGAATCGATCCTGGGACGACAAGGTGAACCTCTCGTTGCCCGACAAGGACGTCTTCGTCATCGACGCCCTGGCCAGCCCGCCCGCGCCCGTCGCGGGGGCCGGGGGCGTGTTCCGGGGAGTCGGCACGGTCCTCTACAACATGGCCGTCAACCCGGTGAGCGGGCGCGTCTACGTGGCCAACACGGAGGCGTTCAACGAGAATCGCTTCGAGGGCCCCGGCGTCTTCGCCGGCCACACCGTGCGCGGGCGGTTCAACCACAACAACATCACGGTGATCGATCCCGCGACGGGCGGCGTCGCCCCGCGGCACCTGAACAAACACATCGACTACAACACCTGCTGCGCCCCGGTCCCGAACGCCGAGAACCGGAAGAGCCTCGCGCTGCCCACGGGCATGGCCGTCTCCAGCAACGGGAAGAAGCTCTACGTCGCCGCGCTCGGCTCGGACAAGATCGGCGTCTTCAACACCGCCGCGCTCGAGGCGGACACCTTCGTGCCGAGGCGCGCGCGCCAGATCCCGGTCTCCGGCGGCGGGCCGACCGGCGTGGTGCTGGACGAGGCGCGCGGGCAGCTCTACGCCCTCACGCGCTTCGACAACTCCATCTCGATCATCGACGTCGGCGCCAAGGCCGAGATCGCGCACTTGCCCATGTACAGCCCCGAGCCGGAGAGCGTGGTCCGCGGCCGCCGCTTCCTCTACGACGCGTCGTTCACGTCGAGCCACGGCGACTCGGCGTGCGCGAGCTGCCATGTCTTCGGCGATCTCGACAGCCTGGCGTGGGACCTCGGCGACCCCGACGCGGTGAACACGCCGATGCCAGGCCCGTTCGCGCTCGATCCGGCGATCTTCGGCGCGCCCCGCGAGTTCGCCGCGCTCAAGGGGCCGATGACGACGCAGAGCCTGCGCGGGCTGGCCAACCACGGGCCGATGCACTGGCGCGGAGACCGCACAGGCGGGAACGACGCGCCGAGCGCGCAGCCGGACAGCGGCACCTTCGACGAGGACGCCGCGTTCAAGAAGTTCAGCGTCGCCTTCGTCGGCCTGCTCGGGCGGGACGCGCCCATCCCCGCGGCGGACATGCAGGCGTTCACCGACTTCACCATGCAGATGATGTATCCGCCCAACCCCATCCGTCAGCTGGACAACTCGCTCACCGCCGACCAGGCGGCGGGCAAGGCCTTCTTCACCCTGCCGGCCAGCGAGGGCGGCGCGTGCGCCTCGTGCCACGTGCTCGATCCCACGGCCAACGCCGAGCACGGGGTCGCGTTCCCCGGCTTCTTCGGGACCGACGGGCGCTACACGTTCGACTTCATCTTCCAGAGCTTCAAGGTCGCCCAGCTCCGCAACGTCTATCAGAAGGTGGGTATGTTCGGCATGGTGCAGAACCCGCGCTTCAACGACCGGAACTTCGAGTACCAGGGCGATCAGATCCGCGGGTTCGGCTTCGGCCACGACGGGACGATGGATACGATCTTCCGCTTCCACGACCAGAACGGCTTCAACGAGGCGCCGGGGATCGCCGGCTTCCCGCCTGGCGCGGCGGGCGACGTGCTGCGCCACCAGGTGACCGACTACCTGCACGCGTTCGACAGCAACCTGGCGCCCGTCGTGGGCCAGCAAGCGACGCTCGCCGGCGCGGGCGACACGGCCGCCGAGCTGCGGGTGGATCTCCTGATCGCACGCGCCGACGCGGGGGAGTGCGATCTGGTGGCGAAGGTCCGCAGGCACGGGAATGAGGAGGGCTTCCTCTATCAGCAGGGCGCTGGCACATTCCTGCGGGACAGGGCGGCGAGCGCGGCGATCAACGCGGCGGCGCTGCGCGCGATCGCGGCGCCGGGCAAGGCGCTGACCTTCACCTGCGCGCCGCCGGGCTCGGGGGTGCGGATGGCGCTCGATCGCGACGGCGATGGGGCGCTCGACGGCGACGAGGCGGACGCGGGGACCGACCCGGCCGATCCGGCGAGCGTGCCCTGAGCCCGGGGCCGCGGCGCGCTGCCTCGCGCGCGGTCATCCACGCCCGATGACCGCGCCGCTCGCCGCGGCTCGCCGCTCACCGCGCGTCGAGGAGGGCAGGGGGCTCGCCCTGCGCCCACCGGCGCTCGCCGCCCGAACGCCGGAGAGCCGGCCAGATCAGGTGACGGTGAGTCGGACGCTCCCTGCCTCATCCTCCGCTCGCTGGAGCTGATGGGCGAGCATGCGCCTCCAGGGGATCTCCCCGAGGAGGATGTCGTCGATCGCCCAGGTGAGGTGCTCCATGGCGGCTCCCAGGGCCTTCATCCCGTTCATGAAGATGAGCTCCGTGTCGGGCGTGGTGAACGGTCGTGGCTCCAGGGCCCCCGCGGCGGCGATCGCGGGCGTCATCAGGACCGGGCCCGCGGCGATCACATCGGGCAGGTGCTCGACACGGGTGCCGGCCCGCCGGACGGCGGCCACGCGCCGCTTCACCGCCTCCGCCGGGTTGCCCTCCAGGCCCTTGTCGACGCGGAGGTTCAGCGCCCAGATGGCCGCATACCAGGGGTTGCGGATCGCCGGAAAGCCCCTGTCCCGCTGGATGGCTCCGTCCTCGAGCGAGATCCTCGGCGCGATCATCTTCAGCGGTACGGGGGCGCGCGTCAGCCGCTTCACCGCCGCTACCTGGCGACACGCCTTGACGACGGACTGCCCCTGGCTCTTCGCGGGCACCTTCGCCTGCGCATACAGCGTGTGCTTGATCTCGATGTAAGCGAGGACAGCCTCGGCTGGCACGCGCTCCCGGATCGCGAGGTCGCCGCCCAGCCCGCGCAGCGTCGGGAAGCGCGCGGCGTCGTAGATGATGATGTCCTCGCCCTGCTTGTCCCCCGTGACGTCCACCACCCAGCCGCGACAGACGCCGGCGCGCTCGGGGAGGAACTTCCGGAGCGCATGGCACATCGCGATCTCCAGCTCGGGACCGAGCTCGAGGGTCGCGAGGGCGCGGAGCTTCCGGAACTCGTCTTCCAGGTGCTCGACGATCTCCTCGGACCAGCCGCCGTAGAACCCGCCGCGCGGCGGGGCCTCCGCGCGGCCGTCCGGCGCGCCCCCGCCGCCGCGCTTCGATGCGGCGATCCCTGGTCGCTTGGTCGTCTTCGCGCGCTTGCCCGCCATCTTCACGTCATCCCCGCCGAGGCTTCCTCGCGAGCCACGCCCGCTCCCCCCACGGGCACGCGAACTCCAGCGGCTTCGTCAGGACCCAGAGCACCGGCAGCGGCGGCGGCGCCGGGGGCGTGGGCCCCGCGCCGTCCGTGAAATAGATGACGCCGGAGACCTTCCGCGCCGCCAGGAACTCCGGGGCGAACACCGGCCGCAGATCGGTCCCGCCGCGGCCGCCGACCTCGTCGAGCCGCCCGTCGAACGCGTACACGCGCCCGATCTCCACGTCGCACTCGACGACGGTGATGCGCGCCGACTCGCTCATCACCTGCAGCTGCCGGGCGATCTCCGAGAGCTCCTCGCGCCGCATGCTCATCGACGTGTCGATGGCCACGAGCACCGACGGCTTCGTGATCGCGCGGGGCGCGTACGTCCTGCCGGGGACCTCGCCGACGCGGCCCGGGAAGCGCCGGTTCGGCCGCGCGTACGTGTGCACCGGCGCGCGCTCCCTCGCCACGAACATCCTGAGCGCGGTCTTCCAGTCGAGCGGGTGCGCGGGCGGGCCCAGCGCGTCCGTCAGCTCCTCGATGAGCCGCCCCGGCGTCTTGCCCGCGAGCAGCAGGCCGGGCACGGCCGCCGGATCGCCGTCGTCCGCGAGCGCGTCCGCCTCCTCGGCGGCGCGCAGCAGGAGCTGCCGCGTCTGCTCCACCGCGCCCGGCTCCCGCGAGGGGCGCCGGAGCACGCGGTGATCGTCGACGGCCTCTCCGCCGCGCTGCGGGAGCTTGCCCTCCCGCGCCGCGCTCACGAGCAGCTCGTAGCGCTCGAGCGTGCTCTGGCCGCCGCGCAGGCCGATCGGGGCGTAGGGCTGCCAGCGGATCGGATCGGGCAGCGGCTCCTCGATGTACTCGTTGGCCGACATCTCCAGGGCGAGGTCCATGAGCTCCGGCTCGTCGGCGCCCGCGAACTTGGGGTGGCACAGGTGCCCGAGCGCGACGTGGTGCACCTCGTGGAGGAGCACGCCCCGCAGGAACACGGGCTCGTTCATGAACGACTCGACGTTGACGTGGAGGAAGAAGCGGCCGTCGAACAGCGAGACGGCCATGCGCTTGACCGAGGGGTCCGCGACCGGCGCGAGCCGCGCGAGGATCGCCGCGTAGCAGGGGTACCGCTCCAGGAAGCCGGGATCGCGCACGAAGGCGTCGAGCCACGCGGCGAGCGCGTCCTCGGGCACCTCGCCGCGCCCGCCGCGCCCCGCCGCCTCGCTCATTGCGGCCGGACCGGCGTGACGCCGTGCTTCTTCAGCGCCCCCGCGAGCCGCAGGGCCCAGCGCTCCGGCAGCTGCGCGAGCAGCTGGCCCAGGCACACGCGCGCGACGTTGCTCCGCCGCACGTCGACGAGCTTCGCCTGCTGGGCGAGGTGCGCCGACAGCGCGGTCACGACGAGCCCCACGCGGTGCTGCCGCAGCGGATCGGCGCGCCACGCCAGCACCTTCTGCTCGGCGGCGCTGCCGGCGTAGTTCTGGAGCAGCTCCTCGGGGCGGACGTCGATGAGCTGCGTGGCCGTCGCGTTGCCGCCGAGCGCGTCCTGGAGGCGCTCGCGGTGGTCGCCCGGCAGGTCGGCGAGCAGCGCCTCGAACGCCCCCAGCGACAGCTTGCGCTGCGCCGCGAGCACGCCGACCTCCGGCCCCTCGAGCAGCGGCGCGAGCCGCGCCGTCACCTCGTCGAACCGGTCGGTCTCCCCGCGCTCGCGCGCCGCGCGCAGCACCTTGCCCGCCGGTGAGGTCGGCCCGTACTCGGCGAGCAGCGCGCGCAGATCGAACGGCAGCCGCGTCGACCAGGTGTCCTTCGACGCGAGCAGGAGCTCGACCCAGCTCGGGGGCAGGTACCCGCCCAGCGTGTCGCGCAGGAGCACGCCGTCCGCGAGCTCCTCGGGGCGGAGCGCGCTCAGCACGTGCGACGCATAGGTCCAGGTGCGCGGGGGGACGTCGTCGAGGACGCGCTCGTGCCCCTGCGCGAGGGCGATCACGCCCGGGTGGAGCCCGTTCACCTGCGCCCAGGCGAGCCAGGACGCCCGGTCCGCGCGGACGTTCAGGTGGAGGAACCGCGCGCGGAGCGCGCGATCGAGGGGGGTCACCTGGTAATCGGCCGACTCGGGGTTGACGGCGGCGAAGCACACCCAGCCCGCGGGCAGCTCGTACTCGTGCAGGCGCCGGGCGCTGAGCAGCTGGAGCGCCGGCTGCTGGATGTACCGCTCCGCCCGGTTGAGCTCTTCCAGCATCAGGATGCCGGCGCCGTCCTGGGGCAGCACCGACGGCGCCGCGTAGGTGGTCCGGCCGTCCCGGATGACCGGCAGGCCCACGAGGTCGGGCGGCTCGAGCAGGCTCAGATCGAGCACGACGGTGGCGATGCCGAGCCGCTCGGCGAGCTGCCGGACGAGCTCGCTCTTGCCGATCCCCGTCGGCCCCTCGAGCAGCACCGCGCGGCGCGCGCGGTAGGCGAGCTCGAGCACGGCCTCGAGGCGCGGCCCGACGGGGATGGGCGCGGAGCGTCCCTCGAGGAGGTTCGGTGAAGTCGCCGGGGCCGGCCTGCCCGGCGCGTTGCCATCGGATCTGGGCTTCGTCACGGATGAAGAGGGGGTGCCGCGCGAGGGCGAAGAAAGGACCGCCGGGGCCCGGGGCCCGGGAGGCTCGGCCCTTCCGTACCCGACGGGCTTCCGGCGCGCTTCGTCTTTCTTGCCGGGTCGCCCCGAGCTCTAGCAGCCGCTGCGCGGCCTGTCATTCACCACCGCCCACGCGACGGTGCGGGCCGCGGCGCGCTCAGGCGCCAAGGAGCAGCCCGAGGGCGGCCGCGAGCGCGGCGTCGCTCCACGAGGACAGCCCGCGGGGCAGGAGCACGGTCGCGCGATGAGGCTGGCCTTCGCAGCGCCGCGACCCCTCGTAGGTGCGCCCCGCCCGCGTGAGCTCGTAGCTGCAGCGCCCGATCGTGCCCGTGAGCTGCCGCTCGTCCAGCCGGTAGTCGGAGAGGGCGCCAGCCAGGAGGCCCTGCGCGCGGAGCCCTGCCTCCGCCCGGGTCACCGAGAGGTCCAGCGGCATGGCGCCGACGATGCCGGCCGCGCGCTGGCCCGTCGCGGTGACGTTCACGGCCCGGTTGAACGCCACGCCCCGGACTGTCTGCCCGCCGTGCCCTCTGTCGGCGGCGTACACGCCGAGGTTCACGTCCGGGCCGACGACGCGCCCCGGCTCGATGTCGGCGCTGACGAGCTCGCCCCGGGCGGTCAGCAGGATGAACTCGTTCGGCCCCGCGGCGCGGAAGATATCCTCGCGCGCAGGGGATTCCGCGCCCGGCGCCGTCCCGCACGCCGCGGTGAGCGCGAGCGCGAGTAGCCAGAGAGCGCGCCCCGGGAGAAGGTTCATCCGCATCGCAACACCTCGCCGCCCGATCGGGTGTGCCCCGATCGGCCACGCACAACGTGATGCCGGCGATGACGGACCGGTAGACGCCCGCACCGCCAGGAGCGCGCTTCGCGAATCCGTTCCTGATGCCATCGGGCCGACCCTGGCAAGTCCGTCCCAACAGCTCCTCCCCTTCCGCCCCTCAGCTACATGCCAAGCCGAGCGGCGGTCGCCCGCACAGGAGACGGGCCCAGATCGGCGTTTTCGGCGCGGAAGCGCACTCCGGTGCGCTGAGCACCGAAAACGTCGAGGTGGGCCCGTATCCGAAGCGGTCGACCGTCGCCCGCTTCAGCGAGGCAGCTCGAGGGGGGCGCAGGTCGAGACGCCGGCGCCGACGATGCGGAAGCCGATGTTCCTCATGTAGTCCGTGTCGATCGAGCCGTCCGACGGGCGATAGCGGCTCACGTTGGTGGTGCGCGACGGGGACCCGAGCTCGCTCGGGGCGGTGTAGAAATAGAAGTCGCCGCCCCAGAACGAGAACGCCCAGGCGCTGGGGGTCTCGATGCCCGGCAGGTCCGTGGCATCGATGATCTCGCCGGTCTCCTTGTCGATCTCGGCGAGCTGCACCGGGGTGGTCGTGAAGAAGCCGAAGAGGCGGCCATCCCCGGTGCCGGTGAGCTCCGCCGAGATGTCGCGCATCGAGCCGCTGAACTCGCCGACCGGCGTCACGGACACGCCGTCGAGCCTCCCCAGCCCGATGCCCGGCGTGCCCGTGGCGCCCGCCACGAACAGCTCCTCGGTGTCCGGGCGCGAGAGGTCGCTCGAGAAGCCCATGCCGAGCCGGGACCACCCGTCGGAGAGCGCGGCCCCCGAGGGCTCGCAGCTCGCGTCCTCGGTGCTGACCTTGAACAACGTCCCCTCGCTGTCGTCGGGCTCCACGTAGTTGACCCACGCCACCGCATTGCGATCGATCGCCATCGAGTTCGGATCCATGCCGGTCCGGCACCCCAGGACACCAATCTTCGTGAACTCCTTACGATCGGGCCTGAAGCTGTAGAGCTCGTTGTCCTGTGAGAGCACATACACGAGGGATGCTCGCTCGATGCACCCGCTGTCAGGGGCCCCACTCCCGTTGCCTCCATTCCCGATGTCTCCGCTGTTTCCGCCGATATCGGTGCCGGAGCCAAACGGGTCGTCCTGGCCGCCCGCGCCGCTCCCTTCACCGCTCTCTCCGGCGCCCGAGGTCGGGTCGGTCTCCGTCGCGGACGTGCCGCGGCTGGACGCGCTGCAACCGGCCGCGGCGAGCGCGAGCCAGAGGCACCATCGTGCGATTCGCATATCCGCTCTCCCTTTCGCGTGATTCGCTCTTATAGCCGCGAAGCGCGCGTACGGGTACACGAAGTCGCACCCTCGCTCGATGGGGCGTCCAGGTCGAACAGCCCTTGGCGGGCGGGGTCATCAGTAGATGGGGATGACCTCGTCTGACTGGCAGCAATAGTAGGTCGGGCTCTCCGGTGTCACCTGGCCCATGGCGACTCCTCCGGTCGGGGCGCACCGGCCTGGGTCGTCCCTGATCCATCGCGCCTCCATGCTCTCGAGCCGCAGATCCGGCCCCGCGACGCACTTCGGCCCGGCCATCGTCACCGTCTCTGCGCCGAGGAGCTCGCGACAGCCGCCGTCCTCGTAGACCGAGACGAGCGCGGCGCACGCGGCGTCCTCGAGCTGCTCGCACGCGCAAGGCGTGCAGCTGCGCGTGTCGTCGAAGCCCTGGGCGACCGCCAGCAGATCGGGATACGGCTCAGGGCACTCCGGCGTGCGCTGGCCGAGATAGCGGATGCACATCGTGAAGCCCCCGGACCGCCGCCTGGGGGCCGCGACACACATCATCGAGGGATCTCTGCACTTGTCCTTGTCGGCCGCGCCGGTGCACGCGCGCACCCGGGTGCTCGCGGGGGCGGCCAGCTCGGGCGGCGCTCCTCCGGGATCGTGCGTCGGGGCGCACGCGCTCACCGTCGGCGCCGGGATGAGCAGCGAGCCGAGCTCGCCCGAGGTCGTCACGGCCGGCGCCGTGCACGCGCCGCTCCAGCCCTCGGGGGCGGCGAACGACGTGGACGCCGTCCCGTCGCACGTGGCCGAGGCGCTCCCCAGAAGGCCTGAAGGCAGCTCGCAGGAGGGCTTCGTGCAAAGGCACGTCGGACACCTGTGCTCGCCGCCGAACCCGCTGTAACCGTCGAACAGGAGATCCGGCGCCTCCGCCGGGCACTCCGGTGGGGACGTCCCGCCGGTCGCGTCGCCCCTCCAGAGCAGGATGGGATCGTCGAACCCGAGGGACGGCGGCGGCACGCACGCGCCGTCGCACACGGGGCACGGATCATTGCACTCGTGAGCATCCAGGCTGAAGCACGGTTCGTTGCACGAATAGATCTGGACAGCGCCGCCTTCCCAGCAGCCTGCGAAGCTGCCGGCGCCGGCGAGCGCGAGCGCGACGCCGAACGGGTCCTTCCTTCTCCTCATCGTGATGGTCCTTCTCTCGCGTGTCGCGTTTCGGCTCTTCGGCAGGGGGCACCGCGACGATCGCTCGGCGCTGCCCCAGGCCTCTCTCTTCCCGCTCCTTCACGCCGGCGAGGCGACCCGACCGGGGGCGCGCGGCGCCCTTGTCACTTCGGAGCCAAGGAGAGCTCACACGCCTATTTCATACTTGGACAAGCGAGGACAAGGAAGCCGAATCTGCCGTGGAGGCGCGATGACTCGAGTGTATATCGAGTGTATTTCGATAGGCCCCGAGAAAATCTCAGCATTTGTTGGTCGTGCGCTTTTCGTGAGAATCTCACCGCGGAGGGTGGAAAGCACGGTGGCGCTGCGGCGCTGCCGGCGGGAATCGGGCCGCGCAGGGAGGTGCGGGCGGCGCGCGCGGCGGCGGGCGAGAGCAACATCACCGGCTGAACCGCCTCGTGTGCTCGCCGCTCTCGCTCCCCCTCGCGGCCGCTGTCGCGGGCGCCACGCTCGACTGACCCGCATGGCGCGCGAGCAGAAGCGGCAGCGGCTCTCCGCTGTCGTGCGCTCGCTCGACGGCCGGCTCGAGCTCGCCGTGCGGACGTGGGCGCTCCGAGCGAGCGCGCCGCGGGCTCGCTGGGGCTCGCGCTCGATCGCGCGCTCGAGCTCCTGGCCAAGGACGAGCGTGTCGCGCGTCCGCGGGGCGCGGCACGGAGGCGGCGAGCGACGTGAAGCCTGGCGGCCGCCGCGTCAGGAAAGTCGTTGCGGCAGGGAGGCCCTGGCAGGAGGCGCCGAGGCGCGGATCTCATGCCAGATGTGAAAGCAGAGATCTCAGAACCGAAATGCGTCGGGGGTGTCCTTAAGGGTAACCCCAGGAACAGAGAGGGGAGGAGCCTTGGCCCGTGTCCTGCTAGACACGGACGTCAGAGCGCCCGTGACGGCTTCCCCCCCCCGCCGTCGAATGGGCGCTCTGTTTTTTGTGCCCCCCGGATCGGGGAAGGGCACGCGCCGCCATCGTGGCCGGCGCCCTGCGAGCGCGGGGATGCACGTCCAGGGCGCGCAGGTGGCCGAGCATGGATGGACTCCCTGGCTTTCGCCGAGACGCTGGATTTGCTACTTCCGGGGCGCCACGGGGGAGGTTCTCCCGGCTGCCCGGCGGCGCATTTACGACATCCGCGTGAGATCTCCAGGCGCACTCTTCTCCCTCGCGCTCGCGGCCGCTGCCACCTTGCGTGCGGGCGAGGCGCGCCCTCAGCCAGCAGGCCGCCCGGCCGGTGAGCCGGCAGGAACCGAGGTGGCGCAGGCGCCCGGCGCGGCCCCGGCCGAGCCGTCGGCTCCCGTGGGCCCCGGCGGACAGGCCGCCGCGCCCGCCGGGATCGAGGTCACCGTCGAGGGCAGCCGGGCTCCGCCGGGCTCCGTCTCGCTCACGCGGCGCGACGTCCGCGAGCTGCCCGGCGCCCTCGGCGACCCCTACCGCGCGATCGAGATCCAGCCCGGCGTGACCGCCATCGCGAGCGGCATGCCGTACTACTACATCCGCGGCGCGCCGCCGGGGAACATCGGCTACTTCTTCAACGGCATCCAGGTCCCGCTGCTCTTTCACGTGGGCGCCGGACCCAGCGTCATCCCGGCCGCGATGGTCCAGCGCGTCGAGATGCACCTCGGCCCCTATCCCGCGGACATCGGGCGGCTCGCGGGCGCGGCGATCGAGGCCGAGAGCGCGCCGCCGTCCGACGTCTGGCGCGGGGAGGGGAGCCTCCGGTTCATCGACCTCGGGGGCGTCGTGGAGGGGCCGATGGACAGCGACACCCACGTCCTCGTGGGCGGGCGCTACGCCGCGGGCGCGGCGCTCACCTCGGCGCTCGTCCCGAGCGTCGACGTGGGCTACGCCGACTACCAGGGCCGGATGACCTACCGGCTCGGGCCGGAGGAGCGCTTCACCGTCTTCGCCTTCGGCGCGTACGACTACCTCGCCACCATCGGCGAGGAGGGCGGCGCCGAGGCGACCGACGTCCTCCTCGACAGCGACTTCCACCGCCTGGACCTGCGCTACGACCGCGACGAGGCCGCCTCCGGCGCGCGCGTCAGGGCGGCGCTCACCCTCGGGCTCGACCGGTCGCGCGGGGTGGGCGTGGAGAGCGCCGAGGCCTGGAAGCTCAACGCGCGGGTGAGCCTGTCCCGGCCCGTCCTGGCGGGGCGCGCGCTGCTGCGGGCCGGCGTCGACGCCGCGGTCGACCGTTACGACGTGACGCCGCACTCCAGCGCATCGGACAGCGAGCCCGCCGAGGGCGATTCCACCGCGGGGGACGAGCCCGCCGAGGGGACGGCCCAGCTCGACAAGCCCTTTTCGGAGCTCTTCCGCAGCCGGCTCGACCTCGCGCTGGGCGCGTGGGCCGACGCGCTGCTCGTGCTCGACGAGCGGTCGACCATCACGCCCGGCGTGCGCGTGGACCACTACACCTCGCTCGGCAAGAACGCGCTCGCCGTTGATCCGAAGATCGTCGGCCGCTTCGGCATCGGTGAGCACGTGCGGCTCATCCCGGCGATCGGCGTCGCCTCGCAGCTGCCCGGCCTCGCCCCGCTGCCGGCGCTCCAGATCGGCGGCATCCCAGGGGGGCTGCAGCGCAGCCTGCAGTCGAGCTTCGGCGTCGAGGCCGATGTGGGGCCGGTCAATTTCAGCGCCTCGGTGTTCCGACAGGTGACCTTCGGTCTGAGCGATCCGATCGGGACGGGTCGCGGCACGAACCTGAGCACCGAGCGCTTCCTCACGCGGAGCCTGGGCGACACGTACGGCCTGGAGCTCGGGGCGCGCGGGGCGCTCCGCCGCGACATGTTCTTCCTGGCGTCGTACACGCTGTCGCGCTCCACGCGTACGCGGGGCAAGGCGACGATCCCCTCGGCCTACGACCGGACGCACGTGGCGCACGTCGCGCTGCTCTACGATCTCGGCGGCGGCTGGCGCGCCGGGATCCGCCACGTCTTCTACACCGGCTTCCCCGCCGACGAGGCCGCCCCGGGCCGCCCCCCGCGCGAGCACCCGGATCGCATCGCGCCGTTCTACCGGCTCGACATGCGCCTGTCGAAGCGCTGGGCGCTGGGCGCGCGGGGCTATCTCGGGCTCGTGTTCGATGTGCAGAACGCGACGCTGGCGAAGGAGGTGTTCGACGTGAGCTGCGACGACGGCAGGTGCACGCCGCGGAAGCTCGGGCCGATCACCCTGCCGGGGCTCGCGATCGAGGGCGGGTTCTGAGGGGGAAGCGGCGGGCGCCTCGGCGGCAGGCTGGCTGAGCCGGCGGCTGCCCGCGTTACCCGTGGAGCACCTCGAAGAGCTGCTTCAACATGAGGTACGTGAGCCCCCAGACGACCCGCTCGTCCACCATCAGGCACGGGAGCTGGAGGACGTTTCCCTCGTGCGTGTAGGCATAACGCGAGGTGCGCTCGCCGCGCGCGAGCGGCCCGAGCGGCGTCCAGACTGTCTCTGCCACCTCGCCGCTCAGGGTGAGCTCCGGCGTGGCGTTCAGCGCGAAGACGAACGGGGCGACGATCATCCTGGCGCGCCGCCCGCGCGCGACCGTGGGGACCTCGGGCAGGCGCGCGAGCAAGGTCCCGTGCGCCGCGAGGTCGATCCCCACCTCCTCGCGCGTCTCGCGGATCGCCGTGGCGAGCAGGCTCTCGTCCGCCGGCTCGCGCCGCCCGCCCGGGAGCGCCATGTGCCCCGACCAGGGATCGGCCGGGTGCTCGGCCCGGCGGATCAGGAGGAGCTCGGCCTCCCCGGGCTCCCGGCCCCCCGCGAGAGGATCGAGCGCCGTGCCCAGGGGCCCCGCCGGCGCCCGCAAAATAGCGGCGACCGCGGCCTGGCGCTCCTGCGTGAGCAGGTCGAGCGCGGCCTCGCGCCCCTCGAGGCGGGCCATGATGGCGGCGAGGTCGTAGGAGGAGAGCACCGGGGTCAGGATAGCATAATATCTATCGCTATTTAGAGCGCGGCGGCGGCGCTCGGGGATCGCGCTCGCGGCGGGCCCGGACTCAAGACTCAAGCCGCGCAGGCCGCTCGCCGGGTCCCGGCCATGGCGCCATGGCGCGCCGCGCCGCGGCCCTCCGTGCGAGCACCGTCAGGGAGCCGCCGCGGCGAAGGTGTCCCACGCGTCGCAGAGCGCTCCCTTCAGGCCGGCCTGCGGCGCGATGTCGAGGCCCAGGGCGAGGCTCTCGTCCCCCTCCGCGTCATACCTCGGCCACGCGACGGCGCCCTCGCCGTTGGGGTCCCCGCTCGCCGCGTGGCGCGACCAGTACCCCATGATCTCCTGCGACATCCCGAGCTCACCCTCGGTCAGCGGGTCTGGCAACACCAGCGTCGGGTTGCCGAACACGAACTTGATCTCGGCAGCATGGAAGGAGCCGAGATCGCCGAGCAGCGAGCTCTCGGGCGCATAGGTGAAATGATAGAGATACGTCGCCGCGCCGCCGGCCGCGATCGCGCGCGCCGCCCGCCGCGTCGGGCACACGAACATCGCGTCGCCCAGCGCCGCGATCGCCGCCGCCTGCGCCGAGCCGTAGGTCTCGCTCGGGTAGAGCGCCACCACCTCCTCGCCGTGGCCTGGGGCGAGCGTCTCGGCGAACGCCTCGAACGCGGCGTCGTCGGCGACCGCCGCGGACTCGCCCCAGAGCGCGACGAAGAGCGTGCCCTCGTCCGCGTTGCTGCCGAGGATCGTCGGCACCTTCTCGAAGCTCCCGGCCTCGAGGAGCTTGCCGGGCGTGTCGGGGAGGTTCCATCCGTCGACGACAGGGAACCACGTCGGGCCGGCGCCCTCGAGGAAGGCCGGGCCCTGCGGCAGCGCGCTCATGATCTCCTCGTCCGATTTGCCGCGAAGGCACTCGAGGACGGAAGGCGCGTCGGTGCAGCCCAGCGCCTCGACGAACTCTTGCCCCTGCGCGCTGGCCGCCGCCTCGTCCGCGGCGGAGTCGCACGGTCCGCTCTCGATGATGGCGCGCTGGAACAGGCCTTTGCTCCTGGGCGACACCAGGTGCATGCAGACGCTGATGCCGCCCGCGGACTCGCCGAACAGGGTGACCCTGGAAGGATCCCCGCCGAACGCGGCGATGTTGGCCTTGACCCATTCGAGCGCGGCGCGCTGGTCCTCCAGGCCGTACGCGCCCGTCGACGGGTGATCGGGATCCTCCGACCTGAGCTCCGGGAGGGCCAGGAACCCGAGCGGGCCGAGGCGGTAGTTGAAGGTGACCACCACCGATCCGGTCGCCTCGGAGAGCGCCCGGCCGTCGTAATCCGCCTCCCCGCCGCTGCCGAGCTCGAAGCCGCCGCCGTGGATCCAGACGAGGACGGGTACGGACGAGGACGCCGGGCGCTCGGGCGTCCAGACGTTCAGGGTGAGGCAGTCCTCTCCCGAGCTCTCATTGTAGCCCGGGGTGAGCAGGTTCAGCTGCGAGCAGGGGATGCCCACCTCGACGGCGGCCCGCGGCTCGGTCCATGGCTCGTGCGGCGCGGGCGATCTCCAGCGCAGCTCCCCGACCGGCGGCGCGGCGTACGGGATGCCAAGGAAGGCGCGCGTCGCGCCGACGAGCGCGCCCTCCACCGGACCCGCCTCCGTCTCGACGAGCGGCGCAGCCACGTCGCCGCCGCCCGAGCCGCCGGCGCCGCCCGAGCCGCCCGAGCCGCCGGCGCCTTCCAGAGCCGGCTCGCTCGAGCTGCAGGCGGCAGCGAGCAAGCCAAGAAGAATGGTGTGCGACAATGAAGGTCGAATGGGCATGATCGTCTCCGTCAAGAGCAAATCGTGAATGCGGGACCGTGGGAAGCCGAGAGCGCGGCGCCGACGACGTAGGGGGCGATGAAGGCCGCCAGTCGGCGGAGCAGCGTTCGGTGCGTGCGGAATTCAACCATGAAGAGCGAGCGGTGATGCTGGAATTTGACGTTGTTGTCTGAAAAGCCCCGACTGTGTCAGCTTCGTGCCGTGAGGCCGGGCAACCTTGACATGGCGAAGGGCGCGAACTCCTCCTGTGCCCATGGCAACTCATCGAAAAGACGGGATCGCGGGCGGCGCCGGGCGTCGAGGGGATTCGGCGCGTGGGTACCGGGGCCGCGCGGCCCGCATCGGGAGATCAGGCTGGTCCGGGCTGCTGACGTGCATGGTGATGGCCGGCGCCCTGGCCGGGAGCGCGTGCAGCTCGGATCCGGACGCCGGGGGGACCGGCGGCACGGCCGCGTCCAGCGGGAGCGCGGGCGGCGAGGGCGCAACCACGGCGACCGGCGCGGGGGGAGAGGGGGGTGGAGGCGAGATCACGCCGGTCATGCCCGATATCCACCCGGAGGTGTTCGGCACGTTCGACACGTCGGAGCTGACGGTGTTCGCGTTCAGCCAGGTGGAGGTGGACGAGGCGGATCCCCAGGTGCTGGAGCTCGCCCCGGACATGGTGCCGAGAGCGTGGCAGCGCTGGCGCGACACCGGGATCCAGGCCGACGACTATGACGCCGAGTACCTGGCGAGCTGCCATGAGCGCGGCATCCGCTTCGTCGCGGGCAGCACCGCGTCCATCGTCTTCGAGGACGAGGTCGACAGCGAGGAGAAGTTTCTGGAGCAGACCACGCGCGACGCCGCGGGCGAGCTCGTCGCCCACGACCAGATCGTGCCAGGCGCCCACCGGTCGAGCATGGCGTCCCCGAGCTACCGCGCGCGGCTCGTCGAGATCGGCAAGCTCCAGATCGACCTCGGCGTCGACGGGCTGAACTTCGACGAGATCAACGGCGGCTACGGGGGCGCGGAGTACGACGGCAACGAGGGGTTCGACGACCACCATGTCGCGGACTTCGGCAACTACCTCTGTCGCAAGCACGGCGGCCGGCCGGCGGGCTGGCAGCAGGGGTTCGATCTCCTCCCGGAGGACGGGCTCGACTGCGGAGGAGCGCTCGAGACCGCCGGGAGAGGCTTCGATTTCCGCGGGTATCTCCGGCGCGTGAACGCCGTGGCGAAGCCCTTCGACAGCGGGAACGAGCTGCTCGTCGAGGAGTGGGGCCGGACGGTGGGGAACCGTCCAGACCCGCAGCTCGGGACCTTCGTCGAGGTCTATCCGGCGCTCGTCTACTGGCAGGAGGTCGTGCTCGAGCTCCGCCGCTATGCGCGCGAGCAGCACGGCCGCGAGATCTTCATCTCGTCGAACGGCATCGTGCCGTTCGTCGACCTGCAGAGCGTGGGCCTGTACGACTGGAACATCGACGGCGGCGGCCCGCGCGGCATGAACTGGGTGCCTGTCGTGGAGGGGCACCTCGACGGGACCGTGTCGTTCCAGACTGCTCTGCGGGGGCTCAAGGCGCGCTCGAAGCGCGTTCAAGAGCTCGTCGGCGGCAAGGAAGTCCCCCTGATGCTGTTCCTGGACTGGCCCAACGACATGATGAACCGCTACTACGGGCTCCCGCTGGAGGAGCGGAAGGACTATTTCCGCGTCTTCGCCGCGGAGGCCTACGCGAACGGCCTGTACTTCGCCCTGCCGCTGCACACGACGACGGACGAGAGCACGGCGACCGCGCTCGAGATGATGGAGTTCTTCGCGCGCTTCCGCGACTTCTACAAGTCCCACGAGGAGCTGTACCACGGAGCCACCGACGTCACGGGGCCCGTGACCCTCTCCTTCGAGGAGTGCGCGTCCGCCGAGCAGCCCGAGGCGTGCGCCGGCGAGAAGAAGATGAGCCACAACCTCGTGCGGCTCGCGGACGGCCGCACCGTGCTCCACGTGATCAACCACGAGTACAGCGCAGGCGTGGTGGAGCAGGTGGGAGTGACGGTGAGCTTCCCCGTGGACGCGAGCCCGACGCAGGTCACTGTCGCGTCGATCGACTTCGAGGAAGATCGCGTGGTGCCCTTCTCGTACGAGGATGGCGTGGTCACGGCGGAGATCGGGGCGCTGCCGGCCTCCGTCGCGATCGTCGTGGAGTGAGCGGGGCAGCGCCGCGAGCTCAGCTGTCCACCCGGGACGCGTCGCCGGCCTCTCCGGCTCAGGCCGGAAGCCCAGCGCGACGAGCCCGAGATGTGTCCGGCGGCGCGCCACCCCACGCAGCAGCGCTATTGCGCGAGCGGCGGCGCGTGCTCGTCTGCGCGGGTGTCGCCGGAGCGCGGCTCGACCGACATCTCGCCGGTGAGCACCGTCAGCGCGACCTTGATGGCGATCGTGAGCACCATGAACCCGACGGCCCAGATGCCCGCCGTGATCTTCCACTCGGCCATCGAGGGCACGTACTCGACGAGCTCGTGCAGGGTGCTCGGCACGAAGCCCGGGATGATGAGGCCCATGCCCTTCTCGATCCAGACGCCGGTGAAGGCGGCGACGCAGGCCGCGTTGAGGTAGGCGCGGCTCCCGCGGCTCGCCGGCAGGTGCAGGAGCGCCGCGGAGGCCACGTTCAGCGCGACGGCCGACCAGATCCACGGCACGAGCGCGCTCTTGCCGTGAAGGCCGAAGAACAGGTAGGTCACCGCGGTGCTGTGCGCGCCGCCGGTGTAGAGCGACGTGAAGAGCTCCGAGCCCAGCATGAACAGGTTGAGCAGGACGGTCACGCGGAGCACGGAGGTGAGCGTGCGGATCGGCCCGTCGCCCACGCGAAACCGGGTCAGCCGGGCGACGAGCTGGAGCAGCAGGATCACGAAGGCCGGGCCCGTGATGAAGGCAGAGGCGATGAAGCGGGGGGCGAGCAGCGCCGAGTTCCAGAAGGGGCGGCCGCCGAGGCCCGAGTAGAGGAACGCCGTCACCGTGTGGATCGACACCGCCCAGCCGATGGACAGGAACACGAACGGCAGATACCACTTCCTGTCCGGCTTCCTGCCCAGGTACCTCGTGTAGATGAGGTAGCCCGAGATGTGCAGGTTGATGAACAGGTACCCGTTCAGGACGATGACGTCCCAGGTCAGCATCGAGATAGGCCAGTTGAACCGCCCGAGCCCGGGCACGATGTGCCAGAACCTGTCCGGGCGCCCCATGTCGGCCACGATGAACAGGAGGCACACGACGATGGCGGCGATCGCGAGCAGCTCGCCGAGGATCACGACGTCGTGCATCTCGTGGTCGTCGTAGAGGTACGCCGGGATCACCATCATCACGGCGCCCGCCGCGAGCCCCACGCCGAAGGTGAAGTTCGCGATGTAAAGGCCCCACGAGACGTGGTCGCTCATGCCGGTGACCCGCATGCCCTCGGCGAGCTGGTGGGCCCAGGCGTTCGCGCCGACGAGCGCGATCGCCGTGAGCACCGTCATCCAGAGGTAGAAGCGCCACGAGCCCTCGAAGCTCTGGCCGACGACCCGGAGCAGGAAGCGCGGGTAGGTGATGGAGTGGGTGTCTTTGCCCATCGTGGCTCCGCTCGCTCAGACGTCGAAGAAGTAGAAGAAGCGCGGCCGCGTGCCGAGCTCCTCCTTGAGGATGAAGATCCGCTTGTTCTCGAGCACCCAGCGGATCTCGCTCTTCGGATCCAGGAGGTTGCCGAAGACGCGCGCGCCCGTGGGGCACGCCTCGAGGCAGGCGGGCATCCGGCCCTCGCGCGTCCGATGCAGGCAGAAGGTGCATTTCTCGACGACGCCCTGGGGCCGGATGCGGTTCGACAGGTAACCCTGGTCCGGGTTGATCTCGTCCGCGGGGATCTCGGGCTTCGTCCAGTTGAAGCGCCGCGCGTGGTAGGGGCAGGCGGCCTCGCAGTAGCGGCAGCCGATGCACCAGTTGTAATCGACGGCGACGATGCCGTCGGGCTCCTTCCAGGTCGCCTGGACGGGGCAGACCTTCACGCAAGGCGCGTTGTCGCACTGCTGGCACTGCACCGGCAGGTAGTACTTGCCCTTCGCGGGCACGGCGTGCTCGTACGTCGCGTCGCCCTTCTCCATGTCGAAGCTGCCCTGATCCATCTCGAGCACGCGAATGTAGGAGTTGTTCGTGCGCCGATCGTGGTTGTTCTCCACGTGGCACGCCTCCACGCACTTGCGGCAGCCGATGCACACGCTCAGGCTGAGCGCGTAGCCGAACTGCACCCCTTCCTGCGGGCGGACGTCGCGGATCGTGACCTCGCGGCCGTACTCCTCGCGCGTCTCTCGCTCGAGGCGGTCGATGACCTCGGCGAGCTCATCCCTCGTGAGCTCCTTGTAATGGCGCTGAAGGAACTGATCGAGCGAGAGGTCCTTGCTCCACGCGCGGAGCGGCTCCATCGCGCGGGCGAACGCGGAGGCGCCGAGCGTGGCTCCGAGCACCTTGAGCGCGACGCGCCTGGATGTCTGGGTCATCGGTGGGCTCCTTCTCCTGCGCCGCGCGCCTCCACGAAGCGGTCGCGCGGGGGCAGGACGGGCATCGACGGCTGGAACGCCGGCACGTGCGGATCGTGGCAGTCGACGCAGTGGTTGCGCACCCGCGCGCCGCCCGCGTAACTGCCGTTCATCCCGCCGTGCGCCCCGTTCGCGTAGTCGCGGAGCTGGGGGCCGTGGCACTGGGCGCAGAGCTGCATGGCGTCGCGCATCGCGAGGAGCGTGCCATCGGCCTTGCGCAGCGTGTCCTGCTCGCCGATCACATGGCACGAGGCGCAGCTCAGCCCGCCGTGCTCGAACCTCAGCCCGACGTGGAACTCGTCGAGCTCCGCCGTCGAGGTCGGCAGCGCACCGGGCCTGCGGAGCGAATGGCACGTCACGCACGCCGCGCGGATCGGCCGGCCCAGCGAGTCCCGCTTGTCCGTGGCGACACCGGAGAGCTTGTCAGGGTGGTGGATGCTCGCGGAGGCGATCGGCGTCGCCTCGAGCGCGGGGCGCAGCGCGAGCGGCTGGTCGCGATCCTGGCAGCCTGCCGCGTGCGCAACGCAAAGGAGTCCCAGGACCGCGGCGGCCCCGGGAAGACGAAGAGAGGAGTGCACGGCGCGATTCACATCGCACGCCACGTGCCATCGCGCGCGTCCGGGGCGGCGCCGCGGCCCGCGGCTCCGCGCGATGCAGGGCGCGCGTCCGGGACGCACCGTTTGCGCTGCCCCGCGGTCCGCGCGCGCCATGGATCTCCGGTGAGGCGCAGGACGCAGGCCGCGATGGACGGGCCTCCCGGCGACGATCTCGTGTGGCGTGGACCTTGCGATGTGGCGCTCGACCCGCTCGATCATATCCCCCGATCAACCCCAATCAGGCGTGCCGATGCCCATCAGTGCTCTTGTCATCACGCTCTCCGATGAGCCCAGCGCGCGAGCGCGGGCGCGTCGCTCGCTCGCCGCAGAGGCGGCGCTCTCGCTCGGTCCGCCGTGTGGTTCGAGGCTGCCCGCGATCGCCGAGACAGCGACCCTGCTCGCGGGGGAAGAGCTCGTGGAGCGGGTGCTCTGCACCGACGGGGTGGACTTCGTCGATGTGGTCTCGGTCGACTTCTCGGATCTGGAGCCATGATGGATCGCCGCGATTTTCTGAGGTGCTCCGCGATGGGCGCGGCGACCGTGGCCGCCAGTCGGCTCGCGCTGGGCAAGGACGGCATCGCCGCCGCCCAGGCGGCGCCCGGGGCGGGGACCGCCTCCGATGTGGTCTGGAACAAGGCGCCGTGCAGGTTCTGCGGCACCGGCTGCCACGTGCAGGTGGGCGTGAGAGGGGGCCGCGTGGTCGCGGTCGCGGGCGACCAGAGCGCGGACGTCAACAAGGGCCTGCTCTGCGTGAAGGGGTATCACGTCGGCCTCGCCCTCTACGGCAGAGACCGGCTCACGAAGCCGCTGCTCCGCAGGAACGGCAAGCTCGAGCCCATCGGCTGGGACGAGGCCATCGCGATCGTCGCGCGGCGCGCGATGCAGAACCCGGCGGGGTTCGCGCTCTACGGCAGCGGCCAGTGGACGATCCCCGAGGGGTACGCGGCGAACAAGCTCGTGAAGGCGGGGCTCGGGAACAACCAGATCGACCCGAACGCGCGCCTCTGCATGTCATCGGCGGTGACAGGCTTCCTCTCCACCTACGGCGTGGACGAGCCGGCCGGCTGCTACGAGGATCTCGACAGGTGCGATGTGCTCCTCATGTGGGGGAACAACCCGGCCGAGATGCACCCCGTGCTCTTCTCGCGCGTCGTCGACCGGCGATCGAGGGGCGAGCAGGTGCTCCTCATCGATCTCACGACGCGGCGCACCCGCACCTCGGCCTTCTGCCAGCACACGCTGTTTTTCAAGCCGAACACCGATCTTGCGATCGCGAACGGCATCGCGCACCTGCTCGTCGAGCGCGGGACGTTCGACCGGGCGTTCGTCGACAGGTTCTGCAACTTCCGCAAGCGGACGGAGCACCCCACCCTCGAGGGGCAGCCGATGAGCTTCGAGGAGTACAGGATGGCGCTCGCCGAGTACACGCCGGAGCGGGTGGAGGCGATCTCGGGCGTCGCCGCGAAGGACATCCGGATGCTGGCGGCTCTCTTCGGGCGCCGCGATCTGCGGATCACGAGCCTCTGGTGCATGGGGATGAACCAGCACACCCGCGGCACCGCGATCAACGATCTGGTGCACGGCGTGCACCTGCTCAGCGGCCATTTCGGCAAGCCCGGCGACGCCCCGACCAGCCTGACGGGCCAGCCGTCGGCCTGCGGCACGGTGCGCGAGGTCGGCACGCTCGCCCACGGGCTCCCCGGCGGCCTCGTCGTCACGAACGCAGAGCACCGGAAGGAGGCCGAGCACCTCTGGAACCTGCCCGAGGGGCGGATCAACCCGAAGCCCGGCTACCACACGGTCGAGCTCTGGAAGCGCTTCTCGACCCCGAAGGAGCAGGGGGGCGACATCGACACCATCTGGGTCATGGTGACCAATCCAGGCCAGTCGTTGCCGAACACGAACGAGCTCTTCGACGCGAGCCGCAAGATCCCGGGCAAGTTCCTGATCGTGTCCGACGTCTACCCGACGGCCACGGTGCGCGCCGCGGACCTCGTCCTGCCCTCGGCCATGTGGGTCGAGAAGAACGGGATGTTCGGCAACTCCGAGCGCCGCACGCAGCAGTGGTTCAAGATGGTCGAGCCGCCCGGCGAGGCGCGGGACGATGCATGGCAGATCATCGCCGTGGCGCGCAAGCTCCACGACATGGGCCTCGCCGGGATGAAGGACAAGGACGGCCGTTTCCTGTTCGACATCCGGAAGGACGGCAAGGAAGTGCCGGTCTGGGACTACAAGCACTACCACGACGTCAACGTCGACGAGCACCTCTTCGAGGAGTACCGCGAGTTCAGCCGGTTCAAGCACAAGGACCTGGCGCCGTACCGCGAGTACGTCAAGGCGCGGGGCCTGCGCTGGCCCGTCGTCGAGCAGCCCGACGGCTCGTGGCGGGAGACGCGGTTCCGCTTCGCGCGGTTCGACGACCCTTATGCCACGAAGGAGGAGATCCAGTTTTACCACTCGGTGACCAAGGACGACCGGGCGCTCATCTGGTTTCACCCCTACGAGCCGCCGCCCGAGTCGCCCGACGCGGAGTATCCCTTCTGGCTGTGCACGGGCCGCGTCCTCGAGCACTGGCACACGGGGTCGCTCACCATGAGGATACCCCAGCTACAGCGGGCGATGCCGCAATCGTACCTGGAGATGAACCGCGAGGACGCGCGGAGGCTCGGTGTCGGCGACGGCGAGGTCGTCATCCTGGAGAGCCGGCGCGGCGCGCTCGAGCTGCCTGTCTGGATCGAGGGCCGGGGCGCGCCGCCGGCTGGCACGGTGTTCGTGCCGTTCTTCGATGAGACCGTGATGGTGAACCGCGCGACGCTCGAGGCGTACGATCCGCTCTCGAAGCAGCCGGACTACAAGAAGTGCGCGGTCAGGATCCGCCGCAGGCCGCAGGGCAAGCGGGGAGAGGCGCGATGAAGGACGCCCGCGGCCTGCACGTCGGCCTCGCCGCGATCGTCGCTGTCGCGGCGGCGGGCTACTTCTCGGGAGTCCGCGGCACGGAGCAGGGGGTCGCCGAGCTGCGCGGCGATCCCGCTCCGCCCTCGGCGAGCGTCGAGGCGCGCAGCTACGCCGACATGCGCGAGCGCGCGCACGGCCCGAACGCCGGCATGTACGAGGGCGCATTCGCCCGGCTCGAGGCGGCGGACGCCGATCTCTACGCGCCTGTCGAGCAGTCGGAGGCCGATCGCGAGGCGGCGCTCGAGCGGCGCGCTTCCCGCCGCGCCTACGACGGCGCGCCGCCCACGATCCCGCATCGCATCGAGCAGCTCGGCGCCCCGGATTGCCTTGCGTGCCACGAGCGCGGGCTGCGCGTCGCGAACCTCACCGCGCCGAGGATGAGCCACCGTCGCTACGAGAGCTGCACGCAGTGCCATGTCGTCGGCGCCGACCCGAGGCCGCTCGCGGAGACGCCGCCTCCGCCCGACAACACCTTTGCTGGCATGCCGTCGCCGCGGCGAGGCGCCCGCGCCTACGAGGGCGCGCCGCCCACGATCCCGCACCCGACGCTGATGCGCTCGGAGTGCGCGAGCTGCCATGGCGTCCATGGCGCCCTGGGCATTCGCTCGACCCACCCTTACCGGCAGAGCTGCACCCAGTGCCACGCGCCTTCGGCCGAGCTGGATCAGCGCGCGCCGAGGCCCGTTTCGGCGTGGCCGCCGCCGAGCATGGGAGCGGACAGGCCATGAAGCTCCACACCGTGGATGAGACGGAGAGCGCGCCCGAGATCCGGCTGCCGCCGTTGCAGGAAGCGGTGCTCGACGAGGCGACCCTCGATCAGCTCTTCTTCGACCTCGCCGAGGCCGCGGAGCTCGTCTCGGTGTCGCTCAAGGGCGGTGCGACTGCCCGCGCCGGGGATCTGCCGCGGGCCGGAAGCGGGGGTGACGGGCTCGCCCTCGCCCGCCGCGCGCTCGGCGACGGGACGGCGCTCGGGGTGCAGATCCGTTATCGCTTCGCGGGCTCGGAGTGGTGGGATACGCTGCTCCGGACGCCGTCCGGCGTGCGCCTCGTGCGCGTCCGGCACGAGGACGCCCTGGGATAGCGCGATGCGCGCGCGTGGCGCTGTCGTTCGATGAGGAGAGAAAGAGGCCTCAGAGGCCGACGGTGGCCCGGAACAGCTGGCCGTGTCCCTCGATGGCGTAGCCTCCCGACGAGAACGGGACGAAGATCGAGCCACCCTGGCGGAGCTCGCGGGCAGCGCCGCGCGCGTCGACCAGCGAGGCCTGTCCCCGGGTGCAGAGGACGATCTCCGGGCCTCGGCGGTCATCGGTCCTCCAGGGGGCCGCGGCGTCGAGGTCGATGCGGGAGAGCCGGAACTCCGGCGCCGGGGTGTCATAGAAGGACTCCACGCCCACCTGGCGCGGCACGATGGGCTCGACACACCACGGCGCGAAATCGAGGACGCGAACGAGCTCGTCGACGTCGACGCGCTTCGGCGTGAGCCCGCCGCGCAGCACGTTGTCGGAGCTCGCCATGATCTCGATCCCGACCCCTTGCACATAGGCATGCAGACGGCGCGGCGGCAGGTACAGCGCCTCGCCCGGCTCGAGGTGCACGTCGTTGAGCAGGAGCGCGATCACGACGCCGACGTCGCCCGGGTAGAGCTCGTGCAGGCGGAGCGCCCAGCCGGCGGCCCGCGCGAGCCATCCGCCCGCCTGGGCGCGCGCGCGGCACGCCTCCACCACCGAGGACACGAGCCCGCGCCGGGCGGCCGGCTCGAGCGCGAGCAGGCCCTGGACGAGCCGCGCGACCGCGGCCGCGTCGATCACATCGGCGCCGCGCGGGACGAGCGCGTCCCCTGGGCCGCCGGCGAGGAGCTCGAAGACCTCCGGCAGGGCCGTGGCCGGCCGGAAACCGCAGAGGGCGTCGAACGGGGTGAGCGCGCAGATGAGCTCGGGCTTGTGGTGCGGGTCGCGGTAGGTGCGCTCGGGGGCGTCGACCGGGACGCCGGCGGCGTTCTCCGCGTCGAACCCGCGGCGCGCCTGCGCTTCGTCCGGGTGTGCCTGCAGCGACAGCGGCTGGTCGGCCGCGAGCACCTTGAGCAGAAAGGGGAGCCGAGCGCCGAAGCGTTCGCGCGTCGGTCCGCCGAGGAAGGCGTCTGCGTGCCTGGAGATGGCGTCGAACAGGCGCTCTCGGCTTCCGTCGAGCTCGATGCACGAGGAGGCCGCCGGGTGGGCTCCCATCCAGAGCTCGGCCTGCGGTTTGTCGGAGGGGCGCTGTCCGAGCAGCGTCGCGATGGCGTCCCGGGAGCCCCAGGCGTACTCCTGAACGCGGTTCTCGAGCGAAAACATTGGGATAGCGTGCTCCTGCAGGGCGCCACCCTACCTCATGACACCGGAGAAATCAGCTCTCGAGCGGGCTGTGAGCAGGCGCCGTTCCGGCTTTACGAGGTCGTGCGAGCGCTCTACGCTCGCCGGATGACGACGCGCCGGGACGACGCGAGGTTCACGCCCATCCTTGCGAGGCTGCGCGACGCCGCGCTGGCCTATCCCGGGGCCGTGGAGGAGTTCCCCTGGGGCGACCGTGTCGCCAAGGTGCGCGGGAAGATCTTCGTCTTCCTCAACACCCACGAAGGGAAGCTCCATGTCACGGCCAAGCTCCCGCAGTCGGGCGAGGCCGCGCTCATGCTGCCGTTCGCGGAGCCCACGGGGTACAACCTCGGCAAGAGCGGCTGGGTGACGGCGCGCTTCGGCCCGAAGGACCGCGTGCCCGAGGCGATGATGCTCGAGTGGATCGAGGAGAGCTACCGCGCGGTGGCGCCGAAGCGGGCTTTGCAGTCGCTGGATGGCGCGGCGCTGGTGCCGGAGGGGCCAGGGAAGCCGATGAAGACGAGCGCTCCAGCAGCGCGTGCGGCGGCGAGCCAGCGAGAGGCGCAGGCGACGGCCGCTGCGGCGGGGAAGGCCGCGGCGAAGAAGCGGATTCCCGCCAAGAAGGCCGCGGCGAAGAAGAGGACTCCCGTCAAGAAGGTGGCAGCGGCGAAGGAAACACCGCAGAAGAAGGCTGCGGCGAAGAAGAGGACTCCCGCCAAGAAGGCGGCGGAGAAGGAGAGCCGGCGAAGTCCATCACGCTTGTGAACGAGGCGGCGCCAGCGGACGCGGCCGGCGCGCCCGGCCGGTGAGGCTGAGTGCGTTCGTCGCCGCCCCCGCGCGTCGAGACAGACCCTACACGCCGACGGAGGAACATCGATGCGCCACCGCGAGCCATCCAGGGATGCGTCGTCCGAGCCGCAACCGCAATCCGCCAGGCGTCCTTCATCCCCACCACGCTGGCGCCGGCTCCGGTTCGTCGTGCTCGCCGTCGCCGTGCTCTACCTCCTCGCGGTCGCATCGATCTGGCTCGCCCTGCCGATCGTGGGCGACCGGTGGTGGCCAGGGACGCTCTTCCTCTTCGGCCCGCGCCAGATCGTCGCCGTCCCTCTGCTCGTGATCGTGCCCGCCGCGCTCCTCGTACAGCGCCGCGCTCTCCTCCCGGCGGCGCTGGCATCGGCGATCGTGGCCGGGCCGATCCTCGGTTTCACGCTCTCGCTCCGGGCCCTTACCGGAGGCGCCGACAGCCCCGATCTGCGCGTCGCCTCCTTCAACACGGGGAGCCGCGCCATGAACATCGATCGACTCAAGGGCTTCGTGGCCGAGACCCGGCCCGACGTGCTCGCGCTGCAGGAGTGCTCGGCGTCGGAGCCGGAGCTGAACGCAGCATTCCCAGGATGGTCCGTCCACGTCGATACCGGGATGTGCCTTGTGAGCCGGCACCCTCTCCTCAAGGTCGAGTCCAGGGATCGCCGCGACGTCTGGAATCAAGGCGGCCACGGCGCGATCCTGCGCTACGCGATCGCGCTGCCGGACGCGCTGCGGCCGAGCTCGGAAGAGCCGCGCGGGACCCGTGTCTTCAGCTTCCTCAACCTGCATCTGGAGACGCCCCGCGAGGCGATCGAGGCGCTGATCCACGGCCTGTGGAAGCAGGCAGCGGAGCACGACCGCGTCATCGCATTGCGTGTCTGGGAGTCCGAGCTCGCGCGGCAGTGGGTCGACGAGGCGCCCTATCCGGTCGTCGTCGCCGGCGACTTCAACATGCCGGTCGACAGCGCCATCTACCGGCGCTTCTGGGCAGGCTTCGAGAACGCGTTCTCGCGCGCCGGCCTGGGGTTCGGCGCGACGAAGCGCACGCGCTGGTTTGGCGTCCGGATCGACCACGTGCTCGCCGGGCCTGGCTGGACGACCGAGCGCGCGTGGCTCGGCCCGGATCTCGGCTCGGATCACCTCCCCATCGTCGCCGACCTGCGCTGGAGCGGTACCCCGCGCGAAGGGCGCGCGGAGCGCTAGCGCGGCGACGCCGCGAGGACGAGCGGGGGAAGTTCGAGCCGGCCCGTCACGCGCGCGCGGGGCGCGGGCCGCACAGCGGGCGCAGCGCCTCGCGCTCGGCCGCGGACAGCACCGTGATGGGGTACTTCGGATTGCCGCTCGCGCGATCGAAGAACGGATGCGGCCACGCCTTGCCGCGGAGCTTCCAGCCGAGCAGCTTCCGGGCCACGTGCGCGAGGAAGCGCACGCTCGGCCTCAGCGACCCGGGCGGCGGCTCGCCGATGGCGAACTTGCCCAGGATCCTGCCGCGCGGCGCGCCGAAGACCTCGTCGCACGGGCGCGCGCTCGGCGCTTGCTGGAACAGCTCGGTGACGATGCCGACGAACGGCAGCCGCGGCGTCAACGTGTTGCCGAGCGGCGTCTTGCAGCAGCTCGCGTACCAGCGATAGATGCCCTTGGGTGCCAGGCGCGCGGCGACGATGAGCTCGTCGCCGCGGTCGAACGAGACCGCCGAAGGAGCCACCTGCACGATGTCCGTGCCGCCCTGCTCATCGAGCAGGTCGGCGCGGCCGAGGTGGTGCAGGAACGCCTGACAGTCGTCGCAGTAGCAGACGGCGCGGTTCACAGCGTCCGGCGATGCACCGCGCAGCCATCCATGGACCTTTCCGCAGCGACACTGGAGCTCGACGTCTCTGGACATCCGGCTCGCATAGCACGGCTCGACGCGCGCCGCGCGCGCTAGAAGCCCGGGCGGATGTGTGGCCCGCGGCCCTCGCTCACCCCGCGGGGTGTGTCTCGGCGTCCGCGCAGCAGCGGAAGCCGACCTCGTAGCCGTAGTCGTCTTCCTTGTGAAAGGTCGTCATCGGGCGGCACTGGCTCCGGATCGGACCCCACCATCCGCCCTTGAGCCCGCTGCGGTAAGGGGCCTTCTGATCGGTGCGCACCACCCACTCGTTGACGTTGCCGTTCAGGTCGAAGACGCCCGCCCACGAGGCGCACTCCGCGCGCCCGCCGGCCGGCTCGCGGCCGTCCAGGCGCGCGAGCTCGGCGGCGCATCGCGCGTTCTGCTGGCACGCTGCGTAGTGGAGCAGCCGCTGCGAGTGGTCTGGAAAGCGGTAGTCCCGGTCCTGATTGCACGTCTCGGCATTCCGCTCGTAGCCGTAGACGTAGGGCAGCGATTCGGGGCCTTCGCAGGCGAAATTGAACTCGGCCTCGGTGCAGAGCCGCTTGCCCTGCTCCGCGCAGAGCTCGGCGGCTTGCTCCCACGAGGTCAGCGTGCGCGGCAGCGCGCCGGGGACATTCGGGTACTCGTACCGGTCCATGCAGAACGAGAGGTGCTCGGTCTTCTCGGCGACGCACCGCGACGGCTCGCGGAATCGCAAGCATCGGGCGGCGACCCCCGGCTCGCCGTGGCGCTTTGTCCATTCGGGATGGTACTCGAGGCATTCCTGCACCACGGCGCTGCAATACTCGCCCTCCACCCGCACCATCCCGTCGGGGCAGCCCTGGGTCGAGCCGGGCAGCGCGATCGGCACCTCGAGCATCGCCGGCTGCTCCAGCGGCTCGTCGTCCTCTGCGGCCGGAGGCTCGACCGGCAGCGGGTCCGAGTTCTCCGCCTCCGTCGCCGGCGTCTCGACAGGCAGCGGGTCGGACATCTCCGCCGGCTGCTCGGGAATCTCGACGTGCCGGGCGTCGCCTCCAGCTCCGCCCCCGCTCCCGCCGCTCCCGCCGCTCCCACCGCTGTCCGAGGGACCGGTGCAGCTCAAGGTCGCAACGCCGAGCAGTGTCAGTACCGTGAAACCCAGGATACGCACGTTGACCTCTTCCCACGTTTGGCTACATCAGCCTACAGACGTGGGCCAAAATTGATGCTGACCCGGGCTCGCCTCGATTTCTCGCGAGCGTCGGGAGCCATCCGGAGGCATTGCAAGATCTCGGCCTGCTCCCGTACCCCGGAAAAGCCGGGCTACAGGGCTGTTGGCCGTGGCTTTGTCCCGTGGCGTGGCCGCCCGGTGGTCCAGGATGGCCGGCCAGCGCGGCCACCCCGGCACATCGGCCAGCGCGCGAACTGCGCGCTCTGCGTCCTCTTGCGCGGCGGGTAGATCTCCCGCCGCCGTGGGCGCTCGGCGGGAGTCCGTTTGAATGCGACGTGATGGTGAATTACACGAGCTAATGAGTCGCCCATGGTGGGCGTCGAGGCCAGGGCCGCCGCTTCTACACGGGGTTCCCTTCGTCGTCCCACGTGGAGAAGCCCTGCGCGTCCGGATGATGGGTCTTCACCACGCAGAAGCGCTGGCCGGTCGGCGCCTCGAGCACCCACCACGTCGAGGCCTGCGTGACCCGCTTGGCGCCGAGCCGCTCGAGGCGGCGCACCTCGGCTTCGACGTTGTCGGTCTCGATGTCGAGGTGAACGCGGCTCCCGTGCTTCACGCTCTGCACCTCGACCGAAAGATCGCGCGCAGACGCGTCCAGGCGGACGTAGGCCTCGCCGTCCTGGCCGCGCGATCGCATTCCCAGCGCCGCGCTCCAGAAGCGGGCGGCGCCATCGAGATCGTCGGTTCGGCAGTCGATGATGAGCCCAGCCAGGCGACTCTTGTGCATGCGCTCTGTTAGCACGGCCACCACGGTGCGGCCGCGACCTGACGCGCCCTGGTGAGATTGCTGCCTACGCACCAGTTGATGTGGCGCGTCGCCGTGGTCAGAGGTCCAGCGTCGGCTCCTGGAGCATCAGGCTCACGTCCGCCACGCCGGGCAGCGCCTGCAGGCTCGTCACGAGGCCGGCCCGCATGTCGGGGTGGCGAATGCGGATCTGGTAGGCGTGCTCCATGACGGTGCCCTGCGCCGCCTCGCGCAGGGTCACGAGCGAGAAGGTGCCGCAGTGGTCGCGGAGGACGCCCGCGATCGGGCCGGCGATCTCCGCGCCGGCCTGGCCGGCCGGCGCCACGAACCGGAGCAGCCCGTCCGGCTGCCGGCGCGACCCGTAGCCGGTGACGTGGAGCAAGAGCGTCGCGACGCCGAACATCGCCGCCCCCGCGATCGCCGCGCCGTAGGCCCGCGCGCCGCTCGCCATGCCGATGGTGAGCGACGCGAAGACGAACACGACGTCGCGCGGGTCGCGCATCGTGGTGCGGAACCGGATCGCGGAGACACCCCCCGCGATCCCGATGCCGGCCGCGATGTTGTTGCCGACGGCGAGCATGAGCGTGCACGTGATGATGCTGCCGAGCGCCATGCTCTGGACGACCGTCCGGGAGTACGAGAGGCCGCGGAACGTCAGCATGTAAACGCCGGCGATCCCCTGCGTGAGCCCGAAGGCGACGAGCAGGGCGACGAGCGCGTCGCGCCACTCGACGGCCTCGCCGTGCGAGAGCGCGGCCAGCCAGTCCATCATCGCCACCCTGCGACCCGGGTCGCCCGCGCCTCCGGGAGCGTCAGCTGCGCGGTGACGCCGTAGCAGTACTTGGAGAACGAGTGCCGGACGAGGTCGAGGCGCCGCACGAGCGCCACCATCCACGCAGGCGGCCTGCGCTCGAACTTGAGCTCGAGGACGCAGACGGGCTCCGGCGTCTGCGTCTGGACGGGGTGGTCGACCGGGCGCCACCCCCCCTCGGAGGCGTCGAGATCCATCGTTTCCCTGCGCTGACAGACGATCTTCCGGTCAAACGTCAGGCGCGCGTAGCTGTCGAGGGTGCTCTCGTACGCCTCGCGCTCATAGTCGACCAGGAGCGTCGGCCTGAGGTCGTGGCGGTGGAACGCGCCGATGAACTTCTCCGCGCCCTTCCGCGCGCCCGGCGAGAGGCGATCGAGCGAGGGGGGGCGGCCGGGCGCGAGCAGATCGCACCACTCGCTCGCTGGCACCGCCGCGCGCGACTTGATGATCACATCCTGGACGCGCCGCTTCACCTCCAGGAAGGCCGGGCTGGTCTTCCCGGGATAGGTGCGCACCCGCAGCTTGAAGCGGTCGCGCTGCTCGCGGGCGTTGGCCCAGTAGAGGTCGAACCCGCGGGTGTCGAGGTAGAGCGACCGGATGCGGTACACGCCGCCCGGGCCGGCGTACCGGTCCAGCCGGCCGACCGCGCACGCGGTGGCCCGGATCGCCGGGACCAGACGCTCCGGTACCAGGTATTTGAACTCGTATCGTTCGATGACGTCCAGGACCCTCGCCTCCTCGGTCGTCAAGGGCAAGCGCAACGCGCTGCTGCGCGTCGCAAAGTTGTTACGGTAACCGCGCAATAATGACACAAATTTCGCCGGCGTCCGCAAGCGGAATCCATGGCCGCTCCGCGAGATCTTTGCGCTTTCCCTGCAACCTGCGCGCCTGCGGCAGCGCTGCTGGGGGAGCGCCCGGCGCGGCTCGGGGCCCGCGCGGGCGCCGCTCCTTGCCGTGGGCTGACAGGGGCTCGGAGCGGGGCGGGCCTTCGGCTGCCGGTGTGACGCGGGCCGGCGCGCTCCCCGCGGCGCGGGCGGAGGTCGCTGCCTGTTTGTGCCACGAGCGCCCAGCTCACGATCGCGCCGTCATGAGTCGATGCCGTGAGCGGTTCCTCGCCGGCGGCGACGCCGTCGCGACGCACCACGCTCGCGCCCATCGACGCGCGGTGTCGGCGCGTGTGCCCGGCAGCCAGCGCGTCGATGTCGCTCTCGGCTCGGCTGGCGCGATCGAGCGGTTCGGCGCGGCGGTATCGCCGTAACCGGCGCGAGCCGCGCCGCCTCCCGGCCGCGCCGCCTCTTCCCACCCCCGATTGACCCGATCGATCACGCGCGAATTTGTTGAAGGCCGCCTGGATCCAGGCGAGATCGTCGAACGATCCGCATGCGTCAGGCACCCGACCTCCTCGCCGTCCTCCAGCAGACCGTGCGGCGGGCCATGGCCGTCGTCCCGCACGCGCGGCGCGGCTGCCTGCTGCTCCGCGAGAGCGACCGCTTCGTGGCCCGAGCGCTGGTCGGGTTCGACGCGCCTCCTGGGGTTTCCTCGCGCGTTCCGGTCGGCGTGGAGGTCGAGGAGGGCGCGCTCGGCACGGCGGCGCCCTCTGACGGCGCGCACGCGAGCCGCATCGTCGACGCGCGGGCGTGGTACCGGACGTACCTGCCCTTCGCGATCGAGGCGGGCTGCGGCGTCCCCGAAGGCGCCGGGGTGCTGGTCGCGCCCATCCAGCTGTGCGGCGAGCCGGCCGGCTATCTCGCCCTCGAGCAGGCCACCATGGAGCCTCCGGGCGAGGAGCGCCGCGCCACGATCGAGGTCCTCGCGGGCACGGCCGGCGATGCGCTGGAGCGGCACAGGCTCTATGACGACAAGGCGAGCGCGGCGCAGGAGATCCGCCTGTTCGAGCGGCTGCTCCACGCGGTGGGCACGACGCTCGCGCTGCACGACCTCATCGAGACCATCGCTCACGGCATCAAGAGCGTGCAGCTCGATCCGAGCTGGAACACGGTGGAGATCTGGCTGCTTGAGGAGGACCGCGTCGGGGACGGCCCTGGGCTCGCGCGAGACGACCTCTGCGCCCGCGTCTACAGGGCTCCGGCGTCGGAGCCGACGACCTACTTCCAGAACGTCCGCGCCGGCGCCGACAGCGCCGCGCGGCCCCTCGGCGTCTCCATCGACTGGCGGACCGGCCACGGCGGCGACGGCGAGGGCTCTCAGCGCGTCCTGCTCGACGAGGCGATCGACCGGCGCATGTCCGGCATCATCGTCGCGCCCAGCAACCCCGTGAGCGCGGAGGAGGCGTTCCGGCGGGCGGCCGAGATGGACATCCCGGTCGTCGTGATCGACACGCCTCCGATCCCGGGCAGCCGGGCGCCGCTCTACATCGGGACGGACAACCTGGCGTCGGGCAGGCTGGCGGCCGAGGTGATGAAGCGGCTGCTCCCGGGCGGCGGCGTCGTCGCGTCCCTCGGCGCCGTGGGGCTCGCGCTGAACATCCGCGAGCGCGTCGATGGCTTTTGGGCGGCGGCGCTCGGGTCGACCCTCACGGTGCTGCCGACGATCCCGTGCGACTGGGATCAGGAGGCCGGGACGAGGCTCGCCATGGTGGCGCTCGAGGGGCGGTCCGACATCGCGGGCGCCTTCGGCGCCGCCGCGGACAACGGGCCTTCCTGGGGCCGCGCGGCGCGAGCCCTCGGCCGGGCCGGGGATCTCAAGGTCGTCGGCTTCGATCTCGTCGCCCGGACGGTCGCCCTGCTCCGGCAGGGGGCGATCCACGCGACGATCGTCCAGCGCGAGCACGACATGGGCTTCCGCGCCGTCGAGACGATCCACCGGATGATCACGCGCGGCGTCGGGCCGACCCTCGCCGAGCTGCCGCCTTCCCGTGTCGTCCACACCCGCGTCGATTGCGTCACCCTCGAGCAGACGCCGTGGTCGACGGCGCTGAGCGATTACCTCTCTCTCGAGGCCGCCCGCCGGGCCGCGGCCGGGAACGGCGTTCGGAGCGCGCCCGTCGCCCCTGGGATCGAGGTCATGATGATCGGGCTCTCGCCCCCCTCGAGCTCCGTCGTCGAGGACCAGGTCTCGATCCCGGCGCGCTCGCTCGTGCGCCGCGCGATCGCGTCGGGCCGCCCGGTCGTGATCGACCCCGCCGAGGGGGGCGCGGACGCCGCCCTGCCCGCCGCGCACGACGGCGCGCGCACGGCCATCGCGGTGCCGCTGCAAGGCCGCGGCAACGTCCTCGGCGCCCTCGTCCTGAGCAGCGCTCGCAGGGAGGCGTGCGACGCGTGCGACGTGGCGTTCCTGGTCCGCGTCGCCGGCACGGTGGCGATCGGCGTCGAGAACGCCCGGCTGCTCCGCCGCATCTCCGCGCGGAGCGAAGAGCTCGAGCGCGCCAACCTGCAGCAGGAGGCGATGCTCCAGACGATCCGCGAGCTCTCGAGCCCCGTGGTGCCCATCGCGGACGGCATCCTCGTGATGCCCATCGTGGGCGTCATGGATGCCCAGCGCTCCGGCGACTTCATCGCGTCGATGCTCCGCGAGATCGACGCGAAGCGCGCGCACGTCGTGCTGATCGACGTCACCGGCATGGCGTTCGTCGATGCGACGGCGGCGTCCCGGCTCGTCGAGGCGGCGCAGGCGGCCGCGCTGCTCGGCGCCGAGGCGGTGCTCGTCGGCATCCGGCCGGAGGTCGCGCAGATGATGGTCCGGCAAGGCCTGGACGTCGGCTCGATGGTGACGCACGCCAACCTGGCGAGCGGCTTCCGCCATGCCCTCTCGAGGGTGCGCCGCCGCGCGGCGAAGCGCCGCTGATCGCGCGGCGGCTGCTCCGCCCCGGCGGCCGGCGCCTCGACGGGGCGCGGCTCGGCGGATCACGTCGACGCCGGTGGCGGCCATCTTGTCCTTGGGGATGGCGGCCATGGCCGCGTCGCCCTTCGTCGCGAGCTCGTGCATCCACTTGCTCGACAGCTAGCCGAACTGGAGCGGCTGCTGCACGACGGTGCAGGCCACGGTGCCGTTCTCGATGCCGCTGAGCGTCGCGTCCTCCTCGTCGAACACGGCCGGGACGACCTTGCCCTTCTTTCCGAGCGCCTCGACGGCCGCGATGATGGCCGGCCCGTTGTACGACCAGAGGCCGGTCGCGATGTCGCGCCTCGCATGAACGACCCAAACGGAAAAATCAGGGAGGCCCTGTTGGAGATGGGCTCCCGGAGGCCGAGACGCCTCAGGGACGTCGCCGGGCGACGGCTATTGCGAGCAGCGCTGAGGATCCGATTGGCATTGGCACTGATCTCTACGCTCGGTTTCATTCCATTCGCAATAGCCGCACACTGCGTGCCTTTGGCTCTTGCAGTACTGGTCGCACGCCGCGCCCCCGAGGAAGCCGAAGTCGCAGACGTGAGGGAAATCAGACCAGGACACCGCCGTGGCGAGGTCCCCCTGCGGCGGGCGGCTGAGGGCGCCCTGGGCCGGGATAGCCTCTGACGAGGCTCCGTCCTGCGGCGTCTCTTGGTAAGATGAGCTGTCGACGACGCAACCGGTGAGCGAACGCGCGCCAAGTGCGGTGCATGTCCACAGCGCGGCATACTTGAAGATGATCTTGCTCGTCATTTTCGGTCCTGTCCTCCCGTGATGCTTCGCTGATTCCGTGTTTCCACACGAACGCCGTCATCGCCTGCACGAGGTGCTTGCGCGGGCGTTGGCCGTGTCCATGCGGCGCCGTGGTCGCGAGAGGCAAGCGGGAGCGCCCTGATCGACGGCGGCGCGTTCGTGGAGGGTGGCCGGCGTCTGGCCCGGACGAGGGGGACGGTGGTGTCTCCGGTGAACTCGTGTCGTCTGAGTCGTCGCGCTCGGCGGATGGCGCGGCGGTGGAGGCGCCCGTGGGATCCCGAGGGACTCAGGGATCAACGACGGTCAGGGAGATCGCGAGATGGAGAGCGTGAGAGCGCCGCCGTCCGAGCGGGGATCGACCCGCAGGCCGGCGCGATGAAGCAACTCGTCGACGAGCCTGGCGGCGAGGTCCTACCGGGCAGCGCGCTCTCCTGGAAGCTCACGGCCGTCGTCGGCCTCCTGCCCGCGGCGCGATCACCCGGGGCACGCCGCGGCGCAAGCCGCGCCGCCGCAGTCGACGCCGGCCTCGTCGCCGTTCTTCACGCCGTCGGTGCAGGTGGGCGCCTCGCAGGCGCCGCTCCAGCACACGCCGCTCAGGCAGTCTGCGCCGGTCTTGCAGCCCCCGCCCGGCGGGCAGCGCGGGCAATATTGCTTGCCGCAGTCGACGCCGGCCTCACGGCCGTTCTTCACGCCATCGCTGCACGTCGGGATCATGCAGCTTCCGTTCGTGCACACGCCGCTCTCACAGTCCGTGGCGGCCTCGCAGCGCTCGCTCGATGGGCAGGGACGGCATGAACCGCCGCAGTCCAATCCTGTCTCGCGGAGCCCCTCATCTCGCGCGCCGTTCACGCAGTGCTCCGGCACGCACCAGACACCATCACACGCGAGCCCGCCAGGGCACAGCGGCGTCGGGTCTGTGTCCACGCACTGCACGCACGCGCCCTCATGGCATCGTCCGGCGCCCGAGGCGGGACATGCGACACCATCCAACAGGAGATGTCGCGGTTCGTCGATGTCGCAGGCGTCGAGGGTGCACTGGTTGCCGTCGTCGTAGGGGTCGACGGCCGTCACGCTGACCACGCGGCCGTCGGCCGTGCACTCCTCGACCTTGCAGTCGCCGCGGATCTGCGAGGCGATCGGGCCCCGCTCGATCTCCACGACGCACGCGCCGTCCACGCACCTTCCCACGCCGCACCGCGGGTCCGGCGGGCCCGCGCAGTCCGCGTCGCCCTCGCAGCCCCCCGGCGGAACCGGCACCCCCGAGCACTCCTCCGTGCCCTCGGCGCACTCGTCGCAGGTCCGGCACTCCTCGAAGCAGTTCGGCTTGTCGTCGCCGCGCGCGCAGCAGATGACCTTCCCCGGCTCGCCACACTCGCAGCGCTCATCGATGCAGATCGTGCCCGGCACATTCTGCTGGTCCGACTGGCAGTGGTCCGTGGTCGCGCACCTTCCGCCCACGTAGGGCCCATCGCCACACGCAAGGAAGGTCGCCGAGATGAAGAGAAAAAGCAGCGCAGCAGCACAACGCGCGATGGGTCTACCCATGCGTCCAGTCCTCCGGCACGAGGCTGTGGCGCCGGCACCCAGGTGGCCCCAATCCGCCGGGGTGTCGTCTGCCAGGTCGTCTCGGGGCGCAGTATGCCGCGGTCAGGCGGCCGCCGTCACGCAAGTTTTCGCAAGATCGCGCAGCGTGCGGAGCGGCCTTCGATCAGAGCAAGGGCAAGGTCGAAGCGCACATCAAAACGTGCTCGTCAACGTAAGCCCCTTGGCCGACACCGTGATCTCTGCCGGCCCGCGCGGATAGAACGTGTAACCGAGCGTGGCGGCCAGGACGGCCCCTCCCGCGATGAGGCCGGCGAGGCCCACGCCCCGGTAGGCGATCGCGTCGTCGTAGGCCGACGCCGACTGCTGGCAAGCCGGCCGGGTCAGCCGGAAGCAACGGTTCGGCCCTGCGGAGAGCGCGGCGGTGTCGCCCGCGTCGTCCTTCTTCTCCGCGCCGACGAGCATCACGCCGCCGATCGCCGCCAGGGTGGCGGAGAGCCCGAAGCCGCCGGCGACGAGCTCCGGCCGCGGCCCGGGCCGGGGAGGCGGGGGGGCGAGGGGGGAGGCGCGGGGGCCGGGGGGCGGCGCCGGCGCGCCTGCGGGCGCGGCCGGGAGGCCTGGGAGCGGCGCAGGGACGCCGGCGGGCCGGGCAGCGAACGCGAGCACGACTTCCCGCGCCTCGCCGCGCGGCACGTCGATCTCGGCCGTCGCGACGTTGCCGTCCAGCACGGCGCGCACCACGTGGTGTCCGGGGGCGACGGGGATGGGCTTGTCGCCCTCGATCTCGGCGGGCGCGCCGTCGATCGTGATCTTCGAGCCCGCGGGGGCGACGACGTGGAGCTCGCCGGCGAGCTGCCGCGCGCGGGCCAGGTCGCTGAGCCGCGACGCGACGAGCGCGCGCTCCGCGGGCGTCCTGGGCGCGCGCATGATCTCCTGGCAGAGCGACAGCCAGCGCACGGCGGCCGGCGCGTCGCCGAGCCGGAGCGACAGCGCCCCGATGTTGCACGCGGCGACCTGGGCGGGCTCCAGCCGCCAGACGGCCATCCACAGGTCGCGCGAATCGGCGAGCCGATCTTCGCGAGCGGCCGCGTTCGCCTGCGCCATGAGCCGGGCGACCGCCTCCGGCGGGGCCTCGGCGCGACCCTCCGCCGCGCCGGCCAGCAGGGCGATGCACAGCGGGAGCGCGGCGACACGGCGTGTGTTCCTTAGCACGGGTGCGGATCTCCTTGGCCGAGCCTCGGTCTGAAGGGCCGCTCCGGAGCGAGGGCCCCGGGCGACGGCCCCACGTACCAGAAGGAGGCTGTCGGTGGAAGCCCTGGAGCGTGTGTCTCGTCCCTGTCGTCGTCGTACTCGGCGTGGACGTGGACCAGGAGCGTGCCGTAGGCCTCGTGCCATGCCTCCACGGCCTTGATCGCCGGGTCTGCGCTCTTCACCTCAGGGACGCCGAGCTTCTCGCCGTACAGCTCGGTCCAGCGCCGCAGGCGCCCTGCCTCGGCCGAGAGCCCGAGTCGCTCCACCGTCGCCTTCACGTAAATGCGGAGTTGGCCATCCAGCCGGGATATGAGGCGCCTCTACGAGCGACGCACAGAGGCCATTCGTGCGCTACGCGACACCATCAGACTTCGAGAAGCCAGGAAGCTCTCCCCCCGGAGAGCGCGGTTGCGATGAGTATCCCCGAAATCCGCGGCGTATCGGCGTACGACCTGCGTGCCCGGTCTCGCCCGCGCTCACCCCACCGCAGGCCCGGCCTTCCGCTGGGCGCTGTCGCAGACCCACCGGACCACCCCAGGAATGACCCCCTGCGCGATCGCGCTCACGCGCGAGCCCACGTCGGGGTAGATCTCGAACCGCCCGCGCGCCATGCCGTCGGCCATGCTGCGCGCCACGGCGTCCGGCTCGAGCGTCTTCACGTTGCCCGCGATGGCCTTCGTCTCCGCCGGCTTGTACTGGTTCTCGAACGCCAGCTGCGGAGTTTCGGTGTCGGGCGGCATGCACACGCTCACCCGCACGCCGTGAGGCCACATCTCCGCGCGCAGCGCCTGCGAGAAGCCGATCAGCGCGAACTTGCTCGCCGCGTACGGCGTGTACCCGTAGATGCCGATCACGCCCGCGAGCGACGAGACGTTGAGCACATGGCCGGCGCCGCGCGCCGCCATCGCCGGGAGCACCGCCTTGCACAGGTGCACGGCGCCAAAGAAGTTCACGTCCATCATGCCCCGGAACTGCTCCATCGGCAGCTCGAGGAAGCGCCCCGGCATCACCACGCCCGCGTTGTTCACGAGGTGATCGATCGGCCGCTCGGCGAGCCGCGACTCCATCGCCCGCGCCACGTCGTCCGCCCGGCTGATGTCGAGCTCCAGGACGTCGACCCGCGCGGAGGGGTGCTCGCGCCGGATGCCCACGGCGGCCTCGTCGAGGAGGGCGCGGCGGCGCGCCACCAGCGTGACCGCGGCGCCGTACCCCGCGACGAGCCTCGCGAACGACAGCCCGATGCCGCTCGAGCCGCCGGTGATGAGAACGCTCTTGCCCTGGAAATAAGTTCGGGTGTCCATCGGCGGCCGAACCTACCCCAGGACCGCCCGAGGCGCGAGGCGCTCGTGCGGGCCCGCGGCGGCGCGCCTCATCGGTCACGCCGCCGCTTCTTCAGCGCGTCCTTCAGGGTGAGCTCTCCCCGATACGCCACTGGCCCGCTTCAAACCGCCCAGCGCGCTCGCCCACGCCCTCACCTTCCGGCTCACGGCGGTCTTCGCGCTGCTCAGATAGTTTCTCGCCTCACCGCTGTACAGGCCGGCGGCGAACACCGCTGCGAGGCTCGCCGCCGCGGCCACCGGCCGGAGCGCTCTCCGGCCGAGCTTGTTGAGCTTCCTCTTTTGCTTCTTCGAGAGCTTCGCCTTCATGATCCCATCAGCTCAGCAGGGGTCGTGCCATGGCGAACAGGGCCGAAGCGCGGTGACGAGCGCAATGCGCCCCCGTGACGCGCGCCCCCGCAGACAGGACGTTTTGCCTCGGTAGGGTGAAAATGCCCCTTCCGGCGCCGGCGCTCACGGGGCACGCCACCCGCGCTACGACGAGTGATGTTGGGAATATCACAATCTGGGCGGGCTTGCGGCCGCCGGCGGGCGGCCTCGTCCGGCCGCTGCGGGCGGAGTCGCTGGCGATCGGGGCCGAGTTCGTTTACTCCGTTGTAAGCAGGCTCATGCGAGATCTCAGGTAAGACGGGGAGCCGGGATGCGCGTGGGAGACGTCATCGACCGTCGCTTCCTGATCGAGCGCCTCGCCAGCTCGGGCGGGATGGGGGACGTCTACCGCGCCTGCGATCTGGTCACGAACGAGCCGGTGGCGCTGAAGGTCTTGCAGCGGCGAGGGCTCCAGGACGCGATCCGGTTCGCGCGCGAGGTCGAGGCGCTCGAGGCGCTCACCGCGCTGCGGCACCCGGGCATCGTGCGCTACATCGCACACGGCGCGACCGACGCGGGACAGCCCTACCTCGCGATGGAGTGGCTCGCCGGCGAGACGCTGACCGAGCGGCTCACCCGCAGCTCGCTCACGATCGCCGAGAGCATCGCGCTCGCGTCGCGCATCGCGTCGACGCTCGGCGTCGTGCACCGCGCCGGCATCGTCCACCGCGACCTCAAGCCGAGCAACCTGCTCCTCGTGGGCGGCGCGATCGAGGGGGTCACGCTCATCGACTTCGGTGTGGTGCGCCTCGGCGCCATGGACCGGCACCTCACCATGCCCGGCACGATGCTCGGCACCCCGGGCTACATGGCGCCGGAGCAGGCCCGCAGCGAGCCGAACATCGACCCCCGCGCCGACGTCTTCTCGCTCGGCTGCGTGCTCTTCAAGTGCCTCACCGGGCGCTCGGCGTTCCAGGGCGCCGACGGGCTCTCGGTGCTCATCAAAGTCATCCTCGAGGAGCCGCCGCGGCTCCGGGAGCTGCGCGGGGACATCCCCGAGGCGCTCGACGATCTCGTCGCGCGCATGCTCGCGAAGCCGCCGAAGGACCGGCCCCGCGACGGCGACGCGGTCGCGGCGGAGCTGCTCGCGCTCGACGACGCGGGCGTCGGCGCCGCGAGCAGCCGCCCGTCGAACACCCTGCGCGGGGGCGAGATCACCACGAACGAGCGCAAGATGATGTGCCTCGTGCTCGCGCGCGACGCGAGCGGCGACGCCGAGGCGACGCGCTCCCAGGAGGAGGACCTGGAGCGCAGCAAGGCGCTCATCGCCGTCGCCGAGCGCTACCAGGGCGAGCTCGAGATCCTGGAGTCCCGCTCGCCGCTCATCGTGCTCACCGCCGGCGGCGCCCCGACCGACCTCGCGGCGCAGTCCGCCCGCTGCGCGCTCGCGCTGAATGCGCTGCTCGGCAGCGTGCCGGTCGCGCTCGTCACGGGCCGCGCGGAGATGTCCGCGCGGCTGCCGGTCGGCGAGCTCATCGACCGCGCGGTCCACCTGCTGCCGCCCGCGCACGCGCCCGCCCGCGCGGACGCCGTCTGCATGGACGAGGTGACCGCGGGGCTGCTCGGCGCCCGGTTCGACGTGACCCGCGACGCGGGCGGCCTCCGCCTGCACGGCGAGCGCGAGGAGCTCGCCTCCACGCCGCCCCTGCTCGGCAAGCCGACGCCGTGCGTCGGGCGCGACCGCGAGCTCGCGCTGCTGGAGGCGGCGTTCTCGCACTGCGTCGAGGAGTCGACGCCGGGCGCCGTGCTCGTGACCGCGCCCGCGGGCGCAGGGAAGTCCCGCCTGCGCTCCGAGCTGATCCGGCGGCTCCGCGACCGCGGCGAGGACCTGGAGGTGTGGATCGGGCGCGGCGACCCGATGAGCGCCGGCTCGGCCTTCGCGCTGCTCGCCCCGGCGCTGCGGCGCGCGATCGGCCTCTTCGAGGGCGAGCCCATCGAGGCGCGGCAGCGCAAGCTCCGCGCGCGCGTCGCGCGGTACGGCCACGCCGAATCGGCGCGCACCGCGGCGTTCCTCGGGGAGCTCGTCGGCGTGCCGTTCCCCGACGGCGACAGCGTGCAGCTGATGGCGGCGCGGCGCAGCCCCGTGCTGATGAGCGACCAGATCCGCGTCGCCTGGGAGGAGCTCCTCAGGGCCGAGTGCTCGGCGAGGCCCGTGCTGCTCGTGCTCGAGGACCTGCACTGGGGCGATCTGCCGAGCGTGCTGCTCGTCGACTCGGCGCTCCGCAACCTCGGCGATCAGCGGCTGATGGTGCTCGCGCTCGGCCGGCCGGAGGTGCGGGAGCTCTTCCCGAAGCTCTGGGCGGGGCGCGGCGTCCACGAGGTGCAGCTGTCGGGGCTGCCGCGGCGCGCGAGCGAGCGGCTGGTGCGCCAGGTGCTCGGCGAGGGCGTCGCGCCGGAGCTCCTCGCGATGATCGTCGACCGCGCCGACGGCAACGCGTTCTACCTGGAGGAGCAGCTCCGCGCGGTGGCCGACGGCAAGGGCGCCGATCTGCCCGAGACCGTGGTGGCGATGGTGCAGGCGCGCATCGAGGCGCTCGACATCGAGGCGCGGCGCGCGCTGCGGGCGGCGAGCGTCTTCGGGCAGACGTTCTGGCAGGGCGGGGTGTCGGCGCTCGTGGGCGGGGCGCAGGTCGCGCCGAAGCTGGTCGAGCTGGAGCAGCGCGAGGTGATCTCCCGGCGCGGCGAGGGCAGCCTCCCCGGCGAGGTGGAGTACGGCTTCCAGCACGCGATCGTGCGGGAGGCGGCCTACGGGATGCTGACGGACGGCGACCGGCGGCTCGGGCACCGGCTCGCCGGCGAGTGGCTGTCGCGCGCGGGCGCGGGCGCGGCGGACGCGATGGCGCTCGGCGAGCACTTCGAGCGCGGCGGCGAGCTGTCGCGGGCCGCGGCCGCGTACTGCCGCGCGGCGGAGCAGGCGCTGCGGGCGCAGGACCTCGCCGCGGCGATCGAGCGCGCCGAGCGCGGCGTCGCGTGCGGCCCGAGCGCGCAGGCGCTCGGCGCGCTGCGCCTCGTGGAGGCCGAGGCGCACGTCTGGCGCGGGGAGCTCGCGCTCGCGGAGCAGCGCGGGACCGAGGCGGTGGAGCGGCTGGCCGCCGGCTCCGCGGCGTGGTTCTCGGCGATCAAGCACGTCGCCATGGCGGCGGGCAAGCTGGGCGGCTTCGAGCGGGTGGAGCGCTGGATGAGCGCGGCGCAGGCCGCCGAGGCGGAGGCGGAGGGCGCGCTCGTGGCGAAGCACATGTGCCTCGGCGAGGGGGCGCTGCTGCTCGTGTTCGGGGGGCGCTACGCGTTCGCGGACGCGCTGATCGAGGCGATCGAGGGCGACGGGACGGACCTCGCGGAGCGGGAGGTCGAGGTCGTGGCGCGGCTGCACGCGGCGCGGTCCGCCCGGGCGCTCGTGAACGGCGATCCCAGCGCGTGCCTCGCGGGGCTGTCCGCGGCGCTCGCGGCGTACGAGCGCGCGGGCGACCGCGGCAACGCGTGCGCGTTCCGCATGAACGTCGGGTACATGCACGCGGAGCTCGGGGATTTCGCGGGCGCGGAGGAGGTGCTGCGCAGCGCGCTCTCGGGCGCGGAGCGGATGGGGCTGCACGATCTCGCGGTGGCGACGCTCAGCAACCTGGGGCACGTCCTCGGCTACCGGGGGAGGCTCGAGGAGGCGGAGCGGACCGAGCGCGAGGCGATCGCGCTGTCGCAGCGGCTCGGGGATCCGCGCACGGAGGGGAGCGCGCGGACGTACCTCGCGCGGATCGCGCTGCTTGCGCGGGACTTCGAGGGGGCGGAGCAGGAGGCGAGGGCGGCGGCGGAGATCCTGCAGAGCGCGCCGCCGCTGCGCGCGGCGGCGGTGGCGGCGAGGGCGAGGGCGCTGCTCGGGCTGGGGAGGTTCGACGAGGCGCTGTCGGCGGCGGGGGAGGCGTTCTCGATGCTGAACGCGCTCGGGGCGATCGAGGAGGGGGAGTCCGCGGTGAGGAACGTCTACGCGGAGGCGCTGGCGGCGAACGGGATGGAGGCGGACTGCGCGGCGGCGATCGCGGCGGCGAGGGAGCGGCTGATGGAGAGGGCGGGGAAGATCAGCGATCCGGTGTGGAGGGAGCGGTTCCTCACGATACCGGAGAACCAGCGGACGCTGGAGATGGCGGCGAGGTGGGGAGGGCCCTCGGCGTGAGCCAGGCTCGTTCGGTCACAAGACCTCCTCCACCCCACCATCGGTCACCAACGTAAACGTTCGGATGTAGCCGAACGCGGCGCGAAGCTTGGTTAGCTCCTCGGAGCACAAAGAGAGGTGAGACTCGATATGACGACGATCGCAAGGTCGACCCGCCCTCGCCACCTCGTGGCGAGGCTCCTCGAGCGGCCGGACCTCGTGCACCTGGTGCAGGGGCTCGCGGCCCCGGTCCTCACCCGGCTGATCCGCCACATCGGCCTCGAGGACGCGGGAGAGATCGTCGCGCTCGCGACGACCGAGCAGCTCAAGGGGATCTTCGACGAGGATCTGTGGCGCAGCGAGCGCCCGGGCAAGGACGAGACGTTCGATGCGGATCGATTCGCCCTCTGGCTCGAGGTCATGCTCGAGGCCGGCGAGGCGTTCGCTGCGCGGAAGATCGCCGAGCTCGACGAGGACTTCGTCACGATGGCCCTGTGCAAGCACGTCCTGGTGATCGACGTCGACGGGCTCAGCGTGCAGATGTCGAGCTCGGAGCACTCGGACGACGACGATCTCGTGGAGAAGGCGCTCGAGGGCTGCCAGTATCAAGAGTTCGAGGAGTTCCGCGTCATCGCGAGGGACAACCGGAGCTGGGATGCGCTCCTCCTGGTCCTGGTCGAGCTCGACAGGGAGCACCACGCGCTCCTGCGAGCGCTGCTCGAGCGCTGCTGCGCGATCTCGACCGAGTACATCGAGGACTCCGGCGGCCTCTACGACGTCCTCACCTCCGAGGAGATGCTGGACTCCGACGTGGCCGCGGAGCGGGAAGAGCGGCGCGAGCTCGAGGGGTTCGTCGCCCCGTCCGCGGCCCTGAGCTTCCTCGAGCTGTCGAAGGTCACGCCGCTCGAAGAGATCCTGAGCTCCCGGACGTACGACGCCGTCACGCGCGCGCATTTCCGGGCGGCGGCGAGGGCGCGACCCCCCGCCGCGCCGACCCGGCGGCCGACCTCCCGCGAGGACGAGGGCGCCCCGACCGCGGAGAGCCTCCAGAGCTTCCTCGAGGTGCTCCGCGAGGCGGACGTCCTGCCGCCCGCGACCGAGCCGCGGCTCCTCGAGGCCGGCGCGAAGCGCGGGGAAGAGCTGCTGTTCACGCAGGCGATCCGCGAGGTGATGGCGCGCGACGCGGAGCTCTACGGGAAGCGGCTGATGGAGCTGAGCTACCTCGTGAACGTGCTCATCTCCGGCTGCAGCCACGACGGCCGCGCGCTCCGGCCGTTCGAGGCGGTCGAGGCCGCGCTCTGCACCTGCAATCTCGGGTTCGAACGCCTCCTCGGAGAGCGCGCGGAGCGCAAGAGACCGGGGCCGGACGCGCTCGTCGCGTCGGTGGCCGAGCACGACGCGGTGAAGGCGTTCATGGTCGGGTGGAACCTCCTGCACCACGAGGTGGTGCTCTTCGCCGCCGGCGCGCTCCGGAAGGCGCTGGCCGAGCTGGCCGCGAGCCAGCCGGACGCGCAGGCGGCCCGTGAGATCGAGCGCGTGGCCGCCGGGCTCGGGGCGGACGCCGACGCGGGCAAGCCGTGGCGCTCGCGGGGCAAGCTCGATCGGATCGCGCGCGCGCTCGGGGCCGAGGCGACGTCGGCCTATCGCGCGCTCCTGGACGAGCTCCCGGCGCTGCCCCCGGGCATGGGCCGGGGGGCGCGGGGCTCGCGCTTCCTCTCGAGCGCCGCGCAGGTCCGGGCCCTCCAGGCGATGCTGGCGCGGCCGGAGGGGCGCGGGGCGAAGAGCACGGCGGCGCCGGCCGCGCCCGCTGCGCCCGCCAAGCCTCGGCGCAAGCGCTCTCCGACAGGTGCCGGCCCCCGGAAGTGACGCAGCGGTCGCGCCGCCACGCCGGCGGCGCCTCCCGGCAGGGGAGCGGGAGGCGGAGAGGGTCAGCCCTCGCGGGGCTCGGCCGGCAGGCCGGCGTTCTTGCGGAGGGCGGCGATCAGGCGGTCCATCGCCTCGCGGTAGGCCTTCTGGGCCGCGGCGATGCGCTCCTCCATCGTCTCGTCGATCTGCTTCGCCTGGGTCGCGGACGAGTCGAGCATCGCCTTGCTGCGCCCGAGCTCCTCGATGCGCTCCTCCGACGCCTTCTTCTCCTCGTCGGTGCGGCTGCCAGAGGACTGGAATGCTCGCTCCGCCTGGACCGCCTCGTCGATCGACTTCTTGATGGTCTCGATCTCCTCGAGCATCCGGCGGAGCCGGAGCTTGTGCTCGACCATGTCGATGTGGACGACGTAGCTCACGAAGCTCACGGCGTCGGCCTGCTTCTCGAGCGTCGCGGCGTTCTCCTTGCCGAGCGAGGCGCGGTAGCGCTCGATGCGGCGGTGCGCCTCGCTGCGCTCGCGGACGTACTTCTCGAGCTGGCGCTCGACGCCCTCCGCGAGCGCGTGCGCCGTGGCCCCGGTGACGTCGACGTCGCACCCCTTCTGCTTGACGACGTACTGCGCGGCGCCGCTCACCTTGCGGGTGAGGTCCTCCTTGTTGTCGTTGAAGAACGCCATCGCGCCGTCGACGGCGCGCACGCGCTCCACGTAGTCGTAGCCCCGGCCCGCCGCGTCCGCCTGCTCGATGACGTCGAGGACCTGCTTCCAGTCCGGCTTCTTGAGCTGGTCAGGATAGCCCGCGAACTGCGCTGTGGCGCGCTTCGCGAGGTCGTCGCGCTCGCCGAACGACGTGGCCGTCGCCTGCAGCTCGGCCGGGTAGCGCTCCGCATAGCCGCTCTGCGAGGCCGACGACGCGATCTCGGGCTCCGGCTTGGGGGCGCTGCAGCCGAGCGCGAAGAGCTGGCCGGCCAGGAAGAGCGCGCCGGCGACAAGGTACGGTCGGTTCATGGGCGCTGGCCTATAGCCCATCTCCGCCCTGGCCGCGCGCGCTCCGCGCCGACGCCACCTCGGTCAAGGGGGACGTGGCCCACATCCGCGCAGCCCGGCGCAACCAGGGCGACGCACGCACGACACCACGGCACAAGGCGCCATGTGGCGCGTCGTGTACGCGTCGTTTGAAATGCGCATAACTGTGGAATCGCTTCCCTTTTGTATGCGCCCTTGGCATCGTCACGGACCCGCTCTGCGCGTTCGGTTTGCGCTCCAGACGGCCGAAGACGGTTGTTCCTCGCTCGGCGTTTCGCTGGCGCCGGCGCCTGTCCTGGAGGCGCCGGCCATCCTTGAGGGATGTGACGCATGGGAGCTCTGAAAGACAAGGTCGTCATCGTCACGGGCGCGAGCTCGGGCATCGGCAGGGCGACGGCCGTCGCCCTGGCCGCCGAGGGCGCCAGGGTCGTCGCGAGCGCGCGGCGCGAGGCGCAGGGGCGCCAGCTCGTCGCGGCCGTCAAGGATCGCGGCGGGGAGATCACCTGGGTCACCGCCGACATGCGGGTCGAGGGCGACGTCGAGGCGCTCGTGAAGGCCGCGATGTCCACCTACGGGCGCCTCGACTGCAGCTTCAACAACGCCGGAGCCGGCTCGCTGGTGCCGCTCGCCGACATGTCCAACGCCGACTACGACCTGGTCATGGACACGAACCTCCGCGGCGTCTTCTGGTGCATGAAGTACCAGATCAAGGCCATGCTCGCGAGCGGCGGGGGCTCGATCGTCAACTGCGCCTCGGTGGCCGCGTCGCGCTTCTTCCCCGGGCTCGCGGTCTACGCTGCCTCCAAGGCCGGCCTCGTCGCGCTCACGCGCACCGCCGCGGTCGAGTACGCGCAGAAGGGGATCCGCATCAACGCGGTGAGCCCCGGCGTCGTCGAGTCGGAGATGGCGACGGCCGGCTGGCGCCTCGACGATCCCCAGGGCCGCGCCTTCGCCGCGTCGCTCCACGCCATGAACCGCGTCGGCGGGCCCGACGAGGTAACCGCGCTCGTCGCCTTCCTCTTCAGCGACAAGGCCTCGTTCATCACCGGCCAGGACGTCGCCGTCGATGGGGGCCTCCTCTCGGCGGCGTGGCCCGCCAACTACGCTGGCGGGGGCTGATCCGCGCGCCGCCGCAGAGCCCGGCCGGAGGCCACGCGCCTCACCCCGCCGCGCCCCGATCCTCCGAATCCCGGGTTCCCGGGCCTCCTGCGCCCCATACTGCGGCCATGGGTCAGCCTGAAGCGGAGCCGGCCCCCGCGGCGGGTCGTGGTGCGCGCCCGGCGGCCTCCGCCCCGTCGCTGTTGCGCGCGCTCCGCCACCGGAACTACCAGCTCTTCTTCGCCGGCCAGCTCGTCTCGCTGGTCGGCACCTGGATGCAGTCGGTCGCCCAGTCGTGGCTCGTCTACCGGCTGACGGGCTCGTCGCTGCTGCTCGGCAGCGTCGGGTTCGCGACGCAGATCCCCGTCTTCCTGCTCGCCCCGATCGGCGGCGCCGTGGCCGATCGGCGGAGCCGCCACCGCATCCTGCTCGTCACGCAGTCCGCCGCGATGGCGCTCGCCTTCGGGCTCGGCGCGCTCACCCTGAGCGGGCACGTCCAGGTCCCGCACATCCTCGGGTTCAGCGTGCTCCTCGGCGTGGTGAACGCGTTCGACATCCCGACGCGGCAGGCGTTCGTCGTCGAGATGGTGGGCAGGGAGGACCTCGCCAACGCCATCGCGCTCAACTCTTCGATGTTCAACGGGGCGCGGATCCTCGGCCCGGCGGTGGCGGGCATCCTCGTCGGCGCGATCGGCGAGGGGTGGTGCTTCGTCGCGAACGGGGTGAGCTTCCTTGCCGTGCTCGGGAGCCTCCTGGCGATGCGCGTCGCGCCCCGCCCGACCGCCGCCGGGCGCGGCTCCGCGTTCGCCCACACGGTCGAGGGCTTCCAGTTCGTCGCGCGCACCAGGGCCATCCGCGCGCTCCTCCTCCTGCTCGGGGTCGTGAGCGTCACCGCGATGCCGTACGCGGTGCTGATGCCGATCTTCGCCGATCGGATCCTGCGCGGGGGGGCGCAGGGGCTCGGCATCCTGATGGGCGCGTCGGGCGTCGGGGCGCTGCTCGGCGCGCTCGTCCTCGCCAGCCGGAGGCGGCTCGGGGGCCTCGGCCGCTGGGTCGCCGCGGCCTGCGCGGGGTTCGGGGTGGCGCTCGGGCTGTTCGCGCTGTCGCGGTCGTTCTGGCTCTCGGCGCTCCTGCTCGTGCCCGTCGGCTTCTCGATGATGGTGCAGATGGCGGGGTCGAATACGCTCGTGCAGGCGATGGTGCCGGACGCGCTCCGCGGGCGCGTCATGGCGGTCTACGCGATGATGTTCATGGGGATGGCTCCGCTCGGCGCGCTGCTCGCCGGCTGGCTCGCGGGCGAGATCGGCGCGCCCGCGACCGTCGCCTCGGGCGGCGCGTGCTGCGTCGCCGCGGCGGCGGTGTTCGCCGCGAGGCTCCCCGGGATGCGGCAGCAGGCGCGGGAGCTGATCATCGCCCAGCAGATGGCCGCCGGCACGCCCTCGGAGCAGCTCACCCAGCCGGTCGCGGTGGGGGCCGCCTCGGAGGAGCAGCGCGCGGCGCGGCCGGCGTGAGCGGGCGGGGCCGGCGCGGTCCGGCACCTCGCATGCACCCCGCGGGTCGAGGCGGGCGTGTGTGCGGTCGGCGCACTGCGCGCCGGGCGAGGGAGGGGATCATGGGGCAAGAGGCCAAGCAGCGGTCCGGGGCGCAGGGGCAAGAGAACGGGCGGTTCGACGAGGTCGATCAATCGAAGGGGATCTTCCGGCTCGACGGGCCGCACCCCAAGGACGCCGAGCTCCGCGCGCCGGGCTCGCTCGGCGGCGGGCCGTACGAGGAGTCGGGCCGCGGCGGCCCCGCGGGCTCGCTCGAGCTGCGGGAGACCGACCCCGAGGCCACGGCCGCGGGCGCGGCGGCCCCGCCCGAGGAGGAGCCGGCGCCGGAGAGCGGCGCGACCGAGCAGGCGCAACCGAAAGGCGCGTTGCCCCAGCACGAGGAGCCGGACGCGAAGGAGCGCAAGGCCGCCGGGCAGAAGTAGCGGGGCGCGGCGGCGCCCGCGCCGGCGCCTCGCGCGCTCACCGCGGGGCCACGGCGCTCGCGACCCCGAGGGCAACGTACCTGCCGGCAGTGCCGAGCACGCCCATCTTGTCGCGGAAGCCCTTCATGAGCCGGTCGGGCATGATCAGATCGTCGAGCAAGAAGCCGCCGAGCGCCGACAGCGTGCCCGTGAGCGCGCTGCTGCGCTGCCCTGCGGCGTGGAGCGCCGCCTCGTAGCCGATGCCCCACACGATCATGCCCGTGGCGAGCGCCGCGACTCCGGTGGGCGTGGCGACCGGATCGAACCGGTCCTTCGCGCGCCGACCCCCGAGGCCGACCGCCGCCGCCATGGCGTTCATGGCGGCCCAGGGCGATCCGCGCTTGAGGGTGGACGCTGCCATCATCGTGCACATCGTCGCTGCCGTCAGCACGGCGCCGGTCCGCAGCCCGCGCGTGACGATCTCGCTCATCCGGATCGCCTGCTGAGGGCGCTGCGCCGCTGCGCGAGGCGTCGCCCGGGGAGACCCGGGCGTCGCCTCGGGCGGCAGGGCGGTCGCCTCGGGCGACAGCGCCGTCGCCTCGGGCGGCGAGGCGATCGGCGCGGCGGCCACCGAGGCGGCTTCGGGCGGCGGGGACGCCGCCTGGGCAGGTGAAGTCACCCCCTCGGTGGGCGGGACCAGCGCCTCGGGCTGATCCGGCGCCGCGCCTTCCCGGCGGCCGACATGGAGGTAGTCCTCGCGGCCGTCATGGTACGTGTAGGGGACCGGCCTGGGACCCTGGTGCTCCGGCTCCGCCGTTCCTGCGGCGCGTTCCGGGTTCATTCGATTGTCCATCTGGCACCTTTCAGCGATTTCTGCGGATACGTGGGTTCCTCTCCCCGACATGTGCCAACTCCGTGCCAGGTCCGAGCTGGCCAGTCCATCGAGGCGGGGCGCCCTTGGTTCATGGCCGGCGAGCGCGCCGCGGTCCGGCGGCGGCGAACCGGTCGCTCCGCCGGCCCGACCGATCCGTCCTCCGCCGCCCGACGGCTGTGGTTTGCCGCTCGCATGGGGGCGCGCTCAGGAGGATTTCATGAGCACAGCCCGCCCGCTGGAGATCACCACCGCCTCGAGGACATCACGCGCCGTGAAGACGGCGGGTGTGATCTTCGGCCTGGGCGCAGGTGGCCTGATCGACGGCATCCTGTTTCATCAGCTCCTGCAGTGGCATCATCTGATCTGCTTCAGCTGCCATCCTGGCGCGACCATCGACGATGTGAGGCGGAACATCTTCGCCGACGGTCTGTTCGGCGCTGTCGCATTGAGCCTCACCGTGGCAGGGGTCATCAAGCTCTGGCGCGCCCTGCGCGCGGGCGGAGCTGAGCTCCCCGGACGGATGTTCCCGGGCGCCGCCGCCATCGGCTGGGGGCTGTTCAACCTGGTCGAGGGGGTGATCGATCATCACCTCTTGCAGATCCACCACGTCCGTCCAGGTCCGGGTCAGCTGGGCTGGGACCTGGCCTTCCTCGCGTCCGGCGTCCTGCTGATGCTGGTCGGCCGGCGCCTGACGCGCGAGGCGCCCGCGTCAGTGGCCGCGCTTGCTCGGGCCTGACTCGCCCCCGCGCCAGGCCAGCTGGACCAGGCGGTGCAGCAGCGACAGCGAGGGCGCCAGAGGGCCCGCCTCGGGCGACGGAAACGCGCTCGTCAGCTGGGCCGCGGCGTACGGCGTCCTCCTGGCGATGAGCAGCTCGCAGCGGCCGTCGAACACAGCGGGGTCCCGGGGCGAGGCGGGGGGATCCAGCGAGAGCCCTTCCGGGAGCTCTGCGACGGCACGCCTCAGGTCGTCGAGCTCGTCGAGCGCGAGGCGCCGCTCGTGCGGCGCTCCTGCGCCGTCGCCGCCCGCGCGCAGCAGCGCGTGCCCGCTGGCCTGCGAGCGGAACGGGCCGCCCGAGGAGGGGGACAGCGAGAGCTCGACCTTGACCCAGCGGCGCCCTCCGCCGGCCGGCGCGATGCCCTCGAGGACGAGCAGCCAGTCGGGGGCCGCGGGCCGGCGCGCCAGCGCGCGCCTCGCCCAGCGGCGCTGCGCTGCTGCCCCGACCCACGGCGAGAGCCCCGCGTGCCACGCGCGGAACGCGAGCTCATCGCGGTACGCCGCGCCCGGGAGCCACCCCCTGGCCACGCCGATCGACTCCCAGACCGCGAGCCCGGCCGCGAGCGCCGGACCCACGCTGATGCACTGGACCAGCCCCGGAATGCAGGCGCCGGCCGCCGCGAGCACGGCGCCACCGGCCGCCGCCGAGGCGGCCAGCTGGACCGCGCCGAGCCCGAGCTCCCACGGCTTGCAGCCCCGGCACCGCTGCCGCAGCTCGGCGGTGCTCAGCTCGCTCGGATCGCGCAGGTCGCAGGCCGCTCTGGTCATAGTCCTCGTTGCCATCCCGGGCACGGCCCGGAGCCGAACTCTGCCAGCATACCGCGATCCAGCGGCGGCGACCCGATCCAGGTTGCTCCGTCGATCTCGTACCGCGTCGCCGAAGGACGAATTGGGGGGGTGAAGCGGGGCGATCCGTCGGGTCGGGTTCGCGGTGCCCAACGTGAGCGAACCGTCGCATTCGCTTGGTCCTGGATCCGACGCGACCCGGGTACCGCCGACCCTGGCCGGGGCAGCGGGCCGACGACGCGCCGCGCTCCGGTCACGACCTGGCGACGTCGGAGAAGCCCCGCGACCGGGCGAAGGTCGCCCCAACGTCACCGTCCCGGCGAGGCATAACGTGCTCTTGATGGGTACGCTGGGCTCCGGTCCTCCGGTGTGCCGTCGCGAGCAGAGATAGCAGCGGCGCGTCGGGTGAAGGCTTCAGTTGCCGATCATGCGGTACCCCGTCGCGGCGCAAGCGGCCCAGGCGGCGAACGCCTACGTGCTCGTCGGCGGTCGGTTTCTGTTCCTCGCGAACTTGTCGGACAGAACGCGCCAGAGCCCGGACTCTGTCGGGTGGTCTGCGATGAGCTCCTCGGCGTCCTGGATGCCCGCCTGTATCGCAGCGCTGATGAACTGGGGCTCGAACAGTATGTAGCTCAGCACATCGGGGCGGCTGTATGGGCTCATAGATGTTAGCCAATACACAAGTCTGAGGTCGATGTGCTTGAGCTTTCGAGTGCCACGAAGGATATCTTCGATGGCTCTCGCTGCCACGGAACCGACGTCGTCTTGCCCTGACGGACCACCGAAGATGATCGGGATTGCACCCGCTGCCCGACTTTCCTCGCCCTGCTCGAGCAACACGCGAACCTCCTCGACCATGCGATCGGAGGTTATCATGCGCAGGACCTGCAGAATGTGATCTTGCAACGTCGGTATCCGGCGAATATTCATGGCTGCGGACGCGCCATACCACCGGGAGTCTGTCGAGATCACGACGAGGCCCTTGGCGCCGAACGCTCGCGCGGGCGCCAGCGGCGCGTTCAGGCGCAGCCCGCCGTCGACGAAGAAGGGGCCGCTATCCTGCGCGCCGATCCGAGTCGGACGGAACAGCACCGGGATCGATGCCGACGCCAGCACGTGCTCCGCCGACAGCCGGGTCTGGACGTAGTCGATGGCTCGCGCCTCGTCGGAGCCTATCGTCCTATCTTGGTGTGATTGGTAAAATACCTTGGTTCGGCCCGAGTTGCTCTCGGTCGTGGCGACCGCGAGCGTATCGACTATTCTGCTATTGATGTTGCTGTGGATGGAGTTCCAGTCGATCAGGGTGCTACTTTTGAGGCTGGCTAGCAGGGGCCGCGTGTCGAGCAGGCTCATGGGGGTGAGGTCAACTATGCCGAACAAGCCGGCGATGTATTGTGCGCCCGCGCGCAGCAAGGAGAGCGAGACGGGACCCAGGACCATCTCCTTGTGGATACGTTGCCAGCGTTCCACGAGCTCGCGGCTGGCGTCGTCCGCGGTCATGTGAGCCAGCGACGCGAGCAGGGCTGCATTGATGGCGCCAGCGCTGGTGCCAACGAGGATCGTCGGCCGACTTCGCCGGAGCCTGGGCAGCAGACTGGAAGCGAAGCCGGCCTCGTATGCGCCGCGAGCTCCCGCGCCGGTCAACACGATGGCGACCGGACCTTCAGGTACTGCGCCTACGCGCGCAGCTCGGACATCGTCGTCGTGATCTGACATGACGTTCTCCCTCCCCCTTTTGCGTCAACTGCAACCGCTCTAAACCGAGCGGCAACCAGAGGCCACGCGCGCCTTCGCGCCGTGATGCGCAATAGCGAAGCTGTACCACAACGAAGGCAGATGCGGGAGCAAAAGGGCGATTCCGTCGCGCCCGCATCTCTCGTCTGTGGCGGGCAGATTGTCTGGCGAGAGGCACGCGGGTGAGCCCGTAGGGATTTACAGTGAGCTGCGGAGGGAACGCGGTCCATCCGATGCATGGAGAAGTTGGTGAGCCTGGTCCTCGAGGGCGAGGGCGTGCCAGGCGCCTGGTGTCTCCCCGTGTCCCATGTTGATGATTATGACATCCGATGTTCGTGGCTTGTTATTGGCAATGGTGTCCGGGTAGCCATGTTCCCGAAGGCTGTAAATGATGTCTATTGTTGCACGGCATCTGCTGATTGTGTTCGGGTCAATTCGGGCCGCGGTCGATATGTCGCTTCGAGATCCTTCGTGAGTATCGCGGGTGGTGTATTTATCTATGTATCTCGGGTGGAGGTGCTGCGTGATTGGGTTCGTGGCAGGATTGTTCGATTTTCTTTGCTCAGTAATTTGTCCAGCCCTCTGCTGGTGCCGCCTCCCCTCGCATCAGAAATCAATGGACAATCTGAGATGGTCATGATCGGGCACACATTCCGTGCCTGACCATTTGTCCCGACCCCCCTCTGCTGGCGCTTCCGCCGCACGAACGCACGAGGTAGAGACGTCTGCTTGCGAAGGCAATTCGCCGGGAGACGAACGATGTGGAAGCTCTTTAGAACGCCATGGTTCAAGCTCGTGTGTGCGGCCGTCCTTGGGATCGGGTGTGATCATGGATATCTCGGAGACGATGTCCAAGCCGAGATTGCCAGCAGTGATTTTCGGCGCGGTACTGTCGATAATGTCGACATTGTCGACGGGGATCGCGGCGTCGGTAGCGGCAATAAGATGACGTTTCGAAAGGTCGCGCTGTCGCTGTCGGATGAGAAGTCCATGGCGGGCATTTACGACCTTGCCGTTGGCGGAAACGTGGTGTGGGCTTCTGCGTATACCTTCAACAGGACAACTAGAGATAAAGGCCCCATGGTCGTGTGGGAGAAGGTTGGCAGTAAAGACTTTGCCCGCGCTACCTTGCCGCCGACGCACGCCGTTCATTTCCCCGACGTCTGCGCTGTCTCGGCTGAGGAAGCCTATGTCTTGGCGCTCGACGGTCCGGACCGTAAAGCACGGCTCTTCGCGCGCAAGCCCGGTGATAAGCCGCTTTTCGAGGAGCAGCCCGCCGTAGAGCCGTCTGAAGGGAGGTACTTCAGCGTGATGCGCCTCGCTTGCTTCCCAGGAGGGAACCTCTGGGTATACGGCAGTATGCAGAAGGGAGACGACATCGGGAACAAAGTCCATGCCCTCTTCCACAGGCCGTCGACGCACGAGGCGTGGCAGGCGGTGCCGTTGCCTCACGATCTGCCGCCGCCGTCGTGGTCGAGCGGCGTTTCTCTCCTCCTGCTCCGCGCGGATGGGAGCGGATATGCGGGGTTCAGCCTTGGCGGAGAGGCCCGCATCTATGAGCGCACTCAGGACGGGATCTGGGAGAAGGTCTTCGCGATCGGGGATGAGGCCCTTCAGATCACGAGCGCGGTGGGTGATCCTTCGGGCAGAGCGGTCGCAATCGCGCAGCCGAAGGGGAATGAAGGGATTATCCTCAGCCTCGAGGATGCAGTATGGTCGACGAAGATCGTCCCGGAAGCTTCGGAGTTTCGGGCGACCGCCCAGACGCCCGAAGGGGAGCTGCTGATCGGTGGCGTCCGGTACAGCCGCAGCGGCGGTGTGGTCGACGCGGCAGAGGCTGTCCTCGTGAATAGTGATCTCCAGCGGCTCCCCGTGCCCGTTCGAGGTCGAGTCCATGCAATGGGATTCCTCTCGAAAACTGGATACGTCGCCATCAATTTTACTGAGAAGGTGGAAGATGCTGGTCTGTATGAAGTAAGATTCTAGAGAGTCAAGCAAGGCGTGTCGGCGGCGCATGCGCGGATGTCGAGCTCGCAGCGTCAGGTCACTTGTCATGCGCATCCTGGGCGAACTATGTTCCTGTCGAATAGCTGCCAAGGACCGTGGGGACACAGTGTTGACGGCGCGGTATAGCGGAGCAGTCATCGCTGTAAATGCTGGGAACACGAAGGTCTCATCCTCCTCGGGCTCTGCAGTTTGAAGGGGGGCATGATGTTACGCGTAACCGCTGATGTTTTCTCCGGACGTCCGAATCCATCTTGGATCATCAAGGGCGAGTCCACAGGGCGAGAGCTGCTGAAGACAGCGCACAACGTACTCGGCGGCCGCAGCGCAGTCGAAGGCGCAGCACCACCGAGACTCGGCTTCCGTGCGCTCATCCTCGAACCCCTGACAGGCGACTCGTCCCAGGGTCTCCATGTTCTCGCGGCGAGGCGCGGGAGGCTCGTGCTCCCGGTGGAGCTGGCCGAAGAAGCCGGGGGACGCGACCTGCTGACGCGACTGCTCCAGACCATGCCAACCACACACCATGATGCGAGGATGAGCCAACGGTTGAGCCCTGACGTGGCTTCGGCCGAGCGGATTCAGAAGTACATGCTCGACTACGTCGCCGGTCGCGCTCGCACGACAGCGCAGACGAAGCCGCGAGCCGCTGCTTCGCAGCAGCTGCGAGCCGCTGTGTGTCAGCATGAGGCAGCGCCTTACAATCCGGCCGTATGGAACAACAATTCTGATGTGGTCGAGCAAAACAACTGCTACAACTATGCTTGCAACGTGATCACTAATACGTTCGCTCAGCCAGGTCGTGGCTGCGGCCAATCACAGGACCAGTACGCCTGTAGAGAGCTCGGCGTGGCGGCGCTCTGCGACGGTCTGCACGGGCAGAATGACTGCGTGCCTGACTCCGAGGCGCCGCGTTATCTCGTCGCGCTGGTGATCTGGCCGGACGAGGACTTTCATTGGTATCGGCTGAATGAGGGGGGGACGTGGAGCCACAAGCGAGGTCATGATCCAGTAACCAACGTAGACAACGAAGGTGCCTTCATCAATGATCCGGCCGCGTGCGCGCGCGATCCATACGTCCAAATGTGTGGGTACTTCTACACAGGAAAGAACATTCGTGTCGCGTGACTTGGCGAGAGTGAAGAACAGCCGAGCGGAGATCGCGCGGCGGGCTGATCTGCGTGAGTGACATCGACGGATCTCATGCAGGGCGAGGGCTGGCCTCTCGCTGATCGTCGACCCGAGAGGGTTCCGGTTGCGTCCACATCAGGCTCTGTGCAGGTCGGAACCCTCTGTGGCGGCGACGCCCAGTGAGAAGCAGAGGTCGTCGTCGCGCGGGACGAGGCGCAGGACGACGCGCTCCAGCGCTTCGCTCCACGCGGGGCGCAGCTTGGCCGGGGTGTGGGCCAGCAGGTCGATGATATCTGGCGCGCGCGTCGCGAAGAGGCGCGGGCTCCACGCGCTCCGCCGTGGAGCGCGGAGCGTGTGCTCGCTGGAGTCTGCGTTCGGCCTCGCGTGGATATGCACCCATGGAGGTTATGCCGGCGAGGGCGCCGTGGTCACGGTGCCCGTCGAACCGCCGTCGATCCGGCGGCGCGCGCGTTCAGTCCGCGTCGCCGCCGGGCGAGCGTTCAGTCCGCGTCGCCGCCGGGCGAGCGTTCAGTCCGCGTCGCCGCCGGGCGAGCGTTCAGTCCGCGTCGCCGCCGGGCGACGCGATGGCGCCGACCTTCGCCCTGGTCGCGCGCAGATAATCGCCGGGAGCGACGAGGATCTGCGTGCCGCGTACGCCGGCCGAGATGGAGACGACCTCGAAGAGCTCGATCGTCTCGTCCGCATAGACGGGATAGGCCTTCTTCGCGCCGAGCGCCGTGACCCCGCCGCGCACGTAACCGGTGAGCGGCTGGACCTCCTTCAGCGGCACCGTGTCGACCTTCCGGTCGCCGGTGAGCCTGGCCATCGCCTTGAGATCGAGCTGGGCGTTGCCGGGTACCACCGCGAAGCAGACGCCGTGGCGATCGCCGCGCGCCACCAGCGTCTTCCACACCTGCTCCGGGGGCAGGCCGATCTTCCTGGCCACGGTGCCCGCGGTCAGGTCGCTCGGGTCGACCTCGTAGGTGCGCAGCTCGTAGGGGATGCCGAGGCTGTCGAGGATGCGCGCCGCGTTGGTCTTCATGGGGATGGGCCGGGCCATGCTATACGCGCCGGCTGCGCCGATGACGACCGAGAAGGAGCTCCCCGAGGCCGGCCGAACCGCTTCGTCCGCCTCGCGGGCCTTGCGAGGGCGCGCGGCGCCGGCTCAGCGCGGGCGCCGGTCGTGGAAGAGGAGCATCTCGATGGTGCCGGCCTCGCGGAGCCAGGGCTGGTCGTGCGGGCCCGGCAGGACGCGGAGGGTGCGGGGGATGGACCGCTTCGCGAGCTGCGAGGCGAGTGCGGTGTTCGCGTCGCGGAACGGGTCTCCCTCGCTGGTGAGCAGGTGGAGATCGCGCGGCCCGACCGCGGCGACGGCCCTGGCGAGCCGGTCGGCGTAGGACGCGGCGCGGTGGGCGCTGATGGCGGACTGCACGCCGCCGAGGGCGCCGAAGAGCTCGGGCCTGCGGAGGAACACCTCGACGCCGACGTAGCCGCCGAGGGAGCAGCCGTCGAGCGAGGTGCGGGCCGCGTCGTCGAACGCGGCCGCCTCGGCGCGGGCGCGGGGGAGGACCACCTCGGCGAGCCAGCGCGCGTAGCCGTCGAGCGCCGCGGACGGGTTCGGGGCCTTGTGGACGTTGGGCGTGAAGGGGCACGCGATGGCCAGGCCGCGGAACGGCCGCGCCGCGAGCGCAGCGTTGACCTCGGCGAGCCGCGCGTCGGTCCAGTCCATGCGGCGCGAGGTGCGCTCGAGCGGCGGGCGGCGCAGCCGCTCGTAGGCCGATCCAAGGCCGTACCGCGAGAGCCACGCGAAGGCGCCGAGGCGCTCGTCGCCGGTCTCGCCGAGGCCGTGGAGGAGCACGAGCAGCGGCACGCGCTCGCCCGGGGCGAGGTGCTTCGGGACGAGCAGCGTGAAGCGCCGGCCGAGGGCGCGCTCGCCGGGGACCTGGAGGTCGCGGACGTCGAAGGCGGGCGGGGAAGCGGCGGGGGGCGGCGAGGGCGGCGCGGCGCCGGCGCGGTCGGCGAGGGCGGCGCGCGGGGCAAGCGCAGCGGCGCAGAGGGCCAGGAAGGGGCGCCGGTGGAGGACCATGCGCGGAGTGTCGCAGATCGGCGGCCGTCAGCCAGCCCGCGCTCGCGCTCGCGCTCCGAGGCCCGCGGCGCGCGGCGTCTACGAGCGGCGTCCGGGAGCGGCGCTGCGCGGGCGGTGGCCTTTCGGGATCTGACGTCAGGTCATCGAGCCCCAGAGTTCCTGGGACGACGCTCTTCCAACGCACGTCCAAAACACCAAAGCACCGGAGTTGCCCCCTTCGCTGCTCGTGGCTTGACTCGGCTTTGTGCGGTCGTAGGCTCCCTGCGATGGTGTCGCGCCGCTGCGCGCTGTTCTGGGTGGATCGCGGCGGCGCGCGGATGGATCCGTATCGTGCTCGACAGAGCCGAACAGGGAAAACGAGCTATCGACATATTCTGACATGCGGTGTTGGCGACCGCGGGCGTCGCCGCCGGGGCTTGTCGAAGGGGGGACGGTCATGTGGATCCAGATGGGGGCGATCGCGCTCGCGGCGCTCGCGACGGTCGGCTGCGCGCACGCGAAGGGCGGCCGGGGCGCGGGCGATGTCGTATACCTCGACCAGGGATGGGGCGAAGCGGAGCGCCGGATCTTCTACCGTGCCTCCCAGGGCTCCAGGCTAGTCCCGCTCGGGTGGTTCCTTGCGCTCGAGCGGGAAGACAGCGCCGAGCGGTTCGCCGCGAGCGACTATGTGGCGCGCTATCGCTTCATCGAAGATCGGGACGCGAAGAACAACCCGGAGCGCCTCCCGGTGGGGTTCGCCAGGGACGTCGATCCCGCGACGGGCGAGGTGTACGTCGGGTTCACGTGCGGGACCTGCCACACTCGCCAGATCTCCTATCGCGGCGCGAGGATCCGGATCGACGGCGGCCCTGCGGCGATCGACGTGGTCGCCTTCACCGAGGCGCTCTTCGGCGCGCTCGACCGCACGCTGAAGACGCCGGAGAAGCTGGATCGCTTCGCCAGGGCGGTCCTCAAGGACCGTTACGGTGAGGACTCCACGCGCGCCTTGCGAGCGCAGATGGAGAAGATGCTGGAGGTTGTCCGGCTGCAAGCGTTCACCGGGGGCGCGGCGGGGCCCCACGCCGCCGTTGCAGGGTTTGGCAGGCTGGACGCGCTCGGGCGCGCCGGCAACCTGCTGTTCGGTCTTCTCGATCCGGAGAACCTCCGCGCGGCCAATGCGCCCGTCGACTATCCCCAGCTCTGGGATGCGCCGAGCTACGACTGGGTTCAATGGAACGGATCCATCACGCAGCCGATGGGGCGCAACATCGGGGAGGCCCTGGGGGTGGGCACGCACACGCGGCTCGACCCCGCGTCACAAGGGGCGGGGATGCAACTCCAGTCGAGCATCCGGGTGGACAACCTGCACCTGATCGAGCAGCAGGTCGAGAAGCTCCGCGCGCCGCGCTGGCCGGAGCACCTGCTCGGCAGCATCGACCGCGAGCGGGCGGCGCGCGGCGAGCGCCTTTACCGCGCGCACTGCGCGAGCTGCCACGACCCGGGGCTGACTCCCCCGGATGAGCACGGCAAGCGCCTCCGGCGAGCGATGATGTCCCCGCTCGAGCTGATCGGCACCGATCCGACCCACGCCGTGAATTTCAACGAGCGCACGGCGGATCTTGGGACGCTCGGGTTCGGGAAGATGGGGATGGCGCAGGCGCTGGAGCTCGGAACGTCGGCGATCCGCGAATTGAAGTACAAGGAGTACGCCCTGTCGTCGGAGCAACGGCTCGCGTGGGACGGGTATCGTCTGAACCGGTGGCGCGCGCCGCGGGCGTACAAGGCGCGCGAGCTCAACGGGATCTGGGCGACGGCGCCGTACCTGCACAATGGGTCCGTCCCGAGCCTGTACGAGCTCCTCCTGCCGGCGGAGCGACGCTCGCGGAGGTTCTATCTCGGCAGCACGGAGTTCGACCCGAAGCACGTCGGCCTCCAGGTGAAGCCCTTTCAGGGAGGGTTCGAGCTCGTGACGGAGATCCCCGGCAACTCGAACGCCGGGCACGAATACCGCGACGGGCCGCGCGGAAACGGCGTCATCGGGCCCGCGCTGACCGAGCAGGAGCGCTGGGATCTGGTCGAGTACCTGAAGACGCTCTGACGGGCGCGCGCCTGGCGAGGCGCGCCGAGCGATGGCGGCGCGGGGGGAGAGCCGCCTCTGGGCCTGCCGGAGGGGACTCTATGGTCGCCGCGGAGGAGGTCCAGAGCCGCCAGAGGCTGACAGGAAATGTCCGAGACGCGCGGGAGGGGTAGACGCGCCGGGCGCGCAGCGAGTACACCGAGGCGCCCATGGACACGACGCACGACGCGACGGACGCGACGGACGACGAGGTCGGGCAGACGCGCCCGATCCGCCCTGAAGATCAGGACCCGAAGCTGTGGAAGGGGAACGGGTGGACGGCGCGGGTCATCAAGAACGAGGACGACGATGGGTGGGCCGTCGAGATGACGTGCGACGGCCAGAGCGAGCCCTCGCTGGTGGGGCCGTGGACGATGGGGCGTGACAAGAAGAACCCGAAGCCGCTCGACGCGAGCGCCTTCGCCACCCTGGTGAAGACGGCGAACGAGATCCTTTCGCGGCACGACCAGCAACGCCGGGCGCAGCTGCACCGGAGCGTGACGACGGTGGTCGGGGGCGGCGCCCGGATGCGGGTGGACCTCGACATCGTGCCCGACGAGGACGATCCCCACGCCATCCTCACGGGGAGAGACGCGGCAGGGGAGACCGTCAGGCGGTCGAGGGTGCCCCCGGACTTCAAGCTCACCGCCGAGAGCGCGCGGGCGTGGCTCGACGAGGGCGTTCCCGAGCCGTGACGGGCGCGCGGCCGGCGATGGGTCCGGTGCTCTGGGGATGAGCGAGGCCGAGCTCCATGCCCCCGCGCTCAGCCGCGGTGGTCCGGCGGCCGGCCGGCGCGCTCGACGCTGGTGAGTGCGCCTGGGCCCGAGCTCCTCGCGCGTCAGCCCACTTCCAGCGGGAGCGCGGGATCCGCCGCCCACTCGGCCAGGGACCCGTCGTAGACGGCCACGTTCTCCGCGCCGAGCAGGCTCAGCACGAAGGCATCGCTGCACGCCGCGATCCCGCCGCCGCAATACGTGATGATGCGCTTGCGCCCCAGGGCTCCGGCTGCCTCGAAGCGGTCCCGCAGGATCGCCGGAGCCAGGTACGCGTGTGAGCTCGGATCGACCAGAGCGCCTGCGGGGACGTTGACGCTGCCCGGAATGCGCCCGGGCCGCGCGACGCGCGTCACCTCTCCGGCGTGCTCCTCGGCCGACAGCGCGTTGACGATGCACGTGTCCGTGTCGCCCATCGCGGCGAGCACCCCGCTCTTATCCACGATCCAGCCGGCGCGAGGCCGGGCCACGAACCGCGCCCGAGCATGCCTGACGGCGTCGGCCGATACGGGTCGGCCCTCCGCCGTCCACTTCCGCCACCCGCCGTCGAGCACGGCGGCGCGGTCGAAGCCGAACGCCCTCAGCATCCAGAAGACGCGCGCCGCCCACATGTTCATCGAAGCATCGTAGAGCACCACCCGGACGCCGTCGCCGACGCCGTAGCCGGACATCGCCGCCGCGAACTGCTCCGCAGGAGGCATCATCACCGGCGATGGATCTCCTCGGTCCGACAGATCCGCGAGGAGGTCGGCGAACGCGCTGCCCGGGATATGCGCCTCGGCCCACGCGGCGCGCCCGCTCTCGACGTGGACGCCGCCCGACGTCGGTGTCAGGAAGACCGTGCAGTCCAGGATGCGCAGATCGGGGTCGTCGAGGTGCTCCTGCAGCCAGCCGGTGTCGACGAGAGCCTGTGGGTTCGCGAACGTCATGGATGAAGACCTCGGTGACAGGTAGGTTGCCGAGGACGGCGGCAACACACATCGAGAGGCGCCGCGCGTCGGCCGCTGTCAGTCGTCGCGCCTGGTGCCCTTCAAGGAATCGTTGAACCGCTTGTTTTCCATTGTCAACGTGTAGACTCGCACGGCGGTCTCGATCGATGTCAAGATCCTGTTGATATCACCGTCCTTGATGACATAGGCGAACGGCCGATGCTCTCTGATGACCCTCGCGGGGTCCTTGATGTTCTGGTAGGCCGAATAGAAGATGATGGGGATATCGGGCTGCCTCTTCCGGAGCTGGTCGCACGCCCAGAAGCCGTCGTGCCCCTCCATCTTCACGTCGAGGACGACCGCGTAGACGCCGTCGCGCAAGGCGGCCAGCCCCTCCCTCGCCGACGCGCACAGCAGGACGTCGTACTTCTCGCTCAGGATGAAGTCGAGCGAGTCTCGCGCCGCGGCGTCATCGTCGATCACGAGGATCACGGGGCGTGGCGGCCCGTTCGCCGGTGGTTCGCTCTTCTTGCGCCATGAGTATCTCAGGTCGTTGAACGCCATTGCCCGCATCCTTGCAGCACGGGGCCACCCTCTCGCCGGTTCGTGCTCACCCCGGCTCTTCGCTCGCTCACGATGCCCATCACCTACGACACGCCCGCCGTCGGCAGGGTCACCGTGAACCGGGTGCCCTTGCCCCATTCGCTCTGCACCTCGATGGTCCCGCGACTGGCGTCGATGATCCGCTTGACGACGGCGAGACCCAGGCCGGTCCCGGTCGCGGGTTTCGTGGAATAGAACGACTCGAAGATGTTCGGTAGATCCGCTTCCCGGATGCCCACGCCGTCATCCGTCACCTGGAGCACGCACGCTCCGGCCTCCTCCCTCGCCGAGATCTCGATCAGGCCCGCGCCACCTCGCCCGCTCCTCTCGACGATGGCGTCGCGCGCGTTGTTCAGGAGGTTCTGCAGGACGGAGTAACACTGCGTCGGATCTGCCACGATGCTGATGGTCCCCGCGATGTCGGCCTGGACCGAGATGCTGGATCCTCCGGTCGTCTCCCTGAAATCGATGAGCGCGCTGTCGATCAGCTCGTTCAGGCTGATCCGTTCCCATGAGCGCTCGCCGCCCGTGATCCTGGAGAAATCAAGGATCGCCTTGGTGATGGTGAGCACCCGGGTGGTCGCCTTGAACACGAGGCTCAGGGCGGCGTCGAGCGCCTCCTGGTTCTCGAAGACGCGCTGGAGCCGCGCCGTGAGCGGACCCAGCGCCTCGCCCGGCAGATGCTCGGCGAGCTCCTCGTGCAGCTTGCCGAGCTCCACAGCCGAGTCGAAGGTGAGGCTGGGGCGCGAGGCCGTCTCATCCTGCCCGAGGACCCTCGCGAGCACCAGGCTCGCCCCCGCGAGCGCGTTCCGGATCTCGTGCGCGAACGCGCCCGCCATCCGCTTCTCCGTCGCCTCGCGCTCCAGGCGGATCAGCTTCGCCTGGGCCTCCTGGAGCTCGGCCGTGCGCTCTTTGACCTTCTCTTCGAGCCTGCCGTACAGGCGGCTGTTCTCGATCGAGATGGCGGCCTGCGCGGACAGGACCTGCAGGACCTTGATGCGCGCCGGCGTGAACGCGTCCTCGAGCAAGGTGTTTTCCAGATAGAGGACCCCGACCAGCTTGCCTTGCTGGACGATCGGCGCACACAGGATCGATTTCGGCTTCTTCCGCGCCATGTACGGGTCGGACAGGAATGTGCTCTCGCGCGCTGCGTTGGCGAGGACGACGCGCTCCTTCGTCTTCTGGACGTATCGCACGACCGCCCGCGAGAGGCCCTCCACCTCCTCGAGCGGCACCGACTGGAGGACGCTGCTGGGCGGCTCCTCGGCGTCCGCCGCCGCCTCGACGTACAGCTCGTCGTTGTTCGCGAGCAGCAGGTATCCCTTGTTGGCCCCCGCGTTCTCCATCGCGGTCCGCATCAGCCTCTCGAGGAGCTTGCCGAGCTCGATCTCTCCCGAGATCGCCTGGGAAGCCCGCACGACGGTCGCGAGATCCAGCATCTCGCCGGCCCCGACGATCGTCGCTATCTCCGTCGGTCCGGCAGCCCTCGCCGCCCCCGCGTCCCGCGGCAAGAGCTCCGCGTACCTCTCCTTGAGCTGCATGGCCTTGGCCGCCGCGCCCCAGCGCGTGTAGCCGTAGAGGGCGTCGGTCATGTAGACGCGCGCGATCTTCGCCCTGCCCCTCGCGAGGTGGAACCTCGCGGCGAGCTCGTTCGCCAGCGCCTCGTGGTGCGGGAACTCGTTCTCGTGCGCCGCCATGATCGCCCGCTCGTAGAGGTCCATCGCCGCCGCGTCGTCGCCGGCGATGCGCGCGCGCTCGGCGGACAGCAGGAGACGCCTGTGGTGGAAGTTCTCCGGGCAGCTGTCCGCCCACACCGCGATCTCGGCCGCGTACCGGTCGAGCTCTCTCTCGTAGCGCTCTCGCTCGGCGGGCGCCGCCGCCGGGTACAGCGCCAGCATGATCAGGCTCCCGTAGAACGGGATCTCGGTCGAGATCCACATGTGGCCCAGGTACGGGCGCAGCCGCTCCGCGAGGGCGACGAAGGACAGCGCGCGCTCGTGGTCCTCGTAGAGGAACGCGAGCTGCGCCTTGTGGACGTTGTAGTATGCCGCCATGTGCTCGAGGCCCGGGGCCGCCATCTCGGCGTCGAACGCCGCCTCGTCGAAGGCGCCATCGCTCAGGGTGTGGCGGCCGTGCGTGCGCCCTCGCAAGCTCGCGACCATCTGCTTCGCCGAGGTCACGATCAGGATGGCCACGACGTTCTTGGTGCGCTGGAGGAAAGGGGAGCCCCTCTCTATCTCCTCGGCGATCGCGGCGAGGTTGTTGCCGACGCCTATCCCGTTGACGATCCCGTGCATGACGGAGTAGCTGGCGAACTGGATGTCCCCCACATCCAGGCCGTCCTGGTACGCCTGTGAGAGATACGAGAACGACAGCCGGAGCGGCTCTCGGTAGTGGGCGATGAACACCGCGAAGCTGGACTTCACCTTGGACGCCGTGTCGGCACAGGCCATCTTCTCGTTGAGATCCATCGCGAGCTTGCCGAACTCGTAGGCTTCCGAGTACCGACCCAGGCCGATCAGGACGATCGCATAGACCAGGTAGCCGAAGGGGGAGCCCTCCGCGTGGCCGTGCTTCAGGGAGATGTTGGCCTGCTTGACGCTCGCGAGCGCGTGGAGGGAGGGATACCCGAGGAGGAGGGCCGCGCTCGCGTTCGTCAGGATCGTGAGCGCCGCGCTCTGCTCCGGGTCGGTGAGCGCCGGGGCGTCGAGCAGGTCCGTGATCCGGCGGCCCGCCAGGTTCGATGGCACCTCCGCGAGCTCCGCGGCGAAGGCCGCCTTGATCCGCTCCTCGTCCTCGGGCAGCTCGATCCCGAGCAGCGCGAGGGCTGCCCGCGCGCTGCTCACGGATTCGGCGAACTTCCCGGCGACGTTGAAGAGCGGGATGCGCAGGGCGTGAACGTGCACGCGATCGAGGCGGGTCTTGGCGCGGTCCAGGACGACGTTGAACAGCGATTCGGCCTGCGCGACATGGCCGCTCAGGAACGCGCAGCTGGCTCGCTCGGTGTGGAGCGCGAACGCGAGATCGTAGTCCTGCTCCCACCCGCGCTCGTCGAGCAGCGACGTCCCGGCACCGAGGTAGGTGGCGGCCACGTCGTAGGCCGCGGACGCCTTCGCCTTCCTGCCGGCGGTGAGGTTCAAGCGCGCGAGGCTCGTCCGCTCGCCCTGCGAGGAGATCCGCGAGGCGCCGAGGTTGAGGTGATTGACCGTGTCGAACAGGTTCTCTTCCGTGTCGCCGAGCTCCCGTTGCGCGAGCATCAGGCGCCCGATCCTGAGGTGCAGGTCCTCCTTGCGCTCGCCGTCGATCAGCGAGTAGGCCGCCTGCTGCACGCGATCGTGCAGGAACCTGTACGAGACGTTGATGTCCCAGGGGGCCGGCTCGCCATCTCCGGGCTGGTCGGGCGCGGCGTGGAGGAACCGGTACTCGGCGTCCAGGGGCAGGACGAGGTTCTCCGCGAGCGCCTCCCAGAGATCCGCGGCCGTGCTCCCGGGCGGCCGCTCGTCGATCATCGAGAGCGTCTTCAGATCGAACCGGTGGCCGATGCAGGCGGCGAGCGTGAGGATCCGCTGCGTGCTCGGCGCGAGCTGCCGGAGCTTCCTCGCCATGAACTCGGCCACGTTGTCCGTGATCGCCGCGCTCCGGATGCGATCGAGGTCCCAGGAGAACGAGCCCGATGGGACGTCGAAGGCGAGCAGCTGGTCCTTGTGCAGCGAGGTCAGGAATTGATTGATGAAGAACGGGTTCCCCTGGGTCTTTTCGAGGACGAGCGCCGCCAGCGGGGCGGAACGCCGCGGATCGCAGCCGAGCGCGTCGACGAGGAGCTGGCTGATGTCCGGCAGGCGCAGCGGATCGAGGGTGATCTCGGCCATGTCCGTCCCCGCCTTCCGGAGCTCTGCCCGGGCCGTCGAGAGCGGGTGCCCCGCGTCGATCTCGTCGTCGCGGTAGGCGCCGATCACGAGCAGGTGGCCGCGCTCCGGATCCGACAGGAGCTGCGTGAGGAGCCTGAGCGAGGCGAGATCGGCCCACTGCAGATCGTCGAGGAAGAGGACCAGCGGGTGGTCGGCCGTGGTGAAGACGCGGAGGAAGCGCTGAAAGACCAGGTTGAAACGGTTCTGGGACTCGGTCGGCCCGAGCTCGGGCACGGGCGGCTGGGGGCCGACGACGAGCTCCAGCTCCGGCATCAGGTCGACGAGGACCTGCCCGCTCTGGCGCAGGGCGGTCGCGAGCTTGCGCCGGAAGAGCGCGAGCGTCTCGGCGCGCTCGGTGAGCAGGTGCCGGATGAGATCCTGGAAGGCCTGCGCCAGCGAGGCGTACGGAACGCTCCGGTTGAGCTGGTCGAACTTGCCCGAGATGAAGTGGGCTCGCCGGCCGGCCATGACCTTGTACAGCTCGCTCACGACCGCCGATTTGCCGACGCCGGCGTGGCCGGAGATCAGCACGAGCTCGGCCGCGCCTCGGCTCGCGCGGTCCCATGCCGAGAGGAGCGCCGATATCTCCGCCTCGCGGCCGTAGAGCTTCTGCGGGATGAGCAGCCTGTGGTCGCGGTCGTACCGGCCGAGCGGGAAGGGGGCGATCTGGCCCGTCGCCTCCAGCTGCGCCAGGCACTCGCGCAGGTCGGCCTTGAGCCCGTGCGCGCTCTGGTACCGGTCCTCGGCCGCCTTGGACAGGAGCTTCATCACGATGTTCGACACCGCCTCGGGGACCGCGGGCGACCGTTCGCGCGGCGGCGTGGGCTTCTTGGCGATGTGGCTGTGCAGGAGCTCCAGGGGATCCGTCGCCTGGAAAGGCAGCGTGCCCGTCAGTAGCTCGTAGAGGGTGACGCCGAGGGAATACAGGTCCGTGCGGTGATCGAGGGTTCGATTCATCCGTCCGGTCTGCTCCGGTGACATGTAGGTCAGGGGCCCTTCCAGGGAGTCGGGGCTCTTCGCCTGCTGGATCTCCTGGGAGAGGCGCGTGGCGATGCCGAAGTCGATCAGCTTGACCTGACACGTATCCATGTGGACGAGGATGTTGTGCGGCTTGATGTCCTTGTGGATGATGTGACGCCGGTGGATCGCCTCCAGGGTGTCTGCGATGGATTCGGCGATCTGGAGGGAGGTCTTCAAGCTGAGCTCCTGCGTCCGGAGGACGTCGCCCAGCGACCGTTCCTCGAGGTTCTCCATGACGAGCGCCAGGTTCGTGCCGATCCGCTCCAGGCCGTACACCTTCACCACACCAGAGAGGTCGAGGCTCCTGGTGATCGCGACTTCGTGCCGTAGCTTCGCGATCTGACGGGAGCTAGGGTATTCGCTCTTGAAGAGCTTGATCGCGACCGGCGCCCGATCCACGTTCCGGTACCCACGATAGACGATGGTCTCGACGCCGCTGTGGATCTCGTCCGTGATGGTGTAATGGGGAAGGCTGATCATCGTGTCTCCTACACGGAATCGGTGCAATCGCTCTTGCTGGCGAGTCGATTCGCGGGTGGTCGAGGCCGAACAACGTCGATTGAGCTCTGGTCGGCGTGGGTGGAGAGAGCAGAGGGTGGAGCCCCGACGCGCCCTGGCGCAGCCGCGGGCGCGCGGGATGATGTCGCTCGGAGTCGTTTCGCTCGCTCTCCGACGGTCGTTGCGCGCATCGACGCGGGTCGAGGCGGGTCGAGGCGGGTCGACTGCCGGGTTGTTGCCTCGCTACTTCCGCCCTATCCACATTGCACGTATAGCATTCTCGCACCATGCGAGGAAACGGAATGCTACCAGAGACGTCCGGCGATCCAGGGCGACTCGACGGGGGCCCCGTCGAGTCGCGTGCGGACCGGTGATGATGGTCACATCACGGTCTCGGCTTCCGATCCAGGGGACTGTAAGAGCTTCGTGGACGGTGTGGGCGGGAAGCGCGGCGGGCTATCGCGTGACGTCGTCGATTTCTCGTCTGAATGTCATCGATGAAGGACCGGCTGCGTCACGAGGCCCGGCAGCGCCGCACCGCGCGGCCGATCATCCATCGACATCGAGCGCATCGAGCGGGCGCGCGTCGCGAACGCCGAGCGTCGGCCGCCGTCAACCATCGCGCTTGGTGCCCTGCAAGAGGTCGATGGACCTCTTGTTCTCCGTCATTGTCGTGTGGACTCGCACGGCTGTGTCGACCGTGGCCACAATCCTGTTGATGTCACCATCCTTGACGATGTAAGCGAATGGCCGGTGCTCCCGGACGACCCTGCTGGGATCCTTGATGTCCTGGTATGCCGAATAGAAGATGATGGGGATGTCGGGCTGCTTCCGGCGGAGCTCATCGCACGCCCAGAAGCCGTCCAGCGGCTCCATCTTCACGTCGAGGATGACCGCGCAGACATCGTCGCGAACGGCGGCCAATCCCTCCGTCGCCGATCCGCACAAAAGGACGTCGTACCTGTCCTGCAGGATGTAATGCACGGACTCTCTCGTCGCCGCGTCATCGTCGATCACCAGGACCACGGGGCGCGGCGCTTCGTCCTTCGGTGGCGCTCTTCTCTTGCGCCATGCGTCTTTCAGATCCTTGAACGCCATCGTAGGCACCCTTGCAGCGCGGGTCCAACCTGCCGCCGGTTCGCGCTCACCCCGGCGCTCCGGTCGAGAGTGACGATCGAGCGCCTGCTCCACCCGGCGGCGGCCTGCGCGAAATGGCCGCGCAGGACCTCGCATCCGGCGCGCTCGAGGCGGAGCGTGGACGCCAGGTCGTATGCCTGCTCCCACGCTGCATCATTCGCGCTTGACCGCAATTGGCCGCTGGATCGTTCTTCCCGCCCACACCATGTGAATAGCATTCTCGCATCTTGCAGGTAAACAGATTTTGACCGACGTGGTCGTGCGCCCCGCCGCCGACTCCGGGCGAACCGGGGCGGGTCGACGAGCAGCATCATGCAGTGCCGCTTGGATCCCTGTTGCGGTCCCAGGTCGAGGGGGGAGAGTTTTGCTGCCGGTGTAATCGACCCGTGAGGCGCGACGGGACGCCGCGTGGGGAGGGCGGAGCGAGCCAGGTGAGCGGCTCGCACGTCGCAGCTCCCCGCCTGGCGCACTGCGTTCAGCCCGGGTGGATCGGCGTCCATGCCGGCGGGTCGCTCGCGGGGAACGACTCGTCCGACGCCTCGTCCACCGGCTCCCACGCCTCGCGCTGCGAGAGCGCCCCGCCGCGATCGAGCGGTGTCTGCGGGCTCCGCTCCTCGCGCACCTTCGCCCTCGTCGCCTCGGGTCCGGCCGCGGCGCCTTCAGGCGATTCCGGCTGTCGCTCCGCTGCCTTCTTCTCGTTCATTCCCATGTGTCAACCTCCGACGCTCCCGTGCCCGACACGACTGGTGGAGCCGGCGAGGCGTGCGGCAAGGGGAGCCCGCGCTGGATCACGATCGCTCTCGCTCGCTCCTCCCCGCTCAGCGCTCCGGCTGATCCCCGACGAATCGCTCGAACACGGCCTTGCGCAGCAGCTCCGGCGGCAGGATCCCCTGGGCGAGCACGAAATCGTGAAATCGCTGCGCATCGAAGCGGGGGCCCATCATGGACTCGACCTCTGCCCGGAGCTCCATCAGCCGGGTGAACCCGTAGAAATACGATGTCGCCTGTCCCGGCGCGCGGAACGTGTAGCGCTCCACCTCGGACCGAGCGAACGGCGCCGACAGCACCACTTCCTGCTCCAGGAAGGCGCGCGCGGCCTCAGGCGTGATCTTGCCGGCCTGGAGCTCCGGGTCCAGGAAGGCGCGCGCGGCCCGCAGCAGGCGGTATTGCAGCGAGACGAGCTGACCCTCGGGCGGCATGAACGGGAACACGAGGGCCTCGGAGTACAGCCCCCACCCCTCGACGTTGGCGCTGTTCATCGCGAAGACCGCGCGGGCGATCGAGACGCCGCGCTCGACGAGCGAGGCGAACTGGAGCTCGTGTCCGGGGCGCGCCTCGTGGGCGGTGAGCGTCCACGACGCCGCTGCATGGGTGAAGTCGTCAACCTTCTGCAGCCCGTCCGCGGCGCCGGGCGGGCCCGGGAGGCTGAGCGGCAACACGAACTCCCCCACTTCCCCCTGGTTGCCGATCAGCCGCGGCGGCCGCATGTGCGGCGCTGGCGACTCGGCGCTCTCGGCGGCGGTGCCGAGCCGGATGCGCGCAGGCCGCTCGGGCAGCGTGACGAGGCGCTCTTTCCTGATGATGTCCTCTATCTGGGCCAGCCGCGCATTGTAATGCGGCAAGATGGCCTCGCCCACCAGCTGCTCTTTCTTCAGGGCGCGGATCACGTCGCGGTAATCCGCGCCTGGCAGCTTGCGCGCGCTGGCGACCGAGCTCGAGAGCTCCTGCATCTGCGCCGTCAGATCCTCGAAGGCGGCGTGGGCCAGGGGCGCGAGCTCGGCGGGCGGCAGAGCGACGCCGTACGACTCGAGCTGGAACGCATAGAGCGGCCGCGGCAACGCGAAGTCGGTCCGCGCCCGGGGGAGCACGTCGCTGCGCAGCGCCGCGTCGTACGCCTCGAGCTGGCGATTGAGCGCCGCGAGCGGCTCGTCATGGCCGCTGATGCCGTATTTCCTGAAGAGCTCGCCGATGCCCTCCCGCACGCGGGCGTTCGTGGCGAGGTGCCGCTCGATCTCCATCCTGGGCGGGGCGAGCAATCCGGGCTTCTCGAGGTCCTGGAGGAGCCTGGCCATGGCCTGCTCGGCGATGGGCACGTAGCCCGCCTCCATGCCGGCATAGCGCCGGAGGCGCGTGCGGGCCGCAGCCCGCCGCGCCGGCGGTACCCGGTCGTCCAGCAGGTTCGAGATGCCGTCGAACACGAGCCCCGTGACGTGCACGTAGGTGACGCTGTACCTCTCCTCGAGCTCCGAGCTGCGAACGGCCCGGTCCGCGGCGTCCAGCAAGATCCGCAGATCCTCGGCGACCGCCGGGTCCTTCTCGGTCTCTCGCCGTTTCTGGAGCTCCACGATGGCCGCGCGGTAGGCCGCGCGCTTCTGCGCCTCGACCCCGGGCGAGAGGTCCGAGATCTCCCGGTCCGCGCGCTCGATCCCCAGAGATCCGGCGCGCTCCGGCGAGAACCGGACGAGCACGTCGAGGAGGACCTTTGCGTGCTCGTTGCTGCGCTCGACCCAGGCCGGGAGTCGCCGGGCCGCGGCAGGCGCCGAGCGCGCGGCGGGCGCGGTGCTCGCGGCCGCCGAGGGCGCCGGCGAGGGCGGGGGAGCCGGCGCGGCGGCAGGAGGCGGGGCGCCTCGGGCGCACGCAGCGGCGACCAGGGGGACGAGGACGAAGGTGCGAAGTGCGCGCAGGGCCATGCCGCACATCTTGCGACGGCGCCGCCGCGCGCCAGCCGCAACGCGGGGCAAATGCGGCCGGCGTGAGCCCAGCTCAGCTGTGCTCGAGCGGCAGCCCCGCCTTCACCCAGCCGCTCGTGCCGCCATCCAGGTTGTAGAGCTGGTTCAGCCCGAGCCGCTCGGCGAGCTTCGCCGCCGTCAGGCTGCGGGCGCCCTTCGCGCACACGAACACCACCCGATCGCGCGGCAGGGCCCGCTGCGGATCCGCTCTCAGTTGATCGAGGGGCACCAGGCGCGCGTGCGGCACGTGTCCGACCGACCACTCGCGTGGCTCACGCACATCCACAACGTCCACCTCACCGCTCTTGATCAGCTCGTCCGCGTCCCTGGGCGATATCGTCTGGATCATTCGTCCATTATAACGGACGTGTGCGACCGTGGCAACCCGGGGGACACAAGTTCGCCGCCGAGACGAAAACCTTCGAAATACCGTGTGTTCAGCCTGTTTCGAAGACCCAACCAGGGGGTTGGACGGCGAGGGCGGCTGGCAGGGAGCCTGGCGGCGTCCGCCTCAGCGGACAGGCGCCGGGCGGCCAGTCAGCGCGCCCTTCCGATCTGGATCCGATGCAGCGCGTCAACCAGCGCGTCGATGTCCTCGCAGGTGTTGTAGGGGGCGAGCGACGCGCGCACGGTGCTCTCCAGGCCGAAGCGACGCAGGATGGGCTGCGCGCAGTGGTGGCCCGAGCGCACAGCGATGCCCTCCCGGTCGAGCGCCCCGCCCACGTCCTCGGTGCGCTGCCCATCGAGGACGAAGGAGAGCACGCCCGCCTTGTCGGCCGCGGTGCCGATGAGCCGCAGCCCGGGGACGGTCGCGAGGGCGTGGGTGGCGTAGTGCAGCAGCTCGTGCTCGTAGCGGCTGATGTTCTCGATCCCGAGCCGCGTCACGTAGTCGAGCGCGGCCCCGAGGCCGACCGCGTCCGCGATGTTGCCGGTGCCGGCCTCGAAGCGCGCGGGGGGCGGGTGGTAGATCGTCCGCTCGAAGGTGACGTCCGCGATCATGTTGCCGCCGCCCTGCCAGGGCGGCATCGCGTCGAGCACCTCGCTCTTGCCGAAGACGGCGCCGATGCCCGTGGGACCGAACACCTTGTGGCCCGAGAACACGTAGAAGTCGCAGCCGAGGAGCTGCACGTCCGCGCGCATGTGGGACACCGCTTGCGCGCCGTCCACGACGACGCGCGCGCCGTGCCGGTGCGCCATCGCCACCATCTCGCGGGCGGGCGTGATGGTGCCGAGCGCGTTCGACACCTGCGTGATCGAGACGAGGCGCGTCCGCGGGCCGAGCAGCTTCTCGTACTCCTCGAGGATCACCTGGCCCCGGTCGTCCACCGGAGCGACACGGAGCCTTGCGCCCTTCTCGGAGCAGAGCTGCTGCCACGGCACGATGTTGGCGTGGTGCTCGAGCCACGTGATGACGATCTCGTCGCCCGGGCCCACGTTCCTCCGGCCCCAGCTCTGGGCGATCAGGTTGATCCCCTCGGTGGTGCCGCGCACGAACACGATCTCGCGCGTGGACGGCGCGTTGATGAAGCGGCGCGTCGCCTCGCGCGCCGCCTCGTACGCGTCCGTCGCGCGGGCCGCGAGCGCGTGCGCCGCGCGGTGGATGTTCGAGTTCTCGTGCTCGTAGAAGTGCGAGAGACGATCGATGACGGCCCGGGGCTTCTGGGTCGTCGCCGCGTTGTCGAGCCAGACGAGCCGCTTGTCGTGGACCCGCTCCTCGAGGAGGGGGAAGTCGCGGCGGATCGCGTGGGGGTCCAGGATGCCGACCGAGCCACTCACGCCGCGGATCAGCGCCGGATCCACGGCGCGGATCTCGTGCGCTTCGACCTGGGGAGGGCCGACCGGCGACTCGATGCCCAGCGCGGGCGCGCCGGGCACGAAGTAGGGGTCGGCGTCGCGGTCCGCGAGATCGCCCAGCACCGGGATGCGGAGCACCTCGTCGGCGGCTCCCAGGCTCAGCGGATCGGAGCCCACGAGCGGCACGCGGGCGAACCCAGCGCGCACCGTCGCGTCCGGCAGCGACGCCTCGCCGGGGAAGGCGGGTACCGAGCCGGAATACGCGGGTACCGAGCCGGAATACGCGGGTACCGAGCCGGAATAGGCGGGTACCGAGCCGGGAACTACGGGGGCCGCCGCCGCGGACGGCCCCGGTACAGGTGACGGCGCCGCGCCAGCCGCCGCCAGGTGCGGGACGGGTGACTGCGACGGCGCGGCGCCAGGCAGCGGCGCCGTCTGCTCCGCCGCCCCCTGCTTCAACGGCGCGCCGAGCATCTCGTTCGCGAGCTGCGCGATCACCGCGGCCAGGGAGGCGGGGTCGAAGCCGGGGACGGCGGGCGCCGGCGCGGGCGCGCCGCCCGGCGCCGAGAGAGGCACGTTCAAGGGCGCGATCCCAGAGCTCCCTACGGCGCGGGTCACCTGCGGCAGAGCACCCTGGAGATCCGCTGTCAGGAACTCACTTGTACTCATAGTAGCTGTCCACCTGGACGCCCTCGAGCACGCCGAGCGCATCTTCGGTCAGAACCGCCGCCGAGCAGTACAGGGACGCGAGGTACGAGGCAGCCCCGAGCTGGTTGATGCCCATGAAGCGAATCGACAGGCTCGGGCTCACCTCGCCGGGGATCCCGGGCTGGAACAGGCCCACGACGCCGCGCTTCTTCTCGCCGGTGCGGACCAGGAGGATATCGGTCTTGTTGCCCGCGAGGTGCAGCTTGTCGGTAGGAATGAGCGGGAGGCCGCGCCACGTGAGGAACTGCGAGCCGAACAGGGTCACCGTCGGCGGCGGAACACCGCGCTTCGTGCATTCGCGACCGAACGCCGCGATGGCCCGCGGGTGCGCCAGGAAAAAGGCCGGCTCCTTCCACACGCGCGCGATGAGCTCGTCGAGATCGTCCGGCGTGGGGCCGGCGCCGCGCGGCTTGACCCGCATGCTCTCATGCACGCTGTTGAGCAGGCCGTAGTTGCCGTTGTTGATCAGCTCGTCCTCTTGCTTCTCCTTGAGCTTCTCGACGAGGACGGTGAGCTGCTCTTTCACCTGATCCATGGGGCTGCGGAACAGGTCGGAGATCCGGGTGTGCACCTGGATCGTCGTGGTCACCGTGTTGAGCACGAACTCGCGCGGCTGCTCTTCATAGTGGATGCGCGCCGTGGGCAGCTCGGCCGCGTCATCCGGGCTGCAATCGACCGCGAAATCGTTGCTGACGACCCGGTTGAGGCGGTACACGCCTGCTTCGACGGGCGTCCAGGGGAGCAGCTGCACGAGCCAACGCGGGGTGGCACCAGCCCACTGGGGCGGAGTCTTGCTCGTGTTGGCGTGTAGCCTCGCGGCGCGCTCGCCAAGCAAATGGCTTTCGTGGTTCGTCATGGCAGGGTTTTTCCTAGAGCTTTGACGAGTTGGGGGGATGTCTTCACCAAAGCTGAGCCAGTACTACAATTTCTTCCCAGGTTGCCGCAATGGCGCGCGTGCCGCCCTGGACGCTTTCCTCCTGTAAAGCAGATGTGTTTTCCATCATGCTGGACTCCTATATAACGGATTTTTCCTTCCGCGATGGTGGAGCGCAGCCGCGCGTGACGTGGCGGAGGGTGACACCGGCCGACGTTAGCTGAGGTGAAAGCCAAAATGGGTTGCGGCGTCGTTGCGGTGTCGTTGCGGCGTCGTTGCGGTCTCGTCCGAGATGAGGAGTCAGGTGATGGTGCGCCGGCCCCGAGCCACAGGCGCGCCACGACCACTGAGCGGCGACCGACCTCGGCGGGGCACAAAGTGGTTGGCGGATTATGTCCGTTATGTTAGACAAACATCCGTTGGTAATCAAGCGCGGCGTTCGCTGCCCGCTCGACGTCCTCCGACCTCGAGGACGCGGAGGCATGCGCGAAGGCGGAGGAGATCGTCGCGTCGAACCCGAGCCGGTACGTGCTCCTGCGGCGGCAACGTGTGGCCCACGCGCAGCGTCCCGCCGAACAGCCGTATCAGCCAGGCCCAGGTGCGGAGCGACGTCTTCGAGGACGGCGGCGGCATCCGAGAGGCCCGAGCGCGCCGTCGCGGCGCGCTCGGGGCGGGCGAGATCCCGCTAGTCCCCGGCGCCGGCGCGGTGTATGAGCGCGGGCCTTCCGCCGAGGCCGCCCCGCGATGATCCCCCGCCGCCGCCTGCACCGCGCCGTCTTCGCGCTGGCCGCCCTCTACAACGCTTGCTGGGGGCTCTACGCCGCCGTCGACCCGCAATGGCTCTTTCGCTTCGCGGGCATGGAACCCCTCAATCACCCGCCGATCTTCGCCTGTCTGGGGATGGTCGTCGGGGTGTATGCCCTCCTCTACGCGGAGGTCGCGCGCGCGCCCGAGCGCGGGTTCCTCCTTGCGGGCGTCGGTCTGCTCGGCAAGGTGCTCGGGCCGATCGGCCTCGCGGCGCTGCTCGTCACCGGGCAGTGGCCGCCTCGGTCCGCCGTGCTCTGCTTGACGAACGATCTCGTCTGGTGGATCCCCTTCGGCCTGTACCTCCACGACGCGTGGCCGTTCTTCGTGCGGCAGTGGAGGGACGCGCCGGGGAGCCCGTAGCGCTTCGGGGGGCTGACGTGCAGAGCGAGCCGGAGACGAGATCGGCCGGCGTGTGTCGTTCGCGCGGGTCAGGGCGCTACGCTACCGCGGTTCGCCGGCGCGAGGGCCGGCGGGAGGGTGTGCGTTCATGAGCTCGAACAAGGCAGCGGTCGTCGTCGGCGTCGGCCCCGGACTCGGGGCCGCGGTGTCGCGGCGCTTCGCGCGCGAGGGGTTCTCCGTCGGCCTCATGGCCCGGACGGCCGCCGCGTGCGAGGCGGTGCAGCGGGAGATCGAGGGAGCCGGAGGGCGCGCCTTGAGCGTCCCGGGGGACGCCACGGACGCGGCCTCCGTCGCGGCGGCCTTCGCGCGCGTGGAGGCGTCGCTCGGGCCGGTCGAGGTGCTGATCTACAACGCCAGCGTCTTCCGCGTGGCCGGCGCGCTGGAGCTCACGCCGCGAGAGCTCGAGGACGACTGGAAGATCAACTGCCTCGGCGGTTTCCTGAGCGCGCAGGCGGCGCTGCCCGGCATGCTCGAGCGCGGCCGGGGGACGATCCTCTTCACGGGCGCCACCGCCTCGCTCCGCGGCGGAGCCCGCTTCGCGTCCCTCGCCGTCGGCAAAGCCGGCCTGCGCGCCCTCGCGCAGTCGCTCGCGCGCGAGCTCGGTCCGCGCGGCATCCACGTGGCGCACGTCGTCATCGACGGGCTGATCGACACCCCGCGGGTGCGCGCGATGGTGCCCGGGAGGACGCCCGCCACCCTGCTATCGCCGGAGGCGCTGGCAGAGACCTACTTCCAGCTCCACGCCCAGGCGCCGAGCGCCTGGACCCTCGAGATCGACGTGCGCCCGTCGGTGGAGAAGTTCTGATCCTGCCCAGGGAGGCGCGGTCACCGATAGGCGCGGCCCGCTCGCAAGGAACGAAGGATGACAGAGAGAGATAGGCAATCGACCCCCGCGGCGATGGATCCGTGGGGAAACGGGCGCGGTTACGGCCCGATCTCGCCGCGGCACCCGCTCGGCGGGGAGATGACGGACGTGGTGCGCGGCATCTTCACGCGCCTCAGGCTCCCGTGGCTCCTCCAGCGCTACTCCAAGATACCGGTGCTCGCGGTCTTCAGCTGCGTGAACGGGTTCGTGAGCATCGGCCTGATGGCGGCCCTCGCCGTGGTGACGAAGTCGCCCTTCGTCTTTCCATCGCTCGGGCCAACGGCCTTCCTGTTCTTTTACACTCCCACGGCGGCGTCGGCCGCGCCGCGCACCACCATCCTCGGGCACAGCATCGGCATCGCGGTCGCGTACATGAGCCTGCTCATCACGGGGCTCACGCACGCAGGTCCGGCGACCGCGACCGGCGTGACCCTCCCGCGCGCCATCGCCGCGGCGCTCTCGCTGGGGCTCACGGCCGGTCTCATGGTGCTCGCCCGCGCGCCTCACCCTCCCGCGGGCGCGACGACGCTGATCGTCTCGCTGGGCATCCTGTCCCAGCCTCCGATGCTCCTCGTGCTCCTCGGCGGGGTCGTCCTGCTCACGCTCCAGGCCATCCTCATCAATCGCCTCGCCGGCGTCGACTACCCGCTGTGGGCCCCGCGGCAGGCGCGCTCCGAGCAGGATCCGCCGCCGCCTCCTTGATCCAGGGGCCTCCCGTTGCCGAGCGGTCGAGGACGGGCGACTCGCGTCGTCGCTCCATGCCATCTGGGCACCTCGTCGCGCGTTGCGCCGCGCCTGTCCGCGATGTCACGGTCGCGGCGTGACATGTCACGGTCATGGCGTGACATGTCACGGTCGCGGCGTGACATGTCACGGTCGCCCATCGGGGATGGGGTTGGGCTCCGAGCTCCACCGCGTCAGACGAATGGGCCCGATCCGGCAGGATCCGCCGCCTGCTCGGGCCGTCGAGCTCCACGTCGAGCGGCGGCGGCGGAGAGGCCGTGTTGTTCCGGGCGCTGGCGCACCGGTTGCTTGGCGACTCCGAGAGGGGCTCTGGGGCCAGGCCCGGCGGCGATCGTCGCCTTGGTCGTTGCTTCGGGGCCCCGCACGTCATGTGGGGAGTCCATCAACGGAGGTCTTGTGAAAGTTTCATGTGTGATGGTCGGAACGCTGCTGCTCGCAAGCCTGGGAACCGCGGGCTGCGTGGTGGAGAGCGTCGAGAACGGGGAAGGAGAAGACGCCCTCGGCGAGGCGGAGCAGGCGCTGGCGTCCAGCCCGGCGCTCCGGGACTTCGGGCAAGTTCCGGCGCAGACGACGGCCTGGCGTACGGTCACCGTGGACAGCCAAGGGGTGACGCTGACTGGTTGCCAGTGCAGCGTCTCGAGCCAGCACTTCGGCGTCTCGAGCTGCCCGGTCTCCTTCAAAGGCCAGCGGAACGTCAACGTGTCCTTCACCGCGCCAGGGTCGCCGGGGACCTATACCGCGACGTTCGGCATCACGTGCGCCGGGCCGTCCTCACCGTCGGCCACCAGCGATCTGAGCGCCGTCGCCCCCATCGGCGTGAACCACAACGGCACGCTCCTCCGGGCCGGCGGCGCGAAGCCGAAGGCCGGGCGCAAGGCGACGCGGCAGGCGCGGACGACCGGCGCCGCGCGCTCGACCCGGCGCGCGCGGTGACCCACGGCGCGCGGCGCCGCGGGCCAGAGCCAGCGACGCGCCGCGCTTCGATCCGCGGCGATCCCGCGGCGTGGTGGCTCGTCAGGCCTCGATCGCGCCGGCATGGCCCGCCTCTGCCAGGTTCTCCCGGCAGGCCGCGATCGTCGGGTGGCCCGGGCCGAGCGTCGCCGTGTAGATGGAGAGCGCCCGCTCCAGCAGCCGGCGCGCCGATGCCCGCTTGCCCTGCCGGAGGCGCAGCACACCGAGGTTGTTGAGCGCCATCGCCAGGTCGGGGTGAGTCGGGCCGAGGAGCCCCTCCATCGTCCCGATCGCCTTGCGGAACAGGCGCGCTGCGGCGTCGAGCTCGCCCTCGGCGTAGAGCAGGGCGGCGAGGTTGCTCGTGGTGAAGGCGACCTCGTGGTGCGCGGGGCCGTAGGCGCGCTCGAAGATCGCGAGCGCGCGCCTGTAGAGCGCCGCGGCCTCTTCGCGCTTGCCCTGCGCGTCGAGGATGGCCGCGAGCGCGGCCGCGTCCTCGGCGACGAGCGGGTGCTCGGGCCCGAGCGCCGCCTCCCGCAGCGCCACCGAGCGGCGCGCGAACGGCTCTCCACGGGCCGCGCGGCCGCGAGCGTGCTCGAGCCCGCCGAGGTTGTGGAGCAGGGGCGCGAGATCGGGGTGATCCGGTCCGTGGACCCGCTCGAGCACGCGGAGCGCCCGGCGGTAGAGCCGCGCCCCCTCGGCGAAGCGCGCGCGGTACTTGCAGCTCATCGCCAGCTCGTTGAGGCAGGCGGCGACCTCGACGTCGCGGGCGCCGAAGGCGGCCTCGGCCAGCCGGAGCGCGCGGCGGGCGCGCGCCGCCGCGTCTGCGTAGCGGCCCTGGAGCCGCGCGGTCGCGGCCAGGGCGAGCCATGCGTGGACGCGGAGCCGCTTGATCTCGCCGCCCCGCCGCGCCCGCGCGAGCACGAGGACGGCCCGGCGCGCGTGCGCCTCGGCGGCGGGAGGGTCGCCGGACGCCGTCGCGATCCGCCAGAGCACGAGCAGCGCGCCCGCTGCCTCCGGGTCGGCGGGCCCGAGCTCCCGCTCGACGAGCGCGAGCGCCTCGCCCGCATCCGAGCGAGCCTCGCCGAGCATGCCCATGGAGAGATGACGGAGGGCGCGCTCGCGGAGGGCGCGGGCGCCCGCAGCGGCCTGTCCCCGGGCCGGCCGCGCCGCGCGAGGGGCGGACGTGGAGAGGGTGGGGGCTGGCATGGCGCAGGGGAGGATCGGCGATCCGGCGGGCGCGCGCCAGGGGGCGGCGAGCGCGTGAGGGACGAGCGGATGGTCCTTGGTAACTCGGCGGTTCCCTCTAGCGCTCCGCCGGGCGGCGCGCCCGGCGCCCCGGCGTCACTCCGCGAGCGCCGCGTCACCCAGCGTGTTGACGTATCCCGACTCGATGATCCTCTTGAGGAGCATCAGGAACACGCCCGCGTCGCGCCAGCACTCCGCCGGCAAGCTCGCCACGCCGCCGCGCACGATGTCGACGAATCGCTCGACGACGCGGCCATCCCCGGCGCTGTCGTCGGCGGCGAGGTCGCGCAGCGTCGCCGCGATGACGTCCTCGTCATCGACGCCGACGAACCGCATCGTCGCCTCGACGAGCCGTCGGTTCGGATGGTTGAAGAGGTTGAGATCGAACCGGCCCCGGGGGCCCGAGCGCCGATCGACGTCCTGATCTCCCACGTCGTCGAAGATGCGCGAAGCAGCGTCGGCGAATCGCTCGCACACGCGCCTGACCGCCGGGGAGGCCAGCACCTGTCCGATCGTGGGGAGCTCGGGGCTCGCGCTCCGGTAGAGGCTGTAGACGACGGCGACCGTCCCGGCCGTCTGGATGCTCCCGATCGCATGGGCGACGAAATCGTCGGCGTGGTCGTCCCAGAACGCACCCTCTTCGCGCTCGAGAACTCGCTGGCTGAGCTGCCGCATGGCGGAGCCGTGGCTCAGAAAGCCGGCGACAGGCGACTCGATGAGCGTGCCCGCGTCCTCGGGAGAGCTCAGGCGACGCAGCAGGCGCGCCACCTCCGCCAGGGGTCGAGCGCGCGCCGCGACCAGGGCAGGATTGGGGCGCGGCGCCCTGGCCGCCTCGAGCTCGCTCCGGAGGACGGCGGACGCCAGCTGCTTCGTCTCGTTCGATGCAGCGATGTGCAGGCGCGGCGCGTGAACCTCGATGAACCGGTGCGTTGCGACGACCATCGCAAGGTCCCCGTCATCCATCAGGCCATCGAACAGGAACAGGAGTCCAAATACGATGGAGACCTCGGCGAGGCGCTCGACATCCTCGATTTCGATCGCGATCGCGGCGCAGAACGCGGTCGCCTTGGGGCCGATCTGGCGCACGACGCGCTCGATGTGCTCCGGATCGAGGTCGGGTAAGGCGCCCTGGACGATCGGGCGGAACCTCTCGAGAAAACACGCGTGGACACCTCGCATCCTCTCGGAGAGCGCGCGACGACCGACGGCGGTCGGGTAGGAATCGCCAAAGACATGGCTCTGCCACGTCCTCTCGATCAGATCGTCTAGCTTTCCCATGACGGCTGCGACACGAGGAGGGCGCCGAGGACCCACGCGCGGTCCACCCGCGCCGGGCAATACAGCTCCTTGCCGATCCAGCGGAGATCTTCCTGGCCGGCGCAGATGTCATGGTTCGCCATCAGCCAGTCGCGCCCCCGCCGCCAGGCGCTCCGCGCCATCGATTCGAGCTCGCGGTTCCTTCGGGCGGCGCGGAGCGCGAGCACGGCGTAGGCCGTCTCTGCCGCGGTGGGCGCGCCGCCGGCTCCCCAGCCGCCATCGCCGCGCTGCGCGCGCAGCAGCGCCTCCATGCCGCGCTTCACGGCGGGCACCTGCCCCGCGTGCGAGAGGGCCAGGATGACCTGGCTGGTCGTGTAGAGCCAGGAGCTGTGCCATTTGTCGCCAACCCACCGCCCGTCCGGCTGCTGGCGCTCGAGGAGGTACCGCGCCGGCTCCGACGCCTTCTCCCCGCGGGACGCCAGGGCGTGCATCGCATGTGCATTGGTCGTGAGCGAGGGTTGCAGCTCGTTCGCGTACGTGATGAACATCCCGCCGCGCTCGAAGCGCCGCAGCGTCTCGATGGCGCGGGGCGCAGCGAGCTCTCCCAAGGTGGCGATGACCGTCGAGGTGATGTCGCCGTCCTGCGTGAACGCGTCGCTCATGCCGATGCCCTCGGGGCGAAGCGCGGCGCCGAGGTCGAGCAGCTGCGGCCGCGCCACGTCGCCCAGCCGCGGATGGTCGAGGAGATCGAAGGCCCGCAGCGCGTACAGGACCCAGGTCTGCTCGAATCGGTGGATGGGCCACACCGTGGGGACGATGCCTGGAGTTCCGACCTCGGTAGCGCGGCTCGCTCGAACCAGGTACTCGCGCGCCGCCGCTCGTGCGCCCGCGAGGCCGGCCTTGTCCCGAGATGCGTGAAGCCAGGCCGCCGTGGCCGCGGGGCTGTGCCCGACGCCGCCGCTCCCGTCGAGGAGGTCGGGCGAGGGGCTGCTCCCCCAGCCCTCCCACGAGTGCGACGCCGCGCTGCCGGCCGCCGGCCGGGCCTTGCCGATCAAGGCCCGGCGCCGCTCGCCGAGCGCAATGAGCGCCCTGTACGGTCCCCAATCGACGCCGAGGCCGAGCGAGGAGGCCCGGTCGAGGAGCCTGGGCATGAGCAGCTCCAACCCGACAGGGATGTCGTCCGGCAGGGCCGTCCCCCAGTGCGCTGCCTGGTTGCGCAGGAACTCCAGGCCCCCCTCGCAGGCGCGGCGTACCTGCGGCATGAGCTCGCGGTAGGGATGGAGGGCCACGACCGACGCCAGCGTCGGGAGATCGCGCGCGCGTGGAACCGACGAGAGCCCCCAGCCCGCGTCCGGCCGCTGCTGATCCAGGAGCCACGGGATGATGCTCGCCCTGGCATCGGGAAAGACATCGAACATCAGCACGGTGGCGGTGTCGTAGACCGACGGGCTGACGAGACCCCCGCCTCGCCCGAGCTCCGCCACGAGCTCGCGAAGAACGGCCAGAGCGTGATCGGAAGGACTCGAATGCGGTGAGGTGTTCATGTGCTGTTCCACCCGGCGAGGGCCGGCTGACGCCGGCGACCGTGTTGATGGTGAGCAGCGTCGTCCCGTCGGCGACCGTGAGCGATGGCTCGATGCGCTGGGGCGCTGGAGCTCTGCCCGCTCAGCACGGGCGAAAGGCGACCCGTGTCGCGGCCGTCGGATGCCCGATCGGGAAGTACACGTGCTTCGGCGAAGCGCCCTCCAAGTGTGGAACGAGCCCGGCGCGGCGCAACGCCCCGACGAGCATGAACTGCAGCTGGAGCGCCTCCAGGCGAGCGACGTTGTATCCCAGACAGAAGTGCGGTCCGCCGCCGAACGCGGCCAGCTCCAGCGGGCCCGGCGGGCTCGAGCGATCTCTCCAGCGGCTCAGATCGAAGCGGTCGGGGTCCGGGAACAGCGATGGATCGTAGCCGAATTGCGCGGGGCTGAGGGCCAGCGGCGTATCTCGAGGGACGTGCCTGCCGCTCAGCGTGATCGTGTCGGTGACCGTCCGGAAGGTGAACCAGACCGGCGTGTACAGCCGCAATACCTCCCGGAAGACGGCGTTGGCGACGGGGAGCCGGTCCGCCTCTCTCGCGGACATGGGCACGGACGCGTCCGGCGCGGCCGCGTGCTCGTCGCAGAGCGCGCTCCACACCTCGCTCCGGCGCGTCAGGACGATGACGATCCAGGCCAGGATCGAGGCGCTTGTCTCGTGTCCGGCGAGCAATATCGCGCGAAGGTTGTCGACGATGCCTTGGTCGGACAGGGGCTCGCCTTCGTCGTCGCGAGCGTTCGAGAGCATCTCGACGAGGGAACCCGCGGCGCCGCCCCCGCGAGCGAGCGCGAGGAGCTTCCGCAGGCGGTCGTCTATCCAGGCGCGCGCGCGATCCGAGCGGTACGCGGGCATGCCTGGCAGACGACCCGGGATCGGGTAGACACCCAGGAACAGCTCGCGATAGGCCCGGCTCCAGGCGCGCACATCCCCTGTCGGGACGCCGCAGACGCGAAGGATGATCTCGAGGGTCAAATCCCGCATGGCGGGATAAACGGCGAAGCTCTCTTGCTGGAGCCAGGCATCCATCTTCGCGGCGATCGCGGAGGCGATGGTGGCGGCGGCCTCTTTCGCGAACCCCTGCGGGGAGAACGAGGGATTGATGGCCGAGCGCATGTGCCGGTGCAGCGACCCGTCCTGCCCAGCCATCGAGCTGCCCACGATCCCCCTGAGGTGCTCCGGATGGTCCATGACCACCTCGGGCGCGCGCAGGAGATCGAGGGCGTCGGCGCCGACATAGAAGAGCCGGCGTTGCGCGAACCCGAGGTTGACCCAGAAGAGCGGGCCCAGCGCGCTCCTGCTGCGGCGCAGCAGGCCGATGGCGTCCCGGTAGAGGACGGGCAGGTGACCGATCACCGGCAGCTCTCCGGCCGCGGTGGGGAAGCTGTCTTGGTCGGTTCGACCCAGGGAGAGCATGACGAACCTCGTTCTCGCGTAGGCCGCGCCTGCGGCGCCTGTCTCGTCGTCGTCACGAACTCGAACGCGCGCCGCCGGGGCTGCCGGCGGTGCTTCCCGGATTGACGATGCCGGACGCCGAGCCGCGCAAGCAGAAGGGGAGGGGCCGCGGGTCAGCGGCCCGACGGCCCCGTCGTCGCCGCCGCCGTCGTCGTCGTCGTCGCGGGCTGACGCATCTGGTTGATGCAGAACATGATTCCAGCCCTCAGGTTCGACCGCGTCACCATGCTGTTCAGATCGAGGCCCAGCTCGACGATCGTCTGCGCGACCGACGGCCTGATGCCGCAGATGATCCCGCCCGCGCCGAGGAGCCGGATGGCGTTCACGAGCTTGATCAGGTGATTCGCGACCTGCGTGTCCACCATCTCGACGCCCGTGAGATCCAGGATGGCATACCGCGCGCTGGTGCGGACGATCTCGTCGAGCAGGTTCTGCATGACGTCGGCGGTCCTCGCGCTGTCGACGACGCCGACCATCGGCAGCGCGACCACCCCGTCCCAGACCTGGATGATGGGCGTCGAGAGCTTGCCGATGACCTCCTGCTGCTTCTGGATCTGCAACAGCCGTAGCCGGAGCTCCTCTTCCGCTCTCTTCGCCTCGGAGACATCGAGCGAGAGCCCGATCACGGACTCGACGTTTCCGAGCGGACCCTGGATCGGCACCATCCAGTTCTCCCAGAACGAATTGTTGGTGGGGATGTGGCTCATGGAATGGGAGGGAGACCCGCGGAGCGCCCTCCTCACGTTCTCCGTGCCTTCGGGAGCGCTGGCAAAGACGTCGAAGAGGTTCGTCCCGACGAGCTGCCCCCGCTTGAGGCCGAGCCCCGCCAGGCCCCTCCCGTCGTGGCGGGTGATGACGCCCGCCGAATCGCACGACCAGACGATGAGAGGGAGGTTGTCGGAGAGGGCGCGGAGCATGTCCGCCTCCTCTCCCTTTCCGGGCTCGGCGGCGGGGTGATCGTCGGCGCCGGACGTCGCGTGCAGCGAGCCGTAGACCGCCTGGCCGTGCGGCGCTCTGCGCAGCACGCAGGAGAAGGACGCATACACGTTTCCCGCCGTCATCACCCGCCCGCGGAGCTCGACGGCCCCGGTCGCCTCCAGAAGCCCGGACCACTTCGCCCGGGCCGCCTCCCGATCGTCGTCGTGGAAGAGCTGGAAGAACGCCGTCCCCGGCGTGGCCGCGTGCCCGACCGTGTGGCCGAATGACTCGCTCCAGTGCGACAGCGTGCCGTCGACATTCGCTACGAACAGCGCCTCCGGGGAGTAGAGATAGGCTGCCTCCCACGTGTCGCGTGAACTCGTGTAATGCTGTGTCATGATGAATGTTGCCCTCCCCCAAGCCCGATTCAGGCCTCCTACCCGTGGTCATCTCGCTCGTAGGGGCCGTGGATCGCGCATGTATTTGACCAAGAATCGGCGTCAGCAGACTCACCCCTCTCAGGACCCGCGAGCGCGATGACGAGCGCCCGGAGATGTGCAAACGCTTCGATCGCAGCGAGGGTTCCAGCTTGCGTTGCGAGATTACAATCCGCCCATCGCCGGCTGAGGCCGGGTAGATCCGGAACTCGCGCTAAGGCCATTCCCGATGTGTGGTCGTGATCGGCGTCAGGATGCTGTTCAATCCGTTCGGCCCGGAAACGCCGCGAGGCGAGGGGGGCTCAGACGAGACGCGGAGACCGAGCTTCTCATGGGGCCGCCACGCCGCGAGGGCGCCGGCGACATCGCAGGAGCTCGGCGTGCTTGCCGGCCGCTCGCGAGCATCGCTCGCTCGGCGATGCCGTCAGGTGGCCGTCCCCGTGACGGTGCCTCATCACGGCGCCTCATGACGGTGCCTCATGACGGCGTCTCATCACGGCGCCTCATGACGGTGCCTCATGACGGCGTCTCATCACGGCGCCTCATGACGGCGCCTCATGACGGCGCCTCATAACGGCGCCTCATAACGGCGATCGAGCGGACGCCGCCCGGAGCTCCATGGAGTCACACATGTGCTGTCGTCCCGCCAGGGGAAAGGACTTGACTTCCACGAACCGCTTGGATGTGCTGTCCGGCAGCGCGGCTGCGCCGCTCTGAGCTTGACATGGAAACCGAGACCGCCCCGAGCCCCTCGCCCGAGCAGATCGACCTTTCCGCGCCTTCGGTGATAGCCGATCCTTACCCCGCGTACCACGCGCTGCGCGGGCGATCTCCGGTGCTCTATGCGCGCGTGCCCGCGGGCGGCGCCGCGGGGCTCGGCGAGCCAATCCGTGCCTACGCGCTGCTGCGCCGCGCGGAGGTGCTCGCCGTCCTGCGGGATCCCCAGACGTTCTCGTCGAACGTCACGGACAAGATCCGTGTCCTGCCGCGGATCACGCTGCTGCACGACGATCCGCCCCGGCACACCCACCTCCGCAGGCTCGTCAGCCGCTCGTTCACGCCGCGGCGCATCGCAGAGCTCGAGCCGTGGATTGGCCGCCTCGCCGCCTCGCTGCTCGAAGCGACGGGCGACGGGCCGTCAGACCTCATGGGCGCCTACGCGATGCCCCTGCCGATGATGGTGATCGCCACCCTGCTCGGTATCCCGGCGGAGCGCTATGTGCAATTTCGGAGCTGGTCCGAGTCCGTGATGTCCTACAGCAGTATCCCGGCGGAGGAGCGCGCGAGCCGCGGCAAGGCGATGGTCGACTTCTTCGCGGCGGAGCTCGAGGCGCGACGGCGCGCGCCGTCAGGCGATCTCATCTCGGCGCTCGTCGAGGCCGAGATCGACGGCACGCGCCTCGACACGCCCGAGGCGGTCGGCTTCTGCGTCGGCCTGCTCGTCGCCGGCAACGACACCACGACGAACCTCATCGGCAACATGGCGCACCTCCTGTCCGAGCGGCCCGAGCTCTACCGGCGCGCGCAGCAGGACCGGAGTCTGGTGGAGCCCATCATCGAGGAGACGCTGCGCCATTCGAGCCCGGTGCAGCGCCTCTTGCGCGTCGCCACGCGGCCGGTCGACGTGAGCGGCGTGATGATACCGGCCGGGCACCTCGTCGACGTCGTGTTCGGCGCGGCGAACCGGGATCCGGCCGTCTTCGAGGAGCCGGACGCGTTCCGGCTCGACCGGCCTCCGGTGGAGCACCTGGCGTTCGGGCAGGGGACCCATTTCTGCATCGGCGCGGCGCTGGCGCGGATGGAGGCGCGGATCGCCCTGAACGCGCTCCTCGACTGCTATGAGTCCATCACGCCCGGCGAGGCGCCTCCGCTGCGGCAGACGCGGGCGATGATGCCGCTCGGGTTCGAGTCGCTCCCGCTCGTCCTGCGCCGGAGGCGCGCCGACACGTAGCGCCGCATCGCTCGAGTTGATCCCTGGTTGGGCGGGAGGTGGTGCCGGGCTGCCCGGCCCCCTCCACGGGGGGTTACCGGAAGCGCAGAACCAGGGACGAGCTGGGCCTGTTCGCCGGCGCGGAGGAGCGGACGACGGAGAGGCCGGCAACCTCAATCGCTTCGCGGGACACGGGCGGCTGGATCCCCGTCCGGCGCGCCCCGGCGCGGGCCCGACCGGCCACCTTCGGGAGCGACATGTCGCCCAATGCATAGCGAAGCGACGAGGCGCGCCGGCCCGTCACGCGCGCGGGAGGAACGTCACCTTGCCGGTCTCGAGGGCGTACTCGGCGCCCACGATCAGCATGCCTTCCTCGGCGCACAGCCGCTCGAGAAGCCGGCTGCCGTGCCGGAGGTGATCGCACGAGTTGCGCACGTTGGCGCGCATCGCCTCGCGCAGGAGAAAGCTCCTGTCGGCGTGGCGGCCGGCGGCGCTCACCACCGTCTCGACGGGAGCTCGGCAGCGCTCGACGATATCGCGGATGTTGTCGGTGAGGTGGCCGCCGTGGTCCTCGTCGAGCAGCTCGCTCAGCGTCGCCTCGATGGCGCCGCAACGCGAGTGGCCCATCACCACGGCAAGGCGGGTCCCGAAGGCGGCGGCGGCGAACTCCACGCTGCCCACGAGCGAGGGCGCCACCACGTTGCCCGCGACCCGGATGACGAACAGGTCCCCGAGCCCCTGGTCGAAGAGGAGCTCCGCCGGCGCCCGCGAGTCCGAGCAGCTGAGGATGATGGCGAAGGGCTGCTGCCCCTCCACGAGGGCGGCCCGCGCCCGCGCTCCCATCACGACGTGCTCGCCGCGGATGTTGTCCATGAAGCGCCGGTTGCCCTCGATCAGGCGTTCCAGCGCCTGATCGGCCGGCACGACGGGAGAGGCGGGCGGCGCGTTGCTGGGTTCCATGGTGGCCGGCCACGGTGGTGGACCGGGCCGCGGGCGTCAATGGGTGAAACTTCCGCCTCACCTGTCAGCTGCCGGGCTCATCGCTCATCGCTCATGGCTCATCACTCACCCGGCGCCACCGCCGCGCCGCCGCCTCGCAAAGGCCGCGAGCGCCGCGGCGGCGCCGAGCACGGCCAGCGGCCCGCGCGGCGCGCCCCCCGGGATCGCGCACCCGCAGCCTTCAGCTGCCGGCTCCTTCTCCAGATCGACCACCACGCTGACCTGGTCGGTCGCCTCCAGGATCCCGTCGCTGACCGTCACCTCGAACGCCAGCATCGTCGTCGCGGCGACCTCGGGCGCCACGAAGGTCGCCCGCGCGCCCTCGCCGGTCAGCTCGACCGCGGGCCCCGCCGTCTGCACCCAGGAGAACGTCAGCGCGTCCTCCTCGGGGTCCGAGCTCCCCGAGGCGTCGAGCGTCACGACCTCGCCGATCGCGACCGCCTGGTCCGCCCCCGCGTCGGCCACGGGCCCGCCCTGGCAGGAGGCGGTGTCCTCGACCACCGTCGCGAACGGCCTGTTCTTCAGGCCCGCGAACCCGATGTCGTCGAGCTCCCAGCCGGCGTCGCCCGCGGCCGCGTCCGTGCCGACGCGGAACCGCACCTGCACCGTCTTCCCGGCGAACGCGGTCCCCAGGTCGATCGCCACGTGGTCGACCTCGGGCCACGAGGGGCTCTGGCCGACGAAGGCCCTCCGCCTGCCCAGCGGATTGCCCGACTCGACGGTGACCCTCCCGCTGTAGCCGGGCTGCGCGCGGCTCCCGATGTCCCGCCATGTCGCGCCGCCGTCGGCGCTGATCTCGACCACCGCGCCATCCCAGAACGTCTCGTCGCTCGCCTCGAACTGGTGCCGGTGCGCGAACGTCAGCACGAAGCGCTCGGTGTCGCTGACCTCCAGGGGCGGCGACACCAGCGCCGTGTCGGACACGCTCCCGAGGTTGACGCCGCGCCACACGCGGTTCCGCGCGGTCCCCTCGGCGCGCGACCAGACGAGCTCGCTGGAGAGCCCCTCGGCGCGCCAGGTCGTGCGCTGCGCCTCCACGTCGTCGACCGCCGAGGACGCCGGCAGCTCGTCGAAGTTCACGCGGCGCACCAGGGCCTCGACCCGCACCGGCGTGCACGCGGCCGCGCTCTTCAGCGTCAGGCTGAGCTCGAGGTCCTCGGCGGGCGCCACGGTCCGGTCGAGCTTCACCGCCACGGTCGCGGTCCCGGTCGCGAACGGCGCGACGTCGCCGAACGACGCGCGCGCGCCGTCCGGGAACGTCACCCCGGCGGAGGGCACCTCGATGGACGCCACCGCCCCGGTCAGGGGCGCCGCGCCGCGGTTGACGATCTCGATCGCGATCGTGCCGGACTCCTCCGCGTCGAGCAGCCCGTCGCGGTCGCAGGAGCCGGCGCTGTCGTCGAGCTCCGCCCGGACCAGCGAGATCTCGGGCTGGACGCCGAAGCTCTCCACGACGCCGGTGAAATCGTGCGAGTCGGCGCGCGGGGACACGGCGCACGTGCCGGCGCCGCGCCGGGCGAACGCCTCCGCCAGCGCGAGGAAGTCGCCCTGATCGCTGGCGAGCGCGGCGGCGAGGAGGGCGTCGCGCTGCTCGGTGTACGTCGGGCTCACCGGCGCGAGCTGCATGCCGGCCACCACGTAATCGCTCATCCGCCGCCGGGTCTGCTCGAACGCGCGCGGCGGGGTCAGGCCGCTGCCGTGCCGGATCAACCCGACGTAGGCCTCGAACAGCATGCTCGCCCAGACCTCTCCCGCGTTGTGCTCCTCGGAGTTGTCGGAGAACGAGGAGCTGAGCGGGTGATCGGGGAGGCGGGCGCCCTCCGAGATGTGCTTGAACGTCAGCCCGTTCCTGGTGAAGTCGACGGAGTAGGGGGCGCGGCGGATGCCGAAGTAGCTGTCGCCGAGCGCCGCGCTCCCGTAGCTCGAGAGCGGGAAGGCGCCGTCGAGGTCGTCGCCGTCGCGCAGCGCCATGTGCAGGGCGATGAAGTCGCCCCACCCCTCGCTCTGCGCGCCGCACATCTTCGTGCCGCACGCGACCAGACGGAGGTGGATGTAATGGCCCCACTCGTGCGCCACGATGCTGTTGTCGATCGTGCCGTCGCGCTCGACGCCGGGCTCGCGGGTCATGGTGACCGTGAGCGGCGCGTCCGCGGCGGCGAGCGCCGCCTTGAGCGCGCTGCCGTCCTCCTGCGAGATGCTCTGGGCGGGGGTCGTCACCTCGGGCGCCTCGCCCGACAGCCGCGGGGCCCCGTCGCTCTCGCGGTTGTTGGCGATGATCACGCCGATGGCGCCCGCCGCCTGCGCGCTCTTCGCCTTCTCGGCGAAGGTGCACCCGCCCCGGTCGACGAGGGCGATCTTGCCGGCCACGTCGCTCGTGATCGGCCCGCACGCGTCGCCGCGGGGCTCGGCGCCGTCCTGGGCGAGGGCGAGCTCGCCGGTGACCTCGTAGCGCCGGGGCCCGAACAGGGCGGTGTTCGACGCGTAGCTGGCGTTCTGCGGCGTGACGCTCAGCGAGCGCTGATCCGGCCCGGACCACAGGTACATCTGCATCCGGGGCGACGCGCCGTCGTACGTCGCGTCCATGTTCGCGTTGTCGCGGCTGCCGCCGAGCGCGTCGTCCTGCGCCTCCGCGAGGAGCGGATCGCCGTCGAGGCCGCCCCGGCCGAGGTTGTCGCGCTGGGCGTTGCCCGCGGCCTCGGTGAAGCCGGAGTCGTAGTACCAGTCATGGAGCCAGTTCGTGACGTAGAAGATCTGGGTGACGGCCGCCATGGTCTGCTCGGGCGTGGCGAGCGGCTCGGCGAGCGGGTCATAGATGTAGTCGAACGCGCCCGGCCCCGAGAGCTCCGCGCGCGTATCTCCGCTGGAGAACCCGTCGGGCGCGTTGTGGTCCGCGTAGGCGTCGACGTTGTTGCCGCGGGTCGAGGTCGCGCCGGCCGGCAGCCACGGATCGGCCCCGCCGTCGAGGTTCGTGTTGAAGCCATCGATGGAGATGAGGCTCGGCGCCACGAACCGAGGGATCTGGCCGTCGGGCCGCCCGGTCGGGTGCGGCGAGAGATCCGCGAGGGGGCCGTCGAGCGGCCTGTGATCGCCCCCTTGCTCCGCCCAGACCCGGTAATCGAACGCGGCGTGAGAGAGGTTCTCCCGGAAGAGCACCTGCCCGTCGCCGGCCCCGAACACCCAGGCGTACGCCGCGGAGCTCGTGCCGCCGGCGTCGCCCGAGACGAGCTCGACGAAGTAGCCGGCGACGAGCCGGTCGGGCAGCGGAAAGAGCACCTTCCTCACCCGCGCAGGCTGCGTGAAGCGCAGGTTCCCGGCGCGCTGGCGCGCGTGATCGGTGTCCGCGATGTCGAAGAGCCGATATCCGCCCTTCGCCTCGCCGAGCGCGCGGAGGTCGGCCGTCTTGATGTCGACGCGGTGCGCGTCGCGCAGGGCGCGGACGACCGCCTGCGCCGGCGAGCCGGAGAACGCCCGGCCGCGGAGCGAGCCGGCCGCCGGCGAGGCGGCGCCGGGCGGCAGGGGGACGGCCGACGCGTGGAGGTTGCCCGCGAGGGCGACGAGCCCGAGGTCGCGCTTCATGAGCACCTTGAGCCCGCTCCGGAAGACCGGGATCCCGCCGACGTCCTGGCCCAGCGTCACGACGATGCCGCCGCGCCCGGTGTCGTGGACGTGGCGCACCACGGCCGTATCGAGCGCCGCCTGCGGAAGACCGTAGAGGCGCGCGTACCGCTGCACGTACCACCGGGCCGCGGCCTCGGGCGTCGCGTGGGTCGCGGCCGGCGGGCGGTGGCCCGGGGACGTCGCCCATACGAAGGTCGGCACCCCGCGTTGCGGATCGGTCGACGCGACGACGGCGCGCGTCGTCGACGCGCGCTCGTCGACGTCGATGACGCGCGCGCGGCGCGCCGCGCGGACAGGCGGCGCGGGCGGGGCCTTGAAGTAGGCGTCGTAGTTCGGGCGCTCCCGCGCGTGGGCGATGGGGCCTGCGAGCAGCGCGAGCGATAGCGCGGTGTACCGAACTGAGACCTTCATGTTCCTCGATTCTCCGACTCCGAGGGGACGACGCATCACCGGCCGCGCGCGGATAGGCCGCGCGCTTCCTCCCCGGGCGCCTCGCGCCCACCCGTCGAACCCGCGGCGCGAGGCAACCTAGCCCCAGCGTGAGCGCAGGGAAAGCGCGGCGGCCCTCGCTCTGTTCGGCGTCGTAAGGCGCCTCTCATGCGATCTCGTCCGGGCGCTCCGCAGAGCGCGAGTCACGCGGCGCCGAGACCAGAATGGAATAGAGAAACAATCCTTGTGGGCGCATTGCATGAATCCATGAATTGCCGTGTCATGCGTCCTCGCGAGGCGAGCCGAGCGGTTGCCTCGGTCGCCGCGGGGTGGGCAGGAGGGCGGTTGTCGCGCCCGCGAGCTGCTCCGGGACCTGGACGGCGTCTGGTCGGCTCGCGCGGCGCGTCGCGCAGCGCCGGGCCCGCGGGGGGGCGGGCTCGCGCGGCGCGTCGTGCGGCGCCGGCTCGTGGGGGGCGAGCTCGTGTGGCGCGGGCTCATGCAGGGCTGGCGCCGCGAGCCAGCTCACGCGCGGGGTGCCGGTATGACGAAGCGCTGACATGGCGCCCGGCCCCCGGGGATTATCCTCGCAAAGCCAACGTGATCCACGCCTTGCACGTCGAGACCAAGCTCGTCTCCGAAGAGCTCTGCGTACTGCTGCGTCAGGTCGATCCCGCCGTCTTCGTCTTCCATGACGAACCCGAGGTTCGCGCCCGGGTCGAACGGGTGGCGTCGCGGCTCCGCGAGCTCGTCGTGGCGGCCGAGCGCGACGATGCCGGGGGCAGGATCGAGCGGCTCCGCGAGCGGCTCCGCGTGCTGCTCGCGGCGGTCGAGCGGGCGACCCCGACCGGCACACCCTCGCCCAAGGCGGCGTGGATTGCGTTCCAGCGAGAGGTGCAGCCTGCCTACGAGTCGCTGCTGCTGACGCTGCGCGGCGTGGTCGCCGCGCCGCCGAGCGTCAGGCCGACGAACCATGTGCGCAGCCTGTGGCACGTGGGCTCGGGGCTCTCGGTGCTCGGGCTGATCCAGCTCCTGCCGGAGCGCGGCTGGCTCGTGGCCGCGAGCGGCGCGTTCGTCGTGGCGGTGTGGTCGATGGAGATCGCCCGCCGGGTCAGCGAGCGGGTCAACGAGCGGCTGATGGGGGTCTTCCGGCTCGTGGCGCACCCGCACGAGCGCTACCGGGTGAACTCGTCGACCTGGTACGTGACAGCGCTCTTCTTGCTGGCGCTGTTCGGGACGCGGCTGAGCCAGTCGCTCGCCGTGGTGGTGCTGGCGGTGGCCGACCCGGCGGCGGCGCTCATCGGCCGCCGCTTCGGCCGCACGCGGCTGCGCGACGGCCGCTCGCTGGAGGGCACGCTCGCCTTCTTCGCGGCGGGCGCGCTGAGCGCCCTCGTCGTGATGTGGGCGCTCGGCCCGGCGTCGCTCTCCTCGCGGCTCCTCCTGGCCGCCGTCGCGGGCCTGGCCGGGGCGGCGACCGAGCTGTTCTCCACGCGGATGGACGACAACTTCACGATCCCGGTCGCCGTGGCGGCCGCGGTGACGGTCGCCGGCGCGGGCTGACGTTATCTGACGTTATCTGACGTTATCTGACGTCAGTTGACGTCAGTTGACATCAGTTGACATCAGATAACGTCAGATGCCATCTCGCCGCCGATCTCCAGCGCGAGGCGAGCGAGGTACTGTCTCATGAACTCCGCGCGTCGCGCGCCCTCGCGGCGCCCTGCGGCCGTCGTGAGGCTCTCGGCGGTCTTGAACAGCTTCACGTGGAAGTGGTCGATCGCGTTCACCCGGTCGTCCCACGGCCTCCGCTCGGCGAACGGATCCCCGGGATCGTAGAACCGCACGCCGAGCAGGCCGCCCACGGCGAAGCAGCGGGCGATCCCGATCGCGCCCAGGCCGTCGAGGCGGTCGGCGTCCTGGACCACCCTGGCCTCGAGGGTCGTCGGCTCGATCCCCGCGCTGTAGCTGTGGCTCTCGATGGCGTGGGCGATGTCGGGGAGGAACGCCTCGGGGTACTCCACGCTCCGCAGGAAGCAGAGCGCCTCCTCCGCGGAGAGCCGCGACGCCTGGGAGCGCCTGGGGTCGTTCTTGGGGACGTTGACGAGATCGTGCAGCCACGCCGCGGGGACGACGATCTCGAGCCTTGCCCCTTCGTCCGCCGCGAGCGCCTTGGCCGTGGCGACCACCCTCGCGAAGTGCGCCAGATCATGGGCCGGATCCTTGCCGAGGTCGGTCTCCTCGAGCTTCTTTGCGAAGAGCGCTTCCCAGTCCTTCATCTCCCGCCTCATAGACGCGGACCTCGACCCGCGCAACGGCGCTGCGCGGCGCCCGCACCCTCATGGGCACCTGCCCCTTCGCCCTCGACGGGTCACGTCACCGATAGGGATCGAGCTCCAGCTCCCTTTGCAGGGTGCGCGACACGACCCCCCAGTCGGCCTCGTCGCTCCCGGCGAGGCCGACGGAGAGATAGAACTCCGGCGCTTGCTTGGCGACAAGGATCAACGAGCCTCGCTTCGCCGCGAAGGTGTGGGCATTGGAGAACCAGTACGGCTCGAACCCGAACAGGCCGGCCAGCCAGCGGCAGCGTGCCAGCGTGTCCGGGCGCAGCTCCCGCTCGGTGTACATCGCCTGCAAAGGGAGCCGGGTGGCGAGGCGCGCGTTGAGGACGGGCAGGCAGATCAGCTCCGACAGCGAGCCCGCGACGGGCTCGGCCCGCGAGAGATCGAGCCGCCCCTCGTCGTCGAGGGGCGCGCCGTCGTGGCGCACGACCTCGGGATCGTCGCCGCCGAGCAGGAAGATGTCCTCCTCGTCGTCGCCGACGGGCACGGCGAACGGCTCCACGCCCTCCGGGATGTCCTCGAGCAGGTCCGGGCGCCGCTCGATCATCTCGCGCGGGGAGGTGGCGTAGAGGCCGAGCTTCAGTGCACCGGTGTCTTCCCCCATGCGCTCGAGGAAGGCGAGGTGCACCGCGCTCGGCGGCCGGCCCATCACCCGGGTGAGCTCGGCGATCTGATCCGGGGTCGAGCCGCGGAGGGCGCGGCTGAAATCGGGATCGAGCGAGGTGCAGAACTCGATGCAACGGTCGACGAGGTTCATGAACGTTCTCCGTGCCTGCGGGTCAGGCGCCCACCTCGCAGAGCAGCCGCCCCAGGCAGCGGCGGCACTGCTCGCAGGATCCGATCTCGTGCTGGTGCTGGAAGCCCGATGTGCCCAGATCCTTTTTGACGTCGAGCCACACCTCGGCGAGCTCGATGTCCTTGAGGCCGCGGCCGATGGCGTTCCTCAGAAGGACCTGCGCGGCGCACCGGCCGAGCTTTCCCCAGCCATCCGTCATCGCCTCGGTGTTGAACGGCACCTTGGTCTTCACGTAGGTCGTGGTGGTGCCGTCGAAGTTGCTGACGGTCCGCTGTTTCTTGATGTTGCCGCCGAGGCCGATGGGGCCGGACCAGCCGCCGTCGGCCGTCCAATCCCCGGAGAGCGCGTAGAGCCAGACGTCGCCACCCGTCCCGTCCTTGCCGACAAGGACCCCGAGCATCTTGCCCTTGTTGATCCGCTTCGTCGTACTACCCCTCTTCAGGGGCCGGACGTAGTCGAGCAGCGCGTCCGTGAGGAACCCAACGTAATCCGCGTCCTTGTCGTCCGTGTCGCGGGCGAAGCGGCGCACGGCGTCCGCGAGCGCGCGGGCCTTGGCGAGCGCGCGCGCGCTGCCGGGGACGTGGTGCCAGACATGGCGTGGCGAGGTGCTGGCGCTCTCGCTGGCGGCGCCGGAGCAGACGGGGCAGCGGCCTCCGTGCTGATGTCCTCCGGACGAGAGAATACCGATGCCCTCACCGCCGGGCGGCGCCACCCACCGATCCTCCCCGTCCCACTGGGGTGTGGCCCGGTGCTCGCAAATGGCGATCCGGTCGCTCTCATCGACGTTGTCCTTCCCCTTGCGGTGCCACTTGATCGCCGAGCACCCATGACGGTGGACCTCCACCACGAGCTTGTCCTTCGCGCCCTTGTCAGCGAGCGTGTATTTCGCGACGACCTCGTCGTCCTCGCGACCCGGGTCGGCCGGAGGGCCCGCGTTGCCGCCCTTGGGACGGGCCTTGACGAGCACCTTGCTCTTCTTCTCGCCGTGATCCCCGTCAGGCTGCACGTCGGCGATCTTCATGTAGCCGCCGCCCTTCGGCTTCCATGCGTGCTCGCCCTCGCCCGCGGGCAGGCCGGCGACGTCGAGCCGCGCGGGCGCGCCCTCGGCCTCGGCGACCACCCAGCCGACCTTCCACACGTCCGGATCGCTGTCCAGGCCGAGCAGCACCTTGGCCTTCTTCTCGTCCGCGCCGGCGTCCTCTGCCACAGCCGTCTCGGCGTCGATCTCGGCCGTGAAGCTCTTGATGCGCTCGCGCACGAACACCGCCACGCCCTTGGCCGTCAGGGCGTCGACGGCGAGCGCGTGGGTGTACGTGAGGCCGAGCTCGACCACGCCCGGCTTCTTGGCCTTGACCTTGATCTTCTTCTTCGTGCTCCCCCCATCGAAGCTGGCCTCGATGGGGTTGGAGCAGAAGTCCCACGCGTGACCGGGCTCGCCGGGCGTGTCCACGGCCTCGATCTCGGCGGTCCCACCGTCCTCTGGGTCCAGCGCGACGACGACCGGCGGCGCCGAGATGTCGGTGAACGCGATCCCCACCTGCCGCGTCATGGTCTGGCCATCGAGCGTGTACGCGACGGACAGAAGAGCCGTCTCGCCCTCTCCGGTCTTCTGCGTGCCGGCGATCTCCACGATGTCGGTCTGCTGGCCGCCGACGAGGGAGATCCCATCGACCCCGGTCCAGACGAAGGTGCCTTGGGCCGTCGCCGATCGGGGGACGGCCTTGTACTGCTGCTTGAAGTGTTTGAGCGCCGAGGCCCTGGGCTGCGCTAGCCCGTCGGCGTCCTTGATGTCGAGAGCGACCACGTTGAAGGTGTGCGTGGCAGGGATCTCCTGACCATCGACGCTGTATTTCACGCTGATCGTGGCGCGCCCGTCGCGCTGCGCGGCGGCCCTGACGATCGCGTCCGCGCGATCGGCGTCGAACTCGTAAAGGGACGGGCCTCCCGATTTCGCCCAGGCGTACTCCCCATCTTCCAGCGGCGGGGTGAGCACGGCCCGGAATGCGCGCTGCTGCCCGGTGAGGACATGGACGTTGGCCGGGCTCTCTCCGTCGCCGTCCTTGATGACGAGGTTGACGACGGTGACGTCGTGCCTGGCTCGCGCGGTTCTGCCGCCGAGCTTGAAGGCGACCTCGATCGTCTCGACATCGGCAGCCTCTCGCCCCGCGGTGATTGTTGCCGTCTCTTTGCTCGAGTGGAGGGTGAGCTTGCTCTCCGGGGTCACGCAATTCCACTCGAACGCCCCCCCTTTGACGTCGAGCGTCGGCACCGCCTTGTACTTCCGCTTCGCGCCGGCGAGCACGAAGTCCTTCGCCGCCGCCGCTCCGTCCTCGTGCTTGATGGCGACGCCGACGAAGACGATCTTCCCCGTGGCCGTGAGCGGCTGGATGGCGTTCTCGTGCGCGCAGGTGATCTCGACGTCGACCTCGCCGTGCTGGGTCGCCCGGATCGTGACCTTCTTCTGGTTGTCCGGGTGGACGATGGTGGCGCCGTTGCTCTCGGTCTCCCACGTGAACCGGCTCCCGTTCGGCGCGCCCTGCACCGTGAAAGAGGCCGTCGTGCCTCGCTCCGTGTCGACGGCGGCATGCGTCATCTCGGGTTCCACCCAGATGTCGGTCACAGCCATCTGGATCTGCCTGATCGTGGTCTGCTCGTCGAGCGTGGCGGCGAGCGTGAGCGACGCCGGCGCCTCCTTGGTGGTCTTCGCCGTCCCCGCGAGCTCGACGCTGGCCTCGCCGCCCGCTCCCACGACGACGAGCGGGCCGCCCGCAGTCCAGGCGTATCCCTCCAGCGCGACCGCCGACGTCGGGACGGCCTTGCATGTGTGCCTCATGTACCGCAGCACCGAGGCCGGCGGCGCGGCGCGACCGTCGCCGCGCTTGATGGCCACGTCCACGATCGTGAAATCGTGGTGGACGGTGGCCATCTGATCCCGGGGCTCGAGATCGAGCATGGCTGTCACCTGGATCTTCGCGACGCCCGCGTCGCCCGGATCGATCGTCGCCACGTCCGTGCGCACCGTGTGGTGGTCGAGCCCGTACCTCTTCGCCCCTGCCGATTTCCAGTGGAACTTCGTCCCCGTCCCGGCCGGCTCGAAGACGGCAGCGAACCGCCGCGGCGCGTCCACCTCGCCGAGGAGGGCGTGCTTCTTCGCGTCACCCTGCTTGTCGCCGTCCTTGATGCGGAGCTGGACGATGGTCACGTTGAGCTTCGTGTCGACGCTGCGGCCGCCGTCCGTGAAGCGCACGCGGAGCTTCACGACGCCGGCGCCGTCCCCCGCGGCCTTGACGGTGGCGGTGTCTCCGGCGCTGCGGATGTCGGCGAGCGCCGCCGGATCGTCTGCAGTCCAAACAAACTGGCCGCCGCCGATCGCCGGCGTCAGCACGGCCTTGTAGGTGCGCTTGTTCTGCGCGAGCACCCAGGGAACCGGATCCGAGCCGTCCTGGGCCTTGATCTCGATCTTTAACGGGACCACGTCCACGTCGCCGCTGACGGTGCCGGGCGCGTTGACGTAGTAGGTGCCGGTCGCCGCGAGCGAGAACGTCAGCGTGACCTTCCCGACGCCGAGCGGCTCCACGTAGAGGGGCACGTTGCCGTTCCAGTGCCTGGGGTGCACGGCCGCGCCGGACACGAGCTGGTTGCCGCCGGCCGGTGCGTCGTACACCTGCGCGAGGGCTGTGTTCCACGTGAGCGTCGCTTGCCCGTCGAAGCCCGCCGGATCGACCGAGAGGTCGACCTGCGCGCGCGCCGGCGTCGAGCCCCCGTCCCAGTAGACGAGCTGGGGGTGCTGGACCTGAATTTGCGGCGTCGCGTGCTGGGTGCAGCGGCGGTACGCCACCTGCGCGAGCCACCAGCCGTTCTCGACCGCCTGCCAGAGTTGATCGCGCGCGCCGCCGATCAGCTGGCTCACGGAGCGCCTCCGTCGAAGCGCCGGGACGCCTCGTTGCAGAGGGCGCTGATCCGCGTGCCCGGGTGCGCGAGCGCGGGATCACGCAGGATCGCCCCCGCCCACGGGTGGAGCGGATCGACGTCGAAGTCGCGGCCGAGCACGAGCATCAAGGTCACGAACTGGCCTGCGTGCGCCGGCTGCGAGAACCCGATCCGCCGGGCCTTGGCGAGGCCCTCGCGGACGAACCCGAGCAGGCCGCTGTCGCCGAGGGCGGCGCAGCGATCGGGGAAGAACCGGCGGAGGTGCTCGGCGACGCTGCGCTCGAACGTGGCCTCCGTCAGGACGTCGACTTGCGCGGCGCGGATCCGGAGCATCGAATAGACGATGGAAGCCGAGCGATGCGAGCCGGTCAAGCGCGCGCGGCCGTCCCCTGCGCGTCCAGCGCAGGATGAGGCCCGTCGATCGTCGGGGAGGGCGCGTCAGGACGCCGTCACCGGCGTACCTCGAATTGCCCCAGCGGGTGCGCCACGCCGTTGACCATCACATCGATGCTGTGGCGACCGGGATAGTGACGGCGGGTCGTCATCTCCTCGAAGGAGACCTTGCCGGCTATCTCGGCTCGACCCGACGGCGGCAGGACGAGCTTCCGCAGCTTGAAGACCTTTGGCCGCGTCGAGCCGTTCGCCTTCACGAAGTGCACGGCGCAGTCGACGATCAGCTCCTGGTCGCGCGGGGCCGTCGACGCGAGCTCGAACGAGAACCGGAGCTCTCCGCCGAGCTCCACCGATCGCGGGGACAGCGACGCCGAAGCGATCGCGACGCTCGGCGCCGCGCCGAAGCCGAGCGCGTCGAGCGCGCCGCGATCACCCTTCTTGACGAGCGAGCGCAGCGCGTGGCGCACGATCCATTGCCGCCCGGGCGGCGCGCCCTCGAGCCAGCGCCGGCAGAGGCTCGCCGCGATGTCCGGGTGGTCCTTGCCGATGTCATTGATGTTGTTCGCGACGGAGCGCTGCACGTAGCGCTCCGGATCGTCCTTCAGGAGCTCGAGCAGCTCGATGACCGGCCCTGGATCCTGCTGGAAAGCGCGGAGCCGCGGGGCCCACGGCAGCCGTGGGCGCGTCCCCTCGGAGACGAGCCGCCGGACATGGACGTTCGGGTCGGCGGCCCACGAGCGGAGCCGGCGGAGCGTCGCGTCGGGGTACCTCGTCAGGAACGCGCGGATGCTGAACTCGGCGGAGAACCGCTTCGTCAGCTCGACTTGCGCGGTCATCGCGTCCTCGAAGTGATCGAGACCGCGCTTCGCCACATAGAACACGTGAGGCATGTACTGCAGCGGCGCGAGGCCGAACGCGTCGCTCCGAGCGAGCTCGGGCCCGAGGGAGGCGACGATCACCCGAGCTGCCTCCGGAAAGGGCTGCGGCAGGTGGTGGTGCATGACGTCCGCGATCAGGGAGGCGCGGCCGGTGAGCTCCAGATCGGAGAGGCCCGCCAGGCAGTCGCGGGCGAAGCCGCGCTCGTCGAGACCAGGGTGCGCCGAGCGGAGGTTGCGGGCGATCGAGCGGACGCACCGCTCGTCGAAGAGGTCCTTCAGCCGGTCGGCCATGGGTACCTGCCGGTGAGGACGCCGAGGCCGATTGGCCAGGTGTTCGCCACGTTGGACATGGGCGTTGACTAGCGCGAGACCCTGACAGATTCTGTCACCATATGTCGCGCGCCGTCCGGGTCATGGAGCTCTCCGACCTGCTTCGCGCGCGGGGAGCGACGACCGTCGGCGAGCTGGCCGCGACGCTCGGGGTCAGCGCCCGCACCGTGCGCAGGGACCTCGCGACGCTGAGGGAGCGCGGCCTCCACATCGAGGGCGAGGCCGGCCCCGGCGGGGGGATCCGGCTCGATGCCGGCCGGGGCGTCACCGCCGTGCACCTCTCGGTCGCGGAGATCGTGACGCTCTGGCTCTCCGCGCGCCTCTCCCAGGCCGCGAGCGACCTTCCGTGGAGCGACGCCGCCAGCTCCGCGCTGGCCAAGCTGCTCGGCAGCCTTCCTCCTGAACGAGCGCGAGAGCTGCGCGCCCTCTGCCGCAGGGTCATCGTCGGCGAGCCTGCGAGCGGGCCAGTGCGCGCCGGCGCCGGGGCGCCCCCCGCAGAGCTGGTGAGGCTCTTCGAGGAGTCGTTCTCCTCCGGCGTCGGCCTCGGGTTCGACTACCAAGACCGTGAGGGGAGGGCGTCGAGGCGACGCGTGGAGCCGCACGGCCTCCTGATCCAGAGCCCTGTCTGGTACGTGCTCGCCCTGGACACGGGAAAGAACGAGCCGCGAATGTTCAGGATGGATCGCATCTCGACACCCCGCGTCCTGCGGGAGGTCACGTTTCGCCCGAACGCCCACGTCATCTGGGCGCTCTTGCCGGAGGAGTGCGCGTGGCGACCGCTCCTCGGCGAGCGACCGTGAATGTTGGCCAAGAACGGACGGACATCCGTCAGGCTCCGGTGCTGTGCCCACCACGGTTCGACCCGGCGGAGCCTGGGACGCACGGTGTCGTAGGGTTGCGCGCATCGGCTCTGCCTGATAGCTTAGGTTTGATACAACACACGACATCCTGGCGAGTGACCAGAACGAAGAGCGACGTCCGGTGTACGGGGTGAGTGCTCGATTCCGCTCGATTCCGGGCGATTGCAGAGAGAGTGCTCCTGCCGAGCACTGACCAGCGATCGATGGCGCACGGCCGACCTGCCCCCTGAGGCCGTGCTCGCCTGTGTGCGGTGGCCGGTGTCTCACGGGTAGATTCGGGCTCCGAGCTCGCCGAGGTTGTTGATGCATGCCTCTCGTCCATGGGTGGCCAACCATCCATTCGACGATCGAGGGGCCATTGTATGTGGTGGCCATTCTTGAGTGCTCGAACAAAGGAGCGTGAATGAACTGTTCAGCCGCGAGATGGGCGTCCATCTCCTTCGCTGCCCTGACTGCCTCTCTGCTGGGAGGCCCAGCGTCCGCGCACGTGCCTGAAACGCCGGGAGATCCGCCGGACAGGGACGCTGTCCTCGACTGGAACGCCGTCGCTCTGGACGCGGTCGCAGAGGACACCGCCCGCGCACGCGGGCGGGACCAGCGCGGGCCGACGCGCGTCTCACGGGCACTCGCGATCGTTCATGCGGCGATCTTCGACGCCGTGAACTCGATCGTCCCGAGGTACGAGCCGTACTCCAGCCTCCTCGACATGCCGGAGGCGTCCATCGATGCGGCGGTGGCCACGGCAGCTCACCGCACGCTGACGGCGTTGTTCCCGAGGCAGAGGGCGCTGCTCGACGGGAGGCTCGACGAGTACCTGGCCGAGATCCCCGAGGGCGACGCCAGGGAGGACGGTCGTGCGCTGGGCGGCGCTGTCGCCGACGAGATCCTCGCGGAGCGCGAGAACGACAGGTCAGACGCCCCGATGCCTTACACCCCGGACATCGCCCCCGGCCGGCATCGCGTCGATCCGCTCTATCCCGAACAGGGGTACTTGACCCCGAGATGGGGGAGGGTACGGCCGTTCGCCATCGAGAGCGGCGCCGAGTTCCGGTCGCCGCCGCCGCCGTCGCTGTGGAGCCTGGAGTATGCGTTGAGCTTCTATGAGGTCTTCCTGCTGGGTGGCGACGGCGTGCGCACCCCGACCGTGCGCACTCCGGAACAGACAGTCATCGGGATCTTCTGGTCGTACGACTCCGCCCCGCGCCTCGGGGAGCCGCCCCGGCTCTACAACCAGATCGCGCGGGTCCTCGCGGTCAAGGAGTGCAACTCGGAGATCGAGAACGCTCGTTACTTTGCGCTCGTCAACGTCGCGCTGGCCGACGCCGCCATCGCCACGTGGGAGACGAAATACCACTACGAATTCTGGCGGCCCATCGTCGCGATCCGTCGGGCCGACAGGGATCGCAACTCGCTCACGATAGCTGACAGGAGGTGGACGCCCCTCGGATCCCCCGGCAGCAACCAGGGCCCGCCGCGCATGACACCAGCGTTCCCGGCGTACACCTCCGGGCACGCGAGCTTCGGGGCTGCCATGTTCCAGGTGTTGACCCGTTATTATGGGACGGATCGTATCCCCTTCTGCTTCATGTCCGACGAGTACAACGGAGTAACGACGGACGAGCGGGGCAATGTCCGCCCCGAGATCACGCGCTGCTATTCCAGCTTCGAGGAGGCGTCCCGGGAGAACACGGTCAGCCGCATCTACCTGGGCGTCCACTGGAGGTTCGATGGAGTGCAGGGGATCCGTCAGGGCAAGCGCGTCGGAGACGCCGTCTTCGACAGGATCCTCCGGCCGCTTCCTTGACGAGTTCGTCAACGAGCCGCTCGATCCATCGAGCGGAGATCCGTCGCCTCATGGCGGGTCTCCCCGGCCTCGGCCAGCCCCTCAGTTCATGAGCCGGGAGCGAGCGGGCGCCCACCGCTCGGGGCGCGGCGCGGAGAGCGGACCCGCGTGGTGGTGGACCATCTTCCATTGCCCGTCTTCGAGGACGAACACGTTGGTTGCGCACAGGTGCGCGGGCTCGTCGCCGTTCGCCTCGTAGCAGGTGACGAAGGCGAAGTCCCCGAAGAGGTGCGCCGAGGCGCCCTGGCAGCGCATGCGCAGGGGCGAGGTCTGGCGCAAGAGCTGGCTCCAGCTCTCGAGCACGCTGGCGCGCCCCGAGAGCGCCTCCATGCCGGGATGGGCGCAGGCCACGGGCGCCCGCTCGGCCCACACCCGGCACATCGCCTGGTGATCCCCGGCGCGGAACGCCTCGTAAAAGGCCTCGTTCGCGGCCAGGACAAGCCGTTCCGCTGCGACGCGCTCCTCGACGCTCATGCAGCGACCATGCTCCCCGGCCAGCGCGGGCGCAAGGGCCTCGACGGCGTCGTCTCGGCGCCTCGCCCGCTCGGCCCCGCGCCTGGGCTCACTGGGACGGGCCCTTGCTCCGCTGGTGGAGGACGAGCTGTGCCCGGTTCATCCGCTTGATGCGGAGCATCCCGGCCGCGCGCGGGGGCAGGGAGCGCGCGGCCGGCAGGCGGAGCGTCTCAGGCCGTCGGGTGAATCTCCGCGCCCGTGGCGCGCTGGGGAGGCGCCGCCGCGAGCTGGTTGATGTGCACGTGCTGGCTCGGGACGGGGAGCCCCAGCTTGCCGAGCTCCTCGCGGATGATCTTGGTCGTGGCGAAGTAGACGTCCCAGTAGTGATCGGTATGGCAGAAGGGCCGCACCGCCAGCACGGGCCCGGCGAGCGTGAAGTCCAGGATCTCGACGGTGGGCGCAGGGGTCTTCGCGACGTTGGGGATGAGCGCGAGGTGCGCCTTGAGCCGCGTGATCGCCGCCTCGTGATCCGCGCCGTGGGCGAGCTGCGCGGTGCAGTCGACGCGGCGGACCGGGTTCGTGCTGAAGTTCTGGATCGTGTCGCTGAAGATCTTGTTGTTGCCCATGATGGTGCGGACGTTGTCGGGCGTGTCGAGGGTGGTCGCGAACAGGCCGATCGAGTGGACGGTGCCCGTCACGCCGCCGACCGTCACGAAATCCCCGGTCTTGAAGGGGCGCAGGAGGATCATGAAGATGCCGGCCGCGAGGTTCGACAGGAGGCCGGACCATGCCATGCCGACGGCGATGCCGATCGCGGCGAGCAGGCTGGCGAAGGTGGTGGTCTCGACGCCGAAGACGCTGAGTACGGCAATGACGAGCAGGATGTTCAGCAGCACGGACGCCGCCGACTCCAGGTAATGAGCCAGCGTCGAGTCGAGCTTCTTCAGCGCGGAGCTGCGCTGCATCATCGACAGGATCCCCCGGATGATCACGCGGCCGATGACCCAGACCAGGATCGCGCCCACGATCTTCCCGCCGACGCTCACCCCGAGCGCTACCCCCATGTCCATGTACCGCTGAACCCTCTCGTCCATCTCAATCCTCCTGGCGACGTGTGCGCCGCTCGCGGGGGCCCCCGTGCAAGGTGCATGCGCGACGCGCCTTGCTGGATTTGCCCCTTGGCGGCCAGCCTTATCACACCGGCGGGCCGCTCCGCGAGGGGCGTGACCGAGATTTTCGAGCCTCAGCGCTGCGGCCTGCGGACATCAGGTGGCCGCGGAGCGGATATCTCGTTGTAGCGAAGGAGCAACGGGCGGCGGGGCCGCGCGCGGCGTGCGGCCGCGATCGAGCGGCCGACGTGCAAGGGCACAGGAGCGAGCGAGCGCGCCAGGCAGGCGTGTCCAGCCAAGGCGATGGCCGAGGCGATCTCCGTCGCCGCCGAGGTGATGCTCGACGGCGGAAAGCGGACGCGGGCCAGCCGCGTGGGCGGCGTACGGGGCTGTGAACCGGCTCAATGAAGACTATGTCCGAAGGCTCTCGGGTTGATCGGGAATTTCAAGCCGATGACCAGCCCGTACTCCGTGCCGTAGGAAGGCCTGGTCGCGCCAACTCCCCCGTCGAACGGAAGGGCGAGTCGAAAGCCCGCGTAGGCGACGGGGATCGCGATGAAGGGGACGATCTGCGCCCCATACGTTCGGGCGTTCGACCGGCCCGCGCCCTCGGTGTACATCGAGAGCTCGGCGCCGACCGGGCCGAACCCACCCTGGAAACCGAGCGCCAACCTCTCGTGGACCGGTCGGTCGGCGACGAGCTGCGCCTGCGCAACGGCGCCTATCCAGGCGAACGAGCGTTGTCCGTACCACGCGAGGCTGCCCTCGACGCCGGCGCCCACGGCGTCATCGGCGTTCTCGCGGCCAGTATAGCTGAAGAGGCCGCCCACGCTCACGACCGGGTCGCCAGGGCGCCCCACATTGGGCCAGCCTTCCCGGGGAACCGCCGCGGGGGGAGGGCTCCCCGCGGGGGACACGCCGTCCGCCTGCGCCGATGCGGCGCCGACGAGAAGGCAAGCGCCGACGAGAACCGCTGTGACCGCCGAATGGCTCATGCGCCTGGGATCTAGCCCATGTGACTCGGCCAGTCACGATGCAGGCGCAGGCGAGCGGAAGACGCGCTCCGGGAGCGCTGCGCCAGGCTCCCCTGCGATGGTGCAGCTCTCGCGCGCGGAGCAGGTCGCGGCGCTCGCGCGCGTGATCGCCGCGCTCGACGCCCGGCCGGCGCCGCATTTCGACGCCTTCGCGGCCCTGTTTCACGGGCATGGCCGCCTCCGCGAGGACGACGGGCGCATGTTCAGTATCGACGCGCCACGCGCGCCGGGTTGCAATCGCGGCGAATTCACAGAGGGGTGACGAAGATGCTCATCGACGAGCGACCGAGCCATTATCAGGGCGACCTTTCGTGGAACAGCCTCAAGCAGCTCATTGAAGGTTACGACGACAACGAGTTCCAGGGGCTCGTGCAGGGGCCGGAGGGCTACGCTATCAAGGTCGTACGCGGAGCGCACAGCGGGAGTTTCTATCCGTATTACGGATCGAACTACTATTTCGATTTCACGGCCACCCACGCGCTTGGCGAGAGCGACACACATCACGCGATCCTGGACGAGAGCGGAACAAGGGTCCTGGGAATCGAGCCGCCGCTGTGACGGAACGATCTCTGCCGCACACCGAGGGTGCCCGTCCAGCCCGAGCCATCACGCGTCAACTGGGGTGACCTCAGCGTAGCAACCCCAGCTCTTTTCCAGACACCATGATGGGGGTGCGCAGGAGGGGAGCGGAGGCCGCGCAGCAGGGCTCCGAGGGCCGGGCAGCTCGGCAAGACCCCCGCGCAGCCGGGGACGTTCTCGGTCGACTCCAGCGCTACGTCGCGAGCGACAGCTCGCGCACGTACTCGGCGAGCGCCCGCTCCGCGCTGGCCACCGCCTCCCGCGCGCCCGGGAGCTTCGCCGACACCGCCGCGATCCGGTCTTCCTGCTCGCCCAGCGTCTTGAGGTAGCGCTCGTGGAGCCCGCTCCCCGGGGGCACGACCTTGAGGTTGTCGCGCACGCGGGCCTGCTCGGCGCGCAGCGTCTCGATCTCGGACTTGAGGGCCGAGAGCGCGCGCTGCCGCTCGGCGACCGCGGCCTTGAGCTCCGCGAGCCGCGCGAGCGCCGCGCGCAGCGCCTCGGGGATCTCGCGCGACGACAGGACCACCTCGATCTGCTCGCCGGAGAGGCCCGTGAGCGCCACCGTGTGGGAGATGGGCTGCTCCAGCGCCACGGTCACGCGCGCCGTCTCGCCCGCGGCGACCTCGCGCCGGACGCGGTAGCGATCGCGCGTCGCCTCGACGCCTTCCCTGGGCTCGGCGAGCTCCCAGCCGGCGATGCGCGGGTGCTCGATGAGCAGGACGCGCGGCTCGCGCGCCGCGCCCACGATCGTGTAGACCGTCACCTTGCGGGCGGTCCTGACGATCTCGAGCATGCCGCCCTGGATCTTGGCGCGCGAGAACACCTCCTCGCCCCGCTCCTCGCGGTCGATTCGCACCTTCCGGTCCACGGCGAAGCTCACGATCCGCGATTCTCCCGGCGGCAGCGGCGAGAGGCGCGCGTCGCCGACGTAGGTGACGACCCCCCGGCTCGATCGCTCGTAGACCGTGATCGCGCCGGCCGGGAGGGTCGTGTCGCCGTCGTTCCTCAGGCGGATCGAGGCGAGCGGGCTGCGCGCGCTCGCCTCCGGCTGATAGAGCCACAGCCGCTCTGCCGGGATCTCGCGCTGGACGATCGGCAGGAGCGCCGTCTGCCCGCTCGCGATCGTGAGCGGCGCCGGGAAGTGGAACACGACCTGCGTCGCCGCCTCCGCGGGCTCCGGCTCGACCTTCTCCGACGGCACGGTGACCGCCGCGGCGGGCGCGCGGGCCTCGTCGGCGCCCCCGCCGGCGCGGTAGCCCATGCGCCGCGCCGCCCTGGCCGCGAGCCCCGCGGCGCCCTCGTCGAGCCGCGGCAGCACGCGCTCGGCGACGTCGACGGGCACCTCCGGCCGGGCCACATAATAGATCTCGTAGAGCGCCTGGCGGAACGTCACCGGGTCTCCCGACACCAGGGTGAAATCCACGCTCTGCCAGTCGCTGCCGCTCTGGTTCTCGACGACGGCCCACCCGGCGAGCGCCCCGGTCTTCGTCTGCGCGTCCTCCGGCACCGTGAGCCGGTACGTCGTCTTCCAGAGCGGCACCTCGATGACGTAGGCCACGCGGACCACCCGCTCGCCCTCGCCGGCCGTGCGCACGACGAGCTCGCGGCGGTTGCGCTCCCGCCGGCTCGCGAGCCCGACCAGCGCCGCGCCGACCTGCTGCCGCAGCCGCTCCTCGACGAGCTCCACGCTCTCGAGCTCCTCCAGGACGACCTGCTTCAGCGCGCCCTCCGACATCAGCGCGAGCCGGTGCCGGTCCTCCGAGCCGCCGTGCGGCAGCGCCGCCTGCGCCGTGGTGACCGCGACGATCCGCCCGGCGATGGCCCCCTGCACCCCTCGCGTCCGCACCTCGGCGCCGCGGAGCGCGTTCAGCAGGGCGGCCTCGGACTCGAGCGCGCCCTCGTCGAACGGGAGCTCGCGGAACAGGTCGCGCAGCGGCTCCCTCCCGGGAAGCGTGATATTCCCCGTCACGCCGCGATCGTCATAGACCACGATGCTCTTCAATACATCGTCGACCTGATCGAGCCGCACCTCGAGCCGGAGCTCGGCGTCGCCGCGCACGCGCGCCTCGTGCTCGAAATATCCGACTCCGCCCGTCGAGAGCACCACCCGCCTTAGCAGCAGCGCGTCCGACGCGGCCCCCGATCGGGCCGGATCCATCGCGGCGGCCCGCAGCGTCGCCGTGGTCCTCAATCCATGGTTCATCGTCGCCTCCCCCGGCGGAGGCGTGCGATGGCCCCGCCCTGGGGGTGTCCATAACGCCCCTCCGGGGGGCGTCAACGACGGTGGCTGGCCGGGAGATCGGGCGCGGCGCCGCGCGTCAGCCGCGCCGCGAGGCCTCGAGCTGCTTCACGACCGCGAGCGCCTCGTCGACGTGGCGGGTCGCGCGGAGCTGGGAGGAGAATGCATGTCGAACGATGCCGTCGCGATCGATGACGAACGTCACGCGGCCCGGGAGGAGGCCGAAGAGCGACTTGACGCCGTAGCGCGCGGCGGTCTGCCCGCCAGGGTCGCTGAGCAGCGTCATGGGCAGGCGGTATTTGTCGGCGAATTGCTGGTGGGACCCGGCCGAGTCGGCGCTCACGCCGAGGACCTCGGCGCCCGCCTCCGCGAACGCATCGTAATGGTCGCGGAACGCGCACGACTCCGCCGTGCACCCAGGGGTGTCGTCCTTGGGATAGAAGAACAGGACAACGGTCTTCTTGCCCCGGAAGTCGGAGAGCTTGACCGTCTCCTGCTGCTGCGATTGCAGGCCGAAATCAGGGGCTGTCTCACCGACGGACAGGGTGGATTTGCCGAGCATGGTGCGTCTTCTACCCGATGCGCCGCGCCGCGTCCAAGGCCCCCAGCGGAGCGCGGCGGCTCGCCGGCAGGCGGGGGCGCGGCGAGCCGGGCTCTCCGCAGGTTCCTTCGCGATTTCCCGCCGTGGCGACGCCCGCGCGCCGGACCGAGGAGAACTTGAGTAAGCGGTTATGAAGGCGCGCTGCGCGCGTCGGACGCCGGCCGCGGGCCGGCGATCGGGTTACGATGAGCGCCCCATGGCCACCACGTTCGCCGCATTGATCTTTCGACCCGCCGAGATCCCGGACCGCGCGCTGTCCCAGGGCTTTGCCGTGGCGCTCGGTGGCTGGGACGTCGCCTCGCCGCGCCTGTTCATCGCGCCGCTCCCCGGCGTGCCCGGGTACTCGGCGGCGTTCTACGCGAGCGGCGAGCCGGCCGGCGGCGGCGACGAGCTCGACCACCTCTCCGAGCTCTTCGAGGACGAGCTCTCTCCGCCCGTCGCCGTGCTCGACGCTGCCGCCGAGCTCGGCCACCCGGGCGCGACGGTCTTCGCGCTCGTGTTCTCGGAGGACGTCGTCCACGACGACGGCTGGCGCTTCGAGGCGAGCGGGTTCGTCCGCCATTTCGTGAGGGAAGGGGAGGAGGGCGTCGAGGCCGGCGTGGAGGCGCCCGACCGCAGCGAACTCGTCGAGCTCGACGTCGATCTGCCGGAGGGCGCGACCGCGCAGGAGGACCGCGACGCCACGGATCGAGCGATCCGGCCGCACCGCGGCTCGACGTTCCTCGCCGCCGAGCTGGGCGCCCCGGTGCTGGGCGCGCTCATGGGTGCCCTCTTCGCGCCCGAGCGCCGCGTCGCCGTGCGCCTCGTCGAGCCGGGGCCGGGGTCGATCGCCGACGAGGTGGCGCGGCTCAACCGGGTGCTCCGGCGCGACAATGGCCGCGGCGCGCCCGCGTCGTCGCCGCCCGTCCGCGGCGTCGCCCCGCCGGCGACGTACGCGGCGTTCGCGCGCGCGTACGACTGGGCCGATCCGGCGGATCCGGAGGACCTCTACCGCGAGCTCGCGATCGGCGCCGTCGAGGGCACGCTGCGCTTCCTGCGCGAGGGCGAGCTCCTCGGCCACGACCGCGAGCCGGGCTGGGAGGCGGCGGCGGCGCGGCAGCTCTACCCGATCGCGCGGCTCTCGGGCTCCGCGCTCGGCGGCGGCGCGGCGGCTCGACCCGATCGCGCCATCGTCGCGCTCGGGGCCGACGGCGAGCAGCTCTGGGTCGTCCGCGGCGGCACGAGCGCGGCGCCGGCCGGGCCGACGTTCGGCGAGCTCCTGCGCTACCTCTCGCTGGGATGGTCGCGCCGGAGCGACGCGGAGGAAGACCTCATCGGGGCGCTGATGCTGCGCGCGCGGCTCAGGTCGCTCGGGGGTTGAGCCCGCGCCCCGGCGTGGGATCCGCCTGTCGGGGCGAGGCGCTTTGCCACGCGACGCGCGCGCCTCGGCTCAAAACGACGTGTCGTACGCGTGGTGCCGGTGGGCTTCCGTGTGGAACGACGTCATGTGCGGGTCGTCCAGGACCAGATGGAGCAGGCCGACGTCGCGCTCGCTGCGGGCGAACACGCTCACGAGGATCCCGCCCTGCCGGACGCCGGCCTCGTAGCGTTCCGCCCAGCGCCTCGGGACGCCCGCGGTGAGGAGGATCTCGCGCAGGCCGCCCGTGATCCCGGCGCCGACCGCGCTGGCCACGACCGCGGCCAGCGGCCCGGCGACCACGAACCCGAGGTCGGGGACCACGACGCTCATCGCGACCGCAGCGCCGAACGTGTTCGACGGCGGCGGTACGTCCGGGCTCGGAAAGCACCTGTCGCGCGTCGCCTCGGTCATCAGCAGGCTGACCTCCTGTCGTGTGTAGCCGCAGTCGATGATGCGTTCCGCCGCGGCTTCCGCCTCGTCGTGCGTCTGCACCAGGCCAATTACGAGCTTCTCCATGGAAGAGACCTCCTTCGCGTTGAGCGCGCCCTCGCTCTGGGCCCCGGCGACGGATACCGCACGCTCTGTGCCAATCCGAAATTCTCACGCCTCGATGCGTTCGCGCCGATTTCTGTGCCCCTTCCGCTGGAGGAGCGAGGCGGGATGTCGCAGTGCGCCCCGTGGGCCTCACCTTCCGATGTCGACATCGCCCGTGCCAGCGCGGTTGATTCCATATTTTGCCGTCGAGCGGCGCGAGCACCCCGTTTCAACGGGCTCCGTCTGACCAGGTCGCCCGAGGCCGTGGCCATGGGCGACCGAGGCGGCTGGAGCGCGACGAGGCCGGAGGCCGCGTCAGAAGCCGATGGTGTCCTCGACCGGCGCGGGCGGCTTCGTCCCGGTCGAGCGGCCGGTCGACGCCTCCCGCGGCGTGGCGCGGCCGCGCCCCTCCGAGGTGCCGCGCGGCGCCGCCGCCGCGCCCGGCCTCCCTGCCGCGCGCGGGCTCACCGTCGCCGCCGGCTGCGCGGTCGCCGCCGGCTGCGCGGTCGCCGCCGTGGCCGCCGGCTGCGCGGTATCGGCTGCGGGCGTCGCGCTCGCCGGCTCTGCCGACGCCGGCGCGGCGGCGCTCGATGGCGCCGGCACCACCGGCTCCGCCGGGACGGGCGCGGCCTGCCGGGCCGGCGCCTCCGACGAGGGGGTCACCTCGGCCGTGGGCGATGGCTTCGTTGCCAGGAAGACGACCGCCGCCACGAGCGCTCCGAACGCGAGCGCGGCCGCCAGGATGGCCGGCGCCCACCGCCGGGCCCCGTCCGTCCCCGAGGTCGCCATGCCGGCGAGCGTCCGCCCCGGCGCGCCGTCCGTCGAGAGCCGCGCGCCCGGCGCCGACGACGGCGGCGTGCCGGTCGTCGAGAGCCGCGCGCCCGGCGCCGGCGGCAGCGGCGTCGGCTCCCCGAACAGCACCGGCTGCGACGCGCTCCCGTGGAGGGCTCGCTCCCCCGCGGACGAGGGCTCGGTCGTGAACGCCGTGCGCGCGATCCCGAGGACCGCGCGCTCCAGCGCCTCCGCCATCTGCCGCGCCGACGCGAAGCGCGCCGCGGGATCGTGCGCCAGCGCCTTCTTCATCCAGGCGTCGATCGCCGGAGAGAGCTCCGGCTTCACCTCGCTCGGCGGCGTGAAGATCCCGGTGTGCAGCACCACCGACAGCGCGCCCAGCGTCTCGCCCCGGAACGGGACCTGCTCGGTGAGCGCGTGGTAGGCGACCACCGCGAGCCCCCAGAGATCCGCGCGGAAGTCGACGTGCTTCGCGCTGAGCAGCTGCTCGGGGCTCATGTAGAGCGGCGTGCCCAGCACGCTCCCGGTCGACGTCATGCCGAGCTCGCCCTGGACCCGCTTGGCCACCCCGAAATCGAGCACCTTCACGAACAGCTCGCCCTCGACGTCGAGCAGGAAGATGTTGTCCGGCTTGATGTCGCGGTGGACGATCCCGACCTGGTGCGCCCGGCCGAGCGCCTTGGCCGTCTGCGATACGATCGCCGCGACCTCGACGGGCGGCAGTGCGCCCAGCCGCTGCATGCGGCTCTTGAGGTCCTCGCCCTCGAGCAGCTCCATCACGATGAACGGCACCCCGTCCGGCGTGACGCCGTGGTCGAAGACCTGCGCGACGTGCGGGCTCTTGATCTGCGCGGCCGCCATCGCCTCCCGCCGGAAGCGCTCCACGAAGCCGCTCTGGTCCGCGTAGGCCGGCGCCATGAACTTCACCGCCACCTGCGTCCCGAGCGCGAGGTGATCGGCCACCCACACGCTCCCCATCGCCCCCTTCCCGAGCTCGCGCGCCAGCCTGAGCGTGCTCGTCACCTGCTGTCCGGGGTTCATCGGGGGTCCCTCTTCGCTCGGGCGAGCCGACGGTCCTGAGGGGGCGTCCTGTGCGGGCGGCGCGGCCCTCTGGGTGTTGGCGCGTGTTGGCGCGTGTTGGCGCGTGTCGGCGCGTGTCGGCGCGCACAGCGTACAACAAACACCCTGGACCGTCACCACCGAGCGCTCGCGCCGCGCACCTGACGGGAGGTCTCGGATAAGCTGGCACCATGCGCGAGGGCACGCTGGTCGCAGGCCGGTTCGAGGTGCGCCGCCTTGCCGGCGCCGGCGGGATGGGCACGGTCTACCGGGCGATCGACCAGCTGACCGGGCGCCCCGTCGCGCTCAAGGTCGCGCCCCCGGAGCTCGCCGCCCGCTTCCGGCGCGAGGCGCGCATGCTCGAGGCCGTGCAGCACCCGCTCATCGTGCAGCACATCGCGCACGGCACGGGCGACGACGGCGCCCTGTGGCTCGCGATGGAGTGGCTCGAGGGCGCCACGCTCGACGCGCGCCTCCAGGAGGGGGCGCTCCCCGTGGCCGACGCGCTGCTCGTCGCGCACCAGATCGCGGAGGCGCTCGCCGCCGTCCACGCGATCGGGATCACGCACCGCGATCTCAAGCCGAGCAACGTGCTCCTGCGCGACGGCAGGGTCGACGGCGTGGTCCTGCTCGACTTCGGCGTCGCCCGGGCGGCGGCGTCGACCTCGCTCGTCACGGAGGCCAGCTCGCTCGTCGGCTCGCTCGGCTACGTCGCGCCCGAGCAGGCGCGCGGCGACGTCGAGGTCGACGCGCGCGCCGACGTCTTCGGCCTCGGCGTCCTGCTCTTCGAGTGCCTCGCCGGGCAGCGCCCCTTCGCGGCCGACGACCCGCTCGCCGAGGTGTGCCGCATCCTCCTCGAGGAGGCGCCGCGCCTCGTCGAGCGGCGCCCGGACGTGCCGCCCTTCCTCGACGAGCTCGTCGCGCGCCTCCTGGCGAAGGACCCGGCGGCGCGCCCCGCGGACGGCCGCGCCGCGGCGGCCGCGCTCGCGGAGGCCCGCGCCCTGCTCGCGCGCGCGTCCAGCGCGGGCGCGGACGGCGCGCCGGCGTCGGTCACGGACGACGAGCGGCGGCTCGTCAGCGTCGTCCTCGTCGATCTGGGCGCCGCCGACCCGGAGCCGGCGAGCGATCGCGGCGCCGAGCGGATCGTCGCGGACCTCGCCGAGGCGTTCGGCGGCGAGCGCGTGCGGCTCCCGGGCGGCACGCGCATGGTGCTCCTCTCCTCGCAGACCGACGAGGTGTTCTCCGGCCGCGGCGGCGCCGGCACGATGGCCGCCTTCGACCTCGCGGCGCGCGCCGCGCAGTGCGCGCTCGCGCTGAAGGCGCGCCTGCCCGGGCGCCCTGTCGCGCTCGCCACGGGCCGCGCGCAGGTCGGCGAGCGCCTGCCCGCGGGCGACGTGATCGACCGCGCGGTCGCCCGCCTGCGCGAGGCCGAGGGCGACGTGCGCATCGACGAGGTCACCGCGGGGCTCGCGGCGCCGCGCTTCGAGGTGACCGGCGACGGCCCCTCGTTCCTGCTGATGGGCGAGCGCGACGGCACCGAGCCCGAGCGCACGCTCTTCGGCCGCGTCACCTCGTTCGTCGGGCGCGACCGCGAGCTCGCGACGCTGCGCGGCCTCTTCGAGCAGAGCGCCGACGAGCCCGTGGCGCGCGCCGCGCTGGTCCTCGGCGAGGCCGGCATCGGCAAGACGCGCCTCCGCTGCGAGCTCGTCCGCGCCGTGCGCGAGCGCGACGCGCGCGCGTCGGTCTACGTGGCGCGGGGCGATCCCCTCGGCGCGGGCGCGCCGTTCGGCATGCTGGGCGAGATCGTCCTCGCGGCCGCCGGCTGCCTGCCCGGCGAGGCGCTCGAGGCGCGCCGCGCCAAGATCCGCGAGCACGTCGCGCGGGCCCTGCCCGCGCCGGCCGACGACGCCCCGCGCGTCGCCTGGTACCTCGGCGAGATCGCGGGCACGCCGTTCGACGACCCCGACGCCGAGCTGCGCGCCGCCCGCGGGGACGCGGTCGCCGTGAGCGAGCAGGCCCGCCGCGCCGTGCTCGAGTGGCTCGCGGCGCGCTGCGGCGAGGGGCCGGTCGTGGTGGTGCTCGAGGACATGCACTGGAGCGATCACGCCTCGGTCTCGGTGCTCGACGAGGCGCTCCAGGCGCTCTCGGATCGCCCGCTCCTCGTGCTCGGCTTCGCGCGCCACAGCGTGATGGAGACGTTCCCCGGCCTCTGGGGCTCGCGCGGCGTGCAGCACGTCAAGCTCGGCGCGCTCAGCCAGCGCGCGGCCGAGCGGCTCGTCCGCAGCGTGTTCGGCGAGGAGCTCGCGCTGCCCGAGGTGGCGCGGCTCGTCGAGCACGCGGACGGCCACCCCTTCTTCCTCGAGGAGCTCATGCGCGCGCGCGCGGAGGGCCGGAGCGACATGCCGCCCACGGTCGTGGCCCTGATGCACGCGCGCATCGAGGCGCTGCCGGCCGAGGCGCGGCGCACGCTGCGGGCGGCGAGCCTGTTCGGCGGCAGCTTCTGGCCCGAGGGCGTGCGGCAGCTGCTCGGCGCCGGCACCTCGGCCGAGTCGCTCGACCGCTGGCTCAAGAGCCTGCTCTCGGAGGAGCTCGTCGCCCGGCGCGGCGTGTCGCGCTACCCCGGGCACGACGAGCTCACGTTCCGTCACGCCGTGGTGCGCGACGCCGCCTACGGGATGCTCACGGACGGCGATCGCACCGCCGGCCACCGGGCCGCGGCGCGCTGGCTGCGCTCGGTGGGCGAGACCGACGAGCGGGTGCTGGCCGAGCACGCCGAGCGCGGCGGCGACGCCCCCACGGACGGCGAGGGCCTCGTCGCCCGCGGCCCTGCGCAGGATCGCGGCGGCGGAGGGGCGGGAGGACCGGGGGCGCCCCCCGGAGCCCGAATCAGCGCGTGAACGGAACGAAGCGCGAGGGGGCCAAGGTTGATGAACAACCATTGACGTGATACCCCGCCGCCCGGAGCAGTGAGCATGGATTCTTCTGACCTGGGCGCCGTCGGTCCTTACGAGCTGCTGTTGCAGCTGGCCAGGGGCGGCTCGGCCGAGGTCTTCATCGCGCGTCGCGCCTGCGCGGCAGGCGGAGGGGACATGGGCGGCGCGGGTCCGGAGCGCGGGTCGCTCGTGGCGGTGAAGCGGATCCGGGCCGATCTGCGGTGCGAGTCGAGCTATGCGTGCATGCTCTTCGACGAGGCGGGCATCGCGTCGCGCGTCGCGAGCCCCCATTTCGTTCCCGTCCTCGATTACGGCCTCGACGAGGGCGCGCCGTACATCGTCATGGAGCTCGTCGTGGGGGTCACCCTCAAGCACCTCACCCGGGCTCCCGAGGCGCTCGGGGTCGGCGACGCGATCGAGCTCATCGCGCAGGCCGCCGAGGGGCTGCACGCGGCGCATGAGGCGCGCGACAGCTCGGGGGAGCTGCTCCAGGTGATCCACCGGGACATCTCGCCGTCCAACATCCTTGTCGGCGTCGACGGTCGGGCGTCCATCTGCGATCTCGGGCTCGCGTATGCCCTGCGCCGCACGACGCGGACGAAGACCGGGATGGTGAAGGGGAAGCTGAGCTATTTCTCGCCGGAGCAGGCGAACGCGAGGCCGCTGGATCGGCGCTCGGACGTGTTCTCGCTCGGGGTCGTGGCGTGGGAGGTGCTGGCGGGCAGGCGGCTGTTCGCCGGCAGCAGCATGGTCTCGACCCTCCACGCCGTCCTGGAGCGCGAGGTGCCGCCGCTCTCGAGCGAGCGCGAGGGCGTGAGCCAGGCCGTCACGGCCGCCGTCGCGCGGGCGATCGAGCGCGATCGCGACGCGCGCTGGCCCACGGCGGCCGATTTCGCGCAGGCGCTCCGGGCCGCGGCCGGGGAGGAGGGGCACGCGGCGTCGCGCGACGCCATCGGCGCGCGGGTCGCCGAGGTGCTGCCGCCGCCGCTGAGGCCGCTGGCGCCGTTTTACGCCTCGGGCGGGCCGTGCGTCACGGAGGAGATCATCGCTGCTTTGCAGTCGATGCGCGCGGCGGGGCCGGCGGGCGAGGGGGAATCGGGCGAGCTCCTGGAACAGGGGCGGCCCTCGCGCGGCTGAGCGCGCTGCTGCGGTGTCGGCCTCCGCGGGGGAGCCCGGAACCTGAGTATGTGCTCAACACCATAATCTCGTTCAGCTGCACGACCGCGCTACGGCGTCCGCTCCTCTTGACGCGGCGCTCCGGAGGCGCTCCGCCAGCCGCGTCGTCCCTCCGGCCGGCGGACGCGCGCGGGGCGGTCGATAGGCGTTGACATCCGAGATGTGAGCGTTCACATTGCGGAGGTATCCTTTCGCTTTGCTCCGGGTGGGTCGCTATGCGCATTGCGAGCCTCGTGGTCGGGCATCGGGTCGAGCCTGGTGCCGGTCACGTCCGGTCGTCGCGCAGACGATTGTCGAACGATGGTGATCGGCGCTTCGCCAGGAGTGAGCCACCGGAGACCGCGACAGACCTCGGTTGTTCCACGATTGTCGTGAAAAATCATGAATGCTGCTCATCGGTAGAGCCGGTGCGCAGGGTGTGGTCCGCGCGCGTAGCTACCTGGATGGTCGTGTCATCGCAGGCCACAGAGATCTCGTCATCGTCGTCGATGGTGCCTGCATTGTGAGTCGTTTCCTTACCATCCCGACAGGAGACCACATGGCTTTGATGACGAGGGACAGAGGCGGGTTGGGTGAGGGAATCGGGCCTCATCAAAAATGGCCAGCCACGCCCGGTCATGGAGTGGTTGATGGATTTTCTCGGCAGGTAGTCGAATATATTCAGGCCGAACCGGCCACGAGCTGTCACGACACGGGCGAGGGTGAAACACCAGATCCCGCCTGCGCTCCACTTTAGCGTGCCCACAGCGGGCGAGGAGAGAGAACCACATGGTTAGGCCCTCAGATCATGAGAAGGCGCGTCCTCTCCTGGGCTCTCGGTCAGCTGTCTCGATCGCGTTGATCGTGGCCAGCGGCTGCACGGGAGACCTGGGCGGGTTTCGCTCCGAGGATTCCACACCCACAGACCCGCCGCCCACCTCGACGGGCACGTCGACGGGCACGGGCCCGACGGACCCGGCCGCTTGCGAGGACGGCGCGGTGTACCCCGGGCGAGCGCCGCTGCGGCGGCTGACGCGCTTCGAGTACAACAAGACCGTCCGCGACCTCCTGGGCGACACGACAGAGCCAGCCATTTCACTGCCGAGCGAGGATGTCGGGAACGGCTTCGGCAACGACGCGGACACGCTGTCGGTCTCGAGCCTGCTCGCCGAGCAGCTGGGCACCGTCGCGGAGGGCGTCGCTCGGCGCGCGACCGCCACCCCGGAGGCGCTCGCCAAGCTCGACCCTTGCGCGAGCAGCGTGACGAGGGAGAGCGAGGAGGCGTGCGCGCGCACGATCATCGAGCGAATCGCGCCGCTCGCTTACCGAAGGCCGCTCGCCGCCGGTGAGGCGGACGAGCTCCTCGCGCTGTACAGCGCCGGCCGGACGGATGCGACGTTCGACGCCGGCATCGCGACGGTGATCGAGGGGCTGCTCCAATCGCCGGATTTTCTCTACCGCATCGAGTTCGGCGCACCCGACCCGGAGCGCCCCGAGCTCCGCCGGCCCACGGGCGACGAGATGGCGACGCGCCTATCGTACCTGCTCTGGGGCACGATGCCTGACGAGAAGCTGCGCACGGCGGCGCAAGCAGGTGAGCTCGCGACCAAGGAAGGCGTGCGCGTTCATGCCGAGCGCATGCTCGAGGATCCCCGGTCCCGGGCCACCGTCCGGTACTTCTTCGACAACCTGCTCCCCATCAGCAGCCTCGCGGATCTCGAGCGAAACCCGGCGTCGTTCCCGACCTTCTCGCGGACGATCGGCGCGCTCATGCACGAGGAGACGCAGCGGTTGATCGAGCACGAGATCTACGAGGAGAACGGCACCTGGGCGTCCATCTTGACGGCCCCGTACACGTTCATGAATGGACCTCTCGCGGCGTTCTACGGCGTCTCCGGCGTGACGGGCGACGAGTTCCAGCGGGTGCAGCTCGACACGACCCAGCGCCTCGGGCTCCTCACCCAGGCCGGTATGATGGCCGGGACGACGCACTCGAACAACACGAACCCCGTGGTCCGGGGCGCGTTCGTGCTCGACAAGCTGATGTGCCAGAAGATCCCGCTGCCCACCGGCGACATCCTGGAGAGGGTGAAGCCGCCGGATCCGTACACCGGCAAGACGGCGCGGGAGCGCTTCAGCCAGCACAGCAAGGATCCGGTCTGCGCGGGCTGCCACCAGTTCATGGATCCGGTCGGGTTCGCGCTCGAGAACTACGACGCGGTCGGGCTGTTCCGCACGACGGAGAACGACGTCCCGATCGACGCGAGCGGCGGGGTCCCGGGCACGGACATCAAGGTGAGCGGGCCGATCGAGCTGGTGCAGGGGCTCGCCCAGACCGAGGCGGTCCAGAGCTGCTTCGCGAGGCGCTGGGCCGAGTACGGCTATGGTCTCACGCTTCGCGCCGGGGACGCGTGCACCAAGAAGGCTGTCACGGACGCCTTCAAGGCGTCCGGATACAATGTGAAGCAGCTCCTGATCGAGCTCACGCAGACGGATGCTTTCCACTACATGGCTGCTCAGGAGGAGTGATGGTTATGTCGAACTTTCGTTTGAGCCGACGTGCCGTGCTGCGCGGCGCTGGCGCCATCGCCATCGCGCTCCCCTGGCTGGAGATCATGGGCACCGAACGCACGGCGAGCGCGCAATCCGCCCCCGCCAAGCGTTTCCTCGGCGTCTACACGCCGGGCGGGACCGTGCTCAACCGCTGGCGGCCGACCGGCAACGAGACGAACTTCACCCTGGGGCCCATCCTGTCGCCGCTCGCGCCGGTGCAGGACAAGCTGATCGTCGTCGACGGCCTCGACATGAAGAGCGCGGTCGGTGAGCAGCACCAGGCCGGGATCATCGCCTGGCTCTCGGGCACGACTCAAGCCCCGAACGGCGGCTACGGGGGCGGACCGTCCGTCGATCAGGTGATCGCCTCCCGGATCTCCGCCGGTCAGAAGGCGAAGGCGAGCATCGAGATCGCGGTGCGCTGGGCGACGGGCAAGTCCCACGGCCTGCTGTCACCGATGAACGCCGCGAATTTCGAGAGCGCCGCGCCGTTCAGGCCGATCTCGCCGCGCCTCGATCCGACGGAGATCTTCACCGACCTCTTCGGCACGCTGGACCCCAGCGCCGGCAACGACGCCGCCCGTCGACTCGCGCGAAAGAAATCGATCCTCGACTTCCTCGACGGGCGGTACTCCGCCCTGTCCGCGCGGCTCGGCGCCGCCGACGCGCAGAAGATCGACCAGCACCTGACGAAGATCCGCGAGATCGAGAAGAGCCTCGACAGCGCGCCGGCGGTCGAGACGAGCGCGTGCAAGGCGCCGGCGAAGGTCGACACGTCCGACTACAACCCGCGCACGGGGCTCAGCGCGGACAACGACGGCAAGGTCAAGGACACCTCGACCGACGCGGCGATCCCGAAGGTCGGCAAGCTGATGATGGACATGCTGGTGATGTCGCTCGCCTGCGACATCACCGCGGTCGGCACGCTGCAGTGGAGCGACACCGAGGCGAAGCACACCTTCCCCTGGCTCAACCTGAGCGAGCACCACCATTTCTACCAGCACGACGGCGGCTTCAGGGCAAACGAGTGCGAGCTCATTTGCAACTGGTATTCGAAGCAGCACCTCTATCTGCTGCAGGAGATGGCGAAGGTCGACATGGGTGGACACTCGCTGCTCGACGAGAGCGTCGTCTTCTTCGGGTCCGAGCTCCAGGATCCGCCGAGCCACAACAAGACGAACATGCCGTTCTTGCTGGCCGGCGGCGGCGGAGGCCTGCGCACTGGACGCTGGGTCCGGTACCCCAACCTCCCGCACAACAACCTGCTCGTCTCGATCTTGAACCTCTTCGGCGACAACCGGAACACGTTCGGCGACCCGAAATTCTGCACCGGGCCGCTCACGAACCTGACGTAGCCTTCGCGAATGCAACGACGCCGGCCGGCGCTCCTCGCGCTACAGGCCGGCGCCGTCACGCGACGCGGCGCGAGCAGGATGGTCGTGCGGGGGAGGCGCGACCGCGACGGCGCCTCACCGCAAGAGGTCGCCGATCGCCCCGTACCAGACGTTCGCCATGCGCACGTAGCCGGCCTCGTTCGGGTGTATCCTGTCCGGGAGCTCCGCTGTCGGAAACCCGGTGTGCATGTCCACCAGCACCACGTGCTTCCCTGCGGCTGCCCGGGTTCCCACGGTGTCCACCGGCGCGTTGTTGTAGGTGACCACCGTGGGATCGGCGAAGGTGATACAGCTCGATCCGGTAACCGCCGCCGCCCTGCACCCCGACCCCGTCCGTGATGGCGTCGCCGAGCGGCAGGATCTTGCAAGGCTCCCCGTTCGTCGGGCACGGCGTGAACCCGCCCGCGCCGCCATCGCCGTGGCCGCCCGCGCCGCCCGCGCCGCCATCGCCGTGGCCACCCGCGCCGCCGCCGCCCTGGCCACTGGTGCTGGAGGCGCCGCCGCCGTCGCCGCCGCTGCCCGAGCCTGTCGAGCCGCTCGTGCCGGCATCCTCTCCACCGGCCCCGCTGGTCACGCCGCCGCTCGTCGCTCCCCCGCTCATCGTGCTCGACGCAGCGCCCGTGCCGGTCCCGGCGCTGGTCGACATCGCTCCTTCCGGCTCATCGGAGCACGCGCTGAACATCGCCACCAGCGCGGCAGCCCCCGCCAGCATGGCTCACGTCGGGCGGCGCGGTCTCCGGGGCTCCGCGTCGTTCCGCTCGCGCGCCCCACACAGCAAACCCTTCTCTTGAACCACACTCATCACATTCCTCCGTACCACGCACATCGAAGCGGAGCGCCGCGGGGATGCGAGCTCCGCTGCGCCGGCGAGGTGATCGACCGAGAGCCTCCGACGAGACACGAGACCTCGCCCAGGCGCGCTGCAGCGCGAGCGAAGCCCTCGCGACCTCGTCGCCGCTCACGTCCGCGACGATCAGGCGAATGGAATCGGCGCAGAGAGCGAGTCCGATCCAAGGGACGAAGGGCCGGCGCGCGTGGCGGCCTGCTCAGGGGGAAAGCAAAAGGAGACCCCGAGGGGGACTCGGGAGCGTTCACATGATGGGTGTCAAAGAAAATGGACCGGCGCGCGCTCCGGCCTGGCTCGGGACTGGGGTCGTCAGGAGCACCGGGGGCGTCGCCATCGGGATCGACGTCGCCACCCCCGTCGTTCGCTCGGCCATCGAGGACGCGGGGAACGACCAGATCAAGGACCCTGCGGTCGCGCCTTCGCGCGTCGGGCCAGGGCCTCCGCGATCGTTCTCACTTCGGGGGCCAACTCCAGGGAAGGCACGCCGCCGGCGATGCCGCTCAGGCGAGCATGCCGTCGATGGGCCCGGAGCCCTTGCCCTCGCCGAAGTTCTCCGTCCACTGGGTCTTGTCCCGAACGGCGGCGGCGATGAGGCCGTTGAAGAGCCGGTTGTTCGTGACGCCTCCGGCGTCGATGTAAGCACCCTGCTTCAGGTAGCCGCCGCCGTCCCCGGCGATGATCGTCGGAACGTTCTGGAAGCTGTGCGACGGGCCGTCCGACACGTGGTTCGTCCACAGGATGATGGACTTGTCGAACAGGCCGCGCGCCTTGAACTGATCGAGGCCGTGGAGCAGCGTCTGCATGCGGAGCACGTCGATCTCGGCGTGCGCTTGCTCGGCCGTCGGGTTGCTGCCCGAAGAGGCGTCCGATTGCACACGATGGCTGATGTGGTGGAAGGGCCACCCGAGCTTCTCGTTCGACGGCACCGCATACTTCGTCTGATCCGTGCCGTCGCCGTGCTGCAGCGTCGCCACGCGGTTGAAGTTGCAGGCGAACGCCAGCGCCACGAGCTCGAGATGGAGCTTCGCGACGTCTTCTATCATGCCGTTCGTCTTGAACGCGAAGCCGCTCTTGAGCGCGTCGAGCTCCGACGTCGAGAGGCCCGCCTGGCTGCAGGCCCCGGCGGCCATCTCGCCCATCGTGACCTCGGCGTCGCGGATGGCGTCGAAATGCTGCTGGAGGCGGTGCTTGTCGGCCGAGCTCAGCGCCGACATGCGCATCAGGCTGTTCAGCTCCTCGCGCACGAAGTCGTTCGCGCTCTTGCGGCTGCGGATGAGCTCCTCGGCGACCTGCCCGCCGCTGCCGCCGCTGCTGCCACCGCCGCTGCTCGTCAGGCCGACGAGCTTGGAGTAGAGCGTGTACGGGTTGTCGTCCGCAGAACGCACCTGTCCGGAGCCGCCGCCCTTGAACGAGATGCGCTCGGCGATGTACCCGTTCCTGAGGTTGCCGGCGTAGAGCGTGAGCGGCTCGGCTCCGCCCTCGTTCACCAGCTTGGCGACGACGACGTCCGCGGACACGCCGCCCGAGGATGCGGTCTTGCCGCCGCCCTGCGCCGGGCGCGCGGTGAGCGACTGACACAGGCCCTGCGCGTGGCCGCAGTTGGTGGGCCCGTTCATCGGGAAGTTGATACCGCGGATGAACAGCAGGTTCGAGGCGTGAGGCGCGAGCACGTGCGTCGCCTTGTCCGTCATGGCGGCGAGCCCGTCGGTCGTGAGCTGGCCAGTCTGGTCCGGGAAGAACTTCTTACCCACCACGCCGCACGCCGCCACGATGTAGAGGCTGAACACGGGCGCGCTGTCCGCGGCCCAGGCGGAGCGCAACGGCAGACCCTCGAGGAACGGAAGGGCGATGGCGACGCCGCCCGCGCGCAGGAACGCGCGCCGATTCATGCCGCGCCGGTGCGCTGCGCTCGGAGGAGCGAGGTTCATTGCGATCTTGGGGTTCACAGCGTACCTCCCATGCGAGTCCGGAATGCTTCCTTCTTCACGAGCTCGAGCATCATCGCTTTCACCGAGCCGCTGGCGCCGCGGCTCACCTCGGCGAGCGTCTCGACGAGCGGCAAGTCCGACGGGACGACGTCGCGCTGGAGCGCGAAGCTCGCGAGCTTCTTCGCGTAGCAGAGGTGAGCCTGCTCGCCCTCCGCCATGTAGTGCATCAGCTCGCCGGCGTCGGCGAACGACTTGTCCCCTTCGGAGAACGTGTAGACACCGCTGCTGTCGACCGGCAAGCCTCCGTTCTCCTCGTCCCGATATTGCCCCATGCCGTCGAAGTGCTCGAAGGCGAAGCCGACGGGGTTGATGAGCTGGTTGTGGCACGCGCCGCCGCAGGCGGAGGTGAGCCGCGTGATGCGTTGACGGTTCGTCTGCCCGGGCTCGAGAGGCGGGACCGGCGGAATGTTGGGGGCCGGCGCGCCGAGCGGCGTGCACAGCACGTCGAGGTTGATGCTGACGCCGCGGTGGATCGAGTCCGACTCCTCGTTCAGAGCGTTCAGCGTCAGGTAAGGGAGCTGCGAGAAGAAGCCGACGCGATCGGGACCGAGGTCTCGCTCCACGACGCGGCTCCCGCTCGACGAAAGGCCGTAGAGGCTCGCCATCCCCGGCCCCACGAAGCCCTTGGTGGACGTGAGGATCTCCTTGACGCCGAGACCCTCGGTGAAGATCTTGTCGAAGAACAGGTACGCGCTCTCCTCGTACTCCGCGTTCAACGATTCGTTGTAGGTCGGCACGCCGAGCTTGCTGATCGTGGTGTAGCGATCGAAGTGGAGCAGCTCGCGATGGAAGTGCCGCATGCCCTCGGCCGCGGTGGGCTCCTCCAGCATGGTCTCCGCGACCGCGGCGATCGCCTCCGGCGTCGTGAGCGTGGGCGCCTTGTCGAGCAGCTCGTCGCTCGGCGCGGCGTCGCGCAGCCAGAGCGAGAGCTTCGCCGCGATCTCGTAGCCGTCGAGCGGCTTGCGAGCCTCGCCGAGCTCCGTGCGGTAGAGGAAGTGCGGCGACTGGAGCATCGTCCGGATCACGAGCTGCGCGCCCTTGGCGAACGCGCTCTTCGCGCCGGACATCGCCGTTCCGGTCTCGAAGAGATCCGTGTACCCGGCGATCTCATCGTCCGTCAGCGGACGGCGATACGCGCGGCGCCCCACGGTCTCGATGAAGCCGGCCTCGTCCGTGCCCGGGTAAACATCGGCGAGCGCCTCCGCCGAAGCCGTCACCTCCTCGGCGAGCGCCTCCGCCGCCGATTGGTAGTCGCTCCACGAGCGCTGGTTCACGCTCAGCAGGTGCTCGTTGTTCGTGAAGTCCGTCGTGCCGGCGACGGGCTTCTCGAACCCGTCGGACAGCGACGGAGGATCGGCGAGGTTCAGGACCACCTGAACGCTGCGCGCCCACTGCGAGTTCGTGAGCCGCACGAACCGGTGGTACTGCGGCCCACCCGGCATGTCGATGCCGCGCGCCACCCCGCCGGTGACTGGGCCGTTCACGTCCGGCGCCGGGCCGTCGCTTTCCTCCGACGGATCGCCCAAGGCGCCCGTGCATCCAGCGAGCAGCAGCGCTGTGACGCAGAGCCCCGCGCGCAGCGCCCGCCTGCCGCGTGGCAAGCCGGTCATTAAAAAAGACGGTGGGGTCATGATTGCCTCCTGACCAAGCACGGGTGACGAATCAGCTATTCCAGCGCAGTTGCAATGCAACCATCATTCAGCAACTGTCTTGTTCATCTGAGAATCGAGAATCCATGCATCGAAGAGATCACGTTCAGTCCACGGCCTGCGGGAGGCCGCGTTCACTCACGGCCTGCGCGGCTCACTTGAGCGACTGGAAGAAGCGCCAGGCTCGCCCGCCCGCGCCGGACGGTACGCTGTGACCGCCGGGGTGCGTGCAGTACACGACCGGCTGGCCCTCCTTGCAGCCCTGGTACTCGACGCACGAGTCGCCGAAGCTCGACCGCATCGTGGTCGCCTGGCAGCCGTTCCGGCCGCGCCAGAAGTCTCGGGTCGCCTGTCCCAGCTGGGGGGTCACGGTCCCGTCGGTGTCGCCTTGCGTTTGAATCAGCGCGTGCGCGGCGCTGGCGTCGCTGCACGTGGGCTGGGATCCGTTGGGGCCCCAGCCAGCGACCGGGGCGAGGCCGCGGAACACGGAAGAGCGCTGGCAGCCGAGCGTGTTCGTCATGAAACCACCTTGGCTGAACCCGACCGCGAAGACGCGCTTCGTATCCACGCAGTAGTTCGTCTTGGCATGCTCCAACATGGCATCGAAGAACGCCAGGTCGGCCGTCAGGCGCGCCTGATTGGCGTTGGGCGGCGGACCGCCCCAGTTGGAGTCTGCGGTGCCCCACTGCGATTCGGTGCTCGGAGGCGTGGATTGCCCGTTCGCCGGCAAGCCCTGCGGGTAGATGAGCAGCGCCTGGTTGTTGGTCTCCTGGATGAGCTGAAATCCGCTGCTGTCGTGCGCGGCCCACACGTTGTTCATGTTCAGGCCGTGGATACCGAACACCAGCGGCAGCGGCTTGCTCGGGTCGTAGTTCTCCGGCACGTGAATCAGGTAGTAGCGCGTCACCCCGCCGACCATCAGCGTCTGCTGCGTGCGAGGGTTGGGGCGCGTCACGGCCTTGCCGCAGCCCACCGAGCCGCCGTTGCCAGGGTCCATCGTTCCGCCGTCGCCGGCGCCCGTCGAGCCGCCGTCGCCGGCGCCCGTCGAGCCGCCGTCGCCGGCGCCCGTCGAGCCGCCGTCGCCGGCGCCCGTCGAGCCGCCGTCGCCGGCGCCCGTCGAGCCGCCGTCGCCGGCGCCCGTCGAGCCGCCGACACCGGTGCCGGCCGAGCCGCCGCCCGTACCGGCAGAGCTGCTCGTGCTCCCGACCGTGCTCGAGGCCGTGCCCGTGCCGCTGCTGGACGTTCCGCCCGACGTCGCTCCCGAGGTGGTCCCGCCGCTCGTGGATGCGCCAGAGGAGCCGGCAGCGCCGGGGTCGACGGGATCCGCCTCCGACCCGCATGCGGCCAGCGCCGCCGCCACGCCTACGGAGAAGAGAACGTTCCGTCCAAACACAGATCGACTCATAAGGACACCACCTCGATAGCTTCTGCTCGCCGGGGGCTCGGGCGATCGCGGGTCGTTCGCCACGCCCCCCTTCGGCCGGTTGACGCCGGCGTCATGCACCGGGCGCCGCCGGGCCAATCATGTCTCTCAATAGGTCGAGAACAGGCTCCAGAGGAACTTGGGCGCGAACGCGGGCCAGCCATGATTGGTGTTGCTGTAGTTCGGGTCTCCGTGCTGGCACCAGTAGACCGGATAGTCCTCGTCGCAGCCCTGAGCCAGGACGCAGTTCGAGAGATCGTCCGTGTACCCCTCGACCGGCGTCGTGCTCGCCTCGCAGTGGTTCAGCGCGGTATAGAAGTCGCGCGTCTTCGGGCCGTTGTCCGTCCCGACCACGGAGTCGCGCTTTCCGTGGATGACGACCGCCGTGACCTGCCCGGTACACTTCCGGGTGCCGGCGTTGAGCGGATAGTTGGGGACGTTCTTGGTGGCGCACGGGCCGATCGCGCGCAGCTTGTCCGCGTGCTCGCAGCCGAGGATGCTCGAGAAGTCGCCGCCCGAGCTCTCGCCCGCCGCGAACACGCGAGCCTTGTCGATGCAGAGGTTGCCCGTGATCTGATCGTAGAACGGCTGAAAGAAGGAGACGTCGTTCGCCCCCCAGCCCGAGCTGGAGTTGGCCGGGTGAGGGTAGACGCGGATCCAGGCTTCCTTGGGGCCGGTCGCCTCGAAGCCCGCGTTCTGCTCTGCCCAGCTGATCGGGTTGCCCGTCGGGTTGAACATGATCATCACCGGGTACGGCTTGCTGGCGTCGTAGTTGGTCGGCAGCTTCACGTAGTACTGGTGACCCGATACGGTGAGCGGGCTCTGCGCGCTGCCCGTCTGCGGATTGGCCTTGCCGCAACCCGTGCTCGGCTCCGGGGGGACCTTGCCTCCCATCGATCCGCCCGCTCCGCCCGCCCCCGGCGAACCGCCGCTTCCGCTCGTGCCCCCCTCACCGCCCGCTCCGCCTGCGGACGCGCTGCTGTCGCCGGTCGTGGCGCCGCCGCTGGTCGTGGCGCTGCTGGTCGTGGTGCTGGCGCTGCTGCCTGACACGGCGGCCCCGCCCGCCCCGGCGTGAGGATCGTCACCGGACGAGGTCGCGCCGTCATCGACGCCACCTCCGCAAGCCGAGAGAGCGAAAGAGCCGGCCAGCGCCGCGAACAATGTGGCTCGAACGAGTGTAGGTTGGTTCGTCATTCGAATACCCAGGCGCGATTTTTCCCTCACCGGCGGCGTTCCACGAGGCGCGCCCGCAGCGTGAGGTCGTTTCCAGTTGATTGAAGGATCCGAGTGCGACGGCTGAGCTGGGATTCAGCGGGCTTGTGCGACTTTGATGTAAACAGGCCGCCTCGCTGGATTTTCACTCGCCGCGCTCGCGGCAAGGTATTCATTGTGATCGTTCACATCGTCGATGTCAACTCCTGTCGACAAAACCGCGGAGTTCCTCGGGCCCGAGGAAGGACGGGGCTGGCGTGGCGCCTCCAACGAAGCAGCGCGTCAAGCGGGGCACCGGGCCGCGGGCCAGTGGAGCGCCTCATACAACGAGGGCGCCAATGGCATCGTAACAGTCGCCCCGCAGCGCAACAGAAGCGTCGGCGGCGGACGTCCTCCGCCAGGTCATCTCCGACCAACCGGTGGGCGCCGTGTCGAGAGGGGGCCGGTCGATTCGAACGCGGTGGTCGCCGTCGACCAGCACGGCGGTGAGGCGGTCGTGAGCCGCCATGTCCCCGATCCAGGGCATCGGACGGTGGGGCATCTCACCGGGGCTCGCGACTGGCTCGAAGCCGGCCAGAACACTCGGGATCGAGGAGAGCCGGGGCTGGTCAATTTTGTTTGACGCCCTGAATGTGATCGTTCACCGTGCGCCCTCGGGGGGCCTGCTGTTGACATCGTATTTGCGCAGGCCCACGAGCCGCGATGCGCGAATCGGTGGTCCAGTGGAACGGCTCAACGCACCGCGCTGGGGGCCGCCGGACGCTGCGGGCGCCAGCTGCTGGCTCGTGACGTGAACCTGGTTGGTGTCAGTGCATTTTTCTGCGAGCCGTGAACGAGCCATCGAGTCGCGCGCCAGGAGGCCTCGGAGAACCACGATCGCTCTGCAGCGCGCCCCGAACGGGCTGATCTCGTCCCTGGAGTGAGCATGACGACACGTCGATTCCTTTCGTCACTGGCCTGCATCGGCTGCGCGCTGTCGCTCGCCGCTTGCGGGAGCGATGATGCCGGCAGCGGCGCCGGCTCCAGCAGCCAAGGTGGGGGCGGCGCCGGCGCGCCGGGCGCCGCTTCCAGCGGCCCCGGCGGGGGCTCTCCTGGAGGCGCCTCGGCCAGCGCGGGAGGTCAAGCGGGCGCCGGCACGGGCGGCGAAGCGCCCAGCGGCGGGACGACGGCGGGCGGCGGCGAAGGCGGCGCCGCAGGGGCGGACGGGGCGGGTGGGGCGGGCGGTTCAGGCGAATTCGAGCCGGTGACCATCTCGTTCGGGACCACGCTCGATCCGCGCACCCAGGTGCTCGAGGCGCGGGCGCTCGCCGAGTCCGTCGCCGATCCCAGCTCTCCGCAGTGGCGCGCCAAAGGCGACCAGCGCAGGACGTATCGCTTTCCAGAAGCGGGCGCCGACGTCCCTTACCGCGTCTGCGTCCCGAATGGCTGGGACGGCACGTCGAAGCTGCCCCTCGTCATGTTCTTGCACGGCGCCTCGAACGACGAGAGCTCGTACCTGGATCAGAACAACAGGCAGATGGTGAATCTGGCCGACCAGCATGGCGTGCTCCTGGTCTCGCCGCTCGGCTATCAAGGCGCCTACGGCAACTTCCTGCGGCTGCCGGCCGTGTTCGGGCAACCCGGGGAGGCGGAGAAGCTCCTGGCCATGCGTACGCCCGAGCGAGAACGCGACCAGGAGCTCAGCGAGAAGGACGTCATCAACGTCCTGGAGCTGGTGCTGCACGAGTACCCGATCGATCGCAGCGCGATGTTCCTCACCGGACACTCGATGGGGAGCGGCGGCACCTGGTACATCGGCGGCAAATACGCCGACTACTGGGCGGCTCTGGCGCCCATGTCCGGCCCCTTCGTCCAGGAGTCGGGCTACCCATGGGGCCGGCTGCTCGGCATGCCCATCTTCGTGACGGAAGGGACCCGCGGCACGCCTTCCCTGACGGGCAGCCGGGCGCTGCGCGACTGGATGATGGCTGGCGGCTACACGATCACATACAAGGAAGTCGATGCGGACCATGCGGGCATGGTTCCGCTCGTCCTGCCCGACGTCTTCGGCTTCTTCGACCGCTGACGGCCTCCGCGCTCGTCGCGCGCCTTCACACTCGCTCGGCGCACGCAACGGCGCTCTCAGCATGCGTGTCGCTGGCGGAAAGTTCCAGTCCTCACGGTCCCACGGCCATGCCAGCGTCCTCGCTCGGGCCGGAGGAACCATGCGGGCGGGTCGATTGGGTTTGACATCGATCTTGTGATCGTTCACATTGCCCCGGAGCGATATCCTTCTTCTTCCTCTTGGGTGGGTCGTCATGCGGACCGAGACCTTCGTCCTTCGATGGATGCCGGCACCGGCACCGTTCGCTCGGTGGTGCGCGCCGCGGGCGGCGGAGCGGCGCCCTGCTGGCCGTCGGGGCCCCCTCGAGACCGTGCGATCCCTCGTGATCGCGCTCGTGCGCGAGCTCACGGATTCTGGTCGTGGTTGAATCGTCCAGTGTTGAACGGCTGCGGGGCCCATGCAACCGGCAAGATCGACGCCGCGCTCGATGACGGAGTGAACACCACGGCTTCTGTTGGATGGTCGTCGCGTTGAGAGCCACGCTGAACGGGTCGCTCGGTCGCCAGCGCTTCACCAGGAGAGAGAGACGATGACCCCACCGTCTATTTCGATGATCCTCCTGCCACGCTGGGAGCGGGCGCTGGGCGCGCCGCGCTGCGCTGCGGCGCTCTTGCTCGCGGGGTGCGCGGGCTCTCTGGGCGCCCACGATGACAGCGCCGACAAGCACCATGGGTTCCGGAAGGTCCCCTACGTCCTCGCCGGCGGCGCCGCGGGCTACCTGAAGACCGGCCAGCTCGTCGACGTCAAGATCACCGACAACAAGCTGCTCCACACGATCGACGCGGCGGTCGGATGCACCAACAGCCAGGGAGGGCCGCTCGACGACCTCGGCGACGAGAGCCTCGAAGGCGGGCTCGTCGACACGATCATCGCCTGAAGAAGCAAAGAATCCAGACGTTTCGGAGGTCGAGCCGCCGCCTGTCGGCTCGCCGCTCAAAGCATCGCGATCTTCAATCGCTCAACTTGCGGAAATCCAACATGAACAAGAACCGTTCTTCTCGATGGCTGCGCCGTACGACGTGGATCGCGCTCGGGGTCGCGACTCTCGCCGCATGCGGCGATGGGGGCGACAGCGATGGCACCGGTGGCTCGGGGGGAGCCGGCAGCGCCACGACGGGCGCCGGCACGACGAGCGCCGGCACGACGGGCGCTGGCACGACGGGCGCTGGCACGACGAGCGCCGGCACGACGAGCGCCGGCACGACCAGCGCCGGCACGACCAGCGCCAGCAGCGGCGGATCGAACGAGGGCGGCGGCGGGTCGGACGCCACGAGCAGCACGTCCGCGAGCAGCACGTCCACGAGCACCACGTCCGCCGGAGCCGGCGGCTCCGAGCCCACGGGGAAGTTTGTCGGCAACATCACGACGCGCGGCGCCGTGCGCGACGGCTTCGCGAAGTACTGGAACCAGATCACGCCCGAGAACGAGGGCAAGTGGGGCGAGGTCGAGAAGAGCCGCGGGAACAAGGACTGGAGCAAGCTCGACAGGATCTACAAGTACGCGCAGGACAACAACATCATCTTCAAGCACCACGTCTTCGTGTGGGGCTCCCAGCAGCCCAGCTGGGTCGGGAGCCTCTCCGGGCCGGACCAGCAGGCGGCCGTGCGGGATTGGATGAAGTCGTTCTGCGAGCGCTACCCCAATACGAAGTACATCGACGTGGTCAACGAGCCGCCGCCCCACACCACGCCCTCTTACAAGAACGGCATCGGCGGCGACGGCGCCAGCGGCTGGGACTGGATCGTCAACTCCTTCAAGTGGGCCCGCGAGTTCTGCCCGAACGCGAAGCTGATCCTCAACGACTACAACAACATCGAGTACCAGAACGACCACAACAACTTCATGAAGATCGCGCGGGCGGTGATCGCAGCGGGCGCCCCGGTCGACGCCATCGGCGCGCAGGCCCACGACGCGTACAAGATCAACACCAACACGGTCAAGGGCTTCGTTGACCAGCTCGCCTCGCTGGGCAAGCCTGTTTACATCACCGAGTACGACATCGGCGAGGCGAACGACAACAGGCAGAAGCAGATCATGGAGGAGCAGTTCACGATGTACTGGAACCACCCCTCGGTCCAGGGCATCACCTTGTGGGGCTACATCGTCGGCACCACCTGGCGGGACAACACCGGCATCCAGTATGACGACGGCAGGATGCGGCCGGCCATGCAGTGGCTGATGGACTTCCTGGATCGCCAGTGATCGATGTCGCGCTGAAGAACAACGGCCGGGCGGCGCACACCCCCTCGCCGAAGGACAACGGCCAGCCGTCGACCTAGCGCGCCGATCACGTTGAAACCCGGAGAATTTTCACAGGGAGGCGGGGAGGCGGGGAGGAAGAAGAAAATGAATTTCTCCCTCTCGCCGTCTCTCGCTCCCCGCCTCCCCGCCTCCCTGTGAAATTCCTGCTCTTTCTCGTGGTTTCAACCCGTCTGTCGCTCTAGGATCCTCGCGAGGTCCGGGGTTACTTCACGCAGCTCTGAGCTGAGGGTTGAGCGGCGGCGCTCGGCGCGCTCCGTCGGAGAGCCGCCGGGCCCGGGAGCTCGAACGTCGTCCGCCGCCGATGCCCACCTTCCGCACAAGGCGATGTCCGCGAGCTCGCCCGGCGGGCTGTCTTCACGGCGAACCACCCCGGCGAGAGGCGCCGGAGCGCCATGAGCCGAGCGACCCGCGACATGAACGATGCCTGACCGAGCTTCAGGAGAGCAGCAAGGATCCTAGAATGTCGACGAGCACGAACTCCCTCCAACGTGAGCTCCTCGGGGCGGCGCTGTTGCTCTGCGGCGTGACCGCGTTTCCGTCGGTCTCCCTGGCAGACAACCCCGTCGTACAGACCATTTATACACCCGATCCTGCGCCCATGGTCCACGATGACACGGTATACCTCTATACCGGGCATGACGAGGACAGCGCCACGGACTGGTTCACGATGAACGAATGGAGGGTGTATTCCTCCAAGGATATGGTGAACTGGACGGATCACGGGTCACCGCTGAAATTCAGCGATTTCAGCTGGGCAAAGGGCGACGCGTGGGCAGGCCAGGCCATCCCCAGGAACGGGAAATTCTACTATTACGTTCCTGTCACGAGCCGCTCGCTGAACAGGATGACCATCGGCGTCGCCGTGTCGGACAGCCCCACCGGTCCCTTCAAAGACGCCCTGGGAAAGCCGTTGATCACGGCCGATTGCGGAGACATCGATCCGACGCCGTTCATCGACGACGACGGCCAGGCTTATCTGTACTGGGGAAACCCGAGCGTGTGCTACGTGAAGCTGAACCAGGACATGATCTCCTACCAGGGAGACGTCGTGCGCGTGCCCATGACGGCGGAGAGCTTCGGACAGCGCACCGGGAATGACGATGGTCGCCACAAGACCAAGTACGAAGAAGGCCCGTGGCTCTACAAGCGCGATGGGCTGTACTACCTGGTGTACGCGGGTGGCCCTATCTCCGAATACATCGCCTACTCGACGAGCAGCAAGCCCACCGGCCCGTGGACGTACCGGGGGGTCATCATGCCCACGGAGGGCAGCAGCTTCACCAATCACGCGGGCGTCATCGACTTCAAGGGGAGCTCCTACTTCTTCTATCATAACGGCGCCTTGCCGGGCGGCGGCGGTTATCATCGCTCAACGGCCGTCGAGCGGTTCACGTTCAACGCCGACGGTACATTCCCGACGATCAAGATGACCAAGGAGGGCCCGCCTGGCGTCGGCAACCTGAATCCGTATGTCATGACGGAGGCCGAGACCATCGCCTGGGGATCCGGGGTCGAGACCGAGGTATGCGGGGAGGGGGGAATGAACGTCGGGTCGATCGAGAACGGGGACTACATCAAGGTGAAGGGCGTCGATTTTGGCACCGGCGCGGTGTCCTTCGACGCGAGAGTGGCCTCGGCGACCAGCGGCGGCAGCATCGAGCTGCGCCTCGACGGCGCGACGGGGACGCTGGTGGGAACCTGCATGGTTCAGGGGACCGGAGGCTGGCAGACCTGGGCCACCACGTCCTGCGCGGTCGACGGCGCGACAGGGATACACGATCTGTACCTGAAGTTCACCGGTGGGAGCGGTTTCCTGTTCAATGTCAACTGGTGGAAGTTCACTCCGCTCGACGCCCCGGATCCGACCGGCGCGGGGGGCGCTGGCGCGGGGGGCGCTCCGGACGTGGGTGAAGGGGGAGCGGCGGGCAGCGGCGGGTCGGGCGAGGGGGCGAGCAGCAGCAGCGCAGCGACGACCGGCAGCGGCGCGACGGCGGGCAGCGGAGCGACGGCGGGCAGCGGAGCGACGGCGGGGAGCGGCACGGGCAGCGCTGGCGGTACCCCCGCTGGCGGCGCCAGCGGCGACGAGGGCGGGTGCGCCTTCCGGGTCCGATCGGGGCCCAGCTCCCCCGCGGGCGCGCTCGCCGCCTTGATCGCGCTCGGCGCGGTCGCCGCGCGGCGGCGTCGTGCCCGAGGAGCCAGGCGGAGCGGATCCGCCACGAATTGACGGTCTGGTGCAATCATTGGAGGTTTGATCATGTTCACGAGAGTCCGCGCAGGTCTGATGCTCGCCACTGCCTCGCTGGCGCTGGCGGTCAGCTCGACCGTGGCAGCGAAGCCGTACAAGGGCGCAGAGCTTTACTCGGCCCAGAGCTATCTTCACGGTCGCATGGAGATGCGCATGCGCATGGCGCGCGGGAGCGGCATCCTGTCGACCTTCTTCACCTACAAGGACGGCTCCGAGATGTCCGGCGCGTTCTGGGAGGAGATCGACATCGAGGTCTTCGGGAAGGACAACGCCCGGATCTGGCAGTCCAACATCATCACCGGGACGGGCACGAGGACGACGTCGGAGGGGAAGCACGACGCGGGCGTCTCCCTCGCGGACGGCTATCACACCTACGCGCTGGAGTGGACGCCGGACTACGTGGCCTGGAGCATCGACGGGCGAGAGATCAAGAGGACGACGGGGGCGCAGGTGACCGCCCTGAAGAATCCCCAGTCTTTCCGCTTCAACACGTGGTCCTCGGATGCCACCGATTGGGTCGGACCGTTCGACGATTCCGTCCTCCCGCAGCACCAGTACGTCAACTGGATCAAGTACTATCGCTACAACAACGGGGCCTTCGAGCTCGCGTGGCAGGACGACTTCAACTCCCTGGACAGCGCGCGATGGGGCAAAGCGGACTGGACGTTCGACGGGAACCGCGTGGACTTCGACCCGCAGAACGTGACGGTGAAGGACGGCACGCTGGTGCTGTCGCTGACACGGGAGGGGCAGACCGGGTTCAACGGAAATGTGCCCCGCGATGAGGACACCGGGTCGGGCGCCGGCGCGGTCGGGGCGACGACGGCGGCCAGCACCTCCGCCAGCGGCGCGGGCGGGGCGGAGACGGCGGCCAGCTCCTCCGGCAGCGGCGAGGGCGGGGCGGCGACGGTGGCCAGCTCCTCCGGCAGCGGCGAGGGCGGGGCGGCGACGGCGGCCAGCTCCTCCGGCAACGGCGTGGCCGCGGCAGGGACGGCTGCCAGCTCCTCCGGCAGCGGCGACGCGTCGGGCGAGGGAGGTGGGGTCGGCGGAACCCCGCCGGACGAGGAATCCTCCGACGGAGGGTGCGGGTGCGTCGTCGCCGGAGCCAGCACCACGGGGAGCTCGTGGGCCGCGGCGCTCGCCATGGGGCTTTCCGCCCTGGCGATGCGGCGGCGCCGGCCCCGCGGCTGACCTCGTCAGGATACTCGAAGGCGCCACGGGGCGGGGGAGGGCGCCCTCGCCACCGCGGCCGCGACGGCACCGGGCGCCGGACCTCTGGCGCGCGGAACTAGAGCGGCGGTCACCCGCTTCGGATACGGGCCCATCTCGACGCTTTCGGTGCTCAGCGCACCGGAGTGCGCTTCCGCGCCGAAAACGCCGATCTGGACCCGTCTCCTGTGCGGGTGACCGCCGCTCTGCGACGCTCGTACCAGGGGCGGGTGGGAACCGCTCTAGATCTTCTCCCAGCGCCTGCTCTCGGCGGAACGGAACAGCGCGTCGATGACCCGCATGTTGCCGACCGCGACGTCGATCGAATTCTCGACCGGGCCGCCCGTGCGAATGGCGCGCGAGAACGCCTCGCTCTGCAGGTGGTACTGGTCGACGACCGGGAACGAGGTGACCTTGGCCGAGCTGCAGTTCAGCGTCGAGCCGTCATCGAGGAAGATCTTGCACGGCTGGTCGGCGGGGGCGTTGAACGGGATCTCGATCTCGATGCGTCCCTTGGTGCCGAGCGCGTTCACGCGCTGGTAGGCCACCGCCTGCGTGCTGCACGTGAACGTCAGGTGCGCGCCGCCGTAATCGAGCAGGCCCGAGGTCAATCGATCGGTGCCGAACTCGGGATCGCGCTCGACGAGCACCATCGCCCGCACGGGCTCGCGTCCGAACAGCAGGCGCGACGTGTTCACCGCGTAACAGCCGATGTCGTAGAGCGCGCCGCCCCCGACCTGTTCCCTGTTGCGGATGTTGGTCGCGTCGCGGTTGAAATACGAGAACGCCGCCTGGACGCTGACCAGCTCGCCGATCCGGCCGCTGCGCACCCAGTCCCTGGCCTGCTGCCACTGCGGGTGATAGCGGACCATGAACGCTTCGGCGATCCGCTTGCCCGTCTCGTGCTGGACGTCGACCAGCGCCGCGGCGTCCTTGGCGTTGAGCGCGATCGGCTTCTCGCACAGGACGTGCTTGCCGGCGCGGGCCGCGCGCGCCGACCACTTCACGTGCAGGTGGTTGGGCAGCGGGATGTAGACGGCCTCGATCTCCGGGTCGTCGAGCAGCTCATCGTAGCTTCCGTACGCCTTCGGGATCCCGAGCGCCCCCGCGGCGGCGCGCGCCTTGTCGATCTCGCGCGATGCCAGCGCGGCGATCTGGGTCAGGGGCCCCCGCCTCATGCTGGGCAGGCTGACCTTCAACGCGAAGTTGCTCGCCCCGAGGACACCCCAGCGCACGGGGGTGATGGATTCGCTCGACTTCGGATCTTGCGCGGATGTGGACATGGGCACCTTGCAGCGCGCGACGCTGGTGGCCGACGGCGCGTCTGAGAACGCTCGACGTGAATCGACCCGACGGGTCAGGCCAGGGGCTGGAGGGAGAGCGCCCGCCCTCCGCGAGGAGCGGAGAGGGCGAGAGCAGGGCGCGGCGCCTCAGAAGGCGTCGTCACGGCGCCTCGCCTCGCACTCCACCTTGTACAGAGCCGCCTTGTACAGAGCCGCCTCGACTCAGACCCTGTCTCGGACAGGCTCTCTGTCCTTTGTCGCCGCAGCTGAAATCCTTCACTGCGGCGACCGGTGCGGGGACGTCCGCCGTCCCGCCCGCGGCCCATGCTGCGCCCGCAAAGCCGCCGACAAACCCGAAGGCAAAGCCAGTGCCGATGCTCATCATCACGGCACCCATCAGCTTCACGCTCATCCACATCCGATGTCTCCTGATCAGGGAAGGGGCAAGCTCAGCCGCATGATCGCAGCTCGAAGCCGGATTGTGATCGTTCACATGGTGAGGGTCAATCAAAATTGACCGGTGCGCAGCCATCCTCGGCCGCAATCGACGCGTGGCGGAGGCCGGCGACGCATGGCGGCGGCCGTCCGTGGCGCCCGCGTGGGCTGTCACACGAGCTTGGCTTGTGCGAGATCGTAGGTCCCGGGGAGCCCGGAGGGTGCTCTTGCGCTGTACCGGCTTGCCCTCGACCAGGACGCGCGCGGCGCAGGAGGACCCCGCCAGCGTCCTCCTCGGGCTCGGGATCGAGGGGGCCCGCGCGCCGGTCGATTGGCGTTGACTCCCGCAATGTGATCGTTCACATTGCGGTCAGGGGCGTCCTTTTACTTTGCCCTCGGTGGGGCATCCTGCGCGCCGAGATCTTCGTCTTCTTGATCGGTCCCGGTGCCGATTCCGTTCGCTCGGCCGTCGCTGAAGCGATTGCCGATCGAGGGTGCTTGGTGTCTCGCCAGAGGTGATTCACCAGAGGCCATGACAAGCCTTGCTGATTCGACGGCTGTCGTGAACCCTGGGCGCTGTTCACTGGAATTTTCTTGGGAGTCCGGCGAAGCGGCCGGATGGCAGCTTCGGGGGCGGCGTGACCTATGTTGCGGCGGGCTATGCTCACCCCCTCTCGGACGCAGCAGTGTCATCACACCGGCCCGGTCCGGTCTCTGGTGCTCCAGGTTCCATCACGCCGGGCGAGATGGGCTCCGTGATGCGAGCGCCTGCTCTGAGGCATGGTCGCGAGTTGTGGGATCCCGCGCGTCGTCACCCCCTTGCATTATCGGAGAGCAAGATGAAGAAGCCGTCGTGGCACGAGCTCCGTTTCTCGAGAGAAGTCGCCGCCGTTTGCGCGCTCGCGTTCGTGGCCGCGTGCACGGGCGCGCTGGGTGACACGACGGAGGGCCCTGGGGCATCCTCTGCCGGGGGGGATGAACCGCCGGTCGGCTCGGACCCGCCGGCGTTCCAACCCGCGGCCGGGATGCTGCGCCGCCTGACGAGGACGCAGTTCCGCAACGCCGTGCGCGACATGTTGGGCGTCGAGGTCGATATCCATCAGCTCGACGCCGACAGCTGGAACGGGAACTTTGCGGTCATCGGCGCCGCGACCGTCGTGACCTCGGAGCGAGGCGTCGAGCAGTACCACGCGGCGATCGAGGGGGCCGTCGACGCGGTGTTCGCGGATCCCGCGAGGCGAGACCGGTTCATCGGCTGCGCGCCCAGCGGCGCGGAGGACGACGCTTGCGTGCGCGGCTTCATCGAGGCGCAGGGGCGCCGTGCGTGGCGGCGCCCGCTCGAGGCCGCCGAGGTCGACCGGCTGGCGGCCGTCGCCGCGAAGGCCGCGGCCGAGCTCGAGAGCGCCGTCGAGGGGGCCCGCTGGGCGACGGTGGCCCTCTTCACGTCTCCGAACTTCCTGTATCGCCCGGAGCTCGGCGCTCCGAGCGCCGACGGCTCGCTCCGCTTGACGGGCTACGAGACGGCGTCCCGGCTCGCGTTCCTTTTGTGGAACAGCCTGCCGGACCAGGAGCTGCTCGACGAGGCCGCGAGCGGGGCGCTCGGAACGGTGGAGGGGATCCGCGCGGCGGCGACACGGCTGCTCGAGGCGCCTGCCGGGCGCGAGGCGGTCGGCGCCTTCGCCGAGGAGTACATGCGGCTCGATCGGATCAGCACGCAGGCAAAAGACGCGGCGCTCTTTCCGGAGTACAGCCCCGCGCTGCAAGCGGCGATGGTCCGCGACATGCGAGGCACCTGGGAGGTCCTCGCGTTCGACGATCGCGCGAGCGCGCTCGACCTGTTCTCGACCACGAAGGTCGTCGTCAATAGCGAGCTCGCCCAGGTCTACGGTCTCGACACGGCCGGCCTCGGCTCGAGCGCCTTCGAGGTCCGCTCGCTGCCCGCGGACGGCCCGCGCGTCGGGATCCTCAGCAAAGCGGGCTTCCTCTCGCAGTTCGCGAACCAGAAGGAGGGCTCTCCCACCTTGCGCGGCAAGTTCATGCGCGACGCCCTCATGTGCACGCCCATCCCGCCGCCCCCCGGCAACGTCGCCCTCGAGCTGCCGGAGCCGCCCGCGGACAAGCCCCTGACGAAGCGTCAGCGCCTCGAGATCCACCGGACCGAGCCCGCCTGCGCCGGCTGCCACTCGTTCATGGACCCGCTGGGCCTGCCGCTCGAGAGCTTCGACGCGATTGGCCGCTTCCGCACGACCGACCACGGCCTGCCGATCGACCCGAGCGGCGAGTTCGACGGGGTGCCGGTCGCCGACGCGCGCGCGCTCGGTATGACCCTCAGCTCGGACGCCTCGGTCGCGGAGTGCCTCGTCCGCAAATACTACATGTACGCAGCGGGTCACGAGGAGAGAAAGGTGGACAAGCGCGTGCTGAACGCGCTGACCGCCTCGTTCGAAGGGTCGGGGTACCAGCTGCGCGAGCTGGTCCTCGACGTCGTGACCAACGACGCGTTCTCGTCCGTCGCCCCCCAACCCTGATCGCAGGTCCCCCCAATGACGAACAAAGCTTTGAGCCGACGAACTGTTCTCCGGGGCATTCTGGCGACAGGCGCCGCCGTCACCATCCCGCTCCCGCTGCTCGAGATCATGCTGAACGAGAGCGGCACGGCGCACGCTCAGACGAAGACCCCGGTGTCGCCGCTCTACGTCACGTGGTTCTTCGGGAACGGCACGCTGCCCGGTCGCTGGAAGCCGACGCGCACGGGCTCCGGTCAGGCCTGGGACCTCAGCCCCGAGCTCCAGCCGCTCGCGGACCTCAAGTCGTATCTCACGGTGATCAGCGGCCTCGAGAACAAGCTCGTGGTCTCCGGCTTCGAGCACCCCACGGGGTCGGCGGGGGCCACGACGGGCGCGCCGCTCAGCGGGAACGCCGTGCGGGCCGCGTCCATCGATCAGGTCGTCGCGAACGCCATCTCGGAGGGGGCGCCGTACCGCTCTCTCGAGGTGGGATTGACGCCGGCGACGCCGGGCGGCCCTCAGGACTCGCTGCACACGGTCTCGCACAGGGGGCCGAACGCGCGCAACAACCCGGAGTTCGATCCGAAGGCCGTGTTCAATCGATTGTTCATGGGCGGCTTGCCCGAGCCCAGCGATGACGGCGCGGCTCAGGCCACGAAGATCGCGAACGTCCGGAAGAGCGTGCTCGACTCCGTCCTGCAGGACGGCGCGAGCCTGAAGCAGCGGCTCGGGGCGGCCGACAGGCATCGTATCGAGCAGCACCTCGAGTCGATCCGCGCCATCGAGCAGCGCCTCGAGACCACGCCGTCCGGCGGCGGTCCGGCGGCGGCGTGCAAGAGCCCGACGGCCCCCACCGCCGGCAAGGACTCGCAGAGCGAGGCGCCCCCTGCGGTGAACGCCGCCATGGTCGAGCTCTCGGCGCTCGCGCTCGCCTGCGAGAGGACCCGCGTGCTCTCGTTCATGTTCTCGCTGCCCGCCGCGCACGTCTACTACCGGCACCTCGCGCAGGACATGAACGACGACTTCCACGACACCATCTGCCACGGAGATGCCGGAGATCAATCGAGTCAGCCTCGCGTCGACAAGGGCGTGATCTACACGATGCGCTGCCTGAACGAGTTCTTGACGAAGCTCAAGGACACGCCGCACGGCAGCTCGAACCTGCTCGACAGCTCGCTCGTGTACGTCACGTCCGACACCGCGTGGGGCAAGGTGCACACGAGGACGGAATGGCCGGTGCTCTTCGCCGGGAAGGCCGGAGGCCGGCTGCGCGGCGACGAGCACCGCAACTTCCCCGGCGACAACCTGAGCAAGGCGCTCCTGACGGTCGCTCAGGTCATGGGCGTCAACGTGACGGAGTTCGGCATCGACGCGGGGCGGGTCACGTCGCCGCTCGCGGGCATCCAGGTCTGAGCGCGGCGCCGCCGCGTCTGGAGGAGGCGCTCGGCAGGCGCTCGCCGGCCTGCCCGCGCTACCGCATCGTCCCCAACCTAGGATACTGGTTCTATGAACTCGATTTCATCGTTCGCTACAGCGCGGCTCGTCTGCGCGAACCGCACCGCCATCGATGACCCCGGTCCGAGCCCCGATACCGTGGGGATGCGGGGTATCTGCGCAACGCCGGCGATGGCTCTGCTTGCGCTGCTGCTTACGGTCGCCGGATGCAGCAGCACCGAGACGGGCGGCGCGGGGGGAGCCGGGGGAACCGGGGGAGCAGCGCCGGGCGATTCCGGTACGCATGACGCCGCGTCGGGCTCGGGCGGCGGCGGTGGCTCGGGTGGCGACGGCGGCTCGGGTGGCGGCGGCGGCTCGGGCGGCGGCGGCGGCTCGGGCGGCGGCGGTGGCTCGGGCGGCGGCGACGCCGCTCCAGATCTCGCAAGCTATGCGAGCGGGTTGGACAAGCTGTTCGTCGATGCCCCGTGCGCCCCGTCGACGCCCTTGCCGCTGGCCTCCATGGCGACGTGCAATCATCCGCCCAACACCCAGCGCATCGAGAAGCAGGTGATCTTCGGCGGCGATCCGGGCACGACGTACTCGGTCAAGCTGCGGGTGCGCGGGATCTGGGAGCCGACGGACATCGAGGGGGGCGAAATGCCCATGAAGCCGTTCATGATCGGCGGCAGCGTTGGCCCCAGCGACTCCATCAACTACCAGCAATATTCGATTGAGGTGAGCGAGCCGCGCCAGACGTACTGGCTGAACAATTATCAGTACCGCGCTCACGACATTCACAAGGAGGACTACGAGGCGACGATCCAGGTCAACGGCGGCGCCATGGTCAAGGTGGTGATGAACGACGGCAACGAGCGCCAGATCGCCAATTGGACCAAGGACTATTTCGAGGGGCTGCCGCCGTACGACACGGCGCCGACCACCGGCCAGATGCTGCGCCTGGACGTGGTGTCGGTGAGCAAGTAGGGCGCGCCGGGGCCCGACGGCCTCGCTCGGCCCATGATCTCGTCCGCGTCCGGAGGTGCAGTGCGGCCCGGGACGCGCCGTGCTCCGGCTGCGGACAGCTGTTGAGCACGCGCTCGCCCACACCGCGTCGCGGAGAGGGCACCGCGCGCACCATGGGCGCCAGGAGAGACCTGTTCGACGCCCGGCGCGCAGCGGCGAGCCAGAGCCTCGAGGCGGCCCAGCAAGCTGATCGAGGAGGCGGAGCAACCTGTTGGAGCTCGATGAACTCCAACAGGTTCGGCCCGCTAGCGAACTGCCTTCAACAGGCCGAGGCGGTACGGGAGCTGCGAGTATTCGCCGCCCGAGCTCGGGTTGCGTCCTTGATACAGGAACTGCAGATTGCAGGTGTCGAGCGTCGCGGTTTCGTCGTTGCCATCGCGCACCAGCTCGCCATGGCTGACGTCGTCGCTCCAGTCAGCCACGCCTGACGCGTAGGTCACGTTGTTTTGACCTGCGAACGGCGCATTCCAGGTATGCGCGAGCGGGGTCCACGCGCCGTCGAGGCGATCCGCGGTGAACGAGCGATAGAACCTGGCGCCCGTCGGGCCGATGGCCTCGATCACGGTCAAGTACTTGTTCATGCCCTTGATCTTGTACGTGGAGCTCCCCTCGAACAGATTGTTACGATTCGAGTCCTGAAGGGCGACGGAGACGGGGCCGAACCCGTTCGGGAAATTCTGCAGGGTGGTCTGGCTGCGGTACATCCGACCGTCGTCGCCGGTGAAGAAGAGGTAACAATTGGCGCTGTCGCAGATCGCCCAGTAATCGATGGGCAGGCTGGGCATGCCAGCGGGCGTGGACGCGAAGAAGTTCTGGGGTCTGGTCCAGGTGTCCGGGCGGCTCGGGTCGCTGGTCGTGGAGAACTGCGGCGGCTGCGATTGATAGATGAGGTACCACTTGTTCTGAGGCCTGAAGAAGAACATCTGCGGCGCGCACCGATAGCCGCTGAAGCCGGGCGTGCGATCCATGTAGTATTGCGGCGCGGACGCGGCCTGAGACCAATCGGTGAAGTTCAGGTAAGTCATCTGCCAGTTCCCGGCGGTGTTCGCCGTGGTGGCGTAGATGTGCCATCGGTCGTTGAAGAAGGAGACCGTCGGATCTTTGATGGACACGATATTGTGAGTCGAGTCGGACTTCGGGCTTACCAGCATGCCGCTCGACTGCCAGCGGAAGGTGGTGGGCAAGCCGCAACCTTCGCCGCCGCCGCCGCTGCCGCCGCTACCGCCGGTTCCGCCGCTGCCGCCGGCTCCGCCGGTGCCGGTGCTGCTGCTGCTGCTGCTGCCCGAGCTCACGGGTGTGATCCGGAACTGCTGGTTGGTCCCGCCGTTCGACGCCCATTGAACTAAGGCGGTGCCGTCGGCGGTGCCGCGTCCGTAGACGTCCAGGGACTTGCCGCTGTTGCGTGCGGTGAGGCGCACGACGCCGCTGGAGACGTCGGTGAACGACCACTGCTGGTTTTCGCCGGTCCAGCAGGAGTATTGCTGGATGCGGGCGCCATCGCTGGTGGAGGCGCCGGCGACGTCCATGCAACGGTTGCTGTTGACGTTGCGGATGCGATAGTAGCCGCCGCCTGCCGACTCCATGCGGAACTGCTGGCGCGTCGAGCCGTTGCAGCTGGCGATCTGCAGGGCCGCTGCGTCAGCGGTGCTGCCTCCAGCCACTTCGACGCATTTCCCGCTCTGGACGCCGACGATCGTGTAGGTCGCCGCGGTATCGATGGTGACGCCTTCGGCCAGCGCATCGAACTCGTGACCGTCTTCATCGAGCTGCTCGGCGGAGACGCACGCAGCCGTGGCGGCGAACGTCGCGAGCAGCGGCCATCGCCTGAATCGGATTCTCATCATCATCCCCTCTGTTCAAAGGTATACGAAGCGGGAGGTAAGGCACATTGGAAGGCGCCCGGGATCGGCTGCGCAAGCTCGGCCCTACGGGGAGACTCCGTGGAGCCGCGACCGAGCGGACGAGCCTGCGCAGCGATCAACTGACGCGCGGATCTCCGTGGACCGCGCGTCAGCGCGTTCAGCGTCCCAGGTAGTTCATCAGCCAGGACATGGCGGGCCGCATCTGGCCGCTGCTGCTCATGAGCCCTGAGTTGGTCACCCACGTCTGGCCGCTGATGTACCCCCACAGCGTGATGCCTTTCACGCTCGGATGGTCGTAGAACATGGGGAACTGGCTCTGCATCACGTTGAGCTGCTGCGTGTCGTTCGCCAGGTTGATGTCGTACTCGGTGATGTAGACCGGTAGACCGGTGCCGGCGAGCCGGTCGAGGAAGCCCTTGACGGTGCTGGTGTTGAGCTTGTACGCGTCGTGAGCTTGCGCTCCGATGCCATCGATGGGAGCCCCTGCCGACCGGATCCGATTGACGATGTTGATCGTGTTCTGATTGTCGCCGCTGTACTCGATGTTGTTGTAGTCGTTGAGCAGCAGCTTGGCGTTCGGGCAGTACTGCCGCGCCCACTTGAACGCTTGCACGATCCAGTCGTAGCCGCTCGAGCCCGCGCCGCCGAGGGCGTTCATGTACGCCGGGGTGGTGTGCGGGGGCGGCTCGTTCACGACGTCGATGATGGCGACGTCCGGGTAGCGCTGGCAGAACGCCTGGATCCACTCTTCCACCTCGGCGCGCTGCTCGCTCTGCGACAGACCGGCAATCCAGCCCGGCTGCTGGGCACCCCAGATCAGGGTGTGGCCCTTGTAGGGAATGCCCTTCTGGCGAGCGTAATCCCGGACTCGGTCCATGCCGGCCCAGTTCATGACGTCCCGCGTGGGCTCGACGGAGCCCCACTTGCCCTCGTTCTCCGGGCTGATCTGGTTCCAGTACCGGGACAGATCCGCTCGCACCTGCCCGCCGGTGGTGATGTTACCGACGAACTTGCCGCCGGTGCCGCCGCCCCCGCTGCCGCCGGTGCCGCCGGTGCCGCCGCTGCCACCGGTGCCACCGGTGCCGGTGCCGGTGCCCGAGCTCACGGGCGTGATCCGGAATTGCTGGTTGGTCCCGCCGTTCGATGCCCATTGAATCACGGCGGTGCCGTCCGCGGTGCCGCGGCCGTAGACGTCCAGGGACTTGCCGCTGTTGCGTGCGGTGAGGCGCACGACGCCGCTGGCGACGTCCGTGAAGGACCACTGCTGGTTCTCGCCGCTCCAGCAGGAGTATTGCTGGATGCGGGCGCCGTCGCTCGTGGAGGCGCCCGCGACGTCCATGCAGCGGTTGCTGTTGACGTTGCGGATGCGATAGTAGCCGCCGCCTGCGGATTCCATGCGGAACTGCTGCCGGGTCGAGCCGTTGCAGCTGGCGATCTGCAAGGCCGCTGCGTCCGCGGTGCTGCCCCCGGCCACCTCGACGCATTTTCCACTCTGGACGCCGACGATCGTGTAGGTCGCCGCGGTGTCGATGGTGACGCTCTCGGCCAGCTCTTCGAACTCGTGGCCGTCTTCATCGAGCGGCTCGGCGGAGATGCACGCGCTGAGCGCGATCGTCGTCAGCAGGGGCCATCGTTCAAATCGCATTTTCATGAAGGTCTCCTGTACCCAAGCGGGCATGTCGTAAGCTGCGGCGTGAAGCAGCCCCTTGGGCGCATAGATAAGTTGTTGATATGGCGTCGCTTCTTCATGGGGCGGGCGTGCGGTTCGCCGTGGAGACGAGCGGTCGCGCCCAGCGCTGCTGAGGCGCGACCGCAACGTTCGCGGGCTCACCGTTGCTCGCGTCCGTGACGACCGAGCGAAGGAACCGATGCCGAGATCGTTGGTGGTCTCGGTGCGCATGACCGCCCTTCCGAAGCGAAGCAAAAGAATACCGACGAGGCGCAATGTGAGCGCTCACATTGCGGATGTCAATCGCCGAAGGCGAATGAGTGAAGGCGGGCCCTTCGATTCATAGGTAAGTTGTCGATACGGTGTCGCTTTTTCAGAGAGGCCGGATCGCTTGGCAGCTTGGCAAAATGTTCTGTCAACCCAGGGCAGCTCTCGCAGTTGGGACTTGACATCTCCGAAGGGTTTGGACCCTCCTCTTCCCGCCCACACTGGGCTTCTTTGTCCCACGCCGGACTTCTCTCTTCCTCCCTACATTGAACTCCTTTCTCCCCCAACCAGCGCGAGCTGCACCGCGCGCTCGGGTGGGGGACGGCCGCGCTGCCGGCGGCTGTGCTCGCCGCCACGCCTGGGCGCGCCCGCGGCGGGGAGGGTAGGATCACGGAGGATGGAGCCCATCTTGATCATGTTGATCATCTCGGGAATCACGACGCTCGTGGGGGGCATCGCGGAGACGCGGCATCAGGCGAGGCGAGCCGCCGAGGCCCGCTGGCGGCTCGCCGGGCCGATCTGGCAGCGCGCCGCGGACCTGGTCGGCGGCAAGTTCAAGTCAGGGCCGGATCCGTGGGGAGACCGCCGAATGCAGATCTCTGTGGTGTGCGAGAACGTCTCGCTGCTCGTCGACCACGACATCGATCACGACGACGTGTCCGTCGCGCGTTACCACACCCGCATCACCGGTACGGCGCGGAACCCGTCGGGCCTCAGGCTCCGGGTCCACGAGCAGCGGCTGCGCCGGGCGCGCGGCGGGGCATTCCGGGCGCGGCAGGTGGACGTCGGCGATCCGGCGCTGGACGGCGCCTTCGTCGTCAAGGCCAGCATTCCGGCGCTCGCGCGCTGGTGGCTCACGCCGCCGCTGCGCGAGGCGCTCCGCGCGGCCGCCGACTACCAGCTCACGCTCGAGTCGCACCGGCTCACCGCCATCCGCGTCGGGCTGGAGGACGACGCCGAGAAGCTCGCGAGCGCCATCCGCGCCGCCGCGCTCGTCGCGGACCGCGGCCGCGCGTTCGCCAAGGAGCTGCGGGCGCTCTCGCAGGGGCTCGGCGGGCGCCTCCTGTCCGGCGCGGGCGCCGCCTCGTCCGAGGGCGGGATGACCATCGAGCTCGAGCACCGGAGCAGGCTCTTCACCGTGGAGGTCGGCCGGGAAGGGGGGAAGGGCGCGTTCGGCACCCGCGTCCGCGCGGCCCGCGCCGCGTCGCCCTCGGAACGATTCACCCTGAGGCGCCGGCCCAGGCGCGGCCCGCCCCGGGGCGCGCCCGATCCGTCCGGCGACGACGCCCTGCCCCGGGCCTACGAGCTCTCGGCGGAAGCGCCCGACCGGGTGGCTCCGCGCCTCGGCGAGGAGCTGGGGCGCGAGATCGCCGCGCTCCGGCCGGCGGCGATCGTGGGCGACGAGGCCGCGGTCACGCTCGTGTTCGGCCACCTCGAGACGGGGCGCGAGCGGATCGAGCGCGCGATCGCGATCGTCTCCGCGCTCGCGGCCCCCGAGCGGCGCGGGCCCTATCGCTGATCGCCGCGCGACGCGCTGCAGGTCGGGGCGGGGCTGCGCCGTATCACCCCTGTCACACCTGACACGTGCCACACCGGTCAGTGTGGCAGGCACCCGGCCGCCGCGCGTGTGCGCGCCGGCGCTCCAGGGAGAGGGGGTGTCCTCTGGGCGGGAGGGGACAGAGCGCGAGATTCATCGGACATGGCCGCGTGTCGCGCTAGTTCGCGGCCTGTCATCGCTGCTGGCCCCGCTCTTGCCATGTCCTGCGGTGAAGGCCGCCGCGACGCGCTGACGAGCCGACGAGCCCGCGGGGGGGCCCGCGGGCGCGCCGCATTCGTTGTGATCGAGGGTGTGTCGCGCGCCGGCCGCCGCGCGGGCGCGAGCCCGCGCTCAACCCACGTAGGACCGAGGAGAATGACCATGACCTTGAATTCGATGCTCCGTGATGTCTCGATGGCTCGCACCGCCCGCCGCGCCGCGGCCCTCGCGCTGGGGCTCTGCGCCCTCGGCGGCTGCGCCGCGGGGCAGGAGCCGGCGGACGCGGCGGTCGAGGAGGGGCTCGCCCCGATCACGAGCCTGCAGCTCTCGAGCGGCGCCGAGGTTCATTTCTACGAGCCGGAGGAGGGCCGCGTCCTGGCCTTCACCACCGGCGAGCTCGCCGAGTCCATGGAGCGGCTGCCCCCCGTCGCGCTCTACGAGGCGCTCTCGCGGCAGGTCGCGCCGCCGGCGCTGATCGCGGCGCAGGCGCGCATGGACGCGGCCCGGCTCGCGCGCGGCCCGCGCCGCGCCGCGATCGCGACCGACGTGGACGTGATCGAGGAGGCGACGCCGGCGCCGCGAGCGGGAGAGGAGCTCGGGACCGCCGCGCAAGCCCTGACGGCGAGCGATTTCGTGGCGAGTTATTGCAGCGCGAGCAACGTCGATTTCGATTATTGCTGGACCGACAGCACCGTCGGCCGCACGGTCAGGGTCAAGGGCACCAAGTGGTATCACGCCCACGCGGACTCCACCTCGGGCACCATCCAGATGGCTGTGTACTACGAGAACATGTGGGGCAACGATGTCCTGGTCTTCCTCCGGACCATCACGTCGACAGGGGGGGTGTTCTCCTACGAGACAGAAGACAATGATACGTACAAGGTCGTCATCTCGCAGGTGGACCCCGGCAACACCTATCATCTCTCGGTCCACGGCGATCAGTAGGCGGCGGCCCGTCGCGCCCTTCTGCGCGGCGAACCGCCCGGGCGAGATCGGCCGCCCTACCAGCCCGGGGCGCTGCGACAGGACGACCAGCGCGCGAGCTTCGCGCGCCTGAGCTTGCTCCACTGGCTGGCGGGGCGTGATAGATCGTGGGCCTGCGGCATGCAGCCTCGGGTCGATTCGCTGGCGCCTCCTCCGTGCGCGGCCTCCCAGGGGCGGAGAGGGGCAGGATGAGCGCGGGTCGGGACGAGCCGACGACGCTGGTCCGCACCCGGCGGCGCGCCGGCTGCGCCGCCGAGCCGCGGCCGTTCCTCTTCCTCGTCTTGCAGTGCCAGCGGCCGATGGATCCGCCCGCGCGGCTGGCGCTCGACGGGATCGACGAGGTGCGCTTCGGGCGAGGCCCGGTGCGCTCGATCGACCGGCGGACCGAGGCGGACCGGGCGCTGCTCGACGTGCGCCTCGAGGACGGCTGGGTGTCGTCCCGCCACGCGCGGATCACGCGCGACGGCGGCCAGCTCTGCCTGGAGGACCTCGGCTCGACGAACGGCACCTTCGTGAACGGCGTGCCACGGCGGAGCGCGACGCTCGCCGAGGGGGACCTGATCGAGCTCGGGCACACGTTCTTTCTGTTCCGCGAGGTCGCGGTGCCCGACGAGGCGGCGAGCGACGCGGCCCGGGCGGCGGATCAGCCGTTCGGCCTCGCCACCTTCTCGCCCGAGCTGGCCGAGCGCTTCGCCTCCCTCCGGGCCGTCGCGCCCGCGCCCATCCCCGTCGTCCTCCAGGGCGAGAGCGGCACCGGCAAGGAGGTCGTCGCGCGCGCCGTCCACGCGCTCTCGGGGCGGCCCGGCCCGTTCGTCGCCATCAACTGCGGCGCGCTGCCCGAGAGCCTCATCGAGTCCGAGCTGTTCGGCCACAAGAAGGGCGCCTTCTCCGGCGCCGCCGAGGACCGGCCCGGCCTCATCCGCGCGGCCGACCGCGGCACGCTCTTCCTCGACGAGATCGGGGATCTGCCCGCGGCGTCGCAGACCGCGTTCCTGCGCGCGCTGCAGGAGTCGGAGGTCGTCGCGGTGGGCGCGACGCGCCCCGTGAAGGTCGACCTCCGCGTGGTCGTGGCCACGCACCGCGACCTCCCGGCGATGGTCGAGCGCGGCGACTTCCGGGGCGATCTCTTCGCGCGACTCTCCGGCTTCGTGCTCGAGCTGCCGCCCCTGCGCAGGCGCCGGGAGGATCTCGGGCTGCTCATCGCCGCGCTGCTCCGCCGCGCCGCCCCGGACCGGGCCGCGTCGATCTCGCTCGGCTGCGAGGCGGCGCGCGCGCTCCTCCTGCGCGAGTGGCGGCTCAACGTCCGCGAGCTGGAGAAGTGCCTGGCGACCGCGATCGTGCTCGCCGGCGGCGGCCGGGTGGAGCTCGACCACCTGCCGCCGCCCGTCGTCGTGCCGCGGAGCGGCCAGCCGCCCGAGGCCTCGAAGCCCGAGGCCCAGCCCGCCGAGCGAAAGCGGCCCGCCGAGGAGGACCAGCAGCGGCGCGAGGCGCTCATCCGCCTCTTCCGCGAGCACCGCGGGAACGTCAGCGCCGTGGCGCGGGCGATGGGGAAGGGGAGAACGCAGATCCACCGGTGGATCGCGCGTTATGGCATCGAGCCAGGCGACTACAGGGACGGGTGAGCGCGCGGTTGGGCGACCGCGCGACCGCGCGACCGCGCGGCCGCCGGTCAGGGGCAGTACTGCGCGCCGGCGGACAGCAGGCCTCCGGGCAACAACGGCGCGAACGGGGAGAACGGGAAGTCCCGGACGACATCCGACGGGTGGTTGAGAAACACGGTGATCGGATGGCGCCATGTGCGCCCGCCGCCCTTGCACTGCTGGAAGTCCCTGTCGCCCTCCACGAGCCCCCCGTCGTCGACGGAGCACTGGTGGAGCGGCGGACACTCCGCGACGAGGAGCGATTCGTCGCAGGCCCCGACCGAGGTGGCGACGCAGTCCACCTCGCCCTCGGCGCCGGCGCAGAGGCGTTCTCCCACGTACGCGGCGTGATCGGTCCAGTATTCACCCGTGCAGGCGAAGGCGTGCTGATAGATGGCCTGCCCAGAGAACTCCGAATGGGTCGGAGCAGGGTGGAACTTGCCTTTCTCGTCCACTTCATTCATCCCCACCGCGAGCCGGGGGTGGAGGGGCTCATCGCCCCACAGGTTCCCGTAGAACGCGCCCTCGCGCCAGCCGAAGACATCGACCTCCGCCGCCGGATACACCGCGGGGCGGAACGTCGCCTCGTTGATGGAGACGGTGCCGGGCGGTGGCGGGGGGCTCGGCCGCGGGTGGCTCGAGACGCTGAAGCGGCGGTTCCTCTCGAGCGCCGCGGCGACGCCTCCGCCCGGCGCCAAGGGGCCGGCGCGGCCGCTCGTCCGCGGGCCGCTCATGAGGCTGAAGTAGCCGCTTTGAGGGCAGACGAAGCGGAGCGCGGGCTCGGTGCGGCCGTCGCAGCGCACCGCGCTCGGATCGATGTGATCGGATGAGCCGGCGTCGCAGCCCCGGATACCGCTGCAGACGCGAAGCACCGTGTCGCTTGCGGGCAGCCCAGCGGCGCTCGCTGGGTCGTCGGCGCAGTCGGTCAAGGGCGCTTCGCCGGTCGCGATGAACACGGTCGAGCCCGGGGTGCAGGAGCCGACGTGCTGGGCCGTCCACCCACAGCTGCGCGACGCGCCATGGGATTCGACCTCACACCGCCTGAAGCTCGGAATGGCGTCGCCGTCCTCCGTGGTCGTCACCACGCGGACGGAGGACGCCGGCGTGAGGAGCCCCGGCCGGTGCTCCGGGAACGCCTGGCCTCGCAGCGAGACGGTGATCGAGCGGCCCAGGGCGTTCACGAGCGAGAGCATGCACGCCGAGACGAGCTGCTGGCACTTCGGCCCCGCCTTGTCCACGGCCCAGACAGGGCAGATGCCGATCTTGCCGTCGAATGTGAATTCCTCGCCTGTCGACGTGTCGGTGTACGAGACGCTCTGGCCCTGCTCGAGGGCGCAGGCGACGAGGTAGTCCATCACCTCGCGCGTGGGCTCGTGGCGGAGCTGGTAGCGGAGCTCCAGGTGCTTGCTGTCGTCGGCGTAGCTCGCGGTCGCGAGCGGGACGGACACCATGACGGGATTGGCCCGCGGGTTCGCGATCAGCGCGTTGCGGGTGAGGGCCTCGGCGGAGAGGCCGTTGCCCCAGACGCCCTGCACCGCGTCCGCGATGGCCGCCACCAGCTCGCTGGCCGACCCGCCGCTGGCCGATCCACCGCTGGCCGGCCCGACGGCCGCCCCGGTCGTCGAGCCGCTCCCCGCCGGCGCCGCGCGCGGCGGCCCGTCGAGCGGGGAGGCGTCGCCGCCCGCGACGGCGCAGCCCGCGCCCACGAGCGAGAGCCCGAAACACAGCGCAATCAACCCTCGTGTCCGGTAGATCTTCACGCGGTCAGGTTCCTTTCTTGTCTCTGGTCCGGGCGATCCGACCGGTCGGTTCACGCGGCGCCGGTCGCCCCGGGCGTGAGCAGGGCGCGCTCGATCTCGTCGAACCGCCGCTGCCAGAAGCCCGCCGACATCGCCCTCGCCTCGGCGAGGAACAGGCGCGCTTCGCCGCCCTCGCCCGCGCGGAGCGCCGAGAGGGCCGCGCTGTGGAGCGCCTCGGCGTGCTCGTGAAGGATCGCGGTCTGCCGCGCCTCGTCCGCGAGCGCGCGCCATGCCGCAGCGTCGAACCGACCGGCTGCCCGGTCGTCCAGGGCCTGCTGCACCAGGCGTGCCAGCGTCCGGGCGCAGGGGGTAAGGTTGGGCTCGTGGAGGCTCGCGCGGGTCTCGGCCAGGTGGCGGGCTGCCTCGTCGTGCTCGCCCCGGGCGACGTGGATGCGGGCGAGGAGAAGGACGTCGTCCGGCGAAGGGCGCTTGTTGAAATAACGCCGCTGGAGGTCGAGGCTGCGGCGCGCGAGCGGGAGGGCCTCGTCCGGCGCACCCAGCCAGTACCGCAGCTCCGCCAGGTTCAGCGTGGCCCAGCGCTCGAGCTGGGCGTGGCCGAGCTCGCGGGCGAGGCGGACGGCCTCCCGCTGGTCCGCGACCGCGCGCCCTTCCTCCCGCCGCTTCACCCACATGAAGACGCGGTTGATGTAGGCGGTGCACAGGTGGAAGACGTCGCCGGCGCGCAGGCAGGCCTCGACGACGGCCTCGGCGTGGCGCTCGGCCTCGTCGAGCCGGAGGGCCACCGAGAGCGACGCGACGAGCACCAGCCGGGCGACGACGTGCGCCTCGTGGTCGCCGACGGCGAGCGCGCCGCGGGCGGCCCGCTCCAGCTTGGGGATCCCCTCGTCGACGCGCTGGTCGCGGCAGTCGGAGCGGCCGCCCGCGAGCAGGCAGCGCGCGTCGAGGCGGGCGTCGCCGAGGCCGGCGCAGAGCTCGGCGGCGCGCGCCGCGAGCGCCGCCGAGGCGGGGAAGTCCTCGAGCCAGTCGAGCACGGTCGCCTCCTCGAGGAGGAGCTCGGCCGCGCGGGCCCGGTCGCCCGCGGCCTCGGCCAGCGCCCGGGCGGCGCGCAGATCGGCGAGCGACTCCTCGAAGCGCTGCAGGCGGTAGCGCGCGCGGCCTCGGCCCGCGAGCGCGCGGGCGCGGGCGCGGGTCGAGGCGTCGTCGCGCTCGAGGAGGCCGGCGAGGCGCAGGGCCGCGGTGAAGCGCTGCTCGGCCTCGACGACGTCGTGCCGGGCGAGCGCCTCGTCCGCGAGCTCGGCGTGCGCCGCCGCCGCCGCGGCCAGGTCTCCCGCGGCGGCCGCGTGGCGGGCGATCCGGGCGCGCGCCCCCGCGGCGCGCGGCGCGCCAAGGAGGCCCTGGAGGACGGCGGCGTGCAGCGCGCGGCGGCGGGCGGGCGGGATGCGCGCCTCGACGGCCTCGCGCAGGAGCGGGTGCCGGAAGGCGTAGCGCGGCGGCGACGCCGAGCGCGTGACGAGCACGCCGGCCCGGGCGAGGCGCGCGAGGCCGACGCCGGGGTCCAGCGCGCCGGCCGGCGGCGGCGCGTCGGCGGCCCGCAGGACGGCCTCGAGCTCGGCCGGGGAGAGGTCGTCGCCGAGGATCGCCGCGCGCTCGAGCAGGTCCACGAGCGGCGGCGGCAGGGCGGCGAGCGCGCGCTCGGCGAGGCGCTCGCCGAGCGGCGCGGCCGACAGGGAGAGCAGATCGTCCGGCGCGAGCGTCCAGCCCTCGCCGCCCCGGGCGCGCTGGATCGCGCCGCCGACGCGCAGCGCGCACGCCACCTCCACGAGGTCGCGCGGGACGCCGCGCGCCAGCGCGTGGAGGCGATCGAGCACGGCGCGGGGGACGAACTCGACGGGGCGGAGGCGGTCCTGGAGCAGCGCGCCCGCGGCCTCGGCGTCGAGCGGGCCGAGGTCGAGCGCCACGCGGCGGGCGGCGCGCTCCCCGAGCGCCGGGCGGAGCGACGCGATCGAGGGCCGCGCGGCGAGCACGATCGCGAGGCGCGCCGCGCTGCCCTCGGCCGTGGCGAGCTCGATCGCGTCGAGCGCGGACGCGTCGGCGCGGTCGGCGTCGTCGAGCAGCAGCGCGAGCGGCGCGGCGGCCGCGAGGGCGGCCGCGAGCGCGCGGGCCTCGGCGTGGCGGCGCGCGCCCGGCGCCCCGAGCAGCGGCGCGGCGGCCGGGTCTCCCGGGGCGAGCTGCCCAAGGGCGAGCCCGACGGCCGGCCAGGCGCGCGCGGCCTCCGCCGCGCCGAGCCGCTGGACGAGCGCCTCCTGGGCATCCGCGTCGCGCTCGCCGCCGGCCGGCAGATCCAGGGCCGCGCGCAGGAGCGCGACGAGCGTCGCGCCGTGCTCGGCCGCCTCTGGCCGGAGGGCCGCCGCGGCGTGCACGGCCGCGCCGCCGGCGTGGAGCGCCGCCGCGAGCGCCCCGAGGAACCGGCTCTTTCCGTGCCCTTCCGCGCCGAGCGCGGTGACGAGCGCCGGCCCGCCGCCGGCGAGCGCCTCCTGCGCGGCGGCGAGGGCCGCGCAGAGCGCCGCATCGCGGCCGCGCAGGGCGGTCTCGCCGGGCTCGTCGGGAGGCGCGCCGCGCGGATCGAGGGGCCGGTCGGGCGGATCGGGGGCCACACCGCGCGGAGAGGGCGAGGCATCGTGCGGGCCGTCCGCGAGCGCGCGCCGCGCTTCGGCCGTGAGGATCGCCGGCGGCATGGCGTCCGCGTCCCCCGGGCCGGCCCCCCAGGTCTCCGCGTCCTCGAGCGCTGCGCCTGCGAGCGTGACGCCGCGCGTGCCCTCGCGCACCCGGAGCGGAGCCAGGTGGACCACGAGGTGCGGCTCGGTCGCGCCGGCCTCGGCGAGGCGCCGGGCCACCCGCGCCGCCGCGCGCACGCCGTCGCCTGGCGCGTCGGCGGCGGGGAAGGCGAGCACCATGCGCTCCCCGCGAAAGCGCGCCAGGACGCCGCCCTCGGCGCGGGCGATGTCGACGAGCGCGTCCGCGCGCTCGCGCGTGCGCAGGGCGAGCAGCGCCACCGAGCGGCGCGGGTCGATGGCGGGAGCTGGCGCGCCGGAGGAGGCCGCGCGCCCCCGGGACGGGGCCGCCCGCGCTTCCAGCGACGCCGCGAGCGCGCGCGCCACGTCGCTGGCGCGGGCCGGGCGGGCCTCGGGATCCTTCGCGAGGCAGCGGAGGACCGCCTCGTCGGCGCCCTCCGGCAGCGGCGCGAGCGAGGAGGGCGGGGCGGGGCGGCGCGCCACGTGGGCCTGCCGCACCTCGGCCGCCTCGCCGACGAACGGCGGCCGGCCGGTGAGCAGCTCGAAGATCATCGCGCCGAGCGCGTAGATGTCGGCGCGCGCGTCGACGGCGCCCGCGCCGAGGCACTGCTCCGGCGCCATGTACGCCGCCGTCCCAAGGATCGCCCCGGTCTGCGTCAGGTCGGGGCCGAGCGGCGCGCGCGCATCGCCGCCGGCGCGCGCCTGCGCGGCCAGGCCGAAGTCGATCAGCGCGACCTCCCCGCCCGGCCGCAGCCACACGTTCTCGGGCTTGAGATCGCGGTGCACCAGCCCGGCCTCGTGCGCCGCGTCCAGCGCGACCGAGAGCGCGCACGCGATCGCCGACGCCTGCTCGAACGGCATCGCGCCGGTGCCCGGCAGGTCCGCGAGGCAGCGCGCGAGCGAGCTGCCCTCGAGCCGCTCCAGCACGAGGAACGGGCCGAGCTCCCCCGAGCGCCCGCGGCCGAGCAGCGCGGGGACCAGCGGCGGCGCGAGGCGGGCGAGCGCCGCGGCCTCCCGCTCGATCCGGCCGTCGTCCTGCCGGCGCGCCACCTTGAGCGCCACGGCGTGGCCGTCGCCCTCGCGCGTCGCCGCGTAGACGCGCGCAAACCCCCCTTGCCCCAGCAGCCGCTCGACACGGAACCCTTCGACGCGGAGCCCGGGGACGAGCGGCGGCGGATCCCGCTCGAGCGCCTCGTGCTCGCGCTCGTCGGCGCTCGTTCCCGGCGATGGGGCCAGAGGGTGCGCCGGGCACGCGGCGCCGGCCTGCGCTGGGAGGCGGCGATGGCACTCGGAGCAGCGCATGGGGCGCGAGTATACTGGGGTAGGTGCCATGCGGACGCCTGCCGAGCCCAACCAGGACGAGACAGCCGTCATCTCGGGCCGACCGCTGGAGCTCGAGGCGAGCGCCGCCGGCGACGCGCTCCCCGCCGGCGCGGTGGTCGGGGGTTACGTGCTCGACGACGTGCGGCTCGGGGGTGGCTTCGGCGTCGTTCACCGCGCCGTCCCGGTCGGGGGCGGCGCGCCGGTCGCCCTGAAGGTCCTCCGTCGCGGCCTGTCGCTCCTGCCGGCGATCCTCCGGCGTTTCCAGCGGGAGGCGGAGGTGCTCGCGCGGCTCAAGCACCCGGCGATCGTCGAGGTCCGCGGCGTGGGCGCCCTGGACGACGGCCGGCCCTACATCGCGATGGAGTGGGTCGAGGGCCGGAGCCTCGCGGCGGAGCTGAGCGCGCGGGGCGCCTTCTCGCCGCCCGAGGCGGTCGCCCTGCTCGAGGAGGTCGGCGGCGCGCTCGCCGCCGCGCACGCGATCGGCGTCGTGCACCGCGACGTGAAGGCCCAGAACGTCATGGTCTGCCCTGGCGCGGGCGGGCTCGGCGCGCCGGGCGTGAAGCTCGTCGACTTCGGCATCGCCAAGCTCCTCCGCCCGCGCGACGTCGATCGCGCGCGCGGCGCCAAGAGCAGCAGCCTGATCCTCGGCACGCCGCTCACGATGGCCCCGGAGCAGATCCTCGGCGGCGCGGTGGACGCGCGCACGGACATCTACGCGGTGGGCCTGCTCGCCTACCAGCTCGTGACGGGCGAGCTGCCGTTCCAGGGCGCCGATGCGGTCGAGACCGAGGAGATGCACCTGCGCGCGCCGCCGCCCTGCCCGAGCGACCGCGCGCCCGTGTCGGCGGCGTTCGGCGCGGTGGTGCGCCGCTGCCTCGCCAAGGAGCCGGCGGACCGGTACGCGGGCGTGCCCGAGCTGCTCGCCGCGCTCCGCCAGGCGGTCGCCCGGGCGGTCGGCGCGCCGGGCCGCCAGACCGTGGCGCCCGCGGCGCGCTCGCCGGTCGGCGCTCCCCTCGTGGGCGCCGGCGCGCACGGGCAATGCGCGCCGCGGGGGCCGTGCGCCGCGCTGCTCGTCGAGGCCCGGCTCTCGGCGCCGGACGAGGCCGGCGACGAGGCGCTCGCCGACGTGGAGCGCCTGGTCCAGGCGGCGCGCGCGGCGCTCGTCCGGCTCGGGGCGACGCTCGTGGTCGAGAGCGCCGACGCGCTGCTGGCGGCGCTGCCCGCGCCGTACGATCGCGCGCCGGAGCTGGCGTTAGGCTGGGCCCTCGAGCTCTGGGCGGCGCTCGGCGCGCGGGCCGGCGCGAGCCCCGAGGTCCTCCCGCGCCTGGCGCTGCACGCGGCCGAGCCCGAGGCGCTTCGCGGCTGGGCGCCCGCCGCGACCGGGGCGGGCGTGTTCGTGACCGACGCGTTCGCCGAGGGGCTCACCGGGGATGCCGGGGAGGGGGATGCCGGGGAGATCGACCGCGCGCCGCTCCGGGGCGAGGGCGGCGCGCTGCGCAGGGTGGTGTCGTGAGCGCCGCGGCCTGACGCGGGCGGCGCGCTGACACGGCCGCTGCCACAGGGTGTCACAGGGGCGGTGTGACAGGGGCAGCCTGGCTGCGGCAGGCGGGGCGCTTGCGCGGCGCGGAGCCGTCCTGCAGCCGCGACGATCGCGCTTCACCTGATCGCTGACGGCGAACGTGAACGCCAGCCCCTCTCGCGGGCGACCTCGGCAATCTTTGCCGAGCTTCGCAGTCCTTGCTCGCGGGGAAGGGAACCGCCAAGGGCGCCAAGGGCGCCAAGAAAACCGAGGAATAGGGGGGGATGCCCGGACGGCCCCTTCCTCCTCTCCCCTTGGCGTCCTTGGCGTCCTTGGCGTCCTTGGCGTCCTTGGCGGCTTGGCGGTTTTTCTGCCGCTCCGGGGCAAGTTCCCGCGGTCGTGCAAGCTCCGATCGAAGCTCTGGGCGTTCAACGGCAGCAGCGCGGAGGCCAAGAACCTCGTTCCGTGTTGCTACACGGAGAACGTGCCAGGTGACACGATCGTCGTCATGCGGCATCACAACAAGGTCCACGGCTGCACGGTCACGAACAGTCCGCCCGTCAGCACCGCGTTCAACGGGATCCTCGTGTATGGCGGCTACGGCAACGTCGAGATCACCGGCAACGCCCGCGGCGTTCCGCGAAGCTGACGGGACACACGCTGACGACGACGTGGCGCGACCATCGCAGCCCTACATCACCAAGGTATTCCACGAGGGCCCCGGGGTTCCGTCGAAGGCGGCGCAGCCGGCGGCATTCACGACCGACGCCTTGGTCGACGTGTCAGAGTAATCCACGATACCGCACTTCGACGGAAACCACCGCCATGGACCCACGCGCCGTCGCCATTGCCGTCGGCAACGTGGCGGGCGCCGTCGATCGTAGGCGGAGCCAGAAGCCCGTGACGTAGACCGTCCTGCTGCCGGTCTCGAGATGTCGAAGGGCTTTTGGAACACACGGTCGATGCCCAGCTTGTGCAGCTGTCCCCTCTCGAAATCGCGTTCTTCTGCGCTGGTCATCTCGGCGTCGCTGGGATGGCACCGACGACGCTGCCGCTTGACGCGCTCGACGTCGCGCACAAGAGCGGATCCATGTTGGGTATTCGAACGGGACAATGGCTTGGTCGAACGAGACAATGGCTGGGTCGAACGGGACAATGGGTGGGCGTCGGCCTCCTCGCCGTGCTCATCGTCCTCGGCACACAGCTCCTCAAGCGGCGCGCAGGAGCGGGAGCCCGCTCCGTGGCCACGGTGACGTATGCCTGGATGCAGCGGCGGGGGCCTGATGGGCTGAACGTCAGCGTCGATCTCTACGCGCCGCCGCGCGCGAGCAAGCGCGGCCCGCTGGTCGTCCTCTTGCAGGGGAACGAGCCCTCGCAGCCCGACGAGCGACTCGCCTTCGCCGCGAATGTCGGCGACTCCCTACAGCGAAGCGGGGTCGCCGCCGCCGCCGTCTCGTTCAACATCCACACGGGCTACACGCTGCGCGCGTGCGCGGCGGACGTCGCCCGGGTCTTGCAAGAGGTGACCGACGCGCGCAACCCGACGCGCGTGGTCCTCGTCGGACGCGGCCTCGGCGCGTGGATGGCGTCCCTCCTTGCGCTCGATCGGCGGCTCCTCGAGGGGGCCGGCATGGATCCCAGGCGCGTCGATGGCGTCATCCTGTTGCGCGGCACCTACGACCTCGGCGAGGCGGCGCTCGAGGGGCACCCCGACGCGGCGTTCTTCGCGGGCTCGGTCGAAGATCGCAGGGAGTCCTCGCCCATCACGTACGCGCGGTCCGACGCGCCGCCGTTCTTGATGCTGTTCGGCGGGGAGGACGACATCGGCTGGGCGCGCCTCGCTCGCCCCTTCGCGCGCGCGCTCCAGGACGCGGGCGCGCGCGACATCGACTACTTTGTCGTCCCCAGGCGCGATGCGCACAGCATCGCGCACTGGGGCGGAAGGGGAGACATGGTCGGCGATCTGGTGTTCCCCTTCGTCGCCTCGGGCCTCAAGGACCTCCCCATCGACAACCCCTTCGGCGTGCTCCGCCGCTGGGGTGCACGGCCGCCGTTCGACCTGTCGGAGCTCCGCAAGGATCCGCGGGCCATCACCACCTACCCGGTCGACGCCGCGCTGCGGGAGACGATAAGCGGCCTCTTGGGCAAGGGGGGGCTCGAGCGCTACCCCTTGCCCGGCAAGACGTATCAGGCCATCGATCTGCTCGCCTACCTGGCCGGGCGGCCGAAGTCCGAGGTGGGCGAAGGGGACTGGCTGGTGGTCTCGAACCTTCGGGGCGAGCAGCAGTACTTCTCGCGCGAGGCGCTGAAGAAGGCGCAGGCGGTCATCGTGGTCGGGCTCGACGACGAGGACAATCTCTACCGCATCGTCGACTTCTACCGGCTGAAGCACGCCTACTCGTGGATCAAGGGCGAGGAGCCCATGCCCATGATGATCCGGCCGCTCGGCGCGTTCCTGCACTTCCGGACGCCGCTGCCCGCGGACCTGGGGAACAAGACCTACGCGGCATTCGGGCTCGGTGCGGCGAGCTTTCGCTGGGTAGAGAGCGATCCGCTCGCGCCGTTCCGCTCGCTCTCCGGCGGGGTGCGCGAGGCGCTGATCGGCGAACAAGGGTGCGTCAAGTGCCACAGCTTCCGTGGCGTCAACGCACGGGCGCACCACGCGCTGGCGCTCGACGGCACGCCGTACGGGGCGTACGCGCTGCCGCTCGAGGAGTATCCGAGCGAGGTGCTGCGGCGCTTCTTGTTCGAGCAGGACGCTGTGGCAGCGAGCTTCGGGGTCATGCCGCTCCGGGTGGACGAGACCGTCGCGGGGCAGCTCCTCGACATGGTGAACCACGAGAAGAACGAGACGAAGTAGCGGCCCGACGCCTCAGGGCTCCACTTGTTCGTGGAGCGCCGCCGCCCACTCGGCGTGCGCGCGCGCCGAGGGGTGCAGGCCGTCGCTGGCGAGCATCTTCGCCTCCGCCTGCTTGTGCATGAGCGGATAGAGGTCCACGTAGCGCGCGCCGGCGGCTCCTGCCTCGTCGCGCAGAACGGTGTTGAAGGCGACGATGTCCGCGCCGATCTGCCGCGGATCTCCGAACGAAGCGGCGGCCGGAGAGAGCGACCAATCGGGCTGCGGGAGCGCCACGATCCGATCCGGCGCGACGCCAGCGTCGATGATCGCTCGGAGGAGCACCCGCACGCGCGAACGGTAGGCGTCCGCGCTCCACCGACGCACGTAGTCGTTGGCGCCCACCGCGAGCGTCACCAGCGTGGGGCGAAATGGCGCCACCTCCGGGATCTCCCGCTCTTGCACGTCTTCGGTGGTGTAGCCGTTGACCGCGACGTTCTTGAGGGTCACCCGGCGGCCCTGGGCGCGCCAAAGCTCGGCGAGGCGCGAGGGGAACGCGTCGGACGGCGGGTTCCCGGTCCCTGCCGTGAAGGAGTCGCCGAGCGCCAGATAGCGGATCTCCTCGAGCCCGCGCGTGGGCGCGACATCCTCGCTGGTACCGGTGAACGCGCTCCGTGGAGAGCTGCCGAGCAGAAGCAAGGCGAGGAGAATCCCGCCGAGCAGGAGCAAAAAGGGCAGGAGAAGCGGGCGGAACGAGCGCATCAAGAAGGATAGCATCACTTCATCGACGATCTAGATATCCATCGAATCGCTCCTCGCGGTCTGACCACGGGACCAGCCAAGGGGCAGGGTGGCGTGGACGATCGTCGATTCGCATCGGGCTATCCGTCCGAACCTGGCTGCGGCGCCACCCGCGAGTGTATGGACCGGGAGCCTGGGTGACACATGGGGGAAGCCGTTTCCTCGTCCGTCAGGGCGCCTTCACCTCGACGGGGATCGCGGAGCTCGCCCCGGCGCCGTCGCCGAGCTGACCCAGGGTGCCTCTGCCCCAGCACAGGACCTGGCCAGGGCCCGTGGGGCCGCACGCCCCCTCGACGATCGCGCACGTGTGGAAGAAGCCGGCGCTCACCGCGACGACCTTGGCGAGGGCCGTGCCGTCGCCGAGCACGACGGGTTCCATTCGCGTGTTATCGGCCCTCGCCGGCGTGCTGCGACCGAGCTGCCCTTGCTCGTTGCTGCCACGGCAGCGGAGCTGCCTCTGGTCGTCGATCGCGCAGACGAAGACGTAGCCTGTGGACATCGGACCCCAGACACCCGGGATCGCGGCCGCCGTCCCGGCCGGGGGAGCCTCGGCGCCGTGCTGACCTGAGCTGTTGTTCGTCCCCCAGCAGAAGAGGCCTCCCACGTCGTCGCGCGCACAGCCGAAGTTCGTGCCGTAGGAGATCTCGGAGAAGGGCAGCGTCGCTCCCGCCGCGATGAGCGGCGTGTGCGCGCTGTAGTTCGCGCCGCCCTCGGAGCCGGCGGGCGTGTTCGTGAGGATATACCCGCCGCCCATCGCGCCCCAGCAACTCAGCCCGTCTTCCGCCGCCCCGGTCGAGAAGCAGCTGCCTATCGAGCCGATGCCCCGCGCGAGGATGGCCCTCGGACCGGCCGTCGCGGTGAAGTTGAACGCTTTCACCGGGACGAGGCTCTCCTCGCCGGTCGCCTCCGGCCCGAGGCTCGAGAACAGGTTGGACCCCCAGCAGTATATGCTGCTGGTCGAGGTGAGCGCGCACGCCGAGTACCACTCTGGCGCGATCTTGCGCACGAGCAACGGGGCCGTACCGTCATTGACGATCGCCGGGGCGTCGTGGGCCATCGAGTCCTTGGAGCCATTCGCGAGGAGGCCGGTCTCGTTGTTTCCCCAGGCCCAGAGTCGGAGCTGGCTGTCGATCGCGAAGGTCGCCTGCTCGGTCAGCGCGACTTGCGTGATCGTCGCCGCGCCGAGCGACGCGGGAAAAATCACTCTCACCGGCGTGCTCGAGGAGACCGCCATCGCCTGCGGAACACCCAGCTGGCCGAACGAGTTGTCCCCCCAGCAGGTGAGAGAGCCGTCATGCCGGATCGCGCACGTATGGCTGCCGCCCGCAGCCACCATGACGGCGTCGGCGAGCGTGGGGCTGTCTGGCGGGATCTGGCATCCAGGATCACCACCGCCGCCCCCGCTCCCACCGCCGGCCGCGCCCCCGCCGGCCGCGCCGTCGCCGCCCCCGCCGGCCGCGCCGTCGCCGCCCCCGCCGGCCGCGCCGTCGCCCCCGCCGCCCTGCGCATCGATCGGACCGCCGCCCGTTCCGCCACCCGCGCCGCTGTCCGAGAAACGCCGCTCGGGAGCGGTGCATCCTGCCCCCGCAGCGAGGGTGGCGGCGACGACGACGAGCAAGGAGCAGAAGTTCGGTCGCGTCTGGGTGTTCATCTTTATCTCAAGCATCCGGTTACACTCCCAGCGTCCTTTGCACAGCCTTACCGCACGGAGGACAAGATGTCCAGTTGGGCACCGATCACCGATGTCCCCGCTTTCCCGGAGGCCTCAGGGGGCGTTTTGGCATGCACCTGCTGAGCGTGGGCGATCTCAGCAGAGCCTGCGGGCGCCGTCGAACGGCAAGGTTCCGGCTGCGAGTCGACGCGAGCGGTGGGCTCGATCGTCCTTGGATGATGCGGTAGTGGCCCGGGGTACGGCGCGAGTTCCGCGCGTCCCGGCACGCCGGAGCCGCCCCTCAGCCCCTCCACGAGCGCTACCAGGCGTGTCCACCCCGGAGATGGGAGCGACCCGTCGTTTGTTGGAGGCGCGTCCACCGGGAGACAGGGGGCGCCATCTGTTGCTGGAGGCGTGTCCACCCCGGAGATGGGAGCGACCCGTCTTCTGTTGGAGGCGTGTTGACCGGGAGACGGCGCCACCCATCTTTTGCTGGAGGCGTGTCCACCTCGGAGATGAGGGGGACCCATCTTTTGTTGGAGGCGTGTCCACCGGGAGACGGCTGCCATTCATCTCCCGCGTGGACGAGTCAGCTCACCCGGATGGGTTCACGGCGTACCGGTCGCCCCGAACGGGGGCGCCGAGACGGCTTCGGGCTTCTTGGCTGGGGCTCTCCGGCGGGATCTCGCGAGGTCGTCGACCATCTCGACGTAGGGCGCCAGCAGGAACGCGGCGAGCGCCTCGCTCCCCGGGATCTCCGGGTCGGCGTGGCTCTCGATCTTCTGGATCAGGCTCCGCAGCGCGTCCCGGGCGGCGCTCCACTGCGGCCGGCCATCGGTCGGCCCGCCCTCCTTGGCGGTGGCCACGGTCGTGAAGCCGTACGCGTCGCCGAAGCGCGCGTGGGCGGCGACGAGCTGCCGGTGGTGCCGGATCCCGCCGAACCCCTCGAGCACCGCCTGCGCGCGTTCCTCCTCGAGCGTCTTCATCCGCTGCACCATCGCGGTCCACTGGAGCCTCGGCCGGCGCGTGATGAAGCGAAGCCCATCGGGCGCCGGGAAGAGCTGCGCGTAGAGCCAGCGCGCCTCGGACGGCGCCGGCGCCTCCCCGTCGTCGGAGAGGCCGGCCGCTCCCGCGTTCCACTGCTCGAACGCGCGCCACCGGTCGTCGCTGTCGCTGTTCGCCGCGCTCCGCTCGGCCTCGCTCGCCGCCGCGTGGCGCTGGTCGGCCTGCGCGCTCGCCCGCATGCTGCGGAACCCCTGAAGCTCTGTCGTGGCTGCGTCGAAGCGCCTCCACGGCCTGTCGATGTGCGGCGGCAGCGCCGCGAGGAGCTCGACCCCCCTGGGCAGCGGCGCGTCCCCCTCCTTGCGCTTGCCGCTCTTGGGCCGGAGCACCGCCGCGATCCGCGCGCTCACCTGATCTCGGACAGCGATGACGTCGTCGGCGACGAGATCCGGGGGGAGGGCGACGGTCGAAAACATCGGTGATTCACTCACGGGGAAAACCTCCTGTGATGTCTTGTGGGATCCGGCCTGCCGCTGCGGCGGCACGCCGTGGTTTCGTTGCGGCGTGGCGGCATGGCAACACGTGTGCCGGCGCGAGGTGAGCCCGCGGCCCGGCGCTGCCGCGCAGGACGGAGAGGAGGGGGAGAGTAGGGGAGCGCAACGCCCTGCCGTGAACCGCAACGGATTGCGCCGTTGCGCAAGGGTTCGCTGCTTGAGGAGCCGAAGACTTCTCGAGGAACGATCGCCCCCGTCGAGGAGCGGACTACCGAGGTAAGCGAGAGGAGCGCGGTGGATGCTTGTGCCGACGCAGCGATGCGTGGAGGGCGATTCGTGCGGCTCGCGTGCTCGCCGCGGCGAATGAGGGGAAGCTGGGGCCGTCGCGCCGGCCCGGCGGGGGGACGCGGGCGGTGGTGACGCTGCCGCGCGGCCAGGCATGTGGTAGCGTCCGCCCCGGAGCTCCTCTGCCATGTGCGACGGCGCGGGTCCGCTGGTGGTGCTCATCGACAACATGTCGCGGCGCTGGCGACAGGGGTCGTTCGGAGCGCGGGCCATCTCGTGCCGCTTTCGTGCTGGCGAGGCCCGGGCTGGGAGGGGTGATGTATACGCGAACGAGGCGCTGCGGCGAACGCTCCCTGAAGGCGCGGGACGCGCGGCCTTCTGCCGGAGGTGAAGCATGTCGATGCGCGCAAATGGAATGGTGCTTTTCATCATCGGTCTCGCCCTCGGCCTCGGTTGCGCGAGCTGTGCCAAGAGCGACGAGGAGATTCAGGAGGAGTTCGAGGTGATCGTCGCCGAGTCGAACGCGTGCAACGACCCCTCGGAGTGCGTCTATGCGTCGCCCGGCTGCCCGCTCGGGTGTTTCGTGCCCGTGAACAGCGCCAAGAAAGCGTATGTGGAAGAGGAGGCGCGCGCGCTCATCGAGGACAAGGAGCGCTGGGGGACGTACTGCCAGTACGAGTGCGCCGTGCCGGGCCCGCTCGAGTGCGCCGAGGGCCGCTGTCGGGAGGGCGCCTCGCCCTGACGCGCGGGTCGCTCGTCGCAGCACGATGGAGCGACAACGCAGCGCTGTGGCACGGCGAGCGCAGATGGCGCCTTGAAGACGTGCCCGCTGGCCGGATGCAGCAGACCGCGCGCCTGGGTTCCTGGACGGCGTGCCTGGGTTCCTGGACGGGGCGTCTGAGTTCCTGGACGGCGTGCCTGGGTTCCTGGACGGCCCCGCCCGCGTCCTGACGAGACGGACGCGGCGCGAGATCCGCGATCAGGGCGCTGTGCCCTGGCGTTCCAGCAGGCGCGCCGTCATCGCCTGCGCGGCGTCCGCGACCCGGGCGGCGGCGCGCGCCCCGTCGCGGACCACCTCGTCCACGCGGCGCGCGCCGTCGCTCCCGGCCTGCCCCCAGAGCAGCGCCGCGGGCAGCGCGATCCCGAGCGCCAGCGCCGCCCCGGCCGCCGCGACGCGCCAGCGCCGCCCCCGCGGCGCTGCCGGCGGCGCCACCGGCACCCCCGCCGCGGCCTCGAAGGCGGCGATCATCGCCTGGACGCTGGGGAACCGCTCCGACGGGCTGATGGCGAAGGCGCGCGCGAACCACGCCTCCAGGGCGGGCGGCGCTCCCGGGCACAACGTGGCCAGCGGGGGGCGCCCGCTGACCAGGATGGCCGCGAGCACCGCGGCCAGGTTGCGGCCCGGGAAGGGCTGCCGCCCGGTCAATGCCTCGTGCGCGACGACGGCGAGCGACCACATGTCGAGCTGCGGGCCGCCCAGGCCATCACACGTGTGCTCCGGGCTCAGGTACGCCGGCGTGCCCAGCACCACGCCGTCCGCGGTGCGGCGGCGGAAATCGGCCGGCCGATCCTGGCCGACCCACTTGGCGATCCCGAAGTCGGTGATCTTGGCGCAGAGATGGCCGTCGCTCCCCTCGACGAGCAGGATGTTCGACGGCTTGATGTCCCGGTGCACGACGCCGAGGCCGTGCGCCGCCGACAGCGCCTCTCCCAGCTGCCGCAGCAGCGACGCGAGCTCGACGGCGGAGAGCGTCCCTCGCTCCTCCAAGAGCTGACGCAGCGACCTGCCGCGCACGTGCTCCATCACGATGTACGGGCCCGCCGCCAGGTCCTCGCCGGCGTCGAGCACGGCGACGACGCCGCGGGTCTTCTGTCCGAGCTGCGCGGCGACCCGCGCCTCCAGGCGGAACCGCTCGATCGCGTCGACGTTCCGCCCGCCCCGGGCCACCGTGAGGAACTTCAGCGCGACATCGGCGCGCCGGACGCCGTCGTGCGCGCGCCAGACCTCGCCCATCGCGCCGCGCCCGAGCAGCTGATCGACCTGGTAACGCCCGTCGATGAGGCGGCCTCGCAGCCGTACGGAGCGGCGCGACGAGGCGGGGCGGGAGTCCGCCGGTCGATCGGCGAGCGCGACGGCAGCGCGCGCGCCGTCTCTCCTCTGGGAGTCAGGTTGTGAATCGAACGAGGAAGGATGGAACACGATCGAACACCTCCGTGCCGCCTCTGTGTCCCAGCCACGTCGGGGGCCCTTCCGGGCGACGCGCTGGGGTCAGGGACCGGGGCATACCGAGAGCGTATCGCGAACATGCGACCCTGGGAATCCCGGACAACGCACTTCCAGCAGCGTGCCAATCGCGGATACGCGCTCACAAGGTCGTACGGCCGCGCTGGATGTCGGGCCGGGCGCGCAGCGCTGCGCAGAGCCGGCGCGTCGCCTCGCGCAGCTCGCCTCGGTCGAGCCACATGAACCCGAGCCGCGCGGCGTCGCACCCGGCAGCGCGCTCGCTCCCGGGGGGCCAGCGCGCCGGAACCCCTTGAACCGGGCGCTCGCACCGACGACGTTACGCCGCCCGTCATGCCCGGCGACCCCCAGGCCGTCCCCCCCGTAGCCCCCGCGGCGCCCTTCGAGACCCGCGCGGCCCTCCTCGCCTGGCTCGCGCAGCACGGCGTCGCGCACCTGGCCCGGCTGAGCCTCGAGGCGGTGGCGCCGCGCGTCGACCCAACGCTCTGGCCCGAGCTGCAGCTCCTCGGCGCGCGGCGGCGCCTCATCGACCTCGCGAGCGCCGAGTCGCTCGCGGGCGCGCTCGCGTGGCTCGCGCCGTCGCGCCTCCGCGACGTCCTGCCGCCCCTCGTGGCTCGCTTCCTGGAGGACGAGCGCGACGACGCCGCGCTCGCGCGCGCGGCGGCGCCGTCGCTGCTGCGGGCGCCCGACGAGCCGCGGGCCCTGTCGGCGCACGAGCGGCTCTGCGCGCTGCGCGCGCGCGTGCCGGACGCGGCGGCCCCGCGCCCCGAGCGGGCGCTCCGGGCCGCCGCGCTGCGGTTCGACGCCGCGCTCCCCGGCTTCCGCCTCGACGACCCGCGGCCCTTCGAGGCGCACCGCGCGGGCGCCGGCTTCGTCAGGCCGGAGGCGCGGTTGACCCTCGCGCCCGGGGCCCTCCGCGCCGAGTGCGACTGCGGCGCGGCCGGCTGCGTCCACGTGCTCGCGGCCGTCGACGCCGCGCTGCTCTGGCTCCGCCAGCCCCCGAGCGAGGCCTTTTTCCAGGCGCTCGACGAGCTCGGCCGCCCCGCCTGGGAGCGCGCCTTGCTGGCGTTCGACAGGGCCCTCGACGAGGGCCCGGGGGCGCGCGGCGGCGTCGAGCTCTCCTTCCGGCTGGACGTCGTCGAGGCGGCCGGCGTCGTGGTCGCGCCCTGGATCCACCGGCCGGGCAAGAAGGCGCAGCGCGGCGCCGGGGCGCGGCTCGGCAAGAAGCGCCTCCTGCTGGAGCACGGCGGAAAGCTCTCCCCCGAGGACGCCCGCGCCGCGTCCCTCCTGCCCGAAGGCAACGCCTTCGCCTCGCGGGCGCTGCTCGACGCGCTCATCGGCCACCCGCGCCTCTTCCTCGACGAGGCGCCCGACGTGGCCGTGCGCATCGAGCGCGCGCCGGTGGGCGTCGTGGCCGAGGAGCGCCACGGCGCCGTGCGGGTGAGCGCCGGCGTCGAGGGCACGGCGCTGCCCCCCGCGCTGCTCGATCGCGCGCGCCGGGCCCGGCCCGAGGAGGTGCTGTTCCTCTGGGACTGGGACAAGGGCGCGCGGCGGCTCACGCTGCTCGACGTCAAGGCCGAGATCCGGGCGCTGCTCGACGTGCTCGCGCGCGAGGGCGACGTCTTCCCGCCCGAGAGCCACGGCGCGCTGCTCGCCGCGCTCTCGCGGTGGGCGCTGCGCGTGCCCGTGGCCATGCCGCGCAGCGTGATGGGCGAGTCGGTCCCGCCGGAGCTGCTGCCGGTGCTGCGGCTCACGGCCCAGCCCCGCGGCGCGGTGGAGGTCGAGCTGCGCGTGCGGCCGCTCGCCGACGCCCCGCCGCTCGTGCCGGGCGCGGGCGCGCGCGACGTCCACGTGCGGCGCGGCGACCGCGCGCTGCACGCGGTGCGCGACCTGCGCCGGGAAGAGGACTTCGCCGCCGCGCTCGCCGCCGAGCTCCCGCTCGCCGGGGCCGAGCCGTTCGAGGATCGCCCGTTCCACTATCGCTTCGCCAGCGCGCAGGGCGCGCTCGATCTGCTCGCGGCCTGCGCGCGGCGCGAGCCGCCCCCGGAGCTCGAGTGGGTCAGCGAGCCCCTGCGCGTCGTGGGCGACGGCGGCCCCCGCGCGCTCAAGGTCGTCCTCGAGAAGCGGCGCGAGTGGTTCGGCGTCCTCGGCGGCCTGAGCGTCGCGGGAGAGCGCGTGGAGCTGGCCCGGCTGCTCGATTCGGCGCGCCGCCACGAGCGCTACGTGCAGGTCGAGGCCACCACCTACGTGGAGCTGGGCGAGGCCCTGCGCGCCCACCTCGAGCGCCTGGCCGATCACGTCCACGACGCCCGGCACGGCCTGTCGGTGGGCCCCTCGGCCGCCGCGGTGCTGTGGGAGCTCGAGCGGGCCGGCGCCGCGCTCGAGGCGGACGGCGCGTTCCGGGGGCTCGTCGAGCGGGTCGTGGCCGCCGGCGAGCTCTGCCCCGCCGCGCCGGCGGCGCTCGCGGGCGAGCTCCGCCCTTACCAGCTCGACGGGTACCGCTGGCTCGTGCGCCTCGCGGCCTGGGGCGCGGGGGGCGTGCTCGCCGACGACATGGGCCTCGGCAAGACGGTGCAGGCGCTCGCCGTCCTGCTCGAGCGCGGCGAGCGCGGGCCGGCGCTCGTCGTCGCGCCCACCTCGGTGGCCTTCAACTGGCAGGACGAGGCGCGGCGCTTCGCGCCCTCCCTCCGCCTCACGCTCTACGCGGACGAGGCCGATCGCGACGACGCGCTCGCGCGGCTCGGCCCGGGCGACGTGCTGGTGCTCAGCTACGGCCTGCTCGTGCGCGACGCCGCGCGCCTCGCGGCGCGGCGCTTCGCCACCGTCGTCTTCGACGAGGCGCAGAGCCTGAAGAACGCGACCACCCAGCGCTTCCGCGCCGCGAGGGCGCTCCAGGCGGACTTCACGTTCGCGCTCTCGGGCACGCCGATCGAGAACCACCTCGGCGAGCTCTGGAGCCTCTTCGCGCTCGTCTTCCCCGGCCTCCTGGGCGGCTGGGACGCGTTCCGCGACCGCTACGCCATGCCGATCGAGCGGCAGATCGACCCTGCCGCGGGGCCCGCGCTCGCGCGCGTGCTCGCCCCGTTCCTCCTCCGGCGGACCAAGGCGCAGGTGGAGGCCGAGCTGCCGGCGCGCACCGAGGTGCGCGTGCCGGTCGTGCTCTCGGGCGCCGAGTGGCAGCTGTACGAGGACGCGCGCCTCGCGGCGCTGTCCGACCTCGAGACGCCCCGGGCGGTCCGGCGCGAGCAGGAGCGGCGCGTCGAGGTGCTGGCGGCGCTCACGCGCCTCCGGCTGCTCGCGTCGCACCCGCGCCTCTACGACGCGCGCTCGACGCTCGACTCGTCCAAGCTCGCGCGCCTCCTCGGGCTCGTCGAGGAGCTGCGCGCGGAGGGGCAGCGCGCGCTCGTGTTCAGCCAGTTCACGTCGCACCTCGCGCTGGTGCGCGAGGCGCTCGAGGCGCGCGGCGTCGCGTACGTCTACCTCGACGGCGAGACGCCCCGGAAGGCCCGGGCCGAGCGGGTGCGCGAGTTCCAGGAGGGGTCGGCGCCGCTCTTCTTGATCTCGCTGAAGGCGGGGGGGTTCGGCATCAACCTCACGGCGGCCACCAACGTGATCCACCTCGACCCCTGGTGGAACCCCGCGGTCGAGGATCAGGCCTCGGACCGGGCGCACCGCCTGGGCCAGCGGCGGCCGGTCACCATCTATCGCCTGGTGGCGCTCGGGACGATCGAGGAGAAGATGCTGTCGCTGCACGCGGAGAAGCGCTCGCTCGTGGCGCAGGTGCTCGGCGGCAAGGACACCGCCGGCAAGCTCTCGACGCAGGAGCTCGTCGGCCTGCTGTCAGCGCAGCTCCGGGGGCCGGACGGCGGCGAGGGCGGGGACGGCGAGCTCTCGGACTCAAGCCCTCCGAGTCGCGCTCTTTGACTCGGGATCTCTGACTCGTGCCGTCCGACTTCCGCTCTCCGTGGACCGAAGGTGGGCGCTACGTCGCCCAGAGAACGGCGAGATCGAGCTCGATGGCCTGGAAGGGCGTGGCGCGGACGCTCGCGGTGTCGCGGTGGGCGGCGATCGATGCCCAGCTGCGGTCCGCGGCGAGCGTGAAGATCTCCAGGGTCCGCTGGAGGGGCGCGATCAGCCAGACGTGCCGCACGCCCTCGCGCGCGTAGACGGGCATCTTCTCCTTGCGATCTCGCCTGGGAGCGGGTGGAGAGCGGCCTCGTGGTGGGCTGTTCAATCGCGGCGTAACGTGGCGAACGCGCCGCGACCGTCCACCGTCCGCCGCGCTGGCGCGCAGCTTGCAGTCGGCCGACGCCGCTGAGCGCTCCAGGCCTGTCGACGAGCGCCAGCGAGGAGAAACGACATGCCGAAAGCGAAGTCCGCGAGCGCTTCCTGGATCCCGGGAGCGCGGCCCGCGCCGTCCGAGCCTTCCGAGGCGTCCCTGCCGCTGGCGCTCACCGCCGCCGAGCAGGATCTCCTGGGTCGCGCTCTCCGGTTCCTCGTCAACGTCCAGGCCGCGCCCTTCATCGCGCGGGCGCGTCGCGAGGGCTACGCGGCGAACGAGCACCGCGAGGGGTGGCGGTTGTTGAAGCTCGCCTCGGGCGAGCAGCGCCCGCTCGAGCACCTCTTCGCGGAGGCCGCGGTGGAGGCCGCGGGCGGCGGAGGCGTCGAGGGCGTCGAGCGGATCCAGCTGCTCCGGGAGGTCGACGTCTTCGGGAACACGTGGTTCCCGCGCACGCGCGCGATCATCCGCCGCGTGGTGCCGCGCGAGCGGCGCGACGGCTTCGAGGCCGCGTTCTTCAAGCACCTGGAGCCGCAGCCGCTCGGGTCGCCGGTGACCATGTCGGTCGGGACGTACCTCCGCCGCCTCGAGGGGCTCGCCAGGAACAGCGATGGCGACGCGAAGAAGGTCCACAAGATGCTCGCAGCGCGCGGGCTGACCGAGGCGAAGGTGCAAGAGGTGCGCGATCTGCTGGCGAGGCTCGAGGCCGGCGCCGGGGCGCAGGCGCAGCCGCCCCGGGTGCCGGCGGCCGAGCTGGCGAGGGCCTGGCGGGAGCAACGGGAGGGGATCGAGGGCCTGCGGGGCTGGTTCAACGACTGGGCGACGACCCTGCGGCAGGTCTTCCCGGTGAAGGCGCAGATCCAGCTCGGCCTCACGGCCGTGAGGCGCACGGCGGCCGCCGGAGACGCGATCGAGGAGGACGTGCCGCTCGACGAGGACGAGGCTGGTGGCGGGTGACGGGAGCCCGCGCGGCGCCAGGCCGCGGCGGCGGTTACGCAACCGCTTGCTCTCTTCCGCAATGGCTTGCGGCATCCTGCAAAAGGTCGCGCTCGGGGGGGCCCGGCGGAACGTCCCGCACGGCACGTGCCCGGCTGCGTGCAGGCGGCCGCGCTGCAAGGGCGACTTGCCCCGCCGACTGGGCGGGGCCGTCCGCGCCACGACTCGGTTCTTCGTCTGAACCACGATTCGGGGGCGTCGCCTGGGCGATCCCTGTGTCCGTCGCCTGAGCCACAGCCCGTCTCCTCGCCCGAGCCACAGCCTGTCTCCTCGCCCGAGCCACAGCCCGTCTCCTCGCCTGGGCCACAGCCTGTCTCCTCGCCCGAGCCACAGCCTGTCTCCTCGCCTGGGCCACAGCCCGTCTCCTCGCCTGAGCCTGAGCGATGAGCGGGCTCGTCACCTGAGCCACAGCCCGTCTCCCCGCGTGGGCCACGGCTCGGCGTCTGGGAATTGCCGCAAGCCCGAGTGCCCTGAAATGGCGGAAGAATAGGAGGACAACGAAGGGAGCCCTGGTGTGAAGGAGAGAGGCTGACGCATCCGAGGCGCCGACACCGGACGATGTGGGGGGGCATGCTATAGACCCTTCCAACAGGCAGCGACGGTTGGCTGCTTGAGCATCGGTCCGGGTACGCCGTCGGGTTCTCTCGCCAGAGCGGCGCGACGAGCTCGACATTCGGGAGCGTTGCGTGTCGACAGGGGGTGGGGACGTTTCGCCCGGAGCCGCCGCGCGGGCATGGCAGCGATCGGAGGGGCCAGGATGAGCCGCGAGACCCTCGCGCCAGGGACGGTGTTCCAGGGTCGCTATGAGATCCTGTCCTGCTGCCGAGCGAGCGGCCGAACGGTCGTTTACAGGGGCCGGCGCATCGGAGGCGGTGGGCCGATCGTGCTCCAGATTCTCCGTCTGCCTCGCGATGGAGACGGCGGACACCATGCCCGGCGCTCCATCTCGCGGTTCCTGCGGGAGATGCGCTCTGGCACGCGGCTCCACCACGCTCCGATCGTCCGGCCCGTCGACTGGGGGCACGCCGGCGAGGGGTGGCTCTATACCGTCTTCGAGCTCATGCCGGGACACACCCTGCGGGAGGTGATGCCCTCGGAGGACGACCTGCAGCAGCACGCGCTCGGCGCGACCCTGCCGCAGGCGACGCTCGAGCTCAAGGAGACCCCGCGCCGCGACGCCGAGGCCCAGGAGCAGAGACAGCCGGACCGGCCGGGATCGGGCGGAATGCGCGGCGAGCGTGGCGAACCGGCCGAGACCACGCTCGCGCTCGCCGGCCTGGCGCCCACGGAGGCGTCGGCCGGCGTGACGCCCGAGGAGCGAGCGCGCGAGGCCGCAGCGCCGTCGGTACACGACGCGCACGGCGCGACCACGGTGGGGGGAGCGACGCCGACGGGGGGCGCGACGCCGACGGGGCGCGGTCCGGGCTCCGGGCTGCCGGACGTCGGCGGCACGATCAAGCATTACGAGATCATCCGCAAGCTGGGCCGGGGCGGCATGGGGATCGTGTACCTGGCCCGCGACACGAAGCTCGGGCGCCTCGTCGCGATCAAGCTGCTGCTCGAGTTCAGCGGACAAGGAAACGAGCGCTTCCTGGCCGAGGCGCGGGCCACGGCGCGCTGCCGTCACGAGAACATCGTGGTGATCCACGAGGTGGACGAGATCCGCGGCCACCCGTACCTGGTGCTCGAGTACATCAAGGGCCGCACCCTGAGCGAATGGCTGACCCAGCGCGAGCACCCGAGCGCGCCAGGGCCGCTCGCCGCGATAGGGCCGTCGGGCCCGATGTCGCCCGGCCAGGTGGTGGAGCTGATGATCCCCGTGGTCCGCGCGCTGGTCTGCGCGCACGAGCTCGGGATCGTGCACCGCGATCTGAAGCCGGAGAACATCCTCATCGACGACGCAGGGAGCATCAAGGTGCTCGACTTCGGGATCGCGAAGCAGCTCGACGCCAGGGTGATGTCGACGCTCACGGGCACGCAGGCGACGCTCGCGCGAGGCCACGGCGATGGCCACCGGAGCGGGCTCATCGGCACGCCGGCCTACATGTCGCCCGAGCAATTGCTGGGCGGGGACGTCGATCCTCGCAGCGACCTCTGGGCCGTGGGCATCCTCCTGTACACGCTGCTCGTGGGGACGCATCCGCTCGACCCGTTCTCGGTCGCGCGGCTCGCGGACATCGTGAAGCTCGACCTGCCCATGCCCTGCGTGAGCGCGCGGCGCCCGGACGTGGGCGCGCTCGGCGACCTTGTCGATCGCTGCCTGAAGAAGCGCAAGCACGAGCGCATCGGCTCGGCCAAGGAGCTGCTGGCCGAGCTGGAGGCGCTGCTGCCCGGTCGAAAGGCGCTCGAGCTGGGCGACGACGAGAGCCCGTTCGCCGGGCTGTCCGCGTTCCAGGAGTCGGACGCGGCGCGCTTCTTCGGCCGCGATCGCCAGATCGCCGCCACGACGACGCGGCTGCGCTACCAGCCGCTCCTCACGGTCGTCGGGCCGTCGGGGGCGGGCAAGTCGTCGTTCGTGCGCGCGGGGGTGATCCCTGCGTTGAAGCGCACCAGCGAGCGGTGGGAGACGTTCATCGTGCGGCCGGGGCGCCGGCCGCTGTCGGCGCTCGTCGATGTGCTCGTGCAGGTGGCCGAGTCCGAGGCGGCCAGCGCGGGGTCCGGGTCGGCCGAGCTCGCCGACCACGACGGGATCGTCGCCACGCTGCGCGCGCAGCCGGGGCACCTGGGCGCTCGGCTGCGCGCGCGCTGCCGCCGCGAGGGGACGAGGCACCATGTCCTGCTCTTCGTCGATCAGTTCGAGGAGCTGTACACGCTCGGCGCCAGCCGCGAGGAGCGGGCCGCGTTCGTGGCCTGCCTGGAAGGCGTGGCGGACGACGCGTCATCTCCCCTGCGTGTGCTGCTCGCCGTCCGCTCGGATTTCCTCGATCACATGGCCGATGATCACGATTTCGTGATCGACGTGACGCGCGGTCTGTCGCTGCTGCCGCCGATGGGGCGCGACGGCCTGCGCGACGCGCTGACGAGGCCGCTGGAGGCGGCCGGCCATCGCTTCGAGACGGCCGCGATGATCGAGGACATGCTGGGCACGCTGGAGAGCACGCGGAGCCCGCTGCCGCTCTTGCAGTTCACGGCCGCGAAGCTGTGGGAGGCGCGGGATCGCGAGCACCGGCTGCTGACGCGAGACAGCTACGAGCGGCTGGGCGGCGTGGCGGGCGCCCTGTCCGCGCACGCGGACGCGGTGCTCTCGGCGCTGCCGGCGCGCGAGCAGCGGCTGGCCCGCGCGGTGCTCGTGCGCCTGGTCACGCCGGAGCGCACGCGCGCGGTGGTCAGCCTGGAGGAGCTCCATGGGGTGGCGCAGACCCGCGGGGGGCCTGCGGGCGAGGCGATCGAGCAGGTGGTCCAGCACCTGGCGGGTGCGCGGCTGCTGCTGATCGAGACCGGGGGCGAGCGCGAGGGCACGACGGTGGAGCTGGTGCACGAGTCGCTGATCGAGCGGTGGCCCAAGCTCCGGCAGTGGCTCGCCGAGGGCGAGCAAGACGCGCAGTTCCTGGCCCGGCTGCGCGCCTCGGCGCAGCAGTGGGAGGCGAGCGGCTGGGCCGAGGGGCTGCTCTGGCGCGACCGTGCGGCCCAGGACGCGAGGGCGTGGTACGAGCGCCGGCGCGCAGCGCAGGGCGCCGACGGGCGAGCGGGGCTGAGCAAGCGCGAGGAGCGCTATCTCCTGGCCGTCGTGGAGCTCGCCGAGCGCGCGCGGCGCTTGCGACGGCAGTTCGCCGTGGGCGTGATCGCGACGCTCAGCGCGTTCGCGGTCATGGTGTCGTACCTGGCGATCCGCGCGCAGGCGGACGCGCTCCTGGCGCGCAATGCCACCCGGATGGCCGCGGCGCGCGAGCTGCAATCCGACCCCACGACGGTGCTGGCGCTCTTGCGGGAGGTCGAGCCGCCCGAGGTGCCGCGCGGGTGGGCCACCCTCGCGCGCTGGGCGCTGCACAGCTGGGTCGCGCGCGTGGTGCTCACCCACCCGGATTTCGTCATCCGCGCGGCGTTCAGCCCCGACGGCAGGCGCATCGCGACGATCTGCGCGGACAGGGCCGTGCGGGTGTGGAACGCGGATGGCACGGGCGAGCCGCTGGTCCTTCGTGGCCACGACGCGCCGATCAACTCGGTGGCGTTCAGTCCCGACGGCGAGCGCATCGTGACGGCGTCGGACGACAGGACCGCGCGGGTGTGGCGCACCGAGGGTGGGGGCGAGCCGCTCGTCCTCCGCGGTCACGAGGAGGGGGTCTATTCGGCGGCGTTCAGCCCGGATGGCGGGCGCATCGTGACGGCGTCGTTCGACCGGACGGCGCGGGTGTGGAAGGCGGACGGCACGGGCGAGCTCGTCGTCCTCCGGGGGCATGCGGAGCCGGTCTATTTCGCGGCGTTCAGCCTCGACGGCGGGCGCATCGTGACATCGTCGTTCGACCGGACGGCGCGGGTGTGGAACGCTGATGGGTCGGGCGAGCCGGTGATCCTGCCCGGTCACGAGGATGCCGTCTACTCGGCGGCGTTCAGCCCGGATGGCAAGCGCGTCGTCACGGCGTCATGGGACAAGACGGCGCGGGTGTGGAACGCCGATGGGTCGGGCGAGCCCCGGATCCTGCGCGGCCACGAGGATGTCGTCTACTCTGCGGCGTTCAGCCCGGATGGCGAGCGGATCGTCACGGCGTCGTGGGACAAGACGGCGCGGGTGTGGAACGCCGATGGGTCGGGGGAGCCCCGGATCCTGCGCGGGCACCAGGATCGGGTCTACTCTGCGGTGTTCAGCGCCGACGGCAGGCGCATCGTCACGGCGTCTTATGACAAGACGGCGCGGGTGTGGAACGCCGAGAGCACGGGTGAGCCCCTCAGCCTCCGTGGTCACGAGGATTCGGTCTCCTCGGCGGCGTTCAGCCCGGATGGCAAGCGCATCGTCACCGCGTCGTGGGACAGGACGGCGCGGGTGTGGAACGCCGAGGTCGCGGGCGCGCCCGTGATCCTCCGTGGCCACGAGGGGGAGGTGTTCTCGGCGGCGTTCAGCCCTGACGGCAAGCGCATCGTCACCGCGTCCGACGACAAGACGGCGCGTGTGTGGAACGCCGACGGCTCGGGGGAACCGCTGGTGATCCGTGGTCATGCGGACCGGGTTCGCTCGGCGGCGTTCAGCCCTGACGGCGAGCGCATCGTCACGGCGTCCTTCGACAAGACGGCGCGTGTGTGGAACGCCGACGGATCTGGCGAGCCCATGACGCTCCGTGGTCACGCGGACAGGGTGCGTTCGGCGGCGTTCAGCCCCGACGGCGAGCGCATCGTCACCGCCTCGTATGACAACACGGCGCGTGTGTGGAACGCCGATGGCACGGGTGAGCCCGTGGTCCTGCGAGGGCATGATCGTTGGGTGGTATCGGCGGCGTTCAGCCCCGACGGCAAGCGCATCGTGACGGCGTCGTGGGACAAGACGGTGCGTGTGTGGAACGCCGACGGCACAGGCAAGCCCGTGGTCCTGCGTGGTCATGAGCACCTGGTCAACGCTGCGGTGTTCAGCCCTGATGGCAAGTATGTCGTGACCGCGTCCGACGACAAGACGACGCGGATATGGAATGCCGACGGCACGGGCGAGCCCCTGGTGCTGCGCGGGTCCGATGCGTCCGCCAACGCGGTGGCGTACAGCCCCGATGGCAAGCGCATCGTCACCGGGTCCGACGACAAGGTCGCGCGGGTGTGGACCGACCTCGAGCCGCTCCGCGGCGTCGATGATCCGAAGCTGTGGACGGCGACGACCTACTGCATGCCCGTCGAGCGGAGGATCGAGCTCCTTCGTGTGCCCGAGTCGGCCGCCCGGGCGAGCCAGGAGGCCTGTCTGCGGCAGGTCGCCGCGGTCCGTGAGGCCGCGCCGGGGGGGCAGGCGGATTCGGGGGGCCGGCTGCGCGGCACGGCCGGCCGGTGACGAGCCTCCGTCCATCGATCGCCTGCTCACCTCCGCGAATCAGCGCGCCCTCACCCCGCCCGCAGCCTCCACACCGCGGGCCGCAGCAGCAGCAGCGGCGCGGCAAACCCCGCGATGACGAACGCCCAGACGGTCGCCTCCACGCCGATGCGCCCCGCGAGCCAGCCGGCCGCCAGGGTGCCCGCCGGCAGGAGCGCCCCGGTGAGCACATGGAGCGTGGCATCGACCCGGCCGAGCACGTGCAACGGCAGCATGGATTGCCGGGCGCTCACCGCGTGGATCATGAACGCCATGAGGAACGCGTCCCCCACGAGCTGGTGCACCACGAGGGCAGGGACCGCGAGCCGCCCGAGCTGCGCGGCCAGCGGGATGAGCGCGCAGCCGGCCTGGCTCATGAACAGGCTGAGGATCATCGCCGGCCCGGCGCCGAGGCGTCGGCCAAGCCAGCCCGCGAGGAAACTGCCGCCCAGCGCGCCGATGCCGCCCACGCTGATGATCAGCCCGACCGTGGTCGTGTCCAGCCGCAGATGCTCCAGGAGATAGAGCATGTACAGCGCGGAGAAGACCCCGCCGACCAGGAGGGCGTGGACGCCCATCGCCAGGAACGTCGCCCCGATCACGGGGTGGCCCACGCCGTGGCGCAGCCCCACCCGGAGATCCTCGACCAGCGAGGCGCCCCCATCGCCTCCGCCGCCCGCGGGGACGGCCGGCGCCTCCGTCGCCCGGATGCGCCCGAGGAGCGCCGCCGACACGAGATACGAAAGCGCGTCCACCACCATCGTCACCGGGGCCGTCAGCGCCTGGATCAGGATGCCCGCGGCGCCGGGACCGGCGATCTCCGCGGCGGCCTCGGTCCCCTCCAGCCTGGCGTTTGCCTTGACCAGGTGGTCCTGCCCCACGAGCGCCGGCAAGTAGGCGTTGTCGGCGATCTGGAACAGCGACGTGGCCATGCCCATCAGCGCGGCCACCACGGAGAGCTGGAGCAGGGTGAGCGTGCCGGTCCAGGCCGCGATCGGGACCGAGAGGATCAGCGCCGCGCGCACGAGATCCGCGCCGACGAGGAGCGGCCGCTTGCGCGAGCGATCGACGAGCCCGCCCGCGAAGAGCCCCACGAGGACGCCCGGCGCGGTGGACACGGCGGAGAGGACCGCCACGCCCGACGCGTCGGCCCCGAGGCTCACGATGGCGATCACGGGCAGCGCCGTCCGGCTGATGCGGCTGCCCACAGCGCTCACCGCCTGCGCCGCCCAGAGGCGCAGGAAGTCGGGATGGCGAGAGAGGCCGGCGGGGGGAGGGGACATCGTCTGGGGCGTGAGCAGAGCAGAAAAGAGGAGAGAAGGAGAAGCGCGCACTATCGAACGCGGCCGATCGGTGGCCATGCGATCACCGCTCACGGTTTCGTCGGGTTCTCGGAAGGCAGCGCCCTCCTCCCCGGACCGTCCATCGAGCGCGCAACCCGCTGGATTGCGCCGGGGCGCCCGCATCCCGCTCGCCTCTCCGGGCAGGCGCGGCTACGAAGGCAGCCCTGGAGTCCCACGCGACCATGCCCACGCTGCTGCGTTCACCGGCCACCAGGCTCGGCGCCGCGCTCGTCGCGATCGCGATGGCGCTCGTCGGCTTCCTGCCCCTCTTCGACGGCCCCGGCTACGAGAGCGCGCTCGCCGCCGGCCTGATCGTCCCGGGCGCCGCCGCGATCGTGACCGCCCTCGACGTCGCCGCGCATCGGCCGGCGCCTGTCGAGGCGTTCCGCCGCGGCGTCGCGTGCGGCGCCCTGCTCGCGGTCGTCGCGTACGCCACCACGCTGGCGCACGGCCTGCGCGCCGGCTTCTGCGATGTGCTCGGCGGCTCGGCGCACTTCGCCCTCGGGCCCGGGCTCGGCGCGGCGCTCGGCGGCGCCTGGGGCGCCGTCGCGGGCGAGCTCGCCGCCGGCATCCGGCGCGACGACGCCGCGCCTCCCCGCCCGGCGTGGCGGCGCCGGCTCATCGCCGTCCTCGCGGCGCTCGCCGCCCCCCTCGGCGCGATCGGCGTGAGCGCCGTCCGCTTCTACACGAGCCCGATCGTCTTCGCCTACGACCCCTTCGCCGGCTTCTTCAGCGGCACCCTCTACGACACGGTCGTCGACGCGTCCGGGCTGCTGACGTACCGCGCGGGGACGCTGGCCACCCTGTTCGCCGCGTCGGCGCTCGCGCAGCACCTCGTGCACGACGCGGGCGGGCGGGTGTCGTTCCAGCCGCAGGGCCGGCCCGGGCTGCTCCTGCTCGGCGGCGTGAGCGCCGCGCTGAGCGCCGCGACCGTCCTGGAGGGCGAGCGCCTCGGCCACTTCCAGACCTCCGAGAGCATCGCGGCCGAGCTCGGCGCGCTCTCGAAGGGCCAGCGCTGCGAGGTCGTCCACCCGCGCGGCATGCGCGAGGCCGACGTCCAGCGCTTCGTGCGCGAGTGCGACGCCCACGTCGAGGCCGGCGAGCGCTGGCTCGGGGCGCCCGCGGTGGTCGACGGCGCGCCGCTCCGGGTCCGCGCCTACCTGTTCGAGAGCGCGGCGCAGAAGGGCGCGCTGATGGGCGCGTCGCGCACGTACGTCGCGAAGCCGTGGCGCCGCGAGGTGTACCTGCAGGCCGCCGGCTACCCGCACCCGACGCTGGGGCACGAGATCATGCACGTGCTCGCCGGCGCCTTCGCCCGCGGCCCGTTCCAGGTCGCCGGGCGGCTCGGCGGGTGGCTCCCCGACCCGGGGCTCATCGAGGGGATCGCCGTCGCCGGCTCGCCCAGGGAGGGCGAGGACCTGAGCCCGCGCGCGTGGGCCAAGGCGATGAAAGATCTCGGGATCCTGCCGCCGCTCGCGCGCCTTTTCGCGCTCGGCTTCCTCGCCGAGAACTCGTCGACCGCCTACACCGTGAGCGGCGCGTTCGTCGGCCACGTGCGCGCGACGTACGGCGCGGACGCGGTGCGCGCCTGGTACGGCGGCAAGGCGCTGCCGGAGATCACCGGCGCCTCGTGGGAGCTGATGGAGCGCGCGTGGCACGCCGATCTCGACGCGCTCACGCTCCCCGACGCGGCGAAGGCGCAGGCGAAGGCCCGCTTCGATCGGCCGGCGCTCTTCGAGCGGCGCTGCCCGCACGTGGTCGACGCGTGCACCCACGAGGCGGAGGCGCTGCGCGCGCGCGGCGACAACGAGGGCGCGATCGCCGCGTACCGGCGCGTGCTGTCGCTCGACCGGAGCCCCGCGCCCCGCGTCGCCATCGCCGAGACGCGGCTCGCCAGCGACGCGCCCGCCGAGCGCGGCGAGGGGATCCGCGAGCTCGAGGGCATCGCCGGGGACGGGTCGATCCCGCGCCACCTGCGCGATCGCGCGGCCGAGCGCCTCGGCGACGTCGCGCTGGCGGCGGGCGACCGGGAGCGCGCGGCGGCGCGGTACAGCGAGGTCGCCGGCCGGCTCGTCGACGAGGATCGGCTCCGGACGCTCGACGTGAAGATCGCCGCCGCGAACGACGAACGCGCCCGCGCGGCCATCGTCGAGCTGCTGATCGGCACGCGCGGCGGCGCGCCCGACAGGCTCCGAGCGGCGGAGCTCCTCGGCGCGTGGGCCGCGCAGTCCCCCGGCGACGGCCTGCCGAACTACCTGCTCGGCCGCCATTACCTGAGCGACGGTCGCTTCGATGAGGCCGCCGATCGCCTGGATCGGGCGCTCGCGGCCCACCTGCCCGTCCAGCGGGTCTGGATCGAGGCCGAGCGGCTGCGGCTCGTGGTCGCGTGCGGCGTCGAGGACGTCGAGACCGCCCGCAGGATGTTCGCCCAGTACGCAGCGCACGACGGGGCCGTCGGCACGGGGCCGGCCGTGAGCGAGGAGCGCCGGGACGCGGCCCTTCGCCTGCTCGAGCGCTGCACCGGCGCGGCGGCCCGCCCTACGTCCCCGGCGACCGCGGGCGACCCGCCGGCCGGAGAAAAGTGAAGAATGCCTCTCGTCCCTGCGCGCTGACGTGGTGAGATGTCGTGGAGATGCACGCAGAGCCTGCGAGCGAGAGGGTTGGCCGCCTCGTCGCGCTGAACGCCGTCCTCACCGTCGTGGCCCGCCACTCGAACCTGCTCCTGCCGAGGCCGTTCGAGGAGCTCGCCGGGGCCGTCGGCCGGTTCGCCGCGTTCCAGCTCTTCGCCGTGGTGTTCCCGGAGCCGGAGGGCGGGCTCCGCGCGTACGCGGTCTTCCGCGGCGACGCGCTCGCAGCCGCGCCGTTCGGCGCGCGCCTGCCGGCGCCCGCGGCGCTCTTCCGGCGGGTGTTCGCCGAGGGCGAGCCGTTCTCCTGCGACGACGTCCGCGCGGGGAACGCGCTCGCCCAGATGGGGGCGGGCGAGGGGTGTCTCTCGTACGTCGCGCTCCCGGTGCGGGCCGCGCCTCCGGGCGCCGAGCCCGGCCACCCCGCCGCGCGCTCCGGGCCGGCCGGCGCCGGGGCCGGCGGCTTCGGCTGCCCGATCATCGCGGCGCTCGTCGTCGGCTACGGCGACGCCGGCGCGGCGGCCTCGGCGCCGTTCCCGCTCCTCGAGGAGATCGCCGGCGCGCTCGGCGCCGGCCTGGATCGCTCGCTGCGCGTCGTCGCCGGGGAGCGCGAGGCCGCCGAGCGGCTGCTCAGGATCCGCGAGCTCGAGGAGCAGCACCGGAACCTCCTCGACAACGCGCCGCTCATCATCTTCCGCCTCGATCCCGAGTCGGGCGAGCTCTCGTTCCTGAACCGGCACGCCGAGCGGCTCCTGGGCGTGCCGGTGGCCGAGGCGCTCAAGACGCCGGGCTTCCTCGGGGAGGCCCACGCCGACCCGGAGGGCGTGATGTGCTTCGAGGACGCGGTCGCGCGGGCCAAGCTCGGGGCCCCGTCGGCCTCCTACGAGGCGCGCCTGCGGCGGCGGGGCGGCGACGCGATCACCGCGCGCGGCACGGTGTACCCGCTCGTCTCGGATCGCGGCCGCGTGGTGGCGATCGAGGGCGTCCTCGCGGACGTGAGCACCGAGCACGCGGCGCGCACGCGGCTCATCCAGGTCGATCGCCTCTCGACGCTCGGCACGCTCGCGGCCGGCGTCGCGCACGAGATCAACAACCCCGCGGCGTTCATCCTGCTCGGCCTGGACATGCTCGACCGCCTCCTGCGCGGCCCGAACGTGCGCATGGAGGGCAGCGCCGCCTCCAGCGCGTCGGAGCTCGTGAAGGAGCTGCGCGACTCGATCAAGCGCATCGTCGACATCGTCCGCGATCTCAAGCTGTTCGCGAGCCCGCCGCAGCCCGAGGGCTCGCGGCGCACGCTGACGGACGCGAACCGCACGGTCGAGTCCGCGCTGAGCCTCACGCGCGGCCAGATCATCGAGCGGGCGCAGATCGTGAAGAACCTCTCCGAGGTGCCGCCGATCCTCATGGATGACGGCCGGCTCGGCCAGGTCATCGTGAACCTCCTCGTCAACGCGGCCCAGGCGATCGCGAAGCCGGGCTCGAAGCACGAGGCCCGCGACCAGACGGTGACGGTCGAGACGCGGAGCGACGGGGAGACGGTCGAGATCGTGGTGAGCGACACCGGCGCCGGCATCGCGGAGGAGAACCTGCCGCGCATCTGGGCGCCGTTCTTCACGACGAAGGGGCCGGAGGTCGGCACGGGGCTCGGGCTGTCGATCAGCCGCGAGATCATCGAGCGCGCGGGCGGGCAGATCACGGCGGAGAGCCCGGTCCCGGGGCGCGTCCCGCCCGGCGGCGCGCGGTTCATCATCTCGCTGCCCGCGGCGGGGCGGACGGACGAGGCGACGCCGAGCGTCTCGCCTGTGCCGCGGCTCGTCTCGAAGCGGGTGCGGGTGCTCGTGGTGGAGGACGAGGCGTCGCTCGCCCGCGCGCTGTCCGATCAGCTGGGCCGCGTCCACGAGGTGGCGCTCGCGCCGAGCGCCGACGCCGCGATGGGGATGCTCGCGGGCGGGCAGCGCTTCGACGTGGTGCTCTGCGATCTGCGCATGCCCGGCATGTCGGGCGACGTCTTCTACACGCGGATCCGCGAGAGCGATCCCGTGCTGGCCCAGGGGTTCATCTTCATGACCGGCGTGGGCTTCGGCGCGGACGTCGAGCGGTTCCTCGCCTCGTCGGGCCGCCCGCTCCTGGAGAAGCCGTTCTCCGCCGAGGACGCGCTCTCCGCGATCGCCGAGGTCGTCTCCGCGAACTCCGCGCCCCGCGCGGAGGCGCGCGACAGCAGCAGGTAGAGGCGCGCGCCGTCGCCCGCGGGACGCCGTCGTCCATCGAGCTAGGCGGTGCGCGCGATCAGCCGAGGAGCTGCGCGCAGAGCCGCTGGAGCTCGCTCAGCGTCTCCGGGGTCGCCTGGAGCGTGATGCGGGAGCGGAGGTCGCCCTCCTGGTAGCTCAGCGTGAGCACGACGACGGGGGCGGCGATCTTCGCGCCGCGGTTCGCGGTCGCGATCGTGTCGACGCGCCAGTCGATGGCGGTGAGCAGCTTGCCGTGATCGAGCAGCGCGCCGCGGACGATCTCCCGCCGCACGAGCGCCCTGGCCTGATCGTAGCCGGCGAGCAGGACGGCCTGGATCTCCTCGGCGTCCTGGCCGGGCGCGAGCGCGGCGATGTCGGCCGCGAGCGCGGCGCGGTCGAGGTCGACCTTGCTCGCCTCGCGGATCAGGAAGCGGCACGCCTTGAGCACCCGCGCGAGCGCGTCGGACGCGACCTCGTGCCGGCGGCAGAACGCGTCGAGGAGCCGCTCCACGGCGGCGGGCACCGGCTCGGCGAGGCTGGGCCCGAGCGCCTCCCAGAGGCGCTGCCGCGCGCCCTCGGGCAGCTCCAGGAGCCGGCGCAGGTCGACGGCGAGCTCCGGGGGCGGCGGCGCTCCGCCGAGGCAGCGGAGCTCGGCACCGCGCGGGCTCATCGGCTCAGCTGGATCGGGACGTAGAGCGCCCGCATCGTCGCCGCCGTGCCCGCGCGCGTGTACCCGGCGAGGCCGAACAGGACGTTCCACCAGTGGCCTTCCGGGGTCTCGCCGTACGAGAACAGGGGGACGAGGTGGAACTCCCACTCCTTGCCGTTCCGCACCCGGTGCTCCCGGTACACGGTGTTGAGCGCGACCTGCGTCACCGACGTCGGGTCCGCGAACCGGAAGAAGAACGGCAGGGCCACCGTGGTGCGCGACGTCGGCGACGCGAAGTCCCAGAGGAACGGCGCGACGACGAGGTGCGTCGTGTCGCGGTTCCTCCCCGAGTAGAAGAACGGATAGATGTCCGTCTCCCAGCCGGTGAGATCCCGCGTGTGCCGCACGAGCGGCGTGAGCCAGGTGGTGTCGCTCAACCCGTGGCGCTTGAAGCGGCCATAGAACGGGAAGAGGACGAGATCATCGCTGCGCGGCGAGGTGTTCCGGTAATAGAACGGGAGCAGGAACGTCCGCTCGAGATCGATGGCCGGATCCCGGTATTGCCAGAAGAGCGGCGTGATCATGTCGAGCTCCGTCCGCCCTCGGTAGCGAGCGTAGCCCCAGGTCGCGAAGGTGCTCTCCCCCTCCTCGCCGCGCGCCTTCAGGAAGAGCGGCGTGACGAGCAGGCTCTTGTTGCCCTCGTACCCGTAGTGGAAGAACGGGAACAGCGTCGTGCGATCGTGGTTCTTGCCCCAGCTGTGCCAGTAGAAGGGCATGATGTTGAACACGTCGCCCTTGCGGGAGTGCTGCCACATCAGCGGGCCCCACACGTTCGTGGAGCGGTCTCCGACGTCGCTGTAGTGGTAGTAGTGCAGGAGCGGCGGGATGACCTCGTACTCGCTGCTCTCGTCGTGGCCGTAGAAGTAGAGGGGGGCCAGGCCGAGATCGATCTTGTCGGCGGAGCGCGTGTCGCACGCGGGGCCGCCCTTCCAGCTGCAGAAGAGGGGGCCGACCAGGTTGAAGCCGCTCTGCGCCGTGTGATGCGTGAAGGTCAGCAGAGGAGGGATGTGGAAGTAGCCGCTCCCGTCGTCGCGCTTGCCCTCGAAGAAGAGCGGCGCGAGCCAGTTGTCGTGCCGGCCCGGCTCTGCCTTCCGCCCCGGGCTCGCGGGGCGACCCTCGGACTCGCGGTGCATGAACGGGCCGACGATCGTCGTGTACGTGTTCTCGTCGCGGAGCTTCCAGAAGAAGGGGAAGAGCACGTCGGCGTCGACGTCCTTGCTCCGGCGGTTGTAGTAGAGCGGCGTCACCATCGTGGCGCGGTCGCCGGGCATCCGGCGCTCCGCCCACAGGGGGAAGACCGTCCTGAACTGGTAGCTGCCGCTCCGCTCGCTGTAATAGGGGCCGTACCAGTCGCGCTGGATCTCCGCGGCGCGCCCGACCTCCCACTCGCCGACGTCGTTCGTGCCGATCTGCTTCTTGACCGCGGGCGGCACCGCCAGCGGGTCCTCCGGCAGGGTCGGCTCCTGGGTCTGGATCGGGCTCTCCTCGGACGTCGGCGCCGCGTGCGTCTCCGGCGTGCCGGGCGGCGGCTTCGGCGGCGCGCTCGCGGGCGGCGGCTGCGTCATGCCGGGCTGGCCGAAGCCGACCTGCGCCGCCGCGACGGACGGCGCGGCGAGCGCCGCCAGCGCCGCGGCGAGCGACAGCGCCGCTCCCGCGCGTCGAGCGCGGCCCCGCCCCTCGCCCGCCGGCGCGCCGCGCGCCCCTCGCGAGCAGCCCTGCGCTCCCATCGCTTCGGAGGTCAACGCGCTCCCCGCTGGCCGCCGGGCGACGCCTCGAGGGCCCGATCCGCGAGCACGCGCGCCGCACCCTCCAGCGGGATCTCCTCCTGCACGTGCGCCACGAGATCCTTGATCTGGAGCACGCCGCGCTCGATCTCCGCGTCGCCCAGGATCACGCAGAGCCGCGCGCCGAGGGAGTCCGCGCGCCGGAGCATCGCCTTGAGCCGCCCGCCGCGCCCGTCGAGCTCGACCGGGACGCCGAGCGCGCGCAGCTGCTTCGCCAGCACGAGCGCCTGATCCGCGCCGCTCTGGCCGAGCGGGGCGAGGAAGCAGCCAGGCCTCCGGCGGGGCGAGGCGCCGGGCATCATCGTGAGCAGCCGCTCCATCCCCATCGCGAAGCCGATCGCGGGCACGCTCGGCCCGCCGAGCCCCGCGACCATGGCGTCGTAGCGGCCGCCGCCCGCGAGCGTGCTCTGGGCGCCGAGATCGCCCGCGGTCGCCTTCACCTCGAAGAGCGTGCGCGTGTAGTAGTCGAGCCCCCGCACGAGCGACCGATCGACGACGTAGTTCACGCCGAGCACGTCGAGGCAGCGGCGCACGCCTTCCCAGTGCGCCCGGTCCGCGTCGTCGAGCAGATCGAGGATCGACGGCGCGTCGCGCGACACCTCGTGATCGCGCTGGTCCTTCGAGTCGAGGATGCGCAGGGGGTTCTTCTCGAGGCGGCGCTGCGAGTCCTCGCTGAGCTCGGCCTTGCGCGGCGTGTAGTGGGCGAGCAGCGCCTCGCGGTAGCGCTCGCGCGTGCCCGCGCTGCCGAGCGAGTTCACGTGAACCACGAACTCGGCGACGCCGATGCGCTGCAGGAAGCCGGCGACGAGGTCGATCGTCTCGGCGTCGCAGAGCGGCCCGGGATCGCCGAAGAGCTCGCAGCCGGCCTGGTAGAACTGGCGGTAGCGCCCCTTCGCCGGCCGCTCGCCGCGGAACATCGGGCCGAGGTAGTACCAGCGGGTGACCGGCTCCTTCGCGTGGACCGCGTGCTCGACGTAGGCGCGCGCGGCGCCCGCGGTGCCCTCGGGGCGGACGGTGAGGTGATCGCCGTGGCGTTCGAAGGAGTACATCTCCTTCTCGACCACGTCCGTCGTCTCCCCCATCTGGTGCCGGAAGAGCTCCGTCGGCTCGAGCAGCGGCGTGCGCACCTCGGCATAGCCGTGGAGCTCCGCGTGGAGGCGGAAGGCCCCCTCGAGCTTGTGCCAGCGCTCCACCTCTTCGGGGAGGATGTCGTTCATCCCCCGTACCGCGCGCAGTTCCATCGCGCGGCGCTTATGGTCGGTGCTGGCGAGCGGGTCAAGCTGGTCGGATGCTTCCGGGTTACGCTCGGGTCTCGCCGGCGCGTCGCCCGAGGGCTATGAGGTCTTTTCAGAGGCATGGCGAAGGCGAAGGCACGCGCTGCGGCGATCGATCTTGGGAAGGCCCGCGTGGGCGTGGCCGTGACCGACGAGCTCGGGCTCTACGCGCACCCGCGGCCGCTGCTCGACGGGCGAAACCGCAAGGCGCTCCTGGAAGCCCTTGCGGCGCTCGTTCGGGACGAAGGCATCACCCGGTTCCTGGTGGGGCTGCCGCTCGAGATGAACGGGGACGAGGGGCCCGCCGCGCGGCGGGCGGTGGCCTTCGCGCAGGCGCTGGCGGACGCGGCCGGCGTCGAGGTGGAGCTCGTCGACGAGCGGCTGACGACGGTCGAGGCGGCACGGCGGCTGCGCGACGGGGGCGTCTCGGGGCGGAAGAGCAAGGAGCGCGTCGACGGTGCGGCGGCGGCGCTGCTGCTCCAGGCGTGGCTCGACGGACGGCGCTAGACCGCTGCACCCCGCTCTGGCCTCGACCGGGAGGCGCGCGGCCAGGGATCGTCGAGGCTACCGGCTCTCGCTGCGGAGCAAGAGGTACGCGCCGGCGGCGCCGACCGCGCCGACCGCGAACAGCACGACGTCCCACATGGGCCATGCGACGCCGGCCGCGCGCCGGAGGACGACGGCCTCCACCACCCGCACGAGCAGCGACGCGAAGCCGTACGCACACAGGCCGACCACGATCGGCCGGCGCAGGTTGTCGGCCAGATCGACCGCCTTCATGCTGTTGTTCCAGACGGTCTTGCGCACGTGGCTCGCGCTGATCAGCGCAGGGGTGATCAGCGCGAAGCCGATCCCGGACGCGAGCAGGACGGCCTCGAGGCCCGTCAGGTTGTCGGTCACCTGGCCGCCGCGCGACAGGCGGATGATCGCGGTGACGAGCGTGATCAGGCTGCCGGCGACCCAGAAGAGGCCGAGCGCGAAGAGCAGCAGGATGAGCGGCCTCGCCATGCTCACCTGCTGCGCCTGGCGGAGCTGCATCGTCGGCGCCACGCGCGGCGCCGACGGCATCGACACGCGCGGCCCGGGCGACCCGGGGGCGTCGAGCTCCTTGGGCTCGGACTCGCTGGTGTCGTAGAGCGCGAGCTCCGCGTCGAGCTCCTCCATCGTCTGGTACCGATGGCCGGGCTCCTTCGCCATGGCCCGCTGGATGATCATCTCGAGCGGCTCGGGGATGCTCGGCTCGAGCGAGCGCGGGCGGGGCGGGTCCTCGGTCAGCACCGCGGTGAGCGTCGCGGTCGGATCGTTGCGGTCGAACGGGCGGCTGCCGGTGAGGGCGCAGTAGAGGATCGCGCCGACGGCGTAGATGTCCGCCCGGTGATCGACGCGCTCGCCGCGGGCCTGCTCCGGCGCCATGTACGAGGGCGTGCCCATGATCATGCCGGTCTGCGTGAGCGCGGCGCCGGGCGCGTCGTCGACCTTGGAGATGCCGAAGTCGATCACCTTGGCCGTCGGCATCGCGAGGTCGCCGGTGAGGAACACGTTCTCCGGCTTCATGTCGCGGTGCACCACGCCCTTCGCGTGGGCCGCGGCGAGCGCCTTGCAGATCTGCCGGACGATGCGCACGGCGGGGCCGGTCTTCATCTTGCCGGCCTCGTTGAGGTAGTCGGCGAGCTCCTTGCCTTCGAGGAACTCGTTCACGAGGAACGGACGGCCCTCCGCGGTGCGGTGGACGTCGAAGACGGTGACGACGTACGGGCTCTGCACCGCGGCCGCGGCCTCGGCCTCGCGCTGGAAGCGCGAGATCACCTGGGGCTGCCGCGCGAACTCCGGGTGCAGCATCTTGATGGCGAACCGCTTGCTGGCGATCCGCGTGTGGCGCGCCTCGTAGACGCGCCCCATGCCGCCCTCGCCGACGACGCGCATGACCGTGTACGTCTCGTTGAGCGTCTTGCCGACGAGATCGTCGCGGAGCGCGTCGTCCTCCGACTCATCGAGCGTCGCGGCGTCGCGCGGGCAAACCCTGAACTCGGCCGGGTACCTGACCCCGCAAGTGGGGCAGACCTTGGGGGTCGAGTTGTCGCTCCCGGGGGTCGGGAGCGCCGTGGCGGAGGAGGAGAGGCTCGTCATCGCGTTCGCGATATGAAGGTCCGACTGCGAGCCGCGCGCGTCCGACTGCGGTCGGGAGGCTTCGTCGGGGGGCCGGATGGTGCCGGGCATCGCCGACCGAGGGTAACCAATCGGCCGTTCTGGGGGTGACAAATCGCGCGGCCGTGTCGACCGCGTTGACGGACCGAGGCACCTGCGTATACTCGCGCGCTCCTCAGCTCACTGGCCTGAACTTCGTGGGCTCCCGCCACTACGGGCGTGGTGCTCACATTCAGGCGTCACTTGGCCAGCCGCCGGTCCCGTTCTTTCCGTTTTCGGAGAAGACGAGCCGGCCCGGACGCTCGGTAGCGCACCGGCAGGGCCATGGAGAGCCAGCCATGCTGCACTCGGTTCAGAAGACGGACATCATCCAGAAGTACGCGATCCACGACGGCGACACCGGGTCGCCGGAGGTCCAGATCGCCCTCCTCAGCGAGCGGATCAACCAGCTGCAGGAGCACTTCCGCACGCACCAGAAGGACCACCACTCCCGCCGCGGTCTGCTGAAGCTGGTGAGCCAGCGCCGCCGGCAGCTCGACTACCTGAAGCGCGTCGACATCGAGCGCTACCGCGGCCTCATCAGCCGCCTCAACCTCCGCAAGTAGCGCGATCCTCGGGCCGATCAGGCCCGAGGTCGCGGCGCGAGGCGTGCGCCGCACGCCCGCGCTGCGCGAGAGCAGGCGACCTCGCTTGCCGCCGGCCCGCTGGGCCTGTCTGTCCCACCTGCTGCTTCACCACCACCGGCGGTTCCCCCAGCGGCTCGCCCGCGTGTGCTCGGTCCTGCTCGCGGCCCGCACGCGCGCGGTCCGCCTCGTCCGCGGGTCCGCGCGCGCCTTTCTGCACAAGCACCCCTGCGCGCGCGGCCGTTCCGGTCCCTTCCGTTCGGGAGCTTTTGCGGGACGCACCCCTGAACGCCTGCGTTTTGCGCTGGCGAGAGTGGAGCGGACGCTCTAAGGAGGTCACTCATTGACCACGGACCGGCGGGGCGATCGGGCCTCGCCGTTCCCGAGCGCGGGCTCCGCGCGTCTTCGTCTTCGCTTCGTGCGCAGCAGGTCGGCTCCTGCGCAGGAACCGAGGAAGAAGAGCAGCCCCTCGCGCTCGGCGTAGCGCCGCACGCAGCGGCCCTCGCGATCGTGCGAGAGAGAGCTGAAATCCCAATGTTCGTTCGTGAATCCGTCATGGTGGGTGGCCGTGCCCTCACCCTCGAGACCGGCCGCCTGGCCAAGCAGGCTCACGGGGCCGTGCTCGTCACCTACGGCGATACCATGGTGCTCGTGACCGCCGTCTCGCAGGACGAGCGGCCGGGCCTCGACTTCTTCCCCCTCACCTGCGAGTTCGTCGAGAAGACGTACGCCGCCGGCAAGATCCCCGGCGGCTTCTTCAAACGCGAGGCGCGCCAGCGCGAGGAGGAGATCCTCTCGAGCCGCCTCATGGATCGCCCGCTCCGCCCCCTCTTCCCGGAGGGCTTCAAGCGGGACACGCAGATCATCGCGACCGTCCTCTCCAGCGACAAGCAGAACAAGGCGGACGTCCTCGCCCTGACGGGGGCGAGCGCCGCGCTGCACATCTCGGACATCCCCTGGCACGGGCCGGTCGTGGGCGTGCGCGTGGGCCGGCTCGACGGCGAGTTCGTGGCGTACCCCACGGTCGCCGACATCGAGCGCTGCGACATCGACCTCGTCGTCGCCTGCTCGCGCGACGCGATCGTGATGGTCGAGGGCGGCGCCGCGGAGGCGACGGAGGCGGAGATCATCGACGCGCTGATGTTCGCGCACGAGACCGCGCAGCCGGTGCTCGATCTGATCGAGAAGATGCGCGCCGCGGTGGGCAAGCCGAAGCGCGAGTTCGTCGCGCCGGCGCTGCCGGACGAGATCAAGCGGCGCGTCGCCCAGATCGTCGACGAGGACCTGAAGGCCGCGACGAAGGTGACCGACAAGAAGGCGCGCTACGACGGCTACAGCTCGCTCAAGAAGAAGCTGACCGAGACGCTGAGCGCCGAGCTCGGCGCCGACAAGCTCCTGCCCTTCCAGGGGCTCGTGAAGGCGGAGTTCGAGGAGCGCAAGGCGCACGTCGTCCGCACCTACGTGATCGAGGAGGGCAAGCGCATCGACGGCCGCGACGGCAGGAGCATCCGGCCCATCATGTGCGAGGTCGGCCTGCTCCCGCGCGTGCACGGCAGCGCCCTGTTCCAGCGCGGCGAGACCCAGGCGATCGTCACGACGACGCTCGGCACCTCGACCGACGAGCAGAAGATCGACGGCCTGATGGGGGAGACGTGGAAGCGCTTCTACCTCCACTACAACTTCCCCCCCTTCTCGACCGGCGAGACGAAGCCGCTCCGCGGCCCCGGCCGGCGCGAGATCGGCCACGGCGCGCTCGCCGAGCGCGCGCTCTCCCGGATGATCCCGGCGCCGGATCAGTTCCCGTACACGATCCGCATCGTGTCGGAGACGCTCGAGTCGAACGGCTCGTCGTCGATGGCGGCCGTCTGCGGCGGGTGCCTCTCGCTCATGGACGCGGGCGTGCCGATCAAGTCGCCCGTCGCGGGCATCGCGATGGGGCTCATCATGGAGGGCCAGCGCTACGCGGTGCTCTCGGACATCCTCGGCGACGAGGATCACCTCGGCGACATGGACTTCAAGGTCTGCGGCACGGCGCGCGGCGTGACCGCGATCCAGATGGACATCAAGATCGCGGGCCTGAGCCGGCAGATCCTGATGCAGGCGCTGGATCAGGCGCGCGAGGGGCGGCTCCACATCCTGGGCAAGATGCTCGAGACGCTGCCGACCACGCGGCCCGAGCTCAGCCAGTACGCGCCGCGCATCACCACGGTGCGCGTGAAGCCCGACCAGATCCGGCTGATCATCGGCCCCGGCGGCAAGACCATCAAGGGGATCGTCGACCAGACCGGGGTCGCGATCGACGTCGAGGACGACGGCACGGTGAACGTCGCGTCGGCCGACTCCGACGCCGTGAAGAGGGCGCTCGACATCATCAAGGGCCTGACGGCCGAGCCCGAGGTCGGCGCGACCTACAAGGGGACGGTCAAGCGCATCACCGACTTCGGCGCCTTCGTCGAGATCCTCCCGAACACCGACGGCCTGCTGCACATCTCGGAGATGGCCCACACGCGCGTCGAGCGCGTCGAGGACGTCCTCAAGGAGGGAGATTCGCTCGACGTGAAGGTGCTGAGCGTCGATCGCGAGGGGAAGATCCGGCTGAGCCGGCGCGAGCTGCTCCCGCTCCCGGAAGGCGAAGAGGGCGATCGGGCGCGCGAGCGCATGGCGCAGGCGCGCGACGCCGGGCCGCCGCCGCGGCGCGATGGGCCGGGCGGGCGCGGCGGCGATCGCGGCGGCGATCGCGGATCGCGGCCCGGCATGGATCGCGACCGAGGCGGACCGCCGCGCGAGCGCCGAGAGCGCCGCTCCTAGTCACAAGGCACCAGGCGGGACCTCATGCCGCGCTGCGGCGCGCGCCCGAGCCACCCCGCCGCTCACTCCCCCTCAGACAGCTCTCCGATTCGCAGCGATCCGCGGCCGCGCGCGCGGATCGCTGCCGCGCGCGGCTGGGCGCCGCGCTCCGCTGCTGCGTTGACGCGCGGGTGCGCCGCGCCGCGCAGCGGCTCATCCTCCAGCTGCTTTGTTGGAATCCGGTGAAGTCCGCATGGCCCGTTCACAATCGGGGTAGTGTCGCGACCCCTGCTCGTGGCATGCTCCGCCCGTGCTCGTACGCAGAGCGAAAATCGTCTGTACCATTGGCCCTTCGTGTGACTCTCAAACGACGCTGGAGCAGCTCATCCGCGCCGGTATGGATGTCGCTCGACTCAACTTCTCTCACGGCTCGCATGAGGATCATGGCAAAGCAATCGCCACGGTCCGTGCGGCTGCGGAGGCATGCGGGAAGCCTGTGGCGATCCTGCAGGACCTCTGCGGCCCGAAGATCCGAGCCGGTCGCTTCCCCGGCAACACCTTCGAGGTGGCTGACGGGGCTACCGTATGGCTGACCGAGGCGAACAGGGACAGCCCTGTCGCGACGCCCGGCGAGATCCCGATCCTCTACGAGGGGCTCGCGTCCGATCTGCAGCCGGGCGACGTCGTCCTGATCGACGACGGCCGCGTCGTCGTCACCGTGACCAAGGTCGAAGGGGACCGCGTCCAGGCCGGCGTGACGCAGGGCGGACGCCTTCGCGATCGCGTCGGCGTCCACCTGCCCGCCAGGCGTGTGCGCATCTCCGCGCTGACCGAGAAGGACAAGGCCGACCTCAGCTTCGGCCTCGCGCAGGGGGTCGACTATGTCGCCCTCTCGTTCGTCCGCAACGCGGACGAGGTCCGTCACGTTCGCGACATCTGCGAGGCCTGGGGTCGCCCGACGCCGATCGTCTCCAAGATCGAGACGCCAGGCGCCATCGACAACCTCGAGGCGATCATCCTCGCCTCGGACGGGGTGATGGTCGCGCGCGGCGATCTCGGCGTGGAGTTCAACCCGGAGCGGGTGCCGATCATCCAGCGCGAGATCCTCGGCCTCGCCCGCGTTCACCAGAAGCCGGTCATCGTCGCGACCGAGATGCTCCAGTCGATGGTGACCGCGACGCGCCCGACGCGCGCCGAGGCGAGCGACGTGGCGACGGCCGTCTTCGACGGCACCGACGCGGTCATGCTCTCGCAGGAGACCGCGACCGGCGCGCACCCGCCGCTCGTCGTGCGGATGATGGCCCGCATCGTGACGGAGGCCGAGCAGAGCTCGTTCTACCGTTATCTCTCGAGCGAGCAGCCCGGCCAGCGCGCCAACGTCCCCGAGGCGACCGCGCGCAACGCGTGCGACATCGCGCGGGACATCGGCGCGAAGCTGATCCTCGCGTTCACCGAGAGCGGCCTCACCGCGCGGTACGCGTCGAAGGCGCGCCCCGTCGTGCCGATCGTCGCCTTCTCGCCGAACGACACGACGCGCCGGCGCCTCGCGCTGCTCTGGGGCGTGGTGCCGTTGCCGATCGACGCGCTCCGGAACTCGGACGAGATGATCGAGCGCGCCACCGGGTACCTGCTTGCGAACGGCCTCGTCTCGCCGGGCGACAAGCTCGTCACCATCTTCGGCGCTCCTGTCGGCGTCTCGGGGTCGACCAACACGATTCGGGTGAAGGTCGTTGAATGAGCCTGCCCGCCCGCGATAGGGGCTCGTCGGGCGAGCAGGAATCCTTCTCCAGAAACGCGGGCGCAGAAGTCCTCCCGAAGCTCGAGAAATACGAGCTGATCGAGGAGCTAGGCCACGGCGGGATGGCCACGGTCTACCGCGCCCGCGACCCGCGGCTCCGCCGCGAGGTCGCCGTCAAGATCATCCACAAGCACCTCCGGGAGAACGCGGAGGTCGGCACCCGCTTCGTCGCCGAGGCGCGCGCGGCGGCGAAGCTGCGCCACCCCGGCATCGTCGAGGTGTACGACGTCTCCAGCGAGCAGGACCGCGAGCGCTACCTCGTCGTCGAGCTGCTCCGCGGCGCCACGCTGCGCAAGATCCTGGGCGCCCACCGCGAGATGCCGGCCGAGATCGGCGCCGCGGTGGTGCTCGAGCTCTGCGACGCGCTGGAGCACGCGCACGCGTCGGGGATCATCCACCGCGACGTGAAGCCGGAGAACGTGCTCGTCGAGCTGCCCTCCGACCGCGACGGTGAAAGCCGCCGGGACGGCGCGAGCGTGGTGATCAAACTCACCGACTTCGGCATCGCCAAGATCCTGGACGCTCAGGGCGTCACCTCGACGGGGCAGGTGCTCGGCTCTCCGGCGCACATGGCGCCGGAGCAGATCGAGGGCGGCGAGGTCGACGCGCGCACCGATGTGTTCGCGCTCGGGGTGCTCTTCTACGAGTGTCTCGTCGGGCACCTGCCGTTCGAGGGCAAGAACCCGGCGCAGGTGCTCCGCAAGGTGCTCGAGGGGATCTACCCGGAGGCCGAGCGCGAGCGGGCCACCGTGGGCGCGCGCTGGAGCCGGATCGTCGCGGGCGCCCTCGCGCACGACATCGCCGCCCGCCCGGCGAACCCTCGCGCGCTCGCGGATCAGATCAGGGCCGAGCTCACGGCGCTCGGGATCGCGGAGCCGCGCGCCGAGCTCGCCGCCTACTTCGCCGACCCGGCAGGCTACGCCGAGCGGCACGTCGCGCGGCTCGTCCCGTGCCTCGTGGCGCGCGCGGAGGCCGGCCGCAAGCGCGGCGACGTGCCCGGCGCGGCCGCGGACTACAACCGGGCGCTGGCCCTCGCGCCGAACGACCTCACCATCCTCAAGCGGCTCGCGAAGCTGAACGCGAGCCGCAACCGGCAGAAGCTCGCGCTGCGCGCGCTGCTCGTCGCGCTCGGGTCGGTGGCGCTCGGCCTCGCCGCGTTCACGATCGCCCGCGCGCTCCGCGACCTGCCGCCGGTGGACGGGGACGCGCTCGCGGCGGCCGAGCCGACGCCGACGCCGCCGACGCCGCCCATCGACGCCCTCATCCCGTCGCCGAACGTGCGCGCGGTCGCGCCGAGCGCCAGGGAGGTCGCGAGCGCGCCGCGGCCCCGCGCGCGGCCGCCGTTGCCGCACATCCCGCGCGTGGCCGCGCCGACGGAGGACGTTCCGGCGGTGCGCGACGTCGTCTTCCAGATCGTCCCGAGCGGCGCCAGGCTGGTGCTCGATGGCGTCGAGATCAGCTGGTTCGGCGCGAACAAGGTCACGCCCCTCAAGGTCGGCACACACACGGTTCACATCAGCGTGCCCGGCTCGCGGTGCTGCAAGCCGTACGCGGGCGTCATCTCGGTCGTGGCGCCGAAGCCCGGCGTCTCCGCGCCGCAGCGGATCGTCCACAAGCTGGAGATCCTGCCCAGCACGGTCGTCCTGAGCGGCGCGCCGCCGAGCGCGCAGGTCGCGTGCCCGCAGATCGGCCTGATCGGCTACGCGGGCACCCCGCAGGCCGTGACCTTGAACGACGTGTCCTGGAGCGGGAGCTGCCTCTTCACGCCCGCGTCGCCGGAGGCCGCGCCGCGCGTCGGCAACGTGACGCTGGTGGCCGGCGAGCCGAACACGGTTTCCTGGCCGTCCGGCTGACGGCATCGCCGTCATTGTGGCGTCCGCTCCGGAATTCTCAGCATCCCCGCCCAAACTCCGCTACATCACGGCGCACCCCTTCCGCATGGCTGCGCGAACTCCAGGCAGGAGATCTCCCGGCGCTCGCTTCCCATCGGTCGGGGGCTTCCGCGCCCTGCGCGCGCCGCGGCGCCTCGCGGCGGCGGCCGCCGCAGCCCTCGCGCTCTGCTTCGCGGCGCCGGCGCGCGCCGACGACGTGCAGCAGTTCGAGCTCGCCAAGACGCGCTTCGACGCCGGGCACTACGAGGAGGCCGTGAGCCGCTTCGCGGCGATGCTCGATCCCGCGAACGCGCCCTGCGAGCGCGGCCCGATCGAGGCGGAGGGCAAGCCGTGCAGGATCTCCGAGCCCGGCCTGGTCGAGCGGGCGCGCGGCCTCGCCGCCGCGGCGCTCGTGGCGCTGCGGCGCACGAGCGAGGCCGAGGCGTACATCGAGAAGATCCTCCTCGACAACCCGGTGTACTCGCCGAACCCGGCGGTGTTCCAGCCCGAGGTCATCGATCGGTTCACCGCGGTCCGGGCGCGCATCCGGGCGCGCATCGAGGAGGTGACGCGGCAGAAGGCCGAGGCGCAGCGCGCGGCGCGGCTGCGGATCGAGCGGGGCCGCGAGGACGAGCGCCGCTGGGTCGCCGAGCTCCACCGCCTCGCCGGGCGCGAGCGGGTCGTGGCGCAGAACTCCCGCTGGACCGCGATGCTGCCCTTCGGGGTGGGGCAGTTCCAGAACGGCGACGATGGGCTCGGCTGGTTCTTCCTGGTGAGCCAGGCCGTCGCCGGCGGGACCTCGATCGTCTCGGCGATCGCGCTGGCCAGCTACGAGAACGTCGACATCTCGCCGAGGTCCTCGGGGCAGGGGGGCGGCCCGGCGCAGAGCGTCGACATCGACGCGCTGAACAGCCGTATCGGGACCGCGTCCGCCGTCAACCGCGTGGCCTTCGGGGCGTTCGCGACGCTCGCCGCGGCCGGGATCGCCCACGCGCAGATCACGTTCGTCCCCGAGCGGGTCTCCTTCCGGACGCGCCCCGTGCCGCCGCCGCCGCCGAGCTTCACCGCCGCGCCGACGATGTCCGTGGTCCCCGGCGGCATGGTCGTGGGGCTCACCGGCCGGTTCTGACCGGGGTCGCCGCGCGGCTCACGCCTTCCGCGCGGCGGCGATCCAGAACCCGCCGAGCTGCGCGAGCGGCGTGTCGCACAGCGCCCACTCCGCCCCGCGCAGGAGGCGCCCGAGGCCCGGCACGCGCATCGCGGCCGCGAACGGCGTCACGATGCGCACCCCGCGCGAGGCGACGACGCGCACGCCGTCCGGCATCAGGGCGGCGGCGGCGCTCGGCGCGTCGAAGCGCGTGAAGACGGCGCTCTCCCGGGTCCTGTCGCTGATGGCGCCCGCCGGGCCGAGCCGCTTCACGAGCCCGCGCAGGCTGTAGGGGTTGTAAAACTCGGCGATCACGTGCCCGCCGGGCCGCACCACGCGCGCCATCTCCGACAGCGCTCGACGGACGTCCTCCACGTGGGCGAGCACCTTGAACGAGCACGCGACGTCGAAGCTCTCGTCGGCGAACGGCAGGTCGGTCGCGCTCCCCTCCACGACGTCGAGCCCGCGCCCCCGGGCGCGCTCGAGCATGCCGGGCGAGAGATCGACCCCGCGCGCGGCGCGCGCGAACGCGCCGATCCGCGCGAGCAGGAGCCCGGTCCCGCACCCCACCTCGAGCACGTCGCGGCCGTCGCCGAAGCGGCGCACGAAGTCGACCTCGAGCGCGTCGACGAGGTCGTGGTATCCTCCGGGATCGCGCCCTCCGCGCCGGGCCTCGTAGCGCGCTGAGAACTCGTCGTAGTACGCCCGCGTCGCGCGCAGGTGCTCGTCCGTGCCGGCCTCTACCGTCTGGGCTCCCATGGGCCCGCTATAGTACTCCGCGCCGCGGGCTGCCCGCGCTCCTTGCGCTCCTTGCGCTCCTTGCGCTCCTTGCGCTCCTTGCGATTCACCGCGCCGGGCCGCATCTCTCCTGCGAGGTGACCCATGAAACCCGGCGACCATCCCGATTTCTTCCGCTTCGCGCCGCCCCCAGGGACCTCCCGCGAGAGCTCGATCCGGCTCGATCGCGAGGGCCGCTTCTGGCACGACGGCGCCCGGGTCGACCATCCGGCGATCGAGCGCGGGCTCCGGTCCTGGATCGGGCGGCACCCGGACGACGGCCGGCCGATCCTCACGAACGGCTACGACTGGTGTTACTTCCAGGCCGACGACGCGCCGCTCTTCGTCGACGCGCTCCGGATCGGCGAGGGCGGCGCGGTCTCGCTGCTCCTGTTCGACGGCACGGAGGAGCCGCTCGATCCGGCGACGCTCTCGCTCGGCGAGGACGGCGTCGTGTACGCGCGCGCCCGGAGCGGCGCGCTCGAGGCGCGCTTCTCGCGCCACGCGCAGACGCAGCTCGCCCCGCTGCTCGTCGAGGCCGAGCCGCCCACGCTCTGCGTCGGCGGGCGCGAGGTCACGCTGCCCCCGCGGGCCGCGCGCTAGCCCCGCGCGCCGGAGATCCAGAGCGGGATCGCCGTGGCGCGGGGCCGAGGCGGCCGCGCTCGGCTCAGTACCGGTACTGCCAGAGCAGGTCGAGCATGCCCGAGGTCGCCTGGCGCGCGTCGACGCCCACCGTGCCGCGGAGCGTCCAGTGCTCGCTGAAGCGCCAGTCGATGGTGACCTCGGTCCGCGTGCCGCGCTCGCTCGCCGTCCCGCCGGGGGTCGGCCCGCTCGAGCCCGTCGCGGCGCTCTGCTGCGCGCCTTCCTGGAAGGTGGCCTGCGCCGTCAGGTTGTCGCTCAACCGGTAGACCACGCTCGTCCGCAGCGCGCCCTCGGACGTCGTCCCGAACCGCGTCGTCAGCCCGCGCAGCGGCGCGATGCCGCTCAGCAGCGCGTTGAACTGCGCCGACGCGATCTCGCTGCCGACCGACGCCGCGACGCCGCCGGCCGCGAGGCCCGCGGGCGTCTGGGAGCCCGCGGCCTGCGCGCCCTCCGAGAAATCGGCGCCGAACAGGAGCCGCGCGAGGATGTCCTGCTGCGAGCTCGGCGGGCTCGAGGTGAAGCGCAGCGTCCTGTCGGTGATGGGCCGGAGGTTGCCGTTGAAGGCGACGTGGATGCGCGTGCCGTCGGGGGCGTCCCAGTGCGCCGTGACGTTCAGGTGCGGGTTCGACGCGTCCTCCTCGCGCAGGCGCACGCGCCCGCCCTCGATCTCGAACACCTTGCCGTAGATCTCGAGCTCGCCCCGCGTGACCTCGATGCCGCCCGACACCCGCGTGTCCTCGCCGATCACGACGCGCGGCGGCGCGTCCTCGGCGCCCCTCAGGCGCAGCCGTAGCCCCGCGCCGCTGACGAACGCGTCGCGCACGTCGAACGTCACGGTGTAGCGGAGCGCGTCCGCCGCGCGCCGCTGCTTCTCCGGCCCGAGCGGGTGCGAGACGGAGATGTCGGGGTTGTCGTCGAGCGGCTGGACGTCGCGGCTGCTCGTCGCCGGCAGCGAGACGCGGAGCGTGGGGACTTCCGGGACCGTCACGTACAGCGCGAGCTCGCCCGGCTTCTTCTCCGCGATGAACGACAGCGCCCCGGAGGCGGTCCCGAGCGGCACCCCCTCGAGCGTGAGCGGGAGGGCCTGGTCCTCGGCGATGGTCAGCGCCCCGGCGCCGTCGCGCAGCGAAAGCCCGGCGAGCCGGAACAGGGCCCAGCCCTGCGCCATCCCGGTCGTGCCCGCCGCGCGGAAGCCCTCGATCCGGAGGACGCCGCCCTCGGCCGTGATGCGGGCGGCCACGTCGCGCAGCTCCTGCCCGAGCTCCGGGATGTGCACGACGCCGTCCGTGACCTGTAGCTGCGCGCGGAGGTTCCCGTCGGCGTCGGACGGGCCGCCGAGCTCGATGCGGAGGTCGCCGTCCAGCGTCCCGTCGACCTTGCTCAGCAGCCCGCCGACCAGCGGCTGGAGCGCCGCGAGCCGGAAGCGCTCCGCGGAGATGGCGAGGTCCGTGCGCTCGCCGTCGAGGACCGGGAGGAGCCCGCCGCGGAAGCGCACGCTGGCGAAGGCGTTCGCGCGGATCTTGCCGCCGCGTCGGCCCTCGAGGGCGAGCTCGGTGACGCGGAGGTGCCCGCGCCCGGCCTCGCGCATCGGGTCGATCCGCAGCGCGAGCACGCCGCGATCGAAGGCGAGGTCGTTCCCCAGCGTGACGCCCGGCACCGTGAGGCGCGCCTTCAGCGACGGCGCGATGTTGAGGCCGCGCATCTCGATCTCGCCGCTCACGCGCCCGGCGATGCCGCTGTCGGCGAGCAGGGGGATCTCGCCGAGCGGGACCTCGCGCAGCGTCGCGCGGAAGGAGCCGGTCCACGCCGGGGGCGGAGGCGCGCCCTTCCGCGCGCGCGCCGGGACGTCCGCGAGCAGGCGCTCGAGCGGCGCGAGCACCTCGGCGCTCACGGAAGCGATCTCGGCCGCGCCGCGCGTGACGTGCGCGTCCAGCGTGGCCTTCTCGCTGTCGTACGTGAGCCACGCGTCGAGATCGGTGGGGAAATGGAGATCCGTCGCGCTCGAGGCGCCCGGCGGCGCATAGGTCAAGCCCCACCAGAGGGTGCGCGCCGTCAGGAACGGACGCTCGATCGTGCCGCTTGCGTACGCGTCGATCCGCACCTCGCCGGCGAGCGGCGGGAGCGCCTCGCGCACGAACGAGGGCAGCGTGGTGAGCTGGTCCATCCCGCGCCGCGGGATGGATGCGTGCGCGGCGATGGGCGAGCGCAGGAGCGACGACCACCGGTCCGCGGGCGGCCCCGTGAGCGCCTCGAGATCGAGCTCGAGCGCGCCGGAGACGTCGGCGAGCAGCCCGCCGTCGTACAGGGTCAGCGCGGCGTCCGCCTTGCCGGTCGCGCCGCTGAACGAGCCCCTGAGCTGCGCGTCGACGAAGCGCGACTCCCAGGCCGGGCGCTCGGCGCCCAGCCGATGAGGACCGGCGAGCGCGAGGCCGTGCGTCCGCACGAGCACGTCGTGCAGCGAAGGCAACGGCTCGCCGGCCGCGCGCGACACCCCGAAGCTGGTCGTGAGCTTGCCGCGCACCTCGCTCACGATGTGCCCGATCGGCATGAGCTGCGCGAGGCAGCCGAGGTCCCAGTCGTTCGCGGCGACCTCGGCCTTCCCGACCAGGGTGGTCCAGGTCTCCGCGCGCAGCAGGGGCCCTTCCAGCGTGCCCTCGGCGCCGGACACACGCACGCTCGCGAGGGTGCCGGCGCACCGCGGCAGGGCGTCGTTCCACGCGCCGCTCGGCGGCTGCGGGCCCTTCCCGTTCGGTTGCGGCGATGGCGCGTCGATGCGCACGGACCCGTCGGCCTTGACCTGGTCGCGCTCGAAGGTCGCCGTGAGCTGCGCCGAGACGCCGGACAGGAACGCGACCTCGCCCCCCGTGAGGCCGAGCCGCACGTGGCCCGAGCGCCCTGTCTCGCGGTCCCGATCGAGCGCGACGTCGACCTCCGCGCGCCCGCGCACGCGGATCGGGATCCCGAGGAACCGGGCCACGCGGCCGACGTCGATGCCGTCGCCCTGGAGGCGTCCGGTCACGTCATCGCCCCGCACCGCGAGCCGGCCCTTCAGCGAGCCGAGCTCGGCCGAGGAGAGATCGAGCCCCTCGACGGCGAGCCCGCCGGCCGAGGAGGTGATCGCCGTGATTTTCCCCGCGATCGCGGCGCCGTCGCGCTTCAGCTGGAGCTCGACGTCGCGGAGGGCGAGGGGAGTGGAGGTCAGCCGCGCGGAGGCGCTCAGGGCGTCGTCGCCGTCGGTGAGCGTCGCGCGGAGCTTCGGCGAGGCGAGCGGGCCGGAGATCCGCGCGGTGACCTCGTCGAGCGTGTGGCCGCCGGCGAGCGCCTCCTTCCCGGAGAGCGAGGCGTCGATCGCGAGCGCGTCGATCGGCCCGGAGACCCGCCCCGCGACGCGCGCGCTGGCGAGCGCGACGTCCTGGCCGACCCGGAGCCCGGCGAACGCGCCTTCGACGCGCGCGTCGAGCGCTCCCCCGCGCAGGCTCCCCTCGACGCGCACGCGGCCGGCGCCGTCGACGGGCCCGGCGAGGCGCGGCGCCGCGGCGAGCGCCGGGATGTCGGCCGTCGCCGCGAAGCGGAGGCCCTGGCCCCCCGGCAGGAGCGAGACGGCGGCGTCGATCGGCGCGCCCGGCTCGTGGAGGTGCACGCGCGCGTGGAGCTCGCCGCGATCGAGCACGAGGTGGACGTCCGCCGCCGGCACGCGCTGCCCGAGCAGCGCGGTGGGCTCGGTCCGCGCCTCGACGGAGAGCCGGAGCAAGTCGCCGAGCTCGACGCGCACCCGGCCGTCCGCGGTGATCAAGGGCGCCGGCTCGGAGCCGCGCTCCGGCGCGGGCTTCGCCGCGGCAGCGCGGAGCCGGGCGGGCGCAACGCGGGGCAGGGCGGGCGCGGCGTGGGTCAGGGTGGGTGCGCCGCGGGGCAGGGCGGGCGCGGCCGGGACGGGCGCCGCGCCGGCCGGGACGGGCGCCGCGCCGCTCGCCGCATCGGGCGAGAGGCGCACGCCGAAGAGCCGCAGATCGACGTCGCGCGCCTGGACCTCCGCGTCGAGCCGCACGGGCCCCGCCACGTCGAGCCGCCCGGTGAGGGCGAGGCCGCCGCCCGCCCCGCCGGCAGGATCCGCCGAGGCCGAGGCCACCACGTCGAGCTGCGGGAGATGGCCGTCCACGGCCACGCGCGCGGAGATCGGCTCGGTGAGGGGGTGGTCCGGGAGGAGGCTCCGCAGCTGCTCCGGCGTGGCGCGCGGGACGCTCGCCTGCGCCTCGAGGTGCCCCTCATCGAGCACGGCCCGCGCGGTGATCTCGACGTCGGCGAGCCGACCGGCGAAGCTGCTCCACATCAGGACCTTGTCCCCGGCGCGGAGGTGGTAGTTCGCCGTGCCCGCCGTCCTGGCCGGCAGGAACGCGCGATCCACGAGGCCCGTCTGATCGACGTCGACCGCGACGCCCTCCGGGCCGACGTGCACCGACCCGAAGAGCCGGCTGACATCGGCGTCCAGCGCGCGCGGCGGAGCGACCTGCCCGTGGACCCACCCGCGCCCGATCTCGACGTGCGAGAGGGCGACGACGACGTCGCGCGGAGGCGCCTCGGGCCTGGACGAGGGCGGGCTTCGCGGCGGCAGCGGCGTGAACGTGTCGCCGAGGGTGACGCCCCCCGCGCCGTTGTCCTGGACCAGCACGTCGGCCTGCTCGACCCGGATGTACGGGACCTCGATGCGGAGCGCGCCCGCGCCGAAGAGCGCGCCGCGGAGCATCGCGAGCACGTCGGCGCGCGCCTCGAGGCCGCTCGCGCGGATGACCTTGTTCCCCCGTGGATCGAGCGCGACCGCCGATCGGATCCGCACGCCGCCCAGGCCGAGCGCGTCGATCTCGTCAGCGACGATCCGCCCCTGGAACAGCGAGCCGAGGAGCCGGTTCGTGGCGTCGCGGGCCACGCGGCGCGCGGCGGGCGTGTCGAGGTGGAGCGCGACGCCGACGGCCGCGGCGCCCGCGAACGTCAGCGTGAGCCCGAGCGCCGCCGCGACGGCGGACGCAGCGCGGCGCGCGCGTCCCGGCGCGCGCGGCGGGCGCGGTGCCGAGGAGCGCCGCGCCTCGGGTGCGGGGTCGGGCGTCACGGCGGGTAGCTTAGTACGCACGGGGCGCGGCGACCGTGCTGGCGCGCGGCGCGACGGCAGGCGGCGGAGGAACGCCGCGCCGCCGGATCGAGCGCCTGGGGGGCGCGCCCGGGCCGGCTCCACGCGCGCCGCAGGGAAGTCCTCGCCGGAGCGCCACGACCTGCGACACGCCGCCACGATGTGCGCCCGAGGCGCGCCGGAGCGGAGCGGTCAGCCGGCGAGCCGCTCGAGCTCCACGAAGAGCGTGCCGAGCTCCGGCTTCGATCGGAGCGGCGCGCAGAAGCGGCTGGCCAGGTGGAGCAGCTCGGCGTCGAGCTGATCGACCCTCCGCCCGATCTCGGCGATGCGCTCCTGGGACTCCCGGCGCCGCGCCTCGAGCTGCCGGTCGAGCTCTTCGAGGCGCTCGCGCAGCTTCTTGATCTGCGCGTCCACCTCGGCCACCTCGTGCTCGCGGGCGATCGCCTCGCTCTCCGCCTCGTAGTCCGCCTTGCGCGACGCATACCAGCCCTCGACGAGCTCGGCCAGCTTGCGGTAGCTGGCGGCGAGCTCGAGGTAGGGCTCGGCGAATCCGCTCCGGCCCTCCCAGCGCACGGCCTCCTTGTGCGCGATCAGCACCTCGGGGACGAACGCCTGCGTCGCCGCGCTGAGCGGCGCCACCCTGGCGCGGAACGACCGGGCCTCCTCGCGCGTGAGCGAGGCGTCGACCGTGAGCGCGTCCATCGCCCGCCCGATCTGCATCCGGCCGTCGCGCCACTCCTCGGCGACGCCCTCGAGGCGCCGCTGCTCGTCGAGGGCCCTCGATCGGAGCTCGGCGTGCTCCCGCACGACGCCGCGCAGCGCCTCGAGCTGCCGCTGGATGTCCCCCGGCGCCGACGCGCCGAACGCGCGGGCCGTCATCCGCTCGAACAGATCGAGCCGGCTGACCCAGGGATCGCGCCCGGCGCCCCTCGAGCGCACCGCCGAGTCGCGCGGCATCGCCTCCGGCGGCGGGGGGAGCGCGATCCGGCCCGCGGCCGCGATCTCCTCGAGCTCCGCGAGCACGCGGTACGCGTCGACGGGGCGCTCGGAGGGCTCCTTCGCCATCAGGGCGCTGACGAGGCGGTCGAGCGCGTCCGGCATCTCCGGGGCCAGCTCCTTGAGGTGCGGCGGCTGCTCGTTCATGTGCTTCAGGATCCAGCTCGCCGGATCCGGGGCGTCGAACGGCAGCCGCTGCGTGATCATCTCGAACATGATGACCCCGAGCGAGTAGAGGTCCGCCGGGGGGCCAGCGTCGATCGTCGTGCTGCGCTCTGGCGCCATGTACTGCGGTGTGCCGAAGATCTCGCCGAGGTTCGTGAGACGCGCGTCCTGCGCGCAGCGGGCGATGCCGAAGTCGAGGAGCTTCACCCAGTCGCCCTTCAGCAGGAACACGTTCTCCGGCTTGAGATCGCGGTGCACGACGTCGAAGTCGTGCGCTCGGCCGAGGGCGCGCGCCATCTGCACCCAGATGGGCAGGGCCCGCGCGAGCGGCACCCGGCTGCGCTCCACCACGTCGGCGAGGCTCGTCCCCTGGAGCAGCTCCATCACGAGGAAGGGCAGCCCGTCGTCGCTGTCGCCCTGGTCGAAGATCTCGATGATGTTCGGGTGCGCGAGCCGCTGCGCGTGCCGTGCCTCGCGCCGGAAGCGCTCCCGCGTCGTCGTGTCCTGCGCGAACTCGCGGTTCAGGATCTTGATGGCGCACGGGGTGCCGATCAGCTTGTTGTACGCCCTGTAGACCGTGGCCATCCCGCCGATCCCGAGGCCCTGCTCGATGACGTAGCGACCCGCGATCGACGTCCCGATGCGGGGATCCTTCTCGGAGACGAGCGACGAGCCGTCGATGAAGCAGAAGGCGCTGTCGGCCGGGTAACGCTGATGGCACTGCGGGCAGGTCTTCATAGCGGGCACGTCGGCTGCAAGGCTACACTCTACGGGGGGCCGCTCTCGAGGGTCAACGCTCGGCGCGCGCCTCGGCGCTTTGTCGAGCGCGGTGTGCTGCGCTGCCTTGCCCTGCGTGATTCCGCGTAGCCCGGTGTCTCCTCGCGCGGCTCCGCGTCGTCCCACGTGGCCGACGCGCCTCCTCGCATCCCGCGGCCTCCGCTCGCGTGGTCTCGTGTGGTCTCGCGTCTCCTGGGGTCTCTTGGCGTCTCCTAGCGTCTCTTGGCGTCTCTTGGCGTCTCCTAGCGTCTCCTAGCGTCTGCTGGCGTGATTCCAGCGCGGTTTCCGCGTGATTGCCGGCGGCGCGGCGCGCGCCGCGCGGGCTCTCCGCGGTATGTTCTCGTGACGTCATGGATGAGGCTCCCTTGCGCGCGGTGGTGATCGGCTCTGGCGTCGGCGGCGCTGCCGCGGCGCTCCTCCTTGCGCACGCCGGCATCCCGACCCTGCTCGTCGAGAAGGAGCGCCGCCTGGGCGGCTCCTCTGCCGCTTACGAGAGGGACGGGTTCCGTGTGGACACAGCCACGCACATGCTCGACTGCGGCGAGCAAGGCCCGGTCGGCGACGTGCTCCGCCGCGTGGGCCAGGGCGACGCGATCACCTTCCAGCAGAGCGACGAGCCGGCGGCGCTCTGCTTCACGGGCGCCCGCGCCGGGATCGCGCGCGCTCGCCGCGTCGTCCTGCGGGCAGATCTCCTCCGGCTCGCCGGGACCGCCCTGGATCTCGCGCGCGGCCTCGACCTCACGCCGCTGGAGGCCGCGGGCGCCGTGCGTCTCTTCGCGCACGCGGCGGCGATGCGCGACGTCGATCTGGCCGCGTGCGACGACGTGACGGCCGAGGCGTACGTGGCCCGCTTCATCCCGCGCGCCGCCGCCGCCGCTCGGCTCGGCGGGCTGCTTGGCCTGCCGCTGCTGCTGCCAGGAGCCGAGGCGTCTGCGGGCGAGGCGCTGTTCTCCTTGCGCCGGCTCGCCCGCGCCAGCCGGCAGCGTTATCCCGAGGGCGGCGCGTCGCGGATCCCCGAGGTCTTCTGCCGCCTGGCCCGGGAGCTCGGCGCCGCCGTGTGGACGGGCGCGACCGTGCGCCGCGTGCTGGTGCGCGATCGTCGCGTGCAGGGCGTCGAGCTCGAGGACGGGACGGCGCTCCCCGCGCGCGTCGTGGTGAGCGCGGCCGGGCTCCTGCGCACGGTGTCGGGCCTCGTTGGCGAGCCGCACTTCCCCGACGCCTACGTGGCGCGCGTCCGTGCGATCACGCCCCAGCCGAGGCGGGTCGAGGTCAAGATCGGGCTGCGCAGGCGGCTCGTCCCGGCGGGCGTGCTCGCCGGTCTCGCGGGCGGCGCCGGCGCGCCGGCGCTCCCGTTCTACTGCCTCGCGCCGACGCGCTTCGACCCGTCGCTCGCGCCGCCTGGACATGAGCTCCTCTGCGCGTGCGCCGTACCGGGTGGGAGCGGCGGCGCCTCGCACGGCGGACCCGGCGCGACGGTCGACGAGCTCCTGCGCGCGCTGTCGGCGGCGGTGCCCGGCGTGCTCTCCCAGGCGATCTTCGTCGACGGATCATCCCCGGACGGAGGCGGAGAGGCGTGCGCTCCGGGCGGCGAGCTCGCGTCGGGGACGGCGCAGACGCCAGGCCAGGTCGGCCGCGCGCGGCCGGCGGTGTACACGCCCGTGCGGGGGCTGTACCTCGCAGGGCGCGCGGCCGGCGGGCGCGGCGCGGGGATGGATCTCGCCGCCTCGAGCGCGATGGAGTGCGTCGACCGCATCCTCGTCGATCTCGGCCGCGATCTCGGCGCGCCCGCCCCGCCCGCGCTGATCGACATCGCGGGCGATCTGCTCGGGCGCGCCGCGGGCTCCACCGCATCGTGGCTCACGCGCCCCCGCTAGAGCGGCGGTCACCCGCTTCGGATACGGGCCCAGCTCGACGTTTTCGGTGCTCAGCGCACTGGAGTGCGCTTCCGCGCCGAAAACGCCGATCTGGGCCCGTCTCCTGTGCGGGAGACCGCCGCTCTGCTTGATGGGAGGGGCTGCCGCTCTGCTTGATGGGAGGCTGCCGCTCTGCTTGGTGCAGAGGGGGGCGGAGAACGCTCTGGCCCGCGCTTCAGCGCGTGGTCGTGGTGCCGCGGTTGGTCCGCGCGAGCGCGTCGAGCGGCAGCTTCTGATCCTCGAACACGGCATCCAGCTCCTCGCTGCCCCGCTCTCGCACGCCGGAGCGCGGCGACAGCTCGGGGCGCACCGAGGACGGCGGGGCCATCCGCGCCGACAGGGGCCCCATCGTCTTGATCGACGGCGAGGGCTCGGGGCTCGAGGGCGTGCCGGGCGGGGCGGAGCGCACGGAAGGGGGCGAGCTCGCCATCGTGCGCAAGGACGGCGGGCTCGGCAGGCTGCGCCTGGAGGAGGGCGGCCCTGCTTGCGCGCTCGACGGCGTCGGTGTGGGTCGACGCGCCGCAGGGCCCCCTGGCAGAGGGCGCGACGAGGGGACCGGCGGCACGCTCGGCTGCGCGCGCACCGACGGAGGTGGACCCGACAGGAGCTGGGAGCGCATCGACGGAGGCGGGCTCGACAGGGGCTCGGGGCGCGACGACGGGGGCAGGCTCGACAGGCTGCCGCTCGCCGCGGTCTCCGCGTACACATGCGCGGGGCTCGAGAGCGGGCGGGCGGAGGGCGGCGGTGCCGATGGCGACCCGCCAGGCGCGTACGCGCTCGGCTGCGTGCGCGCCAGCGGCGGCGCGGAGGGCGCCGACGGCGGGGAGCGGAACGAAGGCGGCGCGGTCGACGGGGGCACCGGCGTGAGCGCGTGGCTCGCGAGGGGCGCCCGGGCCGACGGCGGGGCGGCGGAGCGCGCCGACGGCGGCGGCAGCGTGCTCTGGCTCGTCGACCTCTCGCGGACCTGCGGCGCGAGGCGGGAATCCGCGCTCGCGCCCGCCCGCTGCGGCGCGCGGGCGTCCGCGCTCGAGGCCGCCTTGTGGCCGAAGGTCTCGCTGCGCTGCGCCCCGATCATCGTGTAGCGCCCGCTGCCCTCGTCGCGCCGGCCCGCGTCGCGCTGCGTGTTCATCTCGCGCGTCTCGCGCAGCGCGCCGTTCAGCATCGCCTCGAGCTCTCGCTCGCAGACCTCCTCATCGAGCCGCAGCAGCGTCGAGTGGACGTCCCGGGCGAGCGCCTCGAAATCTGCGGGATCCCTTGCGTAGATGCTGTTGGACAGGAGGATCGCGAGCGGTCGCCGCTCGGCGGCGATCGTCGCGGCGGTGGCCGCGTCGCAGCGGTGCAGGAGCACCCCGCAGCCCGGCGCCACCGCGAGGCACAGGCTGAAGAGCGCCGGCCACGCGGGATCAAGGACCACAAGAATGCTGGGCACATGAAGCGGGGTTGCGGTGATCTGCGCGCGGCGGTCCATGGCAGCCCGAGGATAAACGAAACTGCCCGAGCGATCGTAGTTCTCTTTCTCTGAATCGGTCATTTTTACTCTGCTTGTACGTTCCGCGTACGTTCCGCGTACGTTCTGCGATGAGGCCAGTGGCGTCGATCTCCTACAGCTCGATTGCGTGTGCGCCATTTATTGCGGCGTCGCGTCATCACGTCGTCACGTCGTCGCGTCGTCGCGTCGTCGCGTCGTCGCGTCATGGCGTCACGGCGTCACGGCGTCGTGACATCGACCTTTCGGCTCCCGTGTCCACCCGGTGCGCGTCCTGCTCCGCGCGGGGCGCGCGCGCCCCGCGCCCGCGCCGCGCGCCCCGCGCCCGCGCCGCGCGCCCCGCGCCCGGTCGAGCGGCGGAGGGCGCGCGGCGTGGCAACGCCGGTATCGCGGTGGGCGTCGCGGTGGGCGTCGTGGGCTCGGTGGACGCCGGGAGACGACGTGGTGTGATGTCCGCGCGGCGCCGCCTCGCCCGGCGGCGCCGCGATCACAGCCCGGTATAGATGGTGGCGAAGGAGGCCGCCTCGCCGCGGAGGAGCAGGCTGAGCCGCGGGTGCGGCACCTTGAAGGTGTGAATCTTGGCGTTCCGCACGTCGAGCACCGCGAAGGCGCCGCCCGGCGTGCTCTCCGCGAGCCCGTTCATGAGCAGGTTCAGCACGACCGAGATGCGCTTGGACGACAGGGGCTCCCCGCGGAAATACATCTTGATGACATGCGGCGTCCCATCGATGACGAGCCCGAGCTCCGGGTTGACGTTGATCTCGAGATCGCCGAGGCGGTACGTCGACGCCGGCGGCTCGAACCACGTCATCTTCGTCGACGCGAGGAACTTGCGATATCCGTTCACCACCGACGGGTAGATGCGACGGCGCCGCTCGTCGTGCTGCGCGGCGAGGAAGCCGTCGAGCACGCTGGTGGGCTTTCCGCTCCTGTGCATGTCGACGATCGCCTCTCGCACCTGCCTGTAAAAGTCCGTGTGGAGCTCGTCCTTCCGCTCCTTGAACTCCCTGACGCCCGTCAGCTTGGGCGTCCCGGCCTTGAGAACGAAGTCGACAAAGTACGTGAGCGAGATCTTTTCCATGAAGTCTCCTCCAAAACGAAGCATTCCGGCGCGCCATTTACACGCTCGTGCGAGAGACACGCCGTCGCGCCGCGTTCTTGATGTCTACCATGGATAGTCATCTTCGACCCGTCGGGAAAGGGATCGATCGGACGGACATTGTCCCAACCCGTCAGGGGCGGTCGGCGGTGCCTGTGGCCGTAAAAATATTTGTTATTACATATACTTGAGCGTGTCGCCGGGCGCCGGTTCACCTTGCGGCGCGGCGTTCCGCTAGGCTGTGCGAATGGCCATGACGAGGAGCGGCGCGCGCGGCGAGGGTAATCGACAGAATCCAGCTGTTGTCCAGGGGATGTCCTGTGGAGAACGCCTGTGGAGAACTGGAGAGCAAGGGGCGTTATCGAGGCGTCGACCCGGTGGGACATGGTCTGTCATAACCGCGCCCTCTTTGGCGCTTGACGCGGTCCGCGGGCGGGGGATCGCGCCGGACGCTGCCCCTCGCGCAGGTGGATCGGCCGACGGGCGCCGGGCCGGCGGGGGGCGTCGATGATGGACGTCAGGCCGGAGCGCGCGGGCGATGAAGCGGGGATCCGCGCCGTTCACCTCGCGGCGTTTCCCTCGGCGCTCGAGGCGGATCTCGTGGACAGGCTGCGGGACGCGGGGCGCGCGGCCGTCTCGCTGGTCGCGGAGACGGACACGGGCATCGTCGGACATGTCCTGTTCAGCCCCGTGACGATCGCCGGCGACAGCGTCCCCGGCAAAGGCGTCGGCCTCGCGCCGCTCGCGGTCTCGCCTGCGCTTGCGGGCCGCGGCATCGGCTCTGCGCTGGCGCGACGGGGGATCGCGGCGTGCAGGGACGCCGGCTTCGCGTTCGCCGTCGTCCTCGGATCGCCGGAGTACTACGCTCGGTTCGGGTTCGAGAAGGCCAGCCTGTACGGCCTCGGCAACGAGTACGCGGCGGACGAGGCGTTCCTGGCGATCGAGCTCGCGCAGGGGGCGCTGGAGCGCGCCCGAGGCGTGGTCATCTACAGCCCCGAGTTCGGCGTCTTCACGACCTGAGCCCGAGCTCGGCGTCTTCACGACCTGATCTCGCGTCCTCTCCGCCAGGTCGCCCGCCGCCGTCCGCTCAGGGGGGCGCGGCGGACCTGTCGGGCGCGGTCGCCGCGCGCCACGCGGCGATCGCATCGAGGCCGTGCTCGCCGAAGCGAGGCGCGTAGTCCCGCTCCACGGCGCGCTCGAGGATCTCGCCGTACCGCGCGGGCGGCATCAGGCCCCAGGCGCGGTCGTCGTCGGAGATCGCCGCGCGCCTCGCGCCGCCAGGGGGCATGTAGCTCCTGCGAAGCCGCGTGAACATGCCGTGGAGCTCGCGCTCGACCAGCTGTCGCACGGCCGGCGCGCACGGCTGCTCGAGCAGGTAACGGAGCAGCGTCCAGCCGAAGTCGCGGTGCCGCACCTCGTCGCGCAGGATGCGGTCGAGCGCCCGGCGCGCGACCGGCACGGTGCACCCCTCGCGGAGCACCTTGAAGAGCGGGACCGCGACCGTCTCCCCCAGGCAGAACACCTCCACGCCCGCCCGGGCGACGGCCATCTCGAGCGGCTCGTCTCCGCTGCTCTTGAGCCCGAGCGTCTCGCGGCGGAGCGCCGGCAAGGCGCCGCCGCCCGCGCGGGCGTGGACGCGATGGCTGAGGCGAGCGTGCGCGAGCTCGTCCTTGACGATGCGGAGGCCGTCGTCGATGAGATCCGGCGACGCGCCCATCTGGATCAGCCAGAGCGTGAGGTGCTGCGTGATCGCCGCCGAGCGGTACTCGGCCTCGACGCGCCGCCCCCACTCGGCGCGCACCGCGTCGCTCGCGGGAGGGAGGGGGGCGCGCTGCCCGCGCGGCGCCTCCGCGTCAGCGCCGCTGTCCTGCTCTGCGTCGGAGGCGTCCGTCATGAGATCACGGTAGGCGGGCAGTCAGAGGGCGGCAAGACGGGAGACGGGCGCTCGCCGCCCCTGGACGAGCTCACGGCGACGCGCTCGGGCTCCCGCCAGGCGGAGCGCACACCTTGATGGTCGAGCCGCACGCGTCACAGGCCTGCTTGTAACAGGGGTTGATGACGAGCTCCTGGCAGCGCATCCCGCCCGGACACGCCTCGTTTACCTCGCAACCCTGGCTCGGGAAGCAGCCCGCCTCGGCCAGCACGGGGGTCGTCGAGGCGTCGCCGCAGCCTGGCGTGAGCCAGCGACACGCCGGCCCGAGGTTTTCGCACGCGTCCTCGGTGGCGGCGTTGAGACAGACGTCGGGGGGCGGCGGGTTGCAGAAGATCTCCGCGACCTGCCAGCTCCAGGTGTCCTTTTGCTGAACGCACACGGCCTGGGTCGGCATCGGGCCGCAGCCGGTCATCATCTCGTAGGGGCAGGGCCCGCTCGCCGCCACGCAGGGATCCCCGTCGGTCGGCATCTCCTCCGGACACACCGGCGCCGGCGGGTTGCAGGCCGGTGAGATCGGTTCGGACCACGTGCCGTCGTCACCGCAGCTCACCACCGCGGGGCAGCCGGTAGCGTCATAGTTGCAGGTCTTCCCGGGCTCCGCGCAGGCGCCGCCGGCCTTCGGCACATCGACGGGGCACTCCGGCGGCGGCGGGTTGCATGCCGGCGAGATCGGTTCGGACCACGTGGCGTCGTCACCGCACGTCACCACCGCGGGGCAACCGGTGGTGTCGTAGTTGCAGCTCTTCCCGGGCTGCTCGCAGGCGCTGCCGGCCTCCGGCACCTCCTCGGGGCACTCCGGTGGCTCCGGCGGGTTGCAGGCCACCGTGGGTTCCTCGTACCACTCCCCGCGCACACACGTGCTGTCGATCGGGAGGCCGCACAACTCCTTACCGTAGTTGCACGAAAGGCCGTCGTCCTCGCAGCTCGAGCCGACCTCCGGCGCCGCCTCGGGGCAGCCGCCGCTCGTCACCGTGGGATTGCATCCCGGCAGGGCCACCGCGCCCGCGAGCGAGGCCGCCGCGGCGACGGTGACGATGAACGGCGCCTTCAGCACCTTTCGCTTCTTCTGCATGGGCATGGTTCGACAGGTCCTTTCTTTGGCACAGGTTGGCGCAAGGTTACGTCCTCGCGCGCTCCGAGGCTGGATCGAGCAAGCGAGGTGCCAGGGCGAGCCATGGCGGACCCGGGAGCGAAAATTGTCAGCAGGAAAGTAAAATGACGCCCTGGGTGTGGCTTTCACGGCGCTCGTGGGAGCCCGCGAGCGCTCTCGCGCTCGGGTCGTGAGCCGACGCAGCGGCAGGCGCTGATCTGCACGCCGTCGAGGTTCCAGCCCGACATGGGCGCGCCGCCGAAGGCGATGACGGCGCTGCGGCCGGACCGCGCGCGCAGGCTCGAGCTCTTGTAGGGCGTCAGATCGTAGGTGACGCGCTTCCAGCCGGACTCGGTGACATCGTCGTGCGGAGATTCATCGAGAGCACGGGTTTGTAGGCTCTAACCGGGGCGGCGGACAGCCCACGTGAGCGGCGCCCGATGCGGTGAGATCGGCGTCGCGCGCCCTCCGGCGACAGCCGAGCTCCTGCGTCGCCCCGACGCGCGACGCGCGACGACGGCACCCTACGCCCCGCGCCGGCGGGCGCGCTCGCGCGACGGACGGATCACCGGGAGGCGGTCGTCATCGGGGCGCGGCCGCGGGCGGCGGGGGCAGCGGGATCGGCCGCTGCAAGATCGCCTGGCGGGTCGTCACGTCGCTGAGCATCAGCGCGAGCATGAGGCCGACGAGGAGCGCCGCCACGATCATGGGGAGGGCGTTCGTGAAGCGCCGCTCGATGAGGTGCATGAAGAAGAGCAGCACGAGCAGCGTCTTCGCCGTGGCGATGAGCAGCGCCGCCACGACGTCGGCCTCGCCGAGGTGGGCCAGCGAGAGGAGGTACGACGCAAGCGTCAGCCCCATCAGGAGGAGCCAGACGATCACGTAGGTCCGCGAGGAGAGGTGCTTGACGGTCATGGGCGCAACGTGCCGTTAGCGGTGCATCAGTGCATCAGGTAGAGCATCGGCCAGAGGAATATCCAGATCACGTCGACCAGGTGCCAGTAGAGGCCGCCGAGCTCGATGTGGGTGTCGTTGCCCGCGCCGTACCGGCGCCGGAAGCACCCCCACGTGAGCCAGCCGAGGACCACGAGCCCCGCCGTGACGTGGATCGCGTGGAGCCCGGTCGTCAGGAAATAGAGCGTGAAGAACATCTTCGCGCCGGCCTGCGGGAGCTCCTCGAAGCGGTAGGCCGAGCCGGGGAAGATCCCCTCGTGGAAGTGCTGGGTGTACTCGACGCCCTTCAGCACGAGGAAGGCGACGCCGAGCGCGATGGCGCCGAGCAGGAGGCGGCCGGCCCTCGTGGGCCGGTCGAGGCGCACGGCGTAGACGCTCAGCGCGACGAGCAGGCTGCTCGTCAGGAGGATCGCGGTGTTCGCGGTCCCGATGACGGCGTTGTTGTGCGCGACGCCGGCGCTGAACTCGTGGCCGAAGACCGCGCGGTAGGAGGCGTACAGGGCGAAGAGCCCGGCGAAGAGCAGGATCTCGCTGGCGAGGAAGATCCACATGCCGAAATGCGCGGCGTGGGCCTGCTTCTCGAGATCCTCGAACTGCACGGCGAGCCGCGCCGGCGCGAGCTGCTCAGCGGGCGGTTGAGACTCGGGCATGGGCTTCCTCTTCGGTCAGGTGGTAATCGTACGGGCCGCGATCGATGACGGGCGTCACGGGGAAGTTGTGCTCCGGCGGGATGGGGGGCGTCATCCACTCGTAGCTCCGGGACCTCCATGGATTGGCGCTGGTGCGCGGCCCCCAGCGCAGGGCGATGAGGAGGTTCACCAGCGCGAGCACGAGCGCGCCCGCGAGCAGGTAGGCCCCGCCCGTCGAGAGGACGTTCAACCACTGGTACTGCGCCGGATAGCTGTAATAGCGGCGCGGCATCCCGGCGTTGCCCGCCAGGAACTGGGGGAGGAACGTCAGGACGAACCCAAGGAACACCCCGAACGACGTGAGCAGCCCCATCGGCTCCGAGTAGGCGCGGCCGAACATCTTGGGGAACCAGTAGTGCGCCGCCGCGAGGAACGCGGTGAGCGTGCCGCCCACCATGATGAAATGGAAGTGGGCGACGACGAAATAAGTGTCGTGCCAGTGGACGTCGAGCGACTGCGTGGCCACGGCGACGCCCGTCATGCCGCCGAAGACGAAGAGGAACAGGAACCAGAAGAAATAGAGCATCGGGGTGTTGAACTGGATGGACCCCCTGTGCAGCGTCGCCACCCAGGTGAAGACCTTGATGGCGGAGAAGATCGCGATGAACATCGAGAACGCGCCGAAGATCCCGGCGTTGAGCTCGCTCATCCCGGCCACGAACATGTGGTGCCCCCACCCCGCGAACCCGATCAACGCGATGCCGAACGACGAGAGGGCGATCGCCCAGTAGGACGCCGGCTGCCGCTGCGCGAAGGTGCAGACCACCTCGCTGATGACCCCGAGCGCCGGGAGCACCATGATGTAGACGGCAGGGTGGGAGTAGAACCAGAACAGGTGCTGGAACAGCACGGGATCGCCGCCGAGCGTCGGGTCGAAGATGCCGAAATGGTAGATGTGGTCCAGCCCGACGAGCAGGATCGTCAGGCCGAGGACGGGCGTCGCGAGCAGCATGATGATGCTCGTGCTGTAGATGGCCCAGACGAAGAGCGGAACTCGCCCCCAGCTGATCCCGCGGGCGCGCATCGTGTGCGTCGTGGCGATGAAGTTCAACGCCGTCATGATCGACGAGATGCCGAGGATGAAGATGCCGATCACGACCGGCAGGACGCCCGCGGGCGTGGTCGTGCTGTACGGCGGGTAAAACGTCCATCCGGTGTCGGCGCCCCCGGCGATCGTCGCCGCCAGCGTGACGATGGCGCCGATCACGTAGACGTAGAGGCTCGCCAGGTTGAGGCGCGGGAAGGCGAGATCCTTGGCGCCGATCATGAGCGGGAGCAGGAAGTTCCCGAAGATGTTCGGGATCGACGGGATCATGAAGAGCCAGACCATGACCACGCCGTGGAGCGTGAACATGCGGTTGTAGATCGCCGCGCTGATCACGGTGGGCCCGGGGGTCAGGAGCTCGGTCCGGAGGACCAGCGCGAAGACGCCGCCGAGCAGGAGCATCAGCACCACGAGCACGTAGAACATGAGCCCGATGCGCTTGTGATCGGTCGTGAGCAGCCACGATCGCACGCCGGCGCCGGCGCGGAGATAATCGACCTTGTGCGCGCCGTGGACGGGCGCTGTCCCCTCGACCTCGTGGGTCACCATGGAGTCACCCCTTCCGGCGTGGCGACGTTCCCGGGGACCCCGCCGTCCCAGGGCACGTCGGGGCCGTGAGGCACGTCGCGGATCGATTTCATGAGCTCGATGATCGCGGCGACGTCGGGCGGCGTGATCTGTCCGAGATAGGATGGCATGACCGGCGGGAACCCGCGGTGCAGCGCGGCGAGCGGATCCATGATCGACTCCGTGATGTAGGCCTCGTCGGCGACGCGCTCGCCGCCGGACTCGAGCGGTACGACAGCGCGGTAGAGCCCGGCCCAGCTCGGGCCGACGTGGGGCGTTCCGTCGAGGGTGTGGCAGCGGAGGCAGCCGTGCTTCGCCGCGGCGCGCTCGCCGCGGCTCGGCATCGTCGGCTCCGCCTCGGCGAGCTCGTTCTCCGACTCGGCGGCGGCCTCCTGCGCGAACGCCGGGGCGTTCGCCACGCCGCCCGCGAGCCAGCGCTCGTAGTCGGCCGGGTCGAGCGCGATCACCTGGCCGCGCATCTCGGAGTGGCTCGTCCCGCAGAACTCCGCGCAGAGGATGGGGTAAGCGCCGGGCTCGTTCGCCTCGAACCAGACGGTGGTGTACCGGCCAGGGATGACGTCCTGCTTGATGCGGAACGCGGGCACGTAGAAGCTGTGGATGACGTCGCGCGACGTCATGATGAGCCGGATCGGCCTGTGCGCGGGGACGTAGAGCGCCGAGATCTCGCTGTCTCCCCCCGGATAACCGAACTTCCACATCCACTGCTTGCCCGTGACATAGACGTCGAGCGCGTCGTCCGGCGCAGTGCGCAGGTCGGCGAACTGGCGCGTGCCGATGGTCCAGAACGTGAGGAAGAGGAAGCCCAGCGCGAAGAGCGACACCGTCTCGAGGAAGAGCGCCGGCCGGGCGAACGCCCCGGGGTGCGGCCGCACCGCGTCCTGGGGCCGCCGGCGATAGCGGATCAGGAAATACCCGCCGATGAGCGTGATGAGGGCGGCGCCGCCCATCGTCATCAGGATGACGAAGTAGTGCAGCCCGTCGATCTCGCGGGCCAGCGAGGAGCGCTGCTCGGGCAAGAAGAGCAGCTGGCGCAGCAGCTCGTTCATCGCGCGCGCTCCAGTCTCCTGCGCCGCCGCCCTTGCCAGCCGAAGAAGGCGACCACCGCGGCGACCCAGGCCAGGATGGCGGCCCCGCCGAGCCTCAGGAAGCCGGCCACATAAGGGCCGTATCGGCGGCTCGCGGGGTCGTAGCGGTAACACGTCATGAGCACGCGCTCGAGCGGGGTGCCTATCTGCCCCCGGCTCGCCTCGAGGAGCGAGAGGCGGAGATCGAGGGGGGAGAACTCGATGCCATAGAGGATCCGAGAGATGCGGCCCTGCGGCGTGAGGACGAAGACGGCGGCGGGGTGCGCGTACTGCTCCGTCTGCGGGTCGTACGCGAACCGGAAGCCGAGATCGCCGGCGAGCGCGCGGATCTCGGGCAGGGCGCCGGTCAGGAAGGGCCAGGCCTCCGGCGTCGGCGCGCCGGCCGGGCCGAGGGCCGACAGCGCGGCTGTCCGCTTCCGCGCGGCCGTGGCCGGGGTGTCCCGCGGATCGAAGCTCACCGTGAGCGCGCGGTAGTCCTCGCCCAGCCGGTAGTCGAGCTTCGACATGCCGGCGACCAGGCCGCGCAGCACGAGGCCGCAGAGCGTCGGGCAGCGGTAATAGGCGAGGACCAGGAGGACGGGCCGCCGCCCGTCGAAGTGCTCGGCGAGCGGGGCGCGCCGCCCGTCCATGTCAGTGAAGCGGAGCGCCGTGTCGATGGCGCTCCCGAGGCGCTCCTCGATGTCGGCCTCGCGCGCGGCGGGCGGGAGCGACGGCGGCTCGGCGGCGGCAGCGACCGGCGCGCGCGCGAGCACGAGCGCGAGAAACGCCGTGGTGGACAGGTGTTGCATCCTCATCAGCGGCTCTCCTCCACGACGAGATTCATCGCGTCCTCGATCGGGATCTGCACGAGCCCGCGGCTGCGGTCGACCCAGCCGAAGCGGCCGAGCTCCTCGCGTTTCCGGCGGTTCAGCGCCGTGCCGACGCCCTCTTCGCCCATCTCCTCGCGCCGGAAGATGCGCTGATCCACCCCGGCCACCTCGCCGCGCGGCAGGGAGATCTCACTGGCACCCTCGGCGCCCTTCCCCGCGGGGCGGAGCTCCGCCTCGCGCCCGCGCATGAGCAGCCAGGCCCACAGGCCCAGGATGATGAAGATCACGACGACGGCGAACGCGACGGCGAGGATCGTCTTCCACGGGACGACATCCTCTTCCTGGCGCACGTCGGGACGGCGGTAGTTGGATGTCATATGCTCTCGTAGCGGAGGGCGGCCGGCAGCGCCGGGTCGTTGACGGGGACGAGCGGCTTGCCGCGCACCCGCAGCACGGTGAACGCGACGCACGAGCCGACCACGGCGAGGAGCGCCGCCGCGTCGAGCCAGTGGAACGGCGCGCGCGCGCCGGGGGCCTCGGGCGCGACGAGCCAGTGCATGTCGAGGTAGTGGGCGACGAAGATCCAGGCGGCGACGGCCGACAGCCAGGCGGGGCGCCGCTTGATCCTGTAGTTGAGCAGGATCAGGAAGGGGATCACGAACCGCGTGAGCACGAGGACGAGGGACACGGCCGCCCACGGGCCGTGGGAGCGGAGGACGTAGAACTCCACCTCTTCGGGCCTGTTCGCGATCCATATCAGCAGGAGCTGGAAGAACGCGGCGTAGGCCCAGAAGACGGTGAACGCGAGCAGCAGACGGCCGAGCGCGTAGTAGTGCGACGCGTTCAGCCCGGGCAGGAGCCCGGCGCGCTCGGCGGCGAACGCGAGCACGGTGAGCAGCGCGATCGCCGCGACGAAGCCGCCGGCGAACACGTAGACGGGGAACATCGTCGACACCCACGTCGGCGCGAGGGACATGAGCCAGTCGAAGGCCGCGAACGAGAGCGTGAGCGCGACGGGCGGGAGGCCGGCGACGCTGATCACGCGGAGACGCCGGCTGTCCGCGAGCGCCGGGGTCGCGTCACCCTGCATCGAGCCGCGCCGGAGCAGGGCGCCGAAGACGAGCCACACCGTGAAGTAGATCCCCGTCCTCACGAGGAAGAAGGGGAGGTTCAGGTAAGGCGTCTTGTGGAGCACGATGGATCGGACGTGCTCGTCGAGGATCGACTCGGGGCGGAGCCACTTTCCGTACAGCGCGCCGAGGCCGAACAGGAGCGGGACGAACAGCGCGCAGAGGAGCGGCAGCGTCCCGACGATCGCCTCCGCGAGGCGGCGGACGGCCACCGGCCATGTCGCGGCCATGGCGTGGCAGATCATGAGAAACAGGAGCGCCCCGACCGCGGTGGTCACGGCGAAGGCGTAGGCCGCGAGGTACGCGTAGAAGAGCCGCTCCCGGTCCACGAACGCGCCGACGACGAGGAGCAGGGCGCCGAGGAGCGCGAGGCCGAGGGCCCTCGACACGATCGCGCGGCCGCCCCGGAAGATGGGGAATCGCAGGTTCACTGGAGCTCCTTCCAGGCGCGCTCGCGGAGGGGCGGGGGGAGCGCGTCGAGCGCGGTGTCGCGGCTCTTCCCGAGTGCCTTCACATAGGTCACGATCGCCCAGCGCTCCATCAGCGGGACCTGCGGCTCGTACGAGCGCATGAGGCCGTACCCCTCGACGATGACCCGGTAGATGCGGCCGGGCGGGAACGCCTGCACGCGCGGGTCGACGAGGGACGGCGGGCGCCGCAGCGTCATGTTGCGCGCGACCACCGACTCTCCATCTCCGGCGACCCCGTGGCAGGCGGCGCAGTGGATCTCGAAGCGCTCCTTCCCGTACTGGAGCAGCTCGATGGTCACCGGGACCGGGATGCGCGTCACGTACGTCTCGCCCGTGAACCCGCGGGTGAGCCCGGGATCGCCGGTCACGAGGTCGTTCGGCACGGCGCCCGCCGGGGGGTGGCGCATGACCGAGCCGTCGCTGAAGAGGTCTGTCGGCTGGTAGGGCGCGAAGCGCCGCTGGCGGAGCATGCGCTCCAGATCCAGCAGGTCAGCGTTGCCGGGCTCGGCGTCGGCCGTGGTCACCGGCGTGCACGAGAGGCAGAGCGCCGCGGCCAGGCAGGAGAGCGGGAGGAGCCGTCCGCGCGTCATGAGCGCTCCTTTCCGTTCTTTCCGGCCCAGGCCACGGTGACGGCGCCGAGATCGGTGAGATCTCGCTCCGTGATGGGGCTGATGAGCGCCGGATCGCGGGCGTCGATGCCGACCCAGAACCGATCGAGGGAGGCGCGCTCGAACCCGGGGACGTCGAACACCGGGTGCCAGAGCTCGGGCAGCCGGGCGAGGACGAGCAGCACGACGAACCCGGTGAGGGCGGCCGAGAGCACCATCATCTCGAAGGTGATCGGTATGAAGGCCAGGAGCGCGTGCGCCGGCCGCCCGCCCACGATGAGCGGGTAGTCGTACGCATTGCAAAACCACTGGACGAGGTAGCCGCCCGCGGTGCCCGCGAGCGCGAAGGGCAGGATGATCCAGTTGAGCGGCGAGCGCCGGAGCCCGAGCGCCTCGTCGATGCCGTGGATCGGGTACGGCGTGAAGGCGTCGAGCCGCCGGTATCCCCGGCTCCTGAGCTCCGCGATCGCCCGGAGCATCGCCTCGGGCGTCTCGAACTCGGCGAGCAGTCCTCTCCTCATCTCAGTGCTCCTCCTTGTGGCTGAGCTCGTGGTTCAGCTCCTTGACCTCGGCCACCGGGATGAACGGGAAGAGGCGGAGGAAGATCAGGACGAGCAGCAGGAAGAAGCAGATCGTCCCGATGAACATCGAGATATCGACGTACGTCGGGTGGTAGGCGTGCCACGCCGACGGGATGAACTCGCGCTGCAGCCCCATGACGATGATCACGAACCGCTCGGACCACATCCCGACGTTCAGGAGGATCGAGATGATCCAGAGCAAGGGCATGTTCCTCCGGACCCGCGGGAACCAGAGCAGCTGGGGGACGAGCACGTTGCAGATCATCTGCGCCCAGAAGATCGCGGCGTTCGGCCCGGCGGGGCGCGCGACGAAGAACTGGTAGATCTCGTATTCCGATCCGCTGTACCAGGCGGCGAAGAGCTCGATGATGTACGAGTAGATGACGATCCAGGCGGTGACGAGCGCGAGCTTGCTCAGGTTGTCGATGTGCCGCTGGGTGACGACGTTCCCCAGGTGGAAGATGCGGCGCGCCGGGATGAGCAGCGTCAGCACCATCGCGAACCCGGAGAAGATGGCCCCGGCGACGAAGAACGGGGGGAAGATGGTCGAGTGCCAGCCAGGGACGAGCGCCATCGCGAAATCGGTGCTCACGATCGAGTGCACCGAGAGCACGAGCGGCGTCGCGAGCCCGGCGAGCAGCCCGTAGAGGAGCCGGTAGTGACGAAAGGTGACAGCGGAGCCGCGCCAGCCGAGCGACAGGACGCCGTAGACGACCCGGCGGAGGCGGCTCGGGGCCCGGTCGCGGAGGGCCGCGAAGTCGGGGATGAGCCCGATGTACCAGAAGACGAGAGAGACCGTGAAGTACGTGAACACGGCCGCGGCGTCCCACGGCAGCGCGCTCTTGAACTGGGGCCATACCCTCAGGGTCGCGGGGTAGGGGACGAGCCAGTAGGCGAACCACGGCCGGCCGAGGTGCAGGAGCGGATAGATGCCCGCCTGGATGACGGCGAAGAGGGTCATCGCCTCGGCGAACCGGTTGATGCTCGTGCGCCAGCGCTGCTCCAGGAGGAGCAGGATCGCGGAGATGAACGTCCCCGCGTGGCCGATGCCGATCCAGAACACGAAGTTGATGATCCCGAACGCCCAGCCCACCGGGATGTTGTTTCCCCAGACCCCGATGCCGGTGGTGACGGTGTAGAGGATGGCGAGCGCGAGCACGACCGTCCCGGCGCCGGTCAGGGCGAACGCCGCCCACCACAGCCTGGACCGCGGCTTCCAGACGACCGACAGGAGCTCTTCGGAGAGCTCCTCGTCGGTTGGCCGGCCGAGGATGAGGGGCGCCGTCACGGCTCGTCGAGCTCCGGGTTCTTGTTGCCGACGCGCGCGAGGTACATGGTCCTCGGCCGGGTGCCCTGGTCGTGGAGCACCGCGTAGCTCCGCGGCTCGCCCCGCCACGCCACCATCGCTGTCTCCCCGTGCGCGAGGGAGCCGAACTGGATCGCCTGCGTCGGACAGGCCTGCTGGCACGCGGTGACGACCTCTCCGGGGCGGATCGCGCGGTCTTCCACCCGCGCGGCGATCTCCGCCCGGCGGATCCGCTGGACGCAATACGTGCACTTCTCCATGACGCCGCGCTCCCGCACCGTCACGTCGGGGTTGCGCTGGAGCTTCGTGAGCCCCGTGTTGTACGCGCGGAGCTCGCCGTAATCGAACCAGTTGAAGCGGCGGACCTTGTACGGGCAGTTGTTCGAGCAGAACCGCGTCCCGACGCAGCGGTTGTAGGTCATCTCGTTGAGCCCGTCGGGGCTGTGCGTCGTCGCGTTCACGGGACACACGTACTCGCACGGCGCCTTCTCGCAGTGCTGGCACAGCATGGGCTGGTGGACGACGGCCGGGTCGCTCGGGTCTCGCGGGTTGTCCACCACGTACGTGTCGATGCGGAGCCAGTGCATCTCGCGGCTGTTCAGGACCTCCTCCTTGCCCACCACGAGGACGTTGTTCTCGGCCTGGCACGCGGTGACGCACGCGCTGCAGCCGGTGCAGATCGTGAGATCGATCGTCATGGCCCACTGGTCCTTCGGCGCCCCGGGGGGAGGCGTCGGGGGCATGAGGGACGGCTGTGGCCCCTTGAGCGCCTCCGTGAAGTCGGGGCGCTCGCGGTAGACGGCGAGCGGGATCGAGAGCGCTATGGGGCGCCCCTCCAGGCTCCAGTGCCTCTGCGTCAGGGCGAGCTTGTGCTTCTGGTCCGGCCGCTTCGTCACCGAGGCGCCTGCCGCGAAGAAGGGCGCGGCCGTGGTGCGGAGCCGGTACGCGTCGGACCCCACCCCCGCGGCGACCGACTCGGCCCCGCTGCGCCCGTAACCGAGCGCCAGCGACACCGTGCCGTCGGCGTGCCCCGGCGCGACGAGGACCGGTATCGACATCGTTCGCCCCCCGAGATCGAGATCGACCACGTCCTCGCTCTCGACGCCGAGCGCCTTCGCCGTCGCCGGGCTGAGCAGCGCGGCGTTGTCCCAGGTGAGCTTCGTCATGGGATCGGGCAGCTCGAGGAGCCAGGGGTTGTTGGCGAACCGGCCGTCATAGACGCTCGCGCCGACCGAGAAGGCGACCTCGATGGCGTCCGCCTTCGGCGGGGCCGCCGCCGCGAGCTGCGCGAGCGCCGCGGCCACCCCGTCGAGCCGCAGCTTGACGTCCTCCCGCGGGGCCGCGGTGCCCTCGACGAGCCCGCGCCGGAGCGCGTCCTCCCAGAACGCGTCGAAATCGGCGCCGCCCCGGCGCGCGGCCCAGGCCTCGCGCAGGAGGTCGCGCGCGCTCTTCTGCGTCTCGCCCGCGAACGCCGCGAGCACCTCGGCGGCGGTCCTGCCCTGGAAGAGCGGCTCGATGAGCGGCTGGATCAGCGAGCTCGTGCCGTCGTACGCGCGCGCGTCTCCCCAGGCCTCGAGGTCGTGCGCGGCGGGCATGAACCAGTCGCAGCCCGCGGCGGTCTCGTCCTCGTAGAGCCCGAGGTAGACCCGGCTCGGGACGGAGCGGAGCAGCGCCGCGATCTCGAGATCCGCGGGCGCCGTGTAAACCAGGTTGTTCTCGAGGAGCACGAGGGTGTCGACGGCGCCGCGGCGGAGCTCCTCGGCGAGCGCCGTGAGGTCCTGCTCGGCGGCGCCTGCCGTGATCAAGGTCCCCGCGGTGGTCCACGCCGCGCGGTCGTTGCGGAGCGCCGCGTTCATGAGGTGCGCGAGCGCGTGCACCCCGGGAGGCTGCCGCTCCCCGGCGACGACGACGCTCGCCGCGCCCCCGCGCGCGAGGTCGCGCGCCACCGCCCGGGCGAAGCGCCTCTCCGCCTCGCTGACCCGCGCCCGGAGCGGATCGAGCGCGCCGAGCGCCTGGGGAGGGATGAGCCCCGGGCGCGCGCCCTCGGTCAGGAGCAGCTCGGCCGCGATCGCCGCGGCGATCGCCGGCACGTCGCTCGGCCGCTTGCGCAGGCGGTGATCGGCCATGCTCCCGGTCGGGGTCAGCCCGGGCTCGATCACATAGAGCCGGTTCATGGTGCCTGTCGGCGAGCCGATGCGCCTGCGCTCCGCGAACTGGCGCGAATACCGCACGCTGAACGGCATCGACGCGAGGAAGTCGGCGTCGAGCGCGAGGACGACGTCGGCTGTCCGGAAGTCGTACTGCGCCTGGAGCGGAGCGCCGAAGGCGAGCTCGGCCCCGCGCGCCGCGTCCGCCGAGCGCGCGGGCGCGTAGAACGTGAACCGGGCCGCCGGATAGCGCGCCTGGACGCGGCCGATGAGGTCGAGGAGGAGCGGAGAGCCGGTGGGCCGAAGGACGAACCGGAGCCCGGCGCCGCGATCGCTCCGGGCGCCCTCGAACTGCTGGACGAACGCGCGCCACGTCGCCGGGGCGGCGCCGCGGCGCGCCGCGCGCGCGCGGTGCTGATCGTAGAGGCCGAGCACCGACGCCTGCTCGTAGACGCCGGTCGAGCCGAGGCTCGCCGGGTGCTGCGGGTTGCCCTCGACCTTCGTCGGCCGCCCTTCGTGGCTCTCGACGAGGATGCCCGTCGCGAACCCGTCGAGATCCAGGCTGGTGGCGTAATACCGGAGCACGCCCGGCGTCACCTCGGGCGGCGTCGTCACGTAAGGGACGATGTTGTCCCCGGCCCTCGATCTGCACCCGGACACGCCGGCGAGCGCCATGCTCGCGCCGAGGAGCTCGAGCCAGCGCCGCCGGCTCATCACGGCCGGATTGCCCGCGCTCGCCGGGAGCTCCCGCGCCGCGGCCTCGAGGAGCTCTGGTGACTCGAGGAGCTCCGCGAGGCTGCGCCAGTACGCTTTACCCGTCTTGCCGTCGAGCGCGGCGCTCCACGGGATGTGTTTCTGATCAGCCATCGTCCCTCTTCAGGTCATCGTTGGATCCGCGCCGCCGCCCTGACGGCGCTCCGCTGCTGGCCGCCCATGGCCCCTCGTCCTCTCGCGCTCTCGTAGGTGTCCTGGTTGCTCGTCGATGATCCCCTGTGTGTCGCTCCGTTCGCGCCCGCGCGCGCTCACCTGTGGCAGGCCGAGCAGTGGACGAGGTGCTGCACGCCGAGCTGCTGCGCGATCTGCCGGCCGGTCCGGTCCGCGTCGGGGCCGGGGTCCCAGTCCATGTCCGTGATCGCGGAGAGCGGGCGGAGGTGGCGCTCCGGCGCCCTGTGGCACTCGAGGCACCAGCCCATCGTCATGGGCGTCACCTGCCGGACCTCGGGCATCTGATCCACGCGGCCGTGGCACGTCACGCAGCCGACGCCCTTGTTCACGTGGATCGCGTGGTTGAAATAGACGAAGTCGGGCACGTCGTTGACGCGGTTCCAGACGATCGGCGTGTCCGAGAAATAGCTGTTCCGGACGAGCTCGAGCTTGGGGCTCTGATTCCAGATCTGGCTGTGACAGCCCATGCAGTCCGCTGTCGATGGCATGCCCGCCGTGGCCGACCGTCCGACCGTGTAATGGCAGAACCGGCAATCGATGGCGTCGTCCTGCACGTGGTGCCTGTGGTCGAACTGCACGGGCTGCTGCACGGGCAGGTGCCGCCCGGTGTTCCAATCCGAGCGCACGTAGATCATCGGCGCTGCCACGGCCGCCGCGCCGCCGAGGATGACGGCGGCGATGGCGAGTCGGAAAGCGGTGTTGCTCCAGCGCGGAAAAACGGATGCCATGCTCTCGTGTGGTCGGCCTCGCTCGAAGTGCGGCGATGGGGCCGGTTCCATCGATATCGATGCGTGGATCGCGGGGCTCGTTTCGCGATATCGCCACGCCCCGAACGCCGGCACAGGCGCGTCAGGGGGGCCCGCAGCGGCGCCGTCCGGCGTGCGCGCGCGGCGTGCGCCCTCGATCGCGCGCGGGGCGCGCGGGGCGCGCGGGGCGCGCGGGGCGCGCGGGCGCCTCCAACACCGGATCTCCGCCGCCCTGGGGCTTCGATCTACGATATCGTCAAGCCATGAGGCCGTCGAGCTCAGCCCTGTCGCCCCTTCCGATCATCGCGCTTTCTCTGGCGGCCGAGCTCGCGTTCATCGCCTGCTCGCGCGAGGAGTCGCTCGCTCCGCTGCCGCCCGGCGCGACCTCGTCGGCCGCAGGCGGCGGAGCGGACGCGAGCGGGGGGGGCCGCAGCGAGACGGGCGGCAGCGGGGCTGGCGCGAGTGGGGGTGGCGGCAGCGGGGCTGCCGCGAGCGGCGCTGGCGGCAGCGGGGTTGGCGGCGGCGGCGGAGTCGGCGGCAGCGGCGGCAGCGGCAGCGGCAGCGGAGCCGGCGGCGGTGAGCCCGCGGCGGGGTTCAGCTGCGCGCCGCCGAGCGAGGACGAGGGCGCGCTGAAGCTCACCACGCTCGTCTCCGGCCTCGATCACCCGCTCCTCGTGAAATCCGCGCCGGGCGACCCCACGCGGCTCTTCATCCTGACGCAGCCTGGCCAGATCCTCGTCCTCGACGACGGAGCGGCGGAGCCCAAGGTGTTTCTCGATATCCGGGATCGCGTCTTGTTCAATGACAACGGCGAGCGCGGCCTCCTCGGGCTCGCCTTCCACCCCGATTACGAGGACGGCGGTCGCTTCTTCGTCCACTACACGGACAAGGCGACGGGCGGCAACGCGCGTGTGGTCGAGTTCGCACGGGGAGAGCGACCGGACGTGGCCAGTCCAGACCCGGTGGCCACGTACCTCGAGGTCGTGGATCTACATCGGAACCACAACGGCGGTTCGCTCGAGTTCAGCCCGATCGACGGCTTCCTCTATCTCGGGCTCGGCGACGGCGGGGACAACAACGACGCCGGCCCCAACCATGCCGACATCGGCAATGGCCAGGCGCTCACGACGCTGCTCGGGAAGATCCTTCGCCTCGACGTCTCGACACACCCGTACAGCATCCCGGAAGGGAACATGACGGGCGAAGGCGTCCTGCCCGAGATCTGGGACCATGGCTTGCGGAACCCGTACCGCTTCAGCTTCGACGCGTGCACGGGCGATCTCTACATCGCGGACGTCGGTCACCGCCTCTGGGAAGAGATCAACATCGAGCCGGCCGGGCAGGGACGGAAGAACTACGGCTGGCGCCGGATGGAGGGCGCGCACTGCTTCATCCCCGCGGAGAGCTGCGATCTCGAGGGGACCATCACGCTCCCTGCCGTCGAGTACGGCCACGCCGGGCGGGTCATCGAGGATTGCTCGGTCACCGGCGGCTACGTCTACCGGGGCAGCAGGATCCCGTGGCTCCGGGGGAGCTACTTCTACGGTGATTACTGCAGCGGCAGGGTCTGGACGCTCACCTACGAGGGCGGGGTGGCCTCCGCGCCCGTCGACCGGACGGACGAGCTCGGGTCGTTCGGCTACAGCATCGCCAGCTTCGGGCAGGACGGCGCCGGCGAGGTCTACGTGGTCGATCTCGGCGGCACCGTGTACCGCATCGATCCGGAATGAGCGCTCACGGTTCGCAGTGAGCCCTCAAGGCCCCCGTTCGCCGCGCCGACGCACGGCCGTGCGCGCCGCGCCAGCGCCGGCGCTTACATGGACCAGCGGAGCCCGGCGTAGCGCGGGCCGATGACGAGCTCGGGCGGCGGCGCCGGCGTGGAGGCAGCCTGCTTCTCGGGCTGCACCGGCACCTTGCGGCCGCCGATGATGGCGAGCGGGATGCCGACGCCGGCGAGGACGAGCCCGCCGACGACGAGCCCGACCCCGGCGCCATCCGCGTCGTCCTCCTCGTAGACCGTGTCGTCGGCGAACGGGTCGCTGGAGGTGTCGTACCCGCAGCTGTCGCCGGAGCACGAGGGGGTGGAGGCGATCACCAGGCCCCCGCCCAGGATGGCGATGGTGCCGAGGCTCGTCAGGACGATGCCGGTGACCATCATCCCCTTGCTGCGGCGCTTGGTCAGCGGCGCAGCCGGGGGCGCCGGCGCGTGCGCGGCGACCGGCGCGAGCGGGGCCCCGCTCGCTCGCGGCGCGGCGGGGCCGCCCGGAGGGGGCGCGGCGGCGCCCGCAGGCGCGGGGGGGCCGCTCGGCGGGAGCGCGGCGTCGCGCGCCGGTGCGCCCGCGGGCAGCGGCGGGATGGCCAGCGTCTCCGAGGCACCCGCCCGGGTGAGCTCCACGGATCTCGCGAACGGCGCTCGGCCGGCGGCGGAGGCCTCGACCGTGTGCTTCCCGGGATCCACGGGCACCGGCGTGCCCCACTGCGCGCGCCCGACGAGGGCGCCGTCGCGCTTCACCTGGAGGTCGGCCGGGGAGTCGGCCGGCGCCGTGATCGTCAGCCGGATGAGCCGCGGCTCGAGCGCGGCGGCGCGCTGCCGCGCGACCTTCTCGCGCTCCAGCTGGCCGGCGGCCCTCGACGCGCCGGCCACATCGAGGAACATCGACCAGGCGCTCGCCGTCCGGCCGAGCTGCTCGTAGCAGGCCGCGAGGTTGAACTGCGTGCCGATCCCCGGGTCGAGCCGCTGGCTCTCCTCGAGCTTGGGGCACGCGTCGGCGTATTTGCCCTGGGCCATCAGCTGCTTGGCTGCGTCGAACAGGGCCTGCGCGGCCGCCGTGTCGGCCCTCGCGTCGCGGCCGCCCGAGAGGAGGGCGGCAAGGAACATCGCGAGCGCCAGCAGGCGCCCGAGGTGCTTCACGGGCAGGCTCGTCATGGTGGTGTCCTCACTTGCGATCGTCGAACAGGTTGCCGCCGGGCGGCGCAGCGGCCGGGGCGGCGGGCGGCCGGGTGGCCGGCGCCTGCTGCGTGGCGTGCGTGGTGGCCGGGGGTCGCGGTGCGGCGCTCGGCCGGCGCGGCGCCGCGGGCTTGCCGCTGGCCGGCGTCGCGGGGGGCGCAGGGGCGATCTCGGCCGGGGCCGGCGCCGCCGTGCGGTCGTCCGTCGGCGCGGGGGCCTCGGTGCCGCCGGGCGTGACGGTCGGCGAGAGCGACGCGGGCGCGGTCGGCGGCTGTGCCGCGGCGTCCGCCGGCGACGGCGCGGCCGAGGCGCTGGCGGTCGGCTCGGTCGCTGCGCCGTCGCCGCGAGCGCGGGACGTCAGGAACGCGAAGACTGCGATCGCGGCGATCAGCGACACGAAGGCGCCGGCCGCGACGGCGAGCCCCACCGGCCGCTTTCGCGTCACGACCGTCCCGCTCCACGTCGGCGAGGTGTTCAGCGACGTGTTCACCACGGTCGGCGAGGTCACCCCGCTCGCCGAAGGGAGCTCCGGCCGCGGGGGCCCCGAGCTCCGCGAGATCCCGCTGATCCGGTCGATGGAGAGCCGGGCCCGCCCGGTCGCGAACGGCGCGAGCGCCTCGGCCAGCTCCCCGACGTGGCGGTACCGCTGCTCCGGCAGCTTCTCCAGGCACTTGCGGATCACCGCCTCGAGCGCCGGGGGTACGTCGGAGCGGAACGCGGCGAGGGGGCTCGGGATCCCTTGCATGATCGCCACGCAGAGCTGCGGCATCGTCGCGCCGTCGAACGGCGGCGCGCCGGTGAGCAGCTCGAACAGGATGACGCCGAGCGCCCAGATGTCGGTGCGCGCGTCGACGTCGCGCGAGGACTTGAGCTGCTCGGGCGACATGTAGAGCGGCGACCCCATGATGGCCTTCGTGTCGGTGATCCGCGGGTCGGAGCCGCCGGTCGCCACCTTCGAGATCCCGAAGTCGAGCACCTTCACGCACGGGGAGCTGTCCGCGCGCCGCGTGAGGAACAGGTTCGCCGGCTTGAGGTCGCGGTGGATGATGCCCGCGGCGTGCGCCTCGGCGAGCGCCTCGCAGGCCTGGAGGACGTACTCGACGGCCGCCTGCGGGGTCATCGGCCCGCCCGCGCGGAGCGCGTCGGCGAGGTCGCTGCCCGACAGGTACTCCATCACCATGTACGGCGTGCCGGAGTCGAGCGTCCCGACGTCGGTCACGCGCGCCACGTGCTCGCTCTTGACCTTCACCGCGGCGCGCGCCTCGCGCACGAAGCGCTCGGCGAGCGTGCGCGACTTCGCCGCCTCGGGCAGGAGCAGCTTGATCGCGACCCGCTCCTCCAGCTGGAGGTGGGTCGCGGCGACGACGACGCCCATCCCGCCGGCGCCGATCACCCGCTCGACGCGGTACTTCTCGGCGATGACCTGCCCCGGTCGCACCAGCCCTTCGGCTTCGTCGTGTGTCGGCCCGGTGCTCGTCATGGCTCGGTCCCCTCGCGCGCCGGACCGCGGATCCCGTGAACAGCGCGATCTTCGCGGAAAATCGGGTGCAAAGCCAGCCCACGATAGCCGCCGGGCGTACGGCGATCAATCTCGGGGCTGGGCTCCGTCGCGCCGGCGCGGCCCGCGCGCCGTCGGGTTCGTGCGCCATCGCCGGCGGCCAGCGCGCGGCCCCGCCCGTGCCCGCGCGCCGTGGCGTCCCCATGTCCCTGCCGGCCGCCGCCAGGACGCTTCCCCCGGCCGTGAATCCGGGAGAACATCGCTCACCTCATGGAGCACGGTTACCCCGGCGGCGCGAGCGAGCGGCGCCAGCGGATCCTCGAGGCGACAGAGCGGCTCCTCCGCCGGTACGGGCCTGCCAAGACGACCGTCGCCGACATCGCGCGCGAGGCCGAGATCGCGGTCGGCGCCGTGTACCTGGAGTTCGCCTCGAAGGACGCCATCGTCGAGGAGCTCTCCCAGGGCGAGCACCGCGCCGTCATGGCCGCGATGCGCGCCGCCGCGGTCCGGGACGACGTGCCCTTTTGCGACCGGCTGCGGGCGGTGTTCGACGCCCGCGCGCGCGCCTTCCTGGAGCTCGCCGGCTCGGGCGCGCACGCGTGCGATCTCGTGCATTGCCAGAGCCGCGCCGTGAAGGCCGCCCACGCCCGCTTCCTCGACGAGGAGCGCGCGCTCCTCCGCGATCTCGTCGCGCGCGGCGCCGGCGCCGGCGCGCTCGACGCCGCCGACCCCGAGCTCACCGCCCGCGCCCTCCTGCGCGCCTATGCGAGCTTCGCTCCTCCGTGGCTGTTCCAGGGCTCCCGCGAAGAGGTCGAGGCGATGCTGTCCGCGGTCCACCGGATCGTCCTTTACGGCCTCGTCGGCCGCGGGCCCGCCCGCGAGCCGGGGGGCTGACGCCGCGCCGTCAGCCTCCTGGCCTGCGCAGGCTCGCGGACTCGGATACGACCCAGTCCCTGAAGGCGGCAACCGGCTTTCGCCGCAGGCTCGCGCGCGTGCTCACGAGGTAGTAAGCGAGGCCCGTCGGCAGCGCCGGGAGCCTCGGAAAGAGCAGCACCAGGCGGCCGAGATCGAGCTCTGCGGCCGCGAGCGACCAGCGCGCGAGCGCCACCCCCTGACCGCGCACCGCCGCGTCCACCAGCATCGACGAGTCGGTGAGCTGGCTGTGGCGCACCCGGGCCGGCAGGCGGCGCGAGCGCTCGCGAAACCAGCGGCCCCAGGCGTCGGGGTGGTCGTCCCCGAGCAACACCTCGTGGCTCAGGTCCTCGACGCGCCAGCGCGCGCGCTTGCTCGCGACGCTCGGCGCGGCGGCCACGATCAGGGCGTCGTCCGCCAGCTTGACGGTCACCAGGCCCGGGTAGCTGCCGAGTCCGTAACGGATGCCGATGTCCACCGGCTCTCTCGCGAGATCGACGAGGCGCTCGGTGGCGGAGATGCGCACGTCCACCTCCGGGTGGCTCACAAGGAACTGCCCGAGCCGCGGCACGAGCCAGCGCGCCCCGAACGACGGCGTGACGCTGACCGACACGGCGGGCCGCACGTCCGCGGCGGGCCGCCGCAAGCGGGCGTTCGCCTCGCGCAGCCGGGCGAACACGACGCCCAGCTCCGCAGCCCAGCGCTCGCCGTCCTCCGTCAGGCTGATGCCGCGCGGCGAGCGCCGGAACAGCGCTGTCTCCAGCGTGTCCTCGAGGGCGCGGATCTGGTGGCTGATGGCCGTCTGGGTCACGCCCAGCTCGCGCGCCGCGTGGGTGACGCTCGAATGGCGCGCCGCGGCCTCGAACGCCTGAAGGGCGGTGAGCGACGGCAGCGGCGGAGGGCGATCCCCCGGGGCGGGGCTGGTCATGAGAATTTCTCATGTACCATGGAAAACATTCGTTCGCTCGTCCAGGCGCGCCGCGGTATCCCGGGAGTCATGAAGCTCTACCGACTCCGATATAGCCCCTTCGCCCGCAAAGTTCAGATGCTGCTCGACCTCCTGGGCCGCCCGTACGAGCTGGTCGAGGTGCCGTACGATGATCGCGACGAGCTGGCCCGCGTGACCGGCGGCTATATCTACGTGCCGGTGCTGGTCGGCGACGACGGCCGGGTGACGGTCGAGTCGCGGCGGATCTGCGAGCTCCTGCTCGAGGACCCTGCCGCCCGACGCTTGACGTTGGATGTCCTCGAGGGCCCGGTCTGGGCCTACGCGGACTTCTGCGACGGACCGCTGGAGGACGTGCTCTTTCGAATCGCGTCGCCGCGCATCCGCGACGCCTGGGAGCGGCCGGGTCAGCGCGCCCTGTACACGCTGATCAAGGAGCGCAAGTTCGGCGCTGGCTGTATCGAGCAGTGGGAGCGCGACACCCCGGCGCTGCTCGAGCGCGCGAGGACCCTGCTCGCGCCGACCGTCCGGACGCTGAAGCGATCGCCGTTCCTGTTCGGCGAGGCCCCGAGCCTCGCGGACGCGGCGCTTTACGGCAACCTGGCGATGTTGTTCGAAGCGGACCGGGCGCTGCCCGGAGCGCTGGCGGCGGAGCTGCCGGGGTACGTGTCCCGGCTCGAGCGGCTCATCCCGTCGCGGTGAGCCCGGGCTCCCCCGCCGCGCTGATTGCCCCGCGTCGCGGAGTTCACCCGTTCGGCGGTCAGGAGCGGGGCTGTGGGGATGAGAGCGCGCAACTTGACGAGGCGCACGATGCGGCGCGCTTCGAGCTCAGGGCTCTGTGCGCGCTCTGTGCGCCCGGGGAGCGCCTCGCGGCTCAGGTGCAGACGCCCTCGACGCACTCGCTGCCGCTCGGGCAATCGCACGACGCCTCGCAGGAGATGGCCGGCTCCGGCGGGGGCGCGCAATAGCCACCCTCGCACGACTCGCCCTCGGGGCACTCGCACGAGGCCGCGCACGGCGTCTTGCAGAGCCCCTCGACGCACACGTCGCCGCTCGGGCAGTCGCACGACGCCTGGCAGGCGCCCGGGGTTCCTGGTGAGCTCTCGCCGCCGCCGCTCGCGCTGCTTTCGCCGCCGCTGCTGCTCGCGCCGTCCTCACCATCGGGCTCCTGGGTGTCCTCCTCCGGGTCCGGGCGCTCGAAGTCGGGAGCGTCGTGGACCCTGGGCGCATCGACACAGTCGTCGTCCCAGTAGCAGTCGTCGCCAGTCTCAATGTAGCAACCGACCGCCGTCATCGAGAAGACGGACAAAGAGAGACCGAGACCCCACTCGAAGGCCGTGCGCATGTTCATCGTTCCTCACTCCTGATCAGCGATGGATCCAGGGCAGCGGCGCGGCTCGTCGGCGCGGCGCCCTCTGCCCACTCGGAGCTGCGTGCCCGCTGCCGCGCGCTCCGTTCAACGGGTCGCGCGCCTGCGCACGATCTCGACGGTCGCCGGTCCGGAGCTCCCGGGCGGCGGGATGGACCCCGGCGGTCGATCGCGCCCCCTGGCGTCGATTTCGGCCGTCCGGATCTCCGGCGGTCGATTTCGCCGACCGGGGTTGAACGTTCCCGACCCCTCCGGGCACGAAACCGACGCGCCGACCATGAACGCTCTCCTCCACGCCGGGCACGACGGGGTGTGCCTCACGCCGACCCGGGCTCTCCGACGCTTGTTGATGGCACACGGGCAACGCCGCCGAGCGCGTTCGGGTGTAACGATGATGGCGCAGGGATGGACGGAGATGGGACGGAGCGAGCAGCGGGTTTTCCGGGGGCACAGCCGTCCGGCGACGCCGAGCCCCCGCGCGCCGGGGAGAGGTGGCGCCCGATGAAGACCATGGCGCTCCTCATGCCGTTCTTCTTCTCCCGCGGCGCCGAGCGCGCGCAGGACGCGGAGGAGGAGCTCGTCGAGCGGCTGCGGCGCGGGGACGCCGCGGCGGTCGGCGAGGCGTACGACAGGCACTACGGCGCGGTGCGCGGGTTCGCTCGCCGCCTCACCGGCGACGACGCGTCCGCCGAGGACCTGGCCCACGACGTCTTCATCAGCCTGCCGCAGGCCGCGCAGCGGTTCCGCGGCGGCTCGTCGCTCAAGACGTTCCTCATCGCGATCGCGGTCAACCACGCCCGCCACCACCTCCGCGCGGCCGCGCGGCGCCGCGCCGCCATGGAGCGGCTCGCCCTGGAGCCGGACGAGGAGCACGCGTCGAGCCCCGAGCGGGAAGCCGGCCGCGCCGCGCTCGCCCAGGCCCTGAACCGCGCCCTCGACGCGCTGCCGACGGCGCAGCGCGTGGCGTTCGTGCTCTGCGAGGTCGAGGAGCGCAGCGCGCGAGAGGCGTCCGAGATCATGGGCGTGCCCGAGGCCACCGTGCGCACGCGGCTGTTCCACGCCAAGCAGAAGCTCCGTACGCTGCTGGAGGAGAGGGCCCCATGAAGGACGACGTGCTCCGCGAGGCCGCGCGCGCCCTGCGCGCGGAGGCAGACGCGTCGCGCGGCCGCCGCGACGAGACGCGCGCCCGCGTGATGAGGAGCCTGAAGGCCCAGCGGGCCCGCCGCCTCGCGATGGTCCGCGTGGTGGTCCCGCTGGCCGCCGTGCTCGTCGGATCGGTCGCGTGGGCCTCGGCCGCGCGCTGGTTCCCCGGCGGCTGGGACGACCTCGCGTCGCGGCTCGGGCTGCGCGTCTCCGAGGCGCCCGCCATGCCGCCCGCGCCGCCGCCGCAGCGCGCGCTGTCCGGGCCGCGGCACGCGGCCGAGGCGCCCGCGCCGCCTGCGGCCGAGGCGAGCGCGGAGGCGGTCGCGCCGGAGCCGCCGCCGCCTGCGCCGCTCGCGGAGCCCCCGATCGCCCCTGCGCCGCCGCGCGCGCCGGTGCTGGCGGTCGCGCCGGTCCGGTCGGCCTCGCGCCCGGTCGCGCCGAGCGCCGCGCGCCAGCCGACCGCGCCGCGGCCGGCTGCGGGGGATCCGCAGGCCATCGAGCGCCCGCCGGCCGGCCCCGACGCGGACGCGCTCTACCAGGCGGCGCACCGCGCGCACTTCGTCGAGCGCAACCCGGCGGCCGCGCTCGACGCGTGGAACGCGTACCTGGCCGCCGCCCCGCGCGGCCGCTTCGCGGTGGAGGCCCAGTACAACCGCGCCCTCTGCCTCGTTCGCCTCGGCCGCAAGGACGAGGCGCGGCGGGCGCTCGATCCATTCGCGCAGGGCGCCTTCGGCGGCTACCGGAAGGACGAGTCGCGCTCGCTGCTCGAGGCGATGCGCAGCGCGGACGAGTGAACGTCGCGGCGCGTGAACGAACGCGCCGCGAGCGGGCACAGCACGGTCGATGAACACACCCGCCCTCGCACCTCTCCCCGCGCCGCCGCGGGGCTCGCCGCGCCGTGACCGGAAGACGTCCGCGCGCGGCGCAGGCCTCCGCGCGGGCGTCCTCCTTCTGCACGCGCTCGCGGCCGCGGGCGCCGTCGCCGCGGTCACCGCGCCTCCCGCGCCCGCCCTCGCCGAGGAGCCGAGCGCCGCGGGCGTCGAGCTCGTCGTCGACGGCGCGCCGTGGACGCTCGATCCCGACGCGGTGCGCGCCGCCATCGGGCGCGAGCTCGGCGCCGACGTCACGCTGGCCCGCGCGGCGACCGCCGGGCGCTCCACGCTGGTCCTCCGCGGCGAGCCCGACGGCCGCGTCACGCTGAGCTACAGCGCCGCGGACGGCCGCCGCATCGAGCGCACCATCGACGTCCCGGAGGATCCCGATCGCGCCGCCGAGGCGATCGCCCTGCTCGCGGGCAACCTCGTCCGGGACGAGGCGGCGGAGCTCGCGGCGGCGCTCGGCAAGCGCCCGCCCGAGGCGCCGCCGGCGGCGCAGCCATCGCCTGCGGCGCCCCCCGCGCCTCCCGCCGCCGGCCGGCCGACGCCGCCTCCCCGCGCCGCGCGCCCCGCGAAGGCGACGCGCCCCGCCCCCGCGCCACCGGAGCCTCCTCGGTGCGTGCTCCCCGGCGCGAAGGTCGTCCGCCTCGGCGCCGACGTCTTGCCGTTCGTCGGCACCTCGACCTTCGACGGCACGAACGTCGTCCGCCGCTACTCGCTGAACCTCGTCGCCGGGTACACGGCGGGCGTCGCGGGCCTCGAGCTCGGCGTCGGGGTCAACATCGCGTCGTCGTTCCTGTGCGGCGCGCAGCTCTCGTCCGGCGCCAACCTCGTGCTCGGTCCGGCGCGCGGCGCGCAGATCACGATGGGGCTCAACGTCGCCGGACCGCTCTGGGGCGCGCAGGTCGGCTCGTTCAACGTCGCCGTCGGCCCGGTCACGGGCGCGCAGGGCGGCGCGATCAACGTCGCCGTCGGCGCCGTGGACGGGGCGCAGCTCGGCGCGGCCAACGTCGCGGCGGGCGCCTCGACGGACCTGCAGGTCGGCGTGGCCAACGTCGCCGTGAGCGACGCGACCGACGTGCAGGTCGGCGTGGCCAACGTCGCCACGGGCGCAGCGACCGACGTGCAGGTCGGCGTCGTCAACGTGGCCGCGGGCAAGTCGACAGGCACGCAGATCAGCGTGGCCAACGTGGCCGCGGGCGAGTCGACAGGCCTGCAGATCGGGCTCCTGAACGTCGCCACCGGCAAGGTGGGGGGCGCGCAGATCGGCCTCGTCAACTACGCCGACGACTCGCCGTTCTCGCTCGGGCTGTTCAACTTCATCCGCAAGGGCCGCCTGCACGTGGACGTCTGGGGGCTCGAGTCCGGCATCGTGGTGGCCGGCCTCAAGAACGGGAGCGACCACATCCACAACATCTACGGCGTCGGCCTTCGCACGATCGGCAACCGCCCTCTCCTGGTCTCCGCGCTCGGCCTGGGTGGCCGCATCTCCATCCACCAGCGCGCCTATATCGACCTCGACGTGCTCGGGTACACGCTCCACGAGCCCTCGACGCTCGAGCCCGCGGCCACCATCGCGCAGGCGCGCGCGCTCCTCGGCTTCCGCCTCTTCCCCGAGCTCGCGCTCTTCGGGGGTCCCAGCGTCAACGTCGCGTTCAGCGGCACCCCGAAGGACGCCCAGCTGAGCCCGTACGGCAGCGCCCCCCTCGGCTCCGACGCCAGCAGCACCGAGCGCGCCTGGCCCGGCCTCGTGCTCGGCGTACAGGCGTTCTGATCCAGCCGTCGCGCTCGTCAGCAGGGCGGGTTGACGGACGCGTGAACGAATTTACTTTTCGTTCATCGATTCATGGAGCTCGCCCGAGCGGTTGCTCGCGGCGGTCTACGTGAGCCCATCCGCGCGCTGCGCCGCCCTCACGGGCGGAGGGGCGGCGCGCTGTCCACGCAGTCCACCCGACCTTCGACCGATCCGGCAGGGATGGCGCGAGCCGACCGCTGCCACAGGAGTTCGCATGAGCCAGCTTCGCAGCGGCGCCAGCGCGCCTCGTTCGCCCTTTCCCCTGCTCCCGCTCCGCACCGGCGTCCTCTTTCCCGGCACCGTGCTCACGCTCCCGGTGGGGCGCCCCCGCTCGGTGGCGCTGCTCAACGCCGTCCACGCCGGCGACGTGATCGGCGTCATCGCCCAGCGCGATCCGAAGCGCGAGGATCCGCGGCGCGAGGACCTCCACGACATCGGCACGTTCGCGCGGGTCGTCGACATCTCGCGCGTCTCGAACGGCTACCGGCTGGTGATCGAGGGGCTCGATCGCTTCGCGCTCTCGGCCCTGGTCGAGACCGAGCCGACGTGGCGGGCCGAGGGCACCCTCGCGCCCGAGTTCCTCGGCGACGCCGAGGAGGCGCGCCTGCTCGCGGCGTCGCTGCGCGAGCGCGCCCGCGAGGTCGGCCCGAAGACGGGGACGAACCTCGCCGAGATCGCCGCCACGAGCCGGGCGGAGCCGGGCGTCTTCGCGGATCAGGTCGCCGGCGCGCTCGGCCTGCCCACCGAGAAGGAGATGGAGGTGCTCTCCGAGCTCCGCGTGGTCCCTCGGCTCCAGCGGGTCGCCGGCCTGCTCGCCGAGGCGTCCGCGCTGGCGGACCTCAAGAAGAAGATCGACGGCGACGTGCGGCGCGAGCTCGGCAAGGGCCAGCGCGAGGCGATCCTCCGCGAGCAGCTCCGGGCCATCCAGAAGGAGCTCGCGGGCGGCGAGGAGGGCGAGGACGAGCTGGCGGTCCTCCGGCGGCGCCTCGACGAGGCCGGGCTCCCCGAGGAGGCGCGCGCCGTCGCCGATCGGGAGCTCCGCCGGCTCGAGTCGGTCGGCCCGCAGAGCGCGGAGCACAACGTGATCCGCACGTACCTCGAGTGGATCGCGGACCTGCCGTGGAGCGCGAGGGCGGAGGTGAAGGACGACCTCGACGCGGTGAAGGCGAAGCTCGACGAGGATCACCGCGGCCTCGACGACGTGAAGCGCCGCATCCTGGAGCACATGGCGGTGATCAAGCTGACCGGGAAGGCGCGCGCGACGATCCTGTGCTTCGCGGGCCCGCCCGGCGTGGGCAAGACCTCGCTCGGCCAGTCGATCGCCGACGCCACGGGCCGCCCGTTCGTGCGCATCTCGCTCGGCGGCGTGCACGACGAGGCGGAGCTGCGCGGCCACCGGAGGACGTACGTCGGCGCGCTGCCCGGCCGGATCGTGCACGCGCTGAAGAAGGCCAAGGTGAAGAACCCGATCGTGCTCCTCGACGAGGTAGACAAGCTCGGCGCCGGGTGGCGGGGCTCGCCCGAGGCGGCGCTGCTGGAGGTGCTCGATCCGGAGCAGAACCGGACGTTCGTCGACCACTACCTGGAGCTCCCGTTCGATCTGTCGGAGGTCGTCTTCCTCTGCACGGTGAACGATCTCGGCGCGCTCTCGGCGCCGCTGCGGGACCGGCTCGAGGTCATCGAGCTGTCCGGCTACACGCCGGACGAGAAGATCGCGATCGCGCGGTCGCACCTCGTCCCGAAGCAGCTCAAGGAGCACGCGATCGACCCGGGGTCGCTCTCGATCACGGACGAGGCGCTCGCGGCGATCGTGCGCGACTACACGCGCGAGGCCGGGGTGCGGCAGCTCGGCCGGGAGATCAAGAAGCTCTGCCGGGCGGTCGCGCTGGAGATCGCCCGCGCGGCGGACGGCAAGGCGCCGCGCGTGGTGGTCGAGGCGAGCGATCTCGGGACGTACCTTGGCAAGGTCCGGTTCTTCAGCGACGTGGCGGAGCGGACGAGCGTCGCTGGCGTCGCGACCGGGCTCGCCTGGACGCCGGTGGGCGGGGACATCCTGTTCATCGAGACGTCGCGGATGCCGGGGAAGGGGAGGGTCGAGATCACGGGTCAGCTCGGCGACGTGATGAAGGAGTCGGCGAAGGCGGCGCTCACCTACGTGCGCAGCCACGCCGTCGAGCTCGGCGTCGACACGGCGAAGCTCGAGGCGGAGGACCTGCACATCCACGTCCCTGCGGGCGGCGTGCCCAAGGACGGGCCGTCCGCGGGCGTGACGATGTTCACGGCGCTGACGTCGCTCCTCTCCGCGCGGCGCGTGCGCTCGGACACGGCGATGACGGGCGAGTGCACGCTGCGCGGGCGGGTGCTGCCGGTCGGCGGGATCAAATCCAAGGTGCTCGCGGCGCACCGCGCCGGGATCAAGCGGGTCGTCCTGCCGCAGAAGAACGCGCGCGACGCCGAGGAGATCCCGAAGGAGGTGCGGGCCGAGCTGGAGCTCATCTTCGTCGAGGACATGAGCCAGGTGATCGCGGCGGCGCTGGAGGAGGCGCCGATCGAGGCCGCGGTTCCGGGCGGCGCGGCGGGGGCGGCGGCGGGGGAGCCGGCGGCGGCTGCGTAGCGGAGAGGGGCTGAGCCGAGCCGCCGCGCCGGCGGGGGGCTGTGCGCGGCGGCGCGCGGGCGGGCGCTCGGCCATCCGCCAAGACCGGGGCGGGAGAGCTTGCGCATGAGCCACCGCCCGGGCATGTCTCACTTCGGGCCATGCCTTCTGAGACGTTCCGTCGCGCGCCACACAAGGCGCGCCTGGGGCGTGGAGCCTCCTGGAACCTTATGGCACCTCGTTCGGTGCTCGCCGCGCCCACCCGCGCGCCGCCGCGCACAGCCCCCCGCCGGCGCTCCCATCGTCTCGGGGGTGCCGGTCGAAGGGCGCCGAGCTGCACGGCAGTGAGGCATGCGTACGCGATTCATGACGTCGGCGCGAGCGCGGCGAGGGCGGCCTCGACGGCGACCGACTTGACCTTCTCCATGGGCACGTCGGTGAACTCGATGACGCAGTCGGAGAGGCCGCCGATGGCGACGACGGCGCGGGCGCGGGCGGCGAGGGAGGGGCGCGGGCCGATGAGAAGGCGCATCAGGCGGCGGCGCCACTCGATCATGCGCATGCCCAGGTCGAGGTAGGCGAGCGTGGCGAGGTCGCGGACCACCATCGTGAGGGTGTCGCGGTGGCGGTGCAGGAGATCGAAGTAGTCGGCGAGCAGGACGCGCGAATCAGGCTGCGGGCCCCCCTCGCGCTCGGCGACGAACGCGTCCATTTCCGCGAGCAGCGGCTCGACGATGCTGGCGACCAGCGATTCGCGCGAGTCGAAGTGGTAGTAGAGCGCGGGCTTGGTGATGCCGAGGTGATCGGCGATCTCGCGCAGGCTGGTCCGCTGGACTCCCTGGCGCGCGAACAGCTCGCGCGCCACCGCCTGGATTCGCGCCTTGGTGTCGGAGGGCCGGGCTCGGGGCACCTGCGCAGCGTAGCCGCTTACTTACCGTTCGGTAAGCCTTGTGCAAGACGGGGCCGCATGATTACCTATCGGTAAGTAAGGAGGGGCCCATGGAGATCCTCATTTCGGGCGCCAGCATCGCCGGTCCGGTGCTGGCGTACTGGCTCGAGCGGCACGGGTTTCGGCCCACGGTGGTGGAGCGCGCGCCGACGCTGCGCAAGACGGGCGGCCACGCGGTCGACCTGTTTCGGCCGGCGATGGACATCGTCGAACGCATGGGCGTGCTGGCGCGGGTCGTGGCCAAGAAGACCGGCACCGAGCGCATGACGATGCTGCGCGAAGGGGTGCAAGGGCAGGTCGACATCGACGTCGGCCGGTTGATGCACGCGGTGTCCGACCGCCACGTCGAGATCATGCGCGACGATCTCAGCGAGATCTTCCACGACGCGACCCGGGGCGACGTCGAGTACGTGTTCGGCGACTCGATCGCCTCGCTCGCCGAGGACGAGGCCGGTGTCGACGTGACGTTCGAGCGCGGCGCGCCGCGGCGCTTCGATCTGGTGATCGGCGCCGACGGGCTGCACTCGAACGTGCGGCGGCTGGTGTTCGGCGAGGAGCGGCAGTTCGCCCGCTTCATCGGCGCCTACCTCGCGGTGATCTCGATCCCCAACTACTTGGGGCTGCACGACCACGCGATCGTGCTCGGCGGGGTCGGGCGGATGGCGGCGATCTACGGCTCGCACACGATCGACGACGCGCGCGCGGTGTTCCTGTTCCGCAGCCCGCGCGAGCTCGATGTCCACCACCGCGACGTCGCGCGGCAGAAGCAGTTGCTGCGCGAGGCGTTCGCCGGGGCCGGCTGGGAGGTGCCGCGGCTGATGGCCGAGCTCGATCGGACCCCGGCGTTCTACTTCGACTCGATCACGCAGCTGCGCATGGACTCGTGGTCACGCGGGCGCGTCACCCTGACCGGCGACGCCGGCTATTCGCCCGGGCCGGCCGTCGGCGGCAGCACCAGCCTCGCGGTGGTGGGCGCCTATATCCTCGCCGGCGAGCTGGCCGCGGCCGGCGGCGACCACGCGCGCGCGTTCCAGGCCTGCGAGCGCAAGCTGGCCGACTACGTGCGCCGCAGCAGGGTGTTCGCGCTGAACGCCGCCAGGCGCCTGGTCCCGGGCAGCCGGCTCGAGCTGTGGGCGCTGGCGCAGATAGGCCGCCTGGTCAGCGTGGCGCCGCGCGGGGTGTCGCGCGTGCTGGCCAAGCTGAGCAGCCACGGGGTCCGGCTGCACGACTCGATTGCTCTCAAGGAATACGCGCGGGCGCCGGCGGCGATCCGCCAGTCTGCTGTCCTCGCGGACGCGCCGTGACGCGGGTGGATCCTTGATGTGCCGCTCGGGTGACATCGGCCTGCGGCGCCGTAGCGCTCAGCGAGCGCGGTAGATGCGGAGCACGGTGATCGTCTGCGCCTCGCGCTCGATCGTGAGCACAACGTCGTGGAAGCCCGCGCTGAGGAGGTGGTAGGGCGCCTCCCACGCGAGCTCGCCTTCGCCCGTCTCCGCGAAGCGAACGACCGCCCGGTCGATCATGAAGGCCGAGTGCATCGGCAGACTGTAAAACGTGACCAGAGCAGGGAAGTTCCAGACGACGCGGAAGCTCATCCGCCTTGCTCGCGGGCCAGCTCCTCCAGGGCCCGCGGCAGATCCTCGTGAGCGACGAGGCGCGCCCGGCCCGCCGCGATGTCAGCGAGGTCCTGATCGAGCTCGGCGCGCTGCTCCGGCGTGAGCCTCTGGACACGCGGCGCGCGATCGAGGGCCGCCAGGATGGGGTCGCTCGGCAAGGAACCGGGCCGGGTAGGCATGAGTTCAGCGTGGATCAGGAGGGGGCAGGGATGCAAGCGTGCGCGCGTCTGGTGCGGAAAACCAGGAGGCCGGCGCCTCCACCCGACGTTTGCACATCGGGAATCGAGCACCAGACCGGCTGAATTTTCTGGATTTTCCCGCCGCCCTGTCGACAGCGCGGTCCTAGAACAGCTCCCCGATGCGCCGCAGGAAGCCGCCGCTCGAGAAGAGCGCGCGCATGCCCCGCTTGAACCAGCTGTACGACGCCGCCGTGTAGGGGAACCAGGTCGGGTCCTTCGACCCCAGCGCGATGCGGTCCGCGTTGATGTGCTTGACGTCGCACATCTGCCGGAGCCCGTCCTCGCCCATCACCCGGCCGAAGCCGCTCTGCTTGACGCCGCCGAACGGCGCGTCGGGGAGGGCGCCGTTCATGAGCACGTCGTTCACCAGCACGCTGCCGGCCTGCAGGCGCTCGGCGAGCCGGCGGGCGTGATCGGTGTCCTCCGAGAAGACATAGGCGTTGAGGCCGAGGTGCGACTCGTTCGCGAGGCGGATCGCCTCCTCCTCGGTCGCGACCTGCATGAACGGCACGACCGGCCCGAAGATCTCCTCGGTCATCACCGTCATCGCATGATCGCAGCCGGCGAGGACCGTCGGCTCGAAGAACTGGCCCTGCCCCGGCGCGCGCTTGCCGCCGGCCTTCACCGTCGCCCCCTTGTCGACAGCGTCCTTGATGTGCCGCTCGGCGACGTCGATCTGCGGCGGGAAGATGATCGCCCCCACGTCGACGAACTCCTTGCCCGGATCACCCTGGTTCAGCCCCTTCGTGATCTCGACGGTGCGCTCGAGCAGGCGATCGTGGATCTCGCGGTGCGCATAGACCCGCTCCACCGCGACGCACACCTGCCCCGCGTTCGCGAAGCCGCCGAAGACGATCGCCTGCGCCGTGCGCTCGATGTCCGCGTCCGCGCAGGCGATGAGCGGCGCCTTGCCGCCGAGCTCCATCACGCACGGGATGAGGCGCTCGCCGCAGGCGGCGGCGACCTTCCTCCCGGTGCCGACGCTGCCGGTGAACAGGAGCATCTGGATGCCGCTGTCGATGAGCGCCGCGCCGGTCGGCCCGTAGCCGGTGACGACCTGGAACAGATCCTCGGGCATGCCCGCGCCGTCCCAGATCTCCTTCTGCTTGAGCGCGATGAGCGGCGTCACCTCGCTCGGCTTGAGCACGGCGGCGTTGCCGGCGACGATCGCCGCGAGCACGTCGCGCAGCGCGAGCTGGAACGGGAAGTTCCACGGCGAGATCACGCCGACCACGCCGCGAGGGACGTAGTGGACCCAGCTGCGCCGGTGCTTGAAGAGGTGGAGCTTGATCTCGTGCGGCTCGAGCGCCTTCGGGGCGACCTGCGCGAAGTACGTCGCCATGTCGGCCGCGACCAGGACCTCGTGCAGCAGCGCCTCGTGGCGCGGCTTGCCGCACTCGCGCGAGAGCAGATCGACGATCTCGTCCGTGCGATCGACGAGGGCGTCGCGGAAGCGAAGGACGCGCTGGCAGCGCTCCTCCACGGGCAGCGCGCCCCACGCCTCCTGCGCGCGCCGCGCCCGGGCGACCGCGGCACGCACCTCCTCGGCGCTGGTGTTCGGAGCCTCTCCAAGGAGCTCCCCGGTCGCGGGCGCGTAGCTGCGGATCGCCGCGCCCCCGTGCCCGTTCATGCCAGGACCGCTGCCGTTGCCCCCGATCGGGCGCTCGCTCACCACCTGACCCATGTTCGATCCCTCCGCCTGTCGAGCCCGCGTCGCTTGCCGGATCGCCTCCGTGGCTCGCTGCTCGACGCCGGGACCCTACCCTTCCCGAGAAGGTACAGCAAATGAGCATTTGCGCTGTTTCCCGATGAATCCCGACGATTCTCCGCATGATCGCGGTCGATCCGGCCCACTGACATCCGCTGTTGCGCTGCGGACAAATGGTGAGCACACCCTGGTTGCGCCAGGGGGGACCGGCGCTGCAGGCCGCGCCGGTGTGCCCGGGTGAGCCTGGTCGGCGTCTCGGGCGGACTCTCGGCATGACGTCGGCGAGTGGAGCCGCTATAGGCGGACCCCGACATGTTGGAACAACGAGAACTCGATCTCATCGCGGCAGTCGAGCATCCGGATCCGCACCACGTGCTCGGCGCGCACGAAGACGAGGACGACCTGGTGGTCCGCGTCTTTCGGCCGGACGCCACCGAGATCGCGGTGGTCCCGGGCGACCCCAGGCTCCGGAGGCAGCCGATGGAGCGCGTCCACCCCGCGGGCCTCTTCGAGGCGCGCTTCCCCGGCGTGTCCTACCCCGCGGACGGACGCTTCCCGTACCAGCTCGAGCTGCGCTTCGCGGACGGCAACTCCTCGGTGGAGCTCGACCCGTACGCGATGCCGCCGACGCTCGGGGAGATCGACCGCCACCTCCTGGCCGAGGGGCGGCACTGGGAGCTCTACCGGGTCCTCGGCGCGCACGTGCGCGAGGTGGACGGGGTCTCCGGGACGTCGTTCGCGGTCTGGGCCCCGAACGCGCGGCGGGTGAGCGTCCTCGGCGACTTCAACCACTGGGACGGCCGCCGCCACGCGATGCGCCGGATGGGCGAGGGCTTCTGGGAGATCTTCATCCCGGGCCTCGGCGAGGGCGCGCTCTACAAGTACGAGATCAAGACGCCGGAGGGGCACATCACGGTGAAGACCGATCCCGTCGCCCAGGCGATGGAGCTCCGGCCGGCCACCGCCTCGCGGGTCTACACGAGCCGCTACGCGTTCCAGGACGGCGACTGGATGCAGGAGCGCGGCAAGATCGACTCCCGCAAGAAGCCGCTCACGATCTACGAGGTCCACGCCGGCTCGTGGCGGCGCGTGCCGGGCGAGGGCCCGCCGTACGAGGGCGGGATGCGCTGGATGACGTACCGCGAGCTCGCCGACCACCTCGTCGAGTACGTGGCCGAGCTCGGCTTCACGCACATCGAGCTCATGCCGGTCATGGAGCACCCCTTCGACGGGTCGTGGGGTTACCAGGTGGCGGGCTACTTCGCCCCGACCAGCCGCTTCGGCGATCCCGACGACCTCCGCTACTTCATCGACCGCTGCCACCAGCGGGGGATCGGCGTGATCCTCGACTGGACCCCCGCGCACTTCCCCAAGGACGCGTGGGCGCTCGGGCGGTTCGACGGCACGGCGCTCTACGAGCACCTCGACCCGCGCCTCGGCGAGCACCGCGAGTGGAACACGTACATCTTCAACTACGGCCGCCACGAGGTGCGGAACTTCCTTGTGGCCAACGCGCTCTACTGGCTCGACGAGTTCCACATCGACGGCCTGCGGGTCGACGCGGTCGCCTCGATGCTCTACCTCGACTACGCCGCGCAGGGCGGCGACTGGGTGCCGAACCGGTATGGCGGCCGCGAGAACATCGAGGCCATCGACTTCATCCGGGAGCTGTCGAACCGGGTGCACGAGCGCTGTCCGGGCGCGATCCTCTGCGCGGAGGAGTCCACCGCCTGGCCGTCGGTGACCCACGCGACGTACGTCGGCGGGCTCGGCTTCGACTTCAAGTGGAACATGGGGTGGATGCACGACACGCTCGACTTCTTCAAGCACGAGCCCATCCACCGCGCCTTCCACTACCACCAGCTCACGTTCGGGCTGATCTATGCCTTCTCCGAGAAGTTCCTCCTGCCGCTGAGCCACGACGAGGTCGTGCACCTCAAGCGGGCGCTGCTCTCGAAGATGCCCGGCGACTACTGGCAGATGCTGGCGAACCTGCGCGCGCTCTACGGCTACATGTGGGCGCACCCGGGCAAGAAGCTGCTCTTCATGGGCGGTGAGATCGGCCAGTTCGCCGAGTGGAGCGAGAAGACGGAGCTCGACTGGGGCCTGCTCTCGGTGCCCGAGCACGCGGGGCTCAAGCGGCTCGTGACGGAGCTCAACGCGCTCTACAAGAAGTATCCGGCGATGTACGAGCTCGACGACGAGCACCACGGCTTCCGGTGGATCGACTGCACGGACCACATGCAGACCGTGATCTCGTTCATCCGCTACGGCGACGGCGCGGGAGATCAGATGTCGCCCTCGGGCACGCACGTCGTGTTCATCGGCAATTTCACGCCGGTCCCGCGCCATCACTACCGGATCGGCGTCCCGCGGCGCGGCGCCTACCTGGAGGTGCTCAACACCGATGCGGTCCAGTACGGCGGCAGCGGCGTGGGCAACCTGGGTCGCGTCGAGGTCGAGGACGTCCCGAGCCACGGGTTCCCGCAATCCATCGTGCTCTCGCTCCCGCCGCTGGGGGTGCTCTGGCTCGTCCCCGAGCAGGACGCGCCGGGCTGAGGCCTCGTCCGGCGCGCTGGTAACCAGGTCCCCAGGGGCGCCTTCGCTCGTCGGGGCGAGCGCGCGCCGCGCGGGGCGCGCGCGGCGGGTTACTGGGCCTGGGCCTCGTCGGCCGGCGCTGCCTCGCCTCGCCGCGAGCGCCTCGGCAGCCACATGTCCACCGTCGAGACGACCGCCATGGCGCCGAGCGACAGCAGCATCGCCACGCCGGAGATGGGCATCAGCGCCGCGGCGCCGGGCGCGCTCCGGATGAGCCATGGCGCCGCGATGTGCAGCCCGCTCGTGACGACGGCCGCCGCGACGCCCGCGGTGTGGAGCCACGACGGCAGGCGCGCGAGCAGCCAGAGGTGCGCGAGGATCAGCACGTAGACCGGCACCGAGAAGAGGTGGAAATGCGTCACCTCGAGCAGCTTCCGCTCGGAGATCTGCTCGACGAGGACGCGCGGCGCCTCCGGCGTTCCGGGGAGCTCGAGCTCCGGGCCCAGATCGAGCGCGGGCCCCTCGGCCGCCGCGGGCGCCTGGGTCGGGGCAGGCGGCGGCGTGGCGACCGCCGCGCCCGCGTAGTACGCGGCGGCCCCCGCGTCCTGCACCATCGCCCCGTAGAGGCGCCACGACACGAGCAGCCCGAGGACCGACGCGAGCGCGAACGCCGAGTAGAGGAGCTTCGCGCCGAGCGAGAGCGACCTCAGCCGACCGGCTGAAGCTGTGAAATCCCTCACAGTCCGCCGCGCTTCAGCGCGAGCTGGAGGACGAGCGCGTCGCGCTTGACGCCGAGGGCCACGGAGCGGGACGAGATGGATGCGCCCGACACGATGTCGATGTCCTTGCCCGCGGTGATCGGGTCGCCCGCCGTCTTGCCGCGGAACTGGGCGCGGAACCGATCGCCGCGGACCTCGTCGCCGTACGCCTCGCGGTACTCGAGGATCTCGATGCGCTCCACCGCGCCGGCCGTCGAGAACTGCACGGCGAAGTCGATCGGCTCGTGCATCCCCTTCTCTTCGTCCTTGATCGCGTAGCCGTCGATCTTGCCGTCGGACTCCGCGACGTACACCACCCACTCGCGCTTGACCGGCGCCCCCAGCTTCTTGCCGAGCTCCTGCGCCTCCGCGTCGCCGAGGACGACCTTGCGATAACCGACCTTCTTCGAGCTCGCGAAGAAGCTCTTCAGGACAGCAGGGACCGTCCAGTACGTCGCGCCGTGGGCGGGCAGCGCCGCCAGGATGAACGTGAGCGCCGCTGCTGCAGCGAAGTGGGCGGCGCGGAGGTCACGAGAAGGACGCATCAAAGCTCCGACGAAGCTGTCATTCGTGAAAGTCAAAGTCAACGGCGTTTGGGGCGCGGATTTGCGGCGCGGGCGTCAGTTGCGTCAGTTGCGTCAGTCGCGCACCCGTACGTCCAGGTAGCGCTCGGCGTTCAGCGCCCATGCTTCCGGGCTGCGGCCGGCCTCGACGTGCGCCACCGCGTCGGCCGCGATCGCGGCGCAGTGATCGAGGTTGCAGTGCAGGAAGAGCGCCTGCCGCCCGAAGGGGACCACGCCGAGCGCGGCGGCGCGGCGCATCGCGGCCCGCCAGTCCCGCAGCCAGCCGCGCCGGTAGAGCGGGTACACGCGGGGCACGAAGCGCTGTCGGGCCTCGAGCGGCGCCACCCCGCGCGGGGCGATGCCCGCGCGCACGAGCTGGTCGAGCAGCGCCTCGAGCGGCGGGCCCGAGGCGAAGTCGCGCCCGCTCCCCCAGGCCCCCTCGGGGATCTCGACGCACAGCACCGTCTCGCCCGGGCGGCGGAGATCGGGCGCGTAGTTCTGCAGCTCGGAGACGCGGCCGAACCAGAAGCGCGGGTCGGGGCAGTAGTACGTCTCCGGGGCGCCGAGCCGCGCGCGCGGGTACGCCAGGTAGACCAGGTAGAGCCCGCGGTGCTCGAGCGGCGCGTCGGGCACGAGATCCGCGAGATCGCCGGCGAACAGGATCGGCGCCGCGCCGGCGCGCGCGCCCGCCCCGGCCAGGCCGAGGGCGGTCCCGCACTCGGCCTCGACGCCGGCCTCCGCGAGGCGCGCCTCGAGGTACGTGATGAGCGACGAGATGCCCGCCGGCGGGTAGATGAACCGCGCGAGATCCGCCGAGGCGCCGCCGCGGCCGCGGGCGAGCCCCTTGAACAGCGCGAGCGGGCTCGTCGTGCTGATCCGCTTCTTCGCGACGGTCTGGGAGAGCTCGGACGGCGGGAGGCCCCAGACCTTCTCGGCATAGGGCCGGTAGAACGACGCGTAGGCCGCCGCGCCGACGCGGTCGCGCACGAACCGCTCGAAGCCGACGTCCTCGCCGGCGAGGGCGCGGTCGTGCTCCCAGCGGGCGAAGGCCGCGCGGCGGCCGCGCTGCGCCACGAACCCGAGGCCCATGGCGGCGCCGGCGCGGAGGCCGAGCGCGCGGAGCATCGAGGGCGCGCTCGGCGGGTAGGGGACGTGGCGCTCGCCGAGCACGAGCACCCCGCGGCGCGGGCGGGAGAGGAACGGGGAGCGCGCGTGCACCTCGCGGAAGAGCGGCTGCTCGAGGGCGGCCGGGTGGAGCCGGTGCGAGCCGAGATCGCACGGCAGGCCGCGGAACGTCTCGGCGCCCGCGAGCCCGCCGGCCCGCGCCGCACGCTCGAGGAGGCGCACGCGCCGGCCGGCCCGCGCGAGCAGCAGCGCGGCGTAGAGGCCGGAGATGCCGGCGCCGACCACGAGGCGCTCGGGCCCGGCGTCGTCTGGACGGAGTGACATGGTGTGCCCGCGTCCGGCGCGCTCAGTACATGAAGCCGAGGCCCAAATTGAGCTGCGTCTGGTCGAACCCGAGGGTGCGGTCGCGCAGCTGGTAGTCGGCCTTCACGACGACCCCCTGGGTCGGCCGGTACGAGGCGCCGAGCGTGAGCTCGCGGACGCCGTACGAGGCGTTGGCCTTGTAGCCCTCGGGCACCGCGGACTGCGTGTCGTACGCCTCGACGCGCGCGAACGGCAGGAGCTCGTGGCCCACGCCGAGCGGGCGGAGCACGTCGAACGCGGCCTCGACATAGCCGCCGCGGATCCGGGTGGCCACGGGGCTCGTGGGATCGATGAAGTTCGGTGCGCCGCTCTCGTTGAACGAGACCATCAGGGCGCGCGCCTCGGGCAGGTGCCACTCGGCGAACAGGACCCGCGTCTCCAGGCCGCTCCTGCGCCAGCGCGCGTCGAGCGACCAGCCGAGGACCGGGATCGACAGATCCACCGGGGTGCCATCGCGAAGGAAGAATTTGCCCTCGCCGTTCGGGCCGGCGTCGCTCGCGTACACCGACGCGCCCGCGACGACCCCGAGCAGCGGCTCGGCCTCGACGCGCGCGACCGCCGCCCATGCGTTGGCGCGGGCGAGCCCGCCGTTCTGCCGCCCGCCGGCGAGGCCGCCCGCGCGGAAGCCGAGCGGATCGAGGCCGGTCATGGCGTAGGCCTCGAAGCGCAGCCAGTCGAGCGGCTGCCCGAACGCGCCGATCCCGATCTCGCGCCACGTCGAGGGGATGACGAGGGTGTCGACCTTGGGCCTGACCACGCCGTGGAACACCGGCGGCTCGTGCCACTGGTTGATGATCCCGATCGGGACGAGCACGAGGCCCGCGCGCAGCCCGAGGGCGCGGCCTGCCGCGTTCCACTCGATGTAGGCCTGCTCCAGCTCCGCGGCGCCCGGGCAGCTCGCGCAGGAGATCGAGTGTTCCACCTCGAGCTCGACGTAGGACCGGATGTCGGCCGTGAACTCGTGCGCCACGAAGAGCACGAGCCGGGGGATGTCGGCGACCCACGCGCGCTCGCCCTCGCGGCCGGTCGTCGTGCCGCGGACATGCACCTCGCCGTAGCCGCCGACGGAGGTGCTGCTGGCGCTCGCCCCGGCGCTGCGGAACCGCTGCTCGGTCAGGCCGCGGACGAGCTCGTGCTCGGGCGCCTCTCCGGCGCCGAGGCCGACGGCGGGCTTCCGGGGCTCCGGCGGCGGCGCGGCGTGCTCGGGCGCCAGGTCGAGGACCGGGCCTTCCGGCGCGGGCTGCGCGGCGGGGGCGGGCGCAGGCTGCATGGTGGGCGCAGGCTCCCCCGCAGGCGCAGGCTGCGTGGCGGGCGCGGGCTGCGTGGCGGGCGCGGGCTGCGCGGCGGCGGCGAAGGGCAGCAGCGCGCCGAGGACGGCGCCCGCGGAGCGAGGCCACAGGGACGTGATCGCTTTCATGACGAGGACCGGGAGCCCGGGGGGGCGGGAGTCTTCGCGCCCTTGAAAACGGAGGTCAACCTCGTTTTCAGCGAGGGGGCGCGCCGTGGGGCGCGCGCGAGAGCGCGCCGCCTGCCGGAGGTCCGGCGGGCAGCGCCTCGAGCAGGGCGAGGTCGCTCCAGAGCGCGTCGACGTAGCGCGAGCGCGGGCGCGCGAAGCGGAGCGCGATCACGTAACCGCGATCAGCGAGCGCGTCGCGCGCCTCCTGCGACAGCGCCTCGCTGGTGATGAGCGCGCCGCCAGGCCCGGCCTGCTCGACGCCGCGGACGAGCGCGGCGTCGTCGCGGACGCGCACGGGCAGCCGGCCCGGCGCGCCCTCCTGGATCATCCGGTCGAGGTCGCGCGTGAGCACCGGGCGCGGCGGCGCGGCATCGTCGCGGAGGAAGCGCACGATCGCGGCCGCCGGCGAGGGCGCCTCGTGCTGGCGAGCGAGCGAGATCGCGTCGGCGAGCCATTGCGCCGCGAGGGCCGCGACGAGGGCGAAGGGCGCGGTCGCGCGGAGCGCGCGGTGGCGCGGAGCGCCCTCCGCCACGGGGCGCGCCGCCGAGAGGGCCGCTGCGCCGGCGGCGATGGCGACGAGGAGGAGCGGGACGAGCGGGAGCCAGTGCCGCGGCTTGTAGGCGATGTTTTGCCCGAGGAGCGCCCAGAGGAAGTAAGCGAACGCGGCGGCCCAGAGCTCGGGCTGCTCGCGCAGCGCGCGCGCGGCCCGCTCTCGCGACGCGACCTGGAGCGCGCCCGCGGCGAGGAGCGCGATCAGGAGCGGCGCGCCGAGCCAGCGCGCCGCCGGCGCGTCGGGCCACGCTCCGCCGAGCCCGTTGGACCAGATCCCCCAGATCACGCCGCGGAGGCGATCGAGCGGCGACGAGACGGTGATCGCCGTCCCTCCCCAGCGGGTGAAGTGCCCGAGCCCCTGGACCCACGTCGTCGCGACGAGGTCGCGCGGCGTCGCGATCAGCACGAGCGGCACGAGCCACGCGAGCGCGCCGGCCGCGAGGTCGCGGCCGCGCGCGAGCCACGCGAGGCGGCCGCCCTCGCCGCGGGCGATGACGGCGAGGCAGGCGAGCGCGAACGGGAAGTAGGAGAGCCGCACGCCGAGCCCGACGCCGAGCAGCACGAGCGCCCAGGTGCGCGTGCGCGCCGCCGCGGCGGCGGCATCCAGCGGCGCGGCCGGAGCGGCCGCCTGCGCGCCGCGGGGGCGCCGCGCGCGGGCGCACAGCCAGAGCGCCGCGGTCACCACCGCGGTGCCGGCCATGTCGCTGAGGAGCTTCTCGGACGACAGCCAGAGGAACGGCGACGCGAGCGCGAGGACCCCGGCGAACACCGCGGCGCGCCGCCCGGCGACGTCGCGCGCGAGCAGGGCGGTGAACGCGACGGCGGCCGCGCCGGACGCGGCGCTGACGAGGGCGAGCGCCGCGCGCGGCGTCGCGCCGAGCAGCGCGAGCCCCTTCGCCGCCGCGACGAACACGGGGTAGTACGGCGCGTGCGGGCGGAGCGCCGCCACGTCGAACCGCTCCACGCCGAGCGCGAACCGGAGCGCGTCGATGTCCTCGTCGTGATCGATGCGGAAGAGCAGGCGCGAGGCGAGCGCGGCGGCGGTGAGCGCGGCGAGGGCGAGGAGATCGCGCCGCTCTTCCCTCACGAGCCCGAGCCGGATCCCGAGCCGGGCGCGTGCGTCGGCGCGCCGCAGTCCGGCTGATCCACGCTGGCCGTCCCGGCGCTCGTGGTGGCGCCCGAGCCGGACCCCGAGCCGGGGAGCGGCGCCGCCGGCGTGTCGCACTGATCGAACAGCTCCTCGCCCGCGTAGTCGAGGCACGCGGTCGCGAGCGACGCGACGACGAACGTGGCGCCCGCCACGACGAACACGGTGCGAAACGATGCCCAGGAGCCCAAGCCAGCCACGCAAGCACCGTGCCGCTGACCCAAATGACTGTCAAGCGCGCGTGTCCCCCCAGGTTGCGCCTGCGCGGCGGGCGGAGCGTCGCTCGTTTTTTGCTCGTTCCGGCGCCGCGCGCGTAGGGTCGCGCGCATGGAGTGGCTCGAGTCGATGCACCGCATCCGCGCGCTCAAGCTGGAGCTCGCGCGGATGGATCCACGGCGGGGAATGCCGATCGCACCGCCGGCCGGGGCTCCCGAGGAGGCGATCGCCGGCGTCGAGCGGCGCCTCGGGATGGCGCTGCCGCCGAGCTATCGGGAGCTGCTCTCGCGGCACGACGGCTGGCCGCAGCTGTTCGCCGGCGCCAGCCTGCTCGGGGTGCGCGCGCTCGCGCGCGGCTCGTACATGGACGTCGGGCGGATGGTGCTCGAGCACTGCGAGGGCGAGGAGGTGCGCGGCGCGGGCGAGCGCGGCGGCGGGTCGGCGACCGTGCGCGGCCGCTATGGTACCCGGAGCGCGCTCGTCCCGTTCGGCATCGACGCGGCGGCCGAGACGGTCTTCGCGTGGGATCCCGAGGCGAGGACGCCCGACGGAGAGCTCGAGATCATCCTCTGGACGAACGACGTCGGGCTGCGCCTGTCGGGCTTCCCGGAGCTCCTCGACATGGTGAAGGACATGCTCGCCGCGGAGCTCGACGATCGCCGGATGCGCGCCGCCGCGCAGGTCGCGCAGATCGAGCCCGCCGCGCTCGCGCGCGGCGCGGTCGCGTCGAGGAGCCGCGTGCGCGCGGTGGCGGTGCCGCTCACACCTGCACCTCGCCCGTTCATGCGGAGCGCGCTCACGGGCTGAGCGAGCCTCGCCTCCCGAGCCTGGCCCCTGCGATGCCCGCGTAAGGCTGCGTCCAGGGGACAGGGCGCGCGCTCGTGCGCGCTCGTGTGCGCTCGTTACAGGCCGCACTCTTTGCGCGCCTCGCCCGCGGGCTCCGATGAAGACGAGCCGGTTGTTTCCGCGCGCAGCGTGGGACGTGGTGTACTAGGCGGACCATGACGGATGCCCACCAGCAGCAGCGCTACCGGGTCATCGAGCGGCTAGCTTCGGGCGGCATGGCCGAGGTCTTCCTGGCGGAGAGCGCCGGGATCGAGGGGTTCAAGAAGCAGGTCGCGATTAAGCGCGTGCTCCCGCACCTCAGCGAGAAGAAGCGCTTCATCGCGATGTTCCTCGACGAAGCGCGGCTGTCGGCGCACCTCTCCCACTCCAACGTCGCGCAGGTGTTCGACATCGGCGTCGGCGACAACGCGTACTTCATCGTGATGGAGTACGTGGACGGCGCCGACCTGAAGGCGGTCCTCGAGTCGATGCGCAAGGCCGGCCGCACCCTCCCGGTCGAGTCCGCCGTGTTCATCACCGCGAAGCTCTGCGAGGGGCTCACGTACGCCCACGAGCTCAAGGCGGCCGACGGGCATCCGCTCAAGATCGTCCACCGGGACATGTCGCCTCCGAACGTGCTCATCACGAAGTACGGCGAGGTGAAGATCGTCGACTTCGGCCTCGCCAAGGCGACGAGCCAGCTCGAGAAGAGCGAGGCCGGGATCATCAAGGGCAAGTTCAGCTACCTCTCGCCCGAGGCCGCGCAGGGCCAGGAGGTCGATCACCGCACCGACATCTTCGCGCTCGGCGCGATCCTCTGGGAGATGCTCTCCGGGAAGCGGCTCTTCCTCGGCGACACCGACTACCAGACGGTGAAGCTCGTGCAGCAGGCGCAGATCCCGCCGCTCTCCGAGAGCAACAAGGCGGTCCCCCCCGAGCTCGATCGCATCATCGCCCGCTCGCTGGCCCGCGATCCCGGGGAGCGTTATGACTCGGCGCGCGAGCTCGGCCGGGATCTCACGACCTTCCTGTACAGGTTCGGCAGGCCCGTCAGCGCCTACGACATCGCCGAGCACGTCCGCAGCGCCATGGCGCTCCGGAAGCGGGCTCCCACGTCGGACAAGGCGTCGTTCATCGACCGGCTCATCGAGGAGACGCTGCTCGAGTTCACGTCGCTCCCGGACGACAAGGCGGCGCCGAGCACCACGCGCCTGAACGAGCCGCTCAAGATCTCGGCCTTCGAGGACATCGGCAAGTGGGCCGACGAGATCAAGCTCTCGGCGCCGGGGGACAAGCTCTCGGCGCCGGGGGAGGACGTCATGCGGCGGTCCCTCGCCACCGTGTCGGTCGAGGAGGGCAACCTCGCCGCGCTCGAGGAGACGGGGTTCGGCCTTCCGCTCGCCCCTTCCTCCGGCGTCCCCTCCTCCAGGCCAGCGGGTGCGCTGCTCGCGCCACCTGTGCCGGCGCATCCGCCGCTCGAGAGGCGAGCCGTGCCGACGCTGGCCTCCCCGCAGCCCGTACCCGAGATGCAGCGCCCTGCGCCGCCCACGCCGGCGCCTGTCGCGCCGCTCGTCCCGGCCGCGCCGCGCGACCTGGAGCCGGAGCTGGCCCCTCCAGCCAGGACCGGGGGCGACGCGGTGAAGGCCGTGCTGCTCGTCGCCGCGCTCGCCGCCCTCGCCGCAGGCGCGTGGTTCGGCGGCCTGATCCCGCACTGACCCGCCGGAGGGGGCGTGCTCCTTGCGGCGCCCACGGCCGGGCCATGGGTGCGCTGCGTGCTGCGCGGCGGCGAGGTGCCCAGCGCGCGAGCGCTCGGCGCATGTCAGCGCGCGTCAACACGCCGCCCTTGCGAGGCGCGCCGCACCGTGATCGGTGTCGTGGCGCGCTCTCTCGCCGGATGCGTTACTCGGTCCCCTCCGCCTCGTCGTCCTCCTCGTCGTCCTGCTCCTCGAGCTGCCTCTCGAGCTTCTCGATCTCCTCGTCCTCCGAGTCGTCCTGGGCAGGAGCGGCGCGCCCTTCCTGGAGCGCCTTCTGACGCGCCTTCTCCGCGGCGGCGCGGGCCTGGGCCACCTTCTGCAGGATCGCCGGCTTGGGCGCCATCATCAGCGTCATCGTGCGCTGCTCCATCATGGGGCGCACCTCGACGTTCGCGATCTCCTCGCAGTGCTGGACGATCCAGTCGAGCTGCTCCTGCGCCTTCTCCGGGTGGGTGATCTCGCGGCCGCGGAAGCGCACCGTGAACTTCACCTTGTGGCCTGCGCCGAGGAACCGGTGAGCAGCCCTGGTCTTGAACTCGAGATCGTGGTCGTCCGTCTTGGGACGGAGCTTGATCTCCTTGATCTCCACCACACTCTGCTTGCGCTTCGCCTCGCGGGCCTTCTTCTTCTCGTCGTACTTGTACTTGCCGAAGTCGAGGATCTTGCAGACCGGGGGATCCGCCTTCGGGTTGACCTCGACGAGGTCGAGCCCCTTCTCCTGTGCTCGGCGCAGCGCCTCGTGGGTCTGCATGATGCCGAGCATCTCGCCATCATCACCGATGACGCGGATCTCCGGGACGCGGATGCGCTGGTTGATGCGGATCTGCGGCCCCCGCTGGGCCTGCCGAGGGTCGAAGCGTCTCATCGCCATGTGATATTTCGCTGCCTCCTTGTGTTCTGTGCTCTTGAAAGCGACGGGCCGCCGCTTCGCGACCGAGCCCGGTCGTGGCGTCCATCACGACGACAATGTCGCCTGACTCTGCGCCGCAGGCAACGGCAGCAAGCAGGAGGAGCGCTGCGGCGCATCGGCGCTCCGGGCCATGGCGCGCCGGGCTCGACGGAAGTGGGGAAGGGACTGCCGGGCGAGAGAGGCCGGCCGGAGCGGCAGGTCACGAACCCGATGCGCTCACGGCGAGCCGGGAGAGCTTCCGCGCTGCGGCTCGCCGGTCGGCGAGCGCCGCGAGCGGCATCGCCCCGAGGGCCTCGTCGAGGTCGCGCGACCGGAGGGCGGCCGCGGCGTTCGCCGAAGGGCCATCCGGAGCGCTCGCCCGGACCAGCCCGATCCGGGCCGAGTCGTCGCAGTGGAAGGGGGGGTGAAGATCGACGAGGCGCCCGTTGACGTGGGCGCCGAGGATGGGGCGGTTCCTGGCGATGTCGTCGGCGAGAGCCTTGCGCACCGAGGTGCGGGCCGCCGGGGCGGCCAGGGCTGTCTGATCGAGGGCCATGAAACCTCGCAGGCTAGGTCTCCTGCTGATTTGTAGGCGCGGCCGGTTTCGAACCGGCGACCCCTACCGTGTCAAGGTAGTGCTCTACCACTGAGCTACGCGCCTATGTCCCGCCCGCTCGGCCAGAGGCCGACGAAACGGAGAGCGCCTCCTATCAAGGGGGGGGATGTCCGTCAAGCGATATGTTTTGTGGGGTCGCTTTTCTCGTGGCGGCCTGGTGCATGGCGACTGGTTCCTGGTGAAGGCTCCGGCGGCGGCCGTCCTCGCCCCGCCGCCTCGGTCGAGCGGCCGGTTCGCCGGACCGTCGATGCCGTCGATGAGTCGACGAGGCCCGTCGGCAGCCACAGGCCGGGCGCGGCAGGCTTCCACGACGCGCTCGACGCGCTCGACGCGCCGGGCGAGCGACCGTCGGCAGCCGCCGGCAGCCGCGCGCGGCGGAGACTCATTGCGCGGTAGGAGCGTGAATTCTCGGAGTTACGTCCGGACACTGACGAACACCGACGATCGCGATCGCCGCGCTACTCCAGGCCGTCCGCTGCGCGGAGGCCGATCGCGCTCGCGCTTGACCTCGCGTGCGGCTCGGGCGACGAACGATGGGATGGCAGGGCCTGACGGTCTAGGCTCGCCGCCGGATCCGGCGGCGGTGATCGCACATGTCGAGGTGGCCGCGGGGAGCGCGCTGTTCGCCGCGCACGCGGCCGTGCCCGGCAATCTGCCGATCGAGCGCGCCGGGTGCGCCACCGAGGCGATCCGCGGCGCCGCCGCGCGCACGCGCGCCGGGCAGCGCGCGAGCGTCGTGCTGGGCGCCCACGAGCTGGTCGGGGCGCTCGCCGCGCTCGGCGAGGCGGCGGCGGTGCGGACGCCGGTCACCGTGCACGTCATCGAGCGGCGCGGCGGGCTCGCCGTCGGGCGCGACGAGCTCGCCCCTGCGCTCGACGTCGGCGCGGGGGTGCTCGTGACCTGGAGCAGCCAGGAGGCGGCCGACATGACGCTCGTCGCGCGGCGCGCCGCCGAGGACAGCGAGACGCCGTTCCTGCACCTCGTCGACGCGCTGCCGTCGGACGTGTCGGCCCTCGGCGGGGCGCGCGAGCTCGCGGCGCGCTTCCTCGGCTCCGAGCGGAGCGCGCCGACCTTCACCGACGCGGCGCCGGGCGAGAGCGACGGCGACGGGGGGCCTCGCCCGCAGGGCCGCGGCGTCGTCCGGAAGCGGGCCGAGCGGGGCTTCTGCGCGCGCGTTCCGTTCGCGCTCGCCAGCGCGATGCGGGAGCTCTGCGAGCTGACCGGCAGGCCGCTCGGCGCGATCGAGCGCGTCGACACCGCGGACGCGGAGGAGATCCTGGTCGTCGTGGGCTGCGCGTTCCCGGCGGCCCGCGAGGTCGTGCGCAGCCTGCGGGCGCAGGGCCGCCGCGTCGGCCTCGTGGGCCTACGCGCGCTCCGCCCGTTCTTCGGCGCCGACGTGGTGAAGACGCTCGGGCGGGCCAGGGCCATCGTGGTCCTGGAGCCGCTCGACGTGCCGCTCGCGCCGTACGGGCCCGTCGCCGCCGGGGTGAAGGCGGCGTTCGCGGACGCGCTCACCTGGGCCCCGGGCTTCCCCAGCGTCGGGCGCATCCCGCCGATCCTCTCCGCGACGTTCGCGACGATCGACGGCACCATCACCGAGCGCGACGTGCGCCTCTCGCTCGCGGAGATCGCGAGCGGGGAGCGCGCTCGCCGGCACATCGTGTTCGGCAGCGACGGCTGACGCCGCGCGGCGGCGGAAGAGCGGCAGGGGACGCAAGCGCGGAAAGGGCCGCCAGGCTGCATTCCCCGGACGCCCGGGTGAGCCTGCCCGCCTAGCTCCTTGCGCGACCCCTGGATCCTGGGTATGGAGGCGGGCCCCGGGGGGTTGGGACAGGCCCGCAATTTGCGGGCGAGCCCGTCGGGGCCCGGAGACACGCGTCACCTTGGCAAGCTCAAACTGGTTCCAGCCGAACGCCGCCCCCGGGCGAGCGGGCAACGCGCCCGCGACGCCGGTCGAAGGTCAATCGCCGCCGTCCGGAGGGCAGGAGGCGCCGCCTTCTTCGCCGTTCGGCGGAGGGGCCTTCCAGTTCCTCATCCTGGCGCTGCCGCTGCTGCTCATCTTCGTGATGACGCGGAGCCAGAGCAAGAAGCAGAAGCAGATCGAGTCGAGCCTGAAGGCGGGCGACCGGGTCGTCACGCAGTCCGGGCTCCTCGGCAGGATCATCGACATCAGCCCGAACTCCCCCAGGGTCAAGCTGGAGATCGCCCCCGGCGTGAACGTGCAGGTCCTGAAGAGCGCGATCCAGGGCCCCGATCCGGGCGAGGTCGCGGCGGCTGACGCCAAGGTCGCCGACGCGGCGAAGGAAAAGAAGTCGTAGGCCGGCGCTCGGCCCAACAGGAAGCTTTTTTACCGCCCCCGCGGCGCGACACTCCATGCTCCTAAACATCTTCCAGTACGGGTTCGCCGGCGTCGCCGGCCTGTGCCTCCTCGGCGCGTGGCTCAGCCGAGCGAAGCGCAGCGTCTTCGCCTGGGCGGCGCTCTCCGCCGGCGCCGCCGCGATCGCGGCCCACTACCACGTGTTCTGGGCCCTCGCGACGTTCGGCCTGATGGTGCCGTGGGCGCTGCTCTGCGCCGGGCCGTGGATCGATTTCGCGTGGCGGGCAAAGACGGGCTTCGTGCTGTTCCTGGCGCTCGGCTCGGCGCTCGCCATCTACCCGACCTACCACGACGAGCGGTACGGCCGCCCCGTCCACACCGGCCTCTCGTCGGAGGAGGTCGCGGAGCAGGAGACCCAGGCGAGGGCCGGCGAGCTCGGGTTCAGCCGCTTCCTGACGTCGAACATCCCGTTCCGCCTGGTGCGCGGGCTCGATCTGAAGGGCGGCCTCCGCCTCGTCTACACGGTCGACGTCGACGAGGCGATCAGCGACAAGCGCGATCGGTACTACGACGACCTGCGCGCGGCGCTCGCGAAGTCGTTCGGGTTCCACGAGGGCGACAAGCCGCCGACGATCGAGGAGATGCAGAAGCTCCAGACGAAGCTCCGCATCGAGAAGTCCCGCGAGCAGGCGGACACGATCGTGATCACGTTCAACGACCCGGCGGACTCCGAGAAGATCAACGACGAGTTCCTGGCGAAGTTCCTGCACGAGCTGCAGCTCCAGCGCTCGGCGGATCGCCGCGTCGCGAAGTTCCGGATCCGCGACGAGGTCTCGAGCCACATCCGTGAGCGGGCGGTGACGCAGGCCAAGGAGACGGTGCTCCGCCGCGTCGACGGGCTCGGCCTCAAGGAGGCGAGCGTCTCCACGCGCGACGAGGACGTCATCATCGAGGTCCCCGGCGACGACGAGAGCGCGTTCACCACGATCCGCGAGATCATCAGCCAGACCGCGCGGCTCGAGTTCAAGATGGTCGACGACGACCAGGACTTCTTCGAGCCGATCGCGAGGAGCGCCAAGGAGGAGGACCTCCCGAAGGGGCTGACGTTCTCGATCGAGAACGCGCCGGTCGGCCCCGGGAAGACGAAGCCGGTCCACTTCGCCCGGATGGTGCGCGCCGAGCACGAGGAGATGCGCGACACGCTGAAGCGGCTGCGCGAGTGGGTCGGGACCCTCCAGGTCCCGGCGGACAACGAGGTCGGCTTCGGCAAGCTGTACGAGTTCAACGAGGAGAAGGACGCCATCGAGGAGATCGGCTGGCGGACGTACTTCCTCTTCAGCAAGGCCGAGATCACCGGTGACATGGTGCGCGACGCGCAGGCGCTCCCGGATCAGAGCGACGGCGGCCTCGGCGGCTGGTACGTGTCGATGGACTTCACCCCGACCGGCGCCGACCGGTTCGAGGACATCACCGGCAGGAACGTCAAGCGGCGGTTCGCCATCATCCTCGACGAGAAGGTCGAGAGCGCGCCGGTCATCCAGACCAAGATCGGCGGCGGCCGCGCGCAGATCACGATGGGCTCGCAGAACCCCGATCAGCAGCTCCAGGACGCGCGCAAGCTCGAGCTGGTGCTCCGGTCGGGCGCGCTGCCGGCCCCGATCTCCCCCTCGAACGAGCAGCGCATCGGCCCGTCGCTGGGCAAGGACGCGATCCAGCAGAGCATGAAGGGGGCCATCGCGAGCGGCGTGCTCGTCGTCGTGTTCATGGTGGTGATCTACAGCCGTGCCGGGCTCATCGCGGACGTCGCCGTCATCTTCAACCTCATCCTGCAGGTCGCCGTCCTCGCGATGTTCGGGGCGTCGATGACGCTGCCCGGCATCGCCGGCCTGGTGCTCACCATGGGCATCGCGGTCGACGCCAACGTGTTGATCAACGAGCGCATCCGGGAGGAGCTGAGGAACGGCAAGAGCCCGCGCGCCGCGGTCGACATCGGTTACGACAAGGCGTTCAGCGCCATCCTCGACGGCCACGTGACCACGCTGATCTCGGGGCTCATCCTCGCGCAGTACGGCACCGGCCCCATCAAGGGCTTCGCGATCACGCTGATCGTCGGCATCGCGATCAGCCTGTTCACCGGGGTCGTCTGCACCCGCCTGATGTTCGACTGGGCGGTCCGCGGCCGAAAGATCAAGACGCTCTCGCTCGGCTGAGAACGAGGGCGCGCGAGCCGATCTCCGACCTTATGAGGGAGAACGCGCGAGCGGCTCTCCGATTGAGACACGACGATGGAACTCATCAAACCTGGCCGTCAGTTCGACTTCATGAGCAAGCGCTGGCTCTTCATCGGGCTCAGCGCGGTGCTGCTCATCCTGTCGATCATCTCGTTCATCGTGCCGGGGCCGACGCTCGGGACCGATTTCAAGGGAGGCACCGAGGTCGAGGTCGCCTTCCGGGCTCCGGTCTCGAGCGCCGAGGTCCGCGAGGCCGTCACCAAGGCGGGCTTCGACGCCCCGGACGTCGTGTCCGTCGCGGACCAGGCCAACCCGAACCGCTACCTCATCCGGGTCCACGAGGTCTCCACCCTGTCGGAGCAGCAGAAGGCCGCGGTGCGCGATCGGATGTGCCTGCCGCCGGAGAACGGCTCCGTCCCCGAGGACCGCTGCCCGCCCGCCGTGCGCGCCACCGAGGTCAAGTTCAGCCCCGGCGGCGACAAGATCTCGACGCGCTACGACACCGCGCCCGACCTGGAGGGGATCAGGAAGCAGCTCGAGGGCATCGAGGGGGTCGAGCTCAGGGCCGGCGCGAACAACCCGCTCATCGTGAGCGAGCGCGACCACAAGGTCGAGCTCCACCTGAAGTCGAAGGGCGACCAGCTGATGGATGGCCTCCGGCAGCACCTCGGCGCGGACAAGGTGCCCGAGCAGGCGCTCCGGGTCGAGTGGATCGGCCCGAAGGCCGGCGCGCAGCTGCGCGACGCGGCCATCAAGAGCGTCGCCATCACGATCTTCTTCATCATGGCGTACATCGCGTTCCGGTTCGACATCCGGTTCGCGCCCGGCGGCATCGTCGCGCTCGTGCACGACGTCGGCATCGCGCTCGGCGCGATGGTGATCACGCAGCGGGAGATCACCCTCTCCACGGTCGCAGCGCTGCTCACGATCGTCGGCTACTCGATCACGGACACGGTCGTCGTCTACGACCGGATCCGCGAGAACCTGGGGAAGCACCGCGACATGAGCTTCGCCGCCGTCATCAACTTCTCGCTCTCCGAGATGCTCGGGCGCACGATCCTCGTGTCGATGACGACGCTGCTGTCGCTCGTCATGTTCCTCTTCTATGGCACGGGCGTCATCAAGGACTTCGCGTTCACGCTCGTCGTCGGGATCGCCGTCGGCACGTACTCGTCGATCTACGTCGCGGCGCCGCTCACCGAGTGGATCGACCGCCGGTTCTTCCGCGCGAACCCGGGCAAGCGCAGGAAGGTCAGCCGCGTCCGCACGCAGAAGCGCGCCGACGCGGTCGTCTGAGCGCCTCGCCGTGGCCGCGCGGCGTGAACCGCCCCAGGCCATGGACGCACCCACCCCGTCGGTGTACCCGCTTCTCTGATGAGCACCGCCACGGAGGCCTGGAGGGAGCTCCCCGAGCGCGAGGCGCCGGCCTCGCCCGCGGCGGGGGGCGCCGCGCCCGTCGCGGATCCGGGCGAGGCGCCCGCCGAGGCGCTCGTGATGGCGCGCCAGCTGGGGCTGTCGATCACGGTCGCGGACATCCTGCACCGGGCCGGCTGGGCGCCTGACGACGCGACCCGGCGCTTCCTCGACCCGCGGCTCTCGCACCTCACGTCGCCCGACGCGATGGCCGATCGCGAGGCGAGCGCGGAGCGGATCGCGCGCGCCGTGCGCGCCGGCGAGCGGATCGCCGTCTTCGGCGACTACGACTGCGACGGGATCACCGCGACCGCCATCATGACCGGCGGGCTGCGCGCCCTCTCGGGACAGGTCGTGCCGCTCCTCGCGACGCGCACCGAAGGCAGCTACGGCCTCTCGGCGCCCGCGCTGGAGCGCGTGATCCGCGCCGCTCCCACGCTGCTCATCACGTGCGACTGCGGATCCAGCGATCACGAGCGGCTGGCCGCGGCCCGCGCGGCCGGCATCGACTGCGTCGTCATCGATCACCACCTCGTGCCGGCCGAGCCGCTCCCCGCGATCGCCTTCCTGAACCCGCACCGCGCCGATTGCGGCTTCCCGTACAAGGGGCTCGCCTCCTGCGGGCTCGCGCTCTCGCTCCTGGCCGCCGTGCGCAAGAAGCTCGGCTCGTCGCTCGATCTCCGCCCCTACCTCGACCTCGTGGCGATCGGCACGGTCGCCGACGTCGCGCCGCTGACCGGCGACAACCGCGCGCTCGTGCGGGCCGGCCTTGGCGTGCTCCAGACCGGGCCCCGTCCAGGGCTCCGCGCGCTCGCGGCGCTCGCCAACCTCGATCTCGGGCGCGGCGCGTCCGCCGAGGACGTCGCCTTCCGGATCGCGCCCCGCCTCAACGCGCCCGGTCGGCTCGGCGATCCCGACATCTCCCTGGAGCTCCTGCTCGCGCACGACGGCGTGACCGCCTCCGCGCTCGCCGCCACGGTGGAGCAGGCGCAGATGAAGCGGCGCGCGATCCAGGACGAGATGCTGACCTCCGCGCTCGCCGAGATCGAGCGCGCCGGGTTCGATCGGGATCCTGCGATCGTCATCGCGCGGCAGGGCTTCCACCCCGGCGTGGTCGGCATCGTCGCCGGCAGGATCACGGGCCGCTACGGCAAGCCGACGATCGTGATCGCGCTCGAGGGCGCGAAGGGGCGCGGCTCGGTGCGCGGTCCAGCGGGCGCGCGGCTCCACGACGCGCTCACCCGGTGCCGCGCCGAGCTCGTCGGCTTCGGCGGCCACCAGGCCGCGGCCGGCGTCGAGGTGCGCGCCGATCGCGTCGAGGCGCTCCGGGCGGCGTGGTGCGACGCCTTCCGCGAGCAGGACCTCCCGGCCGCCGCGGCGGTCGCGGCCGCCCACGTCCGGCTCGACGATCGCGACGATCCGGCGGCCGTGGCGCGCGATCTCGAGCGGCTCGAGCCGTGCGGCGAGGGCAACCGCCCGTCGTACGTCCTCGTGGCGGGCGCGGCCGTGCGCTCCGCGAGGAACCTGAAGGGCCACCTCAAGCTGGAGCTCACGTTCGCCCGCCGCGAGATCTCGTGCTTCGGGTTCGAGCTGGGCGAGCTCGCGCCGCGGTTCACCGGCAAGCGCGTCGACGTGGTGGGCCGCCTCCGGCGCGACGCCTGGCGCGGCGGGGACGCCGTCGAGATCAGGATCGAGCACGTCGCCGCGTCCGACTGAGCGTTCGCGGCGGGCCTCCGCGGCGTGCTAGCGTGAACGCGTGGCTGAGCCGCTGATCCGGTTCTCGCGTGTGCGCAAGGCCTTCGGTCCGAAGGTCATCTACCGCGACCTGAACCTCGAAGTGTACCCGGGCGAGACGCTCACCATCATGGGCGGCTCGGGCGTCGGCAAGAGCGTCATGCTCAAGCTGCTCATCCGTCTGCTCGACGCTGATGGTGGATCTATCCAGTTTCACGGTGAGGAGATCACGCGCGTGAGCGAGTCGCGCATCGCCGGGGTGCGCCAGCGCATCGCGATGCTCTTCCAGGGCGGCGCCCTGTTCGACTCGATCTCGGTCGGTGAGAACGTCGCTTACGGCCTGCACGAGCACTACCGCAACGAGATGACCGAGGCGCAGATCGCGGATCGGGTCAACTGGGCGCTGTCGCTCGTCGGCCTGCCGGGCATCGAGCAGATGCGCCCGGGGGACCTGTCCGGCGGCATGAAGAAGCGCGTCGGCCTCGCGCGCGCCATCGCGGTGCAGCCCGAGGTGCTGCTCTACGACGAGCCGACGACCGGCCTCGATCCGATCAACACCGAGCGCATCAACCACCTCATCAAGGGGCTGAAACAGGCGCTCAACGTGACGAGCATCGTGGTGACACACGACATGAAGAGCGCGTTCTCGATCTCGGATCGGATGGCGATGATCTTCCGCGGCGAGGTCATCGCGACCGGCACCCCGGACGAGTTCCGGGCGTCCACCGATCCGCATGTCGCCGATTTCATTACCGGGACCGCTCCGGTGAATGAGGACGTCCAGACGCTTCTCGGTGCGTGACGATCCCCCCGAGATCGCGCAAGATGCCCTTCTGCATGGGCAGAGCGCGCGATCTGAAGGTCGGACTCTTTGTGCTGGCGGGCCTTGTGCTCTCCGCCGTCGTCATTTTCCTGATAGGCGACGAGCGGCGGCTCTTCGACTCCTCCGTCGGCTTCACGACGAACTTCGCCGACGTCCAGGGGCTGAAGCCGGGCGCGCCCATCCGCATGGGGGGCATCGACATCGGTCACGTCGCCGCGGTCGGTTACGGCCCTGATCCGAAGGACACCAAGATCTATGTGAAGCTCGAGATCGTCGAGAGCGAGGCGAGCCGGATCAAGACGGACAGCGTCGCCCAGATCGCGAACAAGGGCCTGCTCGGCGACAAGATGCTGGAGCTCACGAAGGGGCAGAGCCCGGACTCGGTGCCGCCCGGCGGCCACATCCCCGGCGAGGTGCCGACCGACGTGATGGGGAAGGTGACCGGAATGGCCGAGAAGGCCGAGGCGACGCTCGACAACATCCAGAAGGTCTCGGAGAACATCGCCGACGAGAAGCTGCAAAGGGACCTCCGCGAGACGGTCGCCTCGGCGAACACGCTGATGAAGCAGGTGACCGAGGGGGAAGGCTACCCGCACCGCTTCCTGACCGATCCCGAGGAGGCCGAGCGCATCTCGCGCACCGTGCAGAGCCTCGATCGTCTCAGCACGGAGCTCGCGAGCGCGGTGCGCGAGGTGCGGGGGGTCGTCTCGCGGGTCAAGGAGGGGCCGGGGTTCGCGCACGACGTCATCTACGGCGACGGCCCGCAGAAGCAGATTCAGCAGTTCGGGAGCGCGGCGGACGAGGTCGCCATGACGCTGCGGGGCATCCGCGAGAGCGACAGCCTCGCGCACGACGCGCTCTATGGCGGCAAGGGCGACGGCGCCGAGGCGCTCGCCAACGTGACGGCGATGACCGGCGATCTGCGGGCGATCGTGCACGACATGAGGGCGGGCAAGGGGACCCTCGGCGCCCTGCTGATCGATCCGTCAATCTACGAGGACATGAAGAGCCTCCTCGGAAACGTGCAGCGCAACGACGTGCTCCGCGCGCTCGTGCGCTACTCGATCAAGCAGGACGAGCAGAAGCCCGCGGTCCAGGTCGGCGGCGCCACGCCGTCGCCCTAGCGGCACATCCGAGCCGCCCGCGCAAGCGCCGGAGCGGTAGCGCCTTGCGTTATCTCGGGCCGCCCTTTATTCCTCAGTGTCTCGATGCCCAGGAAGCTCGCTGACCGTCTGTCGGCCGTCGCGCCCAGTGCAACGCTCGCCATGGCGGCGAGGGCCGCGCGCCTCCGCGCCGACGGGCACAACGTCTTCTCCTTCGGCGTGGGCGAGCCTGACTTCGACACGCCGGAGCACATCCGTATCGCGGCGAAGGCGGCGCTGGACGCCGGCGCCACCCACTACACGGCCGTGTCCGGCACCTCCGAGCTGAAGTCGGCGATCTGCGCCGCGACCGAGCAGCACCGCGGCTGGCGGCCGCTGCCGAGCCAGGTCACCGTGAGCTGCGGCGCGAAGCACGCGTTGTTCAACCTCGCGACCGCGCTCTTCGAGCCGGGAGACGAGGTCGTCATCCCCGCGCCCTACTGGGTGAGCTACCCGGAGCAGGTGCGCCTCGTCGGCGCCACGCCGGTCATCGTCGACACGACCGAGGAGATGGGGTTCCGCCTTACGGCGGACGCGCTTCAGGGCGCGCTCTCTCCGCGGGTGAAGGCGATCATCCTGTGCACGCCCTCCAACCCGACCGGCTCGGCGTATGCGGAAGAGCACCTGCTCCCGCTCTTGGGCGTGCTGCGGCGCCATGACTGCTGGATCGTCGTCGACGAGATCTATGCCGATCTCACCTACGACGGGTTCCAGCACGCGTCGCTCCCGGCGCTCGCGGAGGACCTCGCGCCGCGGGTGATCGTCGTCGACGGGGTCAGCAAGACCTTCGCCATGACGGGCTGGCGGATCGGCTGGAGCATCGCGCCGGCCGAGGTCGCGAGGGCGCTCGACGTGGTCCAGGGTCAGAGCACCACGAACGCGGCGGCCGTCTCCCAGGCGGCCGCTGTCGCCGCCCTGAACGGGCCCCGCGACGCGGTGTTCGCGATGCGCGCGGCGTTCGCCCGGCGGCGCGCGCTGATGGTCGAGGGGCTCAACGCCGTGCCGGGGGTGCGCTGCAGGATGCCGGAAGGCGCGTTTTACGCGTTCGCCGACGTGCGCGGGCTCTGCGGGCGCGCTTTCCAGGGGACGACGCTCGCGAGCGACGAGGACGTGGCGACGTGGATGCTCGAGCAGGCGCACGTCGCCGTGGTCGCCGGCACCCCCTTCGGCGCGCCTGGGTACCTTCGCTTCTCGTATGCCTGCGATGAGGACCACATCGAGGCAGGCCTCGCCGCGCTTCGGCGCGCCGTCGCGACGCTCGATTGACCGCGTCGCTGCGCCGGTGCCCACGCGCGCGCTCGAAGAGCAGCGGCGCCAGTCCCCGCTCGCCCGACCGCGACGCCGCGCGGACGCGGCGGCCCGCCTGGCTCCGTGCCCCGGTCGCTCACGGGCGCCGCGCAGCCGGCGCGCGGGCCCCGTGGCCGGCTCGCTGGCCGGAGCCGCCAGACGCGCCTTCACCGGCGACCCGTCGGTTCCGGGCCTGCCCCACGGGCCGCCGGCTCCGGGTTTGACCAAGCGCCGCGAAGAAGTTCGACATCGCCAGCGAGTTCTTCTTGTCGAACGCCGATGTTTGGGTTAAAAGCGCCACGTCTTTCCGAAACGGCCGGGTGACAACCGGCTGGTATCGGGCGCATAACTCAGCGGTAGAGTGCGTCCTTCACACGGACGAAGTCGCAGGTTCAAGTCCTGCTGCGCCCACCCCGATTCGCTCCCCTGGTGAGCTGGTTCCACGCGTCGAGCTGTCTGCGTGGCCGTGCCGCTCCCAGCGGATCGCGAGCGGCTGCTTCGGAGCATCGAGCCGCCCACGCGGCCGTGCTGAGATCCCGATGCGTGCCGGCAGCGCTGCGGGCATGGCATGGCAGGGCGGAAGGCCGGTCGCCGCCGTCACGTCGAGGCGCGACAGCGGCGATGCAAGGGAACAGGCCGCTCCGGGGCCGGCGAGACGAAGGCGGTCAGCGAGCAGCGCTCGCGGCGGGCGGCGCTGCCGCCGCCTTGTCGTTCTTGCGCTTCGCGATGACGCTGGCCGTCGCGCGAAGCTCCTTCTGGAGGGGGCCGCACCTGAGGCACTTGCGCGTCCGATGGCCCCGGCATGGCTGGGGGGTGCTCAGCGCCTTGATGTAATGGAGCGCGCGGACATCGCCCTCCTCGCGCGCCCTGGCGAGCATCGCCTTGGTGGGGCATTCCGTGAGGCGGCGCAGATCGTCGGCGACGAGCAGCGCCGGCGACGCGAGCTGCCGCACGCTGCTCTCCATCAGCCGTGTGCTCGCGTGGTCCCTGGGCCAATCGCCGAACTTCGGCGCGGTCACCACCTCGTAGAGCAGGTCGGGACCGCGGCTCCCCATGTGCTTGGCCATCAGATCGAACGCCGTGAGGGCGAGGTCCGGGATGCCGTTCGCTGCCCTCAGGATGATCTGCTTGAGCTCGTCGTTCCCGGCCTCCTCGGGAGCGACCTCGAACAGCCGCTGCGCCGTGAGCAGCGCGGCCGCCATCGCCTTCTCGCGCCCCTGCGCGACCGCGAGCGCCCGGAGGACCGCAGGGTCTTCCGGATACCGCTGCGCGAGCGAGCCGAGCGCTGCGCTCCCCGCGGCCTGGGCGCTCTCGAGCTCCGCGGGCTGAGCGCGGGCAGGCGGCGCCTTCGCCGGGGCCTCGGGCTCCGCGGGCGCGAGCGCCGGCGCCGGCTCGGGGGCCGGCGCGCTGCTGCTCTCGCGGCCGCTGCTGCTGGGCGCGACGGCCGGCGAAGGGCTCGGCGAGGCGCTGGCGCCCCCCTCGAGCGCCGCCACGGCCGTCGGATCGCGCAGCGCGACCGCGCCGCAGACGAGCCCGGTCGCTGCCAGCAGGCCCAGCGCGGCCAGCGTGGCGGCCGCCTTCGAGCGGCCCAGCCCTGATTCACCGACGTGACTCACCGAGCCGCTCATCGCAGCTGCCTCTCCCGCGGAGGACCCGCGGCCTGGTCATCAACCGTAGGGATCGTCGTTCTTCGGCGGCTTCGGCGCGGCCGGCCTGGGCCTGGGCGCCGCCGGCTTGGGCGCCGCGGGCGCCGCCGTCGCCTTGGGCGCCACGGGCTCTGGCGCCGGGGGGGTCGCAGCAGGCTCCGCCGTCGCCTTGGGCGCCGCGGGCTCGGCCGTCGCCGGGGCCGCAGGCTCGGCCGTCGCCGGGGCCGCAGGCTCCGCCGTCGCCCCGAGGGGCGCGGTGGCGCTCGCCGCCGGCGCCGCCGGCGCTTCGGCGGTCGTCGTGGGCGCCGCCGTCGCGGCGGGCGCAGCCTTGTCCGTCGCTGCGGGGACGACCTCCGTCGGCTGAGGCTTCTCCGCGGGAGCCGCAGGCTTCTCCGCCGGAGCTGCAGGCTTCGCCGCGGGCTGCTCCGGCGCGGCCGGCGGGGTCGCGGCGGGCTTGTCGCTCTGCCCGAAGACGAGCCAGAGCGCGCCGCAGAGCGCCGCCGCGACCAGCAGGATCGTGAGCAGCCGCCCGGTGCCGCTGCTCTCCTCTTCCTGTGCGAGCGGAGCCTGGGCCGCGGGGGCGCCCTTGGCCGTGGCCGCCTTCTCTTCCTTGGGCTTGGCGGCCGCTGGCTTCGCCTTCGCCTGATCGTCGGCCGCCTTTACGTCCTGGCGCGCAGGCTTGCCGTGCAGATCGTCCGCCGGCGCCCGGTCCGCGACCTCGGCCGGCCTCCTGGCTGCGGCCGCCTTCGCTGGTCTCGCCTCGGCCGCGGGCGCATCGTCCCGCGCCTCCCGCTCGTTCGCCAGCTGAGCGACCGCCGGGACCGGTATCGCCGCCGGCTCGGCCAGCGGCCTGACGTGCTCCTCTTTCGGCGCCGGAGCGGGCTCGGCCTTCTTCGGCGGGGCGGCCATGAGCGGCTCCTTGGACGGGCCGATCTCGTCCAGCGAGCCGCCGGCGTCGGCGAGCGCTTGCTTCAGCAGCTCGGCCGCCTGCTTCATCATCGTCCGCTCGTCGGGCGGCGGCATCTCCTTCTCGGGGTTCGTCTGCGGGAAGAAGCCGCCGCCCTCCGCGACGTCGGCCTTCTTCGCCTCGCCCTTGCCCGCGTCGCCCTTCGCCCCGATCGAGCCGAGCCCCAGCATCGTCGATGCCCGCTTCACCTGCGCCTGCGCTGCCTTGGCGGCCGCGGGCTCGGCCTGCGGCGCGCTCGCGGTCGCCGACGGGGCCGTGATCTCCTGCACGTCGTCGCCCAGATCCCCGCGGTCGGTGATGCCGGCCTCGAACGCCGACCCGGCGCCCGCTTGCGCGTCGACGAGCCGGGTGATCACGGCCTTGGATTTCTCGTCGATCTTGATGAACTTCACGCCCATGCCCGCCGGGTGCGCGTCGCTCCCCTGCGCGGGCTCGCGCTTCCACACGACGCGGCCGACGCCGGCGATCACGGCTTGCTCGTCCTGCAGACGGATCTCGAACTTGAGCAGCGTGCCAGCGGGGAAGGGCGACGGCGTCTTGATGAAGATGCCGCCACGGCTCACGTCATGCGAGTGGTGCTCGATGAACTCGTCGACCGTGGCGCTCTTGTAGCGGACGGTCATCTGCAGCACTCTTGCTCGCGGATCTTTGCGTGTGTCCTGGGCCATCAGGGTAGAACTCCCGTCTACTTCGCGACTCGCTCCAGCGGATGTGGTCCGCATGTTACCCAAGGTTCGCCGCGAAGCCCAAAGGCTAACACGTGACGGCCGCTTTACCGAACGCAGCCATGGGCGACCGGGCGAGCATGCTGTTCGCCCGGCGCGCGTCACCGCGCCCGCGCCCCTGCGCCGCAGGGCATGGCGAACCGAGCGTGTGCGCGCGTCTCTCGTGATATGTTCGCGTCGACTGGAGAATGCGCCAGGATGGCTGTCCGGGACCACTTTCGCGTTCACGCGAGGCGACGCGTCGATCTTGGGGCGACGCTGCGCGATCGCCAGTCGATCGAGGAGCACGGCGTTCGCATCCGCGATCTGGGGCTGGGTGGCGCCGGCATCGAGCTGTCCGAGGCCCAGCTCGCGTCGGAGCTCCTGGATCCCGAGGCGTCGGTGACGCTCGAGGTCACCGCCCCGAACCTGTGGGATCCGCTGAGCCTCCGCGGTCGTATCGCCTGGATCCGCCGTGGTGCGGCGGGCCGGCCGGCGCGAGCGGGCGTTCGCTTCGAGCACCACGACGCCGGGTCCCTCTACGGCCTCTACCAGCTGCTCGGCACCGAACACTTCGAGCTTTAGCGCGGGAGGCGCCCGCTTCGGATACGGGCCCATCTCGGCGCTTTCGATGCTCGGCGTGCGTGAGTACGCCTGCGCGCCGAAAACGCCGATCTGGGCCCGTCTCCTGTGCGGGCGCCCCCCGCGCTGCGGCGGGAACGGGGAGGAGGAGGGGCTCGGCTGTGCGGGAGAGGGCGCTAGAAGGCGAACACGGGGCTGATGGTGGGGGCCAGGACGAGGCCGAGCGTTGGCCACATCAGCATCACCTTCATCTCGGCAGACACTCCGAAGTTCTGGGTGATGCCATAGACCACACCGGCGCCCAGCGCCGAGAAGTTTCGCCCGGTGATCTGGTAGGCATCGAGATTCTCGACGTAGCGGGTGTTCGCCGGACACCGGTTGCTGCTGCTGGTGCGCAGAAGATCCCCATCCTCGGTGCGGCGATCGCACACATCCACGGGCACCGAGGCGTTCACCTGGGCCAGCCCGATCGGCGAGGCGAAGGCATAGGGGCGGAACCCGCCCTTCTCGACAATCCGATCCCCCAGGAGGAAATACGTGGCGCGGAGCTCCGCATGCAGAGGCAGGAAGCTGAGCGCCTGGAGATGCGGGTTCTGCAGGTCATTGCCCGCCTCGTCCGTCCACAGGTTCGGCCGGTTCTTGGAAGACGGCGAGCCGCCGAACGCGAATCCGACCCGCACGCCGAGGAGCAGCGACAGGTCCGAGAACAGCTGCCGATCGTACGACAGCATCACCCGCCACCCAGCGAGGCTCAGGCCGCCCTTGACCCCGTTCGTTCCCTCCAGAGCCACGGGCTCGCCGTAGAACTGCCGGCCGTCGCCGCCCGGATAGAAGCAGGCGTAGGCGGCGTCGCTGCCCGAGCAGACGAAATCCGTACTGCGCACCAGGAGCAGGTCGAGCTGGCCGGAGACGCCGACCACGTTGCGGTTGCCCTTGCCCTTGCCCTTGCCCTTCGACGCCCCGCCGCCCTCGTCGCTCCCCTGCTCGCAGGTCCCGTTCACGCAGGCGAGCCCCGACTGGCACTCCTCGGTCGCCTCGCAGGCCGAACCCCACGTCTTGTCCCCGCGCGTGCCGCCGGCCTCGGGGCAGCCAGGCAGGCCTGGCGGGCAATCCTCCTTCGCGGCGCACCGCTTCGGCGGCTCCTGGCCCGGCAGCGACGGCTCCTGCTCGATCTCGTTCTTGATCGGCACCCGGTGAGGCGCCTGCATCGAACCCGCGGTGCCCACCGGATCGCCCGCCTCGTCCCTCAGGATGACGAAATACCGGAGTTCGCCGGTCGTCGTGACATCCTCGCAGGGGATCTCCACCCCGAAGCCGCGCTCGATACGCCTCATCTCGAGCGACTTCCACTTGGGCGAGCCGAACGGCTTGTAGCGGACCGTCGCCTTGGACGCGTCGATCTCCTCCGGGATCTCGACATAGACGGGCACCGGCGTGTTCACCGCCTGCTCCGCCACCGGCGTGTGGGGAATGTCGCCCGCCGCGGCCTTCGTGGCCTTGCCGCCGCCGTCGCGAGGCGCCTTCCCGGCGGCCTGCGCCTCCTTCTGGGCCTCCTTGAACGCCTGGGCCAGCTCGGTCGTCGTCAGCGCGTCGATGAGCGCCGCCTTCGGGTCGGCCTGGAGCGCCAGCACGAACTCGGCCTTGGCCTGCTGGAGCTTGTTGCCGCCTCCGTACACCGTGCCGAGCGCGATGTGCAGCTTGCCGACCACCGGCTTCGAGCAGGCGTTCTTGTCGCACTTCTTCAGGGCGTCTTTGAGCTTCTTCTCCGCCTTGTCGAACTCGACAGAGAGGTAGTCATCGTCCATCGCCTGGTTGTGCAGCTTCATCGCCTCCGCGTCCTTTGCGCCGGCGGCGCCGGCGACCGCCGGCGCGCCGAGGACCCACAGCGAAGTCAGTGCAGACGCGAGACGAGCGCGGCGTGAACGACGGAAAAACACGGGTTCAGACCTCCAGGGTGTGCTGGGGAGGGGCTCTTGCTTTCAGGGGGAGGGGGCCGGGCCCGGCCCCCTGGACTGCGCGGTCGAGAGCGACCGTACCCCGATACGCCAGGCGGTGCTCCCGCGACGGCTGGACTACTGCGCGCCCTCCGTGCGGACGAACTGCACGCGCCGGTTCAGGGCACGGTTCTGGTCGGACGTGTTCGGCACGATCGGCTGCTCCATGCCGTACCCCTTCGATGTCAGCCGGGCCTCGTCGATGCCCTTGGCCACCAGGTACTTCTTCACCGAGGCCGCACGCCGATCCGACAGCTTCTTGTTGTAAGCCGCGGCGCCCTTGTTGTCCGTGTGCCCCTGGATCTCGATCTTGATCTTCGGGTTCTGCTGGAGGACCTCCACCACGGCGTCGAGGATCGGGAAGCTCTCGGGCCGGATCTTGTCCTTGTCGAACTCGAAGTGGATCTGCTGCGTGATCTTGATCTCCTTCTCGGTGACGATGACAAGGCTCGGCTTCTTCGGGCAGCCCGGCTTGTCGCCGCCGACCACGCCCGGCTCGTTCGGGCACTGGTCCTCGAGATCGACCACGGTGTCCTGATCGTTGTCCGGCTCGGGGCAGCCGTCGGCGTCCTCGTAGCCGTCCGGATCCTCCGGGTCGTTCGCGCAGCTCTTGCCCGTGCTGTCCTTGTCGTTCGCGTCGAGGATCGTGTCGAGGTCGTTGTCGAGCTCGGGGCAGCCGTCCTCGTCGAGGTAGCCGTCCTTGTCCTCGGGCAGGAGCACGCAGCTGTCCTTGCTGTCCGTCAGGCCGTCGCCGTCCGTGTCCGGATCGTCCGGGCAGCCGTCATCGTCCTGGAAGCCGTTCCAGGTCTCGGCGTCGCACGGGCACTTCTTGTCGTCCGGATCGAGCAGCCCGTCGCCGTCGCAGTCTCCGGGCTTGGGCGGCGGCGCCTCCTCGACGAACCCGCGCTCGGCGCACTTCTGCGGCGGCGAGAGGTCGTACGCGGCGTGCGTGTTCGCCTTCGCGATGTCGAGGTGCTCCTTGGCCCGGACGAAGAAGCCCTGATCGAGCTCGACCGAGGCGAACGACAGGTGCGACTTCGCCATCGCCAGCTCGCGCGGCGCGCAGCGGAGCGCGCCGTTGCGCTCCGCCTGCTTCGCGATGGTGGTCAGCGCCTCGATGTCGCCGCGCATGACCGGCACCTGCGTGCACGACAAGGCGGACCCGGCGATCGCCACGACAGCGACGGCGCCTGCGCGACGGGCGCGGCGGGAACTGCGGCGCGTCATTCCAATGCTCATCGACCCGCGCCCTCGTGCGCCTGTTTCGCTAGGGTGATCGCCTTGTCCGCGTACTCCTCTGCGACGTCGGCGAAGTCGATCGCGTCGCCGTAGTCGGCGGCCGCGGCCTCTTCCCGAGCCTTCCAGAGGTGCTCGCGCGCGGTGTAGTACTCGTACGGCGCGTACTTCTCTGCGCCGAGCGCCTCGGCCGTCTCGAGCTTGCTCGAGGCCGAGTTCGCGGTGAACGCGTAGAGGGTACCGCCGCAGCCGCCCGTGAGAGCCGCCGCGAGCACCATGCCCGCGCCTGAAATCCAAGTCCCGAATCGCCGCCCGTGCGTCGTCACGATCGCGTTCTTTCTGGAGCGGGCACCTAAGACCGTCTGCCCGGCCGTCGCGACGCTATCAAGGCCGCTCGGCGCGCGTCAACCGGCTCGGGCAAGGGAAAGGTCAGGTCAGAGCTTCCGGTAGACGCCGACGACCACGCCGAGGAGCATCGCGGGCTTGAAGTCGCTCGCCCGGACCAGGATCGGCGCCATCGCCGCGTTCGCCGGCTGGAAGCGCACGTAGTCCTTCTCGGGGAAGAAGTACTTCACGGTCGCCTCGTCGCCGATCAGCGCCACCACGATGTCGCCGCGCTGCGCGGTGAGCTGCCGGCGCACGAAGATGTAGTCGCCGCTGAAGATGCCCGCCTCGATCATCGAGTCGCCGGTGACGCGCAGGCCGAACACCTCGCGCCCGCCGCGCACGAGCGTGCGCTCGATCCGGACCGTATCGAGGACGTGCTCCTCGGCGAGGATCGGCAGGCCCGCAGCGATCCGGCCGACGACCGCGATCTCGACGAGGTCGTCCTCCTGGTCGTTCGCAGGGGCGTCGTTCCCACCGTTCACGAGCGCGCCGCGAAGATCGGCGCCGCCGCCGGCGCCCGCGCCGTCGAGATCGCGCGGGCGGAGCGCGCGCGACTTCATGTCCTCGCGCGTGAGGTAGCCCTTGCGTTCGAGCGCCCGGAGGTGATCGTTCACCCCGTTCGTCGAGCGAATCCCCATATGCGCGCCGATCTCGCGCAGCGTCGGCGGGTAGCCGCGCTCGCTGATCGACTGCCGGATATAGTGAAGCACCTGCTGTTGTCGCTCGGTGAGCCCCTGCATCGGGCGGAACCTACTGAACGGTTGGGTAGATGTCAAAAAAGTGTGGAGGCCCCTCTACAAGGCCTCGATTTTACTGCGATTTTCTGGATGCCAGCGGCGCTCGCACGTCCGCCCGCTTCCCGCCGCGCCGCGCCGTGAGCCGCGTCGAGCGTACAGGGTGAACCGAAGGGCAGGGCGCCGTTGTGGTCAGGGCTGCTTCGGGCCGCTGTTCCGTGAGCTCGCCGCCTGGCGGGGCTCGAGCATCGTCCGGATCTCTTCGCCGTCGGCGGCCGCCGCGAACGCCTCCTCCAGCGTGATCATCCGGCGCTGGTAGAGGGACACGAGCGACTGGGCCATCGTCTGCATGCCGCTGCCGGCCTGGCCCACCTGCATCTGCGAGTAGATCTGGTGGAGCTTGTCCTCGCGGATGAGGTTCCGGATCGCCGCGTTCGGGATCATGACCTCCATCGCCATGACGCGCCCCGGGCCGTTCGCGCGCGGCAGGAGGAGCTGCGTCATCACGGCGACGAGCGTGAACGAGAGCTGCTGGCGCACCTGCGACTGCTGGTGCGGCGGGAAGACGTCGATGATGCGGTTGATCGTCGAGATCGCCGAGTTCGTGTGGAGCGTGGCGAACACGAGGTGGCCGGTCTCGGCGATCGTCAGCGCCGACTCGACGGTCTCGAGATCGCGCATCTCACCGACGAGCACGACGTCCGGATCCTGGCGCAGGGCGTACCGCAAGGCGTCCTTGAACGACGCGGTGTCGGAGCCGATCTCGCGCTGGTTCACGAGCGACAGCTTGTGCGGGTGCAGGTACTCGATCGGATCCTCGATCGTGAGGATGTGCAGCCGCTGCTCCGAGTTGATCTTGTCGATGATGCTCGCGAGCGTGGTCGTCTTGCCCGAGCCCGTCGGGCCCGTCACGAGCACGAGGCCGCGGGGCTTGGCGGTGATGTCGAGCACCACCGGCGGCAGGCCCAGCTCGTCGAAGTTCATGATCCGGAAGGGGATCTGCCGGAACGCGGCCGCGACGGCGCCGCGCTGCATGTAGATGTTGGCGCGGAAGCGGGCGAGCCCCTTCATGCCGAACGAGAGATCGAGCTCGTTGCGCTGCTCGAACGTCGCCACCTGCTCCTCGCTCAGCACCGAGTAGCAGAGCTGCTTCGTGTCGCTCGGCATGAGCGGCGGGAGCTTCAGCGGCACCACCGTGCCGTCGATGCGCAGGAGCGGCGGCGTGCCGCTCGTGATGTGCATGTCGCTCGCGCCCTTCTCCACCATCGCGCGGAGGAGCTGCTGGAGCGTGTACCGGAGGCCTTCCTGCTGTCCGACGAGCTCGGTGCTCATGCGCTCAGTCCCCCATCGTCACGCGGCCGACCTCCTCGGTCGTGGTGACGCCCGCGAGCACCTTCTCGATCCCGCTCATCCGGAGGGTCAGCATCCCGCCCTTGATCGCGGCGGCCTTGAGCTCGGCCGTGGACGCGCCCTGGAGGACCATCTCCTTCAGCGCGTCGGTGAAGCGCATGACCTCGTAGAGCGCGACGCGGCCCTTGTAGCCCGAGCCGTTGCAGGTCTTGCAGCCCGCGCCGCGGACGAGCTCCGCGCGCGCCACCTGCTGCTCGGTGAAGCCGAAGTCGAGGAGCACCCTCGCGTCGACCTTCAGCGGGACGCGGCAGTCGGGGCAGATCTTGCGCGCGAGGCGCTGGGCCAGCACGAGGTTCACGCTGGCGGTGATGAGGAACGGCTCCACGCCCATGTTGAGGAGGCGCGAGATCGTCGACGGCGCGTCGTTCGTGTGCAGCGTCGAGAGCACGAGGTGGCCGGTGAGCGCGGCCTTGACGGCGATCTCGGCCGTCTCGAAGTCGCGGATCTCGCCGACCATGATGATGTCCGGGTCCTGCCGGAGGAACGACCGCAGCGACATCGCGAAGTTCAGCCCGATGTCGTCGTGCATCTGCACCTGGTTGATGCCGTGCAGGTTGTACTCGACGGGGTCCTCGGCGGTGCTGATGTTCGAGCCGATCTGGTTGAGCTCCGAGAGCGCCGAGTAGAGCGTCGTCGTCTTGCCGGAGCCGGTCGGGCCGGTGACGAGGACCATGCCCCACGGCTGGCCGATCGCCCACTTGAAGTCGGCGAGCGGCTTCGGATCGAAGCCGAGCTTCGCCATGTCGAGCTGCAGGTTCGACTTGTCGAGGAGGCGGAGGACGATCTTCTCGCCCCAGAGCGTCGGCAGCACCGAGACGCGGAAGTCCATCTCCCGGCCCCTGCCCATCTTCAGCTTGATGCGGCCGTCCTGCGGGAGCCTCCGCTCGGCGATGTCGAGCGAGCTCATGATCTTGAGGCGGCTCGAGATCGCGTTCTTCAGCTTGATCGGCGGCTGCATCTCCTCCATCAGCACGCCGTCGATGCGGTAGCGCACGCGGAGCTTCTTCTCGTAGGGCTCGACGTGGATGTCGCTCGCGCCCTTCTTGATGGCGTTCAGGAGGATCGCGTTGACGAGCCGGACCACGGGCGCGCCCTCGGCGGCCTTCTCCAGCTCGAGGACGTTCACGTCGTCGGCCTCGACCTGGAAGCCGACCTCCTCCTCCCCGAACTCGCTCAGCACCTCGTCGTAGGAGGGCCCGACGTTGTAGGCGCGCTCGATCGCCTCCGTGATGCCGGTCTCGGACGCGACGACGGGCTCCACGTTGAAGCCCGTGAGGAACTTGATGTCGTCGATCGCGTGGAGGTTCGTCGGATCGGCCATCGCCACGACGAGCGCCGTCCCCGACCTGGAGATGGGGATGATCTTGTGCTTCTCGCAGACGTCCCGCGAGACGAGGCGCGAGACCTCCGCGTCGATCTCGTACTCGTCGAGGGCGACGGCCGGGACGCGGTACTGCGTCGAGAGGAAGCTCGTGATCTCTCCGTCGGAGATGTACCCGAGCTTGGCGAGCGCGTACCCGAGGTTCTGACCTGTCTTGCGCTGCTCCTCTTGGGCTTGCCTGAGCTGCTGGAGGCTGATGAGCTTTTCGCGGACGAGCAGTTCGCCGAGGCGGTTCGTTGTCGACATCGAGGCCGCAAATCCTGCGGGTGACGAGGGAGGGAGTCAACGCTGGCGGTTGGGGCCGGCGCGCATCAAGGGTAGGATGTCGGATGGTGGCGAGGATGGCGCTGCGTGAGTCTCTTTGAGTGGTTCGGGCTCAGGCGGGGGGACAGCCGACGCAGGGCGGCCGAGGCCAAGGAGCTCGCCGGCGATCTCGCGGGGGCGGTCGAGCTGTACCTCGACGCCGGGATGCCGGACGACGCGGCCCGGGTCCTCCTCCTCCGGGCGGACGCCGAGCGGAGCGTCGAGAAGCGGATCGCCTTCTGCGCGTCGGCGTCCCGCATGGCGGAGAGCCCGGAGCTCAAGCGCGTGGCGCTCGGGCGCAAGGCGCTGCTCGCGTTCGACCTGGTGCGCGCGCGGGGCACGAGCGTGATGCGGAGCGAGGCGCTGGCCGTCGCGCGCGAGCTCGAGGAGGCGGGCGAGCTCGAGCGCGCGGCGGACGCGTACGCCCTGGTGGGCGACACCGAGTCGGAGACGCGGGTGCTGGCCGCCGCGGGCGCGATCGAGCGGCTCGAGGAGCGGCTCCGCTCCGCGATGACCGTCGAGAGAGACCAGCGAGAGCTCGCCGCGGTCCTTCGGTCGATCGCGGATCTCGACCGGATGGCGGAGCGCCGCGAGGCGATCGCGGTGGCCGAGGCCTGGATCGCGGGGAACCGCGGCGGCGAGCCGGTGGCCGACGCCCTGCGCGCGATCCGCGCGCGGCTCCTCTCGGGGCCGATCCTGTCGCTCGAGCTCGGCGGCGCCCTCCTGCGGTGCGCGCTCGGCGACGAGGTCACGATCGGTCGCGGCGAGGCGACCATCGTCGTCGCGTCCCGCGCCGTCAGCAGGACGCACGTGCGGATCCGGCGCGGCCCGTCCGGCGTCGAGGTCGAGGACCTCGGGACGCGCAACGGCACGACGCTGGCGGGCGCGCGGCTCACGGGGCCGCTGCCCGTCGGCCGCGGCGTGCAGCTCCTGCTCGGCGGGGAGGTGCCGTGCGCGATCACGCCGGCGGCCGGGGAGGGGTGCGTGGTGGAGATCGCGGGCGATCGCTTCACGGCGCCGCTCGGCGATCTGCCGGTCGGTCCCTGGCGGATCCGCGTCGATCGGGCGGGGGCCTCGGCGTTCGTCGCGCTGAAGACGCCGCCGGGGGCGCCGCCGCCGTTCCTCGGCGACTACCAGCTCGCGCCGTCGGTCGAGCTCTGCGTGGGCGACGCGATCGCCTCGGCGCGCGGGGGGACGGCGGTCTTCCGGCTACCCTCCGCGGGCGAGGCTCCGTCGATCCGGCGCGGCGGCGCCGAGGGCGGCCCGGCGTGAGCCTGTGGCGGCGGCTCAAGGAGCGCCTCGGCGGCGCCGCGGCGGACGGCGGCGCGCCGGCGGACGCGCGCGGCGGCGCCGGGCCGGGCGGGGCGGACGTCGGGGGCAGCGCGCGTCCTGCGCGGGCGGAGCGGCCCCAGGCGCACGCGCGCGCGTCGCGTGAAGGCGGAGGCGACGACATCGCGCGCCTGCGGAGCTCCGGCACGCGGGAGGGGCCCTCGACGGACGAGGTCATCGCCGTGCTCCGGCGGGCGCGCGGGACGCTCCGGGAGGCCGAGGCGGTGGCGCACCTCGTCGCGGCGATGGAGGAGCGGGTGCTGCCCGATCCGATCCGCGTGGCCTGCGCGGATCTGCTCGCGGCCCGGGGCGACGAGCGCGGCGCGCTCGCCGTGCTGGAGGGCGCCGCGTCGCGCGAGCGCGGGGGCGCGTCGCGCGCCCAGCCGGTGTCCTCGACCGATGGCCTCGTCCTCGCGGCCGATCTCTACGCCTCGCTGGGGCAGCTCCCGCGCGCGGTCGGCGCGATCGAGCGCGTGCTCGTCCGGGAGATCGGCGCGCCAGGCGCGCGCGAGCGCCACCAGCGCTGGCGGGCGGCGCTCGGCGCGGATCGGCCCGCCGCGGCCGCCCGTCTGGAGGACGCGACCGTGGTCGCGTCCTCGGCGGGCAAGAGCCCGTTCCGCCTGCTCCGGGAGGTGGCGCGCGGCGGCGCCGGCGCGGTTTACGAGGCCGAGGACGAGGTGCTCGGCCGGCGCATCGGGTTCAAGGTCTACCACGGGCGGGGCGGCGACCGGGCGCACCTCACCCGCGAGGTGCGGCTCGCCGTGGCGCTCGCGGGCCCCGGCGTCGTGCGGGTCTTCGACGCGGACCCCGAGGAGGGGTGGATCGCGCTCGAGTGGATCGCCCGGGGGTCGGTGAGAGACGTGCTCCGCGCCGGCGACGCGGCGGCGCTCGCGCCGATCGCGCGGTGGGCGCGTCCGCTCGCGCGCGCGCTCGCCCGAATCCATGACCGCGGCTACGTCCACGCGGACGTGAAGCCGGCCAACGTGCTCCTGCGCAACCTCGGCGAGCCCGTGCTCACCGACTTCGGGCTGGCCAGGCCGCGGGGCGCGCCGTCCGCCGGCGGCAGCCCAGGGTACGTCTCACCGGAGCGGCTCGCAGGGCGGGCGAGCGACCCGCGCGATGACATTTACGGCTTTGGCCGCGTGCTCGAGGACGTCCTCGTCCACCTCGAGCCGCTCGGTGGCGAGGGGCTCGCTCCCTGGAAGGAGCTCTCGCTGCTGTGCCTCGGCCCGGACGACGACCGGCCGCCGGACGGCGCCGCGCTCGTCCGGGCCGCCCGCTGAGCGCCGCGGCGGGCTCAGCAAGCGTCGAGGCAGCGCTGGTATCGATCGAGCGCGGCCGCGTCGGTGCCATCGAACGCGCCGCAGGGGGCCTCCGCCGCGCACGCCGACGCGCACCGGACGCGGCCGTCGCACGACGCCTCGGCGGAGATGCCGCTGCCGTGGAAGCCGCACTCCTCGGTGTGCTCCGTCGCCTCGTCGCACACGCTCCCGCAGCCGGACGAGAGGGCGGCCGCGAGCGCAATTGACGCGGCTGACGCGGCGCGAGCTGCTCGTGCGCTGCGGGGTGCTTCCGTCCACCAACGACGCCTACCTTCGCTCATGCCTGTTCTCTGGCGGCCGATCTCTCGTGCGGGGGACCTCACGTTGCGGCGTGGTGCGGCGCAGCGTGGCAACCCGCTTCGCTTCGGGCGCGGCCCTGGGTAGATTGCTCGCCTGCATGCGCGTACGCAACGAGAAGAGGGCGCCCTGATGCGCTTGGCCATCGTCGCCACGCCCAGCTTGCACCGCGATCAGCGGCCGGCGCCCGGCTCGCTCGACGGAGATCTCATCCGGGCCCGCCTCTCGCTGGACGACGCGGGCTTCCGGGTGATCGACGTCGATCCCGCCCGGGATCTCGCGGAGCAGCTCGACGCGCTGTTCGACGAGGTCGTCGCGACGCGGAGGACCCTGGTCGACGCGGAGGACGCCGCGCGCGACGATGCGTCCACCCTGTTCCTCTTCTACGCCTCCAGCGCGGTCGCGCTGTCGCCGGACGGGGAGCTCTTCCTCTGCCTCGACCCCGAGAACCCCGGCCTGGGCGACGCGCTGGGCGACATCGCCGCGGTGTTCCGCGATCGCGCGCGCGGCGAGGTGCTCTTCGTCCTCGAGTGCCATCACGGCCCCGGGGCGACCTCGCGCGCCGTCGTCGCCGCCGCGGAGCAGGCGGTGGCGTCCTCCGTGACGGGGGTCGAGCTCCTCGTCGCGGCCCACCCGATCGGCTCGCTCGACGCGGATCTGCCGTCGGTGCTCACCCGCGCCTTCGTCGAGCACCTCGACGAGGCCGAGCCGGAGCGCGGCCTCACCGCGGAGGCGATCTTCCGCCGCGTGGAGGAGAACGCCGAGCTCGCCAGCGCCATCCCGTGCTTCGCGCGGACGGGCGGGCAGGGCTCCTTCTCGGTGCTCGTCCCGCGCGGCGGCGCCCCGGGCGCGCCCCCGGCGGAGAGGCCCGAGGCAGCGCAGCTGGTCGTCGCGGACGAGCGGGACGCCGCCACCACGCCGGCGCCGGCGCCGGACGACCCGGTCGGGCAGTACCTCGCGGCTGGCGACATGCTCGCCGCCGCCGCGGACCTGGAGGGCGCGCTCACCGCGTACAAGAAGGCGCTCGCGCTCGTCGGCGTCGCGCACCGGGACGCCCGCGCGGAGGTGCATCTGCGCATCGCCCAGACCAGGTGGCGCCAGGAGCGGCACCGCGAGGCGATCGAGAGCTTCGACAAGGCGCTCGCGCTCGCGCCGGAGCACCGGCCCGCGCTCGAGGCCCTCGTCGAGCTCCACCTCGCCGGGCGCGATTTCGTCCGGCTGCGCATCGCGGAGGAGCGGCTGCTCACGCGCGTCGAGGGGGACGGCGATCGCTTCGGGCTCCTCGTCCAGTTCGCAGAGCGCTGGGAGAGCATCGCCGGGGAGCCGGCGCGCGCGCTGGAGCTCCTCGAGCGGGCGCGAGAGCTCCGCCCCGACGACCCCGCGGTCTTGCGCGGCCTGGGCCGGCTCTACCAGGCCGCGGGCGACGTCGAGGCGTCGATCGAGGCGCGCCGCTGCCTCATCGAGCGGATGGAGGAGCCCAGGGAGCGGGCGGTCGCGCTCCTGGAGCTCGCGCGCACCGCGATGCAGGGCGAGGCCCGCGCGACCTTGACCGAGGTCACGCGGGAGCGGGACGGGATCGAGCTGCTCGATCGCGCGCTGGACGCAGATCCCACGTTCCTCGATCCGCTCTCCCTCATCGCGATCCTCCTCTCGGCGCGGCAGGAATGGGGCGAGCTCGAGCTCGCGTACCGGCGGATGCTCGAGCGGGCGCAGCGCATCGCCGACCTGCGCGTCCGGAGCGACGTCACCTGGGAGCTCTGCCGCCGCCTCGGCATGCTCTTCCGCGATCACCTCGAGGATCCCAGCTCCGCGCTGGAGGCGTTCGAGGGCGCGGTGGACGAGCGACCGGACGACGTCCCGGGGCGGCTCAGCGCGGCGGCGCTCGCGCGGACCGCCGGCCGGCTCGAGCGCGCCGCCGCGCACCTCCAGGCCGCGGCGGTGCTCGATCCCGGCAACGTCCAGGTGTTTCACGACCTGTTCGACACGTTCCAGAAGCTGAGGCGGGTCGACCAGGCGTGGTCCGCGGCGAGCGTGGCTGTCTACCTCGGCGCGGCCGAGGCGCGGGAGCGCTTCATCTTCGAGGAGCACCGCCCGGCGGGCCTCGTCCAGCCTGCGCGCGGGCTGAGCGTCGCGACGTGGGACCTCCTGCGCGCGGGCGATCGCGATCGCGCGCTCGAGGAGGTCCTCGCGTCGGTCGCCGGCGCGGCGATCCGCGCGCGCTTCGCCCAGCGCGTGCGGGAGAAGCGGGCTCCCCAGCTCGATCCGGCCGCGCGCGCCGACGCGGAGCGGAACGCGGCGGGCGTGGTTCGCCTGTTCTCGTGGGCGAGCCGGTGTCTCGGGATCGCCGCGCCGGCGGTCTACCTCCGCAAGGACGCGCCGATCGCGGTCGCCGCGGTGGCGGTCCAGGAGTCGAGCGTCCTCGTCGGCGGCGAGGCGCTCCGCGGGAGGACGGCGGCCGAGCTCGCGTTCCTGGTGGGCAGCCACGTCGCGTACCACGTCGGCCCGCACCGGCTGCTGCTGCATTTCCCGTCGCTCGAGGAGCTCGGCGTCTGTCTGGCCGCAGCGGTGAAGGTGGCGCGGCCGTCGGAGCTCGTCCCCGCCGACCTCGAGGGCGCGGTGCTCGCGCTGGTGCCCCTCCTCGACGAGCACCTGACGGAGAGCGAGCGTGACGCCCTGGAGGCCGCGGTGTTCGAGCTCTACGAGATCCGCGCGCCGCTCGATCTCGCGCACTGGGTGGGATCGGTCGAGCGGTGCGCGGCCCGGGTCGGCTATCTGCTGACCGGCGATCTCTCGGTGGCGGCGTCGTCGCTCTCGCGGGGGGACGCGCCGGGCGTGCTGACGGCCGAGGAGAAGATCGGCGATCTCCTCTCGTTCACGGTCTCGGACGCCTACCACGCCCTGCGCGAGGAGCTCGGCGTCGCGATCGAGCCCTGAGCTTTCCCGTCAGGGGTCCGGCCAGGGATGGCCGGACCCTGCGCCGCCGCGCGGCCGAGCGCCCGGCGCAGGCCTTGCCGCCGCCGAGCGCTGCGTCCGCGTCGCGGCCGGCCCGTTCACTCCTTGCCCTGGAGGTAAGCGAGGTACGCGTCGTGGCTCGGCGGGCGGCCGAGGAAGCGGGTGACGAGCGCTCCCGCCTCGACGCCGCCGCCCTTCGCGAGCACCTCGTCGCGGAACGCGCGCGCGACGGCGGGGTTCAGCAGGCCTTCCTGCTTGAAGCGGGTGAGCACGTCGCGCGAGAGCGACAGCGCCCACTGGTAGCCGTAGTAGCCCGCGTCGTAGGTGATGAGGTGCCCGAAGCTCGACTGCAGGTGCGTCCCCTTCACGAAGGCGAAGGACTCGTTCGCGCGCTGCGCCTGCTCCACGACCACGGTCGCGTCGAAGCCCGGATCGCGGGTGTGGAGCTCCAGATCGATCGACGCGAGGGTGAGCTGCCGCTGCGTCGCGAGCGCTCGACCGAAGCTTCGCGCGCGGGTCATCGCCTGGAAGAGGGCGTCCGGGATCTTCTCGCCGGTCGCGTGGTGCTTCGCGAACAGATCGAGCACCTCGCGCGACCACGCCCACTCCTCGAACATCTGGCTCGGCGCCTCGACGAAGTCGCGCACCGTCGCGGTCCCTGAATAGGAGGCCAGCTCCGAGCGCGTCAGCAGGTGGTGCAGCACGTGCCCGAACTCGTGGAAGAACGTCACCACGTCCTCGTGGGACATCAGCGCCGGCTGCGCCCCCGGCTTCGGGAAGTTGCACTCGAGCGCCGCGACGGGGGTCTGCCACGATCCGTCGTCGAGCAGCTTCGCCGTCCGCACGGTGAACATCGCCGCGTGTTTGTACTTGTCGGGCCTGCTGTAGAGGTCGAGGTAGAACTTGCCGATCAGCTTGCCCTCGGAGCGCACCTCGTACGCGGTCACGTCGGGGTGCCACGCCTTCGCGGGGACCTCCTTGTACTCGAGGGCGTACATCTTCGCGGTGATGTCCATGAGCCCCTGCTTCACCGCGCCGAGCTCGAGGTAGTCCGAGAGCGCCTGCGAGTCGAACTGGTACGTGGACGCGCGGACCCGATCCTCGAGGAAGTAGCGATCGGAGGGGGGGAGCTTGTCGGTCGGCTTGCCTCCGAGCCGCACGTGCTCCTTCATCAGCGCGGAGAACTCGGCCTTGGCGGGCTCTCTCAGCGCGGTCCTGACCTGGTCGAGGAAGCCGCGCACGGCGCCGCTCGTCTTGGCCATCCGCGGCTCGATGGCGTAGTCCGCCCAGCTCTTGTAGCCGAGCATCTTCGCCTTTTCGGAGCGGAGCGCGAGGAGGCGATCGATCAGCTTCACGTTCTTCTCGCCGCCGCGGTTGGTGAACAGGACGTAGAGAGCGAGCGCAGCCTTGCGGTCCTTGGCGTAGGTGACGAACGGGAAGAAGTCGGGGTAGTCGGTGGTGATCTCGACCTTGCCGTTCGCCTTGGGCGCGTGCTTCGCCACGTACTCCTTGGGCAGCCCCTGGAGGGAGGCGGGCGCGATCTCGATCGATGCGGTCGACGCGGACAGGTTCGACATGAACTCCTGCCCGATGCGGGTGATCTGCTCGTTCACGTCGCGGAGGCGCTGCTGTCGGTCTACCGGCAGCGACAGCCCGTTGCGGCGGAAGTCGCGCAGGACGTCGGAGAGAAGCCGGGCGCGCTCACCGTTCAACGTCGCGCGCGCGTCGCCGTTCTCGGCGTACGCCCCGATGACGGCGGCGAGATCGGCGTCCAGCCACATCGCGGTCGTGAACCTGTCGACCTTCGGCTCGCAGAGCCTCGCGGCCTCCCGCACCGCCGCGTCGGGGTGCGCGACCCCCATCAAGTACGGGAACTCGCCCGCGCTGTTCACCTCGAGCGCGGCGTCGTCGAACCGCCCGAGCGTCGCGGCGTAGGTGAGCTGCTCCGGCGGCGCGCCTCGGAGCGCCTTGATCGCGTCGAGGTGCCCCTCCGCGGCGCGCAGGTGCTCGTCGCAGAGCTGCTTCACGCCCTCCACGGTGAGCCCCTGCGCCACGGGATCGAACTCGGCGCGCGGCGGCGTCTCGGACGGCGCTGTCGTCGCCGGCGTCGATGTCGCCCCCTGCGGCGCGGCGCTGCCGGCCGTGGCCGGCGAGGAGACCCCACCGGTCTGGGTGCCAGCGTTGCAGGCGACGAGCAGGAGAAGTGAGAGGAGCCCTGAGCGCGCGGGTGTGGTGCCGACCTTCATGTCGGTCGGGCTATACCACGGGGAGCGGGGAGGCCCGGGGAGAGCCGCCGGCGATCTGCGCGCCCGGTGTGCCGACGACGGCGCGCGCGGTGCCGGCCTTCGAGCGCGGTCCGGCGCCGCGTGCCCTGGAGCACCCGGCGGCGCGCGCCCGGGGGACGCGCGCTCACGCCATGACGTGCTTCAGACCCTCACTCGGTCTCCGGCGGCAGGTAGGCGAAGAGGCAGTTGTACCCTCGGCTCGTCACGTCGGCGGCGGGCGTCCCGGCCGATACCCTGACGAGCAGCCGGTTGTCCGCTGGAGCCTCCGGGATCGCGACCCGCTCGACGTACAGGTTTTCGTCCTCGGTCTCCGTGGCCGAGTAGGTGGCGGCGTCGATCGACGTGCCGTCTCCGTTCAGCACCTCGGCGCTGAGCTCGCGGACCCCGGACCCGTTGCGCTGCGCTTCGCAGATGACCGAGAACGTCCAGCCCTCTTCCACGTCGTCGAGGGGGACCGCATAGATGTCGACGTCGGCGGTCTCTCCGTCGGCGAGCTGGCCCTCGATCGCGTAGCTGACGCCGCCCCCCCCGTTGGGGAAGGAGACCAGGCCGCCTTCCGGCGTCTCCACGACACCGTTGGTCTCCTCCTCGGCCTCGAGGGGATCGGAGCCCATGCGGTTGTGCAGCAGGATGTAGAAGTCGTTCTTTCCTGCCTCTCCCGCAGGGCGCTTGACGAAGACGAAGTACTCTTGCCCGGCTTCCACGGGGAGGGCGATATCGCCGCCCTTCGTCGGGTCCACCTTCGCGTACGCGTTGGTCAGATCGGTCGAAGCGAACACGGCGATCTCGCTGACGTTCACCGTCGAGCCGTTGCCCTCGATCCCTGTCGGCTGGTCGACGATGAGCTGGGCGAGGATGACGTTGTCGACCGCGGGGGTCTCCGGCGGGGTGAACGAATACACATCGACGTCGGTCGCGCTCTCGAAATTGCCGAACGCGAAGGTGGTGAAGTAGCCCGACTCGTCGTTGTTCAGCTCATAATGCAGCTGCACGGCCTGCTCGGCGTCATTGTTGGGCTCGGCCTCACCGATGAGGCTGTCGGTATCGCTCTTCGCCGGATCGAGCGGGAGGAGCGCCACCCCGTAGTCGAAGCTCAGGACGTCGGCGGGGTTGAAGCAGCCGTTCGGGAAGGCGAACTGCGGGAAGGCGGCGTTGCAGTCCTGGATGACGATGACGTACTCGCCGTCTGCTGGCAGGACGGTGAGCAGCTCGCTGTCATTGGTGAAGCCCAGGGCCGGGTCGTCGTTCTGCGCGAGCTGGTTCCCGTCGGCGTCGAGCAGCGTGATGACGGTATCTGGGTATGTCGGATCCCTCTCGTCATCCGAAGGCTTCGCGTCGCTCAGGATGTACACCGGCTGCCCCTTGGCTCCGGTGAAGCTGTAGTAGTCAGCGTCCTCTTCCAGCGGCTCGAGCGTCCCCTCGAGCCAGCCGTCCTCGGGTTGGATCGGCTCCGCTTCTTCGGGGCTGTCGTTCCCGTCGTCCACCTCGCCCGAGCCCGTGGAGGAGGTGCTGCCGGCGACGGGGCCGGTGGTCGTGGAGGACGTCGTGGTGCTCCCGGCTCCTCCCTCGCCGCCGCCGCCGCCGTCGCCGTCGTTGTCTCCGCCGCAGCCTGCGGCGGTCGCCGCGATCGTGCCGAGCACGAAGAAACCCAGAAAATGCATCGACTTCATGGCACCTCCAACGTTTGCTATCCCACAGCGACTCCCGGTGTAGCGGCGTGGGAAATATACACCTACTCTTCTGCTCGTCCTGCGCGCCATGGGAACGCACGCTTTTGTCGGGCGGAGATCTGGAGCATACGTAATGGCCGGGTGCTGCTCCACAGCCGAATGGTCGAGGTCGGATCGGCCTGTAGAGCTCGGTGGTTGGCGCGTCGGATGGCAATGGTTCCGGGCATGACTCCCTGAGAAGAGAATCCAACCTCGTTGGAGCGCTCGACGACTCGGGCGGAACACCGAGTTCGCCGGTGGGCTCACCGGCTCGATTCGCCTCCGGTGGCGCGCACTTCCAGCAGCAGGGATCCGGGGCAGGGGCGAGCTTGCGCCGCGCGGCCGCCCCCAGCTCGCCTCTCGCCGCCGGCTCGGCCGCGTGCTCCGATGGCCGCTGGAGCTTTCGCCATGCCCCGTCCCGCGCTCGTCCTGGCCCTGCTGCTCTTCGTTCCCACCCCTGGCTGCTCGTCGGACATCGACGCGTGCGACATCGTCTGCACCAAGAACGCCGAGTGCCAGACCGACAGCCCTGGAAAGGACACGTGCGTCGCGCTGTGCCTCGAGCTGTCCGACCGCGCGTCGTATGCCACGGCCATCGAGCGCACGGCCGAGTGTTACGAGGAGGAGGACCGGTCCTGCGCCGACCTCGCGGGTGGCGTCTGCGACTACTCGCCGGAGGATTGAGCGACGAGGCCCGCCGCCTCTCCGGCGCGGGGCGCGCTTCCTACTCGGCCGCCATGAACGGATAGGCGACCGCGTGCGGCGGAGCGAACGTCTCCTTCACGACCCGGGGGGAGACCCAGCGGAGCAGGTTGAACAGGCTGCCCGCCTTGTCGTTCGTGCCGGACGCGCGCGCGCCGCCGAACGGCTGCTGCCCGACGACGGCGCCGGTCGGCTTGTCGTTGATGTAGAAATTGCCCGCGGCGAAGCGGAGCGCGTCGCTCGCCGCCTCGATGAACGCCCGATCCCGCGCGAACACGGCGCCGGTCAGGCCATACGGCGACGTCTCGTCGCAGAGCGCGAGCGCCCTGTGCTCCTCGCCGTCGGGGTAGACCCAGACCGTGAGCACCGGCCCGAACAGCTCCTCCGCCATCAGCGGGTGGCGCGGATCCGTGGTCTCGATCAGCGTGGGCTCGACGAACCAGCCGTCGCTCCCGTCGTGCGCGCGCGCGCCGCCGCCGCACACGATCGAGCACGCCGCGTCCGCCTTCGCCGCGGCGATCCGCCCCGTGAGCCGGGCGTGCGCTCGCTCGTCGATCACCGCGCCCATGAAGTTGCGGAAGTCGGCGACGTCCCCCACGCGGATCGCCCGGATGTGGCCCACGAGCCGGTCCTTGAGGGCCGGCCAGAGCGAGCGGGGGATGTACGCGCGCGACGCGGCCGAGCACTTCTGCCCCTGGAACTCGTAGGCGCCCCGGACGAGCGCCACGGCGAGCGCGTCGACGTCGGCGCTCGCGTGCGCGAAGACGAAGTCCTTCCCGCCGGTCTCGCCCACGATCCGCGGGTAGCTGCGGTAGCGCCCGATGTTCTCCCCGATGCGGCGCCAGATCGACTGGAAGACCGCGGTCGAGCCGGTGAAGTGGATGCCGGCGAAGTCCGGATGATCGACGCATGCGTTCGAGACGAGCTCGGGCGGGCCCATGACGAGGTTGATGACGCCGCGCGGGAGGCCCGCCTCGACCAGCAGCTCCATCACGAAGTGCGCGGAGTACAGCGCGTTCGCGGACGGCTTCCAGACCACGGTGTTGCCCATCAGCGCCGGGGCCGCGCACAGGTTGCCCGCGATCGCGGTGAAGTTGAACGGCGTCGCCGCGAAGACGAAGCCCTCCAGCGGGCGAGGCTCCGCGAGGTTCCAGATGCCGGGCGCGCTCGCCGGCTGCTCCGCCGCGATCCGGTGGGCGAAGTGGACGTTGAAGCGGAAGAAGTCGATGAGCTCGCAGGCCGAGTCGATCTCGGCCTGGTACGCCGTCTTGCTCTGCCCGAGCATCGTCGCCGCGTTGAGCGTGGGGCGGCGGCGGGTCGCGAGCAGCTCGGCCGCCTTGAGGAACACGGCGGCGCGCTCGGTCCACGGCGTCCTCGACCAGGCCGGGTGCGCCCGCCGGGCGGCCTCGATCGCGCGCGCGACGTGCTCGGCGCCGCCCTGGTGGGCGCGGGCGAGGAGGAGGTCGCGCCGGTGCGGCGCGCGGACCTCGTCGAGCGCTCCGGTCCGGATCGCCTCGCCGTCGATGACCATCGGGATCTCGATCGTCTCCCGCGCCCGGCGGTCGAGCTCCGCCTTGAGGGCCGCGCGCTCGGCGCTCCCTGGGGCGTAGGACAGGACCGGCTCGTTCTGCGGGCTGGGCGGCGTGGCGATGGTGTCGAGCATGGCGCGAGTCTAGCGGCGAGCTCTCGCGCGTGCAGCGCTCCGGCGCCGGTCTGCGTTGCGCGCCGTCCAGCCGCGCCGCCTTCTCCCGTTCACGGCCGTGAGCAAGGAGGCGATGCGGACAGGGGTGTCGTGGTTTCAGGCGCCGCCCTCCTTGGGCAGCGACCGCGTCGTCCGTCCTCTCGCGGACTGCGCGAGCGCCACACAGGGGCGCGTCCGCATGCGCGCGGGTCGCGTCCGCCTAGGCGCCGCGGCGCTCGGCGATGAGCTTGTCCAGATCGTCCTCGGTGATGAGCTTCGTACCGTACTTGCGCGCCTTCACCGCCTTGCTCGACGTGGACGCCACGTCGGCGATGACGAGGTAGTTGAGCTCCTTCGTGACGCTGTTCAGCACCCGGCCGCCGTTCGACTCGACGAGGTGGGTGAGCTCGCCGCGGGGACGCGCGCCCGCGCCGGTGAAGCAGAACGTCAGTCCGGCGAGCGGGCCTTCGGCCTCGGGCGCGACCGGCACGATGCCGGCGGCGATCAGCCGCCCGATCTCGTCGCTGCGGGCGCGCAGCCCTCGAACGATGCTCGCGGCCTTGATCGCGCCGAGGCCCGGGATGTCGGCGAGCTCGTCCTCGCCGGCGGCGAGCAGCTTCTCGATCGTCGTGTACCCCGCCGACACGAGCAGCCGCGCGGTCTGGATCGCGAACCCCTCGATGCCGAGCGCCGCGAGGAACACCGGCAGCGCGAGCGGGAGGCGGCTCTTCAGCTGCTCCAGGCACTTCGTCGCGCTCTTCTCGCCGCGCCGATCGAGGTCGGCGATGCTCTTGACCGTGAGCTTGTAGAGGTCGAGCGGCTCTCGCACGAGGCCCGCGGCCACCACCTGCTCGATCAGCTTGTCGCCCCACTCCAGCGCGCCGATGGCGTCGATCCAGTTGTGGATGCGCCCCTCGATGAGGGCGCGGCACGCGGCGTTCCGGCAGAGGAGGTACTCGCCCTCGACGACGAGCGGCGCGCTGCACACCGGGCAGACCGACGGAGGAACGGCGACGGGGCCGCGCTTCTCGACGACCTCCTCGACGTACGGGATCACGTCGTTGCGGCGCGAGACCAGCACCTCGTCGCCCACCCCGATGCCGAGGCTCCGCACGTTGGCCGAGTTGTGCAGGGAAGCGCGCCGGACGTTGGCGCCGGCGAGCTCCACCGGCTCGACGATCGCCACCGGGGTGACGCGGCCGCTCGGCCCGGTGTCCCACTGGATCGCCACGACCGTCGTCACCTTGGCGGGCGACGCGAACTTGAAGGCGACCGCGCCGCGCGGCCGGCGGTTGACGTCGCCGAGCAGGCCCTGGACGTGGAGCGAGTCCACGTAGACGACGAGCCCGTCGATCTCGTAGTCGAGGCTCGCGCGGAGCTCGCTCGAGTAGCGCCGGTAGAGCTTCACGACGTCCTCGACGCTGCCGTGCGCGGTCTGCGGCGTCGCGAAGCCGAGCTCGCGCAGCCAGGCGAAGCGCGCCCGGCACGTCGGGATCTCGAGGTGATCGGCGACATCGTAGAAGAGCACGGTGCAGTGCTCCGCCCCCTGGCCGTCGAACCGCTTGGCCGCGCCCGCGGCCATGTTGCGCGGGCTGGTGACGCCGGGGAAGTGGCGCTTCATGTCCGAGAGCCGAAGGATGATCTCGCCGCGCACGGACAGCCGGCCCTTCTCCCGGATCCGCGAGGGGATCCCCTTCATCCGCGCGACGTTCGCGGTGATCCGCTCGCCCCACTCGCCGTCGCCGCGCGTGATGGCGTCGACGAGCTTGCCGCCCTTGTAGATGACCTCGATGGAGATGCCGTCGAGCTTCTCCGCCACGAAGAGGTCCCCCGCGACGCTCGAGATGGAGCCCGGCGCCGGCGGCGCGGCGCCCGTGCCGCCGTCGCCGTGCCCGTCCTTCACGAGGATCTCGTCGCACCGGGCGACCCAGGCCAGGAGCTCGTCCTCGGAGACGACCTTGTTGAGCGAGCCCATCGGGATCTCGTGCCGCGCCTTCTCCCACTCGGTGATCAGCGAGGCCGAGCCGACCCGGGCGAGCACCGGGTGCGCCGGATCGAGGGCGCGGAGCTCGTCCTCGAGGGCGTCGAACGCCGCGTCCGAGATCTCGGGGTGCCCTGCGTAGTAGCTCGCCCTGTATTTCTCGATGCGCTCGGCGAGCTCCTCGATCCTCGCCTTGTGCTTCGGATCCGTCGCGAGCCCGCCCTGCAGCGCGTTGCGCGCTCCGGCGTCGTCGTGGTGTGCCTGCGTCATCGCTTGCCTCGGCTCACTCGAGCTCTGTGTCGCCGGCGCGCCGCGCGGCGGCGAAGAGATCCCCCATATCCATCGCGAGCTCGGACGGGAGCTCGTCCTCCCGGAACAGCCTGGCCTCGCGGATCTCGAGCGGGTTTTGCGGAGGTCGCGTCGGGGCGGCGATCCGGGCGGTGACGACGACCGTCACGGCGTGGAAGCGGATGTCGCGATCAGGCCGCGAGTACACGCCCACGACCCGACCGAGCTCGACCTCGGTGACGCCGGCCTCCTCGGCGAGCTCCCGCACGATGCTGTCGCGGAGCGTCTCTCCCCATTCCAGGGTGCCTCCCGGGAGCGCCCAGGTTCCGGTGTCGCTGCGGCGAACGAGCAGCCACCGGCCGTCGGCGGTCTGAGCGGCGGCGGCGATCCCGACGACAGGTCGCCGGAGCAGCGCGCGCGCGACCTCCTTGGCGAGGGCGAGCACGGAGCGCGGCAAAAGCGACAGGGGAGCGATTTCCATGAGAATTTTTGTGATGTGCGGGGAAAGCATAGGAGCGATCGGGCGCCGCCGGGAGAGGGTTCCGTGCGGCCTCGGCGGATCCTGCGGACGTCCGTGAGTTGTGCGGCTCAGGCTCGGTCGCGGGAGAGAGGCAGGCTACGCTCGTCCCCACCATGGCGATCGTGCGGAGGGCGATGCGCGCTCCTGTCGGGTTGTACGGCTGGGCTGTCCTCTGCGGCGTGATGGCCTCGGGGGCGGCGCTTGCGCTCGCGTCGCTCCCGAGCTGCACCGAGGAGCGGCTCCCGTCGCCGCGCCCTCAGGCGGGCAGCTCCACCAGCGCGGGCGCCTCCGGGGGAGCGCCGCCCGATGCGGGCGCCGACGAGGGGCCGGCGAACGTCTGCGAGTGCCTCGCGGCCTATGGCGGCGAAGCCGGGCGCTGCGGCGATTGCTTCAACGAGCATGCGTCCCGCGGTGGGCGCTGCGAGGCGGAGCTCGCGGCGTGCGACGGGGAGCCTGGGTGCAGGCCGATCAGCCTGTGCCTCAAGGGGTGCGGCCATAAAAAGGCCTGCCAGACGGCGTGTGTGTTCCCGGACGATGCGGGCGCCGCTCACCGGATGTTCCAGCGGGTGCTCGCCTGTGTGTGCGCCGCGTGCAGCGCCAGGTGCACCTACTCCGGCGCGCCGCTCGAGTGCGCCGCGCACGCCGACGTGGACGGCAGCGGTGGAGCCGCGGGCGCCGGCGGGGCAGGTGGCGCTGGCGCCGGCGGGGCAGCGGGTGCCGGCGGGGCAGCGGGCGCCGGCGGGGCAGGTGGCGCTGGCGCCGGCGGGGCAGCGGGTGCCGGCGGGGCAGGCGCCGCTGGTGCCAGTGGCGCTGCGGGAGCGTCCGGAGATCGAGGAACCTGACGAGCCCTGCGCTCCCGTCGGCGCGTGGTCCACGCACGGTCCCCGTGCGGTAGGCTTGCCGCATGGAAAAACCGGTGATCTGGGCGGCCCTTCAGCTCTCCAGCCAGGAGAACGTGAGCGAGAACCTGGCGCGGGTCGAGGTGCTCGTCGTGGAAGCGGCGCGCCGTGGGGCGACGACGGTCGTGCTGCCCGAGAACTTCGCGTACATGGGCAACGAGGAGGGGAAGCGCAACATCGCGGAGGACCTCGACGCTGGCGGCGGTCCGATCGCGCGTCGTCTCGCCGACGCGGCGCGCTCCGCCCGGGTGACGATCGTGGCCGGCGGCTTCCCCGAACGCGCGCACGATCCGGCGCGGCCGTACAACACCTGCGCGGTCTTCGGGGCCGACGGCCGGCTCACCGCGCGCTACCGGAAGATTCACCTCTTCGACGTCGAGATCGCCGACGGGACGAAGTACCGCGAGTCGGCGTCGACGACCGCCGGGGATCGCCCCGTCGTCACCGAGATCGACGGCGTGAAGCTCGGGCTGTCGATCTGCTACGACGTCCGGTTCCCGGAGCTCTACCGCGCGCTCTCGTCCGCGGGCGCAGAGGCGATCGTCGTCCCTGCGGCGTTCACCCTGCTCACCGGCAAGGACCACTGGCTGGTCCTGCTCCGCGCGCGGGCCATCGAGGCCCAGGCGTACGTCGTGGCCGCGGCACAGTGGGGCAAGCATCCTGGCGGGCGGGCGACGTTCGGGAAATCGTGCGTCATCGATCCGTGGGGTGAGGTGATCGCTCAGGCCTCGGAAGGGGAGGGGATCGCGATGGCGACGCTCGACCCCTCCTACCTCGATCGGGTCAGGGCGAACCTACCCTCGCTCACGCACAGGAGGCTCTGATCGTCGTGTCATGGGGGTAAGCACTTTGTCCTCGCACCGGAGGTGGCGGTGCCGGCGCTCCGCAGGCTTGATCTCCGCCGTCAGCTCACTCGGCAGAAGCGTCGCTCGGCTCCGTCTCTCCGGCCGAGGGCGGCGTGCTGCCGCGCTTGGACAGGAGGGCGCGCAGCTCTGCAGGCCTGCGGAAGCCGATGCGGCGGGCGACCTCTCCCTCGCTTAGCCCCCCATGCAGGAGCGCTCGCGCGCGCTCCGCACGCACCTCATCGTAATAGACGTGGGGCGATGCCCCGAAGGCGGCGCGGAAGAGTCGCGCGAAGTGAAACTCGGACAGATCGAGGTCCAGCGCGACCTCGTAGGAACGGATCCTCTGGCCTGCTTCCGCGGCGCTGCGGATGCGGTCGCGGCCGAGCAGGATCCGCTCCGAGGTACTGCGCGGCAGCGGGACTGCCGAGGGCGATGGTGGCGCGGATCGGGAGGCGCCGGTCGCTGCAGCGGGCTCGCGCGGCGGCTGCGCGCTGTGGCTCGGCGCAGCGACGCCAGGCGTGGGGAGCGACGCCGGCCGTGCGGTTGGCGCGCCGCTCGGAACCGACAGGGAACATGCGGCCGGCATGCTGTGGGACGAGGAGGGTGCGATCGGAGTCGAGATGGGAAGCGCAGTCGTCACGAGTACCTCTCCAGCGGTGAAAGGGCGGTGCCTCGCGGTCATCGCGGCCACCGGCGCGACGTATTGCAACCAGCAGGCCGCAAGCTGACGCATCGCTCTCGGCTCCCGTAGATCGGCATTCAGCAGCACAAAATATCGCGATTGCCCGGCAGCCTGCTCGCGATGTCCGACGGGGTGTGGCCTGCCGTTCACGTGGCACAGGCGCCAGAGATCACCCGCGGTTGGCACATTGTGTCTTCGCGATGTGCACGCCATGGCGGTCGCCTGCATCGCGACATCCTCGCGGCGAGCTCATGGCGGTCAGGGCAGATGAATGCTGGAGCGCGGCGCCGCATCCAACGACGTCCGCGCGAGGCGCGGAGTCGCCGCGACCTCTCGCGCGAGGGATCGATGTCAGACGTCGATCTCGGCGTTCGGCGCGCGCTCCATGATGAAGCGGAAGCGCGCCTGGGCGTCCTTGCCCATCAGCTCGTTCAGGATGCGATCGGTCTCGATCTCTCCCTCGATCACGATGCGCAGCGCGCGCCGGCGTCGGATGTCGAGCGTGGTCGCCTTGAGGTCCTCCGCGGGCATCTCGCCGAGCCCCTTGAACCGCGAGATATCCGCCTTGGCCGTCTTGGGGAGCTTCGCGAGGATCCGGTCGCGCTCCGCGTCGTCGAGCGCCCAGTGCGTCTCCTTGCCGACGTCGATCCTGTAGAGGGGCGGCTGGGCGAGGAACACGTGCCCGCCGCGGAGCAGGCCGGGCAGGTGCCGGTAGAAGAACGTCAGCAGCAGCGTCGCGATGTGCTGGCCGTCGCTGTCGGCGTCCATGAGCAGAAAAATCCTGCCGTAGCGCAACTTGGAGGCGTCGAAGTCCTTTCCAAAGCCGCAGCCCAGCGCGCTCACGATGTCCTGGAGCTCCTTGTTGCCGAGCACCTTCGAGGTCGAGGCCTGCTCCGCGTTGAGCACCTTGCCGCGGAGCGGGAGGATCGCCTGGGTCCGGCGGTCCCGGCCCTGCTTGGCCGAGCCGCCTGCGCTGTCGCCCTCGACGATGAAGAGCTCGCTCTCGCTCGGATCGGTCGAGGCGCAATCGGCGAGCTTCCCCGGCAGGTTGAGCCGGTGCGACACCGGCGTCTTGCGCAGGACCTGCTGGGTCGCCTCGCGCCGCGCCTCCCTGGCGCGCGCCGCCAGGATCGCGCGGGCCACGATCGACTCGCCGGCCGTGCCGTTGTGGAGCATCCACTGCTCGAGCGCCGGCCGGACCATGCCCTCGACCGCCGGCCCAGCCTCCGCGTTGTTGAGTCGATCCTTCGTCTGTCCCTGGAACTGCGGATCCTGGATGTAGATGGACAGGACACCCACGATCCCCTCGCGGATGTCGTCGGCCGTCAGCGTGACCCCCTTCGGCTGGACCTTCTTCGCGTCCATGAACGCGCGGACCGCCTTCACGATCGCGCCGCTGAAGCCGGACTCGTGCGCGCCGCCCGCGTGCGTCGGGATGCCGTTGACGTACGACTTCACGTACTCGTCGGTCGACTCGGTCCACTGGAGCGCGGCCTCCAGGCGGATCTCGCCCTCGCGCGCGACGTAGAAGATGGACGGGTGCGTCACCGGCTTGCCGCGCTGGGCGACCAGCTTCGGCAAGAAGTCCGCGATGCCGTTCGGGTGGAGGAGCTCGATCGACTCTCCGGACGAGAGATCGCGGAACGCGATCTCGAGCCCTCCGTGGAGGTACGCCTTGGCCTCCAGGCGCTCGCGGATGGTCTCGGGATCGAAGCGCCGGCCCTGTCCGAAGATCTCCGGATCGGGCCTGAAATGGATGGTCGTGCCGTGCTTGCGGGTGGGCGCGCCCTTCTTGAGCTTGCTGGTCGGCGCGCCGCGCGAGAACGTCTGCTGGTGCTCGGACCCGTCGCGCAGCACCCGGACCTCGACGAGCTCGGAGAGCGCGTTGACGACGCTCGAGCCGACGCCGTGGAGCCCGCCCGAGACCTTGTAGTTGTCGCTCGCGAACTTCCCGCCTGCGTGCAGCGTGCAGAAGATGAGCTCGAGCGCGGGGCGCTTGTATCTGGGATGGACGTCCACCGGGATGCCGCGCCCGTCGTCGGTCACGGTGGCGCCCTGGAGATCGGCGTCGAGCGTCACCTCGATCCGCTTCGCGTGCCCGTTGATGGCCTCGTCGACGGCGTTGTCGACGAGCTCCCAGAGCAGGTGGTGGTAGCCCCTGGCGTCGGTGCCGCCGATGTACATGGCGGGGCGCTTGCGGACGGGCTCCAGCCCCTCGAGCACCTCGATGTCAGCGGCCGTGTAACGTCCGCCGGAAGCAGCGCGGACGGGGGGATTCGTGGCGGCCATGTTCAGCTCACCTCCAGCGTCGGTACGACGACGGCCGGCGGCACCACGCGGGCGAAGCGGTCGCGTCGTGCGATCGGCTCGCCCTGGGTGCCGCGGTGGCCGGCGATCTTGCTCGCGGCGATCTCGAGCGTCTTGCCCTTCTCTGTCTCGACCGTGATCACGTCGCTCGGCCTGAGGGCGAGCGCGGCGCCGACCAGGCGCTCCCCGTCGGCGACCCGCATCACGACGGAGCCCTTGCCCGGGCCGGAGAGCAGCGCGAGCTCCTCCACGGCCACGCTGAGCGCCCAGGCGTCGCTCGAGGCGCAGAGCACCCGGTCGGCGCCGTCCACCGCGTGGACGAAGAGCACCTCGTCGCCCTCGTTCAGCTTGGCGAAGCGGCGCCCGGAGCGCGTCGATGGATCGCGGTGCGGCCGCAGCGAGAACCTGAAGCCGAGGCCTCCTCGGGTGATCGCCAGCGCGAAGGGCGGCTCCGGCTCGGCGGAGTCCGGGGTCTGCGCCGGGACGTCGAGCGCCCTCGGATCGAAGGACATCAGCGCGATCAGCCGCTCGCCGTCGGCCAGCTTGAACAGCTTCTGCACGGGATCGCCGTAGCCCGTCGACTGCGGCACGTCGTGGATGCGGCACACGTAGCACGCGCCGAGGTTCGAGAAGAACGCGACAGTCGACCGCGTCGAGCCGGCGACGGCCGCGAGGACGCTGTCTCCCTCGCGGATGCGCGTCGAGGCGAGATCCTTCACCTCGCGGACCCGCTTCACCCAGCCCTGCGCCGAGAGGATCACGTTCGCGTCCTCGGCCACGATGAAGTCCTCCGCCTGGTACTCGGGCTCGTCGATCGAGCCGACCACCTTCGTGCGGCGCTTCTCGCCGTAGGATCCCTTGATCTCGACGAGCTCGTCGCGGACGATCCCCCAGCGCTTCGCGTCGCTCCGGAGCAGCCCTTCGATCCGCTTGGCCTCGGCGCGCTTCTCGCCGAGATCCTTCTGCACGAGCAGGATCTCGAGCCGCGCCAGCCTGTAGAGCTTGAGCTCGAGGATCGCGTCCGTCTGCTCCTCGTTGAGGGTGAAGCGCTTCATCAGCTTCTCGGCCGCGTCGGCCTTGCCCTCGCTCTTGCGGATGATCCTGATCACCTCGTCGAGCGCGTCGAAGATCTTCTCGAACCCCTCGAGGATCGTGATCCGCCGCCTCAGCTCGCCGAGCTCGAACTCGAGCCGCCGCGTCACCGTCGCGTAGCGGAAGTCGAGGAACTTCGTCAGGATCTCGTGCAGACCGAGCCGCCGCGGTGCGGCGATCTCGGCGTTGTCGGTGGGCACGAGGCAGGTGAGGTTCACCTGCACGTTGATCGCGAGCGGCGTCTGTTTGTAGAGGTACGCCATCACGAGCTGCGCGTCGGCGCCGCGCTTGAGCTCCATCACGATGCGCACCTCGCCGGTCGACTCGTCGCGCACGTCCACGAGCGTCGGCAGCTTCTTGGAGAGGATCACCTCGGCGATCTTCTCGACGATCGCCTTCCGCTCGATGCCGTACGGGATCGAGGTGATCACGATCTGCGGAGCGGCGCCGCGCTTGCCGTCGCCCTCTTCCTGCTGCCACTCGCCGCGGAGCTTCAGCGAGCCCTGGCCTGCCGTGTAGACGGCCTCGAGCTCCTTCTTCGTCGCGTGCAGCTGGCCTCCGGTGGGGAAATCCGGCCCCTTCACGTACGACAGCAGCCGGTGCGTGGTGAGCTCGCGGTTCTCGATCAGCGCGACGCACGCGTCGATCACCTCGCCCAGGTTGTGCGGCGGGATGCTCGTCGCCATCCCGACCGCGATCCCCTGCGAGCCGTTCACGAGGAGGTTGGGGAAGCGCGACGGAAGGACGATCGGCTCGAAGCGGGTCCCGTCGTAGTTGGGACGAAAGTCCACGGTGCGCTGGCCGAGCTCGCTGAGCAGCTCCAGCGCCAGGGGCCGGAGCTTCGCCTCGGTGTAACGCATCGCGGCGGGCGCATCGCCGTCCACGGAGCCGAAGTTCCCGTGGCCCGCGATGAGCGGCGCCCGCATCACGAAGTCCTGCGCGAGCCGGACCATCGCGTCGTAAATCGCGACGTCGCCGTGCGGGTGGTACTTGCCCATCACGTCACCGACGACCGCGGCGCTCTTCCGGTACTTCGCGTCCGGCCCGAGGTGCAGGTCGTGCAGCATCGCGTAGAGGATGCGGCGCTGCACCGGCTTCAACCCGTCGCGGACGTCGGGCAGCGCGCGCGACGTGATGACGCTGAGCGCATAGTTCAGGTACCGGCGCTGCGCCTCGTCGGCGAGCGAGGTGTCGGGCGCCGGGGGCGGCGGCGGCTCGCTGTCACCGGGCCGGCCGCCACGGCGGCCCTTGCGGGACGCGTCACCGTCGGACGGAAGGGAGGGGGTTCGAGACACGCGATGCTCCAGGGAGTGCGCGGGCACCGGACGAACAGGTGCTCCGATGTTCAGGTGAACGCTGGCGAGCCTCGGCAATTACCCAGGGGTTCGCGCTCGGTCAAGGCTGCCTCGCGGGAATTTCTGGCAGCGCGTGCTCGCCTGCGCTCGTTCGGACCCTGGCATAGCGTCAGATGGCCGCGAGATCGACCCGAACACAGGCCAGCGCAGCGCTACCTGACGGCGGCACCTTGATTTCGGCGTCCGCCCTTGAGACTCACGGCGCGCTGGGCTACGGGGTGGCGCCTTGTACGCGACAGGCACCCGACCCATGCTTCGCCTTCTCGGCCGCTGGCTGCGGCTCGTCTGGCTCGGCCTCTTCCTGGTGTTCGTTGCAGTAGCGGCGATACGGCCCCGGCTCGCGGCAGCTCAGGTGCCCGGAGGTGCTCCGGGCGCGCAGCCACCCCGGGGCGGCGCCGCGCCTGCCGCCCCGGCCAGCGCTGCGCAGCCGCCCGCGCCGGCCGACGCGACCGTGGGAGCCCAGCCTGGCGCCGGTACACCTGCGCAGGTCGCCCCCGACGCCGTCGAGCCGACGATCCATCTGGCGCCCACGGAGGCCGAGCTCGCTCGGGGGCAGCCGGTCGTTCAGGTCGCCATCGCCGGCAACCGTCGGGTGTCGACCGAGGACGTGCTCGTCTACCTCGGGCAGACCCGGGTCGGCAGGCCGTTCACCCCCGAGGGGCTGGCGCGCGACGTGCGCGAGCTCTGGGACTCCGGCCTGTTCGACGACGTCGAGGTCGACCTCACGCGCCGCGACGACGGCGTGAGCCTGAGGGTGCTGGTCCGCGAGCGCCCGAACATCAAGGCCATCGAGTTCTCCGGCAACAAGGAGATCGACAGCGAGGACCTCACCGAGGCGCTCTCGGTCGAGCTCAAGACCGGCACGATCCTGAGCTACGCGGCGATCCGGCGCGGCGTGCAGAAGCTCCGCGACAAGTACGCCGAGGAGGGCTTCTTCCTCGCCGAGGTCAGCTACGAGGTCAAGCCGGAGCGGGAGAACCAGGTCACCGTCAAGTTCACGATCAAGGAGCACTCGCCGGTCACCGTCCGGCGCATCACGTTCATCGGCAACCAGAACATCTCGGACGAGGAGCTCCGGGAGGTCATGATCACGGGGCAGGGGGGCTTCTTCGCCTTCGGCACCGGCGGTCCGTTCCGCCAGGACGCGTTCGAGCGCGACGTCCTCGTGATCAACGCGCTCTACTACGATCGTGGCTTCCTCGCGGCGCAGGTCGCGACGCCGAGGGTGATGCTCACGCCCGACCGCACGGGCATCGAGGTCACGATCACGATCAACGAGGGGCCGCGCTTCCGCATCCGCTCGCTCCGCGTCTACGAGCGCGACGCCGACGGCCGCGAGATCGAGCCGCTCGGCGGGCGCCGCGCGCTGCGCGAGATGGTGCGGGCCAAGCCGGGCGACTGGTTCAACCGCGCCGAGCTGGCGAAGGATCTCGGCGCGATCCAGACGCTCTACCGGGACGCCGGCTACGCCAACGTCGAGGCGTCGCCTGACACCCAGCTCGACCCGGACAGGCGCGAGGTCGACATCACCGTCGGCATCCGGAGAAACCAGCTCGTCTACTTCGGGCGCATCGAGATCCGCGGCAACACGAAGACGCGGGACAAGGTGATCCGCCGCGAGATGGAGGTGGAGGAGCGGCGGCTGTTCAGCGAGACGAAGCTGGAGCGATCGAAGCAGCGGATCACGGCGCTCGGCTACTTCGAGCGGGTCGACATCTCCACCGAGCAGGGCGACGACCCCCAGCACATCAACGTCAACGTCGACATCGGCGAGAAGCCGACGGGCACCTTCCAGATCGGCGCGGGCTTCTCGAGCGTCGAGAACTTCATCGCGACGGCGCAGGTCCAGCAGGCGAACCTGCTCGGGAGCGGCCAGTCGCTGTCGCTCCAGGCGCAGATCTCCGGATCGCGGCGCCTCATCGACGTCCGCTTCTTCGAGCCGTACCTGTTCGACAGCCCGTTCTCCGCGTCGGTGAGCGTCTACAACCAGCTGCGGACCTACACGGAGTTCTCGCAGACCTCCACCGGCGGCTCGCTCACGCTCGGCTACCCGCTCATCGAGCCGGAGCTGCGCGCGCAGCTGACCTACACGCTGGAGAACGACGAGATCTCGTCGGCCACGAACACCGGCCTCGGAACGGCAGAGGAGCGCGCCTCGTTCCAGCGGCTCCCGCTCTACAACCTCTTCAACGCCGGGCTCACGTCGAGCATCCGCCCTGCGCTCACCTTCGACACGCGCAACAACCAGCTCTTCCCGACCTCGGGCATCTACCTGCAGGGCTCGGTGGAGCTCGCCCACAGCGCGTTCGGCAGCGAGAACGAGTTCCTGCGGTACCGCGCCACGGGGAGGTTCTACTACCCGATCACGGACAGCCTGGTCCTCAAGCTGAACACCGAGGCCGGCATGGTGACGAGCCCCAACCCCCAGGGCGTGCCGATCTTCGCCCGTTTCTTCCTGGGCGGCATCCTCGATGTGCGCGGCTTCGAGATCCGGGACATCGGCCCGCGCCTCCCGCTCCGCGAGTCGCTCGATCCGAACTCGCTGCCCATCGCGAACGGCGCGAACATCGGCGGCAACCTCATGTACTACCAGAACCTCGAGCTGGAGTTCCCGCTCCTCGAGGCCGTGCAGATCAAGGGCGTCGTCTTCACGGATCTGGGCAACGCCTGGAATCTCGAGAAGCTCTACTGCAACGCCGCCCCCGCATCGCCGCACGACGTCACGAACCCGTGCTTCTCGGTCGAGCGCCTCCTCGACGTCCGCACCTCGTGGGGATTCGGGCTCCGGTGGTTCTCCCCGCTCGGGCCGCTGCGCTTCGAGTGGGGCTTCCCGTTCAAGCGGCTGCCCTACGAAGAGACGTACAAGTTCGAGTTCAACATCGGTAACTTCTTCTGAGCCCCCGGCCAGCGGGCGCAGCAGGGACGTACGCGCTCCCCGGGGGGCTGCCAGGGGCAGGTTCGCGACCGGGCGGACCCTGCCCCAGAGCGTCCTGGATGGCGTGCCACGGGCGTCGTGGCCCCTGGAGGGCGGGTCGGCGCCGGGCGGATCGCCGTGGAGTCCGGGGGCAGCGGTTGCTCGTCGGGGGCGCCGCTGTTAGGTGGAGAGCCATGCGCCCGGAGCACAGCTCGATGGGGTTCCCCAAGCCAGGCAAGGCCCTGCTGGGGATGATGATCGCGATCGGCTGTATCTGGGTGATGTTCACCCTGGGCCTGAACTGGGGGGGCGCCGGCGAAGGCGTGCTCGAGCCGTTCCTCGGCATCAGCGAGAAGGTGCTCCACGGTCAGGTGTGGCGGCTGCTCACCGCGCCGCTCGTCCACAACCCGAGCGATCCGTGGCACTTCGTCACGACGCTGCTCGGCCTGTATTTCCTCGGTGCCTCGCTCGAAGAGCGCTGGGGAGCCAGACGCACGCTGGCGTTCCTGTTCGGCTCCGCCGCCTTCGCGTTCGCGCTCCAGGTGGCGGTGGGCGCGCTCCTCCCGAAGATGGCGCGGCCGGTCTTCTACGGCGGGCTCGGGATGATCGAGGCGGTCGCCGTCGCGTGGGCACTCGCGCACCGACACGCCACGGTCCGCCTCTTCTTCGTCCTCCCCGTGACGGGCACCATGCTGCTCGTCTTCATCTTCGGGATCTCGGTGCTCAACGTGATCGCCATGCGCGCGCCCCCCGAGGGGCTGATCACGCCGTTCGGGGGCATGCTCGCCGGGTATCTCTTCGGCGACTTCTCCCCGCTGCGCCGCTTCTATCTACGGATCCGCTTCCGTCAGCTGCAGGCGCAGTCCGCCGCGCTCCGCCGCGTCCCTGCGGCGCGCGGCCGCTCCGGGGGCGTCCCGCTGAGGGTCATCCCCGGCGGCCAGAAGGACCCCCCGAAGGACAAGCGCTATCTCAACTGAAAGGGTCGCAGGGCGCCCCGCCCCGGCCGCGCTCCCAGGTGGTCAAGGCGTGGCGCAGCGGCGGAGCTCTTCGAGCGTCTTCGCGCGGGTAAGGCAGCCGAGCTCGCCAGGGTCCACCTTGCTCCCGGCGAGCTCCCGCTTGCAGTCGGATGTCCACTCCGACGAGAGCCTCTCGCCCTCGCTGTCGATCACCACGGAGGCCTTCCCCGGGCCCCCTGGAGCGGCGGACCCCACCCGCTTTGCCTCCGCTGCCCACGCGGTGCGCATGCCCTCGCCGATCGTGCGGCAGTCTTCTTCCGACATCGTCTTCGTGCAGCCGCCGAGGACCGCGCTCGCGAGCACGAGGAGGGCCACGGCGGCGCGCCGCTCGCCGAGCGAACGGCTGCCTGCGCGAGCGCGTGCCTGGCCAGCGAGAGGCCAGCAGCGCGGCCTGCGCGGCAGAGCTGCCTTCGTTTGGCGAGCAGGCCAGCCCACGGACTAGCTGTCGATGAAGCTCTTGAGCTGCTTCGAGCGGCTGGGGTGCCGGAGCTTGCGGAGCGCCTTCGCCTCGATCTGCCGGATGCGCTCGCGCGTGACCTCGAAGTCCTGACCGACCTCTTCGAGCGTATGGTCGCTCTTCTCGCCGATGCCGAAGCGCATCCGGAGCACCTTCTCCTCGCGCGGCGTCAGCGTCTTCAGGACCTTACGGGTCTGCTCCGCGAGGTTCATGTTGATCACGGCCTCCGCGGGCGAGATCACGCTCTTGTCCTCGATGAAGTCGCCAAGGTGCGAGTCCTCTTCCTCGCCGATGGGGGTCTCGAGCGAGATCGGCTCCTTCGCGATCTTCAGGACCTTGCGCACCTTGTCGAGCGGGAGCTCCATCTTCTCGGCGATCTCCTCGGGGGTCGGCTCTCGGCCGTACTCCTGCACGAGGTAGCGCGAGGTGCGGATCAGCTTGTTGATCGTCTCGATCATGTGGACCGGGATGCGGATCGTCCGCGCCTGGTCCGCGATCGCGCGGGTGATCGCCTGCCGGATCCACCACGTCGCGTACGTCGAGAACTTGTAGCCGCGCTTGTACTCGAACTTGTCGACGGCCTTCATGAGGCCGATGTTCCCTTCCTGGATGAGGTCCAGGAACTGGAGGCCGCGGTTCGTGTACTTCTTCGCGATGGAGACCACGAGGCGGAGGTTCGCCTCGACCAGCTCCGCCTTGGCGCGCTCCGCCATCCGCTCCCCCTCGCGGATGTTCTCGTAGGTATCGCGGATCGCAGCGACGTCGATGTTGAGCTCTTCCTCGACCTTCTTCAGACCCTTCTGGGCGTTCTTGATGGTCGATTCGAAGTCGTTGAGCTCCTCGCGGTTGACGTTGAGCTTCTTGGCGAGCCGCCCCTCGAGGGCGCGGTTGCCCTTCACCTTGATGAGCTCGCGCTTGAGCTCGCCCTTCGAGAGCCCTGTGCGCCGCTCCAGCTCCGTCGCGCCCGCCTCGGCCTTCTCGACCTTCGAGATGAGGCTCTTCAGCTTCTGGACGATCTTGTCGATCGTCCGCTTGTTGAGGCGCATCTCCTCGAGCGTCGTCACGAGCTCGGCTGTCGCCTGCGTCACCTCGACGTCGATCTGCTTGCGGCGGACCTCCGTCTTCACCTCTTTGCGCTCCTCCAGGAGCTCCGCCTTCTTCTTGTCGACGCGCTTCACCTTGTCGATGAGGCGGATGATGCGCCGGTCGGCCTCCTCCTCGTCGAACTCCTGGTCGTCGTTCTCGGCGTCCTTGATGAGCTCCTTCACCCGGATCTTGTGCTTCCGGAGCTTCTCGCCGAGATCGATGATCTCGCGGACGGCGATGGGGGAGTCGAGGATGGCGGCGTTGACCTTCTGCTCGCCGATCTCGATCCGCTTCGCGATCTCGACCTCGCCCTCGCGGGTGAGCAGCGAGACGCTGCCCATCTTCCGGAGGTACATCCGGACGGGGTCGTTCGACTTCGAGTAGTAGTCGACGTCCTCTTCCTCGCGGTCGGGCGTCACGACGAGCTTCTTCTCGCCGGCCTCCTCGTCCGCGATGCGCTTCGGCGCGATCTTCACCTGGGTCGCGCCGTCGACGATCTCGATGTCCTCGTCGCCGAGGGCGCCCACCACGTCGTCGAGCTGATCGGGCGCGACGTCCGCAGGGAGCGCGTCGTTCACCTCGTCATAGGTGAGAAAGCCTTTGCTCTTGCCGGTTTCGACGAGCTTTTCGAGCGTCTTCCGGTCCTTCTCTGACCGCTCGGCCCGGATGCCCGCGTCTCCTTTGTTGCTAGGGCGCGCCCCCCCCTCGGCGTGCCCGCGTGTCGATGCGTGCCGCGCGCCGTTCAGCGCGCCGCCCCCCGCCGCCCTCGCGACCCCGCCTGTCCGACCGGAAGATTGCTTGGCCTTGCTCGCCATTACCTCATGCTCCACTTACGGCGATCAGCTCGCCGCGACCGACAAGACACCCAATGACTCCGATAAACTCTAGGGATCACGCACGTCGAGCCGCCACGGCGAGGCGGCCCGGAACGCATCAAGGAAGACCGAGACCCCCCGCTCTCCGCTGGAATAGCTCACGCAGCAAAGCGTTTTCAGCATCAGCGTCGACCGCGCTCTTCTGGAGCTGGCTCACGACGGCTGCTTTCTGTCGCGCCAGGGCTTGTCTGCTCAACTTTTGTGAATTCTCCAAGAGCGTCGCCTTGGCCGTTGAGGCCGCTTCGAAGACAGGCGAGACCAGCCGTCCAGCCGCGAATGAATGGATCGGAGCCGGGACTTGCGCAAGAAATTCGCTGGCGGCAAGACCCATTTCAAAAGTGAAATTTTGACGCGCTGCAACAATCGCCAGAGCGACGTCGCCTTCGAGGCACTCCAGCGCCGTCTGGAGATCGTCGTCGGCCAGCAGCTCGGGGAAATCGAGGATCGCGCCCAGGATCTCCAGGCTTACCTCCTGGATTTGCGTGCGTGAGCGAGCGCGCTCCCACGTCTCGGTCGTCTGTCCGGAGGGGATCACCTCGCGGGTAGGCTGGCTCCGCGGGCGGGAGAGGGACTCCTCGACGACGCGCTCCAGCTGCCGGAGGTCGTCCGGTGAGCGGCCGCCGATCACGAGCTTCGAGGAGAGGCGATCGGCGTAGAGCTTCGCCATCATCCTGAGGCTCGGGTCGTCTTCTTCGGCGAGCAGCGTCGTCACGGCGCGCACGCGGGCGAGCTGCTCGGGCAGCGACGAGCCTCCGAAGCTGTCGCCGTCGAGCGCCTGGTCGATCAGGTGCTCGAGCAGGCCGCGCGCCGCCTTGACGATGCGCGCGATCGCCTCTGGGCCGTGCTCGCGCGCGAGATCGTCCGGATCGACGCCGGAAGGCAGCACGGCGACGCGCGCGCTGAGGCCCGCCTCACGGCACGGGGCGCGCGCCGCGCGCGTTGCCTTCTTGCCGGCCGCGTCGCCGTCGAACAGCAGGATGACCGCGGGCGCGAAGCGCTTGATGAGCTTCGCCTGTCCGGTCGTGAAGGCGGTACCGAGCGGAGCGATCGCCTGGCCGATGCCGCGCGCGTGGAGCGCGACGACGTCGAAGTTGCCTTCCACGAGGATCGCCTCGCCGCGCTGGCGGATCGCCTGGCGCGCCTGGTGCAGCCCGAAGAGGTGCTCGCCCTTCGTGTAGATCGGCGACTCGGGGCTGTTGATGTACTTCGCCGGCGGGCCGTCGGCCTGCGGCGCAGGGCCGGTGAGGCCGAGCGACGAGAGCTCGGAAGGGCTGGGATCGGGCAACGCGCGTCCGCTGAACGCGATCACCCGGCCCATCACGTCGGTGACGGCGAACATGAGCCGGTGCCGGAAGCGGTCGTAGTGTCCGCTCCCCGACGAGCGCGGCACGAGGAGCCCGACGCGCTCCGCGAGGACCGGGGAGACGCCTTGCTGTCGCAGGTAGGTGGAGAGCCCGTCCCAGCCGAACGGGGCGTAGCCGATCCGGAACGCCTGGAGGGCGTCGGCGATCGGATCGACGGCTCCATCGCCGTCGCGGAGGGGCAGGCCGCGCCGCTCGAGCTCCTCGTGAGCGTGGCGCGCGAGCGGGTGAGGAGCGCTGCCCGGCCCCCCGCGGAGGCTGTGCTCGAAGAACGTCGCGGCGAGGTGGTTGACGGCGTAGAGATCGTCCTTCGACCTGCGCGCCGCCTGCGCCTCGCGCCGCTCGGCCTCGGTCAGCGACTCCGCCACCTCGATGCCGGCGCGCTCGGCGAGCGCGCGGACCGCCTCGGCGAACGTCCGGCCCTCGAGCTTCATCACGAAGTCGATGGCGCTGCCGGTCTCCTTGCAGCCGAAGCAGTGGTAGAACCCGCGGCTCGGGCTCACGTGGAAGCTGGGCGTCTTCTCCTTGTGAAACGGGCAGAGCCCGGTGAAGGAGTGCCCTCGGCGGGCGAGGCGCACGCTTTCGCCGATGAGCGCTACGAGATCCGTGCGCTCTTTCACGAGCGCGATCGTCTCCGGAGAGATCATGGGCTGCCTTGGGGGCTCCGTGCGTGCGGGGCCCGCGGATCATCACGGGTGGACTCAGACGGCGTGGCGGCGTCCGCGCCAGCGCCTCGGCGGTACGGGCGGCTCGCGAAGCGGGAGACCCCCCAGTCCCTCGCGGCCTGTGTGGAGACAAGTGTCCTGTGCGGCGGCCGCACGTGCAAGGCGGTAGCCGCCGGTGACGTCACTTCGGATCGGGGAACGGAGAGCCGGGCTTCTTGTGGTCCGTCAGGCTCTCGTCGGGCTGGGAAGCCTCGACCATCTCGTCGACCGGCGGCGCCTCGGCGTGCTCGGCCAGGAAGCGCGTGTCTTCGCGGACCATCGGAGGGGGCGGATCGCCGATGAGCTCGAGCTCGGTGGCGAGCCACTGCTCCTCTTCGATGAGCGCCCGGCGGCGCGGATCAGTCAGGTCGCCCTGCCAGTGGTCGAGCTCGGTGTCGACCTCCTTGAGCCGGCGGCGCACCCTCACGACGTCGACATCGTCCTTCACCGCGAAGCGCTCGGTGAGGAGCAGTGCGGTGTCGCCGGCGACCTCGACGAAGCCATGATGGACGGCCAGGCGGTGCTCCTGACCGTTCTGGTGGTAGGTCACGAGGCCGGTCCGGAGGGCGGCGAGCAGCGGGAGGTGACCCGGGAGCACACCGAACTCGCCGGCGACGCTCGGCGCGGTCACGTCCGTGACCTGCTCGCGCAGCGCGACGCCGGTCGGCGTCACGATCTCGAGGAGGATTGTGTCGGCCATGGCTGCGTCAGGACGCCCTCTGCGACGCCTTGGCCTTCACGTCCTCGATGCCGCCCACCAGGTAGAAGTCCTGCTCCGCGACATGGTCGAGCTTGCCGTCGAGGATCTCCTCGAAGCCCGCGATCGTGTCCTTGAGCGGCACGAGCTTGCCCTCGAGCCCGGTGAACTGGGCGGCCACGAAGAACGGCTGCGACAGGAACTTCTGGATCTTGCGGGCGCGCGCCACGACGAGCTTGTCGTCCTCGCTGAGCTCGTCCATGCCGAGGATGGCGATGATGTCCTGGAGGTCCTTGTAGCGCTGCAGCGTCTGCTGAACGCGCCGCGCGACGGAGTAGTGCTTCTCACCGACGATCTGGGGGTCGAGCATCGTCGAGTTCGAGTCGAGCGGATCGACGGCCGGGTAGATGCCGAGCTCCGAGATCGCGCGCGACAGCACGGTGGTCGCATCGAGGTGGGCGAAGGCCGTGGCCGGCGCGGGGTCGGTCAGGTCGTCCGCGGGGACGTAGATCGCCTGGACGCTGGTGACGGAGCCCTTGGTCGTCGAGGTGATGCGCTCCTGGAAGGCGCCCATCTCCGTCGAGAGGGTCGGCTGGTAACCGACGGCGCTCGGGATGCGTCCGAGGAGCGCGCTCACCTCGGAGCCGGCCTGGGTGAACCGGAAGATGTTGTCCACGAACAGGAGGACGTCCTGCCCCTCCTCGTCGCGGAAGTGCTCGGCCACGGCGAGCGCCGAGAGCGCGACGCGGGAGCGAGCGCCCGGGGGCTCGTTCATCTGGCCGTAGATCAGCGCGGCCTTCGAGATGACGGGGCTGCCGTCCGCGAGCTTCGACTCGCTCATCTCGAGGAAGAGGTCGTTGCCCTCGCGCGTCCGCTCGCCGACGCCGGCGAAGACGGACACGCCGCCGTGCGCCTTCGCGACGTTGTTGATGAGCTCCAGGATGAGCACCGTCTTGCCGACGCCGGCGCCGCCGAAGAGGCCGATCTTGCCGCCCTTGCGGTAGGGGGCGATCAGGTCGATGACCTTGATGCCCGTCTCGAAGACCTCGACCTTGGTCGACTGCTCGATGAACGGGGGCGGCTCCCGGTGGATCGGCGCCATCTTCTTGGCGTGCACGGGCCCGGCTTCATCGATCGGCACACCGACGACGTTCAGGATCCGGCCGAGGCACTCGTTGCCGACCGGCACCATGATGGGCTTGCCCGTGTCGCGGACTTCCATGCCGCGCACGAGGCCGTCGGTGGAGTCCATCGCGATCGTGCGCACCGACGACTCGCCGAGGTGCTGGGCGACCTCGAGCACGAGGTTGTCTGGCTCGGCCGAGATGCTCGGGTTGCTCAGCTTGAGCGCGTTCAGAATCTTGGGCAGCTGGCCAGCCGGGAAATCGACATCGACGACCGGTCCGATGACCTGGGTGATCTTTCCAACAACCATGGAGCGGGAGTCCTCCTCGTGCGTGCTTTGACGAGTCGCGGGGCCCACTAGCACGGACCTGCGCGTCCGACTAGTGCCGTGTACCAGAAATTCTGCGGGATTCTTGACGGCTGCGTCGCTGCGGGCGCGCGGTAGTGGGCGTGTTTTCCGGGGGCTGGGCGCCACGCGGGACGTCCGGGGACGACGTCCATCTCGCATCCCTCTCCGGCTCCAGCGAGGGAGCGCCGGCGCGCGGCGGGCGCTCAGCGTCCTCTGGCGGCGGCGATCCGCGCAAACGCCTCCACGCTGAGCGTCTCGCCGCGAGCGTCGAGCGAGATGCCGGCGTCCTTCGCGTGCTGATCGAGCTCCTGGGAGGACCAGCCGTAGAGGTTCTTCCAGGCGTTCCGGAGCGTCTTGCGGCGCGCCGAGAACGCGGCGCGCACGGCCGCGCGGAAGGCGTCCGTCTCCTCGGCGCGCCGCGGGCGCCACGGCGTCAGCACGACGACCGCCGAGTCGACCTCGGGCCTCGGGTAGAACGCGCCGGCGCGCGCGATCAGGAGGCGGCGCACGTCGAACGCGGCCTGCACGAAGACCGAGAGTGCGCCGTAGTCGGCGCTGCCCGGGGCGGCGACCAGGCGATCCGCGACCTCGAGCTGCACCATGAACACCGCGCGATCGATCTGATGCGCGACGGTGGTCGCCTGCTCGAGGAGCCGGCCCGTGATGTGGTACGGGAGGTTGCCCGCCACCGCGTGCGGCCGCGCGTGGCCGGAGAGCGCGCCGACCCAGTCGACCTGCGCTGCGTCGGCCTCGAGCAGCGTCAAGCGGCCTTCCTCGAGAGGTCCAGCGAGCTGCTCGCGCAAGATCGGGACGAGGTCGCGATCGCGCTCGATCGCGACGACGTGCGTGGCGCGACCGAGGAGCGGCCGCGTGAGCGCGCCGAGCCCCGCTCCGATCTCGATCACCGCGCCGCCCTCCGTCGTCGTGGCCGCCTCGGCGATCCGGCGCGCCGCGTCGACGTCGACGAGGAAGTTCTGCCCGAACCCCTTCTTCGGGGAGAGACCGCGTGTGCGCAAGAGCTCTGCGATGGCCATGGCCCGTCCTCAGATCTGCGGTGGGTGCGCCCCGTCGTGGGCTATGTCTGCGGCTCTGCTGGGCGCGGCCGCCGCGCGCAGCCGCACCACGCGCACGCCGACCTTGCGGAGCGCGGCTTCGCGGCGGGTCTGAGCAACCCGCGCGCGGATGAGCACCGCCTCGGCCGCGATCGGCGCGAGCTCCTGGAATGCCTTGTTGGACGGCGTGGGGCCGCTCTGCCCCTCGTCGCCGTCGCTCTCCTGCGGTCGGGGCGCCTCCCAGGGAGGCCCGAGCCCTGGCTCGAGATCCGGGAGCGTCCACACCACGTGAACAGCCTTCCGCGAGAGCCGGCGCACGGCCTCAGAGAGCTGGCCCAGCTGTGCGTCGGCCGGAGGCGACGCGAGGACATAGACCATGCTCGCGCGCGGCTTGACGCGCGCGATGTGCGTGAGCGACTCGGCGACCGACACGGCGGGATCGCGCCGATCCGGCTCGGCGCGCGCGGGCGACTCGATGCCGTAGCTCGCGAGGTAGCGGCGCAGCGTCCGTTCGCGCTGCGAGCGCCCGAGCGGCGCCGGCACCGAGAACGGCGCACGCGTGCGCATCGACTCCGCGCGGGCCGCCAGCCGGTCGAGGTCGCCGCGGCGCAGGTCGTCGAGCCCGCGCGCGTCGAGCGGCCTGAGGTGCTCGATGACGCGCGCCGCGACGTCCGACTCGTCGAGCTCGCTCCGATCCGCGTCGTAGGTGCCGCACCCGACGGTGAGCGCTTGCGCGATCTTCTGGCCATGCCCTGGGCCGTGATCGGGCGCGATCGTCACGCGCGGGCCGGGGGCCAGCACGATGAGCCCGACGCGATCGCCGCGCCCGAGGTGCCTCGTCGCGATGGCCGCGGCCTCGTCGATCATGAGATCGAGCGGCGCGCGGCCGAGCGGGCCCGCCCAGAGCTCCACGGCCGCGTCGACGAGGACCCAGACCACATCCCGCTCCTCGCGCTCGAACTCCCGCACGAGCAGTGTGCCCCGGCGCGCGCTGGCCTTCCACGCGATCTTCCGGAACGGGTCCCCCGGCTGGTGCTCTCGCAGCTCGCGCAGGTCGTCTCCTTCGCCGCGTACGCGCCCGGGCTTGCCAGAGGCAGCGAGGAGGTGACTGCGTCCTCCGCGCGGCTGCGTCAGGTACGGCATGAAGGGCCGCGGGAGCACCTCGATGCCGTACGGGTTCGCGAAGGTCAGGGGCACCTCGAAGAGGCCCGGGGCGCCGTGCACCTCGAGCGCGAGCCCGTGGAGCCCGTGCTGGCCGACGCGCGGCGTTCGCACGATGACCTTCACCTTGAGCCGACCCGAGGCGGAGACTTCGCCGCGGTTCGGCTCGATGCGCACGTCGAGCTGCGACGAGGCGATGGTGCGCAGCTTGACGTAGCGAGCCGCGAGGGTGTCGCGGTTCCGAACCTCGGCCTCGATCTCCACGGTGCCTCCGCGCGCGGAACGGAGGATCCGCCGCGAGCCGCCCCAGAGCATCTCGAACCCAGCCGCGCGGATGCGCGCCACCGACACCAGCGTCACGCCGCGGGCGAGCGCGATCGCGACCAGGATCGCCCCGCCCCAGCCGACGATCGCCGGCTCGCGCGCGATGAGCCCGGCGCCCATGACCGCGACGCCGGCGATGGCCAGGTGGGCGGCGGTGCGCGTGGGGTAGAGCTGCATGCGGATCTACGCCGGCCGCGCCGCGCGCCGGTACCCCACGCGCTGAACCGCCTCGTCGACGATCGTGTCGCGCGCCTTGGGATCCACGTCGGCCTCGGGTACCAGCACCAGGCGATGGGCGAGCGTCGCTTGTGCCATGCCGCGCACGTCGTCCGGCGTGACGAACGGGCGCCCGCCGATCACCGCCGCCGCCTTGGCCGCCTGGACCAGCGCGAGCGTGGCCCGCGGCGATGCGCCGAGCAGCACGCGAGGGTGCGTGCGCGTGAACGCGGTGAGGTTCACCGCGTACTCGTACAGATCGTCCTCGACGTGGATCCTTCGCGCGACGCCCTGCAGCATGAGGAGGTCCTGGACGGAGAGCGTCGCCCGCGCTCGTGGCGCCTCGACGTTGTGCGCGCGGAGCATCGCCACCTCGTCCTTGTGCTGCGGGTAGCCGAGGCTCACGCGGATGAGGAACCTGTCGATCTGCGCCTCGGGCAGCGGGTAGGTCCCCTCGAGATCGATCGGGTTCTGCGTCGCAAGCACCATGAAGGGCGACGGCAGCTCGAAGCGATCGCCCTCGATCGTCACCTGTCGCTCCTGCATGGCCTCGAGGAGGGCCGACTGGGTCTTCGCCGGGGCGCGGTTGATCTCGTCGGCGAGCACGAGGTTCGCGAAGATCGGACCGGGGCGCAGCGTGAAGGTCCCCTCCTTGGGCGACAGGACATAGGTCCCCGTGATGTCGGCGGGCAGGAGGTCGGGCGTGAACTGGATCCGCCGGACCGACGCGCCCAGCGCGGCCGCGAACGCCTTGACCAGCGTGGTCTTCGCGACGCCGGGGACGCCCTCCAGCAGCACGTGCCCCTGCGCGAGCAGGGCGGTGAGCATCAGATCGATGGCGCGCGACGAGCCGATGTAAACGCGCGTGATCTCTCGCCGGACCGCCTCGATCCGCTCCTTGGCCGCGGAGATTTCGTCGACGGCGACGGCCTGAACCTGGTTCATCGAGCGCCTTTGTCTGAGTGGGGTGGTGCGAGCTTCACGTCTGTTGGCGACGGGGACGCCGTCGCAGGATCGGGGGGCGCGCCGGGGTGACGTCCGCGCGGTGGCTTCCGGCCGTCGGCGCCGCAGGCGGCGAGGGCATGCCGCACGACGTCGGCGGCGTGCAAGAGCGCGGGCCTGGACACGTTCGCCGGTCTGCCGGCGACGACGGACGCTTCGACTCGGTACATGGTGCCCAGAACATCCTTGAAGGCCGAGAGGGCTCGCTCGTCAAGAGATCCCTCTCGCGCCACGAGCCGCGCGACCGTCTCCTGCGCCGGATTCGCCTCCAGGCCGAACCGCAGGGACAGCGCCTCGAACAGGGCGCTCTTCAGCTCGAGGAACGCGAGGCCCCGCGGGGAAGAGGGGGCGGCGAGGACGGCGAAGCGCCCAGCTGCGCCTCCCTGAGCGACGAGCGGCGTCGGGCGGGCGTACCGGGGGAGCGGGCTCCGGTAGGGCCGTGCGGACGCGCGCGCGGTCCAGATCGCGAGGCCGAGACCGGCGAGCGCCGCGAGCGCGAGGAGGGCGCCGCCCGGAAGCCCATCGCGGCGGGCGTCCTCGACGGCGCTCGCGAGCGCCTTGACCTGCGCGTCGAAGTCCTTTCGGAGAGACGTCTCGCCGCCGAACGAGCTCTCTTCGTCGAACCGGTTCGCGACGATGTGGAGCCGCCCTCGGCGCGGCTGAGCCCCATCCTCGTCGACCAGGTAGCGCGTCAGGCCCGAGGCGAAGGCGCGGTTGCCCGGGTACCTGAGCATCATGTTCATCAGCGCGGACGGGTCGCCCATCGCGAAGAGCCGGCCCTTGCCGACCTGCCCGGCGACGGCGAGGATCACGTCCGGCTCGCTGACGGCGCGGATCCGCAGCACCGGCGAGAGGTTCGGATGCCGGAGGCCGGTCGCGTGGTTCGTGACGAGCCGCTCCACGTGGCTGACGACGGGGTGCCGGCCGACGGAGTGGCCCCCGACGGTGTCGGCGACCGGCTCCGCGATCGCGAGGGAGGGCCGGTTCCGGAGCGCGGCGAGCGGTCGGGCTGGCGTCGGGATGCGCTCGATCTGGAATCGCCGGAGCGTGTCGTCGCCGCGGCCGAAGTCGTCGATGATGGCGAGCCGCCCGCCGGCCTTCATGAACGAGGTCGTCTCGTCAGCGTCGAGCGTCTGCAGCGGGTGGAGGACCAGGATGCCGTCCTCGGGGCCGACCTGGCTCCAGTCGAGCACAGCGACGGGGTGGACCCTCGCGGCTCCCAGCTCCGCGCGCGCGATCTCGAGGAGCTCCGAGCAACCCTCCCAGCTCGGGTCGTTCACGTCGAAGGCGGCGCCCGCTGCTCGGGCGGGCGCGAGCAGCGTCATCAGTGCGATCAGCGCCGCCAGGAAGGAGCAGGATGTGACCTGCGAGCGCACCGGCCAGCGCCGATCTTCCCGAACAAGTTCGGAACCGGAACCGGAACCGGAACCGGAACCGGAACCGGACCTAGACCTAGAGCCTGAGGAGCATGCGTGCGCAAACCACGCGCCGTGCCGCGTCATGAGCGCTGCGAACATACCACTGTCGGCCCGACCGATAACCTTGACCCGCCATCCCACATTGCTAGATTCGCTTCTAAGAGCGGGGTGCTTTCTCGCAGACCTCGTTCCACCAATTCAGCCGAGCACTCTACGAGGTGGAGGGGTTAGTCGATGCTTCCTCCGTTCATCATCGAGCAAATACGGCAGCGCGAAGAAGAGAAGGATCGGTCTAGAAGAGAAGAAATTCGACCGCGCCTCGAGCTGCCGATCGAACGCTACCCCGCACCTCGTCGTCTTCCGGACTCGGAAGAGGACGATCCCAACCGGGGCGTCATCATCCTCGATCTGGGTTGACGCCACGTGTAGCACGCGCTCCCGCGTGAACCCCCTGGCAGCGTTGCTCCAGCACGTATCCTGGACGACGTGCCTCCGAGAATTGCCCCCCGTTTTCTCGCAAATTCCGCGAAGTTGGCGACCGTGCATGCAGGCGGATCTCGGCTCCGCGCACGCACCGGGCTCGTCCGGCGAGGAGGGTAGGCGACTGGGCGAGAGGGGCTTCGACCAGGCCGCGGGTGCTGAAAGTTGTCCTCCGCGGACGTGCTCTGCTCGTGCGGGGTTGACCCTCGGCAGGATCTTCGCCTAGGTTGCGCCCCCACTTCTGGCGTCGAGCGCTGAACGAGCTACGCTCCGGCGCCTCCAGAGCAGGCCGTGCACAACGTGGGCACGGGCTCTTCCATATCGATCGAGGTTCTACAGATGGCCGTTCATATTCGCCTCGCCCGCGCGGGCACCAAGAAGACGCCCTTCTACCGCATCGTCGTCGCCGACCAGCGCAGCCCGCGCGGCGGCAGGTTCATCGAGCGGCTGGGCACGTACGACCCGCGCAGGACCGAGATCCGCCTCGATGTTCCCCGCGTGAGGCACTGGATCTCGAACGGCGCTCAGCCGACGCACACGGTGGCGCTGCTCCTGAAGCACCCTGGGCTGGCCCAGGCGGCCGCTCCCGCGGACGCCGCGAAGTAGCATGGCCTCGTCGACGTCTCCGCTGGTCGATCTCGTCGCGCTCGTTGCCCGCGCGCTCGTCGATCAGCCGGACCGGGTCGTCGTGCGCGAGGTCGCGGGAGACCGCTTCCCCCGGATCGAGCTGACGGTCGCGCGCGAGGATATCGGCAAGGTGATCGGCAAGGACGGGCGCACAGCGCAGTCGATCAGGACGTTGCTGAGCGCCGCCGCGAGCAAGTCGGGGCGCCGCGCGCACCTCGACATCCTCGACTGAGACGAGCCAGACGTGGAGCGACGTTACGTTCCCGTCGCGGAGGTCGCCCGTCCGCACGGCGTTCAGGGGGAGCTGCGGTTGCGCCTCTACAACGAGGGGTCCGATCTGCTCCTCACGCGCCCTCCGATCAGGTTGCGCCTTCCCGACGGCTCTGCGCGCGACGCGAAGATCGTCGCGACGCGGCCCGTCGACAAGGCGCTGCTCGCGCGGATCGCCGGGATCGACGATCGGGACGCGGCCGAGGCCCTGCGCGGAGCGACGGTGTGCGTCCCTCGGGACGCGTTCGCGCCGCTCTCCGAGGGCGAGTTCTACGCCTGCGACGTGGAGGGGGCGCGCGTGATGACGCCCGATGGCGATCTGCTCGGGCACGTGAGGTCGCTCCAGTCGTACCCGACCTGCGATGTGCTCGTCGTGGAGAGGCAGGGCGCAGATTCCATCGAGATCCCGCTGACCGAGAGCTTCATCAGCAGCGTGGACGCGGAGCGGCAGGTCGTCCAGCTGGCGACGCTGGAAGGCCTCGTCTGAGCCGCCGTTCCACGCAAGGGAGCCCGCCTCGGCAAGTGCGATGCGCATCGACGTAGTCACCCTGTTTCCGGAGCTGTTCGAGGGGTTCCTGGCGATCGGCATGGTCGGGCGCGCGCTCGCGTCGGGTGCGCTCGCCGTGCGGACGCGCAGCCCGCGTGAGTTTGGCCTCGGCCGACACCGGAGCGTGGATGACACGCCTTACGGCGGTGGCTCCGGCATGGTGATGCGCGTCGATTGCATCGTCCGCTGCCTGGAGGCGCTCGACGAAGCCGCCGCCGGAGGCGATGCGTCGAGCGCGCCTCCCGGGGACGACGCGACGGCGTCCTCGGGGCCTCTGCCGCGCGCGCACCGGGTGCTGCTCACGCCGCAGGGGAAGCCTTTCCGTCAGGAGAAGGCCATCGAGCTCGCGGCGCGCCCTGCCGTTGCGCTCGTTTGCGGTCGCTACGAGGGGTTCGATGAGCGGGTGCGCGCTTTCGTCGACGAGGAGATCTCGCTCGGCGACTTCGTGATGACCGGCGGCGAGGTCGCGGCGATGGCGGTGATCGATGCGTGCGTGCGCCTGCTCCCAGGGGTGCTCGGGAACGCTGTGTCGGCGGAGCACGAGTCGCACAGCCCCGCGCTGTCAGGGCTCCTGGAGTACCCGCAGTACACCCGCCCCGTGGAGTTCCGCGGGCACAAGGTGCCCGACGTGCTGCAGCAAGGTAACCACGCGGCCATCGCGCGCTGGCGACGAGCGGAGGCCGAGCTGCGCACGGCCCAGCGCAGGCCCGACCTCTGGCGCAAGGCGCGGGGGGGAGAGCCGCCCCCGGACGAGAGCGGCAAGGCGCGGCGATGAGGCTGGCGCTCGCGCTCGTTCACTACCCCGTGCTCGACCGCTCCGGGGAGACGGTGACCACGGCGATCACGAACCTCGATCTGCACGACATGGCGCGGAGCGCGCGCACGTATGGCGCGGAGCGGCTCTTCGTCGTTCATCCGGTCGCCGCTCAGCGCGCGTTGGCCGAGCGGATCAAGGAGCACTGGGTGATCGGCTCCGGCAAGCGCCGGATCCCGGATCGCGCGGTCGCGCTCGATGTGCTGAGCGTGGTCCCCAGCCTGGACGACGTGTACTCCGCGCTGAGCGGCGCAGGTCGGCGCGGCGTCGAGGTCTGGACGACCGCGGCGGCCTCGCGAGGGCTCCCGGTGACGAGCTACGCAGCGACCCGCGCGCGCCTCGCGCAAGCGAGCGATCCGGTGGTGCTCCTGTTCGGCACAGGCTGGGGCCTCGCGCCAGAGGTCATCGCCGATGCCGACGTCCAGATCGAGCCGATCAGGGCGGAGGCGAGCACCGGCTACAACCACCTGAGCGTGCGCGCGGCGTGCGCGATCACGCTCGATCGGCTGCTCGGCGACCGGAACGCCGGGTGATCTCGCGTGGCGCGCGGTCGTCGAGCGTGGCGCCAGCACCGCCGCGCGGCCTTCCGGTCCATCCTCCTGAGATGAGCGAGCGCGATGCCGATCGTCCCGCCGGGGAGGCGAGCGCGGCGCGAACGACGCCCGACCGGCTGGTGCGCGAGCAGGCGCTCGCGCTCGGCTTCGACGTCGTGGGTGTCGCGCGGGCCGACGAGCCGCTCGGGGTCGAGCACGCGCGGTACCTGGAGTTCGTCACGCGCGGCATGCACGGGGAGATGGGTTACCTCGCGGAGTACGCGGAGCAGCGGCGCCGGCTGGACACCAGCGCGATCCTCGAAGGAGCACGCTCGGTCGTGTGCGTAGGCCGCAGGTATGCGCGGCCGAAGGAGAGCGAGCGGCGCGACCCGCCGCTCGCGCAGAGCGTCGCGCGCTACGCGCGCGGGCAGGACTACCACAACCACCTGAAGCGGCGGCTCCGGCGGCTCGCGGCGTTCATCCGCTCGCTCGCGCCGTCCGTGCTCGCGCGGCCGCTCTGCGACGTCGAGCCGGTGATGGAGCGCGTCTGGGCGGCGCGCTCTGGTATCGGTTTCGTCGGCAAGAACGGGCTGATCATCACGCCGGGGCAGGGGAGCTACCAGCTGCTCGGCGAGGTGGTCACCACGCTGGATCTCGTCGCCGACGTGCCCATCGCCGAGCGCTGCGGATCGTGCACGCGCTGCCTCGACGCGTGCCCGACGCAGGCGTTCGACGCGCCCTTCGTGCTCGATCCGCGGCGCTGCATCGCGTACCTGACGATCGAACAGAGGAGCGCGCCGGCCGAGGCGCTGCGGTCCGGCATGGGTGAGCACCTCTTCGGCTGCGACGTCTGCCAGGAGGTCTGCCCCTTCAACAGGACCGCGCCCCCGGCGCTCGAGCGCACCGCGCCGTTCCATCCTTTGGCCCGATGGGAAGCGCGGGACGTCGACGACCTCGTGGCGCTCGACGAGCAAGCGTTCGACGCGCTGACCGTCGGGACGCCGGTCCGGCGCGCGCGACGCGGCGGGCTCGCCCGAAACGCGACGATCGTCGCTGCGAACCGGCTGGCGAGCGGCGCAGAGGGCGCGGCGGCAGCGAGCGCGAGGCGCGCGCTCGTCGCGGCGCTCGCCCATGACGACGCCTCGGTGCGCGCCGTCGCCGCGTGGGGGGTGAGCCGCGCAGGGGGCGGCGAGCCGGCGGGCCCGGGCGCGCCGAGGCCTGACGGGTCGAACGAGGATCCCGGTGCAGGTTGAGGCGCGCCGCCCGCCGCGATCGAACGCGGCGCGGGAGCGCGGCGCTGCTCGGGCGCTCTTCGCGGGGGCCCGATGATCCGCTACGGTGTGCGCCGGCAAGGCGCCGCGCGCACGAGCACCAACGTGGATCTCCCCTCCAGGCTCCGAGCGCTCCTCGACGATCTACGCCGGCACGATTCCGTCCTCTGGCGGCGGGCAGTCGACGCTGGGGTGACCTACGGCCCGGACCTCCTCGTCCGGCACAGCCCTGCGTTGTTCGGGCTCGCCGTCGGGGCGGTGTTGCCGGAGCAGCGGAGGGCCGTGCGCAGGAACCTGCGGCTGGCGCTGGGCGAGCGGGGGACGCTCGACGAGTACCGCGACGTCGCCCGGGTGTTCATCAACTTCGCCAGCTGCCTCACGGACGCGTTCATCGCGGGCAGCAGCCGGCCCGACCGGCTCACCGGCCTGTGCGTGAACGACGAGCACTTCACGAGCGCGTTCCGGCGGGGCCTCGGCGTGATCGTCGTCACGGCGCATACCGGCGGCTGGCAGGCCGCCGCGCCGCTGCTGCGATCGGTGCACGCCGCCGACGTGCTCATCGTGATGCAGCGCGAGCGCGACGAGCGAGCGCAGGCCATCCAGGACGGCACGCGAGATCGGGTCGGCGTACGGATGCAGCACGTGGCCGACGATCCGCTCGCGGTGCTCCCGCTGCTCGCGCACCTCAGGCGGCAGGGCGTCGTGGCCATCCAGATCGATCGACTTCCGTCCGGGATGCGCGGGCGCGACGTCGAGCTCTTCGGGCGACCCTGGCGCGTCCCGGAGGGGCCGCTTCAGCTCGCGGCGGTCAGCGGCGCGCCGATCGTCCCTGTGTTCACGCGGCGGACCGGCTTCATGGAGTACGAGATCTGCATCGCGCCGCCCATCTCGCTCCCCCGCAGGCCAGGATCGTCCGAGCTCGACGTGGCAGCGCGGCAGATCACGGCGGAGATGGAGCGTTTCCTCCGGGACAACCCGACGCAGTGGTTCCACTTCGAATAAATCAAGGATTTTGCTCCCCAAATGAGAAATCGAGCCGCCGTCGGGCACGCGCTGCATCGGCGCGCAAGCTGGGTTAAGAGTCCGCGCTGATGGCCCGCCTCCTCGTCGGACTGCCCTCGCTCAAGGGCGATATCCAGAAGTACAAAGATCGCTTCGATCTGGTCGAGCTCCGCCCGCTCGATACGTCGCTGCCTCGCGCGACGACGCTGCGCAAATGGCGCAAGGCGGTGCCGCCGGGCTTCGTCTTCAGCGTGGTGCTGCCGCGCGTGGTCGGCGAGCTCGCCGGAGGGCGCGACCTCGACGAGGCGCTCTCGGCCTCGCTCGAGGTGGCGGCCGTGCTCGAGGCGCGGTGCGTCGTGCTCCAGACGCCGGCGTCGCTCCGGCCGACGGCGAGCAACCGCAAGAAGCTCGCGGCGCTCTTCGAGCGGCTGCCCGCCGAAGGGGTCGTGCGCTGCTGGGAGCCCTCCGGGATCTGGGAGCGCGACGACATCGTCGCGACCGCGCGCGCCGCGAAGGTCATCCCGGTGCTCGACGTGGCGCGCGACGCGCCGCCGCCCGGGCCGATCGTCTATACACGGCTGCGCGCGCTCGGGCGGTCCTCGTCGATGGGAGCGGCCGCGCTCGAGCGGGTCGCCGAGCGCCTGCGCGGACGGCGTGAGGTGTTCCTGGTCGTCGAGGGCGACCGCGCGCCGCAGATCAAGTCGCTGCTCGCGGCGGCGCTCGCCCGCACGCCCGATCGCTCGACGGCGTCGGCCGTGGTAAGGCCGACCATGCCCATGCCCAGCACCCTCGTCGCCGAGGACGAGGAGCAGTGATCCGCGGCGCGGCAGCCACCGCGAGCGATTCCTTTGCGGCTTCGGCCGCCCGGGCCGCGCTCGAGTCCTCCGGCAGCGCGATCGACGCGATCGTCGCCGGCTTCTTCGCTGCCGCCGGCGCGCAGCCCGACGTGCTGCTCGCGCCCGCCGTCGCGCTGGCGGCCGGCGTCGGCGTCGGCGCGAGGGCGTTCGATGGCCGGGCGATCCAGCCTGGGCGCGGCGCGCCGCGGCCGCGCGGGTTCGTCGACGGGCAGAGCGTCCCGGAGGCCGCGCACGTCGCTGTTCCGCGCTCGCTCGGCATGCTGGTCCTGCTGCATGGCTACCTCGGACGCGCGCGGCTCCGTGAGCTGGTTCGCTCCGGTGTGGTCGCGGCGGAGCGCGCGGGCGCGACCGGGCGCGCCGCGCTGCTCCGCGAGGTCGGCTCGCTCGGCGCGGTGGCGCTCCGGGCGCGCGATGTGGAGCGGGCGCTGCTGGCCGCCGGCGGGGCGGTCGCGGGGGGGACGCTGACCGCCGAAGACCTCGCTGAAGCGATACCCGCCGAGGTGGAAGCCGCGTCGACCACGATCGCGGAGGGGGCGACCGCGCTCCAGGCGCCGTGGCCGGTAGGCGATGTGCCGCGACCCACGGACGCCATCGTCGCCTGCGACGGCTGGGGCACGGTCGCAGCGCTCGCCTACACGCGCACCGACGATGGCATCACCGTGCCGGAGCTCGAGATCGTGCTCGGCCGCGACGCCGTCCCGGTGCGCCGCGGGATCACGCGCCTCGCCCCCGGCACGCCCCTGCCCGCAGCCGCGCCGATCGGGATCCTCCAGCGCGGCCCCTTCGCGGCCGCGATCGCGCTCGCAGGCAAGCCCACGATCGAGGTGAAGACCCTCACCGCGCTCCTCGGCGGCGCCGCGCTCGAAAGCGCCCTTCATGATGTCCGCACGCAGCAGGGCGCCAGCGCCGCCATCGCCGTTCAGCGCGATGAGCGCGACGCGCGCACGGCCAACCTCGCGGCCGGCTTCATGGCGGGGGCAGGGACGCAGCCGCCGGAGGGCTGAAGCGCAGCGGGCGTCGGTCGGCCGGGGCGGAGATCGGCCGGCCATGCGGCTCCCGTTGGCCGACGCGACGCGGGCCATCGAGGGCGCCGTGGAGGCGTGCTGAGGCGGCAGCGAGGTAGAGCGAGCCGCTGCGCAACGTGCGCTGCGGCCGGCGCCTGCCAGCTCGCACTGGCTGCACGCGCCGCGTGCCGTCACGCACGCGGCACTTCCAGGGCTGGGAGTGGATGGAGGTGAACCCCGAGAGGGGGAGAACAAAGCGCGGCGCGCATCCAGCCGCGAAGCGGCGGCCGACATGCAGGCCGGCCGGCGCGCTGACGCTGGGTCTAGAGCGCGACGCCGTGGCGCTTCGCGTAGGCGACGACGCCGATCTTGTCGATCGTGCGGATGTCGCGCGTCGTGAGGTTCAGCTTCACGAAGCGGTTGAGCTCGGGGACCCAGACGCGCCGGGTCTGGATGTTCACGAGCTGCCAGCGCTTCGTCTTGATGTTGGAGTGGGAGACATTCTGCGCCAGAAGCTTCCGCTTCCCAGTGATGTCGCTCTTCGCCATGACGTCCTCGGTTGGAAGGGACCCTGCCTCGGTGCCCCGACCGTAAATCGAACCAGCTGGCCGGGCGCACGCCCTGCGCGGGGGAGCAGGGGGGCTCGGGAGCGCGGGAAAGTGAAGGAAGCCGGGGGACATGTCAAGCGTCCTCCGGGGGGGCATTGCCGCAGCGGACGGGAAATCTCCATCGGCGAGGTCGATCGCGCGCTGACGCCGGCCCGACGCAGGAGGGGATAGGGGAGGGTTCGGGTCGCAACCCGGCCCGGACGAGCCTCTCCCCTCGGTGTCCTCGACGCCCTACGCGCCTCCCGACGCGCGGCCTAGGTCAGCCACTCGCCGCCCGAGGGCGGACGCCGATCGCGCCCGTCCTTGTCGTTCTCGGGGCGGCGCGAGTGCAGATCGATGCGCCGGGCGTCGGCTGCCAGGCGCCAGGCCAGGATCTGGAACAGGCCGAGGCTCGTGAGCGCGGACGTCGCCGCGAACGCAAGGCCCGCGGAGAGCACGATGACGATGTCCCGGGGCGAGAAGGTGTCGAGGTGCGCGAGCCTGCCGACGACGAGGTCGGCCGTGAAGGCGAGCACCACGGCGACGGCAAGGAACGACCCGGCGCCCGTCGTCTCCGCGCCCATGAACCCGGTAAGACTGGACAGGACCGCCAGGATCACCAGCAAGGCGCCGAGGTGGCCCAGGTGTGGATCGTGCAGAACCAGCTGTCCGACCGCGTGCCCGAACGACGGGAGCGTGACGAGGAAGGCGGCGACGAGCAGCCACCGCGCGCCGCTGTACGCCCTGTAGCGAGACCGGAAGACGAGCGCCGCCGGGAGCGCTATTGCCGCGACGGCCCGGGCGGTTCCCCAGCCGGCCGCGATCCCCGAGCTCTGGAGGCCGACGACGGTCGCGATCGCCCCGAGCACCACCATGGCGACGGCGCGCTGCCGGTAGCTCACCGACGTGAGCGCGGTGAAGAGCGCGACGATGCCCAGGACGAACGCTGGCGGCCCCGCGACAACGCCGTCCGGGCGGAGCCCAGCGATCGACAGGCCGCCGAGCAGAAGGAAGCCGGCGCCCACCGCGGCACACCAGATCCGCGCGGCGTCCTGCGCTGGACGCATCGGCGCCAGGTCCTCCATGAGCGCCTCGGACGCGAGCAGCGGCTTCGTGACGTGCTCGCGCGTGCTCGGGGGCGCCGCCTCGGCCGGGATGGCCGGGTTCGACTCGAGGCGCCGATCGACCGGAGCGACGCTGATCGACGCCGCAGCCGGTCCTTCCTCGGCGCGGTCGGCCGGGCTGTCGCCGGCTGGGGCGCCCTCCGGCTGGGCTGGTCCGGCCTTTTCCCGTTCGGCGATCGCGCGACGGCTCGCTGGCGGGCGGTCGCGGCTCGCCTCTCCGAAAGGCTTTTCCATTGATGGAGCTGGATCAGATCTCACTGGCGTCGAAGGGAGGGCTGCTGCGGAGCTGACCGAGCAGCTCGGCTGAGGTGAGCCGCGCAATCAGGGTGCGTCCGAAGTCTCGCACGGCAGGGAATCCTTGCCCATCCATGGCGAGGGATTGCTCGTCCATGTACAGCCGGCGTGCAATCTCGATTTGCACGGCGTGGACGGCACGGTGCGGTTGGCCGTAGTGCGCGGTGCTGAAGCCCCCTTTATAGGGGTCATCATGGCGCACCGAGAAGCCGCAGGCGCGCGCGTGCTGATCGACCGCGTCGATCACCGCGCTCGCGGCGGTCGTCCGCCCGCGCGTGCCGGGGACGATGTCGGCCCGACCGATCGCGCCCTCCGCGTGGCCGCGGCGGTTCTGGCTCGGCATCGAGTGCGCGCAGAGGAGGATCGCGAAGCCGAAGCGCTCGCGCTTGCGGGCGAGGAGCGCGCTGAGGGCGCAGTGATAGGGGCGATAGAAGCGGTCGAGCCGGCGCTCCACCTCCTGCCGCGGCAGCCGGGCGGCAAGGATGGGCTCGCCGTCCGTGGTCATGCGCCAGATGAGCCCCCGCGGGTAGGGCACCCGGCCGCCGCCCTCGACCGCGTCGCCGTCGCAGTCGGCCTCGCTCCGGTTGAGATCGACGACCAGCCGGCTCATCCGGGAGAACAGGAGCGTCGCCCCCTCGGCCGGAGCGTCCTGGAAGAGCGCGTCGACGTACAGGTCCGCGTCGCGCCCGAGGCTGCGCGCCGGCGCGATGGTCCAGGACAGCGACTCGGGATCCACGTAGACGCCCGCGTGCGGCACCTCGACGAGGACCGGGCTTTCCGCTCCGCGGGGCTCGATGACCTCGAAGGCTGACACCACAGGGCCCACTGTGACGCATTCCGCGTCCGGCTGGAACCAGGACGGGGAGGTGAAACGCCGGAAGGGAGAAAGACGTATCGCCGTTCGGGGCGTTCTTGGCCGATCCGCTCCAGCCCAGCTTTCTGGCGCGCTTCGCCGCTTTCGACGTACCGTTGGCCGTGGACCTTGCGACCTGGGTGGACGCCTACCTGGATCACCTCCGCGTCGAGCGGGCTCTGGCGCCCCTGACGCTCGAGGCCTACGGCCATGATCTCGCCAAGCTCGTCGCCCATGCCGAGGCGAGCGGGGTCACGACGGTCGACGGGCTCGACCAGGCGCTGATCGGCACCTACCTGGTCGCGCTCGGCCAGGCGGGCATCAGCGCCAGCTCGGCGGCGCGCCACCTCTCCGCGGTCCGCGGGTTCATCCGCTTCCTGCTCCGCGAGCGCCGCATCGAGCGGGATCCGTGCGCGCTGGTCGAGCGACCCAGGGTCGGGCGGCGGCTGCCCAAGGTGCTCTCGTTCGACGAGATCGCGCTCCTCATCGAGGCGCCCGAGCAAGGGACGTTCAAGGGGCTGCGCGATCGCGCGATGCTCCACGTGATGTACGCGGCCGGCCTGCGCGTCAGCGAGGTGGTGCGCCTCAAGCTCGCGGACATCGACCGGCGCAAAGGGATCGTGATGGCGCTCGGCAAGGGGGGGAAGCGGCGGCTCGTGCCGCTCGGCGAGCCGGCGCTCGCCGCCATCGACGCCTACCTGGAGCTGCGCGCGACGCACCCGCGCAGCGCGGCGACCCAGGTGCTGTTCCTCTCGCCGCGCGGCGGGGCGCTCACCAGGCAGGCGGTGTGGAAGCTCCTCGGCGGATATGCGCGCGCCGTGGGCATCGCCAAGCCGAGCTCGCCGCACAAGCTCCGCCACTCGTTCGCGACGCACCTGCTCGAGGGGGGCGCGGATCTCCGGAGCGTCCAGGCGCTCCTCGGTCATGCGAACGTCGTGACGACCGAGATCTACACGCACCTCGCCGACGACCACGTGCGGGCCGCGTACCGTCGGGCGCACCCCCGCGCGTGAGCGCGCGCACGATGGCTATTTGCAGCGCTTGAGGAACTTGCCGCAAGGCTTGCTCGGCGCCTGCCCCGCTCGCTGAGCCGGGGGGATCTCGGTGAGCTGGAACTCCTGCACGAGCGGTGTTCCGGCCTTGACGACCACGCTCAGGCTCCGCGGGAAGTAGCCGGTTCGCTTGACGCTCACCTTGTGCACCCCAGGGGGGAGCCCGAGCTCGACCTCCGGGGCCTGCGTCACCTTGCCGTCGATGGTGATCTCCTCGCAGGCGACGGGCTTGCAGGAGACCTTCACCGTCGCGTCGGTCGCCACGCCGGCGTCGGTCGAGGCGCCGGCGTCGATCGGGGGCTCGGCGGTCGGGGTCCCGGCGTCGGCGGCCGGCGCGCTGCCGGCTGGCTCGGGCGGAGCGGGCTCGGCCGAGGGCGCGGGGGGAGCCGCCGCGGAAGCGCTTGTCGAGGCGCTGGGGCTCGGCTGCGCCTCGTCCTTGCGGTCCAGGACGTACCACGCGGCGGCCGTGCCCCCGACGAGCAGCACCGCAGCGACGCCCACCATCACGGAGGCCGCCTTGCTCCACGGCGACCGGGGCGCGGTGCTGACCGCCGTCAGCGCGGGAATGCCGCTTCGATGGGATGTGCTCTGGCTCTGGGCCGAAGGCGACGGCGCCTGGCCGGAGGGCGCGTCGGCGGAGGGCTGCGGCGAGGGCGCCAGCGGCGGCGAGGGCGAAAACGGCGCGTACGACGGCTGCGGCGAGGGTGAAAACGGCGGGGGCACCAGCTGCGTGGCGTCGCCGGGCGGCAAGGGCGCGGGCGCGCTCGCCGCGGTGACGGCGACGGCCGGCGGCGCGGGCGCGACCGCCTCGTTCACCGACGGAGACAGAGCGAGCGTCGAGCCCACCTCGATCGCGGCCGCCGAGAAGCCGCTGAGCATGGCCGCGAGCTCGCTCGCCGAGCGGAAGCGCTCGCGCGGATCGTGCGCCAGCGCGCGCGCGAAGGCGCCGTCGAGCACAGGGCTCAGCGGGACGCCGAGCTCCGCGGCCCGCACGGACGCGGCGAGGCGCGGCGCCATGAGCTCGCGCTGCCAGCCCTGGACGTCGACCTGACCCTGGCAGGAACGCCAGTACGAGCGGCCCGTGAGCGCGAAGAAGGAGACCAGCGCAGCGGAGAAGATGTCGGCGGCGGGTCCCGCCTGGCCGCCCGGCTGGAGCTGTTCGGGCGCCAGCCACGGCGCGGTGAGGAGGTACCCCTCCTGCGTCGGCACCATGCTCCGCGCGAGGGACGGCCCGAAGTCGGTGAGCTTCACGCTGCCCGGAGCGCTCGGGTCGATGAACAGGTTCGTCGGCTTGAGGCCGAGGTGGGGGACCTCGCGGGCGTGGGCCGCGTCGAGCACCGCCGCGAGAGAGCGGAGCATCGAGCCGACCTCCTCGAAGCCCATCGGCCGGCGACGCGCGAGCTCGGCGAGCGACGGGAACGGGATCATGTCCGTCACCGTGAAGGGCGCGGCCGTCGCCGGGTCGTAGCCGGCCTCGAGGATGTGCGCGGCGAGCTCCGGCGGCAGCCTGTTCGTCTCGGCCACGTACCGCTGGAGGTGCTGCATCGCGTCCGCGCGCTGGCCGACGACGGGCGAGTACAGCTTGAGGGCGACGTCGCGCGCTTGCGCCGTCACCGCGCGGAAGGTGGCCGTCGCGCCCCCGTGGCCGAGGAGCGAGCGGACCGAGAACCTCCCCGCGATGACGCTGCCGGGCGCGACGTTCGGTGCCGTCACGAGATCACTCCGCCGCGACCGAGATCGACTCGATCGATTGCAGGATGGTCTCGTCGGCGCCGGAGCTGTCGTCCTCGGGGACGAAGCCGAGCCCCAGCACGATCTCCCCGTCCTTCCCGGTGTCGCCGAAGATCAGCAGCGGGCCCTTCCTGGCGCCGCGGGTCGCGCCCTCCCTCTGCCACAGGCCGATCTTCCGCCCGGCGACGTCCTTGATGTCGTCGGGCTTCTTCCAGTTCACCTTCTTCTTCGGCAAGGTCACGTCGATCTCGCGCGCCAGCGCCTCGAGCGCGGCGTCGCGCTTCTCGATCGCCTGCTTGCCCTCGCCCGCGTCGATCTGCGCCGTCGCGAAGGCCGGGCCCTCGTCCGCGGCCTGCGCGATCGTGGCGCTCTCCGCCTGGGCGTAGGTCCAGCCCTTCGCGGGCGTGAACACGAGCGAGCTCTGGGCGATCTTCGCCCGGGTCGACGCCTCTGCCTGGCACTGCTCATCGAGCGCCTTGCAGGGCTTCGGAGCAGGGGGAGGCGGTGGCGGTGGCGCCGCCGTCACGGTCGGCGGCGGCGCAACGGGTTGCGGTGGAGGCGGCGAGCTACACGCCGCGGCGAGCGCCGCCGCAGCGCCCAGCGCTAGGGTAGGCAATCGTCGGAAGAACATTGCGCCCGAGCGTTGCAGGACCGGACCCGGTACGGCAAGTAAAGAGCGACTTGGGGGGAGACAGCTTGCGCCGAAGGGCGCGGCCGGCGCCGAACGGAAGGCCGACCGCGCCGGGCGGCTGCTCCGGCGCGGTCGCGAGGCGCAAGGGCTACTTGACGACGGCGCCGACGTCCTGTTCGACCTGCTCCGCGACGCCTACCGGCACCTTGCCGTAAAGGCGGGTGCGCTCCGTGACCAGGAAATAGTCGGGCTTGCCGCTCGCCCCGGGGGGCCCCTTCACGAGCTCGGCGAAGCCGATGTCGCCAGAGCTGCCGGTGTACTCGATCCGCACCACGACCTCCTTCTGCTCCGGGGCAACGGCCACGTACTCGGTGGGACGGAGGCGGTCGAGCTTGCTCATCCAGTTGCCGACCGTCTCGTCGTTCTGCTCGGGGCTCGCCGGATCGGCCCAGAACTTCTTGCCCTGGTCGCCGCCGCGCACGACTTCGCGGCGCTTGTCCCCGGCGATGACGCGCGCCCGGGCGAGATCGACGTCCTTCCACTCGTGCAGATCCCGCTCCAGGAGCCGCGACTCGGCGGTGTCGAGATCGCGGTAGATGTCGCCCTTGATGGCGTACACCTCGCCGGTGGCCTCGTCGCGCGCGTACCGGTCCGCGCCGCCGGGCGTCGCGCCGCCGAGGACCAGCTTTCGCTCGGCGCCGCGCAGCTTGACGGTGAGCGTGCCCTCGGGCTCGGCCAGCCCGAACTCGGCCGCGCGATCGTCCGCGATGCGGCCGATCGAGCGCAGCGCCTTCAGCGGCGCGATCGCCTCGGCGAGCTTGTTGCCGGCGGCCACCGAGACGAACGTCGTCGTCTTGATCGTCGGCTCGGGCTCCGCGGGCGGCTCGTCGTCCTGCGCCCCGTCGTCGGGGTTGTGCGGGTCCTTCGGCTTCTCGGCCGGGGGCGTCGTCTTGCGCTCCGCCGTGCCGACGAAGTAGCGGCCCTCCTTGTCCTTCTTCGCCTCGAGCACGACCGTCTTCGATTTCCCCTCGAAGGCGATGCGCTCGACGTCGTCGGCGCGGCCGGCCCAGACGGTCACGTCCGCGACCGAGAGCGCGGCCGCCTTCTCGTCGCGCGTCCAGACGAGGACCGCGAACAAGGCCGCGGCCACAAGAAGGCCGAGGTGCACGAAAAAGCTGCGTTCCAACCTCATGCGCGCCTCCCGCTCGCGCGCCGCCCGCGGCGCGTGATGAAGAGCCCGAGACCCAGCACCATGGCCGGCGCCACGAGGATCGTGGCCCAGAACCACACCTGGTCCTTCTCCTTCGTGTGCTCGATCCGGACGTCCTCGCTCGTCGTGATCTCCCCGGCGTAGCTCTCCTCGCCGCCGAGCCACCGGAGCGCGTCGAGCGCGAGCACGATGTTGGGTTCGTTCCTGAACGCCGCGTCGCTGAACACGTCGGCGTCGGCGACCACGAACGCGCGCAGCTCCTTCTTCTCCTTGTCGTCCCCGCCATGCGCGAGCTCCTTCGAGACCGCCGCCGCGAGGTTGTAGGCGCTGCGCTTCTCGCCGTCGGCGTCGAACTTGAAGTTGCCGTTCGCGTCGGCGAACGTCTCGCCCAGCGAGCGGACGACGAAGTCGATCTTCAGGCCATCGCCCTCGCGCTTGTCGAGCGACGACGCCCCCGGGAAGATCGTCGGCGCCTGCTGCGCGTGGCGGCTCAGCGTCGACACCGAGGCGTGCGAGGAGTACCGCGTCGTGACCAGCATCGCCTGGTCCGAGTCGTTGTAGCGCCGCCGCACGTACACCCGATCGTTCGCCAGGACCTCGGGCTTCCACGTGAGCCCGACGGCGCCGGCGAGCGGATCCAGATCGATCTTGGCGTCCGGATCGAGCGCGAGCAGGAGGTGCCCGCCCTCGTCGGCGTGCCGCTTGAGCGCCGCGACCTCCTCCGGGAGGAACGCCTTCTGCGGGCCGAGCACGATGACGACGCTCGCGTCCTTCGGGATCTCGCTGCCGAGCCCCTGGGCGAGCCCGAGGTCCTTGACGACGTAGTTCTGGGACTCGAGCAGCTTGCGGAGGTTCTTGGCCGTCCGCCCCTCGGGGGCGCTGGCAGACTCGTTCAGCTCGCCGTGGCCGACCGTCAGGTAGGCGGTGCGCTGCGGCCGGATCACCTTGAGCAGCACCTTCTGGAAGTCGGCGTCGAGGCTCTTCAGCTTGGCGCCCGCGCTCTTGATGTCGGAGCCGACGGTGAGCGTCTCGCGCGAGCCGTCGCGCGAGAGCACGATGACGCCGTCCTGCGTGACCTTCGCCTCCTTGGCGAGCGCGGGGACGAGCAGGCGATCCTGCACCTCCACGGTGATCTGCGGCGACGCCGCCTTCACCTCGCGCAGGTAGCCCTCCACCTCGGCGCCGACCTCGTTCTGCTGCGGGTAGAAGGCCGTGATCTTGAGCGGCGCGGTCAGGCTCTCGGCGACGCGCTTCGTGGAGTCGCCCGGGCGGGCGGTGCGGTAGTACGAGAAGTCCACCTTGAGATCGAGCTGGCTCGCGGCGAACACGAAGAGCGCCGAGTAGACCGCGGCGAACCCGAGCGTCAGGCCCGAGAGCGTCGCGGCGCGCACCCGCCGGCCCTCGATGCGCTCGGCGCGCCGCATCGGCGCGAGCGCCGCCTCGCCGAAGAACAGCGGCACCGTCGCCATGACGAGCAGCGCGACCCAGGTGACCGTCGTGGCCGCGTCGATGCGCCCGCGCAGCTCGGGCGCGGCGCGCGAGACGCCGAGCGTGGCCTGCCCCGCGTCGGTCGTGGTGAAGTAGGCCGCCACCGCGACGACGCCGAGCGCCGACAGGATCGCGAGCGCGCGCTCGACCGCGCGGCGCTCGCCCGTCTCGCGCACCGCGGTCGCGAAGCGCAGCGCGGTGACGAGGACCAGGGTCAAGAACCCGAGCCCCGAGAGGGCATAGCGGAGCCACTCGATCGTGGGCACCACGCGCTCGCCGAGGAAGAGGGCGAGGAGCGCGCCCGCGTACGCCGGGACCATCCAGCCCCCGGCGCGGAGCGCGGGCGCCTCGCGCGGCGCGGCGGGCGCCGGATCGCCGGCCGGCGGGGCCCCTCGCCCGGCGTCCGGCGGGGGCGCGGAGCCCGCTCCCTCGCCGCGGATCTCGGCCCCGTCGGCCTGAGCTTGCTTGTCGTTCACCGCCACCTCCGCGCCTTCAGGGTGTGGGTCGCGGCGAGCAGGAAGAAGTACGCGACCGCGACGTAGTACACGACGTTCTCCAGCCGGAGCACGCCGTTCAGGAACGGCTTCTGGTTGAGCGGGTAGAGGTTCAGCGCGCTCACGAAGTCGTTGAGCGGCGGCTCCGTCACGCGGGCGACGAGGAACAGGAAGCCGAGCGTGCCGATGATCGCCGCCCCGAGGATGACCGCGATGACCTGGCTCACCGCGAGCGTCGAGGCGAAGAGCCCGATCGCGAGCGACGCGGCGCCGAGCAGCAGCACCCCGGAGTAGCCGACCAGGATGTGCCCGACGGACACCTTGCCGTTCACGAAGATGAGCAGCGGCATGTAGATCGTGATCGCCGTCATCAACGAGACCAGCGCGAGCGCGGCGAGGAACTTGCCGGCGATGATCTCGCCGTCGCGCACGGGCGCGGTCTTGAGCAGGATGAGCGTCCCGCTCTCGCGCTCGCCGGCGATGAGCCGCATCGAGAGGATGAGCGCCGCGACCATCGTGATGAACGCCGTGCCGTCGAAGAACTTGAGCAGCACCTCCGCCGACAGCCGCGCGCCCGAGCCGAGCGCCGCGACCTGGAAGTAGATGCCGTCGATGAGCAGCGCAGCGGCAGCGACGACGTACCCGAGCGGTGATCTCAGGTACGCGGACAGCTCCCGCCGCGCGACGAGCAATGTCCCTCTCATGTCTCGCCCTCGCCTTCCTCCGCCTGCTCCTCCGCAGGGGCCTTCCTTGCGTCGCCGCCGGCGCTCGCGCTGCCGGCCGCGGCGGACCTGTCCTTCGCCCCGGGCGCTCTGCGCGTGGCGAGCCGCAGGAACACCGACTCGAGCTCGCGCTCGCTCCGCTTCACCTCGAGGATGCCGATGCCCGCCTGCACGAGCTCGGCGCACAGCGCCGCGCGCACGTCGCGGTCGGCCTCGACCGCGAAGCTCACGACGTCGCTCCCCGGCTCGGTCGTGGTGAGCTGCTCGACGGACGTGACACCCTCGACCGCGCGCGCGATGTCGAGTGCCCCCGCCGCCTCGCCGCGGCTCGCGCCCCCGGCCGCGGGGCCGCGCACCGTGAGCTCGATCCGGACGCCGTGGAGCAGCTTGGCCGAGAGCTCCTGCTCGGTCCCCTGCGCGCCGATCGCGCCGTCCCGGATCACGAGGATGCGATCGCACGTCTCGCTGATCTCGGAGAGGATGTGGCTGGAGAGCAGGATGGTGTGCTTGCCGCGCAGGCTCCGGAGCAGGGCGCGCATCTCGACGATCTGCACGGGATCCAGGCCGCTGATCGGCTCGTCCAGGACGAGCAGCCGCGGCTTGTGCACGATCGCCTGCGCGATGCCGACGCGCTGCTTGAAGCCGTGGGACAGCGAGCTGATGGGATCCGCCGCCACGTCGTCGAGCTGCGTCACCGCGAGCGCCTCGGCCACCCGCGCGTCGGCCGCGCCGGCGTCGACGCCGCGAAGGCGCGCCGCGAAGTGGAGGAAGGCGCGCACGCTCATCTCGTCGTAGAGCGGCGGCCTGTCGGGGAGGTATCCGATGCGGGACCGCACCTCGTGGGGGTGGTCGACGACATCCAGTCCGTCCACGAGGACACGGCCCGCGGACGGGAGCAGATCGCAGGCGAGGATCCTGAGCGTCGTCGTCTTGCCCGCGCCGTTCAGGCCGAGCAGACCGACGATCTCTCCCGCCTCGATCGAGAACGACAGGGGCCCGATGGCCTTCCGGTCGCCGTAGTACTTGTATAGGTCGCTGATTTCGATCACGGCCGTGCACCCCTCCGCGAAGGGAAGAAGCTCTCCGCGCCGGCGATTCGGACACCGCAGAGCGCGGCGGCCCAGGCGCCAGCGGCCCCTTACAACAGCGGGAGGCGGAAATCATTCCCGACGCGGCGCGCGCGGGGGGCTCTCCCTCCAGACGCATCGAGCGGGACACTCGGTGAAGCGGTGAGCGAAGCGACCAGGACGTGATGGATCTCAGCCTGCAGCGCGGTGGGATCGTCGATCCGGCCGCGCTCGCCCCGCCGTCAGCAGTGCTCGGCGATGATCGCCCAGCAGGCGTCCGCGAACTCGCGGTACGTCGATCGGTCGAGCGTCGCCTGCGTCACGGGCATCACGTCCTGGTGCTCGGCGAGCATCGGGCGCAGCGCGCCCTCGATGTCCGCGCTCGTCTCGATCCACAGGAACTCTTCGATGCCGTCGGTGATCTGGCCGCGGATGAGCTTCGGCACCTCGCTCAGGCGGACCTTCTTCGGGCTCCGCCGCGCGATCGACGAGGCGATCTGCTCGGCGTGCGCCGGCCACCGCTTGAGCGCGTTGTGGAACGTGGAGCCGACGAGCCGGAGGATCTGCTGCGCGAGCCTCGCCACGCGCGGGCGCTGCACGCGCTCCTCGTTCTCCGCCACCATCGCCAGGTAGTCGTCGCTCAGGAGCTTGCGCAGGTCGCTCGAGAGGATCTGCTGCGACTCCGGCGTCATCCGCAGATCCGCGACGTGCGCGAGGAAGATGTCCCGCAGCATGGTCAGCCGCGCCGTGACCGAGCCGGTCGGGGTCGTGTCGAGGATCTCGGCGAGCGGGTCGATCAGCCGGCGCCCGAAGGTGGTGAGGATGTGATCGAGGATCCGCTTCTGGTGCTGCTTGTGGCCGAGCACGGACAGCGCGCGCGCGATGTGCGCCTTGCTCGGCGCGTCGACGAGGATCTCCAGCGGCTGGTCCTGCGGCTTCCCCTCGTACATGCGCAGCGACGCGAACATCTCGCGGAACGCGTCCGCCGCGGCCGCCCCCTCGCCCGACTCGCCGTAGACCCGGATGACGAGCCCCGAGTCGGGACCGGCGTCGAACAGCCGCCGGAGCTCTTCCCGGATGTCCTCGTCCGTGACGAGCGGCCCCGGAGGGAGCGATTTCCCGCGTGGATCCATGAGCGTCCAGCCTACGGCAAAGCGCAGCGTACCTGAACCTCTGTGCCCCGAGAAAGCGAGCGCCGGGGGCACGCTGCGTGGGCGGAGGTAGGATGTCCAGATGAGCGGCCTGGATGTCCAGATGAGCGGCCTGGATGTCCAGATGAGCGGCCTGGATGTCCAGATGAGCGGCCTGGATGTCCAGATGAGGGGTCTGGATGTCCAGATGAGCGGCCTGGATGTCCAGACGAAGGGCCGGCGCCCGCGAGCCCCGTCCGATCAGATGAAGACGACGGGTTGCTCCCAGATCGCGAGGACGATGCAGCCCTCGGCGCTCGAGACGCTGTGGCGGCTGCCCGGGATGTTCACCACGAGCGTACCGGCGCGGTGGTGCCCGCGCTCGTCCGACTGCGATCCCGCGAGCACGAGGATGTGCTCATGGCCGCGATGGACGTGCTGCGGCACGGATGCGCCCGGCGCGTAGCGCAGGAGCGCTGCCGAGGCGCCCGCCTCGACGTTGCCGTGGAGGCGGTGAATATCGACGCCGTCCCGGAAGCGCCGCCAGGGGACCGACTCCGGTTGAGCGATCATGGCCGCCACATTCGCAATGATGAACGGCAACTGCACAGGCATCGAATCTCGCGCAGATGCTGGAATGGTAGATGTCATCGCGAATCTCCAGTGTTGATGGAACCATGCCACGGCGCGCCGTGCGCACTCAACAGGTATCAATCGACGCGCGAAAAATTCACGCGTGGGAAAAGTTCCAGAAATGAGGAGTCGCGTACACATTGAGAGCGTGAAGAGCACCTCGAGAAATCCTCTGTTCCCTTCGGCCGATGCGCCGCGCGGGCAGCGCTTCCTCGCCGTCTTCCGCCCACTGCTCCTCTCGTTCTCGCTCCTGCCATCGGCCGGCTGCAGCAAGGAGGGGTCGAGCGATCAGCCGCTCACGGTGGGCTTCATCTACGTCGGCCCCAGGGACGACTACGGCTACAACCAGGCGCACGCCGAGGGGGCCGCCGCGCTCGCCAAGCTGGCCGGCGTGAAGACCCGTGAGGAGGAGAACGTCCCCGAGACGGTCGCCGTGCAGAAGACGCTAGAGAGCATGATCAACCTCGATGGCGCGACGGTGATCTTTCCGACGTCCTTCGGCTACTTCGATCCGCACATCCTCAAGGTGGCGGAGAAGTTCCCGGACAAGATCTTCCTCCATTGCGGCGGCCTCTACGACGGGTCGAAGCACCCGAGCAACGTCGGCAGCTATTTCGGTTACATCGACGAAGCCGAGTACGTGTCCGGCATCGTCGCGGGGATGACGACGAAGAGCGGCAAGCTCGGGTTCATCGCGGCGAAGCCGATCCCGCAGGTGCTCCGCAACATCAACGCCTTCACGCTGGGCGCCCGGAGCGTGAACCCGAGCGTGACGACGGCCGTGATCTTCACCGGCGACTGGTCGATGCCCGTCAAGGAGGCGGAGGCGGCCAACAGCCTCATCGATCAGGGCGTCGACGTCCTGACAGCCCACGTGGACTCGCCGAAGGTGATCATCGAGCTCGCGGAGCGGCGCGGCGCGTTCAGCACCGGCTACCACACGAACCAGGCGACGCTCGCCCCGAAGGGGTACCTGACCGGCGCCGAGTGGAACTGGTCCAAGGTCTACACCGACTACATGACGTTCATCCGCGAGGGGAAGCCGTATCCGCACCTCCTGCGCGGCGGCTTCGCGGAGGGGTACATCAAGATCTCACCCTATGGCCCCGCCGTCTCCGAGGAGGCGAAGAAGAAGGCCGAGGAGGCGAAGGCGAAGCTCACGGAGGGCACGCTCACCATCTTCCAGGGGCCCATCATGAACAATGAGGGCAAGGTGGTGATCGCCGATTCGGTCGCGCAGCGGCAGACCGACATCGCGCTCGAGAGCATGGACTACCTCGTAGCGGGCGCCATCGGCTCCACCCGCTAGAAGAGCGATCACGTTGATCAAGCGAGAGACAAACCGCCAAGACGCCAAGGACGCCAAGCTAAGATTCTCTTCTTGGCGTCCTTGGTGTCTTGGCGGTTCGAAATTCTGCGCTTCCCAGGCAGTTTCAACCCGTTTCTCGCCCTAGAGCAGTGGCCGCCCGCTTCGGGTGACCACCGCTCTGGAATGGGCGTCGATCAGAGCGCTTCGAGGACGGCGGCGGCGGGGGCGGTCCAGCCGACGATCGCGCCCTGGGCGCGGACCATCTCCAGCGTCGCCGCCTTGAACTCGGGGAAATAGCTCTCGGTGGCGTCCTCGATCAACAGGCACTCGTAGCCGCGATCGTTCGCCTCGCGCATCGTGGTCTGGACGCAGACCTCGGTGGTCACGCCGGCGATGATCAGGTGGGAAACGCCGAGCGCCGCCAGCCTGGCGTCGAGGCCCGTCCGGTAAAAGGCGCCTTTTCCGGGCTTCGGTACGATGAGCTCCCCGGGCGCCGGCGCGAGCTCGGGCACGAAGTCGTTGCCCGGCTCGCCAAAGACCAGGATGCGCCCCATCGGCCCGACATCGCCGATGCGCATCCCAGGAGCGCCCCGGCCCCGCTTCGCGGGGGGGCAGTCCGAGAGATCCAGCCTGTGACCCTCCTTCGTGTGGATGATGGGCAGGCCGTGGTCGCGGAACGCGTCGAGCACGCGCCGGACCGTCGGCACGATGCGCTGGAGCCGCTCGACGTCGTTCCCGAGCGCCGCGCCGAAGCCGCCGGGGTCGAGGAAGTCGCGCTGCATGTCGATGACGAGCAGCGCCACGGCGTCCCGATCGGCGGCGCGGAAGGGGTACGGCCTCGCCGCGATCTCTAGAGGCCGCGCCGTCATCGGTGCCCCGCCATCGCGCGGCCGATCTCCGCGACGTCGGCCGAAGCGATCGGCGACTCGTGGACGATGCGGCCTTCGCTCATCACGAGGACACGGTCGGCCATGGCGAAGATCTCGTCGAGATCCGCGCTCACGAGCAGGACGGCGGTCCCGCGGTCGCGCGCCTTCAGGATGCGGGCGCGGATCTCGGCCACGGCCGCGAAGTCGAGCCCGAAGCAGGGGTTTGCGGCGACGAGGAGCTCGATGTCCTCGTCCATGCCGAGCTCGCGCGCGAGGACGGCGCGCTGCACGTTGCCGCCGGAGAGCTTGCCTATCGGGGCGTCGACCGAGGGCGCCTTGACGGCGTACTCCGCGGCGAGGCGCTCGGCCGACCGCCTCAGGGCCGTGCGGCTCACGCCCCAGCGGAGCCTCGTGAAGGGCGGCCTGTCGAAGACGCGGAACCCGATGTTCTCGGCGACCGACATCGCGGGGACGCAGGCGTTGCGCAGCGGCTCCTCGGGCAGGCACCGCACCCGGTGCCGCTGGATCTGCGCGCGCCCGGCGCCGTACGGCTCGCCATGGACGAGCACGTTGCCTGCCCGCGCGGGCCGCTGCCCGGCGAGCACCTCGACGAGCTCCTCCTGCCCGTTGCCGGAGACGCCGGCGATGCCGACGATCTCGCCGCGACGGACCGTGAGCGTCACGCCGTCGAGCGCCGGCCGCCCGCGATCGTCGCTCGCGGCGAGCCCCTCGATGCGCAGGATCGGCTCGCCGGCGGGCGCGTCGCCGCGCGCCGCGGAGACCTGCGCCGGCTGCGCGCCGACCATCATCTCGGCCATCGCCGCCGGCGTGAGGTCCTTGACCTTGCCCCGGCCGGCGACCCGGCCGCGCCGCAGCACCGTGACCTCGTCGGCGAACGCCGTCACCTCGCGGAACTTGTGCGAGATCATGAGCACGCTGATCCGCTGCTCGTCGGCCATGCACCGGAGCATCCCGAGCACCTCGTCGGCCTCCCCGGGCGTGAGGACCGAGGTCGGCTCGTCGAGGATGACGATCCTGCTGCCGAGGTAGAGCTGCTTCAGGATCTCGAGCTTCTGCTTCTCGCCCGCGGCGAGCGCGCGGACGGTCCGCTCCGGATCGAGCCGGAAGGGCATGCGCTCCATGAACGCGCGGATCGCCTCGCGCTCCCTGCGCCAGTCGATCACGAGGGGGAGCGACGCGCGCGCGAGCACGAGGTTCTCGGCGACCGTCATGTTCATCACGAGGGTGAAGTGCTGGTAGACCATGCCGATCCCCAGCGCCTGGGCGTCGCGCGGGCTCCTGATGGACAGGGCCGCGTCGCCGACCCTCACCTCGCCGGCGTCGGCCTGGTGATAGCCCATGATGCACTTGACCAGCGTGCTCTTGCCGGCGCCGTTCTCGCCGAGGAGCGCGTGGAAGCTCCCGGGCGCGAGGCGCAGCGAGACGTCGTCGAGCGCGAGCAGCGGCCCGAACCGCTTCGTGAGCCCCGCGGCGGAGAGCGCCGGCGGCGGCGTGGCGGGGCCGTGCTCCCGGGCGGCGGCGCGGGGCGGCCTCGCCGCGGGGCTGGAGAAGACGCGCGGGTCCATGGTCACGGGAGCGCCTCCAGCAGCGCGGCGGAGGTCGAGACCGCGCCGAACACGCCGTTCTGCATCTTGATCATCTTCAGCGCGGCGGCGTGGTTGCCAGGATCCGTGGCCGCGCAGCAGTCGGAGAGCAGCAGGCACTCGTACCCGCGGTCGTTCGCCTCGCGCATGGTGGTGTGCACGCAGACGTCCGTCGTGATCCCCGCGAGGATCAGGTTCTCGATGCGGCGCTGGCGGAGGATGAGATCGAGATCCGTCGCGCAGAACGAGCCCTTGCCCGGCTTGTCGATGATCGGCTCGCCGGGCAGGGGCGCGAGCTCCGGGAGGATCTCCCACCCGGGCTCTCCGCGGACGAGCACCCGCCCGCACGGCCCGGGATCGCCGATGCCCACGCCCGTGCCGCGCCCGCCGTCGGTCCGGCGGGAGCGCCACCGCTTGTTCGCCGGGAGATCGGAGAGGTCCGGCCGGTGCCCCTCGCGCGTGTGCAGGACGTGATAGCCGCGGCGGCGCAGCTCCGCGAGCGTGCGCTGGATCGGCGCGATGCACGCCCGCGTCAGGGAGATGTCGTAGCCGAGCAGGTCGATGTACCCGCCCTTCCCGCAGAAGTCGGTCTGCATGTCGATGACGATCAGGGCCGTCGTCTCGGGGCGGAGCGCGCCGTTGTAAGGCCAGGCGTAGGGATCAGCGGCCACGTAGGGCATGGGTCGAGTCCTCCTGTCATTCAGCGTTTCGCTCGTCTCGTGCGTTTCGCTCGTCTCGCGGGGCTCGCTCCTTTCGCTCGTCTGTTACGGTTCACGCGGTTCGTCCGGCGCGCGCTATCAACGCGCGAGCGCGAGCTCGGCGGGCTGATCGCGCAGGGTCTGGGTCGCGGAGCTCGCGGCGATCATGATGGCCAGCGTCACGAGGTACGGCGCGGCGTTGAAGAGGTGGTATCCCCAGGTGATCCCCACGGACTGGAGCGCCGGCCCGAGGGCGCTCGCGCCACCGAAGAGCAGCGAAGCGAAGAGGCAGCGCACCGGGTTCCAGCGCGCGAAGATGACGAGGGCGACGGCCATGAGCCCCTGTCCGCTCGAGAGCCCCTCGTTCCAGCTGCCAGGGTAGAAGAGCGAGAGGAACGAGCCGCCGACGCCGGCGAGGAAGCCGCCGGCCATGGTCGCGCGCCGCCGGACCAGGTTCACGTCGACCCCCATCGCGCGGGCGCTGTCGGCGCTCTCGCCCACGGTGCGGAGCACGAGCCCGAAGCGGGTGCGGTCGAGCGCCCAGCGCAGGAGCGGGGCGAGCGCGGCCCCGATGAGGAAGAGCGCGTTCACCTGGAGCGCGGAGCGGACCTGGGGGAGATCGCTGAAGAAGCCGAGCGATATCGCGGGCAGGCGGGGCGCCGTCGGCTGGATGAGCGGCTTGCCGAGGAAGAAGGCGAGGCCGACGCCGAAGAGCATGAGCGCGATGCCGACGGCGATGTCGTTGACGCGCGGCTTCGAGCACAGCCACGCGTGCAGCGCACCGAGGGCGGCGCCGATGGCGCCGGCGGCGAGCACGCCGAGCCAGGCAGAGCCGGTGAGGTACGAGACGCCATAACCTCCCATCGCGCCCATGACGAGCGTGCCCTCCAGGCCGAGGTTCACGCGGCCGCTCTTCTCGGTGAGGCACTCGCCGAGGCTCACGAAGAGAAATGGCGTGCTGATGCGGATGGCCCCGGCGGCGACCGCGAGGGGGATGCCCCAGAGACCGAGCGCAGCTGCGTCGTTCATCATGCCACCGAGGGCGCCGGAGCCGCCTGACGGACCTTGGGCTCGCGGGCAATGAGGGAACGGCCGTAAAGCGTCTCGCTGGCGAGGATCGCGATGAACAGGATCCCCTGGAGCACGCTCACCGTCGCGTCGGGGAGCCGCGCCGTCCGCTGCAGCAGGCCGCCGCTCGCGCCGATGCCGCCGAGCAGGAGGGCGACCGGCATGATCGCGAGCGGGTTGTGGCGCGCGATGAACGCGACGAGGATGCCGGTGTAGCCATAGCCGCTGATCAGCGAGGCGTTGGCCCGGCCGTGGACCGCCGCGACCTCCACCATGCCGGCGAGCCCGGCGCACGCTCCGGCGAGCGCGCAGGTGAGCACGACGAGGCGCTTGACCGGCAGTCCGGCGAGGAGCGCCGCGCGGACGTTGCCGCCGCTCATCGCCGCGCCGAAGCCGAACGTCGTCCGGTGCATCAGCACATAACAGAGCGCGCAGGCGAGCACCCCGTAGGCGAGGCCCCAGTGGACCTCGAGGCCGGGCAGGCTCCCGAGCGCGTTCTCGGCGCCGATGGAGGCGGTCGAGGGCTTGTTGAGGCTCGCCGGGTCGCGCAGCGCGCCCTCGACGAGGTGGTTCAGGATCGCGATCCCGATGTAGTTGAGGAGGAGGCTGCTGATCGTCTCGCTCACGCCGCGGTAGACGCGCAGCGCGCCGGCGAGGCCGATCCAGAGCGCCCCGGCGGCGAGCCCGGAGACGAGCATCGCGGCGAGCACGGCGGCGGGCGGCGCGCCCCACGCCCGTGCGGCCAGCGCCGCCGACGCGGCCGAGAGCCCGCCCATGGCGAGCGCGCCCTCGCCGCCGATGACGATCAGGCCGAGGCGCGCCGGCAGCGCCGTGCAGAGCGCGGTCAGCATGAGCGGCGCGGCCCGAAGGAGGGTGTTCTGGAGCGAGAACCACGTGCCGAAGGCGCCGCGGACCATGTCGTGATAGACGCTCAAGGGGTTCACCCCCTGGGCGGCCACGAACGCGCCGAACACGAGGAGCGAGGCCGCGAGGGCCCCGAGGGGGATGGCGATCGCTTCGGTCGTCTCACGCCCGAGCAGCCCGTGCGAGATGACTTTCACGCTGCCGAGGATAAGGCCTCCATTATTTCCACCGGTTTTCGGGGAGCTTGCTTGTCGTGACAGGACGGACAGGGCGGGCGCCTCGCGCCGGGACGACCCGCTCCGGCCTGCGAGCGACGCGCCGTTGTCATGACGTGCGACACCCTGGGGGCTCACCGGGTCGAGTGACGCCGTGGTGTGGTGGCCGCGCTGCGATGTGGCGATAGCGCTGCGATGTGGTGGCCGCGGCGACCGCGAACGGTTCGCACAGCGCGGCGGTCTCCGCCTTGCACTCGCCGTCCGCAAACCCCTGACTGGAGGTAACGCTGTCATGCGGTTCGAACGAACGATCTTGTTCCTGCTCGGCGCCGGTGTCCTCGCGGCGTCCCGCCCCGCGGCTTCGGCGGAGCTGACCTGCTCGTCGAGCGCGACCCTGGAGGCGCTCGTGACGTGCATTCGCGATCAGATGCCCGGCAGGGACTCAGGCATCTTCGTCACCCCGAGCTCGACGCAGCTGGCCGCGTGGCGGAGCGTCGTTCGCACCATGATGGGCGGCAGCTGCAAGCTCGTGCTGCCGTCCAGCCTGTCGTCTTCTGCGCGGATCCGGCTCCTCCGCGACGTCAACAATGGACGAAGATACTGTGTGCTCATGGAGGTCGGCGATCGGAACAGCGACGGAACCGTCGATCTCGGGCTGGGCACGTTCATCGTGGACGCGGCCGCGGAGCGAGAGCTCGCTCATTCGGCGCCGCATGCCACAGCGGACCTGGAGACGGAGATCCAGGCCGTCAGCCTCTTCAAGGCGACGAGATCCCGCAGCTTCCTGATGGCCGGCGCTCACCGCGATGCGAGCTTCACGGACAGCGTTTGCCAGAGCTCGACCATGGTCTCGGACGTGGCTCACAACGTGGCGAACGCGTTTCACGCGACGTACCTGGAGCTCGCGGCCTTTTATGGAGCGAGGCCCTGGTGGGGCATTCAGTGGCATGGCATGGCGAGAGATACGTGCGCGGAGGACGTGTTCGCCTCGCACGGCATGGATGTCGCCCCCGTCTCGGGTGACAAGATACTGGAGCTCAAGCGCAACTTGCTGGCCAGCCAGCCCACCTGGCGGGTCGGCGTCCCCGGCAGCAGCGATTGTTCGCTGAACGCGACGACCAACGTTCAAGGCAGGCTCCTCAACTTCGTCTCGGCGAGCCAGGTCTGTGGTCGCTCCGCCACGAGCTGCAGCGGACGCTTCGTGCACATCGAGCAAGATCCCGCCTTCCGCCTCGCGGACACCTGGATCAATGCGGTCAAGGCGACCTGGCCATGAGCGCCGCTCCTCGGCCGCGCGCTGCGGAGCGAGCCTGGCAATGAGATGAGGAACGCATCGATCTCGTTCGCGCGCTCGCGCGCTCGCGCGCTCGAGTCGTGCGCGTCGTGGAAGATGTGCTGGAGATTTCGCATCGCGTTAAGGCCGCCCGGGTGAACAGCGACGCGCGAATTCATGTTTCGCCTCGGAAACAGCGGAATGTTTCAGCGGTAACGAAGTAAATGCATTGCCATTGGTACGGTGACGTGTGCGCACGATCTGCATATGCTCGCCGTCATGACATTGCCCCGTGTCCCGCTACGCTCTCTGGGTGTCGTCGCTGCCGGTGCCGTCCTCGTCGTGGCGACAGCCGCGTCGTGCGGTGGAGGTGGCTCGAGCGCGTCCTCGTCGGACGGCGGATCGGGGCCTGGCGGCGCCGGTGCCGGAACAGGAGCAGGAGCAGGAGCCGGAGCAAGCCAGGGCCCTGCGAGCAGCTCGTCGTCAGGGGCGGGCACCGGCGGCGCGCCACCCGCGGTCGGCTCCGGCGGCAGCGAAGGCGGCGGCCCGCCGGCGCACGTGCCGGGCGAGCCGATCTCCATCCCGGCTCAGGCGTGGAGCAGGGGTATCACGGACGGCGTCTACGAGGACGGCGCGCCCATCGGCGGCTTCGGGGCCGGGACGATCACCTGGCGGTTCGACGGCAGGTTCTACAAGGGGCGCCTCGATATCGGGAGCAATGACCAGAACGTCGACAGCAACGCGGGCTTCTTCATGTACCAGAAGGCCGAAGGGGGCGACGCGCAGACGAAGCGACTCGACAAGGACGGCCTGGGCCAGGGGCAGGCGACGTACTCCTCGCTCTTTCCACGCTCGTGGGTCGATTACCACGGCGCGGCATTCCCCTGCAAAGCGAAGGTCGAACAATACAGCCCCATCATCCCGGGCGACTACAAGAAGACCAGCTATCCGGTCGGCGTCTATCGGTGGGAGATCACGAATCCGACCGGCGCGCCTTGCGACGTCGCCGTGATGCTGACCTGGAAGAACGATCACGGCGGCAATGGCGCCATGGTGCAGACCTCCGGCGACGACGTCGGCCTGGTCCTCACGCGCGGCGGAGGGGCGGCGAGCTCCGAGGGGCACGGGGAGTTCACGCTCGCCAGCCGGAACGCGCCGGGCGTGGTCGTCTCGTACCAGTCCGCCGACAGCGTCGCCGCCCTGCAGAGCGAGCTCGCCAACGACGGCGCGCTCGCCAACACGACGGGAGGGCACGCGCTCGGGGCGATCGCGTTCAAGGCCACGGTGGAGCCGGGGAAGAGCGTCACTGTGCCGATCGTGCTCGCGTGGGATATCCCGGTCACGCAGGCGGGCTCGGGGGACAGGTGGTACCGCGCGTACACGCGCCACTTCGGGCGGACGGGGAACGCCTCGTGGACGATCGCGGCGGAGGCGCTCGCCGAGCACGAGCCGTGGCTCTGGGCGATCCAGGACTGGCAGGCGAGCGTGCTCGACGATCCGAAGTACCCGGAGTGGCTCAAGGGCGCTCTGTTCAACGAGCTCTACTACTACGCCATCGCGGGCACGTACTGGGAGGCCGGCGCGGCGTCCGGCCAGCCGGACGACCCGGACGAGGACATGTTCACCAGCCTCGAGTCGTACATCTACCCGTTCTACGGGACCTCGGACGTGCGCTTTTACGGTTCATGGGCCCTGTTCTCGCTCTGGCCGGACATCGACAAGCAGGAGGTGCGGCAGTTCTGCGACAGCGTGACGACCACGCGCTCCGACAGGCCGCGCCCGCTCGGGACCACCGCGCACGATTTCGGAGACACCGACACTGTCTTCCGCAAGTGGAACGCGTACACGTACCGCGACTCGACCAACTGGAAGGATCTCAACTCCAAGCTGGTCCTGATGGTCTATCGCGACTGGGCGCTCACCGGGAAGACCGACAAGGAGTTCCTCGATTACTGCTGGCCCGCCGTGAAGATGGCGATGCAGAAGGTGAAGGGCCAGGACGGCGACGGGGACGGGCTGCCGGAGAGCAACGGCATCGATCAGACGTACGACGACATGGATCTTCACGGCAACACCGCGTACTGCGGGGGCCTCTTCCTCGCCGCCAGCGAGGCCGCGAAGGAGCTGGCGACCGCGGTCGGTGATACCTCGCTCGCGGGCACCTACCAGACATGGTTCGATCAGGCCAAGGGCGGCTTCGAGTCGAAGCTCTGGACGGGGGCGTATTACAAGATCGACACGGGGAGCCGGGACACGAGCCGGATCATGTCGGACCAGCTCGCTGGCCAGTGGTACGCGCGCGCCCTCGGGCTGCCGCCGATCGTCGACCCGAGCCACGCCGTGTCGGCGTTCACCAAGATCTACGAGAACAACTTCAAGCGGTTCGACGGCGGGACCCGCGGCGTCGTCAACGTCATGACCGCCAGTGGCTCGGTCGACGGGACGAGCAACCAGACGCGGGAGTGCTGGGTGGGCACGTCCTGGGGCGTGGTGGCCGGCATGATCCAGGAGGGGCTCGCCGCGCAGGCCGGCGAGATCGGCGCGAGCCTGGTCGACACGATCTGGAAGACCGACGGCCTGTGGTTCCGCACGCCGGAGGCATGGGAGGGCAACGGCAGCATCCGCGCGCCCTACTACATGCGGGCCACGACGCTGTGGGCGGCGAAGCACGCGTACGACATCGCGCCGTAGACACGCGATATCGCCCTCGCGAACACGACGTCGCTCCCGGCGCCGCCGCCCATGGAGCGGCGGCGGTCGCGGCCGGAGCCCGGGCGCCCGCGCGTCACCGGCGCTCGTCGGGTGTGTCTTGTCTGCCACATCACCCGCCCGGATTCCGCCGCGGCTCGCCTCTTGCGCCCGCGGCATCCCCATTGCTGAGTCGCGGCCATGCCCGTCGCTCCGCGCCTCCGATCTGCGCCCGCCGTTCTCGCGGTCATCGCCCTCAGCCTGGCGTGCGTTCAGGGCGCGCGCGCCCCCAACGTCCCGCCCCGAGGGACGCTCGCGCCCGGAGCGCTCGATGCGGGCGGAAAGGCCGCGGCAGGGCCGTTCGCGGTGGTGTTCGGCGCGCCCCGCGGGCAGACCACGAGCCCCGCCGAGATCAGCCTCGTCTTCAACCGGCCGATGCGGTCGCTCGACCTCGCGGGCAGCGAGGCCGCGGCGCCCGCGGTCCTGAAGCCGTCCGCGCCTGGACGCTGGCGCTGGGTCGGCACGAGCGGCCTCACGTTCGTCCCCGAAGGGCGCCTGCCGCGCGGCACGGAGTTCACCGTCGAGGTCCCGGCGGGCACCCGCGCGCTCGACGGCAGCGCGCTCGCCGAGCCGTACTCCTTCACCTTCCGCACCGAGCGGCCCGCGGTCGCGCGCGTCGAGCCCTGGTCGGGCAAGGACGACCTCAAGCCGGAGGCCCGGTTCGAGCTGCGGTTCAACCAGCCGGTCGACACAGCGGAGATCGCGCGGCGCGCGTCCCTCACGGCGGGCGATCGAAAAGACAAGGTGGCGTTCGAGGTGCGGCGCCCCGACGCGAAGAACGAGATGCTCGCCGAGCTCGTCCCCCGCGCGCCGCTGCCGCGCGACAGCGAGATCGAGATCGCCGTGGACGAGGGCCTCCGCGGCCGCGAAGGGCCGCTGCCGGCCGGTGAGGAGCAGCGGTTCACGTACCGCACCTACGGGCCGCTCCGGGCGCTGCGCCCCCAGTGCGATCGCGACACGCCGCAGGGGCGCTGCGCGGCCGACGGCGGGTTCACGCTCGCCTTCTCGAACCCCATCAAGCTCGCGGACGCGAAGCGGGCGATCTCGGTGGAGCCCGCCGTCAAGCTGCTGTGGCCGTCGTGGATCGAGGACGACGAGCCCACGAGCCACATCCCCCTCGGCGGCGCCTTCGCCCCGGGTCGCAGCTACCGGGTGCGCGTGGCCGCCGGGCTGCGCGACGTGCACGGGCAGGCGCTGGCCGGCGTCGTCACCGAGGAGATCGCCTTCGACGATCGCTGGCCCGAGGCGCAGATCGGCCTCGTCGGGAGCGTGTTCGAGCCGGCCCAGCGCCGCGAGATCCCGGTCGTGTCCGTGAACGTGCGCGAGCTCTCGCTCGCGGTCGGCGCGATGACCGAGGAGATGATCCTCGCGCTCCAGGGCGATCCGCACAGCCCGGGGCGCAGCCCGAAGATGGGCGAGATCGCGGCGCTGCCCTCCGGCAAGCAGACGGTCCTGCGCCCGGCCGCCGCGGCCAACACGCCGGCGACCCACCTCGTGCGCGCCGCCGAGGTGCTGGGCGGCGAGGGCAAGCGCGGGCCGCTCGCGATAGGGATCAGCTACACCGCCCGGCCCGGGACGCGGCACGCGCGCACCGCGTCCGCCGCGGTGATCGCGCAGGTGACCGACCTCGGGATCAGCGCGAAGGTCTCGCCGAGCGGCTCGCTCGTCTGGGTGACGCGCCTGTCGACGGGCGCGCCGGTGCCCGGGGCGCGCGTGTGGATCCGGGCCCCGGGCGCGCCCGCGCCTGCCGCGGTGTCCACCGACGCCGAGGGGTTCGCGGTGGTCCCCGCGACGGCGCGCGGTCCGGAGGCCACGACGACGCTCGGGCGCAGCGTGGTCTTCGCGCGCGCGGGCGACGACTGGACGTACCGGAGCGTCGCCGACGCGCTCGACGGGTGGCGCTTCGGCGCGTCGTCCGACTTCAGCGAGGCGCGCCCGTTCGGGATGATGTTCTCCGATCGCGGCATCTACCGGCCGGGCGACACGGTGCGCGTGAAGGGGATCTTCCGCGAGGAGGGCGCGCGCGGGGCGAGGACGCCGGCCGGCAAGAGCGTCGCGCTCAAGGTCGAGGGGCCGGACGGCGAGGCGCTCGTCTCCCTCTCCCCGACGCTCGGCGCCTTCGGCACGTTCTCGGCCGACGTGAAGATCCCCGAGAGCGCGCGGCTCGGCACGTACAGCCTCGCCGCCACGGTCCAGGGCGGCGAGGCGGGGTGGCCGGACGTGACGGGCAGCGTCGAGGTCGCCGAGTACCGCCCCGCCGAGTTCAAGGTCGGCGTCGAGAGCGACAGGCCGAGCTACGTCCGCGGCGACAAGGCGCGCTGGACCGCGCGCGGCGATTACCTGTTCGGGGCGCCGATGACGAACGCGGAGGCATCGCTCTCCGTGACGCGCGCGCCGGCGTCGTTCTCGCCGCCGGGGATCGAGGGGTTCACGGTCCGCGAGGACGAGCTCACCTACGCGCTGCGGGACCAGGCGCCGCGCGAGTTCGAGGTGCAGAGCGCGCGCGAGAAGCTCGACGCGGCCGGGCAGGCGGCGATCGGCGCGGCGCTCTCGATGCCCGGGCAGCGCGGCACGGAGCTCGTCACGTGCGAGGCGTCGGTCACCGACGTGTCGCGGCAGACGATCGCCGGGAGCTCGACGGCGCTCGTGCACCCGGCCGAGTTCTACGTCGCCCTCAAGGAGCCCGAGCTCTTCGCGAAGGCGGGCGACGTGCTGCGGCCGGAGATCCTCGCGGTCGATCCGAAGGGCGCGCGCGTCGCGCAGGTCGCGGTCCGGGTCGAGCTCGTGCACCGGACGTGGACGCTCGCGCGGGAGGAGAGCGGCAGCGCGTACCGCAGCGTGAGCGCGCCGGTCGACAAGGTCGTCGCGCGGTGCGGCGTCACGACGGCGGCGGCGCCGCGGAGCTGCGAGCTCACGGTCCCGTCGGGGGGCTATTACCTCCTGCACGCGACGGCCAGGGACCGCCGCGGCAACCCCGTCGGCGCCGCCGCCGGCGTCTACGCGCTCGGCGAGGGCGGCGGGGGCTTCGGCGACAGCGACGAGCTCAAGGTCGACCTCGTTCCCGACCGCGACAGCTACGAGATCGGACAGACGGCGCGCATCATCGTGAAGTCGCCGTTCGCGTCCGCCGACGCGCTGGTCACGGTCGAGCGCGCCGGCATCTCCACGCACCGGAAGGTGACGCTGTCGGGCGCCATGCCCGTGATCGACGTCCCGATCACGGAGGACCTCCGGCCGAACGCCTTCGTCTCGGTGCTGCTCCTGCGCGGGCGGACGAAGCCGCAGCCCGCGCCGGGGAAGGGCGGGGCGCCTGGGCCCGACGTCGGGGCGCCGGCGTTCCGCCTCGGCTACGCGCCGCTCCGCGTGAACCCGGAGGCGCAGCGGCTCGCGGTGCGCGTCCGCGCCGACAAGGCGGACGCGCGCCCCGGCGATCCGATCCGCGTGGACGTCGACGTCCGCGATCGCGCCGGCCAGCCCGCCCGCGCGGAGGTCACCCTCTACGCCGTGGACGAGGGCGTGCTGTCGCTGACGGGCTACGCGACGCCGGATCCGATCCCCGTGTTCGGCGCGCCGCGCCCCTTGAAGGTGGCGACGATCGAGACGCGCGAGGCGCTCGCCCGCGTGCGCAACCCGTTCGCCGACCTCGGCGCCGACAAGGGGCGCGCGGGCGGCGGCGGCGCCGAGGGCGGCACGGGCGTGCGCCGCGATTTTCGCCAGAGCGCCTACTACAACCCCGCGCTCGTCACCGACGCCTCCGGGCAGGTGCACGCGAGCTTCAAGCTGCCGGACTCGCTCACGACGTACCGGGTCATGGCGGTCGTGGCCGCCGAGGACGATCGCTTCGGCTACGGCGAGTCCCGGGTGACGACGAGCCGCCCGCTCATGGCCCGGCCCGCGCTGCCCCGCTTCCTCCGCGCGGGCGACGCGATCGACGCGGGGGTGGTCGTGACCTCGAAGGGGCTCGGGAAGCCGGCGACGGTCGAGGTGGAGGTCACCGCGTCGGGGCTGACGCTCGCGGGCAGCGCCAAGCGCGCGGTGGAGCTCGCGCCGGGCGGGTCGGCCGAGGTCCGCTTCGCGCTCTCGGCGCCGCGGGCCGGCCCCGCGACGCTGCGCTTCCGCGCGACCGGCGGCGGCGCGTCGGACGTGGTCGAGGTGAACCGCGAGATCAAGGCGCCCATGGCGCCGGAGGCCGTCGCGCTCTACGGCGACACCACCACGGCGAGCGCGGAGCGGCTCGGGGACCTGTCGGCGATCCGCGACGACACGGGCGGGCTCACGGTGAGCCTCGCGCCGACCGCGCTCGTGGGCCTCGGCGGCGGCGTGGAGCAGCTCCTCGAGTACCCGTACGGCTGCACCGAGCAGCTGACGAGCCGGATGGTCCCGCTCCTGTCGCTGCGCGACCTCGCGAAGGCCTACGGGATCGCGCTGCCGAAGGACCTCACGGCCGTCATCGGCAAGACGGTCCGGGAGATCCTCTCGCACCAGCGCGGGGACGGGGGCTTCGGCTTCTTCGCCGAGTCGGACAGCGCGGACCTGTGGACCACGGCGTACGCGCTGTGGGGCCTCACCGAGGCCAGGCGCTACGGGGTCGCGGTGCCGCCCGACGCGGTGGAGCGCGCGACGTCGTACCTGCGCCAGGAGCTCAACCGGATCGGCGCCGACCCGCTCCTCCGGGCGACGGCGCCGTTCCTCGTCGACGTCCTCGCGGCGAGCGGCGCCCCCGACCCCGGGCGCGCGAGCCAGCTGTTCGACGAGCGCGACAAGCTGCCGCTCTTCTCGAAGGCGCTCCTCGCGCACGCGATGGTGATCGGCAAGAGCGACAGGGCGTCCGTGGATCAGCTCGTCCGCGAGCTCGAGGGCGCGCTGCGCCTCGACGGTCCGGTCGCGCGGGCCGTCCACAACCACGGCGACGCGTACGCGGTCCTCATGGACTCCGAGGCCCGCACCTCGGCGCTCGTGCTGCGGGCGCTGCTCGCGGCGCGGCCGGCGCACCCGCTCGCGCCGCGGCTCGCGGCGGGGCTGCTCGCGGATCGCCGCGGGGGCACGTGGCGCAGCACGCAGGAGACGGCCTGGGCGCTGCTCGCGCTCGATCAGTACCGGAAGGCGCAGGAGAAGGCGGCGCCGGACTTCGACGCGCGGGTGTTCCTGGGGCAGGCGGAGCTGTTCTCCGCGCCGTTCCACGGCCCCACGACGGAGCAGGTCAAGACGTCGATCCCCGCGGCGAGGCTCGCGAGCGCCGGGGGCGCGCCGCTCGCGTTCGCGGTCGACGGGCGCGGCCGCCTGTTCTACGAGGCGCGGCTCCGGTACGCGCGCAAGCAGCTCCCGGCGGGGGCGCTCGACCGCGGCTTCTTCATCGAGAAGTCGCTCCGCGCGCTCGCGCCCGAGGACCTCGCCGCCGTCGTCGGCGGCGCGTCCATGTCGAGCGAGCGCGCGGCCCCCCCGTCGGTCGCGTTCGCCGGCGGCGATCTCGTGCTCGGCGAGATCGTCGTGGTGACGCCGTCTCCGCGCGACTTCGTGGTCATCGACGATCCGCTGCCGGCCGGCCTCGAGGCGGTCGACGCGCGGCTCGCGACGTCCGCGCGCTCGCTCGACGTCGACGCGGCGGAGGCCCAGGCCCAGGCCGAGGCGGACGACGCCGACGCCGATCGGGACGACCTCCGCGCGACCGGCCGCCTCTACGACCCGAGCCGCTTCGTCCGCGAGATCCGCGACGATCGCGTCCTCTTCTTCGTCGACCACATGGCCGCCGGGATGTACCGGTACCGGTACCTCGCGCGCGCCACGACGCTCGGCTCGTTCGTGGTCCCGCCCGCGCGCGCGGAGGAGATGTACAGCCCCGAGGTCTTCGGCCGGACGGGCGCCGTCACGGTCCAGGTCTCCAGCCGAGGGCCGGACGCGGCGCCGCGTCCGCGCTGAGCCGTGCGCGCGCGCTCCCCGGAAGGGCCCGGCCGCGCAGGGCGGTGGCTTGCGCGCCCCGGCCCGCGCGCGCGGCGGATCCTCCGCCGCGCGGCGCAGATCGCGGTCGCCCTCGCCGTCGCGCCGTGGCTCCTGCTCGCCGCCCTCGCGGCGCTCACGCCGCTTCCGCCGGAGCTCGGGGCGCTCGAGGACCACGCCGTGTCCACGGTCCTGCTCGATCGCCACGGCACGGTGCTCCGCGAGCTCCGCGCTGGAGACGGCGCGCGCGCGCGCTGGCTTCCGCTCTCCGAGGCCGGCGATCGCATCCAGCGCGCGCTCCTGGCCGCGGAGGACAAGCGGTTCGCGCGCCACCCCGGCGTCGATCCGATCGCGATCGCGCGCGCCGTCGGCCAGCTCGCGGCGGAGCGGCGCGTCGTCTCGGGCGGGTCCACGATCACGCAGCAGCTCGCGCGCACGCTCGTCCCGCGCCCCCGCACCGCGCGCGGCAAGCTCGGCGAGGCGGCGCTCGCGCTGCGCATCGAGGCGTCGCTCTCGAAGCGCGAGATCCTCGAGCAGTACCTGAACCGCGTCGCGTTCGGCCCGGGCCTGCGCGGGGTCGAGGCGGCGAGCCGCTTCTACTTCGACAAGCCCACGCGCGACCTGTCGCTCGCGGAGGCCGCCGCGCTCGCCAGCATGCCGCGCGGCCCGGCGCTGTACGATCCGCGCCGCGGCACCGGGCCGCTCGAGCGCCGCAGGAACCGCGTCCTCGATCGCATGCTCGCGGCCGGCCTCGCCGGCGAGGCCGAGGTGGCCCGCGCCCGCGCGGAGCCCATCGCGCTCGCCCCCAAGGGGGGCGGCCTCGGCGCGCCGCACCTCGTCCGCGCCGTGCTCGGCGGCGCGCTGGGCCCGGGCGCGGGCCTCCCCGCCGAGGGCCTCGGCGCGGCGTCGCGGATCGTAGAGCGCCGGCCGACCTCGATCACGCTGACGATCGACCGCGGCCTCCAGCGCGAGATCGAGGTCCTCGCGCAGCAGACCGTCCGCGGCCTCTCGGATCGCGACGTCGGCGCGGCGGCGGTGGTGGTGATCGAGAACGCGACCGGCGAGATCCTCGCGTACGTCGGCTCGCACGACATCGACGACGCCGCCGGGCTCGGCCACAACGACGGCGTCCTCGCGCTGCGCCAGCCCGGCTCTGCGCTGAAGCCGTTCGTCTACGAGCTCGCCATGGAGCAGCTCGGGTTCACCGCCGCGACCGTCCTTCCCGACGTCGAGCTCTCGTTCCCGACGGCGGACGGCAACTACGCGCCGCGGAACTACGACGGCCGGTTCCACGGCCCCGTCCGCCTGCGGGACGCGCTCGCCAACTCGTACAACGTCCCTGCGGTCTGGGCGGCGGCCGCGCTCGGCCCCGAGCGCGTCCTCGCGCGGCTCCGGGAGCTCGGCCTCCGCTCGCTCGATCGCGAGCCGTCGCGCTACGGCGTCGCCATCGCGCTCGGCGACGGCGAGGTCCGCCTTGTCGACCTCGCCAACGCTTACGCCACGCTCGCGCGGGGGGGCCTTTACCTGCCGGTGCGCGCGGTGCGCTCGTTCGCCCCCTCGTCGCCTCCGTCGACCTCACCGCAAGCGGCCTCCTCCGTGCCGTCCGCGCGCCGCGGTCACGACGCGCCCGCGGCGCCCCCCGAGCGCGGCGCCCGCGTCCTCGACGCCGCGCGCACCCGGGTGATCGTCGACATCCTCGCCGACGATCGGGCGCGGCTCGCGTCGTTCGGCGAGGGCAACGCGCTCGATCTCCCGTTCCCTGTGGCCGCGAAGACGGGCACGTCCAAGGGCTTCCGCGACAACATCGCGGTCGGCTTCACGCCCGACGTCACCGTCGCCGTCTGGGTCGGCAACTTCGACGGCTCGCCCATGGGCGGCGTCAGCGGCATCACCGGCGCGGGCCCGCTGTTCCGCGACGCCATGCTCGCCGCCGCGCGCGTCCGGCCGCCGCGCCCCTTCGATCCGCCCGATCCCGAGCGGCTCGCCGAGGTCGAGGTCTGCGCCCTGTCCGGCATGAGGCCGGCCGCCGCGTGCCCGCACCGCCGCCGCGAGCTCCTCCCGCGCGGCGACGCCGCGGCGCTCTCGCCGTGCGACATGCACGAGGCCGTGCGCATCGATCGCCGCAACGGCCTGCGCGCCGGGGCCTGCCCCGACGCGGCGGTCGAGGAGCGCGTCTTCGAGCGCTACGACGCGGAGCTCACCGCGTGGGCGCGCGCCGCCGGCCGCCCCCTCGCGCCCGACGCGGCGTCGCCCCTCTGCGGCGCGCTCGCCGGGCTCGACGGCGCGCCCGGCGCCGCTCTGGCCGGCGCCGGCGCGCGCGTCCGCGTCGCGTACCCGCCCGACGGCGCCCGGTTCGTCCTCGACCCCTCGATCAACTCGCTGCAGGCGATCCGGCTGCGCGCCGACGTCCCTCCGGGCGTGCCCCGCGTGCGCTTCGTGCTCGACGGGCGCCCCATCGAGGTCGGCCCGCCGTTCGCGCTCGACTGGCCGCTCGTCGCCGGCGCGCACCGGCTCCGCGTCGACGCGGACGGAGCGGCCGCCGGCGAGGAGATCGCGTTCTCGGTGCGGTGAGCGGCGGGCGAGGCGACATCCCGTCTCGTCGCCCGCCGGCTCCGATGAAGTCACCCGCGCCGCGGTCGCTGGCGTCGATGGTGGGGCGGCGCGCAGCCCGCGGGCCACATCACCCGAAGATGGGCAGGTCTTCTTCCTCGGAGAGCGGGAATCGCTCCACGAGCGGATCGTCCGCGATCCCCGCCAGCTTGCGCAGCGCCTTGTGGATGTGCCCCGGCTTGAGCCGGACGCCGCCCTCCTTGGGCTCGAGCGTGACCGGATCGACGTCGAGCGGGTTGTGCCGGTCGTCCGTCGCGCCGATCACCCGGTTCCCCGCGATGCCTGCGCCGGCCAGGATCATGCTGGTGATGTTCCAGTGGTCCTTGCCGTTGCCCTCGTTGTAGCCCGGAGTGCGCCCGAAGTCCGAGCCCACGACGAGGACGATCCGGTCCGCGATGCCCTGCTCCTCCGCGGCGGTCAGGATGAAGTCGATCCCGTCGCAGATCTGGTCGAGCCGCGGGATGTGGTTGTCGTCGTGGTTCCCGTGCGTGTCGAACCCGCCCACCGACAGGTTGGCGCTCACGCAGATGCCGGCGCGGTAGGCCGCGAGCGCGACCTGCGCTTGCCGCCGCAGCGAGGCGCTCTCGAACTCCGCGGGCAGGTACTGGATGAGCTGCTTGAGCTCGTTCTGCCCGACGCGCGACGTGAAGAGCGTGCTCATCGCCTGCTTGACGTGGGGCAGCCGCTGCTGCTCGAGCTTCGCCGCGTGCCGCGCCTGCCGCGCCTCCAGGATCCGCGTCATCGTGGCGTCGGTGTGGTACTGCTCGCGGTTCTCTTCGTTCCCCGGATCGATCCTGTTCGGATAGGCGAGCCGCTGAAGGAGGCCGGTGTCGGGTATGCGGGTGACGGCCACGACGTTCGCCGTCGTGTCGTAGCCGCCGTTGCTGATGAACCCCATCGGCAGCGCGCCGCCGTGGACGCCGGCCACGAGCGCCGCGAAGGCGGGTTTGCCCTCGCGGAGCGTGCCGCACCACGTGTTGCGGACGCCGGCGTCGTGGCTGTTCGTCCCGGTGTCGATGCCGTTGATGACGAGCAGCTTGCTGTAATGCTTCTTGAAGAACGCGTCGTTGCCGCCGACCGGCGCGTACTTGAGGTTGCCGGCGGTCCCGATCGCCTCGCGCAGGTAGCTGCGGTTCATCGCTTGCCGCGTCTTCTGCTCCTCTTCGTCCATCGCGCCCTTGGGATCGCAGAGGCTCGTCGGGTCCCAGCCGCCGCTCGCGTGGATGTGGACCCAGAGCGGGCCCGCGTAGGGGCCGGCCGCGGCGGCGTCCCTCGACAGCACGCCCGCTGCGACGACGCCGAGGCCCGCCATAGATGCCAGTTTGAGGAAATCTCGACGTTCCATGGCTGCTCCTACTGGTAAAGAAACCTGAAGTCCGAAAGGAGATAGGTCATGACGCTCATCCACGCGCGGATCGTGTAGTTCTCGTCGCGCGTGAGCTTCTCTTCGTCGGGGAGCCCCTCTCGAGTCCAGTAGTCGTTGTGCACCTGGCAGGGGCCGGGCAGCGACCTCGAGAGCCGGCCCTCCTCGCCCTCCGGCTTCGCCATGCCCGCCTTGCCCTCCTCCCACGTCTCGAGGAAGACCTTGTACGTCCGCTCGATCTCGGGATCGCCGAGCTCGAGCGACTCGCCGAGCACCCGCTTGTGCAGGTACTGGATGTTCTGCTTGATCCCCTCGACGGCCGGCAGCACGTCGAAATCGTTCGTGTCCCGCGGCTCGAACGTCGTCTCGACGTACGGGAAGAGGAGCCGCTCCTCCTGCGGAAGGTAGAGGTCGCGCGGCACCGAGATGCACGCCATCTCGTTCGCCATCCGGTCGGCGATGTTGGCCATGATCCCGTTCGGCTCCGAGATCCGCTGGATCACGTCCTGCGAGTCGATGCCTCCGTAGAGCATGCGGTAGGCGTCGCGCCGGAGCAGGAAGTCGTAGCGATTGCCGTCGTCCTCGAACGCCCGCGGGCGCCACGGATACCCCGTCACCGCCCAGATCTTCCGGTGCAGCTGCTCGGGCCCGAGGAACCGCGTGCCGCCGAGCTGCGTGAGCGCCTCCCCCCGAGACGCCTGCGCCACGTTGCGCGCCCGGAAATAGGGGCTCTTGACGATGGCCTTGACGACCGTCTTCAGGTTGTAGCCGCTGTCGGCGAAGTCGTGCGCCATCGTGTTGAACGCGTGGTACTGGGCGAGGTACGCCCGGAACTTGGCGTTGAACTCCGGATCCTCGTTCGTCGGCGCGGCGAGCGGCTGTTGCCCGGTGAGGCCGGTGTACATCGTATAGACCGCCGAGAGCGCGAAGCGCGGGTCGTCGGCGACGCGCTTCGCCACCCACGAGAGCGCGGTCGGGAACTCGCTGAACGGCACCGACTCCGCGCCGAAGCCCGGCGGCCGCATGTCCTCGTACCAGGTGTCGTCCTCCCTGTACCGGCCCGCGGAGTCGAAGCTGTGGAACCCGCCTGACAGCGGGTCCAGGGCGGCGTGGCAGACGGTGCACGCCGCGTTGTTCATCGTCGGGTTGAAGTCGGTGATCTTCGTCTGATCGAGCGGCTGCTCGGCCGTCTTCAGGATGTCGGTGCCGAGGAAGAACTGATAGACCATCCTCGCGCGGTGGCGGTTCCTGTTGGTGTTCGTCGTCGGGTGCCTGGACAGGAAGACGGGGGAGGTGAGCACGCCGGCGAGCGGGATCGGATCGCGCTTCGCCGGGACGAACTCGTCCGGATCCGCGTCGTTCTCGAACTCGGCCGTCACGCCGTACGCCCTGGCGGAGAAGGGGCTCACGACCGTGTAGTCGGCGGTGAGGACCTCCTTGAAGGACCTGTCGTTCCGCACGATGTACGCGATGAGCTCGAGCGGCTCCCTCCCGACGGCCCGGTTCGTCCAGCTCTTCAGCTTGTTGGCGACGTCCTCCAGGTCCCGCGCGCCGTATTTCGCGACCAGCGCCGGATCCTGCGGGAGGCTGTTGTACCACTTCGGATCGTACGCGTCGCCCCGCAGCAGATCGACGGCCTCCTCGCCGTTCAGGTAACGGTCGGTGAGGAAGAGATCGTTGTAGATCTCCTTCAGCCGCACATAGAACGTCTCCTCCGTGAGCATCTGGTCCAGGATCGGATCCAGCGCGGCCACGCCGCTCTCTGCGACGGCCTCCTCCTCGGCCTCGGTCGGCAGGCGCCCGGCGAGCTCGAGGCTCGCCGTGCGGAGCGTCTCCTCGGGCCCGCTCATCACCACGCCGGCGAAGGACGCGTTGACGTCCGTCTCGCAGGACGACGGCTCCTTCGTGCGCTCCACCATCGCCCGGAGCGCCTCGACCTCGGCGCTGTCCGAGGCGAGGACCTGGCCGCCGCCGTGCTCGATGGCCTTCGTCGGCTTGAGGAGGACGTACGACTCGCCGCCGAGCTCGAGCCCGGCGAGCGACTTGAACGTCGCGAGGTTCTTGTCGAGGAACCCCGCCTCGCTGCTCCCGGCGAGGATCAGCTTGGATTCCGCCGCCTGCCCCTGCGGGTTATGGCAGCCGATGCACTTCGTCGAGAGGATGGGGACCCACACCTTCTCGGCGAAGAATTGCTCGTCGGAGATGCACGGGCCGTCGGCCTCGCTGCTGCAACCGGCGGACACGGAGGCGAGCGCGCTCGCGCCCGCGGAGAGCCCCAGGAGCCCCAGGGCCGTCGCGGCGCGCTTCCGGAGTGACCATCCTATTCTCGGCATAAGCATCCTCGCCGGGAGCGCTCACGCGACTCCCACGTTGAGGGGACCGGGAGAGCGGAGCCCCCAATCGCGTTGAAAGAACCAACCCACCGACAGCCCTATCGCAGGGCGCCTCCGCCCCGCGATGGTCGGGTCCTCGTTCATCGACCATCGACACCCGATGAGGCGAGCTGGACGAACGCCCGCTTCATCGCTTGCGTAGACCAGGTACTCTAGCCTCTCGAGGGCCTCTCCCGCTATGCGCTCAGCACATTGCTTGATCAGAATTTCTCGTCGATCACGTCCATTCCTCTAGTGGCTGTGAAGTTTTTCGACAGGAGGCTGTGGCTCCTCCGGAAGCCACGTACCCGGTGCGCCCAGGTGGGCGCTCGCACCCGTGGGCGCGCGGGGCGTGCGTGGATGTGGTCAAGACCAGGGAAATCGAATAACCGTTGGATATGAGCTCGACGAGGGATGCGACCCGCGCTCGCGCGGTTCAGTGGTTTGTTCGCGGCGGCACGCTGCGGTCGGCGGGCCGGGATCCCGTCAAGATCGGCATCGCGCCGATCGTGGTGGGGCGCGATCCGAGCTGCGGTGTGGTGGTCGACGATCCGGAGGTCAGCTCGACGCATTGCGATCTTCGCGCGGAGGGGCCGGGCGTGCTCGTCCGCGATCTCGGCAGCAAGAATGGGACGTTCGTGTCGACGGTCCGCATCCGCGAGGCGATCTTGACGGCCGCGTGCGCCATCCAGGTCGGCGGCTCGGTGCTGAGCTTCGAGCCGCTCGACAAGGAGCGCGTCGACGTCGGCTTCGACGAGAGCTTCGGCCCGCTGATCGGCGCCTCGCCGCGGATGCGCCACCTGTTCCGCCTGCTGCGCGAGGTGGCCTCGACGGAGCTCTCGCTGCTCATCACCGGGGAGACGGGCACGGGCAAGGAGCTCGCGGCGCAGGCCATCCATGACGTCTCGAGCCGGCGCGGCGGCCCGTTCGTCGTCGTCGACTGCGCCTCGCTGCCGGGCGCGCTCGCCGAGAGCTTCCTCTTCGGGCACGAGCGCGGCGCCTTCCCCGGGGCGAACGAGCGGAGGAGCGGCGCCTTCCACGAGGCGAACGGCGGGACGATCTTCCTCGACGAGCTGGGCGAGCTGCCGCCCGATCTCCAGCCGAAGCTGCTGCGCGCGCTCACCGAGCAGAAGGTGAAGCGCGTCGGGTCGCGGATCTACGAGCCCGTCGACGTGCGGATCATCGCAGCGACGCGCCGCGACCTCGGCCGCAGCATGAACACCGGGCGCTTCCGGAGCGACCTCTTCTTCCGGATCGCCCAGATGCGCATCGAGCTGCCGCCGCTCCGCGAGCGGCGGGAGGACATCCCGCTGCTCGTCGAGCGCGTCTGCGAGCGCCTGGGGTGCCCCGAGCGCGCCGTGGAGATGGTCAATCTCATCACCACGACGCTCGGCCAGCACGATTTCCCTGGCAATGTCCGCGAGCTCATGAACGTCACCAGCGTGGCCGCGAGCCTGCCGCCCGGGGCCGAGGCGATCGCCTCGATCCTGCCGCTCGAGGGCGGCGGCGACGTGGTCGTGCCGACGTCGGCGTTCGGCGAGGCGAAGCGGGGCGCCGTCGCGGCGTTCGAGCAGCGTTACTTCAGCGAGCTGATCCGCGCCACAGGCGGCAACGTCAGCGAGATGGCGCGCCGCGCGGGCATGGAGCGCCACCACGTGCGGATGTTCTTGAGGAAGCACGGGCTCACCGCGAAGCAGTGAGGGCTCGGCGCGGCGAGGGCGCGGAGCGGCGAGGGCGCGGAGCGGCGAGGGCGTCGAGCGTGTCCTAGGCGCCGCCTGCGCCGCCGCTGCCGCCCGCGCCGCCGCTGCCGGTCGGGTCGCCGCCCGCGCCGCCGCTGCCGGTCGGGCCGCCGCCCGCGCCGCCGCCGCCGGTCGGGTCGCCGCCCGCGCCGCTGCTCGTCGTGGCCGCGGCCGTGGTCGTGGCCGGGTCCCCGCCGCAGCGCTCCACGCCGCGGCAATCCGCGCAGGAGCACCCCTCGAAGTACTCGGCGCACGAGCCGTTGTCCGTGCAGTGATCCGTGCACCGCGGGGTGCCCGTGCAGTCGGGGCAGGTGCAGTCCTCGTTGGCGTTGCACCCCTCGCTGTCGTTGCACCCGCGCCTCGGGCTGCAGGCCGCGACGGTGCCCGCGCAGTCCTGGCAGGTGCAATCCTCGCCGTCGGGGGCGTCTGGCCGCATGTCGCAGGCGCCGTCGTCGTTGCAGCGGCCGAGGCAGCTCGCCGTGTCGGAGCAGTCGGGGCAGCTGCAGCTCTCGGGGACCTGGGCGAGGATCGTACACCGCCCATCCGGGCTGCCGCCGAAGCAGCCGAAGCCGAGCGAGCCGCCGGCGCCGGCGACCGTGGCCGCCGTCGTCGTCGAGGTCGTGTCGGTCGCTTCATTGCTCGAGCAGCCGCCGCTCGCGGCGAGCCCGAAGACGATGGAGGAGGCGAGGAGTGCAAGAAAGGCGCGCATGTCTGGCAGCATCCCTCTCCAGCGCGCGTCACGTCAACACCGCACGTCGCGCCGCGGCAGGGAGGCGCTCAGCGGAATGCCACGCTCCTGTCCGCCGTCTTCGCGCGGACGGCCGCGCGCTCGCGCGCGAGGAACTCGCGCACCGCGGCGTCCAGGCGTGGATGCGCGATGTGGTGCGCGCTGTGGGTGACGCTCGGTGCGAAGCCGCGAACGAGCTTGTGCGACCCTCCCGCGCCCGGCTCGAAGCGGCGCAGTCCCCGGGCGATGCAGTCCTCGACCGGGTGATAATAGCAGACGTTGAAATGCAGGAAGGGGCGCTCCTCCGAGGCGCCCCAGTAGCGGCCATAGAGCGTCGTGGGGCCGGCGAGGTTGAGCGCGCCCGCGATGGGGCGTTTGCCTTCCCGCGCGAGGACGATCTCGACGCCTCCCTGGGCCCCGCCGCCGCGCAGCCGGGCCGCGATCTCCTCGAAGAAGGCGCGGTTCAGGTACTGCCGGCCCCAGGCGAACTTCTCCACGGTGGAGACGTAGAAGCCGAACATGGCATCGACGATCTCCGGCGTGATCTCCGCGCCGCGCAGCGTGTCGATCGACAGCCCCTGCCTCGTGGACTCGCGCATCTCGCGCCGGATCTGGTGCCGCCGCTTCGCGTTGAAGCGGGCGAGGAAGTCGTCGAGCGTCCGATACCCCTCGTTCTCGAACTGGAACTGGACGCCGCAGCGGTGCGCCATGGCGGCGTCGGAGAGGGCGGCGGCCTCTTCCTCTGTCGGGAACAGGACGTGGGCGCTCGAGATGCGGCTCCGCGCGACCAGCTTGCGGAGCGTCTCGGCGAGGACGGGCAGCAGCGCCGGGCGGTCCTCCGGCCGCCGCACGAGCAGCCGCGGCGTCGTCGCGGGGGTGAACGGCACCGCGACGACGAGCTTCGGGTAGTAGGGCGCGCCGATCTGGTGGGACGCAGAGGCCCAGCCGTGATCGAAGACGAACTCTCCCTCGCTGTTGTCCTTGAGGTAGGCGGGCGCCGCGGCGAGCAGCGCCCCCTCGGCCCGGAGCGTGATGTGGTGGGGCAGCCAGCCCGCCGCCTCGCCCACGCACCCCGTCCGCTCGAGCGCGTCGAACCACGCCCAGGTGAGGAACGGCGCCTCGCTCACCCCGTCGAGCGCGTCCCACTCGCTCTCCGGGATGTCGCGGATGGTGTCGTGGACGTGCGCTTCAAGCTCCATGGCCGATCCTAGCAGCGCGCGTCGCGCCGCCTGGCCGGCTCACGAGGTCCTGGATCGAGCGCGCGCCGGAGCGGGCCACGAGGTCCGACAGCCCGCGCGCGATCGCGGCGGGGAGGAGGGGGCCGCCGTAGATGAAGCCCGTGTAGAGCTGCACGAGGTCGGCGCCCGCCTGGAGCTGGTCCATCGCGTGCTCCGCCGACTCGATGCCCCCGGCGCCGATCACCGTGACGTCGCTCCCGAGGCGCGCGCGGATGCGCCGCACCATCGCGAGCGAGCGCTGCCGGAGGGGCGGGCCGCTCAGCCCGCCCGCGCCCATCGCCTCGACGGCCGCCGGGCTCGTCGCGAGCCCGTCGCGCCGCACGGTCGTGTTGGTCGCGATGACGCCGGCGAGGCCGACCTCCTCGACCACGGCGAGCAGCGCCTCGAGCTCCTCGTCGCCGAGGTCCGGGGCGACCTTGATGAGCAGCGGCAGCGGCGCCCTGGCGGCGCGGTTCTCCCGCGCGATCGCGGAGAGCAGCGCCCGCGCGATCGCCGGCCCCTGCATCGCGCGGAGGTCCTTCGTGTTCGGCGACGACACGTTGATCACGACGAAGTCGGCCGCGCGCCGCGCCTCCCGGAAGCTCGCGAGGTAGTCGTCGATCGCGGGCTCGATGGGATCGAGCGGCGCGACCCTGGACTTGCCGATCGAGATGCCCACCGGCACGCCCACGGCCGCCGCGCCGCCGCGGTCGAGGAGCCGCTCCGTGACGCGGGCCGCGCCCTGGTTCGGGAACCCGAGCCGGTTGATGAGCGCCCGGTCGGCCGGCAGCCGGAAGAGGTTCGGCGGCGGGTTCGCGGCCTGGGGCTGCGCCGTGACGGTGCCGAGCTCGACGAAGCCGAACCCGAGGGCGGCGAGCGCGCGGGCCCTGCGGGCGTCCTTGTCGAAGCCGCCCGCCACGCCGAGCGGGGAAGGGAAGTCGAGCCCCATGGTGCGCACGGCGATGCGCCCGTCCCGGGGCGCGAGGCGGGCGTGCACGAGGGCGCGGAGCGGCGCTGCGTGCTCGAGCGGGGCGAGCGCGAGCATGCCGAGCTCGTGCGCAAGGCTGGGCGGCAGCGCGAAGAGGAGCGGTCGGACGAGGCGGTACATCGGGGCGCGTCTCCGTTGCGGGTTGCGGCGCGCGGCGTCGGAGGAGGTCCTGCGAGCGGCGCGGTGGTGGCGGATACCATGGCGCACCGGCCGCGTGGGCCGCCATCGCGGCGTTGGCGGGCGCGCGCTTCCGCGCGCTCGGAGGCGCGCGCCGGCGCGCAAGGCGAGGCTCGGCGGCTCTGCTAGACTCCGCGCCCTCCATGACGTCCCCCGAGATCCTCGATCGCACAGGCGATCCCAGGCCACTGACCGACCTTGGCGAGCGCTTCGCGAGGAGCGCGGACGAGATGGCGGCGCTGCGCGAGCGCGGCGTCGCGGCCGCCCGCGACCTCTGCGCCTTCATCGATCGCTCGCCGACGCCGTTCCACGCCGTGCGCGAGGTCGCCTCGCGGCTCGTGGCGGCCGGCTTCTCGGAGCTCGGGGAGCGCGACGCGTGGGCCGTCGCTCCGGGCGATCGCCGCTTCGTCATCCGGGGCGGGTCGACGATCGTCGCGTTCGTGGCCGGGGCCGAGCACCCGGCGCTCGGCGGCTTTCGCGTGATCGGCGCGCACACCGACTCGCCGAACCTTCGGGTGAAGCCGAGCGCCGAGCTCTCGCGGAGCGGCTACCAGCAGCTCGGGGTCGAGGTCTACGGCGGCGTCCTGTACTCGACCTGGCTCGACCGCGATCTCAGCGTGGCCGGCCGCGTCCACGTGCGCAGGGACGGGCGGATCGAGCGCCTCCTCGTCGACCTGGGCCGCCCGGTCGCCCGCGTCCCGAACCTCGCGATCCACCTGAACCGCGGGGTCAACTCCGAGGGGCTCGTGCTGAACGCGCAGAAGCACCTCGTCCCCGTGATCGGCCTCGGAAGGGAGGCCGATCTCGGCGCCCTGCTCGCGCGCGCTGTCGACGCGCCGCGCGACGCCATCCTCGGCTTCGATCTCTGCCTGTACGACACGCTCAAGGCGTCGCTCGGCGGCCTCTCCGACGAGTTCATCTTCGCGTCCCGCCTGGACAACCTCGCGAGCTGCCACGCCGCGACGGCCGCGCTGATCGGCGCCGCTCCTTCCGCGGCGACGCGGGTCATCGCGCTCTACGACCACGAGGAGTGCGGCAGCCGGAGCGCCGTGGGGGCGGCGGGGAGCGTGCTCCGCGACGTGCTCGCGCGGATCGTCGACGTCTACCCGGGGCGCGAGCCGCAGGCGTTCGCCCGCGCGATGGCCGGGTCGCTGCTCGTCTCGGCGGACATGGCCCACGCGGTGCACCCGAACTACGCCGATCAGCACGAGCCGCGCCACGCCCCGCAGATCAACCGCGGGCTCGTGATCAAGTCGAACGTGAACCAGTCCTACGCCACGGACGGCGCGACGGCCGCCGCGCTCGAGGCGCTCTGTCACGACGTGGGCTACGCCCCCCAGCGCTTCGTCGTGCGCAGCGATCTCCCTTGCGGCAGCACGATCGGCCCGATCACGGCGGCCGCGCTCGGGATCGCCACGGCCGACGTCGGCGCGCCGATGCTCAGCATGCACTCCTGCCGCGAGATGGCCGGCACGCTCGACGTCCACCTCGCGATAGAAACCTACCGCCGCGCCCTCGCCTGACCGCTGCGCCTAGCGGGTGCGCGTGTCGTGGGAGAGGAGGGTGAAGCCGATGAGCTTGTACAGGAGGCGGGCGCCGACGTTGCCGTCCCAGTCGTCGGCGTCGTCCTTGGGCGCGACCTCGTTCAGGTCGAAGCCGACGATGCGCCGGCCGCTCTTCTGGATGCGGCCGATCAGGGCGACGGCTTGCTGGAACGTCAGCCCGCCGGGGACAGGCGTGCCGGTGCTCGGACACAGCGTCGGATCGAGGCCGTCGATGTCGAAGCTCACATAGACGTCGTCGGGGAGATCCTCCACGATCGAGTCGGCGATCAGGTGGAACGGCTCCCCCTCGAAGAGCCGATCGGCGATCGAGGCGTCGATGTGGGCGACGATGCGCCCGTTCGACTCGCGGATGAACCGGAGCTCGTCTTCGCTCATGTCGCGCAGCCCGACCTGGACGATCCGCGGGATCTTCGGGTGGTTCGTCGCGACGTTGTGCATGATCGAAGCGTGGGAGTCGGTGAATCCCTCGTACGCGTTGCGGAGATCGGCGTGCGCGTCGATGTGCAGGATCCCCATTCCCGGGTAACGCGCGGCGTGCGCCGCGATCGCGCCGTAGGGGGCGGAGTGATCACCGCCGATGACGCCGACGAGCTTGCCCCGCTCCATCCAGCGCATGGCGATCTCCGTGACACGCTCGTTCAGCCGGCGGGACAGCGCGTTGACCGCCGCGAGGCGCGCCTCCAGGTCGCGGTCGCCAGCGACCTCCCCGTGCGCCGCGATCACCGGCTCGGCCGCGGCGCACGCCTCCGCGTTCCAGCGCACGATGTCCGGATCGACGTCGAGCATCGCGATGCCCTGCTCGTACGGTCTGCCCGTGTGCAGGTCGAAGAGGTCGACCTGCCGGCTGGCCCGCAGGATCGCCCCCGGGCCCTTGGCGGCGCCGCGGCGGTAGGACACCGTCGGCTCCCACGGCACCGGGACGAGGACCACCCGGGCGTCCTCGGCAGTGTGTGGCAGCCCGTAAATCCCGTTTCCGATGGCGGGACCGTTCGGATCGAAGCCGAGAGGGGATGAGCTCACGCGGCCACGTTGGCGGTTCGCGACCAGGTCGTCAAGCGCGAGCCGCCTCCGGCCCAGCGTACGCCGGAGCGCGCCGGAGCGCGCCGGAGCGCTCCGCCGCACGCGCCGCCGAGCACCGGCGGAGCGGCTTCCTCACCGGCACACCGGCGGAGCGGCTCCCACGCCTGCACACCGGCGCGCGGTGCGTAGAGACGATCGCACCCGCACCGCGCGCGAGACATCGGCGTGAAACACGGATGTCGGGTGGGGATGGCGCGGAGCGCTCGTCGGAATGCAACTTCGGGCTTCCAGCTGCGACGAAATGCGCTAGGAAGAGCGCGGAGAAGATGGGCCGCTGCGCCCGTCCGGGCCGGTCAGCGCTGCTCGGCGCTGCCGGTCGGTTCGGCGCGTGGTCCTGGTAGTAGCCGCGAAGAACAGCCATGCTCCGGTACCGCGCCGATATCAAGACACTCCTCTTCGTCGCGACGTATTTCGTGCTCGTGGCGGTGCAATGGGCCTACGCGCCGCGCGCGCTATGGCTCGCGATTCCGCTCCTCGCCACGACGTGCGTGTTCTCGTTCCTCGGAGCGGTCGCGACCCACAACGCGGTCCATTGCCCCGTGTTCCGGCGGCGATGGATGAACCGCGCGTTCCAGATCGCGCTCACGCTCACCTACGGGCACCCCGTCAGCGCCTACGTCCCGGGCCACAACCTCAGCCATCACAAGTACACGCAGTCCCGGCGTGACGTGATGCGGACGACGAAGGTGCGCTATCGGTGGAACCTGCTGAACGGCCTCTTTTTCATGAGCCGCGTGGTGCGGGACATCCTGCCCGCCGACATGCGCTACTTCAAGGCGATGTACCGGCGGAACCCGCCGTGGTTCCGTCAGATGCTCCTCGAGTCGGCGGTGTTCCTCGGCGCGATGGGGGCCCTGCTCGCGCTCGACTGGCAGAAGTTCCTCCTCTACGTCCTGATCCCGCACCAGTACGCCGCGTGGGGGATCGTGACCATGAACTACCTCCAGCACGACGGCTGCGACGAGGACAGCGAGTACAACCACTCGCGCAACTTCGTCGGCCGGCTGGTCAACTGGTGGACGTACAACAACGGCTTCCACTCCATCCATCACATGGAGCCCGGCCTCCACTGGAGCCTCCTGCCGGCCGCGCACGCGAGGCGCGTGGCGCCCTTCATCCACCCGGGCCTCGACCAGCCGTCGCTCCTCGCCTACCTCTTCCGCAGCTTCGTCTGGCCTGGCAAGCGCCTGCGCTACGACGGCGCCCCGGTCGTGCTCCCGCCGGAGGAGCCCGACGAGGAATGGATCCCTGGCCCGAAGGAGACGCCCAGCGACGTCTCGCTGGGCGCGATCGCGCCCGGCTGATCGCGCCCGGCTGACCGCCGGCTCCTGCCCGCGCTGAGGCTCAACGCCGCCCTCCTGGGGCGGCGCGCCGGGCGCCTGGCCGAGATGTGCTGGGGGGGGCGGGGCCACGCCGGCGCGGCGCGCGCGGTCCTGTGGCGCCTGGAGACCTCCGAGAGGCACCTCGCGGCGACGACCGGGAGGCCAGGGTCGTGGCCGTCGCGAGGGGATAGGGGGCTGGCCCGGCGCCGCCGGCGCCGGGCCCTGCGCGTCCCCCGGTCAGCGCGGCTGATTCTCCCGCGGCTGGTCTCCCCGCGACTCGCCACCACGACGGCCGATCTCGGCCATGTGCTGGCGATCGCCGCTCACGGCCTCGCCGCCTTTGCGGCCGATCTCGGCCATGTGGGCCCGGTCCTGGCTCACGCGCTCGCCGCCACGCCGACCGATCTCGGCCATGTGCTTGCGGTTCTGGCTGACGACCTCGCCGCCCTTCTTGCCGGCGGCGCGGGCCTCGTCGCGCGTGAACTCGTGCGCCGTCCCCTTCTCGTGGGCTGCCTTCCCGCCCTTGCTGGCGATCTTGCGCTGCCGGTCCTCGTCCATGGCGGCGAAGCCACGCTGCTGCCGCTCGTTGGCAGCCCGCTGCGACGCCGACGAAGGCGGGGGTTCGCTCGGCGAGGCCCCTCTCTCCTCCTGGCCCTCCTCACTCCTGGAAATCATACGATCATCCATGCTCGCCATCATCCTCTCCTTACGGTTGGCTCGCTCGATTCAGGTCTCCGAACGGGGCCTGCGAGCCGGTAAAGGACGGCGTTCCCCCCGTCCCCTCCTGGGCCGGTCGAGACCGGCGATGGCCGTTCTCTTCCGGTGTTGGTCGGGGAGCGGCGTTCGCCGTCCCCTTCCGGTGTTGGTCGGGGAGCGGCGTTCGCCGTCCCCTTCCGGCGCTGGTCGGGGAGCGGCGTTCGCCGTCCCCTTCCGGCGCTGGTCGGGGAGCGGTGTTCGCCGCCTCCTTCCCAGCTGCGGAAAGGCCGACAGACCCTTTCCGCGAAGGCCTGTTGTGCCGGGCGGAACAACGTCAAGCGGGCTGAAGGTTGGGACGCGACGAATTAGGGGGAGGTTCGCCGAGCGTGTTTTGGAAACAGCGGCGAACCTGGAAATGCCGAGAACGTCGTGCTCCCGCCGCGAGTCAAGCCCTCTTGGCGAAATCCCGCATGAACGCCGTGAGGCGCTCCACCGATGCAACGGGTACTGCGTTGTAGATCGAAACCCGGATACCCCCGGTCGACCTGTGTCCGGCGAGCCCCACCATACCCTCCTTTGCGGCTTCGGCGACGAAGCGTTTTTCCATCTCCTCGCTGGCCAGCCGGAACACCACGTTCATGAACGAGCGGCTCTCCTTCTCGACCGGCGCCCGGAAGACGTCCGGGTGCGCGTCGATGGTTTCGTACAGCAGCTCACCCTTCTTGCGATTCCGTCGCTCGACCTCTTCGAGCCCACCGATCTCAAGCGTATACGCGAGCACGTTGCGCATGAGGTAGATTGCGAATGTCGGAGGTGTGTTGTAGAGCGAGTTGTTGGCAGCGTAAGTGGCATAACGGAAAATGACGGGAATGTCTTTTCGCGCGCTGTCAACGAGATCCTTGCGGGCGAGCACGACCGTGATCCCGCTCGGTCCGATGTTCTTCTGGGCGCCGGCGTAAACCAGGGCAAACCTGGAGATATCCATCTTCCGCCACAGGATGTCGGACGACATATCCGCGACGAGCGGCACGTCGCCCGTGTCGGGCAGCCAGTGCCACTGCGTGCCGAACAGCGTGTTGTTCGTCGTCATGTGGACGTAGGCGGCGTTCGGATCGAGCGAGAGCTCTCCCTGGTGGGGGATGCGGGTGTACCGCTTGTCGACGGCGGTGCTCCCGGCCACGCGCACCGTCCCGACGCGCTTCGCCTCCTCCAGGGCCTTCTCCGACCAGCCGCCGGTCAGGATGTAGTCGGCGCTCCTGCCGGGCGGCAGGAGGTTCATCGGCGCGACCGCGAACTGCATGGCCGCGCCGCCCTGCATGAACAGCACGTGGTAGTCGTCCGACAGGCCGAGCAGCTGCCGGAGCAGCGAGATCGCCTCGTTGTGCACCGCCCCGAACGCCTTGCCGCGGTGGCTGTGCTCCATGATCGACATGCCCGTCCCCTCGAAATCGAGGAGCTCGCGCTGTGCGCGCTCGAGGGCGGGGAGGGGGAGCCCGGCAGGGCCGGCGTTGAAGTTGTGGACACGCGCCATGGTGCTTCTCCTGAGGTTCAAGTCGGCGGTTCCTGATACCGCCGTGTCGGCCGTATACCACGGGGGGCGCCGCCTCCGCCGGACGGGCCGAGCAGGAGCGCCGCCGCGGCGCGGATCGCGCCGCGCCCTTCGCCTCGGACCTGCCGGCGGCCGCGATCTAAGCTAAATTCACCGCCCCGGAGGGCGAGTGATGCTGGTGACCCGCGAAGAGATGGCGTTCGATTTCCAGGGCGCCAGGCTCGATCCCGTCAGGGACAAGGACGTGATCGTCTGGGCCGTGCAGCAGTTCCTCTACGGGGAGATCACCGGCGTCCAGATTGGGCACTGGCTCTACAACGCCCCCGACCTGGAGTCCGCGCGCTTCCTCGCGCGCCAGGCCGTCGAGGAGTTCCAGCACGTCGGCAACTTCCTCCGCATCCTCGAGATCCTGGGCGCGCCGCCGGACAAGGCCGCCTGGAGCGTGCGCTTCCTCGCGACCGGGCTGATGGGCGGGGACTGGGCCGAGCACGTCGCCCTCGAGATGGCCCTCGGCGAGGGCCTCGTCCTCCAGGCCTTCTACGCGATGATCGAGACCGTGGATGAGCCGGAGATCGTCGCCATCCTGAAGCGCGGCGTGCGGCAGGAAGAGCGGCACGTCGACTTCGGCGAGCAGCAGACGAGGAAGGCCATCGCGGGCAGGCCGGCGCTCCGGAGGCGGCTGCTCGGCCTCGCGCTGGTGTCGCTCTGGGGCGTGTCGCGGCTCGAGGCGTTCATGAAGAAGCGCCTGCCGATGGACCATCCGGCGCTCAAGCGCCTGCCCGATCTGGTGCGCCACACGGTGCGGATCGCGGAGCTCCGGCTCATGCGGATCGGCCTGACCGAGGCGCCGATCTCGTCGATGTCGGCCGGCCGCAAGCTCGCGCTGGTGGCGGAGGCGTACGGGGGCAAGCTCGCGCTCGGCCTCGCTTCGTGGGTGCTCTCGGTGCTGCTCTTCCCGCTCCGGCTGCTCGGCGTCGCAGGGCCGAAGCGGCTGACGGACACGTACCTGAGCGATCCCCTGCTCGCGCGCGGCGGCCGCCTCGGCGCTGGCGCGGAAGCTGGCGCGGAAGACGACCCCGGCGACGCCGATCAGCAGACGGGCCCGGGCGGCACGCAGGCGGGGCACGGCGCGGCGGCGCGCGCCTGAACGCGAGGTGGAGCGTGGCTGACGGCGAGGACGAGGGGCGAGCCACCCGCGCCGGGGCGGCCGGCGCGGCGGGGCCTCCGGGGGCGCGCTCCGCCGCGTTGCCCGCGTCGCGGGAGCTGCCGCTCTTCGCCGAGCTGCCCGAGCTCTCGGGGCGGGTCCCGTGGCGCCCCCTCGCGCACGCGCCGACGCCGGTCGTCCCGTGCGCCGCGATCGAGGGGTACCTCGGGCGCGGCGGCGTCTGGGTGAAGCGCGACGATCTGATCTCGCCGCTCTACGGCGGCAACAAGGTGCGTCGCTTCGAGTTCCTGCTCGCCGACGCCGAGCGGCGCGGCGCGAGGACGCTCGTCACCGTCGGCGGGCTGGCGTCGACGCAGGTCACCGCCACGGCCCTCTTCGGCCGCGCGCTCGGCTTCGCCGTCACCGCGGTCCTGTTCGATCAGCCGATCACCCGGTTCGGCCGCGGCGCGCTCCTCGCCGACGCGGCCAGCGGCGCCGAGCTCGTCCATGGCGGCGGGTACGCGACCACCGCGGTCCGGGCGATCCGGGCGCTGCGGCGGGCCGACCGGCCGTATTTCATCCTGCCAGGCGCCTCGTCCGCCCTCCCGTGCCTCGGCTACGTCGACGCGATGTTCGAGCTCGCGGAGCAGGTCCGGCGCGGCGAGGTCCCCCGGCCCGATCGCATCGTCGTCCCCTCGGGGACGGGCGGCACGCTGGCGGGGCTCACGCTGGGCGCCGCGGTGCTCGGCTGGCCGACCACGATCGTCGGTGTTCGCATCACCGAGCGCATCGCGTCGAACCGCGCCGTCGTCCGGTACGAGATCGGCAGCATGAAGCGCCTGCTCGCCCGGCGCGCGCCGCGCTTCACCCGGCGTCGGCTCCCGCCGGTCCGCTTCGAGATCGATCACCGCGCGATCGGCCCCGGCTACGGCATGCCGACCCCCGCGTCCGTCGCCGCCATCCCCGAGGTGGAGCGGCTGATCGGCGTGCCGGGGGAGGTCACGTACAGCGCCAAGGCGCTCGCCGCGCTGCGCGGGATCGCGCAGGAGCGCCCGCGGGAGACGATCCTCCTCTGGCAGACGCTCTCGAGCGCGCGACCGCCGCTCGCGGAGGGCGGCGCTGCGGCGCTCCCGCCGGCGTTCGCGCGGTTCTTCGACGGGGAGATCGCGTACTGAGAGGGCGCGGCGCGTGGTCGACGCGCCGCGCTGTGGCGTCACTTCACGCGCAGGCTGTTCACGAGCTTGTCGAAGTCGGCGCGCGCCCCGGTGACCGTCTTCTCGGGGCCCGTCATCTTGAAGAACCAGGGATCGCCGGAGGGCGTCTCGACGATCGCGCCGAGGAGGGCGTAGTTCGGCTTCGGATCCGACGCGGGCATGCCGGGCATCCCGGAGCCGGCGAACGTCCCCTTCACCTCGACGATGGTGACCTTGAGATCGCCGGCCTTGAGGTCGGTGCGCTTGGGGGAATCGTCGCTCTTCTGGGAGAACTGGCCGGCCCAGCGCGTGATGTTCGCGTCCACGCTGCCGCCCGCCTGGCTCACGCTGAGCTCGGCGTCCTCGGCGTCACCGGCGGCGCGCTTGATCTTGTACGTGGCCTTGCGCATCGAGTTGGGGTTCGGCGCGCTCTCGAAGCTCGCCGGGGCGTCCCACGCGAGCGCGCCGCCCGCCTGCTGGCCGCTGGCCGGCGCCGGCTTCGGAGCGGGCGCCGCCTCGGCAGGCTTGCTGGTCGCGGGCGCCTCGGGCGCGGATGTGGCTGTCGGCTCGGGGGTCTTCGAGCACGCCGCGGCGAGCGCGGCGACGAGCGGCAAAACCATGGCGGAGCGGAGCTTGATCATCGTGGGAGGCCTCGGCGGGGTTCGCGGCGACTGTAGTCGCCGTGCCCGCGGCCTCAAGCCGGATCGGATCGCGGGGACCCCCCGGCGCGCTCTTGCCGGAGGCGCCCGGCGGGCCGTTCAGCCGCGCGCGTTGCCGTGATACCACCAAAATACAAAACCATGGACCCCACCTTCCGGCGCGCGTTCAACGCTGCCTTCGGGCCGTCGACCTACGCGGACTACCTCGGCCGGCTCGAGCGGCGGCTCGGGTGCGCGATCCCGTTCCGCGTCGCCGAGACGCCGCTGTTCCTGCCCCACAGGCTGCGCGACGACCTCGAGCGCTCCGCGACGGAGATCGTGCGACAGATCTCGAGCCCGGCGCTCATCGCGCGGATGAAGTGCGCCATCCCTGCGCACCTCGACGTCCCGGGCATGGATCCGCTCCCCAACTGCGCGCAGGTCGACTTCGCGATCGTGCGCGGCCCGGACGGCGAGCTCACGGGCAAGGTGGTCGAGCTGCAGGCGTTCCCGTCGCTCTACGCGCTCATGCTCGTCCAGGTCGAGGTCATGGCCGAGGTGCTCGCCGGGATGCCGGGGCTCGACCGTCGCTGGTCGTGCTGCTTCGGGGGCCGGAGCTCCGCCGACGTCATCGCGCAGCTTCGCCGCGCGATCCTCGCGGGAGAGCCCGAAGAGTCGGTGGTCCTGCTCGACCTCGCGCCGGAGAAGCAGAAGACGTACCCCGACTTCGTGGCGACGAAGCTCCTCGTCGGCGTCGACGCCGTCTGCCCGACGGCGCTCGTCCGGGAGGGGGACCGGCTGTTCCGCCGCGTCGGCGGGCGGCTCGTCCAGGTCCGCCGGCTGTACAACCGCGTCGTGTTCGACGAGCTCGAGTCGAAGCGGGTCGAGCTCCCGTTCCGGTACGGCGAGCCGCTCGACGTCACGTGGTGCTCGCACCCGAACTGGTACTGGACCTGGTCGAAGTACACGCTGCCCTACATCGATCACCCCGCGCTGCCGCGAACGTGGACGCTGAGCGCGCTGGACGGCGCGCCGCTGGATCTCGAGCGCTGCGTGCTCAAGCCGCTGTTCTCCTTCGCGGGCTCCGGGGTGAAGGTGGATGTCACGCCCGAGGACATCGCCGCGATCCCGGAGGGGGAGCGATCGGGCTGGCTGCTCCAGGAGAAGGTCGCGTACGAGCCGGCGCTCGTGATGCCCGACGGGAACGGGGTGAAGGCCGAGGTGCGGATGATGTTCCTGCGCGCGCCGGACGAGCCCGAGCTCTCGCTCGTCCTCAACCTGGTGCGGCTCTCGCGCGGGAGGATGCTCGGCGTCGATCACAACCGCGACCTGACCTGGGTCGGCGGCACCGTGGGGATCTGGCCTGTCGACTGAGGTAGCGCTCAGGCGATGAGCGCGCGCCGCGCGCCGAGGACGAGCGCCGCCGCGGTCGTGCGCTCAGGCGATGAGCGCGATCTGCCACGCGCCGAGGACGAGCGCCGCCGCGGTCGCGCCCAGCGCGACCTGGACGACGGGGCGCCGCGGCGCGGGCCGGTTGCGCAGCGACAGGCCGGCGACGACCCCGATCGCGGCGCCGCTGAGCAACCCGAAGGCGTGCGCGCCCAGGTCGGAGCGTGGGCTCGCGCCGAGGGCGCCGAGGAGGGCGAGGCCTCCGACGAGCGGCGCGGCGAGGTGGAGGAGGTGGCGCTTCTCGCCGCTCTCCTTGTCGTGCGCGCGGTCGAGCATCAGCTGCGTGGCGGCGAGCAGCCCGATCGCGCCGAACACCGCGGTGGAGGCGCCGATCGAGGCGTGGTGCTGGCCCATGCTCTGGTGCCAGAGCGCGTTCGCGAAGTTCCCGATCGCGCCCGAGGCGACCACGGCGAGCGCGGCGCCGCCCGGCCCGAGGCGGCGCTGCACGGCGGACGCGAAGACCGTCCCGGAGATGACGTTGCCGAGCACGTGGGCCGAGTCGGCGTGCAGCGTGAGCGCGGTGATGGCGCGCCACGGCTCCGGTCCCACGACGAGGTTGGCGACGGAGGTGCCGCGCTGGAACCAGCGCCCGCCGCCGCTCGCGGGCCCGGTGACGAGGAAGAAGAAGAGGGCGAGCGCGGCGAACGCGACGCCCGCGACCATGGACGGAGGGTGGCGCAGCCGCTCGCGCGGGCGGATCGGGGGCCAGTTGCGGTTCTCCGCTTCGTACCGATCGATCGAGCCCGCGGCGAGGGCGTAGTCCTCGTCGCGCACGAGGAGCACCCAGCCCGCCGGCGTGTACCGCACGGCGTGCCAAAGCTCGCTCGACTGGAGCACGAGGGCCCACTCGCGGATCTTGCGCTCCGGCATGACGGGGCCGATGGCTGTGAGCCCGAGGCCGTGATTTTCCGCCTCTCCGGAGGTGGGTTCGCCGTTCTGGATCATCGCCGCCCTCTCGCCGCGCGCCGGCGGCAGGATCGCGATCGGGACGAACGGCTCGCCAGCTGCATCTCGAACACAGATACGGTTCTGTTCGCCCACGGCGGGTCCTCCACGGTTCGTCGACCCAAGGTTCATCGAAACGTGCGGATGAGCCCGGAAGCTGTCAACGCCGGGCCTCCGGGAGCCTGGCCGTCTTCGTCGTCACGCCGAGCCGCGGCGCTCCACGCCGAGCCGCGGCGCTCCTTGCCGGTTGCCGGCTCTGTGCGCGCGCTGCGCGGCCGGGCCCTTGTGCGCGCGCCGCAGCGGTGGCAGTGCGTGGTTGTGTCGACGGCCATCACGCAGGGCATCCGGGTCACCGTCTCGACGGTCTACGTCCCCACGCAGTCATCCCCGACGGAGCACCGCTACGTCTTTGCTTACACCGTGCGGATCGCGAACGAAGGCACCGAGCCCGCCCAGCTGAGGACGCGGCACTGGATCATCACGCACGGCAGCGGGAAGGTGGAGGAGGTGCGTGGCCCTGGCGTCGTCGGCCAGCAGCCCTCGCTCAAGCCTGGCGAGCACTTCGAGTACACGAGCGGCTGTGTGCTCGAGACCCCGCGCGGCACGATGCGCGGCACCTACCAGATGCACCGCCCCGACGGCCGCGTCTTCGACGCCGAGATCGCGTCGTTCACCCTGGCGATGCCGCACTCCCTGAACTGACGCCGCCCCCCATCCCCCCCACCCCCTTGGAACAGCCAGCGAGGAGGGGGGGGCCCGTGCGCGCGGGCGGCGGGGTAGGGCCCCACGAACCCGAGCGCCGGCCCGCATCGCAGCCTATCGCTCCCGACCCGCCACTCCCGCACCCACGGCAATCGCCTCCCAAAAGGCGCGAGTTCGTGGGAGGGGCCCCCGCCGCCCGCGCGCACGGGCACCCCCCTCCTCGCTGGCTCCGTCGCTGCCGTCCTAGCCGACGGCCTCCGGCTCGACCGCCGCCCCGTTCGCCTTCGCCTTCTCCGGCTCCCCCGCGCTCGCCGCCGAGAACGTGAACGTGAACTCCCCGCCTTCGAAGTCGACGGCGACGTTGCCCCCGTTCTCGAGGGCCCCGAAGAGCAGCTCGTCCCCGAGACGCCGCTTGATGTCGTTCTCGATGACGCGCCCGAGCGGCCGCGCCCCGTTCGCCGGATCGTACCCTCGCGTCGCGAGCTCCGCCCGCGCCCGGTCCGTCACCTCGACCGTCACCGACCGATCCGCCAGCATCGCCGCGAGCTCGCCGACGAACTTGTCCACGATGCTGCCCATCACCGACGGATCCAGCGCCCGGAACATGATGCGCGCGTCCAGCCGGTTCCTGAACTCCGGGCTGAACGTGTTCTTGTAGGCCTTGTCGTCGTCGCCCGCCGTCCCTCGCTCGCCGAAGCCGACGCGCGCCTGCGCGAGCTCCCGCGCGCCCACGTTGCTCGTCATGATCAGCACCATGTGGCGGAAGTCGCTCTTCTTGCCGTTGTTGTCGGTCAGCGTGCCGTGGTCCATCACCTGGAGCAGGACCTGGAACACGTCCGGGTGCGCCTTCTCGATCTCGTCGAGCAGCAGCACCGCGTGCGGCGTCTTCGCCGCCGTCTCCGTGAGCAGGCCGCCGCGGTCGAAGCCGACGTAGCCGGGCGGCGCGCCGATGAGCCGGGAGACGGTGTGGCGCTCCTGGTACTCGCTCATGTCGAACCGCAGGAACCCGATGCCGAGCGCCTTGGCGAGCTGCTTCGCGAGCTCCGTCTTCCCGACGCCCGTCGGCCCCGAGAACAGGAACGAGCCGATCGGCTTCTCCGGCGCGCGCAGCCCCGCGCGCGACAGCTTGATCGCCGACGCGAGCTGCTTCACCGCCTCGTCCTGCCCGAAGATCACCGAGCGCAGCGACTGCTCGAGATCCTTGAGCTGCGCCTTGTCCGACGTCGACACCTGGCGCGGCGGGATCTGCGCCATCTTCGCGACGACGAGCTCGATGTCCGCCGCCTCGACCGTGTACCCGTCGCCGTGGCGGAGGCGCGCCGCCGCGCCTGCCTCGTCGAGCAGATCGATCGCCTTGTCGGGCAGCCGGCGATCTTGCAGGTACCGCGCCGCCAGCTTGGCCGCGGCCTCGATCGCCTCGGCCGTGTACGTGATCTTGTGGAACTCCTCGTAGCGCTTCTGCAGGCCCTTCAGGATCTGCGTCGTGTCGTCGACCGAGGGCTCCGGCACCTCGATGCGCTGGAACCGCCGCGCGAGCGCGCTGTCGCGCTCGAGGTGGCCGCGGTACTCCTGGAACGTCGTCGCGCCGATGCAGCGCAGGCGGCCCGAGGCCAGCGCGGGCTTGAGCAGGTTCGACGCGTCCATCGTCCCGCCGCTCGCGGCGCCGGCGCCGATGATCGTGTGGATCTCGTCGATGAAGAGGACCGAGCCCGCCTGCTTCTCGAGCGCGCGCAGCACCGCCTTGAGGCGGTTCTCGAAGTCGCCGCGGTACTTCGTGCCGGCGAGGAGCGCGCCCATGTCGAGCGCGTAGACGGTCGCGTCCTTGAGCGGCGCGGGCACGTCCTTCTTCTCGATCCGCTGCGCGAGCCCCTCCACGATCGCCGTCTTGCCGACCCCGGCGTCGCCGATGAGCAGGGGGTTGTTCTTGCGCCGCCGCGCGAGCACCTGGATCGTGCGGGCGACCTCGTTCTCGCGGCCGACCAGCGGGTCGATGCGGCCCTCGGCCGCCTCCTTGTTGAGGTTCGTCGTGAACGCCGCGAGCGGATCCTTGACCGGCTGCGCGGCGCCGGGCTCGCCGCCCTCCTCCGGCGGCTCCTCCCGGAGGCCGTCGTCCTGGCCCGTCTTCGAGATGCCGTGCGAGATGTAGTTCACGACGTCGAAGCGGCTGATGCCCTGCTCGCCGAGGAGCGTCACCGCCGGGCAGTCGCGCTCGGCGAACATCGCCACCAGCACGTTCGCCCCCTTGAGCTCCTTCTTGCCCGAGGACTGCACGTGCATCGCGGCGCGGCCGACCACGCGCTGGAACCCGAGCGAGAGCGTCGGGCTCGTGTCCGCGTCCTCCGGCAACACCTCGATCTCCTCGTCGAGGAAGCGCTCGAGCTTCTTCTTGAGCAGCGGGGTGTCGCCCCCCGCGTGCCGGAGGACCTCGGCCGTCTCCTCGTCGAAGAGCAGCGCGTAGAGCAGGTGCTCGATGGTCACGAACTCGTGCCGGCGGCGCGAGGCCTCCCGGGTGGCGAGCGAAAAGGCGATCTCAACTTCGGGGCTGATGCGCATGGTCATTCCGGCTCGGCGGTCAACCGAAGGGGCATCGCGTGCTCCTTGGCGAAGTCCTGGACTTGGGCGACCTTGGTCTCGGCGACATCCTTCGTGTACACGCCGGCGACCCCGTGGCCGCGATGGTGCACGCTCAGCATGATGTGCGTGGCCTCCGTCTCGGTGCGGTGGAAGAACTTCATGAGGACGAGCACGACGAACTCCATCGTCGTGTAGTCGTCGTTGTGGAACACGACCTTGTAGCGGCGGGCCTTCTCGACCTTCCGTTCGCGCTCGGTCGCGAGGTCGCCCTGCTTGTCTTCTCTTTCCTCAGGATCGTTCGGCATAAATCCGTCGGGAAGGATAGCAAGAGCCCCGCCCCGGCGAGCGGTCGACGAAGCTGGCTCGTGCCCCGGAAGCATGCTCCGCCGCGGCGCCCTTCGCCACGCGCGGGCCTGGATTTTCCGTCCGCCGTGGCGCTCGGCTCATGGAACCGGGCCGAGGGTGCTGCTGGGTTCGTTCGCGGGCGCCGGCCTGGTCCGGCTGCTGGCGGGGCCACGCCGCCCCGCCGCGGGCGCGCGAGCGGCCCGCGGCGGACGGCGCGCCGGCGTGGTCACACGAGCGACATGGCTGTGCCGAGGTCGATCTCGACGGGCGTGAGGCCCCAGATGTCGCGCGCGTACTCGCGCACGGTGCGGTCCGAGGAGAACTCGCCCACGCGCGCGATGTTGAGCGCGGACTTGCGCAGCCAGCTCTGCCGGTCGGCGTACGCCGCCTCCACCTCGCGCTGACAGGTGGAGTAGGCCTTGAAGTCGGCGAGCATCATGTACTCGTCCCGGCCGAGGAGCCGGTCGAGCAGGGGCTGGAAGAGCTCGCGGTACTCCGGGGAGAAGAAGCCCGACGAGATGAGCTCGATCACCTCGCGGAGCTCCGGGTCGGCGGCCACGGCGGTGCGCCCCTCGAAGTGCTCGCCGCGGCGGGCGATGACCTCGTCGGCGGTCAGCCCGAACAGGAAGAAGTTCTCCGGGCCCACCGCGTCGCGGATCTCGATGTTCGCGCCGTCGAGCGTGCCGACGGTGAGCGCGCCGTTCAGCGCGAGCTTCATGTTCCCGGTGCCCGACGCCTCCATGCCCGCGGTCGAGATCTGCTCGGAGACGTCGGCGGCGGGGATGATGCGCTCGGCCAGCGAGACGCGGTAGTTCGGCATGAACGCGACCCGGAGCCCGGTGTGGCGCCGGTCGCCGTTCACCACGTAGGCGACGGCGTGGATGAACTTGATGATGAGCTTCGCCTGCCGGTAGCCGGGCGCCGCCTTGGCGCCGAAGATGAAGGTCCGCGGCATGATCTGCTCGCCGCGCTTCTGGCGCAGGTAGAGCGCGACGATGTGGAGCGCGTTGAGCAGCTGGCGCTTGTACTCGTGGAGGCGCTTGATCTGGACGTCGAAGATCGAGGAGGGGTCGACGTTGATGTCGAGCTCGTGCGCGATGACCTTCGCGAGCGCCACCTTGTTCGCGCGCTTCACCGCGGCGATCCGCTCGATGAACTCCGGGTCGTCGAGGTGGCGCTCGAGCTCGCGCAGCCGCTCGAACTCCGTCACCCACTTCGGGCCGACCTTCTCGGTGACGAGCGCGGCGAGCGCGGGGTTGCAGGCGAGCAGCCACCGCCTGAACGTGACGCCGTTCGTCTTGTTGTTGAACCGCTCCGGCCAGAGGTCGTAGAAGTCGCGGAGCAGGTCGCGCTTGACGAGCTCGGAGTGGAGCTTGGCCACGCCGTTCACCGAGTGCGAGCCGACGACCGCGAGGTGGGCCATGCGCACGTGGCGCTCGTGGCCTTCCTCGATGAGGGACATCCTCGCCACGCGGTCCTGGTCCTGCGGGTGGGCGTCCATGACCTCGCGCAAGAACCGCCGGTTGATCTCGTAGATGATCTCGAGGTGCCGCGGCAGGAGCCGCTCGAAGAGCGCGACGGGCCAGCGCTCGAGCGCCTCGGGCAGCAGGGTGTGGTTCGTGTACCCGAAGGCCCCGACCGTCTGCTTCCACGCGTCTTCCCAGGCGAGCAGGTGGTCGTCGATGAGGACGCGCATCAGCTCGGCGATCGCGATGGCGGGGTGGGTGTCGTTCAGCTGGATCGCGTTCTTCTCGGCGAAGCGCGAGAAGTCCGGGTGGACGCGGTTGTAGCGGTTCACGATGTCGGCGATGGAGCAGGCGACGAAGAAGTACTCCTGCCGGAGGCGCAGCTCCTTGCCCTTGTCGAAGTTGTCGTTCGGGTAGAGGACCTTGGAGATGACCTCCGACTGGTTCTTCTCGTGGACGGCGTGCACGTAGTCGCCGGCGTTGAAGAGCTCGAAGTCGAACTCCTCGCCCGCGCGGGCCGACCAGAGGCGGAGGGTGTTGACGGTGTTCGACTGGTAGCCCGCGATGGGCGTGTCGAACGGGACGCCGATGACCTGCTCGGACGGTCGCCAGACCACGCGGAAGCCGCCGCGCTTGTCGGGGACGCGCTCGGTGTAGCCGCCGAACGAGACCGGGACGGCGTGCTCGGGGCGCTCGACCTCCCAGGGGTTGCCGAAGCGGAGCCACTCGTCGGCGCGCTCGACCTGGTAGCCGTCGCGGATGACCTGCTCGAAGATGCCGAACTCGTACCGGATGCCGTACCCGTAGGTGGGCAGGCCGATCGTGGCCATGGAGTCGAGGAAGCAGGCGGCGAGCCGCCCGAGGCCGCCGTTGCCGAGCCCGGCGTCGGGCTCTTGCTCGACGAGCTCATCGAGGTCGAAGCCGAGCTCGCCGAGCACGGTCTTGAAGCTGTCGTAGATATCGAGCGCCTGCAGGTTGGCGACGAGCGCCCGGCCGAGGAGGAACTCCGCGGAGAGGTAGTAGCCGCGCTTGACGTCCTGCTCGTAGTAGGTGTGCTGCGTCTTCGTCCACCGGTCGACGAGGCGGTCGCGCGCCGAGAGGGCGATGGCGACGTACCGGTCGAACGGCGTGGCGGACATGGACTCCCGGGCGCGCGAGTAGTGCAGGTGATCGGCGAAGGCACGGCGCAACGCGATCGGGTGCATGCCGGTGCGGGCGTCCGGCGCCGGGTTGCCGCGGAAAAATGCGGCGGGGGTGTCGCGCTGCTGGGCGTTGCCGTCTCTCTGGGCGGGGGTTTCTCTCTGACGGTTGGGATCGGCGTCGATCGGGTTGGCCATGGCGGCGCACTTTAGACGGATCCGGCCCGCTCTGGTTGGCTGCGCGACGTGCTCGGATGAGGTTCCGTGTGGGCGGGGGTTGTCGAGGGTCCCCGGGCTAAATTATTGTAGTAACGGAATCCAGCCCGGCGACCTGGTGCGGGGCGAGCGCCGTCAGCCGGCGCGGCGGGCGAGCGGCGGGATGGTCGACGGCGGGCGGGGCGCGGCGGCGGGCTCACGCTCGCTGACGCGGGCGGCCATGTGCGTCGACCCGCTCCGGCGGTGAAGCCGGACGCGCTCGCCTCAGCGCGGGCAGCCGCCGAGCAGCGGCGCCCCGAGCAGATCGAGCTGCTCGACCGCCCGCTGCGGCCGGCGGCGCACACCCGCGCCAGCCGCCGGGGCGGCGCTCCAGGAGCTCGCCCGCAGGACGAGCTCCTCGCGGAGCGCCACGAGCTCCCGCGCCGGCAGGGTGCTCGTGTCCGTCACGAGCCGCGCCCCGTCACGGTAGCCGGTCCACACCGTGTAGCCGTCCCGCGTGACCTCGATCCCGAACCTGGGGCCATAGTCCATGATCTCGTAGCTGCGCCCCAGGGCCAGGAAGCTCCACTTCTTCATCGCGACGGTCTCGCCAGTGTCCGTCGACGCGGTCGGCTCGGCCAACAAACCGGGGCCGGGCTCCGCGCGCTGCGGGCGGCGCGCGTGATCTGCGCGGAATCCGTGAGGAGCCCGGGTCACCCGGGTCCGCGCGCCGGAGCGGCGCACCCACACGAGCCGCCTTCCCCAGCCGCCTCGCTTCGCGAGGTGCCTGACGTCGTGGGGTACCTGTCGTGATGGCGGACCCACGCCATCGTGTAAGGGAGCGCGGCCTCGTCCCGCCCCAGGGGCGTGAGATCCAGGTAGTTGTAGGTGCCGATCAGGACGTCGAGCCCGCGCGCGTAGGTCGAGTAGGTGTGGAAGACCTCGTCGCCTTCGCGGGCGAAGACGCTCAGCCCAGGGGCCTCGGGGAAGGGGGAGCTCGCCTTCTTGAAGTTGTACTCCATATCTCCTCGAGCGCGCTCCTCCTCACGGAACGAGACGTGATGATCATAGTTGAAGTCCGTCTCGCCCGAGGAGACCCACGGGAACGTCCAGCCCATTCGCGCCTTGAACGCCTCGAGCTTGGCGAGCGGCGCGCGGGAGACGGCGCAGTACGCCGTGTCGCGGGCGGCCAGGTGGACGTGGCCACCCTGGATGTTGTCGGCCACGTACGAGCAGCTCTTGCAGCCCTCGTCCCAGCTCGGCGCGAACATGAAATGATAAACGAGGAGCTGCCGGCGCTCGCCGAAGAGCTCGCGCAGCGTCAGCTTGCCTGAAGGGGCGTCGAACACATAGGCCTTGTCGACCCTCACCCACGGCAGCTCGCGGCGCGCGGCGCTCAGCGCGTCGCGCCGCCGGTCGTGCTCTTTCTCTCTCTCCAGCAGCGCGAGGCGCGCCGCCAGCCACTCTTCCCTTGAAACGATCGTGGCGCGGCTCATCGGCGCTCTCCCTTCGACGCGGGGGCGCCGATGGCGCTCCTGCTCTGGTTCCGGTTCCGGAGCTTCTTGACGGCGATCGCGGTCACGGCCCCGGCGGAGGCCGCCTGGGCGAGGACCCATCCGATGGACGCGAGGCACGCAGGGCACATGGGGATCTCCTCCTGTGGGCGGCGCGCGCGGCGCCTCGCCGCGCCGGCCGCTGACCCGTGGAAATGACCACGGCGCCTCTGGCCGCGACAGCAACATCGATGTCGCGATCCGTTGGCGCGCGCTGCCGGGCGTGCGACGCTGCCGCGATGGATGCGACGGCCGAGGTCCCCGCCGAGCTCGGCGCGCTGGCGGCCCGCTCGCTCGCGGCGGGCGACGCGCTCGACGCGCTGAAGGTGGTCGGCCCCTTCGGCGGTCCACACGCGCTCGCGCTCCGCGGGATCGCGCTCGCGCAGATGGGCGCCTATCCGGAGGCGAAGGCCGCGCTCGGCCGCGCCGCGCGGGCGTTCGCGGCGGCGGGCGCCGAGCGCGCCCGGGCGCGCGCGAGCGCGGCCCTCGCGGAGATCGCGCTCGCGCAGCGGGACATCGGCGAGGCGTGGCAGGGGCTCGTCGAGGCGGGGGACGCCCTCGAGCGCGCGGGCGATCTCACGAACGCGGCGTGGGCTCGCCTGGGCGCGGCGCGGGCCGCGCTCCTCGAAGGCCGCGTCGCCGAGGCGGAGCGGGCGCTCGCGGCCGCCGAGGCCACCGTCACGAGCGACGCGCCGGTGTTCACCAGGGCCGCGCTGGCGCTCGTGCGCGCCGAGGTGCACGCGCGGCTCGTGCGCGCGTCCTCGGCGCGGCGCGCGGCCGAGCAGGCCGCGGCGTGGGCGCGGGCGAGCGGACATCCGCTGCTCAGCGCCGAGGCCGAGCGCTTCCTCCGCGCGCACGACGAGCCCGTGGCGCGCCTCGTCCAGGGCGGCCGCGACGAGCCCGCGCGCCTCGCCGACGTCGAGGCCCTGGTCGCCGCGCCCGCGGGGCGGGTCGTCGTGGACGCGCTCCGCCGCCGCGTGCTCGACGGCGGCGAGGTGCGGGCCGACCTCGCGCGCCGGCCGGTCCTGTTCGCCCTGCTCGAGGCGCTCGCGCGCGCTCACCCGGCGGCGATCGCGAGCGACGACCTCGCGCGCGCGGCGTTCGGCGTCCGCGCGGTCAACGAGTCCCACCGGCGGCGGCTGCGCGTCGAGGTGGGGCGCCTGCGCGCCGAGCTCGGCGGCGTCGGGGTCGTGCGCGCGCTCGGGAACGCGTACCGCTGGGAGCTCGGCGCGGGCGCGGAGGTGGTCGTCCTCGCGCCGCTCGAGCCGGGCGACGCGGGCGCCATCCGCGCGCTCCTCTCGGACGGCGCCGCGTGGAGCGCCTCGGCCATCGGCGCCGCGCTCGGCAAGAGCGCGCGCACGGTGCAGCGCGCGCTCGCGGAGCTCTCGCTCGCGCGCGCGGTCGAGGTCACCGGCAGCGGCCCCTCGCGGCGCTACGCGAGGCCCAGAGCGGCGCTGTCGATCGCGTCACAAATGTTGCTCCTCGGGCTCGCGCTCCCTGGTTGAGTGCGCGTTGAGTGCGGGGCGAGGAAGGAGCGGACCGTGAAAGCCCGGCAGGCCGAGATCATCGCGGAGCGCACGTTCGAAGGGGTGGAGTCGATTCACGGGGTCGCGTTCGACGGACAGGCGGTGTGGTTCGCGCACGGCGATCGCGGAGACCTCATGTCGGCCGAGCCCGAGAGCGGCCGCGTGCTGCGTCGCCTGAAGGCGCCCGCGAGCGCCGGGGTGGCGTTCGACGGGCGCCACCTGTGGGTCGTCGGGGGCGGCAGGATCCGGAAGATCGATCCCGCGAGCGGGGCCGCGGTCGGCGAGGTGCCGGGCTTCGACGCGACGCCCGTGAGCGGGCTCGCGTGGGCCGACGGCGCGCTCTATGCGGGCATCTACCGCGAGCGGAAGATCCTCAAGATCGATCCCGAGCGCGGGGCCGTCCTCCGCACGCTCGTCTCCGATCGGCTCGTCACCGGCGTCACGTGGACCGACGGCGATCTATGGCACGGCGTGATGTGCGAGGCGGAGGGCGCGCCGTCGGAGCTCCGCCGCGTCGATTCCCGGAGCGGCGACGTCCTGGACCGGCTCGCGCTGCCGGAGAGCGTGCGCCTCTCCGGCGTCGAGGCGGACGCGAGCGGCCGCCTGTGGTGCGGCGACCCGGCGACAGGCAGGCTCCGCGCGGTGAAGAAGCCGCGAAAAGCGGTCTGATTCACCCTGGGTTCGACCTGCCGGCTGCGGTGGGCCAGGGGTTCGAGACAAACTTACAGCGTGAGTGGCACCGCGCCGATCGGAAACGGCAGGGCCGCTGCGCGCGGCGATGATCAAAACCGAAACCTTCGGGAATGTGAAGGCGCGCAAGGTGCGCGCGGATTTCTGCGTCGATACAATGCCCTCAGGAGAGGCGGTTCGAGAATGCGACGACATCGGGCGCCGCGAGTCGCCCGCCCGGGGCACGGCGGCCCCGCCGAGAGCAAAGTCAAAGAAGGCGCCGCGGGCGAGGGGAGCGAGGCCGCAGCGGGACCTTCGCCATCCACTGCAGCGCAACAATGACGCTGTATGGGCGGCTTCGGGCGGTTTGACGTACGGACAGCGTTTGGACTTCCAGCCTCCTCGACGGGAGCGGTCTCGATCGGTGCCGTGTACCCATGTGGAGATCCGATATGCATCTTCGATCGTTTGGCTGGATCTTCGTTTTGGGTTCTCTGGCGCCCGCCTGCACAGGGCAGCTCGGCGACCTGTCCTCGAGCGCGGTCGGCGGCGAGACCGGCAGCGACGTTCCCCCGCCTCAGGCCGACGGGAGCTTGCCGTACGCGGCGCCCACGCCCGCCTCCGCGGCGTTGCGCGCCCGCACATGGCTGCTCACGCCGGAGGAGTACGGCCGCTCCGTCCAGGGCTTGCTCGGCGTGTCGATCGACGTCTCGGACATGGATCCCGTGCCGGACAACGGCATCTATCCGAACATGTCCACCAGCGGGCTCGTCCGCGTGACCCTTGCCGAGCAGTACGCGGCCAAGGCCGAGGCCGCGGTGCTCGCGCTCAGCGATCGGCAGCTCAGCGCGCTGATTCCGTGCGGCAAGGTCGACGCGACGTGCAAGGCGGACTTCGTGCGCGCGGCGGTCAGCAAGGCGTTCCGGCGGCCCGCGACGGCGGAGGACCTGACCAATTATGGCGAAGTGTTCGATCTCGCCGCCGAGTCCGGGGATCCGGCGCTGCCATTCCGCTGGGTGCTGAAGGGCGTGCTGAGCTCGCCCTATTTCTTGTACCGGACCGAGATCGGCGCGCCGAGCGACGAGGCGAAAGCGGCGTTCCGGCTGACTGACCACGAGATCGCGACCTTCCTTTCGTACAGCGTGCTCGGCGAGCCGCCCTCTGCGACGCTGGTCGCCGCCGCCGATCGCGGTGAGCTGGCCGATCCCGCGCTGCTTCCTGGTCACATCGACCAGCTGCTCTCGACGCCGGGCGCCGCCGACCAGCTCGGTCACTTCCTCGTCCAGTGGTTGCGGTTGCACACGTTCGAGGCCGAGGTGGAGAAGTTCGAGGACGTGTTCCCCGGCTTCGCCGATGTGAAGGGGGCGATGTTCGCCGAGACGCAGCGCTTCCTCCGCGCGAACGGGGGCATGGAGGGCTCGATCGCGAGCCTGCTCACGGCGCCTGTACCCGAGGCCGATCCAGCGCTCTCCGCGTTTTACCGCAGCGACGCCTCGGGCGCGACGGACACCGCGCGGAGCGGCCTGCTCTCCCTCGGCTCCGTGCTCTCCAAGACCGCCAAGCAGTACCTCACGTCCCCGACGCTCCGCGGCCTGTTCATCCGCGATCAGCTGCTGTGCCAGCACATCACGTTGCCCGAGAGCTTCACGCCGCCGCCGATCGAGGAGAGCGAGCTGCGCATGACCCCGAAGACCACGCGCGAGCTGTACGAGACGCACAACGCGCAGGCGGTCTGCAAGAGCTGCCACGCGCTGATCGACAACGTCGGCTTCATGCTCGAGAATTTCGACGGCGCGGGCCGCTATCGGACGCTCGAGCAGTACAGCAGCCCGTCGCTCACCGCGCCCATGGCCGCGCCGCAGCCGATCGACGCGGTGGGGCGGCTGCTCAACACCGACGTCGACGGCGAGTACGACAGCGCCGCGGGGCTGGGAGAGGCGCTGTCGCGCAGCACCTGGGTCCGCGAGTGCGTGGCGCGGCAGGCCTTCCGCTTCTATTTCGGCCAGGTCGAGGCTGCGCGCGGTATTCCGCCGGTCGTGCAGGGCACGGCGGCGCTGGATCGCACCGGCCTGCTGCGCGACCTGCTCGTGGCGCTCCTGTCTTCGCCGAGCACGGTGGAGCGCGTGCGCGACTAGCTACGGCCATCGAGGATCGAACATGCCCAGGCGCTTCGACGTATCCAGACGAGACATCCTGAGGACGGCGGCCGGCGCGATCTTCCTCGGTCCGCTGCTGCGCCACCGCGAGGTCGAGGCGCAGACCGTCGTGCCCAAGCGGCTGGTGCTGATCTTCACGCCCGACTCGCACCCGCCCGAGTGGTGGCCGACCGGCAGCGGGTCGACGTTCCAGCTCCAGGAGCCGCTCGCCGATTTCCGCGGCCTCGAGAGAGACATGCTGTTCTTGCGCCGGCTCGACCATGCCTGGACGGTCGGGAATCACCACGAGGCCGGCATGGCGCAGCTGTTCACGGGCGCGCGCTTCATCGACGAGAGCTCACACCACGCGAACGGTCCCTCGCTCGATCAGATCCTGCTCAAGAGCTCCGACCTGCGCGGCGGCACGCCGATCGCGAGCATCCACCTGTGCGTCGCCGATCGCGGCGGCGCCGACAAGCGCCATATCATCTCGTACAGCGGCCCCGGTCAGCCCATGACCCACACGGCCGACCCCGCGCGCGCGTTCAGCACGATCTTCAGCGGCGTCACCTTCGACGGCGCCGCGCCGACGCCCACGCCCGGCGGTATGCCGGACGCCGTCGCGGCCGCGAAGCGCAGCGCCGACCAGCGGATCCTCCAGATCAACACGCGCGAGCTCAGGACCATCCAGCGCTTCCTCGGCCAGGCCGAGCGCCAGAAGCTGGAGCTCCACGTGGAAGCGCTGTTCGAGCTCGAGAAGCGCATCGCGGGCATGGGCGGCGGCACGTCGGTCCCGGCCGGCGCGGCGTGCGAGCGCGCGGACACCTCCGGCTACAACGGCAGCACCAACAACGCGACGACGATCACGCGCTGGGCGCAGATCCAGGCCGACATCATCGTGAGCGCGTTCACGTGCGATCGCACGCGGGTCGCGGACTACCACTTCAGCTTCTCCGGCGGCCACCACGAGGGCCTCCTCGGCTTCGGCCAGAGCTGGCACGACGTGGTCGCGCACGTCAGCCGCACGAACGACAGCGTCAGCGTCGGTGGTCAGTCGATGACCACGCGCCAGGCCTTCATGCTGTTCGATCGTTTCTGGGCGAGCCACATCGCGTACCTGGCGAAGCGGCTCGCGGGCATCCGCGAGGGCAGCGGCACGATGCTCGACAACACGATCCTGCTCTGGGGCGTGGAGAGCGGCACGAACCACAGCCACAACCCGCGGGACATGCAGTACCTGGTCATCGGCGGGAAGAACCTGGGCGTGAACGTGGGCCAGTACATCAACAACACCACCGCGCAGAGCTCGAACAAGCTGCTCACGTCCGTGATGAACGCGCTCGGCCACGCCGCGACGGGCATCGGCATCGAGCCGAACTGCGGACCGCTGCCGGGCTTCCTCGCCTGACGCCTGATCGAGGCGGGGCGGCGCTCGCTCCAAACAGTCCTCTCTTGAGTGAGAAACCGGGAACCAACAGCCGCGATCCCGTGCCCCATCGGCCCAGGTGGGCCCCGCGCCGCGGCCCCAGGTTACCGGACCCTCCGGGCCCCACGACGACCAGAGGACACTCCGGTCGGAGGAGATATACAAGGTTCCTTGCGCGATCCGCTCCCCTCCTGCAAGAGTGATGCTGTATCAACAACGTGTCCATGGTTCGAAGGGCCGAGGCCGCTCCGCCGCCTGCGGGCGGTTACACGCGACAGACAAGCCACGCGATGTTGAGAGGCCTATTGTTGAAATTTCCGTTGTTTAGGATGGTCGATAGGCGCACGCTATTTGCTCCGTTGTTGAGTCGAAAGACCATTACGTTGCTGGCTATGATTGTTGGGTGGCTATGGTACACGATGCCATTGAGTGGATGTATGTTGGTGTTATGGGCCAAGGTGGCAAAGTTTGCAGGGAGCCAGGGCACCAGATTGGGAGGTAGTGTTGGGTCTTGTAGCAGGTGCTCAGTTATCTGAGCTCCGCCGATTCTGCTGGACTTCTCCTGGGACCACCCCACTGGGATTGCGCCTGCGTTCGCAATGATGGAACTCATTGCCTCGTCGTATACCTTCGAAGGCTTCCCTTCTGCAGCCCAGAAATAGATCTTCGAGGCGTTTGCTGATGGCCTTCGAAAATCGAAGCTGGTTCCGGCCTGAGCTGCTCCGTGTCCAAAAAGCATGAGAGTGGGCATGATGGCTCCTGTTGTCTCGAAGAATAGAGTGTGGAATGAGGATTCATCCTAGTGGGCGTCGGGCTCTGGTGCAATCTTTGTGGGCGTGCTGGAACGGCAAGCGAGTTGAAAGCGCGGGCAAGCAGCAAGAATTCGAGCCGCCAAGGCGCCATGATACGCCAAGGTTGGTGTTTTCTTGGCGACTTGTGGCGTCTTGGCGGCGGTTTTCTCTGGTTTCCAGGCGGATCGATGCTCTATGGCCCCGCGCTTCCCGACGAGGTACGACGTGCCCCGCAGCGCGCGCAGCGCAGGCGCGATGACGTCGGCGACCAAGGGGCTGTGACAGGCGGCCAGCGCCGCGCCGGCGTACGCGCTCGTCAGGCCGGAGCGGCGCGCGGCGCGGCGCACCTTCGTCGCCCGTGGCCTCGTGCGCGGCCGCGAGCCTGTCCGCGGGGGTCCTGGCAGCCATCGACTCCAGCGCGAGCCGCGTCCTCACCTGCCGCTTGCTCCAGGCGGGACGGCGCTGGCTCCATTCCGTCCTCTCTTACGTGAGAGGCCGGGAACAAACCGCCGGGCCCCCGTGTTCCATCGGCCATGGCGCGACGTGTGATGGGCTGGGTCCTGATTCTGTTCACGCTGGCCCTGGTGGGGTGCGATCATGCCACCAAGGCGGTCGCGCAGGCCGCGCTCGAGCGGCGAGGTCCCCTGTCGATCGTGCCGGGGGTGCTCGATCTCCGCTACGCCGAGAACCGCGACATGGCCTTCAGCCTGCTCCGGGGCATCCAGTCGCCGGCGAAGGTGGCGGTCCTCCTGGTGTGCTCGATGATCGTCCTCGGCGTGGTGCTCCTGGGCTGGTGGAGCAGCCGCCGCGCTTCGGTCACCGAGCAGGCCGGGTACGCGCTCATCGTCGCCGGCGCGATTGGGAACGCGATCGATCGCGGCGTCCGCGGCTACGTCATCGACTTCATCCACCTTCACCGCTGGCCGGTGTTCAACGTCGCTGACATCGCCATCGTGGCGGGCGGGATCCTGCTCGGGATCGCGATGTTCCGGCGCGCGCGCCAGGAGCCGCGCGAGGTGTCCTGAGCTTCGCCTCATGAGACAGCCTCGCCCGAGCATGCCGGCTCCACGAGCAGCTCGGCCAGCGGCGGCGAGACCCGGAGGAAGAGCATGCGCGCCGCATGTCTTCCGGTCCGGTGTCTGAGAACTCTCGAGAAGACTCGCCGCCCGGTCGCGCCGCTGGGCTCAGTTGCAGAGCAGCCTCTTCAGCTCATCCCTGGTCTTGGGCTTCGCGCCGGCGAGGGCGGCGGAGGCGATCTGCTGCGTCTCCTTGGCCCTGGAGCAATCGTCAGGCCCGTTGGGCGCCTGCTCCAGCAAGGGGCCGAGCTTCTCCGTGGGGCCTTTCGCGTGCTTCTTGATGCAGAGCACGGGCTCGCCTTCGTGAACATAGTACCGGCGCTGCGTGACGCTGCTCGTCGTCGCCGGCTTGTCCGGCGTACCCCTCGTCCCGTCAAAGGCCCAGGATCCATCGTCGTGCAGCGCGAAGACCAGCTGGCCCTGGTCGTAGTAGAACTGGTACGCCGACTCGCCGTGCCCCGCGTCGGCGGCCGCGATCTCCGCCTTCTGGATCGCGCCGTCCGCCTTGTACAACCGGAGCTCGCCGCGCCCCTCGCCGCCGGCGCACTCGAAGCGGAGCTCGCTTCGCGTCAGGTCCTTGCGGGCCTGGATGTCCTGATACCGGGCCCTGATCTTCTGGATCCGCGGATCGTCGAGGCTCACCTTGGAGCCGCCGGCGGTGTCCGTGGCGACCCGGGGTGCTGCCGCGGGCGCCGGGCTTTCCACGACGGAGGTGCCGGCCGGGGGCGTGGTCGCGTCGGGCGCCGGAGCTCGGCCTGGCTCTGCAGGAGCCGCGGAGACGCTCGCCGACGGGCTGGGAGAAGGCGGGCTACACCCGATGACGGCGGCGACCAGCAGGGCGATGGAGGATCGGCTCATGAGGACCCGGAACGCCTGGTGCGACCGTCCCATTCAGCGGTCGGATTACCCGCCCTTGCGTCGAAACTCCACGAAGAACCGCACCGGGCCGTCGGGGTCGACGTGGTGCAGCACCTCGGGGACGACGATCCCTGGGCTCTCCGGATCGAGAGCGAGCTCTCGACCGCCGAGCCCATCGATCCGGTAGCGGAGCCGCCCCGAGAGCACGTGGATCACCCCCCATACGCCGGGCTTGGTGGAATGGTTCTTTCGCAGGCCGGAAGGGATCGTGACCTCGTCGAACTCGGCCGTCCGCTTGTACGCGACCAGCCCGTCGGGCATCTCGAGCCGATCGCAGCGCACGCAGTCGAGCTCGGTGCCGAGCATCGATGCGCGGCCCTCGGACGTGACGACCCAGGGGCGCGAAAAGAACGGCGGCTTGTGCCGGACGTGCTGGCCATGTCCACAGCTCAGCTCGGCCACCCAATCGTTCGCATCGTCCTGGTGGTAGCCTGTGATCGATCGACGCATCGTCTCGATCTATTGACCGTTTTCTGGATGTTTTTCCACTCGATCGGCGTGCAGCGTGTCCGGAGCGAGCTGCGCCTGCGCATCGTCCACCTTCCGGTACAACACGTCGGATCGCGTCCTTGCTAGGACCACGCGCCCAGCAGCGCGCGCATCGCAGGCGCGATGACCTCCGCGACCGCGCGGCGGTGGGAGGCGGCCAGCGCCGCGCCGTCAGGGCGCCCGTGGGCGGCGAGGGCGTCGGCCTCGGCGTCCGGCGCCGTGGCGGCCGGAGGAGGCGAGGCGAGGGCCGCCTCGAACGCCTCGGAGACCGCCCGGCGCACAGGCTCGCCGCCCGTCTGGAGCGCCCAGGCCACGAAGCGCCACGCGAGCTCGGCGTGCCGGGCCTCGTCCTCGGCGATCGTGGCAAGGGCGCTCCGGACCGCGGCGTCGGTGGCGCGCGAGCGCTGCTCGCTGGCTTGCGTGGCGGCGAGCGTCTCGCCGACGCAGCCCTCGCGGACGGCGCGCGCCGCGAGCTCGGGCAGGCCCGAGGCGACCTCGACTCGCCCGCCGAACGCGAACGGCGCCGGCGCGAGCGCCGCGCCGGCGTACACGCTCGCCAGGCCGAAGCAGAGCGCCGCGTGCCGCACCTCGTCGCCCGCGGCCTCGTGCGCGGCAGCGAGCATGTCCGGGGGGGCCCCGACCGCCATCAGCTCCAGCGCGAACCGCGCGAAGGAGGCGACCGACGCGTGCTCGAGCAAGGCGTCGCGGAGCCACGCCTCGGCCAGCGCGGCGCGGGTCGACGGCGTCAGCGCCGCCACGTCCGGGGGCGCCGCGGCGCCCCACGCGCTCGCCGCTCGCCGCTCTGCCCGCGCCGTGCGCGCGCGCTCGCCCACGAGGAACGGACGGCCTGAGCCGCCGCAGGTCGCGATGAACTCGTAGCAGCACTCGCTGCCTCGGAGGACGCCTTCCCCGAGGCTTGTATACCAGCACCCCGCGGGCGCACCGGACCCCGATCCCGGGACGGAGGAGCTGTAGGGGCCGTAGGTCGGGCACGTGCCCGCGGGTGAGCCGCCGATGCCGCCGTCGCCGGCAGTCCCCCCTTCGCCGGCAGCTCCCCCGACACCGCCCTGTCCTCCCTGTCCCGAGGTCCCCAGGGCGACACAGAGCGTTCCTTCCTCGGTCCACTGGACGCCGCCTGCCTGGATTGACGTGACGGCATCGCCGCCTGGCCCGGCATTCCCGCCCATCCCTCCGCGCGCCCCCGAGCTCTCGTCGCCCGACGCGGGGCCACCGCCTCCGCCCGACGCGCGCTCCAGGGTGACGTCGCCGCCGCAGGCGGCGCCTCCAACTGCCACGTTGAGCGTCGCGGTGGCGAGGATCGCGCGTGTCAGCTGGTGAGCGAGCGCGAACCGAAATTGAGCCGGAGAAGAGGGGGGACTGGCCATGGTGCCAGAGAGCAGCAGCATCCATACCAGCGCAGGATCCGCGGGCGCAGCCTCTCAGCGCGGGATGCCCGGCACAGCATGGCACAGGCCTGGTCTGCATCGATTGCGCCGCCGCCGCGGCGAGCCCTCGCGGGCGGCGTGACCCGCGCGCGCGTCGACGTCGCGCTGCGCTGCGCCCGCCTGGCGTCGAGCCGGCCGCCCAGGTCCCGGCGCGACGCGGCGCCTCCGGTTGCGCTCGGCGCCGCCGTCGCGCGGAGCTCGGCTCCGCAGTCGCCGCGTCGCCGCTGCGCCGAACCGCGGTCGCTGCTGGTATAGAGGCGCTCATGACCCTCCTCCGAGACGTCCTTTCAGCGCTCGAGTCGATCGCGCCGCTCCGGTTCGCGGAGTCCTGGGACAACGTCGGCTTGCTCGCGGGCGACCCGGCGCGGCCCTCGTCGGCGGCGCTCCTCGCCATCGATTACACCCCCGAGGTCGCCCGGGAGGCGCGCGATCTCGGCTGCGATCTCGTCGTCGCCTACCATCCGCCCCTCTTCGAGGCCGTGAAGCGCGTGGTCGCGCCGAGCCCGATCTTCGCGGCCATCCGCGACGGCATCGCGCTGTACTCGCCCCACACCGCGCTCGACGTCGCGGAGGGCGGCACCAACGATGTCCTCGCCGACGCGCTCGGGATCTCGGCGGACCGCGCGCCGCTCCGGCGGGCGCCAGCCAAGGCGTGGCAGCACAAGCTCGTCGTCTTCGTCCCGGAGGATCACGCCGACGCGGTAGCCGACGCCCTCGCCGAGGCGGGCGCGGGCCGGATCGGCCGGTATTCACGCTGCAGCTTCCGCACGCTGGGGACGGGCACGTTCTTCGGGGAGGAGGGCGCGAGCCCCACGGTCGGCGAGAAGGGCCGGCTCGAGCGCGTCGCCGAGGTGCGGCTGGAGATGGTCCTCCCCCGCGACCGGACCGCCGCGGTCGTGCAGGCGATGCGCGCAGCGCACCCCTACGAGGAGGTGGCGTTCGACCTCGTCGAGCTCGCCGCCGAGCCGCTCAGGGCCGGCATCGGGCGGATCGGGCCGCTCGCCGGCGCGGCGCCGGTCTCCGAGCTGCTCGGCCGCATCAAGGAGGGCCTCGGGGTCGACGCCTTGCTCGTGGCCGGCCCCGAGCAGCGCGCCGTCTCCCGCGCGGCCACGTGCGCCGGCGCGGGCGGCGCGCTCCTCGAAGACGCCATCGCGCAGGGCGCCGAGCTCTACCTGACCGGCGAGCTGCGCCACCACGACGCCCTCCGCGCGGCGAGCGCGGGTGTCACCGTGGTGTGCGCGCTGCACTCGAACAGCGAGCGCGCCGCGCTGAAGCGCCTCGCCGAGCGCCTGCGCGCCGCGGTGCCGTCGCTGCGCGTCGAGCTCAGCGCGCAAGACCGGGATCCGTTCTCGATCCGCTGACGCGCGGCTACCTTAACCTTGGTCGGATCGTTACCCGACAGAGTGAAGAAGGCGGATTTTGCATATGCGTACGGTGTTCAGACTCCTGCTTGCCGTCGCCGGGATCGCTCCCGCTGCTTGTTCTGGGTCGTCTCCCCCTGAGCCCGGCTCATGCACGGATGCGCCTCTCATCGGGTTCGCCAACCAGGGAGCATTGTACCGGCACGATGAGTCTGTCAACGTCTTCACCGAGGGGGTGAGTCGCGCTCGCCAGCTCGGCGCGCGGGCAATTCACGTCTCGCTCCGTCCCGACAAGTCGACCCACGAAGGGACCGTCGACTCCGAAAGGTGGCTCTCGGTCAGCAGTCCCTTGGAGGCGGCGCAGCGGCCCTTCGTCACCCGCGCGCTCGGCGACCCCAGCCTCAGCCTCGTTGCGATGAGCGTCTCCGCCATGACCGGGCCGGGGAGGTACATCGAGAGCATGTACCACGGAGCCAGCACCGGTACGCCGGAGACGGTGCTGCAGCTCGAGAAGCGACAGCACTACGAGCTCGCTCGCTACCTCCTCGAAGAGTACAACGGAACGAAAAAGACGTTCATCATCAAGAACTGGGAGGGCGACTGGCTGTTTCTCCGCGCTCAGGCGAGCTGCTTACCCCAGCCGCCAGCGGCAGACGTGAAAAAGGCGATTGAGTGGTTTCGCGCGAAGCAGGAGGGGGTCGCGCAGGCTCGTGCCGCCGTGGCGTCGGACGTCAACGTCTACTTCGCGGTGGAGGTCAACCGCGTGCGCGAGGCGCTGGGACTCGAGTGCAACGGCGAGCAGCTGCGCCTGTCGCACCTCCTGCCGTTCATCGGGCCGGACATGGTGAGTTACTCGTCGTACGACTCCATGCTGCAGGGGGTGAACGACGCCCAGACGCAGATGGCCTTGACCCAGGCGCTCGACTTTCTCTATGCCGACGTGGCGCAACGTAACGCGTTCATTCGACTCGTGCCGGAGCTGGCCGATTTGCCGACCTTTCCGACGGATCCGATGGCTCTCGGCAACGGGCAGGTCATCATCTCCGAGTTCGGCCTGCCGGAGCTGGAATATCCAGAGGCCGAGGTGCGACGTCGCATCAACAATGTGCTGAACGTCGCACGGGGTGGGCGGCTGGCTGCAGCGTTCTACTGGCAGCTCTACGATAACGAAGGCCGGGGGTTCTATCTCTACAAGCCGGATGGGACGGAGTCGGTCGCGCTCGACGAGCTGAAGCGCAACGCGGGCTGGTGCCCTGGGGGAGATGGAAGTGGGGGCGGCGGGGCAGGGGGAGATGGCGGCGACGGTGCAGGCGGCAGCGGCGGGGCAGGGGGAGATGGCGGCGACGATGCAGGCGGCAGCGGCGGGGCAGGGGGAGATGGCGGCGACGGGGCAGGCGGCAGCGGCGGAGCAGGTGCCGCCGGTGGGGCAGGGGGCGCCGGCGGCGACGGGGCAGGTGGCGCCGGCAGCGGATCGGGCTCGGGCAGCGGGGCAGGAGGATCGAGCGGAGGGATGCCTGGCGCCTCCGATGTGGGTGACCCCCACATCGTCACGTTCGATGGATTGGCCTACGATTTTCAGGCGGTCGGCGAGTTCGTCGTCCTCGAATCCACCTCGGGAGCACCGCTCGCCGTTCAAGCCCGCCAGGGATCTCTGGGCACATCGCGTCGCGTCTCCGTCAACACGGCCGTGGCAACCGCGCTGGGCGCCGACCGCGTCGCGCTCTATGCGGGGAGATCGCCTCCGCTCTATTTGAATGGAACCGCGACAGCCCTCGCGGACGGCGCCGCCCTCACCCTGGCCGGTGGAGGCCAGGTGCTCCTGGAGAGCAGCAAGTACACGCTCAACTGGCCTTCGGCCGACGGCGAGCGGGCCGAGATCACGGTGGCCTCGGATCACCTCGATCTTCGGCTCCTGCTCCCTCCATCACGGCGAGGACAGGTTCGCGGGTTGTTCGGCAACTTCAACGACGATGGCTCCGACGACGTCGCCACGCGGACCGGCGCGGTCCTGATCTCGCCGACGTTCCAGGAGCTCTATGCCTCCTTCGCCGAGAGCTGGAGGGTCGCCCGGGAGGAGTCTCTGTTCGACTATGCCGAGGGAGAGAGCACCGACACCTTCACGGATCGGACGCTCCCCGAGCGGCCCGCTTTGCTCCGCGATGTGCCGGACGACCAGCGCGCGTCGGCGAGGCAGGTCTGCAGCGACCGGGGCGTCACGGACCCCACGCTCCTGGAGTGGTGCACCCTCGACGTCGCGCTGAGCGGTGATCCGAGCTATGCCGACAGCGTCGCGGCGGCCCAGCCTCCGAGCTCGACCTTCGAGGTGCTCGTCAACCTCGCGGCCGCGAGGCCCGTCACGGCGGACGGAGCGCCGCGAGGAGATCTGCAGTTCGTCACCGATACGATGTTCGCGCCGGAAGGTCAGCCCTGGGATGATCCGATGTATTCCGTGGTCACCCCCGAGGGCACGTCGCTCGCGGTGGACCTGGGAGCGATCTACTCCCTCGCTCGCGTCGTGGTGCAGGCCGACAACAACGACGAGTACCTCGTCGAGTCGTCCACGGATGGGGTGACATGGGTCCCGCTGGCGGCTGTGCCCACGTTCGGGGGTGTCGGGACGCGCACGCGGCCGGCCTATGCGCTCCCGCGGAGGGTCGAGGCTCGCTACGCGAGGATCCGGGCGACCTCCGGAGACGCGTCGTACTCCGTCTCGGAACTCGAGCTCTATGGACCGGTGAATCCCGTCGGGCCGTGAGGTGAACCGCGCGCGGCCAGCGAAGCCGCTGGACGAAGCGGCCCGCAGCGATCAGCTTGCCGGCCCTCATGCGCGACCACGGCACGCCACCCGCCCCCGACCTGCGCGCGGACGCTCTTGCACCCTCGCCCGGCTCGCGCCGCGGCGCGGGCGTCTGGTCCACGCTCCGCGACGCGGTCCGCGGCGGCGAGCACGACTTCACCGCCGGCTCCATCGACCGGGCGATCGCCCTGCTCGCGATCCCGATGGTCATGGAGATGCTCATGGAGTCGCTCTTCGTCGTGGTCGACGTCTTCTGGGTCTCGCGCCTCGGGGCCGATGCCGTCGCCGCCGTCGGGCTCACGGAGTCGCTCCTCGCGCTCGTCTACGCCATCGCGATGGGCCTCGCGGTCGCCGCGTCCGCGACGGTCGCGCGGCGGGTCGGCGAGGGGCGCCACGAGGACGCGGCCGCCATGGCGGGGCAGGCGATCGTGCTCGGCCTGCTCATCTCGCTGCCCATCTCGGCGGTCGGCGCGCTGCTCGCCCCGCGGCTGCTCGCGGCGATGGGGGCGACGCCCGGGGTGATCGCGCTCGGCGCGCCGTTCGCCTCGATCATGCTGCTCGGCAACGCGACGATCCTGATGCTGTTCGTCATCAACGCGATCTTCCGCGGGGCGGGCGACGCGGCGCTGTCGATGCGGGTGCTCTGGCTCTCGAACGCGCTGAACATGGCGCTCGGCCCGTGCCTCATCTTCGGCCTCGGCCCGTTCCCGGAGCTCGGCGTGGCCGGCGCGGCGGTCGGGACGACCCTTGGCCGCGGGACCGGCGTCGCGCTGCAGGTCTTCTTCCTCACGCGCGGCAGCGGCCGGGTGAGGGTGCAAGCGCGGCACCTCGTCCCCGACCCGGGGGCGCTCGCGGCGCTGCTCCGGCTCTTCGCGAACGGCGCGCTGCAAAACGTCATCGGCATGGCGAGCTGGAGCGGCCTGGTGCGCCTCATCGCGCCCTTCGGGAGCGCGGCGCTCGCCGGGTACACGATCGGGATGCGCGTCATCGTGTTCGCCATCCTGCCGGCGCTCGGGCTCTCGAACGCCGCCGCGACCCTGGTCGGGCAGAACCTTGGCGCGGGGCGCCCCGAGCGGGCCGAGGCCGCCGTGTACCGCGCGGGCATCTGGACCACCGTCATGCTCGGCGCGGTGGGCGTCGCCTTCGCGGTGGGCGCCCGCGCCATCGTCGGCGCGTTCACGGACGACGCCGAGGTGCTCCGGTTCGGCACGCAGACGCTGCGGATCCTCTCGTGCGGGTTCCTTTTCTACGGCTTCGGCCTGGTGTTCACGCAGGCGTTCAACGGCGCCGGCGACACCTGGACGCCCACGCTGCTGAACTTCGTCTGCTTCTGGCTCTGGGAGATCCCGCTCGCCTGGGGCCTCTCGGGCGCCGCGGGGCTCGGCCCGGCGGGCGTGTTCGTCGCGATCGCGGTGGCGTTCTCGACGTTTGCCGTGGCGGGCGGGCTCGTGTTCCGCCGCGGCGCGTGGAAGCTGCGGCGCGTCTGAGGCGCCGCTAGCGCGCCGGCCGCGCGAGCCAGGCCTCGATGAGCTTCCGGGCGATGCTGAGCGGCGGCGGCAGGAGCGGCAGCGCGTCGCGGTGGAACCAGCGCGCGTCCTCGAGCTCGCGCGTGTCGACGCGCAGCTCGCCGCCGGCGTAGCGCGCGGTGAAGCCGACCATGATCTGGTGGGGGAAGGGCCACGGCTGGCTGCCGAAATAGACGATGTCGGCGACGTCGACGCCCGTCTCCTCGTGGACCTCGCGCGCGACGCACGTCTCCAGCGTCTCGCCCGGCTCGACGAACCCGGCGACGAGGCCGTACATGCCCGCAGGGAACCGCGCCTGGCGCGTCATCAGGACGCGCGGGCCGTCCTCGACGAGCACGATCGTCGCCGGCGTGATCCGGGGGAAGTAGTTGCTCGCGCAGCGGACGCAGCGCTTCACGCGCTCGTCCTGCCCGGTCTCGAGCGCGGCGCCGCACGCCGCGCAGTACTGGTGCGCCCTGTCCCAGTGCTGCACCTGGTACGCCGTGCCCGCGATCTCGAACAGCTCCGGATCGATGCGCCCGTGGAGGCGCCGCAGCGAGACGTAGGCATACCCGGCCGGCGTCGGCGCGCCCTGCGCGAGCTCGGCGGAGCGGCAGGCGCGCCCGTCGAGCTCGCCGAGCGGCTGCGCGCGCGTGACGATGACGCCGAGATCCGCGAGATCGGCCGCGATCGGGAGGTCGAAGCGATCGCCGCCGTCTTCGGACTCGCGCGCGCGGACGAGGAGAGCGTCGCCGTGGAAGGCGAACCACGCGATCTCGGCGGGCGCCGCGCTCGGACGGCCGAGCCCGGCGCGGAAGCGGGAGGACGGCATGGCGTTACCGGGGGCAGAGCCGCGCGGGCTCCCCGTCGAGGCGTCGCTCAGGTGAGCCGATCGGCTGCATGCGGGGGAGCCTAGCGTCTCGATGGAGGCGGCGATACCGCGACGTCGCGGGAAGGAGGAGGTATGGGCGTCGCGTCGCGGCTCAAGCGCCGCGGGCTCACGCGGGGCCGGCGAGCGTCGCGGCCCAGGCGAGCGCGACGAACGCGACCTCGACGTCGTTCTTCCTGGGGACGAGGCGCTTCGTCTCGATGCCCTCGCCGGCGCGGAGGGGGAGCTGCTCCAGCGCCGCGAGCTCGGCGGCCTGCGCGGCGTGGAGGTCGCGGAGCGCGGCGTCCGCCTCGGTCCACTCCTGCCGCGCGCGCTCGAGCTTCGCGGCGGCCTTGTCGCGCTGGGTCCCGGCGCGCCGGGCGGTGTCCCGGCCGGCGACGAGCCCGAGGAGCGCGGCGCCCACCGCGCCGGGGAGCGCGGCCACCTCGGCCTCGGCCTGGCCGTACCGCGCCTTCGCGGCGGCGATGCGCTCGCCGAGGCGCGCGATCTTGGGCGCGAACCGGCCGACGACCTGCTGCTGCTCGGCGGCGGCGAGCCGGGCCGCGGCGGCGCGGCAGCGGGCGGCGAACGCCTCGAGGGGCTCGCCGTCGTCCTGCGCGAGCCCGAGCTCCTTGTGGACGGCCACGGCGGCGTCGATCGTGCGGTAGGCGTGCTCCCGGAGCGCGCGCGCCGCGGCCTGCGCGGTGGCGCGCTTCGCGAGCGGGGCGGGCAGCTCGGCGAAGCGGGCGCCCGCGGCGGGCGATGTGGCGAGCAGCGAGGCGTCGAGCCGGGCGACGCGCGAGAGATCCGGCTTGCCGTCGGGCAGGAGCGGGGCGGCGAGGAGCTGGCTCCGGTTGAGGGCGACGCCGAGCTTCGCGTCGCGCAGGTGGGCGATCACGGAGGCAGCAACCCAGGGGATGTAACGGAAGCCCTCCGGCGCGGCGGCGGGGGCGTGCGCGTAGAGGCTCCGCCATCCATCGGGCGCCGGCGGGGGCGCCGTCGCTGCCCGGGGCGGCGGTGCGGGCGCGGGCGCGCCGGCGTCCGCACGAGCCGCCGCGCTGCGCCGCGCGGGCAGCGGGGCGGCGGGCGTGTGGCGCGGGTCGAGCACGACCGTCCCGCCCGGGCCCACGGGCGCGCGCGGGGCGGGGCTCCCCGGACCGGGCGAAGCGCACCTCGGATCAGGAGATGCAGGCCTGGGATCGAGAGAATCGACTCTGGGATCTGGATGTTTAGACCTTGAATCCAGAGAATCGACTCTGGGATCCGGATGTTTAGACCTTGAATCCAGAGAATCTGCTCTGGGATCTGGATGTACAGACCTGGAATCGAGAGAATCGCGTGTCGGATCGGGCGCGGGCGGGGGAGGGGAGATGCTCCGGACGAGGCGGCCGACCTCGCGCCGGGTGACCGGGCCACGCAGCCACGACAGGCTGAAGCGCGTCTCGGCGAGGAACGACGGCGGCTGCATGTGGACGTCGCGCACGAAGAACGTGCGCGGGGGGAGCGCCTTCAGCGTGGCCGACAGGGCCGCGGCCTCGACCCCGCCGGCGCCGCCGTCCGCGCCCGAGAGCCCCTCGACGACGCGCTCGCGGTCGGCGTCGGTCTGGAGCCGGCCCACGAACCACGCGCCGGCGTTCGAGAGCGCCTTGTAGTCGAGGTCCATCGGGTTCTGCGTGGCGAGGACGACGCCGACCCCGAAGGCGCGCGCCTGCTTCAGGAGCGCGAGCAGCGGCCGCTTCGTGGGCGGGTTCGCCGGGTGCGGGGGCAGGAAGCCGAAGACCTCGTCGAAGACCACCAGGGCGCGCAGGTCGCTCGTGCCTGAGAGGCCGCGCACCCACGAGAGCAGCTGATCGAACAGCAGCCCGAGGACGAGGAGCCGCTCGTCGTCGTCGAGGTGCGCGACGCTGACGATCACCGCCGGGGTCTTGCCGCCGCCGCTGCCTTCCTGCGGCGCGAGCCACGCCGCGACGTCGAGCGGCGCGCCCTTGCGCCAGGTGGCGAACGTGGGCGAGGCGAGCAGGGTGTTGAGCTCGCGGGCGAGCGCCTGGCGCTCCTTGGGGGCGAAGAACTCGTCGACGCCGAGGGCGCCCACGGCGGCGATCGGCGGATCGGCCAGGTCCGCGAGCAGCTCCTCGAGCCCCGCGGCCCGGCGCGCGCGCAGCCGCCGCTCGGCGAGGTGCGCGAGCAGCACGTGCTCGCGGCTCCGGGCCGGGTCCGGGTCGCGGCCGACGAGCCGGAGCAGGAGCGACAGCGAGGCCGAGAGCGCCTCGCGGGCGGCCTCCTCGTCCTCGTCCCAGAGCGAGGAGGGGGCCTCGAGCGACGACAGCACGTGGACCGGCTCGCCCGCCGTGGTGCCCGGCGTCAGCAGGCGCGGGGCCATGCGGGCGCGGAGCGCGGCGACGTCGCCCGGCCCGAGCCCCGACGAGGCGAGGCCGTCGCGCCAGCGCGCCGCGAGCCCCTCGGCGACGTCGGCCGTGGAGCGGCCGTCGCGCGCGGCCGCCGAGGGGTCGATCCACGGCTCGAACTCGGCCGCCGAGAGCTCCGGGAACGTGAAGAGCAGGTTGGGCAGGTCGCCCTTCACGTCGACCATGAGCACCGGGACGCCCGAGCGCAGCGCCTCCTCGACGAGGACCATGACGAGCCCTGTCTTGCCGCTGCCGGTCATGCCGACGACCACGCCGTGGGTCACGAGGTGGTGCGCCGGGAGCTCGAACGGGCGCGCGCCGGCGGCGCCGGGATCGCCCGAGAGCGGGCGGGAGCGGCCCAGGGTGAAGGGGCGGGTCGGCATGAGGGCGGGCTCGTGCCATGGCGCGAGGGCTGTCGCAATGCCGGAGGGGGGCGGGGAGGGCGTCCGCCTCGCGAGCGAATCAGCATGAAGTTCGCGCGACGGCGATGGCTCCGGACGCGCTGGGCTCACCCGAGCCAACGCTGCGCCGCGGCCCCCCTACGCGACCCTCGCGACCGCGTTCCGCTGCCCCCGCATTCTGCCGCGTTCACCCCGGACGCCCCGCATCTTCGCGTCAAAAAAAGCGAGAGCGCGGCTATAGTGTGCGCATGGAGGTCGGGCCATCGGAACCGGATGCCCCCGCGTCGACGGCGGGCATCCCAGCGATAGGCGAGGTCTTCGCGCAGAAATACCGCCTCGAGCGCAGCCTCGGCCGGGGCGCCATGGGCGTCATCTTCGCCGCCGAGCATGTCTCGCTGCGCCAGCGCGTGGCCGTCAAGTTCCTCCTTCCCCGCGCGATGACGCTGCCCGGCGCGAGCGCCCGGTTCCTGCGCGAGGCGCGCGCCGCGGCGGCGATCCGCAGCGAGCACGTCGCCCGCGTCATCGACGTCGGCACGGCCGATCTCGGCGTCCCCTACCTCGTCATGGAGTACCTGCGCGGCCGCGATCTCCAGCGGGAGATCGAGGCGCGCGGCCCCTTGCCCGTGTCCGAGGCGGTCGATTACGTGATCCAGGGCTGCGAGGCCATCGCCGAGGCGCACGCGCGCGGCATCGTCCACCGGGACCTCAAGCCGGGGAACCTCTTCCTCACGACCGGCGCGACCGGCGCGCCCATCGTCAAGGTGCTCGATTTCGGCCTCTCCAAGTCGGCCGCCGCCGAGGACGACGGCAAGCTCACGGCGTCGGAGGTGATGCTCGGCTCCCCCTGCTACATGTCGCCCGAGCAGGTGCGGTGCTCGAAAGACGTCGACGCGCGCACCGACATCTGGTCGCTCGGCGTCATCCTCTACCAGCTCCTGACGGCGCGGTTTCCCTTCGAGGTGTCGAGGATCTCGGCGCTCTTCGTCGCCATCGCCATGCACGCGCCCACGCCGCCGCGGGTGCACCGGATGGATCTGCCGGCCCGGATCGAGGACATCATCCTCCGCTGCCTCGAGAAAGAGCCCGAGCTGCGCGTCCAGACCGTGGCGGATCTGGCGCGAGAGCTCGCGCCCTTCGGCTCGGAGCACTCCGCCCGCGCCCTGGCGCAGATCGAGGCGATCGCCCGGGGTAAGGCCTTTCCGTCGTCTCGGCCCCTCGGGCCCTCGGGCGACGGCGTCGCGAGCACGCTCCCCGCCGCGGCCAACGACGGGCCGGGCGCGTCGTCGACCCTGCCGGACGCCGACAAGCGGGCGGGAGCCGGGGCAGGTCCCTGCTCGACGGCGCTCTCGCCCGGCGGCGACCACGTGACCACCCTGCCCAGCCAGGGCGCCGCGGCGGCGACCTCGTCCAGCGAGCGTCGCACGCTCCCCCACGTGGCCGTCGCGGAGCGGCCCTCGCTGGGGCTGGCGCGGAGCAGCGGCCCCACGACCCCGGCGCAGGACAGCAGGCCCACGCTGAAGATGGTGCGGAACGACCGGTCCTCGCACGGGGGGAGCTCCGAGGAAGGCCCCACGCTGACGATGTCCCGGAGCGACGGCCTCGCGCTGAAGATGGCGCAAGGCGGCGGTTCCGTGCTGGCGACAGCGCAGGGCAGCGGCGCCGCGCTGAAGATGGCGCAGGACGTTGGCCCCGCGCCGGCGACAGCGCAGGACAGCGGCGCCGCGCTGAAGACGGCGCAGGACAGCGGCATCGCGCTGAAGTCGGCTCCCGAAGACGGCCCCACGCTGACGATGGCGCGCGAGGACGCTCCGACGCCGACGCCGACGATGGCGCGCGAGGAAGGCCCCACGCTGACGATGGCGCGCGAGGAAGGCCCCACGCTGACGATGGCGCGCGAGGAAGGCCCCACGCTGACGATGGCGCGCGACGACTCCCCCACGCTGACGATGGCGCGCAAGCGGGGGGCGCCGCCGCGGCGGCTCGGCGCGGGCAAGCAGGCGGTGCCGCTGGCCCAGCCGGACGGGAAGGAGATCGCCTGGAGCCCGCGCGAAGGGACCGAACGCCGCCGCGATCGGTGGCGCTCCGGCGCGTTCCGCTGGCACCGCGGCGCGGGCACGTGGATCGCGGCCGCCGCAACCCTCCTCGCCGCGGTAGCGCTCGGCGCGGCGCGCTGGACAGCGAGCTCGAGCGCGCCGGTGGCCGCCAGGTCGCCGGCGGGCCAGGACGCGCCGATGGCCGTCGCAAGCACGGCCGGCCCTGCGCCGTTCGGCACGCCCGCGCCCTCCGGCGGCGCGCCGGCCCCGGAAGCGCCCTCGCAATCCGCGGATCCGGCCGGGGCCGACTCGCCCTCCGCGGTCGACGCCGCCGCCACGACGCCCGACCCCGCAGCGGTCCCCGAGCGCCGCCGGCAGGGGGGCCGGCCTCCCAAGGTGCGGCGGCCCGGCACCCTCGCGCCCTCGCGCTCGGGCGCCGTCTCGCCAGAGCGCGACGTGAACGGCGGAGGCGCCGACGACGTGTACGAGGGCCTGGAGTCGATCCGCGACAGGCGGTAGACCCGGCCTCGCGCTCCCCGCGCGGGCGGCGTCCCCGCGCCGGCGGGCCGCAGGGACAGGCATCATGGCGAAGAAGAAGCTCTCGGCCCGCGCCGCCCGGCGCGAAAGCGATCGCTCCTCGGCGAAGCTCACCCGCGACATCGAGCGGCTCGCGCTGCTCGAGCCGGGCTACACCCCCGGGCGCGCCATCGCCCTCGACGCCGCCTCGCAGGTCGAGGTGGCCGCCCGGTCGATCCCGTGCCCGCGCTGCCGCGGCGCCTTCCGCGTGGAAGACCACACGGCCGAGACGCTCGACGGCGTCCGCCTCCGCGTCGCGAAGGTCGCCTGCAGCGCGTGCGGCGCAGGCCGATCGCTCTACTTCCGGCTCGGCGCCGCCTCGCTCAACTGAGCTCGTCGATGGGGGATCAGTACCGCGGGACGCTCTCGTCGATGTGGATCGACCACGCGTCGATGCCGCCCTGGAGCGAGGCGACGCGCTCGTGGCCGAGCTTCTCGAGGAGGGCGGCGGCCGAGAGGCTCCGGACGCCATGGTGGCAGTAGGCGACGACCAGCGCGCCCTCGCCGGGGGCGACCTCGTCGGCCCGCTCGACGAGCTCGTTCAGCGGGATCAGCGCGCTGCCCGGCAGCGCGGCGATCTCGTGCTCGCCGGGCGTGCGCACGTCGAGGAGGTACACGGGCTCGCCCGCCTTCAGCTTCAGAAAGAGGTCTTTCACGGAAATCTGTTGGACCATGACCGTGCTCGCCATCCCGCCGTGGACGGCGGCGTAAAGGCTTCTACCTAATCCAAGGAGCTCCCCCGGAGCAACTGCCGCTCATTGGCCCGTCCGATCGGTCGGATCCGTCTGGCTGGTCTGGTTCGTCTGGTTCGCCCGATCCTTGGCCAGCGCCGCGATCACCCCGACGAGCTCCGCCGGATCCAGCGGCTTGGCGACGTGCGCCTGGTACCCGGCGCCGAGCGCCCGCGCCTTGTCCTCGACACGAGCCAGCGCGCTGAGCGCGACGGCCGGCGTCGCCCCGCCGCGCGCCTCGCCGAGGCCCCGCACCCTGCGGATGAGCTGGAAGCCGTCCTCGCCCGGCATCCCGAGGTCGCTGACGAGGACGTCGGGCCGATCCTGCGAAAGGATGGCCAGCGCCTCGGCGGCGGATCCCGCGGTCGTGACCGTCGCCTTGCACTCCTCCAGCACGCGCTGGGCGACCTCGCGCGCGTCGGGCTGGTCGTCGACCACCAGCAACCGCAGGCCGGCGAGCGACGCGCCCGGGTAGTCGGCCAGCGCCTCGACGCGCGCCTCGCTGGGGCGCTCCGCCGCGCCGGGCGCCTCCTGCGAGACGCCGGCGAGCGGCAGCGTCACGGTGAAGGTCGCGCCCAGATGCTCGCCCTGGCTCGCGACCTCCACGGCGCCGCCGTGCAGCTCGACCAGGTGCTTGACGATCGACAGCCCGATGCCGAGCCCGCCGTGCTTCCTCGTCGAGGACGCGTCCGCCTGCCGGAAGCGCTCGAACAGGTGGGGGAGGAACTGCGGGGCGATGCCCATCCCGGTGTCGGTCACCGACAGCGCGGCGTGCGCGCTCGCGCGCCGCAGCGCGACGTCGATCCGCCCGCCCGGGGGCGTGAACTTCACGGCGTTCGACAGGAGGTTCCAGACGACCTGGTGGATCCGCGCGGGGTCCCCCCTCAGCGAGCTCACTGAGGGGTCGATGCTCGAGGCGACCGCGATCCCCTTCGTCTCGGCCGCGAGCTGGATCGCCTCGAGCGCGCTCCGGATGACCGACGCCAGGTCGACCGGCTGCACGTCGAGCCGCAGCTTCCCCGAGACGATCCGGCTCATGTCGAGCAGCTCGGACACCATGTCGGCCTGGAGCCGCGCGTTGCGCTCGATGACCTCGAGCCCCCGCGCGAGCGTCGGCGGCTCGGGCACCCGGCCCCGCAGGATGCGCGCCCAGCCCAGGATGGCGTTGATGGGCGAGCGCAGCTCGTGCGAGAGCGTCGCGACGAAGTCGTCCTTGACCCGGCTCACCCGCTCCGCCTCGTCGCGCGCGGCGCGCTCGCTGTCGAGGAGCTTCTGGCGCTCTTCCTCGGCCAGCCGCTCCGCGGTGACGTCCTCGGTGATCCCCATGAACGAGTCCACGGCGCCGCTCGGCCCGAGCTCGGGGATGACCCGGGCGCGGAATCTCCGCTCGCCGATGCCGAACTCCAGCCGCAGCGGCTTGGAGGTCGCGAGCACCTCGCGGCACACGGCCTCGCTCATCTCGACCACGTCGGGCGGGAGCCCGTTCTCGCGGGGCGTCTTGCCGAGGTAGTGCTCCGGCGGGAACCCCATCACCGTCGCCGAGGTGGGCGACATGAAGGTGCAGCGCAGGTCGCGATCCAGGCGGTAGATCACGTCGGGCGAGTTCGCCATCAGCGACGCGAGCTCCCGCTCGCGAGCGCGGAGCTCGTCCTCCAGGCGCTCGCGCTCGGTGAGGACCCGCTGCGCCTCGTCGAGCGCCGCGAGGAGGCGGCCCTGGCTCTCGCGCAGCGCCTCCTCCGTGCGCTTGAGCCGGCTGATGTCCAGACAGATGCCGACCCAGGCGGTGATCTTGCCTCGCTCGTCGCGGACCGGGACGCCCCGGTTGAGGACGGGGTGGACGACGCCGCCGGGGCCGAGGTACCGGAGCTCCTCCTCGAACGGCTCACCCGTCTGAACGCACCGCTGGAAGATCGCCACCTTGTGCCGATCCTCGGGGTGGAGCGCCTCGACCCACCCGTGCTCCGAGCACTGCTCTTGCATCATCCCGGCCATTCTGAGGAACGCGTTGCTGGCATAGACGTTCCGCCCGTCGGCGTCGCTGACCCAGATGCCATAATCGATGGATTCCCCGATGGCGCGGAAGAACTGTTCGCACCTCCGGACCGCCGCCTCCGCCAGCGCCTGCTCCGCGGCCAGCGCCCGCTCCTCCGCGTTCCTCGGCTCGGTGATGTCCTCGACGAGCATCACCGCGCGATACGGCCTCTGCCGGAGGTCACGGACGAAGACGCCTGTCACGTGGAGCCAGCGGACGCCGCCGTCCTTGCAGCGGCAGCGCATCTCGAACGTGAGGTCCTCCTCGTCCGCTTCGAGGAGCGAGCGCCACGCCGCGAGCGAGCGCGTGCGGTCTTCCGGCAGGGCGAGCTCCGACAGCTTCTTCTGGCGCAGCTCGTCCTCCGAGTAGCCCAGCAGCAGGCAGAGCGAGCTGCTGACGCGCACGATCCGCCCGCTCGACGCGTCGATCTGCGCGGTCCCCCTGCTGGGCGATCGCGTCGCCCAGGCTGGCTGTCCGGCCGTCTCCCCCATCCCCGCCCGCCCCGATCCTCCATGCACCCGCCCGATCGGCCGTGTGTGCATGGCGCTCCCTCCCGCTGTTTCGTCCGGCCACGCTATCACGATCGCGTGACGCTGCGGGCGGCATGGCGACCCGATCGCCTCCGTCCTCTGCGCGTCCGGATCGCCTGGACGGAGCCTGCTGCGTCCGCTTTGCCTCTTCGGTCTGCTGTGTCGGTCGCGCCGGCGCGTCAGCGGTGTCGGTCCCGCTCGCTGCGTCGGTTCCGCCCCCATCGCGCGTCGCTGGCGATCCGACCTGGACATGGAGGAGTTTGCTTGCATTCTCGCTGAAACCAGGCTTCTGCATGGTGGGCGCGCGCCCATGGGCGCGCGCCCGACAGCCGCCATGGATCAAGCCGCCGCACCGCTCCTCGCTCGCCTCCCGCCGTCGCCGCACGACTTCACGGCCGACGATCTGCTGAACGGCTTCCTCGACTACGTCGCCGAGCGGGGGCTCGAGCTCTACCCGGCGCAGGAGGAGGCCATCCTCGAGATCTTCGGCGGCAAGAACGTGATCCTCAACACGCCGACCGGCTCGGGCAAGTCGCTCGTCGCGGCCGCGATGCACTTCAAGGCGCTCGCCGAGGGGATGAAGTCGTACTACACGTGCCCGATCAAGGCGCTCGTCAGCGAGAAGTTCTTCTCGCTCTGCAACGACTTCGGCCCCGAGAACGTGGGCATGTTGACGGGCGACGCGGCCGTGAACCGCGACGCGCCCATCATCTGCTGCACCGCGGAGATCCTCGCGAACATCGCGCTCCGCGAGGGCGAGAAGGCGCTCTGCGACTACGTGATCATGGACGAGTTCCACTACTACTCGGATCGCGATCGCGGCGTGGCCTGGCAGATCCCGCTGCTCACGCTGCCGCAGGCGAGGTTCTTGCTCATGAGCGCCACGCTCGGAGGCACCGAGTTCTTCCAGGAGGAGCTCACGCGCCTGACGGGCGAGCAGACGGCCGTGGTCAAGTCGACCGTGCGCCCGGTGCCGCTCGACTTCGAGTACCGCGAGACGCCGCTCCACGAGACCGTCGCGACGCTCGTGAAGAGCGGCAAGGCGCCGATCTACATCGTGAGCTTCACGCAGCGGGGCTGCGCCGAGGAGGCGCAGAACCTGATGAGCCAGGACTACTGCACCAAGGAGGAGAAGCGGGCGATCACCGCCGCCCTCGCGGGCGCAGGGCCGGGGTCCGCGTTCGGGGGTCCGTTCAAGTTCTCGAGCCCCTACGGCCGCGAGGTGCAGCGCTTCGTCAGGCACGGGATCGGGCTCCACCACGCGGGGCTCCTGCCGAAATACCGGCTGCTCGTCGAGAAGCTCGCCCAGCAGGGGCACCTCAAGATCATCTGCGGCACGGACACGCTCGGCGTCGGCGTCAACATCCCGATCCGCACGGTGCTGTTCACGAAGCTCTGCAAGTTCGACGGCGAGAAGACGGCCATCCTGAGCGTGCGTGACTTCCAGCAGATCAGCGGCCGGGCCGGCCGGAAGGGGTTCGACAACCAGGGGAGCGTCGTCGCCCAGGCGCCGGAGCACGTCATCGAGAACATGAAGCTCGAGGCGAAGGCGGGGAACGACCCGGCCAAGCGGCGGAAGATCGTCAGGAAGAAGCCGCCGGAGAAGGGCTATGTGCACTGGGACCGGCAGACGTTCGAGCGGCTGATCCAGTCGCCGCCCGAGCCGCTCGTGTCCCGGTTCCAGGTCACGCACGGCATGCTCGTCAACGTGCTCGGGCGCGAGGAGGGCGGCTGTCAGGCGCTGAAGCGGCTCATCCGCGGAACCCACGATCGGCCGGCGGTCCGGCGCCAGCACGGCAGGACGGCGATGCTCCTCTTCCGCTCGCTCGTGGAGGCGCGCATCATCGAGTTCGTCCCCAGGGAAGACGGGCCGGGCAAGCGCCTCCGCATCAACGCGGATCTCCAGGAAGACTTCTCGCTGAACCACGCCCTCTCGCTCTACGTCCTCGAGACGGTGGGCAAGCTGGATCCCGACAGCGGCACCTATCCGCTCGATCTCTTGACGCTCGTGGAGTCGATCCTCGAGAACCCCGATCTCATCCTGCAGAAGCAGCTCGATCGGCTGAAGACCGAGAAGCTCGCGGAGCTGAAGGCGGCGGGCGTCGAGTACGAGCAGCGGATGGAGGAGCTCGAGAAGCTCGATTATCCGAGGCCGAACCGCGAGTTCATCTACGGGACCTTCAACGACTTCGCGCGGCGGCACCCCTGGGTGGGGCAGGAGAACATCCGTCCGAAGGGCGTCGCGCGCGAGATGTACGAGCAATACCTGTCGTTCAGCGAGTACATCCGGGAGTACAACCTGGAGCGGGCGGAGGGGCTGCTCCTCAGGTACGTCTCCGAGGTGTACAAGGCGCTCGTCCAGACGGTGCCCGAGTACGCGAAGGACGGCGACACCATCGACATGATCGCCTATTTCCGGGCGCTCATCCGCGGCGTGGACTCGAGCCTTCTCGACGAGTGGGAGCGGCTGCGCGACCCGTCGTTCCAGCCGCGCGCGGCGGCCCCGGGCGGCGCCGGGGAGCCGGCCGCGTTCGACGTCACGCGGAACGTCAAGGAGTTCACCGTGCTCGTGAGGAACGAGCTCTTCTTCTTCCTGCGCGCGCTGTCCCGCCGCGACTACGAGGTCGCCGCCGAGATGGTGGAGGGGGAGGAGGCGCCGTGGACGGCGGAGCGGCTGGACGAGGCGCTCCGAGGCTATTACGCGGAGCACGCCGCGATCCGCACCGATCCGGCGGCCCGGAGCCCGAGCAACACGATCGTCCACCCCGCCGAGGACGGCGGCTCCTGGGTGGTCCAGCAGATCATCGCCGATCCGGAGGACCACAACGACTGGATGCTCGACTGCAAGGTGGATATCGATCGCTCGCGCGAGGCGGGGCGGCCGGTCATCGTGCTCCGGCGCATCGCGAGCTGATCGAGAGGGAGCGGCAGCGCTGACGGGGCTCGACCATCGCATGGGATGCTCCAGGGCCGAGGCGGAGCAACGCGCGGAGAAGGGTAGGGTTGAACGATGCTGAGGCGGGTCCGCCTGGTACGGTTCAAGAACTTCGAGGACGCGACGCTCTCGCTGGGTCCGTTCACGCTGCTCGTCGGGGCGAACGCGGCGGGGAAGAGCAACGTGCGCGAGGCGCTCCGTTTCCTGCACGGGGTCGGGCGTGGGTACACGCTGGCAGAGATCTTCGGGGGCAAGTACACGGCCGGCGAGCGGCAATGGGACGGGCTGCGCGGCGGCGTGCGGGAGGCGAGCTTCCGGGGGGCGGGGAGCTTTGTCCTCGAGGTGGACATCGATCTGGCCACCGAGGGGGGCGATGTCTATGACGTGGGACGATACTCCATCGAGGTGGAGACAGCTCCGTTGCCACGGGTTGCTGCGGAGTCGCTTCGCTCTGGCGGAACGAGCCCCATCCTCGTCTACGAGGCACGCCCGCACCGCAATACGTCGGGAGGACAGCCGCCGGAGCAGCTGATCATCACGGTCAATGAGACCTACTCGATCGAGGGGCCCGGCTCCTGGATGCAGTCCGAGCGCTCGGATGCTCCAGCGCTGACGAGGCTCCTTGGCGAGCCCCCTGACGCCGTGATCAGCGCCGAGCGCGCGCTCGGGTCGATGCGCTTCATCGACCTCGCTCCCACCGCCATGTGCCAGCCGAGCGTTCCGGGACAAGCCAACCTCTCCGATCGTGGAGAGAACTTGTCCTCCGTCCTGCAGACCCTTTGCTCGCGCGAGGACACCAAATCGGAGCTCCTGCACTGGCTCCGCGCGCTGACGCCGATGGACGTGGTCGATCTGAAGTTCCCAGCCGATCTTCGAGGGCAGGTGCTGCTCGTCCTCGTCGAGAAGGACGGGACCGAGCTGTCCGCGTACAGCGCCTCGGAGGGCACGCTGCGCTTCCTCGGCCTCCTCGCCGCCCTCCTTTCACCCGAGCCGACGCTCTTCTTTCTCGAGGAGATCGAGAGCGGCCTCCACCCGAGCCGGCTGCGGCTCCTGCTCGACCTCATCAGCGCACGGGCGCGCGACGGCCGCGTCCAAGTCGTCGCGACGACGCACTCGCCCGCGCTCCTCGCGCAGCTCGACGACGAGCTCCTCGCGCACGCATCGCTCGTCTACCGACTGGAGGGAGAGCCGTCCGGTCGCATCGTCCGCCTCGTCGATGTCCCCGACGCGGAGCGCGTCCTCCGCGGCCATGATCGCGGTGATCTGCTGGCGTCGGGGTGGTTCGAGGACATGATGGAGTTCGCCGCATCCCCGAGAGAGCCCACGAAGCGAGCTTCTCCCGAGGAGAGCGGGCCGTGAACGTCTTGATCATCCCCGAGGATTCACGCCGGGACAAGGAGCTGCTCAGGCCCATCATCCAGGCGCTCATGGCCGAGCTGGGCAGGCCCAAGGCCAAGGTCCGCGTCTGCGAGCAGCCGGTGCTCGGCGGTGTAGGGGAGGCGCTCAAGTGGGAGCGCATTCACAAGATCATCGATCGCTGGGGAGGCCAAACCGATCTCTTTCTGCTCCTCGTCGATCGCGATGGTGCGCAGAACGCCGGGCGGCGAGCCGCCCTCGATTCGTTGGAGCAGCGGAGCGCCGCCGTGCTGGCGGAGGGGCAGGCTCTGCTCGGCGAGCTCGCGATCGAGGAGATCGAGGTCTGGGTGCTCGCGGGGCACAACCTCCCCTCGGAGTGGAAATGGCTCGAAATTCGCGCTGATGCTCACCCGAAGGAATCCTTTTTCGCGAGCTTCCTGACACAGCACCGCAAGATGGCCGCTGATGCTGCTGGCCGGGCTATCGTCGCGGAAGAGGCGGCGCGCTCGATACGACGTATCCTCCAGCTCTGCCCGGAGGACCTCGGGCGCCTCGCCGCGCGGATCCGCGCGCGGATCTGACCCGGACGACGCGGCGGGCAGCACTGTTTGACATCCCCGCGGCAGCGGGAGAGATAGCGGACATGCGAAGTCCGCTGCTCCCCGCTCGCTGGTGGTCGCTCCCCCTCCTCCTGGCCGCCGCCTGCGCCCCGCCCACCGGCTCGTCCCCGCCGAGGGCCGCCCCGCCGAGGGCCGCCCCGGCCGGGGCCGCCGCGGCGGTGAAGCAGGCCGCCCCGCCGGACAGGGCGCGCATCGCCGGGCCGGAGGCGAGCCGGATCACGTTCGCCCACCTCGGTAGGCAACCGCCGCTCGGAGCGCGGCTGCCCAGGGCGATCCAGTACGCGCCCGGCGGCAAGCTGATCACCTACCTCCAGCGGCAGGCGGACCGGCCGGAGCAGTCTCTCTTCGCCTTCGACACCACATCGCGCGAGACTCGGCAGCTCGTCGCGTCGGGCGACCTGCTGAAGGACGCGAAGCCGCTGTCCCGCGAGGAGGAGCTCCGCCGCGAGCGACAGCGCATGTTCTCCAGGGGGATCACGGCCTATTCGTGGGCGAAGCGGGCAGAGGTCCTGCTCCTCCCCTTCGGCGGCGACCTCTTCGTGCGCGACCCGAAAGGGGCGATCGCGCGGCTCACCGACACGCCCGAGCCGGAGATCGATCCGAAGGTGTGCGACGGCGGTGAGCGCGTGGTGTTCGTCCGCGGGCGCGAGCTCTTCATGATCGACGTCGCCTCGCGCCGCGAGACGGCGCTGACCCGGGGGGCGCCCGAGGGGGTCTCGCGCGGCCTGAGCGACTTCAACGGTCAGGAGGAGTTCGATGAGCCGAGCGGCTTCTGGATCTCCCCCGGCTGCGACCGGGTGGCTTACCTGGAGGTCGACGAGCGAGAGGTCGAGAAGGTGCCAGTCCTCGGCTTCCGCGACGGCAAGGAAGATCTCATGATGGCGCGTTACCCGCGCGTCGGCGGCAAGAACCCCCGCGTCAGGGCGGGCATCCTCGATCTCGCCACCAGGAAGACGACATGGCTCACGTGGAAGGGCGGCGATGGCGAAGACGAGCGCTACCTCGGCCGGTTCGCCTGGGCGGAAGACGGCAAGGCGCTCTGGTTCCAGACCCTCTCGCGCGACCAGAAGCGCCTCTCGCTCCTCCGCACGAGGCCGCGTTCGGGCGAGGCCGCCGAGGTCGTCGTCGAGACCTCGCCGACGTGGGTGGACTTCGCGGACATGCGGCTCCTCGAGCGCTCGCCGAGGTTCCTCTGGTCGACCGCCGAGGGCGGCCACCGCCACCTCGCGCTTCGGGACACAGGCTCGGGCGCCGAGCTCGCGAGGCTCACCGCGGGCGACTGGGACATCACCTCGCTCCTTCCGCCGGACGAGGAGCGCGGCCTCGCGCGCTTCGTGGCGACGAAGGATGGCCCGACCGAGCGCCACCTCTACACCGTGCCGCTCGCGGGGGGCGAGGTGAAGCGGCTCACGTCCGACCCGGGGATGCACCAGATCACCGTGGATCCGGGGGGGCCGGGGTACGTCGAGCTCCACGCGGCCCTGGATCGCCCGTGGAGAGGGGCGGTGAGGGGCGCGGACAACGCCGAGGTCGGCGCGCTGCCGGCGCCCGTGGACCGCGAGCTCGCGGAGCTCGAGCTGCGCGCCCCCGAGATCGTCGAGGTGCGCGCCGCGAGCGGCGACACGCTCTACGGCGCGCTGCTCGCGCCGCGGAGGATCGAGCCCGGCCGCCGCTATCCGGTCGTGGTGAGCGTGTACGGGGGGCCCGGCGTCCAGACGGTCTTCAACTCGTGGTCGCCGTGGCTCCTGTGGAATCACCTCGCGGACCGCGGGGTGGTGGTGTTTCAGCTCGACAACCGCGGCTCGGCCAACCGCGGGCGCGCGTTCGAGTCCGCCATTTACGGGCGCCTCGGCGAGGTCGAGCTCGCCGACCAGCTCGCGGGCCTCGATTTCCTGAAGACGCTGCCTTACGTCGACGCGGGCCGCGTCGGGATCTACGGCCACAGCTACGGCGGCAGGATGGCGCTGGAGGCGCTCCTCATGGCGCCGGACCGCTTCCACGTGGGCGTCGCGGGCTCACCGGTGAGCGATGATCGGCTGTACGATACGGGCTACACGGAGCGGTACATGGGTCTCCTCGCCAAGGAGGCCGCGCGGTACGAGGCGACCGATCTCACGAAGCGCGCGGGCAACCTGCGCGGCAAGCTGCTCCTCATGCATGGGCTCATGGATGAGAACGTGCACTTTGCGCACACGGCGAAGATGATCGAGGCGCTCATGGTCGCGGACAGGCGGTTCGACACCCTCGTGTTCCCGGGCGAGCGGCACGGTTACCGGTCGCCTGCCGCGAGCCATTACGCGAACCGCGCCATCGTCGAGTACCTGACAGAGCACCTCTGATCGCCGCGCGCCGCGCCCGGCCGGCCGGCCCTCTGCCCGCCTCGCAGGCGCGGCGCGCGGCGGCCTGCGAATCGCATGCGCCCCGGTCGGAGGCATCGATGAAGAAGCTTGCACAGACGAACCGGGACAAGGCCATCGACCTGCTCAGCGAGCGGCTGACCTTCGAGCGCGCAAGCGTCAAGCTCTACGACTCCATCGTGGAGAAGATCGGCCGCGCGGCCGATCCCCTCCTGATGGCCCGGCTCGGCGAGCTCAAGGAGCACCGGGACCAGGAGAAGGAGCACGAGGAGTGGCTCGAGGCGCAGATCCGCGCGCTGGGCGGGGACGCGCACGCCGAGACAGACATGTCGCGGCTCGTCACGGTCGAGTCGCGGGGCATCGAGCAGATCGTGCTCGACGGGGACATGAACCCGACCCACCTCTTCCACGCGCTGCTCACCGCGGAGCTCGTCGACAACGCCGGCTGGCAGCTGCTGCTCGAGCTCGCCGACGAGGCGGACGACAGCGAGGCGAGGCAGGCGTTCCGGCGCCGCCTGCACGAGGAGGAAGATCACCTGATCTTCACGCGCAAGGTCGTCGAGCGGCTCACCCGCAAGGAGCTGCTCGGGCCGCCAGGCGAGCTGTTCACGACAGCGCACCCGGCGTGATCCAGCGCCGGACGGCGCGTGTGGCGGAACCAGCGGGCTAGAACACCCATCACGTTGAAACCCGGAGAATTTTCACAGGGAGACGGGGAGGCGGGGAGGAAGAAAAAAACGAATTTCTCCCTCTTGCCGTCTCTCGCTCCCCGCCTCCCCGTCTCCCTGTGAAATTCCTGCTTTTTCTCGTGGTTTCAACCCGTTTGTCGCTCTAGGCCCGCTTCGCGGCGGCGGCCTTGGCGGGCTTCGCAGCGGCCTTGGCGGGCTTCGCAGCGGCCTTGGCGGGCTTCGCAGCGGCCTTGGCGGGCTTCGCAGCGGCCTTGGCGGGCTTCGCGGCTGGCCCGGCGGCCGGCTTCCTGGACCAGATCGCCTCGATGTAGGCGGTCGCGTCGGGCGTCTTGCAGTTCGTCTCGCCGTGGTCGATCTCGACCTTGCCGATGCGCCGCGCCGCCGTGAGCGCTTTGCCGCGCAGGGGCTCGTTCCTCCCGCCGATGCTGATGAGCGCGCTGTTCATCCCCTCGCGGGCGCGGTTCCTGGCCCGGTGGATCGACGCCTCGATCACCGAGAGCCGCTCCTCGAACACGCTGTCGGGCAGCGAAGGGTCCTCGGTCGCGAGCAAGCCGAGGAGCGTCCAGCCCGCGCGGCCGAGCCACTCGTCGTTCGACGCGGTCCAGCGCGCCATCGCGTCCCGGGCGAACGGCGTCTTCAGCGCGACGCGCATCATGAGGAGGTCGATGAGCAGCGGAGAGCGCAGGCCGTCGAGCCACGCCTCGAGCTTGTCCCAGGTGAAGCGCTCCGGATCGGCGATCGCCACCGCCAGCGTCCTCGCGTCGGCGTTGCCCGTCGCCCAGAGCGCCTCGGCGAGCTCGTGGTCGCGCTTGATCCGCTTCTCCAGCGCGTTCATGTGGGCGAAGCTCACGCCGAAGAGCGGATCGGTCATGCCGTGGCGCCGGTACACCTTGCGGTTCTGCTCGGTGCCAAGCCGCTCCAGCTCGCCCATCACCTTGGCGAAATCCATGGGCCACACCTAGCCCTTCTGGCCATCGTGCGCCATGGCGCGAGCGCGCCGCCGCGCCCTCCGCGGCGCCGCGGCCTCGGTCCGCTCCGCGCCGTCGGCGGAAGGTGCAGGACCACGAACAGAGACGCTGACAGAGCGGCAGGCAGCCCCCCGAGGAGCACGATCAGCGCCTCCACGCCTCCTGCCGACGTCCCTCCCCGCAGCGCCGCCCGGCCGGCCGCGTGCGAGCGCAGGAGAGCGGGGTCGATTCAGCGCATCAAGTCGTGTGCTCGTCGGTCCTCGATCCGGGGCAGCCGGACCGTGAAGGTCGCCCCCTTGCCTTCCGTGTTGCGCACAAAGATCTGGCCGCCGTGCGCCCTGACGATCTCCCTGCAAATGAAGAGCCCGAGGCGCATGCTCCCGCCGGAAGGGGGAAGCTCAATCCGGCGGCTTCGGACTGCCGTCGTGCCCGCCTCAGCGGCGCGGTTCGGAGCGCTCCGGGCGAGCGGCCGCCTCGCCCCCCTCCCGGAGCGCCTCCGGCAACGCCGACGCCACGGCGGACCTGCACGCCTCCATCGAGGCGTGCAGCGCCTCGAGCGACGTTCCCGGCGGGTCGAGCGGCGGGTGCACCACGACCCGCACGACGCCGGGCGCGGCGGCATAACGTCCCTTCGGCTGGAGCGCGCCCGCGCCGTCGATGGTCACCGGCAGGACGCGCGCGCCCGCGGCCGAGGCGGTCCGGAACGCGCCCAGCCGGAAGGGCAGGAGCCGGCCCGTCGCGCTCCGCGTGCCCTCGGGGAAGAACATCGTCGACCACCGCTGCATCACGTTGCGCTGCGCCTCGCCGAGATCCGCGAGCGCGCCGCGGGCGCGCCGCCGATCGACGGGCGTGTGGCCGTACAGGCGCATGCCCCAGCCCAGCACCGGCACGCGGAACAGCGCGCGCTTCGCCAGGAAGCGCATCGGCGTGCGCCCCTGCAGCACCACCAGGAGCGCGAGGATGTCGAGCGTGCTCTGGTGGTTCGCCGCGATCACGTAGCGCTCGCCCGGCCGCACGTGCTGGACGCCCTCGGCCTCGACCCGCACGCCGACGAGCCAGAGCGCCCCGCGCGCCCAGACGACCGAGAGCCGGTCGTGCATCCGCTGCCGGGGATCGAAGGGAAAACAGAGCAGCCCGACGGGGAGCAGCACGACGAGGAACAGCATCGCCCAGGTGTGGGCGAGCGCCGTGCGCACGACCTCGACAGGGCCGGCCGGCGCCGGCCGTGCGGCCTCCGCCGTCACTTGGCGACCGGCGGGGCCTCCGGCCCGTCGAAGCGCGGGACGAAGCCCTCCACCGAGGCCAGCGTCTCCAGCAGCGTGACGTGGCGGAGGCGCGGGATCGCCACGATCGTCGGCCCGCCGAGCTCCTCCTCCGGGACCGCGATCGTCGCCGCCGCCGCGAGCTCCGCCACCGTCGCGCCCACGACCTGCGTCGTGCCGACGCCGCCCGGGTTCGCCGTCCGGACCTCGCGCGGCAGAGCGGCCCAGTACGCCCGCGGATGGCCCTGGAACGCCGCCTCGGCCGGGACGCGCGGCCAGAACGTCGGATCCGTCAGGCCGAGCTCCTCGACGAGCGCCGCGCGCTCGGCGCGGACGCCGCGCGCAGCCCCCCCGTCGCCCAGCGCGTCGAGCGCCTCGGCGTGACGCTCGAGCGCCGTCACCAGCAGCGTCCGGTTGCCCGACGCGCGGATGAGATCGAGCGTCTCCCGGCCATACGCGGCGAGCTCGCCGGCCTGGCCGGCGTCGCCGGCGTCGCCGGCGAGCAGCGCCCGCGCGTGCATCCGGCCGACCCGGCCGAGGCACACGGCGTACGCGTCGCCCGTCCCCGCCGAGCCGATCTCGATCGCCCGCTCGTAGGCGGCGAGCGCCTCGCGGAGCAGGCCCTGCACGAAGTACACGTCGCCCAGGTACCCCTCCGCCCAGCCGCGCCCCATGCCGATGCCCAGCACGCCGCTCAGGTTGACGGCGTTCGCGATCAGCACGCGGGCGCGCGTGAGCTGGCCCATGTGGAACTGGTGCCGGCCCGCGTACATCGTCCCCATGTACAGGTAGAGCCCGCTCAGGCCGTGCTCCTCGGCGTACGAGAGCAGCTGCGCTGTCGACCGGACCCCGAGATCCCAGTCGAACCGGCCCTCCGCGAGCACCGCGTGGTAGAACCACGTGCCGAGCAGCCGCACCGGGTCGCGCAGGCGCTCGGCGAGGCGCGCGGCGTCCGCGGCGCTCTGCTCGGCCTCGGCGTAGAAGCCGGACTGGCTCAGCGCGACGCAGAGGATGCCGCGCGAGTGGCAGAGCTCGACGTACTCGCCCGCCGCCTCCGCGAGCTCGCAGCCGCGGCGGAGCGGCTCGGTCGCCGGGCCCACCTTGCCGGCCGCGCACAGCGCGCGCCCGAGGATGTTCGCCGGCAGGCACTGGTACGGCCGCAGCTCCGGGCTCGCGCCGATCGCCTCGAGCGCCTTGCGGCTGTGCGCCACCGCGTCGGCGAACTCGCCCCGCACGTAGTGCACGCGCGACAGCGCGCTGGAGAGGGCCGCCGTGACGAGCGGCGTCTCCGGCAGCGCCCCCTGCGTGCGGCGGAGCAGATCGAGCGGCTCCGCCGTGCTGCCGAGCAGGCACGCCACGCGCGCGAGCTCGTGCGCGCAGCGGGCCCTGAGCTCGATCCGCGCCGGATCGAGCGGCAGCCGCTCGAGCAGCGCGAGCGCCTGCTTCAGCCGGCGGCTGGCGCCGTGCGGATCCTGGAGCCGATCGGCCTCGCCCGCCGCGAGCAGGTACGTCGACGCGGCGCGGTCGAGCTCGCCGGCGCGCTCGACGTGGTGCGCGAGCGTCCCCGGATCGCCGCCGCGCAGCTCGATGCGCCGCGCGATGCGCCCGTGGTAGTCGGAGCGCTCCTTGGGCGGCACGCGGGCGGCGAGCTGCTCGCGCGCCGCGTCGTGCGAGAACGACGCGAGGCCGCCGTCCTCGCCGAGGCAGACGTAGTGCGCCGCGGCGTGGCGCAGGGCGCTGTCGACCTCCGCCGGGTCGAAGAGCCCGAGCTCGACCAGATCGTCGCGCAGGAACTGGCGGCCGATGAGCGCGGCGACGCCGAGGACCTGGACCGTCGTGGGATCGAGCGCGTCGATGCTGCGCGAGAGGACGTCCGAGACCGACGCGGGCGCGAGGTAATGCGCGTCGGCGCGGGAGATCTCGAGCGCGCCGCTCCGGCTGCGCTGCAGGAAGCCCTCGGTCTCCATGTTGCGGACGACCTGGATGTTGAAGAGCGGGTTGCCCGCGGCGAGCAGCGGGACGCGGCGCACGAGCTCCTGGACGAGGTCGTCGCCCGCGCCGCGGCCGAGCGCGGAGAGGAGCGCCCGGTTCGCCTCGGGCCGGAGCGGGCCGAGGTCGATGCGCTCGACGTCCTTCCACGCGAGCCACCCCGCCGCGCGCGGCGTCATCGGCGACGAGCCCGGCGGGCCGCGCAGCGCCGACGAGCCGGGCGAAGGCAGCAACGAGCCGGGCGGAGGCAGCGACGAGCCGGGCGGAGGCATCGACGAGCCGCGAGCGAAGGGCGGCCGCGCCGTGCCGAGCAGCAGCACCGGCATCTCGCCGAGCTGATCCGAGAGGCGCAGCAGCACCTCCTGCGTCGCCTCGTCGGCCCAGTGCACGTCCTCGATCGCGAGGACGACCGGGATCTCCTCGGAGATCGCGCCGAGCAGCCGCAGGATCAGATCGGCGATCCAGCGCGTTCCGCCCGGGCCGATGGCGCCGCCCTCGTCGGCGAGCCCTACCGCGCGCGTCAGCTCTGGCACGAGCCCCCGGAGGAGGGCGGCGTCGTCGGCGATCACGAGGCTCACCAGCCGGCGGATGCGCGCCGCCCGGCTGTCGCCGTGCCGCTCCAGCCAGAGCGCAATCTGCGTCAGCGCCTCGCGGATCGCGGAGTAGGGCACGAGCCCGGAGAGCTCCCTGCACCGGCCGTACGCGACGATCGCCGTGCCCGCCTGCTCGGCGCTCCGGAGCAGCTCGGCGACGAGGCGGCTCTTGCCGACGCCCGTGTCGCCGACCACCACGGCCGGCCGCGGCTCGCCGCGCACCGCGCCCTGGACGAGCTCGATGAGCCGCCCGAGCTCCTGCTCGCGGCCGACGAAGGGCGCGTCGTGCGCGTCGTCGAAGGTCTCCGGCGCGGCGGCGTCGCGCTCGTGCGCGCCGTCCTCGGCCCCGGCCGGGGGCTGCGAGGTGCCGTGGAGCGTGACGTAGTAGAGCTCCTTGAGCCGAGCGCAGAGCCGGGCCGCGCTGGAGAAGCGCCGCGCCGGGTCGCGCTCCAGGAGCTCCTCGACGAGCGCGACGACGGGCGCCGGCGTCTCGGGCGCCGCGTGGGCGAGCGGCACGAGCGTGCCGTAGACCTTCTGGTTGATGACGCTGTTGACGGTGCCGTCCGAGAACGGGAGCCGGCCGGCGAGCAGCTCGTAGAGCATGACGCCGACCGCGTAGAGGTCCATCCGGGGGCTCGGGCGCCCGAGCGCGCCCCGCTTCAGGCACTCGGGCGCCAGGTACGCGATGGTGCCCGCGCTGACGCGGGCGTGCTCGGGCTGGAAGCTCACGGTGAGCGTCGCCAGGCCGAAATCGAGGATCTTGAGCCGGGGCTCGTACGGATCGGTGAGGACGATGTTGCTCGGCTTGAGGTCGAGGTGGAGGACGTTGAGCGCGTGGCAGTGCGCGAGCGCCTCGGCCACGCGGCGCGCGATGCGCAGGGCCTCGATCGTGTCGAGCGAGCCCATCCGTGCGAGGTACCGGTCGAGCGTCTCGCCCTGCACGAGCTCCATCGCGAGGTAGAGGCCCACGCCGTCGAGGACGCCGTACGAGGAGAGCTTGACCAGCGAGGGGTGGCGCAGGCGGAGCAGCGCCTCGATCTCGTTCTGCTGGGCGAAGAGCTGCCCGGCGTTCTGGGCGCTCACGTCCTTGAAGATCTTGATGGCGGCGTCGTTGCCGGCGCCGTCACGGCCGCGGAACACGGCGCCGAAGCCGCCCTCGCCGAGGCGATCGTCGATCGTGTACTCGCCGATCCTGGCGCCGCGCTCGATCAAGGGATCGCCGACCATCGCTCCTGCCCTTCCGAGTGCCCCGTCATCGTTCGCCGACGCACCATGATACTCCGGACGAGCGCCGCGACAGCGCGCAATGGCCCGGCAGCCTCCCGGAAGCACGCCGCTTTGACGGCTTGCCGCATCGCGGCTGTCTGGCCAAGAAACCTGCCCGCAACGTTGGGCGGCGCATCCGGCGCCGATCTCGACCCTCGCGCTCGCGCGCCGCGACAGGAAAGGTGAGCTCGCATCCAAAGCTGCGCCGCGAGCCCGGATTCGGCGCCTGAAATGACGACGGCGGCAGCCCCCAGGAGGGGACCGCCGCCGCGTCCGCGCTCAGGCCGCGCCGGGGATCAGGTCCCGCCGCTGGCCGAACCGCTCGCCGAGCCGCTGACGCTCGCGCTCGCCTTGATGTTGACGTCGATCGACGCCGACGCGCTGGCCGACGCGTCGACCGCGGCCGCGACGCAGGCGACCGCCTTGCCGCCGGCCTTGAGCGCCACGTCCTTCACCTCGACGCCCGCCTTGCCGACGCCGGACACTGCCGCCGCCAGCTTCTTGCCGGAGCCGAGCTGCACCTTCGCGATCGCCGGGAGCGACGTCCGGAGCGCGGCGACGAGCTTCTGCGCGTCCGCGTTCACCTTGCCGTTCGCCACGATGCGGACGTTCGGCGGATCGCACTTCGCCTCGCCGGCGGTCTTCGCCGTGCACTGCATCTGGCAGCTCGGGTCGACGCTCGGGGGCTTGAACTCGCCCGAGCACTTCGGCTCCTTGATCTCGGCGCTGCAGCCGCCGGAGCAGGACCCGGAGCACTTCGCCGCGGCCTTGACCTCGCAGGAGCCGGAGCAGCTGCCCTCGCAGGTGCCCGAGCAGGACCCCTCGGCCTTGGCGTCGCACTTGCCCTCGCAGGAGCCGGCGCACGCCGCGCCCTTCGACTCCTTGCCGTCGCACTTGCCGTCGCACTTGCCGCCGCAGGTGCCCTTGAAGCCGACGTCGCACTTGCCCGAGCAGCTCGCGTTGCAGGTGCCGGTGCACGCCGCGCCGGCCTCGACGCTGCACTTGCCCTTGCACTCGGCGTCACACTTGCCGCTGATCTCGCCGCCCTCACAGCTCGCCTCGAGCTTGCCCGGCTGCACCGGCGACCCGCACTCGCCGAGGCACGTCTGCATGGCCGTGATGTCGGCGTAGCACTTCGGGGGATCGATCTGGACGGTGATCTTCGCCTCGGCGTTCGCCTTCACGGCGGCGTTCACCTTGGCCGAGACCGCGCCGCAGACCTTCTCGGCGCCCTTGCCGCCGCCTGCGTCGGCCTTGAGCTCCGCGTCGCTCATGCCGAGGTCCTTGCCGAGCTTGCCGCACGAGGCGATGAGGTCCGCCTCCATGGAGGCGGTGAGCTTGTCGAGCGACGCAGCCGCGTCGAGGAAGCCCTTGATCTTGCCCTCGACCTCGGCGCCGCCGTCGAACTTGAGGTTCGCGATGCCGCCGTTCTTGAGCTCGTCGCAGCCGCTCGCGGCCGACGCCAGGTCACCGGCGGGGCCAGGAAGGCTGTCCGCACCGGGGAACCCCTTACCGCCGCAGTTCACGAGGAGAGGCGAGGCCAGGCCCAGAAGGGCCACGGGCATCGCAAACAACTTCCATCGATTGACGCTCATCTCAGAAACCCTCCGGCACCTCGATCGGTACCCCATGGAGCGCGGACCCTACACCAGCAGCCGCGACCTTGAAAGCTGGGACAGCCGCGATCCTGCGCGACGGTCCCTCGCAACGCTGAGCAGCCCCCGCACTGCGGGCTCCAGCGACGGACGGCCCTCATTGCCCCAAGTCAGGGTGGCTGTAAAGAATCAAGCTGAGCTCATCGCGCGGGGACGGCGGTTTGCATCGCAGGTGAGGCGAGGCGTTTCACCTGGTTATCGCCCGAGGGGCTTCGCATGGCGCGCACGGCACGTCGCCCGCGGCGCCTCACGCGCGGCGCGCCGCGCTCCGCGCGCCCCGTCCCTCGCCCGCCGCGCCCTCGCGGGCGCCGCTCACTCGTCGTCCTCGTCGAAGGGGAGGTTCAGCTGAGCGAGCGGGCGCGCGCCGACCGTGGGCCCGCCCTGCTTCTTGAAGAGCAGCTGCTCGCGCGCGATGTCGGCCTCGATGAGGTCCTGGTTGTCGTAGGCGAACGCGAGCGCGTCGAGCACGCGCGCGGGCCCGAGGTTCGGGTACCGCTTGAGCAGCGTCTCCACCGACGCGCCGCCGCGGTGCCACGCCCAGAGCCGCCGGACCGGGACGCGCGACCCGAGGACGTGGGGGCTCCCGGCGAGCACCTGGCTATCGCATCGCACGTGGGGGTGGGGGACGCGGATTCGCGGGAGCACCGGCGCGGCCATCGCGCGGAGGAGCCTAGTACCGGTCGCGATCGGATGGAAGGGCGCCGCGAGCCGGCGGGCACGCTCGGCGCGGGCGCCGGGCTGCGCGGGCGCTGAGCTGCGTGGGCGCGCGGGCGACCGCGCGGGCGTGCGGGCGGTGCGCGCCCGCGCGGTCGTCCCCGCGTGGCGCCCGCGTCGCGGGATCTCCGGCATCGTTCTCGCATCGTTCCGCCCGCGCCCGCGCGTGCTATCCGGACTACCCTACGCCGCGGAGGCGCGCGAGCATCGTGCCCGTCGCCGTCACCGACCGGAGCTCACCCACCATGACCCAAGCCGAGAAGAACCCGCTTCGCGAAGGGATGCCCGAGGAGCGCACCGCCTCGCCGGCCGCGCTCGTCATCTTTGGCGCCTCGGGCGACCTGACGCGGCGCAAGCTGCTGCCCGCGGTCTACAACCTGACGCTCAGCCGGCTCCTCACCGGGGGCTTCGCCGTCGTCGGCGTGGCGCGGCGCCCGAAGCCGGACTTCGCGAAGGAGATGCGCGAGGCCGTCGGGAAGCACTCGCGGCGCCCGCTCGAGGAGGCCACCTGGAGCGAGCTCGAGAAGGGCATCAGCTACGTCCAGGGGTCGTTCGACGAGGAGGAGACGTACACCCGGCTCGCCGCGGAGCTCGAGCGCCTCGACGCCGAGCGCGGCACCCGCAAGAACCGGGTCTTCTACCTGGCCGTCGCCCCCGACCAGTTCGCGCCCATCGTGCGCGGCCTGCGCGCGGCGAACCTCGTCGCGCCGCCGTCGCACGAGAAGGACGCGCCGTTCCAGCACGTCGTCGTCGAGAAGCCGTTCGGCGAGGATCTGGAGAGCGCCCGCGCCCTCAACCGCGACCTGCTCGCCCACCTCGCGGAGTCGCAGATCTACCGGATCGACCACTACCTCGGGAAGGAGACCGTCCAGAACCTCCTCGTCCTGCGGTTCGGCAACACGATCTTCGAGCCGCTCTGGTCGCGCCAGCACGTCGATCACGTGCAGATCACCGTGGCCGAGGAGATCGGCGTCGAGGGCCGCGGCAAGTTCTACGAGAAGGTCGGCATCACGCGGGACATCGTGCAGAACCACGCGCTCCAGCTGCTCACGCTGGTCGCGATGGAGCCGCCGTCGTCGTGGGACGCGGACGCGGTGCGCGACGAGAAGGTGAAGGTGCTCCGCTCGCTCCGGCCGATCGCGGGCCCGGACGCGCTGTCGTCGACGGTGCGCGGGCAGTATGCGCCCGGCATGGTGCGCGGCGAGAAGGTGCCCGGCTACACGGAAGAGCCGGACGTCGCGAAGGACTCGACGACGGAGACCTACGTCGCGATGAAGCTCCACCTGGACAGCTGGCGCTGGGGCGGGGTGCCGTTCTACCTGCGCGCCGGCAAGCGGCTGGCGAAGCGGGTGGCCGAGGTGGTGCTGCACTTCAAGCCGCTCCCGCACGGCCTGTTCAAGGGCGCCCCCGGCGCCACCGAGGAGCCGAACGCGCTCGTGATGCGCCTCCAGCCCGACGAGGGCATCTCGCTCCGCTTCGCGGCGAAGATCCCGGGCGGCGGCATCGCGATCCGCGGCGTCACGATGGATTTCCGGTACGGCGCCGCGTTCGGCTCCAGCACGCCCGAGGCGTACGAGCGGCTCCTGCTCGACGCGTTGCGCGGCGACGCCACGCTGTTCACGCGCGCCGACGAGGTCGAGGCGCAGTGGGGCTTCGTCGATCCGATCTTCGAGGGGTGGCGGACGCAGAGCGCGCCGATCGCGCGCTACGCCGCGGGCAGCTGGGGCCCGCCGGAGGCCGACGCCCTCGTGGAGCCGTCGTCGGAGGACGTACGCGCGGTGTGCGGTGCGGGCGACGGGGGGAAGGCCCCGGAGCGGGCGTGGAGGCGGCCGTGAGCCGCGTCGCCGACGTCATCAAGCGGGTCGAGTCGGAGCTCGCCGAGTTCTGGTCGGCGCCCGACGAGTCGCGGGCGGAGCCGGCCCCGAAGACGCGCGCGTCGACCCTCAATTTCGTGGCGGTGGGGAGCCGCGCCGAGGTCGAGCGCCTGAAGGAGCAGGCCGAGGACCTCGCCGAGACGCACGCGGGCCGCACCCTGCTCATCACGCTCGACGACCGGCTCGACCCGCTGAGCGTCCAGGCCGACTGGTCGGCCACGTGCCGCCGCGCGGGCGAGGTGCCGATCTGCTACGATCGGGTGGAGATCACGTTCGGGGTGGCCGCGGCCGAGCGCGTCGCCTCGGTCGTGAGCGCGCTCACGATCTCGGACGTGGCCGTGATCGTCGAGCTCGCGCCTGGTGCGCCGAACGTGCTCGGCGACGCGCTCGCGCCGATCTGCGATCGGCTGGTGTTCGACTCGGCCGAGACGTGCATCGAGCGCATCGCGGAGGTCGCGCGCGAGACGAGGGCGCCGCTCGCGGACCGGGCGTTCGTGCGGACGTTCTCGTTCCGCGAGCTCGTGGCCCGGTTCTTCGACGACATGCCGGAGGCGTGCCGGGCGATCCGGCGGGTGGAGATCGCGCGCAGCGCGGGGGCGAAGCCGGATCCGGCGGCGCTGTTCCTCGGCTGGATGGGCTCGCGGCTCGGCTGGACGTTCGAGTCGCGGGGGCCCGCGCCGTCCAGCGGCGGCGTGGTCGGCCGCGCCCGCGGCGCGGACGGGGCGCCGATCGAGATCGCGCTGGTCGACGGGCCGCCGGCGGACGCGCAGGCGTGGCGGCGGCTCGACGGCGTGCGCCTGTGGACGTCGCTGCGCGGCGAGCCGCTGACGCTCGGCTGCGTGCGGCTCGACAAGGCGCCCGGCACGGTGCGGTGGACCCTGGAGGGGGCGCGGTCGGCAGAGCACCTGCACCCGCTCGGCTACCGGGACGAGACGTGGGTGCTGGCGAAGACGATCGACTCGCTGGAGGGCGATCGGCTGCTGCGCGAGGCGGTGCTCGCCGCGGCGAAGTGGAGCGCCCTTTGACGAGGGCCGAGAGGAGGACCGAGATGAACGGTGGTGAGGAGACCCTCGTCGCGGCGGACGCGGCGGAGCTGTCGCGGCTCGGGGCGGAGCTCATCGCGCGCGCCATCGCGGCGGCGGTCGACGCGCGCGGCGTCGCGCGCATCGCGCTGTCGGGCGGGAGCACGCCGTCGGAGGCGTACCAGCGGCTCGCGGCGCTGTCGCTCCCGTGGGCGCAGACCGAGTGGTTCTGGGTGGACGAGCGCGCGGTCGCGCCCGATCACCCCCGCTCGAACTACGGCGCCGCGCGCCGGGATCTGGCGGCGGCCCCCATCCCGGAGGAGCGCTTCTTCCGCATGGAGGGCGAGTCGCCGGACCTCGCCGGGGCGGCAGCGGGGTACGAGCGGCTCCTGCGGGCGCGGTTCGGGGTCGCGTCGGCCGTCTCCTTCGACGTGATGACGCTCGGGATCGGCGACGACGCGCACACGGCCTCGCTGTTCCCCGGGACGGGGGCGGCGGGCATCGAGGACCGCCTGGTCGCCGCGATCCCGGCGCAGCCGGACAAGGGGCTGGAGCCGCGGCTCACGCTGACGGCGCCGGTGATCCAGGAGGCGCGGCTGAAGCTGCTCCTGGCCCGCGGGGCGGGAAAGCGCGGGGTCGTGGCGCAGGCGAAGCGGCCCGGGCCGGCCGACGAGGTGCCGGCCCGGGTCGTGCGCGGCGGGCCCGGGCGGCTCGTCTGGCTGCTCGACGCCGCCGCGGCGCAGGCCGGGTGAACGTCACGTCACGACGGGGATCGCGCACTGCGCGCGCAGGAACTCGGCGAGCGCCTCGGTCTTCATGAAGCCGCGGTCGCTCCCGTCACGCAGCCGGACGGTGGCGCCCTTCGCCTCCACCTCCTTGTCCCCGATGACCAGCATATGGGGGATCTTCTCGACCTGCGCTTCGCGGATCTTCGCGCCGAGCTTCTCCGAGCTCCGGACGAAGCTCGCCCGGATGCCGTGGGCGCGCAGCGCCTGGGTGACCTGCTCGGCGTGGTCGTTGTGCTTGTCCGACACCGTGACGACGCGCGCCTGCTCCGGTGAGAGCCACGCCGGCAGGGCGCCCGCGTGGTGCTCCAGGAGCACGCCGATGAACCGCTCGATCGAGCCGAGGAGCGCCCGGTGGAGCATGATCGGCTGCTCGAGCTCTCCCTTGGCGTTCACGAACCCGAGCGTGAAGCGCTCGGGGTTGTTGAAGTCGTACTGGAGCGTCGAGCACTGCCACCTGCGGTCGAGCGCATCGACCAGCTTGATGTCGATCTTCGGCCCGTAGAAGGCCCCGCCGCCGGGGTCCACCTGGTACTCGAGGCCGAGGGCCTTCAGGGCCCCCGCGAGGGTGCTCTCGGCCTTGGCCCAGTCCTCCAGGCCGCCGACGTACTTCTCCGGCCGCGTCGAGAGGTTGATGTCGAACTGCTCGAACCCGAACGTGCGGAGCATCTTCAGGATGAAGCGAAGCACGCGGTGGATCTCCTGCTCGACCTGGTCCGCGCGGCAGAACAGGTGCGCGTCGTCCTGGGTGAACCCTCGCACGCGCATCAGGCCGTGCATGACGCCCGCGGCCTCGTACCGGTACACGGTCCCGAGCTCCGCGAGGCGCATCGGGAACTCGCGGTAGCTCCGCGTCCGGCTCTTGACCATGAGGATGTGAAACGGGCAATTCATCGGCTTGCAGCAGTAGTCTTGGCCGTCGACCGACATGGGGGAGAACATCCCCTCCCGGTAGAAGTCCCAGTGGCCCGAGGTCTTCCACAGGTCCGCCTTGGCGATGTGCGGCGAGTAGACGATGTCGTAGCCCTCCTCGAGGTGCATCTTGCGCCACTGGTCCTCGATGATGGTGCGCAGGAGCCCGCCCTTCGGGAGCCACATGACGAGGCCGGCCCCGATCTCCTCGACGTAGTGCGGCTCGAAGTGCACCTCGACGTCGGCGTCCTTCCGGGCGCTCACCGCGGCCCTGAAGGCGCTCTTCGACTCCTGCGCCGCCGCGCCGCGGAGCCGGACGTGCAGGCGCGGGCGCGCCTCGTCGTCACCCGCGGACGCCTTCGGCGCCTCGCCGAACTTCACCGTTCGCCGGAGGGTCCGCCCGGGGAACGCCGAGGCCGCGGCGCCGAGGGTGTGCTCCACGAGCGCGCGGTCGAGGGGCGCCTCCGCGTCCACGCCGACGTAGAGGTCGATCTCGTCCTTCTCGGAGTACGCGTGGGTGTCGTAGCGCTCGGAGACGAGGTAGAGCTCGAGATCCCGCCCGAGCGTCCTGTGGTCGCGCTTCTTCGCCTCCTCCAGGCGGCGCACGTACTTGTCGAGGTCGTCCTTGTTGGGGAAGGCCACGCCGCGCACGCGCTGGAGCGACTGCTTCGTGGCGTCGGCGCGCCAGTAGGCCGCCGAGGACGACGTGATCTTGAACCCCTTGATGAACCCCGCGTGGGGCAGGTGCGGGCCGCGGCAGATATCCACGAACTCGCCGCAGCGGTAGATCGATATGCTGTCCTCGGGGATCCAGGACAGGATCTCCTCCTTGTATTCGTTCTTCTGCCCGAAACTCTCGAAGTAGGTCAGCGCGTTCTTCTTGTGGACGGAATGAAGCTCGAACTTGATCTTCTGCTCGATGAGCTTCTTCACCTCGGCCTCGATCATCTCCAGGTCGGAAGGGGTGAAGGTCCGACCGGCAACGTCGAAGTCGTAATAGAACTCGTCACCATGGTTCTTCGGGCCCATCGTGACCTTGGCGCCCGGGAACAGCCGCAGCACGGCTGTCGCCATGAGGTGCTCGGCCGAGTGGTTGATCGTGTCCCTGCCCTCGGGCGTATCGGCCTTCAGCAACTCCAGCTTCGCGCCGTCCCGGAGGGGCGCGCGGAGGTCCTGGATCTCCCCGTCGACGCGCGCGACGACGACCGCCTCGGCGAGCCTCGGCGAGATGGCCCGGGCGGCGTCGAACGCCGTGTTGCCATCCTCGAGCGCGAGGACCTTCCCATCAGGTAGAACGACCGAAGTTGCCATGACGTGACCTTCTTTTCTCTTTCCCCCGACTGTACGAGCGTCAGGTGTGTCGGTCTTAAAGCACCATGGCACCAACGTGTCAACGCCGCGAGGCCGCGCGCGGCCGCTCGATTCAAGCCTGAGGCCAAGCCAGAGGCCGAGCGCGAGGAGCTCGGCCGCTCCTGCTCGGAGCCTGCCTGCCACGACACGGGGCCGCGCGATACGGCCGCTTGTCACCTCTCGCCACCTCGGGGCGAACTGGCGCTCATCCGCCATGGACCGCCGGCGCCGACTCGATAGGAGGCATCGCGTCGCGCGCGCGACTCCAGCTCTCCGTCGTGGGCACGAGGACGCGGGGCGTCAGGACCTCCGGGCCGCCGCGCGGGCCCGGGGCTGCTCCGCGGCGGCGAGCTCTCTGGCGACGGCGAGCGCGCCCCGCACGCCGACCAGGGGATCGGTGATCACGGCGACGGGCACCCCCTCGAGGAGCGGCGTGAGGCGCCCCTTCTTCACGAAGGACTTCATGAACAGCTCGCGCCGCTGGGGGACGAGGTTCCTCGCGATGTTCCCGAGGACGTAGACCCCGCCGAGCGCGAGCTCGCGCAGGGCGAGGTTGCCGGCCTCGGCGCCGTAGATCTCGACGAACAGGTCGACCGCGCGCGCGGCGGGCCGGAACGCGCGGGCGAGCCCGAGCTCGGCGATCGCCGCGTTGCGGTCGCCCTCGGCGAGGCGGCGCTCGATCGCGCGCGGCACGCGGGCGGCGCGGGCGAAGAAGTCGAAGACGGCGCCGAGCCCGTCGCCCGAGAGGACCCGCTCGTAGCTCACGTGGTCCGGGTGGCGCTCGGCGAGGAACTGCCACAGCTCGGCCTCGACCGCGGAGCGCGCGGCAAAGTCGGCGTGACCTCCCTCGGTCGGGAGCGTGACGTGGCGGGCGCCATTCCAGAGGAGCCGGGCCTCGCCGAGCCCCGTGCCGGCGGCGATGACGGCCACGTTGTTCCCCTTCGGCCGCGGCCTGAGCTCGGTGAGCGGCTCGATGGACGCGCGGGCGACGTGCAGGCAGCCCGTGGCGCCGACGACGAGGTCGTTCACCAGGAGCACGCGGGCGATCTTGAGCCGGCGCGACAGCTCGCGCTCCGCGAGGCGCCAGGGCAGGTTCGTGACGGTGGCGACCTGGTCCTTGATGGGGCCCGCGACGCCGAGCACGGCGACGGCGGGGTGGGGGGCGTCGCTGCGCACGAGGAACGGGAGGGCGATCTCCTCGAAGCTCGCGTGCTCGCGGCTGCGGAAGACGGCCTCGGAGAGGGGCCGGCCGCCGGAGGCGCCGTGGAGCGCGAGCCGGGTGTTGGTACCTCCGATGTCGCCGACGAGCAGCGACAGGGCCACCGATCTGTTGGTCCTTGCCACGCGGGCGCCCTGCCAGCGCCGTGCCTCGGCGGCAAGGCGATCCATCATCGAGCGAGCGCGGGGATCGAGGATTCCGGGCGGACTCGAGCGGGCGTGATCGCCTGGAGGCGACGATGCACGGCTCGCCGGCTGCCTGCCGAGGCCGTTTCACGTCCTGCGCCGCTTGACCGGCGGCCTGCCTCCGGCCGAGAGTGCCTGCGTGCAGCGGCAGTTCTCCGCGCTCCTGGTCGCGCTTGCCGGCCTCCTCGCTCCCGCTGGCGCTGTTTTCGCCGGGCCGGCGCCGGCCGCGCCATCGCAGGCCGCGTTCGCGCCCTTGCAGGCGGCGTCCGCGCCCTTGCAGGCGGCGTCCGCGCCATCGCCGGCCGCGTCCGCGCCCTTGCAGGCGGCGTCCGCGCCCTTGCAGGCGGCGTCCGCGCCCTTGCAGGCGGCGTCTGCGCCGTCGCCGGCCGCGTCTGCGCCGTCGCCGGCCGCGTCCGTGCCCCCGCTGGCCGCGTCCGCGCCGTCGCCGGCCGCGTCCGCGCCGGACTCGGTCCAGCCGCCGCTCGTACAGGTCTTGCCATCGCCCGCGGAGGCTCCTCCGGCGTCTGCGCAGGTCGTGCTGGCGCCCGCTCCGGTCCCGCGGCCTCCCGCGCCGCGGCCTGCGCCGGTCGCGCCGGCATCCGCGTTGGTCGGGCCGCCGGCCCCCGCCCCGGACCAGGGCGAGCCTGTGGCTCCCGACCCGCCGCCGCCGCCCCCCGTGGTCGAGCAGCCCGAGGCGCGCGTCGAGCTGCTCGGCAGGACGGTCTTCGCCGTCCGCGTGCACCGGGGCAGCCTCTCTCCTCCGGAGCGCGCCCGTGAGGCGGCGCGCGTGCTGGAGCGCGCCGCCCAGGAGAAGGCGGTCCCCGAGGTCCGCGTCGACGAGCACGACGGCGTGGCGGTCGTCTACGTCGGCGATCGCCCGCTCGTCTACCTCGGCTCCGAGGACGCGGCGGCGGCGGGCCACACCACGGTCGCGGCCCACGCCGCCGCGGTCGCCGGCACGGTGCGCGACGTCCTCGCCAAGGAGCACAGCCGGAGCCGCCTCGCGACGAGCGTCTTCTCGTTCTCGCTGCTCGTCTTCTCGGGGCTGATCGCGCTGCTCCTGCTCCGCAAGGTCGGCGAGCTCGTCGAGCGAGGGCGCGCCTGGGTCGCCGAGCACCCGGAGAGGCTCCCGGCGCTGCGCGTCCGCGGCATCGAGATGCTCCGGCCCGCCGCGTCGCAGGGAGCGCTCTCGGTCGCGCTCGGCGCCGCCGGCGTCCTCGTCCGGCTGGGCATCGCCTACATCTGGATCCTCTTCGCGCTCTCCCTGTTCGCCTCCACGCGCGGCACCAGCGAGAAGCTCACCGGCTTCGTGCTCGCGCCCATGTCGGATCTCATGGGGCGCATCGCGCGGAGCGTCCCGGTGCTCGTGCTCGCGATCCTCGCGACGCTCGCGGTCATCGTCGTCATCCGCTTCGTGGGGCTGTTCTTCGGGAGCGTGGGCCGGGGTGAGACATCGCTCGGGTGGCTCCCGTCCGATCTCGCGGTCGCCACGGGCGTCCTTGTCCGCTTCGGCATCCTCGTGGCCGCGCTGCTCCTCGCGGCCCCGCTCATCACCGGCACCGACGAGGGGGCGCTCACGCGGATCGGCTTCGTCGTGCTCGCGGCGGCCGGGCTCGCCAGCACGCCGCTCATCGCGTCGGCGGCCGTCGGCCTCTCGGTCATCTACGGCCGGCGCCTGCGCGTCGGCGACATCGCCGAGGTCGGCGGCCGCGCCGGGCGGGTCCGCGAGCTGACGCTGTTCGAGGCGCGCCTCGAGGACGAGGACGGCTGCGTCGTGCGCGTGCCGCACCTGCTCAGCCTGTTCCACCCGACGCGCATCCGCGGCCGCCCTCCGGTCGTGGCCGTCGAGATCAGCGTCGACCCCGCCGCCGATCTCGATCGGGTGCGCGAGCTGCTCGTGAAGACGGGCTCGGGCCTCGGCAGCCGCGCCCGCGCCGCGCTCGTCGCGATCGACGAGGGGGGCGCCCATTTCCGGGCCACGATGGCCTGCGACGGCGACGACGTGCGCAGCCGATGGCTCACCGCGGTCGCGCAGGCCCTCGTCGCCGCGGACATCCAGCTCGGGCGCGCGCCGGCGTCCTCCGGCGGCGCGCGGCGCGCCGCGCCCGCGCCGGTCGATCGGAGCGCCGCTTCGTGAACGCCGTCTGGCTCCTGATGGGGCTCCTCGTGCTGTCGTACCTCGGCAGCTCGCTCGTCAGCGGCCGCGTGCTCCGGGGAATCGGCCTCCCTTCCGGCGCCGAGTACGTCGTGCTCGGCTTCGTGCTCGGGCCCTCGGCGCTCGGGCTGCTCGAGCCCTCGTCGCTCGCCGCGTTCGAGCCCGTGGCGGGCGTCGCGCTCGGCTGGCTCGCGGTGGTCGTCGGCCTCGACTTCGGCTTCGTCGGCAGCCGCCGCGTGCGGCCGTCCCGGATGGCGCTCTGCGTGCTCATGAGCCTCCTGACCGGCGGCGCGGTGGCCGCCGCCGTCTGGTTCGCGGCGGCCCACGGCGCTCCCTCGCTCGATCGCGGCGACCGCGTGCTGCTCGCGGCGGGCGTGGGCGCCGTCTCCGCCGAGACGACGCGGCACGCGGTGCTGTGGGTCACGCAGCGCTACAGCGCGAGCGGCAGGCTCTCGGACCTCATCGCCGACATCGCCGACTGCGACGATCTCGGCCCGCTGCTCATGATGGGCGGCGCGTTCGCGCTCGTCCCGCAGGCGACGGTCCAGTGGCCGATCCCGTTCTGGGGGTGGACGGTCGTCACGGCGCTCATCGGCGTGGTGCTCGGGCTCATCGCGGTCGTGCTCCTCGGGAGCGATTTCCGCCTGATCCAGAGCTGGGGCGTGCTGCTCGGGGCCTCGCTGCTGACGATGGGCACGAGCGCCCGGGTCGGCCTGTCGCCGCTGTTCGCGGCGTTCGCGATGGGCGTGACGATCGCCGCCTTGTCGCGGCACCGCGACGAGATCGTCGCCATGGTCGCGCCGACCGAGCGGCCGGTCATCCTGCCGGCGCTCCTGCTCGCGGGCGCGCACGTGAACCCGAAGGCGGCGCCGTTCCTGCCCTGGATCGTGGCGATCGCGCTCGGGGCGAGGCTCGCGGGCAAGCTCGCGACCGGGCTCGTCTTCCGCGTCGTGTCGCCCGAGGCGCGCGAGACGTCGCCGTGGCTCGGCCTCGGGCTGCTCTCGTCCGGCGCGGTGGCGATGAGCGTCGGTCTCGCCTTCGCGCTGCGCTTTCCGGGCCCGGTCGGGCACACCGTCCTCTTCGCCGCGGCAGCCGCGGCCGTGTTCGGCGAGCTCGTCGGGCCGCAGTCGCTGCGCGCCACGCTTCGCAAGGCCGGCGAGCTCGCCGCGCCGGATCGGGCGTCGCTCTACTTCGGCCGCAGCCCGGCTCGCGCCGGGGGCGACGCGGCGCCGGGCGAGGGAGGAGACAGGGGCGGCCCGCCGTCGCCCGCGGCGAATCGGGGCGACGGATGAGGAAAGGCGAGGGGTCACCGTGAGCGCCGCAGCACTCCCTGACGTTGGGCCTGCCGGTCCGGTCGCACCGGTCGAGCCGGCCACGCCGGTCGAGTCGGCCACGCCGGTCGAGTCGGCCATGCCGGTCGGGTCGGCCACGCCGGTCGAGCCGGTCACGCCCTCCGGGCAGCACGGCGCGTCCTCCGCGCGCCACCACGGGTCGGCTCCCAAGGGGCCGCTGAACCACCTCACGCACGCGGTCGCGCTCGTGATCCTGTTCGGGGTGCTCTACGCCACGACGCGCGCGGTCCCTCACGCGCACGGGCCCGCGGCGACGATCGCCTCGATCGGCTTCCTCCTGCTCGCGGGCACGCTCGCGAGCGAGCTCGTCGAGCCGCTCCGCCTGCCGCACCTGTCGGGCTACATCCTCGCGGGCATCGTCGCCGGCCCGCACGTCCTCAAGCTCGTCGACCACCACGCCGTGGAGGAGATCTCGCGGGTCAACACGCTTGCGCTGGCGCTCATCGCGCTCGCGGGCGGCGCCGAGCTGCGGATCGAGATCGTCAAGAAGAGCCTGAAGAGCCTCCTGCTGCACAACCTCGTCCAGACGGCGCTCGTCTTCGTGGTGATGACGGGCGTCTTCTACGCGGCGCGCTCGCTGGTGCCGTTCGCGGCCGAGCTCTCGACCACGGCGGCGTTCGGCGTGGCCATCCTGTGGGGCGTCATCGCGGTCACCCGCAGCCCCTCGGCCGTGCTCGGGATCCTCTCCCAGACGCGCGCGACCGGCCCCGTCGCGATGCACACGCTCGCGTTCGTGATGACGTCGGACATCATCGTCATCGTCGTGACGGCGGTCGCGCTCTCCACGGTGCGGCCGCTCATCGAGCCGGGCGCGACGATGTCGATGCACGAGATGGAGGTGCTCGGCCGCGAGATCCTGGGGAGCATCTCGATCGGCACGACGCTCGGCCTCGCGCTCGCGGCCTACATGCGGCTGATCGGCCGCCAGCTCATCCTGGTGTTCGTGGCGCTCGGCTTCGGCGCGACGGAGGTGCTGCGGTACCTCCGCTTCGACGCGCTGCTCGTGTTCGTGGTGGCCGGCTTCGTCGTCGCGAACCTGTCGAAGCAGGGCGAGAAGCTGGTGCACGCGGTCGAGGACGCCGCGAGCGTGGTGTTCGTGCTGTTCTTCGCGACGGCCGGCGCGCACCTCGACCTGCCCCTCTTGCGGCAGATGTGGCCTGTCGCCCTGCTCTTCGGCGCGTCGCGCGCCCTGGCGACGTGGGTCGCGAACCGCATCGGCAACCGGCTGGCGGACGATCCGCCGCTCCTGCGGCGGTGGTCGTGGTGCGGGCTGGTCTCGCAGGCCGGGCTGACGCTGGGGATCAGCGTGGCCATCGAGCGCGCGTTCCCGTCGATCGGCGCCGGTTTCGGCGCGCTCGTCATCGGTTGTGTCGCGCTGAACGAGGTGTTCGGCCCGATCCTCTTCAAGTACGCGCTCGACCGCGCCGGCGAGACGGCGGTCGAGGCCTCGCGCGGGTCGCTGCCGAACCTCGGGCGCCACGGGTGAGCCGCGGCCCTGTCACGGGGTGAACCGGAGCGAGTAGCTCACCACGGTGGGGCCTCGCCTCGGCTTCAGGAAGTCGATCCGCTCGAAGACGCCGACCACGCACTTCGTGAACGCCTGGCCCTTGAGCGCCGTCCGCGGCTTGCGCACCTCGGCCTTGCCGCCGTCCTTCTCGATGCGGAGATCGATGCCGAAGTCGCCGCCCTTGGTCGGGTCCTCGGCGAGCGCGAAGCAGCGGCGGAACTCGTCGAAGTGGGGCGCGACCGAGCGCTTGATCGGCTCCTTCGTGAAGTCGTCGTGCGGGCCGCCGCCGATGTGCATGCCGATGTTGGCGACCTTGACCTTCGGGAGCGGCCCGGCGTCGGCCGGCGCCGCGGCGCTTGCCGCCGGATCGGCCGTGGCGCTGGCGGCGGGCGCGGCGCTGGCGGCGGGCGCGGCGCTGGCGGTGAGCGCGGCGCTGGCGGCGGGCGCGGCGCTGGCGGCAGAGGCCGTGGCATCGGCGGCGGGGGCAGCGCTCGCGGCCGAGGCGGGCGGATCGGGGGGAGCTGACGGCGCGGCGGTCGTGGAAGGGGCCTGTGTCACTTCGACCGGGGGCGCGGTGCGGGGCGAGCAGCTGGCCAGGGCGGCAGCGAAGGCGAGGGGAGCGGAGAGCGCGAGTAGGGAGGGAGCGGGGCGGCGCATGATGGCGCGCGAATCTACACGGCGGTGCGCGCAGATCCAGGAAGCGGGGACGGCGCGAGCGCGGCCGAGGCAACGCGAGGAACGACGAACCGATCGCTTCGCGTGGAGAGCCGCCGTGATGCGCGCGAGGGGCTCCGTTGCCGGAGGGAAGGGGTCCGTCGCGCGCGCGAAGGCATCCGGCGCCGGCCGGAAGGCTTCCGACGCGCTCCGAAAGCTTCCGACGCGCTCCGAAAGCTTCCGACGCGGGGCGGGATGCGGAATTTGCCGGGAAATTCGTCTCCCGGCGGGCGCCGGATGGCGCCGGCGGTGCGGCGGGCGCCGCCAAGTCCGCGAAATCTCGTGCTCCGGAACGCGCCGGAAGCTTCCAGAGCGTGCCGGAAGCTTTCGGCGCGCGTCGGAAGGTCTCCGGCGCGCGCCGGAAGCCGTGGTTTGTGTGCTGGATTGCGTTCGCGTCCCGCGCCTAGGGCGCCGTCGCGTCCCGGCGCTTCTGCACGGCGTCGTTGTGGTCGTCCAGGCTCTCGCTGAACCGGTGGCGGCCGCCGCCCGCGGCCACGAAATAGAGGTACTTCGTCGCCGCGGGCGCCAGCACGGCCGCGATCGACGGCGCACCGGGGTTGGAGATCGGCCCGGGCGGCAGCCCCGGGTGCGCGTAGGTGCTGTAGCGGTTCTTCGGATCCCGCACCACGGCGGGCGTGGCCTTGCCGCTCCACCCGGCGCACGACGGCGCCTCCTCGGGCCAGGCGACGCAGCCGTAGAGCGCCGTCGCGTCGGACTGCAGCCTGCGAGAGCGGAAGCTCGGATCGAGGAGCCGGTTCAGGAACACGCTCGCGATGAGCGGCCGCTCCTCCTCGACGACCGCCTCCTTCTCGATGATGGAGGCCAGCGTGAGCACCTCGCGGCGACCCCAGCCGAGCGTCGCCCGGAGCGCCGCGAGCCCGTCCTTGCTCTGCGCCGCGAGCGCGCTCCACCGCCGGTCCGACTCGGCGACGAGGCGCCGCGCCACGTCGCGCGCGTCGGAGTCCAGCGCGAGCTCGTACGTCGCCGGGAAGAGGTACCCCTCCGCGCTCTCCGCGCCCACGGCGCCGCCGCGCTCGATGCCGAGCGCGTCGAGGAACGCGCCGTCGGCCGTGGCCGCGAGGAACGTCTTCCGGCCGGCGATGCGCAGCTTCTCCAGCCGGGCGGCGATGTCGAAGCGGCTGAAGCCCTCGGGGATCGTGAGCTTCGCCGTGGGGCGCCCCTCCGCGCGCGCGAGCAGCTGCCGCAGCTCCCGCGGCGTCGCGCCCTCGAAGAGCAGGTGAGGGCCCGGCACGAACGCCTCGGTGCCGCCGGTCGCGCCGAGGTAGAGCGCCATGGCGCGCTCGCTCTCGACGAGCCCCTCGGCCGCGAGCAGCGCGGCCGCCTCGCCCGCGTCGAGCCCGTCCGGCCAGTTGAGCTCCACGACCCGGCCCCGGTCCGGCGCCCTCGCGCGCCCGAAGCCGAACACCAGCGCGAGGAGCGCGGCGCACCCCGCCGCGATCACGCCCGCGAGCCCGAGGAGCAGCGCGCGCCCGCGCCTGGCCCGGGGCTGGGCAGGGCGCCGCGACGCCGGCGAGCGCTGCCCCGCGCCGCGCGCGCGCCGCGCGGGGGTCGCCTTCCGGGTCGACGGCGGCTCGCGCGGCGGCGAGCCCTGCGCGCCGTCGCCACCCGTCCGGCGGTTGCCGTCGCCACCCGTCCGGCGGTTTCCCGGCCGGCTCGCCCTAGGTCGAACGCCCACCGCTCGGAGTCAAAACCCGAAAGCCCGACGCGTGTCAACGCCCCGCGTCGCCGCGGGGCAGGGGCCTGAGCGCGCCGTCCGCGCCGTCCGCGCCGGGCGCCGCGCGTCAGCGCGCGAGATCGAAGGCCTCCGCCTCGTTGCGGCGGACGGCGCTCTTGCCCTGGCGGGACTGCGCCGGGGCGGGCCGCGGCGGCGCCGCCGCCGGGGCCTGCGCGAAGCCGCCCGGCTCCGCGGCGGTGGCGGGCGGCGGCGTGGCGAACGCCGGCGGCGTGGCGAAGTCCGTGCCCGCGCGCTCCAGCGCGGCGAGCTGGCCCTCGAAATCGGACGCCACGTCCTTCGCGCGGTTCGCCGGGGCGACGGCCTTCGCCTTGTCGGCCGCCTTCTTGAGCGACGCCTGCTGCGCGTTCAGCTTGCTGCGCGCCTCGTCGAGCCGCCCCTGCTCGAACAGGAAGTTGGCCTGCTTCAGCGCCGCCGCCGTCTCGCTGCGCTGCACGCGCCCCGCGACGAGCGCGTCGAGCTCGCTCGCGTCCGCGTCGCGGTCCGCGATCGCGACGCCGAGCTTGCCCGCGCACCGCGCGTCGGTCCTGGCGACGAGATCCCGGTAGGTGAGGCCCACGTCGGCGAGGGGGGAGTCGCCGCGCGCGTCGCCGACGAGGCCGCCGAGGCGCACCTTGAGCAGGACCGTCTTCACCTCCCCCGCCGCGAACGCGCCGAGCGGCACGATGACCTGATCGCCGGCCCGCCGGAACGAGCGATCGAAGACCCGGTCGAGCTCCACGCCGGGCGCGAGGTCGATCGCGAGCTCCGCGCCGCTCGCGACCGACGCCGTGAGCTGCTCGGCCTCCGCCTCGAAGATGCGCGCGAGCGCGGCGTCGTTCTCGACGAAGTAGTGCCGGCCGTTCGAGTCGAGCGCGATCGCCGACAGGATCTTCTCGTTGTAGTCGACGTCGACCCCGATGGTCGTGATGGCGATGCCGCGATCGCGCGCCCGCTGCGCCATCGCGCGGAAGCCGGGGACGTCGCGGACCCCGTGGTTGGCGTCGCCGTCGCTGAGGACGAGCATCCGGCTCACGCCGCCGCTCGTCTGACCGAGCAGCGAGAGGCCCTCCTCGATGCCGCACGAGATGCACGTGTCGCCGCCGAGCGAGATGCCGCGGACGCTCGCGAGGATGCGGCCGCGCGTGTCCGGCCCGACGGTGGTGGGCGGCACGACCACGCTGGTCCGCGTGTCGAAGGTGACCACCGACACGACGTCGCCGTCGTTCAGGCGGCTCACGGCCGTCGTCGCCGCCTGCACGGCGTTGGTGAGGCGGGTGCCCTTCATCGAGCCGGAGCGATCGATGACGAGCGAGAGGTTCGCCTGCGCCTGCGACCTCGCGGGCGCCCCGTCGCCGCGGACCTCGAACATCAGGAACGTCTCCTGCGCCGAGCGAGGCAGGCGGGCGTGACCGACGCGCCCCTCCAGCATCAGCCTCGATCCGGTGGTGAAGCGGCTCGGATCGATCGCCGCGACGGCGCCGCCCGTCACCTCGGGGACCTGGCGGGGCGGCTCGGTGATCACCTCCGGGACCGCCGTGACGGAGCTCCCGCCCCCGGACGGGGCCAGGGAGTAGACGGAGAGGCTCGTGAACATCATGCCGAGGGCGGAGAACAGGGCGACGTGGGTCGGCTTCATGGCTCCTCCAGAGAACGGCCTGGGCCCCCCGAGCTTACGATGGACTCACGGCGCGGGGACCGCGGGCGTGGTCCCTTGTACGTCGCCGAGCTCGGAACGATCTGACGGCTCCACGGTCGGCCGGACACCGGCGGCGCGGAGGGCGCTCCACGGCGGGATGCTCCCGATCAGGACGAGCACGGCGTCGCAGAGGTGCGCCCGGTCCCCCGAAGGCGACGCGAGGGTCGCCACGAGCGCGCCGCCCGGATCTGCGGCGAGGGCGGAGACGTCGGTCTCGAACAGGAGCGAGAGGCGAGACGCCGCTGCAAGCCTTCGTAACTCCTCGATGTTTCGGGTCTTCCCGCGGCGGAACCCGGCGCCCCGGTAGACGACGGTGACGTCGGTGGCCGGCTGGCGCGACAGCGCGATCGCGGCTTCCATGGCGACGTCGCCGAGGCCGACGATCAGCACGCGGCTGCCGGCGAGGCTCCGGGCGTCGGCGAGGTGGTAGTACACCCGACCTTCCACCTCGGCGGGTAGGTCGAACGGAAGCCGGCGCGGCGAGCCGCGCTGGCCGATGGCGAGCAGCACGCGCCGCGCATGGCGCTCGGTGCGCGGTCCGCCCTCGCGCGGCTCGGTGACGACGACGAAGCCGGCCGTGGCCTGCGCCTCGGCGGGCGCGTCTTTGCCGGCCGCCGCGCCGACGGCGGGCGCGCCGGCAGAGGCCGCGCGGGCGACCGACACCATGCGCGTGTCCTGCAGGATCGGGAGCCGCTCCTTGCGCACGATGCGGAGCCAGTGGGAGAGCAGCTCCTCCTTGGTCGACTCCTTCAGCCACAGCTTCCCGGTCATCGGCAGGTCGAGCGGCTGATCGAAGACCAGCTTGCCGCGCGGGAAGCTCTGGATGCTCTGCGCCACGCTGCCCTGCTCGATCACCTCGAACGAGAGCCCGAGCTCCCTGGCGCGCAGCGCGGCGCTGATCCCGGCGGGCCCTGCGCCCACGATGAGCAGATCGAGCTCCTGACCGCTCGCGCCGCGCGGGCCGGCCTGCCGCAGGTCCTCCGCGATGCGCGTCGCGGCGTGCGCGCCCTGGTGGATGGCGTTCTTGATGAGCGGGAGCCCGGTGACGTCGCCGGCGAGGTGCAGGCCCGGCACGTCGAGGCTGCCGAGGTCGTCGCCGAGGCGCGGGCGATCGGCGATCGGGGCGCCGCCCTCGATGGTGAGCGACCCGTTGGGGCAGCGCTGCTCGCACAGGGTGAGGCCGCAGCACGCCTCGGGGCGGGCCACGACCGCGACGTACTTCTCGACGGCGAGCACGTCGTACGGGCACGCGTCGACGCACGCGTAGCAGCCGAGGCAGGTGGTCGTGTCGATCCGGGGCAGGCGCACGCGCGCCGCGGGGCGGAGCATCGCGTCCTCGCCCCCGGCGTCGCGCGCCGCTCGCCGCGCGCGGCGCGCGCGCAGCGCGTGGCCGCCGCGGGCGCCCGCGAACGCGAGGGCGGCGGCGGCGAGGCCCGCGCCCATCCAGAGCAGGGCGGGCGCGCCGGGCGCGGCGCCGGCCTTCACGACGGGCAAGGCCGCGGCGGCGTCCCGCGCCGCGTCCCAGGCGAGGGCGCGGTCCTCGGTGTGCTGGCCGCCGCAGACGCCGGCGGGGCTCGTGCCGCCGCCTGCGCGGCCGGCGTTGCGGCCGGCGGGGCGTGGGTCGCCGCCTGCGCGGCCGGTCGCTGCGTCCTCGGGGAGGGCAGGGCGGTGCTCGTCGAAGCAGGTGATCGGACGGGCGTCGCCGAGCGGCGCCTGCGCCGCGACGAGGCAGCGCGCGATGGGATCCCGCGGCGCGGCGAGGTCGTGGCACGGCGCGCAGCTCCCCGCCGTGACGATCGCGACGGTGGCCGGCTGGCCCGGGCGGAAGGCCGACCTCGGGAGCTCGACCTCGGCGCCCGGCGCGAAGCGCACAGGCGGCCTCGCTGGATCGAACACGACGCCCTGATCGCCGCGGTGGATGGGGTGGCAGGTGGCGCAGCTCAGCGCGCCGCTCGCGAGCAGCTGCCCGTGGCTCCTGCGGGTGGAGCCGTGGGCGCCGTGGCACCCCACGCAGGCCTGATCGATGCGGGCCCCTGCCGCGGCGCCGCGCGAGGGCGCGGCTTCCCGGGTTTCTCGCGCCGCGGTGGCCTCCTGCGGCGCGGAGGGCGCCTGTTCGGCGTGGCACGACGCGCACGCGAGCTGCGCGCGCGCGTGGGGCAGCGAGAGCGGCCCCGGCGCCGCGTGCCCCCCCGGCGGCGGGAAGAGCAGCGCCGCGACGCCCGTCGCGACGGCGCCCGCGAGCGTGGCCGGCAGCACGCCCCGGAAGCGGGTGACGTCGGAGGTCGCCTCGGCGCGGCGCGCGGCGCGCCCCCGCACGACCTCCCGCGGCTGGGCGGCGCGCTGGCGCGGATCGGAGAGATCGGCGCGGTAGAGCGTCCTCGTGGGATCGGGCGGGCGCGCCGCGTCGTCCGCGTCGCCGGATGGCGGCGCCGCCGGACGGCGGCCTCCGCCGGTCGGGCTAGAGGAGCGTGACATTCAATCGATAGAAGAAGGTCGCGTCGGGGACGAGGGGCGCGGCGCGGAGCCTCACATAGTACGTGCCCGCGGCGAGGTCGGTGAGCGAGGCGTAGGAGCAATAGCCGACCCCTCCATCGTCGTCGGACGCGAGCACGGTGGTCCCGTCCTCCCCGAGGATCTCGATGTAGCTGTCGATCTGCCCCCTCAGACAAGCCTCGGTATTGTTATCGCCGACGTTCACGTACAGCGTCGAGCGAGGCCCCGGCACGCTCACGGCGATCACGTCGACGTCGCCTGCCGGCGAGATCTCCGCGAGCCATGAGGCGGCGTACGCGTCGGCCTGCGCGGGGGTGCCGTTCGGCTCCGTCTCGTCGAGCTCGAAGCGGCAGCCGGGGCTGCACCCGTCGAGAGCGTCCGTATTGCCGTCGTCGCACTGCTCCCCGGCGCTGATCGTGCCATCCCCGCACACCTCGTGGACGAGCGTCACGTCGAGGCGGTACGGGAACGTCTCCGACACGGCGCCGAGCAAGGATGAGACGCGAACATAGTAATCGCCCGCGGCGAGCGACGGCGCGACGGCACGGGCGCAAAGGCCGTTTTCCCCGCGGTCGCGTCGCACGATCAAGTTGCCGCTTGCATCGAAGATCTCGATGACGCTGTCGAGCCGGCCGCTCAGGCAGTCGGAGCTCGTGACGGCCGCGGTCTCCGCGGTGAGGACCGTCGGCCCGCTCGGCACGGTGACGCGCACGACATCGACGTCCGGGTCATCATTGATCGGGGGACCGATCGCGGCGAAGAACGGAATCTCATAGGTGTTGGCGGAGGCGATGTTGTTGTTGGGCTCCACCTCGGTCGCCTCGAGCTGGCAGCTATCGTTGCAGCCGTCGTCCGGTTGGCCGAGGGCGTTGTCGCACTCCTCGGTCGGATCCTGGATGCTGTCCCCGCAGGCGGTCTGTCGGCTTCGCACGCCGAGCTCGAACGCCCCTGCCTCGTCCGCGTCGGCTCCCGTGACGATCACATAGAAAGCTTCGCCCTCGCGAACCGGCACGGTCAGCCGGTTGTCGATCCCCGCGCCGACGCTGAGCATGCCGCATTCGACCCGGGTCGCGGGATCGTCGCAGGTGTTGCGCAGCTCGGCGACGAGCGGCGCGTCCGTGTGCGGGGTCAGCACCACGTCGAGGAACCCGGTGGTCGTCGCGGTGAACGTGTAGGCGACGCCCGGGCTTCCCAGCGAGCAGCTGCTGTGGACGGCAGCGTGGCCGCTTGTGTCGCCGGTCGCGGCCCCGGGATCCGCGAGCGCCACAGGCGCGGCGCACATGTCCGCGCAGGCCTCGTCGCACTCCGGATCGTCGCAGTCGACGGCGCCGTCGCCGTCGTTGTCTCGCCCGTCCTGGCACACCTCGACGCCCGAGCAGCCCGAGGCGTCGGGGGTGCAGTCGGCGCTGCACCGGACCTCGCCGGCATCGAAGCCGAGGCTCTGGCAGGTCGTGCCCCCGAGGTCGGTTCCGTCGCACGCCTCGCCCTGCTCCGCGACGCCGTTCCCGCAGTCGCCCGGTGGGGCGCCCCCGCTGCCCCCGCCACCGTCGCCGCCTCCAGCCGTGCCGGCCCCGCTCGAGAGCCCCGGGGGCCTCGGCCGCCCGGCCTCGTCATCGCCGCCGCACGCCGCGACCACCCCTGCCGCGCACAAGAGCGCAGCTGCCATGGTGCTTCGGTTCATTCGGTATCCGGACATGAATAGGTGATCTCCCAGTCCTGCACCTGAACGCCGCCTCCCCCGCTGCTCGTCGGATTGAGCCTCATCCGGACCTCCAGGTACTCCGTTCGAGCGTCCGGCAACTCTTGCAGCACGTCGAAGAGATCGACCGCGCACGGCGGCGCCGAGGTCTCATCGCAGATCCGGGTGTCGGTCGGCGTGGCGTGGGCGGTCGCGGCGGTCCTGACCGTCGCCGAGGCGAGGTCGGCGGGGTCATCCGCCGCTCTCACGAAGAACTCGACGCTCGAGTCGCCCGGGGTCGTCGTCCTGTACCTGAGGTATCCCCACTGGGTCTTGGTCCCCGGTGGGCAGACGCCGTGGTACTGCTCCCACGCCGTGGTCATGGCCGTGACGCTCGTCGTCGTGCACGGCACGACGGCCCGGACCTTCCCGCCCGGGTTCTCGCGGACGGTGGAGCAGGTCGTCGGACAGAGCTTCACGTGCGTGTTCCCGGAATCGAAGTACCAGCCCCCCGCGCCGCAGCTGCCGACCCCGGCCCGGGGCGTGAGCGTCGTCTCCACGCCGGCGGCGTTCTCGTAGACGACGGACACCGACGCTGGATCCGAGACGCCCGCGATGGGGACGGTGACGTCACAGGGCAGCGCCTCTCCGCGGATCGAGACGAGCGCATTGAGGAGGGTACCTTTCAGCGTCAAGCCAGCGCTCAGGTTGAACGCCTGTCCTCCGCCTTGGTCCGCGATGAGGTTGATGATCTCCGCGTTCGAGTTGCCGAAGCCCACAGCGTGCACGCGAACGCCGTGGTTCACGAAGGCGTTTCGCGCCAGGTTTCCGATCGCGTTGGGGACGGTGTTGCAGTCCGACGGGATGCCGTCGGTGACGAGCACGACCGCGACTTCCTCCTCAGGATGGGCGTTCTTGTAGGTGATCGCCCAGGACGTCGCGCCGTCGAGCGCCACGGACATCGGCGTGTCGCCGTTGGGCAGAACGACGCTGTTGATCGCGTTGACGAGCGCGTTCTCTTGCTGATCCCACGGCGCGGGGTCCTCGGTCAGCCGCCGGGCGGCCGTGCCATCGAACGGGACGAGCGGGTTCGCGCAGCCGCCTCCGCCGGTGGGGCAGGAGGAGCCGTCGCAGGTGCCCGGATTGTTGTGCGGCCAGAACCGGAACGCGACGCCTAGCCCGGCCGACGCCGGATCCTGGAAGAAGGCCTTGAGCGCGTCCGTAGCTGGATACCATCGATCGTTGATGGTGTCGTCGGACGTCGCGATGGTTGACCGCCGCATCGAGGTGGATCGATCGAGCGCCACGAACAGGGTGACCGGCCTGACCAGCGATACGCTCGCCGTCGCGATGCAGGCGGGCGACTCACACATGGCCGATTGATAGATGCTCCCGTTGTTGCCGCACCGGCACTCGGGGATGTGCATCGCGCCAGGGGGATTGACGATGAGCTCCACGCCGTCGGCGACACCGACGCAGCCCGCCACGCTGATGCACTCACCCGGGGCGATCGGCTCCGTCGTCGCGCAAGCGAGGGTGCCACCCGTCGGGTTGCACGCGTTCAGGACCCGGTTCGGGGCGGAGGACGGCAGCTGGTTTGCAGTGGAATCATACCGGTGGATGGCGATTCCCGCCGGGGCCGGCGTGGTGCCGCGGTTGCAGACCGGGATCGTCCCGCCGCAGGGCACGCCGATCGTGAGGTCCGGCAGGGAGCACGTCGGGTCCGTCTCGTTCGGCTGGTACGACTTGCAGAGGCCTTTTTGCGGGCAGGTCTCGCCGCAGACGCTCTCCACGAGGTCGACGCAGCTCTGTGTCCACCCGCCGTCCGGCCCCGTACTGCAGCAGTTGGGGGCCACATCGCAGATCTTCCCCACGCACTCGTTGCACCCCGACATGAGCCGTTCGCCGGTGTAACACTTGTCGTGCGCGCAGCCGGGATCGGTGTCGCAGGTGGAGCCGCACAACGACCCGGCCAGGGCAACGCAGCTCGCGTCCCATTTCGGCACGGTCGCGCTGCACGTCTTGCCACCGCACTCCGTGGCAACATAGCCCGCGCAGGTCGCGCTCCAGACCCCGGTGCAGCGGCCACCCGACAGCACGGTTCCCGTAGGACACATGCCGCTGCTGGGCCCCATGTTGGGCGGGTTGCAGCGGCCTGGGGCGACGCAGTTGCTGTACGGTCCGATGATGGCAGTGCACTCCATCGTCGTGGCGCACGTGATATCGCAACAGCGCGGATGGTTCGCGCAGATGGTCGCGATGCAGGCGTCGCCGCAGGTCGTGGTCATGTTGGTCGCGGCGCCGGGAGCCGCCACGCAGGCGTCATGCCCGCAGTCGGCCGGTACGGTCGTATAGGTGCAGCAGTTCGGGTTCGCGTCGCAGACCTTCTTGGCGCACCCGCTGCAATTCTCCAGCAGCGACACGCCGGTCCCGCACGGATCGTGAACGCACGCGCCCCGTGCGGGGTCGTCGCAGTACTGGTCGAACTGGCAGTCCTCGCTGGTCGTGCACGGCTGGTGCGTGCCCTCCCGCGCGACGTCCTCGGGCAGCTCGTTGATGTCGCCGACCGCCCACGTGTACGTCGGGCCGGTCCCCCCGAGGCTGATGGGCCCCCCGTCCGGCGTCTCCTCGAACGACTGGCACGTCGGATCGCACGGGTTGGTCGCACACAGTCCGCCGTCGGAGGCATCGGAGTTGGCGAGCGGGCGCGGATACCCGCCCTCACCGCTCCCCCGCGGCGCCGAGCCGAACGGCGACCTCCGCATCGTCATCGTCCCGTCGCAGCTGCCGTAGCGCCCGTCCTCGCAGCGCCGGATCCCGTCGAGGCACGTCAGCACACCTTCGTGCTCGCCGACGGTGACGTGACACTCCACCTCTTCGCCGTCGACGCACGGGTCGCCCGTCCCCGGCCCAGCGTCGGGCCAGTCCGTCCCCGGCTGCGGCGGCTCACCGGCGTTGTTGCCTCCACGGCACGATCCGGCGATGAGGGCCGACGCGGTGAGCAGCGTCACGAGCAGCAGCGCTCTCGGCGCCCACGCGCTGGGGGAGCCTGATCGGGAGAGCGCTCCCATCCACTTGGTCGAAGGACCAGCCATCGGCTTCTCTACCTTCCACTAGGGTGCTGTCGGGAAAATTGTACCTGGGTGCAGAAGGCAAAGTCCAGGCCTCTCGGCTGCGTGTTGCGTGATGCGCGAAAAGCGGTCGCGGCGCACACGCGCGGCGCACAAAGAAATGCCATGCCTCGCAACCATTTCATAGCGAGTCCGGGCCATCTCGGTGCGCCGTCGCGCCTCGCGGCGGCGATGTGGGGCGGCGTGCGCGCGCTCCCGGGCCGGCGCCCGCTCATCGAGGCACGCTCGCCGCCGTCATCGCGTGGAGCACGAGCAGCGCCGCGGCGACGCCGAAGGTGATGATGTGCGCCGGCAGCCCGCCGCGGAGCGCGGCGAGGAGCGCGCGCTGGGCCGGGAGCGCGCGCAGCTCCACGGCGAGGCGGATGAGCTCCGCCAGGCCGGCGAGCCGCTCGGCCCCGCGCCCTTCGAGGACCGCGTCGATGCGGGCGCGCAGCGCGCGCTCCTCCTCGGGAAGTCCGCGCCCCGACGCGAGCAGCGCGAGCGGGCCGAGGGGGCTCTGCAGGTAGGGCACGAGGATCTTCTCGACGATCTTCTTGACCAGGTCGCTGCGCCCGCTCACCTCGCGGTAGAAGCGGTCGAGCAGCTCGCGCCGGGCGGCGCTGAAATCCTCGGGGAGCGCCGCGGTGCGCTCGATCCGGGCGAGGCGCCGCGGCGCGAGCCGGTACGCGATCGCCGTGAAGGCGCCGGCCGCCGCGGTGGCCCAGAACACGAGGTGAAGCGCCGCGCCCAGCGTCGGGCGCCCGGACCGGGGCCACGGCGCGTGCGCGAGCGCGAGGCCGGCCGTGACGAGGCCGATCGCGAGGTGCCCGGCCAGCTGCGGGCGGAGCCGGCTCTTCACGGGCGCGGCATCGCCGCCCTCCACGGCCGTGTCGCCGCGCCGCCTGGGCCGCATCCACGCCCATCGCCCCGCGCGCTTGGGGACCGCGTAGAGCAGCAGCAGCGCCATGCCGACCGCGGCGGCGACGCCCGCCGAGAAGGCGGCGCCCTCGCCCGGGCGCGCGCCGCCGCGCGCGTGCGCCGAGAGCCCCGCCGCGCCGAGCCCGGCCGCCGCGAGCGCGCTGCCCGCGACGAGCGCCGCGCCGCTCCGTGGCGCGGAGGCGCGCTCCTGCTCGCGCCGCGCCCCGCCGAGCAGGTCGCGCACGTCGGCGATCTCCTCCGCCGGGTTGACGCGGAAGATCGAGCCCGTGGGGCAGGCCTTCACGCACGCGGGGCCGTCGTGATCGCGGCAGAGATCGCACTTCACGGCGATGTCCGCGAAGCCCGCGCCTCCCGGGCGCGGCGCGGCCGCGGGGCGCGGCGCCATCGCGATGTTCTCCCACGGGCACGCCTTCGCGCAGGCGCCGCAGCCGGTGCAGAGCGCGTCCCGGATGAACACCTCTCCCCCGGTGTCCTTGCCGATGGCGCCGGTGGGGCACTCGATCATGCAGGCGGGGCTCTCGCAGTGCTGGCAGGAGTTCGGCAAGAGCAGGCTGCGCGGCGCCTCCTTCTGCGCGGCCTGCTCCGCGTCGTCCACCCGCGCGCGCACCTTGTCTCCGCGGCGCACCAGCCGTGAGACCCCGTGCACGTCGGCGCACGACCACGCGCAGTGTCCGCAGCGCGCGCACGTCTCGAGATCGATGACCAGGAGCGACCGCGCGGCCTGAAGCCGATAGAGGTCCCTGAAGAGGTGCGCCGTGTGATTGCGCGCATGGCCGGCGATGACCGCCTCCTGCCTTTCGTGGTGCTCGCCGGTGATGCGCCGGAGTCGGGGGATCAGATCAGGGTGCTTCCGCGCGAGCGCGGCGAACGTCTTCGACGGTACGGCCAGGAGCGCCGTGGCGCCGCTGGCCACGGCGCTCGCCGCCCGGCAGCGGCCGCCGTCGAGCTCGACGTCTCCAAAGAAATCACCTCGGGTGAGGTATGCGCGCACATGAATCCGATCTCCATCCTCGGTTTGAATTTGCACCATCCCCTCGGCGATGAGCCAGAGCTCGGCGGCCGGATCGCCTGTGCGATAAATGGTCTGACCGCGCTCGAAGCGCCGATGACTCACTGCGTCAAGTAGAATTTCGACGTCGTCGGAGTCCAGGTCACGCGTGAAGGCGAGGGTGCCGAGGAGGTCGCGTGTCGCGCTCCTCCGCAGCGCGCGCTCGAGCCTCTCGGCGATCTCGGCCTTGCCGGAGCGACCGGCGGCGCGCCGGAACAGGTGGACCGGGATCTCGGCGAGCACGCTGGGGGCGAGCGCGACTGCGGTGGTCCTGCGCGACATCCCCACGACCGCCTCCTCGCCGACGACGTCGCCCGTGGCGGCGGTGCGCACCTCGGTATCGCGATCGTCTCCGCGGCGCGTCGCGCGCAGGGCGACGCGCCCGGACGCGACCACGAAGAAGGCGTCGCCGGCGTCGCCCGCGCGATAGGCGACCTCGTCCGGCGAGAGGGAGCGGAGCCGCCCCGCCCCGGCGATCTCACGCCGGGCGCGCTCGTCGAGCCCTCGCAGCAAGGGGGCGTCGAACACCGCCGGCGGCCACGCCTCGGGGCGGTCAGACCCTGCGTCGCGCGCGCCGCCGTGGGTGTGGTCCGATGAGGGCATCAGCAGGTCTCCTGGTCGAAGGACGCAGACCGCCGCTCCTCCCGACCCGCCCTCGCCGCGCGAGCACGGCCCGAGCCGCCCTCCGGAGCGAGGTCGACAGGAGCGGGGCAAGGGACGCAAGGAGCGTAAGGAGCAGAACCGGCGCGAAGAACGCGGACGTGGACGCGGACGTGGACGCGGACGCGGAGCAGACGAGGCCGCCGTGTCATGGCGTCGGATACCGTCGCTCCACACCGTCGCGCATCCGCTGTCGTAAGGGACGACATGGTCTTACTTCACGTTCAAGAAGGTGCAGAAAAAGGACGAGCGTCCCGAAAATGCCTTGACACCCAGGCCGATTACAGTGAATATCCATCCTGCTAGACTCGGCATCTTCGGCGCCAGGGTTCGTTTGATGGTTCGGCATGAAATGACTAGCATCTGTTCTAGAGTGCACATGCAATGTCATTCGAAATCAACGAGGTAGAAGTATGAGTAGGCGCACGACGAGTTTGGCTGTTGCTTCCCTGGCTGCCGCGTCTTTCATCACGCTTGCTTCGGCTTCCGCGAGCGCGAAGGGGGCAGAGGACTGGGCGCTCGAGTTCATCGAGAACGCCGAAAGCAACGAGTGGGGCACTGAACCCGAGTGCTTCATGAACTGGGACGACCCTGACCAGTCGAAGGCGTGGACCGGCATGACCAAGGCCGCGTGCTTCTTCACGCTGTCGCTGCAGAAGGCGATGGGGTACTCCAGCCTGGACATGTATTCGATGTGGGGCAAGAACAGCCCGACGTCCGATTATTATTTCGATCTCGTCGACATGAGCCCGAAGGTCGGCGCGAACCCTTCCGGGTTCGAGACGTACTTCCGTCTTGTCGAACGTGCGGCCGACATCCAGAAGGGTGATGTCTTCACCATCGGCGCCACGGGCACCTTCGCCGGCCACACGATGATCGTCACCGGCGCGCCGGAGAAGATTACCCCGCAGATCAACCCCCGCTACTCGAGGACGGAGCAGTTCGCGGTGCCGATCGCGGACTCGACCAGCTCGTCGCACGGGTGCTCCGAGGGCAAGTACAAGGATAGCCGGTGGAGCGGGCCGTGCACCGGCGGCTACATGACGCCGGGCGCCGGGACGGGCTACGTGCGTGTGTACGCCGACTCGTTCTCGGGCGTCCTGCTCGGCTTCACGTGGAGCGTCACGTCGTCGCAGAGTAGCTACTACTCCCCCACCACGCGCCCCTACCGGATCGGCAGGCTGGCCAAGCTGCCCGATCCGCTCCCGACCGAGCCGCCCCCGCCCCCTCCCTGATCGACGGCGACACGCTTCATGACCACGGCGCGCTGAGCTCGTCAGCGCCTGACCAGCGAAGCCCTTACCCCGCAGGCCGGGGTAGGGGCTCGTCCCTTTTTGTCGGCCGGCGCGTCGAGGTCCCTGCCTCGTCCGTCGCGTCGTTGGCGTCCGTTGCGTCCGTTGCGTCCGTTGCTCCATCTCGGCGACCTCGGTTCAGGGGATCTCGACATCGGCCCGCGCGAGCTCGACGATCTCGAGGCGTTCGAGCATCGCGTCGGTGACCAGCGGGCCGCTCGGCCGCAGGCCGCGCCGCGCCTGCTCCCGCTCGTACGCGGCGAAGGCACGGATCAGGAACGGGGGAAACGCCCGGAAGAGCAGCCTCGCCTCGGCCCGGAGCGGGCCGCGCCGCTGGCCCGTGCGGAGATCGTAGGTGTACCGGATCGGCACGCCGGGCGGCACGGAGCGCGTATCGATGATCGCGTCCGGCCCTTTCACGACGCCACGGCTCGCGTCCAGCGCGCCGACAGGAAAATAGGTCTCTAGAAAGGCGTTCTGCCCCGACAGGTTCGAGCCGCAAGCGCCGGTGTCCAGGTCGTACTCGCCGTCCGTGAACCGATCGGCGTGGTGCAGCCCCTGGCCGGGCCCGGCCTGGCAGGTGCCGTCTGCGGCCACGACGCCGATGCATCGGACACAGCGCAGAAAGCCGTTCTGAAAGTTGATGAGCCCCCGCCCCCGGAACGAGGTGCCGCCGAGCCGCGGGGGTGGGGTCCAGAGGGGGATATCAGGCCCGTCGCGCACGTCCGCGCCGAACAGCCCGCCTCGAGCGCCCGCCGGCGCGAAGGGGCTGTTCGCGTCTGGATCGGTGGTCACCCGGTTGAACACCTTGTCTCTCAGATCCTCGTCGGCGCGGTCGATCCGGCCGACCTCGTAGACCACACGCCCCTCTCCATCCCTCACCACGAGGTGAACCCAGAACTCGCGCTCCTGGCTGAAGCCGGCCGGCACCTTGTGCCCGGCGCCGGTGTTCTCGATCTCGATCGGGATCTCGACGCGATCCCCGGCCGCGCCGGCGCGGCGCGCGGCGCCGAGCTCGAAGCGGAACGTGTGCCGGAGCAAGAGATCGCGGCGGCGGCGCGCGCCCGCCGGAATGCCGTGCACGTCGAGCGACGGCTCATCGATGAGCGCGTCGGGGAACTCGTCCGACAGCGGCACATCCACGCCGGAGAAGTAATGGGTCGCGACGTCCGCCGGAGCGGTGGAGTGATCCGCGATCCGGCCGCGCGGGCGCGCGCCCGGCCTCCGCGGGGCGAAGCGCGTGCCGGGCGGGCACTCGGGATCTCCCGGCGACGCCTGCGCTGCGCCCGCCGCCGGGGCCGCCTCGCAGACGCCCGGATAGGTGCTCATGTGGCAGTCCTGGCAGGTCGCCGCCGGGCGGCCCGCGCGCTCCTCGGACCTCGCCCAGTCCGACCACTCGGTGTAGGCGTTGCGCAGCCGCTTGAAGTGCTCGCCCCGCGCCGCGGCGAGGGCGTCGCTGCCGAAGAGGCGCACGTCGTGGCAAGCCCCGCAGAACTCGCTGGAGCGCAGGTACGCCCTCGCGCTCGCCGACGGGCGACCGTGCACCACGGGCTCGACCGCGCCCGCCGATCCCGCCGGCGGGAGCCCGGCGCGCGCGGCCGCGCCCTGACCCGAGGGGAGCAGCAGCTCCTCGGGACGGAGGTCGTAGCCGCTGTTCGCGATCCCGAACAGGCCGCGGCCGTCCTCGGGACGCGCAGGGAAGACTGCGCCCGTCACGAAGGACGTCCACGTGGGGTTGCCCTGGTACTGGTACCCGGCGCGCCCGCGCGGGCCGACCGGGCCGTGCACCTGATGGCAGAAGCCGCAGGAGATCCCCTCCAGGCCGCGCCGGGTGAGCAGGTCGCGCACGGGGAGGCGCGTGCGGGGATCGCCGCCGGCGCGGCCGTCCCACGCGGGCATGGCGGCGTCGAGGTTCTCCGCCGGGCTGTGGCAGTTCACGCACCAGTGCTCGCCGCCCGAGCCGGTGACGGCGACGCCGCTCCGCTCGTCGCGGCAGGCGCGCGCGGGATCGGCCTTGCGCAGGATGCCCGCGCCGTTCGGGCAGTCGGCGGTGCGCCCGACCTGCTCCTCGATGAGGCTCTCCAGCGCGTTGAAGAGCGGGCTCTTCACCGAGTGCGCCATCACCGAGCGGCGCCACTCCGCGGCCTGGCGGCCGTGGCACGCGGCGCAGTCCTCCGCCGCCGTCCGCGCCTGCGCGAGCGGCGCGACCGGCGCGACGGCGACCGCGCGTGGCGCCGCTGGACCGGGCTCACCCCGCGAGAGCGCGAGCGCGGCCGACGCGATCAGCGCGCCGGCGCCGAGCGGCGCGATCCGCCACAGCCGCGCCGCGGCGCCGGCGGGGCCGCGCGGCGGGCGGCGATCGCCCGCGTCGCCCGCGTCGCCCGCGTCGCCCGCGCCGCTCGCGTCGCCCGGGCGCGCGCGCGGCGCGGGGCCGGTCCTCGCCGAGGTGGCCGCGCCAGCGCGACGGGAGGTCCGGGCGGCGTGCACCGGAAGCGCCGGGGGGCGCTCGTCGAGGAACCCGCTCAGGGCATCGGCGATCTCCTCGGCGCGCGGCGGCCGCTCCGACGGGTCCGGATGGAGCAGCCGCAGCGCGTAGCCCTGCAGGCCCGCGGGGAGCGAGGCCGCGACGCCCTCGATGAACGGCGGCGGCTCCGCGCGAGCGGCCTCGCCGAGCGCGTGCCGCAGGCCAGCGCCCGCGAACGGGTGCTCTCCCGCGAGCAGGCGGTAGAGCACGAGCCCGAGCGCGTACCGGTTCGCGGCGCTGTCCCAGATGGCGCCGTCGGCCTGCGCGGGCGGCGTCCAGAGCGGCGGGATCTCCGAGGACACCCGCGCGCCCTCGGCGCGGGGCGCCGTGGCGGCGCCGCGGCTCGCCGACGCGCCGACGAGGGCGGCGACGAGCGCGCTCGCGGGCAGCGTCACGCGGCCCGCGTCGTCCACGAGGACCGCGTCGGGCGAGAGCGGACCCGGGAACAGGCTGGCGCGCTCGCACGCGGCGAGCGCGCGGGCGACCTGGATGGCGAGCCCGAGCGCCTCCTGGAAGGGGACGGGCCCGCGCCGCGCGCGCATCCAGTCCGAGAGGGGCGCGCCCGCGAGCCGCCGCGCGAGCCAGACGCGCGCGCCGTCCGGGCCCGCCGCGGCGGCGCGCTCGCCCTCGGCCGGCGAGGCGACGCCGCCGTCGATGAAGCCGCCGACGCCGGCGCTCCCGAGCGACAGGAGGCGCGCCGCGACGGCCTGGGGCTCGGGCCCTGCCGGCGCGTCCTGGTCCGCCGCGCCGAGCCGCCACAGCTCTTCTCCTGCGCCCGCGCCGCAGCGCCACCGCGCGGCGCCGCCCACGGCCGGGAGGGGCGCGCCTTCCGTGTAGCCTGCCTGCTCCGGCGACGCTCGCCTCACCGCGCCCCCTCCGCGGCGGCCGGCGTCGCGGTGCTGGCGGGCGGCTCCGGCGCGCCGTTCGTCGAGCGCAGCGCGCAGGTCCCGAGGCCCGCGAGCGCCGACAGCGTCGCGATGATCGCGATCGCGAGCCGGGTCGGGACGTCGCGCGGCCGGTCGATCTGCTCGACGAGCGCGATCGTGTCGGCGCGAGGCGCGTCCGCTCCGCCGGCGACGCGCGCGGCGCCCGGCGCGCTCGCGCGGTCGCGGTCTCCGGCGCGGAGCGGCGCGCTCACCGCGGTCTGGAACGGCTCCAGCCGATCCACGATGTCCTGAGCGAGGTACGGCCGATCCTCGGGCGCCTTCTCGAGCAGCTGGAAGAGCAGCTGCTCGACGCCGCGGGGCAGCCCGCTCCGCACGTCGTCGCCGAGCGGCGGCGGCTCTGCCGTGCATTGCAGGTTGAGCAGCTCCCGCGGCGACGCCGACTGGAACGGCGGGCTGCCGGCGAGCGCCTCGTACAGGATGAGCCCCAGGCAGTAGAGATCCGAGCGGTGATCGATGGATCGCGCGTCGATCTGCTCCGGGCTCATGTACTGCAGGGTGCCGACGCTCTGCGTGTTGGTCTGGTTCATCGCCTCCACGACCTTGGCGATGCCGAAGTCCATCACCTTCACGCCGCCATCCCGCTGCACCATGATGTTCTCGGGCTTGAGATCGCGGTGGATCACGGGCGGCTGCTGCCCGTGGGCCGCCGCGAGGGCGCTCGCCACGCTGGCCGTGATCCGCACCGCTTCCGGCCAGGGGAGGCGGCCCGCGGCGCCAAGGACGGAGCGCAGCGTCTGGCCGTCCAGGTACTCGAGCACCATCACGAGCTCGCCGGAGGCCTCGATGCTGGCGAGGCTCCGGACGATGTTCGGGTGCTCGAGGTGCGCGAGGATCTGCATCTCGTTCAGGAAGAGCCGGCGTCCCTGCTCGCTCCGGGCGAGCTCGGGGCGGAGCACCTTCAGCGCGACGCGCCGGCGCGACAGGCGCTCCTCGCCCTCGTAGACCTTGCCCATCCCGCCCTCGCCGACGAGGCGTCGAACGAGGTACTCGCCGATCTGATCCATGCGCGCCGTCTCCTCTCCCTCTCCCTGGCCGGAGCGTCTCTTCTACGTGCGAGCAGGGCCGATGGCTTACACCCGAGCCCGCGCCCGGATCGCGGCCGGGCCCCTCCAGCGCGCGCGACGTCCCCCCGCTCGGGCGGCTCGTCGCACGAGGAGAGGATCGCGGTTCCCTGCCGCGCGGGGTATCGAAATCCTGCGCCTCGGTGGAGGGCGCGGTGGTAGAAGCGCCCCCATGCTCCCACGCCGGGTGTCGTTCGCTCGAGCGGCGGTGATGGCGCTCGCGGTCTCGGCCTGCTCGAGGACCCCGGCGGAGCCGGAGCCGCCGCCGGCCGTCTCCAGCGCGCCATCGGCCGCGCGGCTCGAGTGGGACGTTCCGGGGAGCTGGGCTGCGCTCGACGTGCCGCGCGCCGGCCCGCGCAAGGCCCTCTACAAGGTGCCGAGGGCGGCGAACGACAAGGAGGACGCCGAGGTGCAGGTCCTCTCGTTCGGTCCGGGGAGCAAGGGAGACGTCGACGCGCGCTTCGACGAGTGGTTCGCCCAGTTCGACGGCGACGTCGGGGCGAAGGCCAGGCGCGCGTCGTTCGAGGTGCGCGGCATGCCGGTCGAGCTGGTCGAGGTGGCCGGCACCTACAAGATCGCGCTCGGGCCGCAGTCCGGCGCCCGCAAGCGATCGCCCGTGGAGATGGTGAAGGACAACTACCGGCTCGTCGGCGCGGCGGTGAGGACGCCGGATCGCGGAAACTGGTTCTTCAGGATCGTCGGGCCCGACGAGACCGTGCAGTCGGCGCGGTCGGCGTTCCGGAGCATGATCGAGTCCGCGCGGTGAGCGAGCGAGAGGCCGAGCGGCTGCGAGCGCGGCGCTCGCAGCGCGCGCCGAGCACATGATACGTTGCGCGCCATGGACGACCGAAAGCGAGAGGCGCGCACGCCGGCCGAGATCTTCCGTGTCGAGGCGGAGGCCGAGGCAGAGCAGAGCCGGCTCTGCGAGGAGAGCAAGCACCAGCTCGCCAACCGCTGCCCGGAGTGCGGCAGCCTCGGTAGCATGGAACTGGTCGACGGGCTCATGCGCTGTATCGATTGCGACGAGGTGGTGGCCGCAACCCGCCAGCTCTCCGGCTTCGGCCGCCGCTGAATCCCTGTCGCGCTGCCGCGCGACCTCCCGCGGAAATCCCGATGAAATCCAGATGGTTCCCAGCTGAAACGGAAATATGCGCATGAGCGACGCATGAGCGACACATGAGCGACACCTGAGCCTCTGCCGGAGCGAACTCACCGGGCGCGGCGCTTTCCAGGTGATTTTCGGTCGGATCCGTGACTATTCTGCGAACATTGGCGTTCTCGCGCCCGGTTCAGTTTTCGCCCCAGACGCGGTGCACGGAAGTCCACGCAGGCCAGCCGGCCGGGGCGTGAACAGCAGGACTGAAGTCTTGAAGGAGTTGGAGATGAAGCGGATCGCAGCGGAGAGCTCGGACCACCCGTCGCGGGAGACAAGCCAGGGATCCCGGGCGAGGACGGCACGAGGCGCGAGCGGGGGCCTGCTCATCCTGATGATCGAAGACAGCGCGATCACCAGCTTCGCTACGACGCCAGAGGGCGAGTCGACCAACGGTCCGCGCCGGTCCCGTCCGAAGCACTGACCCGGAGCGCCGCGAGGCGCCTTGCGGACGTGCGCTCCCACCGGAGCGCCGGCACATCGCGACGCGGTGCTGCCACACATCAGGGATTCCATGACGCGATCTCGGAGCCTCGGGATGGCTGCGTCCCGGACCCCGCGTCCAGCGTGCGGCGACGATCGCTCGTGGGTCCGGCGCGAGCCGCCGGGGTCGATGGCGGTCGGGTTGCCGTTTTTTCGCCCCCTCCGCTGAATCGTGGCACCTCGTCGGTGTGGACACCCGGGGAACGACACGGAAAACCATGGTCCTGGCGCTCGTCGCCGCCGTTCTCGGCGGGGCGGGGCTCGGTTGCAGCGATCCGAGCGAGGCGATCGCGCGGATCTCCCGCGAAGACCTTCCCGCGCTGAGCCGCGCGGCGGAGGGGAGGCCGGGCGGCGGGGCCGAGGGGCAGGCGAGCGCGGCCGCGGCGGGCGAGGCGCGATCCGCGGCGGGGCCGCTCCGGGCCGCCGCGAGCGGCGCTGCCGCGGAGGAGGGCCGCAGCGACGCAGACCGCCTCGGCGCGGCGGACGCGTCGCCCGCCCGCGGCCCGGCGCGGGAGCGTCGCCGCAGGTCGGGGTCGGCTCAGGAGGCGCGCACCGCCGCGGGCGCGGCGCAGGGCGGCGTGGGAGAGGGCGCCGCCCGGGCGCCCGAGCTCCAGGTGACGCGGCTCGTCGTCTCGAAGGGCATCGCCGGCCGCGAGCCGATCGAGCCGGCGACCTCGTTCGCGAGCGCGGAGATCGACCGCCTCTACGCCTTCGTCGAGCTCTCGAACAAGGACCAGGCCACCTCGGAGATCAGCGTCGCCTTCACGCCGCCCGATGGCGGCCCGCCGCTGCGCATCCCCCTCGCGGTCGGCGCGCAGCGGCGCTTCCGTACGTGGGCTGCCACGCGGAAGGCGCGCGCGGCGGGGCTCTGGTCGGTGACGGTCAGCGACGCGGCGGGCAAGGAGCTCGCGCGCGCCTCGTTCACGATCACGAAGTAGGAGGCGCTCGTGACTCGCATGTTGTGCTCGCGCTCCTCCGCTCTCCAGGGCGCTCGCCGCGCCGCCCTCATCGCCCTCGCGCTCGCCGCGGGAGGCTGCGTCTCCCGGGCCGCGCCGGCGCCCGAGCCTGTCGGGACGCCGCGCCCGCCTGCGACCGCCACCGCCCTCGGCGCGCGGGTAGGGTGGTTCGGCTTCTGGGTCCCCGACGGTCCCGCGGCCCGGGCGCTGTCGCTGCAAGTCCAGGAGAGCGACGAGGTCGAGCCTCCGGACGCCGAGCCGCCCGCGCGCGCTCCGGCGCCCGGCGCGAGGCCGGCGGAGGCCGACGAGGAGCTCCGCTACGTGGTCCTGCCTGGCGTCGAGCTCCCGCCCGCCGTGGAGCAGAAGGTCGCGGAGATCGCGTCCGCCTACTTCCGGCGAACCGGAAAGGAGCTCGTGGTCACGAGCGGCACGCGGGATCCCGCGCGGCAGGCCGAGGCGATGCACGAGCTCTTCCGGCACGGCGCCGATGTCCTCGGCCTCTACAAGGACAAGACGGCGGCGCGCGAGATCAAGAGCGCCTACGAGGAGGGGCGCTCGGCCGAGCACCCGCCGGAGGCCATGATCGCGGCCCTCGAGCGGGTGATCCGCGCCCAGATCGATCGCGGCGTGTTCATCTCGGCGCACCTCCGGGAGGGCGCCGTCGACATCCGGAACCGGGACATGACACCCGCGGAGAAGCGCGCCTTCCTCGAGGGCGTCGACGAGGTCGGGGGCGTGTTCGCGCTCGAGGAGTCGCGGCCGCCCCACTACCACCTGCAGATCGATTGAGCCCAGGAGGGCCCAGCGGTCCGCGCAAGGCGGCCGCCAGGCTGGAGGCTGCGCGTCACTCGTCGTTGAAGCGGACGATCTGCCCCGACCCGGAGTTCGTCCAGTAGACGCCCGTCGCGTCCGCGGCGATGCCCGTCGGGCCCTCTTGATTCGCCGCGATCTCCTGCGGACCGCCGGCGCCGTCCTTGCGGAGCCGGTAGACGCTCTTCGCCTCCTTGGCGGTGATGTAAAGGTAGTCCCCATACGTCGCGATCCCGGCGGGAGGGCTCGGCAGATCTTCGTCGAGGAGGAGCACTGCGGCGTCTCCACCCGCTCCGCTCCGCGGATACCGCATGACGTTGTTGCCGTGGAGCCAGTAGAGGTTGGCCTCATCCAGCACGAGCAGCCCCGGCGGTTCGAGCTCCGAGAAGAGCTCCTTCTTGGGGGCGTCACCGCTGATGTCGATGACCGAGAGCGTCTTGTTCTTGGGATCGGTCCAGTAGACGAGGGGGCCGTCGATCACGACGTACGCCGGCTCGCCGCCCTCCGTCAGGTTCGTTCGACTGCCGCCCTGCTTGGACACCGAGGTGATGCGGTTGGCGTTCGGCCGAGCGCTGTAGGCGTTGTCGGCGCTCAGCGCGATCGCGCTTGCGGCGCCGCAGCTACCCCACAGGATCTCCCCGCCAGCGGCGGGGATCGGCGCTGCTTTCGGTAGCTTCAGCAGCTTGTCTCGGGTGTCCCCCTCGTCGGGGTCGCATTCGCCTTTGAAGGCGGCGTCGGTGCTCGACCAGTAGACGTGAGTCGCGTCCAGCGCGATCGCGTCGGGCACCTCGTTGGAAGGCTCGAGCAGATCGATGACCGCCCAGTCGTCCTTGATCTGCCTCCGGAGCGCGCCGCCCGTGAAGCTCCCCTGACTCCCGTCACTCCCCTTGTTGATCCAGTAGATCGCCTCCTCGTCGAGTGCGATGGCGCGAGGGTCCGCCTGGTTTTCGGCGATCGTCATCAGCTGGATCACCTGGCGATCCTCGAGCCCCGCGATCTCGGCGCAGCCGTTGAGGCCCGGCGCGAGCGCGGCGAGCGCCAGCGTCACGGCAGAGCACTTCGAGCTTCGCATCACCAATGGCCTCCGAGCACCAAGCGCCCCCCGTCCGAAGCGACGCTGGGCGCGACCCACACGCGCTCGACCGTGGCAGCCTGCTCCGGCGAACGCGGGGACATCAGCACCATCGCGACGCCGGCCCCGAGGCACACCAGCCCGGCGCCGACCGCGATGTTCGAGACCATCGCGGTCGTCCGGGCGCTCTCGTTCGCCTCGACGTCCGCGTGGCTGCAGCGGAAGCTGCCGCTGCACCCCTCCTCGACGTCCCCCGCTTTCTGCATCGTCAGCACCCCGAACACCGCCCCCACGCCGATCCCGGCGATCCCGACGCCGCCAGCGACGAAGCCGAGCGCGCGCATCGGGTTGCCGGTCGCCTCGGGCTTCGCGGCCGCCGGGCGGGCAGACGGCGGGCGCGGCGGGGCAGGGGGAGCCGCCTTCGCCTCCTGAACGGCGACGTCCGCGAGCGGCGGGATGGTCACCCGCGTCGTGCTGGGCCCGGCGTCGAGCGTCACCCGCTGCGACCAGGGCTGCTTGCCCGGCGCCTTGGCCTCGATCGCCGCCGTGCCCGGATCCACGGGGATGCCCGAGCCCGTGGCCGCGGTGGCGCTCAGCTCCTTGCCGTTCAGCGTGATCGTCATCGCAGGAGCCGCCTGCGTCGCCTGCGCCGCGTCCAGGACGAGGCGCGTCAGCCTGGCCTCCAGCTCGGACGCGCGCTTGGCCGCGAACTGGGCGCGATCCTGCTGCCCGGCGCTCGCGGCGAGCGAGGACGCCTCCGTGAACTCGGCCCATGCGCTGGCCGTCTTGCCCTCTTTCTCGTGGCAGACCGCCAGGTTCAGCAGCGTCCCGACCGTGGGATCCACGCGCTGGCTCTCCGCGAGCTTCGGGCAGGCCTCCTGGAGCTTGCCCTCGTCCATGAGCTTCTTGCCGTCCTGGAACAGCCCCTCGGCCAGCGCCTTGTCCGCCGCGGTCGGCTGCGCCAGGAGCGGTGAGGTCAGGCTGGTCCCACAGAGCAGCGCGAGCCATGCGCCCGCGTGTCGCGCTCGTAACGATCTCAATGGCGGCTCCTCAGCATCTCGTCCTCGCTGGTCGACCTCGGCGGTCTCGGCGGGCGGCCCGGCTTGAGCGGCGCGCCGGAGGCGGTCGCCTTCGGGCGCGCGTCGGCTGCAGCGCTGCCCGTGGGAGCCGCGCTCGGCGCAGAAACCGGCGCCGCCGGGCTCGACGCCTCGGTCGTTGCGCTGGCGGTCGCGGCCGGAGCGCCCGGCGCTGCAGCGGGGGGCTCGGGCCCGAGCGCGTCGACCGCGGCGCGCTCGGGCTGGCGTGGCACGGCGGCGCTCGGCGCCTGCGGCGCCACGCGCACGCTCGCGACCAGCCACACGCCCGCCCCGGCCGCGCTGGTCAGCAACGCGGCCACGCCGGCGGCGACGAGCAGCCTGCGCCGCGAGCGGCGCCGGTTGCTCGTGTGCGACCATGACGCGCCGGACAGCCTGTCGCTGTCCTCGGCCGCCCTCGAGTTGAGCAACGTCTGTCCGGCCGGCGACGCCGCGCCGATCGCGCTCTGGATGCGCGAGGTCGAGAGCTTCGCGAAGCTCGACCCGAGCGGCTCGAGGGCCTGCGCGAGCTTGCCGACGTTGGCGTACCGCTCGCTCACGTCGCGCTCCAGGCAGCGCGAGACGATCCGCTCCAGCGTGGCCGGCGCGTCGCTGCGCTTGTCGCGGAGCCGCGGCACCGGCTGGTGCAGGATGTTCGCCATCACCGCGGCGACCGTCTCGCCCTGGAATGGCGGCTCGCCCGTCACCAGCGTGTAGAGCAGCACACCGAACGACCAGACGTCGGCGCGCCCGTCGACGGTCCTCGGCGCCATCATCTGCTCGGGCGACATGTACCCGGGCGAGCCCATCACCTGCTTCGTCGACGTGAGCCCCGGCTCCGCGGGCGAGTCGAGGCCTTGCCCCTTCGAGATGCCGAAATCGAGGACCTTGATGTGCCGTGTGCCGTCCGCGTGTTCGGCGAGGAACAGATTCGAAGGCTTGATGTCCCGGTGGACGACGCCGGCCGCGTGCGCCTCGGCCACGGCCTCGAGCGCCTGCAGCACGTAATCGACAGCGTCCTGGATCGACAGCGGACCGTGGGTATCGATGACCTGCTGGAGATCGAGCCCGGTCAAGAACTCCATCACCATGAAGGGCACGCCGGTCTCGGTCGTGCCGACGTCGAACACGCGCGCGACGTGCTCGCCCGACAGGCGCGCCGCCGTCCGCGCCTCCCGCAGGAAGCGCGTGACGGCCTCCTGGTTCGCGAGGGCGTCCTGGCGCAGGATCTTGATGGCGACCTTCTGGTCGAGATCCTCGTTGCGCGCCGCCAGCACGACGCCCATTCCGCCGATGGCCACGACCCGCTCGACGCGGTACTTGGCTGCGATGAGCTCTCCCGGCTGGGCCAGCGGTGCGAGGAGCTGCGCGGTGCGGTCGGGGGTCACGGCTGGCGTTCAAGCCTACATGAACGGACTCGGTTTTCCGAGCGCCGCGCGAGGCCCAGCGCCCTTTGTCGCGCGCCCGCTGGTTTTGGAGCGCCGCGCGCCGCCCGCTCGGGCCATGGGCGCTCTCCGGACGCCACCGCACGCCACGGCGCCGCCATTCTCCTGCGGTTCGCCCGTCAACCAAGCGGCCCATCAACCACGCGGCCCGTCAACCACGCGGCCCGTCAACCACGCGGCCCATCAACCACGTGGGAAGAGACCGTGCCTGCCCGCCGCGCGGAGCTCGTCCAGCCCGGCCTCCATGCGCCCGACGATCCGCGCGAATGCGCGCTCGACCTCGTCCGGGTCGCTCGCGGCCTCTCTCGGGAGCCCGAGGTGCAGCGGGCGGAGCACCCTCGTGTGGATCTTCACCGGCAGGGGCACATGGGGGATCGGGATGCCGGCGATGAGCCCCCACGGCAAGGCGAGGCCGAGCGGCGCGACGTTCGAGCGCGCGAGCTCGGGCAGGCGGAGCCACCTGGCCAGCCTGCTCCCATCCGTGGCGATGTAGAGGGACTGGTGCGCCCCCACGCTCACGATCGGCACGATCGGCACGCCCTCGCGGATGGCGAGCCGGACGAAGCCGCGGCGCCGGCCGAAGCGGATCGTGTACTGCGCCGAGGTGGGCTTGCACGCGTCGAGATCGCCGCCGGGGAAGACCAGGACCGCCGCGCCGCGGGCGAGCGCTCGCCGCCCGTTCTCCGGGCTCGCGGCGATGGCGCCGCAGGCGTTGAGCCAGGCGCCGGCCTTCGGGACGTTGAACGGGAGATCGTGCATCAGCCCGTAGGAGAGCCGCGAGGGCCCATAAAGGCGCCAGAACGCCGTCATGTGGCAGTACATATCGGGCATTCCCGTCATCGCGTTGTGGTTGCTCACGGCGAGGAAGGGGCCGTCGGGCAGCTGCTCTTCGAGCTCGGTCTCGCAGCGGAAGTAGTCGTCGTAGAGGAAGCCGAGCAGCGGGAGCACCCGGGCGATGAACGCCGGGTCGCGCGCGTCGAGATCGTCCGGGCGGGCGCGCCCGCGGCCCTTGAGCGCGAACGCCGCGATCGCGTCCTTCACGAGGTCGAGGCTGGGGCGAGGCTCTCTCGGTAAGGTCAGCACCGTTCACGGTGCCCTAGCGTGCGGCCGAACCGAGGGGAAGCGCTTCGTTCAGGGCGCCTGTCGCGAGGCCTCGGCGCGGGATCGCGTCCGTCCTCCGCGCCGCCTGCGGTCGCGCCGAACGCCCGCTGCGCGCCGCGCCTCGAGCCGCGCCCGTGTGGGCCGGATCGAGCCGCGCCCGTGTGGGCCGGATCGAGCCGCGCCCGTGTGGGCCGGATCGTCGCCGCCGGCTCGCTCACTCGACGTCACGGCAGCACCGGAAGCCGGTCTCGTAGTAGCGGAACCCGTCCCCGTGCGCCGGGTTCGTGGAGCCGCACCGCGGCTTCGCGCCGCCGAAGCAGCCGGACCAGTAACAGCCCTTGAGGACGTGAGGATACTCGTTGACGTGGTATCGGGTGCGCACCACCCACTCCTCGACGTTCCCCGCCATGTCGTGGACGCCGAACGCGCTCGCGCACCCGGGTCGCGCGCCGCTCGGCTCGGCCTGGTACAGCGCCTGGACCTCGGCCAGCGCCTCGCTGGAAGGCCAGGAGCCGAGCGCGCCCTCGTCGGGCGCTCTCCACGTCTTGTTGTCGTTGCAGCGCTCCGCTTCGTGGGTGTTCCCGTACGGATAGACGAACGCCTCGGGGCCCTGGCACGCCGTGTCCCACTCGTCCTCGGTGCAGAGGCGCTTTCCGCGCTCCTCGCACCAGGCGCGCGCCGAGACGGCGCTCTCCATGACGAGCGGCAGGGCGCCTTCCACGTTCGGCGCCTCGAAGCGATCGATGCAGTATCCCTCGACCTCCGCCATGTCGGGCGGGCAGGGCGCCGGGGGCGTCGTGTCGAGGGGGAAGTCCTGCTCGTCGGTTCCGCCGCTGCCTCCCCCGAAGCCGCCGTCTCCCGCGCCCCCGCCGTCTCCCGCGCCGCTGCCTCCGCCCGATGTCACGGAGACCAACGAGGACGACGAGGACGACGAGGACGCCGCCGTCGCGCCCCCGCCGCCCAGGGCGTCGTCCATGCCGGCGCCGAGACCGCCGTCGCAGGCAGCGCTGAAGATCGCCACGAGCCCCAGCAGCGAGGTGAGCCGAGCGGCGAGGGGGAGAGCTCCAGAGCGCATCGCGGGCTCCTCGTCGAACAACGTGTCAGCGCGGCCGTCGCGCGTCGAGCGTGCGCCGCGCTTCCCGTGCTCCGCGCCGTGGTTCATCGCGTCAGATCGTCCTCGACATGCGTCCTCCGCCATCCTCCCTCATCGATCCTCGCGGCGCTCGGACGGAGTCCACCCGCAAAGGGCGGCAACGCGCGACAGGGGTGCTCGGAAGCGAAAGCGCCGGGAAAAAGCATATCAACCGTCGAGCCACGACGGGGCACCTTGAACGCCAGGATGGGAAAATTCCATGGCCTGTTCGCTTCGTTGGTGAGATGCCAGCGCTCTTCTCCCGGGATTCGGGTCCTCGGTTCCGGGTCGCGGGACCCGGCGCGGCCGAGCGATCCGCTAGAAGCGGAGTTTACATCGGAGGATCGCGCTCGGCGTGACACGGGCGGCGGTCAGCCGGCTCGCGCGCGCGTCGACGCGGACCTGGACCGCCACCGAGCCCGCGAGCGTGCGGCTCACCAGGTCGCGCGCGAGCAGCCCCACGGCGCCGGTCAGGTGCGACATCGCGGCAGAGCCAGCCAGGAGCGAGCATGGGATGGATCCAGATAGATCCATCGCGATCGCGGCGTCCGCGCCGTTGCGCTCGACGGTGCCCGTTCCTTTGAGCGTCAGCGCGCCGGCGGCGACCTCCACGCCGCTCAGCGCGACGCGCTGGCGGTCCGCAGAGAGGCGCGCGTCCGCCTTGACGGTCGTGGTGTTGCCGAAGAGGAGCCCGTCGAGCTCCTTGGGGTGGGGCAGGGTGAAGCCCTTCACCGTGAGCGCGATCGGCCCTTCGAGCGGCGCCTTGGACAGGGCGGTCCTGTCCGCCCCATCCGCGAGCCGCAGCTCGAGCGTTCCGGCGACGACCATCGTCGAGGCGCCGACGTCGACGCCGAGGAGCGCGCCCACGGCGGAGAGCGGCGTCGGCGCGAGCTCGATCGTGGCGCTCGGCGAGGGGCGCGGCCGGAGCTCGGCCCTGAGCGGCGCGGAGACGAGGTCCTCGCCGCCGAGGCCCAGGGAGATCGACGCTGCGCCGATGGACCAGGCGATGTCGGTGCGCGCGATCTCCTTGCCGGCGACGAGCACGCGAGCCTGCTTCAGGACGCCGATCTCCGGCCGCGGCGCGCCGGGCGGCGCGGCGGCGCCCTCGACCGGGGCGGCCGCGCGCCGCTCGAGGGCGCCGTCGGCCAGCGCGAGCACCTCCGGTCCACCTCCGTGATCCCGGAGACCCAGGCGGACGCGGCCCGTGGTGAGCGGCAGCGCCGCCGCGCGCGGGCCGTACTGCGCGACCCACGCCGGCAGATCCTCCAGGGCGTCGATCCCCACGAGGGTGAGCTCGACGCCTTCCGTCGCGATCCGCGCGGGCGAGAGCCCGCGCAGCTCGATGGTGGTGCGCGAGACCGTGCCCGAGAGCCCGCGCACCCCGAGGAGAGAGAAGCGGCCGTCGCGCAGGCGGATCGAGCGGAGATCGACGTCGATCTTCCCGGGATCGAGCGCGACGCCGCGCGCGCGGGCCTCGGCGATGATGCGCCGGCGGAGCGCGGGGGGACCGAGCACGACGAGCGCGGCGACGGCGGCCGCGACGACGGCGACGACCACGAGCGCCGCGATCAGGGCGCGGCGGCGCCGCTTGCCGCGCGCGCCTCGCGGCGCGCCGTCGTTCTCGCCGGGGGCGAGCGGCGCGCCGTTCTCGCCGGGGGCGCGCGGCGCGGCGAGCGGCACCTCCGCGTCGGTGTCGGGGGAAGAGGCAGAAGCGGGGCGAGGGGAGGGCGCCACGAAGTGAGATCTCTGTAGCGTCGTTCGAGCGCCGTCGCGAGCGCTTCGCGCAGCTCAGCGCGCTTGCAGCCGAGCCCTCGCCTGCGCTACGGGTCACAGAGCCGCCTGTCGCCCGGTCCCCGGAGCCCGGTATGAAGATCACCATCATCGCGAGCGGGAGCGGAGGCAACGCCACGCTGTTCGCTTCCCGCGGCACGCGGGTCCTCGTGGACGCGGGCGTCGGGCCGCGGGTGCTCGAGCAGTGCCTCTCGGCGGCGGCCGCGGGCGGCGCGGACGGCAGGCTGCTGCCCGACGCGATCGTCATCACGCACGCGCACGCCGACCACGTCGGCGTGGCCGCCAGGTACAACAAGAAGCACAAGATCCCGATCTACGCCTCGGAGGCGACCGCGCGCGCGGCGGAGCTCGGCGATCCAGAGCGCGTCCGGGGCTTCTCGTCGCGCGAGCCGTTCGCGGTTGGCGCGCTCACCTTCTCGCCGAGGCCGCTGCCGCACGACGCGGCGCAGGTCGCGCTCGTCGTCGACGACGGCGCGCGGCGGGCCGCGCTCGTGACGGATCTCGGCGAGGTCCCTCCGGGGCTCCTGGAGCACGTCGCCGGCTGCGACGTGCTGATGCTCGAGTCGAACTACGACGCGGGGCTGCTCGAGGCCGGCCCGTACCCGCAGCACCTCAAGCGCAGGATCCGCTCGGCGCGGGGCCACCTGTCGAACGCGCAGGCGTGCGAGCTGCTCGCGGCGCTGCCCGGCAGCACACACACGGTCGCGCTGATGCACCTCTCCGAGGTCAACAACCGCCCGGAGCTCGCGCTCGACGCCGCCCGTGACGCGCTCGTCGGCCGGCGCACGCGCCTCGTCGCCGCGCCGCCTCGGGGGCCGCTCGTCCTCGACGCGGCGGCGCCGCCGGCCCCTCCGCCCGGCGCGGCGCGCTCGTCGCTCGGGCCGCCGGCTCCCCCGCGCCAGCTCGGTCTGTTCACGGGGATATAAACGACGCTCCGGCCGAGGAGCCGCCGCTCGGGCGCGCGTCAGATCCCCTCGAGCCGCACCTTCTGGCCCGCGACGACGCCGTGGCGCCGCGCCCAGCCGGCGTTCAGCTCGAGGACGTACGTCGACGGACATCCGACGTCGAAGGTCGAGTCGTTGAGCGTCGGGGTATTCTCCTCGATACCGACGATCGTACCGTCGCTGTCGATGAACAGCATGTCGAGCGGGATGCACGTGTTGTGCATCCAGAACGAGTGATTGTTCCGCTGCTGGAAGACGAAGATCATCCCGCGGTTCTCCGCCATGCTCGTCCTGTACATGAGGCCGCGGGCGCGCTCTTGCTCTCTCCTGGCGATCTCGACGGTGACATCGGGGGCCTTGGCCTCGAGGAAGGTCACCTTGCCGGTCGCGAGCTGGAACGGGCCGGTCGGGTCCTCGGGGCACGCCGGATCCGGGCCGGTGAGCCTTGGAGACGGCCGCTCCGGCGCCGACGGCGTCGGCTGGATGCAGCGGCCGGCGTCCCGCCCCACGGTCGAGGCGGGCGGCGTCCCGGTCGAGGCGGGCGGCGTAACGTCGCCCACGTCGCTGCTGGGCGTGAGCGGGAGCGGCTCGTCGACGCGGCGCTCGCACGCGCCCAGGGCGATCCCGAGCAGCAGCGCGCCCAGGGCGGGAACGAGCGAGGCGAGCGCGGCGGGAATGGCCAGCGAGGCGGACGTGGTGGACGTGAACGGACGGGTCGCGAGGGCGCAGCGCGAGCTCATGCCGCTTCCTACCACGGCGACGCTCGTCCTTGACCGCTGGACCGCGACGCGGGAAATCGTCGCACGATGAACGCTCGAACCCTCGCCATTCAGTCCATCGCCACCCTCGCCACGCTCTCGGCCCTCGCGGGATGTTCGAAGACCCCCGAGCCCACGGCCGAAGAAGCGCCGAAGTCGAAGACCACGCCTGCGTCGACGGGGCTGGCCGGAGGCAAGGCGGACACGGCGGAGAAGGCGCGCCCTCAGCCGCAGAAGCGCAAGGTCACCGCGAAGCCGGTCGCCGAGGTCAAGCCCAGCGAGGACGACCCGGTCAAGGGCAAGTGGACGCTCGACGACGCCACCAAGGGGCTCCCGCCGGGCAAGACGTTGACCGCGTCGATCGAGACCGATCTCGGCACGCTGTCCTGCAAGCTGCTGGACGACAAGGCCCCGATCACCGTCGCGAATTTCGTCGGCCTGGCGCGGGGGATCAGGCCCTGGAAGACGCCGGAGGGGAAATGGGAGAAGAAGCCCGCTTACGACGGGACCATCTTCCACCGCATCATCAAGGGATTCATGATCCAGGGCGGCGACGCGAAGAAGAACGGCACCGGCGAGGCCGGTTACGTCATCCCCGACGAGGTGTGGGAGGACGGCAGCCACGATCGCGCGGGGCTCCTGTGCATGGCGAACCGCGGCAAGAACACGAACTCCGCGCAGTTCTTCATCACCGACGCGGCGGCGTTCCACCTCGACAACGGCTACACCATCTTCGGTGAGTGCGGGCCCGAGGAGCTCGTCCACAAGCTGGCCGGCGTCGAGGTCAAGGGCGAACGCCCGGTCACCCCGCCGGTCATCAAGAAGGTGACGATCACCCGGCAGTGATCGGTTCGAGGCACCCCGCGCCGAGCCCGGGCTCCCGCCGCCCCGCGGCGAGGAGCCGAGCTCGGAGCGGGCGCGCTCACGGGCAGTCGTTCTCTTCGCCGGGCGTCGGCGTGGACGTCACCGTGAAGCTGACGTCGAGCCACTCGCTCGTCTCGTCGTGCCCGCTGATGCCGTTGCCTTCGGTCGAGAGCTCGCCGAACTCGAGATCGCTACAGCGGACCATGCTCGCCCCGCTGCCGGCGGCCGCGGCCGGCCGCTGGCTGCCGCGCGCGGTGTCATCGGCATAACCGGTCTTGCCTGTCTTGTACACCATCGCCGAGTTCCCCAGCTCCTGGCCCCAGATGACGTAATCGACGTCCTGGAGCGGGCTGCCCTCCGTGCCGTCCCACTTGAAGAGAACCACCATCTCTCCGCCGTCGGTGAGCAGCGCGCCGGATTGCGCCCCGAGGGCGCCGTTCGTGGGCGCGATCATGGGCGGCACGTCCTCCCCCCCGCAGGGGATGGGCGTCTCGTCCAGGGCGAAGTCGGCGCACCGCTGGTACTCGATCTCGAAGCCGTCATCGCTCGCCAGCACGAGGCGTCCGCCCGCAGGAATCATGGTCCCGGGGGGGAACTGGACGAGGAAGTCCGTCCCTGCGCTGCCGGTCGGCGCGAAGGCGGTACCCGTGGTGATGGCATAATAAACGCTGTTGTCCGAAAGGTAGTAGTCGGTGAGGTCGAGCTCGGCCTCGGTCGGGTTCCAGAGCTCGATGAACTCGCCCGCTCCAGGTTTGACGGCGATCTCCGAGATCAGCAGGTGGCCGGCGGGCTCACCGGGGACCACGCCGCCGCCGCTGCCGCCGTCTCCACCGCCAGCGCCGCCAGCGCCGCCAGCGCCGCCTTCACCGCCGCCGCCTTCACCGCCGCCGCCTTCGCCGGAGCTGCTCGAGGTGGTGCTGGAGGAGCTCGCTCCACCTCCCCCCGTCCCGTCATCGCCGCCGCACGCCATGAGGGGGGCGAGCGCCAGAGGGGGAGCTGCGAGGAGTGCGATGGTGAGCAGGTTGCGCGTGTGCATTGTTGAGAGATACATCAGAGCGCCGGCCAACAGGCAAGTGGGATTGCAGCCTGGGGGAAACGATCCACCGCTCGTCGTGGCGTCAGGACACTGCCATCGCTGCCAAATGCATGGCGGGCGCGCGAGGAATCGATAGCATGGCGACATGCGACGCCGCTTCTCGCTCCTCCTGACACTCCTCTGCGTACCGCTCCCTGGGCTCGGTCTCGCTGTCGGTTGCGGCCAGACAGTGATCGTGGACGATCCGTCCGCAGGCGGCGGGGGCCGCGGCGAAGCCGGCGCTCCGCCGTCTGCGGACGGCGGGGGCGGCTCGGACCCGGGGAGGGATCCGCTCGAAGAGTACGAAGACCCCGGCTGCCCCGACACCGGGCCGCCGGTCACCGATTTCGCGTGCGATCCGTACGATCAGTCGAGCGGCTTTTGCGCCCCGGGAGATGGGTGCTTCATCTACGTGCAGTATCCGGACGAGCCGTGCGGGCAGGAGATCTACGGCGCGTACTGCGCGCCGGCCGGTCCAGGCCGTCAGGGCGATCCGTGCAGCGGCGGCAGCCAGTGCGGCGCCGGGTTCGCCTGCGTGGTGACCGGCTCGGGCACCCAGTGCGTCGAGCTCTGCGCGCTCAGCGGCGACCACAGCTGTGATCCGGGGTTCGTGTGCGAGCCGATCGACGTCGCGGGGATGGGCGGATGTCTGTGACGACGTACGCCCTGGGTCGGCGCGCGCGCCGGAAGGCGGCGCTGGCGGCGGCCCTGTTCGGGGCGGTTCTTGGCGGCGGGTCGCTCTCAGGAGGGTGCGGGGCGCGGACGGGGCTGAACATCCCGCCGCCCGCGCCGGAGTGCGAGGTGGACGCCGACTGTCCCGGCATCGAGGATCTCTGCGAGCCTGTGTTCTGCCGGCTCTTCGAGGCGGGGCAGCCCGACGGCGGCGCGGCGCCCTCGTCCGAGGGCGCGGCCCCGCGGCGCGGCGGGGAGTGCGTCGCGCTGGAGCCGGTGGATTGTGACGACAGCGATCCCTGCACCAAGGACACGTGCGAGAGCGCGACCGGAGCGTGCGTCTACGGGCCGTCGACGCTCGACAGCGACGGCGACGGCTTCCGCGCGGCGCTGCCCGGCACGATCCCTGGCGAGCCGCTCGCGTGCGGCGACGACTGCGACGACGCGAGCGCCGCGGCCTTCCCTGGGGGGATCGAGATCTGCGACGGCGTCGACAACGACTGCGACGGCACGGTCGACAACGGGGCGCGCTTCGTGCCGCTCGACACCGACGCGACCCGCATCTCGGGCGACATCGCGCCGGCCGGCGCTGGCGGGCTCGCCTGGAGCGGGACGTCGTACGCGTCGCTCTATACCGGGACCGCGCAGGGCTTCAACGTGTACCGGTCGATGATCAGCGTCGACGGGCAGCCGCTCGCGCCGGGCGAGGAGATCATCACGCCGAAGAACGGCGACGCCTCCGGCGGGCCGATCGTGTGGGTCGGCGATCGGTACGGCGCCGCCTGGCAGGACCGGCGCGACGGCGACTACGAGGTGTACTTCTCCCTGCTCGACGAGAAGGGCCAGAAGGTGGAGGGCGGCGATCGGCGGATCTCGAAGGCGCCCGGCTTCTCCGTCAACGTGACGCTCACCTGGAACGACGCGGAGTTCATCCCCGTCTGGCAGGACGAGCGCAACGGCCTCTTCGATCTGTTCGCGCAGCGCATCGACATCGACGGCAACCTGATCGGCGACAACGTCCAGCTCACGGAGGCGTCGAACGGCTTCGGCAACGAGGCGCCCTCCGCGGCGGCCGGCCTGGGCGGCATCGGGGTCGCGTGGTCCACGGGCGACGCGGCCACGCACTTCATCCAGTTCCGGACGTTCACCGCCGAGCTCGATCCGCGCTCGGAGGTCGTCACGCTGACGACCGGCGAGACCGACGCGGTCTACCCGACGGTGGTCTGGAACCGCGATCGCTACGTCATCGCGTGGTTCGACAAGTCGGCGAGCCTCAAGGCCATCTACGCGGCGGCGGTCTCGGAGGACGGCGAGCTCCTCACGCCGCCCACGCCCATCTCGGACCCTGGGCCCTTCCGCTCCAGGTACCCGTTCCTGCGCCCGCTCGGCGATCGGCTGCTCGCGATCTACTCGGACGACCGCGATCAGAACGACGGCTACGAGCTCTACGCGGTCACGGTCAACGCGGATCTCGCGCCGATCAGCGCGGAGCAGCGGCTCACCTTCGCGCCCCGCGACAGCATCGGCCCGGTCGCGACGTTCGGGCCGGAGGGCGACGTGGGCATCCTCTTCCGCGACGATCGCGAGGGCGGCGAGCACCACGTCTTCTTCACGCGCCTCGGGTGCATCGCGGGCGACTGACGGCGGCCTCGCGGGGCCTGGCGCGGCGCGGGTACCCCTCCAGCGGGGTGCAGATTCGTGGGATACGGGCTCAGCCGCTAGGCAGGCGAGTGAGGCGTACGAAAGTACGCCGCAGCGAGCCGAACGACGCGGATGAGCCCGTAGCGCACGAAGATGCGCCCCGCTGGGCCGCGCTCAGCCCCGGGTCGGCTGGCGGCGGAGCCGGAACGGGCCGGCGCGGTGGACCTTGCCCGGGAGCGGGCGGCCGATGACCTGCTCGGCGACGTTCCCCGCCTCGATCACCTTGTCGAGATCGACGCCGGTCCGGACGCCCATCCCGTGGAGCATGAACACGAGGTCCTCCGTCGCCATGTTGCCCGCCGCGCCCGGCGCGTAGGGACAGCCGCCGACGCCCGCCACCGACGCGTCGAAGTCGCGCACCCCGAGCTCCAGGCCGACCAGGATGTTCGCGAGCGCCGTGCCGCGCGTGTCGTGCAGGTGCAGCGCGAACCGCTCGGGCGGCATCGCGTCGAGGAAGCGGCGGACGATGTCGTGCGTCTGCCGCGGGGTGCCGACGCCGATCGTGTCGCCGAGGGACACCTGGTAGCAGCCGAGGTCGATGAGCCGCTCCGCGATGCGCACGACCCGGGCAGGGTCGACGTCGCCCTCGTACGGGCAGCCCCACACGGTCGAGACGTAGGCGCGCACGGCGAGGCCCGCCTCGCGCGCCGGAGGGACGATCTCCGAGAACACCGAGAGCGTGTCGTCGATCGACTTGTTGATGTTGGCGCGGTTGTGCGCCTCGCTCGCGCTCAGGAAGACGGCGATCTCGCGCAGGCCCACCGCGAGCGCGCGCTCGAGGCCGCGCGCGTTCGGGCACAGGGCGCTGAAGGTCACGCCCTGCTCCGCCGGGAGCGTCCGCGCGAGCTCCTCGGCGTCGGCGAGCTGCGGCACCCACTTCGGCGACACGAAGCTCGTGATCTCGATCCTGCGGAGACCGGCGCTGACGAGCGCCGCGATGAGCCGCCGCTTGCCCTCGATCGGGATCATCGCCGCCTCGTTCTGGAGCCCGTCCCGCGGGCTCACCTCGTAGATCGAGACCTCGTCGGCGACGCGGGCGAAGAGCGGCGCCGAGGCGGCGGCGCGATCCGCGCTCTCGTGATCGGCGGTCCCCTCGGTCATCGGAGGCCCCTCGGCGCCGGAGCGGGGCAGCGTCAACCGCTCACCATCCGTAGCTGCCGGTTCGGCGCGGCCGGCGTGAAGGGGATCGGGTAGCTCCCGGAGAAGCACGCGTGGCAGTAGCTCTCCGCCGACGGCCGCGCGCCCGCGGCGTCCCCGGCGCGCGCCTCGAGAGACCGCACGCTCTCGACCAGGCCCTCCAGCGAGAGGTACCCGACGCTGTCGGCCGTCAGGTAGCTGGTGATCTCGTCCACCGAGTGGCTCGAGGCGATGAGCTCCGACCGCGTCGGCGTGTCGATCCCGTAGTAGCAGGGCCATCGCGTGGGCGGGCTCGAGATGCGGACGTGCACCTCGCGCGCGCCGGCGTCGCGGATCATCTTGACGATCTTCCGGCTCGTCGTCCCGCGGACGATCGAGTCGTCGATGACGACGACCCGCTTGCCCTCGATCACCGCCCGGTTCGGGTTGAGCTTGAGCCGGACGCCGAAGTGCCGGATCGACTGCTGCGGCTCGATGAACGTGCGGCCGACGTAGTGGCTGCGGATGAGCCCCATCTCGAAGGGGGCGCGCGCGCGGTCGGCGAAGCCGATCGCCGCCGGCACGCCCGAGTCGGGCACGGGGATCACGACGAGATCGTCGCCGGGCTCGATCGGCTGCTCGGCGGCGAGGCGCCGGCCGAACGCCTTGCGGACCTCGTAGACGCTCACGCCCTGGATGGTCGAGTCGGGCCGGGCGAAGTAGACGTGCTCGAAGATGCAGAGCTTTCGCTGCTCCTGCGCGAAGGGGAACTCGGAGCGCACGCCGTCGGCGCTGACGATCAGCATCTCGCCCGGCGCGAGGTCGCGCACCTTGCGCGCGCCGATGAGGTCGAACGCCGTCGACTCGCTCGCGACCACGTGGGTGACGCCGCTCCCGCTCTCCATCTCGCCCAGGCAGAGCGGCCGGATCGCGCGCGGATCGCGCACGGCGATGAGCTCGCGCTCGGTCAGGAAGAGCAGAGAGTACGCGCCCTCCACCTGCGTGAGCGCCTCCGCGATGCGGTCGCGCAGCGCTTCCTTCTTGCTCATCGCGATGAGGTGGACGATCGACTCGGTGTCGCTCGCGGTCTGGTAGATCGAGCCGCGCGCCTCGAGCCGATCGCGCAGGGCCTCATGGTTCGTGAGGTTGCCGTTGTGCGCGACCGCCAGCGAGCCGCGCGCGTAGTCGACCCCGAGCGGCTGCGCGTTCTTCAGGTGCGAGCCGCCCGCGGTGGAGTAGCGGACGTGGCCGATGGCGCGATCGCCGGGCAGCGTCGCGAGATCGGTCGGAGAGAAGCCGGACTGCACCCGCCCCATGGAGCGGTGACCGAAGAGGCGCTCCCCGTCGCTGCTGACGATCCCCGCGGATTCCTGCCCTCGATGCTGGAGCGCGTGCAACCCGAGGTAGGCCATGTTGGCCGCCTCGGGGTGGCCAAAGATTCCGAACACACCGCACATGCCGCCTATCTAGTACGAAAACGGTGCATGACCCACCGTCATGGCGATCTGTTGTCAATGATGAGGCGGCCGAGCGCCGGCGCAGGCTGGAAGGGGACGCTGGTGCGAGATCGGAGCGCGGGCAGGCCCGAGGCCGCTCCTGCCGAAAAGTAAGACGGCTAACAACCGGTCGGCGGGCACGGCGAGGGGGCTTCGCCGGATTCCGTCGTGCCCCGCGGCTGGACCGGCGCCTCGCGCGTCGTCCAGGCGGCTGCCGTCATTTCGGGATGTTCCAGAGCTTCTCGATGATCTTGGTTTCCATGGCGTCGCCGTGGCACGTGCCGCACTCCATGTCCTCCTTGTTCGCTCGAGAGAGCTTGTGTTCGTACTCCTCCTCCATGAACGCCTGCAGGGCCTTCTTGTCCTTGCGGTTCAGGACGTGCTCGTTCCCGGCGTGGCAGCTGTCGCAGAAGAGGGTTCCGCCGCTCTCGCTGCGGAGCGGCACCACGAAGTTGCGCCACATCTCGCGGGCGATCTTCATGTCCCGCGTCTCTTTCTTGAAGTCGCCCTCGACGTGGCAGCCCTCGCAGGTGTCGTAGCCGAGCGCCTTCTGGAGCAGCGGCATCACCTTCTTCTTCTGCCCCGCCGGGAGCTTCTCGAGCGCGGGGATCTTCTTGAGGTTGATCCCGATCTTCTTCAGATCCGCCTCGAACTTGGTCGCCTGGATCGGCGTCGACTTGGCGGGAGCCTTTTGCTCCTCCTCGTGCGCCTCCGCGGTCGCCTCCGGCTTCGCGGGCTTCGCGCCCTCGGCGTCGGCGGTCGCCTTGCCCTCGTCCGGGCTCGACTCGCCGTCGAAGTCGTTCTTGTCGGCCGCCGTCTCGGGCGGCGGCGTGCTGGAGCCACAGGCTCCTGCGAAGGCGCCCATCCAGAGCGCGAGGGCGAGCGCTGCGTGCTTCATTCTGGCTGCCATGGTCCTCCAAGGAACGTTGAGTTCGACCCGAACGCCGCCCCCCGTGCGGCAGGCCGCGCCGCGCTGGCGCGCGCCCACGGTCGCCGGGCGATCTGGCCGGCACTCTACTCGAATTTGCCTGAGACGGAGAGGAACGTGAGCTTGTTGTTCGTCTCGCGGAGCCGCTGGACGAGCATCCGGACGACGTTCCAGAGGACCTCGTACGCGAGCTCCTTGTGCAGGAAGAGCAGGTCCTCGAACGCGTCCTTCGACACGGTGAGCAACCGGCAGCGCTCGTGGACGCGCGCGTCGGCGGAGCGGGGGGCCTCGTCGAGCAGCGCCATCTCGCCGAACACGGCGCCCGGGCCGAGCACCGCAAGCGCCTCCTCGCCGATCCCGGCGATCTCCCGGCTGATCCGGACCTTGCCTTCGAGCAGGATGTAGAGCTTGTCGCCCGGATCCCCGTGCTGAAAGATCTTGGTGCCGAGGGCGTGCGTCTCTTCGCTCGCGACGCGCGAGATGAGCTCCAGCGCGGCCGGGGTGAGGCCCTTGAAGAGGGGGACCTTCGAGAGCTGCTCGATCCGTTCGGGGACGATCACAAGCCGCCGACGAGGATAACCGAGGCGAAGGGCGCGGAGCGAATTTAAAGGGAGCTCGCGGCGAGCAGCTAGCGCGTGAACGTCACCGTGATGGGCGGCGTCGTGGCGGCGATCGCGGCGCCCGAGCGATCTTTGCCGGGGTTGTAGCGACGGCCGAGCGCACACATGCGCGCGGAGCGACCGAAGCCGTGTCCAGGATCACTGACGACCTTGACCGAGAGCGGGCTGCCGTCGGGGCGCACGGTGACCATGAGGACGACCTTCGCCTGGTCGATCTGGTCGACGTCGGCCTCCGGAGGGAAAGGACAGTTCCAGTTGCTGCTGCCGATCAGCCCGGGCGGCGCGGAGCGATCCGGCCCTGCGGGGGGCGGGGGCGGGGCGGGGGCGCCCGTGCCCTTGCCGCCGACGACGCCTCCGACCTTCGCGTTCGGGTTGAATGTCGGGGTCTTCGCCGTGCCCGCGCCGGCCACCTGGCCGTAGCCGACGCCCTGCCCCTCGCCGCTCGCGATCCCCTGATCGGTCATGTCGAGGACCTCCTCCGGATCCGGCTCCTTCGTCAGGACCTTCGTGGCCTCGGCGGCGGCTGGCGGCGGCTCGTACGGGTCGTCCTTGGGCGGCGGGGTGTTCGCCTGGGGAGGCGGCGCGACCTTGGGGACGGGCTCGGGCTCGGGCGCCGGCGGCGGCGGCTCGGGCTCCGGCGGCTTGGGCGCCTCGACCTTCGGCGGCGGGATGTCGATCTCGTAGATCGCCCAGAGGTAGTCGTGGATGCCGGTGCGCATCTCCTCGACCACGTGCCGCATGTCGCGCAGCGACCCCGAGACGATGGCCCGGGCCGAGGCCGCGCCGTGGCTCGTGAGCGCCAGCGTGACCCCGAGGAAGGCGCCCACGCGCGACGCGCGGTCGCCGAGGGCGAGCACCGCGGCGAGCGGGTCCGCGCCGCCCCGGCGATCGCCGGCGCCTGCCCGCGCCGGCGAGGCGAGGGGGGTCGAGGGATCGAGGGCGCCCCCGGGCTCAGCGTCGCCGCGCTTGCCTCGGCGGCGCCCGTCGTGGACCGCCCCCGCGGCGCGATCGCTCGTGACCTGGCTCATAAGCTCTCGCTCGGCGCGCTCACGGCGCGGGGCTCGGGGTTGCGGGCGCGGGGGCTGCCGGGGGAGGCGCGGCGGGGGACCCCGCCGCCGTACCCGGGGCCGCGCCGGCCTCGGGCGCGATCGGCGTCACGCCGAACGCGATCTTGGAGACGCCGGCCTGCTTCAGCAGATCGAGCGCGCGGATCACCCGGCCGTGCGGGACCGTCGTGTCGGCGCGGATCACGGCGCGGAGCTCCGGGTTCTTCGCCTGGGCCTCGCGCGCGATCGGCAGGATGGCGTCCTCGCTCGCGAGCTTCTTGCCGTCGGCGAGCGTGTCGCCGTTCGCGTGCAGCTCGAGCCCGAAGATGAGCTGCACCTCCTGCCCCTGCGCCGCCTTCGGCAGGTCGAGGGGGAGCGACTGCGAGACGATGATCTTCGCCGTCACCATGAAGATGATGAGGAGGACGAGGGTGATGTCGACGAGCGGCGTGACGTTGATGCCGCTGATCATCTCGTCATCGTCGTTGCGGCTCGTGGCGGCCATCAGCGCTCCTCCTCGCCGCCCGCGCCGCCCTTCTTGGGCTCCTCCTGCCGCGACGCCCTCGCGGCCTTGCCGCGCGGCTGCTCGACGGCGGCGGCGGGCGCGGCCCCGGCGAACGCCGGATCGATCTTGAGGTGCGCGAGCAGGACGCGCGTCAGCGCCTCGGTGTTGGCGAGCGTCGACTTGATCATGCGCTGGAAGAAGTTGTTCGCGGCGACGGCCGGGATGGCGACCGCGAGGCCGACCGCGGTCGCGACGAGCGCCTCGGCGATGCTCGACATGACCGCCTGCGGCGCCATCGCCTGCGACGTGGCCTGCGCCACCGGCGTCTTCGCCGCCTGGCCGAGCGCGTCGAAGGCGCCGACCACGCCGATGACGGTGCCGAACAGCCCGATGAACGGCGCGTTGTTGCCGAGCGTGCCCAGGTAGGCGAGGCGCCGCTCGAGCTTCATGCGCTGGAGCGCCGCGGCGCCCGCCATGGCCTCCTCGGCCGCCTCGGGCCCCTGGTGCGCCACCGCGAGGCCGGCCGCGACGACCGCCGCCTCGGCCGAGGGCGAGGCGTCCATCCGCCGACGCGCCGCCTCGATCGAGTCGTCGAGGGACGTCTTGAGGTCCCGCGCGAGGAGGGTGAGATCGTCGCGGAGCGACCAGAAGAACCAGGCGCGCTCCAGGATGATGGCGACCGAGACGACGCTGAGCGCGATCATCAGCCACATGACCCAGGCGGCCCCGAATCCGACCATGATGCGCTGCAGCCACTCGACGAGGTTCATCTTGTTCCTTGGTGCCTTTCCGATGGGGGGTGGGGGGAGCCGCGCTTCGAAGAGCCTCTACGGGTCGACGGTGGGCTGCCCTTCCTCGACTTCGTCCTCCTCCGGAGGAGGGGCGCTGCCCGCCCCCGGCCTGCCGATGGAGGGCCGGGGGGCGGAGGCGTCGACGAGTCGGAAGACTCGCCCAAGGACGGTCGTCGCGTAGCCGCCCTTCGGTAGCACAAACGAGACGACGATTCCGTGCCGTACATCCGGATCGTCCGCTGTTCCCGGCGAGGCGGCGCTCACCGCCGCCTCCCCGGCGGCCGCCCCCCCGGCGGCCGCCTCCGGGGTGGATACCTCGAGGCCGTCCACCTCCAGGCGCAGCGGACGCCGCGTACCTTCTCCGGCGTGGGCGAACGCGTCGAGCCTGCGGGGGTCGCCGATCGCCGCGGTGAGCACCTCGCGCTCCAGCGCGCCCGGGGCGCCCTCGGGCCAGCGCATCTTCCGGCCGAACATCGGGCCGGTCGCCGAGATCGCGAGCGCGGCGGCGCGCGCCTCGGCGTCCGCGAGCTCCGGGCCCTCGAGCGGCACGAGGAACAGCCCGCCGCTGTCGCGCTTCTTGGCGAGATCGCCGGGGAGCACGGCGCTCCAGGTGCCGTCCGCCTCGCGGCGCGCGAGCACCTCGTTGAACCAGAGCGACTGGAGCGCCGAGAAGAGCAGCCGCTGCTCGCGCTTGTCGCGGGGCCCGCGCTCCCGGCCCGCGATCCACGCGAGCGCGCGCTCGGGGTTGTCGCCGTTCCTCCCGAACCGCTGGGGCCCGAACGCGTTCGGCACGCCGGCGCGGCCGATCTCGGCGAGGCGGCGCTCGGCGAGCGGGAGCGCCGCGGGAGCGATGCCCCGGAGCGCGATCCGGAACCGGTTGCCGAGGAGGTGCCCCGGCTTGAGCTTGTTGTCGTGCCGGGCGACCGCGAGGACCTCGATCCCGGGCAGCTCGGCCTTCTCGAGCAGGGGCGCCGGATCCTGCGCGAGGGGGAGCTGGAACGATGCGGTCTGCGTCGTGATCGCGTGCCGGTCCTTCATGCCGGCGAAGCCGGCGCCGCCCGGGTCGGCCCCGAGCGCGAGCGCGATGGCCCGGACCGCGTCGAGCGTGGTGCGCCCCGTCTTGCGGAAGGTCACGAACACGTGCTCGCCGCGGCCGCTCGGCGCGTAGGCGGGGAGCTCCTCGACGATGAAGTCGGCGGGGGAGCTCCGGAGCAGGGCCGTGGGAAGATCGCCTGGCGAGCCCGCGGCGGTGGCGCCGGCGGCGGGCGGGGCGGTGGCTGTCATGGGAGCGCCAGCGTGACCGAAATCGCCCGCTCGTCCAGCGCCAGCAGCGCGCGTCCGGGCCCGCCTCTGCCAGCTGCAGCGAATTGCCCGCCGCGCCGGGGATCGGCTATGGCCAGAGGCTCACCCCGGGCCCGGGCCCCTCCGCGATGCGACCCCCTTTCCCGTCTCACCCCCTCGCGCGCCGGCCCGCCCTGTCGTTCGCGCGCTCGCCGGCCTTCGCCGCGGGCGTCGCGGCGCTCGGCCTCGCGGTCCTCGGGCTACCGAGCCCCCGGGCGGCCGCCGCCGCGCGCGCCGCGTGCCCCGCGGGAATGGCCTCGGTGCGTGGGACGTTCTGCATCGACCGCTTCGAGGCGAGCACGGTCGAGCTGCTCTCCGGCGGCGGAAAGCGCCGGCACTCGCCGTTCGAGCCGGTCGGCAAGCTGAAGGTGAAGGCGGTGAGCCGGCGCGGCGTGAAGCCGCAGGCGTACATCAGCCGGGATCAGGCCGAGGCGGCCTGCAAGAACGCCGGCAAGCGGCTCTGCACGGACGACGAGTGGGTCACCGCGTGCAGGGGCAAGCGCGCCACGGTGTTCCCTTACGGACGCGAGCGGGAGCGCGGCGCCTGCAACGACAGCGGCGTCTCGTCGTTCAACCGCTACTTCGGCCAGGGGGGCGAGGCCCCGCAGTCGGCGTTCACGTGGGCCAACATGAACGACGCCCGCCTGAACCAGCTCCCGGGCACGCTGGCGCCCTCGGGCGCGTTCCGCCGCTGCAAGAGCAGCTTCGGCGTCCACGACATGGTGGGCAACCTGCACGAGTGGACGAGCGCGCCGCGCGGGACCTTCCGCGGCGGCTACTACCTCGACAGCGCCACGCACGGCGACGGCTGCGAGTACAAGACCACCGCGCACGCGCGCGGGTACCACGACTACTCGACCGGCTTCCGCTGCTGCAAGTGACGCGGCGCGGGCCGCGCGCTGCGCCCCCAGGCTACTTGGGGATGGGGGGGCGTCCGCCGCCCGCGCTGCCGGACATGGGCCCCAGCACCGTCGTGCACTCCTCGTCGCCGGTGTCGACCGTGGTGACGTCGTAGCAGCAGAGCTCGCCGTCGAAATCCGCCTCGCTGTCGATGGACTCGATGGCGCTCACGCAGCCTGGGTTCTCGAAGAACACGCGCGCCTCGTCGCTCGACGGGCACGCCCCTTCGAGCGGGGTCCAGTGAAAGCAGGCCCGCTTGCCGCACCCGGCGGAGCCTGCGACGAGGAGGGCGGGGGCGACGAGCGCGACGAACAGCGGGCGAGGGCGGGCGATGCTCATGGCGATCTCCTCATGCGGCGCCCGCGCACCGGCGCGGAGGCCTCGGCGATCAGAGCTCGTGCGGCATCAGGTCGCGCGGGCTCCGGAAGTACTGCAGCGGCGAGTAGGCGAGCAGGTTCGAGACGCGGGACGTGTAGATGCAGGCGTACTCCTCGACCTGATCGCCGAAGCTGGACGTCTCGTTCGCCTCCTTGAGCAGCGAGCCCCAGTAGGGGTGGAAGCGGCGGGCGATCTCGCGCTCCAGCTTGCCGACCTCCGCGTCGACGGCCCGGAGCTGGCCGCGGATACGCTCGACCGCGCGCTTGGTGCGGCCCCGCTCGGCCTCGTAGAACGACGTCGCGTAGTCGATCTGGACGTGCTCGCCGTTCGCCTCCGCGAGCAGCGGCGCTCCGCCCCCGTTGGTCGCGCCGTTCCTCTTCTGCTGCTCCTCTTCGATCTTGCGGGTGAGGTCCTTGTAGCGCTGCTGGTAGAAGCGCAGCTGGTCCTCGAGCTCCTCGCGGCGCCCCTCGAGCAGGGCGCTCTCCATGTGCTCGCGGCGGCAGGACTCGTGGGCGGCGACCTCCGCCTCCATCTCCTGGATGATCATCGCCGTGCGCCACGCGCTCTCCTTCTTGGAGCGGAGGATGTCGCCGTAGATGTGATCGCCGACGTAGAGGACCCGGTCGCCGGAGATGTTCAGGAACTTCTCGAAGTCGTTGAGGTTGCCGCCCTCGTAGATGGCGCCGCGCTCGAGCGGGGCCGTGGCGGGGCGGGGCTCGGCGCCGTCGCGGATGAGGAGCGGGCGGCGCTCCTGGAAGAACGCCGGCTTCTGCGCGGCGACGACGATGACGTCGAAGTAGTGCCGGAAGCTCGGGTACTCCGGCATCGCGTCCCCGAGCAGGTACGTCATCATCTTCTCGGTGAACGGCCAGCGCGAGTTCGTGAGCAAGAAGAGCTTCTTGCCCGCCGAGCGGAACTTGTGGAGCGTCTGCGCCAGGCTCGGGTCGCGCTCGACGAAGCGCGGCAGGTCGGACAGGACGACGTCGAGGATGGTGCCGTCCCGGTGCGCCTCGTCGATGCACTCGCGGATGTCGGTGAACAGCCGCGCGTAGTCGAGCGCGACGCCGCGCTCCTCGAGGGCGTCGACGATGCCGGCGTAGAGCGTGGCCTCGCTCAGCGCGTAGAGCGTGTCGATCCAGTGGTAGCGGGCGGTGTTCGGCCGGATCTTGCGGTGCTGGTAGAGCGACCGGAGCTCGTCCTTCGTGAGCTCCCGGAGGCCGTGGTACCCGCGCTGGACCACCTTGAACCGGTCCATCTTGAGCACGTGGCCGAAGCGCTTGTCGATCAGCAAGCCGCGGATCGGGAAGTGGATCGGATAGCGGAGGCGCCGCAGGATCTCCTCGGGGTAGCCTCGCGCGGCGAGCTTCGTGACGGTCCCCTGGATCGAGAGGTTGTCCATCTCGGTCTGGTTGTAGATCGCCAGGGTGTAGTCCATGTCGAAGCCGACCCAGTCGATCCCCGCAAGCTTGAGGTTGCGGTTGACGAAGACGCGCCGGGTCCGTGGGATGCGCGTGGGCTCGGTCTGGGGATAGAGCCCTCCGAGGGGGAGCTCGAGCTGCTCGAAGAACACAGTGGGTCGACTATGGTATCCCACCCGGAGGGGCGTACAAAGCGCGCCTCGGCGGCGAACGCGCGCCTCGGCCTGCGCGGGGGTCTCGCGCGGCGTCGCGCGGCGCTGCGTAGCGTCACGTACGGTTACGTACGGTTACGTACGGGTACGTACGGTTGCGCGGCGCGCGTGTGACCCGAGCGACATGCCCCCCGGGCCGTCCGCCCCGGCGCCGCCCCGCCGCCGCCGTCGGCCCGTCGATCGAGCGCGCAGGGAGCCGTCGCCCCCGAGCAGCCTTCCGCCCGCGGCGCGCGCTCGGGCGCGCCGCGCTCCCGGGTGCGCCGCGCCGAGCAACTGCGCTATGGTGCCGCCCGTCCCATCCCGTCGTGTGCGATCGAGGAGACGGCTCCTCCTCCGTCACCGACGGGGTCCTTGCCCGATGCTTTTTGCAGCGTCCCAGCCGACCTCCCGCAAGCCCCCCGTCCAGCGCGCCACCTCGTGGTGGCTCAGCATGCTGCGCCGCCGCGCGGAGCGGATGTACGACGAAGAGCTCGACCTCTCCCGGCCGATCCCGTGGGAGAGCGAGGGAGAGCGCCAGGCCGCGATCGCCTTCTTCAACGCCGCGTTCCGCGCCGAGGAGTCCGGCCTCATGCAGGCGCATGCGCTGGCCGACGAGGTGAGCGGCTGGGACCCCGAGCTCGGTGAGTGCCTGCGGCTCTACGGCGACGAGGAGGGGTGGCACCGCGAGCTGCTCACGAAGTTCCTCGCGTACATCGGCGGCGAGGTCCGGCCCATGGGCCGCGTCACCGGCACCTTCTATCGCCTGTACGGCCGCGCGAAGCGGGTGGAGACGATCGTGCTCACGAACCTCATGTTCGAGACCATCGGCTCGACGACCTACCGCCTCGCGCTGCGGGAAGCCCGGTACCCGGCGGTGCGCCAGATGCTGACGATCCTGACGCGCGACGAGTCGTTCCACGTCCCGCTCAACGTCCACTTCCTGCGCGAGGCCCTGAAGCGCAGCCCGGCCTCGATGCGGATCAGGCTCCGCGCCATCTACACGACCCTCTTCGCGGCGCTGCTCGGGTCGGCGGCCGCGAGCCGCCGGCGCGCGCTCGCCTTCGACAGGATCCCTTTCCAAGTGCTCGCCAGCGCCTACGCCGAGCACCTCGGGCGGCTCTTCGTCCACGAGAGCGACCTCGACTTCGCCCCGCCGGAGCTGCTCCTGCGCCTGTTCGGGCACAGCCGGCGCGCGCTCGCGTCGTCCGAGGACCCGTCGGCCGTCAGCGTGCTCTCGGCCGAAGCGGCGGTCGATCGCGAGCGCGTCGTCGTGACGGCGCTCGGGGACGCGTGTCGCCTCCGTGGGCCTCGTGAACCGTGGGAGGCGCCGCCGAGCGCCCCCGCCGTGGCGCGGGGCGCGGGAGCCGACATGGCGTGAAATGGCGTGAACAGCGCGCAAAAGCCGCGCAAACCCCGCGTGCTTGGCGCGCGCACGGCGCGGAGCGGTCGTCGCGGCGCGCACGGCGAGCTTCTCTCCGGGGCATTGTAAGCAGTACACTTGAAGCTCCGGCGTCGTGGGGTCCGCGTGGGGCGGGCGACCGCGGCGTGGCGGGGCGTCGATGGCAGGCAAAGAGCAGCGCCGGAGCGGTCCAGAGAGCAGCCCCGGCACGAGGAGCAGCGAGTCCGCGGAGCGCGCGCTCGCGCCGCAGGCGCCGGCCGCGCGGCCATGGGCGCCCGCCCATCAGGAGGGGGAGGCGAGCGCCGTCGCGCAGATGCGGCACGAGATCCGGGCGTTGCTCGGCGGGATCGTCGGGTTCAGCAGCCTCTTGCTCGACAGCGAGCTCGATCCGGAGCAGCGCGCCTGGGCGCGGCGCATCCGGAGCAGCGGCGACGCGGTGCTCTCGATGGTCGACGATCTCATCTCGCTCGGCCAGCCGGACGGCCGCGGGCTGCCCGTCGATCACGCCGACTTCGATCTGCGCCGGGTGATCGAGGACGCCGCGGAGCTGCTCGGCGATCGCGCGCATGACGAGGGGACCGAGCTCGTGCTCGACGTCGAGCCGGACGTGCCGGCGGCGGTGCGCGGCGACGCCGCGCGGCTGCGGCAGATCCTGCTGAACGTCGTGGCGACCGCGATCGGCGCGGCGCCCCGAGGCGAGGTGCTGGTGCGCGCCGCGCTGGACGCGGCCCGCAACGACGAGGCGAAGGGCAGGCTCGACGGCGCGCCCGAGCGAGCGCGCGCGCGGGTGCGCTTCGACGTGCGCCTCGCGGGCGGCGCAGGGCGCGCGGACGGCGCGGCGGCGCCGGGGGCAGCGGGCGCGCCGGGCGGGGGAGCGCGGCCTGCGTCCGGGCGGGACCTCGGCGTGGCGTCCAGCATGGCCGTCGCGAAGCGCCTGGTCGTCGCGATGGGCGGCGAGCTCTGCGAGCCCGCGGACATCGATGCGCGCCGGCATGGGATCTCGTTCGCGCTGCCGTTCGAGCGGCGCGCGCGCGGCGCGGAGCGCGCGCTCATCCCGCGCATCGACCTGCCCGGGAAGCGGGTGCTCGTGGTCGACGACAGCGGCTCGGTGCGTCAGGTGGTGCGAAAGCTGAGCGAGGAGCTCGGGCTCGCGTGCCGCACCTCGGGCAGCGGCGCCGCCGCCCTGGCTGCGCTGCGCGAGGCGGCAGACGCCGGCGCCGCCTACGACATGGTGCTGATCGACCTCGAGCTGGCCGATCTCGACGGCCTGATGCTGCTCCAGCGCATCAGGGCGGACCCCGCGATCGCGCCCGTTCGCGTCGGCCTCATGACCTACGTCGGCAGGGAGGCGCCCAGCCGCGCCGAGGTCGACTCCGTGCTCATCAAGCCGATCCGGCGCGCGCAGCTGCACTCGAGCCTGCGGCTGCTCGCAGGGCTGCCGCCGGAGCACATGTCCGCCGGGGCGCGCGCGCACCCGCCGAGGTCGGCGCGAGCGACGGCCTCATCGAAGCCGCCGAGGCAGGACGAGGCGGACCGCGGGCGCCGGCCCCCCGGCGCGGCGTCGCGGTCCGGCGCGTACGAGGCCGCCCGCCTCGACGGCGCGCCGCCGAGCGTGGAGCTCGCTCCGCCGACCCTGGTCACGCCCTCGCCCCCGTCGACGTCGAAGCGCGGCCAGCCCGCGTCCTCGCTGCCGCGGGGCGGGCTGCGCGCCGTCGAGCCCGACGTTGTCACCGAGATGATCGAGCTCTTCCTCACGGAGGCCCCGACCCGGGTGGCCTCGATGCGCGAGGCCGCGGCGCAGGGCGCGCTCGGCGAGCTCGAGCGGCTCGCCTGGGCGCTCTACGAGAGCGCCGACGCGCTCGCGGCCTCCAGCCTGAAGGAGCTCTGCGCCCGGCTCGATCGCGAGGCGCGCGCGGGGACGCTCGAGAGCGCGACGGAGGCGGTCCGGGCCATCGGCCGGGAGGTCGAGCGCGTGCAGTCGTCGCTCGCCGCGGAGCTCAAGAAGCGGGGGTTCCGGTGAGCCGGGGGGCCCTTCCGTTCAGGTGAAGCCGACGAGCCTCGAGCTCATCTCCCAGAGCCGCGAGGCCGCCTCCGCGTCGGTCGCCATTCCCTTGAGAGGCCTCGCCCTGGTCCGCTCGAAGAAGGCGGGGCTCCCGGCGGGCGCCGTGTCGGCCAGGATCGCGAGCAGGTTCGCGGCCGCCTGCGCCGGCGTCGCGCCCACGACGTCGATCAGCGCCTTGAGGACGCGCGAGGTCCCCTCGAACAGCCCTGAGCGCACGAGGCCAGGGTAGTAGCAGAGCACCTGGGCTCCTGTGCCCGAGAGCCTCTCCGCGAGGCGGCGCGCCGCGAGCACGAGCGCGAGCTTCGACCGCGCGGAGGCGGAGAGGAACGAATACGAGCGCTTCGACATGAGATCATCGAAGTCGAGCCGGATGCTGTCCACCGGCGCGACCATGTTGACGACGCGCGCGTCGCGCGCGGCCTTGAGCCGGTCGAGCAGCAGGTTCGACAGCAGGAAATGCGACAGGTAGTTCACCTGGAACGTCATCTCGAGGCCGTCGGCCGACTCCGCGCGTTCGCGCAGGAACACGCCCGCGTTGTTCACGAGCAGGTGAACGACCCCGCACCGGTCGGCCACCTGGCGGGCCGCCGCGCGCACGGACGCGAGCCGGCCGAGGTCACACTCGACGAGGTGGACCTCGCCGAGCACCTTCAGCGCGGCGAGCTTCCTCGCGCCGTCGGAGCCGGTCCGGCGACAGAGCACGGTCACCCGGGCGCCCTGCCGCGCCAGCGCGGATGCCGTCGCGAGCCCGATCCCCGAGGTGCCCCCCGTGATCACGGCGACTTTCCCCCTCATGCTCCCCGCACCCCCCATCCCCCGTCTCCTCGTCCATCTCATCGCCTGCGGCGTGCCGGTCCCGACGCTCCGCGAGCTCGTCGGGACAGAGGCACGGGCGGACGGACGTCGATGCGCCGGCGGGCGTGGTGCCCGCCGAGGACCCGAAATAGGAAGAGTCGTCGCCCCCGCCCGCGACACAGGTACGACCGTGCGTGCATCACGTCAAGAAAGCTTTGCGCAATGCAGCACAGTGGCAGAGAAAACCATGTTCCAGGTTTTCTGATGCAGGAAGCCGATCTGTCCGCGTCACAGCCGTGCGCGTGGACGGCGCCCGGGAAGCGCCTGGCGAGGAGCGTCAGGGGGCGGGCGTCTCCTCGGCGGGCGTCTCCTCGAAGACGCGCAGGCCGTACTTCTCGAGACACCAGAGCACGCCGATGATCAAGCTCCGCTTGTCATCGACGAACGACGGCTTCTTCCCCTCGAAGCAGTGGCCCGCGAGCTGGAAGCCCCAGCCGGTCGCGAACATCGCGGCCGCGAGCGGGAGGCCGATGAGCGTCGCGCCCACGGGGAAGCTCGCGACGATCAGCGGTATGCCGACCTGGTGACACGCCTGGTTGCGTGGATCCTGGTGGTCTTCCTTGTACCGGCGGAGCACCTGTGTCCATTCGGCGTTGAGACGGAGCATCCGACCTCCTTACCATGCGGACGCCCCGCGCGGCGCCCCCGGGTCTTCGACGAAAGCGCGCGTGGGTGGGTGGTGCGGACATGCGGAGAGCGCCAGGCTGCGCGCGCGTTCGCCACCCGCGCGCGCTTTCGTCGAAGACCGGGGCGCCGCCGCTTCCCGGTTGCCGTTGGGAGGAATGAGGCGTAGTTGGGCAGTGTGAGCGGTTACAGGACCGGCCCCATGGCGACGACCGCGCCGCTGTCCATCAAGACAGGGGAGCTCCTCCAGGGCGCGCGCTCGGAGAAGCGGCGTGTGCTCCTGCTCGTCTATCATCATGACGGCGTCGAGATGGCCCCGATGAGCCCCGGCGTCGGCGTCGTCGTCGGCAGGGAGGCCCCGGCCGACGTGGTGATCCGGGACAGGAGCATCTCGCGGCGGCACGCGCGCTTCACGCTCGTGGGCGGCGAGGTCGTGGTGGAGGACCTCGGCTCGCGCAACGGGACGCGCATTTCAGGGCAGCGGGTCGAGAGCGGCGTGGTCAAGGCCGGGGACGAGGTGCTGCTCGGCGGCATCGTCGCGTCGGTCCACGTGCTCTCCGGGGGCGAGATGCCCCCGTTCGGCCTGGAGGGCTCCGACGCGCTCCGCTTCGCGCTCCAGGCCGAGATCGTGCGGTCCAGGTTCTTCGGCCGCAAGTTCGCGCTCGTCGTGGTCCGCTCGCTCGGCGCGCAGGCGAGCCACCTCCGCCACTGGGGGCTCCGCGTGCGCGAGGCGCTGAGGCCCGTCGATCGCGTCGCCTTCTACAGCGCCGACACCCTCGAGATCCTGCTCCCCGAGGTCACCCCCGAGCTCGCCGAGGAGCTCGCGAAGGCGATCGTCGCGCGCCGCGAGGGCGAGCCCGTGCTGGTCGCGGGGGTCGCCGTGTCCCCCGACGCCGCGACGTCCATCGACAAGCTCATCGAGGTCAGCCACGAGGCGTCGCGGAGCGCCGCCCCCGCCGAGCCCGTGCGCCTCGCGCCCCCGGAGGGCGCGCTGGTCTACGTCACGCCGAAGGTCGACAGCACCCGGTCGCCCGACGAGGCGTGCCCGCCGGGCGCGCCGCCGGAGAGCCAGTGGGAGGCCGACGGCCACCTCCTCGCGACCAAGAGCCCGCTCATGCGATCGCTCGTCGAGGTGGCGCTGCGGGCCGCGCGCTCCTCGATCCCCGTGCTCCTGCGCGGCGAGACCGGGACGGGCAAGGAGGTCCTCGCCAGGTTCATCCACGACGGCAGCCCGCGCCGCGGCGAGCCGCTCATCTGCGTGAATTGCGGGGCGATCCCGGCGCTGCTCGTCGAGAGCACCCTCTTCGGCCACGAGCGCGGCGCCTTCACCGGGGCGAGCCAGCAGCACAAGGGCGTGTTCGAGGCGGCCGCCGGCGGCACGGTCCTGCTCGACGAGATCGGCGAGCTGCCCGCGGCAGCGCAGGCCGCGCTCCTGCGCGTGCTCGAGACCAAGCGAGTGACGCGCGTCGGCGCGACCAAGGAGCTGGAGGTCGACGTCCGCGTGATCGCGGCGACGCACCGCGACCTCGACGCGATGTGCGACGCGGGCACGTTCCGGCTCGATCTGCTCTACCGGCTGAACGCGATGACGCTGAACATCCCGCCGCTCCGCGCGCGCCGCGACGACATCGCGACGCTCGCGGCGGGCTTCCTGGCGCAGGCGAACTCGGCGACCATCAGCAGGGTCCAGTCGCTCGCGCCCGAGGCGCTGGCCCTCCTGAAGTGCTACTCGTGGCCCGGCAACGTGCGTGAGCTCCGGAACGCGATCGAGCGGGCGGTGGTGATCGCGGAGGGCGACGCGATTATGGCGCGCGATCTCCCGGAGCGCATCCGCCTGGCGGTGACCTCTCCCAGCTCGCCGCCCACGCCCTCTCGCGCCGTCGACGTCTCGCGCGCGTCCGAGCCCGGCGTCGCGCCGGCCCTCTCCCAGCGCGCGTCCGAGCCGCTCCCCCCGCGCTCGTCCGAGCCGGGGCAGGCGGCGGCCCCCGCGGTCGGCCTCAAGACGCGCCTGGAGCAGATCGAGGCCGAGCTCCTGCTCGAGGCGCTGCGCGCGTCCGACTGGAACCAGACGGAGGCGGCGCGTCGCCTCGAGCTGCCGCTGCGGACGCTCCAGCACAAGATCAAGGTCTACGGCATCAAGAAGCTCGGGTACGGCGTCGCTCGCTAGGTCCGCCCGCCGCCCGCCCGGAGCCCGGACAGCGGGATGGCCGGACTCCGGCGCCGCTCTCGTCGTTTGCCGAGATCACTGGGAGAACCCTTCCAGCATGTAGTGCGCCTCGATCCGCTTGAGCGCGAGCACCATCGCGGCGAGCCGCATCGGCAGGCGCTTGCCCAGGACGAGCCCGGTCGAGTCGTGATCTTCCGAGCGGCGCGGCCGGTCCTCCGCGATGTCGCAGATCAGGCGGTAGTTGCTCTTGATGGCGCGCTCCAGCCGCGCGTTCACCTCGCCCTCGGTCCAGTGCTCCATGCGCTTGTTCTGGATCCACTCGTAATAGGAGACGGTCACGCCCCCCGCGTTGCCGATGATGTCGGGGATGACGCTGATGCCGCGCTCCGCGAGCACCTTGTCGCCCTCGGTCGTCGTCGGGCGGTTGGCGCCCTCGGCCACGAGCTTCGCCTTCAGCCGCTCGGCCACCTCGCCGGTGATGGCGTCGCCGAGCGCGGCCGGGATGCAGATGTCCGCCTCCACGCTCCAGAAATCGTCCCGCGCGATCGCCTCGGCGCCGCTGTAGCCGGCGACCGACCGCCGGAGGTTCTGCGGGTTCTCGTTGACGTGCGCCATCAGCGCGCCGACGTCGATGCCGTCCGGGTCGTGGATCGCGCCGTCGGCGTCCTGCACGGCGACGCACCGCGCGCCCATCCGGCACAGGATCTCGGCGACGGCGGAGCCGACGTTGCCGAAGCCCTGCACGATGAAGCGCGCCCCCGCGAGGGGGACGCCGCGCTGCGCGTACCACTCCTCGATGCAGTACGCGAGCCCCTGCCCGGTCGCCTTGACGCGCCCCTCGGAGCCGCCGATGCGCACGTCCTTGCCCGTGACGACGCCGCGGTGGTTCACCCGCTCTCGCTCGCCGTCGCTGTACTGGCGCAGGAGCCACGCCATCACCTCGGCGTTCGTGCCCACGTCGGGCGCGGGGATGTCCACGTTGGGCCCGACGAGCTGCTTCAGCCGGTACATGTACCGGAGCGAGATCGCCTCGAGCTCCTCCTTGCTGTGCTCGCGCGGGTCCATGCGAATACCCCCCTTGGCGCCGCCGAACGGGACATCGGCGATGGCCGTCTTCCAGGTCATCTCGGCGGCGAGCGCGTTGAACAGGTCGAGCGACACGGCCTTGTGGAAGCGCAGCCCGCCCTTGTAAGGCCCTCGCGCCTGGTTGTGCTGGACCCGATAGGCCTTGAAGCGCACGAACGCGCCGGGCTGGATGCGGTAAAGGCCCTGATCGGCGAGGCGGATCGTCCCGTCCTGCACGTGGATCGAGCCGCTCCGGAGCGCCTCGGGGCGGAGGATGAGCTTGCCGTTGAAGAGCGGGGTGATCGCGGCCCGGTTCGGGATCACCGACGCAGGGAGCCGCTCGTAGGCCGCGGCCGCCTCTCCGCGGAAGGGGACGAGGCGGTCCTGGAGCTGCGTGGTGATGTAGAAGATGTGCTCGTAGTCGGGCTGCTCGAGCTCCAGCCGGATGCGGGGAGCCAGGCCGATGAGGTCCGCGGCGGTGTGAAACACCACGATGGATTCGCCGAAGATGTTGGTCTCCGGTTCGCGCTCGAGGAGGGGGGCGTCTTCCATCGCCGTATGCTGCCTCGACCGCGCGGCGGGGGTCCAACGTTTCGCGGGCCCCGCGCGCCGCCCGGGCGCCGCGTCGCGCGGAACGCCGAGGAAACCTGGAAAGCCCCACGCGCACGCGGCTGGCGACGCGCGGCGCGGCGGCCTTCGATCCGGCGCAGGGCGAGAGGAGCAACGAGGCGAGCGCTTCAGGAGACGCGCGCTCCACGGAGGGCGCCCTCTCTCGAGAGGCCGGTCGACGGACGGGCCGCCCGCCTCGCGGGGAGCTCGTGGGGCTCTCCCCGCAGGTTCGGGCGGACCCTCGTACCGATTCACCACGGCTCGCGGCGGCCGCGTGGCCGTCGCGCCCGGGGAACGACGTCAGGGAAAGAGCGATCCAGGGACACCGCCGCCGCCGCAGCACCCCGCGCCGCCGAAGCCGCCCATGCCCGGGAACCCGCCGAACCCGCCGTACCCGCCGGGGAAGCCGGAGCCGCCGTACGGATAGCCGCCCATGCCGAGCGGCCACCCGAAGCCGCCCATGCCCGGGAAGCCGCCGAGGCCGGGGATCCCGCCCGTCTGCCCGAACGGGCCGCCGGGCCCCTGCCCGACCTGGCCGACGGGGCCGCCGGGGCCCTGGAGCGGGCCGCCGCCCTTGATGGGGCCCTGTCCGATGTCGCCGGGGCCCTGGAGCGGGCCGCCGCCCTTGATGGGGCCCTGTCCGATGTCGCCGGGGCCCTGGAGCGGGCCACCGGGGCCGCCGAGGCCGCCCTTGATGGGTCCCTGCCCGACGCCGCCGGGGCCCTGGAGCGGGCCACCCTTGAAGGGGCCCTGTCCGATGTCGCCGGGGCCCTGGAGCGGGCCACCGGGGCCGCCGAGGCCGCCCTTGAAGGGGCCCTGGCCGATGCCGCCGGGGCCCTGGAGCGGGCCACCGGGGCCGCCGAGGCCGCCCTTGATGGGTCCCTGGCCGATATCGGTCTTGCCCGGCACCCCGGGCGCGCCGATCAGGCCGCCGCCCCGCGTCTCCTCGTCCGTCGCTTCCTCGCCCTCCAACGCCTGCTCACTCGACGCCACGTCGACGTCAGCCTGGTCCAATTCGGCCTCTTGCGGAGCCACCGCGTCGACTGCGCACCCGGTCATCAACACAGAAAAGAGCATCGCCGCGTGCGCCATCTTCATATCGATTGAGCGAACCATCCGTCCTCCTTCCATGCCCTGCTACGGCCCTCGGGCCCGCGCCGGCATGTTGAACGGCGTGGAGAGCAGGCTGCGTGCCTGACTCCTCGTGTGCAGAGCCTGCCGCGTCGGCGACGGCGAAAGTGCATTGTCTGAATCCGCGCCGGGTGAGCGTTCTGCCCCGTTTCATCGCGCCGGGGAGCCGCCGCGCCGGCGCCGCCTCGCAGCGCCGATGTGGGAGCCTTTCGAGCGCTGGAGAAAGGCAAATGTCGACGTCCATCGCAGGGCGCGCCGCGCGCCGCGCGCGGCGGGACGGCATGAGACGGGGGGAGGACGACCCGACTTGCGGCTTTATCGCGCCCGGCAAGCCGCATTTCCGAAGACCTGGTGGATCCCTGCAATCAGGGGCTGGGGCGACTCGACATCTGCGCTCGTCGGCGGCGATGTTCTCATCGCTTGCGGCCATCTGGTCACGCCGTGCGCAGCCCACTTCGGCCGACAAGGGCCCTGCGCGGCGCTCCTCGTGCGGCAACCTCGCCGTCGTCGCGCGGGTGTGCCGCGCTCTGCGCCGCGCCGCGCGTCACCCCGTCGTCCGGAACGACGGCGCGGTCGCCGCCTTCAGCCGCGGACGGCGGGCCGGCGATGCAGCGGGAGCGGCCGCCCTCGCGGGGCGTCCCCCGCGCCGCGTTCGCCCGGTTCAACGTGGTTGACAGAAGACGTCTGACCCACACGCTCGGCCGCGCGCGAGCCCCGGTGTCAGCGAGGTTCGCGCGCCCACGCCCGGGAGACCCGGCGCGGCGCAGCCGTCCGTGGCGCTGCAGCGAAGGGAAGGCCGGCGCGATCACGGCTCCTTTGCCTGGCAGGAGCGCATCTCCCGTTGTAGGATTCATTACGCTAAAGGAGCTCGCGCAGCGCCGCACAGGCGCACAGGCGCACAGGCGGCGACCTCGTCACCCTGGCGCGGGCTCCTCGACGATCTCGGGCGCTCGGGGCGCCTGTTCATGGAAGCTACGCGCGGTCTCCGCGCTGCTGCGGGAGCTCTGGAGAGCTGTTCGCCCGAGGAGCGGGGGCCCGCGGCGCGCGAGGCAGCGCTTTCCAAGGAGGGGATTGCATGCGCTTCTGCGCGACGCGCGCGGGTTCATCTTGCCTGGCCGCCTGCATCGCGGCCCTCTTGCCGCTCGTCGCGGCGTGCAGCGACGCCTCGGGGAGCTCCGGCGCCCCGCTCGCATGCGAGGGCGTCGCGCCGCGCGCGCCGAGCTGCGCGCCTGGGCACGTCCTCGGCCCCGCGGAGGCGTGCATGCCGGTGGGCATCCAGGGGTGCGCCGAGCTGTTCGTGGAGGACGACGGACTCTGCCATCCATCGATGGCGAAATGCCCTGCGGGGACGATACCGAAGTTCGATGAGGGCTGTATTCCCGCTGGCATCCCCCGCTGCGCTCCGGAGCTCGCGGGCGACGACGGGCTCTGCAGGCCGGCCATGGCGAGGTGCCCGACAGGCACGTTCGCGACGCCGGAAGCGGGGTGTGTGCCGGTCGACGGCCCCGTCGGCTGCGGGCGCGGGCCGTGGGGGAGCGTCCCGCGCGTGTCCGGGAACGTCTATGTGGATCCGAGCTACTCCGGCGCGGACGGCGACGGATCCGAGGCGAGGCCGGTCACGACGATCGAGGCGGCGCTGGGGCTCGTCGCCGACGGCGGGACGATCGCGCTCGCGGCGGGGACCTACGACGAGCCGGTCGTCATCACGAAGCCGCTCGAGATCGCCGGCCCGTGCGCCTCGCGCGTGCGGATCCGCGGGGTCAGCTCGGCCGTGAGTCCTCCGGCGATCGTGGCCGTGCTCGACGCAGGGGAGGTGACGCTCCGGGGGATCGAGATCGGCGGAGACGGCGCCGGCGTCGTGGCGACCGGCGCGAGCGCCGTGACGCTCGAGCGCGTTCACGTCAAGGGCGCCATGCATGCCGGCGTCCAGTCCGGCGACGGCGCCCGCCTCTCGGTGGCGCGGAGCTGGATCGAGGGGACGCGCGACGGCAGCGCAGGAACCGGCATCGGCGCCCTTGCGGACGCCGGCGGCGTGCTCCTCGTGAAGGAGAGCGCCGTGACGGGCAACCGCGCGGCGGGCGTGGCGGCGCTCCGGGCGGGCGCCACGGCGTCCGTGGTGGGCAGCCTCGTCGAGGGGACCGTGTCGTCGGGGCGCTACCCGGCGGACGGCCAGGGGATCGTCGTGCAGGACGGCGCCGAGGCGTCGATCGAGAGCACGGCTGTCGTCGGTAACCAGCTGTCCGGGATCCTCGTGGCGGCCAGCGCGTCCGCGACCCTCTCCGGCGTCCTCGTCGAGGGGACGAGCCCCGGGAGCTCCGACCCGCCTTACGGCGTCGGCGTGTACGCGGCGAGGCAAGCGCGCGTCGCCATCGACTCGAGCGTGGTCCTCGGCAACGCCGAGATCGGCGTCGCCGTCATCGGCGAGGGCAGCGCGGCGACGATGACGCGGAGCCTGGTGCAGGGCACGGTGGCGGCCCCGACCAAGTCGTTGCTCGGCGGATTCGGCGTCGCCGTCGCCCGCGGCGCGGTGATGCGCCTCCACGACAGCGCTGTCGTCCGGAACCGCGGCACCGGGGTTCACGTCGGCGACTCGTCCGCCGAGCTGATCGCCGGCGGCAACCTCATCGAAGGCACCATCGCCGATGGCGGCTGGGGGGACGGCGCCGGGCTGACCGTGACGGAGGGCCGGGTGACGCTCGTGTCGAATGCCATTCGCAGCAACGAGGGCACCGGCCTGCTCGTGGGATATGACGGGTCCGAGGCGACCGTGACAGGCAACCTCGTCGAGGGGCATGTCGCGCCGGACCGCCGCGCGCCGGTGGGGCAGGGGATCGTCATCTACCGGGGCGCCACCGCCGTGCTCACGGGCAATGTCGTGAGCGGCAACCGCTCCGTCGGCGTCTTCGCCGGCACGGAGATCCTCGGCAGCAAGGTCGAGATCATCGGGAGCCTGATCGACGGCACCTCGGGCGGCGAATCCGACGGCGACGACGGCGACGACGGCGACGACGGCGACGACGGCGACGACGGCGATGACGGCGACGGCGGCGACGGCGGCGACGACGACAGCACGGGCATCGGCGTCGCCGCCGCGGGGTACGAGATCCGGCTCGCTTCGTCCCTCGTCCGCGGGAGCCGCACGGCCGGCGTGGTGCTGTTCGGCTCCGAGGCGGAGATCTCGCAGACGGTCGTCGACGGGGTGACGGGTGATCCCCGCGCCGCACAGGGCAGGCGGCGCGACGAGCTCGTCGCCGACGGCGTCCTCGCGCTCGCCGGCTCCACCGTCGCGCTCGATGACGTGCGGGTGGAAGGCTGTGCGCGCGCCGGCATCCTGTACGACCGGAGCACGGGCCGCCTCTCCCGGGTTCGCGCCCTGGACAACCGCTTCGGGCTGGTCGTGCAGGGCTCGCCCGAGCCTCAGCTGAAGGTGGGTAAGGAGAGCGCGTTCCTCGAGAGCTGCACCGCCGGCGAGCTCTTCGGCAGCGAGCTCCGCGTGCCAGCGTCCGCTCCCCCGCTCCCATGAGGCGCGCTCGCGGCCGTCCGCCTGGCGCCCGCGCCCGTGCGCGAAACATTGATGACATCGAAGGGAGCCTTTCCTGATACGTGGTGCTCACGGCCACGGCGGAGAGGACCAGCCCATCAGGCGTCGAATGGCGGCCCGCACTACAACGCTGACCGCACCCGACGCTCCGCCCGCGTCCGCCCCTGACGCGGCCTTCCCTCTCTGTCCGCCCAGGGGGTGTCCGCGCCCGTCCTGGGAGCGAGCTCCCCCTGTTCATCGGCGCGAAATTGGAAATTTCTGGTCTTGTAATCGCCCGCGGACGTCTGTATAGACGTGCCCCGGACGCGCGTGGACCGCGGCGCACCTCGGGTGCCTGAACCGACGCAGTCTGTGACTGTTTACTTTCTTGCAGCTGCCAAAGAAAATAACAGTGCAAGTGCTTAAGCCATCATTCCTCATGACGCGTGATGACACCATGGGCACCATGAGATGGGCACCATGAGACGGAGTTGCTGCTGCGAGACATGACGCACCACGACATCTCCCTTGAAAACGCGCCTGAGTAAGCGGCGCGAGAACTTGACAGCGACCTCGAATCCCCGTTGACACTGCTGTGCGAAGACGGCTACAGTGCCGACGCCTGGATGCTGGTATGGCGCACTGCGTCGCGGTGTCGAATTCTGGCGAGCCGCTCTGCCGCGTGGTGGCTTCCAGGGAGATTGAGGAGTGGGAGAGGGACGGTGGGCGCTCGGGCGTATCCACGAGGGCCCCGCGAGGAGCATTCTCATGAGGAACTGGTTGTTGCCGCGTCGGACGTTCGTGTTGTCGACGTTGCTGCTTTCGGTCGGTGTCACGGCGGGGTGCGGGAAGACCGAACCGACCAAGGAGTCCGCGAGCTCCGCGCAGGGTCCTGGCAAGCCCTCTCCGGCCGCCGACACCTTCCTGACCGTCTCGATCGAGCAGCAAGCGTCATGGGTGCGGAACTTCAATCCTCTGCTCGCATCAGGCAACGTTCGCTGGCCAACCGTCGCTGGCATCTACGAGCCGCTCCTCGTTTACAACACGATGAAGGGCGAGTTCACCCCCTGGCTCGCGTCGAAGTACGAGTGGGGTAACGGGAACAAGACGCTCACCGTCACGACGCGGCCCGGCGTCAAGTGGTCCGATGGCCAACCGTTCACGGCGAAGGACGTGGCATTCACCTTCGGGCTCCTGAAGAAGCACGCCGCCCTCGACCTGCAAGGCGTCTGGAAGTGGCTGACCTCGGTCGAGGCCAAGAGCGACTCCACGGTCGAATTCACGCTCACGCGGCCGTACGTCCCCGGGCTCGTCTTCCTCGGCCACCAGCCGATCGTGCCGGAGCACAAGTGGAAGGACGTGGCGGATCCGGTCACGTACACGAACGAGAACCCGGTCGCGACGGGGCCCTTCACCGAGGTGAAGACCTTCCAGAACCAGATCTACGAGCTCGGCCGGAACCCGAACTACTGGCAGCAGGGCAAGCCGGCGATCAAGGGGCTCCGCTTCCCGGCGTATCCGGGCAACGACCAGGCGAACCTGGCGCTCTTGAACGGCGAGGTCGACTGGGCCGGCAACTTCGTCCCGGAGATCGAGAAGGTCTACGTCGGCAAGGACCCCACGAACCACCACTACTGGTTCCCGCTCGTCGGCAGCACGGTGTTCGTCTACACGAACACGACGAAGAAGCCCCTCGACGACGCGCGGGTGCGCAAGGCGATCAGCATGTCGCTCGACCGCGAGCAGATCGTCAAGGTCGCCATGAACAACTACACGCGGCCGGCGGACGCGACGGCGCTGAGCGACGCGCACGAGCGCTGGCGCAGCCAGAAGACGGTCGAGGCGGGCGACTGGGTCAAGTTCAACGTGGCCAAGGCGAACCAGATCCTCGACGAGGCGGGGTATGCCAAGGGGGCCGACGGCATCCGCGTGAAGGACGGGAAGCCGCTGCGCTTCGATCTCAACGTCGTCACGGGCTGGTCCGACTGGGTGCGCGCGGCGCAGATCGTCACGCAGCAGGTGAAGCAGATCGGCGTCGAGGCCACGCTGAAGACGTACGACTTCAGCGCGTTCTTCGAGGCGCTCCAGAAGGGCACGTTCGACCTGTCGATGGGCTGGTCGAACGAGGAGCCGACCCCCTATAACTTCTACCGGGACCTCCTCGGCACCGCGACCGCGAAGCCGGTCGGCGAGACGTCGGCGCGCAACTGGCACCGCTTCGGCGCCAAGCAGGCCGACGGCCTCTTCGAGGCGTTCGAGGCCGCGACCGAGCCGGCGGATCAGAAGAAGATCATCGAGCAGCTCCAGGAGATCTTCTCCGAGACGGCGCCCTCGATCCCGCTGTTCCCCGGGCCGTCCTGGGGCGAGTACAACACACGCCGCTTCACGGGGTTCCCCAGCAAGGAGAACCCGTACGCGAAGCTGTCGCCCAACAACCCGCCCGAGTACCTGCTCGTCCTCACCGAGCTCAAGCCGAAGTGAAGTTGGGCGTGACCTGATCCGGAGCGCAGGTTAAAAGAGAGAGCTTCTGTGCGTTACCTTCTGCGACAGCTGGGCTTGTACTTCATCGCGGCGTGGGCCTCGCTCACCCTCAACTTCCTCATTCCGCGCGCCATGCCGGGCGATCCAGCCTCGGCCATGTTCGTGCGCTTCCGGGGGCAGCTGCAGCCGGAGGCGATCGACGCGCTGCGAAAGGCGTTCGGGTTCACGGGTGAGCCGCTCTACAAGCAGTACATCACCTACCTGAGCCACACGCTGGCCGGCGATCTCGGCACCTCGGTGGCGCACTTCCCGGCGAAGGTGACGGAGGTCATCGCGACGGGGCTCGGCTGGACGCTGCTCCTGTCGGGCGCCGCCGTGATCGTCAGCTTCGGCCTGGGGACGCTGCTCGGGATCGTCGCGACGTGGAAGCGTGGCGGCTGGCTCGACTCGGTCATGCCGCCGGTCCTGATGTTCCTCGGCGCATTCCCCTACTTCTGGCTCGCGATGGTGTCGCTCTACGTCCTCGGGTTCGTGCTCGGGGCCTTCCCGCTGCGCCACGCCTACAGCGACACGCTCTCGCCCGATTGGAGCCTGGAGTTCATCGGGAGCGTGCTCTCGCACATGGTCCTGCCCGCCCTGTCGATCGTCATCGCCACCATCGGCGGCTGGATGCTCGGCATGCGCAGCGCGATGGTCACCGTGCTGTCCGAGGAGTACATCACGATGGCCCAGGCCAAGGGGCTCTCCCAGTGGCGGGTCATGTTCACCTACGCCGCGAGGAACGCGCTCCTGCCCAACGTCACCGGCTTCGGCATGGCGCTCGGCTTCGTCCTCGCCGGCTCGCTGCTCACCGAGATCGTCTTCTCGTATCCGGGGCAAGGTTATCTGCTCATCCAGGCGGTTCGAAATCAGGATTACCCCCTCATGCAGGGGATCTTCCTCACCATCACGTTCGCCGTGCTGGGGGCGAACTTCCTGGTCGACGTGATCTACGTGTTTCTTGATCCCCGCGCCCGCGGGCGCTGACGGCTGGGTCCAGGAGAAGCGATGGCTGCGCAACAAGGCAACAGCGGGGGCGGCGCCTCCCGTGCGGCGGGATGGCTCCGCCTGCTCCTCTCGAATCGCAAGGCGATGGTGGGCACGCTCATCGTGCTCTTCTTCCTGCTCCTCTCGCTGCTCGGCCCCTCGCTCGTGGGCCAGGACCCGCACGCGTTCGTGGGCATGCCGCACGAGGCGCCGTCCGCCGAGCACCTGTTCGGCACGAACGGCCAGGGGCAGGACGTGCTCGCGCAGACGATCGTCGGCGCGCGGACCTCGCTGGCCGTCGGCTTCGCCACGGGCTTCGCCGTGATCGCGATCGGCGCGGCGATCGGCATGGCCGGGGGCTACTTCGGTGGCTGGATCGACAGCGTTCTCTCGCTGCTCACGAACGTGTTCCTGATCATCCCCGGCCTGCCGATGGCCGTGGTCATCGCGGCCTACCTGCCGGCCGGGCCGCTGACGATCCTGTTCGTCCTCGTCCTCACGGGCTGGGCGTGGAACGCGCGTGTGCTCCGCTCGCAGGTGCTCGCGCTGCGCGACAAGGACTTCGTGTCCGCGGCCCTCGTGAGCGGCGAGGGCAGCGCGCGCATCATCTTCGTGGAGATCCTGCCGAACATGACGTCGCTCCTCATGTCCGGCTTCATCGGCGCGACGGTCTACGCGATCGGCGCCCAGGTCGGCCTCGAGTTCCTCGGGCTGGGCGACCTGAGCGCCGTCACCTGGGGCACGAACCTCTACTGGGCGAGCAACAACGCCGCGCTCCTCACGGGGGCCTGGTGGACCATCGTGCCCACCGGCGTGTGCGTCGCGCTGGTCGGGTTCGCGCTCACGCTCATCAATTACGCGATCGACGAGATCTCGAATCCGCGGCTCCGCGCGGAGGGCGCCTGGTCGCGTCTCCTCAGGAGCCGCAACGTCACGGCGGGTCCGTCTACGCCGGTGGTGAGGACTCATGGCGCCTAGTCCGCTTCTCTCGGTTCAGGATCTCCGGGTCGAGTTCATCACCCCGACGGGTCCGGTGTGCGCGGTCGACAACGTCTCCTTCGACATCGCCCCGGGCGAGGTGCTCGGCCTCGCGGGCGAGTCGGGGAGCGGCAAGTCGACGGTGGCGATGGCCATCATGCGGCTGCTCCGCCCGCCGGCGGTCATCACGGGCGGGCACGTGTACTTCGCCGGGCAGGACGTCCTGGCGATGAACGAGGAGCAGCTCCGCGCCTTCCGCTGGCGGAAGATGGCGCTGGTGTTCCAGAGCGCGATGACAGCGCTCAACCCGGTGCTGACGATCGGCGAGCAGATCGCCGATCCGATCATCGCGCACGACGGCGTGACGCCCGCTCAGGCGATGGAGCGCGCGGCCGCGCTGCTCCAGCTCGTGAACATCGACTCGTCGCGCCTGAACAGCTACCCGCACCAGCTGTCGGGCGGCATGCGCCAGCGCGTGGTGATCGCCATCGCGATGGCGCTCAAGCCGCCGTTCCTCATCATGGATGAGCCGACGACGGCGCTCGACGTGGTCGTGCAGCGGGAGATCCTGCAGCAGATCGCCGAGCTCAAGGAGCGCCTCGGCTTCTCGATCCTCTTCATCACGCACGACCTCTCGCTCATCGCTGAGTTCTCCACGCGCATCGCCATCCTCTACGCCGGCAAGCTCGCGGAGACCGCCCGCGCCAAGGACCTCTTCAGCGATCCGAAGCACCCGTACACGCAGGGGCTCCTCGGGTCGTTCCCCTCGGTCCGTGGGCCGCGCCGCAAGCTGCAGGGCATCCCGGGCTCGCCGCCCGACATGCGCAACCCACCCGCCGGCTGCCGCTTCCACCCCCGGTGTCCGCAGGCCTTCGCGACCTGCCAGACCGAGCTGCCCGTCCTTCGTGAAATCGCGCCCGAGCACCGCGGCGCCTGCCACCTCTACTGACGATGACGATGACGCAACCTTCTGTCTCGCCTGTCCTCGACGTGGTGCGCCTGGGGAAGTACTTCCCTGTCGGCGGCGGGCTGCGATCGCAGCAGCTCCGGGCGCTGCACGACGCATCGTTCTCGCTGGCAGAGCGTGAGGTCATCGCGCTGGTCGGTGAGTCCGGCAGCGGCAAGAGCACGATCGCACGGCTCCTCGCGCGGCTGATGCCGCCGAGCAGCGGGCAGATCGTGTTCAAGGGCCGCGACGTGCTGAAGGAGGAGCCGACCCGCGCCTCGCTCGCTTACCGCGGGCAGGTGCAGATGATCTTCCAGGATCCGTTCGGCTCGCTCAACCCGGTGCACACCATCGGCTACCACCTCGAGCGGCCGCTCCTGCTCCACAACAAGGCGCCCACCCCGGCGATCCTCCGGGAGAAGGTGCACGCGCTCCTCAACACGGTCGATCTGAACCCCGCCGCGGAGGTCGCGCTCAAGTTCCCGTACCAGCTGTCGGGCGGCCAGCGGCAGCGCGTGGCGATCGCCCGCGCCCTCGCGGTGGATCCCAGCGTGATCCTCGCGGACGAGCCGATCTCGATGCTCGACGTCTCGATCCGCATGGGCGTCCTGAACCTGATGGAGAAGCTCAAGGAGGAGCGCGGCATCTCCTACCTCTACATCACGCACGACATCGCGAGCGCGCGCTACGTCGCGGATCGCACGATGGTGATGTACGCAGGCCACATCGTGGAGGGCGCGCCGAGCGAGGAGCTGATGCAGCAGCCGGCGCACCCGTACACGAAGCTCCTGCTCTCGGCGGTTCCGGATCCGAACGGCTCGATCCGCGGCGATCTCCCGGCGCGCTCCGGGGCGCCGAAGCTCATCGACCCGCCGCCGGGCTGCCCCTTCGCGGACCGCTGCCCGAGCGTGATGAACACGTGCCGGGAGCAGATGCCGGGGGCCGTCGACGTCGGGTCGGGGCACTGGGTCCGCTGCCACCTCTACGCGCCCGGCTCCGTCATCGCGCCCTCCGCGCTCTACGATCGCAAGGTGCCCGCCTCCGTCGAGGCCGGACCTCTCTAGAGCGGCGGTCACCCGCTTCGGATACGGGCCCATCTCGACGTTTTCGGTGCTCAGCGCACAGGAGTGCGCTTCCGCGCCGAAAGCGCCGATCTGGGCCCGTCTCCTGTGCGGGTGACCGCCGCTCTGCGACGCTCGTACCAGGCTCAGCTGAAAACCGCTCTAAGGAGAACCACAGATAGACATGCCGTCTCTGAGATTTCCCGACAATTTCGTCTGGGGGACCGCGACGTCCTCCTATCAGATCGAGGGGGCTACGAACGAGGACGGCCGCAGCGAGTCCATCTGGGATCGCTTCGCGAAGACGCCCGGTCAGATCGTCGACGGGACCAACGGCGACATCGCGTGCGACCACTACCACCGGTGGCCTGAGGACATCGCGCTGATGAAGAGCCTGGGCATGATGGCCTACAGGTTCTCGATCGCGTGGCCGCGCATCCTCCCGAACGGCCGGGGCGCGGTGAACCAGAAGGGGCTCGACTTCTACAGCCGGCTCGTGGACGGCCTCCTCGCGGCCGGGATCGAGCCGTACGCGACGCTCTTCCACTGGGACCTGCCGCAGGTGCTCCAGGACCAGGTCGGTGGCTGGCAGCACCGCTCGACGGCGGACGCGTTCGTGGAGTTCACCGACGTCATCTCGCGGAAGCTCGGCGATCGCGTGAAGAAGTGGATCACGCACAACGAGCCGTGGTGCACGGCGTTCCTCAGCTACGAGAAGGGGATCCACGCGCCGGGCATGCGCGATTTCAAGAAGGCGCTGGCGGTGAGCCACCACCTCTTGCTCTCCCACGGCCTCGCGGTGCCCGTGGTGCGCCAGAACTGCCCCGGCGCCGAGGTGGGCATCACGCTGAACATGAACTACGCGATGCCCGCGTCCCCCAGCGCCGCCGACTACGACGCGTGCCGCCACTACGACGGGTATTTCAACCGCTGGTTCCTCGATCCGCTGTACGGCCGGCGTTATCCGGCGGACATGATCGAGGACTACATCGCGCTGGGCTACCTCCCGCCGGAGGGGCTGACCGTGTGCAAGCCGGGCGATCTCGAGATCATCGCCACCCAGTGCGACTTCCTCGGCCTCAACTACTACTCGCGGGCGGTCCTGCGGAGCAGCAAGGTGCCCGAGGAGCAGAACCTGCCGAGGACGGTGCACGTCGCGCCCCTCTCCGAGCAGACGGAGATGAGCTGGGAGGTCTACCCGGAAGGGCTGCGGCGGCTGCTCCTCCGGCTGCACGTGGAGTACGGCGTGCCGAAGCTCTACGTGACGGAGAACGGCGCGGCTTACTCGACCGAGCCGGACAAGGACGGCCGCATCCCGGACACGCGGCGGCTCGAGTTCCTGCGCGATCACTTCGTCGCCGCGCGGCGCGCGATGGACGCGGGGGCGCCGCTCGCGGGGTACTTCGTGTGGTCGCTGATGGACAACTACGAGTGGGATCGCGGCTATTCGCAGCGGTTCGGCATCGTCTGGGTGGACTACGAGACGCAGCGGCGCATCCCGAAGGACAGCGCGCTCTGGTACAAGGGCGTCATCGCCGCCAACGCGGTCGACGACGGCTCCTCGCAGGCGACCTGACCGGCGGCGCGCCGCGGATCGCACGGCGAACCGCGGCGCGTCTGGCCGAGACCGTCACGTCACGCGGAGCACCTCGTCCAGGGAGGTGATCCCCTCCTTCACCTTGGCGAGCCCGGCCTCGCGCAGCGGCACGAGCCCTACCTTGCGCGCGGCGTCCCGGTACGCGCGCTTCCCCGCCCGCGCCTTCACGAGATCCCGCAGGTCGTCGTCGAGCTCCAGCATCTCGAACAGGCCCATGCGCCCCCGGTAGCCCGTCATGTGGCACGTCTGGCACCCGACGCTGCGCTTCAGCTCGGCGCCCTTCTCGATGAGGACCTTGTCCTCCTCGCCCGTCACGGCGATCTCGAGCTCGTACGTCTCCGCGCACTCCTCGCAGAGCCGGCGCACGAGCCGCTGCGCGACCACGGCGAGCAGGGCGTTCGCCACGATCCACGACTCCGCGCCGAGGTCCACGAGGCGCGCGACCGTGTCCACCGCGTCGGAGGTGTGCAGCGTCGACAGCACGAGGTGCCCCGTGAGGCTCGCCTGCAGCGCGATCTGCGCCGTCTCGGGATCGCGCATCTCGCCCACCATGATCACGTCCGGGTCCTGCCGAAGGATCGCGCGCAGGCCCGTCGCGAACGTGAAGCCCTGCCTCGGGTTGGTCTGCCCCTGCGTGATGTCGGCGAACTCGACCTCGATCGGATCTTCCAGTGTAACGATGCTCAGCTCGCTCGTCTTCATGACCTTGATCAGCGAGTAGAGCGTCGAGGTCTTGCCGGATCCGGTCGGCCCGCACACGACGATCAGCCCCGAAGGCCGGTCGGCGAGCCGCTCGAGCCGCGGCAGGTCCCCCTCGGTGAGCCCGAGCTTGTCGAGGGCGATCAGCTGGTGGCTCAGCAGCACGCGCAGCACGAGCGTCTCGCCGTGGATCGCGGGGAACGTCGAGGCGCGCAGGTGGATGAGCGGGTGGCCGTGGAGCTCCAGGCTGAACTGGCCGTCCTGCGGCAGGCGCCGCTCGGTCATGTCCATCCGCGCGAGCACCTTCACGCGCGAGGTGAGCGACGGCGCGATCTCGATCGGGATCTGCCCTTGCGCCACCATCACGCCGTCGACGCGGTAGCGCACGCGGATGCCGTCGCGCTTCGGCTCGACGTGGATGTCGCTCGCGCCCATCGAGACCGCGCGGCGGACCAGGTGATCGAGCACCTTGACCGCGTCGAGGTCCTCGGACGCCGTGGGGGGGCGGCTCTGGCTCATCGCGCGCCTCCCTTGCCGACGACGTCGATCGTGCGGAGCGAGACCATCTTCAGCTCGTCCGAGGGGGGGAACGTGGCCCAGACGCTGACGCCGTAGCGCCCGGGCCGCCCGCGGTCGTCCAGCGGGACCTGGATGTCGAATCGATTGCCGGTCACCTGGAGAGGAATAGGCGTCTTGAAGCCCTTCGGGAAGAACGTCGCGTAGGGGGGCGGGATCGGGTATCCGCCCATCTTGAGCAGCTTCTCCGGCTTGATCGGCTTCCCCGGCTCGACCCGCGAGATCCCGACGCCAGCGATCTTCGCCGGCGCGGCGATCTCGCCGCTCACCCGGATCCGCTCGCCGATCTTCGCCCGCCTGGGCAGCGGCTGGTACGTCCCGTAGTCGTCGACGAACTCCTGCGCCACGCAGGCGATGTCGAACCCCTTCGCCTTGGCCAGCCCGACCCCGAGCGACGTGTGCGACGCTGTGAGCACGTTGCGCCGGTGCCCGTCGGCCGGGGGCCTCTCGTTCATGAAGGCCTGGTGCACGCGCTCGAGGCTCTCCGCGGAGAAGCGCGGATCCGGATCGAGCTCGCGGGGGATCGCGTCGGCGAAGCAGCCGGCGTTCTCCATCGGGAACCCGTCGCCGCCCGCGGCCGTGTAGCGCTCCTCCGGGACCGAGCCGTCGCTGCCCCAGTGGCCGGTGAAGCCGATCCGGACCATGTCCTCGGCGTGCCGCCGCCCCGCGCGCGCCGCGGTCTCGTCCCACCGGACGGGCGGCAGCTTGTGCGCCGCGCGATCGCGGTTCACGAGGCCGAGCACGTACCGCGCTGCCTCCGCGCGGGTCATCTGCTGGCCCGGCGCGGGCGGGGCCTGGGTGCCCTGGGCCTCGCCGCCGGCCTCCACGCCGGCGGCCTTGCCCTCCGAGGGGCGCGCGCTCTCCTCCGCCGCCCCGCCTCCGGCCTTGCCCCCGGACGGCCCCTCCGCCGGCTCCTTCGCGGCGCTCGCGCCGCACCCGAGTGCGTGGGCCCCCGCGGCGACGAGCCCGAGCCAGAGCGCCCCGGACCGGCGCTCCCGCCGACCAACCATCGCTCCTGTCCTGCTTCTCCTTGTGACTCCGACGATCGCGCGCATCGTTGCGACCGTAGCGCTTCGATGTCGCGCACGCACCCGGGAGCGCCGACGCCTTCGGGCCCACGGAGGCGTGTACGGCGGCGAGGTCGAGGTGGTAATCGATGCGCTACGTGAGCACGTCGTCGTCGCAGGGCGCGGTCGCCGCGCACCCGCCGGGGGCCTCCGCGATCGTCCTCGCCGCGGAGCGCGAGGGGCGCGCGGCGCACCCGACCTCGGGCGTCCTGTGGATGCTCCTGGCCCAATCGCTCTTCGCCGTGATGAACGTCCTCGCGCGGCTCTCTTCGGAGCACGCGCCGTGGCCCGAGGTGGCGGCGTCGCGCACGATGGTGGGCGCGGCCACCGCGCTCGGCGTCGCGCTCCTCCGCCGGGCGCCGCTCACCGTGGGCAGGGGCGACCGGCGGCTCGCGTGGGCGCGCTCGCTCTGCGGCACCGGGGCGATGCTCTGCGGCTTCTACACGCTCGGCACGCCGCAGATCGCGCTCGGCGACGCGGTCACGCTCGGCGCGACGAGCCCGATCTTCGTCGCGTTCCTCGCGCCGCGGCTGCTCGGCGAGCGGACGAGCCCGCGCCTCTGGCTCGCGAGCCTGCTCGCCTTCGCGGGCGTCGGGCTGGTCGCCGCGCCGAGGCTCGCGATCGCGGGCGAGATCGCGTTCATCGCCACGCTCGGCGCCGTCTTCTCGGCGCTCGCCATGATCTGGCTGCGCAGGATCGGCGCAGGCGGGGAGCGCGCGGGCCCCGAGGCGATCGCGCTGCATTTCTCGCTCGTGGCGAGCGCCGCGATGGTCGCGCTCTCGATCCCGGTCTGGCGGACGCCCGGCGCCCTCGGCGCCTTCCTCCTGATCGGGACGGGGCTCGCCGGCGGGCTCGCGCAGCTCGCGATGACGCGCGCCTACGCGCTCGACAGCGCGGCGCGCGTCGGCGCGATCGGTTACGTCGGGGTCGTCCTGTCCCACGTGCTCGCCGCCGCCTGGCTGGGCGAGAGCCCGTCGGCGGACCAGCTGCTCGGGGCGGCGCTCGTGACGGCGGCCGGGCTGTGGCTCGCTTCCCAGGCGCTGCGCGACGCGCGGCGGCCAGGGCGTCGAGCGGCGCGTTGACCGGCCTCTACCCCGCGTGGGATAGCGGAGCTCCGCTCAAGGAGGATCTGCATGAAAGCGTTCGCTCTCCAGGGTTCGTTCGGTCTCGACGCGCTCCGCCCGATCGATCTTCCGGAGCCTGAGCCGGGGCCTGGGCAGATCGTCCTCCAGATGAGGGCGGCGTCGCTCAACTTCCGCGACCTGCTCGTGGCGAAGGGGCTCTACAACCCGAAGTTCTCGCTGCCGCTCGTCCCGCTCTCCGACGGGGTCGGGGAGGTCGTCGCCGTGGGGGACGGGGTGACGCGGGTGAAGGTCGGCGATCGCGTGAGTCCGATCTTCCACCAGCGATGGATCGACGGGGAGATCTCCGCGGACAAGGCGCGGGGGGCGCTCGGCGGGGAGCTGCCGGGCGTGGCCGCGGAGCGGGTGCTGCTCGACGCGGAGGGGGTCGTCGCGGTCCCGCAGCACCTCACGGACGAGGAGGCCGCGTCGCTGCCGTGCGCCGCGGTGACCGCGTGGAACGCGCTCTTCGTGGCGAGCCACATCAAGGCGGGCGACGCGGTCCTCGTGCAGGGCACGGGCGGCGTCTCGATCTTCGCGCTGCAGTTCGCCCGGCTCGCGGGCGCCCGCGTCATCATCACCTCGAGCAGCGACGAGAAGCTCGAGCGCGCCAGGGCGCTCGGGGCGTCGGAGACCATCAACTACCGCGCGAACCCCGACTGGGACGTGCCCGCGCGCTCGCTCACCGGCGGCGAGGGGGTGGATCACGTGATCGAGGTGGGCGGCGCGGGCACGCTCGCCCGTTCGCTCCGCGCGGTCCGGTTCGGCGGCCGCGTGAGCCTCATCGGCGTGCTCACGGGCGGCGCGCTGGGGGATGTCGGCCTGTTCCCCATCCTGATGAAGCAGATCACCGCGCACGGCATCTTCGTCGGGTCGCGGGCGATGTTCGAGGACATGAACCGCGCGATCGCGGCGAGCGGGCTCCGGCCTGTCGTCGATCGCGTTGTCCCGTTCGCCGAGCTGCGCCAGGCGATCGAGTCCATGGCGAACGGCGCGCACTTCGGGAAGATCGCGATCCGGTTCTGAGGGAGCCGGCCGCGACACGTCGCGTCCCTCCGGCGCCGCGGCCTCCCCCGCCGGCGCACCGGCATCCCCCGGAAGTGGCCTCGTCGGCCCAAGTCGTTTACGAGTCGTCTACGAACGGATTCCGCGGCCGGCTGCTCGCCTGCGCCGCGCGAGAGGTGGTGGACGATGCGGCTCGATCTGGAGCTCGAGGTCCTGTGTGGTCAGCTCATCGTGGGCGGCTTCGACGGCGCGGAGCCGCCGGCCCGGTACCTGAAGGCCCTCGCCGAGGGGCGGCGGGGCGGCGCGATCCTGTTCCGGCGCAACGTCCCTGACGTGGCCGCCACGGCGCGGCTCTGCCAGGCGCTCGCCGCGGCGGGCGGCCCAGATCGGCCTCCCTTCATCGGCATCGATCAGGAGGGGGGCCGCGTCACCCGCTTGCCCGCGCCGTTCCTGACCCTGCCGTCGATGCGCTCGCTCGGCGAGCTCGCGGACCTCCCGTTGCTGCGCCGCGCGGCGCGCGCCGTCGCGTCCGAGCTCCGGGCCGTCGGCATCAACCTGAACTTCGCCCCGGTGCTCGACGTCGACTCGAACCCGGCGAACCCGATCATCGGCGATCGCGCGTTCGGCCGCGACCCTGGCGCGGTCGCGCGGGGCGCCGTCGCGTTCCTGGAGGGGCTCCAGGAGGAGGGCGTGCTCGCCTGCGGCAAGCACTTCCCGGGGCACGGCGACACGGCGCTCGACAGCCACCTCGCGCTCCCGACCCTCTCGCACGCGCGCGGCCGCCTCGACGAGATCGAGCTGCCGCCGTTCCGCGCCGCCTGCGGCGCCGGGGTCGCGTCGCTCATGACGGCGCACATCGTCGTCGAGGCGCTGGATCCCGGCGTCCCGGCGACGCTGTCGCGCGCCATCTGCACCGACCTCCTGCGCGGCGAGATCGGCTTCGACGGGGTGCTCTTCTCGGACGATCTCGAGATGGCCGCGATCGCGGCGCACCACGCCGTCGAGGAGGCCGCCGCCGCCGCGGTCTTGGCGGGCTGCGACGCGCTGCTCGTCTGCCACAGCGAGGACCTGCAGGATCGCGTGCACGAGGCGCTCGTGCGCAAGGCGGAGCGCGAGCCCAGCTTCCGCGAGCGCTGCGTCGAGGCGGCCGCGCGCTGCCTGGGCCTGCGCCGGCGGTGCCCGCCGCGGCCGGCCTCCTCGCCCGCGGCGTTCGCCGAGATCGCCGGCGGGCCCGCGTCCCGGGCGGTGATCGAGGACATCGCGCGGGCGCGCGCAGCGAGGGCGGCGACGTGACGGCGCCGCCGGGGGCCGCGCGAGGGGAGGCCGCGCAGCACCCCGAGCGCCCGTTCGCCATCACCGCGCGCCGGCTGGTCACCTGCGACGCGTCCCGCGCCTCGGCCGGCGATCCCCTCGGCGTGATCGAGGACGCCGCGATCGTGGTGCGAGGCGGCGCGATCGACGCGGTCGGCCCGCGGCAGGAAATCCTGCGGATCGAGGCCGGCGTGCCGATCGCGATCGAGGCCGCGGGGGTCGTCACGCCCGGGCTCGTCGACTGCCACACGCACGCGCCCTGGATCGGCTCGCGGGACGCCGAGTACGCGATCCGCATGGCCGGCGGCGACTACGAGGCGATCGCCGCGGCCGGCGGCGGCATCGTCGCGAGCATGCGCGCCGTGCGCGCCGCGACCGACGGCGAGCTCGCGGACACGCTCCGCGCCCGCCTCCGCCGGATGGCTGCGCTCGGCGTGACCGCCGTCGAGGCCAAGAGCGGCTACGGCCTCGACGAGGCGACGGAGCGCAAGCAGCTCGAGGCGGTCGCCGAGGCGGGGAGGGACGCGCGCCTGCCCCGCGTCGTTCCGACGTACCTCGCGCTGCACGCGTTGCCCCCGGAGGCCGGCGGCGACCGCGCGGCCTACGCGGGGACCGTCGCGCGATCCTGGCTGCCCGCGATCGCCGCGGCCGGCCTCGTGCGCTACGTCGACGCGTACATCGACCGGAGCGCGTTCTCGGTGGACGAGGCGCGCCCGGTGCTCGAGCGGGCGCGCGCGCTGGGGCTCGGCGTGCGCGTGCACGTCGGGCAGTTCGCGGACGTGGGCGGCGCCGAGCTCGCGGCCGCGCTCGGCGCCGCGTCGGCCGACCACCTCGAGCACGTCGCGCCGGCGGGCATCGCGGCGCTCGCCCGGGCGGGCGTCGCCGCCGCGCTGCTGCCCGTGGCGAGCTTCACGCTGCGGCAGGAGCCGCCGCCCGTCGCCGCGCTCCGGGCCGCAGGCGTCCCGCTGATCGTGGGCAGCGACGCGAACCCCGGCACGGCGCCGACCGAGAGCCTGCCGCTCGCGCTCGCGCTCGCGGTGCGCCTCTACGGGCTCACGGTCGCCGAGGCGATCCTGGGCGCGACGCGCGAGGCGGCGGCCGCGCTCGGCCTAGGCGGCGTGTGCGGCGCCGTCCGTCCGGGGCTGCGCGCGGATCTCGCCGTGTGGGACCTGCCCCACGAGAACGCGATCGTGCAGCCCTGGGGCGCGCCGCGCGCGCGGGTCGTGCTGCGCGACGGCGAGGTCATCGCCGCGGCGGGCTGAGGCAGACAGCAAGTCAAGCCTGGACGCGCGTGCACCCTGCGCGTATGCCGCGCCCATGACTGAGACGCAGAGCCCTGTCGCTGTCCCGAGCCGCGCGGACAGCTCGTTCGATCCGGTCCCGCTCCTGGCCGAGGAGCTGAGCCTCCCGCGCCAGGGGGTCTCGGCGGTGGCGAAGCTGCTCGCCGAGGGGGCGACGGTCCCGTTCATCGCCCGCTACCGCAAGGAAGCGACCGGCGGGCTCGACGAGGTGCAGATCCGCGCCATCGAGGAGCGCCGCGCCTACCTGATCGAGCTCGAGGAGCGCCGCGCCACGGTGCTCGCGGAGATCCAGAAGCAGGGCAAGCTCACCGACGCGCTCGCCTCGAAGATCCGCGCCTGCGGCACCAAGGCCGAGCTCGAGGACCTCTATCTCCCCTTCAAGCCGAAGCGCCGCACGCGGGCCATCATCGCGAAGGAGCGGGGCCTCGAGCCGCTCGCGGAGCGCATGTGGTCGCAGCCGGGCGACGGCAGCCCCGAGGAGGAGGCCCGCGCGTTCGTCAGCGCCGAGAAGGAGGTCCCCGACGCGGCGGCCGCCCTCGCCGGCGCGCGCGACATCTGCGCCGAGCGCATCGCCGAGCACGCCGACGTGCGCAAGCTCGTCCGCGAGGCCTACGTGAAGGAAGGCGTCATCAAGGTCCAGAAGAACGAGGAGCACGCGGCCAAGCAGACGAAGTTCGACATGTACGGGAGCTTCGAGGAGCCCGTCGCGAATATCCCGTCGCACCGCTACCTCGCGATCCGCCGCGGCGAGGCCGAGGGCGTGCTCCGCGCCTCGATCGAGCTCGCGCCCGAGCCGCTCGTCGCGCCGATCCACGCCGCGGTGGGGCTGAAGCCGAAATCGCCGTGGGCCGGGGAGCTCACGAAGGCCGCGGACGACGCCGTGAAGCGGCTGCTGCTCCCGGCGGTCCAGAGCGACGTGCGCGTCGACCTCAAGATGCAGGCCGATCGCGCCGCGGTCGAGGTCTTCGCCCAGAACCTCCGCGAGCTCCTCCTCGCCGCGCCCTTCGGCACGAAGGCGGTGCTCGGCATCGACCCGGGCCAGCGCACCGGGTGCAAGTGCGCCGTCGTCGACGAGACGGGCAAGCTCCTCGAGCACACCACGATCTACCTCGTCGGGAGCGGCGACGCGCTCGAGCGCGCGCGCCAGGATCTGCGCCGCATTTGCCGCAAGTACCCGCTGCGCGCGGTCGCGGTGGGCAACGGCACGCACGGCCGCGAGACCGAGGCGTTCGCGAAGGACGTGCTCGCGTCCGAGGGCTTGACGGAGCTGTTCTGCGTCCCGGTGAGCGAGGCGGGCGCGAGCGTCTACTCGGCGAGCGACGTCGCGCGCGAGGAGTTCCCCGACCTCGATCTTACGGTGCGCGGCGCGATCAGCATCGCCCGCAGGCTGCAGGACCCGCTCGCGGAGCTCGTGAAGGTCGACCCGAAGAGCATCGGCGTCGGCCAGTACCAGCACGACGTCTACCAGGGGCTGCTCGCGCGGAAGCTCGACGAGGTGGTCGAGAGCTGCGTCAACCGGGTCGGCGTCGAGCTCAACACCGCGAGCGCCCCGTTGCTCGCCCGCGTCGCCGGCATCGGCCCGAGCCTCGCGAAGAAGATCGTCGCGCACCGCGACCTGAACGGCGCGTTCAAGAGCCGCAAGGCGCTGCTCGACGTGCCCGGCGTCGGCCCGCGGACGTTCGAGCAGGCGGCGGGCTTCGTGCGGGTCCGGGGCGGGGAGCACCCGCTCGACGCGAGCGCCGTGCACCCGGAGCGCTACGGCCTCGTCGAGCGCATCGCGGCGGACCTCGGCGTGCCCGTCGGGTCGCTCATCGGCGACACGGCGGCCATCGCGCGGATCGATCCGAAGAAGTACGAGGCCGGCGACGTCGGCTCGTTCACGCTGAACGACATCCTGAGCGAGCTGAAGAAGCCGGGCCGCGACCCGCGCGCCACGTTCGAGCCGCCGAAGTTCCGCGACGACGTGCGGACCATGGAGGATCTCAAGCCGGGCATGGAGCTCGAGGGCGTGGTGACCAACGTCACGGCGTTCGGCGCCTTCGTCGACATCGGCGTCCACCAGGACGGCCTCGTGCACGTCTCGCAGCTCGCGGACAGGTTCGTGAAGGACCCGAACGAGGTCGCGAAGGTGGGCGACAAGATCAAGGTGCGTGTGATCGAGGTCGACCTCGTGCGCAAGCGCATCTCGCTCACCGCGAAGAAGGGCGGCGCTCCCGCCGGCGCGCGTCCCCAGGCGGGCGGCCCGTCCGCCGGCGGCGACGCGCGCGGCCGCAACGATCGCGGCGACGGCCGCCGGCCGGCCCAGGGGCAGCAGCAAGGGAAGGGGCAGGGGAGCTCGTCGGGCGGCTTCCGCAACAACCCGTTCGCGGACCTCCTGAGGAAGTGAGCGGCGCGCGCCCGCCTGACCTCGGGCCAGGCGGGCGGCACTAGAACCCGTGGTCGGCGAAGAAGCGCTCGATCCGGAGCGACACGAGCTCGGGGAACTCGACCGCGGTGGTGTGGGTCCCGCCGCGGACCACGAGGATCTCCGCCATCGGGATGCGGCGCGCCATCGACTGCGCCAGCGCCCGCGGGGTGAACGCATCGCGGTCACCGGTGATGAGCAGCGTCGGGACGTCGATCTGCTCGAGCACGTGCTCGGCGTCGTGGGCGTCCAGCGCGCGGAGGTTGCTGAAGAGCGCGTCCATGGCGAGCTGGCCGAACGGCTGCACGAGCTCGGCGAACGCCTCGCTGTCGAGCGTCTTGCCGAGCAGCCCCATTCGCTTCAGCCAGAGCACCGCGTCCGGCGGCACGATGGTGTTGCCCGTCATCCGGGCCGCCAGCGTGTGAGCGCGCGCCGCGAACGCCACGAACGGCGGGAAGAGCCGCCCGAGCCCCGGCAGCGGCCCCATCGTCTCCAGCGGCCGGCGGTAGGTGCCGTTCAGCAGGACCAGGTTCGCGGCGAACCCCGGGAGCCTGCGGAACGCCTCCAGCGCCACCAGGACGCCCACGCTCCATCCCATCAGCGCGCCGTGCCGGATCCCTTCGACGGCGAGGATCGCCTCCAGGTCGCGGACATGGTTCGCGACCGCATAGGCGCCCGGAACGTCCGGTGACGGGCGCTTCGACGCGTACATCCCGCGGTAATCCCACGTGATGAACCGGTACTGGTCGGAGAGGTACTCGATCTGCGCTCGCCAGGCGAGGTACGGCCCGCCCAGCCCGTTGACCAGAACCACCGTCTTCGCCCCCTCGAACGGCGGCGGCGTCACGCGGTAGGTGATGTCGGTTCCATCGAAGCTCGTGACCCGCCGGGCCTCCATCCGGAGCGATGGCCGCCGCGGGGGCGGCCCCTGCCGGCCCCCGCTGGACGCAGGAGGGGGCGGCGCCTGCCGCCCGCCGCTGGAAGGCGAGGGGGGCGCCTGCCGCCCGTCGCCAGACGAAGCCGCTGGCGGCGCCTGCGGTCTGTTGCCGGTGGATTTGCCGGTGGATTTGCCGGTGGATTTGCCGGTGGATGAAGCTGGCGGCGCCTGCGGTCCGCTGCCGGAACCGGAAGGAGAGCGGAGCCGCGGCGGCCGACCCCCGCCGAACTTGAACGAGCCCATGAACCCCCTGCTTCCTACCCGGTCCCTTCGCCGAGGGCCAGATTGCCGGCGGTCGCCCGCAGGATGGGCGGGGGACGCCGGCGCAGACCCGGCGAGGGCGCCGCCGCGGGCCGGCGGGGGCTGCCGTGGGGCCGGGTGGCCCGTGCGGCCAGGGGATCGCCTGTCGAAACACATCCCGCGCTGAGATCGCCATCGCGTTGACATTCCAGGCGGCGCGCCGCTAACGTGCCCGGCGGGTTGTCCGCTCGCCCGGCGCTCCCGTCGTGTTGCAGATCTTTCCCTCCCCGCTCCCATGTCGGTCTGTTGGAGGCCGGCCCGTGTCGTCTTCTGTTGCCGCTCGCGCAGGGGCAGCTCCGGTTCGGGCCGTGGTGGGTCGATTCCCTCGGGCGAGCTGGAGTTTTCAGCGCGAAGTGGTGCAGCGATCCCGTCCTCGAGGAGCCGATGGCTGAAGAAAAGAAGAAGAGCAAAATCGATCTGAAGGCTCGGCTTGGCAAAACGGCGATAGGCGGGGCGCCGGGAGCGGCCGTCCCCCTTCCCATGCCTGGCCCGCAGCCCGGATCGGGGCCGCCTCCCGACATGAACGCGGGCCCGGTCGGCGTGCCCTCGCCGCATCCGAGCGTGAGGCCGCCGATGCCCTCCGTGGGGGGCATCGCGCCCCCGCCCGGGATCTCGCCAGGCATCCCGCTGCCTCCGTTCGCGCCGGCGCCGCGTCCTGTGATCCAGACGCCTCCGCCCAAGCCGACGGCCGCCGCGCAGACCATCAAGGTCGAGGTCGGCGAGGAGGTCGAGCAGGAGCGGCGGAAGGCCTCGAAGAAGACGGCGCTCTACGCCGGTCTCGCGGCGATCGTCGGCATCGGCGTGGGCTTCGCCATCGGCGGCGCGAAGGAGCGCGGCGATCGCGGCAAGCTCGCGGTCGACGGTGCCGCGGCGCTCGAGAAGGACGTGAAGGCCGCGAACGAGAAGATGGTGGAGCTGAAGGAGAAGCTCGATGCGGGCCGGGCGGCGCTCGAGGGGAAGAAGTTCCCCGCGCAGCTCGTGGCCGAGCTGGGCGGCATCAACGTTCCGTTCGATGCCACCAACCTGGAGGGCAAGCAGATCGGCAGCCTCCCGGGGCGGGTGATGCGCCAGGTCCTCGCCTACACCACGGCGGTCCAGGATCTGAACAAGACCAAGGACAGCCTCAAGAACGTCCTCTCGGCCGCGCAGGCGCCCGTCGAGAAATCGTGGAAGGAGCAGGAGGAGCCTGTCGTGAACTTCTCGGTGGTCTTCCGCCGGGACGGCGACAAGACGCTGGCCGAGCTCGTTCCCAACAAGGCGCCGTTCCCGTTCGGCAAGGACTGGCCGGCGAAGTACACGGTGAGCCGCCTCGAGCGCACGCAGCAGGGCTTGAAGTCCGCCGAGAAGGAGGCCACCCGCTGGACGAAGGGCGACATCGCCGGCGGCGATCTGCAGGCCCTCCCGGTCGATCCTCAGTCCGTTGCAGGCCTCACGAGCGAGCAGATGGTCTTCAGGCTCGCCAGCGCGATGGCGGACATCCGCAAGACGCTCGACGGGAACAAGGACAACCCTGTCGAAGAGACGCCCGGCCTCATCAAGGAGGGCGACGATCTCGCGAACGAGCTCCACAAAATCTCCCTCGCCCGCTGAGCGGCACGCGCCCGCTTCGGATACGGGCCCATCTCGACGTTTTCGGTGCTCAGCGCACCGGAGTGCGCTTGCGCGCCGAAAACGCCGATCTGGGCCCGTCTCCTGTGCGGGCGCGCGCCGCTCGGCCGCGGCAGATCTGAAGCACCGCGCGGCGGGCGGGGCTGGGTTCGCGATCCAGGGGGAGGGGGCGGCGATGGGCCCCCTCCTGCACGCCGGGTCGGCGTGGGGGGGTCAGGCGGCGCCGCCGGCGCCCATGGCGCGGGGGCGGACGATCTCGACCTTGCCGATGTGACGCTCGTCGCTGTCGCGCACGATGAAGCGTAGGCCGAACTTGCTCACGGCCGTGCCGACCTCGGGCACCTTGCCCACGTGCTGCGTGAGCATCCCGCCGAGAGATTCGTACTTGCCCTCACGGTCGAGCTCGGCGCCAAGATAGGCCGAGAGATCGCTCATCGATACGGCCGCGTCGGCGACCAGGCGCCCGTCGCCCAGATCCTGGATGGCAGCGCCGTCGTCCGTCTCGTCGTGCTCGTCCCGGATGTCTCCGACGATCTCCTCGAGCACGTCCTCCAGGGTGACAATCCCCGACATCCCGCCAAACTCGTCGACCACGATGGCGAGGTGCTGTCTCCGGCTCTTCATCTCCCGGAGCAGCGAGGAGAGGGGCTGCGACTCGGCGACGAAATTGGCCGGGCTCCGCGTGATCTCCCGGAGCGTCGTGTTCTTGAGCCGGCGCTCCTCGAGGACCTTGAACAGGTCCTTCGCGTAGAGGAGACCAGCGATGTTGTCGGTCTGATCCTTGTAGACCGGATACCGCGAGTGCCCGCTCTCGGTGACGATCTCCAGCACCTTCTCGAGCGGAGTGGAGATCTCGATGGCCTCGACCTTGGATCGCGGCACCATCACGTCCCGCGCCGTGAGATCGGCGAACTCGAGCACATTCCGGATCATCTCCGCCGGCTCTCGCCCGAAGAGACCGGAACGCTCGACCTCATCGACGAGGATCTCGACCTCCGCCTCGGCAACCCTCGGGTCCGACGGCTGCTCACCATCCCGCGGCCCCAGCTTGGAGCCGATCCAGCCGAGCGGTACGGCGAGCGGCAGCATCGCGATTTCGAGAGGGCGCAAGAAGCGGACCGCCATCGATGCGGCCCGATCGGCGTGCTTGCGGCCCAGCGTGGAGCTGACCTCGTAAAGGGCTCCGCTGAGGACGATGGTCGTCGCCAGCCCGAGATAGAGCGCAGCGCCAGGGACAGTCCGCCGGAAGAAGAGGTCGAAGCAGGCGGCCGTCAGGCTGGTCGAGACGACCCAGCCGAGCAGGTAGCGGGAACGGAGCTTGGCGTCTTCCTGACGAATCCGCTCGTAGGCGGCCTTCGTGGGGCCCGTCGCCTGCTCTATCAGCGCGCCGAGCCTCGTCGCGCTCAACGTCGTCAGTGCGGTGTCGGCGCCGACGAACAGCGAGCCAAGTACAGCGGAGAGAACTGCAGCGCCGAGCGCTGGCAATGGAACGAAATCGGGACTCAAACAGAGGCTCCTAACGGACGAATCGTAACGGAACAGGCGAGGGGAGCGCAACCGGACCGGGACGCGAAATCTCAGGAGACGATGGAACCACGCGTTCTTGCCGCTCTCGCCCGAAGGCGGACTCCCCAGCTCGACCGATCCTGCCGAGCGCCGCCAGTGACATGCGCCGTAGATCTGCCGAAGTCCAGGGAATTGCCGTGTGCTGTAGGTTTCTCTTATCTAGCAGCATTCCCACGCATGTCGGGCGCTCCAGAAAAACCGCGCAGGACGGAAAACCGAGTGGGCGATGGCGCTGGATGGCCCTCACCGGCGTCCTCATCGGCGACCTCCGAGGCGCCGAGCGCTACGACAACCCCGTCCGGATCGAGCCATACAGCGGCGCCGGGGTGCGCAGGAACCATGGAGAAGTCGGATTCGGTGAGCGCTTGTCCCATGCGCGCGCGCCGGGCGCCGTGCTCGGTCAAGCGGGCGACCGGGAGGCTCGCGGCGGCTGCGTCGGCGAGCGGGCGCAGCGAAGCGCGCAGCGCCTCGGCGCCGGCGTCGAGGGACACGGCCTGCTCGACGGTGAAGCTGCCGCTCGCCGTGCGCCGGAGCGCGGACAGGTGCGCGGGGACGTCGAGGTGCGCGCCCAGGTCGCGCGCCAGCGAGCGCACGTAATAGCCCTTGCTCACCCCGAGCTCGAGATCGAGGGTGGCCGGCGCAGCGCCCGCGGCAGGTGCAGCGCCAGTCGCCGGCGCAGCGCCCGCGGCAGGTGCAGCACCAAGAACGCCGCGCGAGGCGCCGGTCACCTCGAGCGACCGGACCTCGACGGCCCGCGCCGACAGCTCCACCGCCTGGCCGGCGCGCGCCAGGGCGTAGCTGCGCTGCCCGGCGACCTTGATGGCCGAGTAGGCCGGCGGCGCCTGCTCCCGCCGCGCCCGCTCCGCGTCGATCGCGGCGGCGATGCGCGGCGCCGCGCGCGCGAGCGCCTCACCGCCGAGAGGCCCGCCGGCCCCGGCGAGGGCGCCGAGCTCCGCGTCGAGCCACGGCGGCAGGGGCTGCGTCGCCATGATCTCCCCGTCCGCGTCGAGGGTGTCCGTCCCCACGCCGAGGACGACGCGCGCCGTGTAGCGCTTGTCCTGCGCGGTCAGGTACGGGGCGAGCTTGGTGGCCTCGCCGACGAGCACCACGAGGACGCCGGACGCCATCGGGTCGAGCGTCCCCGCGTGCCCGATGCGCTTCACGCCCAGGGCGCGGCGCAGGCGGGCCACGACGTCATGGCTCGTCGGCCCGCGCGGCTTGTCGATCACCAGCACGCCCTCCGGCCGCGCGCCCCTGCTCGTCGCTCGCTCGGGCCCGGCGGGCGGATCCCCTTCGTCTGTGGTTTCAGGCATGGAGTGAGGATTCGCCTCGGCAGATCGCTTCATCCGAACCAGATCGACTTCCGGGTGGCCAGGGTCTCGTCGATGAGCCCCTGGATCGTCGCGCGCACGCGCTCCGCGAGGCGCCGCACCAGGATCTGATCGTCCGCCGCCTCCGGGCCGTACGCGTCGAACCGCACCGGATCGGCCAGGCGGATCTTCCACTTGGTGGGCGCCGGAACGAGGCCCAGCGGCCCGAGCGTGGGGAAGGTCGGCGTGATGGGCAGGTACGGGATGCCGAGCGCGCGCGCGAGGTGCTCGACCCGATAGAGCAGCGGGTTCGTCTCCTCGGCCCCGACGATGGCGCACGGGACGAGCGGCGTGCGCGTGCGCAGGCAGAGCCGGATGAAGCCGCCGCGACCGAACCGCTGGAGCTGGTACCGGTCCTTGTAGAGCTTCCCGCTGCCCTTGACGCCCTCCGGGAAGACCGCGATGAGCCGCTCGCCCGCGAGCAGCCGCTCCGCGTTCTCCTGGCAGGCCCGCACGGCCCCGAGCCGGTTCATGAGCGTGCCGGCGAACGGCAGGTAGTACACGAAATCGTCGGCCAGCCAGCGGAGCTCTCGCCGCGCCGGGTGCTCCCGCCGCACCGCGGCCCGCAGCATGAGCCCGTCGTAGGGGATGGGCCCGCCCGAATGGTTGGACACCACGAGGCACCGCCCCTCGGCGGGGATACGCTCGATGCCCTCGATCTCGATCCTGAAGTAAACCCTGTGCAGGAAGTCGAAGAGCGACCTGTACCGGGCCTCGTACTTGGGATCGAAGCCGAACTCGTCGACCTCCTCCGAGCGGCGGCGCAGGCCGGCGCGGCCCCACTGCCGCAGGTAGAAGTCGGTCGACAGGACGTCGCGCGCCGTCCCGGACTCGGGCAGCGGCGGCCCGCTGGCGAAGCCGGCCGACGCGGCGGGCGCTCCGCCCAGGCGCGGGCTCCGCTCGGTCTCGGGCATGCCTCCCACCGCGCCGCTCGCGTCGGGCGATGGCCCCCCGGCGAGCATCCGCTTGAGCCGCGCCTCGAGCTCCATGATCTGGCGCTGGAGCTCCTCGGCCGTCACCGGCACGACCGGGGCGTGCACCTCGGATGACTGCGTCTTCCGCTCGTCCGAGGGCTCCGTCGGGCCGATCGGCGCCAGGTACCGGATCTCCTCGTCCTCGACGTCGGCGCTCGGCACGACCTGCCTGGGCCCCGTCCGATCGGGGCGCCCGCGCGTCGACGGCGGCGATCCATTCCCGGCCCCTGCTTCCTCGAGCTCTCGATCGTGCTCCGTGCCCATCGCTCACCCCCCGAACCGCGTCACGCGGGCGTCTCTTGCAGCAGGCGCACGTCCCGCAGCCGCTGCGCGCTCGTGTAATCGAGCAACGCCTCGCGCGTCGTGTAGACCGGCCGGAACCCCATCACCTGCGCCGCCTTCTCGCCGTCCGCCACGCAGAGATAGCGCAGGTACCGCAGGAAGCTGGGCGGGGCGATCGCCGCGTGCGCGGCCCAGAGCGCCGAGACGAGCGGCCCGGCGGCGCTGTGCAGCACCGGGACCGCCGTCCGCCCCGCGAGGCGCACGATCGTGGAGAGCGGCAGCACGCCGTCGCCCACGATGTTGAAGGTCCCGGGGAAATCGCTGTCGATGGCCAGCTTGAAGGCGGCGATGGCGTCGACCTCGTGGATGAACTGCCACAGCGGATCGAAGCCGAGCATCGTCATGACCAGGCGCCGCGCCAGGAACCGGGTGACGTAGTTCTGGACGGTCGGGCCGAGGATCGGCGCGGTCCGCAGGATGGTGACGGTCGTGCCCTTGGTCTTCGCGCCGAAGGCGTTGAGCTCCCGCTCGGCGGCCATCTTGTCCGCGAAGAAGCGCTCGTCCGGATCCGCCCGGAGCGGGTGCTTCTCCGTGAGGAAATTGGGGTTGGTGGGGTGCGCGCCGTAGAGGATCGTCTGGCTCCAGAGGATCAGCTTGCGCAGGCTCGCCTGGCGCGCCCCGTGGAGCAGGTGCATCGTGCCGACCGACTCGAGCTCGTGGGCCCAGGCGGTCGCCGGGGTGGGCGACGACAGGAAGCAGAGGTGGACGAGCGTGTCCACCTGCTCGGCCGCGAGCACCTCGGCGACGCGCTCCTCGGACGCGGGCTCCGTCAGGTCGACCGTGTGCATGCGCAGCTTGGAGCCGCCCGTGTCCGGCCGCTTGATGTCGATGGCCACCACGCGCGCGATGCGCGGGTCCTCCTCGAGGATCCCGATCAGGTTGCGCCCGAGGAAGGACGCTGCGCCGGTGAGCGCGATGACCCGGCCCCTCGAGCTGGACGACGCGCGCCGGCTGGTCGGCGAGGACTCCGCCGCCGCGGACGCCGGGGGCTCGCTCCCGCCGGTCGTGGCCGCGCCTGCGGAGGAGGCAGGCTCCGCGTGATCTGCGCCGGCGGCGGAGCTCCGCTCGGCGGCGTCGTGGGCCGCGGCTTCAGGGTGCTCGGACGTGGGAGCCATGCGCGGGGCGCGACACTACCTGGTCGGCCGGCGCGCGCAAGCGAAGCGCGACCCCAGTCGGGGCCCGCCGCGGCGCTGTCACAACACCCGGCGCAGGACGGGATACGGCTCGAACGTGTGCACCTCGGCGAATCCGTTCCGCGTGAACGCGGAGACCGGGCCGGTCCACAGCTCCTCGTCGCTCACCGGCTCCTTCGGGCGGCGGGGCAGGGCCTCGAGGGCGCGCGCGCCCCACGCGGGCGCGAGCTCCACCGCGCCCGCGACGAGCGCGGTCGCGACCCCTCGCCGCCGGTGGCCCGGGTGCACGACGGCGCAGCCGATCAGGAAGACGCCGGCGCGATCGCCCGCGAAGCACGGAAGCCCGCGGTACAGGCGGCGCTCGTACGCCTTCGCCACGGCCGCCGCGGGCGCGACCTTGAGCCACCCGACGACGTGCGGCGTCTCCGGCGCGAGCGCCACGACGCCGCGCGCCTCGTCGCTGCCCGAGGCGAGCGCCTCGGCGAACTCCCGGCGATTCTCGCCCTGGCCGTCCGAGCACCGCGCGAGCCATTCGTTGTTGGTGCCGCCGAAGTGGTAGTACCGGCAGTAGCAGGGCGTGCCGGCGGCCTCGAAGAGCGCCTCGAGCCCCGGGAGGTGCTCGGGGCCGGCCGCCGCCACGGTGATCGCGGAGCTCATCGGCGCGCTCCGCTCGTCACGCGTTCGACACGCACGCGCGCAGCCCGCGCACCGGGGAGATCTGCTCCCACGCGTAGGCCGCCTGGCAGAGCCGCGCCTCCTCCAGCGCAGGGCCGATGAGCTGCAGGCCGACGGGCAGCGGAGGCCCGCCGTCCGGCGCCTGCGCTGTCGCGCACGGGACGCTGATCGCGGGCAGCCCGGCCATGCTGGCGGGCAGCGTGTAGACGTCGGCCAGGTACATCGACAGCGGATCGTCCACCCGCTCCCCCAGCCGGAACGCGACCGTCGGCGAGACCGGCGCCGCGATGAGATCGACCTCGCGGAAGGCCTCGTCGAAATCGCGCCGGATCAGCGTCCTGACCTTCTGCGCGCGCAGGTAATACGCGTCGTAGTAGCCCGCGGACAGCACGTACGTGCCGAGCAGGATCCGGCGCTTCACCTCCCGGCCGAACCCCTCGCCGCGCGTCCGGCCGTAGAGGCCCTGGAGGTCCGCCTTCCCGCCGCGGTCGCCCTCCACGCGCAGCCCGAAGCGCACCCCGTCGAAGCGCGCCAGGTTGGACGACGCCTCGGCCGTCGCGACGATGTAGTAGGCCGCCACGGCGTACCGCGTGTGCGGCAGGTGCACGGGCTTGATCTCGCAGCCGAGCCCGCGAAGGCCCTCGATGGCCTCCCGCACCTTCGCCTCGACCCGCGCGTCGATGCCCTTCGCGAAGTACTCCTCGGGCACCCCGATGCGCAGCCCCGCGACGTCACGGCCGCACGCGGCCTCGTAGGCGCCCACGGGGGCGTCGAGGCTCGTCGCGTCGCGCGGATCGCGGCCGGAGATCGCCTCCAGCAGGCGCGCCGCGCCCTTCACGTCCTGCGCGAACGGCCCGATCTGGTCGAGGCTCGAGGCGAACGCGATGAGGCCGTAGCGGGAGACGCGGCCGTACGTCGGCTTGATGCCGACGACGCCGGTGAGGCTCGCCGGCTGGCGGATGGAGCCCCCCGTGTCCGACCCGAGCGAGCCGGGCGTCATCCCCGCCGCCACGGCGACCGCGCTGCCGCCGGACGAGCCGCCGGGGATGCGCGACGGGTCCCACGGGTTCTTCACCGGGCCGAAGGCGCTGTTCTCGTTCGACGAGCCCATCGCGAACTCGTCCATGTTGCACTTGCCCGGCAGGATCGCGCCGGCCTCGCGCAGGCGGGCGACGACCGTCGCGTCGAACTGCGGGCGGTACCCGCGCGCCGGGTCGGGCGCCGTGGGCGCGCCGCCCCCGCCCGCCGCCGCCCGCGTGAGGATCTTCGAGCCGGCGGTCGTCGGGGTACCCTCGGTGCAGAGCGCGTCCTTGAGGCCGATCGGCACGCCGGCGAGCGGGCCGAGCGCCTCGCCCCGCGCGCGCCGCGCGTCGAGCGCGCGCGCCGCCGCGACGGCCTGCTCCCCCTGCACGGTGAGGAAGGCGCCCAGCGCGCCGTCGCGCTGCTCGATGCGCGAGAGCGCGGCCCTGGCCACCTCCTCGGCGCTCACCTCGCCGCGCTGCACGAGCGCCGCGAGCTCCGGGATGGATCGATCGAGGATCGCTGTGTCCATCGGCGTCACCCCTCGTCCACGAACGCCGGAACGGCGAACCCGTCGTCCTCGACCCGCGGCGCCTCCCGCAGGGCCACCTCGCGCGGCAGGCTCGGCGCCTCCTCGTCGGCGCGGAGCGGCAGCCGCTCGATCTGCACGTGCGCCGTCGGCGGCACCGCCGAGACGTCGAGCTCCTCGAGCTGCCGGACGTAGCTGAGGATGTTGCCGAGATCACCGGCGAGGCGCTCGACTTCCTCGGCGGAGAGGTCGAGGTGAGCGAGGCGCGCTATCGTCAGCGCCTCGTCGCGGCGGAGAGGGGGCGAGTCAGCGTTCGACATGGGCGCGCCCGATGTAGCACCGCCGGTTCCGCGGACGCCAGCGCCGCGCGCCCCCGAACCTGGCCGCGGTACAAAAACGGTGATAACGGCTGCCGCGCGCGCGTCCGGTCGTCCTCGACCGCCCGGGCAGGAGCCCCGCCTTTCCGCGCGTTGTCCGCGAATGCAGTCCCCGAAAACGCCCTCCCTGCGCCGCGAGCGCATCGGCATCCTCGTCCTCTGCGCGTCCGCGGCCGTGGCGATGTCGCCCGACGTCGGCGGAGGCGCTCGTGACCGCTCGACCGCGCTCGCCGCGGAGCTCGCGGAGCGGGGCATCGCCGCGGCGGCCGGCGAGGTGGTGTGGGTGGATCCGCCGCGTGGCGGCCTCCGCCCGTTCGGCGCAGGCGCGCGCGCGGTCGTGCGCGGCGCGCGCGGCGTGCGCGCCGGCGGCGAGCGCGGGGAGCCCACCGATCTGTACCTCGTCGACGCGAGGCTCTCGCCGGAGGGCGTCCTGCTCGACGTCTCGGCGATCCACAACCTCACCGAGACGAGCGGCGCGGACGAGTCGAAGCCCGTGCTCCGCGACGAGGCCCTCGCCTACGTCTCGCGCCCGCTGATCGAGGCCGCGTCGCCCACGGTGCACGTGCTCGAGCTGGACGGGCAATCGCTCTCGGGCGGCGCGGAATGGTCCCTCGTCGAGCGGCTCCAGCACGCCGTCACGAGCTGGCAGGCGACAGGCCGGCTGCGCGGGATCGGCCGGCGGACCTTCGCGATCGACCTCGCCCGGAGCGAGAGCGGCGCCGAGGAGCCGCTCCCCGAGGCGCCGGGCGCCGAGGAGCCGCGGGGCGGCCACGCCCCGGACGCGGGCGACGTCACGGTCGCCCTGGAGGACGACAGCGCGGTCGTCGTCCGCGCGGGCGGCCGCGAGGCGCGCCTGCCGGTGCGCGGCGTGGACGACGCGGCGCTGCCCGCGTGGATCCGCGCCGAGGCGTCCGAGGTCGCGCGGCCGGGGAACCTCGTCACCTGGGCGGTCGACCGGGTGCGCCTCGTGATCGGCGACGCCGCGATGCAGACGGTCAAGGCCGTGGCGTTCACGGCGCTGGATTTCGTCCTCCGCAACAAGGAGGCGGTGACGGGCGACACCGGCGCGGAGGACATCGCCTCGGACCTCGGCCAGAGCGCGCTGGATCCGCCCGTCCGCCAGATCCCGATCGATCCCGAGATCGGGTGGCCGCCGGCGCCGCTCGAGCCCTGGGTGACGCCGCCGCTGCCGGGCGAGGGGCAGTGGAACTCCCAGGGCGGCGACGCCTTCGTGCGCCAGCTCGACGGGCTCCCGCCGGCGTTCATGACCACGTTCCTCCGGACGGACCGCTCGCGCAAGGCGACGCGCGTCTACATCGCGCTCTGGGACCCGCGTCAGGTGGAGCTCCACATGATGGCGGGCACGGTGGAGCCCAAGGGCGCGACGGGCGAGGCCGGGCCGGGGCTCATCCCGCGCACGCCCGAGGTCATGAAGCGCGTGGTCGCCGCGTCGAACGCCGGCTTCCAGGCGATGCACGGCGAGTTCGGCATGATGGCCGACGGGGTGATGTACCTGCCGCCGAAGCCCTACGCCGCGACGGTGGCCGTCCGGCGCGACGGCAGCACCGTCTTCGGGAGCTGGTCGGAGGACGAGGCCGTCCCCGAATGGATGCTCTCGTTCCGCCAGAACATGACGGTCATGGTCGAGGACGAGAAATGGAATCCCTTCGGCCGGACGTGGTGGGGAGGCACGCCGCCCGGGTGGGCCGACAAGACGCACACGGTCAGGACCGGCATCTGCCTGACCCGGGAGCACTTCGTCGCCTATTTCTATGGCGCCGACGTGAGCCCGGAGGCCCTGGCCCAGGCGATGATCCAGGCCCGCTGCTCCTACGGGATCGCGCTCGACATGAACGCGGGCCACAGCGGGCTCGAGTTCTATCGTGTGGCGCCGAGCGGCGAGCTGCCGCCGCTGGGGCGCCCGCTCCAGGGGGAATGGGAGACCGAGGGCGATGTCTCGGGGCTCTCGGGCTACCGGTTCCGCGGCCGCCGGCTCATCCGCGGCATGGGCCTGATGAACTTCCCCCGTTATATCCGGCGGGAGGCGCGCGACTTCTTCTACATGACGCTGCGGCACCTGTTGCCGGGGCCGCCCCTCGCCCCACGCGCCGCGCCGGCCGTGGCGGGGGAGGGCGCCTGGCGCACCCAGGGGCTCCCGCAGCACGGCTTCCCCTATGCGCTCGCGATCACCGAGATCCGCCCCGATCCCGCGCGGCCCGATGTCCGGCTGCGGGTGCTCAAGGTGGACCCGCGGACCGTCACGGCCGCGCCGCTGGGCGAGCCCGGGGCGTCCCCGCCGGCCGGGACGGGAGCGACCGTGGCGGTCTTCAGCGACGGCGCCGCGGCGCCCGCAGCGGGGCAGGGCGAGGGGTCGAGCATCTGGCACTCGGCCGGGTCCTTCTCCGCCTCGCCGGCCTCCCCGGTGCGCGACGCGGTCCGGATCGCGACGGGGGCGCTCGGCAGCGCGAGGGCCGTGGCCGCGCTGGGCGTCAACGACGAGGATGGGATGCTGATCTACGTCGAGCGGGCCGCGGCCGGGCCGTCCAGCGCACCGGGCGCCGCGCTGGCGCCGGACGCATCGGCGCCACCCCCGGCGCCCACCGACCCGCGCGACGCCAAGCTGCTCCAGGATTTCCTGGCGGGGCTCGGCTGCTCCTCGCGGATCTACCTGCCCCGGCCGCTCTCGGTGGCCCTCGGCGGCGATACCGATCTCTCCGGCGCCGCCGTCCATCCGCCGTCAGGCCCGCGCGCCGTCCGGCTCACGCGCGCCGAGGCGCCTGGCGCTGGCCGGATGTTCGAATCCACACCGATCGTTCCGCACAGCGTCTGGTACCCGCTGCAGCAGAAGCGCGTTCGGTACTTCAAAAAGCCGAAGAAAGAGGAAACGGCAGGCGGCGATCACTGAGCGTGGCGGCGCCTTGGCCCTTCCCTGACGTGCAGTAGGCGCTTGTGCGCTGGCGGCCCGACGGACTAATACACGTCGGCCGGTGCATCGATTGCGATCCTTCGGAGCTTGCGACATCTCGGCGCGGATCAGCGTGGGCTCGCCGGGCGGGGTCGCGCGCGCGACGTGCGGGTGGTGGAGCGCGCGCAGCGTCGCATTGCGGAGCGCCGCGGACGTCGCGCGCGCCGCGGACGTCGCGCGCCGCATCGCCGGCGCCGGCGCCGGCGGTAGAGCGCTGGATCCGCGCGAGATCGCGGCGCGCGCGGCGCCTCGCTGCCGCCGAGATCCCCCCGATGGCGCTCGCGAAGTCACCGGACCAGCGGTACGCTGCAGCGGATCAGGGGATTCTAGCGCGCTCCGAGCTTCCCCGCGACGAGCGCTCGTGCATCGAGCTCACGCTCGTCGCGCGGAGCATGCGCGATCGTTTCCGTTTCCGGGACGCCGCGGCGAACGGCGCCGCATATCCTGAGGAGTTCTCGAACATGGCGGACAACAAGGGCGGCAGCGATCTGGACGTATTCGAGGGGCTCGCGAAGAAGAAGTCGCCCGCCACGAGCACCGCCCTCGTACCTCCCTCGCCGCCTGCGCGGTCGCGCACCCTCGTCGGCGCGGCGGTGCCGCCGCCGCCGAACCATGCGGCGACGCTCCCCAGCGGCGTGCCGTCTCCGCTTCCGCCGCCCGTGGCGCAGAAGGGGGCCGGCCCGTCGTCGCTCCCGCCGCCCGTGCCGTCGAAGGCGATGAGCCCGGGGTCGCTTCCGCCGCCCGTGCCGCCGAGGGGGACCGGTCCGGCGTCGCTCCCGCCGCCGTCGCTCCCGCCGCCGTCGCTCCCGCCGCCGGCCGTGACGCAGAAGGGGACCGGTCCGGCGTCGCTTCCGCCGCCCCTGTCGGCGAAGGGGACGAGCCCGGGGTCGCTTCCGCCGCCGATGCCTCCTTCGGTCAAGGCGGGCTCTCTGCCGTCCGTTGTGCCGCCTCGGTCGCGCCAGCCGTCGCTGCCCGCGATCAGCGCCCCGGCCCTGCCGTCGAAGAGCCCGCTGCCGCCGGTGCCGGTCGGCGGGGCCGCGGGCTCGCTGCCTCCGGTGGTCCCCCCGCCGGTGCGCCTGCCGTCGGTGAAGCCGCCGCAGAAGGCGGGTGACGACGCGAAGGCTCGCTCGGCCAAGGGCACCGCGGTCGACATGAACTGGGACGACGACGAGGAGTCGACCCACGTCTACGACAAGCAGGGGAACGACTACAATCCAGGGCGCTCGAGCGCGCTGCCGGCGGCGGGCTCGCCGGCGATCCCGAAGGCGGCCGCGGCGCTGGTCGCGAGCTCTGGCGGCGCGGCGTCGGCCTCGCGGGGGCGCACCCCCGTCCCGGCGCCGCCGCCGATCCCGAGCGCCCCGCCCGCGCCGGCGATGCCGCCGGATCTCGGGCTCCGCGCGCCGTTGCGCAAGGACGAGCCGACGGAGATCCGCCCGCGCCACGTGGTGCAGCAGGGCGCCGGCAAGGCGGGCGTGCTCCTCGGCGGGCTCGCGCTGGTCGCCGTGCTCATCCTGGCGGTGGTCATGCTGGTGCCGAAGAAGGGCGCGCTCACGATCGACCTGAAGACCCCGAGCGGCGGCGCCGTCGACCGGGCCGAGGTCTTCCTCGACGGCCAGAAGCGCTGCGACACCGTGCCTTGCGTCGTGCGCGATCTCGATCCCGGCTCGAAGGTGGTCAAGATCCTCGCCCCCGACTTCCCGCCGCGCGACGCCGTCGAGATCGTCGAGGGCGGCAAGGAGAAGGTCGTCGTGATCACGCTCGACGCGGCCGGCGCCGAGCGGTCTTCCACCAGCGCGTCGACCACGACCGGCGTGAAGGCGTCGGGCGCGCCCGGCGTGAAGGTCTTCATCGACGGCGAGGAGAAGGGCGCGCTCCCCGTCGAGATCAGCGTGCCGCCGGGAGAGCACAAGATCCGCTTCGACGGCGGCGAGCGCTTCGAGCCCCTGGAGCAGACGGTGGAGGTCGGCCAGGGCCAGATGAAGGACCTCGGCGCGGTCGCGCTCAAGGTGCTGAAGGGGCAGGTGACGCTGGAGCTCGCCACGTCGGGCGCCTCGGTCAAGCTGGTGAGCGCCAAGGGCACGGAGAAGAAGCTGCCCGATTCGGCCTGGAAGAAGCCGCCGGTCAAGGTGGATGTCACCGCGTCCGAGCGCTGGAAGATCGTGGCGACGAAGAGGGGGTACCAGGACTTCTCTCAGGCGATCTCGTTCGAGGACGGGCAGGCCGAGAGGACGATCCGGATCGCGCTCGACGAGGCGCGCAAGTCCGAGCCGGCCGCCGTCGCGCCAGCGCCTGCTCCGGAGCCGGCCGCGCCGAGGTCGGAGCCCGTGGCCGCCGCGCCGAAGGCGGAAGCGCCGGAGCCTGCGGCTGCTGCTGGCGGTGGGACGCTGAACATCAACTCGATCCCGGTCTCGAAGGTGGTGCTCGACGGGCGGCCGCTGGGGAGCACGCCCAAGGTGGGCGTCAGTGTCTCCGCGGGGTCGCACACGGTGATGTTCATCCATCCGGAGCTCGGGAAGAAGTCGGTCACCGTCACGGTGAAGGCAGGCGAGACCAAGACCGCGGCCATCAAGTTCGAGTGAACATCCAGCCGCCAGGGGCGCCTGGAGAGCCGCCAGGGACGTCAGGAGAGCCGCCAGGGGCGCCTGGAGAGCCGCCAGGGGACGTCGGGAGAGCCGCCAGGGGAGAAGCCGCCAGGGACGTCAGGAGAGCCGCCAGGGGCGCCTGGAGAGCCGCCAGAGACCCCCGGACTCGCTGCCAGCGAGTCCAGGGGCCTTGCGGGCTCTGGCGGTTCACTCGGCCCGCTCCGGGGACGCCCGGGCGTCGTGCCGGCGTCCGGCGCGCGCCGCTTCAGCGCCCGAGGCAGCTCACTGCTCGCCCTCGACCCGCTCCGCCCAGGCCCGCCAGGTGGTCGCGCAGCGCGGCTCGTCCGCGTGCGCGCCGCCGGCGCAGTACGCCGGGTCGCGCGGGGGGCCCAGCACGAGGATGGCGGTGTTGCTGACGAAGGGCAGATCGTGCCGCCAGAGGTCGCGGAACCCGTCGAGGCGCCGGCGGTACTTCTCTGCGTCGCGCGCGTCGAGGAGCTTGTCGAGCTGCGCGCGGATCTTCTGCTTGAGCTCCTCGTCGTCGGTGACGGCGAGCGTGCGCTGGAGGAACCGGATCTGCGCCTCTCGCTCGCCGGCGCGCCCCAGGATGCCCGCGCCGCCGAGCGCCTGCCAGCTGATGTTCGCGTCGCCGCCGCCGAGCTCCGCGGCGCGCGCGAGCATCCGGGCCCCATCGAGGCGCCACTGCGCCTTCTCCTCGGGATCGGTCAGGTACGTGGCCGGCGCGATGAAGGCGACGAACTGGCCGAGCGCGAGCCAGAGCTCGCCGTCGAGGGGGCGGTTCTGGACCCCGCGCTCCATGATCTCGCGCGCCTTCACGACCTCGTGGCGCGGCGTCTCGCTCGTCTGGAACGTGATGAGCGCGTCCGCGAACAGGTAGGGGTCGCGGAAGGTCGGGTCGAGCGCGTTGATGGCGTCGAGCAGCAGGGTGAGGTTCTCGAACCGGCGCCGCTCCATCGTGTGCAGGCCCTGCGAGACGAGCACGTGCGACCAGAGCAGATCGGCCAGTGCGGAGCGGTAGCCGAGCGACAAGGTGACGACCTCGTCCGGCGGCGGCAGGACATACACGTCGGACGTCTCGGCGACCCGCCGCTCCAGGTCCGCGGCCGGCGCGCGCACGCTCCCGATGGCGACGGCGGCGGCGGCCGAGAGCGCGACAGCGACGAACGCCTCGCGCGCGCCAGCGAGGCGGGCGACGAGCGAGGGGGCCGGAGGGGCGCCTGGCCCGGGCGCCGGAGGGGCCCCCATCATTCCACCTCGCGGTCCACGAACATGCCCGGCAGCACGCGGGCCGGCTCCCCGGGGATCCGCTCGCCGCGCACCTCGAACGTGGACAGCACGCCGTCGCCGTCGAGATCGCCGTGGGCGGTCGCGATGAAGCGCATGGCCTTCGACGCGTCGGCCTCGCTCGTGAACTGGAAGGAGAACGCGTGGGGCCCCTCGAAGCGGAAATCGAGCGACCGCCAGGTGAGGTGCTCCCACGACTCCGGCGGATCGACCGCGCGCACGCCGCGCGGCACCTGGGTCGGCGTCAGCGGGGCGGACGGGGGGAAGCTGATCTCCTGCGGCCGCGACTCGGCGTATACGACCGCGCTCGTCACCAGCCGGTCGAGCCCCTCGATGGGCTCGCTCAGCTTGGACGCGCTGAGATTTCGGAAGAACGCGGGGACAGCGACGGCGAGGACGCTGCCGCCGACCGCGAAGGCCGCGCTGAGCTCCAGCGCGCTCCAGGAGCGCCAGGTCATGGGCTCCTCTCTACCTCACCCCTCCACGATCGAACAAGCGCGAGGGAGGCACGGTTCGCTTCAGTCGGAGTCGATGTTCGTGTAGATCGTGGTGCTTGTCGCGATCTCGCCGTCGCGCACCTCGCCGATGCGGGTGATCGTGCACCTCTGCCCGTCGGCCCTCAGGTCGCCGACTGCGCCCACCTCGAACCCGTCCCCTGTGGGGAGGGGCGCGCCAGACAGGCCCTGGCTGACGTAGCTCCCGCCGACCTGGTACGAGTACTGGAAGTAGATGGGCTGGCTGATCGAGAAGCCGAGGCACTGCCAGCCCTCGAGCGTCGAGCCCGAGTTGAAGTCGACGCCGGGCGTGTTGCTCGGCTGGTACTTCGTCCCCTCGACGGCGGTGAAGGTGAGCGGGACCGGCGTCGCCGAGGTGCAGAGGAGGTGCGTGTTTGCCGAGACGACGCCCGTGGCTGCCAGGATCTGCGAGACGTCGCGCTCGCGCTCGTACTGGGCGATCGCGGTGCGGGTGATGGCGCCGACGATCTGCTTCGCTTCCGCCGTCTTTGCGGTGGCGAGGTAGCTGCGCACGCCGACGATCGCCAGGGCGGCGAGCACGCTGACGATCGCGATCACGATCATGACCTCAATGAGTGTGAAGCCCCGTCCGCGGACCGCTGTCGTGCTCGACATGACACGCCCCTTCTGTTCGCAGACGACGCTGGTGGACCGGGGCTGTCCGGCTCCGATGAGCCGGACAGCCCGGAGAGGGTCACTCGTACTCGTTCTCGATGAACACCTGCGTGGCCAGGACCAGCTCCCCGTTGAAGACGCTGCCGCCGCGCGCGAACGCGCTGAGCGTGGCGTCACCGTCGAGGTCGCCCGCGGCGCCCGCCTCGAACGAGTCCGTGGCGCCGTTGGCCGTCGGGTCGGGCGACGTCGTGCTCACACCGGTGCGACCACCCCTGGTGTAGTGGTACTGGTAGTAGATCGGCTGGGTCATCGCGAACTTGAGGCACGGCCAACCCTGGGTCGAGGTGCCCGCGTTGAAGTCGTCCGTCGCCGCCGAGCTCGGCTGGTACTTCGTGCCCGCTGGGACAGCCGCCGGAACCGGAGCGGTCGCCGTGTCGCAGAGCGCGTGGTTCGCGGCCGTCGAGGTGCCGCCCGTCAAGATCTCGGAGGCGGCGGTCTCGCGCTCGTACGCGGCGGCGGCGCCGCGGGCGATCGCGCCGATGGAGTTCTTGGCCTCCGAGGTCTTCGCGCTCGCGAGGTACCGGCGGACGCCGTAGATCGCCAGCGCGGCGAGGACGCCGATGATGGCGACGACGATCATGAGCTCGACGAGCGTGAAGCCTCTCCTGTCATATCGCTTGATTGCACGCATGAGTGTCGATCCTCCGTGATGCTTTCTTTAATTGGATGCTTTGCCGAGACTGACCATGATGTCGCCTGGTGCGGGCTCGGCCGGCCCGCAGCGCGAAAACCTCTCCCACGGACAGGCGCTCTCCGCGCCGCGCCGGGGCGAACGCTCCTCTACTCCGTCACTCCGTTTCGTTCTCCCAGTAGATCCCTGACATCGTGGATGCCGTCAGGAGCAAGGCCAACGTCCCATCCTCATCGCGATCGCCGGCCGCCTGGACGACATACCAGGGCCCGTTTGGCGCAAACTGCGGATCCAGCAGCGGCGACATCGGCAAACCTGCCCACGTGTACGTTGTGCCGGTGGTCTGATCGAGCCCGCCGGTCACGCCCGCCACCGTCGCGTACCCGAACCGGACCGCGCCGTCCGTCGTCACGTTGAGCATCTGCCAGTTCGCGAAATCGCCGTGGCTCGGGTTGCTCCACGCGGTCTTGTGAGCGCCGAGCGTTGCCGATGGATACCAGTCGTTGAGCGTGCCAGAGACATTCAGGTACACGAGCATCTCGGCCTTGTAGGCCTCCTGCGCGCCGCGGATGCCCTGAATGACCGCCTTCGGCTCGGCGATGCCCGCCGCGTTCATGTACCTGCGGTAGCCCACGAGGGCGATCGCCGCGAGGACACCCACCATCGCGACGACGACGAGGAGCTCGACGAGCGTGAACGCTCGCCTCGCTGCGCTTCGCTGTCGCCGCCTGCTCCGCATGCGCCCTGACGCTCCAGCAGGTGACGTGCCAAGGAGCGCGCGGCGCGGCGTCGTCTTCGAGTTGCGCGAGAAGCTCATGAGTTGCCTCGGTTTTCCTTGAGGTCAGGAGGGTAGGGGCCTGAGGTGTGGGGTTGTGTTCTTTTGCGGCGGTGACGAAAACCGTCACTCCAGGGCGCCCGGCGGTGACGATTCTCGTCGGGATCCTCCCTCCGGGTCGTCGTCTCCCTCCCCATCGGCGGCAAGGGCGTGCTTGGCGAGGCGGTAGCGCAGCGACCGGAACGAGACGCCGAGCAGCTTCGCGGCCGCCTTGCGGACGCCGCCGGTGCGCTCGAGCGCCTGGAGGATGAGCCGGCGCTCGACCTCGCCGATCACCTCGTCGAGCGCGCACCCCTCGGGGGGGAGCTGCGCGAGCAGCGGCGCCGGGCTCGCGCTGAGGCCGGCGACGGCGGTCGGGAGGTCGCCGAGGCCGATCGTGGGCCCCCCGGCGAGCGCCACCGCGCGCTCCATCATGTTCTCGAGCTCCCGTACGTTGCCGGGGAAGCCGTAGGCGTCGAGCGCGCGCACTGCGTCCGTCGTCAGGCCGCGGACGTCCTTGCCGAGCTCGGCGGCGAAGCGGCGGAGGAAGCGCTCGGCGAGCCGCGAGATGTCCCCGGGGCGCTCGCGGAGCGGCGGTAGCTCGACGCGGATGACGTTCAGCCGATAGTAGAGATCCTGCCGGAACCGGCCCTGGCGGACCTCGGCCTCCACGTCGCGGTTGGTCGCGGCCAGGACCCGGACGTCCACCGAGATCTCCGCGGTGGCGCCGATCGGGCGGACCTTCCGCTCCTGGAGCACGCGGAGGAGCTTCACCTGAAGCGCGGCCGGCAGCTCCCCGATCTCGTCGAGGAGCAGCGTCCCGCCGTCCGCCTCCCGGAACAGGCCCATCGATCGCGCGCCGGCGCCCGTGAACGAGCCCTTCTCGTGGCCGAACAGCTCGCTCTCCATGAGCGCCTCCGGGAGCGCCCCGCAGTTGACGACGAGGAACGGCCTGGACGCGCGATCGCTCTGGTCGTGGATCGCGCGGGCGACCCGCTCCTTGCCGGTCCCGCTCTCGCCCGTGAGCAGCACGGTGGTGCGCGTCGGCGCGATCTTGGCGATCAGCTCGGAGATCCGCTGCATCGCGGCGCTCGTGCCGAGCGGCTCGCGCGACGGGAGATCGAGCCGCTCGAGCTGCGCGCGCAGGCGCTGGTTCTCCGCGACGATCGAGCTCTTCTCGAGCGCCTTCGCGGCGAGCGCGGTGAGCTCCGCCGGCGAGAACGGCTTGGTCACGAAGTCGTACGCGCCGTGGCGCATCGCGTCGAGCGCGCTCTCCACCGTGGAGTGCGCGGTCATCACGATCACCTCGGTCGCGCTGCTCCGCGCCTTCGCGGCCGCGAGCACCTCGATCCCCGAGCCGTCGGGCATCACGAGGTCGGTGAGGACGAGCGGGAACGGCTGCGGGTTCTGCCGGATGGCCTCGATGGCGGCGCGCGCTCCGGGCGCGACGACGACCTCGTAGCCCTGACGGTGGAAGGCAATGTGGAGCACCTGGCGGAGGCCCGGCTCGTCATCGACGACCAGCACCCGGGTGGCGCTCTGCGGGATGCTCGGCGGGATCGACGCCATCACGCCAACACCGTATCACGATGCTCCGCTCACGCGTCGATGGCGGCCATCGGGCGCGGCGCGCCGCGTCGTCATGTCACCGCGTCGTCACCATCCCGCTTCGGCGCATGAGGCTTCGTCGCGCACTCAGGGGCAGGCGTCGTTCACGACGCCGAGCGGTGTGCGCTCCTCGACGACAAACGATTGCGCCTCGCTCTCCTCGCCTCCGTTGCCCTCCAGCTCCTGCCATACGAGCAGGGGGTCGCAGAGCTGGGCCTCGATCTCGAGGAAGTAACGGCCGTTCCTGTCGGTGTCCTCCTCGATCACGCCCCGCTGCGTCCGCTGGTTGAAGAGGCTGACGCGCGCGCCAGGGCTGCAGTTGCCCGAGATCTGCCACACCCCCTCGCGATCCGCGGCGGGCCGCATCGTGTCGGCTGGCTCGGGCGGGGGGAGCGGCAGCGTCGGGCTCAGGCACGCCGCACCGGCGAGCAGCGAGATCGCGAGGGCGACGGCGAGGTGAAGCGCAGCGCGGCGGAGGATCGGCACGGCACGGCGTCATAGCACACCGTGTGCCGCGCCCCTCCGCCGCGGAGCGCGCAGATGCAGCGGGATTTTCAGCGATCGCGCCGCGACCCGATCGCTCGACCGTCAATTCTGTTGGCGCTCGCGTCCATCGGTTTGCAGCACGCGCAGGGCGACGCGTCGCTTCGCCGTGACGGCGCCGAGATCCGCGGCCGGGGGGAGCCCGGCGCCGCGCCCGCTCTCCTCGTCGTCGAGCAGCTCGCCGACGAGATCGTAGTCGCTCGCCTGCGTGATCCGGACGCGGCACATCTCGCCGGGGCGGACCTCGCCGCCGGAGAGGTAGACCTGTCCGTCGATCTCGGGCGCCTGACCGGCGTGGCGGCCCATGAGCACGTACTCGTGCTCGTCGCTCGTCCCCTCGACGAGCACCTCGAGCTCGCGGCCGATCATGGCGGCGCTCTTCTTGTGCGAGATGCGGCGCTGCAGCGTCATGAGGCGGCGGTAGCGGCTCGCGGCCGTGCGGGCGGGGACCTTGCCCTCGAGCTCGTAGCTGCGGCTCGCCTCCTCGTCGGAGTAGCGGAAGACGCCGACGCGCTCGAACTCGGCCCAGCGCACGAAGTCGCAGAGCTCCTCGAACTCGGCGTCGGTCTCGCCGGGGTGGCCGACGATGAACGCGGTGCGGAACGTGAGGTCGGGGACGCGCTCGCGCAGCGTGGAGACGACCCGGCGGAGGCGATCTCCGCCGTGGCCGCGCCGCATCCGCCGCAGCATCGCGTCGGCGGCGTGCTGGAGCGGCATGTCGACGTAGGGCACGACCCGCGGGTGGCCGGCGAGCAGCTCGACGAGGTCATCGGTCATCGTCTCGGGGTACAGGTAGAACAGCCGCACCCAGCGCACGCCGGGCACGTCGGCGACCCGCTCGACGAGCTGCGCGAGCGTCGCGCGCGCGCCGTCCTCGGCGCGGCCCGCCGCGTCGCGGCCGTAGGCGATCGTGTCCTGCGAGATGAGGTTGATCTCGCGGACGCCCGCCGCCGCGAGCTGCTCCACCTCGCGCACCACGTCCGGGATGGGCCGGGAGCGCTGCGCGCCGCGCAGGTCCGGGATCACGCAGAACGAGCACGTGCGGTTGCAGCCCTCGGCGATCTTGACGTAAGCGCTGCCGCCGGGGGTCGAGAGGGTGCGCGGATCGCCGGCCTGGATCAGCCACTCGGCGGGGTTACCGACGAGCATCCGCTCCGCGTCGCCCGCGAGCACCCGGCCGAGCTTGAGCATGTCGCTCGACCCGAGGAAGTGGTCGACCTCGGGCATCTCGCGGGCGAGCTCCTCGGGGTGGCGCTGCGACAGGCAGCCGGCCACGACCAGGCGCTTGCAGCTGCCGCGCTCCTTGTGCTGCGCCATCTCGAAGATGGCGTCGATCGACTCCTTCTTCGCGTCGCCGATGAAGCCGCATGTGTTGACGACGATCACCTCGGCCTCGGCGGCGTCATCGACGTGCGCGTAGCCGGCCGCGCGGGCGACGCCGAGCATCACCTCGGAGTCGACGCGGTTCTTGGGGCACCCGAGGCTGACGAAATGGACCTTGCGCGAGCTCATGTCGCCGCTCCTTCACCGTCGACGAAGACGACCCGCCCCGAGGCGAGCGTCATCTTGACGCGGCCCGTGAGCTGCCGGCCGAGGAACGGCGTGTTCTTGCTCTTCGAGCGGAGGCGCGCCGGGTCGAGCACGAAGCTCAGGTTCGGATCGACGAGGCAGAGCTCGGCGCGGGCGCCGGCCTTGATCGTGGGCGCCTCGAGCCGCGCGATGCGGGCGGGGGCGCGGGTGAGGGCGTCGACGAGCCGCCCGAGGGGGAGGGCACCCTGCCGGACGAGGTCGAGCAGGACCGGGACGACGAGCTCGAGGCCGATGAGGCCGGGCGACGCTTCGGCGAACTCGCAGTCCTTCTCGAGCGTGGAGTGGGGCGCGTGGTCGGTCGCGACGGCGTCGATGGTGCCGTCCGCGAGCGCCTCGCGGAGCGCGTCGACGTCCGCCTGCTCGCGCAGGGGCGGGTTGACCTTGCACGCCGTGTCGTAGCCGAGCACGGCGGCGTCGGTGAGCGTCAGGTGGTGCGGCGTCACCTCGGCGGTCACGGCGATGCCCCGGGCCTTCGCCTCGCGGAGGATGCGGACCGCCCCGAGCGACGAGATGTGCGCGACGTGGTAGCGCGCGCCGGTGGCCTCGGCGAGCAGCACGTCGCGCGCGACGATGATGTCCTCCGCCACGCGCGGCCAGCCCCGGAGGCCGAGCCGCGTCGAGATCGCCCCCTCGTGCATCTGCGCCCCGTCGGTGAGCGCGTGGTCCTCGGCGTGCTGGATGATCGTGAGATCGAAGGTCTTCGCGTACTCGAGCGCGCGGCGCATGACGGAGCTCGACGTCACGCAGCGGCCGTCGTCGGAGACCGCCACGGCGCCGGCGTCCTTGAGATCAGCCATCTCGGTGAGGTCCGTGCCCTTCTGGCCCATCGTGATCGCGCCGATGGGGTGGAGCGCGGGCCCCCCGATCGCGCGGGCTCGCGCGATCATGGCCTCGGTGATGGAGCGGGTGTCGTTGACCGGCCGCGTGTTCGGCATCGCGCACACGTGGGCGAAGCCGCCGGCCGCCGCGGCGGCCAGCCCGGACGCGATGTCTTCCTTGTACTCCTGCCCGGGCTCGCGGAGGTGGGCGTGGAGATCGACGAACGCGGGGAGGAGCAGGAGCCCGTCGCCCTGGATGATCTCGGCCCGGTCGGCGCGGCGCAGCTCGTCGGTCGCTGCGCCGCGTCCCGCCCGGGTGATGACGCCGTCTTCCACGACGACGTCGATCACGTCGTCGAGCTGTTGGGTCGGGTCGACGGCGCGCACGCCGACGAAGAGAAGGAGGGGAGGAGGTGAGCCGATGGCCGCCATGGGAGCGCGCTCCCCTAGCACAGGCGCTCCTCGCTGTGCACCGGTGCGGCGTCGGCGGGGGAACCAACGCGGCGGTCCTGGGGTGCTTTGGCCGAAGGTGGAGCCTTTTGAACCGCCAAGGGCGCCAAGGACGCCAAGAAAAAATACAAAATCTTGGCGTCTTATGGCGCCTTGGCGGCTCCATCGTTCCGGCAGGGGGGGAAGTACCCACCACAACGCGGCAAGGAGACCGCGCCAGGGTCAGCTGGGAAGAGCCGGGCATAGCGAACACAACAGACGCAACAGACGCAACAGACGCAACAGACACAACGGACGGAACCGCAGGCGGAAGAAAAACGCTCGGGGCGTGACAGAGCGCTTGACGGAACGCGAGGGGGTGAGGTAGTGATGCCGTCCCGCTCGCGAAGCTGGCGGAATTGGCAGACGCGCTGGATTCAGGTTCCAGTGGGGTAACTCCCGTGGAGGTTCAAGTCCTCTGCTTCGCACCAAGCGCTCTTCTTATCCTGCTTCTTTAGTCACGACTCTTGCCAACGTCGTGGCTCTGTCCCTGCTCGCCGCCTCCAGCAGCTCCTGTGATCGCCGCTCCTCCCCCTCGGCGGGAGGAGCCGCGAGCGCTGCCCCTGCTCCCAGCGCCTCGGAGGCGCTCCTCGCAGCCGCGGCTGCGTCGAGCGCCCCGACCGAGCCCGCCGTGGCCACTGCGCCGGCCGAGCCCGAGCAGCCGCGCGGGGCCGGCGTCCAGGAGTTCGTGCCCATCGGCTCCCTGGAAGGGTGCAAGGCGAAGTCGGGTGATATCGCGACCTACATCCTGCGCGAGGGGATGGGGATCGCCGGGCGCGCCGACGGCTCGTTCGGGGCCGTATGGCTCGTGGACCTCAAGGGAGGGGACGCGCAGATCGCGTTCGCCGGCTTCGATAGCGAGGCCCGGCAGGTCGCTCGCGCGAGGGCGATCTCGAGCACGCGAGACGCAGGGCTCCGGATCTTCTCCTCGGGCGACGAATGGGCGGTCGCGTGGTTCGACGCGGAGGGGCTCGCGTACGCGCGGCCCCGCTGGGAGACGAACCCGCCGGTGCAGATCCAGCGCGTCGGCGCGATCGGGAGGGAGGTCAGCGACCATGTGGCCCTCGCGCCCGCTCCAGGTGGCGCCCTGGTCGCAGCGGCGCCCTTCGGGCCGGACCGCCAGCGCCTGGGGGTGTTCCAGTTCGCGCCGGTGGATCCTGCGCAGCCGCAGCTCAAGGCGGTCGGGGTCACGCGAAGCGCCAAGAAGCCGCGCTGGCCGACGGTCGCCGCCGACGCGTCCGGTGGCTACCTCGTCGCCTGGCAGGACGAGGAGGACGGGAGCATCCGGGCCTCGCGGTTCGACGCCGCGGGCAGGGAAGGGAATGCCCACGTCGTCGCGACGCGACAGGGCGGCGACCGACCGGCAGGCGCCGCTCAGGAGACGCCGGACAGGGATCAGCGGCTCGGCCTTGTGGCCACGGGCAACGCCGGCGCGCTGCTGGTCTGGAGCGAGGGAGCCACCTTGATCGCCCGCGCGCTGGACGCCGAGGCGCGGCCGCGCGGGGCGCCCTGGGTCGTTGGCAAGGGCAAGTGGCGCGCGCTCGCGCCGAGCGGCGACGGGGCCCTCGTGGCCTGGGTCGGCCACGATGGCAAGGTGGAGGGGCAAGCCCTCCTCGTGAAGCTGGCCGCCGACGGCGCGCCCTCTGCTCGAGGGATCCGGGTGTCGGATGGGGTGTTTCCCGTAAAGGATTCTCCCAGCGTCGCGCTCGCCGGTGAGCGGGTGGGCGTCGCATGGACGGAGCCCATGAGCACCGGTGTGAGCACGAAGCGCGCAGTCTTGCGTGTGCTCGAGCGCACCTGCATCCCCTGAGCGCTCACGCGACGAGAGGGCCCGTGCGGCGGGCGTAGCGCGGCCTCCGGCGCTAGGATGAAGAGCGTGAGCCACGCATTCGGCCCGACTCAGCCACCGCCGAACCGCGATGCGAACGAGCCGCCTGCTGCGCTCAGGGACGTGCAGACAGGCGCCCTGCCCTGCGAAAGCGAGCCGCCTGGAGCGCCGCCCTGCGACCCGGTCGCGGCCCGCGGGCGCGTCGCGCTCGCGCCGGCTGCAGCGCAGCTGAGCCGCGCGCAGACGACGCGGCTGATCATCGAGGATCCCTACCTCACGCCGCCGCCCCCGCCGGAGCGACGGCAGCTCTCCACGCTGGCCGTGAGCTCGCTCGTCGCGGCGCTGTTCGGGCCCCTCGGGGCGATCGCCGCGATCGCCTTCGGCTGGGCGGCTCGTCGCGAGATCGAGCAGGCCCCGGCCGTGCGCAGGGGGTATGCGCTCGCCAGCGTCGGGCTCGCGCTCGGCGTCCTGCTCACCCTCTGCTGGAGCTCTGCGATCGGCTTCGGCGTGTGGATGTGGAGCACCCATCGCGGCGCAGAGACGGCCTCTGCCCTCCCGGAGGGGGAGGCCTCGCCGGAGCCGGCGAGCACGGCGTCGCCGTCGATGCCGCTGCCGGAGGCGCCTCCTCCGGCGGTGCAGCCGAGCGGCAGCGTCCCTCAGCACACGACCCACCGGCGCATCGGCGGGGTCTCCATCGTCGATATCGGCGTCGACGTGTCCGTGCTCAGCGAGGAGCTCGCCAAGCAGCGCGCGGAGGCATACGCCCAGGGCGAGAAGGTCCTCGTGATGACGACGAGCGATCCCTGCGAGCCGTGCCGCGGGGTCGACCGCGCGCTCGGCGATCCGCTGATGCAGACGGCCCTCCGGAGCGTGCGGCTCGTGCGCGTGGACATCGATCTCTTCAAGGAAGATCTCGATCAGATCAAGGTGCCGCGGCGGCTCTATCCGGGCTTCTTCCTGCTCTCGCCGGATCTTTCCCCGCAGGACGGGATCAACGGCGGCGAGTGGGACGACGACATCGCGCGCAACATCGCGCCCGTGCTGGGGGCGTTCGTGCGGGGCCAGTACACCACCCGCCGGCAGCCGTGGAACCCGCTGCCCGGCTCGGGCATGCGGCTCTGAGCCGGGTCGCGCGCGGCGACGAGCCCCTCGCGCGCCGGACGGGGTAAGCTCCGGCTGTGAAGCGCTTCGGCCAGCTCGTCCTCTTCGCCCTCTGCGTCGCTTTCAGCGTCTCGGCTGTCTACAACGTCGTCTCCGACAACGCCGACGTCGAACGGAGGGCGGCGCTCGTCGCGTGCGGCGAGGACGGCGCCGCGAGCGCGCCGGGGCCGCGCCGCGCGAGCGAGGGGTGCAGAGCGCAGATGACGCGGCTGGAACGGACGCCGTTCGGCCAGACCTTCGAGTTCACCACGGCGAAGCGCGTCGTGGACGTCAGGTGCGAGCGGGCGCTCGTGTTCGCCGGCGAGTACAGCTGCAAGCTCAGGTGATCGCCGCGGCGGCGGCTTTCACCCCGCCCGCCTCAAGACGCCGTTATCCGCGCGGAAGTTACGCTATGGTGGGCGGCCGTGACGAGCCCCACAGCGCGCTTGCCTCGCTGGATCGGCCCCGAGGCCGGGCGCATCGTCGTGTGCTTCGCGTCCGCGGTCGCGGCCGCCGCGGCGGTCGCCCACGGCGCGCCGCCGGCGCTGGCGGCACAGGCGCTCCCGCCGGAGCCGCTCCGCGCGCCTGTTGTCGCGCCCGCCTCCCCGCCGACGCAGCCGCCGCAGGGCGGCGGGCCGAGCCCTCCCGCCCCGCCGCCGCTCTCGCGGGACGAGGAGGAGAAGCGGCTCCGCATCGAGCGAGCGACCGCGCTGCACGACGAGGCGCAGCGGCGCTACCAGCACGGCGAGTACCGCGCGGCCATCGCGAAGCTGGAGGCCGCCGTGGCGCTGGATCCCGAGGGCAAAGAGCTCATCTACAACCTGGCGATGATCCACGAGCGGCTGGGCGAGATCGACGAGGCCGAGCGCTACTACCGCCGCTACCTCGACATGGAGGCGCTCCCGAAGGCGCGTGAGGAGGTGCACGCGGTCCTCAAGCGGCTCGAGGGCGCGAAGCGAGAGCTCTCCGGCGCGAAGCCGCCGCCGTCCGCGCCCGCGAAGGCCGCCTCGGTCTCCACGGCGCTGCCGTATTTGCCGCGCTTGCCGCGCCATCCCGTGGCCGTCGGCAGCGCGATGCCGCGCGCGACCTGGCTCGGCGTCAGCGGGGGCATCGCCGCGGGGTCGCTCGTGGTCGGCGGCGTCTTCGCCGCGCTCGCCGTGGCGCGGGATCCCGGCGCCGGCGAGCGCACCGGGGCCGGCGTCTCCATCGCCGACCTGCAGGCCGACGCGAGCGCCGCCCACCGGTGCGCCGTCGCCGCGGATATCGCCTTCCTGGTCGCCGGGCTCTCCGGGGCAGCGGCGCTCTACCTGTACCTGTCTCCCGGGGCCCCCGCGGCGAGCCCAGCCGCTCGCGCGGCCTCGGCCGCCGGCTCGCGCGCGCTGACGCCGGGGCAGGCTCGCCGTCTCCCGCGCGGCGCCGGTGCGGGGGCGCAGGGGATCCGCCTGTCGCTGGGCGCCGAGGGAGCCCGGCTCCGGGTGCAGTTCTGATGCGCCCCAGCGCCGCGCGGCGCAGGCTGCTCCGCGGGCTCGCCGCGCTCGTGTCGCTCGGCGCCGGGTGCGAGGTCCTCGTCGACGGCACGCTGGGCCCGGTGCGCTGCACGGACGAGGGCGCGCTCGGGCCGCCGGCGTGCCCCGAGGGCGCCGTCTGCAGGGACGGCGCCTGCGCCGAACAGCAGCTGGGGCGCGCGCTGGGCGCGCGCTGCGCGCGGCACGAGGACTGCGGAGCGCTCGATTTCTGCCTCGATCCCGCGCTGTTCGACGTCGAGGGGCCGCGCGTCTGCGCGCGCGCCTGCTGCAGCTCGAGCGACTGCGATCCTGTCCGGGATGCGGTCTGCTGGATCCCCGACGGCGGAGGGAGCGGCCTCTGTCGCATCGGCCGGGAGGTCGGCCGGCCCGACGTGGGCACGGGGCTCTCCGGCGCGCGATGCGCCGCGCCCGGCGACTGCCGATCGGGCATCTGCAACGACGGCGCCTGCGTCGACGCTTGCTGCTCCGACACCAGCTGCGCCGCGAACGGCGCGGCGTGCCGGCTCACGACGGGCCTCGTCTCGTCCGGTCCGGCCTGGGCGTGCCAGGCCGCCGCCTTGGGTGATGGAGGCTACTTCGACCCGTGCGATCGGGACGAGGACTGCGCGTCCGGGCTCTGCGCCAAGCCGGAAGGGAGCGGCCGGAGCGGCCGCTGCACCATCCCGTGCTGTGGCTCGGAGATGTGCCCGGACGCGCCCGGCGAGGTGAGGCAGCGCGTCGGCTGTGCTGAGCTCGCGATCAACGAACGCTCGACCGTCCGTGCGTGCATCACGCTGCTGTCCGGGGACAGCCTCGCGGCCATCGGCGTTCCGTGCTCCACGTCCGAGGACTGTCGGAGTGGTATGTGCATCAAGGATCCTGAACAAACGCAGCCATTCTGTAGCGACGTCTGCTGCAGCGATGCGTCCTGCGGCGACGCCGCGTTCTTCGGCTGCCACCCGCGAGCGACAGGCGAGTCGTGGGCCTTGCGATGCGAGCCCAAGTAACGGACGATCCCCCCATCGCGGTGGTAGTTCGTGCAAGCTGACGGCCAGTTCCCAGCCAGCGCCCCCGGGTCGCCCGGCGAGCCCAGCGGGGCCATGGCGCTGATTTGCCCGCGCTGTCACCACCTCGGGGCCGTCGCGCTGGAGGGGAGGAGCTCGTCCAGCCAGCTTCCGTCTCCCGCCGGCGAGCGCGGTTCCCAGGGCGGCCAGAGCGCGAGGCTACCTCGTTGCCCCCGCGACGGGCTGGCCCTCGTGAGCCGCGAGGTGCTCGGGGAGGCCGACGGAGATCCGTTCCTGGGGATCACGATCGCGGATCGGTTCGTGATCGTGGGCAAGCTCGGCGCCGGCTCGATGGGCACGGTGTACCGCGCGCGCCAGGAGGCGATGGGCCGCGACGTGGCCATCAAGATATTGCGGTCGGACAGGGCCTTCGACGCGCAGGCGAAGGCGCGCTTCACCCGCGAAGCGCGCGCGATGAGCCTCCTCCGGTCGCCGCACACGGTCACCGTGTTCGATTTCGGCGAGATCGTGGACGACGCGACGGACGCGGCCTTCGGCCGCGGTCGCTCCGCAGAGCAGAGCGCACCCGTGGAGGGGACGACGGCGAGCAGCGGCTCCCTCTACCTCGCGATGGAGCTGCTCGAGGGCGAGTCGCTCGGTCAGCGGCTCAAGCGCCTGCGGCGGCTGCGCGTGGGCGACGCCGCCCGCTTCGCGCGGCACGCGCTCCTGTCGCTGGCCGAGGCGCACGACAAGGGGATCATCCACAGGGACCTCAAGCCGGACAACCTGTTCCTGGCGAGGCCCCCCGCGGGCGAGCACGAGGAGATCTGCAAGGTGCTCGATTTCGGCATCGCGAAGGTGATGACCGGGACGGAGCGGCCGGTCGACGCCCTCGAGACGCAGGCAGGCACCGTCTTCGGGACGCCGCGGTACATGTCGCCGGAACAGGCGCAGGGCAGGCCGCTCGACGCGCGGAGCGACCTCTACTCGCTCGGCGTCCTGCTCTATCAGATGCTGGTCGGGAGGCCGCCGTTCATCGACGACGATGCGGTCGTCGTGATGGCGAGGCACATCAAGTCGTCGCCCGTGCCGGCGAGCGAGGCCGCGCCGGACGCCAGGATCCCGCCGTCGCTCTCGCAGCTCCTGCAGCGCGCCCTGGCCAAGCGGCCCGAGGCTCGGCCGCGGAGCGCCCAGGAGTTCATCGCCGAGCTCGATCGCGCGATGGGCGAGGCCAGGCCGAGCCTCGACCGCGAGCGCCTCGGCCCGGCTCAGCCCGCCGAGGCCGGCGCCACGAGCGAGCTGCTCGCGGTCGTGGGCGACGGCGAAGGCGCCGCGCAGGCGCCGAGCTCGCTGCGTCCCGCGCCGCGGAGGCGCACCTCGCGCGTGGCCGTCGGCGCCGGCGCCCTGTCCCTGATCGTGATGGCGCTCGCCGTGCGCGAGCTCCGCCGGCCTGCGGACGGCAGCGCGCACAGCCTTCAGAAAGGGGTAGCGCTGGAAGCGAGGGCACTCGCGAGCGCGATCTCGCGCGCCGACCCGCCGCCCGCCGCCGCGCCGACCGCGCCGCCGACCGCGCCGGCGCCCGCCACGCCGAGCGCGCCGGTGGCGCCGCCGCCGTCCGGTGCGCCGACCGCGCCGCCGCCGCCGTCCGGCGCGCCGACCGCGGGGGTCGCCAGCGCGGCGCCCGCGCCCGCGGGCGTACCCTCGGCGTCGACACCGAGGCGAAAGCCAGCGCAGCCGCGCAAGCCATATGTGAAATTCGACTGATGACGGCACGCGCGCGGCACCGCTGCGCAAGGCCGACGTGGGCCCCCGAAGGCCCGCGCTTCCATGGAGTCCCGTCGCGCGAGAGACAGCGGCGTCCGATCGCGAATGGCGCCGAGAGTCGCTGTACGAGCCGGAGGCTAACGTGTAACTTCGCCGCGCACCGATGGATCCCCGGGAGATGGAAACGCTCGTTCAGCGGCTCGTCACGAATCCGCATGACGGGGAAGCCCTGGCGTATGCTCACCGAGCCGGGGAGCAGGACCCACGCTCGTACGCCATGCTGCTCGAGCGCGTCGGCAGCTCCACCGCAGATCCGTCGTACGCGGCGCACTGGCTGAGCGAGGCCGCGAACGTGTGGTCGACCACCATCGGCGACGCGCACCACGCCGCGCGGACGCTCATGATCGCCATCGACAAGGATCCGACGCAGCGGACCGCGGCGGAGCGGCTGGCGCAGCTCTACCGCGACAAGGGCGATCAGAAGGCGCTCGTCGCGCTCCTGGAGCGGCTGGTCAAGGCGCTCACGCCGCTGCTCTTCGAGCGGCCCGAGGTGCGCGCGCAGGTCTCGACCCTGCACGAGGAGCTCGGCCGGCTGTGGAGCGAGCCGCCGCTCTCGCGGCCGGAGCGCGCCCTCGAGAACTGGCGCCGCCTGGCGGAGCTCGATCCGCACAACGTCTACGCCATCTACGCCGCCCGCGAGATGCTGAAGGCTCAGCAGCAGTACGCCGAGGCGATCCCGTATTTCGCGATGGAGCAGGCGCTCGTCGACGACCCGGATCGGCGGCTCGCCCTGCTGCGCGACGAGGCCGACATCCGGCGCCGCGCCGGCGATCTCGCGGGCTCCACCGTGGCGCTGCGGAACGCGCGCGCGTTCGTGCCGCACGACATGGGGCTCATCCAGGCGCTCGGCGTCGCCATCGTCGACCGCATCGAGGCGGGCGAGCCGGTGCCGCAGCCAGAGCGCGACGAGGCCGCGGAGCTCTTCGTGGCGCTCGCGGAGACGTACGACGGGGAGTACGGCTACTCGTACTCGGTCTACGCCCTCCGCGCGGCGCCGGGGCACGATCGCGCGATGCAGCTCGCCGACCATTACGGGAAGCAGCTGGGCCGCATCGGGGAGCTCCGCCCGCGCTACCTCGCCTATCTCCAGGTCAACCCGAACGGGTTCATGGCCCCCGAGGCGCGCAAGCGGGCGTCCGTGCCGCCCCCCCCGCGGCTGCCGTCGGTGCCGCCGCCGCCCCTGGGCGTGGCTGCCGCGCCTGCGCACCGGTCGTCGGTGCCGCCCAGCGCGGGAGCCGTCCATGCGCACGCGTCCGTGCCCCCCTCGGGCGTCCTCTCGTCGCCGGCCGCCGCTGGCCTGGTCGAGCCGGGGGTGGCCGCGTTCGCGCCGGCGTCTTCGTTCGCTCCCGCGCCGGGGTTGCCGGCGCCGGAAACGCTGGCTTCGCCTGCGGACGCCGAGGCGCCGGCCTCGGCGGGGGCGTACGGCCTGGCCGGCGCCGCGCCGGCGCCTCTCGCCTTCGGCGGCTCGGCCCCCTCGGAGGCGCCGCAGCCGCCGAGGGAGGAGCCGGAGGAGCTTCGCAAGCCGCTGACGCTCGCCAAGCTCCGCGAGGTGCTCAAGGGCGAGCCGGCCAACCCGGACGTGCTCGCGCAGGTCGAGGAGCAGCTGCGCCAGAAGCGGATGTTCGTCGAGCTGCGGGACGTCCTGCTCGCGGCGGCGCGCGTCCCCGAGGCGCCCATCGAGCGCAGGAAGGCGCAGCTGCGCGACGTCGCCGAGCTGTGCGAAGCGCAGCTGCGCGACGTCGACTCGGCGGTCCAGGCCTGGAAGCTGCTCTCCGAGCTCGATCCCGGCGACGCGCAGGCGCAGGCCGAGCTGAGGCGGCTGCTCGAGCGGAGCTCGCGGTGGGACGATCTCGCCGCGCTGCTCGAGCACGACGCCGCGGCGACGCCCGACGTCGCGCAGCGGGTCGAGATCGAGATGGCGCTCGTCGCGCTCCATGAGCAAAAGCGCCGCGACCCCATCGCGGCCGCGGAGGCGTGGGTGCGGATCGCGGGACTCGCGCCGGACGACGGCGCGGCGCTCCTGTCCGCCGTCAAGCTCTTCGAGCGCGGCGAGCGCTTCGATCTCGCGGCGCGGGTCCTCGCCGACGCGACCTCCTGGTTCCAGGGGAAGCTGAACCACGGGCCGCTCCTTCAGAAGCTCGGCGAGCTCCGGATGCGGCTCGATGAGCCGGGCGCCGCGGGCGACGCCTACGGCCAGGCCGCCGAGCTGCTGCGCCAACCGAGGCTGTGGGAGCTCGCGCAGAAGGCCTACATCGCGGCGGGGCGGCTCGCCGAGGCGGCGAGGGCGCTCTGCGAGCGCGCGCTGCTCGCGGACCGCAAGGCGCGCCCTGCGCTCCTCGTCCAGGCCGCCGAGCTGCTCTTCAGCGCCGGGGACGTCGATGGCGCGCTCGACCGCGTCGAGCGCGCCGTCGAGATCGATCCGGCGACCGACGCCGCCCCCGCGATCGAGGATCTCTACCGGCGCGCCCATCGGTGGCCCGAGCTCGTGCGGTTCCTCCTGAGCCGGGCCGAGGTGCTCGGCGACAGGGCGGAGCGCGTCGCGGCGCGGCGGGCCGCGGCGGCCCTGCAGCGCGAGCTCGGCGATCGCGACGGGGAGCGCGCGACGCTCACGCTCCTGCTCGCCGACGGCGATGACGCCGAGGCCATCGAGCGGCTGGCCCAGGACGCGGGCGAGCGCGGCGATCACCAGCAGGGCGCGGAGCTCCTCCGCAAGCTCGGCGATCTGACGGACAGCGAGCCCGGCAAGATCTCGCTCGCCCTGCGCGAGGCGCGCATGCTCGCGGAGGGCCCCGGCGACCTCGAGGCCGCGATCGCGCGCTACGAGGCGGTCGTGGCGACGCTCGATCCGCAGAACCGGATCGCGCTGCAGGGGATCGCCGATCTGGAGGAGCGGCGCGGCAACCCGAGGGGGGTCGCGGGCGCGCTCGAGCGTGAGCTCGTGCTCGTGTACGGCCACGACCAGGTCGACATCGCGCAGCGCCTCGCGGCGCTGTACGAGGGCCCGCTCGACGATCCGCGCGGCGCCGTCAGGGCGCTCGAGATCGTCCACGCCGTCGAGCCGGACGACCTCGACGCGGTCGCCCGGCTCCTGCGGCTCGCCGAGCGGCTGAACGACTGGCCGAAGGTCGCGCGCCTGATGGCGATCCTGATCGAGGTGGAGGGCGACGACGACGAGGCGTCGCAGATGACCCGGCGCCTCGCCGAGATCCTCGACCAGCAGCTGGGCAAGAGCGACGAGGCGCTGGCGCTCCTGGAGCGGCTCGCCGATCAGGGCGACGAGCCGTGCCGAGATGCGTACGTCGCGCTCGGCGATCGGAACGGGTGGAAGGGGATCGTCGCGACCAAGCTGGTCGCCTGGAACGAGTCGATCGCGCGCGCGGGGCGCGAGGTCGCCCTGCGCGGGGCCTTCGAGCGCTTCGTGGAGGTCGGTCGCCAGAAGGACGCCGCGCGCGTGGCGATGGAGCTCGCGCGCTCCCGCACCGCCGACGCCGGCCTCGCGGAGAAGCTCGAGGCGATCGCGGTGGAGCTCCAGGATCGCGAGGCCCTCACCGCCGCGCACGAGCTCCTCGCGAGGGATCTCGCGGGCACGGCCCGGGCGGCCGAGCTCGTGCGGCAGGCCGAGGTCCGGGTCTCCGTGGGCGCCGATCCGCTGGAGTCGATCCACCACGGCGAGGGCGCGCTCGCGAGCGTGCCGACCGCCGAGGTCGAGCCGCTGCTCCAGCGGCTCGCGGCGCTGGCCGAGGCCCCGGGCCTCATCATCGATCTCTTCGAGCGCCAGGTCGGCCGGTGCCGCACGCCGGCCGATCGCCTCGCGGCGCTCGTCCGCGCCGCCCAGATCGCCTGCGAGCGCGGCGCCATCGACCGGGCGAGGAGCTTCTTCGAGCTGGCCCTCGGCGGCGGCGTCCAGGAGGAGACGATCGCCACGCTCGAGCAGGTGGCGCGGGACGACGACGAGCGGTCGCGGTCGACGGCGCTGCGCACGGTCCTCGCCGAGGCGCTCGCGGCCGGCGGCCAGGGCTCGCGCGACGGCGGCCGCACCCGGACGGCGCTCCTGCGGCGCGCGGCAACGATCGCCTACCAGGATCTCGGCGACGTCGACCGCGCCTTCGGCTGGCTGGGCGGCGCCGTGCTCACGCAGGTCGACGACGCTTCGCTCGACGCGCTCGAGGCCCTCGGGCGCGAGGTGGGCGACCTGCCCCGCGTCGGCGCGACGCTGGACCGCGCGCTGGACGAGGTCTTTGACGGCCCGCTCGTGCGCAAGCTCCTGCAGCGTCGCGCCAGGCTGCGGCGCGACGTGCTCGGCGACCGGCAGGGCGCCGCGGCGGACCTGAAGAAGCTTCACGACCTGTCGCCCTCGGATCAGGACGTGATGAACGACCTGTCGGGTCTCCTGCTGGAGCTCGGCGATCACCGCGGCATGATCCAGCTGTACGAGGACCAGATCCTCCGCGGCCGCGATCCGGCGCAGCGGGCGGAGCTCGCGCGCAAGGTGGCGCGCCTCTGGGAGGAGGAGCTCGGCGAAGCGCGCGAGGCGGCGGACGCCTGGCGCCGCGTCCTCCGCATGAAGGCGGGCGATCCGGACGCGACCGCGGGCCTCGAGCGGGCCAAGACCGGCAAGCTCAAGCGCACCCCGCCGCCTCCTTCGCTGCCGACGCGCGCGCCGGGCCCGCCGCTGACCGAGCCGCCGCTCGCGCCCCGGGCTCCGGCGCTAGAGACGCTCGGCCTCGAGGCCGGCGCGGTGGCGGCGGTGAGCAACGGCTACGCGGGCTCCGAGACGCACGAGGGCGTCGAGGCGCAGCCGGTTGCGGAGGCGCAGCCGGTTGCGGAGGCGTACCCCGCGGCGGAGGCGTATCCGGCGGCGGAGGCGTATCCGGCGGCGGAGGCGTATCCGGCGGCGGAGGCGTATCCGGCGGCGGAGGCGTATCCGGCGGCGGAGGCGTACCCCGCGGCGGAGGCGTATCCGGCGGCGGAGGCGTATCCGGCGGCGGAGGCGTATCCGGCGGCGGAGGCGCTCTCGGCTCCCGAGGCGCAGCCTGCGGACGCCGCCGCCTCGCAAGCGCTGCCGGTCGAGCCGGAGCAGCAGGTCTGGGCCTACGGCGTCGCCGCGCACGCCGACGCGGCGGACGCGGGCAGCGGCGCTGCTCATGTCGATGTGGTTCTGCGCGAGGGGCAGAGGCTCCCTCTGGATAGCGCCACCCAGGTCCTCCACGTTGCTCCGGCTGCGTATTCCGATGCGCCAGCCGCTCCCGCGCAGTGGTCGGAGTTCGACGCTCACGCAGGGCCGCAGACGCTCGGCGACGTCGACAGCGGCGAGGCCCATCGAGCGCACGATGAGGCGCCCCTCTCGGCCCCTGCGCTGCCCGTCGCGCCCGCTGCCCCCGTGGCGCCTGTCGTGCCGCACTTGCTCGGCTCCGACGCGATCGACGTCGACACGGACGCGGAAGACGTGGAGTTGATCGACGACGAACCTGGTGCTCGCTAGCTCTCCCCCACCGATCCTGCCCCCGGCGCTCCGGCCGGGCGATACCGTCGCGGTGATCGCCCCTTCCAGCCCGTTCGAGCACGTCCTCGCGCGGGTCGGCATCGGCTGGCTCGCCCAGCGCTACCGCGTCCTCTTCGACGCGGGCGAGGGGCCTCCGCTCGACGGCGACGGCCGGCGGGGCGGGCCGCCATCGCTGTCGGCGCCCTCCCATCACGGGCTGTTCGCGCGAGCCGGGTACCTGGCCGGCAGCGACGCCCGGCGCAGCGACGAGCTCGCCCGCGCGCTCTCGCACCCCGACGTCAGGGCCATCTTCGCGGCCCGCGGCGGCTATGGCGCGAACCGGTTCGTCCACCGGCTCGACTGGAGCGCCCTCGCAGCGCACCCCCGCTGGATCGTCGGCTTCTCCGACGTCACGGCCCTCCACGTCGAGGCAGCGCGCGCGGGCGTGGCGTCGCTCCATGGCGTCCATGTCACCGCGCTCGGGCGCGGCGACGCCCGCGCCCGCGCCGCGCTGATCCGCGCCCTCGAAGATCCGCTGGGTGAGCGCCGCTTCGACGGCCTCACCACGCTGCGCGCCGGGGTGGCCGAGGGGCCGCTCTTCGGCGGCAACCTGGCCCTGCTCCACGCCTGCGCCGCCGCGGGGCGGCTCCGGGTGCCGGAGGGGGCCATCCTCCTGCTCGAGGACGTCACCGAGCGGCCCTACCGCATCGATCGCATGCTCGCGACGCTCGAGGTCGGCGGCCACCTCGCCCCGGCCGCGGCGGTGGTCCTCGGCGACTTCGATCAGTGCGCGCCAGGCCCCGACGGCATCACGGTGGACGAGGTCCTCCGCGACAGGCTGCTCCCGCTGGGAATCCCCGTCGTCGCCGGGCTGCCGATTGGCCACGGCCACCGCAACGAGCCCGCCATCCTCGGCGGCCACGCGCGCGTCCTCGCTCACGGCCCCGACGCCGCGGTCACGCTGGCGGGCGCCTGAGCGCCCGCGCGGTCACGCGATCACGCGGTCACGCAGTCACGTGATTACGCGATCACCAGAAGATGCTCTTCCGCTCCTTCAGGCCGCGGTTCAGCATCGACTGGATCCGACCCTTCACGAGCGCCACCTTCTCCTGGATCACCGCGTCGTCGTCGTCGGGGTCGCCGTTGAACGTCATCGGCTCGCCGAAGTAGATGCGGTACCGGGTCGGCAGCGGCATCTGGCCGCCGGGGAGCAGGAGCTGCGGGATGATCGGGAACGTCGGCATGCCGAGCGCCTTCGAGACCGACTCGAGGTTGCCGAGCGAGATGTACTGTTCCTCGCCCCCGATGACCGCGATGGGCACGATCGGCGTGTCGGTCTCGAGCGCGAGCCGCATGAACCCGAGCCCGAAGTCGAGCAGCTGATAGCGGCTGGAGAACCCCTTCGAGATCCCCTTCGTCCCCTCCGGGAACACCAGGATCGCCGCGCCCATGTCGAGCAGCCGGCGCGCGTTCTCGGGGACGCCGACCACCTGGCCCACGCGCGAGAAGAAGGTCGCCACGAACGGCAGCGTCTGCGTCCACTTCTCGACCATGCTCCGCATCACGCGCGGCGGCTCCGCGTCCAGGAACATCGAGGCCGCGATGAGCATGCCGTCGAACGGGAGCTGGCCCGAGTGGTTCGCGATGAGGAGCACACGGCCGGCCGGGACGCGCTCGATGCCGAACACCTCGGTCCGGAAATAGAAGCGATGAAAGAACGCGGCGACCCCGACCGCGTACTTCGCCCACTCCCGGTCGAGCCCGAACGGGTCCACCCCGTCCGCCGCGTGCGGCAGCGCGACCCGGCGCAGACGGTCCTCGAAGTCCTGACCGAGCAGCCGGATGGTCGCGTCGTCGATCGTGCCGCGCAAGCTGTCGACCCCGACGCGCGCCAGCGGCAGCGCGCTGTGGGTGACGAAGTGGCTCAGCCTGGCGAGCGTCGTTCTGCTGGCCATGGGCGGCGGACGATAGCAAAACTCGCGTGGGCCTGCACCGGCACGAAGGGCTTGACCATCGGCCTCCTCGAAGCGACCGTCGCTCCGATGAGCGAACGAATGCTCGGTCGAGGCCGCCGTCCCGCCGCGGACACCGATCCGTCCCTCCGGTCCGTCCTCATCACCGGCATCTGTGGTCGCCTCGGGCGGCGCCTGGCGCGGCGCCTCCACCGCGAGCGGCGCGTGATCGGCGTCGACCGGCGCAGCTTCGAGGGGCGCCCCAAGGACATCGAGCATCACCAGATCGACATCCGCCGCAAGAAGACCCAGGACATCTTCCGCCAGGAGCAGCTCGCCGCGGTGGTCCACCTCGGGGTCATGCACGATCCGCGGGTGAGCCAGATGGAGCACCACAGCTGGAACCTCGCCGGGTTCCAGCGGCTGCTCGAGTTCGTCGCGCAGTACGACGTGCCCAAGCTCATCGTGCTGTCGAGCGCGAACGCCTACGGGCCGCGCCCCGACAACCCGCAGTTCATCACCGAGGACGCCCCGCTGCTCGGCGGCGCGTCGTTCAGCGAGATCCGCGACCTCATCGAGGTCGACATGCTGGCGCAGTCGTTCTTCTGGAAGCACCCCCAGACCGAGACGGTCATCCTCAGGCCGGTCCACATCCTCGGCTCCGTGCGGAACGCGCCGTCGAACTACCTCCGGCTCAACGTGATCCCGACCCTCCTCGGCTTCGACCCGATGGTGCAGGTCATTCACCAGGACGACGTGGTCTCCGCGATCCTCGCGGCGCTCCGCCCCGGCGTGCGCGGGATCTTCAACCTCGCCGGGCCCGCCCCGCTGCCGCTCTCGCGCGTCATCGAGATGACCGGCCGGGCCCGCGCGGCGATTCCCCACTTCGTCATGCAGACGATCATCCCGCGGCTCTGGCGGTTCAGGGCGACCTCGTTCCCGGCCCCCGAGCTCGATCACATCCGCTACGTGTGCATGGTCGACGATCGGCGGGCGCGCGACATCCTCGGCTACACGCACGAGCACGACATCCAGGACACCGTCCAGGCGGTCGACGACATCACCTGAAAGGCGTCATGAAGCGAGCGACCCGGATCGAGCGGCTCGTCGACTACTACGAGGACTTCGCGCCCGACTACGTCTCCACCTGGAAAGACATCCAGCACTACGAGAAGCCCGTGCGCGCGTTCCTGCGCGAGGCGGTCGCCGACGGCGCCCGCGTGCTCGACGCGGGCTGCGGTCCGGGCCACCTCACGCGCGATCTCCCGCCGTCCGTCGAGGTCGTGGGCTTCGACATCGCCGAGGGGATGCTCGAGATCGCGCGCAAGAAGCGGCCCCACGGCGCCTATCACCGGCACGACTACCACCTCCCGATCCCACGCTCCTGGGGGCGGTTCGACGTCGCCCTCGCGCTCGGCACCCTCGAGTTCTGCGACGATCTCTCGCTCGTGCTCAAGAACCTGGCCGGCGCGATGCGCCCCGGCGGCCGCCTGCTGGTGAGCATCGTCGAGCGGAGGCCGAACGTCCGGCTCCACGAGCGCCACGCGCGCCCGCTCTCCGACGCCGAGCTGAGCGGCGTGAAGATGTATCTTTACACCTTCGCCGAGCAGACGGACGCCATCCTGGGTTCTGGCCTGCTCCCGCGCAGCTACCGGCTCCACCCCGGCTGGCGACACACCGAGTACGAGGTCGACGTGCTCTACGCGCTCTGGGACCTCGAGGTCTCACGCGGCAGCCGGTGATCACCCTGGACAGCGCGGCGAGCCTTTCCGCGCCGCGCTGTCCGGGGTATCTCGTGGAGAGGAGAGCCACGGTTCGATGGAAGTGAAGCTCGGCGGCACCTTCCTGACCTGCGCGATGGGGCCGCTGCACCACGCCGGCGCGTGCATGCAGGCGAGGCGGGTTCCGGAGGGGCTCCGCGAGCTGGCGCCGGCGGGGCTCCTCGGAGGCTTCCAGCGCGGCGTCGATCAGGCCGCGAAGCTCGCGGGCGTGCGCCGGGAGGACGTCGAGCGCCTGCTCCCGATGGCCGACGTGCGCGAGGCCATGGAGCGGCTCGGCGACAGCCAGTCCGAGGCGCTCCTCGCCTGGGACGTCTACGCCGGGCGCATCGGCGGGCTGCTCGAGGGCGTCGCCGAGGTGACCGACCACGGTCGGGCCCCCGACGCCGGTATGTGGCTCGAGCGGCTGGCGAACAAGGTCCGGCGTGATCGCCCGTTCGCGGAGCCGCTCCAGGTGCTCGCCGAGGACATCGCGCAATGGCAGGCGATGATCGGCCGCTGCCGCAAGCTGCTCGACGAGAGCGGCGGCGGCGCGCTCGCCAAGGCGTATCGCCGGCGGAGGCTCCGCAGGATCGCGTCGATCGTGGTGTCGGCGCTCGTGATCGTCGCGGCGCTGTCGGTGATCGTGCGGCTCCGCGCCGCCCGCGCGCGCGTCGATGCGGTCCTGGAGCGCCCGGAGGTGTGCGCGGTCCGCGACATCGCGGAGGACGATCTCGGCCGCGCGGCGAGCGAGCAGCAGCGGCGCGTGGCCGCGCGGCTCGAGCAGTGCGCCGCGGTGGAGGCCCGCGAGGCGCGCGAGCGCGAGGAGCGGCTGCGCGCCGAGGAGCGGGCCCGCGAGGAGCAGCGGCTGCGCGCGGAGCGCGACGAGAAGTGCGCCGCGCTCGCCGTGCGGTTCAAGGCGGGGGCGTTCTCGGACGACGACGGCAAGATCGCCGGCGTGGAGAAGGATCTGCTCCGGCGGATCGCGGGGCGGAGGCTCCTCGCCACCGACGTCGGACCGGCCGGCCCCGCGCTGCCGTGCGAGGGCGCGCGCGGCGGCGACGAGCTGCGCGCGGCCTTCGCGGACGCCCTTGTCGCGTCGGTCTGGACGTGGGCGCCGGCCGCCGATCCGGGTCCGAAGCTCGGCGATCTGCTCGTGGCGCGGCGCGCGGAGCTGCCCCCCCGCGCGCAGACGATGCTCGCGGTCCGGACCGGATACGAGTCCAAGCGGGCCATCGTATCGGGCGATCCGGGGGCGCTCGAGCGGGCGTCGCGCCTGTGCGCGCTCACGGCGAAGCTCGAGATCGCGAGCGGGGCCGGCTGCGCGGCGCTGGCGAGGCTGGCCGTCAAACCCGCGCCGTGAGCCGGCGACGGCGATCCTCGCCCGCCGTCTGCGCACGACCAGGGATGCGCCTGGGCGATGATGCTCTGGGGAATTTGAGGGGAGAGGGGCCGGAGCAGCGCAGGCGGGGCGATGGCGCCCCGCCCGCCGGGCTGCCTATCTGAAGGCGGGAATGCTGTCCGCGTCGAGCACGCACAGGCCCACGGTGGTGTCGCACTTCACCTTGAGATCCGGGGAGATACCAGAGTTAGGATTCGTGCACTTGTCATTGTCGAACTTGCCTGTGGGGATCGGATCGCCCTCGGGGTCGGGGTTCGGGGTGTAGATCTGGCAGTCCCTCATCGGCCAGAGCCCGACGACCTTGTACGTCGTCGAGCAGCTCTCTTCCGAGTACGTGACTTCAGCCTCGAATTGATTCGCGAGGTTGGCGGGCGTCACGTACACGCGCAGGTTGCGCCACTCGAGCTTGTGCGACCCCAGCGCCGGCGCCGGTGCGCCACCTTCGCCAGCCCCACCCTCGCCAGCGCCACCGGCACCACCCTCGCCGCCAGCACCTCCAGCGCCGCCGGCACCGCCCTCGCCAGCGCCGCCGGCACCGCCCTCGCCAGCGCCGCCGGCACCGCCCTCGCCGGCGCCGCCGGCACCGCCCTCGCCGGCGCCGCCGGCACCGCCCTCGCCGGCGCCGCCGGCACCGCCCTCGCCAGCGCCGCCGGCACCGCCCTCGCCGGCGCCGCCCTCGCCAGCGCCGCCGGGCATCAACACCACCTCGGCCGGATCGAGCGTTGGAACCGTGCAGATATCGTTGGCATCCGGTCCGATCGACGCGAAGGCACCGATCGCGAACGCGTTCAGGTCAGGGTTCGGGTCGATCGTTGCCCCGCCGCGATACCAGTCGCCGAACTCCGCCGTCTGGATCGCGACGAGCTTCGTCTCCACGTCGGGGAGCTGGTCGCCGTTCTCGTCCGGATTGTACATCTGCATCCCGACCAGCTCGACAGTCCCCTCCTTTCGAGCACAGGGGCCCTCGGCATCCCCGCCGACCCGGGTGAACTTCGTCACGTACGGGGATACGATTGCGGTGCCGACCGTGCACTCGGGCTTGGGCTGCGAGCAGCCCGGAGACATCGCCGCGAGCGGTGAGAGCGCCGCGAGCCCTGCCATCCAAACAAGCCATCGCCTCTTCATCGCTTGCATCCTTTCCCGCGCGCGCCGCGCCTAGAACGTCACCCGCGCGCCGAACCGGAACTGCCGCGGCGTCTGGAACTGCGTCGGCTCGCCGTAGTTCGGGTTCACGGCCTTGGGATCGAGCGGCTCGCCGGTGTTGTGGTCCTTCACGCACGTCGGGCCGCTGCTCGGATTCAGATCTTCCTTCGTTCCACCGACGCAGGGGTCGACGAACGCGGTCGTGTAACGCTGGTCCACCTGGACGGTCTCCTGGAAGTTGAAGATGTTGAAGACATCCATGGTGACGGTGAGCTCGCTGTCCTTCGCGAGCTTGACCGAATAGCCGATGTGGCCGTCGATGTTGTGGACCCAGGGGAGGCGGCCGCCGGCGCCCCGGGGCAGGATGAACGTCTCGTCGGAGCCGTACAGGTAGTGCGCTCCCCAGTAGTCGATGGGGGCGCCGGAGCGGGACCTGTACGTGAGGCCGAGGTCGAGGACCATGCCCTTCGGGAGCTCGATCGCCTTCGCGCCGTAGACCTTGATCTCGTGCGTGTTGTCGCCGGGCAGCGCCCCGTCGCGGTTGACGAGGAGCGACTCGAGATCGAACTCCGTATTGATGTTCGGATCGAGCTGGTCGGTCTCGGGCTTGAAGAGGCCCGGATAGTTGCCTCGCAGGTACGACAGCGTATAGCTCACCTGGGCGAGCCACAGGTCGGAGAAGGCCTTCTGGAAATAGAGGGTCAGCGCATCGTAATCGCGCGTCGCCTCGGGGAAGTCCTTGGCGATCCCCTTCCCGGGGTTGCCGATGAAGTAGGTGTTCGCCTCGTCCCGGCTCATGTCCTCGATGACGTTGTTCATCCAGCGCTTCGTGTACGTCGCGCCGACCCGCGCGTTCGGGAGCACCTCGTACTCGCCGCCGATCACGATCTCGTCCGACGACTGCGGCTCGAGATCCGGATCCACCGGGGACTTGCCGCCGCCGAGCGTGAACCAGTTCTTGTTCGGATCGTACGGCCCGGTGACCGGGACGCGGCTGTCGTCGTTCCGGCACTGCCCTTCGCCATAACCCGTCGCGTCCACGGGATCCCCAGGGTTACAGCCGTCGGCGCCCCCCAGGTGGTAGGAGCGGATGTTCCGCTCGTCGCCGAACGCGCGATCCAGCATGTCGAGGGGGACGCTCTCGTAATACCGCGCGTAGTTCGCGAACACCTTCGACCGGCCCTCCTGCGTGACGTCGTAGACGACGCCCACGCGCGGAGACCACTGGTTCGCGAGCGCCAGCCCGAGCTTGCCGTCGCTCGCGTAGAGGTACTGCGCGTCGTAGCGCACGCCGATGTTCAACGTCACACGGTCGAGGATGCTCCAGCTGTCCTGCGCGAAGGCGCCGATCGTCGCTCCGAGCGACGACACCGTGAGCTTGTCCTGGATGACGTAGTCCCTGGCGCCCGGGCCGGTCGCCAGGCCGTCCGGGCCGGTCAGGAAGCCGAGCTGTCGCTCGTCATGGGAGGCATCCCAGTCTCCCTCCTCCGAGTAGGTGGTGCCGCCCGCGTACGCCTTGATGTGCTTGTACGTCGTGATCTCGCCGTCGATGCCGGCCTTGACCACGTGGTGCCCGAGCCCCTGGAAGATGCTCGTCACCTTCGCGTTCAGCTGGAAGCGGTTGAGCGAGGCGTCGTCGATGTAGTCGGGCCCGCCTTGCCAGTACTGGCGCACCGCGCAGGGTAGCGCGGCGATCTCGCCGTTCTCCGCCCGCAGCGGCTTGCACATGGCCCGGGCCTCGGGCGAGAGCTTCTCGAAATCGTCGATCGAATACCGGTTCGGGGAGTACCGCTGCCAGACCATGAGGGGCACACCCGCCAGGCCCTCGCGCGTCCCGAGCTCCGAGCCGTCCGGGGGCAGCCGCGCGCTCCGCTGGTTGTGCCAGCCGAGGGTCGCGTCGAGGAGCAGGGTCTTGTTCTTGAACGCCGACGACCACTTCAGCGCGACGTCGTTCGACGACGCCACGTACTCGTGCGCCAGCGCGCCGTACTCGCCGACGATGTTCGAGAGCTCGGTCAGGCCCTGCTGCGGGTCGAACCCGAACGTGCCGTTGCCGCCCGAGGTGGAGGGCGAGCCGTAGACGGAGAGCGCGACGCTGTGGTCCGGATCGATCTGGTAGGTCAGCTTCCCGAGGTACTGCAGCGTCTGCTCCTCGGCGCGGTAGAAGCGCTGCGTCCCCGGCAGCCGGTCGACGACGTTGAGCCCGGTCGCGCGATCCGTCACCGGCTCGAACGTGGTGGGGTCGTAGCGCGTGGCGAACAGGTTGCGCTCCATCGAGCTGCTCTTGAACGCGAGATCCGCGCCCGCGAAGAACCAGAGCTTGTCCTTCAGGATGGGGCCGCCGACCTCGAACCCGTAGTCGCGGATCGACGACAGGGTCTCGTCGGTCTGGATGGTCTCGCCCTGGCGACGGACCGCCTTGGGCGCGCCCTCGAGGACGCCGGGCGTGATGTTGAAGAAGACCGAGCCCTGGAACGCGTTGCCGCCGCTCTTCGTGACGACATCGAGGACACCCCCGGTCGCGCGGCCGTACTCGGGCATGTACCCGCCGGCCACCACGTTGACCTCCTTGATGAACTCCATCGTGAGCGGCGTGCCGACGATCCCGTAGGCCGGGTCGTTCACCGACAGGCCGTCGATCACGTACTGGTTCTCGGGGGAGGAGGTGCCGGCGATGGACGTGCCGAACTCGTCGGCCTGCGCCCCGGGCGTGGTCGCGGCGACCGACTCGAAGGAGCGCGTCGTCGCGCCCTTCCCCGTGGGGGGCGAGATCGCGATGCGCCGTGTGAAGTCCTGGGTGATGCTCTGGCTCACGCTGCTCGAGCCGACGTCGACCGTCGGCGCGCGGCCGACGACGACGATCTCCGCCGCCTTGAGCGCCTCCGGCAGCAGCTCGACGTTGACGCGGATGGTCGTCGCGGCGCGGACCGCGATCCCGCCGCGCGCGTACGGCTTGAACGCGTCCTTTTCGAAGCGCAGTGTGTAGTCGCCCGGCGGCAGGTTCGGGATACGGTACTGGCCAGTGCCGTCCGTGACGACCAGCTGCTCCCCTTGCAGCGCCGGCGATGTCGCCGTCACGACCACATCGGCCGCCGGCGCGCTGTTCGACGCGTCGACGACCCGCCCGAGGAGCACGCCGCTGCCCGTCTGCGCGAACGCAGGGTACGCGGTCAACAAAGTCATCGCGAGCAGCAGCAACGCCGCCCACGGCCCCAACGGCGCACGTGAGCGCCCTCCGTGTTCCAGCCTCTTTTCGAGAAACTTCACGGAATTCCCTCCAGAAGTGTATGCCCTCGAGTCCCTCCTTACCCTAGACAGGAATCGCGCCAGACAATAGACTTTTTTGTAGGACTCGCTCGCTTATACACTCCGGGTAGGCGCCGCACGCTTCCATACGTCGCGGCTTCTCTACCTCGATCGGCTCGAGTCCTAGGAGTTACGACCCCTCATGTTTGACTCGGTACTCGGTCGCGCTACCGCCACCCAGGGGCGGCTAGGGACGGGGACAGCGCTCTCCATCGTCGCCCACGTGGCGATCGCGGGCGCCATCCTCTGGCAGGCCACGCGCCCTCGAACCGAGAAGCCGAAGGACGTCGAGGTCACATTTTTCGCTCCGGCGCCGCCGCCGCCTCCTCCTCCTCCGCCGCCGCCTCCGGGCGGCGGCGCGAAGCGCCCGCCCAAGGTGGAGCGCGTTGAGCAGCCGAAGCCCGTCAAGACGCCTGACACCATCTACGACATGCCGGAGAAGCCCAAGGCCAAGGCGCCAGTGCCAGAGCCAAAGCCGGAGCCGGAGCCGGTCAGGGAGGATGCGCCGGAGCAGCCGGGCGGCGTCGAGGGGGGAGTCCAGGGCGGCGTTCAGGGGGGCACCGTCGGCGGCGAGCTCGGCGGGCAGATGGGCGGTCAGCTGGGCGGCAAAGTCGGCGGCCAGGTGGGCAGCACGCCGCCGCCGCAGAGCGTGGTGCTGGCGTTCGGCGCCGGAATGACCCGGCCTTCGAAGATCGCCGGGCGCGACCCGCAGTACACGCGCGAGGCGCTCGCCGCGCGCGTCGAGGGGCTCGCGATTGTCAAGTGCGTCATCAAGCTGGACGGCTCGCTGACCGGCTGCCGGATGGCCAAGTCGCTTCCTCACATGGATCGAGCGATCCTCGATGCGCTCGCGACGCATCGCTACACCCCCGTCATGTATCAGGGGCGCCCGGTCTCGGTGGACTACGTGTTCCCCATCCGGCTCAAGCTCCCTTGACGTCCGGGCGCGCAGGGGTGTTATTGAACCGCTGGAGCACGTAGTAGAGAAGGGTACTGGCAGGTCCGCGCTGCGGTGCTGCCGAGTCCGCTCGGTATCCACGGAGGTGCTGCTCCAGCAGCACCAGCGGTGTTGCTCCAGCAGCACCAAGACCATCACGCGACATGGGGCGCCAGGAGGCGCGAGACGATGCAATTCACGTTGATCGAGCTGTGGGGCCACATGGGGCTCTTCGCGAAGCTGATCGTCTTCGCGCTGGCCATCATGTCCGTTGCGTCGCTGATCGTCCTGGGCGAGCGCCTCGTCGTGTCGTTCCTGTCGCGCGCCGCCTCCCGCGCGTTCGCGGCGCGGGTCGGGCCGATGCTCGCCCGGGGCGAGCTCGAGGGGGCCTGGACCGCCGCCAGGCCGGGCGGCGAGAGCGGCTATCTCGGGCGCGTCATCGGCGCCGGGCTCGCCGCTTATGCCTCGAGCGCGCCCTCGCGGCTGCCGGCGCAGGGGCACGAGCGCGACGGCGTGTTCGAGTCGGTCTCGCGGGCGCTCGAGCGGCAGGCGCAGCGCGAGGTGCTCAGCCTGAAGCGAGGTTATGGCCTGCTCGCCACGGTCGGTTCCACCGCGCCGTTCGTCGGGCTGCTCGGGACGGTCATGGGCATCGTGACGGCGTTCCAGCAGATGGCGGCGGCCGGCTCCGGCGGCCTCGGCACCGTCTCGGCGGGTATCGCGGAGGCGCTCATCACGACCGCCTTCGGGCTGATCGTCGCGATCCCGGCCGTCATGGGCTACAATTATCTCCAGGGCTGGGTCGAAGCCCGGGCGATCGACATCTCGGAGTCGTCGAACGAGCTCCTCGACGTCGTGGCGAAGCGGCTCGACGGGCGCCTCGCGCCGGCCGCCGAAGAGGCTGCTTGACACCGGACCCGCGCGACACCCCGCGCGCCTCTCCGCGGAGCGCGGCGCCCGGCGCCTCGCGCCCGCGGCGCGGCGCGGGGTGACGCGCCCAGCAGGGAAGCGAGCGTTCCAATGGGGATGGGTGTCGGCCCGCAGAGGGGCCCCAAGAGCGAGATCAACGTCACGCCGCTCGTCGACGTGGTCCTCGTCCTGCTCATCATCTTCATGGTCGTCACGCCGATGCTCCAGCGCGGCAAGGACGTGAAGCTGCCGCAGGCCGCGGAGGTGGACGAGGAGAGGAAGGAGGTGGACCCGCTGATCCTCTCCGTGACGCTGGAGAAGACGGTGTGGGTCGAGAACGACAGATACGATGACGCCGGGCTCGCAGAGCGGCTCTCGCGCGAGTTCGCGGCGCAGCCGGGGCGCAAGGTGCTGGTCAAGGGGGACCAGCGCCTCTCGTTCGGCGACGTCCGCAGGGTGATGGAGACGGCGCGCAAGTCGGGCGCGAAGAGCGTCTCGCTGGCGGTCGAGGAGCTGAAGGGGAGATAGCGGCGATGAGCGCGAAGAAGAAGTTCGTCATCAAGCCGGCGGTGCCCCTGAACTCCGACATCAACGTGACGCCGCTCGTCGACGTCGTGCTGGTGCTGCTCATCATCTTCATGGTCGTGACGCCGCTGCTCGAGAAGGACATCGGCGTGCGCGTGCCGGACACCGAGCAGGTCAAGCAGGACACCCCGCCGCCGCCCGACCAGCTCGTCGTCCGGGTGAGCGCGCAAGGCGAGCTGCGGGTGAACGACGAGCCGGTCGAGCGCGCCGAGCTCGTGGGCACGCTCAGGCCGCTGCTCGAGCGCTACAGCAGGCCTCAGGACAGGATCGTCTTCGTCGTCGCCGACGACGGCGCCGTCTACGGCACCGTCGTGGCGGTGCTCGACGGCGCGAAGGCCGCCGGCGCCCAGACGCTCGGCATGATGACCGAGCTCCCCGAGGCGCCGCCTCCCTGACAGCGGCGCGCTCGCGGCGCGCGCCGGTGAAGGCGCGCTTTCTCGCCGGCTCGAGGTCGGGCGGCCAGGCGCGACGCGGCGCTTGCGTCGCGCGCGGTCGCGACCTAAACCGCCCACCTCGAAAGCGAGGTCGTCGATGTTGCGGTCCGAATGGGTGAGCAAGCGCGCCGGGAGCCCGAACCAGAGCCAGATGCACTTCGCGAGGAAGGGCGTCGTCACGGAGGAGATGGAGTACGTCGCCCGCCGTGAGAAGCTCGCGCCCGAGCTCATCCGCAGCGAGGTCGCGCGCGGCCGGATGATCATCCCCGCGAACAAGAACCACCTGAACCTCGAGCCGATGTGCATCGGCATCGCGTCGCTCTGCAAGGTGAACGCGAACATCGGCAACAGCCAGACCACGAGCGACGTGAGCGGCGAGCTCGAGAAGCTGCGCTACTCCATCAAGTACGGCGCGGACACCGTGATGGACCTGTCGACCGGGGGCGACATCGACGGCATCCGCCGCGCGATCATCGCGGACTCCCCTGTGCCGATCGGGACGGTGCCGATCTACCAGGCGCTCGAGGCGTGCAAGGGCACCGCCAAGATGACGGCCGCGGACCTCATCGACATGCTCGAGCACCAGGCGAAGCAGGGGGTCGATTACTTCACGATCCACGCGGGCGTGCTGCTCGAGCACCTGCCGCTCGTGAAGGGCCGGATCACCGGCATCGTCTCGCGCGGCGGCTCGATCATGGCGCAGTGGATGATCGAGCACCACAAGCAGAACCCGTTCTACACCCACTGGGACAAGGTGCTCGAGGTCTGCGCCAAGTACGACGTCACGATCTCGGCGGGCGACGGCCTCCGCCCCGGCTGCCTCCACGACGCCAGCGACGCGGCCCAGTTCGCCGAGCTGAAGACGCTCGGCGAGCTCACGAAGCGCGCCTGGGAGAAGGACGTGCAGGTGATGATCGAGGGCCCCGGGCACGTGCCGTTCGATCAGATCGCGATGAACGTGCAGAAGGAGATGGAGCTCTGTCACGAGGCGCCGTTCTACGTGCTCGGCCCGCTCGTCACCGACTTCGCGCCTGGCTACGACCACATCACGAGCTGCATCGGCGCCACGATGGCCGGCTTCGCGGGCGCCGCGATGCTCTGCTACGTGACGCCGAAGGAGCACCTCGGCCTGCCGAACCCCGAGGACGTCAAGCAGGGCCTCATCGCCTACAAGATCGCGGCCCACGCCGCGGACGTGGCGCGGAAGCGCCCGGGCGCGCGGGATCGCGACGACGCGCTGAGCCGCGCCCGCTACGCCTTCGACTGGAAGCAGCAGTTCGCGCTCTCGCTCGATCCGGAGACGGCCCAGGCGATGCACGACGAGACGCTCCCCCAGGAGTACTTCAAGACCTCGGAGTTCTGCTCGATGTGCGGGCCGAAGTTCTGCTCGATGCACATCAACCGGGTGGTCGACGAGTACAACGCGCGGCAAGAGCCCGAGAACGCGCCCGCGAAGCGGTCGCTCTCGATCCTCGAGCAGCCGTGAAGCAGGGGAGGGGCCGCGAGGGCGTCCGCCGCGCGCGGCGGAGGAGGCCTGTCGCGGCGCGCCTCGCCCTCGTCGCGCTCGTCCTGCTCGCGCCCCTCGGCTGTCGCCGCGAGCAGGGGAGCGCCCCCCGCGACGCTGCGTCGCCCGCCTCGGCCGCCGCCTCGCCCTCCGTGGCGCCGCGCCCGCCGAGCCCTCGCCTCACCGATCCCCGCTGGCGCCTCGCCGCGGAGGACGACCCGCTGGAGCGCGCCCGGCTGGCCGAGGCCGAGGGCGCGTCCGGCCTCCTCGCCGCGCTCGACGACGGCGGCGACATCGCGCTCACGGCCCTGCGCGCGCTGCCGTACGCCGATGACGCCGATCTGGCGCTCGGGCCGCTCGCCGAGCGCGCCCGCGCGGTGTCCGGGCCGTCGCTTCCGCCCCTGCTCGAGGCGCTCCTCGGGATCGCCGGTCGGCCACCGCGCCCGCGCGAGCCGCTCGACCCGGACGGGGCGCGCGGCGCTGCCGCGGCCCTGGTCGATCTGGCGGGCCGGCGCGACCTCCCCTCGGATCAGCGCGCGCTCGCCATCTCGGCGGCGCGCGCGCTCGCGGAGCGGGGGCTCGTCGATCCTCTCCGTATTCCGGCAGATCTGGATCCCGAGGGCTCCGTCGCGGGCGCCGCGGGAGGCCCGGCGGCGCCGCGTCCCTGACGTCCCGCGCGGCGGCGCGGGCGCGCGGCCGTCCCGCGCGGCGGCGCGGCGCCCTGTGGGCTTTCGGTTCGTGCAGCCGCGCTTTGGGCCGGTCGGGTTCCAATTTGGTACCTTGCCCCCCGTGACGACGCCGTACACCTCCGAGGCCTTCCTCCATCAGCTCCTCGGCAAGGCGCTTGCCGCCCACGCCAGCGACATCCACCTCAAGGTCGGTCAGCCGCCGGGCGCGCGGGTGCGCGGCGACATGGTCTACTTCCGCGTCGACAGGATCCGGCCCGAGGACAGCGAGGCCGCCGCGCGGGTGCTGCTCGCCGGGCGCCCTTCGCGCGAGCTCCTCGCCTCGCTCCAGGAGCTCGACGCCGCGTACGTCGTCCCGGGCCTCGGCCGGTTTCGCGTGAACATCTATCGCCAGCGCGGCTCGCTCGCGATCATCCTGCGGAGCATCCCGCTCAAGATCCCGACGTTCGAGGAGCTGGGCGTGCCCTCGGCGGTCCGGGCCATGGTGGAGCACGATCACGGCCTCGTCCTCGTCGCGGGCACGGCCGGCAGCGGCAAGAGCACGACCCTCGCCGCGTTCGTCGGGCACATCAACGCGACCGTGCCGCGCCACATCGTCACCCTGGAGGATCCGATCGAGCACGTGCACGAGGACAACCGCTCCAGCGTGAGCCAGCGCGAGATCGGCGTCGACACCGCGGATTTCCCGACCGCGCTGCGCGCCGCGCTGCGGCAGGACCCGGACGTCGTGCTCATCAGCGCGCTCCGCGACGGCGAGTCGCTCGATCTCGCGCTCCACGCCGCGGAGACCGGGCACCTCGTGCTCGCGGCGGTCAGCTCGGCGGACGTCACGCGCGCGCTCGGGCGGCTGATCGCGCTCGGCAAGAGCCCGAGCGAGGCGCGCGACCGGCTGGCCGACTGTCTCCACGGCGTCGTCGCGCAGCGCCTGCTCCCTCGCCGCGACGGCGCGGGGGAGGTCCTCGCCGCCGAGGTGCTCGTCGGGACGGCCGCGGTGCGCGAGGCGATCCGCCGGCCGGAGGGGAGCCCTTCGCTGCGCGAGCTGATGGAGAAGGGGGTCACGCCGTACGGTATGCAGACCTTCGACGCGCACCTCAGGCAGCTCGTCGCCCAGGGGACGATCGCCAAGGAGACGGCGAAGGCGGTGACGGCGCTCTAGAGGCGGCAATCGGGGCAAAACCGCCGGAAAAGAGCAGAATTTCGAACCGCCAAGCACGCCAAGACGCCAAGACGCCAAGATATTTTCTGTTCTTGGCGCCCTTGGCGCCTTGGCGGCTCATTTCATGCTCGATCGCGCCTCGCTTGCGGCGGCGCCTCAAGCCCGGCTATGAGCGAGCCCATGCTCGAAGGGATCGAACGAGAGGCGGCGGAGCACAGGAATGGATGCAGCGGCCCGGCCGGGCACGCCCCGTCGGCGGGCGCGCCCCGCCACGACTGGACCGTCGCGCAGGCGGTCGCCCTTCACGATCTCCCGCTCTTCGAGCTGATCGACCGCGCCCGCGCGGTCCACCGCGCGTTCCACGGCGAGCACGAGGTCCAGCTCTGCACCCTGCTCAGCGTCAAGACGGGCGGCTGCCCCGAGGACTGCGCCTACTGCCCGCAGTCGAGCCACTACGAGACCGAGGTCGGGCCGGAGCGCATGCTCGACGTCGGCGCGGTCCTCGCCGCCGCGGAGCGCGCCCGCGACGGGGGCTCGACGCGGTTCTGCATGGGCGCCGCGTGGCGCGAGGTGAAGGACGGACCCGCCTTCGAGCGCGTCCTCGACATGGTGCGCGGCGTGAAAGCCCTCGGCCTCGAGGCGTGCTGCACGCTCGGCATGCTCACCGATGACCAGGCGCGCCGCCTGAAGGAGGCCGGCCTCGACGCCTACAACCACAACCTCGACACCTCGCGCAAGGCCTACAAATCCATCATCTCGACGCGCACGTACGACGAGCGGCTCGTCACCCTGCGCAACGTGCGGCGGGCGGGCATCACCGTCTGCTCGGGCGGCATCATCGGCATGGGCGAGTCGATCGCCGACCGCTGCGAGATGCTCGTCGAGCTCGCGCGCCTCGACCCCCACCCGGAGAGCGTGCCCATCAACGCCCTCGTGCGCTCGCCCGGGACGCCCCTCGAGAGCCTCCCCCCGGTCGATCCGATCGAGTTCGTCCGGATGATCGCGGTCGCGCGGGTCATGATGCCGCGCGCGATGGTGCGCCTGTCCGCGGGGCGGACGGAGCTCTCGCGCGAGACGCAGCTGCTCTGCATGTACGCGGGGGCGAACTCGATCTTCTACGGAGACAGGCTGCTCACCACGCCGAACCCCGGCCAGGACGAGGACCGCGCGCTCATCGAGAAGGCGGGGCTTCAGCCGATGGCGCCCGCCGCGGCGCGCGCTTCCCGTTAGCCGAGCCGCCCGCCGCGGCCGCCTCCGGCTGCGGGTGATCCTCTCCGCGCGGCGCGACGTGCAGCGTCTGCGTCGGGTACGCGAGCCGCGATCCGGCCATGTCGATGATCTGCAGGAACGTGATCAACATCGCCTGCCGGAGCGCCCGGAACTCCCCGAAGTCGGTCGTCTGGAACCAGGCCATCACCTCGACGTCGAGCGACGAGGGCCCGACGCCGATGAAGCGCACGACGATGTCGTCGGGCCAGATCTTCGGGTGCTCCCGCAGCGCCCGCTCGCACTCTTCCACGATGGCGTGGAGCTGCTCGGGCGACGTGTCGCGCTCGAGCCCCAGCACGCAGGAGAGGCGAATCCTGTCGCGCGCCGTGTACGACTCGATCTGGAGATCGGCCAGCTTGCCGTTCGGGATCGTGACGATGGTCCGATCGAGCGTCCGGATCCGGGTCGAGCGGAGCCCGATGCTCTCGACCGTCCCGAGGAGCGCGTCGACCTTCACGAAGTCGCCGACCCGGAACGGCCGGTCGATGCCGATCGCGACCGAGCCGAAGAGGTTCTCCACCGTCTTCTGGGCGGCGAGGGCCAGCGCGACGCCGCCGATGCCGAGGCCGGCGATGAGGCTCGCCACCGGGTAGCCGAGCTCCGAGAGCACGGCGATCACGCCGATGATCACGATCGAGACCTTCGCGATCCGCCCCATGAGCGGCACGAGCGAGCGCGCCGCGGGGTTGTCGCGCGTCGCGGGGTCGGCGAGCAGGCGGCCGCCGACGGCGTCGATCGTGCGCAGGGCGAACCAGAACACGGCGACGAAGACGCCGGCGCGCAGCACCTTGTCGAGGAACTCGTCGGCCGGCAGGTAGAGCCCGAGCCACGGGAGCGCGGTCGTGATCACGAGGAGCGCCGCCGCGAACGTGAACGGACCGCGCGCCCCCCCGATGAGCACGTCGTCGAGCGTGGAATCCGTCCGCGCGACGACGCGGCGGAGCAGGGCGCGGACGAGGTAGCTCAGCACCGCGCCGACGAGCCAGCCGGCCAGCGCGAGGACCGGCAGCGCGAGCCACTGCCACCAGAGCAGCTCGCGCGGGCCGGGGCGCAGGAGCGCAGGCGGCAGGTGATCGCGGAGCCAGCGATCTTCGAGCTGCGCGTACCACTCGTCGACGCGCTCCACCGTGGCGCGCGAGAAGATCCAGCGCACGCCGTCGGCCGTCGTGCGCCGAACGAGGCGCACCGGCTGGGCCCCCGTCCGCGTCGGGATCTTGCCGAGCTGCTCCACCCCGGCCCCGAGGTTGTCCTGCGTGTCCCCCTGCGGGCTCGGCGAGAGCGTCTCCACCTCCAGCCAGAGGTGCCGATCGAGCACCGCCTTGAGCTTCTGCGCGAGCTCCGCGCCGTTCGCCCTCGGCGGCACGTCCAGGTAGCGCGCGGCCTCGGCGTAGTTGCCCGCGCGGCACAGCTCGACGAAGCTGCGCATGGCGGCCCGAGGCGAGTCGGGCGCGACCGGGGTCGCCTCCGGCTCCGGGCCGACCTCGGCGTTCGCCGGGGGCGGCGGCGGGGGCGGCGGAGCGGCCAGCTCTCCGGCGCTCGCTCCCAGAAGGGCGCACCCGAACACGAGCGCGAAGGCGAACGCAGCGCGGAGCCACGCCGCCGGCGGCCAGAGGCGGAGCCGCCTCGGCGCCTTGGGATGATCGGTCGAGGGCATGGGCCCTGCTATTCCATCGCCCGGCGGCTCTGTCGACCGGGCGGCGCGCGCGCCACGTGCGCTCGCTCGCAGCGGGCTCCACGTGTCGGAGATCCCGCAGGGGATCGCGGACGCGCGGAACCGACATGCGGAACCGACATGCGGAACCGACATGCGGAACCGGCGCGCGGCGCTACCTCTCGGCGGCAGGCGGCTCGCCCGGCTGCGCCGCGGCCACGAGCGCCGCGAGCGCGCGGCCGTAACGCGCGAACCGTCCCGCGCCGAGCCCCGGGATGCGCGCGATCGCGGCGGCGATCGCCTCGTCCCCGGCGTGGCCCTCCGCCAGCGCGATCTCCGCGAGATCCTGCGCGCAGTGGCCGGGCAGCACGACCTGCTCGTCCACCTTCCGCGCCTTCGCCTCGGCCCTGCGCCACGCCGCGATCCGGGTCTCCACCGCGCGCCGCGCGGCGAGCTCCTTCCTGGGCGGGCGGGCTTGCTGGAAGAGGACGCGCTCGTGCTCGGGCACGTCGCCGTCGCTGCGCCCCTGCTCGACCGCGCGGAGCCACGCCGCGACGCACCCGGCCGCGCGGCCCGCCGCGGCCCCGCGGATCGCGCGCACGTCGTCTGCGCTGGCAGGCCTCCGCTGCGCGAGCTCGAGCAGCACGTCGCTGGCGACGACCTTGAAAGAGGGCACGTCGGCCCCCTCGGCGGCCGCCTCGCGCGCCGCCACGAGCCGCCGCAGGATCGCCCGGCCCTGCGGATCGAGCGCCTGGGCCCCCTTGATGCGCGCGTAGGCGGGCCGCGGATCGCGCGGCGGCCCGAGGGCGGTCGCGAGCTTGTAGCCGCACTCCTCCTCGATCTCCTCGTCGATCCCGAGGGCGCGGCTGCGCTCCGCGAGCCGCGCGCGGAGCGGGAGCAGGTGGCGCACGTCGTCGGCCAGGTAGCGCAGCTCGGCGTCCTCGATCGGCCTGCGCCCCCAGTCGTGCTGCTGGAGCTGCTTGTCGACCTTCACGTCGAGCTCCGACAGGAGCAGCGCGGCGAGCCCCGTCGCCGCGCACCCCAGCATGCGCGCGGCGACCGAGGTGTCGTGCGCGCCAGCGAGCGGCGCGCCCGCCTCGGCGAGCATGCGCGCGTCGAAGGTGAGGTCGTGCAGCACCTTGGGCGGGCCCGCGGCCCCGAGGAGCCGCGCGAGCGGCGCGACAGGCACGCGGAGCGCGTCGACGACCCCGATCGCGATGTCGTCCCCCTCGCGAAAGGCGAGCTGGACGGTGCAGAGCCGCGGCCTGTACGCGAACAGCCCGTTGGCCTCCACGTCGACCGCGAGCGCGTCGGCGCGGGCGGCGCGCTCGACCAGCCGGGCGAGCTCGCCTTCGCGCTCGACCAGGACGGGAGGGCGCTGGCTCAGCAGGCTGCCTCCCGGCCCGCCCGCGCGGCCGCGCCGCGCCGCGCCCGCGCGGCCGCGCCGCGCCGCGCCCGCGCGGCCGCGCCGACCAGCGCGAGCGCGGCGAGGACGAGCCCTCCGCCGCGCCCGCCTTGGCCAGCGTTGCCGCGCGGGGCCGCGGCGCAGCCGTCCGACTCCTTCACATCGGGCTGATCCGCGGCGCACAAGGCAGAGAAGCCGTGGCGCGGCGTGGGGTCGCAGCCCCTGATGGGCTCCCCGGGCGGGTACACCGCGCAGATCCCGTCGAGGTCGTCCTGGGAGAGGTCGCGGAGCGAAGAGCGGTAGTTGGCGAACATGGTCGCGTCGTGCTCGATCGAGTGCGAGAGCCCGAGGAAATGGCCGGCCTCGTGGGTGGCGATGCTCAGGAGGTCGAACGAGACGCCGCCGGTTCCCTGGGAGAGCGTCAGCGAGTTGATCTCCATGTCCGCGTCGTAGATCTCGCCGGTCTTGAGGTGGTAGGTGACGGTCGTGAGCGCGAGGGTGTTGCCGCTGTCGACGTACGGCCACCCGTCGTCCCGGAACATGATGATGTTCGCGTTCGCCTTGCGCTTGTTGTACTCGTGCGCGTCGCACGCGACCGGGCCCAGGTAGGTGACCTCCATGCGCGGGGTCTGCCCGTCGCCGCAGTCGGCCTCCGTCCACGCGGCGAACGCCTGCTCGAAGATCTCCTCCGCCTCCTGGAGCGACACCTGGACGGAGGCGTCCTCCTGGAGGGAGTAGCTCACGCACGGCGAAGGCCAGGCGAGCGGGGTGCCGCAGTCGTTGCCCTGCGGCGGCGTGCAGACCGCCGCGGTCTCTGCCTCCCCCGACGCCGTCTTCTCCGGCGGACAGACGCTCGTGCGGCAGAACGCCAGGGCGTCCCCGGGGTAGGCGAGCGCCGCGGCGACGAGCGCGCTGCAGGCTGCGGCGATGGCGCCGGCGCGCGCGGGGTGGCGCGCGCCGGCGGGGCGCGGCGCGAGGTCACTTCTGCGCATGCTTCGCCTTCCACGCCTGGTTCACCGCGTCGATCGCCGCGTCGAGCGCCGCGCCGACGAGCTGCTCGCGGGCCGAGATCGCGGGGCCCGGCCGCGGCAGGACGGTCCCGCTGTCGGGGCTCGCGGCCAGCCGCCGCACGGCGATGCGCCGCGCGCCGGCCCCGCCGGCGAGGCTCGGCTTCTCCTCGCCGTCGACGACGGGGTAGTGGCCCTGGGCCATCCCGGAGACGACCAGGGCCGACCCCACCTTGGAGACGAAGACCATCGCCTGCGCGCCGATCGCGATCTGCGCGTCGCCCGACACGTGCTGTCCGACGTCCCCGACCACGCCCCCGAGCGTCCTGACCCAGACCTCGCCGTCGGGCTGTCCGGCCACGGTCCGGTCGATCGCCAGGCGGGTATAGGTGACGATCCTCCTGGCCCCGCCGAGCTCTTCCCACTGGCTGCGCTGCTCGATTGCGGTCGCGACCACGACGTACGAGGCCGCGGCGACGAGCTCGTCCAGCGAGAGCTGAAGGGCCACGGCCGCCTGCGCCGCGCGCGGACCGGACAGGAGCGCGCCGCCGCTCGCCCCGGCGCGCTCCTGGCCGGCCGGCGCGCGGCTGTCGGCTGTCGGGAGGGGCGTGAGCGTGAGCGCCGGGGGCAACGCGACGAGGAGGGCTATGCCAAGAGCTCTGGGAGACATAGGCGCAAAGATACCATGCTGCCGAGCGGGGCGCGCCGGAAGCGCCGGGTTTCGTCGACGCGCTGGACCCTGTGTCCCGGTCCGACTAGCAGATCGTCTGGGTCGAGACCCGAGGAGCCTGCGATGACGAGCGACGCGTTGACGATCGGCAGATACACGTTCACTTCCCGCCTCTTCGTGGGGACGGGCAAGTACAAGGACCTGGATGAGACCCGTCGCGCGCTCGAAGCGTCCGGCGCGGAGGTCGTCACGGTGGCCCTCCGCCGCGTCAATCTGAAGGAGCGGGGCGAGGGGTCGATGATGTCGCTGCTCCAGCAGGGGCGCGTCACCATCCTGCCGAACACGGCCGGCTGCGCCACCGTCGAGGACGCGGTCCGCACCTGCCGGCTCGCGCGCGAGCTCGGCCTATCCGATCTCGTGAAGCTCGAGGTCATCGGCGACGAACGGACGCTGTTCCCGGACAACGAGGCGACGCTGGAGGCGGCGCGGATCCTGGTGAAGGAGGGCTTTACGGTGCTGCCCTACTGCATGGACGACCCGATCGTCTGTCGTAAGCTGGAAGACATCGGGTGCGCGGCCGTGATGCCCCTGGCGGCGCCGATCGGCAGCGGGCTCGGCATCCGCAACCCGTACAACCTGATGATCATCCGAGAGACAGCGAAGGTACCGGTGATCGTGGACGCGGGAGTCGGGACAGCGAGCGACGCCGCGGTGGCGATGGAGCTCGGGTGTGATGGGGTATTGATGAACACGGCCATCGCGGGCGCGCGGGACCCGATCTTGATGGCGCAGGCGATGAAGGACGCGGTGAGGGCCGGTCGGATGGCGTATCTCGCGGGGCGGATGCCGAAGAAGCTCTATGCGACGGCGTCATCGCCGGAGCAGGGCAAGATCGCCGCGCTGTAGCGCGGCGCCGCGGGTGTGGCCCCGCACATCGATCCCCGCGCGCTCGCGTTCCCGGCGTATTCCACCGATGCAGAGGCGCTCGCGCTCGCGGGCGCGATGAGGGATGATGGACGAGCAACTCCGACGTCCGGCTCGGCGCCGCTGCGACGCCGCCAAGTCAAGCGAACAGCATCCGCATGTCATGATACGCTCACCTACCTGAGCCCAAATGACACGGAACGCTCATCGCACGGTCGACACGCTGCCGTGGCGCGTCACGGCGCTCTGACGACGACCGCGGCGACCTGACGGTCCGCTCAGGAGAATATGAGCAAGCCCAACGTCTGCATGGTCGTGAACAACCTCGAGGTCGGCGGGCTCGAGAAGGTCGTGCTGAGCCTCCTCGATCGCCTCGGCGATCACGGCTTCGACCTCTCGCTGATCTGCCTCGACGGCGAGGGACGGCTGTTCTCGGAGGTCAAGCTCCCCCGCTCGAAGTGCCTCGTGATCACGAAGGACCTCCGGCCGGTGCTGCCGGGCCTGAAGAGCGATCCAGAAGCGCTGCTCTGGATCCGGCGCTTCTTTCACCAGCGCTCGGTCGATATCGTCCACGTCCACAACCGTGCTCCGCTCATCTTCGCTGGCTTCGCGGCGCGCCTGCTCCGGAATCGGCCGCAGATCGTCTACTCGGAGCACAACCAGATCAACCGGGCGAAGGGCTTCGATCGGCGCAAGTTCGGCTACTACGCCTACCTCGCCGACGAGATGGTCGCCGTGTCGCACGACCTCAGGCGCATCCTTGTCGACGACGTGAAGGTCCGCGCGCCGGTCCGCGTCATCCACAACGGCATCGACGGGACGCGCTTCGCCCGCGCCCGCGAGAGCGGCGCGGGCGCGCGCGTCCGCGCGGAGCTCGGCATCGGCGAGCGGGAGTTCGTGTTCGGGTGCGCCGTGGTGCACATCGAGCAGAAGGGGCTCCGTTACCTCCTCGAGGCGGCGCCCGAGGTGCTGCGGCGCGCGCCCGAGGCGCGCTTCGTCATCGCCGGCGACGGCCCGCTCCGGCCGGGGCTGGAGCAGCAAGCCAGGGACGCGGGGCTCGGCGACCGGGTGATCTTCCCCGGGTATCGCTCGGACGTGCCGGAGCTCATCTCCGCGTTCGACGCCTACGTGCTCCCGTCGCTCTGGGAGGGGCTGCCGCTCGCGCTGCTCGAGGCGCTCGCGCTCGGCAAGCCGATCGTGGCGAGCCGCGTCGGCGGCGTCCCCGAGATCGTCGAGCACGGCGTCGACGGGTTCCTCGTCCCGTCGAAGGACCCTGGCGCGCTGGTCGAGCACCTCTCGCGGGTCGCCCGCGACGGGGAGCTCCGCGAGCGAGCGCGCGCGCGTGGCCCCGCGAAGTTCACCGAGCAGTTCAGCCTGGAAGCGATGGTCGACGCGCACGTGCGCCTGTTCGACGAGCTCATCGCCAGGCGGCGCGGGGGCGACGTCCCGTCTCGGGCGCGCGCGTGGTCGACCCCCGCGGGGGCCTCCGGGCCGGCCGCTGGACGGGCCGACGGCAACGAGCGGGTCGGTCTGGACATGTAACGACATACGATACCAGGTGAGACCGAATCGAACCTGACCAGGGCGAATACGATGTTGAGCGAGGCAAAATGGGACATCGAACGATGCTGAGCGAGGCAAAATGGGACGCTGAGCGAGACCGAGCGTAGATTGACGAGACGGAGCGAGACTGGCGAGACTGGCTAGACCGAATACGAGACCGAGCGCGAACGACGTCCTCTTTCGAGGCGCTCGCCGACTCGGTTCGCTCGGAGAGGAGGAGCTCTTGCGGCGGATGCGCGTTTTGCTGATCACGAAGATCTTTCCGAACGCGGTTCACCCGGACGAGGCGCCGTACAATCGGCGGCAGTTCGCCGCGCTGTCGCGCTACTGCGACGTCCAGGTGCTCGCGACGATCCCGTGGTTCCCGGGCGTGAAGCGCCTCTCGAAGTGGCCTATCGGCGCCACCGCGCCGCGCGAGGAGGTCATCGACGGGCTGCCGGTCAGGCACCCGCGGTACCTGTACGTGCCGAGGATCGCGCCCGCCCTGAACGGCCCGCTCTACGCGGCGTCGATGCTCCCGGAGCTCATCGGGCGCGGTCCGTTGCCCGACGTCATCGTCGGGGCCTTCGCCTACCCGGACGGCTTTGCCGCGGTCTGTCTGGGGCGGTTGCTCGGGGTGCCGGCCGTGATCAAGACGCACGGCTCGGACATCGACGTGATCCCGCGCGACCGGCGGATGCGGCGGCCGCTCGGCTGGGGGCTCACGCGCGCCGCCCGGGTGGTCACGGTCAGCCGCAAGCTCGCGGACGGGGTCGCGGCGCTCGGCGTGCCGCGCGATCGCATCGACATCGTCATGAACGGCGTCGACGTGAAGACGTTCCAGCCTCGCGACCGCGCCGAGGCGCGCGCCGCGCTCGGCAAGTCGCCGAGCTCGCGGCTGATCGTCTTCGTCGGCCACCTGAGCCGCGACAAGGGCGTGCTCGATCTGATCGAGGCGTTCGAGCGGCTCGCGCCGGTCCACCCGGACATCGAGCTGGCGCTCGTGGGCAGCGGCGCCGAGGAGCAGGCGTGCAGGGAAGCCGCCGCCCGTCTGGGCGGCCGGCTGACGGTGACCGGCTACTTGCCGCACGATCAGGTGTCGCTGTGGCTCGGCGCGTGCGACGCCCTCGCCCTCCCGAGCAAGCACGAGGGGACGCCAAACGTCCTGCTCGAGGCGCTCGCCTCGGGGCGCCGCGTGGTCGCCACGAGCGTGGGGGGCATCCCCGACGTCCTGCGCAGCGCCGAGCTCGGCGAGCTCATCCCGCCGGGGAACCAGGGCGTGCTGATGGAGGCGCTGCTCCGGGCCGCCCGGGCCGATTACGACCCGGCGCGGATCGCGGAGCTCGCCGGCAGGCGCGACTGGGATGACAGCGCGCGCGCCCTCCACGAGTCGCTCCTGCGCGCCCGCGGCGAGCCCCTGTCGAGCTCCGGCGGTCAGGACGCGGGCGACGCGCCCTTCGGCGCCCCGGCCTCGAAGGGCGGGTTCGAGAACGGCGCCGCCCGGACGGGCGCCTCCCTGAACTAGCCCCGTCGCCGGCCGTCCGGCCGAGCGGGCCCGCGCGGCTCGGCCGGAGGAGCGCCGTCGCCGCGGCGTCCTCTTGACGCTCGCGCTCGTTCATCGGCGAATGCCGCCCGTGTTCACCGGCTTCCGCGCGGCCTTCGGCTCCATCGCGATCTTCGCCGCCGTCGCGCAGGCGCCTTACCAGTGCGCGAGCGAGGTCGACCCGGATCGCCGCGTGTACGAGGACCCGAGCGAGGCCCTGTACGCGCTGGCCGAGCGCTTCAAGGCGAGCGGCGATCGCCGCGCCCAGGCCGACTCCTTGCGTTTCCTGGTCGAGCGGTATCCTTCCAGCCGGTTCGCCCGGATGGCCCGGCAGGATCTCGAGGCGCTCGGCGAGGCGGGCGCCCCGGCGGAGCGCCCCCCGGGCGACGGAGCGCGATGACGCGCCGCCGCCGGCGCGCTGGAGGACGGCCATGCTCACCCCGAGGTTGACCCTCATCACCCAGGCGGCGGGCGTCCCGGAGCCGGTCTTGCTCGCGCGGCTCTCTGCGTTCGGCGCCCTGCCCCCCGAGGCCCGCGCCCGCGTGGCGGTGCAGCTCCGCGATCCCGAGCTCTCCGGCGCGGCGCTCCACGCGCTCGGCAGGCGCCTGCGCGACGCCACCGCCGCGCTCGGCGCCTCGTTCCTCGTCAACGATCGCCTGGATCTCGCGCTCCTCCTCGGTGCGGACGGCGTCCACCTCGGCCGCCGCTCGGTCGCGGTGGCCGACGCGCGCGCCCTGCTCGGGGCGGGCGCCTTCGTCTCCGTCGCGTGCCACGGCGTCGATGACGTGCTCCGGGCGGCCGAGGCCGGCGCGGACGCCGCCGTGCTCTCGCCGATCTTCGCGACGCCCGGCAAGGGCCCGCCGCTCGGCCTCGAGGCCCTGCGCGAGGCGCGGGCCCGCCTGGCCGCGGCCGCGCGCGGCGTCGCGCTCCTCGCCCTCGGCGGCATCGACGCGGCCTCGGCGCCGGCCTGCCTCGCGGCGGGCGCGGACGGGGTGGCCGCCATCCGCGCCGACTTCTGCGGCGTGCTGCCGGCGCCGCGCGCTGGGTGAGCTGCGGCTCCGCGCCGCCCGGCCCGGCCGGCGGCCGGTAGATCCGCATCTTCTTGCCGCGGTCGACGCGCTCGGTGCGCGGGGAGATCACCTCGCAGACCCAGTCGGGCGCGATGTCGTAGTGCGCAGGCGCGTCCTCCGGGCCGAGCGGGTCGGGCATGCGCTCCCGACGCCAGCCGGCGAGATCGGGGACGACCTTGTCGGGCCGCGGTCCGAGGTGGAGCTCGGGCTCGTCGAGGATGACCCGGCCGCCAGGTCCGCCTCTACCGCGATCGAAGGGGCCCGTGAGACTTGAGCCCAGGAGCGACGCCGTCCGCGTGTGTGGCCGCGCCGGCCGCGGGAACGTGTACAGCTCCCCGTCGAGGATCTCGGCGACCATCTCGTCCGGCACGGCCTGGAACGCGGCCTCGACCTCGGGCGCGTTGCCTGGAAATGGCGGGCGCCGCGCGCTCATCGGCAGATCCTAGCACCCCTGCCGTTCGTCGCGCGCGCTCCGCGCCGGCCAGCGCTTCCCTCGACGCTGGCAATGGGCCTTGCTACTAGGCCGGGCCATGTCCGAAGCGTCCTCGAAGAAACCGACCGACGGCCCGCACGAGCCCCTGTTCGACAGGGTGGCGACCGAGCTGAACTTCCCCGCCGACGAGGCGAAGATCCTCGCCTTCTGGAAGCAGCGCCGCATCTTCGAGAAGACGCTCCGCGCCGAGACCCGCGCCACCGGCCCCTCGCGGGGCACGTTCGTCTTCTACGAGGGCCCGCCGACCGCCAACGGCATGCCGCACAACGGCCACGTGCTCACGCGCGCCGTGAAGGACGTCTTCCCCCGGTACAAGACCATGCGCGGCTACGACGTGCCGCGGAAGGCCGGCTGGGACACGCACGGGCTGCCGGTCGAGGTCGAGGTCGAGAAGGAGCTGCGCATCCACGGCAAGGCCGACATCGAGCGGTACGGCGTCGAGCCGTTCATCTCGCGCTGCGTCGACTCCGTCTTCCGGTACACCGAGGCGTGGGAGAACCTGACCGACAAGATCGGCTTCTGGGTCGACCTCGACAGCGCCTACGTGACCTACCACCGGAGCTACGTCGAGAGCGTCTGGTGGGCGCTCTCCCAGCTGCACAGGAAGGGGCTGCTCTACCGCGGCCACCGCGTCTGCTGGTGGTGGCCCCAGGGCGGGACAGCGCTCAGCGCGGCCGAGGTCGGCTCGAACTACAAGACGGTGGACGACCCCAGCGTGTTCGTCGCGTTCCCGCTCGTCGACGAGCCGGACACCGCGCTCTGCGCCTGGACGACGACCCCGTGGACCTTGCCCTCGAACGGCTACGCCGCGGTCCGGCCCGAGTTCGATTACGTCGTCGTCGACGCGGGCGCGGCGCCCGTGGCCGGCAAGCTCATCGTGGCCGCGGCGCTGCGCGAGGAGCTCGCCAAGAAGTTCAAGCGGGACCTGCCCGTCCTCCGCGAGCTCAAGGGGAGCGAGCTCGTCGGCAAGCGCTACCGCCCGCCGTTCGACGCCTTCGCGAGGTCGCTCGAGGGCGCCTCCCTGCGCAGGAAGGACGGCAAGGCGGAGCCGCTCTACTGGGTCGTCCTCGGCGCGGATTTCGTCACGCTCGACTCCGGCACCGGCATCGTCCACGTCGCGCCCGCGTTCGGCGAGGACGACTTCAACGCGCACCGGCGGCGGATCGCGGAGCTCGCCGAGCCGGGCGCCGACGTCCCGATGCTCTGCGCGGTGCGGCCGGACGGCACGTTCGAGCCGGGGCTCACGGCGTTCTCGGGCCTCTGGGTGAAGGACGCCGACCCGCTGATCATCAAGGATCTCGCGGCCCGCGGGCTGCTCGTCCACGAGGAGAAGTACCGCCACGACTACCCGTTCTGCTGGCGCGCGGACGACGATCCGCTGATCCAGCTCGCGCGGCCGGCCTGGTACATCAGGACCCGGGACAACATCGACAAGGCGATCGCCAACAACCGCGCGGTCCACTGGCACCCGTCGCACATCCAGGAGGGCCGCTTCGGCGACTTCCTCGCCAACAACGTGGACTGGGCGCTCTCGCGCGAGCGGTACTGGGGGACGCCGCTCAACGTCTGGGTCTGCGCGAACGACGAGGAGCACCAGCTCGCCCCGGCCTCGGTCGCCGAGATCGAGGCGCTGAACCCGCGCGCCTTCGACCACTTCCGCGCGGCCAAGAAGGCCGACCCCGGCCTGAACGATCACCTCATCGTCCACAAGCCGTGGATCGACAAGGTGACGTTCCCGTGTCCGACCTGCGGCGGCGAGATGCGCCGCGTGACCGAGGTCATCGACGCCTGGTTCGACAGCGGGAGCATGCCGTTCGCGCAGTGGGGCTACCCGCACGCCGAGGGCTCGAAGGAGCTGTTCGACCGCGCGTTCCCGGCGGACTTCATCAGCGAGGCGATCGATCAGACGCGAGGCTGGTTCTACTCGCTGCTGATGGTCTCGACGCTGGTCTTCGACGAGGCGACGCAGGAGAAGCTCGGGCTGTCGCGGGTCCGGAGCTACCCGCACCCGTACGAGACGTGCGTCGTGCTCGGGCACGTCTGCGACCGCGAGGGCAAGAAGGAGAGCAAGTCGAAGGGCAACTACACGCCGCCGGAGGTCATCCTCGAGCGCGTCCGGATGGAGTTCGCGGCGGCCGACGGCGCCGATGCCGGGCTCGGCGCGGCGAAGGACGGCGTCGCGATCATCGCGCGCGAGGACTACGAGGGGCTCGATCTCACGGGCGACTCGGCGAAGGTGCGGGTCTACCGCGCCGACCGCGAGGGCGCGGCGGTGACGCTGGAGCTCAGGCCGGCGACGGGCAACAAGCGGCTCCCACGCCGCATCGTCGCGCTCTCCCGCGGGGACCTCGATCGGCTGGGCCTCTCGCCGGCCGACAAGGCGCTCTCGGTGATGCCCAACGACGTGCCCAGGCTGCCGCAGGACCAGCGCGTCGTCATCGAGGACCCGGCGACGCCCGCGCCCGGGGCCGACGCGTTCCGCTGGTTCTTCTACGCGTCCTCCCCGCCGTGGACGAACACGCGCCACTCGCTCACGAACGTGCGCGCGTACCAGAAGGAGTTCGCGGTCAAGCTCCGGAACGTCTACTCGTTCTTCACCATCTACGCGAACATCGACGGCTTCTCGCCCGCGGAGGGGAACCCGGGCGCGACGGACACGTCGCCCGCGGCGCTCGCGGCGAGCGCCGGTTACCGGCCGGCGCGGGAGCGATCGCTCCTCGACCGGTGGATCCTGTCGGAGCTCGCGCTCTCGACGCGGGAGGTGACGGCGCACCTCGACGAGTACCGGCTGTACGAGGCGGCGCAGCGGCTCGTCGATCTCGTGGACGCGCTCTCGAACTGGTACGTCCGCCGGAGCCGCGCGCGCTTCTGGGCGCCTTCTCCGACGTGGGTCGAGGATCGGCGTTCGCCGTCCTTTCCCGGAGACGCCCTGGAGATCGCCCCGGGCGCGGTGCGGGCGGCCCAGGACAAGCGCGACGCGTACTTCACGCTGTACGAGGTGCTCGTCGCGCTCGCCAAGCTGAGCGCGCCGTTCACGCCGTTCTTCGCGGAGGCCATGTACCAGAACCTGGTGCGGCGGCCGTGGCCCGCGTCGCAGCCGGAGAGCGTCCACCTCGTGGCGTTCCCCGAGGCGGACGCCGCCGCGGTCGACGAGCCGCTCGCGATCGAGATGCGCGCGGTGCGCGAGCTCGTCTCGCTCGGCCTGCAGGTGCGCACGGCGAACAAGCTCAAGGTGCGGCAGCCGCTCTCGCGGGCCGACGTCGTCCTGTCGCAGCAGGGGCTCGCGGCGGCGCTCGCCGAGCATGTGCCGCTCATCGCCGAGGAGCTCAACGTCCACGAGGTGCGCTTCCTGAAGCCCGGCGAGGAGGGGAGCGCGGTCCGCTACGTGCTCAAGCCGAACTTCCGCGCGCTCGGGCCGAAGCTCGGCAAGAAGGTGCAGCTCGCGAAGCAGGTCCTGGCGAAGGCCGACGCGGCGGCGCTCCGCGCGGCGCTCGCGACCGAGGGCAAGATCGCGATCGCGCTCGACGGCGAGCAGGTCGAGCTCGGCCCCGAGGAAATCGACGTCGCGGTCGAGGCGGGCGAGGGGTTCGCAGCGGCCGGCGGCCGCGCGGGGGTCGTCGTGCTGCACACGGCGCTCACGGACGCGCTCCGCGACGAGGGGCTCGGCCGGGAGATCCTCTCGCGGGTGCAAGGGCTGCGCAAGGAGCTCGACCTCGGCTTCACCGAGCGGATCCGGCTCGCGGTCGACGGCGGCGAGCGGGCCCGCAGGGTCGCCGAGGCGGCGCGCGAGATGCTCATGCAGGAGGCGCTCGCCGCCGAGCTCGTGCTGGGCTCGGCGCCCGCGGCGTGGGGGCAGGCCGAGCGGCGCGAGGTCAACGTCGACGGCGAGGCGCTCGCGATCGCGCTCGCGCGCACGGCGTGAGGGCGCCGGGGGGGATGGTGAGCTGCGATGATCACAAAGATCTGTGCCCGTAACTTTCGCAGCATTGGGGAGCGGATCGAGCTCGAGCTCGGGGCGATGACGGTCCTCGTGGGGCCGAACGCCTCGGGCAAGAGCAACGTCGCGGACGTCCTGCGGTTCCTGGCCGAGTGCGCGAGCGGAGGGATCGACAGACCGGTTGCTGTTCGGCACGGACTCGATGCGCTGCGCCACGGAAATGCCCGTGAGTCCACCGATGTGCTCCTTGAAGTGCACATCGAGCGCGAGCAGGGGGCCGGCATCTGGGGCTTCACGCTCACGTCGGCCGATGAGTACGGCGCGCTGTGCGTGAAGCGCGAGCGCGCGGTGTGGTTTCCGGGGAACGCGCCCGATCCCAGGACCCGGACCCGCTTCTTTGAGCTCCTCGAGAGGCCCGAGGACATGTGGACCGAGGAGGAGCGGAGAACGCTCCTCGGCGGCCACACGCGCGGCACCACGCCGAACGGCGACGCCGAGTTGTCGGCGCCGCAGCACTTCGTCACGCACAAGGGACATCACTACCTGCAAGTTCCATCGTCCTTTCGCCGCGACGCCGCGCAATTCCCTCTGCTCGCGCCGCTGGGCCACCCTGATTTCGCTCCGCTCATGGAGGAGTTGCGCAGCGTCGCGATCTACTCGTTGTTCCCGGACGTACTGCGCGCTCCACAGCACCCGGATCCATCCAAACCGATGAGTACGAAGGGCAGCAACTGGGCCTCGACGTTGAGGGCGATCGAGCGATCCACCTGGGGGTCAGAGCTCGTCGCTGCCCTGGGGCGCATCGCCTCGGACATCGACGATTACCGCGTCACGGAGGCGGGCGGGTTCCTGATACCGGAGTTCCGTCACGGTCTCGACGCGCAGGGGCGAGAGCGCTGGCACGGCGCCGCACAGGAGTCGGACGGCACGCTGCGCGCCGCGGCCCTTCTCACCGCGCTGTTCCAGGAGCCCGCGCCGACGCTCCTGGGCTTCGAGGAGCCGGAGCTCGGCGTCCATCCCGGGGCGATCCCGGTACTCGTCGACTTTCTGCAAGAAGCGTCGACGCGCAGCCAGGTCCTGCTGACGACGCACAGCCCCGATCTCCTGGACATGGTGCCCATCGACGCCATTCGCGTCGTGGAGCGGCACAATGGCGCGACGACGCTGGCGCGCGTCGAGGAGCGGCAACGAGAGCTCGTTCGCAAGCGCCTGATGTCGACGAGCGACCTCCTCCACGCCGAAGGCCTCCGCCCCGAAGGCTCCACGAGCGATGGCTAAGGCCTACCTGGTCGTCGAGGGCCACGGCGAGGTCGAGGCGGCGAGGAACCTGGTCATCCGGTTGTGGGCCGACCTCGGGCGTGCCACACGCGGTGTGGGGAGCTCCCAAGCGCGGCAAGGCGCTCAACACCCGCGCCGGCGTGCTGCAGGCCTGCGAGCTCCTGCGCAGCGAGCGCGACTGCGCGTTCGCGCTGCTGCTCCGTGACGAGGACGACGGATGCCCAGCCTCGGCCGGCCCCGAGACCGCGGCATGGATGGCGGCAGCGAGCCTTCCGTTCCCGGTCGCCGTGGTGCTGGCGCACCGGGAGTTCGCGGCGTGGTTCCTGCCGTGCATCCACCTCATGGCGGGGCGGGAGATCCGGCCTGGCGTGCGCATCGCTGAGGGCACGACGTGCCCGGAAGATCCCGAGGGCATCCGCGACGTGAAGGGGTGGCTCTCGAAGCATTTCCCGAGAGGCAAGGCGTACAAGCCCACGCTCGATCAGCTCAAGCTCACCCAGTGGATCGATTTCGGCGTGCTCCGCACCTCCGGGGCAAGGTCGTTTCGCACGCTCGAGAACGCGCTGCGGTTCCTCGCCGCGCCCGCCGCGCTCAATGTCTACCCGCCTCCGCGGTCCTAGCACCCAAGCACGAGCGCCCCCACGCGGGCGCTCGGCGCGTGCTCAGTACCGCTCGCCGTCGTTCTTCGGCGCCATCGGCCACGCCGGCGCGCTCTCGCCGTTGATCGTCGTGCCGCCGTTCGTGAACGCGCCGGCCATGCGCAGGAAGCCGGCGGGGAAGTCGAGCGTCGGCGCCGAGACCGCGTCGAGCGCGTCCACCTGATCGGGCGCGAGCTCGACCTCCAGGGAGGCGAGGTTGTCGTCGAGCTGCGCCAGCGTGCGCGCGCCGATGATGGTGGAGGTGACGCCCGGCCGGGCCACCACCCAGGCGAGCGCCACGCGCGCCGGCGTGGTGTCGAGAGCCCCGGCGATCTCGACGAGCTTGTCGACGACGGCGTACGCCTTGTCGGTGAGCGCGGAGAGCACGAACGGGCCGCGATCGGCCTTGTGCTTGCCGGCGTTCTCCCGCGTGTACTTTCCGGTGAGCACGCCGCTCTTGAGGGGCGACCAGGGCGTGACGCCGAGGCCCAGCTCGCGCGCCATGGGGATGAGCTCCCCCTCCACCGTGCGCTCGAGGAGCGAGTGCTCGATCTGCAGCGCGATGAACTGCGCCCACCCGCGGAACCCTGCAAGGCCGTGCGCCTGCGCCACCTTCCACGCCGGCGTGTCGGAGACGCCGACGTAGCGGACCTTGCCGGCCGCCACCAGATCGTCGAGGGCTCGCACGGTCTCCTCGATGGGCGTGTGCTTGTCCCAGACGTGCATCCAGTAGAGGTCGATGTAGTCGGTCTGCAAGCGGCGCAGCGACTGCTCGCACTGCGCGAAGATGGCCTTCCTCCCGGCGCCGCCGCCGTTGGGGTCGCCGAGGTAGAGGTTCGCGGTGAACTTGGTTGCGATCACCGCCCGGTCGCGCTTGCTCGGGTGGCGGCCGAGGTGGTCGCCGATGATCTTCTCGGAGTGGCCCCTGGTGTAGGCGTTGGCGGTGTCGATGAAGTTGCCGCCGCGCTCGATGAAGCGATCGAGGATCGCCTCGGACTCCTTGACGCTGGATCCGAAGCCGTGGTCTTCGCCGAAGGTCATGGCGCCGAGGCACAGGGGGCTGACGCGCAGCCCAGAGCGGCCGAGGGTGACGTAGTGGTCGAGGTTCATCGTGGTCCTCCTGGGGGTTCGGGCTGAAGAGCCCTCGCTGGACCGCACCGTGCGCCCGTGCCGGCGTGCAATCTTGGAGGAAACGGCCGGGACGGGGCCGGGTGGGTTGATGGCGGCCCGAGGCGAGCGCACGATCGCGCCGTGCTGGGATCGATCGAACAGGCCGTCGCGCCCCGCGCCCCGCGCCCGGAGGCCGGCGCGCCGGCATCGCGCGCGCTTCGCAATTTCGTCGCCGCCGTCCGCGCCAGCGCGCCGCCGATCACGAACCTCGACCTGCTGCCCGACGGCACGACATCGCTGGTCTTTCGCCTGCTCGACGCGGACCGCGCCGACCTCGTCGTCCTCGGGCCCAAGACGCGCGCCGTGTACAAGCGCGTGCCGCGCTTCCTGCTCGCGGTGCAGGTGGTCTTTCGACCCGGCGGCGCGTACCCCTTCTTCGGCGTGCCGATGGACGAGCTCGCCGATCGCATCGTCCCGGCGCGCGATCTCTGGGGCCGGCGCGCCGACGCCCTGCTCGAGCAGCTGGTGGCGGTCGGGGCCGGCGTCACGCGGGACCCAGCGCGAGCTCGCCTGGAGGCGATCGAACGCGCCCTCGAGGGACGCATGCTCGGTCCCGACGTGTTCGAGCCCGCGTCGGCGGCCGTCGCGCGCGCCGCGCTCCGGAAGCTCTCGCTCGGAGGGATCACCGTGGAAGAGACGGCGAGCGCGCTCCACGTCAGCCCGCGGAACCTGCGACGCGCCTTCGTTGCGACCGTCGGCGTCTCGCCGAAGCAGTACGCGCGCATCGCCCGCTTCCAGCGCGTCGTCTCGAACGCGCAGGTCGCCCGCGGGTCGTGGTCGGAGATCGCCCTCGCGAGCGGGTACTGCGATCAGCCGCACCTGGTCAGGGAGTTCCGTGAGCTCGCGGGGCTCTCGCCGGTGGCGTTCATGAAGCGACGCTCGACCGGCGAGATCAGCGGCTCGGGTGGAGGCCGTGGGTGAACGCTCCAAGGGGGCTCCAGGGCGTTCGATGCGACCGCGCGGATCGTGGAGCTCCGGCGCGATTACGTGCCGGGCCTTACGATCCTGCGGGTGTGATCGCCTCGCATCGCGGGGCGGCGCGGCTTCCGCAAGGATCTTGTTGCGGACATCGCTGGCGAGGCGTTCGATGATCTTCGTCGGGTGGGGCGCATCGGAGATTTTCAGGACGGTACCGGGACCGAGGGCCGCGCATCGCCGGCTCGTGACGGGCGACAGCCTTCCCGGTGGACGTCCTCGAAGCGAGGCTCCGCGCGGCGATGATCACCCACGTCTACGTCAGCAACTACGGCAGCGTCGGGGCTGGGCTCGAGCTCACGCTCGGGTCGCTGACCGCGCTCGTCGGTCCGCCGGGCTCGGGCAAGGGTTGCCTGCTCGACGCGGTGCGGTTCCTCGCCGAGTGCGCCAACGGGGCGTTCGATCTGGCGGCGGCGAACCGGCGCGGCGGCGGCGCGCTGGGGGGCGCGCGCGGCGACGGCGCGCTCACCACGCTCGGGGTCGCGGTCTCCAGGACCGAGGGCCACGGGTTCTGGCTCGTGCAGCTCGCGCCGGGAGAGCGGGAGGGCGAGGCGCGCGTCAAGAGCGAGACGGCCGCGTGGTGGCAGCGCAGCGCGCTCACGCGGCTCGTCAAGCCTGGCCTGCGCGAGGTCTTCGACGCCGGCAGCGACGCGCCCGAGGTCTCCTTCGACCGGCTGAAGGGCAGCCCGAAGGGGTTCTCGCGCAAGGACAAGGGGCGCAGCGGCACGCTCGCGTACCGCGGCGTCGCCCCCATCGCCGTGAGCGGCACGAAGCTCGTCCTGCCGCTGCTCTCCGATGGACCGCTCACGCCGATGCTCGACGAGCTGCGCCGGGCGGTCCTCTACTCCCTCGCGCCGCGCACGCTGCGCTCGCCCCAGAAGATCAGCGCTTCCCGGCGCCTCAAGGCGAGCGGCGACAACTGGGGCTCGGTCCTCCGCGCGCTCGCGAAGGAGCGATGGCAGGACCAGTTCCTCGCGGCGCTGTCCCAGGTGATCGGCGACGTCGACGGCGCCCGCGCGTCGTCGTCCGGCGGGTTCCTCGTCCCGGAGCTGCGCCACGGCGTCGACGGCGACGGGCGCGAGCGCTGGCGGGCCGCCGCGGACGAGCCGGACGCCACGCTGCGGCTCGCCGCCATGGTCACGGCGCTCTCGCAGGAGCCCCCGCTCGTGCTCGCCGGCTTCGAGCACCCCGACGCGGGCGTCGATCGCGCCGCGCTGCCTCCGCTGCTCGAGTACCTGCGCGGCGCGTCCGCCCAGCGCCAGCTCCTGCTCACGACCGAGAGCCCCGCGCTGCTCGACCTCCTGCCGCCCGACGCCGTCTACTCGGTGGAGCGCCGCGACGGCGCGACCGCCGCGTCGTCAATCGACGAGGCGCAGCGGAGGGCGCTCCGGGAGCGGCTCGGCGCCGCCTCAGGGTGAGCCCGCTCCGCCGTGCGGCGGGCGACGACGAGCCGGAGGGAGGCTGGCTCCCGCACCGGCGCTAGCGTGCTCATGTCGGAGTACTCCCCGCAGCCGCCACCCCTGGCGCGGCAGGCGATCGCCGTCGCGATTGTGGGTGCGCCGCCCGTCGCACGCGTTCAGGATCGGCCCGTCATGGCCGACCTGCGCGTTGCCTTCTGGAACGTCCAGAACCTCTACGAGCCGGGCACCCGGAAGAATGGCCCCACGGACGAACCAGAGCTGATTGCCAAGCTCGACGCCATCGCGCGGATCCTCGACGGTCTCTTCGCGGGCGCTGGGCCGGACCTCGTCGGGCTGGCCGAGGTCCACACCGAGCGGATCCTCGAGCTCCTGGAGCAACGGCTGCGTGACCGATAATGTTGCCGCAGAGGAGCGCCGCGAGACGGCTCGAGCGCTCGGAGACTGGCTCGCCCGAGCCAGCAACACGTGCGCGATCGTCCTTGGCGACTTCAACGCCGAGCCGTTCGAGGAGCCGTTCGGCGAAGGTGGCCTCCGCAGCGTACGGTATTTCCACCCGCGTCTGTGGAAAGCAGAAGCCCCTGCTTGTCTCTACAATACAGCGTGGCGCTTCCTCGCTGAGCCTGACTGGTGGGAGACCGTCGAGGCATGCGGCGAAGCGTACGAGGCACCGCGACCGAGGACGACGTTCAACGTATGGCCTCCCGTCCTCTTCGATCAGCTCCTCGTCTCCGGACGAGCCCTTCGCGGCGGCCCGATTACGCTCCGAGAGCGCAGCGTCGCGTACGCCGCCGATGACGAGACCACGAGCTTGACGCCGAGCGGCTACAGGAGACCGTTACCCTGGACATACAGTGCGGGAAGCGGCTCGGGCGCGTCGGATCACTTCCCTCTCGTCGCGATATTTCGAATGAATGGAGGAACAGGCGATGACTGACGACGAGTTGAAGACGAAGGTCGCGAGCGTCCTCAGCGACGAACGCGCGGCACCTTCGAAGGCATACTCCGACGTGTTGCACAAGCTCCGGGCCCTCGCGGCGGCGATCGAAGCTTCCTTGGCGCCGGAGATCATCGAGGTGCGGATAGAGCCTGGCTACCGGGTGAACGCCGGACAGCAATATACGTTCGTCGTCCGTGTTCCGAAAGCCGGCCTCCGTGACGTGTTGCTCCGGGCTTACGTTCCGGTCGACGGGTTCCCCGTCAGCCTCGACCTGTTCGATGGCGAGCAGCGCCGATGTACGAGCCTGGACGCGATCGAGACGGAGATCATCGGCTTCCTCCGTCATCCAGATGTGAAGCATCGCCTGCTCGCGCTGAAGGACATCGCAGCCTGAGACGCCGCGAACGCGCCGCCTCCCGCCGCTACGACGCGAGCCGCTCCCCCGGCGGCGCGAGCGGCGACGCGCCGTAGCGCGCGAGGAGATCCTCCGGATCGAGGTAGATCGCCGCGCACCCGGCCTCGAGGAGCTCCATTTCAGGGAAGCCTCCGCAGAGGAGCCCCACCGAGAGGAGGCCGAGCTTCGCCGCGGCCTCGGCGTCGGAGGGCGCGGCGCCGACGAGCACGACCTCGCGAGGATCGACGCTGCCGAGCCGGTCGAGCGCCGCCTCGAGGACGTCGGGGCGCGGCTTCGACCTGTCCGCGTCGTCGGCCGATACCGTCCACGAGACCAGATCGCCCACCTGGGCGAGCTCGACGCTGGCGTCGAGCTCGCCGCGCGGCGTCGGCGAGGCGAGCACGATCCGGCGCCCGTCGCGCGCGACACGCTGGAGCAGCTCGCGCACGCGGGGGAACGCCCGGGCGCCCGGGAGGAGCTCGCGCCCGTAGATCTGGTCGCGCAGCGAGGAGATCGCGGCGCCGATCCAGCCGAGCTCCTCGGGCGAGAGGAACGTCTGCAGCAGCTGGTCCGCGCCCTTGCCGACCTGGCTGCGCAGCTTCTCCCGCGGGACCTCGCGGCCGAACCGCCGGAAGGCCTGCTGCCAGGCGGCCGCGTGCAGATCGACGGTGTCGAGGATCGTGCCGTCGACACCGAAAATGACGGCGCTGACGCTGACCATGGCGCGACACGTGGCGCAGGGCGGGACGCACCGCCATCGGAGGGCTCCCGACGGCCCCTCCCGCGCCGCGCCGGCTGCGCTCGGCCGGAGTCGCGGTAGACTGGCCGGGGAGGGCGAGCGGGCAGGGCGATGACGACATGAACAGGCGGCTGTCTGCACTCGCGGTCCTCCTCGGCGGGCTGCTCGGCCCGGCCGGCGCCGCGGCGGCCGAGCCGGCGCTGCTCGCGGTCGATCTGGACGACGACGACGCCGACGGCGTGCCGGACGGCGAGCAGCCCCGCGCGCCGCCCGCCCCGGAGCTCCTGGCGCTGCGCGCGCCGCGCGGCGCGAGCCAGGCGCCCGCGGCGATCCCCGCCGGCCTGCGGCTCCTCGTCGACGGCAGCCCGGTCAAGCCCGGCGCGGCCATCCCCGCGGGCGCCCGCCGCGTCGAGATCCAGGCGATCCGCGCCGGGCGCAGCGAGATCGCGCTCTTCGGCGAGGCGCGGACGATCAGCGCGTTCGAGGTGCGCGCGATCGACGGCGCCGGGCGGCGCATCGACATGGCGCGCTCCCACGCCTCGCTGCAGCGCACGCCCCCGGACCGGCTCGGCGACGATCCGTTCGCGAACCTCGAGGATCCCGACGCGATCCGGCTGCTCGTCATCGGCGCGCCGGAGGATCTGCCGCTCACGCTCGACGTCCACTCCGCGGCGCCGTCCGGCGGGGCGATCGATCGCCTCCCCGACGTGCCGCTCGGCCACGTGCGGTGCCCGGAGGACGTGCCGCCGGGCCTCGTGTGCGGCTCGACGCGCCCCCTCCGGGTGGTCGCGGACGACATCGATCGCAACCACCCGATGATCGTCGATCGCTCCGTGAAGGGCGAGGTCGGCGGGGCGCTCGTCGTCGCCCTGCCCGGCGGGCCGAAGGTCCAGATGATCCGCGTCGCCGGCCCGCGCGCCTCGCCGCTCGGGCCGCTCGGGCGCACGCGCGCGCGCCTCCGGCTCGTCATGGTGCGCCCCCGCGCAGGCGGCCCGCCGCCGATGGGCGGCGACGACGCGGGCGCGCTCGCCATCGCGCGCGCGGAGGTCGAGCGGGCGAACGCCCTCTGGGGCGCGTGCGGCGTGAGCTTCGGCCCGCCCGAGGCGCTCGACGTCACCTTCGTCGATCCGCCGCGCCCGCACCTGCTCGCGATCGGCTGCGACCACGGCCTGCCGGCCAGCGGCGGCGCGATCCGGGTGCGCGTCGACGGCCACGAGGTCACGGCGGCGATCGCGCCCCGCGCGCGCCCCGACGCGGCGGCCCGGGCCGTCGCCGCGGCGATCGGCGCGGCGGGGTTCTCGGTGCGCCTCTCCGACAACCCGGCCATCGGCGCGGGCGCCTACGGGACCACCGACGTGCTCGTGCGGCGGCCGGGCGGCGCGCTCGCGACCCTCGAGCCGCCGGCGGCGGGCGCGCTGAGCACCGACGCGACACTCACGGCGTGCATCGGCGCCGTGGACCTCGACGACGGCCTCCAGCACTTCAGCGACACGGACGCGATCGCCGGCACGGTCGAGGAGCGGGCGCTGCTCAAGGCGTTCGACGACGGCGACCCCTCGACCGTCGACGTGGTGATGGTCCCGAGCTTCGCGGGCGGCGGGCGGATCGGCGAGTCGTTCATCTTCGCCGACGGCGGGGCGATCCGGAACACGATCATCGAGGATCGCGCCGGCCTACGCGCGGATCGCGCGTCGTTCGCGCTGTCGCACGAGCTCGGCCACGTGCTGCTCGACGAGCCGGGGCACCCGGACGATTTCGGGATCGACACGCCGACCCGGCTGATGGACGCCGACGCGGCCAACGCCTCCGCGTACGGGCCGCGCCGCCTGACCGTCGACGAGTGCGCGCGCGCGATCCGACAAAGCGGCGCGGCGGAGCCGCGTTTGGGCCGACAGAGCGCCCCGGTGCCGCTGCTCGCGCCGTGGCCGCTCGCCCCGCTCGGTCGAGAGAGGTGAAACGCCGCTTCGCGCTGTGGTAGGAGCGGGCCCATGCGGGTCCCCCAGCGGAGCGGCCTCTTCAGCGGCGTCGCAGCCCTCGCGTGCGCCTCGGTCCTGCTCGAGATCTCGCTCGCGCGGATCTACGCGGCGCTGTTCGGCGAGATCCACGCGTTCCTCGCGGTCTCGCTGTCGCTCGTCGGCGCGGGCGTGGGCGGCGCGCTGCTCTACGTCGTGCCGTCGCTCGCCCGCCCGCCGGCGCTCTTCGCCCGCATGGCGACCCTCGCCGCGCTCGCGTCGGGCGCGACCCTCGCCGCGGTCATCCTGCTCGCGCACCGCGAGCCCCTGTCCGTCCCCGCGCCTGGGTCGCTCCCGTGGCTCGCGCTGTGCTACGCGGCCTCCACGGTCCCGTTCGCGCTCGCGGGCCTCGCGCTCGCGGCCGCGATCCGGCACGCGGCGCCGGAGATGCCCCGGCTCTACCTGCTCGATCTCGTCGGCGGCGCGCTCGGCGGGCTCGCCGCGGCCGGCGCGCTCCGCGCGGGGGCGCCCCGCGCCGCGCTCGCGGCGGCGATCTTCTTCGCGGTGGCGGGCATCTTCTTCTACCTCGGGTCGCGCTGCTGCGAGGGCGAGGAGCGGGCGCCCGGCGGCCTCGTCGCCACGTTCGTGCTCGGCTCCTTCGTGCTGCTCGCCGGCGACGTCGGCGCCCCGTGGCTCCGGCTCGCCGGCATCCGCCGGGCGTCGCCCGACCGGACCGAGCACGAGGCCTGGACCGAGCGCTCTCTGATCTCCGTCGATCGACCGAAGGCCGGCGCGGCGCTGATGCGGCTCGGCGGCGCCGCGGCGAGCCCGATCCTCGACGCGAAGGCGACGCCCCCGCCGCAGCCCGAGGACATGGCGTACGCGCTGCACAAGGACCAGGGCCCCGCGCTCGTCGTCGGCGTCGGGGGCGGGCGCGACGTGCGCGCCGCGCTCAAGGCCGGGCAGAAGGACGTGGTCGCCGTCGAGGGCGACCGCGGCGTCCTCGAGGTGATGCGCGGGAGGTACGCCGCGTTCAGCGGCAACCTGTTCGACAAGCCCGAGGTCCACCTCGTGGTGGGCGACGGGCGGAGCTTCGCCAGGCGCACGCCGCTGCTCTTCAGGAACATCGTGATCCCGTCGGCCGACACGGTCGAAGCATCGACGACCGGCGCGCTCGCGCTCTCGGAGAGCCGGCTCCACACGCTGGAGGGCGTCGGGGACTTCCTTTCGCGCCTCCTGCCCGAAGGCACGCTCGTCCTTGCCCGCGCGGACGCGGACTTCGATCGGCTGCTCTCGCTCGTGACCGCGGCGCTGCGCCGCGCGGGCGTGGCCGCGCCGAAGGACCACCTCTTCGCGTGCAGCGCCGCGCAGAAGACCGCGCTGCTCGCCCGGCGCACGCCGCTCGCGCGCGAGGACGTCGACGCGCTCCGCCGCCACTGCCGCAAGCACAGGTTCTCGGAGGTCCTCGCCCCCGACCGCCCCGCGACCCCGGTCCGCAGCCTGCTCGTCGCGGCGGCCGCGCCCGCGGCGGCCGCGCGCGTCGCCGACGGCGCGGCCACGGAGGCCGATCTGACGCCGCCCACCGACGACAGGCCGTTCTTCGCGTACACCGTCCCGGCGCGCCGCCTGCCCGCGGTGCTCGGCGACGTCGGGGCCCTCCGCGCCGGGCACACCGCCCTCTTCGCGCTCGCGCTGCTGCTCGCCGTCGGCGCGGTCCTCTCCGCGCTCGGCGTGCTGCTCCCGGCGCTCGCCGCGCGCCGTCGGCGCGGGCACCTCGCGCCGCAGGACGCGCCCGCGTCGACCGCGTCGTCGGCGCCGCCCGCCCGAGCGCTCGCGTTCTTCGCCGCGATCGGCGCGGGGTTCGCGCTCGTCGAGCTCGCCGTGTTCCGGCACGGTCTCCTCCTGCTCGACCTGCCCGCGCACGAGCTCCCGGCCGTGCTCGTGATCCTCCTTGTCTCGGCCGGCGTGGGCGGCTACCTGACGGCCCGGGTGGCCCCGGGCGACGCGACGGCGGTCTCCGCGAGGGTGGCGGAGGCGCTCGCCGTGGCCGCGGCGCTCTCGGCGGTGGGCCTCGTGCCGCTCGCGCGGTGGGGCCTCGGGCTCGGGGCCTTCCCGCGCGCGATCCTCGCCATCGCGATCCTCGTGCCGTTCGGCGTGCTCGCGGGCTCGCTGGCGCCGCTCGGGGTCAAGATCGTGGACTCGGTCTCGTCGGCGCTGCTGCCGTGGTGCTGGGCGCTCTGCGCGTTCGCGGGCGCGACCGCGATGGCCCTCGGCGCCCTGTGCGCGCTGAACCTCGGCTACAGCGCCCTGCTGCTCGGCGCGGGCCTCGCTTACCTCCTCGCCGCGGCGACCGTGCCGCCCGCCGCGGCCGGGGCGACCGCCGCGGGAGACGACGCGCGAACGACGTCGTCCGGAGGCGCCGCCGCCGGCGAGCCACCGTCCCGGGACGCCGCAGGGGCGCAGCCCGTGGCCATCGAGGCGGCGCCGATCGCCTGAGCGCCCGGCGTCGCCGGCGCCGCCGGCGTCACCGCCGCGCGGCCAGCAGGAGGTGCGCGAGCAGGCCCGCGATGTTGTGGGCGTCGTCGATGCCCCGGTGGTGCGTGCCCGCGAGCGGCAGGCCGGCGCGCTCCAGGGCCTCGGCCATCCCCACCTCCCGCGACAGCGCGTGCGTCACCGCGAAGAGGCTCTTCACGTTGAGGTGGCTCGGCCCGAACGGGAGCGGCACGCCGCGCGACTGGCACTGCCGCTCGAACATGCGCCGGTCGTAGTCGCCGTAGCTCGCCCAGAGGCGATCCTGCGCCTTGAGCTCGCTCCGGAGCGTCGCGCACGCCTCCCTGAACGACACGCCCGCGTCGACATCCGCCTGCGTCAGCGTCGTGAGCGCCGTACAGAACGGGCTCACGCGCGAGCGCTCCGGGCGCACCAGGATCGAGCGCCGCTCCCGGCGCCGGCACGAGGCGACCTCCAGCGGGCACACGCCGATCTCGATGATCTCGTTCTCCTCGCCCGGCGGCGGGTCGCCGTCCCAGCAGGTCGCTTCCACGTCGATCACGAGAATGAGATCAAGACGCTTCGCCACGTCGTCGCCCCCGGCATGTAGTGAGGAGTGCGCCGCGAAGGTAACGGGGATCGGGACGCAATTTCTTTCAGGATTTTCCCGACCGTCCGGAAACGCCTTGGGCGGTTCGCTTCGTCCGGGCAAAAACTGAGTAGAAACGGGACATAAGCCGGAGGTGCACCCACACGTCGTTGGTCGTTTCGGCACCCAATCCGCTTGCTTGGCGGGCCTGGTCCATGGACACTCGTCAGGTAATTTCTGACGAGGTTCTCTACGTGGATCCTGGCTCCCAACTGCGTTGCTCCTCCGGTTTGGCCAGGGAGAGGTCCGTGATCGCTGAGGCGCTGCCTGACCCTGCCGACCCGGGCCGCGCTCCAGCCGAGGAGCGACGGCTGCCGCCTCGTTCCGGGATCGTCCGCCACGCGGGCCGCGAGCGGGGGGCGCCGAAGGGGCTCCCGCCGGGGCGTGGCGCCGGGGCGGTAGGCGGGATCACCACGGGGGCCCCGGCGTGTGGGCGGCTGGCCGTCGACCCGCTCGTCGGTCGTACAGAGCACGGACTGCACATCGAGCGGCTCATCGCCGAGGGGGGGATGGGCGCTGTGTACGCGGCCCGCCGCGCCGCGACGGGGGAGCCGGTCGCCCTCAAGGCGCTCCGGCGCGTGCACGCGGGGGACGCCGGGATCGAGAGCCGGTTCGCCCGCGAGGTGCGGCTCGCCCGCCGCATCGACCACCCGAACGTCTGCCCCGTGCTCGGCGAGGGGCGCCTCGAGGACGGGCGGCCGTTCTTCGTGATGCCGCTCTTCGACGGCGTGACGCTGAGCGAGGAGGTCCGGCAGCGCGGCCCCTTGCCGATCGGCCGCGCGCTCGCCCTCGCGGACCAGATCCTCGCCGGCCTCGCGGCGATGCACGCGGCGAAGGTCGTCCACCGCGACCTCCAGCCCGGCAACATCCTGCTCGTCCCCGGGGCGCGGGGCGCCGGGGCAGGGGAGGGCGCGACGACGGTCAAGCTCATCGATCTCGGCTTCGCGCACGAGCCCGGCGTCGACACGGGCGACGGCGTGACGCCGGACAGCCCCGGGTCGCTCGTCGGCACGCTGCTCTTCATGTCGCCGGAGCAGGCGATGCGGAGCCGCGCGATCACCGAGCGGAGCGACCTGTTCGCGGCCGCGCTGCTCATCTACTACGCCCTCTCGGGCAAGCTCCCCTTCCGGGGCCGGGGCGATCTCGACGTGCTCGTCGCGATCGTGCGGTCCGCGCCCGTGCCCCTCCGGCGGGAGCGCCGTGATGTCCCGCGCGTGCTCGACGAGGTGCTCTCGCGGGCCCTGTCCAAGCACCCCGACCGCCGCTTCCCCAGCGCCTCGGCGATGCGCGACGCCCTCTCCGGCGTGCCGGTGTAGCCAAGGCAGCGCTCCGCGCGCCCCGGCGCCGGCCCGCTCCTTGCCACGACGGTGCCGCCTGCACCGCGCCGCCCGGCACCGCGATCCGGGGCTGTGCACGCGCTGCTCAAGCGCGGCGGCGCGGGGCGGTGAGCTTCACGCGAGGGGAACCCCATGGACGCACTCGATCTCTTGGAGCAGCAGCATCTCGAAGTCAGCGCCCTGATGGCGCGCATCGCCGCCGAGCCCAGCCCGGGCCTCCGGACGGCGATGGTCGCGCAGCTCTCCCGGATGATCGACGCGCACGTACGCATCGAGGAGACGTACCTCTACCCGGTGTGTGCCGAGCGGATGGCCGGCGACAGGAAGCCGCTCCACGACGCGTACGAGAAGCACGGCCTCGCGCGCTTCGCGGCGGACAACCTGCTGCGCACGCGCGTGACCGATGTGCGCTTCGAGGCGCGCCTGCGGCTGCTGCGGGACATTTTCGCCCACCACGCCGACGAGGAGGAGGACATCCTGTTCCCCAAGGCGAAGCGGGGCCTGACGGACGAGCAGCTCGACGTGATCGGCAGCGATCTGGAGCGCGCTTACGAGGTGCTGCTGCGCGTCGGCGTGCCCGCGGGCGCCCCGCTCGCGCGCTCGGAGCGCGGCTGGCCCCGGCGCGGCGCCCACGCCGTGCGTGCCCTGCGCCCCGTGTCGCGGCGCCGCGGCGAAGCGCTCCGCGTCCGCGGCTGTTGATCCGCTTCGGATACGGGCCCATCTCGACGTTTTCGGTGCTCAGCGCACTGGAGTGCGCTTCCGCGCCGAAAACGCCGATCTGGACCCGTCTCCTGTGCGGGTGACCGTCGCTCTGTGCTGCAGGGGGCGACGCTCTAGACCGGGACGGGGCCGCCGAACGCGCCGAGGAAGCGCGCGATCCAGACGGCGAGCATCAGGACCGCCAGCGCGATGCCGAGCCGCGTGACCCACGCGCCCTGCACCCCCTCGGCGGCCGCGATGCGGCCGTCCTTCACGTAGATCGCCGCGTTGTACGCGAGCGCGGCGATCACGAGCGGCGCCATGACCGGGGAGAGCGGGTGGAGGCGCAGCGCGTCGGCCAGGTGGCCCTGCGCGAGGGCGAGCGTCGCGCGCGTGAGCCCGCAGCCGGGGCAGGGGTGGCGGGTGACGATCGCGAACGGGCAGAGCGGGGCGCCGCACGCGACGAGGAGCCCGAGCACCGCCGCCACGGTGCCGAGTCGCGCCGCGCGGCCGCGCACGTGCGCCGCGCTCCATCGGGACAGGGCCGACGGAGCGGGCGAACGGGCTTCGGTCGAGCTGGACGGCGACACGGCGGAGGACCGCGGCGCGGGTCAGGCGGCGTTCGGGTCCCAGACCTCGTTGAGGTCCTTCGCGAGGGCGTAGAGCGGGAGGAAGACGTAGAGCACGATGCCCTCGGCCTGCTGGTTGCGCGAGCCGGCCATCTGCTTGGCCCGGGTCACCTGCTCCGGCACCTTCACCCAGAGGAAGTAGTAGTTGAGGAACGGGACGAAGAGGTACCAGGGCTTGAACTCGGGGTCCTTCGTCGCCTGCTGGAGCTCGTTCAGCATCGCCCACATCTGCCAGAGGGCGTAGAGGAAGCAGACCATCCCGATCACGCACACCGTGACCGGATTGCGGATCTCACCCTTCGCGCCCGGGGCCATCGAGCCGCCGCCGCCGTACACGCCCAGGTTGCTGGCCGCCTGGCCGAACTGGCCGGGCGCCGACATCTGGGCGCCGCCGGGCGACCCGCCGTAGCCGGGATCGCTCACGCCCGGAGGGCTGCCGTAGCTGCCGCCGGGCGACCCGCCGTAGCCGCCGCCCGGAGGGCTGCCGTAGCTGCCGCCGGGCGACCCGCCGTAGCCGCCGCCCGGAGGGCTGCCGTAGCTGCCGCCCGGGGGGCTGCCGTAGCCGCCGCCCATCGGGTCCTGGCCCGGAGGCGGCCCGTACCCGCTGGCGCCGTGCTGCGGAGGCTGCCCGTAACCGGGAGACGCGCCGCCAGGAGGCTGCCCGTAGCCGGGCGGCTGCCCGTAACCAGGCGGCTGCCCGTAACCGGGCGGCTGCCCGTAGCCGGGAGGCGCGCCGCCGGGGCCGCCCATCGGGTCCTGACCCGGGGGCGGCCCGAAAGGATTCCCGCCCGGGCCGCCCTGAGGGGGCTGGCCGTAGCCGCCCTGAGGAGGCTGGCCGTAGCCGCCGGGCGGAGGAAACGCGCCGGGCGGCGCGCCCGCGGCCCCGCCCATGCCGCCGGGCGGCTGGCCCGGGGCGCCGTACCCGGGCATCTGGTCGATCGCCATGGTGCCGCCGAGCGGGTTCACGCCCTGGGGCTGCTGGCCGAACGGCGCATAGCCGCCGGACGGGCTCGCGGCCGCGCCGCCGAAGGCCGGGCCAGACGGCTGCTGCCCGCCGGGGGACGGCGAGCCGTAGCCCATCCCGGGAGGCGGCGGGGCAGGGGGAGGCCCCGCCGAAGCGCCGAGCCCCGCCGGCGGGACGCCGACCACCGTGCCGGCGAGGCCCTGCGGTGGGCTCGGGATCGCGGCCATGCCCGGCGGCGCTCCGGCAGGAGGCGCCGGAGGCGGAGGCGCCCCCGGCGCGCGCGGACCCGCCGCGCCCGCCCCGGAGGACGGCTGACTCATCAGCATGGTGCCTTTGAACTTCGGCGCGGCTGCGCTCTTCAGGTTGTAGCCGCACTTCGTGCACGTGGACGCCGTTTCCGAGTTTTGCGTCCCACAATTCGGACAGAACACGCACCACCTCCGGCGGGGGATTCGCTGCTACGGATGTCCGCGCCCCTGCGCGTCATAATCGGCGCCGAGGGTAGTTGAAGCGCGTTCCGGTTCTCAAGTGAAAGACGAAGAACGCTGCGGACTTCTCGGCAGGCTACGCGGTCTTCGTCAGAAAACCCAGGGAGTACCGCGTGGCCACGTGCTCCAGGCAGGGGCGGGGGCGGGTCGTGGCGGGGGGCCGCGTCTACGTCGACGTCTACGAGCACGGGCACCTCGCGGGGAGCCGTCCGGTTTCTGGGCAGCGGCAGGCTTTGTGTGGTCCGCTTTATGTTTCCCCCCGGCGCGCCTTGACAGTGACCACCGTCGCTCACTAGCGTGCCCGCGCCTCGGGACGGCTCCGTACGACGGACAACCGAATGCCCGGCCGCCGGTGCGCGGGGCTGTCCGCCTCCGGCAGGCGCCTCCAGATCGGAGGCGCACGAGGGTGCGCCCGGTCTGCCGGGCGGACCCTCGCTGACAGGGGCCCGCGTTGCGGGGTCCCGACTGCATGTGGAAGCGGGCACGCCGCGAGCGCGGCGCGCCCAGGGAGCCAGCGGACCGTGCCAACAGCCGACATGACCGAACAATTTGCTCTGACCGCCGAGCGGCGAACCGAGTTCGAGAAGATCCTCGCGCGCTACCCGAACCGCCAGGCCGCGTGCATCCCCGCGCTCCACCTCTGCCAGGAACAGGAGGGGTGGGTCTCCGAGCGGGTGCTCCGCTGGGTCGCCGAGCAGCTCGGCCTCTCGGCGGCGCACGTCCAGGGGGTCGCGACCTTCTACACGCTCTTCAACAAGGAGCCCGTCGGCAAGCACCAGGTCTGGGTCTGCCGGACGCTGAGCTGCGCGCTGAACGGCGCGGACCAGGTGCTCCACCACTGCGAGAAGCGGCTCGGGATCCACGCCGGCGAGACCACGAAGGACGGGAAGATCACGCTGCGCACAGCAGAGTGCCTCGCCTCGTGCGGCACCGCCCCGATGATGCAGGTCGATCGCGACTACCACGAGGGCCTCACGCTCGAGAAGGTGGACGCGATCCTCGATCGGTTGACGAGGTGACGAGATGCTCCGGCTGACGCGCTATCTGACCAAGAACTACGACACGCCCGACGGCCACAAGCTGTCCGTCTACGAGAAGGGCGGCGGCTACCAGCAGGCGAAGCGCGCCCTCGGGATGACGCGCGAGGCGCTCGTCGAGGAGATGAAGGCGGCGAACATCCGCGGCCGCGGCGGCGCCGGCTTCGCGATGGGCGTGAAGTGGAGCTTCATGCCGTGGCCCCCGAAGCCCGAGCGGCCGCACTACCTCGTCATCAACGCGGACGAGGGCGAGCCCGGCACCTTCAAGGACCGCACCCTGATGGAGAAGAACCCTCACGCCGTCGTCGAGGGGTGCATCATCGGGTGCTTCGGGATCGGCGCCCACGCCGCGTACATCTACGTGCGCGACGAGCTGCACCTCTCGAAGGCGCGGCTCTGGGGGGCCATCGAGGAGGCGCGCGCGAAGGGCTACCTCGGCAAGCGCCCGTTCGGGATCGACTACCCCGTCGAGGTCTACGTCCACACCGGCGCCGGCGCGTACATCTGCGGCGAGGAGACGTCGCTGCTCAACTCGCTCGAGGGCAAGCGCGGCGAGCCGCGGCTCAAGCCGCCGTTCCCCGCCCAGTTCGGCGCGTTCGGGATGCCGACGACCGTGAACAACCTGGAGACGATCGCGGCCGTGCCCACGGCGCTCGAGCTCGGGGGGGAGAACTTCTCGAAGCTCTCCTCGCTGCACCACCTGAAGGACGGCGGCTGCCGGCTCTTCGGCGTGAGCGGCCACGTGAACAACCCCGGGATCTTCGAGGCGGCCGTCGGGGTCACGCTCCGCGACCTCATCTACGAGTACGGCGGCGGCGTGAAGCACGGCAAGCTCCTCGGGGTCATCCCGGGCGGCTCGTCGTGCCCGATCCTGCGCGCCGACGAGGTCGTCAACGCGCCGAGCGACAAGTCGCCGCTCCACCCGTGGCACGGCCAGAGCGTGCTCGACGTGCCGCTCGGCGTGGACACGTTCCGCGCGCTCGGGACGATGCTCGGGACCTGCTGCGCCATCGTGCTCAGCGACAAGGCGTGCCCCGTCCTCGCGATGCACAACCTGATGCGCTTCTACCGCCACGAGTCGTGCGGCCAGTGCACGCCGTGCCGCGAGGGCAGCGCCTGGATCCACCGGATCCTCGATCGCATCGTGCACGGCGAGGGGACGATCGAGGAGCTCGATCGGCTGCACGAGATCGCCGACAACATCATGGGCAACACCATCTGCGCCTTCGGCGAGGGCACGGCGATGCCCGCGCTCGGCTTCCTCCGGAAGTTCCGCAAGGAGTTCGAGGCGTACATCCAGACCAAGGGCCGCTCGTCGACAGGGGTGCTCACGCCGTGAAAATCTTCGAGTTCGCCTTCTTCGGGCTGGCGTCGCTGCTCGTCCTGCTCGGCGGCCTGGCCACGGTCGCGGCCAGGAACCCGATCCGCGGCGCGATGGGCCTGCTCACGTCGATCGTCGGCATCGCGGGGCTCTACCTGATGCTCTCGGCGGAGTTCCTCGCCGCGATCCAGATCCTCGTGTACGCGGGCGCGGTCGTCATCCTCTTCCTCTTCGTGATCATGCTCCTCGGCCCGTCGGCGACGTCGCCGCGCGACGCCCGCACCGCGGTGCCGCGCTACGTGGGCGCCGGCGTCCTCGGGGCGAGCAGCATCGGCGCGCTCGCCCTGGTCGCGAGCGCGTCGAAGCCGGGGGTCGTGGCCGTCCCGGCCGCCCCCGAGTCGCTCGGGACCATCGAGGCGCTCGGGCACGAGCTGTTCACGAAGGGGATCGTGCCGTTCGAGCTCTCGGGCGCGCTGCTCCTCGTCGCCGTGATCGGCGCCGTCGCCGTCGCCCGCGGCAAGCAGGTCGACCCGACGCTGCTGCCCGCCGGCGAGGGCCCGGACACCGCGTCGCCCGAGCCGGGCGAGCAGGGGGCCGCGCAGCCGGGCGCCCTCGCGGGACACGCCACCCTGTCGGCGAAGGAGCCGCACTGATGATCTCCGTCCCCATCGAGTACTACCTCGTCGTCGCGGCGGTGCTGTTCCTGATCGGGTCGATGGGTTTCCTGCTGCGCAGGAACCTCATCGTCCTCCTGATGAGCATCGAGCTGATGCTCAACGCCGTGAACCTCACGCTCGTCGCGTACAACCGGGTGCACCCGCACGATCACGCCGGGCAGATCTTCACCTTCTTCGTCATCGCCATCGCGGCGGCGGAAGCCGCAGTCGGTCTCGCGATCGTGCTCGCGTTCTACCGCATCCGGAAGACGATGCGCTCGGACGACGCCGATCTCCTGAGGAGTTAGCGTGGAAGCCCTGAGAGTCTTATTCCCCGCGTCCGAGTTCGCGCTGCTCGCGGTCGTGCTCGGCCTGCCGGCGCTCGGCGCGTTCGTGAACGGCCTCTTCGGCAAGCGCCTCGGCAAGGACGCGGTCCGGCTGATGGCGCTCGCCGCGCTCGGCGGCGCCTTCCTGGCGGCCGTCACGACGTTCCTGATGCTGCCCCACGAGGGCGGCAAGCTCACCTGGACGGCCTGGCGCTGGTTCTCGATCACCGGCCGGATGGGCCAGTCGATCCCGATCGACGTCGCCTTCAGCGTCGACGGCCTGAGCGGGACGATGATCCTCGTCATCACCGGCGTCGGCTTCCTCATCCACCTCTACTCGTCCGCGTACATGCGCGAGGACCCGGGGTACTACCGGTTCTTCGCGTACCTGAACCTGTTCATCTTCTCGATGCTCGTGCTGATCATGGGCGACAACCTCGCCGTCCTCTTCGTGGGATGGGAGGGCGTCGGCATGTGCAGCTACCTGCTGATCGGGTTCTGGTTCAAGGACGACAAGAACGCGAGCGCAGGCAAGAAGGCGTTCGTCGTGAACCGCATCGGCGACTTCGGCCTCCTCGTGGCGATGGCGATGCTCGCCTACTACACGGGCACGCTGAACTTCGACGGCATCGCGGCGAACGCGGGCAACCTGCTCGCCGCGGTGAAGATCTGGCCGATCGGCAACATGTCGGCCGACACCGTGCCCGGCTTCCTGAGCTTCCTCATCCCGTCGCAGCCGGTGCTCGTGTACGCGGGGACGCTGACCGCGCTCGCGCTGTTCCTCGGCTGCGCCGGCAAGAGCGCGCAGATCCCGCTCTACGTCTGGCTGCCCGACGCGATGGCCGGCCCGACGCCGGTCTCCGCCCTGATCCACGCCGCGACGATGGTGACCGCGGGCGTCTACCTCGTGGCCCGGCTCTCGGCGGTGTTCGTGCTGTCGCCGTTCGCGATGGCGGTCGTCGCGGTGACCGGCGTGGCCACGGCGCTGTTCGCGGCCTCGATCGGGCTCTTCCAGAACGACCTGAAGAAGGTGCTCGCCTACTCCACGGTGAGCCAGCTCGGGTTCATGTTCATCGGCGTGGGCGTCGGCGCGTTCGCCGCCGGCTTCTTCCACGTGCTCACGCACGCCTTCTTCAAGGCCTGCCTCTTCCTCGGCGCCGGCTCGGTGATCCACGCGATGCACGCCCGCATCCACGACACCGACCAGTCCCAGGACATGCGCAACATGGGCGGCCTCAAGAACCACATGCCGCTGACGCGCTGGACCTTCCTCTTCGCGTGCCTCTCGATCGCGGGCTTCCCCGGGTTCGCCGGGTTCTGGTCGAAGGACGAGATCCTGTGGCGCGCCTTCTCCAGCCGGATCGAGTCGGTGTCGACGCGCGGGCAGCCGGTGTGGCAGTGGCCCGAGTGGCTCGGCCCGGCGATCTACTGGGTCGGCATCCTCGCCGCGACGATGACCGCGTTCTACATGTTCCGCGCGTACTTCCAGACGTTCCACGGAGAGTTCCGCGGCTGGACGATCGTGCGCGGCTGGAAGGACCCGCACCCGCACGGCCACCACGACGACCACCACGACCACGCGCACGGCGAGAAGCTCGAGGGCCCGGAGCCGCACGAGTCGCCGCTGCCGATGACGATCCCGCTGATCGTGCTCGGGGCGCTGTCGGTCTTCGCCGGCTTCCTCATGGCGGAGCCGCTCGTGCACCTCACCCACAACCACGCGTTCGCGCCGCTCGCGCACCTGCTCGAGCCGGTCTTCTCGCTGACGGAGCGGGCGGTGAAGGCGCGCGAGGGGGTGGAGGGGCTGCTCTTCCCGATGATGCTGCCCGGCGTCGCGGCGTGCTTCACCGGCATCTTCCTGGCGATGCTCGTGTACTGGAACAAGCGCGGCGAGCCCGAGCGGCGCTTCGCCGAGAGCTTCCCGGGGCTCTACCGGCTCATCTACGACAAGTGGCGGATCGACGAGCTCTACAACGCCACGGTGGTGGGCATGGTCGACGCGATCGCCGACATCTTCACGATGGCCGACAAGTGGATCATCGACGGCATCATCGCGAAGCTCTCCGCGGCGCTTGTCGGGTTCTTCGGCACGGTGCTGCGCGCGCTCCAGACGGGCCGCGTGCAGGTCTACGCCGCGTCGATGGTCGTCGGCCTCGCCGGCGTCGGCTGGTTCCTCGTCAAGCCGCACGCGGACGCGAACGTCGACGACGCGGAGCTGCGCCGGTCCGGCGAGGTGAGGCTCTCGGCGGCGCCGGGGCTCGGCTACCGGTACCGCTGGGAGGCGCCCGGCCTGCCGGCGCGCGACTTCTCCGAGGCGCCCGACGTCACGGTGAAGCTCGATCCCGGCGAGACCAAGGACGTCGTCCTCCGCGTGCGCAACGCGTTCGACCGCGAGGCGACCGAGACCTTCTCGTTCTCCAGGCCGGCGAGCCGCAAGACCCCCGCGGGCCCGACCACCATGCTGGGCTCGGACGTGCCCGCGCTGCCCCCGGGGGCGACCCCGGCGGAGCAGATCCATGACCTGATCCAGCCGAGAGGCCTGCAATGAGCGCGCTCGACCTCGTAACGCAGTACTGGCCGGCGCTCGCTGCCGGCGTCGTGGGAGCGATCCTCCCGCCGGGCGACGGGCAGGGCGCCGACGGCGCCCACGCCGGCGACGATCACCACGGCGACCACGGTGACGACCACCACGGCGACGGGCACGGCGAGGCCCACGCCGCCGCGGGGTACACCTCGTGGCAGCGGGCCGGCCTCGGGCTCATCGCCGCGCTCACGGTGCTCTTCGTGCAGTGGCTCTGGCCGTCCGGCGCCGCGGCGGAGGCGGCGGGAGCGGCGGGAGCGACAGACGAGTGGTCGTCGCTGCTCAACGTGCTCATCGGGCTGCCCTTCGTGGGCGCCGTCGCGGTGCTGTTCGTGCCGCGGCAGCTGCTCTCGCTGCTCCGGGGCTTCACGCTGGCCGTGCTCGGCGCGGGCTTCCTCGCGTCGCTGTGGCTGCTCACCGTGCCGATGACCGTGGGCTGGCACTTCCAGTCGATCAAGGAGTGGATCCCGTCGCTGGGCATCCGGTGGCACGTCGCGATCGACGGCATCAGCCTCTGGCTCGTCCTGCTGACGACGTTCATCGCGCCCATCGCGGCGTACGCGTCGTTCGGCTCGATCAAGAGCCGGATCAAGGAGCTCTGCTTCTGCCTCCTGTTCCTGCAGGGGGCGATGCTCGGCGCGTTCGTCGCGCTCGACCTGTTCCTGTTCTTCGTCTTCTGGGAGCTGATGCTGGTGCCGATGTTCGTGATGATCGGCATCTGGGGCGGCGTCGAGAAGATCAAGGCGGCGCTCAAGCTCTTCGTCTACACGATGGCGGGCTCGATGCTGATGCTCGCGGGCATCGTGTACCTCGTGTGGGCGAACCAGAAGCTCACGGGCGCCTACACGTTCGATTACCTCGCGCTGTCGCGCGTGGTGCTGCCCCGGGGCGCGCAGATGCTCTGCTTCTGGGCGTTCTCGATCGCGTTCTTCATCAAGGTGCCGATGTGGCCGGTGCACACGTGGCTGCCGGACGCCCACGTGCAGGCGCCGACCGGCGGCTCGGTGATCCTGGCCGCGGTGATGCTGAAGATCGGGACGTACGCGTACCTGCGCTTCTCGATGGGCCTCTTCCCCGGGCCGGCCTCCAGCCTCGCGGCCAACCTGGCCGGCATCGCGATCCTCGGCGGGGTGATCTACGGCGCGCTCGTCGCCTGGAAGCAGTCCGACGTGAAGCGCCTCGTGGCGTACTCGTCGGTCGCCCACCTGGGCTACGTGATGCTCGGGCTCTTCGGCGTCACGCCGAGCGGGATCCAGGGCGCGGTGATCCAGATGGTGAACCACGGCGTCTCCACCGGCGCGCTCTTCCTCCTCGTCGGCGTGATCTACGACCGCCGGCACACCCGTGAGGTCGCGGAGTTCGGCGGCCTGGCCAAGGTGATGCCGGTCTACGCGACGCTCTTCCTGATCGTGACGTTCGCCTCCGTCGGCGTGCCTGGCACGAACGGGTTCATCGGCGAGTTCATGATCATCATGGGGACCTACGCCTCCGAGCGCCTCGGGACGTTCAGCGGGATCCACACGATCGGCGCCGCGGCGGGCGTCATCCTCGCCGCCGTCTACATGCTGAGCGTGGTGCAGAAGATGTTCTTCGGGCCGCTCACGAACCCGAAGAACAAGCACCTGCCCGACGTGACGCCCCGCGAGGCCCTCGCGCTCGCGCCCCTGGTCCTCATGATCTTCGTGATCGGCCTGTTCCCTGCGATCTTCCTCGATCGGATGAAGGAGTCGGTCCTGTCCACTTACAACCAGTTCAAGGTCGTCTCCGGGCAGGCGATCCTCTTCGCGGACGAACGGAACGCGAAGCTGCTGCCCGAGGACACGTTCTCCCCCGCCTTCCTGAAGGGGGCGCCCTCGCCGGGATCCGGCGAGGGCGCGGCGGGGGCGGGTGAAGACGAGCAGGCTCGGCGCGATCGGGCGGCGGGCGGCGCGCTCGCGGCGCGCGCGGGGGAGGCGGCGCGATGATCCTCGGACCGTACATCGCGGTATCGCCGCTCATCGTCATCTCGCTCGGCGGCGCGCTGCTGATGCTCGCGGAGGCGTTCTCGCACCGCCGCGAGGAGTCGCACGAACGCCGCTCCGGCCCCTCGTCCGACATGGCGCTCGGGACCGCGATCACGCTCCTCGCCGGGGCGGTGTTCTCGGGCGCGGTCGGGTTCGTCGGCCCCGAGACGCTGGAGGGGTTCGACTCGCTCGCCCCGTACCTGGTCATGGACCGGTTCACGCTGTTCTTCTCCTTCGTGCTCTGCCTGGGCGGCGCGCTGGCGGCGCTGCTCGCCGGGGGGTACCTCCCGGAGCACCGGCTCGATCGCGGGGAGTTCTACCCGCTGCTGACCTTCTCGACGGTCGGGGCGATCATCCTCGCCGGCGCGGGGGATCTGCTGACGCTCTTCCTCGGCCTGGAGACGATGTCGCTCGGGGCGTACGCGCTGACCGGGTTCCGCCGGACGTCGCCGCGGAGCACCGAGGCGGCGATCAAGTACTTCCTGCTCGGCTCGTTCGCGGCGGCGCTGCTGCTGTACGGCGGCGCGCTGATCTACGGGGCGACGGGGCACACCGACCTCGCGGGGATCGGCGAGGTCATCGCGGGCGCGAAGGGGGCGGCGGCGCCGAACCCGGCGCTGCTGCTCATCGGTGCGGCTCTGGTGCTCGTCGGGCTCGCGTTCAAGGTGAGCGCGGTGCCGTTCCACATGTGGACGCCGGACGCGTACGAGGGCGCGCCGACGCCGGCCACGACGTTCATGGCGGTGGCGGTGAAGGGCGCGGCGTTCGCGACGCTCCTGCGGGTGCTGCTCGGGGCGTTCGGTGGCCCGGCGCTCTCGTCGTGGGCCGCGGGCTGGCCGCCGGCCGTGGCGGTGATGGCGCTGCTCACGATGACGGTCGCGAACCTCATCGCGGGCCGGCAGGAGTCGGTGAAGCGGATGCTCGCGTACTCGAGCATCGCGCACGCCGGGTACCTGCTCGTGGGCGTGGCGGCGACGGTGCGGGCGAGCGAGGACGCGCAGGCGAGCGTGATGTTCTACCTGCTCGTCTACACGGTCTCGACGGTCGGCGCCTTCGGCACGCTCATCCTCTGCGGCAGCCGTGGGGCCGAGGCGGTGAGCTACGAGGACCTCGCCGGCATCGGCAAGCGGCACCCGGTGGCGGCGCTCGCGTTCTCGCTCTTCCTGCTGTCGCTGGCCGGCGTGCCGCCGACCGCGGGCTTCTTCGGCAAGCTCTACATCGTCAAGGCGGCGATGGGCGCGGAGCTGTACACGCTGTCCGTGGCGCTGCTCCTCAACAGCGTGCTGTCGGCCTACTATTACCTGCGGGTGCTCGTGTACATGTACATGCGCGAGCCGGCCCCCGGCGCTCCGATCGCGCGGCCGATGCGCTCGGGCTACGTCAACGCGGCCCTGGTGGTGTCCGCGGTGCTCGTGATGGTCCTCGGCATCTGGCCGACGACCTCGCTCGGGATCGCCGTCCGCGCGGTCCTCGCCTCCCGCTAGAGCGGGGGCCCACCCGCTTCGGAGACGGGCCCACCTCGACGTTTTCGGTGCTCGGCGCACCGGAGTGCGCCTGTGCGCCGAAAACGCCGATCTGGGCCCGTCTCCTGTGCGGGTGAACCCCCGCTCGGCAACGCGGGTGCTGGCGCTGAGAAGAGCGCTGCCAACTCGTATGGCAACGGGGTACCGGCGGTCGTGGCGCTCGGGCTTCGTTCGGTAGCGAAACCACGGTGCTGCGCGGGGCGCGCGAGTTGCTAGAGTCGGCGCCGATGCGAACCGGCGAGAAGCTGCAGAGAAGTGCGGGGGATGGAAGGATGCGAGCGGCGTGCGTCGCGCTGCTCGGAGCGCTCGGGTGTCAGGGAGGGAACGCGAGCAGCGGCGCGACCGCGGGGAGCGCGACACCGGCGGGGAGCGCGGCGCCGGTGGCCGCAGGGGCCGCGGCGGGGAGCGCGAGCGCTGCGCCGGCGGCCGCGGGGAGCGCGAGCGCCGGCGCTGTGGGGAGCGCGCAGGCCGGGGCGGGTGAGGCGCACGAGATCTCGCTGACCTCCGAGGACGTCGCGAAGGTGATGAACCCGAAGCGACAGGCGCCGTACAGCGGGCCCACGGGGACGCTGCGAGGACGCGTCACCATCAAGGGCGACCCGCCGCCCGATACAGGGCTCAGCTTTCCGATCGGCAAGTGCGGCGAGGCCGCCGCGACCTACGGGCGGCTGTTCCGCGTGGGACAGCAGAACGGGGTCGCCGACGCGCTCGTCACCGTCGTCAACTACAGCGGCTACGTGCCGGAGCGCGAGGAGGCGGAGAAGGTGACCATCCACGGGTGCGCGTTCTCGAAGCGGACCGTGGTCATGTCCTATGGTCAGCGGCTCGAGGTCGCGAACCTCGATCCCCTGGAGCCGTACATGCCGAACCTCGAGGGCGCCCCGTTCATGGCGGTCCTCGTCGCCGTGCCCCAGGGCGACCCGGTGAAGTTCTACCCGCCGCAGCCAGGCTACTACCACCTCGTGGACAAGCTGCCGAAGCCGTTCCTCAAGGCCGAGGTCTTCGTGCTCAAGTTCGCGACGCACGACGTGACCGGGCTCGACGGCAAGTACGAGATCAAGGGCATCCCCGTGGGCAAGGTGCTCACCGCCGCCCTGCTGCCGGCGATCGATCAGGACGTGAAGCGGGAGATCGAGATCAAGGAGGGCGAGAACACGCTCGATTTCGAGCTCAACTTCGACCTCAAGAAGTACAGTGAGAAGCCGCACACCAAGCGCGCGCCTTGAGCTACACGGCGGGGGCTCGCGCTCCCCGTGTCGCTCAACGCGCGCCGCCCGCGAGCTCCCGGTGGACGCGCTGCTCGACCTCCTGGGACAGCGTATCCGGGGCGCCGAGCGCGGGCGGCAGCGACGGGCCGAGCCAGGTGAGCGCGGCGTCGCGGCCGACGCGACGGAAGAGCAGCTCGGCAAAGAGGAGGCGGGCGAGCCGCGAGGGGGCCACGGTGGGGCCGCCCGCCGCCGCGGACAGGTCGAGGGCGTCGCAGGCCCGGGTCAGCGCGTCGAGATCGCCGCTCAGATCGGCCGCCACCGCGAGCGCCACGAGCGCCGAGGCGCTCGCCGGATCGGCCGCCGAGACGAGCTCGGCCTGCTCGCGGGCCTCGCCGATGCGGCCCAGCGCGGCCGCGCGCACCGCGACCTCGGCGGGCGTCAGATCCGCGTCGCGCGCCAGGCGGCGGGCGCGGCGCAGCTGGCCCAGCACGAGCGCCTCGTCGACCTCGGCCAGCTGCCCCCGTGACGGCATCCGCCGCCCCGGGACGGCTGCCCCCGGCGCAGCCAGCTCCCTCAGGCGCCGCGCAGCCTGCTCGGCCACCGCGCGATCGCCCGCCTCGACGGCCGCCGCGCGCAGCGCGCGCCACGCCTCCGTCGACCAGGGGCGCCGCACGACGAGCGCCCGCAAGGCGAGGCGCGCGTCGTCCGTGCGGCCCAGCCGCCGCAGGATCTCGGCCCGGAGCAGGGCGCCGTCGTCACGATCCGGATCGAGCAGGATCGCCCGATCGATCCGCCCGAGCGCCGCCTCGAGCCGCCCCGCCGCGAGATCGCAGCGCGCCTGCTCGCGGTAGGCCGGCTCGTAGTCGGGCTCGATCGCGCGGGCGCGCTCGAAGGCGGCCCCCGCGGCCTCCCCGCGCCCGAGCCGGCAGCGCACGCTCCCGATACGCGTCCAGATGTCCGCGCTGTCGGGGTCTCCGTCCTCCGCCAGCTCGTACGCCTCCAGCGCCGTCGCGAGATCGCCGCGCGCCTCGGCCTCGGCGCCGATCGCATACAGCGCATAGGCGTGCGCCGCGATGGTACGACCCTCGATGATCTGGCCATCGATCGAGCGCGCGACCCGGGGCGCGGCGCAGCCGGCAATGGACGTCAACGCCGTCAACGCCGTCAACGCCGCGATCTCCGCGAACGTCGCGAGGACCACGCGCGGCGCGCGCCGCGCGGCGGAGGGCGGCACGGCTACGCGCACGCGGCGATCTCGGCGAGGAGGCGATCGTTCTCCTCCGGCAGGCCGACGGTGATGCGGAGCCGGTGCGCGAGGCGCCCGCCCGCCGCGTGGAAGCTGCGCACGAGGACGCCGCGCGCCGCGAGCGCCTCGAAGACCTCGCCGGCAGGGCGGCGCGTGCCGATCCAGAGGAAATTGGCGTGGCTCGGCGCGACCGAGAGGCCGAGCTCGGCGAGCCCGGCCGCGACGCGCCCGCGCTCGGCCGTCACGGCGGCGGCGGCGCGGCGGAGCTCGCCGCCGAGCTCCCGCAGGGCGAAGGCGGCCGCGCGCTGCGACGGAGTGGGCAGGTTGTAGGGCTGGCGGACCTTGTCGAGCTCGGCCACGAGCTCCCGGGCGCCGATGAGCCAGCCGATCCGCAGCGACGCGAGGCCGATCTTCGAGAGCGTCCGCAGCACGGCGACGTTCGGGTGCTTGCGCAGGAGGGCGAGCTGGTCGCGCGGGGCAAAGTCGATGTACGCCTCGTCGACGATCACGAGGGCGTCCCTCGCCGCGGCGACGACCGCCTCGAGGCGGTCCTCCGACATGAGCGCGCCCGTCGGGTTGTTCGGCGAGGCGATGAAGACGACGTTGGGGCGCGCGAAATCGACGGCGCGGGCGAGGCCCGCCACGTCGAGATCCCAGCCGGCGTCGAGCGGGACCTCGACGACGCGCATCCCGCGCGCGCGCGCGCTCAGCTTGTACATGACGAAGGTGGGGCTGACCGTGACGACGCTCGCCGCGTCCGCGCCCTGCCGCGGGCGGCTGAGCGCGGTGAGCACGATCGAGATCACCTCGTCGGAGCCGACGCCGGCCACGATCTCGTCGGGCTCGGCGCCGCAGTGGGCGGCGATGGCCTCGCGGAGATCGAGGGCGCGCGCGTCGGGATAGCGTCCCCAGTCCTCGGGCGCCGCGGCGCGCGCGAGGGCCGCCCGCGCCTCGGCCGAGAGCAGCGGCGGGCTCTCGTTGGCGTCGAGGCGCACAGGGAAGTGCCCCGCGACCGGGGTGTAGGCGTGGAGCTCGGCGAGCTCCGGACGAAGCAGCGCAGGGAGGAAATCGGGCAGCGGCATGGCTCGGTCCATGGTCGTCGCGGGCGCGGCGATGAGGGAGGAGGAGGGCGGTATACTATCCGCCTCCTTCCAGGACCAGAGGACCTCATGCCCACGATGAGCCGCGCGACCGTGCTCGTGCCGTCGCTATCGTCCCCCATCGTTCCAGACCTGAACCTGATCTTTTCGCCAGACTTTCCCCTCGAGGAGCGAGCGGGAGAGGTGTTCACCGTACCCCGCGCCACCGGGTCGCCGTGGTCGGTCGCGCGCGTCGGCCCCGCAGAAGAAGCGCTCCGGGACATCGAGCAGGAGATCGCGCGTCGGTTCGGCCCCGTCCCCGAGGGCACTCTGCCGGAGAGCGCGCCCGGGGACGCCCTCGGGGCGTACGCGTTCTCGTTCGTGCGCCCGTCGTTCGCAGCGCCCTTCGCCAGCCAGCTTGAGGCCATCCGCTTCGGCGAGCACGTCGTGCCTGTCTTCGGGCTCTGGAAGGATGTCGACGATGTGACGAGGTCGAGGGCCGCGGCGCAGCTCCTGGTGCATCGTCACCGCGGCCTCGATGACTTCGTGATCGAGCTCGACGCCAAGGACGATGAGCGGGTCGTTGTCGCGCGATGCCCGCGCCCTGAGACGCTCGGGGGCGCTGTCGCGGAGGTCGTCGCGTCGGTGCGGAGGTCGCGGAGCTGGCTCCGGAGATGGTTCGGACAGAAGCCTTTCGATTGGAACTGTGCGCTGAGGATCCCCCCGCTCGATCTGTGCGCGATCCGTGTCCAGGAGGAGCTTATCGGCAAGCCGCTCGCGGACGGGGATGGCCGCCGGATCGGCGACGCCCGCCATGCCGTCCGCTTTCGCCTCGGCTGGGACGCGCTCCCGCCGATCGAGCCCGGGCCGATCACCCTCGGGCGCGGCGATATGTACGAGCGTTACTTCGTGTGCGACGGCCCGTTCCTCGTCGTCGTCCTGGGCGCGCCGCCGCAGGACGAGGTGCGGCTCGCCGCCTGGATCGCGGCACCGGAGGCGCTGGAGGGCGCGACCGCCGGCGCGCCCTGAGCGGCGGGCCGCCCGTCACTGCCCGAACGTGTACCAGCGCGGTTTGATGTCCTTGATCAGGTGTCCGCCGCCGCTGACGTGCAGGTTGCCCGGGGCGTTGCCAGACCCGAGGCCGGTGGGCATCCCGCTGACCAGGCCGGAGGCGCCCGCGTTGCCCATCGCCCCGGCGGAGGCCACGCCGGGGACGCCCTTCGCTGTCGCGCCGGAGGTGGTCGCGCCGGTCCGGTCCGCGACCGCCTGGGCGACGCTGCGGCCCATGAAGTTCGGCTTCGTCCCGCCGTTGCACGTGACGACGTCCACGCGCGCTCCGGGCATTTTCCCGTTGAACCCGGCGGCGTTCAGCTTGTCCGCGAGCTGGGCCCCGGAGATGCTCTTCCCCGCCCACTCGACGCCGCCCGGCCAGCCGTGGGTGTCGACGACGACATCGGTCTCCCCCTTGAGGCTGCCAGGCACGACCTGGTTCGGCTTGAGGATCGTCGCGCCCGGGTACTTCGCCGCGTACTGCGAATAGTAGGCGTTGTGGAGCTTGGGATCGTTCGAGGCCGTGATGATCGTGAGCAGCCCGAGCGGGTCGATGAAGAGCGTCGGGTTCGGGACGAAGCCGATCTCCTGCAGCGAGCCCGAGAGGCCGATGGGATCCGGCGTGATGAACACGCGCAGGTCGGGCGCGTAGTAGCGGTACCGGTTGTAGTGGAGGCCGGTGAGCTCGTCGGCGCGCTGACCGGCGAAGCGGAGCGCGCCCGGCTCGCCGCGCTCGTGGGCGACCTCGCCCCAGGTGGTGAGATCGAGCTCGGTGATCTCGCCGGCCGCGTCGAGGGTGAGCCACGGCGTCCCCGCGGCGTCGGTCGCCACGAGGCGGAAGCCCGCGCCGCCCTGCGACTCGAGCAGCGGCATGTGGCCTGACGCGTCGAAGACACGGCGCGTGACCTGCCCGCCCGAGGCGCGCTCCTCGACGATGCTGTCGCCGTCCCAGCCGAACCACGTGCTCCCCTGACCGACGATCTCGGCCACGCGGCGGCCGAGCGCGTCGTAGATGTACTGGACCTTCAGCCCGTCGCCGCGCACGGCCTCGGTCAGCCGATCGCTCTCGTCGAAGGCGTACCGCCACGTGCGCCGCGGATCGGGCGCGTCCCGGCCCGAGAGCCGGCCGAGCCGGTCCCAGGTCAGGACCTGATCGCCCGCCGCGCGCGGCCGCCCGCCGGCGCCGACCGACGCTTCACCCCGCGCGATCGCCGTGCCGTGCGGCGAGTAGGAGAACGCCTCCGTCGCGCCGAGCCCGCGGACGTCCACGGGCCGCCCGTGCGCGTCGAGCTCGTAGCGGCGCTCGCCGCGCTCGCTGTCGATCACGGCGGCCAGCGCCCCGACCGGGTGCCAGCGGTAGGCGCGGGAGCGGACGACGTCGCCCGACGCGCCCTCCACCTGGATCTCCACCGGGAAGCCCTCGGCGTTGCGCCGGGTCAGGATGGCGCCGGCGCCGCCGTCGCGCCGGCGGGCGCGCTCGCCGTCCTGCTCGTCGCGCTCGAAGACGAAGCGCTCGGCGGCGTCCGGATGGCCGACGCCCATCGCGGCGACCCGCCCGTACGCGTCGTGCTCCAGCGCCACGCGCCAGCCGGACGAGTACCGGCGCGCCACGAGCTGGCCGCCCTCGTCGTAGTCGTAGCTCGTGACGAACGTGAAGCCGCCGCACGTCTGGGTGTCCCGCAGGATCGCGCCGCGCTCGTCGTACGCGAGCTCCGTCGTGCAGGCGCCGTTCGTCGCGCGCGCGACGCGCCCCAGGGCGTCGTACTCGAAGCGCTCGACGAGGCCCGACGAGTACTCTCGCGCGACGACGTTGCCCGCGCCGTCGCGCGAGAGCCGCACGATCGACTCGTCGGGGCGGAGGATCGACACGAGCCGGTCCGCGCCGTCGTACTCGTAGCGGTACTGGAGCCCGGTGAACGTCGTCTCGCGGACGAGGTTGCCGGACGCGTCGTACTCGAACGAGCGCCGCTCGCCCGCGGCGTTCTGCATCCAGCTCAGCCGGAGGAGCGCGTCGTAGCCCATGGTCCAGCGCGAGCCGTCCGGCAGCACCTGCTCGACGAGCGCGCTGGCCACGTAGCGGTAGTGCGCGCGGCCGCCGCCGGGGTACGAGGTCGCCGTGCGCAGCCCGAGCCCGTCGAAGGCGTGCTCGGTGCGCTGCCCGCTCGGCCCCACGGCGCTGACGATGTTGCCCGAGGAGTCGTATTCGAGCGACGTCACCGCGCCGCCGGGCGACTCGATGCGCACGGGCATGCCCAGGAGATCGTACACGTAGGTCCACACGCGCTCTCCCTGGGCGTAGCGGACGAGGTTGCCGTGCGCGTCGTACTCGAGCGTGTCGACGAGGCCGCTCGGGTACGTGATCTTCGTGTTCTTGCCGCGCGCGTCGTACTCGGCCGTCGTCTTGCCGCGCGCGTCCTCGATCTCGACGACGCGCCCCCGGCTGCGCCGCTCGGTGGAGCGGTGGCCGTTCGGGGCGATGGTGGTGACGCCCTGCTGCTCCTCGTCCGTCTGGTACCGGACCGTGCCGCCGCCGTCGCTGATGGAGATCAGCCGTCCGGCGAGATCGTGGCGGCGCCGCTGTGTGGTCCCGGCGCCGTCGGTGACGGCGATGAGGCGCCCGACCCCGTCGTACGTGAACAGCATGGCGTAGCCGCGCGGGTCGACGTAGCGCTCGACGAGGCCCAGCGCGTTGCCCTGGTAGCGATGCACGTGGCCGAGGGCGTCCGTCACCGTCGTCTGGTGAGGCTCGGGCCCGTACACGACGCGCGTGTGGAAGATGCCGCGGGGACCGCCGGCCACGTGCGCCTCGGGGGCGCCGAGCGCGGCGAGGAGGTCGCCGCCGGGCAGCTCGCCCCAGGTCTCCACGCAGCGCCGCTCGCCGCCCGCGTCCTGGTACACGAAATGGAAGACGACGCCGTCGGCCCGCGTCTCCGAGCGCAGGTAGTGCTCGTCGTCGTAGCTGAACCGGGTCTCCGCGCCGCCCACGTCGATGACCCGGACGAGGTCTCCGCGCCCGTCGAGCTCGTAGGTCACGAGGCGCCGGCGGTGCTCCTTGCCGCCCTCGTCCGCGACGGCGACGGACCAGATGCGCAGGTTCCCGTCGCGGGAGACCTCCGCGCGGCGGCCGACCGAGTCGGTGATCGCCACGACCTCGTCCTGCTCCCACGCGATCGTGGCCCTGTTGCCGAAGGCGTCGCGCAGCTCGGCGAGCGCGTACGCCCGCGGATCCGCGGTGGGCCGGAGGACCCGCACGAGGTCGTCGCCGAGGTCGACGACGATGGCGTCCCCGTCGAGGTGCACCTTCCGGCTGTGGGGGAGGAGCAGCGCTTCACCGGCCCCGGGCAGCCGCATCTCGGTGCGGCGCTGCTGGTCGTCGACGAGGACGAGGTGATCGCCGTTGCGCTCGGCGCGCCAGGCGAGGCTGTGCGACCAGCCCCACCCGAGGCCGCAGCGGTGGCGCACCGCCGAGGTGCTGTAGGTGCGGATCCACTGGACCCAGAGGAACCCGGTGAGCGTGAAGTCGGCCGCCGGGATCGTGAACAGCGTCCCGGTCACGACGTCGATGGGATGGCCCGCGGCCGCCTGGCCCTCGGCGCCCGGCGGCGCAGGCGGGCTCGGCGGCGCGGCGCCGCTGTTGCCCCCGCCGCCGCCTCCGCCGCCGTTGCCGCCGCCTTGAGGGCTGCCCCCGGGCGGACCCCCGGCGCCGCCGCCGCCGCCCCCTCCACCACCGCCGCCCCCGCCCGCGCCGCTCGCGCTGGCGCCGGCGCCGACGGTGATGCTCTTGTTCATCTGGCCCATGCTGCCGGTGATGCCGGCCATGCCGAGCTCGATGATGACGTTCGGCGCGCCGAGCCACGGGAAGCAAGGCCCGCCGGTGTTGAGGCTGACGACCTCCTTGAGCGTGCCAGGCTCGTTGCCGTGGCACGCCTTCATGCAGCCGCCGACGGTGAGGATCTTCGCGCCCTCGATCTTCGTGCGCATGCACGGGTCGATGATCCCCTCCGCGACGGTGCCCATGGTGGGGTAGGGGATGGGCAACGGGCTGGGCGCGGCCGGGGTCAGACACACGCTCACCGCCAACCCGGTCATCTGGTGACCGGATTTCTCGGTGATGGTGTCCATGTGGAGGGCGGTGACCTTACCCATGGTGACTGGATCGTCCCACGGTCCCGCGAGCGTGTGCAATCGCGGCAATCGCGAGCCCACCGTCCGGTAGCCCAGGAAAGCTACATGGCTCGAACGGCCTCGCCGGGGGGCGGCCGACGTGCGGGGGAGGGAGATGATCAGGCGGGAACGTCGGGCTCGTTCTTCTTCCTGGCGCTGGCGGCGTGGGCTCGCTCGGTGCGAGGCAGGCGTTCGCGATTAAACTCCCCTTGTCGCCATGCCGCCCACCGCCTTCACCGTCTGCCGCCACGACGCGCCGCACGCCCATGTGCGCGTCTGCCCTCACCTCGATGTCGAGCACCGGCCGGGCGTGAGCCTCGTGTGGACCGGCGTGAGCGCGATCGCGTGGCAGCGGCTCGCCTCGCTGGCAGGGGCTCCCCTCGAGATCGCGCCTGCCGGGACCGGTGAGCCGGCGGCGCCCCTCGCGCAGGCCATGCGCGAGAGCCTGATCGACGAGACCACCCTGGACCCGGCGTACTGGGCCGCCTGGGCTGGGCCGCTCGCCGAGAGCTCGGCCGAGGCGCTCCAGCGGGAGAGCTGCCGCCTCTTCGGCGTGGACTGGCCCCTGGGCGCGCCGTCCGGCGCGGACCCGGACAGGATCGCCCTGTGGAGCGGCTTCGCGATGCACCCGCGCTTCGATCCTCCGCTGGCCCGCGCTCCATTCCCTCGATCTCACCACGGCGTTCAGGTCCCCTGCTTCGGCGTGTGGTCGAGCCCGGACGAGCCCGAATCCGTCTGGCAGTCGCGGGCAACGCAGGCGCTCGTGCATTTCCCCCGCTATACGGACGCCGAGCTCGTGGGCCTCTCGGACGAGGAGATCGACGCCGCATACAACCAGTTCGTCGTCGAGCTCCGCGCCGCCGAGCCCGAGGTCAGGATCATTGTGGCCACGTTGCCCGCCGGATCGACGCTAGCGCGCACGATCAACCGCGCGCTCTCCCTTCTTCAGGAAGACGACGCGCATCCGCGCGCGCGCTTCTCTGCCGATGAGGGCCTGTTCATGCCGGTGATCGACATCGCGTGCGCCGCCCGCTCAAGCGAGCTCGCCGACTGCGTGTTCGAGAGTCCGTCCCTCGGGCGCGCTCGCCTGGGCCCTCTCGAGCAGGTCATCCGCTTTCGCCTCGACGATGGGGGCGCAAACGTACCGTCGCCGTCGCGTTCCTTCGGCCTGATGTCACCCCCGCGGCGCTTCAGCTGTGCCATGCCGTTCCTGGTCCTCGTCCTCGCCCGGCGCAGCAAGCTGCCTGTCTTCGCGGTGTGGGTCGAGAATGCCGAGGTCCTCGCGAGGGCGCCAGCGTCCCGGTGATCAGTCCTGGTGCGGCGGCGCGCCGGGGAAGCCGCCGCCGTGCGACCCGCGCCCGGTCGGCGCCGTGGGATCGCTCCACGAGCCTGCGTGCTGCGAGCTGGGCGTGCTGACCTGGCTCACCGTGGGCGTGCCACCGCGCGGACCTGTCGCGCGGTCCCAGTGCCCATCCGTGAGATCCACCGAGCCCGCAGCGCCCGGCGTCGGCGGGCAAACTCCGCAGTATTGCTGGTTGTAGGGGCGGACATAGGCGATCCCCGAGGGCCCCGAGGTCGGGCAGCCCGTAGCCTGGTTGACGCCCGCGATGACGCTCTGCCTCGGTCGCTCCGTGGGGGTCGTGGACGCGTTGCAGGCGACGACAACGACCTCCGAGCTTGGCTGTAGCCCTGCCTGGTTCAGCGCCTCGCCGAGCTGGCGGCCGGTCGACCAGTTGCGCTGCCCGTTCTGGAACGTGACCTGGCCGCCGCGGGTCGAGCCGTGCGTGACGACCTCCACGTGCGCCTCGCCTTCGAGCGAGATGCCGCCCGGGTTGTGCGGACCGCGCAGCTCGTCGGCGCGCACCACCCGCTGTCCGGTGGCCGCCCCGCGTTCCTGCGCGGCGCGGAGCGTCTCGCCACGCCCCTGCGCGTCGGGATGATCGTCGTTGGCCGTGTAGCCGATGATGACGATGAGCCCCAGCGGGTCGATGTACTCGGTCGCGTTGGGGACGAAGCCGATATCGTGCACCGAGCCGGCCTGTCCGAGCGGGTCCGGCGTAAGAAAGGTCCCGAGCTCCGGCGAGTAATACCGGTGCCGGTTGTACCGGAGGCCGGTGTCCACGTCGGCGCGCTGGCCCGCGAACCGGAGCAGCCCGATCCGCCCCTCGACCCTCACCTCGTTGCCCAGGGGGTCGAGATCGAGCGACGCGACGGCGCCGTCCGCGCTCAGGTAGAGCCAGGGCGTCGAGGCTGCGTCGGTCGCCACGAGCCGCCAGCCGGCCTCGTCCGCGAGCTCGGCGAGAGGTGTATATCCGTCCTCCCGGAAGACCCGGCGCACCGCATGCCCCGCGCTGGGCCGCTCCTCGACCATCGAGTCGCCATCCCATCCGAACCAGGTGCTCGTCCCGTCGCTGCGCAGGAGCGCAAGGCGCCGCCCGAAAGCATCATAAACGAAGCGGACCACGAAGCCGTCGTGCCGCTGCACCTCGATCAGCCGGTTCTCGCCGTCGTAGGCGTACGTCCACGAGCTCGCCGGCGAGTCGCCGAGGCGCTGCGCGAGCCGTCCGCTGGTGTCCCACAGGAAGCGCGCCGAGCCGGCCGCGCGCTTGCGGCCGCCGCGGCCGATGGAGGCCGTGCCCTCGTTGCCCGCGACCGGCGTCCCTTGGGCCGCATACTCGTATCTCTCCTCGACCCCGAGGCCGCTCGCGCGGCGGACACGACCGATCGCATCGAGCGTGTAGCTGCGGCGACCATGGGCGCTGTCCACGACGGTCGCGATGCCCGGCTGGGGCGCCCACTCGAACGCGCGCTCGCGAATCGACGTGCCGCCCTCGCCGAGCGCGCGGATGCGCACCGGCCTTCCGAGGCGGTCGCGGGTGGTCGCGACCCCGGTCCGCCGATCGAAGCGCCGCACGATCTCCTCGGGCCCATGCTCGAAGGTCAGCGCCTCCTCGATGGATCCGTCGACGCCGTGCACGGTGAGCTGCTCGATGACACCGCCTTTACCCCGGCGGCGCGAGACGTACCAACCGGTCGAGTAGCGGGTCCCGACCTCGTGGCCGAGAGAATCGAACTCGTGCTGCACCGAGAAGGACCACCCGCCGCACCGCTGCGTCTCGCGCACGACGCGACCGGTCTGGTCGCGGACGAGCTCGACGCTCGCGATCCCGTCGAGGGCGCGCGTGACGAAGCCGCGGACATCGCGCTCAAGGACGACGCTCGTCCCGTCGTGGTGCTCCCGCCGAACGACCTGCCCCGCGGCGTCGAGCACGAGGCGCAGCGCGCGCCCGTCTGCCCCCGTCCTTGCGGTGCACCGACCGAGGAGGTCGTATTCGTAGTGATGCTCATGTCCGGCGAAGGTCCGCTCGCGCACGAGCTGGCCCGCCACATCGTACTCGAACAGGTGGCGCTCTCCGGCGGCGTTCTCGATCCACACGGGGCGCAGCATCGCGTCGTAACCCCATCTGAGCCGGGATCCATCCGCGAAGGCGCGCTCCACGAGCGCATCTCCCACGAAGCGCGATCTCGTGATCCCGCCTCCCGGGTGCCGCTCGGCGACGACCCGCCGGCGCGCGTCAAACTGGCGCTCAGCACGGCGCCCGTGGGGCCCCGCGACCTCGACGATATCGCCCCGGGAGTCGTACGAGAGCTCATACACCGCGCCCGTAGGTGTCTCGAGGCGCACGGGGAGGCCGAGGAGATCCCACGTGTAGCGCCATGTCTCGCCGCGCACGCCGATCCGCTCGATCAGGTTCGCGTGGGCATCGTAGCGCGCCTCTTCCGTCCCTCCCGGCCCGGTGGTCCGTACGGCGCGCCCGCAGGCGTTGTACTCACACCGCGTTGCGGCGCCTGACGGATCGGTGCGCTGCACCAGCCGGCCAGCGCCGTCGTGCTCCATCTTCCAGACCGCGCCGGCCGGGTCGGTCAACTCGACCGCATTGCCCTGCGGGTCCCGGCGAAAGCGCAGCCTGCGACCGAGGACATCGGTCGCCGTGAGCGGTCTGCCCATGGCGTCGTGACGCGTGTGGTCGACGTAGCCCATGGCATCCTGCACAGTGGCGAGATGGCCGTTCGCGTCGTACGACAGGCGGGTCGCGCGGCCGAGCGGATCGACATACCGCTCGACCAGCCCGAGCGCGTTGCCGTGATAGCGGTGGACGCCGCCCGTAGCGTCGGTGACGGTCGACTCGAACGGGCTCGGTCCGTAGGCGATCTGCACGTGGAAGAGGCCCTTCGCCGCGGAGGCGCCGCGGTCGCCGAGCTCCGCGAGGATGTCGCGGCCGGGCAGCTCGCCCCACGTCTCGACGCAGCGGCGCTTGCGGTCGGGGCCGTCCTCGTAGCGGAAGTGGTAGACCATGCCGTCGGGCAGCCGCTCCTCGATGAGGAAATGCTCTTCGTCATAGCGGTACTCGACGGCAACGCCGCCTGAGTCCACGACCTTGACCAGGTCTCCTCGCGCGTCGATCTCGTACGCGACCCCGAGCCGGCGGTGCTGCGCGCCGTTCTCATCGGTCATCAGGATCCGCCACAGGATCACGTTGCCCGCCTGCTCGCGCTCGATCCGCCGCCCCACGGAGTCCGTGAGCGCGACGAGCTCGCCGCCCTCCCACGAGAGCTCGATCTCGTTGCCGGAGCGGTCACGGACGGCGTGCAGGCGGTACCGCCCCTGCGATTCACGCTGCAGCACGCGCTCCACCCCGTCCCGCGTCGCGAGCACGAGCTCTGCGCCCCTCCGCTCAAGGCTTCGGCCGAACGGCGCATAGGCGATCTCGCCGTCGTTGACGGGTGGAAAGTGGAGGGGACTCCCCTCGCTGTCGAAGACCGTGACGATGGACTCGCTGACCTCGGCGGTCCAGCCGAACGAATGGGTCCATCCCCAGCCGAGCCCCGAGCGGCGGCGAACAGCGGACGTGCGGTATTGGCGCACCCACTGCAGCGGGAGCGGCCCCCCGAGCTCGAAGTCGACGCAGGGCACCGTGAACATCGCGCCGGTGATCACGTCGACCGGGTGGCCAGCCTTTCCTTGTCCCTCGGCGCCCGGCGGCGCAGGCGGGCTCGGCGGCGCGGCGCCGCTGTTGCTCCCGCCGCCGCCCCCGCCGCCGTTGCCGCCGCCTTGCGGGCTGCCCCCGGGCGGGCCCCCGGCGCCGCCGCCGCCGCCCCCTCCACCACCGCCGCCCCCGCCCGCGCCGCTCGCGCTGGCGCCGGCGCCGACGGTGATGCTCTTGTTCATCTGGCCCATGCTGCCGGTGATGCCGGCCATGCCGAGCTCGATGATGACGTTCGGCGCGCCGAGCCACGGGAAGCAAGGCCCGCCGGTGTTGAGGCTGACGACCTCCTTGAGCGTGCCAGGCTCGTTGCCGTGGCACGCCTTCATGCAGCCGCCGACGGTGAGGATCTTCGCGCCCTCGATCTTCGTGCGCATGCACGGGTCGATGATCCCCTCCGCGACGGTGCCCATGGTGGGGTAGGGGATGGGCAACGGGCTGGGCGCGGCCGGGGTCAGACACACGCTCACCGCCAACCCGGTCATCTGGTGACCGGATTTCTCGGTGATGGTGTCCATGTGGAGGGCGGTGACCTTACCCATGGTGACTGGATCGTCCCACGGTCCCGCGAGCGTGTGCAATCGCGGCAATCGCGAGCCCACCGTCCGGTAGCCCGCGAAAGCTACATGGCTCGGACGGCGTCGCCGGGAGCGCGGCTGACGTGCGGGGGAGGGAGATGATCAGGCGGGAACGTCGGGCTCGTGCTTCTTCCTGGCGCTCGCGGCGCGGGCTCGCTCGGCGCGCCGCTCCTCTTCCGCCGCGTCCTCGTAAGGCGACAGGAGGCGGTCGCGGAGGAGCGCGTGCGCCTCATCCTTGTCGTCGTCGTACTCGGCGTGGACCTGGACCAGGAGCGTGCCGTAGGCCTCGTGCCACGCCTCCACCGCCTTGATCGCCGGGTCCGCGCTCTTCGCCTCGGTGACGCCGAGCTTCTGGCCGTAGAGCGCGGTCCAGCGCCGGAGGCGATCGACCTCGGCCGCGAGCCCGAGGCGCTCCACCGCCGCCTTCACGTCCTTGCCGTCGAGCGCCTTGATCATCGCGCTCATGCGCACCCACTGCTGGGAGTACACGAGCTTGACGAAGCCCGTACCCGACGACAGCACCTCCGACCGCACCAGCGCGGCGTCGGCACGGCGCGCAGCCTCGTCATTGCTCAGTGGCACGATGTCGTCGTGGTCGAACGAGCGCTCGATGCCGTCGAGCTGGGCGCCGAAGGCGGAGATGCACCGGTCGGCGCCGCGATCGATCTCCGTCATGGTGGCGTCGGAGCTCCCGAGCGCCTCGACGGCCTCGGTGCGCGCGATGACGGACTGGACCGCAGCGTCGACCTTGGGAGTGAGCTTGATCTTCTTCGATTTCAGCGCCTCTCGGTGAGAAGCGAGCCTTGTACCTGCGACGATGCACCCGCTCGGCGTGAGCCGGCGGGCGAGAAACGCGGCTTTTCCCATGATGGCGGGGGTATCACGGTCGCGCGGGCGCGGAAGAGGCGAGCAGAATTTCGGCGATGGGAGGCAGCTTTGCGACGTGGGCGTCGGCGACGCGGCGGCGGCGATCGGGAGCGCGTCGGCGACGCGGCGGCGGTGACCCGGCGGGCGTCGGCGACGCGGCGCGGGTCTCCCGGCGGGCGTCGGCGACGCGGCGCGGGTCTCCCGGCGGGCGTCGGCGACGCGGCGCGGGTCCCCGGCGGGCGCGTCGCCGACGCGGGCATCACACGGGGCCTGGTCCCGAGGCGCCGCTACGGCAACCAGCGGCCCACCTCTGCGATCGCGGAGGCAGCGCCGACGATCGCCGCCGAGCCGCCCAGCCTGCGCAGCAGCGGCGCGAAATCCGTGAGCCCGCCCCAGCCGATCAAGAGGTTCTCGAAATCTTTCTGCCACCGGTTCCCCAGCACATCGCAGAGCACGCATGAGGCGTCGTCCAGCGCCATCCACGGCGCACATGCGAGCACGGATCGCAGCGTGTCGTCGTCCCCATGCTGCCAGTAGGCGTCCATGACCTCGGCCACGGCTCGTTCGCGGAGCGCTTCGGGCAGGTGCGGCACGATCGCCGCGAAGGCGGTCACGCGGAGGACACCGTCCGTGCTGCCAGCCAGACGCAACGCTTCTTCCGGCTCAAGCCCCGCGCACGCGGCGGCAGCCTCATGATAAGGGCCGGAGAGAAGAGACCCGAACTTGTCGGGAGCGGCGTCGCGCAGTTGGCGCGTGAGCGCCGGATCGGTCGCTGTCGGGATACCGGAGAACGAGGGGATTGGACACGGCACGAGCTCGCCGGCCTCGCCGAGCGCAGCCCGCGCCTCGTCCGCCCACGCCTCCACCGCCTCACGTTCGGCCCCGGCCAGGGTACCTGCCAGCGTGACGAGCGCCACCGCCCGCGCGCGCGCCGCGGCGGTCGGCTTCGCGAGATCCACGCTCGGCTCCTTGTAGGGGTGGGCGCGATCGTCACGCGGCCCGTGCCGGCTTCCCTCCTTGGCGAACAGCGCACCCTCGACGACGGCGCACCGGGTGATGGCGTTCAACGCCGCCGCTCGCTCCGGCTCGGTGGACGCGTTGAACAGCACCTCTTCTGCCGTCGCGCGCGCGCGGCGCGCGTCCGTGACGAACCCCACGAGCCCTCCCGGTCTGTCCATCCACGCGGCGAGCCACGCCGGTGAGACCAGCTCCATGAAGGCGGACAGCGCAGGCGCTCGCCGCGTCATGTGGGCTCCCAGATATTCGACGAGGTAAGCTGGCCAGGCGAGAGGAGCACGCTCGGCAGTGCCGGCAGCGCGCAGGCTGGCCAGACCCCGAGCGACGATGCCGTCTTCGAGCGACGCGATGTCTGCCGATGCAGACCAGCGCGCGCGCGTCGCGTCGTCGCGGAAGCGGTAGGTCCCGTCGTCCGCATGGACCACGAGAGCACGCGCCGGACGCGGCGCGCGGTGGAGCGCCTCGAGCGACGCGCTGGAAAGCCCGAACGCCGCGATCAAGGCATCCTTCGATATCGGCGCCAGCGCCGTCGCCAGGGCGTCGAGGCATCGTTCCGCCGCGCGCCCTTCGTCCCCGCTCCCGGCCAGGGTGTCTCGCGCCTGCTGCACCACCTCTTCTGCGGCGGTGGCCTCCCCTGGTAGGTGCAGCACCGCGGAGGTCTCCTCCGTCCATTCGAGATGCTGACGCCAGTCCGAGCTCCGCGCCGAAGGACCTTCCACGCCCACGGACACGAGGAACCGCACCCTGAAACCGGCTTCGTCCAGAAACGGTACCCCCTTCTCAGGCTCCCAGTCCGCCGCGCGCTCGAGGCCGTCGACGATTACGAGCAACACAGGATCTTCCATCTCCAGATCCCACCGCAATGCTCCGGCGATCGACCACCGGAGCTCATTAGGGCTGCGTGGTCGAGAGAATGCCGCTGACCACGAGCTTCGAAATAAACCGAGCAGCACCTTGAGAGCCTCGCGTTCCACCGCGGTTCCGAAGCACGAGCTCACCGGGAGAAAGATCACCTCTGCTCTATCGCGTGCCGCCATAGAGAGGGCCCAGCGCGCGAGCACCTCGGTGCGCCTCTTCTGATCTGCGCCGACGACGAGTGCACAGCTCGGCCCTTCCGCGAACCACCCGTCGAGCGCCGTGAGGAGATCGGCATCTTGCTCGGAAGCGGACCGGGCCAGGACATCTTCATGGAGGCATCGCCAGAACTCGGCCAGGCCAGCGTGCGACCGCGCGTACCCACCGTCCGGGCCACGCAGTCGATCCACAGCACCTCTAGGAGGCTTTGGGCCGTCAATCATTCGATCGCTCATCGTCGTCTCTTTCGTGCCTGCTGCAGTACCCCCTTGGAGACAGGGGTGTAGGTCGTTTCGCCGTCCCAAGGTTTGATTTTCTCGGACTTCCTCGGCGCATGTCCTATGATACCCTTCTCGATCCCCATGTCGTTGAACATCTGCTTGCACGCTGGACAGGGATTGGCGCCGTAGCGGATGCCCTGCCTGTAGTCGTCCCTGGTCCCTTCATAGGTCTCGATGGTGTACCCCTCCTCGTTGAACAGCTTCGCGATGTCCTCCTTCTTCGTTTCGGGCCCCATCTTGTGAGCGAGGCTCGTGAGCGCCGTAATTTCTGCGCATGAAGTCCGTTCGCTCGTCGCCCCACGGTGGGGTGTAACACCGCTGCCGCCGACGCCGCCGCCCGGAATCTCCTGGTTGTGCCCTTCGGCAACGACGTTGCCCCGCGCGTCCTTGATGACGGAGTACATCAGCCCGTCGGGGTCGACGGCGGACGTGGGGCAGTTGGCGGCGTAGGCGAACGGGTTGAGGCCGCCCTCGATGCCGATGGGGTCGGGGCTGATGTACCGGCCCAGCTTGGGGTCGTAGTAGCGATGGCGGTTGTAGAACAACCCGGTCTCCTCGTCGGCAGCCTGGCCGCGGAAGCGGATGGGCGTGCTCGTCGAGGCACCGTCGGCCACGGCGGCCGCGCCCCACGGGGAACGCAGGAGCTCGCAGCCGATCCGGCCGTCCGGCCCCACGAGCGCCTCCGGGGTGCCGGCGTCGTCGTTCACGTAGTGCCACCACGGCGACACCGTGCGTACGCCGCCCTCCGTGCGCGCGTCGCGGTGCGCGAAGGGGATCGTCGAGCCTTGCTCGAAGACGTAGGTGCGCTCCTCGACGACGGGCGCGCCGCCGGCCGCTGCGCTGTGCTTGATCTCGTGGACCAGCGCGCCGCCGTCCCACACGAAGCGCGTCGCCTCGAGGAGCGTGCGCCTGCCGTCCGCCTCGCGCCGCCACAGCCGCTTCGCCACCCGGCGAGCGAAGGGGTCGTACTCGAACGAGACCACCGTCCCATCCGGCCGCTCCACGGCGTCGAGCCGGCCGGCGGCAGACCAGCGGTAGCGCGTCACCGCCTCTTCCCCTGAGGAGCGGCGCTCGCGTTGCGCGACGAGGCGCCCTTCCGCGTCCCAGACGTAGCGCTCGGCGCCGCAGCGCTCGATCCGGTCTCCCGGCCCGTACAGGCGCCCCGGCGCGCCGGACGTGACGTCGTGTACGTTGCCTGTCTCGTCGTACCTGAACGAGGCCTCCTCTCGGCCCTCCCGCAAGACACGCGCGAGCTGGCCGATCGGATCGTACGAGAACTGCGTGGTGCCACGCCGCTGGTCCCAGCGCATCGCGAGGAGCCCGTCGCTCGTGTAACGGAACGTCTCCGCGCGGACGGTGGCGGGCGGCACCGGGCCGACCCAGGCGGGCTGTCCTGGTCCGACCGCGGGCGCCGCCGCGCGCGCGATCACCCTGCGCTCCGACAATCGCCCCAGCGCGTCGTACGCGGCCTCGATCCTCGCCCCGCCCGGGAGCACACGCGTGACCTCGCGGCCGAGGACGTCGTTCTGGGACACCGAGGCGACCTCGCCGTCGAGCGCGAGCTGCACCTGTCCGCGCGCGAAATCGTGGGTCCAGTGCGCCGCGTGCCCGAGCGACGTGCGGCGTCCGGCGACCTCGCCCGTGAGGCGGTAGTCGATCCGCGCGTCGGCGCGCTCGCCCGCGACGTGCTGCTCTTCACGCACGATCCAGCCGTTCGGGTTGCGCTGGAACACGAACAGCCCGGCAGGGCACGCCGCGGCCACGATGTCTCCGTTTTCGTCGTGCTCGAACGACTCCTCCGTCCCGTCGGCGAACACCCGCCGCACGAGCCGCCCGGCGGCGTCGCGCTCGTACTCCGTGCGCTCGCCCAGGCCGTTCCTCGACCACACGACGCGGCCCATCGCGTCGTGACCGTAGCGTGTGACGCGCCCGTCGAACGTGTGCTCCTCCACGACGAGCCCCGCCGGATTTCGCGTGAAGCGGTAGATCTCGCCGCGGGCGTTCTTGACGTAGGAGAGCCACCCTTCGCGGTTGTAGCGGACCTCCACGATCTCGCCGTTCGGCTTCTCGATGCGCGAGAGCTTGTGGAAGCCGCCATAGAACAGGCGCGTGGTGCGACCCTCGGCATCCGTGATCGCGACGAGGTTGCCGGCGCCGTCATGGGCATACCGCTGGATCGTTCCGTCGGGCGAGAGCACGGAGAGCAGGCGGCCGGCGTTCGAGTACGTGAACGCCGTCCTCCCCCCGCGCGCGTCGAGGATCTCGACGCACCGGCCCCACGCGTCGTACCTGGCCTGCGTGCGTGCCCCGAGCTCGTCGACGCGCTCGATCACGTTGCCGTGCGCGTCCCGCGCGAAGACGATGGTCCTGCCGTCGGGCCACTCCGCCCGGACAGGCTGCCCTCGCGCGTCGAAGCGCACGATGCACGTTGCGCCGAGCGGGTCGGTCCAGCTCAGCTCGTCGCCCGCGCGGCGCACGCGCGTCGAGGCGCCGTCCGGCCCGATCACCTCGAGGATCTCACCCGCCAGATCGCGGCGGATCGTCGTCACGCGCCCGAGCGGATCGACCACCCTCGTCTCACGCCCGAACAGGTCGCGCTCCCAGGTGGTGGTTGCGCCGAGCGCGTCCGTGAACGAGGTGAGCGCAGCGCGCGCGCTCCCCCGTGTCGCCGAGCGATCGCGCCCGCCAGCGCCGCCGAGCCGCGCCCCTCAACGCGCGACGAGGCGCATCGGAGGGCGGCTGTGCTGGATGTGCTCGGTCTCGAGCTCCTCGAGCTCGAACGCCCTGTCCATGTCCATGTCGAGCTCAGCGAGCTCGCGCTGCGTGCTCTCGCCGTTGTCGAGATCGTCGAGCTCGCGCATGAACCGGTCGATCTCCACGCACGTCGCCGGCGAATCCACGGGCGTCATCGACTGCTCGTGCATGAGCTGGATGAGCTCCAGGATGGTGGCGAGCTTCTGCGACACGACCTCCAGCCCGTCGCGGGTCTGGCTCCAGCACTCGGCGCGCCGGTAGGCGATCGAGAGGCGCCGCTCGGACAGCCCGCGGGTCCGCCCCGCGGACGTGCTCCGGACCGCCTCGAGCGAGCGGATCGTGTCCATGAGCTCGCCGTGGTTCGTCATCGCGAGCGACTCCTGGCCGGCCTTGTGCGCGATCGCGAGGCGGATGTAGCTCATGATGAGGCGGCTCAGGCCGAAGCCGTCGTCGAGCAGGGGCGGGATCGATCCGCCGCGGCGCCGGATGTTCTCGCGGGTGCGATCGATCAGCCGGTCGAGCCGCGCGAGCTCCTGCTGGTGCCGGATGTCCATCTGCCGGATCAACGTCTCGCGCGCCCTCGACCAGGCCGCCCGATCCACCTCGTCGAGCTGCGCGTCGATGCTGCGCCGGAAGACGCCGCGCCAGGGGACGACGCACAGGATCACGAGCTCCGCGCCGAGCCCGAGCAGCAGGAGCAGCGGGCTCCAGCCGATGAAGCTCAGGAGGAGCGCGCTCCCCACGACGAGCAGGTTGTACGGGTGGACCAGCACCCGCCCCAGGTACGTGCTCGCGGTGCGCCTCCGCAGCGGTGCGACCTGGACGCCGAACGCTGCCAGCATCGCCCTCGACTCGGCCATGCTGGCGCCAAGCACATCCTCCAATCGGCAAAGCTCTCGATCGCACGTCGTCATGGAGCCCCCCTCCTCACCTGGTCCTCTGGTCCTCGTGCCACCTCACCCCGTTCACCACCCCCCGCGGCCGAGCCGCGACCGACGGCCGGCGGTCCGGCGCGCCTGCGCGCGCCCCCGCGCCGATCCGTCAGCGCGCTGTGAACGCAGGTCACGCCCGCCGAGCCCGCGCCGGCAGCCTCCTGCCCGCGGAGCCCGCCTCGGAGGACCGGGCGCCCACCGCGCTCATCGGCCGTCCAGGCGGTATCACCATGAAAACTCAAGCTTTCACGGCGGCGTTGCAGCATCGCCGGCTCCACGAAGTCCATGCTTTCCCTGCTGTTCGCGTCCCGAAGGCCTCATGAAGGACCGCGGTGCGTCGCCCGAGCGCAGCGCCGCGGTCGATCCGGGAGCGAGCAGAGCGGGCTCCGTGCCAAGCGCTCCGGCACCGCGCGGCGCACGATCGGCGAGGGGACGCGCTCAGGCGGGGAGCGGAGAGGCTGCGTCCAGCACGTGGACGCCGGGGGCGCCGAGCGACATCGGCACGCGCTCGAGGCCGGCTTCACGCGCCGCGGCAAGCCATGCCGTCGAGGGCGGCGCGCCGCCGACGAAGAGGGAGACGTCGCCTCCGCCCGCGCCGCTCGGCGCGATCGCTGCGCCTTCAGCGGCCGCGGCGGGGCGGAGGCGCCTGAGCGCGGGGGTGACGATCGGCGCGCCCGAACGGTCGCCGAGCTCGGCGAGCGCGTCGACCTGGCGATCCAGCGCGGCCACGAGCGCGCGGGCGTCCGCGGCACAGGCCGCGGCGCGCGCCCCCTCGGCGGCCGCGCCGAGCAGCGCGCGGTGCGCCTCCGGCTCGCGGGCCGCGAGCGCGCGCACGCGCTCGAGCATGGCGCTCGTGCGCGCCGAGGCGTCGCTGGCGAAGACCTCGATCACGAGCCCGCCCGGCAGGGCGTGCGGCGCCACGTCGAGCTCGCCGCCCGGCCCGAGCCGGCAGCAGAGCACGCCGCCGTAGACGCTCGCCGCGACGTCCACGCCGCTGCCGCCGCCCTGCGCGCGCCGGTGCGCCGCGAGCGCGTCGAGGAAGAGCGCGCGGGGGTCCCACGCGGGCGCGCGCCGGACGCGCTGGACGCCGCGCGCCGCCCGCGCCTCCGAGGCCGCCGCGGCGCGCGCGGCGAGCGTCGCGACGAGGATGGCGGCGCTCGATCCGAGGCCCAGCTTGCGGCTCGCCTCGCGGGGCGGCGCGCCCGGCGAGGCCGGAGGCGGCTCCGGCGCCGCCGAGCGGAGCGCGGACGCGTCGAACCACGCCGCCGCGTCGAGCGCGCCCGCGTCGAGCGCGGCCTGGACCTCCTCGGTGACGAGCGCGGCGGGCCGCGCCGGGTCGGCGAGGACGTACCGATCGACGGCGGCCACCAGCGCGGGCGCGCCCTCGAGCACGGCGTACGCGCCCGAGAGGACCAGCTTGCCAGGCGCCCGGACGATCACGCGCCCCCGGACGAGGGCGCGAGGCGGGCGCCGCCGCCGGGGACGGCCGTGATGGTGCGGAGGACGCCGGGGACGGCGAGCAGCGCCGCGCCCACGGCGGCCTGCGCCTCGGGCGTCGTGAAGACCTTCACGTGCGGGCCGGCGTCGATGGTGAAGAACGCCGGCGTCCCCTGGGCGCGGAGCCTGCGCACCGCGGCGATCACCTCGACGGTGGCGCCGGTCCAGTAGAGCAGGCCCGGCGAGGCGGCGATGCTCGAGGCGTGCATGCAGAGGGCGCTCGCCTCGGCCGCGGCGCCGAGCGCGGCGAGGTCGCGGGCGAGGACCGCGGCGCGGACCGCGTCGAAGAGCGCCGGCGCGGCGCCCACCCACGCGGGGAAGTACGGGCTCGTCATCGCGGTGTGCCGCATGCCGTCGCTGGAGCCCACGTCCTTCGGGCCCTCGCGCGTCACCGCGATCACGACCGCGAGCGGCCAGTGCTCCTCGGGCGCGAGCGGCGTCGCGGCGAGCGCGTCGTCCCCGGGGCGGCCGGCGCGGAGCTCGACGAAGCCGCCGAACGCGGAGCGCGCGGCCGAGACCGAGGTCTTCCTCGCGAGATCGCTCACCAGCGCGGGCGCGGTGGGTAGGCCCGCGGCGGCGCTCGCGGCGAGCGCGAGCGCGGCGAACGCCGACGCGCTCGAGGCGAGGCCCGCCGCGGTGGGGAAGTCGTTCCGGCTGACCACGCGGGCGCGCTCGCGCAGCCCCGAGGCGGCGCGGACCCGGTCGAGGAGGCCGGCGACCCGGCGCGTCGCCTCCGCGTCCGGCGGCAAGGCCGCGCCGCCGAGGTGGAGCTCGTCGCGGTCGAGCGACGCGTCGAAGGCGACCTCGGTCGTCGTCGCCATCCCGGCGAGCGTCACCGAGAGGCTCGGGACGGCGGGCAGGTTGTGGCCATCGGCCCGCTTGCCCCAGTACTTCGCGAGGGCGATGTTCGGATGGGCGATCGCGGTCGCCCGGCTCACGACGCTCATGCTTGCTCCTGTGACTCCGTCCTCGTCACGCCCGCTTTTACCCGGGTGACGAAGCCGCTGTACCCCGCGTCGCGCCAGGCGGCGAGCACGCGGTCCGCGGCGCCGTTCGACGCCGCCGCCCCGCCGTCGCCCGGCGGAGGCGGCGGGAGCAGCGCGATGACCGAGCCGCCGCCGCCGGCGCCGGTGAGCTTGGCGCCGAGCGCGCCGGCCTCGCGCGCGAGCTTGCACAGGGCCTCGATCGCCTCGGTCGAGACGAACATGCCGGCGAGGAGCATCTGGTTCAGGTCCATCAGCCGGCCGAGCGCGACCGCGTCGCCCGCCTCGATCGCGAGGGCGGCGTTCTCGACGAGCGCGGTGATGCCCGCGATGGACGTCGCGGCCAGCGTGGGCTTGCGCTCGAAGAGCCTCGCCACGAGCTCGACCATGCTGCGCGTGGACGACGACACCCCGGTCGAGCCCACGCAGAGCCACAGGTCGTCGCGCGGGGCGACGGAGGTCGCCCCGCGCTCCCGGGTGAACCGGAAGCAGCCGCCGCGGACCGCGGCCGTCGTGTCGATGCCCGACGGGTTGCCGTGGAACACGCGCTCCCAGGCGGCGGCGGCGTCGGTCACGGCGGCGGCGTCGGCCGCGGTGTGCACGGCGGCCGCGCTTTCGGACGCGGTCCGCGCGGCGGCCGCGGGCGCGCGCGCGCGCGCGAGCGCGGCCACCGACCGGGCGATCGCGACCCCGAGCGCCGCCGAGCTGCCCAGGCCGCCGCCGGGCGGCAGATCGCTCTCCGCCTCGACGCGCACCGGGCCGACGTCGGGCAGCGCCCCGAGGAGCGCCGCGAACGCCCGCGCGACGTCCTCCTCGGCCGGCGCGGCGCGGAGCTCGCGCCCGCCGAGGAGGAGGGCGCTCGCGCCGGCGCAGCGGATCGCCCGCGCGCGGGCGCCGCGCTCGATGCCGGCGGCGAGCGCGGGCGCCCCGTACACGACGGCGTGCTCGCCGAGCAGGATGACCTTGCCGGACGCCTCGCCGAGCGCCTCGGTCACGCGCCGGTCCACCGGAGCACGCTCGCGGCCCCGCCCAGGATCTGCCGCGCCGGCGCGCTCACAGGCAGCGAGCCCGCCAGGACCTCGGCCTCGCCGCACAGGGCGGAGAGCCGCTCCTCGACCGCGCGCCGCGCGCCGCACGCCTCGAGCGCGAGCGTCGCGGCCGCCACGGCGTCGTCGCTCGCTTCCTTGTGGCCGAGCGCGCGCTCGACGGCGCTCCGGCCCGCGGCGTCGAGGCGCCCCTCGGCCGCGGCCAGCACGGCGGTGCGCTTGCCGGCGCGCAGGTCGTTGCCGACCGGCTTGCCGGTCGCGGCGGCGCTCCCGAAGGTGCCGAGGAGGTCGTCGCGCAGCTGGAAGGCGACGCCCACGGGCGCCGCGAACCGCTCGAGCGCCGCCACGGTCTCGGCCGGCGCGCCGGCCAGCGTGGCGCCGAGCGCGAGCGGGCCGCGCACCGTGTAGCTGCCGGTCTTGAGCGCGTGCATCTGCTCGACGTCCTCGGCCCGGCCGACCACGTCGAGGTGCTGCCCGATCACGACGTCCTCGTGCATCGCGCAGAACAGCCGGACGGCCGCGAGCGTCGTCGCCGGCGGCGCGTCCGCGCCCGCGAGCGCGCTCAGCGCGAAGCTCCAGGTGAGGTCGCCCGCGAGGATCGCGGACGACGCCCCGAGGTGCGGATCGCCGAGCGTCTCGGTCAGCGCGATGTGGACGGTGCGGTCTCCGCGCCGGACGGTGTCGCCGTCGATCCAGTCGTCCTGGATGAGCAGGTACGTCTGGAGCAGCTCGAGCGCGACGCCGGCGTCGATCGCGGGGTCGAGCGGCGCGTCCGGCGCGACGCCCTGGTAGGCGGCGACGAGCAGCCCCGCGCGGAACCGCTTGCCGCCGCGCAGGGTGAGGCTCCGCGCCTCGGAGACCATGGCCTCGACCTCGCGGCCGTAGCGCTGCACGCAGGCCGCCTTGTCGCGCCAGCGCCGATCGAGCGCGGCGTCGACGCGGGGGCGGATCGAGGAGAGAAAGTCGAGGAACAGCCGCGCGCCGGGATCCGCCGTCCCTTCGAGCGTCCGATCGCCGGCGCCGGGCGCGCTCTCTCCGTCCTTCGTGTGCGCTGTCATGGAATGCGCGGCAGCCTAGGAGCCGGACGCGAGGCGGTCAATCTCGGCCGAGAGCGCGGGGAGCCTCGCCGCGGAGCGGCGCGGCCGAGGTGGCTTGGGTCGTGCAATGCGTGGCGTTCGCGTCGCGGGCCGCGAGCGCCGCGCGGAGGCTCCCTGCGCGATCGCTCGTGCGGAGTTGCGCGCCGAGCCTCGCCGTGGCCGCAGGGAAAGGGGGACTTTGATGAAGAGATCACCGGATGGGGTGTTGGGCGTCTTTCTCCTCGTGACCCTCGGCGTCGCCGGGTGCGGCGGCCGCGACGCCCGCGAGGATCTCCCGGAGAGCGCCGATCGCGGCGTGCTCCGCGCGGGGTCGCCTGCCGCGGGGTCGCCTGGCAGGGAGACGCGCTTCCTGCCCGCGTACCGCGTGATCGGCGGCGGCGCCGACGTCGCGCGGGCGTCGGCGCTCGCCGGCGCGCTCGGGCTCGCGGGGGATCCCGCGCGGGGAGGCGCCGGCGCGCTCGTGGCCGACGGCGCGATTCGCTACGTCGACAGCGCGCGATTCCAGCGCTTGCCCACGAGGAAGGCCGACGCGCCGCCCGCGCCTGGGTTCCGCGACGAGCGTGGCTTCGAGACGTCGGCGGGCGATGACGCCCTGGATTTCGAGGCGCTCGCGGCGCTGCGCGTCCTGCCGGAGGCCGACGCGGCGGCGCGGGCGTGGGCCGCGCTGGACGCCGCGGGCCTGCCGGTCGGGAGCGACATCGCCGTCGGCCACTCGCTGCTCGAGGCGGTCGACGCGGAGGGGCGAACCGTGGCGCGGGCCGAGCTCGACACGCAGGTGAGCTTTCGCGACGCGCTCGAGGGGATCCGGCTGATCGGCCCCGGGGCCAAGGTCCGGGTGACGTTCGACGGCGAGGGCGCCGTGACGCACCTGATCTACGCGCGGCGCGAGCTCGCGCGAGGGGAGGACGTCGCGATCGTCCCGGCCTCCGAGGCCCCCGCGCTGTGCGCCGCCGCGCTGGGCGGCGGCGCGGTGATCGCGGCCGAGCCGGAGCTCGTCTATTACGCCCCGCCGCTCTCCCGCGAGGTACGGCGGATCCTGCCCCATTATGTGTGCAGCGCACGACGGACGGTCGGCGGGGAGGTGGTGGACGTCCGCAAGCGGATCGTGCCGGCCGTCATAGACGCTCCGAGGGCCGAGATCTCGGTGCGTATGGACGGCGAGACCGCGCTCGCGGAGGCGAGCGTCACCGGCGGTGCTGCGCCATACACGTACAGGTGGGTATCGTCGGCGCGCTCGCTCGACGCGCTCGACGCGGTCAGCGAAGGGGGCGCAGGCGGCGCGCGGGTGAAGGTGTCTGGCGTCTCTGGCCTTCGCGGGGAGACGGAGACGCTCTCGCTCTATGTCACGGACGCCGACGGTCTGGTCGCGACGGCGGCGCAGCGGCTCTCGTTCGGCCGCGCGCCGGCGGGGCTCGGCGCGGCGCGCCCGCCGCTCCCGCCGCCGGTCGACGACGGGCGCGCGGTGGTCGGCGCCGAGTGGGTAGGGCTCTGCGGCGGCCTGGATCACTCGGCGGCGAACGTCGATGGGCTGCTGAGGAGCTTCCGGGAAGGGGGAATCGAGTCGCGCTTCAACTGGGGCGACCAGCGCGCGTGGGAGGTCGATTTCAAGGATCCGGCCTTCGGCGGCCAGGACGCGTCGTTCGCGGATTCGGTGGATCTCACGTTCTACACGGGGCACGCGAACGGCGTCGGGTTCATGTTCTGCAGCGCGATGAACGACCGGGTCCTCCATTTCAGCGACGCCCGCTGGGGCAACGCCAACCTGGAGTGGATGGTGGTGGCCGCCTGCGGCCCGCTCCAGGACGACGGCGGCGCGTGGCGCTACCGGTGGGCGGGCGCGTTCGATGGGCTGCACCTCTTGCTCGGCTATGCGACGGAGTCGTTCGACGACACGACCGAAGGATCGATGTTCGCGCGCGCCCTGCTCGACGACGCGAGCCCGGCGCCGGTGCGGCAGGCGTGGGTGACGACGGCGATCGAGGTCCAGCCGGACGACGAGGTGATCTACGCGGTGATGGGGGCGTACGGGCAGGGGTGGACGGTGCCCAACTACGATGACTATTTCTGGGGGAAGGGGCCGGTCGGGCCGGATCTGACGGGGGCCGCGAGGATCGGGTTCTGGCGGATCTCTGGGCCGACCTAGCATGATTGCGGGAGGTCCGTAGCGGAAAGAGAGGAACCGCCAAGACGCCACGAGACGCCAAGAAACACAGAAAAATCTTGGCGTCTTGTGGCGTCTTGGCGGTTCCATTCTCTCGGGCCTCTCTGCCACCCCCGGCAGCGGGGCGCGGGCTCAGCTCAGTACCCGAGCCACTTCGCGTCGAGCTCGATCGAGCAGTGATCGACGAACCGAAACCCGACCCCGCCCCCGTCCGCGCCCCAGATCGTGTACACCGACTCGTTCGCCTGCGGCCGATGGTCTGTCGCGCTGAACGAGATCGGCCCCGCCGTCATCCCGTCGAGCACCACGTTCTGGAAGCCCTCGAGCGCCGCCTTCAGGTCCGCTCCGGTCGGGTGCGTGCGGCCGGCGTCGACGGCCCGCTCGACGGCCTTGCGCCACATGAGCGCCGCGGCGTGGCCCTGGACGTAGGGCTGGTCCTGGTACAGCTCTGGCGGGTGGCCGTCCTTCTCGCGGTAGGCCCTGTGGATCCGCAGCATCTCCGCCATCCCGCTCGAGTGCTGGGTGTCGCCGTAGACGGGCACGGGGAACAGCCCATAAAAGATGCCCGCGCAGTCGGCCCCGCAGATCGCCAGGGTCCTCTCGCCGATGCCCCAGTTGTTCGCCATCACGCGCAGCTGCCAGCGGTTCTTCTCCGGCCCCGGGAACGCCTGCTGGATGAGCTTCTGCGCCGCGGCCGCGCCCTTCCCGACGAAGGACGAGGAGAGGACGCTGTTGCCGGCCCAGAACCAGCTCGCCGGCACATACGACGGGTCCGCCCGCTTCTTCTCGATCTCCCGCTTCACGTAGCCGATCACCGCGTCGACGATGCGCCCCTCGTCCTCGAGGGACGACGTCTGCGGGACGATGAGATCCTGGCCGAGCAGCATCCCGGGAAGCTCCTCCACGTAGGCCTTGCCCGCTGCGAGCGGATCGACGCAGTAAAGACACTTGTCTATCGTGTCGTGCACCATCGCGATGCGCCCGGGCGCGATCTTCCAGGCGGCCTTGATGCCGATGCGGATGGCGGTCGAGTAGTCCGTGGCCGGAAAGAAGATGTAGGGATATCCAGGGCTCGTCTTGTGCTCTGTCGCGGAGGCGCTCTGGCCCAGGGCGTTGAACTCGGCGTGGGACACGTCCGCCGAGATCGGCACCGGCGTGGCGAGCGAGCCGGCGTACGAGCCGGGAATGATGAGCTTCCTCTCCTCCGTGAGCCTCGGGGCCACACGGGTCGTCGGCCCGGTGCCGAACACGAACAGCGTGGAGACCTCGCTCCACCCGGGCTGCCGCCGCCACGCCTCGATGACCTCCTCCGTCCTGGCGGGGTCGTACTGCGCGTCCTTCATGTCGACGTCGATAGGACAGCCCCGGAGCCCTCCCTGGCTGTCGTTGAGGTGACGCAGGTAGTCGTAGACCCCGTAGTTGTAGGGCGGCGAGATGTCGGTGGCCGTCCCCGTGTCGTCCGTCGTGATCCGGACGCGGAGCACCCCGGTGCAGCGAGCGCCGGCGTCCGGCTCGACGAGCACGGCCGCGGCGGAGCCGGCAGCGGGCGCCTGCCCACCAGGGCGGCGCGTCGAGAACGCCGCCGCCGCGACCAGCACGGCCGCGCCGAGCGCCCCGATCCAGTAGCTGCGCTGCTGAGGCCCGGCGTCCGTGCGGAGGTTCGACTTCAGGCCCGTCGAGTCCGAGGCGGAGCGCCCGGGGCCCGGCGTCCCCGAGCTCCGGTGCCCGAGCTCCTCGTCGAGGGCGATCACGGGCTGGATGCGCCTTCCTTCTGCGCCCTCGAAATGGCTCACGCGAGAGGGGCGGGGCTCGACGGGCACGCTCGGGCGGTCCACGCCCTGCGCGCTCTGCTCGAGGTACGCCTTGACCTGCCGCTGCATGCTCGCCCGGCGCTCCGCGAACAGCCCCAGCATGCTCGCGCCGATCTCGTCGGACCCGACGTCCTCGCCCGACGCGCGCAGGTAGTCCTCGAGCGCCGCGCGCATCTCCTGCGCGGTCGCGAACCGCTTCGCCGGATCGCGGTCGAGCGCCCGCGCCACGATGGCGTCGAGGGCCGGGGGGACGTCCGGCCGGAGGAGCGAGGGCCGCGGGATCTCGTCCACGGCCGCCAGCTTCCAGAGCGCGCTCACGGCGTCGCCCCCGAAGAGCCGCTCCCGCGCGAGGAGCTCCCAGAGCACGATCCCCGCGACGAAGATGTCGGCCCGCCGATCGGTCGACCCGCTGCCGACGGCCTGCTCCGGCGCCATGTACGAGGTCTTGCCCTTCAGCTTCCCGGCCTCGGTGAGGTCGGTGTTGATGGACGCCTTGGCGATGCCGAAATCGAGCAGCTTCACCGCGCCGTCGTACGTGACGAAGATGTTGTGCGGGGAGACGTCGCGGTGGACGATGCCGAGCGGCGCGCCGTCGTAATCGCGGAGCTCGTGCGCGTAGTGGAGGCCGCTCAGGAGGTCGGCCACGATCCTGACCCAGACGCCGCGCGTGAAGCCCCCGGCGCCCGGCGCCCCCTCGGCCACCGCCCGCACGAGCGCGCTGAGCGGCTGGCCCTCCAGGTACTCCATCACGGTGAAGTAGCCGTCGTCGTCGTGATCGACCTCGTAGGTCTGGACGATGTTGGGATGGTTGAGGCGGGCGGATAGCTTCGCCTCGTCCAGGAACATGGCGACGACCTTCTCGCCGCCTCCGCCCGCTCCGCCCACGTCGCGATGGCGCTTGACAACGACGAGCTTGTTGAAGGACCCCGGCCCCCGCGCGATCGCCAGGAACACGTCCCCCATCCCGCCCCGGCCGAGCTTCGCGATCAGCCGGTACTTGCCCAGGATCGCCGCCTGGGTCGGCTCCGCGTCCGAGGTGTCTTGACCCGTGCCCACCATGTTCCCGGCCGTCCCCAGGGACGCGCGATGCTCCGAGCGGACTGGGTATATGAGCAAGGCCGGTTATCCTTGTCAACGCCTCCGTGGGCTGGGCCACGGCAGGTCGTTGGCGTCTCCACCCGCGTCCAAGCACACGTATCCGCCAGCGAGGCAGCCCTCGGAGCCACCCTCGGACGGATGTCGGGAGGATTTCGGGCGGCTCGACGACCCAGCGCTCGGCGCAGGGCTCGCTCCCAGGCGCACCTGATGCGCGCGACCCTGCTGCAGCGATCGGGCTCAGGAAGAATCAGGGCAGCCTCGCGGCCGCATTTCGGCCAGAATTGCCGTCGAGGGCGGGCAGGGCCTGCGCTTTGCAGAGCGCGTTCGACCCAGAGAGCCAGGAGGGTACGCAAGTGTCCGTAGCAGCCAGCCAGAACAGCCAGAGCTCGTTCCACTCGGAGCCGCCGCCGCCGGTGTCGATCCCCGGCCTGCGGGCGAAGATCGCGAACGAGAAGCTCAGGCAATGGATCGCCGAGGTCGTCGCGCTGTGCCAGCCGGACAACGTGCACGTGTGCGACGGCTCGAAGGAGGAGTACGACGCGCTGTGCGACCAGATGGTCAAGGCGGGCACGCTCATCCGTTTGAACCCGGAGAAGCGCCCGGACAGCTACCTCGCGCGCTCGGACCCGAGCGACGTCGCGCGGGTCGAAGACCGCACGTTCATCTGTAGCCGGCGAAAGCAGGACGCCGGCCCCACCAACAACTGGGCCGAGCCGCAGGAGATGAAGGCCACGCTTCGCCGGCTCTTCGCCGGGTCGATGCGGGGCCGCACGCTCTACGTCATCCCGTTCAGCATGGGCCCGATCGGCTCGCCTTACGCGCACATCGGCGTGGAGCTCAGCGACTCGCCGTACGTCGCCGCGAGCATGCGCATCATGACGCGCATGGGGCGCAAGGTGCTCGAGGCGCTCGGAGACGGCGATTTCGTCCCCTGCCTGCACTCGGTCGGTATGCCCCTCGCCCCGGGACAGGCCGACGTGCCGTGGCCGTGCAACGCGGAGCACAAGTACATCGTCCACTTCCCGGGAGAGCGGCTGATCTGGTCCTACGGGAGCGGCTATGGCGGCAATGCGCTGCTCGGCAAGAAGTGCTTTGCGCTGCGCATCGCCTCGGTCCTCGGCAGGGAGCAGGGGTGGCTCGCGGAGCACATGCTGATCCTGGGGGTCGAGTCGCCGAAGGGCGAGAAGACGTATGTGGCCGCGGCCTTCCCGAGCGCGTGCGGCAAGACGAACTTCGCCATGCTCATCCCGCCGAAGGCGTTCGCGGGCTGGAAGGTCACGACGGTGGGCGACGACATCGCCTGGATGAAGCCGGGGCGGGACGGGCAGCTCTATGCGATCAACCCCGAGGCGGGCTATTTCGGCGTGGCCCCCGGGACGTCGGTGAAGTCGAACGCGAACGCGATGGCGACCATCCGGAAGGGGACGATCTTCACCAACGTGGGTCTCACGCCCGACGGCGACGTCTGGTGGGAAGGGATGACCGACGAGCCGCCGCCGGAGCTCGTCGACTGGCAGGGGAAGCACTGGACCCCGGACTGCGGCCGCAAGGCGGCCCACCCGAACGCGCGCTTCACGACGCCTGCGTCGCAGTGTCCGTCGATCGATGCGCGCTGGGACGATCCGAACGGGGTGCCCATCAGCGCGATCGTCTTCGGCGGGCGGCGGGCGACGACGGTGCCGCTCGTTGTCCAGTCGTTCAACTGGAGCTTCGGCGTCTACACGGCAGCGACGATCGGCTCGGAGATGACGGCGGCGGCCGCCGGCACCATCGGCCAGGTGCGCCGCGACCCCATGGCGATGCTGCCCTTCTGCGGCTACCACATGGGCGATTACTTCAATCACTGGCTGCAGATGGGGCGCCAGATCGTCAATCCGCCCCGCATCTTCGCGGTGAACTGGTTCCGCAAGGACGACCAGGGCAACTTCCTGTGGCCGGGCTTCGGGGAGAACATGCGCGTCCTCAAGTGGATCGTCGACCGCGTGCACGGCCGCGGCTTCGCGGAGGAGAGCCCGCTCGGCTGGATGCCGCGCTACGAAGACATCGAGTGGCGGGGCATGGACCGCTTCTCGAAGGAGCAATTCTACCAGCTGATGGCCGTCGACCGCGAGGCGTGGAAGGTCGAGTTCGGCTCGCACGGGGAGCTCTTCGAGCGGCTCTACGACCGGCTGCCCAAGGAGATCCTGCTGATGCGCGAGCTGCTCCTGTCGCAGCTCTGGCGCTCGCCGGAGCGGTGGGAGCTCGCGCCGGAGCGCTACCTCGAGGAGCACGAAGACGACGCCGCCGCCGACGAGCCCGGCGCGTAGAGGCCTCCCCGGGTGAGGGCGCCCGCGCGGTACATGGCGCGGGCGCTCTCCCGTGTCGGCGCCGAGCGAGCGCCCAGCCGGACTGAGCGGCGCTGCCGGGGCCCTCACGCCGGCTCGTCGCGCTCGGGGTCGATGTGCACGAGCACCTCTGCGTCGGGCTCGATGGCGAGGATGGCGTCGCGCGCGAGGTCGCCGGTCGCGTGCGCGCGCGCGAGGGGGAGGTCGCCCGAGAGCTCGATGTGCACCTCCACGAACAGCGTGCGCCCGGCGATCCGCGTGCGCAGCCTGTGGTGGCCGAGGAGCTCGCCGCGCGCGCGCATGGCGTCGAGCGCGTCCGCGATGGCGCCGACGCGCTCCTCCGGGGCGCTCGTGTCGATGAGGTCGCGCACGCCGAGCCGGAGGAGGGTCCCCGCGGACGTGAGGACGTAGACGGCGACCGCGACCGAGAGGACGCCGTCGATGCGGGAGAAGCCCGTCGCGTACGTGAGGGCGACGCCGAGGAGGACCGCGAGGTTCGCGGCGATGTCGGTGCGGTAGTGGACGGCGTCGGCCTGGATGGCGCTCGAGCCGGTGCGTGCGGCGACGCGGCCGAGGTAGGCCACGAGCGCCGCGGTGATGAGCGCGGCGGCGGCCATCGCGCCGAGCGTGACGGCGGCGAGGCGGAGCGGCGCGGGCGAGAGCAGCCGCCGGATGCCCTCGATGAGCAGGTAGACCCCCGAGCCGCCGATGAGCAGGCCCTGACCGGCGGTCGCGAGGGTCTCGATCTTCGCGTGGCCGAACGGGTGCGAGCGGTCGGGCGCGGCGTGGGCCAGCTGGATGGCGAGGGCGTTCGCCGAGGAGGCGAAGAGGTCCGTGAGCGAGTCGACGGCGCTCGCGGTCACGGCCATCGACTGGCCGAGCTGGCCGGCGACGAGCTTGCCGAGGGCGAGGCCGCCGGCGGTCAGCGCCGCGATGCGCCCGGCGCGCAGCGCGGCGCGGGCGCGGTCGGCAGGGTCGAGGCGGCGGACTTCGGGGGGAGGTGCGCCGGGGTCGACGGCGCGGGCGGCGGGCGCAGCGCCGGGGTCCGGGCGGTCGGCGGGGTCGGGGAGAGCGCCGCGGCGGGCGGCAGGGTGCAGTCCGCTCATGGCCGGCAGGCTACCTGCGGCGCCCGCGCCCGTCATGCTCGGGGAGATCTTGGGCGGGCACGCGTCCGCCGCAGGATCGCGGAGGCGTACGGCGGCTCGATCCGCGTCCGGAGCGCGTCCGGCGCCGGGCTACGCGACGGCGCGGTCCAGGTGGGCAGGCGCCCCCGCCCGTGACGGGCGGAGCTCGACCTTCACCCACCCGGCGTCCCGCCGATCGAAGGCCTTGTAGGCGTCGATCGCCGATTCCAGGGGCGCTCTCTTGGTGAGGATCGCGGTGGGATCCACCTGCCCCGTCTGCACGAGGTCCACGAGCTTCGGGATGTACTTCCTGTGATTGCAGTTGCCCATCTGGAGGGTGAGGTTCTTGTTCATGGCCTCTCCGATGGGGAACGTGCGCGACGTCTGCGGATAGACGCCGATGACCGCGATGGTCCCCGCCTTGGCCACGCACCGGACGGCCCACTGCAGCACCTGCGACGGCCCGTCGCCGGCGCGGAAGGCGTCGCCCGTGGTCCGCGCGTCGGGGGCGATCTGCTTGACCTCGAGGTCGAACGCCTTGGCCTGCTGCTTCGCCTCCTTGTAGGCGGGGCCTTCGTGCGGGCGCTCGGCGTCGACGCCCACGGCGTCGATCGCCCGGTCCACGCCGATGCCGCCGGTGAGGCGCACGATGGCCTCGATCGGGTCCTCGGCGGAGAAGTCGACGGTCTCGGCGCCCAGCTCGCGCGCCATCCCGAGGCGGTCGGGCACGCGATCGACGGCGATGATGCGCCCCGCGCCCATGAGCTTGGCGCTCGCGATCGTGAACAGGCCGACGGGGCCGCAGCCGAAGATCGCGACCGTGTCGCCGGGCTTGATCTCGGCGAGCTCGGCGCCGAAGTACGCCGTCGGGAAGATGTCGGAGAGCAGGATGGCCTGGTCGTCGCTGACGCCGTTCGGCAGCTTGACGAGGCCGACGCCCGCGAAGGGGATGCGCGCGAGCTCGGCCTGCAGCCCGTCGAACGGGCCCGACATGGCGGGGCCGCCGAAGAACGCCGTGCCCGCGTGCTTGCCGTTCGGGTTCGCGTTGTCGCACTGCGCGTAGTACGCGGCGCGACAGTACGAGCAGTAGCCGCACGCGATCGTCGAGGGCACGACGACGCGATCGCCCTTCTTCAGGTTCCGCACGTCGGCGCCGAGCTCCTCGACGACGCCGACCGCCTCGTGGCCGAGGACCGTGCCCGGCACCATCCCCGGCATCGTGCCGCGGACGAAGTGGAGATCGGTCCCGCAGATGGCGCTCGCCGTGATCCGGAGGATCGCGTCGGTCGGCTCCTTGATCTTCGGCTCCTTGACGTCGTCCATCCGGATGTCGCCGATGCCGTGAAACACTACCGCCTTCATGGGTTCTCGCTTTCTCCCTCGGGGGGCGGCGCGCCGGCCGGCCGAGCGGCACAGGCCGCCGCGCTCTGCAGAGATGGCCGAGGTTCTGGACGCCGCGTGTCCGTGCCGATCCCGTGCCAGCCTGCGCGTGCAACCGCGGCGCGGAGGGCGCAGCAACCGAGGTGCCAGCGGGACATCGCCGGGAGATCCAGCGCCGGCGCGCTGCTCGCATTCGCGGCGCGCTGCTCATCCTGCTGTGAGGCGAGCGTGACAATATGCCCCGTCCGGGGCCGCCCGCCGCGGGCGAGCCCGGTTATCCGGGCTCGCCGGACCGGACGCGGACGACCTTACCGTCGAACGCGACGGCCAGCGCGTAAATGGGCGCGGCGCCGCTCGCGCGGAGCTCGGCGGCGTAGTCGCGCGCCCGGATCTGCGCCAGCGCCTCGTCGAGCGCCTGCTCAAGGCTGACCCGCGGCGCCCGGGCGACCTTGAGCTCGAGCACAACGCCGGGCCGGCCCGGCTGCGCCGGCCGGATCATCACGTCGGGCCGCCCTTGCCCGGATTCGCGGTTGGAGCGCACCTGATGGCCCGGCTCGAGCGCCGCGAGCAGGCCGGCGACGAAGCCGTGATAGACCGCCTCCGGATCGACCCTCGTCGCGTCGTGGTACGAGAGCACGCCGGCGACGAAAGCCTGGAGCTCCGCTTCGAACCCCGCCGCGTCGCCCGAGAGGAGCGCGGCGAGGAGCCGTTGCATGCTGCTGCCCTGCCGCCTGAGCCGCGCCTCCGCCCAGCGGCGGAACGTGCCCGTGTAGAGCAGCCGCACCTCGCGGTTCGGGATCTTCAGGGCGTGCGCGGGCTGCTCCCCGTGGCCGCGCGAGCGCTTCTCGGCGCGCAGGTATCCCGAGAAGACCAGCAGCCCGAACAGCGCATCTTCGTTCTGCGCGAGGTCGCCGATGGCGACGTTCTCCTCGAGCACGCGCTCGAGCTCGCCTCCCTCCATCAAGACCTCCAGCGCAGGCTGCAGCGTCACGGCGTGCTCCTCGATCACCTTCTGGATGAGATCGTTGGAGCTCGTGCCGAGCCAGAAGGGGAGCGGATCCTGGTCTTGTCCTTCGAGGAAGCTGAGGATCGACCAGGGGTTGTAGATGACCGCGCCGCCGAAGTCGTACCCATTGTACCAGGCGCGGATCACCTCCAGCAGGCCGCGCCGCCCCGCCTTCTCGAGCAGCGCCTCCACCTCGGCCTCCGTGAACCCGAAGCAGGTGTTGAAGTCCGAGCGGAGGAGCGAGTAGGCGACCACGTTGTTGAGCCCGGAGAAGATGCTCTCGCGCGCTACCCGGAGGATGCCGGTGAGGACGGCCCTGTGGAGGTGCGGATTGCCCTTCAGCCCCTCGGTGAGGAACGTGCGCACGAAGTCGAGGATCCGCGGCGCATAACCGTGCAGATAGCCGGCGTGGATGGGCTCGTCGTACTCGTCGATGAGCATCACGACGCGCTCGCCATGGAGGCGGTGGAGATGGCTCGACAGATCCAGGAGCGCCCGACCATACACGGCCTCGGACGCCGTGCCGTCCAGCACTTCCTTGTAGCGGCGCTGCTCCACCTCACCGAGCTGGCCGCTGTCGAGCACGTGGCGGTGCTGGTTGTAGAGCTCGACGATCTTCTCGCGCAGGGCAGCCCAGCAGCGCTCGAACGTCTCCTGCTTCGCTCCCTTCAGCGTCAGGTAGATGACGGGATACCGCTGGAAGTGCTCGCGATAGCGCTCTCCGGCCCGCCATACCGAGAGGTCTTCGAACAGGTGGGACAAGTCCTCCTGCCGCTTCTCGAAGAACCAGCGCAGCATCGACAGGTTCAGCGTCTTGCCGAACCGCCGAGGGCGGGGGAGGAGGACGACCTCGACGCCCCCCTTGTCGACGAGCTCCTGGATGAGGTGGGACTTGTCGACGTACTCCAGCCCGGACTCGCGGAGCTTTCGGAAGTCGTCGATGCCGAGCGCGACGCGGAGGGACATGAGATTCCAGCCGTATGCGGCCCGTCCGGCAGGAGGTCAAGCGAGCCGCTCTCCGTGCCCGATACGGCCGCCGGGCCGGCGTCGTGGCGTCACCGCCCTTCGCGCCGCCGATCCGGCGCGCTCCCCCGCGCCGGCGCCGCGGCGTACCGCGCGAGCGCGCGCCGGACCGGGCCGCGATCGGCGCCGCCGGCGCGCACGGGATCGGCCTCGCCGACCAGCACCGACAGCGCGCGCGCCTGCGTCGCCGCCGCGGCCGCGAGGGCGCGATCGCCGTTCCGCGCGGCGAGCGCCGAGCGCCGCCGCGCGACGCCGAGCGCCGCCGGCAGCGCGCCCGCCGCCACGTAGGCGGCCGCGAGCTCCTGGAGCAGCTCGCCGTCGTCGCCGCGGAGCGCCGCCGCCGCTTCCAGGTCCGCGATCGCCTCCTCGCGCCGCCCCTCGCGCGACCGCAGCGCCGCCCTGGCGCGGTGGCCCTCGACGAAGCCGCTCATGTGGTCCAGCCCCACGGTGTACGCGCGCTCCGCCTCGCGCGGATCGCCCGCCCGCTCGTACAGGGCGCCCAGCCCGAGGTACGCCGGGCCGTAGGTCGCGTCGAAGCGGACCGCCTCCAGGTACCGCTGCAGCGCCACGTCGGCCTCGCCGGCCGCGGCGCGGGCCTCGGCCTGGCGCGTCAGCTCGGCGGCCTGGGCCGTCGCCCAGCCTACCCCGTCCGCCCGGGCCGGCGCGGCCCCGTGCAGCAGCGCCGCGGCGAGCGAGGCGGCAGCGAGGGCGCGCGCTCGCCGCCGCGCGCCCCCCGCATCTACGCACCGCGCCGCGCACACCGGGCCGAGCGTACCGGCGCCCGGCCCGTCGAGCAAACGGACGGCTGCTCCGGAAGGCAGCCGCCCGGCGCGAGTTCGCGTAGGATGCGCGCTCATGGGTGAGGATCTGCGCTTCCCGGACGGGTTCCTGTTCGGCACTGCCGCCTCCGCCACACAGGTCGAGGGGCACTGCGCGCAGAGCGACTGGGCCGCGTTCGCGCGCGAGCCGGGGCGCGTCCGCGGCGGCGATACGCCGGACGACGCGTGCGACCAGCTGCACCGCTTCCGCGAGGACGTCGCGCTCCAGGCGCGGCTCTGTATGGGGGCGCACCGGCTCTCCATCGAGTGGGCCCGCATCGAGCGGGAGCCGGGCGAGTTCGATCCGGCCACGTGGGACCACTACCGGGACGTGCTCGGCGCGCACCGGGACGCCGGGATCACCCCGATGATCACCGTCCATCACGTCACGCTGCCGCGCTGGGTCGCGCAGCGGGGCGGCCTGCTCTCGCAGGAGCTGCCGGCGCTCCTCTCGCGCTTCGCCGAGCGTGCCGTCGAGGCGCTCGGCGACCTGTGCCAGCTCTGGGTCACCATCAACGAGCCCAACATGCTCGCCTTGCAGGCCCACCTGCTCGGCGTCTGGCCGCCGGCGCGGAGCTCGCCCGTCGAGGCGGTGCGCGCCCACCAGAACCTCTTCCGCGCCCACGCCGCCATGTACCGCGCCATGCACGAGGCCGCGGGCCGGCGCGGGCATTCCATCTCGGTCGGCGTCGCGCACCACCTGCGCGTCATCGAGCCGGAGCGGTTCGGGCGGCTCGCCGACCGCATGTGGGCGGCCCTCTTCGAGCGGCTGTTCAACGACGCGTTCGCGCGCGCCGTCTGCGACAGCGGCCTGCACGACTTCTTCGGCGTGAACTACTACAGCCGCGACCTCGTCCGCTTCTCGGCGGCGCACGCGCGCGCGGGGTTCCTCCGGCGGCTCGTCCCCGAGGGGGCGGAGGTCAGCGATCTCGGCTGGGAGATCTACCCGGAGGGGCTCGGCTACGTGCTCGACGCCTGGTGGCCCCGCGCCCGGGTCCCGATCTACATCACGGAGAACGGCATCGCCGACGCCGACGACGACCAGCGCCCGCGGTTCCTCGTGCGGCACCTCGCGGAGGTCGCGCGGGCCATCGCGCGCGGCGTCGACGTGCGCGGGTACATGCACTGGTCGCTGCTCGACGGCTTCGAGTGGGCCGAGGGCTACGCCCCGCGCTTCGGGCTGGTCGAGGTCGACCGCGTGACCCAGGAGCGCAGCCCGCGGCCCAGCGCCGAGCTCTACGCCCGGATCGCGCGCGCGCGCCTCATCGAGGCAGACGGCCCGGGCGGCGCACAGCGCGAGCGCGGCGCCGCGCCCGCGTGACGGACGGCACCGGAAAGGCAGGATCGATGCGCATCGCGCTGCTCTACCCACCGCCCTGGAAGATCCCCGCGCCCGGGGAGGCGCCCGACACGAGCGGCGACGGCCCGCCGGCCGAGTACCGCGAGGGCGACCTCGACCCGGACTTCCACCAGACCCCGTACGGGCTCTTCTCGCTGGGCGCGCAGGCCCTCCGCGCGGGCCACCAGGTGAAGGTGCTGAACCTCTCGTCGTACCCGTTCTCGCAGGTCGAGCGGGTCGTGCGCGAGCTCGGCGCGGACGTGTTCGGCCTGTCGTGCTGGACCGCCAACCGGCGCGGCGTGGCGCTCACCGCCCGGAGCATCCGGCGGCTCCACCCCGGGGCGCACATCGTCGTCGGCGGGCCGCACGCGACCCCGCTCGCGGCCGAGATGCTGCGGCACCACCCCGAGATCGACACGGTGACGCTCGGCGAGAGCGAGCACTCGTTCCTCGAGCTCCTCGAGCGCCTCGAGGCCGGCCGGCCCGCGCTCGGCGTCCCCGGCACGGCGTACCGCGTCGATGGCCGGGTCGAGCTCGGGCCGCCCCGGCCCGCGATCGAGGAGCTCGACGCGCTCGCGTCGCCGCACGACCACTTCGCTACGCACATCGTGATGACCTCGCGCGGCTGCGCCTGGGCGTGCACGTTCTGCGGGGCCGAGGCGACCTGGGGCCGCGGCTTCCGTGGCCAGTCGGTGCCCTACGTGCTCGACTCCATCGAGGCCGCCGTGGCGAAGCTGCCGGTGAAGATGGTCCAGATCAAGGACGACACCTTCACGACGAACAGGAAGCGCGTCATCGAGATCTGCCGCGGCATCCGCGATCGTAAGATCTCTTTCCTGTGGAGCTGCGACACGCGCGTCGACGTCCTCGGCGAGGAGCTGCTCCGCGAGATGCGCCTCGCCGGCTGCCAGCGCCTGAGCCTCGGCGTCGAGTCGGGCTCGCCGTCCATCCTGAAGAACATCGACAAGAAGATCACGGTCAAGAAGATCATCGAGTCGACGGAGCTCGCGAAGAAGTACGGGATCCAGGTCCGCTACTACATGATGCTGGGCAACCGCGGCGAGACGGCGGAGACGTTCCGGGAGACGCTCGCGTTCCTGGAGGCGGCGAGGCCGCACCAGTACATCTTCTCGTGCCTGTCCATCTACCCGGGCACGCGCGACTTCGACGACGCCGAGGCGGCCGGCTGGCTGGAGCGCGACGTCTACTTCCGCGGCGACTTCCAGGAGCTCAAGACGCCGTTCGACGCCTCGGAGGAGGACACGGCGCTGATGAGCGCCTGGTTCGAGAAGAACAAGGGGCTGCGCGAGCTCTACCGCGAGGGGGTGGAGGAGCGCAGGGCGATCCTCGATCTTCTCGGCGATCACCACGCGGCGCACCTGGAGCTCGGCGTCGCCTACCTCGACGCGGGGCAGCTCGACCTCGCGGAGCGGCACGCCGCGCGCGCGCTGGAGCTCGGCCATCCGCTGCCGGGGCTCGCGCTCAACGCGCTCGCGTGCGTCGCGGCGGGCCGGCGCGACTGGCAGGCGATGCAGGACCACTTCACGGCGGCCGCGAAGCGCGACCCGCAGCACGCGGTGCTCATCCGCAACGTGCAGGCGGCGCGCGCGTGGTTCGCGAAGGGCGGGCCGGGCAAGGGGCTCCCGCTCGATCTCGTCGCGCGCTGCGACTTCCAGCTCCTGGAGCGGACGGCGCAGCCGGCGCTCCCGGGGCCGCTCCCGGAGGACTTCGCGGCGTGGCCGCAGGCCGTGGCGCGGCCCGCGCCTGCGCGTCCGGCCGAGGCGGGCGGACGCGAGGCGGCGGCGCAGCGCGGGCGGCTCCGGGTGCTGCCGTCGTAGCGCTGGGCGGTGCGGCGCCCCGGTTCCTCCGGCCCTCCCGGCGTGCTACCCGCCCTTCCATGTCGACGAGCACAGACCACGGCCGCCCCGGCGCCGGCCCGGAGCCGGCGGCGGATCCACATCTCCAGGGCGCGAAGGCGCCGAGCCACGCCGAGCGCTGCCGCACGCTGGCGCAGCGGGCCCGCGCCGCCACGCTGTGCACGCTCGCGCGGGATCCCGCCGGCTATCCGTACGGCTCGCTCGTCGCCGTCACCGTGGACGCGCATGGGCGCCCGCTGCTGCTGCTCTCGGCGCTCGCCGAGCACACGGGCAACCTCAAGGTCCGCGCCGAGGCGTCGCTGCTCCTCGCCGAGCCCGCCGAGGGCCTGGCCGACCCGCTCGCGCTCGGCCGGATGACCCTGATGGGCCCGTGCCGCCCCCTCGAGGGCGCCGAGGCGGCCGCCGCCCGGACGAGCTTCCTCGCGATGCACCCGCGCGCGTCGTACTACGTCGATTTTACTGACTTTTCTTTCTACCGGCTCGACCCGGTGTCGATCCGCTACGTCGGCGGCTTCGGCCGCATGTCCTGGGTCGAGGCCGACGCGTACGCGGCCGCCGAGCCCGATCCGCTCGCCGCCGACGCCGCGGGCATCCTCGAGCACATGAACACCGATCACGCCGACGCGGTCCTCGCGTACGCGAAGGTGCTCGCCGGCATCAAGGACGCCACCGGCGCCACGATGACCTCGGTCGATCGTTACGGCTTCGAGCTGGACGTCATCACGCCGGCGGGGCCGAAGGCGGCGCGCCTCCCGTTCGGCGCGCCGGTCTCGGCGACGGACGAGGTGCGGAAGGCGATGGTGGCGCTGGTGCGCGAGGCGCGCGGCCGCACCGCCTAGCGGCGCGCCGCGCGGGCGCTGTCCTGCCGCCGCCGGCGCGGGTGAGGCCGCCGTCCGCCATGGCGGCGCCAGCACCGAAGCGCGCTCCTCCCTGCCAACACGACGCTGATTCGGGCGCTCTGGCCCATGGCACGCGATCTGCCGAGATCGCGCCGCATGGGAGACGCCGACATCACCTTGCGCCACATCGCCCGACGGTTTCCTGACGACCTGGCGTGCGTCTTTGTCCCCGAGCACATGCCGGTCGAGGTCCTCGGCTGGATCGACACGCAGGTCACGAAGCTCGAGCGACGCCTCGACAAGGCGCTGCGCCTGCGCATCGGCGCCGAGCTTCGGGTGCTGCACGTCGAGTTCTGCTTCGCGTTGCGCGACGACGTGCCCGACCAGATGTTCGAGTACCTCGGGTTCCTCTTCGCCGCACTCCGGCGCGAGGCCCCTGGAGAGCCGGTGCCGCCGATCGAGAGCGTCGCCGTGGTCCTCTCGGGCCGCAGGCGGCGTCTGCCCGAGACAGGGGAGCGCCGTACCTCCTGGCGGGGGCGGCGGTTTAGCGGCACGCACTTTCGTGTCGACGCGGTCTACCAGCGCACGATGGCCGAGCTCCGGGCGCGAGGCAGCGTCTTCTGGCTCGTGTTCGCCCCGCTGACCAGGGACGCCACCGCTGCGGCGATGCGTGAGGTCGTCGCGGAGATCTCCGCGCGGGCGGCGACCGTCGAGGAACGGATCGAGCTATATACAGCGCTCCTGGTCATGGCTGCCATCGACCCCTGGGGGCACAACGTGCGGAAGGAGCTCGTCATGCTGATGGAGGACAGGGAAACGGAGAAGAAGCTGCTCCGGACCATCCCGATCATCGAAGAAATGCTCGCCGAGGCCGAACAGGAGGGCGCGAAGGAGGCCGCGCGGGCGGGGGCGCAGGCGGGGGCGCAGAAGGCCGTCGCCGAGCTCCTCGGCCGCCTCTTCGCGCGGCGGGTCGGGCGCCAGCCGACCGCCGAGGAGGAGCGCTCGATCGTCGAGCGCGCACAGGCCATCGGACCGGGCGAGGTCGAGGATGCCCTGCTCGATCTCGACAGCGATGCGCTGGTCCGCTGGCTCGCCGAGCCGATCTGCCGCTGACCCGAGCGCGATCCTGACGGCGGCGCCGCTCCGGGGAGGAGAGCCGTCGCCCGCAGCCCGTCACCCGTCGCGGCGCCGCTGGCCGCCCGACCTCCTCCCGCCGCGGCGCGAGCGCCCCAGCGCGTGGTGGAGCCCGCTCTGGAGCGAGCTCAGCGTGACGATCTCCCGGAGGTCGATGCCGATGCCCACCATCGTCTGCGCCACCTCGGGGCCGACGCCGGTGAGGATGACCTCCGCGCCGAGCAGCTTGACCGCCTGGGCCGCCCTGATCAGCGAGTCCGCGATCTCGGCGTCCACCACCGGCACGCCGGTGACGTCGAGGATGACCGTGGCCGCGCGCTGCGCCACCACCCCCTGGAGCAAGCGCTCCAGCAGCTGCTCGATGCGCACCCGGTCGAGCCGCCCGACGAGGGGCATCACCAGGATCCCCGCGTCGAGCGGGATGAGCGGCGTCGAGAGCTCCCGGATGGTCGCCTCCTGCGCGTCGATCATCTGCGCTTGAAGCGCCGCGCGCTCCGCCTCGGCCCGCCGGAGCTCGGTCACGTCGTACCCCTCGGCGATCAGGAGGACGCTCTGGCCCAGCGTGTCGAGGATCGGCTTCATCTTGAGGTCGAGCGTCGCCACGCGCCCGCCGGGCCCGTGGATCTGGACCTCGCACGACGACGGCTCGCCCGCCGCTGCACGGCGGACGCACTCCCTGATCCGCTCCCCAGCGCTCGCTCCGCCGACCCAGAACGGCGCCTGCCAGAGCGGCCCGCCGCGCGCCTCGCCCGGCCGCGCCGCGGTGAAATCGGCCATCGTCCGGTTGCGCTCGATCAGGTCCCCCTGCGGGGTGAGCAGGCCGATGAACATCGAGGTCTCGTCGAAGATCGCCCGGAACTTCTGCTCGCTCTCGCGCAGCGCCTGCTCGCGCTTCAGCTGCTCCGTGAGGGGGCGCGAGAAGGCCGAGAAGAACTGCTCATCACCGCTCTGGACGAGGTGAGAGCTCACCTCGACGTCGATCAGATGGCCGTCCTTGTGGCGGTGCCTCGCGAGGAAGCGGAGCGACCCCCTGGCCTTGATCTCCTCGATGACCATGACGACCTCGTGCGGCGGCCGCTGGTCGATCTGGCCGATGTTCATCGTCAGGAGCTCGCTCCGGTCGTAACCCACGATGCCGGCGAAGGATGGATTGCAGTCGAGGATCTCGCCGTTCATCCCGACGACGTGGAACCCCTCGCCGGCCGCCTGCAGGATCAGCCGCGTCCGCTCCTCCCGGCGCCCCAGCTGCTCATGGAGCCTGTCGATCTCCTTGCGCAATCCGGCGTTCTCCACCCGGAGCCGCTCGATGCTGTCCTGATCCGTCTCCACGTTCGCTCTTCCTTCCATCCTTCCGGCCGCCCCCTCCCATCCGCCGAGGAGCCGCTCGCCCCTCCCGCGCGTCTCCAACGAGCAAGGAAGATAGCCGATCCCGGCGTCACGCCGCGCGCTCGTCGGTCGGCTGTCCGGGCGCGTGGGGCGCGCTCGACCAGAGCGGACGAGCTCGGCGCGCCGCCGCGCGAGTCGTGGCGTGTCGTCGCGGCGTTGCGCCCATGACATCAGCGCGCGACGCGCCTGCGCGATACGAGCGCTCGCCCTCGCCCTCGACCTCAGGCCCTCGGCCGGCGCCGGAGCGCGAACGTGTGATGACCTTCCTTGCCCGTGACGCCCACGATGAGCCTCTCCCCGGGGCGCGCTCCCGCCCGGGCGCGGGCGCCGTCGCGCTGAGGTGGCTCGGGGTCGCCGTCGCGGCGGCGGCGCTCTGGAGCACGCTGCGCGGCGCGGATCTCCCGAGCGTCGCGGCGCTCATCGCCTCCGTGTCCGCGCCGATGATGGCGCTCGCCCTCGTCCCCAACCTCGTCGCGCGGCTCTTCCAGGCCGAAGCGAGCCGGCGCGTCTTCGACGACACGCGCACGCGCGACCCCGCGTCCGGCCGCCACGCGCCGTTCTCCCGGTATCTCGCGCTCACGCTGTCGACCGAGGCGCTCACGATGAGCGTCCCCGCCGGCGCTGCCCTCTCCGAGTCGGTCACGTTCTATCTGCTGCACCGGTGGTGCGGGATCCCGGGGCCGCAGGGCGTCGCCGGCATCGCGGCGCGCAGGGCGCTCATCGTCCTCGCGAACGCGGCGTATGTCGCGATCGCCCTCGCGCTCGGCTTTGGCCACCTGGAGCGCGCCTCGCGCCCCCTGATCGGCGGGCCGGGGCTCCCGTGGCTCGTGGTCCTCTCGGGGCTCGGCCTGCTCGCCGTGGCGCTCGCGCTCGGGGGCGCGCTCCTCTCGGGCACGGTCGCGTCGCGGGTCTTCGCGTGGCTGAAGCGCCTGCCCGGCCAGCGCGTGAAGGCCTCTATCGACGCGAGGGCCGCGGCCTTCTCCGCGACCGACCGGCACGCGGCCGCGCTCGGGGAGCGTCGCGCTGCGCTCGCCGCGGCGGCGCTGCTGCTGCTCGGGATGTGGCTCGCCGAGGGGGCGGAGACGTACTTCTTCCTCCGGCTCCTCGGGGTCGACGTCTCGCTCTCCGAGGTCCTCTCGTTCGAGGTCGTCCTCGCGCTGCTCCGCGCCGCCGCCGTCCTCGTGCCTGCCGGGCTCGGCGTGCAGGACGCCGGCTATGTCGCCTTCCTGACCGCGCTCGGCGTGCCCGCCGCCGCCACGGTGGGCGCCGCCTTCGTCCTCGTCAAGCGCGCCAAGGAGCTCGTGTGGATAGCGCTCGGCCTGCTCGTGTTCTTCGGTGGCCGGGCGGCCTTCCGCCCGGCGCCCGCCCCCATGGCGGGGAGCGAGGCGACGAGAGGACGAGGCGGTGGGGTGACGAGATGACGAGGCCGTCGCGACGCCGCAAGACCACCACATGTGGCGCGCAGCGAGGCAATTTGTCACACATCCGGCGTCCGCCCTCCGCCTGAATTCCGGGGGATTTTGGCCCAGGTGAAGGCGCTCGCCAGCGGCCACAGCCTGGGCACGCTTGCTGCCGTCGAGGTCGGTCATGTCGACCGAGCGCGAGGTGCGCGACGCAACAAAGACAAGAACCCGCACAGTCCGGCCAGAGGTGGCGCCCTACGTTGTAGGAATCGGCGCTTCGGCGGGGGGGCTCGAGGCGCTCGAGCACTTCTTCGCGAACATCCCGAAGGAGAGCGGGATGGCCTTCGTCGTGGTCCAGCATCTGTCGCCGGACTTCAAGAGCCTGATGGACGAGATCCTCGGGCGCCGCACCGAGCTGCCCATTCACCTCGTCGAGGACGGCATGGTGGTCGAGCCCGACCATGTCTATCTGATCCCGCCGAAGAAGGAGATGATCATCTCCGGAGGCCGCCTCCTCCTCAGCGAGAGGGATCGCGACCAGGAGCTCGCGCTGCCCATCGACGTGTTCTTTCGATCCCTCGCGCAGGACTGCGGCCCGCGGGCGATCGCCGTGGTCCTCTCCGGGGGCGGCAGCGACGGCTCGCGGGGGATCCGCGCGGTCCACGAGGCGGGCGGGCTGGTCGTCGTGCAGGACGTCGACAGCGCGCAGTTCGATGGGATGCCGAAGACCGCGCGAGACGCCGGTGTGGCCGATTGCGTCCTGCCTCCCCAGGACATGCCGCGCGTCCTCCTCGATCACGTGAGGTCCAAGGGGCGCCGGCCGGAGCGGGACGCGGTCGGCGTCGATCAGGGGATGAGCGCGGTCTACAGGATGCTCGAAGAGCAGTTCGGCATCGACTTCACGCACTACAAACCGAGCACCGTCACACGGCGCATCGAGCGGCGGATCCAGCTCGCGCATACGGACGATATCGAACAGTACGTCAAGCGCCTGAAGAGCAAGTCGAGCGAGCTCGACGTGCTCTACCGTGATCTCCTCATCGGCGTGACGCGCTTCTTCCGGAACGAGGAAGCGTTCGGCATCCTCGAGCGCTCGGTGCTCCCCGATCTCCTGCGCGCGGGGCCGCGGGACGCCCCGTTCCGCGTGTGGGTCGCCGGCTGCGCGACGGGCGAAGAGGTCTATTCGCTCGCCATCCTCCTCCACGAGCTGACGTCCGGGGGCGGCCACCGCCCGTTCAAGGTCTTCGCGACCGACGTGCACCATGGATCGCTCGAGGTCGCGACGCGCGGGCTCTACGAGGAAGAGGCGGTGATGAACGTCTCGCCCGAGCGGCTCGAGCGGTATTTCATCCGGCGCGGACGCAGCTACCAGGTTGTCCCGGATCTCCGCCAGGCGGTGGTCTTCGCGCACCACAACGTGATCAAGGACGCGCCGTTCACGCGCGTCGACTTCATCAGCTGCCGCAACATGCTCATCTACCTTCAGCCGGCCGTGCAGCAGAAGGTCCTGAGCCTCTTTCACTTCGCGCTCAACCGCGGGGGCGTGGTTCTCCTCGGGCCCAGCGAGACGCCGGGGCACCTCGCGCACGACTTCGAGATCGTCGACAAGCAATGGCGGATCTATCGGAAGTACAGCGACCGGCGGATGCAGGTCGAGCCCCGCTTTCAGCCGGCATCGCCGAAGGCCCGGAGCGCCTCGCGCTCGGGGATCACCGCGCCCGTCGCGCGCCACCCGGCGTCGCACCTGCTCGGGACCTACGACGCGCTGCTCGACGAGTTCATGCCTCCGAGCCTCCTCGTCAACGAGACCGGGGAGCTCGTCCACGCGTTCGGCGGCGCGAGCCGGTTCCTCAAGGTCAAGGATGGCAGACAGGGGCTCGACGCCTTCGAGATGCTGGACTGCGAGCTCAAGACGGTGCTGACGGGGGGCCTCCGGCGCGTCGTCAAGGAGCGCACGGCGGTCGTGTTCAAGGGGGTGCAAGCGGAGGGCGGCACCTACAAGATCACGATGCGCCGGGTCGAGAGCCGGCGCGGCACCTTACCCCACGTCCTCATCACGTTCGACGCGATAGACGCGATCGACGCGATCGACGGGGCGCCGCGGCGGGCGGCGATGCCGGAGATCGAGATCGACCTCGACGACGTATCGCGCGAGCAGCTCGGCGCGCTCGAGGCGGAGCTCGGGCACACGAAGCAGACCCTGGAGGCGATGACCGAGCAGCTCGAGGCGAGCAACGAAGAGCTGCAGGCGGCGAACGAGGAGCTGCTCGCCTCCAACGAGGAGCTCCAGAGCACGAACGAGGAGCTCCAGAGCGTCAACGAGGAGCTCTACTCGGTGAACGCGGAGTACCAGCGGAAGATCGCCGATCTCACCGAGCTCGGAAACGACATGGAGAACCTCCTGTCGAGCACGGACATTGGCACGATCTTCCTCGACAGGGAGCTCAAGATCAGGAAATTCACGCCGCAGATCGCGGAGAGCTTCAACCTGCTCTTGCAGGACGTCGGCAGGCCGATCGAGACGTTCACGTACGCGGTCGACCACCCGGAGCTCAACGCCGATCTCAAGCGCGTGCTCGCGACGGGGGAGCGCGTGGAGCGCGAGCTGCGCGACCGGCATGGTCGCTCGTTCTTTCTTCGCATCCTCCCCTACCGTGCCAAGGGCACCATCGCCGGGGTCGTGCTCACGCTCATCGACGTGAGCGGCCTGAAGGCGGCGGAGGATGCGCTCTTCCACGAGCGCTATCTCCTGAATAGCCTGCTCCGCAGCGTGCCCGACGCGATTTACTTCAAGGACGCGCGCGGCCGGTTCATTCGCACGAACAACGCCATGGCGGAGCGCCTCGGCCTCTCCGATCCAGGCGAAGCGGCGGGCAAGACCGGCTTCGAGCTGCCTGGGTACGAGGCGGCGCTCGCCGTTCACCAGCAGGACGAGGTGGTGCTGCGGACCGGCGAGGCGCAGCATTACAAGCTGGAGAAGCGCGTGCGGCACGATGGCGTCGTGGAGTGGGACCTCGTCACGCGGCTCCCGCTCATCGATGCGGCGCGCCACATCGTGGGTATCATCGGGATCTTCCGGAGCGTCACCGCGCAAAAGCGATCGGAGGAGCAGATCAAGGACGCCGTGCGCAGGCGCGACGAGTTCCTCGCCATGCTGTCGCACGAGCTCCGCAACCCCCTTGGCGCGATCGTCCACGCCACGGCGCTGCTCAAGGAAGACTGCGCCGCGTCGGACGGCGCGTCCGGGATCGACGAGAAGGTCGTCCAGATCCTCGAGCGCCAGTCCGCGCAGATGGCGCGCCTGCTCGACGATCTGCTGGAGGCGAGCCGCGTCACGCAGAACAAGATCGAGCTTCGAAGGCGCGTGCTCGACCTCGGCACGGTGGTGAAGGACGCCGCCGACGCGGTCAAGAACCTCATGGACACGCGCGGCGTCGATTTCTCGGTCGTTGTCGATCCCGAGCCGATCTGGGTCGAGGGCGACCCCGCGCGGCTCCAGCAGGTTCACGTGAACCTGCTCAACAACGCTGCGAAGTACACCTCGCGAGGGGGTCATGTCACCCTGGAGGCCAGGCGCGTGGACGGACACGCGGTGGTCCGCGTGAAGGACGACGGCGTCGGGATCCCGAAGGAGATGCTCGACACGGTGTTCGAGCTCTTCGTGCAATCGAGCCGCACCCTGGACCGATCGGCGGGAGGGCTCGGCGTCGGGCTCACCCTCGTCCGAGGCCTCGTTGAAAAGCACGGCGGCACCGTGAGCGCGCGGAGCGACGGGGAGGGCAAGGGGTGCGAGTTCGAGGTGCGGCTGCCGATCTCCGAGCCGTCATCCGAGCAGGAGGCGGCGCGCGGCTCGCTCCTCGCGAACATCCCCAGGAGATCGCGGGTCGTCGTCGTGGAGGACAACGACGACGGCCGCGAGGCGCTCTGCGCGCTCCTGGCGCGCGCCGGGTTCGAGTGTCATTCGGCGTCTCACGGGATCTCGGGGATCGCGCTCATGGACCAGGTGCTCCCGCACGTGGCCATCGTGGACATCGGGCTGCCGGGGATCGACGGCCTCGAGTTCGCGCGCCGCGTCCGAGAGAAACCCCAGCACAAGAACGTCTATCTGATCGCGCTCACCGGCTACGGGCAGCAGGGCGACCGCGAGAGGGCGCGTGAAGCCGGGTTCGACGAGCACCTCGTGAAGCCCGTCGATCTCGCCACGCTCAGGCGGCTGCTCGCCGAAGGCGAGCCGGTGACGGGCGAGAGCAGCGCCTGAAGGGCTCGCCCGGCCGGCCCTTCCTGAGCGCCGTGCCTCCTCGCCCAGCGAACCAGCTCGCTTCGCCTGCGCGCTTCGGTCTGCGCTGGGGATCAGGCGCCGCCGGCGCGGCTCGACGGTCGCGCTGGCCGGCGCCGGCGGGCTGTCAGAGGCACTCGACGAGGCCGTCGTAGAGCGATCGGTCCGTTCCGGGGAGCTCCGCGTCGATCGCCCGACCTGCCGGCGCCGAGAGCGCCTCGACGAGGTCGGTCACGGCCGTGTCCGGGGCGACGGGCATCTCGCAGAGGAAGATCCTCGCGTCTACCTCGACGTCGCCCGTGGAAGCCACGATCTCCTCGTTGCTCGCGGCGAGCACCCACACACAGCGGCCTATCGTCCCGGCGTGCTCCTCGACGGAGCAACGGAATCGAAGCGGCTCGTAGTTGCTGAAGTCGCCTTCGCAGAACGTGTCGCCGCACACGACGTCGAAGTCGTCGTTCAGCTCGCGAAGCATCTCGTACCAGGCGTCGATCTCGGCCGAGCTGGTGAAGTACGACGCGGCGTCGACGAAGCTCTTCGCGCCCGTCGAGCCGGCCGTAGCCGCTGCGCCGTCGTGCTGCGGTGGGGTGGTCTCCGGCGGCTCCGGGGCGGCGCCTTGCGCGGCGGAGCAGGCGAGCGCGAGGACAGGGAGAAGCATGGACATGGCATGATGAACCGACATGGGTGCCTCCATCCGAGCGCGGCGCGTGACGCCGGCTCGGGCCAACACGCCGCTTCCGGGCCTCGCGCCGTCCCGCAACGGCGGGACCAGCGCGCGGTCGGATCTCGCGGCGTTCTGGTGAGCGCGCAGTGCGAGCGGCGTGCCGCGGCCTTTTTGCCGGATCTTCTGGCCCTCTCCGCGCTCCGGGACCTGGCGGCCGCCACGCGCGCCGCCAGTTTCGCCAGCTCGGGGCCCTCGCGCGCGCGGCGTTCGGATCAGGGGAAGCTCCGCGTCGCCAAGAGCACGCGCGCCAGGCTCATCCATGCGCTGAGCCAGGCGCTCGGCCGCGAGACGAGGGAGTCCAGGAACCGCCAGCTCGACGAGCCGCAAGGGCGTGAGGCGCGAGGGGCGACGGCAGAGGTGAAACCCCATGGACGAATCGCCCGAGGACCGGCACGATACCTCGCCATGGACGGAGAGAAGGCGCACGCTGCCGCGATCCTCTCGCTCGTCGCGGCGCTCGCCCAGCCCTCGCGCGCGCTCGCCGACGTCGTCCCGCCCCCGCCGACCTCGTGCCCCGCGGGCACCCACGGCGTGACCGGGCACGCTGGCGCGGGCTGCGCGCCCGACACCTGCCCGAACGGCGCCGAAGGCGCGGTCTGCGCCGGCGGGCGGCCTTGTTGCCTGATGGATCTCTGCAGCACCCGCGACGCGACGTCCTGCGCGCCCGGAGAGAGCTGCGTCGAGGTGCGCATGTGCGTCGCGCCGGGCGTCATCAAGACCCCTGTCGGGCAACGCAGCTATCGTGAGGCCGTGAGTTACGTGAACGAGGACAAGGGGTGCGCCCCGGGCTCGACGCAGGCCATCGTGGCGACGTGCATGACGACGACGACGGCCGCGGCGAGCGCCCCGGGCCGCCGTCGCGGCGCCGGCTGCTCGTGTGATCTCGGCGGGGCCCACGAGGCGCCTGCCCTGCCGCTCTCCGCGGGCGTGATGGTCTGTCTCGTCGGCGCATGGGCGCGGAGGTGCAAGGTCCGATGCTGAAATGGCTGCTCGTCGGGCTCGTGGTGTTCCTGGTCTACCGGTTCGCGATGAAGCGGCCGCGTTACGATCGGCTGTTCTCGCCGGACCACCTGATCGAGCTCTCGCGCGGGCTCGGCCGCGCCAAAAACATCGCGCTCAGGCGCGTCGGGGAGGGCTCGCCCGCGGACCCGTTCGCCGAGGGCAATGCGTTCATCACGTCCGCCGACATCGCCGTGGTGTATACCGTCGCCGAGGCAAGCAAGGACGGACGCGAGCACCACGTCTCGCTCTCGTTACGCGGCGGCGCGCTCGCTCGTGCTGCCGCGGGATTCCTTGCCGCGGCGATCTGCCGGTTGCTCGGCCTGGGTGAGACGCAGCGCGTGCTCGCTGTCTCGAACAGCGGCGTCTACCACCTGATCTTCCAGGTCCCCGCCGCGGACGAGGCACGATTCGCGGCGGGATCCGTCCCGAAGCTCGATGATGGGTCGGCGCGCAGGCTCGTCGGCGTGGCCATCGAGGATCGAGGCCCGCTGCTCGCGCGCCTCGGCAAGCTCGACGTCAAGACCCCGAAATGATGCTCTTGCGTCTCGACCTCCCCGCCGCGCCCTGACGAGGGCGGCGGCGTCGAGCTCCTTGCGGGCAAGCGGGCGCGGTTCGCTGGCGGGCATCGAGGATCTCCTCAGAAGACTCTATTCGCAGTCGACGAACACGACGTCGTAGGCGATGCTCGCCGAGATTCCGGAGACGCTCACGGAGTAGGTGTTGCCGGCTTCAGGGTCCCAGCCGTCCGGCACGATGCGGATGGCGTTCGTGGAGCCGTAGCGCCCCTGGAGCGGCTCCACGTCGACGGCCAGGGGGGCTCCGCCGCTCGTGATCGTGACCTCGGCGTCCTCGAGCTCGATGTCCTCGCTCTGAATCGACCAGCCGGTGTCGCTGAGTGAGCTCCAGCGGTCGGCATACGCCTGCATCGGGAACACCCCGGGCGGAGGCCAGGCCGTCCACTCCTTGCCGGCGCGCCCCGTCCCTCCGATGTTCTGCATGCAGGAGGCGCCGTTCTTGCCGGTCGAGCCGAGGCCGATCGGGCCGAGATCGTTCGCGAGGATGATGCGCCGGTGGCCGAAGGTCGTCTCGTTCCCGGGGTCGATCAGATAGCCCTGAACGCTCGCGACGCCGGGGCCACTCGAGATGTTGCTCGTCCTCGCGCCGTCCGCGCCTGCTTTCGAGTAGCACTTCCAGCTCTCCGGCGGCTCGTGCGAGAGGTCATTGTTCGCGTCCATCATGAGCGCGCAGGCCTGGGCCTGCACGTCGCGGGTAGGCTCGGTCACGACCGGGGGCAGGTCCGCCAGCCAGCGGTACAGGTTGAAGAGCCGGAGCGCGTTCGCTCGACCGTCGGCGGAGATGTCTCCCGGGTCGCACTCGGGATCCAGCGAGCCGCTCCACGTGCCCTCGCTCATGTCGGCGGTGTCGGCGTTGAAGCGCGCGCAGGTGCCTTCCGGCGAGCGATCGCCCGTCTCGGGTGTCGAGCCTCCCGAACCCCCGGATGCCGTGCCTGCCGATCCGCCGCCCCCTGCGCCCGTGCCGACCGCGGACGAACCTCCCGTAGAGCTGCCGCCAGCTCCTCCGGTGCTCGAGGCGTCCGAGCCTGAACCCCCGCCGCCGCTGCTCGTGGCCGCTCCACCCGTCCCGCCCGACCCGGCGGCCGGCGGTGAGCCGCCCGACGAACCTGACGCGCCAGGATCGGCATCTTCGCTGCTGCAGGACGCGGCGGCCGTGAGGAGGAGCGCCGTCGATGCGACGAGCCGAAGGCGAGTGAAAGCCGTCTTCATGGTGAGGGAAGGAAATCCAAACGTCTCGGAAACGTCAAGCCCCGATCGCGGGACCTGTCCCGGGTTGACTGAACATTTTTACTCGAGCCGACTTCCTCCCGAAAAGTGATGCTGGATCGACGACTCATGCATCGAAGGGGCCGCGTTGGCTCCAGAGCGTGCGGAGCGGCGGTTCTCTTCACCGCTGGTCCCGCCGACCGCGGGGGAGCCCGGCAAGAGATGTGAGGGTGAGGGCGTGACATGTCACGGGGCGAGCGTGACATGTCACGGAGCGAGCGTGACATGTCACGCCCGGCGGCGAGCCCCTCGACCGGCGCCGTCGCGTGAACGGGCCTGAATGCCCTCTTGCAGGTCCTGGCCCGAGGATTGCTGTTCGATCACCCGGGCGCCTCGCCGCCACCGGCAAGGCATCGCGGAGAGTTCTGGCGGGAAGCGCCGGAGCGCTCAGCAATACGCCGCAGCGCGGAAATGCAGTCTCGATCGGTGTGCGGAGCCTGCTCTTGAAGCGTTTGCTTTCTTGAAACTCGAACGAAGAGCCATCGAGGACCTATGTCGACCTATGTGCCTGGAAGACGCCTGACTTCGCGAGCGCGCGAGCGGGGCGGCCAGCGGCTCGGAGCCCTGGTCGCGCTGAAGCTCATCACATTATCTCTCCTCGGGTGTCTCGGCGAAGCGCCGATGGATGCGGGCGCGGAGGGGCGCGAGCTCGCCACCGTCTCGCAGGGCCTCCGCGACGACGACGCGCCGACGAACTCCCTCTCCGACGACCCCATCGTGAGCGCGGGCGGCGGGCACGCCTGCGCGCTGAGGCCGGATGGCACGGTGGATTGCTGGGGGAGCAACAGCAACGGCCAGGCGGCGGATCCCGAGGGCACGTTCCTCCAGATCAGCGCAGGCCGGGATCACACCTGCGGATTGAGGACGGATGGAACGGTGGATTGCTGGGGGAAGATCGAATTCGGAAAATCTACGGATCCCGAAGGCACGTTCATCCAGATCAGCGCAGGCGACTATCACAACTGCGGCGTGAGGACGGGCGGTACGGTCCACTGCTGGGGGTGGAACGGCGAGGGCGGGGCCGATGAGCCCAGCGGCACCTTCACCCAGGTCAGCGCGGGCTTCGCGTTCACCTGCGGGGTGATGTCGCACGGCGCGGTCAAGTGCTGGGGGTTCAACAGCCACGGACAGACCACCAATGAGCCGCCGGGCACCTTCGTCCAGGTCAGCGCCGGCACATTCCACGCATGTGGGCTGAAGCCGGACGGCACGGTGGACTGCTGGGGGAACAACGAGCACGGCGAGGCCGCGGATCCTGCAGGCGCGTTCCTCCAGATCAACGCGGGCTCCGGGCACACCTGCGGGCTGAGGACGAACGGCGCGGTCGACTGCTGGGGGGCGAACGAAACCGGCGAGGCCGCGGATCCCTCGGGCACGTTCACCCAGATCAGCACCAACTGGTTGAACACGTGCGGGCTGAAGGTGGACGGCTCCGTGGACTGCTGGGGCGATGCGTCACAAGACCCGACCCCTGGGATCTTCGGACGCGTCGCGGTCTCTGCGGGGGGCGAGCACACCTGCGGGCTGAGGGCGAACGGCACGGTGATCTGCTGGGGGAGCAACGTCCATGGCCAGTCCGCGGAGCCGATCGGCGCCTACCGGCAGATCAGCGCCGGCAGGAATCACACCTGTGGCGTGCTTCATTACGGCGCGGTCTGGTGCTGGGGCTTCAACAGCGATGGCCAGGCCGCGGATCCCTCGGGCGGCTTCACCCAGGTCAGCGCGGGCGGGCTGCACACCTGCGGAGTCAGGACGAACGGCTCCGTGGACTGCTGGGGGCGCAACCTCGAAGGGCAGGCCGAGGACCAGAGCGGCAGCTTCACCCAGGTCAGCGCGGGCTACTATCACTCCTGCGGGCTGTTGGCCGATGGCTCCGTGAATTGCTGGGGGCGCAACTCCGAAGGGCAGGCCGCGGACCAGGGGGGCAACTTCACCCAGATAGGCGTGGGCATGTACCACAGCTGCGGGCTGAAGACCGACGGCACGGTTCGGTGCTGGGGGCACGACGCGGACAACCAGTCCTCGCCGCCGTCCGGCACCTTCACGCAGATCGCGGTTGGCGAGTACTACGGCTGCGCGCTCAGGGTGGACGGCGCCGTGGCGTGCTGGGGGCGCGGCGACCTCGGCCAGACGTCGCCGCCCGACGCCACATTTCTCCAGATCAACGCGGGCGCCACGCACGCCTGCGGCCTGACGACGGAGGGCCTCGTGGCCTGCTGGGGAGCCAACCATTCGGAGAAGGCCGCGCCGCAGACGGACACGTTCACGCACATCAGCGTGGGCCTCGACCACGGCTGCGGGAAGAAGACGGACGGCAAGAGTTACTGCTGGGGCCGCAACGATTACGGGCAGTCCGCGCCGACCCTCGGCTTCCCCAGCTTCAGCGCGGGCAACCTCCACACCTGCGGGATGACGTGGGACAACAAGGTGTACTGCTGGGGCGACAACAGCGAGAACCAGGCGACGAACCCGCCCGGGGACTATGCTCAGATGGATGCGGGCTTGTTTCACAACTGCGGCGTGAGAATGGACGGTAGCGTGCACTGCTGGGGCAGCAACGGCAGCGGCAGGGCCACGGCCCCGTCGGGGACCTTCACCCAGGTCAGCGCGGGCGGCTCCCATACGTGCGGGGTGAGGACGGGCGGGGCGGTGGACTGCTGGGGATACGACGCCTTCGGCCAGGCCACGGCCCCGTCGGGGACCTTCACCCAGGTCAGCGCGGGCTGGAACCACTCGTGCGGGCTGAGGGACGGCGGCATGGTCGACTGCTGGGGAAACAACGGCTCTGGCCAGGCCGCGGACCCGTCGGGGACCTTCACGCAGATCGGCGCGGGCAGGGATCACACCTGCGGATTGAAGACGGACGGCAAGGTCGACTGCTGGGGGAACAACTGGTACGGCCAGTCCACGGATCCCATTGGCACCTTCACCGCGATCAGCGTGGGCGCCGGCTTCAGCTGCGGGCTGAAGACGGATGGAACGGTGTACTGCTGGGGGGAGAACGACTACCACCAGCTCTGGCTGCCACTGGCACCTTAGACCGAGCTCCTCGCCGGCGCTGCACGCTCACGCAGCAGAGCGGCGACGGCGGCGGACCACCGCGCCGAGCCCTGCCACGAGCAATCCGACGAGCGCGCCGCGAGGCAGCTGATTCCTGGAGGCCACGTTGAAGCTGCACCCACCCGCGTCGTCCGACGTGCCGTCGCCGCCTGTCGTGGCCGGATCGCTGTCTCCGGAAGAGGTGCTTCCACCCCCGTTGCCCGTCGACCCGCCCGTGGAGGCTCCGCCGGCGCCTTCCGCCGCGCCTCCGGTGGTCGCTCCGTTACCGGCGCCGCTGGCCGCGCTGCCACCTTCGCCGCCAGCGCCGCTGGTCACGCTGCCGCCTGCGCCTGAAGCGCTGCCGTTTGCGGCGCCACCTCCGCCCGAGGCGTCGCTGCCTCCGGTTCCATCACCGCCGCCCGCGCCTTCTCCGGGGGGCGGCGGGTCCATATCCAGCCCGAAGAAGCGCACGGCGTCGCCCCACAAGCCTCGCCCCGAGAGATCGTGCGGGGCGTTTGGCGCGGAGTTCGTCTCCAGGACGAGCGTCCCCGCAGCGTTCGTGTAAGAGGCCCGATCCCAGGTATCCTGGGAACCCTTGAAGCTGCTCGTCTTGCTGTCGGACTGACTCAGACCCAGGACGTTCGTCCACTGCGCGATCTCGGCAGGAAAGTTCGGGTCGTAGTTGAGCGTGGTGTCAGCCTTTCCGTGCCAGAGCTGAAGCCGAGGCCTTGCGCCTGTGAAGTTCGGGCTCGCCTTGCGCACGATGTCACCCCACTGGGCAGCGGTCCTGTTGCCAGGGGTCGTCCAGCCATAGGCGTTGCCTCCGGTCCAGGCGCCGGCGGGAACACCAGCCAGCACCGAACCCCCGGCGAACACGTCGGGGTAGGCCGCGAGGAGCGCATTCGTCATGCAAGCGCCGGAGGAGGCCCCCGCAGCGAAGACCCGGGTCGGATCGGCGTGGTGCTGTGTGACGGCGTACTGGACCATCTTGGTGATGGCCTCTCGCTCACCGCTGCGCGCGGGCGTTGCGTCAAAGCAGTTGCCGCCTGCTTGCGGAGTGATGATGAGGAAGCCGTGCTGATCCGCCAGACCCTGGAACCAGCCGTGAGCGTTTCCGGCGTTCCCGCTGCAGTAGTGCAGCGAGACCACGACCCCCGGCGAAGCGTCGACCTTGTCCGGGACGTAGAGGTCCATGGGCGTGTTCCCGCCGTAGTTGACCCGGGTCTGCCACGAAGCCGCCAATGACGGCGAGATCGCGAGCAACACGGTTGCGAGGGAAGCGGCGGCGGGCACGACGAATCGAAGGGTGGTGGTCATTGGCTACCTCGCTATCGCTATATCAATAACAGTCGACGAGTCGAACAGAAATCGCGACTCGCCGAGGTGCGTAGTCGAGGAAAGCCCGATCGCTGGGCGAGGAGGTGTGGCGTTTCGTAACAGTCCGTGGGGGTGTGGCGTTTCGTAACAATCGGTGGAAGGAATGGAAGGGCCCGTCAGCGCCGCGGCCATCGCTGAAGACGAGGTCGTCGTCGCTCTGCTCCCGGTGGGTCGCGGCCAGTCAGGTGGGAGCGATCGCGACAGGACAGGATAGGCCAATCCATGGCAGCGCTGACCGGCTGAGGCCGGCGCAGCGGAAAATTGCATGAGCCTCTGACCGTGACGTGGCATAGTGGATGCCCTTCTTCCGCCCTGGCATGCCATGTCGAGCCCTGACGAGACCACGATTGCCCCCGGGGATGTCCTCCTCGGCAAGTATCGCGTGGAGAGCGTCCTCGGACGGGGCGCCATGGGGCTCGTCGTCGCCGCGCGCCACCTCGCCCTCGACGAGCGCGTCGCGATCAAGGTGCTGTTGCCGAAGTACGTGCGGGATCCGGAGATCCTCCAGCGCTTTCTGAGGGAGGGGCGCGCCGCCGTGCGCGTCCGCAGCCAGCACGTCGTGCGCGTCGCCGACGTCGGCGCGCTCGAGAGCGGCGCGCCGTACATGGTGATGGATCACCTCGAGGGGAGGGACCTCGCCGCCGTGCTCGCCGAGAGCGGGCGCCTCGCGGTGCCCGTGGCCGTCGAGCTGGTGCTCCAGGTCTGCGAGGCGCTCGCGGAGGCGCACGCGCAAGGCATCGTCCACCGGGACGTGAAGCCGAGCAACCTGTTCGTCACGCGGAACGCGGACGGCTCGCCGTGCGTCAAGGTGCTCGACTTCGGGATCTCCAAGATGACGCACGCGGAGGACCACGCGCTGACGCGGGTGGGGGGAGTGCTCGGCTCGCCGCTCTACATGTCCCCCGAGCAGCTCCGCTCCTCGAGCGACGTCGACGGCCGCGCGGACATCTATTCGCTGGGCGTCGTCCTCTTCGAGCTGCTCACGGGGCGAACGCCGTTCTTCGCGCGCGAGCTCGCGCAGCTCGTCTACCTGGTCACGCAGGGGGAGCCGCAGCGGCCGCGCGCACTCCGCCCGGACCTCCCGGAGCCGCTGGAGCAGGTGATCCTCGCGGCGATCGCGCGCGATCGCGATCGCCGGTTCCCGACCGTCGCGGATCTCGCGCTCCCGCTCGTGCCGTTCGCGCCGCCGCACGCGCGCGCGGCGGCCGAGCGCCTCTTCGGCGCGCTGCGCGGCGCGCTCCCGGCCGGGGCGCTGCTGCCCGGCGCTCCTCGCACGGCCGCGGCGATCACCGCGGCCGGGGCGACGCTCCCCGCGTCGACCGTGCCCCTCGGCGGGGGAGCGCTCACCATGGCGCCGCTCGGTACGACGAACCGCAAGCCAGCGTCGCGCGAGAAGCGCGCCGCCGCGCTCGGGCTCGGCCTTGCGCTCGTGAGCGGCGGCCTGCTCCTCTGGCGCCTGTCGGACCGAGCCCCAAGCGACATCGAGCGCGAGACGGCGGCGCCGGCGGGTCCTCAGGGCGCGGTCCCGGAGCCGCGCCCCGCGCAGCCGAGCGCCGCGCCGGAGCCGCGCCCCGTACAGCCGAGCGCCGGGCCGGAGCCGCGCCCCGCGCAGCCGAGCGCCGCGCCGGACGCGGCCGTCGAGCCGGCCGCCAGCGCCGTGCCGCCGCCAGGCGCCGCTCCCGGCGCGTCGGCCGTGGGGCCGCCGCCCGGGGCGCGCGCCGCCGCCGCCGGCGCCCCCGCCGCGCAGAGGCCCGCGAGGCCGGGCGGCTCGGCGCAGCCGGCGAAGCGCGGCGCGCCGCAGGGGAAGCGGCCCTCCAGCGCCGACCCGTTCTCGCGCGATGTCTTCTGATACCTTTGATACCTTCGCCGACGCGATGACGCCGCCGCAGACGAAAGGCCGACCGAAGCGCGGGCGCGCCGCGCGTCTCTGCGCGATCGGCATCGGCCTGGCCGCGGCGATCGCCGGCGGGCGCGCGGCGAGGGCCGAGGACAAGGCGGGCGCCGTGGCGCTGTTCCGGGAGGCGGGAGCGCTCGTCGACGCCGGCCAGGCGTCGCGCGCCTGCCCCAAGTACGAGGAGAGCCTGCGCCTCTACGACAGCGTCAATACCCGCTATTTCCTCGCCGATTGCTACGAGCGCGTCGGCAGGATGGCCTCCGCGTGGGCGCACTTCCTCGAGGTCGCCGCGCGGGTGCACGCGAGCGGCGACCGGGTGAAGGAGGCGAAGGCGCGCGAGCGCGCGGCGGCCGTCCAGCCGAAGGTCTCGCGCCTCTCGGTGGTCGTCGAGGCCGCGGGCACGCCGGGCCTCGAGGTGAAGCGCGACGGCACACCGGTCGGCCCCGGCCAGTGGGGCGTGCCCATGCCGGTCGACGCGGGGCCCCACGTGATCCAGGCCAGCGCGCCGGGCAAGCGGGCGTGGACGGCGCAGGTCGAGGTGAAGCCGGGCGGCGTGACCTCGACCCTCGTCGTGCGCGCGCTGGAGGACGACCCCGCGTCGAGCGACGCGGGCGGCGCGAGGGATGGCCGCCGCACGATCGCGCTCGTCACGGCGGGCGCGGGGGTCGTCGCCGTCGGCGTCGGGGCGGCGCTCGGCTTCGCGGCGAAGTCGAGGTTCGACGAGTCGCGCCCGTTCTGCAACGGCGACCGCTGCGATCGGCGCGGCATGGACATCCGCGGCAGCGCCGTGGCGCGCGCGAACGTCGCGACCGTGGTCTTCGGCGTCGGCCTCGCGGCCGTTGCCGGCGGCGGCATGCTGTGGCTCACCGCGAGGAGCTCGGCCCAGGGCGCGTCGCTGGCGATTTCGCCCGCGGTGGGCGGAGCGCTCGTGCAAGGCAGCTTCTGATGCGCTTCCTGGTGCTCACGGTCGCCCTCTGCGCGTCGGTGTCGCTGAGCGGATGCGGCCTCGTCCTCGGCATCTCGCCCGGCGAATACGACCCGGATCCGTTCGGCCTCGATGACGGCGCCGGGGGAGCCGGCGGCTCGGACGCGGGTGCGGGCGGCTCGGGCGGCTCGGACGCGGAGCCCGAGCTCCCTGCCTGCACCGCGCTCCTCGACGACCTGGAGGACGGCGACGGCGCGATCCTCCGGTGCAAGGACCGTGTCGGCAGCTGGTACACGTACAACGACGGCACCCGGGGCGGCGCGCAGACCCCGCTGCCCGGCCGCCCGTTCGTACCGGTCTCGCCCGGGCACGACTCGAGCGAGTACGCCGCTCACGTCGCGGGGAGCGGCTTCGTCTCGAGGGGGGCCGGCATGGGGTTCGACCTGAGCTTCGCCCCGGGGGGCGCGAAGCTCACCTACGACGCTTCTGCCTACTCGGGCCTGACCTTCTGGGCCAAGGCGGCGGCGCCGACGCACATCTACGTGAACTTCCCCGACCGCAACACCGATCGCGAGGGCGGCGTGTGTGAAGGCACCGGCTGCGGCGACCACTTCGGCGAGGGGATCGACATCACGACCGAGTGGGCGCAGTACACGGTCATGTTCGATATCCTCAGCACGGACGGCTGGGGCGTGCCTGCGCCTCCGGCGTTCGACGCTGCGCACGCCTACTCGATCGAGTTCCACACGGCGAAGTCGACCGTGTTCGACATGCTCGTGGACGACATCGCGTTCGTCCCGTGACGAAGCCCGCCCCCCCACCATCGGTCACGACCACGTTCGTCGGCCATGGCGGGGGCGTGGCCTGAGCGCAGGCGGGCGGCGCGACGGGGCCGGCTCACATCGCGGTGATCGCGATGTTGTCGACGAGGACCGGATCGCCGGTCGAGACGCGGATCTGCAGGTTGTTGCGCGCCCACCGGTTCGCCACGTCGAGGGTCGCGAGCGCGGTGAGGTCCCAGAGCGCGTTGCGGCGCTGGCTGTCGAAGCCGAGGTTGTACCAGTCGCGCCGGGCCTCGCCGCGCAGCCGCTCGAGGTCGCGCTGGATGTCGAACTCCCAGTCGAGCTCCTTGTCCGCCCAGCCGTAGTAATTGGCCGGGGTGAGCCCGAGGCTCGTGACGAGCGAGACGTTGACCGTGGGGCCCTGGGCCGCGGGGTCGAAGCTCGGGTTGACGTAACCCGAGTAGAGCAGATCGCGCATCGAGAGCGCGTTGCGCCCCCAGCACCCGGCGGAGCACGCCGTGGAGAGCGGGGCGATGATCATCTTGCCGTTCGCCGCGTTGAAATGGGGCGAGCCGCTCATGCCACCTTCTCCCCAGACGTTCATCTCGACGCCGGTGTTCGGCGCCGAGGCCGGGTGCGCCAGAAGGCCGTACCGCTCGTGTACAAGGGCAAGCGCTTTGCGTCGGACCTTCGCCTCGACTTGCTCGTGGACGATCGAGTCACCGTCGAGTCACCGTCGAGTCACCGTCGAGTGCAAGGCGGCGGCCGCCTACAACAGAGTGTTCGAGGCGCAGGCCCTCACCTACCTGCGGCTATCCGATCTCAAGCTCGCGATTGTCATCAACTTCGGCGAAGTGAGGGGGAGGCAGGCCATCCATCGCGTCGTCAATGGATTGGAAGAATGACCTTCCTCTCTCTCGCATTTTTGCGTCTTGGCGCCTTTGCGTCTTTGCGTTAAATTCTCCGGTCTCCCGCTACGAGTAGACACGCCCATGCACCGCCTCTGCGACCACGGTCTGCGAGCAGGCGACGCATCCCACAGATCCCGCACCGCATCGCCCAGCCATGCGATGCGGCAGGGCGCCCCCGCGGATGCCCGCAAGTCGTTCTGCCCTTGCTCGGCTCATGCGCCCATAGATCCTACGGAGGAGCCAGTAATTCTAGCGGGTGAGCGTGTCCCGTTGGGTTCAGCGGTTACCGCTCTACTGTACGCGCCTCCGGAGTGAGCACGCGGGCAGCGGACGCTTGATGCCCTCGGGTGTCGGCGGAGCCGACGTTGCCAGCGCCAGCGTGAGCGAGGTCGCAGCCCAGATTGAAGGTCGGACCGGGAGGGGGCCGGGAGCGCGGAGGGGAGCGGGAGCTCCAGCACCCTCGACGCGAGGTTATTCCCAGTTCTTGCGCTGGGGATTCTCCCAGGGCGCCTTGCACAACACGCAATCATTGCCGAAGAAATGGCCCCGCGCGCCCATGTCGTTGTAGATCCAGTAGCGCATCCATGCGACGATCGCGGGCCGCTCCTCGCCGCCGCCGTCGCTCTCGATGTATGCATGCGGCGCGCCCGTCAGCGTTGCCAGGAATGTGGGCACTTCGGACATGTCGTAGGTGTCCTGCTGGAGGGGCATGCCGACAGTATCCCGGGTGCCAGTCGTCTGCAGCATCGTGCCGTGGAGGTCGGCCGAGGCCCTGTGGCCGTGGATCGAGACGACAGTGGCCACCGCCTCGTGACCGCCGAGTTGCACGGCCGAGGTGCCACCGACCGAGAAGCCCATCGAGACCGCGTGATCGACGTAGAGCTTGCCCTGGTATTTGCCTGGCGCGTCGTTCTGCTCCAGGATCCAATTGAGACCATCCTTCATCTTCATGAGATTGCCTGCGTCGCCGGGGCCGCCACTGAGGACGGGGCACCCGACGACCACGAAACCGTGAGAAGCAAAGTTCGTCAGCATGGTCGTGTGCACCGCCACCTGCTGGCCGATGCCGGGGCCGAAAATGATCGGAGCGTGCAAGAAGCCGTCCACACCCAAGGGTTCGGGCCTAAACACCGTATAGGCTCCGTTCGGCCCCACGTTCCGCTCCACGGTCGTCGCGAACGGGCCCTCGGCAGAGTAATCCGTGATGGGCGGGAGCGCCGAACCACCGGCTCCGCCGGCTCCTGCGCCGCCGTCACCTGCTCCGCCCGCGCCCGCGCCTGCTCCGCCCGCGCCCGCGCCTGCTCCGCCCATTCCACCGGCGCTGGTGTCGGCACCGCTACTGGCCGCGCCACCCGACCCAGCGGATCCGCCGGTCGACGCCCCGCTGGTGGTGGCTGACACGCTCGAACTGCCCGCACCGGCAGCTTGTGCCGCGCCGCCGTTGTCTTCGCCGCACGCCAGCAGCGCGACGCTCGAGAGCAAGCAGAAGACATTGAAACGCCTGACGGTTTTCTTTTTGTTGTACATGAGGCCTCTCTGGTTACGTCACGCCAGCGCCAAGCGCCTGCTTCAGGCCGACGATGACGATGTTGGCAGACAGGTGGTTGCCAGGCGTTCCGCCTTGGAACCGTTGCAACGCTCCCCTGCATGCTGCTCATCTGGAGCGAGAGCCGACCGTCAGGGTTAACGCGCATGAAGGAGAAGGGCCCGATGCGCATGACAGTCTATCCAGGGTTAAGCGGAAGAATATCCAGAAAGCCAATGTGAACGCTCACATTGCCGGCGTCAATCAAAAACCGCCGCGCGGCGATCCTCGATGATCCGATGGGTGCGCAGCGGCGGCCGCCTCGTGAGATGCAGCGGCGCTCCGGGCCGTGCGGCGGACGTGGCTTCGGTGGGTAGGGGGGTCCAAACGCTTTTGCGAAGGCAAGTGCCCACTCGCTCCAACGTTCGGTTGACATCATCGCACAACCACGACGCGGTCGTGCCATCCAGAAAACCCTAGTAATTTTAGCAGGTAAGCGTGTCCCGTTGGGCTCAGCGGTTGCCGCTCTACTGTACGCGCCTCCGGAGTGAGCTCGTCCAAACGGGGCGCCGGCGTGCCACGCGCCCACACGTTCGCCTCGTCCCGGCGTCTGGTCGGGTGACCGTCGGGGGTCTCGTGGCGGCTCGCTACGCTGCGGCGCCGCCCATCCAGGAGGCCGGGTCGTCCGGCTCGCGGGTCCGGGATCGCGGCGAGGTCGGATCGGCGGGCAGGCCGAGGTGTTCCAGGATCTTCCTGGCGGTCGCCTTCTCGGTGATGGCGGCGAGCAGGCGCAGGCGGCCGGCGCAGTGCGCGCAACGGAGGGCGTCGAGCCCGAACGTTCGACGGATGAGCTTGGTCCAGTCGATGCGCGGCGAGATCTGGTGCGCGGTCCCGCATCGACCGGACGATCGAAGGTGCCCAGCGCGGCCCCGACGAGGAGCGCGAGCGCCGCGGATCTCAGGTCAGGATCTCGACATACCCGTCCGTTCCATGCACGCGGATACGTTGTCCATCCCGGATCAGCCTGGTCGCGCTGTCCACGCCGACGACCGCCGGCAGGCCGTATTCCCGGGCGATCACCGCGCCATGGGTCATCAGGCCCCCCACCTCGGTCACAAGGCCCTTGACGGACACGAACAAGGGCGTCCAGCTGGGATCGGTGAAGGGGGTGACCAGGATGTCCCCCGCCTCCAGCTCCGCGTCGGCCATGTCCAGGAGGACGCGGGCTCGTCCCTCGACGACGCCGGAGGAGACCGCCAGGCCGACGAGGGCCCCGGCGGGGAGATCGGCTCGTCTGTGCGCGCCTGTCACGACCTCCCCATCGGACGTGATGACGAGCGGCGGCGACAATTTTTTGTGGAGCTCGTGTTCCGCTCTCCGCTGGCCGACGATCCGGTCGTCCAGCCGGTGGGTGCGCACGACCTCGCGGAGCTCGTCGAACGTGAGATAGTAGATGTCTTCGGCCTCGTGGATCACGCCGGCCTGCACGAGCCGCTCGGCTTCTTGCAGCAAGGCCTGCTTGTAGATGAAGTAGCGATTGACGAGGCCGTACTTCGGATACTCGCGATAGCCGATGAAGCTCCGGAGCCGGTCGATCATCCGCTGGGCCTCGCCGGCCTTCTGCTCCCCGTCCGGCAGCTGCCTCAGCCGGTCGAGCAGCGCACGCGCTCGCTGCGAGGCCTCCTGCCGCCCCTGCTCGAACCTCCGCGCGCCGGCACGAGGCTCGAAGTTCTTGATGTTGCTCAGGATCAAGGGGACCAGGGTCGCTGGCTTCTCGCTCCAGCGGGCCCTCGTGACGTCGATCTCCCCCACGCATCGCATCCCGTATCTGTCGAGGTAAGCCCGGATGGCGTCCCGGGCTTCCTTGCCGCCGTCGAGCGCGACCAGCTCATCCAGGAAGCCATCGTGCTTCACGCTCTGCAGATAAGCGACCACGTCCGGATAAGGACGGATCACGTCGGCGACATCCAGCAGCGCCAGGCCCATCTCCGACGTGATGTTGTTCGACACGGACTGGGAGAGCGTATCCGCGACGCTCTTCTCGCCGAGCCACGCCATCATCTTCTCGTTGATCCACGAGGAAGCGTTGATGCCCGCCATGATCACGCCCATGCTCTGCGGACCGAACATGGACGAGTTCCGTTGCTGGATGTCCTCCCGGATGAGGTCGAACAACGCCGTTCCGGTCCTGGTCCGGATGTCGCGCTTCAGCTCCGCCAGCGCGGCCTGGGTGCGCTCGATCAGCTCCGCGACGATCGCCGGGTCGTCCTCGACCTGCGCGTCGAAGCGCCCGGGCGCCTGCTTGCCCTGCCCGGGGCGCGGGGCCGTCGGATCGTCGGGCGAGGGCTCGATGAAGTCTCCCCGCTCGATGATCGTCGAGAGGGCGTCCCTGAGGAGCGGATGGGAGCGCCCCAGGAGATCCAGGAGGGCGTCCCGGCTGGCCGGTGAGGCCAGCTGCTTCGTGGGATCGACGAACAACCTGCCGCCCGCCGCGAGCATGCGGCCACCCGAGGTCAGCTGGAACAAGGACAGCCCCAGGGGCTTCATCGCGTCGGTCATCATCTGTTGATGGCCGACCGATATGTAGACGTGGTTGCCTCGATCACCGGCTTCGGGGATGGGGTACAGGGTCGTGATCGGCCGGCTCTGGACGATGTGGAGCTCCTCCTCGACCAGGCACCACTCGATGTCCTGGGGGTGGCCGAAATGCCCTTCGATCTGCCGGCCCAGGCGCTCCAGCCGCAGGATCTGCGCGTCGGTCAGCACCTGCCCGTCCCGCCGCTCGGGCTCGATCGCCCGCTCTTCGGTGCCGCCCTCCTCCAGGGCACGCGTGGCCAGCGTCTTCCTGGCGATCGCCTTCTCGAGGACCTCGCCGTTCCGCACCTTGTAGCGATCGGCGCTCGCCAGGCCGGCGACCAGGGCCTCCCCCAGCCCGAAGCCAGCCTCGATCGACGACACCTTCCGGTTCGACGTGACGGGATCGGCCGTGAAGACGATCCCGGCGGCCTGCGGGAAGACCATCTTCTGCACCACCACCGCCATGTGGACCTTGCGGTGATCGAAGCCGTGCTGGATCCGGTAGGTCACAGCCCGCTCGGTGAAGAGCGATGCCCAGCACCGGCGGACGTGCTGCAGGATCGCCTGCGTCCCGAGGACGTTCAGGTACGTATCCTGCTGGCCCGCGAAGGAAGCCCCCGGCAGATCCTCCGCCGTCGCGCTGGACCGCACGGCATAGGCGTCGCCCGCGCCGAGCGTGGAAAGAGCTTGAGTGAGCGCCTCTCGTAAGTCCTCGGGGATGGCCGTCTCTTCGATGATCCGGCGCAGCTCGGCGCTGAGCTCCCGGATCCCGTCCCGGTCCTCCGCCGCGAGCGACGACAGCCGATCGAGCAACCCGCCGACCGACGGCGCTTCTCCCATGATCCGCTGGAAGGCCTCGGTCGTCACGCAGAAACCAGCGGGCACGCGGATCCCCTCGATCCTGGAGAGCTCCCCCAGGTTCGCGCCCTTCCCGCCGACCACCCTGGCCTTCGTCCGATCGACCTCCTGGAGAGCAAGCACATAGGTCCGCATCCGTTCACCTCCATCAGGGCGTCGGCGGCTCGTTCGCGTCGACGGATCGTCACGCCCCCCTCGTCGAAGGGCGCCACTATAACGCGAACCAGGAGGGACTCCACCGAGAGAAACCCCAGCATGGCGACCTCGTCAGGTCGACGAGCGGCATCCATGCTTCCGGTGGCTCGACGCGCGCAGCAGCATCGCCCCGGAGGCAACACCGCAGATGCGCTGCACCCTCTGTCACCTGCGGGAAGTTGCCCCGGATCGGCAGCAAAACCGCCATGGCGCCAAGGTCGCCAAGGGGAGAAGAGGAAGTGCCGTCCCGGCATTCCCTTGCACGCCGGCGGAGCCCTTGGGCCGAAACGGTCGAATCCGGACACCAACCCGGGTCCGCGCGGGCTGCCTCGCCTTCAGGATCTCCGCTGCCGCTCGATCTCGGCGCGCAGGCGTTACGCTATTTCGTCAGGACGACATGGGTGGCGTGGCCCGTGGAGGCGTGCTCCGTGCACCTGTAGCCGAGGCTCACCGTATCGATGCCGGCGAGGAGGTGCTCGCCCCGGCCGAGGAGCACGGGGGAGATCACGAGGTGGAGCTCGTCGATGAGCCCCGCGGTGAGGTACTGCCGAACGGTGGCGACGCCGCCGCCGAGCCGGATGTCCTTGCCCTGGGCCGCCTCCTTCGCGCGCTCCAGCGCGGCGTGGATGCCCTCGGTCACGAAGTGGAACGTCGTTCCGCCCTCCATGGTGAAGGACTCACGGGCGTGGTGCGTGAGCACGAAGACGGGCACGTGGTAGGGCGGGTTCTTGCCCCACCATCCCTTCCAGCCGTCGTCGGGCCAGGGGCCCCGCTGCGGCCCGAACATGTTGCGGCCCATGATCCAGGCGCCGAGGTTCTCGAAGCCGCGCGCGGCGAAGTCGTCGTCGACGCCCGCTCGGCCGACCGTGTCGCCGATCAGCGAGCCAGCGTAGTCGGCGGACATCTTCTGGAACGTCTTCGTGCCGAGGACCCACTGGTGCAGCGCCATCCCTCCGACGCCCATCGGATTGGCCAGATCCTGGCCGGGACCGGCGCCATGGCCGTCGATCGAGATCCCAAACGCGTTTACCCGAAGCCTCGACATGAGCGCAACTCCTTCCGGCGCAGGCATCGCCTGCGACCCTTGTGACGACCGTTCTTCTGAAGTGGCGACGAACGACCCAGGGACGGATCGACACGCCGACGAATCTTTTTGGCTCCTCCGCGGGATCTGTGGGCGCATGAGCCGAGCAAGGGCAGAACGACTTGCGGGCGTCCGAGGGGCGCCCTGCCGCATCGCATGGCTGGGCGATGCGTTGCGGGCATCCGCGGGATGCGTCGGCTGCTCGCAGACCGTGGTCGCGGAGGCGGTGCATGGGCGTGTCTACTCGTGGCGGGAGACCGAAGATTTAACACCAAGGCGCAAAAATCGTGCCGCGGGCACACGTCGCCCTCCGGGCGTTGGGTCGGAGGGGGACGCGCCCCTGGAGGCCCGGGCGGAAGCGCTTCGCGGAGGGTTACTCCAGCTCGATGAGGCCGCAGCCGATGCGGCTGCCGGCTTGCGGGTCTGCCGCGGCGTGCACCACGATCGCGTACTTCGTCACGTCGGTGGCCTCGTCGCCACCGACGGTCCAAACATCGGTCCCGCGCTTGACCATATGCGTGCCCTGGCCTGCCTCATTGCACGTGAAGCTGCCGAGCCCTTCGCCGTTGGGGATCCAGTGGGCGCCCGCAGCATCACCGTTGTTCTCGCAACTCTTGTTCTGGTGGATGTGAGCGGAGTGCTCGCCGGCAGGGCAACCGGACACCGTGATGGTGAGCGTCACATCCTCTCCGGCCTGCGTGAACGTCGCAGTCCCGGTCAGACCGCTCGAGTTCATCCCCTGGAGCTCCGCCTCGGCCCGCAGGGACTCGCCGCCGCCGCTTCCGCCGTCACCGCCGCCGCTTCCGCCGTCACCGCCGCCGCTTCCGCCGTCACCGCCGCCGCTTCCGGACGCGGAGGTGCTCGTCGAGGCGTCGCCGCCGCCCGAGCCGGTCGCGGCCGACGTGCTCGCGCCGCTGCCGGAGCCGGCGGACGACTCACCGTCATCCCCGCACGCGGCCAAGAGAGCGCTGGCACCAAGGGCGAGCAACGAGAGCTTCAACCATCGTGACATAAGTCTCCTTTCCTCAGCGCGACCCGAGCGGGCAGGCAATTGCCCCCGGATGCGGCCAAGCCATCGAGGGAACCAGTATGTCCCAGCGGGGCGAGCGTCCAAGCAGCTTTAGCTATAAAAATCACGCATCGGTCGACTTTTTCGGCGGGGGGGAGCTGCGCCGATAGCGGAAAAATGTGGTCCTGCTTCCCGCGCTCAGCGCTTGAGCTCGCCGTGAGCGCTGGCCAGCCTTGAGCGCCCCGGTGAAGGAGGCTGTCCTGGCAGCGAGGCGATCGTATTCGCGACCGAGCCAGTCAAGAGAATTCTGATTCCACGTAGGACCGTCCAAGTGTTGCTTTATCGTACGGCCGACCTTCTTGAAGGAATCGAGCTGCGACCGAGCAGCCCAGCCAGTCCAATCTACCAGCATTTCGCGCGCGACGTTCGCCTGGCGACCGTCGAGAATGCCAGCGAGCGTCTCTTCGAGCAGGTGAGCCCGGCAGAGTGGTCGATTGCGCCTCTGCACCTCCGCCAGCCGCTCGGTTTCGGGCTGCATCAGGTTCCATGGATTCTTCTGGAGAGCGAAGCGGGTCTTCCTTATGGCTTTGGGCTCGTGGCAAACTCCCCATGGCTCTCGTTTGGTGAGGTTCAACGCATATGAGACGCAGGATCAAGCTCATCGCGATCGAGGTCGCCGGTGCGGTCGCGTTCCTGGTGCCCGGGCAGGCCCTGGCGTCGCCCGAGGGGTCGTTCAACCCCGGCTTCTTGCTGTCCGTCGGCAACGGCGAATGCACGGTCGGTGTCGGTGCGGAGCTCAGCGGCATGTATTTCCCGAAAGGCGACCCGGGCTCGATCGGTTACGGCGGTTTCCTCCAGATGCAGACCTATGCCGGCGACTATTCGCGCCATGCGCTCGGGTTCCAGCTCGGAAACATCGTCGGTGCAGAGCTCGGCATCGCGGCTCTGACCCGCAGCGAGCTCCACGCGTCGACGGTCGCTCTGCACACGGGCGTCTTCGCCTCGGCCGCCGTGCTGGGGACGGGGCTGCGCGTGACGATCCCGATGAGCGGCACCGATGGCGGCCTCCCGGCTCACGGCGTCGAAGCGTCCTGGGTCTTGACCCTCAAGGTTCCGCTCTACAGCGGCAAGATCTTCAACTCGTTCGGCCGGCCGCTGCGAGACGAACAGGGTCCCATCACGGCCGCGGCGCTCGAAGCGAGCGGCTGGGCGGACGTCGGCGACGCCGCGCTGGTCGCTCACCTTTCGCCGCGCACCGTCGCGCGCCTGAGCTTCACCGACGGCTGCATCGGCGAGACCTTCGCCGCGGCGCTGGCGCGACGAGCGCTGCGCCACGCGACCGATCCGGCCGTCGCGCGGGCGCTCGCGCGCATCGCGACGGACGAAGCGCGGCACGCCGCGCTCGCCTGGAGCATCGTCGCGTGGTGCCTGACGCTCGACCCCGCGCGCGTCCGCGCCGCGCTCGGCGCTGCGCTGGCGGAGCCGGAGATCGAAGCGCAAGCCGCCCCGCTCACGGATGTCCTGGGGCTGCCGATCGTGCCGGCGGCTCGCCACGGAGCGGTGCCCGTCGACGAGCAGAAGCCGCTGCGGCGCCGCGCCGAGCGGACCGCCCGGGCGCGCCTGAAGCGCGTGCTGCGGGCGCCGCGCGAAGCGCGGATTCTCACCGCGGAAGGTGCCACGCGAGGTGACCTCGGACGCGTCGACCTCGCGATCGATCAGACCGCCCCCTGACGCAGCGCCAGCTCACTTCGGGCGGCAGACGGAGCCTTCGACGGCGACGGGCCCCGCGCCTGCGCTCGTGATCGAGCCTATCGGCTCGGCACCGCTCGGACAGCGGTGATCCGGCCGATGGGGGGCGCCGAGGGCGGTCGCGCTTGACCAACGTATGCACCGTGGTGTATATGCATATTCATGCAACTGGATGTCTTCCAGGCCCTGGCCGATCCCACGCGCCGCCGCATCGTCGAGGCTCTCCTTTCCGGCGAGCAACAGGTGGCCGAGGTCGTGGAGAAGGCCGGCATCCACCAGTCGGGCGTGTCGCGGCACCTGCGCATCCTCTCGGAGTCAGGTTTCGTCTCGATGCGACCCGATGGGCAGCGGCGCCTCTACTCCCTTCGTCCCGAGCCTTTCCGCGAGCTCGAGGACTGGCTCGGCCGCTACCGGCAGCTCTGGGAGGAGCGCCTGGATCGTTTTGGCGCCGCGCTCGAGGAGAAGCGCGCGCTGGCTCAGAAGAACCCGGCCGCTCAAGGCGGCCCAACCACGAGGAAGCGACCATGAACAGCGCAGTCAAAGCCCACGCCCGATCCAAGGTCAGAATCGAGCGCACCTATCGCGCCACGTTGCAGGAGGTCTGGGACCTCTGGACCACCCGAGAGGGCTTCGAGTCCTGGTGGGGGCCGCGGAACTTCCGGGCCGCCGTGGCGGAGCTCGATGCGAGGCCGGGCGGCGCCCTGCGTTACGAGATGATCGCCGCCACGCCCGAGATGGTCCGCTCCATGGCGGAGATCGGCCAGCCGCCCTCGCACGCCGTCACCTCCACCTTCGCCGAGCTCAGGCCCATGACACGGCTCGTGCTCCGCAATGTGATCGACTTCTTGCCCGGCGTACCGCCCTACGAGGCCGACATCGAGGTCGAGCTCACGGCGCTCGGCGACCGCGTGAAGATGGTGGTGCTGCTCGACACCATGCATAGCCCCGAGTTCACCGAGATGCAGAAGGAAGGCTTCACCAGCCAGCTCAGCAAGCTGGACGAGAAGTTCGGGGCGGGGTGAGGAGCTGCCGCGGCCGGGCGAGCGGCGTCGCGCGTCAGTAGGCGAAGGCCTGGTAGACCTCGGTCTCCTCCGTCTCCTCGCGCGCATGGTTCGGGGTCCCGCGGTGGAGGCAGCGAACGTCGCGGACCATGACGTCGCTCTCCGCCGGTTCATCCCCATCCCACCGCTGCCGGAATCATCTTCGTCGGAGGAGAATGCGGCGCTCCAGGCGCCCGGCCCACGCGCGCGGGACGGGCAAGTGAGCTCAGCCTCGCGAGGCCGACGCCCGCGCGGCCCCGCTCTGCGTCAGCTGAGGCTGGTCGCCCTCGTGCCTGGACACGGAGCGTCCTCGACGCCGCCTTCGCGGGGGCGCGCGCGGGTCACAGCTTCGAGGCGGCGTGGTCCCAGTTCACCAGGTTCCACCAGGCCTCGACGTACTTCGCCCGGGCATTGCGGTAGTCGATGTAATACGCGTGCTCCCACACGTCGCACGTGAGCAGCGGCGTCTTGCCCTCCGTGAGCGGGCTCCCGGCGTTGCCCGTCTGCACGATTTCCAGCTTGCCTGAGCCGTTCTTCACCAGCCAGGCCCAGCCAGAGCCGAACTGACCGATGGCCGCGGCGGTGAACTTCTCCTTGAACGTCGACACGCTTCCGAACGCCTCGTCGATCGCCGCACGGAGCGCGGCCGGGGGCTCACCGCCGCCCTGCGGCTTCATGCTGTGCCAGTAGAACGTGTGATTCCACACCTGAGCTGCCTGGTTGAAGACCGCGCCGGACGTCGTGCGGACGAGATCCTCGAGGCTCTTTCCCGCGAGCGCCGCGTCCGCTGCCACGAGCTCGTTCAGCTTCGTGACGTAGGCGTTGTGGTGCTTGCCGTGGTGGAAATCGAGCGTCTCGGCCGAGATGTGGGGGACCAGCGCGTCTCTGGAGTAGGGGAGCTCGGGAAGAGTGAAGGTCATGGTTCTGTTCCTCGTGTTGCGTATCGGCGGCCACGCGCTCGTCGCAGCCCGTTGTGAGTAGCTCGGCGAAGACCTTCGGGTGGCGCTCCGGCCACGGATCGAACGTCCGCGCTTCGCGGCCAGACAGCCGCTCCACGTCGCCGGGTCCGGCGGCAGCGTAGCAGCCCCGGCGGGCGCGCGTGGCGCCTTGCCAATGAGTTGGCAGTTTTCCATCCATTTGGAGAGATGGCCTGCCGGCCGGCGGCTCAGCGGCTCCGCAAACCTGCCAGAGCGGACGGCGCGCGGCGCGCGGCGCGGCCGGCGCGTCTCCGAGAGCACCAGCGCGAGCGACCCGAGCTCGAGGGCGCGGGCGACGTCGCTCTCAGTAGGCCCCCTTCGGCTCGAGGCCCAGCATGTGCTGGCCGACCATCGTGGACACGGCGTCCCAGTTGAGGGTGATGTGCTGGGCGATCGCGTTGCCGTCTCGCCACATGCGCTGGATGGGTTGACCGAGCGCCAAGCTGCTGCCTCCGACGCACGAGAACAACGCCTCGATGGCGGAGTGCGACAGCTTCGCCGCGTAGGCGTGGCCTCGCCGGTTGCGGATGCGCTTCTCGACGCTCACGGACCTCCCCTGGGCTGCTGTCAGCTCCACCTCGGTGATGTCGCGGTCGAGGACGAGCCTCGCCGCGTCCACGGCGGCCGCCGCGTCGGCCAGGCGCGACTGCACGTGAGCGAACTGGCAGAGGCGCGCTCCCGCGCCGCCGATGCCGCCGCGCGTGACGCGGCCCTCGCAGAGATCGAGGAAGGCATCGATGGCGCCTTGGGCCGTGCCCAGGAGCGGGGCCACGAGGCAGACGGGGATCGCCGACAGGAAGGAGATGCTGTAGATGCGGTTGGGGTTCACCGCGGCCCCAGGGGGCGCACCGGACGCGGCCTCCGCGAAGGTGAGCTTCCGGTGACCCGGGACGAAGGTCGGCTTGTTGAGCACCACGGTCTTGGACCCGGTGCCAGCTTGACCCGCGACGTGCCAGTCGTCCTCGATCGACCAGTCGGAGCGGGGCACGAGCAAGAAGCCGGCGTCGGGGGTGGCGTCGTTCTCCCTCGGAAACTGGACGCCCAGCACGGCCCATTGCGAGTTGTCGACGTTGGACGCGAAGCGCCACTTGCCCTGGATCAGGTACCCGCCGTCCACCGGACGCGCCGCGGTGACGGGCGAGTAGGAGCCGCACAGGATGGCCCGGGGATTTTCCCTCCACACGTCGTCCTGCGCCTGCTCCGGGAACAATCCGAGCAGCCACTGGTGGATCGCCCCGAGCGAGCATGCCCAGGCGGATGAGGTGCAGCCTCGCCCGATCTCGCTGATCACGTCGAGGAGCGCGGTGAAGCCGTACTCGTAGCCGCCGTAGCGGGCGGGCTGCATCAGCCGGAAGAAGCCGGCGCGATGGAAGAGCTGGTTCGTTTCCTCCGAGACGCGGCGCTCGATCTCCGTTCGCTGGGCTTGCTCGCGGAGGCGGGGGATGAGCTCGCGCGCCGTGGAGACCAGACTCTCGAGCGACGGCGCGTCGGCGGTGGGGCTGACCCGACCGGGGGCCTTCATGACCACGGTTCTGATCGACGAACGTTCGAGACTCATGGATCATCCCTCGCGTGGCGAAGATTCGCTGGATGGCGCGACGGCGCGTCCAGGCGCCGCGAGGCTCTGGATCACGTCCGGAGTATGCGAAGATGCCCGCGACGGCGCCAGACGGCGCCCTGGAACGGCCGCGTTCGAGGAGTGGAACGTCGAGGGAGCTCGACGATCTGTCCGGTCTGTCGGTACGGTTGCTATCATCGAGCCCGTGCACCTCGAGTTCATCGGCGCCGCCCGGACCGTCACCGGATCCATGCACCTCCTGAGGACGCGTGACGCGACCGTCCTGCTCGACTGCGGCCTCTACCAGGGCCGCCGCGCCGAGTCGTTCGAGCGCAACCGCCACCTCCCTCTCCCCATCCACGAGATCGACGCCGTCGTCCTCTCCCACGCGCACATCGATCACTCCGGCGCCCTGCCGATCCTCGTGAAGAACGGCTATGAAGGCCCGATCTACGCGACCCCGGCGACGCGCGATCTCGCGGCCGTGATGCTGCGCGACGCCGCCGCGATCCAGGTCTCCGACGCGCGCTACCTCAACCGCCGCGCCGAGAAGCAGGGGAGCGACGAGCCGCGCGTCGAGCCGCTCTACGAAGACGACGACGCGGTCGAGGCGATCTCCCGCTTGATCGCCGCGCCCTACCACCGCCCGATCGAGATCGCGCCGGGCGTGCGGCTCACCTTCCTCGACGCGGGCCACGTGCTCGGCAGCGCCGTCTCGCTGCTCGACGTCGTGGAGGGCGAGGCCCACAGGCGCGTCGCCTACACGGGCGATCTCGGCCGCTACGGGCGCCCGATCCTGCGCGATCCCGAGGTCGCCGAGCGCGCGGACGTGCTCGTCTGCGAGAGCACCTACGGCGATCGCCTGCACGAGGGGACCGACGAGCTCGACGAGGATCTCGCGCGCGTCATCCGGCGGACCTCCGAGCGGGGCGGCAAGCTCTACATCCCCACGTTCGCGCTCGAGCGCGCGCAGGAGGTGATCTTCGCGCTCAAGAAGCTCCGCCGGCGCGGCCGCATCCCGCCGCTGCCGGTCTACGTCGACTCGCCGCTCACGGTGAAGCTCACCGACGTCTTCCGGCTCCACCCCGAGTGCTTCGACGTCGAGACGCGCGCGCTCCTCCGCGGCTCAGGATCGCCCTTCGATTTCGAGGATCTTCGCTACGTCGAGGACGTCGCGGGCTCGAAGGCGATCGACGCCGAGCCCGAGCCCTCGATCGTCATCGCGGCGAGCGGCATGTGCGAGGCGGGGAGGATCCTCCACCACCTGAAGGCCGGGATCGAGGACCCGAAGAACACGATCCTCATCGTCGGCTATCAGGCGCAGCACACGCTCGGGCGGCGGCTCGTGGAGGGACGATCGCGGGTGAGGATCTTCGGCGTGGAGCGGGACCGTCGGGCCGAGGTCGTGGTCCTGAACGGCTTCAGCGCGCACGCCGATCAGGGCGACCTGCTCCGCTACGCGGACCGCTGCCGCGAGCGCGGCCCGCTCGGCAAGATCGCGCTCGTCCACGGCGAGCCGCGGGCGCAGGAGGTCCTCGCGAGGATGCTCCGTACGCGCGGGCACGGCGAGGTCGTGATCCCGGCGCCCGGTGATCTCCTGGAGATCGCCTGACCGGTCGTGGCTGCCGATCGTGGCCCTGCTGCGCGCCGCGCGCGCCCGGGTCGCCACTTCGCCAGGCCGGGGACGAAGGGCAAGGCGTTCTCCGCCTTCATGACGAGGCCTCTCCAGATCTCGCCTCTGCTGAGCCTCGGCTGGGTCGGGGCGAGATCCCGGTTCACGGCGACCTCTCTGAACACGTAGATCATGCTGTCTCCTGGTCGATCTTCCCCAGGCTGCGCGCGCTGGGCCTTCGGGGTCCTCCGGGAGACCGGCATCGCCGGCAGCGGCCCGCGCGTCGGCGCGGATCGCCGCGAGGCGGGACGCCGCGCCGGCGCCGCCACGCTTAGGATCGCGTCCGGAGTATGCGAGGATGCCCACGACGGCGCCAGATGGCGCCCTGGAACGGCCGCGTTCGAGGAGTGGAACGTTGAGGGAGCCCGATGATCTGTCCGGTCTGTCGATGTTCGTACGCATCGTCGAGGAAGGCTCGCTCAGCGCGGCCGGCCGGGCGCTCGGGCTGCCCAAGGCGACCCTCAGCCGCAACCTCGCGCTGCTGGAGCAGCGGCTCGGCGCGCCGCTGCTGATCCGCTCCACGCGCGCGCTCAGCCTGACGGATACGGGCAGGCGCTTCTTCGACAAGGTCCAGCCCATCGTCCGAGAGGCGCAGCAGGCGACCGCCGAGGTCAAGATCCTCCACGCGGCTCCCTCGGGGCTGCTGCGCATCACCGCGCCCGTCGCGTACGGCCAGGCGGCGATCGCGCCCCGCCTGCTCTCGTTCATGAGGCGTTATCCGGCGGTTCGCATCGACCTGCATCTCCATGATGGGCGCGTCAACCTGGTCAACGGCGGCTACGACCTGGCCATCCGGATGGGGGCGATCGAGGACAGCGAGCTGATCAGCCACAAGCTGGCCGACGTCACCATGGTCATCGTCGCCTCGCCGACCTGGCTGGAGCGGCACGGCATGCCCCAAAGGCCCGTCGAGCTCGCCCAGCATGCCGCCGTCGTCACGCGGCCCGATATCGTCCAGTGGAAAGTCGGCGGGGAGACCGTGCGCGTCTCCTGGCGCATGAGCACCGGCAACATGATCGTCACGCGGGACGCCGCGAGGGCCGGGCTGGGCATCGCTTTCGTGCCCGAATTCCTTGTGTTGCGCGACCTGGAACAAGGAACGCTGGTACGCCTGCTCCCCGACGTCGAGCTGCCGGTGATTCAAGCGACCGCGCTGTATACCCGCGCCGCCGGCCAATCGGTGGCGCTGCGCACCTTGCTCGACGACCTCCTCGCCAGCCGACCCATCGAGGCCGACGCCGCGCCGTCGTGACCCTGCCCGGGCGCGGGTATAACGCCCCGCTGCTGCGACATGCGATGTCGGTGCACCGGCCTTTCATCAGGTGGGGTGAAGATGAACGAGCCGCCGGCCTTCAGAACCTGTCTGCCAGCGTGAGCTGCGGGTGCTGCGCCGGGAAGAGCGCCGGGACGAGCCGGGCGGCGTCTCCTGTAAGCCGGAGCTTCCCCGCGTCGCACACCTCCAGCGGCGCGTCCGAGCCGAGGAGGAGCCGCGCCACCGCCCAGCCGCCGCGGACCGCGCTGCGCGCCCCCGCGGCGCTGCGCCCGTGGACGACCTCGACGCGGCCGCGGTCGAGGCGGAGCGTCGCCGTCTCCTCCGGGCTGGCGAGGGTGAGCGCGCCGCGGTAGCCCGCGAGCTCGGACGCGGCGAGCCGGGCCGAGAGCTCCGGCGCCATCGCCGCGAGGCATCCCGGGAGGTCGATGACCCGGACCATCGCGGCGCCGTTGGCGGCATACCGCTGCTCGTGGCGGCTGTTCAGCGTCCGGAGCCGCGCGGCGAGCGCCGAGCGGTAGGGGAGCGTGTCGAAGCGGAGCTCGGGGAGCGCCTTCCGCCGGCAGAGGGCCCCGAGCGCCGAGAGCGCCGCTTCAGGCGCGCCGGTCGCCTCGGCGCACACGAGCCGGCTCCCGCTTGCCTGGACGACGACATGCCCTTCGGGGCGCTCTCGATCGGCGCCCCAGCACCAGGCCTCGACGTCCTTGCGCATGCCGCTCCACGAGCGGAGATAGGTCGGCCGCACCGCCGTGCCGGTGAGGCCGGCGTTCCACCGGTTGTGCAGCCGCACCAGCCCCGGCGTGGGCGCCGCGGGGATCTTGCGCAGCCCGCGCAGCCGAGGCAGCGTGGCCGGGAGGTCGGCGAGCTTCACACGCCACCGCGACTCGGGCCAGGCCGGCGCATAGCCGAACCGGTGGTAGAAGTCGTCGATCCCGAACAGGATCGAGAGGTGATAGCCGCGGGCGCGCATGCGGTCGAGGCTGTGCGGGGCCGTGCGGGCCATGAGCCCTTTCCCGCGGTGGGCCGCCTCGGTGGCCACCGCGCCGATGCCGCCGCAGCGCACCTCCGCCCGGCCGATCCGCATCCGGTAACCCCACACGCCCCAGTGGGTGACCATCGCGTCACCGAGGAATCCGACGGCCGAGGCGTCCCAGTCGTAGTGGCTGTGGTTCACGTACCAGGCGGCGCATTCGGCGCGGAAGCTCGCGTAATTGCCAAAGGTGCGCGCCGCGATCTCGATCACCGCCGTCGCGTCGGCGACCGGAGCGGGGGAGCGGACGGCGAGGGACGGAGTCTTCAGGAGCGTACCCGCCATCGGTAATAGAAGCGGTTCGCCCACGGCTCGGGATCGAGCATGCGCCCCTCGTACCCGGACCCCGCCAACCCTGTCCAAATTCCTGACATGCGGACCGGCGATCGCGTCGCAGGCGGCGCCTCGGGCCGCCCAGCCAGGCCTGGCGCCGCCCGAGCGCCTCGCGGAAAGCGCGCGCAACGCGGCCAGAAACGCGCGCAAGCGGGAGCGGAGAGCCCGCCGGCACGGCCGGCGCCGACCGGCTTCCGGTGGCTCGGCGCGCGCAGTAGCATCGCCCCGGAGGCAACCCCAGCGGATGCGCTGCACCCTCTGTCACCGCAGGATCGGCGTCGTCGCGGGTTGCCCGCTGCACGGCGGCGACCCCGTGAGCGCCGCGAAGGAAGAGCCCGGGGCGGCGGAGGTCGCGCCCCGGGTCCCGGGGTTCGATGGGCTCCGCCTCCTCGACGAGGGCGGCTTCGCCCGCGTGTTCGCGGCCTCGCGGCGCGAGGACGGCCTGGCGGTGGCGCTCAAGGTCGCGCGCCATCGAGGCGATCCACGGTTCTCGCGCGAGGCGGCCGCGCTCCGCCGGGTCGGCCCGCCGGCGGTGCCGCGGCTGCTCGGCGAGGGCGAGATGGAAGGAGGTTTTCCTTATCTGGTCCTCGAGCTCATCGACGGCGAGACGCTGGCGCGCTGGATGGAGGCGCTCCCCGGGGCGGGCGCCGCCGCGCCAGGGGAAGCCATGCGGCTCATCGACGGGATCGGCGCCGCGGTCGACAGGGTACACGCGGCCGGCGTCGTGCACCGGGATCTGAAGCCGGAGAACGTGATGCTGCGGCGGGCGGGGAGGCCGGCGCCGGAGGTCGCCCTCCTCGATCTCGGGCTCGCACGGCCGGGGGAGGCGAGCGGCGCGGCGGAGGAGGGGAACGCGGTCACGCGCACGGGGCTCCGGCTCGGCAGCGCGCTGTACATGGCCCCGGAGCAGTGCCTCGACGCGCGCGACGTCGACGCCCGCGCGGACCTGTACGCGCTCGGGGTCGTCGCCTTCGAGCTGCTCACCGGGCGGCCACCCTTCGTGGGGGAGCCCTCGGCCGTCGTCCGCGCGCACGTCTCCCGTCGCCCGCCGCGGCCGTCCGAGATCGCGCCCGTCCCGCGCGGCGTGGACGAGGTCCTGCTGCGCGCCCTGGCCAAGGCCCGGGAGGAGCGATTCGGGTCAGCGCGCGCCTTCTCCGAGGCGGTGCGGGCGGCGCTCGAGGGCGCCATCGCGAGCCCGCCGGCCCAGAGGGGCGGTGAACCGCCTCCTCGTGCCGATGGACCGTCCCGACGGGTCGGCGAGCCGCCCAAGGGGGTCGATGAACCAGAGAATCAGCTCAGAGAACCACCTGATTCGAGCCTTGAACCAGAGAATCAGCTCAGAGAACCACCTGATTCGAGCCTTGAACCAGAGAATCAGTTCAGAGAACTACCTGATTCGAGCCTTGAACCAGAGAATCAGCTCAGAGAACCACCTGATTCGAGCCTTGAACCAGAGAATCAGCTCAGAGAACCACCTGATTCAGGCGCTGATCCAGAAAAAAGTGCCAGAAAACCGCTTAAGCTTCGCGACGAGCCCTCCGAGACAGCGGGCGAGCCACCCACGATGGCCGGCGAACCGCCTCCGTGGGCCGGCCAGGTGCCCCAGCTGGCTGGCCAGCCGGCCTCGGACGCCGCGCCGGGCAGGCCCGACCCGCCCCGGCGGAGCCCCGTGGCGCTCCTCGCGGTCCGCGGCGGCGCGCCGGTGCAGGAGGTCGTCGGCATCGCCGCCACGCTCGGCGGGCGGCTCGCCAGGGTGCAGGACGGGCTCTATGTCATCGCCTTTCCCGCCTTTCCCGGGACCGCCGCCCAGGGCGCTCGTGCGGCCCTCCAGGCGGCCCGGCAGCTCGTGAGCGCGCTGGGCCAGGGCGCCTCGGCGGCGGTGCACGTCGCCGAGCTCCAGGTGCGCGAGGGCGCCGCCGGGACGGTCTTCGCAGGGCCCGCGCTCGCGCGACCCGCGAGCTTCTGGCCCCCCGGCGCGCCGGAGGCGGTCGCGATCACCCCGGAGGCGGCCGCCCTCCTCGGCGAGCCGACCGGACCGGCCGGCGACGACGACGCGAGCGCAGGCGCCGCCCCCCCGGGAGCCCCGGCGGTCGAGCCGCCGATCCGCGGGCGAGATGGGCTGCTCGACGAGATCGTCGCGCAGGTGCGCGCCGCATGGCGCGACAGCACGCCGCTCCTGCTCACGCTGCTCGGCGAGGTCGGGCACGGCAAGACGCGCCTCTGGAGAGCGGTCGCCGCGGCGCTCTCGGCCGAGCCCGGCGCGCAGGTGATCGCCCTCGCGGCGAGGCCGCCCGACGTCGCAGAGCCGGCAGGGCTCGCCCGCGCGCTGCTCCGCGCCGCCCTGGCCCTCGGCGACGGCGCGCGCGCCGACGCGATCCGCGCGGCGTGCGTCGCGCGGCTCGGCCCCGAGCTCGGCCCCGCGTCGTGGCCGGCGGTCGCGTTCGCGCTCGACGCCCTGCCGGAGACCGAGCCCGCGGTCGCCGCGGTGCTCGCGGCGCCCGGCGCGCTCCGCCAGACGCTGGCCCGGGCCGCCGGAGAGGCGCTCCGGCGCGCGTGCGCGCCGGAGGGACGCCCGCTCGCGCTGGTCGTCGACGACGCGCAGTGGGGCGACCAGGCCGGCCTCGACGCGATCGAGATCGCGACCCTCGCGGGGGCCCGCGCGCCGCTCGCGATCCTCGTGGCGGCGCACCCCACGCTGGCCGCGGTGCGCCCGCTCCACGGCGAGCGGGCGGCGCGCTCCGCCCAGCGGGCGCTCCCGCCGCTCGACCCGGGCGCCGCGCGCGCGGCGCTGCTCGATCGGCTGCGCCCGGTCGAGTTCGTCCCGGAGCCGGTCGTCGCGGGCCTGCTCGAGGCGGCGCAGGGGGTCCCGCTCTTCCTTGTCGAGCTCGCGGCCGCCCTCTGGCAGGCGGGCGCCGTCCGGAAGGTCCGCGGCGGGCCAGGGTGGTACCTCGCGGCCGACGAGAGCGCGCGCGGCGAGGCGGCGCCGGTCATGGACCGCCTCGCGCGGCGGGCCCTCGCGGGCCTGCCGCCGCCGCTCGCCGAGCTCGCGCAGGTGTGCGCCGTGGCGGGCGACGAGCTCGCGGTCGACGACCTCGGGAGCCTCCTGGACGAGGCGGTGCGCGCGCGGGCCGTCAGCGCGTGCGGGGACCTGGATCCCGGCGTCGGCCTGTCGCGCCTCGTGCGCCGCGGCGTGCTGCGCGCCGTGGACGCCGCCGGCGCGAGCCGCCTCGCGTTCGCGCACCCGCTCCTGCGCGAGGCGATCGAGGCGGAGGCGCCGCCCTCGCTGCGGCGGCGGCTGCACGGGATCGCGCTCCGCCGCCTGCTCGCGGCGCCCGCGGAGCGAGGCGCCCGGCTCGCGCGGCTCGCGCGCCACGCCGCGGCGGCGGGCGCGCACGCCGAGGCGGCCGCGGCCTGCTTCGAGCTCGCGGAGGAGGCGCGGCGGCGGCACCTCTACGTCGACGCGGAGCAGCGCTACACCGCGGCGCTGGCGGCGCTCTCGCAGATCGAGCCGGCGCTCTCGCAGATCGAGCCGGCGCGGCCGGAGGTCGAGCCGGCGCCGGCGCTCCTCGTGAGCCGGGCCGCCGTGCTGGCGGGCCGGGGCAAGGTCCGTTACCGGAACCAGCGCTTCGACGACGCGGCCAGCGACCTCCGCGCCGCGCGGGCGCTCGCGGAGGCCGGGGAGGACGGCGCCCGGGTCGCCGACCTGCTCCTCGAGGAGGCCACGGTCCTCGACTGGTGCGGCGACTACGCGGGCTCGCAGGCGCTCGTGGACCGGGCGGCGCCCCTCGCGGCGCGCCTCGGGGACGCCGGTCTCGCGGTGCGCTGCGACGTCGCGGTGGGGCGCGGCCATTTCCGCCGGCAGGAGACCGAGGAGGCCATCGCGCGCCTCGCGGAGGCGGCCCCGCGCGCCGAGGCGCTCGGCGACCACGAGAGCCACGTGATCGCCCTGCTCCTGCTGGCGCCCGCGCTCGTCTACGCCCGCCGCATCGACGAGGCCGAGGCGCGGTTCGAGGAGGTCATCGCGCGCTGTTCGAGCGCGGGGGATCGCCTGCACCTCGGCGTCGCCTACATGAATCGCCTCTTCGTCCGGCTGATGCGCGAGGATCCGGAGGGCGCCGTGGGCGACCTGCGGACCGCGGTCGCGCTCGCGCGCGAGCTCGGCAGCGCGTTCCTCGAGCGCGGCCCGACGCACAACCTCGCCGAGCTGCTCTACTGGAGCGGCGAGCTCTCCGAGGCGCTGCCCCTCGCGGTCCGCGCCTGGGAGCTCCAGCAGCGGTTCTTCGAGGCGAGCCTCGTGCCCGACTACGCGCTCCTCGTCGCGCGGATCCACTGCGCGCGCGGCGAGCTCGACGACGCCCGGCGCCACCTCGACTGGGTGCTCGGCCACGCCGATCTCGACGCCGTGCCGCCGGTCACGCGGGCGCTGATCCGCCTCTGCGCGCAGGTGGTGCAGGGCGGCGACGCGCCGGACGCGCTGTGGGACGCGCTCGTGAACGAGGTGCGGGGGGCCGCGCTCCTGAGCGAGCACATCGAGGTGCTGTGCTTCGCCGCGGAAGCCGCGCTCCGCGGCGGCCGGATGGATGCGGCGCGCCGCTGGCTCGGCGAGGCGGCGGCGCAGACCTCGGGCTCGCGCTTCTGGAGCGGGCGGCTCTCCCGGCTGGCCCGGGAGCTCGAGCGGCGGTCGCTCCCGTGAGCCCCTGGGCCGCCGCTGTCGCCGCCGCGGCGACAGCCGCCCTCCTCGTGTCGCCGCGCGGGCCACGGCGCGGCTGGCGGCGCCCCGGCGCTCTCGCGGTCTGCTCGGGCCACCATCGTGGCACGCCCGCTGCTTGACCCCCTGCACCCCATGCGAAAGGCACGATCATGACCCGACGAACCGCCTGCCTTGGCCTCTCCACGCTGTCCGTGACCGCGGGCCTCACGCTCGCGGCGAGCGTCTCCGCCGCGCCCCTCGCGCCCTCGATCCCGCTGATGCAAGCCGGCAATCACCTCACGCTCGAGCAGCTGGGCTTCAACCTGCTCACGACCAACCGGCAGAGCCTCACGGCGCTCTCCAGCAACCCGCTCAACGAGGCGTCGTTTCGCGCGGGAGCGCCCCTCGCCGGCAGGCCCGGGACGCCCGTCCCCGCGGGGACGCTCCACCGGGCGTTGCTCGACCCCTCGGCGCGCGAGGTGATGAAGGACCTGGTCGCGTGCGCGCTCGGGGGCGGTCAGAGCGTCTCGTGGACGCCGGGGGCCGGCGAGGCGTGGCGCCCGACCGCCGCGGAGTCCATGGAGGCCGGCGACACCGGCAAGCTCACGTGGCCGGGCGCCGGCACGGGGCTCTGCCCCGCGTGGGCCGGCGGCGCGCCCGACGCGGCCTGTCAGGAGCGCGTGTCGGCCTGCCTCCTGACGAGGAACAACGCCTACGGTAGACCTCAGCAGATCTCGATCCGCGGCGGATCCGCCGCGCTCGCGACGAGCCCGGAAGAGCTCACGAAGTTCACCGACCGCGAGGGCGCCTACTTCGGCAACATCCTGAGCCCGGACGGGCTGAACCCGGCCGCGGAGAAGACCTCTGTCGACCAGCCCCGGCCCGCGGTGGACCTGATCTACAAGAACGCCTTCGTGTGCGCTCCGCCCGACACGCGCGCCCTCATGGCGATCGGGTGTCAGAACATGACGATTCGCTTCTGGATGTCGACGCGTGTCTGCGCCGTGCCGGACCGGCAGGGAGGGACGCACCATCAGGGGTGCGTCGCGAGCTATGCCGGCTATTGCGGCGAACCGGCGCCCAATGCCACGCCCGGCGAGGCCCATCACGTGTGCGCCCCAGAGAGCTCCGCAAGGACGTACCCGACCTGCACGGCGGGCGGTCGCCCGTGGGCGCACCCGATCACCGTGTTCCTTCCTCACGAGAAGCCCGAGCTGCACAGCTGCCGGGGGTGGATGGAGATCCAGGACCCGCTCCGCGATCACAACCGGCCCAGCCCGGATCCCGTCCCGGACCAGCGTATCCGCGCGCGAAAGCCGGGCTCGCCGGACGACCGCGCGTCGATCGTTCGCCAGCAGCCCCGAGCGCCGGCGGCCCTCCCCGCCGTCCGCCAGCAGCCCCGGGCGCCCGTGCAGCGCTGAGGCGACCGCCGACCGCCCGGCGACCTCGCGGGGCGTGGACCCCGCCGTCGGCTGCTGCGCTTTGCCCCTCGCAGTGACAGCGACCCCCGATCCCCCGGACGGCTGCTATTGCGACGCCGAGCGCGCGCGCTTCGGCGACCGCTGCCCGAGCTGCGGCGCTGCCTGCTAGGGCTGCTCGGCCCACCGTCGTTCCCGCAACAATCCCCAAAGGGGAAGTGTGAATGATGTCAGGAGGCGATACAATGAAGGTGATTGCATATGTTTCGACGTCGGTAGTACTGGCGACCGTCGCGGCCTGCGCTGACCCGCCAGGCTCCTTCGAGGAGGGGTCCGTCGAAGAGTCGGAGGCGGCGCTCTACGGTGGGAAACCCGTGCCGCCCGGGCCAGACATCCTTACTGGGCCCGATTGGGACACGGATCGGCCGGGGCTCGATTACTGGAGCATCAAGACCGATTCTGCTTATAGTTGTCGAGATGCCTGCGCACAGGATTCCGGCTGTGCAGCTTGGTCGTATTATCTGGGATTCTGCAACTTCAAGCACGGTATTGCGTTCCAGCAGCGCAAAGCGGGTGTGGCTTCGGGTACCGTCGCTCCCAGGTATGAATGGAGCATCGTTCACGAAGGTGGCGAGACGTTCCAGACGCTTCAGGTCAGCAGCCTCGACGCCTGCCGGCTGGCCTGCCTTAACACGCCCTACTGCACGAATTTTACGATGGACCTCGGGAGTCCCAACGGCTTGTCGGGAGTCGGGGCGCCCGCGTCGACAGCAGGCGCTTGCTGGCTGAAGCACGGCTATGGCTCTGCGAGGTGGGCCGAGCGCGAAAATTGCGTGTCGCTGCCGAGCGGCTATGGCAACGGCCAAGGGGCGAACGGGGGGTATTTCGTCTCGTGGACCACCTATTGCGCAGAACGATTCCTCGTTTCCGGACTCCTGGGATTCACTTTTTTCGATGCTGGGCGACCTTGGTAGGCGCCGGGAGTGACGGCTATCAGCACGGGCCGAGCCTGTCGGCGCGACGCGTGCGTCAGGGCGTATTCAGCCCATCGCGACTGGCCCTGCGGCTCGCGCCGGCCTGAGGTCGCGCCGGCGCGGCGGGCGGTCCCGATCCGTACCACCACACCTCCGCCCGCCACGTGATCGCGGCGGCATCGCGCGCTTGCATTCCGCCGCGAGCTCGGGCGAACTCACCCGAGCATGGCGGCGACCACGAGGCCTCATGATCCCCCTGGCACCCTCGTCGACGAGGAGCCGGTCGCCTCCGACGAGCTCGCCCCCGGCACCCTCGCCGGGGAATTCTTGATCGAGGAGGCGCGGAGCCACGGCGGCTTCGCCGTGGTCTACCTGGCCACGCAGCTCGGCACGGGGCGGCCCGTGGCGCTCAAGGTCCTGCGGCGTCGGCTCGCCGCACGCGCGCGGATTTTATCGAGGTTTCAGCAAGAGGCCGCGGCCCTCCGGGGCCTCGCGCACCCGCACATCGTCGAGATCGTCGGCGTGGGCGACCTGCCGGACGGCCGGCCTTACATCGCGATGGAGTGGATCGAGGGCCGGACGCTCAACCAGGAGCTCCGCGGCCGCGGCGCGCTGTCGCCCGCCGAGGCGCTCGCCGTGCTCGAGGAGATCGGCGGCGCGCTCTCCGCCGCGCACGCGCTCGGGATCGTCCACCGCGACGTCAAGGCGCAGAACATCATGGCGATCCCGCGGGACGGGTGGTTCACGACGCGGCTCGTCGACTTCGGGATCGCCAAGCTGCTCGATCCCGGGCGGCTCGGCCGCGAGGCCATCGTCACGCAGGGCAGCGTGCTCGGGACGCCGGGCAGCATGGCCCCCGAGCAGATCGCCGGCCTCGCCGTCGACGCGCGGACCGACGTCTACGCGCTCGGGCTCCTGCTCTACGAGATGCTCACCGGGCAGCCCGCGTTCCGCGCCGACAACCCCGTCGAGCTGGAGGAGCTCCACCTGTTCGCGCCGCCGCCCCGGGCGAGCGATCTCGTCCCCGCGCCGCCGGCCGTCGACGCCCTCATCGCGCGCTGCCTGGCGAAATCGCCGGACCGGCGCTGCCAGGGCGTCGCCGAGCTCCTCGCCGAGCTGCGCGCCGCGCTGGCGGGGGCCGAGGCCGGCGTCCGGGCCGCGGCGGCGCTGTTCGCCGGCGTGCAGATCGAGGGCGAGGGCGAGATCGACGAGGCGGCCTTCGACGACGCCGAGGCGGTCCTCGCGGCGGTCCGGTGCGCCGCGGCCGACGCGGGGCTCGCCACGGTCGTGGACGGCGGCGGCGTGCTGGTCGGGGCGGTGGCGCTCCCCGGCGAGCCGGAGGGCAGCCGCGCGGCGCGGGGCCGCCTCGTCGGCGCGGCGCGCGCGCTCTCGGCCGCGATCGCGGCGCGCTCCCGCCCGAGCCCTGCGGTGCACGTCACGCTGATCGTGCACGCCGCGCCCGCGATGGTCGTCCACGGCGCGCCGGGGCGGGAGCGGTTCGGCGGGGGGGAGCTCTTGCGTCTGCACGAGTGGACGGCGGGGCACCGCTCGGGCGGCCTCGTGATCACCCCCGCGGCGCGCGCCGGGCTCGACGAGGGCTAGCGACCTCCGGATCGCGCGACCCGCCTCGTGCGCCGGTCGCGACCGGGCGCGCTGTCGCCTCCGCGTCGCAGCCGGCGACCGTCGTGTCGCCGCGCAGGCCACACGACGCCGGGGCTGACGCTGCGCCCTGCGCGTTCCGGCGCCTGGATTCCACGACATGGCTCCGGCGGAGAGGCTGGCACGTGCCGTGCTGAGGTGACGCGATGTGCAGAGGTGACGTGCAGCGGTGATGTGCTGACGTGCTGACGTGACGTGCTGAGTGCCAGGAGCGCCGAGGGGCACCGCCGGACACCAGGGCTGACGAGGTCGATGAAATGACCCCGGCGCCCGTGGACCCGGGGCGAACGCGCGCCCGCTGCGTCGTCTGGGCCGCGGGGGAGCTTCGACCCAGCGCGCCGGCTGCCGCGCCTTCTTTGTGGGTAGAGATAAGGAGACAACTATGAAGTATAGCGCCATCGTCTTGTTTCTTGGTTCGTTGCCGCTCGCGGCATGCGCCGTCGAGCCGCCCGAGGACACCGGCATCGAGGCCGACGGCCCGGTCGCGCCGGAGGCGGCGGGAGATCCGGAGATCGGGGTTGCCGAGAGCGCGCTGGGCAGCGGCGAGCGGCTCTATTATCACGAGGAGTTCAAGGTTCGCGGCTGGGTCGTGGAGGAGGTCCACTACGAGGTGCTCCCGCGAACGAGCAACCGGAAGTGCACCCCCGGCTATCAGCGGGATCATATCGAGGTGATCCACCGCGGAAACGGAGATTGCTCGTTCGACAAGTGGTTGAGCCCGGGCGATCCGACCGACTGCGGCGCGAGCATCAGGGTCAAGCGCAGCGCCGGAGGGGACAACATCTGGAACGGCACGTGCGAGGTGTCGATCTTCGAGAAGCCGATCCTGACCCGCAACAACAGCTGCGTGAACCATTGCGGGGGGAGCGCCGCCGAATGTCATTGCGACCCGCTGTGCCTCTACTATGACGACTGCTGCTCGGACTTCCAGCTCGCCTGCAGGTAGAGCGGCCGTCCCCGACGCGATCCCGAGGGGCGCCGAGGCGGCTCGTTTCACGAGCACGCTCCGGCGCCTCGCCGCGGGGTTCAGGCCCTGAGCGCGGCGGAACGAGCCTGGTTGGCCCCGACGGGGGTGGGGGACGGGCCGATGGCTGAACTACCCCTCTGGGTCCCGCTCCGGCCCCAGCCCGTGCCGGTGCAGCAGCCGGTACAGGTACCGTCGATCCAGCCCCGCCGCCGCCGCCGCCCGCGAGACCCTGCCGTCGTGCGCCCGCAGCAGCGCCTCGAAGTACCGCCGCTCGAAATCCGCGAGCACCCGGTCCCTCGCCTCGGCGTACGGCACGCTCGCGTCGACCGGCGGTGGCGCGCTCACCGGCGCGAGCTCGCTCACGGGCGGCGGCGCGCGGAACACGAGGTACTGCTCCACGTAGTTCCTGAGCTCGCGCACGTTGCCCGGCCACGCCGCGCGCTTCATGCGGGCGATGATCCTCGGCTCCCGCAGCGCCGCGGCCTCCTCCGGCGTCGCGTGGAGCGCGGCGAGGAGATCGTCGAGCAGCGCCGGGATGTCCTCCGGCCGCTGCCGGAGGGGCGGCATCGGGATCCGCACGACCGCGATCCGGAAGTAGAGATCGGCCCGGAAGCGGCCCGCGTTCACCTCGGAGCGCAGGTCCCGGTGCGTGGCCGCGACGACGCGCACATCGACCGGCCGCGCCGTGTTCGTCCCGACGCGGCGGATCTCGCGCGCCTCGAGCGCCCGCAGGAGCTTCGGCTGGAGGTCGAGCGGCAGCTCGCCGATCTCGTCGAGGAAGATCGTCCCGCCCGACGCCTCCTCGAAGGCGCCCACGCGCGGCTCCGCCGCGCCCGTGAACGCGCCCTTCGCGTGCCCGAAGAGCTCGCTCTCGATCAGGTTGCCGTGGATGGCCCCGCAGTCGACGACCACGAACGGCCCCTCCCGCCGCGCGCTCCGCTCGTGGATCGAGCGGGCCGCCTGGCTCTTGCCGGTGCCGGTCTCGCCCTCGAGCAGCACGGTGACGTCGCGCTCCGCGGCCCGGGCCAGGAGCGCGAACACCCCGCGCATGGCCACCGACGCGCCCGAGAGCGCGCCGAACCGCGCCTCGTCCCACAGCGGCAGGCGGTTGTGCTCCGCGCCGAACTCGAAGCGCGCCACGGTCTTGCCGACGCGGATGAGGCTGCCCGTGCGCAGGAACGCCTCGACGATGGCGACGCCATCGACGTTCGTGCCGTTGCGGCTCTTCAGGTCGCGGACGCGCGCGCCGGCCTCGTCGATGCGGATCTCGCAGTGGAAGCGCGAGACGGTGGGGTCCGCGACGACGAGGTCGTTGCCTTCGCCCGATCCGAGCGAGCACCGATCGGCGGAGGAGTCCCACACGGCGCCTCGGGCCGGCCCCTCGACGAGCTCCAGACGGAAGCGGCGCACCGCGCCCGCGCTGTCATCCGCAGGCGAGCCGGTGTGCGTCAGCGTCTCGGGGCCGCCTTCGGGCGCCTTGCTCGGAGGTCTGCTGGGCACGCGGCCACGGTATCACAGCGGGCGGGCGAGCCATCGAGCCGCGCTCGGGCGCAGGGGCAGGCGGATCGAGCGCGGCCGGGTGTCCCTGGGGGCGGCTCCGCGCTCAGAAGAACCCTATCGGCCCCGGCGACCACCGGAACTCCACCGCCTCGCCGATGGCGGGCGGCGCGACGCGGCGGAGCCTCCCGTCGCGCCACGCCAGGAGGACGAGCCCCGGATCCTCGAGCGGCGCGCCCAGGTCGACCTCGAGCCGCACGGGCTTCCCGTCCGCGACCTCGGCGACCCGGATCGTGGCGCCGCACTGGCCGACCTCGTAGCCCGCGGCGATCGGCGAGGACGGCGCGCGGTAGAGGGTCTCGAACGCCCCGGTCAGCATCGTCCCGTCGATGCGCTCCAGGGAGAACGAGGACGGGCCTGTGCGCGTGAGGCGGTGCGTGCCCTTGTTCATCGAGAGGATCGTCCAGCAGGAGAACGAGTCGGGCGACTCCAGGGCGCGGATCGCCTGAGGGTACATGGCTGCCATGGGATCCGAGGCGGCCGCGATGAAGACCCGCTTGCGGGGCGGCGCGTCGATCTCCGCGCTGCGGGCGATGTCCTCGAGCTTGCGCGCGATATCGATGCTCGATGCGGTGGCGGCGAGGAACAGGAGCGGCGCGATGCCGAGGTGCACGGCGGCGAGGAACCCGGCGCCGGCGCGGCGGGGCCATGACGCGACGCCAGGCGAGGGCGCGCGGCGCAGCCCGCGCAGGACGACGACGGCGAGGAGCGGCGCGATCCCGAGGCCCGGCACCAGCAGCAGGCGCGACCCCGGGAAGCCCCCGAGGCTCGTGAAGAACGCGAGGAGCGCCCCGGGGACGAGCCAGCGCAAGGCGGCCCGCTCGCGCTCGGGGACCGCGGGGAGGCAAGCGCGGTAGAGGAGGGCGACACCGGCGGCCGCCGCGAGCCCGACCGCGATGAAGGGGAGCTTGGGGAGCGGGACGGAGAGATCCGCGGGCACGGCCACGAGGGCGCCGCCGATCAGGATGGGCAGCCGCTCCGCCGCGGCGGCCACGAAGGCGAGCGGGCTGCTGAGCGGGTCGATATACCCGCCGGTGTGCGCGGCGCCGCCGCCGAACGCCTTGTACGCGGCGAAGTACGCGAGGAGGCCGAGCGCCGGGAGCACGCCGACCGCCCGGGCGCGAAAGCCGTCCGCGCGGCCCGGCGGCACGGGGCCGGCGAGCTGATAGGCGATCCAGTACGCCGCGCCGCCGAGCGCCGCCTCGCCGCCGAGGAGCCCGATCCCGAGCCCGAGCGGGCCCAGGTACAGCCCGGGCCGCCACCCTTCCTCGCGGTAGCGGAGATGCGCAAGGAGCCCGAGCACCACCGGGAGCGCCGCGAGCAGCATGTGCTGGCACGCGATCCAGCCGACCGGATGAACGTGGTTCCCGCTGATCGCGAAGATCAGCGTGGCGAGCGCCGCGGTCGCGCCCGGGAGCACCCGCAGGAACAGCCTGCCCGCGGCCGCGACGAGGGCGACGTAGAGCCCTATCGAGACAAGGTGATACCCGAGCGGGGCGTCGCCGAAGACCGCGCGCTCCAGCGTGAGCAGCGCGCTCGCCAGGGGGCGGACAAGGTGGATCCTGAGCTCCGGATCGGTCCACCACGGCAGCCCGGAGATGGAGACGGCAGCCCGCGTCTCCTCCGGGGCGCCGGGGAAGAAGTTGTAGAGATCGTACCAGGGAGGCGAGCCAGGGATCAGCTTCGCGAGGTAGCAGAACAGGATGTAGTCATCGGCATAGAAGGCGATCGCCACCGTGGGCAGCGCCAGGGCGAGCGCGAGGAGCAAGACAGCCGTGAAGAAGCGAGGGTGGTTGAGCCACCGCGCGAGGCGATCGGAAGGATCCGGTTTCATTCGGGCCCGCAGCGTAGGGTACGCTGCGCGCGCCGTGTAGATGGCCCCGAGCGCCCGCGCGGCGCCGCCGCACCCCCCGGCGCGCGCTGCCTCGCGGCGCGGCCCGGACGACGTCCGCCGCGCGTGCTCGAGGGGGGTCGACGAGGAACTTCCGCGCCTGCTGCGCGGGCGGGAGCTCATCCATGTCGAGATCGTAATTGCCTGTCTCGTTCAGGTTGCTGCGGCCAATCAGGTAGCGATCGCGTCGCGCGTCGGGCCGATCGGGACGCGCCGGTCGTCCTCGCCGTGGAGCGCGACGGGCAGCGCCGCCCCCGGGCGGGGCTGCCCGTCGCTCGCGCGCGGCGAGCGAGACGAGCGACGCGAGCGCCAGCGCAGACCAGGCGTAGCAGCGGCGGAGGCGAGAGGGGCGCATCGCGCCGATGCTTGCTGAGCCCGCCGCTCGGCAGCAACAGCGAACTTCCCGGCGGCAACACCGCATCGCCTCGGCAGGATTGGCCAGCCATCGAGATCTCCCGCCATGCCGGGCATGCATGGGAGATCACACACACGAGTAAGCAGAGTTTTGGGTGCCGTTGGATTTGTCTGCTCCAGGGCGATCGTCGCGTACCTGCCCATGGACCAAGATTTTTTTTGGTTGTTAGTAAAGTGTATTTCCTACATAACTGGATCTCGCTGCTTGGCTTAGAGCGAACGAGACCTCTTGTCGCCAGGCAGCCGATGGTCGGCGCGTCGCGTCGTTGCTCCGCGTCGCCCTGCTTCAGCAGGGCGCCTCGTGGCACCCGGCGCTGCGCCTACCGTCGGCTGCCTGGTGCAGTCCGGATTGGTTCGGAGCCTTTCTTCAGGAGAGGTCGGCGACCCCACTGGCTTATCGATTGACCACCTCGTCGCTGTGGCGGCCGAGGTGTGTCTCCTGCGTACACAATCGGTCTGCTCATCAGGAGAGCTCGATGATCTCACCGGCTTGTCGATTGACCGCCTTCCCGCGGTGGCGGCGGCTGCTCGGCGCGCAGCTGAGCGTCGCAGCGCTCCTGATCTCGGGGTGTACGGGCGCCGTGGGTGATCCGCGGGGAGGCGACGGGGATGGCGTCATTCCCGGCGGGCCGGCCGGGCCCGAGGTCGCCGAGCGCAGCATGTTTCCGCGGCTGACCCACGCGCAGTGGGAGAACACGGTGCGCGACCTCCTGCGCCTCGACGACCGGCCCGGCCTCTCGGCGTCGTTCACGAGCGACCCGCTCGGCGGCGTGTTCGACAACAACGAGGCGGCGCTCCTGGTGACGCCGGGCCTCTGGGGCGATTACCAGCGCGCCGCGGAGGAGCTCGCGGCGATGGTGACCGCCGACCAGGGCAAGCTCGGTCGGATCGCGCCGGCGGACCTGCCGGACGCGCCGGACGCGCGGGCGCAGGCGTTCGTCGAGCGGTTCGGCGAGCGGGCGTTCCGGCGCCCGCTCACGGACGAGGAGCGGGACACGTACGTCGCGCTGTTCCACCGCGGCGAGGAGCTCTTCGAGGGCGAAGACCCGTTCGCCGCGGGCGTCCGCGCGGCGCTCGAGGCGTTTCTGCAGTCCCCCCATTTCATCTACCGCGTCGAGATCGGCGCCGGGCCGGCGGAGGGCGGGCTCATCCCGCTCGGCGGACACGAGATCGCGAGCAAGCTCGCCTACACCCTGTGGAACACGATGCCCTCCGACGCGCTCCTCGAGGCGGCGAAGGCGGGCGAGCTCTCGACCCGCGAGGCCGTCCGCGCCTACGCCGGGGGGATGCTCGAGGACCAGCGCGCCCGCGAGGTCGTCGGCGCGTTCCACCGGCAGCTCTACGACTACGAGCAGTACCACGACCTCAACAAGGACCAGGCGCTCTACCCCGAGTTCGTCCCCGAGATGGGCGACGACATGCAGCGCGAGGCGGAGCTCTTCGTCGATCACGTCGTCTTCGACGAGGAGGGCGGGCTCACCGACCTGCTCACCGCGCGCACCGCGTTCGTGAACGATCACCTCGCCGCGGTCTACGGCGTCGAGGGGGACTTCTCGGACGAGTTCAAGCGGGTGGAGCTCGACGAGGGGGAGCGCTCGGGGCTGCTCACGCGCCTCGGCTTCCTCGCGGCCAAGGCGACGGCGCGGCAGCCGGACTCGATCCACCGCGGCGTCTTCGTGAACCTCAGGATCCTCTGCGCCACGCTGCCGCCGCCGCCCGACGACGCGACCTCGCTGCCGCCGGGCGAGCTCGCGACCAACCGAGAGCGCGTCGAGGCGCACACGGGCAAGGGGACGTGCGGCGCGTCGTGCCACGGGCTGCTCATCAACCCCGCCGGGTTCGCCTTCGAGCACTACGACGCGATCGGCAAGTACCGCACGACCGACAACGGCGCGCCGGTCAACGCCGCGGACGCCTACACGCTCGGCGGCCAGCCGAGGAGCTACGCGGATGCGATCGAGTTCAGCCAGCTCCTCGCCGAGAGCGGCGAGGCGCACACGTGCTACGCGGAGCGCTGGCTCGAGTTCACCCACGGCCGCGGCGCGCGCGCGGAGGACCGGGCGCTCGTCGAGGAGCTCGGCGAGGCGTCGCGCGGCGGCACCTCGACCAAGGAGCTCATCGTCCGGATCGTCTCCTCCACTCCCTTCCTCGCTCGCGTTCCCGCGGAGGCGCCATGATCACCCGACGACGTGTGCTTCGAGGCCTGTTCGGCGTCACGGTGGCGCTCCCGTTCCTGGAGACGTTCGCGCCGCGCCGCGCCGCGGCCGGCGCGGGGGACGCGCCGCCCTTCGCGATCTTCATGCGCCAGGCCAACGGCGTCGCGCAGCAGGTCGGCGACGAGCCGGAGATGTTCTGGCCCAGCGCGCCGGGCCCGCTGACCGCCGAGTCGATGGCCGCGGACGCCGATCGGGCGGTCAGCGAGCTCAAGGACTACGCGAGCCGGCTGATCCTGGTGCGCGGCGTCCGCTTCGCGTTCCCGGGCAACGGGTGCGGCCACTCCGGCGGCGGCAACCAGTGCCTGACGGCCGCGCAGGTGTCGGAGGATCCGGCGGGCAACGAGTCGCTGGCGATGGGCGAGTCGATCGACAACCGCATCGCGACCGAGCTCAACCCGGCGGGCGTCGAGCCGCTGACGCTCTACGCGGGCAGGAAGGCCGGTTACATCAACGAGGTGCTCTCGTACCGCGGGCCGAAGCAGCTGCGCGCCGCCGAGCGCGACCCGTACAAGGCGTACCAGAAGCTCTTCGGGCTCGCCGAGGTGGACGCCGCGGCCGCGAAGGCGCTGGCCGCGCGCCGCGCCAGCGTGAACGACCTGGTCCGGGAGCAGATGCAGGCGCTCATGCGCCGGAAGGACCTCAGCCAGGGCGACCGCGAGCGGCTGGAGCTCCACTTCGACAGCATCCGCGACCTCGAGGTCGGGCTCGCCTGCGCGCTCCCGCCGGAGCGGGTCGCGGAGATGGAGGCGATCTCCCCGAACGTCGGCAGCCACGACAACATGGAGACCGTCGCCCGCATGCAGATGGACATCATCGCGCTCGCGATGGCGTGCGGCGCGACGCGCGCGGCGACGCTGCAGGTCGGCGACGGCAACGACGGGACCGAGTACACGATCCACGGCGTGCGGCAGAAGAGCTACCACAAGATCTCTCACCGCATCGACGGCGACGGCGAGGTCGGCCCGCCGATCGAGGGCGCGCAGGAGCTGCACCACCAGATCGACCGCATCCACGCGCGGATCTTCAAGCACCTGCTCGACAGGCTCTCGTCGTACGATCTCGGCTCGGGGACGCTCCTCGACCGCGGCGTGGCCGTGTGGCTCAACGACAACGCCGACAAGTACCACTCCTACTCGAGGGTCCCGTACATCCTCGCCGGCGGCGCCGCGGGTTACCTGAAGACCGGCCAGTTCATCGACCAGCGGGTCACCAACAACAAGCTGCTCAACACGATCGGCGCGGCCGTCGGCTGCACGAACGGCCAGGGCGGCCCGCTCGACGACTTCGGCGACGAGAGCCTCGAAGGCGGGCTAGTCGACGCAATCGTTGCCTGAGCGAGGAGCTCGCCCGCTGCGGAGACGGGCCCACCTCGACGTTTTCGGTGCTCAGCGTACATGAGTACGCCTCCGCGCCGAAAACGCCGATCTGGGCCCGTCTCCTGTGCGGGCGAGCTCCGCCGGCGCTTGGGTAATCGGGGAGGGGCGGGTCAGCCGAGGAGCTCGACCGCGACCTCGACGGTGGTCTTCTCGCCGCTCGGGCCGCGGAGCACGTCGACCTTCACCTTCTCGCCCGGCTTCTTGCCGTCGAGCGCGTTGTACAGCCCGTCATAGTCCTGGACGGGCGTTCCGTCGATCCCGACGATCACGTCGCCCAGCACGAGCCCGCGATCGCCCTCGGAGAGGCCGCGCAGGCCCGCCTTGTCGGCGGGGCCACCCGGGACGATGGCCATGATGATGACGCCGCGGATGCCGTTGCGCCGCTCCAGGCGGCGGGACTGATCGAGCTGGATGCCGAGGCCGACCGTCTCGGCCTTCCCGGTCTTGATGATCTGCGGGACGATCCGCGCGATCGTCGTCGACGGCACGGCGAAGCCGATGCCGGCGGAGCTGCCGCTCTTCGAGAAGATCATCGTGTTCATCCCGATGAGGTGCCCGCTCGAGTCGAGCAGGGGGCCGCCGGAGTTGCCCGGGTTGATCGCGGCGTCCGTCTGGATCATGTCGCGGATGGTCACCTCGCCCACGCCCTGGACCTGGCGGCCGAGCGCGCTGATGATGCCGGTCGTCAGCGTGTGATCGAGGCCGAACGGGTTGCCGATCGCGATCGCCTTCTGCCCGACCTCGAGCGGCTCGCGCAGGGGCGCGACCTGGATCGGCCTCAGCATGTCCTTGGGGGCGTCGATCTTGATGACCGCGATGTCCTTGCGCGGCTCGACGCCGACGAGCTTCGCCGGGAACGTCTTCTCCCCCTGGAGCCGGACGACGAGCGACTGCGCGCCGGCCACGACGTGGTAGTTCGTGACGACGTGCCCGTCGGTGTCCCAGACGAAGCCGGAGCCCGAGCCCGCGGGCACCTCGACGGCCGTCCCCCAGAAGCGGTCCACGACGAGCCGCTGCTGCGTCACGAACACCGTCGAGGGCGCGACGTCGCGGAACACGGCGATCGAGTTGCGCTCGTCCTCGATGAGCGCGCCCTTCGAGGGCGGGACGGGCGGCGGCGTCGTGTCGATCGTCGCCGACGTCGCCGGCGCGTCGGGGACCTTCGTCGCGTCGGGCGACGGGCCGCTGGGGCCGGGCTTCCCCTTGCATCCAGCGGAGGCGGCGAGCGCGGCGACGACGAGGACGACAGGGAGTCGAGCGTGGCTGCGGTGGCGCATGCGGCGCAATCTAGCTTGCTATCGGCGAGGCGTCTCCCCTGCGGCGCGCCGTCGGCCTGCGCGGCGGCGCGGCAGTCTGCCGCGCGCAACGAATGCGCGGAACCGACGCGCGGAACCGATGCGCAGGACGGTCGCGCTCCGGCATCGGCGCGCGTCGGCGTCGGATCGGATCCTGGGATGCAAAAGGGCGAAGTTGCGGTAGAGGTGGCCTTGACGGATGAAGCCCATGACGCCCTCACCAACGAAATTTCAGACGACCCCCCCTGTCGCGAAGGAGCCCGTCAAGGTGCTCCTGCTCGAGAACATCCACCAGAGCGCGCACGAGCTGTTCCGGTCGCGATCATTCGAGATCGAGACGCGGAGCTCTGCGCTGAAGGAAGACGAGCTCATCGCCGCGCTCGCGGGCGTGGACATGCTCGGCATCCGGAGCAAGACGCACGTCACCGCGCGCGTGCTGGAGAAGGCGGACAAGCTGCTCTCCATCGGGTGCTTCTGCATCGGCACGAACCAGGTCGACCTCGATGCGGCGAACCGGCGCGGGGTGCCGGTGTTCAACGCGCCGTTCAGCAACACGCGCAGCGTCGCCGAGATGATCATCGCCGAGTCCATCATGCTGGCCCGGCAGCTCGGGGACAGGTCGCGCGAGGTGCACGCGGGGACATGGAAGAAGGTCTCGAAGGCCTGCTACGAGATCCGCGGCAAGACGATCGGCCTCATCGGCTACGGCCACATCGGCCAGCAGCTCGGCGTGCTCGCCGAGGCGATGGGGATGCGCGTGGTCTACTACGACATCGCCCAGAAGCTCCCGATGGGCAACAACCGCGCGCTGCCGACACTGCAGGCGCTGCTCGAGGAGTCGGATTTCGTCTCGCTCCACGTGCCGGCCACGCCGGAGACGCGGAACATGATCGGCGCCGCCGAGCTCGCGCACATGCGCAAGGGCGCGTACCTGCTCAACGCGAGCCGCGGCTCGGTCGTCGTGATCCCGGAGCTGGCCGAGGCGCTGAGGCGCGGCCACCTCGCGGGCGCGGCGATCGACGTCTACCCGGAGGAGCCGGAGTCGAACTCCGACGGCTTCCTGACCGAGCTGCAGAAGCTCCCGAACGTGATCCTGACGCCGCACATCGGCGGCTCGACCGAGGAGGCGCAGGAGGCGATCGGCCGCGAGGTGTCGCGCGCGCTGACGCAGTTCGTGACCACCGGGGCGACGACGGGCGCGGTGAACTTCCCGAACGTCGAGCTCCCGCCGCTCAAGGCCACGCACCGCATCCTCAACGTCCACCGCAACGTGCCTGGCGTGCTCCGCGACGTGAACCGCATCGTGTCGGACGTGAACGCCAACATCGACAGCCAGGTCCTGTCGACCGACGCCAACATCGGTTACCTGATCATGGACCTGTCGCAGGACGTGTCCGCGGAGGTGGGCCGGCGCATCGGGGCCCTGGAGACGAGCCTCCGCACCCGCGTGCTCTACTGAAGCCGCGTCGGGCCGGGGCGCCGCCGCGCCCCGGCCGGCGTCCCCGGCCCCGGGAGGTGCCCCGCCTTGTCGCCGCCGTTCACGATCCAGCCGGGGCCGCGGCCGCAGATCCGGATCGAGGAGGTCGCCAAGCGCGCTCGCGTCTCGCCCGCGACCGTCAGCCGCGTGGTGAACGGCAGGGGCAAGTACAGCGCGGAGACCCGGGAGCGCGTGCTGGCCGTGATCGACGAGCTCGGTTACGTGCCGAACACCGCCGCCAGGAGCCTCGCGCAGGGGAAGACGGGTGTCCTCGGCCTGCTCCTGCCGAACGTCAGCACCGAGTTCATCTCCAGCCTCGTGCGGGCCATCGCCGCCTCGGCGGCCGAGGCCGGCTATGACGTGCTGCTCTCCGTGAGGCCGGAGGCGCCGGCGCGGCGCCTCGTCGGGCGGCACAACACGGACGGGGTGCTCCTCTTCGGCCACTACGTCCACGAGGCCGATCTCCAGCAGCTGGTCCACCAGGAGTGCCCGGCGGTGCTCCTGTACCAGTCGTCGCCCGCGGACGTCCCGCTGCCCAGCGTGATCATCAAGAACGCCTCCGGCGCGCGCGCCATCGTGGGGCACCTGATCGAGGCGCACGCCCGGCGCCGGATCGCCTTCCTCCACGGCGTCTCGGAGAGCGAGGACTCGACGACGCGCGCGGAGGGGTACCGGGAGGCGCTCGCCGAGCACGGCATCGCCGTGGATCCGCGCCTGATGCGCCGCGGCTTCGACGCGCGGGAGGCGCGGGCCGCGACGCTCGCGTGGGTGCGCGAGGGGGTCGACTTCGACGCGATCTTCGCGTGGTGCGACCACGCCGCGGCCGGCGCGATGGAGGCGCTGCGCGCCGCGGGCAAGCGCGTGCCCGTGGAGATCTCGGTCGTCGGCTTCGACGACGCGCCGTCGGCGCGCCACCTCGAGCCCGCGCTCACGACGGTGCGCGCGCCGACGGACGGGGTGGGCTACCGCGCGGTGCAGGCGCTGGTGGACCTCATCCAGACGGGCAAGGCCGAGCGGAGGATCGAGCTGCCGACGGAGCTGATCGTCCGGCGGTCGTGCGGCTGCGATCTCTGAGCCCGGCGAGGATCCGCGATCGGGCGCCTCGCCGTGTGCCGCCGCGAGCTGGCGAATCTGCGCGGCGAGCGGGGCTGTTTCTACGTCGATCGCCGCGCGATGGGGAGAGCGCTATTCATTCCAGACCGGGACGCTGGCGCGCTCTCCGGCGCTGGGCCGCGCGGCCGGGTCGTCACCCGCGAAGACGACGGTGAACACGACGAACGCGGCCCACAGGACCGCGAGGTGGTAGATCATCGCGATGCCGCCCGCGGCCTGGTAAATGGCGCTCGACGCCGGGGGGCCGAGGAGCATCCCGGCGGCGTAGAAGACGTTGTAGATCGAGTTCGCGCGGCTGTAGTCGCGCGGCGCGGTGACGACGCCCTGGAGCGCCAGGCTGAGCGGCGATATCGACGCGAGCGTCGCCCCCGCGACGAACACGGCCACGCACATCGCGTCGTAGCGATCGAGGTACACGAAGCCGAGGATCATCAGCGTGCCGATCGTGCCGAGCGCGCGCATGAGCAGGAGGTGGCCGCGGCGGTCGCCGATCCGGCCAAAGACGTTGGTGAAGAGGAGCATGCCCACCGCGAAGTAGGCGGGGATCTGGATCGTCTGATCGCGCGTGACCCCCTTTTCCGCCATCAGGTAGAGCGGGAGGAACAGCACGACCGACGCCTGGAAATAGCCGTAGGCGAAGGTCGCGAAGCACGCGGTCTTGATGCGCCAGAGGATCGAGGCGGAGGACGCCGAGGGCTCCGCCCCGCTCGCCGCGCCGGCCTTCCCGTGGGCCTCGGACATGCCCGGCAGGTCGCGGTCGAGGCGCGCGAGCACGAGGACGGCCGAGATCAGCGAGATCACGCACGAGAGGAGGAACGCCGCGGGCATCGAGGAGAGCGCGACGATGTGCGGCGCGCAGAGCGGCCCGAGGACGTAGCCGAGCGCCATCGACACGGCGTAGAGGCTCGTGACGAACGCCTTGTTGTCCCTGTCCGACCGGGCGAGCAGGATCGTCTCGCAGCTCACCCAGATGCCGACCGAGCAGGCCCCGTCGAGGAAACGCACCGCGGCGATGGCGGCGAAGCTCGGCAGGAAGGGGAAGGCGCCGACCGCCGCCGCGTACCCGACCAGCGCGAGCACCAGCGTGGCCCTCGCCGAGAACCGGCGGATGAGCGTGTCCATCGGCAGCGAGAGCAGGACGATGCCGAGCGCGAAGCACGACGCGAGCAGGCCGATGTCGGTCTTGGTGAACCCGCGCGCATCGAGGAAGACCGCCGTGAGCGAGATGGCGATGCCGTACGCGAGACCGAGGAGGAAGATCGCGCCAAAGACGAGCCAGATGTTGCGATCAGGGATGCGGCGGAGCATGAGCGCCCGCCAGGTTCGATCGGTCGCTCCGCCGTGTCAAACGGGTACGTGCGTCAGGAAACGCGCCTCGCCGGCGGTCGCGCCGCGCGCGCTGCCCCGCGAGGGCGTCAGCGCAGGAACTCGAGGAGGAGCTGATTGACCTTCTCCGGCCTGTCGTAGTGCACGAAGTGGCTCGCGTCGGGGATGCGGGCGACTCGGGCGTTCGGGACCAGCGCCGGATCCGGCGCGGCGAGCTCGGCGCCGAGATAGCGATCGTGCTCGCCCCAGATCACCTGCACCGGGATGTCGATGCGGGGCGGCCCGCCGAGCTCGCGAAGGCTGCCCGGGCGGAAGAGGGCCCGGTAGTAGTTGATCATCGCCGTGAGCGCGCCGGGCTGCGACCACGCCTCGACGTAATGGGCGAGATCCTCGTCGCTCACCGCGCCCGGGCGCCGCGGGTCGTCCTTCACCGCCGCGCGGAGCCACGCAAAATCGTCCTTCCGCGCGGCGAGCTCCGGGAGCTTCGGGAGCTGGAAGAAGAACATGTACCAGCTCTTGCGGAGCTGCCGCGCCGTGCGGAACCCGGCGAACAGCCGCCCGGGGTGCGGGCAGTTGAGGACGACCAGCCGCTCGAGGAGCGCCGGATACCGCGCCGCGAACCCCCAGGCGACGCCGCCGCCCCAGTCGTGGCCGACCACCGCGGCGGCGCGCTCCGCGCCGGAAGCCTGGATCAGCGCGGCCACGTCCGCGGTGAGCTCGGCGATCGCGTACGCGGCGACGCCCTCGGGCTTGTCCGAGAGGTTGTAGCCGCGCATGTCGGGCGCGATGACGCGGTAACCCGCCTCGACCAGCGCGGGTATCTGGTGGCGCCACGAGTACCAGATCTCGGGAAAGCCGTGGAGGAGCACGACGAGCGGCCCGTCGCCCGCCTCGACGTAGTGGAGGCGCACGCCGCCGTGCTCGGTGAACCGGTGCGAGAGCTTGGATTCGTCGAGGGTCATCGTCTCTCCTTGCGCAGATTCCGTCGAGCGGCCGCCGGCGCTCTGCCGCGCGGTCACGGGGTGAATCGATGGTTGCTACATGGGGGTCCGGGGTCGTGGCGAGCGGAGCGGAGGGGGCGAGCGGGAGGCGCTCAAACGTCGATGATCTTGCCCGGGTTCATGAGGTTCAGCGGATCGAGCGCCCGCTTGATCGACCGCATGATCGCGAGCTCCTCGGCCGAGCGCGAGTAGGGCAGGTAATCCTTCTTGAGCAGGCCGATGCCGTGCTCGGCGGAGATGCTGCCGTGGTACTTCTTCACGAGCGAGAAGATGGCGTGATCCGCCTCGTGGGTGCGCTTCAGGAACTCCTCGCGCGTGAGGTCGTCGGGCTTCATCACGTTGATGTGGAGGTTGCCGTCGCCGATGTGGCCGAAGAGCGCGATCTCCCACCCTGGATAGCGGGCCTCGAAGAGGCTCTCGAGCTCGGAGCAGAAGCCCTCGAGCTCCTGGATGGGGAGGGACACGTCGTTCTTGTGCGGCAGCCCGGTCGCCGACAGGCTCTCGCTGATCCCTTCGCGGAGCGCCCAGAGCTCGGCGGCCTGCGCGCCGTGCTGCGCGAGCGTGCCGTCGGTGACCAGCCCGCGCTCGAACAGCGAGGTGATCCACGCCTCGAGCGCCTCGGGCTCGCCGCGCTCGACCTCGATGAGCACATAGTAGTCCGACGGCGCGGAGAGCGGCACACGCACGTTCCGGTGGCGTCGCAGGCGTGCCTGGCACTTCTCGGTGAAGAACTCGTAGGCCATCACCACGAACGGCCCCGTCCGGGCCTCGCGGAACAGCGCGAGCACGCCGGCGAGGTCGGGCACCGCGAACAGGAACACGTTGAGCGCCTCGGGCACCCGCGTGAGCTTGAGCGTCGCCTCGGTGATGATGCCGAGCGTGCCCTCGCTGCCGATGAACAGCTGGCGCAGGTCGATCCCCGTGTTGTTCTTCTCGAGCGCGCCGTTCAGCTCGAGCACGGCGCCGCTCGCGGTGACGACGGTGAGCCCGAGGACCCACTGGCGCGTCAGGCCATAGCGGATGACCTTCACGCCGCCGGCGTTCGTGGCGATGTTGCCGCCGACCTGGCTCGACCCCTTCGAGGCGAAGTCGACAGGCCAGGTGAGGCCGTGCGGCGCGACGTGCTGGTGCACCGCCTCGGTCACCGCGCCGGCCTCGACCCGCACGGTCGCGCCGAGGACGTCGACCGGGCCCATCTTGCGCATCCGATCGAGTGACACGACGAGCTCGCCCCTGGCCGCCACGGCGCCGGCGGCGAGCCCCGTGCGGCCGCCGGAGGGCACGACCGGGACGCGGTGCTCGGAGCAGAGGCGGAGCAGCCGCGAGACCTCGTCGGTCGACCGCGGCAGCGCGAGGGCCGAGGGCCTGGGCTCGTGGACCTTGGTCCAGTCGCGGCCGAACGTCGCGAGATCGGCGGCGTCCGTCGAGAGGAAATCCGCGGGGAACTCACGCTGGATGGCCTCGAGGAAGGGGCCGGGGAGGCCGGTAAGTGGGCTCATGTTCGGCTCGGTACTGCGGAGCGGTGGCGAGGGCAAGGGCAGGCGATCTCCGCATCCCACCCCGAGGCCGGCGCGCCGAGCGGGTCGCTTCGCCGGCGGGAGTCCGCGCGGCGCGCCGCGCGAGCGTTGCGGCGCCACGACCGACAGGGCATCTTGATCGAGGAGCGCGCATGGACAGGGCGGACCTCGCGGCAATCGTGGCGACCATGGCGGTGCTGGCGCTGGCCGCGTGCGAGCGCGCTGCCAGCGAGGCGCCGCGTGGACCCAGCGCCGCGGGCGCGGCCGAGGGCGACGGGGGCGGCGCGGCCGAGGGCGGCGGGGGCGGCGCGGCCGAGGGCGGCGCGGCCGAGGGCGGCGGGCACGGCGCCACCCCGGAGCCGCTCGCGGCGAGCAGCGGCGCGTCGGGCGCGAGCGAGCAAGGGAACGCGGGCGGGCAGGGCGGCGGCGCGGGCGGCGCGCTGAGCTGGGCGCCGGTCGAGACGGACTGGTGCTCGGCAGGGTGGATCGGCCTGGACGACCACACCTGCTTCCATGTGCCGGAGACCGCGCTCCGCGGCGCGCCGATCCTTTATGTGCTGCACGGGGCCATGGCGCCCGACTCGCTGCCCGTGGCCCTGCAGGCCACCGCCGCGGAGGCCGCCGAGGCGCTCGGCGCCGTCGCCGTGTTCCCGCGCGGGAGACCAGGGCTCTGCACCTGGGATCCGTCCGTGGAGACCTACTCCTGCTGGCCGACGCGCCGCGAGACCGTCGACGCCGAGGCGCCCGCCCTGCTCGAAGAGTGGATGCGCGCAGAGGCGCTGATGGCGCGGATCCTCGGCAGGACGTTCGGCGGGCGTTATGTCATGGGCTTCTCCAACGGCGGCTATTTCGCGAGCTACGTGGCGCTCGAAGGCCTCGTCGCCGTCAACGGCGCGGCGCTCGTCGGCGCGGGGCGCATGGTCATCGAGGAGCACCTGTTCTCCGAGGAGCGGCCGCCGATCTTCATCGCCGTCGGCGTGCTCGAGCTCGCCTCCACCATCGCGAGCGCCGAGAACCTCGCCGACGTGCTGACGCAGCACGGCTGGGAGCACGAGCTCGTTGTGCACCCGGGGCGCGGCCACGAGATCCACGCCGACGATTTCTCTCGAGCCTGGGAGACCTGGATCGCCGCGCCCTGAGCGGCCCCGCGCCGCCGCCGCGCTCGCCCGGCGGAGGATGGGGTCGACTCGACAGGACCCCTGACGCTCGCGACGCGGGATGCCCGGAGCGTCCTTTTTGAGCACTCTTGCGTACACGAGCGCAGAGGAGATGGGCTGAGCGCGCCGATCGGGGCGGCGCTGATGGCCTGAGGACGGCGAACGCATCTGCGGTGTTGTCGCCCATTGTCTCACGTTGTCGGCGCGGAGGCTCGACATCGTCGGAGACGCCTCGTCGACGCGCGCCGCGCCGAGAAATCCGCAGCGCGCGAAAGGCGTGTTATTGCCGGAGCCGCCGCGTTGCGCGAGGCGCGCCGGGCGCGCCTGGAAGCGCCTTCTCTGCGCAGTGATCCGGCGCGGGGGATACGCAGGATCACCGCGGGGTCGTGCGCTGTTTAGGAATGTCGGTTTGTCGTTGCCTCGCGCCCGCAGCGCGCGCCCTCGAGCGGCAGGCTCTGCACACCAGCTCTCGGGCATGAGCGCTGCTCTCTCCGCAACCCGACTGGCGCGACGGTCCTGCAGACGTCGCGGGCCGGGCAAGGAGGAGAAATGGTCGAGCTGTTGAATACCAGGTTGATGTGCGTCGCGATGGCGATGGCGGCGCTGACCACCGGGTGCGCGGTGGGCGCGGGCGAGGCGGACGTCGACGCGCGTGATGCGGACGAGGCCGTGACGGTGGAGGAGGCCTCCCAGGCGCTGTCCGGCGACGTCACCGGGGCGCGGAGCTGCAACGGCGCCCCCGGGGGCTTCACCGACCCGAGCTGGGGCTGGGGCAATCCGGGCTTTGCGAACGGGGGCTGGAACGCGGGCTGCGGCAATGGGGTCTTCCCAGGCTGGAACAGCTGGGGTAACCCGGGCTGGAACAACTGGGGCAACTTCGGGAACTACAGGCCTTACGGCTGGAACAGCCCCTGGGGCGGCTTCAAGCCGCCGTGCGGCAGGCCCGGCTGGGGCGGCGGCTGCGGCAGGTTCTAGCGCGAAGCTCCTGGAGGCCAGGCGCCCCGGGGGGGGCTCCGGCTCGGCGACGGCCGTGCAGCTGACGGCCACGTTCCAGGGCCCCCCACCTGTCGCATTTTAGGACATCACCGCCTGGCAGGCGCACGTGGCGCGGCAAACGGGTTGAAACCCCGGAAAAGAACAGGAATTTGAACCGCCAAGCGCGCCAAGGACGCCAAGATCGTGGTTTGTACTTGGCGTCCTTGGCGCCTTGGCGGCTCATTTCTCGCTCGATCGACGTGATCGGTGTCCTGGGTCCGGCGGCCCAGCCGCTGCCCAGCCCGTTGCACACCTCGGCGCAGATCGCGCGCCGAGGCGCGGTGCCTGCGCTCGCGCCAGGCCCGACAGCCCTCGTCGCATGGCGGATCGCTTCTTGCTCCCTCCGGAGCGCGCCGGAGCGCCGGCGTCCTCGAGGAACGCTCGCCATGATGTCTTTTGCGACCCCCGTCTCGCGTTACATGACCTGTGAAGTCATCGCGGCGTCCGACATGACGCCGCTGCCAGAGGTGCACCGCACGCTGGGCGAGCGCGCGATTTCCTGCGTTCCGATCCTGGACGCGGCGTCGCGCGCGATCGGCGTGCTGTCGCGCACCGACCTGCTCCGGCTCGGCAGGTTCGAGACGAAGACGAACAGCCGAGGAATGCTGCTCACGTTGCCCGATGTCCCGGCGCGGGCCGTGCTGCGCCCGGGCATCATCACCGTCGGGCGCGCGACGCTGGTCGCGCAGGCGGCGAGCGTGCTGCTGAAGCACCGTATCCATCGCGTGTTCGTCCGCGAGGACGAGGCCTTGACCGGCGTGTTCAGCACCAAGGATCTCCTGCTCTCCCTGGTCGAGGCGCGGGACCCGACGCCGATCGGCGGGCTCATGTCGGCGCCCGCGTACACGATCCCGCTCGACGCGCCGCTCGCGCTCGCCGCCGACCGGCTGACGACGGCGCAGGTGAGCGGGCTCGTGGTGGTGGATCCCGGCGGGTGGCCGGTGGGGATGTTCACCCAGACCGAGGCGCTGCTCGCGCACGGCGTGCTGTCCGATTCACCGGTCGAGGACGTGATGAGCCCGGCCATGGTCTGCCTCGACGTCCGGACGCCGCTCCACCGCGCCGCGGCCGCCGCGCACGCGGCGCAGGCGCGGCGCGTGCTCGTGGTGCAGGGGCGGCGGCTCCGCGGCGTGCTGACGGGGCTGGACTTCGCGCGCGCCGTCGCAGGGACGGGCGTGATCACCATGGCCGCGAGATCCAGGGCGGGATAACGCCGGCCGCGGCGAACGCGGCCTCACCGCGCGGCGGCGCGGGTCGCCATCCGCTCGACGACCCCGTCGGCGTCGGCGGTCAGGCGCGCGGCGAGCGCGCGGGCGGCGGCGGGCGAGGCCGACGCGACCCCCTCGACGGCGCCGAGCCGCGCGCGGCGCGGGAGGCCCGGGTCCGCGGCGAGGGCCTGGAGCTCCGTGATCACGCGCGCCGAGGCGGAGGAACGCGTGGCGGCGCGGCCCGCCGCGGTGAGGGCGCGCGCCCTCACGTACGCCGGCGCGCCGGGATCGCGGCCGACCGCGAGCAGCCGATCGGCGTCGGCGCCGGCCGCGCGGAGCAGCTCGTCGAAATCCGCGCCCCGGGCCGCGCTCTGGCCGCAGAAGTGCCCCGCGAGCAGCGCCGCTGCGTGCGGCGGGAGCGCGGCGGTGGAGGCGAGGCGGTCCGGCGCGAACGAGCGAGCCCCCTCGCCCGGAGCAGGCGGCGCGATGGGCGCTCCGCTCGCCGGCGTGTCCGCGTCGGCCGGGAGCGGGACGGCCGCCCCGCCGCCCTGCTCGACGATCCCGCGGTAGAGCGCGCTCGCCCGCACGATCGCCGTCTGTTGCGGCGTCATCGTGCCCGAGAAGTCGCCCCCCGTCGGGAACATGAGATTCCCGAAATCCGGGCAACGCTCCATCAGCGACCCCACGTCGCCGCACTGCGAGGTGTCGTCCAGCGGGTCGCCGAAGTCAGCGTCGAACTCGGTCGTGTGGAACAGCCCGGCGAGGTGGCCGAGCTCATGGCGCAGGATGATGGTGTCGACCGAGGGCTCCTCGTAGAGCGTGACCACGATGCCGCTCAGGTGGGTGCCGTGCTCGACCGCGACCGAGGGCACGGCGGGCGTCACGCCGGACGCCTGCGCAATGCTCCCCCCGAACGCCGTCACCGCGATCACGTTGAGGGCCGGACGGCCGGGGGCGCCGGCCGTCTGCTCGAGCACGCCGGGGAGGACCGCTTCATCGACGAACTCCCACTCCGAGCCGATGTGGTGGACGTTGATGCTGCCCACGCCGAGGCCCGCGTACCCCTCGTACGCAGAGAGCAGCGCGCGCCGCATGTACTGCTCGGAGACCGCGTCGCCGGCGATGAAGGCGTTGATGTCGATCTTCCCGCCGTGAAAGCGCCCGTCGAGCGTCTGGCGGTGCCACACCGAGAGGCGCACCGGCTCCGCCAGGGGGCCGACTCCGCCGTTGCCGAGCTTGATCCAGTAGACGCCCGGCGCGAGCGGCGCGGATGCGTCCGCGCCAGTCTGGGGGACGGCCGCCGCGCCGATGCCCTGGTTGAAGAAGGCGGCCATCGTGCCTCGGATGGTGTAGTCGGCCGCCAGCAGCCTGCCGTCGGGGCCGCGGATGCTCTCGATCCCGATCGGCTCGAAGCTCGGCGATGACGCCATGATCTCGGCGACGGCCGTGAAGCCCAGGGTGCCCGGCTGGATGATCACCGAGACGGTGCCGCCGACCTCGACGTTGATGTGCTCTTCCTTGACGAGGGGCGGAATCGGTGGGGCCCCCCCCTCGCCGGTGCTGCCGCCTTGACCGGCACCGGAGGCGCCTTGCGGCGCAGAGCTCGCGGTGTCTCCCGAGCTCCAGGAGCCGCCGGAGCCGCCTGTGCCGTCGGGCGGCGGCTCGAACCCGTCGACCACCACCCTGCCGCCGCAGGCGCCCGCGACGAGGGCCGCGAGCGCGCCCGCGGCGAGGAGCGCGCCTCCGCGCACCTGCGTTGCCCGGCGCTCGCCGCCCGGCTTCCCGTCCACGCGAGACGGATCGATGGCGCTCGATGCCGGTGCAAGCGACGTTGACATAAGCATGCTCCTGCGTTGGCAAGGGCCCTCCCTCACCGCGCGCGCAGTATGCGCGGGCCCTCGCGCGGTGTCACGCGCTGCGCACGCTCGTGACCTCGACGGGGTGTGCGATGGCGTGAGCGGCGCTCATTCCACTTGCTTGACGCGCATTCTCACCCGACCTGGAGATGCTTCCGTCGCGCCCTCGAAGCGCTCGATGACGATCACGAAGCGCGATACGCCGTCCGCGCCCTGGACGAGCCACGCGGCGTCCTTGGCCGGCGCGGGCGGCGTCGCGCCGGGCTCGAGCCACCGCCCCGTGAAGGCGGTCGCGATGTGGTCGCCGCGGTACGGGAGGGCGGGATCGGAGAGGGCCGCGTGGTCGGCCGCGTCGAACCGCGCCTGCTCCGACGCGGCGGTGCGCGCCTTGACCTCGGCGAGCTCCTCGGAGGCCGACGCATCTGCCTGGAGGTCGACGGCGCGCGTGGCCCCGGGGCCGCCGAGCTCGCCGTTGACGCTGACGAGCGACCTTCGGAAGCAGACGTTCCAATCCGTCGACGTGCGCGCCTCTTCCAGCGTGAGCATCAGCTGCCGGTCGCCCGCGAGGTCGAGGCAAGCGCTCGGCTCGGTCTCGACCGCGTCGATGCCGCCCGCGGTCGCGTCGAGATCCTGGACGTCGACGGTCGGGCCGGAGCCGTCGGGGAGCACCTCGGCGTAGCGGAGCTGGTAGAGCGCGGTGACCGGCGCCCCGTCCACCTCCCCGTAAAAGGAGACGATCTGGAGCTTCCAGTACCTGCCCTCGTGCTCGATCGCGTGGACGTGGTAGCGGCTGAAGGCGACGTGCTCCTCGCCGTCGTAGGCGTACCAGCGCGAGAAGGCGCCGCCGGAGTCGTCCGTGAGCAGGAAGGGGGTGCTCGGCAGCTCACCCGCTCTGTAGTCCTCGAGGCCGAGCGGCAGCGCCCCGCCTTCGCCGGGGCCGCTGAGGCCGCTGTTGGTGAAGACGTCGTAGCCCGAGAGCGCGAGATCCCAGTCGGTGGACGCCGCGCCGTCGCCTTCCGGCAGCGCGATCTCCGGCGTGGCGAGGCGGAGGAAGACGCGGCCGGTGGCCGGCACGTCGACCTCGAGGAGCGCGCCGTCGCCCGTGGTTCCGGGGTCTCCGCCGTCGCCGCACGCCGGGGTGAGCAGGAGAAGCGCCGCCGCGACCGATCCTCTTGTCATGAGTCCTCCCACGGTAGATCGGCGCGGACGCCGACGTAAAACGTGCGCCCCTCGAGGGGCCGGTGATCGCCGCGGCGATCAGGGTCCTTCTGCGCGCCGAGCAGGTTCCTGACGCCGAGGTACGCCTGCGACGAAGGCCAGAGCGGCCGCGCGAGCCGCGCGTCGAGCGTCGTGAACCCGGGGGCGTACAGGTCTCCCTCGGCGCGCGGGTCTCTCTCGACGAAGGCGCTGCTGATGGTCCGGAGACGGGTGACGAGCTCGATCCGGAGCGGCAGATCGGCGCGGAGCGACGCCTGCGCCGTGTGCGGCGGTTTGCCGGAGAGCGGCTGTCCGGGATCGGCCGTGTCGTCGCGTGTCCAGAGGTAGGCGTAGCCGGCCTCGACGCGGAGCCACGGTGTGGCCTGGAGCGTGGCCGAGAGATCGAGGCCAGCGGTGCGCGCCTCGGCGATGTTCGTGTAGGTGTACGTATCGACGCCGTCGGAGGAGCCGACGGGCTTCGGGTCGACGTCGATCAGGTTGTCGACCCAGTTCGAGAAGGCGCCGGCCCGCGCCGTGATCCCCTCTCGGGGGATCCATGTGACATCGCCGTTCACGCCCCAGGACGTCTCGGGGGCGAGCTCCGGGTTGCCCTCGAGGATGTAGCCGAGGCTCGAGTGGTCGAACGAGAAGCCGAGCTCCTTCGCGCTGGGGGCGCGGAATCCCCGCCCGCCGGAGACGCGCACCGTGAGCGATGGCGAGGGCCGGTACGCGAGGGCGAGGCGTGGAGCGACGACGCCGCCGTAGCGGACGCGGAGCTCGCCGCGAATGCCGGGCATGAGGGTGAGCTCGTCGGTGAGCTTCCACCCGAGCTGGCCGTAGAGCGCGGCGCTGCCGAGCCGGGTGCTGGGCACCTCGTCGTTCGGTGGGATCTCCTCGGTGCCGGAGGTGGTCACGTCGGTGATCTCGAGCACCTGGTCGAGCGTCTCCACCTCGGCGCGCGCCCCGGCGACCCAGGTGCGCTGCCCGTCGGCGACGGTGGCGATCGCCTCGTAGCTCTGGAGGGTGCCCGAGCGCTCGCGCAGCTCCTCGTAGGGCGAGCCGCGCTGGTCGCGGCCGCTCGACCGGAAGGCCCACTGCTGGCCTGCGGCGAGGCGCAGGCTGGAGCCGCCGCCGAGGTCGAGCGTCTCGGCCAGGTGCAGGGTGACGCGGTCGGTCACCTCGGGGAGGTCGTAGAGGTAGACCCCGAGGACGGGCCGCTCCTTCTGCTCGATCCCGTCCTGCTCGTCGTGGATCCAGCGCGCGCGGAGCCGCAGGTCGATGCCCCTGCCGAGCGCGGCGCCGGCGCGCAGGCCGAGGAGGGTCTGGGAGCGCTCGGGCAGGGTGGTGGGGGCGTCGGCGCCGGCCTCGGGGTGGGCGAGGTTCTCGGCCGGCTCGACGAGGGAGAGGCTGTCCTCCCGCTGGAACGAGGCGTCGGCGCTCACCCAGGCGCGCGCGCTCCGGTAGGCGCCCGAGCCATGGAAGAGGAGCCCGGCGCGGCTCCGGCCTTCGAGGCGGGCGCGGCCGCTGAAGCCCGGGTGCTCGGGGGGCGCGGAGAGCACATTGACGACGCCGCCGATGGCGCTGGTGCCGTAGAGCGAGCTGGTCGGCCCGGTGACGAGCTCGATGCGGGAGACGTCGCCGAGCGGGAGGGACGAGAGGTCGATGGCGCCGCCGGCGTCGCCGATGACGCGCTCACCGTCCTCGAGGACGAGGACGCGGTCGAGGTCGAAGCCCTGGATCTGGATGGCGCTCGGGTTGCCGAGCGCGCCGTAGGCGCTCGGGTTGACCTGGACGCCGAGCTCGCCGTCGAGCGCCTCACCGACGTTGATGGCGCCGCGGCGCTCGGCCTCGTCGCGGGTGACGACGCGCGTGCGCACCGTGGCGCGCTGGCTGCTCTCGGGGGTGCGGGTGCCGGTGACGACGACCTCGAGGGGAGGCGGCGCGGCGGGCGAGGGGGGAGGCGATGGAGAGGGACGAGGCGACGCGGCAGAGGAAGGCGAAGAAGCGGGAAGAGGAGAAGGGGAAGCGGGAGGGGGCGCGGCTGGCGGCTGCGCGGAAGGGAGCTGCGCGAGCGCAGGGCACGAGAACGCGGCTGGGACGAGCGCCGGGAGCGGGCAGAAGGCGAGCAGCGCGGCGCGCGTCAGGCGCCGACGCCGGGGCACGGTCCTCCCTGGGACATCGGAACGGCAGGCTCGAGGCGCGGGGACGGCAGCATGGGGAGAGCTCGGCCTGTGCGGCGTTCGGTGGATCGGGTGAGGTGGGGTGGGGGATGGTCGCCCGATTCAGGGCGGTCGTCCAGCGGTTCGCGGGGCGGCGGGCGCCGTGGGCGGGGTAGATGGCGTGCAGCTGGAGCAGCGAAGGAGCTCGCGTCGGGACGGAGGCTCGTGGCGGGCGAGCGGCGAGCGGCGATGCCGAGCGACCGACGCCTCGGCGGGTGACCTGCGGTGCGCCAAGAGAGGCCGCGCGGTCGGCGCGCGCCGCGGCTGCGGGGAGTCGCGGGGCGGGAGCGGGCCCGACGGAGGAAACCCCAACGGGCGACGCGAGTTGGGCTTGCATTGCTCGACGACGGACGGTAGGGTCCCGCGCCGAATCGCCGGTCCCCATCGTCTAGCCCGGCCCAGGACTCAGCCCTTTCAAGGCTGCTACGCGGGTTCGAATCCCGCTGGGGACGCAATTCATTAATAATTTCAAGAGCTTGGCGACGCGCTGAGCGTCGGCTCGAGGTTCATGTAGGTGCCGCACGAAGTGCGGCAACGCTACTGGGCTTCTGGGTCTCCGAGCGCTCCTTCTCCGGATTCAGGACCGAGCAGCTCTACCTCGCTCCAGAGCGCGTCGAGCTCGAGCGAGAGTCCCTCCAGGCCGGGAATACTGCCGACGATCCCGTCGGCCGCCGAGCGCGCGTGCACGTAGCGGCGGTCGGTTCCCAGCTCGAGGAGCTCGAGCGTCCTTTCCTGCGGGTCGATGATCCAATACCAGCGCACCCCGAAAGACGCGTACTCGTGGAGCTTCTCGACACGGTCGCGTCGCGCGTCCCGCGGGGTAGGAGAGACCACCTCGACCATGATGTCTGGCGGAGCGTGGAGCGTTCCGCGCCGAGGTGGCTTGCGGCTCCGAGGCATGTACGCAGAGGCGTCGGGCTTCTGGCCAGAGACAGCGCTCACCGCGTACTTCGCTTCGGAGCCCAGCACGAGCCCGCCCTGCGGGATGAGCCAGCCCCCGAGCACCCTGAGCACCCGGGCCACGAGCACTTCGTGAACGGCGTCCGGCTCCTCTTCCTCCACGAGCCGCCCGTCGCCGAGCTCGCCCGGTTCATCTTCAGGCAGGCTGGTTCACTCGGCGAACGTGACCCTCCGCTCGATCGCGATCCCGGTGAGTGCGCCCTGGCTGATCACCTCGTCACGGTAGCACTGCGTTCCGCGTGCCGTCGTGTCGGCGTCGGAGCATGGCGCCCCGACGTCAAGCTTTCGGGGGAGCTCGGCGCCCCAGTCCCCAGCGCTGGCACCCCTCGGGCCTGTCTGCTGAAGGGAAGCGGATGGGCGAGGGCTTGTCCTGGGCCCAGCGGTTCCTTGGCCCGTCAAAGGGCTCAAGTAGACAACGGACATGTAGGACCTTGTTGCGGCTGGGTTCGTCCACGGCGCACGGGATACTACCAGCAACCGCGGGCGACACATTGCTTGTCCGGCGGGTTTACGAGGCCAGCACGAGAACGGCAATCGATACCCAGGCTCGGCCACGGTCGAAACGTGGCGTCTGTGCTTTTGACAGCGAGACGGTCGTCTCGTTGTCAGGCATCGCGCGATACCTGATTCCGTCGAGGTCTTGAACACCTAACATTACCCCGCTGATGCCGCTCGTTTGCCCGCTCGCTTGAGCGATGCGGAACGTGCGGTAGACCCAAGGCGAGCGAGGCGGAGCGCAAGGCGCGAATTCACGCGGAGATCAAGGCGGAGACCGACGCGATGCTGCGAGCGGAGGCCGCCCGAGCCGACTCCGAGTGTCAGCGGTACCGTGCCATGAAACTCGCCGGGCTAGCCAGACGGCGACGCTCAGGCGTGACTTGGTGGCTCATGGCAGCCTCGAGCTGGCCGAGCCGCTCCGGTCGGCGGAAGCCCACGCGGGCGTCATGCTCCCCTCGCCGATGACCACGGCATCGATGCCGATCGCGTTGGCCACCGCTCGCAGGCTCAGGCCGGCGGCGAGCTGCTTCGCGAGGAGGAGGTAGCGGCCGGGCGGCGCTCGATCTGGCGATGGAAGAGCGGGACAGGCTCGGTGATGCGGGGCGCGGCGAAACGGCATTCCGTCAGGACTGCCGAAGGAGCGACAGCACCCACGGAACTTTCGCCCTCACCCCGTCGATGCAGGTGAGCATGGCCCCCTCTTCCTCGACAGGAGGAGGTTCTGGGCTCGATTCAACGCGCCGCGACGATCTCGTGCGTGAGTGGAATCTTCTACTCCGCGAGCGTGGCGTCGGCGGTCCGTTCCATCTCCGCAGGGCTGGTGGGCCTCGCAGCTTTCACGCGCTTGAAGGGTCGGATCCCGCCGGACGAGACGAGGCTGTACTCGGCGCCCCTCGCTGTCCCGGCTCTCGCCACGCGGCCGCGAGCGACGAGCGCGCGAAGCGCGACGTACACGCTCCCGTTCGGTAGCCCGCTGCGCGTGGCGATCTCCGTCGCCGTCCCTCGCACGAGGGATCGAACGGTTTCGAGCACCACAGCCTCCCGATCGCTCGTCGAGGCCCCCGTCGCGGTCATCGTGCCAGCCGTGGTTCGGTCCGCGCCGGATGCCGGCGGTGCCGAGGTCTTCCTCGTGGACGGTGCCGTCGTCGAGGAGCTTGACGCTCCCGAAAGCGCGCCCTGCTTCCCGCTCCTCGTAGGCTTTGCCACGCTCCTCGTGGGCTTCGCCACGCTCCTTTGGGCGTGCGCGGGCCGCTTCCGGGGCTTCGGACGGCGCTCCGAGGAGGCGTTCGCCGCTGGCCGTCCCAGATCGGCCAGCATCGTCGTCACAGTCCGGTGCGCTGCGGCGCGGTGCTCGTCCTGAGCTCGTTCGACGAGGCTCAGGATGTCCTTTACAAAGCGGTCCACCCGCTCCTTGATCGCGTCCGAGGCGTTCATGGGGAGCGCCGTAGTAGCACGAACGCTCCGACAGTCGAGAGCTTGCAAGCAAGCTGGGCCGGTCTGGGCGACCGGGTAGTGTCGACTACGTGCGCGAGGAGCCGGATCCCGAAGACCATCCGCGCACGCCGCGCCGGCATGTCTTCGGCAACGTCGAGCGCGCTCTGCTCCCCAGCCGCTCACCGGGCGCACGCGGCGGAAGATCGTGCGGGCGCTCGTCCGTGCCGAGACCCGATCCAAGGGGGCGGGGCCGCCGCGGCTGGGGGCGATCGTGCCGGGCATCGGCACGGCGATCGCGCTGCTGGCCGACCCGACCGAGCTCCAGCGCGCAGGCCACGAGGCGCTTGGTGATGTATTTACCCTATCGCTGTTCGGGCTGCCGCTCACGTTCGTCGGCTTCAAGGACGCCACACAGCGCTTCATCGACGCGGGTGAAGAGCTGAACCTCGTGGACGCGTACCGGCGGCTCGCCGGCACCGGCGGCTCGCCGGCAGGATCCTCGGCGAAGACCTCTTCGTCGAGGTCCAGCCCCACGTGCTCCGCGCGCTCTCCGGCGCGTCCGTGCGTCGCCAGAGCGGCCCCTCGCGGATTTCACGGCGCGATTCCTGCGCGCGCGGCTCGCCGGCGGCGAGATCGACGCGCTCGCGCTCGCCAACGATCTCGTGCTGCACATGGCTTGCGCGGGTCTCGCGGAGGCCGGTGGAGCTGGGCGGCCACCTGATCCCGGCCGGCAGCCTCATCGGGATGTCGATGGGGCTCGTCAACGGCGATTCGTCGTTCTACCACGATCCGTCTCGTTACGACCCCGATCGGTATTGCGACATGACGACGGACGCCTTCCAGAGCCCCGCAGTCAAGGAGCGGCGGTTTGGCGCGTTCGGGCTCGGCCATCACCTCTGCCCTGGCCGGACGCTCGCCTACACGATGTTGGGAATTGCGCTCACCGTGCTCCTGCGCGACTTCCGGATCGAGGTGGTTCGCCGGCCGCGCGCATGGCTCGACCTCATGATGGGCGGCATGGCGCGCCCGGTCGGTCAGCTCCGTCTCCGTGTGACGCCTGCGCGCCGCGCGCCCGCAGGCGTGATCTCGCGCGCGAACTCGGTGAACGGCGAGGTCGGTTTACCATGATCCATCAAGCAGACGACCCCCTGGACGCTGGCTTCATGCAGCTCGCCGTGGACGCCTCGAGCGACGCCCTGCGCGCCGCCGCCGTTCGGCCGCCGGAGGCAGCTCGGCGCCGCGGCGGGTGACGAGCCGGCGACAAAGGTCGCGTCGAGGACCGGCGCGAGTCGAGCGGATCAGCGCGCCCGACCCGCGCACCCGGGGAAGGCGCCGTTGTCGTGAGCCTCGGCATGGGCTCGGGCGAGCGCCAGCAGCTCGTCGCCGGAAGCGGCGATCTCGAGTGGGTGGCGGACCTGCTTCCGATCGCCATCCATCGAGGTGGCGATCAGGCTCCGGCCGTCCGGCGAGACCGTGCGGTTCAGCCACGCGGCGAGCGTGTCGGGCGATCGCGTCCTTCGTCGCCGCGTGATTCATGAGCGGCGTCGGGCTCGGATACCGGTGCTGCTCCAGCAGCGTATGGCAGACGCGCGCTGGCGTCCTTGACGGCGTTAAGGAGATTCCTGGGTACCAGCTGCACCCGCGCCGGGAACCCTGGGTGCTCTTCGGACGCGGCGAGGTCGTACCGATCAACACCGATGACGATCGCCGCCGAGGCGTCGAAGCTCTCTGCCACCTCGGCGATCGCGCCTCCGTCGACGTCCGCGCCTCCGTCGACGTCCGCGCCTCCGTCGGCGCTGGGCGCCAGCGAGGTCTTCTCGATCGATGCACGGACGGCGCCGGCCCCGGCCACGACGCGCCGTGAAGAGAGGGGTGCACCGATCAAGGGGTCGGGACTCCGGAGGGCGATCTCACTGGAACGTTCGAACTCGGAGCTCGCGGACGCTCCACGGCGCCGACGCGGAGCGGGCCGGGGCCGTGTCCCGCGTCCGGTGCTCGTCCGCATCGATGGCGTCGATCAGCCGTCCGAGCGCGTTCACGCCGTGCGCTGATCGCGTGGTGGCTGCCGTCGTCGCGAGCAACCGGAAGTCGACGTCGCCCACCGTCATGAAGATCTTGAACACGTCGAGCGTCTCCGGGATCGGCGCGGTCATCTGAAAGGCGAACGTGCCCGGCTGATCCGACAGGGTCTCGTACTTCTTCCCGATGAGGTCGGACGGGTGGGGGACGAGAATCGAGATGTGCCACTTGCGGTCGAGGCCCACTACCGCAACGTTCACCGGCCGGTCGGGCTGCGTGTTCGTGAGCCGCAGCCAGATCCAGGTGTCGGACTTGACCGAGTAGCAGCCCCCCGTGCTCTCGAGCGGCTTGCCTCCGATCGACGAGGTCGGCGCCCCGGAGTTTCCGTCCCACCCCGGAGGGGCCTCGAGGAGCTGGACGGCGATCTGGTCCTGGAGCTTCGAGGAGGGCTCGGTCATCTCCAGCACGGTCTGGTAACGGCCGAGCCTCCGAAGCTTCGCGATCATGGCGCGCGCCCCATCGACCGCATCGATCGAGGTCGCCGGCTCGAGGTACCGATAGGGGACGCCCTGCGGATCGCAGATCTCGTACTTGCCGGTCGGGGACACGACGACTTGATAGTGCGGCGTCTCGCCCTCGGGGCACACGTCCAGGAAGCCCTTGCCTCCGGTTGAAATGGCCTTGATGACGGCCGACAGCGCCGCGTCCTGCCGGGCCGCGAGCTCGGGCGGCAGGTCGGTCCGGGGGAGCAGCGCCACCCGGCGCCGGAGCGGCAGCCCCTGGATGACCACGGGCGCTCCGACCTGGATGTCCTCGGGAGCCGCGGCATCGTCGAGCCTCGCGAGCGAGTCGAGGTCGTTCGCCTGGACGACCCTCGCGACGGCGACGCGGCGATCGGCGAGCGAGAAATCCGTGTCTCCCGGCCGGTAGATGCCGACCTCCGTCCCCCGGGTGATCGTCGACGCCAGCCCGGCGTTGAGCTTCACGGTGCGATCGCCGAGATCGACCTCCGTCACCGAGAGGGTGAGCTCGATCGGCGAGAGCTCGACCCCGAAGACATGCCGATCGAGCTCGCCGAGCAGCTGCGGCGTCTGTGAGGGAAACCGGCCATGAATGCGGGCCAGGATGCGATCGTGGATCGTCTTCCACGTCTGATCGCCGCCGATCGCGCTCAGCGCCTCGAGGAGCGCGTCCGTGAGGATACCCCCCCTCGGCCTGCCTTCGAGCGACGCCTCGAGCGCCGACTCGACGTCGCGACAGGCGGCGAGCAGCACATAGCCTCTGGCGGGCGGGAGCCAGCTCACCCCAACGGCCGCGGCGCGCGGCGCCTCCGATCGCAGCCGCGCGAAGGCCTCCGCCATTCGCCGGTGATCTCCGTCCGCCGGCGCGCCCTCCGGCCGGAGCTCCCGGCGATCCAGCGTTCCCCTCGCATCCCCCGCCGTGGCCGCTCCCCCCGAGGCGCAACGCGCGGCGATCTCGGTGCCCCGCGTCACGCCGCCGGAGTGGCAGGAATCGAAGACCAGCGTGACGACGATCCGCTGCTTCGTCGCCTCATCGACTTTGTTGGCGAGGCGGTCGAGGTAGAGGGCCAGCTCCACGTCCCGGATATATCGCTCGGGCCTCGTGAAGGGCGGGTTCCAGGGGGCGTCGGGCACGCCGATGTCGATAGGCACGAGCGCCTCGTCGATCCCGTCGGCGCCTTTCATGTCCTTCCATGCCGTGCTCACCCGGCCGCCATGCCCGGAGTAGTGGATGTACACCTGATCCCCCGGCTGGGCGCGCTCCGCGAGCTCCGCGAGCGCCTTCCGGATGTTCGCCGCGGTGGGCCAGAGCTTTTCGTCGCCGGCCGGTCGGCTCTCCCCCTGGTTCGGGGCGACGAGCTTCGTTATCGCGAGCTTCGCCGACTTGATCCGCTCGCGGAGCGTGGCTTCCACCCGGAGCGCGTCATTGACGCAGCCGCCGAGCGAGCGGTACGACGCGCCGTTCGAGAGGGTGTTTTCGAAGTAATGATCGGCGCCGATCAACAAGGCGTGGAACGTGGGATCACCCATGGCATGCTCCTCCCTCATGAAACGCTATCAACCCGTGAGCGTGAAGATATCCGCCGTCGTCGGCGGGATGCGCATCTGGTCGAGCGAGGCGCCCTCCCGAAAGAGGTAGACCCCGGCGTCGCGCACGGATTGGTCATCGGCGAGCTCGACACGCGCGAAGGTGGGGACCTGCCGCCGCCAGCGCTCGGCTTGCTGGTTGTTCTTGATATCGTCGGCGAACGCCTCCAGCTCGCGAAGGGCATCCTCCTTCGGGGTCGCCTCCCGCAGGATCGAGGTCGGGATGCGCATCAGATCCGCCCACGTGCCCGAGTTGAGGTAGGTGGCGCCGGCGAGGCCCTCGGTCACGTGCTTCACCAGGTGGGTGTGCCCGTACACGACCACCTTGAAGCCCCGCTCGCCCGCGGCGCGCGCCGCATCGGTGTACGCCGGCAGCTCGCTCTGCAGATTGAAGGCCTGCGCGTCGTCGCCGTGCCTCGCTCGCAGCACCGTGAGCAGCTTCGTCAGGTAGGCGCGGCGATCCTTGTCTCGGGACGACAGGAGCAGCGAGAGCGCGTCGCCGACGCCGCCTCTCGCCCCCTCGGCGCTGCGCGCGGCCAACCACTCGTCCGGGCCGGCGGCCATCTCCGCCGCGAGCGCCAGCATCTCCAAGGTATCGGCGGGCAGCTCCCCTCCGTCCTCCGCTGGGCCCCGTGAGCCCGAGAGGCTCATCGCCTCCGCGCGCCGCTTCATCGCGAAATATTGCCCCAGGGTGCCCGCCATGGTGCGGATGTTGTCCCAGAGGTCTGGCCGGAGCAGCGCGATGAAGGGGGCCACCGTGGCGTCTTCCGGCTTGAGCAGATCGACGAAGGAGAACTGCTGCTTGAGGGGGTTCATCACCTCGACGACGAACCGGCTGCCGGGCACCGGTCGGAGCGAGAGCTCGTCAGGCCGGGCGCCGCGCGACAGCTCGCGGCGGACGTGGAGCAGCTCGTCGTGGTCGACCCAGTTCCAGTCGTCGTAGCGGTTGCCGTGCTCGACGAGCAGCTCCCCAAGGCGCAACGCCTCGCCGTCGTAGAGGAGCTCGACGCGCCCTGGCCCGAGCACCTCCAGCAGCGCTCGGCGGGGCCGGGGCAGCGTGAGCTCCACGTCGTGGTTGCCGAGGAGCACCGTGAGCGGCGCGCCGGCCGCCGTGTGCGCCCGCAGCGCGTCCCAGACCGGCCGCGTGCGCTCGAAGATCCGGGAGAGCTTCGCAGCCGCCGCGGCCTCGTCCACCGTGAAGGGGGCGCTCGGCTTCTCGGCGAGGAAGTCGACAACGTCGCCAGCGAGCACGAGGTGAGCGTCGCGCCCCGCCTGATGGCTGCTCGTCACGGCGCGGATGAACGCCGCGAGCAGGCCCTGCCCCCGGGGGCTGCACATCTCGAAGCCTGGCTCGCCGCCGAGGTGAAGATCGGAGATCACGAAGACCTGCTGTGTCATGAGAGGCTCCTATCCTTGGCCCCGGCTCGTCCGGAGGATGATCTGGTCCGCGGTCCACCTCTCGAGCGGAGGATACCTGTTCGCCCTCGCGAGGCTGGCCACGTCGCGGAGCGTCGCGGGCTCCATCACGTCTGCGAAGGCGGTGTCCCATGCCAGGAAGCGCAGGTCCTTGCCGCGTTCGGTCGTGCCGATCGCCACGATGCGATCGATGATCACCGACCTGTCCGGCGGGACCTCTACGCTCGCCACCCTCTTCGGCGTGCTCTCCAGCCAGAACACGTGGCGCCCCTGCGGCGGCACCGTGACGTGCGCCGCGAGGAGGCTCACCCGGCCGCTGGCCCCCGACTCGAGCAGGGTGACGTAGAGCGGCCTCGCGTGGCTGCTCCGCACCTCGATGCAGAACGCGCTCCTGCGGTCGCGCAGGTCGTAGACGCCGCGCGCGTCGGGCAAGAGCGGGTCGAGGTCCAGGTTGTGCGGATCGATCTCGGGATCGATGAGGATGCCGTGCTCGTCGAGCTCCTTGTCGCTGCAGTCGAGCAGCCCCAGCGTCAGCGTGCCCGCAGGCAGATCCGTGCAGCGCCTCGCCATCTCGACGGGCGCGATGTATCGGCGGTAGTGCTCGAGGATCTTCGGCGCGAGGGTCAGGGCCTTGTCGTCTGGGATCCTGATCAGGACGGGCTCGTCCGGGGTCTCGCCGTCGCCGTGCTGGTCATCGATGACGGCCCACGCGCCGCTCGAGCACCGCTTCAGGATGACCGCCGGCGCCTCTTCGCCTTCGGCGAGGCGCAGGGACGGTGAGGCGGAGATGGCCTTAAGGAGATCCGGAACCGCCGGCTCGACGGCCACGATGAGCGCGGCGCCACGGCCGGGATCTATCACCCGCGCGCGCGCGCCCGGAGGGAGCGCGAACGGCGAGCGGCCTTCCGTCGCCATGGCCTCTGCAGACGAGCGCCTCGCGCGCGTCACTTTCAGCGTTCCTTGCCGCACCGCCAGCTCCTCTTTCGAGCCGGCCTCGAGCGGGAGCAAAGCGGGCTGGCTGCCGTAAACCGCCACGAGGGCGCCCTCCGTCACGCCCGCGAGCTCGCCGGCGGAGAGGTGATAGACAGCGCCGTCGAGGCGGACGCCGAAGCCGGGATCGCCGTCCTCGGGCGGCCCGCCGAACACCTTCCGCGCGAAGCTGCCGAGCAGGCGCGGGTGCTGGCGCCGCTTGCTCTCCACGTTGGCCTCGAGCTGCCGCCAGATGCGGCCCCAGCGCAGCTCCGGCAGCTCGGCGTCGGGGATCGCGGCGAGCTGGGCGACGAGCGCGCGCGTGAAGTATCCGCCCCTGCGCCCGTCGGAGTGCGCGCCCTCCAACGCCGATTCGTCGGCGAGGCAGGCCGCGACGGCCGCGCAGCTCTCCACGGAGGCGGCGAGGCCGTGGACGACGCTGCCGCCGCGCGCGTGCCCGGCGGGCAGCTCCGCGGGCAGGCCGAGCGCCGCCGCCGGGAACCGGCCTGCGACGCGCATCGAGCGCGCCTGATCCCGGTCGCTTCCGCGGGAGAAGCCGTCGCGCGTCGCTCCGGTGGAGTGGCAGCAGTCGAGGATGACCGTCACCCGCCGGGTGCGCTCGGCGATCTTCCGGAGCAGCTCGTTGAGCTGCACGTCGAACAGGAGGTTGCGCGGCGTCCCCTGCTCGTCGAGGCGAGCGTCGACGGGCACGAGGGCCTCCCGCAGGGCGACGCCGCGCGCGCCGGTCGCCTCGATGCTGGTGCCGTGCCCGGAGTAGTGAATGAAGACCCTGTCGTCCGGACCCACGGCGTCGCCGCCGAGCGCGCGCAGCGCGGCGACGATGTTGTGGTGGGTCGCGGGGAGCGCCGCGACGCTCGCGCCGCCCGCTGCGCCTTCGCGAGGCGAGGCGAGGCGACGGATGTCGCTGCGAGCCACGCCGAGCCGATCCACCAGCACGCGCTCGATGTCGTCGATGTCGTTGACGCAGCCGAGGAGCGGCGCCGGGTTGGGGCCGGGGTAAGCGTCGATCCCGATGAGCAACGCGTGGATGCGCCCGACCTTGTCCTCGACGGGCCGCGCAGCCCGGCGCGCCTCGGCGACCGACTCCTGCTCGCGCAGGAGATCGGCGTTCGCCGTGGGCTCCGGAGCCGCGGCGCTGCCGGGCCCGGCGAGGGCCGATCGTGACCTTATCGACTCCAACGATTCGTGAGCTAGCGAGGAAAAATCGGTCACTGCCCCGCGCTCCTGCGCCGGGGCTTCCAGGAATCTCGCGTTGGCCTCGCGCGATTCGAACGCCGAGCGCACAGGAAAGGCGGTCCTCTCGATGGCCGCGCGCGCGTCGGCGAACGCCTTGACCATCCCGGCGACCCTGAGCCGCGCCTCGGCCTCGTGGATCGCGCCGTCGAGCTGGATGATCTGCCGCAGCGCGCGGAGCTCGTCGAAGAGCGTCTCCGAGCCGCCGGCGCCTGGCCGCAGGCGGGGGAGGGCCTCGGCGGCGTCGATCGCGCCCGCCCTCACGTCGTCGACGAGGTTCTGCACGGCGGCCCGCAGCGCCCGCTCCTTGTCGAACCAACCGCGCACGCCCGAGTAGCTCGCGCTCCTGCGGAGGCGGAGGAGGACCCAGGCGCCGTCGGCGAGCTCCTGCCCGTCGTGCAAGGGGTAGGTGAGCGCGGCGGAGGTGCCGACCGCGAGCCGCCCGGGGTCGAGCCGGGTCCCTCGATGGAACAGGACGTACGTCAGCGGGCCGCGCACCTGCTCGGGAGCGAGCGCCACCTCGAGGCCGCCCTGGCCGAGCAGGTGTTCGGTCCCGCCAGGCGACGTCGTGAGGAGCTCGGACACCCCGCCGATGAGCGAGGCCGCCGCCGCGCCGAGCACGAGATGCGGTCCGGCCAGGCTCGCGGTCTCCACCATGCCGGCCACGATCCCGAGGCTGGCCGACGAGGCGCTCTTGAGCAGGCCCGCGAGGGCGGTGTCGCGGCGGAGCGCGAACAGCGAGACGCACAGGGAGATCGGGCCGCCGCGGTAGTTGCGATCGGGCAGCACGGGGCGGTCGAACACGGGCGCCGTCCTCGCGCTGCCGTGCAGCTCGAACGCGCCGAGCGCGGCCTGATAGCGCTCCAGGCCTCCGACGAGGGAGATCTCGAGGGTGCCGGAGGCGGTCCACTTGGAGAACCAACCATCTTCGCGGTTCAAGAACCACGCGACCGCGTCCACGCTGAGATAGTGCTGATTCGGGAGGAGCGGCCCGTCATCGCCGCCTGGCTGGAACGTGTAGCACCGGTACTCTCCCTCGCCCGCCTTCGCCGCCATCACGCCCTCCTCTTGATTGCCCCCGCCGCGCCGATGGGCCGCCGCTGCACCGCGCGCAGTATACGCCGCTCGCCGGCAGCGCATAGCGCCCGCGGAACGCGCTGCTCCGAGGTGCGTCCACCCGGCCGCCGGCGCGGCTCGCGCGCCCGCGCGCAGGCGTCCTGATATACTGGGCCGCTCCCTGCACGCACGTCACGCTGGCGTGAACGAGCACCCAAGCATGCCGCCAACAACAAGCATGGTCCTCCATCTCCGCGCCAGCTGGCAGCCTCCCGGAAGGCACGAATCGGGCTGCTCGCCGTGAGCAAACATCCTCGGGAGCCCGCGGCGTTCAATCAGAGCATCGCCGTCGTTATCGGCATCAAGAGTTATTCTGCCGCGCCCGGCGTGCCGGCGGCTCACAGGCTGACCGATCTCGAGACCGCCGTGCGGGACGCCGAGGCCGTCGCGGAGGCGCTCGAGGCGGATCACGGCTACGAGGTCCGCCTGCTCCTCGAGGACGAGGCGACGAAGAAGGGCATCCTCCGCGCGGTCCTGCGGGCTCGCAGGGAGCTCGGAGAGCCCGCCCGCTTTCTCCTCTACTTCGCCGGTCATGGCGTGGCGCTCAACCAGAAGGACGGGCGTCGCGGCTATCTGGCGCCCTACGGCGCGCGCCGCGACGACGACGGCACGCTGCTCAAAATGGAGACGCTCGAGAAGGCGATCGCCGGGAAAGGGAACTGCCTGATCCGGGCCCGGCATGTGCTGATCATCCTCGATTGCTGCTTCGCCGGCGCGTTCCGCTGGGCGAGCACGCGCGATGTGTCCTCGGTCTCCGTGCTTTACAGGAGCCAGCTCCGCAGGTTCGTCGAGAGTCGCGCCTGGCAGATCCTCTGCTCGACTGCGCACAACCAGGAGGCGCTCGACAGCCTCGGGGGACACGCCATCGGTCGTCGCGACGAGGGGGGCGAGCACTCGCCGTTCGCGAGCGCGCTGCTGCGGGGCCTCGCCGGCGGCGCGGACCGCTCAGGAGACGAGAGGGGCGGCGGGGACGGCGTGATCACCGCCACCGAGCTCTATGTGTACCTGCGCGATGCCGTCGAGCTCGGAACCCTCGCGCACGGGTTCAAGCAGACGCCCGGACTGTGGCCTGGTCCGCTGCACGACCGGGGCGAGAACGTCTTCCTTCTGCGCCCGGAAAAGGATCTGAAGCCGGCGGACGATCCCAGGCTCGACCGGTCGACGAACCCGTACAGGGATCTCAGGCCCTTCGAGCACACGAAGGAGGACGCAGCGCTCTTCTTCGGGCGGGAGCGGGCCGTCGCGGAGCTCATCCTGAGGGTCGAGAGCGCGCCGCTCACGCTGGTCGTCGGGCCCGGAGGCAATGGCAAGAGCAGCCTGGTGCGGGCCGGGCTGCCACCGGCGCTGGAGCGCGCCGAGGGGAGCGCGTGGGTCCTCGTGCCCCCCTTCCGACCGGGCACCGCTCCCCTGGAGAGCCTGGCTGCGGCGCTGTCGGCGGCCCTGCGGGGCGCCCACGGAGAAAGGGTGAGCGCCGCGGATCTGGCGCGCTCCTCGGCCCTCGCCGAGCTGGTGAGCGGCATCCTGGAGGCGCAGCCCGTGAGGGGCGTGCTGCTGGTGATCGACCCGCTCGACGATCTCGAAACCAAGGTGACGGACCGCGAGGTCCGCCGGGCGTTCCTGCAGCTCCTCCGCGAGGCCATGGTGGCTCACGCGGGCGCGCTGCGCGTGGTGGCGACGCTCCGCGCGGACTTCGAGCCCATCCTCGTGCCGCGGGTTGGGGCGGACGCCACGGGATGGGAGGAGATCCCGTCCGAGGTCTGGCAGGCGGCGCGCTTCGTGGTTTCGCCGATGACACACGGAGAGCTGACCGCCGCCATCGAAAGACCAGCTGCCAGGTGCGCCCTCTTCTTCAATCCCTCTCAGTTCGTCGAACGATTGATTCGTGACGTATGGGACAGGCCCGGCGCGCTGCCGCTGCTGTCCTCCATGCTGAGCGAGCTCTACCTGAAGTGCCTCGACGAGCACCTCGCGGATCCCGACAAGGAGCGAGCCCTCCTCGAGACGGCCTACACGGGCGTCGCCCGGGTGCTGAGCTGCCGCGCCGAGGCCGTCTACACGAGCCTGGGAGGTGACGCCGAGCGGCGCACGATGAAGTGGCTGATGCTCCGGATGGTCGAGCCCGACGGCGAATGGCTGCGCAGGAAGGTCCCGCTCCGAGAGCTCGAGTCCGAGCTCCCGGGCGAGGCTCGATCCGTCGCGGCGCTCCGCGTCCTGCTCGAGAGAGACAAGCTCGTCATCGCGGGCAGCGCGCCCCTGCTCGGGCCTTACATCGAGCTGGCCCACGAGGAGCTGGTCACAGGGTGGCCGACGCTCGCCGCGTGGAGAGGCGACAAGGAGGAGAATGAAGCGCTGCGCCTGCACCGGGAGCTCACCGAGGCCGCGCTGCGGTGGGAGAGCACGGGCCGGAACTTGTGGGTGTTGGACGCCCGCCTCGGGCCCGCGCGCCGCATGCGGAAGTCCGAGCCCGGGCGGCTCAGCCGGACGGAAGCGGCGTTTCTGGACGCGAGCGTCCTCCGGCAAAGGCTCTCCTATGCCGGTGTAGCGCTGTTCGCCGTGGCGGGCCTCGGCCTCGGGGCCTCGCTCTGGGACGAGCGGCGCCTGGCGCACTCCGGAAGGCTCGCGTCCGAGGCCCTCGGCCTGCTCGACATTGCGCCCGTCGAGAGCGTCGAGATGGCGATGGAGGCGACACGCGTCGCGGTGACGAAGGACAGCGTGTACGCGCTCCGGCGCGCCGTGATGGGCAGCCGGCTCCGCGCCGTGCTCGATCCTGCCGACGGGCCGCTCTTCGCCGCGACGTTCAGCCCGGATGGGGAACGTATCCTCACGATCGGAGAGGACGCGGTCAGCCTGTGGGATTCATCCACGTACGAGCGCATCCAGCGCTTCACCGTGGAGAAGCGCGGCACGGTCGAGCAGGCGCTGCTCTCGAGCGACCGAGAGAGTCTGCTGCTCCTCCGGCGTGACACGGGAGAGGCTGAGCTCCGGGACGTCACGACCGCGACTCGCCTCGGCGACCGGGCGCCGGCGGTCCAGATCCACCGTGGACCAGGGGGCGAGCTGCGCCTCGTGGCGGTGGAAGGCAGCGGAGACGGCGCCGTCACGCGCGTGCTCGAGCGGCGCGACGGCGCCTGGGCGCCGATCGTGGCCGTGCGAGGGCAGCTCGCGGGCGTGAGCCGCAACGGCGGGTGGCTCGTGGTTGCGCAGCCGGACCTCGTCGCTGCTTCGCTCGATCCCCCGACAGCAGAGCAGGCGCTCACCGCCCCGCCGGAGCACCCGGAGTGCAAGGCCAGGAGCCTGCCCATACGATGGAAGCCCGTGGACCTGAAGGACGAGGTGAACGAGCAATCCGGTTGCTCCCACGTGAGCGTTTCCACCTGGAAGATAGAGCCATTCTACGGCGGTCCGGGCATGCTCACCCGCGTCAGCGTAGAGGCCGGAATGCCCGCCCTCTTCATCGATGAAGCCGACATGACGCCGCAGGCCCTGGTCAATACATGGCCGGGGACGCGCTTGCTGAACCTCGCGGAGGAAGGCGCCGTCGTCCGGCTCGCCGACGAGTCGTGGGTGACCGCGGCGTTGTTTGGCTCGACGGAGGGAAAGCTGCTCACGATCAACCCGGAGCGGGCGCGGCTGTGGAGGAACGACATCCAGAGCAGCTTCAGCGTGGGGCGGGTCGCCACGGATCTCCGCGGGCTCACGGGGAAGCCCAGCGCGCTGGCGTGGAGCGAGGACCAGAGGCTTGCCGCCACGGGGAGCACGGACGGCACGACGGCCGTCTGGGATGTGTTCTCGGGCGCGCGCTCGGCCGTGCTCCGGGGGCACGCCGGCGAGGTCCGGAGCGTCGCGTTCCACCCGCGCGCAGCGACGGTGCTCACCGCGAGCTCCGACGGCGAAGCGCGGCTCTGGCATGTCGATGCGCCCGAGGTGATCCTCACCAGGCAGACGCCGGAGACACCCGGCCCCCGCGCCGAGTTCCAGCGATGTTATGCGCTCGGTGAGGACCGGGCGCTCGTGAGCGTGAACAACGTGCTGGAGCTTCACGATCTCCGGCGGGGCCATCCTCTCGCCATCACCCGTCCCGATGTTCTCGCCGATGCAGCGATGAGCGCAGATGGGAGCACCATCGTCACCATCTCCAGCGAGGAGCTGAGGCTCTGGGACGTAGCGGCGCGCCCGAACAGTCCTCTCTTCCGTCTCTCGCATGACGAGCCCTGGTCTCGGGGTGCTCGTTTTCATCGCGTCTTCCCGGGACCGGACGCTGCGCTTCTCATGCTCGTCATGAAGGCCCCCGCAGAGGAGCTGCTGCAAGAGGCCGTTGTGTGGGACGTGAGGCGCGGCGGGGTGCTCGGGCGTGTTTCCCTGTCTCCAGTCTACGCAGGAGCGGTCGCGGGGGCGTGGAGCGCAGATGGCACCACCGCGGCCACGGCGGCCGGCAGGGAGGTCGTCTTCTTGCACGGGGTGAGCTCCCGCGACGGGGCGACGACCGCGTTGCGCCAAGGACGCGTCCTCCGAGGTCACACGGCGGCGGTCTTCAGCGTCGCGTTCCGCCCCGATGGGGGCCTCGTGGCGACAGGGGACGAGCTGGGGGAAATCCGCGTGTGGTCCGTGGAGACCGGCGCGCCTGTCGCGACGCTCCTCGGCCACGTCGATAGGGTCCATGCGCTCCACTGGGCCGATGATCACCTGCTCGTCAGCGCGAGCGGCGACGGCTCGGTGCGCGTCTGGGACACCGAGGTCAACAGGGAGCTGACGGCGCTGTGGGGGAGCAGCGAGAGCGTGCTCGATGCGCGCCTCTCCGCAGATGGGAAGAGCGTGGTGGCGGCGACGCGAACCAGCGTGCTCCGCTTTCCCCTCGAGGGCGCGGTGAGCATCGATGAGCTTCGCCGCGTCGCGCGCAGCCGGATCCAGGCTGTCACGACGCCAGCGAGCCGTCCGGGAGATCCAGAGATGCCCGCGCCCTGAGAACCAACCCGTTCGTCCACGCGGGGATCCCGAGCGCGAGCAGGCTCCGCTGGATTGCCGCGACCACGGTCCCGTAAGGCGAGCCGTTACCGGCGGCAAGCCGACGGAGCTCCGCCGACGCAGAACGCCCCCGTGGGGTCGTGAAATCGCGTGCAATCCAGCTGACGTGCGGCGCCCTTGACCGTCGAGCCGCGATGCGTTCTCATCCCAACGGACAGGAATGAATGCTGCCATCGGGCGCTTCTACCGATGCGACAGAGGAGGGAGACGATCCATGACGTCGAAGACTGAGACGGCGCGACGAGCGTGCATCGATCGGGTCATCCCGTTCGAGTTCGACAGGGAGGCCCGGGCCATCGCGCTCGCCGAGAACCCGGACAACGCCCCCGAACCCAACGCCGGCACCGCGGAGAAAATGGCGATGGTGAAGCGCAAGCTGTGGCGGCCGGGCCGGAGGCTGCGCGTCCGATTCCTCGACGGATCGTCGTTTCTCCGCGAGAAGGTCGAGCAGTACGTGGCGGAGCTGACGCGGCACGCGAACCTCGACTTCGAATTCGGGAACGACCCGCGAGCCGAGATCCGCATCTCGTTCGCGTTCGATCCAGGTAACTCGTGGTCGGCGATCGGCACGGACTGCCTCGTGGACCGCTACTTCCCGCGGCACCAGCCGACCATGAACTTCGGCTGGTTCGACGAGTCCACCGACGAACAGGAGTTCTCGCGCGTCATCGTGCACGAGTTCGGCCACGCGATAGGCTGCATCCACGAGCACCAGATCCCGGGTGGCATCAAGTGGAACGAGCAGGCAGTGATCGAGTACTTTTCGGGCTCGCCGAACTTCTGGGACGAGCAGACGATCCGTTTCAATATCCTTGACAGGTACTCACAGCGCCAGATCAACGGGACCAAGTTCGATCCCGACTCGATCATGCTCTACGACTTCCCGGCATCCCTGACCACGGACGGCGTGGGCACACATTCGAACACCCGGCTCTCGCGGACGGACATCGATTTCATCCGGCAGATGTATCCGGGGCGCGCGTAAAGCATCTTTCGAGATCGGACTCCGTGTCTACATCCACGACTTCGGTGATGGCGGCCGGGCGGCGACTGCGTTCCCGGAGCTGAAGGGCGGGGGCTTCCTCTGCTCCTCGGCCGGCGGCGCGGCACGAGCCAGTCCACGTCGCCACGTCGCTCGCCGGCTCCGCCGATCGTCACGGAGACCCTGACGACCCGCCCCCTCCGGTCCCGCCCCCTCCGGTCCCGCCCCCCGCGTCGTCCGCCGGACACACCAGCTTTGCGCATGTGGCCGCATCCGCCGACGGCGAGGTCGCCCGCGTGAGCGAGCTGTTGGCGATGGTCGCATGGACGGAGAGCGAGCACTCGGCCCCGACCGGCGCCACGCGCGAGATCACGGCGATGTGTTGTTTCTCGCCATCCGTACCGTCGCGCGTCGCGTAGTCGGCGTCAAACGACTCGGCCTCGCCGCAAGGCGTGCTGATGCGGACGTGGAGCGGACCGGGGGGCTCGATCCCCTCGGGGAGCTCGTGCCGGATATAAACCACCTCGCCCGGAGCGACGCTGATGGTCACAGGCGGATCGGGGCAGGCCACCGTGCTCGGATCGCGCCCCTCGACAGCAGCAGAGCCGAGCAGGCAGAGCCGCGGCTCGTCGGGCTCGGTGTCGCTGCAGCCTGTCGCCATCGAGAGAACCGCTGCGCAGAGCAGAAATTGGGTCTTCATGCTTCCTCCGGCTCAACGCTGTTTGGTGTAGAGATCGAAGAGCGTCACGTCGACTGACGCCGAGGCCCCGAACTGGAACGCGTCTGCCGCGGGCCCGCTCACAGAGGCCTCCCACGCGCGGAGCCCCGGCCGATAGACGCCGAACAGGTTGAGGCTGACGGGCGTGTCCTTGAACCCGAAGCGCATCCAGACGCCGGGCGAGAGCGCGGTCGTCAGCCGCGGGCCGGGCAGGCGGCCCTGCTCCGAGGCGTCGTACTGCAGGAAGGCCGCTGGGTCGAGCACCGAGAAGAACAGCCCGAACGGCGCGGGGAAGCTGCAGTCGGTCCCGAACGCCACGTCGACCCCCACGGGCAGCGTCAACGTCGGCGCGGAGCTGTAAACCTTGCCGCGTTCACGCGTGACGCCATATTGGCCGAACCGGACCTCGCCCCCAGCCGCAAACCCCGGGAACGCCGCGAGCGAAACGACCGTGACGTTGGCGTTGGACTTCGATCGCCACCCACCGACCGGCGCGGCGAGCGAGTCGAGCGTCTCGGCCATGCGCTCGGGATCCTTTTCGGCCACCAGCGTCACCACCAGGCTCATATAGCGGGAGATCTTTGGCATCACGTCGCCGCACGCCCCGCTTTGTTTGTTCTTGGTGGCCGCGTCGTGGCAGATGACCTCGATGTGGAGGCGGAGGCTCCCCACCGCGGAAGCCACGGTCGATCCCCAGTCCTCTGCGAGCACGCCGCTGAGCGTGCTCACGTCCTTGGCAAGCGCGTTGAGCGTCTCTCGGGCCTTGCCCAGAGAGAGGGAGAGCTGGCTGAGCGACGGGCAGCCGGACGCTGTGCACAAGCCGGGATAGAGAACCGGGTCGATCGCCCCTTCGACCGCCCCGATGCTGACGCTTGCGAGCTCGATGGCAGCCTGCGCGACCGCGAGCGCCGCCTGGAGCTGCTTCACGACGGGGCCCTGTTGGAGTGTCCGGGCCTGTTTCTCGACGAGATCCTGCGCGGCGCGGATCACCTCCGGGAGGCTCTTCTCGTCCGCCCCTTTGAGCAGACTGCCGATGTCGATGGGAACGTCGGGGGTCCGCCCGATGGCCCCCATGGAGGCCCGCGCGGCGTCCTCGTAAGCGCTCGCCGCCTGGAGCAGCTTGCGCCACTGGGCCTCGACGACGCGGGCCCCGGTGGCGAACCTGTGCGTCAGGCGCAGCACGGTGGAGAGCCGCTCGATAGGCGCGGAATTACCGAGCGCACGCTTCCAATCACCCTGGTCTTCCCCGCATGCATCCCCGTTTTTTTTGCCGCCGAGCGCCTCGCATCCCGACACCTCGACGCCTTTGCCCACGATGGACCAGCAAGCGGGCGCCGACGCGAACGCGGCCACCAGCAGCGCCTCGGTCTTCTGCGTTCGATCGAGGCTCGCCTCCGCCAGCGCGGCGCTGTCGTTCTTGCCAGCATTAGCCTGCTTGGCCGCCGGATCGTACGTGGGCAGCAGATCGCCGTGCTCGTCGAAGTAATACGGCATCGCCGCGGCGCAGGCGGCGACTTGAAAGCCGTCGACGTGCAGCCTGGGATTAGCGGGAGGGCTCGTGTCGAGGTTCGCCGTGTCGAGCCGCCCGGAGAGCGCGAAGAGGCTCGCCGTGGGGCTCTGTCCAGAGAGCATCTGTTCCACGAACGTCGCGCCGGCGCGCCGGATCTGGAGGACCGAAGCGCACGCGCCGGTGGTATCGTCCGGCGTGCACAAGAAGGGGTTGTTCTTCGGTTGGTTCTGGGGGACGATCCCGCTCCAGAAGGCATAACCGAGCCCGAGCCCTGCCGCAGCGCCGGGCCAGCCCGTCACGTCGGAGGCGACCGCGCCGCGAAGCGCCTCGAAGAGCTTTCCCCCGCCGCCGTATTGCGTGAGATCGTTCGTCTTGCCAGCCAGCGAGCAGAGCGCGGGGAACCAGAACGTCCGCATCTCTCGGTAGACGACCTGGGCTTCTCCCTCGGCGCGCTTCTTGGTGGCGGCGTTCAGCTTCGCGACTATCTGTTTGGCCTGTGTGCGCTCGGCTTCCGCCAGCCCGTTGTTCGGCTCGTCCACGATCTGCTCGAGCACGTTCGGGCTCTGTGGAATTGCAGCGTCGAGCCCGCAGAGGTCTCGCCCGACCCGCTCGAGGAACCAGCCGATACCCTCTCGTTTCGCGCGATCCTCGATGAGCTTCGCCAGCGCGGTGAGCCCCACCGTCGCGAAATTGAGCGCCGCCGTGGTGACCTCGCCTGCGATTCCCGTACTGCCGCCGAGCACCTCCGGCAAGGCCGCCGGCCCGGGAATGCTGGGCGCACTCGCAGGGCTTCCTTTCGGCCTCAACGCATTGAGGTTCGCCAGATGCGTTTCGATATAACGCATCAGGATGCGGGCGTCGGTCCAGTCAGCGAGGACGGCGGCGTTGGCCGCGACTGGGTCTTCGAAGGCGCAGAGGTTGACCCCCACTCCCGCCTGCGGGTCGCAGAAGCTCGAGCAGAGGCCGCCCTTCGTCTTGAGGGCCGCGGTCTGGGTCTGGAACTTGGTGAGCCTCTGCGCCTCTTTGGCGCACTCCGCGAGCTCGGCTTCGCACCTGGGGTTCCCGGGCTTGCAGGCCTTCTTGACCTCCGCGCACTCGGCGGCGTCACTCCGCGCCTCGACTTGAGCGGCGGCGATGTCTTGCGCCGTGGACGAGCACGTCGTCCGTAGCGTCGTCGCGATCCGCATCAGCTCCTTCACGCGCTCGGCGTGCAAGTTGGCATAGGCCTTCTCGCGCTCCTTGCGCTCCTCACGGGCGGTGCGGGCCTTCGCCTTGGAATCGTCGGCGGCGGGCGCTGGCGGCGGCTCCGGCGGATCGGGCGGATCGGGCGGATCGACGGTGGGCGCCGCCGGCGCGTCCGGCGCGGCCGGCGCAGGCGGTGCGGGGGACAGCGGCGCGCCCGTCGATGGGGGCCCCCCGGCGGGTGGTCTGGGCAGCCCCGGGGGGCGCCCCGGCTGCGCCGCGGTCGTCGGGGCGAGCGCGAGCATCAACAGACATGTCAGCGCGATACGCAGGAGCCACGCCGATGGTGGACGCGGCAGATTCGACTCTCGATTGAGCATTGATTTCCCTCGGGCACATCGTGCGCCGCGATTGCTGTCGAACCGTTGCATGGGATCAGGAAGAAAGTGCATAAGATCAGGGGAGCCTTCACGCCGAGCGCAGCGGGCTGACGGCGGCGACAGGCGCCGGTGAGCCAGGTGCGGCAGCGGCGCGCAGGACGTCGTCCGCGAGCGCCGCGGCGGTCCGGCGGTCGAGACGATTCAAGGTGATCTTCCGGAACTGGCGGGGGCTCGCCGAGCGGTTCGGCGAGTCGGGCCGCAGGCCCGCCCACGCCTCGTCGAGCGTCAGCGAGAGCTGGGCTTCGTCCGTGGTGGCGTCCACGAGCAGCATCACGTGGGACGCCGGCACCAGGTTGACGAGGAGCCCGAGCTCGTGCACGCACCCGCGGTTGGCGGCGGTGAAGCCGCGGAGATCCATGAGCACCACCGACGCCTCCCGGATCAGGCGCTCGACGACGGGGCGCCAACCGTTCTCGAAGCACGCGATCTCGCGCGTGCGGAACGACCCGTCGAGGTACTGGTCCGCGCCTTCGCCGAGCACGCGATCGAGGTCGGCCTCGGTCGCGACGAAGCGGGTGCGCAGGCGGCCGGTGAGATAGGCCAGCATGCCGCGCGGGCTCACGGTCGCCGCCGCTACATCGCTGCTCGAGACCCACCGGAGCGCGCACATGTTGCTCAGGATGTCGGCGAGGCGGCTCAAGAGCGCCTCGGCCGTGCGGCCGTTCCCGAAGACACGGAGCAAGAGGATGTTGGGCGCGGTCGTGCTGCGAGAGCTCCTTGCCAGGAAACGAAAGCCCGCGCCCAGGACGGTGAGGAGCAGAACGAACGGTCCGAGGAAGGCCCAGGCGCGCTGGCTCCCGGCGCCGGAGACCAGAGCATTGAACGTTGCTCCGAGAAACGAGAGCTCGATGAACCGCAGCGGCGAAGGGCCGGCGGCGACGCTCTCGTGCAGGTACACCCTGAACCGCAAATAGGCCAAGGCGGCGAGGAAGCCGGCGCCTGCCAGGAGACAGGTCTGGAGCACCACCAGGAGCACCGCCAGCGGCGTCGTGCCAGCGACCAGGCTCGGGCCGCCTACGGCGAGCGACGTGCCGATCGGGACACCGAGGATGGCGGCCTGTGTCCACACGCCGGCCGCGGAGAGCGAGCGAAGGCGCGCCGTGAGCACGGCGGGGAGCAATGCGATGGAGAGCAGGGCCGACGTGACCAGCACCGCCAGCGGCGGTGCTCCGCCTGGCTCGATGTACAGGAGGAGCACGAGGGCGCCGGGGACGACGTACGCGATGGCCGCCGCGAGATACATCGGCAGGAGCCACCGGCTCCGTCGCCGCGGGGTGTCGACCCACCGTTGGATCTCGGCCGCATTCGGCCGCGCTGGACCCCTTCGGCCGGCTGCGAGCTTCTGCGGCGCGGAGGGGATCGTCGCGATCTGATGCCGTACCTCCCGCATCAGAGAGCGGATGCGACGCCGGTACAGCGCGGTGACGAGCAGCTTCGCCGCCACGATCGCCGGGGGAACGAGCAGCGCGAAGCGGAGAGCGAGCGGATCCACGAAGACCTCCTGCGACCAGGGGAAGCGCCGGCGTCTCGCGGCGCGATGGGGGGATCACATGACAGGAATGACAACCAGCTGGACGTTCTTGCTCCGCGCGTAATCGACGATATCCCCGGTCCCGCCGCGCCCGCTCGCAGGGCAGCCGTTCCAGACCGCGATCACGGCGTCGCAATGGTCCACGATCCAGCGCCCCGCGGCCTCGAACGCGATCTCCGACGGGATGGGGAAGGCGAGGGTCGTGACCTCCGTGGCGGCCGTGAGCAGCGCCTCGTAGCCTTGCAGCTCCTCCGGTGAAAACGTCGCGTCGTAGCCCTCGCAGGGGACCACCGCATGCAGGCGCAACCCGGCTTCGAGCGCCGCCTGCGCGAAGATCTGGTCGGCCCCGATGGCGAGCGAGGACAGCGCCTCGTCGCCGGGGCGCGCGCGTTCGCGGAGACGGGCGCTGATCTCGGCATGGACTCCTTTCCGATCGTCCGAGCCGCCGAGGTGGCGATGCCCTGTGATACCGATCCTCATGGTCCCTCAGATCAGGTCCTTCTGCGCCATGCGCCAGTAACGCCGGCCCCACGGCGTCAGCGCGGCGCCGCCGCGGCGGACCGCGGACCAGTACAGGTCCGGCTGGCGCGTGGGGTGCACGAGCCCCGCGTTGCGCAGCGCCTTGAGCTTGTCGAACTTCGCCACGTTCTTCGGGTCTGCCTCGGGCTGCGTGTGCTCGTAGCTCGGATCGAGGGCGATCTCGGCATCGTCGCTTGGAAATAGCTCGATCAGCGAGCGCAATGCGTCGTCGGCGATCAACGGCGTGCACTGCCGGATCACCGAGAAGCCGGAGCTGTACGACTTGTAGAGCGGCCGCTGATCCCAGGCTCCGAGCGCCTGATCGGCATACGCGTAGAGGTCCGCCGCCGTCACCTGGCCACGGAGGTTGGCGCCGCCACCCCTGAGCGCGTCGCAGAGCAAGCCGCTGAACACGCCGCGGCCGAATCGCTCCCTCGCCTTCTCGCTGGGCCGGCTGGCCGCGAGGAGGGTCACTCCCTCGCGCAGCACGCTGAGGGCATCGTTGTAGGGCGAGCCCCCGGCGGTGCCGCTGTGGCAGCAGTCCAGGATGATCAGCACCTCGCTCGCGGTGGACTTGTTGGCCAGGACGATCAGATCGTTCATCGGGAGCCCGGGCTCTTCGGGGGTGCCGTCGGACGTGCAGATGTACCCGCCCGTCTCGCTGACGAGGCCGTGCCCGGCGAAGAAGAACAGGATCGGGTCCTTGAAGCCGGAGAAGAGCTCGCGCCAGAGACGCTGAAGGGCCGCCCGTGTCACCTTGGGCGACCCATCGCCCGCCAGAAGGCGGCAGTCGTAGTTGATGCTCTTGTCGTCGTTGCGCCGGAGGACGTCCGCCATGGCGCGCGCGTCGGCCACGGCCCCGGTGAGCTGCGGGAACTCCGTGTACTCGTCGATCCCTACGATCAGCGCCCGCTTCGACATGATGGCTCCTGTAGCCGCCCTCCGACCGGCGCGCCCCGGCGCGCCGCCTTCCACGCCCTTCGCGTGCAGCTTGGAGATGTCACGGTTCTTCTCGTCCATGGCTCATGTCGAGACCGCCGGCCCACCACGAGGCCATGGCGCGAGCCTACTGCTTTCCTATGCGACATGGAAGGGGTGCGCATCGCCCCGCCGGCCACCAGCAATTCCTTCCCGTTGCACAGGTTCGAGCCGCAGCGGCTCGATTGCGGGAACTTTTCGGCGTCATTGCGCTCGAACAACGACGCCCGCTGCTCGTTGGTGTGGCGCCGACGGGTTCGCTCCGGCATCGACGGGCTCATTCCCTCCCTGCGTGACACGGCCGGCAGGCCGCCTGGTCCCGGGCGCAGCGAAGCGGGAGGCAGATCGCGCAGTTGAGGCTTGACGGTCCCGAGACGTTTGGATTTCCTTCTCTTCCAATGAGGGCATGAGGCGCTCGTCGCCGAGGAGGGAGCCCGTATGAATCCGATCTTGCAATCGCTCGTCGGTGACCCGCCCGTGCTCGTCGCCTTCCGGTCGGATCCCGTGGGGACCACGCTGCGCCTCCGCGCGGAGTACACGGCGATCGATCCGTGGCTCGCGCACGTGCTACGCGCGCAGGCGACGCAGGGGGCGCAGATCGACGCCCAGAGCCGCGAGACCGAGCGTCGTGTCAATCTGCAGCTCGGCGCGCTGGGGATCGCCTCCGGTCCCAGCGCTCCAGCCGCGCCGACCACCGATCCAGCCGTGCTCCTCCTTGCCGACGTCCTGGCGGCGCTCGTGAGTTACCGAGGTGATCCTCCGTCGGGGCCGAACCTCCGCGCGAAGGCCCAGGACATCCTCCGGGGGACGCTCGGCGCTCAGGACGCGCAGCGCCTCGCGAGCGCCGAATGCCACCCGATGCTGCTCCGTGAAATGGCGGCCCCGTTCCTCGGCGCGCTTGTGGGCATCACGTCTCCGGCGACGAAGCTCGCCGCCGCGCTCGCATTGCCGCGCGAGCTGCTCGCTTCGATGGGTCTCCAGCCCCAGCCGAGCACGCAGAGCGCCCACGCTCCGCGCTGTTTCGGCCCCGACGGGGCCTTCACGATCCGGACCGACTGGCCCTGGTGCGCGACCGAGATGTCCGACGGGCGGACGCGCGGCGTCGTGCTCTGGCATCGTGAGGCGAGGTTCTCCGGCGGTCCGATGGCGATGGTCCAGCAGGTGGCGCCGGGCACGCCGTGCTCCCCGTCGATGCTCCAGGTCTTCCTGTTCCCGCTCGCGAGCGGCGATCCGCGCAAACTGAATGCGATGTACGACGGGCTCTCGTCGTCCATGGGCGGCTCGCTCGCGTCGTTCGGTATGTCCAACGTGCTGTACCAGGACGCCGTGATGGTGCGTCTTCGTGGGCGCGACGTGCCGGTGGTGCGGATGAGGCGCGGTGTGAACGTCCCCCTTTGGGGTCGCCTCGACATGGTCGAACAGAGGTATTTGATGGTGGACCCGCAGCGCGGCGTCGGAGCGGTGATCGGGTGGCACTGCCCGTTCAGCGATGCCGGCTCGTGGGAGGCGGCGGTGAGAGACGTCGCAGGGACATTCCGTTTCGGCGACAGGTTTCCGACGCCGATCGTCGCCGACGTTCCGACCTGCGGCCGGCCTGCGGTGGATGCGCAGCTTCAGGCGTGCTGGGTCATGGATTTCGGGCAAGGCGATCTCTCGGGCGCAGCCGCGGCGGCGAACGATGGAGACGATCGTGTCGCGGCGTTGGTCGCGCGCGCCGTCGTGCTCGCCGCGCGCGGGCGATACAGGCGCGCGCTCGACCTGCTCGAGGTCGCATACCGCGACGTCGAGCCGGCGTATGCGCGGCTCGTCGCCATGCTCGGGGTGCGGGTCGCCAGCCACGCGGACGGGCTCCGGCCGGACAACACGGTCGTTCTGGTCCCAGAGCTCAAGGCGGCACTGCAGACGTGGGGTGAACGCCACGCTCGGCACCAGCGCGGTCCTTGCCCGCTGTCCGAGTTCGTCGCCATCACCGCGGGCGTCAACGCGGCGATCGACCTGGTCAACGACGTGGCGACGAACGAGACCAACCACCGTCGAGCCGAGGCGCTCATCGGATGGACCCTGGAGGAGACGCTCGCCGAGGGGGTGCTCGCCGCTCGCGCGGTGAACCTTCGACCCGCCGTGCACCTCGGCGTGACCTCGCTGCTGCTGAACCTGACGCCGGAGACGCTCGATGGGCGCCGCGCGGAGCTGTCCAGGCTCGTGGCGGAGGCCGACCGCGCTCGCGACCCTCTCCTCGCGACGTGGCTGCGCGTCACCGATGTGGACACCTCGCTGCGAGGCAACGACCGCGCGAACGCGATGGCCCGCGCCACCGGGCTCCCGATCCCCGACTTCGTGCTCGCCGGCGCGAACTCCGAAGAACAGCTCACCATGGCCGCCGAGGCGTACCGGCTCGCGGTCGAGAGCTACCTCGCGATCGGCGCACCGCGCGGTGCGCTGCGCGCGCGGTGGCGGCGAGCGATGCTCCTCGGAAGGGCGACGGCCAGCGGGGAAGACCTCGCCAGAGCCGTCGAGAAGCTCGAGGCGATCCAGAAGGAGGCGATCGAGCACAAGGACAATCGGCTGGCCATGGACGCGGCTCTCGCCGAGATCGTGGTGCGGTGGCGGCGGGGCGATGCATCGAGCGTCCTCGAGGAGAAGCTCTCGCCCCACACCAAGGCAGCGGCGCGCGAGGGCGCCCGCGGCTGGCTGTGCGCCTGGGGCGCGATCCTGCGGGAAGTGGCGCGCGCGCTCTGGATTGACCAGGGCGAGCTCGACGCGTTCTTGCGCGCCACGAAGCTCGCTCTCTGGCTCTATGACGCAGCCGAGGAACCATGGGGCTCGTACCAGGTGACGAACGAGAGGCTCTCGGCCCTCGCGGCGATCGGGGCGGCCGCGGAGGTGCTCGAGGAGGTCGACCGGGCGATGACACGCGTGCGCGAGGCGTGCCGCGCCAATCCCGGCGATCTCGTCGGCTGGATGCGCTTCTATTCGCTGGGCACCCAGGCCATGCAGGCCTACACCCAGGAGGGCGACGCGGCGCGCCTCGAGCGCGTGGCAGCCGAGCTGGAGGAGGCGCTCACCGCGCTTCCGGCTCCCAAGGAGGGGTCGCCCGACCCGTCCGGAGCCGGCTTCGGGAGCGCGGCCGACCCGGCGGCCATGGGCGAGCAGCTCGCCGCGATGATGTCCCAGCTGGTTCCGGCCTCCCTCGCACAGCTGCGCTTGGCCGCCGCGTTCCACGCGAGCTTCGCACGAGCGCGGGCCGTGGTGGACGTCCGAGGACATCCGGCTGCACGCGAGGAGATCGAGGTCGCGCGCCGCGCCGCCATCGCGTCGGGCAATCCCGTGTTCGAGGCGACGATCCATGCGCTCGCTCGCGACCGCGCGGCCACGCTGGCCGCCGTGGGGAGGGTGCTTGACGGGAAGGCGACCCTGACGCGCGGGCCGCTCGAGGCGCTGTTCCTGAAGATGGCCGAGGGCACCCCGGGCGTCGACGCGCAGGCGGCGCGCGAGGCACGCATCGCCGACACGGCACGAGCGATGGTCACGTTGCTGGTGCGCGTGGAGGCGTGGGACGAGGCCATGCGGATCCTCGACCGGCTCAGCGCCGAGCCGCTGCTCCGTCGCCTGCCCGATGTCGGCGACATCAATCACACGCTCGACCGTGCCATCGTGTTCATGGGCACCGGCAGGGTGGATTCGGGCCTGGCCGCGTTCGCCGCGGCTGCGAAAGGATACGAGGCCCGGCGGGGCGCGCTCCGGTCGGAGCGATTCCGCAGGACGCTGGGCGCGGCCCGCTATGCCCAGGCCATCTATGGCGGCTGGGCATGCGCGCTCGCGCAGACGGGAGACTGGGCGGGCGCGTTCGAGAAGGCGGATCTCGTGCGTGGTCGCTTGCTGTCCGAAGCTCTGGCGGGGCGCGCGCAGGCTGCCGAAGGGAGCATTCCGGCGCGGAAGGCGCGCGCGCAGGTCGAGCGTCTGACCACGCAGCTCGCCTCCCTCCGGCACCGGCCCGAGGTCGCACCCGCGCGCGTCGCGCAGCTGGAAGCAGAGCTCGACCGCGCCCTCGACGAGCTCGCCAAGAACGACGGCGCGGCTGCGGGCCGCGAATCCGCTGTCCCGCCGGGCGCGTTGCGCCTCGAGCCAGGGACGCTGCTCATCGCTTATCTTCTCCATGCGCGCGAGCTGCTCGCCTGGGCCGTCGATGCATCGGGCATCGTCGCCACGCACCGGACGACGTCCGACGGCGAGGCGCCGTTGGACGCGACCGCGTTCGGCGCGCGCGTGCTGGCGGCGAGCCAGAGCGTCGGCGCCGGGACGATGGCCGCGCCTGCCGTGGATGCGCTCGCGAGCATCCTCGTTGCGCCGTTCGCCGACGCCATCGAGCGCGCAGAGCGCGTCGTCATCGTGCCGAACGCTCAGCTTGCTGGGTTCCCGTTCGGCGTGCTCCCGGTGCGTGGCGAGCCCCTCGGGATCCAACGGCCGCTGACGATCGTGCCGGCGGCATCGCTCCTCGGCCGGCCCGAGCCCGAGGCGTCGAGGAGCGCAGCGAGCGCTCACGAGGTGCTCATCGTGGGAAATCCGGCCAAGATGCGCCACCGCGACGTCCTCGGCCGAGACCACGATCTCGCGACCCTGGACGGCGCGCGGAACGAGGCGCGCCTCGTGGCCTCGCTCTATGGAGCAGAGCCGTTGATCGGCGAGGCGGCGTCGGCGCAGGCCGTCCGCGCGCGCCTCATCAAGGCGACCCGTGTCGTGCACCTCGCCACGCACGGCGTCCTCGAGCCAGCCGCGCCGCTCGCCTCGGCCATCGCGCTGGCCGACGGGGAAGAGCTGACGGCAGCGGATTGGCTCGGCATGGACCTCGACGCGGACATCGTGGTGCTGAGCGCGTGCGACACGGGGCGAGGTGCCGTGCAGGGAGGTGAGGTGGTCGGGCTCGCCCGCGCGATCCTGCTCGCGGGGGCGCGCGCCGTCGTGGTCAGCCTGTGGCCGGTCGCCGATCGAGCGACGGCCCTCGTCATGCGGCGCTTTCATGAGGAGCTCCGCGCGGGCGCCATGGCGGAGGAGGCGCTTCGACGGGCGTCGGCGTGGCTTCGAGCATTGGACTCGGCGGACGCGGCCCGCGAGATCGAGGACGCCGACCTTTCACGCGACGTCGCTGCGCGCCATCGACCGGCCGCCGGCGCGGACCGGCCTTACGGCAATGCGCATTTCTGGGCACCATTCATCGTTATTCGAGCGTCGGCGTCATGATCGCTCCTTGACGGGCCGCGCCGCACCCCCATCCTACGGCCGCGCGACCGCGCGACCGCGCGATCGTGATAGACGCGGCGGTGAGCGTCGTCAGCGACTCTGATGGTCGACAACCGGGTTGCCGTTTACTTCAGGGCATGGGCGTGGTATCATTGGGCTGGACCTATGGCGAACACCCGCAGGCAGGCGCTGATCATCGGCATCAACAAATACCTCCATGGGCCGGTGCTACGGGGCTGTGTCAACGATGCGAGGCTGATGTCCACCATCCTGCAGCGGCAGTGCGGGTTCCAGCCGGACGAGATACAGACCCTCCTGGACGAAGGTGCGACGGGACTGGCTATCAAGCATGCCCTCGACCAGATCGCGGAGGCGGCGGGCGCAGAGACGTCTGTCTTCCTCTTCTTTTCGGGTTGGGGGGCTCGGCTGCCCAGGGCCCCTGCCCATTCGGCGGCTCCGCTGGTGACGCCGTGGGACTCGGCCTCGTTTCAAAGCGGTCCGGCGGTCGGGTCACACGTCTCCGATTCGGTCTACGATAGCGCCCTCTTACCCCACGACTGGCTCTACGACTCGGCCGAGTCGATGGTGCGTTACGACGATCTGCGCACGTGGCTCTCGCGCGTCCGGTCACGCAGGATCACGATCGTCCTGGACGCACCGTACTCGGGAACGCTGCTCGACGAAGCCCGGGCGAGCACCGGTATCGTGTACCTCGGGGCGAGCCGTACGGACGAGATCTGCTTCGAATTCATCACGGAGGACGGCGTCATTCACGGCGGGTTGACGTACTTCCTGAGCCAGGTGCTGCTCCGCGCGAACCCTGACACGACGTTCCGACAGCTCTTCGAGCAGATCAGCGCACAGGTCGCGTCACGGCTGAAGCATCAACATCCGCAGCTGGAGGGCGATTGTGAACAGCCGGTATTCGGGAGAGAGGGCTGGCCGAGGTCCACGGTCGTGGCGGTCACGGCGCGCAACGAAGCCGAGATCACGCTCAGCGTCGGCGCAGCGGCAGGCGTGACCCTGCGATCCTGGTGGGCCATCTACCCCGAAGCGGCGCTCGACACGACGGACGCCGAGAAGCTCGGGATGGCCGAGATCACCAGGGTGAACGTCTCCGACGCGAAAGCCAGGATCCTCTCCGAGGTCAAAGAAAACGTAATCGGCGGCGGCGCGAGCGCTGTCGAGGTGGCGCATGACTACGGCGCGATGCGCCTTCGCGTCGGTATCGACGGGTCGGCCGCGATCGACGCCGCGCATCAGGTCGAGAGGCTGAAGAGCGTCCTTGCGAAGGTGGAGCTCCTCCAGGTCGTGGAGCCGAGCGAGCGCGGAGACGTCATCGTCCGATTCGCTCCGGAGGGCACACCGATCGAGACGGATCCTTCGGGGCAAAGGGTCCACTGCGAATGGGACGTATGGCTCATCGAGGACGATGCTGGGTCCTCGAACGACGGCCGCGCCAGGCTCGCGCGCCCCATCATGCGGCCGTCTGCTGTGTCGGATCCCTATGCGGTCCGCCTCGATCTGGAGAAGCTCTCCAGGTACCGAAACGTCCTCTCCCTCATGAACCCCAACCTGCGGAGTCCTCTCGCCGGCAAGGTGGACCTCATCGTCAAACGCAAGATCAACGACGATGAGTGGGTTCTGGTGGAAGCGAGCGCCAAGACGGGCCTCCCGGTGCTGCACGCGGGAGATCATATCCGGCTGGAGATCCGGAACGATCACGAGCGGGCGATCTATGCGAGCGTCTTCGATTTCGGCCTCTCCATGACGATATCATCCATCACGGACTCGTCCTACTCTTATGATGCGAGGAAAATCGAGCCGCGCAGCACCGTGAGCGTTCCGTCCCTCGACAAGGATGGTTACGACGAACTGGCGCTCTACTTTCCAGTCGGAGTCTCCGGACCCTCCGGCACGGAGACGCTGAAGCTCTTCGCGACCACATACCCGATGGACCTCAGCTCGATGCTCCTCCAGGAGGGAGGCCGTACCGTCAGAGCGCAGCCTCAGGGAGCCACCACGGAGCTGTGGCAGCTCATGGACATGGCCATCACGGGCCGGGGGACACGCGAGAGGCGGCCCGTGCAGCTCCCGCCGGAACAGGAGTGGGTCACGGTTCAACGCGCGTTCGAGCTCCGCCGCGGGGCACGGTGAGGCGACCATGGCGGAGCTCACCTACCTGGACTTCGACTTGACCGTTCGAAACAACGGCAACGGGGGATACAAGCTCGAGGTCAAGAGCCCCGGGGGCGAGCCATCGAGCGACTTCGTTTGCCCGTTCCAGCCGGAGGAGCTCCAGCGTCTTCGCTCGATCGTCGAGGGGCCGGCTCGCGAGGTGGGCCTGCCCCCCGGCCAGCGGACAGCGGAGCTGCCCAGCAGACTGAGGATCTTCGGGGAGAGGCTCTACGAGGCCGTCTTCGTGAACGACGTTCGAGCGTCTCTGGCGGGCTGCATGTCGAGGGCGCAGGACCAAGGCGCCGGCGTGCGCATCCGACTCCGCCTGGACGACGTGCCGGAATTGAGCCAGCTGCCCTGGGAGTACCTCTACGACCGGAGCAATCAGACATATCTCGCGTTCGAGACTCCCATCGTCCGTCACATGCAGCTCCCGGGTCCCCCCTCGGCGGTGCAGATCAGGCCGCCGATCCGCATGCTTGTCATGATCTCGAGCCCGCAGGATCTGGCGCAGCTCGACGTCGAGGAGGAGTGGAAGAAGATCTCAGGGGCCCTGAGGAATTCGTCCGAACTGGAGGTGACGCGCGTGCCCAAGGCGTCTCTGGAAGATCTGCAGAGATGCCTGCAAACGAAATCGTACCACATGTTCCATTTCATCGGCCATGGCGGCTTCAGCGAGGACACGCAGGAGCCTGTGCTGATGCTCGAGGACGAAATGGGCAACAGCTTCCCTGCGACCAGAGAGATGATGAAGGTCGCGCTCAGCCATAAAAGCCTGCGCCTCGTGGTGCTCAACTCCTGCGAAGGGGCCCGGGCAGACTCCAGAGACCCCTTCGCGGGCATGGCACAAGGGCTTGTGCAGCGCAATATCCCGGCGGTCACCGCCATGCAGTTCAGGATCACGGACAAAGGAGCCATCAAATTTGCGAGCGCGTTCTATGGCGCCATCGCCAACAACCTGCCCGTCGACAACGCGCTGGTCGAGGCGCGTAAAGCCATGTTTTTCGACATGAATCCCACCGAGTGGGGCACGCCGGTGCTGTTCATGCGCGGGAACGACGGCAGATTGTTCCTGATCGACAAGCCGAACGAGCAACAGCTCCGAGAGCTCCAGATCAAGGCGCTGTCGGATGACGCACGTGCGGCCATTGACGCGAAGCAGTATACCGTGGCGATCCAGAAGCTGAATGAGATACTGAAAATCCAGCCGTGACCGCGGCTGCCGTCAGGGTAAGTTACAGGCGAGCCTTCTTGTCGAACTGACGCGATGCGTCGATCTCGGGGTCGTGGGTTCTCACGGGGCGAGCGCGGCTCCGCCGCTCACAGCTGGATCGTGGAGTACGGGCAGCGCTTCTTGATCTCGTCCGCATCGCACGCCTGAGGTGGCATGCAATCAAACGACGGCGGGCAGCTCGGGTCCTGCTCGCAGCCGCACCCGCACTCGTTGGAGACGTAGGTCAAGCCTCCGGTGCAGGCGAAGTCGATGAGCGCGCACTCCTCCGGGCTGGTGCTCACGTACTGGCGCCACCACTCGCTCGATGCGTCGCATCCGCAGTAACGCTCGGTGCACGCCACGCCCCCGCCGGCGGTGCAGGTGCAGGTGTTGCAGCCGTCAAGGGAGGGGAAGCTGTCGCCCTGCTCGTACCCCACACCTCCGTAGGTGCAGGCCTCCAGACAGCCTTTCTCCGTGCATGCGACGCTGCCATCCCCGCCGCACGTGCAGGTGTTGCAGCCGTCGAGGGCAGGGAAGCTGTCGCCCGGCCTGTACTCCACGCCTCCATAGTTGCAGCCCTCCGGACAAGCCACGTCCGTGCACACGATTTCGCCGTCCGCGTTGCACGTGCAGGTGTTGCAGCCGTCGCCCGGTGGGACCGGCGCCCCCGCCGCGTAACCGATGCCGTCTCGTTCACAGCCGTGACACGCGATCTTGGTACAGCCGACGTTCCCGGAGCCCGAGGGATCGCAGGTGCAGGTGTTGCACCCGTCGGACGCCGGGAACGACTCACCGGGCATATAGGCGAGCCCGCCGTAGGTGCAGCCGCCGGTGCACTCCACCAGGGTGCAGGCGACGTTCCCGTCCTCCATGCAGAGGCAGCTGTTGCACCCGTCCCCGGCAGGGAACGACTCGCCCGGCGCGTGGGTGACCCCGCCCCACGTGCAGTCGGAGGTGCACGCCATATCGGAGCAGGAGACGCTCCCGTCCTCCGAGCAGAAGCAGCTGTTGCACCTGTCACGAAACTCGTCGCCGGGGCTGTACTCGACGCCGTCGTACTCACAGGTCGTCCACCCGAGCGGCCCGCAGCCCGCGAGCGCGCCGGAAAGGGCGATCGCGAGCGAGAACACGGGGCCGAGATGAAGCCACGTAGGTCGAATGTCTGTCATTGGATTCGCTCCTGTGCCAAAGAGTGCCAGGGCCGCGCGTGGGAAGATCCCGAGAAAGGCGCGCGGTTTGATGCAAGACGGCGTTCAAGAAAAACCTGTGCCAGGCACGTCGAGGGCCACGCGTTCTGACGCATGCGCCAGTTCTCCGGCAAGAGGAGAGGCTTGTATTATAACGGATGATTGTCTAGTATAACGGATATGACTGCTCCGCGTCCCCTCCCTGGTGACCTGCTCCGCGCCGCGTTGCGTGCCGTCCACCTTTTCGCCCTGCTGGTGTCGTGCGCCGCGGTGGGCTGCTCGCGCGACGACGCTTCGCGCGCCTCCGCCGCCGGATCGGAGGGCGAGTTCGAGACGCTCGAGCTCCGCTATCAGGGCAACAACGGCACCGTGTCGCCGATCGAGCTCGCCGAGGATCTCGGTTACCTCGCGCCGATCCGCCTGAATTTCGTCGGCAGCACGGTGAGCGGCCCGCAGAGCGTGCAGGCCGTGGTCACCGGCGACACCGACTTCGGCGGCGCCTTCAACGGCGCCATCATCAAGCTGATCGCGGCCAAGGCGCCCATCATCGCCGTCGCCGGCTACTACGGTGTCGACGAGCAACGCCAGAGCGGCTTTTACGTGCTGAACGACAGCCCGCTGCGCACGGCGCGCGATCTCCTGGACAAGACGATCTCCATGAACACGCTCGGCGCTCACAGCGAGTTCATGGTCAAGGAGTTTCTGTCGCGAGGCCAGCTCGCGCCGGAGGAGGCCCGGCGCGTCACGCTGCTCGTCGTTCCCCCGGTGAACGGCGAGCAGCTGCTCCGCGAGAAGCAGGTCGACGTCGCGTCGCTCGGCGACATCTACCGCGATCGCGCCCTCGAGCGCGGCGGCATTCGCTCGCTGTTCTCGGACTATGAGCTCTACGGCAAGTTCACCGCGGGCAGCTACGTGATGAAGACGAGCTTCATCAAGCAAAACCCCAGGACCGCGCGGCGCTTCGTCGAGGCGACGGCCAAGGCCATCGAGTGGGCCCGCGACACCCCGCGCGAGACGGTGGTGGCGCGCTGCATCGCGCTGATGAAGCAGCGCGGTCGGAACGAGGAGGACTCGGCCATCAAGTTCTGGCGCAGCTACGGCGTCGCCGGCAAGGGGGGCCTGATCGCGGAGCGCGATTTCCAGGTCTGGATCGACTGGATGGTCAAGAGCGGGGAGCTCAAGCCGGGCGAGATCGCCCTGAGCCGCGTCTACACGAACGAGCTCAACCCCTACGCGAACGACCAGGCCGCGAAGTAGGCAACGTCGGACGCCGAAGGGACGGCCTGGCGTGCGTGCCACGTTCTCTGTAGGGTCGCCGCGCGGCCGTTGCTCGAGACAGCGGCGCGGAGCGCTGGACGAAGGCGTCGATCAATCGGATGCGCTGGCCGAACGAACGTGGGCATCGCGCGATGACGCTCTGGTCTGCGAGCCCCACACGCGGCTGTCCGCTTCATGGCGCTCTTCCTTCTTCACCGCGCGCGACAGCGGCAACCGGCCTGCCTTGCGGCAGCGCGCGCGGGCGGGATGGCGGAACGCGCGCTGCGGAAGGGAACCTCGGCGCTCACGCCGGCGCGCGCAGGAGACGCACACCGCGCCGCGCTAGGCCGATGACTCCAGCGGAGGAGCGTCGGCCATGCGTTGAGGGCGGTTGGGTGAGCGTCAATGGACCGGGCGTTGCATGTTTCGAGACCGACGCGCTGCGCGTTCATCGCAGCTCGGAGCCGGTCCATGCGAATTCTCGGGAGAACGTTGCTGGTCGCAGCCCTTGGGGCCTCGCTCCCGCTCGCTGACGTGGCGAGCGCCGCGACGCCCTCCGGCGCGGCGCCTGGGTCCTCGTCCGCGGGAAGCTGGTCTCACGGCTCCAAGGATCTCTTCGGCGCCGCGTACGAGAGCTACGACGAGGACCTGAAGTACTCGGCGCGCTCCGACACGGCTCCGATCAGCAATGTATGGTTCACCGGAGCGAGCGGCGTCCTGACCGAGGTATTCTGGCCGACGAACGATACCCCGCAGACGCGGGACAGCCAGCTGCTCGTCACGGCGGCCGACAGAGCCCTCTTCGAGGAGCGGCGAGATGCACGGCGGAGCGTCCGCTGGATCGAGCGCGGCGTGCCGGCTTTCCGGGTGATCACGGAAGATCCGCGCGGCAGGTTCAAGATCGAGAAGATCATCTTCGCCGATCCCGACCGCGACGTGGTCCTGCAGCGCCTGAAGATCACCAGGAAAGTCCGAGGGCTCAGGTTCTTCGTCCTTCACAACCCCAGCGCGGGGAACACGCCGCTCGGCGACAGCGCGATGGCGAGCACCGGAGGCGCGCCGGGGGCGGGGCTGTTCGCCTGGCAAGGCCCCTTCGCCCAGGCCCTCGTGGCCTCCATTCCCTGGCGCGACGCCACCGCCGGCTTCTCGGGCGCCGAGAGCGACGGCTACCGGGACCTGCAGAACCACCGCACGCTGACCACGCACTACCGCGACGCGAGGGACGGGGACGTCGTGCTGACCGGGGAGCTGGATCTCCCGCTTTCGCCCGGGGTCTGTGAGCTCACGCTGGCGCTCGGCTTCGGACGCGACATCGACCACGCCCACCGCGCCGCCCAGGCGTCGCTCCGCGAGGACCCCGACGCGCTCCTCGACAGATTCCGCGCCCAGTGGCGCGCCTATCAGGCGTCCCTCCGCCCGCTCGGGCGCGCTTCGCCCGACCTCGCGCGCCTCTACCGGAGCTCCGTGGCGGTGATGAAGTCCCTCGAGGACAGGGCGCACCCTGGGGCCTTCATCGCGTCGCCGTCCGTGCCCTGGGGCGACGTCAGGCTCGACCGGGCGAGCGCGATCTCGCCGAGGACCTCGAGCAGGGTCACGGGCGGTTACCACCTCGTGTGGCCGCGCGATCTCAGCCAGATCGCGCTCGCGCTGCTCGCCGCAGGCGACGCGCGCTCGCCCGTGGCCGCGATGCGGTTCATGAAAAGGATCCAGCTCTCCGCGTCGGACGGCACCTGGGATTTCGGCTCTCTCCATGTCTCGAAGGAGGGTTCATTTTACCAGAACACCTGGTCCGACGGAGAACCGTACTGGAGAGGCCTGGAGCTCGATCAGGTCGCGCAGCCGATCGACCTCTGTTATCACGTGGTCGAGGCGCGGCTCGTCGCGGCGGATGCGTGCTGGGATCTCGCGCGCCGCGCCGCCGACTTCCTCGTCGCCTTCGGCCCCTGGACCCCGCTCGATCGATGGGAGGAGGTCTCGGGCGTCTCGCCGTCGACCCTGGCCTTCGTCTGCGCCGCGCTCGTCCATGCCGCGGAGATCGCGGGCGCGATGGGTGACCCCGAGCGCGAGGCCCGGTACAGAGAGACGGCCGAGCGCTGGGCCCGGCAGATCGACGGCTGGACGTTCACCACCCAGGGGGGCACCGCCAACGGGCGGTATTTCGTGCGCGTCGACGGGACCGGCAGCCCGGACGCCCCGAGGGACCCGAACGACGAGCGACGCTACGTCTTGCGTGGGCGCTCCTGGCTGGAGCGCGACATCGTCGATTGCGGCTTCCTCAGGCTCGTCGTCCTCGGGGTGCGCCCGGCGCACGCGGCGAACATCGCCGATTCGCTGGCGGCCTGCGACGCCGCGCTGCGCGTCGAGGTCCCCGGGGTCGGCCCCGGATTCTATCGCTATGTCGGCGATGGGTATGGCTTCGACCCGCTCACGGGCGAGCGGACACGAGGCATGTTGTGGCCGATTCTCACGGGCGAGAGAGCCGAGTACGAGCTCGCGAAGGCGCTCGAGAAGCCCAGCTCGCCGGCGGCGGCGCGCAAGCGGATGCGGCCCTACCTCGACGCGATGGGGCGCTTCGCGACCTCGTCCCAGATGCTGCCGGAGCAGGTCTTCGATCGCGGGCCCCGCGCCGGCCAGCCGACCGGCTCGGCGGCGCCGCTCGGGTGGGCGCACTCCGAGTTCGTCCTGACCCTGCGCGCGCACGACGACGCGACGCTCTTCCGCCTGCCGATGAGCAGCCCCGGAGGCGCCACCCGAGGGGACGCGCGTCCTCGCGGGACGAGCGTGGCTCCTCCGCTCCGCGACTGATCTGCCTCGGGGCTGCCTCGTCCGCGCCACGGGCAGCCTAGCGAGGCACCTCGCCGTGGATCACCTGCCGCACGGTCAGGACGACGACGCGGCCCGCGTCGCGCTCCTCCGCGAGCCAGTCCAGGAGGGTGGAGAAGTCCTGTCTGGAGATGCTGTATTTGCCGCAGGCATCACAGACATGGTGGAAGATGAGCTGTATCCATCCGCCGTCCTGCTGCGCGCTGCGGATGAGAGCCTGGATCGTGGGGACGCCCTGGCTGCGGGTGAGGGAGCCGGTCGCGCGGGTGGCGGTGGGGTCGCGGGGAGGGATGGACTCCGCCCGTGGGCACACGATGCATGAGGGGAACGCGAGCCCGCCCGCGCGCCTTCCGCTGTCGTAACCGCAGGAGCGCACCAGCTCGACGCTGACGCTGTCGTGGGCGCCCCAGGGGTAGGCGAAGTCGCTCACGGCGAAGCCCAGCGCGAGGAGGGCGCGGCGATCATCGCAGATCTGCCGGCGCTGCTCGCTGACCTTGAGCCCGGGCAGCCGCACGTGATTGATGGTGTGGCCGCCGATCTCATGGCCGTCGGACGCGAGCGCGCGGAGCTGCGCGACCGTCAGGTAGCCGGGGCGGTCGAGTACACCGCTGTTCACGAAGAACGTGGCATGCATCCTGTGCTCGGCGAGGATGGAGCGCACGGAGAGCTGATCCGCCAGCGTGTCGTCGAACTCGATGGATACGACAAGGGCGCCCGGGGGACGCCGCGTCAGGTGGACCGGGGAGAGGAGGACGGCGGCGAGGCACGCCACGACGAACGCCAGCACCGCCTGCTGTCGGAGCGTCGCGGGGCGCGCACAGCCCCTCTCCGTGGGCACGATCTCCACGGAACACATCGCCGTATCATCGATCGTGCCCGGGCCTCCGGCGCCCTTCCGGGGAGACCAGCGCGCTCTCTGCGCCTTCCCGGAATGCCTGGAGATGCTCCCGGGACGGCGAGCGGCGGCGAGCGGCTGCGGCGTCGAGGCATAGGCCAGTATGCCCATGCCTCGAGCCAGCGACGTCGGATATGACAGCCACGTGCATCGGGTGATGTGACGACGGACGGCGAGCCGGGAAAACGAGGGGCGGCGCTGTCCCACGCTTCCGAGGACATGGCCCGAGCACCGGATGGCGGTCTTGAACCCACCGGACAGAGGTGCTGACCAATGATGTACGGACGAACGAGTTTACCGAAGCTGATTCTGGTATTGGGAGCGCTCGGCATCTCCCTCTGGGGCTGCGGTGGCGATAGCGACGGGACCACCAGCGCCGGCGGCGACGGCGGCGGCCCCGCCGCCGGCGCCAGCACGAGCAGCACCTCGGGCAGCGGCAGCGGGTCGGGAGGCACGACGAGCTCGGCCAGCGGCAGCAGCACCGGCAGCGATGGCGCCGGTGGGAGCGGCGCCGGCGGCGGCGCCAGCACGAGCGGCGCCGGCGGCGACGCCAGCACGAGCGGCGCCGGCGGCGGCGCCAGCACGAGCGGCGCCGGCGGCGGCGCCAGCACGAGCGGCGCCGGTGGCGGCGAGGCCATCACCTGTCCGTCGCCCGCGCTGAGGGCCGGCGACACGAACAAGACGATCACGATCGGCGGCTCGAACCGCAGCTATGTCCTGCATGTCCCTGCCGCGTACGACGGCAGCAAGCCGGTGCCCCTCGTGGTGGACCTCCACCCCCTCGGCGGCTCTGGCCCGTCGGAGCGGTCGGGCTCGCCGTATCCGGCGCAGACCGACCCGGAGGGGGTGATCATGGCGTTCCCGTCAGGGCTGTCCGGCCCGTCCGGCGGCGCCTGGAACGTGGGGCCCTGCTGCGTGAAGAACACCGACGACGTGGCGTTCGTCAAGGCGATGGTGGCCGAGATCCAGGAGAGCGCCTGCATCGACCCCAAGCGCATCTACGCGGTCGGCTTCTCGATGGGAGGTGGAATGTCCCACTACCTCGCTTGCCACGCGGCCGATACGTTCGCCGCCGTGGCGCCCGCCGCCTTCGATCTCCTGCAGGAGAACGTCGGCGATTGCAAACCATCGCGCCCGATCACCGTGATCTCGTTCCGCAGCACCGGGGATCCGATCGTGCCTTACGCCGGTGGATACTCCGCGGTGGTGAGCGGCATGCCCATCACGTTCCTCGGGGCGAAATCGACCCTCGAGAAGTGGGGCCAGATCAACAAGTGCACGGGCTCGCCATCGGCCGAAGACAGCAAGGGCTGCTCGACCTTCTCGAACTGCGAGGGCGGCGTCGAAGTGGCCCTCTGCACGAAGCAGGGAGGGGGCCACGACTATGGCAACGCCGCGGTCGGCTGGCCGGTCCTGAAGCGGCACGTCATGCCGTGACCGCCTCCTGACGCGCGCTCCGCGCCCTCGACGCGGCGCGTCCCCTCATTCCGGCGCGCGGCGTCCCTCGATCGTCGCCGTCCTGCCCACACCCGCCTCCGCGTTCGTGCGACTCCGCTGACATCGAGATACGACCCGCTGTGGGATGCAATGACGCTACGCATCCCACAGCGCGGTCTGTCGGCCTGCAGCGCCATCAGAAGAATCTGCTGCCGGTGCGCGAATACCGCGTGATCGTAGCTGCGGCGTGACACGCGAACTCGCGCGTTGGTGGCTGACGCCTTGATCGTTCGACGTGGCGAGTGATACTTTGGGAGCCTGCCTCCCGAGCGGCTTCGTCGTCCAGCGGGAGGCTCAACGAGCTTCCCATGAAGGTCAGCGGAACCACAATCCTGACGCGGAAAACCTTGGTGAGCCGGAGATTCGGCTCGGAAGCGTGGCGCGGCCTCTTTCGTGACATGGCGCTGAGCCACCCGTGGTTCAGGCAGCCGATCACGGCGAGCAGCCTGGTTCCGCTTCCCGAGTTCCTCACGTTCCACGACGAGCTCGTGCGGCGCTTCTATCCGGACCGCAAGGACGCCCTCTTCGAGCTCGGGGCCGAGTCGGCGCGCTGGGCGCTCGTCGATGGCCCGCTGAAGCGGTTCGTCCGAGATCCGGGGATCTCCTCGCTGGTCACGACCATTCCCACCCTCTGGAATCGTTACTTCTCCGAGACCGACAGCCGCTCCGAGGCGGCGCTGCGGGATGCCGGCGTCGAATTTCGAGTTCACGACCTCCCGGCCTGGCACCCGTACTTCGAGCACTTCGTGATCGGGTACACGAAGGAGATGCTGGAGCTCTATTGCGCCAACCCGATCTGGACCCATCGCCTCGCCGGGGGACGCGGGACGACGTACAACTATCTGCTCGCCACCGATCCGGCTCCGAGCGCTCCTCCGAGCGGCGAGCGCGCCAGCGGCGAGCGCGCCAGCGGCGGGCGCGCTCGGCCCGTCCGGTCGCGAAGGGCGCTCACGGCGCGCGAGCTGGAGGTGCTGCGGCTCGTCGGGGTCGGCAAGACCAACCGCGAGATCGCCGTCGTCCTTCACATCTCCCAGAAGACCGTGCAGCATCACATCGCCCACGCCTACGACAAGCTCGGCATCTATAGCCGCGCCGGCGCGACGCTGTGGCTGGGCGAGCGGGGGCTCCTGGGCTGACGCGCGGCGAGACGGCGCCAGTCCGTCGATCGCCGGTGGAAGAGGGCGAGCGCCACCGCGACCCGCAGGCCGGATCGAGGTGCTGGCCGGCGATCGCGGACACGCGCACCCGCCGGAGCCGGCTCGGGAAATTCGTGTATTCTGGGGCTGGAGAATACCATCATACCCCAGCCCTGCGCCTCGGGCCGATCTGGCCGATGACGGCATGCCGCACGCTTCTGGCGCGAGGTTTCGTCACGCGATCGACGCCTAATTGACATAAGATCGCCCCGAAACGCGAGCTGAGGAGCGATCGATGATCTTGAGAATTCTTCGTTGCCTGTTGCCTTTCGCCACGTTGGCGGCCGCGCCTCTCGTGGGCTGCGGCTCGTCCGACGACCCCGGCGCGACCGGGACGGGCGGCGGCGCGAGCAGCAGCACCGGAGGGCAGGGCGCGGGCGGCGACGGCGCAGGCGGCGGCGGCGGCGCGGCGGGCGGCGCCCCCACGGAGCCGCCGGATTACGCCGCCGCGTTCCCGCAGGACCGGGTTGCCCGCATCGACATCACCATCACGCCCGGGCAGTGGCAGCAGATGGTCGACGACATGACGGACATGGCTGGCGAGTTCGGCTCGCAGGCCGGTCCATTCATGCCACCTCCGGAGTGGGTCGCGGCCTGCGATGGTCTCGTGGCCGGCGACGCCTGCACGATCTCGCTCTTCGGATCCGACACCGCGGGGACGTGCGCGGCGCTCGCCGGCGGCCTGACCTGCCAGCCGAACCCGCAGGACCCCGACGAATTCACGCCGCCGCAGGACTGGATCGACGCCTGCGAGGGGCTCGCGGCGGACGCCGGCTGCTCGATCGACATCTTCGGGACCGAGACCGAGGGGACGTGCACCGACGTCGAGGGCGAGCTGGCCTGCATGCCGGCCGGCCCTGGAGGGGGCGGCGATCCGGGGCTCGTCAGCAGCGTCGAGCTGCTCCCGCGCACGCCGGTCTACGTCGAGTGCGACGTCGCCACCGAGGATCGGCAGTGGAAGCACGTCGGCATCCGCTTCAAGGGCAATTCGAGCCTGCTCCTGCCCTGGAACGCGGGTAACTGGAAGCTGCCGCTGCGCCTCAACTTCGACCGATTCGAGGACGCGTATCCCGAGATCAAGAATCAGCGCTTCTACGGCTTCGACTCGATGTCGTTCGCGAGCGGGTACCTGGATCCCTCGCTCCTGCGCGAGAAGATCGGCACCGACATCTTCGCCAAGGCGGGGATCCCTGCGCCCGCGACCGCGTTCTACCGGGTCTTCATCGATCACGGGGAAGGGCCCGTCTATTTCGGGCTGTACACCGGCATCGAGCTCCCGTCGGACGAGTCGTTCCTCGACACCCATTTCGGCGGCCACAAGGGCAACCTCTACAAGCCCGATGGCACGGGCGCGCGGTGGGAGACGTGGGACCCCGACACCATCGTCAAGGAGAACAACGAGGACGACACCGATCTCTCGGACGCGCGGGGGCTGTTCGACGCGCTGCACGCCGATCGGACCGACGCCGCCGCCTGGCGCGCGGGGCTCGAGGCGCGCCTCGACGTCGACGGCTTCCTGCACTGGTTCGCGCTGAACGCGGTGGTCGAGGACTGGGACGTGTACGGCCGCCTGCCGCACAACTACTATCTCTACGCGGACCCGAACAAGGGCGGGCAGTTCACGTGGATCCCCTGGGATCACACCTTCGCATTCTCGGACGCCGACGCGGGCGTGAACATCGGGCTGACGGCGCTGCCCCTCTCGATGGCCGACGTGACCGAGCAATGGCCGCTCGTCCGGTTCTTGCTCGACGATCCGGTCTATCTGGAGGTCTACCGCGGCTACGTGGCGCAGGCCGCCGCCACGGAGTACGAGGCGGCCGCTTCCGAGGCGTGGTTCAAGGCGGCGCACGACCTGATCGCGCCGTACGTCGTCGGGCCGGAGGGCGAGATCGAGGGGCACACGCACCTCACGACGCCCGAGGACTTCGACAACGGACTCGCCACGCTGATCGCCCACGCCAAGGGACGGACAGCGGAGGTCGCCCTCTACCTCGAGCAGTGAGGGTCGAGTCGTCGCTTCGATCGCCCGTTCTTCTTCTCATCCGAGACAACGCGACGAGCGCGATCCTGTTCGTGGGCCGCGTGGCCGACCCGTCGGCGTAGCGCCGCGAGGCCGCGCGTCCGGCGCGCGGGCGCGGCTCACCCGGCGGTCGCCTCGCGCAGCGGGGCGCCCGCCTCCGCGCCGCGCCTCGTGGCTGATCCCCTCCACGGGCTGCGAGGCCCGCAAAATCAATGAGCGAGCACGGCGTACGGCAAGCTGACGAGGAGCGACAGCCCGTTCACGCTCCCCAGGAGGCCGTGGCGCTTGCCCCGGTCGTCCGCGCCCAGGTAGACACGCCTCGGCCGACGCCGATTCCGGCGTCGAGGCGTCATCTCGAAGGGCTGCGCGGCTTTCGCCGACGCGCCGGCCGCCGCCGCGAGGCCGCCCCGAGGCGCTTTTGGATCGCCGCCTGCGTCTCGCGAGGCAGCGTCTCGATGTACTCCGCGGACAACGCCCGGAGCACCGCGTCCGGCAGGGCGAGCACCGCCTGCGCCTCGCTGAGCCCGGCGAGGCGCTGCTCGGGGGCGAGCCCGGCGAGGCGCTGCTCGGGGGCGAGCCCGGCGAGGCGCTGCTCGGGGGCAAGCCCGGCGAGTAGCTGCTCGGGGGCGAGCCCGGCGAGGCGCTGCTTGGGCGGCACCCGCGCGACGAGGCGCGTGAGCACCTTCTCGAAGCTCTCGACCACCCGTTTTTCGTCCTTCATGTGCCGCTTCCTCTGCCCCGGGAGCGGACGTCGAAGCTGCTCGACATGCTCCAGGAGCGTCCAGAACACCGTGATTTCCGCCGGGGAGAGCGCCGGGATCCCGCCGGGGTCGGCGACCATCCCAGGCGTCACAGTGTACAGCAGATGGTCGCCCTCGCGAGCGTTCGCCGGCACCGTCTCCACCACCCGCAGCGGAAAGACGCAGAGCCGACCCTCGTGTGTGCCCGGGCCCGTCGGGGTGAGCGCGCAGCCGAGCGATCTCAGCGCCTCGACGAAGCGCGGGGTCAGGCGGGGCGCGAGCACGCGGAGGGCGACGGAGGAGGGGGCCTCAATCTCTGCAACGACGAGGTACTGCAGCGCGTAAGCGAGGAGCATGCGGGCGTCGTCGCGTTCGAGCTCGTCGGTCGGCCCCTTGAAGTGCACGAGGGTGTGCTCGGCCAGCCCGCCCACGACGCTGGTGAGAAGGCTCGGCCTGGGCGGGGCGCCGCGCCGCCGGCGCCGGAGGATGACGAGGTCGACGCGGAGCGGCTCGCGCGCGAGCTGAAACTCCGAGATGCACTGATACCAGCCCGCGGGCAGCACGTGCTCGAGGAGCGCGACGAGCACCGGGTGCCACGCCGTGTAGACGCGGGCGCGACGGCGTCCCTGCGGGGAGCGCGTCCCGCTCTTCGTCGTCGTGCGCGCGGCCTTCGGCATGAGGAGCAGCGCTACCACGGCCGCCGCCGACAGGCGAGCTCGTGGCGTGAAGCGGTGACGCTGGCGGCGCAGCGCGGTGCCCGCCATTCATGGCCGCTCACACGATTACGTGACGCCCGGAGTCGTCGTTCCGGTGAAGGCATCCCAGGCGCGGATGTAAGCGCGCGCATCGGGTCCCAGATGAGAGACGACGCGCGCGACGGCGGCAGGGGCATCGACGCTGCGGGCGCAGATTGCCTCCAAGAGCCCCGTCGCGACCGCATCTGCCGCTGGGCCACTTCCTGACAGCGAGCGCTCCACGAGCCGCGAGACCTCATCAAGCGTGGTGTCATCGAGGTCGGACTCAAGCTGGACGAGCGCACGCCCGATGTGGCCGAAGACGACCGTCGCGGGCGCCGAATCGGGCTCCCAGTCGGCGACGACCTCAGACACCGCTTCCCGCAACTTCGGGTGGCAGGCGACAAAGTCCTGGTACGGGTTGAGCGAGTCTGCCATCGACGTCCTCCTGCTCGGAGAGGGCTCTCCTCGACGTTCAGGCGGTACGGCGCCGGGATCGCCTGGCTTTAGCTCTCTGGACCTGCAAAGCGAACACCTGCCTATTCGCGAGCGCCTCTCGGTCGCCGCGAAGGCGCTATTCCGTTGGCCAGGGGCGGCTCCTGCGACCAAACCGGGCCATCATTTCCCTGGCGCGCGGAGATGAGCTCAGCCGGTTCGCCACCGCCGGATGATCAGCCTTTCCTGCGTGCTCGAGCGCAATCACGGCCTCGGCTGCCGCGTCCATGGCAGAAGCCGCTCGTTCGATCTCTGCCAGAGCTCCCCAGGGGGCCCCGCCCAGCACCGTCGCCGCTGGGCCGTCGAGGGCGCCGCCCGCCCGCCGCGATCACGCCCCGTGAACTGTCCCGCCGGCTTGCACCTCGCGGTGGGGGATCGCCGCCGGCTTGCCGCTCGCCGGGGAAGGAGCCCGCATCCGCACCACAAGGCACACGCGTGGCTCGAGGGGGACTTCTCGATCCCCTGCTCGTTGAGATGATGGGGCGGAATTCGCCGCGAGAACGCTCGGCGAGGCGGTCGCCCACAGAGCGGGATGGTTCGGCGGGCGGGCGACTGCGCCGGGAGGGCCAGGCGGGGGTGTGTACCTCCTGATGCTCACGCTCCGCGCGCTTCGAGGGTAGGATGGCGGAATGACGCGTGTGATCGTCGCCGGCGCTGTGACGTGGACGCGATCTTCCACGTCGACCACCCGGACGACCTGCAAGTCCTGGTTCACTCAAGTCGAGGAGCGCCGTCGATCTGGGCGACCTGTTCGGCGCCGGCCCGCCGGAGGAGCTCGTGAGCTTCGGGCTCATCCCGGAGCTCATCGGGCGGTCGCCGGTGGCGGTGACGCCGCACGAGCTCAGCGAGGAGCCGCTCTTCGACATCCCGTCTACGTGAAAGAAGCGGAGCTCGCGTAGCGCGCGGTGGCGGGGGATCACCGCGCGCCGCCGGACGCGAGCCGCCGGCCCCGCTCGGCGGCGTGCGCCGGCGGCTCCGCCGTGCGCTGGCGCTCTGCTTTGGGCATGATCGCCATGCCCATGATATCGAGCGCGAGCTTGATCCCTGCGGCCAGCTCTCCGACCGCGTGCATTCCGGACATGTCGGCGTCGATCTCGACCAGGGTCTTCGCCAGGCTGGCGCGGACCCCTGTGAGCACCACGCTGGCCCCGAGCAGCCGCACGGCGGCCGTGGTCTTCACCAGGTGTCGAGCGATCTGCGCGTCCACCGTGGAGATGCCGGCGATGTCGAGGAGGAGCACCTGCGCTCGCTCCTCGCTCACGCGCTGGAGCACGGCCTCGATGATCTGCTGCGCGCGCTGATCGTCGATGGCGCCGACCAGGGGCAGGAGCAGCACGGCGTCGTGGACGCGGATGATCGGCGTGGACATCGCGCGGATCGACGCTTCATGGCGCCTCAACACGTCGAACGTCGTGGAGAAGTACGCGTCGAGCGCCAGGGAGACGTCGAAATAGACCAGCTTCTGGACGCTCTTGAACGCGCGCACCACCTCTGCAGGATCTCCGATGTCCTCGGAGAACGCCTCGAGCAGGAGGTGCATGTACCGGCGATACGCGCCGAGGTACCACGTGGGCTCGACGCCGATGCGCGCGTGCGCCGCGCCGACGTGCAGCCGGTGCTCGACATAGGCCCGGTCCAGCTTGCCGGTGAAGAGCCCCAGGAAATACTCGCGTTGCAGCTGCTTCACGCGGCGCAGGGAGTCGCCGTCGCGGAAGAGCTGGCGCGTCGGCCCGAAGGCGAGCAACAGCTCGTAAAACGCGTCGACGATCCTCTCGGTGCGCTTCTCGGCGTGCGGCCGCAGCGCCGCGACGCACGCGAGATCCTCGTCGGTGATCTGGAAAAACGCGCGACGATCCTCGATTTCGCGATCGAGCGGTCGCGACGATATTCTGTCTTGGGCCATGATGGGTCTTTGAGAGGAGAAAGGGCGATAGCACGCTTCGGGCCAAAGTAGATACGTCCCGGTCGTATTCCCTCTCGACGAGTGCTGGGCGGCTCGTTCTGCCCTCATCACGTGCAAGATTTGCGACGCCGCGCAAGGCGTGCGTGGTTCGCAGACGCGATCGGCGTCGGCCGCGACTGCGCGCCTACAGCGTCAGCTCCGCCCTCGCGGTCGAGTCCCCGATCTCGCGCGTCAGCCGGAAGCCGAGCTTCTGCGCCACGCGCTGCATCTCCACGTTGTCGGCCAGGATGTCGGCGCTGATGCGGGAGAGCCCCTCGTCGCGGCCGATCTGGACGAGGAGGCCGAGCAGCCGTGAACCGAGCCCCTGCCTCTGGTGCTCGTCGCTGATCAGCAGGGCGAACTCCGCGTCGCGCGTGCCTGGCAGCTTGCTCAGCCGGCCGACGCCGATGATCTGTCGCTGCGCGCCGCCCGCGGGCGGCTTCTCGACGACGAGTGCCATCTCGCGGTCGTAGTCCGCGAAGCAGACGCGCGTCAGCCGCTCGTGCGCGGTGCGCAGGTCGAGCTGCATCGGGTAGAAATAGCGGAGCCGCACGGTCCGCTCGGACAGCTTCTGGTGGAACTCGACCATCTGCGGCTCGTCCTCGGGGCGGATGGGCCGGATCGTGAACGCCTGTCCGTCCTTGCTCTTGAGCTCCGTCACGTACTGCGTGGGATACTCGCGGATCGCCGATCGGGGGAGCGAGGACTCCGGCGTGTCCGGCGCGTGCAGGACGACGCGGGCGTCGAGGGCGATGGCCCCCTCCGCGCTCACGGAGAGCGGGTTGATGTCGATCTCGCTTATCCATCGCTGCTCGATCACGAGCTGCGAGAACCTCACGAGCAGGTGCTCGAGCGCCGTGAGGTCCACGGGCTTGCGGCCGCGCACGCCCTTCAGCGCGCGGTAGATCCTCGTCTGCTCCATCATGCGCCGCGCCAGCGTCGCGTTGAGCGGCGGCAGGCCGAGCGAGCGGTCCTTGAAGATCTCGACGAGCTGCCCGCCGGCCCCGAACAGGAGCACCGGGCCGAACTGCGGATCGATCGAGCTGCCGAGGATGATCTCGTACGCGTCCTTCAGCGAGATCATCGGCTGGACCGTCACGCCCTGGAAGTGCTGCGCGCCGGCCCGCCGGGAGACGCTCTCCTGGATCTCCTCGAACGCCCTGCGCACGGCGTCGTCGTCGCGCAGATCGAGCTTCACGCCGCCCACGTCGGTCTTGTGGGTGATCGTCGCGCTGTACAGCTTGAGGACGGCCGGATACCCCATCTCCCTGGCCGTGGCCACGGCCTCGTCCGCGCTCCTCGCGACGGCCGTCGGCACCGTCGGGATGCCGTACGCCGCCATGAGCTGCTTCGACTCCACCTCATCCAGGAGCGTCCGCCCCGACGCGCGGACGCCGGCGATGAGCTCCCTGGCCCTCTCGCGATCGACGTTCAGCGCCCGCTCGTCCGTGCTCGGGGTCTCGTAGAGCCCCCGGAGGGCGTACGCGTAGCGGAACATGGAGCAGAACGCGCGAGCGGCGGTGTCGGGGTACTCGAACGTCGGGACCCCGGCGCGGTTCAAGATGGCTTTGCCCGCCTCCACCTCCGCGCCGCCCATCCAGCTGGCGAGGACCGGCTTGCCCTCGACGTGCGCGTGCTTGCGCAGCGCCTCGGCGGTCTGGGTCGGCTCGGTCATGTCCTGCGGCGTGAGGATGACCAGCACGCCGTCGTTGTTCGGGTCCTTCGCGCAGATCTCCAGGGCCTTCGCGTAGCGATCGGCGCCGGCGTCGCCGAGCACGTCGACCGGGTTGTTGCGGCTCCACGCGGCGGGGAGGAAGCCGCTCAGCTCGCCAAGGATCTCCGGCGAGAGCGGCGCCAGCTCGCCGCCGTTCGCGACGAGCGCGTCCGCCGCCAGCACGCCCGGGCCGCCGGCGTTGGTGACGATGCACAGCCGGTTGCCGCGGGGCCGGGGCTGCTTGGCCAGCGTCTCGGCCATGGAGAACAGGTCCGCGATGTCGTTCACGCGCAGCACGCCCACGCGCCGGAACGCCGCGTCGAGCACCTCGTCCGAGCCGGTGAGCGAGCCGGTGTGCGAGGCGGCCGCCTTCGCCGCCGCCTCGCTGCGGCCCGGCTTGATCACGATGATCGGCTTGGTGAGCGCCACCTCGCGGGCCGCCGACAGGAACGCTCGCGCGTCGCGCGGGTCGCCGATCGACTCCATGTAGATGAGGATGCTGCTCGTCTTCGGGTCGTTGCCGAGGTGGTCGATCAGGTCGCCCCAGCCGACGTCGAGCATCGAGCCGACGCTGACGAACGCGCTGAAGCCGACCTGCTCCTGGAGGCTCCAGTCGAGCACCGCCGTGCAGAGCGCGCCGGACTGGCTGATGAACGCGACCTTGCCCGGCCGCGCCTGCCCCTTCGCGAACGTCGCGTTGAGCCCGCCGATCGGGTTCATGACGCCCAGGCAGTTCGGGCCGATGATGCGCATCCTCCCGCGGGTGCGCTCCATGATCTGCTGCTCGAGCTGGACGCCCGGGGGGCCCATCTCCTTGAATCCCGCCGAGATGATGATCGCGCCGGGGACGCCGGCGTCCACGCACTCGCCGATGAGGCCCGGCACGCTCGCGGCCGGCGTGACGAGGACCGCGAGATCCACCTTCGCCGGCACGGCCGCGATGCTCGGATAGGCCTTGATGCCGAGGACGCTCTGCCGCTTCGGGTTCACCGGAAAGACGGTGCCGCCGAACGGGTTGCTGATCAGGTTCCAGAGGAGCGTGCGGCCGACGGCGCCGCTGTTCTCGGTCGCGCCGATGACCGCGACGTTCCGCGGCCTGAAGATGGGGTCGAGGCTCTGAGGCTCCTGACGAAGGACATCGTGGGCACGGTCGGTCATGGGTACGGAGTCAGCCATGAAGCTCCTCGAGGGTGGATGGGGCGAACGCACCAGGGGCCGTCGCGCGGGAACGACGATGGCCGTCGTGCCACACGGCCGGCCCTGGTGCATGGGGAGTCTCTGCGACCAGAGCAGGGGCACGTTCCGTGCCCTGAGCGCAGATTGCCAGGCCGTGCAGCGCCTTGATACCCTGCGCGGCGCCATGATCCGCTCTCGACTTTTTCTCTTCGGGCTCCTCGGTCTGTGTTCGATCGCCTGCGAGGGCGCCGAGACGGCGGACGACACAAGCGCCGAGGCGTCCAGCGGCGCCTCGACGGCCGGCGCCTCGACCAGCGGCGGATCGACCGGCGGCGGGTCGACCAGCAGCGCGGCGTCGGGCGGCGGCGGGTCGACCAGCAGCGCCGCATCGGGCGGCGCGGGAGAGGGCGGCGCCGGCGCGGCCGGCGGCGGCGAGGGCACGGGCGCGAGCCAGGGCGACGGCGGCGCGGATCCGGTCGACCTCCCTGCCGGCGTGAGCGCCCTGTTCCCCGCGCCGGGCGCCCGGGGGCTGTGCCCGGATCCGCCGCTCCGCATCACGTTCCCCGGCGCGCCGACGCTGGGCCGCGCGGGCGCCGTTCGCGTGTTCAACGCCGCCCGGCCGGGCGCGGCGGTCGCGACGGTCGACATGGCCTCGATGACCGTGACCGCCACGATCGGCGGCCGGACGTTCAACGTACCTCGCCCGGTGTACGTGGACGGCAACGATGCTGTCGTGTCCTTGCCGTCGCGCGCGCTCGACTACGGCCAGTCCTATTACGTCACGGTCGACCCCGGCGCCGTCGTCCCCCCGGGGGGCGGCTCCTTCGCGATCGCGGACGCGACGGCGTGGCGCTTCGACACGGCGGGCGCGGGCCCATCGAGCGTCGCGTCGCTCGAGGTGGCGCTCGACGGCTCCGGCGACTTCTGCTCGGTGCAAGGAGCGCTCGACGCGGTCCCGGCGAACAACCGGGACAGCGTGCTCATCACCGTTCAGCGCGGGACCCACCACGGCGTCGTCTACTTCGAGAACAAGCACAAGATCACGCTGCGCGGGGCCGATCGCAAAGGCACGGTCCTCTCGGGCACGAACAACAACAACCTGAACCCGAGCACCAGGGGGCGCGCGCTCGTCGGCGCCGACAAGGTGAGCGACCTGATCATCGAGAACCTCACCATCCACAACCTGACGCCGCAGGGCGGCTCCCAGGCGGAGGCGCTGCGGCTCCAGGACTGCGACAGGTGCGTCGTGCGCGACGCCGACATCCTGAGCCTCCAGGACACGCTGCTCTGGTCCGGGCGCCTCTACGCGGACAACTGCATGATCGCCGGCAACGTCGACTTCGTGTGGGGCACGGGCGCGGCGTATTTCAACCGGTGCGAGATCAAGACGGTCGGTCGATCCGGCTACAACGTCCAGGCGCGCAACGGCGACGCTGGCTACGGCTATGTCTTCGTCGACTCGCGCATCACCAGCGACGCGGGCATCACGGGGAACACGCTGGCGAGGATCGACGTGAGCCAGTATCCGGCGAGCCACGTCGCGTACGTCAACTGCACGCTCGGCAGCCACATCTCGCGGGCGGGGTGGACGATCACGGGCGGGTCTCCTCCGCGCACCCTCCGCTTCTGGGAGTACCAGAGCCGGGACGCCGATGGACGCCTCATCGACACCAGCGGGCGTATCGCCGGATCGACGCAGATCTCCGCGCAGCAAGCGGCGATGATGCGCGATCCGGCCATCGTGCTCGGCGGCTGGGCCCCTCCGCGCTGAGGCGGCCGCGCGGCGCCTCGACCCCCGAGCTCTGCACGGGATGACCCGTGACGCTGGAAGGACCGAAACGATGAAGATGACCTTTCGCTGGTACGGCGAGAACGACCCCGTGAAGCTCGAGTACATCCGTCAGATCCCGGGCATCTACGGCATCGTCTCGGCTATTTACGATGTGCCGGTGGGCGAGGTGTGGCCGGTCGAGCGGCTGCAGGCGCTCAGGGCGCGCGTCGAGGGCGCCGGGCTCCGGTTCGAGGTGGTGGAGAGCGTGCCGGTGCACGAGGACATCAAGCTCGGCAAGCCGACCCGCGCGCGGCTGATCGACAATTTCTGCCAGAACATCCGCAGCTGCGCGGCCGCCGGCGTGAAGGTGATCTGCTACAATTTCATGCCGGTCTTCGACTGGACCCGCACCGAGATGGCCAGGGAGCTGCCCGACGGCTCGCTGACGCTGGCCTTCGACGCCACGGCGGTGGCCGAGATCGACCCGGAACAAGGCATCTCGCTGCCCGGCTGGGACTCGAGCTACAAGCCGGAGCAGCTCCGCGCCGTCCTCGACGAGTACAGGAACGTCGGCGAAGACGCGCTATGGGAGCACCTCACGCACTTCCTCCGGCGCGTCATCCCGGTCGCCGAGGAGGTCGGCGTCCGGATGGCCATGCACCCGGACGACCCGCCCCGGCCGATCTTCGGCCTGCCGCGCATCGTCAAGAACCGCGACGACCTGATGCGCCTCGTGAAGACCGTCGATTCTCCGGCCAACGGCATCACGCTGTGCTCCGGCTCGCTGGGCGCCGATCTGTGCAACAACATCGTGTCGCTGGTGCGCGAGTTCGGCGGCATGGGCCGCATTCCCTTCGGGCACCTGCGCAACGTGGCGGTCCAGGAGGACGGCACCTTCTTCGAATCCGCCCACCTGTCCTGTGAGGGCTCGCTCGACATGGCCGCCATCGTGAAGGCGTACCATGACGTCGGCTTCGACGGCTATGTGCGCCCGGATCACGGCCGCATGATCTGGGGCGAGACCGGCAAGCCGGGCTATGGGCTTTATGATCGCGCGCTGGGCCTCGTGTACCTCAATGGTCTCTGGGAGGCCACGTGCAAGCTATCGCCCGGACCCGCTGCCAAGGCGCCGACTCCTGGATGAGCGGGTGAGCGGGCAGGGGAGCAGGACGCCTGCTATCTCAGCGGAACGCGCCTGACAAATCCCCTCATTTTATTGGCATTTTTAACGTGGAAGATTCACGGGAAGATGGTGGGATTTTACTCCCCGTCTCCCCGTCTCCCTGTGAATCTTCCCGAAAAATTCGAGGGGATGCTTCAGGAACGCGCCCTCACGCGGGCACCGGCGCCCCGTACCCGCCGCCCCCTGGCGTCTCGATCACGAACACATCGCCGCTCCCCATCTCGACCGATCCGATGTGCCCCAGCACCTCGACCGAGCCGTCCGCGCGCACCACCAGGTTGCGCCCTGGCGCGCCCGCCTGCCCGCCCGCCAGGCCGAACGCGGCCGTCGAGCGCCCGTTCGACAGGATCGACGCCGTCATCGGCTCCAGGAAGCGCACGGCGCGCGTGCCGCCGTTCCCGCCCGGAAAACGCCCGGCCCCGCCGGAGCCCTCGCGGATCTCGTAGCGATCCAGCCGCACAGGGAACCGATGCTCCAGCACCTCCGGATCCGTCAGGCGCGAGTTCGTCATGTGCGTCTGCACGACGCTCGTCCCCGCGAAGCCGCGCCCGGCGCGCGTGCCACCGCGGCCGCTCCCGCCGATCTCGATGCCCGCCCCCGAGCCGCCCGAGATCGTCTCGTAGTACTGGAGCCGCTCGTTGCCGAACGTGAAGTTGTTCATCGTCGGCTGGCTGCTCGCGAGCACGCCGAGCGCCCCGTACAGCGCGTTCGTGACGCAGGTCGACACCTCGACGTTGCCCGCCACCACCGCGGCCGGCGGGCGCGGGCTCAGCATCGAGCCCTCGGGGATCACGACCTCGATCGGCTTCAGGCAGCCCGCGTTGAGCGGGATGTCGTCGTCCACGAGCGTGCGGAAGACGTAGAGCACGGCGGCCATCGTCACAGCGCGGGGCGCGTTGAAGTTGTTCTCCGTCTGCCCGGACGTGCCGGTGAAGTCCACGACCGCGGCGCGGCGCTCCCTGTCGATCCGGAGGGCCACCTCGATCGTCGCGCCGTTGTCGAGCGGCAGCGAGAAGCGCCCGTCGTGCAGGAGCGCCGGGTCGAGCCGCGCGATCGCGAGGCGCACGCTCTCCTCGGCGTTGTCCTGCACGTGCTTCATGTAGGCCTGCACCGTCGGGAGGCCGAACTGCGCCACCATCGCGGCGAGCTCCTGCGCGCCCTTCTCGTTCGCCGCGATCTGCGCGCGCAGGTCGGCCAGGTTCTGCTGCGGGTTGCGCGCCGGGTACGGCCCTCCGCCGAGCAGCGCCAGGAGCTCCGCCTCGCGGAGCCGCCCGGCCTCGACCAGCTTCACGTTGTCGAGCAGGACGCCCTCCTCCTCGATCGCCCTGGAGAACGGCGGCATCGAGCCCGGCGTGACGCCGCCGATGTCCGCGTGATGGCCGCGCGACGCCACGTAGAACAGCACGCGAGCGCCCGCCTCGTCCCACACCGGCGTGACCACCGTCACGTCCGGCAGGTGGGTGCCGCCGCGGTACGGATCGTTGAGCGCGTAGACGTCCCCCGGCTTCATCCCGGGGTTGCGCGCGATCACGGTCTTGATCGACTCGCCCATCGAGCCGAGGTGCACCGGCATGTGCGGCGCGTTCGCGATCAGGCTGCCCTCCGCGTCGAACAGCGCGCACGAGAAGTCGAGCCGCTCCTTGATGTTGACCGAGTGGGCGGTGTTCTGGAGCCGCAGGCCCATCTGCTCGGCGATGTTCATGAACAGGTTGTTGAACACCTCCAGCATCACCGGGTCGACCTCGGTGCCCACCGCGCGCCGCTCCGGGCGCGGCGCCACCCGGGTGAGCACCATGTGGCCGAGCGCGGTGATCTCCGCCCGCCATCCCGGCTCGACAACGGTCGTCGCGTTGGCCTCGGCGACGATGGCCGGCCCGTCGATCACCGCGCCGCGCCCGAGCCGCTCGCGCCGGTACAGCGCCGCGTCGTGGAACGCGCCCTCGGCGTACATCCGCGCCCGGGCGTCGGCCTCGGGGCGGTGCGGGCGCGCCTCCGCGGGCCGCTCGTCGGCGGCCTCGCCCGGCCCGATCGCCTCCACGGAGACGCTCTCCAGGACGAGCGCCTTGTCCGGCATCAGGAAGGCGAACCGCCTGCGGTAGGCCGCGTCGAACGCGGCGCGGATCGCCTCCGCGTCGCCGTCGGGCACGACGAGGGCGGTGTCGGTGCCCTCGTAGCGCACGTGGACGCGCCGGACGAGCCGCACCCGCTCCGGCGAGAACCCTTGCCCCACGAGCTCGGCCTCCGCGTCGCGGCCGATGCGCGCGAGCGCCTCGCGCGCATCGGAGAGCCCCGCCTCGTCGAGCCGCCGCTCCACGGCCGCCTCGCGGATCGCGCTCTGGTCCGAGAGGCCCATGCCGTAGGCGGACAGGACCCCCGCGAGCGGGTGGACGAAGACGCGGCGCATGCCGAGCGCGTCGGCCACCGCGCAGGCGTGCTGGCCGCCGGCGCCGCCGAAGCATTGCAGGGTGTACTGGGTGACGTCGTGGCCGCGGGCGACCGAGATCTTCTTCACCGCGTTGGCCATGTTCGCGACGGCGATCTGCAGGAAGCCCTCGGCCAGCTGCTCCGGCGTGATCGGGCGCGACGTGTCGCGCTGCACGTCGGCCGCCATGGCCCGGAAGCGCTGCTCGACGACCTCGCGGTCGAGCGGCGCGTCGGCGCCCGGGCCGAACACGTGCGGGAAGAACTCCGGCTGGATCTTGCCGAGCATCACGTTCGCGTCGGTGACGGCCAGCCGCCCGCCGCGGCGGTAGCACGCGGGCCCCGGGCTCGCGCCGGCCGACTCCGGCCCCACGCGCAGCCGCGCGCCGTCGAAGCCGAGGAGCGAGCCGCCCCCCGCGGCCACGGTGTGGATGCTCATCATCGGCGCGCGCATCCGGACGCCGGCCACCTGCGTCTCGAAGGCGCGCTCGAGCTCGCCGGCGTAGTGCGACACGTCGGTCGAGGTGCCGCCCATGTCGAAGCCGATCACCTTCTCGTGCCCGCCCGCGAGCGCGGCGCGCACCATGCCGACGATGCCGCCCGCCGGGCCGCTCAGGATCGCGTCCTTGCCCTGGAAGCGGCCGGCCAGCGTCAGCCCGCCGCTCGACTGCATGAAGTAGAGCGGCACGCCGGGCATCTGGCCGGCCACCTGCTCGACGTAGCGGCGCAGGATGGGCGACAGGTACGCGTCGACCACCGTGGTGTCGCCGCGCGAGACGAGCTTCATCAGCGGGCTCACCTCGTGCGACGCGGAGACCTGGGTGAACCCGACCTCGCGCGCGATCTCGGCCGCCCGCCGCTCGTGCGCGGCGAACCGGTAGCCATGCATGAAGACGATCGCGCAGGCGCGGATCCCGGCCTCGAACGCCTCCGAGAGCGGGCCGCGCAGCGCCTCGCCGTCGAGCGGCTGGACCACCTCGCCGCGCGCGCCGACGCGCTCGCGGGCCTCGACCACGCGCTCGTAGAGCAGGTCGTGCAGCGCGATGTGGCGATCGAACAGGCGAGGGCGGTTCTGGTAGCCGATGCGCAGCGCGTCGCGGAAGCCGCGCGTGGTGACCAGCACGGTGCGGTCCCCCTTGCGCTCGAGCAGCGCGTTCGTGGCGACCGTGGTGCCCATCTTCACGCACTCGACCTCGGCGGGAGAGATGACCTGACCGGGCGCGAGGCCGAGCAGGCGGCGGATCCCCTCGACCGCCGCGTCGGCGTACTGCTCGGGGTTCTCCGACAGGAGCTTGGCGGTGGTGAGCGAGCCGTCCGGCCGTTTGGCCACGACGTCCGTGAACGTGCCTCCGCGATCGATCCAGAACTGCCACTTGTGCGAGGTCGAGGTCATGGAACCCACTCCTTGCCGGCCGCCTCCTCCGCCGCGCTCCGCGCCGTCCTGCCCGCCGAAGGGCGGCAAGACTAAGTTTTCATTGAACAATCTTCAACCGTCGGGAGGGCGGCCCCGCCCACGCCGCTGGAAGCTCGCAGCGTCCCGGGAATTGCTGTCCTGTACGTAAAATTGGCATCTCGGCTTGATGGAGGTCCTTGCCGTCGGCCCGCTCCCCGTGGCCTCGCTCCTCTGGCAGCCGCCGGGCGCGTGGATGTTCAGGTTCGTCTGCGAGGCCACGTTCGCGCCGTAGCAGCGCGCCGGTCCGCTCGCTGGTGGCCCGGCTCTCCGTCGCCGAGATCGACAAGTCGATCGAGGTCGTGTGCGACAGGATGCTCACGAAGGACGGTGCGTCGCGCGAGCATGGATTACGGAGAGCCGTTCTGATTCATTCGCAAAAGAGCTTGTCGAAGAAATGGTGTCTGTGACGCGCGCATGAGGCATGGTGCTGCCCGACCCATGCAGATCAACGCGCATGATGCGCTGTTCAAGGCAGCCTTTTCCCAGGTCGAGCACGCGGCGGGTGAGCTGAGGCAAGCGCTGCCGCCCGCCCTCTCGGCGCGGATCGACTTCGCGGCGCTGCGGCTTCGCCCCGGGAGCTTCGTGGATGAGGCGTTGAAAGAGCGACAGAGCGATCTGCTCTTCTCGGCGTCGATGGGCGAAGCCCGCGTGCTCCTGTATCTCCTGTGCGAGCACCAGAGCACGGTGGAGCCGCTGATGGCGTTCCGGCTCCTCCGGTATATGGTGCGGATCTGGGAGCACCACCTGGCGGAGCACCCGGGGTCGAAGCTCCTGCCGGCGATCTTGCCGGTGGTGCTGCACCACAGCGAGACGGGATGGACCGCGGCGACGTCCTTCGAGGACCTGCTCGAGCTCGACGAGGGCGCGCGGGCCGTGATGGCCGACCATGTGCCGCGGTTCCGGTTCGTGCTGGACGACATCAGCCAGGAGGGAGACGAGGCGCTGAAGGCGCGGGCGATGAGCGCGTTCTCGCGGCTGGTGCTGTGGTGCCTGCGGCACGGGCGGGAGCCGGACGAGCTGCTCCGGCAGCTGGGGAAGTGGCTCGACCTGGTGAACGAGGTGCGGCGCGCGCCGAACGGGGTGGAGGCGCTGCGGGCGATATGGCGGTACATTCTGGCGACGAACGAGCGCGACGAGGCGGACGAGGTCCTGCAGCGGCTCCTGGCCGCGGCGGGAGAGCCCTGGAAGGAGGAGATCGTGTCGGCAGCCGATCAACTGATGGAGCGCGGCAGACAGCAGGGGTTGCGGGAGGGGTTGCGGGAAGGGCGCCGCCACATGCTGCTGAAAGTGCTCGGCGCGCGGTTCGGCGCGCTGCCCGACGACGCCGTGGCGCGGGTCAACGCCGCCGACATCGCGGTGCTCGATCGATGGTCCGAGCGCGTGCTCACCGCGCCGACGCTCGCGGCGGTGCTGAGCGAGCCCTGAGGCTGAGGCGCGCGTCGCCGGCCGCGCGCAAGGGGGCGCCGCCTCGCCACGACCCCATGGCCGCGTGCGCCCGTCGGGAACCGGCGTTCAGCGCTGTACAACCGTTCGTGCGGCGTGATAAGCGCTCGAGCAGCTCTCGAAGCGAGAGGATCTGCTCGAATGTCCAGCAAACAACCTCCTCCGCACGTCACCGCCGCCCACGCGGCGGGCCTGGCCGCGCTGCTCGGCGCGACGGACGCTGCCGCGGAGAACGAGCGCGCGGGGAGCGCGGAGCGGCACTTCGAGCGGTCACGAGGGGTGCGGTCAGCGCGACCCGGGCCGCGCGCGAAGCCCGCCGCCGGCCCGCTCCCGTCGCCGCCGGGCGGCAGGTCGAACGCGGGCGGCGCGCGGGAGTACGCGCACGCCGCGCCGACGCGCTCGCCGGTGCTGAACGCGTTCCTGAGCGAGCTCGGCACGGAAGGCGACGCGCTCGTGCCGGCGAACGTCCACGTCTTCGACGAGCACACCCTCGCGCCGCGGCTCGTCGAGCTCGCGCGCCAGCGGGTGGTCTCCATGCTGCTCGCCGTGGGCAGGACCGAGGTGGCCCTGACCCTGGCGCAGATGCCGCAGATCACCAACGAGCGCGCGGCGCGGCTCTTCATGCGGCAGGCGGTCCACGTCGGCGGCGATCTCGGGGCGATCACGGGCGACTACGCGCGGCACTACCGGCGCTCGGGGGCCCCGGAGCGCGACGACCAGCGCGCGGGCTGCATCATGGCCGCGTTCGCAGGACGCCTGAGCGCCATGGCGGAGAAGCTCCTCGGCCCGCACGTGCGCGCCGAGCTGCGCGTCGCCCTGGAGACGCTGACGTCGCAGGGCAGCCCTCCCGCGCGGCGGGCGCGCGCGAGCGATCTGCGCGCGCCGCAGGGCGCCGGGCGAGGCGCCCCTGCGACGGCGGCGCGCGACGCCGCGAGCTCGGCGACACGGCCGAGGCGCAAGTAGGCGGCGCGCGGCGCCGCGAGCGCGGCGATCCGGTCGAGGCGAAAGGACGCGGCGCGCGGCCCGGGTCGGATCCTGTTGCGGTGGGCTCCGTCGTTTGCTTCGTTGGGCGCGAGGCGCCCCGGCTGCTCGACTCCGAGCGCCTGGGGTGCGCGTCCCCAGCGAGAGGCCGAGGCTCATGAATTCGCTCGCAGAAGGCAGCGTCGTCGCCGGAAGATACCGCCTCGAGCGGGTGCTCGCGCGGGGCGGGATGGGCTCGATCTGGGTGGCCCGGCACCTCCAGCTCGACGCCACGGTCGCGGTCAAGCTCATGGCGCCCGAGTACGCTGCCTCGTCCACCGCGCGGGCGCGCTTCGAGCGCGAGGCGAGGGCCGCGGCGCAGCTCAAGATACCGAACGTCGTGCACGTGCACGATTATGGGCTCGAGGGCGACACGCCTTTCCTCGTGATGGAGCTCCTCGACGGCGAGGATCTGGAGACGCGGCTCGCGCGGGAGGGGCGCCTCTCCACGGCGGCCACGCTCGGCATCGTCACGCAGGTGTGCAAGGCCCTGCGCCGCGCGCACGAGATGGGGATCGTCCACCGCGACCTCAAGCCCGCGAACCTCTTTCTCTCGCGGCAGGACGAGGACGAGCTCGTGAAGGTCCTCGACTTCGGGATCGCCAAGGCCCAGGGCACGCTGCTGGCCGGCAACGAGACGAAGACAGGCACGCTCGTCGGCTCGCCCTACTACATGAGCCCCGAGCAGGTGCGCCGCAGCAAGACCCTCGACTGGCGCAGCGATCTCTGGTCCGTCGGCGTGATCGCCTATCGCTGCCTCACCGGCCGACTCCCGTTGCCGGGCGAGGAGATCGGCGAGGTGTTCGTGGCGATCTGCACAGAGGACGTCCCCCTCGCATCGAGCGTCGTGCCGGAGCTCGGGCCCGCCGTGGATGGGTTCTTCTCGCGGGCGCTCGCGCGCGACCCGGCGCATCGGTTCCAGGGCGCGAGCGAGCTCGCCGAGGCGTTCGGCGCGGCGGCCTCCGCGGCGGGGTCGGAGCCCCGACCTCTCCAGCCGTCGGCTCCCGAGGAGCGTGCGTCTCCGCTGCTCGTCGTCCGCGGCGGCACGATGGCCGCGAGCCCAGATGCGATCGGGGCGCGTCCAGATGCGATCGGGACGCGTCCAGATGCGATCGGGACGCGTCCAGATGCGATCGGGACGCGTCCAGATGCGATCGGGGCGCGTCCAGATGCGATCGGGGCGCGTCCAGATGCGATCGGGGCGCGTCCAGATGCGGCGAGCCCTGGAATGATGGAACCGAGCCCCGGCACGATGGGCGCCGCCTCCAGCGCGTCCTTGCCGACGCTGCGAAACGAAGCAGGGCCCCCCTTCCACGGCTCTCCGAGCCGCGGCGCCTCGGAGGGCGCTGCGCCGGCGTTCCAGGAGGCCGTCAGCACGTTGACGTCGGCCGGAAGTACCCTCGCCCCGACGAACGCCGACGGCCGCCGCGCCAGGATCTCGCTGGCCCTGGGCGCCGCCGCGCTCGCCCTGGGGCTCGTCACCTATGCGGTCCTTCGCGCCCCCGCGCCGGGCGGCGAACCGACGTCGCAGCCCGACCCGGCGGCCTCACCTGCCGCCGCGTCCGCGCTGTCCGCCGCCGCGCCGTCTACCGCGTCAACGGAGCCTCCGCCGCCGCCCTCCCACAGCGCGACGGCCGCGCCGGGCGCGCCTTCGGCCTCCGAGGCGCAGACCAGCGCGCCCGCGCCCGTGCCGCCGGCGCCGTCGTCGTCCGCCAGAAAACGGGCGCCGCTGCCCCCGAGGCCCCGGATCCCTCGGGACGATCCCACCGACCACATGTGACCGGCCGCCGCGCAGCGAGGAGCCCGTGCGCTCGCGCGCGCCGCTGCGAGCGAGCTCACCCGCCCGGGTGGGTGTTCTTGTAGAGCCGCAGGCTGTTTCGGATCGCCATCGTCACCGTCATGGGGCCGACGCGGGGCACGAACACGCTCGCTTTGCTCTGGATATCGTCGCTGAAGTTCTTGAAGGTGGAGAAGTTGATGCAGAGGGCGCCCTCGCGGATCTCGGCGCCCTGCACGACCGGGAAGCTCCGCGAGGGCACGCCGGTCACCACGATGTCGGCCTGCCGCAGCGCGGTGGCCCGGTCCACCGTCGTCTCGCGCACCTCGTGCATGTCGCCCGAGGAGCTGGGCACGAAGAGCAACGGTCCATCGATGTCGAACGAGGTCACGTGGGCTCCGTCGTGCGCCATCATGCTCGCGAGCGGCCTCCCGACGACCTCGCTCCGGTTGAAGATGCACACGCGCCGGCCCTCGAGCGGCCGCTCCCCCTCATCGAAGAAGCCGGCCGCCTCGACCAGCTTGAGGATGGCCAGCGGCGTGCACGGCAGGATCGCCTTCCTGGTCTTCGCCTCGTCCAGGAAGCGCTGGTTCTGGTACAGGCAACGTGCCCAGAACGTGTGGAGCCCCTCGATGTCCTTCGCGGGATCGACGCTGTCCCGCAAGTACACGTCCTGCTCCGTGCCGAAGATCGGGTAATACACCATCATCCCATGCACGCGCGCGTCCTCGTTCGCCGCGCGGATGGCCTCCTCGGCGTCGAGCCGCGTCGCGTGGCGGATCTCGAAGCGGACCCCCACGTCCTCGCACGCCTTGCGCGTGTACTCCGCGTACGTGTACGACGGCCCGTGATCCGCCGCGAGCACACCGACCAGGACCAGCGGCTCGGGCAGCGCCGCGAGCTCCGCCCGGATCTCGCTGCGGAACGTCTCCGCCACCGCGGTCGGATCGAGGACGCTGGCCGTGCGCGTGCCCGGGCTCGGCGGAATGTGGTGAGGGTCCATCCTGGGGCGGAGACGAGCACGCGCGAGCATCGGTGTCAAGTTTCCGGCGGGGCGACGATCTCAACTCCACCTCTCGGAAACTCCATCTCTCCGGAGAGCCGCCGTGCCTGGCTCACGGGCTCATCGCGAGGAGGACCGCCGCTCCGGGCCCTCCTCCACCACCGGCGCCGCCACGCGGTTGCTCTCGGCCTCGGCGGGGCTGCCGGCGCCGGGCACGCGGAGGAGCATACCGCCCTTGCCGCGCAGCTCATCGACGAAATTCGCTCCGAACACCTCCTCGGGCGTGTCGCCGTCGCGTCCGCCCATGCCCGAGAGCCCCTCGAGGCTCGCGAGGTTTCCGTCCCGGCGTCTGGGCGCCGGACGAGAGCGCAAGATATCGTCCCGGGTCACCTTCAGCGCCACCACGTCCTCGCGCATCACGTCGATCCAGGACGCGGGGAAGTCGGCCTCGGCGCCTGCGGGGCCGCGCACGCGGATCCGCGAGATGTCGTTGCCAGGATCGTTCGCGCCGATGCCCACGAGCTGCGCCTCGGCCTCGTCGGCGGTCATCACCCGCGTGTCGGGGCCGAGCTCGACCGTATCGTCCGTGACCCCGAGCGCCTCCTCCAGCTCCTGCCTCCGCTCGGGCGGCTGCGGCACGAGCGAGGTATCGACGCGCCCCGGCGGCTGCGCCGTCGTCCGCCCCTCGTAGTACCGAGGCAGCGCCAGGAGCTCGTCCCGGCCGGGCCGTAAGCGGAGGTGCCCGTCCGCCGTGCCCTGCACGAGATCCATCGAGATCAGCAGCTCCTCGCTCGCCAGCGGAGAACGGAGCACCACGTGGGTCAGCACGCCCCGCTCCCGGTCGACCAGGACGCGGTCGAGCACGCCCGCATCGAGGCCGCCGTCGGCCATCACGGGCATCTCGAAGTCGATCTGCATGATCCCCTCCTCGGCGGCGAAGCGCCTTGCGCTCGCGCGAGAACCTGAGACGGTCCGATCCCGATGTCCAGGGGAGCACGGCGCGGACCCTCGTGACCGGTCGACCCCATCCCATGGGCCGGGCACGCCACGCGGCCTCGCCATCGCGGGGGGGCGGCGGTCCTCGGCTCGTCGAGTCATCGAGTCATCGAGTCATCGAGTGATCGAGTCATCGAGTCACAGAGGCGTCGCGATCCCCCCAAGTGAACGGATACCCGCACGCGGTGGAGGCGCGGATCGGCCAGAACCTTGGCACAAGGTGGCGCACATTCCGCGCGTGGTCCGCGTCTATTCCCGCGGATTTGCTGCTCGATGGCGGTGGTACATCTTGGTACGTCGTATGCAGCTTCCGCGCCGGTCGCTGGGGATGTGCCAGCGCCGCTCGGGAGGATTTGGACTTATGCGTGTACGCTTCGATGCTCTCCGCCGACGCTGGAGCTCTCCCCACCTGCTCGCCGCGCTGGCGCTGGCGAGCGCGTTCGCGGCGGGGTGCTCCTCCGACGAGGCCCCGCCAACGACGCTTGGTCGCCCGGATCAACCGCGGAACGGCACGCTCGAGATCGACGAAGCGCGGCTGCTGGGCGTGATCGACGGGAGCGATCTGCGCCTCCAGATCCCGGTGCGCAACCTGACCGCCGGCGCGACGAGCGGCCACCTGCGCGTCACGCTCGTCGATCTCGACGCGGACAGGGAACAAGGCACGACCGAGGTCGACCTGGAGATCGCGGGCCAGACGGCGACGACCGCGGAGGCGCGCCTTCCGGCGCCGGCCGTGAGCGCGCAGCCGGGCCTCGCGCGGTACCTCGTCCGTGTCGACGACGGGTCGGAGGAGGGGCTGCTCGTCACGCGGAGCCTCCTGCGCGTCATCCCGCCCTACGACGTGCAGCTCGAGGGGCCGGCGCGCGTGGTGCGCGGGCGCACCGCGAGCTACCGCGTGCGCGCGACCGATGCTTTCTCCCATCAGCCGGTGCCCAACGTGGACGTCGAGCTCGCGGTGGGCGAGGGGGCGCGGCCGCTCCGCGGGACGACCGACGCGCTCGGCGCCGCGGTGTTCGAGGTGGAGCCCGGCGCGCTCGGCGCGCACCCCGTCTCCGCGCAGGCGCTCGGCTTCGGCGTCAACGCGGCCCTCACGGCGAACATCACCGTCGAGGGCCCCGGCCCGAAGCTGCTCCTCACCACCGACAAGCCGCTCTACAAGCCCGGCCAGACGATCCACCTGCGCGCGCTCGCGCTCGAGCGGGGGAACAACGCGCCGCTCGTCCGCGAGGCGATCACGTTCGAGGTGGAGGACGGCAAGGGCAACAAGATCTTCAAGAAGCCCATCGAGACCGACGCCTACGGCGTCGCCGCGACGACGTTCCGGATCGGCTCCATCGTGAACACCGGCGAGTTCAAGGTGCGCCTCGTGAGCGGGGAGACCACGACGGAGAAGGTCGTGACCGTGGGGCAGTACGCGCTGCCCAAGTTCGAGGTCGCCGTGAGGACCGACAGGCCGTGGTACACCGCGGGTGACACGCTGACCGGCACCATCGACGCGCGCTATTTCTTCGGCAAGAACGTCGCCGGCGGCAGCGTGACCATCGAGGCGGCGTCGCTGGACGTCGGTCAGACGACGTTCCAGCGCATCGTGGGCGAGCTCGACGCCGAGGGCCATTACGGGTTCAGCCTGACGCTTCCGCCGAGCCTCGCGGGCCTGCCGCTGGAGCAGGGCGACGCGGCCGTGACGCTCACCGTCACCGTCGCGGACACGGCGGGGCAGGAGGTCACGAAGGCGATCCCGGTCAAGGTCGCCGCCGACGCGGCCTCGATCGTGCTCGTGCCCGAGGCGCGCGAGCTCGTCCCGGGGATCCCCAACACCCTTCTTCTCTTCGTCACCGACCCGCTCGGGGCGCCGCTCGCCGACACGGAGGCGGTCATCACGGCGCCGGACGGCGCGCAGCTCACCGCGCGCACCGACGCCTTCGGCCAGGCCGCGGTGAGCTTCACCCCGCCGGTCGGCACGGCGGACGGCGCGTTCGAGGTGCGGGCGACGGTGGGGGCGCGGGCGGTCACGCGGAGGTTCTCGTTCGCCACGCAGACGGGCGGCGAGCACCTGCTCGTGCGCACCGACCGGGCCGTCTACGAGACCGGCGAGACGGTCGAGGTCACCATCGAGTCGAGCGAGGAGGCCGGCAGCGTCTACGTCGACTGGCTGAACGACGGTCAGGCCGTGGACATGCGCTCTCTCGAGCTCGAGGGCGGGCGCGCCCGTTTCAGCATGCCTGTCGACGCCGGATTGCTCGGCAGCAACCGGGTCGAGGCCTACCTCGTCGACGACGATGGCAACCTGGTCCGCTCCGGCCGCACCGTGTTCGCGCGGGGCGACTCCGCGCTGAGCGTCGAGGTCGAGGCCGACAAGCCCCTGTATGCGCCGGGGGAGACGGCGACGCTGCGGCTGTCGGTCAAGGACGACGCGGGGAACCCGAAGGTCGCCGCGCTCGGCGTCCAGGTGGTCGATCAGGCGGTCTTCGCGCTCGTCGACGCCCAGCCGGGGCTGCTCCGCACCTACTTCGAGCTGGAGGACGAGTTCGCGAAGCCGAGCTACGAGATCCACGGCCCGGCCGCGAACCTCCAGGACCTGCTGTTCAACGCGACAGCGAGCGAGGACCCCGAGCAGGCCGAGGCCGCGCAGGTGAAGACCCAGGCCTCGCTCGCCGCGCTCGCCGGCACGTCGCTCACCGGCCTCCAGGCGCGCACGTGGCCCGCCGTGCTGGCGAAGGTGCCGGCGGAGCTCGCGCCGTTCTACGAGCGCCAGAAGGGCGTGATGAAGCCCTGGCTCGCGGAGGCCGCCGCGGCCGCCGCGCGGGAGCTGAAGGCGCTCGGCTGCGACGCCACCCAGTTCAGCTGCAACGGGCAGGGCGTGTACGTCGAGCTGCTCGGGAATCGGGTCGCCGAGCGCCTGCGCGCCTTCGACGTGTGGGGCAACGCGTACCGGGTGGCCTCCAGCTGGAGCGGGTTCACGCTGCAATCGTCGGGGCCCGACGAGGTGGCGCAGAGCCAGGACGACGCGACGTTCGCGTTCTCGTTCAGCGATCTCGGGGTCCAGGTGCCCACGCAGGACTGGGCAGAAGGGGGCATCCCCGGCGACGCGGACGGCGGCTGGGTCAACGGCGGCGCGACCGGGGGAACCGGAGCGGGCGGCGGCTCGGCCGGGGATCCGAGCGCGGAGCCCGGCGGCGACGACGGGGGCGGGCCGCGCGTCCGGCGCGAGTTCCCGGAGACCCTCTACGTCAACCCGAGCGTGATCACGAGCCCCGACGGCACGGCCACCCTGAGCATCCCGCTCGCGGACAGCATCACCGAGTGGCGGCTCTCGGCGCTGGCGAACTCCACGGACGGCAAGCTCGGCGGCATCCAGAGCGGCTTCAAGGTGTTCCAGGACTTCTTCGTCGACGTGAGCTTCCCGGCGACGCTCACGCGCGGCGACGAGGTCGAGTTCCCGATCGCCGTCTACAACTACCTGGAGACGCCGCAGACGGTCGATCTCACCCTCGAGCCGGGGAGCTGGTACACCCCGCTCGACGTGACGTCGAAGCAGGTGTCCCTCGCGGCGGGCGAGGTGCGCGGCGTCCGGTTCCCGGTGAAGGTGAACACGGTGGGCGTCAACTCGCTCACGGTCACCGCGCGGGGCAGCGCGGGCGCCGACGCGGTGGCCCGCACCGTGCGCGTGGTCCCGGACGGGAAGCCCTTCGCAGAGAGCGCGTCTGGCATGCTCGCGTCGGGCAGCGCCGAGCACGCGCTGTCGTTCCCTGCGGACGCGGTCCCCGGCTCGAACCAGCTCTATCTCGAGATCTACCCCGCGTTCCTGTCGCAGGTCGTGAGCGGCATGGACAGCATGCTCCAGATCCCGAATGGCTGCTTCGAGCAGACCACCTCGACGACCTGGCCCAACGTGCTCGTCACGCAGTACATGAAGCAGACAGGCCAGATCACCCCGGAGATCCAGATGAAGGCGGAGTCGCTGATCTCGGCGGGGTACCAGCGATTGCTCACGTTCGAGCACCCGGGCGGCGGCTTCTCGTGGTTCGGCGAGCAGGACGGGCATCCGTACCTGTCGGTCACCGCGTTCGGCGTCATGGAGTTCGCCGACATGATCAAGGTCCACACCGTGGACGAGGCGATGCTCGCCCGGACCGTCGCCTGGCTCGCCGGGCAGCAGAAGGCGGACGGCACGTGGGAAGGCGACCAGACCGAGTTCTTCAGCTTCCACACGGGCACGCTCCGCAACAGCGCCTTCGTGCTCTGGGCGCTCGCGAGCGCGGGGTACACCGGGCCCGAGATCGGGACGGGGCTCGCCTACCTGGGCCGCTCGCTGAAGCCGGCGACCGACGACCTGTACACGCTGGCGATCGCGGCCAACGCGCTCGCCGTGGCCGACCCCTCCGGCGCGCTGACCGACGGCGTGCTCGACGCGCTGGACCAGCGCAAGTCTGCGGAAGGAGACGCATTTTACTGGGATGACGGTGGCACGCAGACCTCGTTCTACGAGTCCGGGAACGACGCCAGGGTCACGACCACCGCGCTCGCGGTCCACGCGCTGCTCTCCGCGGGCGCCCACCGGTCGAGCGCCGACGGCGGCGTGAAGTTCCTGACCCAGTCGAAGGACCCGAACGGCAACTTCGGCTCCACCCAGGCGACGATCTGGAGCCTGCGCACCCTGCTCCTCGCCGCGAGCAAGGGCACGGAGGGCGCCACGGGGAGGGTGACCGTCGCGGTCGACGGCGCGTCGGCGGGCGCGGTCCTCCTGTCGGAGGAACAGTCCGACGTCATGACGACGGTCGACCTCACGCACCTCGCGACCGCGGGAGCGCACGACGTCACGATCGCGTTCTCGGGGGAGGGGAAGCTCAGCTACAACCTGGTCGGCCGCCACAACCTGCCGTGGAGCGCGGTCCCGAGCGACGCGGGCGGGCCGCTCGCGGTCAGCGTCATGTACGACAAGACCCAGCTGTACGTGGACGACATCGTGACGGCGTCGCTGAGCGTCCAGAACAAGACGGACTCGGTGCAGAGCATGGTCCTCGTGACCGTGGGGCTGCCGCCCGGCTTCCAGCTCCTGACCGAGGATCTCCAGGAGTACATCGCGGCGGGCCAGCTCTCGAGGTTCGAGATCACGGGCAAGCAGCTGATCCTCTACGTGAAGGAGATCCCTGCGGGGCGCGCGGCCACCTTCGCTTACCGGCTGCAAGCGACCATGCCTGTCCGGGCGGAGGACGGCGGCGCCGAGGCGCACCCGTACTACCAGCCGGAGCAGCAGAGCTTCTCCGGAGCGCAGACCTTCGAGGTGGCGGCGGAGTGAAGGGCTGAGCGGGCGAGGGGCGCGCCCGCGGGGGCGCGGCCGGCGCCCCTGCGCCGGCGGGCGCTGGCGCGTGGATCAGGGGCAGGCGACGCGCCAGGCGTCGAGGTCGAGCTTCTTGATCAAGGTCGAGAGCCCGAGCGGCTTCGTGGCGGCGCAGACGGCGTTCGCCTGCGAGGCGTCGACGTACTCCGCGTGGAACACCGCCTTGCCGGCGCGGATGAACGGGGTGAGCATGTCGCACTCGTCGTATTCGTGGCACTCCTCGTTCAGGGCCCAGTCGAAGCTCCCCACCAGGTCTCTCACCTGATCGAGATCGTTCTTCAGCCCGATGGACAGCCCGCGCGCGTGCGCCTCGGCGGCCAGGAAGCGGTTGTAATCGAGCTGCGTCGCCGCCGTCAGCGGGAAGCCGGGGCCGTTGGTGTAGCCGTCGACGTTGTCGGGCTCCACGCCGTCGCAGCGCTTCTGCACCGCGAGGTCCAGCCGAGCCTTCATGACGTCGCGCACGCCGGCGTTGCGGGTGTCGAGCCACCGCTCGCCCGGCCAGCCGTCGAGCGGGTTGCCGAGCGCCGCGGCGGGGAACTTCGACGCGTCGTCGCGCCAGTCCTCGCTGCTCCCCGCGCTGAAGTAGCAGATCACCTTCTTTCCGGCCGCGCGCAGCGTGTCGATCTTCGCCTGCGGGGCGTCGAAGAGATCGATATCGTACATGGCGACATCGAGGCTGGTGTCGATGGTGCCCGTGAGCTGCCATTGCCACGTCGTCCCGGGCGCGGGGACCCAGATGCCGGTGCCAGTGGAGCCGCCGCTGCCGCCGGAGCCGCCGGAGCCGCCGGCGCCGCCGGAGCCGCCGCTGCCGTCGGCGCCGCCGGAGCCGCCGGAGCCGCCGGTGCCGCCGCTGCCGCCGGCGCCGCCGCTGCCGCCGGAGCCGCCGCTGCCGCCGGAGCCGCCGGAGCCGCCGCTGCCGTCGGCGCCGCCAGAGCCGCCGGAGCCGCCGGTGCCGGCGCCAGTGGAGCCGCCGCTGGTCGTGCCCGTGAGGACGAGCTTGTCGAGCATCGAGCTGTCGGCGGAGCTGCTCGTCGCGTACCGGATCTTGAGGGTCCCGCCCGCCACGAACCGCCCGAGCGATCCCGGCAGGCTCAGGCTCGCGCTCGTCCAGGACCAGTCGCGCGCGAACGCGTTGTCGCCGACCGGGACCCAGGCGCGGGCGACCGCGTCCCACGCCTCGAAGGTCCAGCGCATGGCCGACCTCGCCGGGCCGCGGTAATTCACGCCCAGCGCGAGGGACGCGAGCTGCGTCGCCGAGGTGCCCTTGGGGAGCGCGTACTCGCACGTCGCGCTCGTGCCGGGCGCGAACTCGACGTACTTGCTCCACACGTCCTGCTGGCCCGTGAGCTCCGCCGTCGCGAGCGCGGCGGCCGTCTGCCCGGCGCCGATGCTGCCCCGGCTCACCGTCAGCCTGGAGCAGGTCATCGTGAGGGCGCCGGTGACCGCGTCGCCGCTCGCCGCCGAGGCGATCTCCGCGTCGGAGCCCGGATCCGCGCCGCACCCGGCGGCGGCGAGCGCCGCGGCCAGGCTCACGAGGGCATGGCGCAGGGGGCCGCGGATCGCGAGAGAGGTCGCCGGTCGGATGGGATAAGTCATGCTCGTCTCCTGTCGTGCTGGTCGTTCGTGAAGCCAGGCGCACGTCGGCGCGATGCGCCTCCAGACGCTCCGGTGCCCGCGACGGCTCCCGGCGATCGCGGCTCCCGCAGCGTCACCGCGCGCCAGAGAGGCGCCGGTCCGTGCGCGCCGCGGAGGCACTGCAAGGCGGGGACCAGCGCGCGCTCCGCGTCTTCCGCGCGGCGGCGCGCGCTGCCGTTGCTGCGGGTTGCGCAAGCGTCGTACACTTGCGCAACCCTCGAACGGCATGGCGGAGCGAGACCCTCGTCGACAGGCAGCTTCTCCGCCGAGCGCGGCGCCGCCGCCGAGCGCGGCCGAGGTCGCGACCGAGCTCGACGCCGCGGAGAGCGCGCCCAGCGAGCGGACGCCGCAGGGCCAGGCCTCCCTGATCGTCCGCGCCGGTGATGGCGCGGCGCGGGTGATCGATCTCACCGACGGCGATGTGGTCGCGGTCGGCCGCGCGCCGGAGTGCACGGTCTGCGTGGACGACGCCCGCGTCTCGCGCAACCACGCGCGCGTCGCGCGGCGGGGCCAGGTCGTCGCGCTCGTCGACCTCGGGAGCCGCAATGGCACGTCGGTGAACGGCGCCGTCGTGCGCGGGGCGGAGCGGGCCCTCGCCGGCGGCGACGTGATCCGCATCGGCCCGGCCGAGATCGTCGTCGCGATCGCGGCGGCGGCGCCCGTCGAGGCGGCGCCGCTGGGGGCCGCACCGGAGGCGCTGGAGGGCCCGCCCTCCGGCGCCGGCTTTGTCGTCGCGGACGAGGCGATGGTGAAGGTCTTCCAGGTGGTGCAGCGCCTCGCGCGCGCGCAGACGACGGTGCTCGTGCTCGGCGAGACGGGTTCGGGGAAAGAGGTCGTCTCCGAGCAGCTCCACCGCATAAGCCCGCGCGCCGGGGGCCCGTTCGTGAGGCTCAGCTGCGCGGCGCTGCCCGAGGCGCTGCTCGAGAGCGAGCTCTTCGGGCACGAGAAGGCCGCCTTCACCGGGGCGGATCGCCGCAAGATCGGCTACTTCGAGGCGGCGCAGGGCGGCACGCTGCTGCTCGACGAGATCGGCGAGCTGCCCCTCGCCATGCAGGCCAAGCTCCTGCGCGTGCTCGAGAGCCGGCGCGTGGCGCGGATCGGCGGCACGCAGGAGGTCGAGCTCGACGTGCGCGTCGTGTGCGCCACGCACAGGGACCTCCAGGCCGAGGTGGCGGCCGGGAGGTTCCGGCAGGATCTCTACTATCGCATCAGCACGTTCGTCCTCCGCGTCCCGCCGCTGCGCGAGCGGCGTGCCGAGATCGCGCTGCTCGCGCACCGCTTCGCGCAGCAGGTCGCCGGGCGCATGGGGGAGCGGGCGCCGCGCTTCGCGCCCGCGGCGACACAGGCGCTCGAGGCGCACGCGTGGCCCGGCAACCTGCGCGAGCTGCGCAACGCGGTGGAGCACGCCGTCGTGCTGGCCGAGGGCGGCGTCATCGAGGTCGAGCACCTTCCGGCCTCCGTGGTGGAGGGCGCCGAGGGCGCCGCGCCCCCCGCGAGCGCGGGCGCGGGCGCACCCCCGGCGAGCACGGGGGCGCCGCCGCCGTCCGCCGACGGGACGATGCCGGCGCGCCTCGCCGAGCTGGAGAAGCGGAGCATCGAGGACGCCCTCGCCGCCGAGGGGAACAACCAGACGCGCGCGGCGAAGCGACTCGGCATCTCGCGGCGCGCGCTGCTCTACAAGCTGGACAAGTACGACATCAGGCGGTGAGCCGCGGGGAGCGCGCATGGGCGCCGCGCCCGGGAGCCGGCGCGCTTCGGCGAGGGGGGATGCTGGTGGAGTCGCCGGTCGCGAGCCGGCGCGCGAGCTCGGCCAGGTCTCGCTCGAACGCCTCGGCGTGCTCCTTCCAGACACGCCGGGTGATGGCGAGGTGGATCGTCCGGCTCATGCGCGGGCTGCCTGGTTCCGCCTGTTTCGGGATCGTGCCTGCATCCCCGCGCTCCTGGTGGATCAACGGGCTTTCATGGGTAAACAGGATATCCGAGCAGCCGTCTCGTCTAGAATCCCTTCTTCCGGAGGACGAACTGTCCGCCATCGGTCGGCGGAGCGTAGCGCTTTCCCGAAAAATCGAGGGCCGTTTCCCAGGCCCCGCTGACCCAAACGCCGCCTTTCGTATCGACGGCGACGTGCGTCAGGCCGTTCGGGTTACCGGTCGCGAACTCGACGCTCTCGCCCTTCGTTCCGTCTGCCGCGAAGCGCGTGAGGCGCCCTCCTTTGGCATCTTCTTCCGTGCCGAGCCAGCCGAAGCGACCGGCCACGTAGCTTTGACCATCGCCGCCCAGGGCCAGCGCGTTGCCGTAATAGTCTGGTCCGCCGAGCCGGCTCGCCCAGCGCACTGTCTCACCGTCCTCGAAATCATAGAGGACCGACTCCGATCTCTCCTCGTCGAAGATGTCCGTGTGATCGAGGAAGGTCGATGTCGACGTCTGTGAGGCGAGGAGGAGGAGGCGTCCAGAGGCGGTCGACTTCAGGTCTTTCACATAGTCGAAGCTCGCCCCGCCAAAGCGGAGCGCGCGCAGGGGATCGCCGCTCTCCGGGTCGAGCCAGGCGAGCCAGCCGTTGTAGACGGCTGGATCGTCCTGCCCTCCAGCCTTTTCGAGCTCTGTCCCTCCGATCGTGAGTCTTCCAGTGAACGCGCCGCCGGCGAGGATCTCACCGCCACGATTGAACGTGAGGGCAATCGTGTATCCCTGGCTGATATCGTGCTCGAACGTCGTGCGCCAGATCTCTTCGAGGGTCGACCCGGAGAACTTCATGATCCGAGGTTTTTGTACGGACGCGTCGTCGTTGTACACGCCGAGGCCAACGACGACGTCGCCGTCCGCGTCGACCGCCATCGTGCTCAGAGGAGAGCTGCCTTCGAGGGTGACCCCGACCGCAAGGGCGATCGAAAAGTCGGGGTTCACCTTGACCAGATAAAACCCTTCCTCGACGGCCGTGAGGGTGAACTCGCCGAAGGTCATGTCCATGTAGAGCTGACCGACGAGGAAGATCGAGCCTTTCGCGTCGATCGCCATCAACTCTGGCTCAGCGGCTCCGGGCAGCGCGAGCGCGTGGAGAACTTCTCCGGTCGCCGAGTACTCCGCGAGAAAGGGTTCGCCGATCGAATCGGGGAGGAGCTCCGCGGGAGCTCGAGCTCCGACCGTGACGACCGAGCCATCTGGGGTCGCTGCGAGCGGTTGACCGAGGCCAAAGGCGTTGCGCCGCGGGAAGCTCAGGAGAAATTCCTCGCCGGCCCCATCGGGGTCGGGCTGCGCTCCGCCGCTCCCGTTCGCGCCGCCGCTCGCAGCGCCGCCGCTTGCTGCGCCACCCGCACCGCCATTTGCTCCACCTGACGCCGTTCCACCGGCGCCCGCGCCCCCGGTCGACGCATCTCCGCCGGACGCGTTCTCCGCAGTCGCCGCCGGTCCGCCCGTCGTCCCGCACGCGAGGAGAACGAAGGGCAACGCGAGAGCGATGAAGCGGCGTACCTGCGACGTCGGGATCTGACCAAGGCCGACCTTGGCACACGCTGACACGCGTCCAGGGTCGCGGTTTCCTCGGCCGAGGCCGAGGGCCAGCGCGATCCCAGAGCTTTTCCGGAGACTTCGAAGAGGCGAGGAGGGGGGCATCGTTCCCGTCGGAGCAGACTTCGTGCCGCTTTGGTGCCTCGCCCTCGAGGGGCCAATGGGCGTCTTCCTGGCAGGGGAAGTTCCCTGGTCGCCTCCGGGGTTCCCCTTCTACGTCAGGGAAGATGTCGCCGAGGGAAGAGCCCGCGGCCGCCGGCGTCGTCGCGGCGCTACCCGCTGCAGCAGCGGAACCCGATCGTGTGATCGGTGTCGGCGCGCTCGCGCTCGTCGCGCGCGTCGCACCGGAGCTCTTCGAGCGTGCCCTCGCTGTCGAACGCCCCGCCCCGGGTCCTGCAGAGGTCGCCGGAGCCGACGTCGTCGGAGCACGCGTCTTCCCACTCGCGGACGTTTCCGCTCATGTGCTGCAGGCCGAGATAGCCGCCCTCGCATGCCAGGCTGGTGTCGTCGCCGACCGGCACCGTCTCGGTGCTGTCGCCGTTGCACTGGAGAGCGTCGAACTCGCCGGTGGAGTGAGCGAGCGCGCCGTGCTTGCTGCACGCGTCGAACCACTCGCCCTGCGCCATGTCACCGCGGAACGGCAGCGGGCCGCCGTGGCGCTCGCCGCAGAGGCGCTTGCCCTGGCTCTTGCAGAAGGCGCGCGCGTCGCACCAGTCGACGCAGGTGGCGGGGTGCTCGTCCTCCTTGCGGCGCGCCGTGCACACGGGGGGCGCGTCGGGCTCGGTGTCGTCGAAATCGAAGGTGCCGTTGAACGCGCAGAACGGCTCCTGCCCCGCGACGTCCGGCCGCGTGGCGAGGAAGGCGCGGTAGGCGGCGTTCGACACCTCGGTTCGATCGACGCAGAACGAGCTCTCGATCGTCACCATGCCGGCGGGGCACTGGCAGACGCCCTCGGTGCACGCGGCCGTCGTGCAGTCGGCGCTGGCGTCGCAGGGCTGGCCGTACAGGCACGAGGCGTTGCCGGCCCCGGGCTCGCAGGTGAGGCCGTGCAGCGGGCGCACGAGCGAGCACGCCGAGAGGAGGGCCACCGCCAGGGCGGCGGCGCCGCCGCGGGCGCGGGCCGACGCGCGCATCAGAAGGCCCCCGCGACGCCCGCGGCGCTGCCGGCGATGAACGGCCGGAGTGCCGTCGCGCCGGCCTTCAGGGGCTGCGCCGCGGCCGGCCGGGTCATGTAGAGCCACGCCGCGGCGCCCAGCGCGACGACGCCCACGCCGAGGCCGACGTCGGCGATGGCGTGCTGGACCCGGATGGCGCGCACCTCGTCCTCCGCGCAGCGCGGGGCGCACGTGGCGCGCAGGTCGGCCTCGGCGCTCAGCGAGAGGGCGCCGGCGACGGCGAACACCGCGAGGCCAGCGACGCCGACGGCGCCGGAGGCCCACACGAGCCCCGGGACCGAGGGCTCCGCGGGGGGCGCGGCGCGCGGGGCGAGCGGGCGAGGGGAGGTGGGGGCGCCGGCCGCAAGCGCGCCCAGGGTCACGGTGAGCGGGCGGTTCTTCTCGCCCTCGCGGATCAGCACGCGCTCCTCGACGGCGGGGCCCGCCGCGGGCTCGAAGCGGAAGGTGCGTGGACCCGGGTCGACCGGCAGCGCCTTGCCGTCGAGCGCCGCGGCGAGGGGACGCCCGTCCACGAGCACGCGCACGTCGAGGCGCTCTCGCCCGTGCGCGTCCTTCGCGGCGACGACCACGGAGGGCAGGCTCCGCTCGACCTCGGCGAGCCACGGCCCGCAGTCGGCCACGGCGGCCGCCGGGCACGTCGGCTGCGAGCAGACGACCAGCGCGGCGCGCGCCTCGATCAGCCGACCGTCGCGGCGGAGGCCCTGCGCGCGCTCGTAGGCGTCGGCGCACGCCTGCTTGTGGGGCGCGGCGTCGGCGCGCGCGCCGGTGAGCGAGAGCGCCGCCGCGGCGGCGAGGGAGAGCGCGAGCCGGGGGCGGGCGGGACACGCGGGGTTCATCGGTTCACAGGCACTCGGGCTTGAGCCGGCGTATGCCGGCCTTGTCCACGGTATAGGGCGGGGAGCAGCGCTGGGCGTCGGCGCGGGTCGCGCGCGGCGCGGGTGCGGGCGCGCGCGCGCCGGCTGCGGGGCGCGCCGGGCGCTGTGCGGGTGCTGGCGCGGCGGCGCTCGCCGGGGCGGCCGGGGCGGCGCTCGCCGGGCTCGCCACGATGGCGCTCGCCGGGGCGGCCGCGGCGGTGCTCGCCGGGCTCGCCGCGATGGCGCTCGCCGGGGCCGCCGCGGCGGCGCTCGACGAGCTCGCTGCGACGGCGCTCGCCGCGCTCGCCGTCGAGGCGCTGGCCGGCTGCGCCGCGGGCACGTGGGCCGCGCGCGCGGCGTCCTCCGGGCCGGGAGGGGCGCCGCGCCACGACTGCGCCGCGAGCGCGGCCGCGCCGCCGAGGAGCAGCGCGCCGAGCAGCGCGAGCAGCGGGCGCGCGCGCTTCCTCGCCGTGGGGGGCGGCCCCTCGCGCCGCGCGCCGTCGGTCGCAGGCAGCCCCAGCGAGATCCCGCTGGACGTCACCGATCCGGGCGGGGGCTCAGCCGCCGGCGTCCCTTGCTCGAGGGCTCTCGACGGGATCGAGGGCGCGGTCTCTGCCAGCCCCCGCGCCGGGCCGCCCGGCGGCGTGGGCTCGCCTTCGTCTTCTGCCCCGTCGCCGGGCGCGCCCGACCCACCCCGCGCGGCCGCGCCCGAGCTGGCCGTCGCCGGGCCGCCCGGGATCGCCGCCGACGCGCTCTCGATGGCGGCGACGCGCGCCGCCCGCCGCGCGAGCGCGTCGCCGGCGAGCGCCTCCACCCACTCGCCCACGGCGCGCGGCGACGCGAGCGGGACGGCGTCCTCGATGGCGACCGCGAGCTCGCGGGCGGTCGGGTAGCGGCCCTCCGGGTTCCGCTCCAGCGCACGGAGGACGATGGCGTCGAGCGCAGGCGGCACGTGCGCCGCGAGCGAGCTCGGAGGCAGGATCGGCTCCTCGAGCACGGCCCGGATGAGGTCGCCCTCGTCGCCGCCGTCGAAGAGCCGGCGGCCTGCGAGCGCCTCCCAGAGGACCGCGCCCGCCGCGAACACGTCGGTCCGCCGGGTCACGTCGGCGCAGAGGACCTGCTCGGGGGCCATGTACGCGAGCTTGCCCTTGATCTGCCCGCCGCGGGTGATGCTGAGCCGCCCGCGCGCCTTGGCGATGCCGAAGTCGAGCAGCCGCGCCGCCCCGTCGACGCCGACGAGCACGTTCTCGGGCGAGACGTCCCGGTGCACGATGCCGAGCGGCTCGCCCGACTCGGTGCGCGCCTCGTGGGCCGCGTGCAGGCCGTGGAGCGCGCCGCACGCGATGCTCGCGACGATGGGCACCGGCGCCGGCGCGCCGCCCGCGCGCGCCGCCCGGAGCAGCCGCGCCAGCGACTCGCCCCGCACGTACTCCATGACAAGGAACGCCTCGTCCTCGGCGAGGAGGAGGTCGACCATGGCGACGACGTTGGGGTGCTGGATGCGCGCGACGATGCGGGCCTCGTCGCGCAGGCTCTCGGCGATCTCGGGCGCCTCGGCGAGCGCGGGGTGCAGCCGCTTGATGGCCACGGTGCGCGAGAAGCCCGCGTCGCCGACGAGCCGGCCGAGGTGCACGGACGCCATCCCGCCGGATGCGATCGCGCCGTACAGCAGATACCGCCCGATGGGCCTGGGCTGCGACGGCTCCGGCGACATGCCGGTGGGATGATACACGAGCGCGCCCGGCGCCGCCTGGGAGGCGCCGGCGCGGGCAGCGGGCCTCAGCTCGGGAGGGGCGTGCTCGGCTCGACGAAGCAGAGGCGGTAGCCGTCGGGGTCGGCGACGACGACCTCCCGTGTGTGCCACGGCTGGTCGCGCGGCCCGTCGACGGCGGCGCCGGCCGCCGCGGCGCGCGCGGCGATGGTCTCGATGCCGCGGTCGCCGGCGGCGCTGAAGCAGACGATGACGCCGAGGCCGCGCTGCCCCGCGAGCGAGACCCCCGGCGGCGTCGCGACGAGGAAGAGATCGGCATAACGCGCCCAGCGCAGGTGGATGAACACCGGATCCCGGTGGACGCGGGTGAAGCCGAGGAGCTCGTAGAACGAGGCGGAGCGCTCCGCGTCGGTGACGAGGAGCTTGACGTAAGCGGGCATCACGTAGGGGTCGTCGCCGGGCATGGTCGCTGGGCGCGAAGGTGCGCTGCGCCGGGCCGGAAGGCAAGGCGCGAGCGCCGGACGGGGCAGCGGCCGTCCGCGAGCCCGGCGGTCCGCTGGGCAGCGCGCGAGGGATCGGGAGAGCGGAACGGGCTCTGGGGCGGATAGCACTGCTGCGGGAAGCTGCCCCGGATCGGCAGAGAAACCGCCAAGGCGCCGAGGTCGCCAAGGGGAGAAGAGGAGGTGCCGTTCCGGCATTCCCTCTCCCAGCTCCCTGGTTTCTTGGCGCCCTTGGCGCCCTTGGCGCCCTTGGCGCCATGGCGGTTCGCTTCCCCCTCCGACTTCCCGCAGTAGATCTTGTGCTGGCTTCTCGGCACACAATGATAGTGCGCAATTCACCAGTCGCCCGTGACAACGAAGGACCCCGTCCGCGTAACCATCGTATTGGTCTGCGTCTCCTCACCCCCCGGTGAGTGACGGCGGCCACCCGGACCGCGGCTCCGAGCCTCGCGGACCGCGATCCCTGGAGCCCAGAAAGTGTCACCTAGAGCGACAAACGGGTTGAAACCCCGAGAAAAAGCGGGAGTTTCACAGGGAGGCGAGGAGGCGGGGAGCGAGAGACGGCGAGAAGAAGAATTTTTTCTCTCTCTCTTCCTCCCCGCCTCCTCGCCTCCCTGTGAAAATTCTCCGGGTTTCAACATGATTGGTGTCCTAGGCTCCCGGCCTAACGTGTTAGGTACGGACCGGTGGCCTGGGTAACGGTTCAGACCGGGAGCCTGGGTAGCACCCGGACGGACCGGGAGCTTAGGTGACACATGTCGTAGAGGACTGGCGACGGAGGAGCGCTGGTGCCTTGGAAAGAGACATGTTCAGTGGACGAGAGACTTCGGTTCATCGCGCAGGTCAACGAGTCGGACGAGACGTTCGCGGAGCTGTGCCGGCGGTTCGGCATCAGCCGGAAGACGGGGTACAAGTGGGTGGAGCGCTACGAGCAGGCCGGACCGAGCGGGCTGGAGGAGCGGCGGCCCGTGGCGCGCTCGTTCCCGCATGCGACGCCAGCGGCGCTCATCGACGCGCTGATCGAGCTGCGGAAGGAGCGCCCCACGTGGGGGCCGAAGAAGCTGCGTGCGCGGCTGGAGAGCCTGGGCGTCGAGGGGCTGCCAGCAACGAGCACCATCGGCGAGTTGCTCAAGAAGCACGGGCTGATCCGGCCCCGTCGGCGCCGCGTGGTGACGCCGACGACCGCGATGCCGTCGCCGCTGGCTCCAGCCGAGCAGCCGAATGACACGTGGTGCGCCGATTTCAAAGGGCACTTCGCGCTCGGCGACAGGACGCGCTGCCACCCGCTGACGTTGACGGACCAGGCGTCGCGGTACCTGCTCAAGTGCGAGGGCGTGGCGAAGCCGGACGAGGCCTCGGTGCGGCCGCACTTCGAGCGCGCGTTCCGCGAGTTCGGGCTGCCGCACCGCATCCGCTCCGATAACGGCCCGCCGTTCGCCACGATTGGCATCGGTGGGCTCTCGGCGCTCTCGGTCAGCTGGATCAAGCTCGGCATTCATCCCGAGCGGATCGAGCCCGGTAAGCCGCAGCAGAACGGCCGTCACGAGCGAATGCACAAGACGTTGAAGGCGGAGGCGACATCGCCGCCAGAAGCCAACTTGGCAGCGCAGCAGCGCGTCTTCGACCGGTTTCGGCACGAGTACAATGATCAGCGTCCGCACGAGGCGCTCGGCCAGAGGACGCCGGCTTCGCGCTACACGCCCTCGCGCCGCTCGATGCCGAGCAAGCCCTCGTCGCCGGAGTACCCGGACACGATGGCCGTTCGACGCCTGGACGAGCAAGGACGGATGCTGTTCGGGGGCGCGCAGACCAACGTCTCCACACTGCTCGCCGGCGAGCCCGTGGGGCTGACTCCGATCGCCGATGACGTCTGGGAGCTGTACTACGGCCCGGTCCTGCTCGCGCAGGTCACCCTCAAGAACAAGGAGCTGAAGCTGGCCAGGGCGCGGTGACCTGCGCGAACTCACGCCGGATCGTGAGGAGAGGCTCGTGTGTACCGCGACCACGGGGAGCGGTTCGTGTATAGATCCAGGCGGTCCGAGAAAGTGCGGCGAGCGTGTCGCGTCGACGAGGATCCGGTCCCTGTTTCCAGTCCTCCCGGAGCAGGGGTCCGTGGCTCAAGGAAGTGTCACCGCAGCTCCCGGTCAGAAGTGTTACCAGGGCTCCGCTCGTACATTACCAGGGATCCCGGTCGTTCACTGCGCAGCCCGGGCGCCCTCCTGGGCAGCCCCGGCGGTGCTGCTGCGCAGCCCGGGCGGCCCTCCTGGGCGGCCTCGGCGTCCTCCAGCGCAGCCCCCGCGACCCTCCTGCGTACCCATTTGGGTGTCCTATCGTACGATCGCGTGGCTCCAGCGCAGCCCCCGCGACCCTCCTGCGCACCTACTTTGGTGTCCTATCGTACGATCGCGTGGCTCCAGCGCAGCCCCGGCGCCCTCCTGGCCGGCCAATTGGTGCCTTGCGTTGCCATGGCTCGACGCCTGCGCATGGCCGTCGCCGCTGCTGCGCAGCCTCGGCGTCCGCTTGCGCGGCGCAGAGGCCGAGTCGCTCGGCGACCTCCAGGGCCGCGTATCTGTCGCCAGGGATCGTCGTGAGGCGCTCCATGAGAGCTTGTCCGTCGGTCTCCACGATGTACGTCTCCAGCCGCTTGCCGCTCTCGCTGAGCACGGCAAACGTCGTGCTGGTCCTCGGCGCTCTTCTCGAAAACGCCGCCCCGCGCGCGCCGTAAGCCCCGTGCCCGTTGTTACCGGGTCGGGTCAGCGTAGCATTGCCGTCGCAGCGCGCCGCCTCGGCCCGCTGCGTTCGAAAAAGGGAAACATCCTATGCACATGCAACTAGCTCGCGCTTGTTTTCGCGTGCTGTCGGTCGCTTCGGTCGTCGCCCTCCTGGGGTGCAACGTCGAGGTCGAGAGCCCGGATCAGGGCAACGGCGACGTCGACGGGGGCGAGGACGAGGCGATCGGCGCCGCCGAGCAGGCGTTTGCCGCGTTCGGGTACAGCAGCGCCACCGCGACGTCGGGCAACGCCTTCCAGAACCTCGGCACCTGGAGCGGGAACGCGGCCTACCTCATGGGCGTGACCGGAAACCTCCGGGACGGTGGCAACGTCGCGATGTACAGCTGGCTCGGCACGGCGCGCGTGTTCGCGCACGCCGACTCGGGTGTGTCGGTTCGTGCCTACGGTGGGCTCGCCAACCCCGGCACCATGATCCCGCAAGTCGGTTACTCCAACAACAGCTATACCACGACCAGCCCCAGGGTGTACCTCGCGTCCACCAGCAACAACCGACGCTGCTTCCTGACGCAGGTCATCAACTACGAGGGCGGCGACAACTTCGCCAGCGCGTCGGACTACATCGGCGTGGTGAAAGACGGCGGCGCTTGGTACCTCCACGGGCAGGGGAAGGTCGCGGGCTACGCGAGCTGCGTCCAGGTGACGGACCACCTCGGCGAGGCCTACCACGGCATCCAGGCAGGGTCGGTGAACCTCGGCCCCGCGGTGGACGGCAAGACGTGCTGGCTCAAGGGGATCGGCGGCATTCTCCGCGGCGGCGTCTCCACCGGCGTGGTCGTCCAGTACGACGCCACCCAGTCCAGGTGGGAGATGAACGTCTCCACGAACACGCAGGGCTTCGTGGAGTGCAACATCTGATCGGCCGAGGTCCGGCGCCGGCGATCCTCTCGAGGATCGTCGCGCGCTCGGCTTCGTTGGCCGCTCGCGCTCAGGCGGTCGCCTTCTTGCGCTTCCGCGCCGGGAGCGCACGGCCGCTACGAGGCGTCTGAGTTTCAGATAGCAGCGCCTGGACCGCGGCCTGCGGTCACGACCTGACGCCTCGCGCGTTGGGGCGAATGGACAGGAGGTACCGATGGACGAGCCCTGTGGACGCGATCTGGCGAACAACGCGGTGGTTCCCGAGCGGCTGGCTGAGCTGTTCCGACACGTGGCCGACAACCTGGAAGCCCACGCGCGCTGGGTGGGCAGCGCGACGCCCGAGGCCCGCCGCGAACACGACGCGATGCGCCGGGTGGCCGCCGGCTACCGCGAGATCGGCGAGGCGGCGGGCCGCGCCGCGGAGACGATGCGGGCTGCGGGCGATTTGCCCGCCGCCCCCCACGACCTCGCGCGCTTCGACCGCGGCGCCTTCGAGGCGTGGATGCGCCGCAAGATCGAGCTTCAGCGCGGTTTTGCGGCGCTGCTGCTCGAGCACGCCGAAGCCTCCGAGCGCGTCCTGCGCTCCATGGCGGCCGACGATCGCGGCTGACGGCCGCGCGCTGCGTCAGTCCATCGTTCACCCGCTACGGTGCAGGAGGGTGACGATTTTTGTTCGGTGCGCCAGGTGTGCGCCGGTAACACGATCACGGCGAACTGCAGGACTATCGGTGGGGTTGCCAGCTGTGTTTATCAAGACAGCTTTGGCGGGTATGAGCGCCGTTGAACATCAGCTGTAAGCAGGAAGATCCGGCATTGGGGTGGCAGTGTGAGTGCAGCGCGGCGGACCGTCACGTCATCACCGTCGACGCCGAAGACGCGATGGACGCCTGTGACACCGCCGCCGCGCCGTGCCAGGAACTGGCGAACCAGGGCGCGACCTCAGCAACCGCCGAGTGACGGGTCCGGTGTCAGGGACGGCATTCCCAGCCGATTCCCGTCTGGCGCTCGGCCGACGCGGCGCGGCTTACTTGGTCGCCTGGGCCGCCGGCTCGACGACGCAGCGGATGCCGAGGAACCCGCAGCGGTACGTCGCCTCGAAGCCGCCCGGCCGCGCGGTCCTGACGAGCGGCGCGATGCCGTCGCGCCAGCTGCCGCCGCGGGCGATGCGCATCTTGCCCTTGCCGTCGTTGGCGTTGGTGGTCCACTCGAAGACGTTGCCCGCCAGGTCCTGGATGCCCTGCGGGCTGGCGCCGGCCGGGAAGCTCCCCACGTCGCACGCGGTCTTGCGCACGGTGCCGCCGCCGGACCAGCAGAGCTGATCCTTCGGCGCCTCCTCGCCCCACGGATACGGCCGCGCCTCCTCGCCGCCGCGGGCCGCCCACTCCCACTCGTCGTCGCGCGGCAGCCGCTTGCCCTGCGCCGCGCAGTAGGCCTGGGCCTGCGAGAAGTCGACGCAGACCATCGGCTGCTTCTCCTTGCCGGCCACGCCGTAGGTCGACGCCTCCTTGGCGCAATTGGCCAACGTATCCGTGCATTTGCCATCCTTGACGCACGCCGCGAAGGCCTCCGCGGTGACCTCGGTCCTGTCGACGCAGAGGTCACTCACGGTGGCCTTCACCTTGAGCGGGCCCATCACGAAGCTGCCGCCCGGGACCCGGGCCATGCCCTCGGGGCAGCCGTCCGATGGCCTCGTCGCCTCGGCGGGCGCGGCGGGCGGCTCGGCGCCGGGCTGCCCGGCGCTCGCCTGCGCCGAGGTCGCCGTCGGCTCGGGCTGGGGCGACGCCGGGGCGAGCGCCGCCCCGGTCGGGGCGGGGCTCGTGGCCGCAGGCTGCGCAGCGGGCGCCTGATCGGCGGGCGGGCCGCCGGGAGCCGCGGGGGCGGCGCCGCACGCGACGGCGAGGACGCCGCTCGCAGCGGCGAGGAGGAACAGCGAGGAGATGGCGCGGAGCGTGGTGTGGGATCGCATGATGTCTCAGGAGGCGGTCACGGTCGGCGCCGGCTCGTCTTCCAGCCATTGCTCCTGGATGACGATCGCCGGCAACAAGGTGAACGGCCCGTCGTAGCCCGGGCCGAACGTCAGGATCTGGATCACCCGCCGATCGCCGCGGCGGATCGGGAACATCACCTCGCCCCCGCGCGGGAGCTCGCTGCCGCCGCGGGGCGGATCGATCCAGAAGGCCACGCCCTCGGTCTTCCCGCCGAGCAGCGAGATGGCCGAGACGGTGAGCTCCGGGCAGCGGATGCGCAGCCACTCCCTCGCCCTGTACGCGCGGCAGCCCGCGGCCGCGGGGCCGGCGCGGGAGAGGCGGACGCGGGGCGCCGCCTTCCACTCGGCGGCCGTGGGCTGCCTGGACGGCTCGGGCGGGAAGGGCGCGGCGTCGAGGGGCAGCTCGTCGCCGGCGTCGGTCGCGCCGGCGTCGGTCGCGCCGGCATCGGTCGCGCCGGCGTCGGCCGTGGCGCTCGCCGCGGCCTTGGACGCGCCGCCGGGCTGCGAGGCGCTCACCTCGGCCCTGGGCGCGCCGCCTGGCTGCGCGCCGGGCGCCCCCGACGTCGCGGCCAGGACGGAGGCCACGCCAGCGACCATCAAGGCGAGCAGCATGGAGCGCGGCCTCATAACGTCTCCAGGAACGCCACGAGCGCCGCCCTGTCCTCGGGCGACAGGTGGCTTGTCTTGCCCATCCAGTCGGCGTTCTGCTCGATGAGCTCTGCCAGCGTGCCGGCGCGCCCGTCGTGAAGGTACGGCGGCCGGCCTCCGACGAAGCGCAGCGACGGCGTCTTGTACTCGGGGCGCGGATCCTCGTCGTAGCCCGGCGGCGGCGGTCGCTTCGGCATCGGGTACGCCGTGCGATCGGTGAAATCGCTCGTGGGGACGTGGCAGCGGGAGCACTTCGCCTCGTCGCTGTGGAAGATCTCCCGGCCGCGCTTCACGCGCTCGTCCGGCGCCCTTTCGGCGCCTGGCGGCGTGACGAGGCCCCGCCGGAGGAACATCGCGAGATAGGTCGCCCGCGCCGCGAGGCTGGTCGGCGTATGGTCGATCGGCAACCCGCCCCAGCGGTGCAGCCCCATGCCCGTCTGGAGCCTGCTCACGAGGTCCTCGCTCTCGCCGTGCCAGCCGTACGGCCCGGCCGCGCCCACGTTGCCGGCGAGCATCGGGGTGCGCCGCGCAGCCCCTCGCTTCCTGGCGACCTCGGGGATGTTCTCCGGCCGCCCGACGAAGTTCGCGTGCTCGCCGTCGGCCGTGCTGAAGGTGGCCTCGCGCCAGACGTACCCGTCGTCGCGCCCGTCGGGGTGGCATCCCGCGCAGCCGAGGTTGCCGCTCACCGTGGCGTCGAGCGCGTTGTAGAAGAGCCGGCGGCCCTTCGCGACCTCCGGCCCGAGCGGATCGTCGGCGAGGTGCACGAGCGCCGACGGCCCTTCCGCCGCGCCCGCGGCGGCTGACGCCGGCGCGGGGCCGGCCGAGCCCGCCGCTCCCACGGGCGCGACGGTCGAGCCCGCCGCCGCGTCGTGCAGCCGGATCGCCGCCACGTCGCCTGTCGATCGGCAGAAGACCCATGCCGTCGCCTCGTCCGCGGAGAGCGCGAGGCCTGTCGGCGCGCCGCACGTGCCGGCCACGCGGATGTGCGGATCGTAGCGGCCGCCGACCGGGTAGCTCTTCACGATCGCGAGCGTCGGATCGACCGCGGTCGCGTCCACCTCGAGAACGAGATCGTCGCCCTCGCCCGCGACGAGCAGCGTGCGCGCGCGCTTGCGGTACGCCATGGCGCGCGGCTGGGTGACGGGCGTGACGCCCGCGCCGGGCAGGGTGATCACGCTCTCCGGGGTGATCACCTGCTCCGCGAACGCCGACCGGAGCACCGGCAGGTTGCCGTGGTGCGGCGGGGCGAGCGGCTCGTCCCGGCCGGTGATCAGCACGTCCACCGTCGCGGCGCCGAACCACGCGGCGTGGCCCATGGCGCCGAGCGCGTGCCGCGCCGCGAACAGGCGCCGCCCGTCCTCGGAGAGCGAGAGCGCATACCCCAGCGACGCGGCGAGCCGCTCGCCCGACGGCGCGCGCAGCGGCGAGGCGGGCAGGGCGACGCGCCGGACCTTCGGCGCCCCGCCGAGATCGTCGATCCTCGTGAGATCGGCGCCGACGAGGTGGCTCACGTACGCGGCGCTGCCGTCGGGCAGCACCGCCACGCCCCGCGGCTCGCGCGCCACGTCGACGGTCCACCGCGTCTGCCCGGCCTCGAGGTCGACGGCCGAGACCTTGTGGGTCCACGCCGAGGTCACGATCGCGGTCTTCTCGTCGGGCGTGACCGCGATGCCCCACGCGTCGGCGGGCAGCGGCACGCGGCCCACCTCGACGAGGCCGGCCGCAGGATCCGGCCGGAGGATCAGCAGCAGCCCCGGGTCGCGGACGGTGGCGAGCACGCGCGCGTCGCGCTCGCCGCGCCCGCCGAGCGCGAGCACCTGCGCGGGCCTGCCCGGCGCGGGGACCCCTGCGCCGGGCCGGGCGGGGTCGAGCGGCAGCGGCACGACGCGCACGACGCCGTGGTCCTCGTCGGCCACATAGAGCACGTCCTCGCGCGCGGCGCGGGACAGGGCGCCGCCCTCGCGGACCGGCGCGCGCAGCGGCGCGGCCGCGGCCGGAGGCAGGGGAGCGGCCGGAGCGCCCGCGCCGCTGGCGCCGCTGACCGAGGAGCTCGCGCTGCCGGCCGGGCCAGGCCCCGCGTCCGTGCCGGGCGCGGGGCCGCGGGAGCAGGCGCTCGCGGCGAGCGCGAGGAGCGCGGCGAGGTGGCGTGTCGCGGGGAGGGGCGGCAAGGGATCGCCGGATGTTCGCGTGCCTTCGCGCCCCGGGTCAACGGCCGCGCTGCGGGAGGGCGCGACGGCGCTGCTCCCTCATGCTCCTCCGGTTCCGGTTCCGGTTCCGGTTCCGGTCATGGAGTCATGCGGTCATGCCGTCATCCGGGGGCGCCCGCCGCGCCGAGATCATGTCGCGGCTCCGGCACCGGCGCGCGGCTCGGCGTCGCGCCACACGAGCGCGCGCCACGCGCCCCGCTCGAAGATCTCCGGTCGACGGTCGGTGAGGAGCGGCGCATAACGCGCCACGATCTCCGGAACGTCGGTGGACACGAGCCCCGAGAGGATCAACGTCCCGCGGGGAGCCAGGCGCGCCACGATCCGAGGGGCGAGCGCCGTGAGGACGTCGCGGAGGATGTTGGCCACGACGATGTCGAACGTCCCGTCCGGCCACGTCGTCGAGAAGCTCACGCGCGCTTCCACCCCGCTCCGCCGCGCGTTGTCCGCCGCGATCGCGTTCGCGGCGGCGTCGATGTCGACGCCCATCGCCTCGCCGCCGAGCTTCGCGGCGCCGATCGAGAGGATCCCCGTCCCGCTCCCCACGTCGAAGACGCGAAAGCCGCTGCGTGGCGCGAACGACGCGAGCGCCTGGAGGCACATCCGCGTGCTCTCGTGCCGGCCGTCGCCGAACGCGTGGCTCGGGCCGAGGACGATGGTGCGGTCGTCGACCTCCGCGCCCCGTGGATCGGTGATCACGCGAAAGCGAGGCGGCACGTCAACGAGGGTCGAACGGTCGCTCATGCGTCGTCGAAGTCTGCCACCGCGGCGGCCCGGGTGTCAGCTCCCCGGTGTCGATGCCCTCGGCGGTCGCCCGCATCACCTCGGCGACGCCCACCCCCACCACCGGCGCCCCCGCCCGCCTCCAGGCGGAAGGGCCCATCGAGCGCGGCGAGGGACGTACACCCGCACGCTGAAACCGACGACGAAGGCGACGCGACGAACGAAACGAACATGACGGACGCAACGAACGTGATGAACGTGATGAACGTGATGAACGTGAAGCGAATGAAGAAAAATATCCTATAGAAACTTCATAGAAACACGCGCCCATGCATCGTCCTTGGCAAATCCTGGGCCCGTGTATGGCTGAGACCATCCAGGGCGCACGCCCGCGGCGAGAGAGCGCTCACCCTGCCGATCTCGCCGCGGAGCTGGCCTAGCTCACCCTCGAACGAACAGGCGGTTTCACGGACGGCGCCTCGGAGCGCAGCCCGTCCAGTCTGCCCCGACCGGCGGGCGTGTCCCTCTCCATGCGTCCGAGGCTCCACGGTCATCCCAGCAAAGGATCTTTGCAATGAAGAGACGAGAACCTGCGAGCGAGGCCCCGAGCGCCACGCCCCTCCACCGCCGGCGCTTCCTCGGCGGTGCGCTCGCGCTCGGGGGAGCCGCGCTCCTCCCCGCTTGCGAATCGCGGTCCGAGGCGTCGGCGAAGCCCGCGGCGAACGCCGCGCCCCTCATCCCGGACGCCGCCAGGCCCGAGGTGCCCGATCTGCGCTTCGGCATCATCGCGCTGACCGACTGCTCTCCTCTCGTGATCGCCCACGAGAAGGGGTTCTTCAAGAAGTACGGCATCAACGCGACCATCGTGAAGGGCGCGAGCTGGGCCGCGATCCGCGACTCGCTCACGAACGGGGATCTGCAGGCGACGCACATGCTCTTCGGCATGCCCCTCGCCTCGACGATGGGGCTCCTCGGATCGCCGAAGATGCCGATGGTCATCCCGTGGCTGCTCAACCGCAACGGCCAGGCGATCACGATGAAGAGCGACCTCCGGGGCAAGGTGGCCGGAGATCCCAGGGCGCTCAAGCCGTTCGTCGAGGAGGCGAAGGAGAAGGGGGCGCCCATGACCTTCGCGATGACGTTCCCGCCTGGAACGCACGCCATGTGGACCCGTTATTACCTGGGCGCGGGCGGCGTCCACCCGGACAAGGACGTCGCGCTCGTGACCATCCCGCCCGCCCAGATGGTCGCCAACATGAAGGTGGGCAAGATGGACGGCTTCTGCGTCGGCGAGCCGTGGAACGCCAGGGCGATCTCCGACCAGATCGGCTACACGGCCATCACCACGCAGGAGCTCTGGAGGGACCACCCCGAGAAGGTGTGCGCGTTCACCGCGGAGTTCGCCGACAAGAACCCGAAGACGGTGAAGGCGGTGATCAAGGCGCTCCACGAGGCGAGCGTCTGGCTGGACAGGCTCGACAACCGCCCCGAGCAGGCGGACATCGTGTCGAGGCCCACGTACATCAACTGTCCGCCGGAGCTCATCCTCGGCCGGCTGCAGGGGCGCTACGACTACGGCGACGGGCGCAAGAACGAGGACAAGGACTACATGATCTTCAGCGAGCGGGGCTGCAACTACCCGCAGCCCAAGTACGCTCTCTGGTGGCTCAGCCAGTTCCGCCGGTGGGGCATGGTGGAGGGGAAGCCGGACTACGAGGGCGTCGTCAAGCAGGTCATGCGCCCCGATCTCTACGAGGAGGCGATGAAGGAGCTCGGGGTCGCGCACGGCGGCCGGAGCGACGCGCCCGAGACGCTGTTCGACGGCGTGACGTTCGATCCGAAGGACCCGGAGAAGTACGCGACGTCGTTCCCGGTCCACGCCCTGAAGGGATGAACCCACAGCGCCATCGCCGCGCAGGCGAGAGGCGCGGCGGCGGAAGCGGAAGCGGAAGACGCGGAATGAGGAGTGCTGCATGAGCGAGGCGAAGGCGATCTCTCCGAGGATTCGAGTCGACCACATGATCCTCCCCTTCTTCGGGGTGGCGTGCGTGATCGGGCTGTGGGCCGCCGCGAGCAGCCTGTGGACCCAGGCGCTGCCCTCTCCGCTCAAGACATGGGAGGTGAGCAGGCCTTACATCTTCGAGCCGTTCGAGAAGCGGGGAGAGCTCGACCAGGGCATCCTCCGCTTCACCTGGTACTCGCTCCAGCGGGTCGCCAAGGGCTACACGCTGGCGATCCTGCTCGGGACGCCGATCGGCTTCTTCCTGGGCGCGTCGAGGCTGTTCAGGTCGAGCTTCGATCCCATCATCCAGATCCTCCGCCCGGTCTCGCCCCTCGCGTGGCTCCCGCTCGGCCTCGTGCTCTTCCAGAAGCCCGACCCTGCCGGCGTCTTCACCATCGCGATGTGCTCGATGTGGCCGACGGTCCTGAACACCGCGCTCGGGGTGCGATCGATCCCGCAGGACTACATGAACGTCGCCCGGGTGCTCCGGCTGTCGCGCATGAAGACGCTGTTCAAGGTGCAGCTCCCCGCGGCGCTCCCCTACATGTTCACGGGCTTCCGGCTCAGCCTGGGAATCGCCTGGCTTGTCATCGTCGCCGTGGAGATGCTGACCGGCTCGCCCGGGGTCGGCGGCTTCCTCTGGCAGGAGTACAACAGCCTCATCTACGAGCACATCATCCTGTGCATCATCACCATCGGGGTCGTCGGCTTCCTCCTGGACGCCCTGATGAGCCTCGTCGAGCGCCGGCTCAAGCTGGCGGGAGCGTGACGTCCATGCCGCTGGTCGAGCTCTGCAACGTCGGGAAGAGCTACGGTGGCGGGGCCACCCGCACCGAGGTGCTCAGGGACATCCACCTGGAGATCGAGAAGGGCGAGTTCGTCGCCGTCGTCGGCTATTCGGGCGCCGGCAAGACGACGCTCATGTCCCTCATCGCCGGGCTCCTCAGGCCGGACACCGGGGAGGTCAAGCTGAACGGGAAGGTCGTCGAGGGGCCGGGCCCCGACCGCGGCGTCATCTTCCAGAACTATTCTCTCCTGCCCTGGCTCACGGTCTACGAGAACGTCTACCTGGCCGTGGACCAGATCTTCGGCTCCTGGTCCACAGAGAAGAAGCGGGAGCACACCGAGCGCTACATCGCCATGGTGAAGCTCACCGAGGCCCGCGAGAAGAAGCCGGCGCAGCTCTCCGGCGGCATGCGCCAGCGGGTCTCGGTGGCGCGGGCGCTCGCCATGGATCCGGAGGTCCTCCTGATGGACGAGCCGTTCGGGGCGCTGGACGCGCTCACGCGCGCGACGCTCCAGGACGAGCTCGCGCGGATCTGGCGCGCCACCCGGAAGACCGTGCTCCTCATCACGAACGACGTCGACGAGGGCATCCTCCTCGCCGACCGGATCCTCCCGCTCAGCAAGGGCCCCCGGGCCACGCTGGGGCCAGGGATCACCGTCGATCTCGAGCGCCCTCGGGATCGCAAGGCCCTCAACCGCGACCCGCGGTTCAAGGAGATCCGCGGCGCGGTGATCGGCTACCTGCTCGGCCCGGGCGCCGGGCCCAAGGCGGGCGAGGGCGCGCCCGATGCAGCGCGGAGCGCGGAGGCGGTCGCATGAAGAAGTACCTCGAGATCTGGAACGTCACGAAGACCTTTCCCACGCCGAAGGGCCCGTCGGTCGTCGTCAGGAACTTCGATCTGAACCTGAGGAAGGGAGAGTTCCTGTCCCTCATCGGCCACTCGGGGTGCGGCAAGTCCACCGTGCTGTCGATGGTCGCGGGCCTCTCCGAGATCACGAGCGGCGGTATCGTCCTCGCGGGCAGGCAGATCCAGGGGCCTGGCCCGGACCGCGGGGTCGTGTTCCAGTCGCCCTGCCTCCTGCACTGGATGACGGCGCTCGAGAACGTCCTGCTCGGGGTCGAGCAGGTCCACCGGCAGAAGAGCAGGAACGACTGCATCGAGATCGCGACGCACTACCTCGAGCTCGTGGGGCTCGAGGAGTCCCTGCACAAGAAGCCGCGCGAGCTGTCGTCGGGGATGCAGCAGCGGGTCGGGCTGGCGCGCGCCTTCGCCCTGTCGCCCAAGATGCTCCTTCTGGACGAGCCCTTCGGCATGCTCGACTCGCTCACCCGGTTCGAGCTCCAGGAGGTGCTCATGAACCTGTGGGCAGAGGACCAGAAGACGGCGCTGATGGTCACGCACGACGTCGACGAGGCCCTGTTCCTGTCGGACCGCATCGCGATGATGACGAACGGCCCGGGGGCGCGGGTCGGCGAGATCCTCGAGGTCCCGTTCCCGCACCCGCGGGACCGTCAGGAGGTGCTGGAGGACCCGATGTACTATCTCCTTCGAGAGCGGCTGATCACCTTCCTCGAGGGCCAGGCCCACAAGGAGAAGCCCGCCGAGGAGAGCGCCCGAGAGTCCGTCCCGGAGGGCGCCGTGAAGACGGGGCGGTTCTGGAGCACGCTCTGGAAGGGGACGAGGACATCGGCGTAAGCGGGGGAGAAGGGAGCGGACGGCCGCCGCCGGGCTGCCCCATCAACGTGCCTCTCCAGACAGCCTGCATGTCCTCTCCTCTCGAGGACCGTACAGCGTACAGCGTCGCTTCCTCCGTCGAGGGGTCTTTGCGACGAACCTCACCAAAGCGCGGAGTGCGGTCTCGCTGACCGTTCTGGTCAGAGCCATCACGGGCAGGCGAGCGCGAGCTCTGCGCTGCGCGCACAGGTGCGCGCAGCGCGCACGAAGCTCACCACCTCCGACAAAAATAGAGGGGGAGGGGCATGCCCTGAAACAAAAGCCATACGGACACGCTGGAGTTGCGCGAATGTATCCTTTCTCCGACTGCGTCGGTTGCGGCGAACGATCAAGCGAGGAAACTGCATGCGTGTATCTCGAATCTTCGCGGCTGTCGGCATCGTATGGCTCTCTGGTGCCTGCGGCTCGTCCGGGGGCACCGGCTCGGGAGGCGAAGGTGGCGTCGCCACCACGTCGGGGCCCTCCAGCGGCGCGGCCGGGGGCAGCTCCTCGGCCGGTGGCTCCGGAGGGGCCAACGCTGGCGGCGGCGGGACGACTGGAACGGGCGGCGGCGGCGAGACGGCCGGAGCGGGCGGCGCCAGCGCGACGGCGAGCGCTGGAGAAGGCGGCGCGGGCGCGGGCACGGGCGTTGGTGGCGCGGGCACCGGCGGTGCGCTCGCCAGCGGTACGGGCGCCGGCGGTACCGACGGCGTCGGCGGCGCGGGCGGCCCTGACACGGGGGTCGAGGTGCCGACCTGCGCGCCTTTCGGGTCCACGTGCGCGCGCTCCGGAGATTGCTGTTCCGGCATCTGCGACAGCGCGACGAGCACCTGCGCCTCGCCGCTCAGCGTCTGCCTCGGGACAGGCGCCGCTTGCGAGGAATCCTCGGAGTGCTGTAGTCTCAACTGCGCTTCGGGCAGGTGCAGCGCGACCGCCTGCCTCCCCGACGGATCCGACTGCACGGCAGGCGGCGCCGCGTGCTGCAGCGGCATGTGCGCCGGCGGGACGTGCAGCGACGTCAACGGCGCCACCGCATGCAAGACGGGCGGCAACCCGTGCACCGAGGACAGCCAGTGTTGCTCCCAGCTCTGCGGGCGAGACAACCGCTGCGTCCTCTACTCCTCGTTCTGTGTGCAGCGCAACGACGTCTGCAAGGGCGACAGCGACTGCTGTACCGGCGTATGCGTGAAGCGGAACACCTCCGATCCCGCGGGGTACTGCGGCGCGGAGCCGTCGACGGCGAGCCGCTGCAACAGCGGCGGCATCGACGGCGCGGTCTGCGACAGCTGCGGCTTCTGCTGCAGCCGCGTGTGCGCGCCGTACGGCCCCACCGGGATCGCCGTCTGCCAGCCGCCGAGCGGCTGCCGCGTGAACGGCGCCCTGTGCCAGCGCAACGAGGACTGCTGCGGCGGCGATCCCACCGCCGCTCTGCCGGGCGCGGGCAACGTCGTCTGCGACAAGTCGGGGGATCCGGACGGGGAGATCGGCCGCTGCCGCAACCCGAACGGCTGCACGCCCCAGGGCGGCGTCTGTCACTTCAAGGACAGCTATTGCTCGGATACCTCCACCAGCGCTCCCAACAACTGCTGCAACTACCTGGGGAACGCCAGCAACTGCCGCCTCGACGCCCTCGGCGTGCCTCGGTGCAACGCGCTCACAGCCTGCCGCCAGGCAGGCGAGGACTGCGCCTCCGCCGACGATTGCTGCGACGGCGCTCCCTGCGTGCGGAATAGCGAAACAGGCAAGCTCCAGTGTTACGACACGCCCGGAGGGACGACGCCCCAGTGTGTCACGGCGGGCGGACCCTGCACGAACAACGGCGACTGCTGCGTCGGAACGACGTGCGAGTACGAGCCGGGCTCCCTGTCGGGCACGTGCACGACAGACTCCCCGTCAGGCGCGACCGGGAGCTCGAGCGCGACCGGCGGAACGGGCGGCGCAGGCGGCGCAGGCGGCGCAGGCGGCGGCGGTGGCTCGGACGGGGCGGGCGGCACCCCGCCGCGATGCGCCGAGTACGGGCAGCTCTGCGGCGCGACGTCCGACTGCTGCAACGCCGGAACCGTGCAGTGTTACAGCGGCATCTGCCGCATTCCTCCGGGCTGACGCCGCGCGCTGGCGTTGACTCGTGTCGATTCACTCGTGTCGAGGAGAATGGCTATGATCGGCAAGAACCGCGGGAACCACGCCCGCTCCTTGTTCCTGGCATCGCTCTGGTGCCTCGGCTGGGCGCTCGCGCCGGGATGCTCGGTATCGGGTGGCGGAACGGGCGCGGGCAGCGGCGGCTCCGGAGACGGCGGCGCCGGCGGGACGGACTTCGGTGGAACGAGCGGGGAGCCCTCGCTCGGAGGCGGCTTCATCGCGTCCGGGCCGGGCGCCAGCTCGGGCGGGGGGGAGGGCGGCGGCGACTGCGGCGGCCAGCAGGTCGAAGCTCAGCCGCGGCAGGTTCACCTCGTGATCGTGCTCGATCGCTCCGACAGCATGACCAAGGACTGGGAAGGGAGCGACCGCTGGACGATGATGAAGGACGCCCTCGGCACCGCGCTCGACGTGATCCAGGACAGGATGTCCGTCGGGCTTCAGCTCTTTCCCTCCGACGAGCACTGCGGCATGCCGGCGGGGGAGGACCTGAGCGTGGCCGTTGCGCCGGGCGCGACCTCCGTCCCCGCCATCAAAACCCTCCTGGACGGCACGGACCCCGGCGGCGCGACGCCGACCGCGGACGCCCTCGCGCGCGCCCTCGGGTACCTCACCGTGGGAGCTGGAGGCACCCTCGAAGGCGACAAGTACGTCCTCCTGGCGACCGACGGCGGTCCCAACTGCAACCAGGATCCGGCCATGACCTGCGAGGCCGCGACCTGCACCACGAACATGGATGGCGACTGCCCTTCGGGCGTGCCGAACTGCTGCGTCGCCGGCTTGACGGACGTGTGCCTGGACGACGTGCGCACGGTGCAGCGGGTGAAGGACCTGCGCGCGGCCGGCATCAAGACCTTCGTCGTCGGCATCCCCGGCGCGACGGCCTATGCCCATGTGCTGGACCAGCTCGCCGTCGAGGGCGACACGGCCACGTCGGAGACCTCGCCCCGTTATTTCGAGGTGGTGGACGCGGCGAGCCTCGGCGATACGCTGACAGGCATCACGAGGGATCTCGTGAGGACCTGCGCGCTCTCGCTGGAGACCGAGCCGCCGGACCGCGCGAAGGTGAACGTCTTCATCGACGACGAGGTGCTGCCGAAGCCGGGCGACGACGGCTGGGACTACGACGATTCGACGACCCCGCCCACCATCGTGATCAAGGGCGCCACGTGTGAGCACGTGAAATCCATGGGGGCGGAGAGCGTCCGTGTCGAGTTCGGTTGTCCCACCGTCGAGGTGCCGCAATGACCTGCGCCTGTGACGCGCCCTCCCGGCGCGCCGCTTGATCGACCTCCTCCAGCCCACCGAGAGCCAGCCCACATCGCATGAAGCGCCGCGCTAGCGCGCCGCACTGCCGCGCTCGGTGACGGGCGCGAACGCCGGACTCCGTCCAAGTTGGATGTCTAGCGCACAAATGCTGAAAAATATCACCACGGACGAATCGATGTTCCGATTTCGGTGGTGACTCGGGGGCAGCGATCTAGACATAATCCGCCCATGGTGCGCTTGTGCGAGAACACCGTCCGTCCTGCCCGCTCGACGCGAGCAGCGACGGCGGTCCGGCCGAGCGCCCCGGCGAGGTGAGATGCTCTCCGCGACCTGTTCCGTGAGCCAGCCGATCTACGTCGACTCGAGCATCGAGGTGTTCGAAGGGACCTGGGGTGACGAGCGCAAGCCTGCTGTCTTCAAGGTCCTGAAGAGCGAGTTCCCGAGCGCGCGTGAGCTCGCGGCGCTCCGGCACGAGTACAACGTGCTCTGCGCGCTCGACGTCGAGGGCGTCGTCAAGGCCTACGGGCTCGAGAAGCACAGGAACGGCCTCGCGCTCGTGCTCGAGCGGCCGAGCAGGACGACGCTCCACGACCTCCTGCGCGCGGGCCGGCTGGAGCTCAAGGCGGCGTTGACGATCGCCCGCTCGGCGGCCCGGGTCCTCGACGAGTTCCACCGCCACAAGGTGATTCACAAGGACATCAAGCCGCACAACCTCCTCGTCGACCCGGACACGCTCGAGGTCCATTTCGTCGGCTTCGGCATCGCGACGCTCCTCCCGCAGGAGACGCAGCAGGCGATAAGCCCCGAGGCGCTCGAGGGGACGCTCGCGTACATGTCACCGGAGCAGACCGGCCGGATGAACCGCGTGATCGACCGCCGCACCGACCTCTACTCGTTCGGCGTGACCCTCTATCAGATGCTCACCGGCGTCCTGCCGTTCACCGGCAGCGACCCGCTCGATCTCATCCATGGCCACATCGCGCGGACGCCGGTGCCGCCGCCCGAGCAAGTCCCGGGCGTGCCCGACGCGGTGTCCCGGATCGTGATGAAGCTCCTCGAGAAGAACGCGGAGGACCGGTACCAGAGCGCCTTCGGGCTCTTCGCCGATCTCGACGCGTGCCTCCGCCAGCTCTCGAGCTCCGGCGCCGTGGCGCCCTTCGCGCTCGGCCTGCGCGACATCCCCGATACGCTGCGCATCCCGCAGAAGCTCTACGGCCGCGCCGAGGAGGAGCGCGCGCTGCTCGCCGCCTTCGAGCGCGCCGCCGGCGGGGAGGGCGAGCTCCTGCTCGTGTCGGGGTACTCGGGGATGGGCAAGTCGGCCCTGGTGAACGAGATGCGCAGGGCCATCGCCCAGCGAGGCGGCTACTTCACCGCGGGCAAGTTCGAGCAGCTGAACCGCGGGGCGCCGTACGCCTCGCTCGCGCGCGCCTTCCGGGAGCTCCTCCGGCACATCCTCACCGAGCGACCGGAGCAGCTCGCGCGCTGGAGCGCGGCGCTCGGCCGCGCGGTCGGGAGCACCGGCCAGCTCCTCGTCGACCTCATCCCGGAGCTCGAGTGGATCATCGGCCAGCAGCCCCCGGTCCAGCAGCTCCCGCCGGCGGAGGCGCAGGGCCGCTTCCACGCGATCTTCAAGGCGTTCGTCGGCGTCTTCGCGACCGCCGAGCACCCGCTCGTCCTCTTCCTGGACGATCTGCAGTGGGCCGACCCGGCCTCGCTCAAGCTGCTCCAGGTCCTGGCCGCCGATCCAGGGCGCGGCCACCTGCTCCTCCTCGGCGCCTTCCGCGACAACGAGGTGTACGAGGCCCACCCGCTCCGCGTCGCGCTCGACGAGATCGAGAAGGCGGGGGCGCCGCTCCGCGAGCTCAAGCTGCGGCCGCTCGCCCTCGCCGACGTGATCGCGCTGCTCTCGGACGCGCTCTACGCGGCCCGCGCGGACGTCGAGCCGCTCGCCCGCGTGGTGTTCGACCGGACGCAGAGCAATCCGTTCTTCGTGCGGCAGTTCCTGGGCTCGCTCCACGCGGAGGGCCTGCTCCGCTTCGAGAAGGGCGCCTGGACATGGGATCTCGACGGCATCCGGCGGCGCACGGTCACCGACAACGTCGTCGACTTCATGGCGCGCAAGATCGAGGAGCTCGAGCCCGAGCTCGTCCGCGTCCTCCGGCTCGCGGCCTGCATCGGGCACGAGTTCGACCTGCGCACCCTCGCGGTCATCAGCGAGCGGCCGGCGCACGAGACCGTGGCCGCGCTGTGGAAGATCCTGCAAGAGGGCCTGATCGCGCCCGTGGACGCCGACTACCGCCTCGCGCACGCGACCGACGACGAGGCGCGGACCGGCGTCGACTGGCGCGTCACCTACCGCTTCCTGCACGATCGCGTCCAGCAGGCGGCGTACTCGCTCATCAGCGAGGATCGCAAGCGCGAGGTCCACCTCAGGATCGCGCGGCTCATGCTCGCCAGCTGCGAGGGTGCCGCGCGGGACGAGGCGCTCTTCGACATCGTGAACCACGTCAACATCGCGGCGCCCATCGTGACCTCGGCCGCGGAGCAGGCCACGGCCGCGGAGCTGAACCTCGCCGCCGGCAGGAGGGCCAAGGCCGCCACCGCCTACGAGGCGGCGGCCGGCTATCTCCGCGCGGGGCTCGGGTTTCTGCCCCACGGCGGCTTCGACGACCACTACGACCTCGCCCTGGCGCTCCACAGGGAGCGCGCCGAGGTCGAGTCGCTGTGCGGCGCCTTCGAGGAGGCCGAGCGGCTCTGTACCGCGGCGCTCGCGCGCGCCCGGACGGCCATGGACAAGGTCTCTGTCCTCCTCGTCCAGGCGAACCAGTACCTGCTCCAGTGGCGCAATCACGAGGCGACCCTGGTCCAGAAGGCCGGCCTCCGGCTCCTCGGCTGTCCGATCCCCGAGGCCCGGGAGGAGGTCGCCGCGCTGCTCGAGCAGGAGCTCCGGGCGGTGCCCGTCCTCCTCGGCGGGCGCAGCATCGAGGAGCTCGCCCGCGCCCCGAGGACGACGAGCCCCGAGCACCCCGTGACGCTGGAGCTGCTCGTGAACCTGTTCTTCGGGGCCTACAACTCGAGCGACCAGACGCTCGCGAACCTCGCCATCGTGAAGATGGTGACGCTCTCGCTGCAGCACGGGAACAGCGATATGTCCGCGTTCGGATACGTCGCGTACGGCATGGTGGTCGGCCCGCTGCTCGGCGAGTACGAGACGGCGTATCGGTTCGGCAAGATGGCCGTCGAGCTCGCAGACCAGCTCGACAACCTCGTGCTCCGGGCCAAGACCTACCACATCTTCTCCGCGGACGTGCACAGCTGGACGCAGCCCCTGCGGAAGGCGGACCCCTATTACGACCGGGTCTACGACCTCGGGCTCCAGGCCGGCGACTGGACGGCCATGGGATACATGATCAGCCAGAGCGGCTCGGACCGGCTCACTTACGGGATGAACCTCGTGGAGCTCTCGCAGCTCACCGAGACGCACCTCGCGTTCCTGCGGCGCGCCCGCAGCCACGACATCATCGATATCCTCCTCGCGGGCGTGATCCAGCCCCTCCGGTGCCTGCAAGGGCTGACGAGGGGCCGGCTCAGCTTCGACGACGACGGGTTCGACGAGGCGTCCTACGCGGCGAAGCACGGCGGCTCGCCCTACCACATGGGGTGGTTGGTTTACGCCAAGATCCGGAATGCCTACCTGTTCGGCGACAGGGCGAGCTTTGCCGATCTGATGCCGAAGCTCGCCGTGATCGAGGGCGCCTTGCCGACGCACGCCAAGGTGCCCGAGGCGACGTTCTACGCGGGCCTCATGCGGATCGCCGCGTGGGAGAGCGCCGAGGACGCGGCGCGGCGGGAGCACGAGGAGCAGCTGCTGCGGCTCCTCGGGCGGATGAAGCGCTGGGCCGACGCCGGGCCGGACAACGTGCTTCACAAGCACCTGCTCCTGCTCGCCGAGCAGGCCCGCGTCGAGGGGCGGAGGGCCGAGGCGATGGACCTGTACGAGCGGGGCATCGAGGCCGCGCGGCAGGCCGACTACATCAACAACCAGGCGCTCGGCAACGAGCTTTACGGCAGGTTCTGGCTCGCCCAGGGCAGGGTCGAGTTCGCGCACATCTTCCTGCGCAGGGCGGTTTACCTGTACGACCGCTGGGGGGCGACCGAGAAGGCCAAGGCGCTGCGCGAGGAGCTCGCGTCGGCCGACCCCTCGGCCCTGGGCCAGCCTCTTCCGCTCTCGCCGACCGGCACAGCGCTCCAGGGCCTCGTCGCGGGGGAGAGCTTCGATCTCGCCACGGTCCTCAGCACAGCCCAGGCCATCTCGAGCGCGATCGTGCTCGACAAGGTGATCGAGCAGGTCCTGCGCAGCGTCATCAAGAGCGCCGGGGCGAGCCGGGGGTTCCTCATCCTCGCGCGCGGCGAGGTGCTGACGGTCGAGGCGATGATCGCGGTCGGCCCCGACACGGTGAGCCTGGGCCTCTCGATGCCCCTGGAGGCGCGCCTCGATCTGGCCCGCTCGGTCGTGCATTACGTGGCGCGCTCGCGCGAGGCGCTCGTGATCGGGCGCGCGGACGACGACCCGCGCCTCGCCGGCGATCCGCACGTGATCGCGCGCCGGCCGAAATCGATCCTGGGCTTGCCGCTCCTGCACCAGGGCCGGCTGAGCGGGGTGCTGTACCTGGAGAACCACCTCGCGGAGCACGCGTTCACCGCCGATCGCACCGAGCTCTTGCGGCTCCTGTCCTCGCAGGCGGCGGTGGCGCTCGAGAACGCGCTGCTCTACGCGGACCTTACGGCCGTGAGCGCCGAGCTCCGTGAGGCCAACGAGCGGCTGGAGCAGGAGGTGAGGGAGCGGACCGAGGAGCTCTCTCTGGCCAACGTGCGCCTCTCCGCGCAGAGCGCCGAGCTCCGGGACGCCAACCTGCGCCTGTTGCACGAGCTCGGCGAGCGCGAGCGCGCCGAGGCGGCCCGGGCCGAGCTGCAAGAGGAGGTGATCCGGTTCCAGCGGGCGAAGATCTCCGAGCTGTCGACCCCGCTCGTGCCCATCACGAGCGACGTCATGGTCATGCCGCTCATCGGCACGCTGGACGAGGAGCGCGCGCACGACGTGCTCGAGACCCTGCTCGACGGCGCGACGAGGAGCGGCACCCGCACCGTCATCATCGATGTCACGGGGATCAAGGGGGTCGATCAACGCGTGGCGAACGCCCTGCTCAAGGCGGCGAACGCGCTCCGGCTGCTCGGGGTCCAGGCGGTGCTGACGGGCATCCGCGGCGAGGTCGCGCAGGCGCTCCTCCGGCTCGACATCGACATGTCGCGCATCGTGATCCGGGGGACGCTGCAGAGCGGGATCGCGTACGCCGTCGGCCGGTCGGGCGGCATGAGCGCGCCGGGCACGCCGCGCTAGGGGGGCGAGAGGCGCGCGGCGATCTGCGCGTCGAATCGTGTAGACACGTCTGGAGCGGATCGCGCATCATGAGCTGGCCAGTTGACCGGGGGGGTCCTGCTCTGTCGTGGCCCGAGCGGCGGCACGAGGCGCAGGGGCCCGTCGCGCGAGGCGGCTCTTGTCGGGTGGACGGGCGGAGGGGAGAGCGCATGTTGAAGAGCATCGGTCGGTTCATCGTCGGGGTCTGCGTGGCGGCGGGGCTCACGACCCTGGGCTGCGACAACGGCGGCGCGCCGGCGGCGGGGGGCAAGCCGAAGCTCGCCTACATCACGAACGGCGTCGCCCCGTTCTGGACCATCGCCGAGAAGGGCGTCATCGACGGCGCGAAGGAGCATAACGTCGAGGTGAGCGTCGTGATGCCGAGCGACGTGAACGACCAGCTGCACCGGGTCGAGGATCTCCTGATCCGCGGCGTCGACGGCATCGCGATCAGCCCGATCGACGCGGAGAACCAGGTCCCGCTGCTCAACAAGGCGGCCGCGAAGACGAAGCTCATCACGCAGGACTCGGACGCTCCGAAGAGCGATCGCATCGTGTACATCGGCATCGACAACTACGTCGCTGGCCGGATGGCGGGGCAGCTCGTGAAGGAGGCGATCCCCGGCGGCGGCAAGGTGGCCATCCTGGTCGGGCGGCTCGAGGGCGACAACGCCCGCAAGCGCCGTCAAGGCGTGCTCGACGAGCTGCTCGATCGCCAGGACAACAGCGCCGGGAACGACCCGCTCAACCAGGAGCTGAAGGGGGCGAAATACACCATCGTCGCGACCCTGACCGACCAGATCGACGCCGCCAAGGCGAAGAGCAACGCCGAAGACATGATGTCGGCGCACCCGGACCTCGTGGGCCTGATCGGCCTGAACGCGTACCACACGCCGGCCCTGCTCGAGGCGGTGAAGCAGGCGGGGAAGATGAGCTCGATCCAGGTCGTCGGCTTCGACGAGCAGGACGCGACGCTGCGCGCGATCCAGGACGGCGAGGTGGTCGGCACGGTGGTGCAGAATCCGTACATGTACGGCAAGGAGTCGGTGCGCGTGCTCGCGGCGCTCGTGCGGGGGGATAGCTCCGTCGTGCCTCAGGACAAGTTCATCTCCCTGCCGGCCCGGCAGATCCGCAAGAGCAACCTGGACGAGTTCTGGGCCGATCTGAAGCAGAAGGCGGGCAAGCAACAGTGAGCCCGGCGTCGGGCAGCGCGGCGCCCGCGCGGCGCGCGCCCCGGGCCGGCGACGCTCGACGCGCCGACGCGCCGACGCGAATGACAGCCTCCTCGCCTGAACCGGACGCGACGCCGCTGCTCGAGGCGCGCGGCCTGACCAAGCGCTTCCCCGGCGTGCTCGCGCTCGGCGGCGTGAACCTCGCGCTCGGCCGAGGCGAGGTGCTCGGCATCGTCGGCGAGAACGGCGCTGGCAAGAGCACCCTCATGAAGATCCTCGCCGGCGTCGAGGCGCCCGACGCCGGCGAGATGCTCTTCGACGGGCGCCCTGTCGCGCTCGGCTCCGTCAGGGAGGCGCTCTCCCGCGGGATCGCGCTCATCCACCAGGAGCTCAACCTGGCGGACAACCTCGATGTCGCGGCCAACATCTATCTCGGCCGGGAGCCGCGGCGGGGCGGCTTCATCGACGAGGGCAGGATGGAGCGGGAGGCGCGGGCGATCATGGCGCGGGTCGGCCTCGCGTGCTCGCCGCGCGCGCTCGTCGGCGGCCTCTCGCTCGGGCAGCGGCACCTGGTCGAGATCGCGAAGGCGCTCTCGGCCAACGCGCGGGTGCTCATCATGGATGAGCCCACGTCGTGCCTGTGCCCGCACGAGGCGGAGGCGCTCTTCCAGGTGGTGAGGGAGCTCCGCGCGGGCGGGATCAGCGTCGTGTACATCTCTCACCGCCTCGGCGAGGTGAGGGCGCTCTGCGATCGCGTGCTCGTGCTGCGCGACGGCGAGAACGCGGGCGAGCTCTCGCGCGGCGAGGAAATGAGCCACGAGCGCATCGTGAGGCTGATGGTGGGCCGCGATGTATCGCAGTTCTATCCGCACGTCCCGAACCCGCCCGGCGAGCCGGTGCTCGAGGTCTCCGGCCTCCGGACGCCGAGGCATCCCGAGCGAGCGCTCTCCTTCACGGTGCGCGCCGGGGAGATCGTCGGGGTGGCCGGGCTCCTCGGCGCGGGGCGCACGTCGCTGCTCCGGACGCTGTTCGGCGTCACGCCGGCGGCCGGAGGCGCCGTCCGCGTGGCCGGGCGGGCGATCTCGCCGCGCGCCCCGCGAGACGCCATCGCCGCCGGGATAGGCCTGGTCCCGGAGGACCGCCAGCAACAGGGCATCATCCTGGAGATGGCGATCCGGGCGAACGTGAGCCTCCCGAGCCTCGGCACGGCGCAGCGCTACGGCGTCCTCGACCGCGCGGGCGAGCGCCGGATGTCGGCGCAGATGATCCGGGAGCTCGGCGTGCGGACGCCGAGCGACGTGCAGCCGGCGCAGCACCTGTCCGGCGGCAACCAGCAGAAGGTCGTCATCGCAAAGTGGCTCTCGATGTCGCCGCGCGTGCTGCTCCTGGACGAGCCGACCCGCGGCATTGACGTCGGCGCAAAGCACGAGATATACCAGCTGATGGAGCGACTGGCAGCGAGCGGCATGGCCACCCTCTTCGTCTCCAGCGACATGGAAGAGGTGATAGGCATGTCCGACCGTGCGCTGGTGATGCACGAGGGGCGCATCGCCGGCGAGCTCGGCCGCGCCGAGCTGCGCGAGGAGGCGATCATGCAGCTCGCGACCGGCAGCGACGCCGCGGCGTGACGCGGCGTGACGCGGCGTGACGCGGCGTGACTACTAACATCGAGGCCAGAGAGCATGTCTGTGACGACGACACATGACCTCGGGGCGCGCGGCGCCGCGCCGGCTGCGCTGCTCGTGCCCACCACGCGGCGGAAGGTGCTCGGCGTCTTCTGGCTCCTCCTCGCGGTGTCGCTCGGCACCGCGCTCATGAACGGGAGGTTCCTCCTCGCGGAGAACCTCGAGAACCTGATCCGGAGGACGGCGCTGTTCGGCATCCTCAGCATCGGGGCGGGCTTCGTGATCATCACGGGCGGCATCGATCTGTCGATCGGCTCGGTCGTGGCGCTCGCCGGCTGCATGCTGCCGTGGCTCCTCTCGGTGCAGCACTGGCCGGCCTCGCTGGCGGTGCCCGTGCTGCTCGGCATCTCCCTCTGCATCGGGCTCGCGCACGGGCTGCTCATCACGAAGCTCCGGCTCCAGCCGTTCGTGGTCACGCTCTGCGGGCTCCTGCTCTACCGGGGCACCGCGCGCGGGATCTCCGGCGATCAGACGCAGGGGTTCGGCGTCGGGTTCGAGTCGCTGCGCTACCTGTCGGTCGGCAGCCCGCTCTCGGTCCCCGTGCCGTTCCTCTCGTGGATCTCCGAGGGGCGCTTCAGCCCCTACGCGGTGCACCCGTTCACCGGCGTGAAGACGCGGCTCGCGCCGATCACGTGGATCGACATTCCGATGCCGTTCCTCTTGTTCCTCGCGATCGCGGTGGCGGCGTCGATCTTCCTGAACCGCACCGTCTACGGCCGCTATCTGATGGCGCTGGGCCGCAACGAGCAGGCGGCCCGCTACAGCGGGGTCGACACCGACAGGATGACGATCCTCGCGTATGTCCTCTGCTCGGTGCTCGCCTGCTTCGGGGGCATGCTGTTCGCGCTGGAGGTCAACTCGGCCCAGCCGGTCGATTTCGGCAATTTCTACGAGCTGTACGCGATCGCCGCGGCCGTGCTGGGCGGCTTCAGCCTGCGCGGCGGCGAGGGCGCGGTGCTGGGCGTCATCCTGGGCACCGCCCTCATGCAGGTGCTGCGCAACGCCATCAACATGCTGGGCGTCCCGACCCAGATCGAGTTCGCGGTCATCGGCGCCGTCATCCTGATCGGCGTCATCGCGGACGAGGTGGTCAGGCGCTACGCGGCGGCGAGGCGCAAGGTGGTTGGCGCGTGAGCTGATGAGCTCGCAACGGCGAGGCCGACGCCGCGCTCCGTCGAGCCCGCGACGGGAGCTGCGCTGTTCGCGTCGATCGCCCCACCGCGTGATGGTTTCGGTGCTCGTGGATCCGCGTCGACACGGCGCATAGAGCGCAGCGTCGCTGTCCTTGCCAGGAGCTCGGCATGGCGGCGCGCAGGTGCGCGCAAGCGCGCGAAGATCGCGTGCTACGCTACACCATTGCTGGCGTCCCACGCGGAGCCGGAGCGACGTGAGCGCAGGGGGCCCGGGCCGCGATCCGCACGCACCACGTAAAAACATCAACTAAGTCGCTAGCTTACGGTAGCCGTGGAGCGGTCTTCACGCGACGGCCACCCGATGGAAGGGGAATGGCGTGATGCTGAAGCACATTTCTTGTGACACTGCAATCGTTTGCCTGACACTCGGGCTCGCGGGCTGCGCGCTCGACACGGATGCAGAGGAGCCGATGGCCGGGGAGTCCGCGGTCCCGTTCCCGTTCGGCGCCGCCGACAGGGCACCGTCGAAGGCAGAGGCCCTGAAGGCGCTCGGCGCCGGCATTGCCGCCAAGGGGGTCGGGGTACCCTCTGTGTGGGGACCTGCGGAGAAGTCCTTCCTCGGCACCTCGACGACCGCGGCGTCGCGGGTCTACTTCACCGGTCATCGCGGCATCGTGTCCGAGGTGTTCTATCCGGTGCTCGACACAGCGAACACCGTCGATCTGCAGTTCCTGGTGGGGGACACGGCGAAGACCTTCGTCGACGAGGAGAAGCAGCAGAGCTTCACCGTGACCCAGCCGGACAAGCGGTCCATGCGCTGGCAGGCGACGACGACGAACAGCGCCCACAACTGGCGGATCACCAAGACCGTCTTCACCGATCCGGGGCGCCACGCGTTGATCCAGCGCGTCCGGTTCGACGCCCTGGGCGGCAGGAACGTCACCCAGTTCAACCTCTACCTGCTCCACAACCCGGCGATGGACAACTCCGGGGCCGGCGACACGTCGAGGACCGTGGAGGCAGGGGGGCGCACGCTGCTCGTCGCCTCGGAGAACAGCCGCGCCTCGGCGCTCGCGGCGTCGCGCCCATGGAAGGTGGTGAGCGGCGCGCCGATGGTGTCGAGCGGCTTCGTCGGCGAGTCGGACGGCTGGACCGACCTCCTCGGCGGGAACGTCGACAGGACCATGACCTGGCGAAACGACCTGGCGAGCGGCGGCAATGTGGCGCAGATGGGCTGGATCGACCTCGGCGCGAGCGCCGTCACCAGCATCTCGTTCGACGTCGTGCTCGGCTTCGGCGCGACCGAGGCCGAGGCGGCCTCCACCGCGAACGCGACGCTCGGCGGCAACCCGAGCACGCTGCAAACCACCTACGACAACGGGTGGAAGACCTACGCGGCCGGGCTCAGCAGCCAGAGCGCCACCGCCGACGACCAGTATTACCTCGCAGCGATGTCGCTCAAGGCGATCCAGGACAAGTCGAACGGCGCCATGATCGCGGGGATGGGCACGCCCTGGGGCGAGACCAACGGCGACGGCAATAGCGGCGGCTACCACCTGGTCTGGCCGCGCGATCTGTTCAAGTTCGCCAGCGCGCTGGTGACGGCCGGCGACACCGCGAGCGGGACCGCGGTGGTCAACTACCTGTTCAACACCCTGCAGCAGTCGAGCGACTGCGGCGCCGCCGAGTACGACGCGCCGGGCTGCCCGCAGGGCTACAGCCGCGTCGGCCGCTTCCCGCAGAACGCCTGGGTCAGCGGCTGGCAGTACTGGCAAGGCACGCAGATGGATGAGCAGGCGATGCCGATCCTCCTCGCGTGGCGGCTCGGACCTTCCGTCTACAACCCGCTGTGGAAGAAGGTCAAGAGGACCGCCGACTACATCGTCAACACCGGCCCATGGACCCAGCAGGAGCGCTGGGAGGAGAACGCCGGGTACTCGCCGTCGACCATCGCGGCGGAGATCGCGGGCCTCGTCTGCGCCGCGACGATCGCCCGCGCGAACGGCGACACCACCAGCGCGGCGCGCTACATGGCCGCCGCCGACTATTGGCAGCAGAGCGTCGACCGCTGGACGTTCACGACCACAGGGTACCACGGCGACGGCCGGTATTACATCCGCATCAACCCCTCTGCGCGGGGCAACACGGGCAGCGGGCCGCAGGTGTACAACCCGGTGTCCGGGCCGGACGCGGCGGTCACCTTCACGATCGGCAACGGCGGCGGCACGCACGACCAGCGGTACATCGTCGACGGCGGGTTCCTCGAGCTCGTGCGGATGGGGGTGAAGCGGGCCGACGATCCCTCGATCGTCGCGACGCTGCCCGAGTACGACGCCATCCTGAAGCGGACCATCGCCGGCAAGGGCGACGCGTGGTTCCGCTACAACTACGATGGATACGGCGAGAAGAACGACGGCGGCAACTTCGACGGAAACGGCGGCCGGGGCCGGCTGTGGCCCATCTTCACGGCCGAGCGCGGCATGTTCAAGATCGCCAGCACGGGTGTCGGCGCCGACGGCAACCCCTACCTGACCGCGGTGAAGGCGTTCTCGACGCCGCAGGGCTTCATCCCGGAGCAGGTGTGGAGCGAGACGACGGACGTCACCGGCTGGTCCGTCCAGAAGCCGGCGAACGTCGCGGCGGGCACCCCGACGCGGTCGATGAGCCCCCTGAACTGGGCGATGGGAGAGCACATCAGCCTGGTGGCGTCGATCCGGGCGGGCAGGGTCGTCGATATCCCCTCGGTGGTCTGCGGCCGCTACAACGCGTGTGTGGTGCCGCCCGCGTCCGGCGAGGTCGGCGTCGCTGTCAACGTCACCGCGACCACCGTTGTCGGCCAGCACATGTACGTCACTGGCAACACCGCGGCGCTCGGCAGCTGGAACACCGATCTCGGCGTCCCGGTCGATCCGCGCGGTTACCCCGTGTGGACGAACCGCGTCAACCTGCCGGCCAGCAGCGCGCTCCAGTACAAGTACTATCGCAAGAACGCCGACGGCACCGTGACCTGGGAGACCCTCCCGGGCGGCGGCAACCGCACGATGAGCACGCCCGCGTCCGGCGGGGCGCTCACGCTCAACGACACCGTGAGCTGGTAAGTGGTCATCATCGAAGCGCGGCGCGCGAGCGAGCCTACGCTGTGGGGCGCTCGGGCGCGCAGGCGCGCCCAGCCTTCATCGGGAGCGTGAAGAACACCCGCGTTCCCCGGCCGAGCTCGCTCTCCACGCGGATTGTGCCGCCGTGGCGCTCGACGAGGTTCTTGCAGATCGACAGGCCGAGCCCCGTGCTCTTCTCGCCGCCGGTCGACCGGGTGCTCGTCCTCCGGAACTTGCGGAACAGGCCGCTGATCTCGTCCGGGCGAATGCCCAGGCCCTGATCCTCGATCATCACCTCGACCGCCTGACCGAGCCTCCGCGCGCGCACCGTCACCGTCGTGCCCGGATGAGAGAACTTGAACGCGTTGCTGAGCAGGTTGCTCAGGACCTGCTCGATCCGCGCGGCGTCGCAGCAGACGAGCGGGAGATCCGCGGGCACGTCGACGTGCACCGCGATCCCCTTCCGGCCGGCGCCGTGCTCGTTCAGGGAGACCGCCGCCATGAGGATGCCTCGCAGGTCGGCCTCCTGCAGGCGAAGCCCGCCGTTTTCGTGCTCCAGCGTCGTGATGTCGAGCAGGTCCTCGAGCAGCTGCAGCGCGAACTCGGCGTTGTCCTGGATCTTCACGGCGTAGCGCCGCGTGTCCTCGGGCCCCACGCCGGCGCCGGCCAGCTGCATCTTCGAGAACCACTGGATCGCCGCGATCGGATTGCGCAGATCGTGCGCGGCGACGCCCATGAGCTCATGGGTCCTCTGGGTCACCTCGGCGAGGTGCTGGTTCTCGAGGTGGAGCGCGTCGGCGCTCGCCTTGAGGCTCGAGAGGAGCCGCTGGCAGCGGCTGATGCGCTCGTGCTGCGCGAACGCGTCGCTCACGACGCCGGCGAGCTCCGGCGGATCCCATGGCTTGGAGATGAACCGGTACACGCCGCCCTCGTTGATGGCCTGGATGGCGGCGCTCGTGTCCGCGTAGGCGGTCATGAGGAGGCGGACGGTCTCCGGGAATTCGGCCCTGAGCCTCGCGTAGAACTCCGTGCCCGTCGTGCCAGGCATCCGCTGGTCGCTGAGGACGACAGAAATGGGCCGCTCGCGCAAGATCGCGTGGCCCTGCTCGGCGCTCTCCGCGATGAGGACATCGTAGTCGCGCCGGAGCTCGCGGCGGAGCGCCTTCAAGGTCTCGGGCTCGTCGTCGACGATGAGCAGCGCGCGCCGCTCGCCGGAGGCGCGCGTCATCGGCCGGGCTCCTTCGGCAGCGTGATCGTGAAGGTGCTGCCCTCCCCGGGGGTCGATCGGACGGTGAGCGTGCCGCCGTGCCGATCGACGACGATCTTGTGCGAGATGGTCAGGCCGAGCCCCGTGCCCTGCCCGACAGGCTTGGTCGTGAAGAACGGATCGAAGATCCGGCCGAGGACGTCAGGGGTTATACCGGCGCCGTTGTCCTCGAACTCCAGGACGACCCGGCGCGCTTCGTCGCGCTCGCGGATCACGATGCGACCGTTCCCCCGGCCCCGGCACTCGACCGCCTGGGCCGCGTTGATGAGCAGGTTCAGGAACACCTGGCTGAGCTCCGCCGGCTTGCAGCGCAGCTTCGGCAGCTCGGCCCACTCGACCGTCACCTGGACGCCGCCGTCCTTCAGCGCCGGGCCCGCGATCGCGAGGGTGCTCTCCAGGCACTCCTTCAGGTCACAGCGCTCCTCCTCCGCCCGGTCGATCCGCGTGAAGGTCCTGAGGTCCTCGACGATCTTCTGCACGCGCGCGAGGCCGCCCAGCGTGCCTTTCACGAGATCCCCCGTATCCTCGCGCAGAAAGTCGGGCTCGACCTCGGCGCGGAGCGCCTCGGCGAGGCCCTTCACGTCGTCCGAGCCTGCGCTGACGGCGGCCCGCTCGAGCGCCTCGTAAGCGGCGAACAGCCGATCGAGCGACTCTGCCAGGGTGTGCACGTTGCTGCGGACGAAGGCGAGCGGGTTGTTGATCTCGTGGGCCACGCCGGCGGCGAGCTTGCCGAGCGCGTTCATCTTCTCGGAGTGGACGAGCATCGATTGCGTGGCGCGCAGCTGCTCGAGCGACCGCTCGAGCTCCTTCTGCTCGGACACGAGCCGCCGCTGGAGGCTCGTGATCCGCGAGTTGAGCGCGGACACCTCGGCGACGACGCGCTCGAGCTCGATGACGTCGAACTCGGCGAGGAGCAGCAGGTCGTGGCCGAGCCGCCAGACCTCTCCCCGGAGGCTGTGCGCGACGGACCGGAGATCCCCGAAGTGCAGCAGGCCGCGGTAGATCGGCTCCTCGGCGCCGCGCCCGGCCGCGGCGAGCTGCGCGAAGCTCGGGCTGACGAGGCGAGCCTCGGCGCGACCCGGCCCGCCCGCGTCCCCGATCAGCCGGCGCATGCCGTGGTTGGTGAGCCTCGGCGCGCCGTCCGGCGCGAACACGCCGATCGCGAGCGCGGTCGAGGCCATGAGGAAAGCGGCGGCGAGCTCTGCGACCGGATCGCGGAGCTCGTGTCCAGGCGGGGGGGCCACGAGCGGCGCGCCCTCGTTTTCTCCTGCGCTTTGCGTGCTGCGCGGTTCCATCGGCGTCATCGGAATCCGAGCCTCTCCCTCGCTCGCGGCGGAGGCGGTCTGTCTTTGGCGGGCCGGCGCGGAGCTCGCTGTGCGAAACGCACCCCGCGGGGCCGGCGGTCGAAGGCGCGGAGCGGCGTCATGCGCGCCGCGCCGCGAGGAGCTGCTCCGCCGTGCGGACGGCCCGCTCTGCGCTCGGCGCCGAGCCGTCGGCCCCGAGCTGCCTCCAGAGGTCCTCGACGACGCGGAACGGCTGGCCGCCGACCAGGACGACGACGCCCCTGCACCGATCGTCGCCGCGTGCCGCGGTGATCACCTGGCGGACGCTCGACAGCTGATCGCTGAGCGCGGCCGAGACCGCGAGGACGTCGGCCTTCCGCTGGACGACCTCCTGGATCACGTGCTCGGCGGGCGTGCTGGCCCCGAGATAGAAGGTGTCCCACCCCGCCATTTCGAAGAAATCGGCGACGAAGCGCGCGCCGATCTCGTGGAGGTTCCCGTCCACGGCGGTGGCCACGAGGCGACGGCCGGCGCGATCGGCGCTGACGACGAGCGGATAGAGCTGGCCGAGGATCATCTGCGTGACCGCCGTGCAGTAGTGCTCGCCGGCGATGCTGAGCTGACGGAGCTGCCAGCGCCGGCCCACCTCGTACTGGCACGGCTCCAGCACGTGAGCATAGATGTCCCTGACCGGCGCGCCAGCGTCGAGCGCCTCCCGGATGACCCGCACCGCTCGCCTCCGGTCCCGCTCGAGCAGCGCGTCGAGGTAGCTGCACGCGACGGCGCCGAGCGGCGCCTCCGGGCGGACGAAGCTGGGATTTTCGGCGCGCATCGAGGTGAGCCGCTCGAGCGCCGCCGCCAGGTACCGCCGCGGCGCCTCGGCGAGGCGCTCCGGCAGCGTGAGCTCGAGGACGTCGCCGAGCGCGCGGAGGTAGCCCACGAGCTCGGCGGGGTCGAGGCCGTGCTGCACCAGCCGCGTCTGTGCCCACTCTGCATAGGCGCTGAAGAGCTCCGGCGACCCGTGGTCGAGCGCCGCGGCGAGCTGCGCGACGTGGCGCCTGGCGTCGTCGAGGCAGAGGGCGCGCTTCGCGCCGGCGGCGAGCGCGTCCGCCGGGCGCCGCATGAAGCTGAGCGCGACGCTCATCGGCGCGACGCGCGCCGCCGAGCGCTCGATGGCCTCCGCCGCCGAGCCGGCTTCGCCGGCGGCGCACGGGGGCTCGGGGATGGCCGCCAGCGCGGCCGGCGTCACGAGGGGCGAGGCCCAGAGGCGCTCCCGGCCCGCGGCCAGCGCGTCCTGCGCCAGCGAGGAGAGCGCCGGATCGAGCTGCTCGCCGATGCTCTCGCTCAGCGCGTCGAGCGCGGCGCCGAGCGCGCGCCGGGGCACCCCGAGCGCCTCGAGGAACACCGCCGTGAACGCGCAGTACTCGCAGAGCTGCCGGGCGCCCTCCGCGCGGAGCGCCGCCGCGAGGGCGTCGATGTGCGCCGCGAGGTCCACGTGGCAGCGCGAGAGCGCCTCGCGCTCGCCGCGCGCTCCGAAGGCGCGCGGCGCGACGGACGCGGCCTCGAGGCGGGCGAGCGCGGCGTCCCTCAACGATTCACGGCGAGCGACGAGCTCATCGGCCGCCCTGTCACGCTCTGTGGTCACCATGCCCGCAGTTGTGGTGACGCGCCATCGTCGCCGCACGCGCGATATCGCACGGGCCCGCCCGACGCCCCTCCGGCGGGCGGACGCCGCCGGAGGGGCGTCGGGCGCCGCGGGTCGAGGGCGAGCGGACCCGTCAGGCTTGAGCCGGCGCCGTGCTTCAAGCTACCGTCTCTCCCGCGTCTCAAGAGAGCGTCGTCGCCCGGCGCGGGAGCTGAAGAACGATGTCAATCTCGTTGGTGCGGAACGCCTACGGCAAATCGAGGGTGCGGCTCGTGAAGGTCCGCCGCGCGGGCGCGCGGCACGAGCTCACCGACGTCCAGGTCGATGTCCAGCTGGAGGGCGAGTTCGACGACGCTTACATGACGGGTGACAACAGCAAGGTGCTGCCCACGGACACGATGAAGAACACCGTGTACGCGCTCGCCAAGGGCCACCCGGTCGAGCCGATCGAGGACTTCGGCGTCCTGCTCGCCGAACACTTCCTCGGCAAGCCGCACGCCCGGCGGGCGAGGGTCGCTATCGCGGAGAACGTCTGGTCTCGCGTCGACGCGGGCGGCTCGCCGCACCCTCACGCCTTCCTCCGCGCGGCAGGGGAGCGGCGGACCGCGGAGATCTCCGCGGCTCCCGGCGCGGTCGAGATCACGTCCGGCATCGCGGATCTCCTCGTCCTCAAGACCGCCGGCTCGGCGTTCTCGGGCTTCCCGCGCGACGAGTACACGACGCTCAAGGAGACCGGGGACCGCATCCTCTCGACGCTCATGGTGGCTCGCTGGCGCGCGGCCGGTCGCGACCCGGCGCCGACGGCGACGTGGGAGCGCGCCCGCCGCGCCCTGATCGAGACGTTCGCAGAGCGACACAGCCTCTCGGTGCAGCACACCATTCATGACCTGGGGGAGGCGGTGCTCGCCGCCTGTCCTGCCATCGACGAGGTGAGCCTCTCGCTCCCCAACAAGCACTGCCTGCTCGTCGATCTCGCACCCTTCGGGCTCACCAACGACAACGAGATCTTCGTCCCGGTCGACGAGCCGCACGGGCTCATCGAGGCCACGATGAAACGAGGGAGCTGATCGCCGGGCGTGGCCGTTTTTCTCGACATTCCGACGAGGTGCCCGGTACAGTGCGGCGCATGGACCAGGTGGCCGGCCCGGACGAGCTCGAGACCGCGACGAGCTACATGAACGCGGTCCTCAACGGACCGTTCATCGCCGTGGAGTGCACGGGCGACGTCGGGGCTCTCGAGATCGCCGCGTGGAGCGCCGGGGCGGAGCGGCTGCTGGGTTATACCGGGGAAGAGGTGATTGGCCGCCGCCTCGCGGACACGGCGCTGGGCAGCGCCGACGCCGACCTCTGGCGACGCCTCTGCGACGGGCAGGGCGGCGCGCCGCTCTCCGCCGAGCACCGGCGGAAGGACGGGCGGGTCGTCGCGTGTGCGTGGGTGCACGAGCCGATGCGCGGCGCCGACGGCCAGGTGGTGCGCAGGCTCTTCATCGGGCAGGACGTGACCGACCGCGGCCGCCTGGCGGACGCGTCGCGGGACGACTCGATCATCCTGCGCGCCATCCTCGATCACGTCCCGATAGCCGCGTGCAAGTACGATCGCGATGGGGTGTTCACCCATCATGACGGCAAGGGGCTCGAGAACTCGGGCGTGGAGCCCGGGGCGCTCATCGGCAAGAACGTCTTCGACCTCTACGAGTCCAACCCGGAGGCCGTGGACGGGATGCGGCGCGTGTTTGCGGGAGAGGTCGTGGACAACCAGGTCGAGGCCCACGGCATCACCTGGCGGTCCTGGCTGCTCCCCATCTTCGACGAGCGCGGCGCGCAGAACGGCGCGGTGTCCGTGACGTTCGACATCACGGACGTGAAGCGCAAGGAGGTCGAGCTCCAGGCGAGGCTCGACATGATCCAGGCCCAGCAGCAGGTGATTCGCGCGCTGTCGACGCCCATCATCGAGGTCTGGGATCGCGTGCTGACGCTCCCGATGGTCGGCGTCGTCGACAGCGTGAGGACCTCCGAGGTGATGGACAGCCTCCTCGACGCGATCTCGACCAAGGGGGCGCGTTTCGCGATCCTCGATCTGACCGGGGTCGACGCCGTCGACACGAAGACGGCGAGCTACCTCATCGAGATGGTCCGCGCGATACGGCTCCTCGGCGCGGAGGGCGTGATCACGGGTATCCGCTCGAACGTGGCGCAGACGATGATCGCGCTCGGGGTCGATCTCTCGGGGATCATCACGATGGGCAACCTCCGCGCCGGCCTCAAGCTCTGCATCCAGCGGATGAACCGCGCCGACGCCGCCGCGGCCGACGGCGCGCGGCGGGCCGAGCCACGTTGATCGGAGCGTCGAGGGCTTGATCGAGCTCGGCGCCGGACCGATCAATTGACAGGAGGCGGCGCGCCGCCTGATCGAGCTCCGAGCACCTCGACCGCGCCCTCCGACGACAGCAAGATCTGCGGGTTGGCCTGCGCCGGCGAGATCACGTTGAGCACGCCCCTCGCGCGCACGCGCAGGCCTGGTTTGATGAGCTTGTTGCGCGCGTCCACCGGGGTGCCGGGGTGCGCCGCCCAGCCCCGCGCGAGTTTGTCGCGGATCGCCTTGAAGAGCTCCGGATCGGTGAAATTGACGAGCGTATACTCGCGCTCCACGCGATCCCTGTCGACGACGCGCAGCGCCCAGATGTCGAATTTGATTTGCGGGCTCTTCGGGAAGAGCACGAGATCGCCCTCCAGCTCGATCGGATGGCCATGACCGGCCTGCACGCGCTCCAGCACCTCGATCGGCGTCGAGACGGCCGGATCGAGCCGCAGGTGGATCGGGCGATCGGGGTGCTCGGCGATCACGTAATGCAACCGGATCTTGTCATTGCGCCACAGGTCTCGGACGTGCTCCGGGCGGGTGACGAAGACCGGCACCACCTTGTCTGCGAGCTCGACCACGAGGACCTTGCCGTCGGCGTCGACGCCGTGCACACGACCCACGAGCTCGCGCCCCCCGAGGAGCGCCGCGTGCGTGGTCGTGTCGTGCGCATACGATGGCGCGTCCACGCCGGAGGAAAACCGCGTGATCACCTCGATGCGGCGCACGCGGACATGGCGCTGGGGGCCCTTCTTCTCGAGGCTGCCGAACACGCGCAGCCGGTCATGCCGCTGGAGCCCGCCGAGCTCCCGCGCGACCTCCGGCGACCCCGGGATCATCGGAAAGTCAGCGTAACGGAAGAAGTCGTGCGGGAGCCGGTAGGTGAATACGAAGAGACCGGACGCAGGCGCCGCGCCGTGCATCCATCCATCGAGCCCGTGGCCGGCGAGCGCCGCGGCGATACCGGCATCATCGTCCGGGTCAACCACGGCCGACGGATCGCGCGGGGTCGGCGCCGCGTGCTGGATCGGAGTCGCGCGCGCGGGCAGCGCGGCCGGTGCCCGTGTCGGCGGGGGATGGCAGCCGGACGGAACGACCAGGAGGGCGAGCAGCCAGCCGAGCACCGCGACCACGCGTTGACCCATGCGTCAGCATAGCAGGTGCGGAGTCGAACCGGCACGGAGGCCGTCGAGCGCCTGAGCGGCGCTTTCGCGCGCTCCGGTCGAATCGCGCCCGCAACGCGATCCACACGAACGTTGGAGGCGCCTGTGGACGCCCTGGAGCGGCCTCTCGCGCTGGCGCTGGCCAGGGTGCCGTCGTCGGACGTCGCCACGCGCAGCGGAGACGGTTCGTCCTCGCGCATCTGGCGGATCATGGGATCGAAGACCGCGCGCAGCGCCGGCAGGGCGCTCCACGTCGGGCTGGAGCGCGAGCGCCATGGGCGTCGCAGCTCGCGCGCTTCGGCTCGCGCCCGCGTCCGATCCACCTGACCCACGTTCATGGCGATCACGCCGCCGGCCTCGGCGAGCTCCCCCGCGGGGTGGAGATCGTGACCGGCGAGGGCGAGCTCATCCGCGCCCACCCGAGCCTGCGCGTCGTCCACGGGCACGAGGCGCCCCAGGTGATCTGCGATGTCTCCCCCGCGCCGTGACGCCGCGAGGCGCGCGGCGCGCGTGACGTCGCTGATCAAAATTGGAGAGCTTTCGGCGGTTCGTGATCAATACGCGCCGGAGCGGGAATTCTTCCAATGACTACTCGTGTGCGCGGCGTGGGTGGCCTGGAGAGGTGCGACGGAGTCGCGCTCTCGTCTCGCTATTTAGGCCGCAGTGCGCCCGGTTCTGCTGGTCTAACGCGGCGCGTACCGCGTCAAGTGACGGCCAGTCGGTCCATAATATGACGGGAGTGGAGTCTTCGGGCAGTATCAGACTTCGCCAGCGGATGGTCCGTTGTTGACCGCTGTCCGGCAATTGAACGTGGGCGTCTGGCGCCGTGAATTGATGGGAGCAGCGCTTGACGTCTGGCGAGGCTTCAACGTAGGTTGTGACCGACGGTAGGAGGTCACGGTATGGCTGACTTAGGATATCGTCGCTGGCGAGCCGGTCACGCGCTCATAGCGACGCTCGCGCTGACGGCCGTAGCCGGGTGCGGTAACGGGCAGATCGGAGCGGCGGGCTCCGGCTCCGGCTCCGGCTCCGGGGAGGACGGCTCGACGTCCGGACAGGGGGATCCCCCGGTCTGCGGCGCCGAGCGGATCCTCGCGCCGCAGCGGCGTTTGACGCGATTCGAATACAACAACACGGTCCGAGATCTCCTCGGAACGTCCCTCACCCCTGCCGATCAATTCCCCCCGGATGAGATCGCCGGCGGCTTCAACAACAACGCGACGGTGCTGACCGTGTCTGCGCTGCACGCGGAGAAATACCTCCTGGCTGCCGAGGCGCTCGCGACCGAGGCCGTCGCGGGCGATCTGTCGAAGCTCGTGCCGTGTGATCCGGCCGCGGTCGAGGGGCAAGTCACCCAGGAGGAGGCGTGCGCGCGGCAATTCGTCCAGGACTTCGGCCGTCGCGCGTACCGTCGACCGCTCGAGACGTCGGACGTCGACCGGCTGATGCGCGCCTACGCCGCGGGGCGCACCGACGGGTCGTTCCGTGAGGGCATCGAGGTCGTCATCCGGGCCGCGCTGCAGTCGCCGAAATTCCTGTTCCGCCTGGAGCTGCGTCACGATCTCGATGCCTCCTCGTCGCGGGTGCGACTCGACCCGTACGAGATGGCGTCGCGCCTGTCGTACCTCGTCTGGGCGTCCGGCCCCGACGACGAGCTGCTCGATGCCGCCGAGGCGGGCCTGCTCGATACCCGCGAGCAGCTCGCCGAGCGAACCCGCCAGATGCTGGAGCACCCGCGGGCACGCCGGGCCATCACGGAGTTCTACAAGCAATGGCTCAACCTCGGGAAGCTCGGGACCATCGTCAAGGAGGAGAGCAAGTTCCCCGGGTACGACGACGAGCTCGTCGCGGGGATCAGCGCGGAGACTCCCGCGTTCGTCGAGCACGTGCTGTGGTCCGGGGACCACAAGCTCTCGAGCCTGCTCACGCTGCCCGTCGGCTTTGCCACCGAGTCCGTCGCCGAGCTCTATGGCGTGACGGTCCCGCCCGGCTCGACCACACCCCAGCTCGTGGAGCTCCCGCCGGACCAGCGCGCGGGGGTGCTCACGCAGCCCGCGTTCCTGGCCGTCCACGCGCACCCCGATCAGACCTCTCCGGTGCTGCGCGGCAAGGCCATCCGCGCGAAGTTCATGTGCCAGGACCCGCCGCCTCCTCCTAACGACGTCGACCTCACGCCGCCCACCGGCGACGAGGGCGTCACCGCTCGTCAGCGGTTCAACCAGCATGCCTCCAATGCCAGGTGCGCCGGCTGCCATCAGCTGATGGATCCGATCGGCTTCGCGTTCGAGAACTTCGATGCCGTGGGCGCGTACCGCACCGAGGAGGGGGGGCAGGTGATCGATGTCTCCGGCGAGATGGTCCTGTCCGATGACATGGACGGCTCGTTCGTCGGCGTTCGCCAGCTGGCGGAGAAGCTCGCCGGGAGCGCGCAGGTCCGCGAGTGCCTCGCGACGCAATGGTTCCGCTACACGGCGGGCCGCTTCGAGAACGTCGACGACGAGTGCTCGCTCGACGGGCTGCGCGCAGGGTTCCACGGCTCGGAGGGCGATCTCGTGGAGCTCATCGTGGCGACGACGCAGACCGACGCGTTCCTGTACCGCAGCGCGATCGCAGAGGAGGAGTGACATGAGACCGCGAATGATCTCTCGACGGCGGATGCTCCAGGGCGCGCTGGCCGCGACGGCGACGATTCCGCTGCTGAACTCCGAGCTGGCCCGCGGGCAAGAGGCCGCCGCGCCCAAGCGCTTCGTGGTGTTCTATACGCCGAACGGCACCATGGAGTCGAAATGGATGCCCACGGGGACCGAGACCAACTTCACGCTGAGCCCGCTGCTCCAGCCGCTCTCGCCGTTCAAGTCGAAGATTATCCCGCTGCGCGGGGTCAACATGAACGTCGTGGTCAACTCCAACATCGGCTCCGAGCACGCTCGGGGCATCGGGGGGCTGCTGACGGGGCGGGCGCTGCTCAAGGGCAACTTCAAGAGCTTCATGTCCACCAACGCCGGCTGGTCGTCGGGGATCTCGCTCGATCAGCACATCGCGAACAAGCTGAAGCCCCAGACGCTGTTCCGGACCCTGGAGCTCGGCGTCCAGGTCCGTGACGCGGAGGTGCGCGGTCGGCTCAGCTACGCCGGGCCGGACCAGCCCATCCCCCCCCGCGAGGACCCTTACGATACGTTCCAGCAGCTCTTCGGGGCCTCGGTGCCTGGCCAGGGCCAGGACCAGGGCGGGTCCACCGCGCTGGATCGGCTCCGCGCGCAGCGGCGGACCGTGTTCGATCTCCTCCGCGAGGACATCGCCGACGTGCGGCCTCGCATCGGCAAGGAAGATCGCCTCAAGCTCGACTCTCACCTGCAGTCGATCCGGGACATCGAGGCGCGCCTGGCCGGCGGCGGCTCCTCGACCGGCGGGGGCGGCACCCCGACCACGAGCTGCCAGGCCCCGGCGCTGGGCGACCGCATCGACCTCTCGAAGGACGACAACATGCCCGCCATCGGCAAGCTCCAGATGGACATGATGGCCGCGGCGCTCGCGTGCGACCTCACCCGGATCGCCACGATCCAGTGGTCGTACGCCGAGAGCGAGCACCTCTACCCGTTCCTCGGTCTCACGCAGAATCACCATGCCATCTCCCACGAGTGGAACGCGGCGGGTGACGAGAAGTACATGAAGATCCACACGTGGCTCGCGGAGCAGCTCGCCTACCTGCTCGGGAAGCTCGACTCGTACGCGGAGGGGGATCGCACGCTCCTCGACAACACCGTCGTCCTGTGGGTCACCGAGATCGGCGAGTCGAGGCAGCACGCCCTCACGAACATCCCGTTCTTGCTCGCCGGCAGCGCGGGCGGGGTCTTCCGCACCGGCCGCTTCGTGGACTATCTGGCGAACGGCGGCTCTGCCCGCCAGCACAACGATCTTCTCGTCACGATCGCGAACGCGATGGGGACCGACGACAAGACCTTCGGCGACCCCCAGTACAGCACCGGCGCGCTTCCCTCGCTCACCTGAGTCCCGCCTGCCAGAGCTCGCCGCGGCCCCCGGCGCGGCCCACGCGCCGGCGGGGCCGCCGCCGATCACCAGCACGTCGGCGAAGTCGTCGAATGGCCCGCGCAGGTCGTGCGTTCTCGGCGCCCTTGGCGGCTTGGCGGTTCGCTTCCTCGGCCGACTTCCCGCAGTAGAGCTACCACCGCTGGGCTACCCACCGCCGCCCCGCGCGGAGCGGCGGCGATCCCCGCGGCGAGGGCCTGATCGGGCCACGAGCGCGCGGCCGAGATCTCTCCCGTGACGCAGGCGGACAGATCGCACGAGAGCGGATCAAATCACCCAGGCCGCTGCGCGCGGGAAGGACTTGACTCGTCCGGTTGAAGGCACCGAGATCTCGCTCTTTCTGGAGGGCGTCATGCGTTTCGGTTCCTTGTCTCCGGTGATGGGCCTGCTGGTCGTGGGGCTCGGCGTCGCGTCTTGCGCTTCCGGCTCGGAAGAGCTCCCTGGGCGCTCATCGGAGGGCAGCGGCGCGTCGGTCGGCGCGTCGTCCGGCGGCGGCGGGGCGCCCGGCGCCTCCGGCGCGTCGGTCGGCGCGTCGTCCGGCGGCGGCGGGGCGCCCGGCACTTCCAGCGCTTCGGCGGGCGGGGCGCCCGGCGCCTCCGGCGCGTCGGTCGGCGCGTCGTCCGGCGGCGGCGGGGCGCCTGGCGAGGGTGGGGGACCGGAGCTGCCGCCGGCGGTCGGCCCCCTGGTCAACGGGATCCAATGGGCCGACACCTCGGGCAAGCCCATCCAGGCGCACGGGGGCGGGGTGATCCGGGTGGGCGACCATTACTACTGGTTCGGGGAGAACCGGAACCCGGACGGGACGTTCTATGCCGTCTCCTGCTATCGCTCGACCGATCTGCGGCGCTGGGAGTTCAGGAACCATGTCCTGACGATGGACTCGGACAAGGACCTCGATCCGGCCAACATCGAGCGCCCGAAGGTGGTCTACAACGCGTCCACGGACAGATTCGTGATGTGGATGCACTGGGAAAACGGGGTGAACTACGGCGAGGCCCGCGCCGCGGTCGCGAGCTCGAGCACCGTGGACGGCGACTACACGTATCACGGCAGCTTCCGGCCGCTCGCCGGCAGCGGGGTGACCGATCACGGCAAGCCCGGGTACATGTCCCGCGACTGCGGGCTCTTCGTCGATGATGACGCCAAGGCCTATTTCATCTCCGCCACGAACGAAAACTACGATCTCAACCTCTACGAGCTGGCCCCCGACTACCTGTCCATCGCCCGCCTCTCCGCCACGCTCTTCCCCGGCGGGCACCGGGAGGCGCCGGCGTTGTTCAAGCGGAACGGCACCTATTTCCTGCTGACCTCCGGCGCCACGGGCTGGTCGCCCAACCAGGCCAAGTACGCGACGTCCCGCTCTCTCGACAGGGGCTGGTCGGCGATGACCAACGTCGGTGACGGCACGACCTACCACTCCCAGTCGACTTACGTGCTCCCGGTCCAGGGCAGCTCCGGGACGGCCTACCTGTACATGGGAGACCGGTGGGCAGGGGCCTGGAGCGGACCGGTCAACAACTCGACGTACGTCTGGCAGCCGATCTCCTTCCCGTCGGACACCACCATGAGCATGCGCTGGAACAACACGCTGACCATCGACACGTCGGCGGGCGCCGTCGCCGGCGCGACGAACAATTTCAAGCTCGTCAACAAGAAGAGCGGCAAGGTGATGGATGTCGTCGGCGCGTCGGGCGAGGACGGGGCGGACGTCGTCCAGAACGCGGACAGGGGAGGAGACAGCCAGAAATGGAGCTTCAACTACAATGGATCGGGCTACTTCCGGCTGACCAACGTCAAGAGCGGCAAGGTGCTGGATGTCCCTGACGAGTCGACGAGCGACGGGGTCGCGCTGGTGCAATGGGAGAACCATGACGGCGACAACCAGGCGTGGCTGTTCATCGATCTGGGCGGCGGTGATTTCCAGATCAGGAACAAGAAGAGCGGCAAGCTGATCGGGGTCTACCAGGGCTCCGCCGAGGACGCCGCCGCGATCGAGCAGCGGGGGGGCGGCGGCGGCGAGGAGCAGCGATGGCAGATCGTCGTCGCCGAGTGATGGGTGGATGACGGGCGGGGCGGCCGCGAGGGCGGGGCCGCGACGCGGCCGGCGACGATGAGCGCGGCGGGCCGGCCCGATCGAGGTCGACCGGGCCGGGAGGGAGGCTCGCGGCGCGCTACGACCGCGCGCGCCGCCGCCGCCCGAGCACGAGGCCCGCGACCGCCGCCGCGAGCGCGGCGGCGCTGCCCGCGGAGCCCGCCGGGCCAGAGGCGCTGCACCCGGCCGCGGCCGGCGCGACGTTGCCGTCCGTGTCCGCGTCGGCCGACGCCGGCAGCGCGTCCGGCTCGTGCAGATCGCGAGCCCACACGGGCTCATCGAGCACCTCGTCCACGGCGAACGCGGTGGACAGCACCTCGCGCCCGCCGCCCAGGCCCTCTTCCGGCGCGAACTCCGCGCTCCCCGGCGCGGCGAGCTGCGCGACGGCGCCCTGCTCGCTCGAGACCTGGAAGATCGTGTTGCCGATGGTCACATACCAGCTCCCATCGAGCCAGCGACCGTGTCCGAGGGACGAGCCGATGGCCTCGGGCGCGCCCCCCGCCCGGCCCAGATAGCGCTTGCCGCCGTTCAGGAAGAGGACCTCGCCGGTGTCGCTGATGCCGTCGTGGCCGACCCGGAGCTTCACCTGATCGAACTGGCTCGACGTCGTGAAATCGCTGATCTGATGCTGCTCGCCGTCGGGGGTCCGCAGCCAGACCTGGTTGACGGCGCCGTCGCTCTTCAGGAAGGCGGCGTGGCCCGCATGAACCAGCAGCCCGGCCGAGGTGCCGGTGATCGAGTCGCCCAGGAACACCTCTTCGCCCTCCGCCGTGTACAGGTAGCTCGAGCTCGTCATGCCGTCCCACCACCGGCCGGCGACGTTCGTCCCGTCGGTGATCGGCCGCTGCAGGTTCCCCTCGTGATCGCCGAGGCGCACCCCGCTCGGCCCGACGATGGCGGAATCCTCGTAGGTGCCGAAATAGACGCCGCCGGAAGGGGTGATGTCGGCCTGGAACGGCGACCTGCTCCCGTCGATGCGCCAGAGGGTCCTGCTCGTCCCCGCCGACAGCGAGGTCGCGACGGCCCAGTCGTCGCTGTACGTCGTCCACACGATGTTGTCGCCGTTCACCGCGTCGAGGCGCGCCCCGCTCGTGATGGTGCGCCGGGCGCCGTCGACCCAGGCGAGGATGTGGCCCGTCGTCGACTGGTGCACGGACCCGGACGGCGTGAGCGCCCCGTAGACCTCGCTGATCGGCAGATCTCCTTGCGGGATGGTCGCGATCCAGGTCACCTGCTGCGTGGCGCGGTCGAAGATCCCGAGGCGCTGGTACAGGTCCCGGAAGAGGATCCGCGCGGCGTCGAAATCGAGGATGGTGCCGGGCGCGCGCTGGACGGCGGTGAGCCTCGGGCTCCGCTCGACGTAGATGGGGCCGATGGTCTTCGTGATGGTGGGCCCGATGTAGTCGTCCACCTCGATCGTGAGCGTGTACGTTCTACCCGACGGGATCATGCGGCCGTCGTACATCCCCTCCAGTACGTAGAGGCGCCCCGGCACAGGCTGCGGGACGGGAAACTCCGGCTCGGCGAGGAGCTCGTAGCTTCCGTTGTCGGTCTGGAACCTCGCCCGAAGGCTCTTGCACGCGTACGGCGGCGTCGGGATGCACTTCGCGGCGAAGCGCCAGCCGTCGGTGAGGGTGTCGTGGACGACAGCGTTCCATCCAAGCGTCGGCGGCGCGTACCGGTGTACGGTGCCCTGCGCGCTCGCCACCTCGCCAAGCGTGCTGTACGCGTGGACCGTCACGACGTGGGGCCCATAGGCGAGCTCGCCCGCGAGCTCGCCGAGGTCGAACGCTCCCTGGAAATGACCCCCTTCCGTCGGCGTGAGCTCGATGGTGAGCCCTTCGAACTCCGCCTCGACATAGTAGATGTCCTCGGGGGACGACGCCGTCGCGTGCACCGGGATCGTGCTGCTCTCGATGATCTCGTTGGTCGGCGCGATGAGCCCGACGGTGACGGCGGCATCGGCGGCGTGGGCCGAGAGGGACAGGGCAAAAGCAATGGCTGTGCCAATATGCTGGCGATAAGCTCTCATGGATCCTCCGTATTTTGAACGCTTCGGTGCATCCGCCGCTCCGATCATTCACTCACCGGGTAGCCGCCCTGCGAGCGGGCGTGAAGCGGAGCGACGCGCTGGCGCCCGGGCCGAGCGCTTCGCTGGCGCGACGAGCCGGCTGCTCGGGATAACAGCGCGACGAGCGCGCTGCTCGTCGGCTTCTTGCTTTACCGCGTTGGGCTGCAAAGGTGACAGGAACGCGCCGCTTTTGCTGTGTCCGCCGGTACATGCCCGCGCGTGCCGGTCTACGTTCGACCGAACCCGCGGAGCCGGAGGGAGTTGGTGAGCACCGACACGCTCGACAGCGACATCGCCGCGCTCGCGAGGACGGGCGACAGGAGCCATCCGGTGAACGGGTAAAGCAGGCCCGCCGCGATCGGGATGCCGATCACGTTGTAGATGAACGCCCAGAACAGGTTCTGCCGGATCGTCCGCAGGGTGGCGCGGGCGAGCCCGAGCGCCACCGGCAGGCCCGCGATCCCGCCGCGGATCAGCGCCACGTCCGCGGAAGCGACGGCGATGTCGGTGCCGGTGCCCAGGGCGATCCCCACGTCCGCGCTGGCGAGCGCGGGCGCGTCGTTGATGCCGTCGCCGACCATGGCCACCCTGCGACCGGCGGCCCGCTGCTCGCGGACGATCCTCGCCTTGTCCTCGGGCCTCACCTCCGCGAACACGGCGCGGATGCCGAGCTCATCGGCGACGGTGTGCGCGGCGCCCGCCCGATCGCCGGTCACCATCGCCACCTCGACGCCGAGCTCGGCCATGGCCGCGACGGCGCGGCGCGCCTCCTCGGTGGGCCGATCGGCGACCGCGACGAGGCCCGCGAGCCGCCCATCGACGGCCACGAACGACGGCGTGCGGCCCAGCGCGGCCAGGCGATCGGCCTCGGCCTCCAGCGCGGCCGTGTCGACGCCCGCCCGCTTCAGCCACGCCGCGGTCCCGATGCGGACGAGGCGCCCCGAGACGCGCGCCTCGATGCCGTGGCCGATCTCCGCGCGGAACGCCGAGGCCGGCGCCATGCCGACCCCGCGGCCGCGGGCGCCCTCGACGATCGCCCGCGCGACCGGGTGCTCGCTCTCGCGCTCGGCGGCCGCCACGAGGCCGAGGAGCGCCGCCTCGCCGTGGCCCGTGAGGTCCACGACGTCCGTGAGCTCGGGCCGACCCGAGGTCAGGGTCCCGGTCTTGTCGAGCAGCACCGTGTCGACACGGCTCGCCGCCTCGAGCGCCGCGCCGCCCTTGACGAGGACGCCGAGCTCCGCGCCGCGCCCTGTCCCGACGGCCACGGCGGCCGGCGTGGCCAGCCCGAGCGCGCACGGGCAGGCGATCACGAGCACGGCGACGAACCGCTCGACCGCCGTGGCGAGCCCGGCGCCGGTCGGGTCGATCGCGAGCCACGCGGCGAAGGCGAGCGACGCGAAGCCGAGGACGACGGGCACGAAGACGCCGCTCACCACGTCGGCGAGGCGCGCGATCGGCGCGCGCGACCCCTGCGCCTGCTCGACGGCCTCGACGATGCGCGCGAGCGCGGTGTCCGCGCCGGTCTTCGTGACGCGGAAGACGAGGGCGCCGCTCTGGTTGAGCGTCCCGCCGAGCACGGCCGAGCCCGCCGTCTTGTCGATGGGCATGCTCTCGCCGGTGAGCATCGCCTCGTCGACAGCGGACGCGCCGTCGACCACCTCGCCGTCGGTCGCGATGCGCTCGCCGGGCCGCACCCGCACGAGGTCGCCCGGGGCGAGCGAGGACGCGGGCACTTCGTCTTCGGCGTCGCCGCGGACGCGCCGGGCCGTCTTCGGCTGGAGCGCCACGAGCCCGCGCACGGCGTCGGCGAGCCGCTTCCGCGCGCGCGTCTCGAGGAGCTTGCCGAGCAGCACGAAGGTGACGATCGCGGCCGCGGCCTCGAAGTAGACGGGCGGCGCGTGGCCGTGCTCGGCGTGCGGGAAGAGGCCGGGGGCCGCGACCGCGGCGGTCGAGTAGAGCCAGGCGGCGCCGGTCCCGAGGCTCACGAGGGTGTTCATGTCCGCGGCGCGGTGCCGGAGCGCGCTCCAGGCGAGGCGAAAGAACCGGCGCCCCGGCCCGAAGACCACGATCGTCGCGAGCGCGAGCGAGAGCCAGCGCGCGGAGGCGCCTTCGAACGCCGGGATCGCGCCGTGGGACATGGCCACGGCGAGCAGCGGCGCGGTGAGCAGCGCGGCGATCGCGACGTCGCGCCGGAGCGTCCGCTGCTCCTTCTGCTCGGCCGCGTCCATGGCGGCGGCGCGCTCGGCTGCGCTCGACTGCGGGCGCTGCGGTGGGGTGTCCGCCGTCGCCGCCGGGCGCTCGGGCGCCGTGGAGGCCGCGTGGACGCCGGCGATCGGCGGGCTCGCGGGGACGCCGTCGGCCTGCGGGGCTGCGGGAAGGCCGGTGATCGGGGCGGCTTCAGGGACGCTCGCCGCCGGGGGGACCTCGGGCACCTCGTATCCCGCCTCCACGATGGCGCTGGCGAGCGCGGCCGGCGTGGTCGCCTGCGCGTCGTAGGTGATCGTCGCGCGCCGGGTCACCAGGTTCACGGCCGCATCCTGGACGCCGGGCGCGGCGCGCAGCGCCTTCTCGACGCGGCGCACGCACGCCGCGCAGGTCATGCCCTGCACCGGAAGCTCCGTCCGGGCGCCCTGCGCGGCGGGCGCGGCCTTCGCGCTGGTGGGCTGCACGGGCTGGGGAATCGTCGCCATGGATTCTCCTTACACGAGCTCGTGGCTCGCCTCCTGTCGCCTGCGCAGACGCGCCGTCGCTCCGGTGATTACGGTCTACCCCGGCAGGCCCGGTTGCGCTCCGGCGTCGGCCGGCGCGGAGCGACGCCCGCGGCGCGCGCGGCGCCCGCGCCCCGCCGAGCGGACGCGAGCCGCGGGAGGTGGTACGTCCGCGGGCGCGCCATGGAGCAGATCCTTCCGATCCTCGGGGTGAGCGTGCTCGTGTTCGTGTCCACGAACATCGATGACATCCTCCTTCTCTCGGCGTTCTTCGCGCATCCCGGCTTCGCCCCTGCTCAGGTGGTGGCCGGCCAGTTCCTCGGCATCGCGGCGCTCGTGATCGCGAGCGCCGCGTGCGCGCTGCTCGCGGTCCGCGTGCCGGACGGATGGATCGGCCTGCTCGGCCTGGCTCCCCTCGCGCTCGGCCTGAGGGGCCTCTGGGCGCGTTGGCGGGGCTCCAGGGCCAGGGAAGCAGGCGTGGCGAGCGGAGCGGACGAAGCAGACGCAGCGGAGAGCGCGCGCGGGCGCCATGGCAGCAGCGCGTCGCGCTTCAAAGTGATCGCCGTGGCGAGCGTGACCCTCGCGAACGGCGGGGACAACCTCGGCGTGTATATCCCACTGTTCTCCAGCTCCCCTGCGCACATCCCGCTTCACGCGGCCGTGTTCGCGGTCATGACCGGCGCCTGGTGCGCGCTCGGGCACCGCCTTGTCAACCACCCGATCCTGGGCACGCGCATCCGGCGTTTCGGCCGTGCGGCGCTGCCGTTCGTCTTGATCGGCCTCGGGCTCTGGATCCTGTCCGGCGCCCTCGTGCTTGTCCGTGCTGGGTAGCCGCCCGGGGGTCGCCGTGAGCTCACCTTGGTGAGAGGCGCCAGTTCCACCCACGCGGAGTCCGGCCAGGGATCCGGAGAGAGAGTTCAACGCAAAGGCGCAAAGGCGCAAAGGCGCAAAGGCGCAAAGGCGCAAAGGCGCAAAGGCGCAAAGGCGCAAAGGCGCAAAGGCGCAAAAAAGAACAAACTTTATGCAGTTTGGGCCTTTGCGCTCTTGGCGTCTTTGCGTTGAATTCTCTCTTCGCTCGCGAGACAGATCCCTGGCAGGACGGGTCCGTGGGGCCGAACCGTTGCGCCGGCTCATGGGCCCGCGGCGGCGCGCGCGAGCCGCGTCACCAGCGGCCACGCACCACGACGCCGCCACCGGCCTGGCCCGCCGTCAGCTCCCAGCTCACCTCGGGCGACGGCTGGCGGCGCGGGGATGGCTCCAGGAGGAAGAGCAGCGCCGACGCGCCGGCGAGCGCCACACCGGCGCCGAAGCCGACCGTGCTCACCAGCCCGAGCTGCTTCGCGCGGTTGCCAGCGTCGAGCCCGTCGGGCTTGCATCGCGCCCGGTCGGGGCTCACGTCCCTGCAGTTCTCGGCCGCGACGCCGCTCGCGTCGAGCGCCATCCACCCGGTCACCGATCCGACGATCAGCCCGGCCACGCCGAGCCCGCCCGCCACGTAGGTGACCACCCGCAGGCCGCTGGGCCCCTGATCCGGCGCCGGCGGTCCGGCGGGCGGCGGCTTGACGCCCGCCGGAAGCTTCACCTCGAGCACGATCGCCCTCGACTCCGACCGGTCGATCGTGAATCGCGTCTCGGTCACGGCCCCTCCCGGCGCCTGCGTCGTCACGACGTGCTCTCCGGGATCGACGGGGAGCGCGACGCCGAGCGAGGGTTGCTCCAGCGCCATGCCGTCGCACTGCACGCGCGTCCCCGCCGGCGCGCCCGGCGACAGCGACAGCGTGAGCTGTGGCACGAGCGGCGCGAGCGCGCTGCGCTGCCCGAGCGCGATCTTGTGTCGCACCGACTGCTTGACTCGCTCGGCCTCACTCATGCGATCGACCATCGCGAGATAGTCGTTGTAGCGCGCGACCGCGGTCGCGATACGCCCCCATTTGGCCTCGCACTCGGCGAGCGTGAATAGCCGCCCCGGGCGAGGATCGAGACGCTGGCTTTCGGCGAGGGCAGGGCAGCCGGTCTCGTACCGGCCTGCCAGCATGTCGGCGAGCCCGCGGTCGAAGTGCGATTCCGCGACGGCGAGCGCCTGCGCGCTGGCCGGCGCCGCGACGGCGACGCCCAGCACGCCAAGGCAGATGGACCGGAACCAGGAGGAGCGCATGAGTGAGCCGCCAAATACCATCGTTCCCGCTCGCTCCTGGCAAAGAGGTGTCCGCCCTGCCATCGTGCTCAGTCCGGCTTGTACAGCAGCTCAGGGCTCGGCGCTGCGGCCGACGGGGCTGGCGCGAGCCTGCGCCGTGAGCCGAGCGCTGGCGGCGGCGGCCGCAGCGCCGCCCCCGTCGCGGGGGCGAGCGCGCGGCCGCCCTTGCCCAGCGGCACGGAGGCCGCAGGAGCGGGCGTCGCGACGCTCGGCGCTGTGGCTGTCGCCGAGGCGTCGGGGAGAGGCGGCGCCGGATGGACGTCAGGGGGCGCGGAGGCGGGCGAGCGCGCGTCCCCCGCGGTCTGCGCGGGCTCCGCGCTCGCGCCGGCGGGGAGCGCGCCGCGCCTCAGCGAGGCGAAGGCGCCAACGCCGCCGCCGAGGAGGACGAGCACCGCGACGGTGATCGCGGCTCGACTCCGTTGCTTCGTGGGGGGCAGCGCGGTCACCACGGCCGCGGTCGGGAGCTGGACGCCGCTCGGCGGCGACGATGAGCGGGAGCTCGGGGGCCCACGTCCGCTCGGCGTCTCCGCGGGGAGCAGGCGCGACGATCGCGCTGGCGCGGCGGGCAGGTCGAAGACCTCGGCGAGCGCCTCGACCGCGGCCGAAGCGGTGGCGAAGCGCGCCCCGGGGGCGCGGGCCGTCACCTTGGTGAACCACGCGTCGAAGGCGGGAGGCAGCTTCACCCCCTCGGCGTCCGCGCGCGCGGACGCGGGCTCCTGAGGGCCGTTCACGGCGAGCGCCGCGAAAGCGAGCGCATTGTCGTACTTCCGCCTGTCGTTCAGCCAGTACGCCTTGCCGACGAGGAGCGTGTACGCGATCATGCCGAGGGCGAAGATGTCGGCAGCCCGCGAGACCGACTCGCCGCTGAATTGCTCGGGCGCCATGTAGAGCGGCGTGCCGAGGATCGCGGTCGCCGCCGAGTCCGTCGCCGTTTCGACGACGAGCTTGGCAATGCCGAAGTCGAGCACCTTGATCCGCGGCGCCCCGTCGTCGGTCTCGGTCAGGAAGAGGTTCGCGGGCTTGAGGTCGCGGTGGACGACCCCGGCGGCGTGTGTCTTGTCGAGGGCAATGGCGGTCTGGCGCAGGAAGGTGACGGCCTCTTCCGGCGGCAGGCGCCCGGCGTGGCGGAGGCGCTCGTCGAGCAGCGTGCCGCGGAGCAGCTCCATCACCAGGAACGGCTTGCCGGTCTCGGCGTCGATCCCGGCGTCGAACACCTCCACGATGTGGTCGCTCTCGATGCGCGCGGCGACGCGCGCCTCCAGCTTGAACCGGGCCTGGAACTCGGGGTTGCCGGCGAGGTGCGAGTGCATCACCTTGAGTGCCCGCCGGCGCTCCGTCTCGATGTGCAGAACCTCGTAGACCGCGCCCATCGCGCCGCTGGCGATTCCGCGCACCACGCGGTACCTGCCAGCAAACAGCATCCCGTCGTCCAGACTCAGCGACATGGGTTCCACCAGCAGGCGAACTTATACACCAGCGTACGCGACGCCTGCACTCAGGAACCGACGGATCGAAGCGCGGTTTACAGTGTTTCGGTAAAAATCCAGGGCGATGCCCGCCCGCCCCTGATTACGATCGGTGACAGCCGTGTGACTTGATGGGAGCATCATTCCATCTCGGCGGTCAACCTCATCTCCTCCGCGACCAAAACCTCTCGAAATTCACATGAAAATGAAGACGATGCTGGCTTTCGTTCGGTGCGCCGGCGGATGTGCCATGGCGCTGCTCGGGCTCGGATGTGCGCAGATCTTCGGCTTCGACAAGATCTACGAGCCCGAGGACCCGAGCTCCGGAGGCGGTGGCGCAGCGGGCTCAGCGGCCGGGAGTGGCGGCGGTGCGGGGGATCCATGCGAGATCCTCGCGGTGCTGCCCGGGGAGACCCTCGCCCTGTCGATGATCGACGACATGGAAGACGGAGATACCCGGATCTCCGGAGGGAACGGGGCGAACCCTTGGGCAGGGTTCTGGTTCGAGGACAACGACGAGTCACCGGAAGGAAGGCAGGATCCTGCGAACCCGGCGGACCTCGTGAGCCCCCTTGACCCTCCGCGCGGCGCCAGCACCAAGGCCGTGCACACGAGCGCCGATGACGGCTTCCTCCTCTGGGGAGCCGGCGTCGGCTTCCATCTGGACGACGAGGCCTACTACGACGCGTCCGAGTACCGTGGCCTCACGTTCTGGGCCCGCGCCGAGGAGGGCTCCACCAGGAGAATGAAAGTGATGTTCATCGATCAGCAGACCTATCACCTGGGGGGCATCTGCAACGAAGCCGAGGGGGGATGCAACAATCACTTCCACAAGCCGGTCATGCTGGAGAGCGACTGGAAGCACTTCAAGATTCCGGTGGAGTGCCTCAAGCAGGAGCCCTACGGTAACCAGTTGCTGGCGCCCGCCCTGGAGCGGCTCTGGGCCATCGAGTTCTTCTTCGACAAGGAGCAGGCGTTCGATATCTGGATCGACGACGTCGCCTTCTACCGATAGGCGCAGGCCTCCTTCGATCAAGGGGAGCGCGCGCTGTCCGCGATCGGCGGGCGGAGTCGCTGCGCGCTCCGCCCGATCCCGCTTCAGTCCGTGACGAGAGGTCCCACGCCGTCGGCGAACTGCCACCCGAGGCTCTCGTCGATGTGGATCTGCCAGTCGAACACCCCGCGGAGCGTCGGGTGGTTGCTCTCGACTTGATTCCACGTGGGGATCGCCTCGTCGATCGACATGTAGTATGGCTGGTCCCAGATCCCGAACCCCACGACGACGTGCGTCGGACCGAGCAGCGAGACCCACTCGTTCACGCTGTTCACGATGTACGATTGCTGGTCCAAGTCGGGGCCATCGTAGTACTGCGGGGCCGCGTAGTCCATGGCGCCGGCGTCCACCATCTCTTTGCAAAACGTCTTGTCGCGGTTGTTCCAGGGGGCCGGAGGCGCGGTGATGATGAAGCCGGGGAAGCGCTGCTTCAGCTCCTTGCTGATCCAGATCATCTCGGCGGTGTCGGGGGCCTGATCGGCCTCGAAGGTGTTCCAGTCGATGCCGTCGAACCCACCCAGGCTGTCGTAGATCCCGACCACGCTCTCGACGAACGTCTGCGACTTCGCGCGCGTCGGGAAGCTCATGCCATTGTGGGCGCCGCCGACGGAGAGGATGATCTTGCGACCCTGGTTCGTCCGTGCGTACTGGATGTCGGCGTTCAGGTTCGTCGCCGCTCCCCTGCCGTCACCCGGCGGCGTCCAGTAGACGGCGCCCGTGGTGCCGGGCGCTCCTCCCACGGGCTGCGCGGCGAAGAGATAGATCACGTTGTAATTGCTGTTGATGTCCCGGATGCGGACGGGCGCTGGCGTCCAGTTGGGGTAGTAGCCAGCGACGACCTTTGCGGGGAGCCCACCGCCCGCGCTGGGGCTGCCGCCGTCGCCGGGGCTGCTGCCCTCGTCGGGGCTGCCGCCCTCGTCGGGGCTGCCGCTGCAGCCGGAGTACGGCTCCCAGAAGTACGTGCTGACCGTCGGGATGTAGCCGGGATTGCCGTACTCGGCGATGTAGGCCGACCCCTGGTAATTCACGATGGCCCCCGCGTCATACCACTGACCCTCCTGCCATTGCGGATAGCCGCACGAGCCCTCGGTGGGCTCGGTGGGCTCGGTGGGCTCGGTGGGCTCGGTGGGCTCGGTGCTGCCGCTGCAGTCGGAGTACGGCTCCCAGAAGTACGTGCTGACCGTCGGGATGTAGCCGGGATTGCCGTACTTGGCGATGTAGGCCGACCCCTGGTAATTCACGATGGCCCCCGCGTCATACCACTGACCCTCTTGCCACTCCGGAGAGTCTGCGCACACGGAAGATCCGTTCTGAGCCGCGTCGATCTCGCCCTCCGGCGATACGGAAGCAAGGCATCCGAGCCCGCTCATGGTGATGGCGACGAGGAGAAGCGACAGCTCAGGAGCAATGGCAGTACGATGGAGAGACATGGTAACCTTCCTTTGACTAGAGACGAACGATCGCCGACGGTTGCCTCGCCCGATGCAGCATTCGCCATGCTGCACTCCGGCGCCGCGGGGCCGTGACTCACCGCCGGGGCTCGACCGCGATCACCCTCCGTGGAGGAGGCCCATCGTGGCGCCGAGCGAGGCCAGGTCGTGGTAGCCCGCTGCTGCAGGCCTTAAGAGCAAACGACGTACCAGTCGTGGCGATGGCCCCGACGATCGGCGCACGGAGCCGCCGCAGCCCGTCCTGAGCTCTTCCTGGAGCCGATCTGGAGCCGACGCGCCGCGATGGCGCCCGGCGAGCCGGGCGCGCGCGGGGGGGTGATCGGAGCGATCGCCGCGCGATCGCCGCGATCGCGGGCAAGGGAATTCTCGGATCGCCCCCGGCGATCCGGAGCTCTCGGGCCGCCCGGCGCTCATCCGCGACCTATCGCGCGCCTGTCGCGCGCCTGTCGCCAGCTGAACGCCGGCGCCGCAGGACGTCAGGTGGATCGCCGGGCGCGCAGGATCTGGAAGTACCGCCGCGCGATGCCCGACGCGGCCGCCGCGCTCCGGACGTTGCCCCCGTGCTGGGCGAGGACGCGCTGCACGTAGCGCCGCTCGAAGTGCTCGACGATCCGCTCCCGCGCGCGCGGGAGGGGCAGGTTGAGCGCGAGGATCTCCTCGATGACGTCGCCGGACGTCCCGGGCTCTGTGCCTCCGCTCGCGCCTGCAGGTGTGGAGGCCGGGGCCGGCGCGCCCGGGGAGGCCAGTCCGGCCCGGGTGATCTCGATCGGCGCGTCCTCGCCGAGCGCCACGCGCCGTGCCACGGCGTTGTAGAGCTCGCGCACGTTGCCCGGCCAGTCGTAGTCTTCCAGCCGCTCGCCGAACCCCTGCGGAAAGAGCGCGCCGCGGCCCGCGAGCTGCCGAAAGAAGTGGTGCGCGAGCACCGTGACGTCGCCCCGCCGCTTGCGCAGCGGCGGCAGCTCGATCCGCGCCACCGCGAGCCGGAAAAACAGATCGTCTCGGAACCGACCCGCCTGGATCTCACGCTCGAGATCGCGCCGCGTCGCCGCGAGCACCCGGATGTCGACGCGGATCCAGCGGCTCGAGCCGACGCGCTGCACCTCCGATCGCTGGATCGCGCGCAGCAGCTTGGCCTGCAGGCTGAGGTCGAGATCGCCGATCTCGTCGAGCAGCAGCGTGCCGCCGTGCGCCTCCTCGAAGACGCCGCGGCGTGTCTCGTTCGCGCCGGTGAAGGCGCCGCGCTCGTGCCCGAAGAGCGCCGACTCCACGAGCGTCGGCGGCACCGCGGTGCAGTCGAAGACCACGAACGGCCCGGCCGCCCGCGGCCCCTGCTCGTGGAGCGCCTCCGCGAGCACCTCCTTGCCGGTCCCCGTCTCGCCCTCGATGACGACGGCGACGTTCGAGGCCGCGAGGCGCTCGCACAGCGGATAGAGCCGCCGCATCTCCTCGCTGGCGCCGAGGAGCCTGCCGAACTGCACGGCGGGCGACAGCTCGGCCGCCTGCGTGACGCCGAGCGCCTCGACGCGGAGCACGGTCTCGCCGATACGGACCAGCTCGCTGCCCTGGAGGTACGCGTCGCCGACGCGGATCCCCTGGACGAAGGTGCCGTTCGTCGATCCGAGGTCGGTGACGCGGAGCCGGGCGCCGGCGAGCTCGAAGGCGGCGTGGCGGCGCGAGACGAGCCGGTCGGTGAGGGGGATGTCGCAGGCGGGGCTCGTGCCGGCGAGCACGCGCGAGGGCAGCCCCGGCGCCACCGTGAACCGGCGGCCCTCGTCCGGGCCCGCCATGACGGAGAGGGCGAAGCTCTCGGCCGCGGCCGCAGCGGGGCGCACCGGCCCGGGCAGGAGTTCGGTGGAGGCGGCATCGTCGTCGCTCAACGGAGGCATGCTGCCATCTCAGCAGGCCTCCGCGCCGACGTCACGTGAGGCCGATCGCACCCAAAGGATCGCCGGGATCGCCCTCGTACGCACTCCCGGTAATGATCCGTTGAACTGTCGCTTCGAAGCCCAATTCGGGGCTGCTCAGCGCTGGCACGCGCCGTGCTTAAAGGCGGCCGTCGCAGCGGGCGCCGCTCGACACGAGGCTCGGAGTCGACCGCGGCCCGGCGATGTCGCGCGATGCGGGCGTGAAAGGAGCACGATTGACAATCATGAATTCGAACTATCAACATGCTGTCGAGCGGATGAGACGGACGAGCCGGCGCGCACGTGTGACGTTCCTCGAAAGGATGGCCGAGCTCTCGCGGGCTCGTGCCCTCCGCCTCGCGTGCTTGAGCGTCTTCGTCGCGCTCTCGACCTGCGGTCACTCGAGCGGCAGTTTCGCCGGAACGACCGACTTTACCGTTCAGTACAGCAACTATGACGCCGCCGCGCCGAACGACACCATCGTCGAGGCCGGGATAAAGATTCGCAACAACACCGCTGCCTCGATACCGCTGAGCAGCATCGTCATACGCTACTGGTTCACGAAGAACGGCGCGACGACGGTGACCCCGGCGTGCTGGTGGTGGAGCCCGGGCTGCAGCCGGATCACGCTGACAACCGGGACGGTGTCCTCTACGGGCGCCGATCGTTACGTGCAGATCGGCTTCACCAGCGCCGCCGGAAGCTTGGCTGCGGGGGCGACGACCCAGCCGATCGACCTCGGGATCGAGTTCAACACGAACGTCGTCGAGACCGACGATTACTCGTATGGAAACCAGACGGCGTTCTCCGACTTCAGCCGCATCACCGTGCACGACGCCGGCTCTGCGCCCACGGGCGGCCTGCGCAGCGGTACGCCGCCGAGCGGCAGTGTGTCGCCGCCTCCGGCGCCGATCTCCCTGACCGCCACGGCGTCGAGCGCAAGCGCGATCTCCCTGAGCTGGGCGGCGAGCAGCGGTGCGACGAGCTATGACGTCTACCGATCGACCACGTCGGGCTTCACGCCTGGCGCGGGGAACCGCATCGCCAGCGGCGTGACCTCGACCGGCTATGACAGCACCGGCCTGGCTGCGTCGACCACCTACCATTACAAAGTCACGGCCCTGAATGCGGGCGGCGCGTCTGCCGCCTCCAGCCAGGCGAGCGCGACGACCCGGGCCGGCGGCGCGGTCACGGCCGCGTTCTTCGACGATTTCAGCTACAACGGGACCAGCGACGCCAACTTCAGGAGCTGGTGGTCGCTGCGGAGCTGGTCGGGGGCGCCAGGGGTGAGCGGCGCGGCGTGGCTGGAGTCCAACGTTTCGCTGGTCGCTGACCCGCAGAGCTCCACGAACAAGCTGATGCGTCTCAAGGCGAGCACGAGCGGCACCGGGGCGACCACCTCGCAGGCCGAGGTGATCACCAACGCCCAGAAGTTCCGCTTCGGCACCTACGCTGCCAGGGTCAAGTTCAACGACACCCCGCTGTCCGGCACGCGCCTTTACGCCGACAAGCCCGTCGAGACCTTCTTCACCTTGACCGAGTGGGCCGCCGGCGACCCGGACTACTCGGAGCAGGATTTCGAGTACATGCCCAACGGCGGTTGGGGCCAGGGCAACACGAGCACGATGTGGCTGACTTCGTGGGAGACGTCGGACGTGAACGTCTCGAGCATGGTCTCCGCGAACTTCAGCGGTTTTCACACGCTCGTGCTCCAGGTTACCAGCACGTCCATCAGCTATTACATCGATGGGGTGCATCGCGCGACGCACGGTTCCATGTACGTTCCAGAAGTGGATCAGTTCATCTTCTTCAACCTCTGGTACGATGAGCTCGACGCGGCGAAGGGCAGCTCGCGGACATACCACGAGGATGTCGACTGGGTCTACTTCGCCGAGGACGCGATCCTGTCGTCCGCCGAGGTCGACGCGAAGGTGGCTAACTTCCGCTCTTCGTCGATTCTCCGTCGAGACACGGTGCCTTAGACCGGAGAGCACGTCGTTCGGATGCAGGCCCACGTCACCGCGCCGGTGAGCCTGTCGAGCAGCCCATGGAACGGGATGTTTGCGCGGGTCTGGAAACTTCTGCCCGATGCGGCGAGCCGACGACGAGCTCTCCTTCCAGCGGTTCGCCTCCCTTGATCCCCGTGTGCAACCCCTGGCATGCTGCAACCATGAAGGTTCTCGCTCCGTCCCGTTGGTCGTTGGGTACCCTCGCCGCTTGCCTCGCTGCCGCGGCTTTCACGGGCTGTTCCGGCTCCGGGGAAGGGAAGGACGACGGCGGGAGCGGCGGATCGATCGCGGGATCCACCGGCGCGAGCGGAGGCGGTGGTCAACCGGGCGCCGGGGGCGCGGGCGCTACCTCCGGAGGCGTCACGGGGAGCGGCGGCGCGAGCAGCAGCAGCAGCAGCGGGCTCCCTGGTGCGGGCGGAGCGACGGGCGGAGGTGGCTCCCCCGGCGACGGCGGCGGGTCCACCGGCGAAGGCGGGTCCACGGGCAGCGGCGCGAACACCTGCCCGCCGGCGACACCCCTGACCGGAGGCAGGGAGTATTGCTCGAACAGCAAAGGCAATGCGGGCAATGGGTACGGTTATGAGCTCTGGGCGGAGGGAAGCGGGACGGGCTGCATGACCGTGCACGGCGCCGACGCCGCGTTCAGCGCGAGATGGAACAACGTCGAGGATTTCCTGGCGCGCGTCGGGCTCGACTACAACCAGACCCAGAAGCACACCCAGATCGGCACCGTCTCGGCGGAGTTCGCGCATACCAAGACGGAGGAGGACGGCGGCTTGACGTACATCGGCATCTACGGCTGGACCGTCAACCCGCTGCGCGAGTTCTACATCCTCGACGACTGGGGCAGCGAAAAGCCGGCAGGTTTCTCCTCCGACGGGACGCCGCGGGACGAGGTAGGAACGCTCACGGCCGATGGTGAGACCTACGACGTGTGGAAGAAGACCCGCGTGAACAAGCCGGCCATCACGGGCGCGAGCGCGACGTTCGATCAATATTTCAGCATCCGGCGGACGGCTCGCACGTGCGGCACCATCTCCGTCTCCGAACACTTCACCAAGTGGGAAGCGCTCGGCCTTTCGCTGGGGAATCTGCACGAGATCAAGCTGCTGGTCGAGGCCCAGAACAACAGCGGGTCAGTCAAGTTCACGACGGCGAAGTTCGTCGTGAAAAAATGAGCGGAGGCGCCCAGGGACCTCGAGCTCGGCATGGCCAGAGCGAGCCTGCGCATCCATCAATCGTGGCAGGATCTCTGACCCGCTGGACTAGGCCGGCTCCGCCTCGAGGTCCTGCGTGACGGTGACGCCCGCGGCCCGGTAGGGGGCGAGCGCCTCCTTCGACACGCCGCGCTCTGTGAAGAGCCATGTGAGCTCGCTCAGCGGCGCGACCACGTACGGCGACACGGTGCCTAGCTTGTCCGCGGTCACCAGCGCGACGACCTCGGCCGAGGCCTCCACCATCGCCCGCTTCACGTACGACTCGTCCAGATCCAGCGTGGTGACGCCGAACGTGGGATCGAGCGTGCACACCCCCAGGTAGCAGAGGTCCGCCCGGATCTGGCGCACCCCCGCGATGGTCACCCCATCGGCGGCGGCCAGCGGATCCTTGCGCATGCGCCCGCCCAGCAGGACCACCTCCACCCGCGGGTGCTCCGAGAGCGCGATGGCGACGGGAGGGCTGTTGGTCACGACCGTCGCCTCGAGATCGCGCGGGAGGTGGCGCGCCACAGCCACGTTGGTCGTCCCGCTGTCGATGAACACGACCTGACCCCGCTTGATCAACGTCGCCGCGGCCCGCGCGAGCTCTTCCTTGGCCTTCGGCCGCTGCCGCTCGCGCGCAGGGAAGCTCGGGTTCACCCGCGAGACCGGCAGGCCCCCGCCGTGAACCCGCTGCAGGAGCCCCTCGTTCGCCATCTCGCGCAGATCGCGCCGGATCGTGTCCTCCGAGACCCCGAAGGCACGGCTCAGCTCTGCCGCCACCACCTTCCCATCACGTTCCAGTGTTGCGAGAATATGCTGGCGTCGCTCGGCCACCATCAGGCCGGAGATGTCTGCGTTGTTTTGCACGATTGTTCCTGTTTGTGCACGAAGATGCTTGCTCCGGTCCCTTCCGGCCCCATGATCTTTCCCTGATGTTCACGAAAATGCACGAATCTTCCGGGGAGCCTCCAGCTTTCATCGCCGTCCTCCGGGCGGCCTTCCCCGGGCCGCGGCTGTTCGCCGGCGGCTCGCCCGGTCCTGCGCGGAGGGGGCCGTGATGGGCGCCCTCCACTTGCCCGTCGACGACGTCGCGCGCGCCCGGCGCGCCGTCTCTGTCATGTTCGTGGCGAACGGCATCGCCTTCGCGTCCTGGGCCGCGCGCGTCCCTGCGGTCCGCGAGCGGCTCGCGCTGCGCGACGGCTTGCTCGGCCTCGCCCTCCTCGGCCTCGCCTGCGGCGCGATGCTCGCCTTCCGCGCCGCAGGGCCGCTCGTCGCCCGCTTCGGGAGCCGGCGCATCACCCGCGTCTCGGCCCTGCTCCTGTGCGCGGCGTTGCCCCTGCCAGCGCTCGCGCCGTCCTTCGCCATGCTCGTCGCGGCCCTCCTGCTGCTCGGCGTGTGCAACGGCCTCATGGACGTCGCGATGAACGCGCAGGCCGTCGAGGTCGAGAGGCGCTCCGGTCGGCCCATCCTCGCCTCGGTCCACGGCATGTTCAGCCTCGGCGGGCTGATCGGGGCGGCCCTTGGCGCGCTCGCGGCCGACCGGGCGCTGTCGCCCGCGGCGCACCTCCTCGCCATCGCCGCCGTCCTCGCCTTGGCCGTCGCGCGCGAGGGCAGGGCGCTCTCGGCCGACGCGCGCCTCGAGCCTGCCACCGCGGCCGCCCCCGGGACCGCGCGCTCGACAGGGCTCCTGCTGCTCGGCCTCATCGCGTTCTGCTCGTCCGTGGGTGAGGGCGCGATGGCCAACTGGTCGGCCGTCTACCTCCGCGACGAGCTCCACACCACCGCGGCCTTCGCGGCGACCGGCTACGCCGCGTTCTCGCTGGCGATGCTCCTCGGGCGGTTCTCGGGGGACGGGCTGACGCAGCGGTTCGGCGCCGATCGGGTCGTGCGCGCGGCCGGGGCCGTGGTCGCGGGCGGGCTCGGCGCGGCGCTGCTCGCCAACGCCCCCATGGCCATGCTGCTCGGGTTCGGGTGCGTGGGCGCCGGCCTGTCCGTCGTGGTGCCGCTTGTCTTCCGGGCCGGGGCGAGCGCCCCCGGCGTCGCGCCCGGCAAGGCGCTGGCGACGCTCGCTACCCTGTCGTACGGCGGCTTTCTCGTCGGCCCTCCGGCCATCGGCCTGATCTCCGATCGCCTCACCCTGCGCGGCGGCCTCGCCCTCGTCGTGGCGCTGGCCCTCGTGATCGTCGCGCTGGGCCCGGCGATCATCCGCGGGCCCGCGTCCCGCGCCTCCGCCGCCCGCACGCCCGCGCGCCCGCAGGTGATCAGGGCGCACTGACCGCGGGCACGCGGGCGCCGGCGCGTCTCCGCCCGATTCGGGGCGATGGATCGCGAGCCGCTCGCGCCGAGGGATCAGCGCTTGCGCCACACCGTCGCCAGCCACGGCTGCTGCTCGCGCGGCCGGCCCGCCGGTCGATAGTAGTGCTCGATCTCCTCGAACCCCGCGGCGGTCACGTGCTCCCGCCACCGCTCGAGCGACCAGTAGCAACCGTACCTGTCGCCCGACCACCCCTCCCGATCGTCGCCGCGCGGGTTCGAGCTGAAGAGGACGCCGCGCGGGCGGAGCGCGGCGTGGAGCTCGCGGAGCACGCGCGGCAGCTCCTTGCTCGGCACGTGGAACAGCGACGCGTTGGCGAATATCCCGTCGAAGCGCCCGGCCTCGAGGGCGAGGTGCAGGAAGTCCTGGTGGAGCACCTCGCAGCCCGCGTGTCGCCGCGCCATCTCGACGAACCGCGCGGACCCGTCGAGCCCGACCGGGTTGTGCCCATCCGCGCGGAACGCCGCGAGATCGCGCCCTGGGCCACAGCCGAGATCGAGGATCGTGAACGGACCCGACCCCTCCAGGGCCGCGAGCAGCGCGGCGCGGTTCTGCGAGACGTCGTGATCGCGCGTGCCCTCCCAGAACGACAGGGCGTGATCGTCGTAGTGAGCCAGGGTCCTCTCGGTGAGCGCGGAGAGCCGCGGGGCGCCGTCGTCGTGCATGGCGGCAGTGTGGGCCGGGAGCGCCCCGCCGAAAAGGACCGCGAGGCGCCCGTGGCGCGGCCGCCGCCCGGCCCGCCTGCGCCCGCTCGGCGCTATCCCTCCGCGCGGCGCGCGCTTACCCTGAGGCCGGCGCATGCACGGACCCACCCGATCGACCCCTCCTCCGTACCGCGTGTCGATGCCGTTCCGCGCGCTCAACGCGGTCGGGGCGCGGATGGGGCGCTCGGCGCTGCGTGCGCTCGCCCCCCTGGACGTCGATGTCCTGTCCGAGCGCGCCCGGCGGCGCACGGGCCTGACCGATCCCGGCGAGGGCTGGTTCTGGGAGGGGCTGCGGGTCCTCTCCGCCTCGCTCGAGGACGAGGCCGATCTGGCCCTGCTCGGGAGGCTCGGCTTCGGCGACGAGATCGAGCGGCAGATCGCGAATCGCCTGCTGCTGCGGGAGGACGTGCGGCGCGAGCCGCGGATCGCCGAGCAGCGCACGCCGCGCCCGGTCTTCATCGTCGGCTATCCGCGGACCGGCACGACGCTGCTGCACAACCTGATGATCCTGCACCCGGACGCGCACGCGCCGCGCCTCTGGCGGCTCCAGGCGCCGTCGCCGCCGGTCCGTCCCGAGGACGAGGCCCGCGACCCCCGGCGCGCGGCGGCGCGGCGCCGCGTCCGCTTCGCGCACGCCGTCTGTCCGATCTTTGCCACCATCCACGAGCTTTCCGCGGACGGCCCGGAAGAGTGCGTGTTCCTGATGCAGAACACCCTTCTCCCCTGTGTCCGCGCCGAGACGCCGTCGTACCTGAGGTGGGCGCTCGCGCAGGACCTCGTCCCGGACTACCAGCATCACCGCCGCCAGCTGCAGGTCTTGCAATGGGGGCGCCCCGAGGGGCGCTGGGTGCTCAAGTCCCCCTTCCACCTGCCGGGGATCGCCGCGCTCCTGCAGGTGTATCCGGACGCGTGCATCGTGATGACGCACCGCGATCCGCTCCGGGTCGTCCCGTCGTTCTGCAGCCTCGTCGCGGCCGCGCGCGCGATGCACCAGCGGCGGGTCGATCCGCGCGCGGTCGGCCCGGGGGCGCTCGATCTGCTCGGCGCCATGATGGACCGCTTCCTCGAGGCCCGCGCGCGGCTCGACCCGGCGCGGTTCCTCGACGCGAGCTACGAGGAGCTGACCGCGGATCCCGCCGGGCTGGTGCGGCGCATCCACGAGCGCTTCGGCCTCGGGTTCGACGGCGCCGTCGCCGCGCGGATCGAGGGGTGGATGCGCGAGCACCCGCAGCACCGCTGCGGGGTCCATCGCTATGCCCTCGACGAGTTCGGGCTCACCGAGCGGGAGGTGCTGGACCGGTTCGGCGGCTACCTGGAGCGGTTCGGCGAGCTCGCCGCGGGGAAGCGAGGGCGGAGCTGAGCCGGAGAGCGGGAGCGCCGTATTCCGGGCTCAGGCGGCGTCCAGCCAGGCCTCGAGCTCGGCGGCGAACGCCGCCGGCGCGTCGAGCATCAGCCAGTGGCTGGTCTCCGGCAACACGACCGCCGTGAGCGCGGGCCTCAGCGCGTGCAGGCTTTGCGGCCATGCGTTCGAGGGGGCGACGATGGCGTGGGCGCGGGCGCCCGGCGCGGCGAGGTAGCGGTCGAGCGCGTTCACCGCCTCGAACTGCAGCAAATTTCGGGACATGCCGAGCATCCGGTCGTGCGGCGTGGCGGCGACGCGCGCCAGCACCGTCTCCCGGGTCGCGGGCGTGCTGCCCGCGAGCGCCTCGTTGAAGGTGGCAAAGGCGGCGTCACGCCAGCCGTCCGCCGCGAGGGCGGCGAGGTAGGGCGGGAAGTGCTGCGCCTGGACCTCCGCCGGGATCTGCGTGAAATCCCGGGGCGGGTCTGCGAGCAGGAGGCGCGCGACCCGCTCGGGATGGGCGGCCGCGGCGGCGAGCGCCACGAGCGCGCCGTAGCTGTGGCCGACGAGCGCCACGCGCGGGAGCGCCAGGGCGTCGAGGACCGCGAGCACGTCGGCCGCGCACGCGGAGGGAGCGTAGTCCGCGTCGGGCGGGGCCTCCGACGCGCCGTGCCCCCGGAGGTCGAGGGCCACCGCGCGCCGCCGGCCGGCGACGTGCGCGAGCGGGGCCTCCCAGAAGCCGGCGTGGCCGACCATGCCGTGCACGAGCACGACCGGCGGCGCCTCGCTCGAGGGACCCGCGCCCGCGGCGGTAGGAGCACCCGTGGCCGGATGATCGACGATGTGGAGCGCGCCCGCAGGGCCCGCGATGGTCAGGGAAGGCATGGGCGTCTGCTACCTCGGTGTGTGGGGCCGCGTGATGGGGCCGTGCTGCGCTGCGAGGGTGGAGCCTAGGCGAGGCGCTCGTTCGAAGCAAAGGTGCTCTCCCAGGAGCGCGTCGCCGTGGGGTACACGCAGGTCGATGTCCTCGGAGCCGAGGAGAGCCGGTCGCCGAGCCGATACGGCCCCTTCAGGAGCACGGGATCGAGGTGAACGACATGCCTGTTGACGGGCAGGCTCCCGCAGCGCGCCCACTCGCTCTTTTTCGCGAGACCCCGAGTTGGCCCGTCGTCCGCTCCCCGGCACCAGGGGAGGGCTCGAGTTCGTCCCAGGTCGCACGCGACGGACACCCTGCCTGGGGCCGGGCGGCTCGGCGGCGTCCCAACCACCCAGACGCGAGCCTGCCTGTCCCGCGAGCCGCTACGCCTCGGCGCGGTGCAGCTTCTGAACGAACGCCGCGAGCCCCGGCGGCGACGACGTGAAGTGGATGCGCACGACGTCGTCGGCGCGCGCGTCGAGCTCGATCACCTTCGCGTGCAGCTCGCCGCCGAGCTGCTCGGCGAGCGCGCCGGACGGGTGGATCTGGAGGTTCGTGAAGGGCGCGGGGCGGGGATGGAGCCGCAGCACGGCGCCGAAGGGCGAGAGCCCGAGGATGAAGGCGGACTGCGGCTCGCCCTCCACCCGCTTGCCCGCGAGGCGCGCGCACACGACAGGCAGCGGCGACGAGAGCGAGAGGATCTCGACCCGCCGCTCGGGCAGGTAGAGCCGCTCGGGGTTGTCGAGGCCCAGGACCTCGTGGACCAGCACGCGGTTCGAGAACCCCTTGACGGCCAGCGCGTGGCTCTGGCCGAGCAGGAGGCCCGCGCCGGCGGCGCGGCGCGTGGTGTCCGCGATGAGGATCTGGCGGCCCACCGTGCACGACTCGATGCGGGACGTCAGGTTCACCTGCGCGCCGACGACGCCGTATTTCGTGCGCGCCTCGGAGCCGATGTTGCCGACGACGACCGGGCCCGTGTTGAGCGCGATGCCCATCTGCAGCGTCGGCAGCCCCTCGGCGCTGTTCTTCTCGTTCACCGCGTCCATCGCCATCTGCATCTCGAGCGCGCAGGCGACCGCGCGGCGGGTGTCGTCGCCCGCCGGGAACGGGGCGCCGAAGAGCGCGAGGATCGCGTCGCCGATGAACTCGATGATCGTGCCGCCGCGCGCGACGATGATGCGCGCCATCTCGCCGAGGTAGCCGTTCAGGAGCCGCATGACGACGTCGGGCGGCATGTTCTCGGTCATCGTCGTGAAGCTGCGGAGGTCCGTCATCATGATGGTCACCTCGCGCTCCTCGCCGCCGAGCAGCTGGGCCTCGGGCGAGGAGAGCAGGCGGTTCACCACGTCGTCGCTCAGGTAGCGGCCGAACGTCTTGCGGATGAACTCGCTCTTGACCGACAGCTCCGCCGCGAGCTGCGAGAGCTGCTCGCGCGAGCGCTTCAGCGTGAGCTGCGTGTCGAGCCGCCCGAGCAGGATGTCGAAGTCGATCGGCTTCGTCACATGGTCGTTGGCGCCGAGCTTGAGCGACTCGACGACGTCCTCGCTCGCGCCGCGCGTCGTCACCATGATCACGGGGAGCTCGGCCTGCGACCGGCTCTGGCGCAGCGCGGAGAGCACGCCGAGGCCGCTGATGCCGGGCATGTTCACGTCGAGCAGCACGGCGTCGAAGCGCTCGCGCGCGGCGAGCCCCAGCGCGCGAGGTCCGTCCTCGGCGGAAGCGGTGCGGTAGCCGTTGTTCTGCAGCACCCGGCAGAGGACGTCGCGGTTGCCTCGGCTGTCGTCGACCACGAGGATGGTGCCGCGCCCGCTGCCCTCGATCTCGGCGTGGACCGCGGGCTCCTCGTGCGGGGAGGGGATGCTGACCTTCACGCTCGAGGGCGCGTCCTCGTCGCCGTTCTCCATCGCCTGCACGATGGTGAGCAGCTTGCGCGACGCGAGCTCGATGTTGCGGATGTCCTCGATGTGCTGCGGCGCGACCTTGCCTTGCAGCGACGCCACGAGCAGGCGCGTGTAGCCGAGGATCTGGTTGATGGGCGTGTACGGGTCGTGGCCCCCGCCGTGCGGCTCGTGGAGCCGCTGCGGCTCGCGCCCCGCGGTCGACCGGGCCGACGGCGCGGGCTGATGCGCGGCGGGCAGCCCGCCGGTCGCCGTGCGCCTGGCCGGCGACGACGCCGGCCCGTGGCCACGGCCGGCGTCGTCGTGGCGCGACCCCTCCGGGACGCGCGAGCTCGGCGGCTCGGGCGGCTGGGTCGTGGGCGCCACGGCGGCGCCCTCGGGCGGGTCCCACCGGTCGAACGGATCCTGCAAGGTGTAGCCGCTGCGCGCCGCGGCCGCGGCCGCGGCGGTCGGCCGCTCTCGCCAGCCGCGCGCCTCCTGCGACGCATAGGCGCCGTGCGGCGAGAGCGGGACGCTCGGCCGATCTCGCCGCACGCGCGCGTCGGCCGGGAAGTGGCTGCCGCGCGCCGGGGGCGGCGCGTGCTGCTGCGGAGGCGGGAGGGTGCTGCCCCCGCGGTTCGACGCGGGCGCCGGGGGCAGGGCGCTGCCGCTGCCGGCGCTGTTGCGTGTCGGAGGCGGCGCTGACGGCAGGGCGCTGCTGCTGGCGCTGGCGCGCGCCGGGATCGTCTCCGGTGGAGTCCCTCGCGACGGCACGGGGCTGACCGTTGCCTTTTTGTGCGCGTCCTTGTCGGAGGGGGATCGGCTCATGGTTCCGGCGATTCTACGCCTGCGCGCGTAGACGCAACCATGGATGACACCCGCGCTTCATTTTTTATCGCACCCCCTACGCCTCAGCTTCCGCCTCGGCGCGGGTGGATTTCCTCTGCCGGCGTACGCGCGCTCCGCAAGTGTCCAGGCCGTCCTCGGCTGGGTGAACGCTTTCAGTGAGCCGGCATCCAGGAGACGAGAGGCTTCAATCCTCCTCCAGAAGACAACCCGCCTGTCGCGGCGCGTGATCCGGGGAAGCGCGAGCGCGCCGCGCGGGTGGAGCGCTGGACAGGCCCGCCCTCCGATGTCGGACGATGCCGACACCCCAATGGGTCTCGCCCCGTCCTCGTGATTCCCGCGCTGGATGAAGGCACGAGCGCCCACCCTCCATGCTGCCCGGACGGTGGTTGTGGAGGCAAAATGAAAGACTTTTTTCGAAGTCAAGAGGCGATGAGCCCTCGCGCGCCACGGGGGCTCATCTGGCGCCGCGAGGTGAGCCCATCGATGAAGCCGCAGCGGATCGCGAGCCATGGCCGCACGACAGGCACGCTTGTTCCCGGGCTCCCCACCTGATCATCCGGTGGCCTACCTTCAACTCCGTTGTTCTGCGTCATCGCTCGCGACGACGGGCGCGTTCGACCGGCCGGACGAACCTGGCGCTCGGCATGCGCTCATGCGCCGACACCGGCGCACGGCGGATGTCCGTCCACGTGGCCGTATCGCCCAGGAGTGCTCCGTGGCCCCCGCGCTCCTGGGGGATGTGAGAGACGGGTTGGCTTCAATGTGCGCGGGTGCGCGACACACGCGCAGACATGACACACGTGATTGACGCGACCGACGCGACCGACGCGACCGACGCGACCGACGTGGCGGAGAGCACTTTGTTTCTCTTGCAGAGGTAATGAAGGCGTCGTAGTGATCTATTTACGCCATTCGGGCGAGTTGTCGGCTGGAGCTGACGGAACCACCGGCTCGGGCCTGTGCGAGAAGGAGTAGCAGAGGTATGCCCCTGCACACCGGACAGATGGTGACGCCTTCGCTGAGGCTCGTGCGCATCCTCCGGCGCGGCGGGATGGGGAGCATCTGGGTTGCCGATCGGCTTCCGCTGAAGGCCCAGGTCGCCGTGAAGTTCATGTCGCCCGAGTACGCGGATGACCCGGGCTACGTCGAGCGGTTCCGGCGAGAGGCGGTCGCTGCGGCGCAGATCACGAGCCCGCACGTCGCGCAGGTCCTCGATCATGGCTTGACGGCGGAGGGCATGCCGTACATCGCGATGGAGCTCCTCCGCGGCGACGACCTGAGGACCCGTATCAGCCGCCAGGGCCGGCTGCCGCTCGGCGAGGTGGCGCGTATCGTGGCGCAGGCGGCCAAGGCGCTCGGGCAGGCGCACCGCCTCGGCATCGTCCACCGCGACATCAAGCCGGACAACCTGTTCCTGACCCAGGTGGATGGGGAGACCTTCGTCAAGGTGCTTGACTTCGGTATCGCCAAGCGGGTCCGGGACCTGCGGGTCACCTCGACGGGGAACGTGGTTGGGACGCCGCTGTACATGAGCCCGGAGCAGCTCGTCAGCCCGAGGGATCTCGATTTCCGTGCGGATCTCTGGTCGCTCGGCGTCGTCGCCTACCATGCGATGACGGGGCGGACCCCGTTCTCCGGAGAGACGCTCGCGGCGCTCACGCTCGCCGTGCACAGGGGGCGGTTCACGCCCCCCAGCGCGCATCGGATCGACGTGCCGGCCGCCGTCGACGAATGGATGGCAAAGGCCCTGCAGCAGGATCCGAGCGCGCGCTTCGGGTCGGCGAAGGAGATGGCAGACGCGCTGGAGCGTGCGCTGTCGTCACGCAAGTGGGGCACCGAGACGCCGGCTCCGGCGGAGGCGGAGGGCGTGGTCGAGGCGCCGCCCGTGAGCTCGCAGGACGGCGTGGTCACCCGGCGCAACCCTGTCATGACGTCCCCGTCGATACCGGTCGTTGAGGCGGATCTCTGCGAGGACGACGGCGGCGATGGCACGACGGCGGTCCTGGGCGCGGCGTCGAGCCCCAAGAAGCGCAAGAGGCCATCCGCGCGGCTCGCGGCGACCGCCGCGATCGGCGCCGTGCTGGCCGGCGCCAGCCTGTTCTTCGGCGTCCGGCTCGCCGCGCCCGCTGACGACAGCGCCGCGCTCGCCGCCGTCGCCCCCCGCGCCGGGCTGGCGAGCTCGACCGAGTCGACGCTCCTCGCCAGCGTCGTGGAGGCACCCCGGCCGCTGCTCGCGCCGGAGCTCCAGGAGCCCGTTCAGGCCGCTGCGGCGCAGCCCGAGAGCGCGCCCGCCAGCGAGGCCTCGCGGTCGACAACGAAGAAGAAGCCCTCCGTGCGCCCCGCGCGATCTCCCGGGCGGACCAAGACCATCCCGTCCACGGGGCGGCACACCCGACGCATCAAGCCTTTTCCCCGCAACGACATCGCGATGCACCGGTAGCGCTCCCGGCGCTGCTCATCGGGCTGCGCCGCGCGCCGGCGGCCGCCTGAGAGCCGTCATCTCGCCGGCAGGAGCGGGCCAGCCCCGGCGCCGATCCACGCGAGCGCGCGGCGCGTCCGGTCCTTCGCCTCGCCTTCGATGACATCGCCGTGGGCGACGACGACGCGCTCGAACTCCCACGCGAGGACGTCGGCGACGCTGCGCGCCGCCGCGGCGCGGTCCCTCATGAGCACGCGCCACACGTGGTCCTGGGCGGTCTTCCTCCACACGCCGCCCACCCAGAGGAAGACCTTCATGGCGAAGCTGCGGGCCTCATGCACGTTGAACAGGAGATCCGTCACGAGGAGCGTCCGCGACCGCGCGTGCAGGAACACGTGCTCCGCGATGTACGGCACGCCCTCGACGAGGCGTACGCCGAGATCGTCGCCGATCTCCGGCGCCACGCCGGATCGGGGCAGCGGGGTGAAGCGGAGGCCGGAGAGCTTCTTCTCGAGCCCGGGCGCCCCGAGCACGCTCGCGCGCGGCCAGCGCTCGGTCGCGGCCCTCAAGAAGACGTGGTGGAGGCAGCTCGGGGCGACGAGGGCGCGCACCTCGCCGAGCGCGTCGATCTCCCGGGCGGTGTCGTCATCGAACGCCAGCGGCGAGTGGATGACGATCCCGCCGTCGGCCCGCCTCACGACCGTCGCGCGCGCCGGCAGATCGCCGAACGGCAGCCGGAAGTCCCTCTCGTACGCCCACACCTCCTCGGCGATTGCCCGCAGCATGCCGTCATGCAAACCGCGCGTGATCGTGGTGTCAAGGCGTGTCCCCCCAGGGACTCGACGGAGGCCTACCGCCTCCGCTCGGCCTCGATGGCGGCCTGCACCGCAGGGCGGGCGCCCACGCGCTCCCTGTAACGGCCGAGGGCGGGCCATCCGCCGAGATCGACGCCCGCGAACCTCGTCCACGTCGTCACGGTATAGAGGTACGCGTCCGCCACCGTGAACCGCTCGCCGAGGAGGTATGTCGTGCCCTCGAGGCGGTGCGCCACGTAGGCGAAGCGCCGGCCGAGGAGCGCCCTCGCCGCGTCCTTCTGCTCGTCCGGCGCCCGCGGCTTGAAGAGCGGCGAGAACTGCTTGTGCAGCTCGGTGCTGATGAAGCTCAGCCACTCCTGCAGCCGGTAGCGGTCCAGGGTGCCGGCCGGGGGCGCGAGCCCGGACTCGGGCCTCCGATCGGCGATGTACTGGACGATCGCCGGCCCCTCGGTGAGCACCTCGCCGCCCTCGATCTCGAGCGCGGGCACGTAGCCCTTGGGGTTGATCAAGGTGAAGTCGGCGCCCGACCGGGTCTTCTTCGTGCCGAGGTGGACCTGCTCGAGCTTGAACTGGAGGCCGGCCTCGCGCAGCGCGATGTGCGGAGAGAGCGAGCAGGCGCCAGGGCTGAAATAGAGCTTCATCATGCGCTTCACAGGAGGAGCGAGAGGAGCGCGGGCGCCGATCGCTACTTCAGCGTGTCGGGATCGACGCGGCGAAGAAGTCGGCCCGGTCCTTCCAGAAGAGCTCCAGGTTCTCGAGCAGCAGGATCATCTGGACGAGGTGCTGGTAGGTCTCCATCGGAGGCTCGTTGCTGTACAGATCGCCCGGCGGAGCGACGACGCTCGGGTCGACGATCTCCGCCGGCATCGCGAAGGCGAGGGACGTCATGTCGGAAGCCTGCCGGAGGATCCACCTCGCAGCAAGGTCCGCGGCGCACCTCGCCGTGTCCGCGCAGCCGCTCGACAGCTGCGGATCCCGGGGGGATCATTTCGAAATCCGCCATCCAGCGGAGTCCCCGCCAGCTCGCCGGATCGTAGGAGGCCGCCGAGCGATTCGACGACAGGAGATACGGCATCAACCCCGTGTAATAGCTCAAAGTCGAACCGGAGGTGCCGAGACCCGCCGGAGGAACCGTCGGCTCGCGCGCTGACGTCGGCGCCGGGCAGACGCCGAACGTCCGGCAAAGCGCAGTCGATCGAGCAGGTGGTTGAGCCCGGGCTGCGGCTGATCGGCGGCTTGCTCCTGCCGCATGACAGGCTGTTGCTCGACCGCGCAATGTGTTGCCTATCTCCCGCGGCGCGCCTCGAGGCGCGCCCTGAACCCCTGGTTGGCCGAGGAGTGCTTCTGGCCCTCGTGACGGGCCTTCTCGCCGGAACCGGACGAGGATCGCCGCTGGTCCGACGCTTGCTCGACAGCCTCGGCACAGCGCGCGTCGCGTCGCTGCGGCCCCGGACGGCTGGGCGCTGGAAACGCGGAGTTATCGTCTACCCACCAGCACAGAAGGAGTCTCGATGCTGCTGCATAGCAGGTTCGACCACGTCGCCAGGAACACCATCGATTACTGGATGAAGCCCGACAGCGCCAACCTGTCGGCGGCCGAGCTCCTCGACGCATGGACCCTGGCGCCGTGGCTCGACCGCGCCACCGTGCAGCTCTATCTGCACGTCCCGTACTGCGCCCAGAAATGCAGCTTCTGCGCGTTCTCCGGCGGAAATTCCCTGAGCTTCAAGATGGCCGACCGCTACGCGGATCTGCTGATCTGGCAGATGCGCGACCTGCTCGGCCGCAGCCACGCCAAGGGCAAGCCGATCGCCTCGGTGAACATCGGCGGTGGCAGCCCGGATCTCTTGCGCGCTCACATCGGCAAGGTGCTCCGAGCCGTCCGCGACCTGCCGGGATGCACGAACAGCACGGAGATCTCGGTCGAGTTCACCCTCTCCACGGTGACCGACGAGTTCATCGACGCGTTGATAGAGCACCAGGTCACGAAGGCCAGCTTCGGCGTGCAGGTCCTCGATCCCGCCATCCGGCGCCACCTGCACATGCCGTCGGCGCTCCGGAACATGGATGAGACATGCGAGAAGCTCGCGCGCGGCGTGCCGATCATCAACGCCGACCTGATGACGGGCTTCCCGGGGCAGACCGTCGAGTCGGTGCTGTCCGATCTGGAGCGCATCGTCGGCCACCCCCACATCAACGCCGTCAGCAGCTATCTCCTCACGCCCGGCGCGGCGCCGAAGCTCGTCGGGGACATTCAGGCCGGCAAGGTCCCGGCGCAGCCCCGCCACGAGCACCAGGCGCTGTTCAGGCTGCATACCTACGCGACATTGCTGCGTCGGGGATGGCTACGGAAGGGGACCAACACGTACATGAACCCGGACAAGATCCCGGAGCGCGCCCTCTCCATCGTGGCAGGCAACGAGTGCATCGGCGCCCGGCGATACGAGGATTTCTTGATCGGCGCAGGGGCCCAGGCGATCTCGTCGATCCCCGGCGCGCGCGTCGAGAACATCGTCGACATCGACGCGTGGAGCGCATTCGCGGAGCGGGGCGAGCACGGGTTCTCGCTCGACAAGTCGTCCCTGTCGCACCAGCGCGACATGGCGCTGTGGGTCTTTCCGCTCATGGGAGACGGGCTCGCCGTCAGCGAGTACGAGGCGCTGCGAGCGTCCGGCGCGCTCGACGAGGCGCAGACGGGCAACTTTCGTTCGTTCATCGAGGAGGGGCTGATCTTCCGGTCGGGGGACCGCTACCAGCTCACCATCACGGGCGAGGTGTTCATGGGGCACCTCGTGCGCAACCTCAAGAAGGAGGCGGATCGAGGCGTCCTCGACGACTACATCGATGAGGGATACACCCTCGGTCAGCTCGTGGCGAAGGACAAGATCGTGCCGAAGAACGCCACCAACAACCGACAGCTGTTCCGCGAGATCGTCCGAGGGGCCGACGGTGAGCGCTGACGTGCTGCTGGCCTACTGCATGGCCATCTTCGTCGCGTCCATCATCCCGGGCCCATCGATGCTGCTCGCGCTCGCCAAGGGCGCCAACCACGGCTGGGGGGCAGGGGCGCTCTCCGGGGCCGGAAACATCGCGGCGACGATCGTGCAGGCGGTCGCCTCCTACCTCGTCATCCTGGAGGTCGGCAGCCTGTCGAGCACACTCTTGCTCGGCATGAAGCTCGTGGGGGCGCTGTACATCTTCTACATCGGCTGGACGCTGATGGGCGTCGCCAATTTCGGGAGCGACCGTGAGGTCGCGGCGCGGGCCGGGTCGTCGTGGCAGCACGTCCGCGACGGCTTCATGTTCGCCATCGTCAACCCCAAGGCGATCGTGTTCTTCGCCGCCCTCTTTCCCCAGTTCGTGGGGCGGAGCGTGGCGGGCGGCGTGATCGCGATAGGCGTCCCGATCGTCACCATCGGCTTCGCCTGTTTCATGATCTATGTCGTGGCGGGCCGCGCGATGGTGGAGATCCTCGGGCACGGGCGGCACGTCGGGAAGAGCTTCGGCATCTGCATCATGCTGTGCGCGCTCGCGCTCCTCTTCGCCTGATTCGCCTGATTGATTCGCTTGATTCGCTTGATTCGCTTGATGTCGTGTCGGCGCCGCGCTGGGCTGGGTCGCGTCGCCGCCGCGGCCTACACTCCCTTCGCATGTCCCCCAGATCGCCCACGCCGCCGGCCACGGCCGGCTCCGCCGCGCTGATCGAGCGCGCCCGCCGGCTCGCGGCGCTCGTGCTCGCCCCCTCGGCGAACGCCACGGATCAGGCCGCGGCGGTTCCCCGAGAGCACCTCCGCGCCCTCGCGGACGCAGGTCTCCTCGGGATCGCGACGCCGGCGTGCCACGGCGGCCAGGGCGCCCCGCCGCGGGTCGCGCGCGAGGTCCTGGAGATCCTCGCCGGCGCCTGCGGTGTGACGGCGTTCGTCCACATGCAGCACGCCGCCGCGTGCCTGCTCATCGCGCGCAGCGACAACGAGGCGCTCAAGGAGCGCGTGCTGCCTCGTTTCGCCTCTGGAGAGCGCTTTTGCACCGTGGGCTTCTCGCACGTCCGCCGCCCGGGCCCGCCGATGGTCAGGGTGGAGCCCGACGGTGACCGGGTTCGCTTCGACGGCACCGTGCCCTGGTTGACCGGCCATGGCATCGCCGACGATGCGGTCATCGCCGGCGCGCTCCCCGATGGACGCTTGATGTACGTCCTGACGTCGCTGGAGGCGGGGGATTCCATCGAGGCATCGCCGCCGCTCCGCCTGAGCGCGATGAACGCCTCGGCCACGGTGTCGCTGACGCTGCGCGATCTGCGCGTCGGCCCCGAGCAGGTGATCACCACCCTGACGCCGGAGCAGCAGGCCGCCCGCGACGTGGCGGGCCTGCTCACGCCGTCGGCGCTCTCCCTGGGCGCGGCCGGCGCCGCCGCGGCCCTGCTCGCGGACCTGGCGGAGCGCCGCGGCAGCGCGCGCCTGGCGGGCGCCGCGCGGGCGTTCGAGGACGAGAGGGAGGCCGCCCGCGCCGAGGTCGATGCGTGGGCGGACCGGCCGGAGGCGGAGGGCCATGCTGAGCACGCGGTCCGCGTTCGCGCCTGGTGCATCGATCTGGGCGTCAGGGCCGCGCACGCCGCGGTCGCCGCGACCGGAGGCAGCGCCAACCTCCTCGACCACGCCGCGCAGCGCCTCTTCCGCGAGGTGATGCTCTATTCGCTCACGGCCCAGACGCGCGACCTGCAGACAGCGACGGTGGAGCGGCTGCTCGAACGGGTGACCCGCCCAGGATCGGGGTCATGACCGCGACCCGGCGGCTCTCTCCCGCCACCCTTGCGATCGTCCCCCGACCTGGGCCACGCGCTACATCGATTCCTGCGGATCCGCGCGGCCGTCGGCGCCGCCCGGGCCGTACGCACCGACAAAGTCCCGCAGCTTCCGGGTCTGGTAGCTGCGTGCCAGCGTCGTGAGCTGCTCGATCCAGGGTCTGAGCCGCGGATCGTGCTGCGCCATCCGCTCCGCCTCCTCCAGGATCTTGTGGACGAGCCCCTTCTTCGCGAGCGCCGACAGGATCGCCAGCTCTTCGGCCGGAGGCGGCGCGAGGTGGCCGCCGCCGTCGGGCTGCTTCGCCGGCGCATCGCGGGCGGGGGCTTCATCGCGGCGAAGCCACTCGATGCCCAGCAACCGCGATATCTTGTCCAGGAGCGCGCTCGCCACGATCGGCTTGGGCAAGAAGTCATCGCAGCCGGCGCTGGCGCACTGCTGCCGCTCGGCCTCGGATACGCTCGCCGACGAGGCCAGGATGACGACTCGCCGGAGCTCGGGCACGAGCCTGAGGCGACGCGCGGTCTCGTAGCCGTCCATGTCCTTCATGTACACGTCCAGCAGGATGAGCGCCGGCGCGCGCAGCGCCGCCATGCGCAGCGCCGCCTCACCGCCGTCCGCCTCGCACAGATCGAAGCCGAGCGGGACGAGGAGCCCGCGTACCACCGCGCGATTGTCGGAATTGTCGTCCACGATGAGTATCGTGCGGCGCTCCCCCGGATAGCCGACGATCGTGTCCCACCCCCTGGCTTCGCCTGGGCTCGTCGCGAGCTGCGCCTCGGCGAGCGGAAGCGTCACGGCAAAGACACTGCCCTCGCCGACCTCGCTCTGCACCTCGATCGCGCCACCCATCTGTTGCACGAGCTTCTTCGTGATGGCGAGGCCAAGCCCTGTGCCCTCGCTCTTCGCGCTCTGCTCCCCCACCTGCTCGAAGGGCTCGAAGATGCGTGACTGCTGCTCCGGGGCGATCCCAGGACCCGTATCCTCGACCCGGAACCGCACCATCCGCCCGGCAGGGACGGTCTCCTCCAGCACCTCGACATGGAGGGACACGCCTCCCCGCTCGGTGAACTTGATGGCATTGCCGAGGAGGTTCAGGAGCACCTGCATCAGCCGCTTCTCGTCGGCGCAGACGGCCAGAAGCGCAGGGCCGTGCAGCTCATGGGAGAACGCGATCCCCTTCGCTTCGGCGCGCACCCGGCACAGGTCGACCACCGTCCGCACGAGCGCGCTCAACCGGAACTCCGTCAGGACGGAGTCCACCTTGCCCGCCTCGATCTTGGCCAGCTGCAGCAGGTCATTGATGAGCGAGAGCAGGTGCTCGCTCGACTTCTGGATGACCCGCAGGCCCTCCCGCCACGCCGGCGGGACGTCGGGCGTTCGCTCCAGGATCTGGGCATAACCCATGATCCCGTTGAGCGGCGTTCGCAGCTCGTGGCTCATGCTGGAGAGAAAGTCGCTCTTGGCCTGGCTGGCGCGCTCCGCGGCCTCCTTGGCGACGCGGAGCTCGACGGTGCGCTCCTTGATCTTGGCCTCCAGGTCCCGGTACAGGAGGGCGTTCTCCACGGCGATGGCGGCCTGCGCGGCGAGCACCGACAGGAGCTCCACCCGCCGCTCGGGGAACGCCGCAGGCACCTCGCGATGCTCGAGGTAGAGCACGCCCACGAGGCGCCCTCGATGCGACAAGGGAAGCGAGAGGAGCGAGAGCACGGAGCGCGAGGCCAGGTACGGATCGGCCGCGAAGCGCGCGTCCGACCGGGCGTCGTCCACCACGACCGGCTCGTTCGTGCGCGCCACGTAGTGCGCCACCGTCCTCGCCACCTCGCCGCTCTGCGAGAGCGGCTCGGACAGGCCCGTCTCGATGCGGCCTCCCTCCACCGAGAGCCGCGCCACGACCGAGAGCTCTTCGCCTTCGCCCAGCAGCAGGACGCCGCGCTGCGCCCCGGCGCTCTCCAGCACGAGCTCCATCAGACGCCCGACGACCCGCTCCGGGTCGAGCTCGCTCGACAGCGCCCGCGCCGCGCGCACCGCGGTGTTCACGTCGAGCTGCGCGCCGCCGGTGACTCCCGTGGTGGTCAGCGTGGCGACGCCCGTCGTGCGGCGGCGCTCCGCCGTCGCGGGCTGCGCGGGCGCACGGAGCAGGGCCGGCCATCTCGCCTCCAGGTGGGCCACCACGGCGCGCGCTTCCCAGCGAACATAAGCGTCCCTGGCCTCGCGCAGGTACAGCGCGGCGACACGGCGCCTGCCCGCCTCGAGGTGAAACTCGGCGCAGAGCTGAGCCGCCAGGGCTTCGATGTGAAAGAATCGCTGCGCGCGCGCGAGCTCGATGGCCTCGTCGTACCTGGCCATGGCTTCGTCGGTCTTGCCCTGCACGCGGGCGTGCTCGGCCTCGAGGAGGCGCAGCTTGTGGAGGAAATTGTCCGCGCTCCCCTCGGCGAAGTACCTCAGCCGCGCGAGGCCTTGCTCGATGTCGTCGCGGAGCCCGGCCCGCTCCGCCGCGTCCGCGGCCTCCGGCCAGCACCTCGCGGCCGCGAGCGCGAGCCAGAGCGGTATGTCCGTGACCGGGGGAAAGCCGAAGATGGACACGCGGAACTGCTCGGCCTCCCGTGCCCGCGAGAGGGCCATCGGGTACGCGCCGGCGACGAGGAACAGGTGCGCCTCGAGGATGCGAGCCAGCTCGGCCGCCATCCCGTCCCCGTCAGCCAGGAGGGAGCGCGATCCTCGTGAGAGCGGCTCGCCCGACAGGAGCCTCCCCGCGCCGTCGGCGGTCGTCAAGAGGTCGCACCACGACGCGATCGTCTCGAAAAAGTGCGTCCCGAGCGCGGTCCCCGCGCGCTGCATCAACCCCCAGCGCGCCGCCCGGTGCGCCTCGAGCTGCCCGAGCGGCTGGCCGCGCCACACTCGGTAGTAGAACAGGTCGCCTTCCAGCCCCCAGCTCGTCCCCTGGAACGAGCCGACCTTCAGGCCGGTCGCGCAGGTTCGCTCGAAGATGGGCGCCATTTCATCCGCGGGGCGGGAGTAGGCCGTGTACTGCCCCTGGAAGGACAGACACTCTGCCAGGAAGGGCGACGCGACGCGCTCGGCTGCGCGCACGCCAGGGCCGACCCAGCACGCAGCGCGACGATACATGCCTGTGGTGAGCGACCAGACGTTCGCGAAGCAAACGATGATGAAGGGAGAGACCGGCGTGAGCGCGCGCCGCTCTCGCACCCTCAGCACGGCGCGGACGATCACGAGCCCGGACAGCACCGGCTGACCGCCGATCGCCGCACACACCATGAGGTGCATCGTCAGCGCATCGATGATCACCTGCTCCGGGGAAGGATCGAGGGGCATCCGTTCGAACGCGTCCGGTTCGCGCTCGAACCATCGATCCAGCTCGGCGGACTCCTCGAGGAGCGCGGCGCGGCGCGCCTCGTCCGCGCCCGGAAATGCGATGTCCTGCTCCGTGAGCGCGGCGAGCCCGAGCTCGACCCCTCGCGCGAACTGACCCGCCGCCTGGGCGCTGCGGACGCGCATCTCGTGCGCCGAGAGCCTGGTGAGCGCCGGCAGCGGCCTGGCGAGCAGCCGCGCGCACCGCGCCTCGACGTCGTCGAACTCCCGCAGCAGAAAGGCCGCCTCGATCTGCTCGAGCGCGAGCTCCGCGCACAGCGGCGCGTCCTTGCGCCAGGCGTCATCGCCCAGCAAGTCCTGCGCGGTCTCGGCGAGGCTCAGGAGGAGCCGGTACGAGCTCGCCGCCTTCGCGGCGCGCGCGGCCTCGAGGTTCAGCCGCGCCAGCGCCTCGCGCTCGTCTGCGGAGTCCATCCGCGCCGAGCCCAGGTTGAGGTGCCGCACCAGCTCCAGGAGCTCTTGCGGCGTGCCCCCCTGCGTCCGGTGCCGCGCCCACAGCCGCCGGCCGATCTCCAGGTGCGCCAGGACGCGCTGCGCCGGCGGGGCCCGCTCGTAGCTCGCCTGCTGCACGCGGTCGTGCAAGAAGCGGTATTCAGCGTCGAGCGCTCCTTTTCCGGCTCCGGCTCCGGCTCCGGTTCCGGCTCCGGCTCCGGCCTCTCCCAGCGCCTGGGCGGTCCGGTAGGCTCCATCGGCCGGCACCACCAGCTCCTCCCGCAGGGCGGGCCACAGCGCGCCGGTCACCCGGGCGCGCTCCCATCCGCTGAGCCGCTCCAGGTCGTGGAGGTGGAAGGTGTGCCCCGCGCACGCCGCGAGCCCCAGGAGCTGCTGTGTCGCTTCAGGCATCTCGAGCAGCTTGTCCGTCAGGAGGGCGACGACGTTGTCGGTCACCTGCGCCTGCTCGATCTCCTTCTGGCCCCAGCGCCACGCGCCGCTCTCCTGGTCCCGCGCCACCTTGCTCTGCCGGTGCAGCGACAGCAGCAGCTGCTCCATGAAGAACGGGTTTCCTCGCGTCTTTTGCCACAGGATGCGCGAGAGCGGCTCCACCCGCGCCGCCTCGCTGTTCAGCGCCCGCGCTGCCCATGCCTGCACGTGCTCCGCCGACAGGGGGCGCACCGACATCCTCGACACCCTCGCCCCGCTCTCCTCGACCGACGCCACGAGCCTCCACAGCGGGTGCTCGGGGGGCGCCTCGTTGTCGCGGTACGCCGCGAGCACGAGGAGCTCTCTTCGCTCTGCGTCGGTCAGCAGCGTCCTCAGGATCTCCAGCGTGGCGCTGTCGGCCCACTGCATGTCGTCGAGGAACATCACGAGCGGCGCGTTCGGCGTCGTGACCGCCCGCACGAAGTTCAGCCAGGTCAGCCTCTGGCGGGCGAGCACCTGCTCGCCGTGCACCGGCGGCACCGGCGCGAGCTTGCCCATGATCAGGTCGAGCGCCGGCACCACGTCGGCGATGAGCCGGGCGTTGTCCCCCACGTCGGCCCTGATTCGCTCCTGCCACGCCGTGAGCGTCGGCTTCGGGCTCGCCAGCCACTGCTGCATCAGCGCCCCGAACGCCTGCGCCATGGCCGCGAAGGGCGTCGACCGCGCGAGCTGGTCGTGCTTGCCCGAGATCAGGTGCCCGCGCCCCGCACGCGCGATGTCCTGGTAGACGGTGCGCACGAGCGCCGTCTTGCCGATGCCGGACGGGCCGCCGATGAGCACGAGCTCCGCCGCGCCCCCGGCGGCGCGGGCGAAGGCCGCGCCCAGGAGATCGCGCTCGTGCTCCCGCCCGACGAGGACGTCTGGCAGCCGCAGCCTCTGCGAGAAATCCTTGTCCCCGAGCGCGAAGCGCTCCACCGCGCCGCGCTCGCGCCACATGCGCAGCGCGCGCTCCAGGTCCTCCGCTGCCCCCTTGGCCGTCTGATACCGCCGGTCAGGGTTCTTCGCGAGGAGCCTGGACACGATCGCCGCGAGGCCCGGAGGCACGCCGGGGGCGACCTCGTCGAGGGACGGCGGCTCCTTGGCCAGGTGCGCGTGCACCAGCGAGAGCGGGTCGCGCTCGGTGAACGGCAGCCGCCCCGAGAGCGCCTCGAAGAGCGTCACTCCGAGCGAGTAGAGGTCGGTGCGGGGATCGAGCGCTCGCGCCGTGCGGCCCGTCTGCTCGGGCGACATGTACGCCAGTGTCCCCTCGAGCCCTTCGGGGATGCTCGCCGCCGTCGCCTCCAGCGGCAGCGACGAGGCGATGCCGAAGTCGAGCAGCTTGACCTGCGCGTACGCCGCGTCGACCAGCACGTTCTGGGGTTTGATATCCTTGTGCGTTATGCCGGCCGCGTGCACGGCCTCGAGGGTTCGAGCGAGGAGCGCTCCCAGCCTCAGCCCCGCTTCCACCGGCAGGCGCCCGCGCTCGGCGAGCTGGTGATCCAGCGACCGGAAGCCGGGGTCCTCGATCACCAGCGCGGCCGCGCCGCCCCGCGACAGGAGCTCCCGCGCCCGTGCTACCCCCGACACCTCTCTCAGCTGTGTGAGGATGTGATGCTCATGCAGGATGCGCCCCGTCACGCGCGAGCTCGACGCGGCCGCCACGGGGAGCTTGAGCACAACCCTGTCGCCGGAGGGGCGATGGACCGCGCGGCACACGCGGGTCTCGGCCCCTTCGTGGATCACCTCCCCCACAACGTAGTCTCTCAGATCCATCCCGGTTCAGCTCCTCTTCGGGGCCGGCGGAGACGCCGGGCGATCAACGGAATTCTCCGGTACTTCAGCGCTCTGGCTTGTGCTGGCGGCGGCCGCGTGTCCGAAGCGCGTGCTCCACGCCCGACTGCAGGGTGGCCTTCGTCACGAGCTGATCGAGGTGCACGTCGAGCGCGACGAACGTTTGCGCTACCTCCGCGCGGATGCCCGTGACGACCGTCCGCGTGCCGAGCAGCGAGAGCCCCATCGCGGCTTGCACGAGCATGCGCGCAACCGTCTCATCTACTGCTTTCACGCCGGTGATGTCAATGATGAGATAGTCCGCCCCGCGCTCGCTCGCTCCGCGCAGCGCTGTCTCGACCGCTTGTCCGGCACGCTCGACGTCCACCGTGCCGATGAGGGGCATCACGAGGACGCCATCGATCATCGGAATGAGCGGAGCGGACAGCTCGAGGAGCCGCTCCCGCTGGGCCGCGATGATCTGCTCTTGCAGCGCCGCCCTGGCCGCCTCCGCGCGCTCGCTCTGCATCAGCTGCTGCGAGAGCCGCTCGTTCGTGTCGCGCAGCAGTTGCACGGCCTGCGCCAGCGCCTCCTCCGCCTTGGCGCGCTCCCCAATCTCCTCCGAGAGCCTCGTATTCCGCTCCTCGAGAGCCCGCGTTGCGCGCCGGAGCGAGATCTGGGTGTGCACCCGCGCCAGGAGCTCGGTCTTCTCGAACGGCTTTGTCACATAGTCGACGGCGCCTACGCGGAAGCCCTGGAGCCTGAACCTCGCTTCAGCGAGCGCCGTCATGAAGATGACGGGGATGCCCTGCGTCGCCGGATCGGCCTTGAGCCGCCGGCACGTCTCGAACCCGCTGAGGCCGGGCATCAGCGCGTCGAGCAAGATGAGGTCCGGCTGGGCCCGGCTGACCAGCTCGATCGCCTCCTCACCGTCGCGCGCGACCGCGACCTCCAGGCCATCCGACATGAGCGCGTGCGACAGCACGGCCAGGTTGTCCGCGCTATCGTCCACGATGAGGACGAGCCCAGAGAGCGGAGTTTCTTGTTCTTGCATGGGTCTCTGCCGGCTCAGCACGATCGAGCGAGCCTCGTGCGCCCGGCCGGCGTGCCCCAACGCACGGCGGGCGAGCAAATGCGTACACTGTGAGCCGGCGGCCCCATCACAGGCAACATTCTGTCTTCTCTTTTTCCGTTCGTACCACGGGCTGTTCAGCCTTAACATCCCTTTTGTAGGCGGAAGCGGAGAGAGTTGTAGGGTGCGGTGGAGAGGGTACGCTGCGCCACACAGGTCAACCATTCCCTCTGCGTACGCATGAGATGGGCGCTTTCCGCCTCGTTCCAAGGTCCGATGTCGGCTCGCCTCACTTGCTTTCCTTCGCGAGGAGGCCTCCGCTTTTTTCGGCTTTCACGCTCCATCCCATCTCCAGCCGCTGGAGCTCCTCACGCTCGGGCGTCGTGAGCGCTCCCGGCCGCTGGCCGGTGTTCCGGTCGTCCGCCTTCGCCAGACGTACCGCCTCCGCGTTGAGCTCCGGCCCGAACAGGGCCTCTTACTCCGTCCCATCCCTGCCTCGCCGGTGCCTTCTGGGGGTCCACGGAGGTGCGGAGGATCACGGCGCGGCCCTGGGCGAGGACAGCCATGTTGAGAGCGGCCTGGCGTCGGGCGCCGCGACGCCGAGCGCGACCGATCGACCGGCGGCTGCCCGCCCGGGGCTTCTCGCGAGATGAATGTGCGCGCGCGTCGGCGCATCTAGCGCCTCGTGGCCCGCGCTCCTCCCGCGTCCAGAACCAGGGAAGCGCTCGGGAACCCGTCGTCAATACGCGGAACGGAAAGGTGGAGCACGTGAGGCACGGAGGCGCTCGGGTGTGGCAGGGGCTAAGCGGGGCTGCGGTGCTCGGGATGGCGCTGACCCTCGGCTGCACGACCGGCGGCGGTGGCCAGGGAGGGGCCGGGGGAGAGCCGGCGACCGGCGGCGGCGGTCAGGGCGGCGCGGGGGGAGAGCCGGCGACCGGCGGCGGCGGCCAGGGAGGCGCGGGCGGAGAGCCGGCGACCGGCGGCGGTGGCCAGGGAGGGGCCGGGGGAGAGCCGGCGACCGGCGGTGGCGGTCAGGGCGGCGCGGGGGGAGAGCCGGCGACCGGCGGCGGCGGTCAGGGCGGCGCGGGCGGAGAGCCGGCGACCGGCGGCGGCGGTCAGGGAGGGGCCGGGGGAGAGCCGGCGACCGGCGGCGGCGGTGGCGGTGGCGGCACAGCGAGTTGCGAGCCGGGGTCGCAGCTGAGCTGCTATTCGGGGCTACCGGGGACGCAAGGCGTGGGGCTCTGCACCGCCGGTGCTCAGACCTGCCTCCCAGACGGATCTGGCTATGGCCCGTGCACCGGCGAGATCACGCCGTCCGCTGAAGACTGCGCCTCGGAGGCCGACGAGGACTGCGATGGTACGGGGCAATGCTCGCTTCCGCCGCTTTGGTCCGCCGCGCTGGGCGGCGCCGGCGCTGACGCCGCCTACGGCGTCGCAACGGACGCCGCGGGCAACCTCTATGTGACGGGCGCGTTCGTGGGGACGGTCGATTTCGGGGCGGGGCCGCTCGTGAGCGCAGGATCCGCGGACGTGTTCGTGCTCAAGCTCGACCCGGCAGGCCATGCGATATGGAGCAGACGATTCGGCAGCAGTCCGTACGGGGAAGCCGGAACCAAGATCGCGCTCGACGCGAGCGGCAACATCCTCCTCGGCGGGACCTATCGCGGCGCCACCTTCGACGGGCCGCCGCCTGTGGACTTCGGAAGCGGCCCGCTCCCCTGGGCCTATGACTTCTCGCCGAACGCCGTCTTCTTCGTCAAGCTCGATCCGGACGGGAACCACCTCTTCAGCCACGGATACATCACCGGGAGCGCCGCGAGCTCGATCAACCTACGAGACATCGCGGCAGGCGCCGGGGGCACCTCCGCTGCGCTGTTCGTCTACCCGAGCTCCGTCGACACCGGCATGACCGTGAGGGCGTACAATGCGGCGGGCGAGTACATATGGGGCTTCTCCCATCGGTCGTTCGACAGCCCGGGTGGGATCGCCATGGACAGCGCCGGCAACGTCCTTCTGGCCATGGGGCACAGCAAGGGCCCAGGGTTATGCCCCTGCGCCTATTATTTCCATGTCGAGAAGCGAGACCCTGCAGGCACCACGCTCTGGCAAAAGCTCCTGTCCGGACCGTCGGCGCCGGACTTCTCGGATGACGGCGGAGAGGCAAAGGATGTCGCCGTCGACCCCGAGGATCATGTCGTGGTCGTGGGCCGCAGCCTGGGAAATCTGGATCTCGGCGGTGGGCCAGTCCCCGCCGGAACACACTTCGTGGTGAAGCTGAGCCCGCTCGGCGACTATCTCTGGCACCGAGAGGCTCCGAGCGACGCCGTGGTCACGGACTCCGCCGGCAACATCATCGTCCTGGGAGCGCAGTCCCTCGTCAAGCTCGATGCTTCCGGCGCGGAGCTCTGGCGCCGCACGTTCACGGGCACGCCCGCCACGATAAGAGGCTTGACGACCTATCGCGCCGACCGCATCGCGCTCGTCGGCGACTTCACGGGTACAGCCGACTTCGGCGCCGGCCCGCTCACCGCCGCAGACAAGGACGGCTTCGTCGCGGTCATCGCCCCCTGACGCACGCGAGCGCGCCTGCGTCGGGGGTGGTCCGCGGCGGCTCGGTCCAGGCTGGGCGACCCCGACGACGGCCCAGGTGGGGGTGAAAGCGCGACCAGCGGTCGGGGCGCCGTGAGCGCCAGCTGGCCGCGCGGCGGAGGCGTTGCGCCTGCGGGTCGACGGCGAGCCGCGGGGGCTGCATCCCGCTGCATCCCGCGTCGACGCGGTCTACCAGCGGGCGTGACAGGCGCCGTGGCGCCCCCCGCGAGGGAGGTCTCGTGGTCCCGCCGAGGGGGGGTGATGACCGGCTCGGCCCGATCTCCGCCCCGCGGCCCCCGCGCGTCCCGCGAAAGCCTGGACAGTCACGCGGGCGCCGAGGCGCGCTCGGACCGCGCCGGGCGCCGGGCGGCGGGTGAGGGGCCTCGCGAAGGGGCGCGCTTCGCGACGAAGTAGGTTAGAGTGCGCGCCATGCCTGATTTCGCCAAGCTCGCCGCCGCGGCCTCGATCGCCCGCGGCCTCGCCATGGATGCCGTCCACGCCTGCTCATCCGGTCACCTCGGCCTACCGCTAGGGGCCGCCGAGATCGGCGCCGCGCTCTACGGCGACATCCTCCGCCACGATCCGAGCGAACCGCACTGGTTGAACCGCGATCGCTTCGTCCTGTCCGCCGGTCACGGCAGCATGTTCCTCTACGCCTGGTTGCACCTCTCGGGCTATCCGGTGTCCCTCGACGACGTCCGCCGCTTCCGGCAATGGGAGTCGAAGACGCCCGGCCACCCGGAGTACCATTACACCGAGGGTGTCGAGGCGACGACGGGCCCGCTCGGCCAGGGCGTGGGCAACGCGGTCGGGCACGCGGTGGCCGCCAAGATGCTCGCCGCGCGTTACAACACGCCGGAGCACACGATCTTCGATCTCAATGTCTACTGCCTCGCCGGCGACGGCTGCCTCCAGGAGGGCGTGGCCGCCGAGGCGGCCTCCTTCGCGGGGCACTTCAAGCTCGACAACCTGATCCTCATCTACGACGCCAACGACGTCACCCTCGACGCGATGGCCATCAAGACCCAGAGCGAGGACACGGCCAAGCGCTTCGAGGCCTACGGCTTCGAGGTGCTCCACATCGAGCAGGGCAACGATCTGGAGGCCGTCCACCGGGTGCTCGGCCAGGCGCGGGCTTCGAAGAGCGGAAAGCCGAAGTTCGTCGTCGCCCACACCCTCATCGGCAAGGGGATCCCGGAGGTCGCCGGCACGCAGAAGGCGCACGGCGAGGGCGGCGCCAAGTTCGTGGATCAGGCCCGCAAGAACCTGGGGCTGCCCGCGGAGCACTTCTACGTCAGCGAGGAGGTGAAGCAGTTCTTCGCGACGCGCAAGGAAGCGCTCGCCAAGGTGCGCGGGGCGTGGGAGGCGACCTTCCAGGCCTGGCGCGCGAAGAACCCCGAGCTCGCCCGCCAGCTCGACGACGGCCTCGCGAAGAAGATCCCGGCGGACCTCGACGCGCGCGTCCCCGCCTTCGCCGCCGGCACCAAGGTCGCCACGCGCAAGGCCGGCGAGACCGTGCTGCAGGCGGTCGCCGAGGCGGTGCCCGCGCTCATCGGGTCGAGCGCCGACCTCTACGGCTCGACGTTCAACTACATCGCGTCGAGCACCGACTTCGATCCGGAGCACCCCGGCGGCCGGAACATCCGCGCCGGCATCCGCGAGCACGGCATGGGGGCGATCATGAACGGCATCGCGTACCACGGCGGCCTGCGCCCGAGCGGCGCGACGTTCCTCGTGTTCGCGGACTACCTGCGGCCGAGCGTCCGCCTGGCCGCGCTGTCGCACCTGCCGGTCATCTACATCTTCACGCACGACTCGGTGGGCGTGGGCGAGGACGGGCCGACGCACCAGCCCGTGGAGACCGTCGCCGGGCTGCGCGCCATCGTCGATCTGGACGTCATCCGGCCGGCGGACGCCGAGGAGACGGCCGGCGCCTGGATCTCCGCGCTGGAGCACAACGACGGCCCGACGGTCCTCGCGCTCACGCGCCAGGCCGTCCCGCTGCTTCCGGGGGACGCCGCCGCCAAGCGCGAGGGCGTCCGGCGCGGCGCCTATGTCCTGGTCAAGGAGACGGCGGCGCTCGAGACCATCCTGATCGCGACGGGCAGCGAGGTGCAGCACGCGGTCGAGGCCGCGAAGCGGATCGGGCCCGGCGTCCGCGTCGTCTCGATGCCCTGCGTGGAGCGGTTCGCGCGCCAGGATCACGCCTACCGCGAGGCCGTGCTGCCCGCCGCGTGCACGCGGCGCGTGTCCATCGAGGCGGGCGTCACCTTCGGCTGGCACCGGTGGGTCGGCTTCAAGGGGATCGCCCTCGGGATCGACCGCTTCGGCACGAGCGCCCCTGGCGACATCGTGATGGACCGGCTGGGCATGAATGCCCAGGCGGTGGTGCAGGCGGTGCAGGACCTCGTGCCCTGACCCCCTGAAAAAGCGCGGGAGCGCCGGGGAGCAACGTTCCTCGGCGCTCCCGGCGTGGTTTCCATCTCCCGCTCCGCCGCCGCCGGCCGGCCGCATGACCGACGAGAGCGCTGGACGCCGCCCGCCGCCGAGCTAAAAGCGGGCCCGTGCCGTCGGGCGACCTGATCTCGCAGCTGCTGGCCCTCTTCGCGGTGCTCGGGGTCGGCGTGCTGCTGCGGGCGCTGGGCCGGGCCGGCCAGGCGGACGCCGCCGTGCTGCACCGGCTGGTCATCGACGTCACCACGCCCGCGCTGATCGTCACCGTGCTCCGCCGCTCGGGCATCGGTCACGGCGCGTGGGGCGCGGTCGCCGCGTCGACGGTCGCGCTCTTCGCGTGCGCCCTCGCGGGGGTCGCCGTGGCGCGGGCGCTCGGGCTCCCGCGCGCCGCGCAGGGCGCCGCCGGCCTCGTCGGCAGCTTCTCCAACACCGGCTTCCTCGGCGTGCCCGTCGTGCTGGCCCTCTACGGCGACGCGGGCGGCGCGGCGGGGACGGCGATCCTCGTCGACAGCATCGTCACGGCGCTCCTCCTGTGGACCTTCGGCGTCGCGCTCGCCGCGCGCATGGGCGGGGGCGGCGGCGGCGGGGAGGGGCGGGGCCTGCTCGCGGTGCTCCTGCACCCCAATGTCCTGTCGATCGCCGTCGGGCTCACGCTCCACGCGGCGCCGATCCCGCTGCCGGTGTGGCTGGAGCACGCGCTCGGCGCGCTCGGGAGCGCGACCCCGACGCTCGTGTTCCTCGCGCTGGGCCTCAGCCTCGACCTTGCCTCGCTCCGCGGCCGCGTGCGCCCGCTCGCGGCCGTCGCCGCCGTGAAGCTGCTCCTCTCGCCCGCGGTCGCGCTCGGCGCCGCGGTCGCGCTCGGCCTGAAGCGGCCCACCTCCGAGGTGGCGGTGCTGCAGTCCGCCATGCCGACGTCCATGGTGTCCGTCATCGTCGCCGCGCGGTACGGCTGCGACGGCCAGTTCGCCGCGGCCACCGCGGTCGTGACCACGCTCGGCGCGCTGGCGACCCTGCCGATCGTGGTCGAGGCGCTGCGCCGGATCGTCCCGTAGCGCGCCCTCCGCTCCCCGCTCATGAACGCGACCCAACCCGGCCTGACGCGGCCTGACGCGACCCAGAGCGCAGGTCCCGCACAGGTGTGAGCGCCACCACGCGTCCAATCGCTGAGAGCCGAGCTCTGCAAATCGGCTTGGCAATGCTGGACGGAATATGTAAGTGTCCAGCGTATAATAATGAATGTATACGACCTGAGCGCGATGGCCACTCGCAAGCTGAAAGGGCAGATTCGATGATCCTGGGGGGCATGGACATCGAGGGACTGCAGGCTGAGCTGGAGCGGCTCCGCTGCGAGGTCAAGGCGCTGGAGCAGCGCGCCCAGGCCGCGGAGGCGCAGGCGGCGCTGTACCAGGGCGTCTTCGAGCACCTGCCGGTCCCGTCGGCGCTCTACGGCGCCGACGGCGTACTTGTCGACATCAACCGACGGAACCGCGAGATACTGGCCGTGCCGTCGAAGGAGGCCATGGTCGGCAAGCATAATATGTACGAGGACCCTGTCGCCGTGGCGGGCGGATACACTGCCCACTTCGATCAGGTGATCCGGAGCGGCGGAGGCGTGATCATGGCGCCGACCGCGTACAGCACGGCCGACGCCGGCCTCGAGCGCACCGAGGACCGCACCGTCTGGACCGAGACCAGGATGTCGGCGGCCGACGTGGGTGGCGCGCGCTACGTGCTCGGGATCAACCTCGACGTGACCGACAGGATGCGCGCCCAACAGGCGTACCAGGACAGCACGGCATTTGTCACCGCAATCGTGGAGCACGCGCCCAGCGCCGTCTACGTCAAGGATCTGAACGGCCGCTATGCGCTCGTCAACAGGCACTTCGAGCGGCTCATGGGCCTCTCCCGCGACGCGGTGCTCGGGCGCGCCGATCGCGATGTCATGCCCTCGGAGCTCGCCGAGGCTTTTGCGCAGTCGGAGCGGCAGGTCATCGCGGCCGAGGCGCCGCTCGTCAAGGAGGAGCAGCTCGTGATCGAGGGCCGCGTCCATTCCTTCGTGACCACGAGGTTCCCGCTGCTGGATTCACGAGGCAGGCTGAATGCGGTGTGCGGCATCTCCGTGGAGGTCACCGAAAGCCGAGCGGCCGAGGCCGAGGCTCAGCGGCTTCAGGACGAGATCATCCACCTGCAGGAGGCCAGGCTGCGCGCCCTCTCCACGCCGTTGCTGCCGATCGCGCGCGGCGTGGTGGTGATGCCGCTCATCGGCAACATCGATGCGCCGCGGGCTCAGCAGGTGCTCGAGATCCTGCTGGCGGGCATCGTCGCCCACCAGGCCTCGATGGTGATCCTCGACGTTACGGGCGTGCCGACCATCGACACCCAGGTCGCGAGCGCGCTGGTGCGGACGGCGCGCGCGGTGAACCTGCTCGGCGCGCAGGTGCTCCTGACGGGGATCCAGCCCGCCATCGCGCGGACGCTCGTCGAGCTCGGGGCGGATATGGGCGGGCTCCTGGTGCGGTCCACGCTCGATTCGGGCATCGCGTATGCCCTCACGCCCCGACCTGGTAGACGCGCCGGTACCCTGCCTCCACGTCCGTGATCGTCACCTCGACGATCCCGTGCGAGGTGATCGCGTACTGCTCCTCGATCAGCGGCCCCTCGCTGCCCATGCGCTCGACGGGCACCCCGCCGAGCTCGGCGGCGCGGTCGCGGAGCCGCCGGTCGAAGGGGAACACGACCTCGTTGAACGCCGTGATGTCGCCGTGGGGCACGCCGAGCCGGTCGAGCGCGGCGCACTCGACGAACCGGTAGCGGCCGACGTTGTGCGCCGCCCGGTACACGCGCCGCGAGACCACCGGCGCCTCGTGGCTCGACGGGATGCGCGCCTCCCGGTCGAAGATCGGGTCGAAGACCACCTCGTCCCCGCCGCTGCCCTCCCGGAACACCCCGAAGTGGCGCGAGAGCCGGTCGGAGAGCTCGAAGCCCGCGTCGTCGTCGACGGCGATGGCCAGGCCGATCGCGATGGCCGCCGAGGGGTAGGGGGAGCGATGGACGCGGCGCCCGAAGCGCTCGCGCAGCGTCCGCGCGACGATGGGCAGCGAGCTCGCGCCGCCGACGACGTAGATCCCCGCGATGTCGGCGAGCGCCTCGCCCGCGCCGGCGTCGAGGCGCGCGATCACCGGCTGCATCGCCGTGATGGTCGACTCCACGAGGGGCACGCACCGGTCGTAGTAGTCGGAGGTCGCGATCGTCACCTCGCGGGCGGGCGAGAGGTCGCCCAGGCAGGTCTCCAGGTCGATCACGATGCGCCGGGAGTTCGGGTTGAGCCGCTCCTTCGCCTCGCGGCACTGGTCCGCGAGCGCCGCGAGCGCGCGCGCCGGCAGGCCCTCGCGCTCGATCTTCTCGATCTTGCCGGCGTCGAGCGCTATCGAGGCCAGCGCGGCGTCGAAGTCGTCGCCGCCGAGGTGGTTCAGGCCCGCGGTCGTCACGGCGTCGTGGCTGCGCCCGGTCATGTGGACCAGCGACGCGTCGAACGTCCCGCCGCCGAGGTCGTAGACGACGATGTGCTCGCGCTTCGACGTGATGGTGCTGCGGTGGCGGTGCGTGTACTCGAAGCCGGCGGCCGACGGCTCGTTCAGGAGCGCGATGACCTCGAAGCCGGCGCGGCGGAAGGCGTCGAGCGTCACGAACCGCTGCGACCCGTGCGCGTTCGCCGGGGTCGCCACGACCGAGATGAGGCGCCCGTCGTCGTCCTTCTTGGGCCGGTTCGACCGGTTCAGCACGGCGTCGCGGAGCGACCGCAGGAACAGGGTCAGGAGATCGAGCACCCGGAGCTTCGTCCCGCCGATCTCGACCTCGACGTCGGGCGACGCGCGCGGGCCGGAGAGCACGCGCTTGAACGACCGGAGCACGGTCCACTCGGGGTCCGAGGCGACCGCGAGGGCGTCGAAGCCGAACCGGAGCTCCCCCCGCCGCTCGGCGGCCACGGAGGGGTAGAAATCCACGGTGTCCCCCGCCGCGTCCTGGAAGCTGACGACAGGGTAGTTCCCGCGATCGCAGCACGCGACCACGGTCCGCGTGGTTCCGAAATCGATCCCGAGGCGCAAGGTGGGGTCTCCTCCGGCCCCATGCTGCCACATCCTGCCGCCCGCGGTGAAACTCTGCGAGATCGGTCGGCTTCTAGCTCGAAGGCACCGTCATCGATGGCATCGACCGAGATCTGGGCGCCGTTCGCGAGGGCGATCGGGCAGTGGGGTTCGAGAGGACGTCATCGCCGGCGGCGTGGGGGTGAGCCGTCCTTAGGACGCTACTTCTTCTCGCCCTGCTTGTCGCCCGTCGCGCCGCCGCTCGCCTCGACGAGGGAAGGTGGCGGGTCCGACTGGACCGTCTTCGCGTCGCCGGGCTCGAGCGTCACCATCATGGTCCGGTTGCCGCGCTCCGGGTCCACGAACGTCACCTCGTGCGACCCGGGCGCGACCTTTCGCCCCGAGATCGGCGTCGTCCCGATGGGCTTGCCGTCCAGCAGGATCTCGGTCGGCTGCGCGGCGACCACGTCGAGCATCGGCGCGTCGTCGAGCGGAGGCTCCGGCTCCGGCTCGGGCTCGGCGGCGATCAGCGCGGGTTGCGGGGGCTCCGGCGGCGGCTTTGGGGCGCCGCCGCAGCCGGCGATGGCGAGGGTGACGAGGAAGGTGGGGGTGCGAAGCATGGCCCCAACGCTAGACAGGAAACACGCGGGAGGAAATGGCGAGAGTGACCTCACACGCGCAACGCTCCGCCACGGCACGCTCGCTGCGGCCCAGAGCCTCCCTCATCGAGGAGGGGCTCTCTCCCCCGGCCGAGCGATCGCTCCGTCATCCGCCGCCGCTGCCGTAAGGGCGCGTGATGATCTCGAGGAAGTGCCCGGCGGGATCGGGGAAGTAGACGCCGCGCCCGCCGTCATGGTGGTTGATCTCCCCGGGCTGCTGCGCTCTGGGATCGGCCCAGTACGGGATCTGGCGTTCGCGGATTCGACCGAAGATCTCGTCGAACTCGGCCTCGCTGACCAGGAAGGCGAGGTGCTGAGAACGGATCTCGCCAGGGGTGTCGATGAAGTCGAGCGTGACGTCGTTGTCGAGCCGTACCGTCAAGAAGTGGCCGAACGGCACCGGCGCCGAGAGGCCCAGGATCTCGGTCAAAAAGGTGGCGGACGTCGCCTTGTCCCGCGCGGGGACGATGGTGTGATTGAGCTGGACGGCCATGCTCGCTTCCTCCCTTCCGTGGGCGGTTGCCCCTCGCCGGCGGAGCTTGAGCGATCTCGCGGCGAGGGGCCACCTCCAGGCTGGCGCGATGACCTGGAGCGAGCGGACTTTGCCGCCTCTCGGCCCTCGCCGCCGCGCGCCCGAGAGGATTGCTGGAGCCGGCGAGCGGCCTTAGGAGCCCCACCAGGATCGCGGCGCCGAAGCGCACCCCGCGCCCTCTGCGCGTCCGGGGTGGAGGGACGGTCTTACGCCGGAGCTGTCCGCGATCGAGGAGCGGCGAGAAATGGTGCGCATTCCGATGTTCGTCGTCGCGTTGCCCTGCAGCATGCTCGCGCTCACGGCGGCCTGCTCCGATCCCGCCCCCCCCACGCCGCCGCAGCCCGTCACCGACCCGGCGGCGGAGGAGGCCGCGCGGTTCATCGATGCGGCCGAGGCGGAGCTGCACGAGCTCAGCACCCACAACAACCGCGCGGCGTGGGTGGCGGCGACGTACATCACCGTCGACACCGAGATCCTCGCGGCCGCGGCGAGCGCGAAGCTGCTCGGGGTGCAGGCCGAGTATGCGAAGCGGGCCGCCCGCTTCCTCGACCTCGATCTGCCCTACGACGTCCGCCGCCGGCTCGAGCTCCTGCGAACGTCCCTCACGCTCTACGCCCCCGCCGATCCGGCGAAAACGAAGGAGGTCGCGACCATCGCGTCGAGGCTGGAGGCCATGTACGGAGCGGGCAAGTACTGCCCCGCGAGCGGCCAGTGCCTCAATCTCGAGGACCTGAGCAGGACGCTCGCGAAGAGCCGCGATCCCGAGGAGCTGAAGCGGGCGTGGGCCGGCTGGCACACGGTCTCTGTCCCCATGCGGGGCGATTTCACGCGGCTCGTCCAGCTGGCGAACGAGGGCGCCCGCGAGCTCGGGTTCAAGGACACGGGCGACGCGTGGCGCTCGAAATTCGAGATGCGGCCCGGCGTGCTGTCGCGCGAGGTCGATCGCCTCTGGGGGCAGGTCAAGCCGCTCTACGACGCGCTCCACTGCTACGCGCGGGGCCGGCTCGCCGCGAAGTACGGTGAGGACGTCGTGCCCGGCAAGGGCCCGATCCGGGCGGATCTGCTCGGCAACATGTGGGCGCAGGACTGGAGCAACATCTACGATCTCGTGGCGCCCGAGGGGGCCGCGCCGATCTACGATCTCGACGCCGCGCTGCAGGCGAAGGGGTACACGCCGATCGAGATGGTGAAGACGGGCGAGCGCTTCTTCGTCTCGCTCGGGTTCGAGCCGCTCCCGGCCACCTTCTGGGAGCGGTCGCTCTTCGTCAAGCCGGCGGATCGCGACGTCGTCTGCCACGCGAGCGCGTGGAACATCGACGACGAGGAGGATCTGCGCATCAAGATGTGCATCGAGATCACGGCCGGCGACTTCCAGACGATCCACCACGAGCTCGGCCACACCTTCTACCAGCGGGCGTACAACCACCTGCCGCTCCTGTACCGCGACAGCCCGAACCCCGCGTTTCACGAGGCCATCGGCGACACGATCGGGCTCTCGGTCAGTCCGGAGTACCTCCAGCGGATCGGGCTCGTGGACCAGCTGCCCCCCGCCTCCAGCGACCTCTCGCTCCTCCTCCGCGACGCCCTCGGCAAGATCGCCTTCCTGCCGTTCGCGGTCTCGCTCGACCGGTGGCGCTGGGGGGTGTTCTCGGGGGACATCCAGCCGGCGAGATACAACGAGGCCTATTGGGAGCTCCGGAGGAGGTACCAGGGTGTCGTGCCGCCGGTGCCTCGCTCCGAGTCGGACTTCGATCCTGGCGCGAAGTACCATGTGGCGGCGAGCGTCCCGTATATCCGGTACTTCTTCGCCCATGTCCTCCAGTTCCAGTTCCACCGCGCGCTCTGCGAGGCAGCGGGGTACAAGGGGCCGCTCCACCGCTGCACGATCTACGGCAGCGAGGAGGCCGGCGAGCGTCTCCGGCGGATGCTGGAGATGGGGCGGAGCCGCCCGTGGCCGGAGGCGCTCGAGGTGGTGACGGGATCGCGGCGGATGGATGCGGCGGCGATGCTCGACTACTTCGGGCCGCTCAAGGACTGGCTCGACCAGCAGAACCGCGGCAAGACGTGCGGGTGGTAGGCGGGGGCGCGCGGGATCAGGCCTGCGGCGGCGGCAGGTAGTCCGGCGGCGGCGTGTAGAAGGCGAAGCGCGTGACCGCGTGGTACCCCATCACGTCGTACACGGGCCGCCCCAGGTCCGTCGCGTGGAGGACGGTCTTCTGGGCGCCGGTGGCGCTCAGCGCGTCGTCGAGACAGCAGCGCATCACCGCCTCGGCGTAGCCTTTGCGCCGGTGCTCGGCCGCGGTGGCGACGAAGCCAACGTACCGGATCCCGGCCACCATGAACGTCGCCGCGCAGCATACCGGCTGGTCGCCCACGTAGCCGACCCGCCCGAACGCCCGGTCGTCCCACAACGCCTCGTGGGCCAGGGCGGCGCGCCCGGTGGGGAGCGGGAGGCCGTAGGCGACGGAGTTGAGATCGGCGACGGCGGCGCGCGTCTCGGCGTCGCCCACGCGCCTGAGCTCCAGGCCGGCGATCTCCCGCCGCGGGGTGGGGAGCCCGTCGGCCACCATGCCCATGATCGACACCGCAGGTTGGAAGCCGAGCCCGGCCAGGAGCTCGGCGGCCGCTTCCGCGTCGCCGCCGGGCGCCCAGCTGTCGGACAGCGCGAAGAACCAGGGAACGCCGCCGGTCCGGGCGAGCTCGGCGCCGATGCGCGCGCGGCGCTCCAGATCCGTGAGGTTGCCGGCCGGCGAGGAGAGCGTGGCGATGTTGAGCAGGGCCATGTCCGTGCCCGAGAGGATGACGGAGACACCGTCCGTGTGCTCGATCCGGTGGCCGGGGAGGCAGCGGCTGAAGTGGATCCAGGCGGCCAGGAACTGCGCGTTGCACTCTGCGATCTCGGTCGGGTCGGACATGGGAGACCTCCTCTGGACCGAGATATACAGGGCCGGGCGCCCGGCGATCGAGCTTTCGCCGCCGAGCGCGCGGGCCCCGCAGCGCTGCCGTGGCCGTCGGCTCGGCAGCAGCGGGGCGCTCTGGCCGGGCAGGATGACCCGAGCGATGCTGGCGGATCAGGGCGCCGGATGTGACGAAATCACCGCGAGGGCGCCAGTCCCACAAGGACGCGGACCGGAGAGCGGAGGTGCGCCGACGGGCGCGAGGGGGCCGAGGTCAGCGCTGCTCGTCCCCCCTCGGGCGGCCTCACGGCTCGACGGACCCCAGCGTGTGGCAGTTGTTGCACGAGAAGTCGCCATTGCCGGTCGTGGGGTCGTACTGGACGCGCTGGAGCAGGCTGGCCATCTCGGGCACGACCTTCTCGAACATGAAGGTGCTCCACGCCGCGCGCTCGGGGTGCTCCGGGTCTTGCACGTACTCGAGGAACCCCTCCTCCGTGGCGGGCAGCACGGCGATCGCCGGGCTCGGCATGGCGTAGGCGCGCGTGGCCCCGTCGGCGCCGTGGCACGTCGCGCAGTCCATGGTCTCGAACGCCGGGTCGTACGCCACGAACACCTCCTTCATCCGCGGCAGGACGTCGCTGTTCATGTACGCGACGCGCTGCTCGAAGCTCATGTCCTTCCACGCGGTCGGCTCCGGATCACTGGCGTCCTCCGCGCCGCCGCACGCGGCGACGAACAGGCACGCTGCCATCGAGATGCGCCTCACGACCGCGCTCCTCGTCCGGCGCTCGGAACGCGGCGGCGCGTGATCCGGTCGCTCCCGCGCCGCCTTCGCGTCGTTGGTGGCCGGCTCCGCGGTGATCATGGATCGCATGTCGTATCTCCTCTCCTGGGTCGAGTGGGTCGAGCTGGTTCGAAGCGGGTCGTCCGGACGGCACTGACCGGATGCGCCCTGGTTCTATCGTCACGACGAACGGGCGGGCCCGAGATCGACACGCTCAGCGATGTTTTTTGCTGCCGCCATCTGTCGACAACTGCTTGAAACTGCCGGGTCATCCGCGCGCTGTCGCGGCGAGGCGCAGCCCGCGGAACGCCGCGCGCAGCGCCTGCACGGCGCACCTCACCTCGATGCGCACCAGCGCCTCCGCGGCCCGGGCGATCGCCGGCTCGAGGGAGGCGACCCTCGCTGGCGTGAACCCCTTGGAGAACAGCGCCCGCGCGCGCGGGGTCGTCCGCATAACCCGGCGAGAAGGGCTGGAAGAGGGCGCGCCCTCGGCGTCATGGCGGTTCGCTTCCCCCTCCGACTTCCCGCAGCAGTGCTAGAGGTCCTGCATGTAATCACATCCGATGCTCCTGCCGAGAGCGTGGCAATGGATGGCGGTCTCCGGCGCCAGGTCCAGGCGATGGATGTTGGGAGTCCGGTAACAGGTGGACTGGTCATTGCCGACGATCAGATATGCCCACCGCCTCCCCGTCGGGGTGGGGCCCGACATCGTGCAATCGAGCCTCGTCCCTGCCACGAAGCCGCTCACGATCGCTTGCTCGGTCTCGCCGGCTTCTTCGCTGTCGATCGACGGATCCACGGAGCCCACGCACGCAGAGCCGGAGACGCAGACGAGCCCTGTCACCAGCGCCATGCCGAGCCAGTTCTGGAGATTGCGACGATTGCTCATACTTCCCCTCTTTCTACGACGGAGACTCGTCGCGGTGGATCCCCGGTGGTCACCGTTCGCGAGCCTCGTCGGATTCACGAGCAAGAGCTATGCTCGGGGCGTCTGTCACCCGACGCTACAGCGTCACTGGTTTCACTTCAGGTATCGAGACGCCTCCGCTCCCGGGCAAAATCGTGCGACAGGGACATGGAGAAGGTCACGAGAGACAGGGAAACGAGCGACATCGAAGATCGACACGAACGCCAGGGACACGGAGCCTGGCGACAGGACGTGGAGAACGCCGCCAGGGACACGAGATCGATCGACCTGGATGTGGAGATCCTGGCCAGGGACCACGGTCGGGGCCGATGGCGACCGCGCGCTCACGGGCGCCGCGGGGGAGCGCGCAGGACGAGGCCGCGCGCGCCATCGCGCGGCCCGCGCTTCACAGCACGTGCGGGAGCGGCAAGGCGAGCCCGGTGAGCGGCGGCATCTGACCGGCGCGCGCCAGCGCGTCGCCGTACACGGCGTCTCCGCTGCGGAGATCGCCGAGGCGGCGCGGCGCGAAGCGGATGTCGTCGAAGACCGCGGTGCAGCCGTCGCCTGCGGGCGACTGGGCCGAGAAGCCGACGTCGAGCTCCGCCGTGCTGCCCAGCGAGAAGCTGCGGACGAGGCGCCATGTCGTCCCGTCGGTGGAGGCGTGGAACGCGCACATCCGGCCGAGCCGCGAGACGCGCAGCCATACGTGACCCGCGTCGACCTCGAAGGATCGGCGGTCGTCCGACAGGCCCCGGGTCACCACGGAGACGACCGTCGGAGCGCCCTCCGGCGAGAGCTCGAAGCAGAGCTTCGCCCACGAGCGCTCGTGCGCCCAGAGGAGCAGCACGCCGGCGTCGCGCACCGCCGAGAAGCCCACCGTCACCCGCGCGCTGGCAAGGAAGTCCCCGTGCGGCGTCCCGAGCAAGCGCGGCGCGTTCAGCGCGCCCCGGAGGCGATCCGGATCGAGGAACAGGTCGGTCTCGCCGCCCGCTGTGACCGTCAGGCTCGACGCTTTCCCGGCGCTCCAGCTCCTGGGCAGTACCTCCCAGCGGAGCGGTGTGGGCCACGGCGTTAGGTGCACAGATTCGCTCACCTCGTCTCCCTCCCCTGCATCGCGTCGATGGTACCGGAGTGTGCTCCTGTATTGTCGTGGAATCGTTTCGGTGTGTATGGAGGATCTCGGTTCTATGCGAATTACCGTCCTTCTGATTTCCTGCTGTTCGGTTGGAATCCTGGCAGGGTGCTTCACCTCGCGGAAGGGACCGCCGGAGTTCCTGCTCGGCGCGAGGGCGGTGCAGACATCACCTGGTGGCGATCGTGACCGGGACGAGAACGCCGGCACCGGGGTTACCGGCACCGGCTATGTGGAAGCCGCGAGCGCCCTCGCCGGTGCGGCCGGGTCGACCGTCGCGAACCGCGCGTTGTTCGATACCTGCTACGCGGCGTGTCCAACCGGGACGGCGTGCGACGCGGCGACGGGGATGTGTGTGCGGCAGCCGTGCGGGGGGAAATGCCCGGCCGACTACCGCTGCAGGGTCGTCGAGGGGAAGGAGGCCTGCGTCCTCGGCGAGCCCGACCGCGGCGTGGTGTCGCCGCCGGCCGCGACCGGGGCAGGGGAGCTCGGGCCGGGAGCGGCGCCCGGGGCCGCGCCGGGGCCGCGCGTCGACTGAGGCGCGGCGCCCCGCTCGCTCACCGCCCCTCGATCCGCCTCATCACCTCTGCATAGACCTCGCGCCGGTCCGGCCGAGCGCGGCCCAGCGCGTCTTTGAGCGCGGGGATCGCCGGCGCGCCCACGTGCCCGAGCCCCTCCGCGGCCGCGCGGCGGACGACCGCGTGCGGGTGCAGGAGCAGGCCCACGATCGCGGGGAGCGCCGGCGGCCACGGCGCAAAGCAGAGGATACGGATCGCCGAGCGGACCACGTCCGGCAGCGGATCCGAGAGGAGCGCGCACGTCGCCCGCAGGTAGGCGGCGCGATCGACCGCGTCGCGGAGCAGCCGGTGCGCGTGGAGCCGCACCCGGGGGCGCCGATCGCCGAGCAGCTCCACGAGCAGCGCCGCGAGCTCCCCGTCGGGCGCCCCGGCCAGCGCCGAGAGCGCCCGGCGCGCCTGCTCCGCGTCCCCTGCGCGCGCGAGCCGCACGAGCTCCTGCCGCGCCGGACCTCGGTCGCTCGCCTCGGGCGCCTGTGGCTCCGGACGCGCGCGCAGCGCCTCCAGCGCCCGCGCGTCCTCGGCCGCGCGTCCCCCTCCGGGCGGCCGGAGCGGGCCGTCGTCGAGCGAGAGCCGCCCGGCCAGATCGGCGCGCCCCTCGGCGCGGAGGCGCTCCACCACGGCCTCGAGCTCCGGCGTCCGGAGCAGCCGCTCGCCGGCGACCAGATCGAGGTAGCCCCACGCCCCCTGCCGGAGGCGATCGACCAGCCGAGCCGCCCGCGCGTCGGGCGCGACGCGGCGGATCGCCTGGGCCGCCGCCGCGCGCGTCGCCGGCGCGCCCGACTCCCACCACGAGAGCAGCTGCGGGAGCAGGCGCTCCGCTTCCGGCGGCATCAGCTGGGCCGCCAGGCGCGCCGCGCGCTCCCGGCGCGCCTCGTCGGCCGGGTCGCCCCGGAGCTCTTCCTCGGAGAGATCGAGCAGCGAGGGCGCCAGGGAGGGCAGCCCCGGGCGGTCGACGCCGTCCACGTCGCCGCGCAGGTAGGCCCGCAGCACGGCGGCGCGGGCGTCGGGCTCCGGCCATGAGAGGAGCGCGACGGCGGCCTTGATCCGGAGCTCGGGCGCGGGCGCGGCCAGCATCGACAGCAGGCGCTCGCGGAGCGCGGCCGAGCGCGGCTGGTCGAGATCGGACGGCCGGGGCACCCGCGCGTCGCCGCTCGGCGCGGCCGCCTGCTCGGCGAGGGTCCAGGGCGGTGCGCCGATCGGCTGGAGCGACTCCATCCAGTCGAGCAGCGCCGGCCGCGCCGGCTCGGCCGCGGCCGGGAACACCTCGATGAGCGCGGCGAGCTGCGCGCGCGAGCCGAGGCCGCCGCGCGGCCCCGCCCGGAGCGCCGCGAGCGCCGCCGGCTCCAGCGCCGCGGCCCGGAGCGCCGCCCGCCACGCGGCCGCGCCCTCGGGATCCTCGCCATCGCCCGCCTCGGCCGTCGCCCCGAACGCCTCGCGCAGGATCGCCGGCTCGGCCGTCCACGGATCGGCGGCGGCGCGCGCCGTCGCGAGCGCCTGATCGACGTCGGCGCGCCCGAGGATCGCCCCGCACCGCCGCAGCAGCGCGAGCGGCGATCGGCGCGCCCCCGGCGCCGGCGCGAGCCCGCGCACGCGCGCCGCGACGCCGAGCGCCTCGGCGCGCGCGAGCTCGGGCGCCGCCTCCTCGAGCAACGGGAGCAGCCCGTCGCGCAGATCGGCCGACGCCGCGGCGAGCCCGTCGAGCAGCACCGCGGCGTGCCGGGCGTACAGGCGCGCCTCGACGGGCGACCACGGGGCGGTGGACGTGCGGACGATCAGCCGGAGCGCCGCGTCGCGCAGCGCCGGCTCGTCCGCCGCCAGGCGGAACCACTCCGGCGCGAGCTTCCGCAGGGCGGCGAGCCACCGCTGCGTCAGCGCCGCCTGCCGCTCGATCAGGCGCCGCGCCGTCGCGTCGTCCCAGCCGTCGCGGGCGAGCGCGGCAGCGAGCGCGTCCGCGGCGCCTGCGAGCGCGTCCGCGGCGCCTGGGGGAGGCACGGCGCCCGGGCGCGCTCGCTCGCGGGCGGCGAGGCCGTGCGCGTCGATCTCCACGGCCTCCCCGGCGAGCTCGTCGGCGGTCCCGGAGGCGAGGGCGATCTCGCCAGCGACCACCCGCTCGAGCAGCCGCGCCGCCGCGGCCGATCCCTGGCGGAGCCCGCTCCGGATCGCCTGGGCCGACAGCTTGCCGCTCAGGGCGTCGAGCAGCCGATCGCGGGCGCGTTCGTCCTCCACGGCCCCTGCGGCGGCGAGGATCGTCGCCTCGCAGGCCGGCCCGACGATCGCCCGCAGCGCGGCCTCGAGCGCCGCGCGCAGCCCCGGGTTGTCGTGGCGGCCGAGCCAGAAGACGAGCTTCGGCGCGGCCTCGGGCCCGCCCGCCCGCGCCAGGGCCTCGGCCGCCGTCTTCTTGATGTTCATGTTCGGGTGATCGAGGCACGCGGCGATGGCGGGGCAGGCCCAGCGCGCCTCCATGCCCCCGAGCGCGCGCAGCGCCTGCCTCACCGTCTGCACGTCGCCCGCGCCCGTGAGGAGCGTCAGGCTGGCCGAGAGCGCCTCGGCGCCGTCCTCGGCGAGCAGCGCGATCACGCGCTTGCGCACGCGGGGATCGCGGTGGCGGAGCAAGCGCGGGACGCGCGAGCGCGCGGCCTGACCGCGCGCCGAGCGCAGCAGGTCGACGAGGAGCGCGCGCTCGCCCGCGGACACGCCGGGTCGGTCGAGCAGGTCGAGGGCGAGGTTCGCGAGCAGCGCGTCGCCGGCCGCGCTCTCGCTCGCGGCGTCGAGGAGGCAGACAGGCCGGATCTTCCGGCGCTGGTGGAGCCGCCGCCCGAGGCCGCGGATCGCCTCCGCGACATCGTCCGGGATCGCCGGCTCCGCGGGCCGCGCGGGGCCCCGGTCGGGGTCGCGATCGGGCGGCTCGGCTGGCCCGCCGGGGGCCCACGCCGCGGCGTGGTCCGCCGCGATCCGGAGCAGCAGATCGGCGATCGCCGGCAGGGCGCTCGCGTCGCCCGCGCGCGCGAGCGCCCTGAGCGCGTCCGCCGGCGTGCACCGCTTCACCGCGCGCTGGAGCACCGCGAGCTCCGCCGCCTCGGCCCCGGCGAGGTCGGCGGCGATCTCGGCCGGCAGGTCCCGGGGGTTCAGGCGGGCGACGAGCGCGCGCCGGTCCGCCGGATCCTCCGTCAGGTGCCAGAGCAGCGCCGCGGCGCGGTGGCGCTCGCCTCGGAGGTGCGGCGCGATGGCCGCGCCTGCGCCGCCCTGGCCGAGCGCGGCCCGGAGCGCCTCCACCGTGCGTGGGCCGCCGATCGCGGCGAGCGCCTCCAGGGCAGCGGCGGGCGCGCGCGGCAGGGCGGCGAGCACGTCCTCCTCCGCGGCCGCGTGGCGCAGGGCGCCCAGCGCGCGCAGGAGGGGCGCGGGCGAGGGCGCGTCGCGGAGCTTCTCGGCGAGCGCGTCGCCGAGCGGGAGATCGGCCGCGCCCTGCCGCGCCATGGCGACGATGATCTCGGCGCGGCGCGGCCAGCTCGCGTCGCCGCCCGGCGCCGCGGCGAGCGCCGACAGGAGCGCGCGCCGGCAGGTGAAGGCGATCGCCGCGACGTCCTCCGCGGCGATCGTGGGATCGGCGAGGGCGAGATCGAGCAGGGCCGCCGCGTGCTCCGGGGCGGGGAAGTGCCCGCGCCGGTGCAGCGCGCGCAGGCAGGCGATCGCGCTCGGGCCGAGCAGCAGCGGATCGCCCCCCGCGACGCTCAGGATGGCGCCGACGTCCTCGCGGGTCGCGTGCTCGCCGAGGAGCGTGAGCGCCCGCTGCCGGAGCCGCGGCGGCGCGTCCTCGCGGGAGACGAACGCGCGGAGCGCGGCGCCCTCGCCGTGGCGCGCCGCCGTCTCCAGCGCGGCGGCGGCCACGTCGGGGGCGCCGCCGAGGAGCTGCCCGAGGCGCGCGCCCGGGAGCGGCGCGCCGGCGAGGACGGCCCAGGGCGCGGCGAGCTCGCGCAGCGCGCCTGCGACGATCGCGGGCGCCGCCGCGTCGAGCAGCGCGGCGAGCACCGCGCGCGCCTGATCGGGCGCGAGCAGCGCCGCGTGCAGGCAGCGCCGGGTGAGGTCGAGCGCCGCGGCCGCGAGGACCGGCTCGCGGCGCGCCGCGAGCTCGGGGAGGAGCGCCTCGGGCGCGGGGATTTCGGCCGGATCGAGCGCGTGGAGCGCCTGGTAGAGGAGCTCGCCGGCGGGCTCGCCGCGGACGGCCTCCGGCCGCGTGAGGATCTCGGTCCGGAGCCACGCGACGCGAACGGCGGCGGGGAGCGAGGCCTCGCGCCACGCCGGGAGGCGCTGAACCGGGAGGGAGGGCCACAGCGCGCGGTAGAGCCCGGCGAGGAGCAGCGCGACCTCCGGCGTCCTGTCCAGCGTGCGCGGGAGCAGCGCCGCGAGCTCTCGCCGCCCTGCGCTGCCCTCGCGCCGGGCGGCCTGGGCCATCCGCGTGAGCCCGAGGTACCGCACGCGCTCGTCCTCGTGCTTCACGAGCTGGCGGAGCATCTCCTTGCTGCAGCGCGCTTCATCGACGTGCTCGGCGAGCCACCGCACGTCCGCGCGGCAGAGCGCCGCGGCGAACGTCTCGTCCATGTGCACCATGGCGGCGCCATCGTAGACCGGCGCGCGGCGGCGCGGCGCCGGCAAAGCGATGGCCGGCGCCTCGTCACCGAGGCTTCGTCACCGAGGCTGTCGGCGCGGGGTCACCGCGATGGCCGACGCCTCGTCCACCGAGGCCGTCGGCGCGCGGTCGCTCCGAGTCACTCCGACGGCCTGCTCCCCGTCACGGAAGCGCGCGACAGATTCAGCAGCGCCTTCGCGCGCGAGTACGCGATGTACGGGTTGTCCGCGGAGCCGCCGAGATCGTCGGCGTCTTCCCCTGGCCCCTGCGCCCTCACCGGGAGCCAGAGGTAGTCGGGGTGCATCGCCTTGCCGTTGATGCCGTTGACGAGGGAGGGGTTCCTGATCCACTCGCCGCCGATCAACGCCAGCCGATCGTCGAGCTCGAGCACGTAGTGGAGCTCCACGTTCAGGACCGGGATGTTGCGCTGCGCGGGGGGCAGGAGGAGCTGCTCGGCGCTCACCTCGTCCGAGACCATCCCGTAGCGCCCGCTGACGCGGACGAAGCGCCTCGCGTACGGGTTGAACCGGTAATTGTAGCAATCCGCCCCCTGGAACCCGCCGTTACAGACGAGCCGCGCTGCCTCCTGCGCGCTCACCTCCGCCATCGTGTCGATGGTGAACGACGTGACCGGGTAGCTCCACACCTCGCGGTGCCAGGTGTAGTCGACGACGAACGCGCGCCGCGCCCGAGCGCTGGACGGCGAGCTGATGGAGCTTGCGCCCAGCCCGAGGAGGCCGGTCATGGCGATGTGCATCGTCGCGGGGTTCAGGTCGCGGCACGCCGGATCGATAGGCCTTCCGTACTGATCGCGCTGGACGAGGTCCTCCCGCGCCTCGCAGCGCCGCCCGGACATCGTGGCCGAGTCGCTGTGGTAGAGCTCCGTCATGAGCGCCTCGATATCGGCGGTGCGGAACAGGATGCACCCCGTCTCCACCGAAGCGCACGTGGTCACCTTGCCGCCCGAGAGCTTCACGCGGATGTCGCGCTGCGGCGGCCCGCCTTCCTCGGCGACGACGTAGGCCGCCCAGCCGTTGCAGTGTCCCCACCAGTACTCCGGGGTCACCCCTTGATACAGGCCGTGGTTCTTCAGCTCCCAGTACGTCGTCGGCCCCGCCACGCGCGTCGCCCGGGGAGCGCGCAGCCCGTCAGCCCGGCCCACCCCCAAGGTGATTGCGCCCGTGGGCGCATCGAGCGAACGGCCCTGTCCCGCGTAGAACAGGAGATCGTACTTCTCGGCCGGCGAGAGATTGTCTGGATCGGACGTCAGATCGCCGTAGTCCTTGATCGCGGAGTTCCACCGGTCCGCGATGCCGTTCCTGTTGTGCGGCCACCACTGCGAGGCGAAGGGGCCCGTGGACTGGCCTTGCAGCAGGCTCGAGTTCAGGGCCACGTACGACCCCCTGAGCTCCGGATGCAGGCTCGTGGGCAGATTCGCGCCGTCGATGGCCTCTCGCGTCCCGGTCAGCGGGATGAGGAGCGCGTGCGAGCCGCCGAGGATCTGTCCGGTCTCGGGCGAGAAGCCGAGCACGTACGGCACCGATCCACCCTCGATGAAGCGCGCCGCCTCCAGCCGCGCTCCGCTCTGTATCTGCAGAGCGGCCACGCCTTCGCGTGGCGGCTCTTGCTGATCCAGGTCCATACAGCCCAGCGCGAGAACCGCTGAGCCCACCGCCATCGCCCCGATGCGCATTGTCATAGCCGCTCCCCCTGACGCCTACCCTGTGTCACCTGGGTCGCCGGTGTCTGCAGAGGTCAGGCCAGCGGAGAGTGAGGATGCGTCGCGCAATCGATGCACGCGCGCGGCACGCACGCGCAGCCGTGCTGCATTGAAGGTCTCGTTCGTCCTTTGCGTACTCCTTTGCGTACTCCTTTGCGCGCGGGCGCATGCGCTCCAGACGGCCGATGGCGCGCTCGCGCGCCTCTGGCCCGCGCACGGAGAGCGTCCACGGCGGGCCTTCGCCCGGGAGGGTCTCCTGCGGCGTCACGTCTTCGTGCCGAGCCGAGGTCGTGGCGGGCGAGCTCGGGCGCGGCACACCACGCCGGGCCCGGCGGGCGGCGTGCCGCGCTCTGGGCCAGGGGGCGCAACGTCGTCCTCGCGCCCTGGGCGGTTCCGTCGTCCAGTGACATGGCGGGCGGCCGGATACCTCGGACGTGTCTCGGCGGCCGCACCGGGCGGCGAGGCGCGCGAGGCGGCGAGCAGACCGATGCGGCGCCGGCACGCACTCGGCCGATCGCTCGAGGCCATCTGGCCGCGCCTCGCGCCCGTTGACACCCTCATGAAACATAGATAAGTTCACTCTCGCTCGCCGGCGGAAACACCGGCGGAAGCCGACATCCAGAGCAGCGAAGCCGCTGCGCCTTCGGATCGCCTGCCAGGCGGCCGTGGCAGGTCGGCAGGATCGACCGGGTCGATCCAGTCGAAGGGTTGACAGGTTCGAGGCAGGCCGTTAGAAGGCCCGCCCCGAGCTGAGGACCAGCAGCTGAGCAGCGAAGACGCTGCGGCTCTGGGCCACTCGCCTGATCGGTCGAGACCGGTCGGTGAGCAGGGCGACCGGGCGA